>JAXLXM010000001.1:0-965913 GCA_046327925.1 Binatia bacterium
TCCGAGTAGCGTGATTGTGGCATGAAACGGTGGCCGGAAGCGGTTCGAGTGGATGCGGAGGAGAGGATGAGCGGACGGTTGGTGAGCGTGGACCGCGACACGCCGTACCTGTTGCCCCCATCGGTGCAGGAGTGGCTGCCGGAGAATCATCTGGCGCGGTTCGTGGTGGTGATCGTGGCGCGGGTGGATCTGGGGGCACGGACCCGTGCATACCGTGGGCGCGGGTCGGACGCCTTCCACCCGGCGATGCTGGTCGCGCTGGTGTTCTACGGCTACGCGACCGGCGTCTTTTCGAGCCGGAAGCTGGAACGAGAGACGTACGATTCGGTCGCGGTCCACTACGTGGCGGCCACCCGGCATCCGGAGCACGACACGATTGCGAATTTCCGCAAGCACTTATTGGCGAAGCTGAGTGCCGCCTTCGTGCAGATTCTGAGCGTGGCGCGGCAGCTGGGCGTACGCAAGGTGGGCAAAGTGAGTTTGGACGGCACGAAGATCCACGCCAACGCTTCCCAGCACAGGGCCTTGAGCTGGGAGCACGCGAATAAGATCGAGGCGCACGTGCGGGCGGAGGTGGAGCAGCTGATGCACGTGGCGGAGGCGGCGGACGCGGGGGAGGTGCCGGACGGCATGAGCGTGCCGGAAGAGCTGCGGCGCCGCGAGCTGCAGCGCCGCGAGCAGCGGCTGGCCGCCATCGCGCAGGCCAAGGCGCAGATCGAAGCCCGCGCGGTCGAGCGGTATGCGCGCGAACGCGCGGCCTACGACCAGAAGCTGGCGGAACGCCAGGCCCAGGAGGAGCGCAACGGGCGCACGCCCGGCGGACCGTCGCCCGCGCCCCAGCCGAAAGATCAGGTGAACCTCACCGACGCCGACGCGCGGATTATGCCGACCAACGGTGGCGGCTTTGAGCAAGCGTACAATGCGCAGGCGGTCGTGGACACCGATACGATGCTGATCGTGGCCCAGCATGCCAGCCAGCATGCGCACGACCAGCAGGAAGTGCGCGCGGCGTTGGAGAACCTCGACGCCGTGGCTGCGGTGGTGGGCACACCCGCGGCCCTGATCGCGGACAACGGCTACTTCAGCGCCGACAATGTCGGCGCGTGCCACGCGCACCAAGTGGAGCCGTACCTCGCGGTCGGTCGAGACGCCCACTACCCCGCGCTGGCGCAGCGGCTGCGCACGCCCGCCGGGCGCGCCGTGTACGCACTGCGCAAGTGTACGGTGGAGCCCACCTTTGGGATCATCAAATCGGTGCTGGGATTTCGCCAATTCCTCCCGCGGGGGCTGCCAGCCGTGCGCCATGAGTGGACGTCGGTATGTATTGGCTGGAACCTCCAGCGGCTGCACCGGCTGTCCCGCGTGGCCTGAGGCAGCGTGGCCGCCGCTGCAGCCGCGCCCACTACAGCGATCCCTCTGCCTGTCAACTATGGTCCGCCAGCCTTCAGCTGCGTCGTCCCTGATCGTTGGCGCGGTTCTTCCTCGATTGGGCGGTATGGTGGAGAATCGCTTCATTCCAAGTCCGACGGGCTGCTAGATTCCGTGCTCACGGGGCGCCAACAAGTGCGAGAATTTCCGACCACGACGGCACATCGCTGTCACGGCTCTGGTTGCTCGAGCCGTCGCGGCACGTTGGTCGGGCGATCGTTGACAAGCGTTCGATGCGCTCGCTATCGGGAGCGTGGCACCGCGGGGAATCGTGGATCGCACGATGCAATCCCGCGCTGCACGCGAAGCGGGAGCCGACTTCGATCGCTACCGCCAAAGGAGAGGTCGAATTGACGTCGTGGTTGGTCTTTGTGGCGATCGGCGTACTTGGTGGAATCGCGGCCGGACTGTTCGGAGTCGGTGGGGGGGTCGTCATTGTCCCCGCACTCATCTACTGGGCCGGATTCTCGCAGCACAAGGCCACGGGAACGAGCATTGCGGTACTTCTTCCGCCCATCGGACTGGGTGCGGCACTCGAATACTATCGGCATGGGAACGTTGACGTCGGTGCCGCCATTATTCTGGCGGCGACGATGTTCCTTGGCGCGTGGCTCGGTGCCTACGGAGCGAACCGCATGCCGGGCCCGTACCTGCGTCTCGGCTTCGGGGTCTTCCTCTCCGGCATGGGGGTGTACCTGGTCTACGGTGCGTGCAGGCGCCTCGGCTGGTTGTGATCGGGCGCGTGCAACGAGTCGTGAGGTTCGCGCCGCAATGCCTGGAGGTCCACGTTAGTTCGGGGCAAGGAGGCCCCACGAAACGGAGCGATCGGCGGCAGCGTGCTCAACTTTTCGGCGGCTCGGCTCCCGTGTCGCGTGCCAAGGCGGCCTTGGCGATCGAAAAGTCGGCGAGGGCGTTGATGTACCCGGCCTCGTCCTCGGTAAAGCGCCGTTGCGCGTCGGTCAATTCGATGATGCTGCCCAACCCCGCTTCGTAGCGCTTCTGCGCCAGGTCGAGTTCGGCGCGCGAGGCGGTAACCGTTTGCTCAGCCCTATGGATGCGCTGCAGCGCGGCCTGCCAATCGAGATAGCCACTCTTCACCTGCAGGAATATCTGCTGGCGGAGATCCTGTATGGCATGGGTAATGGCATCTTGATGAAGGCGCGCTTCGGCGACCTCATGGTCGGTGACGAACCCGTTGAACATCGGCCAGGTGACCAGGACTCCGACGTCGAAGTTATTCGCGGCGGGAAGGTCCTGCCCGCGTGCGCTATACCCCGCGGTGGCACCGACCGACGGCAGGTAGTCGCTCTTGTACTCCGCAATGCGCGCACCAGCGGCGCGTGCTTCGTCTTGCAACATGACCAGGTCCGGCCGTCGATCGAACGCGACCTTCAAGAGCGCCTCGAGCGGTTCGGCGATCTTCTCGTAGGTTAGCGCATCCGCCTGTTGGTAGTCTGGCGCGTGCGGACCCAAACCCATGGCATTGTCGAGGGCGACCTTGGCGGTCGCGAACTCGTTTTGCGCGTCAACGAGGTGCAGCTTGGCGCGTGCCAATTCCGCCTTGGCGGTATACGTGTCGATCTCAGGTTTCAGCCCGGCCTCGGCCTTCACCTCCGCCTCGTGCAGATGTTCCGCGCGCTGGGTGACGGCCGTCTCGAAGACCTTCACCTTCTGCTTGGCGGCCAGCAGCATGTAGTAGCGCCGGGTGACGCGGAAGACGATATCCAGGTCGACGAACCTGAGCCGAGCGCGCTCGGCATCGGCTTCCGCCCGGCGTTGGTCGATGAGGCCGCGCGTGCGGCCGAAATCGAAGAGGTGCTGATAGACGGAGAGGCCTATCAGGTAATTGTCGGACGTTTGCGCTGAGTTGGCGTTGGGTCCGGTGCTCGGGTAGCGGGGAAAACCGAACGGACTCAGGTAGCTGGTGTCCCCGATTCCGTTCTCGGTGGAACGCAGGTACTGCGCCGCGCCGAGCACCTGCGGCAAGAGATTTCCCTGCGCTTCGCCAACACGCTCGTGCGCCGCGCCGACTTCGGACTGCGCCGCCAGCCGTGCCGGATGATACTGCAGCGCCAGCTCGACGGCGCGCTGCAACGTCAACTTCGCGCCCGGCTCGATGGGGATGTCGGCTGCGCGCGCACGGCCGCTCCACGCCAGGCACATGAGGACGGCTGCGCCAATGGACTGAACGACGCTCGACATCGTTACGATTCGGAATGCGTGGGCGACCCGTTCGTGTCGGTGTCGGGAGTGTCCGCCGTCGTCATCAGCGGTTGGACCACCTCGCCGGCACTGAGCGCGGCACCGAGAATCTTGACGATCCGGTCCGTTGCCTGCAGGCCCGCGGCGATCTCCACCCGGCCTTCCTCGGCGATGCCGAGTTGTACCGGCAACTTGACCAGACGACGATCGCGCACGGCATAGACGAAATTGCCGGCGCCCGAGGTCCCGATCGCCGTGGCCGGCAGTTGCAGAGCATCCGAATGCCGTGTCAGGTCCAAGCGCACGTCGGCGTACATGCCGGGGTACAGTTCATGCCGTGGATTTGCGAGATCGACCTCGGTGAGCATGGTGCGCGTGGAGAGATCGAGTGCCCGCGTGAAGCGGGCGACGGTGCCGGTGAACCGCCGGCCGGGGAATTCCTTGAGCGTCAAGGTCGCGGGAATACCCTGGCGAATGGCGTGGGCTTCGTTCTCCGGCACATAGACGTAGACCCGTAGCCGGTCGAGGTTGGCAATGCTTACGACGGGCATGCTTTCGCCCTTGACCCGCGTCGAGCTTTGGCTTGTCGAACTGGGTTGTGACCCGCTCCCCTGGATCAGCGCGCCAGGATCCACGAAGCGGCCGGTCACCACGCCGTCAAAGGGGGCCACGATATGGGTATAGTTCATCAACGCCTGGATCTCCTCGACATCGGCTTGTGCCTGCTCGAAGTTGCTCTCCGCGATATCCACGTCTTCGCGCGCCACCAGGCGCTTATCCGTGTTCCAGACGTGTTCGAGGCGCTCCCGGGTCAGCCGGCGGATAGCGAGGTTGGCGCGCGCACGTTTGAGCTTCTGCCGCAGTTCAGGCACTTCAATCTCAGCCAGCACCTGCCCCTGGCGCACCGCATCGCCTTTGTCGACCGCGATGCTCTTCAGATAGCCGCTCACCTTCGCGTGCAACGCCGCTTCGTAGAAACCGACCAGGTCGCCCGGCAAGGTGATCGAGCGCACGACATCGCCGCGCTGCGGTCGCACCACCGTCACCGTCGGTGGCGCGACCGCTGGCGTCGAATCGGCGCGGCCGGCCTTGCACCCGAGCATGGCAAGCAACGGCAGGCTTCCGAGCATCGCGTGAACGAGTCGTTTCATGATCTCTCCCCCCGGCGGGCGTAAAGCAGTTCGTAAATCGCCGGCACGAGAATCAGCGTCAGCACGGTTGACACGGCCAGGCCGCCCACCGCGGCACGGGCCAGCGGTGCCGAGGCTTCGGCACCTTCGCCCAGTTTCATGGCAATGGGTAGCAGACCGACAATCGTCGCCAGTGCGGTAATCAGGATCGGCCGCAGGCGGATACGCGCGGCCTCGACCACCGCCTGCCGCAGCGCGACGCCCTCGCGGCGACGCTGATTGGTGAAGTCGACGAGCAGAATGGAGTTCGCCACCACGATGCCCACCATGACGATGATTCCCATGAACGACTCGATGTTGAGCGTGGTGCCGGTGGCCAGCAGGGTCGCCACAACGCCAATCAGACCCATGGGTACGGCGAACATGATGATGACCGGGTCCAAGAACGAACGGAATTGCGCGACCAGCACGAGGTAGAGCAACATCACCGCCATGCCGAGGCCAAACCCGAAGCTGGCGAAAGACGATTGCATGGCCGCTACCGAGCCGCGGAAGTTGACCTTGATGTCTTTGGGCGGTCGCAGCCCAGACAAGGCCTTCCGGATTGCGGCCTGCGTACCGCCCATGTCGTCGCCGCGCGGTGCCACCAGCACGTCGACGATGCGTTGGATGTTGTAGTGGTCGGCCTCTGCCGGGTGGGCCTCGCGCGCGATGCTCGCGACATTGCGCAGCAGCAGGGCGTTCTCGTCACCGTGGCCGCGGGCACCGCGCACGGGAATGTTCAGCAAGGTATCGATCGAGTGAATGGCGGGCTCCGGATACTGCACGGTGAGGAAGTAGTCATTGCCGTTCTTGGGATCGATCCAGATCGACGGCGCGATCATCTGGTTGGAGGTGAGCGCCGTGATGACGTTGTTCACCACGTCCTTCTGACGCAAGCCCAAACGCGCCGCCTTCACTCGATCGACCGTGATACCGAGTGTTGGGTGACCGAACTCCTGCGGGATGAACGTGTCGGCAACCTCAGGCAGGGTCCCGATCAGGCTCCGCGTACGCCGCGCAACGCCATAGAGTTGCCGGTAATCCGGTCCGCTGAGCTGCACATCGATCGGCGCCGCCAGGCCGAAATTCAGCACCGAATCGACAATACCCCCGGATTGGACAAATGCCTGCAGTTGCGGCATGCGCTGCCGCAATGCGGATCGCAAGCGCTCGACGTACGCCCAAGTCGAACGCGCATGGTCACGTTTGAGGCTCACCATGACGACGCCGGAGTCGCTGGCGGCGTTGGCCGAGTAGATCGCCGAGAAGCCGGAAGCCAGACCGAGGTTCGAGACCACCGTGCCCAGGTCATGCGCCGGGATCGTCTCGCGGATGAGAGTCTCCACCTTCTTGGCGAGCGCCTCGGTGACCTCGATGCGCGAACCCACCGGCGCCCGCAGGTGGATGACGAACTGTCCGGCGTCGGTACGTGGGAACAGCTCGGTACCGATGAAGGGGTAGAGGGCCATGGCGCCGGCGCAGAGCAGTGCGATGGCAGCGATGACCGTCCGCTTGTGATCCAGTGCGTGGTCGAGCCAGCGCTCGTAGCGCAGCGCCGCACGATCGTAGGCACGGATGAAACGCGCGAAGCATCCGTGTCCCGTACCCTCCTCCTCGGCCGCCGCTTCCTGCGCGCTTAGCAAACGGGCGCAATAGATCGGAATGAGGGTCATCGATACGATGTATGAGGCCAGCATCGACAAGACGACTGCCAAGGCCAGAGCGCTGAACAGGTACTTGGTGACACCGAACAGGAACAGCACGGGGAAGAACACGATGACCGTGGTAATGGTGGAGGCCAACACGGGTAGGGCAACCTCTTCGGCACCGTCGCGTGCCGCCTGCTCCGGTGGCTTGCCCGTCAGCAGATGGCGATCGATGTTTTCCAGTACCACCACGGAATTGTCGACCAAACGGCCGATGGCCAGAGCGAATCCGCCCAGGGTCATGATGTTGATGGTTGCACCACTGAAGTATAAGCCGAACGCCGCGGCTAAGAGGGAGAGCGGGATCGACAGGAAGATCGCGAACGTCGTCTTGAAGCTGCCGAGGAAGAGCAAGATCGTCAACGATGCGAGGACGGCGGCTGCGCCTGCCTCGTGCTCAAGGCTGCGGACGGCGCCGCGAATGTAACCGGACTGATCGAAGATGGCGTTCAGGTGCATCCCGGCTGGCACGCCCGTCAGGTTCGGCAGCAGGCCGCGCACGGCGTCCACGACCGCGAGGGTGTTGGCACTGCCCTGCTTGAGGACGGGCACATACACGGAATGTTGCCCATTGATCCGGACGATGTTTTGCTGGATCTGCGCCGCGTCCTCGGCGTGCCCGATGTCGCGTACGAGTACCGGCGCGCTACCGTCGCCGATCTTGACCGGAACGTCGTTGATCTCGTCAACGTCGTCGATCATGCTGTTGGTGTAGATGAAGTAGTCGGTGTCGGCGATCTTGGCGTCGCCCGCCGGAATGATCAGGTTCGAGTCGTTCAAGGCGTGCACGACGTCCATCGGCGTCAGCCCGCGTGCTTCCAATGCTTCGCGATCGACGTAGACCATCACTTGCCGGTACTTGCCGCCGAATGGCGGCGGCACCGAGGCGCCGGCGATCGTGGCCAATTGATTGCGTACGTTATATTGGACCTGATCCCGGAGTTGCGCCTCACTGAATCCGGCGCCGGATGCGGTAACGATCGTCACGGGCAGGGATGATGCATCGAACTTCAGCACGAGCGGCGGCAGCGTTCCGGGAGGGAGATGTCTGAGGTCGGCCATCGCCAGGTTCGCCAGCGAGGCCGCGGCGACGTCGATGTTGGCGCCGGGCTGGAAAAACACTTTGATGATGCTGACTCCCGGCAGCGAGCGCGATTCGATGTGCTCGATGTCGCTCCCCAGGGTGAAGAAGCGCTCGAAGCGCGTCGTGATGTCACGCTCCATTTCAAGCGGCGGCATGCCGGAGTAGAAGGTGGCGACCACCACCGCGGGAATGTTGAGATTGGGAAAGACGTCGACCGGCATCTTGGCGAATGCGATGAGGCCCAACAGCGTCGCGATCAACGCGCCGACGACGATCGTGTGCGGGAAGCGCAATGAAAAACTGGGCATGCCAACGCTCCTCGGGAACGACAGTCAGGGTGTGGAACGGCGTATGCCGCAGGCCTCGGCGTGCGCCCGCAAGGCGATCGTGAGCTTGGCGCGCGCCCGCGCGATCCGCGAACGGACCGTGCCCGTCGGGCAATGCGTGAGCCGGGCGATCTCCGCATACGAGAATCCCTCCACGTCTCGCAGCCTCACCGCGAGACGAAGGTCGGATGGCAAGGCATCGATGGCGTCGTGAATCTCCCGTAGCGAAACCTGGTCCAATGGATCGCCGGGGACCGTCGGCATCGTCGGGTCGCCGGCACTTTCGACATCGCCGGTGCGCGGCGCGAACGCCGGACCGGAGCGCAGGCGGCGATATCGGGTCGCCGCCTGCCGTCGCAGAATGCGATAGAGCCAGGCCCGGCACTGCGCCAGGTTGCGCAGCTCGTGGTAATGCTGCAGCGCGAGGCGGTAACTGTCCTGTACGAGATCGTCGGCATCCGCTGGGATCTGCGTCAGGTGTCGGGCAGTGCAACGGAGCTGCCGCATGTATCGCAGCGCGACATCGGTGAACGCGTCGTACGATACCGCACCCGAGCCCCGTGAAGCGGCCCCCTGCCGTCGAGGCTCAGAGCCGTATTGTGGGTCGTTCGCATCGCCTATTTTCCTGATCGGCGCGGCAATGCCGGTCGCTCGACTGAATGCGTCCAACATGTGTTCTCCTGGTGCCGGTGGCACAAACCTCCTTCATGCGATACCACCCGGGACGAATAGCGGGAGACCGGCCGTGCCGGTCGGTCAGCCGAGTCCGGGGATCGAGTGTCAGGTCAGCGACCTGACGGGTTGCCGGATGCCGTGCGCTAGTCGGAGAACGGCGAGCCGGCAGTGCGGCTCGGAGGAAGCTTCAGGCGGCGGATCGGTACCGCATCGAAGCCCGTGCGCCGCGTCTTCAAGCGCAGCAGCAGGATGCCAGCCAGTGGCAGTGCACACACGAAGGAGATAGCGGCGGTAGGCGCGGGCGGGGATGGAGCGTCGTCGTTCGCCGGCTCGGTGAGCAGTGCCATCCGGGTCAGCCCGAGGCGGCCATAGAGATGGCCGGAAGGCCGTGCGACCGGACGCGCCGTGACGACGAAGATAGTCAGTACGATCGCCATCACCGTGCCCAGTTTAGCGGGTAATGTCCAATTACCCCTCCGCCCCATGGTCTCACCGACGCTCGGAATGCCGAGCTATTCAATTGCGACCGGGCCAGGATTCCGAGACCGCGCGCGATTCCGGGAGCGATCCGGGCGCGGCACCCTTGTAACCGGTCGATTCGAGGACGGGGAACTTTTTCTCAAGTCGCCGCGTCATCGGTAATGGAATCGAAGCTCAACAGTCGTGGAGGGAACCGTTACGAACGCATCGTGCACCATGAGGTCCGAACTCGTCCGCGGCCTGTGCGGGTCGGTACTCATCGTCGGGACCCTGGTGGGCTGTGCGCCGCGGCTGAACGCCATCGCGGTCGATCCGGCGGTGGACTTCGCGGCGCACGTCGAACACCGCGGCTTGGTGATCGACGAGATGCCGGGGGCATCGCCCGCGGTGTTGGTCCCGGCCGGCTGGCACTACTTGACGGGGGGCGGGCCGCGATATCTGCTGCAAGCGCACGATCGCACCCTGGCCGCGCTGTGGTTTCCCCAACCTGGTCGGATGATCGTCCGGCAAACCGCCGACCCCCACTCTGAAATGCTCGGCGAGATCGACGCGGCGTGGGATCACGGGGCGATACACTTGACCCTGAGACCGGCGGATGGCCCGGCATTTCAGACCGGCGACTTCGCTCGCATCGCCGGCCGATTCGCCACCGGCGTGCTGAGCTCCCAGACGCATTCGCTGCTCGACCTGCGGGGGACCTACCGCGCGTCGGTACGCGATGCGCATGGAGTGTCGGTAGGCTGGTTGCGCGTGCGACTCAGTCCATACCGCTCCGCGAGGCGGATCTACGACGGCCTGTTACCCGAATCCTTGAACGGCCCGCTGGCGACCGCCGCGGTCGCACTGGTGGATGCGGACGTGACCAGCATTGCGGGGCACGCGCTCAATCCGTACTTGGGGAATTGAGCGGTACTATCTCCGCGAGCACGTGACAGCGCCCGACTTGGTGCGTTGACCGGGCATCGGTTGCATGAACGCCGCGCGACGCGGAGTGCGGTGTCGAGCCGGAATGAATACCGACGAGAGGAGCGCGTCAAATCGGGGCAAGGAAGCGCGGATGAGCGAGACGCGGTTCCGGCAACCCTCCTTGAAATTGGGTCGTTCGGTTCTCTCCGATTAGCCTCGCCCTCGTGAGCGGCGGCGTTGCGTCGCCGTATCCCGCCTCGGGGCGTACGCCGGCGGACAGTGGTTCCCCCCGCCCGTCCGCCGGCGCCCCGGGATGCCACCGAAGTTGGAAATACTGTGTCCGGGGAAGGATGTGATGTGCGCGAAGGAATTGGTGCGCGTGTTGTCCGCCGACGGAGGAGTTGGGCCGTGCGTGCGGGGGCACCAACCGTACAGCGATGCCACGAACCCCGGTGGGTTGTCGGTACGCCAAACAGTCGGTATCGTATGATGCGACGCACACGGAATGGAGGATCGCGAATGATGCGGTATCGTACCTGTCTGGCCGTCACGGTGCTGGCGCTGGTGGCCACCCCCGCCGCCGTCGCCGTGGCATTTACCAATCCCCTGCACTGGTTTAGCGAAGCCCAGGCGCCGCCAACCGTGACGCCACATCCTCCGGTAGCGTCAGCGGGCGGGACGCTGTCTGTGGCACCTGGCGTGCCTTCATCCTTCGCCCCGATCGCTCGCGCGGCTCGTCCGGCGGTGGTGAACGTGTCTACCACCCAGACCGTGCGCACGCAGGGCGGCCCGCAGTTCGGTCCGGGAGCCGGCCCCTTCGCGGAGCAGGACCCCTTTTCCGAGTTCTTCCGCCACTTCTTCCCACAACAGCCCCGCAGCTTTACGCAGCGTGCCCTCGGCTCCGGGGTGCTGGTCGATGCCGCCGGTCACATCGTTACGAATGCGCACGTCGTCAAGGGTGCCGACAAGATCGTTGTCAAGCTGGAGGACAAACGTGAGTTCGACGCGAAGGTGGTGGGTATAGATGAGAAGACCGACGTGGCGGTGCTGAAGATCGAGCCGGTGAAAGATCTCCACTTCGCTGCGTTGGGAGACTCAGACCAATTGCACGTGGGAGACTGGGTCGTCGCGATCGGCAATCCGTTCGGGCTTTCCGAAACCGTGACCGCCGGCATTGTCAGCGCCAAGGGACGGGTCATCGGCGAAGGCCCCTATGACGACTTCATCCAGACCGATGCATCGATCAATCCAGGGAATTCCGGCGGACCGTTGCTGAATCTACAGGGCCAGGTTGTCGGCATCAATGCGGCCATCTTCAGTCAGAGCGGCGGAAACATCGGCATCGGCTTTGCCATCCCCATCAACCTGGTGAAGCATGTTGTCGAGGAGATCGAGGCACACGGTAAAGTGGTGCGCGGGTGGCTCGGCGTGTCGATCCAGAATGTGACGCCGGCCTTGGCAAAGTCCTTCGGGCTGACGCAGGCCGAGGGCGCGCTGGTGGCAGATGTCACCCCGGACAGTCCCGCCGCGCGCGCCGGCGTCGAACGCGGCGATATCATCGTCGAATACAACGGCACGCATATCGGTGAAGCGCATCAACTCCCCGGCCTGGTCGCCGCCACCACTATCGGGAAAACCGTCCCGATCACCGTGCGGCGCAAAGACAGCACCGAGCACCTCTCGGTGACGGTCGCGGAAATGCCGGCCAACACGCAAGCGGCCACTCCGAGGCGGACAGCGGAACGCGATTGGGGGCTCGGAGTCGCGAACATCACGCCGGATCTCGCGCAACAGTTCAATCTGGCGAAGAAAGAGGGAGTCGTGATCGTGGCAGTCACGCCAGACAGCCCCGCGGACAATGCGGGATTGCAGCCAGGCGATGTGATCGCTCAGGTCGACCACCGGACGGTGCGCAGCGTGGCCGAGTACGAGCGGGCCCTGAACAACGCCGGAGACAGCAACCAGCTGTTGCTATTGGTCACGCATCAGGGACAAAATCTGTTCGTGGCGTTGAGCCGCTCGCAGTGACGGGGGACAGCGCGGTTCCCGGGGAGGGCCTCCGCGGAGATGGGTGCGAGCGACGTACCGATCGCGAATGCGCGCATTCGCGATCGGACCTGCCTCCATCCAACGTCGATCCCCGCAGAATCGAGACTGTGGCTGAGCTATGCCGCGGTAGCGACGATGGCCATGTTACTCACGGCGGGGTTTTCCACTTTCCCGACCGCCGCGGTGTGCGCTTTCGAGCCGACGACCGCTGAGCGACTGTTGGTCATTGCACCACACCCGGATGACGAGACGATCGGCGCGGGGGGGCTCATCCAACGCGTCCTACGGCGTGATGGCAGCGTTCGCGTCGTGCTCGTGACGGCAGGCGACGGTTACGTCGAGGCCGTGGTCCAGGCAACGGGTCTGCCGCGGCCGCGCCCTGCGCAGTACGTCGCCTATGGCGAACAACGTCTGCGTGAAGCGCGAGCGGCGGTGCGTGGCCTGGGCGATGGAAAGGTCCGCCTGCAAACGTTGGGATTTCCGGACGGTGGCCTGGTCTCCCTGCTTCATGCACATTGGCGTCGCACGCACCCGGAGCACTCGCGCACCACCGACGTCGCCGCCCCACCGTACCCGGAGGTCCTCGATCCCACTGTCGCCTACGACGGTGCCGATCTGCTGCGCGAGTTGCGGCGGGTGGTGAGCGAAACCCGCCCCACCACGGTGGTGTTCCCGCATCCGCTCGATCGCCATCCGGACCATCACGCCACGGGGCTATTCACCCTCTTGGCCATCGATGAATGGGCAGCGGAACACGGAACATCGGCGGATCGCTTCCCTCGCCTGCTTGCCTACCTTGTACACTGGCCCGATTGGCCGCCGGGCTGGGACGCGGCGACGCCACGACCGGAGGCGACGCACGCCGGACTCGACCTCCCTCCGAGTTTCCCTGTTCGTGACCGTGCACGTACGACCCTCATGCTTTCGGAGGGTGAAGTTGCCGCAAAAGGCCGTGCGCTTGCCACCTATGTCAGTCAACAGCAAGTCATGGCCAGCCTGCTGGCGGCGTTTGTGCGTCAGAGCGAGCCGTTCGTCTGCTTCACGGACAGCGATCGACATGAGACGGAACGCATCATCCGCCAGTCGGCGAACAGCGAACACCACGCAGGGCAGCCGCCGCGTTCCACAACCCCGAGCCAATGAGGGCGAACGGGGCACGGCGTGCGGCGGACATGGGTCTCTCGAGATCGACCGGTAATCGTGTGCCGATCCCGGTTGGCGGTCTCAGGCGGTTGCGGCGGCGGGACCTTCAAAAACTTGCCCAACCTTCTTGCGCGCCGACACGGATGGGCGTTCACTGAACGAGAACGTTCAAGTTCATATGATGGAGGGATCGCGATGAAAATGGCTGCTTGCGTAGTCGGAGCTCTCATCATTTCCGGGAGCGTTGCCGGCACGGTATTGGCGGAGACGGCGCACGCCGACCTGCATAACGCACAAGGGAAGAAGGTCGGCACCGCAAAGTTGGAAGAGACGCCACACGGCGTGCTGATCTCGCTCGACCTCGACGGCATGTCTCCGGGTACGCATGCGTTTCACATTCACGAGGTCGGCAAGTGCGAACCGCCGTTCAAGTCAGCCGGCGGGCACTTCAATCCGACTGACAAGAAGCATGGAATGCTCAGCGCCGAAGGCATGCACGGCGGCGACTTGCCGAATATCAATGTTCCCGAGACCGGCAAGCTTAAGGTCGACGTGTTTGCCACGGGGGTCACGCTGGGAAGCGGGAAAAATAGCCTTTTCGATGCCGACGGGTCGTCGCTGGTGCTCCATGCGGGCCCGGACGACTACAAGACGGATCCCGCGGGCGACGCGGGCGCGAGGCTGGCCTGCGGTGTCGTCGTGAAATAACCGGCGTCGCGAAAGCGGCGGATTGCCGCGTGCAGTTTTTCGATAAGCGGGATCGCTCCATTGTGCCGAGCGATGAGCTGGATGTTACCGGCTCGCGCGTGGCGGTTCAATCTGAAGGATTGGACAGCACCTGACGCCTCGCGTAAGCGGTCAACGTTGCGCGAGTCCCGCAACTGGCCTCCTGGGTTGCGTCCACTATGTCGGTAACGGTCTCGATTCCGCCGCGCAAGAGATCCTCCGCCGCCCGCCCACTGAGCCAGGAGCCGATCCGGCCGAGGATCCCCGTTTGCGGCGTCAGCTAGGTCGCATCAATACCCGACATACTACCGCAATACCGTCACGGTCCCCTGCAGCTCCGGATGACGGTAGTGCGTCACCGGAACGTCCTTCGCCGTACGTTCAAGGGCACGATCCGGTTGGATCGTGAGGTGCTGGGTTTCGACCGCCAGGCAGCTCCCTGGTTGAACAATGGCCTGCCGCCCATCGTATGTCACCAAGAGCGGGACCGGTTTTGCCGGCGCGATCAAGGTCGAGTCCGCGGCGATTTCTTCCGCCGCGCTCGCTGTAGCATTCTGCGGCTGCAGACAAATATTGACCGTGCGTGGCTGCGCGAAGTCCAGCGGCTTTATGCTGTCGTCAAACAGCACGAATTGAGTCGGCTTGGTGTGCATCATCGTCAGCATGTCGACTGCCGAGTTGTCGAGCGCACGAGCGGCCGGTGCTGCGCAAAGTCCAAAGGCAAGCACCGCACCCGCCACTATCCACCGTTCGGATCGTATTGTGTTCATAGTCGTACCTCCTTCTCAATATACCTTTACGATCGGATCAATCAGATTCACGTTAACCTCGTTCTCCATCAACGCATCGAGATTCACCGCGTTCGCCGGTCGAGGTATGCCCGGCCCATAATCGGAGCCGGCCACAAAAGGCGCGGAAGCGGTGGTTCGTGGTGTCACGCGTTCGAGACAACCTCAAGCCATCTCGCAACCGGACAAACGCACCTCCGATTCTCATATCGGGCATTGTCGGAGGCGTTTGTTCTATTGGACGCTCGCAGGTCGGCATCCTATTCAACTCCCTCGCGAGGGGCACCCGCGGCGCGCTCGAGAGCACAGGATCGGCGTTTTGCGAGGGCGGCTATCCATGCCGGAGCAGATTCCGAACTCTCTTGAGAAATCCGCCCGACGATGGGAAGCGGAGGGTGTATCCGTGCTGATGTACACCGCTGTGCGTTCATCACGTGCAAGTTTTCCGTCCGGTCACCGTCTAACCATTATAGGCGGTTCGGCAGCCGCGCGCCGGCAAGACAATGGCGGTTGACGTGCGGCGTGAGTTGGAAACCAGCGGACGTAGAGCACGCACACAGCCGCGTACTTGCCCGCTAGCGTGCTGAACGCCAGCGTCGGAGGGAACATGCGTATCTCACGAGCTATATTGATTTTAGCCGCACTACTATCGTTCGTGCTGCCCGGTCGGAGCGATGCTGCCGTCGGAGGTGGCGGGCGGAGTGGTGGGTACGAGGGTGGGCACTTTGCCGGTGGCCATTTTGGTGGGCACGGAGGCTGGCACGGTAACGGCGGAGAGTGGCACGGTGGCCATGGATATTGGCATGGAGATCATGGAGATTGGCACGGCGGTCACGGGGGCTGGTACGGCGTCTACGTCGGTTCCCCATGGTGGTGGTACCCGTTGGGCCCGTTTCCCGATTGGTACTATCCCGATGGTTACGCGGGCTACCCATCCGTGACGGTGCAGCAGGCGCCGCCAGTGTACGTCCAAAAGCAGCCGGCACCGTCCGACGAGGCACAAGCGTATTGGTACTACTGTCCGAATCCAAAGGGCTATTACCCCAAGGTCCCGAACTGTCCTGAGGCCTGGATCCGGGTGCCGCCGTCTCCCAACTAGCGAATTGTATCCGCGGCGTGGAGCCCGATCGTGAGATACGGAAGCGCGGGGTTACGATGGTCCGCTTGGCGTTGACCATCGCCGTTCATTGCGCGCCGTGCGATCCGTGCCTGATACGCTCACGCCGGGGCACCTGCGGACGCTGACCGGGGCCCGAGTATGTCGAGCAGATCGGCGGCATCGACTTTCTCCTGTGCGAGCAGCCGGTGCGCCAGTGCTTCCAACTGGTCACGGCGGGAGCTGAGGAGTTGTTTCGCCTCATCGTAACACTGCGTCAGAATCGCCAACTGCTCCTCGCCGACCTGGCGTTCGACTTCGGCCGAGGGAGCCAGGTCCCGCCGGCCGGCCCCAAGAAAACTCTCGTACGGCTCGGTCACCAACGACAGATTGCGCAACGTCTTGCTCATGCCGTAAACGGTCAGCATTTCTCGCGCGATCCGACTGGCCTTCTGAATGTCGTCGGAGGCGCCCGTCGAGATTTCGCCGAACACGATGTCTTCCGCGGCCCGGCCGCCGAGCAACGTGCGAATGCGGCCGAGGATCTCCGTACGCGACATCAGGTAGCGGTCCTCGAGCGGCGCCTGTAAGGTGTAGCCGAGGGCGCCGCGCCCGCGCGGCACGATCGAGATCTTCTGCACCGGATCGGCGCCCGGGGTAAAGTAGCCGACGATGGCGTGTCCGGACTCATGATAGGCGACTGTACGACGTTCCTTGGGGTTGAGAACGCGGCCCTTCTTCTCGAGTCCGCCGATCACCCGTTCGATGGCTTCCTGGAAGTGGTGCAGCATGATCACGTTGCCGTCGCTGCGAGAGGCCAGTAGGGCGGCTTCGTTGCACAGATTGGCGAGGTCGGCGCCGACGAAACCCGTCGTCTCGCTTGCGATGCGGGCCAGATCGACGTCGGGGCCGAGGGGAAGCCGCTGCGCGTGCAACTTGAGTATGGCGAGCCGTCCGTCCTTGTCGGGTCGATCGACCAGAATTTCGCGATCGAACCGACCGGGCCGTCGTAAGGCGGGATCGAGGATTTCGGGACGATTGGTGGCGGCCATGATGACCACGCCAGCGCGGCCGTCGAAGCCGTCCATCTCGACCAGCAGCTGGTTCAAGGTATTTTCGCGTTCGTCGTAACTGCCGGCGATCGCTCCCTGCCCGGCGCGCGTGCGGCCGATGGCGTCGAGTTCGTCGATGAAGATAATGCAGGGCGCCTTCTTCTTGGCCTCGGCGAACAGGTCGCGAACGCGCGCGGCGCCGACACCGACGAACATTTCGACGAAATCGGAACCGCTCAACGAGAAGAACGGGACCCGCGACTCACCGGCGACGGCGCGTGCCAGCAGCGTCTTCCCCGTCCCCGGGGGCCCGACCAGGAGCACCCCCTTGGGCAGCTTGGCACCGAGGCGGGTGAATTTTTGCGGATCCTTGAGGAAGCTGACGATCTCACGGGTTTCCTCGACCGCCTCATCGACGCCCGCGACGTCGGCAAAATGCACGCGCGTGTCCGGGTCGGCTTCGTACAGTTTCGCCTTGTTCCGACCGAGGGTCAGTGCGGTCGGTCCCTGACCCATGCGGCGCATGACGGCAGCCCAAATGAGGAACATGATGCCGAACGGCACGATCCAATTGAAGAAGAGGTCGGACAACCAGCGCGACTCCACCCGGGCGCGAAATTTCACGCCGTGCTGCTGCAACGTCGCGAGTAGATTCGGGTCCGTCAGCGGGAGGACGGTAAATTCCCGTTCCACACGTGCTTCGTGCTCCTGCGCCGCGCGTTCGGCACGCTCGCGGACGCCGCGGAACCAGGAAAGCCAGTCGTCCGTATGCAGTCGCCAGGGCGTTTCCTTGCCCGGGATCGGCAGGACATCCTCGCTGTGATGCGCGGGGCCGGTCGCCGCCGGCGGCGCCGGTGGCGACGCTGGGACTTGCGGGGCGACCGCCGCCGCCGTGCCCGCGGCCGGGCGTGTGAGGGCCTCCGCCTTGTAACCCGGGCGGAGCTCTCCGTAGATGCGATCGGTCGTGATGACGACCGTGGCCACTTCGTCGCGCCGGAGTGCGTCCAGGAAGGCGCTATACGAAATTTCCGGCACACCCGGCCCCGAGAAAAACAGCGAGTTGAGGAACAGAATGAGACCGAGGAGCCAGAGGTAGTAGAGGATGGTAAAGCGGCTACGCTTACTGAGGGGCGATGGCTTTTCCGGCGGCATGGTTCCCTACCCTTTTTCCCGTGACGACGGCGATCGTCGGTTGCGCTGCCACGTGAGGAGTTGCCCCATTGTGAGGAAAGTTGGGCGCCAGAGCAATTGCTACTTTACCGACACGCGCGTTACCGTGGGGCCAGAGGCGGAGGTGACACCGCTGCCAGGTATGCTAACGAGGTGGACCGTGACGATTTCTTGCCGGCGCGTCGCGATCGTTATGGCCGCGGTCGGCGTATGCTTCGCGGCTGCTTGCGGACCGCGCGTAAGTGAGCGGACCTTCCAGGGCGGCCGTCTGGGAATGGTCACGCTAGTGACGCCGGAGCGCACACCGGACGCGCTGGTGTTCGTGTTCTCCGATCGCGACGGCTGGAATGCCGCCTATGACGGCGTGGCGCGAGCGCTCGCCGTACGTGGCGCGGTCGTTGTCGGCGTCGATCTGCCGCAGTATCTGCGCAATCTGGCCGCCAGCAAGGACGACTGCCACTACGTGGTCGCCGAGATCGAAGACATGAGTCAACGGCTGCAGCGCGACTTTCGCTTTGCGGGCTATCAGTCGCCGATTCTCGCCGGTATTGGTGCGGGCGGCACCCTGGCGTACGCGGCACTGGCGCAGTCGCCGGCCGTGACCGTTGCGGGAGCCGTGAGTGTCGATCCGGAGCCGGCGTTGGGCACCACGGTGCCGTTGTGCGCGGGAGCACCCGCCCGAGGCGCACCGGACGTCGGTTTCAGCTATGGCCCGCGCGCCCCACTCAACGGGTGGTGGCGCGTGTCGACCGCGACCGCGCTGCCGTTGCCGCTGGCGCGCGTGGTCGAGCTGTCGCGCGGCGTCTCGGAGACTTCCCCAGGTCCGCCCCTCGATCGCCTGCTCACCGTCTTGACCAGGGCGCTTCCGGCCGGGACGGCGCGAAGTCCGCTCGCCAACCTGCCGTTGACGGAGCTGGCAGCCGCGCACCCGGGGCGCACGATGGCGGTGATCTACTCGGGCGACGGGGGCTGGCGCGATATCGACAGAGAGATTGGGGAAATTTTGGCGCGCGACGGAATGCCGGTCGTCGGGGTCGACAGTCTGCGGTACTTCTGGAAGCTCAAGACGCCCGCGGAGATTGCCGGCGATCTGTCGCGAATCGTTCGCCACTACGTCGTTGCCTGGGGTACCGACAAGGTCGTGCTGGTCGGCTATTCCTTCGGCGCCGGCATCCTCCCCTTCGCCGTCAATCGGTTGCCGAGCGAGGATCGCGCGCGTATCGTTCAGGTGTCTCTGCTCGGCCTCGAGCCGCGGGCCGAATTTGAGGTAAAGCTGTCCGGCTGGTTTGGCGGCGAGCCGGGCAGCGGAGCGCCTGAAGTTCTCCCGGAGATCCTGCGCCAGCCCTTGAGCCTGTACCAATGTTTCTACGGCGCTGAGGAAAAGTACACTTTGTGCAGGGCGCCGGAGCTTGCCGGCGTCGAGATCGTGCGGACGGCGGGCGGCCACCATTTCGATGGCAACTATCCGGCGCTGGCCCGGAAGATCATCGACGGCGCTGCACGGCGGCTGGCCGCGGCGAAGTAGTCGTTGCGCCGCCAAATGCGTCGGCGATGCCGGCCGACGTGAATTGGCGACAGCGCCGTACAAGCCTTGGGAACACGCACGCCAGCGGCCATCCGAGTCGGTCATGGCTTGTCGGCCGAAACGGTTCTTGACGGGATTGAACGAATCCTACTAAGCCTGAACGGCGAAGGAGGGTGGGCAATGGGAAAGTGGTCGAAGGCGGAACTGCAAGCGGTTGCCGACGAGTTCGTCCAGATGTCTGAGGATACCTGGGTCGCCGGTGACATCGACACCTGGGCCAATTGGTATACCGAGGATGTCGTCTTCCGCGACCTGGGGTTTGGTTATGCCGACGGCGAGATCGAACTCCGGGGGCGACAAGCGGTGCGCGACTGGTACGCACAGAGGCGCATCACTTTTCCCGGCAGCCATGCGGTCCACTACCCGTCGCCGTGGCAGGTGATCGACGAGGAGCGCGGCTGGATCGTCATGAAATGGCTGACCCGTATGCGGGATCCGGGTGACGGCTCCATTCACGAGGAGGCGTGCTACTCGCACCTGATATATGCGGGGAACACGCAGTTCTCCTATGAAGAAGACATCTACAGTCCGGTGCGCATGCAGGCGATGATGCAGCGGTGGGAGGCAGTCTACAAGAAATTCCACGGTGGACGCGACTTGTAGGCACGCCATGCGCGCGGGGATCGGCACGAAAGCGGCCACCATGCGGCTGAACCGTCGCGAGTTCCTGCTCGGCACTGGCGTGCTGGCTGTTTCCCTCGGACCGTTACGGTTGCTGACCAGAACGGCGGATGCGCAAGGAGGGACTGCCCCCACTACGCCCCTCCCCGACTATCGCGGATGGGAAGAGCTGTACCGCCAACAATGGATATGGGACGCAGTCGTGAAAGGGACCCACCACGTCAATTGCTGGTACCAGCGCGGTTGTAACTGGAACGTCTTCGTAAAAGACGGTGTGGTCTGGCGCGAGGAGCAGGTCGCCGCCTATCCGCGGACTAACCCGACCGTACCCGACTTCAATCCGCGCGGCTGCCAGAAGGGCGCGTGCTACAGCCAGCGTATGTACGATGCGAGCCGGGTCCGCTACCCCTTGAAACGCACCGGCAAACGCGGTGAAGGGAAATGGACCCGGGTGAGCTGGGCGCAGGCGCTGGAAGATATCGCCGATCGCATTATCGACGTCGTGCATGCCGACGGCCCGGGCGCCATCTACTGGGATGCTGGTGGCGGGATATCGAGCGGTGGGCACGGAGTGGGCCTGCAGCGAACCAATCATCTCTTGGACAGCGTAGTGCTGGACATCAACGCGGAGGTTGGCGACCAGCATCCCGGCGCCTTGGTCACCTGCGGCAAGACCACGTTCGCCAACTCCGCAGACGATTGGCTGCATTCGAGCCTCATCCTCGTCTGGGGTGGGAACCCGCTGTACACTCAGATTCCCAACGCCCATTTCCTCACCGAGGCACGCTATCACGGCACCCAGGTGGTGGCCATCGCACCCGACCTGAATGCGTCGGCTATACACGCCGACTGGTGGGTGCCCGTGAACGTCGGCGCCGATGCGGCCTTGGGGCTGGCCTTGGCGCAGGTCATCGTGGCAGAAAATCTCTACAACGTGGATTTCGTCCGCGAGCAGACCGATTTGGGGTTATTGGTGCGCAAGGATACTCGTCGGTTCCTGCGCCAGAGCGATGTCGAGTCCGGTGGGGCGGTTGATCGCTTCTACGCCTATGACCTCGCCACCAAGGGAGTCAAACTCGTGCCGCAGAAGACGCTGGCGCTCGATGGCCTGGTGCCGGCCCTGGATGGCGAGTACGTCGTCCGGATCCAGCAGGGCAAAGTGGCCGTGACACCCGTATTCGCGTTGCTGCGGGCGCATCTGCAGCGGTACGTTCCCGAGGCCGCCGCCACGGTCGCCGGCAGCGCCCCGGAGGTGATTCGCCGACTAGCGCGGCGGATCGCCGGATCCAAGACCGCCGCCGTCATGACGCAGTCCAATTTCTCCAAGTTCTATCACGCCGTCGAGATGGAGCGGGCGCAGTTCCTGGTAATGGCGCTGTGCGGGCATTTCGGCCGATCTGGGAGCGGCATCAACGCCCTCCCCCTGCTTACGATCGACGGTGCCGAAGCTGTCGGTTCGGCACCCGCGCTCCCCCTCAACGCCGCAGTGGCTGCCGTAGCGGCGGCAACCGGCCCGGCGACGCTGCAAGCCAAGTCGGCAGGCCTGACCACCGAGATGTTCATCTTCGAGCAATCGCGCCGGGCGTACGCAAAGGGGAGCTTGGTCGCCTCGGAACTATTTCTCCACAAGTTTGGTGGAGTTGCACCCTTGACCGGCAGCGCCCGCCGGTGGGATCCAGATCTCAAGCAGGATTTCGATGGCTATTTGGCCGAGGCAGTTGCCAAGGGATGGCAATTTCTGCCGCAAACGGCGCCAAAGATCTTCTTTGCGGTAGGGGGAAATATTCTCCGCCGTGCCCGCGGGGGCGACCGCCTGATCGATAGTCTGTTCTCAAAGCTCACCCTCGCCGTCGCAGTCGATTCTCGCTTGAGCACCACCGCGTTACACAGCGACTACGTCTTGCCGGCGGCCGCATGGTATGAGCGGGACGACATCACCTGGGCGACTCCGCTTGCGCCGTTTTCGCAGGTGACCACTACGGCAACCAAACCGCTGGGGGAATCGAAGCCGGATTGGGAGTTTCATTGCCTGCTGCTCAAGGCCGTGCAGGCGCGAGCGCTGGCGCGCGGCCTATCGACGTTCAAAGACCGGTCCGGGGAGGAACGGCGCCTCGATACGATCTACGACGAATTCACCTTCGGCAAGCGGTACACGGAAACCAACGTCGAGGATCTCCTCAGTGACATCGTCGAGGTCAGTAGCAACCTCAAGGGGACGACCTGGGCTAAGCTGAAAGAAGACGGCTGCGCCCGCTTTACCTCGATCGGAAACGGTTACATGCCCATCGGCAACGCCACGGAGATCAAGCCTGGCGAGACGATCGTGGCCAACACGTGGCATGTGCAACAGCGAATGCCTTGGCCGACGCTGACGCGCCGCCTGCAGTTCTATATCGATCACGACTCATATCTGGAATTCGGTCACGAGTTGCCGGTGCACAAAGATATTCCACCTGTCGGTGGCAACTTGCCGTTACGCGTGACGGGTGGCCACACACGCTGGTCCATCCATGCCGCCTGGCGGGACAGCGCCACCCTGTTGCACCTGCAGCGTGGCGGCCCCGTGATGTACATCAGCCCGGTGGACGCGCAGCCACGCCGTATTACCGACGGCGCCATGGTGCGTGTCCGCAACGAGGTCGGCAGCTATGAGATCCAGGCCAAATTATCGCCCGCGGTGCGGCCTGGACAGGTGATCGTGTATCATGCCTGGGAACCGTTTCAGTTCCGCGGCCAGCGGTCGCACCAGGCTACCAACCCGTCGCCGATCAACCCCCTCAACCTGGCCGGGGGGTACTTCCATCTACAACCGACCCCCGCCCTCGGCGGACCCGGGATGCACGACCGCGGCACGCGGGTCGAGGTCGAGTTGGCGCGTACCTGACCTTAGCGCCAGCTCTCATGAACCGGCTACTGGGGCGCGCTGGAGAGCCGGCGCTGCGTAGCGAGTTACTTGCCGACGACGCCACGCAGGCCGCCGGAGACCAATGTGGCGACATTGGCAAGCACCCGTGGGACCACCAGACCGCCCGGGCAGACGAGATACTTGGGTCGCCACTCGGGGTCGAACTTCTGCTTGAACTGGCGCAATCCCTGAAAGTTGTAGAACGGCTCGCCATAGAGGTAGGCCAACGCCCCGACGCGGTGCCATAAGGGCGCCAACGCACGCGACTCGAGGCCGGCCAATGGCGCCATCCCCAGGTTGCACCACCGAAAGCCCTGCTGCTGCCCCCACAGCAGGATACGGAGGAACATGTACTCCATCACGCTTTGCGGCGCGGCCGCGCCGTAGCGCATCAAATCCGGCGAAATCTCCTCTTGCCCGCCGCTACACCAGATGTTGGCGAACGCCACGATCGTTTCGTCGACACGAACAACCGCCAGCGGGACCTCGCCGAGATATCGTGCCTCGAAGCAGCCCAGCGAGAAACCCTTCTCGCGGGTGTGTTTCACCTCCAGCCAGTTGTCGGAGATGCGCCTGATCTGCGGCAACAGATCCGGCACGGCCGCCGGCGGGAGTACCTCGAATCGTCCGCCATCGCGCTCGATGCGCCGTAACACGTGCCGTTGCTGTTTATGGCTACCGCCTTCGAGCGCAAAGCTTGTCAGCGGCACTCGCGCCTCTTCGCCGAATTTGAGCGGATCGAGACCGATATCGAGGTATAAGGGCAGGTTCGTTGCGCTCGCTTCGTAAAACACCGGCCAGCTGTCCGATCGATCGCACAGTTCCCGGAAGCGCCAGACCAACTCCGCGTGACACTCGGCCGGACCGATCGGATCGCCCATGGCGATGAAGCTGCGACCGGAGACGGCGTACATGATGAAGGCGCGCCCGTCGTCGCTGAACAGGAAGGACTTGTCGCCGAGCAACGCCAGATGCGCGGCCGCCCGCGGTGCGCCGGCGACGATGCCGCGCACCCGCTCCATGGTCCGTGGATCGGGCGGCGACGGCCGCGCGCGCGCCGGTCGTAGCAGATGCGCCACGGCGAAGAACAAACCGCCGGCGACCACGCCGACACTGGCGCGCAAGAACCGCGGCGCGTTGCCGAACAGACTGAATTGCCACCACAGATCCCTGGAGTACTCCTGGTGTCTGTGAACGAAAAGCCCGAACCAGATCGAACTGGCAATGACCACCATGACGGCGAGGCTCCAGCCGGGAGTGAACCGCTCGCCGACGATCGATGCGCGCCGGTAGAAATATCGGCGACACGGGAGCAGTGCGGCCAAGATGATCGCCAACACCAGCGCTTCTTCGAAATTGAAACCCTTCAGGAGCGACAACACCACGCCGGCGGCGAGCAAGGTACTGGCCATCACGTACGCCGCGTCCAGCCGCCGCTGCAGCCCGCCGGCAAGGATGACGAGCCCGAGACCGACAAGGCTGCCGAGGAAGTGCGACAACTCCATCACCGCCAAGGGAACGAGACGCTGCAACACGTCGAGGCGGCCGTGCCGCGACGGCAGCGCACCGGACAGTAACAGGGTCGCTCCGCCGACGAAGGTGGTGACCGCCAGCACACGGGGGGTGATCTCCGGCGCCCAGCGCCCGAAGAGCGTTCGCAGCCGGCCCAGTCCCTCCCGCTGCCGCAGGAGCTCGTTGGTGGCGAGCAGCACGGTCGCCAGCGCCAGGGGCAGCAGATAGTAGACGGCCCGAAAGATCACCAGGGCGCCGAGTAGGGCCGGTTGGGGCACCTGGCGCCGGAGCGCGAACAGCATGATCGTTTCGAATACGCCCAATCCCCCTGGAACGTAGCTGCTGACCCCCGCCACCTGTGCCACGACAAACACCCCGACAAACTGCCCGTACGGGACCAGCCCGTCTCCCGGAAGCAGGACGTACAGCACCGCGGCGGCGACGATCCAGTCGACGGCCGCCACGCAGACCTGCTGCAGCCCGATGGCGAGCGTCGGCAGGCGGAACTCCCAGCCACGGATCGCGAACGGCGTCCGATGCACGGCGGCGACACCCAGATAACCGATCACCAAAGCGATGCACGTCGCGCCGACCACGTGCGTCGCCGTGATCGGCAAGTGCAGCGCGGCTGCCATCGCCCGGGCGTGGAGCACGAACGTCAAGCCGGCGATGGTCAGGCTCCCGAGCCAAAACGTCACCCCCGTGAATGCGATGAGCGTGGCAATTTCGATAACCGATAAACGCCACGCCGAGTAGAGCCGGTAGCGCGGCGCGGCCCCGCCGACCACCGACAGGCCGATGGTATGCGCGAATGCGTAACCGACAAACGATGCCAGGGCGGTGCGCCGGTACGACAATGCACGACCGAGGTGGTGCAAGGCCAGGACGTCGTAGGCCGTAAGGATCCAATAGCTGAGGGCGGTGAGCAGCATCGCCAACCCCACCTTGCCCGCGGGTATGGCCGCGAGGCTGCGCCGGATGTCCCGATAATGGAACGCGCGTAGCTCATGTTCCAACAACCAGATCGCTACGACCAGCAGGGCCGCGACGAGCAACGGACTGGCGCGATGGACGACGCGGACAATCGTTGCCGAGCGTGTGGCGAGAGGCCGGATGGCAGGGCCGGTGGCCAGAGGGTCGGACGTTTGGGGGTGCTGCATCGGCCGGTTAGCATGCAATGTCCGGCGCCGCAGCGCAACGAGCCGCGCCTCGCGGCGTTCGAGCACGCGATCAGGTTGTGTGGTTCCGTGCCGTGTCCGGTCGCCTCACCTCGCGGGTCATCGGAATAATAGCGTCGCCGATTCGGTGGGCGGCTACCGCGGCGCCGCGGCGCGACCAGGGGCGTGACGGAGCGCTGCGCGCAAACTTCCCTTGACCGCTGAATAGTTCGCGATCGCGAATCGTCGATTAAGAACGTGACGTCAATGAACGGTCAGTCTTTGCGCCGCACGGCGGCGGTGCTTCTCGTCGTTCTCTTTGGGCTGACGGCGACGATGCTACTGCTGCCGCACCGCCGCATTCCTGAGCATGCGCATCATCGGTCGATACTGAGCCGCGCGGTGCTGCCTGCCGATACGGCGGATGCGGCGCGCGCGGCGCACGGCGTCTTCCCGCGCAGGGCCGCGTTGCTCACCGCGCCCGTCATCGCCGCTCCGCTGTTGGTGCTCGTGCGGCTTCGGCGGACCGTGTTCGGTCCCACGCCCGTGCGACGTCGCAAGCTGCCGGTGGGCGACATGCAGCCGTCCGCTCCCGGCCACTGACGGCGTCACACGATACGTCCCGCAATAGCGAGGTGGGATCGCGGCTGGCAGCCGGTTGTTTCCCCTTAACCGGCTTGCCGCGCCCACGCCCGGAGTAGCCACGGGGAACCAGAAAGGAGAAGAGAATGTTTCATGCCGTCAAGAGAGCGCAGCGTATCGACATGCAGGCAGCGAGCCGTGGCGACCGCCCGCGACGCCAGGGTGGTCACATGCCGGCCCCACGGCGCACAACGGCGATCATGCCGTTACGTGAAGGAGGCGAAGCCCGCGAGGGCTTTCCGCTGCAGATGGAATTCATTCTGCCCGAACAATTCTTTGGCAAGCTGCGGGCGTACGAATCCGCGGAACGACGGTTGCTCGCAGCCATCCTGGAGGATGCGATCGGCTGCTTCCAGCGTTTTCTGTTCGCATCCGGCCCCCAACAGCGGCGGCTGCATCGCGACGCCGCACGCTGGATCATGGAGCGCACACCAGCAGTGGCTGGTGACGATGTGTGTCCGTATTTCTCCTTCGATCGCGTTTGCGACGTGCTCGGACTCGATGCCGAGGGTGTGCGCGACCGGCTGGTGCGTTGGCGCGACGGCCAGGCGGCCACCGCACGATCGCCCCGCACGACTCGGACGCCGTGGTCCGAACCGGCGGTGACGGCCGTGAGCGCCGAATGCCGCACGGCTGGCCGGCCGTATGCGGCGTGAAGGAGGTGGGCCGAAGGTTTGCCGGACGCGGCGCCGCCGCTTACACTGAGCGTCCATGGGTACCGACGCTCGGGCAGCGCGCAGGCCTGCCGCCGATCGCATTCGGATCGGCGTGTCGTCGTGTCTTCTGGGCCAGGCGGTCCGTTACGACGGTGGACAGAAGCGCGATGCGTTCCTGGTCGAGACGTTCGGCCGCCACGTCGAGTGGGTGCCGGTGTGCCCGGAGGTCGAATTGGGGATGGCGACACCGCGCGAACCTGTGCGGCTCGTGCGTGACGGCGAGGCCGTCCGCATGGTGGGGATGACGAGTCAGATCGACCACACCAACGCCATGTCCTCGTATGCGCGCAGACGGGTAGCGGAATTGGGCGCCGACGATCTCTGCGGCTACCTGTTCAAGAAGGATTCGCCCAGTTGCGGTATGGAAAGGGTGTGGGTCCATGCCGCGGGCGGTATGCCGGCGAGATCCGGACGCGGCCTCTTCGCGGCGGCCTTGATGCAGCGGTATCCGACCCTGCCCGTCGAAGAGGAAGGGCGGCTGTGCGATCCCCGTTTGCGGGAGAGTTTCGTCGAACGGGTATTTGCCTATCGCCGACTGCGGGCGCTGTTCACGGGGCGCTGGAAGGTACACGACGTGGCGGTATTCCATACGGCACACACGCTTCAGTTGCTCGCCCACTCGACCCGCGCGTATCGGCAGTTGAGTCGTCTGTTGGCCGGTGCCACGGCACTGACACGTGGCGAGTTGCGCGAGCGTTACGAGGCGGGATTCATGGGGGCGCTACAAGTTCTGGCCACGCCCCGGCGCCATGAAGAAGTCCTGCGGCACTCGATCGGCTACCTCCGAAAGCAACTCGACGACACGTCCCGCCGCGAGTTACTCGCGGTCGTAGAGGACTACCGCAGCGGCGTGGTGCCGCTCATGGTGCCGGTCGCCTCGATCCGCCATTTCGTCCGCCGACTAGCGGTTGCCGACCTCCTCGGGCAAACCTATCTGGAACCGCATCCGCAAGAACGGCTGTTGCGCAATCACGTGTGACGAGGAGTGCTGCGCCCTCACACCCGTTCGCCAATGAGGTAGGTCGCGCCACGCGCGCCGGTGCGTGCCGTGTGAACCGTACCTCTCGGCAACATCAGGCGGTCCCCAACGTGCAAGCGGAAGTCCTGACCTGCGGCTCCAAACACCAATTCGCCGTCGACCACCCACAGGCTTTCGTCATGCTCGTGCGAGTGCGGTTCGTAACTGGCGCCGGCCTCGTCACGCCAGCGGAAGACGTTGAAGCCCTCCTCCTCCAGGTGCTGTCGAAGAGTGTCCTCCTCGACCGGGCCGTTTCCATTCCAGGGAATCGCTTCCAATCGCATTCGTCAGCCCTCCCTAGGGTTCGTCGGCGCATGCGCTGGTCACGCTGCCGGTCGCTGCCGGCGGCGCTTACTCGGGCTCCTCTCCGTAGTGCGCCCGCGCGATGCGTTCTTTGAGGTACTCGAGCGTCCCGAGGTCTTCAATGATGTCGCCCCCGGTGTCGTAGAAAAAAATCTCGCCGCGTTTATTGCGCCCTACCGCGACCAGCCAGTCGAGGTGATCGCGGTCCTCAATCAAATAGTTGATCGTCTGCGCAACGCCCTTGCCCGGGATGATCGTAATCTTTGGCTTGAGCGATTTTTGCTGCTTGGTCATAGACATGATTTCTCAACCTTCCGCCCAAATACGAATCGGGCGCGACGGTGGGTGCGCGGCTTGTGAGTGGGCTCCCGAGCATTGCAACCAGCGGATCTCCTTTCACAATATGGACCACTCTTCAGCAAGTCAATAAAGCCTTGGCGACCGCCTCCACATGGTAGGAGTGGGGGAACAGGTCGATGGGCTGCACCGCCTCGACGCGATAGCGCGCGGATAATCGTTTGAGGTCGCGCGCCAGCGTCGCCGGGTTGCACGACACATAGACCAGCCGCATCGGTCGTATCGCGAGAAGCTTGTCGATGACGTCCGCGGCCCCGCTGCGCGGCGGGTCGAGCACGACCACGTCGAACCGTTCCCCGCGGCTGAGGTGCCCAACCGCCCGCCGGGCCGAATCGGCGACCACCTCGCAGGAGACAACACCGAGGGTCGCGGCGTTGGCGCGCGCATCCTCGGCGGCCAAACGGTGCTGCTCGACGGCAACAACGCGGGCCGCGCGCCGCGCGATAGGCAGACTCAGATTGCCGACGCCGGCGTAGAGATCGAGCACGCGATCCTGTGACGTCAACTCCGCCATTTGCAGGACGGTAGCGACGAGCAGGCGATTGGCGGCGGGGTTCACCTGGGTGAACACACCGGCTCGTCCCGTCAATGTCAGGTCCGCTTCGGGCCGAAGCGTGATGCGTTCGTCACCCCACACCCGACGCCACTTCCGGCCCTGAAGGACGATGCCGCGGATAGGACCGATCCGTTCGCCGCGCGCGAACCACGCAGCGATGCGGGTCGCGTCCGTCGGGAGACATTCTCCTTCCACTTCACCCAGCAGGACCACTCCTGGCTGCGTTCCATGCTCGATTACTTCGAGGCGACGGATGGCGCTGCCCACGTTCCGCACGAGTTCGGCGGCATGATCGAGCGCGGCGTTGACCCGCGCGTTTCCCAATAGGCAATCGTCGACAGGCACCAGGTCATGGCTGGCACCTGCATAGAAACCGATCTGGCCATGGTCCGTCCGCAGACTGAGACGGCTCCGGTAGCCGAACTCCAGGGGCGAGGCGATGATTGGCCGCACGAGCGCAGTGGACACACCCGCCGTGCGGCGCAGATGATCGTGCAGGTTCCGCTCTTTTGCCTGCAGTTGCGCCGGATATGTCAGGTGTTGCCATGGGCAGCCGCCACAGCGTGGCAGGTACGGGCACGGTGGCCGCCGGCGCTCCGGCACCGCACGCGCGATCGCGTCCACCTGCGCGTACGCATACGAGCCGCAGTCCTCAGTGAGGGAGATGTCGACCTCTTCGCCGGGCGCGACGCCACGCATGAACACCACCTTCCCGCCCAGCCGGCCGACGCCATGGGGACCGTAGGACATGCCCGTGACGTGCACACGTCCCTGTAGGAGGAAGGGTTCTTCAGTCCGGGGCATCGTCCGTTTGCCTGGCGCGGTGCGTCCGCCGACGTGGCCTGCGGCGCAGCCGGCTGCGCCGCAGGCCACGTCGGCGGACGTCGCGATCGGCGCCCCGGTTCACGCGGCCTGCTGGGCCATCTTCGAACCTACATGCGTGAGCGGCAGCTGCACGCGAAAGGTGGACCCTTCGCCGACTGTGCTGGCGACGCTGATTTGCCCACCGAGCAGGTCGACCAACCGGCGGACGAGGTACAACCCCAGACCGACACCCCCAAACCGTCGCGTATCCGCGCCGTCCACCTGACGGAAGGGTTCGAAGATGACGGGCAGCATGTCCGCGGCGATGCCGATACCGGTGTCGCTGACGCACAGTTCGATGCCGTCGACGCACGGCTGGGCCCGGATTTTGACGTGCCCGCGTTCGGTGAACTTCAAGGCGTTGCGGACCAAGTTCCGAAGCACGATCTTCAGCTTGCCGGGGTCGGTGGCGAGCGCCGGTAGCGAGGCGGGGATGTCCCACTCCACGCGCACACCGTCGCTCGTGGAAATGCGCTGGAGTTCACCCTGCAATTCCGTCAACAATGCGGCCGTGTCGACGGTCTGCACATCGAGTGAAATCGGTTCCGCCTCGAGTCGACTGACGTCGAGCGTGGCATTGATGACTTCGAGCAATTCCTGTCCCCGGTAGTGGACCCGCTGCAAGGCATTGTGCTGGTCCGGCTGGAGCGCGCCGAACTCGCCGTCGAGCAGGAGTTCGGTATAGCCGAGGACCGCCACCAGGGGCGTGCGCAATTCATGGGAAACGGTCGCGAGAAACTCCGACTTCACGCGACTCGCCGCTTCGGCCTCATCGTAGAGGCGTTGTAGCTGGCTGGTACGTTCGGCAACTTTGTCCTCGAGCTCCCGCGCCCATGCCATCCCCTTCACCGCACGCTGGCGCTCCTGCTTGATCTCATTGATCACGTAACCGTAGAAGAGTGCCGCGGTGTAGAAGAAGACGATGCGCAGGAGATTCGGTGAGGTCCACATGTTCGGGCCGGATGTCCAGTAGACGTTGGCCGCGCTGATCGCCGTACTGCCGAGCAGCACCATGGCCATGTTTTCCCCCAGCGCCGCGAGGCAGAGGACAAAGAAGTAGAGGAGGAAGAACCCCTCGCCGCTGGTGCTGGTCGAATGCAGCGCCCAGGACACCCACAGCGTGTCGGCGATGAGCACGGGCGCTTCGACGTACCACGAAAACACGAAGCGCGCGGAGACCATCGACAATGCGACATTGCTTCCCAGTGCCGCGGCGATCATCAGGCCGTGGCTGAACGGAAAGGTCCCCGTGCGCGAATCGAAGATGATGAGATAAGCGGCGGCGATGATGAACACGTAACGCAGCAGCAGAAACGCCCCCTTGCGCCCGCCGCCCAGGTGCTCGAATTGTTGGCTATCCAACAGCGGAGTGCCCATCGCGCACGGCACCCTCTGTGCCGTTTCCGTACCCTATGCGAGAACGGCTCGGTCAGCAAGGGAAATGTGTCCTCGCCGCCTCGTCTCGGGTAGGTCAGTCACGTGCAGCCGGGTCTGCTACGTCCGGCGGATTAGCGCCGCGTCCGCTTCCCCTCGTATTGCGCCAGAATGCGCCGCGCCACCACCATCTTGTGCACTTCGTCGGCGCCATCGTAGATGCGGGCAAGCCGGGCCTGGCGGTAGAACAAGGCGAGCGGATGGTCTTCCGTAACCCCGGCGCCGCCATACACCTGGACGGCCTTGTCCACCACGCTGTGCACCATCTGCGCGCCGAAGAACTTGATCAGCGAGATCTCTTCGCGCGCGGCGCCCGCGCCGGCGGTGTCGATCTTCCAGGCGGCGTGCAGCGTCATCAAGCGCGCCGCATGCATGTCCGCGCGCGCCTCGGCAATCCAGTCCTGGATGTTGGCTTTGCGGGCCAACGGGCTGCCGAAGACCTCGCGCTGCGTGGCGTACTGGCACATCAGCTCGAAGGCGCGCTGCGCCATCCCGAGCCAGCGCATGCAGTGATGGATGCGGCCCGGACCCAGACGCGCTTGCGAGATGACAAACCCCATGCCTTCGTCGCCGAGCCGGTTGGTGGCCGGGACGCGGCAGTCTTCGTACCAGATCTCGGCATGATGGTTATCGTCCTGGCCCATCACCGGAACGCTACGAGCGATGCGAAACCCCGGCGTGTCAGTGGGAACGATGATGTGGCTGAAGCGCCGGTACGGATTCTCGCACTCCGGGTTGGTCTGGGCGACGACGATGGCGAACGCCGCGCCGTGCGCACCACTGGTAAACCACTTGTGGCCGTTGATGACGTAGTCGTCGCCGTCCCGTCGGGCCATCGTCCGCAACCAACGCGGGTCCGAGCCGGCGACTTCCGGCTCGGTCATGGAGAAGCAACTGCGAATCGCACCGTCGACCAAGGGCTTGAGCCAGCGTGCCTTCTGCTCAGGCGTTCCGAACTGCCACAGGATCTCGGCATTCCCGGAGTCGGGCGCGGCGGAGCCGAAGCATGCCGGCGCTATCGGGCTACGGCCGAGAATCTCGTTGATGAAGACATAGTACATGAAGGGCAACCCCGCACCGCCCGCCTCCCGCGGCAAGTGGAACGCCCAGTAACCCGCCTGCTTCGCCTTCTCCTGGACGGCCACGATGGCCGGTGGATAGGGAGGGCCGTCCGCCTCCCAGCGCAGCTCCGCCGTGCGTTCGAGCGGATAGACATGCGCGTCCATGAACTTGCGGATGTTGTCGCACAATTGCTCGATTTCAGGCGGTACGGTGAAGTCGATCATCTTCCCTCCTCGTGTCGCACCGTGGGATGCTCCGTCTCGTCTGCGTGGCACGCAGGCCACGGGCAATATCACCGCCACGTGCGTTGCGAAACACGCGATTGCATCGACGGGGTGCGGTGCGTACAGGTGAAGTATCTACGGAGGTATTCCAACAATGACGGATCTTGCCGAGCGCGCGTGTGTGCCGTGCCGAGGAGGCCTGCCGCCACTTTCCCCCGCACAAGTCGCGGTGCTGCTTGCGGACGTGCCAGCCTGGAGGGTGGTGCAAAATCACCATCTCGAACGACAGTATCAACTCAACGACTTTGCGGAGGGTCTGGCGCTGGTCAACCGCATTGGCGCCATTGCCGAGGAGCAGGGGCATCACCCGGACCTCGTGCTCGCGTGGGGACGGGTCGAGGTCAGGCTTTGGACCCACAAGATCGACGGCCTCACCGAGAGCGACTTCGTCCTGGCGGCGAAGTGCGACCGGGCGTACCGCGGCATGGCGGTCGCGCCGCGCTGACGCGGATGCCCGGCGCGGTTACTGGCACTGGCTAAAGAGACAGCTGTTACTGCAGCAGTCGAACGAGTTCACGCAGCCCGACCCGGCGGGGGCGCAGGTCGAAACCGTTGGCGTCACGGGTACCGACGTCGGCACGGTGGGCAGGTTGCCCGGGATGAGGAGATCGTCGTCGCCGCAGCCCGCGGTTGTCAGGATGACGAGCAACAACGTGACGGCCGCAGCCGATTCGACAGCCCATTTCATGTCGTTCGTCTAGCCTGTTTCACGGCCGGACGGAAGCCGGCCGCAACGAAGCAACACCTCTCCGCGGTGCGCGCGGTGAGCGCGCCGGCGCAGGGACGGAACCTCGCTGAAACAACGGCCATGTCGGGCGGCGCCGTGAGCCGTCGGCGCGGCACTTGTCGGGACGGTCGATGAACAAGGCCTACCCCCGACGACAGGTGAAGGAGGGGCACACTTGCCTTCCCAATCTGCAAACACGCTGCGCTGCGGCGCGTGTCAGCGCCTGACCGAGTTTCCCGGCCGCTGCGCCGAAGAGCGACCGTCCAGACGATGGAGCTGCGCGATCAAGCCGCGCGCGCCCGGCGCTGCGCCTGGTAATGGGTGGCGCACAGGCCCTTGGCCACACGTTCGCGATCGCACCCCTTTGCGGTGCAGCGCCGTTCCTTCGGCACGACCGGCTTGGGTGGCGGCGTCCAGCCTTTCAGTTCCGATTCCGCCGTGTCGAGTCCCTCGTTCAGGATGGCGATGACGACTTCCGTCTTCGTGGCACCCAGGTTGGTGGCCACGCGATCGATCCGTGCGAGAACGTGCTCGGGCACCTTGACGTTCATCAACTTCGACTCTTCCCGGCCTTTGCGTCCTCGCGACACGAGATCGTTGAGCCGGAGATTGGGATTGCGCATATCGTGACCTCCTCATCCTGCGTCAATATAATGGCCGGCATCGAGCGGCCGAAACACTATGCCATGCTCGCACCGTCAGAGCGTTGGTTTCGTGACCGACGAAACACTCGGTGCACTGCATGCTCAGGTACTATTCGAAAGTTTTATTACAGGATCCCCGGCGGGATGCAATACCGAGGCTGTCAGACGGTGTGAGCGAACGGGCGCAGCGCCCGGCGCAACTGCGGAAAGGCGAGCGCGAACCAGATGATGACTGGTGCGCCTACGAAGGCCACCAAACCGATAAACGTACCGACGACATCGGTCATGGCGTTCTTGTAATACACCAGCACGGGGAAGAGCGCGACGGTCAGCGTATCGATCGCGAAACACAGAGTGGCGGCCACGACAAGCAGGATGAAGCGCCGGCGGACGCTCAATCCGGGAGTGGCCAGCAGCAGGGCGAGCGCCGGGATGACGCCGACCGTGAGGGCGTCGAACTGCAGCGCTACGTGGACCCGGTTCGAGCCCTGCGCCCACACCGGCACCGCCTGTCCCGGCGGCGGGGCCTCGAGCACCCAGCCGTGCAGGCTCGGCCCGACAACGCCGGCACTCGCCAACAGGGCTTGCGTACACCGCCGTGACGCGTCACTCCAGCGCCATCCCACCAGGAGCAGGGCGAACGCCGCGAGAAAACGGCATAAGAAGCGCGTCTTGTTCATTCGTAGCGCTCGGCCCAACCGATCGCCCCGATCAACACCAGCACGGTAAAGACGCCTTGCCACACGTATTCGTGCAAGTAGAAGAAGGCGTGCGGATAGATCTCGACCACGCGCGCCAGGGTGGCGATGCGAAAAACGTTGACCGCGAAAATCAGCGGCGTGCCGATGAGCATGCCGGTCAGCCGGCCCAGCCACGGAGCCGGATAGGCGAGCACGAAGCTCGCAAACAGGATGTAAACGAACACGCCGGTGCACTCATGGTTGATGTTCAGGATCATCGTCCGAATCACGATGTCGTCGCCGCGCCACACCGCGTGTCCGCCGGCAGCCTGCTGCAGGGCGGTGCCCAGCCGGGCGATCAGCCGTTGCACGGGCCCGAGGCGCTGATGCACGCTAAATAGCCAAAACCCGAAGCTGAAGAGAAACAGGTAGGCGAAGAAGCGCAGCCCGAAAGCGCTTCCTGGGGATAGCCGTCCGCGCACGCGACCGCCGTCTGCGACGTCAGGGCCCGCCGCTCACGCGCCGGCAAGGGGCGGCGCGGTTTCGCCGTAGAGTTCTTGCAGAAATGCGCTTTCGACCGCCGCGCCGACGGCACGGTCATGGGTCGAGCCGAACTGTTTGCGCCAGTGCCGCAGCGGGATCCGGGCTTTCGCCATGGTGCGATGGCCGCCGGCGCGCCCGATGCCGTTGAACAGCTTGCGCACCACGTCGCCTGCACTGCGCACGTACCCCGGGTTGCGCACGGAGATGACCAGCTCGTTGTGCCATTTGCCGGACACCGCCACCCATTCCGTGTTCTCGAACTGTAAACAGAAGTCCGCAAGTTGCGGGATCACGTCCTCGCGCTCGACGCGGCCGACATGGAGCGTCAGCAGCCCCATCTGCTTGCGTACCCGTGGCAGCACCCGCACCAGAAAGTGGGCGAAAGTCAGCGGCAACTCGGGGCGTTCGATGCGCCGCAGCACGCTGTAATTCTGCAAGGGGTACAAGTTCATGAAGGCGCGCAGATCCGCCGGCCCCGTTTCGCGGTTGAGCATCAGCGTGTCGCTCTTGATGCCGTACAGCAGCGCGGTAGCCAACCGTTGACTGACATCGGTCTCGCAGGCTTCGAGGTACTCGGTGAGGATCGTCGAGGTGGCGCCGTACTGCGGCCGCAAGTCGGTGAACTCCGCGTCGATCGGTCCCACCCGCGGATGATGATCGATCACCACATGGGCGTGGTGCAGGCGCTCGCCGAAGTAGGCCGGCTGAACGTCGAGCAGCGCCACGCACGGAAACGCGCGCAGCGTGTCCGTGTCGACCGGTTCAACCGTGACATCGAGCAACCGCAACATGGCGAGGTTCTCGGCGCGCGTGGTCGTGCCGTGGGAAAACAACGGCGTGGTGGCGCGGTTGCGGCCCAATACCGTGCGCAGGGCAATGGCACTGGCAATCCCGTCAGGGTCCGGATCATCCTGTAGGAGCAAGGCTACCCGTTCCGCCGGATCGGTCAGTTTCCGCAGCTGTTCCAGGCGGGCCTTATTCCCTTCTTGGTCCACCTCGTAGGCGCCCGGGTTGACTAACTGCATACCGTCGCTCCTGGTGACGGAGGCTGCAACGCTACCACCGCGGCTCCGCTCGATCACGTCCAGCGGTGGCCGATGTACGCCGGCGCTGCGCGCTGCGAGAGGCCGCACCCGGTACGCGGTCCGGCGCCGCCACCGATCGGCGAGCTCGCCACCGTGCGACCTCAACGTCATTCGTTGCCGGGTTCATCCCTCTGTGTACGCCTAACACGTGTCGGTCGTGCGAACAACGCGGACCCTACGGGGCGCGCCGCGCTAGCGCCGCCCCGGAAAACGGGCGGCGTATTCGCCCGGGACGGCGTCGATCTGGGCCGCGTCCAATTCGGCGAACAGTTCGAACGGCAGCATGAACTGCTTCAAGAACGGATTCATTACGTGGACTTGGGACTGATACGCGGACAAGGCCTGGCCCTTCGCGGCCGACTCTGCCGGGGTGAGTTGGAGGTGGGTCCAGCGCGCCTCCGCGAGCACCCGGCCGGCCGCCGGTGATCCACCGACCCCGGCGCCGGCAATCTCCTTCATCCACACCGGCGATGCCGGGTAGTTCGGGTAGTGCACGAGAAACGCCAGCACGTGGGGGCGCGGTGACCGGGAATCCTTCGACGGTTGCAACCGCCGCAGTGCCTCGAGGACGAACACGCCGGTGGTGCAATGGTCGGGGTGGCGGTCGCGGGGATCGGGAACCAACACCCAGTCCGGCGAGAAGTCGCGCAGGACCCGGGCGATCTCGCCTCGTAATTCGACGCCGGCATATTCGACGCGCTGGCTCAGGCTGGCCTTGTACACCGGACGGTTCAGGTGCGTGTGGGGCGACGTGTACGGATTGTGCGCCGACCAGTGGCGTTGCCACAAGTCGTCGATACCGTCGTCTGGGAATCCCAGAAACAGGGCACTCTCGGGGGGCAATCCCAGGGCATGAATGGCGCGCAGGGCCTCCTGATGGCGGCGCTCGCCGTAGTGGATGAAATCGCTGCTGAGCGTATGTGTGCGCTGTACTTCCTTGCGCACGCCGTCGACGTAGCCATCGCCATTGGTGACAAATACAATGCGCACCTGCCCGCCGCGGGCCAGGACGCGCTGTATCAGGCCGCCTGCCGCCAGGGTTTCATCGTCCGGATGCGGCGCAAAAACGATGAGCCGGATCGGGCCGGTTACCTGTATCTCTCCACTGGCCCACAGTAACTGCGAGGTTGCAGGGAGCAACGTGTGGAGTTGTCGAGGCTCCGGGATCGACGGCGACTCCAGGTGCGGTTGCGCGACCGCGGGTGGCGGCGGATTCGGCACCGGCCCGGAGGCTGCGGCGACGACGGCGTGCGTTAGGCCGGCGGCGACTAGCAGCGCGCGCAAGCCGGTGTGGCGCCCGGGTGAGTGCATTTTGCCGTCCACAAGACCGCGGGTCAGCGGAGTTTCGCCGGATCACTCACGGCGGCCGCGGTTTCCGCCAGCCGGCGATTGAGTTCGAGGCTATGGAGTTGCGCCGCAACGCGGGCGAACAATTCGCGCTTGTTGACGGGCTTGGTCAGGTACTCGCTGACACCCAGCGCCATCCCCTTCGATCGCGTCTCCATGTCATCCTTTGCGGTGACCAGAATCACCGGGATTTGACGCAAGGTTTCGTCTTCCCGGAGGCGCTCGCACACCTGCAACCCATCCATGCCCGGCATCATGACGTCGAGCAATATGACGTCGATCGCCCGAGTGTGCACCGTGTCGAGGGCGGCCGGGCCATCCGCGGCACCGCTGCACTCGTAGCCTTCACGCTCGAGCATCCGCGTCAGGATTTCCACGGCGTGGGGGTCATCGTCGACGATAAGTATCCGGCCTTTTGCGTTTGGCATCGTTCGTGTCCTTGCCGCCCCTAGAGCAAGTAGCCCTGATCCGTTCCTGGGCCGCCCGACTTGCGGCGCAGCTTGGCCACCAACGTCGTGCGCTTGAGCCCGAGGAGACGTGCAGCCGCCTGCTTATTCCCCTTGGTACGTCGGAGTGCCTCGTCGATCAAGCGGTGCTCGAATTCCTCGACGGCCTGGTTGAGATCGATGCCCTCGTCCGTCAAGGTTGGTCGCGGAATCTTCTTGTCGGAAATAAAGGAGCGAATGTTCGGTGGGAGGCAGTCGACGCGAATGACGCCGTCGTCGCTCAGGATCACCATGCGCTCGACCAGATTTTCCAACTCGCGGACGTTGCCCGGCCAATCGTACTCCCACATGTGGACCATGGCGTCGTCGGAGATCTTGCACGGTTGTCCGGGGCGTTGCAGGTTGTGTTTGTCGAGGAAATGCTGCACGAGCAGCGGAATGTCCGAGCGCCGTTCCCGCAAGGGCGGCACCACGATCGGGATGACCTGTAACCGGTAAAAGAGATCCTCGCGAAACCGTCCCTTTTCCACCTCCGTGGCCAAGTCGCGGTTGCTGGCCGCGATGACGCGGACGTCGATCTTAATCGTGCGGTCCGAACCCACAGGGCGGATTTCGCGCTCCTGCAGCACGCGCAACAGTTTCACCTGCAGCGCGGGACTCATCTCCCCGATCTCGTCGAGAAAAATGCTCCCGCCGTTGGCTAGCTGGAAGAGGCCCATTCTTGTGCCCACCGCTCCCGTGAAGGCACCCTTTTCATGGCCGAACATCTCGGATTCGAGGAGATCAGACGGAATCGCGCCGCAGTTGACCGCGATGAATGGGTTGCCGGCGCGCTTGCTGTTGTTGTGAATAAACCTGGCAATGAGCTCTTTCCCGGTACCGCTCTCGCCCATCAGCAACACGGTGGAATCGGTCAGGGCCACCCGCTGACTGATGTTGAAGATCTTCTCCATCACGGGGTGGGACCCCTTCACTAAAGTCTCCATCGACCTCCTACGAATCGAGCGCGTCAAAAAAATAACAACCTTGTCCTGTGAAGGCAAGCTCAAAGGCGACTGGGAGCGGCCATTTGCGCTGCCGTCAGGAATTGGTATCCCGTAAGCAATGGAAGAGGCCCATATGCGTGCTGATGGACGGATGGACACCGAACTGCGTTCGGTCAAAATGACTCCCGGATTCATTCGCTCGGCGGCGGCGTCACTCCTCATCGAAGTGGGGGAGACGCGCGTCATTTGTGCGGCGACCGTCGAGGAGCGCGTGCCGCCGTTTCTGCGCGACACGAACCGGGGATGGGTAACCGCCGAGTACGGCATGCTGCCGGCCTCCGGCAACGAACGGATTCCACGCGAGTCCGCGCGCGGGCGCATCGGCGGCCGGACCCACGAAATTCAGCGCCTGATCGGCCGCAGCCTGCGCGCGGTGACCGATCTCGAACGCCTGGGCCCACGGACCATTTGGCTGGATTGCGATGTTATCCAGGCCGACGGTGGTACGCGCACCGCCTCGGTTACCGGCGCGTACGTGGCGCTTGCCCTGGCGCTGCGCAAATTGCACGCCGCCGGTCGGATTACGGCGGACCCACTCATCGATTCGGTGGCCGCCGTGAGCGCCGGCATCGTCGATGGGTGCTGCGTTCTGGACCTATGCTACACCGAGGACTCACACGCCGAGGCCGATATGAATTTCGTCATGACTGGGAGCGGCCGGTTTGTCGAAGTGCAGGGCACCGCCGAGTCCAAGCCCTTCGGAAAGAGCGCGTTCGACCGCCTTGCCGAGATGGCCGGGACCGCCATCCGGCAACTCACTGCGCTACAGCGGCAAGCGCTCGCCGCGGCGTGAGGAGAGCCGCGGTCGTGCAGGAACCGCTGCTGGTGATCGCCACCGCGAATCGCGGGAAATTCCGCGAGTTCGCCGATCTCTTTCAGGATTTGCCGCTACGCTTGCGTTCGCTGACCGGTGTGCGGGGAGTGCCGGTGGTGACGGAGGATGGCACGACGTACGCGGACAACGCCCTCCGCAAAGCCTTGACGGTTGCGCGTTGGAGCGGCTGTGCGGCCTTGGCGGACGATTCGGGGCTCGAGGTAGACGCACTCGATGCGGCGCCCGGCGTACGGTCTGCGCGCTACGCCGGTCCGGAACGGGACGACCGTGCCAACGTTGCCAAGTTGCTGGCGGCGTTGCACGAGATTCCAGCGGCGGGCCGCACCGCCCGGTTCCGCTGCGTGCTCGCGGTGGCGAGTCCCGATGGCGGCACGTGGACGGTCGGCGGCACTTGCGAGGGGCGGATCGCGGAAGCCCCGCGAGGCAGCGGCGGGTTTGGCTACGACCGCGTTTTCTTCTACCCGCCGCTCGGCGCGACGTTAGCCGAGATTCCGGCTGCGGCGAAGAACGCAGTCAGCCATCGCGCCCGGGCGTGTGCGACCCTGCGAAACAACCTGCTCCCCTTCTTGGCAACGCACGCCGGCGCCTGCCATGGCTGTCGGCTCGATTGATTTGACGGAGGGGCTTTGTTAGCAAGCGCCTGCCGGCCATGGTACGGTAGCCTTCCGGACGTGAACTCGGCCGTACGGGACGGACGCGGGCGGCGTAATGGTACAGAGTGCAGCGGGGTGTAGCGCAGCCTGGTAGCGCACCTGCCTTGGGCGCAGGGGGTCGGAGGTTCAAATCCTCTCACCCCGACTTGCATTGCGGCGGGCGCCAGTAGCTCAGTCGGATAGAGCAACGGCCTTCTAAGCCGAAACCATGGGGGAAAGCCCTTTATCCACAAGGGCTTTTTCTTCTTTGTGCCTGGCGTTTTTGGCCGGCGTATGGCTGGCGGGATGGTAGTTTGTGCCTGTCGCGGGCACAGTTTCGGGCACAGTGGACCTGACATGGGCGGTAGGCATGCCGCGTGCGCGCAGCCCTCCGCCGTGCGGGAAATTGACCCCGAAAACGCCCGGTGTTACGGACGTACGCATGGAATTTTACCGCGCGTGCGGACAGCTATTGCGCGGGGGCAACTTCGTAGCCGCGCGATACTTGTCACGGCGTCGGTGGGAGCGGCGCACACCGGAGCAGCGGTCAGCCGACGCACGAGACGGAGCGCAGCGGCGATGGGCGCGTGATCGCAGCACGTCGCTGGAGCGCAGTAGGCGCATGCAGCGGGTCGCGCTGGCGCGGTGGCGCCGGCCGCGGACTATGGTGCCCGGCGGGAAGGGCACGGCGGCGAGTGAGCCCGCGTCAAAGGCGTCCGGCTTGCCACGGGTGCTGGTTAGACTTGCTGACGGGCGAACCTTTTACGCGATCAAAGTTTGTTTGTGAGTGTCGCCTGACTGCGGCTTTCACTGGCAGGAGCCGGGAGAACCGAAAAGAGGGGAACGATGAGGTCCTCGTTTCTGGTTTACGTGTGTGCTGCGGTCGGCTTCATTCTTCTTGCTGGGGACACCGCGCGGGCACAGTCCATTCGATCCGGGCGCAGCGGGCGGCTGATACGCCGATTGCGACGTAGCCGTATCGCGCTTCTTGTGGGTTTGTTGGCGTTCGTGGCGGTGCCGGTGAGGGGGCAAAATTTCTGCCCTGTCGAGAACGGGCTCATTTACGCGGCAGATGGTACGAATACGTTTCTCGGAAGAATCACCGCGAACCAATTCGCAAGTGACTCGATCATGAACCAATTCGGAACTCATATGCAGCCTTGGGTAGGCCGACCAGTCATTTGAGCTGATTCAAGCCTGGGGCGCTCCAAATTTGGTCATGCCATTGAGCGATGGGCGGCGGGTCCTTACATGGTCGAAGGTGTACAGTGATGCCGGTACGGGCAAGATTGGCGAGTGTAAGAAGAGCGTGACCGTCAACACCGCAGGAATGATCGAGAGTTGGAGTTCTTCAGGGTGCAAGCCGATCTGGGTTGAGGGACCGATTTAGAGTTGAAACCATGGTGCTGCGGCGCGCCTTTCCAGTTTCGGGCTGGATCCCCGAGGGCGGCGAGGAGCTCTCCTGGCCTCCTGGCGCTGGCGGTTTTCCGAGCAGGACCCCGGAGTAGGAGACGGCGGAGGCGTGCTGCTCAGCGTCTCGCGGACCGCTTCGGCAGTTTGCCCGCGGGTTTCGCCCCCGAGCTGGGTGGCAGAACTCCTTGACGCGCGGAAGGCCGGGGTAGTGGGGCGCAACATGGATACACACGACATCCCCACTGGCTCGAAGTACGTTGATCTGATCCAAGCGGAGCGGGAGTATCCCGTGAGCAAGCGGACGTTCCAGCGTTGGATCAAGGCTGGCCATCTCCCCACCTACCGTCCGCTACACGGAGTCCGTAAGGTCCTTGGCGCGAGCCGACATCGACCGCGCAATCGAAGCAGGGCGCGTCGCGCGATGAACGGCGTGTTGGCGGTGGCTGGTGACCCGACGCAGCCTGACCCCGCGATGTTGCCGGCGCTCTATCACTGGCTCTCGGACCCTGGCGACTTCGACGGCGGGGCGATCGCGCGACCTCGAGGATGCTCGGCGGGCTACCCACCGGAGGATTGGGCTCGAACCCAGATCAGCTTTCCCGCGCCTGGTCGCGGTGATCGAGGCCGTTGAACAGGTTTCGCACGCCGATGCGGTAAGACGGGCGGCACGGATCGCCATTCACGCGACGTTTCGCGCCCAAGACCTCCTCGATGTGCAGGCAGAAATAGACGAACTGCACGCGCGGTTATGCTCGACGCCGGCAATGCGACCGTCTCGACGAGTTGCTGCTCAAGGAGTTGGTCGCATGACGCCACGCGCGCCAAGGGCACGGGAGGGAGATTTCCATGGGTACGTGGGCCGATTGTCCCAGGTGTTCGAGCCCTTCACCGAGGCCGCACCGATTGCGGTTGCTGCGCAGTTCCTTGTTGCATTTGGCAACCTGCTTGGGCGCAAGCCTCACTTACGTAGGCGAGACGACGCACCACTTGAACGAGAATGTCTTGCTTGTGGGTGGTTCGTCGTACGCGCGGAAAGGGGACTCGAAGAACATCGCGCTACGAGTGCTCAAGGAAGTCGACGACGCTGGCGGCCAACATCACGGGCGGCCTGAGCAGTGGCGAGTGGGCTCATTCACGCAGTCCGTGACCCCGTAATGCGGACCGACCGTAAGGGCGAGCAGCAAGTAATCGACGAAGGCGTACCCGACAAGCGCTTATTGATTGTCGAAACCGAATTCTCCCAACCCCTGAAACAGTTCGTTCGGGACGGCAACGTATTGAGTAACGTCATCCGGGATGCTTGGGACGCGAAGCATATCCTTCGCACCATCACCAAGACCAACCCGAGCCGGGCAATCGATGCCCATATCAGCATCATCGGACATTCGGACGCCGGAGGACTTGGCAAAATACCTGAGCGACAGCGAGGCCGCCAATGGCCTTGGCAATCGCTTCCTTTTGCTGCTGACCTGTCGCGCCAAGCTGGTGGCCGACCTGACCGGGCGCCGGCCGCCGCAGTGAATCAGTTGGTTGCGGAGCTGCGGGAGATCCTCGACGCTGCACGCCAAGTGGACGAGATCCGGCGGACCCCGGAAGCGGCGGCAACGTGGAAACGGATCTACCCGGACCTCACACGTGAACGGCCGGGGCTCCTCGGCAAGTTGTTGGCGCGGTCCGAAGCCCACACCGGGCGCCGTCCCGCATCTGCGCTCTTGGACCGCAAGGCACGCTGGCGTTGAGCATCTCAACGCGGCGCTGGCGTTCGTCGATTACGCAACCGAGTCAACGGCCATCATCTTCGCAGGCAGGACCGGTACATCTTCGCGGACAAGATCCGCATGGAGATGCTGCCGGGAACACTCATCTACGGCGAACTGCACAGACGACGGACAACCATGCGCCAGCCGGAAGACTGCACGATGCCCTCACTTGCTCAAAGACCTGGGAGATACGAACTGGCAGCGAGCCGACAGGAGGGCGGCCACGGTTACTTGTGACCCGCATTGACCCGGCCAAACCAACGACAGGGAGGTTGACCGTGCAGCCGTGTGAACTGACGGGGCCGCGAATAAAGCGAAGAAAGCCAAAAATGGGGGAAGCACCGGGGGCTTTGCTCGCTTCTTTCGCTTTATTCGCTGGGGGTATTCTGTGAGCTACCTGGACCTAGCGAAGAAGATCGAAACCGAGCTAAAGGCCGGCAGGCCCACGGCCGAGAATGGCACCTTCGACCTCGATACCACCGAGATCACCGCCGTGAGCTTCGTCAACACCAGCATAGGCGACGTGTGGTTGGTGGCCGATACCGACGCCCAAGCATAATCAGGAGTGCCCACACGTCACCGAAGAGTGGCTCGCCGAGTGGTACGCTGAGAACCCGAAGCTCACGTGTGCCCGGTGTTGGCTGGAACGGAAGGGCCGACCGATACAGGAGGATGCACGGTCCGCGAGTGGGGTTCGACAATGAGGGACCCTAAATCCTGGTTCGAACTGCCGTGCCGGCACTGCGGGCAACGGTTCCTGGACATGGAGCGGTTGCTGTTTCATCCGTGCCCGGCACGTCCCGAGTCTCCGCGCGAGGGTGAAAAAAAATATAGAGGCCCCCGCGCGCGAGGGTCACGTATGCGGCATGGGTCCCTAGTCAATACGAGAGGGCCGGGGGGTACCCAAAGTCAGTGCCACGGCAGCGCCGACGCCAGCCAGTGTGCCGGAATTCCCCGCCGGTACCGCGCGGCGCGGGAGGGAGGACGCTGGTGAACCCGCGCGTCGAGCTGCTCAACCTCGAACGCTTGTGTAACCGTCTAGCAGCGGAACTGCCAGCGGAAGCGCTACCCGGTCCGATTCGCTGCCGGGCGCGGCGTACAGAGCGAGCCCAGCAGGCTAGAAGCGACGATCGGCAACGGGAACGATGCCGCGCATGGTGCGCCTGAGGGAAGCCCGTAAGCTCATGACGACGACGCCTGAATGCGGGCACAATCCGGGCACAGTCGCACCGGAAACCGTTGCGGTACAAGGGCGCCCGCGAGGGAATGCGGCTGAAGAGGCCGTGGTTCCCCGGCTACTCAAGGCAACGGTCACGGCATGGCCGCGCCTCCTGTCGGTCGAACAGGCGGCTCAGTATCTCGGAATTTCGTACTGGACGATGCGCGAATTCATCAACGACAGCAGTATCAAGGCGGTTCCGTTGCCGCGGCCCGAGACGTTGCGCCAGCGGGAACGCAGGGCGCTGGGCGACACGGTGCGCCGGCTACTGATTGATCGCTACGACCTGGACGCCCTCGTTGACACCTGGAAACGACGCGCCTGATCCCACAGCCGGCGCGAACGGCGCCCGAGCCCCTACCCTCTTGTGGAACGCTCCACAAGCCTCGCTTGACACTATAGCGCTTAGCGCTATTAGTGGCGCCACGAAGGAGGTGACGCCACCATGAGTGAGCGAGACGTGCAACGGTTCAGCATCTACTTGCCGACCGCAGTGTACGAGCAGCTGCGAACCATCGCCTTCGAGGAGCGCACCAGCATCAACCGGCTGGTCCTCGACGCGGTGGAACAAGCGCTCGCGAAACGGCCGAAGGGCAAACCGAAGACAACCAAGAAGGGAGGGTGAACGAAATGGCGGGCAAGACACAGAACGGCAGCATCTACCGGCGTGGTAACGTCTGGTGGATCAAGTACTACCGCAACGGCATTCCGATGCGGGAGTCGAGCGAGAGCGACAAGGAAGGCGTGGCAAGGAGCCTCTTGCGGAAGCACCTCGGTGACATTGAGCGCGGCGTGCCGGTGACGCCGCAACTGAACCGCTGCACGTTCAACGAGTTGGCGGCGGACGTGCTGAACGATTACCGGGTCAACCAACGGCGCACGATCAAGGACGCTGAGCGGCGGCTGAAGGATCTGGGCGCCGTCTTCGCCGAACGCAAGGCCGCAAACATCACGGTGGCCGACGTGCGGGAGTACGTAGTCAAGCGGTTGGCCGATGGCATGAGCAACGCCAGCGTCAACAACGAGTTGAAGCTGTTCAAGAAGGCATTTCGCATGGGCTTGGACGCGGGGAAGATCACGGTGCGCCCAAAGGTAGCCATGCTGAAAGAGAACAACGCTCGGAAGGGCTTTTTCGAGCGTGAGCAATTTGAGGCGCTGCGCTCCAAGATTCGCCCGATTCACCGCCCGCTCCTCACGTTCCTCTATGTGACGGGCTGGCGCGTCTCCGAGGTGTACGGCCTGCAGTGGCGGCAAGTGGACTTCGAGGCCGGCACGGTGCGCTTGGAACCCGGCACAACAAAGAACGACGAAGCCCGCGTGTTCGTCATGACCACCGATCTACGGCAGGCTCTCGAAGCGCAACGGGCATACACGGACAAGGTGCAGAAGGAACGCGGCTGCATTGTCCCGTGGGTGTTCCACCGCGACGGCACACCGGTGAAGGGCATTCGGAAGGCGTGGGCGACAGCGTGCAGGAAGGCCGGGCTCGCCGATCGCCTACGCCACGACTTCCGACGGACGGCTGTTCGCAACATGGTGCGCAGCGGCATCCCGGAGCGCGTCGCCATGACGTTGACCGGGCACAAGACCCGGAGCGTGTTCGAGCGCTACAACATCGTGAGCGAGGGCGACCTCCGCGACGCGGCGCGCAGGCTCGACATTTTTTCGACGGGCACAGTTACGGGCACAGGGAACCACGGCCTTGCGGGCACAGCGCAAGGACAGTAAAGAAACCGTAGCGTTTTCAATCATGCGCCAGTAGCTCAGTCGGATAGAGCAACGGCCTTCTAAGCCGTGGGTCGGGGGTTCGATTCCCTCCTGGCGCGTTCGTCTTTCTCCCCAAAATTCAGATTTTAGCAGTCTATCGGATTCGAGATGAGCAAGGTGGCCACGACAAGGTTCAGCCACCGACATCACCGTTGCGCTTCCGGGCGATGGGTATCAGTGACCAGGCTGGAAGTGCTCGACATAGTCGGCCATGCACTGCCGGACCACCTCGTAGGCAGCCTCACGAGCGTAGGTCTCCGCAATCTCAACGCGCGCTTCACTGGCGCCCGGCGGGCGTTTGTATGTGAGAAAGTAGTGCTGGATGCGATCCACAAGAGCATGCGGCAGATCCACAACGTCTTTCATGCCTCCATAGACCGCGTCACCCTCTAACACCGCGATGATCTTGTCGTCGGCTTGATTGCCATCGAGCATGCGCAGCCCGCCGACAACAATTGCCTGGACGAGAATGTCGCCATGGGAGATCGCTTTCTCGGTCAGCACGCAGATATCCAAGGGGTCACCGTCTCCAACGATGCCGGTGCGGCCGATGCGCGCGCAGGTCAACGCGCCGTGACCAGGCCCGCAATAGGTGCGGGGAATGAAGCCGTAGAGAGTTGGACAGACGTTCGAGAACTTCTGCGGGCGGTCGATCTTCAAATAGCCGCTCGCCTTGTCGAGTTCGTACTTGACGGTGTCCGTCGGGACGAGCTCGATGTAGGCGGTGACCTGCCGTGGTGCGTTGGCGCCGATCGCAACTCCGTGCCAGGGATGCGACCGGCACGACGGAATTGATGTCACGTGTTCGTTCCTCGCACGCTCCATGGTCTCACCGCCCGCGTTGAACCCTGTTCGTTCGGCCGATGCGCAACGACCGCGAAATACTCGTCGGTCAGTTCATTCTGAAGCATCGCGAAGAGGGTAAGGCAACCCTCCGGCGTGAATTGCGGGATGTGCTCCGCGGCAACCGCCGGCATCCTCATGAGCGCATCCATGGGCAAATCCCTCAGTATCAACCGAGCGACGTGGGATGCTGCTCGGATCGCCATGGCAGCTGTCAGCCCCGGGAAGGTAGGGGCGACTGGGCGGACCGCGGTACACGACCCGCCCTGATGCACCACGGCAGTGTCGCTCAGGGCGGCGCGGACCGCGCACGCGGCGGCAACGAGCGGGCCACCGAGCATGGTAGGCTTCACCCGCATGACCGCGGCGCGCGATCGGGCGCACCCGCCGTTGATGGCGAGCCTGCTTGCGTCGGCAACGGAAATCGTGTCTCTTGAACACTCACCTTGGTCACGGGAGAATTTGCGAACATGAAGTTCTGGCAAAGCCTTTCGTTCATGGAAGTCGAGCAGATGGTCGAGGTTGCGCAAATCTGCGAAGAGCTCGGCTTCGACGGTTTGTTGGTCTCCGATCACTTGCTGCACTTCGAAGACCGCGAGTCGCCCTATCCGCACACCGAGGACGGCACCCCTCCGTTCACGGCCGAAACCCCATGGCCCGAGTGTTGGCCGCTCATCGGCACATTGGGCGCCGTCACCAAGCGACTGCAATTCCTCACTTACGTCTACATCCTCCCGTTGCGGCATCCGATCGAAGTGGCCAAGGCGACCGCGTCCGTGGCGGCGTTTTGTGAAGGCCGTCTGTGCCTCGGCGCCGGTGCCGGTTGGATGAAGGAAGAGTTCGACGCCGTTGGCGTCGATTTCCAGACCCGTGGCAAGCGCTTCGACGAATGCGTCGAAGTGCTGCGCAAGCTGTGGACCGGCGAGGTGGTGGAGCATCACGGCCGCTTCTTCGATTTCCCCCAGGTGCAGATGCGGCCCGTGCCACGCGAGCCCATTCGCATTTACATCGGCGGCATGAGTCCCGCGGCCATGCGTCGCGCGGCGCGCTTGGGCGACGGCTGGGTGGGTGCGGGCCAGACGGTGGATGACGCCATCGCCACGGTGGCGACGCTGAAGCGGCTGCGTGCGGAAGCCGGGCGCGCCAGCGAGCCGTTCGATGTCATCACCCCATTACTGCGGTCGCCGCGGCTCGACGAGGTCGAGCGCATGCACGAGGCCGGCGTCCAGGGGGCGGGGAACTATCCATTCACGGTCACCATCGGACCAACGTCGACCGTGGGACAGAAGCGCGCGCAACTGGAGCGCTTCGCCAACGACATTATCGCGAAGTTCAGGGCGTGACGCGGCCGGGCACCGCCGATGCGTCAGCTCTTGCCGGAATGGGGCTGGCGTGCGATGCGAGGTGGCTATGGCGAAGAAGCAGATCTGCGCAACCGCACGTGAGGCGGTCGCCGACGTCGGCGACGGTGCCGTTCTCCTCGTTCACAGCTTCGGCCCGCCCCAGGCGTGGCCAACCGACTGCCTGCTGGCGCTGGCCGAACGCGGCGTCAGGGATCTGACGATCGTCACCAACACCCCCTCGGGTGGCCCGACCTCCCCGAACGTCCTTGCGGAGAAGCGACAGATTCGCAAGTTGATCTGCAGCTATCTCGGCGCCCCGGGAATTCCCAGCCCGATCAGCGAACAGATCAAGGCTGGAATCATCGAGCTCGAGATGGTGCCCCAGGGCACCCTGATCGAGCGCGTGCGTGCCGGCGGTGCCGGGCTCGCCGGCTTCTACACGCCGACCGGCGTGGGAACGGCAATCGCCGCGGGCAAGGAACAACGCGAGTTCCACGGCAAGCCCTACCTGCTGGAAACCGCCATCCGCGGTGACTTCGCGCTGCTACAGGGCTACCAGGCGGACGAGGTGGGGAATCTGACCTATCGCCGCGGCATGCGCAACTTCGGTCCCGCCTTTGCGATGGCGGCCACAACCACCATCGCCGAAGTCAAAGAGATCGTCCCGGTGGGGAGCATCGATCCGGAGACGGTCGTCACGCCCGGTATTTTCGTGGACCGCGTGGTGCAAACGACGACGCACTTGGACATCGCCGTCCTACGTTCCATTCTCTCGGTGATGGGACGGGTCAATAACATGGCCGGACGGGCCATCCGCGAAGGCGGGCCCGTCGGCTTGCCCGCGGATCTGATGGCCATGAAGGCGGCCCTACTGTTGCGCAAGGGCGAGTACGTCAATCTCGGTATGGGCCTGCCGACACAGGTGTCCAACTTCATCGCCGGCAAAGACATCACGCTGCACTCCGAGAACGGCATCCTCGGCTTCGGACCCTTCCCCGACGAAGGCGCGGAGGACATCGACATGTACAACGCCAGCGGCCAGTTAATTACCGCGCTTCCCGAAACCGCGTTTTTCGACTCCACCGTCTCCTTCGCCATGCCGCGCACCGCACGGGTGTCGACCACGATTCTGGGCGCATTCGAGGTCGCCGAGAACGGCGACTTGGCCAACTGGGCAACGCCCGGCGGCGGGGGCGGCGGCATCGGCGGCGCCATGGACATGGCCGCGGGCGGTGCCCGCGTCATCGCCATCTGCTACCACTGCGAGCGCAACGGCACGCCGAAGCTGGTGCAGCGGTTGAGCTACCCGCCGACGGCACTGCGCTGCGTCACCTCGGTGGTCACCGACCTGGCCTGGATCGACATCGACATGGACGGTTTCTTGCTGCGCGAATTGGCGCCCGGCCTTAGCGTCGACGACGTCAAGGCGCTCACGGGTGCCCCCTTGCGGGTCGCCGGCGACATCCGTGAGATGCAATTCGACTAGAGATTCAGGAGCGCCCGGGCAGCGCCGCGCGTTGACACAACAAACCGAGCGTGTGATATGTTCGGCGCCCTGCATTCGCGATCGCCACGTTGCGCATAGGACCGCGTTGGATGGATTTTCATTTCACACCCGAACAGGAGGCGTTTCGTCGGGAAATCCGCAAGTTCCTCGACCAGCACGTCACGCCCGAGATTCACGCGGAGTACGACGACAACCACACGCCGGGACCGTTGAGCAAAGCGTTGCTGCGCCAGATCGCCGCGCAAGGCTGGCTCGGCGTCGGCTGGCCGAAGGAGTACGGCGGGCAGGGTCGCTCCATGATCGAACAGTTGGCGTTCTATGAGGAACTCGATCGTGAGCACGTGTATTACGGCGACCTGACGATCACGTCGCTGGCAATGGCGCTCATCCGAATCGGCTCGGAGGCGCAGAAAAAGGAGTACCTGCCGCGAATTCTGCGCGGCGAATTAAGCATCTGCCTCGGGTACACCGAGCCCGGGGCGGGCTCGGACCTCGCGAGTCTGAAGACGCGCGCCGTGCGCGACGGCGACGTGTATGTCGTCAATGGCCAAAAGGTCTACACCACCGGTGCGCATTACTCGTCCCACATCTGGCTGCTGGCGCGTACCGATCCGCAGGCGACCAAGCACAAGGGCGTGTCGTTGTTCCTGTTCCCGCTCGACACGCCCGGGATCACCGTCCGCCCGCTCTATACGATGGAAGGTATCCGCACCAATGAGGTGTTCTTCGAGGACGTCCGGGTACCCGCGGCATGCATGGTGGGCAAGGAGAACACGGGGTTCTACGGTGCGGCGGTCGCGCTGGACTACGAACGCGTGTTCATGGGGCGGCCGCACGGCGCACGCCGGGCGCTCGATCAGTTGATCGGCTTTTGCAAGACCTTCGTCGTCGACGGCCAGCCGCTCTTCGAGCAACCCATCGTCCAGGACCGCCTGGTGCGCTTTCACATCGATGTCGAGCGGCTGCGGCTGCTCAACTTCCGGGTAGCGTGGATGATCGAGAAGGGTCTGGTGCCGACCGCCGAGGCGTCGGCGCAGAAGGTGCTCGCCTCGGAACTGACGCAGCGAATCACGGACGAGGCGTTGCAACTGATGGGACCGTACGGCCAGCTCCGGCGCGAGTCTCCCCACGCACCCGCCCACGGCGCGCTCCAGCAGGCTTGGCTCTTGAGCATCATGCAGCGATTTGGCGGCGGTACGAACGAAATCCAGCGCGACATCATCGCGCAACGTGGATTAGGGCTGCCGCGGCGATGAACGAGTCCAAAGTCCAATGTCCAAAGTCTGAAGCTGAAGGTCTCAAGTGATCGCCGAATTGTATTGTTCGTACCCGTTACGTCACCGAGCGACTACGTCTGAACGTGTTCCCGATCCAGAAAGGTACCGGTTAGCCACATTGGACCTTGGACTTTGGATGTTGGACGCCGGGTGATGCCCACGCCGAGAGGAACACCGTGGATCTAGGCTTCAATGAAGAACAGCAATCGCTGAAGGCATCCGCCCGTAAGTTTCTCGCCAACGAATGCACTCCGGCGTTGCTGCGTCAGCTGGAAACCGACGCCAGTGGCTTTCCGCGGGCGCTCTGGGAACAGATGGCGCAGCTTGCCTGGCTCGGCCTGCCGTTTGCCGAGCGCTACGGTGGAGCGGGGGCGGATCTGGTCACGCTGGCGGCGCTCGTGGAGGAACTCGGGCGAGCATGTGACCCCACGCCTTACGTATCCACCGTGGTGGCGAGCGGCCTGCTCTTGCAGGACGCGGCGAGCGAGGCACAGAAACAGGAGTTCCTCCCCCGTATCGGACGCGGCGCCGCGGTCGTGAGCTTGGCCGTACTGGAGGCGGAAGGCCGGTACGCCGCGCACAGCATCGGGCTGTCGGCGGACGCCCAGGGCAGCGCCTTCGTCCTCAACGGCAGCAAGCTGTTTGTCGACAACGCCCACATCGCCGATCGCCTGCTGGTCGCCGCCCGCACCGCCTCGGGAGCCGATCCGGCGTACGGCATTACCCTGCTCCTGGTGGACCCCAAGAGCGCGGGCATTTCCTTGTCGCCGCTCCCCTCGCTGGGGCACGGTAGGCTGTCCGAGGTGCGCTTTGACCGCGTCCGCGTTCCGCGGGAACACGTCGTCGGCACCGTCCACGATGCTTGGCCGCAGCTGGCCACGGCGATCAAGCGGGCGGCGGCGATCCAATGTGCTGCCGCCGTCGGTGGTGCGCAACGCGTGTTGGAGATGGCGGTCGACTACGTCAAGGTGCGGGTACAGTTCGACAAGCCGCTCGGCAGCTTCCAGGCGGTGCATCACCACTGCGCCGACATGTGGATGGACGTCGAGACGGCGTGGCTCGCCACTTACCAAGCGGTGTGCGAATTGAACGAAGGACGCGCCGCCGACGAGCAGATCGCCATTGCCAAAGCCTGGACCAGCGAGGTCTACACCCGCACGTGCCTCACCGCGCACCAACTGCACGGCGGCATCGGTTTCATGATGGAGTACGACCTGCAGTTGTGGACCCGCCAAGCGAAGGCTACGGAGGCTGCGTGGGGCAGCCCGGACTGGTATCGGCGACAGCTTGCCACAATGCTCTAGCGGCCGCGGCGCCGCCACCGCATCAGGGGGAGGAGAGAGCGTAACGATGGGATTACGAGGCGAAGCGGCGATCGTCGGATTCGCCGAACTCAAACCGGAGAAGAAACCCACCCGCCCAGCGCTCTTTGAAATCGAGCAGTGGGCGAACCTGGCCCGCCTGGCATTGCAGGATGCCGGCATTGAAGCCGCGGACGTCAACGGACTGGTCACCAACGCCATCTCCGAGTCCGCGATGTTCGTTCCCGCCACAGTGGCGGAGTATCTGGGTATCGAGGTGAACTTCGCGGAGTATGTCGATCTCGGTGGCGCCACGGGTGCCGGCATGATCTGGCGAGCCGCGGCCGCCATCGAGTTGGGGGTGGCGGACGTCGTCGTCTGTGCCCTCCCCGGGGACCCGATGCCCCAACCGCCGACGCCGCAACCGCCGCGGGCGCCGTACGGCGCCTCAAGCGGAGCCTTCGGCTCGCCGCAAGCCGAGTTCGACATTCCCTACGGCAACCTCGCCCAGAACTGCGGCTACGCGCAAATCGCCCAACGCTATGCGGCCGAGTTCGGCTACGATCCGCGCGCCCTCGCCAAGATTGCCGTCGATCAACGCACCAACGCCTGCGCCAATCCCGACGCGCTCTTCTACGGCAAGCCGCTCACCATCGACGAGGTCTTACGGAGCCCCATCATCGCCGATCCGCTGCATCTGCTCGAAATTGTCATGCCGGTTGCGGGCGGGGCCGCCGTGGTGGTGGCGAGCAAGGAGCGCGCACGGCGCGGGAGGCATCGCCCGGTCTGGGTCAAAGGCTTTGGCGAACGACTGGCGTTCAAGACGCCGACCTACGCCGCGGATCTCTTGCGGTCGCCGATCGCTCCCGCCTCCGCCACCGCCTTCCGCATGGCCGGTGTCTCACGGGCGGACGTCGATATGGTCTCGCTGTACGATTGCTACACCATCACCGTGCTGCTGACGATCGAGGACGCGGGCTTCTGCGCAAAAGGGGACGGGGCGCGCTTCGTCAACGCCCACGACCTAACGTACAAGGGCGACTTTCCGTGCAATACCCACGGCGGGCAATTGTCGTTCGGACAGACAGGCATGGCAGGCGGCATGTCGCACGTGCTCGACGCGACCCGCCAAATCATGCGCCGCGCCGGGGAGAATCAACTGCGCCGGTGCGACCGCGCCTTCGTCACCGGCAACGGCGGCATCCTGAGCGAACAAGTGGCGCTCATCCTGCAAGGGGACTGAGCCATGGAAAAACCGTTTCCCATCCCGACGCCCACCTCGAAACCCTTCTGGGACGCCCTCGCCGCGCACCGGGTGCGGATCCAACAGTGCCGCGCGTGCCACGGCTGGATCTTCTATCCCCGGATCGTGTGCCCGCGGTGCTGGGGCGCGGACCTGGAATGGAAGGACATTGCCGGCACCGGTACGCTGTACACGTTCACCATCGGCCGCAAACCGACCCACCCGCTGTTCGCCGACGAGGTGCCGCAACGGCTCGCCGTGGTGCAACTCGACGAAGGACCACGACTGACGACCACACTCGTCAACGTCCAGGAAAGCGACATCCGCGTCGGTATGCGGCTCAAACCGTTCTTCGACGACATCGCCGCACGGAACGTGACCCTGCTGCGCTACCAGCCCGCGGGGAGAGGAGAGAAATCATGAGCAAGGTCACATCCCTGCTGACAGACGAGGCCATGACGTTCATCGGGAAAGAAGGACCGCCGGTACAGGGCTATCCCGTCGCCGAGCACGAGATTCGCCGATTCTGTTACGCCATCGACGACCTCAACCCGCGCTACCTCGACCCCGCGTACGCCGCCGCCACGCCGGCCAAGGGCATCGTGGCGCCGCCGCTGTTCGTCGGCATCCCGTTCGACCGCCTGGACGTTCCGTTGTCGGAGCTTAGGAAGGACGGCGTGCCGGCGAGCCCCGAGGGCAGCCTGATGCCTCCCATCCGCGCCGAGCGCCAGTTGGCCGGCGGCATCGAACTGGAGTTCTTCACCGAGGTGCGGCCCGGCGACGTGCTCACCTTGCGCACCAAGATCACCGATATTTACGAGCGCGCCGGGAAGAGCGGCCCGATGGTCTTCATCATCCAGGAGACTACCTACACCAACCAGCGCGGCGACAAGGTGGCGATCGAGCGCATGACACGAATCTCACGCTGACAGCCGTGAGGCGGAAGGATCGAGGGAGATGAGTCAAACGACGCAGGTTTATTTCGACGACCTCGAAGAGGGCAGCGAGATCCCTCCACAGAGCAAGACGCCGAGCACCACACAGATGTTTCTGTTCAGCGCGGTGACACGCAATGCGCACCGCATCCATTATGAAAAGGACTTCGCCGCGAGCGAAGGCCTGGCCAACGTGCTGGTCCACGGCCCGATGCAGGGCGCGATGCTGTCCGCCTTTGTCACCGCCTGGATGGGCGACCGCGGGTTTCTCAAGCGCTTCGCGTACACCAATCGCGGCATGGCGACACCCGGCGAGACACTGACCTTCAAGGGGCGCGTCAGGAAGAAGACCGAAGACGCGGGACGCCACGCGGTGGACCTGGAGCTAACGGAAGAGAACGCGCGCGGGGAGGTGCTGGTGCTCGGGCAAGCGGTTGTTCACCTGCCGGCACGCGGGGACCCACAGTGAGCGCCTAGCGGGCGAGGGCGCGTGAACCACTCGGCACTCCCGGATCTCCGCATCATCGAGTGCGCCCAGGGCGTGGCCGGACCGTTCTGCGCCAAGGTCTTCGCCGACCTGGGCGCGGATGTCATCAAGGTCGAGCCGCCGCAGGGCGATCGCAGCCGTCGCGCCGGCCCGTTCCCCGCTGACGTGCCGCACCGCGAACGCAGCGGTCAGTTTCTTTACAACAACGCCAACAAGCGCGGCATCGCGCTCGACCTCGATTCCGCGGGCGACCGGCACGCGCTGACGGAGCTGGTGGCGGGCGCCGACATTTTGATCGTCGACCTCGCCCCGCACCGGTTACTGGAGCTCGCCCTCGAGTACCCGCGGATGCGAACGGCGAACGAGCGGCTGATCATGACCTGCATCAGCCCGTTCGGACAAGCTGGCCCCTATCGCGATTACCGCGCCACCGAACTCACTAGTTTTCACATTGGCGGCATGGGCCGGGAGACGCCCTACAACGAGGTCACGGATCTGCGACGCCAGCCGCCGCTCAAAGCCGGCGGGTATCAGGCTTCGTACCTCACCGGATGGACGGCCGCCGCCGCCACCCTGGCCGCGCTGCACTATCGCGATCGCTACGGCTGCGGACAGATGCTCGATATCGCGGAGATGGAAGCGGTCGCGAGCATGCTGCGGTTCACCTTCGCGTCGCTCAGCCACAATCCCGGCAGCGTGTGGCCGCGCGAGAAAATCGGATTCCCATGGATCCTGCCCTGCAAGGACGGCCACGTGTCGTTCTCGCCGTTTCACTTCGATCACTGGTGGGCCGGCTTCAAGGACATGATGGGCCATCCCGACTGGGCGGAGGCCGAAATGTTCTCGACCATGGCAGGGCGGCTACAGTACGCGGATGTCCTGGAGTCGCTCAGTGTCGATTGGATGATGGGGCGGACGAAGGCGGAGCTGTACGAAATGGCGTTGGCCCGCGGCCTGCCCGGCTTCCCCGTCAATAGCATCCCGGAGGTCGTGCACTCGCGCCAATTCGCAGCGCGCCGATTCTTCGTCGAAGTCCAGCATCCCGACGCCGGCACGATCCTCCAACCCGGCGCGCCTTGTCGCTACCACCGGACCCCGTGGCGCATCGCGCGCCCGGCGCCGCGGCTGGGTGAGCACACCGCGCAGGTGTTGGCCGAACGACAGCGGACACCGCCGGCACCCGGTACCACAGCGGACACCGGCACGGAGGCGCGGCACGACCAGCCCCTGCGCGGCATCCGTGTCCTGGAACTCGGCTGGGCCTTGGCGGTTCCCCACGCGATGGCGTGGCTCGGCAGCCTTGGCGCCGAGGTGATTCGCCTCGAATCCAATACGCGGCTCGATCTGACCCGGCTCTCGCCCGCCGGCGCGGCGGACGGCATCCCGGGCGTCAACCGCTCCGCCTTCTTCAACGGCCTCAACTTCAGCAAGAAGAGTATCACCCTGAATCTGACCCGTCCCGAGGGCCTCGCGCTCGCCAAGGAGCTCATCAAACGCAGCGACATTCTCGCGGAGAACTTCTCCGCCGGCAGCATGGACAAGCTGGGTTTGGACTACGCAACGCTGCACGCCCTCAAGCCCGACCTCATCGTGCTCACCGGTACCCCGCTCGGCCGCGACGGCCCGGAACGTCTCGCCACCGGATGGGGACCGAACACGCAGGCGTATTCCGGTCTCCCCTACATCACCGGCTATGAGCATGGTCCGCCCTCCGGCATTGGCGGTAACTGGCCGGACTACATGATCGGGGTGAGCATGGTCTGCGCCGTGCTGGCGGCGCTGCGCCACCGCCGGCACACGGGGGAAGGACAAGTGTTGGAGGTGTCGATGGCGGAAACCGTCGCCACCATGATACCGGAGGCGATCCTCGATTACACCATGAACGGGCGCGACACCGTGCGCATGGGCAATCGCCATCCGGCAATGGCTCCGCACGGTGTCTATCCGTGCAGCGGCGACGACAAGTGGGTTGCCATCGCGGTGCAGAGCGACGCGGAATGGGTCCACTTGCGTCGGGCCCTGGGCAACCCCGCCTGGGCCAACGATCCCGGCTTGGATTCCACGGCCGGTCGCCGGCAGCGCCAAGACGAGCTGGATGCGCACATCGCCGCGTGGACTCGCGAGCGGACCCACTACGAGGCGATGCGGACGCTGCAGGCGCTGGGCATCGCCGCCGCACCCTGCCTTGACGTCCACGAGCTTGCTGCCGATCCGCAACTCCGCGAGCGCCAGTTCCTGGTCGCACTCGACCACAAAGAAGTCGGGACGCGTGTCGTCGCCGGCCTGCCGGCACGCTTCGGCGCGATGCCGCGACTCGCCTACGGGCCGCCACCGCTGCTGGGGGAGCACAACCGCGAAATTTTTTGCGACGAACTGGGATTACCGGTCGCTGAGTTCAAACGGCTACAGGATAATCAGGTGATTTACTAACAACACGACTGTTGACGCGGCGCCGCGCTCGCAATGCGCCTGCTGCCAGCGGATCCGAAGCGGAACGCGACGGCGAGACAAGCGCTGCGACACACCGGGCGACCTGGCGTGCATACGACAACCGTAGTCAACGGTGGCCAACCTTCCGTGAAGGAGAACGACGAACGATGACCGTGCGCGAAACGGAACTGCCATCCACGTGGGACCTGGAGGTCGATCTGGTCGCCATGGGATCGAGCTCCGGCGGACTCACCGCCGTAATCATGGGTCACGACCTGGGCCTGAGCACCGTGCTCCTGGAAAAATCGGATCATCTCGGTGGCGGCACCGCGTTGTCCGGCGGTGTCCTCTGGATTCCGTGCAACGATCACCTCGCCGCCGAGGGGCTCTCGGACTCCCGTGAAGAAGCGCTCACCCACATCCGCCGCACCAGTTTGGGACGGCACGACGAGGAGCTGGCGGCGACGTTTGTCGACACCGCCGCCGCGGCGGTACGCTACATGGAGGCGCATACGCCGCTGAAGCTGACCATCGAGGCTAGCCCCGATTATTATGCCGACCTCCCCGGGGGCAAGAAGCGCGGCCGGCAGATCTATCCGAATCCCCAGATCATGATCCCACTGTTAAAGGAGGCGGAAAAACGGCAACCGCTGGTGGCGCAAATCCGTCCCGACCCGATCCCCTATTTCTGTGGCCGCCGCCACAAATGGTCGGAGGGCCGGGGAATTGTCGGCGGCCTCGTGCTCGGCTGCATCGAACGCGGCATCGACGTCATGACGAAAACACGCGGCCGACAGTTGCTGTTGCACGACGGCAGAGTGGTCGGCCTGCGCGCCGAGCGGAACGGCAAGGACTTCTTCATCAAGGCAAACCGCGGTGTCCTGCTTGCCTCGGGCGGCTATGAGCGCAACCCGGAAATGAACAAGCGCTTCCTCAACGCCCCCGACCTCCACGGCAATACGCCGGCGTCCAACGAGGGTGACGGACACGTCATGGGCATGGAAGTGGGCGCGGCCGTCGCCCTCATGGATCATTCCATCTTCCAACCCCTCTTTCATGTCGAAGGGGAAGAAATCCAGGGCCGACCGCTGTACCGTCCGATCTCCTATGGATATCCCGGCAACATCATCGTCGATCGCCACGGCAAACGCTGCTGCAACGAGTCCTTCTACCCCGACATCGGCAGGGCCTTTCTCGAATACGACAAGAACTTCTGCGAGCTGACGCACGCCCCGCTCTACTGGATCGCCGATCGCACCGAGGCGACCGATTCATTCACAACCGCGCTGGCCGCCACGACGCCGAATGCCGATTGGCTGATCCAAGCCGACAGCTTGCCCGACCTGGCGCGCAGGTTGGGCATTCCCGCCGACAATCTGGTGGAGACCGTGAAGCGTTTCAACCGCTTTGCCGCCGACGGCCACGACCCCGACTTTCACCGCGGGCAAGGCACCTACAGTCAATACTGGGGCAGCCGGCGAGATCCCAACTTCCAAAGCGACCAACCGTTTACCGGCGGCCCGGTGCTCGGCCCCGTGGAGACGCCACCCTTCTACGGGGTACGACTGGAACTTGGCACCGTTGGCAACCTTGGTGGGCTGGTCACCAACAAGCACGCGCAGGTGCTGGACGCCGAAGGCCAGCCGATTCCCGGCCTGTACGGCACCAGCAACACCACGGCGCTGTTGACGCACGGCTTCATGTACACCAGCGGCTCCTGTCAAGGGAAGAGCTTCGTCTTCGGCTACATCGCCGCACGCCACATGGCGCAGACGCTCTGAAATTGTGACAAGACGGCCTGGCCGCAGACTTGTAGGCGACGGACAACCGGCGGAATCCGCCGATCACCTGGGAGCCGTTGGACCTGTCATCTGTTGTCTGTCATCTGTGTTCCAAAGTCTGTATGACCCCAATCGTGGCGCCGCCCCTGCGCGCGCCGACCTAGGCGGTCATGCCCCCATCGATCGGCACGACCACTCCCGTCACCTTGCGCGCATCCTCCGATGCCAGGAACGCGACGACGGCGGCAATCTCCGCCGGTGTGGACCAGCCCATGGGGGTGCGCGGGATGAGCTGCATCACCTCCGGCGCCGCATCCGCCGGAAACGGGATCTCCCCCATTGGCGTCTCCACACCTCCCGGCGCCACCGCGTTGACGCGCACGCCGCGGTTCGAGAATTCCTTGGCCAGCGCCTTGGTCAGCATCACTACGCCCCCTTTCGACGCGCAATAGGCGGCGTCATAGGGCAATCCCATGATCCCGGCCAGCGAGGACACATTGACGACACTGCCGTGCGTCCGCACCAGGTGCGGCAAGGTAGCCTGGCTCATGAGGAACGTCCCGGTCAGGTTCACGCCGATGATACGCGACCAGGTCGCGAAGCTGAGTTCCTCCGCGTGGCCGTATTCCTGAATACCGGCAACATTACACAATACCGACGGTGCCCCGAGTTCGCGCTCCACGGCGGCCACCGCACTGGCGACGGATGCCGGATCGCTGATGTCGCAGTGCAGCGCCATCCCGCTCCCTCCCGCGCGGCGAACCTCCGCTACGGTTTCCTCCGCCGCCGCAAGGTTGACATCGATGACGGCCACCCGCGCGCCTTCGCTGCACAGCCGCAGACAGGTTGCACGGCCGATGCCAGACCCGCCTCCGGTCACAATCGCCACCTGCTCCGAGAATCGACTCATTATGCTCCTCCACGCCGCGCCGCACGCCGGCGCGGTCCGTTCACGCGATGTTCGATCGACTGTCAGGACAGTGTTACCCCAAGCCCAGGTGTTGCGCCAGCGGGTGCGGAGCTTGAGTGCCGATTGTGCCGCACGCCAGGGACAGTGGCCTGGTGAGCAGCGAACCGATCCGGGGAGCGGCCCCCGTCCCTCGCCACATTGAAGAACGCCGGCACTGTTGCTAGACGTGGCGAAAGCGAATTCCGAACACCAGTCACCGGCTACTGGTCGATGCCAGCTGGCCACTGTCCACCATGGAGGGAACGATGGAGTACTGGCTGGCGTGGTTCCACGAAGCGAACGAACAGGTAAAGCCGGTGGCGGTGGCGGCCGAGCGGATGGGGTTCGCCGGCATCGCGGTCTCGGATCATATTGCCATCCCGACCGCCTACACCTCCGTCCATCCCTCCGGGGAGCGCCACATCGAACCCGACACGGTGATCCCGGAATGCCTGATCACGATGGCCACCATGGCAGCCGTTACCACACGGCTGCGCGTCATGAGCTATGTGTACGTCCTACCGATGCGCGAGCCGTTCTCCGTCGCCAAGCAAGCGGCGACGCTGGCGATGCAGTCCGACTATCGCGTGCTACTGGGCGTGGGTACGGGCTGGAACGTCGAAGAGATTGAATTGCTCGGGTTCAATCCGCACCGCCGCGGCCGGCGCACGGACGAAATGATCGCCATCATGCGCGACCTCTGGGACGACGGTCACGCCGCCTTCGCAGGCGAGTTCTACCGCTTTGATCCGGCGGCGCAGTTTCCGGTACCGCGAGAACCGATCCCGCTCCTGATTGGCGGGAAGTCCCCGGGCGCGCTCCGGCGCGCCGCCCGTAACGATGGCTGGGTCGGCATGAAATATCCCATGGCGGAGATCGGCGACCTGGTCGCCGCCCTGAATATCGAACGCCGGCGCTATGTCGAGGCGCACGGAGAGGGCCGCATCCCCTTCCGCCGCTACGTCATGCCGGACGCCCTACCCTCCCGCGACGTCTTTCACCAACTCGAGGACTGGGGCTTCGACGGTGTCGCCGTGATGGTGTGGTGGGCCGGCGATCCCAACTATGCTTCGCTGGAGGCGAAGCTCGACGTCATGCAGCGGTTCGCGGACCAATATATCAACCGCTGAGGCCGACACCGCGGCGTGCCGCGATCCGTTCGCTGTGCGGGCGGTATTTTCGGCTATGCTGGCGGTTGGTTCTCGGCTATCGTAGCGCCCCGAATGACGTGGCAGGGCTGGTTCACGCTGGCGGTACTCGTCGCGGTCATCATCGCCATGGCGCTGGAGACCGCGGGCCCCGAGGTCCTGCTCATGGGCGCGTTGTTCACCCTGGCCGCTGCCGGCGTGATCACGCCAGACGAGACGTTTGCGGGCTTCGCCAACCAGTCGATGGCTACCATCGGCGCGTTATTGGTGTTGGCGGCGGCGCTGCGCAATACCGGCGCCATGGAGGCGACGTTCGGGCGTGTGTTCGGGCGCACGCGCCACGAACTCGGCGGACTCCTGCGATTCCTCTTCCCGGTCGCCGCCGCATCCGCGTTCTTGAACAACACGACCATCGTCGCCATGACGATGCCCGTGATCATCGACTGGGCTCGGCGCAATCGCATGGCCCCGGCCCGCTTTCTGATCCCGTTGAGCTACGCGACCATCCTCGGTGGCGTGGTAACCATTATCGGCACCAGCACCAACCTCACGATCGCCGGCCTCCTCTTGCAGGCCAAGATGCGGCCAATGGGCTTTTTCGAACTTGCACCGGTCGGCCTACCGGTGTGCGTCATCGGCCTCGCCTACCTGCTCACCATCGGACGCCGCCTGTTGCCCGACCGCAAAGATCCGACGCAGGAGTTCGGCGAGCGCCAACGGGAGTACACGGTCGCCATGTTGGTGGCGGCCGCCTCGCCGCTGGCCGGGCAGAGTATCGAGGATGCGGGCCTGCGGCATCTCCCGGGCTTGTTTCTCGTGGAAATCGAGCGCGGCGACGCCATTTTGAGTCCAGTCGCATCGGATGAGGTCCTACGCGCCGGCGACCGCTTGGTATTCGCCGGGTTGGTGTCTACCATCGTCGACCTGCAGCGGATCCGCGGCCTGCTGCCGGCAACCGAGTCCGCCGATCCCGCGGCGCTGGCGCCGGAACGCAGCCTGATCGAAGCCGTCATCTCCAACTCCTCGCCGTTGGTCGGCCAGAGCATTCGTGACGCCAACTTCCGCACCGTCTATGACGCCGCCATCATCGCGGTCCACCGCAACGGCGAGCGCGTGCGCGGCAAGATCGGCGATATTCGACTGCGCCCGGGCGACACCCTGCTGCTGCGCGCGGCACCCGGCTTTCTACGCGCGCATCACAACAGTTCCGACTTCTACCTGGTCAGCGAGGTGGCCGATAGCGAATCTCCACGCTACGACCGCTCGCTGGTTTCGCTCGCCGTCCTCGCGGCGCTGATATTGGTCGTGACCGCCAATTGGCTGCCCATCTCCATCGCCGCCTTTCTGGCCGCCGGGATCCTGATCTTGACACGCTGCGTGTCGGCGGCGCAGGCGCACCGCAGCGTCGAATGGCCTTTGCTCATCGTCATTGGCGCCGCGTTTGGCTTGGCCACGGCCATGGAGAAGACCGGCGTCGCCGCCGCCATCGCCGGCGCGCTCACGCCGGAATATGCCACGTTCGGTCCCCGGCTGTCGCTGGCCGCAATTTACTTCCTCACCGTGCTGCTCACCGAAGGCATCAGCAACAACGCCGCCGCGGCCCTCATGTTCCCCATCGGCGTGGCCACCGCGCAGCGGCTCGGGACCGACCCGCGCAGCTTCATCATGGCCATCACCGTCGCCGCCAGTTGCGGCTTCGCCATCCCCTTCGGTTACCAAACGCATCTAATCGTCTACGGCCCCGGCGGCTACCGCTTCCGCGATTTCGTTCGCGTCGGCCTGCCGCTGGATCTGTTGTGCGGTCTCGTGGCGGTGGCGATCATTCCCATCGTCTGGCCGTTCTGAGCACCGCTGTGGCGGAGAGGAGGATCTGCATCGTGCCCATCAGCGTGCAGAAAATTGTTCACATCAATGCGAACTGCATCGACATTGCCGCCGCTAGGCGGTTCTTCGAAGACGTCATCGGACTGACCGCCGCCAATCATCTCAAGGCCGCGCCGCAGTCGGGAGCGGGCATGGGCCTGAGCGGCGAGGCGCAATGGGACGGCTATGCGATGCAAGACGCCAACGGCTGGGCCGGCACGATGCTCGACCTGCTCCAGTGGACCCTACCCCCCACCGAGCTGTCGCCGGGCGCCGCCATCGACCGCCTGGGCTATAGCTGGGCGGCCATCGACGTGCCGGACGTTGCCGCTACCATCGAGCACGGCCGACAGTGGCCGCTCCCGATCATCACCGACAGCGCCTCTGATACTGGCTGGCTGCAGACACCTGACGGCCTGCCGATCGAGATCCGCCCAGGCACGTGCAGGCAGACGTCCCTCGCGTACGTGGCGATCAACTGCCGGGATCTCGCACGTACCCGTGCCTGGTACACGACTACGTTAGGCTTCCAGACCGTGGACGAGGTCCACACACGCACCTTGCCGGCGGCGCTAGCAGGGAGTCCCGCACCACTCACCGTGCAGGTCCAAGGCATGACGTTCACCGGCCGCGCACACAGCTTCGGCATTCAACTCGTACAGCGGACGGATACGTGCACGCCGCGGCCACCGCGGACCAAAGCAAACGCACACGGCCTGTTCCGGCTGGCCGTGGCAGTGGAGGACGTCGCGAGTAGTTACAGGCGACTGCAGGCCCTGGGCGCTGACTGCCCATTGGAACCTTGTTGGCTCCAACTGGGTCCGGAGGCACCGGTCGAGGGCGTGTGGGCGCTCTTCTTCCGAGACCCGGACGGCACCTGTGTGGAACTGATCCAGACACCGCCGTTCTGAAACCTAACATTCTGTCCTTAACCCAACTCGGCTGCCTCGTCGATCAGTTGGCGATAGCTGTCACGCAGCCAGCGAACGGTGGCGTCCTCGTCGTCAAGCAGGGTCAACAGCAGCGTCCGGGTTTCCTGATCCTCCTCGACCTGCTCAGCCGCATTCCGCAATTCAACCACGGGATCGGACGGCCCGGTGACGAGGCCGGCGATTTCCCGCAGCTTGTCGACGTCGGAGATGTCGGCCGCCCCCATACGCTGCAGTATCGCCTGCCGCGTGTTGGCGCCAAACTGCGCCTGACAGTGGCAACTCGCCCCACTCGGCCATAGGTCCCCAGGCCTGTGGCTTGCACAAGCTGTGCGATCGGGCGGCCACACGTTTCGCTGTGAGCGTGGCACAGATTCAGGGTGCAAGCCTTCGCCGACCGGTACTGCCTGCAGGCGGTTCTCGTCGAGCAGGACTCCTTCGCCGACTTGATCGTCGGTTGAGCAACACGCCGTTCCGTTTCCGCTCAGCCTTTCTCATCGTCATCGCCAATGCGCGCGACGAAGTCGGCGCCGTGCCCCTCCTTCACGACCTCAGGGTCAAACCGGCCGACCCGGCCCTACGTCCCCTGCCTGCCTTCCGTGAGGTTCTCGCGGCCCGCGCTGTAGTGAGCCACGTGGCGGTGAGCCACTACGGCCTCTCGCTCAGTGCGGTCGGTCGTTGCCTGAATGTGTCGAAGCAAAGCATCGCCCGTGGCATGGCAGGTACCGCGTCCGTCTACCAGCGCCGCGATCGCGCGTCGGCGGAATTCATCGCGGGCTGACGGCGCCTCAGCGGCTGGGGGCCCGGACGGGAGAAACTCGAAACTAGCCCAACTTCCACAACTCGCGCGCCGAAGCAACGAATTTGGAGGTAGGCTGCTGAGCAAGATCTTGAAATCGTTGGCAGTGGCCGCGCAGACACGCGTGTAGTGCCGACCTACCCCCTTGCCAGCCCCGCCTGGCGATTGAGAAACTGGTGGTGGTTGGGAGGTGGTGGGTTGTACCTGCGGCACAAGGCGCGATTCAAAGACGGCAAGGATCACGTTTACTGGGAGCTGGTACGCTCGGTGCGGCGCGAGGGGAAGGTGCGCCAAGAAACCGTGGCCCACTTGGGCGAGTTGGATGCCGCCGGGCGAGCAAAGGCGCGAGCGTTGGCGCGCCGGATCACCGGCCGTGGCGAGCAGCGCGAACTCTTCGAAGAGGCGCCGGCAGTGGCCACGAGCGTCGAGGTACGGCTCGACCAGGTGCGAGTCGAGCGCGACCGGAGCTTTGGAGCCGCGTGGTTGGGCTGGGTGTTGTGGCAAGCCCTGGGGTTGGACGGGGTATGCGGCGAGTTGCTGGGGTGCGGTCGGCAGGGAACGCCGTGGGCTCATCTGGCGGCCGTGTTGGTGATTGCGCGGTTGTGTGAACCGTCGAGTGAACTGCACATCGCCGAGGACTGGTATCGGCGCACGGCGTTGGAGGATATCCTCGGCATCCCGGACTCCAGACTCTACGACGAGCAGCTGTATCGCGCCTTGGACAAACTCCTGCCGCATAAGGAGGCCTTGGAGAAGCATCTCAAGCAGCGCCTCGGCGAACTCTTCGCCCTGGAGTACGACCTGCTGCTCTACGATCTGACCAGTACCTACTTCGAAGGCGAGGCTCTGCTCAACCCGCTGGCCCAACGCGGCTACAGCCGGGACCATCGTCCCGACTGCAAGCAAGTAAACATCGCGCTGATCGTGACGCGCGAGGGGATACCGCTGGGGCATGAGGTGTTTGCCGGCAACGTGGCCGACGTCAAGACGCTCCAGCAGATCGTCGAAACGGTCGAAGGCCGCTATGGCAAGGCCCAGCGCATCTGGGTGATGGACCGCGGGCTGTCGAGCCAGAAGAACGTTGCCTGGTTGGAGCAAGAGGAGCGCTGGTATGTGGTGGCCACGCCACGCAGCGAGTGGAAACGCTGGCGGGCGCAGCTCGAAGAGCCCAGCGGGTGGCAGGTGCTGCGTGAGGACGTCGAAGGCAAGCTGTGCGTGGCCGACGAGGGCAAGCTGCGGGTGGTGCTGTGCCGCTCGGCGCCACGGCGTCTCAAAGAGCAGGCGATGCACCAGCGCTTCGCCGCGCGCATCGAAAGCGCTCTGCAGAAATTGGCCGGCCGTCTCGATCGGGCCAAGAAACCGCTGGCCCGAACTCCTATCGAGCGCCAACTCGGCCGTCTGCTGCAGCGCAACTCGCGCGCCGCTGGCCGCTATGCAATCGAGCTGATCGACGATACCACGCTGCCGGCCACCCTACGCCTGCGATGGTCGATCCGCCCTGACTGGGAGCGGGCCGCACAGATCAGCGAAGGCTGCTACGTGCTGCGCACCAATGTCGCGGAGTTGACCGCGCAGCAGACCTGGCAGACCTACATGCAGTTGACGCAGGCTGAGGCAGCCTTCCGCATCCACAAGAGCGAGCTGTCCATCCGTCCGGTCTGGCATCACAAGGAAGACCGCGTGCGCAGCCACATCCTGGTGTGCTTTCTGGCCTACGTGCTGTGGAAGACCTTGGAGCAGTGGCAATCCCAGGCCGGCCTCGGCAATAGTCCGCGCACCCTGCTCGAAGAGCTCGAACGGATTCGCAGCACCGACGTGGTGCTGCCCCTGACCCAAGCTCCACGGCGTGAGCTGCGGCTGCGTTGCGTCGTCCGGCCCGACAAGGCCCAGGCGATTTTGCTCCAGCGGCTCGGGCTACGCCTGCCCGAACGCATTCGCATCGCCCAGGACGAACTCAAGCGCGCCGGTAAAATGTAGTGCCGACTTTTCCACCTAAGTGGTTGAAAACCCAAGACTCGACCCCTCGAGTTGTGGAAGTTGGGCTAGGCCACCTCGGCCCCACGTCCCTAAACGCGGCTACTGCCCGCCCGCGTCTTCGCGCAACGGCTGTGGGACGGCGAGCTGATTGTGGATTGAGAGCGCATCCGCGCGCCTGCGGAGAAGGCCGGGGCGCGCGACGCGCAGTGCAACTGCCGAAGCGCGCCGGATGTCCCAGCGATGGGGGAGAAGTCAGCCGCCTTCGATCACCCAGGGCCAATCCTCCACGCGTTCACATAGCCCCTTCACCACAGGGTTGCTGCGGATGTACCACGCCTTGAGGGGGACGGATTCGTCGCTGCGCAGGCGGTGGTCGAAATAATTGTCCTGCCAGATGACACCGCTGTGGCGCGCGTGAAATGCTTTCCACTGTCCGACGACCGTACTCATGTTCTCGCTCACAGGGAACGAGAGCAGCGCGTGCCAGTGATCTGGCATGAGCAGAAAGAGGTGCGGCCACCAGCGCCTGCGCCGCGCATACAAGCGCACCGATTCGAGCAGCGTCACTCCGAGGACAGGGTCCGTGAGCGCCACAGGGTTGTCATACCGGCAGCGCACGCGAATGTGGAAGATACTGTCTTCACTCACCCACGACGGTACGGCGTGGTGCAGCCGGCCTGGGAACTCGCGCATGCAGGGCACTGCTACTGCCGGCAGCTCGATAACACAACAGGCAAAGGGTGGCGCGCGACCTCCGGGCGCGCTCGGGGCACCCCTCCACCCCACCAACGCGCCGGGACGTCGCGTTCCGCCTGCGCCCCAACGCGCCGGGACGTCGCGTTCCACCTCTGCCGGCCGACGCGGAGGTTCGCGTGCTCCCAACGTGCCCGGACGGCGCCTGTGCGGAACTGATCCAGACGCCGCCGTTCTAACAACCTGCGCTTAACCCAACTCGTCCGCCTCGTCGATCAGATGGCGGTAGCTGTCGCGCAGCCAACGGACGGTGGCGTCTTCGTCGTCCAGCAGAGTTAACAGCAGTGCGCGGGTTTCCTGATCCTCCTCGATTTGCTCCGCCGCGTGCCGCAGCTCGGCCACGGGATCGGACGGCCCGGTGACGAGGCCGGCAATTTCCCGCAGTTTGTCGACATCGGAAATCGTTGCCGCCCCCATACGCCGCAGCGTCGCCTGTCGCGTCTCGGGCGCAAACTGCCCCTGACCCGGGCTGTCCAGCTCCTGCAGTCGCTGCGCCAGAACACGGGCGTGCCAAGCTTCGCGCTCGACGACGGTTCGCAGACCGCCGCGCAGCGCCGGCAACTGGCACACATTCAGCCAGGCCTGGAGCACTTCGGCACCAAATGTTTCGCCAGCCCGAAAGCTGTCGAGAAGGGCGACCACCAGGTCGCGCTCGTTATGGTACGTCTTTCCCTGACAGATGTAGGTTCTGGGCTCCGCCATCGACTATCCTCCAAGCACGTCCGCGGCGGCTGCCGAACCGCGCACGCACACGACCGGGCATTGCGTTTGTCTCAGCATACCACCCATGCCGCGGAAATCGCCAGAGAGGGGTGTCGTCACGGCGCGGTCGACCGCGCGTCCCGCCGGCACTCCGGGCGCCGGCTCAACCCGGCGCCCCGGCGTTGAGCTGCTGCAGGCGGTCCGCCGCCTCGAAGTACTGATCGACCAATCGCCGAATAACCTCTTTGGCCGGGAGCAATTCCCTCAACTGACCGACGATTTGTCCCACCGGATTCCACATCACGTCCTTCGCCCGGTCGCCATAGCGATAGCAGCGGGCCATGGCATCGGCGGAAACCATGCCCTGCAACGGCATCCCCAGCGGTTTGGGCGCGTTGGGCTGTTCCCAGGCCTCGGTCCAGTCGTTGCGCAACATCCGGCAGGGTTTGCCGGTCCACGAACGTGAACGCACCGTGTCGTTACTGGTCGCATGGAGCAGAATTTCCTTCTGCACGATCGACGATTCGGCTTCTTGGACGGTGAGCCAGAGCGAGCCGGTCCACACGCCCTGCGCGCCCATGGCCAGTGCGGCCGCAATCTGCCGGCCGGTGCCGACGCCGCCCGCCGCGAGCACGGGACTGGGAGACACGGCGTCAATGACTTCCGGCCACAACACGACACTGCCGATCTCGCCGGTGTGTCCGCCGCCCTCGGATCCCTGCGCAATAACGATGTCGACGCCCGCCGCCTGGTGCTTCAGCGCCTGCTTGGCGGAGCCGCACAGTGCGCCAACCCGCTTGCCGGATCGATGGAGTTGTTCGATCACGTCCGCCGGCGGCGTGCCCAGGGCATTGGCAACCAGGCGCACCTTGTCATGCTTGACGATCACCGCCACCTGCGGCGCCGCCGTTGCCGCGGTCCAGCCCTGCAACTCGTGCCGCTCTTCGCCCGCGGGCAATTTCGGCACGCCGTGATCGGCGAGGATCTTTTCCGCGAACGCGCGGTGCTCGGCCGGGATCAGGCCGCGGAGGTATTCCTCGAGTTTCTTCGGGTCCAGCTCGCCCATGCCCTCGTACTTGCCCGGGATCACGATGTCCACGCCGTACGGCTTGTCGCCGATGCGCTCGTCGATCCACTGCAAATGGGCGTCGAGTTGCTCCGGCAGAAAGCCGACGGCGCCAAGTACCCCAAAACCACCGGCCTTGCTGACGGCCACCACCACATCCCGGCAGTGAGTGAAAGCAAAAATGGGAAAGTCGATTCCGAGTTGCTCGCACAGTTCCGTATGCACCGTTCTCTTCTCCTTGCCTCCGCAGGCGCCGCCGCGGCGCCGGACACGCACGCTTGCCCGAAGGGGTTCGTATAGCGCCGGAGATCGCCCGCTCACAAGTGCCCGCGTGGCCCGAGGTGGTAGCGCGGCACACTCGTACGCTCGCACTTTCCGGCCCCTACAACAATCTGCTAGGAGCAACACCGCCGATCGATCGCCGTGGGCACCGCGCGGACAGTGCACGCTGTCCGCATGGGCTCCGTTGACGCATCCGGCACATCAGCCGAAGGAGGGAATGCATGAGCGCAGATACATCGCCACGACTGGGAATGGGCACCCTGGCGGTCCATGCCGGCCAAGAGACGGACCCCGCAACCAAGTCCCGGGCGGTTCCGATTTACGCGACGGCGTCGTACGTGTTCGATTCCGCCGAACACGCCGCCAACCTGTTTGCCCTGGCGGAATTCGGCAACATTTATTCGCGCTTGATGAACCCCACCAACGACGTGCTGGAGAAGCGCCTCGCCGCCCTCGATGGCGGTGCGGCGGGGCTCGCGTTCGCCTCTGGCCAGGCGGCCGTTACCGCCGCCCTGCTCACGATCTGCCACAGCGGCCAGAACTTCATTTCCGCAACCAGTCTGTACGGCGGCACGTGGACGCTCTTCACGCAGACCCTGAGCAAGCTCGGCATCGAGGTCCGCTTCTTCGACCCGCACGAACCGGAGAAGATCGCGCAACTGGCGGACACGAACACCCGCGCCGTCTACCTCGAAAGCCTCGGTAACCCCAAGAATGACGTACCGGATTTCCGGCGTATCGCCGATGTTGCGCACGCGCACAACCTGCCCGTGATTTGCGATAACACGGTCCTCACCCCGATGCTGCTGCGGCCGATCGATCACGGCGTCGACATCGTGGTCTACTCGACCACCAAGTTCATCGGCGGCCACGGCGTGCATATCGGTGGCGCCATCGTCGATAGCGGCAATTTTCCCTGGGCCAAGCACCCCGACAAATGGCCGGAGTTCTGCGCCCCGGACCCCGCCTATCACGGCGTGGTACTCGAACAAGCGCTGCGACCGGTCGGCAACATCGCCTACATTCTGCACATCCGCACCCACTGGTTGCGCGACACCGGTGCCTGCATGAGTCCGTTTGCGGCCTTCCTCTTCTTGTTGGGCCTGGAAACCTTGCAGCTGCGCATGGAGCGTCACTGCAGCAATACGCTGGCCGTCGCGCAGTTCTTGCAACGCCATGCGGCGGTGGAATGGGTCAACTACCCGGGCCTGCCCAACCATCCAGACTATGCCCACGCCACCCGCATTCTACCGCACGGCCAGGGCGCCATTGTGGGTTTCGGCATCAAGGGCGGCCGCGCCGCCGGTGTCAAGCTGATCGACAATCTCAAGCTCGCCAGCCATCTCGCTAACATCGGCGACGCCAAGACCCTCGTCATCCACCCGGCATCGACGACGCACTCGCAACTGACCGCGGAGGATCAGGAACAGACCGGCGTGACACCGGAGTACGTCCGTCTGTCGATCGGCATCGAGGATCTTGCCGATATCATCGCCGACCTCGACCAGGGCCTGAAGGCATCACAAGCCTGACCGGTGCGATGCGCGCCTCTCCGTTCGAGAGCAGCGACAGCGCGCGGAGCGCCGCGCCGCTGCGCCACGCGCAGCAGGCGACGTTCGCGCAGCCGCTCGCGCTCGCACTGGGAGGCACCCTGCCGTCGGTCACCGTCACCTACGAAACGTACGGCGAGCCGAACGCGTGCCGCGACAACGCGGTGCTCGTCTGCCATGCGATCAGCGGCGACTCGCACGTCGCCCGCCACGGCGATGACGACGACCCGGGTTGGTGGGATCTGCTTGTGGGGCCGGGCAAGTGCATCGATACCGACCGGTACTTCGTCGTGTGCGCCAACATCCTGGGCGGCTGTCGCGGCACCACCGGCCCCAACTCCACCAACCCGCACACCGGCCACCCCTACGGCGCGGACTTTCCCGCCATCACGGTCGGCGACATGGTCGAGGTGCAACGCCGGCTGATCGATCATCTCGGCATTCGCACGCTGCGCGCGGCCATCGGCGGGTCACTGGGTGGACATCAGGCGCTGACCTGGGCCGTGCGCCACCCCGACCGCGTGCGTGCCTGCGTTGCCGTGGCGACCTCGGCGCGACTGACCAGCCAGGCGCTGGCGTTCGATGTGGTCGGCCGCAATGCGATCTTGCACGACCGCGGCTACCGTGGCGGGCAATACTACGATCGCGGCGAAGGACCGGCCGTCGGCTTGGCGCTGGCACGCATGCTGGCGCATATCACCTACCTGTCGCGCGAGGCGATGACGGCCAAGTTCGATCCCAGCCGGCTGCGACCGAAGGACATTCCCACGGCGTTCGAGAAGAAGTTCTCCGTCGGCTCATACCTCGCCTACCAGGGCCACAAGTTCGTCGAGCGCTTCGACGCCAACAGCTACGTCACTCTGTCGATGGCCATGGATCTTTTCGACCTCGGCGAGACGCAGGCGCAATTGCAGGCCGTGCTCGGCCGCAGCCAGTGCCAGTGGCTGGTCATCAGCTTCTCGAGTGACTGGCTATTCCCGCCCGAGCAGAGCCGGCAGATCGTCGCCGCCCTGATCGCCGCCAACCGCCCCGTCACCTACTGCAACGTCCAGGCATCGGGCGGCCACGACGCCTTTCTCCTGGAGGAAAAGCTGTCCATTTACGGCGGTCTGGTCCGGGGCTTTCTGGCGCATATCGACGAACGGCCGGCACCGATGCCACCGCCGAGCGCAACGACCGCCGGCGGTAACGAGCCCACCAATATCTTCCACTCCCACCGGCTCGACTACGACATGATCCTGCAGTTGATTGCACCCGGCGCGAGCGTGCTGGACCTGGGCTGCGGCAGCGGCGGCCTGCTGGCACGCTTGCGCGAGCGCGGACACGCGCGGTTGGTGGGCGTCGAACTCGACGAAACCGCCGTGCTTGCCTGTGCCGAGCGCGGACTGCAGGTCGTGCAAACCGATCTGGAAAAGGGCCTCGCGCCATTCACCGACGGCCAGTTCGACGTCGTCGTGCTCTCGCAGACGCTGCAATCGGTCGTGGACACCGAAGGCATCGTCGACGAGATGCTGCGCGTCGGCCGATCCTGCATTGTGAGCTTTCCGAACTTTGCCTACCACAAGATCCGCACGATGCTCTTCGAGGAGGGACGGTCTCCAAAGGCCGAAGGGGTGTACCCGTTCGAGTGGTACAATTCGCCCAACCGCCGCTTCCCGTCGATCGCGGATGTCGAAGACTTCTGCGCCCGTAAAGGCATCCGGACGCATCGCAAGCTCTACCTGGACAGCGAAACGCGCCGCTGGATCGCCGACGACCCCAATCGCAACGCGGACGTCGCGATCTTCGTCCTGAGTCGGTAGCACCGGTCAATATACGCTCCAGTCGACGCTCGAACGGCTCGAAGCGAGAGGCGGGATCGATTCGGTTCAACGTCAACGCTCGACTGATGGAAGCATGCGATATTATCGTGGTTGGCGCCGGGGCCGCGGGACTCGCCGCCGCCATTTTCGCGGCCGAGACAGCCCAGCAGCACCGGGGGCTGCGGGCGCCGCCGCGGATCGTCGTCCTCGATGGCGCCAAGACGATCGGCGCGAAGATCCTGGTGTCGGGCGGCGGGCGCTGCAATGTCGCGCCGGCGGCGGTCACACCCGCCGATTTCAATGGCGCACGCCACAGCGTCCGCAATGTACTGGCAGCCTTCGACGCGGCCGCCGCCCGCCGCTGGTTCGCGTCGCTTGGCGTGCAATTGAAGCGCGAGGACAGCGGCAAGCTGTTTCCAGCCACCGACAGCGCGCGCACGGTGTTGGACGCCTTGCTGCGCCGGTGCGCGCAACTGGACATCGACGTCCGCCCGCGACATCGGGTTCGCGCCGTGCGCCGCTCCCCGCCGCCCGCGGCACCGTTCGTTGTCGAACACGAACGCGGCCCCCTGTCCGCCACGCGCGTCGTTCTTGCCACCGGTGGGCGTTCGTTGCCGCGTACCGGCAGCGACGGCGGCGGGTGGGCCTTGGCGCGTTCGTGCGGCCACAGCGTCACCGCGACCTATCCGGCCCTGGTCCCCCTCGTGCTGCCTGCCGGCATGTTCCACCGCGAGTTGTCCGGTCTCTCCCAGCCGGTGGCCCTGTCGGTATTCGCCGACGGCAAGCGAATCGACGCCCGCGACGGCAGTATGCTGTGGACCCATTTCGGTATCAGTGGGCCGGTGGTCTTGGATGTCAGCCGTCACTGGGTCGTCGCCCACGCACGCGGCCAGCGGGTGGAACTACGTTGCAATTTTCTGCCGGGCTGGGACTTCGATGGAGTCGACGCGTGGGTGCGCAGCGTTGCCACGCAGCGGCCGCGGATTTCCCTCGGCCGCTGCCTCGCGGAGCGACTGCCGGCGCGGTTGGCGCTCGCATTGGCGCAGTCGGCGGTCGGCACCGCCGCGATACCGCTGGCGCAACTCGGCCGCGAGCAACGCCGTGAGGTCGTGCACGTTTGCACGGCATTCCTCTTACCCGTCGAGCGCGACCGCGGTTGGAACTACGCCGAAGTGACCGCCGGCGGGGTACCCTTGGCGGAGATCGATTCCCGCACGATGGAATCGCGCCACGCACCCGGCCTGCATCTGGTGGGAGAAATGCTCGACTGCGACGGGCGGATCGGCGGTTTCAATTTTCAGTGGGCATGGGCCACCGGCTGCGTGGCCGGGCGCGCGGCCGCGCGCGCTATGTCGACCAACGCTGGCGCTGCGCCGGGCGGCGCGCCTTGACTTGCGCGCGGGATCGAGTAGGGTCTCAAGGGCACGGAGCTCGTTCCCCGTAGCGATTCCTGAGGAGGTCCGCATCGTGAACTTCGAATTTTCGGCGAAGGAAAAATCGTTTCTGCAGGACGTGGAGAAGTTCCTCGACCGATATGACACGCCCGACGTCATGGATGTCACGCGCGAAAACATGGCGCAGTTGGTGGACACGGCGCCGCGCAAGGCGTTCCTCTCCAAGTGCGCCGAGCAAGGGTGGTTCGGCATGGGATGGCCGAAGGAATACGGCGGCAGCGAGCAGGAGGGTGTGTACGAATTTCTGCTCAACGAGTCCCTGGCCCGCCGCGGCGCACCGCAGATCGGCAAGGGGGTCGGTATCGTCGGCAAGACCATCATCCGACATGGGAACGAGAAACTGAAGAAGGAGTTCCTGCCGAAGATTCTGCGCAACGAGATCCAATTCGCCATCGGCTACACGGAACCCAGCGCGGGCTCCGACTCCGCCGCCATGAAACTGAAGGCTACGCGTGACGGCGACGGATGGCGCCTCAACGGGCAAAAGATCTTTTCCACCTCGGCACACTTCGCCGACTGGTACTGGGTGGGCGCCCGTACCGACCCCACCAACAAGCACCGCGGCATCACCTTGTTCCTGCTGAACATGGACACCCCGGGCCTGACCGTCCAGCCCATGCCGACGATCGGCGACGAGACCACCAACTCGGTGTTCTTCGACAATGTCTATGTAAGCGATGACTATCGGGTCGGCGAGCTGAACCGAGGCTTCCAGTACATTTCGGAGGCCCTTGACCTCGAACGCTTCACCATGTTCGCGTTTGCGCCGAGCGAAGAGCGCATGGAAGAGCTGTGCAATTACGTCGCCACCGAGACGCGCGACGGCACACCGCTACGCGAGGACCCGGTTGTCCGCCAACGGATCGCACAGTTGGTGACCCAGACCGAGGTCGCACGGATGCTCTGTCTCCGCTTTGTCGCCAAATCGATGAAAGGCGGCGCGGCACCGACGACCGACGCCTCGCAGTACAAGCTCTATACCACCGAGCTTTCCAAACGTTTGGCCGACGCGGCCTTGGATATCGCCAGCCCGGGCGCCCAACTGCGGGTGCAGGAGGCCGAGGCGCCGATGCGCGGTCGCGCGGAATCGACTTACCGCTGCGCGGTCAATTACACCATCGGCGCCGGATCGTCCGAGGTCCAGAAGAACATCATCGCCAAGCGGAAACTGGGGCTGCCACCCAATTTCTAGGCGTACGGGCTCGCTTTCCCGATGGCGTGTGCCCGCGGGGAAGCGAGCCGGCCTTTCCCCAGCCCTCTCACGATTCATCGGGCACATCTCTGCCGCACACGCAACCGCTGACGCCTTGGTCACTGTGCACGCCACCCTTTCGGGCGGCATGGTGGGCCCGCTGGCGATCGCCCGCCGCGCTTGGCTTTCCCTCGCAGATCGGCAATAGAGGACGCGCACCAGCGACCAGGCAATGGCGACGCAGACTCTCGAACGGAACGACGGCCAACGTGACATCGAGCGCGCCATCGCCGAACTGGCGGCGCGACTGCCGGAGCCGTTGGCCCCGCTCGCCCGCGTCGTCTACAACTACCGCTGGTTGTGGTTCGCCGGCGCCCGGTCGGCGTTTAGCAGCATCAGCCCCTCGAACTGGCGCCAAACGGACTGTAAGCACTACCTGATCCAGAGTTTCCCGCAGGGGCGGATGCGTGCGCTCGCCGAGCAACCGCATTTCGTCGCGCGCCTACGCGCCGCCGCGGAAGCGATCGAGGCCGACCTGGAGCGACCGTGGGCGCAGACGGCGATCCCACCGGAACATCCCATCGTCTACCTGTGCGCCGAGTTCGGCATCCACTGCTCCCTCCCCATATACGCCGGCGGCCTTGGGGTGCTTGCCGGCGACATGCTGAAGGCCGCCTCGGATATGGCAATCCCGATGGTCGGCGTCGGTCTGCTCTACCGCGAGGGCTATGTGCACCAGCGGATTGACGAGACCGGGTGGCAGCAGGAGTACTGGACGGCTGTCGATTTCGATCGCTTGCCGGTCGTACTTGTCAGCGGAGCGGATCAACGGCCACTCACCGTCGAGGTGGTGGTTCGCCACCGCACGGTCCACATTCAAATCTGGCGCCTCGATATCGGCCGCGTACCGCTGTACCTGCTCGACACCGACCGCGCCGACAACCACCCCGTCGACCGCTGGATCACCTCGCGCTTGTACATCGGCGACCGGCACACGCGGCTGGCGCAGTATCTGGTACTTGGCCTCGGCGGTATGCGCGCTCTGGCGGCAATGGGGATCCAGCCGTCATTGGTTCACCTGAACGAGGGACACGGCGCGTTGAGCACTTTGGAGCGCGTGCGCGAGCAGGTGGCGGCTGGCGTCTCCGTGGAAGAAGCGGAGGCGGCAGTGTGGCGGGACACGGTGTTCACCACACACACGCCCGTCCCGGCAGGCAACGAGGGGTACACGCAGGAGGAAATGGAGCCGGTGTTGGGCGACTTCGCCGAGCGGATGGGCATTCCGCGTACCACGTTCTACGGTATCGGTCGCGTCAACCCGATGGACGAACGGGAACCCATCCTCCCAACGGTGGCCGCCTTACGCACGAGCCGGGCGATCAATGGGGTGTCGCGCCGCCACGGCGCCGCGGCGCGCGAGATGTGGCATGTCTTGTGGCCGGGGCGTCGCATCGAGGATGTACCGATCGAGCACGTCACCAACGGGGTGCACACCACCAGCTGGATGGCCGGGCCGATGCAAGCGTTGCTCGATCGAGCGTTGGCTCCCGACTGGCGTCGCCGCCTGTGCGAGCCTGAGTTGTGGACGCGCATCGCCGACATTCCCGATGCCGACCTATGGGCGGTACGCAACAGGCTGCGCGAGCAATTGGTCGAGTTCGCCCGCGAACGGTCCATGTACGATCGCCTCGGGAGTCGCGGCGACCGCCCCGATTATGTGGAGAGCGCCGCCGCCGCCCTCGATCCCGCCGTGCTGACGATTGGTTTTGCGCGCCGGGTCGCCAACTACAAGCGCCTCTACCTGCTCGGCCGGCTCCCGGACAACGGTCTGATGCGCTTGCTGGCCGACGGCCCCCGGCCGGTGCAGTTCATCCTGGCCGGGAAGGCGCACCCGCAGGACAAGGAGGCCAAGGAAACCATCCGCCGCCGCTTCGAGCTCAGACGCGATCCGCGGGTCGCGCGCCGCATGGTGTATCTGGAAGATTACGATCTGCACATGGCGCCACGGATCGTGGCCGGGGTAGACCTCTGGCTGAATCTGCCGCTGCCGCCCCTCGAAGCTTGCGGGACGAGTGGTATGAAGGTGATCCTCAACGGCGGCCTGAACCTGAGTGTCCTCGACGGCTGGTGGGCGGAGGCATACGACGGAGAAAATGGCTGGGCCATCGACACCCCGCCGGGCGATCCCTACCAGCAGGACGAACACGACGCCCGGGTCCTACTCGATCTGCTCGAAGGTGACGTTATTCCCCTGTTCTATGAGCGCGATGCCGGCGGAATCCCGCGGCGCTGGCTGCAACGCGTCAAGATCTCGATGGCCCGATTGATTCCGTCGTTCAACGCCGAACGCATGTTGCGAGACTACCTCGAACGCATCTACCGTACCCGCCCGCGCAGGTGAGCGGATTTCCCGCTCGCAAGGACCCCGGGCGCGATGGGCACGATGCGGCGCACTAAGCACAGTGTCCGGTCTCACGCGCTCGGACGGGCGTGCCTCGGGCTCTTCTCCTTGTTGGCGCTTTCGTACGTCCCCGCCCGCGGCATCGAGCGGCTTGACGCCGAGGAGACGATCGCCGATCTGCTGCCGAGCCGTTTCCCCGCCGGCGCTTCCAAAGATTTTGCGGCACGGCATTGGGCAGTCCTGCCGCAATTCGGTTACGGGCCCGACACCAGCGTGATGGCCGGCATCAAATTCGCCGAACGTAATCTGGTCGAGTCGGGGCTCAGCCTGGATCTCGACGCCACGTATGCGCTGAATGAGCAGCAGTCCTTCGCGTTCTCGGTCGGTTCACCACGGTTACTCGATGGCCGGCTATTGCTGCTGTTGCGCGCCAGCTATTATTCCGACCCGCAGCGCGAGTTCTTCGGACTCGGCAACGACAGCGTCGACGGTCCCGTCTCGACCCACGAGTTCGGGAACGCGGAGGGCGGGCTCAGCATCGGCTGGCGTCTCTTCGATCGCCTGTCGCTCAACTTCGAGGTAAGCATTCGGAAGGTGCATATCGGCCGCGGCGATCCCGACGATAGCATCCCCCTCCCAAACACCACGCCTCAGAAGTTTCCGGACCTACCCGGCGTCGGCGGTGGGGTCGTCAACCCAATCGCGCTGTCGCTGGTGTGGAACACGCGTGACGACGTCATGCGACCGACCCGCGGCTGGCGCCTGTTGTTGAAGGCGCTGCACACCGACAAGACGCTGTGCAGCGACTACGAATTCACCCGCTTCCTGGCCGACGCGGGCTACCTGCGTGCATTCAACTCCGGCCGTCAGATCGTCGGGCTGCGCATCAACGGCGAGTGGATCGAGGCGCCGAACGACGCGCTGCCGTTCTGGGAGATGTCGGAGTTGGGGGGCGCTGACACCCTACGCGGCTTCTTCCCGCACCGATTCGTCGGCAAGGGCCGGGTGCTCATCAATTTCGAACTCCGCTCGCGCCTCGTCGAGTTCGACTTCTTCGACCTCTGGCACGTCAGACTCGACGGCGTGGCATTCGCCGACAGCGGCAGGGTATACGTTGGCGGCGGCGAAATCCGTGACGAGTTTCACCTCGACAGCGGGATCTTCGACCGCCTGACCGCGGATTTTCAGTTCAGCTATGGACCAGGCTTGCGCATCGTCCTGTCCGAAGCGCTAGTGGCGCGTATCGACGCCGGTTTCAGCAAGGAGGAAAAGGGACTGGTCTTCCTGGCGTTTGGACACACGTTCTGATGCTCGGACGCCCGACAGCCTGCGGGCGAGTCCCGCCAGGATGGCGTGCCGGGCGCCGTCACCCACCCGTCGACCGCGCTCGATTCCCCACGCGCATTTCCAGACCGCCGCGCGCCGGTTTGCATGCCAGCGGAGCGCCTGCTACGGTGCCCCCCAGTCAATCTGACTGTCCGGCGCGAGAAACACACTCGTCTGTAGGTATTCGAGATCCTCCCGCTCCCCACATTCAGGCAGACATCTCAATGGCAACGGGTGCCATTGGGATGCGGCGCGATCCGCGGCGCGGATTGCCTGTTCGCAGGCCGGCGCGTGCCGCCGGCCCACACCCGATCGATCGTCGCACCACGGTTCGATGCGCCTCCCGTCTGCAACAGGCGCGCACAAACAGGAAGGATATTTCGCTTCGTGAATACTGCAACACGCACCTTTGAACAATTTCGCCTTTCCCACCCCATGCGCGCGGCTTTGCGCGCTGCCGGCTACCACGCCCCGACACCCATTCAGGCCGGAACGATCGCGGCGGCATTGGCCGGGCGCGACGTGATCGGAGCCGCCCAAACCGGCACCGGTAAGACGGCCGCGTTCCTGGTCCCGGCGATCGAACGTCTGCGCGCGATGCGGCAGCACGACAATCGCGGCGCTGCCTTGATCCTGGCGCCGACGCGCGAACTCGCCGAGCAAATACACAGCTGGACCCAACGGTTGGGCGCCGATCTGCGCGCGGCGCTGGTCGTCGGCGGGGTCGCCTACGGCCCGCAACTCGCCGCGCTGCGCGGCCGGCCCGCGGTCGTCATCGCAACACCCGGGCGCCTTGTCGACCACATCGAGCGCGGCGCCGTTCCCCTGCGCGATGTCCGCATCCTGGTCCTCGACGAAGCCGACCGGATGTTGGACATGGGATTCAAGCCACAGCTCGATCGCATCATGGGGGGGCTGCCGGCGCCGCGGCAGACGCTGTTGTTTTCCGCCACGATGGCCGCCGACATCGGTACCCTAGCGCGCCTGCATCTCCACGACCCCGTCCGGGTCGCCGTCGGCCGGCAGGCGGTACCGCCCACGCGCACCGTTCAGGACGTGTATCTCGTCGAACAGCAAAGCAAGATGCCGCTGCTGCTGTCTCTCATCGCGCGCAACCGCGGCAACGTGCTGGTGTTCACCCGCACGAAACACCGCACCGATCGTGTGGCCCGCACGGTCCGCCAGGCCGGTCATGCGGTGCAACGCATACATGCGGACCGCTCTCAATCCCAACGGCGCGAAGCCTTGGAAGGGTTCCGCAGCGGTCGTTACCGCATCCTGATCGCCACCGACATTGCGGCGCGCGGCATCGACGTCGCCGGGATCGGTCGCGTGATCAACTACGACCTGCCGCACACGGTCGAGGACTATGTGCACCGCGTCGGCCGCACCGCGCGCGCCGAGGCCCACGGCCATGCAACCAGTTTCGCAACGCCGGAAGAACGGGGTCAACTGCACGCCATCGAACGGCATCTGGGCAGCGCGTTACCGCGGCAGTCGCACGACGTCAGCCGCCTGGCGTCCTAGCCGGGGTTCGGGGTTTCGGCGCGCGGGCGCGAATTGTGTCCCGGATGCAGGCGCTCGACATCTACGCCCGCGATTTCGAGGAGGCATCGATTGCTCGCTGCTACAGGTGGGCCGTGCCCCCACGTCTGCCGCCGGAGTAGGCCGGCGCGCGCATCGCACGGCGAGCTAAGGAGAAGGAATGACTGAAGCATCGTTCGCGGGAAAAGTGGCAGTGATCACCGGCGCCGGCAGCGGAATCGGGCGGGCCACCGCCGTAGCCTTTGCCGCCGCCGGCGCCCGGGTGGTCATCGCCGACGTCGATGTGGCGGGGGGTGAGGAGACGCTCGCGTCGATCCGGGCGGCGGGCGGCGACGCGTTATTCGTCGCCACGGATGTCTCCGATGCGAGCGCGGTCGTCGCCATGGTCGAGCGCACCGTCGGCGCATACGGACGATTGGATTGCGCGTTCAACAACGCCGGCATCAACCTCGAACTCGTGCCGACGGAGGAATGGGACGAAGCGATCTTCGATCGCACCTGGAGCGTCAATACCAAGGGCATGATGCTCTGCATGAAGTACGAGATCCGGCAAATGCTCAAACAAGGCGGCGGCGCCATCGTCAACACCGCCTCCGTGGAAGGGCTCAAGTCGATTCCGGGCGACCCGGGGTATGGGGCCAGCAAACATGCGGTCATCGGACTGACGCGCGTGGCGGCACTGCAGTACGCCAAACGCGGGATTCGCATCAACGCGGTCTGCCCCGGGGCGGTTCGCACGGCCCTGACACGGCCCGCCATCGCGGCCATGGGAGAAAAAGGATTGGCGGGGTTCCACCCGATCGGCAGGATCGCCGAGCCGTCGGAAATCGCGGCGGCGGTACTCTGGCTGTGCTCCGACGGGGCCAGCTTCGTTGTGGGCCATCCCTTGTCGGTCGATGGCGGCCTGGCGGCACAATGAGGACAGGCCGATCCCCGTATCGACACCCACGTGGCACTCGATCTCCGTCAGCAGGCCGAGGCGCGGTTGCGTCGCCTTCTGCTCGACGACCCGAAGGACAAGCACGGGGAGCATCGCTACGGTCTATCGCCGGTCGGTCCGCATCCGCCGATCGATCGCCACCGCTACCGTTTCCACGCGGACCGCTTGCGCGTCGGATCCGAACCCGGCGACCGAGCCGTAAGCGCTCCGTTTGGGTGCCGGCCAGCGCTAGTGTAGATTCTCGAAGATAACATTCGACCAACGTCAGGTAACGAGGAGGAACCCATGGCTCGGTTACTGGAAGGGAAAGTGGCGATCGTCACGGGGTCCGGCCGCGGCATCGGCCGGGAAGAGGCCTTACTCTTGGCGAGGCACGGCGCGAAGGTTGTCGTCAACGACTTGGGCGCGCATTTCGATGGTACCGGCGCGGCCAACGCGACGCCGGCGCAGGAGGTCGTCGGGGAGATCAAGAAAATGGGCGGCGAGGCGGTGGCCAACGGGGAGAGCGTGGCCGACTTCAAGGCCGCGAAGCGAATCATTCACTGCGCCCTCGACACCTTCGGCAAGCTGAACATCGTCGTCAATAACGCCGGCATCTTGCGCGACCGCATGATCTTCAACATGGCGGAAGAGGACTGGGATGCCGTCGTCGCGGTGCACCTCAAGGGCGCCTTCAACATGACCCGCCATGCCTGCGAGTATTGGCGGGAGGAGCACAAACAGGGCAACGTACTCAACGGCCGCATCATCAACACCAGTTCCGACTCCGGATTGCTCGGCAACGTCGGCCAGATCAACTATGGCGCGTGCAAGGCGGCGGTGGCGCTGATGGCGATCATCACCGACGCGGAGATGATGAAGTACGGCGTGACCGCGAACGCCATCGCGCCGCTGGCGCGCACACGGCTGACGACGGACGCCACGCCGGGGACCGCGGCGACCTTCGGCCGCGAAGTGGCCGCCGGAGAATTCGACGTCTTCGGTCCGGCCAACGTGGCGCCGCTGGTGGCATGGTTGGCCAGCGACGATGCCAAGGATATGCATGGGGAGGTGTTCCGCGTCGGCGGTGGCAGCGTGTGGCTGATGCGCGGATGGCACGGTGTGGGGCAAGTCTCCCAGCGTGCGCTCTGGGAACCTGCAGTCCTCGGGGAGAAGATCAAAGCCGAGCACGCCAAGGGTCTCACGGCGAAAGAAACCATGGCCCAGGTCGTGGCCAGCATGGCCCAATAGCCCGCCGCCGCCGCGCAGCGCCGGCGTCATGTCCGCGCGGCCGACTGGCGCTCAGGGCACGCACAGGTCCCGCGAGACGTCGGAAACGTTCTCCAACGTCTGAATCCGTTGCACGGTTTCGTCGATGCGCCGTCCGTCGACGAAATCGTCGCAGAAGTCATGGAACTTGCGCGCCACCCGCTCCCACGTCGGCCGCGTATCCGCGATCCAGGGATCTCCGTCGCAGTACTCCGTGGTGCAACGGTACTGTTTGCCGCGGGCCCACACGCCCAACGCGCCGCGCGTCTTCCGAAATCTCCGAATGCGGGTCTCGCGGAAGGCGCGCGTCACCTCGTCTTTCCCGTCTTCGTCGACAGCGGTATGAATCCGGGATGCCAGCGCCCACACCTGCGGGTCCGTGAGATTCTCCTTCGCGTACCACCGCGGCCCCGGACGCCGGCCAAGCGCCACGAGCGCCATAACGTAGGGGATGTTGAAGGCGCCGTTCAGCGGTGCGCGATGGTCCGGTGCGACACTCGTGGCCGGCTCGCGAAACGGGCCTAGAGCATAGGCCATCGGATTCATGTAGATCTCGATGCGCTCGATATCCGCCGCCTGCAGTCCCTCCTCCCGCATGAGCTTCTGCAGCATGTCGATCGGCCCATGGGTGAAGCGGCAGGACGGGTAGTACTTGATGGAGGTTTCGAGAATCCACCACTTCCGCCCCAACTCCGAAACCATCAGTTCGTAATCCGTGCGCAGGCCGCCCTGCGCGCCCATGAAGCCCGGCCTTCTGTCGAGACATGCCTGATCGCCGGTATAGCCTTGCGCGGCCATGCGTACGGCCAACATGCCGGCATGCGCCGCTCCGGCGTAGTTGCCGTATTTCATCGTCTCGAATTCGCGGCGCGTCGCCATGTCATTGGTCACGGCGGTGGGCGCGAGCCAACCCGCGAGACCGAAGAGGTTACGCGTTTGCTCGCGATCCAGTCCGACCACCGCGGCGGCACTCGCCGCCGTCCCGAACGCGGCGAATCCCATGCCCGCCATCGACGACCACTGGAACTTGCCGTCGACCTCGTCCATCAGCAGCAATCCCAGGTTGAGGCGCGTGTTGATATCGAAGCCCACGGCCACGGCCCGGATGAGATCCGTGCCCGAGCGCCCCAACCGCTGCGCTTCGGCGAGCCCGGCCGCGACGTTGAATACCGCGAAGTGATTCGAGGTGAACAACGTGTCGTCGGCGTCAAGGAGATTCATCATCTCGGCGTTCGCCATTGCGGCGTACAATGCCGGCGCGCGCCGTGGCAGCCCAAACACTGAGGCCTCGGGCGGCCCGCCGAGCGGTTCGACAATGGCCCGCATCATCTTGCTACGCTCCAGGGGCGCGGCGGCAATACCACAGATCAAGGAATCGAGAATGACGAGTTTGGTGTAGTCGACCACCTCCGGCGGGAGTTGGTCGAAGCGGGTGTCGTGCACAAAATCCGCAAGCTGCTGCGCGTGGTTGGCCATCGCACATCCTCCTGTCGTTCGAGTGCTACTGTCATCTCACTTCAACGGTCCGCTGGTCAAACGCCGCAACCGCTCCGCAGGTTCCACGGACTCCGCTATCGAGCTATTACCCCGGAAACCAGGGAGGGGTACCGCGCGGTACCTGCCGGTCATGAAGCGCAGCCACGGGACCGCTGCCGAGAGGACGGCCGATCCCACGCCGCCAGCGCTATCGCCCGCACTACCCGATACGGCGAGCGCTGCGCGGCTCACTGGAAGTTCTGCGTAAACAACACCTGCTGCACGTATACGAACCGCGGCGTCAGGGGCGGCAGGTTGCGCACGTCGTTGAAGCGGCTGTCATAGTCCCAGTTGCGCGCGGGTGGGTTGTAGATGTTACAGGCATTGCCGGTGCCGCACCAAGAACCGTTGACGTGGCCTGGCGTTCCCAGACTGACGAACGAGCCCAGGTACGTCAACGTCTGTCCGCTCCAGCTCTCGTGGAAGCGCGGATAGTTTTCCAAGCCGCCGTTATAGTTCCCCGAGGTAGTGGCATCGACGCCCGCGAGGAAGGCGGTGTTGACAATCGTGGAGGTCGCGTTGCGGGCGCTGTTGCTGAGCGCGAGACGGCTCTGGCCGTCGTTGGTCGTCCCGTTGGTGGCACAAGCGCTTGGATCGCCCGTGGCCGTCGATGGACAGAAATAGCTGTTCGACAGCACATTGATACTGTCGCCGAATACCGCCGCTGGTTGCCAGGTGGTGGCGTTGTAGTCCCCTTGTACGTATACCGCCTGGTCGCTGACGACCGTCAATCCCGTCGGATCTCCACCGGGAGGCACGGCGGGAAAGGGTAGATTGCCGGAGCCGAACAGGCGCACGCCGTAGTTGTTGATGGCGGTCGAGTCGCTGCCTTGCACGGTGAGGTAAATGACCAGTCCGCCGTCGGTGGTGTCGCCGGGATCGAAGAAGCGATTGCTGGCCGATTGGTTCTGGTTCCACGCGAGGAGGTCGTGCAGGTTAACGTTGAGCAGCAACATCCACTTGTCTTCCCGTTCGTTGTAGAATCCGCCGCGACGGTAATCCGCGTCGAAGGTGCCCAGGGTCCCCATGATCGCACTATAGACGCGCGTCGTTTGAGAAAATGCGGGCGAATACGAGGCTGCCTGGGTGCTGTCGCATGCGGAGCAGGGCGCATCGGTGTAGAAAACCGGCCGCGTTCCCCGCTTCGACGAATTACCGGACACATTGAACGCCCCGTCGTTCATGAACTGTCGCAGCAACGCCGTCCGGGTCACATCCTGGGTACCATCGGCATACTGCACCTCGATGCGGTACAGCTGGCACCCGCTATTCGGGCAGCCGGCCCCGTACCAGGCCGGGTCGGTTTGGTCGAGGCGTAGCACGATGCGTAGATCGGCGTTGGTCCAGTACGCACCGGCGCCCTTGGCGGTGATATCCGGTTGCGGCACGCCGATGCTCTGAATACGGCTCACCATACTCCCCTTCCAGTTGGCAAGTTCGGACCCCGGCACCCGGCGGGTGCTGCCGCTGGAGCAGGCGAGGGTACGCGCATCCAAACTGCCGTCTTGGTTGAGGTCGACGAGGGTATCCACGGTCACCGTACCATCGCAGCTGTTGCGATCCTTACGACCGCGGTAAACGTCGCCTTTGGCGGTGACCTGGACCATCGGGATGGTTGGCGGATTGTCCAGCACCTTCAGGGTGGCGTCGGAGTTCAGGTACAGATTTCCGTTCGAATGGATGCGGCCGTGCAGGTTCATGTTGGCCCCGGGTTCGATCTCCAGGTCGTTGGCGTAGAAGGCGAGAAACTGAAACAGCGGGACGTAGCCGACATCGTACTCGGCGCCCACCACGGCTTCCATACCCACCGTCGAGGACGCCTGTGAATTGGCTACGTACCGATATTGCAGGGCATTGAGACCGCCAAAGACCTGCCCGGCCGGAATGGTCACGATGCGTGGATTGTTACCTGGGTCCGTGAGCTGGTAGGTCACGGTGCGGTTTCCTAGCGTGAAGGTCCTCGCGGTAAAATCCGAACCGCTGGGGACACGAAACGCGATGAATTGATTGCGCAGGCTGCCCATGCTCCGGTTCAGGCCGGATTCGGCGGCGTAGAATCCGGTGGTCGTGCGAGCAAACGCGCCGCGCAGGCCGGTATCCATGGTGACCACCGTGGTCAGCGCGGCGGCGAGACCCATGAGCAGCCCCAGGACCAGCAGGACGGCGACGAGCGCCATGCCGGCCTCCTGCCGTGGCGGCGCCTCGTTCATAGCACCCCCGATCCCGGCAGGAGATTGCGTGGCTTGACCGCGATGCGACCAACCCGCCGGAAGTACCGGCCATCTCGGTCGGGTACGCGCGAGCGTGCGGTCACGGCGACGAGAATCTCGTTGACCAACATCCACTCGCTGTCATTGGCGGGCAGGTCCACGACATCGCAGGGTGGGCAATTGCGCGCCAGTTCGTACTGCACACCCAGCGCCTCGATCCCCGAGGCGAACGGTGTCGGCGTGCCACCGTCCTTGGTGAGCACTAAGACGGGTGCGGACGGATTCGACGCGTCAATCGCATAGGTCCGTTCATCGACCGCATACACCCCACTTCCGACAGGATAGTTCTGCGACGATTGGCCCGCCTTCTCCAGCGTCGAGGCGCTCGCATCCACGTGAGTAATCGTAAAGAACTCTCCGGTCCCGTTCGGGTGGCGTATATAGGCCCGCATGCCATCGGCAAAACCGGTCGTGGCCTCCACGGTCAACTCGCCCGCGGTTGACGGCAGGGGATCGTGAAGCGTGGTGACGATGCAGGTGAGATTGGCGTCCACCAAGCCGGCACGCGACACGATGGTGTCCGTGTTGGCGAGGTTGGTCCCGCCTAATGCCACCAAACTCCCGGTGGTCGGCAGGCAAGCGCCGCCAAGCCGCAAATCGCGTGTCAGATTGTCGAGCGTGGCGCGCAGAGCTTGAAGCGTCTCCACCCGCAAGATCTGCTGCTGAATCGTGTTGCGGCTGGCGACAAACAACGCCGTCAGGGTGGTCAGGACGAGGGACATCACCATCGTCCCGACCAGCAGCTCCACGAGAGAGAAGCCGCTTTCAGCGCGTGACGTCGCTGTAGATCGCATACATGGTATACGCCTGCGGACCATTGGGTTCGGTCCAGGAGACGCTCGTCGCGATGCTCTTCAAGTTGGGTTCCGGCGAATCGGCGACCACGGTCGTTTGTACGCTAAAGGTGAGCGACCCCGTGGTGACGTTGCTGGAGCTACCGACCATGTCGCCATACTCGCGGGCGCGCATGTCTTCCAGTTCCCGCGTCGCCAACGTGATCGCCATCGTGTTCGTGCCGTTGGTTCCCTGGGCACGGATATGCTGCAACAGGAGTTGGCCGATACCGGCGGCGGTGATGGCAAACAACCCCAAGGCCACCAGGGACTCCACCAATATGCTGCCACGTTGATCGCGGGCCTGCTCAGAGCTCATTGACCTGTCCAGACGGCCACACCTGAAGGGATTTCGCGGCCCCAAATGCGTCGGTGAGATCGATCTGCTGTGGCTGCGTCAGATTCACCACTTGCCCGCGCGTGTCGAACTCTATGCCCGTACCCACCACGCTCGACTCGACGCGGGTCACTGCCGGCAACGTAATCGTCCGCACCTTGCTCGCGTCGCTCTCCCACACTCCGGAAACCAGTTGCATGCGCTCGACCTGGAGTTGCGTCGTCTGTGGAAACTCGATCTTGAAGTGGACCCCCGTGGTAATCGCGCTGGTCCGCGCCAACCGCAGTTGTGCGATCACCAGGCGCTGCGCCGCGCCGAGTTGCAGTCGCTGAGCGCGATACTCGGGAACCGCAATGGCGCCGAGGACCGCCATCAGCGTGAGCGCGGTAAGCACCTCGAGTAGAGTGTACCCCGCGTTGCGCTCTGCACCGGCCGCAGGGCGTGCATGTGCGTCGGGACGGAAGGAGGCCATTTCTCTCAAGTCGTTTTACGCAAGCATCATGCCGACCCAGCCCTCTCTTGCGTTTGCGGCATTCACGTGGATACGTCATCAACTGGACAGGAGAGGCGTCATCTAGATGACGCTGGAGCGGTGCACCCAGCGAGATGAGCCCTGCGACACACGCCCTGAGGGCACAGCCCGAATCGCATCACTGGATCGCGAAGGCTCCCTGTATGATGTATCGAGGACACGATGCACAGTGCGCTGGGGGATGGGCTCCGTGGTGCCGCTGACGCGTCCATCGTCGCCACAGGGCGGTGTACCCTGAAGGGGCCGGCACGACGGCGCACCTGAGAACGACGAACATGCTCAACGGACAGACGGCACGCAAGGTACTGCGCATGCTCCGGCGGCGGCTCCGCTGGCTCGTGCGGCCACCGCGGGTGTCGAGCGCCGTGCCCCCGATGTTCCCTGGCGCGCTGCGCATGGACGAGCAGGAAGAGACCGCCGTCGTCGAAGCCGTGCGTGCCGTCATCCGCTCGAAGAAGCTCTTCCGCTTCTACGGCATCTCCCCGCTGCAGCCATCCAAGGTTCGGGAGTTCGAGCGCGCCTTCGCGGATCGGGTCGGCACCGGACATGCGCTGGCAGTCAACTCGGGCACCAGCGCCTTGGTATGCGCACTCGTGGGTCTGGGCATCGGACCGGGCGACGAGGTCATCGTCCCGGCGTACACCTGGTTCTCCACGGCCAGTGCCGTAGTCGCCGTCGGGGCGGTACCGATCGTCGCCGAGGTCGACGACTCGCTCACCCTCGACGCGAGCGACATCGAGCGGAAGATCTCGCGCTATACCAAGGCGATCGTCGCCGTGCACATGCGCGGCGCGCCCGCCCACATGGAGCGGCTGACGGCGCTGGCACGAGATCGCAACCTACGGGTGATTGAGGATGCCGCGCAGGCCGTCGGCGGCAGCTTCCGGGGACGGGCCCTCGGCAGCCTGGGCGACGCCGGCGCGCATAGCTTTCAAATGAGCAAGATCATGACCGCCGGGGAAGGCGGCATGCTCACCACGCCCGACGGCACGATTTACCGGCGCGCGGCGATGTACCACGACACGGCCGTCTGCCCGCATCTCGGGATCGCCCTCGATGACTGGCTCCCCGGCGTCAACTTGCGCATGTCCGAACTGCACGCCGCGGTGCTGCTGGCGCAGTTGGCCCGCTTGGAACGGACGCTGGCCGCCATGCGTACCCGCAAGGCCCGCCTCAAAGAATTGATCGGTGACCGGCTGCGGGCGCACGGCGTACGGTTTCGCACGATTCACGACCACGAGGGGGATACGGCGATCGCTCTCGTATTTTTCCTGCCCGACCCGCAGCGCGCGAGACGCGTCATTACCGCGCTCACCGGCGAGAACGCCCCGGCATCCCCTCTGTACCAGGATCTGGCGTACCTCCCGCACGACCACATCGATCTGCACGTTTACAGCGCGTGGACTCCGATCCTGCGCCAACGCACCTGGGCGGCCGAGGGTGGGCCCTGGCAGCGACACCCACGCGAGATCGCGTATTCCGCGGACATGTGCCCAGTCACGCTCGACCTGTTGCGCCGGGCGGTGCACATCGACATCAGCCCGGAACTGAGTGCTCCGCAGGTGGAGCAGAGTGCCGCCGCCATCATCGCGGTTGTCGAAGCGCAACGTTGACCGCCCCACCGCACAGGACCTCCGCATGTCCGGCCAGCAAGCGTTCGACGTTATCGTGGTGGGCTCCGGTGCGGCCAGAGGCTGGGCAGCAAAGGAATTGACCGGAAAGGGATTGACCGTTCTGCTGCTGGAAGCGGGCGCAGTCTCACCCCTGCCGCGGATTTTCCCCTGCCCGCCCCCGCCGAGCGCCGGTTGATAACCCGCGTCATCAGCGGGCTCGCTGGGCAATCAATCCAGATGCGCTGTCCCGCCTTCAACGGCAGGACACGACGGTTTTACGTCAACGATCGGGCAAACCCCTACACCACTCCGCCCGGGAAGCCGTTCAACTGGTTCCGCGGCAGGCAGGTCGGCGGGCGCCTCCATACCTGGGCGCGGCTCGCCGTCCGCCTGTCCGACCTCGAGTTCAAGGCTGCCAGCCGCGACGGCGCGGGCGTCGACTGGCCGCTCAGCTATGCGGATCTCGCGCCGTACTACGACACGGTCGAAACCTTCCTGGGGCTGTACGGCGCCGCCGACGGTATCGCCGCCGTACCCGACGGCAACTACGCCGGCCCGTTTGCGATGACTCCGGAGGAGGCGGATTTCAAGCGCACGGTGGAGTCCGCTTTTCCCGATCGGCGGGTCAAAGGGCTGCGCCAAGACGCAACGGGAAGTTCGCGCCGGCGTCCGCGTGGCCCGAGAGGACAATCGCCGACCGTGGCTTGCGGCCAGTTGCCGGGCGTCCACTCCCACGCCAGTTGCCGGCACACCTTCTCCCACCGCGCTGGCATACTGTGCGCGAAGAGAAAAGGCACATACCCCAGCGTGCGGTAGAGGTTGATGGCCGACAGTCGGTGGTCATCCGTCGTGAGAAAAATGCGCCGGTATCCCGCTTGGAGAAGGCGACAGGTTGTAGCCGCGCAAACCACCCGGCCCAGACCTTTCCGCTGGTAGTCCGGATCCGTAGCCGCCCAGCACAACTCCCCTCCGAACGGGTGCAGGGGAGAGGGTCGGTGGGCGGCCATGGTAACGGCAACCACCTGGTTCGTGGTCCGCTCCACCATGAGAAAGCAACCCTCCGGAAGCACATGCGCCAGCCAGCGCTTCAGTGTGCGCTGGCTCCATGAACGGAAACCCGCGCGAGTCAGCACGCGAACGATCGCGACGTCGTCACCGACACGATACGTACGCAGTTCGAACCCCTCGGCAACCTGGTATTGCGGCGGGACGTGCAGCCGCGATTCGGGCCAAAGCATCCGCAGTTGTGGCCGCAACCGCGGCGGTCTGCCAACCCATTCTCTGCACGGGTTGAGGATCCTCCCGATATCCATCCCGTCCTCGCCTCGATTCTGCAAGCGTCACCGCCGCGGACCTGCGCCGCGGGCGCCGGGCGTGGTGCGCATCGCGGCCAGTCGCCGGCCATGGGCAGGTCGCTGCTTTGAGTTTCGAACGCTCGCGTGGCAGGGTACGGCATGCCCTGTCATTCGTTTGGAGGACACGCCAGATGACGTCCACGCCCTGGGAGAAGCTCCACGCACGCACGCCGGTGATCGCCGGCGTCGGCGTGGCGTCGCAGCATGTCGACGAGCCCGGAGGCGGCTACGAAGCGTTGGAGCTGATGATCGCCGCGGCACGCGCTGCGGGGCAAGATAGCGGCGTGCCCGGCATCCTCGGCGCCATTCAGCGGGTCGCCGTGCCGCGCGGCCTGTGGGACTACAGCGACCCGGGTCGCCTCATCGCCGAGCGCATCGGCGCACCTGCCGCGCGCACCGTGCTCGTGGGCACTGGCATCCCCCAGCAGACGCTGTTGAACGACGCGCACGCGGCGATTCGCAACGGCACGCTGGACGTGGCCTTGATCGTCGGCGGCGAAGCGGCGCGGCGGGCGGCGATCGCGCGCCGCCACGGGGTAACCCCGATCGACACCGAGCAGGACGGCGCCTCGCCGGACGAGCTGCAATTGCCGACGGATGAGATCGTCACCAGCATCGAGATCGAGGCTGGCCTGTCCTCCGCGGCGCAGATGTTTGCGCTCGTGGACAGCGCACTCCGCCACGCCGAGGGCCGCACGCTCGACGAGCACCGCGACGAAATCGCGCGCCTGTGGGCCGGCTTCAGCGCCGCGGCCGCACGCTTTCCCCACGCCGCCTTTCCGCGGGAGCGCGACGCGGCCTTCCTCCGCGAGCCCAGCACGGCCAACTTCCCCATCGCCTTCCCCTACAACAAATGGCACTGCGCCCAGATGAATGTCGACCAGGCGGCGGCGCTGCTCGTGTGCAGCCTCGACGCCGCCATGCGGTTGGGCGTCGCCCATGACCGCGTCGTCTTCCCGCTCGTCGCGCTCGAGTCGAGCTTCTCGCTGCCGCTGGCGAAGCGGCGCGACCTGCATCGCTGGCCGGCGATGGAGGTGCTCGGCCGGGCAGCGGCAGCACACCTCGGTCGCCCATTGTCGGCGATCGAATTCGTCGAACTCTATAGCTGCTTTCCCGCCGCGGTGCGCGTCCAACAACGCGCCCTGCGCCTGCCCGTCGACGGCGTGCCGACGATCACGGGCGGGGAACCCTTCGCCGGCGGCCCGTGGAACAATTTCGTACTGCAGGCCACCGCCGCCATGGTCGAACGTCTCCGCATGCGGCGCAACGCGATGGGGCTCGTCTCCACCGTCAGCGCCATCGTCAACAAACCCGGCCTGGCGGTGTACGCCGCACAACCCCCGGTGACGCCGTTGTTGCTTGGCGACCTCGCCGCTGACGCCGACCGCGCCACGCCGCGCGTCGAGCTGATTGGCGGGTACCGCGGGCCGGCGCGCGTCGCCGCGTACACCGTCGCCTACGAACAGGCGGTGCCGGCGAAGTGCATCGCCATCGCCGAGACGCCCGCCGGCGAGCGCTGCGTGGCCGCGTGCGAGGACGCCGAACTGGCGCGCCGCGCCACACACGCGGAACTGATCGGCACCACCGTGACCGTCGACGGTGCGCGCTTCGGTTCCGTCCTACCCCCTTGAAAGTCACGGCTTGAGCGTAGAAAATGCCGTATATGAGCGCCACGTTTGGCGTACCACCGAAAGCCGGTGCGCTAGCTCTTCTCGGCATGCTGCTGATCGTTCCTCGCGCGTTGCTCGCGGACACGGAAGAGGTGGCGCCCGTCCCGGCGGACGAGCAGTCTTTCATCGAGTACCAGCTACGCCCGAACGAGGATCCCAGCAAGGTCGCACACATGTTCCACGTGCCGTTGGAAGACCTGCTGGCCCTGAATCACGTCGCCGACGCGCGCCGGCTGGCGGCGGGCAGCACGCTGAGAATTCCCGACCCGCGCGCCGCGCTGGTCAAGCGGCTCAGCACGGAGAAAACGGGCGTCGAACGGCAACTCGCTGGCGCGCAGGCGGAGGTCACCGCCCTCAAGAACAGTTTGGGCCAACTGCATGCGGAGCTTGCCGATCTACGTGCGGCCAACGAAGAAATGCGCGGCGAACAGACGCTCTATCGCGTGTGGCGCACGGCGGTGTTCGTCAGCGGCGGCATCGCCGCCGCCCTGGCACTTGGCCTGCTGCTGATCTGGGCCAACGCTCGGGAGGCCGAACGCCATAACGCCATCTTGTTGAAGGAAGCCGAGGTCATGCACACGGCCTTCGAGAAGTATCGGCTGTTGGGCGGTCAGTTCGAATTGAAGTACCAAAGCCTCTTTCATCAAGTCGGATTGCCGCCCGCCGTGCAGCACCGTGCGCATGCCCTGCGCGCAGCCTACGAAGAAGACCGCGCACACCTGGACGCCGTCGTCGCCGACGCGGAGCGTGAGATCAAGGACGCGTTGGCCGGACTCTCCAACAAGCGGGAGAGCGCCCACGCGGCGGTCCGACTGGCGGCGGTGACGGCCGCCCGTAAGGGTGGCTGATATGCGAGGAGATAGCGGGATCTGCTCGTTGCGGTTCTATGGTGCGCCGCGAGCCCGCGGTCCAGGTCAGGCGGCTACGCCGTGGTCTTGATGGGCCGCGATGGCGTGGCTTCGTGGGGCGTCGGGGTATCGAGATAGCGTGTGGCGATCGAGCGGGCCTGCTGTTGGCGATCGGGGTATTCGATCAGGCGGTCCACCACCCGTTCCCAGCGCTCACGATCGGCCTCGACCAGATCGTAGAGATCGATCGCCCGATCGAGCTCGCCGCGCCTGAGATACTCGTCACCCAGCTCGAGCAGCTGCTGCCGCGGCACCGGAATTTTGCCGAGGCGGCACACGTTGACCGCGTCGGTTATCCGACCCCGCTCCATCAGGCCGTCGCGTAGGAGCTGCCAGTCCGCGGCCGCGACACTGTCGGGGTGCTGCAAGAATACACGCATGGCATCTTCCACGAAGCCCTTTGCCAGGTAACGGCGGCCGAGGAAGACTTCCGCATCTGCACGCGTCATCGGTTCCCCCTACAAGCACACAGCCCAGAAAATAGGCCGAGTGCTCCAGGGGCGCAATATCCTGGCCGAATTGCGCAGCCGACCGCCACGGCACAGTGAGCGCCGCCAACCCGTGAAAGACGTGGAGTCGAGCTGAGTTGGGCGCATGCGTGCACAATCGAAGCGCAACTCCAGGCCGAGGTGGAGCAGTTGATGCGCTTGGCGGCAATTGGACGCCGACCTGCGTGCTGTTGCCATTGCCGGGGCAGCGACCGTCGGCGACCAAACCAAGTATGGTCAGAAATATGAGGTCCGTGGTACGTTGAAGGGGCCATCCGGCAGGGTAGCATCTGTCGTGACAGGCTGGATTGTTCGCTGGGGAGCAGACACACCGTGCTTTGTGACCGCGTTCCCGGGAGAGAAGACATGAAGCACCATCGGCTCGATACCGTCGTACTTGACCGCGACTTGCCTGAGCACGGGCTGTGTCGCGGTGATCTTGGTGCCGTCGTTGAAGACTATGAGCCCGATAGCGTTGCGGTCGAGTTCGTCCGTGCCTCGGGAAACACACAAGCGGTAGTCACTCTGCCCGAGAACCACGTACGGCCGGTCCGGGATTCCGATCGGATCGCCGTGCGCTCGGTTGAGCAGGCGGCGTGAGCCGGATACGCGCTTGGAGGCCGACGTGCAAAGAAGACGCGCGCGGCTCAAGTGAGTCGTCAGACGGCCCGAGGGCGAGATGCGAGAAGCACGACTGGACCGGAGTGGGTGCCCGTGAACCATAGCGAGATCGTCAGCTTCCTCTGGGGCGTCGCGGATCTCATCCGCGACACGTTCAAGCGCGGCAAGTACCAGGATGTGATCCTACCGCTCACCGTACTCCGCCGCCTGGACTGCGTGCTCGCCGGCACAAAGGAGGACGTCCTCACGCGTCAGGCGCAGCTCAAGGGCAAGGGACTCGAGGATCTCGATGCGCAGCTCCGGCGTGCATCGGGCTTCGCCTTCTACAACACCTCCCGCTACGACTTCGGGAAGTTGCTCGCCGATGCGCCGCACCTGGCCGCGAACCTGCGCAACTACATCGCCGGCTTCAGCCCCAACATGCGCGAGGTGCTGGAGAAATTCGACTTCGACAACACCATCAGCAAGCTCGACGAGGCGGGTCTCCTCTTCCAAGTGCTCGAGCGCTTCAAGACGGTGGACTTGCACCCCGACCGGATCGACAACCCCACCATGGGCACGATCTTCGAGGAGCTCATCCGCAAGTTCAACGAGGCGCTGAACGAGAACCCCGGCGAGCACTTCACGCCCCGCGACGTCGTGCACCTGATGGTGGACTTGATGCTTGCCGGCGATGCGGACCGCATCCGGCGTAAGGGCATCGTGTGCACGGTCTACGACCCGTGCTGCGGATCGGGCGGCATGCTGATGATCGCCAAGGAGCACGTCACCGTCGGCTTGCGGAAGAACGGCGACCTCTTGCGGTCCGCGATCAACCCGAACGCCGAGATCCACCTCTTCGGCCAGGAGGTGAACCCCGAGACGTGGGCGGTCTCGAAGTCGGACCTCTTCATGAAGGATCCGACCGGACGCGATGCGGACAACATCGCCTACGGCACCGTCCTCTCGAACGATCGCCACGCCGGCCGCGGCTTCGATTATCTGATCGCCAATCCGCCCTACGGCAAGGACTGGAAGCGCGACGAAGTCGCCGTGCGCGCCGAGCACGAGCGCGGCGCCTCGGGCCGCTTCGCACCGGGCCTGCCCCGGATCAGCGATGGCCAGTTGCTCTTCCTCCTGCACATGCTCGCGCACGCGAAGGAGCCGAAGGAAGGCGGCTCGCGCATCGCCATCATCATGAACGGCTCGCCGCTCTTCACCGGCGACGCCGGCAGCGGCGAGAGCGAGATCCGCCGCTTCATCCTGGAGCACGACCTGCTCGAAGCGCTGATCGCGCTCCCCGAGCAGCTCTTCTACAACACGGGAATCGCCACCTACGTGTGGGTGGTGACCAACCGCAAGGCGCGGGTGCGCAAGGGCCAGGTGCAGCTCATCGACGCGACCTCGTTCTGGGTGCCGATGCGCAAGAGCCTCGGCGACAAGCGCCGCGAGATCCCGCCGGAGCGCTCGCAGGACATCCTGCGGCTACTCGCCAGCTTCAAGGACGGCGAGACGCGCCCGGTCACGAAGGACGAGAAGGAGGAAGAGGTGGTCGTGAGCCGCATCTTCCCGACCACGCACTTCGGCTTTCGCAAGATCACGGTCGAGCGGCCACTGCGGCTCAATTTCCAGGCGACGCCCGAACGCATCGCACGCCTGGACGAGGAGAAGGGCTTCCAGTCGCTCGCGCAGTCGAAGAAGAAGGGTGCGTCTGGAGCCAAGGAGCAGACCGAAGGACGCGCGCTGCAAGAGGCCGTCCGCACGCTCGTGCACGGGCTGCCTGGCACGCTGGTCAAGGACCGCGACGAGTTCGAGCGCGCGCTCGATGCCGCCGCGAAGCAGGCGGGCGTGAAGCTCCCGGCGCCCGCGCGCAAGGCTATCCTCCCCGCCCTTTCCGAGCGAGACGAGACCGCCGCCGTCTGCCGCGACGCCGGCGGAAGCCCCGAGCCCGACCCCGAGCTGCGCGACACCGAGAGCGTCCCGCTGCCCGCGGGCGCCGATCCTGCCGACGGCGACGGGGTGCCGGCCAGCGTCCGAGCCTTCTTCGACCGCGAGGTCAGGCCCCACGTCCCGGACGCCTGGATCGACACGGCCAGGCGCGATTCCAGGGATGGCCGCGTCGGCCTCATCGGCTACGAGATCAGCTTCAACCGCTACTTCTACCGCTACACGCCGCCTCGGCCCCTCGAGGAGATCGAGGCGGAGATCCGGGTGATCGAGGGCGACATCGTGCGGATGCTGGCCGAGGTGACGGGGAGTGCCACGTAAGAAACGTCGGCACTTGACCGTAGGTGCCGACGTTTACTAACTTCCCCGACCATGAAATCGACGTGGCTGACAGCGGGACGACTGAAGGCCGCGGGGATTGGAGCCTTCTTCCGGCCACGGGACCTTTCCTCTCTGGAGATCCCGTTCGCACAACTTCAGCGGCTGGTTGCATCGGGCACCGTCAGCAAGGAGGCGCCGGGGCTCTACCGGCTGGCTGAGGCTGACATCACGGAGCAGCACACCCGCGCGGCGGTCTGCGCGAAGGTCCCGGGAGCGATTCTTTGTCTTCTGACCGCGCTCAGCTACCACGGGATCGGCACTCAGCTTCCGCACGAGGTTTGGATTGCAATCCCTCACAAGGCTCGACAGCCTCGCGTGCCCGGCCTTCCTGCGCGCATCGTTCGCTTCTCGGGCAAGTACCTCGACATTGGCGTGGAATCGGTGCGTCTCGAAGGCGTCCCAGCACGGGTCACCAGCCCCGCGCGCACAGTAGTCGACTGCTTCCGGCTTCGCCGGTTCGTCGGCCATGAGGTCGCGCTGGAGGCGATCAAGTGGGCGATCCGGGACCGAATCACGACACCGGCCGAAATCTGGAACATGGCGAAGGCGTGCCGAGCCAGCAGCCTCGTGTCGCCGTACCTGGACCTACTCCAAGTATGACGGGCACCCGGCGGGAACAACGGTTCCAATCGTACCCGGCGTACAAGGACTCCGGCGTCGAGTGGCTGGGGGCGATTCCGGCGCATTGGGAGGTGAAACCGCTCAAGCGTATGGGAGCAATGCAGGCAGGCACTGCGATCACGTCCGAGAGTATCGAACCGACAGGCGAGTACCCTGTGTACGGCGGAAACGGAATCAGAGGCTACACCACGAAATTCACCCATGGAGGCGAATACCCGCTTGTCGGTCGGCAGGGGGCTCTTTGCGGCTGCGTGAACTTCGCTTCCGGTGAGTTCTGGGCATCGGAGCACGCGATAGTTGTGTCCGCCAAGCCCGACGTCGATCCAACATGGTTAACGGCATTGCTACGATCAATGGAGTTGAACAGCTATTCACAGTCTGCAGCGCAACCGGGCTTGGCCGTGGAGACCATCGCGGCGATTCGTGCTCCCTTTCCGCCTGAAGCCGAGCAGCGCGCCATCGCCGCGTTCCTCGACCGGGAGACCGCGCGGATCGATGCGCTGGTGGCGAAGAAGGAGCGGCTGATCGAGCTGCTCCAGGAGAAGCGCACCGCCCTCATCACCCGCGCCGTCACCAAGGGCCTCGACCCGACCGTCCCCATGAAGGACTCCGGAATCGAGTGGCTGGGGGAGATTCCGGCGCATTGGGAGGTGAAGGCGCTCAGTCGAATGCTGCTCCGAATCACATATGGCTTCACGAACCCGATGCCGATAGGCGATGTCGGTCCCTACGTACTCACCGCACTGGATATCGAAGAGGTCAGATCCTCTACGAGAACGCTCGGCGGACGACACACGATGCATTTGAGCGCTTGCTTACCGACAAGAGTAGGCCAAGGAAGGGTGATCTCCTCCTGACGAAGGACGGTACTCTCGGAAGAGTCGCGGTCGCCGATGCCCAACTCGCGTCATAAACCAGTCTGTTGCCCTGTTGCGATTCGATTCGGCGACTACATCGTTGCGCGTCCTCGCACCGACACCGTGCCAGGCTACTACGCGGCGGTATTCCGTGCGCCGATCTTCATGGCTGAGGTCTACCGCTGGTCGCACGGCATCGTAGATGACCGGAACCGGCTCTATTGGGACGATTTTAAGGCGATCCGGGCTCCTTCTCCGTCAACCAGTGAACAGCGCGCCATCGCCGCGTCCCTCGAAGTAGGGACCGCCCGCATCGACCCCCTCGTCGTTAAGGTCCGCGACGCCATCGAGTGCCTCAAGGAGCTCCGCACCGCCCTCATCTCCGCCGCGGTGACGGGCAAGATTGACGTGCGGGAGGGGGCCGCATGAACCGAGTCGCCGTTGAGGGCCGCCTTCTCACCTGGGCGCGTGAACGCGCCGGCCGCAGCGTGGAGGGCCTGGTCGACAGCTTCCCGAGATTGCCCGCGTGGGAAGCCGGCGACGCGCGGCCCACGCTCAAGCAGCTCGAAAGCTTCGCGAAGGCCGTGCACGTGCCCGTGGATACCGCTTCCTGCGCATCGTTGACGGCGCGTAAATAACGTGTCACACTTCTCGCGTGAATAAGCGTAGGGCTAACTCACGTCGCTTGAATAAGCCCTCCGGCTCCTACGTGACGGTGTCGACCGTGGGCGGAGAGCGGGTGCGGGCGTTCGTCCCGGTCCCGCTGCCCCCGGCGCTCGAGTTCTCGCCCGGCCTCCGTCGCGCGTTCGACGCGGCGCTTCTCGCTCTCGGCCGGCTCGACGGCATCTCGGCCTTCCTGCCGGACCCCGACGTGTTTCTCTACACTTACGTCCGCAAAGAGGCGGTGCTCTCGTCCCAGATCGAAGGCACGCAGTCCTCCCTCTCGGACCTCCTCATGTCCGAGCTGGACGAGGCCCCGGGCGTGCCGCTGGACGACGTCACCGAGGTGTCGAACTACGTGGCCGCGCTGGAGCACGGACTCGGACGCATGCGCGGCGGGTTTCCCATCTCGAACCGGCTGCTGCGCGAGATGCACCGGATTCTCCTTCGCAGCGGCCGGGGCGCGGCGAAGCAGCCGGGAACGTTTCGCCGCTCGCAGAACTGGATCGGCGGCGCGCGACCGGGGACGGCGACGTTCGTGCCTCCGCCGCCGGAGCGGGTCGAGGATCTGATGGGGTCGCTCGAGCGGTTTCTGCACGGACAACCCGTCGAGGTGTCCCCACTGCTCAAGGCGGGACTCGCGCACGTCCAGTTCGAGACGATCCACCCGTTCCTCGATGGCAACGGCCGGATCGGGCGCCTCCTGATCGCGCTCGTGCTCGTCGGCGACGGGGTGCTGAAGGAACCGCTGCTCTACCTGAGCCTCTACTTCAAGCAGCATCGCCGGGAGTACTACCGCCTGCTCGGCGGCGTGCGCGAGCACGGCGGATGGGAGGAGTGGCTGCGGTACTTCGCCGAGGGTGTCCGCGAAACCGCGGAGGGTGCCGTGGCAACTGCGCGGCGGCTCTCGGATCTCTTCGCGCGCGACCTCTACAGGATTCACGCGGCGGGCCGAGGCGCGGGATCGGCGGCCCGGCTGCACGCCGCGTTCCGCGAGCGGCCGCTGTGGAGCATCGGCAAGCTGAACGAGGCGACGGGGCTCCCGGTCCCGACCGTGACGCGGGCAGTTGCCGCCCTGCAGAAGCTCGGCGTCGTTCGAGAGACGACCGGGCGCAAGCGCGGCCGCGTGTACGCCTATGACGAGTGCCTGAAAGTGCTTTCCGAAGGGACCGAACCGCTGTGAGCCCCGAGATCTCCGAGCGCGCCTTCGAGGCGGCGATCGAGTGCGGGCTGCTCCAGTACGGCCCCGACGCCTGCGCGGGCGATGCGACGGCGGTCCGCGAGACGCCGCCGCCCTACGGCGAGAGTCCACCGGGCGGCTACCGCAGGCGCAAGCCCGAGGACTACGACCGCGCGCTCTGCCTGCTGCGGCGCGACGTGGTGGACTTCGTGCTCGCCACGCAGCCGAAGGAGTGGAAGAAGCTCGAGCAGCACCACGGCGCGGCGGTGAAGGAGCAGTTCCTCAGGCGCCTCGCCGCCGAGATCGAACGGCGCGGGGCGCTCGACGTGCTGCGCAACGGGCTCAAGGATTCGGGCTGCAAGTTTCGGCTTGCCTGCTTCCGCCCCGCGAGCGGGCTCAACGAGGAGACGCGCCGACTACATGCCGCGAACCTTTTCGCCGCCGTGCGCCAGCTCCGCTACAGCACGAAGAAGGAGAAGAGCCTCGACTTGGTGCTGTTCCTGAACGGCATCCCGATCTTCACCGTCGAACTCAAGAACCCGCTCACCGGGCAAGACGTTGAGGACGCGATCCGCCAGTACAAGACCGACCGCAACCCGCGCGAGGGTCGCGGACCCGAGCCGCTCCTCGCCTACGGCCGCTGCCTCGCGCACTTCGCCGTGGACCCGGACCTCGTCTACGTCACCTCGCACCTCGCGGGTGCGCGCACGCGCTTCCTGCCCTTCAATCAGGGCAAGTTCGGCGGCGCCGGCAACCCGCCCGTGCCGCCCACGAAGAAGGGCTACGCCACCGCCTACCTGTGGGAGGAGACCTGGGCGCGGGACAGCGTGCTCGACCTCGTGCGCCAGTTCATCCACGAGGTCGAGGAGGAGGACGAGAAGGGCAGGAAGACCGGCAAGCGCTTCCTCATCTTCCCGCGTTACCAGCAACTCGACTGCGTGCGCCGGCTCGTCGCCGACGCCCGCGCGCGCGGCGCGGGGCAGCGCTACCTCGTCCAGCACTCGGCCGGCAGCGGCAAGAGCTTCACCATCGCCTGGCTCGCGCACCAGCTCTCGACGCTGCACGATGCGAACGACCGGCGTGTGTTCGACTCGATCGTCGTCGTCACCGACCGACGCGTGCTCGACCGCCAGCTCCAGACGACGATGCGCCAGTTCGAGCAGACGCTGGGCGTCGTGGAGAACATCGACACCACCTCGCGGCAGTTGAAGGACGCACTCGAGTCGGGCAAGACGATCATCGTCACCACACTGCAGAAGTTCCCGGTGATCGCGAAGGAGATCGGCGAGCTGCCGGGGCGGCGCTTCGCCGTGATCGTGGACGAGGCGCACTCGTCGCAATCGGGCGAGAGCACGAAGAGCCTGAAAGCCGTGCTCGCCTCGGGCTCGCTCGAAGCCGCCGAGGCGGAGGAAGCGGCGGCGGCGACCCCCGAGGAGGAGCTGGAGAGCGCCGTGCTCGCCGAGATGGAGCGCCGCGGGCGTCTCCCCAACCTCTCCACCTTCGCCTTCACCGCCACGCCCAAGCCCAAGACGCTCGAACTCTTCGGCGTGCAGCGTGCCGACGGGAAGTTCGCGCCGTTTCACCTCTACAGCATGCGCCAGGCAATCGAGGAGGGCTTCATCCTCGACGTGCTCTCGAACTACACCACCTACACGGCGTACTGGCGGCTGCTCAAGAAGATCGAGACCGATCCGCGCTACGACCGGAAGAAAGCCGAGTACCTGCTCAAGTCGTTCGTCGAGCTGCACCCGCACGCGATCGCCGAGAAGGTAAGGATCTGCGTCGAGCACTTCGCGGCGCAGGCGCAGGGCGAGATCGGCGGCAAGGCGAAAGCCATGATCGTCACGCGCTCGCGCCTGCACGCGGTGCGCTACAAGCTGGCGGTGGACAAGCTCCTCGCCGAGCGCGGGCTGCCGTTCCAGGCGCTGGTGGCGTTCTCGGGGACGGTGCAGGACGGGGGGCAGGCGTACACCGAGTCCAACATGAACGGCTTCCCCGAGGCGCAGACGGCGAAGACCTTCGAGCGGCCCGAGTACCGCTTCCTGATCGTCGCCAACAAGTTCCAGACCGGCTTCGACCAGCCGTTGCTCCACACGATGTACGTGGACAAGAAGCTCGGCGGCGTGGGCGCGGTGCAGACGCTCTCGCGGCTCAATCGCACGCACCCGGAGAAGAAGGGCACCATGGTGCTCGACTTCGCCAACGAGGCGGGCGAGATCCAGGCGGCCTTCGAGGCCTACTACGAGACGACGCTCCTCTCCGAGGCCACCGACCCGAATCTTCTCTACGAGATCCAGTCCCGCCTCGCTGCCTTCCCGGTCTACACCGAGGCCGACGTGGAGGCGTTCGCGAAGGTCTACTTCGACCCCAGGGCGACGCAGGACCGCCTCTATGCCGTTCTCGCGCCGCTGGTCGAGCGCTTCAACGGGCTTGGAGATGACGAGCGTGCCGATTTCCGCGGCCAGCTCACCGACTACGTGCGCCTCTACGCCTTCCTCGCCCAGGTGCTCGCCTTCGCCGACGCCGATCTGGAGAAGCTCTACGTCTTCGCGCGGCACCTGCGCCGGCTCCTGCCCGCTGATCGGGAGGCGTTGCCGCGCGAGGTGCAGCAGAACATCGACATGGAGTCGTACCGCATCCAGCAGACCGGCAGCGGCAAGATCGCGCTCGAACGGAAGCCCGGTGTGCTGGACCCCGCGAGCACGAAGGGGGGTCACGGTACGACGCCCGAGGAGCTGGAGACCCTCTCGCGCATCATCGCCGAGCTGAACGAGCGCTTTGGGCTGAACCTCGGCCCCGAGCATCGGGTAACGCTTGGCCAGATGATGGAGAAGCTGGACGACGACGCGGCGCTCGACGCAGCGGCGCGGGTCAACACGCGCGAGAACGTGCGGCTCACCTTCGACCAGAAGGTCGAGCACGTGATCCAGGAGATCGTCGACTCGAACTTCGATCTCTACAAGCGCATCACCGACGACCGTGCGTTCGGCGATGCGATCAGGAACTTCCTCTTCGACCAGTACCTGCGTGCTCACCGCAACGCCGAGGAGCTGATCAAGGCTGGCGAGTCGAAGACGCTGGAGTTCAAGTCCACGCTGCGTTGGAGCCTCAAGGACGACCGGCAGGACGACAAGGGCGTGACGCATGCGGTGCTCAAGACGATTGCCGCGTTCCTGAACACCGAGGGCGGCGACCTGCTGATCGGCGTCGCCGACGACGGCTCGATCGTGGGGATCGAGCGCGACAAGATCGAGAGCGACGACAAGTTCATGCGGCACCTGGCGCAGGTTGTCCGCAACGGCCTCGGCGATCGCGCCGGCACCTGCATCGACCCCAAGACCCAGATCGTGCAGGGAAAGACTGTGTGCGTCGTGAGCTGTCAGCGCAGCCCCGAGCCGGTGTTCCTGAAGTGGAAAGGGATGGAAGCCGCGCCGGACGGCGACTTCTTTGTGCGGAGCGGACCAGGGACGGTGAAGCTTCCTCCCGACAGCACTCGGGAGTACATTCGCACGCGCTTCGCCACGAGGGTGGCGGACGGAGATGCAGACGAATCGCCGAGAGAGGCTGTCTAACAACACAGCATGCCGCGGACGACGCTGCGCCCCGCCGCTGATGCTGAGCGCTAGGCGTCGAATTTCGCAGGTCGGAAATGAGCGCTGGCGTCGTGGTTCTCGACCGATGTCTCGCCTGTGGTCGCTTCCGGCAGATGGAGACGGGAGACGCGCGGGACAGTGCAGGGGCAACGGCGAGAACTAGAGAGCCCCGTACCTGGATTGGACGGCAATCGAGTCCGCGTGCGGCTCGATCTACTCGAAGACGATCGCACGCTTAGTGCGTCGGATCGGGCTCGGATCTGACGCGGGTGGGTTGAGTTGGGGCCGCAAGGGCCCATCGAGAACGACAACGATGGTTGGCCGTGATTGATCGGGGCGACATTCGCTGGTTTCGGTTCGATCGGCCCGAGAAGCGACGGCCCGTCCTTGTCGTCGGACGGCCGGATCTGTTGCCGAGTTGGTCCCTGGTTCCCGTTATTCCACGAGGAGATTCGGAGATTTCCAGATTGGGTGCGGCTGGCGATCGGCCACCGTCTTATTGCGCTCGGTCGTCAGTTACGTCGGCGCGGTGCACCTCGGCCACTTCCAGCGCGCCATGGTGCGGGACCTCGAGGTGTCGGCGCCGACGGTGTTGCGCGACGTGCGGCGTGGCGCGGACGAGATCACGCGCCTTGGCCTGACGGTCGAGCGGCTGCTTGCTTGACCCCGGCTGCCTCCGCGAAGCGCATCCGCGGTTTGCGCAACTCCTCCCTCCCGAATGAAACGGATGCAACCACGTCCCGAGGGCCGTCCCGCGGATGAAACCTTTTCGAAAGACTGCCGTTTCCGCGCAGCGCCGCCGTTCAATTCACGACGTTGATCGGACGGCCGTGGAGAAACGCTTCGACGTTGGCGACGGTCGCCGCCATGAGACGGCGGCGGGCCGCGAGGCTGCCCCACGCCATGTGCGGCGTGATCACGCAGTTGCGCGCGTGCAACAGCGGATTGTCCGGGCGCATGGGCTCAGCGGCAACGACATCCAACCCCGCCCCAGCCAGTTGGCCGGCGTTGAGTGCGTCCGCAAGGGCGTGTTCGTCGATCAACTGACCGCGCGCGGTGTTGATGAGGAACGCCGGCGGCTGCATGCGGCGTAAGAGTTCCCGGTTGACGAAGCGGGCGTTGGCCTCCGTCAGCGGGCAGTGCAAGCTCACGACATCGGCCGCCGAGAAGACCGTGGCGATGTCTTTCCACGCGAACGGTTCATAGCCAGGCACCGTGCCGCCGGTACCGCCCGCGGCGATTACCCGCATGCCAAAGGCGTGCGCGATTTCCCCCACCCGCCGGCCGATACGCCCGAAGCCGACGATACCCATGGTCCGACCCGCAAGCTCGATCAACGGCGCTTTCCAGAAACAGAAGTCCGGGGCCGCCGCCCAACCACCTGCCTCCACCGCCGCATGATGCGCGCTCACCCGGTGGCACAGCTCCAGCAGCAGCGCGAATACGTGTTGGGCCACCGAATCGGTCCCGTACTCGGGAACGTTGGAAACGGAGATGCCGCGACTGCGCGCCGCGCCCACGTCTACGACATTGTAACCGGTCGCCAATACCGAGATGAATCGCAAATCGGCCAGGTGCGCCAAGATCGCCGCCGTCAGGGGAACTTTGTTGACCAATAACACGCCCGTGTCAGCCGCCCGCGCGAGAATGTGTTCCGCGGGCGTCCGGTCGTACACCGTCAGATCGCCGAGCCGCGCCAGCGCATCCCACGGATTGTCGCCCGGGTTCACCGCGTAGCCGTCGAGAACGACGATCCTCATGCGGACCCCCGGTGCCGGCGGCCGGACAGAGTCGCGGCGGAGGAAACGATGACGCGTGGCACAACCCTCACGGGTCGTGCTTAGACGAATTCCCCACTGGGTACCAGGGCCGGCGCAGCGACCCGCGTGGAATCGGGTACCGCCGCCGCCAACTGCCAGCGCGGCAGGCGCACCGTGACCACAGTGCCGGCGCCGGCCGTACTACTGATATCGACGCTGCCGCCGTGCGCTTCGACAATCGCGTTCACGATGAAAAGGCCGAGCCCGGATCCATCGATACTACCGCTGGGGTTGAAATGCCGATACTTTTCGAGGATCGCCGGCAGGTCCGCGGCGGCGATTCCGGTACCGGTGTCGCTAACCTCCAACAGCACCGCATCCGGCGTCGGGCAGCGGACGGATAACGACACCGCGCCATGCGCCGGCGTGAACTTGATGGCGTTGCCGACCAGGTTCGAGATGACCCGCTGCATCTGGACCGGATCGAGGGAGAGCAGCGGCAGAGGGGAGGCGATTGCGCACTGCACCGCCACCCCCTTCAGTTCGGCCGCGCTCCGCACCAGGACCAGGGCATCATCCACCACATCGGCAAGCTCGGTCGGGCGCCGCTGCAAGGTGAGCTTGCCCATGTCGACGCGGGCTGCGTCGATCAGATTGAGGGAGAAGGCGATCACGTGCTGTGTACTGGCCTGGATGCGACGGACGAGGCTCGTCTGGCGATCCGTCAGTGTGCCGCCGTCCCCTTCGAGCAGGAGATGCGCCAGTGACTGGATTACGCCGAGAGGGTTCTTGATGTCGTGGCTCAAGGTGGAGAGGAACTCCAGCTGCAACTCGTGCGTGCGCTGCTCCTCGGTCTTGCGCTCATGGCCGCGCGCCTCGGCAACAAGATTGCCGAAAAACAACGCAACGACGAACAGGAACGGGATCTGCATGGCGTAGCCCTGGCGGATGAGCGGCATAACACCGGTGAATTGCGCCATGCCGTACAGATGAGCGGCACCGACAAGAACCGCCGCGAGCGCGACCAACTCGGCGCGTTCGGTAAGGGCGCTGAGGAACACCACGACGAAATAGAGGACGAAAAACTGGCTCGACGCCGTGCCGCTCAGTGCCATACCGATCGACACCATGACGCAGTCGATCAGCACAACCGCCACGTCGAGCGCGTGCGCAGAACGGACCCGAGGCAGCAGCATGCGCAGCACGATGTTGGATGCGAAGTATGCCGCGATGAACAGCGCCGCGGACGGCGGGAGGTCCGGCAGCGGACGGCTGAACAGGACGAGATACGCGGTGGCGATGATCAACACCCACCGCAGCAGAATGATTCCCTGCGCTTTGTTCAGCTCGGTTAACGGATGCGAGGAAACAGCCATGGAAAGCGATATTCCCCGACGAAATGCGCACCGCCGTCCAGGAAAGGGTAATGTTCCACCACCCCGCCGGATATGCACTGTTCATGCCACCGAAGCGCCGGCCCTATTGCACCAGAAGTTCCCGGGCGGTCCAAAAGTTGACGCAGGCGAACGGGATGGAGCGCACGAATGTCTTGATTCTCAAGGTAATTGGGCGGAATTGGCGGCGTTATTTTGCCGTCGGCTGGCTGAATTTTGACTCGGGGAATCCCCGTAGAGAATGCCGGCCGCACGAGCGCTCGCCGCACAGGCCATTGCGCCTTCCTCGACCACTGGCGCAGCCACTGTGCGTGGCGTGATTGCGCTCATCCGCAGCGGGTTGGCCCGGATGCATTGCCCGCGCGCGGAATCCGCCGGTCAATGGACCAGCGCGTGTCCCGGCAATCCACCGTCAAGTCGCTGGCTGAGGCGTTCCCAGCCGCGGACCACGCGCAGCGCTTCCTCCCGATCGACCAGCCCGGTGGCGACGGCGACTCCGGAAGCCGATTCCACCACTTCCCAGGTTACCTCCCCGGTGCGGCGGTGCTGTACCTGGCGGAGGCGATAATTGGGAGACGCCTGTTCGTCCTGTAGGGTTTGCCTGCCAATCACGAAGGTCCTCCACGGCTGACCGGCGGCCGGCTAGTCGTATGCCACCGCCTGTCCGGCGGACTCGAGTTTCTCCAGTTCGGTGTACAACGACTCGATCTCGTGCCGCAACCGTGCGTACTCGCTGAACATCGTGTGCGGACTGTCATGGTTGCTGTAGAAGTCGGGCCGATTGATGATCGTCGCCAACGCACTCAGCTCGGCCTCCTTGGCCGCAATTGCCGCTTCGGCTTTTTGGAGATCTTGGATCCGGCGCGCCTGCGCTCGCTCCCGCCGCCGCTGCGCCTCGCGTGTCCGACGCTGTGCGGCACGGTCGGACCTTTCGGGTTGCGGTTCGGTCTTGTCGTCTGTGTCGGTCGCGACGACGGGCAGGAACGCCGCCGGCAGCGTGGCGCTGGTGGCCTTCTGGCGAAGATAGTCCTCGTAATTGCCGAGGTAGCGTATCGCGCCACCGGCGCCGACTTCGACGACTTCGTCGGGAAGCCGATCGAGAATATAGCGGTCGTGTGCTACCAGCACCAACGTTCCATGGTATGCGCGCAGCGCATCCAGCAACACCTCTTTGGCGTAGATGTCGAGGTGGTTCGTCGGCTCGTCGAGCAGGAGGCAATTGGCGGGATGCAGCAGCAACTTCGCCAGTGCCAAGCGGTTGCGCTCGCCGCCGCTCAAGACACCGATGCGCTTGTCCACCGCGTCGCCGGAAAACAGGAACGCACCCAGGATGCTGCGCACCTGCGGCACGAGTTCCATCGGTGCCGCCCGCGTAATCTCCTGCAACACGGTGAGCGCGGGGTCCAACACCTGTGTCTGGTCCTGCGCAAAATGGCCGAGCGTGACGTTGTGACCGACGATGCGTTCGCCCCCGGTGAGCGGTTCGATGCCCGCGAGCATGCGCATCAAAGTCGATTTGCCGGCGCCGTTGGGACCGACCAGCGCTACCTTGCGACCGCGTTCGATCGCCAGATCGAGCCGATCGTACACCACCAGTTCGCCGTATTGCTTGCGGGCCCCGCGTAGTTGCAGAACGATGCGGCCGCTGCGTGGCGGTTGCGGAAACCGAAAGTGCACGCTGCGGTGCCCTTCCGGCGGCCGCAGCCGCTCGATCTTCTCCAGTTGCTTGAGCCGGCTTTGCACCAACGCCGCCTTGGAGGCCTGGTAGCGAAACCGGCTGATGAACGCCTGCAGGCGTTCGATCTCTTCCTGTTGCAGCCGGTAGGCTTCCGCCTGGCGCTGCACGCGCTCCTCGCGCTCGACCAGGTAGCGGCTGTAGTTGGTATGAAAATCCGTGATGCCGCCCTGGGCAACTTCACCGATGCGCTGCACGACCACATCGAGAAAGTAGCGGTCATGAGCGACGACGATGACGGTGTGCGGGTAATCGGGCAGGAACGCCTCGAGCCAGGTGCGCGCCTCGATGTCCAGGTGATTGGTGGGTTCGTCGAGCAAGAGCAGCCGCGGCTGTCGCAGGAGGAGCGTGGCTAACGCCAGGCGCATCTGCCAGCCGCCGGAAAACTCGCCGCAATCGCGCTGCAGATCGGACGGTCGAAAGCCGAGGCCCGCCAGCACGCGTTCCGCCTGTGCCTCGAGGTCGTAGGCGCCGTGCGTATCCCACTCGCCGCGCAGTTGGGTGTAGCGCTCGAACAACGCATCGTGCCGCGAGTCGTCGGCCGGGATGTCGGCTAGCGCATGCTCCACCGCTCGGCACTCGGCCTCCAGCGCCCGCACCTCGTCGAACGCGCTGAGGGCCTGCTCCATCACGGTGCGCCCGCCGAGACCAAGTACCTCCTGCGGGAGATAACCGATGCTGCAATCTTTCGGCACCGCGATGGTGCCGTCATCCGGCTCGACGAGCCCCGCCACGAGCCGCAGGAGAGTCGACTTGCCCGAGCCGTTGGCCCCGACGAGGCCGACCCGGCAGCCGTCGGGCACAAACCAGTTCGCGCCATCGAGCACGGTCTGCCCGCCGTAACCCTTGCGCAGATTGCTGATGGTGAGCACAACGACATCATCTAGCGACGCCGCCGCAGGGACGCAATTGGCATCGCGCGCAGTTCCGTCGGCTGCGGATTGCGCCGGACGGCTAGCCGGCTATCGCAACATGGGTGTCTCAGTACGTCGCGTGAATCGTGTGCGCGATCGCATCGGGCTACGGCTGGGGAGGAAATACAGAAGCGAACGCGACATCGTGTCCGGTCAGGGCCTTCAGCCGCTTCCTACGCCTCCCCGGGCGGGACGGGTTCGTAGTACGGAATGCGCGTGTAGCCTGGCGGCAGTTCTTGACCGACCTGTTCCATCATCGGGTGCACGATCTCCGGCGCAATGGCAAGATCGAGACACGCGGGTTTGCCGGACGCGGCGGCACGCTGCATCGCCGGGGCGATCTCCTCGGGCCGATCGACCCGCTCCGCGTACAATCCGAACGCGGCCGCGATCTGGTCGTAGCGCGTGTCGGGCAGGTCGACGATAATGCGGCTGTCCGCTCCGTAGAGCGCCTGCTGCCCGTGCAGCGACATGCCCCACCCTAGATTGTTGAACACCACCGTGGTGATCGGCAGGTTGTGCCGGACCATGGTGTTGAACTCCGGCAAATGAAATCCAATGGCGCCGTCGCCGCTGACCAACACGACACGCGCCTCCGGCCGTGCCACCTGCGCTCCGATGGCGAAGCCTGGACCAACCCCGAGCCCGCCCATCATTCCACACCCAAACCACGAACCCGGGCGGTGGCCCCTGGCGAAGAAGGCCAGCCAGGCACTCGTTTCGCCCCCGTCGAAGATGGTTATCGATTCGGGGCCCAGCGATTCGATCACGGCTTTCGCCGCAAAGTAGGGGTGTAGACGCCCCGAGGACGTAATCGGTTCGGCACCGGCATAGAGAAAAGCGTGGGCTCCCTGGGCGACCTTCGTTGCATCATTCCAAGCGGACCAGCCGGGCCAGTTCGGGCGGCTGGCCGCCAGCGCGCGCACGAACTCGGCGGCATCCGCCCGCACCCCGAGTTCGATCGACCCAATTCGTCCCGGCTCCACACCGTCGATGTCGACCTGAATGACGCGTGCGGCCGCCGGAATCATGGAGTTCGACCTGCTCCCCAGCATGAGACCCCGCCGCGCGCCGAGCAGCAGGACGAGATCCGGCGCCTGTCCCATCATCGACAACGTCGCCAGTTCGGCGCTGTTGCCCAACAAGCACGGGTGGCCCTGCGGCAACACACCATACCCCCAGGACGAGACGACGACGGGAATCTTCGTCTGCTCGACGAACGCTCGCAGCGCTTCCGCCATGCCCGGCGAGACCGCGGCCCCGCCACCGATGACGATCAACGGACGCTCCGCGCTGGCGAGCAGATCGCCCGCAACGGCCAGGGCATGCGCCGATGGCCCCGGCGGTTCCAGATTGACCCGCACCGGCGTGGTCGCCGTGGCTTCGTCAACCGGACGGGCCAGGACGTCGATGGGAAACTCAAGCAAGACCGGACCGCGCACGCCCGCCGTGGCATGTCGGATTGCCAGGCTGATCAGGTCCGGGATGCGTGAAGCCGTTGTCACGCGGTGGGTCCACCGCGTCACCGCATTGGCCGCGACGATCTGATCGAAGTTGCCCTGGAGCACGTTCAGCTCGGCCTCGCGCAGCGGCGGCGAACTGGTGAGCAGCAATATCGGGATGCGGTCCACGTAGGCGTTCGCGAGCGAGGCAAAGACGTTGGTGAAGCCCGGCCCGGCGGTGGCAAAGACCACGCCGAGACCGCCGGTGGCGCGGGCATACCCCTCCGCGGCGTTTCCCGCGGCCGCTTCATGCCGTGTGTCGATCAGCCTGATGCCGTGATGCGCCATGCTGGTGATGATCGGCTCCAGGTGGCCGCCGTGGATGCCGAACGCGTGCCGCACACCGGCCGCCGCCAGGGTGCGTGCCGCCAGTTCTCCGCCGTGGGTTGTGGCCATATTCAAGTCCTCCGCATTGTTGGATGGTGGTGTGTGCCTAGCTGCTCGCCGTGGCGATCTGGCCGAGCACGTCCGGATACCGGCCGATGTGCCCGCCGCCGTCGACCAGATACAGACTGCCGGACACGAAACTGCTCTCCTCGGATGCGAGAAACACGGCGACGCTAGCGATCTCGTCGGGCTCGGCAAAACGGCGCAACGTGGTGTTCTCGACGTACGACTCGACGATGCCGGGAACGTACCACATCGGCTCGGTCGCCTTGGTGCGCACCAGACCGGGGGCGATGGCGTTGCAGCGGATCTGGCTCGGACCGAGTTCAAGCGCGGCAACTTCGGTCAACATGGCGACGCCGGCTTTCGCCGCACAGTAGGCGCTCATGCCGCGACCTGCCTGGACGGCATTGAGGCTCGCCATATTGACGATCGATCCGCCGCCGCCCGCGATCATTGCCTTGGCCGCGTGTTTGATCGTCAAGAAGACTCCGGTCAGACAGAGGTCGATAATGCGCTGCCAGTCCTCGATCTGTTGATCGACGATGAGCACACCGTTGCCGCCCCCGGCATTGGCCACGGCAATGTCGAGGCGGCCGAAGCGTTCCACCGCCAGCGCGGCCAGCGCCTGCTGATCGGCCTCGCACGTCACATCGCAGCGCAGCGTCAGACAATTCTCAAGGCTGGCGAGGCCGGCTTCGTCGATGTCGCCGGCAACGACCTGGGCCCCTTCGCGTACAAAGCGTTCCACGATCGCCCGACCGATGCCGAACGCCGCCCCGGTCACGACTGCAACCTTGTTCGCCAAACGATTCGCCACGTGGCCTCCTCCACTATTGGGTGCGTGCGGCTACGCCGGCGTGAGCATTAGTCGGTCGCGCTGCGTTTGTCCAGGAGCACCGCGGTTGGTTCCTCTCCAGGCCTTTAGGGCCGAGGGCGGAGCCCGTGGCGCCTCCGCACGAATGCTCCGTGGTCGGAGGACGAGCCCGCCGCCTGGTTGGGGGATGGCGCGGGCGCCGGTGCGAGTGGTAGAACACCGGACGGAGAACTGCGAGGCGCGTGATGGACTATACGACAGTAACGGTCGAGCGACAGGGGCCGATCGCCTATGTCTGGTTGAATCGCCCCGAACGGCGCAATGCGTTGAATGGGCAGATGCTGGAAGATCTCGTTGCGGTGTTTACTGAACTGCAGCGTGCCTTCGCAACGCCGGTGGTGGTGTTGGGAGGTCGCGGCCCCTCATTCTGCGCCGGCGCGGACCGCAAGGATCCACCGGGAGGCCACCTCCTGCAGGCCGACGGTGTCGGTATGCGTGAACGGCGCTACGTCTCGCAGTTGGGTCCGCGCGCCTTGCGCGCCATCGGGGAACTCGAAGCGGTGACCATTGCCCGACTACACGGACATGCGGTCGGCGGCGGGTTGGCGTTGGCTCTGGCCTGCGACCTGCGGATAGCGGCGGCCGGCACGACGTTCCACATCCCCGAAGTGGACCTCGGTGTCCCGTTGGGCTGGGGTGCGCTACCGCGGCTGGCGGCCGAAGTGGGCGCCTGTCGCGCGAAGGAATTGATCCTGCTGTGCGAGCCGTTCGATGCCGCCGCGGCGGAGCGTTACGGACTCCTGAACCGTGTCGTGACCGAGGACGCGCTCGATGCCACGGTGACCGATTGGGCAACGCGTATCGCCGCCAAGCCGAACGGAGCCGTGCACATCACCAAGACCCAGTTCCGGGCCTACGCCCACGTCGTCGCCCTGGGGGATGCCGGGGAGGCCGATGGCGATCTCACCGCCGCCGCGGGGCGGGAGCAGTTCGCCCGCTTCCTCGCCGATCCCAAGCGGTAACCACCGGCGCCCGCCGGCGCGCTGCGGTGTTACGCCACACGATGGCGGCCGCTTAGGGCGAGTTCCTTGGCCTTGATGTAATTGGGTTTGCCGCTGGGCGTGCGCGGCACCTCGTCGACGATGTGCACTTCGCGCGGCACCTTGTAGCCGGCGATGTGCTTACGCGCTTCCCGCTGCAACGCCGCTAGCGCCAGCGGCCGGTTGCCGCGCGTCGCAATGACCGCGGTTACTTTGTTGCCCCACCGTTCATCCGGGGTGCCGACCACCAACGCGTCCAACACGTCGGGATGCGCCTTGATGGCCTGCTCCACTTCTTCCGGGAAGACCTTCTCACCGCCCGACTCGATGCAGTTGGAGCCGCGGCCAAACACGGTCATCGTGCTGCCGTCGCCTTCCAGGGTGGCGGCATCGCCAGTCAGGATCCACTGCTTGCCGTCCGCTTCGACGAACGTCTTGGCCGTCTTCTCCGGGTCCTTGTAGTAGCCGATGGGGATGTGTCCGGAGCGCGCCAGGATACCGGTTTCCCCTGGCCGGGCACGCCGCCGCCCGCCGTTGTCCTCGACCAGCACATCGAGAAACTCACTGCGCGTCATGCGGCCCAATCCGGAGGTGGACCGGTCGCGCGGGGCCACGGGTCCGGTGGCCCCGGACTCCGACGAACCGAACGAGTTGTACACGTAAATATGGGGCAGCAGGGCGCGGAAGCGCTCCTGCTTGGCCTCCGAAAACACCGCGCCACCCGACCCGACGTTGAACAGCGCGCTCAGGTTCCAGCGCCCCGGATGCGCTTCGAGCGCTTCGAGCAACGGCACGGCCATGGCGTCGCCGACGATGGACACGGCGTTCACCTGCTCCTTCTCGACGAGGTCCCACACCTGCTCGCCCTTCAAATGCCGCTGTGGATTGAGCACCACCTTGTTGCCGCCGAGCAGCTGGATCATGGCGTACCACCAGCACGCCCCGTGCATCAGTGGCGCCAAGGGCATGCCCGCGATCGGCTGCGGCGAGATCCGCGAAACGATGTCCTCCGGCTTCTGGCAGGGACCGTCGGGGGACATCATTCCGCCACCGCCGAGGGCCGCGAAGAAGATGGCTTTGTGCGGCCACAGTACGCCCTTGGGCATGCCGGTGGTTCCCCCGGTGTAGAGAATGAACAGGTCGTCAGCGGCGCGCTCGCCGAAATCCCGCGCGCCGCTCTGATGCGCGAGCGCCTGCTCGTACTCGATCGCGCCGATGCCGTGGAGATCCGTCGCCGAACCGTCATCGACGGCAAGGAAGGTGCGCAGGCGTCCCGCGACTCTGGCGTGGACTTCGGCAATGTGCGGAACGAATTCGCGGTGGTGGATGCAGGCGACCATGTCGGCGTTGTCGAACATGTATTCCAACTCTTCGCGCACGTAACGGTAATTGACGTTGACCGGCACGGCGCGCAGCTTGAAGCAGGCGAGAACGCTCTCCAGATACTCGTTGCAGTTGTAGAGATAGAGTCCGACATGCTGTCCGGGGCGGATGCCGCGGGAGCCCAGGAAATGTGCTAGTTGGTTGGCGCGCGTGTCGAGTTCGCGGTAGGTGGCGCGCTGCTCGGCGCACACCAGCGCGGTCCGATCCGGCACCGCGTCGGCCACCATCTCCAACAGATCGGCGATATTGAAATGCTTCTGTGGCGTCATCGTCCTCGCTCCTCACCGGGGAATGGCAACATGCCCTTGTGCCTCTAGCAAACGCCCGCTGCGCGGCAAAGAGGCGACTGATAGGGGGCGAGCGTTGACGTGGTGCGCGATCGATGCGCAGTATACTTGCATGCGCCCCAGACCCTGGCTCGTCATTGTCGTCTTGCTGGCCGCGTGTAATCGCGGGCCGGCATCGCTTCCCGCGAACGAGCGGCCAGTGCCACGCGATCTGAGCCCGCTGGCGCGCGCCGAGTACCGCCACCTGCCGGTGCAGGGAGCCCCGAATTTTCGCGACCTGGGCGGGTACCGCAGCAGCGACGGCCGCACCGTGAAGTGGGGCATGCTGTATCGCTCGGACGCGTTGGATAAGCTCACCGATGAAGACCAGCGCTACCTCGATCGTCTCGGGTTGGCCCGGGTCGTGGACTTTCGTTCCGCTGGCGAGGTCAAGGATGCGCCGGACAAGCTTCCCCCTGACCTGGCGCCGCGTCTGGTGAAGCTGCCCATCGAGGCGGTCGGCGTGAACGTGCGCGAGTTGGTGCAGCGGATCAACAGCGGGCGCGTGGAAGGGCTCAACGTTAACGAACTCCTGTTCAACGGCAACGCCGCGTTGGCGCGCGATCACGCGGCGGTGTACAAGACCTGGCTGCATGGGTTGGTTGAGCCCGGCGGCGCGCCGGAGGTGTTCCACTGCACGGGGGGCAAAGACCGCACCGGTTTCGCCTCCGCCCTCGTTCTGCTCGCCTTGGGCGTCCCCAAGGACGTGGTGATGCAAGATTACCTCGCCAGCAACACCTATCTGGCCGACAAGAACCGGGCGATCGAATGGCGCGTGCGCCTCTTCTCCTTCTTCCGCACCGATCCCGCCTACTTACGGCCGCTGCTCAATGTGGAGCCGCGCTACCTGAACGCGGCGTTCGATGTCATGGAAAAGAATTACGGCTCCATCGACAACTACTTGCGCGAGGCGCTCGGCGCCGACGAGCCATTTCGCGCCGCGCTGCGCGAGCGCTTCCTGGAGCCGCAAGCCGGTTCCTGACCACCGCCGCCGTCGTTCCGAGTAATATCGTTGGCGAAGGGGAAAACATGAAGGTCAAAGCCGCGATTGCCTGGGAACCGCAGCGGCCGCTGGCGATCGAGGAGATCGAACTCGACGGCCCGAAGGCCGGCGAGTGTCTGGTGCGGTTGGTGGCGACGGGCGTGTGCCATACCGACGCGTACACCATGAGCGGGCGCGATCCATCGGGATTGTTTCCGTCCGTGCTGGGACACGAAGGCGGTGGCATCGTGGAAGAGTGCGGTCCGGGAGTGAGTACGCTCCGGCCCGGCGACCACGTCATCCCGCTGTACATTCCGGAATGTCGCAATTGTAAATTTTGCCTCAGCGGCAAGACCAATCTGTGTGGGACCCTGCTGGCGACGCAAGGCCAGGGGTTGATGCCCGACGGGACCAGCCGTCTGTCGTACAAGGGCCGTATGCTGCATCACTACATGGGTACGTCGACCTTTGCCGAGTACACCGTCGTTCCGGAGATCGCGCTGGCGAAGATCCGTGCCGACGCGCCGCTGGAAAAGGTCTGCCTGCTCGGCTGCGGCGTGACCACCGGCATTGGTGCGGTGCTGAACACGGCGAAGGTGCATCCGGGTGCGAGTGTTGCGGTGTTTGGTCTGGGCGGCATCGGCCTGTCGGTGGTGCAGGGCGCGGTGATGGCGGGCGCGTCACGCGTTATCGGCATCGACACCAACCCGGCCAAGTTCGCCCTCGCGACGCAACTCGGCGCCACCGACTGCCTGCACCCGACCACGGTCTCCAGCGTCGCCGAGGCGGTGATCGAGATGACGGACGGCGGCGTGGATTTCTCGTTCGAGTGCATCGGCAACGTGGCGGTGATGGGGCAAGCCTTGGCCTGCGCGCACAAAGGGTGGGGGCAAGCGATCGTCATCGGTGTGGCGGGGGCCGGTGAAGAGATTCAAGCCCGTCCTTTCTTACTGGTCACCGGCCGCAGCTGGCGCGGCACCGCCTTCGGCGGCACACGCGGTCGCACGCAGTTGCCCCAGTACGTTGACTGGTACCTGCAGGGCCGCATCAAGCTCGACGAGTACGTCACCCACACCATGCCGCTCGTGGACATCAACCGCGCCTTCGACTTGATGCACGCGGGGGAGAGCATCCGCAGCGTCGTGCTTTACGAACGTGCATGAACGCCCGTGGCGGGCGTGCGGTTTTGATCGAGATCGACTATCGTTCCTCGGCATGAACGAAGCCAGGGACCAGGTATTGCCGGTCGCCGCGGAGTCTTCAGCGGCGGAAATCGCTTATCGGATCGGCAATGCGCTTTATCTGAATATCACCAACGCCTGCACGCTCGCATGCCGCTTTTGTCCGAAGACCCAGGGCGATTACACTGTGAAGGGACACGAGCTGCACCTGTCGCACCAACCGAGCTTCGAGGAGATGGTGGAAGCCATCGGCGACCCGACCGTCTACAACGAGGTGGTGTTCTGCGGCTACGGCGAGCCGACGTTGCGCCTCGCGTTCTTGAAGCGGGTGGCGGCATGGCTCAAAGAGCGCGGCGTCCGGGTGCGGGTGAACACGGACGGCCTGGCCAACCTGGTCCACCGCCGCAACGTGGTACCCGAGTTGCGCGGTTTGGTGGACGCCGTCTCCGTAAGCCTGAACGCGCAGAACGAAGCATTGTATAACGAGCACTGCCAGCCCAGTCGTGCGGGTGCCTATGCGGCTTGCAAAGGATTCGTCCGCGAGGCGGTGACGCAGTTGCCTGAGGTGGCGGTCACCGCGTTGGACGGCCTGCCGGGCATCGACATCGAGGCGTGCCGGCGTATCGCGGAAGAGGAACTCGGCGCCCGCTTCCGCCGCCGCGTGTACGGCCTGGTCGGGTAGCGGCGTCGACCAGGCCGTGGAAACTTTTCAACTCATAGCAGCGACTTCATCTCGCTGATGAGCTTGGTGATGCTGTCCTTGGCGTCGCCGAAGAGCATCATGCACTTCTCGTTGTAGTAGAGGTCGTTGTCGACGCCGGCGAAGCCGGGGCGCATGCTGCGTTTCAAGACGATGATCGACTTGGCCCGTTCGACGTCCAGAATCGGCATGCCATAGAGCGGACTGCTCTTGTTATTCTTCGCCGCCGGATTGGTCACGTCGTTGGCGCCCACCACCAGGACGACGTCCGCCTCCGGAAAGTAGGGATTGATCGCCTCCATCTCGACGAGCTGTTCGTAGGGGACGTCGGCCTCCGCCAACAACACGTTCATGTGGCCCGGCATGCGGCCGGCGACGGGGTGAATGGCGTACTTGACGTCGACCCCACGCTCGATGAGCGTGCCGCCCAGTTCGGCGACCGCGTGCTGAGCCTGCGCCACCGCCATACCATAGCCCGGCACGACGATGAGCGAGCGCGCCGTCTCCAGCAGCACGGCGGTCTCGTCGGCGGAGATGCTGCGCACCGAGCCCTTGGTCTCGGCCGCCGCGGTCGCCGCCTCTTCCGAGACGCTGCCGAACGCGCCGAAGAGGACGTTGGTGGCGGAACGGTTCATCGCGCGGCACATCAACAGGGACAAGAGGAAGCCCGAGGTGCCGTCCAGCGAGCCGGTGATGATCTGGATCTTGTTCATCAACACGAAGCCCATGGAGGCGTCCGCCAGGCCGCCATACGAGTTCAACAGCGCGATGACCACGGGCATGTCGGCGGCGCCGATGGGAATGACCAGCAGCAGGCCGAACACCAGCGACAACGCCACCATGACATAGAACAAGTGCGTGGCTTCTTGCGCCACCACCAGGTAGACGGCGGAGATGGCGATCACCGACAACAGGCTGAGATTGAAGACGTTCTGCCCCTTGTAGGTGATGGGCCGGCCGGGCAGGAGTTCGTGCAGCTTGGCGGCGGCCATGAGGCTGCCGGTGAAGGTGAGCCCACCAACGATGACCTCGAAATCGAGCGCCGTCAGCGTCACACGGCTGAGCGCCCCCTGATAGCGAAAGTATTCCGACACGCCGACTAAGCACGCGGCCAACGCGCCGAGCGAGTGCGATAGCGCGGTGCGTTGCGGCACGACGGTCATCGGGATCTTCAGGCCCATCGCGCCGCCGCCGATAGCGCCGATGGCGAAGGCGAGCGCGATCCACCTGTAGATCACGATCTCGTGGTGGAACAAGGTGCCGACCACGGCCAAGGTCATTCCCAGAGCGGCCAGCAGCATTCCGGCGCGCGCCCATTTGGGCGAGCTCAACCCTTTCAGCCCAAGCACGAACATCGCGGCCGAGACGATGTAACAAAACCGCAGGGCATGCGTCGCCACGTGGTCGCGAACGAATTCTCCCATTCCCATGCCCGCCGGCTTCGCCAAGTATATGAGCACGACGACGAGTCCGGAGATGATGGCCGCGCCCCACAACATCCGCTGTTCCAGCGACCGCCGTCCGCGCGCTTGCCTTTCCTCCGCGGTCTTGAACATGCGCAGCATACGGTCCGTGATCAGGAAGCCACCGATCGCGTTGGTGGCGGAACACGTCACCGCCAAGAAGCCGAGGAGGGTGCACACCCAACCGTTGGGGATGGCGCTGTAGTCGCTGCCGGCCACCACCAGCGAACCCACCAACGAGATGGCGGCAATCGCGTTGGTGGCCGACATCAGGGGCGTATGCAGCAGCGGCGGCACGCGCGTGATGATGTGGTAGCCGAGAAACCCGGCGAGCATGAAGATATACAGTCCGACTTCCAGTTCGGTACTCATGCCGTGCCTTCTCCCGCCATCGCGGCCTTGACGGCCTCGTTCACGATCTCGCCGCCGTGCGTAACGCAGGCGGCCTTGATGACCTCATCTGTGAAATCGAGGGCGAGCGCCCCCTCCTTGACAAATTCCTTGAGCAGCTCGGTCACGTTGCGCGCATAGAGTTGGCTGGCGTGCACGGGCACGGTCGCGGGTAGGTTCGTCGGGCCATGGATGGTGACCCCGTCGACGGTGACGACGCGATCCGCTTCGGTGAGTTCGCAGTTCCCGCCCGCCTCCGCCGCCAGGTCGACGATGACGGATCCAGGCCGCATCTCGGCCACCGTCTCCTTGGTGATGAGCCGCGGCGCCGGACGGCCCGGCACCAGGGCGGTGGTAATGATCACGTCGAACTCCTTCGATCTCTCAGCGAGTAGCTCCTGTTGTTTGCGGCTGGCATCGGCGGACAGGGCCTTCGCGTATCCGCCCTTGTCCTCCGCATCCGCCACCCCAAGATCGAATTCCAGGAACTTGGCGCCCAGGCTTTCCACCTGTTCCTTCACCACCGGACGGACGTCGTAGCTCCACACCTGCGCGCCGAGCCGGCGCGTCGTGGCAATCGCCTGCAGACCGGCGACGCCGGCGCCCATGACCAGCACCTTGGCGGCGAACACGGTGCCGGCGGCGGTCATCAGCATGGGGAAGAACTTCGCCAGCGACTCGGCGGCGATCAGGGCGGCCTTGTACCCGGCGATGTTGGCCTGCGACGACAGCGCGTCCATGCGCTGGGCGCGGCTGATGCGGGGGATGGCTTCCATGCCGAAGCTGGTGATCTTGCGGGCGGCCAGGCGCCGGACGAGGTCGGGGCTCGTGAGCGCTTGCAAGAGGGCGACAAGCACGGTTCCTTCGCGCATCAGGTCGACCTCGTGCCGCCCCAACGCGGAGTTGGCCTCCGGTCGCTGCACCTTGAGCACGACGTCGGCCTGGCCGTAGAGCGCCGCGGCGTCGGGGGCGATAGCGGCGCCGGCTTTTTCGTAGGCGGTGTCGGGGAAGAACGCGCCGCCGCCGGCGTTCGCCTCGATCACCACCGCCAGCCCGAGTTTCACCAGCGCAGCGGCGGCGTCAGGCGTAAGCGCCACACGCCGCTCGCTGGGAGCGATTTCCCTGGGAACACCGATCTTCATTGCACCTCGCTTTTCGAGTTAACGGCAAAACGATACCAGAGCGGCACGGTGGTGTCACACCATTTCTTCGGATGAGCCACCGCAAGCGCTCTCGGCCCTCCCCAGGGATTGTTAGCCGACGATCTCGTTGACGCGGAACCGTGTCTGGGGAAACGCGTGTGGGGACAGACGCTGGCTACGACCGACCTTGCCGCGGTCGCGATAGGCGCGCCGCATGGGCGATCGGTAGATCTCGATTTTTCCCCGCGCTAGGTCCACCAACCACGCACAAGCGGATTCTGGACCGCGACGCCGGCGCGTACGCCGAGCCGTTGCGCGAATACGGCGGTGAGCCGCCGGACACACGTGGCACGCCGACTCCCTCTCGGCCGCATGCGGAGCATCTCGCCGTCGACGAGTTCGAGCCGATCATGCCCCAGAATCCCGGCCTCACCCATCCGATACAACTCGTCGCTCGTGAGGAGCCGCTTGGCGACCTGCGCCACCATCCATGCAGCGCACCGATCGATACCCAAAAACCGAACCAACGCGGCAACCCAATTCAGGATGCCGTTGCCGACCTGCCGGCGGACGATCTACCGTGGCTGGTCGGCCCAGTTGTACGGGATGCCCAGGAGATCGGCGAGGACCTGTGTCGCGACGTTGTGCACGCCGGCGTTCGTCTCGGGCGGTGTCATGCCGGACTTGGTCATGCGGTCCATCGTACGAATCATCACCGCGGTGAACCGGGTTGCGGCGAACACTTCGAAGTAGTGCGTGTCGCCGATGTCCCGACCGACTTGCGCACTGTAATGGGCTTTCTGTTGCGCTCGCGTGGGCATGCCGTCCAATCGCGTGGTCACCCCGGACGACTCGTGGATGAAGCGGTCGAACATCAACCACCAGCCGAGGTCGAGCTCCGGCGGACCGAGCGCGACCGCTTCCCAGTCGGTGACCGCGACGCATTCGTAGTCGCGGAAGATCATGTTGCCGAGTCGTGCGTCACCCCAGGCAATGCCGAGGCGGTCGCCCTCGGCGGGGTAGTGCGCTTCCAGCCACGCGAACGCCTGCTCGAGGATCGGATGTGCGCGCCCGCGCAGTTCGGCGCGGGCGTTATCGCGGAAGAGATCGAGTTGCCAGCGCAGGCCGGGCGTCGTGCTCGGTGGCACCAACCAGTGGAGACCCGCCTGCCGCCAATCGATGCGATGGATGCGGGCCAGCACCTCGATGCCGCTTTCGACCAATCGGCGACGTTGGGCCGGCGTCGCTTCGTCGACAAGGAAACCCTCCTGCGTGTAGCGTGGCCAGTCGGTGGGCACGCGTCCGTCGACAAACCCCATGACATAGAACGGCCGGCCGAGGATGCTCGTGTCGGCTTCGTACCCGAGTAACGTGGCCAGGGGAACATCGCCGTGCGCGGCGACGGCCTGCATGATCCGATACTGTACGTCGACCGACGCCATCGGCTCGGCTGCCTGCGGCGGGTAGACGGGGGTCTCGGTCGGCTCGATGCGCGCCACGTAACGACCCTCCCGTGCCTGTCCCCGTTCGCGCCAGCGGGCGCGAAAGAACACGGTGTCGTTCGAGAATCCGGTGGCGCTCGGACCACCGAGGTCGTCGACGGCGATGTCCGCCGCCGTCGGCCAGCGCGCCGCGAGCCAGCCGGCGAGGACGTGCAGAAGGTGCGCGCGATCTGTCGGGAGCGCTGTGCTCATCGCACCCCTCCGTCAGTGCGCGTCCCGCGTGCAGCTACGAACCGGACTGGATGCGACGCGCAAGCGCAACCTAACCCCCCGGAACCTTCCCGACGCGGGAAGAGGGAAGTCTCTCGTGGTTCGTCGCTCCCCTCTCCACGTCGGCCGGGGGTTGGAGGCGAGGTTGCCGCGCGCAATGCCAGAAAATTCGAACTGGGAGAGTGCCCGTATATGCCGGGCGCATGGCCGCTCCTCACTCCCCGATCCCCAGGAACGGTACGGGGCCGTTGAGCACGAACACCTGATGGCCGACACTGCGGGGGGTGCGCCTGCCGTCGACGGTGATGATCGACGGCGCCTCGCGGTGCGCCGGCGTGTGCACCGAGCCGTCCGGGCGGATCACGGTTTCCGGGTGGCTGATGTCGTAGACATCGTGTTCGCTGTAGTAGTCGCCGCGGTAGAACCCCAGGCCCTTGCCATCGTTCCAACCCCAATCGTAGCCGGTCCCGTCCATCGACCAGTAGCCGAGGATGGGCTCGGCCTCGAGGTCGGCGGTGGTGCCGTCCTGGCCAACGAGGTGGGTGCGTAGATGACGAAAGATCCGCGTTCCCGGATGAAACTCGGCTTCGATCGTGCCGCTGGCGACTTGCATGCGGCGGCCGCTGCGCCACACCAGTTCGCCGTCGCTGAAAACCGCTGTGCCGTTGCCCAGGTACTGGAGCTGCACGTACCCGCCAACCTCATCCGAGTTGAAGGTCAGCCAGTAGAACACGAAACCGAGGGCTCGCAGAAAATCCTCGGTGCCCACGCCGTTCACGACCTCGTAGCCGCCGACCTGCGAACGCACGCCCCAGGAATGATCGCGGCCGCCCCACCAATCGTCGACCACCTGTTTCCGCTCGCCGACCGCGATCTCTCCGAAGACGCGGCCGGCCTGTGTGTACCGATGATAGTCCTGAAAAGGGCGCCCGTTGACGCGGGTGAAGTGGTGCTTTTCCTCGCTCGGTGGCAGATACGCGCGCCACTCCAGGTCGAAGCTCAGCGGAAAGTCACCGGCGGTCCACAGCAAGCGTACGCGCTCGTACGGCTTGAGGATCTCGATCGACAGCGGGCCGACCGCGGTGGTGTCGAGGGTGGGGCGCAACGCACGGGTGACGCGAAAGTTATGCTGATCGACGCCGCTGCCGGTGCGCGGCAGTTGTACGGCGGCGAAGCCATCCTGGACGTTCATGTTGGCGTACTGGCCCATGCCGCAACAGAATTGCATGCGCCCGTGCCCGTCATAGGCGCCAAACCAGTAACGATCGAAAAAACGGTGGTCGCTGCTGCCCACATGATCGAAGGTGGTGGCCAGTTGGTGCCGTAGACTCTCGTCCAGGTTGGTCAGCATGTGCGTACTCCTCTCGCGGATGCACCGCGGATCGCCACTGCAGCCCCGGCGCATCGCGATCCGACGGCCTGCCCTACGACATGGCGGGGTGTAGACCACGAATCGGCGAGCGGTGCAACCGGCGGTGACGCAACTGCGTTCCGAGCGCGGCGACGCTTGCGATTACCGTGCGAATCGCTAGTTTCCGCATCGATGCCCAGCCCCAGTCCGCGAGCCGCCGGCGCGCTGCGTGCCGTCATCTTCGACTGCGACGGCGTGCTGTTCGACTCGTGGCGTGCCAATGTCGCCTTCTACAATGCCGTGCTGGCGGAGGTGGGTGAGCCGCCGTTGGATGCCGCGGGCGAGCGCCTGGCGCATACGCTGTCGTCGCCGCAATTGTTCGAGGCGCTCTTTCGGGAACAACCGCCAGTGCTCGAACGGGCACGCACGGTTGCACGCACCATGGACTACAGCCCCTTCTTGCGATGGATGGACCCGGTTCCCGACCTGCACGAGCTGTTGGCCGATCTCAAGTTGCGGTATCGCCTGGCGATGGCCACCAACCGCGGCATGACGCTCGCCGGCGTCATGCGGCACTTCCGTCTGGCGCCGCTGCTGGAGTTGGCCGTGGGCATCTACGATGTGCCCCGGCCCAAACCGTTTCCCGATATGATCGAGAAGTGCGTGCACCACTTCGCTATCGCTCCGGGCGAGGCGGTGTACGTCGGCGATAGTCCCTCCGATCTCGAGGCCGCACGTGCGGCGGGCACGCATTTCATCGGCGTTGGCGATTTGCCCGGCGCTGCGCTACGAGTGCGGCACATTGGAGAATTGCGGGCGGTACTGAACGAGTGGACGTCGAGGTGAACGGCGATGACGGACGAGTTGCAGGACAAGACGCGGGAGATTGAGGCACGGTTGCTTGGACCTGAGGGGGCGTTTGCGCTGGCGGAGGCGACGGTCCTCGGGGAACGCATGACGGTGTTCGCCAACCGTCCCGGATCGCTGCGCGCTTACGTCGAACAATCGGTCAATTTCGGCGACGCGGAGTATCTGATCTTCGGCGAGCGCCGCATCACCTTCGCGGAGCACGCCCGGGCCGTCGCCTCGGTCGCCAAGGTGTTCCATGAGCGTTACGGCATCGGCAAAGGCGACCGCGTCGCCATTCTGGCTGCCAACTGCCCGGAGTGGATCGTCGCGTTTTGGGCAACAGTCAGCCTGGGTGCCATTGCAGTCGCGATCAACGGCTGGTGGACGGGCGCCGAAATCCGGTACGCGCTCGAAGACTCCGAGCCGAAGTTATTGGTGGCGGATCGTAAGCGTCTGGAGCGGCTCGGCGGCCAGCAGCCGAGCATGCCCATCGTCGAGATCGAGTCGCAATTCGAGGCGCTGTGGCGGCACGACCCGGGGGCGCCACTGCCGGCCGTCCCCATCGCGGAGGACGATCCGGCGACCATACTGTACACGAGCGGAACGACTGGCCGCTCCAAAGGCGCCGTGCAGAGTCACCGCAACGTGATCGCGTGCGTCATGTTGACCTGCTGGCACGGTATGCGCACGATGATGTTGGAACCGCCGCCAGGGCCCCCTCTCCCGCCCTGTCAATTCGTCACCAGCCCGCTGTTCCACGTCTCCGGCCTGCACACCAGTGCGATCCTCTACCTGGCTACGGGCGTGCGCTCCGTTTGGAGTGTCGGCCGCTTCGATCCGGTCGCGGCGATGCGGATCATCGAGCGCGAAAAGGTGACCGGCTGGGGGGTGATGGCCACCCTCGTATGGAGGACGATCAACCATCCCGATTTCGGCAAGTACGATCTGTCCTCCCTGCGCATCATCGGCAGTGGCGGCGGGCCGACCCCGCCCGAGCTGTTGCGTCGTATGCAGCGCGATTTCCGCTGCGCCCTACCGGGCATCGGTTACGGACTCACCGAGTCGAGCGCCTTGGCGACGATCATCAACGGCTCCGATTGGCTGGCGCATCCGACCTCCGTTGGCCGCCCGCTGCCGACGGTCGCACTCGAGATCCGCGATCCGCAAGGCCACGTGCTCGCCGAAGGTAACGAGGGTGAGATCTACATCCGCTCGCCGTTGGTGATGCTCGAGTACTGGCGCCGGCCGCAGGCCACGGCGGAAACGATCGTCGCCGGTCGCTGGCTACGTACCGGCGACATCGGACGCATGGAGGACGGCCGTTTGTATCTCGCCTCCCGCCGGCGCGACCTCATCATCAGAGGCGGCGAGAACGTCTATCCGGTCGAGATCGAGAACCGACTCGTCGAGCATCCCGATGTACACGAGGCCGCCGTGATCCCGGTACCGCATCCGGAGCTGGGCCAGGAAGTCAAAGCCGTCGTCGTGCCGCGCAAAGGCGCGACCCTCGATGCGGCAACCCTCGCGGCATTTGTGGGCGAAACCCTGGCGCGCTTCAAGGTGCCGAGTCATTGGGAGATCCGCGGTGCGCCGCTGCCGCGCAACCCGACGGGTAAGGTCCTGAAGCAGATCCTGCTGGGTGAGGGCGACAGCCAGTTCGTCGAGGAGTAGCGGCACGGGCTACGGCCGTGTCGGGCCTGCGCCTGCCCCAACGCGGGCGATTGCATTGGCGATGTCATCCAAGTCCGCGGCCGTGAGCCGGAGATGCGCGGCGGGTAACCAGCCATCCACTTGCGCGGCCGAGCGGGCGCCAACGATCGCCGCCGTTACTCCCGGCCACGCCAATGTCCACGCCACGGCGACCGCCGCCACGGTGGTGCCGTGACGCGCGGCGATCGGGCGCAACGCATCGCGTAGCGCGAGGTTGCGCGCCAGGCGCGGCGGTTGGAACTCCCCATCGCGGCGGCGCCAGTCGTCCATGGCCATGGCGGCAACACGGTCGGCGGTGAAGCGGTCGGTGAGCAACCCCGCTTGCATCGGACTGTAGCACAGGACGCCGGTAGCGTGGGCCGCGCACCATGGCAGTTCGTGCGCGGCGACCTCGCGGCGAATCAGCGAGAACGGCGGCTGCAGGGAGGCGACATGCGTGAGCTGCTCGCAACGGTCCAGCAATGCAACGTTGAAGTTGGAGACGCCGCCAACGCGGACTTTGCCTTGTTCGACCAGACGTTGCATCTCGCCCCACGAATCCTCCACCGCGGTGCCCGTCTCGTCCGGCCAGTGGAATTGGTACAGATCGATCCGTTCGATACCGAGGCGGCGCAGGGAGGCTACGCACTCGTTGCGGATCGAATCGGGGCGGAGCACGCGCTTCGCCACCGCCATCGGATTGTTGACGTCCCAATTGAGACCGCACTTGGTGAACACCAGTGGCCGCGCGTCAACCGGGAGTTCGCGCAACAGGCGTCCGACGACCTCCTCGGAATGGCCGAGGCCGTACACGGCCGCCGTGTCGATCCAGTTCACGCCACACTCCAACGCATGCCGCATCGCGGCGAGCGAATCGGCGTCGTCCTGCGGTCCCCAGCCGAATGACCACCCGCCGCCTCCGATCGCCCAGGCGCCAAAACCTACGGTTGTGAGGTGCAATCCACTCGCGCCCAACGGCCGCATCGGCAATGCCATTCATCCCCTCCCGATCGTCAAATTGCGCAACGTCCTTCTTCTTTACGCCGGCGCGCGAGATTGGTCCACCGATGGAGGTGCCGATCCACGTAGAGCGTTGCTTGCGGCTCGTTCCAGGCTGATTTAGGGTGTCGCTCCTGGCCCACGTCGTCGAGCGAATCGCCGGGTTCGACCTGGGACCGGGGAGGAGCGCTAATGAGAGTCCTCTTGCAGCCCGTACATGTGGTCGGGCAAGCGTGGCACGTTTTTCCGCAGGACAACGCACAACTGTTGGTGGCGACCGAGCCGACGGCGGCGGCGGCCAATATCCGCACCATGCTCGCACCGTTGCAGGCACGGCTGGCCGCCGACGTCGAGTTCCGCGAGCCGATCGTCCTGCTCGATCCGGCGGATCGCGAGCGCGTCATCGACGCCGCGAGCCAGGTCGATGGGGTGCTGGTCAGCATGAGCGGCGGCGTGGACCCCGACTTGTGGGACCTCCCATGTCCGGTCATCGCGTATAGCGGCGAATATTCTCCGATGATGGCGCTCTACGTCTTGCCACGCGCCGTGCGCAGCACATATCCGAACCTCACCTTCTGTCTGGATGCGGACGAGGTCTTGTCCTGCATCCGTTCGATTCGGATGCGCAAGATCAAGGACCGGTTGAACGGGTCGAGAATGATCATTCTCGGGGAGTATGCGTGTTTCGAGCGGCTGCCGGATGCGGATGCGGTCCGCCGCCAACTCGGGGTCGAGTTCGTGCACGTTTCGAGCGCGGAGTTCGTGACCCAGGTCGATGCCGTCGAGGAGGCGCGCGCGCGCGCAGTGGCCCGCGCGTGGACGGCCGGAGCGCTGGGCGGCGGGGAACCCTCGGCGGATGAGGTGTACAACGGCGCCCGCATCCACGTTGCGTTGGAGGACCTGCTGCGCCGCGAAGGCGCGCAAGCGGTCTCGGTCGGCTGTCTCGAAGTCATGTACGCCCGGCAGCGCGCGCCATTCTGCTTCGTGCTGGCGACGCTGCGCGATGTCGGGCTTCCGGCCGGGTGCGAGTCGGATGCCGGCGCCACGTTGACCATGTTGCTCCTCGAATACCTCGCCGAACGTCCGGCCTACATGGGGAACCTCGTCCGGGCCGATCCCCGGCAAAATCTGGTGAGCATCTCGCACGGCTGCTCGCCGACGCGCATGCTTGGACGCGACCAACCGGCGAAGCCGTACCGCCTGGTGCACTCGCACTCGGCACCGCCGTTCAGTCGCGACCTGACCGGTGGCTCCGGAGTAACCTCGTACGTCGATTACGGCGATCGCGGGCAGGTCGTGACGGTGGCCCGGCTCAGCCACACCCTGGACGCGCTGTTCGCGGCCCGCGGCGAGATCGTCGACTGCCGCGACACCATTTGCGACCGCACGACGCTCACCGTGCGTGTTGCCGACGCGCGCGACTACGTGCACAAGACGACCGGAAATCATCAGGTGCTGATCTACGGCGACTTCATGGACGACCTCGCCGGTCTGTGCGACGTCCTCGGCCTCGAGTTGGTTCGCTAATCGAGGGCGAACGTCCGGCGGGATACGCGGAGGAAAAGACCAATGATCCCGATTCTGGAATTCCAGGCACGCTCCGAAAGGGGGCCGGTGATGCAGGCGGACGACTTCGATCTGGAGTTCGCCTTCAAGGTGCGCGAACTCGTGGCGACGCACGCGATCACGTATGACGCGGAGCAACTGCTGGTCGATGACCGGACGGCCGACGCGATCTTCCGCGCGGCGGTCGACCTGTTAGCTGACATCGGGCTCTACCACATGGGTACCGGGCGGGTGGTGCGCTACACCATAGCGGAGATCGAAGAAATTGCCGTAGAGTCACGGGACAATCCGGCGTGCGTCACATTCGGCAAGCACCCGGACATCATGACCCTGCGCCACCGCAAGAGCGGCGACACCTGGGCACCGACGAATTATGCAGGTCCCGGTGCCCTGATGGAGCCGGAGTATTTCGTTCAATACGTCCAATCGTATGCGCAGGAAGCGTGTATCAAGGGGATCGGGCAGCCACCGCAGATCGAGCGCCTGCACGCAATGGAGCCGAAGACCGCGACATTGACCGAAGTGGCGATTGCCTTGTGGGAGCAAGAGGCGCTGCGCGAGGCGCTCAAGCGCGCCGGTCGCCCGCACATGAACCTGGGTTTATTGAACACCGCGAGCACGCCGAGCGCCATGATGGCCGTCCTGCAGTCGGGCTACCGGGACGTGTTCAACACGCAGGTGGGTGTCCACATCATGCCGGAGCAGAAGCTGAGCTGGAATCCCCTGCTGTGCGCGCAATACTGCGAGATTCAGGGGATTGAGCCGTGGCAAAGCTCGATGTCCTGCGTCGGTGGCCTGTGCCGCGACGCGGCCGAGGTGGCCGTGACCATGGTGGCCAACGCGTTGGGCCAGATGAGTTATGCGCACGGGCGCACCATGAGCTTTTTCACCAACCATCTGGACGGTACCTGGCCGACCCGAGAAACGCATTGGGCGATGAGTGGCGCATTGCGTGCCGCCGAGCGGCACCTCGGGCTGGCTGCCGGCACGGCCATTTCCGGCGACATTCTTGCCAGTCGGACGCCGCTGAACTTTTGGCAGGCGGCGAGCATGGTGGTGGTGGATGTGGCGAGCGGGCTGTCCTATGCCTGGATCGCCGGGCGCACGCCACTGGAAGCTCGTCTTATCGACCGGATGCTCAAAGCATGCGCCGGCCTGTCGGCGCGACAGGCCAATACGTTGGCGCAGCGGATCATGCGGAAGGTGGATGAGCTGCTTCCTACGAAGATGGAGCGGCCGTTCGCGGAAGCGTACGAATTGACGACCTTCAAGCCGAGGCCCGACTACGAGGCCGGCCTGCTGCATGTAATGGACGAACTCGCGAGCATGGGGATGCCGTTGCAGTAGCGGGGCGGGTGGTTCAGGCGTTGGGGTGGCGCGCCGTCTGGAGTATTATGGATATCGACACGCCAGCGGAGCGCCCAAGAAGTCGCCGACATCGCCGCGGCATTCGCACGGGATGCCGCGGTCGGCGGCCGCCAAGCGGAGGCCGCCATACGCACGCGGAATCGCGAGCGCGAGGATGTTTCCGACTTCGAGGAGCGAGCGTGAACTCGCGGCCATCTGCGCACGAGATCGCGCTGGCGCGAACATTCGTTAACGGAAGGAGACATTGTCATGAAACTGTACTATGCACCCGGTGCCTGTTCGCTTGCGACTCACATCGTACTCGAGTGGATCGGACGGCCCTACGAGATTCACAAGGTCGATATCCACGGCACCAAATCGCCTGAATTGCTCGAACGCAATCCCGAAGGTGCGGTGCCGGTCATCGAGGAAGACGGCTGGGTACTGACCCAGAACTCGGCTATTCTGAACTACCTCGCCGACACGAATCCGCAAGCGCAACTTGGGGGCGATGGCACGCCGAAGAGCCGCGCCGAGGTAAACCGCTGGCTGGGATTCGTCAATTCCGATGTGCATCCGGCCTACAAGCCACTATTCGGCGCGACCGCCTATCTCGGCGACCCGTCGGCCATCGAGAAGTCGAAGGAAGACGCGAAAACGCGATTGCGTACGCGTTTCGAGCACGCCAACGGCGCGCTGCAAGGTCGCGACTGGGTCGCCGGCGCGCGTTCGGTCGCCGACGCGTATCTGTACGTCATGCTGCGTTGGGCAAAGGCGCAGAAGATTGACCTTTCCGGCCTCGGCAATCTCGAACGGTTCTTTCAACGCATGTCCTCCGATCCGGCGGTGCAGAAGGTGTTGAAAGAAGAAGCACGCGGCTGACGCCTGGAAGCCCGCCAACGCTTGACAGCGCCTTGATGCGCTCCGTATCTTTAAAAGGTGGCAATTGGGTGTCTTGTCAGGCAGTCAGGCCAATGGCAACGGCCGCCAGCTGGAGCTGTTGTCGACGCGGTGGTTTCTTGGCGCTGTCCACAGATCCTCGCCGCGCGCGTTGAACTCGCTGGCATGCCACGCGATGTGTCTTCAGTCACTCGCCAGACGGGCCACATGCGCCAGCGGATGCGTGCGGCAGTCACGCTCTGGCGGTGCGCGCGCTGAGGAGCGATCTCCATCATGGCCGCCACCACTTTCGAACAACGAAGCTGCGGTGCATTGCTGGGTGCATTCATCGGCGATGCGTTGGCGGTCGGGCCGCACTGGTACTACGACCTCGACGCGCTGCGCCGCGACTTTGGGCCGTGGATCGACGACTACACGACGCCGAGGCGCGGTCGCTACCACGACGGGCTCGCGGCGGGCCAGTCCTCGCAAGCGGGCTTTCTCCTCGAGCTGACGCTGCGTTCGCTCGCCGAACGCGGCGGGTACGATGCAGCGGATTTCTGCCAGCGCCTCGATCGCGATTTCTTCCCGCGAATCGACGGCACGCCGCATGCCGGCCCGGGGGGCTACACCAGCCAATCGATGCGCGAGGCCTACCGGCTGCGCGTCGAGCGCGGCCTGCCCTGGGGTCAGGTGGGCGGTTACGCCGACAATACCGAGGCCGCCGAACGCGCGCTGGCGATCGCGGTGCGCTACGCGCGCGCCCCGCGCGCACTGGCGCAACATGTGAGCGCCAACACGGCGCTCACACAGATCGATGCCACCGTCGGTGCGATGACCACGGCCTACTGCGCCGCGCTCGGTCTCGTGGTGCAGGGCGAGCCCTTCGATGCGCGGATCTCCGGGAAGCTGATGGCACTGGTACGCGATGGCGCGTTGCCGTTCCACACCGTCACGGTGGAAGGCGAAGACGCGGTGCCCCCAGGTGCCGAGGCGCCGCGCCGTGCCGGGCAGTTCGCATCGCCCGACGCCCTGATCGGCATGGGCTACATCGCCGGCGCCGCGCGCGACCCGGATATCCGCATCGAGCCGGCCTGGAAGGTGTCGCTCGTCTACGGCATGCCTTGCGCCGTATATCACCAGTTTCCGGCGGCGTATTACCTGGCCGCACGCTTTGCCGACGACTTCGCGGCGGCCGTGCTCCACGCGGTCAACGGCGGCGGCCAGAACCAGGCACGAGCCATCCTCACCGGTGCGCTGGTGGGTGCGATGGTCGGTATCGATGGTATCCCGGCGCACTTCGTCCAGGGGCTCGAGAGGGCCGAAGAGCGGCTACGCCTGGCGCGCCGGATCGCCGCCGTAGGAGGGAAGGAACATGCCGGATAGCTATGATGTCAGGTTGCTGAAGAAGACGGAAATCGCTGAGGGAACTCTGGAATTCACGCTGGAGAAGCCGAAGGGCTTCCAGTATCGCGCCGGCCAGTACGGTGACCTGGTGCTGCCGGCTTCGAGCGGCGCGCTCGCGGAAGACGCCAAGCACGGCTTCTCCTTCGCCAGCGCGCCGTACGAGGATACGCTGCGCATGGCGACGCGGATGCGCGATACGCCATTCAAGCGCGCGGCACGCCAGGTGCCCGAGGGCACGACGGTGCAACTCCTCGCGCTCTGGGGCGATTTCACGCTGCACAGGAACGAATCGATTCCGGCGGTGTTTCTGATCGGTGGCATCGGCATCACGCCGGTGCGCAGCATCGTCGCCCAGGCGACGCACGATCGGAGCGCGCACCGGATCACCCTGATCTACGCCAACCGCACACCGTCCCTTGCCGCCTACACCAGTGACTTGCAGCGATATGCGGCGGAGAATCGGAATTTCAATTTCGTTCCGGTCTACACCGCGACCCAAGGGCACGTGAGCGCGGACACGATTCGCCAGCACGTCATGGATGTGCGCGCCGCCAAGTTTTATCTCGCCGGGCCCGAAGGCATGGTCCGGGCGATGCGTACGCTGCTCATGCAGGTGGGCGCGGATGAGGACAACATCCGCACGGAGGAATTCGAAGGCTACTGACGAACGCGGCGCTGGCCGACGGCGACGCCGCGCGCGACTGCCTGGTCGATCTTCCGGAGCGCATCGCAAGGGCGATTGAATCGGCCGCTGGTCGCCCGCATCGGTGCCGGCTGTGTCGGGCCCGAGCGCCGGGCGAGGACGATGACGCCGCGTTGTTCGTCTCACCCTCACTAGCAGCCGGCGCGTTGACGAGCGCCGCGCGGCAACGCCTACGCGCGGCGTTGAGGCCGGCCGGGGAGGTTTCGAGACACCCACGATGCGCGGGGATCAGAGACGCGCGACCTGACGATCGTGCTAGAGGTGTCTCAAAACCTCCTGAGAACCTCACCGTGGGCCAGGACCGCAAGACGATGCTGCTCGATGACAAGACGAATCGCTGGGTCTCCCTACACCGGCCGCGGATCGTGAGATGGGGCAACGGCGATTGACGGCGGTGTTCGATTCGACGTCCTCCCAGCGTGCGTTGACGAAGGAGTGGGAATAGTCTCGTGCCAGTGGGAACCCAGCGGCCAGTGGAGTCACCGACGTACGGGGTGGCGGCTGTCACCGGCGAGCGCGCCTCCCCGCCGGTTCGCCACGTGCCGGTGTTCTCGATCGTCGCCCTGGCATTGCTGATGATGTCGCTCGACTCGACGATCGTCGCCACGGCGCTCGTGGCCTTGCAGCGCGGCCTGGGAACGACGATCAACTGGGCCGGGTGGACGATCACCGCCTACTCGCTGGGCTTCGTGCTGATGCTGCCGATCAGCGGCAAGCTCAGCGAACGCTACGGCGCGCGCCGGGTGTTCCTGGGCTCCGTCGGGGCGTTCACCGCGGCATCGCTGTGCTGCGGGTTTGCCGCCAACGTCGTCGTGTTGATCGCGCTGCGGGCGGTACAGGCAGCCGGCGGCGCGGGCATCACGCCGTCGGCGACCGGGATCATCATCGATCATTTCGGCGCTGCACGCGATCGCGCGGTGAGCCTGTTCGGCAGCATCTTTCCGATCGGCGCGATGATCGGTCCGGTATTTGGCGGCCTGTTCGTCGCCTACTGGAGCTGGCGCGGCGTGTTCTTCGTCAACGTGCCGATCGGAGCGGCGATCGTCTTGCTGGCGTGGCGCTACATCCCGCGCGATCGTCCACGGGCGAGGCAGCACGCCGGCGGCATGGATGCCCCGGGGATGGCACTGCTCGGCACCGCGCTGCTCGCGGGCATGCTGGCCGCCAGCTACCTGGGCGAAACGAATGCATCCCTGGGGTCGCCCGCGTTCGCGGTGCCTGCGATCGTCGCGGTGCTGGCGCTGTGGATGTTCTTCCGCCATATCGAGCGCCGCGTGGATCCGTTCATCGCACCGCGGCTGATCCGCGGGCCGGGCTTCGGTGTCGTCAACCTTATCAATATGTTTTTTGGCGGGATCACCAACGGCGCGGTGATGCTCCTGCCGCTGTACGCGACCCATCGTTACGGCATCGAGGCACTGGCCGCCGGTACGTTGCTGGTTGCCCAGGGACTCGCCGCGATCTGGCTGTCGATTGCCGCCGCGCTGTCGCTGCGGCGCACCGGCTACCGGCCGCCGCTGTACGTCGGCGCAGCGCGATCGCGGCCGGCTTGCTGCTGCTCGCTACCGAGCCGCCTTCCGGTGTGATCCGTACGTCTGGCTGGCCGGCGCGGCGTCCCTGATCGGTGCCGGTCGCGGGACGATCAACCCGGCCAGCCGCAACGCCGGGCTGCAATTGGCGCCCGAACATTCGTCGATCCTCGCCGCGCTGCGCACCGCGTCGCTGCAGACCGGCTCGATCACCTCGGTGTCGATCGTTACGGCGATCCTCGCGCGCTCGGCCGACCCCGGCGACATGCAGGGGTGGCTCTACCTGGCGACGGCTCTGCTGCTGCTTGCGGCATTGCCGCTGGCGGCCCGCGTACCGGAGCACCACGGCTCGTGGTGAGCGCCCACCAACGCTTGACAGCGTCTTGATGCGCCCCGTATAGAGGGCGCCAGTGAGGTTCTTCGCCAGGCAGTCAGGCCACTGGCCAGGGCCGCTAGGTGGGGCGTATGTCACCCCGGCCGCGTAGCGCGCCCCCCACCCCAACTGCAAAACGAACCGGCCCGACAAGGAGGCGCACATGGGACGTCTTGACGGGAAGACCGCACTGGTCACCGGCGGAGCGCGGGGCAGCGGCGCCGCCATCGCCACGCGATTCGTGCGCGAGGGCGCGCGCGTCGTCATCGTCGACGTCCTCGACGAGCTCGGAAACGAACACGCCCGCGGATGCGGCGCGAACGCTCGTTACCTCCACCTCGACGTTGCGCAGGAAGCCGATTGGGCGCGGGTCGTCGGCGATGTACAGAATCGGGAAGGTCGGCTGGATATCCTCGTCAACAACGCGGCGATCCTCCACCTCAGCGTCATCGACGCGACTACCGCGGAAATGTTCGACCGGGTCATGGCGGTCAACGTACGCGGCGCGTTCTTGGGCACCAAAGCATGCCTGCCGCTCTTGCGGCGTGGCGGTGGCGGCGCGATCGTCAACATTGGCTCCATCGACTCGGTGCAGGGAACGCCGGCAACCGTCGCGTACACCGCTTCGAAATACGCGATCCTCGGGCTGACGAAAGTGACCGCCGTCGAAAACGGCAAGTACCGCATCAGGGCGAACTGCGTCTGTCCCGGATGGGGTAGCCAGGAGATGCTGGTCGACGCACTGCGCGCCCCGGACGCGTCATTGCCGTGGACAAGCACCGCGGCGGCCACCGGTGAGATGCCGGAAAATACCCTCAAATTTCCCCTCGGCGCCGGGGACTGCGCCGACATCGCCGCCGCGGCACTCTATTTCGCATCTGACGACTCCTCCCACTGTAGCGGCGCGGAACTCGTCGTCGACGGCGGTCATTTGGCGGGAGCCTTCATCGATATCCCCGGGGTGTTCTCCACCGGTCACGACCGTTGAGGGCGCCGTCACGAGCGTTCGGCAATCCGACCTCGCCAGGCTCGAAGCAGCGGGGGCACGCGAGGTTTCGAGGTACACGGAGACACCCACGATTCGCGCCGACCGTAAGCTGCGCGACCTGAGGATTGTACCGTGGGTGTCTCTCCGAACCTCGTCCGGAAACGGTAGGGACGCGGCGTGCCGCGCCCCTCCGTAAGCCAAAGCCGACAGGCGTTTCCGGCGGTGCGCCCGGGAAGACCGACGCCTTACGATGCGGTGAATTTATACGTCAAGCCGAGCCCAAAGGTACGTGGCTCGCCGTAGGTATCGATCCCGACGCCCACCCCGGCGCCGAAGTCGATGCCGAAGGAGCGGTACTTGCGATCGAAGAGATTGCGCCCGAATACCGACAGATCGAGGCTGCCCTTCTGCAGCGGGATGTCCATAAAATTAAGCCGGCCGTTGACCAGGGCGTAGGCCGGTTGCCCCACGGCCCGCTGGCCGGTGCTCTGGGTGGGCGCAAACACCTCCCAATCCTGCCAGTACACATCGAGGTGGGCCGAAAACACCCCGCTCGCGGTCGGGGGGGCCGTGTACGTCACCCCCGCCGAGAACTGGTTCTTGGGGGTGATGCCGAAGTCACGCTGATCCCCGACGTTGATCAGTTTCGGCTTCGTGTTGCATGGCGGCGGCACGGTGCCGCACGGATCCTCGTACACCGGGTTGTTCGCCGAATCGAACTCCTGATCGAGCCATTCCTTGAACTTCGGCGCGATAAACGCGTAGGTCGTCGTGAGTTCGAGCCCGGGGAGCGGCAACACGGCCCCCTCGAACTCCATACCCCACAACTCGGAGGACGCGGCATTCTCTTCCAAGGTCAACACGCCACCGGTCGGGCTCGCCCGAAAGACGCTAATCTGTTGGTCGTCCCACTCCCCGTAGAAACCATCCGCGTTGAGACGCAGCCGGTTGTCCCACCATTGCGTCTTGAACCCGGCTTCGTACATCAGCAGCTTTTCCGGGGTGAATGGCTCTTTGAACGTTTCGGGGGTATTGGCATAGCCGTTGAAGCCGCCGCCCTTGAACCCGCGGCTCACCCGAAAGTAGACCATCGCCTCATCGGTCACCTGATACGCCACATCGCCCATCGGGGAAATGGCGTCGGTGCCCCCGAAGGCCTTGCCGCGTGAGGAGTCGAAGCTGTAGGGGATCCCGAGACCGGGGATGCCGAGGTTGCACAGATTGATTCCCGGCGCGCGCGGATCGTAGATGGCGGCACAGGTGTGGTGGCGGTCGATGTGGTACTGGTCTTGAGTGTAGCGGATGCCGGCCGTGATGCTCAGCTTGTCGTCGAGAATGGGCGGCGTGTATGTTGCCTGTCCGAACGGCGCGTACGACTTGACCTTGATGAAGTTCTTGTCCGGCAGGTTGGTGGAGGCGTCGAACAGCACGGTGAAGCCGCTGTAGGAATTGTACTCGCCGTAGTAGTAGCCGCCCAACACGTAGTGGACGCGGGGCGCCGTTCCCACCCATTGCAGTTCCTGACTCCAGGTCTGAATGTCGAAGCGGTTGCCGATATCGGCGATGTGCAGGGGCGACCCGTCGAGGTCTTCGCTCATGGTGCTGGTGAACGATCGGTAGCCCGAGATGGATCGCAGCGTCACATTGCCGAGCGGGCCCACCTCGCCGAGATCCCAGGCGCCGGTGAGGATTTCCATATGATGATTGCCATCGTCGAGGATATCGTGCAGTGAGTTGGGCGCATCGTTCATGTACAGGGCATTCAGCGCGACCGAATCGACACGGTTCTTATGCAGGTAGGCACCCGCACCCATCTGTTCGGCGGGTGAGCCCGGGTAGAGGTAGGTGAGCTGAACCGCCTTACCCACGCTCTGCCAGCGATGATACTCGTACGAGAAATCGACGGTGATGTCTCGGTTCGGTTGCCAGCGCAACGCGGTCGTCGTGTACACCCGACTGAGGTTGTCGAAGGCGGAACTCCCGGTCCCCGAGTTCTTCGTGTAGCCGTCGTGCGCCTTGTAGCCCGCCGTCTCGCGCAGGCTCAGTGTGCCGATGGCCTCCGACTGATAAAAGCCGTTCTTGCCGATCAGTGGCACGTTGGCGGTCAGCCGGCCAGCGAAGGCGTCGTAGTTGCCGACCTCGGTTTTGAGGGTGATCGAGCGGTCCTCGGTCGGTTTCTTGGTGATGAAATTGACTGCGCCGCCGATCGTGTTGCGGCCGTACAAGGTACCTTGCGGCCCGCGCAGCACCTCGACACGATCGAGGTCCTCCAAATCGAAGTTGGAACCGTAGAGCTTGGCGATATACACGCCATCGATATACAGCCCCACCGTCGACGACAGTGCGGGATTGGGGTCGCCAACACCCATGCCGCGCATGCTGACGGTGATGCTCGAGGTAGTCCCCGTTCCCGCGTGCAGCGTCAGGTTCGGCACCGCCTCGCCGAGACTCACGACGTCGCTGATGCCCTTTTGTTCCAGCGCGGCGCCGCTCAGCGCCGTGACGGAGATAGGGATCTCCTGGATGTTCTCCTCGCGTTTTTGCGCGGTGACGGTGATTTCCTCGATCTCCGTCTCGACCCTGGCCGCCCCCGCCGCCTTTTTTGTCTTCGCCGCCTGGCCCCAGCCGGCGGGAGCGAGCAGCAGTCCTCCGGCGAGCGCCAACGCGACATGCTTCCCGATGCCTCTCATCGCCTCTCCCCTCCCAAGGCCGCTACATCCGCGGCCCCGATTTCCACTGACGATCGTTCTCGAGCACCCGGACCCAACAAGAGTTGGCGGATAATTATGCTAACTGATCGATTAGTCAATGGGGCGCGAATAATCGTCGGTCGGAAGCGTCGCCAGTCGGGCGGGAAGGCGAGGCGACGACGCGGTCGGGGTTCTCAAGACACTCATGATGTACGCGACCGGGCGATCGTACCATGGGTATCCCAGGACCTTCTTCGCCGACCTGCCCTTACTTGCCCTTGTTGAGCACGATCCGCGGCATGGGATACGTGCCGTCGATCAGCGGCGCCATCGGGCCATAGAAGCGGGCAGCGAGCTGGAAGTTGTCCCCCTTGGCTGTCGGCAGCCAGTTGCGCACCTGCTCCGGCTCGGCCGGCCGGTCCGCCTGCAGATAGAAGGTCACTTTCCCGTTCGTTTCGGCAAAGGCACCGGCTGCGACCTGATAACTGGTCGTGCTGTAGCGATCGATCGGATTGGGAATGAAGTAACCGGCTGAATCGTACACCGGCAGTTCCCAGAATTCGGTGACCGGCGGCATCTTCGCCAGATCGAACGTAATCGTATAGCGCTTGTTGCCATCCAGAAGCTGGCCCGTGCTATCGCGGAAAATGTAGGCGATCGTGTGCGACTGATAGGGAACCGGCGTTCCCCATGCGACATCGTCCGATCCCGCCTTGGCGACATAATCGAGATCGTTGTGGAACAGCGAGGATTGCAGGCGCCAGCCATTCATGTCGACGAGGCTCGCCTCCAGCGCGGCCTTCGCCTTCTTGCGCGCGGCATTGAACCCGGCTTGCGCCGCCGCCGCCTGTTCCGAGGTCAGCTTTGCCGGGTCGAACAGCACGCCTTCACGCAACCCGAGCTTCGACAGTTCCTTCAGTACGCCCACTTCGCGCACGGAATCGCCGCGCTTCGTGATGGCCGGATCGTTGATCGCCAGGCTGAGGAGCTGGAGATAGTCGCTTGCCGTCATGGTGCGGCCATAGTCGACAATCTGCCGCATGCGCGGGAAGTGGCGATAGGTCCCCTTGACGATCGGCTGCTCGGCTAGCGGCGGCAAATGGCCGCCATTGGCCTTCCACAGGCTGAGCGGTGCGGCTCGTACGCCGTGAACCACCTTGCGCGCCGCGGCCATGTCGCTAGCGCCGCGGTCGGTCACCGCAACGCGTGCGGCCAGAGTGAAGCTGTTGGACGTTGCGCGATAGATCTGGGTGGACTTGAATTCAGCCGGGATAGTGCCACGCCAGTGCGGGCCGACGATGATGTAGCGCTGTGCGTCGTTGCCGGTGAACTGCGAACCCACCATCATGAACCAGTTCGCGTTCTGGTCGGCGGCCTGCACGCTCCAGTAGCGGCGATCGGTTACCGCCGGGGCCTCGATCACCACCGGTTCCCGCGACACGTCGAACGCCCCGCCGGAATAGAGCGTGGAGGCGTTGACGGTGGTGGCATAGCGCACCGACGCATCCATCAGCTTGTCACTCGGCTGCATCCGGTTGACGCCACGGAATGCGGGCTGGCCTTCGAACTGGGTGAAGACATAGCGCAGTTCGTAAAACCCGGCGATGTTGAGTCCCCAGTAGAACGCCTCGGCCGATAGCCTCTCGATCTGCGCATCGGTGAGGCCCGCATCGAAGCCGCTCGCCGGCAGGGTGGCCTGGGCAGGGGCCGGAGTAGGTGCAGTCCGGTCCGCGGCTCCGGCCACGCCGCCCATGGCCAGCATGGACACCAGAGAGATCGCGAGAAGGTTACGCATGAGTTCCTCACTCCTGTTCGATGCCCTCACGGGCGGAATGGCGATGGCTACGAACAGCGGGACCACCAGATAGATCTGGAATGCGGGTATGTAGCTGCCGTCTTGTCGAAGGCGGGGGCGACAATGTGCAGGCCCAGCGGATTGCGCGGGAGGAAAGCGGTAGACATGAATCCCCTGACTCACCCCGTTGACGGCACGCCGAAACGGCCACCGACAATCATTCCCCACATGGGCAGCGCCCCGCCAACCGCCGGGCCAGTAAGCGCCGCCACGGTGAACGGCGCCGGATGGCCGGGATTGGTCGGCAGCGGCGTCAGCCGGCAGCCTCCTCCCCCCCGCCGCGGGTGAGCCGAGCGCTCGGCGTCAGAGCCGAAGCATGGTTCTGCTCCCACTTCTCGACGCTAGAACCGAATTCGCGCAAGAAAGCCTCAACGTGCGGTGTCGTCCCGTGCTTGTCGAGCGCTTCGCGTGTCGTCCAGTGCTCGAAGCACAGAAACAACGAGGGGTCGTCGTGGTCGCGGTAGAACTCGTAGGTCAGACACCCCGGTTCGGCGAGTGTGGGAGCGACAAGGCTGCGCATGGCATCGGCGACGCGGTCGGCCATACCCGGATTGACCTTGATGCGGATGAATGCGGTGTGCACGGTCACCTCACCTTTCATTCCTACCCAGGATGGGTGGCAGCTCATCGCCTGTGGGCTCGCACGTTTCGCCGACATCGCCGCCGGCGCATGAAGCGCGTGTATCGGCCTTAGTCGCGGCCCAATGGCCATAAACGCCGATCGCAAACATTCTCCGCAACCCGAGACGTTTCCAGGAGAAATCCGGACGCTCCTATACGGTGCGCATTACCGGCCTGTCAAGCACCAACCCACAACACCAACCGCCAGCGCCTGCCGCAACAGGTCCATCTCCTTGAGCGACGCGACGGACTGGTTCCAGCAAAATCCCGTTAGGGTCGGTTCCAAATGGCGGCTGTTGGGGACACCTCAATTTTCCGCAACCCTCGGAACGTGGTTTCAGTGGCGTCATTCCGTCAGTTTCGGCGCCACCGAATGAAACAGGTGAAACCTCATCCCCCCTCGCACCTCCGTTGCGATTACGGGGGGAGCCGAACCGTACCACGAGTACGATCGTCCCGCTGCGTTCCGCGGTCAGAGCGTTCGACTGCGTGGCGGGGTCATCGTCGGTGGCTGTTCGGGAAGTGGCGCCGCAATCCCAGCGACCGGATGGGGGACATACGCCGCTTCGAGAGCCGCGCTTTCATCCTCCGTCAGCGAAAAATCGAGCGCGGCGATTGCGGTGGCAAGATGCGCGGGCTTTGTCGCTCCGACGATTGGAGCCGTGATGCCAGGTCTTGCCAGTAGCCACGCCAGCGCGACAAGCGCGCGCGGTACGTGGTGTTCATCGGCGATGCGGGCCACGATCTCGACCACCTTCCGATCCTGGTTCTCGGCGTTCTGATACATCCTGAGCGCAATGGCGTCGTTCTCCGTGCGGCAGGTCGTTGCGCTCCAATCGCGCGCCAGCCTGCCACGGGCCAACGGACTCCATGGAATGACCCCGACACCTTGATCCGCGCACAGCGGCAACATTTCGCGTTCCTCCTCCCGATAGAGAAGGTTGTATTGCGGCTGCATGGACACGAAACGTGTCCAGCCATTGCGCTCGGCGATGTGCTGCATCTTGGAAAAACGCCAAGCCTCCATGGAAGAAGCGCCGATGTAGCGGGCTTTCCCGGCCTTCACGATATCGTGCAGCGCCTCCATCGTTTCTTCGATCGGTGTGCCGTGATCGAAGCGATGAATCTGGTAGAGATCGACATAATCCATTCCGAGCCGTGTCAAGCTGTCGTCGATCGATTGAAGCAAGGCTTTGCGCGAGAGGAAGCCGGTATTCGGGGAATTTCGCCAAGGAAAGAACGCCTTTGTGGCGACCACAATCTCCTCGCGCCGTGCCATGTCCTTGAGCGCCCGCCCCGTGATTTCCTCGGAACTTCCACCAGAATAGATATTGGCGGTATCGAAGAAATTGATTCCCGCTTCGAGAGCCTGCCGAAAAAAAGGACGAGACGCTTCTTCGTCCAGCGACCAGGGCTGAGGCGGGCGATTCGGCTCGCCGTAGCTCATGCAGCCCAAGCAAAGACGCGAAACCTTGAGGCCAGTCCGGCCAAGGTTGACATATTCCATATTCGTCTCCGTTTAGACGTTCCCTCTCGCTTGTGATTTTCCTTCACCGACGCTTTCGTCCGCCATCGCATGTCGCGGTGGTGTCCGTAGCGCCGCGCTTGCGGGCCACGATACGCTCGGCGAGGTTGTCGGGACAGGCCCCGCCGCTCTTGCCCGTGGATCGACACGCGTACGACTTCTTGAAGTCCCGTCGCGTGCTGCGGCCTGGGGCCGCACGCCGCGGACTTCGCGCTAGGCGATGACGCCGTCGCGTTTGAATTGCGCGATATCGTCCCACGTGTAGCCACACTCCAGGAGGACTTCCTCGGTGTGCTGGCCGAACTCGGGACCCGCCGTGCGCACCGTCGCCGGTGTGCGACTGAGGTGGAAGGGCGGTCCGACGACCTCCAGGCGCCCGTGCCGCGGATGATCCAAGGGCACGAACATATCGTTGGCGCGCGCTTGCGGATCCGCGGTCACTTCCGTCAATTTCTGGAAGGGAGCGTGCGGGATCCCCGCCAGGCATTCGTTCCATTCGGTCAACGTCTTGGTGGCGAAGACGGCGTCCAAGATCTCGATCAGGGCCACGTGGTTTTGCAGGCGCGGGAAGTGCGCAGCGAAGCGGGGGTCGTGTTCCAAGTCCTGCCTGCCGATCGCCCGACACAGCGCTGACCAGTAGCGATCCGGCTGCAGCAGGCACAACAGTATCCAGCGCTGGTCTTGCGTGCGGTAGGCGTTCATGAGGACGTTGGGGATGTCGCGCCGGTCGACGTGCGATCGATCCTGGTGCGTCACCAGCGTCTCCCCCAGGAACCACGAGAGCTGGTATACGCCGGTCTGCAACAGGGAGAGATCTACCTCCTGGCCGTTGCCGGTGCGCTCGCGCACGAACAAGGCGGTCATGATCGCGAACGCGAGCGACAACCCGGCCAGATTGTCACCAAAGGCGCCGACGCGGAAATCGGGGGGGACGTTGGGCGGCATGATCGAATGGGCGACACCGGACCGCGCCCAATAGCCGGTGGCGTCGTAGCCGGGCTCGTTCTTCTCCGGGCCGCGCTTGCCCACGCCGGTCAGCGAGCCGTAGACGATCTTGGGATTTCGCCGGCTCAGGTGCGTGTAGCCCAACGCATACTTCTCCATTTCGAATGGCCGCATGTTGGTGAGAAACACGTCCGCCTGCGCCACCAGCCGGTAGAGGATTTCCTGTCCGCCCGGTGTCGACACGTCGAGCGTCATGCTGCGCTTGTTGCGGCTGTAATTCTCCCAGACGTAATTCGGACCGACGATGTCGACGCCGTGACCCGCAAGCACCACGCGCAGCACATCGCCCATGGCCGGGTGTTCGATATGAACGACGTCGGCCCCCAGGTCGCCGAGCAACCGCCCCGCCATGGGTACCGCCGCCAACTGTGCCAGCTCGATGATCTTGATGCCGTCCAACGCAAGCGCCACCTTCGCCTCCTCTTAGCCCAACTTCCGCAGTTTGAGGGGTCGAGCGTAGGCATTTCAAGGGGTTTTCCCCAAAAGTTGTCACTACATTTTCAGCGCAAGCCGTCGGGGATGCGCAAGCGCTCGGGGAGCCGGATCCCCAGGCGCTCAAGCAGCATAGCCTGGGCTGGCTCGGGACGAACCACACACCGGATCTTCACCTCCTTCGTCGGGGCATCGACTAATGGCAGCGCCACGTCGACACTGTGAATCTCGCGCAGCTGGTCGAGTAGGAAACGTGGACTGTTGCCGAGCTTGGCCTTGGACTGCCACTGCTCCAAGGTTTTCCAGAGGACGTAGGCCAGAAACAGACCAGGATATGCGCTTGGACCCGGTCCGCCTGCTGGTGCCAAATGGGCCGCAGGGAAAGATCACTTCTGTGAATGCGGAAGGTCGATCTCCGCCTCGGTGAGCTGGATGTAGGTCTTCCACAGCGTTTCGGGGCGACCAGTCCAAGATGTTGGTCTGGAGCACATAGACCCTCGCTCTGTGCGGCCCAATCCTCCCAGGTGGAGTCAACGGACCATCGCAGTTGTAACTGTGCGGGCTGGTCGGGCGCGGTCTCGAAGCGGATCTGGTAGCGCTTGGCGGCGTGGCTGTTGCGCTGTAGGAGGCGGCCAACCTGGCGCTCGGACCTGCTGCTGATCGATGGGCTTCTTGGAGCGCTCGGATGCCCGGCCAAGCGCGTGAGGGCGGACTCGATGCGCAGGCTGAAGCGGGTATGCATGGCCTGCTCTTGACCCGGCGTTGCGTGGAGCGACAGACCACGAAGAGCTCGTGGGATTGCCCGGCTCGGTGCACAGCTTGACCTCGACCTCGTCGTGCACCGATTGCCAACCTTGTGCGTCGGCCAGTTGCTCGGCAAAGGAGGCAGGATGCTGCGCGTAGGCCCCAACCAAATAGCGGCGCCCGGTCTGCGTTTTCAATGTATGTTGCCCTTGCTGCACATGCCGCGGTCCATCACCCAAATGCGCTGGGCCAGCCCGTACCGTGCCTCCATGGTCCCGACGATGGTCTTCACGGTGGTGACGTCGGTGGTGTTCCCGTCAACCTCGTAGCCCAGGAGGCATCCCTTCGCGGCCTACCACCAACGCGATACAGTTGCAGACCTGCAGACAGTCGGCGCGTTGATCGCGGCTATGCCCACGCCGGGCCATCTCGTTGCGCGGCGCCAGCCCCTCGAAGTACGTGCTCGTCACGTCATACAGCAGCAGGTCGTAGTCGATCGCAAACAGCTCCCCCAGGCGGTTGCGCAGGTGGTGCTCGATGTCGGACTTGTGCCAGACCAGATGGTCGAGCAGGCGGTACAAGCGATCCTCGTTGATCCGCTCGGCTGCGACGCCGAGGAGGTCCTTCGAGTGGCCGTGCGCTCGTACCAACGCTCGGCCACGTAGAGCTCGCTCGACGGTTCGCACAGGCGCGCGATCACCAAGATGGCGGCGACCAACGACCAGGAACGTTCTCATGGCCGACGGGCAGCACCTCGGCGCATAGCGTGTCGAGCTGCAATGCCTGCCAGAGCATCAGCCCCAGCCACACATCGCCGAACCGCCGCTGGCGCTCCACACGCAGCCGGTCCAGGCGAACCGCAACGGCTGGGGCTCACGACCCTGCACGTCTTCAAAGAACGACCGCTGTTGATCGACGCGGACACCGCAGATGCGTCAACAGCGCCTGCGCCTCGCGCCGGCACGCGCATCGAGAGCTCGCCCAGGTAGGCGACCGTTTCCTGCTTCACCTTCCCGTTGCGGCGCACCGAGCGCACCAGACGAAAGTACCGGTAGGTCTTTCCGCCCTGCGCACTACCAATGGCCGAATGTACAGCGCCCCACTTCACGCGGCGGTTGTACGAGCAGCGGCGCGACCAGCAAGCGCCGAAAAGTTTGCACTACACGCGATTTTCGCGGTTCGTGCTCACCGCGCCCCAGCAATATCGCGAGGTTTTTCGCGGACGCGGTCGCCGAAAAATATTTTCAGCCGTCAAACTGCGGAAGTTGGGTTAGCGCGAGCACCTATCCGCCAAAGGCGCGCTTACTTCAAGGCGCGACTCGCAGCCTGCAACAGCGCCCGTGCCACGTACACCTGCGTCAGGTGGCGCCGGTACTCGGGAGAAGCGAAAAGGTCGGACAGCGGTTCGACCCGCTCGGTGGCCGCCTGCGCCGCCAGCCGCACGCCGTCCGCGGTCAGCGGCTTGCGCGCCAGTAAGGCCTCGACCGCCGCGGCACGGAACGGTATGCCGGCAACGCCGGCGATACCGACACGGGCGAACCGGCATGCGCCGTTCGGTTCCAAACCCACGAGCGCCGCAACGCCGACCACGGCGAAGTGCGACGCCTTGTCCTCAGCTTTCAGGTATGCGGCACCCGTCCCCTGCGGCGGCGCCGGAACGCGGATCTCGACCAGGATTTCGTCGGGCCGCAGCGCGGTGGTGAACATGCCGGCGAAGAAGTCGGCCGCCGCCACGCGGCGAGTGCCATCGGGGCCCTGGAGCATCATCTCCGCCTCCAGCACCAGCATGGCCGCCGGCAAGTCGGCCGCCGGGTGGGCGTGGACGAGGCTGCCGCCGATGGTGCCGCGGTTGCGCACCTGGACATCGCCGATACGCGACGCCGCCTCGGAAAGCACCGGGACGCCGGCGCGCAGCAGATCCGAGCGCTCGATCTCCGCATGGGTCGTTAACGCACCGATGCGGATGGTTCCCGCCTCCTCGCGGATATACGCCAGCGCCCGCAGACGCCCGATATCGATCAGATAGCGCGGCGCCGCCAGGCGCAGTTTCAGCAACGGAACCAAACTGTGCCCGCCCGCAAGCAGGCGGGCATCGTCGCCGTGCGCGCGCAACAAGTGGAGCGCTTCCTCGACCGAGGCGGGCCGCAGGTACGCGAAACGAGCGGGGATCATGGCCTCCGCCGTTTGGCCGCCTGGATGGCGCGCCACACCTTCTCCGGCCACAGCGGCATGTCGATATGCGTCACGCCGAACGGGACGAGGGCATCCACGACGGCGTTGACGACCGCCGGCGGCGCGCCGATGGCGCCGGCTTCGCCCACGCCTTTGGCGCCCAACGGGTTGACCGGCGTCGGCGTCTCCGTGCGCTCCATTTCCATCGTGGGAAGATCGGTGGCGGTGGGCATGGCGTACGTGAGCAACGATCCGTTGAGCGGCTGGCCGTCGGCGCTGTAAGTGGCGGCCTCGAGCAGGGCCTGCCCCACACCCTGCGCCACGCCGCCCTGCACCTGGCCCTCGACCAGCAGCGGATTGATTGCCCGCCCGCAGTCGTCGACGGCGATGTAGCGCACGATCTTCACGTCGCCGGTCTCGACGTCGACGTCGACCACGCACACATGCGCGCCGAACGGCGAAGTAAAGTTCGGCGCGGAGAAGAAGCTGGTGACCTCCATCCCCGGCGACATGCCGTCCGGCAGATCGGTGCCGTGATAGGCGAGCCGCGTCACCTCCTGGAGCGTGAGCGCGCGCTCGGGCACGCCTCTGGGAAACATCCGGCCGCACTCGAACACCATGCGTTCGGGGGCAACCTGCAGGGCGTGGGCAGCGATGCGCATGGCCTTCTGCTTCACCTCCTGCGCGGCGAGGAGCACGGCACTGCCTCCGTTGCACACCGAGCGGCTGCCCATCGTGCCGATGCCGTATTGCACGGCGTCAGTATCGCCGTGGACGACCCGGATCGCGTCGAGCGGCAGGCCAAGGTTTTCCGACACTACTTGTGCGAAGACAGTCTCCAGACCCTGACCGTGCGGGGAGGTGCCGGTGCGCACCGTCGCCACGCCAGTGGGTGCAAGCTGGATCGAAGCGCTCTCCCAGCCGGCGATCAGAAACGGCGTTCCGGGCGGGACCGACGGAAAGCCGGCACGCCAGACGTACGTGGCCAAACCGAGGCCGAGGTAACGGCCATCCTGGCGCAAGCGCGCCTGCTCCGCGCGGAACTGGTCGTAGCCAAGCATGTCGAGGGCGCGCGTGAGGGCGCGGTCGTACTGTCCGCTGTCGTACGTGTGGCCAAACGGATTGGTATGTGGAAAGCGATCGGGTGGGATGAAGTTACGCCGCCGCACCTCGGTCGGGTCCAAGCGCAGCTCACGCGCGATCAGGTCCATCGCCCGCTCGATATAGTAGGCGGCCTCCGCGCGTCCGAAACCGCGGTACGGATCGGTGGGCGTTGCGTTGGTGAAGACGCCGGTGATGTCCACGGCCAGATTGCGGACCAGATAACAGCCGGTGACGAGGGTGGCCGTCTGCAACGCCGCCATGGGGGTTAATACATGTTGATAGGCGCCGAGGTCCGCGACGATGCGCAGGTGCAGCGCCGTCAGCGTGCCGTCGCGTCTGGCCGCGGCTTGCACGTAGGCTACCTGACCGCGGCCGTGGCTGGTGGCCACCAGATGCTCGCTGCGCTCTTCGATCCACTTCACCGGCCTGCCGAGCTGTCGAGCGAGGACAACGGCGAGCAGCTCCTCCGCATACACATTCAGCTTGCCGCCAAACCCGCCGCCGACATCGGGCGCCACCACACGAATCCGGTGCTCCGGCAGGGCGAGCATCAAGGCAAGTTGCGTGCGTACCAGATGCGGCCCCTGGGTGGACACCCATATGGAGAGCTGCTCGCTGCCGGCGTCGTACTGCGCCACGATGCCCCTTGGTTCCAGGAAGTTGGGCACCAGCCGCTGATTCTCCATGCGCTGGCGAACCAGGATATCGGCCGCGGCCAGGCTTTCGCTCACGTCGCCGAACTGGAACCGGTAGGCGACGTTGGTGCCGAATGCCTCATGGACGATCGGCGCGTCCGCGGCCAGCGCCGCTTCCGGATCGACCACCGCGGGAAGTGTCTCGTACTCGACCTCGATGAGAGCGAGGGCGTCCGCGGCCAGCGCCGCTTCCGTTGCCACCACCGCCGCGACCCCTTCGCCGACGGCGCATACCTTGTCGATCGCCAGCGCGTGGTGTTCGGGCACCTTCATTTCCGGCAACGTCGCCGGCGGCACCGGCAAGGGAGGCGTGAACGGCAGCAGTTCCCGCCCGGTGAACACCGCGACCACGCCCGGAAGGCTCCGTGCCTTCGTGGCGTCGATGCATGTGATCCGCGCGTGCGCGCAGGGGCTGCGTAGGATCTTCAGATGCAGCATGTCCGGCAGCCGGAGGTCGTCGACGTAGGTACCGTGCCCGGTCAGCAGGCGTCGATCCTCCTGCCGTGGGACCCGTGCGCCGATGCCGGTCGCGCTCTGCGCCCCGTGCGCGATCGCCATCAGGCGGTCCGACTCTCCGCCGCGTGGCGGATGGCGGCGACAATGCGTTGGTACCCGGTGCAACGGCAAAGGTTGCCACGGATGGCCTCACGAATCGCCTGTTCGGTCGGTTGCGGATCGCGCTGGAGGAGTTCATGGGCGGCCATGATCATGCCAGGCGTGCAATAGCCGCACTGTAAACCGTGCTCGGCCTGAAACCCTTCCTGGAGGGGATGCAGGCGGTTGCCCTGCGCCAAGCCTTCGATGGTTAGGATCTCACATCCATCCGCCTGCACCGCGAGGACGGTGCACGACTTGACCGCCTTGCCGTCGAGCAGCACCGTGCATGCGCCGCACTGGCTGGTGTCGCAGCCGACGTGCGTGCCGGTGAGGCCGAGCTGGTCGCGTAGAAAATGCACCAGCAGCAGCCGCGGTTCGACGACTGCCGTCCGTTCGCTGCCGTTCACCCGCGGGGCGATGGCGATAGTCGGGGCCGTGCCCGCGTCGGTGCCGGCGCCTATGGCTGCGGATTGCATCACGCCGCACGCACATTCACCGGCAGGGCGCTCAGCAACGGCATGCCGGTGAGTCGATCGTACAACAGATCGTCCGGGATCAGCCGCGCGGTGGGCGATCCCGTCTGGCGGACGTCCCCCTCGTCCTCCGGGGCCGTTCCCCACCCGTGAGCCATGGCCACCACCCCCGCCATGACGTCGGCGGATGCCTTGACCGGCGCCTTGACCCGACCGCGTCCACTGTCGATGACCACCAACTGGCCGTCATCGATGCCGAGTTTCTCGAGATCCGCCGGGTTCATGTAGGCCGGGTTATAGGGGTGCTTGGTGCGCAACTTGGTAAGACGCTGGCCTTTGGAATTATGGAAGTCCGGCATGCGTATCGCGATGAGTCGGTGGCTAAACGCATCCCGCGCCTCGTAGCTTCCGTCCGCGGCGATGGACTCCGCCCGTACCTCGCGTAGCTCCGCCATGGCGTCCGGATGGCCGGCCGCCATCTTCTTGTCCGGATGTGCAATTGCGTGCGGCAACACGGCTCCGACCGCGAGGTCGCCGAAGACGTGGCCGCTCGGATACTGGCGGACTTCCTCGAGCGAGATGCGCCCACGCCTCGATAGGACGGCGATCACGTCGTCAGAGCTGGGCTTTCGTTCCATACCGATGCCCGGGAGGTTCAGCGGCAGACCCATGCGCTTGGCGAGTTCCCAGCCGACCTCCCACTCTTCCAGGAGACTGTCGGGCCCGCGCACCACGGCGGGGGTGAATTGAGCGAAGGGGATCGGCAGGGAGGCATCCAGCAACGTCGTGGCGTCCGGCCGTTCGAGGAAATGCTTGGGCGCAATGACGTAGTGCGCGAACTGCGCGGTCGCGCTCATGACAGGATCGACGACGACGAGCAGGTCCAGCGCCTTCAACGCGCGTACCGTTTTTTCTTGGTCGGGAAACGCCGTCACCGGATTGCCCCCGTGGACGAGCAACGCTCGAACCTGCCCGTTGCCGGGCTCGAGGATCTCGTCCGAGAGCGTCGCCGTGGGCATTTCCACGTAGCCCGGCCCGGTGAACAATCCGTGCAGCCCGCGCATGCGGGCGCCTCCCTCGGCGAACAGGGGCACCTGTACGGGTGGCGCGTCGTTCGCCCGCGCACGGCTGAAGACACCGGGATTGGAAATTGCGCCTCCTTTGCGGTCGATCCGGCCACACAGCGCATTCACAGCGTAGACGAGGTAGGTATTCAGGTTCTGGTGCCGGCTCATGGTGAGGCCGGAGCCCTGCCTGGCGGCCCCGCTCTTGGCGGTGGCGAACATCACCGCCGCCTGCTCCAGGCGGTCCGCCGCCACATGCGTGCGCCGGGCGACGTAATCCAGGTCGAAGTCCTTCACCGCGGCGGCCAGTTCCTCCAGGCCGCTGACGTATTGCGCCACGTATGCGCCATCGTAGAGTCTCCGCTCGATGATCACATTGATGAGCCCTGCCAAGAGCGCTGCGTCCTCGCCCGGCTTGACCTGAAGATGTAGATCGGCCAGGCGGGCCATGTCCGTGCGGCGCGGGTCGACGACAATGAGTTTCATCCCGTGCGACCGCGCATCGCGCAGCCGCTTACCCGGGAAGGGGCCGCCCAATCCGAGTCCGTGGGAGGCAATCGGATTGGTCCCTATGAACATGCCGACCTCGGCATTGTCGATGTCGAACACTCCCGCGTACATCCCCAGCGGCGTGCGGACGGTGCCGAAGATCCAGTTGGCAGCGACGACGTACGACGGGCAATCGATGGTAAACGCAGTGTAATAGCTCGGCGATCCGACAGCGTTGAGCCAGGCCTTCGTCAGCGGCATGCCGGTGGCGGAGAACCCCGCGCCGCTTGCGGTGTACACGGCGATCGAGCGGGCACCATGCCGCTCCCGAATGTCCAGGAGTTTTTCGGCGATCTCGTTCAACGCCTGGTCGGTGCCGATGTCCGCCCAGCCGTCGCCACGCCGCTTCTTGCACGACCGCAGCCGATCCGGGTGATTGATCTCCTCCGGCACGGCGCGGCCTTTGCTGCACGTGTAGCCGCGAGAGTAGGGATTGTCCGGATCGCCGCGGACCGCCAAGACCTGTTGCCGTTCGCTATCGACATCGACTTCTATTCCACAGAACACATGGCAGAATCGGCAGAAGGACTTCTTTGTCTCGATCATCGGCACTCCTTGCAATCTCCCCGGCATGGTCGCATGGAACGACCCGTCTGCAGTGATAGCACTCGAAACGATTGCTCGTTACTCCGAGCGCAGGCCGCCAGGCAACAGGGATGGCCGGCCGGCGGGTGGGCGACCTCTTGTTCGTAGCGCTCGTCGAGGTCCTTAACGGTTGCGCGCGGCGGAACCGATTCTCGCCCATAGGAGACGGCACGGTTGCTACCCTTGATGTGACATTATTTCAGTGTGTTCCCGCGGCAAGGTGTCGCTTCAGATGGCGCGCGCCATCCGGGCGCCGTCCAACATCGCGCCCTCGATGTATCCCACACCTGTGCAGTCACCGAGCAGGTGCAGTTCGATGCCGAGGCCGGACAGGGAGTCCGCAAGGCCGCGATTCTCCTGCGTGCCCGCGGCCAGGATGACCGAATCGGCCGGCACCGTGTGTTGCTGGCCGTCCTTGCTGTAGACGACCCCGGCGTCGGTGATGGCATCGACCACGGCGCCGGTGACGAGGGTGACCCCGTGCCGGCGCAGCGTCCCAAGGGCCTGCCAGCGCCGCGGGATCGCCATCTCCGCGCCCATCACGGGCTCGTCGTGGACGATGCTGACCGCCCGCCCGCGCTCGACCAAGAACTCGCCCAGTTCGAGTCCGACCAGGCCGCCGCCGATTACGACCACGCGTTTGCCGAGCGGCATCCAGTGTTTCGACAGTTCGCGGGTCAAATTGACGCGATCGGAAACGCCCAGGAGGCCGCCCATCTTGAGCATGGCGCGCTGCGCGAGGCTCAACTTTTCCACCGCGGTCTTCTTGTCGGCGCCGGTCATCAGGTTGCGCAAATCGTCACCGCTCAACACATTGGACCGGTCGGCGCCCGGGATTGGCAGCCGGTCGCGGCGCGCCCCCACGGCCACCAGGATCACGTCCGGCCGCAGTTGGCGCACCAACTCGGGGGTGACGTCCTGGCCCAGCCGCAGATCGATGGGCAACTTGCGCACCTGCTTGCCGAGGTACTCGAGCAGATCGCCGTTGGCGTCGTGCACCAGCGAGGCGAACCACAGCGTCCCACCCAAACGGTCGCTCTTCTCGCACAACGTCACCTGGTGGCCGCGCAACGCGGCGACCCGCGCCGCCTCCATACCCGCGGGGCCGCCGCCGACGATCAGCAGGCGGCGCGGTTTCGCGGCAGGCACGATGGCGAATTCGTCCTCGCGCCCGCACCCCGGATTGACGGCACACTTGAAAGGCTCTTGTACGAAGGCCTGTCCGACGCAGACGTAGCAGGTAATGCAGGGACAGACGTCCTCGCGCTCTCCCCGTGCCAGCTTGTTGGGCAGCTCCGGATCGGCCAACAGTTGTCGGCCCATGGCGACAAAATCGGTGCGTCCGTCGGCGATGGCCTGTTCCGCCAACTCCGGCAGTATCCGTCCGACGGCAATGACGGGCGCTTTGGTCGCCTTCTTGAACGCCTCGGCATAGGGCAGCAACTCGCCCGGTTCCGGGACGATCATTGCCGACACGATCTCGGTCGGCGGTCCATAGCGGGTGATGTGCGTGGCATCGGCACCCGCCGCCACCGCCATGCGCGCGGTTTCGACGGCGTCGGCGCGCGTGATGCCATCCTCGGTGTGCATCTCCTCGCCGTTCAAGCGGCACCACAGGGCGATGTCGGGGCCGATGCGGCGGCGCGTCTCGCGCAGGATCTCGCACAGGAAGCGCGCGCGGTTTTCCAGGGAGCCGCCCCAGCGATCGGTGCGGCGATTGACGTGGCGCGAGAGGAATTCGTCGACGAGGTAGCCGTGGGCGGCGTGCACCTCGATGCCATCGAAGCCGGCGCGCTTGGCGCGCTCCGCCGCCGCCGCGAAGCAGTCGATCAAGCGCAGAATCTCCGGCTCGTCGATGACCTGATACATGTTCTTGGGATCGGTCTTGTAGTTCTTGAGGATCTTTCCCAGTTCCTCCGCGGTCAGTTCGCCCATGGTGCCGCGATCGGCGATCATCGACGGGACCAGTAGCGGGCGTCCTTCGGACAGGTCCTTGGTGCCGATCTTGCCGGCGTGCTGGAACTGGATCGCGATCTTGGCGCCGTGCGCGTGCACGCGTTGCGCCAGGTCGCGCAGGTCCGGAATGAACGCGTCGTCGGAGAGGCCGAGCTGGTGCACTTCGGAGCCGCCCCGGGGCCAGTCGACCGCCGTCACCTCGGTCAAGATGAGCCCGGCGCCGCCGCGGGCGCGCTCCTCGTAGAAACGCTTGTGCCGCTCGGTGATATGGCCGTCGTGCCCGCCCAGGCCGGTTCCCATCGGCGCCAGCACGATGCGATTGCGCAACTCCATCGGGCCGATACGGCCGGGCGAGAGGAGATGTTTGAACGACGATGCCTTGCTCATGGCGTAGCTTCTCCTATCCCGGCCCCGCGGGCCACCCGGGAACCAGATGGCGTTCCTTACAGAATGGCTGCGCGTGGACGGTCTGTCCACTCATCGCCACCGCTTCTGGATGGGTGGCGAGCCAGACGATCACCGCGGCCGGCACGGCCAACGGTGCGCTGTGCGTGTGCCGTGCAAAAGGGTTGTCCTTGCCGAAACGGATTTGCTGCGACTCGGTGATGATCAGGCCGGGCTGCAGATTGTAGGCGCGGATGCCGCGATCGTGCAGTTCGACGTGCAGCATGCCCGCCATGCGCTGCAGCGCGCCCTTGGAGGCGCCGTAGGCGAATCCCCAGCCCCCCTCGCCCGTCGGGGCGGGCGGGTCCATCATGCCGGCGGCGGACGTGACATTGATGACGATCCCCCGCCCGCGGGCGAGCATGGCGGGGAGCACCTTCTGGGTCACGTGGATTTGAGCGAAGACGTTGCCCTCGAAGACCTTTCTCACCAGCTCGTCGGTCAGGTCGAGGAAGCAGTCGGACACGCCGGGACCCTGATAGATGCCGTTGTTAACGAGCAGATCGATCTGACCCCACTCGCGCAGCGCATGCGTCACCGCGGCATCGATGGAGGCGGGATCGAGGAGATCCAGACGGATCGGCAACGCCCTGCGGCCGCGTTGACGGATGTCCGCCGCGGTGATCTCGATACTGCCGGGCATGGTTTGCTGGCGCGATCCCGCTCGCGTGGTGCTGTAATCGTGCTGCTCCCCTTCGCTGACGGTACGCGCGGTGACCACCACATCGAAGCCGGCCTCGGCCAGTGCGATCGACGCGGCCTTGCCAATGCCCCGGCTGGCGCCGGTGACGAACGCAACTTGACGTTCCATAGGCGGACCTCGCTTCGGCTATCGCATGGTGTCGGACGTCGGTCAATCGAGACACGGACGGATCCGAGATCGTCGCGCCGGACGCTCCCTATCCGCTCGGTCGGCCGGGACTTGACCGGAGGACCTTCGATAGGAAACAAGAACGGGTATGACCGCCAAATCCCGTGCTGTGCTGCCGTCGCTGTTCGCCGCGTTGCTCGCCATGTCGTCGTTCGGCGGCTGCGACAGGCAACAGGACCCCGCCAACCCAGTCGCCGCCGCGCCCGGCGATGTCGCGGACCGCCCGTTCGCCGGAAAGATCGAAAACAGCATCCGGCGTTCGCAGCCCGACTTCCGCATGGATCCGAAAGCCCCCGCCGGCGCGCCCAACATCGTGGTCATTCTGGCGGACGATCTCGGCTTCGCCGACGTATCGCCGTTCGGCGGCGAGATCCGCACGCCGAATATCCAGAGCCTGGCGGATACCGGCCTCCGCTACAACCACTTCACGGTGACTGCGATGTGCTCGCCGACGCGCGCCGCGTTGCTCACCGGCATGAACCACCATTCGGCCGGCGTCGGCTGGATCGCGGAGTGGGATTACGGCTACCCCGGCTATCGCGGGGAGTTGGCAGCCGACGTGGTGACGCTGCCGCAGATCCTGCAAGCGCACGGGTACGCCACCTACGCGGCCGGCAAGTGGCACCTCACCAATGGCGAACACCGTTCGTGCACGGGGCCGCTCGACTCGTGGCCCACCAAGAAGGGTTTCGATCGCTACTGGGGTTTCCTCGAGGGCGAGACCAACCAGTTCGAGCCGGCGGTGCTCGTCAGCGGTACCGAGGTGGTCGAGACGCCGCGCGATCCCAACTACTATTTCCCCGACGATCTGACGGCGCACGCCATTCAGATGCTGAAGGACTTGCGCGCCGTGGATCGCAGCAAACCCTTCTTCCTGTATTACGCGCCGGGCGCCGTCCACGCCCCGCACCATACCAAGGCGGTAGACCGGGAGCGCTATCGCGGCCAGTACGCCCAGGGCTGGGACAAAGTGCGCGAGCAGCGGTTGGCGCGGCAGAAGGCGCTGGGCATCGCTGCGGCCACTACCGAGCTGACGCCGCACAATCCGGGGGTGCAGCCGTGGGATGCGCTGACCGCGGACCAGCGGAAGATGTACGCGCGTTTCGAGGAAAACTACGCCGGCTTCGTCGACAACCTTGACCAGCAGGTGGGTACGCTCGTCAACCACTTGCGGAGCACCGGCGAACTCGACAACACCATCATCGTGTTTCTCTCCGACAACGGCGCCAGCCCGGAAGGCGACGTCGAGGGCCAAGCCAACGGCCTGGCCTTCTTCCACTTTCACAAGACGACGACGGCGGAGAACCTGCGGCATTTCGACGACCTCGGCGGGCCGACGACGCACCCCCACTACCCGCTCGGCTGGGCGCAGGCCAGCAACACGCCGTTCAAACACACCAAGCGCACCACGCATGGCGGTGGCGTCAACACACCCTTCATCATCAGTTGGCCCAAAGGGATCGCCGCGCATGGCCAAATCCGGACGCAGAACCATCATATCGACGATCTGGCGCCAACCTTGTTGGACGTGCTCGGCATCGAACCGCCGCGCGCGTACAACGGCCACACCGTGAAGCCGATGGAAGGCATCAGCTTCGGTTACACCTTCACCGACGCGGCCGCCGCGCCGCGCAGAACGGAACAGTACTACGAGCTGGAGGCGAATCGCGGATATTACGCCGACGGCTGGAAGATCGCTACCTATCGCGAAGACGACCAGCCCTACGACGCACCACACTGGGAACTCTTCAACTTGAGAGAGGATTTTTCCGAAGCGCACGATCTGGCGGCGCAGTTCCCGGACAAGGTAAAGGCACTGGAAGCGCGCTGGTGGGAGGCGGCCAAACGCGACCAGGTGCTGCCCCTGATCGATGTGGGGCTGCTCGAACGCTCGCAGTACGGCAAGTTTGTCAAGCTCCCGCGGCCGCAGCACATGGTCTTTCCAGTTGGCGGCGCGACGGTTCCGCACAACCTCGCCCCCGTTCTGCCCGGAAAGTCCTACTCGATTACCGCGACCATTCGCCGCGACAATGATCGGCAGCAGGGCGTGATCGTCGCGCAGGGCGACCGTTTCTCGGGATATACGCTCTACGTCCAGGACAATCGCCTGGTCTACGAGCGTAATACCGGCGCGGACGTCGTCCGCATCGTGTCCACCGAGTCGGTTCCCGTGGGCGAGGCCAAGGTGCAGTTCCACTACGACAAGGTTTCCACCGGGCTGGCGGTCGCCAAGGGACTTCTGTCCGAAGGTACCGGCTTCAATCGGTTGAGCGTGCTCAAAGGGACCGGGACGCTGTCGATCGACGGCAAGGGCGCCGGCAGCCAAACGATCGAGCTGCCATTCATGGTCGCCTGGGAAGGTCTGGATGTCGGTCGTGACACCGGCTCGCCGGTATCGCCACACTACCAGCCCCCCTTTGCGTTCACCGGGCAGTTGGACAGTGTCAGCTATGACGTAGACTGAACCATGCGCACCGATGGCGCGCGGTGTGGGCGAGCACGTGCGTACGCTTCGCCGCCGCGGGCCAGCGGCTTTCGCGCCCTCCGGTAGCGTCGCGGCGGTCCCGATTCCTCGGGCCACAACGCCACGATCGCGTCGAGAATCTCCTCCGCCGCCGCCAAACCCCCGAGATGACTTTCCCCATGGCGCACGAAGAACTCCGAGTCACGGACCAAGCGCGCCAGATATCGCCCATGCGCTATGGGGACCAGGTGGTCCGCGTCGCCGTGCCAAAAACGAACGGGAACCCGGATGTCGCGCACTCGGAAGCCCCACGGACGACAAAAGAGCATCAGGTCATAGATGGGAGCGCGCAGGCCCCATCGACTGCCTTGCAGAAGGTCGTCGATGAACATCGCCTTCATCTCGGGGCGTGCGAAGACCGCGCGGTCGGCTACCGGAGAAAGCCGCATGAAGAAATCGAAGGTGGGGGAAGCCACCGGCCGCAGCGCCCACGCCAGCATCGTGAGCAGGATTCCGAGGGGTTCGTGCAGGTGCCTGAACAGCGATTCGAACCGCGCCAAACTTCCGACTACGCCGCCGACCGGCGCCTCGGGTCCGCGGGCCGGTGCGACACCGCCGAGGATGGCTCCCGCCACCACGCGCGCGGGCAAGGCATGGGCGCACGCCAGCACGTACGGCCCACCGCCCGACAAACCAATCAAGCCGAATCGGTCGACCCCCAGCCTATCGGCCACGAATCGTATGTCGTGAGCCCAGGACAGCAGCGATGGGTACACGTGCGCGGTCGAGGCGCCGACGCCTGGACGGTCGATGCCGATCAGGCGGACGTGCCGTTTCGCCGCCGCCAACCGCGCTTCCGGCGGAATCTGGCGCCGGGCTCCCGGCGTGCCGTGAAACCAAAAGATCGGCTTGCCATCGGGCGGACCAAACTCGGCAAAACCCAGGGTACGCCGGTCCGGAAGCAGAACGGTTCCCTCGATATGTGGTGGTCGTGGATCCGGGGCCATGTGCGTGTGTTCGTCTACTCCTAACAGTTGAAGAAATCGTAGAGCAACCCCGGCGTGGATCGCCACGACCGCGTGGGGGAAGAACGCGGTCCGCGATCCAGCCAAGATGGCGCCCCGAACTACGGTGGGCTACCCTGTGAACAATGGATCCGACCCCATTGCTGCCCGCGTGCGCCTGCCTGGAACCGGACGGTACCGCTTCCGAACTCGAGCAGCGGCTGCGGCGCTACTTCCCGGACGATGCGCTCGTATCGGCGGCGATCGCCGTTGCCTCCCGCGCGCATGCCGACCACCTGCGTGCGGAGGGTACGCCCTACGTCGTCCATCCGCTGCGCGTGTCGCTGACACTGGCCCGTCGTGGCGAGTCCGCCGAGATCGTCGGCGCGGCGCTCTGTCACGACGTGTTCGAAGATGCGATTGCACTGAGCCACGAAGTGTACCGTCTCGGCCCCGCCGTCAGCCGCTTGGTGGACGTGCTCACCGACGACTGGCACAGCGACTACCTCGGCCGCGTCGCCGCGGCGGGCCGCGCGGCGGCGCTCATCAAGCTTGCCGACCGCATCGACAATATCCGCTTCCTGCATCGCACCGACAGCTTCAAACACCGCCGCTACGTCGTCGAGACCCGCCGTGACTTCCCCGTGGTCGCGCACGCCGCAGCGGCTCCCGACCTCGCCGCGGCGCTGTGGGCACTGGTCGCCTGGCAGGAGGCGAACCCCGCCGTCTGAGAGGTCGGGCAGGAATCACGGAAAACGGACGACAGACAGGCAGACGACAGACCCGCCTCGTCGGCGAACGAAGGTCGGCGTTCGTTGTCTGCCGTCTCCGAGTCCGTTGCCCCGGAATCCTGAGGCGATCGTTAGCCCACAGGCGGCCGGCCTCAGCCGAGTCCGCGCCGGAAGCGCTCGTGCTCGACCAGTTTGCGCAGGGCGGCGGCGGCACGCTCGGCCGACGGTAGGGTGAGCAAGCCGCGCCGGGTGAAGTGTGCCCGCATTTGCGCCGCCTCCGCATCCTCGTGTGCCGGTTCCACGATGCTTGCCAGCGGCTTCGCCGATCGCCGGCTGAATGCGGCGAGCACATCGACCATCGCCGCAAAGTTGGGCGGTTGCTCGCGCCACAGGTCGAACGCTAGACCGGAACCAAGATCGAAGGCGATGACGTCGATGTCGTCGTCGGCGTCGAGCACATCGAGGAGCCGCCCGAGATTGTCGGTGCGAAATCCCATGCCGATGGTGCCGTTGCCGGCATCGAGCGGACGGTGAAAGCTGCCGCCGACAATGTCGAAGAACTCCCGCAGGCGCCGGTACGAGGCGGCGCTCAGGAGCGCACCTCCAGCCCGGCTCGCGTGAACGCGTCGGTGATGGCGACCGACAAGCCGCCGGTCATGGCGATGAGTCCCGCCCGAAATCCCGTCGCCGACTTGCCGGTCTGCAGCGCGGCGGCGACGTCGATCAGCTCCTCGAGCCCGTCGGCACTGAGCGCGCCCGCCTGTCGGATCATGCCGTTCCACACCGCCGCGGGGGTGGCGAGCGCCGCGGTATGCGAAAAGATGGCCCGTTCCCCGGCGGCCGTCAGCCCGCCCTTCCACACCACCACCGGCTTCCGCGGCGTGGTTTCGCGCAGCACGTCGAAGAACCGCCGGCCATCGCGTACGCCCTCGATGTACATGGCGATGACCTGGGTCGCCGGATCGTCGCGCAAGTACTCGAGGTAATCGCTCGCTTCGCAGACGACCGCGTTGCCGAAGCTCACGGCTTTACTGATGCCGGCCCCGCGCGCCGGTGCGCGCAGGCAGAAGTTGATCGTGTGGGTGCCGCTCTGCCCGAGAAAGGCGACGGGGCCGGCGCCCGCCGCGCCGGCCGCCTGGCTCGCGGCGTTGCGCAGGCCGATCCCCAAATTGGCGATGCCCATGCAGTTGGGGCCGACGAGCAGGAGGTTGCCGCGCCGGGCGATGGCGGCGATTTCCCGCTCGAGACGCAGGCCCTCGGGCTCGCCAGTCTCCGCGAAGCCCGCCGTAAACAAGGTCGCGGCGCCCACACCCTTGGTTACGCAATCCTCGAGGACCCGTGTGACCACCTGGCGTGGCACCGCCACGACGACATAGTCGACCGCCTCCGGAATCTCCCGCAGGCTGGGGAAGTTGCGCACGCCGAGCGCCTCGATCGCCGGGATCTCCCGCGCGTCGATCTGGACCGAGTACAGCGTTCCGTCGAAGGACTGCAGCGCACGCAACCAGTGGAAACCGTTCAGCATCTTGTCGCCGACGACGGCGACTACGCGGGGATTGAACGCGCGCTCGAACTGCGCTCGGGTGAAGCTCATGCGTCCTCCCCGAGCAGCATGCGGGCGTCGACCGCGACGGCGCGCGACGCGAACGCCATCACGGGGTTGAGGTCGAGTTCGAGAATGTCGGACCGTTGCGCCACCAGCGCGGACACGGCGTGCAGCAGTGCCTCCAACTTGGCAAGATCGACGGCCGCCCGGCCGCGCGCGCCGTGCAAGACTCGCGCGCCACGAATCTCGCCGAGCATCTGGCGCGCGTCGCGCACGCCGATCGGGACAAGACGACACACGACATCGTCGAACGCCTCCACCAGGACGCCGCCGAGACCGAACATGATGACCGGACCGAACTGCGGGTCACGCTTGACCCCGACGATGACCTCGACGCCACCGGCGGGGGCCATCGGCTGCACCGCGACGCCCGTCAGGCGCGCCGCGGGTTGGCTCTGCTGCACCGATCGCAGCATGGCTGCCGCGGCCGTCTCGACGGCCGCGGGCGTGTCCAGATGCAGACGCACGCCGCCGACCTCGGACTTGTGTGCGATATCGGGCGAGACGATTTTGATGGCGGCCGGACACCCCAGCCGCGCGGCCAGCGAACGGGCCTCGGCGGGCGTCCGCGCCAACTCCGTGGGAATGACCGGCACCCCGGCGCTGTGCAGCAACGCCTTCGATTCGACCTCGTTCAGGAGGCGCGTTGGGCTCGGCATGCGTAGCTCTTACAAGAACTGCCCGCGGATCGCCACCGGTCGGAGCGGCGCCGATTCGACCGCTGGCGGGGACGCTGGCGTGGCCCACCGCCGACCGTCATGCACCTCAAGAATCGAGACTTCCGACAGGCAGCGCACTCAGGCGCCGGTCCCCGTGCCGCGCAGCCGCGGCAGCACTTTGGCGGCGAACAGCTCCAGACTGGCCCAGCCCCATTCCAGCGGCAGGCCGCATGGGATCGGCTGCAAGAGCACCATTCCGGTCTCCTGTGCGAGTTCGACGCACTCGTCGGGCGTGACCACGCGATACCTGCTGTTCCGCCGTAAATCCGCCAAGGTCCGCGGCACGTGATCCGCCGCCCCCGGAACGCCCCACGATGCGTAGGTTTGCGCATCGTAGAGGGCGTACGGGGCGATACGTGTCCAGTCGCGCTCCGGATCGTCGCTCACATGCACGCAGGACACGGGGCTGCCGCCGACAATGCCGCCGGCGGCGATGCCGAGCCGGGCGCACTCGGCGCGATACGCGTCGACGATGCGCGGGTCGCTGACGGCCGCGTGGAAGCCGGCGCGCAACCGGGCCGCACGGCGTGCCGCGGCTGCCGTTGCCCCCGCGACCATCACGCTCGGCGGAACTCGCGGTTTCGGCGTGACGCGTACGGTGCGGCCGCGCCATGTAAACGGCTCGCCGGTCCAGGCCTGGCGCATCGTTTCGACCGCCTCCTCCAGCAACCGTCCGCGCTGTGCCCGGTCGATCCCCGCCATCTCGAACTCCTCGCGCCGGTAACCGGGAACCATGATCAACGTCTCCCGGCCCTGGCTGACAAGATCCAGCACCGCAATCTGCTCGGCCAGGCGAATCGGGTCATGCAGCGCCGCAATCAGCGCCAGCGAAATCCGTATTCGTTTCGTCCTGCCGGCAATAGCCGCCGCCAGTGTCAGTGGCGCCGGGAGATAGCCATCGTCGAGGCCGTGATGCTCGGCGATGGACACCACATCGAAACCTTGGGCATCGGCCCAGGCGGATTGTTCCAGACAGGCGGCGTACAATTCGGAGTGTGCGACACGCGCGAATGCGGGAGCGCGCAATCCCTCGTGTCGCAAGTAGACCTGAATCCCCATGATCGGTTCCCTCCGTTGCCTCTCGACCGCGGTCGCCGCTTACCCCTTGTCCTGGCGCCGCCCACTTGCGGGCACCGGGTTCAGCACGACCACCGGAATCTCGCGGGAGAACTCCCGTGCGGCGCGCTCCTGATAGTGCGCGTACGACGTCCCCGGGGGTGCGAGGCGCCGCCACAGGCGCTTGCGCTCCTCGCCGCTCGCGACATATCCGCGCACGGGGCGCCAGCGCCAACCCAACCGCACCCATGATTGCGGATGCGCGCGGATGTTGTTCACCCAATGCGGGTCGGTCGGACCGCCGCCGTTCGAACCCACCAGCACGAAGCGTTCGCCATCGCGACCGTAGGGGATGACGACCGTCCGGCGCTTGCCGGTGCGTGCGCCGACGGTCCTGAGCATAAAGGTCGGTTTGTAGCGCTGGCGCCCGGCGATGGCGTACTGCTTGGTGACCAACGAGTATCCGGTCAGCCAGACGAACGCGCGGTCGATCGCCAGCCCCCAGCGGCCCCGCAAGAGGATCACATGGCGCCGGCCCCACGCCGCGAAGGTCTCGGTTTCGCGCAGTGCCGCGCGCCGCGCCGCGCGCTCCGCTCGCGAGTCTTTGCTCATGCCGTGCCTGCCTTTCCGCATCCTTCAGGCCAGCTCGAAACGCTCGCCCACCAGATCCTCGGAGACGGTCCAAAGTCGCCGCGCCAGTGCCGGGTCCAACGCGTAGGAGCGCACGCCGCCGGAATCGCGGGGCCCGTCCTTGACCGCGGCCACGCGACAGTCCTCGATGTAGACTCCGCCGCGACCCTCGAGTTCGGGAGCGGTGGCGGCATACACGGTGGTCGCGGCGCCGGATTCGACGGTCTTGCTGTGCCACTGCATGCCCGCCATCTGCGTTTGCAGCAGTTCGAAGTCCTCCTGGGTCATATGGCGGGACAACTCGGTGGCGATCATCCCGGGGTGCACCGCATATGCGTGGATACCCGCCGCGCCCAGGCGGCGCTCCAATTCCACGACGAACAGCACATTGGCGGTCTTGGCCTGGCCGTATGACAGCCACTTGTCGTATGGGCGCTGCGCGAAGTGAATGTCCTCGAACACCACCGGCGAGGCGCGATGACCGCCCGAGGTCAGGCAGACGATGCGGCTGGGCGCGCCACGCCGCAGCGCCGGCACGAGCAGGCACGTCAGCAGAAAATGACCCAGGTGATTCGTGCCGAACTGCAGTTCGTACCCCTCGGCAGTCTTGCCGAATGGACACGCCATGACGCCGGCGTTGTTGACCAGAATGTGCAGTGTGGTGTGCCGCGCCAGCACGCGCCGCGCACAGGCGCGCACGCTCGACAGCGACCCCAGTTCCAGTTCCTCCACTTCCACGCGCCCATTGCCCGTCGAAGCCCGAATTGCCTGCGCGACCGCCTCACCCTTCGGGACGTCGCGCGCGGTCAGCACCACCGCCGCCCCCGTCGCGGCCAGGGCGCGCGCGGTTTCCGCCCCGAGACCGCCCGAGGCCCCGGTCACCAGCACCACCTTGCCCCGGAGATCGATGCCGTCCAGGACCTCCGCGGTCGTGGAATCCGCGCCGAAGCTTCGCATGCCGACTCCTCTCTGCCCACCAACCCTGCACTCGAATGCTGTTCCCTGTACCACGAGCGCTTGACGAAGCGAAGCAATTGTTCCTAGAGAACCATAGTGGAGATGGAGTGCTGACTTATGTTCGTCGACGAAACCGCGGAACAGAGAGCCTTACGGGCGGAGTTACGTGCGTACTTCGCCAGGTTGATGACGCCGGAGGCGCGCGCGGCGACGCAGTACGTGGAAAGCGGCGAGGCGCACAACCGCATCGTCCGTCAGATGGGAAAGGACGGTTGGCTGGGGATCGGCTGGCCGAAGCAGTACGGCGGCCAGGGCCGCAGCGAAACGGAGCAACTGATCTTCTTCGAGGAAGCGCAGTTGGCCGGGGCGCCGCTGCCGTTTGTCACCCTCAACACCGTCGGTCCGGCGCTGATGGCGGTCGGGTCCGAGGCGCACAAGCAGCAATTCCTTCCCGGCATCCTGCGGGGCGACATCCACTTCGCGGTCGGGTATTCGGAGCCGGACGCCGGGACCGACCTGGCGTCGCTCAAGACCACCGCCGTGCGCGACGGCGACGAGTACGTCATCAATGGCACCAAGTGTTTCACCAGCGCCGCCGAGGGCTCGGACTACATCTGGTTGGCCGCGCGTACCGACCCGACGGCGCCGAAACATAAGGGGATCACGATCTTCATCGTCGACACCAAGCTGCCCGGCTTTTCGGTGGCACCGATCCACACGGTGGGCGGCGTGCGCACGAACATGACCTACTACGATAACGTGCGGGTGCCGCCGTCGACGATCGTCGGCAAGCTGAACGGCGGCTGGCAGGCGATCACCGCGCAGTTGAACCACGAGCGCATCGGGTTGGCGGCGTTCTGCGTGCGTGGAATCGGGCTCTACAACGACACGCTGGCCTGGGCGCGGTCGGCGCTGGCGGAGGATGGCCGTCCCATCGCCGATCTGCCCTGGGTGCAGATGTCGTTCGCCGAGGCGTACTGCCGGCTCAAAGCCATGCGGGTGCTGAACGCACGCATGGCCTGGGAGTTGGAGCAGCATCGGCTGAACCCGGCTGCCGCATCGGCTGCCAAGGTGTACGGCACGGAAGGCGTGCTCGAAGTGTATCGCCTGCTGCTTGACGTCATCGGCCCCATGGCGGCCATCCAGGAAGGTTCGCCGGGCGCGGTGTTGAGCGGGCGGCTGGAGCGGGAATACCGCCTGACACAGATCAACACCTATGGCGGCGGCGTCAACGAGATCCAACGGGAACTTGTCGCCCAGTTCGGTCTCAACATGCCGCGCGTCCCCAGGTAACGCCGTCGCCGCGGAACCATCGCCTGACCCACACGTGACCGACCTCAGGAAGAACGGAGCACACCCATGGATTTTGCACTGACCGACGAGCAACGCGCCATTCAGGATCTGGCCCAGCAGATTTTCCGCGATCAGGCAGCGCCGAAACGCGTGGCGGAGATCGAGGCGGGAAACGAGCGGATCGACCGCGACCTGTGGCAACAGCTGGCGACGGCCAGCCTGCTCGGAGCGGCGTTGCCGGAAGAATTCGGCGGCAGCAATCTGGGGTTCTTTGAACTCTGCCTGGTCCTCGAGGCGGCGGGGCGCAACGTGGCGCCCGTGCCCCTGGTGCCGGTGCTGGTGCTTGCCGCCCTGCCGATCGCACAGTTCGGGACCCCCGATCAAAAGAAGGCCTATCTGCCGCGTATCGCGACCGGCGAAGCGTTGCTGACGGCGGCGCTGGTCGAGCCGGCGTTGACCGACGTGGCGCGTCCGCGGACGACCGCCCGGCACGACGGGTCGCATTGGCGCCTCGACGGAGAAAAGGTGTGCGTGCCGATCGGACAGCTCGCGGAACGCATCCTCGTGCCGGCGCGCACCGACGATGGCGGTGTCGCCATCTTCCTGCTGGACCCCTCGAGCCCTGGTGTCAGCCGCGAGGGCCAGTGGGGCACGAATCGCGAACCGCAAGCGCGCGTGCTGTTCTCCGGGGTGCGCGTCGCCGGCGGCGACCTGCTGGGCACGCCGCAACAGGGAGAGGAGATCCTTCGTTGGATCGACGAGCGGGCGGCGCTGTGCCTCTGCGCCTTACAACTGGGGATCGCCGAGCAGGCGCTGCGGTTGACGGCGGAGTACACCTCCACCCGGAAACAGTTCGAACGTCCCATCGGCACTTTTCAGGGCGTCGCGTTGCGCGCCGCCGACGGCTACATCGACGTCGAGGCCATGCGGTCGATCTACTGGGAGGCGGCGTGGCGACTGACCGCAGGCTTGCCGGCCAGCGCCGAGATTGCCGCCGCCAAGTGGTGGGCCTGCATGGCCGGACACCGGGTGGCGCATACGGCGCAGCATCTCCACGGCGGCATCGGCGCGGATGTGGAATACCCGATCCACCGCTACTTCCTGTGGGCGAAGCAGGTCGAACTCCAACTGGGTGGCGCCAACAAGCAACTGGCGCGGCTCGGGGCGATGCTGCAAACCATCTAAACGGGAGGACTTATGGCACGCAAGGTTGCATTCGTCACCGGCGCGAGCCGCGGCATCGGCAAGGGTTCGGCCATCACCCTGGCGGAGGCCGGCTACGACGTGGTGGTGACGGCACGGACGGTCCACGAGGGCGAGAAGTACAATTACAACCCGAGCCTGACGCACACCACTGCGCAAACCATGCCGGGGAGCATCCAGATCACCGCCGACGAGGTCCGCAAGCGCGGGCGTGAGGCCCTCGCCATCCGCCTGGACTTGCTCGACCGTGCCTCCATCGACGCCGCCGTCGAACAAGCGCTGCGCGAATGGGGCCACATCGATCTGCTCCTGAACAACGGTATCTATCAGGGCCCGGGCCTGATGGACCGCTTCCTCGATCTGACCGACGATCTGGTCAAGAAGGTGTTCGAAGGCAATGTCTTCGCACAAATTCATATCACGCAAAAAGTGCTGCCCGGGATGCTCGAACGCGGCCACGGAACGATTATCAATGTCACCTCGCCCGCGGGGATAAGCGATCCCCCGGGGCCATCCGGCGAGGGTGGGTGGGGATTTGCCTACGGCGCTTCGAAGGGTGCCTTCCATCGCCTGGCGGGCATGCTCAAGGTCGAGCTGGGCACGCGCGGCATCCGCGCCTACAACCTCGATCCGGGCCTGGTGCTGACCGAGTCGCAGAAGGTGATGTTCGGCGAGGAGAGCGACCTCACCCGGGCGCACGGCGGCGCGCCGATCGTCGTGCCCGCCACGGTCATCGCCTGGCTGGCGACCAACCCCGACGCCGTCGCCATGAGCGGGCAGACGATTAGCGCGCAACCCTTCTGCGCCGAACGCAAGCTGGTCCCGGGATGGCCGGCTTAACACTCGGCGGAGCGCACATCCCAGGTCGCCGATCATGCCGGACAGCGGGCGCGCCGAGGCGGGACCAGCGTCCGCGAAAAGAACCGCAGCTGGATCCGATTGACGATGTTCGTTGACGAAACCGTCGAACAGCGGGCACTGCGGCGCGAGCTGCGCGCCTACTTTGCCCAATTGATGACGCCGGAGGTGCGGGCGCAGACGCGCGACCGCGAGAGTGGGCCGGTGTTCCGCCAGGTCATCCGGCAGATGGGACAGGACGGCTGGCTGGGCATCGGTTGGCCCAAGGCCTACGGTGGCCAGGGCCGCAGCGCCACCGAGCAATTGATCTTCTTCGAGGAGGCCGAACTTGCCGGGGCGCCGCTGCCGTTCGTAACGTTGAACACCGTCGGACCGGCGCTCATGGCGCTCGGTTCGGAGGCACACAAGCGACAATTCCTGCCGGCCATCCTGCGCGGGGAAGTCCACTTCGCGATCGGTTACACCGAACCGGACGCCGGCACCGACCTCGCCGCGCTCAAGACGGCGGCGCTCCGCGATGGCGACGACTACGTCATCAACGGCACCAAATGCTTCACCAGCGGTGCGGAAGGAGCGGATTACATCTGGCTTGCCACCCGCACCGACCCCGACGCGCCGAAGCACAAAGGGCTGACCATATTCATCGTCGATACCGCGCTGCCCGGCTTTTCGGTTGCGCCGATCCACACGGTGGGCGGCTTCCGGACGAACATGAGCTACTACGACAACGTCCGGGTGCCGGCGTCGACGATCGTGGGCGCCCTGCACGGCGGCTGGCGCCTGATCACGGCGCAACTCAACCACGAGCGCATCGGCCTGGCCGCCTTTGTCGGGGTGCGTGCCCGTGCCCTGTACAACGAGACACTCGCCTGGGCGCGCACCACCCTCGCCGAGGACGGCCGGCCCTGGATCGAGCAGGCGTGGGTGCGGGCGGCGCTTGCCGAGGCGTACTGCCGGCTCAAAGTATTACGCGTGTTGAATGCGCGTATCGCCTGGGAGCTCGAGCAGGGCCGGCTGGATCCGGCGCAGGCGTCGGCCTCCAAGGTGTACGGCACCGAGGCGGTGATCCACGTGTATCGGCTGTTGCTCGACGTGCTCGGACCCGTCGGCGCCATCCCCTTCGGCTCACCCGGGGCCCTGTTTGACGGTGGGGTCGAGCGCCAGTACCGCACCTGCCAAATCGACACCTTCGGCGGGGGCGTCAACGAGATTCAACGCGAGATCATCGCCACGTTCGGGCTGGGCATGCCGCGGGTTCAGCGCTGAGCCGTCGAACAAGGTGCAAAAAGGGGACAGTCCCCATCGGCATTCCAGTTGGTTAAGGGGACTGTCCCCTTTCCGCTGCGTCCCCTTTTTTGGGGAACACACAGGAGCAGGAGCCATGTCGTCATCCGTTCTGCTGGTGGAGAAAAGCGACGCCGTCGCGACGGTCACCCTGAACCGTCCTGATGCCATGAACGCGTTTTCAGTCGAGTTGCGCCTGGCCCTGCGCGACGCGTTTCGTGACTTACAAGCCGACCCGACTGTCCGCGTTGCGATCGTCACCGGAGCCGGCCGCGCATTTTGCGCCGGCATGGACCTGAAGGAACTGGGCGCCGGCGGAGCCGATGCCAGCGGCTTCGAGCGCAGCGTGGTCGGGCAGGACATGGCCGAGGCCATGGCGTCTTTTGAAGGTCCGATCATTGCCGCCGTGAACGGCCACGCGGTTACCGCGGGCTTCGAGTTGGCCTTGGCGTGCGATCTGATCGTCGCATCGACGGCGGCCAAATTCGCCGACACTCACGCGCGCGTCGGCATCCTCCCGGGCTGGGGGCTGAGTCAGAAGCTGCCGCGCCTGATCGGCATCGCCCGCGCCAAGGAGATCAGCTTCACCGGTAACAACGTGAGCGCCGCCCAGGCGTACGAGTGGGGCCTGGTGAACCGCGTGGTCGCACCCGAGGAATTGCTGCCGACCTGCAAGCAGATGGCAGCGGAGATGGCCTCGTGCGTCCCGGCGATACTCAAAGGGTACAAGCGACTGATCGATACCGGCTACGGCATGCCCCTGCCCGAAGCCCTGCGATACGAAAAGGCCACGGCAATCGAGTCCGCCAAACAGATCTCCGCCGCAACCATCGCGACGCGACGCGAAGGCGTGTTCCAGCGCGGCCGCGAGCAGACGAAGAGATAGGTTGTTGGTTGTTACGTTGTTAGGTTGTTAGGTTGTTATGCCTCTGGAGAAAGGTCAAGAACATAGCAACCTCACAACGTAACAACCTAGCAACCTGCCCTTCACGCGCTACGCAGCCGGGCCACGACCTTCGCGACTTCGGAGTCGTGGCTGGGATCGGCCGGCATGGGGAGGACGATCCAGTCGGTCACCTCGCCGTACCACTCCTTCAGGACTTCGGCGATCTCCGTGTACGGTGCCGTCGGGACAAAGGCGTCGAGGATCTCGTCGGTGATCAGCGCGGTCATCTCTTTCCAGCGCCCCTCTCGACTCATTTGATGCAGCCGCTCGCCCAGCGCGCGCCAGCCGTAGAGCGCGAGACTCGGCCAGTAGTTCGGTGTCGAGTAGAGGAAGCCGAACATCCGCCGGATGTTCTCGCGTTCCTGGCGCGCGTCGGCTGTCGACATTCCGGTGGCGATCAGCGGCCCCGCCATCACCTTCACCGCTGACGCATCCCTGCCGGTTCGGGCGGCGCCCCTGGCGATCTCCGGGCGCACGACCTCACGCAGGTAGCGCGGGCCGGTGTTGGTCGGGTGGGTCATGAGCCCGTCCGCCACCTCGCCCGCTAAAGCGAGCATCGTCCGCCCAATGCCGCCGAGATAAATGGGTATCCCCGGACAATCGAGCGGCCCGGGATTGAAGAACGGCTGCATGCGCGTGAAACGATAATGTTCTCCTTCGAACTTGAGTGGTGCCTCATTTTGCCAGGCGTCGAAGATCGCGCGCAGCGACCCCACGTACTCGCGCATACGCGGCGCGGGGGGTGCCCAGGGCGTACTGTAGCGTCCGACGATGTTGCCGCGCACCTGTGTGCCCAGGCCGAGTTCGAAGCGTCCGCCGGACAACTCGCGGAGGTCGTGCGCGGCGTGCGCCGTCGCCATCGGGCTGCGCGGGAACGCCACCACCACCCCGGTCGCAACCTTGAGGCGAGTGGTGGCGTTTAACGCAATGCCCGCGGCCAGCAAGCCGTCGTGCACCGCCTCCGGCACCGTCAGGCCGTCGTAGCCGAGCGCCTCGGCGCGCTGGGCATGTGCGGCGACGTTCGAGAGCGGCAAGCGCTCGCTCATCGTGGCGTAGACGCGAAACATAGGCTCTCCTCAGGTTCGTCTAAGATCAGGAATCCGGAAGGTCACATCGACTTTGGACCGTTCCTGCTGCTATTCCGGTAGGCCCGGGTCCCACGACACGCCGTTGATGTGGCTGCCGCCGTCGGCGAAGATCGTGTTGCCGGTGACGTAGCAGGAATCCTCCGAGGCCAGGAAGAGGGCGACGCCGCCGATGTCGCGCTCCGGGTCGCCCATGCGCCCGAGCGGATTCTGTTTGAGCAGGGCGGTGGCATTTTCCGGGGCGGCGTCGCGGAAGGCGTTGTAGGCCGGCGTCGCCGCAGCCGGGCAGATGATGTTGGCAAGAATATTGTGTCGTGCCCACTCCCGCGCCGCCGTCCGCGTCAGGGCGCGGGCCGCTTCCTTCGCGGCGTTGTAGTCCGCGGTGTACAGATGCGCGTTGACCCCGTTCAGCGAGCACATGGTGATGATACGACCGCCGCCAATCTTACGCATGTGCGGGAAGACGGCCTGCATGGCCCACAGCACCCCATTTAATCCGAACTTCGCGGCGTTGGCGAAGTGGGCATCCGTCATGTGCTCGATGCGAGAGTGGCCGACACCAGCCCAGGCGTTGTTGACGAGAATGTCCACGCGCCCGAAGGTGCTCACGGCCCGCTCCACCATCGCGCGGATGCTGTCCTTGTCGCCCGCGTCGGTCTTCACGAAAATGGACTGCGCACCGAAATCCTTGGTAATCGCGGTGGCGGTGGCGGTGCCGATCTCGGGGTTGATCTCGGCGACGATCGTCTTGGCCCCCTCCGACGCGAAGCGCCGCGCGATCCCTTTTCCGATGCCCTGTCCCGCTCCGGTAATGATGGCAACTTTATCGAGTAGTCGATTCATCCTTGCATGCTCCCTTTCCGCTCTATGACCGCGCGCGTACCGACGGCGACCGCCCAGGCCTGCCGTCTACGGGGGTTCTTCCTCTTCGACCTCTATCGCGGCGCTTTGTCAAGTTTCCCGTGGAATCGGCTTAGCGTTCGGGGACGAACAGCGGCGCCACCACCTCGCGCGCCACGCCCGGGTAGCGCAGCGGCCGGAAGACGACGTGTAGCGGCGTATCGCAGCGCAGTTGCTCGGGAACGCAGCCGACGATGTAGCTCACCACCCGTACCGCGGGATCCTCGGCTAGTGCGACTAGGCCGGTCACGAACGGCAGCTGCTCGCGGAACTGCGGAATCCAGGCGAAGTGCACGACCGACCACGAGAACAAGGTGCCGCGCCCACTGACCCGTGTCCACGTGAGCCGGTTGCCGCCGCAGTGGGGGCACGGCGGTTCCGGATACCACACGTAGCGCGCGCAGGCGTCACAGCGGGTGATCACGAGTTCCCCACGGGCAGCGCCGGCCCAGAATTCGCGCGTCGGTGCCCAGTCGATGTCGGGCAACGGAAAATCCGGATGCATCACTGCCTCCCCAAAATCAACGTGCTGGCCTGCGGCCCCGAATAGCCGCCAAAGACCGCGACGGATGCGCCGGCCACCTGTGCCGCCGCCTCGCCGCGGAGTTGGCGGACCACCTCGACCACGTGGGCGACGCCCAGCACGTAGGCGTGGGACAGCAGGCCCCCGTGCGTGTTGTACGGCAGTTTCCCGGAGTCGAAATGCAGCGTGTTCCCCTCGACGAAGCGACCACCTTCGCCCTTCGGGCAGAATCCCATGTCTTCAATTTGCATCAACGAGACGATGGTGAACGGGTCGTAGCAGGCGAGGACGTCCACTGCCTCACGACCGATGCCCGCCATCGCGAAGGCGCCGGGGGCGGCGAACACCTGTGGCGTCGACGTGAAGGCTTGCTGCTGCGACCAGTAGACGCCGCTGCCCGAGGTGCCGACACCGACGCCGAGGACCGCGACGATCGGCCCGCGCACATCGCGCGCCCGTTCCACCGAGGTCATGATGTAGGCGGCACCGCCATCGGAAATCAGACAGCAATCCTCCTTGCGGAAGGGGTCGGCGATCGGCGGGCTGCGCAAGTACTGCTCGAGGGACAGCGGCTTATGCCGCATCACCGCGTTGGGGGTCAGCGTGGCGTGGCGCCGGCAGGCGACCGCGATGGCGCCGAGTTGGTCGGCGGTGGTGCCGAACTCGTGCATGTGGCGGCGCGCAACGGTCGCGAAGTACACCGGCTGCGGAAACCAGCCGAACGGCACCTCGAGGTTCTGTTTGAACAGATCGTCGGCGTGCACCTGGCCCGGTCCGCCAACCATCTGGGAGCGCTGCGTCGCCCAGGCGACCGCGAACGTGTTGAGGACGTAGCGAGCCTGGCCGCCGCGAATCGCGAGCGCCGCATCGTACGGTGCCGATCCAGCCCACACCATTCCGCCGCCGTTCGGCGACTGCCACAGCGCGTGGGAGGTGCCGAAGTGCGCGTGAAAGGCGGCGCCGTCGAACTGGTCGGCGACGTACGGTGTGTACATCAGGCCGTCGATGTCCGCCGGCCGCAGCCCGGCGTCCGCCAACGCCCGCTCCGTGGCCTGCGCCGCGATCTCTTGCGTTGTGCGCCCGGAGGCCTGCGTGTAATCCGCATCACCGACGCCAACGATGGCAACGGCGCCGCGGATGTCATCCAACTCGGTCGCGAATCCCCAATCCGGTGTCGTCATCAGAGAGAGCGTAGTGCAGGACGGGCGCCGCAGTCCAGCGGCACCGCGCTGCGGCTGCGGGAGGGCCGTGGACATTGCGGCCCTCCGCCAGGTGAAAGACCGGTCTTACTTGAGGCTGGCGGCGAACTTCGCCACCTCGGCGGCGTTGTAGATCTTGACGGGCTTCATCTTGCCTTTGCCCTCGTTGATCGCTTTGAGGTTTTCGGCTTCGGACTTACCCTTGATCGGCTCGGGAGCCATCTTCGTGCCTTCTCCGGCCGCGCCATGGCACATCTTGCACTTGGCGGCGTAGGTGGAGGCGCCGTCCGCGTACGCCGCCCCGGCGAGCGCAGCGACCACTGCGATGGTAGCGAGATACTTCATTGCGATCTCCTCTCCTTTACTGCGATATCACGATCGGCTCGACCCGCCGCGAACACCAAGCTTGCGCCCCCGGCCCGCACCCGCATCGCGACGCTCCATACTCCGCTTCTCGTCCCGGGGTCAACTGGTGTCAGCGACACTGGTGTCAGCGACACTGGTGTCAGCGAACGAGTGTGCCGGCAGAACGTGAACTCGTGTGGCGGCGCGCACACTGCCGACAGCGCCGCATGTGCCGGTAATCGCCAGTGTCCGAGCGACAGTTCGGCGGAGGTCGGGCGCCCTTATTGGGCGGACGTGCCCGCCACGTCGCACCGCAACGTCTCCGCTGCACTACCGGCGTGAGGCACGCGCAATTGCACAAACGCACGCCGGGTGTGACATGATAGCCGGAGATGGCCAAAGCGACACCGCGACCGATCGTCGAACTCGTCGACGCGAGCGTGCGCCTCGGCGACCGCCTGGTGTTTCGACGTACGAACTGGGCGCTGCGGCGCGGCGAACAGTGGGCGTTGATCGGACCGAATGGCTCCGGCAAGACGCTGTTCGCCAGCGCCCTGAGCGGTGCCGTGCCGGTTGTGCGCGGCGAGTTGCGCGCCCCCGACGATGCGGTCGTGCACGTCTCGTTCGAAACGCAGAAGCTCCTGGCCGGCGACGCCCCCGCCGCGGCACGTTGGTTCAGCCTCGAACAGGAGAACGCGCCGGCGGCGCATCGGTACCTGTCGCAGGATAGCGTCGAGGAGCGCAATCCATTCGAGGTTGTCACACGCTCGCCCGCCGCTGCGCGTGCGTTCGCCCGTCACCGGCTGCGGGTGGTGGGCCTGCTGGGAATCGCGCCGCTCCTCCACCAACCGGTACCATCGCTGTCGAGCGGCGAGATGCGTAAACTGCTGTTGGCCCGGGCGTTGTTGCGCCGGCCGCGGCTGCTCATCCTCGACGATCCCTTTGCCGGTTTGGACGAACGATTTCGGCGCCACTGGAAGGCGATCCTGGCGCGATTGATCCGGCAGGGTCGGGTGCATTTGCTGTTGATCGCGACGCATTTCGACGAATTACCCCGCGGCATGACGCATCTACTGCGGGTGGACCGCTGTCGCGTGGTGGCACAAGGTCGGCTCGTCCGGGGCCGGCTACGCGCGTTGTTCCAACCCCGCGCCTCCAAACCGCCGCGGATGCGGATGGACAAGCCACGCAGCGACGCGCCCGAACTCGTGCGCCTGACCGGGGTCACGGTGCGCTACGGCCGGCGCGTCATCTTGAACGACCTCAACTGGACCATCCGCCGCGGTGAAAGCTGGGCGCTCCTTGGACCGAACGGCTCGGGCAAGAGTACGCTGTTGAGTCTGATTATCGGTGACAATCCGCAAGCCTACGCCAATGACGTCCGCGTGTTCGGACAGCGGCGCGGCGACGGGGCGAGCGTGTGGGCCTTGAAGCGCCGCATCGGCTGGGTTGCGCCGGAGCTGCACCTGACTTTTCCGCAATCCGAAACGTGCCTCGGCACGGTGGTGTCGGGCTTCGACGATACCGCCGGCGCGTTTCGTTTGCCGACGCCGAGACAACGGGCCGCGGCCAGGCGCTGGCTGGTACGATTCGGCTTGGCGGCGTCCGCCAATCGGTCGTTTGGATCGTTATCGGTGGGATTGCAGCGCATGGCGCTGCTGGCGCGTGCCCTGGTGAAATCGCCCGACCTGCTGGTGCTCGACGAACCATGCCTCGGCCTCGATGCCAACCACCGGCGCCGGTTCATCCGCACCGTCGAAGGGTTGCTGCCGCACACGACAGTGATCTACGTGACCCACCGGCGAGACGAAATCCCCGCCGGCATCGAGTGCGTGCTGCGCCTCGAGTGAAGCGCGCCCTGGCCGCGGCGGATGAAAGCTGGAGGCACCGGGCTGGCGTCCAGCGGTTCGTCGGCGACCACATCTATGGAGATTTGTGGAGGAGCACAGCCGCCGTTTTCGGTGTGCCGCGAGTCGCATGCGGATCGGGTTTCAGATATGTGGCTCTGGTTAGCGAACGGAGACTAGCCGCTGTGAGGAGTCGCGATGCCGCATCCCGCACCTGACCGGCCGGGGCCGCTGGGCGGCATCCGGATTCTCGATCTCACGCAGGCCCTCTCGGGGCCTTTCTGCACGATGATGTTGGCCGATCTCGGGGCCGACGTCGTCAAGATCGAACCGCCCGGCGGCGAGCGAACGCGCGGCGCACCTCCGTTCACCGCCGAGGACACGGAACGGGCCTACGGCGGCTACTTTGCCAGCATCAACCGGGGGAAGCGCTCCATCGTGCTCGACCTGAAGGATGACGCCGATCGCGCCGTGTTCCTGGGGCTCGTGCGCGCCGCCGACGTCGTCGTCGAAAACAGCCGCGCCGGGGTCATGGATCGGCTCGGCGTCGGCTATGAAACTCTGGCAGCCATCAATCCACGCTTGGTGTACGCCGCGATCCGTGGTTTCGGTGACCCGCGCACCGGCGCCAGCCCGTACGCGGACTGGCCAGCCTACGATATCGTTGCGCAAGCCATGGGCGGTCTGGTGGCGACGACCGGGCTTGCCGACGGCACTGTGGTCAAGTGCGGTCCGAGCGTCGGCGATATCTACGCCGGCACCGTCGCCGCGGTGGGCATCCTAGCCGCCGTGGTGCACGCGCGGCGGACCGGCGAGGGGCAGTTCGTCGACGTGGCGATGTACGATGCGGTACTCAGTTTGTGCGAACACGCGGTGCAGCAGTACTCGTATACGGGTGAGGTCCCCCGGCCGATCGGCAATGGTCACCCCGACATTCCGGCATTCGATATTTATCCCACGACCGACGGCCACTGCGGCATCGGGGCTACCGACGATGCCAGCTTTCGCCGGCTGGTCGAGCTGCTGGGCCGTTCCGAACTGGCCGACGATCCACGCTTCGCACGCTTCGGCGACCGCTTGGCACACCGTGCCCTCTTGAACGTGACGCTCGCCTCCATGACCCGTGATCGGACAACCGCCGAACTCGTCGAGTTGCTGGGTGGTCGTGTCCCGGTTGGCCCGGTGAACGACATGGCCGCCATCTTCCGGGACGCGCACGTGGCCGCGCGGCAGATGCTGGTCGAGGTCGAGCAACCCGATGGCAGCCGCCCAGTGCAACTCGCCGGTCAGCCGATCAAGATGACCCGCAGCGCTACCGGCCCTCGAAGCCGGCCGCCCCGCGCCGACGAGCATCGGGCCGAAATCCTGGCGCTCGCGAGGATGCACGGATGAGCGCGCCCGCTTCCAGCGAATCGCTGGTCGTCACCCGCGAGGGAGCCGTCGCCACGCTGTGGCTGAACCGTCCCGAGCGGCGCAATGCGGTCGATTTCGACCTGTGGGTCGGGATCCGGAACGTATGCCGGCAACTTGCATCCGACCGAACTGTCCGCGTCCTCGTCGTGCGCGGCGTTGGCGGGCACTTCTGCGCGGGAGCGGACATCGGCGGCCTGGGCAGCCACGCCGACGCAAGGTACGCCGACGCCAACCGCGCCGCCGAGGAGCACCTGACCGGCTTTCCGAAGCCGACGATCGCGTTCATTAGCGGCGCCTGTGTCGGCGGTGGTGTGCAGTTGGCGTTGGCGTGCGATCTCCGCATTGCCGATCACACCGCGCGTTTCGGAATTACGCCGGCGAGACTCGGCATCATCTACCCGCCGTTTGCCCTGGCGCGCGCAGTGCGGCTGCTCGGGCCGTCGGCGGTCAAGCATCTGGTCTTCTCGGCCGAGCTGATCGATGCGCAGCGAGCGTTGCGCATCGGATTGGTTGACGAAGTGCACGAGCCCAACGCCGCCACCGATCGGGTGACGGCGTTCACCGCACTGCTGGCTACCGAGCGTTCCTTGCTCACGCAGCAAGCGACCAAGGAGATGATCGATGCCATCGTCCACCACGGAGCGGTTGACGACACGCTCATCCAGCGCTGGGCCGAAGCGCTGCGGCGCAGCCCCGACATGAACGAGGGGATCGCCGCATTCCAGGAACGCCGCCCACCGAAATTCACCTGGACCGGCCTCGACTGAACGGGCCAATGACGGTGCTCCGGGCGGGAAGAAGAAGGGCGAACAAACGTGCCGCTGTCATTGCGGCGCAGGGAGGAGGCGCTGGCGCAGGCCCGGGTGACGCCAAGGGGCCGAAACCGGGCCTCCGTTATCGAAAGCGCGGGCGCGATCGGCCGGCGGCGTGTCGGAATTGAGGTACAGAAGCTTGCCGCCCCGTTGCGCGCCCGCTCACAGATCCGGAATCTGCATGTTAAGGTTGGACCTGCGCAACCCGCCGTCGATGTCGATGATGCGCCCGGTCACATAGGCGGAGGCGGGAGAGGCCAGGTAGACCGCGCCGGCCGCGATGTCTTCGACCACTCCGATGCGCTTGAGCGGGGTGGTCTCGATCATCTCGTTCTTCAGCGCGTCGTTGGTGAGCACAACGTCCAGCGCCGAGGTGGCGATCGCCCCCGGCGCGATGGCATTCACGCGGATCTTGGGCGCGAGGTCGCAAGCGAGGTTCCGCGTGAGGTGGACCAACGCCGCCTTCGCAGTGCCGTACGCGCAATAGCCCCGGTCGGGAAAGCGGCCGACGGCCGAGGCGATATTGATCACGCTGCCGCCGCGCTCGAGCAGGTGGGGAACGGCGAGCTGCGTGAGATTGAACGCCGTCGTCACGTTCCACAGCAGCGCCGCGTTGAAGTGATCCTCGTTCGTGCGGAGAAAGGGCATCGGCAGGCTGCCGCCCGCGTTGTTGACGACGATGTCCAACCTGCCAAACTCGTCGAGCGCGCGCTGGACGAGCTTTTCCATGCCGGCCCGGGTGCTCAGGTCCCCGGGAACCACCGCCGCGCGGCGGCCCACGCGCTTGACGGCATCGGCGACTTCCACGAGTTGCGACTCGGTCCGCGCGCCGATCGCCACGTCGGCGCCGACCTCGGCGAACGCGGTGGCGATCGCCGCGCCGATGCCGCGCCCGGCCCCCGTGACGATGGCGACCCGGTCCCGCAGGTTGAACATGTCGAGTATCATGCAGGTTACCTCCTATCTGGCAGTCCGCCTATCTTGGCATCGATGCCGACAGCCGGGCAAGCGGCCGCGGCGGTCGGGCGCGGTGAGCGCCATGATCGGCCACGCCGACGGCGTGCGGGGTGCTTCCGGGTTGCCGCGAACGGCGGCGCTTGCAAAACGCGGCGCGAAACGGGATGGTTGCGGCCCGTTGGCACGAGCGCGCTTTCGGCGCCGGTCCCGCGCGTTCGCGACTGGCGGACGTGGCGACATTGCCGTCACGTAACGTGCCACGGAGGAGGATGGGGCCCGGTGGCCTCCCCGGTCTTCAAAACCGCGTGGGCGGCCGTAAGGTCGCCGGAGGGTTCGACTCCCTTCCTCCTCCGCCAATCTCCAGCCATTCGCCGGCGATCGCGGAGATACGACCGCTAATTCTGGCAACTCCGAGTCTCGTCTCCGCGGTGGTATTCTCGAGCGTCGTGAGTCGTTCGCCCAGCGACGGCGGGCGCTGAACGCACCGCATGCGCTTCCAGCCCGATGGCGACATGCCTGCCGGCCATGTCGCCGCAAGGTGGTGCACTGGCCTGACCGGCCCGCGTCCCGTCCGTCCTAGAGTCCCGGCCGAGAATGGCCGTTTTTCAGAGTTGAGTTACGCAGCGAGAGCATCCACGGTGTGACGAGGCCAACGGGAACTGGAATCGCTCCTGAACCTATAGAAGGCAAGGACGGCGACAAACACGGTCAGATATGGCCACGGAAGGACCGACGACGAGCCCAGATGAGCGATGGCCAAGCTCCTCAGGTTGGCCACCGTGGCCGCCATGGCGAACGGGAAGGCAGTCGTGGCCCGTCCGAAGTAGCGCGCGAGCTGCCGTCGCGACCCGCATGCGCCTGTCAACTCTGGGCGGCGCAGGGGACCGGGGCGGCGGTCGCTGCCTGCGCCTCCGCCCAGTAGCGGTCGACGTCGTGCTGGAGCTGCGCGATGATGTCCTCCTGACGCACCGGTTCGAACAGGTGGCGGTAGCGTGTCTGGCCTTGCAGATAATCCTCGACCCTCCGGAAATGCGCCGGCACGACCGTGTGTACCACGCGGCCGTCCTGGACTTCTTTGAGCGGCCACACCCCGGTCTCCACCGCCAACTTGGCGACCTCGACCGCGTCGCTGGGCTCGACGCCCCAGCCGGGCGGGCAGGCGGCCAGGCTAATGAACATCTTCGGGCCGCTGACGCGGCCGGCGCGCGCCGCTTTGTCCATGAGGTCGAGCGGATAGGCGGGCGACACGGTTGCCAGGAACGCGGGTGCCTGCACGTGCCACAGCTTGAATAGGTCCTGCTTGTGTAGCGCCGTGCCGCCACGCGTGGCCGGCGTGACCGGTGTCGTTCCGGTTTGAGAGCCGAATGGCGATGCCGGCGAGAGCTGAAAGCCGGTGTTGGCAAACGCCTCGTTGTCGTAACAGAAGTAATAGAAGTCGAGACCGCGGTGGAGGGCTGCCAGCGTCGCTTGCAAGCCGATACCGTTGGCGGCACCGTCGCCGGTGACGACGACGACCTTGAGATCGTCCGCCGCCGACAGCCGGCCATTGGCGATGAGCACGTCCAGCGCGTCGCGAATGCCCTGTGCCCCGGCGGGCGCCGATGCCATGGCGGTGTAGAGCCAGGACGAGTGGAAGGGACTGAACGGAAAGACCGCCAGCAGCGTCAGGCAACCGGCGGCATTGACGAAGACCACATTGGGTCCGAGGGCTTTGTGAAACAACCGGAGAGCCAGCAGGCCACCGCACCCGCCGCACAGGCCGGTGCCGCCGGCGAGGTATTCCTGCCGCGGGATATCCTTGATCCCTTTGTACACCTCGCGACGCATGACCCGCTTACGCCCGTGAACCCTCCGTTTCCCCGTGCGCGATGCGCAGCATCTCCAGCACCTGCCGGTACTCGGCCTCCGAGTAGAGCAATGTTGGCTCGGCGCTCCCGCCATCGTCGGCCGCAGCGTGCAGCGCCTTGACGATGGCGTCGAACTCCTCGCCGCGAAAGCGCCGGCCACCGAGGCCACCGATGAAGGAGAGCAGCGGCGGCCCGCCGCGGCGGTGCAAGGCGCTGGCAATTTCACCGAAGAGGATGCCGCCCTTGCCGATCGAGATGTTCTGGTCGATCACCGCGACGGCGCGGCGGTTGCCCAACAGCCACTCGATCTCCTGGTTCGGAAACGGACGGATGAGGCGCAAGCGCAGCAGTCCGACCTTCTCGCCGCGGGCGCGCAGCCGGGTTACTGCCGCTTTGCCGACTGTGCTGAGTGAATTCGACATGACGATGACCCAGTCGGCATCGTCCAAGCGGAAGCCTTCCACCGCGCCGTAACAGCGCCCAAAGTGCCGGCAGAAGTCGCCGGTTATGGCGTCGTGTGCGGCGAGTGCGGCCTCGGCCGCGCGGTGCATCTGGTATTTGAAAAAACTGTAGCCCGCACCGCCGAGGACGGCGACCCCTTGCGCCATGCCGTGCGACGCTGAGAAACCGTGCAGGGGCTTGTACGCGGGAAGGAATGCGCGCACGTCGTCCACGGCGGGGAGGTCGACGGGTTCGCGCGCGAAGGAGAGATAGAAGCCGTCGAGATTGACCAATACGGGGAGGTGGACCTCAGGATGCTCCGCCAGCCGATATGCCATCAGGATGGAGTCCAGGACTTCCTGGCAGGTCTCCGCATGGATCTGCAAGAAGCCGCTGTCGCGTGCGGCCAGGATGTCGTTGTGGTCGGGCTCGAGCGTGATGGGGGCGGACAGCGCGCGGGAGACGTTGAGCAGCACCAGGGGGACGCGCCAGCCGGCAACCGTGTACAGCATCTCGAAACCGTAGACCAACCCCTGACTGGAGGAGGCCGTGAACACCCGGGCGCCGGTGGCGGCCGCGGCGCCGGCGGCGGTCAGCATGGAATGCTCCGAGTCCATGGTCACCAGCCGCGCCTTCAATGCCCCGCTCGCCGTCCACTGGGCGAGCGTCTCGATCACCTCGGTTTGCGGTGTAATCGGGTAGACGGGAAGGTAATCCACCTCGGCGAGGCGCGCGCCCCAGGCCGCCGCCGCATTCCCCGTCAACAGTTCTCGTGTCATGCCGCATCCTCCCGGAGTTCGCCGATGGCGTGCGGCGGACACTCGGTACCGCAAACGAGACAGCCCTTGCAGTGATCGTAATCGATGACGGGATAGTTCTGCGCGTCGAGTTGGATCGCCCCTTCGGGGCACAGCGCGAAGCACAGAAAGCAACACGTGCAGCGTTCCCGATCGAGGACCGGCCGGAACACCCGCCATCCCGCCGTGGTCCGTAGCTGGGACGTGGCCTGCGCATCGATGACCGGTGCGGCGCGGATGGGCGCAAGGCGCGGCATCGTGAACAGCGCCTGCCCGGGGCGCGGTAGCGGACGCCGCGGTGTCGAGAGCCCGACCGCCGGGGCGGGATCGTACACGCGCTGCGTTGCCCTCAGGTTGCGCTCGATGAGGGCGGCGTCGACACCGACGGAGGCGAGTTCGATCTGTACCGCCTCCGCAAGTTGATGCCACGACGCCAGTTGCGCTGCCTTGGCCGCAAAACCGGCGATCGGTGCGCTCAGCAACGGATGCCCGAGGACTTCGAGGGCGACGGACGTGACATCCAACGTCACCACCCGTGCCGCGGTGTAATGACGGCCAATGAGTTCGTCCGGCGCATGCACGGTATTGACGAGCAACAGGCTGGTTTCGTTAAGCCCCGCGAGCACCGCCGCGTCCGGGTGGTCCAAAAGGGTGGCATCGAGCAGCACCGCGAGGTCGGGCTGCTCGATGTAGCCCCGCTCGTGGATGGGCCCCTCGGCAAAGCGGGCAAACGCCACTACCGGGCTGCCGCGCCGCTCGGCGCCATAGAGCGGAGAGTCCTGCACGTTCGACCCCCCGAGAAAGAGCGCCCGGGTGACGATCCGGCACGCGAGTTTGACCCCTTCACCACCGCGGCCGTGGAATCGGATGTGACGGACCATCATCACGCCCCCACTGCTGAGGTGAGCGAACCCCATGCCAGCTCCGAATGTGCGCGGACCGGTACGGGCGGCCGCTTCGCGGTCCTAGCTTTGCCAAATACGCTCCGGCGAATTCCCGATGGTGCAAAACGCCGGACAGGAGGACGGCTGGGGAGTGTGGGCGTTTCCCCTACGCTCTCCCTACGCCTGCCCTGACGGTCAGTGTCCGGTTTCGATCAAATGTGGGACGCGGAAGACCTCGTCGACGTTTCCGGAGGCATAGGGGGACACCGCCTTGGGGCCGCGGTTGAAGTACCAGGTGTCGGGGTCCGGCGAGGCGGGACCGGGAATCCAGAGAATGGTTGCGTGATTGCCCTGCATGTCAATCATGGTTCCGGAGACGAAGCCCATCTCGTCATCGTACACGATCTTGCCATTGGGTGGGGCTTGCTTACGGAACGAGTAGTACTCCAGCCACAGCTTCCACAGTTCGCCGCGCCGATCGTAATTCTCGGAGGCGACGACCACCCACGCCTCGGTGTCGATGTACAGCACGCGCTTGCTGTAGGCGTACTGCGGCAGCTTCGACACGCCCTCGATGACGTACGCCCGCCGCTTCTCCCAATTGTCGCAGAACGCGAAATCCGCCCCTCCGGGGCAGCGCTTTGCCGGGAAGTGCTCGCGGTGCATCACCGCAACGATGTCTTTCACGCCCAGGAGCTTCCAGCTGCTCCACGCAATGTGGCCGCTGTAGCCCCAGTACGAATCGGCGTCGGTATCCTGTCCGAACAGCGAGTCGCTACGCTGGGTGGTCGACATGCGCCGCGCCCGGCGCACGGCGGGAATGTACAGCCAGGTGTCGTCCTGTCGCGCGGCGCTCAGGTAGCGAATGCCGAGCTGGCCCACGCCCTTCATGTCGAAGGGGGTGACGATCGGGCTGAGAATTTCCTTGTACCGCACCTGTTCGGGGTTCGGCAGCTCGGGTTTCGGGTCCACGAACAGGCGGCCGTTGTAGTACAGGCGGCGCAGGTCTCCGACCATGAATTCGCGCTCGGCCACCATGGGCGCCGTGTAGGTCAGTGGCCCGCTGGGGACCTGAAAATCCCGCATCAGCACGTCGTCGGTGATGGTCGGCTTGTACTGGTAATTCCACATGATCTTGTTCGCGGCCTCGGGATCGTTGACATCGATGTCCGGAAACGGCATCCCCGCCACGTAATTCTCGAGCGTCGTACGGTCCGCCGAGAGGCGCACTTGTCCGCGGTGGGCTTCGGTGGCTTCGCGGTACGGGCGCGGCCACTCCACCTTCTTGGTCGGGATGATCGTCATCGTCATACCGTGCTCCACGCACCACGCGATCCCCGGCCCAACCAGATCCTTGATCTTGTCCATGTTCGCCTTGGTGATGACGTCCCCGGGTTCAACGTCCGCCGCGGCGGGCGAGGCGGCGAATACGACCGCCATGCACAGAGACAGGAGGAACGGCAAAACGAGATCGGAGCACGGTCGCAAATGCCGAGCGCGCATGGTTTGATACCTCCCTGGGGTGAGTTGAACCAACCTTCTCCGCTGTAGGAGCACCAGTTGTGCCATCAGCCCTGGCCTATCCGCTGCGGGGATGCACGGCCATCCCGGAGCCCCTTCCTGTCAGAAGTCAGAAAGAAAGTCTAGCGAAATGTGGCCTCTGACCAGCACTTCCACGGTGTCGTCCCTCGCCGTCCTGTGGCGGTTGTCGAGGCGCTCTTGCCGCGCATCGGCATTCGGCCGGCCATGCGCGGCCAGGAGCGACCTTGATCGGTGGGCGTGATTCATGCGACGAACGCAAGCCGGCGCACGTGCGGCGTGCGCCGCGGAGCCGTCATCGTCGTGGAACCCACGGTACCCAACTTTATGAAACCATCGGATGCCGTGGTCCGGCGGTTGGACAAACCGTCGGGCCCACGTTCCACCGGCGGCGCCCTGGACGTGGCGAAACGGGTTCGGACACACGTGCGCGTGTGCTGTGAGTTGGGGGATCTGGCGGCGGCCGTGCCGCGCATGCGACGGCGAGTGCTGGCGCCGGGCGCTGCGCGGCGCGCGCGCGGGTACAGACGACCCGCACGCCGGCGGTCAGACCGAGGAGCGGCGAGGTGACCGACATCGCTGCCGGCATCTGGCGGCTTGCCGATCCGAAGGTTTCGCTGGCGTCCATGGCGTCCATGTTTCTCGGTGCCGCGACCGCGGCGCGCGACGGCCCGCTGGCACCGGGCTGGTTGGCGCTGACGGTTGCCGGCATCTTCTTTCTCGAGGTTGCCAAGAACGCGTCGGGCGACGTCGTCGATTACCGGTCCGGCACGGATCTGGCGGTCGCCGGCGAAGATCGCAGCCCGTTTTCGGGGGGCAAGCGCGTGTTGGTGGACGGCTTGCTTACCGAAACGCAGACCATCGCGGTGGCGGCGGTATGCTACGCCCTGGGCGTCGTCGTCGGCCTCGTCATCGTGTTTCTGCGCGAGCCGAACGTGTTGGGGATTGGGATGGTGGGGGTGGCGTGCGCCTACGGCTATCACGCGTCACCCGCCCGGCTGGCCTACCGCGGCTGCGGCGAGCTTGCGGTCGGCCTGTGCTACGGGCCGCTGATTTGCTGTGGCACCTATCTGGTGCAGCGCGGGCACGTGTCCGGCGAGGTGATTGCGGTGTCGGTGCCTCTGGGAATCGCGGTTGCCGGCTTTCTTTGGATCAACGAATTTCCGGATTACCGTGCCGATCGGGCTGCGCACAAGCGCACACTCGTCGTCCGGCTGGGGCGGCGGCGTGCCAGCCAGGCCTTTGCCGTGTTGATGGCACTGAGTTTTGGCGGGCTGGCGCTGTTACCGTTGTGGGGCGTGTCCAGAGGGGTTTGGCTGGGCGCCCTGGGCCTGCCCCCGGCTATCGCCGCGAGCCGCACCGTGTTGGCCCATCCGGAGACGACGAGCGTGATCGTCCCAGGGCAGGTCCGCACCCTGCAAGCCTTCGTGCTGCTCGCGTTCGGTGCCGGTGTCGGGCTCGCGTTGTTCTGAAGCGACTGCGCCGGCGGCGGCCAGGTGCCCCCTGTGGCCCGGGCATGGCATGATCGGTTCCGCGCGCGCAGTGTCTTGAGAAGTGGCGCCAAATATGGTCCGCTTCAGTCTGGATACGAGCCCTGTGGGTTGGGCGTATCCGGAGGAGTGTAGCGGCATGCGGATTGAGCAATGGATGAAGCACCCGGTGCAGTGCGTGAAACCGTTGGACACCATCGCGCACGCGCGGGAAATTATGGAGATGCACCGCATCAATCAGCTGCCCGTCATCGTTAGCGGACGGCTGGTCGGTATCATCACCGACCGCGACGTGCGGGAGGCGTACCCGTCGGTGTTCGACGCCCCGGCGCTGGGGGCCAGGAAGCCGCGGCCGGTCCCGACGAGCAATCCCGAGTCGGTGACCGTGGAGATGGTGATGACGCCGAACGTGCTGACACTCGGTCCGCATGAACCGCTGGTTGACGCGGCGCGGTTGATGCGCCGCGAACGGCTTGGCGCCGTGCCCATTGTCGACAACGGCAAGTTGGTGGGCATCCTCGCCCGCAGTGATGTGTTGGATGCGTTTGTCGGCCTGGCGGCGTCCGCTGCGCGGTCGCCACGCCGGGAGCGGTGAAATGGCCCATGCGCGGCGCGCGCGGCGATTCGCGGCCGTGGTGCCACGGCTCGTGGCAGCGGTACTGGTGCTGGCTGCGGCGGGGTGCAACGACAATTCGCCGTCTCCGGCAGCGTCGCCGGTGCCAGGCGTGTCCGCTTCGGCCGCCCTGTCCGCCCAAGGCCTGTCGGTGGCGAGCGCCACACCGGAGATGTTTCGCAACCTCGGCAAGCGCGGCGAGAGTGCGCTCTAAGACTCACTGATTTTCCACCGGCACGCGCACGGTGGCATTGCCGGCCATTCCGTTGTCGACATCGAGGATCTGCGACATCACGATCTCCAGTTCGTAATGGCCCGGCCGCTTGGGTGCGTCGATGGTGGCTCGGACCGAGATCGATTCGCCCGCGGCCAGATTCCGGGGTAGCGGGATGAACCCACCCTCGCCTGCGACCAGCCGCCCGCCTGCCCACCAACGATACACGCCCGACACCTGCAGTAAGCCGAAGTCGCTGAATGCCGGCCATGCCTGGCCGCCCAGGTTCGTGATCCGTACGCGCAGCGTATTCGCGCGCGCCCGGCGGTAGCGCAGCGGTGTCGGTTCTTCCACTGCGATCTGCCCGGTGAGTTCGCTCGCCAACAACGGCTCGAGCCGTGCCGGCCGCGGATTTGTAGCCGCCTGCCAGATGAGCGGTGGCAAGTTGAATGCGTGCCAGCCGGAATTCGCGGCGCGCAGAATCTGGGGATCGCGCCAATCCCACACCCGATCCGGGTGGCGGTCGATGGACTGTGGCAGAGCGTTCCAGGCGTTGTCGTCGCAGTAGACGCCAATGACTTGCACCGCCACGCTGCAGGCCACCAGACCGCAGATGACGAGGCGACCGGCGGCCCGGCGCCACAAACGTTCGCCCACCGGGATGGCGCCGAGGGCGAGAACGGGCATGAGGTCGGTGAGAAACCGCGGCCCATAGGAATGTCCGGCCCACCACCCGCTCCACGCGCTGTACAGGAGCAGATACGCGCCGACCCCGATGCGAGCATAGACCGTAACCCAGCGCGGTGCAGCGGCGGGCGGACGCAGCAGCGTGGGCACTGCCAGCGCGGCAAGCGGGACGTAGACAAAGAGGCCGCGATTGGGACTCGCTAGGAGCCCAAGCAAGGCCGTCAGCCGTGGGGGGCCGAAGGCCCCGCGCGGCACCGCGGGGGCGACGAAGTGGAGGAGACGGGCGTTGAAATAGGCGGCTGCCAGGAGCAGACCGGCGAGCGGAACGATCAGGAACGCGACCAGGCGCGCGCGCCGTTCCCGCCACATGTACAGCGCCGCCAACATCGCGAAGATCGCCATGGTTGGCCGCGCCAGCACGCTCAGGCTCGCCAAGCCGCCGGCGGCCACGGCGGCGCGCCGCGTGTCGGCGGAAACGAGGCACACACCCAATCCCGCGAGCGCAAGCTCGGCCGGGCCGTGTTGCCACAGCGCCTGACTGCTGATTGCCCACGTCGGGGTGGCGAAGGCGTACAGCAAGGCAACGACGGCGGCGCGGCGCCGATCCGTTATGGTGACGGCGGCGAGAAACACCAGGCTGACCGAGGCCGCGGCAATCAGTGCGGCGACGATACGTTCCATGAGGACGACCGCGAGGCGGAAGCGGACGTCGTCGTCGTCGATTTGTTGGTGTTGCAGCCACCAGTTGACCGGCAGGTACAACGGCGTCACCAGCACGGCGACGCTGACGGGGTAGCGGGACCGAAAGTGCCCGTCGGCCGCCTTGCGCAAGAAGTACGGGTGCGGGTCCAGGCGGCGCAACCAGGCGAATTCGTCGAGGTCCAGATTCCCCTGGCGCAGGATGCTGAACGGTAACAGACGCGTCGGGACCGTATCCGCCGATAACGGCTTGCGTAGACTGCTCATGTACACCAGGAAGCAGACTGCGCCGAGGAGGGCCGCCGCCCGCAGGTAACGTGGCGGCAGCGTCGCGCCGCCTACCGCTCGCGGCAGCGCCCCGGCCGATGCCGCCGGTGTAGCGCGCGACTGCGTCTTCCCGCCGCGCCGACTCATTCCCGCAAGCCGACCACGAGGTTGTAAAGCGCGCCGCTCAGTCCGCCCGCGAGTGCACCCAGGCACGCACCGTAGAGGAAGCCGATGACGCTACCGCTCCACGACACGGAGTAGCCATAGAAGAACTGGTCGAGGAGCTGCAGATGGGCGCCGACGTCCGGGCCGCCTTTGATCACCAACCACACCGTGGCGACAAACACGCTTGTCCCGCCCAGACCGCCCCCCACGAGTGCCAACACTCCGGCGTGCATGCGGAGTACGGCGCGGCTGAGCTCGGACGCCTCGTCCTCTACCTTGGTCATCGATGTGCCTCCGTCATACACGGTCCAAAAGATCGCGACGCGCCTTGGCGGCCGCACGGCGCTGTAGCCAGACAGCGTACCTCGCCAGCGCCCGATTGCGTAAATGCGCCGCCACGTAGCCCGTGGCAAACCCGCCGAGGCCCGCTTCGACCAACCCGACCAGCGCCCCAACCCACGTCACCCGGAATCCGACGAAGTACTGCCCTAGCAGCGCGAGGTTGGGGCCCACCGTGGGGCCGCCCTTGAAGAGGAGAAAAACGGTGGCCAGGAAGAGTCCAAGCCCGGCAACGGCGCCGAACGCCACCCCCAACGCCACCGCATCCACGCGCGCAAACGCCACCTGGATGACGCGCTCGGCGGCCAACGCCGGTGCGCCTTCGACGCCGACCGGCGCCAGGCGTGGCGACGGAACGCGCGCTTCCTCCTGGTAGTCCATGTCGGTGTTCACCGACCAGACATCGTGCCGCGCGCCTGCCAGGTTTTGCGCCGCAAAGATTCCGGCGAGCATGGAATGATCCTGGTTGTTGTAGCGGTGCTGGCCGTTGCGGCCGATGAGCTGGAGGTTGGCGATCGTTCCCAGGTAATCGCGGACGGTCGCCAGCCGCTCCTGGTAGCCGTGGTCGTAGACGGGGTAGGCCTTGGGCATGCGCACCACGGTGCCGTCGTCTACCTCGGCGGGATCGAGCAGGCCGATCCGTGTGCACTCGCGCATGCCCAACTCGATGAGCCGATCTTCCGGCCAGGTCCATTCCTCGTCCTGGTCCCACAGGAAGTACTCCAGGCCGAGCGAGGTGCGCGACCCGTCGGGCACCATGTGCGGACTCCAGTTCTTGTAGTTTTGGATACGCCCGAGCTTGACGTCGGGCGAATGGATGTAGATCCAGTTGTCGGGGAAGACCTCGGCCCGGTTCACGATCAGCACCACGGTAAGATAATCCCGGTAGCGCAGCCGGTTGGCGGCACGGAGGACGTGATCGGGAGGCGCCGGATCGAGGGCGTTGACCAGATCGCGGATCGGCATGGTGGAAATGACGTGATCGCCGCCGAATTCGACGGCGTCCCCCGCCGCGGTGCGCCCGTCGACGCACTCGACGCGCCCGTGCCGGTGCCGGATGCGCTCCACGCGGACCCCGCGCATGGTCTCGCTGCCGCGCTCGCGGACGAGCGCTTCGCAGCGCTCCCACATCATCCCTGGCCCCAGCCGCGGGTAGTGGAAGCGCTCGATCAAGCTGGTGATCAGCGTGCCGTCGCGGTCGTGCGTCTTGTTGAACAACGCATTGCGGACCGCCTCGGTCAGGGACAGATTCTTGATGCGTTGCGCCGCCCAGTCCACCGAAATCTCGGAGCACGGCATGCCCCAGACCTTCTCGGTGTAGGTCTTGAAGAAGATTTCGTAGAGTCGATAGCCGAAGCGGTTGACGACCCACTGCTCGAAGCTGCGCTCCTCCGGCGCCGGAGCGATCTTGGTCTTGGCGTAGCTCGCGCCAACCAGCAACGCCTCGAACGGACCGAGCCCCGCCAACGCATTGAGCGGTTTGAGCGGATAATCGAAGAAGCGGCCGCGGTAGTGAATGCGCGACAACCGTGGGCGCAGCAGAAAATCCTCGCCGAGGATCGCGTGCCAAAGGTCGTTGATCAGCGGCACTTTGGAGAAAAAACGATGCCCGCCGATGTCGAAACGGTAGCCGCGATAGTTGACCGTGCGGGAGATGCCACCTACCTGGTCGTCCGCCTCCAGCACCACCGACCCGATCCCCAGCTTCGAGAGCTCGTAGGCGGCTGTCAAGCCGGCCGGGCCGGCCCCGATAATCACTACGGACGGCATGCGACGAGTGGGTGGTTAGTGACGTACGTCAAACGGACGGTCTCTGCCGTCTGGCACGCAATGCCTGCCGTTCACCCCGGGCAGGCGCCTGCATTCGGCGCCGTATCGATAGGCGGGGCGCAGCCGCAAATGAGGACGTCCCTCGATACACCGACCCTCCAAAGAAGGGCGGCACGCGGGCCGAACGGAGCCTCATTCGATCCTCCCGTTGCGACGCATGACACTAACTGGCGCTGGTCACCCGCGGGCGCTCGCGTCGCGCGCCGAGCCGGTCCAGCAAGTGCAGTCCCAAACCCGCAATAACCGCCACGCCGCAGTAGCCATAATAGAGCCAGTGCATGGGCACGGCGCGCAGGGCAAACCACAGGCCACGCTTGCGCGCAAAGAAACGGTAGAGATCCCGGTTGAGGACGAGCAGCAGCGCCGCCGCGAATACGGTCCAGAGCAGCAGTGGCGGGAGCAGGCTGGGGTCACCGGCGGAAACCAGCGGTGCCCGCATGGCGACCAACCCGGCCAACAGCGCCGTAAGGCAGACCAGCGCCGCACTCCCCCGATGGGTGGTCGTCACGTTCAAATCCGCCGGCATGGTGCGGTCCGCGAGCATCAGGCGGAACCACGGTATGCCGCGGTCGAGCACGTCAGTGCGCAGCAGGCTCCAGAAGGTCCAGCGCTTCAAGTGCGTCACCTGGATGGTCGGCTCGAGATCGATGCGGTGGCCGAGCGTGCGCAAGCGAAAGCCCAGCGCGATGTCTTCCACGCACGGTCGCCGGTACCACTCGTCGAAGCCGCCGGCGGCGAGGAAGACCGTGCGCCGGATGGCGCCGCATCCTCCCCAGAAGGTCCAGGCGTCCGCGCGGCTGGTCTGGTGAACGTAATGGTGGAACAGATTCTTGTACTGCGACACAAAGCCGGGAGCGGTGGGTGCGTCATCGTACGAGCCGATGACCGCGGCGGCGGTCGGATGCGCGCGGAAATGGGCATCGACGCGGGCGAGGGTCTCGGGATGCACGCGGACGTCGGCGTCGAGAAAGAGCAGGATCTCTCCGCCCGCGCGCTGCGCCCCCACATTGCGCGCCCGCGCCGGGCCGCCGTTACGCACCAGCGTCACCACGCTCGCTCCATGCCGCAGGGCGACGGCGCCGGAGGCGTCGGTGGAGGCGTCGTCGACGACGATGCACTCGTAATCGCCGAAACGGGATCGTCCCAGGCTGCCGAGACAGCGGTCGAGGAAGTGTGCCCCGTTGTGCACCGGGATGATTACCGACAGTCCGCTCACACCCGCACCCTTACGTCTGCTTGAGATCCACGTCCGCGTCGATGGGTCTTCCCGTCTGCTAAAGCAGTTGCGGCGGCGGGTCAATACGCCGGCCCGCGGCCGCAACGCATCGGGACGCCCAGAGCGGCGGCCGTGTGCACCCGCGTGCCCGCGGCTTTATCCGGCGCCATCCGTATAGTAAGTAACCCTGCAGTGCTGGTCAGCGTCATCATTCCCACCTTCAACCGCCGCGGATTCGTGCGTGAGGCCGTGGCCTCGGTGTGCGCGCAGCGCGGGGTCGCATTCGAGATCGTCGTGGTCGACGACGGCTCCACCGACGGCACGGCGGCCGCGCTGCGCGCCGAGTTCGACGACCGCGTACGTCTCATCGCCACCGCCAATCGCGGCGTGGCGGCGGCGCGCAATCGCGGTGTGGCCGAAAGCCGCGGCGAACTGATCGCGTTCCTGGACTCCGACGATCTCTGGCTCCCCGATAAGCTGGCCGCGCAAGCAGCCTTCTTCGCCGAATATGAGAGAGCGGGGATTTGCCAAACGGACGAGAACTGGGTGCGCAACGGGGTCCGCGTGAACCCGCGTGCGCACCACCGCAAGCCGAGCGGCGACATTTTCGAACCTAGCCTGCGGCGGTGCCTGGTGAGCCCGTCGGCGGTCATGCTGCGGCGCGGAGTGTTCAACGTTGCCGGCGGCTTCGACGAGCGCTTGCCGGCGTGTGAGGACTACGACTTGTGGTTGCGGATTGCGCGAAACACCCCGGTCTGGTTGATCGACCGCGCCCTCGTGGTCAAACGTGGCGGACATCCCGACCAACTGTCGCGTCGTTTTTGGGGCATGGATCGCTTCCGGGTGGCGGCGTTGCAGCGGTTGTTGGAAGGCGGGCAACTGGCGGCGGATCAGCGACGGGCGGCGTTGGCGGTGCTCGGGGAAAAATGCGCGATCCTGGCCCACGGGGCCGCGCGCCGCGGGCGTGAGGCCGAAGCGGAAGCATACCGGCGCCTGCCGAGCGCGTTCGCGAGCCCGCATCCGGAAACTTGGCCGGCGGCTTTCGCGTCGTTAGCGCAGCGCGAGGATCGCGATTGTCACGAGAATCGTGTTGAGGGTCGCCATGCCTGAGGCACCGTTCGAGGCCGCGCTCCGGACCTTTACGGCGGAGCGCCGCTACGGCAATGCGGTGGTGGCGCGCTGGCAGGCGCTGGCGCCCGCCGACGGCGAAGCGCTGTTGGAGTTGGCGCGCGAACTGCGGCTGGGGGAACATCAGCTCCGCGACCTGTGGGACTGGGCCGAGGAGATCGCCGCTCGCGATCGGCTCTCGCTGGCACGCGTGCTGGCGCTCGAGCCGGTGCGGCTGGGGCGACGCGCCCGGCACGTCGGGCGCAACGATAAACTCAGGCTGGTCAAGACGGCGCTACGCCGACTGCGCTTTCCCGAGCTTGCGGCGACGGAGGAGCGGCTCACGGCGATGGTTCGCGCGCTGCGGCTCCCACGCAACGTGCGCGTGAGTTTCCCGGAATTCCTCGAGGGCGACGAGCTGCGCGTGGAGATTGTCGCGGACAGTGTGGCGGCGCTGGCCGCCGCCGCCGAGCGGATCGGGGCGGCGGCGGAGACGGCCACCTGCAAGGCCATTTTCCGATTGCTCGGGGAAGCGCCATGACACGGTGGCTGCCCAGTGCGCTGTGGATCGAGCGTGGCGAGGAGGACTCCGATCTGGCGCGACGGCTGCGCGAACGGCTGCCGGATGTGCCGGTACGGATCGTCGACGACCCGAATACGGCCGAGCCCGCCGGGGATTTCGCCGAAGGCAAGCGCCGCCTGGTGGTCAAGCGGCACCGCGGCACGTTCTTACAGCACTGTCCCGCGGGCACCCCGGGGCTGGTGTGCTGCAACTATCTGGTGGTGAGCTTTGCCTCGAATTGCCCATACGACTGTAGCTACTGTTTTCTGCAGGACTACCTGGCGAACAACACCGCCATCAAAGCGTTCAGCAACGTCGGCGACGGCCTGGCCGAAATCGATGCGGTGTTGCGGGCGCATCCCGACCGTACCTTTCGCATCGGCACGGGGGAATTGGCGGATAGCCTGGCGCTCGATCATCTCACCGCGCTGTCGCGCGAACTGGTGCCGTTTTTTGCCGAGCGCCCGAACGGCTTGTTGGAGTTGAAGACCAAGAGCGCGTGCATCGACAATTTGCTGGATCTGGAGCCCAAGGAGCGGACGGTGGTGTCATGGTCCCTGAACGCGACGCGGATCATGGCCGCCGAGGAGGACGGCACCGCCAACCTGGAGGAACGCCTGCAGGCGGCGCGTCGCGTCCAAGCGGCCGGATACAAGGTGGGGTTCCACTTCGACCCGATCATCGCCCACGCGGATTGGGAAGAGGGCTATCGACAGGTCATCGAGCGGGTCTTCCGGCGGCTGGACACGCGGCGCGTTGCCTGGGTCAGCCTCGGCAGCTTGCGCATGACCCCACGCTTGAAGGCCGCCATCAAGGCGCGCCCGCACCCCAGCCTGGTGCTGACCGGCGAACTGGTGCCGGGGCCCGACGGCAAGGCTCGGGCCTGGCGCGGATTGCGAGTGAAAATCTATCGCCGGATGCTAGACTGGCTGCGGCAACTTGACGCGAACATGCCGGTGTACATCTGTATGGAGCCGCCCGGCGTTTGGAATAAGGTCTTGGGCCGGACCCCTTCCGATCGCGAGGTGGCGGAGCACCTGGTCGCCCAGCGGCCGCTGGCGCAGTGCGTGAGCACGGCACGGTGATGCGCACGTCTCCGTCCCGCGGCGACGGGTGGCGGCGCAACCCCCGCGGCCAGAACGGGCCCGCGGCACCGTCGCCAGCCAGTGCCGGCCGGTCGCGCCAGCACCCGAACGCCGGCGCGGCGATCGGTGTCTTCGACTCGGGCGTGGGCGGGCTGACCGTGCTGCGGCAAATGATGGAATTGTTGCCGCACGAGCATCTCATCTACCTCGGCGACACGGCGCGCTATCCATACGGCAGCAAGTCGGCTGAGGTCGTCCGCCGTTACTCCCTGGAAAACACCGAATTCCTGGTGGATAAGGGGATCAAAATGCTGGTGGTGGCGTGCAATAGCGCCGCCGCCGTCGCGCTCGGCTTGCTGGCGGAGCGCTTCGCGCTGCCGGTGGTGGGGGTGATCGAACCGGGGGCACGGCAGGCGGCGCGCCAGACCCGCAATCGCAAGGTCGGCATCATCGGCACCGAGGCGACCATCGCCAGCGGCGCCTACACCCGTGCCCTGCGGCAGTTCGACGACACGTTGGAGATCTATACCCGCGCCTGCCCGCTGTTCGTGCCGTTGGCGGAAGAGGGATGGACCGACAATGCGGTGGCGCGCGAGGCGGCGGGGGCCTACCTCACCAGCCTCAAGCGCAGCGGCATCGACACCCTCGTCCTCGGATGCACCCATTACCCGCTCCTGGCGCCGGCGATCGGGGCGGTCATGGGACCGAAAGTCACGCTGGTGGACTCGGCGCATACCACCGCGGTGGCGGTACGCGATACCCTCGTGCGCTACGGATTGGCACGCCGCTCTGGCGAAGGGTCGGTGAGCTTTTTCGTGACCGACGTGCCGGAACGGTTCAGCAAAGTCGCCAGCCGCTTCATTGGCCAGAAAGTGGACTCGGCCGTCCGCATCGAGCGTTAGGGGCAGCGCCCGGCGTGCTTGCGGTAGGGCCGCTCGTCCTTGGCTCGTCGGGAACGACGCCGGCTGTGGATTCGACAGAAACGTGACGGCCGGCGGATGCCAGGCACGCGGGGCACGCGGGATGCATCGGCGGGACGAACCTGCTAGAAGTTTCCAATTCAGGGAGCGACGGGAATACGGCGGCGGGAGAGGCCCCGTGCGTTCCGGGCTCCCGAGCGTACGATTCTATAACAATGCTGAATATCCTGACCAAGATCATTGGAAGCAAGAACGACCGCGAACTCAAGCGCATGCGGCCGTTGGTGGCTCGCATCGGCGAATTCGAATCCGCTCTGACCCCCCTGAGCGATGCGCAACTGCGCGCCAAGACCGATGAGTTCCGGGCGCGCATTCAAGAGCGCACGGCGGCCGAACGCCGGCAGTTGGAGGAACTGCGGGCACGTGAGGGCCAGCAGGCGCAGCCCGGCGCGGCGGACGACGGAGACGACGCCGGGTCGTTGCGGTCGGAGATCGAAGACCAGGAAAAGGCGCTGCGCGAGGCGGAAAAGGACGTGTTGCAGGAGATCCTGCCGGAGGCCTTCGCCGTGGTGCGCGAGGCCTCGCGGCGGACCACCGGCCTGCGCCATTTCGATGTGCAGATGATCGGCGGTATCGTGCTGCACGACGGCAAGATCGCCGAGATGAAGACCGGCGAAGGCAAGACCCTGGTGGCCACCGCGCCGCTCTACCTCAACGCGCTCACCGGCCGCGGGGCGCATTTGGTGACCGTCAACGACTATCTGGCGCGCCGTGACGTGCAGTGGATGGGACCGATCTTCCACCTGCTCGGCGTCTCGGTGGCGGCGATCGTGCACGAAGCCAGTTTCCACTTCGACCCGACGTTCGTGGTCAAAGATTACCGCATGCTCAATCTGCGCCCGATCGAGCGCCGCGACGCCTACCTGGCGGACATCACCTACGGTACCAATCACGAGTTCGGCTTCGATTACCTGCGCGACAACATGAAGTTCACGCTGGAGGAATATGTGCAGCGGGAACTGAATTTCGCCATCGTCGACGAAGTCGATAACATCCTGATTGACGAGGCGCGCACGCCGCTGATCATTTCCGGCCCGGCGGAGGAATCCACCGACAAGTACTACGTCATCGACCGCATCATCCCGCGCTTGCGCAAAGGGGAGCGCAAGGACCGCCAGGGCGACGCGCCGGCGGAGGAATCCGGCGATTTCTGGGTGGACGAGAAATCGCGCTCCGCCGTGCTCACCGAGCAAGGGGTGGCCAAGGTCGAGCGCATGCTCGGCGTCACCAACCTCTACGATCCGAGCCACATCGATACGCTGCACCACGTGAACCAGGCGCTGAAGGCGCACGCGATCTTCCATCGGGACGTCGATTACATCGTCAAGGACGGCCAGGTGATCATCGTCGACGAGTTCACCGGCCGCTTGATGCCCGGGCGCCGCTGGTCGGATGGGTTGCATCAGGCGGTGGAGGCGAAGGAAGGCGTGCGCATCGAGCGGGAAAATCAGACGCTGGCGACGATCACCATCCAGAACTATTTCCGCATGTACAAGAAACTGGCGGGCATGACCGGCACCGCGGACACGGAGTCGGTCGAGTTCAAGAACATCTACAAGCTCGACGTCGTCGTGGTACCGCCGAACAAGCTGATGATTCGCGCGGATTATGCGGACGTGGTCTACAAGAGCGAGCGCGAGAAATTCGACGCCGTGGTCGAAGAGATCGTCGAGTGCCACGAGCGCGGCCAGCCGGTGCTGGTGGGCACGGTATCGGTCGAGAAATCCGAGCGCCTGTCGAAGATGCTGAAGAAGAAGGGCGTCAAGCACAACGTCCTCAACGCGGTGAATCACGAGGCCGAGGCCAACATCATCGCCCAGGCAGGACGCCACAATCAGGTGACGATCGCCACCAACATGGCCGGACGCGGTACGGACATCCTGCTGGGGGGCAATCCGGAGTTCCTGGCGCGTGCCGACATGGAGAACGAGTGGATTCAGCGCTCCGCCGCATTGCCGGAAGGCGGGCATCGCTACGAGGAGCTGCTGCAAAAGCTGCGGGACCGGCGCAACGAGGCGATTGCCGAGGCGCGCCGGCGATACGAGAGCGGCTGGAAGCCGTTGGAAGAGGCGTACACCACGGCGCTGGAAGAGTTCACCACCTTGCACGACGGCCAGCGGGAAAATCGGCACTATGCCGAAGCGGTCTTTCGCGCCGAAGCCGCACGCTACGGCCAGCAACCGCGGCACTTTCCCGGCGCGGCGGCAACGGCGGATCTCCAGCGCTTCGGCAAGGCGGCGACGGCCTACGCCAGCGCGTTGCTCGAACTGCACCGCGTCACTGGCGAACATCTCGATGAGGACGTCGGGACGCGCTTCACCGCGGCGCGCAAACAGCTCGAAGATGCGCTGGGGAAAACCGGCGCCAGTCTCAAGTTGCTCGAGTTCGTGCAAGCGGACGGAGCCGAGGGCACGGACCGTGCCGCGGAACTGAGAAATGCGCGGGCGGCAGTGGAGCGCGCCAGCCGCGAACTCGACCGCGCGCGGCACGATTTCGAGTCGCTGGGTCAGTTCTGCGAGCAGGCGCTGCAGGACGTCCTGGCGGACGGCGATCCGCGGGTCCAGGAAGCGCGCCACGCCTATGAAGAAGCGCAGGCGCGACTGGAGCAGGCGGAGATCGCGTACAACACCGCGTATCGGCCGTTCGAGGAAGCCAAAGCGCAGGCCGATCGCGAGTACGAGGAGTCACGGCGGAAATACACCAAGGCCGTCGAAGACGTGCGCGAGGAGATGGAGAAGGCGCCGCCCGAGTTCCGCACGCGACATGACGAAAGTTTGCAGCGCTACCGGCAACGGTGCATCGAGGAACGCGACAAAGTGATCGCGGCGGGCGGTCTGTTCATCGTCGGCACGGAACGCCACGAGAGCCGCCGCATCGACAACCAGTTGCGCGGCCGCGCGGGCCGGCAAGGAGACCCGGGCGCCTCGCGCTTCTTCCTGTCGCTCGAAGACGACCTGATGCGCATCTTCGGCGCCGAGCGGATCCAAGGGCTGATGACCCGCCTGGGGATGGAGGAAGGGGAGCCGATCGAGCACCGGCTCATCACCCGCGCCGTGGCCAACGCGCAGGGTAAGGTGGAAGGCCACAACTTCGACATCCGTAAACACCTGCTGGAATACGACGACGTCATGAACCAGCAGCGCGAAATCATCTACGGCCGCCGGCGCGAGATACTCGGCAGCGGCAACCTCAAAGCCGACGTGCTCGAAATGGCCGACTCGGTCGCTGCCGGGCTGGTGGCGCAGTACGCCAACCGCGACATGCACGCCGACGAGTGGGATTGGCAGGCGCTGGGCGACGTCCTGTTCAAGACCTTCGGGCTGCGCTTTGCCGTCGGCGATGCCGACAAGGATGGCCTCACACCCGAGCGCTTGGAACAGGCGGTGATCGATCGGCTGCATGCGGCCTACGACGAGAAGGAACGCACCTTCACACCGCCGGTGATGCGCCATCTGGAAAAGCTCATCCTGCTGCAGACGGTGGACGCGCTGTGGAAGGACCATCTGCTGTCGATGGACCACCTCAAAGAGGGCATCAGCCTGCGCGGGTACGGACAGCGCGACCCGTTGCAGGAATACAAGAAGGAGGGCTTTGCCGCCTTCGAGGCGATGATGGAGCAGCTCGAGGCGGACGTGGTGGAGAAAATCTACACCGTGCAGATTGCCCGCCAGGAAGACGTCGTGCGCCTGGAGGCGCAGCGGCGGCCGCAGCCGGCGCAGATGGTCATGAGTGGCGGCGGCATGCCGCAGGGACCGCCGGGCAAGGCCGCCAACGTGCGGCGCGACAGCGACAAGGTGGGCCGTAACGACCCGTGCCCCTGCGGCAGCGGGAAGAAATACAAGAAGTGCCACGGAACCTGAACGCTGTGGCGAGGGGTGCATGAGGACCGACGACTCCCGGTTGGCGTGGGCCTTGATCCTCTCCGTGCTGTTGCACGGCTTGATCTTGACCTTGCTGCCACTGGCCAAACAGGCACGGCTGGCGCTGCCACAGCCGCCGCGCACGATCGATGTCGATCTCGCCGCGATCCCCAAGGTGGTGGTGCCGAAGGCGCCGCCCCCGCCGCGCGCGCCGCAGGCAGCCTCGGTACCCGGTCAGGCCGCGCCGCCACCGCCCGCCATTCCCGTGCCGAAACAGCAGATCGTCAGCCCGCCCGACAAGGGAGAGGAGAAGGAACCGGCGAATGCCCGCTTCCTCAGTGACCGTAACAATGTCGTGAAGGAAGAGATGGTGCGCCGGGGAGACCCCGCGGCCGGCGATCCGGAAGGCAAGGGCACGGCTACAAAGAAGGAGTCGGCGGAGAAGCCGAGCGCGCCCGCCAAGGTCGAGGCCAAGAAGCCGCGTGAGGATAGCGGGCGCAAGCCGGCGGAGTCGGCACGCAGCGACACGCAGGTGGCCGCGCTCCCGAAGCTGGACCAACTCCTGCCACCGACGGGCGACATGGTCCGCGAGGGAGCGTTGCCGCGCGAAGCCGAATCGGCCGCGCCGGCAGCGGAGCAGCACGCGAAGGTCGAACGTAACGATCTGCTGCGGCACGGCGACCCCTGGCGGACCAACGGGCTGGGCGGCACCCGGGATTTCCTGCCCGCGGTGCGCGACGGCGACGTCACCATGCTCAACACCAAGGCGGACCAGTTTGCGCCCTTCGTCCGCCGCGTTGCCGTGCGCGTCTTCCAGAACTTCGTCATGCTGGTGCGCCGCAGCCGCGATGCCGGGCGGGAATCCACCGAGGAGTTCGCCACCGTCGAGGCGGTGATGGACAAGAGCGGGCGGGTGCTCTCCATCGAGACCAAACGCCGGTCGGGGAGCGTCGCGTTTGCGACCGATCGCAACCTGCAAACCGCCTGTCGCGAAGGCTTTTTCGATCGTAATCCGCCGTCCGGGGCCGAAGCCAGCGACGGCAACATCCACTTCGTTTTCGACGCCCGCATCACCGTGGTGCACGACGGCGCCGGCCACCGCGTGCCGTCGTGGGTGATGATGGGCGCGGGCCTGCTGTAGCGACGGCCGCCCCTCAGGTGTCTGCCAGCGGCTTGGGGGTCCAGCGCAGCACCGGCCGGCGCGCGGCGCGGGCTTCGTCGAGCCGCCCGATCGGCGTCAGCGTCGGGGCGCTGCGCACGCGGTCGGGATCCTCGGCGGCTTCGTCCGCGATGCGCAGCATGGCATCGACGAACTCGTCGAGCGTCTCCTTGCTCTCGGTTTCCGTGGGCTCGATCATCATGGCGCCGCTGACGACGAGCGGGAAGTAGATGGTCGGCGCGTAGAAACCGTAATCGAGCAGGCGCTTGGCGATATCGAGGGTCTTGACGCCGGCGGCTTCGAAACCTTTGTCGGTGAACACACACTCGTGCATGCAGACGCCGGGATAGGCGATCTGATAGGCGGCCTGCAGACGGCTGCGGATGTAGTTCGCGCTCAACACGGCCATCTCGGTGGCGGCGCACAGGCCGTCGCCGCCCATGGCGAGGATGTAGGCATAGGCCCGCACCAGCATGCCGAAATTGCCGAAGAACGACCGCACCCGGCCGATGGACTGCGGGAACTCCTCGCTCCACCGGAACTGCCCGTCGTCGCGAACCACGCGCGGTGTCGGCAGGTAGGGGGCCAGGGCCTCGACCACGCCGACCGGCCCGGCGCCCGGGCCGCCGCCGCCGTGCGGGGTGGAGAAGGTCTTGTGAAGATTGAATTGCAGCACGTCGGCGCCCATGTGCGCCGGTTTGGCGACTCCCATCAGCGCGTTGAGATTGGCGCCGTCGAGATACAGCAAGCCGCCGCGTTGGTGTACCACCTGCGCCACCTCGACGATGTCACGCTCGAACAGCCCGAGGGTGTTGGGGTTGGTGACCATGAGGGCGGCGACCTCGTCATCCATCGCCTGCCGCACGGCGGCCACGTCGAGCAAGCCGTCGCGGCTGCGGTCGATCTGCGCGGTGGTGTAGCCGCACAGGGTGGCGCTGGCGGGATTGGTGCCGTGGGCGCTGGCCGGGATGAGCACCTTGCTGCGCGGGCGGCCGCGAGCGGTGTGGTAGGCACGGATGATCTTCATCCCCGTGAGTTCGCCCTGGGCACCGGCGGCGGGTTGCAGGCTGACGGCGGCCATGCCGCTGATCTCCGCCAGGAGCCGCTCCAGTTCCCACACCAGTTCCAGTGCCCCCTGGGCGGCGGTGTCCGGCGTCAACGGGTGCAGGGCGGCGAAGCCCGGCAGACGCGCCGCCACTTCGTTGGCCACGGGGTTGTACTTCATGGTGCAGGAACCGAGAGGATAGAAGGTCGTCGCCGTGCCGAAGTTCCACTGCGACAGGCGCAAGAAGTGGCGGAGCACCTCGGGCTCGCTGAGCTCAGGGAAACCGTCGATCGGCTGGCGCAGTATCCCGGCGGGTAGAAATGCGGCCGGATCTTCGCGATTGCCCGGGAGGCGGAAGCCGCCGCGGCCCGCACGGCTGCGTTCGAAGATCAATGGCTCGTCGAGCAACAAGCCCGCTTGTTTGCCTGTGCCGCGGGACATCTCAGCTCAGGGCGCGTACCACGCGCGCCACCGCCTCCGTGTCATGCAACTCCGTGACGCACAGCAGCAAGGCGTCCGTCACCTCCGGGTACCAACGTCGCAAGGGCATCCCGGCGAGCACGCCGTGCTGGCGCGCCGCGTCCCAGCGGGCTTCGGCGTCCGTGCCGGCGATCACGAACTCGTTGAAGAACGGCGCCGCGAACGGCATGCGCCACGCGCCGCTCGCGGTGATCTGCGCCGCGGCCCGGTGCGCCGCCGCCGTGTTGGCGAGCGCCAATTCGCGCAAGCCGCTCTTGCCCAGGGTGGAGAGGAAGACGGTGACCGCGAGCGCCATCAGTCCTTGGTTGGTGCAGATGTTCGACGTCGCCTTCTCGCGGCGAATGTGTTGCTCGCGGGTGGCGAGGGTCAAGACGTACCCGCGGCGCCCGGCCCCGTCCATCGCCTCGCCCACCAGGCGTCCGGGCATCAGGCGGACATGTTCGGTGCGCGTGGCGAACAGCCCGACACCGGGGCCGCCATACGACACCGGTATGCCAAGACTCTGCCCCTCGGCAACGGCAATATCGGCGCCGTACGCTCCCGGCGGCTGGACGATGCCCAGGGCGACCGGTTCGGCGGTCACCGTGACCAGCAGCGCACCCCGTTCGTGCGCAAGTGTGGCGGCGCCGCCCAGGTCCTCGATGGCACCGAAGAAATTCGGATATCCCAGGACGACGGCGGCGGTGCGCTCATCGACGTGCGCGGCCAGCCACTCGCCGTCCGTGCGTCCATCGGCGCCGAACGGCGCTTCGACGAGTTCCACATTGCCGGCACCGCCGGTGTAGGTGCGTACGACCTGCCGGTACTGCGGATGCAGCGCGCGCGCGAGGATGACGCGTTGCCGTTGGGGGCGGATGCGCAGCGTCATCAGGACGGCTTCCGCGGTGGCCGATGCGCCGTCGTACATGCTGGCGTTGGCGACCTCCATCTGCAGTAACAGCGCCACTAGCGATTGGAATTCGAAAATCGCTTGCAGCGTGCCCTGGCTCACTTCCGGCTGATACGGAGTGTAGGCGGAGTAAAACTCCGCCCGCTGCAAGATCTGATCGACGACGGCGGGGATGAAGTGGGCGTAGGCTCCCGCACCGGCGAAGCAGCGGAGTTGCGCGGCGTCGTTGCGGCCGGCGAGCGCTTCGAGTTGCGCGCGCACGGCCAGTTCGGACAGCCCCGGGGCGATGCGCAATTCGGCCTGCGCGCGCAGCGCCGGCGGGACGGCGGCGAACAGGTCGCCAACGCTGGCAACCCCCACCGCGTCGAGCATCGCACGGATATCGGCGTCGGTGTGGGGTAGGAAACGCACAAGAACGGCTTTCGGCAGGCGGCGGTCCGCAACGCGCAACGCTCAGCCGATCGGGGGAATCGCGCTGAACGCCGAGCGCCGAGGGCTTATTCCTTTTCCTCCGCCACGTATTCTTCGTATTCGGCGGCGGTCATCAAATCTTGCAGTTCGTCCGGATCGCTCATTTCGATCTTGATCATCCACCCATCGCCATAAGCGTCTTCGTTCACCATTTCCGGGTTTTCGGGCAGATCGTCGTTGACCTCCAGCACCTTGCCGCTGATGGGCGCGTAGATGTCGGAGACCGCCTTGACCGACTCGACGACACCGAACGCATCTTCCTTGCTGACCTTATCGCCGACGGCGGGCAGTTCCACGAAAACGATGTCGCCGAGTTGGTCTTGCGCGAAGTCGGTGATCCCGACGGTGGCGACTTTCTCTTCGACAAGCACCCATTCGTGCTCCTTCGAGTACTTCAGGTCTTCGGGAAACTCCATCCATGCCTCCTTACGCGGCGCGCTTATAGAACGGTAGTGGCACGACCTCGGCTGCGGCAACGCGGTCGCGGATTGCGATACTGAGACGGGTGCCGATGTGCCTCCAGGTGCTGGCCACATAGCCTAACGCAATCGCCTTGCCAAGAGTGGGCGATTGCGTGCCGGAGGTGACGGCGCCGACGACGTCTGGCGCGTGCGCGATGGGGTACCCTTGGCGCGGAATCCCCGGTTCGGTCATTGCCAGGCCGACGAGCTGGCGGGTCACGCCGGCGGCCTGTTGGCGGCGCAGCGCCTCGCTGCCGAGGAACGCGTCCTTGGCGAAGCGCACCACCCAGCCCAGCCCGGCTTCCAGTGGCGTCGTCGTCTCCGTCAGTTCATGCCCGTAGAGCGGCAGGGCGCGTTCCAGCCGCAGCGTATCGCGCGCGCCGAGGCCTGCGGGTGCGATTCCGAAGGCGTGGCCGGCGTCGAGGATCGCGTTCCACACCACGGGGGCATGCTCACTGGCGCAGTAGACCTCCCAACCGTCCTCGCCGGTGTAGCCGGTGTGCGCCGCGAGGGCCGCGCGGCCGGCGACCGTGCCCTCGCGAAAGGCGAACGCGGGAATGTCGCGGAGCGGCAGATCGGTGAGCTGCGCCAGGATGTCGGTTGCGCGCGGGCCTTGCAGCGCGAGTTGGGCGAACTCGGCGCTGCGGTCCACGACCTCGGCCCCCTGGCGGTGCTCGGTGATCCAGGCAAGATCCTTCGAGGTGTTGGCGGCGTTGACGCATAGCAGCAAGCGCTCGGCGTGCACGCGGTGGACAATGATGTCATCGACGACGCCGCCGCTCGGCAAGCACAGGAGCGAGTACTGCGCCTGGCCATCGTGTAGGCGGCCGACGTCGTTCGTCGTCAGCCGCTGGCAGGCCGCCAGGGCGTGCGGCCCGCGCAGCTCGATTTCCCCCATGTGGCTGACGTCGAAGAGGCCGGCGCGCCGGCGCACGGCATGGTGCTCCGCGATGATCCCGGCGTACCGCACCGGCAGCTCCCAACCGCCGAAATCGACGAACCGTGCGCCCAGTGCGGTATGGGCGGAGAACAGGGGCGTGCGCCGCATGTGCACGATCCGCGCAACCGTCAGGCGTGGAGGAGGCGCGGGGGCGGTTGCCGGCGCGACCTTCCCGGAGCTCCCCTAGCCCCTCCTCGGTACGGAGGGGAACCTATGCCGATAGGCGCAAGACGAATCGCTCCCGTTCTCGCAGGGACCGTGTCGACGAGGCTGGCGGATTTGTCGACGGTCTCTTCACCGCAATCCATGTCGCAGCGCCTCTTCCGCTCTCCCCTGTCGCCGATCGACTTTCGACTATCTACTGCTCTGCAGCCGCCGGCGCGCCGCCGTGAGCGTGTTCCGCATCAACATGGCCACCGTCATCGGTCCGACACCGCCCGGAACCGGGGTGATGAACCCCGCCCGTTCGCGGGCCGCTGCGAACTCGACGTCGCCGACGAGCCGTTTGTCGGGCAAGCGATTGATGCCGACATCGATCACGACGCTGCCCGGCCGCACCCACTCGCCCCGGATCATCTCCGCATGCCCGACGGCGGCGACCAGAATGTCGGCGCGGCCCACTTCCTCGGCAAGGTCGCGGGTGCGCGAGTGGCAGATGGTGAGGGTGGCGTGGCGCTCGAGCAACATGAAGGCCACCGGCTTGCCGACCAGAATGCTACGGCCGGTGACCACGGCACGCGCCCCTTTGATTTCGACGCCGGTGTGCTCGATGAGGTGCATGATCCCCAGCGGCGTGCACGGGCGCAGGCCTTCCCGGCCAGCGAACAACCGCGCCTGGTTGAGCGGGTGCAGCCCGTCGACATCCTTGTCCGGATCGATGGCGTCGATGATCGCGTCGGTGTGCAGATGGGCCGGTAGCGGCAACTGCACCAGGATACCGCTGATGTGCGGCTGCCGATTCAACGCGTGCACCAGGTGCAGCAATTCTTCCTGCGTGGTGTGGACGGGGAGGTCATGCGCGTACGAGGCGATGCCCACGTCGGCGCAGGCCTTGTGTTTGCTGCGCACGTAGGTGGCGGAGGCGGCATTGTCGCCGACCAGTACCGTGGCCAAGCCCGGCGCACGGCCGCACTCGCGTTGGAAGCCCTCGACCTCGCGTTGGACCGCGGCGCGCACGGCGCGCGCGGCCGCGGTGCCATCGATGATCTGACCCATGGAGTGCGGCCTTAGACAATGGCCGCCGGATTGTAAAGAGGCTGTCGTCAACCGCGGCGGGTCTGTCGTCCCCGGACCCAATCACGAGGGCCGCGGGATGTCTTCGAGGGCGCGTTTGACGCTGCGCAGGTACCGCTCAACGCCGTCGGCTGCCTCGCGATCGAGGAACGAGCGGATCAGGCTCTGCAACAGACGCGGGATGGGGGTGTCCGGCGCGAGTAGCTGCCGTACCATGATCCGCGTGGCCTCCATCCCGCTGGGTTGCAATCGAAAGAGCCCGCTCACCTCGGTGTTGTCGCCGCGGGCCCCGGTGCTCTCGAAGCGGATTTCGTCCACCCCGTTGCCCGTGTACGTGGCGGTGTAGTGCACGGCCATGCGCAGCGGTCCGGCCGACCAGTCGTCGTAGAGAAACCGGAACGTATCTTCTCCGATCGGGGTGCAGCTGAGGAGACCGGGTAGGCAGCGCGACGACACCGGCACGTCCCACAAGAAGTCGTACACCCGCGGCAGCGCTACCCGCACCGTGACCGTTCGCTCCACTTCAGTTGGAAATCTCGCCAACGCGCCCTCCGCGGAAGTGGTTCCCGTGCCGATCGTATACACCGACGCTACACGCGGTGTCGTTACTGCGTCAAGCGCACCGCGGGCAGGTGCGGGAGGCGTGGGGGCTGCCTCGGCCCATCCTGTCGCACGACCTGAACGGTGCGCCGGTGCCGGTCTTGCCCGGTGCGGGTGTTTCCGTTTACCCTCGGGCATTATGGTCATCGGCATCCCCAAGGAGATTAAGGCGGAGGAGAACCGGGTGGCGATCACGCCGGCCGGGGTGAGTGCGTTGGTGTCTCACGGCCACCGCGTGGCGATCGAGCGCGGCGCCGGATTGGGCAGTGGGCTGACGGATGCGCACTACCGCGCCGCGGGCGCGCGCGTCGTGCCGGTGCGCCAGGTCTGGCGCGACGCCGACATGATCCTCAAGGTCAAAGAGCCGCTGCCGTCGGAGTATCGGTATCTTCGCGAAGGCCTGCTGGTCTTCACCTATCTCCATCTGGCGGCGAGCGCGGCACTCACCGACGTGTTGCGCACCAGGAAGGTGAGTGCCATCGGCTACGAGACCATCGAACTCGACGACGGCTCGCTGCCGTTGCTCGCACCGATGAGCGAGGTGGCGGGTCGCTTGTCCATCCAGGTCGGTGCATGGTGCCTGCAGAAGCAAAACGGCGGCGCGGGTATCCTGCTCGGCGGCGCGGCCGGTGTGCGGCCCGCGAACGTGGTCATTCTGGGCGCCGGCACGGCCGGCGCCAACGCCTGTCAGATCGCCGCCGGCGTGGGCGCGCACGTGAGCGTCATCGACAGCAACCCGGCGAAGCTGCGCTATCTGCACGACATCCTCGGCGGCCATGTCACCACCGTGATGTCGAATCGCGCCAACATCGAGGAGGAGGTCGCCGCCGCCGACTTGATTGTCGGCGCCGTGCTTGTGGCGGGCGCGAAGGCGCCGCACCTGGTCACGCGCAAGATGGTGCGCACCATGAAACCCGGTGCCGCGATCGTCGATATCTCCATCGATCAGGGCGGCTGCGTGGAGACCTCGCGGCCGACGACCCATGACGCCCCGGTGTATCTGGCGGAGCGCATCGTCCACTACTGCGTCACCAACATGCCGGCGATCGTGCCGCGCACGTCGACGTTCGCGCTGACCAATGCGACGCTGTCCTATGCCATGGCATTAGCGGAAAAAGGCCTGCGCCGCGCCCTGCGCGAGGATGCCGCGTTACGGCGGGGGACCAATGTGCTGAACGGCTACGTCACCCATGCCGGCGTAGCGGAAGCGTTTGGCCTGGAACACACACCGGTCGACGATCTCATGTAGCGCACCGCCTATCGCATCCGGCGTATGGCCGGCGTCCGGCGACATGCGATCAGCGATAGGCGATAAGCCATCCGCACGCTAGCGTTTTCTAGACGATCCCGTACGCCGCACGGTGAGGACCGGGCAGGCGGCGCCGCGCACGACTTTCTCGGCGACGCTGCCCATGAACATGTGCGCCAGGCCGGTGCGGCCATGGGTCGCCATGATGATCAGATCGGCGCGGTCCTTTTTTGCGCTGTCGACGATGACCTTCGCGGCGGCGCCGGTCTTGATCGCCGTCCGGACGCGCCGGCCTTTCTTCTCCACGCCGGCGGCAATGCGGCGCAGCTGCGTCTCGGCGACCCGCCCTTGCTGCTCGAGCAGTGCCGCGACGTTGGCGTTGGCCGTGTACATGTCCGCCGGGGCGGCGGAGTAGATCGGCTCCACCACGTGGAGCAGCGCGACCTCGGCACCAAAGGCGGCGGCGAACTCGGTGGCGTAGGCGAGCGCGTCGCGGGAGTCCTTGGAGAAATCGATGGGAACCACTATCCGCTTGATCGCCATGCGTCGCTCCTCTTGCGAAGTGCGCCGGATCGTAAGCGATCGGGCCGCTCAAGACAAACGGTCGTCCCCTGCGCCAAGCCGCATTGACAGCTTGCCGAGGCGCGTCTAATCGTCGAACATCGATGGCCGACGACGAGTTCATCACCGCGGCGCTGCAGGCGCGACAGGCAGCCGGGCTGCAGCGCCGATTACGCCGGATCGAAGGGGCGCAGGACACCTGGGTGTCCATCGATGCGCGTCGCGTGCTGCTGCTGTGCTCGAACAACTACCTCGGCCTGGCGAATCATCCGGCGGTGTGCGCGGCCGCCCAGAAAGCCGCCGCCGACTACGGTGTGGGCGCCGGCGCGTCACGCCTCATTTCGGGTTCGATGCGCTTGCACCATGCGCTGGAAGAGCAGCTGGCGGCGTTCAAGGGGACGGAAGCGGCGCTGCTGTTCAACTCCGGGTACCACGCGAATATCGGTGCCATCACCGCGTTGGTGGGCAAAGAAGATGCCGTCTTCAGCGACGCGTTGAACCACGCCAGCGTGGTTGACGGCTGCCGGTTATCGGGGGCGCATATTCGGGTGTACCGGCACAACGACGTCGACCACCTGGCCGAGCTGCTTGCCGCTACGCCGGTGCGGCGCAGGCTGGTGGTGACCGAATCGATCTTCAGCATGGACGGCGACACGGCGCCACTGGCGGCGATCTGCGGCGTGGCGGAGAGACACGGCGCCCTCGTGATGTGCGACGAGGCGCACGCCACCGCGGTCGTCGGACCGCAGGGCCGGGGAGTGGTTGCGGCGGAAGGGCTCCAGGCGCGTGTCACCGTGCAAATGGGAACGCTCGGCAAGGCGCTCGGCGCCTTTGGCGCCTTTGTCGCCGGTCGCCGCGCCGTCATCGATCTGCTCATCAATACCGCGCGCAGCTTCATCTACACGACGGCGTTGCCGCCGCCGGTGGTGGCCGCCGCCTCCGCCGCCCTGACGATCGCCGGCACTGACGACGGACGCCGGCAGCGCCTGCACGACAATGCCGCGGCGCTCCATGCCGGGCTCCGGGCGATGGGCCTGCAGGTGGCCGTGCGGCCGGCCCATATCCTCCCGGTGGTGATCGGTGAGGCCGGGCGCACCATGCACGTGTCCGAGCGCTTGCTGGCCGAGTCGGTTTTCGTGCAAGGCATCCGGCCGCCGACGGTCCCCGCGGGCACGGCACGACTGCGGGTCACGGCGATGAGCACCCATACCCCCGAGGATCTGCGGTATGCCCTCGCGGCCTTCCGCCGGGTGTTCGCCGAGGCCGCATGACCGACGTCGATGCCGCCACGCTCGCGGACTGGGACCACGCGCACCTCTGGCATCCGTTCACCCAGATGCGCGACTGGCTGGCGGAGGATCCGCTGATCATTGCCGCGGGCGACGGTCCCTACCTGATCGACACGGCCGGCAGGCGCTACCTGGACGGCGTATCGTCCCTCTGGTGTAACGTTCACGGGCACCGGCATCCGGATCTGGACCGGGCACTGTGCGCGCAGATGGATCGGATTGCACACTCGACACTGCTCGGACTGGCGAACGTGCCCGCGATCCTGCTGGCCAAGCGGTTGGTCGATCTGGCGCCGCCCGGCTTGACGCGCGTGTTTTACTCGGATGCCGGCGCCACGGCGGTGGAAATCGCCCTGAAGCTCGCGTTGCAGTACTGGTCCCTCCGCGGTGAAACCCGCCGCACGCGCTTCGCCTCGCTGACGGAATCGTATCACGGGGACACGCTCGGTGCGGTAAGCGTCGGCTATTCGGACACGTTCCACCGCTTCTTCAAGCCGGTCTTGTTTCCCTGTCACCGCTTGCATCCGCCGCACGTCTATCGCTGGCAGCACGGTCTGAGCGCGGCCGACGCGCTGGCGCGCGCGCTGGCGGATGCCGAAGCGCTGCTCGCGGCCCAGGGCGAGGAGATCGCGGCGCTCATTGTCGAGCCGCTCATGCAGGGCGCCGCGGGGATGTGGGCGCAACCGGTCGGGTACGTCCGGGCGTTACGCCAGCTCACGCGGCAGTACGGGGTCTTGTTGATTTGCGACGAGGTGGCCACCGGTTTCGGGCGGACGGGATGCATGTTTGCCGTCGAGCACGCCGAGGTCGAGCCGGATCTGCTATGCGTCGGCAAGGGCATCACGGCCGGGTATCTACCGCTGGCGGCGACCTTCGTCACCGAGGAGATCTTCACGAGGTTTCTGGCGCCGCATGAGGCGTTCAATGCCTTCTTCCATGGTCATACATACACCGGGAACGCGCTGGCGTGCGCCGTGGCGCTGGCGAGTCTGCGGGTGTTCGCTCGCGATCGGGTGTTGGACAACGTGCGGCAACGGGCCGAGCAACTGCGCCGCAGGCTCGCCGCCGACTGCGGCGGGCTGCGTCACGTCGGCGATATCCGGCAATGGGGACTCATGGCCGGCATCGAGTTGGTGCGCAACCGGGAGACGCGCGAGCCGTACCCCGCTGCCGCCCGCATCGGTGCGCGGACGATCAAGGAAGCCCGCGCCCGGGGTGTCATCCTGCGCCCGTTGAGCAATACGCTGGTGCTGATGCCGCCGCTGTGCATCACCGAAGAGCAGATTGACGTTCTCTGCGACGTCACTCGCGCGGCGATCGAGGTCGCAACGGAAATGTCCTGAAGCTGGGGACCGGCGATGGTGCCTGGGAGGTGGCCAGTGGTGTCATGAGGCACAGGTCTGCCGCCCGCGCTCACGTCGCCGACAGATACGCAGGCGTACCCGGTGCGTATGAGCGCGCGGCTGCGCGCTGAACAGGAAAGGCTTGTTGCGGTCCGGGTCGGTCGCTAGTCTTGTTTATGCGAGGCCGAGGCGAATGGATACGGTGTTTTTCGACGTCGACACGCAGTTCGACTTCATGGACCCGGAGGGGACGCTTTACGTCCCCGGCAGTCAGGAGATCGCCGCAAATGTCCGGCGCCTGCTGGAGTATGCCACCCAGGCTGGCATCGCCACGGTGTCGTCGATGGATGCCCACCTCGTCGATGACCCCGAATTCAAGCGCTTTACGCCCCATTGCGTCGACGGCACCCCGGGCCAGCGGCGTTGTTTCGAGAATCTGCCGCGGCTGCCGCGGAAGTTGTGGCGGTCCGATGCCACGGTGTCGAGCGGCGACCTTACCATCGACCCTGGACATCACTACCTGGTGCACAAACGCACCTTCTCGATGTTTGCCAATCCGTGGATGCAGGGGCTGCGAGAGCAGGGGGCTTTTCGCGGCGTGCCCGCCGTGGTGTTCGGCGTCGCTACCGATGTGTGTGTCCTCTACGATGCGCTCGATCTGTGTCAGGCCGGGGCATGTGTGCGCGTGGTGCGCGATGCCATCGCCGGCATCGCGGCCGAAGACACGGAACGGGCGATCCGACAGATGCAGGACGCCGGCGCCACCTTCGTGAATACCGATCGGGTCGTCCGCGCCTGACGAGCCACACCTCTATGGACGCGGGGCGAGATCGGCTTGGATGCGCCGTCTAGGCGAAAACGATTGCCCCGTCCTTGCGTATGGGCTATGGGCGGTCCGAGGCAAGATGGTGTGCCGTCCATCCGAGACGACCGGTTGAGCGCGCTGCCTTCGCTCAGTGGAAGGGTGCGATCGTCGTCGGTGTATCGAGGGAGAAAGAGCATGGTTGCAAGGCTTGGCGGAATCCTGACGAAAGTGCGGGGGCAGTCGCTCGTGCTCGTCTTGACGATAGGGTGTACGCTGTCCCTCGCAGACGCGGCGCATGCCGTCGATCGGACATGGGCGGTGCGTTCGGGCGACTGGTTTACCGAGAGCGACTGGAATCTCTCTGGCGTGCCGGCGGCAGGCGATTCCGTTACCATCGGCAGCAGCGCGATGTTCAGCAATCTGGAGGGGGCGGCGTTTGACGTGCGGACCGACGCGGGTATCGTCAACGGCGGTGGCCTGCGCTTCAAAGTCAATTACGTTGCGACCGACGTGACCCCGAGCCCGACCGCCACCGCGACGCCAACCCAAACGGCAACCGAGAGCGCAACGTCCACACCCACTGAGACGCCGACCGCCACCGCAACCGATACCCCGAGCCCGACCGCCACCGCGACGCCAACCCAAACGGCAACCGAGAGCGCAACGTCCACACCCACTGAGACGCCGACCGCCACCGCAACCGATACGCCGAGCCCCACCGCCACTACGACGCCAACCCAAACGGCAACCGAGAGCGCAACGTCCACACCCACCGAGACCCCGACCGCCACCGCAACCGATACACCGAGCCCCACCGCCACTACGACGCCAACCCAAACGGCAACCGAGAGCGCAACGTCCACACCCACCGAGACCCCAACTGCCAGCGCAACCGACACGCCGACCGCAACCGCCACCGCAACGCCAACCCAAACGGTAACCGAGAGCGCAACGTCCACACCCACCGAGACGCCGACCGCCACCGCAACCAGCACGCCGACACCGACCGCAACCGCCACCGCAACGCCAACCCAGACGGCAACCGAGAGCGCGACGTCCACACCCACCGAGACCCCGCCGGCGACTGCAACTGGTACACCCACCCCGCCGGCAACCGAGATCGCCACGCCAACCGAAACCGCAACTGCGACGGTAACGGGCACACCGACGGCGACCGTCACCGTAACGGCAACGGCAACGCCGACCTCTACGGGAACCCCGACCGCGACGCCCACGCCAACTCCATGCGCCGGCGATTGTGACGGCAATAACGTCGTCACCATCGATGACATCCTCACCATCGTGGACATTGCCTTGGGCAACGGCGACGTTTCGAATTGCCTCGCGGGCGATCAGAACGCGGACAATCGGATCACGGTGGACGAGATCATTCTGGCGGTTAGCCGGGCCTTGAACGGGTGTCAGGAGCAGCCGACACCTACACCGACGTATGCGATCCGCGGCCATATTCGCGCCGCGGGTACCGGGGAGCCGGTGCCGGGGGTCGTGGTCGCGCTCAAGGGAGCGACGACGTTCTCGACCCAGACCGACAACGATGGGTCCTACAGCTTCAGCGCGGTTCCAGCCGGGCAATGGACGGTCGAGCCGGTGAAAAACGGTGGTGTCGATGCGAGCATCGATGTCAATGACGGCACGCGGGCCTTGCAATTCGCGGTGGGACTGGGCACCCCGAATGCGGCGCAGCAACTGGCTTGCGATGCCAGTGGGGACGGTACGATCGCAGAGTCGGACGGGGTGCTCATCCTGCAGTACACGGTGGGTCTGCGCGACGGTTTCCCAGCCGGTGCGGTGTGCGGCTCAGAGTGGGCGTTTATTCCGATACCCGAAGCGGCACCCAACCAGTCCGTGAGGCAACCGCTGTTTTCCGGAGCAACCTGCCAGCTCGGCAGCATCAGCTTCGATCCGTTGTCCGCCGATGCCGTGAATCAGGACTTCGAGGCGGCGGCGATCGGCGACTGCGATCTGAGCTGGCCGGGCGCGTAACGGGTTATGGAATAAGGGATTCAACGCCGTCGCCCCGGGCGACGGCGGGCGCTGCGAGTTCGCTCTCGATCCTGTAGCGTTGCGGCGCCGCCGTTACTGCCAGTCGCCTAGCCGCACGGGGAGTCGCCGTGGCCCCCAGGTGCCGGGTGCTGCCTCGAACACACCGGGGCACGGCGCACCGCACGAGCAGCAGCGGCCGTCAGGCGTGAGGTTCCATGCGGTGAGCACATACCAGTCGCGGCCGATGAGGCGCGTGCCGCACTCGGGGCAAGCGGTGCTGCCGCCGGCCTCGTCGTGTACGTTGCCCGTGTAGACATAGTGCAGTCCGTAGCTCCGCGCGATGCCGCGCGCGCGTGCGAGCGTCGTCGCCGGCGTCGCTGGCTGGTCGAGCATCTTCCAGTCGGGATGGAATGCGGTGAAATGCCAGGGGACGTCCGCTCCGAGGTGTTCGGCGAACCACTGGGCGGCACGGTGCAGCTCCGCGTCTGAATCGTTTTCTCCGGGGATGAGGAGGGTGGTGACTTCGAGCCAGACGTTGGTCTCGTGCTCGAGGAAGACGAGCGTCTCGAGTACCGCTTGGAGATGGCCGGCGCACACCTGGCGGTAGAAGCGCTCGGTGAACCCCTTGAGGTCGACGTTGGCGGCGTCCATGTGGCCGAACAGCTCGCGTCCCGCCTCTGCGCACACATAGCCCGCCGTGACCGCGACGGTGCGCACGCCGAGGGCGTGGCAGGCCGCGGCAGTGTCGGCGGCGTACTCCAGGAATATAACGGGGTCGTTGTAGGTGAACGCGACGCTGCGGCATTCAAGTGCGCGGGCGGCGCGGGCGATGCGTTCTGGAGGGGCGGCATCGGCGAGGGTGTCGGTTTCGCGCGACTTGCTGATATCCCAGTTCTGGCAGAACTTGCAGGCCAGGTTGCAACCGGCGGTCCCAAAGGACAACACGGGCGTTCCGGGTAGAAAGTGATTGAGGGGTTTCTTTTCGATCGGATCGACGCAAAAGCCGCTCGACCGGCCGTAGGTGGTTAACACCAGACCGTCGCCGTCGCGGGCGCGCACGAAGCACAGACCGCGCTGCCCGTCGTGGAGACGGCACTCGCGCGGGCACACATCGCATTGAATGCGTCCGTCCGAGAGGCGATGCCAGTAGCGTGCGGGAACGATCGAGTCGGCCACCAGGGTAGTATAAACCTTTGGGCAACCACGGTGTACCGTACCATGCGACCGCGGCGGACGCATGCGCGGCAAGCTGTTGCCGGCGGCGGTGCGCCCCCAGAGTAGGCGAGTGTCCCGCGCCGCCGTTCCCGCTACGAACACTGCGTACAGGCCACACGCGTCCACCATGCTCGAAGACGCCCGCCGCGTGCCGTTGCGTCCGGCGTCGACCTGACGCCGAGGCGCTTCACGGTCCAGGGGATCGCCTTCTGCGGGACGACCGAGCAACTTTGCGATAGTGACACAGTGATGAACACGGGTGAGTACGTGGTTGCGGACCCAGAGGTGATGCTGGGAAAGCCAGCGATACTGGGTATACGCATTACGGTGGAACTTATTCTGCAAGCGCTGGCGGCGGGAGCATCGGTCGAACAGATTCTCGAGGCACATCCACGGCAGAGCCGGGAGGCCGTGTCGGCGGCACGTGCCTTCGCGGCCGAGTCGATGAAGACGGCGGTAGTGCAGCCCCTGAGGACGGGCGTTACGCTGCGACGGCTCCGACCCGGCCCGCGTTGCCCATCGCGCTGAGAGGGGGATCGGTACGGCCAAGTGACTTCGCGATTGTACGTAGCAGCCCTGGCAGTTTATGACGTGCGGTAGTCGCACGAAACTAGGACACTACCCTTGGTTAGCCGCGCTTCGCGAGCCGTCGCGCTTCGGCTACATCGGTGGTGACAGGAGGGGAGATCGCGACGTGCGCTATAAGAGTCTGTTCGTCACCGGTACCGATACCGGTATCGGCAAGACCATGGTCTGCGCCGGCATCGCCGCCAGCCTGCACCGGCGGGGGCTGCGGGTGGGGGTCTTGAAGCCGGCAGAAACCGGGTGTGCGCCCGGTGACGGGGGTCCGTCCCCAGCCGATGCGGTGCGCTTGCGGTTCTTTTCCGGCTGCGGCGCACCTCTCGATGCGATCTGTCCCTACGCATTGCGCGAGCCGCTGGCGCCGCTGATCGCCGCCGAACGGGAAGCGCTGCGCATCGATCCCGATCGCCTGGTCGCGTGCCACGAGACGATGGCGCGTGCGCACGACATTACCCTGATCGAAGGCGCGGGCGGCTTGCTGGTGCCGTTGACGTCGTCCCTGACCTTCGCCGATCTGGCGCAACGGCTCGACGCTCCCCTGCTGGTCGTTGTCGGCTCGCGGCTCGGCGCGATCAACCATGCCATGCTCACGATCCGCTATGCGCAGCGTGTCGGCCTGCGCGTGCTGGGCTATGTGGTGAACTTCTTTCACGCTGTCGGCGACCACGCGGCGGAATCCAATGTCGCGGTGCTGGGGCGGCTGCTCGGTCCCGCCCTCGGTGTCGTGCCGTATCTTGGCGAGGTCAGCACCACCGAGGAGGGGCGACGGCAACTGGCCGAACGCTTCGAGACGCGCGTGCGCCTCGACGCGTTACTCGTTTCGTGCTGAGGCAGCCGTGGCGAGGGCCGCGGCCAGAGCCGCCTGATAGACCAGCTTGATCGGCACCGCCCGCTGTCGCGCCAGTCGCTTGCAGTCCTCGTACTCGGGCGCGACATTCTCGTGACCGTCCGGGGCGACGGCGACCTTTACCCGGACCGCACCGTAGGGGGTGCCGACCTCGCGCGTCGCGCGCGCCAAAATGAGCCGGCGGGCGGAATGGTAGCGCACGCCGATCGCCGACGTCTCGCTCAAGACGATGCCGGCGAGCCGTTCGCGATCGGCGCCGGCGCACAGCACGGTGAGCACAATGCCCGGGCGATTCTTCTTCATGTGGACCGGCGTCAGGTAGACGTCGCGGGCGCCCGCGTCGAGCAGCCGCTCGATCACATACTCATAGAATTCCGGATTGCAGTCGTCGAGGTTGGTTTCCAGCACGACGACCTCGTCGCTGTCGGTGCCGACGGCGGTTTCGCCCACGATGGCGCGCAGGACGTTCGGCCTGTCCGCCAATGCCCGCGTGCCAGCTCCGTAGCCGGCAGCAAGGACACGGAACTCCGGCACCGGTTCCGGCCGCGCCAAACCGGCAACGATCGCGGCGCCGGTCGGTGTCACAAGTTCGCCTTCTCCATCGCCCGGACGGGTGACGAATCCGCGCAGCAACTCGACCGTGGCGGGCGCAGGTACGGGGAGCGGTCCGTGCTGGGAGCGGACCAACCCACCACCCAAGGGCAGGCGCGACACGTACACCCGCTCACAGCCGACCCACTCGATCCCAATCGCCGTGCCGACAATGTCCACGATCGAATCGACGGCGCCCACCTCGTGGAACTCGACCGCGTCGGCCGTCACCCCATGGACGCGCCCCTCGACCTCCGCCAGTCGCGTGAAGATGGCGAGCGCGCGGTGTTTCACGGTCGGCTGCAAGTCGCTGCGTTCGAGCAAGTCCCGGATGTCGCAAAAACGCCGGTGCGCGTGCTCTTGCGCCGCGACCGCGACGTCGAACCTGACCGCCGAGAAACCATGCGTGTGGCGGCGCTTGGCGTCGATCGAGTAGCTGCCGATAGGCACGCTCGCCAGTTCGGTCCGTAGCCGCTCGATGGGCAGGCCGAGGGCGAGCAGTGCGCCCACCGTCATGTCGCCGCTGATGCCCGCTATGGTGTCGAGGTACAGGATCTTCATGACCGACATGGACTCCGGGCGCGTCACTTGCGCCCGGCGCGGCCCTTCTTCGCCGGGGTGGGTGCGGCGGTTGCCTGCGCTGGCGGTGGCCCGAGTAGCAGGTCCGCGATGCGCACGACCCGATCGTTGAGATCCGTGACGATCAGCTCGTGCGCATTTCGATCGTAGGCAATGCCCATGGGGATATCGAATGTTGACCCTTCTCCCTTGATGGTGCGTAGGAGCTTGCCGGTGCGATCGTAGCTGCGCACTTCTTGGGCACCGGGCACCGTTACCCAGAGGTTGCCCCGTGGGTCCAGGGTGACGTGGGGTTCCGAGTACACTTTACTCTCCCAACCGGCGACCGGGAACTGGCTGACAAACGTGCCATCGCGATCGAAGATCTGCAGGCGGCCGTTGCCGTTGTCGCACACGTAGACCTGGCCATTGCCGTCTACGGTCAAGCCGACCGGCTCGACGAACCGTCCCGGTTCCGTTCCCTTGCTACCCCACTCTTTTTCCTGCTGCCCGCTGGGAGAGAAGCGCAGGATGCGGTTGCCTCCCGTGTCGGAGACGAAGACGGTGCCGCCGGCGTCCACCGCGATACCGCGCGGCCCGTAGGCGTTTGCGGGCCAGGCGCGGATGAACTTGCCTTCCGGGGAGAAGACCTGCACCCGCTGGTTCCAGGTGTCCGCCACGAAGATCTGGCCCGCGGGACCGACGGCCACGGCGCCCGGTTGGTTGAGCTGTCCGGGGGCGTTGCCGGCGCCGCCCCATTGCCGTATCGGGCGCAGGTCGCGCCCCAGCTCCTGGATACGGTTGTTGCCGAAGTCACAGACCACGACCTGCCCGTCGCCGGTCACCGCCACGCCACGCGGCTGGCGCAGCGTCGCCGGCGGCAGTTGGGATTCTACCGGCTCGACCGCCGGCGCCGTCTCGATGTCAGGCGCGGTCGCGCTGCCGGTCGCGGTCGCCTCCGGACTCACCAGCAGAGCGTTGGCGAATACCTGCCCGTTGTCCGCCGGGTACCGGATTTCCGTCATGCGATGCCGCGGATAGCGCCGTTGCAACTGCTGGATCACCCGTAGACTCGGTCCCTCGTTGGCGAGCACGAAAGCCAGACCTTTCCCCGCGGGCACGGCCGGGCGCATCCGCGATAGCACGGTCACGTCGTCAAGCCAGGTGTAGTTCCGCTGCATCGGGTCCGGTTGGCCCGTGTAGGAAAGGTAGGTCAAGGCGTCGCGTGGGAAGTTTGCGCCACCGACCCAGATGGCGTACTCCGGCACCAAGGTCTTGATGTAATTTCCGAGGACGGTGGTCTCCGGGTAATAGCCCCACACCGCACGCCGGTCGTGGCTGAGGTACTGGGCAAACGTTGCTTGCATGGCGGCGCCGCCGGCGAGGATGAGGATCGCCGGTGCGAGCGTACGGCCGATCCGAGCGAGCAGCGCCCGCGCCTGTACCGCGAAGAACAGCGCGCCCAGACCGACGAAGAAATAGATGAAGGGCATCGTGCCGATGTCCCGGTTCATGTTCGGCTTGCTGACTAGACCGGGGACGATATTGAGGACGAGGCCGAGCAGGAGAAACTGCATGCGTTCGTCACGCCAGTGCAGCAGGCCCCAGAGCAGACCGAACGCGAGGAAGATCGCGGTGGGATATTCCAACGCCGGCGTGTTGACAAAGAAATCGTCGCCATTGCCGCGGTAATTAAACAGGAGCGCCGTGGCCTGCAGGGCCTGCCGCGGCGACACGGCGCCCGCCAAGGCGTGGGCGCGGCCTTGGAAGACGTCCCAGTGGTGCAGCGCGTACCACGCCAGCGGCGCGATGGCGACCGCGAACGCCGCCGCCATCGCCAGCAGGCCGCGCCCGTAGTGGCGCAGAAATCCGCGCCAGTGCCACGAGGCCCAGACGACGGCCGCGAGCCAGAGCGGGAACAGCAAGGGGAACAACCGCGCGCCGTTGTACGTGTTGAGCGTCAGGGCGAGGGCGATCCCGCTCAGAGCGAAATCGAGTGCTCGGCCGTCGAGCATGCCGCGCATGAAGAAGCAGCAGGTCACGGTCATGAACAGCGGCTGGAAATCCGAGCGCCAACCGGTGCGACTGAACACCAGGTGCCACCCGGAGACACCGAGAAACAACGTCGCCAGCAGCGCGAAGCGGGAGCCGAACATCTGGCGTGCCCAGACGAAGAAGAAGGGCAGGATGAGCACGCCGGCCACCGTCGACGGCAGCGTGACCGCCAAGCGGGTCGGACCAAGGAGCCAGATGCTGAGGGCGCGCAGGTAGAACGTGAAGGTTTCCCGGCCCCAGGCTTCCGGCGTGTACGGGGTGTAGGGCAGGCCGTGCAGAATGCGGATGCCATACAGCCCTTCGAAGGCGGCGTCGTGATTCAGGCCCGGTGGAAACGCGCGCAGGCGAAAGATGGTGAAGAACACGCCGATTGCGAGCACCACGGCCAGCCAGACCCACTCCAGCTCACGCCCGCCCACGCGTTCTCCCGCTCTCGGTAAGGCGCGCGCCTCGCGTCCGAGCACGTACACGGACACAAAGCACGCCAGGGCCGCGGCCCAGGCGACGGCGGACCGCACGGGCAGTGGGTGGACACTCAACCAATACTGGGCCGCGCCGGCGCACACGAGGGACGCGATCAGCAGCGCCAGGCGCAGCCAGCGCCACGGCACCGCTGCCGGCGGCGCCGCCGCCGGCGAGCGGGCGGGCGACGGGGACGGTGGGTAGGCGGTGTCTGCCATGAACTCTCTGGCACCTTACGGTGGCGCGGCGGGAAGGCGCACGAGCCGATGATCCAGATCGCTGATGACGATTTCGCGCGTGGCCGGGTCGTAGGCGATCCCCATGGGGGTACCGAAGGCCGCGCCGGAAATACTTTGGCCGGTGATGGTGCGCAGGAGTTTGCCGCCGCGATCGTAGTTGCGCACCTCTTTGCTGCCGGGGACGGTCAGCCAAATCGTCCCGGCGGGATCGAGCGTCACGTTGGGCTCGGAGTAGACCTTGCTCTCCCAGCCCGGCACCGGGAAGGCACTGATGAAGGCACCGTCGCGGCTGAACATCTGCAGCCGCCCGTTGCCGTTGTCGCAGACGTACACCGTGCCCGCGGCGTCGACGGCCAGGCCGATCGGTTCGAGAAAGTGGCCGGGTTCTGGTCCCTTGGCCCCCCATTCCCCTTCCTTCTGGCCACTGGCCGAGAAGCGTACGATCCGGTTGTTCCCGGTGTCGGCGACGAACACGCTGCCGTTGGTGTCGACCGCAATACCGCGCGGACCGTAAAAGCTGGCGCCCCATTCGCGGACGTACTCGCCGGTTGCGGAGAACTCTTGCACCCGTTGGTTCCACGTGTCGGCCACAAAGATGGCCCCGTTTGGGGCGACGGCGACACCGCAGGGTTCTTTGAACTGCCCTGGCAATTCGCCGTGGCTGCCCCAATCGCGCACGAACGTCAGGTCGCGCGCAAATTCCTGGATACGATCGTTGCCAAAGTCGCAGACCACGACGTTGCCGTCCGCGGTGACCGCCACGCCGCGCGGCTGTTGCAGCTTGCCGGCGGCGTCCTGCGGGGGCAGCTCGTGCGCGCCCGGTTGCGCGATGTCGGCGATCGTGGTCACCGGCATGGTCCCCGAGAACCGCCCGTTGACCGCAAAAATGGTCACTGCGGGATTCTGATAGACCGGGGTCACCAGGTCGGTCCAGGCCGTGAAGCGCGCCAGGTTCGCGCCGGCATACGTCCGCCGCTCGAGCGCGCCGACCACGATCAACGCCACGTCGTAATGCTGCAGCAGGGCCGCCACTTTCTCTTTATCGGTGCTGGTATAGATGGTTTCGATGTCGTTCTTGCGCCGGGTGATGTCCCCTTGTCGATGGCCGCGCTGCAGGACGTGGTATCCCCAACCCAAGACAGTCGGTAGACCGGTGTTCATCGACACGCGGCTGAACTCCTGATACGAGTCGCCTTGCGCCTCCAGGACCACGGGGATACCCTGGATATGCCGGTTGAGCCATTCGTACGCGGCCAACTCCAGGGGCGCCTTGTCCCGCAGGTAGGCCATGCCGTCGAGCGTGGGCTTCGGTGTCACGACGCGATTGGTGCGAACCACCGCCAGGGTGTCGGTGGCCGCGGTGAACAGGGCGGTGGCCAGTAACAGCGTCAATCCGGCCCGCCATAGCCGCCGGAATCGCGGCAGGGCGACCGCTCCGGTCCACAGGGCCCCGGCCGCCGCCGCGGCGGCGGTGGCGAGCAGAAACCACGCTTCGAGGTAGAACTTGAAGATGGTGTTCATGCGATCCCACACGTAGACGAGATCGCACCCCGTCGTAATGGCAAAGGCAAACGCGGCCATGGCCAGGGGGAGCCGCCACCGGCCGTCGGTATTGGGCGCCAGCAGAGAGCGCAGCGTCAACAGAAACAAGATCGCCGTAAACGCCCGGGTCGAGATGAACAGGCTGCCGAGCGTGAGCGCGATTACGCTGCACAGCAGCACCAACCGCCAACCCCGGCGCGGTACCGCCTGCTCCGTGCCGCGGCGCCAGAGGGCGAACACGAAGGGTACCAGGATGAACAGAAACAGTCCGAAGATGGTCAGAAAGTCACGGCTGCGGACGAGATGCTCGGGGCCCAAGCGCTCCCAGCCCAACCACGTGCCCTGCGCGCCGACAAAGTGGCGCCAGTATGGGTGGAAAAGCACGTACGCGCCGGCCACCACCAGGATGCCGGGCAGGACGACGCGGATGAGTCCGTCGAACACGGACCGCAGCCGGTGGTGATGTCGCGTCTCGGTCAGCCAGAGCGCGCCCGACAGGAAGACGAAGAAGAGGATGTACGTCGGCGAACTCCACGTGTTGGTTACCATGATGGCGCCCAGCGTCAGGCATAAGCACAGCAGCAACGCCAGTGCCTGCCAGCGCGGTGGCGGCGTGTCCTGCCGGATCACTTGCGTGCGTACCCACATCACGGCCAGACACAGGAACGTCAACGAGAAGGGCATCACCAGGACGTGGGCGTGCAGGTCCGCAAACAGGAAGCTCCACAACGGGAATTCATTGATGGTGTCGCGGATGACGCGCGAGGTGGCCCAGAAGTAATCGAAGTTGACGATATGCCGCGCCCACCATTCGCGCGGGCCCGCCAGGTTGCCGATCAAGGCGACGAAGGTGGCGGCCAGCAGGCCGAGCCGCCACTGGCCGGTGACCGCGGCGCCGAGCGCGAATGCCGCCACCGCCGTCAATGCGCCCACCAGCGCGACGCCGAGATTGAAGGTGAGCGCTGGATCGAGATGTAACGCCTTGCCCAGCGCGGCGACCAGGTAGTGGCCAAAGTAGCTGTAGTATAGTGGCGAGCCGGCGAACCACGGCTCCGGCGGGGGCAGCGTCGCGGTACGTGTCAAGGCGTTCAGGAACGAGAAATCCATAGGCTTCTCGCCCCAGTAGACTTCGGGGTTGTACATGCGCACGAGGAGAAACCATGCGAAGGCGCCCCAGAACAGGCCCTCGGTCGCGACGATCTCCGCGCGCGCCGTCGCCGCATGCGGCCGCCGCCATACCAGGGTGCCCGCCACCGCCAATGCTACGGCGATGGCGCTCAGCGGGCCTTGTGTAAACGTTGTGGCATGGACACTGACCAGGAGCCACGACACGTACCCGAAGCACAATAACCCGAATGTCTTGCTCAAGGCCAGAGTGCCGACCGCGGTGAGCCAGGAGCGTAAGATCGGGTAGACGCTGAGGCTGAGCACCTCTACCAGCACGGCGAACAGCAGCACGGCCAGCAGGTCCGATCGAATGGGGGGAGCCGCGCCGGTTGCCTCCAGTGGCGCGCCGGCACTCGGCCGCGCCAGCAAGAGGTCGTCGCGCGTCAATGCTTGCGACGGCATCCCGCGCAGAATCTTGTCTGCCAGAACCGGTGCGGCGAGGCGGTCGGTGTTGCGGAAGATCAAGACCTTCGGGTGGTCGTACACCGTCAAGGACTCGTCCGCCAGCTCATCGGGAATCTGGAACCCGAACAAACTCGGGCGCGAGGCGATTTCCTGGACGAGCGTGTAACCCAGGTCGCCGGCGAAGAGCTTGTAGAAATACGCCGTCGTCAGCGGGTAACGTTCGGGAGCGCGCGTCACCGCGCCGTACAGACGCTTCGTCTGAAAGATGACATAATCGGCGCTCGCCAGCTCTTGGCTCAGTTGCTGGATCTTGGCTGGGCTGTCCGGTCCGTAGTAGCCAAACGGGACGACCGTATAACGCTCGGCGCGGCCCTCCGCGCGCGGCAACGGCAACGGGAACCCTTCGTCCCAATCCTGGGTGACGATCTTGCTGCCGGAGGGCACGTGGCGGTACACCCACTCGGATGCGGTGACCTCGGTGAACGGGCGCGTGTAGATGGCCAGGAATGCGGCGGCCGCCGCCACCGTGCCCGCTACTACGACCGGGGCGGCCAGCCTGCCAAAGACGGTCCCGCCGCGATACTTGCGCAACAGCCAATCCGCCGCCCACAGAATCATGAGTGGATAGATGGGCAACAGGTAACGCGGGAACTTGACCTCGAACCAACCGGTAATCAGAAAGAACGGAATCGCCCACGACAGCAGCACCCAGTCCTCGACCCGGCGTTCCCGCCACGCGGTCACCACCCGCGTGGCCGAGGCCCAGACCGCCACCACCCCCAGTGCCGGCGCCATGCCCCAGAGCACGAGTTGCGCCAGGTCGTACCAATACTTCGGCGTGCCCATGTATTGGGTGGTGTATGGGAAGGCACCCGCGTTGCGCACCATGTGGCTCTGCTCGAAGATGTCGTGAAAGAAACGCGCGAAGCGCAGCACCGCGTACGGCTCGGCGATCGCGAACGCCAGCAATGCCGCCGCCACCGCCGCGCCGCAGCGGCCGAGCGCCGAAAGAAACCGTCGTTCGACCGCGACGCGGTGCAGGGTGGCGACCGCCAGCGGGAGGAACAACGGCATGGCGCTGAACTTGGTGGCCGTGGCCAAACCGATGGCGATCCCTGCCAGGACGAAGTGGAGGAGGCGCCCTCGCCGTGCGACCTGGACCAGCGCCGCCAGCGCCAGCAGGACGAAGAAGGTGAGGGTCACATCCACCGTCATGAATCGCGAGTTCTGAATGTGCAGCGTGCAGGCGGCCAACAGGCCGCCTGCCAATAGGCCGACGCCACGGTCGTAGAGGCGGCTGCCGAGCAGGATCGTCAGGAAAACCGTCAGCGTGCCGATGACGGCGGACAGCCGCCGGCCGTTGAGGATGATACCGTCATAGGTGGCCGCCCGCGGCGTGACGAGCGCCACCGCGCTGCTGGTGATCTTGGCCAGATAGATCGGTAGCGAGCCGTAGGCGAAGAAATCCGGATCGAGGTGCAGGGGGTGGAAGGAGACGCGTTGCACCGCGAATGCCACGGCGCGCTCGTCGGGATGGAAGAAGTGGTAGTCGTCCCAGTTGATGTGCGCCAGGCGCACCGCCGCGGCACCGAGCACGATGACCAGGACGACGAGGCGGGAGCGGGACTCGAACCAACGGAGCGCGTTCATCATGGCTGGAAGGTTCTTCCCCTCATAGAGTGCAGCGGTGCATGTGTCGAGGGCGGGGCGCGGCTTTCATCCGGCGCGCTGCGCCGTGACAATCAGGCACTCGCCGAAGGCCGCGGGCAGGAAGGCGCGATTGCCAGGCCACAAGACCTGCAGGGCCGCCGGCGCTCCGAACACGACCCGCTGGATCGCGGTCGGGACCATGCGGACGTAGGGCGCGTCCCAGAGGCCGTCGCCGTGCACGGTCACCGCCGTGAGGCCGGCTTTCCGCGCCAGCCGTGTCCATTCGCCTGGGCTGAGCAGGCTCACGTGGGTGGGGTCGCGGTAGGCGAACCAGCGCCGGCCCTTCATCCGGTGGCCGATCCCGCCGACGTGTGGGACCACGAACACGAATACTCCGCCGGGCTTGAGCTTGCGCACCAGCGCCGCCATCGTCGGCAGCGGTTGCGGCAGATGTTCCAACGCATGCAAGGCGACAATGACGTCCAGGCTGGCGACCGGGAGCGACAGCCACTCCTCCAGGATGATTGCCTCCGGCGCGTTGGTCCGACTCTCGTGGCGCGCACACGCGGTGGCGTCGTAGCCGAAGGCGTCGAAATGGCGACTAAGCCGTTTCAGCAGGTGCCCGGTCCCGCAGCCGAAATCCAGCAACCGACCGCCCCGCGGACGCAACGTGCGGATCAGCCGTGCGTACCACCACAGGGCGATACGATCGCCGGAAAGCTGATGCTCGTGGTAATACTGCTGGTCCGCGGTCGGTGTCGTCATGGCGTGGTCGTGCCCGCGTCGCTGCCGGCGGCTACTTGCCTGACCCCACGGTGCGATTCAGGCCGGTGGCCGCCGGGGCCTGCCTCGCCGGGCGCTCGGCGCCGACCATTCCGCCGCTGACGTGCGGGCGGGAGTAAGCGAGCGCAATACGAATACGCATCGCGCTCACCGGCGGACGGCATAGATGGTCGTGCCGCCCTGGGAAAAGGCGACCGGTAAATCGGCAAACTTCGCCAGGCCCGCCGGCGGGTAATCCTTGCGTTCCAATTCGCCGACAACGACGTAGCGGACCTGGTAGCGATCGAGTAGCGCGGTGGCGTCGGCAAGCGACGGTACGGTGTAGAGCTGGGCGACCTCGGCGCGACGCTCGGCGACGCGGCGATCGTTGTTGCGCCACAGCCCCTCGTGGTTGGCCCACCCCATGATCGTCGGCAACCCCGTGTTGCTGGAAAACCGTGCGTAATACGAGTACGGATCGCCAGAGGCTTCCAGGATCACCGGCAGGTCGGTCGCCGTTTCGCGTAACCACTTGATGGCCGCAAATTCGTCGGGATGCTCGCGAGAGAGGTACTCGGTGCCGTCCAACGTGGTCGGGGCGACGCGGCTGTGCAACCGAGTGCTGGTAATGCCCACGGGATACGCGCACGACGCCACCAGCAAACAGCCGACGCTCAGCACAGCCATGGAGCGCATGCCCGCCGGAAGCCGGGTCCGATCCACGAGCTGGGCCCAACACCAGGGAGCGGCGATGGCGAGCAGGATCCACGATTGAAAATACAGCTTGAAGACCGTGTTCATGCGGTAGAGCTTCGCGCCGTACGGGTCCTTGATGTACACCAACTCGCAGGCCAGCAGCGCGATGGTGGCGCCCACGAGCAGCAGCAGCGGGGCGCGGCGCTCGCTGTCGTCGCTGCTGTAGGCGCAGATCGATGCCGCGGCTCCTAGCCCCAGCAAAACGACGAACACGGCGTTCCCGGCCAGGAAGGCAATGGCGGTCGCCAGCACCGCCGCCGCGATCAGCAATTGCCCGACTTCCTGGCTGACGGTACGTTTGGCGGCCAACTCGGCCGCGAGCAACAGGGCCGGCGGCAACAGCAACGCCCCGAAGACGACCAGGAACTCCACCAGCGAGGTGTGCGCGAACTTGAAACCGACCCCCCCCGGCGGTGCGGCGAAACCCAGGTAGAACGGCAGATAGAGGAGGTAGGCGGCCACCAGCATTGCCAGGACCGTTAGGGCAAGCCGAAGGCGCGCCCACGACAGCAACGGCCACAGGGGAAGAGCGCGTCCCAACAGCAGAAACGTGATCATGGCGCCGACCGGAAGTTCCCACGGACTGATGACGACCATCGATGCCAGGACGAACGTCAGGGGCACATACGGCCACAGGTCGCGGAATGTCTGTGGCGCGCCGTCGCCACTGGCGCGTTTGACGCGCCCCGGATCGAGCAGGAGGCCGAGGAGGAGCATGCTGACCGGCAGGACGATGAAATGCGGATGCAGGTCGCCGTGGATGGTGGTGAAGTAGGGGAACTCGTTGATGGTGTCGCCCTGGCCGACGATACGGGAGGAGCGCCAGTAGTCGAACTGCCTAAAGCCACCCTTCTCCCACAGTTGCAGGAAGCCGTCGAGATTGCCGATCACCATGCCCATCGCGGCGGTGGCGAGGGCGAAGAACCACCGCTGCGTCAACGCCAGGCCGATCGCCGCCAATTCGCCGAACGCCAGGCCGCCGACCGTGACCACGCAGAGGTTGTAGGCGATGTGATTGCTCACCGGGGTCAGGCGGGCGAGGTCGGCGAACATCAGGTACCCGAAGTAATAATAGTTGAACGGCTGGCCCGCCATCCACATGTCCTGTGGCGGCATTACCTGGGTGCGTGTCAAGGTGTTGAAAAACGCGAAGTCCATGAACTTCTCGGCGCCGAAGATCTCGGGCCCGAGCGCCCGCTGCCAGGCGAAAAAGATGAACCCCACGGTCCAGAACAGGTCGTGGGTGAGGAGCGTACGCCCGCCCGGACCGCTCAGCCAGTGCGCCAGCCGGTCCCGTGCGGACCATGCCAGCCACGCGTTCAGCAGCACGTGCGCCGCCAGCGTCGCCGGGAGAGCGACGCGCAAGGGCAGGCCGCCGTAGCTCAATGCCCACGACCCGTAGGCGATCAGCAGCAACGCCAGGATCTTCCCGAACGCGTAGCCGTGCCCGGTGCGCGCCGAGAACACATGAAACATGAGGGGCAAGGTGATCAGGCCCAGCGCTTCGAGTACCAACCACCAGACAATCAGGGCTCCCATTCGTGCGTATGAACTGTCAGCCGTTCGTGCCGAGCACAGTCATCCTTCTTTCCTTGGTTGAGGCGTGTAAAGGGTGCGCTTTTGGTGCGGGAAAGCTATAGCGATTCTGCGTGGGATGTAAAGGTGGATACCCGGCGCGCTCGGTGTGGAAGCGGGGGGCCGCGCGAGCGGCACCCGCGGGACCCCCTGGTCCAGGGAATCCGCACCGGTGTGCCAGGTGGACGTGGTCCGCTGCCGGTCCGGCCGCGCAACTGCTCGCGTGCTTGGTCCTCGGTCTTGGTCAAGTGGCGGCGGCCCGCGAAGTCGGCCCGCAGAGCGTCGTGCGCCGCTTCTGCGAGGCGGACGGCATGGGCCGGCGCATCCGCGTCGCGGACTGGGACACCATCGCCCCACTGGTGGCCTGGCCCTTCGAGCCCGCATGGGATCGCGTGGTGCTGGTCGGCAGCTACCAGGTCGGCGCGCCACGTGGGATCGAGCAGGGGCGTGTCGCGGTCGATGTGGGCTACAGCGTGCTCGGTCAAGTGTCCGCGCTGGGGTTCGATACCAGCGTCCATGTGGAGACCGTGCCGTTTGTCGTCGAGGCGATGGAAGGCCAATGGCGCATTGTCGGCGCGCCGCCGCCACCGCACCTGTTTTGGAGTTACGCGGATGTCGAGCGGCTCACTCGGTCGCTGGAGGCAGGGGACGTCAATTTCTTGCCCAATACGTTGTTTGTCTGGTGGATGCTGCGGTCGGCGGGGTGGAACGTCCCCTTGGTATCGACCGCCGATTTGCTGAGCGGCGACCACTATCGTGTGGTGCGTGAGGCCAGACCCGGCGACGTGGTCGTGTATCTGCGCGCGGGTCTCCCGTATCATGTGGGGCTCCTGGAAGCTGACGATCAGGTGGTGTCGTCGACGTTGAATGCGGGCATCGTGCGCAGTGTCATCGGAGCGTTCGCGGGCGAGGTGGAGTACCTCCGTCTGGTCCAACCCGAGGCCGAGGACAAGGCGATACCCGACCCGACCCCGGCCGCCGCGGCAACGCCCGGCGCCGCGCCGGGAATCGCTGCGCCCGGCGGTCCGCGGCCGACGCCGACCGCCGGGCGCGAGCAGCGGAAGGCGACCCCGTCAGTTCGTGCCAACAACACACGCCCGCAAGCGCGCAAACGAGGCAAGGCCGACCAGCGTCGAACCCCGAGCGCCACCGGCGATACGGCACGACGCACTCCCACGCCACGGGTGCCGCGGTGAATCCCGCCGGCCGGCACGCCAGCAACACGACCCACGCGCGGTCGTCGCTGTGGCGATTCCTCCGCTATGTCGCACCGCACAAGTGGTACATCGGCGGAGCGGCGGCTGCCGGCGCACTGAAGTTCGTCATCCCGCTCGCCTTCCCGTTGGCCCTCAAGTATCTCACCGACATCGTGCTTGCCCCGGACGCGCGGGCAGCCGGCGAATGGACGAATCGTCTCCTGGAAGCGTGGTGTGCCGGCGCATTGCGGTTGGCGCCATGGCTGGGCGCTGGGGCCTCCGGCCGTCTCCTCGTCGTCGGCGTCTCGCTGCTGGTGCTGTACCTCGTCCTGGGTGTGGTCAGCTTCTATCGCAGCTACTGGGCGGGGCAGGCGGGTCACCGCCTGATCTTCGATCTCCGCTACGCGTTATTCCAACATATCCAAGGCATGTCGCATTCGTTCTTCGACGAACGACGCTCCGGCGCCATCATGGGACGCTTCGTCAGCGACGTACAGTTGGCGCAAAACTTCGTCGGCTCGGCACTCACCAACGTGTGGATGGACAGCGCTTCGCTGGGATTTGTGGTGTACATTCTTGTTGTCCTGGAGCACCGGCTTGCCTGGGTGGCACTGACGGTCATCCCCTTTTACGTGGCCTTGATCCGCTACTTCCGCCCGCGCATCAAGGCCGCCAGTCAATCGGTGCAGGAGATGCTGGAGGATTTCTCCGGCGAGTTGCAGGAACAGATCGCCGGCGTTTCGGTGGTCAAAGCCTTCAGCCGGGAACGGCACGAAGCGCGGCGCTTCTATCGCAGCAGCCGGACGCTGCTCGACCTGACCCTGCGCAACGTGGCGTTGTCGTCGGCCAATCAGGCGGCCACCACGCTGCTCACCAGCGTCGCGCCCCTGGCGGTGGTGTGTGTGGCGAGCACCATGATTCTCCACGGCGACCTGAGCGTCGGAACCATGGTGGCGTTCTATGCCTATCTCGGCAGTCTGTACCTGCCGCTGCAGCGCTTTAGCGAGCTGAGCGTGGTCGTGAGCAACTCGCTCGCCGCGATCGACCGTATTTTCGAGCTATTCGACATCCGGCCGGAAGTGGCGGAGGCGCGGGACGCGCGACCGCTCGATCGCATCTCCGGCCGTGTGACCTTCCGCGACGTGAGCTTTTCCTATGCGGGGCGGCGGAATGGGCATGCGGTGCTGTCTGGCGTCAATCTGGATGTATGCCCCGGCGAGACCATCGCCATCGTCGGCCGCAGCGGCGCCGGTAAGTCGACGTTGGTCTCCCTGATCCCGCGGTTCTATGACGTCCGCGACGGCGCCGTGTCCATCGACGGGACCGATGTGCGGGCGGTGACGCTGGCGACGCTGCGCCAGCAGATCGGCATCGTTCCGCAGGATCCCATCCTCTTCAGCGGAACGTTGCAGGAAAACCTCTTGTATGGCCGGCCCGCCGCCACGCGGGCGCAGGTGTCGGACGCGGCGCGTGCGGCGCACGCCGACGCGTTCATCGCGGAACTGCCCGATGGCTACCTCACCCTTGTCGGCGAGCGCGGCGTGCGCCTCTCCGGCGGCCAGCGCCAGCGCGTCGCCATCGCCCGGGCATTCCTGAAAGATCCGCCGATCCTGATCTTCGATGAAGCCACGGCGGCACTCGACTCCGAGTCGGAGAACGCCATCCATGACGCGCTGCGTCGCTTGATGGACGGACGCACCACGCTCATCATTGCACACCGCCTGTCGACGGTGATGAATGCGGATCGCATCGTGGTAATCGAGCAGGGAACGATCTGTGAGGTTGGCCGGCATGCGGAATTGCTCGCGCGCCAGGGGGTCTACAGTCGGCTCTACGACGAGCAGTTCCGGCCGCCGCGCAGCGCGGTTCGCGCCGGCGCCGGCGCTTGAACGGACGCCGCCCGCGTGCGACAAGCGACCGGGTTAGCCGTCACTGCCAAAGGATTCTGCCGCATATGAGAGCGCCATTGGTGCGTTTTGCCCTGGGATTCTTTCTCTCGCTGTTGGCGTTCAGCGTGCTGAGCGTGGTGACCAACTTACAGAATCACTTGCACATGGTGGAGAACGCGTTTGCGGAATCCGCCACGTGGATGGCCCGATCGACCGGCAGCGTCGCCACGGTCGCCGAGAATCTCATCACGGTGAACGGCTTGACGCTCAACATCAACCACGAATGCACCGGGGTGTTCGTACTTTTCGTGCTGGCGAGCTTCGTTGGCGCCTACCCCGCACGGGTGCGGGCGAAAGTCGTCGGCATCGTGCTCGGCGTGTCGCTCTTGTCGCTCATCAACATAATTCGGATCGCCACGCTGGTGCGCGTCGTCGAGTTCTACCCAGGTCTGTTCACCTACTTTCACGAATACGTCTGGCAGGGAGCGTTCCTGATGTTGGTCACCCTCTACGCCGTGACCTGGGTCGAGTGGGTGCGCCGATGAAGCGGCGTTTCGCGCTGACGTTCCTGACCGGCTTCGCCTTGCTTCTGGTGGTGTGGTGGTGGCTGGACGTGGCCGTGCTCTATCGCCTGGCCGTGTTACGGGCGGTGCAGTGGATAAGTCCCGCCGTCAACGGTTGGCGGTTGGAGATCGACCAGCCCAACCCCTTGGGGGACGCGGTCTTCCGATCGGGTCCGCGGCAGCTCGCCATGTTGCTGCAATTGCCTGCCTTGTCGATGGGATTGGTGCCGTTGCTGTCGCTGGTGGTGGCCACGCCGGGTTTGGGAGCGTGGTCCGCGGCGCTGCGTGCGGCCGCGGGCGCGGCATTTTACTATCTGCTCGATGTCGCGGTCATCCTGGCGTATCCGTGGATCATGGATCGCCCCAACGTGGTGAAAGACACGCTCGGCGTCTTCAGCGGCTTGCTGGCGTTCGTGGTCGCCCCCCTGGGGATCTGGTTCGTCGTCACCTACTCGGCGCTGCGGCCGTTGTGGCACCTGACGGCCAGTCGGCGCGACGCATCCCAACCCTGAACCGCGCAGCGGTTTGCGCTTCGTGTCGGCGTGGTGTGCGGATCGAAGGTCGCGACCCAGTGCGGAGGGGAATGCAACGCGATGGTACGCAGCGCCGGCGCCAGCGGCGCGGCAAATACGAAGCGCTGGACGCTTGGGTTGGTGCTTTCCTGCGGACACCGAAATGTCGTTCGGCTTGAATAACGCGTTGTCGGCGTGAAACACGAGTGCCCGCGCCCACGTCCGTGATGCGAGGTGCGTCGAGAGGACGCGTCCAGGTTGCTCCTCCGACATCCGTTCCTCCGGGAGATTGGGTGGAGCGGGAGTCGTTGATGCGGTCGGTTTTGAAACTTCCGAACGGCGCTAACGGAACCACCCTCCTGGGACGTGCCGCCGAGGTGACTCCAACGTCTCTCGAAGGCGGCCTGCTTGCACTATGACGGGTATGCAATCATCACATTTGACTTTCGTTCATGTCCTGTTGACGAGCGAGGATATTCGCTATGCGTTCGCCTCGGCTCAACGGAGGTCGCGATGTACCAATCGGTCGCAGCCACAGGTGCTCCGACTGGCCTTCTGCAAGCCGCGCCTCCTCGATCATGTGCGTGGGGCCATTCGGATGCGACATTACAGTTATCGGACCGAAGAAGCCTATGTCGGGTGGATCGAGCGGTTCATTCCCGTTCACGGCAAGCGCCATCCGGCGGAGATGGGCGCCGTAGAGGTGTCGCAATACCTGTCGTCGCTGGCAACCGACGGCCACGTGAACGGGGATAGCCCACACAAACGGGGTAATTGACATAACCGGGAGAAATCGGACGGCGCCTGCCACCGCACGGTTTCGCGAAAACGTCACTGGCACCCCATCTACGGGTGTTGCCTTCCTGCGGATCGATTGCCCAGCCGTCGCTGAACGCGGTCGAACCGTCGACGGTATTCGCAACGCTAGAACCGGCCTGACAGAATGTTGCGGCAAAGCACCAACGCGTTTGCGCGCATCATGAACAATTTCCTTTCAGCAAGTTGGTTCACCATCCTCCACACCCCCGGGAACCTTTCAGCGCAGCAGTTTCTTCCACAGCGGCACATCGTCTGTGCTGGTCTACGTAACAAAATCATCGGCACGGCTCCGATTCCAACAACCACCGATCTCACGCGCGTCCTCGACGCATTCCGAGCGCACGATACCCGGGGCCGGACGCACATCACGCGGTTGCCATCCGTCGGCGCCGCGGGCTATTTTCGTTGGCGAGGTAATGAGGACCTTCGCAACTTCGATTCACACGCCGGTGCGGCTTCGCCTGCTTATGGTGCAACCGCTCCTCTCTTCGACGCGGCGGTACGCGGGGAAAGAGTGCGGGCGCCAGCATCGCCTGTTTCTCCAATCCGGGGCTCTCGCCCTGCTGATCATCGCACCGCCATCTGACGGGCTACGAGCGCTCACGCCGGTGGACGACGCAGTCTACGACGACCGGGGCTCGACGCTCGTCGTATCCGTACCGAGCACCGAGTGCTCCGATGCAACCTCAACGCCGATCGTGGTGGGCGATTACCTGATCCTGGCGATGCGCGACAAGGGGCGAAGCTGCACCAATCCGGGGAAGTACCGCGCCAGCGTTCTTGCCTTCCGGTTCTCCGATCAACGCCTGTACGAAATCGCCAGCGGCTCGGGAACGGAAGGGACCTTGCTCCACGAGCCCGACGAGGGCGTGCTGGCCTGGCCGGTTCTGACGCGCGGCGCGTTTGCGATTCTGGACCCGCTCGACTTCTCCGTACGAACGACCGGCAGCTCGATCGCGTCGACGTGCGACAGCTCCGGCACGTGGCTCGACGGGCTGTATTACCTCGGAACCATCAACAGTCCGGAGCGGGTCTGCCAGGAGCCGGTGCAGAAGGACTGCGGCGCGCTCTTCGCCGTCGACGCTTCCGGCCAGGTCGTGCACCGCCTCGACGTCGATGGCGGCCTGCGGATGTGGGTCACCGGCAGCCCGGTGACCGACGGGATCAATCTCTACGCCGGCGGTGGTTCGCAACACCACGGAAGCTCGGACGACGACTATCTATACGGGTGCTCGGTCGTGAAGCTCAGCCCTGCGTTACAGGTTCTCGCCTCGGCCGATCCGGATGACGCGGGGTGCCATTTCGCCGGCATGCTCGAGTCCGCGGTCGCGGGCGAGCCGGTGCTCGGCCCCGATTCGGTTTGAAGAGGCAAAAGGCAAAAGGGACGTAGTTTCATCCGTTACATCCTGCGTAAGATATGCCGATAGATACTTGACAACTATCACCGTGGCGCGTACCTGCGTGGCTCATGCCTCGCCAGGCTCGGCTCGATGCGCCCGGGGTGCTCCACCACGTGATGGTGCGCGGTATCGAACGGCGCGCCATCTTTCTGGACGACACCGACCGTCAGGACTTCGTCGATCGCCTCGCGGGGCTCAGCCAGGACACCGTGGTGCCGATCTTCGCCTGGAGCCTGCTCCCCAACCACACCCACCTCTTGCTGCGCAGCGGCGGCCCAGGCCTCTCCGCACTGATGCGGCGCCTGCTGACCGGCTACGCCGTGCGCTTCAACCGACGCCATCGCCGCTGCGGGCACCTGTTTCAGAACCGCTTCAAGTCCATCCTGGTCGAGGACGAGCCGTACTTTCTGGAACTGGTGCGCTATCTGCACCTGAATCCAGTGCGCGCTCACTTGGTCACCTCCGTGGCGGAACTGGACACCTACCGGTGGAGTGGCCACGCGCGACTGGTCGGGCGGGTGAACGATGGTTGGCAGGCCGTGGAGGAAGTCCTGGGGCGATTCGGGCGCAGGGCAGGCCGGGCACGGCAGGCCTATCGCGCCTTCGTTGCGGAAGGCTTTACGCAGGGCACACGGCCGGAACTGATGGGGGGAGGGCTCAAACGCAGTCGCTGGGGCTGGGAGCCTACGCCGAAGCTGGTCCGGGGGCGGGAGCGCTGGGCCTTTGACGAACGGATCCTCGGCTCGGGTGATTTTACTCACGATGTGCTCGCCGATTTGGCTCACTCGGATCGTAGCACCCAAGGCGGCACTCGAAAGATGGATCCGTCCCAGCTGTTACGGAAACTGACGGATCGACTGGAGTGCTCCGCTGAAGGACTCCGCGCGCGCCCTTGGCAATCGGCCACCGTCTCCCGGCGCTCCGTCGTCAGTCACGTCGGCGTGGTGCATCTCGGCCACTCCCTGCGTGCCATGGCGAGGTGCCTCGGCGTGTCGGCGCCGACCGTGTTACGCGACGTGAGGCGCGGTGCGGACGAGATCAAGCGGCTCGGCATGACGGTCGAGCAGCTGCTCGCTTGACGCAGGCAGCCCCCGAGAAGCGTATATGCGGTTTGGGCACCTCCTCCGTCACGAATGAAACGGATGAAACCACGTCCCGAAAGGGCCATAGGTGTCGAGCAGCAAGCGCCGCTCGGCCTCGCGGGGGTCCCGCGTTCCCGGGTTGGAGCTATCGAACCGCCGCAGGTAGTCGCGCGGCGTGGCGGTCAGGCCGAGCTTGTAGCCGATGAAGTAATCGAAGACCGCGCGGGCGTTACCGCCGATGGAGCGGTGGGCCTCATCGGAGATCACCAGATCGAAGTCGGTGGGCGAGAAGAGCTTCTGGTACTTGTTATTGAAGAGCAGGGACTGCACCGTGGTCACGACGATCTCCGCGCGGCGCCAGTCGTCCCGGTTCTCCTTGTAGATGACCGTCTGGAAGTCGGCAGACAGCAGTGCGGCGAATGCCTTCTTGGCCTGATCCTCGAGCTCGAGGCGGTCCACCAAGAACAGAACGCGCCGCACGTTCCCGGAGCGCAGAAAGAGCTTGATGACGGCGGCAGCGGTGAGCGTCTTGCCGGTGCCGGTCGCCATCTCGAAGAGGAAACGGTCCTTCCCGTCCCCGACGGCAGCCTGCAGGCGCTGAATCGCCTTCAGCTGGTAGGGCCGCAGAAAGCGGAGCTTGTTCGCCTGAATGTAGGCGGGCCGTTCCGCCTCGTTCTTCCACCCGGCCTCGGACTGGTAGTTCGGGCGCTGCGTGAGAGCGATGTAGTCCTCGCCCACCTGCTCTGCGATTAGACGCTGCGGATCGGGCGTGACCTTCTGGTAGCCGATTACCGAGTCGGGCGTCGGGAACGAGGTGATGACGTAAGGGTTGCCGCGTTCGAGATCCCAGAAGTAGTGGAGGTTGCCGTTGGAGAGGATGACGAAGCGGCCGTTCTGAGAACGGGCGTACTTGCGCGCCTGCTCCTTCGCAGTGAGCGGGTTCTTGTCCTCGGCCTTGGCCTCGAGGACGATAAGCGGGAAGCCCTTGGCGTCGAGCAGGAGGAAGTCGACGAAGCCCTTGCCGGTCTTCTCGAAGTTGTCGCCGAGCGCGTCGAGGTCGGCGGACTTAATCGTGACGCTCGGTTCGAGACGAATGTTGGCGGGACTGTCGCCTTGGGGAAAGAAGCGCCAACCGGCTGCTTCGAGCAGCTTGTTGATCTTGATGCGGGCTGTGGCTTCCTTCTCGGACACTCAAACTCCTCTCTCAGCGATGACGGTGGTCAAGCGGCATAACGTCCCGCACCGCCCGCGCGTGCTGCTCTTGCGCGCGTCGGTGTGCGTGCGGTTGTTAGCCGCAGCGCGCCTTTCAGAGCCACCAATGAGAGCGGATTCTTCGCGTCGCGGTGAATCATGCGGTGGCAGTTAGAGCAAAGTGGCTTTAAGTCCCTGACCTTGGTATGGCTGCGGCCCTTGCGCTCACTAAGCGGCTCGTCATGATGCATTTCGATGAACTCGGCCCCGACGAGACCATACCGTTTCTCGAAATCGAAGCCGCAAACGAGACATCGTAGACGCCCAAGCTTGCCCCGCCAATATTCCTTGGCGAGGGGTCGCAATCTGGAATCCCGTTCGATTGCGAGATGACGACGGACTGTTCTGTCGCCCTCCGCGAATGACTGCAAAGGATCACTGTCGGGGATCAGCGAGTCCCCGGAAAGCCGCGCCCAGCCAAGTTGCGGGAAGCGACTGCGCCAAGGGATATTGACGTTTCGAACGACCTTCCAGCGAATTGCGTACCCAGTGCAGGGACGCCCCTTCCTTGGCAAGGGTAGTCCGCGCCAATAAGCGTTCTCTCGGTGCGGTGAGTAACCGACAAGTTGTCTAACTTTCCTTGAGAACTCGGCGAGCGTGCGATAGGTGAACGACCTCCCGCGCACAACCTCGACAAGCGCGAAGAGCGATCTTGAGTGCTTGTCGTAGGCGTAGAAGCGGAATCCCGGCCGGAGCATGTCGGCGGGCCAGTAGTGCCTCTCCCAGCCTGCCCACCAAGACGTGGCATCGCGCTCGTCGCTCAAGCTCATTGCTGCATATGCTGCTAATTTTTCTGGTAGCGCTGGCATGTGCTTATCGCGCCGCCCAACGCTGGCGGTCAGCCGCCGCGGCCAGTGCCTGCGGTTGCATCCTCACCCGAGCGCTGCCGTGGCCGCGGTCGGCTGGACCGCCTTGTTAGACGCCGCGTCGTCTCGGAGACCTGAAGGAGTGACCGAAGCGCGTCGTTTACAGCGGCCGAATCGCGAAATGCCGCCGCAACATCGGGCTCGAGCACGGCGACGTTCGCCCCTTCGCGGATGAGGCGGCGGTAGTACTTGCCGCGGACTGCCTTCGAGTAGTCGAAGCGATACTCTGGTCGTAGATCGTCGGACTCGAGAGGGGACTTACGTTTCATGGCGTTTCCTTTCTGGTGCTGTTGCTCGGCGAGCGCTGATGATCCGCACGTTCGCACCGCGCTCCGTATGGGCCACCACCAGTAACCGACCGCGAGCGGAGTAGCCAACCGTGATGAAGCGAGCCTCATCAGCAGAGTGTTCCTCGTCATCGAAGGTCGCCGACAACGGATCATAGAAGACGGTGACTGCCTCGTCGAAGGAGATGCCGTGCTTTCGCAGATTTCTTTCAGCCTTCGCCCGATGCCATTCGAACCGCACGCGCTGGATTGTAGACCGACGGGCACTGGGCGTCTAACGGCGGCGCGTGCCGGAGCGCCCGCCGGTGCGTCCGCTGGCGGCCATCACTTCGTTTTGGCGCGGGCTGTTGTCAACGCTCAGAAATTGACCCTTTCAGCGCTCTAAAATTGACCCACCTGTAGTTCGTTCCGGGTTTCGTGGATAGCCCGCACAAACGGGGTAATTGACATAACCGCGAGATATCGGACGGCGCCTGCCACCGCACGGTTTCGCGAAAACGTCACTGGCACCCCATATACGGGGCAGATGAACGCGCCGTCAAGCATTGACGGCGCGTTTTCAGGTGCCCGCGGCGGCCGGGCCCAGCGGCAGGCAGGGAGGTGCACCGGTGCTGGGCGCACGTGTGCAGTGACCGATTCCCGGTCAGTGGATCCAGGCCTCGGGCGCATCGGCGCCGCCCCCGAATCCAGGCAACGCTGGGGTGAGCCAGGTGGGCGCCCGCGCGCGTGCCGTCTCGCCACGGGCGGCGCAACCGCAGCAGCACCTTGCCGTCCGCCGTCCACTCGATCGCCTCCTGCGCAAGCGGCGGGCGCAGGACGTAGCGGCACAGATGTTCGAGCCGCTCGGGGTCTCCAGCCGGCACCGCCACGTTGGCGTGCGGATCGAAACCCTCACTCGCGGCTTGCAGCGGCCCGCTCGACAAGACCATCGGCGCCGTCGGGTCGCGCCCTACCCGCAGCACCCGCCCTCCAGCCCGCGGTCCCGTGGCAATCCGGCCGAGCACCGCCGCCCCTTGGATGGCCGCATAGGCCGGACATTCAAACAGCCGCTCGTCATCGGGTTCCGTCTTGTGGCTCGTATCCTCCAAGTCGATGCCATGGCGGGCGACCAGCCGCACGATGCGCCGCCGCACCGCCGCGAGCACGCGTGCCACCTCCACATCGGTCGGCGCGGGGGCCGGAGCCAAACGCAGCCTACCGTCCGGCTGTTCAAAGAACACGCCTTGTACCGCCAAGGTATGAAAATGCACATTGGTGTTCAGGGCCGATCCGAATCGCTGGATCGCCGTCACGGCACCGCCCACCCCACCCGGGGCGCCCCGCTGCTGCGCCCGCCGCCGCTCGAAGGTCAGCACGGCCCGGACGAACACCGCCAACACCGCGCGACAGAGGCGCTGATCCCACGCCAGGGCGTAGCGCAGCCGGTGCGGCAAGGTGAGCACCCACTGGCGCACGGGGAGGCCACGCGGCACGCCGTCCACCAGATGGGCGGCCCGCTCCGCCATGCGGCGGCCACAACACGACGGGCAGAAGCCCCGCCCGTTACACGAGAAGGCCACCAGGATTTCTCGCTGGCAATCGCCGCAGCGAAAGCGGGCAAAGCCCCGCGCCAGCACGCCGCAGGTCAGAAACTCGCGTAGCTCACGTTCAACGAACCGGGGAACACCCTCAAAAGGCCCTGGCCGTGCGCTAGCTTGCGGCAACGCAGATCGGGAAGTCCCGATGTTGGCTTGGCTGTTCGAGCAGCTGCGCGGTTACCGGCCAACAGCCGAGCGCGGCACTTCGATACGCCGCCACAAGAGGGCGGCTACTCGGCGCGAACGGTTTCGATTTGATTGATTGCCTTGCCTCTCCCGTTCACCCCGAGTCTGTGGATCTTACCATGAAAGCGACCATCGATGCGGCAAGGCGTTGGTGATCCCACGGGAGATTCGACGCGAGGTCGAGTGCGAGTCGGACCGGTGCAACGTCTCGATACGCGCCGTTTTCAGGCTAGCAACAGCGCCCGCAAACCTCGGCCACCATCCTGAACCTACGTCGGGTTGAAGGGCAGTGAGTAACTGTTCGGATCTCGCTATACAGCGGACGAGAACGTTAGTGAAAATCGTGCGACGGCGGGGTCGGCGGGGGATCGTCCTCCGGTGTGACACGCATGCGGTAGCCGGAGCCGGTAAGGCCGACGGCCTGCTCGGGAAGCGACAGGGAGCGCAGCACCCGGGCGAGGACGTGGATGACACCGTCCACCTGTTGCAGCGGTCCCTCGATCTGCAGCAGGGCAGCGGTGTGGATCAAAACGCGGTAGCGCTGAAAGACGTCGGGCCGTACGGCGGCGTTGCTGGCGCCGGTTTCGTCCTCGAGAGTGATGAAGCACATCCCTTTTGCCGTTCCCGGCCGCTGGCGCACACTCACCAAGCCGGCGATCTTCACCCACCGGCCGTGGCGCGCCCGCGGCAGGTCCGCCGCACGCAGCACCCCCGCGCGCGTCAGCTCTACACGCAGGTAGCGCATGAGGTGCGGCCCGACCGTCATGCCGGTGCCTTTGTAGTCGGCCAGAGTCCGTTCGAGGGGCGACATTTGCGGCAAGGGAGAAGAAGACAGGTTGTTGGTTGTTAAGTTGTTGGTTGTTACGTTTCTGGTCGCTCGATTTTCGTATGGTGGGGAGGCGTCTCCAGGGACTGAATCAGGCGATTCAACAACCTGGCTACCGACGACAGTCGCGTCAGCATACTGGTGATAGTCCCCGGAGATGCCAGCTGTATTTCGATCGCCAGGAGCAGGTAGGTTTCCAACTCGCGCAGGCTGCCTTGTGCGATCCGGAGGAAATTGACGAAGTCCTTTTTCGTCGTCCGACCGCTGCCCTCCGCGATGTTGGCGGGTACCGACACGGCTGCTCGCCGGAGCTGACTTGTCAGTCCGTACAGTTCCTCCTTCGGAAATCCTCTGGTGAGAAGGTAACAGTCCCTGGCCAGATCCATCGCCTGCCGCCACACGAGTAGGCCTCGAAACGAATGCTCCTTGAGCTGTGACATTGCCTCCCCTGGCGGATAGGTTGTTAGTTGTTAGGTTGTTGGTTGTTAGGTTAACAGAATCGTCTTTACCTAACAACCTAACACCATAACAACCTAACAACTTAAATAGCGGTTCCTTCGGAACCGCCGCGGCCTGCCACATGGCCTCACGGCGGGTCAGGCCGAAGGCGGCAAAGGCGCCGATGTGGGCAAGGGCCTGCGCCTCATTGGTACGAAGCTCACAGCGACTAACGACGTCGGCTACCGAGATGAATGGTGCAGCAGCACGCTCCGCTTCAATACGCTTGGCGGCCTCTTCTCGCAGGCCAGCGACATACCTCAGGCCCAGACGAAGGTCGCAGGTTGTTAGGTTGTTAGGTTGTTGGTTGTTAGGTCCAGAGTCGGACGGCTTCTCGTTAGCAACGTAACAACGTAACAACCTAACAACCTGCTTTTCCAGCGTGCAGCGCACGCTGGAACGCGTCACATCGATCGGCAGCACGCGCAGGCCGTGGCGTTGCGCATCCTTGACCAGGGTCGCCGGGTGGTAGAAGCCGAGCGGCCAGTTGTTGAGCATGGCGCAGGTGAAGGCCGCCAGATGGTGGGCGCGCAGGTAGGCCGAGGCGTACGCCAGCAACGCAAAGCTGGCGGCATGCGATTCCGGGAAGCCGTAGAGCGCGAATGAGGTAATCCCACGAATGATTTCGTCCGCCGTCTGGCCGGCGATGCCGCGCGCCGACATGCCGGAACGCAGGCGGCCCTCGATATCCCGCATGCGCTGCCGCGAGCGTTTGAATCCCATTGCCCGCCGCAACTCCTCGGCCTCGCCACCGGTGAACCCCGCCAGGGTCATCGCCATACGTAGCAACTGCTCTTGAAACAACGGCACCCCGAGGGTGCGCTTCAAGATCGGCTCCAGATCGGGATGCGCGTAGCGTACCGGTTCGCGGCCATTGCGGCGGTTCAGGTACGGATGCACCATCTGCCCGACGACCGGGCCGGGCCGGATGAGCGCGACCTCGACCACCAGGTCGTAAAAGTGATCCGGCTTCATACGCGGCAAGGTCGCCATCTGCGCCCGGCTCTCGACCTGGAAGACGCCGATGGTGTCCGCCCGGCGCAGCATCTCATAGACCTTGGGATCGTCCGGCGGCAGATGCGCCAGATCGAGCGTGATGTCTTCGTGTTCCTTAACCAGTGGGATGGCCTCTTCCAGCACCGCCATCATGCCGAGACCGAGCAGGTCGACCTTGATGATGCCGAGATCGGCGCAGTCGTCCTTGTCCCACTGTACGACGACGCGGCCCGGCATGCTGGCGGGCTCCAGCGGCACCACCGTGTCGAGCCGGCCGGCGGCAATGACCATCCCGCCGGAGTGCTGCCCCAGATGCCGCGGCAGCCCTTGGATCTGCTGCACCAAGCCGACGAGCAACGCAACACGCGGGGCCTCCGGATCGACGCCACCGGCCCGCAATTGCAGCGCGAGATCGTCGGCGGAGTCGTGGAATTCGAAGCGCCGCAGCAACTTCGAGAGGCTGTCGATCTGTTCGAGCGAGAAGCCCAACGCCTTGCCCACCTCGCGCGCGGCGCTGCGCGTGCGATAAGTGATGACGTTCGCGGTCATCGCGGCGCCGCGCGCGCCGTAGCGCCCGTAGACGTACTGGATCACCCGTTCACGCTGCGGGCCGCTGGGCAGATCGATGTCGATGTCCGGCCACTCGCCGCGTTCTTCCGACAGGAAACGTTCGAAGAGCAGATCCATACCGACCGCATCGACGGCGGTGATGCCGAGGGCGTAACACACCGCCGAGTTCGCGGCCGAGCCGCGCCCCTGGGCCAGGATGCGGTGCGCACGGCAGAAACGGACGATATCCCAGACGATGAGAAAATAGCCGGCGAGGTTGAGTTTGCCGATGATCCCCAGTTCGTGTTCGAGTTGTTGGCGGACGCGGGAGGTCATCCTGCCGTACCGTTCCCGGGCGCCGGTGTAGGTGAGCGCTCGCAGGTATTCGATGGGCGTTTCGCCCGGCGGCAGCGGATAGTCCGGAAAGCGATATCCCAGATCGGCCAGGGTGAACTCGCACTGCTCGGCGATACGGCGCGTGTTGGCGACCGCCTCCGGTCGGTCGCGGAACAGCGCAACCATTTCCCCCGGTGGCTTGAGGTGGCGCTCGGCGTTGCGCAACAATCCACGTCCGGCGGTATCGAGCGTGGTGCCGTTGCGGATGCAGGTCAACACATCGAGTAGGGGCTTGCCCGACGGGGTGGCCACACGCACATCATTGGTTGCGACGAGCGGGAGGCGGCAGCGCTCGGCCAGCGCGATGAGCGCCCGGTTGAGTCGCTCTTCCGCCGGATCGAGATGACGCTGGAGTTCGATGTAGAGGCGAGTGGGAAAGAGATGAGACAGGTTGTTCGTTGTTAGGTTGTTGGTTGTTAGGGAGGCGTCACGGGCGAGGCAGATGAGGCCGTCGGTATGGCCTTCCAGGTCATCCCACGTCATCGCCGCCTGCCCTTTCGGGGCACGTAGTTTGGCGTTGGTGATCAAGCGGCAGAGGTTTTGGTAGCCGGTGCGGCTGGCGGCAAGCACGTACAGAGAGCAGGTTGTTCGGTTGTTAGGTTGTTGGTTGTTAGGTTCGGAGAGAGGACGCTTCTCGCCAGCAACATAACAACTTAACGACGTAACAACTTGTAGTTCGGCGCCGATTAAGGCACGCACTCCTGTTTTCTTCGCGGCGGCATGAAACCGCGGGGCGCCGTAAACGCCGTCACGGTCGCCCAATGCCAGGGTCGGGTAGCCCAAGGCCGCGGCTCGCTCGATCAGCTCTTCGGGTAACGAGGCCCCCGCCAGGAAACTGAACGCACTACGGCAGTGTAGTTCAATGTAATCAGTCATAGATGCCGTCCACAAACCAGTTCCGCGTCGTCAGGTCACAGTAGAGCCGGTACACTCCACCGTCGCTGAGTTGTGCGTCGTAGTAGTCGCGGGCGTAGCCCCCCTCATTCCACCAGTCGCCTTGCGTGCGCCAGGGGCCGGCAGCCTCGACCACGCGGCCGGCGAACGCTTCGCCGCGGACAAATTCCGGCCGGTCGCGTGCGCAAAACACCTCCACCGCCCGCGGCGGACGCACGGCGCGCAGGGCGAGAGAACAGGTTGTTAGGTTGTTGGTTGTTAGATTGTTAGGTTCGGAGGGATGCCCCTCTTCACCAACAACATAACAATCTAACAACTTAACAACCTGCCCTAGAGTGCCGACGCGATCGGCGCCGCAGAGGGCGTTGAGGCGCGCCAGGGTCACCGCCAGGCGCGCCGGGGCCGGCCCATTGGGCCGGAAGAGGTCCAGTTGCGCCGCGCGCAGGCGTTCGGGAAGGGCACGCACCCGCAGCCCTTCGATCGCCGCAATGGGCGGATGCGCCTCCAGTTGCAGGCGCACCAGCGCCAGCAGCGATTTCACCTCGTTGCTCGGCGCCGCCACCGTGACGGTCCGTTCTTCCCGGCCGCGCGTCGCCAAGCGCAGCGAGAGCCGTAGATCGCCGCAGAGAAAGCCGCGCACCGCCAGGCGCGCGGTCAAGCGTTCCAGGAGGCCCCGGAACACGAAGAGCAGCGGCTCCAGGGTAACGATGCCATAGTCGCACTCGACTCCCTCTTCGAACAGCAAGGGCGCCGGCCGCGGCACCAGTGGGCATTCGTCCTCGCCGCGCGCCCGACGCGCGAGCACCACTCCTTCCGGACCCAAACGTGTCCCCACCGCACGCACGGGCAATGCCGCCAGATCGCCAATGCGGCGGATCCCCCAGCGTTGCAGCGTAACGGCGAGTTCCACACTGGGTTCGAGCATCCGGATCGGGACCGGCGCCAGAAAGTGCCACTCCTCTCCCGGCGGGATGACGGTGACGCCGCCCCCGTGGCGAGCGGCGAGACAGGCGGCGATTTTCGAACCGGCCACGCCGAGGTGCGCCTCCACGCCGAGCTGCACCGCGCGCCGTGCCACGGCATTCGCCAACCGCGCTTCCGAATCGAACAGCGCACCGAGGCCTGCCAGATCCAGATACGCCAGACCGCCGCCCGCATCTTCCACGCGTGGCGAGAACGACTCGGCCGCGTCGCACAGTGCCGCCTGTGCCGCCCGCAAGGCGTCGGCTGATACCGGCCGGACCACGAGCTGCGCGGCGATCGCCTTGGCCTGCGCCGCGGTGAGGCCGACGGTCACCCCACCGCGGGCCGCGGCGGCGGACACGGCCAGGATCCTGGCCCGTGGCCCCTGCCCGTCGGTCACGGCAACCGCCGTTCCGCACAGCTCCGGTTCGACACGCAGCAACGCCGCCAGCGGGAAATCGGGAACGTACAAACACGCCAGACGCATCAGCGCGCCTCCAACGCGTGTCGCGCGTCGATAGTTGATAATTCAGGGGCGGAACTATTCACTATCGACCGTCGACTATCGACTGCACTCCTGTCGACCACTTGCACTGCGATCTGCCGCCCCGGCATCCCCAACTTGTTTCGTACAATCGCCGCCACCGTTTCGAACCCGTCGAACAGCGGCCACAACCCCCGGCACCAGAGCGGCCGGCGCGGGCGCAAGCCGAGGCTGAGGACCGCGAAGCTGCCGGCCACGCGGTGGGGCGCAAGCACGATGAGTGCCGTATGCGACCGCTCGGCCGCCTGCAGCAAGCGCGGCCACACGTGGGGAGGCAACCGGCGGGGCAAGGGCACACCGAGATCCAGGGCCACAACCGCAAAGCCGCCGGCATGCAGGAGTACCTCGGTGCACCGCAACGCAGCGGTCAGCGCGGGAGGGCGGACCCACAACAGGCGTTGCAAATCGGCGCCGGCGTCGGCCACGGAGGCCGGGTGGAGCGCATCGGCGAGGTCCACACATGCGGCCAGCTCTCCCCGCCGCGTCGCCGCCGCCAGGCACGTTAGCAGCAACGAGGTTTTCCCCGACGAAACGGGCCCGAGCAACTCGCTGATCCGCCCGCACGGCACCCCGCCGTCACACAATGCATCGATGGCGGCCACGCCGCTCGTGAATCGCCGCACCGGCTCGGGCGCCGCACCAAGATGCACCCGTCCCGGCAACGAGAGCTGCGCCAGACGAGCGACGGCGGCTGCCCGGGATGAGGTGGCGACCGGCATAGCGACTATCTTCGCTAAACTTTCGCCTACGGTCAAGCTGGGAATTGCGCCCGCAGGGCATTCAGACGCCCCGCGACGTCGCTAACGTGAAGCACACACAGATGTGGAAACCGTTTTTGAAAAGCGCGTGACAACAAACACAACAGCGCCGTAGCGCTGAAAGAATTCCTGGAGGCGAGACTAGCCACATGAGCCGCGCCTCCACTTTTTGTCAGGCTCGGAGCCTTAGGCAGCAAAGACCTTCGTCATCATGCTCGCCAGCGATGCGCCGCTCACGAGCACCGCAACACCGAAGCTCAGCATCGCCGCCAACGACAGGACAATCGGGCTGATCCCCGCTAGCGCCAAGACACCCAACACGATACCGCTCAGCGCGATCAGGACTCCCGGTCCAGCGGAGAAGTCAAGCACCTCACCGCCGTCTTCACCGCGATGAGCTGTAGCGGCATTGAGGCGAAACGCCGTTCCGCTCGCCAATAGTAGACTCCCGCCGAAGACGATCGCGGCGACAGGGAGCAGCGTCGTTGCCCCGGCACCCACAAGCGACAGAATACCGAGGACGATACCAGCGGCCCCGCCGAGCGACTCCATCGCCATCCCTTCACCCACCACCTCGTTTGCAACATGCGATTCGCTTTTCGACAGGAACTTCGAATACCGCGCAACAAGGGCGCTGCCAGCAATCAAGAACGATGCGCCGACGACGATTGTGGCAATCGAAGCCAATAGCAGGGACTCGACGTGCACCAGGCCCAGAATGGACAGAACTATGGCCGCTGCACCGCCGATTGCTTGCGTCAGCGAGCCACCGGATTCGAGCTCCCGTGTGTCGCCAATCGCACCTTCATGCGTGAGAGTTGTAGAGGTCATCTGAGTGTTCCTCCTTATGAGGAAAGGCTAATCAGCGCCTCCACCCCCGTCAAGTATCGTGGCACGATATATATGAGAGCGGGCGGCACCGTCATGACGCGCATGTCCGGGTGGCGGCCCTCGTGTTCACGGAGCGGGTACATCCTTCGGGCCGCGCTTGGGGCCGACCGTGGCCGATCGGCCGCCAACCGAAGGTGGCGGCGCGCCATGGCGACGGGCACGAACCCCGTCCAGCCAGCGCGCAATCCGCACGCGCAGCGGCGGACACGCATCGAGTGTGGCCTGAATTTCGGGAAGGGCGGCGCGCGCGGCGGCGTGGCCGGCGGCAACCGCCTCGGCCGAACGATGGAAATCGAAGAGCCCGACTTCGGGCAGCGACACGCGGAGCAAATAGTCCGGCGGGTGCTCGCGCAGCCGGTGCGCCGCGATGTGGGCCTGCACCACGGCGCTGGCTCGCGTCAGCACGTCGATCAGGCCCGGCTCGTCACTCGGCAGGGGCGGCAGCAATGGCGGCGGGCCCGACGGCTTGGGCGGCGCTCGTCCCGCGGTCATCCGCGCCTGTAGGCGGGCAAGCAACTCAAGCGCGAGCCCACGCCGCTCCTGCCGTGGCAGGTAGGCGGTGGCGGGTATGCCGAGCACGCTGACCGCAATGACGAACTGGGCGCCCAGTTGCCGGGCGACATCGACCGGCAGTGGATTGACCAATCCGCCATCGACGAGCCAACGACCCTGCCAGCGCTGCGGGGTGAAGAGGCCGGGGATGGCAACGCTCGCCCGAACGGCCTCTAAGACGCTGCCGTGACGCAGCACGACCTCGGCTCCAGATTGCAGGTCGGTGGCCACGGCCGCAAACGGGTGAGGCAGATCCTCGATCCGCTCGCCGATGTAGGGACGGATCAATTCCAGTGCGCGGCGCCCTTCCAGCAGGCCGGCGTGCGGCCAGGTGGGATCGGACAGCCACAGGACGCGCCGCCGACTTAGCCCGCACATTGTCTTGCGGAACGCCGCGAGACAGCCGGCGGCGTACGCCGCGCCGACCACAGCCCCCGCGCTGGTGCCGGCGACACACTGGATGGGAATGCCGGCTGCCGTAAGCTCCGCCAGGACACCGGCATGAGCAAGCGCCGCTGCGCCGCCTCCACTGAGCGCCACGCCGATCGGCAACGCCGAATACCTCGTTGCGATCCTACCCCCCCGCAGCGTCCGCGAAGCGCGTCTCCACCTCCGGCCGATTTCCGTTGGCGAAATGGGCCTGGAGGTATTGCGCACGGCCGTTGCCGAAGGTCCCGACAATCGCCCCCTCGAGCGTCATCGTCCCGCGAGGTTCAGCCATCTGCGCCGTGAGATTGCCGAAATAGCAACCACGCCGCACCGTGCCATTGGCCTCGAATCCGAGCCGACGGCGGCGATCGGCGCACAGTAGCGTGCTGCCCTTGCCCTCCTGGTGCATGGCTCGGAGGTTCTGGCGTAGAACGTTGCCCTGTGCAACGCGGTGCGCGGAGAGATGCCGGAGTCGGGAGACCTGCTTTTCGGGGATGCCAACCAGGCGAGATGGCCTGAGGGCGGCGTACACGTCATAGACCGCGGCTTGTTCCTCTCTGACGGTCATGCCGACAGTGTCGCATGCCACGGGCGCCAGCGAGAGGCGCCTTCCTTGCGCTGGAACAAGCAGGCGAATGGCGTGGCGGCGCAAGCGTGCCGCGCACAGACGTTGCCGGTGCGGCACGTCGGGCGCCGTCAATTGCAGCCGACCAACGTTCGCAAGCGCGCTGCGCGGTACGAGGTTGTTTGGTTGCCAGGCCGCGGAACATCACGGCCGGCAACCTCGCCGCCAGCGAGCGGACCTAGAGCGCGTCGACGATGGCGTTTAGCGTTGGACTTGGCCGCATCGCCTTCGCCACTTTCACGGGATCCGGCTGGTAATAGCCGCCCGTGTCGACGGGCGTGCGTTGCGCCCCGAGGAGCTCCGCGTTGATTTTTTCCTCGTTCTCCTGAAGCTGCGTTGCGACGCCGGCGAAGCGACTCTGCAGTTCCTTGTCCGTCGATTGCGCGGCGAGCATCTCGGCCCAGTACATGCCGAGGTAGAAGTGGCTACCGCGGTTGTCGATCTGCCCGACCTTGCGTGCCGGCGATTTGTTGTTCTCGAGGAACTTGGCGATGGCCTGGTCCAGCGTCTTGGCGAGCAGCGCCGCCCGCTCATTCTCGAACGTGCTGCCGATGTGTTCGAGCGAGGCCGCGAGGGCGGAGAACTCCCCGAGCGAGTCCCAGCGCAGATAACCTTCCTTCTGGAACTGCTGGACGTGTTTCGGCGCCGAGCCCCCCGCGCCCGTTTCGAACAAGCCGCCACCCGCCAGCAGCGGCACGATGGAGAGCATCTTTGCCGAGGTGCCGATCTCGAGGATCGGGAAGAGATCGGTCAGGTAGTCGCGCAGCGCGTTCCCGGTCACGGAGATCGTGTCCTGGCCCTTGCGGATGCGCACCAGCGAGTACCGCATCGCTTCCACCGGCGGCAGGATGCGGATCTCCAGGCCGGCGGTGTCGTGGTCCCTGAGGTAGGTCTCCACCTTGGCGATCACCTGGGCGTCGTGCTTGCGGTTCTTGTCGAGCCAGAACACGGCGTGCGCCCCGGTCGCGCGCGCCCGCCGGATGGCGAGCTTGACCCAGTCGCGGATCGGGATGTCCTTGGTCTGGCAGGAGCGGAAGATGTCGCCTTCCTCCACCGACTGCTCGAGGAGCGTTGCGCCGGACGATTCGTCGACGACCCGGATGGTTCCGCCGGCGGTTGCGATGAAGGTCTTGTCGTGCGAGCCATACTCTTCGGCCTGCTGCGCCATGAGGCCAACGTTCGGTACGCTGCCCATCGTGGCCGGGTCGAACGCGCCGTGCGCCTTGCAGTCCTCGATCATCGTCTCGTACGTCGTCGCGTAGCAGCGATCCGGGATCATCGCCTTGGTGTCGTGGAGCTGGCCATCCGGGCCCCACATCCGGCCCGACTCGCGAATCACCACCGGCATGGAAGCGTCGACGATGATGTCATTGGGGACGTGGAGGTTGGTGATGCCCTTGTCCGAATCGACCATCGCCAGGGCCGGGCGGATCGCGTAGACCGCCTTGACATCGGCTTCGATCTCCGCTTGCTTCTCGGCCGGCAGCTTCTGGATCTTCGCGTAGACGTCGCCCAAGCCGTTGTTCGGGTTGACGCCGAGCGCTTTGAACGTCTCGGCGTGCTTTTCGAAGACCGGCTTGAAGAAGACGGTCACGGCGTGGCCGAAGATCACCGGGTCGGAGATCTTCATCATCGTGGCTTTCAGGTGCAACGACAGCAGCAGGCCCTTCTGCTTGGCGTCCTCGATCTGCTCCGCGAAGAACGTGCGCAGCGCTTTGACGTGCATCACCGAGGTGTCGAGGATCTCGCCGGGTAGCAGGGCCATTTTCCTCTTGAGGACGGCGACGGTTCCCGTGGCGTCGACGAACTCGTAGCGTACCTCCGTGGCCTTCTGGACCGTGGTGGAAGTCTCGGTACCGTAGAAATCGCCGCCGCTCATGTATGCGACGTGCGTCTTGGAGTCGGTGGTCCAGGGACCCAGCTTGTGCGGGTGCTTCTTGGAGAAGGCCTTCACGGAGAGCGGCGAACGGCGGTCGGAGTTGCCCTCGCGGAGCACGGGATTGACCGCGCTGCCGAGCACCGTGGAGAAGCGCGCCTGCAGGGCTTTTTCGGCATCGTCCTTCGGGCTCTCGGGATAATTCGGGATGTCATACCCGTGCGCCTGCAATTCCCTGACTGCCTCCTGGATCTGCGGAATGGAGGCGGAGATGTTCGGCAGTTTGACGATATTGGCCCCCGGCGACTGGGTGAGCGCACCGAGTTGCGTGAGGTAGTCCGGGATGCGCTGCGCCGGGGTCAGTTTCTCGGGAAAGTTGGCGATGATACGGCCGGCCACCGAGATGTCCGGGGTCTCGACGGCAACGCCCGAGCCCTTCAGGAAACCCCGGATGATCGGCAAGAGTGAGTACGTTGCCAGCAGGGGGGCCTCATCCGTAAGGGTCCACATGATCGTCGCGCTCTTGGTGGGCATTACTTCTCCTCTGACTGGGGATTTTGCCGGCCCGAGCGTCGCTCGAAGGGCACGGCCGATGTCTGGCGCGCTTTGTATAGCGCGATGCGAGGAAGAGTGCGAGCGGTGCTGTGAGCCCAAGGGGAAGGTTAAGGTTATCGATTCAGGCACGCCCTCAGAGAAGAGGGGCCAGCAGGGGATAGACCTGGTCCGCCATCCATTTTGCCCCGGCACTATCCGGGTGGCAGCGATAGTAGTCGGCCGCCACGAACGCCGGGTCGAAACCGGTCTCGAGGTTGACGACGTAGACCGGTGACCGGGTCGTGGTGTTCGAGTCCATCCAGGCCGGGATCGCTGTATTCAGATTCTTGGTGCATTGCCGCGTCGCCGCCGTAAAGAGCAGCGGGATGATCTGCGCGACGATGATCTCGACGTAGGGGTTGGCCGCGCGCAGCTGGCCGACGATCGTTGCATAGTCGTTGAGCGTGGTCTGCGGCGCGACGTAACCGTTCCAGAAGTTGTTCGTTTCGAGATGTATGAGCACGATGTCCGGGGTTTGATTTCGAGCCGCCAGTTGCAAGAGCCAGCCGGGAAGTTCCGGGATGATCCACGCCGTCGAGTATCCGCCGTGCCCTTCGTTCGCTGGCGTCTCGGAGTACGTCTTCCCGGAACAGGTGACCCCCACACCGGCGGCCATTGGCATGTCCCGACGAACGTCGCACTCGCATACCCGCCGGTGCGGACATCTTCATAGAGAAACGGCGCATAACAACCGCCGTTGGTGATCGAGTCCCCCAGCATCATGATCTTCTTCCCGCTCGGCCCGGGTGTGGGTGTTACGGTTGCGGGGGTCGATGTATAGGTCGGTTTCGGCGGCGGGGGCCCCGGACACCCATGCAGCGCATTGTGCAAGCCGACGAGGATTTCATCCACCGTGATCGCCGCATCCTGATTACGATCGCCGGCTGTACAGGCGAAGACCGCCGTGGTGCCGAGCGCGATCTTCACCATGGTGAGCAGTTCGTCCACCGTGACCGCGCTGTCGATGCGACAGCTACCGTCGCACACCCAGGGCAGGCCGCCGCTCTCGACCGCGCCGATGTCGCCCGCCGCTCCGTACGGTCGCGGCGCGCCGCGCTGGTCGGTGGGCAGAAGCTGCGCCGTGTCGGCCGCATCGATCGCCGGGCTTGTAGCGCGGCAGTCCGGATGCGGCTGCCCCATACCCGTGCACAGCGCGATCGTCAGCGTGGGGCCGCCGTTGTCCTTCAGACCGTCGGGATCGAGCAGCGGGGCGATGCCGACGATGTTGCGGTTCACACCGTTGACGAGGCCGCAGCTCACGGGCCCGATCAGGTTGTGGCCACCGTCGGTGATGGTACCGCTGGAGAAGTTGAAGCAGTCGCCGCCGTCGTTGCCGGAAATGATGCTGTTGGTGAGCGTCAGCGTCGTGGGATGGCAGGGGGCCCCGGAGAGGCAGCCAGCGAGCATGCCGCCACCGAAGTTCGTCGCGATGTTACCGGAGAGGGTGCTGTTGGTGACCGTCAACGTGCCGTTGTTGGCGATGCCGCCGCCGTACGTTGCGATATTGCCGGAGAACGTGCTGTTGATGACCGTCAGCGTGCCGATGTTGGCGATGCCGCCGCCGTCGTTGCCGTTGGCGATGGTCAGGTTCTGGACGGCCACCGTGATACCCGCGTCCACAGTGAACACCTGCCACTTGTGGTCACCGTCGATGGTAACGCGGCCACCACCGTCGATTGTCGTGTCGTGCACGATCGCCTTGGTGCCGCTGATGGCGAGCGTCACCGGCTCCGACCCGCAGTCGAAGGTCACCATCCCCCCTTCGGCCAGTGCCGCGTCGAGCGCGTCCTCGGTGCAACTGGCGGCGCTGCCGATCCCGACGACACCGGCGGCACCCGCCGAGGGCGCTCGCATCAGAGCCACGGCCAGCAGCGCAGCGAGGACCCGGCACGGTGCCAGTCGCCCGGCGGGCCGCTCACGGGTTCCCCAGGCGAACATGAGTCCCTTTGGCGCCATCGCCCGGTTGCCCCCTCTACTGCCCCGCCGGCACGTACGTAACGGACCGTTGGTTGTCGGCGGCGACGGCCTGGCGGCTGATGCGCATCTCGATGGTCTCGCCGTTGATCCATTTCGGGATCATGTCGCCGTAGTGGATGGCGGGGTTGATCTGGTTGTACTTCGACGGGCCGCCCGGGTTACCGCTTTGGCCACCAAGGATAAGGTTCGTGGACCTGATTCCCGCTGGGTCGAGGAGTACGACAAGGCGCTGGATGATGCCAAGCGACACGGTGAAGTCGTACGCACCTTCCCCTGGCCAGGGCAATGCGCCGGCGGCGTTGACGGTCCAAAAGCCACCCACCGCAGGAAAGGGACCGAGGTTCCAGGTGAGGCTGTGCATCAGCATGACCTGGTGCACCTTGCCCCACAACCACGTACTCATGTCCGCCGAACCGAACGTCGGCTCGAGCAGGTCGAGCGCCCGGCTCAGCGCCCCGAGCAGCACCTCGGTGCGCGTTTCGACCTCCGTCGTGGTGGGATCGTCCCACAGCGTGGAGTCGCCGTTCGCGCCCTTGGTCCACACGCGATACGCCGGGGCCGTCCGGTCGATGTCTTCGAGCAGGTGGAACAGCAACCTCCACTGTAGAATGGTCTCCACTTGCGGCCAGTCCGCTGGCAGCAGGACCTTCCAGATCTGGTTTAGCCAGGCGTGGTAGATGGAGGTGGCCACGGCATCCGTGCGCTCCTCATCGGTCACCGCCCGCGCGCGCGGCGGCACGTCGGCGCGCAGTTGGTGGGCGTCGATGCCGGACACGGCGTCAGAGGCCGGCGAACCCGGCTTTTCCTCCATCCACGCCTGCAGGCGGGTGAGCGCAGCGCTCATCTTCGCCGTCACCAACTCGGGGCGCGCCGCTGCTGCCGTGAACAGGAAGGGCAACAGGCGCAGCGCATCGAGGCTCGCGGTGTCGTTCTGGTACGCGGACATGTCCGCCATCGTCATCTTCGCTCCCGCAGGCCGCAGGTTGGCACGGTTCGACAGCATATCCTGGACGCGCTGTTGACGCAGTCCATCGATGTACCACGCGGCGAAGTAGGCACCGTCGTTGAGCGCGTCGTTGTCGACGGTGTGACCGGTGGGGTCGCCGTTTTCTGTCGACAGGAATCCCTGCGCCGGGTTCAGCGCTTGCGGAAACGCCGCCTCTGGAAGCCACGCAACGTTTCCCTGGGCGTCGGTCAGCCATTCTGCCTCGCCGGTGCCGGGCAGCAGCGCGTATGGCACCGTGCCCGCCGGCCGCTGCGGCAGACGCGCGTAGGCCGAGTAGGCGATGTCGCCATGCACGTCGCCCAGACGTAGTTGTTCGGGCCGACAGCACGCACGGGGCTGCGCAGCGCGACGCGAAACTCGGTGGCGTTCTGCGCCCGCATGAGACCGAGGTACGTGCGAAAATCATTGCTCAACTCCTCGCCGGTCCAGCGCATCGTCATCCCAGTGGCCGCCAGCCCGACGACGCCGTCATTCAGGTCCGGATCGGGCAGCATCGGCCCGTGGTGCGGCACCACCTCGATCGGGTAGGTGACCACTGGGCCGCCTTTCACTCGGAAGCGCTCGTCGATGCGCAACACCGGAACCTGCTGCCCGTGGAACAGCACGGTGCGCGGGTGGGTCGGGTAGTCCACCGGCGTGGTGATCGTTTCGACGTAGACGTCGACGTTGTCGAAGTACGCAGTCGTGCTCGACCAGGCGCCGCTGTCGTTGTGGCCGCGGAAGAGAATGGGGCTTCCGGGGTTTCCGACGCCGCTCACGCGCATCGGCGGGGCGCTCGCAACCTCGAGTTGCTGGATGAAGTACGCGGGCGGGTTCGATTGCGAGAGCCGAAAGTGTATGTCGGCGGCACGGAGGCGGCCGCCCCCAGCGGTGAGGCCATCAGTGCTTGTACGGTCGGAACAACCGGTACGTAGGAGAATGGGGCGGGGCGCAAGACGTCCTTCCGGGCCGCGTCGTCCAGCGCCTCCGACAGTTCCGTATACGCCAGGGTATCGGACAGAACCCAGCTGTCCAGGTCCCACCACGCGCCGGTATCCAACATGACCGTGTCCTGCGGGCGCCACGGCGCCGGGTCATCGGCCTCCAGTCTGATCAGGTCAAACTTGTACTCCGGCGGCAGCGTGGTGCCGTTGCGCCCGGCGCGCAGATCGCCGAGCCAGGCGTTGACCCCGGCCGCGTACGCTTCGAGCTGCGCCGCGATCTCGGGGTCGGTCGCCTAGATGCGTTCCCACATGGCTTCCTCCATTCGGCTGCCACCGCGGGTGGTGAAGATGGTGCGCCTGGCCACGTCATCCCGCAGGGTGAGCAGGCCGAACAGTTCGCTCAGCCGTCCCTCGCCCGCTCGGCGCAGCAGGTCCATCTTCCAGAAGCGGTGCGCGGCGTGGACGTAGCCCTGGACGAAGGTAACCGAGTTCAGGTCCGGACCGTAGATGTGCGGGATGCCGATCGAGTCGTAAATTACCTCGACGCTGGCGGGCAGACCGGGCAGAGGCACCGGCGTGCGCGTGGCCGTGCTCGTCGGCACCGGTGTGCGAATGGGCGTACTCGTCGGCAACGGCGTGGCGGGGTCTCCACCGCCCCCGCCCCCCCCACACGCGGCAAGGGTCACAGCAACCGCCACTACGAGTGGCAGGTGAAGGATGAAACGAGGGGAACGAGTCATGACCTGTGCTCCTGGCTCCGTGCGCGATAGTATCCTTGGCCCGCTGCGCGGTCCGGCGTGTGCCGCGTGCGCCCACAGGGTGAGCCTGACCACCGCTGCGCTGGCAACGACGGGCGGCCAGACGACAATTCGGCGGGCGTGTTCCATAGGATACCTGCCCCGAATCGGCAGTCAGGAAGGTGGGCATTAAGCGAGCCAGCCGATGGGCAACAACCCGACCTAAGATTTCACCCGCGCAGGCGGTCGGGCCTTTACAAGACTACGCGGAAATTCTCTGAATTGGGAAATCGATTTACTGGGAGGCGTCCCAATGGCAGGCGTCACGTTACCGCTTGACCAGGTGGCCGGCAACGGCCGCAAGGAGCGAACCACCGTGTCTGGTGGTGCCCTCCTCGCTCCGGCTCGCCGCGGCCTCTCGGTCAGCTGTAACGGTCTTTCGTGACACCGCGCGCCCGCGCACACAGCGAGGGAAGGGCCGGAGTGGCACGGCCACCAAGGATGGCCCGCCCGGACTACGTCGCCCCCCGAAGAAGTGGCGCCGCCACCTGCGGGAGCAGTTTATCCGCTCGGGCCCTTCCGCACACGCCGCCAAGTCTCTTGGTAAATCGTGCGACGCGGACCGATTGCCACAATCTCAATTACGCTGCCGGCGACTCGGTAGACAATCCGAAGTCGGCCGACCCGGCAGCTGCGCAGGCCGGTCAATTCTTCGCGGAGCAGCTTGCCGATTGCGGGATCGTCGGCGATATCGCCCAGGGCGGAACGAACCTTTCGCTCGAGGTCTGGGTGTAGGTTTCGGATCAACGCCGCAACGTCGTCGGAGACTCTCAGCCGCCGCATGACGAATCGAGGGTCGATCAATCGGCGAACAACTCGTCCAAGGTGTAGAGCCTAGCCTTCCCCCGCTTGAGGGCGACGAGGCCGCGGCGGATTTCGCCCACGAGCTCGGCATCCGTGCGGACCGTCGCCGTCTCCTTCCAGCTCTCGAAATCCGCTGGACTCACGAGAACCGCCGCTGCCCGGCCATTGCGGGTGATGACGACCTCCTCGTCGTGGCCCTCCACGGAGTCGAGCAAACTGCTGAGCTTGGCCTTGGCCTCGGAGAGCGGAACGGTTCGCATTTCAGGCGCCTCGCTTTATAGTCAGAATCATGACCAATCTAAGCTTGAGGGGGATGCCGTGTCAACCGGAGAAGGCTTGGGCAGATCGTGCTCGATCCCGCCCGCCGCGGCCCCGCAATGAACCGCGGCGGTATTGCGTAACGCCGCACGCCTGACGTACCGGACGGGCCCGGGTCAGGGTCTGAATTGGTGATTTCACGGCCCCGGCTCAAAACCGTACGCAGATTTGCTCGGCTGCAGTGCCTCAAGTTGAAGTGGCGAAGGGATCAGTGCGTCAGCTATTGTGCCGTGCGAGTCGAAGGAGGTAGGCGTCAATGAACGAGCCGCGTGGTCATTGTGAAATTCGGACGGTGCACGTAACCGCAAATGGAATGGACTTCGACGCGCTGGCAAGCGGGCCGGCCGAAGGGGAGTTGGTGCTCCTGCTGCACGGCTTTCCCGAAACCTCGCATTCCTGGCGGCGCCTGCTGCCCAAGCTGGGAGCGACGGGCCACCACGCGGTCGCCCCGAATGGACGCGGCGTGTCGCCGGGCGCCCGGCCGCAAGCGGTTGCGGCGTATGCGATCGAGCACCTCGTGAGTGACGTGTTGGGCTGGGCAGACCAGCTCGGCGCCGCCCGCTTCCATCTCGTCGGGCACGATTGGGGTGGCGCCGTCGCCTGGCAGGTGGCGGGGCGCTATCCCGAGCGCCTGCGAACCCTGACCGTGGTTTCGACACCGCATCCAACCGCATTTCGGCGCGCGCTCCATGACCCGTCCACCGATCAAGCCACGCGCTCCGGCTACATGAAGATCTTCCGCAGTCCGGAAGGCGAGGACATGTGGCTGGGCCGGGGCGTCGACGGCCTGCGCGATATGTACGTGCAAGCCGGCCTGACCCGAGACCAGGCCGCACCGTACGTGCAGGCGTTCTCCGAACGGGCCGCGCTGACGGCATTCCTGAACTGGTATCGCGCCGCCGACCCGAGCTCGGCGGCCGGCATGCAACCGATCGCCACACCCACGCTCTACGTGTGGAGCACCGCGGACCCGGCCCTCGGCCGCGAGGCCGCCGAGTGGACGGCGGAGCACGTCGTCGGTCCCTACCGCTTTGAAGTGTTCGAAGGCGTCAGTCACTGGATCCCCGAGCAGGCACCGGAGCGGCTCGCCGCTTTGCTGCTTACGCACCTGTGCGCCCAAGACGCTCCATGAACTGAACTGCTATACTAAGTATCATGTTGACAAGTCTCGGAGAATCTATTATTCTTTCACCACGGTGGCCGGACAACTGAAATTTCCCAATGGCGGATCTGATCGGAATCTGGTGCCCGTTGCATCCCTATCTCTATCTCCGATATCAGAGAGCCTGATGAAAGGGTTCGTGCCCACCCCTAGCAAGGTGGTCGATAAGATGGTCGACTACCTCTTTCGATGCGGCGTTCCGGATGCAGAAAGCGCGATTCTAGATCCTGGGTGCGGAGACGGAGCGATAATCGAGGGTATTGTTCGTTGGTGCAGAAGCCGAAAGTTGCCACTGCCTCGTATCATTGGTGTGGAACGTGAACCACATCTGGCGGCCGCTTCACGCGCTCTTTTTGCGGGCTACCCAAGCATCAGTATCGTTACCCAGGACTTTCTGGCCTCGGAGCCGACGCGGTATCAATTTGTGATTGGGAATCCACCGTACGTTCCAATTACAGCGTTGTCGGCGGCGCAACGGTCCCTATTTAAGGGCCGTTTTGAAAGTGCTTGCGGTCGATTTGACCTCTATATTCTGTTCTTCGAACAGGCAGTGAAATGTCTCCAGCTGGGCGGGCGGTTGGTCTTCATCACGCCCGAGAAATTCTTGTACGTCGAGAGCGCTCGACCCTTGCGGAAGCTGTTAGCCCAGAAATGGGTTGAAGAGATCCGCTTGGTTGATGAACGCACGTTCGGCGGTCTGGTAACGTACCCGACCATCACTACGCTCGTAAACACACGCCCAGATCAGCGCACTCTGGTCATTCGTCGAGATGGCAGCGCCGCGAGTGCAGTCCTTCCCAAAAATGGTGATTCCTGGCTGCCGACACTGAACGGTGCGACTCTGCGGAGTCAAGGACTGACCTTGGGCGACGTTTGCTTGCGCATAAGCTGCGGTGTGGCAACAGGGGCTGATGGCGTGTTTGTGCGAAAGAGCGAGGACATTGAGCCCGACTTGCTGCCTTTCGCGTACCCAACGCTTGCAGGTCGAGAGCTGAACTTGGACATTACAGGTTTCAACGTGCGGCACGCTATGCTGATCCCATACTCCAGCAGCGGCCGATTGCTCAGCGAAGCCGCCTTGGGTGCATTGAGAAGTTATCTCGTGGCGCGGCGCACCAGACTCGTGCGGCGAACGTGTGTTGGTCGGAAGCCGTGGTACGCATTTCATGAGACTCCGCCTCTTCCCGTGATCCTGCGACCGAAAATCCTCTGTAAGGATATTGCCGCGCACCCGCGGTTTTGGGTCAGCGCACAGGAACGGTTGGTGCCACGTCATTCCGTCTACTACATCGTTCCGAAGAATCAGGACGCTATCGAACTTCTCTGCGACTATCTGAATTCCCCCAGCGCAAAGAAATGGCTGATGGCACACTGCCAACGCGCGGCGAATGGTTTCATCCGCCTCCAAAGCCATATCTTGAAGCAGCTCCCCATTCCAACGCGAATCGCCGCGGCTCTTCGACCGAAACCGCAGCCCGGAGCAGATAAGCTCACAACCTCGTCCCATCGCCGCGGAGGACAACTCGGGTTGCCGTTGAGCGACTCAAGTCGACAGGCTGAAGATCCGGCGGGTCGGTTTGACTGACCTTCAAGAGCGATCTTTCCGGTCCGCCACTGGAGTGCGATCCCTCAGTTCTGCCGGCCTTGGCGTTGGCGGCTGCGCGACCGTGATGCTTCGCAGTGCCGCCAAGTCTTGACTGGCACGAAACAGCACACGGTCGAGTTCAATGTGCGAAGGGACAGGGACCGCCTTGTACGTTGTCGCATGGGCCGCCGACACCGGCGTGAAACAATAAACGCCGACGGCATCGCTGACCAAACCGGCCACGTGCGCGAAGCGAATAACACGAGCGCAATCGTTGTCGCTGATGACGCGGGCCGCAATGAAGACGTAGGCGCGTGGCCGGACCGAGCGCAACCAGGTTGTCAAGTCTCCTGTGATCGCCGTGGGGCGATCACCTTTCCCGGCCATGATGCGCGCGTACTCGGCCTTTAGGTCGATCGTTTTGAACCCAATCTCCTTCACGCGCTTGTCGAGATCAGCCGATCCGGGGCGCCCAATTGGTTTCTGCTTGGGGCTGAGTGGATGCTTTGGCGTGCCCACGGCTTTCGCCTCGAGGAGGAACTCGACGACTCCCGTGCTCGGATGAGCGCGGTCTCGAAAATCGATGGAGCGGCGTTCACGAAACTTGATGGACGGGTAGCGTTTCCCGTTTCCGTTTCCCGCCGGGTGTAGGGGCCGACGGGAAACGGAAACGGAAAGGGTCGTCAGGCAGGCAGCGAGTAGCCGTCAGTGGTACGGATCACGCGGCCGTCGGCGAGCAGTGTGTCGAGTGTGGCACAGAGCGTTTCGCTGCGAATGCGGCATGCGGCGCGCAGCTCGCGGACGCCGAGAGGAGCGTCAGCGGCGAGCAGTGCCTGCTCGATACGTGCGGCTGGCGAGGGTTGATCTGGGGGCGCGAGCTCGGGCGGTGTCGCCTCTGCGATGCGCAGCGCGAGCGGATCGGCGGCAAGCTCCAGGGTGAGGTCGTCGGGAGCGCGGGCGGCGCGGTGTTCGACGCTAAGTCGCAAGAGTTGATCGCGCCGGCGCAGGTAGAGGTTGGAGTCGCCCCAGGCGTGGAATTCGGAGCTGCCACGCAGAGCCTGCCCGGGCCGCAAGCGGCCGGCATCTTTGCGGGCGTGGTGGACCAGTGCGACGGCGAGATGATGCTGGCGCTGAAGCTTGCGCAGGAAGCCGAGCAGTGGAGCGACCTCGCCGGCGTTGTTCTCGTCGACGGCGTGCAGGCGCACAAAGGGTCGAGCACGAGCAGCGCGGGATTGGCTTTCTCGACGGTTTCGCACAGCTGCTCGCAGCAGGTCGAGTCGTCCAGACGCAGCCGTGTGGCGGTGATGACGAACAGCGGCAGGTTTTCAAGTGAGGCCGCGGGCGGCGGTGATGCCTGCGAGTCGTTCGCGCACGACGTGCAGCGGGTCTTCGGCGGCAAAGAGCAGCACCCGGGCGGCGCGAGCGACCGCGAAGCGGCCGAGGCATTGGGTGCCGGAAGCGACCGAGACGGCCAGATCGAGGGCGAGAAAGGACTTGCAGCACTTGGGCTCGCCGCCGATGATCCCGACCGCTTCGGTGCCCCAGAGCTGCTCGACCAGCCAGCGCTGTTCGGGTGCGTGCGAGGGAGTTTCGCGGCGGGCAGGACCGGCAGGATGCTCATCGTCGCTTGCCGTTGCTGCGCGCGGGGGCGTGCCACACCTGCAGGAAGAGCTCCTCGTCCAGGCGCGGGCGCTTGTCGTGCACCGCGGCGGCGAGCAGTTCGGCGCCGAGGTTCATGAGGATGCGCCTGTTGCCGGCGGCATGGGAGCACAGCGTCTCGATCAGGCCCGGTGTCATCAGCTCCGCGTTGCCGGCCGCCTCCAGCGCGTGGCGCACGCAGTGCGCGAGATCGTCGGCCGGGACGGCCTCGAGGATCAGGCGCACGCGGATACGCGAGCCCAGCGGGAGCAGTTCCGGGGAGCGAAAGCCGTCGGTGAGCCGCCGGTCGCCGGCCAGCACGACGGTGAGCAGACGGCGGGCATCGAGGTCGGCGCTGCAAAGAAAGCGCAGTTCGTTCAGCGTGGCTGGATACATCTCCTGCGCCTCGTCGATGATCAGCACCGGGCGCACCAGCGTCGACTCGGTGTGTTTTCGCCAGCGTTCGCGCAGCACCCTGGAGCCGGCCCAGCGGTTGTGCGGAGAGAGCGTAACGCCGAAGAGGTCGCCGAGCTCACGATAGAAGTCGGCGACGTGCGAATGCGGACGAGCGAGCACCGCCACCTGCAGGTCGCGCACCGAAGAGAGTCGGGCGACCACAAAGCGCAGCACCACCGACTTGCCGGTGCCGGGATCACCGGTGACCAGAGCGAAGCCACCCTCGGCGCCCATTTGCTCGATACGCCAGGCGAAGTGTTCGACCGCCGCGTTGGCAAGCAGCCCTTCGAGCGGGGCATCGGACAGGAAGGGGTTCCACTTCAGGCCGTAAAGAGTCTGCAAATGACGGATCATGGCTTCTCCGTTTCGCCCGCACCCGGCAAGTACGCGGCGGGAAGGCCTGTGGCGGCGTACTCGGCCAGTAGATGGGTGAGCAGCGTGGCCATCTGGCCGGCCGGCGGTGGTGTCGCGGTGGGTGTGGTGGTGAGCGGTTCGTTGACACGACGCGCGGCGGCGGCATTGGCAGCAAGATCGACGGGGTAGAGTCGGCACAGGATGCGGTCGGTGTGCGCATCGACGAGCAATGCGTTGCTGCGATCCCAGCTCGCGCAGCGATCTGCAGCCGGCGCAAGTGCCGGTAACGATTGGGCACCTCGTAGCGGCGGCCCATCAGGCTCAGCGTGCCGTCGCTCTGGCGCTGGATGCGCTCGACACTGGCAGTGAATGCCACCACCAGTTCTTCGGGTGGCGGGACCGGGCGCGTCAGATCGGGGCCGGCCAGGAAGCGTTCGATCGGTGTCTGCCCGGTCTCGCCGTGACGGCGGCGGTGGTACTCCATTTCCACCCAGGCCTGGGTGCTGCGGTTGAGCAGCGCCAGACTCAAGTCGGCGACCCTTCGAGCATCGCCATCAGGCGGCCCTCGATCTGGGTCCAGAAGTGCTCCTGCTTGCCGTTCTGGTACGGAGAATGCGGCAGTGTGGTGTGGTGAACGATGCCGAGACGGGTGAGTCCCTCGCGCGTTTCGGCCGCCAGCATCGCCGCGCCGTTGTCGGTAAGCAGCGCCCGCGGCAGACCGCGCTTCTGAATGGCCTGACAGAGTCCGTGTACCAGGCACTCGGCGGTCTCGAACAGATACCACTGCGCGTGGCAGCACAGCCGCGAGCGGTCATCGAGCACGCCAAGCAGCAGCGGAACCACCCAGTCTCCGTCGGCGGTAAGCACCTTGCGCCGGCCGTGATGAAAGTCGAGGTGCCACAGCGCGTTGACGTGCGTGGCCTCGAAGCTGCGCACCTCGCGCTCCTCGATGCGCTGCTCGGCGCGCCGCACGCCGGCCGACGCGGACACCCCGCCGCGGCGTTTGCGCAAACCACGCCGACGCAGAAAACGACGCACGCTGGCGTACGACGCAATCTTGCCCAGCCCCGGATCGGCAAGCACCCGGGCGCGCAAGTTGTCGGCGTGCAGTTGCGCGCTCCAGTTCGGGTGCTCGCGGTACTGCGCGAGCAGCACGCGCTGCTGCCCTTCGCTGATCGCGCTTTGCCGGCCGAGGTCGCGCCGCAGCTTGCGCCGCAATACGCTCACCGGGTCGCGCTGCTCGCGCCGCGCCATATAGTACCACCGCTCGATGGTGGAAAAACCGAAGCGCACTAGCTCTCGGCTGACCGGGTGACGCCAGCTCTTCTCGCTCAGTTCCTCCAGCGCCGCCTTGAGCTCGCCCTTGCCGGGCGGTGCGGCCAGCAGTGACCCGACCACCGCAAAGCGCAGATGCGCCCAGCGCTGGTGGCCCGATCCGTTCTCGTTCATCGCGTTGCTCCCTTCGAGTTCGTTGGAGCAACCGTACGTCGCCAGCGCCCGCTTGTGCAGCAGGCATCTTCTGCGGGCGCCGCTTCGCCGTCAAAAACCTCCGCCCGCCAGCACGCAGGAGGCGGTCGTGCTCGGCGAGAGAAACCGCAGCAGGCGCACAAGTCCGTCGCCGGCCTGCACGCCGAAGCGCTCGGCCAATGCGCGCGGCATCTCTTGTGCCGCGATCGACGGCACCAAGCGCCCCCGAGCCGCTCGCCAAAACGAGCTCTCCACAAAGATCGTCTGCCACCACTGCCGCCAGCGGCGCAGCGTGCGCTCGCCCACACCGAACAGCTCGTGCAGCACCCGCACGCGGGTCGGGCTCGGCCCCTGTCGCAGCGCGCTCACCAGCACCACCACCGCGCCCAGGTATACCTTGCGCCCCAGAAACCGCACCGACGGCGGTGTCGTGCGTCGCCGGCATCCGTCCACCTCGCAGCAGAAACTCTGCCGCCAGTCGTACTCCACGCCGAGCGCCATCGGCGCCCCGCGTGGCTTGCGCGGATAGACCGCGCTGTGCAAGCGCCCGCCACATGCACAGCCCGCCGCTCGTGCCTGCGCGGCAAGGTCCTCGTCGATGCGCAAAAGTATCTCGTAGAGTGTCGCGTCTCCCAGCAGTTCGGCGTACAAGGGTCTCCTCCCATCCAGAGTTCTCGCAAACTTGGAAGGAGCCCCTCTCGGGCGGCTTTTTCAAGCTTCCCGAGGGGGGATAACTACCGCCCCTCATCAAACGTGATCAGAATCCCAAGCGACACCGTCAGCTTTTGTGCTCACGCTCACGGAAAGGTCACATCCAGATTGTGCTTCGGAAATATTAGGCCAGGGACACCGCCCCGACTGTAGAGCGTGACGCCCGCGCAGTTTTCGAGGAGTAGCGCCAAGAGGTCATTGAAGAAGTCGCCCTTTCCATTCTGCAAGTCTCCAATGTCGGCGACGCCGTTTGCCACGTTGGCATCGAAGCGTTCCATCGCCAGAAGGAAATCGGTCTCAACCTCCTTCCAGGTCTGAGGTTTCGACGAGACGGCACGCTCATACATCTCCTTGAGCGGCGCGCAGCCGGTTTTTGCCGCGACGGTCTTGCTGGTGGTGCGGGGCCTCGGGAACTCCGTTCTTGCCATGCCGGCGCTTCTAGCACGTTGTCCAGCTTTCACTAACCGGTTCAAGACGTCCTTGTAGCTGACTGCTGAATTCTGGCGCCGCGTGAAACCCTACGAAGATCCGCATAGAGCGCGGGACATCGAGGTCGCGACGGGGCCGAGTTGTGAACGGATGATGTGCCCGAGCGAAATGCTCGCGCCGTCTCATCGCCGTCGCGACGACGGTGGCTCGGCCCGCCGTCGCGGCGGCACAGCCATCTGCGGATCAGCGCTTGCGGGCAGGAGTGGACAGGTACCGGACCAAGATCACGAACAGCACCAGGAAGCTGATCAGCAGCAGGTACTCGAGCCCCTTGGCCTCGACATCCCTTTTCCGACGCCGGCGCACGCTTGCCGCTTATGGTTCCCAAACCGTTCGCTATGTGCCATTAGCGCATAGGCCTGGGCTTACGGTGCCGGCACCGGGTAGCGCGGGATAGGACGCCATGCCGGCGGCCGGACGGAGGGCGTTATGGAACTTGTCGCAATCGTCACCTTATTGGTATTGATTCAGTATGTCGTGCTCGGCGTGCGCGTCGGCCAGGCGCGGCTACGGTACGGCATCGACGCCCCAGCAATCTCCGGCCATCCGATGTTCGAACGCCACTTCCGCGTGCATCAGAATACGCTCGAACAGCTGGTGGTGTTCCTGCCGGCGCTGTGGCTGTTCGGCGCCTTCGTGAGCCCGCGGCTGGCGGCGCTCCTCGGCCTGGTCTTTCTTGCCGGGCGCTTCGTGTACGAACGGGCGTATCTGGAGGACCCGAAGAAGCGCGGACCGGGAGCCATGATCACGGGGATCACGACGGGCATCCTGCTCATCGGCGCACTGATCGGTGCCGTGGTGCGCGCCTTGTAGCCACTCGTTCGGTTGCCGGCTGGGCGGAGACGTATAGCAGCCTGCCAACCCATCAACGCGGATCCGCTGCGTTACGCCATGCCGGCGACGGTCGCCTTGCCGAACGGGCGCACGTCGTGCATAGGAGGTGCATCGGATCACGGATTGTCCCGAACTGGCGGCGTTGGTGTCGAAAGCGGTACGGCGGTCGCGCCGCGGCCACGCCCGCGCACGGGGCACTCTGGAGATCGCCTGTGGCCGCGCGCGGAGAGAAAACCAACCTGATGGCCGAGCTGGCTGGCATCGTTCGGACGTGGCAGCAGTCGGTGCGCCAAGTCCAGGCGATGAAGCTCATCGTTCTACCCTGCCTCACCGGTGCACTCACCGGTGTCGCAACCATCGGCTTCGTCGAACTGATTGCATTCGTTCAGTGGGTGGCGCTGGGATCGACCGATCGCCCGCTCCACATCCTTCCAACAATCCCATGGTACCGCGTCATGCTCGCACCGGCACTCGGGGGACTGATTCTCGGGCCGCTGATTGCGCTCCTGGCGCCGGAAGCCGAGGGGCACGGCGTCCCTGAGGTCATCGAAGCCGTCACGCTGACGGGTGGCCACATTCGGCGCCGCGTGGCGCTCGTCAAGTCGCTGGCGTCGGCGATCACGATCGGCAGCGGCGGCTCGGTCGGACGGGAAGGCCCCGTGGTACAGATCGGCGCCGCGGTCGGTTCGGGGCTCGGTCAGGCACTCCGCTTGCCCGCGGAACAGTTGAAGACGCTGATCGCCTGCGGCGCAGCCGGCGGCATCGCCGCGGTCTTCAATGCGCCCATCGCCGGGGCCTTCTTTGCCCTGGAAGTGATTACGGGCAACTTCGCGATGCCGGCGTTCGGGCCGGTGGTACTGTCCTCGGTGCTCGCAACCGTGGTCTCCCGGGCCTACTTCGGTGACCATCCGGCGTTCGTCGTGCAGCCCTATGCCTTGGAGAGCACCTTCGAAATTGTCGCCTATCTCGGGCTGGGCGTGATGTGCGGACTGGTGGCCGCCGCGTTCGTATCGGTGTTGGAGACCTTCGAGTCGCGGGCGGCGGCGAGCACCGTGCCGCCGATGCTGCGACCGGCCGCGGGCGGCTTGCTGCTCGGTGTCATGCTGATTCCCCTTCCCCAGTTGTACGGCGTGGGGTACGGCACCATGGATGGCGCGTTGAGCGGCACCTGGCCCTGGCATCTCCTGGCGCTGCTCGTGCTGTTCAAGATTATCGCCACCAGTCTCACCTTGGCATCCGGCGGGTCGGGGGGCGTGTTCCTACCGTCGCTCTATATCGGTTCCGTGGCGGGCGGCCTGTATGGCAGCATTGCCCACGCCGTGCTTGGACGGGTGACGGCGGGGTCGGGAGCCTACGCCCTCGTCGGTATGGCGGGAGTGCTGGCGGGCGCAACGCATTCGCCGATCACGGCGATGATCCTCTTATTCGAGGTCACGGCCGATTACAAGATCATCCTTCCGGTCATGATCGTGGCAACGGTTGCAACCATGGTGGCGCGCGCGTTCAAAGACGACTCCCTCTACACCTTGAAGCTGAGCCGAAGAGGCATTGCCCTGTCGCGGCGCGAAGATTGGATCATGCGCAGCCACACCGTCGGCGAGGTCATGCGTCCCCACGCGCCGTCACTGGCCGCCGGCACCCCAATCGATGCAGTCGTCCGCCACTTTCTGACGTACGAAGCGCTGCACGTATACATCGTTGACGATCGCGGACAATTGGTGGGAAGCATTTCCATTCATACCATCAAGGACCCCTCGCTGACGGCATTGGGGCCGCTCGTCGTCGCCGCCGACATTCTGGACCCCAACGTTCCGGCAGTCATGGCAGCGGATACGTTGGCCGATTGCATCGATCGATTTCTCGTGGGCGAGCGTGACGAACTGCCTGTCGTCGGTCCGGACCGGTCGCTTGTCGGCGTTGTCTCACGCCAAGATGTCCTACGGGTGTACAGCAGCGAACTATTGCGTCACGAATACCTCGGCGTGAACGCGCGCAACGCCGGTCGTGGCGCCGGCCGATTCACGAACGACTTTACGGTCGCACGGGTCCGGGTACCGTCGTGGCTGGCGGGACGGTCTTTGCGCGAAGCCAATTTACGCACCGCGTACAACCTCACCGTCGTCGCCGTCCGTCGCGGCACGCAGGACGACGACCGGCTCCCCGACCCGACCGAACCGTTCAGGCCGGATGACATCCTCGTGGTCGCCGGGAACACGGCCGACATTCAACGCTTTCGCCGCGCAAGCGACGGCTCATGACGGAGGTACTGTACACCGTGGGCCACTCCAACCGGCCGCTAGTCGTATTTCTGAGTTTGCTCCACGCCCATACGATCGGATGCATTGCCGACGTCCGCGCCTTCCCATCCTCTCGGCGCTGGCCGCACTTCGATCGCGAACCGTTGGCCAGGGAGCTACAGCGCCGCGGCATCGGGTACCAGTGGATTCCCCGCCTCGGCGGCCGGCGACGGGGGGCGCCAGCGGGGCAGTCCCCGCATACGGCGTGGACCGTGGCGGGCTTTCGCAATTATGCCGACTATATGGATACCCTGGAATTCTCGTTGGGGCTTGAGCAACTGCTCGCGCTTGCCGGGGCACGGCGCACCGCCTTCATGTGCGCCGAGGCGCTGTACTGGCGCTGTCACCGGCGTCTGATCGCCGACCGTCTCACGGTGCGCGGCTATTCGGTGCGGCACATCGAGAGTCCAAGCCGCGCAGTCGAGCATCGACTACCCGATTTTGCCCGCGTCGTAGACGGGCAGCTCATTTACGATGGGGGTACGCAGTTGGAACTCGAGCCCGGCTCCGGGCACCGCCAGTGATTGCGCGCTTCAGCCCCTCTCCCACGCCCGCGTTGACGACTCGCCCCCACGCTTGGTAACCGATTGCCATGGCTACACGCACGACGCGGCGGCGCTCGGGCGCGCTCGCCGGCAACCTGCGGCTGGCCAGACCCGTTCGAGCTCATTCGCTGGCTGGCGCGTTCGCAGAACGACCCGCGCAATGCGCTCGCCGAGCTGGTGCAGAATTCTTTGGATGCCGGCGCCGCGCACATCCAGATCGTCCGTAGCCGCGAGCGCGGCATGACCGCGTTGCACGTTATCGACGACGGCAGCGGCGTGCTCCCTGACCTGCCGCGTCAAGAAGCACTGACGTACATCGCGACCCACATCGGCCAATCGCGCAAGCGCAATCTCAGCGTCGAGCAACGGCGCGAACTGATGTTGCAAGGAAAGTACGGCATCGGTCTGCTTGGGTTTTGGGCGATCGGTACGTATTTCGAGATGCGGTCGCAGGTGAACGATTCGGAGCCATGGGTGCTGCGCATGACCGAGGACCAGCCGCGCTTCGCCGTCGAACGACAGCGCGGCCGTTTGCCGCTGGGTGGAACGCGAACCGATGTGGTGGTGCGGCAACTGCACCGACCCGCGTTCGTCAGTCTGGGGGCACGCCGGATCGCCGACTATCTGGCCGCCGAGATGCGTGGCCAGTTGCTCGCGCGCCCGGTGGTCGTGACGGTTCATGACCGCATTGCACGCGGGCGTGCGCCCAAGGTATTGCCGGTTCAACCCGTCCGTTACGCGGGGCAAGCCCTGCCGCTACCCGACGTCGTCGATACCCCGTACGGCCCGTTGCGCGTCGAGCTGTATCTGTTGCCGGAACACGATGGCGGGTCACAGCGTGTGAGCGTCTCGTGCGCCGGAACCGTGGTGTACGACGATGTTGCCGAGTTCGAACTCGTCGATTTTCGCCGGCCACCGTGGGATACGGGACGGCTGACCGGCGTGCTTGACTTCGCCGGCTTCGACGTCGCTCCGGGGACCCGACGCGGCGTGCAGCCGAATGACGCGGCGTTGGCGTTCGCCACAGTGGTTCGGGAATTGGAGACACCAATCCATACCGTCCTCGCAAGCGAGCAGGAGCGCTTGGCATCCGAACTGGAAGCCGGGCTGCTCAAACAACTCCAGCGCGCCTTCGGCGACCTGCCACGACTGGCACCGGAGTACGACTTTTTCGCGGTGCGCAGCGACGAGGGACGGGTCGCCGACAGCGGGCCGGCCGGTGCGAACGGCGGCGATCCGGCGAGAGAGGCGCCGGCAGGTGTTGTCGAGCCCGCGCCGCACGCCGCTGTGGACGAAGGCGACCAGCCGATCGAGCCCGTCGAGTTGTTTGCGCCGGGACCGCTCGCGTCAGTTGCGATCGTTCCGGCGAGCGCGCGCGTGCCGTTTCACGGGCAGCGCCGCTTCCGCGCGCGCCTATTTGCGGCGGACGGGCGCCAGATCCATCGCGCGGTCGCCTGCCGCTGGACATGCGAGGCGACGTTGAGCCGCATCGAGGTGGACGATGGCACCGTGGTTCTTCACGCGGGCGACCGGCGCGAGCGAGCGTTCATCTCCGTGGAGGCGGTCGAAGGCGAGCGGTGCGCCAGCGCGCAAGCGACAGCGGAGGTGGAAGAGGGCATGCCGCTGGGTGCGGCCACCGGCATCCCGCAGCCTGAGTTCGTCAGCGAACCCACCGGCAACTGGCGCTCGCGGATCCGGAACGGCCAGTGGGAAGTGAACGCCGCCCACCGCGACTACGGCATCGCGAGCGAGACACCGCGCCGGAAGTTACGCTACCTCACCGGCCTGCTTGCTAAGGAGATCGTCCTGCACTCCTTTCCCCATCCGCAGCACGCGACGGTGTTGGAGCGTATGGTCGAGGTGTTGACGATCACCGATCGGGGATTGGAACGTTGAGGACTCTCCCTCCGCGCGGAGCGTTGCCTCTTTGTTGCAGGGCACGGCGAACCTACGCGATGGGTTCGAACAGTTTTTCGATCCGTACGTGCAACTTTGGCAGGACGCGCGAGCGGACAGCGCCGCTCTTGAAAATGATGCCCGCGTCGAAGCCCTCTTCGCCCAGGTGAAAGACCGTGACCGCGTTGCGGCGCGGATCCACGATCCAGTATTCATTGACGCCGTTGCGTTCGTAGATCGCCTTCTTCTCGGTGAGGTCACGCTTGGCGGTCGAGCGTGAAAGGACCTCGATCACAAGGTTTGGCACCATGCGCAGGAATTCGTCGGGACCAGACTTGGGCCCTGCCGCCCAGCGCTGCGCCGAGATGTACGAGACATCCGGTTCCAGCGTATCGCCGGAAGGCAGGTCGTAACCCGCGCTCGAACCAAACGCGACGCCGGCATCGTGCTGCTCGACGTATTCCTCGATCGACCGCGCAAGGCGGATTTCGACCCGAGCGTGTGCTTGGCCAGCAGGCGGTGTCATCACGATCCTTCCCTGGATCAGCTCGTAGTGGTTGATGTCCGTCCGCGGCCGCTGCTGGACCCAGCGCCGGAACTCTCGCTGGGTGAATTCCTCGTCGGAGCGGAAGGCGGTGTCAGCGGTCATGACGGCAAAACTATACCCCATCCGGCGCCAGGCTGGGAAGCGGCAGCGCGGCCGGGGCCTCTCTCGGGCGCATATGTCACGCGCAGCCGCGAAAGAGGCCGACAGCTATTACCCGAAGCCCCGAGGTTCGACAGCGGTTGTCAAGCGGCCAATGGTAATGATTCCGGCTGTCCTGATCGCGCAGGGGTAAGGGAAGAAGCGGAGCAGATGAAGAATGTGGGAGCCGCTCGGGAGATGGCACGGGTCAGGGACCAGTGGCCCTTGGTCGCCTCGGTGGCTTGGAGCGGCTACGTGGACGAGGGGCGCGGAGCGGTGATTGTCGAAGAAGAGGCTCTGGCCGATGGCTTGCGCTACATTGCCGGTCCGGTGTGGGAAGATGCGGCAAGCAACGTCCTGATCGAAAACTACAATCCGCGGCGCGAAGTCGTGCTGATGATCGTGGACGGCGGGGAAGGAACCTTGCACCGTCTGGAAGCACTCCCGTGCCCGCCCGCCGCCGCGGTGACGAATCCGGTCGAGAGGCGGCGGTCAAGTGCACGTCACGAAACGGATCGCGCCGTTGTTCCCGTTGGGGGCGACGAGATCGATCCGCTACTCGTCAATGAACCGTTACGCCCCGGCGACCTTCTCGTCGGCCGGCCGTGCCCGTTTTGCAGGAGCGTTTTCGAGATTGGCGATTTGACCGGGTGGGTCTCCGCCGGCCCGGTCAATCGCCGGGAGTACGGAAAGGCACGTCGCGGACTGCCGTACGTGACGCGTTCCCCATGGGCACTGCATTGCGACTGTGGCGATCCGAAAGCCCGGCTGCAGTCCACCCGGGATTGAACCAATGGCCACCGACGGAAAACGCGCCGACTTCGCCAAGTACCTCGCGTCTCAGTTCGAGGCCCTGCGCGCACGCAGTTTCGACAAGTTGGATGTGGAGACTCTGGTCGATGAATTGGAAAGCGTCGTGGGGCACTATCGCCACGCGGTCGGGGACCATCCCGAAGGGCTGATCCAAATCTTGCTGCAGCCGTACTACGTCTACGGCGATTGGAACGACCTGCACTTTGAGTCCGACATGCTGCACAGCGCCCTGGAAGACAGCCCCAGCCTGGCCAGGACCGCGGCCGCTCAAATCAAAGACGCCTACGACATGGTTCGGCTCAAGGCCGAGTTGCACGGGACACCCGGATGGCCCGAGAACTGGCCCAAGCGATGCCCCTGGAAGACGCTCAACGACCTGCTCGCGGCTGTCAAAGCGCGAGATGCCGCCTATCGCGCCTTGGAGCAAGCGGGCGATGCGGATTTCGCGAATGGGCGCCGCGTGGAAGTTGCCTGGCGCTTGAAACCGCGGCTAGAAAGGGCACGAAGTTCGCCTGCGCGGTCTCCGCACGGAAGAAAGGGGCGATAATGCGCCGCCGCTTCACTCAGTGGAACGGTTCCGGACAGCGGAAAAGCTCACGGAGCGTTTTACCTATCCGAAGCGCTATTCGCCCGCGAAGTACACCGAAGGCATGTTCGGCCTCATCGACGGGCCGCGGACGCGTGTGGAGTTGCTGCTCCTGGACCCGGAAACAGCGGCCTTTCTGTCCGCACGCCAGATCCACCCGACGCAGAAATTCGGCACACTCCGCGATGGCACGACGCGGCTCACCATGACGGTGCGGGGCACCACCGAGCTGGCAAACTGGATTCTCGGTCTCGGGCCGCACGTCAAGGTGTTGCGGCCGCGCGAGTTGCGCGATGAGGTGGCGGAGAAGCTTGCGACGGCGGCCGTTCTCTACCAGTGACGGCCCCACATGAGCGGCATGACCTGTCCGTTGGCCGGAATTGCTCGCAGTGTGCTGCCTTGGCAAACATGACCGGGGAGGCGCCAGCTCAGGTTCTGCGGCGACTGGCGGACCGGTATGCCGCGCTGCTCGTTTCGACGTTGGGCGAACGGTTGGTGTCAGTCGTCCTCTTCGGCTCGGTGGGGCGCGGGGACGCGTCGGCCACCTCTGACCTCGACTTGTTGATCATCGCAAGGGATCTACCGGCGGGACAGTTTGCCCGGAAGCGCCTGCTCGCGTCTGCTGATGTGGCTTTTGAGCGTGACCTCGCGGACGCGGAGCGCTCCGGCATGGACACACGGCTCGCACGGATTGTCCGCACTCCTGCGGAAGCGGCCCGGGTGATTCCCCTGTACCTCGACATGACCGAGGACGCGCAGTTGCTGTACGACCGCGACGCTTTCTTTGCCGGCATCCTCGATCGCGTACGGACCTCATTGAAACGGCTGGGCTCCCGTCGGATCAGGAAAGGCAAGACCTGGTACTGGGACCTGAAGCCCGACTTCAAGCGCGGCGATGTGATTGAGATGTGACCGCCGATGAAATGGCTCGCAGTTTCTTTGGCCGCGCCAAGACGGTGCTGCGAGAAGCCGAACGCCTCTACGGGGACGAGGCCTGGAATCTCGTCGTCCGCCGGTGCCAGGAGGCCGTCGAGCCGACATTGAATGGGGTTGCTGCGCGCCGCTGGTGCCGAGATTCCGAAAGTCCACGACGTCAGCGGCGCGCCGCGCCGCAATCTCGATCGGCTCCCGCCTGCCGCAGACGCTGAAATCGACACGCTGGTGTCGGCCTCTCGCCACTTGCGTGAGGAACGCGAGTTGGCGTTGTACGGAGACGAAGAGACTGATACGCGCGCCGAAGCGTTTTTCTCTCGTGCGGACGCCGATGAGGCCCTCCGCACCGCGCGGCGCGACGTGGCCGTCTGTACCGGCGCTAAACCGTAGCCCCTCAACGTTCCAGGCACAGCACCCGCTCCGCCGCCAGCTCGCCGGTGTGGACGCAGTCGGGGATACCAACACCGCGGTAGGCGTTGCCGGCGACCGCCAAGCCGGGATATTGCACCAGGCAGGCGTCGATACGCTGCATGCGGTCGAGATGGCCGACCCGGTACTGCGGCATGGCCTGCGCGTGCCGGTGGATGCGGGTCAACAGCGGTTCGCTGGTGATCCCGAGCAGCTCGCGGAGCTCGCGGCGGACACTGCCGACCATGGTCTCGTCGTCCTGCTCGAAGAGGTCCTGTTGCATCGCGCCGCCGACGAAGCAGCGCAGCAAGACGTGGCCGACCGGCGCGCGCCCGGGATACTTCATGCTGCTGTAAGTGCAGGCGACGATCGAGCGCGCCTCCACCAAGGGGACGACAAAGCCGAAGCCATCGAGCGCACGCGGGATCTGATCATCACGGTACGCCACGCTCACGGTCGCCGACGAGGCGTAGGGGATGCCACGCAACTCGTCGCCGAGACGAGAATCGAAGTCGGCAACGACGCGGGCACTTTGGTGCGCCGGCGTGGCGAGGATCAAGGCGTCGGCGCCGAGCGTCTCGCCCCCCGTTGTCGTGATCTTCCAGCTCTGGTCGCGCCGCACCGAAGACACTGCGGTTCCCAGCCGCACCGTTCCCTCCGGCAGGCGTTGGGTCAGCGCGTCGATGAGGCTCTGCATGCCGTCATCCACGCTGACGAAAAGACTCCAGCGGGCCCCGCTCATGGCACGCCCGGCGGTGGGAGCACGCCGCTGCGCCGTCCACATCGCCCAAATAACACTGCGGAACTTGCGTTCCATCTCCAGGAAACGCGGCATGGTGGCCGCTAGGCTCAGATCGTCCGGGTCCGCGGTATAGATCCCGCCGACCAGGGGTTGCGCCACCCGTTCCAGCGCCTCGCGGCCAAGGCGCCGGCTGACGAAAGACCCCAGGCTCTCGTCGCTACGTTGCGAGCCGCGCGGCAGTAACAGGTCCAGCGCCATGCGCAGTTTTCCCGGCCATGTGAACAAGCGCGTGACGACGAGCGGCCAGAACTGCGTCGGCGCCAACAGCAGAAATCCATCCGGCAGCGAGTGCAGCCGGCCGTTGTGGACGACATAGGTGCGCCGGTGCTCGTCCTGGGTACCGACCAAACGCCGGGTGAAGCCGATGCGCTCGCAGAGCTTCATCGCCCACGGCTTCTCCGCAATGAACGAATCGGGTCCGGCCTCGATGACAAAGCCGTCCGTGCGCTCGGTGCCGATAGCGCCCCCAAGCCGCTTGCCGGCCTCGACCAATGTGAGCTGGATGGGCTGCTGGCGCTCGCGGCTGAGTTCCACCAGCCGGTGTGCGGCCGCCAGGCCCGCAATCCCCCCACCGATGACCGCCACCCGTCGGATGTCGCGTTCCGCCATGGCTCACCTACTCGCCGGGGCCGACGCTGCGATCCGCCGCCGTACCATGTCTGCCAGTGCGCAGATGAACGCCGGATGGTCACTCACCGTCGCCGCCCGCGCGAAGCGAATGCCCGCGTCCTCCGCGATCCGTCGCGCCTCGATGTCCAGGTCGTACAGCACCTCGACATGATCGCAAACAAATCCGATCGGCACCACCACCAAGTCGCGACAATGGTTCGCGACCAGCCGTGGAATGACCTCGCTGTTGAGGTCCGGTCCGAGCCACGGTTCCCGGGGACTCCCGCTGCGACTCTGATAGGCAATCGACCAGTGCGCGTGCACCAGCCGCTCGGCCACCAGGCGCGCGGAGTCGGTAATCTGCTCCACGTAAGGAGACGCGGCCGCCATCGCGGTCGGAATGCTGTGGGCGGAGAACACCAGCGCGGCCGACGCGCGCCGCTCCACGGGAAGCCGTTCCATGGCGGCCCGCACGTGATCGCTGACGGCCTCGATGAAGAGGGGGTGGGCATGCCAGTCGGCGACGTAGTCGATCTGCGGCGCGCCGGCGCCGACGCGCTCGCGGGCGTTCGTGACTTCGCGTTCATAGCGGCCCGAACTCGCTTCACTTTGGTGCGGCGCCATGATCAGTGCTACGGCCCGCCGCCGGCCTTCGGCCATCATATGCTGCAGCGTCTCGTGCAGGTACGGCGTCCAGCAGCGCAGCCCGACGTACGTTGGCAGCGACGTGCCGTCTGCGCGCAGTTGGGCTGCGAGCGCGCGTGCCTGACGGAATGTCAGTTCGTTGAAGGGCGACTTCCCGCCGATGAGTTCGTAATGATGCACCACGGTCTCGACGCGCGCCGGCACGATCGGACGCCCGCGCAGCACGTTCGCCAGAAACGGCCGGACCTCGCTCATCGCGGTCGGTCCACCGAACCCGACGAGCAGGACGGAGTCGTAGGCGCTTGCGATCGCCGGGCTCAACAGCCTCCTCGCCGGAAGGCATGCATATGGCATTTCGCGTATCGTCTGCATGTCTGGATCCGACGATCGGCGAAATGCGTCTGCATCGCTCACTTGCTGCTGAGTTCGTGTACCATGTCGATCAGGGCGATGACGTGATCGACCGGCGTGTTGGGAAGGATGCCGTGTCCGAGGTTGAAGATGTGGCCGTGCCGGCCGCGGGCTTGCTCCAGGATGCGCACGGTCCGGCTGCGAATCTCGTGCAGCGGGCCAAAGAGCACCACCGGATCGAGATTCCCTTGGATCGCAACATCGTGACCGACACGCTGCCAGCCGGCATCCAGTTCGATGTGCCAGTCGAGCCCGACCACGTCCCCACCGGCCTGGCGCATCAATTCCAGGAAGCCGCAGGTCCCGGTGCCGAAGTGAATCACCGGCACACCGGGCGTCAGGCCGCGGATCAGGGTCCGCATGTGCGGTAGGACGAACTGCCGATAGTCGTCCGGCGCCAAGCATCCAACCCAGCTATCGAACAGCTGCACCGCATCCGCACCCGCCGCGATCTGGGCGTTGAGATAGCCCACCACGGCCGAGGTCAACCGCCGCAACAACGTGTGCCAGGCTTCGGGATCGCTGTACATGAACGACTTGGTGCGGATGTAATTGCGCGACCCGCCGCCTTCGATCACGTACGAAGCGAGGGTGAACGGAGCGCCGGAGAAGCCGATCAACGGTACCTTCAGCGCCGCCTTTGCCTTGCGCACCGCGTCGTACACGAACGACACGGCCGCCGGCGCGTCGACCTCCGGCATGCGCGCCACATCGGCGGCGGTGCGCACGGGATGATGCAACACTGGCCCGTCACCCGTGGAGAACTCGAGACCGACACCCAGCGGCTCGACGATCAGCAAGATATCCGCAAAGATGATAGCGGCATCGACCCCAAGCCGTTCGACGGCCGTCACCGTGACCTCCGCCGCCGCGTCCGCATCTTTGCACAGATCGAGGAAACTGTAGCGTTCGCGGACCGCGCGATATTCGGGCATGTAGCGACCCGCTTGCCGCATCAACCAGATCGGCGTGAACGGTGTCGGCTCGCGGCGGCAGGCTTGCAAAAAGGGTGCGTGTCTCAAGGTGGCCTGTAGCTATGTCACGGTGCGCGGCAGGTCAAGCGGCGGCTCCCGCAGGTCACGCTCGCCGCTTCCGTTCCAGTAGCATCCGCCCCGTGCGTGCCACCGTCCCCACAAACTGCCCCATCTTCCCGTGCGCGGATTCGAGATCCGGCACCAGGTCATGCTGACGCAAGGCCTCCGAACATATCGGCCCGATGGAGGCAATCAGCACGCGCGCCAAGGCCGCGCGCAAAGGTTCCGACTGCTTTTCCATCCCGGCATACTCGAACAGGTGATAGACTTGGGTCGCGCTGGTGAACAGGGCAACATCGACATGCCCCGCGCACAGTTGCTGGAGGGCGGCGCGGAGCGGACCCACGTCATCCGGCAAACCCCAACGATAGATCGGTACCCGCAGCACGTCAGCGCTGCGCGCCAACAGTGCGGCGATCAGTTCGTGGTTGGGCACGCCGTACTCCAGCACCGCAATCCGTTTTCCCGAGACCGGCAACCGGGTATCGAGCGTCGTCAGGACCTCGCGCCAGGTGTTGGGCTCGGGCACAAGCAGGTCCGGTTGCAATCCGAGTTCCCGCAGCGCGGCGGCCGGTTTGTTTCCCCGCGCCACCACCGTCGCCCGATTCAGGGCCGCGGCGAGACGCGCCGGCGGCCATCCGTCCGCAACCAACTCCGTCAACGTACGCAAACCGACGCCGGTGAGCAGCACGACGACGTCGACGACACCGCGCTCCAGACGCTCGAGAAGCTCGAACGCCGCCGGGTTGTCGCCGAGCGGCACCGCCTGCACCGACGGAGCGATGATCGGCTCGCCGCCATGGCGGCGGATCAACTCGGCCATCTCCTGTGCCCGCCGGCTCTCGAAGGCGACGACGCGCAGCCCCCGGAGGCCGTGCGCGGCGGACGTCGCGCACGGCCGCGGTCCTGGCCGTTCCATTACCAGTCGCGGCTTTCCCCGACCTTGAGCGTCCACGCCCGTTCGCGGTCGAAGCCGTTGCGTGTTGCGGCACGCCGAAAGCGCCGCGGCGGTTCGTCGAGCGGCTCCTCGGTGAGATCGAAGGTGCCGAAGTGCATGCCCACGATGCGCTGCGCCTGCAGGTCGACTGCCGCACGCACCGCCTCCTCCGGATCCAGATGTACGAACCGCATGATGGAGGGGGGGCTGTATGCGCCGATCGGCAGCGCCGCGAGATCCAGCGGCCCGAAACGCTTGCCGATTTCGGAGAAGCCGGAAAAGTAGCCGGTGTCGCCGGCGTGGTAGAAGCGGCGGCTGGGACCAACCACCACCCAACCCGACCACAACCGCCGGCCGTGGTCGCCAAACGCGGAACGCCCGGAGAAATGCTGGGCCGGGACGCAATGGATCTCGACACCGTTGAGGCGCGTGTGCTGCCACCAGTCGAGCTCGATCGCCTCGCCACCGGCAGCGCCGACCACGTCACCCAGCCCCAACGGCACAACGAACCGGGTGCCGCGCCGCGCCAGTGCGGTGATCGACGCAGCGTCGGTATGATCATAGTGGTCATGCGACAGCAGCGCGAAATCGATCGGCGGCAGCTGGTCGATCGGCACACCGGGCGCGACGACCCGCCGTGGCCCGAGGAAAGCAATCGGACTGGCCCGTTCGGAGAACATCGGGTCGGTCAGAAAGGTCGCACCGTCCATGCGCACCAACAACGTCGAGTGGCCGATCCACGTCACGCTCGGGTTGCGCTCCATAGCCTGACGGTCGAAAGGCACGCGCCGCGCCGCCCCCGCGGGCGGTAGGAACGATCGCCAGGTCTTGCGCAGGAAAAAGCCGAGTACCTCGGGGATGCCGGGCCACTCCCGGGCCCCGGCGGGATTGAGGAACCGATCGCCATCCCGCGGTGCGCCGGCCCGAACCATACTGGGCACCATAGCAGAAAGCACAAGGGCAAGAATGATCAACCTGCGGTGCATGCGCGCGTCCTCATCCTAGGATCGGCGCCCTGGCCGCGCAACGTGATAGCGGCGCCGTCGGATATTCGGGCGTGCCGGCCCCACGACCTCACAGATCCGTTGGCGCAAAGCCCCATGCGCGGAGAATGGCGGCCTCCTCCGCGGCGCTCATCGCCTTCTTGAACTTCGCTCGCGCACGCCCTTTGACGCGACGTTCGCAATCGGCCCAGCTGGCGTGCCGCTGAAGCTTCCCGTCGACGACGCTGAGGTACGAATAGGCGGCGGCCTTCCTTGTGCCGGAAACCGTTCCCGCGGTGCGTTGCGGGACGCGGGTATCGTTCGGGATGTCGTGCACCGCAATCGGGTACCGGAGTAGGGGACCGTCGTACAGCTCGGGTCGCTGCCTGCGCGCAAAAGCATCGGCGATCTCGTCGACGCGATCGTTGCCGGGAATGCCGCAATGGCCGCGCACGTAGTGCCAGGCGACACCGTCCTTGCCGCGTGCCGTCACCAGGCTGGCCAGGCGTTCCCATAGATCACGGTTCAAGACCTCCGCCCCCTCGGCTGTCTTCCAGCCGCGCCGGCGCCACGCCCAGACCCATTCGCGGATCCCTTTGATTACGTAGGTCGAGTCGGTATGGACCGCGAGCCTGCCCGGGGTGTGCCGCAGGTGGTGCAACGCCTCGAGCGGGGCGGTCAGCTCCATCCGATTGTTCGTCGTATGCACGGCGGCGCCACCGAGTTCGGTGACGTGCCCGTCCGGCGTGGCGATGATCGCCCCCCAGCCGCCGGGCCCCGGATTGCCCTTCGCCGCGCCGTCGGTGAACACGACAACCGGGTTCGTATTCATGCCTCGCTCCCCACGGTCTGGCTGTGCCCGGTTTGTGCACCGAGTGCAACCCCACTGCCCGGCGACGCACGCTCGTTCGCCGCACGCCAAGATAGGATGGGTGCCGTCCAGCTGTCGGCGGGCAGGCTTGACCATGTGGGACACATCTGGCCTGATGAGGCCATGAAACAGGTGAAGATTGCGGAGCTGAAGAATCGCTTGTCGGAGCACCTGCGCGCCGTCGAACGGGGAGCGGAGTTGGAGATCACCGACCGACAGCGTCCGATCGTGCGACTGGTTCCCGTGGCTGCGGCCTCGGGGCTCCGTCTGCGGCCGGCGCGCCGCTCGTTTGCCGACCTAAGGCAGAAGCGATATCCACCAGCCGCCTGGCCGGTCACGTCGCTCGACGTGCTCCTCGAAGAACGGGGGAGCCGGTGATCGTCTATGTCGACTCGTCGGTGCTGCTGCGCATCATCCTCGGCGAGCCAGCGCCGCTGCGGCAGTGGCGCGCGATCACGCGCCCGATCGCAAGCGAGCTGATCCGGCTTGAATGTTTGCGGACCATCGACCGCGCACGGTTGCAGTACCGTCTTGATGACCGGCACGTCGCCGCCCAACGCGCCGCCGTGTTGGAGCAACTGGAGGCATTCGAGACGATTCCGATCGACAGCGCTGTCCTCGATCGCGCCGCCGAGCCCTTCCCCACACGCATCGGCTCGCTCGACGCCATCCACCTCGCAAGCGCCCTCATGGCACGCGCTTTCGTCCCCGGATTGCAGTTTGCCACGCATGACAGCGGCCTGGCCGTCGCCGCCCAGGCGATGGGATTCAAGGTGTTCGGCGTGCCAGCGCGACGCGGCCCTGCGCGCAAAGCGTGATTCTGGTAGACCTCGCTCGACGCCGGTGGGGCGTAGTCGGCAACCCGTGCAGGCGGTCGAAGAAGCGGTCGTCGCAATGCTGACGCGCGACCAGCGCCTCTGCTCCTTCGCGCGGCAGCTCAAGTGTCCACTCGTGGCAGTTCCCACAGGCGATTACTCGCCTGAAAGCCCTGCCCTGACTGCCGCCGGCTTTCACGTTCTTGCATTGACGGAGCGGGCCTCATCCGATCGCAATTCGGCTCAGTTGCGTGCGAGCCCGCCAAGATCGCACGCTTCGGTTGCATCCTCCTACCCCTTTCGCTCATAAAACGTGCATGGACGATGAAGCGCAGCTCCGGGACAAGCTCCGCAAGATCGAGGCGCTGTTCGCGCGGGCGGGCACGGACGGCGAGCGTGAGGCCGCGGGCGCGGCGCTGGGTCGTATCCGCGAGCGCCTGGCCCGGGCGCAACGGGCCGATCGCGTGATCGAGATCAAGTTCACCTTCCCCGACGGTTGGGCGCGCCGGCTGTTCCTGGCGCTATGCCGGCGCCACGGGCTGCATCCGTACCGCCACACACGCCAGCGCCGTACCACCGTCATGCTGCGCGCCCCGGAGACTTTCATCGCCACCATCCTCTGGCCGGAGTTTCAGGAACTCAATCGCGCCTTGACCGAGTACCTCAACGCCGCCACCGAACGCATCATCCGCGAAGAAGTGCACGGCGACACCGCCGAGGCTGAGGAGGTGGGCGCGCCGCCGCGTTCCTGAGCCTCGATCCGAACGGACGAGACCCGCTGGAAACGGTTAAACCTACAGCGGTGACCGGATGGCATCCCGTCGCAGAGTGTTCGCAACACGCTTCTCCGCTGTGTGTTGCTCGAAACTCGTGCGGCGGAGAAGCTCCAGCAGCGCGTCGATCGAGGGAGCCCGCATCGCGGCGTCGCGCAACGCCGGGCCGCCGCACACGCCCTTCGTCATGCGGCAGACGAGCCCGCGCGCACGGCCCAGCGCCACCAGCGGATGCACCTGCGCCGCCAGACGTTCCACCAGGCTGACCAGCAGCGCCTGCACGTCACGGTCCGTCGGCGCACATACGGAGCGGCCGGCGCGCCGCGCCGCGATCTGCCGAAAGATCCACGGATTGCTCAACGTCGCTCGACCGATCATCACTCCGTCGACGCCGGTCTCCGCCAGGCGTCGCAGCGCCGATTCCGCCGAGTCGATGTCGCCGCTGCCGACCACGGGGATGCGCACGGACTCTTTCACTGCCCGAATCAGCTCCCAATCGCATTGTCCGCTGTACAGCTGTCGCCGCGTCCGTCCATGGATAGCCACCATCGCGGCGCCCTCCGCCTCCAGCAGGCGCGCGACCTCGACGGCATTGCGCGAATGATCGTCCCATCCCGCCCGGATCTTCACCGAGACAGGCAGGGAGACGGCGCCGCGCACCGCACGCACTGCCAGTCGCAGGCGGTCCGTCTGCCGCATCAGTTCCGCGCCGCCGCCGCGCTTGACCACCTTTGGCGTTGGACAGCCGCAATTGATATCGATGATCGCCGCACCGTGGTCGGCGGCGACGCGCGCCGCCTCGGCCATGCGCTCCGGTTGCCAACCGAACAACTGGATGGCGAGCGGCTGTTCGCCGCGGACCGAGCGCAGGATGCGCAGGCTCTTGCGTTCCCGCCGGCTGAGGCCCTCGACGCTGATCAATTCCGACACGACCAGCCCAACGGCGCCGGGGTTGGCGTCCTTGATGATGGAGCGAAAGGCCGAGTCGGTAATCCCGGACATGGGCGCCAGCACGATGTTGGGCGCCACGCGCACCGTGCCGACGTGAAAGGCGCTCGCGGTCATCCTGCGACGATGCGCTTTCTCCGAGACCCCGGCGGCCAGTGCACCGTCATCCTAGGAGCGCCGGGCGATCTTCGCCCACAACCCGCGGAGCCAGCGCCAGAACCGCTGCCAAATATTGCCCCGCAACATGCGGAGGATCTCCCGGCGCCGCTGCTCGATTGCCATGATCTCTTCGGCCGTGAAGTCCTTGCGCACGACGTTTTCCGCCACTTCGGCGTCCAATAACCGTAGCAAGTCGTCTTTGTACGGAACGACGTTCGCGTCGATCTCGGTCCAGCCGAGTTGCCGGCATGCGTTGAGGCGCCGGAAACCCGCCACCAGCCGGTAGTCCGCCGTCACCACGATGGGATTGAGCAGCCCCACCTGCCGGATGGACGCGATCAGCGACGTCAGATCCCCCGTCTCCTTTCGAATCCGCTGTCCCTCGTCGACGACGATCCGCTGCACAGGGATTTTCACGCACATGCCTCCTCGAGAGTGGCGCTCGACGCCACGCACACCAGTAGCTAATTGCTTTCGTATAGCCGGGTGTGATGCATCCGCAAAGCCACGAGCATTGGCGCCGGTGCGGCCCGTGTTGTAATCTTCAGGGGGCCGGACGCAGGACATCCGGCGCCCGCGCCATGCCGATTCGCGATCCCGTTCACGGGGACATATCCCTCAGCCCGCTCGAGCGGCAGGTACTCGACCTGCCGGAGATACAGCGCCTGCGCGGCATCAAGCAGCTCGGCGCCGCGAGTCTCGTGTATCCGGGTTGCGTGCACACGCGTTTCGACCATTCCCTCGGCGTCAACGCGTTGAGCAAGCGCATCGTCGGCGCCGTGCGGGATTCCGGCACGGTCGTGGAGCCGGAAACGGAACGGCTTATTGGCGTGGCCGCGTTGCTGCACGACGTCACCCACGTACCCTTCGGGCACACGTTGGAGGACGAACGCCGGTTGTTTCCGCGGCACGACAAAGGCAGCCGCATGCACACGCTCCTCAACGGCGCGCTCGGCGAGCGGCTGGCGGCGATGGGCCTGAAGCGCCGGCTGATGGCGCTGTTGGGCGTCGACCGCCCGGCGAAACCGGAGTGGCCGCGCCAGATCATCGCCAGTACCGTCGATGCGGACCTGCTCGACTACCTGCGTCGCGACGCGTACTTTGCGGGTCTAGCGCCGCGCTACGACGAGCGCGTCTTCCGCTACTTCACGGTCGACGGCGATCAGCTCGTCATCAATATGACGAAGCACGGTATGGAGCGACCCGACGCGCGCTCGGAGACCGTGCAACTGCTGCGCTTACGCTATTTCCTGACCGAGCGCGTCTACTACCACCATACCAAGGTAGCGGCCGGAGCCATGATCTCGAAGGCCGTCGAACTGGCGCACGAACACGGTGAGCTGACGGAAGACGAATTGCTGCGGCTCAACGACTGGGGACTGCTGCAGCGGCTGCAAGTCATCCCAAACGCCGCACGACCCGACGTGCGAATCGCCGGCTTGGTGGAACGGCTCGTCTCCCGCCGGCTGCTCAAGCGCGGATACGTTCTCTCCGCATTGAGCGTAGCGCTGGACGAGCGGCGGCGGCTGGTCGAGCGCTTCCACGAAATCGCCGGCAACCGCCGCGCGGCCGAGGAAACCCTGGCGCGCGAGTTGGGCGCGCACAGCGGCGAGGTCATCGTGTACTGCCCGGCGCTGACCGTCATGAAAGAGGCCGCCGCGCTGGTGCGCACGCCCGCGGGGCTGGTGGCGCTCAACGCTTCCGACGATCCATCGAATTCGGAGATCAAGGCGCTGGAGGCCCGCTACGCGGCACTCTGGCGGTTCTACGTCTTCGTGCCCGAGACCCTGGTGGCGCCTGCCGCGGAGGCGGCGCGCGCGCTGTTTGGCTATCCCAGCGAACACCACGGGGAGGTGAACCTTTGAGTCACCGAGTCATTGAGTCGATCGCCACATCGTCGATGAATCGATCGGTGTTGCGAGTCACGCTCGTTCGGCACGGCGAAACGGAAGGCCAGTCGAGCGTCCGATACTACGGCCGGACCGACGTTGCGCTCAGCGGCGCGGGCCGGGTGCAGATGGAGCGCGTGCGGGAGGCTCTGGCACCGCGGCGCTTCGATGCCGTGTACTCGAGCACGCTCTCCCGGGCCAGCGAGGGGGCGCGAATCATCGGTGCGCGACGCTCCGCGATCGACGGGGCCTCACCGCCGGCAGCGATCGCCGGATTCGACGAGATCGATTTCGGGGAGTGGGAAGGGCTGACGACGGAGGAGATCCAAGTTCGGAATCCCCAGCTGTATGCGGAATGGCAGAGCCGCGGCGGCGACTTCGTCTATCCCGGCGGCGAGTCGAGCCGGGAGTTCGGCCGGCGCGTGGTCCGCGCGTTACATGGCGTGCTGGCGCAGGCACCGGGCGGGGAGTTGCTCTTCGTCCTGCACAAGGGCGTCATCCGCTGTATCGTCGCGGAGCTGTTAGGCACCGGCGAGGTGCAGCGACACAGTCTTACCCTTGCCCTCGGCTCGATCCACATCATCGCGCACCGCGATGCAGCCTGGCGTGCCGAGGCGCTGGATCAGGTGGCTCACCTTGCGTAAGCTTGCGGATGGCAGTCGCCGCAGGGGCAGAGTTGGCGTAGGTAGTCGTACGCATAGATACCCGTGTCGTGCCCATCGCCCCAGGTGAGACCAAGCGCGTACCGCCCCACCACCTTGACGTTGGTCAGTTCGGTGTTTTCCGCCCGAACGTAGCCCCGTTCCCCGCTGTGCCCCTGACACACGGCGCACGGACACCAGCCCCGCAGGTAGGGTAACGGGTAGAGACTGACGTGGCCGTCGCTCCACGTCACCTTGAGCTGCTCTTCATCGACCACGCGCCGCACGTCGACCGGATGCTGCATGGCAGAGAATATAGCCGCATTCCGAAGCTGGTGCACATCGATTCCGTGAGGTGTCGCGCCGCCGCGCGCCGGGGACTTCAGTGGGACCGCGCGTTGACTTCGGTGCCGAAGCACGGTACACCGCCTCCCAGATCGGGTCCCGGAACTATCAGGGCCAAGAGGGAAGGGGGTGAGAAGCCCCCGCTGCCCCGCAACTGTGTGGGGGGACGAGCGCCGCACTGGTAGCCACTGTCCGCAGCGATTCGGACGGGAAGGCGCGGCGCGAGGATGATCCCCGAGCCAGGAGACCTGCCCGATCGGATGAGCGGACTGATGCTCCGGAGGGGGGTGGCAGGCCGGGACGATTCGAACGCGATCCCGTCAACGCCTCGACTCCGGAGGGAGTTCGGGGCTTTTTGTTATGCGGCGGCGGGACGCAGACGATCCAGCGGATTTTCACGGTGCGACCGATACGGGCCGGGCGGTGCTGGTGTGCCTGGCGCTCTCGGTTGCCTTGCATGCGCTGCTGGTGGTGGCGGCCGGCACCTTGCGCGCGGCGCGGCCGCACCCTCCTGCATCGATTCAGGTGTCGCTGGTGCGTGGGGATGGCAGCGAATCGTCAGAGGGTGGTGCGCAGGAGACCGTCGCCGCGCCGATGCCGGCTTCCGCGGCACCGCTTGTCGACGCCCGCCAGCGACCCGTCGACTCCGCACGCGCACGCACGCTCGCGCGGACGCGCCCGCATTCGGCCCGAAGTCCCCAGCCAGCGGTGCTCGTGGCCGTCGACCGTGCAGCAGGCGAAGAACTCGCCGTCAGTGCCGAGGCAGTGGGCCTCGGGAACGCGCACGACCGCTCGGGATACGGCATGACCGGTGCAGCGGGCGGAGGCGGGACGCAAACCGGCGGTGCCGGAATCGGCGAAAGCCTCGATGCGCGGACCTTCTGCCTGTCTTGCCCGGAGCCCGCGTATCCGCTGATCGCCCGCGCGCGCGGCTGGCAGGGGACGGTGGAGGTGGCATTATCGGTGCGCGCCGATGGCTCGGTGAACGGCGCCAGCTTGGGTCGCTCTTCGGGCCATCGGGCGCTGGATGACGCCGCGCTGGCGGTCGCTCGCCTCAGTCGCTTCCATCCGCCGAATGACGGCAACCTGTCGACGCCGCTACGCGGCCGCATCGAGTATCGGTTTGTTTTGAGGTGACGCACATTCGGAGAGGAGAGTGGTGGCATGCGAGCATTTGGTGGGGCGGTAGTGATAGCCGCCGTGTGTGCGTCCGGCGTCGCTGGACGGGCGGAGGAAGTGGCGGAGAAGCCGTTGGGGACGGTGGTGGTGACCGCCACGCGGACCGAGGCTGCGCTCGAGTCGGTGACCAATTCGATCTCCGTGGTGACCGAGGATGCCATCGACAACCGCCAGGTGCAGACCGTCGCCGAGGCGCTGCGCCCTGTGCCGGGGGTCGACGTGGTCCAGACCGGATCGCCGGGCTCGACCACCAGCATCTTCATTCGCGGCGCCAATGCCAACCAGTCGCTGATCCTGATCGACGGCGTGCAGGTGAACAGCCCGACGCTGGGCGGCTTCAATTTCGGTAATATCATGACCGACGACGTCGGCCGCATCGAGGTGCTGCGGGGCGCGGGCGGCGCCCTCTACGGCTCCGAAGCGATCGGCGGCGTGGTCAACGTGCTCAGCAAGAAGGGCGAAGGCGCACCGCATTTCTCCCTGGCCAGCGGCGGCGGCAATATCGGCGCCTTCTCGCAGTTGGCGACGGCATCCGGCGAGTCCGGAATCGTCGCGTATTCTACGTCGCTCGGCTACGTCACCGGCGCTGGATACCGCCCGGTCAACGATGACTTCTCGAATCTCACCAACGCGGTGCGTCTCGATGTCACCCCGATCCAGCACGGCACGGCGCGAGGATTCTGGCGGTTCGCCAACTCCAGTCTGGGGCTCGCGAACAACAACATCGGGGCAGGGCTCGGTTCGTTCGCCGACCCCAACGCGCGCGAGCATGACGAGTTCTACCTGGGCAAGCTGGAGTGGGAGCACGAAGCGCTCACGAACCTGAGTTACCGCGTCGCCGGTTCGTTCACGCGGACACTCAACGAGTTCTCCGACGATGCCACCGCGCAGGAACGGAACTCGCCCAATTTTTTCGGGGATGCGTACTTTCTCGCTCGTTCGCGTATACCCAACGACAGTTGGACCGGCGAAGCGCAGGTCAACTATGCGCAAGGCGCCGTTGGCATTACCACCGCCGGCTTCGAGTTCAAGGAACAGCACGGCGAAGTGGAGCAGGAAAACCTCGACGGCAGCGGTACCCGCTTCTCGCACAGCCGTCACAATGTGGCCGGCTATCTGCAGCAACAGATTTCGTTGCTTCAGGACCGGCTGGTTATCGTCGGCGGCTTTCGCGTCGACGACAATCAGGACTTCGGCACCGAGGTCAGCAGTTCATGGTCCGTCGGCTACCTGCAAGATTGGGACGGCGAGGGTCGCTGGTCCACGCACGTCAAGGGTGGCTACGCCGAAGGATTCAAGGCGCCAACATTCAACGATTTGTACTACCCGAATTTCGGCAATCCCAGTCTAGACCCCGAGATCTCGAGTGAGTATGACGCCAGCATCGAACAGAACCTGGGCAGCCGTTGGCTTGCGGTGGAAGCGACCTACTTCACGCGCCGGACCAAAGACCTCATTCAGTTCGCGCCGGTGGACCAGGTTCTCTGCCCGAACTCGGCCGCAACGCCATCCACGTATTACAACGCATGCAACGTCGGCCGTGCCGACGTCAGCGGAGTCGAGACGGCGCTGCGCATCGGGCCATACTACGGGCTCGCGCTGCGTGGAACCTACAGCTATCTGAACTTCGAACTCGTACAGCGCGAGGGATTCCCGCCGCTGTCGCCGGCCTTGCAGACACTGCAGCGCCGGCCGCGCAATCGCATGGCCACCGCCGTACAATACGAACGCGATCGACTGGTACGCAGCGGCGACCACGCGTCGGTCGAAGTGAATGTGTTCTTCGTCGGAGAGCGACACGATCTGGACCCGTTCACCTTTCAGGACGTCAACGACCAGCCAGCCTACACGCGTACGGATCTGGCCGTACGGTACGACATGCCCTGCCCCGGGCACGAGGGCTATCGGCTGGGCTGGTTTGCCCGCATCCAGAACCTGTTCGATCGCGACTACGACGAGGTGCGCGGTTTTCGTGCGCCGCCGCTCAATGTGCTGGCCGGCGCGCGGCTGAGCTTCTAAGGCCGAGGGAGCGGACACCTTGCGTTCACGTCTTTGCCTGGCGGCATTGCTTTCCGTGGGCCTCATGCAGACCGCTCCCCAACTCCTCCATGCGAACGAGGGGTTGGGGGGATCGCACCCACAATACATTATCTCCCTCGCACCATCGGTCACCGAAATCCTGTTCGCGCTTGGCGCCGGCAAAGAGGTCGTCGGTGTGTCCAGCTACTGCGACTACCCGCCGGAGGCGACCAGTATCCAACGGGTCGGCACCTTTCTGACGCCGAACGTGGAGCAGATCGTTGCCCTGCGGCCGGACGTGATCATTGGGGTGCCCACACCCGGCAACGAGGGGCCGGTACGTTCGCTCCAGGGTCTCGGCCTGAAGGTGGTCATCGTCGGCGGCGACACGATGGCGCAGCTGCGGGAGAGCATCGATGTGATCGCACAGACCATCGGCCGTGCCGCCGCCGGTCGGGATCTGCTCCAACGGCTCGACACGAGCCTGGCCGCCATCCAAACACGGGTCCACGACGCACCTGTACGGCGCGTGCTCATGGTGGTCGGACAACAACCGTTGGTGGCAGTCGGAAGTGGTACCTTTCCAGACGAACTGATTCGGATGGCCGGGGGGATCAACGTGGCCGGCGCTACCGCTCTCACCTGGCCGCATATCAACATCGAAACCGTCATCGCCTGGGCGCCGGAAGTCATCATCGACACGTCGATGGGCACGGAAGAAACCCCCCGCACGCTGGAGTTCTGGAAGCAGTTCCCGTCACTGCCCGCCGTACGGGATCGACGCGTGTACAGCTACCGTGCCTACCAACTGCTACGCCCCGGACCACGCATCGCGGAAGCGCTCGCCGCCTTGGCTCGGGCAATTCACCCGGAACGGTTCGAAGGAACAGTCCAAGGTCCACGGTCCAACGTCCAAGGTCGGCAGAACCTGGAATACACCCAGACGATCCGGACTTTGGACGTTGGACCGCGGTCCTTGGACGCTCTCCCATGTCTTACCTGAGCCGTGGCCGCTTTCTTGCCGTTAACGCCGTGCTTGCCGCGAGCTTGCTGGCCAGCCTATGCGGCGCAGCGCTCATCGGGCCGGTCCATATCGATCTGGGGCGGGCATTGCAGTGGTCCGACACGAGCAGCCCGGATTTTGTCATTCTCTTCGACACCCGCATCCCCCGGCTCCTTCTCGGCGCGGTCGTCGGTGGCGCCCTGGCAGTGGCCGGCGCCGCGTTACAGGGGCTGCTGCGCAATCCGCTGGCGGAGCCGCACATCCTGGGGATCTCCGGCGGCGCGGCGCTGGGCGGCATCGTGGCCATCATCCTGGCAGGGCAGCAGCCGCTGGCGGCGATCTCGGCCGCGCCGATCGGCTCGTTTCTCGGCGCGCTGGGGACGACGCTGCTCATCTACCGGCTGGCGCTGATCGACGGCCGTCTGCAACCCTATACCTTGTTGCTCACCGGCGTCGTGGTCAACGCCTTCGCCGGCGCGTTGATCATGTTTGTCAACTCGCTTGCCGACTTCTACCAGGCGCACGGCATCCTCTTCTGGTTGATGGGCAGCCTCGCGACACAGAGTTATCGGCTGGTGGTCGCGATCGCTGTCTACGCACTGGCGGCGGCGCTGTGGCTCACGTGGCAGGCGCGGCACATGAACGTGTTGGCGCTGGGCGAGGAAGCGGCGTTGCAGCTGGGCGTCGACGTCGAGCGCACGCGGCGCGGCATCTTCGTCGCCTCCTCGCTTCTTGTCGGTGCGGTGGTCTCCGTGAGCGGCATGATCGGGTTCGTCGGCCTGATTGTGCCACACCTCCTGCGCCTCGCGGTGGGGGCCGACCATCGCTTACTGCTGCCCGCCAGTTTCCTCGCCGGCGCGATCTTCCTGGTCTGGGCCGACACTTTCGCGCGCACCGCTCTCGGCTCGATCGAGATTCCCGTGGGCGTGGTGACCGCACTGTGCGGTGCGCCCTTCTTTATCTTCCTCCTCAAACGAGCGGGCAGGCAGACCTTTGAGTGACTCACCGCAATCCCTCCTGTCCCTCGGGCGCGTCACCTTCCGTTATCGGCCGACTCCGGCGCTGGCCGACGTGTCTCTCGACGTCGCCCGGGGCGAAATACTCGGCATTCTTGGACCCAATGGCTCCGGCAAGTCGACGCTGCTGCGGATCATGAGCGGCGTTCTCCGCCCCCAGTCCGGGACAGTGCGGTGGCTTGGCAGGCCGCTGGCACGGATGCGGCGTGCCGAGCTGGCGCGGCAGATGGCGGTCGTGCCGCAAGGCGGGACGATCGAGTTCCCGTTCTCGGTGATGGAGGTGGTGCTCATGGGCCGCGCCCCGCACCTGGGGGGCTTCGCCTTCGAAGGCGACCGCGACGTGCACGTCGCCGAAGCCGCGATGCAGCGCACCGGCACCCTCCATCTGGCGCACCGTTCGATTCACGAATTGAGCGGCGGCGAACGCCAGCGAGTGATCCTGGCGCGGGCGCTTGCCCAGGAACCGCAGTTGTTGCTCCTCGACGAACCCGGCGCCTTCCTCGACATTCGTCATGCCGTTGAACTCTACGATCTGCTGCGCGACTTGCAGGCGGAGGGCATGACCATTGCCACCGTCTTGCACGACCTCAACCTAGCGGCACTGTACTGCGACCGGCTCGCGCTCTTGAAGGACGGGCGGCTCGTCCGGCGAGGCGCTCCAGCGGAGGTGATCACCTACGCCACGGTGAAGGACGTCTACGGAACCGAGGTCTACGTCGACACCAACGACATCACCGGTGCGGTCAACGTGCTGCCGCTCAGCCGCGTGTACCGGGAGCGGTTGCAACGATCGCGGTCCGGTTGACGCGCTTCACGTGCGCTTCTTGACGGCGCGGACGTAGCGGGCAGCGATCAGGGGCAAGTCGGCGTAGGTCCTGATCCCCGGGGCCGCCTCGCACACCGCCGGTATGGCACTGATCACGGGCATAGCGGTAATCACGTTGGCCAGGTCTGCCACATCGGCTCCCGGGCCGCTGGAACCTCTCGTCTTCATCCCCGGAGGCGAGAAGGTCACGCAGGTGTGCACATTCGGATTCCCTTCGACCTCCATGGTGTACCCGTGCATCAGCGGCCAATCGGGTTCCAGATTACTGCCCGCCTTCCAGACGACATCAAGTACGACCGCCGGCGTATCGTCCACCATCCCGCTCCAGGTGCACCGTTGACCGGCGATCGTACCGGCAGGGACGGGATATCCAAAGAAGGCGCGATCATTGGGGGTGGTTGCGTATTCGTACTTAAAACGCTTCTCGGTGATGGGGATGCCGAGCATGTCGGCGATGACCTCGATCCCCTCGCCGTAGGTCCCGAGGGCGATTTCATTCGCCGCGGCCCATTTCGGATCCGGGGGCTGGCCCCAGCCTAACCTGGCAAAGTTCGCGAAGGCGGCGTACGGGCTCAGGTCCACCGACTCGAGGAATCGGACACAGTGGAAATCGCGGCTGACCGCGGCCATGAGTGCGGCGATGAACGGGGCAAATCCAGGAAAGATGCCGCTGCCGAACAGACTGGCCTTCCCCTGTTCCGCCGCTTTCACCAATCGGCCGCGCGCCTCTTCGCCCCATGAGGTGCCGGTGATGAAGTAACTGCACACCATGTTGAGTCCGGCCTCCAGAATGCGAACCATCTCGTCGATGTTCGGCCACCCCGGTGCGTAACAAACGCAGTCGGCGCCCAGCGATAGCAACGCAGCCACATCGTCGGTCGCCTTGATTCCGAGCGGGGCGAGGCCGCAGAGTTCGCCGACGTCTTTCCCCACCTTCTCCTTGCTCCAAGCGTAGGCGCCGACCAGTTCCAATTCCGGGTGCGCCAGGATGCCCTTCACTGCTTCCCGGCCGACATGGCCGGTCGTCCACTGGATCACCTTGTAGCTCATCCCTTGCCTCCTGTTGTGCCCGGCGGCACGCTGCCGAAGCCGGCGGAGCCGACGTGCAGGAAGAGCACCGTGCCAGTCTCGGCGCAGGCGCGCACGATCGGTTCCCAGAAGGGGTCGAAGCGCGCCGGCTCGAAGCGCTGGTCTTCGCGGGCCCGCCCCGCCCCGGCACGCACATCAAGCCGACCTGAAAGTAAGGCGTGTCCTCGAACACCCATACCGGATGGCCTTCCTCGGTTTCCGCCACGTGCGGCGCCGCGTCCCCGAATCGTGTGGGCAGGCGGCCTTCGAACGTGTGCGGCGGTTCCATGAGGTGGTCATCCACCGAGATGATCGTGTCGTGGACCGGCCGCGGCTCCCGATCGGGCGGGAGCGGCTTACGCCGAGCTTGACGACGCGTGCCATTGGCCTCGATTTCCTTCGCGCTGAGTATTCAACCAGTGTACATACTATCGCAAGAGGGGAGTCCGAATCGCTCGAGCATTGCGACGCCCCCGCTCGACGAGCCCTCCGTGCACCCGCATCCGCGGGCGCAACCGCTGGCGTGCTCGGTACCCTTTCCATAGAGATTACATGCCATAGGCCGCGCCAGATTGCTAAGTTCCGACGACGCACGCGAGTGCAATTTGCCGGGCTCAGTCGCCCCGGAACTATCCCACTCCCTGCGCCCCGCTGGTGCCGCGGCTCGCGGTCGCCGCTGGACGCTCCTTACGAGTGGAGGAGAAATGGGGGCGGGTCCATCCGAGCGGCTATTGCCTGGGCTATACGTTGCGCAACGTCAAGATACTTCCTTCACCATCGCCGGCAATGTAGATGGTTCCATCTGACCCGACCGCGAGGCCGCCGAAACATTCCATGGGGCCACGTGAGCAGCCGGGGGGGTCGCCGACCGGTAACTCATGCGCAATCAGATGCGACTTCTTGGTCGTGAGATCGACCATGTGCAGTTGCTTCGTGCCGCGATCGAGCACCAGTAGTGAATTCCGCCGGAGAGCCAAACCGTATGGTTTCTCGAGTCCAGAGAGAAGGGCCGCGGCCTTCCCGGACGAATCGACTTGCGTGACCCGTCCTTGCTCCACGTCACTGACGAAAATTGTGCCATTACTCGCGGCGATGACGTCACCTCGTTGTGCGAATCCCTCCGCTATTGTCGCTGCTGGTCCAGCGCCATCCACGCGTAACAATTTCCCTGTGCCTGCTTCCGTGACAGCGACCGTGCCATCACCGAGACACGCGATCCCGTACGGGTCCTTCAGCTCGCGGGCAACCAGGTTGAAGGGCCGTCCGTCAGGAAAGTATTGCACCACGTCGCCAGTGACGGTCGTGAGCCACAACTCTCCCGCTGCTCCCGCGGCGATGCTGCGAACGAACGCCGGGAAACTATTGTCGAGCGCACCACCGAGGCGGCTGATGGGCTTGTCAGGTGCGAGCACGACGAGGCTCAAGCCATCATTGAGGTATAACTGCCCGGTAGCGCCGCAGGCGATTCCCCACGGTCCCAGGAGCCCCGGTGGGACCAGGCTACGTTCGGTGTTGCTGCCGTCGCTCGCGACCTCGGCGACGCCGCCATCGACGAAATGCGAGACAAACATGCGATTGTCGGGATGAAATGCGAAGTTGTCGATACCCGGCCGGACTCTGGCAACAATCGTTCTTGCGCCGCTTTGTAGGTCGATGCGGACCACTTCGCCGTTGCCGGATTGCGGAACGGTCAGTTCCCCTTTGCGACTGAACTTTACCGCTGTTGGGAACTTGAGCCCAGCGACAACTTTCTCCTGCTTGCCATTGCCGACATCGACTCGCCAGACTTCCCCTTGCGGCACTAATGGAAAATACAGCTTGCCGTCGGGACCGACCATCAAGGCATTGGGACCGCACAAGCCATCGGCGATCATCCGCGGTGCACGACCGGAATGCGGATATAACTCGAAGATCCGACCGCCGTCGCGGAACTCATCGACAAAGACGCGATCGTTGTGCACGGTGATGCCGTTCGCGCCCGGCAGGCGATCGCTTACGATCCGCGTCTTCCCGTCTGGCGTCCGCGCGCATACCCGCGCACTCATCACTTCCGTTACGTACATGGTCCCGTGCGAGTCGAATGCGACGTCGTCAGGCGCGACGATTGCCCCCCCGAGTGGGGAAATCACTTCAAGCGATCCACCCTCGACATCGATTGCGGTAATCTGACTGCCAAGAGCCTGAGCGACATACAGGCGCCCATCCGGGCCAAACTGCATGCCGTTCGCGCCGTACAGCCCGCTGGCCGGCAACACCCGCGCGATCTGCCAACCTGAAGCAGCCTGCGGTTCGCGGTAATCGGAGCCGCGTAACATTCGGTAGCGATTCATCGCCATTCCCACCTTCCTGGGGCAGCGTTACCCATAGAAAGCCCTTGTTGTCAAAATCCGACTGGGCATCGTGCCTCAAGCCACAACCTTGACGTGGGCGGCGCGCCGGGTCGTAGCGAGCGGACGAATGAAGCCGGCGTGGCGGCAGGCCGGAGACAGTCCCCTTGGAAGATCGCCTGATCAGGGGACTGTCGCTGGCTCGCCCCTGTCTCTCCGTTAGTGGAACGCACGATCCAGGCTGCGGTACTGAATCGCCTCGGCAACGTGCGCGGCCGACAGCGTGGCCGGGGCGCCGTCGAGGTCGGCGATGGTGCGGGCCACCTTCAGGATGCGGGTGTAGGCACGGGCGCTCAAGCCGAGCTTGGCCATGGCGCCTTCGAGTAATTGTTCGGCGGCCGGCTCGGTGGCGCAGAACTTCTTCAGATCGCGCGGACCCATCTGAGCGTTGCAGAAGAGTTTACGGCCCCGAAAACGCGCGAGCTGCACGTCGCGCGCCGCGTCGACGCGGGCACGAATCGCGGCCGAGGATTCGCCGCTGCTGTGGTCCGCCAACTCCTTGTAACGCACGGCCGGCACTTCCACTTGAATATCTATCCGGTCCAGGAGGGGGCCGGAGATCTTGGCACGGTAGCGCTGGATCTGCAGAGCGGAACAGGTACAGTCATGGGAGGCGTCTCCTTGGAATCCGCACTGGCAGGGGTTCATGGCCAATCTGCCACTCGACTTCCGGGCCGAGAGACCCCGAAATCCAGCCTACCCACACGAAATCAACAGCTTAGGCGACCATATCCGCAAGAGGCGGCTCGATCTTGGCCTGCTTCAGAGGGATGTAGCGGTGCAAACGGGGGTGGACAGTGACACTATTTGTCACTGGGAGAGTGGCTACAGCCGCCCCAAGGTGTCGTTCATCCCCCGCATCTACGACTTTCTCGGGTACTGCCCGTGGCAGGCCCCGGCTCACTTTGGCGAGTGGCTCGGGATGGTACGGCGGAGCCTGGGCCTCTCTCGTAAGCGACTGGGGCGCTATCAGCATATCGACGAAAGCACGCTGTGGCGGTTGGAGAGCGGGAGGAGCGAGCCGACCCGGCAGACGGAAGCGCGGTTACGGGCGCTCCTCCTATCCATCGTGGCTGGCACGCCTATCCGCGTTCGACGGCGTAGCCGGACCCAGTTGTTGCAAGGTAGACGGTAGATTGGTTTCGGCCGCCCCAAGGTATCTTTCATCCGGCCTATCTACGCCTTCCTTGTGGACTGCCACTGGCGCACACCGGGTGGTTTCGGCGAGTGGCTCCGGATGGCGCGGCGCGGTCTCTGGTCGCAAGCGACCAAGAGGTCTGTGCCTGAGCGTGTCGAACCGCTGAGTGCGCATGCAGCCGGAGCGGCAATGTTCAATATTAGCCGAAAAGTCCCCTATGCGAGGAGATCCAGTTGTCGCTCAAAACGAAGACCGGTTATGCCGAAGTCCTGTCTTAGCCGATCCGCGATGCGTTCCGTTGTGATTCTAACAAATGGCGTTTCACTCCTATTCCGAAGATCACGGATCGTTATAAGCAATGGGTGAGCCCCTATCGTGACAGATACTGGAGCGTCGTTTCCACTCAATGCAAGAACCGATGGTCCGCCGGTGTGCGGTTTGTGTACGAAACACGCGACCTCACCACGGCATCGCGCATCCGGTTCAAAGCCAAGGCCGCTTAGCGCAGTGGCGACGCTGGTCTGCAATTCAGGGAACGTGACCATGCCGCTTGCACCACTTGCTGAGGCTAATGAGGCTATCCCCGTGTATGTTCCATAGCAGCCACTGAGCAACGCGGCGCCTAGTGAAAGCAGAAGGGCGTTACAGGTGGATCTCATAGTGTGACCCCTTACTGCGGCAGGACCTGTGGCCTCGTTTGAAACACCCCTGTAGCGGCAAAGGGGGGTGTGCCGAATTGACGGTACAAGTTTCCAAACGGGCCAGGTGCCAAGCCACGGCCACCCCAGGCGTCGCGGATCCAGTTTGGGTTGTACGTCAGCTTATCGTGGTTGAAACTAGCTATATCGACCTTATTCAGTGGGTCAGGGCCGCCCCCTGGAAAGGTGTCCAGCCCATAGTGACGGCCTCCGTACCAGCCGTATCTCGGGAATGGTACATCAACTGGTAGCTGAGCGAGGCCTGATGCGAACCCGGTGAAATCCCCTTGTGCGAGGCTACCAAGGGATTGTCCAACATCGTGAACAATAACGGTGGGCGTGCCTACCACTACGCCCGCAAGGAAACCTTTCACGTCCGCGGCAAGGATCTTGCCCGCCAGCTTGACCTCGTTCCAAGCGTATTGCCCCAATGAGGACGTGCCGGCCGCCCCGGTCGCATCAGCAGCCCCCTGTCCGGCTGCGGCACCGTTCGCGCCATTCACTTCTCCGCCAGCCTGAGCGGCGCCACCGTAGTTCAACCCGAGGCCAATCACTCCGGTGTAGTCGCCTTGTGATGCCCCGTAGCCCGCTTGTGCGAGGCTGCCCGAAAGCATGACTGCGTCTGCCACCGTTTGCGCCGTTGCCTGGGACATCCCCGCAGTGATCAACGGCGTGCTGATGGCCAAGCTTGCTAACGGCTGCAGAATGTATGCTCCCACAGGGGCTGATACGGCGCCAATCGCGCCACCGATGGCGCCCGCCTTTAGCGCATCGAGCGGTCGTGCACCGTTCACGCTCGCCTGGATACTGGAAGCCGTAAAACCAATGGCAAAGCCGATGACCATCAGGCAGATCAGGTCGCACTCGCCGTTCGGGTCCGTGTCATTTGTCGGGTTCCAGTTCGTGTACGTGTAGGGGCTAGCGAACTGCCGCGCCGGATCATGGGTCAAGAACTGCCCCAGCGCCGGGTCGTAAAAGCGCGCGCCGGCGTATTCCAGATTCGAGGTGGTCTCCGTCTCGTACCCCGTGAACTCGTACCGGTTGTTCGTGGTGGCGCTGCGGTAACGGACATCTCCGTAGGGCTTGTAGCGAATCTGCTCCACGACAGCACCGCTGCTGCCGTCGGTGATGACCTGCGTCGAGCCGAGATGATCCATGTGGTAGTGGTAGAGGGCCGGTGTTGATGCCTGCGCGGGCCGCACCAAAAGCGGCAAGGGCAGCGTGGCAAACGTCCACATGAGAATGATGCCGACGACGTTCCCGTGGCGGATGGCGATGCCCACCACGCGCTTGCGCCGCCACGGTGCCACCAAGAGCCCGGTGCCGATCACGCAGATGCCGAAGACGAGGCCGTGTTGCACGTCTTTGCGGAGCAACAGCACCACGGCCGCGTGCCCTGCCGGTGCCTGCGCCACCATGATGGCCGGCTCGCCCGGCAAGCCCGCCAGCTGCGGCGCGTACACGCGGCTCGATGCGATCCGCAAGCCGCCCGCGAAGTAGTGTTTGGTCAGGTAATTATCGGGTCCCTCCTCGGTCAGCTCGCTGTAGTAGCGGGTCCACCCGCTGCTGCTCACTTGCCGCGCCACCTGCCGGCCGGTGTAATCGTAATATTCGGATACGCTTCCGCCGGCACTAATTGTGGTGAGATGGTCGTCCGGGTCGTACCCGTAGGACTGGCCGGGTTTGCCGGTGCGGTTCCCATTATCATCGGACGTTGCCTGACTGCCGTTGACTGCGGTGAGCCGGTGGGGTTTGGCGATGGTGCCGTAGGTCAGTGTGGTGCCCTCCTTGAGCGTCATGTTGCCGAGGACATCATAGCTGTAGGTGTTCGGCGGCGGCAAGTTCACCCCACTGGCCTGCGTCAGCCGGCCCAGGCCATCATAGGTAAACGTTGCCGAATTCGATAAGTCCCCACTGCTGTCGTGCACGTCGGTCAGCGTCCTCAACAATCCAGTCGGTAAATAGGCCGCGTAGCTCAGGTTCAGGTAGGTGTTGCTTCCCTGCGTGGTGGTGATCGAGGCCAACCGGAAGTTGGTGGTCTGGTTGCCGTAGGTCCGCGTGTCGGTCGTGCCGTTATTGCCGTGCGTGATCTTCGTGGGCCGGCCGAATACGTCGTACCACAGGTCCGACAGGTACGTGGGCGAGCCGTTCACGTTCTTGAGCGAGACCATCTTCCCCTCGGCATTGAAACCGTAGACCACCGTCTCTGCCGGGCTGTCGGGGTAGGTGATCTTCCACACGTGGTCGGCCAAGTCGTACTGGTACGCCGTGGTGGCGGTGGTGAGGTGCGCATTGACGGAGATCTGCTTTTCGACCGAAAGCGCGCGTCCGCGCACGTCGTACGTGTGGTAGAGCGTGGTGCCGGACAGATCGTTCACGGCGGTGACGCGGGTCAGGCCGTAGGGAACCGCGCTGCCTTGGTAGGTGTCGTAAGTATAGGTCACCTGCGTGCCTGCGGTAGAGCCACACCACCCCGGGTTGTAGCTGTCGTTGGTGAAATACTGTTTCTTGGTGGAGCGGTTGATGGCGTCGTAACAGAACTGCACCAGCTGGCTCGCCTTCGGGTCGTTTTGGTAGATGAGATTGCCGACCAGATCATAGCCGTATTTCCAGGTGCCGGGGCTACCACTGGGGCCGGTATCCGGGTCGACCATCTGGATCTTGCGGCCAAGCGTATCGTACGTGATCGTGATATCCGTGTTGTGATTGAAACTCGTGCCGTCCCAGAGCGTGGTGATCTTGAGCTGCCCGAGGCCATCGTAGGTGTATTGCGTGCCGGCCTTCTGCGTGCTGGGTTCCTCGTACACGTCCTTCTCAATCACCCGGCCGAAGGCATCCCGCTTCTCGATAGTCTTCCCGCCGATGCAGGTTGCGGCGTTGTAGCATTCATCCTGGTTCGTCGTCTGCCAGGCGGTGCCGTAGTCGACGGTGCGGTATGACGCGTCGGGATTGGTCACCTGGGTCACTCGGCCGACGGCATCGTACGCCATGCTGGTGCCGGGAGCGCCGCTCGCGGGGGCGGCAAACAACACCGCCCCTCCACCCCCGCCGGTGCGGGTTCCGTTGTAGAAGGCATACGACGTGGTGTACGGGACCAGGGTCGACCCGACGTGCCCGTAGGCGTCGTAGCCCGTCGTGCCGTCGACGATCACGGTGGGCACGACCAAGAAAAGGGGATAAGTCCAATTTCTAGCAGCGTGGCTCGGGCTGAGCTGTGTTCGCTAAATACCGCATGGGTGACGTCGTGGCCGTCCACGCGGACGTAAGGTGGCTGCGAGGCCCAACTGCTGCGCCGTGCGCAGCTGCCAACTGACCCGTCCGAAGGGGCGCCCTCGTGTGACGGCCAGACGGCACGCTTCCAAGTCACTGCCACTCAGGGGCATGTTGACGAACTGTGTCCAGTCGGCGGGGACCGGGATGGGCCACTGCGCCAGGGCGACAGGGCTCGGGGCTCGGTGCCCCTCCATTCGCAGGCGTGTGCTGCTCCACGGCCAGTGCTCCGCCCGAGCGACGAGGCCGGCGCGTGCCGGGTTGCGCTCGACATAGCGACACACCGTCAGCAGATGTTCGTCGGTCTCGACCGGGAAGGATTTGAACGTCCCCTGATACAGATGCCCCTGGCCGACCGTGTGCCGGTAGATGTGGCGGCGCCGGGCATGGGTCGTCGTCAGGCGGTGCATGAAGGCCTGCAATTCCCCGTCACGCTGGGGCCACAGGACGAAGTGCCAGTGAGTCGGCATGAGGCAATAGGCGAGGACGCGCATCGGAACGTGCGCCAGCGTGCGCCCGGCGATCCGTTCGAACGCATCGTAGTCAGCGGGCTGCTCAAAGAGGGGCGCGCGCTGGTTCCCTCGATTGAGGACGTGAAAGACCATCCCCCCTGGGGCCATGCGTGCGGTCCGTGGCATTGCGTGTGCCCGAAACGGGACTTATCCCCTTTTCAATGGAACGCCCGGTCCAAACTGCGGTACTGAATCGCCTCGGCAACGTGCGCGGCCGACAGCGTGGCCGGGGCGCCGTCGAGGTCGGCGATGGTGCGGGCCACCTTCAGGATGCGGGTGTAGGCACGGGCGCTCAAGCCGAGCTTGGCCATGGCGCCTTCGAGTAATTGTTCGGCGGCCGGCTCGGTGGCGCAGAACTTCTTCAGATCGCGCGGACCCATCTGAGCGTTGCAGAAGAGTTTACGGCCCCGAAAACGCGCGAGCTGCACGTCGCGCGCCGCGTCGACGCGGGCACGAATCGCGGCCGAGGATTCGCCGCTGCTGTGGTCCGCCAACTCCTTGTAACGCACGGCCGGCACTTCCACTTGAATATCTATCCGGTCCAGGAGGGGGCCGGAGATCTTGGCACGGTAGCGCTGGATCTGCAGAGCGGAACAGGTACAGTCATGGGAGGCGTCTCCTTGGAATCCGCACTGGCAGGGGTTCATGGCCGCCACCAACATGACGTTTGCAGGGTAGGTGATCGAGCCCACGGCGCGCGAAATGGTGATGCGCATCTCCTCGAGCGGCTGCCGCAAGACTTCCAAGACGTTTTTACGGAACTCGGGCAACTCGTCGAGAAAGAGCACACCATGGTGCGCCAGGCTGACTTCGCCCGGCTTCGGAATGGTGCCGCCGCCGATCAGGCCGGCGTCGCTGATGGTGTGGTGCGGCGAGCGGAACGGCCGTGTGGTCACCAACGCCCGGCCGTCCATCAAACCCATGACGCTGTGCACCCGCGTTGTCTCGATGGCTTCCGCCAGCGTTAGTGCCGGCAAGATCGACGACAACCGCTTGGCCAGCATCGTCTTTCCCGACCCCGGCGGCCCCACCATGATGACGTTGTGCCCGCCGCCCGCCGCCACTTCGAGCGCGCGCTTGACATGCTCCTGCCCCTTCACCTCGCTGAAATCGACGTCGTGACGAGTACCCGTGCCGAACACCGTCGCCAGATCGACATGGACCGGCGCGATCGGCCGTTCGCCCCGCAGAAACTCGAACGCCTCGGCCAGGGTGTTGACGGGAATGATGTCGACCCCGCGCACCACGGCCGCTTCCGGCGCATTCTCCAGCGGCAAGAGAATTCCTCGCAGCCCCTTCTCGCTGGCCGCCGCGGCAATGGGCAGTGCGCCGCGAATCGGTTTGACGCGGCCGTCCAACGACAACTCGCCGAGAATCGAATACTCGCCGAGGCGCTGCGGGGCCAGCAGGCCGCCGGCGGCGAGGATGCCGAGACCGATCGGCAGGTCGTACGCCGAGCCTTCCTTCTTGATGTCTGCCGGCGCCAGATTGATGGTGATCTTGCGCTGCGGGAACTCGTAGCCCGAATTCTTCAGCGCCGAGCGTACGCGGTCCTTGCTTTCCTTGACCGCGCCCTCGGGCAACCCGACCACTGCCATCTGCGGCAAGCCGGAGGCGATATCGACTTCGACCGCCACCAGAAGCGCATCGATTCCATGAACCGCGCTGGACAGCACCGTGGCAAGCATTTTCCGCCCCTAGGCGGATCGATTCTAAACGATACGTGCTAATAAACGCAAGTACAGCCGTCTAGTGCACATTCATTGAGTGTGGTCAGCGGTGCCGCCCTTCCGGCGGTTCGATGCCCACCGGGAAGCATGCGCGTCGCACCGCCGCCGGCGCCAGAGAGCTGCGCGGACCCGCGCGGCATCGGCGCTCCCGCCTCCGCAGAACTCGCCGCGCAGCGACGGCTCCCTCAGAGCGTGTACGCACTGGAACAGACCGCAAGAAAATCTCAACGGTAGTTTCGGTAGCTCGCAAAAGGGCGTAAAAGTGAACTCGCTTCGGGGCGGCCGGGGTACGCAGGGTAGACAGAGTCAGCGAAGCGACGACGTGGAGGACATATGCTGTCGATCAGAACGGCCCTTGGCGGACTCGCGTCCCTAGCCACCGCGATCGCGGCTGTCTCGCTCGCCGCGGCACAGGTGCCGACGCCGACGCCGGCGGGCCCTCGGATACTCGCTTTTGTCGTCGTCCCCGCGAACGGCTGCTACTGGTGCGCCGACGATAACTGCAATTGCGGCGGGGTGCCGACGCCGACGCCGCATACCGGGCCAGGCCCGCAGGTGTTCTCCTACCCTCAAGCCAGCGGAATGAAACTGGTGATCGAAACCGGCGATTCCGCCGTGCCCACGCCAAACTCGTTCGGTTGCGAAGCGGGCCTGGGTGTGCAGGTCGAAAGCACCAACCAGTTGGGCCCGTCGGCTACGGCGCTGTGCAGCGGCGGAAGTTTCGATTCTACCTACCATGGCAGCGTGCCGGCGATACCGATACCGCATTTCGACTCGCCGGAGATTGCCGATGCCCTGCAAAGCTTCGCGACCACCTTCACCACGTATACGTCGGGCGGGTGGTGTACGCCGGATCCCACCGGGGAACCGGTGCAAGGGCGGACGATCAGTGCGGGGACGACACGGCAATTCTGCACATACCCACCGGGGATGACGCCCTTCCAGCGATTTCCACCGGGGGATACGCTGCTGACCGCCCGTTTGGTGAACGCTGCCGGCACACCGGGGCCGACGAAGCAGATCATCGTGCGTATCCCGACGCCGACTTCCCCTGGGATCGCCGGCCGAATTCACTACTTCAGCAGCCCGTCTCTTGGGGTCGATGGAGCGAGCGTGCGGCTGCGCTCCGGGACCGATGGAGGAGGACCAACGGTAGGGGTGGATCAGACCGACATGACCGGCCAGTTCGCGTTCCCCGGCATTGGCACAGGCGACTGGCATGTACAGCCCGCGATGACGGGGCCGACCAACAATCCGGTCGATGTCAACGATGCGGTGGCGGTGCTCGAGGCGGCGGTAGGCCTGCGCACCCTCGGTCCACAGCAACAGGTTGCCTGTGACGTGTCGGGCGACGGCTCGGTCGACGTCAACGATGCGGTGGTGATTCTGCAATACGTCGTCGGGTTGATTCCGCAGTTCCCCGTTGCGCAGCATTGCAGTTCAGACTGGGCGTTCATTCCGGACGCGGCGGTCGTACCCAACCAGCAGATCCTCTACCCGCAGATCCCGACGACGATCTGTCAGCCCAACGGTGCCATCGCGTACCAGCCGTTGGCGGGCCAGGCCAATGACCAGAACTTTTCGGCCGTGCTCTTCGGTGATTGTCTCGGGCGCTGGCAGCCCAGCGGCGGCGCAGCCGCGGCGACGAACGCTGGGCCGTAGGGATCGGCCGCGGTCGGCATCGGCCGGTAACCGAGGTGGTCCGACCGCCGCCGACTTATGACTCGCGCAGCGATGCGAGCGCGTTTCCTGCGAATCGAGTCGGCGCCTCAGCCAATGGCACCATTCATCTGTCGCTCCGCGGCTGGAGCGCCACCCGCTCGATTCTTATCGTTCAGACAATTCCCTAAGACCGTTCTTATTATCGCCAAGCGCCGGCTCTCGCGTCGCCGATTTCCATGTCGTCACGCTAGGTCTGGCAATTGCTTAGGATAGATTGCGACGTACTGGCGTGTGTACCGTGCTCGGCGAACCGAAGGGCCCCCGGGGAATGAGACGAAGTGTGCGATCGATACTGCTGGTATGCAGGGCGCCGCGAGATCCTCCCCCCGCAATGACAGCCAGGTGGCGGGCAACGGGGATCGCGCGGTTACTGTCCAGTACGGTGGAATCGGAGCCACAATGAGCCCGCTCGCTCCTCCCCTCGGGCGCAGCCGGAGATCGGGCGCGGGCGCAGTGGGCATCAACCGAAGGAGGGTGATCTGGTGAGAACAACATCGGTCTTGAAAGTTGGCCTTGCGATCCTTGGTGGGGCCGTATTCTTCGTCGCCGCAACGGCGCGCGTGGCGTCCGCGGAGGATGGCAAGGCCCTGTACGATAAGAATTGCAAATCATGCCATGGCGAGAGCGGCAAGGGAGACGGACCGGCAGCCAAGGCGTTGAAACCCCCACCGGACGACTTCGCCAAGGGGGCGAAAGGCATGAGCGAAGCCGACGTCATGGAAGCCATCAAAGGCCTCAAGAGACATCCAACCTCCTTAACCAAGCTGAACGAAGAACAACTCAAGGCGATCGCGCAACACGTCAAGCAGTTGGCGGGAAAGTAACCGATCGGGCTCGCGATGGGGAGAGCGACGCTCCCCATCGCATCCTTGCGCGTGCCGGTCTGGGCGACTCCTGCCTTGGCGTTGGGCGTTGCCTCCTACGACACGAATCCACGCTCGACGATGGGTCGCGGCCGCGCAACCGCCCCGGTGGCCGCACCCACGCGAATACGTGACGGCCGCCGTTCAAATTTTCGTTACCGCCTGGTACACTCTGCCTATGCCACTCGATCCGCAGGTGCAGGCATTTCTGGACCAGGTTGAAACGATGGGTATCCCGGCATTCGACGCCGTTTCCGTCGAGGAGGCGCGTGCCGCGTCGGGGGGTTTTACGGCGCTACAGGGTGTCCCAGAGGCCGTCGGCAGTGTGGACAATCTGGTCGCCCCGGGCCCGAATGGGGTGATCCCGGTGCGCGTGTACACACCGGAACAGGACGGGCCGCTCCCGATCCTCGTGTACTTTCATGGCGGCGGTTGGGTGTTTGGCGACCTCGAAAGTCATGATGGGGTGTGTCGCGCCCTCGCCAACGCCGCGAGGTGCCTGGTGGTATCGGTGGATTATCGGCTGGCCCCCGAGCACAAGTTCCCGGCCGCCGTCGAGGACACGTATGCCGCCACGCAGTGGGTGGCAGCGCACGCCGGCGACTTCGGCGGCGACCCGATGCGCATCGCCATCGGCGGGGACAGCGCCGGCGGTAACCTGGCGGCGGTCGTCGCCCTGGTGGCGCGCGACCGTCACGGCCCGCAATTGACCTACCAGGTGCTCATTTACCCCGCGACCGATACCGCATGCGACACCGTCTCCCGCCAGGAGAACGCCGAGGGGTATCTGCTGACCCTCGACATGATACGCTGGTTCCAGAACCATTACCTGCGCGATGCCGAAGACGGGGAGAACCCTTACGTGGCGCCGTTGCGGGCCCACGACTTGCACGGGCTTCCGCCGGCGCTGGTGCTCACGGCGGAATTCGACCCGTTGCGTGACGAAGGCGAGGCGTATGCGGCGCGCTTGCGTGCCGCGGGCGTAGCGACGACCCTGATACGCTATGACGGTATGATCCATGGCTTCTTCGGCATGGGTGCCGTCTTCGATCGCGCCCGCACGGCCCTCGACGAGGTCGCCGCCGCACTGCAAACGGCCTTTGCGAATCCCGTTTCTCTCGCCGCGCCGGCGAGCCCACTCAAGAAACTGTTCCGGTCGCTGCGCACGTCGCGCTAGGTCCATCGCGCCCGTATGCCGGTCGCTCGCTCGATCGATGCGGCGGAAAAGGAGGAGCTACGACATGATTCGAGGCGTGCACCACACCGCTATCTCGACCGGCGATCTGGACCGGGCGCTGGCCTTCTACCGCGATCTGTTGGGGTTCCGCGTCGTCTCGGAGGGATCCTGGCAACAAGGTGCGGAGCAGATCGACCGCATCGTCGGGCTGAAGGATTCCGCAGCGCGGGTGGCTATCCTGCAGGCGGGCAACGCCTACATCGAACTCTTCCAGTACGAGTCGCCGCGACCACGCCCGGGAGACACGCGCCGTCCGGTGTGCGACCACGGACTCACGCATCTGTGTCTCGACGTACGCGATATCGACGCCGAGTACGCGCGTCTCCAGGCGGGCGGTATGACGTTCCATTGTCCGCCGCAGGCGGTCGGTGGGGGGATCAAGATCACGTACGGCCGGGATCCCGACGGCAACGTCATTGAATTGCAGGAACTGCCGGACGGCGACGCAATGGCCTTACGCCCGCGGTACGCGGGGGCTGGGTGAGTCGCCCGCCGCGGGTGTCGATTCTCCTGCCGGCGTACAACGCGGCGGACACGCTGCCCGCGTGCTTGCGCAGCCTCCTGCGGCAAACGGAAGCAGACTGGGAGTGCGTGCTCGTCGATGACGGTTCGACCGACGGCACGCTCGCTTGTGCGCGCCAGTTCGCCGCGGGCGACGAACGTATCGCAGTCGTGCCGCGTGCGCACGCAGGGATTGTGGCGGCGTTGAACGCTGGCCTGGCGCACTGTCGCGGCACCTGGGTTGCTCGCATGGACGCCGACGACGTGATGCACCGCGGCCGCCTCGAAGCGCAAGCGGCGGCGCTGGAAGGCTCCGATTGGGCGGCGGCGGGCACGCACGTGCGGTTGTTTCCGCGGGCGTCGTTGACCACCGGACGGTTGGCATACGAACGCTGGTTGAACGGCATCGACTCGCCCGAGCGGCTGCGCGCGGAGGCGTTTGTCGAGTGTCCGATCGCCCACCCGGCGCTGATGATCCGGCGGGAGGTGCTGACTGCCTTCAGGTACCGCGATCGCGGGTGGCCGGAGGACTATGACCTCATCCTGCGATTGCTGGCCGCCGGCCTGCGTGTCGGCAGCGTTCCTCGCCGGCTGCTCTACTGGCGCGATCGTCCCACCCGGCTGTCGCGTGTCGGCACCGCGTACTCGATCGAGCGCTTCACCGCGTGCAAGGCGGCGTTCCTGGCGGAGCGGTTTCTCGCCGGGACGGCCGCGTACATTCTCTGGGGATACGGCGAGACGGGCCGCGCCATGCGCCGCGCGTTGCTGGCGCACGGCAAGCGGCCGGCGTACATCGTCGAGGTGCACCGCGGTCGCCTTGGCAACCGCATCCATGATGCGCCCGTTGTCGCACCCGAGCGCCTGCCACGACTGCCCCGCTATCCGCTGGTAATTTCGGTGGCGGGTACGGCCGCACGCGAGCAGATCCGCGCGGCGCTGCGGGCAATGGGATTCGAGGAACCCCGCGAGTTCATTTGCGCCGCATAGTTGCCGACATCGGGTCCCGCCCGTCGAACCGAACCTCGCGCCGCCAGGGGTATATTGCGCCGCTTCTCTTCCATGTGTCATCATGGTGCTGCCGAGACAACAAGTTGTTAACCGCTCTCCGTGGAGGACACCGTTGTGGCTTCAACAACGTTGGGGACGATCATCCGCCGGCGCCGTCGGCAGCTCGAACTGACTCAGGATGAGGTCGCTCGACGCATCGGCGTGCGCGCCAACTACGTCGGCTATCTCGAGCGTGACCTGCGCCGGCCCAGCACCGGCGTACTGGCAAAACTCGGGAAGGTCCTCGACCTCGACCGCGAGGAACTCTTTTTCTTGGCGCACCCGCAGGTGCGCAGCTTCCTCCATACGCAGGCGCCGGACCCGAACCGGTCGACCTGGGACCAATTTCGGGCCAACAAACGCTTGCACACCCGCAACGGCATCACGCAGGCGGAGCTGAAGGTGCTGGAGCAGGTGTCCGCGCTGGGGTATGCGCGCTCGAGCCGGGATTACCTGTTTATTCTGCAAACGATCCGCCAATCGTTGCAGGACGCATGATGGTCCGGCCGTCGATTCATGCGTGCGACCGGTCCGAGCGCCGAGCCGGCGACGTTATGACCCGCGGCTCGAGGTCTTGAGCCGGCGCACCTGATCGAGTCGGGTGCGGATCTCGCGCTCGGCGCCGTTGTCCGAGGGCCGATAGTAGCGTCGCTCCCTGATCTGGTCGGGCAGATGCTGCTGGTCCGCTACGTGCCCCACGTAATCGTGCGCGTACTTGTAGTCGCGGCCGTAGCCCAGCGATTTCATCAGGGCCGTCGGAGCGTTGCGCAGGTGCAGCGGCACCGGCAGCGGTCCGAGACGCGTGACGTCGTCGGCCGCGGCGCACATCGCTCTGTATGCGGCATTGGACTTCGGGGCGCTGGCGAGATAGGTCGCGGCTTGTGCCAGGGGAATCCGGCCCTCCGGCATACCGACGAAGTGAACGGCGTCCTTGGCGGCGACCGCGAGTTGCAGCGCCTGCGGGTCGGCGTTGCCGACGTCTTCCGCCGCGAAGATGACCATGCGCCGTGCGATGAACAGCGGATCCTCCCCTGCCTCGAGCATGCGCATGAGCCAGTAGACGGCGGCGTCGGGGTCGCTGCCGCGCATGCTCTTGATGAAGGCGGAGATGACGTTGTAGTGCTCGTCGCCGCTCTTGTCGTAGAGCAGCGCCCGGTGCTGCGCCGCTTCTTCGGCCACCGCGAGATCGATTGTCGGCAGGCCCTTGGTTGCGGCCAGACCGGCCGCCGCCTCCAGCGCGTTCAGGCCCAGGCGCGCGTCGCCGCGGGCGTAATCGGCAAGAAAGGCGAGGGCCCGCGCGTCGGCCTGTACGCCGAGTGCCCCCAATCCCCGTTCGGAATCGGCGAGGGCGTGCTGCAGCAGGCGCCGAATGTCCTCCGCCGTGAGCGGATCGAGTACCAGGACGGAGGTGCGCGAGAGGAGCGGTGCGATCACTTCGAACGACGGGTTCTCGGTGGTGGCGCCGATGAGCACGATCGTGCCGTCCTCCACATGCGGCAAGAACGCATCTTGCTGCGCTTTGTTGAAGCGATGGATTTCATCGACGAACAGGACGGTGCGCCGGCCGTGGTACTTGCGCTGCTCCTTGGCCTCGCTGACGACGTCGCGCAGTTCGCGGATGCCCGACAACACCGCGGAGAAGTGCACGAAGTGGGCATGGACGGAGCGGGAGATGAGCAACGCCAGAGTGGTCTTGCCGGTGCCGGGCGGCCCCCAGAGAATCAGCGAGTGCAGCCGCTGGCCGTCGATCATCTCGCGTAACAAACGCCCCGGTGCGACCAAGTGCGTCTGGCCGACGAATTCCTCCAGCGTTTGCGGCCGCATCCGTTCGGCGAGTGGCGCTTCCCGGCGGCGCACCCGTTCTGCCTCCGCGGCGAAGAGGTCGGCGCCGGTCGGTGCCGGAGTCCGTTTGGGCATGGGCTGAGGGTAGCAGAAAAGGCGGCATATGACGTATGGCACGCGGTCAGAAACAGATCGCAATGGGGTTCCGGACCAGCTGCCATCTGCCAACCGTCATATGCTATTTTTCAGGCATGTCATGGGTCTACATCGAGGACATCGCTCAGCACGAGGGACGGGATGTCTCCCTCAAGGGCTGGCTCTACAACAAGCGCTCCAGCGGCAAACTGCACTTCCTGCAGGTCCGCGACGGGACCGGCATTCTCCAGTGCGTGGTCTTCAAGAACGACGTGCCGGCGGATCAGTTTGCCCTGGCCGACCACATCACGCAGGAGTCCTCGCTCGTGGTGCGCGGTACGGTACGGGCGGACAGCCGTGCGCCGCTGGGCTTCGAGCTCACCGTCACCGACCTACAAGTGCTGCAGGTCGCCGACGCCTATCCGATCACGCCGAAGGAGCACGGGGTGGCGTTTCTATTGGACCACCGGCACCTGTGGTTACGCTCGTCGCGGCAGCACGCGATCCTGCGCGTGCGCAGCACCATCATCCGTGCCTGCCGCGATTACTTCGACGGCAAAGGCTTCACGCCGCTCGATGCGCCGATCTTTACGCCGGCGGCCTGCGAAGGCACCACGACGTTGTTCGCCACGGACTACTTCGGTGAGCCGGCGTACCTGACGCAGAGCGGCCAACTCTATGCCGAGGCCGGGGCGTTGGCCTTCGGCAAGGTGTACTGTTTCGGACCGACCTTTCGCGCCGAGAAGTCGAAGACGCGCCGCCATCTCACCGAGTTCTGGATGATCGAGCCGGAGGTGGCGTTCATGGACCTCGGCGGCGACATGGATCTGGCCGAGGACTTTGTGGAATACGTGGTGCAACGGACGCTACGCGAACGGCGCCACGAGTTGGCGGTACTCGAGCGTGACTGCGCGCCGCTCGAGCGCGTACGCAAGCCGTTCCCGCGCATCGCCTACACCGAGGCCATCGCACTGCTGGGCGAGCGGCACTTGCCGGTGGAGTGGGGCGACGACTTCGGCGGCGACGAGGAAACGGCGATTTCCAATGCGTTCGATCGGCCGGTGATGATCCACCGCTACCCGCTCGCGTGCAAGGCGTTCTACATGAAGGCGGACCCGGACGAGCCGCGTGTCGCGTTGTGTGTCGACATGCTGGCTCCCGAGGGCTACGGCGAGATTATCGGCGGCGGACAGCGCGAGGACGACGTGGCCGCCCTTGAGCGTAAGATCGAGGCGCACCAACTCCCCAAGGATGCGTTTAGCTGGTATCTCGACCTGCGGCGCTACGGTTCGGTGCCCCACGCCGGTTTCGGTATGGGCATCGAGCGTCTGGTCGCTTGGATCTGTGGGCTGCACCATGTCCGCGAGACCATCCCCTTCCCCCGCATGCTCGAGCGCCTGCGGCCGTGAAGGCGTCGCAACGGCTCGGAACCGGTCGATTTCCGAGGGACCACGCCAGCGTCTCATCTTTCCGCGCCAGCGGTGTCGGCTCAGCTTGAGCGAGTAGTTCGTGCAGACGCATTGTGCTGACGTGCCGGATTTCCAGAATCACGCCGTAGGCAGACGGCAATGCTCCGCGCTGCCGGATTTACTCGGCGCAGCGTCTCGAGCCGCTTCCCTTCTACCGTAATGGTAGTAGCCCGGATGCCACAACGGAGGCAGTCGGGTGACGCCCGCCGCCAGCGCTTGCTCCGACCGTTACTTCGGAACCGCCCGCAGTCTGCGCACGTCGCCCACCCGGAGCGTGAATCCGGTGCGATCGAAGTAGTCGAGCAGGGCGATGCTGAACTTGCGGCTGGCACCGAGCAGGTCGCGGAAGGTGGCGGCGGTGATGTCGCCATGGGTACGGCCGTATTCGAGCAGAATCTGTCGTGCCTGCGCGAGCGCCGCCGCGCCGAAGTACAAGTCGCTGCCGACCTTGACCACCTTCGCCTGACGCTCGAGCTGCCGCAGGATGGGTTCGAGGCGTCCGCGAGGGACGGCGAGCGCGGCTTCGACTTGTTTGAGATCCGGCGGGCTCAGCCCGCCCGCCGCGATCAGGGCTTCGGCACGCGCGGCCAGCGCCTCCTCCTCGCCCTTGAGGCTGATCCGATGCGACGGCAGGCGCAGCGTGCTGTCGTCGCGAGCGAGAATTCCGTCCGCCACCAGCGCGTCGAGCAGCACGCGATAGAGCTTGGGGGAGAGTTGTGGAGCGATCTGTGTCCGCAGGGATTCCATCTCCAGGCCGGGTACCAGCGGACTGTGCCGGTGAAATTTCTCCAGCGTCTGTACCACCGCGGTACGTAATCCTTCCCAGCGCGTCGCGGTGGTACAGGCCGAGACCGTGTCGGGGCCGGGCAATGGGCGCAGATCCGGATCCGTGCGCAACGCCGTGTGGACGACGTCGAGAGAGAGATTGCACGCGTGTGCCAGGAACTCGGGTGCTACCGCCACCTCGGGCTCGATGTGCATGAGCGCGCGGATGGCGACGGCCGGCGTTTTTCCCGGCCGGAGATCTTCCAGTGCCGCGAGTATCTGCCGATCGCCGCGTTGGCGGCGGTGCGCAAACGGGTGCAACACCTGGCCGCCGCCGATGGTGCGTTGGGCACTCTGGTTGCGGAGGATGAAGCGATCGCCGCACAACACCTGTACCGGTTCGCGCAAGACCAGCTGCGCGTATCCCGATTGCCGCGGTGGCAGGTGCTCGCGACCGTCGAGCAAGACCACCTTGCCGATGACTTCCGCGGTGCCCACGTGGAGCCGCACCACCTCGTGACTGGCCAGCGGCCGACCGGCTGCCGCGCGGATCTCCACCCACGCATCGAAACGGTCGGTGACGCGATCGAGCGGCGGTTCGCAGATGACGTGACCGCGCCGCAGGTCGGTGCGCTCGACCCCCACCAGGTTGAGCGCCACGCGCTCTCCGTGCGCTGCCTCACCGACCTCACGGCCGTGAACCTGGACGCTGCGCACCCGCCCCTCGTCGCCACCGGGCAGGACACGCACGGGGTCGCCGGGGCGAATGATGCCGCCCACGGCCGTGCCGGTCACCACGACGCCGTGGCCGTGCATGATGAAAGCGCGGTCCATGGGCAGACGGAAAAAGCCGGTCGACGCCGTGCGCGCGTAACTGGCGAGCAACCGTTCGATGGTCTGTCGCAATGCCTCCAAGCCTACGCCCGTCGCCGACGACACTGGAATCACCGGCACCGCTTCGAGTGTGGTGCCAGCAAGGAGGATGTGAATCTCGTCGCGCACCGCATCGAGGCGTGCCGCGTCGACCAGGTCCGCCTTGGTGATGGCGACGACGCCGTGCGAGATGCCGAGCAAGTGCAAGATGTCGAGGTGCTCTTCCGTCTGCGGCATGACGCCATCGTCCGCGGCCACCACCAACACCACCAGGTCGATCCCGTGGGCACCGGCGAGCATGTTGCGGATGAAGCGCTCGTGCCCCGGCACATCGACGATGCCGACACGCTCTCCGGTCGAGAGATCGAGATAGGCGAAACCGAGGTCGATGGAGATCCCCCGTTCCTTCTCTTCCTTGAGCCGGTCGGTTTCCTGCCCGGTCAAGGCGCGGATGAGGGCGGTCTTGCCGTGGTCGATGTGGCCGGCGGTGCCGATGATGTGTGACATCTCAGAGAGCAGACGACGGACGGCCGATGACCGACCGCGGATCGACGGCTGACGCCCGACTGTTCCGTGGCACGAGTTCCTCGGCGTGAAAGATGCCGCGGAGATCGAGGAGGAAGCTACCGGACTGCACGCGGCCGATAATTGGTATTGCCCCTTCGCGGAAGCGGCGTGAGATTTCCTGCGCACCGCGGTGCGGATGTGTGATGCGAATCGCCCGGGTAGGCAGCGCTTCGACGGGAAGTGCACCGCTGCCGATCTCCGACTCGGACGCCGTCATTTCGATGCGGAACTCGTCTCCCAATGCGTCCCGCAGCAATGGGATGGCGGCGGCGCCGACTGCGTCCATCTCCGCCAGCGGCCGAGTCAGCCAGCGTAAGGTCGGCAGCGTCCTCCCCAGATCCGGCGCCGTACGATAGAGCCGCAGTGTGGCTGCCAGGGCGGCGAGGGTGAGCTTGTCGCAGCGCAGCGCACGCTTCAGTGGATTGCGGTTGAGGCGCGCCACCAGTTCGCGACGTCCGACGACGATGCCGGCCTGGGGACCGCCGAGGAGCTTGTCGCCGCTGAAGCTGACCAGATCGGCGCCGCCCTGCACACGTTCGGCGACCACCGGCTCCTTGGGCAATCCGTATTGCGACAGGTCAACCAGCGCACCGCTGCCGAGATCCTCCATGACTGGGATGCCGCGCGTCCTGCCGAGCTGGACGAGTTCCGGCAGTGCGACCGCGCTGGTGAAGCCGACAATGCGGTAGTTCGAGGTGTGGACCTTGAGCAGCACGGCGGTGTGTCCGGTAACCGCGTCGGCATAGTCGGTGACATGCGTACGGTTGGTGGTGCCCACCTCCCGCAACCGGGCGCCGCTCTTCGCGAGGATGTCGGGGATCCGGAACGAACCGCCGATCTCGATCAGCTCGCCGCGCGAGACGAGCACCTCCCGTCCGTCAGCCAGGGTATTGAGTGCCAGCAACACGGCCGCGGCGTTGTTGTTGACCGCGGTGGCCGCCTCGGCTCCGGTGAGCGCGCGCAGGTCCTCTTCGATATGGGCGTCACGTTCACCGCGTTCGCCGCACGCGAGATCGTACTCCAGGTTGACGGCGTGCGTGCTCGCCCGCAGGACCGCCTGTACCGCCGCGTCCGCAAGCAGTGCGCGGCCGAGATTGGTGTGCAGCACGACGCCGGTGGCGTTGACCACCGGCCGCAGGGACCCCGGCTGGGTTGCCTCCACCCGAACACACACCGCCGCCATCACCTCTTCCGCCGACGGCGGCTCGGAAAGGCATTCCGAGGTCAGTCGGTGGCGTATCTCGTCGAGAACCGCGCGTACGGTCTCGACAACATAGCCGCGCCCGTAGCGTGTCAGTGCGGTGCCCGCCGCCGCGGTCTTCAGGACGCGATCGACGGAGGGCAGGTCACGGAGTTGCTCGGTCCGGGGCGCCACAGCGTCGATGGTGCCGACTTTCGTCCGTGGATACAACTCTCGTGAGACTGCGCCTCAGGCATATGGCATATGGTGTATCGCTTACGATTCGGAGGGAGCCGCCATATTCCCGATTGCTTATCTCTCCACACGGTTCCTTGACGGCCACGCCACGCCCTGAAACCATGGCCACATGACAGGGAAGGAGCAAGCGGCGCGCGCGATCGCGCAGCGGCTGCGGGAGGCGGGCTACGTCGCCTACCTTGCCGGTGGCTGCGTGCGCGACCGTCTGCTCGGGCGGGAACCCAAGGATTTCGATGTCGCCACCAGTGCGCCGGCGTCCGTGGTTCAGGAACGCTTCGACAAGACCGTCCCGGTTGGCGTGCAGTTCGGCGTCGTGGTCGTGGTGCTCGACGGCGAGGCGGTCGAGGTCGCCACGTTTCGGTCCGACGCCGCCTATGCGGATGGCCGCCACCCCAGCGGTGTCCACTTCGGCTCGCCGGAGGAAGACGCGCGGCGCCGTGACTTCACGATCAATGGCATGTTCATCGATCCGGTCACCGATGCGGTCATCGATTACGTCGGCGGGCGCGCCGATTTGCGCGCGCGGGTGATCCGCGCCATTGGCGATCCCGCCGCGCGCATCGGCGAAGACCGGCTGCGGATGTTGCGCGCGATACGAATCGCCGCGCGTTTGGGTTTCGCCATCGAACCGGCGTCATTGGCGGCGATCCGTGTCGCGGCCGCGACGATTACCGACATCGCGTGGGAGCGCATCGGCGACGAGGCGGTGCGCATGCTGTGCGACAGCGAGGGAGGAAGTGCGCGGCGCGCCTTTGAATTGCTGGATACGACCGGCCTGCTCACGGCGATCCTGCCTGAAATCGCCGCGCTGAAGGGTGTGGAGCAGTCGCCCGATTACCATCCGGAAGGCGATGTGTTTGTGCACACGCTCGGCCTGCTGGAGCAATTGCGGCACCCCACCGAGACACTGGCGTTGGCGGCGCTGTTGCATGACGTGGCCAAACCGCGGTGTGCGCAACGGGGTGCGGCGCGTATCACATTCTACGGCCATTGCGAGATCGGCGCCGAGATGGCGATGAGGATCTGCCAGCGTTTGCGGCGCAGCCGGGAGACCTGGGAGCGGGTAGCCGTCCTGGTGCGCGACCACTTGCGCCTGCTCCATGCGCCGCGGATGCGTATGAGCACGCTCAAACGCTTCCTCGCCGCGCAGGCCATCGAGGAACTCCTCGAACTCGGTCGGCTCGACGCGCTGGCGTCAAACAAGGACCTGACCTACTACGACTTCTGCATCCAGAAGCTGCATGAACTGGGGACCGCCGCCCTGAAGCCGTCGCCGTTGCTGCGCGGGCGGGATCTTCTGGAACTCGGATTCCCACCCGGCCCGCTGTTCACGCAGATCCTCGCGGCAGTGGCCGACGCCCAACTCGACGGGCTGCTCCACAGCCGCGCCCAGGCGGTCGATTGGGTGCGCGCCCGCTATGCCGTTCGTTCGCCCGGGTCGCCGCGGTGCAGCGGTTGATTCTCTCGCGCCGGCAGCGTAGCTAGAGGACCATGCCCATTCAGCTCAACGACATCGTCATGCACCCGGCGTACGCACCGTACCCGTGGTACGGGCGCGTCGTCCAGATCGACGACGCTACCCGGGTGTCGGTCACCCAAGTCCACTGTGGTGACCCCCGCTGCAGTGCCGAACACCGGCACGCCGACCAGATATGGCAACTTGCCGACCTGTGCAACGCCGTCGCGTTTCAGCCGCAGGCGGGGTGGGAGTATGGGCGGAAGAATTCCCCCAACGCCCCCGCGTTGTGGTGACGGCCGAGGCCCCTGCTCCTTTGAGTGACGGGAGCGGTGCGATCAACCCTCGCGCCGATTGATCAAACTCGCAGCGACACCGGCGCCGAAGCCGTTGTCGATGTTCACCACCAGTACCCCTGCGGCGCACGAATTCAACATGGCCAATAGCGCCGCCAAGCCGCCGAAGCTGGCGCCGTACCCGATACTGGTGGGGACGGCGATGACCGGGTGATCCACGAGCCCCGCCACGACGCTGGGGAGCGCTCCCTCCATCCCGGCAACGACTATCAGGACCGCCGCCTTCCGCAGCTGTTCGTGATGCGCAAACAGGCGATGAATACCCGAGATGCCGACGTCGTACACTCGCTCAACCGTGTTTCCCATGAGGTCGGCCGTCAGGGCGGCTTCCTCGGCCACCGGGACGTCAGACGTTCCGGCGGCTACGATGAGAATCGCCCCGCGCCCGCGGATCTCCGGCCGGGTGTGAACGATGGTTGCGGCGCGTGCATGAGGCAGATAGCACATCTCCGGAAAGGCCTCCTGGATCCGCGCCGCTTCCGCGGCCGCCAAGCGTGTGATCAAGACGTTCTGCGCACTATCTTTCACCCGTCGGGCAATTTCCACGATCTGCTCCGCGGTCTTGCCGGACCCGAAGATGACCTCGGGGAATCCCGTCCGTAGCTGCCGGTGATGGTCGACTTTGGCGAAGCCGAGGTCCTCGAACGGCAGCGAGCGCAACTGTTCGAGCGCCTCGTCGGCACTGAGTTCGCCGTCACGAACCTCGGCGAGCAGGGCTCTCAATCGGCTCGGGTCCATGGGGTTAGTGCCGCCGGAAATGGTCGTATCCGCCGTCCCGGAGCGGCGGGATGCGGCCGTCACGGTTTCGCAGACCGACGCCGCTCCCCGGTACGATGCGGCCAATGCAGGCAATGGGACAACCCAGTTGCAGTGTCAGGCGGTCGAGCTGTTTCACGTGTCGTTCCGGAACCGTACACAATAGTTCGTAATCCTCGCCCCCGTGCAACGCAAGCGTCAGGTCGGTTCCCAGGGCGGCGCGGTACGCTGGCGAACACGGGATAGTTTCCGTCCGAACCTCCGCGCCCACCCGGCTCTCGCTGCAGATATGGCCGAGGTCTTGAACGAGCCCGTCGCTCACGTCGATCATCGATGAGGCGAGTCTGCGGCTGACCAGCAGGCGTCCGGCTTGGAGACGCGGCGACGGCAGGCGAAAACGACGGACGGGATAGGCGCTCTGGCCACGGCCGCTGCGCGTGCGTAACCAGCGGACCCCGAGCGCCGCATCGCCGAGTGTGCCGGTGACGTAGATCCGATCTCCCGGTCGGGCGCCTTGCCGGGTCACGATCCGTCGGGGCGCGGGCCCCAGCAGCGTGACGGAGACGAACACCTTGTCGGCACGCGCCAGGTTGCCGCCAACCACCAACGCCCCGCACTCAGCCGCCGCCGCCACGATACCCGCCTGGAGGGCGCGTAGGTCGCGCGCTGGGTAGCTGCGGGGCAGGCCGAGGCTCACGACGCAAAACCGCGGCTGGCCCCCCATGGCAGCGATATCGCTGGCATTGACCAGGAAACTCTTGCGTCCCAGTTGACGCGGGGAGAGCCACCCACGTTCGAAATGCACGCCTTCGACCAGCGCATCGACGGTGATCAGCCACGCGCGGCCAGGGGTCGAGATGACAGCGCAATCCTGGCCCGGCCCGACGACCAGGTCGCTTGCACCTGGCAGTTGCGGCAGCCACGCCGCCAGAAACCCGAACTCGCCAATATCGGCAATGGTGCGTGGGAGCCTTACCCGCAGAGACATTGGCACTGATCGAGTCCGACGGGGCTGCAGGACGTCCAAACGTCAGCCGAACATCTCCTTGACCTTGTCGAAGAAGCCTTTGGTGAGCGGATTGACGTCCTCGCCGCTGCTACGCGCAAATTCCTCCAGCAGTTCCCGCTGCTTGGCGGTCAGCTTGCGCGGCGTTTCGACGGCGAGACGCACGAGTTGATCCCCGCGTCCCGAGCCGTGCAAGTTCGGCGCGCCTTTTCCGCGCAGGCGCATGACGGTTCCGGACTGCGTGCCGTGAGGGATTTTCAACTTCATCTTCCCTTCGAGGGTGGGTACATCGATTTCGCCGCCCAGCGCCGCTTGAGGGAAGCTGATGGGAACCTCGCAGACGATGTCGTTCTCCTGGCGAATGAACAGTGCGTGTTCGTGGACATCGATGACGACGTAGAGGTCCCCCGGCGGCCCGCCGTTCCGTCCGGGTTCGCCTTCATTCCGGAGCTTCAGCCGTGAGCCGGAATCCACCCCGGCGGGGACCTTGATGTTGAGCGCCTGGGTCTTCTGGGTCACGCCGCTACCGCCGCAGGTGCGGCAGGGATCTTTGATGATCGATCCTTGGCCGTTACACTGGCCACAGGTCTTGGCGATGGTGAAGAACCCCTGTTGAAAGCGGACTTGCCCACTGCCGCGGCAGGCGGAGCAGGTGGTTCGAGGCGCGCCGTCTCTTGTGCCCTTGCCCCCGCAGGGTTCGCAGGGCGCCAGGCGTGGTACGCTGATAACTTTCTCGGTGCCGAAGATCGCCTCGTCGAAGTTGATCGCCAGGTCGTAGCGCAAGTCCTCGCCGCGGCGGGCGCGACTGCGGCCGCGCCCGCCGCGGCCACCGCCGAGGAAGTCGCCAAAGATGTCGCTGAAAATGTCCTCGAAGCCGGAGGCGGAGAAATCGAATCCACCGAAGCCGGAGCGCTGGTCGAAGGCCGCATGGCCGAAGCGATCGTACTGGGCACGGCGCTCCGGGTCGCTGAGCGCTTGATAAGCCTCCGACGCCTCCTTGAAATGTTCCTCGGCGACCCGATCTCCCGGGTTGCGGTCGGGATGGTACTTCATTGCCAGCTTGCGGTAGGATTTCTTGATCTCCTCCTCGCTGGCGCCGCGACTCACACCCAGGACTTCATAATAATCGCGCTTTTGCGCCACTCGGTGTCCCTTCTTGACGCCGCTCGATCACGCCGACTCGCTCGTGGGCCCGGGGACAGCGTGTTGAACGGCAGTTCCCAGCAACAATACAAAAGCCCTCCCGATCCGTCGAGGGGGAGGGCTTCCGTCCGCGGCACGAATCGGCGGCTCAGCCTTTCACTTCTTCGAAGTCGGCGTCGACGACGTCCTCCTTCGGCGTGTGCGCTTCCCCCGCACCCGCTGCCTCGCCGCCGCCCGGCGACCCCGGTCCGCTCTGCTGCGATGCCTTGGCATAGATGGCCTCCGCCAACTTGTGGGACGAGCGCGTCAGTTCCTCGGCCGCCTGCTTCATGGCGGCCGCGTCTTGCCCTTCCAGTTCCTTCTTGGCCTTCTCCAGGGCCTGCTCGATGCCGCTTCGCGTGGCCGCCTCGAGGTCGCCGCCGTGTTCCTTGAGCGACTTCTCGGTTTGGTACACGAGACTATCGAGCTGGTTCCGCGCGTCCGCCGTTTCGCGCCGCTTGTGATCTTCGGCCGCATGGAGCTCGGCGTCCTTGACCATTTGTTTGATCTCTTGTTCGCTCAGACCGCTGGACGCGGTGATACGGATCGACTGCTCCTTGCCCGTGCCGAGATCCTTGGCATTGACGTGTACGATGCCGTTGGCATCGATATCGAAGGTGACTTCGATCTGCGGTAGGCCACGCGGCGCCGGCGGGATGCCGATCAAGTCGAATTGACCGAGGAGCTTGTTGTCCGCCGCCATCTCGCGCTCGCCCTGGAAGACGCGGATGGTCACCGCGGTTTGATTGTCCGCGGCGGTCGAGAAGATCTGGCTTTTCTTGGTCGGGATGGTGGTGTTCTTTTCGATCAACTTGGTAAACACGCCGCCGAGAGTTTCGATGCCGAGCGAGAGCGGCGTGACGTCGAGCAACACCACGTCCTTGACCTCGCCCTTGAGCACGCCACCCTGGATGCCGGCGCCCACGGACACCACCTCGTCCGGGTTGACGCCCCGGTTCGGTTCCTTTCCGAAGAGCTGTTTCACCCGCGTTTGCACTGCTGGCATGCGTGTCATGCCGCCGACCAAGACCACCTCATCGATGTCACTGGCACTCAGCCCGGCATCGCGCAGCGCCGTGACGCACGGGCTGTTGAGGCGATCCAGCAACTCGGCGCACAACGCTTCCAGCTTGGACCGGGTGAGCTTGATGTTGAGATGCTTCGGGCCCGACTGGTCGGCGGTGATGAAGGGCAAGTTGATGGTCGTCTCGGTCGAACTCGACAGCTCGCACTTGGCCTTTTCCGCGGCCTCCTTGAGCCGCTGCAGCGCCATGCGGTCCTTGCGCAAATCGATTCCCTGGTCCTTGCGGAACTCCTCGACCAGATAGTTCATGACGCGCTGGTCGAAGTCCTCGCCTCCCAGGAAGGTGTCGCCATTGGTGGCCTTTACTTCGAAGACGCCCTCCCCGATTTCCAGGATGGAGATATCGAAGGTCCCGCCACCCAGATCGAAGACGGCTATTTTTTCGTCCTTCTTCTTGTCGAGCCCGTAGGCCAAGGAGGCCGCGGTGGGCTCGTTGATGATACGCAGCACGTTCAGGCCGGCGACCCGCCCGGCATCTTTCGTTGCCTGCCGCTGGCTATCGTTGAAATAGGCTGGGACGGTCACGACCGCGTCAGTGACCTTCTCCCCGAGGTAGTCCTCGGCGGTTTGCCGCATCTTTTGCAGAATAAATGCGGAGATTTCCGCCGGGCTATAGCGTTTGCCGCGAATCTCCACCCAGGCATCGCCGTTATCGGCGCGAACGATCTTATACGGCAGCACCTTCATTGCCTTTTGCACTTCCGGATCGTCGTACTTTCGACCCATGAGGCGCTTCACGGCGAAGATGGTGTTGTCCGGATTGGTAATCGCTTGTCGGTACGCGATCTGTCCGACCAATCGCTCGCCGGCCTCGGTGAACGCGACCACCGACGGGGTCGTCCGGCCGCCTTCGGAATTCGGAATGACCTTGGGCTCCCCTCCTTCCATTATCGACACGCAAGAGTTGGTAGTTCCTAAATCGATTCCGATCACTTTCGACATAATGTCTTTCTCCTTCGGGACGGCAGGGATGCGCGCGATACGATCTGAACCGGAAGCACGTCCGTGGCTAGGGGTTAATCACGCTTCGCCGTGGTTTCAACGGCGTCGGTGCTTTTTCGGGCACTGACCGTTACCAGGGCCGGCCGCAACAACCGGTCGTGGAGCAGATAGCCGGTGTGAAATTGTTCGACCACCCGGTTCGGTTCGTGTTCCGCCGTCTCCACCTGCGCCAGGGCCTGATGATGGGTGGGGTCGAACGGCTGTCCGAGCGCCTCGACCCGCTTCACCCCGTGGCGCTCCAGAACCTCGAGGAGCGCCTTGATGACCATTTGGACCCCTTCGATTACCGACCCGCCGTTGCCCTCGCCGCACTGCACGGCGCGTTCAAGATTGTCAATCACCGGAAGGATCTCGCGGATCAACGGTTCAAGGGCATAACGCAACGCCTCGCTCTTCTCCCGCTGCATCCGCTTCTTGAAGTTCTCCAACTCCGCACGCTCGCGCAGGAAACGGTCCTGGCTGGCGCGCGCTTCCTCTTCTTTCTCCGCGAGCTTGAGCCGGAGCTGTTCCAGCTCGGTCGCCGTCGAGACCGCGGCGACGGCCGCGTCTTCGGTTGTCGGCGACAACGGAGCGATCTCCTCCACCCGTGTATCCTGTAAATCTTTTTGATTCATTGTCCTCCCCGAAGAACGACGGCGGTCATCTGGGGCAGCGGCTGAGGTAATGACGCGCCTGGGTCTTGTCAAGGTCGTGATCCAATGTTTTGTTTGCGGAGGTATGGGGCCGTCGCAAGCCAATCAGGCAATCATCCTGCGCGCCCGGGCGTACGGAGAAGCGGACAAGATCGTCACCTTCCTCACCGCGGATTGCGGCAAGCTGACCGGAATCGCCAAGGGCGCCAAGAACTCGCGGCGGCGGTTCGCCAACTGCTTGGATCCCTTTACCCGCGTGCGTGTGCATTTCCGCATGACGCCGGGAGCCAGCCTGGTGTTCATGGAGAGCTGCGACTTGCTCGAACCCGCCGGCGTCCTCGTGGATCCGGCGAAGTTCGCGTACGGCAGTTATCTGGTCGAGCTGATCGATCAACTGACCGCGGAGGGGCAGCCCATCCGGGAACTGTACGACCTGCTCGCGGAAGGTCTGGACGCCGTGCGGCAAGGGCCGGCGACCGCGACGCTCCTGCGCAGTTTCGAACTGCGATTGTTGCATCACGCCGGCTACGAGCCGCAACTGCAGGACTGCGCGCGCTGTCGTGTCGCGGTGTCGTCCGCCGCGGGGGTGTTCCTCGATTCCGCGCACGGGAGTGTGGTGTGTACCCGCTGCCGCGATGCGGCTGAGTCGTTGCTCGCCGTCGGCGGCGCCACGCTGGCGGCCCTGACGGCGCTAAAACCGTTGTCCTTGGCCGAAGCGCGACGACGCCGGTTTCCAAACGGGGCGGCGGCGGAGGCGTCCCAGGTGTTGAGCCGACTCCTCGCGCCGCACTTGGTACGGCCATTGCGTTCGGTGAAACTGATTGCAGCGCTGCATGCGCCGCTCACGTCCGTCCGCGGATGTTAACGGGTGGCGAAGATTCGGTGTACGCTCGGAAAGTTGCGGCCGGGTGCTCGTTCCGCGGCGCCGAAAAGGAGATTGCACATGCGGAAGACGATCCTCCGAGCGCGGCCGCGGTTGGCGTCGATGGCGACAGCCAGGACGGCGGCGGCACCGCAATGCGGCTTTGACACGGCGACGATCGAGGCGGCGGTGGGACTCACGGGCCAGCGCGACGGGCACGAGGCCAGCATCAAAGTTTCCATGCTCCGGAGCGCTCGGTGAACCCCGTGTCGCCGCCGGGAGAGGCGGTGGCAATGGTCGAGACCACACCCTGCACGCTGCGCGAGCTGCTCGTCTATTTCGCGCGCCTCGGCGCCTTGGGCTTCGGTGGTCCGATAGCCCTCGCTGGCTATATGCAGCGGGATCTCGTCGAGGAACGTCGCTGGATTTCCAAGCAAGACTACGTTGAGGGGTTGGCCCTTGCGCAGTTGGCGCCTGGGCCGTTGGCTGCCCAGCTGGCCATCTACCTCGGCTGGGTGCGCGCCGGAAATCTGGGCGCCACGTTGGTGAGCGCGGCGTTCGTCCTCCCATCATTCCTGATGGTGCTCGCCCTCTCGGCGGCGTATGTGCGCCTCGGGGGCCTGTTGTGGATGCAGGGCGTCTTCTACGGCATCGGTGCGGCGGTGATCGCGATCATCGCGCGTAGCGCCTTCAAACTGGTGCGCATGACACTTGGACAGGACGTGCTGCTGTGGGTGCTCTTTGTCTTCAGCGCCATGGTCACGGCGTGGACTGAGAGCGAAGTCGTTTGGCAATTTTTGCTGAGCGGCGTGGTCGCCCTTGTCGTCAAGGCGTCGCTGCGGGCTCGCGGCGGCATCGCCACCGCGGCGTTGCTGCCCTGGCCGGCGTGGCTGTTCGCGGGGCTACACGAACCCGCGAGCGTGGGGATGCTCTGGACGATGACGTTCTACTTTGCGGAGGCGGGAACGTTCGTGTTCGGCAGCGGGCTCGCAATTGTGCCGTTCCTGTACGGCGGGGTGGTCGGGCAGTTTCATTGGCTCACCGAGCGGCAGTTTCTCGATGCCGTTGCGGTTGCCATGATCACACCGGGTCCCGTGGTCATCACCGTGGCCTTCATCGGGTACCTTGTGGGCGGACTCCTCGGGGCGACGCTCGCCGCCATTGGCGTGTTCCTGCCCTGTTACCTGTTCGTGATCATTCCGGCGAAGTACTTCCGCCGCGCCGCGCAAGATCCGAGAGTCAAGGCGTTTGTCGACGGCGTGACCGCGGCAGCCACCGGTGCCATAGCGGGCGCGGCCGTTGTCCTTGGCCGGCGTGCGATCGTCGACACCCCGACGACCGTCATCAGCCTTGTGACCTTGCTCTTCCTCGTGTGTGCGAAGAAGATCCCGGAGCCGCTCATCATCGTCGCGGCCGGCGTGGCCGGCCTCATGCTCACCACGTTCGCCTGACTGCCGGGGGCTGCTCACCGCGGTGCACATCGAGAAGCGCGGCGGCTGGCGGACCTGAGTGCGCGAATCGCCTTACGTGCCGAGTAGCCGTCGAACGGCCGCCCGCGTCGTGCCTGGAGCGCGCCAGTTCTCGTCCAGTAGCGCCGTCGGCGGCGCCGGAACCGGGTGTCCTTTCGTCAGCGCAGTGCGGCGGTGCGTGCCGCGTGCCCGCCATTCACGAACTCCCGCAGATAACGCGCCGTGTGCGAGCGTGCTCCGGCGGCGACGACCTCGAGCGGCGTGCCCATCGCCACCACCTCCCCGCCGGCATCGCCTCCCTCGGGACCGAGGTCGATGATCCAGTCCGCCTCCTTGATGATATCCAGGTTGTGCTCGATCGTCACAATGGTGCTGCCGCGAGCGACCAGGCGATGGAGGACGTCGATCAGTTTCTCGATGTCGGCAAAGTGCAGACCGGTGGTGGGCTCGTCGAGCACGTACAGCGTACGGCCGCGGGCCGGCTTGCCCAACTCGTAGGCGAGCTTGATGCGCTGCGCTTCGCCACCGGAGAGCGTGTTGCTGCCTTGGCCCAGCGTAAGATAGTCGAGCCCGATATCGTGCAAGAGCCGGAGTGGCGTGACGATGGCGGGCACCGCCGCGAAGAAATCGACCGCTTCTTCGACCGTCATGTTCAAGACCTGTGCGATGCTCTTGCCGTTATAGCGGGCGGCGAGGGTTTCGTCGGTAAACCGTTGGCCAGCGCACGCCTCGCAGGCGACAAAGACGTCGGGCAGAAAACTCATTTCCATCTTGACTCTGCCCTGGCCGGCACAGGCTTCACACCGCCCCCCTTTAACGTTGAACGAAAAGCGCCCCGCCGTGTAGCCGCGCATGCGTGCCTGCGGCGTCAGCGCGTAGAGCTTGCGGATGTCGTTGAAAAAACCGACGTACGATGCGGGGATAGATCGGGGCGTACGGCCGATCGGCGTCTGGTCGACCTCGACCACGCGTTCAAGGTGCGATGCCCCGGTGAGGCTGCGATGCGCGCCGACAGCCCCACCGTGTACGCCGAGCCGGCGCCGCAGTCCCGCGTACAACACGTCGCGCACGAGCGTCGACTTGCCCGAGCCGGAGACGCCGGTAACGCACGTCCAGGCTCCCAGCGGGATTTCGACGTCGATCTCCTTCAGGTTGTGTTCGGTCGCGCCGTGCACCGCGATCTTGGGCAGTGTGCTGGTGTCGCGGAGCGGTCCCAACCGCCGTCGCGGTTGGCCGAGAAAGCGGCCGGTTGCCGACGCCGGATGGCCGCGCAAACTCTGCGGCGGTCCCATGGCGACCAGTTCGCCGCCATGCACTCCGCCGCCGGGTCCCAGATCGATGACCAGGTCCGCGGCAGCGATCGTGGCTTCGTCATGCTCCACCACAATCACGCTGTTCCCGTTGTTTTTCAGTTGTTGGAGCGTGCCGAGCAGCATGCCGTTGTCCCGCGGGTGCAAGCCGATGGTGGGCTCGTCGAGGATGTAGCACACGCCGCGCAAGTTGGAGCCCAGCTGGGCGGCGAGCCGGATGCGCTGCGCTTCGCCGCCCGATAGTGTGTCGGCGCGCCGATCGAGCGCGAGGTAGCCGAGTCCCACCTGTTGCAGAAACCGCAACCGCGGCAGAATCTCCTTGCGAATATTGGCGGCGATCTGTTCGTCCCGCCCGTGGAACCGCCGCCCCGACAGATCTTCGAGGCAGTTGGCGACGGATTGCTGCGTCAGCTCCCAGATCGCCAGACCATCGACCTTCACGGCCTGGGCGCGCGGATTCAGCCGCCGTCCGTGGCAGGTGGCGCAGGGGCGCTCGGCCATAAACGCGTCGAGTCCGGCACTATCAGCCTCCGCCGCCTCCACGTGCTGCTGCAAGACGTCCAGCACGCCGCGGTTGCCGTTGCCATTGCCGTGAAAGAGGCGCTGTCGCTGGCGCGGCGTCAGGCGCGCTAGCGGCGTGTCGGCGGCGGCGCCAAGCCGATCGAGCAGATGCTTGACCGCGCGGGTGATGCTGGCGCCCAATGGCTTAAGGGCCTGGAGCAGTGCCGGCCCGACCGGCTGCTGCGGATCGCCGACCAGAAGATCGGGTTCGAACCTGCGCACGCTGCCGATGCCGTCGCAGTCGGTACAGGCGCCTCGCTGGCTGTTGAAGGAAAATAGCCGGGGGTCGAGTTCCTCGTAGCCGAGAGCGCACCGCGCACAGTAGAGGCGCTCGCTGAACAGATGTTCGCCATGGGCGCTGGAGACGATGACCGCACCGCCGCCAAAGCGCAGCGCCGCCGCCACGGCGTCGGGCACCTTCACTACCTCGGTACGTGTTAGTGCCAACCGTCCCACCACGATGTCGATGTCGTGTTCGCGGTAGCGCGCCAATGCCGGAGCCGGCTGCAGGGGCCGCAGCGTGCCGTCGATGCGCGCGTGCGTGTAGCCGAGCTTGCGCGCGGTACGGAAGAGTTCGGTGTAGAGACCCTTACGGCCGCGGACGGCCGGCGCCAGCACGGTCACCAGCTCGCCGCGAAAATTCCGGCGGATGCGATCCACTATTTGTTCGCGGGTCAAGGAGGTGAGCGGCCGATCGCAACCGGTGCAGTGCTGCAAGCCGATCTTGGCGTAGAGCAGTCGCAGGTAGTGGTAGATCTCGGTAACCGTCGCCACCGTCGACTTCTTGCTGCCGCGGCTCAGGCGCTGCTCGATCGCCACGGTTGGCGGTAGCCCGGCGAGAAAGTCGACGTTGGGGCGGGCCATCACTTTGACAAACTGCCGGGCGTAGGCCGACAAACTGTCGAGGTAGCGGCGTTGCCCCTCGGTGTACAAGATGTCAAACGCCAACGTCGACTTGCCGGAGCCACTGAGGCCGGTCAGCACGATGAAGCGGTCGCGGGGAATATCGAGGCTCACATCGCGGAGGTTATGCTCCTTGGCGCCGACGATGCGCATGACGCCGGTCCGTAGCGGCTGCGGAAGCGCGGTGGAGACGCCTGACGCTTCGTAGCGCCCAGCCGCCTCACGCACGGCGGCGCCACCGTCGGCCGAGAGCGCGGCACGGAGATAGCGCGCGGTGTGCGAGCGCTCGCAAGCCGCAACCGCTTCCGGGGTGCCGGCCGCGAGCACCTCGCCGCCGCCCGCACCGCCTTCCGGCCCGAGATCGATGACGTAGTCGGCCGCCTTTGCCACCTCCATGTTGTGCTCGATGACGATCAGCGAGTGGCCGCGGTCCACCAGCCGTTGCAGCGCCTCGAGCAACGTGGCCACGTCCGCCAAGTGCAGGCCAATAGTCGGTTCGTCAAACAAGAACAGCGTGTGCGCCTTCGTCTCCTGCCCCATCGCCGCGGCCAACTTGAGGCGCTGCGACTCGCCTCCGGACAACGTGTTCAGCGGCTGCCCCAGACGCAGGTAGTCGAGGCCCACGTCCGCCAACGGCTGCAGCCGGCGAATGACGTCGGCATGCCCATCGAAGAAGACCAACGCCTCGCGGACGGTGAGACCGAGAACGTCATGAATCGTCCGCTGCCGGTACGTGACCTCGAGCACCTCGGGGCGAAAACGCCTGCCGGCGCACTCGGCGCACGTGACGTACACGTCCGAGAGGAACTGCATTTCGACCTTCTCGAAACCTTCTCCCTTGCAGGCCTCGCAGCGACCGCCCGAGACGTTGAAGGAGAAGGTCGCGCTCGAGTACCCGCGCATACGTGCGAGTGGCGTCTGTGCGAAAATCCCGCGCACCAGATCGAACGCCTTCAGATAGGAGACGGGATTGGCGCGCGGTGTGGTGCCGAGGGGGGACTGGTCGACGAGGATCACCTCCGCGATCCGCGCGGCTCCTTCGATCCATTCGCACGCCCCCGGTGTCCCAACCGACTCCCCGAGATGCTTTTTCAGGCCGCGGTAGAGAACGTCTTCGATCAAGGTCGACTTGCCCGAGCCCGACACGCCGGTCACGCAGACGAAGCGGGACAGCGGCAGGTGCACGGTGACCTGCTTGAGATTATTGGCGGCGGCCTTGTGTACGACCAGGCTCAAGCCGGGAATGATCCGGCGCCGCCGGCGCGGCACGGGGATGGTGCGCCGGCTGGCGAGGTACTCCCCGGTGAGCGACGAGGACCGCCCCACCAGCTCGGCATAGCTGCCGGCAAACACCACCTGGCCGCCCCGTTCGCCGGCCGCGGGGCCCAGATCGATGACGTAATCCGCCTCGCGGATGATTTCCGGATCATGCTCGACGACGACCACGGTATTCTCTTTGGCGCGGAGTTGCTGCAGGATGCGCACCAGCCGCTGGCTGTCACGCGGATGCAGGCCCACCGACGGCTCATCGAGAATGTACAGGGTATTGACCAGCGACGAACCCACCGCGGTCGTCAGGTCCACGCGCGCCAACTCCCCGCCCGACAGCGTTCGCGACTGCCGGTCGAGGGTCAGATAATCGAGGCCGACATCGAGTAGGTACCGCAAGCGATTGCGGATCTCGGTGAGAATCAGCTCAGCGACCTGCTCGTCGGCGGGCGACAGCCGCAGCGCTTCGAAAAACGATGCCGCCTCCCCCACGCTCATGCGTTGCACGTCGGCGATGCTCTGTCCGTTGAGTTTGTACAGCAAGGCGTCGGGTTTCAGCCGCGCTCCCGCGCACGTGGGACACAGCCGGTAGCTACGGTAGCGCGCCAGGAATACACGCACGTGCATGCGGTAGGTGCGCCCTTCCAGCCAGCGGAACCAGCCGCGAATGCCGTGGAATTTGCCCTCGCCGTCAATGATGAGCTGGCGTTGCCGCTCGCTGAGTTGCGCAAACGCGACGTCGGTAGGGATCTTTTTCTTGCGGCAGAACCGCAACAACTCGCCACGTTCCCACTCGGTTGCCGGCGTGCTCCACGGCTTGATAGCGCCGTCCGCGAGCGTCTTGCGCGGATCCGGGATGACCAGGTCGAGGTCGAGGTCGATGATGCGCCCGAAGCCCCGACACGTTTCGCAGGCCCCAAGCGGGCTGTTAAAGGAAAACAGATTGGACGTCGGCGGACGATACGCAATTGCGCAGCGCGCGCATTCGAGGCGGGCGACGTGGGGTTCGTGGCGATTCCCGTGGTCGGGAAAAACCAAGTCGAGCCGTTCCTTGCCGAAACGGAAAGCCTGCTCCAGGGAGTCGACGATGCGCGCCTTCTGGTCGGCGCGCACGGCGATGCGGTCGGCCACCACGACGAGCGGCGAGGGGGGCGCCGCGTCAACCGTCTCGATCGGTCGTAGCGCGCCGTCGATCAACAGCCGGCGGAATCCGGACTGCAGGAACCCGCTACGGGCCTCCGCCCAGGGGAGATTTTCGGGCAACGGCACCTCGAACGTCACCAACACGCGGGTGCCCTCCGGCTGTTGCACGAGATGCTCGCCCACCGACGCCGCAGACTCGGTGGCGACGACCTGGCCGCACGCGCGGCAATGCAGGACGCCGATCTTCGCGAACAAGAGCTTCAGATGGTCGTGCAACTCGGTCATGGTCGCCACGGTCGACCGCGAGGTTTTCACGGTATTGCCCTGGCTGATCGCAATGGCCGGCAGGATGCCGTCGATATGCTCGACCTGGGGTTTGTCCATACGGTCGAGGAACTGGCGCGTGTAGGCCGAGAAGCTCTCGACGTAGCGCCGTTGGCCTTCGGCATAGAGGACGTCGAAGGCCAGGCTGGACTTGCCCGAGCCGGAAGGCCCGGTGACGACGGTGAGCGCATTCAGGGGGATGCGCACATCGATGTTCTTCAGGTTGTTGTGGCGCGCCCCGGCGATGGTGATCCAGGAGTTGGGCATCTCGAGTCAGTCAGAAACTCTTACTTATAGCGGAATCACGCCGGTGCGCTACACCCACGGGTGAGCGGGGAACGACCGCGTGTTGGCGCGGGCCAGCACCCTGCTGCGGCGGTTGTCGATGCGGCGCTGCCGTGCGGAGATGACGGATCGCGGGTACGACCCGGAGGCGAGGAAAGCGGGGGGTTGGCGCGCGGGGACGGCGTTCTTCGCTGCCCGTCGTTCCCGCGCGTCGGGGGTCAATGCGTGGTGATGGTTATGCGCCGTGGCTTCGCCTGAGCGCTCTTGGGCAGTTCCAGTTCGAGCACGCCGTTATTCATGCGTGCTTTGATGTGCTCGACATCGACGGCCGTCGAGACCGTGAAGCGACGCTGGAAGTTGCCGATGTTGTACTCCGTGTACACCGGCGCCAGCTCCGCGTACTCCTGCAGCGACACACGCCCTTCGATTGAGAGCACGCCGTTGGCGAGGTGGACCTCCACCGAGCGTTCGTCGACGCCCGGCAAGTCTGCCCACAACCAGAGACTGTCCGGCGTCTCGCAAATGTCGACATCCGGGATGTACGTATGGCCGGGACGGGTCTGCTCCTGGCCCGCGACCTCCTGTTTGTGCTTCACCGCGACTTCTTGTTCTGTCATGTGAGTGCCTCCGTATGGGTCCGCCGTTCAGGCGGCTTTGACGGCGATCTGACGGGGTTTCGCTTCTTCCCGCTTGGGGACGCGTACCGCGAGAATGCCGTGCTGGTATGTTGCCTGCGCGCGCGCCAGATCGAGGGACTCCGGCAGTTGCAGGGACCGCGAGAATTGGCCCCAGGTTCGCTCGCGCCGGTGAACGCTGGCGCCCTCTGCGCTGCACCGCTCGCGCCGTCCCTTGATGGTCAGCGTGCGTCCCTGGGATTCGATCTCGATGTGGTCGGGGGACGTGCCCGGGACCTCGAGCCGTACGACGTAGCCGTCACGATCGCTGAAAATGTTGATCGCCGGGAAGACGCCGCGGCCAGAGACGCCGAGGTCCGCTTCGAGGGGGTTCTTGAAGGCGCGTTCCAATTCACGCTGCAGTGCCAACAGGCCGCTGACTGGGTCGAGGAAAAATGCCATGACCGCTCTCCTTTCGGATTGTCTTTTTGCAGCACCGCTGCTGTCGGGTGCGTGCATGCCGCGAAGGTAAGGCCGGTCGCCCGCATGTCAAGGTACGCCGCAATTCTCTCGCGGCGTCCTTACCTGATCTGCTTGCGGAAGGTCAGGCTGGCAACGGCCAGGATGGCGACCCCGTAGGCCAGCAGAACGATCGCTTCGTCGTACAGCGTGTCCAAGCCGATGCCTTTGAGGAAGATACCGCGCACGATCGTAATGTAGTAACGCAGAGGAATGAGGTAGGTGAGCTGCTGAACGAACGGCGGCATGCTGGCGATCGGGAACATGAACCCCGAAAAGAACAGGTTGGGGAGGAAGATGAACTGGCCTGCCAACATCGCTTGCTGTTGCGTGGTGGAAATGGTGGAGGCCAGCAGGCCCATCCCGAGGCAGGTGAGGATGAAGAGGCCGGTGAGACCGAACAACAGCGGCAAACTGCCTGCAATTCGCACTCCGAACCAGAAGGTTCCCGCGAAAATCACCGTGGCGATATTCACGTAACCGATGGCGACGAAGGGAATCGCCTTGCCGACGATGAGTTCGTAGGAGCGGATCGGTGTCACGATCAATTGCTCCATCGTGCCCTGCTCCTTCTCGCGCACGATGGCGGAGGCCGTCAGCACGACCATCGACTCCATCAACAAGACGCACATGATGCCGGGGACCATGAAGCGGATGCTGCGCAATTCGGGATTGAACCACACCCGCGGCTCGAGGTTGACGAGCGGGTGGTGGCGTTGCCCCAGCGGACGGCCATGGTCCGCAAACTGCACCGCGACGGCCTGGGTCAGGGTGATCTGCTCCAGGTAGGCCGCGGCAATGGTCGCGGTGTTCGAATTGCTGCCGTCCACCGCCGCCATCACCTCGGCGGTTTGCCGGCGCTTGAGACGCGCGGAAAAATCCGGCGGAATTGTCAGGCCGACACGAATGCGCCCGCGATCGAGCAAGTGCGTGAGCTCGTCCACATTGCGGCATGGTGCGGCGATACGGAAGTAGCCGCTGCTGACGAGATGCTCGACGTAGGCGTGGCTCTCCGCGGATTGATCGTAATCGCAGACGGCCGTGTCGATGTCGGTGATGTCGGTCGACACCACGTACCCAAAGACGGCCAGCTGAATCACTGGCAGGACCAGGATCAGCCCGAACATCCGGCGGTCGCGGCCGATCTGGATGAGTTCCTTCCACGTTATGTGGAGGATGTGCGATAGCGCAGCCGTCATCCCAACTGTTCTCGGAAGCGGTTGGCGCTGAGCCAGACGATGGCGACGCTGAAAGCCAGCAGCATGAGGGCTTCGGGCCAGAGCAGCGACAGGCCGACCCCCTTGAGGTAGATGCCGCGAATTGCCGTCACGAAATACCGCCCGGGAAACCAATAGGAGACGAAGCGGATGACGACGGGCATGTTTTCCAACGGGAAGATAAAGCCGGAGAGCAGGATCGACGGCAGTAGGGAGGTGAAGATGGCGGCGAGCATCGCGCTTTGCATCGTGTCCGCCAACGTGGAGACGAACACCCCGAGGCCGAGGGAGCTGCTCAGATACAGCAGCGAGAGGATCGTGAACTGCAGCAGGCTGCCCTTGATCGGCACATGAAACAAAGCGTAGCCGGCGGCGACGATGATGACCAGATTGACAAACGCGATCGACATGTAGGGAAGGATCTTCCCGACCATCAGTTCGACCGGATGGATGGGCGAGACCAGAATCTGTTCCATCGTGCCGCGTTCCTTTTCTTTGACGATACTCAGTGCCGTCATGATGGCACCGACAATCATCATGATGACGGCAATCATGCCGGGCACGATGAAGTTGACGCTTTTCAGCTCCGGGTTGTACCAGATGCGGCTCTTGAGCTCGATGGACGGCGCCGCGCTCGCCGACCGCGCACCGTTCGCGGACGGGGTGGTGGCGAGGGTGCCGGAATAGCGGGACATCATGGCCAGTAAGTATCCCTGCGCGATGGTGGCGGTGTTGGCGTCGGAGCCGTCGATGACGGCCTGCACCGTGACCGGCTCGCCGGCACGGATACGGGCGGCGAAGCCGCGCGGAATGACCACCGCGGCGCGACTGGCGTCGGTCATCAAGTCCTGGGTCAGTTCGCGCTCGTTACGGGCCGGACGCACCAGTTCGAAATAGCCGGAACGCAGCATCTGTTCGCTGAGATCGCGGCTCGCAGCCGAGCGGTCGTAGTCGAGGATCGTCAACGGGACATTGTTCACGTCGTAGCGGATGCCGTAGCCGTACATGATCAGCATGCAGATCGGGTACAGCAACGTCAGCAGCAGGCTGCGACGATCGCGGCGGACGTCGATGAATTCCCGGCGCATGATGGCACGGATTGTCCGGAGCGAGAGCGGCCGATGCGGGTGTTGGGACGGCATGCGATCACCCGGCGGCCGCTCGATTCGGGGCGCGGTCCGCGCCACTGCCTTCGACGATGCTGACGAAGGTGTCCTCCAGCGATGGCTCGATCCGTTCCAACCGGTGGACGCCAATGCCGGTGGCGCGCAGCCGTTGTTCGACCAGCGCGCGGGCGCGGGGCTCGTCCGCGGTCACGAGGTGGAGGGCATTGCCGAACAGCGCGACGCTCGCCAGTGCCGGCTCAGGCTTCAGTGCCGCGTACGCGCCCATCAGGTCGGTGCACTCGAGTTCCAGCAGGGCGCGGGTCATGTGTTGCGCCTTGAGGGCCGCGGGGCTGCCGGTGGCCACGACGCGGCCGCCGAAAATGAGGGCAAGCCGGTCGCAGTGCTCGGCTTCGTCCATGTAGTGCGTGGTGACGAACACGGTGATTCCACGCGCCACCAGCTCCCCAATCATCTCCCAAAAATTGCGGCGCGATGCCGGATCGACGCCGGAGGTGGGTTCGTCGAGAAACAGGATCGGCGGCTCGTGCAACACGGCGCATCCGAGCGCCAGCCGCTGACGCCACCCGCCGGCGAGTTCCGCGGTGCGCACCTGCTCCCGGCCGCGGAGCCCCGCCATATCGACCGCCCACGCGATGCGCGCCGCACGCTGCGCGCCGCGCACATTATAGATACCGGCAAAGAACCGCAGGTTCTCGTACACCGTCAAATCCTCGTACAACGAAAAGCGTTGCGACATGTAGCCGATTCGGCTCTTGAGGCGATCGGTTTGGCGCATGATGTCGAAGCCGCCAACCGTACCCGCGCCGGCGCTGGGTCGCAGGATCCCGCAGAGCATGCGGATCGTCGTCGACTTCCCGGCACCGTTGGGGCCGAGGAAGCCGAACACCGTGCCGGTCGGAACCTGGAGGTCGATGTGATCGACAGCGACGAAGCGCTCGAATACCCGCGTCAATCCACTGACGTCGACAGCCAAGTCGGTCATGATGGTGTGCGACTGGGATCCGCCGCGCCCGCATGGCGACGACGGATGTACGCCAAGAACACGTCTTCGAGCGACGGCTCGCGAATCCGCCAGTCGCGAACGTCGATGCCCGCCGAGCGCACGCGCTCTAGCCCGGCGGCGGCATCGAACCCCGACCGCGGAATGGTGACGTGTAGGTGCTCGCCGAAACTCACCGCGTCGCTGAGGCCGGGAACCCGCTGCAGAGCGCGTCGCGCCCGGCGTGAATCGGCGCAGCGGATGTCGAGGACCGCCGTGTTGAGTTCCGCCTTGAGGGTTGGCGGACTCCCGCACGCGATGAGCTGGCCATCGAGGAGGAAACCGACGCGCCCGCAACGCTCCGCTTCGTCCATGTAGGGAGTCGACAACAGGATCGTGGATCCTTCCTGCATTAAGTCGTAGAGGATGAGCCAGAAGTCGCGGCGCGAGACCGGATCGACGCCGATGGTGGGCTCGTCGAGCAACAGGATGCGTGGTTGGTGGATGAGGCAGGCGCACAGGCTGAGCTTCTGCTTCATGCCGCCGGAGAGGTTGCGTGTCAGCCGATCCTGAAAGGGTCCCAGCCGACTGAACTCCAGCAGCCGGGCGATGCGTTGGCGGCGCTCACCGGGGGGCACGTGCCACACCTCGCAGACGTAGAGAAGGTTTTCGGCGACCGTGAGCGTTTCGGACAAACTGAAGCGCTGCGACATGTAGCCGATGCGCGTTTTGACTACGGATGGGTGCGTGCGTACGTCAATTCCGTCGATGCGCGCGCGGCCTCCCGACAGACGCAAGAGACCGGCCAAGATGCGGAGGAAGGTGGTTTTGCCGGCACCGTCGGGGCCTACCAATCCGAAGAGCTCACCCGGCTCGATCGCCACGCTCACGCCGCGCAAGGCGGTGGCGCCGCCGTAGTCTCTGGCGACGTCGATGGCGTCAATCGCGCGCGACATCGGAGCGTTGGCCTTGTTGGGTCATTGCGGCATTGGCTCACCGGTGGTCGTTACTGGGCACCGCGAGCGGCGCGCGGAGCCGACGCGACGAGCGCAGTTCATGTCTCGTGATCGAGTGGCAACAGCGCGTCCGCCGGCATGCCGGCTTTGAGCGCTTGGTTGCGGTTCTCGAGCTCGATCTTAACGCGGTAGACCAGTTTGACGCGCTCGTCCTGCGTCTGAATGTTTTTCGGCGTGAATTCGGCCTTTTCCGCGATGAAGGCCACACGGCCGGGAAAGGGTTCGGATGGAAAAGAATCCACGGTCACGAAGGCCTTCATCCCGAGGGCGACCCTTCCCAGGTCCCGTTCTCCGATATAGAGGTTCAACCAGGGGCGAGTGAGATCTCCCAGGGTAATGATCGGTGTGCCGGCGGGCACCGTCTCGCCGACCTCGCGGTTCTTGGACAGCACGCGTCCGGCCATTGGCGCGAACAACTGACAGCGCGACAGGTTGAGCTCGGCGAGTTCGAGCGCCTTCTCGGCTTCTCGGAGCCGCGCCCGTCCCCCTTCGATTTCCTCGGTTCGGTAGCCTTCCCTGAGCATGGAGAGTTGTGCTTTCGCCTTGTCGCGTGCCGCTTGCGCCGACGTCAGCGTCGCCTTTATCCGGTCGAACTCGGCCTGCGAGACGATCTGCGTGTTGTACAGTTCCCGGATGCGATCGAATTCGCGCTGCTGCGTGATCAGGTCGCTGTCCATGGCTTCGACCGCGACGAGCGCCTGATCGATTTCCTGTCCCCGGGGCCCTTTGAGCATGAGGCGATAGTGGGCCTCCGCTGCCGATTTCGCCGCGGCGGCGCGCTCCACCCGCAGGCGATACTCCCGGTCGTCGAGACGTGCGACCGGCTCGCCCTTGTCCAGCAGCGCGCCTTCTTCGGCGGCGCGCTCACTGATGGTGCCCGGCACCTCGAACGAGACATCGACTTCCGTGACCTCGATGATGCCCGAGCCGCGGATGACGCCACCGGGGTGACCGCGTGCCGTTTGCCAACGCCACCACAGGCTGGCGCCGACGACGACAATGGCAACCACGATGGCGACCCGCCGCTGAATCCCGTATGACATTCCGTCGCTCACTGCCCGCCACCGCCGCGCCCGGCGCCCGATCTCACGACGGCGTACGCCGGGAGCCACCCGCTCGGTACCGCAAGCGGCGTGCCTCCGTCGCGTGCGCGGACGTCCCGCACCGGGCCGCCGAACGCGTGGGGCACGCAGACCCCGCCGAATCGCCTACTGTTCCCGTAACTCCAGCAGGTCCTCACGCCGCAGTACGTCGATGAACTTGACGGCCGCCGGCGACAGATGCCGGGTCTTCTTGTAGATGATACCCAGCGGTCGGGTCAGTGCCTCGTCGGAGAGATGTACGACCTTCAAGTGACCAAGCTCGAGTTCGTATTGGACCGAGGCAAGCGGGACGATCGAAATCCCCTGCCCGATCTCCACCGCGCGCTTGATCGTTTCGATGTTGTCGTATTCGCCGACGTAGCGCACACCGATCCCGTGTTCCTTGAACAGTTGCTCGATGGCCTTACGGGTTGAGATGTCGCGCTCGTAGCCGACGAAGGTTTCGCCGTCGAGGCGGCTGATGGTTATCTTTTTCAGCGTCGAGAATGGATGGCTGGGCGGGAAGACGACCACCAGGCGATCCTCGCGAAACGGCACGACCGTGATTTGCGGATGTTTGGCAGGGTAGGCAACGATTCCGAGATCGATGCGGCCGGCGATGACGTCTTCGTAGATCTTGTTGGGCCGCGAGTATTCGACGTGCACGTTCACCTGCGGATATTCGCGCAGGTATTCTTTCAGAAACGGCGGCAGCTCGTGCAACCCGACGCTGTACACGATAGCGACGCGGAGCGATCCGCTGACCACCTTGCCGCTTTCCTGGAGCTGCGTCTCGATCTCGCGGTATTTCTCCAGGATCTCGCGGCTGGCGCGATACAAGATCTCGCCCGCCGGCGTCGCCTTGGCGCCGGCCCGGCCGCGTTCGAGCAGCTTGCACCGGTACTTCGACTCCAGGGTGCGCAACTGCTGGCTGACAGCGGACTGCGTGATGAAGTTCTGAGAGGCGGCGGCGGAAAAGCTCCCCGTCTCCACTACGTCACAAAATACCTTGAGCGTCTCGATATGCACGGCCGCATAATTAGCTGCACTGATTGGAATGTCAATCGCCGGCATGGGGTCTTATTGGCAACGCTTATCCGCCGTGGCGGCGAATCGACAGTGAAAAGCTCGCGGTTGAAACGTCGCGCGTGCCGGGCGGCGTAGATGCCGTCTCGTTAGAAATCGTCGGGTCGCAGCATCGCGTCGGTGCCGCCATCGACAAAAATCATGCTGCCGCAACAAAACGAACCGTCAGGGCCGAGCAGGAATGCGATCATTGCGGCGATCTGGTCGGGTTCGCCGTAGTTTCCCAGCGGAACCTTGAAGTTGCGGATCGCCTCGCCAAATACCGGGTGCGCGAGACCGCCCTGCAGCAGCGGTGTCATCACCACACCCGGCGCCACGGCGTTGAGGCGAATGCCGGCGCCGGCCCAAGCGGGACCGGGGGCGTTACGACGCACCCACCGCGTCAGTGCCAGTTTCGAGCCGGCATACGCGTGATGACCGGAAAGCGTCAACGCGGCGCGGCAGGCCGCTTCCTCGTCGCCGGCGAGGCAGGCGGTGACGATCGGGGTGTCGATACCGGGCAAGGACGCCGAGTTGGATGCCACGGCGACCGCCGCCGGTTGCGAGCCGGCGGCAAGCGCGTCCCGCAGGCCCTCGAGCAGAACCTGCGCGCCGAAGTAGTTAATCGACACGATAGTCGAGCAGGGCTCGACCTGGGGCCCCACCCCGGCGCACACCACCAGGCCGTCGAGTCGGTTCGCGCTCCGCCTGCGAACCGTTTCGATGGCGGCGCGCCGTCCTGGCATCGTTGCCAGGTCGGCGATGATCTCGGCATCGCGGATGTCGATGCCGATGACGCTGTGCCCAGCGGTCTCCAACCGCTTCCGTGTCGCCGCACCCATGCCCGATGCCGAACCGGTAATCGCAATCGTGCCCATGTCTCCTCCATCGCGCCGTCCTCGAACCGGAGAGCGAAGGCCACTTGTACTTGGGAATGTCCCGGCGGGCAACCGCAACGTGGCGTGGCGCGAACACGCCCCGCATGGGCGGAGCGGGACGCCGCGCTTGCCAAGCCCGGCACTTGCGTGTAGCTGTCGGAAACGAACGCGTCTGAGGCCCGCGGGACGAGCGGGCCCGAATCTGGCCATCGGGCACAATGCGGTCAACGAATTGGACTGAAGGTGTGGGCACCGATCACCGGGCGCCGCGCTGAGCTTCTCGCGCCGGCACATCGCGGCACGGAGCGCTTACAGTCCCTCGACGTGTTTCGTGGCATCGCCATCGTCGGTATGGTCCTGGTGAACAACCCCGGGCTGTGGCGGCCAATCTATGCGCCGCTCCAGCACGCGGAGTGGGACGGCTGCACGCCGACCGACCTGATCTTCCCCTTCTTCCTGTTCATCGTCGGCGTCGCTATTGCCTTATCGTTCGCGGCCCATGGCGGGCGTGGCGAATCGCGCCGCCGCTTGTTCCGCAAGGTCGTGCGCCGCACGCTGATCCTGTTTGCGCTCGGCATCGTGGTCAATGGATTTCCCGGTTTCGATTGGTCCGAAATCCGCATCCCCGGCGTCCTCCAGCGCATCGCCCTGTGCTATTTGCTCGCGTCGATCGCGGTGCTGACCATGGATCTCCGCGGTCAGGTCGCAACGACAGTGGTGCTGGTCATCGGCTACTGGGTGGCGATGAAGCTCGTACCCTGGCCAGGGCACCGAACCGGCATGCTCAAGCCCGGTCGCAATCTGGCGGCATACATCGATCACGCGCTCATGCACGGCCACCTGTTGCGTCCCCGCTGGGATCCGGAAGGGCTCCTGACGACGCTTCCCGCCACCGCCACCACGCTCGCCGGGGTGCTCACCGGCCGTTGGTTGCGTGCCGCGCGCGCTCCGCTCATGCGTGTGGCGGGTGTGCTGGCGGCCGGCACATTGTGCACCGCGCTTGGTCTGCTCATGGACCGCTGGTTCCCGATCAACAAGAATCTGTGGAGCAGTTCCTATGTCGTCTTCACGGCGGGTGTGGCGCTCAATTGCTTCGCTGTCTGTTACTGGCTGGTGGACATTCGGCGGTATCGTCGATCGACGATGCCCTTCGCGATCTATGGCGCCAACGCCATCCTGGCCTACCTGTTGTCGACGCTGCTGGCGAAGGTGCTGATCCTGTGGAAGGTCGCCCGGCCGGATGGATCGCCGGTCAGCGTGCGCCGCTACCTGGTGGAGGTGGTGCTCGTGCCGTTCATGAGTCCCATCAACGCCTCGCTCGCCTATGCCGTTGTGTACGTGCTGTTTTGGCTGGGGATCCTGACCGTGCTCCACCGCAGGAAGATTTTCTTCAAAATCTGAAGCGCTCGCGCGCTTCCGCCGTTGCTCGCCGACCGTGAACGTCGCCGGCGTCAGATGACCGCCGGGCCGTCGCGACCACGGTGCGCACCATCGTGGTCCGTCAGCACCGGGGTCGCCGGCCGCTTCGCCACAACCTCAACCCGCAAGCCGATCGCGCGTTTCGGCGTACACGGGGTTGACTACACCCTTACCGCTCATTGCGGTCTCATGTGGCTTCGGATAAGCCGACGCCTATGACGCAGCCGGGCGGCGGCTCGTTGCCGAGCGAACGGAGAAGCAGGGAATCGCCACCAGCCGGACCCGACCCGCCGGCCGAGTGTCCGCCGACGATCGGAGAAATGGTCGGTGCTCGCGCCCGCGTTGATGGCGATCGCGTTGCCATACGGGCTCCCGGTAACGCGGCTCTCACGTACGCCGATCTCGACGACGCGATCAATCGTTTCGCCGGTGCGCTGGGCGCGATGGGCTTCTCGCGGCAGGATCGGATTGCCCTGGTTGTGCCGAACGGTGCCGAGGCCGCCGTAGCCTTCCTTGGCATCGCCGCCACCTGCGCGTGCGCGCCGTTGAATCCTGCGTATCGCGAGAACGAACTGGCGGGTCTGCTTTCCTCCCTGCGTGCCGTCGCCGTCGTTGTCGCTACCCCCGATCGCTCGGCCGCCACATCGACCGCACAGCGGCTCGGCCTCAGGGTTCTCCCACTGCGCTGTGTCGAGCCAACCCGGGCCGGCCGCTGCGCGATCGACGTTGCCGGAAGCGGTGGGCGCGGCACCGCCCGCGCGACGAGCGACGACGTCGCCCTCCTTCTCAACACGTCCGGCACCACGACACGCCCGAAGACCGTACCCCTGACACACGCGAACCTCGTTCACTCCGCACACAACATCGCCCGAACGCTGGCACTCGAAGCCGGCGATTGCTGCCTGAATGTCATGCCACTCTTCCACATCCACGGACTGGTCGGCGCGCTGCTTTCCAGCCTGAGTGCGGGTGCGAGCATTGCCTGCTGCCCTGGGTTCAGCGCCGGCGACTTCTTTGCCTGGATGGACGAGATTCAGCCGACCTGGTACACCGCCGTGCCCACTATGCACCAGGACATTCTTTCCCGCGCCGCCAGTCACGCGGCGGCGATCCGCGCCAGTCGATTGCGCTTCATCCGCTCCTCTTCTGCCGCTCTCGCCCCCCGCGTCATGGAGAATCTCGCGGCGTTGTTCCGTGCTCCGGTCGTCGAGGCGTACGGGATGACCGAAGCGTCGCATCAGATGGCCAGCAATCCGCTCCAAGCGGGCCGACAAAAGCCCGGATCGGTCGGCCTCCCGGCCGGGCCGGAGATGGCGGTCGTCGATGCGGACGGCCACCGTCAACCGGCCGGACACATCGGCGAAGTCGTCATTCGCGGCCGGACCGTGACCCGCGGTTATGAGGACAACCCGGCGGCAAACGCCGAGGCATTCACCGACGGCTGGTTTCATACCGGTGACCAGGCATACTTCGATGCGGAGGGCTACCTGTTTCTCACCGGTCGCCTCAAGGAGCTGATCAACCGCGGTGGAGAAAAGATCGCGCCGCGGGAAATCGAGGAGGCATTGCTGTGCCATCCAGGGATCGATCAGGCGGTCGCGTTTGCAGTCCCCGACGACCGTCTCGGCGAGGACGTCGGTGCCGCGGTGGTGCCGAAACCGGGGGCGGCGCTCGAGGCCCGCGATATCCGCGAAATCGTCGCGGGCGTGCTTGCCGACTTCAAGATCCCCCGCGTCGTGCGCATTCTCGATACGCTGCCGAAGGGGCCGACCGGCAAGCTGCAGCGCATCGGGCTCGCCGACGTGCTCGGTATCTCCTCGCCGGCGGGACCGGCGGTGCGCGCTCCGAGCGCACCGCGTACGCGGACTGAACGCGATCTGGCTCGCCGGTGGTGCGAGTTGCTGAACATCCCAGAAATCGGCGTCGAGGACGATTTCTTTCTCTGTGGCGGTGACTCTCTGGCCGCCACCGAGCTTCTCCTGCACTGCTCGGACCTCCTCGGCGTCGACATCCCTATCGTCGACTTCGTCGAGCGGCCGACGATCCGCGGGATGATCGCAGCGAGTGAACGCGGGCGCGCGATCGGCGCCGGAATGCGCAGACTCCTCGTGCCGATACAAACCGCGGGTACGGGCCGGCCCATCTTCATTCTGCCAGGCCACGACAATAACCTCTGGGCCGCAAGCAGGATGGCCCGACACCTCGGCAAACAACGCCCTATATTTGGCTTCCGGGCGCCTATGGCCGAGCGCCCGCAAAGCCGGCTGTCCGTGGAGGATATCGCCGAGGTGGCAATCGCGGAAATCCGGCGGATTACTCCGCGGGGCGAGTGTGCGCTGATCGGACTGTGCTTTGGCGGATTGGTGGCCTGGGAAGTGGCCCGCCGCCTGCGCGAGCCCGGCGTCCACTTGCTCGTCCTGATCGACTGTTTCAACCACGGGGATCGTCCGGGCGACGCTAGCGACGCCGCGGTTTCCTGGCTCACCAATACCTTGCAACGAGTCGCGATGCATCGCCGCCACCTGCAGGCAATGCCCGCGCGCGCCGAACGGCTGGCCTATCTGAGCCAACGTGTCGGTTACTTCTGGAAACACTGGCGTGCGTGGGGGCGTCAATGGGCCTTCGAACGAGCGCTGGCTTGTCATCTCCCCCTGCCGAGTTCCTTGCGAAAGGTCGATTATTGCAATCGGCTCGCTGCCAGGAGCTACGTTCCGGAACCCTACGACGGTCATGCCCTCCTCCTGCGCCCGAGCGAGCCGGATACGCGTCGCCCGACCCGACGCATGGGGTGGAACGGTCTCTTGAACGGTCCGGCGCATGAAGCGCGGATCGCCTGCGAACGACATGATCTCTGGCGACAGCCGCACGTGGCAACCATGGCGCGCGAGATCCTTGCGCACTTGAACGACGATGCGGATGCGGAGTCTCGTTGACACGGTGCTTGACGCCGAGCGGCGGCTTCGCTGTGCTTACTTGCGTTCTCCGGCGGCCGAGCTGGCGGCACTGGATACCGGCGTGCAGACCGCCTACCATCTCGTTCGTCGCGCCGCAGCGACGCCGCTGTACCTCCGGCAACAAGTCGCGCTGTGGCGCGGGAGTTGTGACGGCGTTCCTCTCGCGGTCCTGACGTGGGGCAAGCGACGCAATCGCCGGCGTCTGTGCAGCCTGTTGTTCGACGAGCCGCCGGTAGCGAACTGGCTCGGGGCACGACCGATCTCGAGCGTTCTCTGGCTGCGCGGGGGTTTCACTGCGGATGCCGACGTACTCATTGCCGAAACCACCCCGACGCTGGCGCCGGCCTTTCGCTGGCGCGGGTTCTCCATCGTCCCGGAAGTCGTACGCTTCGGCACAGCGGTAGGACCGCTGGCGATCGGCGGCAGAAAACACCGTTCGCGCCGCAAGGAGATGAACCGACTGCGACGACAGGCCTTTCGAGCCGAAATTCGCCGGCACGCACCGGCGCTGACCAGAGAGTTTCATCAGCGCTTTCTCCTGCCCACGGCGATCGCTCGTTTCGGTGCGGATGCGACGTGCGATGCGTTGGAGGCGATCGAGCAACTCGCCGCCGCTGGGTGTTTCATCGTCGTGTCCCGGGCTGAACGGAGCGAACCCGACGCCATGGGGCTCGTGGTCCGTCACGGAGCGACGCTTTCCTTGCTCCGTGTTGGGGTCCGTGATGGCCGTGCCGACCTACGCCAACTGGGAGCGCTCGCCGCCATCGACGCCTTTGCCCGCGAGTACGCTCTGCGGCAAGGAGTGCGGTGGTTGGACGAGGGTCGCGGAAACCCTTGGCTGAAGGACTCGCGAGCGGCATACAAGATGAAGTGGGGCTGTCAACCGACCCTCGATCTGGGCCAGACGCAGGAGCTTGCAATCAAATTTGTGCGCGCGCACAAGACCGCCGCCTCGCGACTGTTCGAAAACCAGGTGGTCGTTCGACAAGGTTCCCGATTATCGACATGGCCGGCGGATCGCCCTCAGTCGGTGTAAAAACCGAGACGGTGCACGGCAACGCGCAGGCGCTCGAGCTGGTCGGTGCCGCGAGCGAGGTATAAGACACTGATCCACGACATCGCCACTGGGGCGATCCCGAGAGTGGAGAGATCACGGGGGAGGATTCCGCCCGCTTCGAGCCGGCGTGGATCGACAAGCAACGGCCCGAGACGCCGGCGCAGCAGCGCCATCGAAAGCGGTCGGCCGACGACGCGCAGCCATTCGAACGCCCAGAGAAACGGCGTGCCGCTCATTTCGCACAGAACGGCGCTCAGTGCCCAGGCCATCATCGAGCCGGTGACGCGAATGTTCGGGTCGAGGGCCAGGAAGCGGAGCCCTCCTGGCTCGCGCATCAGAAATCCATCGATGCCCACCGGAGCGTCAACGTATCCGAGGTCGAGCAGCCATCGCGTGACGCCCTCCATCGTCTCGCGCACGGCACGGACCTCGGCGTCGCTCAAGGTGCCGATCGCCCGCCCACCCCGGAACGCCATCCCCTTCTGCCATTGCTCGGTGATGCACACGGGCGCAAAACCGTGTCGCAGAATGATGCCATTGACGCAAACGTTGGACAGGAGTCGGCTCGCTGGGACATAGGGCTGGATCAAGACCGGGCCCCGTCGACGCATGCATCTCCAGATCCGCGCAGCGTCTCGGACGGAGCCGGCATGGCGGATTCCGCTGCCGCCAGCCCCGCGCCGGCCGCGTAGCATGCAACCCTCTCCGTACGCCTGCGCGGCGCGGCGATACGCTCCGGCGACCGCATTCTTCTCGCCGATCTCTTGGCTACTCACCGCGGGGAAACCGAAACGTCGCGCCGCTTCGGAGAAGACGAGCTTGTCGTTTGCGTGTTCGTAAATCGCAGCAGGAGGCGCGCAGTAAACCGGCTCCAAACCGAGGCGCCGCTGGAGCTCCTCGGCCGCCCGGTCCTTGAAGAAGAAAAAGATCGAACGCAGCGGGCGGTCGTTGCGCATACGCTCCAAGAGGTGCGGATCGTCGAGGACGCAACGCGGCAGCGGCGTCTTCCAGGACGGATGCCGCGGCACGTACACGCGCGACGGTGCGATGCCGAGATCCCGGTGATACTCCTGAAGATCCGCTCGCGGCAGGCCGCCCGCGACCGTACAATCACTCACTGACAACGAGCGACCGCGCCTTCGGTTCTGCAACACGGTCAGCGTGTATCCGCAATCGGCGTCGCTGCAATTCAGCGAGAGGAGATCGTGGCGGCGCAGGGCGGCCAAGAAACGGCTGGCCTCCCGGACGTCGGTAATGGCTTCCTGTGACCACGGTGGCGAGCCGACGCGATTGGCTTCAGTCATCAAGTGGTCGAACTGCCTTGGCCGTGTTTCCAAGAGGTGGCAAGGCCGCGACGCGAGTCAGTCGTGTGGGAGCGCCTTCAACCGTTCCACGGCCGTTCGGGCGGCCTCCGAGTTCGGCGCCTTCGCGATGATCTGCTCGTACAACTCGCGCGCGTGCTGCCGATTGTTCTGTCGCTCCTCGAACCTGGCGAGCTCGAGCAGCTCGTCGGGGCTGTTGCCGTGACAGGCCGCAGTCGCCAGCAGCGCACCCAGCAACATGCGCACCAGCGCGGCACCTGCGTTTCCCGTGTAGCCCAACCGCGATTCCTTCCGATACGAGACGGACGCGCCTCCCGCCCTCGCCAGCATTACTCGTCTACTTCTGCCGATTCCGCGGGGCCTACTGCCGGTCCGCGTTGGGCACGCGACTCGCCGGCGGGGATGACGATCAACTTCCGAAAATATCCCTTGCCGGAACTCTTTGTAGTGAGGGACGGGTCCCCCTGCAAGACCATATGGACGATGCGCCGATCGCGCGGGCTCATGGGGTTGAGCGCAATCGGCCGTCGTTTCTTCTTCGCCTGCTCCGCGGTGCGTCGGGCCAACTCCTCGATCGATTGCCGCCGGCGCGCACGGTAGTTCTGGGAATCGACGACGATGCGCCCCGCAGCGCTCTCGCGCGCGATCACGCGGTTCAGGAAATACTCGAGCGCATCCAGCATCGTGCCGCGGCGGCCGATCAGGACCCCGCTGCTGTCCCCCGTGAGATCGAGAAGGTCCTGGTCCTCCTCGTGCCGTACGATTACGGTGGCCTCGACCCCGATCCGCCGTAGGATCTCGCGCAGTATCTGCGCGGCCCGCTCTGGTGCGTTCTCGCCGGCCGGCGGCATTGCTGTGGTTATGGCCGCCGGCGCTGCTGGCGCCGCCTCTGGCGGCGTCGCCGGCGGCCCGGGCCGCGAGAAGCTCTCGGCATCCAACGGCGCGCGGCGTACCGCCCGGACCCTGGCTTTACGTCCACCGATGCCGAATAATCCGCGCGCGGCGTTAGCGAGAATTTCTATTTCGGCGCGCTCGCGCGGCACGCCCAACGTCTGGAGCGCGTTCTCGATGGCCTCGTCGATGCTGTTTCCCTCGGCTTCCACTGCATCCATCGTCATTCCTAGGTGGAGGTACGATTCATGTAGAACTGTTGCGCGATCGTCAAGAGATTGTTCACCAGCCAGTACAGCGCCAGTCCGGACGGGAAATTGACGAACATGAACGTGAACATCAGCGGCATGATCATCATGACCCGCTGCTGCGCTGGATCGCCTGCGCTTGGCGTCATCCACTGTTGCACGAACATGCTCACGCCCATGAGCAGCGTGAGCACCGGGACGCCGGGATGTTGAACGAATGGGAGCTGGACCGACCCGAGGCGGTCGGGCGCCGACAGATCGTTGATCCACAAGAAAAACGGCGCGTGCCGCAGTTCGACCGTGTTGAGCAACGCCTGATACAGTCCAATGAACACGGGAATCTGCAACACCATGGGCAAGCACCCCCCAAGCGGGTTGACCTTGTGTCGCCGGTACAGCTCCATGATCTCTTTGTTCATCTGCTCGGGAGTGTCCTTGAACTTCTCTCTGATCTTGGCCATCTGCGGCTGCAGCTTCTGCATTTCACGCATGGACTTGAAGCTCCGATGCGTGAGGGGAGCGAACAGAATCTTGATGACGACGGTCAGCAAGATGATGTCGATGCCGTAATTCCCGGTGAATGCGTGCGAGAGTTGAAGGACGTGCAGCAACGGGACCGCAATGAAGTCGAACCACCCGAGGTTCACGCCGCGCGACAAACTATGGCCGACGCGATCCAGCGCATCGAAATCTTTCGGCCCGATGAAGATCTCCAGCCGTTGCCGCACCGTGTCCGCGTCCGCTGGAATCGGGAAGAGTAATTTTTCCTCGACTGTGCTGTCCCGGAGCTTCAGCCACAGGCGCGGGTTCTGGCTATCGACGGGGACCATTGCCGCGAGGAAATGCTTGCCCGCGTATCCCGCCCACTGTATGTCCGCGCGGGCGTCCTTTTCCGGTACGATCTTGCCGGCGGCGAGATGATCGAACGGGTCCTCGGTGAATTTGCGGCCGTCGAGGAAGATCGCATGCTCGAAAATGATTTCGGAACCCGCTTGCGCGTGCGTTTCCACGCCCTTCGCCCACACCAGGGCAAGTTCATTGTAGTGCCGCGAGACGCCCTGGGCGCCGACGGAAACCGCAAAATCGTAGCGGTCGCCCCGAAAGGAAAAGCGCTTACGCAGGGTGACGCCCTCGCCTGCCCAGACGAAATCCAGGCCGCCTTCCTGTCCGGCCGCCAAGTGCAGGTCGCCTTCCCCGACAGCATACGGTGCGTTGGCGTCGGAAAGTGCTTGTGCCCCACGCAACTCGATGCCGAACGGCAACTCGCCCTCCCGTCCAGGGAGGATCATCTGCTGCAAGGGACTGTTGGGGTCGACCGTTGTCCGGTACTTCTTCAATTGGAAACTCTGCAGCCGCGCCCCGGCTGTGGTGAATGCCGCTTTGTAGAGGTCGGTCTCCACCGTAACGGAGCGTGCCGGCGCTCGCGGCTGCGCCGGAGCGGCGATTTCGGGTGGAATGTCGGGGGCGGTGCGCGGCGCAACAGGCACAGTTGGCGACGGCTCGCGCACCGCGGTTTGGCCCTCGGGGGAGGGTGGGTAGAGGCGGCGGAGCACCACCTCCTGATAGAAAAGCAGGATGAAGATCGAGATGGCTACAGCGATGAGGGCGCGCTTTTCCATGTACTCAGGGGACTGGGTCCCAGCCGCCCGGGTGAAACGGATGACAGCGTAGAATGCGCTTGAGCGCCAACCAAGTGCCGCGTCCGACACCGTGGCGCTCGACCGCCTCGCCGGCATACGCCGAACACGACGGCGCAAAGCGGCAACAAGGGCCGAAGAGCGGAGATAGCACGGCCCGGTAAATCGACAGCCCCGCCGCGACGATCACGGACGCCGTTTTCGCGAGAAACGCGAAGCCGGCGTGCATGAGCGCCGCACGCTGCTCCAACTCGCTCACCCGATCACCGTGAGGTTCAGCGCCGTCGCCAGATCGCGTGCGACGTCCGCATAGCGCCAGGCCGCCGTCCCCGGCCGCACGATAACCAGGACGTCCCGTGCGGGGACGATGCGGTGCCGATACTGTCGGAAGAACTCGCGCACAAGTCGCTTGATCCTATTGCGAATCACGGCGCCGCCTACTTTTCGACTGGCGGTGATTCCCAGACGCGCCACGCCGGGACGCGTGGCGCCGATTATGACCACGAAGAACGGTCCCGCACGTTTCCCCGGGCTGCGCTGTAAGCGGACAAACTCGGCACGTTTACGGATTCGCCGTGACCGGGGGAGCCGTTGGTCGACGCGCGCCTGACTTAGGACGGCTGTTTTGGTGGTATGCTGACCGTCAACCGCTTGCGCCCTTTGGCCCGCCGCCGCTTCAGCACCTGCCGTCCGCCGGGGCTGGCCATGCGCGCGCGGAAGCCGTGCGTCCGCTTCCGTCGTCGATTGCTCGGTTGGTATGTTCGCTTCATTCGCTTTCCTCGGCGGTTGGTCGGGCCCCCGCGAGGCCGTGCCTTTCATGCGTGCTCACCGCCGGTGTACGATCTCTCGCGGCGCAAGCCGGTATTAAAAACATAAGGCACGGGACATGTCAATTTCCGCCAACGGTGCTACGGTCCGTGCGCGGCCCCCGATCCCGTCAGGCGGCGGGGGCCGTGGCGGCCTCTCCTGCCGCAGCTTTCGACTTGCCGTACGTTTTCGCGAAGTGGTCGGCGCACAGTCCGCGGCGGACGCGTGCCTTATGGCATCCCTCCGCGGTGCAGCTACGGTAGCGTGCCTTGGGCAACGCGCCGCGGCGCCACTGACGAAAGTGTCGGGCGCAGTAGCCCTTGCCGTGCACCTCTTTGCTGCATCCAGATGCTTTGCACGTGCCTTTGTTGGCCATTTGTCTTCGTTCTCTCTTTCTAACTCCAAAATTCGGGTTTCGCCTGCCGCCGCATCAAGTCTCCCACAGCCTGGATCGCCGGTTTCCCTTCATGCAACATCAGACGAACCTGCTCCGTGATCGGCATTTCCGCCCCCACCCGTCGGGCGAGGGTCGCTACGCTCACGCTGTTCCTGACGCCCTCCGCGACCATCCGCATGGATCGCAGAATGTCTTCCAAATCTTCGCCGCGCCCGATGCGCACCCCGATGGTGCGATTGCGGCTCAGATCCCCGGTACATGTCAGTACCATATCCCCAACGCCCGACAAGCCCGACACTGTCTGCGCATAGCCGCCCATCTTGCCGACAAGGCGCGCGATTTCCGCCACACCCCGGGTAATCAGTGCGGCCCGACTGCTGGCGCCCAACCCGAGGCCGTCGCTAACTCCGGCGGCGATGGCGATGACATTTTTCACCGCCCCCCCCAGTTCCACACCGACCAGATCCGTGCTGCTGTACACGCGGAAGGTGGGGCTGCGGAAGACTGCCTGGACGGTCTCGGCGGTATCCACATCGACGGCCGCCGCGGTCACCGCCGTCGGCATCCCCGCGGCCACCTCGCGCGCAAAGCTGGGGCCGGACAGGGCGGCGATCCGGCCGCCAAACTCCGGTCCGAGAACATCCATGAGGACCTGCGACATCCGATGCAACGTCCCTTCCTCGATCCCCTTCGAAGCCGACACGATGTAGGGCCGGCCCGTGATGTAGGGCTGCGCCCGGGTCATGATCGCGCGCAGGACGTGTGAAGGGGTGACCACGACCAGCAGCTCCCGGCCACCGACCGCTTCTTCGATAGCGGACGTGCAGCGGACGGTTTCGGGAAGTTGGAACCCCGGAAGGTACTCGGGGTTCTCGCGCCGCTCGGTCACCGCCCGCGCGACCAGCGGATTCCGGAACCAGAGCGTTACCGGATGATCCAGCTCCGCGAGCAGCCGCGCGAGAGCCGTACCGAAGCTGCCGCCCCCAATGACCCCGATCCGCATAGCCGTTCTTGCGGCGACTTCGCACATTTGTCCCAGGGGTGCAAGGAGGCGGCTACCGTCCCCGCTCGATCAGGTCCGCGCACGGAACCTGACCCGTTCTCCACACGCGAGGGCGGACTCGCGTTCTGGTATCGCACACTCCTCTTTGCGACAATGCCGTAGTGACGATTGCACGGGCGTTGACAATTGCGGGCTCCGATTCTGGTGGCGGCGCTGGAATACAGGCGGACCTGAAGACGTTCACCGTGTTCCGGGTGTTTGGCATGAGCGCCATTACCGCACTAACGGCACAGAACACTTGTGGGATTACAGGCATCTACGACGTGCCTGCGACCTTTGTACGGCGGCAAATCGATGCCGTCGTGTCGGACATCGGTGCCGACGCGGCCAAGACGGGCATGCTGTCAAACGCCGACATCGTCATCACGGTGGCGGCGGCGCTCCGCGATCACCGGGTCACGCAGGTGGTGGTCGATCCCGTGATGCTGGCGGGGACCGGTGCTACGCTCCTAGGCGCGGATGGCCGCGAGGCGTTGCTGCGCGAGCTGTTGCCCCTGGCTACCGTCCTGACCCCCAACATCCCCGAGGCGGAGACCCTGACCGGCGCTGCAATCGCGTGCGTCGCCGATATGCGTCAGGCCGTTTGCGCGTTACAGGCGCAGGGCCCGCGCGTCTGTCTGATCAAAGGTGGACATCTCGACGGCGCCGAGGCGATCGACGTATTGTATGACGGCCACGAACTGCACGAGTTGGCGACCCCTCGGCTGGCTGCATCCCACACCCACGGCACTGGCTGCCAATTCTCGGCGGCGATTACCGCCTGCCTGGCGCGCGGCATGTCCGTGCTCGACGCGGCCCGACTGTCCAAGCGGTTCATCACGGCGGCGATCGCCCAGGGGCTGGCCGTGGGCAACGGCACAGGCCCCGCGAACCCGCTGGCCTGGCTGGATCGACGGGAAGACTGAGCGCGGCGGGCGCCTCATCGCAGGGTGGCGAAAAACGTCTCGATGCGCGCCGCGTTGGCGCCGAGATCGCCCTTGCCGTCGCGCGATTTCGAGCGCATCTGCACCACGCTGCCGGCGCTCTGTGGGCGCACCTCGATCACGAAATCGTCATGGAAACGGAAGAGCCGCGAGGTGGCCACACCCTCGATCGTCCGCGCCCCGGGATCGACGCGAGTGATTTCCCAACCGGGCATGCGCCGGGCCGCGGCCTCCACGCGTTTGAACGCTTCGTCCGCGGACACGGGCAGCGACAGCGGCGTGAGGGTGGGGTACGCCGCGTGCTGCTGCGCGGCGAACGATGCGCCGGCATAACGCATCTCCCGGCCGGTGTCGCTCGCGAGTGTGCCCGCCACCACGAATTGGGGCGGATTCTCGGTGTCGGTCGTGATGTCGTTGATGGGTGGGAATTTCCGTCCGGCAACGGCGAGGGTCAGGAAGACCGCTGTCACCACGGCGCCAGCCGCCAGGCCGCCGCCGATGCCGCCGCCACGCAGTGCCGTCAGGGCGCCCGTCGCCAGTGCGCCGATCCCCAGTAACCCGCCGACAGCAAAGAGCCCGAACCCCATCATCGCGGAGACCAGGCCCCAATGCGCGAGCAGCGGTCCGGACACGAACGCCATCACCGCAGCCGCTCCCAACACAGACGCAGCGCCCCGTCCGCGAGCTCCGCCGTGCGACATCTCTCTCCCTCCTTCCAACTGGACGATGATCGAGTGGGTACAACCCGACTTCCGACGTGTCAATGCAACTGGCCACGATCGGGGTCGCCATCCGCCTTGCCCGCTGCCCCGCGGCTCCTGCATACTGCGTCGCAGTCATGCGCTGGTCGTGCCTCCTGGTCATCGTGCTGGCCACTTGCACGTCAACGGGGCAGCTCCGGTATCGCGCGATCACCGCTGCCAACCACGAATTCGTCGCGGCCAACGGCGTTCCACCCTGCCACCGCGCCGGCTGGCGCGGTCCCTACGATGCCGATGCGACCGTTCTCGTGGCCGATCGCCTGCCGATCCCGGAGACTACGGGCACGCGATAGAGGCGTGCGCCCCCCCCGTGGTGGGAGCGCGTGGTCTGGTCAGTCGCGGTAATTGATGAACTGTAGCGGCAGGTCGAGGTCTTGCGCCTTGAGCAGTTGGATCGCCGCCTGCAAGTCGTCGCGTTTCTTTCCGGTGATGCGAACCTGATCGCCTTGGATTTGACTCTGCACCTTGAGCTTGCTGTCCTTGACGATCTTCACGATGCCGCGAGCCTTCTCGGTGTCGATGCCCTGCTGCACCGTGATCGTCTGCTTCGCCAGACCGCCGGCCGCGGGTTCGATCTTGCCGTACACCAAGGCCTTCAGCGAAATGCCCCGGCGAACCAGCTTGGATTGCATGACATCGACGACCGCCTTCACCTTGAAGTCGTCATCGGAGACGACCTGAATGTCGTTTCCCTCGAGCGCGATCGTGGTCTTGCTCCCTTTGAAATCGTACCGTTGCCCGACTTCCTTGCGGGTCTGATTGACCGCGTTGTCGATTTCCTGGGGATCCACTTGCGACACGACATCGAACGAGGGCATGGCGCTTCCTTTCACTCTGGCAACGGGGAGGTGACGACGTCAACGCCTGGGGGAATCCGAAAAACAAAGCGGTCGTCGGGGAGGTTCCGATTACGCCGGATGTCCGTGAAGCGCAGGCGACTGACGTTGCCGAGCGGATCCGTGATTTCCGCGCCGCGGATCTCGCCGGTTTCCCGTGCCACGGTCAAGCGGAGCGTGCCGATGGCAGCGCTGTCGCGCCGCGGGACAAGCGTCAGGGACACCAGCCTGCCGTCGTCGCTGGTGCCGGCGATACTGACCTCGAAATCCTGCGCCAAGCGACCCACCCCGGTGAGGAACGAGATTGGCGTGGTGGAGCGAAAGGCCTCGCGGAACGGAGTCTTGATCACTTGCCGCTCTTTCGGCTGATACAGCCACAGTGTCGTGCCGTCGGCGACGACGATCTGCGGCGTGTCGTGGTCGAACTCCCAGCGCATCTTACCCGGCTTCTTGAAGGCGACCGTGCCACTTGCGGTCGTCGTCTTGCCCAAGCTGGCGATGGTCATTTCTTGCGTGACCGCCGCGGTGAAATCGTTGGTCGTGTCGTACCGTTGTTGCACCTTGCGCACCAGTGCCGCCGCGTCGAGCGCGTGCGCGCTGCCGGCCACCACCACGGCAATCAGGCCGCCAACCCTTGCCAGTCGTGCGCTCATCGGTCCTCGATGCGTTGCGCCAGCACCTCGCGCGGCCGGCCATTCTCGCTGGCGCCGACAACGCCTTCTTTTTCCATCCGTTCGATCATCCGTGCCGCACGGTTATAGCCGACCCGCAAGCGACGTTGGACCCACGAGATCGAGGCCTGGCGGCTTTCCGTCACCAGGCGAACGGCCTGGTCGTACATGACATCGTCGTAACCGTCGTCGAGCGTGGATCCCTCTTCGTCCTCGTCGTCTTCGAGCAACTCGAGGGCGTATTGCGGCCGGGCTTGCCGTTTCGCGAACTCGGTGACCTTCCGGATCTCCGCTTCCGACACGAACGCGCCGTGCAGTCGCTGGACTCTGGCGGTGCCCGGGGGCAGATAGAGCATGTCGCCGCCGCCGAGCAGTCGCTCGGCGCCGATAGAGTCCAGGATCGTGCGCGAATCGACACGCGCGGTGACCTGGAAGGAAATGCGTGCCGGGAAATTGGCTTTGATCAGACCGGTGATGACGTCGACGGAGGGGCGTTGGGTGGCCAGAATAAGGTGAATGCCGGAGGCCCGCGCCTTTTGCGCCAGCCGCGTGATCGGCTCCTCCACGTCGCGCCCGACGGTCATCATCAGATCCGCGAGTTCGTCGATGATCACGACGATCTTCGGCATGCGCTGGTGCCGGCTTGCCGGCGTGGGCGTGCCCGCGGCGGGGTCGCCGCCCACGACGTCCGTCAATTCGATCACACCGGCATGCCGCTCCTCTTCGCCGCGTTCCATCAGCCGGTTGTAGCTGTCGATGTGGCGTACGCCCTTGTCCTTCAGGAGGCGGTAGCGGTTGTCCATCTCTTCGACGAGATGTTTCAACACCACCACGGCTTTTTTCGGATCGGTGACCACGGGCACCAGCAGATGCGGCAAATCGTCGTACAGGGACAGCTCGAGCATCTTCAGGTCGATCATGACGAAACGGACGTCGCCGGGAGACGCCTTGTAGAGAATGCTCATGATCATCGCGTTGATGGAGACCGATTTCCCGGTGCCGGTCGCTCCGGCCAGCAACAGATGCGGCATGCGCGCCAGGTCGGCCGCCACCGGGTTGCCGGCACTGTCCTTCCCCAACGCGAGGGTCAATGTGGACTCCGCTTGGCCGAACGGTTCGCTCTCGAGGATTTCCTTGAGAAATACCTGATCGCGTTTCACGTTGGCGACCTCGATGCCGACGACCGCCTTGCCCGGAACTGGGGCGAGAATGCGCACGCTCAACGCCCGCAAGGCCATGGCCAGATCGTCCGCCAGGGTCACGATGCGATTGACCTTGACGCCCGCGGCCGGTTCGATTTCGAACGTGGTAATCACCGGCCCCGGCCGCACCGCCACGACTCTGCCCTCGATGCCGAAATTGGCGAGCTTGGCCTCGAGGATTTCGGAGCTCTTGCGCAAGGCTTCCTCGTCGACCCGAACGACGTTGTGTCGCGGCGTGTCGAGCAGGTTGAGCGCGGGCAGCCGGTAGCCATTGTCGGCGAACGGCAGAAGCTCCTGTCGAATCCGCGACGCCGCCTTGCGTTCGGGTTTCAGCGCGGTGTCCTCACCCAAGACGATGACCGGTCCCGGATGCTCGATCACCAGCGCCCGCTTGCGGTTCGTCGCCGGGCGCGCGACGGCGGCGCGGCGCTCCTGGCGGGCGCGCCAACGGTTGCTGGCCGCCTGCGCGGTCGCGGCGACCGCCAGCGTGCCGCCCCGCAGTGACGAACCGGTGGTGAACATGAGCGCGAACAGGCACGCCACGGAGGCGGCCACGTACGCGCCCAACGTGCCGCCGGCGTCGCGGAGCACGCTGGCGAGGAAGCCGCCAAACCAACCCCCAGCGTACACCACGTCGTTGTTATCGAGCGCAAGCCCGAGCAGGATGGCCAGGCTCAGGAACAGCATGACGGCCGCGCCGGCGCGCACCAGCGAGATTTCCTCGAAGCGGGAGCGGAACAATTGCGTCGCCAGCACCGCGAGCAGGATGGGCAGCAGGTACACGGCCAGCCCAAAGGGCTGCATCAAGACGGTGGCCAATCCATATCCCACCGGCCCGCCGAGATCGGCTTGGGCGACGCCGCGGCGGAATGACAGGAAACTGACAAACGCAAATAGCGCCACCGCCATGGTGAGCACGCCGGCCACTTCGTTGAGGAGCTGGCTGGGTTCGCGTTCCGGTGCGTCTTTGGTTGCGGCTCGGCTGCGCGCCACCTCACATCTCCATAACGAACGGCAGGATCACGGGCCGGCGCTCCAACGTGCGCGTAAAAAACCGCTTCAAGGCTTTGCGTACTTCTTCCTTCACTTCCTGGGACTCCGTCCGCGACTCGGCCGTGATTTGCTGCAACGTCTCCACCACGACGCTCTTGGCGCGTTCGAAATACGCTTGTCCTTGCTCTTCAAACATGAATCCACGCGAGATCAGGTCGGGCCCGGCGATGAGTTCGCCGCTGTGCTTGTCGATGCCCAAGATGACCACCACGAGTCCGTCGGCCGAGAGATGACGGCGGTCCCGCAGCACGACGTCTTCGACGTCCCCGATGCCCTTGCCATCGACGAAGACACGGCCCGCAGGGACGGGCTCGGCCAGGCGCGCGCCGCTCGTGTCGATTGCGAGAACGTCCCCGTCCTCGAGCAGAAAGGTGTCTTCCGGCCGCAGCCCCACGGACTGTGCGACGGCGCGATGGCGCACAAGGTGCCGGTACTCGCCGTGCACCGGGACGAAGTAGCGCGGGCGGACTAAACGCAGCAGGAGTTTCAGTTCTTCCTGGCTGGCATGGCCCGAGACGTGTACCCCGGCGCTCCCGGCGTGATGCACGTCCGCGCCGCGCCGGTGGATGTGGTTGATCATATTGCTGATGGAGCGCTCGTTGCCGGGAATGATGCGCGCCGACAGAATGACGGCGTCGTCCGCTTCCATGCGCACCTGGCGGTGATCGCCAACGGCGATGCGGATCAACGCCGACAACGGTTCACCCTGGCTCCCGGTGGTCAGCAGGGTGACGTCGTGCGCTTGCAGTTGCCCCAGTTCGCCGAGGTCCGCGAACAAGGACGGCGGAAACTGTAGATAGCCGAGCTGTGTGGCGATCTTGATGCTGGCGTTCAAACTACGCCCCACGGTGACTACCCGACGTCCATGCCGCTGCGACAGCTCCAGAACCTGCGCGAGGCGATGGATGTGCGAGGAAAATGTCGAGAAAAAAATGCGGCCCGGTGTGGCGCCGAAAATCCGGTCCAGGTTGCCCGACACCGAGCGCTCCGATGGGGTGTACCCTGCATGCTCCGCGTTGGTCGAATCCGACAACAGCAGCAACACCCCACGGGCGCCATACTCGGCCAGGCACGGGAGGTCCGATGGCAGACCGTCGATCGGCGTCTGGTCGATCTTGAAGTCGCCGCTGTGGATAATGGTGCCCACCGGCGTGGTGATGGCAAGCGCAACGGCGTCCACGATCGAGTGGGTCATGTGCATCGGCTCGATGCCGAACGGTCCCATCTCCCAGCGCTGGCGAGGCTTGAAGATGTGGACCGGGTTATCGCTCAGCCCATGCTCGCGCAGTTTCTCCGCAATCAAACCGCCGGCCATTGGGGGGGCGTAGATCGGCGCACGCAGATCGCGCAGCACGTATGGCAGTGCGCCGATGTGATCCTCGTGGCCATGGGTTATCACGAAGCCGAGAAACCGATCTCCGAGGCGCTGCACGTAACCGAGATCGGGAATGACGAGGTCGACGCCGAGCATGTGCAGCTCGGGGAACATCAGGCCGCAGTCGATGGCGATGGCCGCGTCGCCGTATTCGAGCAGCAGGCAATTCAGGCCGATCTCGCCCACCCCCCCGAAAGGGATCACGCGCAGCAACCCACTGCCGTTACCACCGGTCATAGCCCCTCAGTACGGCGGGCAAGACGCCCGAGTGCTTGTCGAAAACCCGTATGCGGTCAGACCCACCGGACTCCTCAGCCTCCACAACACGCCGCTAGACACGCGGATGATAGCTGCCCACGCTCGGCCGAGTCAACGTTGCGCCGTCAGGGTCCCGGCGGGCGCCGCCGCCAGCGTCCGGCACGTGCTTGGCGCTCGAGCAAGTTGCCACAGGCGCACGCCGCCAGACCCCTGTCGTCAGCCCAGGGCGCGCCGAACGTTGAGATTGTGGGGCTGCGCTGGCATTAGAGATCCCTGCGGGAGAGCGCATGCCAACCATTCTGGTCACGAACGACGACGGTATCGACTCGCCGACACTGCTGCCGATGGTACGGCGCCTGCGTAGCCTGGGACACGTACGCGTCGTGGTACCCGAATCGGAACGGAGCTGGGTCGCCAAAGCGATTACACGCTTCGCGGTGGTTGAGGCGTGCGCCACCGAGCGCGAGGGCTTTCCCATGTATGCGGTGAAGGGCACCCCGGCGGACTGCGTCAGCCTGGGCGTGCACACCCTGTTCGACACGCCCCCCGATCTGGTCGTCTCCGGAATCAATCTCGGCCTCAACTACGGGCTCGCATTCGTGCTCTCGAGCGGCACCGTCGGCGCGGCGCTCGAGGCCTGGATCGCGGGCGTACCATCGCTGGCCTTCTCCATGGCGATCCCCAATGACGCGTACGGCCTCACGGGCGCGCGGCGCATCAGCGCTCTCGGCACGCGTCCCGAGGCCGCCGCGGTGGTCGCCGCGGAGATCACCGAGACCATCCTCGGCATCGGGTTTCCCGGCGATGTCGATGCCTTTTCCATCAACATGCCGGCGGAGGTCAACCCCGAAACGGCACGCCAAGTCGCGCACGTTACCCGGTCGCGTTACGGTCCGTTGTTTGTACCCGGACCCGAAGGTGGATACCTGCACCGGTTCCAGGCACTGACCGCGATCGAAGGCGTTGCCGGCGGCGACATCGACGTGGTCCGCGGCGGCGCAATCGCGATCACGCCGTTGCGGCTCGACCTTAACGGTTCGCTGCCGAACGAGCGCCTGCGCGCGGCGCTGGAGAAGGGCTTGGCGGCCGGAGGGCCGGCGGGAGAAGCCTGACAACCAAGGAAACACTCTGGCCTTTCTCATGCCCCAGGGCCCCAAGCCCCCAAACCCCCAAGCCCCCTTCCACACCGGCCGCCGTTTCACTAATCATGAGCATATGAACGATCGCGACTTCCGCCTTTCCAAAGACGTCATCCCGACCCGCTACGACCTCGCCATCGAGGTGGACGTCGATCGGTGGCGTTACCGCGCCTCCGAACGCATCGGCGTCACGATCCACCGGCCGCAGGTGGAGATCGTCCTGCATGCGACCGGCTTCACGATCGATTCGGCGCGCGTCGTCGCCGGCACGGGGGCGCACACCGCCGCGGTAAGCTGGAATGCCGAAGCGGAGACGGTCCGCCTGCGCTGTGCGGAACCCATTCCGACCGGCCCGGCCGTGTTGGAGTTCGAATTCCGCGGCGAGATCCGCGATCGACTCCGGGGCTTCTATCGTTCGACGAAGGATGGCGAACGCTACGCCGCCACCCAGTTTGAAGCCGCCGATGCCCGCCGCGCCTTTCCGTGTTTCGACGAGCCGGAATTCAAGGCACGCTTTGCCCTGACGCTGACTATTCCGTCAGGCACGGTTGCCATTGCCAACGCTCCGGAGCAGGAACGCCGCACGTTGCCGGATGGCCGGACGGAAATCCGCTTCGTCGAAACGCCGCCGATTTCGTCATACCTGGTGGCCTATTTGATCGGGCCATTCGAGGCGACACCCGCGATCGCCACTCCCAGTGGCGTACCGGTGCGGGTGTGGTTGCCGCGTGGCCTGGCGGACAAGGGTCTCTTCGCGCGCGACGCGCACGCCCGCTCGCTGGCGTATCTCGAGGACTACACCGGGATCGCCTATCCCTACACCAAGGCCGACGCCATCGGGATCCCCGATTTCGAAGCCGGGGCGATGGAGAATCCCGGCGCCATCACCTACCGGCTCACGGCCATCGCCGCGGATGCGGCACGCGCCTCGACGCCCGCCTTGAAGGGCATCTTCTACACGGCGGCACACGAGATGACCCACATGTGGTGGGGGGACCTCGTCACCATGGCCTGGTGGAACGATTTGTGGCTCAACGAATCGTTCGCCACCTTCGTCGGCTACCAGGTCACCGCCGATCTCATGCCCGAGTGGGGCATGTGGCGAGATTTTGTGGCGACCCTGACGCGGCCGTTCGCGCTCGACGCGCTGGAGTCGACCCATCCGATCTCCTTCGAGGTCAAGAACGCCAAGCAGGCCAGCGAACGTTTTGACGTGATCACCTACTGGAAGGGCGCCGGCGTGGTCCGGATGATTGCCGACTTTCTCGGAGCCGAGGCCTTCCGGGCCGGCGTACGGCAGTATTTGCAGCGCTATCGCGAACGCAACGCCACCGCCGACGATTTCTGGCGGGAACTGAGCACCGCCTCTGGACGCGACGTGGCGACCATCGCCAATGCGTGGATCCGGGAGCCGGGGCACCCGGTGGTGCACGTCACCGCTACCCCAGCGGCTGACGGCCTGCGTCTGCAGCTGCGGCAGGAACGTTTCTTCGCGGATCCGAACGCGGCGGCGCGATACCGCGACCAGCCCCAAACCTGGCCGCTACCGCTGGTGATCAAGTACGGCACGGACGCTGGCGCCGGCGAACGCCGGGAACTATTGGATCGTCCGCAAGCGGCGCTGACGTTGCCGGGCGCTCGTTGGGTGTATCCCAACGGCGGCGCCAGCGGTTTCTACCGGTTCACTATGGATGATACCTCGCTGCGGGCGCTGCTCGCCCATGTGCAAAGCGCCCTCGGCCCGCACGAACGGCTCGCGCTGCTGGACAATCAGTGGACGCTTCTCAAGGCGGGTATCGTATCCGTGGAACAGTATCTCACCGGGCTCGACGCCTACCGCAGCGAACCCGACCGCGCCGTCGTCGCGACGATCGGCGACCAACTCGGCTCGCTGAGCACGCATATGGTCGTCGACTCAGCACGGACGCACTTCGAACGATTCGTGGACACCTATTACCGAGCGCAGTTCGACGCGCTGGGCTGGACGCCGCGGACGGACGAATCGGCCGACGAACGGCTCAAGCGGGCTTCGGTGATCGCCGCGTTGGGCGGTATTGCCCGCACGCCAGCGGTCCGTACCGAAGCGCGGAGCCGGCTCGACGAGTACCTGGTGGACCGCGCCGCGCTCGACCCGAATCTGGTTTCGGTGGTGGTCGGGATCGCGGCCCGCGACGGTGACGGAACGCTGTATGACCGCTACCTCGAACGCAAGCGCAGCGCCACCACCGACCCGGAGGAAGAGCAGCGCTTCCTGCTGGGTTTGGCGGCGTTCGAGCGCCCGGAGTTGATTCAGCGCACGCTCGACCTGGCGCTCGGCACGGAGGTACGGGCGCAGGACCGTACCTTTCTCCTGGCCGGGCTGCTCGGCCGCCGCGCGTCACGGTTGGCGGCCTGGGCCTTCGTTCGGGAGCGCTGGGATCGCTTGGTCACGCTCATGGACCCGATGCTGCTGCAGAACCTCATCCGCGCCCTCGGACAACTGACGCCCGAACCGGCGGCCACCGAGGTGCGTGCGTTCCTGTCGCCGCGGGCGCGGGACGAAACGCGCGAAACCGTCGCCCAGGTCAGCGAGCAACTGGCCCTCGACGCAGCCGCATGCGCCCGCATCCAGCCGGCGTTGGCGGCCGCATTGCGGACACGCGCTGAAGGCTGACTCACTGACAACGGACTTGAAGACGACCGACAACAGACCTCCACCATCCGACGTCTGCTCTCCGTCGTCTGTCCTCGGTGGTCAGCCGTCCTGGGGAGTCTCAGACCGCCTCTCCATGTCGCTCATTGCCCGCCGCTCCGCGTCCCGAGGAAGGTGCCGCGGTCGCCGACGGCCCAGCCGGACTGCGCATTGACAAAGGCCACCGCATAGAGCGGATCGCTCACGTAGCTGGTCTGCGGAACCCAGGTTTGACCGCCATTGGTGGTGGCGAGGATCAGCCCAAAGTCTCCCACCGCCCAGGCCCTTTGTTGATCGATTGCCGCCACGCCGAACAAGGCATCGTGCAAACCGCTTACCGGCGGCGTGGTCTGCGGCGTCCAGGTGACGCCACCATCGTCGGTGCGGAGGAGCACCTGTACAGGGGAGGTGAGGTCGGCGGTGCCGCCGACCGCCCAACAGGTTTGCGTGTCGACGCAGGCGACCGCGTACAACCGCTGATTCGTGTTGGTGGTCTGGGCCGCCAACCAGTTCGCGCCCCCATCGATCGTATAGAGGATTGTGCCCTGGTCGCCGACCACCCAGCCGTGGTCGCGATCGACGAACGTCACCGCGTCCAACGTTTGTGTGGTCGTGCTGTTCTGGGGCTGCCAACTCGCGCCGCCGTCAATGCTGTGGGCGATAGTGCCATTTTCGCCGACGACCCAGCCGAATTGCGCGTCGACGAACTTGATGCCGAACAGCCACGTATTGGGCGCCGCGGTGCGCGGCTGCCACACGGCGCCGCCGTCGGCGGTGCGCAGGACGATCCCACCGCCACCGGAGGCCCACGCGAGTTGGCTGCTCACGCACGTCACCGCGTACAGGGTGGCTGTGACCGGCGACGACTGCGCCTGCCACGTCGTGCCGCCGTCCTGCGTGCGGGCGATCGCACCGAAGTCCCCCACCGCGAAACCGTCGAGCAGACTCGAGAAACCGACACCGAACACGGTGTTGGTGGTCGCGGGATTTTGTAGGCTCCAGGTGCTGCCGTCGGTGGTGTGCAACAAAGTTCCGCCGCCGCCGACGACCCAGCCGGTCTGCGCATTCGCGAAACTCGTCGCGAACAGCGAGTTGGTGTTGTTGGCGTCTTGCGGTGTCCAGCTGGCACCGCCATCCGCGGTGTGTAGGATGACGCCCATGTACTGAGAGAAGTTCGCCCCCGTCGCCCATCCGTTTAACGAGCCGGCGAAGGCGATACCGTACAACACGTCGACGCCGTCGAGGGTATCCGGGGTCCAGTTGGTACCGCCGTTGGCCGTGCGCACCAGCGTACCGCTTTCGCCGACCGCGAACCCGTGCTGTGCGTCCGTGAAGGCAACTGAATAGAGCCGCGACCCGCTTGCGTTAGGTTGTACGTTCCAGTGCGTTCCGTCCGTGGTGCCGAGGATGAGGCCGAAATCACCGACCGCCCAGGCCGTGTTCTTGTTCAAGGCGGTCACGGCAAATAACGCGTCGTTCAGTTCCTCCACCGGCGGCGCGGTTTGCGGCACCCAACTTGCGCCGCCATCGTCCGTGCGCAGGATGACCTGAGTCGGTGCGGATAGATCCGGTATGCCACCCACCACCCAGCACGTATTCTCGTCGACACAACTGATCGCCGACAATAATTCTTCGGGGGGTGGTCCGTTGGTCTGCGGAGTCCAGGTGGTTCCGCCGTCGGTGGTATGCAGGATGGTGCCGAAGTCTCCGACCACCCAACCCGTTGTCGAATTGACAAAGGCAATTCCGTAGAGATCGACGTCGGTCTGACTGGACTGGAAAGTCCAGTGCCGTCCCCCGTCCGTTGTGTGCAGGATTTCCCCGAAGGCGCCGACGGTCCAGCCCACCTGCTCGGAGACGAACTTCACACCGTTGATGTCGTCACCGGTTGGCACGGGGTTCTGCAACATCCAGCCTTGGGTTTCCGGGCATCCACTGACTGCGTTTCCGACGGCGTTCATGATCTCGTCGACCGTGATCTGGCCATCGTTGTTGGAGTCCAAGGATTTACAGCCGTCGACGTTGGCGCCTGCCACGGCGAAACTCACACCGAGGAGCAGCTCATCGACAGTGACCGTTCGATCTCCATTGCAGTCTCCGACGCAAGCGGCGTGAGATGGGCGGACAGCCGCAGTCGTGGCCCACAGCGTGGCGGCCCACAACCCAACGAACAATGCGGTTCGGCGTTCCTTCACCTAGCAGTCCTCTCTTTTCGGTGGGACAGGGCGCGACAGCGCAGTGCCCGCTCCATGCATCCCGCCGCGAGGGCGGGGCCCATCCGCAGCCGGGCACGCCTGCCGAGACTCCGTCCGAATGTGACGCGCCGGTACTATACCAGACAAGTTTCGCGGGCGCGACGCACTTTTCCCGCTATCTTGTTGGATCTCGCGGTGCGGTCCCGCCGTGTGGTTTCGGGCTGGTTGAATCGATGGGATGCGGACGTTATGGTTCCACCTGATTTGGGTATGAACCCAGACCAGCGAGGAGCACACGATGGCGGATATCCAGGAAGTCGGCGACAGTTCGTTTGACGCGGAGGTGTTGAAGGCGCCGTTGCCGGTTCTGGTCGATTTCTGGGCGCCGTGGTGCGCCCCGTGCAAGGCGATTGCGCCGGTGGTCGCCGACCTTGCCAAGGAGTATGCGGGCCGACTGAAAGTCGTAAAGCTCAACGTCGACGATCACCCGCAGGCCCCGTCCCGCTATGGTGTGCGTGGAATCCCCAACCTGATCCTGTTTAAAGATGGTCAGGTTCGCGATCAGATCGTCGGCGCCGTCCCAAAATCCCAGCTCGTCAAGGCCATCAGCCAGGTCGTTTAAGGGCAGGTTGTTCGTTGTTGGGCTGTTGGTGCGCTCAGATTGCGAGCCTCTGGGAACATAACAACGTAACAACCTATCAGCTAACCACCCGCTCTCCAGAGGTACCACGAAGCGATGGTGCGATACGGGCGCCATGGTGCCGCGGTGCGCTGCATCGTGCGCGGTTCCGGGAGGTGGCGTAGGCCATAGAGCCGCTGCATGCCCTTGCGCACGCCGTAATCGCCTACCGGCAAAATGTCGGAGCGTCCCAGCGAGAAAATCAGCAGCATGTGCGCGGTCCATTCTCCAATCCCCCGCACCGTGGTGACCGCGGCGACGATCTCGTCGTCGGATAGCCGTACGAGTCGCTGCGGCCGCAGCCGGCCGGTGTCGAACGCGGCGGCCAGATCGCGCAGGTAGGCCAGCTTCCGTGCGGAAAGCCCGGCGTTCAACAACGGTCCGTCATCGGCGCGCAGGAAGTCACTCGCGGCGGGGATGCCGCCGCCGAACTGCAGGCATACGCGTCGTTCGATGGCCGCGGCGGCTTTCCCGGCCAGTTGCTGGTGCAGAATAGCGCGGAACAGGGAACGATAGATCTGCTTGGACGGCCGCAGTGTGCACGGGCCCACCCGATCGATGACCGCGGCCAAGCGAGCGTCAACGCGCCGCAGGTGTCGCACCCCGGCCGCAACCGCCGGCGCGGTGAGCACCGTCGGTATCGACCCCGCATCGACTTTCATCACCGAGCCTCCCTTCCCAGTTGGCGCGCGTTGCTCCCGCGATTTACTAATGACCCGTTTCAGCGTACCACGCAGAGAACCTGTCCAGCCACTTTGGACCTTTGACCTTGGACGCGAAAGCGCGGGAGTCGAGATGGCAAGACTCAAGCTGATTGAAGGAAAGAATCGCAAACGCGTGCTCGTTTACGGCATGCAGCTGTTCGAGCCAGGCACGTTGGCCACGGTCAGCCGCGGTGAGATCGTCATGGCCGACGGCCAACGCAGTCGGCTCACGTTTCACATCATCGAGGGATCCCCGCGGCAGATCAAGAAGCAACTGGCCACCAGCATCGACGCGTTCTTCGACCTGCAGGACGAGATGAAGACGTAGCCACGAGGCACCCCGCGCGCACGGCGAATGGCCTATGGTCCAGCACCTTCCAGCAGCCACCGTGGAATTCCCGGCCGACTTCGTTTTCGGCAGCGCCACCGCGGCGCACCAGGTTGAAGGTCACAACATCTACAACGACTGGTGGGAGCACGAACACGCGGTCGGCACGAGCGCCGTGGAACCGTCGGGGATTGCGTGCGATCACTACCGCCGCTTCGCCGAGGATTTCCGCCTCCTCCACACCCTGGGCCAGCGGGCCCACCGGTTATCCATCGAGTGGAGCCGAATCGAGCCCGAGGAAGGACAGATCCAACGCCAAGAGATCGATCACTACCGCGCCGTGCTCGATGGCCTGCGGCAACTGGACATCGAACCGTGGGTAACGCTGCACCACTTCACCCTGCCGCTCTGGTTCGCCCGGCGTGGCGGTTTTGCGCTGGCGCAGAATGTGGGCTGCTTTCAGCGCTTCGTCGAACGTATGGGCAGAGAATACGGCGATCGGGTGGGCCACTGGTGCACGATCAACGAGCCAACCATCCATGCCGAATTGGGTTACCGCTTCGGTTACTTCCCACCCCGCTTGAACGACCCCGCTCTGGCCGCGGATGTGCTCTGCAACCTGTTCCGCGCGCATGCGGCCGCGGCCGCAGCGCTGCACACGCAGGCGCGGACAACGCCGCGCGTGGGCATCACGCTGGCGCTGCAGGCGATCGAACCGTACCGGCCAGACTCGGCCGCCGACCGTGCGCTGGCGGCACAGCGTGATGCCGAGACCAACGGGGTCTCGTTCGATGCCTTGCGGACAGGGGTGTTCGAGTTTCCGGGCCGCGTACCCGTCGAGATCCCGGGGCTGAAAGCGGCCTCGCAGTTCGTGGGCGCCCAGTACTACACGCGCATGCGTTATGACGCTGCCAGCGGCGATGTCGCTCCCGTCGATCCCGATCGCGCATTGACGCAGATGGGGTGGGAAATCTATCCGCAGGGGTTCGGCCCGCTGCTGCAACGGGCCGCCGCCACCGGCTTGCCGGTGTACGTCACTGAGAACGGGATCGCTGCCGACGATGATCGCGCCCGGGTCCGGTTCATCGCCGAGCACCTCGCCGTCATCGATCAGATGCGTCGCGGGGGCACGGATGTGAGCGGCTATTTCTACTGGTCGGCGCTGGACAACTTCGAGTGGAACTTCGGCTACCGGCCCCGGTTTGGGCTCATCGCCGTGGACCGGACGACGCTCACCCGCGCGCCACGCCCGAGCGCCTACTTCTTCGGCGAGATTGCCCGCACCCACCAGCTCACCCGCGACATGGTCGAGACATATACCCGTTAGGCAGGAACCGGTGCCCGGGAGGTTTCGACCATAAGCGATAGGCGATCCGCCATATGCGTCCCTACTGGTTCGGCACGCAGCAGATCATCTGCATGCCCGCGGCGCCGGCACGAAACTGGTGGGTTTCGTTCGGAACAAGCAGGACGGCATCCCCGGGTCGCAGGGATCGTTCCCCCTCCCGGCCGAGCACCGTGCCGGTGCCGCGGACGATGTACACCACATGTTCCCAGGCATGCGTGTGATGCGGCGTGTGGCCGGCCGGGGCGAGATCGAACACGCGCATGGCGAAGTGCGGCGCACCCTGTTTGTCGGTGATCAACGGGCGCATTTCCACGCCCGTGGCGTCTGAGAACGTGACCGGTTCCACCTCGTCCCGGTTGCGCAGCAGCATGTCCATCTCCCTCCCTTGCGCGTGGATGAGACAGACCATACCATGCGGGCGGAAAGCAACCCAGGCACGACGCACCGTAGCGCTTTTCTCAACTCCCGGTTTCTGGCATGGTAATGCGCCGCGTTCGTGTGGGGAACGAGAGCCGTTAGCTCAGGAGGTAGAGCATCTGCCTTTTAAGCAGAGGGTCGCTGGTTCGAGTCCAGCACGGCTCATTATTTTTCAAGCACTTACGCGACATCACTTCGCCTGGCAGTCCCTGGTGCCGGTTTTTGTACGGTTCGCGCCGGCGGGCTGTCGAGCCTCTTGACTGTCAATCGGCTTCCAAAATTGACCCCCGATCGGCGTCCAATTTTGACCCCCTGGGATAGTGGTTCAGCCTGCTCTTCGAGTCTTTGGGTTTTTATTTAGGCTGAAGTTCCCGCTGAGTGTGAGCGAGAATCAACGTGAAGTCCAGAGGTTAGGAGAATTCGGCCGTGCACGGTTCTGACTACACGGCAATCGTCTGAAGCAATTCTACCGCGCGAGCCTGCGTGGGGTTGGGACGCGTGATCATCTCAAAGGTCGCTGTTGCGGCCGCAGGGCCCGGAGGACGGCAGGTGTTGCGGACGATGGTGGTGAGTTCGCCAAGCAGCGTGCGAAAGCTGTGGACGACACTGCCGTCCTCAAGCCGCCGGGAATGGACTTTGGCGAGTGCCTTCGCGGAGCGCCGCGCCGGCGCCACCGGGTCGCGCGTCCGCTTGGCCTGCTGGTCTTCGTCGCCAAACAGCAGCGGCCGCCACGCTTCAATCATATGCCACTCGACATAGTAGGCCAGCAGGCAGAGGAAGATGTGGGCGCGCACGCGCTCCTCGACGTGGTGATGAATGGGCCGCACCTTGAGATCGATGGTTTTGTAGCACCGAAACGCGCGCTCCACGTTGCTCAGTTGCTTGTAGCTACGGACCGCGTCTTCCGCGGACAGCGTGCGCGCCGCGAGGCTCGTGCGAATGATGTAGATCCCGTCGAGCGCCGCTTCCCGCTGCACCTTCTCCTCATCAAGGTGATAGCTGAATGCGTTCGCGCCAATCTTGAGGACGAAGTGTTTGGCCACCTTGTACTTGTTGACCACCTTGCCGACACGGACGCCGATGGCGTCCTGGCCTTTGAGCCGCCCGCGCTGGACCATCCCGCACACGAGGTCGAGGTCGCGCTGGGTGGCGGCGAGCAACGACTGGCGCGTGTGCCCCCGGGACTTCGCCAGCTCGGGATTGCGGCAGGCCACCAGTCGTTCGCCGGGATAGTCCGGGTGTATGAACTCGAAGAGATTGCGCTCGTCGAACAGCCCGAGCTGCACATGGCCCTGTTCGACCAACTCGCCAATCGCTGCGCTGCGTAACGCGGTGATCCACTGCATCCCGTCGATGCCGCGTAGCGTGGTGATCTGTTTCTGCGAGATCATGCCGCGGTCGCCGACCACCGCGACCGAGCGCAGAGCGAATTTCTCGCGGACCTTGTGGACCTGCTCCAACAGCGTGGTGGGATCCGCCGTGTTGCCCTTGAAGACCGACACCGCAACCGGGAGCCCCTGCGCGTTGGTGAGCAGGCCGTAGTTCACCTGCAACTTGCCGCGTTTGCCATCGCGATCATGGCCGCGCGCGGCCAGCGGACAGCTGCGGCCCTCGAAGTAGCTCGAGGTCAGATCGTAGAGTACCAGGCCATCGGTCTGCAGGTGGCGCGCGGCGAGTTTCTTCTCGATGATCCCCTGGCGCTCCAGCAGCCAGTCCATGGCCTCGTAGCATTGGTCTTCCGTGGCATGCTCCACGCCGAGCACGGCGGGCAGCGTGGTGGTGTGCCACCACCGGGTGGTGGCCAGTTTGCTCGTCGGTGCCAAGATACGCGCCGCCACCATCGCTACCACCAAGTCGCGCTGGCGCGAGGGGCGGGAGGCAATCAGCGCCTCGATCCCCAGGCGGTGCATCGTGGTCAGCACCGCGTCGACGTGCCCGTGATGGTGGGAGGCGACGACCTCGAAGCGTTCCTGCACGGCACACAGCTGTTCGCCGCGCAGGCTGCGACGAATCAGATCGACTACCGGGTCGGGAAGATGCGAGAGGTTGGCGAGCGTTTCGTTGCAGACCTTCGGCCCCTCCCGGTAACTGCGCCGCAGCAAGTGGGTCTGGTAGACCTTGCCCTTGTAGGTGCGCCGTGTGGTGACGACATGCACTGGCGCTCCGCGCCTTGTCATGGGCGCATAATGCCGGAATCGGCGTCGATGTCAAGTCATTTAGTGACTACATCTTGCACGCTATGATTCCTACCAGAAGACGCACAACCCTCGCCCTGCTTGCATTTCTGCTGACGACTCAACGAAAAGACGGCGGGAACTTCAGTTTAGACGTCCTTCTTTTTGCCGGTGCGGAGTTCCGCCGGTTGATGATGGCACAAGCTGCTGTCCACATTGTGGACGGCGGGGAACGAGTGCCGCCAGGTGGGTGGTCCGAGGGCTCGGCATTGCCGGTCCCCGTCCACACTGTGGGTTATGCCGATGTCGGCATAATCACAATGCCTCGAGAAAGGCGACGAGGGCATCGGGAGGCCGATAGCGCCCCGGTGTAACGTGTGCAGGAGTGGTCTTTGCGAGGGCGCGCTCTTTGAGCGTGAGGTCTGCGTGTAGGTATAGTTGGGTGGTCTCCATGTTTTCGTGGCCGAGCCACAGCGCGATCACCGCGGTGTCAATCCCCGCGTGCAGTAATCGCATCGCCGCAGTGTGACGCAGCACGTGCAGGCTTATTTTCTTGTTGGCCAGAGATGGACACGTGCGAGCAGCACTCGCCACATACTTCGCGAGCCGGTGCTCGAGAGCGTCACGACTGAGTGTCCGGCCGGTACGGGTGGCGAAGAGCGGCTGTGCGGCTTGGTTACCACGCTCAACCAACCAGATCCGAATGACGGCGACCGTCGCCTTGGTGAGCGGCGTGATCCTCCGCTTACGACCTTTCCCCAGGCAGTTCGCGTGAGGGCCGAGGCCAAGGTGAATGTCTGCGCACTGAAGGCCGATGAGCTCTGAGGCGCGTAAGCCGGTCTGGGCCGCCAGGGCGAAGAGCGCATGATCGCGACGCCCCGTCCAGGTCGTCAGGTCCGGAGCGGCGAGCAGCGCCTGGAGTTCCGGCTCGGTGAGGAAGGTGAGGAGCTCTCGGTCGAAACGCTTTGGCGGGATCGCCAATACACGTTCGATCACGGCGGCCTCTTCGGGATGGCGAAGCGCGGCGTAGCGGAACAGGGAGTGGATCGCGGCGAGCCGAGCGTTGCGGGTGCGCACACCGTTGCCCCGCTGCTGCTCGAGATGGTCCAGAAACTCACCGATGAGCGGCGCATCGAGGTCGCCGAGGTTCAGCTTCGAGGGCTCGATGCCTTGCCGTTCCGCCGCGAAGCTCAGCAGTAGCCGCAACGTGTCTCGGTAAGCAGCGACCGTGTGCGGACTCACCTGGCGCTGCCGGATGAGACGGTCGGTGAAAAACATCTGTAAGGTCGGGGCGAGCGCACTCATGACTCACCTCCGAAATGGCGTTCGAGCCGGCTGGCGGCCAACGCGAGGAGCTCGGGAGCGGCGGAGAGATACCAATACGTGTCCCGCGGCTCGATGTGTCCCATGTAGGTTGAGAGCAGCGGCAGCCGGGCGCCCGGATCGCCGCCACCATCGCGGTAGCTGTCAAGGACGGTGCGGACGGCGAAGCTGTGCCGATGGTCATGAAGCCTCGGCCGGCAGGAGGGCGATCGGGGCTTGAGACCAGCTTGGCACACCAACTGGTGGTAAGTGGACTCGACGTGGCCTAACAGCAGTCGTGTCCCCTGGGTAGAGACCAGGAGCGCGGGCGTGCGCGCCGCCGCAGGAGGCCGATCGGCTCGCTGCAGATAGCGGCGCACGGCCTCTACAGCGCTCGAATGTAACGGAAGCTCGCGGGACTTACCAAACTTCGCGTTGTGCACGATGAGTAGCCCATGAACCGAGTCGAAGCCGTCCCGGTCCAGGCCAATGGCTTCTCCGATCCGCATGCCGGTGACCACCAGCAGGCCGATCAGGGTCCGGTACGTCGCTACCCGATGGGGCGTACGCAATGTGGCAGCCGCCATCATCAGGGCGGCGACGTCCTCATCGGAATACAGGTAGGGCGTGGCTCGGCATCGGTGCCGCGGCAGCAGGTTTGCCGGGGGAATCTCCGTTGCGGGGTCGAGCGCGCGCACATGAGCCGCGAAGCCGCGCACGACCGAGAGGCGCTCGTACGGCCAGCGCGGGTGAGGTGACGTGGGCAGCGTCGCCCAAGCCAGAGCCGTTTCGGTGCGTACGCGCTGGTCGCCGCGATCTTCGAGGTATGTCAGATATTGGCCGAGAAGCTTTTCGGTTTTCGTGAGCTTGTAACCGAGGGCCCGGCGCACGGCCAGGTAGTCGACGAGCGCTTGGCGCAGTGGACTCATGTGAGACCTCCCGGCCAGGGGCGAGCAAGGGTACGCAGAGCTTCGCGGTCGACCTTGGCGTAGAGCGCCGTCGTTGAGGTGTGGTGGTGACGCAGGACCTGACCGATCTCGGCGAGCGACGCGCCAGCACGCAACATCTGAGTCGCCGCGGTGTGCCGCAGCCGATGAGGACCGATCGAGGTGAGGCCGGCGCGCCGAGCGGCATCAACCACGACGTGCTTCACGCCGCCGCGGCCCAGGCCGCCATGAGGAGCGATGAGCCGGACGAAGACCGCACGGCCTTGGGCACTCGCGGTGCGGCCACGGCGCAGATAGCCAGCGATCGCCTCGCCGACATCGACGGGCACCGGCAGGCGCTCGGCACGATTCCCCTTACCGTGCACGACGATCTCGCCTGCGCGCCAATCGATATCGTCGAGTTTGAGTGCCGCGACTTCTCCGGAGCGCAATCCGAGCCGGACGAGCGTCGTCACTATAGCGAAGTCACGCCGCCCGCGTGCTGTGCGACGGTCACATGAGGCCAGAAGACCCCTTACCTGGGTCGGCTCCAAGTTCCTCGGCAGGCCGGCCAGCCGCCATGCGGCGACCTTCGGCACCGCCAGGGACAGCCCGCGCTCGATCGTGCCCTCGACATAAAGGAAGCCGAGCAAGGATCGCAAAGCGGTGACCGTCTGCGCTGCCGCGCTGCGGCTCTGCTGTGGGCAGCGGGCCACGACGAAAGCGGTGACGTCAGCCAGTTTCAACTGCTTGAGATTGAGATCGCTGCCGTCGGATGAGAGCCTCCCGTGCAGAAAAGGTCGCACCGCGCGTACGTAGTTGCAGGCACTTGCGCCTTTCAGGCCCCGCTCTACCGTAAGGTAGTTGCGGTAGCGGTCAAGCATCAGCTCCAGCGCCCCGTCGGGCGAAGGGAGGGGCGGCGTTCGTACCACCCCCGCCACCCGGATTCGTGACGGATCAGTCAGCATAAGGTCCTCCTCTCTGTTGATGTGGAGAGGAAGTCTATGCTGTCCGTCAGTTCGTCGTGATTATGCCGACTTCATCACCACGATCGCCGCCTCCCGAGCGCGGCGCCGAAACCAGGTCGGCATAATCCGGAGGTCGGCATAGTGTGGGCAGCTGCTCCGGGCGCGTAGCCGACTGCGGCGCCGCGCCAGGTGGATGCTCTATCGGCGCGCCCGCTTGGGTGGCGGCGGCTCTTCGCGGGTCTTGAAGCGCCAGCTGTCGTTGCCGGTTTCGATGATGTCGCAGTGGTGGGTGAGGCGGTCCAAGAGGGCGGTGGTCATCTTCGCATCGCCGAATACGCTCGGCCATTCGCCGCAGGCGAGATTGGTCGTGACGAGGACGGAGGTGCGCTCGTAGAGGCGGCTGATGAGGGGGAAGAGGAGCTGCCCACCGGATTGGGCGAAGGGCAGATAGCCGAGCTCGTCGAGGACGATGAAGTCGACGCGCATGAGCTGGAGAGCGCGCTGGCCCTGGCGCCCGTCGCGGCTCTCGGCCTCCAGGCGATTGACGAGATCGACCACGTTGTAGAAGCGGCCCCGCGCGCCGCCGCGAATGCAGCTACGCGCGATGGCGATCGCGAGGTGCGTCTTGCCGGTGCCGGGGCCACCGATCAGCACGGCGTTGCGTTGCTGGTCGAGGAACTCGCCAGCGGCCAGCTCCCGCACCAGCGTCTGGTTGATCGGCGTCGCGGCAAAGTCGAATGCGTCGAGTTCCTTGGCCAGTGGGAGCTTGGCGATGGCGAGCTGATAGGTGATCGAGCGCGCGTGCTTGTCGTTGACTTCGGCGGTGAGCAGGTCGCCGACAATCCGCTGCGGTTCGTGCTGGCGTTTGACGGCCGTGGCCATGATCTCGTCGTAGGCCGCCTTCATGCCGTAGAGCTTGAGTTCGCCCATGAGATCGAAGATCTGCGTGCGGTCCATCACGTGCTCCTCCGGAGGGTATCGTACCGCGTACAGTCCGCGGTGGGTTCGTGCTGCAGGGTGAGCGCCGCCGGGGTGCGCAGCGTCTCGGGCGGTCGGGGGTCGCGCTGGCGGGCCAGGATGTTGAGGATGACGTCGGCGGAATGCACCCCGTGGGCGAGCGCTTCGGTGCAGGCCGCTTCGACCGCCGCCAGGCCGTCGGCGAGCACGGCGGTGAGAATGTCGACCATCTGCCGATTGCCGTCGGGGGCACCGGCCAGCTTGCGCCGGACGCGCGCCATCGCCGCCGGCAGCACCCAGTCCTTGAAGGGGGCGCCGTTGCGCAAGGCACCGGGCTTGCGGGCCAAGACCGGCACGTAGTGCCAGGGGTTGTCGATGGTCTGGCCCCGGCCACACGAGCGCCGATGCTCGGCGACTAGGCGCCCGTCCTGCCGGATCACGAGGCGCTCGGCGTAGGCGTGCACCTCCACCGGTCGCCCGAAGGCCTCGGCGGACACCGAGTACTTGTTATTGGCGAAGCGCACCAGGCACGTCTTCGACACCGACGCCGGTACCGCGTGGAACCCGTCGAAGTGTCCCGCATACGGGACCAGCTGCGGTCGTTCGGCCTCGAACACCTCCCAGATCGTGCGCTCCGGCAGTTCAGGGTGACGGTGGGAGCGGGCGTAGCCAATGCAGCGGTCGACCAGGTAGTCGTTGATCTCCTCGTAGATCTTGTAGCGCAGGCGCGGGGTGAAGAACCGCTCCCGCGCCACCCCGACCTGGTGCTCGACCTGCCCCTTCTCCCAGCCGGCGGCCGGCGTGCAGGCCACCGGGTCGACCAGGTAGGGGCTGCACATCTGCAGAAAGCGCCGGTTGTCGCGGCGCTCCTTGCCCACGTAGATCGCCTCCACCGCCGTCTTCATGTTGTCGTAGATGCCGCGCCGGCAACTGCCTTTGAACAGGGCGAAGGCCCGGTCGTGAGCGTCAAACACCATCTCCTGGGTCTCGCGCGGATACACCCGCACAACCGGCAGCCGACTGTGGCACAGCCGCATATGGGCGGCTTTGACCGTCTGTGGCATCCCCCCCAGAAGCACCACCTCGTGGCTCCAGTCGAACTGGTAGGCCTCCCCGGCCTCGAAGCTGAGTGGCACGTATGTGGTCGCTACCGCCTGCCCGTGGGCGACGCTCCAGGCCCGCGCATAGCGGCGCACCGCATCGTAGCCGCCTTCGTCTCCACGCCCGCGCAGCACTTCATACAGGCGGATCAGCGTCAGCTGCTCGCGCGTCGACTTCTCGGCGTTTGCGGTCAGCAACTCCTCAAGCTCGGCCGTCCAGCGGCCTAGCCCAACTTCCGCAGTTTGAGGGGTCGAGCGTAGGCATTTCAAGGGGTTTTCCCCAAAAGTTGTCACTACATTTTCAGCGCAAGCCGTCGGGGATGCGCAAGCGCTCGGGGAGCCGGATCCCCAGGCGCTCAAGCAGCATAGCCTGGGCTGGCTCGGGACGAACCACACACCGGATCTTCACCTCCTTCGTCGGGGCATCGACTAATGGCAGCGCCACGTCGACACTGTGAATCTCGCGCAGCTGGTCGAGTAGGAAACGTGGACTGTTGCCGAGCTTGGCCTTGGACTGCCACTGCTCCAAGGTTTTCCAGAGGACGTAGGCCAGAAACAGACCAGGATATGCGCTTGGACCCGGTCCGCCCGCTGGTGCCAAATGGGCCGCAGGGAAAGATCACTCTTGTGAATGCGGAAGGCCGACTCCGCCTCGGTGAGCTGGATGTAGGTCTTCCACAGCGTTTCGGGCGACCAGTCCAAGATGTTGGTCTGGAGCACATAGACCCTCGCTCTGTGCGGCCCAATCCTCCCAGGTGGAGTCAACGGACCATCGCAGTTGTAACTGTGCGGGCTGGTCGGGCGCGGTCTCGAAGCGGATCTGGTAGCGCTTGGCGGCGTGGCTGTTGCGCTGTAGGAGGCGGCCAACCTGGCGCTCGACCTGCTGCCGATCGATGGGCTTCTGGAGCGCTCGATACGCCCGGCCAAGCGCGTGAGGGCGGACTCGATGCGCAGGCTGAAGCGGGTATGCATGGCCTGCTCTTGACCCGGCGTTGCGTGGAGCGACAGACCACGAAGAGCTCGTGGGGATTGCCCGGCTCGGTGCACAGCTTGACCTCGACCTCGTCGTGCACCGATTGCCAACCTTGTGCGTCGGCCAGTTGCTCGGCAAGCGAGGCAGGATGCTGCGCAGGGCCCCAAGCAAATAGCGGCGCCCGGTCTGCTGCAGCCAATGTATGTTGCCCTTGCTGCACATGCCGCGGTCCATCACCCAAATGCGCTGGGCCAGCCCGTACCGTGCCTCCATGGTCCCGACGATGGTCTTCACGGTGGTGACGTCGGTGGTGTTCCCGTCAAACACCTCGTAGCCCAGAGGCATCCCTTCGCGGGTCACCACCAACGCGATACAGACCTGCAGACAGTCGGCGCGTTGATCGCGGCTATGCCCACGCCGGGCCATCTCGTTGCGCGGCGCCAGCCCTCGAAGTACGTGCTCGTCGTCAGCTGCAGCAGCAGGTCGTAGTCGATCGCAAACAGCTCCCCAGGCGGTTGCGCAGGTGGTGCTCGATGTCGGACTTGTGCCAGACCAGATGGTCGAGCAGGCGGTACAAGCGATCCTCGTTGATCCGCTCGGCTGCGACGCCGAGGTCCTCGAGGGCGTGCTCGTACCAACGCTCGGCCACGTAGAGCTCGCTCGACGGTTCGCACAGGCGCGCGATCACCAAGATGGCGGCGACCAACGACCAGGAACGTTCTCATGGCCGACGGGCAGCACCTCGGCGCATAGCGTGTCGAGCTGCAATGCCTGCCAGAGCATCAGCCCCAGCCACACATCGCCGAACTGCCGCTGGCGCTCCCCACGCAGCCGGTCCAGGCGAACCGCAACGGTTTGGGGCTCACGACCCTGCACGTCTTCAAAGAACGACCGCTGTTGATCGACGCGGACACCGCAGATCGCTCGGCCAGCGCCTGTGCCTCGCGCCGGCCACGCGCATCGAGCTCGCCCAGGTAGGCGACCGTTTCCTGCTTCACCTTCCCGTTGCGGCGCACCGAGCGCACCAGACGAAAGTACCGGTAGGTCTTTCCGCCCTTGCGCACTACCAATGGCCGAATGTACAGCGCCCCACCTCCACCACGCGGCGGTTGTACGAGCAGCGGCGCGACCAGCACAAGCGCCGAAAGTTTGCACTACACGCGATTTTCGCGGTTCGTGCTCACCGCGCCCCAGCAATATCGCGAGGTTTTTCGCGGACGCGGTCGCCGAAAAATATTTTCAGCCGTCAAACTGCGGAAGTTGGGCTAGCTTCGGGCGCGGCTGCGTCTCGCGGGCATACTGCGCATCCGTGTGCCCCGACCGAACGCTCTTCCGTACGGTGTTGCGGGATACCCGCAGCTCACGGGCGATCTGCTTGATCGTCTTGCCGTTAACGAAATACTCGCGCCGAATCCGACCGATCGTCTCCACTGTCAGCATCCCCCATCACCCGCCTTTCGTGAAAAGCGGGCAGCGCATCACGCTTACCGGAGGGGGTCAATTTTGGACGCCGATTACCCCGGTTTGGGGGTCAAAATTGTACGCCGAATAACAGTCTTGCCAGCCCGCCTCGGTCGCAATGGACCGCAGGGCCTCCCCGTCCAGAAATCGGCGCTCAAGCAACACCTTCGCGATAACCTGGATCAACGACCAATGGCGGCGAATCAAAGTCCGCGTCTCGTTTCTGCGCCTGGCAAACCACGCGACGGATGGCTCGCCTTCGCCCACGGCCTCGACTGCAAGGTCAAGTGCGACTTCTTCTTCGTACTGTAACGCGTTCTCGCCCCAAGGGCGTTTCCCGAGATACCGCTCTTCGGCGCACGGGCCCGCGAGGGCTTGCACGGCTTTCGCCCTGAGCATGGCGGCATCGGAAAGGTGCAGCGGCAGGTGACAGAGGGTAACGCCGAGCGTGTCTCTTAGCCCAACTTCCGCAGTTTGAGGGGTCGAGCGTAGGCATTTCAAGGGGTTTTCCCCAAAAGTTGTCACTACATTTTCAGCGCAAGCCGTCGGGGATGCGCAAGCGCTCGGGGAGCCGGATCCCCAGGCGCTCAAGCAGCATAGCCTGGGCTGGCTCGGGACGAACCACACACTGGATCTTCACCTCTTCGTCGGGGCATCGACTAATGGCAGCGCCACGTCGACACTGTGAATCTCGCGCAGCTGGTCGAGTAGGAAACGTGGACTGTTGCCGAGCTTGGCCTTGGACTGCCACTGCTCCAAGGTTTTCCAGAGGACGTAGGCCAGGAAACAGACCAGGATATGCGCTTGGACCCGGTCCGCCCGCTGGTGCCAAATGGGCCGCAGGGAAAGATCACTCTTGTGAATGCGGAAGGCCGACTCCGCCTCGGTGAGCTGGATGTAGGTCTTCCACAGCGTTTCGGGCGACCAGTCCAAGATGTTGGTCTGGAGCACATAGACCCCTCGCTCTGTGCGGCCCAATCCTCCCAGGTGGAGTCAACGGACCATCGCAGTTGTAACCGTGCGGGCTGGTCGGGCGCGGTCTCGAAGCGGATCTGGTAGCGCTTGGCGGCGTGGCTGTTGCGCTGTAGGAGGCGGCCAACCTGGCGCTCGACCTGCTGCCGATCGATGGGCTTCTTGAGCGCTCGATACGCCCGGCCAAGCGCGTGAGGGCGGACTCGATGCGCAGGCTGAAGCGGGTATGCATGGCCTGCTCTTTGACCCGGCGTTGCGTGGAGCGACAGACCACGAAGAGCTCGTGGGGATTGCCCGGCTCGGTGCACAGCTTGACCTCGACCTCGTCGTGCACCGATTGCCAACCTTGTGCGTCGGCCAGTTGCTCGGCAAAGCGAGGCAGGATGCTGCGCGGGGGCCCCAACCAAATAGCGGCGCCCGGTCTGCTGCAGCCAATGTATGTTGCCCTTGCTGCACATGCCGCGGTCCATCACCCAAATGCGCTGGGCCAGCCCGTACCGTGCCTCCATGGTCCCGACGATGGTCTTCACGGTGGTGACGTCGGTGGTGTTCCCGTCAAACACCTCGTAGCCCAGAGGCATCCCTTCGCGGGTCACCACCAACGCGATACAGACCTGCAGACAGTCGGCGCGTTGATCGCGGCTATGCCCACGCCGGGCCATCTCGTTGCGCGGCGCCAGCCCCTCGAAGTACGTGCTCGTCGCGTCATACAGCAGCAGGTCGTAGTCGATCGCAAACAGCTCCCCCAGGCGGTTGCGCAGGTGGTGCTCGATGTCGGACTTGTGCCAGACCAGATGGTCGAGCAGGCGGTACAAGCGATCCTCGTTGATCCGCTCGGCTGCGACGCCGAGGAGGTCCTCGAGGGCCGTGCGCTCGTACCAACGCTCGGCCACGTAGAGCTCGCTCGACGGTTCGCACAGGCGCGCGATCACCAAGATGGCGGCGACCAACGACCAGGGAACGTTCTCATGGCCGACGGGCAGCACCTCGGCGCATAGCGTGTCGAGCTGCAATGCCTGCCAGAGCATCAGCCCCAGCCACACATCGCCGAACTGGCCGCTGGCGCTCCACACGCAGCCGGTCCAGGCGAACCGCAACGGTTTGGGGCTCACGACCCTGCACGTCTTCAAAGAACGACCGCTGTTGATCGACGCGGACACCGCAGATGCGCTCGGCCAGCGCCTGTGCCTCGCGCCGGCCACGCGCATCGAGCTCGCCCAGGTAGGCGACCGTTTCCTGCTTCACCTTCCCGTTGCGGCACCGAGCGCACCAGACGAAAGTACCGGTAGGTCTTTCCGCCCTTGCGCACTACCAATGGCCGAATGTACAGCGCCCCACCTCCACCACGCGGCGGTTGTACGAGCAGCGGCGCGACCAGCACAAGCGCCGAAAGTTTGCACTACACGCGATTTTCGCGGTTCGTGCTCACCGCGCCCCAGCAATATCGCGAGGTTTTTCGCGGACGCGGTCGCCGAAAAATATTTTCAGCCGTCAAACTGCGGAAGTTGGGTTAGTCTTCCGTCAATACGCCGCCGTCTCCGGAGTAGGCTCACGCGGTGGATTGTGCACCGCTGTTCCAGTGCCACGACGGCGTGCCCAGCCTCATGATGCGCCGCCGCAGCCTTCGTGATCGCAAGCATGCTGCTGATGATACCTGCTGCCCTTATAGACGGCCAACACGCGCACTTGCTCCTACGCCCAGCTCGCCACACGATTGGATGGATGATTCACTGGGCGGGATACGGGTTGGCGGTTTGCTCTAAGTCGGCTTCGCTTCGGTGGTTGCCACAGCACACTGACTCTCACCCATGCTTACCTCGATTGGGTTGTTCTCCCCACCGGCAGAGGTCGCACCCGGTGCCGGGATTCCTCTACTATAATCACGGCCCCGGCAGCGAGATCCTGCTCCACGCCGGGCAAAACGGTGCTCAGGCGACGGACCACATTTGAGGCACGACTGTTTTGCAGTCGGAGCAGCAGGACTTTGCCCGCGGTGTCCTTAACCGCTGCGGCAATCTCTCCGAAGTCGAGATCGGACGTCAATACGACCCGGTCTTCCGCCAACGCCTTCTCGAATATCTCGCCGTTCGGCATCCGATGCAATCCTTCATCGCGGAGATGAACGGCATCGTGGCCCTGGCTGCAGAGCCAATCTGCGACACGGACGTCGACACTCATATCCACCAGAAAGCGCACGACCGCCTACGCATTTTCTACACGCTCTTGCGCCAGCCACGCTGCGTACTCGATGGCCTGCTGGATGTCCTCCCGTTCGAGATCGGGGTAACCCACAAGAATGTCATCGAAAGAGGCGCCGTGCGCGATTTGGCTGACGATCGCGGAAACCGGAACCCGCATACCGCGAATGCAAGCCCGCCCTCCCATGATCTTGGGGTCAAATGTCACTCGGTCAAACATGGCGAACCTCCTGCCTCGTAGTCCACACTCTCCGCGGATCCCAATCCGGCAGACATGATACCCGCTGGTGTCGCCGTTTTCGAGGCCTAGCCGGACCGGTCCGCACCCGGTGGGCATCACCGAGGACATCACCGGCATGATTTCCCGCAAAACTGCCGAGCGAACTCATCGCTCCAGCAGCACCCAAGTTGACGCTGTGCCCTGGTCGCAGATCTCGCAAGCAGCGCAGCGAATCGCTCCTTCTTGTCCTCAGGCCATAGTCACTTCCTTCGTAGCCTTTAGCGCTTCTTCGAAATTGCAGCCCGTGGGGTGCGATTTGGCGTGGTCGGTGGCGGCTCTTGGCGGTTTTCGCCTGGAGAATCTGCGGGGTTGCGAAGCTCACGCTTGGGTTCATGTCCCCACCATTGTACTGGGCAAGTCGCGGTCACTCTGGTGCCGGTTTTTGTACCGGTACGGCCGTGAAAACGGATGAACATCGATGAGCACCGCGGACTCGGCCGAACGCACGAAACCCTTGCAGCACAAGGAAGGGGGACGTTTTTGTGCGATGTTTCGAATGTAACGGAACTGCCTTTTAAGCAGAGGGTCGCTGGTTCGAGTCCAGCACGGCTCATTTCAGTGTGCCGTTCTCAGGGCGCAGGGATCGGGCGAGCCGCGTCGGTGCCGATGAACCTGGCCGAAGGCTACGGGCGGGGAGGGCGCGAGTTGAGCGCCTCCTGGAGCGTGGCGAAGTCGCCATTGGGCATGCACCATCCGCTGCGGGTTGGACGGTCGCGCACTGAGACGCCGAGGGTGTTCATCATCCCATTTGGGCGAATCTACATTCCAAATCTCGACGAGGGCCAGGACGATCGAAAGACCGTCGTTCCGAACAATGACCGCTGGTCGTGCCTTCTTGATTTCGGAGCCGCACGTCGGATCGAGTTCGACAATGTAGACCTCGCCACGGCGAACCGGCGCTCCTTGTCGAGCTTGCGCCATACTCCGTCGGCGAGCGGGTCCCAGTCGGCTGCCACCTGGCGGTCGAGGTCGGCACGCCGAATGGCGCGTTCATTGAGGAGTCGACGTCATTCGAGACGATCCCGGGCAGACCGTTGCACCAGTTGCTCGATGTAGCGCCTGCGGTCGCCGCGCGCCGCGAGTTGATCGAGCAGTCGCAGGCTCTCCTCCGACAGCAAGACGTTGATGCGTCGTTGCATGATGCCGGTGCCTTCCAGCGCCACGTGCCCGAGCTTGACCCACCCGGCCGCCTCGCACAGTTGCAGCACCTGCACAAACAAGCCCGCCAAGGCCGGCAAATGGCGCTGCCGAAACGCCGCGATACTGTCGTGATCCGGGTGTTGGTCGCCCGCCACCACCCGGTACGGCACCTCCTCAAAGGTAGCGCGCTCAATCCGGCGCGACGACGGTTTTCCGGTACCGTACGCATACGGCAACAACGTCCCATCATCACCGGACGATACGGCGGCTGGCCGCGCCCGTCCCCTTCCTCGTACCCCTTCATGATCTCGGTCAGATCCAGCTGGCTCACCACATCCAACAGGAACAGCGCCAAGTGGCCTTCCGGCAACCACTCGCGCATGTCGGGCGGCAACAACAAGCGCTGCTCCAGATTGTATGCGCGCAAGGTCTTCCCCATCCACCTCACCCCCACTCCGGCCGCACTTTACACCAATCGCTGCCCTTGACCAATCGCCTCAGTCCCGGTTCTTTCTCCGACAGGCTCCTCGGTTCGCTCTATGGCTCCGCCAACATGCGCCGCGATATCCCCGCGCTGGTCGACCTCTATATGCACAAACGGCTCAAACTGGATGAGTTGATCTCCCGCCGCATCAAACTCGCCAAGGTCAACAGCGCGTTCGAGGCCATGGAACAGGGCGAGGTCGCACGCAGCGTCATCGTGTTCGCCTGAACCGCTCAACCGCGCCCCAGGCAGATCCTGAGCGTCGGCCGGGCGGCTGATAGCCACCTCTCCGCTGTGCTACACCGCCGCGTTCCCCATTCACCCCCACCGCTCGCGCTGACTGGGCTACGGTGGGCAGCTCCCGACACAGTACGGCCGCATCATCTCGTTATCCTCATGCTCGAGGATGTGGCAGTGCCATACCGTGAGGCCCGGGACATCGAAGCGGGCCTTGATACGCGTGATCTCACCCGGGTAGGCGATGACGGTATCCTTAAACCCGGTCTCCCACAACTCGGGGTCGCGGATATCGCCCTTCTCCATGCCCTCGCGCTCCATCACTTGGAACTGCACTTCATGGACATGGATTGGATGCGCGTCTTCGGTGAAGTTCCGTAGCTCCCAGATCTCGGTGCTGCCGAGCGCCGGGTTCTCGGTCACGTGATCCTTCCATGAGAGTGGATGCCCTGTACCGTCCGGATTCACGGTCCCCAACACTGCGGCCACCGGCGCGAACGGCTCCCCGTCTGGATCGAGTACGAGGGCGCCGTCTTCGGCTTCCGTAACGGCCACCGTGCTCGATTCCAACTCATTCAGGGACACACTACGGGTGTGGCTAGCGGGGCCGAGGGGCACGACCGCCGGTAGAGCGAGGGCGGCGGGTGGCGTACTCGGGTCGTCACCGGTCCGCGGTCCGACGCGGAACTCCAACACCTGCCCGGTTGTGGCTGGGTCAGCCGCGTCGAAGTCGTCGTCCGGCACACCTCCGCCGAACGGCTCATCGGGACCGAGATTGAGCAACTTGACATGTGTACCTACCGGAATCTTCGAGAAGTCGACGATGACGTCGGCACGCTCGGCGGGCCCCAGGAGGAGCTGAGTGAGCGTGACCGGCGCGGGGAGAAAGCCACCCTCAGAGCCGATCTGCCAGAACGGCAGATCGGCATCGTTCTTCAGGATGAGAAAGCGTGCATTGCAGCCGTTCAGGAAGCGGAACCTGTAGCGGCGCTGCTCAACGTCGAGGAATGGCCAGGTGCGACCGTTCACTACGATCGTGTTGCCGAAAAACTCTGGATTCCAGATTGGTGGAACGTCACTTTCGCCGCCAATCGCGGGAGCAGGCTTGAAGGGGATTTTCAGATCCGCGGGCGGAAGTTCCTCAAAAAAGGCACGGTTGTTCGGATAGAAGAGGGACCCGTCGCGGTTGAAGGAGCGGTCCTGGATAACGATCGGAATCTCATAGTATTTCGTCCCGGCGGGATCACCCAACGCCGGCGCCGGTCCGGGCAACGTGCTGGATGTAAGATCGTCGGGACCTCCGCGGATTAGATAGAAGCCGGCCGGACCGGCGTACACATTCTGTCGTGTCATACCCAGGGTGTGGTCGTGGTACCACAATGTCGTTGCCCGCTGGTCGTTGGGGTACTCGAACGCTGCAAAGCCAGGTCCCCACAAGGTGCCGACGGCGGAGGATGCCCGGAACGAGGCATAGCGCGATCCACTCGTATAGTAGCTCGACGGGATGTTGTTCGCCGCCGGAAGGTACCAGGCTTCGGGGTAGCCGTCGCTCTCCTGCGGGGTCTTCGCACCGTGCACGTGGACAACCATGGGTACCGGGCCAGCGTATACCTCCTGGCTCACCCCCTCGCAGTCGCGCCCCGAGGGACTGGGGTGCTGGTCGTCACACTGTCCAGGCGGATTGGCCCAGTGCAGCGTCTGGTCGACGGGGAGGAGATGTTGCAAGAAGCTTCCGCTCGCATCCACCAGCCCGTTGATCCACTTGACACGGACCGCCCGCCGATACGTCGCTTCGATAGTGAACGCCGGATAGTTGTAGCTACCGCCCGCAGCGGCCGTTCCCGGCAACGATTCGGAGCCGTAACTCCACACTGTCGTCGCCGGCAAGCCGGGCGGTAGGATCTGCTGTTTGAACTGCCGGACCGCGATCTCGTAATAGTCAATTGGCGCTGCTCCGTCTCCCGGGATCACTGCCGTCCGCGGCATGGCGGGAGGGACGATGAGCGGGGCAGCGTATTTCTGGATGCTGGCCGGATTGAGTATTCCGCGCGGCGCAGATGGTGGACTGCCGGAGAATGGCGACGATCCATCGTCGCATCCCGCGGACAGCAATACGATGAACGCGCCAGCAACAGCGAGCTGAACACCCCGTTGATTTGTCATACGCGCACCTCCTGCCCTTCGGCTCTCCGACCTGCCTCAACGCCCTCGCCGTGAACCCGGCAACCGGAGAAGTCCAGCTACCGATTTTGAAAATCATTATCGATTACACCCGAACCTGTCAATCCCTTTGGCCGCTTCGCTCGGCCACTGACGCCGATGTCTGTGACGTTCCGGCTCTTCTCTCGCCTTGGTAAGGAAGCACGGGACGCGTAAGGACGAAGCCAGCACGTAACCAAAGTGCTCGGCGCGGTCGTCCCCAGCATCAATATATATGCGAGCACGGCACGCGTTTAACCTTTTGCATCGCTTGCGCCTCTCAGTGTCAAAAGGAGGCTTACGATGCAAAAGGGACTCATTCGCACCATTGGGCTCATTGGGTTGGCGCTTGCGGTCAGCGCGACGGCGGCGCAGGCCGGCCAGGTGGCCAACCGCGAGGCGCGCCAGCGGGCCCGCATTCACCAGGGCGTCGCTAGCGGACAATTGACTCATGGCGAGGCCAAGGCGCTTCATCATGAGCAGCGTCATATCGAGAACATGCGCGAGCATGCGCTGGCGGACGGCCACCTGGGTCCGAAGGAACACGCCAGACTGGATCAGGCGCAGGATCGCGCGAGCAGCGACATCAATCGGCTGAAACACAACGAGCGCGAGGCGCCGCCAGCCCAGTGAGGCGGTTGCAACCCGTGGGGAATCCCGTTAAGCCGGGCTCGTTCCGGGACCGATGCGGCAGCGTTGATCCCCAGCACATCAGCGGAGAGCCGGTGCATGCGCAGACGCCCGACGTGCGAGCGACACCCATCGACACGGACACCCCGGCCCGTAGCCGCTACCTGACGAGGAGGCGCGGGTCACGGTTGTGGACGATGCGGCCCTGATTCGGGGAACGTTGGCCGGACGGCGGGAGGATTTCGAGATCCTGGTGGAACGCTACCAGAAACCTCTCTACGGCTTCATCCATCGTCTCGTGCGGGATCACGCCCAAACCGCGGATATCATGCAGATGACCTTTCTCCATGCCTATACCCACCTCGGACAATTCGCGGGACGCGCCAGTTTCAAGACGTGGTTGCATCAAATTGCGCTGAACGAATGTCGGGCCGCACATCGTCGCGGTCGCCGGCACGTGTCCCTGGACGAAATGAGCGAAGCCAACCTGCACCAGGCACGCGTCGACGCGGGACACAGCGGCGGCACGGATCCCGCCGGCGACGGTGGACCCGGCGGCTCGGGCTGGCGACCGGCGCTCGAGCGCCTGGTGGCACGGCTGCCCTTCCGCCAGCGAACCGTACTCACCATGCGTATCTTCAACGACCTGCCGTTCCGCGACATCGCCGAAGCCACCGGCATCACCGAGAACTCCGCCAAGGTGAATTACCACCATGCGGTCATCCGTTTACGCGCCTGGCTGCGGGAGGCAGAGCAATGATCCGCTGGCGCTGCCGTGTCTACCGCGTCCTTGCCGTAGACTGCGTCGAGGGGACGTTGAGCCGGCGGCAGCAGGAACGCCTGGATGACCACCTGGCGCGGTGCCCGGCGTGTAGCGAAGAGTTGGAGGGCCTACGCCAACTACCTACCGTGCTCAAGACGGTAACGGTGCCCGATCCGGGCGAGGCGTTCTGGCAACAGCAACGGCAGGCCATTGGACGCGCCATCAAGCACCTTGCCGAACCCGGCGGGCTACCGGAGCCGGCCGGGTGGCACGCCAGTCTGCAGACAAGCGTGTGGCGCTACCCCCTTGCCACCACCGCCGCGCTGCTGCTGGCCGTCGTCGCGTACCACGTGGCGGACCGGCCGTCGGCGGTGCCGCTTGCCGACGACACCATGGCCGCGGTCGCGGCACTCGACCCGCACGCGCTGGCAGCGGTGCACGAGTCCATGGAATCGCTGGTGCCGCAAGACGACGCCCTCGTCCCAGCCGTGCCGGACGACGAGGCCGTGCTCGCTGCGTTGCCGGCGGAAGATGTCATTGCTCCCGACTTCCTTCCGGAAGTACCACAGGCAAGAGATCTGAGTGACAAAGAACTGGCCAGCCTGGGCGCCCTCGTCGGTGGGGTCGGCTGAGGAAAATGTCTACGGCGACCGCTGGAGGAAAGATGAAACGGCTCACATTGGCACTGGTTCTCACAGGTGTGGCACTCATTCCGTTACGGATTGCAGCGCAAGCTCCGCCGGATGGGCCGTGGCGCGACCGGGCGCGTACCTTCCTCGTCTTGCGCATCGCCGACGCGCTGAAGCTCGACGAACAGGCGGCGCTGAAGGTCAGCCAGATCATCCGGCAGTCGGACGACCGCCGGCAAGGTCTGGCGCAGGAACGACGGACCCTCGAGCAGAAGCTCCGCGAAGCGCTGGCCAAGCAGCCACTGGACACCGCTGCCCTGACCAAGCTCATCAACGAGGGCAACGAGATCGATCAGAAACTGGCGATGGTCCCGGAACAAAGCTTCCACGAGCTGCAGAAAATCCTCACCGTGGAGCAACAGGCCAAATTGATGCTGTTTCGGCGCGAGTTGCAGACCGAGATCCGGCACGCCCTGCAGAACCGGCGCGGCGGCGGTGGCCGCAAGGGCCCGGGTTCCGCCGGTGGCCCTCCAACATCGGCTGACTAGGCTGAAGTTCCCGCTGAGTGTGAGCGAGAATCAACGTGAAGTCCAGAGGTTAGGAGAATTCGGCCGTGCACGGTTCTGACTACACGGCAATCGTCTGAAGCAATTCTACCGCGCGAGCCTGCGTGGGGTTGGGACCGTGATCATCTCAAAGGTCGCTGTTGCGGCCGCAGGGCCCGGAGGACGGCAGGTGTTGCGGACGATGGTGGTGAGTTCGCCAAGCAGCGTGCGAAAGCTCGTGGACGACACTGCCGTCCTCAAGCCGCCGGGAATGGACTTTGGCGAGTGCCTTCGCGGAGCGCCGCGCCGGCGCCACCGGGTCGCGCGTCCGCTTGGCCTGCTGGTCTTCGTCGCCAAACAGCAGCGGCCGCCACGCTCAATCATATGCCACTCGACATAGTAGGCCAGCAGGCAGAGGAAGATGTGGGCGCGCACGCGCTCCTCGACGTGGTGATGAATGGGCCGCACCTTGAGATCGATGGTTTTGTAGCACCGAAACGCGCGCTCCACGTTGCTCAGTTGCTTGTAGCTACGGACCGCGTCTTCCGCGGACAGCGTGCGCGCCGCGAGGCTCGTGCGAATGATGTAGATCCCGTCGAGCGCCGCTTCCGCTGCACCTTCTCCTCATCAAGGTGATAGCTGAATGCGTTCGCGCCAATCTTGAGGACGAAGTGTTTGGCCACCTTGTACTTGTTGACCACCTTGCCGACACGGACGCCGATGGCGTCCTGGCCTTTGAGCCGCCCGCGCTGGACCATCCCGCACACGAGGTCGAGGTCGCGCTGGGTGGCGGCGAGCAACGACTGGCGCGTGTGCCCCCGGGACTTCGCCAGCTCGGGATTGCGGCAGGCCACCAGTCGTTCGCCGGGATAGTCCGGGTGTATGAACTCGAAGAGATTGCGCTCGTCGAACAGCCCGAGCTGCACATGGCCCTGTTCGACCAACTCGCCAATCGCTGCGCTGCGTAACGCGGTGATCCACTGCATCCCGTCGATGCCGCGTAGCGTGGTGATCTGTTTCTGCGAGATCATGCCGCGGTCGCCGACCACCGCGACCGAGCGCAGAGCGAATTTCTCGCGGACCTTGTGGACCTGCTCCAACAGCGTGGTGGGATCCGCCGTGTTGCCCTTGAAGACCGACACCGCAACCGGGAGCCCCTGCGCGTTGGTGAGCAGGCCGTAGTTCACCTGCAACTTGCCGCGTTTGCCATCGCGATCATGGCCGCGCGCGGCCAGCGGACAGCTGCGGCCCTCGAAGTAGCTCGAGGTCAGATCGTAGAGTACCAGGCCATCGGTCTGCAGGTGGCGCGCGGCGGGTTTCTTCTCGATGATCCCCTGGCGCTCCAGCAGCCAGTCCATGGCCTCGTAGCATTGGTCTTCCGTGGCATGCTCCACGCCGAGCACGGCGGGCAGCGTGGTGGTGTGCCACCACCGGGTGGTGGCCAGTTTGCTCGTCGGTGCCAAGATACGCGCCGCCACCATCGCTACCACCAGTCGCGCTGGCGCGAGGGGCGGGAGGCAATCAGCGCCTCGATCCCCAGGCGGTGCATCGTGGTCAGCACCGCGTCGACGTGCCCGTGATGGTGGGAGGCGACGACCTCGAAGCGTTCCTGCACGGCACACAGCTGTTCGCCGCGCAGGCTGCGACGAATCAGATCGACTACCGGGTCGGGAAGATGCGAGAGGTTGGCGAGCGTTTCGTTACAGACCTTCGGCCCCTCCCGGTAACTGCGCCGCAGCAAGTGGGTCTGGTAGACCTTGCCCTTGTAGGTGCGCCGTGTGGTGACGACATGCACTGGCGCTCCGCGCCTTGTCATGGGCGCATAATGCCGGAATCGGCGTCGATGTCAAGTCATTTAGTGACTACATCTTGCACGCTATGATTCCTACCAGAAGACGCACAACCCTCGCCCTGCTTGCATTTCTGCTGACGACTCAACGAAAAGACGGCGGGAACTTCAGACTAGGAGGACGGCTCCCCTCCGGCGTTCGCGGACGTGCTGGCGAACCGAGAGGCACACTCAGGGACAGCCGCTCTCGACTGTGAACAATCGACGGGCTTTCGCTCGGGAAGCGTCACAGCTTCAGTACGGCCGCCAGTTGCGCCGACTCGAACCGGATGCCGATATAAAACGCGCCAAACAATCCATAGAGGGCGCTGGCGGGATCGTAGCGCAGATCGTAGACGATGTCGCGAATGGCGCGCAGATCCCGTGAGAACAGCGTCACGCCCCACTCCCAGTCGTCGATGCCGGTGCACGTGGTGATCAGTTGACTGACGCGGTCGGCAAAACGCCGGCCCCCTTCGCCATGCCCGAGCATGAAGCGCTTGCGCTCCTCGAATCCCAACCGGTACCAATTGTTTGGCTCCTGTCGCGACTTCGACATCGGATAGAAGCAGACCACCGGGTAGGCGTCAGGTAACCGCGGGTGGACGCGAGACTCCGCGTACATCGTCGTCCGCTTGCGTAGTGCCGCGAAGCGGGTGGCGAACTCCGCTGCCCCGGGATCGAGTTTCTGATCCACAATCAGCAGCTTCGCCCAGTCGACATCGTTGGTGATGTACTCACTGGCTTCCGTGAGGGAGAGAAACGAGTCCACCGGCGTCAGGCAGGCACCGAGCGCAGTGGCCACGATCTCCTGGCTCAATTGCTGTATCCGCCACAGGTCGGCGTGAATGACCATCAAGCCGATGTCGAATTTGGTAACGCCGGCAAATGGGACGAACTGCAGACCGTCCTCTTTGGCAGACGCCGTCATCCACGCGGAAAATTCCTCGATCGCACCGACACGCTCCGCCGCGGTGAAGCCGCGCCAACGCGTGCGGTCGACGCGATAGAACAGGTGCATGACGGACCATCCCACCGATGGCAGCAAGCCTCGCGGCGCCTCACTCATTCCAGAATCCCTCCTCTGCCGTCACCGTGGCTGTACCATCATCGCGTGCGCCGTTGCCTCGCTCAAGCCCCGCGGACATCCCTGGGCTCGCTCAGGACTCTGCAATGACACAGGCGACCGCGAGATCACCCTCGTGGGTCAGAGACAGGTGGAGGCGGCTCACCCCCAGGGCCTGCGCCCGGATCAGTGCATCGCCGACGAGTCGGATACTGGGGGCGCCCGTGGCGCGGACCACTTCGATGTCCCGCCAGGCCAGCCCCTCGCCGAACCCCCGTCCGAGCGCTTTCATCGTCGCCTCCTTTGCGGCGAACCGCGCCGCGTAGCTCTCATGCGCGTTGCGGCGTCGACCGCAGTATGCGACCTCCTCTGGCGTGAACACTCGCGCGCGAAACCGCGCCCCGGTCCGCACCCGCTCCAGCGCCTCTCGGATCCGTGCGACCGCAACGATGTCGATACCCACGCCGACGATCATGCCACGGCAACGCCCCGTCCCACACTTAGCATGCCCCACACGACGTGCACGTCGCCGTATCGCACGGGGCGGTCTGGCGCGCTGCCAGCGCCTTTCGCCGCTCGATCCACAGGAACGTCTTGGCGATTCGATGGTCGATGAAATCCCATGGCAGACGTTCCGTCTCGCCGTACGCCCGGTGTACGTAGTCGTCCGGGTGGGGTACGCCCGGCACGCCCTCACGCCGCCAGGCCCGAATGACCGCCCACCAATCGCCATTCGCTTCATGAATGGCGTGCAGGACCCGCCCCACGCGACGGTCGCCACGGGAGAGCAGCGTCTGGAAATAGGCTTGCCGTGGCGACTCGGCGTCCAACTGTACGTTGGCGGTGCGTGCCAGCGCTTGTCGCAATCGCGAAAGCTTCCGCTTGACGATCGGAATCCGCTCCATGGGTTCCCATTGAAACGGCGTCCACGGCTTGGGAACGAACGGGTTCACCGATACCGTGATGTTCGCCACGCGCCGGCGCGCGCGCTCCGCGTCGCACAACCGACTGCGAATGTTGGCAGTCAAGTCCGCAATCGCCAGCACGTCCGCCGCCTCCTCGGTTGGCAGTCCCACCATGAAATACAACTTCAGATCCTGTACCCCTTCGCCCACCAACAGGTCCGCCGCCCGGAGGATATCCGCCTCCGACAGGTTCTTGTTGATAACCCGGCGCAGCCGTTCCGAACCGGCTTCCGGCGCCACGGTGACGCTGCGGTTGCGACCGCGTGCCAATGCGGACGCGATCCGTGGCGTCACGCAATCGGCTTTCAGCGACGAGGGCGACAGCCGCCCTCCAGCGTCGGCGGCCAGTTCCGACAGCGCCTCCAATCCGGGCAGACTGGCCATCTCGGCACCGACCAGACCGATCGTTTGTCGATGTGTCAGCCCGTCACGCACCGATTCCCGCAGGCGCTCCAAGCCGCGTGTACGGATGGGACGGTACATGTAACCGGCCGCGCAGAACCGGCAGCCCCATTGACACCCGCGACTGGCCTCCACAAGGACCATGTCTCCGAACACCGCTTCGTCACTCAGCACCCGTGTCGCCGTCCCGAACGCGTTCAGATCCTCGACCAGGCGTCGTTCGACACCACCGCCGCCCGGTCCATGGTAGTTGAGGCTTGCCACGACCGGGCCATCGTACACGGGCTCGTACAGTGCCGGCACATAGGCGCCGGCAACGGAGCGTGCGCATGCGGACAGGAAATCCCTCCGCGCATCCGCGGCTATCGCGTTGCCGCGCGTGCGCGCCTGTGCGCGTGCTTGTCGCCGCTCCTGCGACAGCAACGCCAAGAACTCCGGGAGCATTTCCTCCGCTTCACCGATGAGAAACAGGTCAATGAACTCCGCCAACGGTTCGGGGTTCAGGAAGACGGCCGGCCCGCCCGCAACGATCAGCGGCCCGCGGCCGGTGCGCTCGCCGCCGGTCACTGGCACGCCGATCAGATCGAGCAGACGGACCACGTGCCAGTAGTCGGTCTCAAAGGAAATCGAAAAAGCGATCAGGTCGAAGTCGCGCACGCGCGTAGACGACTCGAAGCTGCGTAACGTCCCCGCGGTAACCAGGGGCGCATCCTCGGGATCGGGCAGGAATGCCCGCTCGCAAACGACGCCGGGGTACCGATCAAAGATCTCGTACACCGCGTGGAATCCGAGGTTCCCCATCGCCACGCTGTAGCGATTGGGATAGAGGAGACAGACGCGGAGGTCGCCGGCCTGCTTCTTGGCAAACAGCACCCGCTCGCGCGTGCGGCGGGCACGAGCACGCTCTTCCACCGACCAGCTTGTCAATCGAATCTCCGGCTGCGAGGATAGCGCCTCGCCACCGGCGGCTCAAGCAAGGCACAGGAAAGCGGCGGTGGCCGCAATGCTTATACTGAAGTTCCCGCTGAGTGTGAGCGAGAATCAACGTGAAGTCCAGAGGTTAGGAGAATTCGGCCGTGCACGGTTCTGACTACACGGCAATCGTCTGAAGCAATTCTACCGCGCGAGCCTGCGTGGGGTTGGGACGCGTGATCATCTCAAAGGTCGCTGTTGCGGCCGCAGGGCCCGGAGGACGGCAGGTGTTGCGGACGATGGTGGTGAGTTCGCCAAGCAGCGTGCGAAAGCTGTGGACGACACTGCCGTCCTCAAGCCGCCGGGAATGGACTTTGGCGAGTGCCTTCGCGGAGCGCCGCGCCGGCGCCACCGGGTCGCGCGTCCGCTTGGCCTGCTGGTCTTCGTCGCCAAACAGCAGCGGCCGCCACGCTTCAATCATATGCCACTCGACATAGTAGGCCAGCAGGCAGAGGAAGATGTGGGCGCGCACGCGCTCCTCGACGTGGTGATGAATGGGCCGCACCTTGAGATCGATGGTTTTGTAGCACCGAAACGCGCGCTCCACGTTGCTCAGTTGCTTGTAGCTACGGACCGCGTCTTCCGCGGACAGCGTGCGCGCCGCGAGGCTCGTGCGAATGATGTAGATCCCGTCGAGCGCCGCTTCCCGCTGCACCTTCTCCTCATCAAGGTGATAGCTGAATGCGTTCGCGCCAATCTTGAGGACGAAGTGTTTGGCCACCTTGTACTTGTTGACCACCTTGCCGACACGGACGCCGATGGCGTCCTGGCCTTTGAGCCGCCCGCGCTGGACCATCCCGCACACGAGGTCGAGGTCGCGCTGGGTGGCGGCGAGCAACGACTGGCGCGTGTGCCCCCGGGACTTCGCCAGCTCGGGATTGCGGCAGGCCACCAGTCGTTCGCCGGGATAGTCCGGGTGTATGAACTCGAAGAGATTGCGCTCGTCGAACAGCCCGAGCTGCACATGGCCCTGTTCGACCAACTCGCCAATCGCTGCGCTGCGTAACGCGGTGATCCACTGCATCCCGTCGATGCCGCGTAGCGTGGTGATCTGTTTCTGCGAGATCATGCCGCGGTCGCCGACCACCGCGACCGAGCGCAGAGCGAATTTCTCGCGGACCTTGTGGACCTGCTCCAACAGCGTGGTGGGATCCGCCGTGTTGCCCTTGAAGACCGACACCGCAACCGGGAGCCCCTGCGCGTTGGTGAGCAGGCCGTAGTTCACCTGCAACTTGCCGCGTTTGCCATCGCGATCATGGCCGCGCGCGGCCAGCGGACAGCTGCGGCCCTCGAAGTAGCTCGAGGTCAGATCGTAGAGTACCAGGCCATCGGTCTGCAGGTGGCGCGCGGCGAGTTTCTTCTCGATGATCCCCTGGCGCTCCAGCAGCCAGTCCATGGCCTCGTAGCATTGGTCTTCCGTGGCATGCTCCACGCCGAGCACGGCGGGCAGCGTGGTGGTGTGCCACCACCGGGTGGTGGCCAGTTTGCTCGTCGGTGCCAAGATACGCGCCGCCACCATCGCTACCACCAAGTCGCGCTGGCGCGAGGGGCGGGAGGCAATCAGCGCCTCGATCCCCAGGCGGTGCATCGTGGTCAGCACCGCGTCGACGTGCCCGTGATGGTGGGAGGCGACGACCTCGAAGCGTTCCTGCACGGCACACAGCTGTTCGCCGCGCAGGCTGCGACGAATCAGATCGACTACCGGGTCGGGAAGATGCGAGAGGTTGGCGAGCGTTTCGTTGCAGACCTTCGGCCCCTCCCGGTAACTGCGCCGCAGCAAGTGGGTCTGGTAGACCTTGCCCTTGTAGGTGCGCCGTGTGGTGACGACATGCACTGGCGCTCCGCGCCTTGTCATGGGCGCATAATGCCGGAATCGGCGTCGATGTCAAGTCATTTAGTGACTACATCTTGCACGCTATGATTCCTACCAGAAGACGCACAACCCTCGCCCTGCTTGCATTTCTGCTGACGACTCAACGAAAAGACGGCGGGAACTTCAGCTTATAGACAACCGAACTCTAGACGACAGACATCAGACGCAAGTCTTTGTTCTGGTATCTGCCGTCCGCGTCACATCGCATTCTTGCGGAGGAAGGCGGGAATTTCGTACTGATCTTCGCTTTCCTCTGAGGAGATGGTGAACTCCTCGGGCGTCGGTTCGCTGCCGTTGCCGCGCTCCGTTCCCGGCTTGTAGCGCTTGAACGTGGGCGACTCAAGATCGTCGATGATCGTTCCGAGATGCACCACCGGTCGATTCGCATCGCGCACGGCGACTCGCGACGAAGCCGGTGGCTGCACCGGACGCACCGGGGTGTTGACCGGCTCCTGGCTGAGGCTGAAACCAGGCCGTTTTGCGTCGCGCTGCGCATCGCCAAAGCCTGTGGCGATCACGGTGATACGGATCTCATCGCCCATTTGCTCGTCGATCACCGCACCGAAGATGATATTGGCATCCTCGTGCGCCTCCTCCTGTATCAGGGTCGCCGCCTCGTTTACCTCGTGCAGCGACAGATCGTGACTCCCGGTAATGTTGATCAGCACGCCCTTCGCGCCGTGGATCGAGATATCTTCGAGCAGCGGGCTGGAGATCGCCTTCTGCGCCGCTTCGACGGCGCGGTTCTCGCCGTTGGCGACGCCGGCACCCATCATGGCCATGCCCATCTCCGCCATGATCGTCCGCACGTCGGCGAAGTCGAGATTGATGAGACCGTGGACGGTGATCAGGTCGGAGATGCCGCGGACGGCCTGCAACAGGATGTCGTCGGCTTTCTTGAAGGTATCCAGCAACGAGGTATTGCGAGCGGCCACAGCGAGTAGCCGTTGGTTGGGGATGGCGATGAGCGTGTCCACCGCGTCCTTCAGGTCGCGCATACCTTCGTCAGCCTGCCGCATGCGCTTCTTACCCTCGAACTGGAACGGCTTGGTGACCACGGCAACCGTGAGCGCCCCCTGTTCGCGGGCGATGCGGGCGACGATCGGCGCGCCGCCGGTTCCGGTGCCGCCTCCCATGCCGGCGGTGATGAACACCATATCGGCACCGGCGATCTGTTCGCGGATGAGTTCGGTGTCGTCGATCGCGGCCTGCCGTCCAATATCGGGGTTGGCACCTGCCCCCAAGCCCTTGGTCAACTGCGCGCCCAACTGCAACTTGGTCGCCGCCAGGTTGACGCCGAGTGCCTGCGAGTCGGTGTTCGCCGCAATGAACTCCACACCCGGCAGCCCGGAGGAGATCATGGTGTTCACCGCGTTGCCGCCGCCACCGCCGATCCCGATAACCTTGATCCGCGCTCCCAGCACTTCTTTCCCTCCCACCAACTCGATCATCGTCCCCTCCTCCGCACAACCACCATGGCGCGCCCATGGTTCTTGATCACCGCGTATCTAACACGATTGCCGCGCGTGAGTCACGCTTAAAAAAACGCCTCCACCCAGTCTTTGAGCCGCTGACGCACCTTGCCGGCGAAGCGGGCTTCCTCGCCGCGGACCGGCGCATGATCGCGCGGCCGCGCGCCGTACTGCACCAGGCCCACGGCTGCCGCGAAGCCGGCGTCGTTCGCGAGGACCACGCCACCCACCTGCCCGTCGCCGCTCAGATTCAACGGCGTCCCGATGCGTACGGGGCTCTGAAACACCTGTTCGGCCAGCGGTACGACACCTTCCAGCAATGCCGTGCCGCCGGTCAGGACGACACCCGATCCCAAGCCCTCGTCGAATCCGCACTTGGCGATTTGATGGCGGGCGAGTGTCAGGAGCTCCTCGACCCGCGCTTCGATGATTTGGCTCAGCATGTGACGCGACAGGAGACGCGGTGCGCGTCCGCCGAGACTCGGCACCTCGACGGTCTGCTCCCGACCGACCGAACGCGTCAACGCGCAGCCGTTTCGCCGCTTGAGAATTTCGGCATCGCGGAACGGGGTCCGCAGGCCGGCGGCAATGTCGTTGGTCACGTGGTTGCCACCGAGCGACAGCACCGCGGTATGCCGCACGGCCCCTTGATGGAAGACCAAGACGTCGGTGGTCCCCGCCCCAAGGTCGATCAACGCGACGCCGAGTTCCTTCTCCTCCGGCGTCAGCACGGCCTCGGCCGCCGCCAGTGCACCGAGCACCAGGTCCGCAACATGCAAGCCGGTGCGTTCGCAACACTTGATCACGTTCTGCGCCGACGTCGTTGCGGTCGTCACGATATGGACGCGCGCCTCTAACCGTACGCCGGACATCCCCACGGGCGCGCGGATCCCGTCCTGACCGTCGAGAACGAAATCCTGCGGCAGCACATGCAAGATATCGCGGTCGGCGGGCAAGGCCACGGCGCGCGCCGCGTCGAGCACGCGATCGACATCGGCCTGACTCACCTCGGGATTCTTGACGCCGACCACGCCGTGACTGTTGAATCCCTTGATGTGCCCGCCGCCGACCCCGGCGAACACGCTGTGGATCTCGCAGCCGGCGGTAACTTCGGCCTCTTTCAGCGCATGCTCGATGGCATGGACGGTCGCCTCGATGTTGACCACCACACCCTTACGCAGGCCGTCGGACGGGGCGGAACCGGCGCCGACAACCGCGAGTACGCCGTCGCTGCACTCACCGACCACCGCGGCCACCTTGGATGTGCCGATATCAAGCCCCACGAGCAGTTCCGACTTCTTCGCCATCCCCCAAGCCACCCCTCACCAATCACGCGCGCCCGCGAGCACTCCGATCGCCGCGACACCCTCGCCGTTCGTGAGCCCCCCTATAGCGCGCTTCGTAAACATAATTCACAGCGATCCGCACAGGCGCGACGATTCTCGCGTGCTACGCCCGCACCCCCTTCTTCGATCGCACGGGGGCGGGGCGGGATTCCTCATGCACCTTCACGACGGCCATGCCCCGAAAGGACACATCCACTGCGGCCACCCGATTCATCTGCCCTTCCCAAACGGCGAGCACGCGCGCCGCACGCGACAGTTTTTCTCGCCAGCCGCCCCAGCCTAACACCATGGCCACCGGCCTCCGTAGAGAAAAGACGGTCAGGCCGCGGTCGCGATCGACACGCACTTCCGAAATCGCATCGAAGCCGTGAAACCGTTCGCACAGGCGGAGAAAGCGCAGGGCACGATGCACCCCGACGGAGACGAAGTCGGCGGTCTTCGGATTGTCCAGGCCGGTGATCAACGGAAAGTCCGGGCTGTCGTCCGTGCGCAACGGTCCCAGGACATAGCCGCCGCGGTCGACGTAGTTCAGCTCGCTCAACCGAACAATGGCGACCGGGCGGCGCTCTTCGACACCGATGCTCAGTCGATTCGGAAACTCGCGCCGGACCCAAACATTCCGGATCCAGGGATGACTGAGCAGGCGCACCTTCAAGAGATCGGGACGCGCATCCCAGATGCTCGCGTGTGCATTCAGCCCCGCCCAGTGGAGAATCTCGTGGCGGCTGAGGCGCCGGTTCCCTTCCAACTCGATCCTCGACAGCGCGAAGTAGGCATGGCCGCGGACCAGTTGCACCGTGCCCGGGACGCCATACCAGAGGGCAGCGGCCAGGCCGCTTCCGCAGAGGGCGGCGAGCACCGAAAGCCGGGCGCGTGACAGCCAACGGCCGACCGCGCGCCGCGACCACCAAAACCGATTCCTCCGCGCCCGCCCGCTACTCGTCACGCCCCCCTCCAATCGCCGACCAGTCGGATCTCCGGTTCCAGGCGCACACCGTGCATGTCGCGGACGCGGCGCTCGATCTCCCGCATTACCCAGCGTACGTCGGCCGCCGTCGCCCTCCCGACATTCACGATGAAGTTGGCGTGTTGTGTCGACACCATGGCATCGCCGTATCGGAAGCCCTTCATGCCGGCCGCCTCGATCAACCGGCCGGCATGGTGTGCCGGCGGGTTCTTGAAAATCGAGCCGGCGTTCGGACAACCGAGCGGCTGATGCGCTTGGCGCCGGTGCTGGGCGTCATCGCGCTTGGCGCGAATGGCCCGCGGGTCCCCGGGGCGGAGCAGAAAGTCGAGACGCGTGACCACGAACCCCGTTGGGAGATCGAACTGCCGGTAGCCGAAGCGCAAGGCCGCACGCGGGAGCTGCCGCAGACCGCCGCTCGCGTCGACGCCCTCAACCGCCGTGATGACGTCGGCAAGCTCGCCGCCGAAGGCACCGGCATTCATCAGCAGCCCGCCCCCGACGGTGCCGGGTATGCCCTCGGCAAATTCCAAACCGGCGAGATCGCGTGCAATGGCCAGGGCGACCAATCGTTTGAGGGGAAGAGCTGCGCCCGCACGCACATAGTGCCCGTCACCATTCGGCCGCCACTCGACCGAGGCGAGCGGGCGGCCCAGATGCAGCGCCGCCCCGCGCACGCCCTGATCGCTCACCAGCACGTTCGTTCCGCGACCCAACACGAGGAGCGGGAGACCCGCCGCGGCGGCCAACGCCTGCACGCGGCGGATCTCCATCGCATCGACCACCTCCACCCACACATCCGCCGGCCCACCGATGCGAAACGAAGTATGTCGCCGGAGCGGCTCGTCGAAGCGCACCCGCGCTCCAAACGCGTCCAGCCAGGCCTGTCGTTGCCGATCGTTCACCGTTACGCCCTCGCCTCATGCGTTCACTGCATGGTAAATGCCGTCTGACCGCCGCACAGGGTGCGCACCAATTCGTCGCCGACTTCGTGAATCGAACCGGCCCCGAGCACCATCACGAGATCGCCGGGCCTGAGCACCGCCTGCGCCGCGGCCACCAGGCGATGGGGGTCCGGCACATACGATACATCGAGATGGCCGCGGCGCTTGAGGGCCGCGTACAACACCTCGCCGGTCACACCCTCGATCGGATCTTCGCCCGCCGGGTACACGTCGGTCACCAACAAGTGATCCGCGGCGTCGAAGGCGTCGAGAAAATCGGCGAACAGGTCGCGTGTGCGCGTGAAGCGGTGCGGCTGAAACAGCACGACGAGTCGGCGCCCGAAACCCTCGCGCGCCGCCGCCAAGGTGGCACGGATCTCCGCCGGATGATGGCCATAGTCACTCACCACCATAATACCGCCTACTTCGCCGCAGACTTCGAACCGCCGGTGAATACCACCGAACTCGCTGAGGGCGCACTGCGCCGCCTCCACCGGCACATCGAGTTCGCTGGCCACCGCGAGCGCGGCCAGGGCGTTCAATGCGTGGTGGCGGCCCGGCAGGCGCACCATCACGTGGCCCACGATCGATCCATGGCGCTCGGCCCGAAAGCGCGTAGTCATACCGCACACCGCAATGTCCCGCGCGACGTAGTCGGCATCCGTACTGGTGCCGTACGTGATCGCGCGCTTGCGGATCTGCGGCAAGAGGCCGCGGACGGTGGCGTCGTCGAGGCACAAGACCGCCGCACCGAAGAACGGCACGCGGTTGATGAATTCGAGATACGCGGAGCGCACGTGATCCATGTCCCCGTAATAGTCCAGATGCTCCGGATCGATGTTGGTCACGACCGCGATCGCGGGAGCCAGCAGCAAGAAAGTGCCGTCGCTCTCATCCGCCTCGGCAACCATGAGGTCGCCCGTGCCAAACTGGGCGTTGCCGCCGAGGGCGTGCACCTTGCCGCCGATGACCACGGTGGGATCCAGGCCGGTACGGTTCAAAATGGCGGCGATCAGCGAGGTCGTCGTCGTCTTCCCGTGCGTCCCCGCGATCGCGATACCCCATTTCATGCGCATCAGCTCGGCGAGCATCTCGGCGCGGGGAATCACCGGAATGTTCAACGCTCGCGCCCGCACGATCTCCGGATTCGAATATTTCACCGCCGAAGAGATGACCACGACGTCGACATCCGCCGTGACCGCGTCGGTCCGATGGCCATAGCCGATCGCCGCGCCCAACCGGCACAACCGACGCGTCGCCTCACTCTCGGCAATGTCGGAACCGCTGATGGTGTGCCCCATGTGTAGGAGCACCTCCGCGATCCCGCTCATCCCCACCCCGCCGATGCCAACGAAGTGGATGTGGCGGGATCTCTTGAATAGCGGACTCATCTTAGGTCTCCCCCGCCACTTGCCGGCAGATGGTGACCACCCGCGCGGTCGCATCCGGCACGGCAAGCCCCCGGGCGCACGCACTCATCGTCGTCCGCCGCCCACCGTCCCGCGCCAACGCGGCCACCGCCTGCGCCAACCGTTCCCCATTCAAGTCGGCGTTCAGTATCATTTCCGCCGCGCCATGGGCCACGAAAATTTCCGCATTCCGGCGTTGGTGGTCGTCGGCCGCAAAGGGGTACGGAATCAAAATCGAAGCTTTTCCGACCGCGCTGAGTTCGGCCAATGTGGTGGCGCCGGCACGGCAGACAACCAAATCCGCACGCCCGTAGGCCTCGCCCATGTCGGCCACGAACTCGCGAACGTCCGCCTCGATCCCCGCCGCCTCGTAGGCCTGCCGCACCCAAGGCGCGTCGGCCGCACCGGTTTGATGGAGGATGCGCAGCCCAGACAATTGTCGGCCCAGGATCGGTGCGGCAGCCAGCATGGCGAGGTTGATACTATGGGCGCCTTGACTGCCGCCGAAGGCAAACAGCGTAAAGCCGTTGGGCAGCGGATGCTGGCGGCAAGTCAGCTGCCGCACGGGATTGCCGGTGTGCATCGCCTTGCCCGCGGGGAAAAATGCCGCACTCTCCGCATACGTTGTGCAGACCGTACGGGCCAGTCGCCCGAGCAACCGGTTGGCAAAGCCCGGATAGGCGTTCTGCTCCAACAGCACCAGTGGTACTCGACGCAACCACGCGGTAATGGCGACGGGGACCGATCCGTAGCCCCCCAACCCAAGCACCAGCGTCGGCCGAAAACGGCCGAGAATGCGCCACGATTCCCGGATGGCCCGCGGCAACTCCCAGGCGAGCGTCACGATGCCACGGAGGCCGCGCCCCCGCACCCCGCGCACGCCCAGCGCGTGAAACGGATACGGCGTGGCGGGAATTGTGTGCGCTTCAAGGCCGTAGGCACTACCGACGAAGAGGACGCGCGTGCCCGCGCGCGCGGCCGCCGCATCCGCAACCGCCAGCCCCGGGAAGAGGTGTCCGCCCGTTCCCCCTCCGGCAACGATCATACGCATTCCTAACCCGTCATCCGCGACAAGGAGGCGAGAATTCCCACCTCCACGAGTGTACCGATCAATGCCGAACCGCCATAGCTGAGGAACGGCAGCGCAAGACCTTTGGTTGGCAAGAGCCCCAACACCACGCCCACGTTCACAATGGCTTCCAACATTATCACCAGCGTGATGCCCAACGCCAGCATGCTGGCAAACCCATCCGGGTGTCGTAGCGCGACGCGGAAGCCGCGGATCCCCACCACCGCGAACAACGCCAACACCGCCATGGCGCCCAGGAACCCCAGCTCTTCTCCGATCAAGGCGAAAATGAAGTCCGTATGCGCCTCGGGCAAGAAAAACATTTTCTGCTTGCTCTCGCCGAGGCCGATGCCGGTCATTCCACCGGAGCCAAAGGCGATCAACGACTGCACCAATTGAAACGCAATGTCCTGGCTGTACCGCCACGGATCCACGAACGCGAGAATGCGCCGCCAGCGATACGGTGCCCGGACGAGCGCGAAACCGACCGCCGGCAGCGCCAGCAAGGCAAGACCGATCAGGTGCGCGGGGCGTGCGCCTCCGCCAAAAAGCATCAATGCCAGCACGAGCACCAGGATCGCTGCCGTTCCAAAATCCGGCTGTACGACCACGAGCAGCGCGCACACGCCGACGACCACGAGATGTGGCAGCACGCCGGTGACGAAGGACGTCATGTGTTCGCGATTCCGCGCGATCGACCGCGCCAGATAGAGGACGACGATCAACTTGGCGAACTCGGAGGGCTGGAAATTGAACGGGCCAATCCCGATCCAGCGCCGCGCGCCGCCGCGCGCGATCCCCACGCCTGGCAGCAGCACGAGCGCCAGCGCGATCATGATGGCGATCAACGCGGGATACGCGATGCGGTCGAACCATTCCAGGCGCACATGCGAGACGAGCAGCAATAACGTGGCGCCACAGGCCACCGCAAATAGATGTTTGCGGAAGAACATGAGGGGATCGGCGTACCGTTCCTGGGCGTGGAAATAGCTGGCGTTGAACACCATCACGATCCCCACGCCCACCAATCCCGCGGCGGCAATCAACAGCCAGGGGTCGGGTCGGTTGAGCCGCGGCATGACGACCCGTTGCCGTAGCTGCGCGAGCGGCGGCATGCTCATAGCGCGTCCACCAACTCGCGGAAGCGTCTGCCCCGCGCGGCATAATCCGTGAACTCGTCGAAACTGGCACACCCGGGCGAGAGCAACACCGTCTCGCCCGCGCGCGCCAGGCGCGCCGCCTCGGTGACGGCAGCGGTGAGGTCGGCGGTAACCGAACTGGGCACCGCGCCGTGCAGCTGCGCCTCGATGCGCGCGCCCGCGGCGCCGAACAACACCAGATGCCGCACATGTGTCTGCAACAGGGGACTCAGCACGCTGAAATCACCGCCCTTGTCGTAGCCGCCGGCGAGCAGAATGACGCCCCCAGCGAAGCTGGCCACCGATTTCTCCATCGCGCCGACGTTGGTCCCTTTGGAATCGTCGTAAAAGCGCACGCCGGCGCGTTCGCGCACTAGCGCCAAACGGTGCGGCAAACCGTGCGTGGTCTCCAGCGCGCGCTGAATGGCCGCGGCGGGAACTCCCCAAATGGCCGCGGCAGTGACCGCCGCCATCATATTTTCGCGGTTATGCGCTCCGGGTAAGCGCACCGCATCGAGCGAAAACCGTCTGGGAGCCGGCTCCGGTCCCCAGTAGATGATTGCATGGCCATCGACGAAACTGCCGAACTCGACCGGTTCATGGCCGAACGAAATCGTGGCAGCCCGGGTCTTGCGCCGTTGCTCCCAGACCCATGGGTCATCGCGATTGAGCACCGCCACATCTCCCGGCTGTTGCGCAGCCAGCAATGCGGCCTTCGCACGCCGGTACTCGTCCATATTGGCGTACCGGTCGAGATGGTCCGGCGTCACGTTCAGCAGTAGGGCGACTTGCGGTTGGAACGTGTACACCCATTCCAACTGGAAGCTCGACACCTCCACCACCGCCGCGTCATACGGCCGCTCGGCCAGGCAGGCGTCAATCAACGGTGTGCCGAGATTGCCGCCAACGAAGGCGTGCAGACCGGCTTCCTTGAGCATATTGCCGAGAAGCACGGTCGTGGTGCTCTTGCCGTTCGTCCCGCTCACGGCCAGGATCGGGCACGTCAGGGCACGCGCCGCGAGTTCAATCTCGCTCAGAACGGGGACGCCCCGACCCACGGCACGGCGCAGCAATGCGTGCGCGCGGGGCACGCCGGGACTGGGCACGACGACATCGATGCCGCGAAGGAGATCTTCGGTGCTATCGCCAACGTGCGTTTCGACGTCGTCAGGAAGAGTGGCCCGTGCGAGCGCCGCGGCTGTACGTTCCACGAGGCGGACACGGGCGCCGCAATGGCGCAGGAATGCGGCGACACGCTGACCTGTCTTACCCGCGCCGATGATCAGGAAGTGTTGACCGGAAATGTCGAACATCATCGCAACTTCAACGTACTGAGCGCCAGCAACGCGCAGATGATCGAAATGATCCAAAAACGGACAATGATCTGCGGCTCCGGCCACCCCAGCAGCTCGAAGTGATGGTGAACCGGTGCCATACGGAAGATGCGCTTGCGGCGCAGTTTGAACGACACGACCTGAAAAATCACGGACAGCGCCTCGACGACGAAGACGCCGCCGACGACCATCAGGATGATTTCCTGTTTGGTCACCAGCGCAACCACCGCCAGCGCGGCCCCCAGCGGCAGCGAGCCAACGTCCCCCATGAACATCTGCGCCGGATAGGCATTGAACCAGAGGAACCCGAGTCCCGCGGCCAGCAACGCGCCGCAAAAAATGGCCAATTCGCCCACCCCGGGAACGTGGGGAATCTGGAGGTATTCGGCGTATTTCGCGTTGCCCGTGAGATACGCGAACACCCCGTACGTGAACGCGGTGGTCATCACCGGTCCAATAGCAAGCCCGTCCAAACCATCAGTGAGGTTGACGGCATTGGATGCCCCGACCACAACCACCGCCGCAAACCCTATGTATCCCCAGCCCAGGTCGGGGTGGAGTTCCTTGAGAAACGGGAAGAAGAGCGCCGTGCTGAAGTCATGATCCAGGAACAACACCAGTCCGACCGCCAAGGCCACCGCGAATTGCGCCACCAGCTTCGCCTTGCCGCTCAACCCTCGCGCGTTGCCGCGCCGCAGCTTGAGATAGTCATCGGCGAACCCGATGATGGCATACGCCACCGACACCCCCACCGCGATCCACACGTAGCGGTTGGTCAAATCGGCCAGCAGCAGGGTGGCCAGCAGCATAGAAAACAGAATCAAGGCGCCACCCATGGTCGGCGTGCCGGCCTTCGACAGGTGACTCTGGGGTCCATCCGGCCGAATCGTTTGGCCGATCTGCTGGGCCGTCATGCGCCGGATGAACCACGGCCCGAGGAAGAAGGAGATGAGCAGTGCGGTAATCGATGCCACCAGGGTGCGAAACGTGATGTAGCGAAAGACGTTGAAAACGGAGTACGAGGCGTGCAGAGGATAGAGCAGGTGATAGAGCATCACGACCGGGTTCCCGCACTTTCCAGCAGCCGCACGACCTCCTCCATTTTCGCCCCGCGCGATCCCTTGACGAGCACCACGTCGCCCGGCTGCCAACCAGCGACGACCACGTCCGCGGCCTCCACGTGCGAGTCACAGATGTGAACCGCCTCTGACGGCATGCCTCCCGCGCGCGCGCCCAACGCCATGACGCCGGCCTGCGCCCCGAGCACAACCAACCGCCACACGCCGAGGGCCGCGGCGCGCTCACCGATCGCTCGATGGGCGCGCCGGGCCTCGTCGCCCAGCTCCCGCATTTCCCCCAACACCGCCACCGACCGCCCGGAAAAGCGCCGCAACGCCACCAGGGCGGCCTCCACGCTGGACGGGTTTGCATTGTAAGTGTCATCGATAACCGTGACGCCGTTCGGCAGACGGGTCACCTGCATCCGCATCCGGGGCGCCACCGCCGTCTGCAATCCCCGCGCAATGACCTCCAGGCTCAGCCCCATCGCATGCCCGACCGCCGCTGCCGCCAACGCGTTAGTGACATTGTGCCGCCCGACGAGACGCAGTCGAACGCGCGCGCTGCGCCCCGCAATGATCAGATCGAACGCCACCCCGTCGAGGCCAAGATCGACGATGGCATCGGCACGCACGTCACCGCCGGCTCCGAAGGTCACCTGGCGACAGGGAACGAATGCCGCCAGCCGTCGTATCCAGTCGTCATCGATATTGACGGCGATGCGCGCATCCGGCGTCAGTCCGGCGAACAGTTCCGCTTTTGCGGCGGCCACACCCGCAAGGCTGCCACCGAATCCCTCCAGATGCGCCCGGCCGATGTTAGTGATCGCCGCAAAGTCGGGCCGCGCGATTTCCGTGAGACGCGCGATTTCGCCGGCACGGTTCATGCCCATTTCCAGCACAACCGCCGCCTCGTCGCCGCATATGCGCAGCAAGGTGCGCGGCAGCCCAATGAGATTGTTTTCGTTCCCTTCCGTCTTCAAAATCCGTGTGCGCAGCGGTCTGAACTCGGCCGCTGCGCACATCGCGGCGATCAGCTCTTTGGTGGTCGTCTTGCCGTTGCTGCCGGTGACCGCAATGACGGGTGCCACGGTACGCAACCGGGTCCAGTGGGCAAGATCGCCTAGCGCCTTGAGTGTATCCGACACGCAGACTTGCGGTGCGGACACACGATCGAGGCGTCGTTCGACCACCGCGCCGGCGGCACCGAGCCGCAGCGCCTCCGACACAAAATCGTGGCCGTCGTGACGTGGCCCGCGGAGCGCAAAGAACAGTGCCCCGGGCGGGACGTGTCGGGAATCCGTGGTCACCGCGGTAAAGGTGCGATCGGGTGCGCCAATGGCGGATGCGCCTCCCGTAGCGCTCAAGACATCCTGTACGGTCCAGGTCATTGGAACGGTGCCGAATGGCGTGGCAGCTGCAGCTTTCCTCATAGCGTCAACCCGCAGCCGAGCCAAATCGTAGCTCGAGCTTTCTGCCCTTCGCCGTCTCCGCGCCAGGGGGCGGATCTTGCGCCACCACGAACCCGGAACCGTCCATCTGCACTTCCCAGCCGGCGCGCGCCGCTTGCACCAGCGCCTCCCGCATACTGAGACCGATGAAGCTGGGCATACCGCGATCCACGGCGGCCGTGCTCCAACTGACCAGTTGCGGCCTCGGCTCCTGAGCCTCGGGCATCACGGCCGGGGCCGACGCGATGCGTAGGCCCAGCCGGTCCAGGCCGGACTCGGCGATCTGACGGAATACCGGCGCGGCGACGATGCCTCCGTAGGTTGCGGTGCGGGGGCTGTCGATCACCACGAGAATGACGAACCGCGGCGCCTCCGCGGGAACGAATCCGACGAATGACGACATGCGATCGCGCGGCGAGTAACGGCCGTGCTCGACCTTCTGCGCCGTACCGGTCTTACCCGCCACCGAGATGCCTTCGATGCGCGCTTGCGTACCCGTACCGCCGTCGACCACCCCCTGCAGCATGGCGGTCACGATGGATGCCGTCTGCGCCGATATGGGCTGTCCGACCACTTGCGGTCGATTCTCGCGCAGTACCGACCCGTCCGGCGCGACCACGCGATGAACAATATAGGGGCGCATGAGCTTGCCGCCGTTGGCGATTGCGCCGTAGGCGCGCAGCAGCTGGAGGGGTGTCACGGCAATTCCCTGGCCGAAGCTGATCGTGACTACATTGATCCGGCCCCATTTCTGCACCGGTCGTACCAGTCCGGCAATCTCGCCCGGCAGATCGATGCCGCTCAGCGTGCCAAAGCCGAACGCCTTGATGGCTTTCGCCAACCGCTCCGCACCGAGGCGTTCGCCGATCTTCCCGGCGCCAATGTTGCTGGAGTGTTTGATGACGTCCGTAAAATTCAGCCATCCGTAGGGTTCGTGGTCGTGCACGACCCGGTTGCCGATAGCGTAATGCCCGTTCTCGCAGTAGACGCGGTCCTCCGGACGCACAATGCCCGCCTCGATGGCGGCCGCCGCCAGGACGCCCTTGAAGGTCGAGCCCGGCTCGTACGAGTCCGCAATCGCGCGATTGCGCCACCGATCTCCGGTGGACGTACTCGCCTCGTTCGGATCGAATGTTGGGACACTCGCGAGGGCGAGAATCTCACCCGTCGCCGGATCCATAACCACGGCAACGCCAGCAACGGCACGGCGCAGGGACACCGCCGCCTGCAGTGCGGTCTGCGCCACTTGCTGCAAGCTCGTGTCGATGGTCAGCTCGACACGCGCACCCTCACGGGGAAGCGGCCGCCACGCGCCATCCGTCAGCCTGCGGTGGCCGCGTGCGTCGCGTTCGACGCTCAAGGACTCCCGCGTGCCGCGTAGTTCGCGGTCGTACGCCAACTCCACACCTTCGAGGCCCTGCGCATCGATACCGGCGAACCCAACCACCTGGCCCGCCAGATCCCCACGCGGGTAGTAACGGCGACGCGTGGCCTCACTGCCGACGCCCGGAATCCCCAACGCCGCTATCGCATCGGCCTGCTCCGGGGTCGCATCACGCAACAGCCAGACGAACCGTGCCCGCGCCGCAACCTTCTGCGCCACCACCGCCGTGGACAGACCGAGCACCTTGGACAGCTCCGGCACCGCCGCACCACCGTTCCCACTGAGCACGCGCGGGCGGGCATACACAGCCGCCGATTCGCTTGTCAACGCGAGCAAATCGCCATGGCGGTCGACGATGGGGCCGCGCTCGGGTGGCAGCGCCATCCGTTGCCGATGCTGGCGCCCCGCCAAGTCCTTGAGCGCGGCGCCGTCGATGACACACAGTTGAAATGCGCGCGCCAGCGCACCCACGAACAGCATGAAAAATACACCGGCCGTCGCCGCGATACGCATGCGCAGCAGTCCGGGCTTCATGGCAACACCGCTTCCTGGCCGCGCTCCGGCCGCCCCATACTCAACCGCGTCCGCGCCACCTCCTCGAGGCGACCGGGTGCGTCCAGGGTCGCAACCTCGATCGTCAGCTCATGCTGTTCCTGCGCCAGCTTTTCGATCAACTGACGCGTGGTCAACAACTGGTACCCGAGGTCGACAACCTTCAACCGCAGCCATACGTGCCCGAGCGCGACGAGGACCCCGAGAAAGACAAAGAGCCCCAACCAGCCAATCAGCGCCCGCCGCTCCGTGTGCTTGGCCGATGCGATATTCGCCGGCCGACACCAGGCAGCCGCTTCCTCCACCTCGTGTCCCACGGCACTCACGGGAGGAACTTGCCCGAACGACACCGGCAGCATGCTCAAATCCCCAGTTCGCTCAGATCGCCAGGATGATCCATGAAGCTGCGCTCCGCCGCGCCAAATACCTGCTTCCACTGCTCGCGATCCCAGATGCGAAACTTTTCCAGCGCCGACGTGAAAACCAAATCCTTGCCGAGGGCCGCGTACTCCCGCAACGGCGGGGGGAGCAGAATGCGTCCTTGCCTATCCAGCACGCACTCGTGCGCCGCGGCAACGTAGTAGTTCTGGAAGCGCATAACGCGTTCGTCAAACTGCGGCTTCGTCCGCAAGCGCTCTTCAAATTGCAGCCAGGCAGCGTACGGGTAGACATCCAAACAGCGCGCCGCGGCGATGAAAAAATTGGTAATGACCAGGCGGTCGTCGTTGGCCGCCTGCAGGATTTCGCGAAAACGGGCGGGGACGCTCACGCGCCCTTTCTCGTCGATGGTATGCTCGAACATGCCACGGAACATACCCACTGCGCCCCTCTCTAAGCCACCTTATCCCACTTTTCCCCACCACCCGGCGGGAATATATGCGGATGGCGAAAACGTGTCAAGAAAAAACTTCGCAGGCGATGGGAATTTCAGGGTGGGATGGAGGAGGTCTGTAAGCCGGATTCTGTCGCCTCCCGTAAACGGGGTGGCGTGCGGTCATTCCTCTAGGTCGGTCGTTGCCGGCCGACTCGAGCGACACACCCGGAGGCAGCGCGGGCCACGCATCCCTCCTGTCGGTCTTGCTCCAGGTAGGGTTTGCCGAGCCGGTTCGTTACCGAACCGGCTGGTGAACACTCACCTTTTCACCGACTCCTTCAGCTATGCCGAAGGCCGTCTCTTTTCTGTGGCACTTTCCCCCGGTCACCCGGGGCCGCCGTTAACGGCCACCTCTGCCCTATGGAGTCCGGACTTTCCTCCCGTGCCGGGATCCCCGGCACCGGCGACCGCCCGACCTCCTCCAACCCGACGGAGATTGTTAGCGTGGGATATCGGCTTGGTCCAGGCGTTCTGGACGCCAGAACAGGATGCGATGGCAACTCGGGCACAGGCGCACGTCACGGGCACGCTGCAGTTCATTGAAAAACTGGGGGGGCAGGTTCATATGGCAGCCGAGGCACGTACCGTTGCGCACCTCGACCACCGCGGTGCCGCCACGGCGTTCGAAGATCTGCTCGTATTTCACCCGCAGGCCACGATCGAGCGTCGCTGCCACCTGGGTGCGCGCCGCACGTTCCCCGTCCAACTCGCCGCGCAGCTGGCTGACCCGCGTCTGGCGCTCGGTCATCTGCGACGCCGCACTCTGCTCGAGCTCGCGCAGCGATGACTCCGCCTCGCGCGCCGCGGCCGTTTTCACCTCGAGCGACTCGAACACCCCCAACAACTCTTCTTCGGCTTGTTGGGTGGTCTCTTTCCCCAATTCGATCTCGCGTCGCAGGGATTGAAGCTCTCTCTCGTTACGCACACGGTTCAGCCGCATGCGCCGATCTTTCAGCTTTTCTTCCTCGCCGGCGATATGGGCTTCGATCTGGCGGCGGCGGGCCTCGTCCGCCTCGCGCTCCTCCTGGGCCATGCGCGTGCGCTCCCGCTGTCGCACAATCTCCGTATCGAGATCCGCGAGCTCACGCTCGAGGCTCTCGACCAGCTCGCTCTTGTCCCGCAGGCGGCGGTCGATCTCCTGCAACGCGAACAATCGATCGATCGGAGATTTTGCGGGATCGCTCAAAGCGTTCTTCCACTGCGTTTAAGCCAGTGGGCCCACCAGGATTCGAACCTGGGACCTACCGGTTATGAGCCGGCGGCTCTGACCAAGCTGAGCTATGGGCCCGTGGCGCAGCTCACACGCCGGTAACGCAACCGACCTCTTGCTGATGGCAGTATCGCGCGGAGAAATCAAGCGCCGGCAACGCGCGGCAACGAAAAAACCGTCACTCATCCCCAATTTCCTTCCGCCGCAGGAGTCGATTCTGCTGCGCCAATGCCTCGCGGTACCGTCGATCGTCCCCGGTGGCCTCGGCCTCGCGCAATCGCGTCACCGCCGCCCGCGCCTCGGCCGAGCGCGCCCGATTCTCAATGCGCTCGATGCAGTCTTTGGCGGTCTGCAATCGGTCGCCGGCCGCCACCGGACCCTCTCCGAGCAGGGCGGCCGTGATGCGTTCGGCCAACGCACCCGGCAGCGTGTCGATGATGGCACTCGCGCTCTGGACGCCGTTCGACGCCGCGATGAGCGACGTTCCGGCCGCGGCGAGCGCACGGTCGCTGAACGCCGTGAGGACACCGCGGTGCGCCACCAACGACGCGACCTCACGGTCGAGCGCCATCGCCTCCAACAGCGTCGCCTCTTCCGGACGCACAGGGGCCGGCGGGCGCTGCGGGGCCGGAGTCCGTGCATGCGGCGCGGCCGAGGGCGCCGCGGCGCGCAGGTCGCGAAACAGCGACTCGTCAACCCCCAAACGGTGCGCCGCCTGCCGCGCCAACAAGTTGAACTGAAACGCATCGCGCAGGCGGCAAATCACCTGGCCCGCGCGCTCGGCGGCGCGCGCGCGCTCCGGCACACTCGCGCCCGCACCGGGATCGATACGCTGGAGAAAAAAGTCGGCAAGCGGAACCGCCTGCCGCAGGAGGGCGATCGTCGCCGCGGCACCGTGCTGCCGTACGAAGTCGTCGGGATCGACCCCTTCGGGGAGGAACGCCCCCAGCCCCCACACGTCCGCATCGACACACACCGTAAAGGCGCGGGCGGCCGCTTCCTGGCCGGCACGATCGCCGTCGAAGAAGGCCACCACTTCCGGAGCGAATCGGCGCGCCAGCCGCAGCTGTGCCGTGCTCAACGCCGTACCGAGACTCGCCACGACGTAGCCGATCTCCGCCTCCACCAGGGCCAGCGCATCCAAATAACCCTCGACGATAACAATGCGTTGCGCCGCAGCGATCGTCTTGCGAGCCTCGAACAGGCCGTACAGCACCTGCCCCTTGTGGAATACGCTCGATTCCGGGGAATTGAGGTATTTCGGATGGTCGCTGCCGATCGTCCGACCGCCGAAGCCCACGATCCGTCCGCTCCCATCGCGGATGGGGAAGGTGACCCGACCGCGAAAGCGTTCGTACCACCCGCCATCGGAGCGCCGACCGATCAGGCCCAGCGCCGCCGCCCGCTGCTGCCGTTGACCGGTAAAGCGTGCCACCAAGCCTGCGCCGTTTGGCGGACAAAAGCCCAAACCATATTGCTCAACCACCGCCGGCCGTAGACCGCGCTGTTGCAAGTAACGGCGCGCCGCCGCGCCGAGAGGTGCCTGCAGTGCTTGGCGAAAGTGCCGCTGCGCGATCTCGTTCGCCTCGAAGTCGGCCTGGCGCTCCGCGGCGGCAGGGTCGCGGTCGCCGCGCTCGGGCACATGCACCCCGGCGCGCCGTGCCAGCAACTCGACTGCTTCCGGGAAGCCGATGTGCTCGGCTCGCATGACGAAGGTGAAAACCGTTCCCCCGGCTCCGCAACCGAAGCAATGGAACAGCCCGCGCTCCTCGTTGACGGTAAAAGAGGGCGTCTTTTCGGGATGAAATGGGCACAGCCCAAGAAAGTTCCGTCCCGCCTTCTTCAAGCTGACGTGGCCCGAAACGACCTCAACGATGCTCACGCGCTCCCGAACCAGTTGGAGCGTCTCGTCGGGGATCTTGCCGGCCATCACCGCGCCTATGTCTGCCGCTCCGCCGCGGCGTGAGGCGAGGCCTGCAACGCAAAGCGCACGGCGCCGCCGGCGGCGGTCACCAGCGGGCGGCCGATCGCCGAGCTCATGATCTGCGCATCGAGTTCGGGGACAATGGGAAAGAGATGCACGAAAAGCAGCAACAAACCGAGAATGGCCGCTCCCTTGCCGGCCCCGAACGCCGCCCCCGCCAGCCGATTGATGCCGCGCAAGAACAACGCGCCGGCGAGCCGGTCCAAGAGGACGCCGACGAGATTCACCAGCGTGTGGACGACGAGGAAGATCGCGACAAAGGCGACCCCGGCATCGACGGGGGCCGGAACGCGGAAGCGCTGTTGCAACACCGCCGCGCCCACCGCCGCGAACTGGATGGCCGCCGCCAGGCCGCCCAGCAACGCGACCAAGCCGAAACTTTCGCGGAAGAATCCCCGCCAGTAGCCGCGCAGCGCCCACAGCAGCAGAAGGAGGGCAAGCACTAGGTCAACGGCATTCACCCGAGTGCTCACCCGACGTCCACCCCGGTGGGTCGCCAGTGCTTACGCGCTGCGTACCGATCCGCGTAGAATTCGTTTTTTCGCCGCCAGGGCCTTCCGCTCGCGGCGGATACTCGGCTTTTCATCGTGTTCGCGTTCTCGCAGCCCAGCCAAGATTCCGGCCTTATCGCATCGTGTCTTGAAACGGCGAATTGCACCGCGATAGGTTCGTTTCCCTTCACTCGAACCCCGGCCAAGCCACACTCACCCGCTTCCTACTCTGGGATGAACGCACGCCTGAGCGACCGTACGGGACCCTGTCATTCCTGGTGCGAACCGTAGTCACTCTAGTGGTTTCACTCTCCGTGTCAAGCTGCCGGATCGGGCGCAACGACGTGCAAAACCCAAACGCGCCGGCCGGGGGAAACGGCCCGCGAGCCTGAAATACGCAACCGCCATCGATTGCCCGCTGTGCGCAGCGTATGTCATACGGAGACATGCCGAGCGTGTGGTTCGAACTGTCGGTCGAAGTGCCCGCGGCTGACAGCGATGCCGTCGCCAACTTTCTGATCGATGCCGGCGCTCCCGGGCTACAACTCGACGACCGTGGCCGCACGGTGCGCTTGGTGGCGCATTACGCGGAGGCTCCAGCGATCGAACGGCTGTGCGCTTACTGCGCCGACCTTGGCTGCTCTCTCGATCCGGACACCATCCGGATTCGGGAGATAGGGGCCGAAGACTGGGCCGAGAACTGGAAGCTACACTTTCCGCCCCAGCGTATCGGCACACGGTTGTATGTCTGTCCGCCATGGGATGCAGCGGCGCCGCCTGGGCGCGTCGCGGTGGTCATCGAACCCGGTATGGCCTTCGGAACCGGATACCATGCAACCACCGCCGGCTGCTTGTCGATCGTCGATCGAGTCATCGGCACGCAACCCATCCGGCGCGCGCTCGATATGGGAACCGGTTCCGGAATCCTGGCAATCGCTCTGGCAAAACTGGGTGTCCCCAACGTCTGGGCGGTCGATATCGATCCGCAAGCGCTCGCGATCGCGGACGTCAATGCGACGCGCAACGGGGTGCGCGATCGGATCCATCTCCTGGCGTGCATCGAGACGGTCGAAGAGCCCTTCGACCTGATTGTCGCCAACCTGTTCGCCAACCTGTTAACGGCGCGTGCCGAGGCGTTTGCCCAGCGCCTGTCTGCGCACGGCCTGCTCATCTGCTCCGGATTGCTGACCACCGACGAGCAGCAGGTACGCCACGTCTACGAAGCGTGCGCGTTCGCGCTCAGCAGCCGTGTGGAGGACGCCGGTTGGGTGACATTGGCGTTTGCGCGGCATCCGTCGTTATGACGCAGCCAGGCTTCCTTGTTGGCCCTGGCGCTCTCGCCGGGGAACGTGTCGTGTTGACGGGCACTGAGCTGCGCCACCTGCGGGTGCGACGGCTGCGCGTGGGCAACCAACTGATTCTCAGCGATGGCCAGGGAACGCAACGACTCGGCACCCTGGTCGCCGTCGACCGCCATAGGGCCTTGGTCCAACTCCAGACGATTGAGGAACCTGGCCGCGAATCGCCGCTCCGACTGGTTCTCGCCCAGGCCGCGCTGAAAGCGGACAAGATGGATCTCGTGATCGAGAAGGCGACGGAGCTCGGGGTGAGTGAAGTACAAGTATTCACCTCCCAACGGAGCCTTGCCCGTCCGTCAGACGCCCGCCGCGCGCGCTGGGAGCGTATTGCGCGCAGTGCCGCCAAGCAGTGCCGGCGAAGTACGATACCGCTGCTCAACACGCCTGTAGCTTTGGGGATGGTCTTGTCGCGGACCGAAGCGCTACGGATCTTGTTTTGGGAAGGCCGCGATCCCCAGCTCACCGCCGGGATCGGCACGGCGGGCCACCACCCGTCCGAGGCACTCGTCGTCGTCGGCCCCGAGGGCGGTTTCTCGGCCGCCGAAACCGCGCACGCCGCCGCACAGGGATTTCTCTTGTGCACTCTCGGCCCCCGCGTGCTCCGTGCCGAAACGGCCGCTCTCGCCGCTGTCGCCCTCTGCCAGTTCCTCTGGGGCGACCTCCGCTGACGCTCCACTCCCCGATGTCTGCGCCCGAACCGCTTGCAGCCGCAACCGCGCGCCCGTAGCATAGCGACCATGACCTCGTACCGCCTCCTGTACGTCATGGACCCGATCGAACGCGTGCTTCCGGACAAGGACACGACCTTCGCTTTCATGCTCGAGAGCGAGGCACGCGGCCATGCCGTCTACTACTGCCGTCTCGGCGATCTGTTCGTCGCTCAGCGGGCCCCGCATGCGCATGCCCGCCGCACCGTCGTCAGCCGTGGCACGCCCCACTACCAACTCTTCGAGGACCGCACCGAACCGTTGTCATGGTTCGATGCCATCTTCATGCGCAAGGACCCTCCTGTCGATCTCGCATACGTCCATGGCACCCACATCCTCAGCCTGGCCGTGGCCGCCGGCACCCTGGTTCTCAACGATCCGCGCGGCCTTCGCGACGCCAACGAGAAACTCTACACCCTCAATTTTCCCGGCGTTATTCCTCCCACCATCGTCACCTGCGAGATCGAGCGTCTGAAGCGCTTCCTGGACGAACAGGGGGGTGAAATGATCGTCAAGCCACTCGACGCCTGCGGCGGAGCCGGCGTCTTTCACCTGCGCCGGGACGACCGCAACTTGAACGCCATCCTCGAACTCTCCACAAGTAACGGCCGGCAACTGATCATGGGGCAGCGCTACCTGCCGGCCATACGGCAGGGCGACAAGCGCGTCATCCTTCTCGACGGCCGCATCCTTGGCGCCACGCTGCGCGTTCCTCGTGAGGACGAGCACCGCGGCAACATCCATGTGGGCGGCACCTGCGTCGCCACCACCATCACGCCACGCGACCAATTCATCGCCGACACTCTCGCTCCCCACCTCCGCGAAGCCGGACTCCACTTCGTCGGCCTCGACGTTATCGGCGAATTCCTGACCGAGGTGAACGTCACCAGCCCAACGGGCATACAGGAAATCAATACGCTATCGCAGCCGACCAGACCCCTCCAGGCCGACGTCATAGACTACGTCGAGCGCGCCATCCTCCCTTAACCATGATCCGCGCTTGATTTTCAACCGCCGTCGTAACCCCGCTCCCAACCGGCTAGGCGCTGCGCTACGCAGGGGCGAGCTGGCAGAGCCCCTGTCTGGTGAAGCAAGCCTCAACACTGGGAAAACACACTGCCCAGGCACAAAAAAAAGCGGGGCGCCAGAGGCGCCCCGCCTTCCTAAACTTCCCGCGTCTTGCGCCGGCGATCAAGGAATCGTCAGCGTGTCCGCGGTATCGCTCGTACCGGCGAAGTGTACGTTGAACGCGGCGCTACGCGATGGCGGAGTCGTCGGCGGCGTGGTGTTGTCGTGGTGCTCAGTGGCAAGCACCAGCATCCGGCTCGCCAGGTTCGGCGGATTGCCCAACGGAATGGCGTTGATCCGCGTCTGCCCCACATAAGTGCCGGCAACAGCGTAATTGAAGATCGAACGGGCACACGTCGGGGTATCGATGTTGCACAATTCGATCTCTTGATAGCAGTTCACCGTCCTGCTCGTCGAGAATCGCTGCTCGTATTCGTTGAACACCAGGTACTGCATTACGGCGCTGCCCCCGACCTGATGCAGGTAATCGTCGGAGCACGGCACGATGGTGATCCGAGTTCCGATCTTCCAAGTGGTGTCCATCACCGGGTCCGGGGAGTCCTGGAAGAAATGGTTCAGGATTGCGACGGTCGGACATGCGGCATAATCGCCGCTGTCGCCAGGACCCATGGTGTAGGTTGGTCCGTCACCCATATCCGCCCCGAACTCGCCGTTTGCTCGGATGCCGATCGCGTTGTAGCTGCTCATGTCTTCAACCACGGTCGGAAAACTCGATGCCGTAATAACAACCGCTTCGCCCTTAAGGTCATTGCGGACTACCGGGTTTCCCGTCGCCGGATTGATAGCGAAGCACCTGAGCGAGCCGTTGTAGGGATCTTCAGAAACTGGTGGGATGCGTGTTCCCGCATTGGTCCCCGCGAGGGCCGCCGAGCAAAAGCCGCCGACACCGAAATAGTCGCACTCGGCGTTGCTCCCGCAGCGGAACATCGGGTTATTCAGGCAGACACCGTAGCTGATAGGCACAGAGCTCAGCCCGTCCTCTGCCGACCATTCGAGCGGCTGGTAAGAGGTCAGGTTAATTCGAAAATCCGTCTCCATCCAACCGGGCAGGCAGCTACCATCGGAAGTGCCGCAAGTGTAGCCGCTGGTCCCACCACACACGCGGTTGTTCAAGCTGCAGTGACCGTTCGCATTGACGTAAAAACAATGCAGGTTTACCGGATATGGGCTCGTATTCGTCAGGCGGACCAAGGTGTTTACATTCGTGCCGGAATTCACCACGATCCGTGGGTATATCACCTGGGCCGCCGGAAGATCGGAGGCCAGATCCGCCCGTGCGCTCTGCACGCTAGCGGCGACGAGCAACGTTGCCAACGCCACCGTCCAGCCCGTCCATCGCACCTTTCCCATGTTCATTCTCCTTTCCCCTGTCCTTGGACGCCGCATCATCGCCTCCACTTACAGCTTACTGCTGCACTTTGCCCTGATCGGCGGGGAAGGTAATGATGTCCATTCCAGCCTGATCTTGCGGCGTTTCGTGAGCGTTTCTGGCCGCCTTCGCTTGGGTGGCCACAGCTCCTGCCGACTCTTCAAGGACCGGAATGACGCCGGATTTGCTACCACCTGCCGTACGCAGTCTGGACTGTAATTGCAAGCCGCCGGCAACCTCGGCTCGGAACGTTCTGAGGAATGAATCGCTGGAGCTTGAGCCGAGATCCCACGACGCCCAGCAGGTGACCGTGGTCGAGGTCGAAAGCGTCTGCTCGTACTCGTTCGTCACCAGGAACTGGAGCGTCACATTGGTTGGCGACTGTGTTTCCAGGTTCTCCGTGCAGGGGACGACGGTCAGATTGGTAGCCGCAATGATTCCCGTTGGAGATCCAGCGTCCACAGTCGCCGGATGATCGAGGAACCAACCCTGTGGGCAGGCGTCGTACTCGCGACCGCTCGGGCAGGATGCGTTCGACGCGCTACTGGAACCAAGGCACAGGACGGTGTCCTGATCGTTGGTGTTATAGCCCTTCATCCCGATGGCGTTGTACTTGGTAACGTCGGCGTTGAGATTCTTGTTCGTGTAGATTGTAGCCTCGCCTTTGAGTGCGTTACCGGAGAGCGGCGCCCCGCTGGAATCCACTTGGATGCATTTAAGCTCGCCAGTGAAATCCGGGGCGACCGGCGGAATCAGGACTGCGGGTGGGATTCCAGGGTACATCGGAGAACCGGGCCCTGGGGCACCACTACGACCCTTCGAGACGGTCCAGAACGTCGGCTGCTGCTTGGTGAGCCAGATGTCGAAATCGGTCTCCAAACACAGCGGCGGGTTGCGCGGGTTCTGCGGCTGGCTCGGAATCGTCAACGCCCCGTTCACGTAAAAGCAGTGCGCATGCACCATGTTATTGGAGGTATTGGTAATCTGGATGACGGTGTCGCGCGTTCCGTCGGCAACCACCTTCGGAAACACCAATATCGACGCGCTTTGCTCTGTGGTGACCATCGACACAGCCGGCTTGGCAACCATGCTCAATCCGACGAGCGCCGCCAGTCCTGTGAGCCCAACTAGCCCTCGTTGCCTACGCATTACCCTCCTCCTTTCGATCACGCCGCACCGAATTCGCTATGGCGAACCCCTCGATCAAGTAGCGGCCTTATATCTGCGAGGTGCGGAGTTGTCAAGTCAAAAGGCCTCTTTTTTGCCACTTTTTACCCCCTCACGGGAGGTATACGAAATCGCTCTGCGGTCGGCTGCCGGTGAAATGCAGGTTGACGGCCGCCGACGAGCGGCTGTCGCGAAACTCTTCCGCCACGCCCAAAATGGCATGGCCGTGGTCCGTATCCTGGTCAGCCACTCCGCGCATCCTCGTCTGTCCCGTCAAAGTCCCGTTCACCGCCGCACTGAAAATGGACTTCGTCGGGGTATGGGTGTCAATATCAGAAATCCGGAACTCTTGGAAGCAGGTAATGCGCCGGCTGGTCGAAAAGCGTTGCTCGAATTCGTTGAAGACCAGGAACTGGACCGGGGTGGTGAGCGGCGCCTGATTGAGAAAGTCCTCCGAACACGGCACCAGCGTCAAATCGGTCGTCACCGGCAGGCCGGAGATCGGATCCGTCGCTCCGTCGAAGAAATGGTCGAGGATGAGGATGTTCGGGCAGCCACTGTATTCCGCCGCGCTGACGCAACTGCCGCCGGGACAGTCGGCGGCCGTCGAACAGATGCTCTTGGCATTGGCGCCGCCGGCGCACACGTTGCCGCCCAGGATCAGCGTGTTGTCCCCGTTGTTCGTACCCGGGATCGACGGAATACCGATGGCGTTGTACGTTTCGACATCCGCTCCCGAAAACGGGGACGTGTCGGCGCGCACGATCTGGACCTCGCCCTTGAGGTCGTTGCGCTCTACCGGCACGTCGTTGCGATCGACAGCCACACACTTCAGTTCTCCGATGAACGGATCCTCCGGCGCCGGCGGGATGCGGCTACCGTTGTTCGTCTGGCCATTGGGACCGATGCGTCCGCCGGCGGTCGTGAGCGGAAAGCACGGCATGCCGGGCACGAGACTTTCCTCACAGCCGGCCGCCCCCTGCGAGGCGAGCCAGGCAATCGGCTGGAGTGCGGTGATGTTGACGACGAAGTCGGTCTCCTGCCACTGCGGCACGCAGACGCCCGTGCAGGCCCCCGGCGCCAGGCAGCTGCCACTACCGTTGCTGCACACGGGCGTCGCGTCGGCATAGAAACAGCGCAGCGAAATTGACTGCGACGACGTGTTGCTCACCCGGATGAGCGTATCGACGCGGCCCTTGCCGGCCACGTTGTTGGTATCCACCCGAAGCTTCGGGAAGACGACGATCGCGGCGGCCTGGTCGGAAGCCACATCGGCACGCGCGCTGCACACGGCCACCGCGAGCAGCGCGGCCACCGCAAGGAGGCGGTGGAGTCCGCGGCGTGCACGACCGGCTCGACGACCGCCGTGCGCCATCAGAACCCCACCTGCAGCCGAACGAGGTCCCCACCCGGGCGCTGCCCCTCGCCGTGCAGATTCGCGGCAGCCCGGGTAGCGTTACCGGCGGGCTGCACGACGTGAAACTCCTCGGCCACGCCAACGAAGCCCGACTGGTTTCCGTCCGCCGGCGTCATACGCGTCTGCGCGAAGCGCGACCCCAAAAAATTCTCGTTGAAGATGGAATTGAACGCCGCGAACTGTCGCGAGGACAGGTCGAGATTCCCCCAGCAGCTCACTGTGGTGCTGGTCGAGAACAGCTGTTCGAATTCGTTGACGATCAGGAACTGCACGACGCCGCGGCCGGGGATCTGATTCTCGAAATCCTCGGAGCACGGCACCAGCGTCAACTCCGTCCGCACCGTCGAATTCGGCAGCGCCAACTCGTCCAAAACGGGGTTGCTGGCGTCGGCCGCATATTGGTTCAAGATCAGCGTCTGCGGGCAGGCGTTGTACTCCGCCCCCGTCGGGCAATCGCCCGAGACCCCGCCGCCGAGGCAGAGCGTACTGTCGCTATTGTTCGAGCTCGCGCCGGTGTTCAGTCCCATCACGCCGACGGCGTTGTACTTGCTGGCATCGCCGTCGGGCGTGACGATGGTGGCTTCGCCTTTCAAGTGGTTGCCGTTGATCGGCGCGCCCGACGAATCCACCTCGACGCAGCGCAATTCGCCGGTGAAATAGTTGCCCATGGGCGGAATGGCCCCCGGATCGATGCCGGCGCCGTCGCACGCCGAGAAGCTCGCGTTGCACGTGGGGTCGGGTTCGACCCGGCGGCCGGTGGACACCACCCAGTGGGTGGGTTGCTGTTTCGTCAGAAAGATCGTGAAGTCCACCTCTTGGCACTGCGGCGGGTTGTGTGGGGCCGGCGGGAACCTGGGGTCCAGCGGCGCACCGTTGACGTAGAGGCAATGCGCATAAACCATCGAGTTGGAGGTATTGGAGATCTGGATGACGGTATCCATCGGCGGGTGACTACCGTCGACAATCGCCATCACCTTGGGAAAGATCAGGATCGAGCCGCTGCGCTCGGTCGTCGTATCGGCACGCAGCGGCGACGCACTTGCGACGATCACCCACAGAAGGGCCACGGCCCCGCGCGGAATCGCCGCCTTCGCACGTCCCATCAGTCCCATACTCCTCGATCGCATCACCCAGCGGGGATCTCCGTCCCGTTCCGGCACTGCTGCCGCCCAGCCCACGTATCGAGCTAGTCTTATAAACCGGACCGGCGGGAGCTGTCAATGAAGGTCAAGCAAAATGTGAAGCAAAATGGGGAGTTCCACGGTGCCTAGCGGACGGGCGTGAGCCACGCGGCACGGCTCCCCTCGTCTCCGCGGGTGATCGCCGCAAAGCGCTGCTGCAGTTTCACCGTCACCGGACCTGGCCGACCCGCCCCGATCTGCCGGTCGTCGATCTCGCGTACCGGGGTCACCTCGGCTGCCGTTCCGGTCATGAACGCCTCGTCGGCAAGATAGGTCTCATCGCGCGTGAAGCGCTCCTCGACCACCGGGACACCGTCCTCGCCAAGGACCTCCAAGACGGTATCGCGTGTGATCCCGGAGAGAATGGAGGTGTGCGGCGTCGTTTTGACGCGCCCGCCGCGCACGATGAAGATGTTTTCCCCGCTGCATTCGGACACATAGCCATCGACGTCGAGCATCATCGCCTCGTCGTAACCACCGCGGCGCGCCTCCACGGCGGCGAGAATCGAATTCACGTAGTTGCCCACGGCCTTGGCCTTGGTCATATGGGTATTGACGTGCATGCGCTGGAACGAGGAGGTGCGCAGCCGCACCCCTTTGCGTACGCCGTCTTCGCCCAGGTACGCGCCCCACGACCAGACGATGATGGCGACGCGAACGGGGTTGTGCACCGCCGCCAGACCCATCTCCCCGGCCCCCAGAAACACGATCGGCCGGATGTAGCAGGCACTGAGCTTGTTGACGCGCACCGTCTCCACGCAGGCGTTGGCGATCTGTTCCCGCGTAAATGGAATGGAGAGCCCCAGGATGTGCGCCGAACCGAACAACCGGTCGACGTGCTCCGCCAGCCGAAAAATCGCCGGCTGGCCTGAGCTTCCCGCATAGCAACGAATACCTTCGAATACCCCCAGACCGTAATGCAGCGTATGTGTCAGCACATGGACCTGGGCTTGGTCCCAAGGCACCAACTGACCGTCAAACCAGATATACTCGCTCTTCTCCACGATCGCCTTTCCCTCGCCCGTGCCGATCGCACCGGCCGGCTACTGTAATTCCGCCTCCATGCGGTCGAACCAACGCTCGTAGCAGCCGCGGAGCGCTTCGCGGCGGAGGCCGAACTCCCGCCAGAACCGCTCACAAACCTCCTCGGCCTCCCCCTCGAATCCCAGGCGTCTCGCCACCGGTCTCAAGTCCATGTGCGTCCGATCCAGATCCTCGACAGGTCGGTCATACGTCAGCCGCAGCGAATTTTCTACCCGTCGCAGGAAGCGATAGCCGTCGGCTAGCAGCTGGCGATCCCCCGCCGGCAGCACGCCCGCCGCCGCCAGCGCCTCCAGTGCCCCGAGGGTGTTGCCGACGCGCACGGACGCCAGCGCGGCCCCGTGGTGTAATTGCAGCATCTGCGTCAGGAACTCCACATCCACCAATCCGCCGCGCCCGGTCTTGATGTTCAGGCGCTCTCGGCTCTCGCGCGCCAATTCGCGCTCCATGCGTAACCGCAATCGCCGGATCTCGCGCACGTCATCGACGCACAGCGGCGCCCGGTACACGAAGGCGGAGACGATCGCGGCGACGCGCTGCGCCAGGGCGGCGGACCCCGCCACGGGCCGTGCCTTGATGAGCGCCTGCCGTTCCCAAATCTGCGCGCTGCTCTCGTGGTAGCCGCGAAACCCGTCCAGCGACGACACCAGCGGTCCCGAACGCCCGGACGGGCGCAGCCGTGTGTCGATGCGGTACACGATCCCCTCCCGTGTCGTGACCTGCAGCACCGTGATCAGCCGCTGCGCCACCTTGGAAAAGAATTCGTGAATCGATATGGGAGCGGCGACCGCCGGCGCCTCCTCATAAACGAAGATCAGGTCGAGGTCGGAGTTGTAGTTCAACTCGCCGCCGCCGAGCTTGCCCAGGGCGATGACCACCAACTCCCCTGGCGCGTCGGTGCAGCCATAGCGCAGGCACAGATCCCGCAGCCCCACATCGCACGCACTGCGCACGCACGCTTCCGCCAGCGCGCTCAATTCGGTACTCACCTCATCGGTACGCAGCACCGCCTGCAGGTCATTGATCCCGATGCGCAGGAACTCCTGGTTGCGGTAGCGGCGCAAGGCATCGAGCAGTGCCTCGAAGTCGCCGTCGCGCGGCAGTACGGCGCGCAGGTCGGCCGTCAACTCCTCCAGCGAGCGGCGCACGCGCACCAGGTCGGCGCGAACCAGCGTATCGAGCAGCTCGGGGTGGCGGATGAACGCGTTGGCGAGGAACTGACTGCCACCGAACAATTCCACCAACATGCGCAGGGTGCCCGGATTTTCGCGCAGCAGCGCCAGGAAACTGGTGCGCGCGCCCACCGACGAGATGAAGGTCGCCACGTTGCGCAAGGCTAGATCGGGATCGGCGGATTTCAGGATCGTCCGCAGCAAGGACGGGGCAATGTCGTAGAGCGCCTGCCGCCGTTGCCGTCGCGCCCGCGCGGACACCGGTCCGTCGCGCAGCAGCAGCAGATCGTCGTAGCTGGTCTCCGGCTGGGCGAACCCGAGCCCCTGTAAGCGCGCGCAACTCGCCGGCCGATCTTCCAGGTGTTGGAGCAACTCCACCACCTCGGTATCCGCCGCGCGCCGGGTTTCCGCCGCGGGCTCGTAGAACAGCTTCTCGAATGCCCGGCGCACGCGGTCGGTATGCCGGGTCATGTCCGCGCGAAAGCGGGCGAGTCCGTCGTCGCCCCGATACCCCAACCGTCGAGCCAGGGTCTGTTGTTCGCGGTCGTCCGTGGGGACGCTGTGCGTCTGGCGCTGGTGGACGATTTGGATCTTGTGCTCGACGTTGCGCAGGAAGCGGTAAGCCGCCATCAGCGCTTCGCCCTCGTCCGCCGGCAGGTACCCGGCGGCCGCGAGTCGGGCGAGCGTCGGCAGCGAGCCGCGGCCGCGCACGCGCTCGTCGCGCCCGCCATGCACCAACTGCATCACCTGCGCCAGGAACTCGATCTCGCGAATACCGCCGCGCCCCAGTTTGACGTTCTCCCGCGCGCCCTTTGCGGACAACTGGGACTCGACACGCGCCTTCATGTCTTTCATGTCGGCGATGGTGGTAAAGTCGAGATACCGCCGGTAGACAAACGGCTGCACTTCCCGCAGGAAGCGCTCGCCGAGCGCCAGGTCGCCGGCGACGGGGCGCGCTTGGATCATGGCCGAGCGCTCCCACGTCTGTCCGTAGGCTTCGTAGTACACCAGCGCGTCGTTGAGCGCATTGACGATCGGGCCGTTCACCCCTTCCGGCCGCAGCCGCAGGTCGACGCGGAATACGAAGCCGGAGGCGGTCACCTCCTGCAACGCGCGCGTGATCAGCTCGGCCAGCCGGGTAAAGAACTCGCGCGGCTGCACGGCTCCCCGTGGCCCGCCCAGGGTTTCGTCGCAGTCGGCGCAGTACAGGTACATGACGTCCACGTCGGAGCTGAAGTTCAACTCGCCGCCGCCGAGTTTCCCCATGGCCAGCACGACGAACGTGTCGGCCGCACCGGGGACGGCGGGAAAGGGGCCGTACTGTTCGTGCAGCGTGCGGCGCGCCCACCGGCAGGCCGCGGCAAAGACACCGGCGGCCAGTTCGCTCAACGCCTCCACCGTGGTCTCCACCGCGAAGCGACCGGTGAGGTCCGCCAGCCCGATGCGCAGATACTCGCGGTGCCGCCGTTGCCGCAGGCGGCTGGAGAAGCCTTCCCACGGCTCGGCCAGCGCCGGTTCGAGTGCGTGCACATGATCCGCCGCCGACCGTGGAGGTGCCTGGCGGCAGGCGCGAAACAGCGCCACCCAGTCCACGCCGGCGCCCTGCAGGGTATTGGTCAACGAGGGACTCGCACCCAACAAGGTGAAGAGATCCGCCAGCTCGTCGGCCGTGAGGCCGGCCAACGCCGCGGGCTCCGCGGACGCCTCGAGCAACCGCTCCCAGCCGACAAGCGCCATGGCGGGATCGGCCGCCGCCGCCAGCAGTTCCGGCAGCCGCGTGGCGAGCACCGGCACCGCGGGACGGAACTCCCGCACCATGCGGTGCACCCGTTCCACGTCGACTCCGAAGCGCCGCAACTCGGCAGTCACCGATGCCATCGGCGCAACTCTAGCGGGCCGCGTCCAGCGTCCGTTCGGCGGGGCCGCTCGCCGCCCGTACTCCAGAGGCTTCCGGCGGACGTGTTGGGTCGCTGTCGGCGGGCGCGATCGCATGCGTGGCGATCCACGTGTCGAGGTCGCGGCGCGCCCGTTCCGCCAGCCGCTGGCGCTTTTCCCGGCCGCGCTCGCGGCCGAGCAGCGGCGGGAACAGCCCGTAGTTGGCGTTCATCGGCTGGAAGTCGCGGCGATTGCGGTCGGTGATGTAGCGGACGAGCGCCCCCAAGGCGGTCGTCGGCGGCGGCACGAGGCCGGCTACGCCCCGGATCGCGCGCGCGGCATTGAGTGCCGCCAGCAACCCCGCCGCCGCCGATTCGACGTAGCCTTCGACCCCGATTAGCTGCCCCGCGAGAAAGGTTTGTGGACGATCGATCAGCTGCAGCGTTGGTTGCAGCAAGCGCGGGGCATTGACGAACGTGTTGCGGTGCAAGCTTCCCAGGCGCACGAATTCGGCGCGCCCCAGCCCGGGAATCGTACGCAACACGCGGCGCTGTTCCGGGTAGGTCATCTTGGTCTGGAAACCGACCAGATTGAACAGTGTCCCCTCCCGATTGTCGCGGCGCAGTTGCACGGCCGCGAACGGCCGTTGTCCGGTACGCGGATCGATGAGGCCGACCGGACGCATGGGACCGAACGCCAAGGTGTCCGGCCCGCGTCGCGCCATTTCCTCGATCGGCATGCATCCTTCGAAGTAGACGCAGCGTTCGAACGCCTTGGTGGGCACCGTGCCGGCAGCGCGCACCGCGTCGACGAAACGGTAGTACTCGTCGCGCGATAGCGGGCAATTGAGATAGTCCTCCCCACCCTTGCCGTAACGCGAGGCCGCGAAGGCGATGTCCCGATCGACCGAATCGCCGGTCACGATTGGGGCAATGGCATCGTAAAAGTACAGATGCGCCTCGCCGAGCGTTTGTTGCAGACAGCGCGACAACGCGGGTGACGTCAGTGGCCCCGTCGCAACGATCGCAATCCCCGCGGGCAGCGCGGTCAGTTCCTCGCGCACCACCGTAATTTCCGGTTGCGAGCGAATGACGGCGGTCAGCTCGGCGGCGAACCGCTCGCGGTCGACCGCGAGCGCCGAACCGGCGGGAACGGCGGTCCGCTCCGCCACCGCCATGATCGCCGAGCCGAGGGCCCGCATCTCCGCCTTCAACAGACCGACGGCAGCGTCGAGGGAGGCACTGCGAAACGAATTCGAGCAAACCAGCTCCCCGAGACGGTCGGTCCGATGTGCGGGCGTCGGCTGCCCCGGCCGCATCTCGACCAGCCGCACCGGGATGCCGCGACGCGCCAACTGCCACGCCGCCTCGCAGCCGGCAAGTCCGCCGCCGACAACGGTCACGCTGGCGGACCCGGAGGGAGCCGCGCGTGTCACTCCGTGTTCCCCTTCACTTCCTGCCCGTTCTGAAATTGGTCGTCATGCGCACGGCTTTTCGACGTGCGCTGTGGCCTTTGCACTTTCGACTTTGGACTGCGGGCGACGCCCGCCTTGCGCGCCCGCATCTCATACCGCTTCCGCCTCGGCGACGGTCTCCTGGTACTTACAGCCCTCGCTCAGGCAGCGGCGCACGGTGCCGTAGCGCTTGGTGGTTTTCTCGACCACGAAGGGCGCATTGCATCGCGGGCACGGCTCGGCCACCGGACGCTCCCACGTCGCGAACTTGCATTGCGGGTAGCGGCTGCAACTGAAGAAGATCTTGCCGGCGCGCGAGCGCTTCTCCATGATCTCCCCCGCGCCGCAATCCGGGCAGGCGACCCCCGTCGGGACTGGTCGTACGATCGGCTGAACGTTCTTGCATTCGGGATAACCGCTGCAGCCGAGGAACTTGCCGTAGCGACCGAAGCGCACCTGCATCGGGCGATCGCACTGGGCGCAGCGCTCATCCACTGGCTGCGCCTCCTCGATGCGTATGGCGCCTTCCGCGTCGCGCGTGAAGTTCTTGGTGTTCTTACATTCCGGATAGCGCGGGCAGGCAAGGAACTCGCCGCCGCGACCCCACTTGATCACCATCTGGGCACCGCAGGTAGCGCAGGCGATATCGGTCGGCTGTCCTTCCCGTTTGACGTTGCGCATGCGCTCGTCCGCATGATCGAGATCGCGGACGAAGGGCTCGTAAAAGCGGCGCATGGCCGCCACCCGTTGCTCATGCCCGTCTTCGATCCGATCCAGCACGTCCTCCATACCGGCGGTGAACTCGACGTTCAAAATATCGGGAAACGCTTCCACCAGCAGTTCGGTGGTGAGGAAGCCGAGTTCGGTCGGTCGCAACCGCCGGGACTTGTCTTCGAGGACATACTGTTTGGACAGGATGGTCGTCATGATGGTCGCGTACGTCGACGGCCGGCCGATGCCTTTTTCCTCCAACTCCTTGATGAGTGTGGCTTGGCTGAAGCGCGGCGGCGGTTGGGTAAAGTGCTGCTCCGGCAGCAGATCGTGCAGCCGCAGCCGTTCGCCCTCGACCAGCGGCGGCAACTGGCGCTCGGATTCGTCCTCCTCGTCCTCCTCCTTGCGGTCCTCGTCACGGCCCTCGGTGTACACGCGGATAAAGCCGTCGAATTTCATGATCTGCCCGGTGGCGCGAAACAGGGTATCGGCGGCGGCGATGTCGACGGCGGTCTGGTCGAAGACCGCGGGGGTCATCTGACTGGCGACGAAGCGGTTCCAGATCAGCGTATAGAGGGCCAGTTCCTCCTTCGACAGGAAGCGGGCCACACGCTCGGGCGCGTTATCGAACGCCGTCGGGCGGATGGCTTCGTGCGCATCCTGGGCGCCTTTCTTGCTCGGGTAGTTGATCGCGTTTTCCGGCAGATAGGCGTGTCCAAAACGCGCGCCGATGAACTCGCGCACCTCGCGCAAGGCCTCCGGCGCGCTGCGCGTGGAATCGGTTCGCATATAGGTGATCAAGCCGACCGCCCCTTCGCCCCCGAGTTCGATGCCCTCGTACAGCCGTTGCGCAATGCGCATCGTGCGGTTGGGCGCAAAGCCCAACTTACGCGACGCCTCCTGTTGCAGCCGCGACGTAATGAACGGCGGCGTCGGGTAGCGGCGCCGTTCTTTGCGCTCGACGCGCGACACCGTCCACGTAGCGGCCCGCAGACGTTCGACGAGGGTCTGCGCCGCTTCTGCGTTTTCGACGCGAAATTTCTCCGGATCGAGCCGCGCGGCGCCGATGCGAACCAGGCGCGCGGCAAACGGCGGTGGGGTCTGGCCTTCGAGGCGGGCACCGATCGACCAGTACTCCTTGGGTACGAACGCCTGGATCTCGCGTTCGCGTTCGCAGATGATGCGCACGGCCACCGATTGCACCCGACCCGCGGAAAGACCGCGCCGCACCTTTTTCCACAACAACGGACTGATCTGGTAGCCCACCAGCCGGTCGAGAATGCGGCGGGTCTGCTGGGCATCGTACAGGTTGCGATCCAGCTCGTGCGGGTGGCGGATGGCCTCCTCGACCGAACGTTTGGTGATCTCGTTGAACAGCACCCGCTGAATCCTGTGTTTCCCGCGTCCGATACTCTCGGCAATGTGCCAGGCGATGGCTTCGCCCTCGCGGTCCGGATCGGGAGCCAGGAACACCGTCTCCTTGCCCTTGGCCGCACGTTTCAGTTCGTCGATGACCTTCTTCTTGCCCCGCAGGACCTCGTATTGCGGCTCAAAGTCGCGCTCGATGTCCACGCCCAGCTTGCTCTTGGGCAGATCCATGATGTGCCCGACGGACGCCTTCACCTGGAAGTCCTTACCGAGATACTTCTCCAGGGTGCGCGCCTTTGCGGGTGATTCCACAATAACCAAGTGTTTCGCCATACCTTATTCCTGTGTCGGGGCCCGCCGCACGTCAACCAGGGCGGCCACGAAGTGCTTGCCGGGAAGTTGCTCGACCACGCCGCGCAGTTCCAGGCTGAGCAGCGTCTGCAGCACGGCCGCCGGGCTCAGGCCGCTGCGGGCGATGATGTCGTCGATATGGACCGTTTCGTGCCGCAGGGATTCGACGATCGCCGCTTCGCCGGGCGCCAGTTCCACCGCGCCCCGCCGCACCGGCTGCCGCAGCAACCGCGGCGCAAGTTCTTCGATAACGTCCTCGGCGCGCTCGGTCAGCTTCGCCCCGTCGCGGATGAGCCGGTGAGTGCCGCGCGTGCGCCCGCCGATGGCGCCGGGCACCGCGAACACCTCACGGCCCTGCTCCGCCGCCAGCGTGGCGGTAATCAACGACCCGCTCTTCTCGGTCGCCTCGACGATCACGGTACCCAGCGCCAAACCGCTGATAATTCGGTTGCGACTGGGAAAGTTTTCCGCATCGGGCTGCGTCCCCATCATGAATTCGGTCACCACTGCTCCTTGTCGCGCGATCGCGCGAAAGAGCGCATGATGCTCACTTGGGTAGACCACGTCAATGCCGGACCCCAAGACCGCAACGGTACGCCCGCCGGCGCGCAGCGCGCTCCAGTGGGCTTGCGCGTCGGTGCCGCGCGCCAATCCACTGACGACGGTGACCCCGTAGCGCACCAACCCCTCGCTGATTTCTCGCGCCAAGCGCAATCCGTAGGCACCGACCTGGCGCGAACCGACCAGCGCTACCGCCAAGGCATCCCGGGCATCGAGGGCCCCGTGCATGAAGAGGAAGGGGGGCGGGTCGTGGATCTGGCGCAAGTTGCCCGGATAGGCCGGATCGTTCCAGGTGAGCAGCCGCGCTCCGGACCGCCGCAGCCGCTCGAGTTGATCCTCGACCAGTGGCCACTGGTCGAACTGGCCAATAGCGTGCGCGACATCGGGGCGCACGCCGGCGCACCGCAGCGCGGAGCGGCCGGCGTCAAAGACCGCCGCGGGGCTCCCGAACCCCCGCAACAACCCCTGATAGGCGACCGGGCCCACGCCGCGCACCAAACGCAGCGCCAGCCACCATCGCCAGTCGTCATGCACTTCGTCACGCGTCACGAATGGTTTGTATACAATGCTCTCGTATATTTCAACGCGGATACTTGTAAACCACTTCTCGCAGGCAACACCCCGCACGGGCGGCACCCTTCGCCCGCCGTGCCGCGCCGCCGACATCCACCGCCGTCCGCTGGAGTGCCGGCGGCGCCCATGGCATGAGAGCGCATGCCCAACGTGCGTGCCGAGGCCTCACACGATCGGACAGTGCCCCGCCGTGTCGCGCGCGTCGGCCCCGCGGCGCTATTGTTGGCCGGCAGCGTGTTGTTATCGCGGATCCTCGGTTACGCGCGCGAAGCGCTGCTCGCCTATCAGGTGGGTGCGGGATCGTCGACCGATGCCTACTTCGCCGCGTTTCAGATCCCGGACCTGCTCAATTACCTGCTTGCCGGCGGCGCCCTCTCGATCGCCTTCCTACCGATCTACAGCCGGCACCTCGCGCATGGCGATGACGCCGCGGCCCATCGCTTTTTCGCCACCGTCCTCGGCACCCTGGGCCTGGTCGCGCTGTTGGCGACCGCCGTTCTGTGGTGGTGGGCGGAGCCGTTGATTGCCGTGCAGTTCCCGCATTTTGACGCTCCCACCCAGGCGTTGACCGCGCACCTGACCCGGATCGTGCTGCCGGCGCAGATCTTCTTTGTGACCGGCGGCATCGTCAACGCGACGTTGTTGGCGCGCGAACGCTTCGGCGCGGCCGCGGCCGCGCCGTTGATTTACAACGCCGCCATCATTGCCGGCGGCCTGCTGCTGGCACCGCGCCACGAGCTGGGGGTGGAAGGCTTCGCCTGGGGCGCGTTGGCGGGCGCCGTGCTCGGACCGTTTCTGGCGCCGCTCCTCGATGCGCGCCGGCACGTCCGCCTGGGGCTGCGCGTCGACGTCCGCGATCGCGCCTTGCTGCGTTACCTGGCCGTCGCCGCACCGCTGATGTTCGGCCAGACCTTACTGACGGTTGACGAGTGGTACGGTCGCTGGTTCGGGGCCCTTCTCGGCGCGGGAACCGTCGCGCACCTGTCGTACGCGCGGCGGCTGATGCAGGTGCCGGTCGCCGTGGTTGGCCAGGCCCTTGCCGCCGCGGCGCTCCCGACGCTCGCCCGCCTGTGGGCCGAGGGCCGGCGCGACGAGTTCCAAGGCCTGGTGTTACGCACGCTGCGCGCGGGCCTGGCGCTGGCGGTCTTTGGCGGCGCCGCGGTCGTCGTCCTGGCGCGGCCGGCCGTGCGCGCGGTCTACCAGCACGGTGCCTTCACGACGGGCGACACGGTGCAGGTCGCACGGCTGCTGTCGCTGTTCTCCCTGGCGGTGCCGGCGTGGATCGCGCAACAGCTCGCCGTCCGCGCGTTCTATGCGCGCGGCGATACGTGGCGGCCCATGCTGCTCGGCACCGCGATCGCGCTCGGCGCCATTCCTCTCTACCTGCTGCTCGCCAAGCGCTTCGGCGCCGCCGGTATTGCAACGGCCGGGGCACTCGGGATGAGCGCCAACGCTCTTGCCACCGTGCTGCTGGCGCGCTGGGTGCACGGCGGACCCGACCTGGCGCGTCTGTTCGACACCGCCGTGCGCGCGGCGTTGATCGCCGCCATCGGCTGCGCGGTCACCTACCCTGCAGTGCGGCTGCTCGCGCACGCAGGCGCGACCGCACTGCTGGAGCTCGGCCTCGGCGGCGTCGTATTTGGCGCCAGTGTCTTGCTGGGCACGTTCGTACTCGGCGACGCGACGATGCGCGATACCCTGTGGCGTCTACTCCGTCGCCGGCGGGCGCCGCGCGAACGTATGGCATAGTATCCGCCGCAGGGAGGATCGCGATGGCCGCGGAGACCGATGACACGCGTGACGACCGGTGGGATCTGGAACTGGCCGCCAGCGTTTTTCCGCGCGATTGGGTCACCCCTGAACCCGCGCCGGTGTACAATCTTGCCGTCATCGGCGCCGGCACGGCCGGCTTGATCGCCGCCGCGGGCGCCGCGGGACTGGGCGCAAAGGTCGCCCTGATCGAACGACAACACCTGGGCGGCGACTGCCTCAATCATGGCTGTGTCCCGTCGAAGGCCCTGTTGCGTGCCGCACGCGCCTACGCCGACGTGCGCGACGCCGGAGCGTACGGCGTCGCGGTGCCGCCAGGCGCGCGGGTGGATTTTGCGGCGGTCATGGCACGCATGCGGCGGCTGCGCGCGCATCTGAGCCCGGTCGACTCGGCGGCACGTTTCCGCGACCTCGGCGTCGACCTCTTTCTCGGGCACGGCCGGTTCCGCGATCCGGACACCGTTGCGGTCGGCGGCAAGACTATCCGCTTTCGCAAGGCCCTGATCGCCACCGGGGCGCGCGCGGTTGCGCCGCCCATACCGGGGCTGGCCGCGGCGGGCTACCTCACCGACGCCTCCGTGTTCGCGCTGACCGCGCGGCCGCGACGGCTTGCGGTCATCGGCGCCGGGCCGTTGGGCTGCGAGCTGGCACAGGCGTTCGCGCGTTTCGGAACACAGGTGTCGCTGCTGGAGATGGCGCCGCAAGTGCTCGGCCGCGAGGACCCCGACGCCGCACAGCGCGTCGCGGCCGCACTGCACCGCGACGGGGTACGGATTCACCTGGGGTGCGCGATCGCAAGCGTCGAACGGGTTGGCACGGACAAAGTGCTGCGCCTGGTGGCGGACGGTCAGAGCAGTCTCCTGCCGGTCGACGAAATCTTCGTGGGCGTCGGCCGCGCACCGAACGTCGACGAACTGGGCCTCGACGCCGCCACCGTCGCTTTCGACCCCATCGAGGGGATCCGGGTCAACGATCGGCTGCGGACCACGAACCGGCGCATCTACGCTGCCGGCGATGTGTGCTCGCCGTACAAGTTCACGCACGTGGCGGACGCGCAGGCACGCATTGTCATCCGCAATGCCCTTTTCGGCGGCCGCGCCAAAGCGAGCGCGCTCACGATTCCCTGGTGCACCTACACCGATCCGGAGGTTGCCCACGTGGGCTTGTCCGCGCGCGCGGCGGAGGCACGCGGCATCCTGGTGCGAACGTTCGTGCAGGAACTGGAGGCGGTCGACCGGGCGGTTCTCGACGGCGAGACCGACGGCTTTGTGAAGGTGCATGTCCGGCGCGGCAGCGACCGCATGGTCGGGGCGACCATCGTGGCGCGGCATGCCGGCGAGATGCTCTCCGAGCTCACCCTGGCGATGTCGCGGGGCATCGGATTGGCTCAGCTTGCACAGGTCATTCATCCCTACCCGACCCAGGCGTTGGCGCTCCAACGCCTGGGCGATGCCTATAACCGCACCCGGCTCACGCCCGCCGTCAAGAATCTCGTCGCGCGTTGGTTGGCGTGGACGCGCTGACGGTCACGCCAACGCCGTGTACCGGCAGTCCTCGTCGGACCGGGCGACCCGCGGTCGGCGAGCCACAAGAAGATTGCCGGCCCCAGACGATAGAGATCGCCGTGGGCGGATGATACACTTTTGCCCGAAGGAGGCCGCAATGAAACGGATCCTGCTCATGGCGTTGCCGATCTCCGTTGCGCTCGGCGCCGTCACCCAGGCGCAAGTAAGTTACAAGGCCCGTGCCCTGGAGAAATACCAGCGCACGGGCAAGCGGGAAAACTGCATCCCCCTCGGCGCCATCCGGGAGACCAGGGTGCTCGGCGATTCGAGCGTGCTCTTCCTCATGGCCGGCGGCGTCGTTTACCTGAACGAAATGCCGCAACCGTGCCCCATCCTCGAACCGCCAACCAGGTCGTTCACCTACGATACCTCGCTGTCGAAACTGTGTAATACCGACATCGTGACGGTGACCGACCCGGGATCGTCCGTTCCGAGGTTGGGCACCTGCGGTCTCGGCCAGTTCGAGCTACTCGAGGAGAAGGCGCCCCCCACGCGAACGAAATAGCGCGGCAGGGCCGCACGGCGGGGCCGCGGCCGGCTACTGCAAGATCCGCGCAAGCTGCCGTTCGTGTTGCGTCTCCCAGCGCCGCAGGCGGGTCCGATAGCGGGCGCGAACCAGTGGGTCGCGCGCGGCGAGATCCACCGTCTCGCCCGGATCGCGGTTGCGCTCGAACACCTGCTCCACCGCGGCGTGCGGCGTGAAGATGTAGGTGTAACGCGCGTCGCGCAGTCCAAATCGGGAGACGCCGTTCTCGGTGAAGTTGGCGACGACCCGGCCGGCATCTTCGTAGAGCAGGGACATGCCAGCGCCCGCGTCGGCATCGCGCCAACCGAGGATATCGAGGATTGTCGCGCGCACGTCCACCTCGGAGCCGAGTTGCGCGATGTGTCGCGGCAGCCCCAGCCGGCGGGGATGCAAGATAAAGCACGGGATGTGCACGTTCTCCTCGTAGATGAACGCCGCATGCCCAAAGTTACCGGGGTGCTCGCCAAAGGCCTCGCCATGATCGCCCAGAACCAACAGCAGCGTACGCTCGGCCACGCCTTTCTTCTTCATCCACGCGTACAGTTCGGAGAGCAGGTGGAGATCGTAGTCCACCAGTCTCTCGTACGCCGCTTTCCACTCGACGGCCACCGACTCGGCCTCTTGCACTGCCGCCGCCGGCCGCACGACTCCGTGCCGCTGCGGCGGCAGGTGCGCGACGGAATACGGATGGTGCGGGTTACTGGTCATGGCAAAGAGGAAGAACGGCCGTTTCGGCGAGTTGACCAGGAAGCGCTTGACCTGTTCGATCAGCAAGCGGTCGTCTCGCCCCCACGGCAAGAGTGCATAGTGCTCCTGCCCCGGCCAGTTGTTGGTGTCGAGCACGCGGTCGAAGCCGCGGCCGGCGAAGCTGCGAATGTTGTCGAAGCTGAGATCCCCGGTGATGTAGAACTGGGTCGCGTAACCGGCGCGGCCGAAGAGCTGCGCCATCGAGTCGGCCACCACGGATGCGCCGGTGCTCGTCCAGAAGGGCCCGAGATAGGGATACACGCCGTACAGGATGGAGAAGATGGCGTGCGCCGAGGTCGGCACCGGGGCATAGACGTTGTCGAACACCACGATCTCGTCGCGCCAGCGCAACAGCTCTCGGCCCGCGAGCGCGGCGGGATTGTACAGCGCCACGCTGGCGGCCCGCGTGGATTCCAATACGAAAACGATCACGTTCGCCGGCCGCTCCTTGACCGCGAAGCGGCGATGACCGGCGTGAGCGAACGCCGCGACAGCGACGCCATCGTCGGCAGCCGTCACGCCGGACCGGGAACGTCCACCACACAGCAACCAGAGCAGCGGATTCGGCGCCAGCAAGGCGTCGCTCAACACCGGTCTCGGCAGGATCGCGGTAACCACGCTCGCCAGCAACGCGAGGCCGGCAACGGCGACGTGGCGCCGGACGTCCCAGCGGCACAACCACAGTCCCGGCGGTAGCAGGTAAAACCCCACCAGTACCAGCAACAGCCCGGCGAGGACGTCGCCCGCCCCAAACACATTGCCGGCCGTCACGATCTGCCCCGTCCAACCGATCATGCGCAGTTCCTCCGGCCCCAGTGGCGCCAGGAAGAGCTTGAAATGCGGGAGTTGCAAAACCTCAATAACCGCGAGCGCCGGCAGCACCAGGAACGCAACGAGCCCGGCGAGGCGCCGGCACCACCGTCCCGGCCGCGGCAGGCACCGCCGCCACAGCAGCACCATCACCAGTAACGCCGCGAACAATCCAATCTCCTGCGCCGCGAACAGCGCGAAGTGGAAACAGTTGGTCAGGAATCGTCCACTGCCGACCCAGGCGACACCGTACTCGGTCGTCACCCGCATTTGCATGAACTTGGCGAACAAGCTGACCGCGAAAAAGGCCATCACCTGCCCCACCAGCAGGTCGAACGGGCGGGTAAGCAACGCACCGTAACGGACGATCGCCCGGACGGGGGCGGAGGGCGGTCCGCCGAATGCTGTCAGGGATGCCAGCGCCGGTGTCGTCACCATTTGCGTTGTCGATGCTAATAGTGCCGCGCAAAGAATGTCAAGCAACGGTTGCGCGGGGAGGGATGCCGCCGCATCCAGCGGAGGCCCTGGTTGACCCCGCTGGAGGTCCGGTCCTATAGTGCCACGCATGAACGCAATCCCGCCTGCAAATTGGGAAGCGATCGCCGACCGCTTCGAGATCGCCGAACTCCTCGACCGCTACGCGCACGCCATCGACACCTGGGACTGGGACCTGCTGGCCACGGTGTTTACGCCCGATGCCGCGGTCGATTTCTCGTCCACCGGCCGCTACGTGGAGGGCGACTCCAAGGTCAGCGGTTTCGATGCCATCGTCGCGTGGTACAAGATGGCGCTCGCGCCCTTCTTCGGTGTGCTGCACTTTATGGGCAACCATCTGGTCACCGTTGCCGGTGACGTGGCCCACACCAAGAGCTACATGCACGTCATGTCGCTGCCGATGGGCGGGATCTACCAGACGGAGTGCGTGCGCACGCCCGCTGGCTGGCGGATCAAGCGGCTGGCGTTGGACGAACGTCGCTTCGATGACGTCGAAGGCCGCTTGCGTGCGCACATGGCGTCCATCGACCGCGAAAACGGCTAGCCGGCGAATTCCTTCGGCGTAGGCCTGGAACAGGTGCACGGGTCTCGCGCGGACCCGACCGCCGAGTAGGCATGCAAGCGCACGGGCGCGGTGGCCGGCGCCGGGGACCTGGCCGGCAGCCCACCGCGCCTACCGGGTCGCGGTCCCCTCCCAATACGTGCGGGCCTTGTCGTAGACGTTTTGACCGATGGTCGACCCCATGATGCGGCCGCTGAAATCGTCGGCCTGGATATGGATCCCGCCCCAGATTCGCGACTGCCCGGCCTGGTCGGCCGCGTCGAAGTACGTCGCCCATTGGAGCCGGATATCCGCGCTCGGACCGCGCTCGAACTTGAGAAAGTGGTCCTTGGGGGCGACAAATTCGCCAAGGCCGCCGGGAAAGTACGGTGAATTCGTGAAGCGCGCGAGCACTTCGGCCGCGGCGCGACTAAAGGTGCTATGGCCGGAGGTGTAACCCGGGAAGGCCGGGGTAACGAAGGTGTCCTGCTGGTAGGGGACCCATTCCTTGGCGCGGATCCACCGAGCGCCACTGTATGCCGTCACCGGATCCGTGGGCGCGCCCGGCCACGCGAGCAACGCGATTTCGCCGACGTAGGCGGCCAGTCCCGCATGCCGCTGGCCCGGCGCGCTCGACGCGGCGGTGATCGCTTCGATGAGTCCGGGTATGAGCGGCAGCCCGTCCGCATCGTACGCCGGTCCGCTCGGATCGGTCGATTGGCCGAGCCCCCCCATGTAGCGGACCATCGAGATCGGGCGGCTGGAATCGTAGATGCGCTTGGCCCCCCAGCAGCCGACCGCCGCATCGTGCTCGGCGGCGTTCAGGGCAAAGTAGAGCTTCACGTCCCACTCCAGGTCGTCCACGAGTGGGCCGCTGCCGCCGATCCGCTTCGCCGTCCGCGGGTGATCGGAAACGGCATTGGCGAGAACGTTCCAATGCCCGGGCGGCGTCTCGGAGTGCGGACCGTCGGCCCAGAACTCCGCGATCACCCGCCGGAAGTCGCCGCGGGCAACAACCTCCGAAGGATACGGTTGGCCCGTGATCGGATTGATGGGGTAGCCGCCGCCGTCGTTGGTCCCCAGGGGGTTGTTGCCAAGGGCAGCCGGCGAGACGTCCATGGTGACGCCATCGTCGGGCGTCAACTCGCTGGAGGCGCGGATGACATCGACGGCGGCCTGTTTGAAGGCCGGGTCGTCGATCGGGTCGTGCAGCCGTGGCGGCGGTCCCGGGAGCAGCAGGTCGAGGTTGGCGGCGAAGGAGAGGACGTTACCCCACTGCGGGCACACGAATGCTTGGACGTTACCCGGAAACGGGATGCCGTTTTGGCTGATCTGGTGCGACAGGGCGAGCGGCTGCCAGCGGTTGGGGTCGTTCATCGTGGTGCCAGGGAGGGCGACGATCAGCGGATCGTTGACCGCCGTGTAGCTCGGGTCGCCGTAATTATTGGCTTCGTTCGAGCCGTCGCCGAGGCCGTGATCGATCACCGCCTGCGCGATGCGGTTGCCGAGGGCCGCCGGGGTGTCTCCGGCAACCGTGGTCACGCTCGGGTCGTAGCCGAGCGCCCGCATGCGTGCGGCGAACGACGCCAGGGAAGTCGCGGCATTGGGCGAGAGCGCGTAACGTTCCACCAGCACCCGGTAGGCAGCGTAGCTGATGGCCTCGGCGCGGTCGGCACCAGGGTTGGCGGAGGCGGGTTTCTCGGTGGTGAGATAGCCCTGCGCAGTCGGGTCGTAGGCTGCCCATGCGTCCCACATGGCTACGGCGAAGTGGAACAGGTTGCGGGCGTGGACGGGCGGACGGGGAAGATCGATACGGATCGCGCTGAGCAGTTCCTCGTCCCACTGGCGGGCTACCGACTGCGGCCGCGGTGACGGTGTCATCGACGGCGCCGCCGTTGCCGTCGGTGTCGCGGTTACCGTGGCGGTGGGGGCGGTCGTTGCCGTCCGCGTCGCCGTACTGGCCGGCAAGACGGTCGCGGTCGGTGTCGCCGCCGGCTGCGCTCCATTGTCGTCATCGTCTCCGCACGCAGACACCAGCATGCAGGTGACAACCACCGCGGCTACCATTAGGGCATTACGGAACCTGGTCATGTGCCTCCCCCCTCCGTGCGCTGGCGTGCGTTGTCCGCAAGCAGCGTGCGATGAAATGCCGGCACTATACCCGGCATCGCGTCGATTACGCCAGCCGGTTCGGGCAAAAACGCGTCGTGGCACAGCGCGTACCGTTTTCCAGTAAAATGTGGCACTATTCCGGCGGGAAAGGGGGCAACGCCATGAATAGATTGACCGACCGGATGATCCGCGCCGCTCGACTGGACGTGGGTGTCTACGAAGAAGTGGAAGCCGACCCGAACGCCATGACCGAGGCGATGGCCACCGTCGTACTGTCGAGCCTGGCAGCGGGAGTCGCCGGCATCGCCATCACCGGCATTGGCGGACTGGTGCTGCAAACGGTGGGCGCCCTGATCGGCTGGTTCGTCTGGGCTTACCTGACGTACCTGATCGGCACCCGCCTGTTGCCGGAGCCCCAGACGACGGCCGACTTCGGCGAACTGTTGCGGACACTGGGCTTCGCCAGTGCGCCGGGCGTGATCCGCGTCGCCGGCGTCATCCCCGGGCTGCTGCACCTGAGCTTTTTCCTTGCGGGCGTGTGGATGCTCATCGCCATGGTAATCGCCGTCCGTCAGGCGCTCGATTACACGAGCACCCTACGTGCGGTCGGCGTGTGCCTCATCGGCTTCGTCGTGCAAACCATCATCCTCGCCGTAGTGTTTATGGCCGCGGGTCCACCGGGAGCCTGAGCGGACCGCGACGACCGAGCAACACCTCAACCCGGTCCAAGGGGAATCCGGGTGGAGGGCGGTACATCCGGGCCAGGCGTTAGCGGGCCGGGCGGTGCGCTGACGTCCGACACCACCGGCGCGCCAGATCGTCCGAGCCGCCGCCGCGCCGGATCGGCGCCAAACCGTATCAGCAGAACGTTACCGACACGAAGCGCGGCACACGGTAGCGCAGCACACGGGCAGCGATCTCGGCGACGGTGTTGCGAACACTTAATGGCATGCGGGTTAGCATACCGCACGGTCATACCGAGAAAAAGGGGGCTCGCCTTCAGCCATCCAGGGATGTGCCGTCAGCCGATACGCTCGAACACGTCCTCCCACTCGAGATCGTTCCACCACTCCTGTTCCACCCCCTGACAGTCGCCGCCGAACGACGGGCAGGACGCACACCCATCGCCGCGCAGCACGTCGGGCAGCGGGCTCGGCGCATACATCGCGACGAGGCGCTCGCCATCGGCGCACGCGGCCGCTTCCTCGGCGTCGGCGGCGCGGCTTGGAAGCGCCGTGACACAGGCGCGCCGAAAGCGCGCTTCGCTTTCGGGGAAGAGGACGGAGTTCTCCGCGTCGATGTGATGGAGCAGCGCCGCCCCGTGGCGCGCGCACAGCTCGCGCAGGCGGCGACCGTCGCGATCGTCGAGCCGCGCGGCAACGAGCAGCGGCTCGGCTGCGTCGAGGATGGCCGCAATCGACGCGTGCTGCGACCGCAGGACGGGGATGGGACCACGGTCGGCGGGGGCCTCGGTGAACTCGATGAGCGCGGGGAACAACGAGTCCTCCTCGCGCGCATGGTGGTAGCGGCCGGCGTACAGGCGGAAGAAGCGTAGGAAGGCGTGGCCGTCGGCAGCTTGGCCGGCGCCGCGAACCCGCGCCAGCGCGAAGGTCCGGAGCGAGCCGATGACCTGCTCGATCAGGTCGTGCTCGGCACGGAGGTCGGTCAGTAGCTGCATGTTACCGCTTCCTCGGATACAGGGGCGGACGCTCAGCCGCCGGTGCACCAATATCGGTCGCTCGTCCGGTACGCGCGGCGCGCGAATTCGAATTCGTCGCGCTGCCGCCATTCGCCGTTGAGAATCTCGACGCTGACCACGCCATCGAAACCTTTGGCGCGCATTCTGGCGCAGTATCCTTCGAGGTCGAACTCGCCCTCGCCCGGGAACGCTCTCCGTTCCAACGTTTCCCACATGGTATCCGTACCGCTCACCGGCAGAGCGTCGTCGAATTGCACGTAGGCCACGTACTCCAGCGGGAGTGCATCGAGTGCGGCAAACGTATCCGGTCCCCGAAAGTGATGCCACGTATCGAGCAGAATCCCGGCACGGTCCCGCCCCACGTGGTCCACCAGCTTGCGTGCCTCCGCAATCGAGTTCGCCGGCGTAAGGGGCATATACTCGATCGCCGCACGCGTACCCGCCGATGCGAGTATCTCGCAGGCGTCGGCAAACAGCGCGAGCGATGACGCATCCACCGGCACGCCGACGTTCGTCAAGATCCACGTCGGACGCAGGATCGCCGCCAAGTCAGCGGCGTGGCGTGCCATCCGCAATGTCTCCGCTTCCGAGCCGACATTCAGACCCGCGGCAAGCTCCCAACACGCGAGACCGCGCGCCTTGAGCAATGCGACCAGGTCCGCCAGATCATGGCCGGACGCCGTCCAGGCGTCCAGCGAAAACAAGTCCGGACCGAACAGTGGGAAGCCGGCGTCGGCCGCTGCCGCAATTTGTCGCGGCAAGTCGGGTTCCACGCCGAAGTAGGCCGAGCGGTTGAACGTATTGAAACAAAGACGCGCCATGGACCCTAACGCCTTCGGGTTCCACCGCCGCGCTGCTTCTCGATAAATTCGTCGAGCACCTGGTAGAGGTAGTGGCAGTCCTCGATGCTCATGGTCGGGTGGCACGGCAGCATCAGGCCGTTTTTCATTACCCGGTCGGCATTCGGGCAGCCGGCCGGATCGACGCGGTACTCGACGCCCTGCATCATCGGCTGGCGTGCCGCATGGCCGGAGAAAATGACGCGGGTGAAGATGCCGGCGTCCTCCAGGTGGACCTGCAAGGCACGCCGACTCCAACCCAGCTCGGGCCGTAGCTGCACGGGGTAGCAGATCCAGGTCGTGAAGACGTCAGGATGGACGCGGGCCTTGATGAAAACGTCGGCGTGCTGCTCCAGATACGCGGCATGTAGATCGAAGCGCTCCTGACGCAGCCGGGTGAACAGCTCCAACTTGTTCAGCTGCTCGTGGCCGAAGGCGGCGCCGGCTTCGTTGGGAATGAAGCCGTAGGCAATTTCCTCGAAGATGAACATGCCATCGTATTCGATACCATCGACATCCTCGAGGAAGCGGCCATCGCTGTCGCCCTTGCGGGTACCGTGCATGAACTTCTCGGACGAGCGTCCCCAGGCACGCAGCATCAGACCGCGGTCCCACAGTGCCGGATCGTTGACCGCCACCAGGCCACCGTTGCCCAGGCAGGTAATGATGTGGAAGATGGAAAAACTGGTGACGCTGATATGCGCCCGCTCACCAGCGGGCCGGCCGCGAAAGGTGCCGCCCAACGTATCGCAACTGTCTTCGATCAGCGCCAGGTTGTGCTTGTCGGCGATGGCGCGCAGCCGGTCCCAATCGGGCATGCCGCCCACGAGGCTGGGAATGAGCATGGCCCTCGTCTTCGGGGTGATATTGCGTTCGATCTTGTCGATATCCACCTGGTAGGTGTCGGGTTCGACATCCACCAACACGGGCACGCAGCCGTTGAGCACGATGCTGGAGATATCGGTACCGAACGTGAGCGTCGGAGTAATCACCTCCGCGCCCTTGGGCAGGTCGAGCAATCGCAACGCCAGCAGCAGCGCCGAACTGCCGGAGTTCACCATGATCCCATAGCGGTGCCCCAGCAGCCGGGCACAGCGGTCTTCGAAGGTTTGCACCTGAGTGCCAACCGCCATGCCGGTCTGCATCACCTTGACGACGGCATCGATCTCCTTCTGGTCCAGCATGGCTCCACCATATACAACCTGTCTTTTCGCTATTTTCATTGGCTCTGCCCTTCCTCAGTGCAATGTGGACGTCTACGATACAATGTGCGGCTCTCGCCGGGAACACCCGGCTTAGTCGCTCGCCAGCAACCCACCGTCGATCACCAACTCGCTGCCCACCACGAACTTCGACTCGTCGGAGGCGAGGTACAACACGCCATAAGCGATATCGGCCGGTTCGCCCAGATGCCCGATAGGATGGCGCGCGATCTGCGCCTGCAACACCTCCGGAGGCTGTGAATCATAGTAGGTCTTGACCAGCGGCGTCAGGCACGTCCCGGGATGGACCGAATTGACCCGGATCGGCAGCCGCTCGTGGGCGCAGTACATCGCCGCCGCCTTGGTCAGACTGGTGACGCCACCCTTGCTGGCACAATACGCCGCAGTGGTTGGCTGACCAACCATCGCACAGATCGAAGACATGTTGATGATCGATCCTGGTTCGCCCGAAACCTTCATTGCACGAATGGCGTGCTTGGTGCCCAGAAACGTACCGTCGAGATTAACGGAAAGGACCTTGCGCCAAAGCTCGAAGCTCATATCGATGGACCCCGACGGGGCAATGCCGGCGTTGTTGACCAACACCGTCAGTTTCCCGTACCGCGAGATGACGGTGTCGATCGCCCTTTGCCACTCCGCTTCCTGGGCGACATCCACGTGCACGTACATGGCGTCCCCGCCCGCCCGACGAATCGCGTCGACCACCTGGTGCCCTTGGTCCTCCGCGATATCCGCAACCGCAACCTGTGCCCCCTCCCGCGCCAGCAGCGTAACGATCGCCTCGCCCAGACCGCTGGCGGCACCGGTGACCATCGCGACCTTGCCCTTGACTCTATCCATTGTGACTGCCTCCGTGGCTGGTGTGCTGACTCATTTCAATTTCACCCGCACCTTTTCAAGCGTTCCGGTGAACGCAAATGGCGCCTGGTAGGCTGACGTGATCGGTGAACCCAGCGCCCGCCCGACGTCGAAGCTGCCGTCGTAGTTGGTGTAGGTCGGCGCGCCGAAATGCGGGAACTGTTTCTCCGCCACCAGTTGCCCGCCCACATACATCCGCGCGCTGCCACCGGCACCGGACTGCGCATTCCCCTTGTCGAAGAAGCGCAGGGTACCGGGGCTCGCGGCGTTTGCCGCGTCACTAACGAACTCGATGCCCACCTCCAGTTCCCCGCGCGGCAACGGCGCCGGCGAGGTCAGCACGTCGGAGCTCTTACCGGCGAAATTGTTTTCATACACGAGGTGATTGTCTTTCACATATAAGACGAATCCACCGTACCGTCCGCCGTCTGCGAGGATCACCCCTTGGGCGCCGTTTTCAGGAATGACCACATCCGCCGTGATACGGTGCGAGCCCAGAAAGTTCGGCGCCGCCATGACCGACAGGCGCGGCAGTCCGGCATGGAAGACGAACTCCCGCTTGCCCGCGGTTGGTGATGGTTGATCCGCGCCGAAGGGTCTGCTGGTCCAGGCATTGTTCAGCGGGTAGATATCATTTGCTCGGGCTTCGCGATCGAACAGGGCCTGCAGCTCTTTCAACTTACCCGGGTACTGCGCGGCAACGTCATGCGCCTGGCTGTAATCCTCCGCCACGTGATACAGCTCCCAGCGGTCGTGCGCGAAGTCCTCGCTGCGCGGGAAGGCCCACGGCGGCGAGTGGAACGCTGCCGCCACCCAACCGTCCTTGTACATGGCACGGTTGCCGAGCTGTTCGAAGATCTGCATGCGGTGCCTGGACGGCGCATCGGCTTTGTCGAAACTGAAGGCGAAGCTGGTGCCGTCAAGCGGAAGCTGTTTGACGCCGTCGACGGCGGCAGGAAAGCGGACGCCCGTCACTTCATACAGCGTGGCCGCCACGTCATTGACGTGGGTGAACTGCGAGCGCAGCCCGCCGCGGTCCTTGATACGGGCGGGCCAGGAGACCACCAACGGATCGGTGGTACCGCCGAAATGGGAAGCGACCTGCTTCATCCACTGGAAGGGCGTGCTACCGGCCCACGCCCAGCCCGCGGTGTACTGATTCATGTGCAGGTCACTACCGAGCTCGTCCATGTGCTGCAGGCGGGCATCCATCGGCAGGTCGGCGTCCGAACCCTGCAAGCCACCCTCGCCGCTGCTGCCGTTGTCACCGACAATGTAGAGGATCAGCGTGTTGTCCCCTCGCGGCCCCTGCTGCACGACCTGCAGCAGCCGCCCAATCTCATGATCCGTGTGCGCCAAGAAACCGGCGAACACTTCCATCTGGTGCGCAAACAGCTTCTTCTGATCGGCGGACAGGAAATCCCACGCCGGTAATACCTGTGGCCGCGGCGTTAGTTCGGCGCCGGCAGGAATGACACCGAGCTGCTTCTGCCGCGCGAAGATTTCCTCGCGCAATGTGTCCCAACCCTGGTCGAAGCTGCCGCGATACTGGTCGATCCACTCTTTGGGCACGTGGTGTGGGGCATGCGTGGCCCCCGTGGCGAAATACAACAAATACGGTTTTTCCGCCGCCAGCGATGTGTGCGTCTGCACCCAGCGGATGGCTTCGTCGGTGATATCGGTGGTGAAGTGATAGCCCTGCTCCGGCGTTGCCGGCGCCTGCACCGGAGTGGTGTTGCGGTACAAGGGCGGCTCCCACTGGCTCGCCGCGCCGACCAGGAAGCCGTAGAAATACTCGAAGCCCAGGCCGGTTGGCCAACGATCGAAGGGGCCTACGGGGCTCACCTCCCAATACGGGGTGTTGTGCCACTTGCCGAAGGCCGCGGTGCTGTACCCGTTGCGGCGTAAGACTTCGGCGACGGGCACCACGCTCTTCTTCCACACGCCATTGTAGCCCGGAAAGCCGCTGGCACCTTCCATCACCTCGCCGAACCCGGCGCGATGATCATTACGGCCGGACAACAAGGCGGCACGCGTCGGCGAGCACAAGGCGGTAGTGTGGAAGTTGTTGTAGCGCAGGCCCTGGGCCGCCAATTGCGCGAGGGCCGGCGTCTGCACGACGCCGCCAAAAAGCTGAGTATCGGCAAACCCGACATCGTCGAGCAGAATGACCACGATGTTCGGTGCGCCCGCCGGCGCCGTCGGCGGCTGCGGCCACGCCGCGACAGCATCCTGCGCGCTGAAGGCGATCTTGCCTTGGAAAGGTTTCTCCGGCCGCGGCAGCACATCCGCGGCCAGCGCCGCCGCATCTAACCTCGTCACGCCGCAGACACCGATCAGAAGGTACCAAAGGTACATCCACACATAGCTCATACCGATTCCCGCACTCCGGTCCCCGCTTCGGTAGCCCATGAACCCCAATGTCGCTGCTCCCATGATCGTGATCTCCTCGCTCCGCGGTAGCCGCCCCTCGTCTTGGCCCCGCACCGCCGTCAATGGCCGCCCGGACGGTTCCGGGAGCGGCCGGCCTACGACGCCGTGAAATTGTACGTCAACTGAAGCCCAAAGGTTCGTGGGTCCCCGTACATGTTGCCGGCGAAGCCCAACGCGGCGCCGAAGTCGATGCCCATGCTGCGATACTTGCGGTCCAACAGGTTGCGGGCAAACACCGCGATGTCGAGACTTCCCCGCTGCAGCGGGATGTCACTCAACTGCAACCGTCCATTGAGCAAGGCATAGGCCCATCCCTCGTCTGCTTGGGCACCGGGCGTCTGGTTGTTGACAATGAAAACGACTTTATCCTGCCAGTACGTTTCCAAGTGGGCGGAAAAGACCCCGCTTGCAGTCGGCGGGCTCGTGTATGTCAGCCCAACCGTCAGCTGATTCTTGGGACTCCATGCGAACGCCCGCTTGTCCTTCACGTCCTCAAGGACTGGTTTGTTATCTTGGTCGACGACCGGCCGATTGTTGGCATCAAACTTTTGATCGAACCATTCCTTATACGTCGGAGCCAGAAAGCTGTAGCTGAAGGTGGCTTCGACGCCGGGAAACACGATCGCCGTACCCTCACACTCCATCCCCCACACTTCCGCGGAAGCGGCATTGGAAATGATACTCACCGCCCCACGATCCGCTGTTAGCCGCGCCGTTGCCACTTGCAGATCGCTGTAATCGCTGTAGAACCCGCTGGCATTGAATCGCAGCCGTTTATCGAACCATTGGGACTTGAACCCGGCTTCGTACTGCAAGAGAGTTTCAGGCTGGAAGGGCCGTGCGAAGGAATCGGGATCGCCTGCGGTGCCGTTGAACCCACCACCACGGAATCCGCGGCTGATGCGAAAATACGCCATCGTGTCGTCGGTCCACTGATAGGAGATGTCGCCCATCGGTGAGAGCGCATCCGTGCCACCAAACGCCTTACCATGCGCCGCCTGCCAGTCATTCTTGCGGTTCCTGATGTCGTGATAGAACTTGTCTGCATGGAACTGCTCTTGTGAGTACCGCAGTCCCGCGGTGACGCTCAGCCGGTCATTGAGAACCGGCGGTGTCCATGTCAGTTGCCCGTAGGGCGCGTAGGACTGCACCTTCACAATATTCTTGTAGGTGGTATTCGATCCGCCGTTGAAGACGACAAAGGGCGCCTCGAAAGCCCCGTACTCGCCGTAGTAGTACAGGCCAGCGACGTAGCGGAGCCTTGCGGCGGTTCCCACCCACTGCAGCTCCTCACTCCAGTGCTGCACATCGAGGCGGTTCGAGCTGTCCACCATGTGCAGGGGACTGCCGTCGAGATCCTGATTCTGGTTGACGGTGAAGCCGCGATAGGAGGAAATCGACTTGACGGTTACCGTTCCGAGTGGCCCCATTTGGCCGAGGTCCCACGCTGCATTCAGGATGTGCAGCCGCTCATTGCCATCGTCGGCGAGCCGATGCCCTCGGGGAAAGTCGGCGCCGTAAACGGCGTTCGCAGGAGTTGCATCGACGCGGTTCGTTTGCACATACGGCCGCAGATCGAAGGCAGGCCCCAAGCGGCCGCCCGCCGGGGAGCCGGGATAGACGTAGGTCAGCTGGAACGGCGTCGACGAGTCGCGGTACCGGTGGTATTCCAGGGTGTAGTCCACTGTTAGCGCGTTTGTCGGCTGCCAGCGCAGCGCCGTTATGGTGTAGACGCGGTTGAGGTCGTTCAGCTTGCCGCCACCGCTGGGCGCTGGGGCGCTAGGTTCGTTTGGCCGGAGGGCGTTACGAAAGTAGCCGTCGTGCGTCTTGTAGCCGGCCGTCGTCCGCAGGCTCAGTGTGCCAAGCGCATCGGCGTTCAAGAATCCGTTCTTCCCAATCAGCGGCACGTTGAGCGTCACGCGTCCGTTGTACGTATCGTAGTTGCCCACTTCGCTGCGCAGCGTCACGGAGCGCTCTTCGGTCGGCTTCTTGGGAATGAAATTGACCGCACCACCGATGGTGTTGCGCCCATACAAGGTGCCTTGCGGTCCGCGTAGCACCTCGACACGCTCGAGATCGTCCAGGTCGAAGTTCGACCCCTGCATCTTGGCAATATAGACGCCGTCAACGTAGAGCCCCACTGGTGATTGGAACGATATGTTCGGATTTGCGATGCCGAGGCCACGCAGGCTCACAATGGTGCTCGATGTGCTCCCGGTGCCGGCAGCGACGCGCAGGTTCGGCACCGCTTGGCCGATATCGACAATGTCCCGCACCCCTTTTTGCTCGAGGTTCTCGCTCCCAAGCGCCGTGATGGAGATCGGCACCTCCTGAATGTTCTCCTCGCGCTTCTGTGCAACCACTGTGATTTCCTCGATCTCCGTCTCGGCCTTGCTCCGGATCGTCTTTTCCTTGGCTGCCTGACCCCAACTGGCCAACGGAACCGCTATCCCCCACAGCACGACCAACCTGATGCCGAGCCCCATCAGTTTCTCGATAGTCATTCTCATGTGCCTCCCTCCCAATCCATGACTGACCGCAGGGGCACGAATCTGACACCAACCCACTAGATGCGCTGGACAGGATCGGTCATTTCCTTGACTTTCGCTGTCAATGGTGCCGTACTCGCCTGAGCCCTATGTTCGCCCCTGTGGCAGTCAGGACCAAGCCGATCATCGACCAGTTCAAGCAACTGGGCGTCGACAGTGCGCTGATCAACGCACAGCTGCCTTCAGTCACCTGGCCCAGCCTCCCCGCGGGTGAGCGGCGGCGCTGCTGGGGCCAGGTATTACAGACGATCGTACGAGAATATGATGTCCCCGCTTTCCCGATCCGGCTCGGGGCCCGGTTCCCCGTCGGCGCCATTCCGGCACTGGAGCTGGCGATGAAGGCTGCTCCCACCCTGCGCGACGCCTTCGACCGTCATCAGCGCTTCCACGCCGTGTGGCTCGCGGGCTGGATCTTGACGCCGCGACAGGACGAGCGCCGCAACATTCTGCGGTTCGAGATTCCTCCGAGCGGTCGGGACTATGTGGGTGCGTGCCACGTCAGGGAACTCACGCTTGCGATCACGCTGCAGACCGCTCGCCGGCTCACGGGAATTCCCATACGTCCCCGGTGCGTGGAGTTCGTTCACTCGGCACCACATCGGACCAGCGAACATGACGCATTCTTCGACGCACCGGTCCGGTTCGCGGGTCCCCGCGATATGATCGAGTTCGACCTTGAAACGGCCGCCTTACCGCTACCCGGGGCGGATTCGGAGGTGTCTGAGGTCGTGTTAGACTACATCCGGGTTCTGTCAGAGCGATGTGGTCGGGAGGACGTGCCATTGGCGGAGCGGGTTTACCACGCCGTGTTCGAAGGCATCGAATCCGGTGGGCCGAGCATGGGCGACATTGCGAGACGGATTGGGATGAGCGAGTCAACCCTGCGACGGCGGCTCCGCGTTCACGATCTGTCCTACGGAGCCATCGTCGACCGACTGCGGTGCGATCGCGCCCGCGATCTCCTCGTCAACTTCCAGCATTCCCTAACCGAGATCGCGTTTGCCGTTGGCTTCTCGGAACCCAGCGCCTTTTCTCGGGCGTTCAAGCGCTGGCAGGGCGAGACGCCGTCGGACTACCGCAAGCGCTTCTCCCGTTGCTCTTAGCCCACAAGGAACCGAGAGAACTCGATCGACTCGTACCCCAACGTCACAGCGCTTGTCATCGCACAACGACTCTCACACCGACTGGCACAGCGGTACTATCGACCGGTCCGCCGTAGCATCCGGAACGGGTCACGGATATCCTTCGCAATAACATCCGGCTCCCCGGCAGGGGCGTGCGAAGCGTCATTTCGGGCGGAAGCGTGAGCAGGGGCGGGTTCAGCACCCCACTGCTGCGAATGGAGTGCCCGCAAGCGATCGACATCGGTCTTGGTGATCGTGATCCGCGGGTCGTTGTCCCGCACGGAACGATGCAGCACGGCGTTCGCACCAAAAATCAGCGCCCCGAGAGCGAGAAGATGCACCAGCGGCTCCCGCAGCAAATCTCTGAACGAAGCGTTTGCCCTCATGTGTGCCTCACCGAGATGCGGCGGCCGGCGTATACCAGATGGGCGATGTCCAGGCGCGCTCTTTGACGGTGGGCGGTGGACCCTTCGGTGGATCCAGGTGCAGCGCCAGAGCGTCATGGGTGCTCCAACGGCACACCGGGTCCTCCAGTACGCGCGCGTAATCCACCGCACGTTGCTTGGGCTCGAAGGCGGGATCCGTCCACGTCACGGACAGCTCCCCTGCGCCCTTCCCCGGGCTTGGCGTGCAGCTTGCCAGATCGACGGTGGCGCCGTTGTCGCGGCACACGCCGGTCTTGGGGTCGGGCAGGATGCCGTCGGAACAGACCACGTCGTACACGCGTTCCATGTTCTTGCCGTCCGCGATCCAGCCCTTGACGATCTGGATCTTCTGCAACGGTGCACTGTCGGGGTCGCGAGTCGCCCACGCAACGAAGGTCGGCGCTTTCGCCTGGGCCGCAGCCCGCAAGTCGCCACCCATCGGCACACCTTTTTCATAGCCGATCTTCACCAGATCCGGGTTCTTGTGCAGGTCCTTGGGAAAGTCGAACGACCCGAAGAAGCGCACACGGATGCGCGTGCCGCTGGTGCCGAAGGTTTCGCGCCGATAGAGGGCATCCCAGATCGCCTCGCGCGTATTTGTCTCCGCCCAGACCCCGGCCAGGCCGCCCGGATTGAACTGTGTCATGGCCACGCCGCCATCACCGTCGCCTCGAGGGGTTGCCGTGGCCGCAGCTTTGCCGAGCAGCTTCTCCGGCGTGTTATCGGTAACGCCATGCGCAATCCCGGGCCAATCCTTTTCTTCGGTTGAACCGGGCAGCCCGGCGTGGGTATCGGTCGCCCCGATGATGCCGTACTTGAAGGGATTCACGCCCCACTGGGCGTCAACCGCCAGGCCCCGCACCAACCCATCGCGCACGAACGCGGGAGGGCCGGCACACCAATCCGTTTGGCCCGGGGGACACGCCGGCACGGTGTTTTCAAATCCGTATTCTTCGTCGCTGAGCCCAACACCGGCCATGCACTCCGATGAACCCTTGGTTTGAAAGATTTCGATCAACGGCTCGATGCGTGCCCGTCGCTCCAGGATCTCTTTGGTCCACGGACTGCCGTCGGAATTCTTGTCCCAGAAGAACCGTCCCCAGGAGTAGTTCGAGTTATGCGGAATCGTCAGCGCGCGGCACGGTTCGCGGCAATTCACCTCGAACCACTGCTGGAGCTGTTCGCCGGTACCGTCAAACGAGCTAAACACGTTCTCGGGAACCTGATCGGTGCGGAAGATGACGTTGCGATGCAGCATGCCCGGAATTGCTCCGGGGCGATCGCCGAGGATGGGCGAGTATTCGTAGCCGACAAGGGTCGTGAATTTCCCCGGTTTGTAGGCCGCGGCCGCCGCAGCTTGCAGTCGTTTCCACGCCCCCTTTGCGGCGTCACGGCATCGCGAACCGTCGTCCCCGCACAACTCCGGCCTGTGGCGCCTTTCACTCGCCTTCCAAACGCCCGCTTCGTTACGCCGCATGCGCTCGCACGTCTTCGTCTCATAGCTCGCGTTGCCCGCAACGGTGCACACGTCGATTTCGCCCAACCACTCGGCATGGTCGGTCACCGCCACGAAGTCGAGGGGCCGGGTCAGCCGTTTCTGTTTCCCACCGGAGAGCGTCACTGCCTCACCTTGCCCAAACCGGTACGCCGTCTCGGGATCGTTGCGATTGCCGAAGATGTAGCTGTCCAGCGAGTAGGAGGTATGGAGATGCAGCTCGCCAAAGAAGGCGGTGCGCGACGGCACCGACGCCGGCTTGCTACGCTCCGGCGACGATGACCTCGGTGTCCCACTCGCTTGGGCGTGCCCCCGGGTGCGCAGCGGCCCTACTGCTGCGAGCACAAGCAGGGATGCAAGACCGTCGCCCTTCCACATACCCATCGTCGTTCCTCCTAGCGTTCGAGCCGGCAATGGACCGGAAGGGATATCGCGACTGGCGTGGCTCAAGTCGGGACGGGCGCGACCTGTGCCCCCCTGGCAAACGGCCTCATTTCAACTCCACGGTTACCCGGTCGATCTGTCCGGTGAATGTGTAATTCGGCGGGTAATCCCCTACCGGCGCGCGGCTGTCGGTACCGACGTCAAAGGTCTCGTCAATCGAGAAGAAGCCGGGCACGGTGCGCGCCAGGCGGACCTCACCCGCGGGCGTCCCGTTCACCGACAGCTTGGCGGTACCACCCTTCCCCCAGCCGCCACCGTCGTACACGAAGTCGAGACCCACGGTCACTTTTCCGCTCGGTAACTTCTCCTTGCCGACGACGGTCGAATGCTCGATCTGGAAGAGATTGTACGTGTACACCGGCTGGCCGTCGTGGTTTACGTAGAGCGACCAACCGGCCGAGACTCCACCTTCGGCGACCAAGACACCTTCGCCTCCCGACGCCGGCATCTCGATCTCCGCGCTGATCGCGTAGGAGCGATTCTTCACCGGCGGCGCGAACGCTTCGGGGAGACCGACAGCCTCTGGCCCGTAGACGAAGCTCTTGCGCTCCGGCGGATTCGGGAGGGGGAAGCCTTCGGCGGAGCCGCCTTCATGCAAGGGCAACCCGTTGTTCTTGGCGAATTCCGCCCAGAATAAGTGTTGCAGCTCGCGCAGTTTCGCCGGCTGCTCCCGCGCCAGGTCGTGCGCCTGACTGTAGTCTTCGTCCACATGGTAGAGTTCCCAGACATCGTCGCTGAAGGGCTTAGTGCTGGGGGCCATGACCATCCACGGGAGCCGGCCATGGAACGCCGAAGCGATCCAGCCGTCATGATAGATGGCGCGGTTGCCAAACACTTCGAAGAGCTGGGTGCGGTGGCGGGTCTTGGCCGCGGCGTCATTAAACGTATACAGCAGGCTCATTCCGTCGATCGGCTGCTGTTGCACACCGTTGACCACGGCCGGCGCGGCGATTCCTGTGGCTTCGAGGATCGTCGGCACGATGTCGTTGATATGTGCGAACTGGGAACGCAGGCCGCCCTTGTCGCGAATGCCCTTCGGCCAGCTCACCACCAGCGGGTTGCGCGTGCCGCCGAAGTGCGAGGCGACCTGCTTGTTCCACTGGAAGGGCGTATCCATCGCCCACGCCCAGCCCGCCGGGTAATGCGAGTACGACGACGGTCCCCCGATCCGGTCGAGATGTCGCAGCGTGGCGGCCGTATCCTCCTGCACGCCTTGGAGAGTCCCGACGTAATCGAACGCACCGAACGGTCCGCCCTCGCCGCTGGCCCCATTGTCGCCCACGATGAAGAAGAACAGGGTATTGTCGAATGCTCCCATCTGGTCCAGCGCCGTCACCAGCCTGCCGACTTGGGCGTCGGTATGCGCCAGGAACCCGGCGTAGGCCTCCATCAGACGGGCCGCCACCTTCTTTTGATCGGCAGTCAGGCTTTCCCACGCCGGAAACCCCTTGGGTCGCGGAGTCAGTTTGGCGTTGGCGGGAATGACTCCGAGGCGCTTCTGGCGCACGAACGTTTCCTCGCGAACTTTGTCCCACCCCTGGTCGAACTGGCCGGCGAAGCGGTCGATCCACGCCTTCGGCGCCTGCAGCGGTGCGTGTGTGGCTCCGGGTGCGACGTAGACGAACAAAGGCTTGTCCGGCGCGATCGCGCGTTGCAGCCGTATCCACCCGATCGCCTGCTCCGCAAGGTCTTCGGTGAGATGGTAATCCGACTTCCGCGGGCGGCCGACGAAGGTCGTCCCATCGTAGATGGTAGGCTCGAATTGATCGGTCTCGCCGGCAAGGAACCCGTAGAACTTTTCGAAGCCCATGCCCGTGGGCCAACGATCGAACGGTCCCGCCGCGGAGGTTTCCCAGTCCGGCGTCAGATGCCACTTGCCCCACAGCGAGGTGCCGTAGCCGTGCTGCCGCAAGACCTCGGCGATGGTGGCCGCGCTCCTCGGCAGGATGCCATCGTAGCCCGGATACGCGGCCGCCGAATTCAACACGTTCCCCACCCCGACGGCGTGGGAGTTCCGCCCGGTCAGCAGCGAGGCGCGGGAGGGAGAGCAGATCGACGTGGTATGGAACCGATTGTAGCGTAGCCCTTGTTTCGCGAGCGCATCCAGGTTCGGGGTCGGAATCGGTCCGCCAAACGTTCCAGCGGCACCGAAACCGAGATCGTCGAGTAGCACGATGACGACGTTGGGCGCGCCCGCCGGCGGCCGCACCAGGTCAATCTTCTCCTTGGGATAATCCGCAGGGGTGAGGCCCACCGCATGTGCGGCCTTGAGCGCCGGCGGCGGCAGCACGACAGCTTCCGGCGCCGTCTGCGCGGCGGCGGTCGAAGCGACGAGCACGGCGTGGACGATCAAGTCAAACAGCCTGCGGAGCCAGGGTATGCGCACGTGATGTCCTCCTGCAATCCGAACAGTCCTGGCAAGCGCGCGGCCCAGGCCACGCTATTTCAACTCCACCCTCACCTGGCGCAACTGGCCCGTGAAGGCGAAATTCACCGGATAGTCCCCGACAGGAGTACCGGTGTCGGTGCCCACATCGAAGGTTTCGTCGATTCCGAACAGTATCGGGACGGTCCTGTCAATGCGGACCTCGCCTTCCGGCTTGCCGTTGACAGACAGTTTTGCCGTCGCCCCTTTGCCCAGGCCGCCGCCGTCGTAAACCCAGTCAAGGCGCACGGTCGCTTTCCCGACCGGTAAGGTGTCTTTCCCCACCACTGTCGGGCGCGCGACCCCAAATGAACTATAGGTGTACACCGGTTTGCCATCATGGTTCACATACAGGGACCAGCCAGCCTGCGTGCCGCCCTCGGCAACCAGCACCCCTTCCGCCCCTGTCGCGGGGACGTCGACCTCGGCGGTGACGACAAACGAACGATTCTTCACATCCGGAGCAATCGCCTCCGCGAGGCGAACGGCTCGGCTATCGTACGTGAAGGTGGTTTGCCCGGGCGGGGTCAGGCGCGGGAACCCTTCCGGAGAACCGTCGTCGTGCAGCGGCAGGCCCTTGTTCTTGGCGAACTCGGCCCAGAACAGGTCCTGCATGTCCCGCAGCTTCCGCGGATTGTCCTTCGCCAGATTGCGCGCCTGACTGTAGTCGTCGTCGAGATTGTAGAGTTCCCAGACATCCTCGGTATAGGGTTTCGGATTCCTGACCAATCCCGCCCACGGGGGGCGGCCGCGGTAGGCCGAGGCGATCCAGCCGTCGTGATAGACGGCGCGATTGCCGAGTATCTCGAAATACTGTGTGCGGTGCCGGCTCTTGGCCGCCGCGTCGTCGAAAGTGTACAGCAGGCTCACCCCGTCCATCCGTTGTTGTTGGACGCCGTTGACCAACGCGGGCGCCGCAACGCCGGCGGCTTCGAGAATAGTCGGCATGACGTCGGTGACGTGTGTGAACTGAGAACGCAGGCCGCCCTTGTCACGGATATGCTTTGGCCAACTCACCACAAGGGGATTGCGCGTCCCGCCGAGATGCGAGGCGATCTGCTTGGTCCACTGAAAGGGCGTGTCCATCGCCCACGCCCACCCGGCGGGATAATGCGGCGCCGACGACGGTCCGCCGACCTGATCGAGGTGCCGCAGTATCGCGGCCGTGTCTTCGCGAAACCCCTGGAGGCCGCCGAGGTAGCCATCGGACGTGCCGAGCAGCCCGCCTTCGGCGCTGGCGCCGTTGTCGCCCACGATGAAGAAGAACAGGGTGTTATCGAATGCCCCCATTTGCTCGAGGGCGGTCATCAGCCTGCCCACCTGGGCGTCGGTGTGCGCCAGGAAGCCGGCGTACGCTTCCATCAGCCGTGCCGCAACCTTCTTTTCGTCGCCGCTGAGGCTGTCCCACGCCGGCAGTTCCTTGAGCCGCGGGGTCAGTTGGGCGCTGGCGGGAATCACGCCCAGCCGCTTTTGGCGCGCGAAGGTTTCCTCGCGTACCTTGTCCCATCCCTGGTCGAACTGTCCTTTGAAGCGCTCGATCCACTGCCGCGGCGCCTGTAACGGGGCGTGCGTCGCGCCGGGGGCGAGGTAGACGAAGAACGGTTTATCGGGCGCGATCGCGCGTTGCAGCCGCATCCACGCGATCGCATGCTCGGCAAGGTCCTCGGTGAGATGGTAATCCGGTTTCCGCGGGCGGCCGACGTAGGTTGTCCCGTCGTAGATGGTGGGCTCGAACTGATCGGTTTCGCCGGCGGTAAATCCGTAGAATTTCTCGAAGCCCATGCCCGTGGGCCAGCGGTCGAACGGTCCGGCGGCCGAGGTTTCCCAGTCCGGCGTCAGATGCCACTTGCCCCACGCCGACGTGCTGTAGCCGTGCTGGCGCAGAACCTCAGCGATAGTGGCCGCACTCTTGGGGATGATCCCGTCATAGCCGGGATACGCGGCGGCAGCGTTCATCACGTTGCCCATACCGACCGCATGATGGTTTCGTCCGGTCAGCAGCGCGGCCCGCGTTGGCGAGCAGATTGATGTCGTGTGGAAGCGGTTATACCGCAGCCCCTGTTTCGCCAGACGGTCCAGTTCGGGAGTTGGAATCGGCCCGCCGAAGGTGCCGGCGGCGCCGAAGCCAGCGTCATCGAGCAACACGATCACGACGTTCGGCGCACCGTGTGGTGGCCGGACGATCTCGATCTTCTCGAGCGGAACGTCTTTCGCGCTCAGCCCTCCCGGGACCGCCCGCCGCAGCACTGGAGGCGGCAGGACGTCCGCGGGCAAGCGCGATTCCGTCCCGTCTTGTGCAAGCGTTACCGTCGTCACGGCACCGAGTGCGATCCAACCCGCGGCGATTGCGGTAATCAGGCCTCCCAACCGTTCTTGCATGCCTCCCTCCCTCCCGCGCCTGCGTCAGCGCCCGACAGACCTCGCCAGACCGCAGTCACTGATGAAAGCGGCGCTCCACATGGCGGCGGCGGCTCATGACTTGCACCTTGCGTTGTGCGATCGAGAACGCCGGCGTGTCCGCCGGCAGGTACTTCTTCAACTCCGCGAGCTTGACCAGCTTCGCCTGCGGCTGTGTCCTATCCTTGGTCCAAATCCAACGGTAGGTGAGATAGCCTTGCTGGCGACCTTCGGTGTCGATCCAGTTCTGCACGCCCGGGTCACGGTGGGCGACCACCCAACGGACCTTCCCGTCGCGGTCGACATGCGTCTGCGCACCGTTGAGGCTGGTCACCCGATTCACATAATCCGGCGCCTCGAACCAACCGGGCGTATAGTATTGCAGTCCCCAATACGGCGCCTTTGGGACCGCACTCTCGACGATCAGCGCTTCGTCCGCGGCCAGATTGAACCATCCGCCTCCGTACACGATATCCGCCGACCCGCCGGCAACGCTGCCCGGCGGGGACAGCTTGTTGTCCTCGCCGAGACTCTCACGCCGCTTGCGCAGGAAATCGTTCCAGTACTTGATCCCGGTTTCGGCCCAGTCCGCGGCACGCATCAGGCCGCGGCTCACCTGCGCCGGCGCGACGCGCGGCGGCGCCAGCCCTTCAGTGCCTGCTTTAACGATGTGAAATTCTCCCGGATAATTCTTCGCCCAGTCGTAGTAAAAGGCGCGGATCGACACGAAGGTTACGGCGGGATTGGTCTGTAGCCAGTTCCCCTCCTGCTTCGTCGGGCTCAGGATCAGTTCGAAGTGACCGGCCTTGTCGACCTTCAGCTGCGAAATATCAAGATCGCCGCCGATGGCGAACTTCCCTTCGTGCATATCGGCCTCGCCGGTGGAGATGAGGAGGTTGAGGATTCCGGTGACATTGCCGTCGATGCGATACGTTGAGGTGCCGTCGATGGTGGCGCGCAGATAGGTGTTGTCGACGTTGGGACCGCCCCATGGGGTCAGATCGTCGTCATGCCGTACGAACATGGGGAAGTCCGAACTGGCATTCTCCAGACGCCATTGGAGTCCCAGCACCATCATACGAGCCAAATGCCGGAAGCCTTCGGCACGAGCGAGAGGATCGCCAGGATACCGCTCGGATCCGATCTCCTGGCCGAGGGCCTTCATCCGGTCGCAGAAATCGGCCCACGCTTGGCCGCTCATGAGTTGCTGCGCCAGTGCTTCCTCCGAAACCGGCTGTGGGGCCGGCTCCGCGGCGGCCGCAGCGACGGGGTAGATGGCAAGCACAAGAGCAGCGATCAGTTGATTTCCACGCATGATCCACCTCCGCCACCGTGTTTTCGCGCACTGACATGCGAAGCAGACCCCGCGATTTCGGTGGATACTCGTCAGCCAGGTCATTGTTGATCGGCCCGCAACTCGCGGCGCGTAAACTTCCAACCCGACCGGGTTTTCTCAAAGCGATCGTGGTACGTTCCAGTCATGTGCGGTTTCGGTGTGGGCGCGCCCGGCTCCTGGCGCAGGACCGTGATCATGGTCTCGCCTTGCACGGCACCGTCACTCAGTCGTTCCAACACCGTGTTGGTTTGGAGATGGCGCATCTGCACGCCCTGTTCCCGTTGCGATCCGAGCGCTGCGCGTGCCGCCGCGAGGCGCGCGCCGTTCGACCGAAGCTCGCTACGCAGGGTGCCGCCGCGATACACCACCAACGTGGCATTGTCCGTGAACAGCGCAACCCACCCGTCCGCGTCTTTCCGGTCCCACGCGTAACTGTACCGCGAGATCAAATCGAGGATTTCTTGCCTCTCCGTTGGCGCCACATCGGCGGCATGCGCCATCGCGGCGAAGCCCAGTACAACGAGTACGGCGGTCGCGGCCATGAGGTTCGGAATGCACTTCGTGCAGGTCATGCGGGCCCTTATTCACCGAAGCGCCGATTCACCGTCGCTTCCCGTAATGCGAGTTGCGCCTGTCGCTGCTCGGGAGTTACCACAGGTTCGTCGGCGGGTACGTGTTTACGCAGGTCCGCGAGCTTCACAAGCTGCGTTCTCGGTTGAGGCGGCAGGGGCCCAGCCAAGCCTTGCCACCGCAGGAACATGAAGCCCTCGCGATGCCCGGCCGTATCGAGCCAGTTGGGCACACCGGGATCGGTGGTGCTGACCACGAAGCGATACTGTCCGTCAGCGGACGCATGCGCTTGGCCGGTCGTAAGACTGCTTTGCCGAGTCTTGTAATCGAGACTGATGAACCACCAGAGGTGCCCGAGCTGGAACCCTTGGTAGGGGGCGTTCGACGGTGCCACCACGACAATCAACGCTTCATCGCCGGCAAGCCGATAGTGGCCACGCGAGGAGACCTGGCCAGTCAATCCGCCCTGCGTAGGCGCCGGTTCGCTCAAGGTGTTGATCGGGAGACTCTTCCAGCTCTCGATGTAGCTCAGCCAGTGCCGTGTTTGTGCAACCGCCACTCGTCCGGCCTCCTCGATCCGGCGGGCTATCAGCTTGGCGGTGAGCGCTGGGGCGGGAACGCCTTCGTGCCCGACGTGGCGGATGTGCACCTCGCCGGGCGTCTCCTTGGTCCAGTCGCTCAGGCTCTGGCGGGCGAGAATCAGATTGGCGCCCGCACCGCTCTTTAACCAGTTACCGCTGTGCGGCTGGGCACTGACGACGATCTCGAAGGTGCCGTCCGGATTGACCTGCAGCCGAGTAAGGTCAAGCGCATCGATCGAACGGCCAAGCGACCCTTCACCGGGTGTACCGGCCATGACCTGGAACGCGAGGTACGCAGCGGTCCCACGGGTCCCACTGACGAGATACTCGCCTCGATCGTCGATCTCGGCATTGGCATAGAGGTTATCTGGGTTGTCCAAGCCCCACTTGGTGAAGGTGTCCTGGGTACGACTGAACGACGGATGGTCAACGTCCGAGTTTGCCAGTTTGCGCTCGAGCGCCCAGCGGACCAGACCGGCGAGGTACCGGTAACCCTCGGCACGGTCTTGCTCGGAGAGGTTCGGGACCTGCCTCACCAACGCCTCCGCTTCCGCCACCGATGACGTGAAGCGTTCCATCGCCGAATGCAACGCGCCGTCCGGATCTCCCGAAACGGGTGCGTTGCGGCATGCGGCCAACGCCAGCACTGCGGCGGTGCAGACCGCCGTGCGTTGCGCCACCAGCCGGCGCATCACCCCGCTCCCTGTACCCGGGTCGGCGTCGTTGACATTCGCGGTGGATCCTTGTCGTGATGTCCCAAACGCGCGTGCGGTACCGATCGTGACACCCGTAATCGAGCGGTCAAGCGGAAGGCGCCACGGGCCGCCTTCCACCGCTACTTGACGTGAAGTTCCACCCTGCGGTTCTGTGCCCGCCCGCCCGCGGTGTCATTCGACGCCACCGGCTTCGATTCGCCCAGCCCTTCCGCCGTGATGCGCCCGGACGCCACACCGTGCTCCACGAGGTAGCGACGGACGGTCTCGGCACGCCGCCGGGACAGGCGCAGGTTGTACTGCTCGGTGCCGACGCTGTCGGTGTGACCTTCGACGACAATGTCCACGCTCCCTTCCTGTTTCAGGACCTGGACCGCCTCATCGAGGATCGGCTTCGCCTCCGCTTTCAGGGTGGCCTTGTCGAAGTCAAAGTGGACGCTGCGCAGCACGATCTTCTTTTTCGGCGCCGTTGGCGGTGCTGGCGCCTGGGCGACCGGTGCCGGCGGGGGCGCGATGGGCTCGGCGCCAGCCGTGAGGTTGTACGCTAGCTGCAGGCCGAAGGTGCGCGGTGCGCCATAGAAATTGGTCGACCAGCCGATCGTCTGCCCGAAGTCGACGCCTGCGATGCGATATTTCTTATCGAACAGGTTACGGCCAAACACCGAGAGGTCGAGGCTGCCCATCTGCAATGGGATGTCCACAAACTGCAGGCGCCCGGAGACCACGGCATAATTGGGGGCCTTCATCGCCTGGGCTCCGGGAGTACGGTCGTTCGCCAAGAACGTTTGCTGATCCTGCCAGAACACGTTCAGGTGCGCCGAGAAGGTTCCGCTACCCGTCGGCGGAGCTGTATAGCCAAGATCGAGACCGGCCTGGTGTTGTGGCGTGAACGCGAAAGAGCGCTGGTCGGCGACATTTTCCAGAACCGGGTTGCCGTCCGGACCGAAGATCGGCTGATTATTGGCGTCGAATTTTTGATCGAACCACTCCAGGAACTTCGGCAGTGTCGCCCCATAGGTTGCAGTCACCTCGACGCCGCGGATTGGGACCGCCGTCACCTCCACCTCGGTGCCCCAAACCTCCGCCGAATCGACATTGGAGAGGAGGCTGAGCACCCCTCCGGTCGAACTGGCGCGAAAGATGCTCTGCTGCAAATCCTTGTAGTCGCTGTAATAGCCCGCGGCATTGACGCGCAGGCGATTGTCGAGCCACTGCGACTTGAAGCCCAGTTCGTACTGCAGCAGTCTTTCTGGATCGAATGGGATGGCAAACGCACGTGGATCGTTGCTGGTCCCGTTGAACCCACCGCCCTTGTAGCCGCGGGCGACGCGGAAGTAGGCCATCAACTCGTCGGTAGCCTGGAAGGCAATGTTCGCCATGGGTGAAAGGCCTGGAGCCCCCGCGCCGTGAATCCCGAAGGCCGTGCCCCGCGAAGACGTCCAGTTTTTTAGCGCGGGCGACGGGATGGCCGCGTTGTTGCAGAAATTGATGCCACCGGGACCGGTCACTCGGACGCAATTGAAGGTCTTGTCCATATGGACTTGGTCGTGCGTATAGCGGATGCCGGCCGTCACACTGAGCCGGTCGCGGAGGATCGGCGGGGTCACGGTAAACTGACCGAATGCCGCCAGGGACTCCGTCTCGACGGCAACGTCGTATGGCAGCACCGTAGCGCGGTTCATGAATGACTGGCCTTGGAACATATCCGAGTGCTCGCCGTAATAGTACCCACCGAGGACGTAGTGCACCCGCGGCGCAGTGCCGACCACTTGCAGCTCTTCGCTCCAATGCTTGATGTTGTTGTCCGATCCGAACTCCGCCCCATGCAGCGGGCTGCCGTCGATATCCTGACGGATATCTTGGAAGAGGCTACGATACGCGGAGATGGACTTGACCGTCACTTGACCGAGCGGTCCCACTTGGCCGAGATCGTACGCGCCGGTCAGGATATGCATGCGGTGGTTGCCGTCGTCGTAGAGCCGGGAGCAGTTCGTCGGGTCTTTCGCATCGACGCAGCTCACGTTGTTGCCCCATGAATCCACCCGGTTCTTGCGGAGGTACGGCGTCAAATCGAACGGGCGGCCCGCCGAGGCCGGCGAGTTCGGATAGATGAATGTGAGTTGGTACGACCATGGGAAAGTACGAATCCGATGGTACTCGAACGCATAGTCGATCGTGAGGGGTTGGATCGGCTGCCAGCGCAGGGAGGTCATGGTGAAGATCCGGTTCAGGTTGGCAAAGCCGGCGCTGCCACTGGACGGGACGCTCGTCGGGGAGCTGTTCGTGAAGTAGCCGTCGTGGTGCTTATACATGACGGTCTGGCGCAGGCTGAGCGTCCCCAAGGCGTCGGACTGCCAGAAGCCATTCTTGCCGATCAGCGGTACGTTGGCGGTGACGCGGCTGCGGAACGTGTTGTAGTTCCCCACCTCCGTCTGCAACGTCACGGTGCGCTCCTCGGTCGGCTTCTTGGTGATGAAGTTGATTGCGCCGCCGATGGTATTGCGACCGTACAAGGTGCCCTGCGGCCCGCGCAAGACCTCGACGTGATCGAGATCTTCCAAATCCAGGTTGGTGCCCTGCAGTTTCGGGATATAGACGCCGTCCACGTACAGTCCGGCCGCGGGTTCGAATGAAAGATTCGGGTTGGCGGTGGCGATGCCGCGGATGCCGACGACGGTGGCTGACGCGCTCCCGCCGCCGATCGTGATGCGCACGTTCGGCGCCGTCTCACCGATATCCGTAACGCTTTTCACACCGCGCGCGGCCAGATTTTCGCTGGTGAGCGCGGTGACGGAGATCGGCACCTCCTGAATGCTCTCCTCGCGCTTCTGCGCCACCACGGTGATCGATTCGATTTCCGTTTCCAGCTTCGGCGCGGCCTTCCCCTTCGCCGCCTGCGCCCAGCCCGTTCCCGGCACGGCCCACGCAATACCGGCGATGAGACCGATGCCGAGCCACCCCGCGATTTTCATTCCTCTTGTCATGATCCCCCCGTTCTCGGTGGCCGTGATTTCCAGCCTCCCGACGCCGATACCGCCCTCCGCGATCAGCGCACGGCACATTTCAGTTGCGCCGCAGGCTGGCTCGCTCCCGTCCTTTTGCCTTGGGTTGACCCCAGCAAGTAGAACGAGTTTTTCTAATTAAGTCAATCAGGTTTTCTTAAGATATCGGGCGCCGGCGCACACCGTCCACCGACTGCTCCTGCACGCAGACGTTGCCTTGGACAAACTCGGCATCCGGTTTCAGGCGCGCCAAACCGCACCAGTGGTCCGGGGCGGACCCATCATCATCTACAGGTTAAACCGCCGCTGGACATGGCGCCGTCGTTCCCTGATGGCCGCGTCACGTTGGGCCGGGGTGATCGTAGGCGTGTCCTTGGGAATCGCCCGTCGCAACCGAGCCAACTTGATTTTCTTGGCAACGGGCATCCGATTTCGGGGAAGTTGGTCGATTCTCAGGCCATCGTACCGGATGATGATTCCCCCCTGCCTCAGCCCCATCGTGTCCAGCCAGTTTTGGACGCCAGGATCGCGGTGGGCGATGACGAAGTGGTACGCGCCGTCGCTGCTCAGATACGCTTGATCCAGAGTCAGGCTGGTCTGACGATTGGCGTATTCGAGCGACGCCATCCAGTCATCCATCAACTGGATGCCTTGACAGGTCGCCGGCGAGGGCCACATCGTCACCACCAGCGCGTCATCGTCCGCCAGCTCGAAACTGCCTTCGGACATGGGCCTGCCGGGTCTTCCGCCGTGTGCCGATCGATCGCGTGCCGGTGAAAGCGTGTTCACCGGCTGTGCCTTCACCGTCCGCTCCAGGAAAAAGTTCGGCCACAACCGGCACTCCATCTTGAATTCCTCGGCGGCGGCGGCGATACGGCGCGCCACCTCCGCGGTCGTCATGGCGGGCTTGAGTCGGCCCTCGTACCCGACTCGATCGATATGCACCTCGCCGGGCAGCTCGTTGCGCCAATCGCAAAAGATCTGGCGAACGAGCACCGATGTGCCGTCAGGAGGATTCTCTAGCCAGTTCCCCCGTGTCCGCTCCGGGCTCAGCGCGATTTCGAACGTCCCATCGGCATTGAACTGCATCTCCTCCATCGTCAGTACCGATGCCGACCGCCCGGTTCCGGACTTCCAGGGCGTACCCGCATATACCTGCGCATCGAGGCCCCGCTGGGTGCCTCTGGTACCCCAAATTCGATATTGCTCGCCTCCGCGGAGGTCGGCCATGAGGTACCGTTGGTATGGACAATCGCCACCCGCGCGAACGTTGAAGTCGACGACACGAAAAAACGGATAATCCGCGTCGCCATTCACTTTTTGCTGAAGCGCCCACAACAACATGCGCGACAGGAACGTCATGCCAGCCGCACGGTTGAGGTCGTCGGTGTAGAACGGGTGCCGGCGGATGAAATCGGCGGACTCCGTTATCGCGGTGGCGAGGTTTTGGGCAGCCCACTGCAGTGCGTCACCGGTCTCCTGGCTCGGTTTCCACGTCGAATCGGACGAGGCGCCAGCCGCTGGCGGGCGCATCTCCTCTGCCAAGGCCATCCAGGCCCGCGCATTCACGCCGGCCAAGCCGAGAACTGCCATGAAATCGCGGCGCTTCATTCCTGCCTCACGACTCGCTGAGATTGTACGTGAGCGGCGAACCAAAGGTGAGTGGCGCCCCGCGGAAGTCGGCCGACCAACCGAACGATTGGCCGAAATCCACGCTACCAACGCGATACTTCTTGTCGAACAGCAGACGGCCAACCAGGGCCGGCAGGGCCCAGATCGCAACGGGTAGAAGACCGCGGCCGCGACCCGCCGTGTTGCTGACGGCTCCCATCATCGCCTCACCTTTTCTCGGTAGTTCCGCGGTCGGCAACCGCGACGCGCCATCGGGAGTCGCCCGCCGCCGCGCGCGCCACGTAGCGGTCGACATCTTCGCCCAATAAGAAGCCTTCGTCGCGCAGGGACGCGGCGGCCTGCCGCACCTTGTTGATGTAATCCGCCTTGCCCGCGTAGCGCTCTGCAAGCGAGAGTCGGGGGTCGCCATCCCTGCTGCGCGTAGCGGCGTCCGCGGCGAATGGCTTGAAGCTGCCGACGACCAGGCAGAGTTCACCTTCCGCATAGCCCTTCCTGCGGACGTTCCAGCCCAGATAGGTACCGACGGGTGCGGCGATATCCGGTAGCCGAATACCACCAATGTCGTTGCCGTCGGCATCGGTGGTCGGCACCAGTATCTTCCAGCTCCGGCTATAGTCCGCCTGTGGCGGCACGTTGGTGTAATCGGCCACCTCCACGCCATTGACCACCGGACTGTATGGCATCCCGATGCCGAAGAGATCCGGGAAACCGACCGCCGCCTGCGATGCCGGATCGGCAAGCGTACCGCCGGCAATCGACGGCCATCGGCTGGGCGGCGGTTGCGTTCTGCCGGCAACCCAATCCGTCATGGCGACCAGCGCCGCCCTCAACGGCGCGCCGCGTTGCATCGGGTTTGCCTGATACTGGCACGCTGGCAGTGTGCCGCCTGGGTAATGGGTGCCGCTCGCGATCATGTAGGCGCGAACGTTCTCGGGGAAGGCGACGTCGCGACCCGCGCCATCGGTGCCGACCAGTGCCGCCCCCGCAGTGCGGAACTCGGCGGCGGTATCGATATGAAAGAGCCTTGGACAGGTTTGATTCGCCGAACACCTTGCAAGTATCCCATCGCGCTTGCCGGTCACGGGATCGGTGGTCGTGGCGTACGTAAAGGGAAACTGGTTGCCATAGACCAGATGTTCTTCGTGCTGTCGGGAAAAGCGTCCCGGCTGCGCCCAGCGGACATTGGTGAAGGTCTGGCGCGCTCCGGCAACAATCGGAATCATGCCGTCGAATACACGCCGCCCGCTACCGTCCGCGTTGAACCCCTGCCATGTGAAGTCCCGCAAGTAGCGCCCGGATTGCGAGGCACCGATGGCGATCGCCAGATCGACCGGCGCGCCGGCCAGGGCACAGCGACCGCTCGAACCGTTCACCTCACACGGGGCTTGACTCAAATCGGCCAGGGGACTGGGATTGCCAGCAGAGTCCTTCTGCTCGTACCGCAGAAAGGAAACCAGGTCGCGTGTTACGGCAAAACCCAGTCCCATCACAATCGGGTCGCGCGCCCGATACACGAATTCGTAAATGGCGCCGGCATCCATGTCGGCGGGACGATCGAGTTGCACGCTCCGGTCATTCACGTAACGCCAATGATCACGGGCGATTTCGCGTTTGACGTCGCGCTGTCGGGCGCGCACAGTCAACGTGGCCTGTGTCTGGTCCAGTGTCGCCGCAGGGTAGACCAGTGAAATTGTTGTCGGGGTGATCAGGTTATCGAACACCACCTCGGTCTGCGTCATGCCGACGATCGACCGTTTGCCATTCCGGGCAACCGGCAGATGGGCCTTGATGAGCGGCACGTTGCCGAACATCTCCCGCATCCGCGGATCGGCGCTGGCATCCAGATCGCCCTGCCAGCCGCTAAAGACCACCGTATAGCCTTGGCGCATGAGAAAGCCTTGCCCGCTCTCCTCCGCCGTCATCAGCTCGCCGGGTCTGGCCACGTCGTTGAGCATCTGCAGCAACACCTTGGTACCGCGATTGGCAACCTCGAACACCAGGACGCGGCGCGCCTTGGCCCCGTCAATGGGCCGCAGAATGACCAGGTCCGTTGAGTACGAAACCCAGCCGTTATGGCGCGGCGCCTTGTCGAGATCGACGATGCCGGCATTGGCGGGATGTCGGGGATCGATCTTGAGGTACGCAACGGCGTCGATGCGCTCATAGACGCCGATGTTGCCGAAGCTCGCGCCGCCGAAGGCGGGCTGCCGTTTGACGACCTCGATGCGCTCGACAGCGCCTGCGGCCTTCAGCGGCGCTTCGGCCGCACCTGTTTCTGTCGCGCGGCACAGCGCAAACAACACGACCGCGAGCGCCCACCGGGCGTGCTTCCGCGCTTTCATCTCGCCCTGGCGCCGCACCCGTTGCCCGATGTGCCGGACCCGGCCGTCCGCCGCCGCATCAATCGGCCCGTCGCCCGCGACACCGGCACGCTGAGCATCGCGACAATCACGTCGACGAGGTCGACGGCCAGCGCCGCGGTCGACAGCACCGGACCGTATGGCGACTCCAGGTCGCCCTCCTGGTCGGCCATCTTCCGGATCCACAGCATCCACGCGCCGCGCAGGCGCGGTGGGTGCGGATCCGCTCGGGGAGTTCGTGCAGCACCGCCTGCAAGCGCGCGTTCACCAAACGCGCCCCTTCCTGTGCGTCCAATGAATAGTCGAAAAGAAAATGGCGATACGCCGGATCGGCATGTGCCCGGCTTAAATCAAAGCAATTTACTTCAGTCAATCGAATTGCTAATGCTCGATCGTCTTTCGCTAATGCGACCAGCGCGCTAATCGGCACGGAGAGAACGGAGCAGGTCATGACGAAATGGTATCGGCGGTTGGCCATTGCACTGGCGGTGGCGGCAGTGCCCGCGGTGATCCCGGCGCCGGCGCCGGCGCAGCGCCGCGCCAAGACGGAGGTCGTGCTCCCGCCGGCCCCGGCGCCGTTTGCCGGACACATCGGCCGCAATGCGGCGGAGTCGACACCGGACTTCCCCAAGTTGGTCAAGGCGCCGGCGAATGCCCCGAACGTGCTGCTCGTGTTGACCGACGACGTCGGCTTCGGTGCCGCCGGCACCTTCGGGGGGCTGATCCCTACGCCCAACCTCGATCGCCTGGCGGCCAACGGCCTGCGCTACAACCGGTTCCACACCACGGCGATGTGTTCGCCGACGCGCGCCGCGCTACTCACCGGTCGTAATCACCACGCGGTGGCCAACGGCGTGGTCACCGATCTCAGCACCGGGTACCCCGGGTATTGGTCAATCCTGCCGCGCAGCGCCGCCACCATCGCCGAGGTCCTACGCCAAAATGGGTACAACACTGCGTTCTTCGGCAAACATCACCTGGTGCAGGCGCCGCAGACCTCCAGCGCCGGGCCGTTCGACCTGTGGCCCACCGGCTTGGGGTTCGAGTATTTCTACGGCTTCGTCGGGGCGGAGACCGACCAGTGGACGCCGGGGCTGTATCGCGGCATCTCGCCGGTCGACCCACCGCGCGGCACCGTGCTCGACAAGGATCTCGCCGACGACGCCATCCGCTGGATTCACAACCAGAAGGGGGCCGACCCGGACAAACCGTTCTTCGTCTACTACGCGACCGGCACGGCGCACGAGCCGCACCAGGCTCCGAAAGAATGGATCGAGAAGTTCCGCGGCCGCTTCGATCAGGGATGGGACAAGGTCCGCGACGAAATCTACGCCCGCCAGAAAGCGATGGGCGTGATTCCGCCGGACGCCGCGTTGACGCCCCGGCCCGACGGCCTGCCGGCATGGGACACCCTCAGCCCGGACGAAAAGCGCGTCAGCGCCCGCATGATGGAGGTCTTCGCCGCGATGCTTTCCTATCAGGACAACCAGTTCGGGCGCATCGTCGATGAACTCGAGCGCATGGGCCAGCTCGCCAACACCCTGATCGTCTTCATCGAAGGCGACAATGGCGCCGCGGCGGAAGGGAGCTTGCAAGGCAGCACCAACGCCATGGCCGCGTTCGCCAACGGCGCCAGCGAGAGCCAGGCATGGCTGTTACAAATGCTGGACGAGATGGGCGGCCCCAACACGCGCGAGAACTATCCCATCGGCTGGGCCTGGGCCATGAGCACGCCGTTTCCGTGGTTCAAGCAGTATGCCTCGCATCTCGGCGGAACCCGCAACGGCATGGTGATTTCCTGGCCCGCGCGCATCGAATCCACAGGCGGTCTGCGCTCCCAGTTTCACCACCTCATCGACATCATGCCGACGATCCTCGAAGCCGCGGGGGTGCCCCAGCCGGCGGTGGTCAACGGCGTGCGCCAGCAGCCGATCGACGGCGTCAGTCTGGCCTACACGTTCGACACGCCTGACGCCGCGGACCGCCATGTGACGCAGTACTTCGAAATGATGGGCAATCGCGCCATCTACGACCACGGCTGGCTCGCCAGTACGACGCCCAAGCGGCTCCCCTGGGCTACCCAGCAGTACCTGGGCTCCGCCGACCCCGACAAGAGCTACGCGTGGGAACTCTACGATCTGCGCACCGACTACAGCCAAAGTCGCAACCTCGCCGCAACCGAACCGGCAAAGCTCAAGGCGCTGCAAGCGTTGTGGTGGAAAGAGGCCGAGCGCAACAAGGTGCTACCGCTCGACGATCGGCTCAGTCTCGAGAGGTTTGCGGCAGCGGAAAAGGCCTACCGTTCGAAGCGCACGAGCTACGTGTACTGGGGCGGCGACGTCTCCATCGCCGATGCGGCCGCCCCGCCGCTGTTGAACCGCTCGTTCAGCGTGACTGCGGATGTCGCGATTCCGCAGGGCGGCGGCGAAGGCGTGCTGCTCGCCTACGGCGGGCGCTTTGGGGGATGGAGCTTCTATCTGAAAGACGGCAAGCCGGTGGTCCTGGACACCGTCTCCCGCCAGCCAAAAGATCATTACCGCGTCGCCGCTCCCACCGCCGTACCCCCCGGGCCCGCCACACTCCGCTTCGATTTCGATTACGACGGGGGCGGCGCGAATCGCGGGGGCCTCATGCGAATCAGCGTCGACGGCCAGGAAATCGCCCGCGGTCGCGTCGAGCACACGATCAGCAAGTTGCCAGAGATGACCGAAACCTTCGACGTGGGCTTCGACACGGGCACAACGGTGAGCGACGAGTATACGGAACAGGGCCGGTTCAACGGCGACCTCCGTAAACTTCAAGTCGACATCTCGCCGCCGCCATCCGGCCAACGATAGGGTCCCGATGTAGCGCTTCGCTGCCTCGAGAAGGTGAACTGTGGTGAAGCAGTCCTTACCCGACAATCCGGAAGTTGGCCGTCACCCTCGGATGCCATGGCCGCGGCCACTTCCGGACGATGCCCGCGTCACAACCCCTTCGGTCGCGTGCCGATGACCTCGGCCGTCTCCAGCGCCGCGATTTCCTCCGCAGACAGTCCGAGGAGATCGCCGAGAATCTCGTGGTTGTGTTGCCCCAGCGTGGGCGCGGCGCAACGCAGCCAGTGCGCGACGCTCGCAAAGCGGAAGGGGACGGTGGGCAGCGGATGTGTGCCGGCCACCGGGTGCGCACACGGCTCGAACAGGCGTCGCGCAACCATCTGCGTCTGGCGGCTGCTCATCCGCGGATCGATTGGAACCGCGGCTGGAACGCCGGCACGGATCAACCGCTCGACCGCCGCCGCCGCATCCTGGTCCGCGGCCCAACGGCTGAGTGCGGCGTCAATACGGTCGTGATGCGCCCAACGACCCGCCAGCGTCTCTAGCGCCACATCGTCCGCCCATGCCGGATGCCCGAGAACATCCTTCAGCAACCCCCACTGCCGATCCGTGGCGATCGAAAGCGCCAGCCATTGCTCGCTGCCGCGACATGCGTACACCCCTTGCGGCGCAGCAGCGGGGGAGCGGTTTCCCATCCGTTGCAGGAGACGACCGTAGGCGGTGAACTCGATGACTTGCTCCGCCGCGACATTGAGGGCGCTCTCCACCATGGGCACCTCGACGTGCTGGCCGACGCCAGTGGCCTCACGCACGCGCAACGCCACCAGCAGCGCGAAGGCGGCATGCATGCCGGCCAACGGATCGCACGGACCGCGCGGCACCAGCGGCGCCTCGTCCGGCCAGCCGTTGACCCACGCCAGGCCGGTCATTTGCTCCATCGTCTGCGCAAAGCCAACGCGATCGCGCCACGGCCCGGTCAGGCCAAACGCCGGCATACGCACCATGATGGCGCGCGGATTGCGCGCGTGGACGGTCTGCCAACCGAGTTCGAAGTGCTCCAGCACGCGCGGACTGAAATTCTCCACCACGGCGTCGCCCCAGTCGATGAGGCGCTTGAGCAGGGCCCGGCCCGCGGGATCGCTCAGATTGAGCGTCACACCCCGTTTGTTGGCGTTCGCGGCGAGGAAAACCTGACTGTACTCCCACCACCGCTCGCGGTCGGTGATCCATCCGGCGAAGCGCATGCCGTCGGGATGTTGGATGGATTCGACGTGGATGACATCGGCGCCTAGGGTGGCGAGCAGATGCGCCGCCGACGGTCCCGCCCACCAACTCGTCATGTCGACAATGCGGACGCCGGCGAGCGGCAGCGTTTGTACCGTGGCGGCGGCGGCAGTCGGACACGCACGCGGCTGGATGCTGCCGCTATGTTCGCCCAACCGGGGGGCTGGCCGCGACGCGTGTGGGCGCCGGCCATCTATAAGGTAGGGACCGCAGGGATACGTAAACGTGTCGGCTGCGTCGCGGACGAACACCTGACGGTCCACCAGGTGTTCGTGCCGGCGCACGGTGTCCCCGTTGTCGATCGGCGCCACCGGGATGCGCAACGCCGCCGCGCGCTCGACGATCTCGGCGGTGGTATGCCGGGTGGTCCATGCGCGAACGATGGCGGTCCACTCGTCGAATCGCACCTGGCGTCCGGCCGCACTGGCCAACTCGGCATCGTCGACGAGATCCGGCCGTTCGATGAGCAGCAGGAAATCGCGGAACTGTTGTCCCGAGTTGGTGCAGAAGCCGACCCAGCCGTCGGCCGTCGGCTCCACGGATGGGGTTTCGATATTGCGCATCGGCGCAACAATCTCGGGACGGCCGGACACGCTCCAGAAGAGGTCGAGAAACGCCGTAAAGGCGATGTTGGTAGCGTCCAACAACGACAGATCGATGTGTTCGCCCCGCCCCGTCCGGCGCGCCCGGTAGATCGACGCCAGGGCAGGCGCGGCCGCCGCCGCGCCGCCGACCCATTCGCTCAGGCGGCCGCCCACCTGCACGGGCAGGCCGCCAAGCCGGCCGCGGCAGGCCAACGCACCGGACTCGGCCTGCAGCGTGAATTCCGTGACCGGGCGCCCGCTCCACGGACCGCCGCGGCCGAAGGGTGTGACCGACAGCCAAGTGAGCGAAGGGAACCGGCCGCACAGGTCCAAGGCATCGACGACGCCGATGGCCAGATCCTCGACTAACAAATCCGCGCCGGCGATCAGATCGAGAAAACGCGCATCCTCCGGTTGGCAGACAACGGAGCGCTTCCCCGCGTTCAGAAATCGGAAGAGCGCGCCGTCTCGGTCCCCGAGGTCGGCACCAGTCGCCGACCAGCGCCGCAGCGGGTCTCCGGCCGGCGGTTCGACCTTGATGACCTCGGCGCCGGCGTCGGCGAACAGCTTGCCGCAGTACGGCCCCGGGATCCCGCTGCACAGCTCGATCACCCGCAAGTCATGCAACCAGGGCATGGCGTCACCGGCAACCGACCGTCTGTGGACTCGTGCCGCTCAACCCTCCGCGAAGTTATACGTCAACTGCAGTCCGAAGGTGCGCGGGAAGCCGTACGAGTTTTGCGCCCACCCGAGCGCCTGCCCGAAATCGACGCCGGAGATCCGGTATTTGCGATCGAACAGGTTGCGGCTGAAAACGGCAACGTCGAGACTGCCCTTCTGCAGCGGGATGCCGGCGAACTGGATCCGGCCATCGACCACGGCGTAGTTCGGGGCTTTCATCGCTTGGGCGCCACGGGTCTGATCGTTGGGGATGAACGTTTGCTTGTCCTGCCAGAACACGTCGAGCTGCGACGACAACGTTCCGGTGGTGGTGGGCGGTGCCGTATACGAGAGGCTGAGTGCCGCCTGGTGATCCGGGGTAAACGCGAACGCGCGCTTGCTGGCGACGTTCTCGGTCACCGGCACGCAGGGGGGTGCGGGGGCCGGGCACTGCGGGCCGTTCTCGAAGACGGGTTGATTGCTGGCGTCGAACTTCTGGTCGTTCCATTCGAGGAACTTGGGCAACGTCAAGCCGTACGTCGCCGTCACCTCGAGGCCACGGAACGGCACCGCCGTCAATTCCAGCTCGCTGCCCCAGATCTCCGCCGAATCGACGTTCGAGACGAAGCTGAGCACACCCGCTTGCGGGCTGGCACGGAACACCCCTTGTTGCAGATCCTTGTAATCGCTGTAGTAGCCGGCGGCATTGAAGCGCAGCCGGTTGTCGAACCACTGCGACTTGAAGCCCAATTCGTACTGCAGCAGCTTCTCCGGCTCGAAAGGAATGGCGAAGGCGCGCGGATCGGTGGTGGCGCCATTGAAGCCGCCGCTCTTGAAGCCGCGCGCGATGCGGCCGTAGATCATGAGCTCGTCGGTCGCCTGGTAGGTGATGTTCGCCATCGGTGAGATCCCCGGCGCGCCAGAGCCATGAATGCCGCCAAAGGCCTTACCGCGTTCCGACCGCCACGTCTGCAACTGCGGGAATGCGCTGGCAGGCAGGAGTGGATTGTTGCACACGTTCACCGGCCGGCCCCCAATCAGCGAGGTGATCGTGACGCACCGGGAGTAGCGGTCCATATGCACCTGCTCTTGCGAGTAGCGAATGCCGGCCGTCACGCTGAGTTTGTCGTTGAGGATGGGGGGCGTGACGGTGACCTGACCGAACGGTGCGTACGAATCGGTGCTCACGTTAATGGTGGAGGGCAGATTCGTCGCCCCCGCCATGAACACTTGAAACTGATCCTGGTCCGCGTGTTCGCCGTAGTAATAGCCCCCGAGCACGTAATGGACGCGGGGTGCGGTGCCCACCAATTGCAGTTCTTCACTCCACTGCTTGACCGTGTTCACCGATCCAAAGTCGGCGATATGCAGGGGGCTGCCGTCCGAATCCTGCGCCTGTTGATGGAAGAAGTGGCGATACGACGAGACCGAGCGCACCGTCACATTGCCGAGCATGCCCACCTCGCCGACATCGTAGGTCGCGGTCAGGATGTGCATACGATGATTGCCGTCATCCATCCGCCGCGAACATTTCGTAATGTCCGCTAGATTGCAGACGACGTTGTTGCCGATGGCATCCACACGATTCGTCCGCACATAGGGCGTCAGATCGAACGGTTTTCCCGGCGAGACCGGCGAACCGGGGTAGATGTAGGTGGCTTGCACCTTGGAGACGCCCTGCCGGTAACGGTGATACTCGCCGGAATAGTCCACCGTCAGCGGCGCGATCGGCTGCCAGCGCACGGCGGTCATGGTGAACACCCGGCTCAGATCGTCCAACCACTTGCTGCCGGTCGCCGGGACACTCGTGGGAGAGCGATTGGTGGAATACCCGTCGTGGGACTTGTACATCACGTTCTGCCGCAGGCTGAGAGTTCCAAGCGCCTCGGATTGGAAGAATCCGTTCTTGCCGACGATGGGCACGTTCGCGGTGATGCGGCCCTTGAAATAATCGAAATTGCCCACCTCGGTTCGGGCAGTGATGGCACGTTCCTCCGTGGGCTTCTTGGTGATGAAGTTGATCGCGCCGGCGATGGTGTTGCGGCCGAACAAGGTGCCCTGCGGCCCGCGCAGGACTTCGACCCGCTCGAGGTCCTCGAGATCCAGGTTCGATCCCTGGATCTTCGAAATATAAGCGCCGTCGACATACATTCCGGCAGCCGTTTGGAACGACATGTTCGGATTGGCCTGTCCGACGCCGCGGATGGCGATCGACGTTCCCGAATCGCTCCCCGAATTGGTCTGGATGCGCACGTTCGGCGCCATCTGCCCGATGGCCGCCACATCGGTCACGTTGCGCGCATCCAACGCTTCGCTGGTGAGGGCAGTGACCGAAACCGGAACCTCCTGGATGTTCTCCTCGCGCTTCTGGGCCACCACCGTGATCTCCTCGATCTCGGTCTCGACTTTCGGCGCGGCGCCCTTTCCCCCTCTGGCCGCTTGCGCCGACGTCGTCGAAGGCACGACAAGCGCGCCAACGACCACCAGGCCAACGGCGGCACGTATCGAGTTCCTGATTCTCCCCGTCATCTCTTCACCCCTTCCCGCGAGCGGCTGCGGCCATCGATCGGTCCACGTCCACCACGCGCTGCGCGGACGCCGCACGCGAACCGCGGCGCAGCACGCCTGTTGTGCTCTCTTTGAATGGCCTGGCGCCGCCTAAATCATAGCGGTCTTAGGTAGTCAATTGGTTTTTTCGCGCCGGTGCGTGCGGCCGCACGCGCACGGCTCCGCGGCTCGGAGCCGGTTCTGAGGGGCCGGTAGTGAGACATCCATGTTACGCACCCACGTCGCCCGCGCACGGGAGCGGTAGTTCTTGGCTTAACGTGGGTGTCTCAGCAGGCCCACGGACCTCGTCCGCGCCGGTTCCGCCGGCTTCGTGTCGATGCTCCCCCGTTTCTCCCGCCCGCTGGATACCCACACTCAGTTCACGTACCCGGCACCGCCGCCATCCACGCGCAGCGACGCGCCGGTGATGTAGGCAGCATGTTCCGACACGAGGAAGCAGGCTGCGGCGGCTACCTCTTCCACCTTGGCGGCCCGCCCCAGTGTGATCGTGGAGCGCCACACGTCGCGCAGTACGCGGCGTTCGAGCGCCGTACCGGTCTCGGTGATCCCGTGCGCCTGGGCCGCGCTCCGTATCGTGGCCTGCGTGTTGGCCGTCATCACCAGACCGGAAATCAGCGTATTGACCGTCACGCCGCAATCGCCGAGCTCGCGCGACAGCGAGCACGCCACCGTATGTAGCGCCAGCTTTGCGGCCGAATACTCGGGATGCATCGCCATCGGCTTGAATGCCCCGCCGGTACTGATGTTCAGCACTCTGCCCCAGTGACGCGCGCGCATGGCGGGGACCAGGGCGCGGATCAACTGCACCGCATAGATCGTCGAGAACTGGTACTGTCGCACCCAGTTCTCGATCGGGACGTCGAACCAGTTGTGGACGGATAGCGTCGCGCCGGCACTGTTGATCAGGATATCGATCGGACCCGTACCGAGCGCCTGCGCGGCGAGCCGTTCGACCTCCCGCGGATCGTCCAACGCGCCGATCAGTGGGGACGCCTTGCCGCCGCTGGCGCGGATTCGCTCGACGACCGCGTCGGCGTTCTTCGCGCTGCGGCCGTGCACAATCACCTCGACCCCTTCGTTCGCGAGCATCGCGGCGACGCCGGCGCCAATGCCGCTGCTCGATCCGGCAATCAGTGCCCGGCGGCCCTCAATCCCCAGTTTCATTTCACCGTCTCCTCCCCGCTAGTAAATCACCTGTCGCTCGATCAGCTCGCGGTAACGAGCCTCCGACAGACCGAGCAAGTCCTTGAACACGCGCTCGTTATCGCAACCGCGGGCCGGCCCCGGCCGGACGCGCGGCTCGCTGCGGCTGCACTTCACGTACGCCCCATAGATGGTTTCCGCGAATCCGAGCGGGTGCGTCACGTCGATGAAGGTCCCGCGCGCCCGGAAGTGGATGTCATTTCGCAGATCCGCGACGTCGAGGACCGGCGTGGCCGCCACACCGTGCTCTTGGAGGCGCCGGGCCAGCTCGTAGTCGTCGCCATCCTTTGTCCACGCTGCCAGATGCGCATGAAGCGCGTCGATGTCGCGCAGCCGGCCCGGGGCCTCCAGCAGCGTCGGAGCCAGCGCCCAGGCGGGACGCCCCAGCGCGGCCACGAGTCCCCGCCATTCCTCGTCCGTGTGGACCGCAATGGCAATCCAGCGGTCCTCGCCGCGGCAGCGGAAGAGGCCGTGCGGCGCCGCAACCCGCAGCGGATGCCGGTTACCGATCGGTCCGGCCACGCGCCCATTCCAAAAGTAGTCCATGAAGGCCGGCCCGACCACGTGCATGAAGAATTCCTGCTGCGAGCATTCGATGTGCTGGCCCCGGCCGGTTAGCCGGCGATGGTGGTCCGCCAGCATCACGGCGAGGGCGCCAACGACCCCGCCGAGCATATCGGCCGGGGCGGTCTCCATTCCCTGCGGCCGGGACGAACCGCGATAACCGGTAACGGAGTCCAACCCCGAGATGCACGCCAGGCTATTGCCGTACGTGCGCAGCTTGTGCAGCGGGCCCGACAGTCCGGCGGCCGGCATCGAGAGCATGATCAGATCCGGCCGCACCGATCGCAGCCGCTCGTAGTCGAGGTTCATCCGCCGCATGACCCCGGGACTGAAGTTCTCGAGCGCCACATCGCACCGCGCCACGAACTGGAGGGCCAGTTGCTGCGCTTCGGGTCGCTTCAGGTTGAGGGTAATGCTCCCGTTTCCCGCCCAGCACGCATGGTTCTGAATGCTGCGGTCCGGGTGCGGTACGCCCCGATAAAATGGCGGGACCTTGCGCTGGAAATCGAGCTGCGCGTCGGACTCGATCTTGTACACCTCGGCACCGAGGAAGGACAGCAGTTGCCCCGCCATGGGGCCGACCAACCCCCAACCGAAATTCGCCACCCGCATGCCGCTGAGCGGGAGCCGAGCGCCATTCGGCGGCGCACAGGGCACGGCGAGGACAGGCGCCGAGGAAGACGCGGGCCGGCGCTCCGCGAACACCTCGGCGTTGTGCTCTCCGAGCAGCGGCGCCCCCGCTTGCGGCCCGCCCGGGCAGTCCGGCAGGCGCATGGGTGCGCCCAGGGTGCGGACGCGCCCCAGGGTGGGATGGCGCAGGTCCACCCAGTAACCGCGCTCTTCGAGATGGGGGAGACGGGCGAGATCGGCCATGTCGTAAAGCGCCGTCGCCGGGCATCCCTGAGCCTGACAGAGTTCCATGATCGCGTCTTTCGAGCGCGGCAGCGTCCACTGCTCGATCATGGCGTCGATAAAGTCGCGGTTCTCGCCGCGGGAGCGGAGCTCGAAGAACAGCTCGGGCATGGCCCACTCGGGATCGCCCATGGCGCGGCAAAGCCCCTTCCATTGATGGGTCTCCAGCGCGATGATGAAGACCCAGCCGTCCTTGCACGGATAGATACGGGCCGGACAGGCCAACCCCATCCCGCGGCCGGTGCGGCGGTGGTAGACGCCGTCTTGCACATAGCCGCCGATGTTCAAGGAGCCGACGACGAGCGCGGCCAGGACCTCCGCCGAGGAGCAGTCGATGTGCTGTCCGCCGCCAACCTGCTCGCGTCCAAGGAGCGCGGCGAGCCCCCAGGCGGCGGCCGCGCAACCGCCCATGAAGTCCGCCAGGAACGTCCCGTTCGCCAGCGGCTCCCGGTCGGGAAGGCCGCAGTAGCGGCTGCCGGTACCGGAGAGATGGTAGGCATTCAAATCGTAACCGTTCCAGTCCGAATACGGTCCCGTCTGCCCGAAGGGCGTGCACGAAATCATCACCAGGTTCGGATTCAGGCGGGCGAGCGTGTCGTAGTCGAGTGCCCGCGCCCGTAGACGCCGCGGGCGGCTGCTGTCGATCAACACGTCCGCCGCGCGCACCAGATCGAGCAGCCGTTCCCGGCCCCCTGGGGTGTCCACATCAAGAGCGACGCTGCGTTTGTTCGTATTGAGGAAGAAGAAGAGACCGCTCTTCTCGAAGTCGGCCTGGTCGTTCGGGAACGGCCCCCAGCCGCGCGTCACATCGCCCGTTCCCGGCGGTTCCACCTTGATGACGTCGGCCCCGTAGTCGGCGAAGAGCTTCCCGCAGTACGGGCCGGCGACTCCCTGGGCCAGCTCGATCACGCGGATCCCATCCAGTGCGCCGCGACGCCGCGGTTTCCTTGCCTGCGAAATCTTGGTCATTGCAGGTACGACGTCACTACCATGCGGTTCGCCGAATCGCATTCGGCGCTTCACCGGCATGACGCATTACGTATGCAGCCGCGCGATCACCTTCGCGACTTCGACGTCGAGAGCGGGATCGTCAGGCAACGGGAAGGAAACATTGTCGGCAAGTCCGCTATAACGCTCCCGCAGCACGCCGGCAATCTCGCCGTAGGGCGCGGTGGCGATCAACACATCCAACATCTCGTCGGTGATGACGGGAGTCAGGTCCTGCCAGCGTCCGTCACGGACGAGTTGGTTCAAGCGCTTGCCGCGATCCTGCCAGCCATACAGCTCGAGGCTCGGCCAGTAGTTTGGGGTCGAGTACAAGATCGCCAGCGTCGCGCGCAGCTTTTCCCGGCTGTCTCGCGTCGCCCGCTCGTCCACGCCTGTCGCGCACAGGCAGTTGATGCGCAGCTCGACCGCGCTCAGGGGACGCCCGGCGCGCGCCGCGCCGCGCGCCAGATTCGGCAGCACCCGTTCGCGGAGGAAGCGCGGGGCGACGTTGGTCGGATGGGTGGCCAGCGCGTCGCCAACCTCGCCGGCCACGGCGGTGATGAAGGGCCCGATCCCGGCCAGGCTGATGGGAATATCGGGATGCTCGATGGGAGGGGGCTTGACGAAGTCCTGCATCCGCGTGAATCGATAGTCTTTGCCTTCGAAGTTGAGCGGCACATCGTTCTGCCAGCAGTTGAAGATCGCCCGCAGGGCGCGCACGTACTCGCGCATGCGCGGCGCCGGCGGCGTCCACCGCTCGCTGTAGCGGCGGATGATATTGCCGCGCACCTGCGGGCCGAGTCCAAGCTCGAAGCGCGTCCCGAACGCGCGTCGCAGATCCCACGCCGCGATGGCGACGATCATCGGGCTGCGGGCGAAGGCCACCAGCGCGGGAATACTGACGGTGATGCGGCTGGTGGCACTGAGCGCGGCCCACGCACCCAGGAAGCCGTCCGCAACCTGGTCGGCGACCTTGAACCCGTCAAAGCCGAGCGCCTCGGCACGCCGGGCATAGGCGCCCAACTGCGTGACTGGCATGCGGAAATCGGTTGTGGTCCAGACCTTCATGAGCACGACTCTCGCCTATCGGCCGCGCGTTGAGGGAAGTCCCAGGCGTTTTCCTACCGCGTCGCTCGACAGCCCTCCTTCGGCCTCCTGCCGCTTTCGCGATCGCTCCAGGATCGCCCGGAACTTGGCGTTGACGCTCAGGAGCATGGTCTCGGCGTCGCGTTCGTCGCCGGGGACTATGGTCGCCACGACATGCCCGCGGTCGGTGAGTAAGAACGGCCGAACGGCGCCGCGCTTGAGGTGAGGAACCACGGCAGACACCTCCGGCAATTCAACGGCTTTCATAATTCGATTTCCTCCATGCCGACCCGCCGCTCATTATGTCGCTCGATGCCGCCGGCCGCAATCTTGACTAGCGTCTCGGGCTCCTCTCACACCGCGTAGAACACCCGAATCTGGCCCAACCGGAGTTCTCAGGGAGCAATCGGATTCGGGGGGAGAAGCGGCGCAAGCGCGCGGAGCGTGCCGAGGCACTGGTGAAGGTCCCACTATTTCGGCATCAGCCACACCTACACGGGGTTGCGGGCACTGGAGGAGTGGGTGCGTCGAAGGGTGCGGGTGTACTCCTGGAAGCAGTGGCAACAGCCCCGGACTCGCCGCCATTTGATCGCCTTGGGTATCGCGCCCGCGAGGGTACTGGCGGATGAGTGCCAACAGCATCGTCCAACGCGCCCTGAATAACCGCCGGCTGCGCGCACAGGGAGTTCCCGACAGGCGCACCTTACGGATTGGTCGTCACTACGGGCCCCACAGGCCCGTGTCCGATCGGAACCGCCGTATGCAGACCCGCACGTCCGGTGGTGTGGCAGCCCGGCTGGCCCTCACGGGTCAGTCCCGGCGAGCCGATTAGCTCCCGACTATCTCATTGAGGCCATCGACGAGCCGGTCCTGCTCCTCCGGCGTCACCCGGCCCAATTTCCGGCCGAGCCGGTCCACCGACAGGGAGCGGATCTGACTGATCTTGACCCACGAGCGTTTTGGCAGGCGCACCTTCTTCAGTTCCATCGTGAGCGGAAAGCTGGCGCGCTGCGGTTGGCTCGTCACCGCCATGGCGATCACCGTTCCGGATCGCTGATTGAAGATGTCATGGCTCAGCACAACCACTGGCCGCAACCCGGCTTGTTCGTGACCCCGGGCAGGGTTCAAGTCGGCCCAAATGACATCACCTCTCAGTACGCCGGCCATTCGGCCAACTCTCCGGACAACCCTTCATCCGCCAACGCCTTCTCGAACGCTGGGTCGAGCTTGGCGCACTCCCGGGCGAGGCGGGACCGATCAAGCCGTTCCAATTTTTCCTTTACAGCTTGTTCGATTGCCTTGCTCCGGTTCGGAAACGTCTGCTGCCTCACCAACCGATCGAGCTGTGCGAGAACGCCCTCGTCGAGAGAAATGGCCACCTTTGCCGCTGCCATGCACTCACCTCTGGTATGATTCGTTATCATACCGCGGATCCGCGCCGCAACCTTGCGGACGGAGCTACCGTCGTGCGCCTCAACCGCGCGCACGTCTCTTGCGCGGCGGCTGCAGGCGCTTGTTCGGCCGGGATCGACTCACGAGTGGAAAACGCTCTGGATGGTCGATTGAATCAACCGCCACATCGACGTCGAGATCGGGCCAATACAGATGGTGCGGATGCGGGAGCTCGACGTTGCAGAGTTTCCCGATCGGGACGTCGCGAAACCACGGGAACTGCTCGAAGGAGACAAAGCGCTCTCGACCCTCGAGCAGCAGCCAGAATCCATGTCGTGAGACGTTCGTGACCTCAACCGCCGAAGTGGGCTCTCCACGCATCGCGGATTTCACCTTCATGCTCCGGAACAAGCCGCCGCGATTGAGGACGTGCGCGTACACCATCGTCGTGCGGACGTCCCCCCTGCACAGTGCGAATATCGTAGCCATCGCGCACCAGATCGGCGGCGAACGAATGCCGGAATGTGGGGCAGCCGACGTGCGCCAGGGCATCCGGGAGGTACACCGCCCCGACCCTCCTGGCGCACCCACTCCTCATACGTCGCCCGCAGCTGCGCTACGGGCGTGCGCAAGGGCTCTCTTACTGCCGCCGGCAAGGCTTGCAACGATCCGTGGCGCGCCGCCTGCGCGATGCGCCGGCGACAATTGCAACGTTCGCCGACAGCTCGTGCGTCGGTGAAATTCGCATACGAAAAGACGCTCAGGTTGTTGTCGACCACTCCCGAATGACCTCAATCGTCTTGTCCGTGTACTCCTTCTTGTCCGGCAACGGCCGCCCCAGCCACTCGGTATAGAAGGTATCGAGGTCGGGCAGGAAATCGAAATCCGGCGGACACCCGCGCGGCACCGCTTCGACTTCGAGTTGGCTGCCGCACCCTGGGCAGTAGTATTCCCGCACCTGGATCCAGTCGGGATCCGGTTGTTCCATGCCACGATAGATTTCCGCCAGTTGCTCGGCGGTCTCGCGGACATAGATCAGCGACTCCAGCTTCCAGTTGACCCGATAATCGCAGAATTCGTGGCCGCAACGGCATTTGACGATGCGGTCGCGGTCTTTCTGTACGATAAACAGGTTCGGGCCCAGCGGCAGCAGGATCCGCTCCTTCCACGCCACGCGCCCTTGCAGAATGTCGATCCACTTATCGAAGCGATCGGTATCCTTGGCCTCCTTCATGATGTCCTGGACCTGGGTCCAGGGCAGTTTCCCGTCCACGAGTTTCTCGATTTCGCTGATGTCGTAGGTTGGCACGCTCGATCTCCTTGCAATTCCGATCTTGTGGCCGCATACCTCTAGAAGGTAAAGTCTTCGGGCAGATTCCAGAACTCCGTCAGTTCCTTCCCGTAGTCCGGCGACAACTGCGCGGACGAGCGCCACATGTCGAGGACGGGCGCGGCCATGCGTTCCTTGTTGAGGACCTTTTGCCGCTCGTGCTGCCACCATTGTTTGAACGGCACGCCACGTTGCTTGCGCGCGGCGCGGATCTCGGCGCGCTTAGCCTCCGTTGCCGCCTCGTCCACCGTCCACTCGCGCGTCGCCTCGTTATAGGTTGCCGCCACGCCGTGAATCGACTCCGCCACGCGTGGCCGCGTCCAGGCATTGTCGAGATCGCCCTTGACCAGCGCGGGGCTGCGCTCGATCGGATCGCCGAGCGCTTCGGCGCCGGTGATCGGATTGACGATGATATCGTATTCGTGCAGCAGCGCTTTACTCACAAACGGAGCCACCTCATTCGGCAGCATGATGTCCGCTTTGACGTTCTTGACCAGGTCCGGTTGTTCCGGGTCGCCAATGGCGTGCACCAGCGGCTGCCGGCCGTCGATCAACTCCTTGACGTTGGTCCTGCTGGCATATCCCGCGCGGTCCGGGAATTTCGGATAGGCGCCGAACATCCCGTGGTTCGACAGGATCTTGCTGCGCAGACCGGCACAGGCGCACATGTACTCGACGCCCGGCGTACCTTTGACCATCCACACCGCGGTATGGCCGAGACCGCCGCGGAACTTGCCGTAGCCGCCGGAATCCGGCCACGCGTTCCGCCCGAGATACATGATCGGGTAGAAGAGCTCGTTGACCTCGGCGTTGCCGAAGTCGGCGATCGGCGTATAGATCGACCAGGCGCTATTCTCGCCGTCCCCCATACCGCGCGCCGGCGCCCCGTTGCTCGCTTGCTCGAGCGTCATGCCAACCGAATACAAACCGTACTGGTTGACACCGGCAAACTCGCCGCACATGGTCGTGCCCGGACCGGCGGCGACCTCCTCGATGAAGCCGCGGGCCCAGTACAGCCGGCCGAACGATTCGTACAACGAGCCGAGCCACATGACCGCCGGCGCCCAGGCGACGCCGGAGGCCGCAAAGTAATTCGCCGGAAACGGATTACCCCAGGAGCCCGGCGGCGGCGTCTCGAGTTCCCATGCGGCCGCCGAACCCCAGTTAAACATGTCGAACCCGACCATATGGGAGAAGCCGTTCATCATGGCCGAAATCAGGGCCTTGGGCGTGATGTTCTGGCCGAACGGCACCCAACCGCTAGCGCCACGCATCGAGAAACGTGTCTTGCCGTCACCGCCGATGACGATCTCCATCGGCTCGTTGAAAATGATATCGACGTCCTGTTCCGGCCTGATGACCCGCTTGCCGCGCATGGCCAGATCTTTGAAATTGGACTTGCGGATACGCCCCGGCACGGCCTGGGTCTTGATCCGGCTGACGGCATAGCGCCGGCTGTCCTCAACGAACTCGCGCGTCACGTCCGCGAAGAAGTCGAGCCCGTACTTGTCGATCATCTTGATGACGCGGTCGCGGATAGTCAGGCAGCCGGCGAGCCGGCCACGGGCGTCGCCAATCACCCACTCGGGCTGGCGGGTGCGCGAGCGCATGAGCCGATCGTACCACGGGTAGTGCGCGTCCTTCTCGCCCACACGCTCCATCGTGAGCGGCACGCCGTCACTGAAGCAGTCCGGGTTCAGGAAACCGATCGAGCCAGGCAGGATCATCCCCGCGTCCATGACGTGGCTCACCGAGCTCGCCCAGCCCACCAATTCGCCCCGATAGTGGATCGGAATGCTGGTCTGGAAGTCGGGGGAATGTAGTCCGCCGTAGTGCGGATCGTTGTTTTCGAAGATGTCGCCCGGCCGAAAGCCGGGGTTCACTTCGTAATCGTTTTCGATGTAGGAGCGGATCAACTGCGAGAGCAGGCCAGGGTGCGAAATAATGCCTCGTGAGGTGCACACGGCTTCCCCGGTCGGCAGGTGCAGCACCCACACGGCATCGCCGCCCTCGACCGCAGCCGGCGACGAGGAGACCTTGCAGCCGACGACCCAGCCGGTGTTGCAGATATTGAGTAGGATGTGCCAGGCGGCCTCATAGGTGCCCGGATCCGCTTGCTTGCGCTTCAATTTGGACAGGCCGAAGAGGTGACCAGTATCGCTAAACAGCTTGTCGTTCAGGGCCACTCGTTGCTTGAGCGACAAGGCCGGTTTGGCGGCCTTCGGCTTGGCGTTGGCGGCCGCCGCACGCTTGCCCACCGCTGCCGGTCGCGACGGCTTTCGTGCACGCGCGGCAGCGCCCTTCCCCGTGGCCTTGATGGCTTTCGTCTTCGTCTTGGCGGTTGCGGCTTTCGTGGGACTCATTACTTTTTGCCCTTCCTCGTCAGCCAGTAAATCTGGTACTCGTCGATGCGAACATGCCAGCCTTCCGGCACGAACAAGGTCGTGTTCGGCGCCTCGATCACCGCCAGTCCGTCGATTTCGTTGCCGGGACGCAGTTCTCCCATCTCCCAGATACTCCCCACCGACCAGCGGCCTCTCTGGAAGATTTTGCGCGTCCCCTTCGAGGCGGTCTTCGGCGGCTTCTTGCCTTCAAGCGTGTGGCGCTGGAGCTTCGGCTTCACCGTGTCCACCTGCGCGATCACACTGACCTCGGTGAACTGATAGGTCGGCTCGGCCGGCTTTCCCGCAAGCGTGAACATCTTGGTAAACAGGTCCGAGTGCCGCGCGAGCAGCTTTGTCATGTCGGCCTCGGTATTGAGGCGCGCCACCGGGGACTCCACCTCCACGTCCTCGAGTTGCCCATAGAAACGCACGTACACGACCTGCCGCAGGGCGATCTGCTTGCGCTTGAACCCTTCCGCCATCAGTTCGCCGAGGAGTTCCTTTTCCAGTTCCTCCCAGGTCGCGCTGACCACTTCGCCGGCAGCGCGTTTGGTCGCACCGTCCGCACCGTAGGGAATGACCGCGGCGATGCTCTTGTGGCGACGATGCGCATAGTCCATGCACGCGCCGCCCCAGGCCGAGAAGGCGCCGGCGTGCGGCACCGTGGCAACGGCCTTCCACGGATAGTCGCCGGCATAGCCCAGCAGATGCACCGGCCCGCCGCCGCCGTAACCGAGCAGCACGTAATCGCGCAGGTCATGACCGACCATGAGGCTGCGCACAAGGTGTTCGCGCATGAGCACGTTGACCAGGTCGACGCATTGCTCGGCGGCGACATACACGTCGAGCCTCAGCGGTTCGGCAACCTTCTCCTTGAAGATCCGGTGGGACTTCTCCACGTTCACCTTGATGCGCCCGCCGAGGTAGTAGTCTTTATTGAGGATCCCCAGCAGCATATTGGCGTCGTTGATGGTGGGAATCTCGTTGCCGGTCTCCTGGAACACCGGGCCCGGGGTACCGCCCGCGCTATCGGGACCGAGTTTGATGCGATTGGTTTGCGGATCGAGGCGGATGTAGGTCCCCGTACCGGCACCGATCGAGCGGATGTCGAGCATGGGCACGTTGACGTACATCTGTTGGAACGGCGGCTCGCGATCGATCGGCAGGACACCGGCGGTGATGGCGCCGGCATCGAAGCTCGTGCCGCCGACGTCGGAGCACACGATGTTGTCCTCTGCGATCACCCGCGACAGATACTTCGCCCCCATGATGCCGCCGACGGGGCCGGACATCACGGTCTCGAACAAGCGGGGGTAGCGGATGTTGGTCACGCCACCGTAGCAGAGCACCGTCTTGAGTGAATGCGTGTAGCCGTGCTGCGCCAGCTTGGCTTCGACACCCAGCAACTGCTTGCGGGCGGGCGCGGTGGCGTAGGCCTGGATGATCGTCGCATTGGCACGCGACATCTCGCGCATGGTCGGCGCGACGTCGCTCGATATCACGACCGGGATCTCGACGCCGGCGCGTGCCAACTCCGCACGCACCATCTCGGCCGCTCGTTGTTCGTGCGCCGGATTCCGGAACGAGTTGAGGAAGAGGATGGCCAGCGACTGAATGCGCTCCGCCACCAGGGCGCGTGCGGCGGCGACCACTTCATGCTCGTACAGCGGAATGACGACGTTGCCGAACATGTCGATGCGCTCGGTCACGCCGAACGTCAGACGCCGCGGCACCAGGGGGACGCGGTGCTTGCGGTACTGCATGTGGGTGATCTCCGACCACTGGCAGTCGATGAAGGTCTCGCGGCCGCGCCCCTGCACGATCATGTCCTCGAAACCCTTCGTCAGGATCAGGCCCGTCTTGAGCCCGGAGAGGTTGATCAGGGCGTTCAGCATGCTCGTGCCGGTGTAGATGGCGGTCTCGATGCTCTTGCAGAACTGCCGACCGTCCCGCGCCATGTCCAGGTTCATGTAATGGAGCGCCTCTTCCAGCGACTCCCAGTATCCGACGCTCTCGTCGTACGGTGTCGTCGGCGCTTTCCCGATGACGGATCGTCCGTTCTCGTCGACGACGATCACGTCGGTCATCGTACCGCCGGCATCGCATGCTACCAGGTACCGAGCCATTGCCGAGATCCACCTCCTCTAACGCCGTGAAAACGATGGCCTGCTGGGTACCACAGGCGCATTAATCTAACAAGCGATATATTTGGCGAAACGGATCGGGCGTGCCCGCCGCGGCTACCGCCGGAGCGTCATTTCACGACGGCGGCGGCGCGCAGGCGCGCAATCGCGGCGGCGTCGTACCCCAGCATGACGAGAATCTCGTCGGTCTGCTGTCCCACCGCCACCGGCGGTCCCTGGATGTCCCCCGGCGTGCGGCTCAAGCGCGGCGCTGGCGCCGGCTGCACGACGCCGTCGCGCGTGACGAAGCTCCCGCGCGCGCGGTTGTGCGGGTGGTCCGGCGCCTCGTCCATCGACAGGACCGGTGCGAAACACACGTCGGTGCCCTCCATGAGCGCGCACCACTCGGCACACGTCCGCGTGCGAAACACGGCGGCCAGACGCTCCTTGAGGGCCGGCCAGCGGGCGGGCGTGAGATGGGCATCAAGCCCGGCTTCCGCCATCGGCACGCCGATCTTCTCCAGCAGCAGCGTGTAGAACTGGGGCTCGATGGAACCGACACTGATCCATCGACCGTCGGCGCATTCGTAGGTGTCGTAGTAGTGCGCTCCGCCGTCCAGCATATTGTGCTGCCGCTCAGCGCTCCACAACCCCAGGGCGCGCTGTGTCAGGTGGTAGGCAAGCAGGGAGACCACGCCGTCGGTGATCGCGGCATCGACCACCTGGCCTTTTCCGGACACGTCCCGTTCGACGAGTGCGGCAAGCACGCCGAGCAGCAGGTACATCGTACCGCCGCCGTAGTCGCCCAGCAGGTTCAGCGGCGGCACCGGACCGCCCTGGCGCCGGCCGATGGCGGCGAGCGCGCCGGTGATGGCGATGTAGTTGATATCGTGGCCGGCGGCATGGGCAAGCGGTCCATCTTGCCCCCACCCCGTCATACGGCCGAAGATCAGACGCGGATTACGTGCCAGGCAGACGTCGGGGCCCAGACCGTTCTTCTCCATCACGCCCGGCCTGAACCCCTCGAGCAGCACATCGGCCCAATCGACGAGGCGCAACACCGCTTCGACCCCCGCGGGCTGCTTCAGGTCGACGGCAATCGACCGGCGGCCGCGGCCGGTAACGTCCGCCGGGTTATCGCCCAAGCTCGAACCGCCCTTGGTACGATCGACACGGACGACATCGGCACCGAGATCGGACAGCAGCATGCCGGCAAGCGGCACCGGGCCGATGGCGGCCATCTCGATGATACGAATACCGTTGAGCGGTCCCATGGCTTCCTCCTTGTCGCAGCGACCGTGTGGTGTCTCAGAAGTTCGGACAACAACGTCGCCGGCGAATTTGCCGTCATTCCCGCGAAGGGAATCCATCTCTGCAACCGGCACCTCCCCTACCTTGGACGCCCGCTCTGGCGGGCATGACAAGTCTCTTGAGACGCGGGCTGGCGTTCAACGCTTCGGACGGCGGATGTTTGCGGCGGTACCGACGGCGGCGGCGCGCACCAGATTCGCAATCTCCTCGGGTTCGTAGCCCAGCTCGGCAAGCAGCTCGCCGGTATGTTGACCGAGTGTTGGCGGCGCCTTGGAAACCCGGCCGGGCGTCCGATGGAACTTGATCGGCACCCCGGTGACCTTGACGGGCCCAATGCTCGCGTGTTGCGTGGCGACGATCATCTGGTTGTGATGGATCTGGGGATCGTCCGCTGCCTCCGTCACCTCATTTACGGGCGCGGTCAGCACGTCGGCGGCGATCAGGCGCGCGACCAACTCATCGCGGGTAAAGTCCTTGCAGCGCGCATCGATCGCCCGCTCGAGTTCGTCCTCATTTGCCAGGCGGTGCTCGATGTCGCGGAAGCGAGCGTCCTCCACCCACTTGACGCCGAGACCCGCGCACAAGTTGCCGAAGAATTTCTCCGAGGGGCAGGTAATGACCGCTTTCTTACCATCCTTACAAGTGAAGATCCCCGACGGTGCGAAGTACTGACTGCGGTTGCCGGTCTTCGGGGTCACCTCTCCGCAGGTCAGGTACGGTCCCAGGCCCGTGCACTGGGCATGCATGAGCGCATCGAGCAGGCAAATGTCGATGCGCTGGCCTTCGCCGGTCTGATCGCGCACGCGCAAGGCCGTGAGCGCGGCGATGGTTACGTGCAGCGACGTCATGACGTCGATTGCGGGAATACCCAGTCGCACCGGGGGCGCACCCGGATGTCCGTTGATTGCCAGCACCCCCGCGTACCCTTGCGCCAGGAAATCGATGCCCCCACGCCCGGCGTACGGACCGTCCGCCCCAAATGCCGTCACGCCGATCCAGATGATGTCCTTGCGATGCTTGCGCACCGAGTCGTAATCCATACCGAGGCGCGATAATGCCGGCTCACGCACGTTGGTGATCAATACGTCGGTAGTCGTCAGCAAGCGGGCAAACACCTGCTGCGCCGGCTCGCGCTTGAGGTCGAGGACCACATCGCGCTTGCTGCGGTTCAGACTGAGATATGCCGAGCGCTCCCCGTCGCGCGCCGGCCCGAGGTGCCGGCTCTCGTCGCCGTAGAACGACTCGACCTTGATGACGTCGGCGCCAAGGTCTCCCATCAACGTGGCGCCATACGGCCCAGCCATCATGGTCGCCATGTCGAGCACGCGAATGCCCGCAAGGGGCCCGGCGCCATGCGCGGCCGTCCGGGGGCTCGTATCTCCGACGTTGGTCTTTGGACTTTGGACTTTGGGCCGTTCGCTCACGGTATCGCTCCCTGCTCCTTGAAGACGCCCACATCCTCCCACGAGTAGCCGAGGGTTTCGGTGAGGACCATTTCGGTGTCCTGTCCGAGTTCCGGACCCAGGCTGCGCACTGCGCCGGGAGTCTTGCTCAGGCCGATGGGAAGGCCGCGGACCTTCACTTGACGCTGGACTTCTTCGCAATAGGTCTCGACGAAGTAGTTGTTCGCCCAGGCTTGCGGATCCGCCGCCAGATCGGCGAGGGTTTGAACCGGGCTGGCGGCGATACCCGCGGCCGTCCAGCGCGCCATCCACTCGTCCGCGTTCCGCCTCTTGACGATCTTATCGAGCTGGGCGATGAGACGCTTGGCGTGCTTGCGTCGTTTGTCCGCGCCATCGAAGCGCGCGTCGTTGAGCAATTCCGTCGCCTCGAGGCTCTGGCACAGGCGGGCCCAGTCCGTGTCGGTATTGGGCACACAGAGAAACACCCACTTGTCTTTGGCCCGATAGAGGTTCCACAGCGGATTTTCCGCCGTCTTCCGCGACTGCTGCTTGGCGTATTTCTCGTCGCCGGTCGCCAGATACGCTTGCAGCGTCGGCGCGGTCAGAAACAACTGCGCCCCATACAGGGAGGCATCGAGCATCTGCCCCTTGCCGGTACGATTGCGGTGATGCAGGGCCAGCATGATGCCGAACGCGGATAGCAGTCCGCCGTAGGCGTCGCCGGACCCCATACCGAGATAGATCGGCGGCTGGCTCGGCTCGCCGAGGCGCGCCATCAGACCCGTCAGCGCCTGCACGGTCATGTCGAAGGACGGCCGGTTGACCTGTCCGAGGCGCCCGTACCCGGTGTTAGTGGCGTAGATGAGCCGCGGGTTGACTGCGCTGAGCTTGGCGTAGCCGAGATCCCAACTCTCCAGGAGATCCAGGCCCATATTGGAGAGGAACACGTCGGACTTCTCCACCAGGCGGTACATGATCTCCCGGCCGGTTGGCTTCTTCAAATCGAGCGCCACGCTCTTCTTGTTGCGGTTGATGACCAGAAAGTACTGGTTCCACTCCCCGACCGGCACGTTCTTGATGCTGCGCACGCCACGGGCTTGATCGCCACCCTGCGGACGCTCGACCTTGATGACCTCGGCGCCGAAATCGGCCAGGTGCTGCGCGGCAACCGGCCCTTGAAACCACACCGTCAGATCGATGACCCGAATTCCTTCCAATGCGCTGGCCACGTCGCCTCCCTCTTTCCGTCACCCTACCAGGCGACGACCCCTCTTGCCTGCAGGTCGCCGATGCGATCCTCGGAATACCCCAGCATGTCGTGGAGGATCTCGGCGGAATGCTGCCCGCGACACGGGGCGGTGCGGTTGAGGCGGCCCGGGGTCTCGCTCATGAAGAGGGGGAATCCGAGGGTCTTGACCCGCCCCACGCCGGGACGCTCCAGATCCAGGATGTAGCGATTGCGCACCGTCTGCGGATCGTTCGCCGGATAATCGAACTGCTCGATGATGTCCGCCGAAAGCTGCCGTTCGGTCAGTTCGCGTTTCCAATGCGCCGCTGGTTGCCGTTGGAAGATCTCCTCCAGGACGCGTAGCATCTCCAACCGCGATTCGCCGCAGCGCTTCTCGTGCGTGTCGAATCGTGGATCGTTCTGGTCCAAGCCAACCATGGCGGCAAAGCCCGGCCACCAGCGGTCGGTATCCGGCATGGTCACGCACACCCAGCGCCCATCGCTCGACGGGTAGAGCACCCCGCTCATGGGGTTGCCGGCCTCCAGTCGAGACGCCGGATGCAGAAAGCGTTCCCCGCCCATAGCCAGGAAGGCCTGGAGGTCCAAGCTCGCGCCGTACATATTGCCGGCAAGCAGCGAGACATCCACCTCCTGGCCCTCGCCGCTCGCCTGGCGATGCTGGAGCGCGATGGAGACGCCGAGGGCGAGCATGACCGCGACGTACAGCGGTCCGGTGCCCGCATAGACGGGCGGCTGACCGGGCTGAGGGAGAATCGGCATCATACCCGTGCGCGCCGCCGCAAGTTCATCGAGGACCGGCAAATCGCGGTCCGGCCCTTGCGGACCGAAGCCGGTCTCCCGCGCGTAGATGATCGCGGGCTTCAGGGCGCACACCGCTGCGTAGTCCAACCCCCGCTGCTCGAGCGCCAGGCGCGGCCAGTCGGTCAGCAGCACGTCCGCCTTGCCGAGGAGTTCCCGCAGGATCCCCCGCCCCATGTCGCTGTCGAGGTCGAGGGCGAGGCTCAGCTTGTTGCGGTGCGCCAGCTCCGCCTCGTAATCCCACGCGGCATCGCCGCGCTGCGCCACGGACTCCTGGGACACGCATTCGATGCGAATCACCCGGGCGCCGAAATCCGCCAACAGGGCGCTGGCGACCGCGGCGCCAAAGGTAGTGGTCAGTTCTACAACAACAACGTCATCGAGCGCTTTCGACATCGGCGATGACCTCGGGTTCGTCAATCAATAGGTGCGGCGCCCGCCATTCCCGCCGCCGCACCGGTGCGGCGGGCAACCCCGGTCGCCCGCCATACGGTGGCTATCCGTCGTCGCTCCACCCATCGGTGGGCGATTAAATCCCCAACCCGATCATGGCGCCATGTTCGGTCGACTCCGCCATACGGCGCGGGGTCCAGGCCGCGCCGGCCAGGTAGAGCTTGGCGACGCCACCTTCGGCCTTGAGGCGATCGTACAGCGCATGCTGCGGGACTGCCCCGTAGACCAGGACCACGTTGTCGAAGCCATCCTTACGGTAGGTATGCCCACCGTACGACGACACGAACTCGAGACCGTCGGCCTTGATTTCGGTGAGAATGAGGTTCGGATGCACGATGACGCCGCAGTCTTCCATACGGCGTGCGACCATCCCGATCGAATATCGGGCAATCTCGACACCTAGGTGGAGCGATTTGTGGAACACCTCCACCTGCTTGCCCTGCTCGGCGAGATATTCCGCCACGCAGGGTGTTTCGTAGTAGTCTTCTTGCGAAATGAGGGCCACTCGCTTTCCGGCGACCGTCGCCTTGCCCTGCATGACGTCCCAGCCCTGAGCCACGTGCGGCAGATCGATCCCGGGCACCTCCAGGGGTACGCGCGGGGTCGCGCCGGTGGCAATCACCACGGCGTCCGGCGACAGCGCCCTGATGGCGGCGATATCCGCCGTGGTCTGCAGCCGTACATCGACGCCGACCCGCTCCATTTCGTTTTCTTCGAAATACACCTGGTCTTCGAAATCGTCGCGCCCGGGGGCCTTCATGGCGATCAGCAACTGGCCACCCAGGCGCTTGCCCTGCTCGAGCAGGGTCACCTTGTGGCCGCGCATCGCCGCTACCCGCGCGGCCTCACAGCCGGCTAGCCCGCCGCCGATAACCACCACGTGTTTCGTCGTCTCCGCCGGCCGGTACTGCTGTCTCCAGCGAACCTCGTTACCGCAGAGCGGATTGATCGAGCACCGCGGTTTGTAGGGTAGCGTCAGCGGCTCCGACGCCTCATCGATGCAGCGCGTGCAACTGATGCAGCGGCGAATCTCGCTCAGCCGACCTTCGCGCGCCTTCTTGGCGAATTCGGGATCGGAGATGCCGGCGCGCGCCATGCCCACCAGATCGCAGTATCCGTCCTTGAGGAGATCCTCGGCCACAACCGGGTCGTTGACGCGTCCGGTGAACATGACCGCGATTTTCCGGTCCAGGTCGGTGCGCGCCGCCTTGCCGGCCTCGCGAAACTGGGCATGACTGTAGTACGACGACGGCACATAGGACGGCGCCCCCCAGCAGTGGCCGACATCGATATCGACGAAGTTGATCAGGCCGGTTTCGCCGATGTTATACAGCATCTCTCGCATTTCCAGCAGGTCGTAGCCGCCCTGCCGGAACTCGAAGCCGCTGATGCGAATGCCGAGCCCTAGTTTGTCGCCGATCGTCTTACGGACGCGTTGCAGCACTTCCACGACGAAACGGATACGCTCCTGCGGGCCACCGCCCCAGCGGTCGGTGCGCCGATTGGTTACCGGGGACAGGAAGCAGTAGCACAACGTCTCGTGCGCACAGTGAATTTCGATGCCGTCCGCTCCCGCGTTCTTGGCCACGGTGGCCGCCTTGGCGTAGCTGTTGATGAAGAATTCGATCTCCTCTTCGCCGACGGCATGCGGGGTGTAGTCCTGCGCCCCGATCACCGGAATTTCCGACGGCGACCACACCGCACTCAGGTGGGTCAATTGCGCGATAGCGACCGCGCCGGCGCGGTGCACTTCGGCGTAGAATTTCGCCAGGGTCTCGGCGAAGCCGGGACCTTCATAGATGGGGAAATGCGCGGCAAACCCCACGGGAAGGCCGATCTCATCGGCTGCCTCCGGTGGAAACGGCGAATCGAGTAGCCAGGTTTCACTGCCGATCCAGCCGGTGCCGCCCCAGGCCTTGCCGGCATGGTGCGCGATAAAGTTGTCGTCGAAGATACCCGGGGTCATCGACGCATTGATGGAATTGGTGGGCTCGCAGATCCGGTTGGGCACCAGCATGGGCCCGACCTGCAAGGGCGAAAAGAGGTGTTCGAACTTTACCTTAGCCATGGAGCGCTTCTCCTGATGGATTTGACGAAATCTCGCGCCCGACTCTTCGGGCGGCCGCGACGATACTTACTGATCCGGAGTGATGAGAATGACGGGGAACTCCCGCGTCGTGAACATCTGAAAATACGCCCACAGCGCCTGACCGTCCTTCAGCAGGCGCGGCCACAACCGGGCCTTTTCCTCCCGACTCAGTCGGCGCGCCGTCGCCGGGGTCTTCTTGTCCTTCTCCTGCACCCACACGCGCGGGTTCTTCTCCAGGTTCAGGTACCATTGGGGATAGATATCGTAGCCGCCGAGCGAGGCCACGATGTAATAGCCGTTGCCTTCGCGCACGACGTTGACGGGAGTGGTAAACTGTTTTCCCGACTTGCGGCCGGTGGTGGTCAACAACACCGTGGACGTATCCCCTAATTGGGTCGATTCCTGCCCAGCGGTTTCCAGAAGTTTCTCCCGATCGCCCACCGCGTCGGCCTTGATACGCCCGAGGGAGGTGACCTTGTCACCCACCGCCGCCCAGACGTCGTCCGGCAACGTCCGGTTCAACATGGCGATGGTTTCCCGTGTCACCTGCCACTCCGCCTCCGTCATGAAATCGGGCTTCGTGAGCTTGTCGATGTCGAGTTTTTCACCCCTCTTCATTATCCCTCCATTTTCGGGACGACGCCCGCCTGCTCGCGGCACGACCGGGTCCGTAGCACTTCTGCGCGCTTCGTTCGAACGGACCGGTGCGGCTGTACGGATGAAGATTACTATTCCTGTTCCCGGATTAAAAGCGGTGCTCCCGCGCCAGCGCAGCGCTAACGGCACTTCGCGATCATGCCCTCCGCATACCGTTTGATGGCCTCCAGCTTCACCGCCAGTGGAGGCTGTTGTCGCATGATTTCGCCCACGCCCATTTCGGCGAGGATGCCGGGGACACTCCACGGCGTGATCTGCAAATCGGTGACTCCCAGATCCTCCAAGCGACGGATGTCGTCCACAGTTTCGGCATCGGGGCAATGCATCATGACATCGAACGGCTCGTTCTCGCGTCCAAACTCTCGGCGGTAGCCGTTCAACTCCGCCAGCACCCCAGCGACCTGGTCCTTGTTGTGAATGACACTGACCCAACCGTCGCCGAAGCGCGCCGCCCGTCGCAACGCCGGTTTCGAGGTTCCACCCACGTAAATCGGAACGGGCTTCTTGGGGACGGGCGCCATGATCAACCGGTCGAAATCGAAGTACTTGCCGTGGAACTCCTGCATACCGCCTTTCATGAGGAGGCGAAGGATTTGAATCGCCTCATTCTGGCGAGCCCCGCGCGTCTTCATGTCCTGGTGCAGCCACTTGAACTCTTCGGGCATCCACGCCAGACCGACGCCCAAGGCGACCCGGTCGTTGGAGATCGCCGCCACCGAAAAGAGCGCTTTGGCCTCGAGCAGCGGCTGGCGGATGGCCAGCCTGAGTACGGAGGGCAGGAAGCGAATGCGCTTGGTCACCGTGGCCATGTGGGTGATGGCCACCCAGGGGTCGAGGACGGGAACATCGAGGGGCCAGAAGCGGCTGCCATCGGGCGTGTAGGGGTAGGGAACGGCGGTCACCTCGGGGAAGAAAGGAGCATCCGCCACCTGAATGCTGTCCCAGCCGCACGCATCGGCCGTGCGCGCGATATCGAGAAACTCCGAAGGGTCGACCATGAACATATGAAACCCAAACCGCATGGCTTTTCTCCTTAGGATGAGATGCGTATCGAGCTGAGAGCGAGAACCACCTATGGTACGGGCCTAGCGAACACCGCTTGCCAATCAGGCCGGCGGGGACGGACCACCGAACAGGCGTCGAAAGAAATTGCCGATCGCCGACCAGATGACTTTGAAGACGATGGGGAGGATGCGCAGCGGTGGCGGTTCGCCAGCCGTTGCCGGCGCGGGGGCCGGCGGTCCGGATTCGCTGGATGCCGGTGGCGCTTGCGCCTCGGTGGGTTCCAGCTGGCCTTTCACCCGGGCGACAAATTGGAGGAACAGTTGGTGCGCCACGCCTTGAATCATGCCCCGGCCCACCTGCATGATGCGTCCGGTCAGATCCACGTTGGCTTCCACCACCATCTCGGTTGTCGCCGCGGACAGCGGCCGCAGCCGGACCGCAATCGTTCCCTTGGCCATACCCCCGCCGGTCTCGCGCCCGTCCGCTGCCATCCGCACGACATGGGCCTGTTCGTCCACCTGCGTGAACTGGACGCGCCCTTTGTAACTCGTCGTAATGGCGCCAACCTTGATTTTGACGGTCCCCAAGAAGGTGCTCGCGTCGACGACCTCGTCGAGTTGCGCCCCGGGCATGCACGTGACCACCCTGTGCGGATCGATGATGAAGGGCCATACCTTCTCCACTGGGACCCGCACCTCAACCTGCTCTCGAATCTCGATCGCCATCCGCGTCGTCCTGGACTCGTCTACGATAGAGCCCTTATCTTCTCGTCCCGCATCATGTCAACGACCCGTTCGTAGTCATCGACGGTATCGATGTCGGCGGGCGCCTCCCCGTCGACGGGAACATCCGTCAACCACTCCGGATGCGTTGCTATCAGTGCCCGCGCACCTGCGTCTCCTACAAGGCAGCCGACCGCCGGCCAGATCTCGCGCGCCAGGAATACCGGGTGGCCCGGTACGCGACCGGCCACGCCCGTGTAGACCGGACGCACGATCGGTGTCGTCGCCTCCAGAAAGGCCTCCGCCACCCGGTCGATCAGGGCGGCCGCGATCTGGGGCTGATCGCCGAGCAGGATCGCGGCGGCGACCGAACGCGGGTCAGCGGCGCCCAACCCGGTGCGTAGGGAACTGCTCTGCCCCTGGGCGTAGTCCGGGGTGACGACCACCCGGGCGGCCAGGCCAGCGGGCAGGCGGACCGCGGCGCGAATCTCGTCCGCGCGACAACCGAGAACGAGAACGAGTTCGTTCAGGCGCGACGCACCGACGGTATCCAACGCGTGCTGCAGCAGACACCGGCCCCTGAGCGTCAGGAGCTGCTTGGGTCGGCCCATGCGTACGGACGCACCGGCGGCGAGAACAATGGCGGAGAGGAAGGGCTCAGCTGGCCGCATGGATGGCGCCGTGCTTGGCGGCCAGAGCACGTCCGTCCGCCCCGTACTTCGCCGCGACCATCTCGGCGAGGATCGAGAGCGCCATTTCCTCGGGCGTACGCGCCCCGATGTCCAAACCGATGGGTGCGCGGATACGCGCGAGGTCCGCCGGCCCGAAGCCCTCTTCCACCAGCCGCTCGCGGCGGCGTGCATGCGTCGACCGGCTGCCCATCACCCCGATATACCGTGCGGGCGAACGTAGCGCCTGGGTCAAGGCGGGAATGTCGAACTTTGGATCGTGCGTCAGCACCACGATGTACGAGGACGGGTCGAGCGTGGCACTCGCCAATACGGGACCGGGCTGGGACCGCACCAGGACATCCGCCTCCGGAAAGCGCTCGCGGGTGGCGTACGTGCCGCGGGCATCGACCACGGTAACCTGGAATCCAAACCCTTTCGCGATGCGGCAGAGTGCCGCGGCCGCATGGGTGGCACCGATGACAAATAACCGCTCCGGCGGTGGCAGGGACTCGACGAAGACCGTTGCCACGTGCGTGTGCCAAGGAACGTCGATTGCCGTGGTCCCGCCCTTGGACAACAAACGCAACGCCTCCGCCGTCACCGCCTCGTCCAACTCCGGTGCCAGAGAACCGCGGCGGCGGCGGTCCGCCAACACCACCAGTTTTCGCCCGAGCAACTCCGCGGGCGCCAGCCCGATGCACAGCACCGCCGGACGCTGCCCATCCACGGCCTGACGGAGGGCCTGCCACACCGCGTCGGGCACGAAGGGCTCGATGAGCACGTCAAGCGAACCGCCACAACTCAATCCGATCTCGAAGCCCAATTCGTCGGCGATCCCGTAGGTCGCGATGGTGGGCCGCCGGCTATCGAGCACGTCGATCGCCCGATCGCAGACGTCGTTCTCCACACAACCGCCACTGACGGACCCCGCCATTTTCCCGCTGCGGGTCACGCACAGCCGTGCCCCGGGCAACCGTGGCGCCGAACCGCGGACACGAACCAGCGTCGCCATGGCGATGTCTTCCTCGGCTGCGGACCAGCGGTCAAGATCGGTCAATATCTCTCTCATGTTCGCTCATCCCCTACCCTACACGGCGGTAGCGACGGGAGCAAAGCGCTCCGGCCTCGCCGCGGACGCCCCGCAGCCCCTCGACCTCCGATGGCAGACACGGTAGCCTCCTCCCATCGCGTCTTGGAGGAACCATGGCGAACGCGCTCAACCACTGGAAGGAGGTCGCCTGCCGCACGGTCGACGCGCAGCGCGAGGCCCTGGTCGGGCTGAGTCGCCGCATCCATCATTGTCCCGAACTCAAGTTCGAGGAACACCGGGCGGCGGCGTGGTTGGCCGAGTACCTCCAATCGGTGGGTTTCACCGTCGAACGCCGGGCGTACGGCCTGCCGACAGCCTTCGCCGCGCGCATCGGAAGCGGTGCGCCCCAGGTGGCCGTGCTGTGCGAATACGACGCGTTGCCCGGCATCGGCCACGGGTGCGGGCATAACCTGATCGCCGCCGCGGGCGCCGGGGCTGGTGCGGCGCTCGTCCCGGTGATCGGCGCGATCGGCGGCAGTGTGGTTGTCCTGGGAACCCCGGCGGAAGAAGGGGGTGGGGGCAAAGTGCTGATGGCGCGGGAAGGCGCGTTCCAGCATGTCACGGCGGCGATGATGGTGCATCCCGCCGGCAGGGATCTGGCGGGCATGCACGTGCTGGCACTCAGCCAGATCGAGGTGGAGTTCAAGGGCCGAGCCGCGCACGCCTCGGCAGCCCCCCATTGCGGCATCAACGCGCTCGATGCGCTCATCACGGCGTACAATGGTATTGCGCAGTTGCGACAACACATTCGCGCAACCGAGCGCATCCATGGCATCATCACCGACGGTGGGCAGGCGCCGAATATCGTCCCCGAGCGTGCGGCCGGCATCTTCTGCGTCCGCAGTGGGACGGAATCGGGGTTAGCGGAACTCAAGGAACGGGTGCTGGCGTGTTTCCAGGCGGGAGCGCTGGCGACAGGGGCGCAGCTAGAACTGCGGACGATGGGCGAAGACTATGCGGACATGTGGACCAATCAGCCGCTAATCGAGGCCTACGCGGCTAATCTGCAACGCTTCGGCCGACGACTCGCCGAGAGCACGGCCGGCACGAACGCGATTGCCGGCAGCACCGACATGGGAAACGTGAGCAAGCTCGTTCCCGCGATTCATCCGATGATCGCCGCCGCACCGCCGGCGATTCCGCTACATTCGGTCGAATTCGCGCACTGGGCCGGCGAGGAGATCGGCCATCGCAGTATCATCGACGGCGCCAAGGCTCTGGCACTGACGGCGCTGGACGTGCTCGGCAACCCAACGTTGGTGGCGGCAATGGAAGCCGCGTTTGCCGGGGCACGTGCCGGCACGCACGGCCGAGGGGCCGGCGCATAGCGGACCGGCGCCGCAGCGCCCGTGCAGCGGCGCCGACAGTGCGTTCGTCAACTACGCCGCTACCGCGGTGACGGGTTCGTGTCACGGTTGCCACACGCTGATCGCTGTGCTTTGAAGCCGGGGTGTTGCGTGCTGCTCTCGTGGGGTTGGGCGGTCTGATCGGATCGCTTGCGCGCTATTGGCTGGCGGGTACCGTACAGGGCCTCACCGACTCGGGGTTCCCGTTCGGCACACTGACGGTAAACGTGGTCGGCAGCTTGATCGTGGGGCTGGTGATGGCGTTATCGCTCGAGCGTGGCCTGCTCAATGCCGAGATGCGGCTGCTGCTCGCCGTTGGCCTGTGTGGCGGTTTCACCACGATGTCCACATTCAGCTACGAAACGATGGCGCTGTTGCGCGACGGCGAAGCGATGTTGGCGTTCGGTAATGTGGGCGTGACGATTGTGGTATGCTTCTCGGCAGTCTGGCTCGGCACCCTCATCGGTCGCCTGCTGTAGGACGATGCTATGAAAATCACCGGCAGCGGCAAACTCCTCCGTATCTTCATCGGCGAGTCCGACCGCTACCACGGCCGGCCGTTGTATGAGGCGATCGTGCACCGGTCGCATGAACTCGGGCTTGCGGGCGCCACCGTCTGGCGCGGGATCGAAGGCTACGGCGCCAATAGCCGCATCCACACCGCGAAGATCCTCCGCTTGTCGGAGGATTTGCCCGTTCTCATCGAGATCGTCGATGCCGAGGAGAAGATCCGCGCCGCGCTGCCGGAGTTCGACGCCATGATGGAAGCCAGCGGCGGCGGAGGTATGGTTACCCTGGAACATGCGGAAATTATCAAGTACTCGCAGGGCCGGTCGTAATTCCACAGGGAGCACATGCCCATGGAAGAGCATTTCAAGCGCATCCTGGTGACCACGGACTTTTCCGACGCCGGGGATCATGCCGTGGGTCACGCCTTTCGCATGGCCGCCGATCACGGCGCGCGGGTTCTGCTGCTGCACGTGCTCGAGCTGATCGTCACACCAAGCCCGCTCTATGCGCCGTATTACCCCACGGAACTGCTCAGCCCCAGCGTTCGTGCCCGCGCCGAACGCGATGCCCGCGGCGCCCTCGATGAGCGGGTACCGCGCCGCGGTCCACTCGCGGCGGTGCCGTATGAGCTGCTGGTCGTCCACGGTATGCCCGCGGAGGAGATCATCCGGACGGCGGAGCAGCACGACGCCGACCTGATCGTGATTTCGACGCACGGTCGCACCGGCCTCACGCATTTCTTCCTCGGCAGCACGGCCGAACGGGTCATCCGCCACGTGCACTGCCCTGTCCTCGTCGTACGCTAGGCAACGACAGCCGCTGCGAGTTGCGGACGACGCTCCAGGTAGCCTGCCGGCACAAGCCACGGGGGCAGCGTATCGCGCCCCGGCCGCCAGCGCGCCTTGGGGAAGAGCCGCTATTTCTGGCAGCGCGGGCAGTAGAAACTGCTGCGGCCGGCGTGCACCATGCGGCGGATCGGCGTCTGGCAGCGGGCGCAGGGCCGACCGGCACGGTCATACACCCGCAGGTGCAACTGAAAATACCCGGGTCTCCCGTCGCTGTCCCGATAATCGGAGATCGAGCTGCCGCCAAGCCGAACGGCGCTGCGGAGCACGCTACGGATGGCGCGGAGCAGCGCCGCCAGCTGACGACGGGTGAGTCGCCGGGATTGGCGCCCCGGCCGGATACCGGCGCGAAAGAGGATCTCGTTCGCATAGATGTTGCCGATCCCGCCGAGCGCGCGTTGATCCATCAACAGAGTTTTCACCGGCCGCTTCCGCCCCCGCGCCAGGCGCACCAGCTGCTCCAGCGACACCGCGTTCGACGACGGATCGGGACCGACATTCCGCAACTCGGCGAACTCGGAGTCGGCGCCGACACGCAACAGCCCGAAGCGGCGCGGATCGTTGAAGGTCAGCTGCCGACCTCCGGACAGCCGCAGGCGGACATGATCGTGCGGCCGCGACGGCACTCCGTGGGGCTGCAAGAGCAGCGCGCCGCTCATGCCGAGATGGGCCAGCAGACACCGTCCACCGGATAGGCGAAAGAGGAGATATTTTCCGCGCCGCTCGATCGCGGTAATCGTTCGGCCGGTCAACGCCGGCGCGAAGTCGTCGCCGATGCGTTGCCGCAATCGCGGCTCGCGGACCTCGACCCCTTCGATCCGCTGTCCCACAATGGGTTCGAGGGAACGTCGAACGGTTTCGACTTCAGGGAGTTCGGGCATCCCATGACACTTCAGAGTCGACAGCCGAGAGTCAATAGTTCCCGGAGGACCGATGACCGCCTTTCACCGGCCAATCCAGCGCTTCGAAATAGTCCGAAAGCTTACAGACAACAGACTTGGAGATGACCTACAACGGACGCAACCCCATGATCCACTTAGACTTGGATCTGCCGTCTATCTGTCCGTTGTCTGTTGTTCCGCGGGCTCTGAACCCGTCTCGTGCGCTGCCAGTGCGTTGCTCAGCGTCGCGAACTCGACGAGGCTCAAGGTCTCGGGACGCCGGGTCGGTTCGATGGACGCATGCAGCAACACGTCAGTCGCGTCCGTACACAGCGCCCGTAAGCTATTGCTTAACTGCTTACGCCGCTGGCTGAACACCGTCTTGATCAGGCGGCGAAATAGCGCCGGGTCCACCACCGCGACCGGCGGCTCGCGGTAGGGTTCGACGATGGCGACTTCAGACTCCACTTTGGGCCGCGGCACAAACGCCTCCGGCCCGACGCGTAGCGCCGGACGCACCCGGGCCGCGTACTGGGTGAGCACCGACAACGCGGCGTACGCCTTGCCGCCCGGCGACGCCACCAGCCGCTGCACTACTTCGCGCTGCAGCATCAGCACCATGCGCGCAATGCGAGCCGACTGTCGCAACAACGCCGCCAGCACCGGCGTCGCCACGTTGTACGGGAGATTGGCCACGACCACGGCGGGCGCACCCGTCCCGAGCAGCGCCACGTAGTCGACCGTCAGGGCATCGGCTTCGACGACGTGGACCTGCGGCGACGCCGCGTACTTGGACCGTAGGCGCCCCGCCAGATCGCCGTCGACCTCGATCAGCCACAGCGCCCCCACGCGCTCAACCAGCAGGTCCGACAGCACACCGAGGCCGGGCCCGATTTCAACCGCCCGGTCCGTTGGCTGCAACGCCGCCAGATCGACAATCCGTCGGGCGATCTGGGTGTCAGCTAGGAAGTGCTGGCCGAGGCGCTTGCGCGGGTACCGCCCGAGGGCCGCCAACTCGCGGCGGATGGGAGAGATTGCCGAGTGCTTCCGCCTCGGTCCGGCCTGCTTCATCGGGACACCGCGACATAGTTTGCAAGTCGGCGGAGCCGAAAGCAAACCTGCGTGCGGCAGCGCGTCTCAGACGCCCCGGCACCGCCTCTGCGCACTGACTCGATCCCATGATCGCCGGGCGGCGCCGCCGGACGGGAATGGCTTGCGCCACACGTTGACCGCCAAGCGCAACCGGCTATCATGCGCAACGGTCATGCGAGCCATCCGACACCTCATCGTGTGGTCATTGCTCATCGCCGCGGGAAGCGGGTGGATCGCCGCGATTCCTCGTTGCGGCGGCGCGGCGCACGCGTCGGCCGCCGCAACCCCATGGGAGTCAACCTATGACATCGACGCACCGGCGATCCCGCGGGCCCTTTCCATTGTCCTAGGCCGCCCCCATACCGGCGTACTCGCCGTCAGCGTCGCGAGCATCCGCGACGCTGCGCGTCCACCGCATCCCCCGATACGCGGCGTCGTGGCGCGGTCGGGAGACTCCCGCCACTCGCGCATCGCCCTCCACGATCTCCTCCGCATCTACCGCATTTAGGTCCGGGCTCTCGCCTCGCCCGTCGCCGATTACCCCGGGCGGCCGTCGGCCACACGGGGAGGGCGTCTCATGCACGGACACAAGGAGACTCGGAATGGGCAATCTCTACGCTCGATGGTTGGCAATCGTTTCCCTCGTCACCCTGGCGCTGCTGGCGCTGTACCCGTCGTTCGAATGGTATCGCCATCCCAGCGGCGACCGCGGTCGCGACGACGGCTCCCGTACCGTACGGACCGGAGTGTTGAACCTGGGCCTCGACCTCACCGGCGGCACGCAGTTGTTGATGGAGGTGGAGACCGACAAATTGCCGTCGGACATCGATGTTCCCGACGCCATCAATCGGGCCATCGAGGTGATCCGCAATCGTGTCGATCATTTCGGCATCGCGGAACCGCACATTGCCCGTCAAGGCGAGCGCTGGATCGTTCTGCAATTGCCGGGGGTCGGCGACTCCGCACAGGCGAAGGCGTTGGTCGGCAAGACCGCCTTGTTGGAGTTCCGCATCGTGGATGACTCCGCGGCGGCTCGCGCCGCGCTGCCCACGATCCTCGCACTCGGCCGGCCCTTCGAAAATGGGAAGGCGACGTCGGCGGCAGCGGCCGCCTTGCCGCCCGGCACCCTCCTGTTGCCCGGGCGCGAGGAGTCCGCCTACATCGTCCGCGCCGCCGTACCACTGACCGGTGCGGCGCTCGAGACGGCGCGCGTCGAAACCGACGAGTACAGTCAGCCGATCGTCGCGTTCCGATTCGATCGCGAGGGCGGTGGGGTCTTCGACGAGCTCACCGCCGCCAACGTCGGCAAGCAACTCGCGATCGTATTGGATGGCGTGGTCTACTCGGCGCCGGTGATCCGGAGCCGCATTTCGGGCGGCTCCGGCATCATCGAGGGGAATTTCGAGATGAAGGAGGCGCGCCATCTCGCCATCGTCCTGCGCGCCGGCGCGTTGCCGGCACCGGTACGCATCGTCGAGGAGCGGACGGTCGGTGCCAGCCTGGGCGAGGACTCGATACGCACCGGCCTGACGGCGTGCGCCATCGGAATCGGGCTGGTGTTCGTCTTTTTTGCTGCGTACTACAAGCTGCTCGGCCTGTTCGCCGTGGCGGCACTCGCCTTGAACCTCTTGCTGCTGCTGGCCGCGATGGCCTACTTCGGCGGGACCTTAACGCTCCCAGGGATCGCGGGGATCAGCCTGAACGTGGCGATGGCCGTCGACGCGAATATCTTGATCCTCGAGCGCATCCGCGAGGAACTGCGCCGCGGCAAGTCGATGCGCCAGGCGATCCAAGCCGGGTACGACCTATCCGCAAGCGCGATCTTCGACTCCAATCTGACCGTCCTCGCGGCCTCGCTTCTCCTGTTTCAGTTCGGCACCGGCCCAATCAAAGGATTTGCGATCACGCTCACCCTCGGCAACCTCATCAGCATGTTCACGGCGACGGTCGCCACCCGCCTCATGGCCAGCACGTGGCTGACAGTTGGCGTGGCAAGGAAACTGCGGTGGCACCCGCTCTCCATCGTTCGCGCCGGCAACATCGATTGGGTCGGTCGCCGCCGCTGGGGGTTTGCAGTCTCCGGGCTCGTGCTCGCCGCAAGCCTTGCGAGCGTGCTCGTGCGCGGCCTGAACTACGGCATCGACTTCACCGGCGGCACGCTGCTCGAGGTGGCGTATGCCGCGCCCAAGTCGCTGGCGGACCTGCGCGGCGATCTCGTCCGCGCCGGTTATGCGGATGCCGAGTTGCAGAGCTTCTCGGGCACCAACGCGTTTGCCATTCGCGTGAAGGGTACCGAGACGCTGGACGCGCAGTCGATCGAGCGCCTGATCGCAACCCTGCAGGCGGCGGATCCCGCGAACACGATCCGCGTGGACCGCAAGGAGTATGTCGGTCCCGCCGTTGGACGACACCTCAAGCATCGCGCGGTGGTGGCGATCGTCCTCGCAATCGCCGCGATCATCGTCTACGTGGCATTCCGGTTCAAGAATCCGCTCTGGGGCGCCGCCGGTGTCGCGGCCTTGCTCCATGACGTCCTGGCCACGGTCGGCTTGGTCTCCATCACGCAGATGGAGGTCGATATTGTCATCGTGGCCGCGATCCTCACGATCGCCGGCTATTCGATCAACGACACGATCGTGATCTTCGACCGCATGCGTGAGCGGCAGCGCTCGTCGACCCGCGAGCCGCTGAGCACCGCCATCAACGCCAGCGTCAACGAAACGCTGTCGCGGACGCTGTTGACGAACGGCACCGTGCTGGCGGTGGTCGCCGTGCTCTATGTCTTCGGCGGCAAGGTCATCCACGACTTCGCCCTGGTGATGATCGCCGGCAGCCTGATCGGAACGTACTCGACCGTCGCCATCGCTACGCCGCTGATCTTCGAGCGCCAGCTGCACCGCGGCGGCGCCGCCTGAGTCGCCCGTGAGCGTCGGAATATGGACCGCGACCTATTGTTGTACGGCATAACCGCCTTCGCCACGTTGTTTTCGATCGTCGATCCGTTTGCGGCCGCGCCGATCTTTATCGCGATGACGCCGCACGAGACCGACGACGAACGGCGGGGGATCGCCCGCTCCGCCTCCCTGGTATGCGGCGGCGCACTGTTGGTCTTCGCCGTGGCGGGCAACCGTATTTTCGCCTTCTTTGGCATTTCGACGCCGGCGTTTCAGGTAGCCGGAGGGATTCTCCTCCTGGTGATCGCATTGGACATGCTACGCGCCGGCGAGGGCCCAACCCGGCAGTCGCCGGAAGAAACGGAAGAGGGAATCGGCAAGGCCGATGTGACGATCACACCCATCGCCATTCCGCTGCTTGCCGGCCCGGGGGCGCTTTCCACGGTGACGCTGCTGGCCAGCCGAGCGGGAACCTGGACCCATCTGCTTGCTCTAGCGTTGGCCGTGGCACTCACCTCGTTGCTCACCTGGATCATCCTGGCCAACTCGGTGCGCCTTATCCGTTTTGTCGGGCAGATCGGCATGAAGATTATCACCCGGCTCATGGGGCTCCTCCTCGCCGGCATCGGGGCGCAGTTCATTCTCAGCGGCACCAAGCAGTTCTGGCAAACCCCGTGAGCTCGGCCGGCGGCGTTTGTTGCAAGCGCGTCGGCGGCTGTGTACGCTGGCGCGCCTGTGGACGTGGCCGCGAGTCACGCGGCGCGCGGGTAGTTTTCTCGAGCGCGTGGCCGCGCGGCACGAGGTGACGGCCATGGCGGCGCACGGGGGAGATCCGAATGTCGGACAGCGTACTCTTCGAGCAGCGGGGTGCCGTCGGCCTCGTCACGTTCAATCGTCCGGAGGCACTCAACGCGCTGAGCGCCGACCTCGTCGAAGGCATGCGCGCCGTGGTCGCGCGCGTGGCCGCCGACCGCTCCGTGCGGGCCCTGGTGCTCACCGGAGCCGGCCGCGCCTTTTGCGCGGGCGCCGACCTGTCGCCGGCCATGTTCGCGACCTTCGGGGTCGGCGATGGCAACGGGGGCGACCAGACGGCCCAAATGATGGAGCGTGCGTTCAATCCGATGATGCGCGAGCTCTACCGCCTGGAGAAGCCTACCGTGGCCGCGGTCAACGGCGTGGTGGCCGGCGGCGGCGTGGGGGTCGCCCTGGTTTGCGATATCGTGCTGGCCGCCCGTGCCGCCACGTTCTACCTGCCGTTCGGGCAGCGGCTCGGGATCGTCCCCGATCTGTGCTCCGCGTGGCTGCTGGTGCGCAACGTCGGACGGGCGCGCACCCTCGGCCTGGCGTTGCTCGGCGACAAGATTTCGGCGGAGCAGGCCGAGCAGTGGGGCATCATCTGGCGTTGCGTGGACGATACGCGCTTGATGGAGGAGGCCCTCGGAGTCGCGCAACGTCTCGCCGACGGTCCCACCGAGGCGCTGGTGTGGACTCGGCGCGCAATCGACGCCGCGGATTTCAATACCTACGACGAGCAACTGGACTCCGAACGCGAGGCGCAGCGAGTGCTCGGCAATCGTCCCGCCGTCGTCGAAGGCTTCCTGGCTTTCCGCGAGAAGCGCAAGCCTCGCTTTCACGAAGACTGAAGCGCGAGGCGCACGCACCGACGGCCACCCGTCCTCCCGCCCTGGACTTCATGGCGAAAGTCGACCAGCATACGGTCACCTACACATCGGCCGAAAGGAGCGGAAAATGAAGCTATACTACGCGGCGCAGACGCGGGCGACCAGACCGCGCTGGTTGTTAGAGGAACTCGGCGTACCGTACGCCTTGGAGCGCCTCGACATGAGCAAGAAAGAACACAAGTCGCCGGAGTACCTACGTATCCATCCCGGCGGCCAGGTGCCGGCGTTCCAGGATGGCGATGTGACGCTCTTCGAATCGGCGGCGATCTGCGCGTACCTGGCCGACAAGTTTCCGGAGAAACACATGGCCCCGGCGCCCGGGACACCCGAGCGTGGTCTCTATTATCAGTGGCTGGTCTACTCGATCGCGACACTCGAGCCGCCGATCGTGCAGGTGATTCTCCACACCGTCATGTTGCCGGAAGCGCAACGTTCGGCCACCCAGGCCGACGACGGGCGCAAGAATTTCGCCGCGGTGGCGCAGGTGCTGGAAAGGGCGCTGGACGCGCAGCAGTTCCTGGTCGGCAACCGCTTCTCGGCCGCCGATATCATGATCGGCTCGACGCTCGGTTGGGCGCAAATGCTCGGCTTGTCGGGCGCGCACCCGACGCTCGAGGCCTACGTGGGAGCGCTGGCGGCTCGGCCAGCGTTCCAGCGCGCCCACGCCGATTGAAGCCTGCCGTCTACCGGCGGTCGAAGCCGCGGCGCCAACGAGCCCCACCTCATCTCCGTAGACGCCCGCGCCACGGCCGCTGCCGACAGCGGCGGCGGTCGTCTGCCGGGAGCGGCGTCGTGCGGCCCGGCGGTAACGTTAGTGCTTGGCAGAACTCGGTGCGGCAGGCGCCGCCGGGACGGCGGCGCCGAGAGTCAGTTGGGGCCGCACCTTGACCAACAACTTCTCCCCAATACCCCTGACTTGAACCAGGTCGTCGACGGACTTGAACGGTCCGTTCTGCGTTCGATACTCGACGATCGCCTGAGCCTTGACTTCTCCAAGACCCTTGACGGCGGCGAGATCCGCCGCCGTCGCCGTGTTGATATTGACCAGCTTGGATTCCGCGCCGTCGGCGTGCCGCGCGACGGATACCGCTCCAAGCAATGCAACCACCATCATTCCGAGAAACGCGTGCTTCATATGCTTACCTCCTCTGGCGTATCGACATAGAGCCGGGTACCGCACGACGCATACTGGTAATATAATTGATCCTATTTGCTGTCAACAACATAATGCCACTCTGTCGAGCCACGCGCGACGGGGTGTGGACCTCCACCGTTCGGACTGTCCAGGTTTCTTTTGTTCCCCTGAACTGGCATGAGTATGCGGAAAGCACTCGCGGCAACTCCGATGGCGGCAAAGCACACCCCCATTCTTGCGCACGGCGCTGCGGACCCCGCCGCCCTGCTCGCCAGTGCGCGCTGGGCGCTTCACCTCGCATGGTCGACCAACGGTGGCCTGCTCGCCGGTGTCGCGGCGGTTGTGATGGCGCGCGGGCTGCTGCCGGCGGCGATGGCGGTCGCCGCACGCGGCATCGTCAACGCCACGGTGGCGGCGGTCAGAAGCACGGAACCGAGCGTCGCCACCGTGGTGCCGTGGCTGCTCCTCGGCCTGGCGTTGACCCTTGTCGACGGCGTCTCCAGCCTGGCCAGCAAGCTCTTCACCCAACGATTGCGCGACGATCTCAACTACCGCGTAACCGCGGACATTCTGTCGCACGCCGCACAGCTCGACCTGGCGTACTTCGAAGACCCCGGTTCGCAAGACGTGATCGAGCGCGCCAAGCACAACCCCGCCGAGCAGGTCGCCAGTTTCGTCACCGACACCTTGGCGTGTGTCGCCAGTGGGATTCAGATCGCCTCGCTGCTCGGCATCCTGATCTTCATCGAGCCGCTCATTCTCCTCCTCGTCCTCCTGTTCGCGGCCCCATATCTGTGGTTCCAGTGGCACTTGGCGCTGCGGCAATACGCGCACGAGCATGCGCGCACAACCAAGCGGCGGTGGAGCAATTACTTCATCGCCTCCCTGACCAAACCGGCCTCCGTGGGCGAGGTGAAGATCCTGGGCCTCGCACCGTTGCTCATCGAGAAGTTCCGCTCGATCATGGCGGAGTTCCGCGACCAGGATCGCCTGCTCTACGTGCGCGGGTTCCGAGGCGGCTCGGTGTTCGTGATTGCCACCACGCTGGCGATCTACGCGATGTTTGTGCGCGTGGCGGTCCGCGTGGTTGGCGGCAGCTTGACGCTCGGCGATTTGGCCATCTTCGGGGGTGCCGCGACCCGGTTGCGCATCACGCTCGAAGGCTTCATCGCCTCGCTCACCGGCATCCTGCAGCGGACACTCCATATCGCGAACGTCACCGAGTTCCTTTCCGCGGCGCCGCAAGCCGCACATGGCGTGGGCTCCGGTGCGGTCGCCGGCGCGCGCGCTGATATCGTCTTCCGCGACGTGACGTTCACCTACCCGGGCGGCACGGAGGCGGCGCTGCAGGGCGTCTCGCTCCACATTCGGGCGGGCGAAACGGTCGCGTTTGTGGGTGAAAATGGGGCTGGCAAGAGCACGTTGGTGAAACTCATCGCGCGGCTCTACCACCCGGATGCGGGAGAGATTTTGCTCGACGGCGCCGACTTGCGCACCCTGGCGCGCGCGGCGGTGCATGATCGAATTGCCTTCGTCTTCCAAAGTTTCGGCCGCTACGAAGCCACCGCCGCCGACAACATCGCCTACGGCGACTGGCGCCGGTTGCTAGACGATCCTGAGCGGATCCGGGAAATCGCGCGGCTGGCCGGTGTCCATGATATGGTGTCAGCGTTGCCCCAGGGCTACGACACGCTTCTCGGCCGCACCTTCGGGCAGGTCGACCTGTCTGGCGGCGAGTGGCAGAAAATCGCGGTCGCGCGCGCCTTCGCACGTAATGCGGCGCTGCTGATCCTCGACGAACCGACCTCCAACCTCGACGCGCGCGCCGAATACGAGCTATTCTCGCGCTTCCGGCAACTGGCGCACGGCCGGACCACGATCATTGTCTCGCACCGTTTTTCCACGGTCAGCATGGCGGATCGCATCTTCGTCCTCGATCGCGGCCGCATCGTCGAATCGGGCACGCACCACGAACTCCTGACGCAAGCCGGCAGCTACGCCCAGCTCTACCGGCTGCAGCAGCGATCGATGTCGCCGCGCCCGTCGCCGTGAACCGGAGGGCGGTCAACCCACCGAATTGCGGCGCCGCGCACGCTGACGCGGCTGCGGGATCATGCCCACACGGGCTCATTGGTGGAGCACCGATCGATCGTGGAAGAATTCAACGCGCGCGCACCCGCTTCCTGCGGTTCCAGGCTCGATTCCAGAAGACCCGCGGCACATTTCGCGCCGCCGCGGCGGCAAGTCCATTGGCGTTGGCCTCTGGTCCCACGGTTGCGAAGCCGAAGCGTGGTGGGGTAGTTCTTTGCGCTGCGGACGCGGCATGCCAAGCGCGGTCGATAGAACCGGTATCGATAGGGGTCGAAGGTGCGCAGACCGAGCAACGAGTCGCCGATCGAGCCTCTCCATCGCCGGATTGCCGCACACGGCGTGACACCGCTCGCGGTTGCGGGGCCGTATCGCAGCGGTACGTCGTTGGTGGCCGCCGTCTGCCACGCGCTTGGGGCCGACGTCGGTGCGCTGGCGAACAGAGCGACGCCGCGCAACCCAATCGGATCTTTCGAGGCGCCCCTGCTCGCCGAGCGCTGCCGGCAGATGTATACGGAGCCCTGGCTTGTGGAATCGGTCAACCGCACACAGCGCGTGACGTCGCTGGCTGCGTGGCTGAGCATGGCCATGACCGCCGCGGGTGGAGCGCAGATCATCGGCGGGAAACACCCGATCCTCTGTCTGTTGAGCGACGAGCTCCTGGAAGCCTGGGGCGAGCGGACGAAGTTTCTGTTCGTCAGGCGGCCGGTCGACGAAGCGATCGCATCCCTCAGAAAGACGAACTGGCTGCCATGGCGCGCCAACCCCGGATCGCATGAGCAGGCGATCGAGCGGCTCGCGGCGGCTCGCGACCGCGCCATCGAGCGGCTCGGCGCGCGATCTCTCGTCATCGACTATCACGAGATGCTCAGACGTCCGGAGAGCGCGGTCGACCGCATCGCCAGGTTCCTCGGCACAGGCTCCCCGGCGGGTGTGGCGCAGGCCATCGCACTGATCCAGCCGGCGCTGTACCGCACGAAAATAGAGCGCACGCGGTGAGCGAGAAGCGGGCCGCTGCGCTACGCACCGCGCGGCGCGGACGGCCCGGACTCGGATGACGCGCCCTCCTGCCGGGCGTGGTCTGCACGACTCGCGGTGTGGCCGGAAGCGGCGCGCTCGCGCATCGCGGCTCGTACGCCCAGGCAAAAGTAATAGTACACGGCGCGGTGGTAGTAGCAGAGCGGCGGCCCCAGCGTGCGCCGCCGCTCCCAGCGCTCCGTCAGTGTGGCGATCCCATCGGGAATGCAGGGCAGCCGTTCGCTGAGCGCCAGCACGGCGCCGCGGAAGAGTCGCCGGGCCAACGGGCCTTGATCGAAACGCGCCAGCGGCGCCAGGTCGCCGACCTCGGCGGCGGGCTTCCGGACAAGCGCCGGGTGCTTCTCCGCCAGCAGCACGGCCGTCCGCCCGCGCGCCACGCTGTTCCTGGCCAGCGCGCAGAACGGTCTCAGATAGCGGTGGTGCGCAACTGCGGCGGCGCAAAAAGCGACGACAACGCCCGCCGAACGCAACCGCAAAAACAGCTCGCGATCCTCATGGCCGTAGATTTGAAAGGATTCGTCGAACCCTCCTGTCCTGCTGAGCGATCCGGGGCGGATGGACATGTTCATGGTGTAGAAGTCAATCATTCGGAACACGTATCCGGGCTCCGCTAGGAGCGTCAACTTCCGTCCCCATCGAGCCGCGGTGTAGCGCACGTAGGGAGTCGACGTCGGATCGCAAACCATCGGGACAGGCCCAAGGACGGCGAGATTCGACTGTCCGTGGTGCGCCCGCAGGTGGGCGGCAAGCAACCTCGGCGTGGCCTCCATGTCATCGTCCAGAAAGACGATCACCTCGCCGCGCGCCTCCCGCGTGGCGGCGTTGCACGCCGCCGCCCTGCCGCGGTTAGGCTGCCAGAGGCGACGGAGCGTGTACGGCGCCGCAAAGCTGTCGACGAGCTCACGTGTCCCGTCCTCGGAGCCATCGATGGCCACGACCACCTCGTACGCCGAAGCCGGCAACTGCTGGGTCGCCAGTGCGGTCAGCGCGCGCCGCACCGCCTCGCGGCGGCCGTACGTCGGAATGACCACGCTGAGGTGCGGACGTTCGTTCACCGCCGCGCTCCCGCGGCGGCCGTTTCCATGAGCGCCACGAGCTGCGTCTTCAGCTCCCCTGCCGGATCGGGCGGTACCAATTCCCTGATCCGCTTCGCGCACAGGCCTCCCATGCGTTCCCATTGGTCCCGCTGCCGCCAGGCTCTCTCCAGGCACGCATCGAGGCTTCGCGTGGTTGGGGCCTCAGCGACGAACCCTGTGGAGGAATCCTCAATAAGCTCCGTCATGCCGGCGACATCGGTGACCAGTGCGGGCCGGCCACACAACATGGCTTCGACCAGGGCCAAGGGCAGGCCCTCTTCCCGTGAAGGAAGGATGAGCATGTGGTTCTCTTCCCAGATCTTTTCGACATCCTCCGTTCTGCCACAGAGCTTCACGCTCGTGAGCCCGAGAGCCTGACGATGCCGATTGACCGTCTCTCGACAGCGCCCGCTCCCATAGAGATTGACCGCGAGCGCCCGCTGACGCCATTTCTCCATGGACAGGACTTGGAACAACACATCCTGGCCTTTCGCACCAGGATCCAATCGGCCCACCAACGCCATCCGATACTCGCCTTGGTCCTGCGGCCAGCGGGGAGCACTGGCGTAGTCAACATTGAACGGATTCCGAACCACCCGTGCGTTTCGGAGGCGAAAGCCGAGCTTCGCGTTCATCAACGCGACACTTGCCTGAGACACAAACAGGCACGCCTGCGCCGCCGAGAGGTATTTCACGTAGTCTTTGGCCTGCAAATCGTCCGGCCACATGACCTCCGAGACGACGTGAATGAGAACCGCGAACGGTACTCCCGTGTCGTAAACGCTTTTCAGTAAATTCAAGGAAGGACGGTCTTCCGCGGAGGAAATGAGCAGGAAATCGGGCCGCCACCGTCCACTCCAGTGCGGCAATGCTTCCCGGATCAAGTGACGCAGCCGTTGGGAATAGCTGCTCGCGGGCAGTCTCCAAACGATGCGGGCGCCCTTTCGTTGAAGCTCAGCGATGGCACGCACGGGGTCGGGCCATCGCCTCACCTCGGCGGTCACGGCATGACCATCGTCCAACAACCGTGCTGCCGTCCGGCTCCAGAGTTCCTCGCTCCCGCCCCAAGGCCCGCGGTTGAGCGTCGAAATGAACGCCACTCGTTTCCGATCCGTCATCAGCGGCTACGGTATCCCGTCCGCGGCAAGGGCATGGTCTTCGCACCCACCGTCTTTGGGGTGGAGCATGTGCCGGTAAACGGCTTCATGGCAGGCGAGAAAGCGCTCCATCCCGAAGATCGTGGTCACGCGCACTCTGCCGGCACGGCCCATCGCGGCACGCCGCGATTCATCCCCAAGCACGGCGAGAATGGCGGCGCCGAGAGCCGCCACATCTTTCGGAGGCACGAGAAGACCCGTCTCGCCGTCCGCCACCTCTTCCGGAATGCCTCCGACCCGCGAGGCGACGACCGGGATTTCACAGGCCATCGCCTCCAGGACAGTATAGGGGAGATTATCCGCAACGGTTGCCGCCACGAACACATCCGCCGCCGAGTAGTACAGCGATAGCCGATCATTGGGCACAAGTGCCATCGGTCGGACGGCGGGGTGGTTGGGAACCAGGCCTTCGCCGGCGACCATCAAGAGGGCGTCCGGATATCTCGCCAAGACCAGCTTCACAAAAGCCTCCGCAAGGTAGTTCATTCCCTTACGTGGGTTCCAATTCCACGGCCGCGCCTCGTACGCGACGTGCAAGACAACCTTCTTGTCCTCGGGCAGCCCCAATGCGCGACGCGCCCCGCCGACGTGATGGAACTTGCCGGCATCGATTCCATACGGGACGTGATGCATGCGAAACCTCTTGAGCTCGGTATTCCGCAGTCGCGCTTCCAACCATTTGCTCGAGATAATGAGCTGGGTCGACGAATGGGTGAGGTAGTGCACGATCTGCTTCTTGGACCGCATGCGAAAATATCGGTTCAGGAGTCCACTGTACCGAATTGCGGACGGTAGCAGTGGACAATCGAAACACGTCCGGTTGCGGGAACAGTCCCAACACGCATCCTGAAAGGTGCCGATCGGCCGGGGATCGTGCGGCGTAAAGCAGGTCGGATACCTTTGGGAGATGAGCGCGAGCAGATGATACGGGAATTGACCGTAATAGGAATGGCAATGGACGAGGTGGGGATCGTACTCGCGCAACCCGGACAGCAGGGTGCCGACGGTGTCACTCCTTGCCTCAGGAAAATAGCGGACCTGATGTCTGCCGCGTAAACCCGCCTCGAGGTCCCGCGCACAACGCGTCGCGCCTGCCTCAAACAATTCGTTCACGATCGCGAGCTTCATGTCCGCAGGCGCTCGACCGCGGACTGACGCGGCGGAGCACCGCGCCCGAGGTGCTCCGCCTCCCGCAGCCAGATCTCGGCGCGCCCAGGCTCGATGCGGCAGAGTTCGCGCAGGCTGTCGCGGTACTGCTGGGCGAGGGCCTTGCGGATGTCCGTGGGTATTTCCACGGGCACCGACGCATTCACCCGCCGGTACACGTCGGCGGGGCATGGATCGCTGCGCGCGCCGAGGAATTGGAGAATGGAACGTAGCAGCGTTTCCGGATCCTCGACCAAGTCCTCGTAATACGCGAGATGGAAACGCTCTGGCCCGAAATACCGGCGCCAGCGCCGCAGGATCGAGGCGTAGTCTCCTCGCTGGAACACCGCGGACTTGCTGAAGAAACGACGCGCGGCGCGCTCGTCGGTCAGCGAAAACCCGTAAAATTGTGCGTTCAGCTTGAAGTTCGACCACGCACGCTCGATCGGATTCCTGAGCACCATGACGATGCGGGCTTCCGGGAGCAGTTCGCGCGCCACGGCCACATCCTCGTCCGCGAGCAGGGAGTACCCAGGCGTGAGATCGCCGGTAATCTTGTCGCCTCCGAACATGAACAGACGCCGGTACCAGTCCGGACCGATGTTCGAAAGCAAATAGCTCAGGGAGAACCAGAGCGCCGCCCAGCGATCGGTCTCGGCCTTCCGGTACCACGTCAGCGGCTTGAGGTATCGTCGCACCATCTTCTGACTGGGTGACGGGGTGAAGATCACGGACAGGCGCCTCCACCCTGGCGGCAACGCATGGTGGCTCGGAGTGGCGTATTGTGGGGAGCGATCGAAGAAGTGGATCTCCTTGACTGGTGCCAACCAGAAGTCGGGGTGCCGATTGAGATTCCGGTACAGCCAACTGGTTCCGGACCGCTGCGCCCCAATGACCAGAAAGTGGCGGGCCAGGCCGAGCGACTTGCCGGCCGCTACGCCGTGAGCCGGCGCGCTTGGCGCCATTAGCGCTCCTCCCCGCGGTCGCCGCGGAAACGTTCGACCCACGCGTCGGTCTTGGCGTCCGCGATCTTGACGTACTTGGAGCGGACGCCGTCCAGCCGTTCGCGGCTGCCTGCGAGGCCGAGCCGCTCGAGCACCCGGCCGACGGCGTCTGGAAGGCTCGTGCAGACCTCCTCGTAGGTCAGGTGCAATGGCTCGATCGCATTCGACCGAAAGAAGCCGCGCCACGCCTGCTCCGATCTCCTGATCCGTTCCAAGGCCGCTTCGAGTGCCGGGCGATCGTACCCCGGTTCGATGCGGGCCGGCCGTGGAGTCACGTAGAGGTGCCCGCGGTCATCGCGGTGCCAGACGCGAGATCCGGCGGCCCGATAGAAGGAGATGGCCTGCCGCAGCTTGTCCGTGCGGGTCAGAAACAGGAACGTCGGCGCCGGGAATACGGATCGCAAGATGTCGAGATCGCTCCCGCCTCGGAAGTCGGGGATCCGGCGCAGTCGGCGCAGCACCGGGAGAAAGTCTGCCCACATCACCTTGGTCCCGAAGATCCCCTGCCGATTGGCTTCCCCGTCGATCAGATGGTCGAGGAATGCGAGCAGGCCCCGCCCGCGGAGTACGGCCCCCAGGGATGCCTGCTGTGGATTGAGGTAAAATCGCTCGCGAGAGAGATCCAGGTCGGCCACGGTGCGCACGGCGTCGCCGAGAAACGTGCTGCCACTTCTCCAGGTGGTGCACAAGAAACACGATCGGCGGGTTCCCGTAGTGGGCCGGAATTCGCGCGGCTTATGGAACAACAGCCCGCGAACTTCCCAGCCGAGCCGCAACGTCGCACGAGAGAACACCGCTCGGGCTGTCGAGTGCAATCGCTGGGGAAGGTTCACTCTTTGTGGAACTTGTGGAACGGACGAGCAGTCCGCCCTTGCGTCGCTCCAACAATGTTGCATGATGAGCACGTGCCAGCGTCATCGGAAAGTGTCAAGCAAGCGGTTGTCCTATGGATGGGCGCCGAGGACGGTATGTACGAGGTCTCGGGCCTGCGTCTGCCCTTTTTTCTCGGTGGGGCACAAAAGAGCATCGCCGAGAACATCAAGATCCTACAGCGCGACTACGCAGTGACACTGGCGTTGATGGGGCTGCGGCGGGTGCCGGACGGGTGCCGTGCCCCTGGAGTGCGGATCGTCCCGATCCCGCCGCTGTTCAGGGCGGCGCTGCCCTCGGCCAGTCTCCTACGGACCCTGGGGTGCGCATGTCCCTTCGGCCTGCCCGGATCCCGACGCGAAGCCGGCCTCGTGCTCGTCCACAGCCACTTCCTGTCGGCGGTACTGTGCAGGCTGCTGCTGCCCAGATGGCGAGTCTGTGTGGTCATCGAGGGCCGTTTCCGCAGCCTCGCGTGGTCCCCTTATGTCCCGCTCGCGCTACGCTGCATCTACTTCCTTCTTGCACTGCTATCGGTCCTCATCGTGAACCGGGTAGTGATCGACAGCATGCAGACCTGGCCGATGACGTCGCGGATCCGGCGGCTGCGCCGCAAGACCCGCTATGTTGCGAACTCAGTGGATCTAGATCTGTTCCGGCCCGAAGGCCGGCGCTGGCAGCCAGCGCCGCTACGCCGCGGTGCTACCGCACGCGTGCTGCTTTACGTCGGACGGCTCGACTTCGAGGTGCAGAAGGATCCGGGACTGCTCTTCCGAGCCTTTCGCGCGGTGCGCGAGCGTTACCCGGAACTCCACCTCGTAGTGGTGGGCGTCGCACGCCGGCAGTTCCGCACGTTGCTGCGGCGGCACAATGGCGGACGCCGCGAACACGTTCACCTGGTCGCCCCCCTCGCCAATGACGCCCTGCCCCGCGTATTCCGCGGGGCGGACCTGACCGTGCTCACTTCGCGCTATGAGGGTACCCCGTACGCGGTGCTCGAATCGCTCGCTTGCGGCACACCCGTGGCGACCACCCCGGTTGTCGAACCTGGACTCATTGAGGACGGCATCAACGGCTTCGTATCGCGGTGCCATACCCCCGAGCGGTTCGCGGACGCGCTCGCCAGGGGACTGGAGTTGTCGGAACGCTTACGCCAAAGGGGGGGACGCGACGGCCTCCTCCCCTCCCGCTACCGCCTCGCCATGCGCGCGGAGAACCTGCGGAGAGCGCTCGCGACCTGACGAATGCTCCTGTGTCAGGGCGCGCTCGCCGGCGATAAAGCCCGCCACCCAGAAGCTGTGGAACAGCACGAGAACGGGGGAGAGGATCAGGATCTTTGCAAAGCCGATCCACGACAGATTCCGCAGCTCGTGCCAAAGCAGGTGCCCGAGCATCAGCACCGGTGCCCCGATCATGAGGACCGGCCAGCGCATGACCCAGCGGCTACCGGTCTCCGAACAGCGACGCCAGCGCCAGCCGCCAATGCCGAGCTGATACTGGTAGCGGGCGACCCGACGGAATCCACGCTTGTTCACGTGCCGAACCACCGGCACTGGGGAGTAGCGCAGCGTGCGGCCGGCAGCGGCCAGACGGTGATTCACGATCACGTCCTCGCCCAGGCCGGAAACGAATCGCACCCCGTTGAGTGCGTCGCGGCGATACCCCGCATTCGCGCCCGCGAAGAAGGGCCACCCGCGACGCGTGCACCTCCACCGTCGCGGCAGCAGGCGGCAGAATTCGAGGTAGTAATTCACCGTCCCCGTCAGGCTCCAAGGCGTGCCGTTCTCGATCGGCCCGCCAACGGCGTCGGCCTCCTCCAGCCCTTGGGCCAGCAACCGGACCCAATCCGGGGGAACCCGAACGTCGGCGTCGGTGAACAGGATCCTGCTCCCGCGGGCGTAGCGCAGGCCCAAGTTGCGGGCCGCACCACAGCTCAGCCGGCCGTTGCGCCGGACCAACACCACGGAGGGGAAGCCATCACGCACGACGCCGGCAGACCGGTCAGTGGAGCTGTCCACCACGACGACCTCGTAGGGCAAGGCGACGTCCTGCCGCAGCAGAGAGGTTAGGGCCGCGGCGATATGATCCTGCTCGTTGTAACAGGGAAGAATGACGCTCACGACCGGTGCGTACGTCGCGGCGGCACACCCTCCCGGAGCGCTGCCCACCCTCACCCGATCACGGTCTACGATCATGCCAGGCAAACCGCCCTCAGCCTGAAGAAGCCGGGCCATCGACGTCTGCGTCGAGGCCAGGCGAGGCGGCCGCGCTCAAGGACTGGAGGAACGCCGCCGCCACACCAGGACTCTGAAACTCGAACGCCGCCAGATGCGGATACCGCATTTGCATCCGATGCACCCGATCCCGCCATTGCCGGCCGCGGTCAGCGATTCGCGCAACCCAGCCGAGCCGTTCCAGGACGAGCCGCAATGAACGACCTTTCCGGCGACGAACCCAGCACAGCGTACGCTTGAGACGGCGCCAGAATATCGTGTGAACGGGGTAGTTCAGCAGGATGACGGTCGTGGCTCGCGGCCAGGCCAGAGCGAGAACGTTGCGGCGGTTTCCATCGAGGACCCATTGGCTCCTGCCGACCGATTGCGCGGCACGCTCCGGGAGGTCCTCGATTTTATTGTCCGCCTGCCGACGTAGCGCGTCGACTTCCACGTGCGGGACGGCCAGGATGACGGCGAGGCGGCGTGCGAACGTGGTCTTTCCCACCCCACTTGGGCCGATCACCAGAATACGCGCCGGATCATACTTCACGGCGCGCCAGCGACTCCCATCGTGTCGGTTGGTGTTCTCAGGTCCGGCGAGCACGTGCGCACCGGCCACCGATGGCGCCGCTACGACACCACGGACCGCGGCGGCAGGTTCAACGTGTTCGGTCCTTGACACTCACGTCACACCCCTACGTGACCGACGCTCACTTACGTCAGTTCATGACGTGGGTCAAGCGACAAACGGCCGGAGGATACCACACCCGTAGCGACTCCGCTGACGCAGTCTTGCGGAGTATTTCTCGCCGCCAACAACCGACGAGGATGCCGACGCCCGACGCTCGAAGTTTGCGGCGGACACGGACGGCTTTTCTACTTCTTCGACGGACGAGAGCCGCGTGGTGTTCTCCGGCGATTCCACGATCGTACGGCACGGCGCACCGGGCAACGTCACCGCGGATCTTCCTAGCTACCAAGCTTCGTCTTTAGATACTCGCCGATCAAGAGTGCCGTTGGATACAGCACCTGCTCCTCGGTCTGTGTATGCAAGACCAGCTTCTCGGCAAACCGCTCGTACTCTCGCTTGCGCTCCTGCTTTGCCGCGGCAGCGAGCTCCTGCAGCGCGCCTACGATCGCTTTGTGCTCCTCCAGCATCTCGGCAAGCTCCGCCTGCAACCGATCGGTCATCGCCAGGGCGTCTCGCATCTCCGGCGTGATTTTCCCTTCCGCCAGCGCGGACAGCAGACCGAGCGGCGGTAAGGCGACTGCCTCCTCTTTCACAAAATGGGGATGCAGGAGCTTGGCGACCGCTTGTGCAGCACTTCCGATCCTGCCGGCCGCTTTGGTGGCCTTCGCCAATTCTACGTGAAGCTCCTCATGCTCCAGTACCAACGGCAGCGGAATCCTGAATTCCATACCCTGTCCTCCTTACGCGATGCGGCAGGTACTCCCGTGCGCCCTTACCGGCTGTAGCCAGCCCCGGGGGGACGCCGCTACTCGGTGTGGGCCGCGGACACCTGCTCTTGGTGGGACGGACCATGTGCGGGCGCCTTCGTCGCCTCGTAGATGTGCTCCACATAGTGAAGGTAGGAGACGTAGGCTCGCACATAGGTCCGGCCCGCCTCGACATCGTTCTTATCGAAGGTTTTCTTGGCGTTGGCTGCGGCGAAACGTTCGCGCACCCCATGCTGCACGGCGTCGGTGAGCAGCGTCACCAGCCGCTCGTCGGTTGCGTGTTTCAGCGCGGTGTCGGCCGCGGAGATGGCGGGCCCCAGGTCTCGCCCAGCCGGCTTGAGACCGGTGTACGGGGCTCCTTCTCCAGCGCGATGCACCCGAACGAGGGTCTCGAAGAAATACCTATCCGCCAGTTCCTTGGCCTCAGGGTTCAGCTTTCGAACCGCAAGCGTTTGCTCGAAGGCCTTCTTGATGTCCGTCTCGTCTCCCTTCTGCACCCAGATGAGCACCAGGTTGACGTTGCCGGAGTCCAGCGCCGCACGCGCAGCCGTGACCACTGGACCATCCAGACGGTCACAGTGCGCGAACACCGGCGCGGGGCCACACGCGAGAATCGTCAAGAGAGCAACTGTGCGGACGAGCGATACCTTCATGATCCTTCCTCCTTCGCCCGGGTAGTTCCTATGCCGTGGACCGGGGTTGCGGCAACACGGCGGCGCCGGTGCGCTTGGCGGCTGGCGTGCCTACCAACACCGGGCGGCCAATACGCCAATTCCGAAGATCTTCGAACAGCGAGTAGGCCACCGGCGTGAGCAGGAGGGAAATCAGCAGGCACAGGCTCTGGCCACCCATCACCACGATGCCGATCGAACGGTTGGTCATGTCCCCCTCGCCGCCCGAGAACACCAGCGGCAACATGCCCGCGACCAGCGAGATCGTGGTCATCAGAATCGGGCGCAAGCGCTCGCGGTTGGCGCGAATGATGGCTTCGGACATCGGCAGACCTGCGGCCCGCAGCCCGATGGTATGGTCGATCTGTAGAATGGCATTCTTTTTCACTACGCCGAAGAGCAGCAGGATGCCGAGGGCGCTGAACATATTGAGGGTCGCACCGATGGCCAGCAGGGAGATCAGGGCGAACGGAAACGCCAGCGGCAGGGAGAGCATGATCGTGATCGGGTGCAGAAAGCTCTCGAACTGGCTCGCCAGAACCATGTACATGAAAATGATGGACATCAGGATCGCCAGTTGGAAACCCTCACCGGTTTGCTTGATCATCTTGCCATATCCGGTCACACCGGTGTGGTAGCCGGGCGGGATTTCGAGCTGTTGGACCCGCTTGTCGATCGCCTGCAGTGCGTCTCCCAGTGGGTAGCCGGGCGCCATATTCGCCAGCATGGTGATTTGGCGTTCCCGGTTGAGCCGATCGATCTCGGCCGGCCCGGTCCCGCGCACCGTATCCACGACGCTGTCGAGTCGTACGCGCCCGAGCCTGGTCGACGGCACGAACAGTTGCCCCAGACGCTGCGCATCGGATCGATCCGCCTCCTCTAAGCGCAGACGCACGTCGTAGAGATCGGTTCCGTCCTTGAACTTGGTCACCTTGTCGCCGTTGACCATCGTACGTAAGCTCAAGGCGATATCGGCCGGGGCGACCCCGAGATCCGCAGCCTTCGCCCGATTGATACGGACCTGGACTTCAGGTTTTCCGGGCTCTGACGTGCTGTCGATATCCACCACCCCCGGGGTCGTCGCCATGACGTTACGCACCTGATCCGCCAGCTGTTCGAGGCGGTTCAGGTCGGGGCCGCGGATGTTATATTGCACCTCGGCGGAGCGCATGCCACCGCCGGAGAGGTACGGGATATTGTCCACGCTGGCACGAATCTCCGGGTAGCCCGCGACGACCCCACGCGCCTTCGTCATGAGGTCATACTGGCTGAGCGAGCGCTCCTTCATGTCCTTCAAGACCGCCGTGATCTTCGCCTCGGTGACCGATTCGGTTTCCACCGATCCGACGGTGACGGTTACATGCTCGACGCCCGGGAAGCGCCGGATTTCGTCCTCCACCTCGTGAACGACCGCATCCGTACGCGCCAGCGTATACCCCTGCGGGGTCTTGATGTTCACCTCGAAGCCGCCCTCGTCGTCGGCGGGCATGAAGGCGGTCCCGACAAAGGTAGCGATGAGCGGTATCGAGCCGATCGTCAACAGCGCGGCGAGCACGACCGCCCAGCGATGCGCCATCGCCCAGCGCAACAGTGTGGTGTAGCCGTGGTCGATGTGGCGGAAAATCCACAGGTCGCGGGATACCTGCCTGCGCATGTCGTGCCGGAGGAAGCGCGAGCACAGCATCGGCGTGAGGGTGAAGCTCACCACCCAGGACACCAGAATGGCGCACGCCATCGTGACGCCGAAACTTTTCAGGAAGGCGCCGATCGTCCCGGGGATGAACGCGACCGGCAGGAAGATGACCGCCAACGACAGGGTGGTGCTGCTGACCGCGAGGCCAACCTCCGCGGTGGCCGCGCGCGCGGCCTCGAAGGGCGACATGTCTTTCTCTTCCACGAAGCGGAAGATGTTCTCCAAGACCACGATGGCATCGTCGATGACGATACCGACCGCGAGCGTCAGCGCCAGCAACGTCATCCAGTTCACCGTGAAGCCGACCACCTTCATCAACGTGAACGTGGTCACGATCGAGCACGGAATGGCGACGGCAGCGATGAGCGTCGCCCGCAGGTTCCCCATGAACAGCAACACCACCAGGCTGGCGAGGAACGCGCCGACAATCAGGTGTTCCTGCACGGTGCTGACGGCCTTGCGGATGTAATGCGAACCGTCGCGGGTGACCACCACGCGCACGCCCGGCGGCAGGGCCTGGCGAATTTCCTCGAGGCGCTCCTGGACCACATCGACGGTTCCCACGGTGTTGGCGCCGCTCTGTTTGAGCACCTCGACAACCAATCCGTTTTGTCCGTTGTAGCGCGACAGCGAGCGCGGCTCGACGACACTGTCGACGACACGACCGATGTCACCCACACGGATCGGCGCCCCACCGCGATTGGCGACCACAACTTGCTCGAAATCGCGGACCGCGACCACGCGGCCGAGAGTGCGCAGTGTGGCCTCGTAGGTGTCGTGACCGACCCGGCCCGCCGGAATCTCGATGTTTTGCGTGGCCAGCGCGCGGGCCACGTCGCCGATCGTCAACCCGTACGCATTCAGGCGATGGGCATCGATCGTCACCTGCACTTCGCGCTCGCGCCCGCCGATGATCTTCACGGCGCCTACGCCCGACAAACTTTCGAGCGGCTCCTTCACTTGCTTCTTGGCGATCTCCGTCAATTCGCGCAGGTCGCGGTCGCCGGTAATCGACAGCAGCAACACCGGCGTAAAATCGGGATCGAACTTATCGACCACCGGCGGATCCGTCCCCTCCGGCAGGTCCTTCAGGATCGTCCCGATCTTGTCCCGCACGTCCTGTGCCGCATCCTCGGGTTTACGTTCCAACAGGAACATGATGATCACGCGGGAGAAGCCTTCGAGCGTCACCGACCGCATTTCGTCGATGCCGCTCACGGTGTTGACCGCTTCTTCCACAACCTTGGTGACACGCGCTTCCATCTCCTCGGAACTCGCACCCGGAAGGGTGGTGGTGATCGACACCAGCGGCATGTCGCTGCGCGGGTATAGGTCGACCACCATGCTACGGTACGAGAAGATGCCTAATACGACGAGGGCGGCGATGCCCATCGTCGCAAATACGGGGCGCCGGACGGAGACGTCGGCAAGGATCATGCCGGCAACCTCCGCACCGGCACCGCGCGGCCGCGCGGCGCCGCGCTACTGAGGGCGCGCAAGATGGCGTGAGCTCCCTGCCGATACGCGCCTAAATTGTCGCCCCCCTCGGTGGCCCATTGCGTGACGAACGAATCGATCGTCCCCAACAGCGACATGGCCAGAAATTTCGGCTCCAACCGCGGCAGGCTGCGTTCACGCACCGCCATGCGACAGAGTGCGGTCACGTCGTTGAGAAACGCTTGCATGCAATCGAACACGCGTTGCCCGAACTGCGGCAGGACGTTCCATTCGAGGCCGTGGGACGCCGTCACGTAGACGCGGAAGCCGCGTTCGTGCTCGGCGCAATAGGCGAAGATCGCGTCCACCACGCCATGCAGCTTCTCCAGCCCCGTCGCCGCCGCGGCACCGTGCTGGCGAATGCCGGTCCGTAAGTCCTCCATGCGGCTCTCCAGCAGCGCGGTGTACAGGCTCTCCTTGCTGCCGAACAGATTGTAGAGCGTGCCGACGGAAACCTCGGCGCGCCGGGCGATCTCGTCCACCGAGGTGCCGTGGAAGCCACGCGCCGCCAGCACCGCTTCCGCCGCCGTGAAAATGATCTCCTGGCGCAGGGCCAGTTCGCGCTGTTTGCGAGACGGGGCAATCATGGCTGAACAGCCGTTCACATAATGAACGGTCGTTCATTTTTAGCCGGCAGGTGACCGGCCGTCAAGATGGCGTCACCCATTCCAGCCGGGGAGTCGCCGGGGGGCCAGCGGCGAGATCCCGGCGGGTAGGGGCGCTACGCCCACGCACGCGGCCCGTCAGACGCGGCCGACCGGCGCCACGGCGCGGGCATTCGCGCGGCAGGCACCCCGAACGCTCGTGCCGGTCAATCTCCCGCCGCCGCGGCCGCGTAGTCGTGGTCGGCCACAAAGAAGGCGATGGCGAACTGCACGAGTGCCGCGAAAAACGGCGGACACTCCTGCTTGGCTAGACGGCCCTGCATCCGCGGCAACCACTTGCACGGGTGCCGCGCCAGGAAATCGCGCTCGGCGCGCAACAGCGACAAGGCGTCGCCGCCCTGCTGTCGCAGTTGCGTTTCGCGGAAGGTCAAATAGTGGAGGAATTCGAGTTCCGTGGTCACGTGGTCGGGCAATTCGTGCATCTCGGGCGACATGCGCAAGTGGAAAAAGTTGTAGAAGCGCGTCGCATCTTCCATGTTCTTCATCCGGTCGCCGATATAGACGCCGCCGTAGAGCGGACATGGTGGGCCGGCGGCGCCAACGTCGAACAGGCGGATGTACTCCGACTCGAAATCGACATAGCCAATCGCGCTGCCCTGAAGGTCGAGCCGGGGGACGGCCCCGAGGTCGTAGGGCAGACCCGCGCACGTCGCGGCCACCGCGGCGGCGAACGTCCCATCCGCGATGGCCGTGAAGAAGTCTTCGTCGGGAAAGGCGAACGCCATCCCCAGCAACTGATATAACCGCGAGCGGTTGGCGGTACCCGGCTCCGCGGCCGAATCCAGGCTGGGCAACTCCATCGTCATGCCTTACACCTTGCGCGGCTCGATCTCGGCCGGGTCCTTCGTAAATGGCCCGAACAGGCTCTTCCACTCGTAGGCAATCAGCGTGTCGAGGATTTCCGACTTTCCACCCGCCTTGGTCTTGGCCATCTCGGCCTTGAGCGTCTCCAAGGCCTTCTCCACCCTTTCGCCGAAGAGATACTTCAGGTAGTCGGTGGGAATGCGCGGCTTGGACTCGTCGATGTTGCCCTCGGCGTCGAACCGCGGCGGCGAGATCGGCGGGACGTAATAGACGTTGGGCTCCGTACCCGCTTCCGGATGCAGCGGCAGCGCCACTTCCCACTTCTTCACCAGCTTGTAAATCGGCCCGCTCTCGTCGTCGAGAAAGCCGACGAAGCGCAACCGTCCCGGACACTGCCGGGCACAGGCCGGCGCCACCCCTTTTTCGATCCGCGGGTAGCAGAAGATGCATTTCTGCGAGATCCCCTTGACGTGATTGAAGTAGATCTTCTTGTACGGGCACGCCTCCATGCAGAAGCGGTAGCCCTTACAGCGTTCCTCACTGATGAGGACGATGCCATCCTCTTCGCGCTTGTAGATGGCGTTGCGCGGGCAGGCCTCCAGGCATGCGGGATTGGTGCAGTGGTTGCAGATACGCGGCAGGTAGAAGTAGAAGCTGTTCGGGTACTGCCCGGCGCCTTGGTCTTCATCCCAGTTCGGCCCCCAGTCCGGATTGCCGGACGGTTGCAGGTGCACGGTGTTCCCCTTACCGCCGAAGAAGACCTCGTCGTAATTGAAGTCCCAGGCCTCGCCAAAATCGGCTCGCGTCGGCAGTTTGCCAGACTGCGGCTCTTCGTTGCGGAACCCGCCGCCCATCTTTTCCCAATCGCGCGGGGTGCCTTTGCCCGGCTGGGTATTCACCGTGGCCCACCACATGTATTCCATGCCTTCGTCGCGCGTCCACAGCGTCTTGCAGGCGACCGTGCACGTCTGGCAGCCCAGGCACTTGTTCAAGTCAAACACCATCGCCACCTGCCGTTTGGATTTTTTCAGCAGGGCCTTCTGGTTCTTCATCTCCGCGGCCAGTTGTTTGGCCCGTTGCGCCTTTTGTTCCTCGGTCAGGGTTGGCTGCTCAGCCATGGTCTCTCTCCTTCACCCGCTGGGTTCGCTCACGCTTCCAATGTCAACTCGCGCCACTCTTTCGAAAACGACTTGAGGCCGGCACGCTCGCCGTTGCTGCCCTCCCACACCGCAAAGCCGATCTTGACCGCCTTGCCCGGCGCCAGTTGCACCGATTCCTCCTTGTCCTCGACCACGGCGAGCGGGCGTGCGAAGACCACCGCCCACGCCCCCTGGCCCCACTGCGATTTTGTCTGAATGACGCATTTCTTCGAGAACATCGTGGTGCCGAGCCCCCGCGCCACCGTGTTGTGCGGCACGTCCTTCAGATCGGCGCGCCAGAACCAGGCGTTGACCGGGGCCTCCCTGCTCCCCATCTCGTCGATCGGCGGATCGCCGCCGTTCAGGGGCATGAGGATGCCACAGCCGTCGGGGAAGACGTTGTTATCGGTGATTTCCAGGTTCTTGCTGGCGTCTTCCCAGGTCAACCGGAAGAAGACGTCCGTGCCATTGTGGACCGCTTGGACCATCAGGTTCTTCACCTTACCGATCTGTTTGGCATCGCGGCTGGCCTTGATGTACTCGGACGGCTGGTTGGCCAGCGGCGTGGCGTCCATTTTCAGCGCCTCGCCGGCGATCTTCGACCACTCCGCGGCCGCCGGATTGAGCAACTGATCGCGCGTTGCGGTTACTTTCTTGCACTGCATGTGCGATTCCTCCTTTACGTCTCCAAGTGCGGTTCGCTTGCGCCGGCCGCGCGGATGCGCGCCAGCAGGCCGGCCAGGCCAATCTCGACGAGATGCAGGGCCACCAGCGCAGCCGCCGCGTATGTCAGCCAGTCATGCAGGTTCCTGGACCCGTCCTGGACCGCGGGTGAGGGCCAGCGCTGGTCCCAGATAGCGAATCCCGTCACCGCAAAAACGCCGCTCATGAGGCAGGTGATGGCCATGTGCAAGCCTTGCCACCGGGTTCTGAGGGTGCGCTCGGCGGGTGCGCGGAAGATGGCGCGCGGGCCGCAGGCGAGCACCACCACGATCGGCAGCAGCGCGAAGGCCACGCCGCCCCAGCGGTGTGCGTCGCGAATGAGTTGCGAGTGTCCGCCGGTCAGTAACGCCCGTAGCCCGGGCACGAACAACAACAGGCCGGTAACTAGTAGCACGCCGAAGGTGACCAGATGGACCGTGTGTAACAACGGCCGCGCCAGTGCCGCCCTCATCCCTCGCCTCATGCGCCACCTACTGCCGCCGCCGGCCGTACCGCCGCACCCAGGGCGAGGCAACGCTCGACGACGTCGATCACATGGCGCTTCACGCGACTCACGAATCCGTTGCTGCTGGTGTCGCCGCACCACACCGGCGCCAACACCGGCGCCGAGGTGAAGAAAAACACCACCATGCCGCCTATGCCCAAGACCAGGGCGACTGGGTCGACCGGGGCAAAGACCTGCGCTCGCTGGCCGTCGACGATGAATCCCACCACCAGATTCAACAGACGCTGCGGCTCGACCACCTGTTGGTACGCACCGGGCACCTCCTCGATCGATTGCCGCAAGAGAATTTTCGTCCGCGCCGGACGCGCCGCGACCATGTCCACATAGGCCTCGATCGCCGCCCGAACCTTTTCCTGCGGACTGACCTTCGACTCGAAGATACGCAGCGTCGTCTCCTCGCTCTCGCCGAGTCCGCGCTGCAGCACGGCGCGGTAGATGTGCTCCTTGCTTGGAAAATAATGGAACAGCGACGCCTTTTGGATGCCGACGTGTTGTGCGATCACCTGCAGTTTGGTGCCGTCGAAGCCACGCTCCCCAAACAAGGCCTCGGCAACCTCGAGAATGCGCTCGCGCGTACTACGTTCTCCCATCTGGACCATCGGCGATCTAGACCTACCAAACGGTCGGAAGGCTAATAGGATCAACGTCAGCCCCCGTCATGACAAAGATCATATTTATACCGTCCGGCCCCGTCGTGCGTTTCAATACTCGATCTTCGTCCAATCGGTTTCCTGTTCCTTGGCCTTTTGCGCCTCTTCCACGTCCTCCTCCGCCTTCAGCGTCACTTCCGGGGGTTCGACCATGCCCATCAAGTAGGTCGTGATATCGTCGATGTCCTCTTTCGGCTTCTCCACTTTCGGATCGCCCTCGACGGTGTAAAAGATAGTAGGCATACGGGTTTGCACACCGGCGATTTGCTTCGGCCGTGCCAGGAAATCACGAATCCACTCCGGCCGCAGACGCTTCTTCGCCAGTGTCAGGTTGATCGAGATATCCTCCGGATCGACGCCCTCGGGTAACCCCTGGTCGAGCGAGGTTGGGTGGCACTGCACGCACTTGTAGTGTTTGAAGCGGCGGACGCCCCGCTTGAAGCGGTCATCGGGGATACTTTCTTTGGCGACGTACGTGTACGGATTGGACGTATGCGCACGCGCAGCGAAACCCAACAGCAGTTTTTGGAACTGGACATCGGTCAGGTTGAAGAGCGGCATCTGCATCTTCAACCACGGCCGCACCTGTTTCGGTTCGAGGAGAAATTCATACATGTACTGGCCTTGCAGGCGTCCGCCGACCCCATCGAGCGTCGGCGGGACCATGTTCTTGCGCTCGAAATATTTCGCGATATGCCCATCGACCTCGTTCAAGCGATGACAGCCGTTGCAGTTCAGGCGCGCCGTCATCCAACTCACTTCCCGCAGCGCCTCCGTGGCCGGGGTGGCGCGCACGACGTAGCGGCCGCTGAGGCTCCGGCCATCCAGCGCCAGCGTGTAGGTGATCAGCGCATCGATGTCGTCATCGCTCAGATTGACGAACGGCATCTTGAGCTTGACCTTGTCGGTGTTGTAGGCGCGCGGGTCTTTGAGCTTGCGCCGCAGCCAATCCCATTTGGTGTGCGGCACATCTTTGGTCAGGGCGAAATCCAGTTCGTCGATCGGCCGGCGCGCGAACTCGCCCAGGTCGGGGACGGAGGGGCGTACATGCTCGAAGCCGCCCACCGCGTGACAGCCGTAGCATTCGTACTGTTTGATCAGTTGCTTCCCGTCCTCGGGTTTGAACGCGCTCAGATCCGGAGCCGCCGGCAGCGGCTCGGTACGCTTCAAGGTCATCAAGTACGCCACGATCTGGTGTCGCTCGTCGTCCTTCAATTCCACCTTCGGCATGGCGGTGTCCGGGTTGTACGCTTTCGGATCGGCGATCCAACGGTCCAGCCACGGGGCGGTGACCTTGGACCCGATGCCCGCGAGATGCGGCACCCGCTGCGACACGCTCTTTTCGTCGTCTTTGACACCGTGGCAGCCGCGGCACCCTTTCTCGGTAAACAAGCGCTCGCCCTCTCCGGCCGACACGCCATCGAGGTTTACCTGGGGATACTTGTTGGTATCGGGGAACGACACCAGGAATGCCGTGAGCTTGCCGATCTCGTCGTCGCTGAGTTTGAAGTTCGGCATCAGCGTGTCGCGGCTCATGTGTTCCGGATCTTTGATCCAGGCATAGATCCACGGCTTCGCATCCGCCAACTTGGCGTTGAGGGTGGTCAGGGGCGGCGAGAATTTCGGTAGATAGGCGATCCCCTTGACGTCATGGCAGCCGTAACAACCCTTGCCCATAAAGAGGTCGGCGCCCAGGCTGACGCGCTCCGCGCCCTTGACGCCGTGCGTGATCTCGTGGCAGCGCATGCAGCCCGCTTGTTGAAAGGGCTTCGGCAGCATGGGCGTCGGCCAATTGGCCTCCACGCCGTGCGCCGCCTCGGGGGTGGTGGCGACCCCTTGACCGTCGTGACAGGGCGTGCAGCCGAAATTGTTCGGATCGTGAATTTTGAGCAGGCTCCCCGGATGCGTGCGGAAGGGCTGCGGCGCATCCTGGAACAGCGCATTGTCGATGCCGCGGTGGCAGGTGACGCACCGATCCGCCACTTTGATGTCTTCCAGGTACACTTGCCCGATTTCCGGACGGGCATGCTGCGCCTCGTCAAGGATGCGTTGCCAGCGTGCCTGTTCGTTGGCATCCTTCCGCGCGACCGCCTCCTGCAGTTTGGCCTTGGCGCGCGCAACGTACAGCTGGTTGAATTCCTCCTGGTAGCGGACCCAAGGCCTGGTCTCCTCGCTGTGAATCGCCACGACGCACAGAAGGAAGAACACGGGACTGAGGATCGCCAACGCTACGCGCATGCCGGGCGTGCCACGCATCATAACAATACCCTCTGATTCCTCTCGGGCGGGAATATCGACGCCTGTGCCACCAGCCGCTCGTGGTCGCTCATATGTTGAACCACGGCGTGATGAGAACGTACTTCACACGCAACGCCAATCGGAGAACGATCTTCACCGGCACGCTGTACATGATCAGGGTGAACAACATGACGGTCACGTAACGGGTGCGGCCCAGACTGTCGTAGAGCCACGGCCAGCGACGCGCCGGCCACCATAGACCGAGCCAGAAGTAGGCGATCAGGAACGGCAGGCCCAGCCACCACGGAAAGCTCCACAGGCGTTCCTCGACAGCCTGCTGCAGTGACCAGTCCTGCCACGGCCAGTAGAACTGCCAGTTCGGGCCGCGCAGAAACTGCCCGATCGCAATCAGTACCCACCACAACCCGAAGCCGAAGAGGAAGTGGCTCACCGCAACGCGGCGGGTATTGAACTCATACACCCCCGTGCCACTCCGATTGGTGTCGAGGTAGGGGATGGCCATCAGGCCGAAGATGATCAACGTCGGCATGGCCACGCCGGCAATCCACGGATCGAAATACACCAGCAGTTCTTGCAAACCGACGAAATACCACGGCGCCTTGGCCGGATTCTCCGTCTTGCCGGGATTGGCCTCGGGGAGCAGCGGCGCATTGATGGCAAGCGACCAGACCATCAGCACCACCGAAATCAACACCGCGGAAATGAACTCTTCGAGTACCAGGTAGGGGAAGACCGCCACCTGATCGCCCTTCATGCCGGGCATCGCTTCGGGGATGACGGTGACTTCGTTACGCGTTTCCGGTGATTGGGACATGCGCACCTTCACACTTTCGAAACCCGAATGCGGCGGATCCGGTTACAGCGGCCGCGAGATTCCTCCATCCTTACGGACCCGCCAGAAGTGCACCATCATCAGCACACCGGCGACCAGCGGAATGCCCACGCAGTGCAGGACATAGAACCGCAGGAGCGCGTTCGCACCGACGCGGATGTCACCCAGCAGCAGAAACCGGACGTCGTTCGCCGGGGTGATGTTCAACAGGCCATGGAACGGACCCTCCGCGCCGACGAACGGCGTCGCCGCTGCCATGTTGGTGCCGACGGTGACCGCCCAGAACGCCAGCTGATCCCACGGCAACAGGTAGCCGGTGAAGCTGAGCAGCAACGTGAACACAAGCAACTGCACCCCGACCACCCAGTTGAATTCGCGCGGCGGCCGGTAGGATCCCGTCAGAAATACGCGCAGCATGTGCAGGATGACCGTAATGACCATCAGGTGCGCGGCCCAGCGATGCAGATTGCGCAGGACGATGCCGAACTGCACCGCGAACTCGAGCGTTTTCATGTCCACGTAGGCGTAATCCGGTACCGGCCGGTAGTAGAACATCAACAACACCCCGGTGACGGTCTCGACGATAAAGAGAAAGAATGAGAGTCCACCGAGGCAAAAGGTAAAGTTGAGTTTCAGCCCGCTCCGCGGGATGGTCACCGGGTGGAGGTGCAGGAACACGTTACTCGTGACCTGGGTGACGCGATTGCGGACCGAATCGACGTACTCGTGCCGGAATATCGAGCGGTAAACCTGCGTGGCGGTCAGCCACGCGACCAGGCGCTGGACGCGATCGTTCATCGACCGGTCTCCGCCGCCAACTGCACGGAAGGCTCAAAACGGCATGACACCATGCGCTTGCTCCCACTCACCGGTTGGCACCATCGCAATCGCATCCCACGGACACCCATCCAGAAACAAACCCTCCGGACCGCGAGTGGTGCACTTCCTACAGCCGATACACTTCAACGGATCCACCCAGATGCGGCCGTAGGGATAGGCGTCCTCGGCCGGCAGAAGGATCATGCATTCATCTACCGGACAGTAGGGTTGACACACAGGAGCCCCGGCACAGCCCGTGCACGCGTCCGTGATGAGCGCCAGGGCCCTCGGCTTCTTGGCTCGGCGTCCGCTGAAAAGACCGCCGGCGCTCTTCTGTTTGGCGGCGGGCCGATCCACGCCGGCATACGCCGCGCTGGTGGCGATATCCGCGGACTGTCCATCCATTTGCCGTGGCACTCCTGAACCGTGGACGCTCTCAGAGCTTGACAAAGGCCCCGTCGACAGCGAACCGCTCCGGGCCGTAAATGATGCTCGTATCAACCACAAGCTGATTGTCGGTATTCAGCTCAATGCGCAAGCGATCGAGGGGACGAGGGGCCGGACCGGCGAAATTCACGCCGTTGCTATGATACTCACTGCCATGGCACGGGCACTTGAAAGTTCGCAGATCGCCAAACCAGTTGACCGTGCAACCGAGGTGCACGCAGCGCGCCGACAACGCGTAGACGCGATCGCGCTCGCGGACGACGAAAAACCGTTGGCTGGACTTCCAGCGCTCATCCACGAGGATGACGCCATACTTGTCCGCGCCGTCCGCGGAACCGAAAAACGCCTCCGGCGTGCCGATGCGAAAGGTGCTCGGCGGGCGGAAGACCACCCTCGGGAAGAAGAAACTTACCGTCTCCATCGAGCCCGTCGCCAACACCGCCGCAAATGCCCCCCATCCGCTCACCGTCAGACCCCGGGAAATGAGCTCGCGCCGACTCATTTCGTTGATTTGCTGGAAAATTGCCGCACTATCGATCTTCATCGCCGCACCTACGCTATCCCTACCTAACGTTCGGTAGGCCGAGTATGATCGAGATCATAGATTGATGTGATCGAAAGTAGGAATCCTGATTTGGTTGCAGTATGGCAACGGGGCTGCGAGAATGCGGTCTGTACCGTCCGAGGTGGCGCTGCCGGCGGGGGTGTGGACACGGATGGTGCTGGGGAGACGGAGCATCATGATGAAAGCAGTTGATTTCGCGGTGGCGCCATTCCTGTTGATTTGGGAGACCACGCAAGCCTGTGATCTGGCATGTAGTCACTGCCGTGCGTCAGCGCAGCCGCTACGGCACCCCGATGAGTTGACGACGGCCGAGGGCGAGCGGTTGCTCGAGCAGACTGCCGCCATGGGTACGCCGGTGTTCATCCTGAGCGGTGGCGATCCGGTGAAACGGCCCGACTTGTATACGCTGATCCGGAAAGGGAAAGACCTCGGCTTGCGCATGGGTACGATCCCGGCGGCCACGACGATGCTGACGGAAAACTTGGTCGCGCAATTGAAAGATACCGGATTGGATCAAATGGCGGTCAGTCTGGACTTCCCGCGCGCGGAGCTCCATGACGCCTTCCGCGGTGTCCCGGGAGCCTTCGATCGGACCATGCAGGCGATCGACTGGGCGCACAAGTACGCGCTGCCACTGCAGATCAACACCACGCTGTGCGGGCGCTCGGCGCCGTACCTCGGGGAGATGGCGGATCTGGTCGAGCGGCTGGGAATCGTATTTTGGGAGGTGTTCTTCCTCGTTCCGGTGGGCCGCGGGGAAGATCTCGGCGGCCTGACGGCGGACCAGTGCGAGGAACTCTTCGCAATCCTGTACCGCGTGCAGAAGACCGCCAGTTTCGTGGTAAAGATCACCGAGGGCCAGCACTATCGTCGATACGTCGCCAAGCACGAAGCGGAACACGCCCAAAGCGGCGCCATGCATGCGGCCGGAGCCGCCCTGCCGAAGTTGCTGCAGCGCTCCGAGGGACCCGGGCATACGGTCGGCCTGGCCAGACGCGGGGTGAACGCCGGCAACGGCTTTGCCTTCGTGTCGCACACCGGCGAGGTATTTCCGAGCGGGTTCCTACCCCTGCGTGCCGGCAACGTGCGCACGCAGGACGTGGCGGAGATCTATCGCAACTCCGATTTATTCCGGATTCTGCGCGATCCAGACGCTCTGCTCGGTCGCTGTGGATGGTGCGAATACCGGGGGATTTGTGGCGGCTCGCGCTCGCGCGCCTACGCACTGACTGGAAATTACCTCGCCACCGATCCCTGGTGTGGGTACGAACCCGCACGTCACACCGCAGAAAACCACGCCACGGTGCGGTAGCGCAGATGCGGTCCGTGAACGTAAGCCTCGACACGGAGCCGACCATCCGGCTGGCGGAAACGGACCGTTCTCCCGGTCGGCCGCCCCGTCCGACGTTTCGGCGAATCGCCCTGGTAGGGAATCCTAACGTCGGGAAGAGCGTGATTTTTGGAGCGCTGACGGGAACCTACGCCACCGTGAGCAACTATGCGGGAACGACGGTGGAAGTCGCACGCGCCGCGGCGCGATTCGATTCTGCGGTCGAAGTGATCGACACACCCGGGGTCAACAGCTTGACTCCCAACTCGGAAGACGAGCAGGTGACGCGCGACATCCTGTTGGAGGGGGTCGATCTCGTCGTTCAGGTCGCGGATGCCAAGAATCTGAGCCGCGCCCTGGTGCTGTCGGCGCAGTTGGCCGAAGCGGCGCTGCCGTTCATTCTCGTGCTGAACATGATGGACGAAGCGGCGGATCGCGGCCTCCGCATCGACTCCGCCGCGCTCTCCACCGCACTGGGCGTCCCCGTTGTCGAGACGGTGGCGGTGCGCGGTGCCGGCTTGCGCCGGCTCGGCGCTGCCCTGCATGAAGCCGCGGAAAGCGTCTACCGCGTGCGCTACCCGGCCGCGGTGGAATCCGCGCTCCTCCAGATACAACGGTCGCTTGCGGGACTGTATGTCGGTCAGCGCTGGCTCGCGTTGATGTGCCTCGCGGGCGACGAGACCTTGCGTCCGTGGCTCGAGCGGCACGTGCACACCGACGGGCGGATCGCCCTTGAAGATGCCCACCGCAGCCTCAACACGGAACTCGGAGCGCATGTCGGCTACGAGATCAACCGCAGCCGGTTGCGGGCAGCGGAACAGCTCGGACGGCAGGTGATGCGGGCCACGGCAACGATGCAGCCATCGGTGCGCGCGGACGGCCAATACGTGAGGCCCGCCGCGCTCGCCGCCTTGGCCGGCGCCGCCATACTGCTGGCGGGGGACTTGAGCGGCGCCGAGGCGGCGAACGGGATACTGGTGCGCACGGTCGGATGGCTAGGCATTGCCGCGGCGCTTGTGTTTGCGGACCGCTCGGAAGCGATGCGGGTAGCGATCGGACGATGGGCCAGTCAGCGGGGAACGGGCGTCGTCATGCTCGGGGTGGTGTTGTATGTCGTCTATCGGTTCGTCGGCGTGTTCGCCGCCGGGACGGCTGTCGATTTTCTCGAACACACGGTCTTCGGGGGCTTCATCAACCCCGCCATCACCCGCGCGCTCGACGGCGCGATCGCCATCGTCGGACCGACTACCGGCACCGGTGCACTCGTGACCCATACGCTGCGGGAGCTGCTAATTGGGCCGTACGGGCTGATCACCGTCGCTTGCACGTACGCCTTCGCGATCATTTTCCCGATCGTTACCGCCTTCTTCCTGGCGTTTTCCGTGCTCGAGGACTCCGGCTATTTGCCGCGCCTGGCCGTCATTGTAAATCGGGCATTTCGCGCCATGGGATTGAACGGGAAAGCCGTTTTACCGATGGTGCTCGGACTCGGTTGCGACACCATGGCTACCTTGACCGCCCGTATCATGGAGACGCCCAAGGAACGTCTGCTGGTCACATTGCTCCTGGCGCTCGGCGTCCCGTGCTCCGCGCAATTGGGCGTCATTCTGGGCCTCTTCGGCGCATTGCCGATCTGGGCGCCGATGGTCTGGGGTGGGGTGGTGGTTGGTGTCCTGTTCGCGGTGGGGTTCCTGGCGGCCCGCCTGCTCCCCGGGCAGCGTTCCGATTTGATTCTCGAGGTACCACCGATTCGGCGCCCACAGCTGAGCAACATCGTCATCAAGACCGTTGGGCGTCTCGAGTGGTACCTAAAGGAGGCCGTTCCCATTTTCATCCTCGGCACGCTCGTCTTGTTTCTTCTCGACGCCGCCGGGGTACTGCAGCGGATCGTGGCGGCCAGCGAACCCGGCGTGGTGGGTCTCCTGCAGTTGCCACCGAAGGCCGCCGAGGCGTTTCTGATCGGCTTTTTCCGCCGGGATTATGGTTCGGCAGGGATCTACGCCTTGTTCCAGAATGGGCACCTCACGCCGGTGCAGGCGGTGGTGGCACTGGTGACGATCACGCTTTTCGTTCCCTGTGTCGCCAACTTTTTCGTCATCGTCAAGGAGCGCGGCCTGGCCACCGCGCTGGCGATGACCGCTTTCATCTTCCCGTTCGCGTTCTTTGTCGGGGGCGTAATTAATTTCGTCCTACGGGCTGCGGGCCTGCAATGAGCGAAGGTGCGGCTACCATCGTCTGCCCGCTGTGCAGTACCCGTTACAGCGAGTCGGACGGCCGGACCTGTCATTCCGGTTGTCCCTTGCAGCACGGCTGCCAACTCCTCAGTTGCCCCAATTGCGGCTATGAAGTACCCGCTTCGACGCGCATGACCCGATGGCTCAGCCGCTGGCTCGGCAAACAGGAAGCCTCCGAATGAAGCCGGATGACAGCGAAGAACAGATCGAGGAAGTTCTCGAATGCCTGTGGACTGTGCGCGAGCAGTCCGCGACGGCGCCGGCGGATCTCTCCGGAAACTCCTTCCAGTTCGATCCAGCCGCAGCCATCGCGGAGGCTCGCCGTCGGAATTGGATTGCCACCGGTCGTGACGGGCTCAGCCTGACCGCGGACGGCGAGCGCCGCGCCGCGGGTATCATTCGACGACATCGCTTGGCCGAGCGCCTGCTGTTCGATGTCATCCACCTCGATAGGGAAACGATGGAAGCCGGGGCGTGCGAGTTGGAGCACTCGCACATTCTCTCGGAAGAGGCGACCGACCGCGTCTGTGCTTTCCTCGGTCATCCACCGACCTGCCCGCACGACCGCCCGATCCCACGCGGCCGTTGTTGCGAGAAATTCTCGCACGAGGTGCGGGCGCTGGTCACACCATTGAGTCAAAGCCCCATCGGTCAGGGGTATCGTGTGGTCTTCATCGCCTCCCGCTCCCACCGCAGGCTGGACCGCCTCGCCGCATTCGGCGTCGTACCGGGGGCGACGCTGAGACTGCACCAACGCCTACCGACCTTCATGATCCAGGTCGGCGGAACCGATATCGCTTTGGAGGGCGAGGTTGCCGCCGATATTTTCGTTGTCCCCCGTTGACCGCTTGAGGCCGCTAAGCCCGACACCCGGAAAGCGCGCCGCGGGGATCCCCGGCCTGGCACATAGCATGCGCCCCGCGCGGCAGGCTCCTTGTTACCGCATCGACACCTCAGCAGGGTCCACAGCGGTCACCGGAGCCTGGAGCCCGAGCCTTGTTGACGCCCACTGCCTCGTGATAATGGGTGTCGGAAAGCGAGAAATGTCATCTACTCAGCCCATCATCGGACGGGATTTTCTATGAGGAAGATGCCGTGCGAGACCTGCCAAATGCGGGGTCAAGGCATGATCTGTGAGCTGCCCACCGATGCGTTGGCGGACTTCCAGCGTGCCGGGGTGGTGGCGGTCTATAAGCCCAGACAAGTCGTTTTCAGCGAGGGCACCCCGGCGATGGGCCTCTACATCGTTTGCCAAGGGGCGGTGAAGCTCTACCACTCCGACCGCTTCGGGCGCGAGCACATTCTCGAGGTGGCCGGCCCCGGCGCAGTGCTCGGGGAGCTGTCGCTGGACGATAACCAGACCATCTCCGTCTCGGCCGAGACGCTGGTCGACGCACAGCTCTGTTTTCTCGCACGGGAACGTCTCGTGACCTTCCTTCAGAAACACCCGGCGATGGGCGTTCGCGTCGTTATCGCGTTGAGTAACGAGTTGGCCGCGGCACGGCGCAAGGTTCGTGACCTGGCGCTGAAGGGAGCCGAGAGCCGCCTGGCCGGTTTGCTCGTTCAGCTTGCGCGTGCGAATGGCGATCCCACCTCGGGCCAGCGCGTGCCACTCCACTACACCCGCCGTGAGGTCGCCGAGATGATCGGGGTGTCGACGGAAACCGCGATCCGCTTGTTCGGGAAGCTCAAGCAACGTCACGCTATCAGTACCGACCGCCGCGAAATCACAATCACCGATCTGGAAAAACTGACCAAGCTCGCCCAATACGACGACTCGGATACCTGAGGGGGACGCCGCACGCCCACCGCACCGGTGGGTCGCACTTGACCGGCAACCGCACCGATCGCCGCAATCATCCCGCAACCTGATCTGCATCATAAAAGCACCGCCGACCGTTCGGTAGAATGTCGCAGTTGTTGACGAGGAAGTGCGACCCGTGACGGGCAACGGGATGGAGCAGGCGGCGCTACGCGACCGTTACGGTCGGGTTGTTACCTATTTGCGGGTCTCGATTACGGACCGCTGCAATCTGCGCTGTTTCTACTGCTTGCCGCGCGACTGCGGTCTGTCGCGTTCGGCGGAACAGCTCGACTTCGACGAGTTGGCGGCAATCGTCGAGGCGGGAGTGGGGCTCGGCATAAGCAAGATTCGCATCACCGGTGGCGAGCCCCTGGTCCGCCCCGGTGTGGTGCGCTTCGTACGCACCCTGCGTGCGCTGCGCGGCGTTACCGACCTCGCCCTGTCGACGAATGGCACGTTATTGGCCGACCACGCCGCGGCGCTCAAAGATGCCGGACTCATGCGGATCAACGTCAGCCTCGACTCGTTGCGACCGGCGGTGTTTCGGGTAATCAGCGGCCGCAACGACCTCGATCGCGTTTGCGCGGGTATTGCCGCCGCGCGCACGGCCGGGTTGCATCCGATCAAGCTCAACGTGGTGGTGATGCGCGGAGTCAACGACGACGAGTTGCCGGCGATTCTGGACTTCGCGGCGCAGCAAGGGGCACAGGCGCGCTTCATCGAGTATATGCCGCTCGGCGTCGGGCAGCGCTGGGAATCGTCGTACGTCAGCCGTAGCGAGATTCTCACGCGCATCCGCGAACGACTGCAAGACGAGGTGCCGCGGCGTCAGCCAGGGGACACCGCAACATATTTTGCCCTGCGCACCGGCGGCGAGGTGGGGGTGATCAGCCCCGTCAGCTGCCGGTTCTGTGACCTCTGCAATCGCCTGCGGCTCACGGCGGACGGGAGATTGCGTCCGTGTCTCACCAGCGAGGGCGAGGTAGACCTGCGCGCCGCCATCCGGCCACGGGTGTCGCCGGACGCCCTGCGGGAATGCTTCCAGGCCGCCGTTGCCGGCCGGCCGCAGATCGGGCGCTACGATACCACATCCGATCGCGCGGTTACGGCTCAGCGGCCGATGGCCGCTATCGGCGGCTGATGACCTGGGCTTCGACCGTGCGCCGCTGGGAGCAGCCGCGCCCCCTTCCCGGTGTGCGCGCAATGCGCACGACCTTGCGTACGGCGCATCTGCTGGCGTCCGGCATTCTCTACGGCGGCCATGTGTACAACCTGCCGCCGGAGCAACTCTGGCCGGCGCTGTTGGCCACCGTTGGCACTGGGGGCGCGTTCATGGCCATAGAAATCTATCGCTTACCGCTGTGGCTGGTACAACTACGCGGCGTGGCGGCGCTGGCGAAGATTGCGCTGGTCGCGGCGGTCCCGTGGTGCTGGAGTTTCCGCATCTGGCTGCTCACCGCAACGCTCGTCATCGGGAGCGTCGTTTCGCACATGCCTGGCCGCTATCGGTATTACTCGATCCTGCACGGCCGGCCGCTCGGCGGGCAGGAAGCGGGCTGACCTGGTGCCGGCCACACTGCGCGCGCGGTCATCGCCGCGATGCCGCCGGCCCCCCGCCGTTGCCAGGTGGGCACGTCGATCGCTCAACAGAGCCGCAGCTGCTCGCCCGATCGTAAAGGGCGCCGAAAGGCGGCCGTGTTGAGCGGCGGCAGCGGGCGATCCAGGGAGTGGCGGCGCGCCGAAAGCTCGAAAAGCGCCTTGATGTGCGCAGCGTAGACGCCCAGCCCATGCAGGCGGCGGTCGAAACGGGCATCGCTGAGCTCGCCACCGCGGCACGCCCGCAGGCGGCCGAGGACGCGCTCGCGGCGATCGCGATAATGCTCCGCCAGCCATCCGGCGAACAGCTCGTCGACCGGTGGCGGCAAGCGCAGCAACTGCCAGGACACGCTGCGCGCACCGGCGGCGGCAGCCGCCCCAACGATCGCGGGAATCTCCTCGTCGGTCAGGCCGGGGATAACCGGCGCGACGATCACGCCGGTCGGAATGCCCGCCGCGTTCAGGGTGCGTACGGCGTGCAGACGCGACCGCGGCGGCGCCCCCCATGGCTCCATCCGCCGTGCGAGATCGACGCTTAACGTGGTAACCGACAGCCTCACCTCGATCGCACCATACGTGGCGAGATCGCTCAGGATATCGACGTCCCGTGTGACCAATGCGCTCTTGGTCACGATCGACACCGGATTGCGGAATTCCCGGAAGACCTCGAGCGTCCGGCGGGTAACTTGCAGTTGCCGCTCCACCGGCTGGTAACAGTCGGTGTTACCAGACAGTGCCACCGTTTGCGGCTGCCAGCGCGGCGACAGAAACGCCTTCCGCAACAACTCGGGCGCCGCGGTTTTGACCACGATACGGCGCTCGAAATCGAGGCCGGCACTGAGACTCAGGTATTCGTGCGTCGGGCGCGCATAGCAATAGATGCAGCCGTGCTCGCAGCCACGATACGGATTGACGCTGAACCGGAACGCAATGTCCGGACTATCGTTTGTCGCCAGTATCCCGCGACTGGCGTCGCGGTACAGAACGGTAGGAGTCGCGCCGGGCGCGTCCGGAAATTCGCCAACCCCCTCCATGTCAGGTTCGACATGGGACCGATCGTATCGCGTCGCGGGATTGACGTTGGTTCCGCGCCGCGCCAGGCGTCGGAGCTGCTGCATAGCGCTACTTTCGCTTTCTCTTCTTCCACAGGAACGCTGGTCTGGCAACACCTGCGATAGGTGCCACGGCCTCGCCGCTCCGCAAACGAATGGCACGGTCCTCCATGGGCCCAAGCGCGGCGTCTGGCGGACAGCGAAGCCAAACGCCCGGGCGCGCCGCAGCGGCGGGTTTGCCCCTTATTCTTGAATTCTCTCCGGCACCATACTAAGAGTCCCATGCGCCCGAACTGCCCTGCCCTGGCCGCGTGCATATGAGCCTCAAAGACAATCTCGAACAGCTCGAACGGCTGCACAAGCAAGCGGAACTTGGCGGCGGCGAGGAGCGCATCGAACGGCAGCATGCTTCGGGCAAGTTGACCGCACGCGAACGCCTGGACGTGCTGCTGGATCCAGGCTCCTTCGTAGAAACCGACAAGTTCAAGACCCACCGTTGCACCGACTTCGGGATGGACACCAAGAAGTACGCGGGCGACGGCGTGGTGACGGGCCACGGCACCATCGACGGGCGTCTGGTGTATGTCTTCTCCCAGGACTTCACCGTATTCGGCGGCAGTCTGAGCGGCGCCTTCGCGGAGAAGGTGTGCAAGATCATGGACATGGCGATGAAGACGGGCGCACCGGTCATCGGCCTGAATGACTCGGGTGGAGCGCGCATTCAGGAGGGGGTAGTCAGCCTCGCCGGCTACGCCGACATCTTTCTGCGCAACGTCCTCGCCTCGGGAGCGGTGCCACAGATCTCCGCGGTAATGGGTCCGTGCGCCGGCGGCGCCGTGTACTCGCCGGCAATCACGGATTTCATCTTCATGGTCGAGAAGATCGGCTACATGTTCATTACCGGCCCAGATGTCATCAAGGCGGTGACGCACGAGGAGGTCACCAAGGAGGACCTCGGCGGCGCGGCCACGCACAACACGCGCAGCGGTGTGGCGCATTTTGCCGCCCATAACGACCGCGAATGTCTGGCCATGATCCGCGAACTGTTCTCCTACATCCCGAGCAACAACATCGAGGACCCGCCGTATGTCCCAACCGACGACGACCCCGCACGTCGCGACGATACGTTGCGCGCGGTCGTCCCGGACAACCCGAACAAACCGTACGACATGCTCGAGATCGTCCACGCCGTCGTCGACGACCGGCACTTTTTCGAAGTGCAGCGCGAGTTCGCCAAGAACATCGTCATCGGGTTCGCGCGCCTCGGTGGGCGCTCGGTCGGCATCGTCGCCAACCAGCCGGCGTTTCTCGCCGGCTGCCTCGACATCAACGCCTCGAAAAAGGGCGCTCGCTTTGTCCGTTTTTGCGACGCGTTCAACATCCCGATCGTCACGTTTGTCGATGTGCCCGGCTTCCTCCCGGGCACGGCTCAGGAATACGGCGGCATCATCAGCAATGGCGCCAAGCTCTTGTACGCCTACTGCGAAGCCACCGTGCCCAAGGTCACGGTGATAACCCGCAAGGCCTACGGCGGCGCATACGACGTCATGTCGTCGAAGCACATCCGCGGCGACATCAATTTTGCCTATCCTACCGCCGAAATCGCGGTCATGGGTCCGGACGGCGCCGTCAACATCGTGTTTCGTAACGAACTCGATCAAGCGAGCGATGCCGTCGCCGAGAAACAACGGCTGGAAGCGGACTACCGCCGGACGTTTGCCAATCCCTTCAAGGCCGCGGAGTTGGGCTATATCGACGAGATCATCATGCCGGAGGACACGCGACCGAAGTTGATTCGCTCGCTCGAGGTTCTCGAAAACAAGCGCGACAAGAACCCGCCGAAGAAGCATGGGAATATTCCCCTGTGAGGTCGTCGGGCGCGTACGCTGAGGGATCCGGTGGCCTCCTCGATCATGCAAATGCTGGCGGCACGACGACACACGAGCACACCACCCCATGTTCAAGCGCATCCTGATTGCTAACCGAGGGGAAATCGCGGTCCGTGTGATTCGCGCCTGCCGCGAGCTCGGGATCGAGACGGTGGCCGTATTCTCCGAGGCCGACCGAACGGCCTTGCACGTCAAGGAGGCCGACTACGCCTACCCCATCGGTCCGCCGCCGGCCAGGGCAAGCTACCTGGCGATCGCCAACATCCTGGCGGCCGCGCGTCAGAGCGGTGCCGACGCCATTCACCCCGGCTACGGCTTCCTGGCGGAAAACCCCGAATTCGCGCGGCGCTGCGCCGCCGCACACCTCGTGTTCATCGGACCGAGCCCCGACGCAATGGAACGGATGGGCGATAAGGTCGCGGCACGCACCTTGATGCAGAAGGCCAACGTGCCGGTGGTGCCGGGCTCGGGTGGCGTGCTCGATACCGCCGACGAAGTGAGCGACGTCTGCAACCGCATCGGCTTCCCCGTGATGCTCAAGGCGGCCGCCGGCGGCGGCGGCAAAGGCATGCGCCTGGTGCACCAGGCCGAGGAGCTGCATTCGGCGTTACGCGCGGCGCGCTCCGAAGCCAAGTCCTCATTCGGCGACGACCGCATGTACGTGGAAAAGTACGTCACCAAACCGCGACACGTCGAGGTCCAGGTGATGGCGGACCAGTTCGGCAACACCGTCCACGTGTTCGAGCGCGAGTGCTCGATCCAGCGCCGCCACCAGAAGGTGATCGAAGAATCCCCCAGCCCCGCTATCGACGACCGCATCCGCAACGAGATGGGCCGCGTCGCAGTGCAGGCAGCCAAGGCCGTGCACTACGTCGGCGCGGGCACGATCGAATTTCTCGTCGATGCCGACCGGAACTTCTACTTTCTAGAGATGAACACCCGCATCCAGGTCGAGCACCCGGTGACCGAGATGATTACCGGCGTCGACCTGGTCAAGGCGCAGATCGAAGTGGCAGCCGGCAAGCCCCTGCCCTTCCGCCAAGAGGATCTGGCCGTGCGCGGTCACGCCATCGAGTGCCGCGTGTACGCCGAGGACCCCTACAACAATTTCTTCCCGTCGCCGGGGAAGATCGCTTTTTTGCAACCGCCCGGCGGCATCGGGGTGCGTAACGATAGCGGCGTGTATTCCGGCGTCGAGGTCAGCGTGCATTACGACCCGATCATTTCCAAACTGGTCGCCTGGGGCGGCAGCCGTGCGGAGGCCATTCGCCGCATGCGCCGCGCCCTCGATGAATACAGCATCCACGGCCTGGTCACGAACCTCGCGTTTCATCGCTGGGTGCTGCAGCACCCGCGATTCCTGTCCGGCGATTTCGACACCAACTTCATCCCGCAGGAGTTCCACGCCTTCCAAGTGGCCGCGGAATCGCCGCGACGCGATGCCGCATTGATCGCGGCGGTGTTGGCGCAGCGCGACCGGGAATTGGATCGCGATGCCCGCATGGCGGCCGCCGCCGCGCCGCGTCGCCGCTCGCGCTGGCTGGATACGGCGCGCCGCGAAGGAATCGGCGACTGATGGCCTACGTGGTGGAACTACACCAGCACACCCATCGTATCGAACTCCACCCGGTGGGAGATTCGACCTTCAGTGTCGAAATCGACGGCGTTGCCCAGACCGTCGACAGCCGCCGTATCGGCCAGACGATCTACTCGCTGCTCATCGACGGACGCTCCGTGGTGGCCGATGTCCACGCGGACGGTGACGCCTACACGGTGGCTATTGCCGGCGAGGTGTTCCGCATGCGGGTCGTGGACGATCGCCGCCGACAGGTGGTGTCGCTCGGCGAACCCGAGGAGGAACGCGGGCGCCACGAAATCCGCGCGCTGATGCCCGGCAAGATCGTCGACATCCTGGTCCAGGTCGGCGACGTGGTGATGCGTGACCAGGGCTTGCTCGTCATCGAAGCCATGAAGATGGAGAACGAGGTCAAGTCGCTGGCCGCCGGAGAGATCAAAGAGATTGTGGTGAAGGCCGGACAGGCCGTGGAGGCCAACCAAGTGCTCATGGTTATCGAGTGAACGGCGCGCCGCGGTCGCATCCCGTCGCACAAGGACAGCAGATGGCCAACAGTGATGACGTCAAGCAGGCTCGGGAAGCGTGGGAAGCGCAACTGCTCAACCGCACTCTGGCGCGCGCCCCCGAGCGATCGCCGCGCTTCGAAACCACGTCCGGCATCGAACTGCAGCGCGTGTTCACCCCGGAGGAACAATCCGACACCGCCTACGTCGAACGTCTTGGCTTCCCCGGCGCGTATCCGTTCACCCGCGGCGTGCAGCCCACGATGTATCGCGGCCGGTTCTGGACGATGCGCCAGTACGCCGGCTTCGGGACCGCGGAAGAATCCAACCATCGCTACCGCTACCTTCTCGAACAGGGGCAAACGGGATTGAGCGTCGCCTTCGACCTGCCGACGCAGATGGGCCGCGACTCCGATCACGTCCGTGCGCAGGGCGAGGTAGGCAGGGTCGGTGTCGCCATCGATTCGCTTGCCGACATGGAGACGCTACTCGAGGGCATCCCCGTGGACAAGGTCACCACCTCGATGACCATCAATGCGACGGCCAGCATCCTTTTGGCCCTGTACCTGGTGGTTGCCGAGAGGCAGCACGTCGGCTGGGACAAGGTTGGCGGCACGATTCAGAACGACATCCTGAAGGAGTACATCGCCCGCGGCACGTACATCTACCCGCCCGCCGGCTCCATGCGCATCATTACCGACATCTTCGCCTTCTGCGCCCAGGAGGTCCCTAATTGGAACACGATTTCGATCTCCGGGTACCACATCCGCGAGGCGGGCTCGACGGCGGCCCAGGAGATCGCGTTTACGCTTGCCGACGGCATCGCCTACGTCGAAGCCGCGGTGCGGGCGGGCATGAGCGTCGACGCCTTCGCCACCCGCTTGTCCTTCTTCTTCAACGTCCACAACAATTTTCTCGAGGAAATCGCCAAGTTTCGCGCCGCGCGCCGGCTGTGGGCGCGCATCATGAAGGAGCGCTTCGGGGCCACCGACCCGCGTTCCATGATGCTGCGCACACACGCGCAGACGGCCGGGTCGTCCCTCACGGCGCAACAACCGGACAACAACGTCGTCCGTACCACGATTCAGGCGCTCGCCGCCGTGCTCGGCGGCACGCAGTCGCTGCACACCAACAGTAAAGACGAAGCCCTCGGCCTCCCGACCGAGGACTCCGTCCGCATTGCCCTGCGCACGCAGCAGGTCATCGCCTACGAAAGCGGCGTCAGCGATACCATCGACCCGCTCGCCGGATCGTACTGTATCGAGTCGCTGACCAACGCGTTGGAGCGCAAGGCGGAAGAGTACATTGCGACCATCGACACGCTCGGCGGTGCCGTACGCGCCGTCGAGTCAGGATACCAGCAACGAGAGATTCACAACGCCGCCTACCGCTACCAACAGGAAATCGAGCGCAAGAACCGCATCATCGTCGGCGTCAACGATTTCACCGTCGCCGAGGAGCCGAAGAGCGAGATCCTTCGTATCGATCCGGAACTCGAGCGCCGCCAGATCGCCAAGTTGGCACGCGTGCGTGCGGAGCGTAGCCAGACCGCGGCAAGCAGCGCCGTACAACGGGTCGAGGATGCGGCGCGCGGCGCCGGCAACGTCATGCCGGCAATCGTCGGCGCGGTACGTGCGTATGCCACGCTCGGAGAGATCGCCGACGCCATGCGACGGGTATTCGGCGAGTACCGGCCGGCGGTCGGCTTGTAGCGGCGTCACGCCCCGGTAGCAGGCCGGTCGCGCGCGCTCGATCGCCGTCTTGTCGCGCACCACCGTTCGTGTTAAACGCGCGCGGCAGTCTTGCCCCAGTGTGGAAGGGAGGATACCCAATGTCCATGGTTGCCAAGAAGATCTTTCTCACAAAGGGCGTGGGCAAGCACCGCGAGAAGCTGACCAGCTTCGAGATGGCCTTGCGCAGCGCCAAGATCGCGCAGTTCAACGTCGTTCGGGTATCGAGTATTTTCCCGCCGCACGCCAGGCTGATCACCCCGCAAGAAGGCTTGAAACTCCTGAAACCCGGCCAGATTCTCTACGTCGTGATGAGCGACAACTCGACGAACGAACCGCACCGCCTGGTTGCCTCCTCCGTGGGCGTGGCGATTCCCAAAGACCGGGGACAGTATGGCTACCTTTCCGAACACCACAGTTTCGGCCAAACCGACGACAAGGCAGGCGACTATGCCGAAGATCTTGCCGCCTCCATGCTCGCCACCATTCTCGGGGTCGAGTTCGACCCCAATACCAGCTACGACGAGCGCAAGGACGTCTGGCGCGTGTCCAATGAGATCGTCATGACCCGCAACGTCACCCAATCCGCCATGGGCGATAAGGATGGCCTGTGGACATCCGTGGTGGCCGCCGCAGTCTTTGCGGAATAGTTTCCCCACACCACTGGTCTGTATTATCCCCCGCCGCGCCGAGCGGAGGGCGCTCCACCGGCCGCAGCACCCAGCGGGCTGCCCACGCTGCTACAGCCACACCTCGCTGCCCTGAATTTCATCTTGCTCAGCCGCGTGTCCGTGCACACGGATGCCCCACGGCAGCCGACCGTTGATCGCCAAAAAAAAGGGCCGGGCATCGCTGCCCGGCCCACCCGCAAGCTTCTTGCCCTCGCCTCAGGGCGCTGCTGGAGACGCCCCCACCAGCCTGATCGTGTCGGTCTTGCTCCGTGTCCCCTTCTGAATCGGGACGAACGCTCCAAAGTGGCCTGGACCGCTATGATACTCTTCCGCAATACCGAGCAACCCGTTGCCGGATGTGGCCCCCTGCACACCGCGGATCCACGTTTGGCCCGTGAGGGTGCCCTGGACGGGGAAACTGAAAATCGAATAGTAGTCGTTTCCGCCTACATTTCCCGGACGGGTGTCGATGTCGGAAAGTAGCAACTCAGTAAAGCATCCAGTAGGTCGACTGGTCGAGAAGCGCTGCTCGAACTCGTTGTAGACAAGGAATTGCACGGTTATACGTGGCCAACTCTGCAGGACAAAATCCTCCGAACAGGGGACCAGCGTCAAGCCGGTAAGCACTTGTCCCGAAGGAACTGGGTCCGGTGCATAGTCGAAGAAATGGTCAAGAATCAAGTAGTTCGGGCAACCGTTGTACTCCTGACCGAGCACTAAGTTGTTATCGCGGTTGTTCTGGCCGCTAATCGATTGTACACCGTAGGCGTTGTAGGTTTGGATGTCCGGTGTGTCGCTATTCTCAATGCTCGCCTGGCCGATCAAATCGTTGCTGTCGATGGGATACTCGTCACCGGCAAATCCCACCTCGACGCACTTGAGCTCGCCGATCATTGGGTCTTGGGGCGCGGGCGGGATGCTCCCGGCATTGCGCTGGCCGCCGGGACCGAATATCTGCGTGAGCGGCAGGAATGGCAGGCCCTCGGACGCTTTCCACACGATCGGCTGCTTGGCCGTCAAGAGGAAGGTGAAGTCAGTCTCGATGCACGTTTGCGTCACCACCGGCGCCGGAAACAGAACCACCGGGGGGCCAGTCGGGTTGGTAGGGGGCGGGGGAGGAGTGGCATTGACAAGGTAACACCGTACGTTAACCGGCACGTCAGCGGTGTTGGTGATTTGGATCACGGTGTCGACGTTGTTGGATGTGTCGACCACGATTTTCGGAAAAATGAGAAGTGCCGCCGGGTTTGTCGATGAGATATCGCCACGTGCAGCCCCCACCCACAGGAGCATCCCTCCCAGGAGCATGCAGACACCTGAGAAAAGAGGATTCCACTTCACCGTACGCATTGCCCTTCTCCTTTCGCCTCGTATGGAGAACTCAGCCACTGCTCTCTTCCTCGTCTGATCCACCCCAGGCCTTAGAACCCTGTCGGCATCCGGATCTGATCCCCTGGCAGGTCGCCCTTGGTGAACAGATTGCTACCGGCACGCGTGGACGGCCCCACTAAACTTTCCAGAACTCGTTCGCCGAGGCCGATGACGGCCGGATTGCCGTTGTCGGCTGGGGGTACTGGGGTGATTTCCACCTGAGCGGCGTCTGTCTGCAGGACGCCCACGCCAAAGACGGAGGTGTTCACGGGATTCCCTTGCGATGGAACGTCGATCGCGGTCAGCTCCTTGTTCAGGAAGCAATTGAAACTCGTGCTGGCGGAGAACCGCTGCTCGTACGAGTTGAAAATGAGGAACTGGACGGTAACCCACGGCCAAATTTGATTCTCGAAATCTTCCGAGCAAGTCACGAGGGTCAGTTCGTTGAAGTTTTGGCCGCTTGGGACCACCAGATCGTCCGAACCGCTGGGGAAGAAATTCAAGATCTGCTTCGCTGGGCAGGCAGCGTACGTCGCACCGCCGTCTAAGGTCAGCGGGTTCGAAGCCGTCGCGGCCGGATTGCCGACGATCCCGAGAGCGTTGTGCTTGGCGACATCGCCCGCGGTAACCCACAGGCCGGTGCTAGCATCGGTTCCGGTACGCACCGCCTTGAGCGTGGCCTCGCCCTTCAAATGGTTGCCCGTAACCGGTGCCCCCGTCAGGTCGGTTTCGATGCACTTCAGTTCTCCGATAAAGGAGGTGCCCATGGGAGGGATAGCCCCCGGGGCAATACCGCCGTACTGCCCGTACGGACGACCGCTGGTTGCGAGCCAGACGGTGGGCTGTTGCTTGGTGAGCAAGATCGTAAAGTCGGTTTCCTGGCACACGCCAGTGGCGGCCTTCACCGCGTTCACGTAGAAGCACTTGGCCACCACGAGGGAATTGCCGGTGTTGGCAATCTGGATGATCGTATCGAACGTCCCGTCGGCGCGAACCTTGGGGAAGACGATGACGGAGGCCCCCTTGTCTACCGTGACGTCAGCACGCGCGCTTGCCGCCCATCCCCCCATGGCCCCTGCCAAAATGCAGAGGCACGAGAGAAAAGCGTTCCACTTCACCGTTCGCATTGCCCTCCTCCTTTCCAGTCAACCGACCTGCTTCACTGAATCCTGTCGCAAGCCCAGCGCCTCCACCGACAGGTCGTTCTACGCACCGCGTAAGTGGGGCGATACATACTCAAAAATCCCGCACAATGTCAAGGATAAGCTTGCTGAAATTTACCGTTGCCAAGCCAAAAACGCTTATCCGCGACCCGCAATCGCTTGCGTAAGGAGCCGAGACGTGTCGCATTCGTCGAGGGAATCGGCGGACGCGGCACGAAGCCGACAGTCGAGGTCCTACGCCAGGCATCGGAATTGCGCTCGACCTCAGGCTCCCCGCCGTCTGCCACAGGCTAACACGGCGGCTGGAACGATCAGCCACAGCAGCGACCCACCGGCGCTGCCCGGTGGCACCGTGCTGCATCCACCGTCATCGTCGCCGCCACCCCCCTGCGGTGCGCTAGTGGGCGTCGAGGTTGGCAGCGGCGTAGCGGTTCGTGCCGGGGTCGCGCTCGGTGGCGGGAGTTGTGCGCAACTCCCGCTGACGCACTGGCGACCGCCGGGACACGGGTTGGTGTCACTGCACGCAACCGTCGAGCACACCTGATTCACGCAGATCTGCTCCGGCGGACAATCCGGATCGATGACGCACGCCTTTAGCGTCGGGGTCTGTGTCGGCGTCGCGGTCGGCAGCGACGTATTTGTCGGCGTCGCGGTCCTGGTCGCCGTCGCGGTGGCGGTGCGGGTGGACGTGGCGCTGGGAGTAACCGTCGCCGTCGGCGGGGTGGTCGGGGTTTCGGTCGGCGTCACGGTCGCCGTCGGGGCGGTGGTCTCGGTCGGTGTCGCTGTCGGCGGGGCTGTCGGGGTGATGGTGGCCGTTGCCGTGCCGGTCGGAGTCGGGGTGGTCTCGGCAACCGTAATCTCGCCGCTCACCACGGTGGCCGGTAGCAGATTCAGATCCTTGTCTCCAACTTCGAGACCGGATTGGCTACCGGTCAGGGCCAGGGGTCCGACGGAGGCTTCGGCGGCGATATGAAAGACGCATGTCATCAGCGGCCCGTTGCCGAGCGGCTGGTTGGGGTCGGCCAGTGCGGGATTCACCGCGATATCGAAATTCATACATTTCTTGCCGGCAGGCGGGGCCGGTATGCATTGCGGCAAGACGCTCTTGATATGCGTGCCGGGCGCAATGCGCGGATCCAGCTCGCAGTCCGAGTTGACTACACTGAGCACGTCATCGAAGGTCACGAAGTCCGAGAGGCCGACCGCCTGGTTTTGGTCATCGCCTGACAACGTGAGGGTGACGTTCGTGGTGCCGCCAGGCGCACCGCTCCCGCCCGTAATCGTCAGGGTAATGCCCTGCGCCCGGGCGATTCCCGGGGCAGCAAGGAGAATCGAGGAGACCAGCCATCCGCTCGTGACCAGCAGGGCAGCTCCCGACCGAGCCCAAAGTACGATGCTCGACGCGTTCATTCGATGTCCTCCTCTAATCATCCTTGTCACCGCTTGAGTTGAGCTTCCTTGCCTATTGCGCCGTAACGATACCGCGCTCAGTTACTGGCAGCCACTGCCGTAGTTGATCGTAACCGCGGTCACCTCATTACTCCGCACGATCGTGTCCCCGTTGATGTCGTCGGCTGGACAGGCGCTCAGAGGCGTCAACCCGGTGTAGATTCGCACCAACGCCGTGATCTCGTTGCTGCGCACGATGCCGTCAAGGTTGCAGTCGCCACCGCACTCACACACGCTGGAGCCGTTCTCTTCGATACAGGCCTCGCGTCTTCCGAGGCATTCCGTCGGACCGGCCATCGGCCCCGAGCACGGGCGGATCCCCTTGCACACACCAGCGCGGCAGTGGGTGCCGTCCGGACACTCGCTATCCTGCGCACAGGGCGGCGGTTCGGTCACGGTGATCGATCCCGACGTGGATGCGGCGATGTATTCGACCCCGCGCGGATCGCCAATGTTCAGCCGAGCCGCATCCAGCGGCGACACCGTTCCGGGCGTCGCCAGCGGATTGATGCGGAACTGACAAATCACCAGCGAACCTTCCGTGAACGCCGGCAACGGGTACGGCTCGTTGTCACGGCAGATGTTGAGATCGGCCACGAACAAGCGCACCCGAGCCAAGCCCGGTGCGCTGGGCGGCGTTTGCGGCAAGAAGGCAAACGCCACATCGGTCGCGGCGACGCGGGGATCGACCGTGCATGCGGTCGATGCGTCGGCTGGCACTTCCAAGACGTTCGTGTCAAGCAACAGATCCAATTGCGCGGTGGCCACGTCGCCGCCGCCGCTGAGACCCACACCGATTGTCACCACAGTCCCCGGCGCCCCACTAGCGGAACCGATGTCCAAGCTCCGCGTTTCCGCCGCCGCCTGACCCGTGACCAGCGGCTGGCCTTCGCCCGGACAGCCGAGTCCGAGATTGGTAACGGCGGTGCAGACCTCGCTCCCCTTGATGGTGCCGTCACCGTTGAAATCGCCGGCGGCGCACTGCGACAGCGGACAATTGCCGCTCAGCACGCAGACCATCTGGGTCACTTCGTTGCCCAGTACCAAACCGTCCAGGTTGCAGTCGCCGCCACACTCGCACGTGTGCTGAACGCACGCCTCGCGGTCACCACGGCACTCCTTGCGATCGACGTTCGGATCGATATCGTCACACTCGCGCACCGGCACACAGACGCCGGCCCGACAATGCGTGCCCGGCTCGGCGCACTGCTCGTCCGTCGTGCAGGTGGGGAGCGGTGTCGGGGTCACCGTTGCCGTCGGCGTCACTTTCGGCTGGCAGTAGCCATTGACGCAGTTGTCCGTGGACGGACAGTCCTCAGGCGTCGTACACGGTGTGAGCGGCGTCGGGGTCGGCGCCGGCTTGCAGTACTTCCCAACCGGGTCGCACACCTGCCCGCGCGGGCAATCCGTATCGACGAAGCACGAAATCGTCGGCGTCGGCGTTGGCGTCGGCGTCACCGTAGGTGTCGGGGTGGGCGTTCCGGTCCGGGTCGGCGTCGCACTCGCCGTCGGCGTCGGCGTCGGCGCCGTACAGAACCCCGCGACGCAGGAAAAGCCGACCGGACAGGTGCTCGCCGCCGCACAGACGAACGGATTGGACGTGGCGAACACATCCGCCTGTTCGTTCAGGTCGTTCGGCACGTACTGGGAGACGAAGGACGCGAACGCAATGGTCTTGACATCCGCACTGATCGCGGCGGGGGCATCGGGAAGGCCGGCGCTTGGCTGAAAACCGTTAGCCAAGAGATCCGCCAGCATGGTGAAGCGGTTCTCGCGGTCACGAACGAACAGGTCCGCGGCCGCGTTGGTGTCGTGCGACACCAGATTCGTGGCCTCGGACCCAAAGACCACGAAGCGTCCATCGCGACTGACAACCGGCGCGTACGACTCGCCATTGGAGTCCGTGCCGGTCACGCTGATGCTAATCCGTTCCGTGGTCCCCGCATTCCGGTCGCGTACAAAAACATCGACATTGCCGTTCCCGTCCCCGGACACCAGGTTATTCGCATTAGACTTGAATGCGACGATCGAGCCATCGCCGTTGATCATCGGCACGATGCTATCGGCATTTCCCGGCTCCCCGGCAGCATTGACGCTGACCAGTTCGATGCTGCTCGCGGTGCGATTACAAACGTATACATTTCTTCGGCCCTTGGTGTCGCTGAGCACCAGGTTCGTGGCGCTGGAAACGAAGGCGACGTAATTCCCGTCCGCGCTGATGCTCGGCGCGGTGCTGTCCGCGTTCGGCTCCACGTTGCACAGCCGTTCCGTAACCCCGGTCTGCAGATCGCGGACGAAAATGTCGGTCCTGTTATTGGTGTCTCCGAGTATCAGGTCGGAGGCCGCGGACTGAAAGGCGACGAAGTGTCCATCGGCACTGACGCTGGGGAAGCGGCTGGCACCGTTCCCGGACGTTCCGCTCGGGTTGGCGCTGACCAGTGCGGTCGTTCCCGCCCCGCGATCGCGTACGAACACATCCGCAGCCCCGTTACCGTCCCCCGTCACCAGATTGCTGGCATTGGAATAGAAGGTGACGATCATGCCGTCGTCGCTGATGCCCGGCGCCCCGCCATTCGAGTGGCTCGTCCCATTGGCCTGCTCGCCGGCGCTGGAGACGCTGACGCGCTCGGTGTGCTGCGCGTTGCGGTCACGCACAAATATATCGCGCACCTGGTTGGTATCCCCGCTCACCAGATTGTTGGCATCGGAATAGAAGGCCACCACGCTTCCATCGGCGTTCAGTGCGGCCCCACCGCTGGGAAGGTTACCCGACACGCCATTGATGTTGATGCTGACCAGGTCGACAGCCGAGACCGGCAGTGCCATCGCGATCGAGTACGCGCTGGCCGCCCAGAGCAACAGCCGCAGGTGGCACAGACGACGGCGGGAGATGGAGCGTGGACTCGGCGCGAGAATCGATTCAACCCGGTGCGAAGATCTTGTTCCCATGCTTCTCTCCTCAGACTGCACTACCAGTAGACACCAGCATGCTCACCGCCAGCCCCCGCGTCGAAGGCATAACGCTTGCCTGACATACCGGCAAAGGTAGCTCTGCCCTTCGTGGCTCAATTGCCGTATCGCACGCGCTGCCAAGGCGGGGGCTAACACCCAGGCCCGTCCGGCGGCTTCCGTCGACAATGTCCCCACCTTGCATCGAATCCCCTCCGCTTCTCCGTCAAAAGCCAAGCGACAGTGGTGTTTATGACTGCCATTACCAAGGGGAAAAGTCAATGCAATATCCGACGTTCAGCGAATCGGGCGCCGTGACGGCTCCGGGGGTAGCCGGCAGCCGGTCGAACGTCAGCCAATGAGTCGACCGATTTCCTCCGGCAGGCGCAAGAACTGGAACCCCGCCCTCCGCAGCCAGTGGCCCCCCGCGGCCACAAAGAAATCTTCCTCATTTGTTATGCTCGCCTCGTCCAGCAGGACTAATATTGGCAGATCGCGAGTCGACTCGTTCGCGCGCAGGCCGGCAATTGCACTGGCGGCCGAGGGACAGGTTGGAGCGAGGTGAACGACGGCGGCATCGGGTTCTACCATTGAAGCGAACTCCAGCGCCTGTTTGGCATCCAGTACGATGGAGGTTGAAATCTTGGCGCGACCGAGCGGCACACGCAACGCGCCCATGCCCTCGACATCGGCGCTGACCATCAAGAGTCGTTGCAACTTGGGCCGCAGGCGGCCGAGCCGCTCGATCAGGCGGCCGGATTCCAGCGGCCACAAGGCGAAGTCGACCCTGCCCAGGCAGAAACCGGTCGGGCACTGGCCGTTCATCGCGTAGGCGAGGACGGGCACATTGCGGGTAGCGGTCCGCTCGCGCAGCAGGCGGAGCGTACGCCAGGCCGGGCCACCCGCCCCCAGGTTGAGCATGACGCACTTCAGCTTGCGTCGGGCGAGTTCGTCCACCGTCGCCTCCGCTAGCGGCAGGGCCGACACCTCGAAACCCGCCGCCGCAAGCGCGGCGCAGGCTTGGTTTGCCAATACCTCGTCGTCAAGAACCACCAACTCGCCAAGCGAGCCGGCTGGCGAAGGGGCCACCGCCGGCGGCAGCGATTCGATCGCCTCGGGGACGACATCCGCGAGGGAGGCAAGGGGTGCGGAGCGCTCGATGGTCAGCACATCGTCGACCGGCGCCGCGTCGCTGGGCTGCGACGGGGGCCGTTCCCCAGGTGGTTCGGCTCCGACATCGAGCGCGCCCTCGGGCGCCACCTCCTGCAGCAATGCGTCGAGTTCCGCGGCGCGCTCCCGGCGCTCCTGGTCGAGCCGCCGGCCCGCTTCGCGAACGGCGTCGCGCAGTTCCCGAATTTCCGCCGCGGCGGCGGCGGCCTCCGCGTCCGCCGCCAGCTGAGCCCGCTGCAACCGCTCGCAATCTCCCGTCATGGTCTCCAGGGTCGCATCGCGCTGGTGCAGTTGTTCGCGCAGGGCGTCGCCCTCGGCCCGCGCCGCGGTCACCTGCTGTTGCAACCCGGCGACCGTGCCCTCCAGGTCGGCACCGGCGCCGCGGAGGTCGGCAACCGATTGCGCCAGGGCGTCGCGTTCGGCCGCAATCACGCGGAAGGGCTCCAACTGCGCGTGCAGCGCTGCGATCTCGTCCGCAAGCCGCTGCCGCTGCGCGGCTTCAAGCGCCTCCTGGGACTGCCAGCGTTCCCGCTCCTCTGCAAACGCCTCGCTTGCCTGTGCGTACCGCGCACGCAGCTGGTCCTGCTCGGCCTGCGCCGCCCGGAGTTGCACCGCCAACGCCTCGCGCGCCGCGTCGAGCGCCGACAGCTGGCCCCCCGTCTCCGCGGCGCTGGACTCCAGGGCGTCCAGGCGCTCACGCAGAGTGTCGCGCTCGCCGCGCAGGGCCTGCAGGGCTTCATCCGCCGCGCGCCGTTGCGCGTCGGCAAGCCGCTGTGTCCGCTGCCGCTCCGACTCCACCGCGAGCAGGCGGTCTTCCAGGGTCGCGAGCTGGCCGCGCAGTTCGGTCGTGTCGCGCGCCCGCAGCGCCTCGATCTCCGCAACCTGCTGGCGGAGGCGGTCGCGCTCGGCGCGGACGGCACGGCTGGCATGCAGGAGATTGCGCAGCGCCTCGTTGGAGCGCTGCGCGTCCGGCGGCGTTCGGCCGGGATCCAGCTCCATGGACGGCACTGCGGGGCTTCGGGCGTCCGCGATCCCGCGGTCAACCACGCTTGTGGGCGTGCCGTCTCCCACCTGCAGATGGGAAGTTCCGGTGAGGGTGGTTGCGCCGCCCATCGCGCCGGGGTCGGGCAGCCCCACCGCCGGCTGCGCAGCCTCGGACCACGCATCCGCATGCGTGGGCTCCAGGACGTGCGCCGGGGCGGGTTCGCGCTCGCGTAGGCCACGGCCACAGACGCGCAGCGCCTGACTCAGGACCTGCAGTTGAGCGTCCGTGAACGCACGGCTGCGCGCCGCAAAGAGCACGACGGCGCCGACCGGCGCGGCATCGTAATAGACCGGCAACGACACCACGCACAAGCCCTCAGCACCCAAGCACCTTAGGCTCTCCGGGACGAGCGGATTCTGATGCGCGGCCTCGACCACGCTGATGCGCCGGCCTTTGAGGCCGCGCACGGGGATCTCCCACGCCGTATCGACCGCCCCACCCAACGTCAGACGGGCGTCGCTGGACAGTCCACAATCCGCCAATAATACCAGGCGGTCGCGGTGCCGTTCGTACGCCAGTACCGCAACCGCCTTTGCCTGCGCTGTTTCCGCGAGCAGCTTGGCGACCTCCGTGGCGAAGCTGCGCCGAGACCACCTGCGCCCAAGCAGGCCGAGGAAGCGGTTGCCGAGCCCGCCCAGCTCCAGCCGGGCAATCCGCGGCGAACTCTCGCTCGCCCGAATATGTGGCGTCGGCTGCGCTAGCATCTGTAGCTCCCCTCAGTCCGACCGATCTGCGCCGTTCACGTGTTCGCGCCTCGCCCCGGAGTAGTCTCGTATGCCGGAAGCAAGAGCAGCAAGACACGCACCAGCCATGCGCTCTCAACAAGCTCTCCAAGACCATCCCATACCGCTGCGCCGCGCCCCGACACCCAGCGCATGGCGAACTTCACGCGGATATCCCTGGAATGACGCCACCCTGGAGTATCCGCGCGCGGCAGTTCGCGAGCACCAACCGGTCACCGCATACGCCGATCGCGCACTGTCGGAAAGATGACGAAGATGCGGCGAACGCCAGATTCTTGACGGCGCTACACTGACAACGAACCTCTCGCGGCGGCCGAACGTGCGGCCCGCCGACTGCCGGCGCTAGCGGGTCTCCCCAGCGTAGATCTGCATGACCGTACCGAGGAACCTCAGGGCGTCATCTCGCGGCCGTTGGAAGGAGTTGCGCCCGATGATCGAGCCAAAGCCTCCACCGTCACGAATAGCGCGCACCTCGTCGAGGAGCGCGTTGGTCTCCTTCGCTTCGCCGCCGGAGAAAATCACCACGCGCCGGCCGTTGAACGCACTCTGTACGACATGGCGCACGCGCTCGGCGAGCGTGCCGATCGGGATGCGCTCCTGCTCGTAGACTTTCTTCGCCGCGCTCTGTTCGATGTGCGCCGTGGGTGGTTTCACCTTGATAAAGTGCGCGCCCAATTGCGCCGCGATCTGGGCTGCATAGGCCACCACATCGATGGCGGTCTCCCCCTCTTTCGACAGTCCTCCACCGCGCGGATACGACCAGACCACCACCGCGAGTCCTTTGCGCTTGGCTTCTTCCGTCAGGCTGCGGATCTGGCCGTACATTTCATTGCGCGCTGCCGACCCAGGGTAGACGGTAAAACCGATGGCGGCGCAACCCAGGCGCAGGGCTTCGTCGACGCTACCGGTGAGCGCCGGGCACGGATCCCCGCCGCCGACCAGGCTGTCGGAATTGTTCAGCTTCAGGATCAGCGGAATGTCGCCGGCAAACTCGGCGACGCCGGCTTCCAGAAACCCTAAGGGTGCGGCGTAGGCGTTGCATCCCGCGGCGATCGCCAATTCGAAATGGTAGCGGGGATCGTACCCCGACGGGTTGGGCGCAAAGCTGCGCGCCGGCCCATGTTCGAAACCCTGATCCACCGGCAGAATCACCAGCCGGCCCGTGCCACCCAGTCGGCCATGGTTCAACAAGCGGGCAATGTTCGCCTTGGTTCCAGGCGTGTCGCTGCCGTACCAACTCAAGATTTCACGGACTCTTTCCGTCATCGGTTGTCTCCTTTTCGGTTAACCGCGCCGCGCACCATGCCGCGCCCTGCAACGCGGTCGTCTCTCTTAATACAACTCGGACCGGCATCGCGTCCATAAGCGCCGTCATCCGCCCTTTGTCGCGGAACGCCGCCATGAACGTTCCGTCCGCCAACTTGGTGCGTATCTTCGGCGCAATCCCGCCGCCCACATAGACGCCACCGGTGGCCATGAATTTCAGCCCGAGATTGCCGGCCTCGGCCCCATAGATGGCCGTGAACGTGTGCAACGCCTGCACGCACAGGGCGGAGTCCCCCTGCAGCGCGGCCTGCGAAATCACCGCCGCCGGATCCTGTTCGCGCAAGCGCGCCGCCAACCATGGCGGTTCATGAGCGTCCCCCTGCTCGCGCAAGAACTCGTAAATGGTGACCAGCCCGGCACCGGAGAGCAGACGTTCGTAACTCGCGTGCCCGTACCGTTTCCAGAGAAACGACAGCAGCGCACATTCCAGCGCGTTGCGCGGGGCGAAATCCGCGTGGCCACCCTCCGACGGCGCGGCCCGGTACTCGACACCGTCCCAGAACAGTCCGCCTTCCCCCAGGCCCGTCCCCGCGGCAATCACGGCGACGTTTCCGCGAACGGTCGCACCGGGGTTTAACAGCAATATATCCGCCGGCTCCAACGTAAGCACCCCATACGCCGTGGCTTCCAAGTCGTTGATCAGTCGGACGCGCGCGATGCCGAGCGCGGTACTTAATTGCCCCTCGTCGATGAGCCACGGCAGGTTGGTGGTCTGTACGCGTCCTTGTCGCACCGGACCGGCCACCCCAAACACCGCGGCATGGAGGCGGGGCGGGTCCGACCCCAAGAACCGGCGCACCCCGCTCACGAGATCGCCGAGTTCGTGACTCGGGTAGGACGCGCTCCGCAGGCACCGCACGGAGCCTGCGCCACAGGCAAACAGGGCCAGGTTGACTTTCGTACCGCCCACATCCGCCGCCAGAACCGTCGCGCGCGTTGGTCTCATAAAGCCGTGTCCTGTTCGCTTGCTCCCGACCGCTCACCCGCACCGACACCGACCGTGCACGCTACTCGGAGCGACGCAGAGCAACCAAGAAGAACTGCCCCTGACGCTGCACCAGCAAGAGCAACTGGTTCTGCGCCCCAGCGACCACTTTGCCAAAGCCGCGCACATCGCGGACGGGCTGGCGGTTCGCTTGCGTAATGACATCGCCCGCTTCCAGGCCGGCATCGCCGGCCGGGCCATCGGCAGCGACGTCGGTCACAACCACCCCTTTCGTCGAGGTCAGGGCGAGCTGCCGGGCCACCTCCGGCGAAATATTGGCGACGGCCAACCCCCAGCGTCGCGCGATCTCCGGGCCCGCCCCTGGCGCACGGCGGCCCGGCGGTTCAGCCACAGTCGCCCGCAGGGTGCGCCGGCCGCCGCGACGCAGGATCGTCAGGCTGACCGTCTTGCCAACCTTCGATTCCGCGATCAACACCGGGACCTGATGGGCTTCGTCGATGTCGGTACCATCGAAATTGACGATGATGTCGCCACGTTCCAACCCCGCCCGATCCGCCGGACTGTCCGCCGCAACCTCCGTCACCAGGGCCCCCTGTGCGCGCTTCAGGTCGAATGACCGCGCCAGCTCCGGGGTGATATCCTGTACCGTCAGCCCGAGCCAACCGCGAACGACCTTGCCGCGCGTCTTGAGCTGCTCGACCACCGTCTTGACCATGTTGATCGGTATGGCGAACCCGATCCCGATGCTGCCGCCGCTCTTGCTGAAGATCGCTGAATTGATGCCTACCACTTGCCCCTGGGTATCGATCAACGGACCGCCGGAGTTCCCGGGGTTGATGGAGGCGTCGGTCTGGATGAAGTTGTCGTACGGCCCTTGCCCGATCACCCGACCCAGCGCGCTAACGATGCCGGCGGTGACGGTTTCCGCCAAGCCGAACGGGTTACCGATCGCCAGCACCCAGTCTCCCACTTGCAGCGTGTCGGAGTCGCCGAGCGGCGCGACGGTCAGGTCGTGAGGCGACGCGATTTTGAGCAGCGCGACGTCCGATTTCTCATCGAGCCCGACACGGCGGGCCTCGAAGTCGCGCTTATCGTTCAGCTTGACCACGATCTTGTCGGCATCCTTGACCACATGGGCGTTGGTGACGATATAGCCGTCGGCATCGATGATCACCCCCGATCCGAGGCTACGCTGCGTGAAGCTGCGCGGCGTCTCCGGAAAGAAGTGCCGGAAAAACTCGTAAAACGGGTCCTGCGGATCCAACTGCCCCCCCGGGTCGAATCCGGGCACACCCTGCGCGCGCACCGTTTGCGTGCTTGAGATATTCACCACTGCCGGCTTCACCGCACGCACGATGCCGGCAAAAGAAAACGGCGGCCCGGCGACGCCGGCAAGCCGCTCCGGCGGCGGCGCCCCTTTGCCGCCTCCGAGAAACCCGAGCGGATTCGGAAACGCCGTAGCCGGCAGCGCACACCCCACCGCACAGAGGATCAGGCACAACCAGATCGTGAGGTCTTTCGCCTTCATGCTTTCGACGGTGCCGTAGCCGTGCGGAAACGTCAATCGTCGCAGCGGATCCGTGCCCGCTCGGGCTTCGCTCGCACTTCCGTGCGACACGCCGGCAGGCGGGAACCGGTCACGCGGACGGCGCATCGGCCAGCGGATCGATCTCGCGCTCCAGGGAGGCCACGTCATCGGGTGACAGGCTGAAGTACCGTGCCTCGGGGTGGTGGAAGACTAACGCCGTAACCGATCCCTCGGGGTCCATCATGTACCCCTCGGTGAGTTGAACCCCGATGTGCACCGGCACGTCGAGCAGGCGGAACAGCTTGGCCTGATCTTCAAGGCGCGGGCAGGCCGGATAACCAAACGACACGCGGACTCCGCGATAATGGGCTCTAAACAAATCCGCCATCGTCGTCCCCGCCGGATCGGGGAAGCCCCACATTTCGCGGATTTTCTGGTGCAGGAGCTCGGCGAACGCCTCCACGCCTTCGAGCGCCAGGACCTGCAGGATGTGCGATTTGAGGAATGCGCCCTCCGTCTTCCACTGCTCCGCGAGGCGGCGCACCCCCGGACCGATGGTGACCGCAAACAGGCACACGTAGTCCGACCGGCCGGCGTCCACCGGCAGGGTGAAGTCCGCCAAACAGAGGTGCGGCTCGACAGATTGCCGCCCAAAGTGAAAGGTCTCGATCGCGGTGCCGCCGTCGGACGTGTAGAGCCGCAGCCGATTGCCGTCGCTACGCGCCGGGAAGAAGTGGTAGACCGCGTTGGCGGTAATTTCGGGGTGCGCCAGCATCGTGGCTTCCACCGCCGCGACCTGTGCGCGGAGCGCCGTCGCTTTCGGGTGTCCGGCGGCCAGGGCATCTTCGAACTTGCCCTTGAAGCCGAGGTGACGCGTGTACAGCATCACCGGATTGATGTACCGGAAGATCGCTTCCAGATCGTAGTCGCGCAGCACGTGCAGCCGCAGATCCGGCGGTATCGGCACGTCGTCCACCGCGTGCACGACGGATCGCGGTCTACCCGCCCGGACCTCCGTGGGCTGCCGCGCCGGCATCGCCGCCTCGAATTGGCGCGATTCCTCCTCAAGCCGGACGACCAGCGCCGCACGCTTGTCCGGATGCATCAGCTGATTCGCCAGGTCCAGCCCCGTCATCGCATCTTTGGCGTAGGCTACGGTCCCGTCGTATTGCGGAGCGATCTTCAGACGCGTGAACCGGTTGGACAGTGCCGCGCCACCAACCAGAATCGGACAGGCGACGCCGGCAGCGCTGAGGTCCTGCGCCGTCACCGCCATCATTTGCGCCGACTTGACCAGGAGCCCCGACAGACCGATGAGATCCGGCCGATACTGGCGATAGGCTTTGATCAGTTCCTCCGGCGGCACCTTGATACCGAGGTTGACGATCTTGAAGCCGTTGTTGCCGAGAATGATATCGACGAGGTTCTTGCCGATGTCGTGGACATCCCCTTTCACGGTGGCGAGCAAGACCGTCCCCTTAGCGGCGCTCTCAGCCTTCTCCATATACGGCTCCAGGTATGCCACCGCTGCCTTCATCGCTTCCGCCGACTGCAACACTTCGGCAACGATCATCTCGTTGGCGGCAAACAACCGCCCGACCGTGTCCATCCCGCCCATCAGCGGACCGTTGACGATGTCGAGCGGCTTGCGCTCCCGCAGCGCCAGGTCCAGATCGGCATGCAGACCGTCGCGCGCGCCTTCGACAATATACGAGCTCAGGCGTTCGTCGAGCGGCAGTTCGCGCCGACGCTCCATCCGCGGGGTGGACACCTTGGCGCGGAAGTGCGCGGTAAATGCCGCGATCGGGTCGTCGCCGCGCCACCAAATCAGATCCTCCGCCAGCAACCGTTCCTGTTCCGGAATGGAGGGGTAGCGTTCGAGCTTCTCCGCATTGACGATGGCCATGTCGAGGCCCGCTTGCACGCAATGGTAGAGGAACACCGAGTTCAGCACTTCGCGCCCTGCCGGTGGTAGACCGAACGAGACGTTGGACACACCCAGGAGGGTCTTGCACGCGGGGAAGGCGTCCTTGATGAGGCGGATACCCTCGACCGTTTCGACCCCCGAGCCGATATAGTTCCGATCGCCGGTGCCGACGGGAAAGACCAGGGCATCGAAGATCACGTCCTCCGGCGGCACGCCATACCGAGTGGTCAGCAACTCGTAGGCGCGCCGCGCGATCTGCAGCTTGCGTTGGCGCGTGATCGCCTGCGCCTGATGCTTGTCGTCGTCGATACAGCCGACGACGAGGGCGGCGCCGTAGCGGCGCGCCAACGGCACCACCTGCCGGAAGCGCGCTTCGTCATCTTCCAGATTGATCGAATTGACGATCGATTTCCCCTGGGTCCGCTGAAGGGCCTTCTCGATCACACCGGCGTCCGTGGTGTCGATCATGATCGGCACCTTCACCTTCTTCACGAGCACTTCGAGGAAGGCGCTGACATCGGCAGCTTCATCGCGGTCGGGATCCTGCAGGCAGACATCCACCACGTGGGCGCCGCGGCGCACCTGGGCGCGTCCCACTTCGGCGGCCTGGTCGAAATCGCCCGCGGCGATCAGTTCTTTGAACTTGCGGCTGCCCAGCACATTGGTGCGTTCGCCGACGATCACGGGACGGGTATCTCGATCGATGCTGAGCGTCTCGATGCCCGCGACCAGCGAACGGCGGCTGACGAGCGGCCGGTGTGGCCGGTGGCGCCCCGCCGCGGCGGCCAGCATCCGCACGTGCTCCGCCGTGGTTCCGCAGCAGCCGCCGACGATATTGACCCAGCCCTCGGCGCAGAAGCGCTCGACTTTTTTCGCCAACATGGCCGGCAATTCGTTGTAGCGTCCCTCTTCGTCCGGCAATCCGGCGTTGGGGAATACGGAGATCGGAAACCGCGAAATCTCCGCCAGCGTACGCAGGTGGTCGGTCATGAAATCGGGTCCCGTGGCACAGTTCAGGCCGATGGCGAGCAAGTCGCGATGGGCCACCGAGACGTAGAGCGCTTCGATCGACTGCCCAGCCAGCATCGTACCCATGGTTTCGATCGACACCGACAGCACCACCGGCACGGAGCGCCGCAGTTGCGCGCTGGCGTCTTCGATGCCGAGAAGCGCCGCCTTGATGTTGAGGGTGTCCTGTTGCGTTTCGAGGAACAGCACGTCGACGCCGCCCGCGATGAGCGCCGCGGCTTGCTCGGCAAACGCCGCCTGCACCTCGTCGAAGGCGATCCCGCCGGTCACCGAAATTGCCTTCGTCCCGGGCCCCATGGAGCCGGCAACGAAGCGCGGCCGGCCGACGGTCGACGCGGCATCGGCGGCCACGCGCGCCAGCCCGGCGGCTCGGAAATTGACCGCGTACACCTGGTCTTGCAGCCCGTATTCGGCCAGCACGATGCGGGTGCCGCCGAAGGTGTTGGTCTCGATGATGTCCGCGCCGGCGTCCAGATAATCCCGGTGAATGGCGCTGATGACGTCCGGACGCGTCAGCACCAGGTGCTCGTTGCAGCCCTCCAGCTCGGAGCCGCCGAAGTCCTCGGCGTGCAGGTCGAGCGCCTGAATGGCGGTTCCCATCGCGCCGTCGAGCACGAGGATCCGTTGCTCCATTGCCGCGCGTAGCATCTGCTCGGATGTCGTATAATCCATCGGTACCTTTGTTTAGCGCAGCGCGCCGGCCAATTCCAAACGCAGGTCGTAGGGCAGTCGAGCGGTGCCGCGCTCGGGGCGTCAGGGCGTGATCTGCAACCCGAAGAACACCTGAGCGGCGGCCAGCAAGATGGCGGCGGCACCGAACCACGGGTGCGCGGCGCGCACCGCCGGAAATTCCATCCAGCGCGCGGTCAACGCACTCCCGGACAGCGCCAGCACGACCGCGCCACCGCAGCGGAAGTGGACGCTGGCCGCCAGTTCAAGGTCGGGCCGCAGCAGCCATGTGGACGCGATTCCCCCGGCCCAGGCAACCAGCACGATGACGTAGACGAATGGGGCGAGGCGCGCGTGCCGCGTGAGATATGTGGGCGCATGACGGCGGTCACTGCGGGCGCGTAACCCCAACGAGCCGACGTAGCCAAGCGCGACGACCGTTACGCCCGCCAACACCGGATGCACGTAGCGTAGCACGCGATGCGCCCAATCGCTGGACTGCCCCCGTCGTCACACGTGGGCGCGCACCAGCCGCATCGGGAAGAGCGAGGCCCCGGGCATGTCGTGCGCCTGCACCGCATCGATCCGAAACCCGCACCGTTCAATGGTCCTGACGGTATCCCGGTTGATGTTGCACCCATCCATGGCCCAGCGCCACAGCGGGTTGAAAATGTCCTGCACCACCGCGCCCAGTGCGTGGTCGCTGCGGACGTGCTCAAAGAAGCGTACCGGCGACCCCGGTCGCAGCACCCGCCGCAGCTCCAGCAGACCCTGGGCGTCGTTGGGTACCGAACAGAACACCAGCGTCTGCAGCGCGCCGTCGAAACTGGCGTCCGGAAACGGCAACGCCTGCGCATCCCCGTCCTGCACGACGATATGCGCTTGTGCGCGCTGCGCACGTAGCGCGGCACAGGTACGGAACTCCTCGAGCGGCTCGATCGCCGCCACCTCCAGCCCGGCTGGATAGTGCGCGAAGTTCAATCCCGTACCGCAGCCGACCTCGATGATTCTGCCGTGCATCTCCGCCGCCAACTCGGCACGAATGGCCGCCAACCCGGCACGTTCCATGGGCGCCGTGAAGTGTTCGTACAGAGCCGCCATGCCGCCGTAGCGGCGCGCCGCCCATCGCGTGAGGAGACTCATGCATGTTCTTTGTTAGCAGGGTCCAGGAACCGTGGAAAGATCCGGGCAACGGTGCATCCTCTGGCATCGGCGCGCCATCGGGGGCGGCGGGCACACCGGCCGCGGTCGGCGCGATCGCGAATTTGACTTTGCTCGGAGGCCTGGTTAGAAGGCGGGCCGGCTGGCTCGTACAGAACGGGACCTGACTGTATGCCGTGTTCACGCAGTGCCGTAACGGTACGGTCGACAAAGGCGCCGCACCCGTTTGCCGGTGTGGCCCTGCCACGTCGCGAGCGGCCTATCAGCACGGTGCACGCCCCGGCGGCGGGGTGTGCCGGGGAAAGGAGACGGACATGGACGATCTGCTGTTGCGCAGGCGGGAGGAAGAGGACGAGGAAGAGGACTGGGACGAAGAAGACGAGGACGACTACGACGAAGACGATGAGGACGACGACGATTTCGAGGACGAAGACGAGGACGAGTGGGACGTGGATGACTGATCGCTAGGCCGCTACCGTGCGGGGTGTGATACAACGCGTCGCCAGCGCACGTGTTGTGGTTGCCGGCACGCTCGTGAGTGCGATTCAGTCGGGCCTCCTACTGCTCCTCGGCATCGCCCACGCGGACACCGAAGTGCAGGCCAACTGGCTGCTCGACAAGGTGCTGGGCCTGCGGGTCTTCGAGGACGAGCACGGGAAATTTGCCCGCTCATTGCGCGATGTCCGCGGAGAACTGATGGTGGTGTCGCAATTCACGTTGCTCGCCGATACCCGTAAGGGGCGGCGGCCGTCGTTCGCCGGCGCGGCCCCGCCGGCGCAGGCCGTCGCCCTGTACGAGCACCTGGTCGCACGCGCCCGCAATCAGGGACTCGCCGTCGCCACGGGCAGCTTCGGCGCCCGCATGCAGGTCGAATTGGTGAATGACGGACCGGTAACCATTGTGTTGGATACCGTGGAGCGCTGACCGAAAGACAGATGCCATGCCCGGCGCGGGGTTTTTTCCTATTGCGGCTTCCCAGCTGCGGTTCGGTAGCGACGGGCGGTGGTACGCCGACGACGAACCCGTAACGCACGCGCGTCTGGCGCGCTTTTTCACCCGCTACCTGCGGCGCAAAGCGTCGGGAGGATACGAAATCTGGGTCGACGAGCGCTACCACGCCGACGTGGAGATCGCCGACACCCCTTATGTCGTCGTCTCGGTCAGCGCCCCCCCCAGTGCGGCGGAAACCTGCTCCTCCTCGTCCGGTTCCGGCTTCACCCTACTGATCAATGACGAAACGACCGAACCCCTGGACCCCACGACGTTACGGGTAGGTGCGGCCAACGTCTTGTACTGCCGCATCAAGGGCGGCACGGAAGGCGCGCGGTTCCTGCGGCCAGCCTATTACCACCTCGCACACTTCATCGAGGAAATCGGCGACGGGCATTTCTGGCTTCGTTGCGGTACCGCCGCACACCCCATTGCCACCCACTGACATCCATCCGACGCTGCACGTCGTCCTGGTGGCACCGGAAATTCCACCCAACACCGGGAGTATTGCCCGCCTCTGCGCCGCTACCGCGACACGGCTCCACCTCATCCGCCCTCTCGGCTTCTCGCTCGACGATCGCTACCTCAAACGTGCCGGCCTCGACTACTGGCCGTACGTGGACGTACACGTGTACGACGATTGGCCCCAGTTTCGCCGCCAACATTCCGATACACACCTGCACTTCTTTTCCGCGCGGGCCGCCCGCAGCTATCTGAGCGTCTGCTACGGCCGGGGCGACGCGCTGGTGTTCGGATCCGAGACCAAGGGGCTACCGGCGACACTGCTGGCCGCTCACGCGGATAACGCCTACGCGATTCCGATCGCCAATCCGCACGTCCGCAGCCTCAACCTCTCGAACGCCGTGAGCATTGTGGTCTACGAGGCGCTGCGTCAACTGGCGGATTGAACCGCGCGCTCAGCCGCGGGCAAGCAACCGATCCCACAAGGTGCGCACGTCCCGGCGTAGGTCCGCAAGCGAACCGGTGTTGCGGATGACCACGTCGGCGTGGCGCTGTCGCTCGGCGTCGCTCAATTGGGCCGCGATCCGCGCGGCAACCGCGGACGCCTGGAGGCCGCGCTGCTTTTCCAGCCGGTCGATGACCCGATCCGCGCTGGCGATCACCAGCCAGACTTCGTCCACGAGCGGCAGCCAGTTCGCCTCGATCAGCACCGCGGCCTCGACCACGATAGGGTAGGCATGCCCCGCGGCGCGATACGCGGCAATCCGCCGCTGGATCTCGGCGAAGATGAGCGGGTGCACGATGGCGTTGAGCCGCGCCAGCGCCTGCGGATCGCTGAATACTACCGCCCCAAGCCGTTGGCGGTCGATGCTCTCGTCCGGAGCCAAGATGGCGGCACCGAACGTGGCGAGCAGCCGCTGCCATCCATCGCTGTGTGGGCGGTAGGTTTCGTGACCGACGGTATCGGCGTGAATCACCGTGGCCCCAAACTCCTCGAGCACAGCGGCCACGGTCGTCTTCCCGGAGCCGATGCCTCCGGTCAGGCCGATGGCTTTCACACGCTCTTGCATACCGAAGGGCAGGCCGTGCGTCCAGCGCCCGCCGCGTGCACGGGCGCCGCGACACAGCCGCGCGCGCCTCGGCGAGACGGCAGAGGGAGGGGATCGGACCGACGACCGCTGGCGGGCGCCGCCGGCGTGCCTACCCGACAGCGGCAAAATGGCCGTCAGAGGAGGTGACTGCCGCGACGTCGCGAAGGATCGGGCGTCGGAGGTCCACCGTATGTTGCCGCCAGGCCTGCATACCGTGACGCAAGTAATCGGGATCGATCTCCAGTGTCTCGCAAATGTTCTCGAACGAGAAATACCACGTCCGCTCCTGACACGATATCCACTCATCGGCTTCGGCAAACAGCTGATGCCCGTGCAGGTCGCTGGCAAAGGCGTACTTCTGATAACACTCCAGCGCGTCTTGGAGCACGGCCAACATCAGGCGCTTCTCACCGCGCACAGCCGAGCCACCGCGAAACGCCGCATAGAATTGTGCCGGCAATAGCGCATCCGGTTCGAACAACCCGAAGGATCGATCACTCATACACCCCCCACGCGACAACCCGACCCAGGCTAGTAGAAATCGACAGATAAGCCAAATGAAAAACGCTACTAGCCCGTCGCCAGTAGTGCTTATCGCACTCGGAGCGGGCACACAAGAGCGCACATCCGCCGGTACGGCAAACGTGCGCTCTTGCGCGTGTACAAACAGCCCGGCTGGGACCTTACGCCCGGCCCGGCGTTATTTCTTTCCGAGTACCGATTCCTTGAAGGTCTTGGCCACCGAGAACCGAACCTTCTTACGTGCGGGGATCTTGATCTGTTCGCCCGTTTGTGGGTTACGCCCCATCCGCGCCTTGGTCTGTACCTTGCGGAATGTACCCAGACCAGGGATCTTCACCGGGTCCCCCTTCTTGACCGAGCTCACCGTCACGTCAACCAGCGTCTGCAGAACAGCATCGGCTTGTTTCTTACTCACATCCGCCACATCCGCCAGCTTCTGAACCAACTGCGATTTGGTCATCGCCCTTCCCTCCCCTCGCTGCTCGACGCTCCCCTGCCGAGCCAATAGTGCGGTATAACTGCATCGGACAGCCGCTGGTGTCAAGCAAAATATGCCGGAAAACGAGCGTTCGGCGCAATTTTGTCCCAGGTCGGCCGCGGTTCCCGAACGCCTGACTGCACCGTGCTTAGTCGTAGTATTCCAAACCGAGGTGGGTGATCAGTTCTTCGCCACGCAAAAAGCGCAGCGTGTTCTTCAGTTTCATGAGTTGGATGAACAAATCGTGTTCGGGGTAGAGCCCCGGGGCGGTTTGTGGGCTCTTGAAGTAAAACGACAACCATTCTTGGACGCCCTTCATCCCGGCGCGCTGCGCGAGGTCGAGCAACAAGGCCAGGTCCAGCACCAGAGGCGCGGCCAAGATGGAATCCCGGCAAAGGAAGTTGATCTTGATCTGCATCGGATAACCGAGCCAACCGAAAATGTCGATATTATCCCAGCCCTCCTTGTTGTCGCCGCGCGGTGGATAGTAATGGATATTCACCCGGTGCACGTAATCTTTGTAGAGCTCCGGGTAGATCTCCTGCTGCAGAATCACGTCGAGGACCGACAGCTTGCTCTCCTCTTTGGTCTTGAACGACGACGGTTCATCCAAGACCTCGCCATCGCGATTGCCCAGAATATTGGTGGAAAACCATCCGGTGAGGCCGAGGAGTCTGGCCTTCAGGCCCGGAGCGATGATCGTCTTCATCAGCGTCTGGCCGGTCTTGAAATCTTTGCCGCAAATGGGGACGCGATGGCGCTCGGCGAGGCCGATCAATGCCGGGATATCTACGGTGAGATTCGGCGCCCCGTTGGCGAAGGGGATGCCGAGGGACAGCGCCGCATAGGCGTAGATCATACTCGGCGCGATGGCCGCATCGTTGGCCCGCAGGCCGTGTTCGAACTCGTCCAGCGACGCGTGCACCGCGCCGGATCGCAAGAAAGACTCGGTGCTGCCGCACCAGATCATGACCACACGCGACGCGCCCGTGGCCGCACGAAAGGCGCGGATATCGGCCATCACTTGCTCGGCCAGATCCGCTTTGTGGGCGCCCACCTTCACGTGCGGACCGTCGAGGCGCTTGACGTAGTCGCGGGAGAACACGGCCGGCCACGGCTTGACCGCCTCCAATTCCGGCCGCACGCGATCCAGCAGCGCGGGCTCCACGACGCTGGCGCGCACCGCGGCTTGATACGCGTTATCCGGGAAAATGTCCCAGGCGCCGAATACCAGCGCATCGACGCCTGCCAACGGAACGAACTCGCGTATCCGGGGTGTGCGCTTGTCGGTCCGCTTGCCCAGCCGAATGGTCCCGAGCTGCGTCAGCGAGCCGATGGGCTGACCGATGCCCTTCTTCAGCAGTTCGACGCCGGCAATGAAGGTGCTGCTCACGGCGCCCAGCCCGACCAGTAAGACGCCCAGTTTCCCCTCGGCCTCGGCAATTGCGTTTCGCGTACCCGTCATGGCGTACCAATAGGCAACCACCGTTGGCGACGCAAGGTAATTGCCCGCGCCGTCGCACCCACGGCGCGGGCGGGCTATTCGTCGGCCACCGGGCGTGGCCGTCCAAATCGTCCGCGGCGGTACTCGACCACGACAATGCCGGCATTCGGCGTCACCGTCAGCCCCTCCCACGAACCGGAGACATAGGCGCACAACGCTAGCATGACGCCACCGTGGCTGACGACAACGATCTCCTCCCCGATGCTGCCCCGCGCCAGCCGGTCGAATGCCGGCACCGCCCGCTGGCACACGTCGACGAGCGATTCGCCGCCTGGTGGCCGCCAGTGCCACCGGGGCCCTTCGTGGTACGCCGCATCGCTCAGCATGACCGCGTACGGCTGTCCGGCGAACACGCCGAAGCTCTGCTCGCGCAGTGCGACCTCCGGCTGCACTTCGAGTCGCAGCGCCGCGGCGAGGATCTCCGCCGTCTGCCACGCCCGCGCCAACGGACTGGCCACAATACGCGTCGGACGGTAGAGGCGAACGATGCGCCCGGCGGTGGCATGCGCTTGCCCGCGGCCGGTGGCCGTCAAAGGCACCTCGGCATCCTGCGTGAACGTCCGATCGCGGTTGCCCTCGCTCTCGCCATGGCGCACGAGAATGAGGCGGGCGGCACAAGCGCGGTCCTGCGCAGTCATACGAGGGCAGTCCTGAGATTCCACACGAGCGACACGCTCTCTTAGCGACCCGCGCGGTGGCTGCAAGGCGCTCACGGCTGGGCAGGTAAGCACGTCAGCCGTACCCGGTTGCGATCGACCCGCCCGTCGCTGGCGGTTGCGGAAAGACGAATCCATCCGACACCCGGCGCGTGCCCCACCGGCACGACGATGGGAATGGGCGCGGTACAGACATTCTGACTCGCCACGGGGAAGGAGGGGAGCGCCGCGCGGATGGCCGCGGCATTGGCGGCTTCGACGGCCCCACCCAAGGGGCTGGGGCGTGGGGATAGTAACTCGTACGCCGCGAGCGGCACATCGGCCGCGCAGCTCGGCAGCCACCGATCGGGCACGTTGAAACAGGCGGCGACGCTGAAGGTGCACTGGCCTGGAGTCGGGTCCGTATCGCAGCTCGGATCATTGTCGCGGCACACGGCGCTCGGGAAGGGCAGCGCCGTAGCAATCCCTGGGGGCGCGATCGTCCATTCGACGAGGCAATCGTTCCGCCGCTGTCCGCCGCCACCCATCGGCTGCATGGAGTTCACCACCGCGGTCAGTGCCGCAAGTGCGTTGACACGGGGAAAGGTCAGGCCGCTGGCAGCGTCAATAATGGGCGTCCCCGTCGAGGTGAGGACGCCCTCGAGTACGTCCGCCTGCAGGGTCGGATCCACCGCCAGCAGCAATGCCGCGGTCCCGGTGGCGTGGGGCGCGGCCATCGACGTGCCGCTGTCGAACGAAATCGACCAGCCGGGACCGGTCGAAACGATGCCCTGGCCGGGGGCCAACAGCGCGAGGGTGGCGTTCCGATTGGTAAACGAAGAAAGGGTGTCCTGCTTGGTCACCGCCCCGACGGCCACCGCCGCACTCACGCACGCGGGCATGGTCATCTGATCGCGCAGGCCACCATTGCCGGAGGCGGCGAACGTCAATGTACCGCGAGCGCGCAGCGGTGCGATCGCCTGCTGAAACAGCATGGCGTAGCCATTCGGGTTGGCCCCCTGGTCGCACTGGCCGGGGTAGGCATCGTAACTTGCCAGGCTCATATTCACCGCCTGCACGTCGGGGCGATTGGCGGCGATCCAGTCGAGCGCGGCAAGCCAGTCCGCAAGGTACCCCGAGTTGTTGTCGGCCAACACCTTGATCGCCACCACGTTCGCACCGGGGGCCACGCCCACTGGGGCGACGATACCCTTCGACACGACGATACCCGCCACGTGAGTGCCGTGCACGGCGCTGCTGGCGGCGCTCCCCGGCCCCGATTGTCTCCCGCTGCCGTCGGGACAACATCGGCTGGTGGCGCAAAAGCATTCCTCGGCAACGATGCTGCCCGCCAGGTCAGGATGCGTCGCCTCGATGCCGGTGTCCAATATCGCCACCGTCACCCCTTGTCCCATGTCCTCACGGCGGTGCACGGCATCGGCGCGGATCTGCGGCACACTCTGCGCCAGGGCGGCTCCGCCGCGCAGCATGGGCTCGACACGCAGCACCCCGGGCTGAGCCAGGAGTTGACGCACCCCCTGCGCCGTGACGGTGGCCGTGAACCCGGTCAGCACCGCGAACGGGTGGCGCACGCGCACGGCGGGTGCCGCCAATCGCGACAGTAGCGCCTCGCGGCCTTTCCCGACAATCCGCCGGCGCTCGGTCATGTCGGCATGCGGGACCGGCGGTGCGGAAAACACCACGAGGACCTCCGACTCGCCCGCTTCCTCGATCTGGCGGGTGACGAGCGGAGCAAGCCGAGAGGTCTGGCCGAATGCCGTGGCCGCCACTGCCAGGAAGCAGCACGCCACCAGAGAGCGTGTCGGGCCCATTGTGCCGAGTAGACCGGGAGTCGGGGCCCGGGTCAAGCAAGAGCGCGTGCCCCGGTACGGTGTGGCGTGGGTGTCGACGCCAGTGCCGGGCACACCTTGCGCAGCGGCGCCGTGAGCAGGTACTGGTAGCATGCGGAGGGAAAGGCAAGGCGGTTGGCGATGCCACGACACGACCCACGGGTCACCGCGGCCGAGAGCGGCAGGCTATTCTTCGTCGGCATTCCCGGTTTGCGGCTGGACCCGGCAACACGGCGGGTGCTCGAACGCCTGCACGTGGGCGGCGTGATTTTGTTCCGGCGCAACTTCGATACGCCCGCACAGATCGCTGAACTCACCGCGGCCCTGCATGCGCTCCCCTCGCAGCCGTTGGTGGGCATTGACCACGAAGGAGGGCGTGTACTGCGGCTGGGGGAGCCCTTCACCCAGTTTCCACCGGCCGCACGCGTCGGCCGCGGCGGCGATGCGACCCTTGCCTTCCGCGTCGGACAGGCCATGGCCGCGGAACTCCGCAGTGTCGGCATCGACCTCAATTTCGCACCGGTGCTCGACGTGCATTCGAACCCCGCCAATCCCATCATTGGCGACCGAGCGTTCAGTAGCGATCCCGAGGTCGTCAGCCAGTGCGGCATCGCCATGATGCGCGGCCTGCTGGCCGGCGGTGTGATTCCCTGCGGCAAGCACTTTCCCGGCCACGGCGATACGGTCGCCGATTCGCATCGCGAGCTCCCGGTAGTGCGGCGCTCGCGGGCGGAACTGGAGCGAACGGAACTGCGGCCGTTCCGCGCCGCCATCGCGGCGGACATCCCGATGCTGATGACGGCCCACGTGCTATATCCGGCTCTCGATCCCACCGGCCCGGCCACCGTGTCCACCGCCATCCTCACCGATCTGCTGCGCACCGAGCTACGCTTCGCGGGCGTCATCGTCAGCGACGATCTCGAAATGCGGGCGATCGCCGATCGCCAGACGATCGCCGCGGCCGCGGTCGCGACGTTGCGAGCCGGCGCCGACGCGCTGCTCGTCTGCCAGGATCTGCGCCAAGCCGCGCTCGCCGTGCGGGCTGTCGCGCGCGGTGTCGGCGACGGCGCGCTGCCCGCGACCGTGGTGCGGGCCGCGCTTACGCGCCTCGGCCGGCTGCGGCAGCTACGCCCTGGCGGGTCGCCCCTACCGTGCGCGCTGCCGAGCGCAACCCATCGGGCGCTCGCGCGGAGCTGTTGAGGCCCGGGACGCCGTCATCCGCGGCTCGATGCACCAGCCAAGCGCGGTACGCGCAGCAGCCGGCGCAGGCTACCCTTGTACGGCGCGCTCGCCACACCGCGCTCGGTGATGATCGCGCTGACGAGTTGGCACGGCGTAACGTCGAAAGCGGGATTCGCGACGACAATGCCGGAGGGTGCGATCCGGCGATCGCCGATGTGCGTCACTTCGCGCGGATCGCGATCTTCGATCGGTATGCGGTCACCGTCGGCGCAGGCGAGGTCGATCGTCGAGGTCGGCGCGGCCACCAAGAACGGGATGCGGTGGCGGCGGGCCAGCGCCGCCAAGCCATACGTGCCGATCTTGTTGGCGACATCGCCGTTGGCCGCCACCCGGTCGGCGCCGACGATCACGCAGGCGATCTTGCCGGCGCGCATGAAGTGACCGGCCATGCCGTCGGTGATCAAAGTGACGGGTATCCGGTCGGCTCGCAGCTCCCATGCGGTCAACCGCGCGCCCTGCAGGAACGGGCGGGTTTCGGTCGCCATCACCGAGATGTGCTTGCCGGCCTCCTGGGCCGCACGGACGACGCCGAGCGCCGTCCCGTACCCGGCGGTGGCCAACGCGCCGGCGTTGCAGTGGGTCAAGACCTGCGCGCCGCGCGGCACTAAGGCCGCCCCGTACCGTCCCAGCGCACGGTTCGCCGCGATATCCTCGCTGTGAATGGACCGGGCCTCGCGTAAGAGCGCCGCACGGATTTCGTCGGCACTCTGCGCCCGTACGCGATCGAAGGCGTGGCGCATACGGTCGATGGCCCAGAACAGGTTGACCGCGGTCGGCCGCGTGGCGGCGAAGGTCTCACAGATGCGCTCGAAGCCGCGCGCCACATCGCGCCGCGTCTGGCGCATGCCGAGGGCGATGCCGAAGGCGGCGGCAACGCCGATCGCCGGGGCGCCACGAATCACCATGTCCTTGATCGCCCGCGCCACCTCGCGGTAGTCGCGGCACACCCGATACACCTCCTGGCCGGGCAACAGCCGCTGATCGATCATCACCACGGTTCCGTTGCGCCACTCGATGGTTCGCACCATGACCTTTCCGTATCCCGTGCTGTAGATATCGGGCGCACGCACGGGGCGTCAAGATAGGCGCGGACGGGCAATTGACGACACCCCCTTCCCGCCGGGTATAATACGGCCATTTCGCTTGACACATCCCGAGGAGGTTCTCGCAGGTGGAGATCCAGCAACGCCCCTATCGATTCCCCGCTATCTATTTCGAGGCCACACGACTGTGCAACTTGCAGTGCGCTGGATGCATGGCGGGCAGCAATCGGCCCGAGCGGGTCCGTGCCAGCCGCGAAGCGGAACTCAGCTTCGACGAGATCCGGGATCTCGTGCTGGTGCCCGCGAAGCGCCTCGGCGTCCTCGCCATCGGCTGGAGCGGCGGGGAGTTCCTGCTCCGCAAGGATGCCTTCGATCTCTTCCGGCTGACCGTCGAAATGGGCTATCAGTGCAAGCTGTGCAGCAACGGCGAGCTGTTGACCCGCGACCGCTTACTGCAGCTCAAGGAGGCCACCAACGGCAAGATCACCATCGCGCTCGGCCTCAACTCGATGGATGACGCCAATTCCGCGAGCCGCGATGCAGCCCCCGATCGCACCCTCGAGGTCTTGGACCTGTGCGATGAATTGAAGATCGACCGCCACGTGATCATTACCATCGGCAAGCACAACGCCGAGACCTTCGAACAGACGGTCCAGTACCTTGTGGATCGGCGCATCTCCTACAACCGCTCGCCGTTGGTCGCGCGCGGCTCCGGGGGCGAGTTCTTCAACCAGAACGCCTTCGACCAGCGTGACCTCAAGGAGAAATTCCATCCCATCCTGCGGCGTCACGTCAACGGCTACGTGAGCTATACCCCGTTCTTCCTGTCGCCGCAGTTGCACGCGGAGGTCTCGGGGGGCATTCGCAACGGGACCGTGCCCCACAACCCGCCCATCGGCTGCTGGACCGGCACCTGGCTGACGTTGAACGCGGAAGGCGACGTGTCGGTCTGTCCCGTTCTCCTCGACGTGCTCTCCGCTGGCAACGTTCGCGAGCAACCCCTCGATCGACTGGTCCACGAAAGCGCTCTCTTCGCGACACTGCTCGATCGCGGGCAGCTCAAGGGCAAGTGCAGCCGCTGTCGCTACCAGTACACCTGCGGCGGTTGCCGAGCGATGGCGTACTTCCACACCGGCGACTACATGGAAGCCGACCCCACGTGTTTTTTCGAGCCGGTGGACAAGACGACCGTGTGTGAGCACGAAGAAGAAACCAATCGCTTCTTCAAGAAATATCTCATGGTTGCGCGGTACGTCGGGTTATACCAGCGGCCCGCGGGCGCTGCCGGGCAGCGCCCGGAACGCGTCGTGACGCAGCCGCCGCCGGCCGCCAACGCCGCGACGGCAAGCGAAGCCTGAATCGCATCCGCGGATTCCCGCGAGGAGAGGAGCCCTCCATGACAACGTCTGCGCTGCAAATCACCTGGCTCGGCCACTCCACGTTTCGCATTGCCAGCGTCAATGGCCGCACGCTGCTCGTCGACCCCTGGGTGCAAAACAACCCGGCATGTCCGGACGCGGAGAAATCGCCCCGGCCCGTGGATGCCATGCTCATCACCCATGGCCATTTCGATCATATCGGCGATGCCGTGGACATCGCACTTACGGTGAGGCCGGCCAGTGTCGTCGCCATCTTCGAGACCGCGGTCTGGCTGGGGAGCAAAGGGGTCGAGAACTGCATCGGCATGAACAAGGGCGGCACAGTCGAAGTCGCCCCCGGCATCTCCGCCACCATGGTCCACGCCGACCACTCCTGCGGCATCCAGGACAACGGCCAGATCATTTACGGCGGCGATCCGTGCGGTTATGTCATCGAGTGCGAAAATGGCACGCGGGTGTATCATGCCGGCGACACGAATGTGTTCGGCGACATGCAGCTTATCGGCGAGCTCTTCCACCCGGACGTCGCCCTGTTGCCGATTGGCGGACTCTACACGATGGGGCCGCGCCTAGCGGCGCACGCCATCAAGCTGCTCGGCGTCAAGCGCGTGATCCCGATGCACTTCGGCACATTCCCGGCACTCACCGGGACCCCTGCCGCGTTACGTGACGCCACCGCCGAGATTCCGGGACTCCAGATCATCGAACTGAAGCCCGGAGAGTCCGCGCACGTATAGGGGAGTAGCAGGCGGCGCCCGCAATTCTCACCGTGCCTATTGGGCGCGAACGCGTCGACTGCCTGCATACAAGGTCGGAGGGCACCAACACTGCCGCGGCCGCCGGCGCTATATCGGGCGAGCAGATAGCCGATGGCTCCCTCCCGTGCGGGGAGCCGAGTCCGCCGGGGAGGCGCATCCCCCACCCGCCGATCTGACAAAGACTCACGCCTCAACGCCTCGGCGGTAACGCGCCGGCGCGGAGAGCTTCGCAACAAGCGGCATCGCTCATGCCGGTCGCGTTCATCGCCCGGTTAGCGTGCCTCGCTGGCTTCGCGAGCGAAGGACTTTCGTAGAGCCCGAACCGGGCGGTTGGTAGTGTCGCGAATCTGGTGGAAAATGGGAAAAGGCGTCATCTTCCGGCTGTTTCCTAACCCCAACCGTTTGCGGCCGCTGACCGGCGGGTGTCGAAGGGGACGCGCATGTGCGAGAGTAGCAAGGCAGGTAGAGCAGACAAAGCTGAAGTGACGTTCGACCGCGACACGATCGAACGGAGCATCCGTAAGCGGGTGCGCGGTATCATCGAGCAGGTGGTGGAAGCGGAGCTCGACGCGGCGCTGGGAGCGCAGGTGTCGCAACGGGTTGGCAAGCAGCGTCAGCGGTATCGGCACGGATACCGGGAGCGGACGCTGACCACCAGTACGGGGCGGACGACGTCTGCGATGCCCCGCGCCCAGTTGAGAGAACGAGACGGGCGCAGCCATGAATGGCGCAGCCAGGCGGTTGCCCGGTACGCGCGGCGCAGCCGGCGCGTCGGTGAAGCGATCGTGGGGGTGTACCTGAGCGGCGCCAACGCGCGGCACAGCGGCGTGTCGGAGCTGGCGGTGGTGGACGGCACGCCCGGCCTGACGCAGGCGCTGCAGGAGCAGTGGAAGAAGATTCGCATCCAGCGCTGCACCAACCACACGCTGCGCAACCTCCAAGCCAAGGCCCCGGCGCGGCTGCGCGCGGAGCTCACCGAGGACTTCCGGCGTATGATCCACGCCGAGAGCGTGGACGAGATCACCAAGCAGCGGAAGAAGTTTGCGAAGAAGTGGAGGCTCAAGTGCGCCGCGGCTGCGGAGACACCCACATTATTGAGCTTCGCGTAATATAGTGACATAAGCGGCAGCTTGTGGTGTAGTGCCCTGCATGGGAAATCCAGCCGGGGTGAAGCGGAACTTCGAGACATTGGAGCGGCGGCGGATGGAGGGAGCACGCCTGCTGCGACCAGGGATCAAAGAGGCCGAGGTGGCGCGGCGCGGCGGTGCGCATCGGCACTCGGTGAACCGCTGGGCCAGCGAGTTGGCCGCCAATTGGCAAAGGATCTTCGTATGGAGAAGCTGATCTACACGCTGTGGAAATCGGACGCGCAAAGCCCAGAGGCGTTCAAGGCCGACCTGCTCGGCGAGGTCTCACGGGACCTGTTGCAGCGGGGTGCACGCAAGCTGCGGGTGAGCGTTGTCGATGATGCCGTGGCACCCGCGGCGGCGTTGCGCCAGATCAACAGCATTCCAGCGGTCGACGCGGTGGTCTCCCTGTGGGTCGACACCGCACTGTACCGCCGGCCCTACGAGGAAGTCCTGCAATCCGCGAGTGCGCGCGTGGCCGGCTACCTGGTCACGGAATCCGAGGCCATCGTGAATACCACGCATCCCGCCCGCGACGGCGAGCGCGTTACGGGGATGATGCAGATCGTGTTCCTCACGCGACCGCCGCGCCTGTCGTACGCGCACTGGCGCGACCTGTGGGTCGACGACCACACCCCGGTCGGCGTCGAGACCCAGGCTAACTTCGGCTACCGGCAGAATATCGTCGTGCGCCGCCTGACATATGGCGCGCCAGCGTGCGACGGCATCGTCGAGGAGAACTTCCCCGCGGCGGCGATGACGTCACCGCACGCCTTTTACGACGCCGCGGGCGACGAGGCCAAGTATCGGGCGCGCCTGCAGCGCATGATGGAGAGCTGCCATCGCTTTATCGATTTCGACAAGATCGACGTGATCATCGCGAGCGAGTACGTGATCAAGGGGTAGCGCGGCCGGTCAAGCGCGCCCCGTTGCGTTCGGTTGCAACCGCATCGTACCGTGCGATCGCACGGCAGATAGCTGGCGTGCGATCGGATGGCGGTGACGGAAGGTGAAGGACATGAGCATCCCGACCAGGGCCGGCGGCCGGCGTGCGCGGCGGTGCGAACGTCGAATCCGGCCCACGCGCAGTGCGGCGATATGGACGCTGAGTGCCGTCATCTGTGGGTGCTCCGGCAGTGGGGGTGCGCCGCCGGAGGCGGTGCCGGTTGACGTCGCCCAGGTGGTGCAGCGGGATGTGCCGGTACAGGTACATGCGATCGGCACCGTGGAAGCGTACACCACCGTCTCAGTGCGGTCACAGGTCGATGGAATACTGGCTGAGATCAGATTCCACGAGGGGCAGGAGGTCGGCGAGGGCGATCTACTGTTCGTGATCGACCCACGCCCTTTCGAGGCCGATCTCCGCCAAGCCGAGGCGAATCTGGCAAGAGACCGTGCCGAAGCGAGGAACGCCGACGTGCAGGCGGAGCGCTATGCGCACTTGTTGGCGCCGGGCTTCATCTCGAAGGATCAATACGATCAGGTCCGGACGCAGGCGCAATCGCTGCGGGCGGTGGTGAGCGCCGATCTGGCGGCGGTGGAAGGCGCGATGCTACGGCTGCAGTACTGTTACATTCGCTCGCCGACAGGCGGTCGCATCGGGAGATTCTTGGTGAATGTCGGCAACGTCGTCAAAGAACGGGAGACGGCCCTGGCGGTGATCAACCGTGTGCGGCCGATTTATGTGAGCTTCGCCGTACCGGAGCAGGAGCTTGCGGAGATCCGCAGCGGCGCCGCCCGAGGCCCGCTTCCGGTACAGGCACGCGCGGGCACTGACGACGGTGCGGCGGTCACCGGCGACCTCAGCTTCATCGACAACGCGGTGGATACCGCAACGGGCGCGGTCCTGCTCAAAGCCCTGTTTTCCAACGAGGACGAGGTGCTGTGGCCGGGACAGTTCGTCACGGTGACGCTGACGCTGCGGTCACAACCGAACGCTCTGCTGGTTCCGGCCATGGCGATCCAAGCAGGCCAGGAAGGCCCGTACGTGTTCGTGGTCGGCCACGACCGGACGGCCGAAGTGCGGCACGTGGTTCCAGGGCTATCCGTGAACGAACAGACCGTCATCAAGGAGGGGTTGGCGGCCGGGGAAACGGTGGTTACGCGGGGCCAAATCCGACTGGCGCCAGGTCGCAAGGTGGACGTGCGGAGCGGGCCGGAAAGCGACCGGCAGGAAGGCATGGCAAGAGGACAGGGGTCATGAATCTGTCCGCTCCTTTCATTCGGCGTCCGGTTGCGACTACGCTGATCATGCTGGCCATCTTCATTTTCGGCATGGTGGCGTACCGCGCGCTTCCCGTCAGCGACTTGCCCAACGTCGACTTGCCGACGCTGCTGGTGACCGCGAGCTTGCCGGGCGCCAATCCGGAGACGATGGCCTCCGCCGTCGCCACGCCGCTCGAGCGGCAGTTCTCCACCATTGCCGGCCTCACCTCGATAAACTCCATGAATACCCTGGGGGCAACTCAGATCACGCTGCAGTTCGAGTTGAATCGGAACATCGATGCGGCCGCTCAGGACGTGCAGGCGATGATTACGCAAGCGTCTCCATTGCTGCCGCCGGACATGCCGAATCCGCCCACGTACCGCAAAGTCAACCCGGCGGATCAACCGATCATGTTTATCGCCCTCACCTCGGCCACACTGCCGCTGTACACGTTGAACGACTACGGCGAGACGCTGCTTGCCCAACGGATCTCCATGGTCAGCGGTGTGGCGCAGGTGGCGGTATACGGCGCGCAAAAGTACGCCGTGCGTGTGCAACTGGATCCGCGCGCCTTGGCAAGTCGCGGAATTGGGATCGACCAGATCGAGCAGGCCGTGCAGGCCGCGAATGTCAACCTTCCCACCGGCACGCTGTACGGAGCGCAGCGTGCCTTGACCGTTCAGGCCAGCGGCCAGTTGTTACACGCCGCGGCATATCGGCCGGTGATCGTTGCCTATCGCAACGGATCCCCTGTGCGCCTCGACCAACTCGGGCAGGTGATCGACGGTGTGGAGAACGACAAGACGGCGGCCTGGTACGGCGACAACCAACAGTTGCAGCGTTCGATTGTGCTGGCCGTCCTCCGTCAACCGGGCACGAACACGGTCGCCGTCGCCCACGATGTCGGCGCCCTGCTGCCGGCGTTCAAGCGCTGGCTGCCACCCGCGGTTGACCTGCGCCTGCTGTCCGACCGCTCGGAGTCGATTCGGGATTCGATCAACGAAGTCAAGTTCACCCTGCTCCTGGCACTGATTCTTGTGGTCATGGTGATCTTCCTGTTCCTGCGCAACGTCTCCGTCACCATGATTCCGAGTCTGGCGCTGCCACTGTCCATTATCGGCACCTTCGCCGCGATGTCGCAGCTCGGCTACAGCCTCGACAACCTCTCGATGATGGCCCTGGTGCTGTGTATCGGGTTCGTTGTCGATGACGCCATCGTCGTGCTCGAGAACATCGTCCGGCACATGGAAATGGGCGAGTCGCCGATGGCGGCGGCGTTGAACGGTTCGCGCGAGATCAGCTTTACGATCCTCTCGATGACGCTGTCGCTGGCGGCGGTGTTCATTCCGGTCCTCTTCCTGCCGGGGATTCTGGGTCGCCTGTTCCATGAGTTCGCCGTCGTCATTTGCGTGGCTATTCTCCTTTCCGGAGTGGTATCGTTGACCCTGACCCCGATGTTGTGCGGTCGTGTCTTGCGCCCGCCGGAAGAGGTGCGGCACGGCGCATTCTATCGGTCGACGGAGCGCGCCTTCGCCGCGATGCTGCACCTCTACGAGCGCAGCCTGCGCGCAGTGTTGCGCCACCGCGGCACGACCATGGCGGTGTCGTTGGCAATCCTGGTGCTGACAGCGTATCTATTTACAGTCGTTCCCAAGGGTTTCATCCCCGATGCGGACGATGGCATGATCTTCGGCGTCACCGAGGCGGCGCAGGGCGTGTCGTTCGACGAAATGAGACGGTTGCAGCGTACGACTACCGAGATCGTGCGGCGCGACCCGCGCGTGGCGACGCTCTTTTCCAGCGCACTCGGCTCGAGCGCCTCTGCCGGCAGCACGCCGAATCTGGGGCGGATGTTCATCCACCTCAAGCCACGCTCGGAACGCGGCCCTATCGGCAAGGTGGTACAAGACCTCCGGCGCGAGCTTGCCGGGATTGCCGGGTTGCGCGTGTTCCTACAGCAGATGCCGAACATCCGCTTCGGCGGCCAGCTGACGAAGAGCTTGTATCAATTCACGTTGCAGAGCCCCAACACGCAGGAACTTTACGAGTCCGCGCAACGGTTCGAAGCACGCATGCGGGAGGTGCCGGACGTGCAGGATGTCACCAGCGACCTGCAGATCGCCAATCCACAGATCAACGTCGTCATCGACCGAGACAAGGCATCGACCCTTGGCGTGACCGCCGAAAAGATCGAGAATGCCTTGTACGACGCTTATGGCGACCGCTGGATTTCGACGATCTACGCGCCCGATAATCAGTACAAGGTCATTCTGGAACTGCAGGACGACTACCAGCGCGATCCGGGGGTGTTGTCGATGTTGTACGTCACGGCGGCAAGCGGGCAACTGGTCCGGCTGGATGCGGTGGCTCGGTTCAGCCAAGGCCTCGGTCCGATGACGATCAACCATGCCGGGCAGTTGCCGGCCGTGACCCTCTCGTTCAATTTACGGCCTGGTGCGGCCCTGGGCGACGCGGTCGACCGTATCAACGCCCTGGCCCGCCGCGAGCTTCCCGGCTCCATCATCACCGGCTTTCAAGGGACGGCGCAGGCATTCCAGTCGTCCCTCGCCGGCCTCTGGACTTTGCTGGTGCTGGCGATCGTGGTGATCTACATCGTGCTCGGTATCCTCTACGAAAGCTTCGTGCATCCGGTGACCATCTTGTCGGGACTGCCGTCGGCCGGATTCGGGGCCCTGCTCACCCTGCTGCTGCTGCGCTTGGAGCTGAACATTTACGCCTTTGTCGGGCTGATCATGCTGATCGGCATCGTCAAGAAAAACGCCATCATGCAAATCGACTTCGCCCTGCAGGCGCAGCGCACAGAGGGCAAAGACGCGCTGGACGCGATCTACGAAGGGTGCCTGATCCGCTTCCGTCCCATCATGATGACCACGATGGCCGCGTTGCTGGGGGCGCTGCCGATCGCCTTCGGTATGGGTGCCGGCGCCGAGGCTAGGCGCTCGCTCGGTGTCGTGGTCGTTGGCGGGCTGGTGTTTTCGCAGCTCATCACCCTGTATCTGACCCCGGTGTACTACCTGTACCTCGAAGCCTTGGTGGAGCGGCTGCGCCGGCGGCGCCATCGCCGACGTCTCGAACCGGGCGCGGTCCTCACTTGACTGGGTTGACGTTGCGCAAGCGAAACGGGTCGAGATCACGCGTCCGCGGGGAACGTCGCGACTTCCCCGAGTTCACCCACGTTCCAGCACGGCCACCCGATACTGATGGGTCAGGCGCGCCCGACGGGAGATCGCCGGTTCAAAACCGGCCCGGCGCGCGCGAACGCCCACCGTGGCGCAACGGTTGCCAGGTCAGCCGCCGCTTGCGTGCCCGCGCGCGGGGCCGCAGAACCTTGAAGGGCGTGGGCGGGGCGCTCGAGGATCGCGGCGAGGTTGCGTCGACTGACGTTCATTTCACAGGCACGGACAGCAGGGCCGGGGACCGAGGTTGTCGGACACTCATGTTGCGGTCACCATGCGGCGCTTCGCTGATCCGCAGGTCGCATGCGGGGCGGTTCCACGATCCCATGCGACGCGTTCGCCTCAGACGGATGAGGCGGGCGTCGTGCGTTCCCTGAGCAGGATGCGTCGGATGGTCGTTTGCTGCTCGGGCACAATGCCGATCGAGGCGAGAAAGCCGCCGATTCCACCGTACCCCCGTTCAATCCAATCGATCAGCTTCTCTATTGTCTCGACCGGGCAGCCCAAAACCGGCATCCAGTCCGCGAGCGTCACACCTGGCGGAACACGCGGGCTGGTCTGGAGCAAGTTCTCCCAACGCGCGATCAAAGCCTCGATGTCCGTAATCTCACCGGTGAGCACGTAGTCCTGTACGATCGTGGCTGTGGGGACCTTGAGCAGCATGAGGAGCAATGCCGCCAGCGTCCCGGCACGATCCTTCCCGGCGGTACAGTGTTCCAGCACCGGATAGTGCGCCGCGTCCGCGAACCGCTCGAAGGCGCGGCGGATGAATACGGTGTTTCTGCGAACCAAATCGATGTAGTTCTCGTGGCCGCCGAATACCCGTGGATCGACGGCAAGCCAGTCCGTAATGCCGTCCGTGTGCGGTGCATTCGCGAACGGCAGGAAGTCATACTTGCTTTCGTTGCCGCGGTAGAGCCTGTCTGGCTGACTCGATACCTCCCACTCTTTGCGCAAATCGAGCACCCGGGCTAACCCTAGCGCGTTGACTCTGGCGAGATCGTCCTCGGTGAGGTCTGATAGATCGCCGGACCGGTAGACCATGCCCCACCTGACCTGCTCGCCGTCCGTGTTGACGTACCCACCGAGGTCTCTGAAGTTCGGCTGGCCGCTGAGGCGCACGATACGGTCGGTCTGCTCGACGCAGTTTGCTTCCGCATCCCCCTGCGCGTTCCGCGCACGCACGATAAAGTAGTGTCTCCTCGCGGCGTCCAGGTTCCGGACCTCCGCCACGGTGCGGTCGGCAACCGAGAGAACCGGGCGGCGGAAGTCGAAATGTTCGGCGCCCGCCCGTGCGCTCGCAAACACGTCATAGGTGACCGGAAGCGACGCCGCCGCACCGCTGGCAGCGGGCTCCCACCTTAGATGATAGATGCCGTCGCTCAACCTCACCGCGGCCACGCCGGCAAAACGAAGACCCGGTGCGTTGTGCACCGAGTCGGCCAACGAAGATCCATTCTCATCCACGAGCTCAGCCTCTCCCGTTCCGTTCGCCGCCGCGCACACCCTGCACGTGCTCCGGTTCGGCGTCCACCTCGCTAGGTGTTGAACCCCGGCGCCGGCGTGCTGCAGAGCACGTCGTTGGCGTGCATGGTGTCGAAGTACTCGTGGAACGCCTGGATCTTGCCGCCGCTGACGAAGAACAGCCAATGGAGACGATTGTTGTAGATTTTGCCGCTGACGTGGACACCGTACAATTCGGCTTCGACGGATACCCGGTCCTCTTCCGCCGTCATCGTGCGCACCGTGTAGGTCAGGCCGTGCGGGAATACACCGCGCACCCCCCGCACTTTGTCCGGGATCGCTTCGCGCGGCTGTGCGCCCGAAAAGGGCAGGCTACCCGCGATCCACGCGGTGAACGAATCGCTGTACAGGTCCATGAGCGCGTCGACGTCCCCTCGACCGATGTACTCGAAGAACCTACGCACCACGGCCTTGTTCGACTCGATGTCCGACATCGTATGCCTCCCCACCGTCAGTAGCCCTGAGTGCGGTCCACCTGCCCGTGCAACGGTTCGCGCGCGCGGTACCGCTGGAGATTGTCGATGAACGTGTCGAGCAGCAGATCGAACGCCGCCGGCATGCTCCACGAAATGTGCGGGCTCAGCCGGACGCGCGGATGCGCGTACAGCCAGTGTCCGGCAGGCAGCGGTTCCGGTTCGACGACGTCGAGCGAGGCCCGCGCCACGCGGCCGTCGTCGAGCGCGGCACGCAGTGCCTCCTGGTCGACCAGCGCCCCGCGCGCAACGTTGATCAGATGGAGGCCGGGTTTCACCTGTGCTAACGCCTCATGGCCAATGAGATGGTGGGTCTCGGCGGTCAGCGGCAGCGCCAGGACGAGGTGATCGGCCGACCCCAGCACTTCGACAAGGCTGCGCACGCATTCGATACCAGCGAACGGGCTCGGCGTCCCGCTACGGCGCAGTGCCCGCACGCGCATGTCGAACGCCAGCGCCCGGCGTGCCACCGCCGTCCCGATCCCCCCCAGCCCGACCACGCCGCAAGTCTTCCCGTAGAGGCCTCCCAGCTGCGCCTCGTGCCAGCGTTCCGGTGGCTGCGTTACCCAGGCCTCCGGCAACCGTTTTTCGAACGCCAACATCATTGCCAGCACCCATTCGGCAATGGGGATCCCGCTCGCGCCGCGCGAGCAGGTCACGAGGCGGTCGCCGACAACGGCGAACGGGAAGCGATCCAGTCCGGTCCCGACGGTGTGAATCCAGCGAACGCCACGGTCGAGGACGGCACGCAGATTCCCGCTATCCCACGGCGGCGTGAGCAGCACCTCGCCGTACACGGCGGGCGGAAGATCGGGGGTATCGGGGACTTCGATCAGCTCCACCCCCGGCACCGCATCCACCACCCGTGCCAGCATGCTGATCGGAAAGCTCGCCGCCAGTACCCGTGTCGTCTGCGCCATCGTGTTCACCTATTCGCGGAAACCGGCCATTGGCCGGCGCTTCCGGATCATTCTCCGATGCTCTCGGTCCATGCGATCGTCGGACGGGCCGGCTGCGTGCGCACGGCGATTACCTGATCCGCTGGAAGTTTGCATGCTCCAGTTCGCGCATGACCGGCTTGAGGAGCGCCTCCTGACGCAGCATGCGGCGATGGAAGTAGCGCACGAACTCGGCGCTGCGCTCGGGAGCGGCCGTCAGCACCAAGGCCTCGAGCGCCGCGTCACCGTCGATCCAGTTGGCCGGCCGCCGGCCGAGGATTACACCCATCTCGTCCAGGTCTTGCTCCTCGAAGGCCGGGCCCAGCAGATCCGCGCGGCGAATGTACTCGGCGATACGCCCGGCCGCGTCGATGCGATAGCGGTCGGATACGGTCGAGCGCGGGTCGTCATCGAGCAGCGAGACTAGGGCGCGATAGCCGGGCGAATGCCTGGTCTGGCGCTCCTCCGGCATATCGATCGGGGTCAGCTCGACGCCCAGGCGCCAGGCCAGCACTTCCAGCGGCAGCCGTGCGTAGACGAGGTACCAGGCGAGATACTGCACCAGGTTGGTTCCCGGGGGCGGATCGGCGACCACGGCCTGTACCGACATGGGCGTGCAGATTCCCAGGCGCACCGTATGAAAGTCGACGGCCTCCAGGTCGACCTCCTCCCCGACGATCTCGCCGTAGCGGCGGATCGCCCGCGCCAGGTCGCCGAGCGGCTCGCTCGTGTCGCGACAGCGCAGACCCGCGAGGTCGGCGGCCGGATCCCCCAGGCACGCCAACTCGAGATCGTGCAGCACCGTCACGCGGTCATTTCGGTACAGGAATTGTCCGCAATCTCCCGTGAGCAGGCTCACCCGGTTTCGCCCCTGTGGGATATTCCCGCGCACCCAACGGATGACGAACTCGATCAGCGGCTCCGGCCGGCGCTTCTTGCCGCGGTAGACACGCTCCCAGGCATCGAAATCGACAAGTGCTAGTTCCTGGGCCTGTCGTGGCCGCGACAGACCGATCGCTTCGAGCGCCGCGGGATCGATGCGGTGCATACGCGCGAGAATGTCGATGTAGTCGTCAAACACCGCCTGCCGCGTCCCCGCCTCCTCCGACACCAGCTGCGCCACCGGCCGCCCAGGCGCGCGCGCCATCACGATACCGCGCGGGTCTGGGCAGAAGCCGTAGATGTGCGGCACGGGAATCCCGTGGGCTTCGAGCACCTGCAAGACGCGCATCTCGTGTTCCAGCGGATAGACGCCATGGTCGGAGGCTCCACGATCGCCGCGGAAGTAGAGCGGGATCGACTGTCCGTCACGCTCCAAGTCGAGGAACGCGGCGGGTCGCCACCGTGGTTGGCGCTCGAAGCGGACGGCCTTGCCGTCGAGCTCCCGTTCGATCCACGCGAGCGCCCGTCGCCACTCGTCCGACAGCCCGGCCTCCGCCTGCGCTTCCTCGTGCACGCGATTGGGTCGCTGTGCATTCGCCTCAGGTGCATCTGCCCGCATCTCCTGCTCCTCTTCGCCGCCCGCCACGGCCGGAACCGGCGGCGGGGACCCCGATCGTGACAGGTTGTCTCTCTCGCCAATATCAGATGCGCCACACGCGACGCCAGAGCCTTGAGCCCACCTTGACTTTGACGCCCGTGATCGGCTTTGAACTCTCCACCACCGGGAAACTCCCGTCGCTGCGCGGAAACGGCGCCCGCGGGTTGGAGGTCAATGTGACATTGAAGGACAAGCGCATTCTCGTGGTCGGGGCGTCGTCCGGGATCGGGCGTGCCGTGGCCGTGCAGTCAGCGGAAGCGGGCGCCCGTGTGGTCTTGGCTGCTCGCCGGCTCGATCGGCTCCAGGAAAGCGTACGCGCGGCGGGCCCACACACGCACGCCCTCGCGTGCGATGTGCGCGACGCCGCGAGCTGTGAAGCGGCGGTCGGAGGCGCCGTGCGACTCCTGGGCGGGCTTGACCTTCTGGTGTACGCCACGGCCATCGATCCGCTGGTCCGGCTCATCGAGGCCGACGCGAGCCTGTGGCAAGCGGTGCTATCGACCAACGTCATCGGCGCTAGTCTGGTCTGTCGTGCCGCGATTCCCCACCTGCGGGCGGCACGCGGGCGCGCGGTGTTCATCTCGGCTTCCTCCGTCGGACGGCCGCTTCCGGGAATGGGCCCCTATGAGACAAGTAAGGCGGCGCTCGACGAACTGGTGCGCGCCTGGCACGGCGAACACCCCGAGGTCGGCTTCTCGAATGTGGCGGTGGGCCAGACCCTGGGGACGGAGGTCTGGACCTCGTGGGACCCGGAATTGATGATGGAACTTACCGCCCTGTGGGCCGATCGTGGCTACAGCTTCGACAACGGGCCCGGCGCCATGTCGGTGGAGGACGCGGCCGCTGCCGTGATCGCCGTGATGGCCGCGCGCGCGGATCTGCGCTACGTGGTGGCGCTGCCGCCCGCCGGCAGCACCATGCCGGGGCTGGAGGGAGTGGGATAGGGGAGGAGGGCCGCAACCCGCTGCACGTTGGATTATTCACTTGGGCCGCGGGTAAGACCCGGGCCGAGCGGAAACGACGATACCGAAAACCTGCCGTGCGGGAGTCTCTCCAGGCGATGGACGCACTGAACAGCGGGCGTTCGCGATTCCCGCCCGCCGGCGAACTTAGCCCACCGCAACGCGGGGCCGGCGCGCGGCGTACAGCGCGAAGACCGTGCCTCCGGCGGCAAACAGGCCGATGTGCAACAAGAAGGCCGGCCGGTAGCTTCCGGCGGCGTCGAAGATGAAGCCCATGAGCAGCGGCGCGCCGAAGTTGAAGGGCAACTGAATCAGGCTGATCAGCCCGAACGCCTGACCGAACCGTTCGGCGCCGTAGAGTACGCTGATGAGCGTGCTCAACGGCGCAACGACGCCGCCGCCACAGGTGCCGATCAACGCCGCGGTGGCAAACAGGTACCAGAACGCCCCCCCGTGCCACAGAAACAGCCAGAAGACCAGTTGTGCGAAGGCGTTGAGCGCCAATGCCGCCGCACCGCCGAGCCGGTCGCTGAGCCAGCCGAAGAGAAACGAGCCAACCATCCCGCTGCCGCCGGAGACCGCGAGCAGGATCGAAGCCCGATGCGTATCGATCCCCAGGTCGGTGGCATAGGGGAGTAGATGCGTGACGATCGCCGTCCCGGCGGCGAGAATCAACGCGGAAGCCACCGCAACCATCCAGAAGATCGCATCGCCCAAGAACTGCCGAGTGACGGCGGCGCTCTGGTGGGCGTGGCCGTGCAGCGGTGGCGGTGCGCCGGCCGCGGCGGTGCCGCAATCCGCCGGACCGTTGCGAACCAGGCGCAACAGCGGCGTGACGGCAAGCAAGAACACCGCGAGACAAGCGAAGGCAACGCGCCAGCCGAACGCTACGATCGTGTGCGTCGTGACCACGGGCATGAGCATGACGCCGAACGGGATCATGACGATGCCGATCGCCTTGCCACGGCCTTCCACGAACCAATTGGTCATCAGCGCCATCGCCGGCAGCGGCCCGAGCAGCGTGGCGCCCAACCCCAAGAGCGCGCAGAGGCCGAGGACAACCCCCGCGGTCGGCGCGATCGCCACCAGACCGAAGCCCACCACCATGCACGCGGCACCGGCCGTCATCACGTCCCGAATTGGGCGACGCTGGAGCAGCCCGCCCACCCACGGCGACGCCAACCCCAGGATCAGGGTAATGATCGCCAGGCCGGAGGCGGCGACTCCACGTTTGATGGCGAAGCTGTCGGCAAAGGGCTTGACGAACGCGCCATAGACTCCAAACGTGAGGCCGATCGCAAGATTCTGCGCCAAGAAGCCGAGCGCGACCATGCGACCGGCAGGATCGCGATGGGGGCGGGCGATTTCACCCGGCAACACTTGCTCCGCGCTCATCCGCAATCTCCCGTCCGTCGCTCGCGGACGCCGCCGCCGCATTCGAGTTGTCAAGGTATCCGCGCACCACTCCGAGCTCAACGTCGGATCCAAGTCCGTGTCCGTCGCGACGCGGATCGCTTACGACGGAGGGTCGTGGTTGTCAATCGTGGAGCACGCGACGCGGCGCCACCGCACTCGGTGGCCGTCAGGTAACGCCGCGTGCGGCAGCGGCGCCTTGCGCCAGTTTTCCGCGACCCCTTGTGTCGTGTCACGAATTCTGTGAATCATCGCCGCACGCAGAGGTTTTCGGCAAGAGTCTTGGACTCTGGGCTTGCGAGTTTGCACCGCGGGCGCAGCCTGCGCTGAAGCAAGAGAAAGGAGACCAGAGATGGCAACGTCGCAACCAAAGGCTGTCGTCGTCGGTACGGGCTTCGGCGTTCTCACGCACCTGCGGGCATTGCGCGCCGCCGGGTTCGAGGTGGTAGCGCTGATTGGCCGCGACCCGCAAAGGACGGCGCAGCGCGCCGCCAAGGCCGGTGTAGCGCACGGATTGACCTCCCTCTCCGCCGCGCTGGCACTGCCCGGTGTGGAGGTGGTCAGCGTCGCCACACCACCGCATACGCACGCCGGCTTGGTGCTGGAAGCGATCGCGGCAGGCAAACACGTGGTCTGCGAGAAGCCGTTCGCCCGCGATGTGGCCGAAGCCCGGCGTATGCTGCAAGCGGCGGAGGACGCGGGCGTCGTGCACCTGCTGGGCACCGAGTTCCGCTTCGCCACCGGGCAGGCGGTCGCGACCCGTGCCGTGCATGCGGGGTTGATCGGCGAACCGCGGTTGGCAACGTTCCTGTTACAGGTGCCGATCCTGGCCGATGCCTCGACCGAGGTGCCGGCGTGGTGGTCGGACGCCGCAGAAGGCGGCGGCTGGCTCGGGGCGTACGCTTCGCACGTCATCGACCAGGTGCGGCAGATGCTGGGTGAGATCGCCGGGGTGAGTGCGTCGCTCGGGTTGGTGTCGGAACATCGCTGGACCGCGGAGGACAGTTACACGGTGCACTTCCGCACGCGCAGCGGGGTCGGCGGGATCATGCAAAGCAGCGCCGGCACGTGGGGCCCGCCGGTGTTCTGCAGCCGGATCGCCGGCACGCGCGGCACCCTCTGGCTCGAAGGCGACAGCGTGTACGTGGCGGACCGCTCCGGCCAGCGGCAACTCGACGTACCCGATGACCTGCGCAATCCGCCCCCGGTCCCAGCCGACTTCGAACCGGTTACGGCCTACGACATGATGCACACGATGGGCACCGACCTGGGCCCGTTCACCAAGCTGTTCCGTGTGCTGCGGGCACGCATGGCCGACCGGGCCGCGGTATCCCACCCCGCGGCGGCGACCTTCGCTGACGGCGTCGCCATACAGGCCGTCATGGACGCCATCCGCCGCTCGCACGCCGAGCGATCCTGGGTGGAGGTGGGCACACTTGCCTAGGCGGCCCCTGCGAGACTACACCGAGGCGGGAGGTGCGTCATGAGTGAGTTTTCGGCGAAGGTGGCGTTGGTGACCGGTGGCGGTTCGGGCATCGGGGAAGCGACGGCGTTGCTGTTCGCGGAGCGCGGGGCGGCAGTGGCGGTGGTCGATGTCGACGAGGCGGCGGCACGGCGGGTGGCCAGCACGATTCAGTCCACGGGCGGTCAGGCCCTGGCGGTCGCCGCCAACGTGGCCCAGGCGACACAAGTGCGGGCGGCCGTGGCCCAGGCGGTCTCGCACTTCGGGCGTCTCGACGCGCTGCTCAACAGCGCCGGCATCAGTCCCCAGTACGCTCCGGTGGGCGACTATCCGCTGGAGGAATGGGATCGGACGCTGGCCACCAATCTGAGCGGGACGTTTTACGGCATGAAATACGCCATTCCGGAGATGCTGCGCCATGATGGCGGCGCGGTGGTCAACATTTCTTCGATCATGGGGCAGGTCGCCAGCCCGGGCGGCCTGGCCTACTGTGCCACCAAGCATGGGGTCATCGGCCTGACCAAGGCGGCGGCCCTGGACTATGGCGCCCGCGGCGTGCGGGTCAACGCCATTGGTCCCGGTGTGGTGGAAACTCCCATGACGGCGGCGTCAATCACCACGGACGAGATGCGACAGGGATTACTGGCTTTCACGCCACTGCAACGCTTTGCGCAGGCACGCGAGATTGCGGAACTGGTCATCTTTCTGTGCTCGGCGCGCGCCAGCTTCATCACCGGCGCCTACTACCCAATCGACGGTGGGTACCTCGCCATGTAAGGGCAACGCCGAACCTGCGGGGATTGTCGGCGACTTGGTCGGACGGGACTCAGGTTGCTGTCGGAGCCTGGGCGACGACGCCCTCCGCGCCAAACTGCTCGATTTGCTCGTTCGAATAGCCGAGTTCCGCGAGGATCTGCTGTGTATGTTGCCCCACGATCGGGGGCGGGCCCTGCACGCGGCCCGGGGTGCCGGAGAAATCGAAGAAGAGCCCAATCTGACCGAGCCTGCCGACCGCCGGGTGCGCGTACGAAACCACCCAGCCCCGCTCGATCATTTCCGCATCGTCGTGTAGGCGACGCCCGAACTCCGGGTCGCAGATTTCGACCGGCACGCCGGCGCGATCGAGCGCGGCGTACCAATCGGTCGCCGGGCGCGCCACGAACGCCTCCTCGAGAATGGTCGCCAGTGCGCCGTCGTTGCAGGCACGCGCCGCGGACGACTCGAAGCGCACGTCTCGTGTGAGATCGTCACGACCGAGCACAGCGCACAGCCGCCGCCAGTGCGGCTCGCTCGCCAGGACAATGCAGAGCCAGCCATCCGCCGTTGCATACAGGCGGTGAGTGGCCGAAAAGCCAAGTTGCATACCGTCGAGCCGTGGGCGAGCGAGGGAGCCGCCGTCCGCGGTGGCAACGGCGGATGAGCAGTTCAGTAGCTGGGCATTGATGATCGCGGTCGTACACATCTGCCCCGCGCCGGTGCGCTCGCGGTGATACAGCGCCTGGATGATGGCGACTGCCGACAGGAACCCGTTCCCCGTATCTCCCAGCGAGGTGAAGCTCCAGAAGGGCTTCCCGCCGCGCCCCATGCCGCCGTCCTCATACTGTACGCCCGCCAGGCAACCGGCGGTCTGCTCGTTCGCCGGCAGGGGCGCGCGCGGTCCACGCTCGTGTCCGCGTGTATGACAATAGATCAGCTTCGGGTTGATTTGTCGCATACGCGCGTAATCGATGCGCAGCCGCTCGGCCGCGGCGTAGCGCATGTTGTGCTGGAGCACATCGGCCGACTGGACGAGCCGCTGCAGGATCTCCAGCGCGCGCGGGTGCTTCAGGTCTATGGCAAGGCTGCGCTTGCCGCGGTTCGCCCTGAACGCAATGTGGGTGGAATGCCAATACCCGTCGTGCGGCGCGTTGATCTTGATGACTTCGGCGCCGAGGTCCGAGAGAATCTGCGTCCCGAACGGACCCGCGAGCGCCAAACCGAAATCAAGCACGCGAATGCCATCCAGGGGCGCGCACAAAGCTTGGCCGGCGCGTCCCGTCCTCGCCGTGCGAGCGGGCAAGGCCGCCACCTCAGCTTTGACGGCATGCGTGTGCTCCCCCACGGACGGAGCAGGGCCGCGAATCTTCCCGGGGCTGGTATCGAGCTGGTAGGCGATGCCAACGTGACGAATCGCTCCCAACTCCGGGTCCGCAACCTCCGCCACGCACCCGTCCGCCAGCAGCAGCGGGTCGCGCAAGGCCTCGTCCGCGGACCGGACCGCCTGTAGCGTGATCCCCGCGGCCGCGGCGGCCTCCACCCACTTGGCGGCCGGGAATCGCCGCATCCGTTCGGCAAGCAACGGCTGATAGTGCCGCAGGACGACGATCTCCTCGGGGCCGGTTCCGATGCGGTCGGGATCGTTGCGTGCCTGGAGCTCACCCGTCGCGCGCAGGTCGTCACCGTCAGCGACCGTCAGGATGAATCGGGGACTTGGCACCCAATTGTGCACCCAACGGCCGTCCGCGCACTGAAAATGTCCCTTGGGCGACCGACTGCTGTAGATCCAGCTATCGAACATTGGCGCATCGACGTTTTCCGCCCGCTGCCATACGTCGTTGGCGCACGCGAGCGCACCCTGCAGGAGCGAGGTCTCCACCCATTGGCCGCGACCGGTGATCTCTCGCGCCCGCAGGGCAGCACTGATCGCCACACTTGCCGCGTAGAATGCGCCGAGGCTCGGATACGGTACCGCGGGGAATACCGGCCCGGGACGCGGTGGCCCCTGCAGGTAGTCGGCTGGCATTTCCACGTCGGCAAAGCAATCCGGCTGCCCGGCCATGCGCCGCACAGGCCCTTCGGGCCAACCACGCTGCTCCCAGTGCAACCCCGTCCGCGCCGCCACCAGCGCGTCGTAGCCCGGCCGGCCGGAGTGGCGGTTGTTCCGCCCGTATGCGGTGATCGAACAGTATATGAGTCTCGGATTGAGCGCACTCAGGGTGGCATAGTCGATGCCGAGCCGATCGGTTACCCCGGGGGTGTAACTTTCGACCAGGATATCGGCGTCGCGTGTCAACGCAAGGAACGACTCGCGATCCCCCCGCGCCTTCAGGTCAAGCACGGCGCTCCGCTTCCCGCGGTGCCAGGCGCGGTAGCCCGACTGGCAGCGGAACGGGTCGCCGCCCGGAGGCTCGATCTTCGTAACCATGGCGCCGTGGTCGGCCAGCAGCATGGTCGTCATGGGACCCGCAATGCCCCATGACAGATCCAACACCTGGAGATCGTCCAACACACCAGTCATGATCATGTCTCCTGTGGGAAACACGCGCTCGAGGTCGGCCAAGGGGTACGCGTTCCCGATCCCCGTAGCGCCAGCCAGGGCGTAGATCAACTCTGTCACATCGCCGTATCGCCTTCGGGCAATACGCGACGCCAAGGTGGTGCATCCCATTGGCCCGTCATCCGCCCACGGGATTGCGCAACCGTGCCGCGGCTAGCTAGTTTCCGTCTCGAAATGCGTCTAGGCCTTGTGACACAAGGGTTTGCGACGTTTAAGCAGCCGTCATTTGTGGGCCGGGCGGCGGCGATTGTCTAGGGAAAGAGGCTTGGCGCGACGAATTTTGGCTGTGAATGTCTGGCGGCGCAGTCCGCGTAACAGGCGCGCCCGCTCGATACTGAGGCCGATCCACTCGTCCACCAGAGCGCGCAACCGTTGGTAGTTTCGTAGCTGCTGCTCGACGCCGGGGAGGTCGGGCGCGCGCACGAAGGTCGACGAACTCTTACGCCGGTGGCCATAGCTGAGCTGGTAGTACGGGCCGTGGCGTTGCGCCGGGTCGGCCTTGCAGCGGCAGGCGGGATTGCCGCAGACATTGTACTGGCGGCTGATCGAACCCGGGTGCAGCGCACCGAGGGCGGCGAGCTCGTGCTTGATGGCATTGATGCGGTGGTGGATCTCACGCTCGGTCATGGAGCATCCGAGAGTAGCTCACGCAGAGAAATCTTCGAAGGGGACTTACTCCGATAGCCGAATATATGCTACCGGAGAGGGGCGGAGGTGCTGGTGGATGCGGGAGATCAGGCACACGCAGATCAGCTTTGCAGACCTGGAGCTGGGACGCCGCGTCCGGCTGGACCCGTTGCTGCAACAGATCAGCGACTTTCTCGATCGGCACGGCGAGCTGGTCACCGCGGTGCATCGGGATTTGAGCCGCTCGCTCAAAAACGCCCGACGGGGGCGTCGGGGCTTGAACGCCGAGCAAGTGTTGCGCGCCTTTGTATTGATGCGGATCAAGAACTGGGACTACCGGGAGCTGGCGGAGCGCGTCACCGACGGGTTTACGCTGCGTCAGTTTACCCGCTTTGATAGCGCACCGGTGCCCCGCCACCACGCCTTCCACCGCGCCTTCGTGCGCCTCCAAGCCCGCACGCTACGTAAGATCAATGAGGCCATCGTGGCCGCCGCGGTGCAGATGGGCCTGGAGGATGTCGAGAAGCTGCGGCTGGACACCACCGTGGTCGAGACCGCCATTCGTTATCCCCGCGACAGGGGGCTGTTGTGGGATACGGTGCGGGTGCTCAGCCGGCTGGTGCGGCACATTGGCGAGATCGCGCCGGTGGCCTGCGAGACCTTCCCCCACCGGACCCGCCGCGCCAAGCGCCGCATGCAGGAGATCGGCCGGATGCGAGCGCGCGCGCAGCGTGCGCGGAGCTTGCGGCGCAAGTATCGAGATCTGCTTACCGTGACGACCGAAGTCATCGAAAAAGCCGCGGCGGTAACGCGCAAGGCCCGCACCGTGCGGGGCACCGAGTTGCTCGACACGCTCACCCTCAAGGCGCTGTGCGATGAGGTCAGCGAAGTCGCGGCGCTCGGGCGGCGCGTGATCGACCAGAGTGAACGGCGGGTCTTTGGTGGCGAGACCGTGCCCGCCGACGAGAAACTCTACTCGCTCTTCGAGCCCCATACCGACATGATCAAGCGGGGCAAGGTCTACAAGCCGGTTGAATTCGGCCACAAGGTGCTGCTCGTGGAAAGCCGCATCGGTCTCATCACCGATTACCAGGTGCTCGACGGCAACCCCATCGATAGCGACCAACTCGTACCGTCCGTGCAGCGTCACCGAAAACGATTCGGCAAGGCCCCCCGCGTCCTGGCCGGCGACCGCGGCTTCCATGACGCGGCTGGCTGCGAGCAAGTGCGCCGCCGCGGCGTTGCGCTTGTCGCGATCCCGCAGCGGGGCGGCAAGCGCAGTGTCGAACAAGCGCAGTTCGAGAAGAGTCGCGCTTTCAAGCAGGCGCAGGCATTTCGCTCGGGCGTCGAGGGCCGGATCTCGGTGCTCTTTCGTGGCCGCGGCATGAAGCGCTGCTTGTGGTCCGGCAGCGAGCGTTTCGAACTGTTCCTTGCGGCAGCGGTCCTTGCCAACAATCTACTGGTGATCGCCGCGCGCCTGCAGAAGCGACCTGCGAAGGCCGCCGCCCTCCGAGGTGCAGCCTGATCGCCAGCGCTCTGCGTCCTTTTGTCGGTGGGTACCCGCCGGCCGATCGCGCTCGTCCGCAGCCACCCGCAGTTGCCATCTTGGCCGCCATGTGCGTCCCGGCGGGCGTGCAGATGTCTTCGCGCGCGCGATTCTCGTGCTGGAACTGCGCTCGGTTACCCTTGAAAATAGCGGCCGAAACTGATTTCGAGACAGAAACTAGATAGCGCTTTTGGGCAGGGACGGTTCCGGGCTTCGTTTGGACGATTCGACCTTGCCGATAGAGCTCTTCCATCCGCTCCTTCTTGAAGCGCCAGTACCGCGTAACGCCAAGGAACTCATAGTATGGATTCCCTTTTGCCGCTCCTCCCGGGCCTGTTGCATCGCTCAGCCGGTATCGCCTCCCCGTCTTTGGCTCTACATGCTTGTAAAAGGCTCCGACATACTCTTCGGAGTACGGCTGGTACTGCATATCCCAGCAGAAAGCGTCACTCTTGGTATACAGGAAGATGACATCGTGGATTGGGCCCATGTGCATGGAGCCCTGCCCGATGTCGCTGTGTGCCGTCTGCCGCTTCCAGATGATCTGGTTCACAAACTTCTCGGGGCCAAACACTTGGTCGAGAGCGGCCTTGATGTAGTGCGACACGTCCCATCCCATGTGAACGTAGATGGTCCCGCGCTCCGACAGCAGGTCCCGCATCAACTGAAACCGATCGAACAGCATCTGAACGAATGACTCGAGACCTCGACCCCACGTGTCGCGATACGCCTTCTCCTCAAGGAGCGAGGCCTCCTTGGTGACTTCTTCCTCCCCTATGAACGCTCGAAAGGAGAAGTCTGCGCCGGTTGCAAACGGCGGATCGATGTAGATCAGATCGACCTTCCCCGCGAACTTCTCCAGCAGCGAACCCATCACCAGCAGGTTGTCGCCCCAGATGAGCTTGTTGCGCCAGCCAGCTTCGAAGGTGTCGCCCTCCTTGCCTTCGTAGACGTCGAAGAGCGTGCCCTGCACGCCGCCTTTCTTCGCCTCGCGCGTGGCGCGGCTCTCGTTGACGGTCTCGATGACCTGGAACGGCAGGCTGACGCGCGGCACTTCCTTGAGCGTGCCGTCCTCGTTGTACTTGCCGGGCCAGACCAGCTCGGTCCTGGTGATGTCGATCTTCGCCATCTACTGGTTCTCCTCGATCTTGTTCAGGTAGTCGGCGCCCGCGCGGGTCAGGCGGTAGCGCTGTTTGCTGCTGCGCGGCTTGTCCGGGATGGTCATCTCGAGCAGGCCGGCGGCGAGCAGCGGATTCAGGATTGCGACCCGGAAATGCTTCCGGTCCGCGACCTTTGCTGCACGCTGCAGTCGCTCTCGCGGGCTCGGCTCCTGTGCCGCTTCCAGGACGGCGATGACTTGGGACGTACTTGGGGGATACTTGGGGGGCACTTGGGGGGCACTTGGGGCCCACTTGGTCCCTGCTTGGTCCCCACTTGGTCCCGGTCGATTCGCCGCGGCCCGGACCGCGGGGTTCGGCCGGAAAATCGCGGTCGTGAAACCGTTGGTCTCCCAGACGGGCTCGGGGTAGCCACCCTCCCGCGCCTCGTCCCGGATCCGCTTGATGCCGGTGCCGGCCTTCTCGATGAAGTCGATCCGATGCAGGAGGTCGGCGATCAGCGCGTTGCGGCGGACGGCCTTGCGGCCAAGATCGGAAAGAGTCATGCCCTTGGGGAGTCCTCCGGGACTCACCACCTCGATGCGGTCGGTGTAGAGCTCCACGAAGACGTTGGCCCCGTCCATGAACCAGTCCCGGTGCATGACCGCGTTGATGATGGCCTCGCGCAGGGCCTTCATCGGGTATTCGGGGATGTCCTGCCGCTGCACGGCCTCGATCCGCCAGGCGGCGCGGGTGTTGCGCGCGACAAAGCGCATCGTGTCCTCGATGTCGGCCACGATGCCGCCGTCGAAGTCCTTGCGGTCGAGGATGTCCGCCTTGCTCGTTCCCTTCGCCAGGAGGCAGGTGATGTATCCCTGATTGAAGAAATGGCGGACGTTTTTCGCGAAGAAGAGCACGCCGGCGTTGCGGAAGAGGAGTCTCCCTCCGGCCCGCTCGGCCACCTCGATGTTCACCAGCACATCTTCGGTGCGCGGGCGTCCGGTGATGCCCGAGAGCTCGAGCCAGGCTTTGTACTTCGCGCGGTCGAAGTCCTGCGGGTAGCGGAAGTGCGGGCAGGGCGAGAGATCGAAGCGGATCGCGCCCTCGGCTCGGAAGAAGTCGCGGATCTCGCCGCGCGAGAGCTTCTGCGTCACCGCGCCCTGACGCCAGAAGAAGCCCTCGCTGCACTGCACCGGCTTGGCGTCGCTCTCGTGGACCTGGACGACGAGCACCCGGCCCACCGGGCCGACCACGACCTTCACCGGCGGATCGCAGTTGCGCGCCATATCCTGAATGCGGGCGCGGAGCGCGTTCGTGTCCTTCACGCCGACCACGGCGCCATCGTCCCGCACGCCGAGCAGGATGCGGCCGCCGATCGTATTGGCCAGCGCCACCATCTCGCGCGCCAGCGATCCGGAAAGGCTCTCCTTGAACTCCAGGGTCGTGCCTTCGCCTTCCTGGATGAGGATCGCGAGGTCGGCCGTCTTCACGCGAAAACCCCCTGGCGCGCGATGATCCCTTCCGCGTGGCAGAGCATCCGCAGGTCGCATTCTCCGCAGATCGCCGACTCGGGCGGTGTAGCGACCGCGAACTCACGCGCCTGGATGCGGCGCACGGTCTCGTCGAAGTGCCGCCCCGCCTCTTCCACCCGCGCCGGGTCGTAGGGCAGGGCCATCAGAGCATCCGCCTTGCGCGGCTCCGATGTCCAGTAGAGGAGCAGCCGATCCACGCGCCGGCCGTGGCGGCGCTCCAGGATGTGGGCGTAGGTGCAGAGCTGGCGCTCATAGGCCGCAATCAAGTCGGGGCTGTCCTTCGGCCGCGGCGAGGTCTTGAAGTCGAGCAGCTCGAGCTTGCCGCCTGCCTGCCGCGCCCGGCCGCTCTCGATCAGGCGACGCAGATATTTTCGGCCATAACCCGTCTTGAGATCCCTTTCGCGCTTGACCGCGTCTTCTCGCGATGGGTGCTCTTCGTAATGAGCGATGCGAACGGGTCTGTAACGTGCGGTCCAATCAGCTCCTGAGCCTCGCAAATGCTCAGTCCAACGGCGATGGAGATCGTCTGTATGTCCGATGTAGTGACTGCCATTGTCGCATTCGATTACATAGACGAAAAAGACGCCCGGCCGCGGCGCAGGCAGGTCGCCGCCGAGCAAGAGGTCCACCTTGCCGGCGAGGATGTAGCCGTCCTTCTCCAGCGACACGTCCACTTCGGTCTCGATGACGCGGCGCATCTCGTCGCGGTTCTGGCGGAAGTAGTGCACTACCTGCGTGAACGCCGATTCCTTCGCCGCATCACCGATGGGCCGCACGTCGGAGAGGCAGAGGAAGCGGAACGTGCGCTCGAACAGCTCGCGGATTCGCGCCTCGTCGAGCGTGTCGAGCTTCCCGTCGAGGGCGATGCGGTGGATCTCCTCGATGGTCTGGTGCACGAGGAGCCCGAAGAAGATCACCGCCGAGCGGGACGGCGTGAAGTCGTACTCGCGGAAGAACTGGTACTGGCGCGGGCAGGTCTCGTAGATCTTGAGGTCGCCGGTGAAGCTGTAGGTCCGCTTGACCGGCATCCGCTCGCGCACCTCGAAGCGCTGAGCGGCAAGCAGCTCCTTCTGCACGTAGGGCCACTGCGGCAACCCCTGCCAGATCGGCGCGAAGTGGTCCTTGGGCGGCTCGTGCGCCGAGAGCACGAGCAGCTTCTGCGGCCGCGAGAAGGCGACGTAGTGCAGGCGCATGCGGTCGAACAGCGTGATCCGGTTTTCGGGCTCGAAGGGCGGCCGGTGGTAGAAGTGGCCCAGATCCCGGTCGGTCTGCTTGGGGCTCCCGCGCTGGTTGCTCAGCGAGCCGACGACCACCACCGGGAACTCGAGTCCCTTGGTCTGGTGGATGGTCATGACCTGCACGTGGCCTTTGGGGAAGGGCTGGTCCGGGTCCTCGTACTCGTTGATGCCGCCGTCGTAGAGCAGGCGCAGGAAGCTGTTGAAGAAGTGCCACCGAAGGAACTCGCGGTTTCGGTGCGTGACCACCGTGTAGTGGTAGTAGCTCTGGAAGACGTTCAGGAGTTGGGAAAAGATCGCCAGGTTGCGGGCGGTGTTCTCGTTGTGCACCGCGCTCCGGAACGGGTCCAGCGCGAGCAGGTGGTATAGGTAGTCGGCCGGCCGCAGGTCGAGCGCCTCGCCTTCCTTGAGGCCCGCGATCTGCGTGACCCATCGCGCGAGCGACGCGGCGAGCGGGTGCGGGGCCCCGAAGCGGCGCCCGAGCTGCACGATCGCGTCGTCCACGTAGGTGGCCAGCTCCGCGACCGCGCCGGCCACCTGGCCGCGGCCCTCGCCGTGCCAGCCGAAGATGACCGCGAAGCACGCGATGAGGTCACGCACTTCAGGGATCTCGAAGTAGCCTCGGGCGCGTGGGCAGAACGCCGGGATGCCCCTGACTTCGAGGGCGGCGAGGTAGGGCCCGCTATGGTCCTCGCGAACGCTGTGCAGCAGGAGCGCCACCTGGCTGTAGTCCGCGATGACGTCGTTCTTCTTCAGGAAGGCGACGAGATCCGCGAAGCGGGCAGCCTCGTCACGTTGATCCTTGCCCCAGATCGCGATCACCGACGGGTAGGTGGGATGCATGCCCGCCTCATCCGCCTCGATCGTTTTGTCGTAGCGAAAGGAGGCGCCGGTGCGGTTCGACCAGTCCGCCGAGGCCATCCAGCGGTCGTAGCGCTCGACGATGGCGCGGTGAGAGCGGTAGTTGGTGGTGAGCTTGAGCGTGTGGCAACCGGGCACGCGCTGCGGGAACTCGAGGATGTTGCGCACGGTCGCGCCGCGGAACCGGTAGAGGCTCTGATCCTCGTCGCCGACCACGCAGAGGTTGAGGCTCTTCTCCGTGAGCTTGAGGAGGACCTGCTCCTGGATGTAGTTCGTGTCCTGGTACTCGTCGACCAGGACGTACCGGAGATCGCGAGTCACCGCCTCCGCCGTGGCGGGGTCCTGGAGCAAATCGAAGACCAGCCGCTGGAGGTGCGCGAAGTCCGTGCGGTTCGCGTCAAGGAGCGCGCGTTCGTAACGCCGGTAGGCGTCGCCGATGCAGCGGAGGAACAAATCGGCTGACGCACTGAGAAGCATTGGGTCCAACAGCTCCTCGGTAATCTTGTCGAAGTAGGCTCGCGCACCCTCGATGGCGGTCCAGCGCGTCTTCCAACGGTGCAGGAAGAGGTCGTTCTCGGCCGGCCCCACGATTGCGTCGAAGTGCTCGAATATGAAGAGCAGCTGCGTCAGCTCGTCGAGCGTGTCGTAGCTGTGGCCGAGCTCCGTCCGATGCCGGTGCTGCGTGAGGATGCGATTGCAGAGGCTGTGGATGGTTGACGCCGTCAGCTCGGAGAGATCGCCCGCGTACCCGACCTTCCGCGCAGCAGCGGCGAGGCGATCGCGCATCTCGAATGCCGCCTTCTCCGTGAAGGTGCAGAGGACGATCTGCCTCGGGTGCGCTCGCTCCAGCAACAGGAGATTCAGGGCGCGGAGGACGATACTGAAGGTCTTGCCCGAGCCGGGGCCGGCGATGACGAGGAGCGGGCCGTCGAGGTGCCCGATGATTTCGCGCTGGACATCATTGAGGCGCGGGAAGTGCTCGGCGATTGCCCGCGCGAGCGTCACAGGAGGCCGGCCTTTCGGAAGCTGAATGCGTCCTGCGCCGAGACGATGAGGTGGTCCACGACGCGAACGCTGACCGCCTCGGCAGCCAGCACGATGGCACGGGTCAGAACCTTGTCCTGCTCGGTCGGCGCGACCGTTCCGTTCGGATGGTTGTGGGCAAGGACAACGCCGAAGGCGCGGCGCCGCAGAGCGGCTTCGATCACGCGCCGCGGGTACACGGCTGCACGATCAATGGTCCCTTCTTCAAGCGTCTCGATACCGTCGCGCAGCAGCCGGTAGCCGGAATCGAGATAGCCGACCTCGAAGACCTCGTGCTGCAGCGCGCCGATGCGCATCCGCCAGAAGCTTGCGAGCCGGTCGGGCTCGGCCAGGACATCGCGTCCCTCGCCGCCCTGCTGAAGGTACAGGGTCGCGGCCGCCCGGATGACCCGCAGGGCCACGGGCGTGACGCTCCCGATACCCGGCACGGCACGGAGTTCTTCGATGGGCGCATCGAGGATGTCGCGGAGGTTTCCGAAGCGGGCGATGAGATTCTTTGCCGGCCGCTTCACGTCGGAGCGGGGGATCGCGAGCGTTAAGAGCAGCTCGACCACCTCGTAATCCGCGAAGCCGTCCAGGCCGGACTTCAGGAAGCGGTCGCGGAGGCGCTGCCGGTGACCGAGGTAGCGGGGATCGTCATCGCTCATGTCCTGGCGCGTCTCGATTCCTGTCGGCGTGCGAATCAATGGGCTGCGTCAAGGCCGCCGAACTTCAGTCCGCCTCCCGAACGAAATCCGCTACCTCTATGTGTTTCCACGGGGTAGCGCTTTTCGAACGTATCGATTCCATAGGTCGAAACCGATGGCTCTATCAAGCGGGTAGGTGGCCGATGTGCATCCAGGCGCCGCCGTCCGGATGCCGGAACCGGCCTCGAGCAAGCGTGCGGCGCGGCGGTGGCTCACGCCGTGGGGCAACGGACGTGGATGCGAAAGAGATACAGGAATGAAAACACAGCGGCGGCACCGCCCGCCAGACCCCACAAGCCGTTGAGGATCCAGTACAGCAGGGGCGCAAGGATGGAATCCGTGGCGATGTTGGCGAAGCGCTCGACGATGCCGCCGTACCCGATGAAGAAGCAGACGTTGTAGAACTGCAGGGCGCCGCTGAGGCCAAAGAGGGCGAATGCCTGCGCGTCTCGGCCGCGCCACAACCGCACCAGCGCCGCGGCAATGGGAATGGCGATCACCCAGAACGAGAGTTCCGCCAGCACAAAAAAGGGTGTCAGCCCCCCATAATCCAAATCGGACGAGAAATAGCCCCACCACCAAATGTAATAGGGCAGGCTGGCCTGTGTGTGCGCGACGTTCTCAAACGCCGACCGGTACACGACCGGAGGCACCTCCCAGATGAGAATCCACAACGACGAAAAACAAAACCAGTGGAGGATATAGCCCCGCCAGCACAGTTCCCGCGGATACGGCAGGAACAGCGGCGCGAAGATGATGACGGCGAGGACGGGGACGGCCGTCAGCCAGGCGGCGCGGGCGACGAAGATGACATCGAGATCGAGCGCGCGCGACAGGATCACCCACGCGACGAAGACCAGCGGCAGCGCGCCCAGCAAGGCAACCCCCTGAACGCGCCGTGAATGTCGCAGATGACGCGCCCCCAGGGTCATATCGAGATCCGTCGTCGCCGCGGAATGTGCCTCCCCGATCGACGACGGCGCTTGACTGATAGAACCGTACTGCATGGCGCCCTCCCCCTCTTACGGTCATTGAGCCAATGGAAAACGGCTCACTGTCATTGGCACAGGGGCATGTTCCCACGCAAGCGGTACCGCCGGGTCGGTTGCCGATGTGCCTGCCTATTCCTGCAGGAAAGTCTTGTCGTCGCGCACGGACATTTCCGCCCGCCCGAGTTCGTAGGCCACGTACGCAAGGTGGTCGCGATTGATGCCCCAGTTGATCAGCATCTTGCGCAGACCGACGGTGTCGCCGCTGAAGGCGATGCGCGGCAGATCATCGACCATCACGGTCACCCGGCCGCACTTTCGATGCGGCAGCGCCTCGACGACGAAGCAATACCCAGCCTTGTCCTCCTCCCAAGCGTCGTTCGGTCCGATTTCCTCGAAGGTGAGGTCGGGGTACTGCTCCTTCAGCTCCTCAAGCTTCATTGTTGGCGTTCCTTTCTCCCGGCTCGCCCGGGTGGCGTGCGCGGTCCTGGGGGAATTGGCGGACCGAGCAGTGTTCGAGGTCGCAGATGCGGCACGGCACCACTTCGGCGGCGGCGGATCCGCCGGGGACCAGCCCGATCACATTGAGCAGCGACTTCGCCGGCAGCATCATGAACTGCCCGTTCAATTCGACCGGCAGACGGTGGCGGTCGAGATACGAGAAGAGGACGGCGGTGTCCTCCAACCGCCAACCCGTGTAGCCGGGCCCGTAGCGGATCGTCGTGCCGAAGCCGCGCACGCGGGCGTCGTTGCAGACCCGTTCACGGACGGCGGCCATCACCCGCGTCACCGCGGCCGATGCGCCGGCGTCGAGGGCCAGCGCTTCCACCATGGCGCCCGCGGCCACCAGACGTTGGATCTCCTCCATCACCGCGGCGCCCACGGTCGCCAGACAGATCCGCACGGCGGTGGCGCGGCGTAGAATCGCGGCGAGGCGGCGCCCCGATAACATGCGGCCGCCATCGAGGCGGACCGCCTCCACGGTCACGGCCTCGACGCGGACCTCGTGCACGCCCGCCCACGGCCGGACGAACTGATCGAGCCGGCCGAGTTGGTCGAGGCAGATCTCGTGGACGGGCGCCGAGACGCGGGTGCGGTCCGGATACCCGAGGGCGCGGAAGAGCGCGTCCGCATCGATTGCCAGCCCGCCTCCCTGGATCACCGTTTCCACCCCCGTCTCCTCCGCCCCCTATTCGCAGTGCGCGAGCCAGCCGTCCGCGAGGGACGGAAAGTGGTCGGTCGCATGCGGCAGATGGGTGGCGTCGACGAACGCATCCATGAATCCCGGCTCGGCCGTCAGCTCCACGTATTCGACCTGGCGCGCCATGCGCTCGGCCTCGGCGCGTTTGTGACGATTCAGGAGGGCGATGCGCGCGCCGTCACCCGCGGCATTGCCGACCGCCCGAACATTCTCGATGCCACAATCCGGGAACATGCCCAGCCAGAGGGCGCGTTCGACATCGATGACGCTGCCGAACGCGCCGGCCAACGTGACTCGATCCGGGCGGGCAATTCCGAAGCGCCGTAGGAGCAACTGGCCGCCGGTGTACAGCGCCGCCTTGGCGAGTTGGATGGCACGCACGTCTTCCTGGGTTACCGTGATGTCGATGCCAATGGCCGTCTGTTCCGCCCAGGCGACGACGAACTCGAACCCGCCGTCGGTGCATGGCCGCACCCGCGGCGACCCGCCGCCGTTGCGGATGCGGCCGCTGCGATCGACGATTCCGGCGTGGAACATCTCGGCGACGGTTTCGAGGATCGCCGACCCGCACAGGCCGCGCGCCTGCAACGTGCCCGGTTCGACGCGCGTGCTCCAGCGCGGATTGCCGATTACCCGGAAGCGGACGTCGCCCGTTGCGGGATCGATCCGAACCTTGTCGATCGCCCCGGGCGTAGCCCGCGTGCCGAACTTGATACACGCGCCTTCGAGCGCCGGACCGGTCGGGCACGAGGCGGAGAGCAGCCGGTCGCGGTTGCCCAACAGCAGCTCGGCGTTGGTGCCGATGTCGATGATGAGCTGGACCTCGTCGCGCCGGTGCGGTTCCTCGGCGATGAGCACGGCGACGTTGTCCGCGCCGACGAAAGCGGCCTCGATCGGTAGGAGGTGAACGTTGGCCGAGGGCAGGATCGCCAAGCCCACATCGCGCGCCTTGACGTCGACAGCGCCGCTGACCGCGGGTGTGAACGGGACGATCCCCAAGGCCTGCACGTCGAGGCCAAGAAAGATGTGGTGCATGGCGGTGTTGGCGACCAGCACCACCTCGGCGATATCCAGCGGCGCGATCGACGCCTGCGTGGCCGTCTCGCGCGCCAATGCACCGACCGCGTCGACGACCAGCCGCCGCATGGCTTCGAGCCGGTCACGACCTTTGCTGCTGGCGATGCGATTCATCACGTCTTCGCCATGCGCGATCTGCGGGTTCATCATGGCGCTACTGGCTAGCACCTCTCCGCTGGCCACATCGCACAGGTAGGCGGCGACGGTCGTGGTGCCGAGGTCCACCGCGAGGCCGTACGCCCGTTCGCTATAGCCCGGCTCGATGCGGATCACCTCCTGGCCGTTCCACACGGTGGCCGTGACGGCGCCGTCGCCCGCCCGCAACGCGGCGGGGAGTTGCCGTAACGCGTAGGGGTCGATGCGCAGATGCGGCAGCGCAAAGTGCGCGTCGAGCGCGGCGCCGAGCCGCTCCCAATCCCCCCGGGGATCCGTCAAACTGGGTGGGGCGGGGCGTACGTAGTGCTGGTGCAGGGTGGGGGCAATGTCGATGGACCGCTCGCAGGCCGCTTTCAGGATGATGGGCCGGTCCACCCGGCTTTCCTCCGGGACGTACACGACCACGTCGCCCCGCACGCGGGCCTGGCACGACAGCCGCTCCCCGGCGCGCAAGGGACGGCGACCCGTGTAGCGCAGCTCCTCCGGCGTCGGCGGCGACACGTGACTGCCGTGCGAGGCGATGCCCTGCTCGGGGTGCGGCCCCTCCAACACACGCACCTTGCACTTGCCGCACACGGACTGTCCGCCGCAAATGGTTTCGATGCCGACACCAAGCAAACGCGCGGCCTCGCGCAGCGTCGTTCCCGCGGCGATCTCGCCACACTCGCCGGAAGGCAAGAAGCAGACTCGATGTGTCGTCATTGCCAAAGCGCCGCGCTCACAAGCGGTAGGGCGGTCTCATGATTCGATGCGATTAGTCTCGATATATCCGATCGGCATGCACCGCTCAACGGGGCCGGCCCGCGGGGCTGGCCCGCGGGCGATGGATGCGCGCGGCAGCGAGAGTGGGCGATCGCCGACCGCAACTCCGGATCCGTGCGGCGCTCGGCGGCGACAGGCGAGCGGACTGGCCCGAGCGCCGCGGCGCTGAGGATCTTGACCAGGGCGGAGTGGATTTGACGCAGAGCGCCGCACGGGGTACCGGTGCTGGGCACTCTGAGTTCGGGGAGCGCGTGGATGCCTTTCGCGACCAACCGTCGTTTCGAGGACCACCGCCGGTGGCGACGCAGGCGGAGGCACGGCCATGAGACGTAAGGTTGCACGCCCCGCCGACACACCGGCCGACATCTATGACTATTGGCACCGGCGCTGGTGCGAGATCCTGACGCAGCATCACCGGCAAGCCATTGTCGACGCCGGCCTTGCCGGCATGAGCTTCACGGAACGCGTACCCGACGCACCGGACGGCAAAGGTTACTTCAGTTATGTCTTCGCCGCTGATGGCTCCGTGCAGTTCATGGAGGGGGAGGGCGACGCGGTTGCGGCCTACGAGAGCTACGAGCTCGGCTTCCGCATGCTGAGCGACGACACGCTGGATGTCGCGCAACCGATCGCCAGCGGACGATTCCGGATGATCAGCAAGCCCGAGCGCTGGCGTATCCTCATGAGTCTGATTCCCATCCTTCGCGATGCCTGCCGCCGCGCTATCGAGGACGCCGAGCGCGAATTCGACGTGGAGTTGCCGAAATACTGGTAGCGGGCACGGGACAGGAATCGCAGCGAGGCGTCCCCGAGCGCAGTGGCCTTCACCTGGTTCGGCGGCCATACCGGCCTGCAAGCCCGCTTTGTCGGATGAGCTGGGAGGCCTGGGGATACCCTTCCAATGGCGCGATCATGCTTCGACAGCGCACACGCAAACGAGGTACTATCCCCGGAGTGCGCACGGGCAGAAAGGGGACAAACGGCATGGCGGTCAAGGCGATGGCTTCGAGGGGGCGGTACACATGAGTATGAACGTGTCGGTCGCGACGCTGACGGCGACGGGTCCGGTGCTGACCGACGGCGCCTGGGGCACGCAGCTCCAGGCGCACGGATTGCCCCCCGGCGAGGTGGGCGACGTCTGGAACGTGGTCTATCCCGAACGCGTCGAAGCGGTCGCCCGTGCATACGTCGACGCCGGAAGTCAAATCATTCTCACCAACACCTTTCGGGCCAACCGGATCGCGCTCGAACGTTCCGCGGAGCGTGACCGGGTGGTCGACATCAATCGCGCCGGGGTGGAAATCTCGCGGCGCGCCGCACAAGGACGGGCACTGGTGTTCGCGTCCATCGGGCCCAGCGGCAAGCTGCTCATGCGACGCGACATCACCGAGAGCGCATTGGCGGCGGCTTTTGCGGAGCAAGCGCACGCCCTGGCGGAGGCGGGCGCGGATGCGCTGGTAGTCGAAACCATGAGCGACGTGGTGGAGGCCCGAATTGCGGTCGAAGCGGCGGCGGCCACCGGTCTGCCGGTGGTGGCCTGCATGGTGTTCGATGCCGGAAAGGCGAAGGACCGGACGATGATGGGCGTGAGCGCGCAGCAGGCGGCGGTCGACCTCACGCGTGCGGGGGCCGCTATCGTTGGCGCGAACTGCGGGCTCGGTATCGAGCAAGTCGTTCCCATTTGTGCGGCACTGGCGGGCGCCACGGACCGCCCCATCTGGATCAAACCCAACGCCGGCATTCCCGAGCTGATCGCTGGGGAGATCGTCTATCGGATGACGCCGGAGGCGTTCGCGGGGTACGTACCGCAACTGATTGCGGCGGGGGCGCGTTTCATCGGCGGGTGTTGCGGGACGACGCCGGCATTCATCGCGGCACTCCGTTCGCAACTGCGCGCCTGCGCAGGCGGTACGTCCACCGACGGGCGACCGAAGCGGCGGCTACTCGAAACTGAGCGCCGCTGACGGTGGCGCCGATGAAGGGAGCGCATCGATGAATTGGTTCTGGGCGTTGATCATCGTGATCGCGGGCAACGCGGCCCTGTTTATCGGCTTGGCGATGCTCATCCGCGTGGCCAATGGCGGCGGTCGCCGGCGTTGACCACCCGTCCGCTCACCGCCTCATTTTGGCGATGATGTTGTTGGCGAACTCCTCGATCCGCGCCCGTTTCGCCTCCAGCGTCGAGGTTGGCCCGATGGTGAAGGTGAAGGGATAGCTCACCATCCCGCCCGCTCCGGCGTCCTCGAGACGCTTGAACGTGTCCACGTCCGGCGGGCTATTGATGGGGACAATGCTGTCGAACGGCTCCGTGCCGCGTCCGGCTTCGGCGCGCAACTGATCCAGACGCCGCAAAGTCTCGAGCGCTTGCTCGAGGGATTGCCCGGGGCCCAGCCAACCGTCGCCCAGCCATGCGGCGCGGCGCAGCGCCGCCGGCGTGATGCCGCCGATGTAGATCGGAATGGGCTGGCGCGGCGCCGGCAGCATGCGCACCGGAGGGAAGTCGAAGAAGCGGCCGTGGTGCTCGACCAGTTCGCCGCTCCAGAGCTTGCGCATGACCGCGATGCATTCGTCGAAGCGCTTGCCGCGCGTGTGGAAATCCACGCCGAGGAGATCGTACTCCTCCTTCATCCAACCGGCGCCGGCGCCGAGGGCGATGCGACCTTCGCAAAAGGAGGCGGCGCTGCCGATCGCCTTGGCCACCTCGATGGGATTGCGCAGCGGCAGGACAAAGACGTTGGTGGCGAAGCGGATGCGCTTGGTCATCGCGCCGACGGCGGCGAAGAACGACCACGCATCGGGCCACACGGTGAGTGGCGTGAACGGCGGTAGGCCGCTCGGTGTGTACGGGTAGCGCGGCGCCATGTGCTGAAAGTGAATCAAGTGGTCGGAAATGGTGATGCCGTCGAAGCCGGCGTCTTCCGAGAGCTTGGCGACCGCAATGAACTGGTCGGCCTCGGTGAACGCGATGGATTGCCAGAAGCGCATGCTCGCTCTCTCCTCTCGATAGGCGTGTGCGGTCGTGCCGCGGGCGCGGCACCGTGCGGCGGATCACTCCCGAGGTTGCACGCCGGGCGATATAGTGCGGTTCGTATCGTACCGCAAGGGTTGGGGCGGCCGGCCACCGAAAAGGACGATCGCGCGACGCCGGCTCAGCGCCGCAGCCGGCGTCCGGTTACCAGCGGCAGGTCGAGGGCGGAGAGGATTCCCGGCGCGGCCTGGCACACCGCGGGGATCGCGTTCACCACGCGCGTGGCGGTGGCGAGAATGCCGCCGGCTACGTGATCGCCGCTGGCATCCCGCTGATCGAAGTGGCAGGTCATCTTCGGATCGCCGTCGATCGTGATGTAGTACCCGGGGCCGTCGCGACCCTGCGGCCAGTCGGGGCCGATGTCGGGACGCAGGCGGGTAACGTGCTCGAGCACGATCGTCGGGCGACCCGCGACGATGCCCTGCACCGCGAAGCGTAACGCGGCCGCCGTACCCTTGCGGATCGGGCCGGCTTGGATCTCGAAGTCATCGGCAGCCGGCAAACGTTCGTATACCTCGCGAACCGCGTCCAGGGTGACGCCCAGACCCGCGGCGATGGCGTGTACCGGACCGCCCCAGACGTACGTCAGAACACCCGGCTTGAACAGGTTCGGCACGTAGTCCATCGGCATGCCAAAACCCATGCGCTCGTAGAGGATCTGTTGCGCGACGGCTCTGGACGCCGGGCAATAGGTCGCGTAATCGAGGATCTCCATCACGTGGATCGACGTCCAATACTGGCACAGGCCACTGATGACCAGCGGCAGGGTGTCGCTGGCGAAGCCGGGTTCGATGCCGGAGGTGAAGACGGACTTTCCGCTCGCGCGGCACGCCGCCTCCAGCTTGCGCACCAAGCTCTGGTCGGGGAACGATGGCGGGTACACGAGGCCGACGACGGAGGTAGAGACGATATTCTTGCCGGACGCGAGCATACGGCACATCAGGTCGACAGTCTCGGCCTCGCGCTCGTCGCCCGAGGCCGCGGAACAAACGCAATCGGCATCGAGGGCCAGCAGCGCGTCGATGTCGTTGGTGGCCGCAATCCCGGTGCGTCCGAGCCCGCACAGCTCCCCGGCGTCCCTGCCTACCTTCTCCGGGCTGTGGACCCACACGCCGACCAACTCGAGATCGGGATGCTCGATCACGGCGCGCAGGGCAAAATGGCCGACGAAGCCGGTCGCCCATTGGATCACCTTGTAACGCATAGGTACCTCCGATCGCGTCTTCCCGGTGTCCGCGGCGTCACACCAGCGCGTCGATGCGCCGATCCACCGCTCGCAGGAACGTAGGCATCTCGTTGGGGTGATCGATGAATTGCGACGGTTTGATGGTGATCGAGTGCACGCCCGCTGCCAACAGGGGGGGCACGCTGGTGTCGATACTGCGGGCGAGGTCGGCGGGCTTGGTGGGGTGCGTGAATATCGGGAACACGAGGCCGCTCGTTTTCAGAGATGAGACGTCGCGTCCCGCCTTGCCCATCTCCGCGGCCAGAAGGGCGAGACCTTCGGCATCGGGCGCGCTGGTCAGGGTGTAACCGCTGCCGTACTTGACGATGCGCTCGATGACCTTCGTGCTCATGCGCTCCCCGCCGATGATGATTTCCGGTCCGCCGGGCTGCACCGGCTTGGGCATGACGTAGATGTCCTTGAAGCTGTAATATCGCCCCTCGTAGCTGGCCGGCGTCTCCCGCCAAACCAGGCGCATGATCTCCAGTTGCTCGTCGAGGCGGCGGCTACGCTGCGCGAAGGGGATGCCGAAGGCGGCGTATTCTTCGTGCTGCCAGCCGGCGATTGGTGTAATGGTGACGCGCCCGCCGGAAAGCAGGTCCAACGTCGCCCACTGCTTCGCGTTCAGTAGCGGCGGGCGCAACGGCACGAGGGTGGCGGTGGCGTGCAGCCGAATGCGCGAGGTGACCGCGGCGATCGCCGACATCATGACGATCTGACTCGGCATGTGCTGGTCCGGGCGCTGATTGCCGACCCAACGAAAGGCGCGCGGATTGTCCGGCAGGCCCTTAAAATCGGCGTGCGGCCCCATCACGACGTGGTCGATGATGTGGATGCCATCGTAACCCGCGTCTTCCGCCTGCTGCGCGAAGCGCAAGACGAGCCGTTCTTCGTCCGGTTTGATGAGCGTGTCGAGTTCGCTCAGGATGACGGTCAGCTTGGGCTTCCGCGGCATCAGAAATCTCGCGCCCTCGCTCTCGCCCGATGACGTGCGGTCGCCGGTTGGCTAGTGCAGCGGCATCCCCAGCCGCGCCAACTCGTCCATGACGCGCAACATGCCGGCTTCGTACGCCGGCTTGGGCCGCACGGTTTCAAGGTCGTAGGCGTCAGGGAACGCAACCTGCTTCTCGACGGTCGGCAGCAGTTCGTCCACCTTGCGCATGATCTTCTGCGCCAGTTCGTTGGACTTCTCGGGGGACAGGCCGGTGCACGCCTTCATCATCTGATCGATCAAGCGGGCTTCCAGTCCCGTGTGCCCGGAGATCCAGGAGTAAGACATGCCGCTGGCGACGTACACCGCCACCACCGCCGCCGACTGCCACAACGACACCGGCGTGCGCCACACCCGGTCGATGCCGGAGATGGACGAGCCCACCGCCAGGCCCAGGTGCCGCTCCGAGGCGCGCGCCGCGCCGCTGAAGGCCCAGTGCGAGTCGCGCGTGGCCCAGGTGCCGTCGAGATGGCTGGGGAAGTAGCTCATGGTGCCGCCGTGCGCATAGCTCATTTGCCCGAGCCCGTTGGCCACCATGGTCACGGCCACCTCGGCGCCATCGCGGCAGAGGCCGCCGATGCACGACATCGAACTCTGCCACGGCTCGATGCCCTTGATCTCGCAGTACTGGGCCAGGAGCAGCGGATTCCAGCTCAGTTTCTGTTCGGGCATGATGTGGATGCCGATCTGCGTGTTGTAGGCATCGCGGTAACCGCCCTCCATGACGGCCATGGTGCCGCTCGGCGTACTGGCCGTGCCCAGCAGCCCAAGATTCAAGTGCAGGCGTCCCGCGCGCTTGAGCGCCTCGCGCAAGGCTTCCTGTTCCCACAGGGCGACGTAGACTTCGGTCAACGTCCCCGCTTTCGGATCGATGGTATCGAGCCGGGCCAAGCCGGGGCAAATGCCGAGCCCGGCGACCGACGGCTCCTGCGCGATGGACTGCACGTAGGGAATGAACCATTCCTGCGCCGCCACGCCGGCGGGGCCGGCATAGTTGGTCGGTGCCCATGGATCGGTGCCCTTGCGGTGGCGCAAGGTCATTTTATCTGGGGCCTTACCGAGCGTGACGCAGGCCGGGTTCTCGCGCGATTCCTTGGCGATCTGTTGGAGCTCCTCCTTCGTGTACTTGACGACGCGACCGGTGTTCATCTGGTACAGTCCGATCTCGGCAAGCAGGTCGACCGCGGCGTGGAATATGGCATCGGCCGTCCGCTCGCTGACGACCAGATTGTCCGGGTCGTACTTGATATCGTACTCCGCGACCAGCTCGCGCACCTTGAAGGCGAGCTCCAGGTCGAAGTCGTCGGCCTGCATCACCGGCCCTCTGGAGCACCGGTCTTGGAAATCCATGATCGGAATCATTGGTTGGCCTCCATCGAATCAGGTTGTTAGTTGTGAGGCTGGTGAGGTCCAGGAACATAACAACCAACAACCTAGCAACCTGCCTTTAGTTGCGCCGCGAGTTGTACCACCAACTGTGCGTGTGCGTGGTCGCCAGCGTGGCCTCCTCGCCGACTTCCTTGCCCACCAACCGCTTGCACAGCGGCACCGCCGCCACCGCGTTGAGCGCCCAGCCGTCCGCGTCCATCGCGTCGGCCTTGTCGGCGGTGCACTCCGTGCCCCCGATGATCACCTTGTACTTGTCCCGCAACCCCATGTCTCTCAGGTAGCCGATGACTTCGGGACAGTAGGGGATGGTGGTCACCAGAAAGGCCGACAGCCCGATGATGTCCGCCTTGTGCTCCTGCGCCTTCTCGATGAAGTACATCGACGCCAGATCGATGCCAAGCTTGTGTACCTCGAAACCGGCCAGCTCGAGCTGGGTGGAGACCAGGCCATAGCCGATCGTGTGCAGGTCGCCGGTGACCGCCCCGATGACCACGGTCCCCTGTTTACCCTCGGCGTTCGGGGGCAGAAACGGCTTGATGTAGTCGATGCAGGGCTCGGCGACTTTGCCGCCCATGACCAGTTCGGCCAGAAAGTATTCCTTGGCGCCGAACTTGTTGCCGACCACGCGCAGGCCGGCGATAACGCCCTTCTGCAGCACCTCGACCGGGTCGAGCCCGTCGGCGATGGCCTGCTTGACCAGTTCCAGGGCCTTGGCCTTCTTCAACTGCCAGACCGCGTCGTGGATCTCTTCGATGGTTACGCTCATGGGCGGTTACCTCCTCCTCTTCCGGCCTGACCGCCGCGCTGCAGCGGCGAGCTCCCGCACACTACATCTCAGGCGATGGCTCTCGCACGCTCATAGTACGGAGCGTCTCGTGTCGCAAACGCCAGACCGCGTGACAACGCCAGACCGCGTGGGGTGCCCCGACCCGACCACCACGAGCCGCGACCGTGCGACGCGTTGCCGCCGGTTACGCTGGCGGTCACCGACGGCCGCGTAGCGGAGAGGCGGACCGGGCGATCCTCGACGCGACCCTCAAGTTGCTCACGGAAACCAGCATCTCAGCGTCGACGGTCGAGGCAAGCGAGTACGAACGCCGAGGCCACATCGAAGCGAAAGGCGCTCTCGAAATCCGCCGTGCGGGGATCGAGCACCGCGGCCGGGACACTCATCGGCGCCGGACCCAGGTTGGCACCCCATTCCGTTCCACCCGCGAAAAGCCCTTGGCGAACCGAAGACCCGCTTTAACAACCCTTTCATTTCGCGGCCGAAAACGAGCCTGGCCCGATCGCGGCGCGCCTGCCGTTGTGGCCTGAATGGCTACGCCGCCGCCGCTCCACGAGGGACTTGTGAACCGGCCGCGGACTGTGCGCCCCACATAGGTTACATGGCGTAACAATATGGAAATGTTTTGCATCGCGCGCAACGATGATTTACATCACCGGCAACCCTGGAGTGGGGAGATCGGAGCATGTCGGCGAAACAGCCAGCGGACGGTCGTTTCTCGAGAGTCGGCCGCCCGCGTAGTCAGAAGGCGGAGCGGGCGATCATCGACGCAACCCTGGACATCTTGTCCGAACGTGGCATCACCGAATTGACCATCGAGAGCGTGGCGGCACGGGCGGGTGTGGGCCGGCCGACGATTTACCGGCGTTGGCCGTCGAAGCTGGCCCTCGTCATGGCTGCGATCATGACCTTGCCCGAGCTGCGGGTTCCTGAGACTGGCACCGTGCACGGCGATCTGCGCAAGCTTGCCGCCGACACCCTTGCCATCTTGCGCTCCTCCGCCCTCGGTCGGGTGCTGCCGCACCTATTGACCGAAATCAGCGACGATGCCGTGCTCAACGAGGCCATCGCGCGTTACCGGACTGAACGCAGTGTGCCGTGGATGGCGGCGGTCCGGCGAGGCATCGCGCGCGGGGACCTACCGCCGGGGACTCACCCCGAAACCCTACACCTCCTGGTCGGAGGCGCGGTGATGCAGCAGTCTTGGTCGGGCGCTCGTACTCGTGACGCGGCCGTCCTCGATGAGGTCGTCTCCATCGTGGTCGCCGGAATCAAAAGCCACGCGCAACAAAGCAAAAGGCCCGCAAGACAAGCCCGGCGGCAAGCGAAGCGATGATTTTGGGGGTGAGCGGAGAAGGGCGGCCGAACGTCAACGGACGCCCAGCAGGTCTTTGGCCAGTTGCACGCCATCTTTCGCCTGGGCGCCCCAGCCGTCCGCGCCTTCCCGCGTCGCCCAAGCGTGCGATGTCACCGCGCCCCCGACGATTACCGGGTACTTGTCTCGCGCGTTGGTCTGCTTCAGCAGGTCGAGCAGCTCGCTGAACTTCTCCATCGCGGGCGCGAAGACCACCGACACCGCGATCATATCCGCCCCCGACTTCTCGGCCGCCTGATAGAAGTCCCAGGGCATGTTCTTCTCGCCGATGTCGATGACCTCGAAGCCTGCAATCGCGAGCAGCGTGCCGACGAGATTCTTGCCGATGTTGTGCTGGCTGAGCATGGTGCCCAAGACTATCTTCTTGTCGATTTTCCTGCCCTCGCCCTTCGGAAAGGCTTCCTGGATCAGAGGAATGCACGCTTTGGCGGTCACGCCGGCACGCACCAAGTCGAGAACAATCGCCTTCTTGGCGGCGAACCGATCGCCCACGTCGGTCAGTCCGCTCATCACGCCGTCTTCGAGGATGGCCATGGGATCGAGGCCCGCGGCCAGCAGCCTGCGAGTCAATTCAGCCGCTTCTTGCGGTTTGGTTGCGCTCACCAATTGGCGCAGCTCAGCAATGGACGCCATTTCATCTCTCCTTCCGTGAATCACTTCTCCCAGGTGGGATAGTCGAGGCCGAGGTCTCGAAAGATTCTGGTGAACTTTCGATACTGGTCGACCAGCACCGGCAGGGGTCTCAGGGTTTTCAGGTCATAAATCTCGTGCAATCGCACATCGGTGGCACCCGACTCCGCCGCATCGAGCTTCTCGTAGACCTTCTTGATGATCTCCCGACCTTCCCGCGGGGCGAGTCGGGCGGCCGCACGCGCGATCTCGCCGGCCCAGCGTGCCTCGAGACCGCTGACACCACCCGCCTCCCACAAAGCTTCCATACCCGAGATGCACGCGTTGATGCAGTGGATCGCCGTCCCGTACCAGGTTTTGTCGCTCAGCGTCCCCTGGAGGCCACTCTGTCCGAAAGACACCCACGGCAGCTTGAGATTCCGTTCCGCCGCCAAGGCCGCCGCCGAGTTGCACCAGGTGATGTCGTTGCCAAGGTAGGTGCCGTGCACCGATACCGACATGGCCTGCGTGAGTGCGCCGCCGGAGTACGCCAGCATCGCCAGGGTGTGGGCGACGATTTCCATGGCGGCCTGCTCCGGACCGGTGAGATACGCGTACAGCGCCGGACAGGAGCTCATCCACGGCTCGAGGCCTTGCTGCTCGGCGAAGAAGGCGAGGTTGAAGCGGTCGTAGTCGATCCGCATATCCTGCAGGATCTGCACGGGAAGTGCGCAGTTGTGTTTATGGTAAAGACCGGACGTGAAGGTGGCGATCAGTGTGAGGGGCGTCGTGGCGCTCATGGGAATGCCAAACCAGAGGCCGGGCTTTCCCGCCCACATTGCCGCCTCGTTGATCACCCGCGCCTCGGTCAGACAGACGAGCGTCTGCGCCGGAGAGCCCGCGACATTCTTCAAGGCATCGACGGCATAGAGCGGGATCGGGATGATGCCATCGCAGGTCGGCTCCTGCATCGTCGTCCGGGCGTAATACTTGTACACCTCGACGTTCCGCGTCAGCGCGCCCGCGTTAAAGAAGGTATAGGGGTGCTGCGCGTCCCCCGGCGCTCTGGGTGTGAGGGTGATCGCCTGGCGATCGCGCCCGAGCGTGACCTCGTGCCGGGCCGAGCCAATGGCTTCCGCGATCTCCTCCTCGGTGAATTTGATGATGCGCTTCGTGTCCTTACAATACAGCCCGACTTCGAGGAGGAGCTCTTTTCCCGCTTGAAAAATCGCGTCGGCTAGGCTCGCATCGATCATCACCGGTTCGTCCGGGTCCCACTCGATTCTGTACTTCGACTGAAGATCGGCGAGAACGGCCGGCAGGAGCTCGGTCTCGAACGCCTCTTCCGCCATGATCGGTCCGGTCACCGATCGGTGGATGGCTTCCATCAGCAACTTGCCCATCTTCCAGTCCTTTGAGGTTTTCGTCCGGAGCTGTGGACCGTCACTTCCGCCAGGTTGGATAGTCGAGGCCGAGTTCCCGGAAGATTCTGGTGAACTTTCGGTACTGGTCGACGAGCGCCTGCTGGGGTCTCAGAGTCTTCATGTCGTAGAGTTCGTCGAATGGCACATCGGGAGAACTAGAGCCCTCCGCCGGATCGATCTTCTTGTAGATCCGCTTGATGATGTCGCGCCCCTCCCGCGGGGCGAGTCGTGTCGCCGCGCGGGCGATCTCGCCGGCCCAGCGAGCTTGGAGACCGGTGAACCCCCCCGCATTCCACAGACCCTCCACGCCGGAGATGCAACCGTTGATGCATGCGATCGCCACGCCGTACCAGGACCCATCGTCGAGCGCCTCGAAGCCGTTGCCATGCCCCGCGCACACCCATGGAAGCTTGAGATTCCTCTCCGCCGCCAGGGCGGCGGCGGAGTTGCACCAGGTGATGTCATTCCCGAGATAGCTGCCGTGGACGGTAACCGACATGGCCTGCGTGAGAGTACCGCCGGAGTAAGCGAGCATCGCCAGGGTATGCGCAATAATCTCTATGGCAGCCTGCTCGGGACCGGTGAGGTACGCGTAGAGCGCGGGACAGGAACTCATCCACGGCTCCAGTCCCTGCTGCTGGGCAAAGAATGCGAGGTTCAAACGATCGTAATCCACCCGCATGTCTTGCAGGATTTGCACCGGCAAGGTGCAGTTGTTCTTGTGGTAGAGCCCCGAACTGAACGCGCTGATCAACGCCAGCGGGGTGGTCGCACTCATAGGGATTCCGAACCAGAGGCCCGGCTTTCCTGCCCAGGCCGCCGCCTCATTGATCACCCGCGCCTCGGTCAGACACACCAGGGTCTGCGCCGGAGTGTCGGCGATGTTCTTCATGTTGTCGATCGCATAGAGAGGCACCGGGATCACGCCGTCGCAGGTCGGCTCCAGCATCACCGAGCGGGCGTGATACTTGTACGTTTCGACGTTCGTCGTAAAAGCGCCGGCCGGAGGGAAGGTGAATGGATACCGCGCGTCACCCGGGGCTCTCGGTTCCAGGGCGATGGCCTGGCGGTCACATCCGAGCGTGATCTGGTGCCGCGCCGAGCATAGGGCCTCGGCGATCTCCTCCTCGCTGAACTTGACGATGCGCTTCGTGTTTTTGCAGTAGAGCCCGACCTCGAGGAGGAGCTCCTTCCCCGCCTGGAAAATCGCGTCGGCGAGGCTCGGATCGATCATGACCGGCTCGTCCGGGTCCCACTCGATTCTGTGCTTCGACTGGAGATCTGCAAGAACGTCCGGTAGGAGCTCGGTCTCGAACGCCTCCTCCGCCATGATCGGTCCGGTCACCGATCGGTGAATCGCCTCCATGAGGAGCTTACTCATCCTTCACCCTCCCTGAGCTTGCATTTCGTCCAGAGCCGGAACCCCGTAAGCGAGATCCGCGGCCGCTGCCGGCCATGACTGCGGTTGCTCGCCTCATCAGCCCTGCTCGTAGGGTTCGCCCGTCTTGATGGCGCGCATCAGGGCGGCGCATTCCTGTCCGACGTAGCGAATGTGCTGCGGCAAGAGCCACGGCATGACGTCGACGATGTACCAGGAGAGCTGCTCCGGATCGCTGAAAGCCTCCTCCCAGAAGATCGTGCTGGCATCGTGGTCGAGCAGCATGGCGCGCGCCCGACCGCCGTCGTTGCCGAAGAGGAATATGCCGGCGGGATCGACCTGCAGCGGCAGCGGGCGCTTGAACCGTTCCGCCAGCACTCTCTCCGCGCGGGCCCAGTCGTCCTCCAAGAGGTACGCGGAGTGGATCACGAACACTGCGTTTCCGACTGGCATTCCGACACGCTCGGCGACGGCACGTTGGAAGCGGATCAGCGCCAATGCCATGATGGGCCAGTCGGTGTAGATATCGGCGCGGTGGAGCACAAAAGAACCGAAAAGCTGGCCGCCGGCCGCGTGGAACGTTGCCGAAAGGAGGCCTGCGGGGTGTTCCCGGCCATCGCGACCATCCGGCCCAAGAAGCACCGCCGTCCCGGTGCCGCCGCCGGACGCTTTCGTCACCTGAGCGCAGACGGATTCTAGCCGATCGAGGCGGTGAAACTCGGGGAGCCGCCCACCGCCGTCATGCCCCGCTCCGTCCGAAGACCAACGGAAGTGCCGGCAGTAGCGTTCGAAGTCCTCGCGGTTGAACTCGAAGACGTTCGGGAACTTCTCCTCCACTGCATCCAACTCGATGGTGACAACCGGGTTGAGCGCTTCCGCCACCCGCCCACCGGCGCCGATCGAGGTCTCCGACCCGATGCGCAGCACGAGATTGAGGAGCTGTAGCCAGGCATCGCCGACATCGCTACTGAACACCGGGAACGTGGTGCTTCGCGAGGTGAAGACCTTGCGTTCTCCGATGTTCGGAGCGCGCATCCGGTGCGATTCCCTTGTACGGGCCACTACCGGCAGATCGCCTATGCCCGTGCCGACCTCGGTTGAGGTTCTGCCCCGCCAGTCGTGCACCCGGATCGATTGGCGCAGCGTCTCGACGCTCGTCGCATCCAGATCGGGCGATAGAACCCCGCGCGCACCCGGCAGCCGCGCGTTCTCGTCGAGGCCCTGTCGCCAGAGATCGAGCAGCCCCTGCCCGGTTGTCTTCACGTCATCGCCGCACACGACGAGATGGCGGACATTCGAGTAATGCAGCAGCGCCCGGAGCAACCACTCCAGGTCCGAGCGAGAACCGAGCGGAGCAAGGAAGCAAACGCGCTCCCGATCAAGATGCGGAAGGATCGGCGCGGCGGCCGGAAACGTTCCGCACACCGCCACGTCGCCGGCCTCGAGATGCACGCGCTCCACTCTCACGGGATGGTACCGCATCCGCGATTTATATTACAGCGCGTAACGAAACGGAACTGACGACCGTCACCAGCCGAGATGATTTGCGTCAGTTTGGAACGACGTGAGTCAGCACCTCGGTTAGGGCGAGGGGGCGCTCCCGTCGAACGGAATCGCCCGTAACCGAGGATGCCGTTCTCCGAGTGGAACAGCGCCTCAACCGAAGGCTGGCTCAAGCCCCTGACGTCACGCGATGCGGACCATGGCGGCGGCCCAGGAGTGGCCGATGCCGAAGCCAGCCACCAAGACGTTGTCACCGGCGCGAATCGCTCCTTGCGTCCTGGCGCTTCGCAACGCGAGCGGAATGGTTGCCGAGACGGTGTTGGCGCATGTTTCCATCTGCAGCCAGAACTTCCCGGCCGGGATCTGCGGCTCGTTGCGTAGCCGCTCCAGGAGAAACTTGTTGGCCTGGTGGAACATGAAGTGGTCCACGGGCTCCAGCGGATGTCCCCACTTAGAGCGCAGCTGGCGCACGGCTTGGGGCACCTTCTCGAGCGCGAAGTTCAGAACTGCGCGCCCGTCCATGTACGGAGTCTGGAGTCAGCGACGGCATCCATCGTCGGCGACGACCAGAATGCTCACGTGACCTCTCCCCCATGGCACCGGCTGGGTAGCAATCAGGGGGCGACCGCCGCTGTGGCCGCGCTCCGTCCGGGAGGCTTCAAGCTGCACGCCAAGGCGGCGGCGCGGTCGGTGCGCTCCCAGGTGAAATATCCCGCCTCCGCGGGGCGGCCGAAATGCCCGAACGCCGCGGTGCGCTTGTAGATCGGCCGTTTCAGGTCGAGGCTGCGGATGATCGCCGCCGGTTTGAGCTCGAAGTGTTCGCGCACCAATTGTGCCAGGCGCTCGTCCGGCACGACGCCGGTGTCGAAGCTGTCGACCAGGACCGACGTGGGCTCGGCGACGCCGATGGCATAGGAGAGCTGCACCTCACACTTGCGCGCCAGTCCGGCAGCAACGATGTTCTTGGCGATGTAGCGCGCCATGTACGCGGCGCTGCGGTCGACCTTGCTGGGGTCTTTGCCGGAAAACGCGCCGCCGCCGTGCCGCCCGTAACCGCCGTAGGTGTCGACAATGATCTTGCGTCCGGTCAGGCCGCAATCGCCCGCCGGCCCGCCGATGACGAAACGACCGGTGGGGTTGACGAAATACTTGGTGCGCCCGTCAAGGTACGCTGGCGGGCACGACGGCCTCGATGACCGCATCCTGCACCAGTCCGCGGAGTGTCTGCTGCGGCACGTCCGCGCTGTGCTGGGTGGAGATGACCACCGTGTCGACCCGGTGCGGCCGGCCATCGCGGTACTCCACGGCGACCTGCGACTTGGCGTCCGGGCGCAGGAAGGGGTACGCGCCGCCGCGGCGCAGCGCGCTCAGGCGTTGCACGAGCTGGTGCGCCAGGACGATGGGCAACGGCATCAATTCCGGTGTCTCGTCACAGGCAAAGCCGAACATCAGGCCCTGGTCGCCAGCCCCCTGTTCCTTGTCGGCCCCCGCGTCGACGCCCATCGCGATGTCGGGCGATTGCCGCTCCAGCGCCATCACCACGGCGCAGGTGTCGGCGTCGAAGCCGATGTCCGAGGACGTGTAGCCGATGTCGCGGATCGTCTGACGCACGACGCCGGTGTAGTCCACTTGCGCCTGGGTAGTGATTTCGCCGGCGACCACCACCATGCCGGTCTTGGTGAGGCTCTCGCAGGCGACGCGGCTGTTCGGGTCACGTTCCAGCAATGCATCCAGAATGGCGTCGGAGATCTGGTCGCACATCTTGTCGGGATGACCTTCCGAAACCGATTCCGAGGTAAAGACGAAGTCGTTCAATGCCATAGAATCTCCTGCAACGAAGTCCAAAGTCCAAGGTCCAACGTTCGACGTCCAACGCGGGCGTCGCGCGGCGGTCATGGAGCGCACGCCAGCGCGGGGATCGGTGCGCTGGCCGGGCGCTCTCGTGCCGGCCGCAGGCCGAGGATGTGGCAGATCGAGTGCGTCAACTCGGCCCGGTTCAAAGTGTAGAAGTGGAATTCGTGCACCCCACGGTTCTGCAGCGTGCGGCACTGCTCCGCAGTCACCCAGGCGGCGACCAGATTGCGTGTGGTCGGGTCGTCGTCCAATCCCGCGAACAGATCGGCGAGCGAGCGGGGTACGCTGGCGCCGCACTTCGCCGCAAAGTCCAGGGTGCGTGTGAAGTTCGTGACCGGCAGGATGCCCGCTACGATCGGGACGGCGATGCCCGCTCGGCGAGCGCGGTCAACGAAGCGGAGGTAGACCGCCGGATCGAAAAAGAACTGCGTGATCGCCCGCGAGGCGCCCGCGTCGATCTTGCGCTTGAGATTGTCGAGATCCGCCCGCGGCGATAGAGCTTCGGGGTGAACCTCCGGGTAGGCCGCGACGCTGATATCGAAATCGCCGAGCGCTCGAATACCGCGAACGAGGTCCTCGGCGTTGCGGTAGCCATTGGGGTGCGATGTAAAGCGCCCGTGCCCCGCGGGCGGATCGCCCCGCAGGGCGACGATGTGGCGGACACCACTGTCGCGGTAGCTCCGGATCACGGCATCCACCTCCGCCCGGCTGGCACCGACGCACGTCAGGTGGGCGGCGGGGGCGAGGTCGGTTTCGTCGAGCAGGCGTTTAACCGTGGCGTGGGTGCGGTCGCGCGTGCTGCCGCCGGCACCGTAGGTGACCGAGACGAAGCGGGGACGCAGCGGCGCCAGTTGGCGGATGGCCTGCCACAACGAGGCCTCCATTGCCGGCGTGCGGGGCGGGGAGAATTCGAACGAGACGCCGATGGTTCCCAACGGTTAACCCTCCATCGCTTACGCCGCCGCGCGCCGCGCGGCCGCCGGCTTCGCTGCCGTCCAGAGCGATACGGTCAAACTGCCGTGGCCCGCGTCGCTGGCGGCCTCCAAGTGGCGTACCGTCACCGTTCCCAACCCGGCGCCCTCGCACCAGCGCGCCACCTCGTCGTCGGCAAATCCGAGCCGGCGATGAGCGTAATCGGTGCGCAGGAATTCCATGTCGTGCGGTGCGAAATCGACCACCAGCAGGTGTCCGTGCGGCCGCAGCAGGCGGCTCGCCTCTTTGAGTGCGGCGCCGGGGTCGCCGAGGAAGTGCAGGACGTGATGTACCGTGACCACATCCGCGCAGGCCGCGGGAAGGGGCACGTCGTAGACACTGCCCCAACGTACCTGGCAGTTGTCTATCCCACGGTCGAGCAACTTGGCGCGCGCGGCATCCAGCATGGCGTGGCTGACGTCGATACCCACGCCGTGCCGCACCCTGGGGGCAAAGACCTCGAGGATGCGACCCGTACCGGTGCCGAGGTCCACTAGGTCGCCGAGCGTTGGGCCGGCGACCGCGTCGAGCATGGCCTGCTCTACCGCCGATTCGCCAACGTACAGGTCGCGGATCCGGTCCCACCCGGCGGCATTGTCGCGAAAATAGACGGCGGCGCGTTCGGCGCGCTGGTGGCGCACGCGATCCAGTCGTTCCATGTCCCGCCCCAACTCCGGGTCGTCGGGCGGCAGCAGATCGAGCAGGCTGCGGGCCAGGCGCGCGCTTGGACCGGATTCGGTCAGCCGGTAGAACACCCAGGCCCCCTCCGGCCAGCGATCCAACAAGCCGGCGTCACAGAGCAGTTTCAGGTGCCGGCTAACGCGTGGCTGGCTCTGATGCAGGATGCGGGTCAGCTCGGACACCGCCAGTTCGCCGCGTGCAAGGATGGCCAGGAGTCGCAGCCGCGTCGGTTCCGCCGCGGCTTTCAGCGCCGCCAGCAGTGGCTCCATCGCGTTCCGTCCGTCCGCATCAGTAGCGATAGTGATCGGGCTTGTAGGGGCCTTCCGTGCTAACGCCGATGTAGGCGGCCTGCTCGGGGGTGAGCGTCGTCAGCCTGGCGCCGATGCGCTTCAAGTGCAGGCGGGCGACCTGCTCGTCGAGCTGCTTGGGCAAGACGTAGACTTTGTGCGCGTAGCGCTCCGGATGCTGCCACAATTCCATCTGCGCCAGCACCTGATTGGTGAAGGAGTTCGACATGACGAAGCTCGGATGACCCGTGGCACACCCCAAATTCACCAACCGGCCCTCGGCGAGCAGGATGAGGCGCTTGCCGTCGGGAAAGACGATGTGGTCCACTTGCGGCTTGATGTTCTCCCAGCGGTACCTTTTCAAGTTGGCGACGTCGATCTCGCTGTCGAAGTGGCCGATGTTGCAGACGATCGCCTGATTTTTCATGCGCGCCATGTGCGCGTGCGTGATCACGTGGTAGTTGCCGGTGGCGGTGACGAAGATGTCGGCCGTGTCGGCCGCCTCGTCCATGGTGACGACACGGTACCCTTCCATGGCCGCTTGCAAGGCGCAGATCGGATCGATTTCGGTGATCCAGACCGTGGCGCCGAGACCACGCAGCGATTGCGCACAGCCCTTGCCGACATCGCCGTAGCCGCAGACGACCACAATCTTGCCGGCGATCATGACGTCGGTGGCGCGCTTGATGCCGTCGACCAGCGATTCGCGGCAACCGTAGAGGTTGTCGAACTTGCTCTTGGTGACCGAGTCGTTGACGTTGATGGCCGGGAAGGGCAACTGGCCCTCCTTCTCCATGCGGTACAGCCGGTGTACGCCGGTGGTGGTCTCCTCGGTGACGCCGCGGATGTTTTTCAAGATGGTGGAGTACCAGTGCGGGTGCGTGGCGAGCCGGCGCCGGATGGACGCGAACAGCACCGTTTCTTCTTCGCTGGTGGGGTTCTTGAGCAGCACGGGATTCGTTTCCGCGCGCGCTCCTAGGGTCACGAGCAAGGTGGCGTCGCCACCATCGTCGAGGATCATATTGGGAGTGCCGCCGCCGCCCCACTGCATGATGCGATGGGTGAAATCCCAGTACTCATCGAGGGTTTCCCCTTTGTATGCGAACACCGGAACGCCCCGCTCCGCGATCGCCGCGGCCGCATGATCCTGGGTCGAGAAGATGTTGCAGGAGGCCCAACGCACCTCGGCGCCGAGCGCCGCCAGGGTTTCGATGAGGACGGCGGTCTGGATGGTCATGTGCAACGAGCCGGCGATACGCGCACCCTTGAGCGGCTGCCCATCCACATGCTCGTCGCGCAATGCCATCAGGCCGGGCATTTCGGTTTCGGCAATGGCGATCTCCTTGCGTCCCCACTCGGCCAATCCAAGATCGACCACGTGGAAATCCTGCTTGGGTAGTTCAGCTGTCTTTGCGGTCATACGTCTGCTCTCCCGTGAAACTCGAGCCCATTAAAAACTAAGACATCGCCATATAACAATCCCTTTATGCAATTGTCAACACCGAATTACTTGGCCCTCAAGGATCGGCTTCGCGAAAACCGGCGAAACGTTATCAGGAGGGCCCACTGGTGCCATTGTTCCGAGGCGAAACCCCTTGGTCTTCTGCGACGGACCGTTCAGGCGAGCGCATGACGAGATTCGCCGGCCGCGGCTGGCCCATGTCGTCGTAGCTCTGAGCGGCGAGATCGATGAGATCGTTTTCGAGGCGCCGGTGGAAGGCCTCGAACTCGGTTTCCGCACGTGCGCCCTGCGGCACGAAGTAGGGGCCGCGCAAGTAATAACGGATGCGATTGAACGGGAGCGGCAACGCCATGCGGTCCCACGTGGGTAGCCGGAGGCAGTGCTTGTACCACGTGCGCGCCAGTGCGATGGGCTTGTCGCATTCGCGGGCGATGATGATGCCGCCAGTCTTCATGCGGTAGGGGGGACCTTTCGAGCCGTCGACCGTGAGTCCATAGATGACCCGATCGGCATTCCGCATGTGGGCGATCATCGCCTTGAGGATGCCGAGGCGGCGTCGCGAACGGTGTGTGGTCGAGCCGCCGCGGAAGACCACGTAGCCACAGCGGGTGAGGACGCGGGTGATGGTTTCCCCCGACTCGCCCACGCTGGCGAGCGTGTGCCCGTATATCCCGAGGTACGGGTAGGCATAGGCGACCGTCAGTACTTCCTCGTGCCACAGCAGGGCCACCGCGCCATTGTACTGTGCCGCCATCTCCTTGAGGCGGAGAAAGTCCTCACCGCCTTCGATGCGGCTGGTTGTCCAGACGAAACGCATGTAGGCCATATAGAGGGGCGGCACCGTGACGGCGGCGAGTCGCGCCAGCCGGCGCGAGAAAATCGGCCTGACCTTGCGGCGGAAGGTGCGGACCAACCAGGACTGTGGCCGTTTGACCACGGCGGCCCCGTTCATTGCTGATTGAGGGCCATCACTGGATCGTACTGCCGGAGGTGGCGGGCAGGCGTCCTCGGACACGTTCGTCCTCACGCGATTGTCCGTTCCGTAAGCGCTGGCAAGCGATGAGTGGGCGTTCGCGCACTGCGGCGAAGCCATAGCACGATCGGCTGGCAAGACTCCACTCGGCCGGCGCCGGTCTCGGGACGTGTGCCCGACCCGGTGGCGTTGCCGAGGTCAAAGGGAGGCTGCGGGTCAGTGGATAGACGCGCACGGTTTATCCTGAGCGCCGCGCCGCCGGGAGGGAGCGAAAGCCTTGCGCGCTTCCCCGCATCGTGCGCACCGCGTCTACTTAGTGTCGATGTAGACCGAGGCTTGGTGATGACTCACTTCTTCTTAATGTGGTCCATCTCCTCCAGCCCCGCCTCGAGTAGCGCAATGACAACGGCGGTTTTTGATGTGTCCAGCGTCCCGGCCATCGTCTCGATCGCCCCCCAGATATGCCGGGGAATTTTGACATTCATGAGCCGGGTATTTGTCGGCCTGCGCGCCTTCAAATCCGTAATCCTCAAGTTCGACCGATCACCAATTCGTACCTTGTTGGCCATTTCTACTCTCCTTGGAACTGGGCCTATATCACACCATCGCATGAGGCAATCAAAGGGGGGGCAATCCGTTGATCAATTGACGATCGGTTGCTGGCTTGGTGACCGGCATTCTAGACTGAAGTTCCCGCCGTCTTTTCGTTGAGTCGTCAGCAGAAATGCAAGCAGGGCGAGGGTTGTGCGTCTTCTGGTAGGAATCATAGCGTGCAAGATGTAGTCACTAAATGACTTGACATCGACGCCGATTCCGGCATTATGCGCCCATGACAAGGCGCGGAGCGCCAGTGCATGTCGTCACCACACGGCGCACCTACAAGGGCAAGGTCTACCAGACCCACTTGCTGCGGCGCAGTTACCGGGAGGGGCCGAAGGTCTGCAACGAAACGCTCGCCAACCTCTCGCATCTTCCCGACCCGGTAGTCGATCTGATTCGTCGCAGCCTGCGCGGCGAACAGCTGTGTGCCGTGCAGGAACGCTTCGAGGTCGTCGCCTCCCACCATCACGGGCACGTCGACGCGGTGCTGACCACGATGCACCGCCTGGGGATCGAGGCGCTGATTGCCTCCCGCCCCTCGCGCCAGCGCGACTTGGTGGTAGCGATGGTGGCGGCGCGTATCTTGGCACCGACGAGCAAACTGGCCACCACCCGGTGGTGGCACACCACCACGCTGCCCGCCGTGCTCGGCGTGGAGCATGCCACGGAAGACCAATGCTACGAGGCCATGGACTGGCTGCTGGAGCGCCAGGGGATCATCGAGAAGAAACTCGCCGCGCGCCACCTGCAGACCGATGGCCTGGTACTCTACGATCTGACCTCGAGCTACTTCGAGGGCCGCAGCTGTCCGCTGGCCGCGCGCGGCCATGATCGCGATGGCAAACGCGGCAAGTTGCAGGTGAACTACGGCCTGCTCACCAACGCGCAGGGGCTCCCGGTTGCGGTGTCGGTCTTCAAGGGCAACACGGCGGATCCCACCACGCTGTTGGAGCAGGTCCACAAGGTCCGCGAGAAATTCGCTCTGCGCTCGGTCGCGGTGGTCGGCGACCGCGGCATGATCTCGCAGAAACAGATCACCACGCTACGCGGCATCGACGGGATGCAGTGGATCACCGCGTTACGCAGCGCAGCGATTGGCGAGTTGGTCGAACAGGGCCATGTGCAGCTCGGGCTGTTCGACGAGCGCAATCTCTTCGAGTTCATACACCCGGACTATCCCGGCGAACGACTGGTGGCCTGCCGCAATCCCGAGCTGGCGAAGTCCCGGGGGCACACGCGCCAGTCGTTGCTCGCCGCCACCCAGCGCGACCTCGACCTCGTGTGCGGGATGGTCCAGCGCGGGCGGCTCAAAGGCCAGGACGCCATCGGCGTCCGTGTCGGCAAGGTGGTCAACAAGTACAAGGTGGCCAAACACTTCGTCCTCAAGATTGGCGCGAACGCATTCAGCTATCACCTTGATGAGGAGAAGGTGCAGCGGGAAGCGGCGCTCGACGGGATCTACATCATTCGCACGAGCCTCGCGGCGCGCACGCTGTCCGCGGAAGACGCGGTCCGTAGCTACAAGCAACTGAGCAACGTGGAGCGCGCGTTTCGGTGCTACAAAACCATCGATCTCAAGGTGCGGCCCATTCATCACCACGTCGAGGAGCGCGTGCGCGCCCACATCTTCCTCTGCCTGCTGGCCTACTATGTCGAGTGGCATATGATTGAAGCGTGGCGGCCGCTGCTGTTTGGCGACGAAGACCAGCAGGCCAAGCGGACGCGCGACCCGGTGGCGCCGGCGCGGCGCTCCGCGAAGGCACTCGCCAAAGTCCATTCCCGGCGGCTTGAGGACGGCAGTGTCGTCCACAGCTTTCGCACGCTGCTTGGCGAACTCACCACCATCGTCCGCAACACCTGCCGTCCTCCGGGCCCTGCGGCCGCAACAGCGACCTTTGAGATGATCACGCGTCCCAACCCCACGCAGGCTCGCGCGGTAGAATTGCTTCAGACGATTGCCGTGTAGTCAGAACCGTGCACGGCCGAATTCTCCTAACCTCTGGACTTCACGTTGATTCTCGCTCACACTCAGCGGGAACTTCAGTCTAGAGACGCTGGTGCGTTGGGTGCGAATCGAGTCGACATCGTGGAGAAATGTCTCATGAGCGCCATCGTCCCCTCTCCGGCCGAGTTGCACGGAAACGACACAGGCAACGCTGGCGAAAGGCCGCGGCGTGCAAGTGTGGGAAGAGAAAAATGGGCAGGGAGTGAATTGAACACTCGACACAGGGATTTTCAGTCCCTTGCTCTACCGACTGAGCTACCTGCCCGTGATGCGCAGCCGGGCGGATATTAGCTGAGAGTCCCGCGGCTGGGCAAGTCCGCGATGCCCTTTTCCCGATTCGCCGGGCTGCACGCGGATCGGCCAGCGGCGCGGCACGGCGCGCTGCCCGGCGGTCGCTTGTCTTATGGTGGGAAGATGGCGCCGATCGCGCCCCGCCGAACGGCGACGCACTGCGTCACACGGCCCCGGGCGAGACGCTCATTGCGTGCTCCAGGATCCTCCTTGCGTACCGGCGACCATCCAGGCGCCGGTGCGTTTCTCCACACGGTAGAGCGCCCCGCCGGTCGTCCGCTCTCGGGCGTAGATGCTGGCGGGAACCAGCGCGTGGCCTGCGGCTTCCCGGCGGATGTTGCCCACCTGCACGATCACCCCGCCCCCCACCACCGCTCCCCCCTCTTCGGCGAGGTGCACGTCCGTGAACCGATCCACCCAGACGACATGCGTCGGAAAGTCCCCCAAAGCCGCGGTGATGCCTGCCTGGACGGCTTTGGGCAGGACAACCGATTCCGGAGCCTCGATCGACGGGTCCCCCGCCGCGTCATTGGTCGCGCGCACGATGTAGAGGGGCAGCGTTCCGCCAGGAACGGACGGTGCAAAGAGGTAGCGAATGACCGCGGCATAGATCGCGACCTGGCCGGCGACTGGGTCCCCCTGGCGATCATGTGGAGCCTGCACGGTCGGGCGCGCGGAGGGCGCCGGACATCCGGCGAGGCAGATGCCGAGCCCCAGCCACGCAAGTACGGTTCTGCGTCCGCCGTTGGTAGTCACCATCGTTACCTAGCACACGCGACCCGCCGATCGATCTCCGTATTTCTACGCATACACAAGCCCCACGCGATATGCCATGACACCGGCATGAGGCGGGACAAGGAGCACTTGTTTCAGGCCGAGATCGTTTTGCCGGTGCAGTTCTTCGAGTCCGCGCGCGCACGGGCGCTGCGCCACAACGGCGAGTGCCAACTGCTCGCGGCCGTATTGGCGGAGGCGATCGATTGCTACCGGAAGAATTGCGATACTCACGATTCCCGCAAGCAAAAACTGTTTCAAGAGGCCGAGCACTGGATCATGCGGAAGGGGGACGCCTTCGTGTTCTCCTTCGAGCACATTTGCGGCGTTCTGGGCATTGACCCTGCCTCCCTGCGCCAGGGGTTGCAGCGCTGGCGTAGTGGGAAAACCGGCGCCGCCGACATCGCGGCTGCCGATCCGGTGTCTGGCGATGTGGACGCGACGGCACGAGCGCACCACTGCGCCGATCTTCGCTGCTGATGTCCAGGTGTTCGCGCGCAGGAACATGACCGGTCTCGCCCCCCCTGGTAACGATCAACTGCTTCGACGGCTCAGCCGAACGTTCCCCTTCCGGTAACGCGCGTCTGCGACTCGCGCGCTGCGTGCGCCAACCCGGATACCTCATGCGGCGGCGCGCAGCGTCCGGCCATTGATCGTTCTGTCTGGTACAGGCATAGAATGAGCGATGACGGATATGAGCGGTCCCGGGCCGGGGTACGGCCAGAGCGCGAAGCGTAGGGAACACACATGGCACTGATTCAGGCATGGCTAGACGATCTCAGCGGCGTACTTGCCGGCGAGCATGTCCTCGTTTCCGATGTGCGCATGGGCGTCTTCTACACCGCCGCCCGTCTGTCGACCGGGCACGTCGGCGTGGCGTTTACCCCGCGGGACGTGAACGACACGGTGTGCTGCCCGCGCACCGCGGCGGCCGCGCCGCCGGCCGGGCGCGTGGCCGGGCAGGACGCATGGGCGCTGGCGCGCTTCGCGCTGACGGACGTACCGTTGCGCCGTACCGTTGGCGTTGCCGTGCTGAACGCCCTCTCCGCGCTGGCCATCGCCCGCCACGGCATCCCCGGCGGTCGCCTGTTGCCCGGTGTGGACGCGTTGGAAGCGGCCGCGGTGCATCCCGATGATCGGGTGCTCATGATCGGGGGTTTCGTCCCGTTCATCCGTGCGTTGAAGGGGCGCGTGGCGGAATTGCGGATCGTGGACAAGCACCCGGAGGCGCTCAAGCCGGACGAACGCGACCTCTGGCGCGACCCAGCCCGGATCGCCGGTCTGGCGCCCGCGGCCACGGTGGTGATCGCGACAGGGTCGGCGCTGATCGAGGGCGGTCTCGATGGCCTGCTCACGCTGGCGTGCGCGGCGCGGCGTGTCGTGCTCGCCGGCCCGACGGCGAGTCCGTGGCCGCCGCCGTTTTTCAACCGCGGCGTGCACGTGCTCGGAGGCATCCGTGTGCGCGATCCCGATAAGATGTTGCAGGTTGTCAGCGAAGGGGGCTCGGGTTACTTCTTCGAGGATTTCAGCGAAAAGGTGTGTGTCGTGCGCACGGACGCGTGACAGGGGGCGATTACGCCCGCCTGAACGCGGCCACGGCCCGGCGGCAGTCGCAGTGCGTCCGGGGACACCCGTCGTCGGCTGACGGTGCGCGGTTCCGACCGTGCGAAATGACGGTTGCGACCTTGCCGCCCGGCTCCGTCGGGATGGTGTTGACCTGTTCGACGTCAGACGGTTTCGCGACCCGACGGTTTACGGGGTACGGCCTTTGCGGCAACGAAGCAGCCGGTGTAGTAGCGCCAACGAGTCGTGTTGAACCGCTGCGCCGCGATCAGGGCGCGCTGCACGGCACGCACGAGCGGCTGCCAGCCAAGACGGTTGGCAACGGTGACCGCCGCCACCGCCATCAAGCGCGGATGGTGGACGATCGCGCTGGTGTCCTCGACGGTGAAACCAGCCGCCTCCAATTCGGCCCGTAACTCTCGCACGGTGTATGACCGCCCGACGTAAAAGGGCACGCGGCGTAGACGGATCGCCAGCCGCAGCAGTGGATCGAACACATTCTGCCGATTGTCGAGCGTAACGATGAGGCGCCCGCCCGGCGCGAGAATGCGGGCGATCTCGCGGAGACTGCGATGGAGGTCGCTGGCATCGGGAAAGTGATCCAGGGTTGAAGGCGACACGACGAGAGCGAAGCTGTCGTCCTTGAAGGGCAAGTGACGCGAGTCGCCGGCGACGTGCCCCAGCCGCGTTCCATTACGCGCGCGTGCCCGTGCTACCGCCGCGGGGGACAGATCCATGCCGATTACCGTTGTGCCCGAATGGCAGAGGTCGAGAGCGAACGCGTCGGCCGTCCCCATCGCTTCTTCGAACAGGTCGGTCTTCAGCACGCGCCCGCCGCGCGGAGCGCCGCCCCAGGCTTCGATGAGGTCCAGGTAGGCGGCCCGTTTCAAGGCGCCGAGGAAGGCGTCCAAATACCGCGGTCGATCTTGCAGATGTCGATGCAGGCGATCCCAGTAGCGCGTGGCTGTGCGTGCAGCGAGGGGTTCCGTGGGGTCCAGTCTGGTGAATTCGTGGCGCCAAGGACCGAGTTTGACGTAGCCGATGACGCCCACCGGTCGCCCGCCCTTGGTGGCCGCATAACGAACGGCCGGGAGGTTCTCGGGCGACACAACGGCGATGACCCGGTGGTACCCCTCTCCCGCGAGGACACGGGTTTCCTCGGTCACGCGCGCCGTACCGACGCGCAGATTGCGGTAGCGCGGCGCGGTGAAGGCCTCGTACAGATAGGCTTCATCCGAGGCCAGATCCCAATGACGGCGGAGGTATTCGATCCACACCCGCCCGGTACCGACCCAACCCGCATGGATCAGTTGCCCGCCATAGCGGACGGTGAAGCAGCGGTGGCCGGCATCGAGCCGCCGGTGAATCTCCTCAGGGTCGGCGCCAGGATAAAAGGCCGCGTATTCCTCCACCTCCGCTTTGCGCAGCGGCCTGACGGTTACCGGGAGGCGCGACGGAGGCAACGTCAGGCTGTCGTCGAGCGATCGTTCCAACAGGACGACGCGGCGGTAACCGAGCTCGCCCAGCAGCTTAATCCACAGTACCCGCAGTCCGTGCTGGCGAAGAATTTCGAACGCCCGGCGCACCATTGCCCCGCACGTCATGGGTCACCTGGCATATCCCTGAGGTCTCCGTACAGCGAACGAAGCAAAGGAGTACACCATCGAACCCCGCGTGGGAAGGAGCGCCCGGTCGATCCGCCTGCGTCCGTTGACAGTGGCGGAGCCGTCCGATATAGATTTCTCCGGAGATGCAACGATCCGGTCTGGCACGTTCACGGCTTGGCCGGATTTTTTTATGCGCCAGCCGGTGATGTCCACGCCGGGACGGCACGTTCCCTCAGTCACCAATTTTACGGAGGACCGCTAGCATGGCGGAAAAGAAGGCCAAGACAGCTGAGAAGGGGGGCGCGGCCCAGAATAAGCGCCTGTGTCCCACCTGCGGTACCGAGAGCCGCGTCACCTTTTTTGCCGGTTTCGGGCGCAAGGGATTCTTCTGGGTTTGCGACAAGAACTGCGGCTATATGGAGCGCACACGGTAGGACGATCTGGAGAGCACCATGGGGCGTACAGCGAAGAAAAGCAAAGCATCGCGCGGTTCGCGCGTGTTCGAAGACGAGGCCACGTCCGAGGCTGAAGCGGAAGGGGATCTGCCACGAGACGAGGCAGGTCGCCGCAAGATCAAACGGCAGTACGAGGATCTCCTCGGCATCCGCGTGGAAAAATTGAAAGGGCGGATTCTCAACCGCGAACGCATCAACAAGACGATCGAAGGCGTGTACTTCGTGTGCGCCGAATGCAAGAAAGTCTGTCATAACATCGACGAGGGGCTCGTCGAGGACCCGGACAACGCCCGCAACATGTGTGGCGCCTGCGGCAAGACGAAGGCCAAAGGCAAGGCGGCCTGAACACCAGTGCGACGCACTGCCGCACCGATTGCCGATCGCGCATCGTTCGGCGTCATGCGCAACGGTCGTAACGCCGCGCTGTCAGCCCATTTTGGCCCTGGGTTTGCCGCGGCGCAACGCGTGTAACAGTGCCGCGAAATCCGCGGGTAACGGGCTGTGAATCCGCACTGCTTTCCCGGCGGTTGGATGGGTGACCGACAACGAAGCCGCGTGCAATAATCGTCGAGACGCCGGTTCCGCCGTTGCGCCATACATGCGGTCGCCTACGATCGGGTGTCCGATGGAAGCGAGATGCACCCGGATCTGGTGCATGACTCCGGTGGGGATACGTACGCGTACCACGGTCAGCATGGGGTGGCGCTCAATGGGGTCGAAGTGGGTGATGGCCGGACGGCCGTGCGCGTCCCCCGGCGCGGTCACTCGCATCCGCCGCGGGTTGCGCCGGTCATGCGCGATCGGGGTATCCACTATCCCCGCGACACGCACCTCGCCTTCCACGAGTGCCACATAGTCCTTGACGACTTGACGCCGGGAGAACTGCTGCCGTAAGGCGCGATACGCGGCGGCGGTGCGTGCGGCCAGCAAGACCCCTGACGTCTCGACGTCGAGCCGATGGACCAGCCCGGCTTCACGACCGCCCTTCTCGATGCCTGCCACCTCGGGGTGGCGCGCGAGCAGGAAATTCGCCACGGTCTCGCGTTCGTGCGCGCTCAGCGCCTGTGACGGCATGCCCGCCGGTTTGTCCACCGCAATCATCGCATCGTCCTCGTACAGGATGGGTAGCGCCAGTTGAGGATTCGCCTGCAACGGAGGTGAGGCGTACAGCGTGTCGGCGACCTGCACCAGGTCCTGTGGCCGTACGCGATCTCCCTTGCGGGCGCGGCGGCCGTTGATCCGGACCTCGCCGGCCGCAATGGCGCGCTGCGCGGTGCGGCGGGAGCATGCGGGAACGTGCTGCGCGAGGAACACGTCAACTCGTATCGGCGCGGATCCAGGCGCAACTCTGAGGGTGTGCATGCCGGGGTGTGGGTGCATGTGTGTGCTTCAGACCCGCTTCGGTTATAAGAAAGGGGAGAAGGAGCAGCAATGGATTGGAGTCTCTGGCGCCGAGAGTTTCCCATCGCCGAGCACGCGACGCACTTCAATCATGCCGGTGTCTCCCCGGTTTCCCGCCGCGTTGCCGCGGCCGTCACTTCGTTCATCGCCGAGGCGACTGTCATGGATGCGGCAACGCAGCGGCGCTGGGAGGAGCGGACCGAAGCGGTGCGTGCCGGTTTCGCGCGCCTGGTGCATGCGCAATCGGGCGAAATCGCCTTCGTGAAGAACACGTCGGAGGGGTTGTCATTGGTCGCGGCGGGGCTGGACTGGAGTGCGGGGGACAACGCGATCACGGTCGAAGGCGAGTATCCATCCAACGTCTACCCCTGGTTCAGCCTGCGCCGGTGGGGAGTCGAGACGCGCCTGGTCCGCCCGGTGGAGGGACGCGTGCGGCTACAGGACGTCGAGGCGTTGGCGGATGCCCGCACGCGTGTGGTGTCGGTGAGCTTCGTCGATTGGAATAGCGGCGGGCGCACCGCGTTGCGCCCGATCGGCGAGTTCTGCCGCCGGCAGGGGATTCTGTTCTGCGTCGATGGCATCCAGGGTGTCGGTGCGGTGCGCCTCGATGTCGAGCGGGAATGCATCGACTGCCTGGCGGTCGGCGGGCACAAGTGGCTGTTGGCGCCGGAGGGCTGCGGATGTTTGTTCGTGTCCCATCGGGTCATCGACCGCCTGCAGTCCGTGCTGCACGGTTGGAAGAGCGTGCGTGACGCCGAGACTTACCTCCCGTACCACTTCGATCCACGTCCGGATGCGGCGAAATTCGAGCCGGGCAGCCCGTCGGTGCTGGGGACCTATGCGTTAGGCGCGGCGATCGACCTCCTCTTGGAAATCGGACCGGAGGCGATCGAGCGCCGCCTACTTGCGCTGACCGACCGGCTCGCGCAGGGCCTGCGCCAGCGCGGGGCGGCGGTGGTGAGCCCCTGGGGCGCCGAGGCGCGATCGGGAATCGTGGTGTTTCGGCTCGGCGACCCGCGCCGCCTGCACGCCGAACTTATGCGTCACGGCTTTGTCGTACGCGTGCGCAACGGCGGCATCCGCGTCGCGCCGCATTTTTACAACAACGAAGACGACATCGATCGGCTGCTGGCAGCGCTCGACCGCTGGCAGAGGTGAGCCGCCCGGCCCTCCCAACGGTCGCGCTCGGCAGCACAGCGGCGTGGTGCGTGTCCGTAATTATACGTAGGAATAAGTCTACAAAATTCCTTCGGGTATCTTTCAGGAAAAAAAGTCAATTGACGGCCTGACCTCCGCGTGGTCTAAGGCCATTACAGAACAGGCAACAATCTCGTGGGCCATCCCACGCTGCGCGGCAATGCCGCACGGGCCGGAGGCGTGTGCGGTGGGGATGCGGCCGGCCGATGCCGTCCGGGTCATTCCGGTCGGGAGGAGTTGCATGGCGCTGTATCGGCGGGGCTCAATGGGGCCGGAGGTCGCCAAGATCCAAGCGCGACTCCAGCAGCTTGGGCTGTATGCTGGTCCGCTCGACGGTATCTTCGGCGGTGGCACGGAAAGCGCTATCAAAGCGTTTCAACGGGGCAACCGCGTTCAAGTCGACGGACGCGTCGGCCCGATTACGTGGGAAGCGCTGTTCGGCGGCGCGTCGATCGAGGAGCCGGCGATTCTCAGCGCCCCGCTCGAGCGGCGGTGCCTTGCTCTGACGGGTTCTTTCGAAACCGGACAGCCCCCGCCGGAATGCTTCGCCGGCTTGACTGGTGACTTCGACGGCCAGGGTATCAGCCTCGGTGTCTGTCAGTGGAACTTCGGTCAGGGTAGCTTGCAGCCGCTGTTGCGAGAGATCGAGCGGACGCACCCGGAGATTGTCGATGCCGTCTTCCAAGATCATGCGGCCGAGTTGCGCGCCGTCCTGCGGGAGGCGCACAGCGAACAAATGAACTGGGCGCGGTCGAAGCAAGATGTTCGGAACAACGTGACCGAGCCGTGGCGGGGACTCTTCAAGGCGCTCTGCCGGCGCGCCGAATTCCAAGCGATCCAGGCGAAGTACGCCGGCGATCTCCTTGTCGCTGCGCGCGCCCTGTGCACGGAGTTCGATGTGCGCTCGCAGCGCGCCCTCGCACTACTCTTCGACATCAAGGTACAGAACGGCAGCATCAACGTCGTCGTCAAAGCGCAGATTGCCCGCGACTTCGCGGTGCTCGATCCATCAGGCAATCCCGACACCGACGAAGGTGCACGTCTGCGAATCATCGCCAACCGCCGCGCCGAGGCAGCCAACCCGCGGTGGGTCGAAGATGTACGCACGCGCAAGCTGACGATCGCCAATGGGGTGGGAAAGGTACATGGGCGCTATTACGATTTGCAGGAGCAGTACGGGATCGGCCTGACGGCTGTGTGAGCGGGGCAACGGCAGGGGGTGAGAGAGGTGTTCGAAGAGCCGGCTGCACACCGACAGCTTCGCACCAAGCGCAATGCGAAGTCTCCGTGGTCCGAGAGGTACGGCGCTCCTCGACCCGAACGGCAGACGCGTTGAGGGAGAAGATCTCATGGATACGACGAGTTCCATTTTCGGCATCCGGGCGCTGCCGTGCATCTCTCGCGACGGCGAGGCGCTCGAGTCCGTCGGCGCCAGCCCGTCCCTGCTGGGCGTCGGCGGCAACGGCGGGAAGCTGATCGGCGCGATTGCCTCGGATCCGGCGGCGATGCTCCCCGATGACGCGGCGACGCTCGGCTCCCGAGGCCGGCCGTCGACGTGAATACGCCGAAAGGAGGACGGGAATGAGCAAGAAGGCATTGTTGATCGGGCATTCTTGTCGCCGGCAGTTGTGTAGAGGGACGCGCCCGAACCACCAACAGCGGCGAGGGCACACTCAAGACGAAGACGAGCCGTCACGTGGATTGACCGAGCGCTGCCGGACGAAAGGCAAGTGAAATGAACCTTCGAGGTCCGTCTATACCGGCGGGCAGTGGGGCGCTGCTCGCATCGAGCTATGTGAAACTCAAGGAAGAGTTCCACCCACAGACCGCGCGGGCCGTGCGGCCCGCCGAAACTATCACCGTGGCCGATGACGACCTGCTCGAGATCGAGTTCGATGATGGCGTCCGTATCTGGCTGCGTGCCGACGATTTTCGGGAGCGCTTCGGGGGCCGCCCCAGCCGTGACGCGGCGGGTGCCGAGGTGCTGGACGTTCCGGAGACCCTCGACGTCCTCCCGACCGGTCTGGCCAGTCGCGGACCGATCAAATGGGTGGTGAGAGCGTTCCGGGTGTTCGGCGTCGACCTGGCTGGTGAAACGGCCAAAGCGATCGCCAGCAAGGTCGATGCACGGACGAACGCAATGCGGCCCGGTCTGGGTTTGTTTCATTGCAGCATGGAAACACGCGGCTTCGCCCTTCAACCGTTTGAACCGCGCCCGGAGCAAGTAGCGCAACCGTACCTTCTGTTCATCCACGGCACCGGCTCGAGTACGTGGGGCAGTTTCGGCGACCTGTGGGCGCCGGCACGCAAAGCGGAGCTCGACGCCCTGCGGCGCATATACGGAGACCGTGTGCTCGCGTTCGAACACGCATCGTTCACGCAAAGCCCCATCCAGAACGCCGCGACCCTGGCGCAACAGCTCCCTGACGGCGCGCGTGCTCACCTGGTCACACACTCGCGTGGCGGTCTGGTCGGCGAGATGCTCTGCCGGGGGAATAGCGTTGCGCAGACCGCGGCGGGCGATGGCGAGGCAACGCCGGCACGGCTATTCCAGCCAGAGGAGCTACGGCTATTCGAAAAGGACGCAGCCGGTCTTGCGAGTTTGCACGATCTCGAGCAGGTCCTGGCCCGCAAGCAACTCCGCATCGATCGCTTTGTGCGGGTTGCCTGCCCGGCGCTCGGCACCACCCTGGCTTCCGAGCGGCTCGACCGCTGGCTTTCGGTTATCGGCACTCTGGCAGGCAAACTTCCCGGCACCCCGCTCGCGGATACGTTTCGCGATCTGGGCGACTTCTTCGCCGCTGTCCTCAAGGAGCGCACCGTCAAGCTGCCGGGGATCGAGGCCATGATGCCCGGTTCGGCCTTCATCAAGTTGGTCAACTGGCCGGCGACTCGGTTGGACGGGGACCTCACGGTCATTGCCGGCGACATCGATCCCGATGCGTGGTGGGCGAAGTTGCTCGTCTGGCTTACCGACCGATTCTACGAGGGCGACCACGATCTGGTGGTGAACACGCCGTCGATGTATGGTGGCGCCCAGCGGACCGGCCAGGCGCTTGCCGACTTCCAGAAGGGCCCCGGCGTCAATCACTTCTCGTATTTCAAGAACCAGCCAAGCGCAGCACAGTTGGTACGCGCCCTGACACGTTCCCCCAACGACACGGCGGGATTCGAGTCGCTCCAGCGGCCGGCGATCGACATTGCCCGGGGGACGATGGCGCGCTCGGCGGCGCCGCAGCCGGTGGTGGTCATCTTACCCGGCATCATGGGCAGTGAGCTCGCAGTGGGGAAGGACGATGTGTGGGTGGACATCCCGGATCTGGTCTTTGGGGGGCTCAGCAAGCTCCGGATCGACGCTGACGGCGTAAACGCAACCAACCTGTTCGGCAACGCGTACGGCGAGCTCGTGCACTACCTCGGGTTCAGTCATCGCGTCGTGCCGTTCCCGTATGACTGGCGATTGCGGCTCGAAGATGAGGCGGACCGTCTTGCGGAGCTCGTCCGAAGTGAGCTGCATGAAGCCCAATCGCACAACATGCCGGTACGGTTGCTGGCCCACTCCATGGGCGGTCTGCTTGCCCGCACGCTGATTGCCCGGCACGACGCTTTGTGGCGTGACATTTGTGCCCACCCCGATGCGCGTCTGGTGATGCTCGGTACGCCCAACCGCGGCTCGCATGCCATTACCGAGTTGCTGGTGGCGCAGTCGTCGATGTTACGCAAGCTCGCGTTTGTCGACCTGAGGAACAGCAAGCGCGATCTCCTGAAAATCCTGGTGCGTTTCCCCGGGATACTGGCCATGCTGCCCAAGGATGGCCGTGAGGACTACTTTGCGCCCGCGTGCTGGAGCGCGTATGCCGCGGCCGCGGGCGGCGAATGGGTACCACCCAGCACGGACGACTTGCGGGTGGCGCGCGAGTTTCGTCGACTGCTGGACAACGCGCCGGTCGATCCGGCGCGCACGGTGTACGTTGCCGGCCGTGCCGACGTCACGCTCACGGATATGTACCTGGACCCTCAGGACCCGAACGAGAAGATCAAGTTCCTGGCGACCGTTCGGGGCGACGGGCGCGTCACCTGGGACAGTGGCATTCCGCCTGAGGTCCCCACGTGGTACATGGACGTCGAGCACGGCGACCTGGCCGCACACGAGGACGCGTTTCCGGCGTTGCTCGATTTGCTCCAGATCGGTTGCACCTCGTTATTGCCGCAGACCCCGCCGGAAGCACGTGCCGCGGCAGAGCCATTTCCCGCCCCACGCGCGGCGGAGGAGATCTACCCCAATCGTGAGGCGTTGATTGCCGCCGCGATCGGCGCCGGCGCGCGCAAGCGCCGGCAGGCGAGACGCCCGGAGGCGCGGATCGATGTGCGTGTCGTCCACGGCGACCTGGCGTTTGCCAATCACCCCGTCATGGTCGGCCACTACACGGGCGACACCATCATCAGCGCCGAGCGCGCGCTCGATCGAGCGCTGGATGGACAGTTGACTCGCCGGCACGTGCTCGGGCTCTATCCCGGACCGCTGGAAAGCTATGCCGTGTTTGTGAACCCCGGGATGCAGTCCGATCGACCCCCCACGCCCCAGGGTGCGATCGTCGCCGGCCTCGGCATTCCCGGGACGCTCACCGCGTCGGCGCTGACGCGCACGATCACCCGCGGATTGCTGGAGTATGTGGTTGCATGGACCGAGCGCGCTCGTGTGCCCACCCATCAGGAAGGCGCGGACAACGAGAGTGCGCCGGCACTGGGTGTCTCGATGCTGCTGATCGGTACCGGGGCCGGCGGCATGAGCGTGCCAGACGCGGCGTACGCGCTGCTGCGCGGTGTCGTGCAAGTCAACGACGCGCTGCGCTTGGGACGCCAGCGGCGGCGGATCCGCCATGTGGAGCTGCTCGAGCTGTGGGAGGACCGCGCGATCCAAGCGGCGCGATCGTTCGAGACCCTGGCCACGGACCCGGAAATCGGACGTCGTTTGGCGTTCGCGCCCAGGATCGAGGTCGTCAAGGGGGCCCGGCGGCGCGTCAGTTACGAGGAACCGTCAGGGTGGTGGCATCGCTTGCAGATTCACGGCGAGGATGACGAGTCCACCGGCATCGGTGGCTTGCGGTTCACCATGATGACGCGGGGCGCGCGCAACGCCGTGCGCCTGCTCCCAACCCAGCGCGCGCTGGTTGATCATTTTGTCGAACAGGCGATCCGCACGACGCAAAACAACCGCGCGGTGTCGCGCACCCTGTTCGAGCTGCTGTTGCCCAACGAGTTGAAGGATGCCGCGCCGGACGAGGACAGCATCGTTCTCCTGCTCGACAAGGCGGCGGCAGGGTATCCCTGGGAGTTGCTCGAAGACCCCAGCGGCCCACGCCCGCAGCCCTTCGTCATCCAGCACGGAGTCCTGCGCCAGCTCCAGACCGATACGTTTCGTGAAGCGATTCGCGCGGTGACCGAGCGCACCGCCCTCGTGATCGGCGATCCCCTGAGTTCGTTCGTCGAACTGAAAGGCGCGCAGGCCGAAGCCGAAGCCGTTGCCCGCGGCCTGGAGGGTGACGGCCGCTTTAGCGTGGAAAAGGGGATTCGTCCCACCGTCGACGACGTCATGCAGGCCTTGTACAAGCGGGCGTATCGCGTGCTGCACCTCGCGGGGCATGGTGTCCATCGCTACGTACCGCCCGATCCGCCCCAAGGCAGCGCCTGCGCGCAAACGCCGGCGGACCAGACTGCCGTAGCCCGGCGGCGGAGACGCCAGCCCGTGACCGGCATGGTCATCGGCGCCGGCGCGTACCCCGGCGACGTCGCGGTGCTCACACCGATCGAAGTGCGGCAGATGCGCCAGGTGCCCGAGTTGGTGTTCATCAACTGCTGTCACTTGGGCCGCATCGAGGCAGGCAACGCCGACACTCTCAACGAACGCACGGACTTCAATCGCATGGCTGCCAACCTGGCCAGCGAATTCATCGAGATGGGCGTGCGCGTCGTCATCGCCGCGGGCTGGGCGGTGGATGACGGCGCGGCAACGACGTTCGCCACCACGTTCTATGCCCGCATGCTTGCGGGGCAGCGGTTTGGCGAAGCCGTGTACAGGGCGCGTACCGAGACATTCGAACGGCACGGGTCGACGAACACGTGGGGGGCCTATCAATGTTACGGGGACCCGGACTACCGCCTGCTGCATGATGAGTCGCCCAGCGCCGGCGCATCCCCTACCCTCTCCTTCGTCTCGTTCGCGGAGGTGGTCGGTGTAGTCGACAACCTCACGGCCGAACTCGAACTCATGGCCACCGACGACTGTCGGCAACAGGTCGATCGGCTCGACGACATCGCGCGGTGGTTGGAAAAGAATGAGCCGCAGTGGCTCGGCAAGGGGCGGCTGTGCGCGGCGCTCGCGCGCGCGTACGGCGAGGCGCAGTGCTTCGACCAGGCGGTGAGATACTATCAGCGGGCACTCAGCGGCGATCCGTCCGCTACGACGCTCAAGGATGTCGAGCAACTCGCAAACCTGATGAGCCGTGCCGCCGTAGCGGCATGGCAGCGCGGGAACGCGTCGCGCCAGGGCGGTGACGCGAAGATTCCGCGTGACCCGATGGCCGAAATCGAGGCCTCGTTGGGGTACGTCGACTGGTTGCTCGAGAGCGGCGAGACCACAGAGCGGCTGTCGCTCGTTGGCAGCGTCTACAAACGCAAAGCCTGGATCGGTGAGAAATCGGAGGATGTGACCGCAGCGCTCCGGCTGATGCGGAAGGCGTACGAGAAGGGGTACACAGTCGCAGCGGACCAGCCCGATCCGTACCCTCAACTCGACTGGCTGTTCGCCGTCGTGGTCGAGCGCTGGCGTGTACCAGACGCGCCGGCGGAGCCTTCGGCCGGCAAGATCCGCCGTCGGCTGAAGGAAATCCGCAGCCTGTTGGACACGCGCCTCGAGCGCAGGGAAGGATTCGGGGACGCGGCGATGCGCGTCGACTGTGACCTCCTCGATGCGCTCGTCCGAGGCACCTTTGCGAAGCAAGCCGACAAACTCGCAGCCAAGTATACCGAGGCCCGCAAACTCGCCAGCCGCCGCGAGTTCGCGTCGGTCCTGGACCAGATTGACTTCCTGACCGTCATGGGAGCCGGGCAGCCCGAGCTCGTTGGAGGGCTGGTGCGCATCGGCGAACACCTCCGGAGGGAGAACAACGCACCGAGGTAGCCGTGCCGCAATATCGAGAGGTGCCGATGGACCCCGAGGACGAGCAACTCAATCCACTGAAACAATGGCGAGCGTGCGCTCCGCAGGTGCCGCCGCTCGCGTCGGGAAAGAAATGGCATGTCTTCCGGAGCTACCGGCCGTTCCACCGCGACTGGGCACTGCACCTCTATGACGCGCTGAGCCCGGCCGGCTTCGGCGTCTTTCTCGATCAGTTTCAACTGGTCGCGGGCGCAACGTTGGCGAGTAGCCTCGCCCAGGCGCTGAGCGAAAGCGCCAGCGGCGTGATCGTGTGGCCGAGCGAAGCGGCGGACTCGCAGGGGTGCCAGCGGGAATACGACACGATGTTGACCATGCAGACGAGGCCGGGCTCGACGTTTCAGTTCGTGGTCGTCAAGACGGATACCCACAACTTGCCGCTCTGCTCCCTTCTTGCTCCCACATCGTCAGAGGCGGGCGGGCAGGATCGTTTAACCCCGGGTATGGGTCAGTTCTAGAGCGTTGAAAGGGTCAGTTTCGCGGGGTTGACAGCACCCCCTCGCCTCGCGGCTCAACAAGGATCATACTGAAAGGGACGCATGGGTCATCGGCGTCGATACCGCAAGAAGCATAATTGGCATGCGTTCCACATTCGACGGACCAAAGGTGTTTGTCGGTGAGACGCGCGGCGGCGCGCGAGAAAGGAGTCAGACTGCAGATGATGGCCTTCATGCAACCGTGGGTTGCGCAAGTGTACGCACTCCTGCGAATCGTGACGGGCCTGCTGTTTACCTCGCATGGCCTTTCCAAGCTCGTGCATTTCCCGGTGCCAGCGCCGCCCGAGGCCCCGGCCGTGATCCTTTACACCGCCGGGCCGATTGAGCTCGTCTGCGGTGCGCTCGTCGCCCTCGGCTGGCTGACGCGTCCCGCTGCATTTCTCGCCAGTGGCATGATGGCGGTGGCCTACTTCACCGCACACTTTCCCCGCGGATTCTTTCCCATCGCCAACGGCGGCGAGCTGGCGGTGCTCTACTGTATCGCATTCCTCCTCATCGCCGCCTACGGCCCAGGCGTCTGGAGCGTCGACGCGAGTCGCGGGCAGAGCTAGCGGGGTGCGTCGAAATTGGAGTACCGAATTAGGCCCCATTCGTCCCGAGCGCCGGCCTCTGTTTTGGGCCGGTGTATCGAGGGACACGTCAGGCGCGGGATGCGTGCGGCCCCTCGATACGGCGCCGAAAGCGGGTTCCCGCTCGGGGTGAACGGCGAGCATTGTGCAGTCCGTCCGCGCTCCCGCCTCTACCGAGGAGAGTGACATGACGACCTTGACCACCCCACCCCTGGCGCCGCTTCTCGCGCAGCTTTTTGCCGAGGCGGAGACCACGGATGCCGCCCTCAGAGAGGAGATGAGCAAGTTGTCGCCCGAAGAGCGTACAGCGCTGTTCAGCGACACGGATTATCGGGCGGTCTATGGCCGCGTGAAGGACCGCTACCTTGCCGTTTCCCGAGAGACCGGGGTGCTGTGTTACATGCTGGCGCGCGCCTGCCGCGCCCGTTCGATCGTCGAATTTGGAACGTCCTTCGGTATTTCGACGCTTCATCTTGCCGCGGCACTCAAGGACAACGGGGGCGGGCGGGTCATCGGCACCGAGTTCGAGCCGTCCAAGGTCGCGCGAGCGCGCGAGCATATTGCCGCCGCGGGGCTCACCGATTTCGTCGAGATCCGTGCCGGCGATGCGGTGGAAACGCTGGCGCACGATCTGCCGGAGCTGATCGATCTCGTGCTACTTGATGGCGCGAAAGGGCTCTATTGTCGCGTCCTTTCCCTTCTCGCGCCACGGCTGCACGCCGGCGCGCTCGTCGTTGCAGACAATGCCGACATGTGCCCCGAGTATGTCGCCCACGTCCGTGCCCCCGCGGGCGGCTACCTGTCCGTACCTGTCGCCGGCGGCGTCGAGCTGTCCATGAAGATGAAGTAGGGTAGGTGCGGTCGTAGGACATCGCCGAGCGGCGCGGGCCGGCCACGGGGAGCGACGACGGCCACGCTTGAAGAGACGTAGGGTGTGGCCTCCTCACCAGAAGGAGTCCCAGATGCGGTCGATCCGATTCTTGATGTCGCCGGTGATCACGAGATGGGTCTCACTCCGTGTCGAGAATCGTGCGCCGGCGCTTGCTCGCCCGTTTCCGCAGCGGGCAACCACCGCGAGTCGCTCAGGGTTGCTTAACGGGCTGCTCAAAAGCCGTAGGCGGCCTGCATCTCCGGGTCGCGCGCGGCAATGAGCCGGGCCAGGTCGAGCATGACTTTGCACTGTTTGACGGTGGCGTCGTCCTGCATCTTGCCGTCCAGCATCACCGCGCCGGTGCCGTCGCCCATCGCCGCAACGACGCGACGGGCCCACGCGACGTCGCTCGGTTCGGGACTGAAGACCTTGCGGGCGATGGCGATCTGGTTCGGGTGCAGCGACCAGGCACCGACGCAGCCCATGAGGAATGCATTGCGGAACTGATCCTCGCAGCCGACCAGGTCGGCGATGTCCCCGAATGGCCCGTAGAACGGGAGGATGCCGTTGGCGGCGCAGGCGTCGACCATCCGTGCCATGGTGTAGTGCCACAGGTCCTGCTGGGCGGTGGCGCGCGGCGCCTCGGCGTTCCGCGGGTCCGGATCGGTGCGCACCAGGTAGCCGGGATGGCCACCCCCGACGCGCGTAGTCTTCATACGGCGCGACGCCGCGAGATCGGCGGGGCCGAGACTCAGGCCCTGCATGCGGGGACTGGCAGCGGCAATCTCATCGACGTGATTGACCCCCGACGCGGTTTCCAACAGCGCGTGCACCATGAGCGGCTTCCTGACACCATGCTTGGCCTCCAGCTGGGCCAGGATTTGGTCGACGTAGTGGATGTCCCATGGCCCCTGCACCTTGGGAATCATGATGACGTCGAGCGTGTCACCGATTTCGCCGACCAGCCGGCTCAGGTCGTCGAGCACCCACGGGCTGTCGAGACTGTTGACCCGCGTCCAGAATTGCGTCTGGCCAAAGTCGACCGACTTGCCGACGTGCACCAGCCCTTCACGGGCGGCAATCTTCTTGTCGGACGCCACGGCATCCTCAAGGTTGCCCAGCAGGATATCCACTTTGGCCGCGATCTCGGGCACCTTGGCGACCATCTTTGCGTTGCTCGGGTCGAAGAAGTGGATCATGCGCGAGGGGCGGACGGGGATCTCGCGCAGCGGCTCCGGCGCACCGATCGCCAACGGTTTGAAGAAATCGCGGGGATGCTTCATGGGAACTCTTGCGCTCCTTTTCCTGTGGGATGTCGCCCCTTTTCAGGGGCACTGGCCCGGGCTATATACGACCCCACCCGAGTTCCGCCAGCGTAACATATCGAGGTGATACCATGGCCGCAACCGCTCGTCCCCGCCGCAGCGTGCTGTACATGCCCGGGTCCAACGCCCGCGCGCAGGAGAAGGCGAAGAGCCTGCCGGCCGATGGCCTGATCCTCGACCTCGAGGATGCCGTCGCGCCGGACGCCAAGGCGACAGCACGCGAACAGGTATGCGCAGCGGTACGCGCAGGCGGGTACGGGCGCAAGGAACTGATCATCCGGGTGAACGGCCCCGACACTCCGTGGTTCCACGACGACCTGAGGGCGGCGTGCGCTGCCGGCCCGGACGCCATTCTCGTGCCGAAGGTCGAGCGCGCCACGCAGGTTACCACCGTCGCGGACCTGATGCACCGTCAGGGCGCCCCCACCGCCACGGCAATCTGGTGCATGATGGAAACGCCCCTCGGTATCCTGCACGCCGAGGAGATCGCCGGCAGCTCGCCGCGCCTGGCGTGTTTGGTGATGGGTACGAGCGACCTGACGAAGGACCTGCACGCGCTGCACACGCCGATGCGGCTGCCGATGCTCTGGTCGCTGAGCGTCTGCCTATTGGCGGCGCGCGCCTTCGGGCTGGCCATCGTCGACGGCGTGTATCTCGAGCTGCAGAACGCCGCGGGCTTCCGTACCGCCTGCCAGCAAGGGTTGGAACTGGGCTTCGACGGCAAGACCTTGATTCACCCAAACCAGGTGGAGCCGTGCAACGAGGTGTTCGCCCCGAGTGCCGCCGACGTCGAACAGGCGCGCAAGATCATCGCGGCGTTCGCCGAAGCGCAGCGGGCCGGCAAGGGCGTCGTCGTGGTCGACGGCAAACTGGTCGAGAACCTGCACGTCGAAAACGCCAAGCGCCAAGTCGCCCTCGCCGAGGCGATTGCCGGCATGAACGCATAGCTTCGCCTGCCTCCTGCTTCGCGCGTGCGCACGCGGGCGATGCGGTTGCGGCCGGGGCGCGCGTTACGGCGCGAGAGCTCGTCGTGCGCGCGGCTGCCGTTTCCGGCGCGCCGCTACGGCGCTTGCGCGGGCTCGCCGGTCGGGGTCGATAGCGTCGGCGCCGGCGAGTGCCTTGATGGACTCCGCGACCAGGTTCACGAAGGTGGGGAGGTCGGGGACCATCTGGTAGTCGGCGTTGAAACCCCAGAACGGCTGGCCTGCGTCGCTGACCACGGCGATGCCGAGGCCGGTATTTTCGAGCAGCGGAACCCGCAGGTAGATGGCGCGCGTCTTGGCGCCCAGGAGCTACAGCGGCTGGCGTGGGCCGGGCACGTTGGTGACAATCATGTTGATCGGACCGTTGATCGTTCGCGCCCCGGCCGCTGTTAGGCGGCGCGCGCGCCGACCAGCGCGTGCAGCGCTTGCGTCAGGCCGTCGACGCTGAGGTGGAACATCGGGAAGAGGCGGCGGATCAGCCGGGTGGTGTCCGCCTCCCAGTAGGCGGGGCCTTCCGGATTGAGCCAGACGGAGCGGTCGAAGTGGGTGGCGATACGCTGCAACCATACCACGCCGGGTGTCGGCGAGGTGCGACGGGGGTCGATGTTGCCATGGGGTTCCAAGAGCTCGGCCGGATGCATGGCGGCATCTCCCACCAGCGCCACTTTCCAGCGGTTGTCGAGGCGTCGCAGGATGTCGCCCGTCGGTAGCGCATCGGCATGCGTCATGCGCGCCGCCCGGTAGACGTCATCGTAGATACAGTTATGAAAATAATACGCCTGGAAATCGCGCAGGCTGTGGTCTTCGTGCAGCGCCGTCAGCAGTTGACTGACCGGCTCGAAGTACGGTTCCATCGTGCCGCCGACGTCCATCAACAACAACAGGCGCACGTCGTTACGACGCGGCGGGCGAAACACCAGTTCGATCTCGCCGGCGTTCTTGCACGTCTCGTCGATGGTCTCGGCCAGATCCAATTCGGTCGCCGCTCCGCTGCGCGTGAGCTGGCGCAAGCGGCGCAGGGAGACCTTCAGCTGGCGTAGATCCAGCGCCATGTCGGTGCGGTAGTTCTTGAAGCGTCGCTCTTGCGCCACCTTCATGGCGGAGCGGTTGCGGCTCTGGCCACCGACACGGATGCCGGTCGGGTGCTGCCCGCTGTGCCCGAACGGCGACTTGCCGCCGGTGCCGATCCAGCGATCGCCGCCGTCATGGCGCTCGCTCTGCTGCTGCAACGTTTCGAGGAACCGCTGCATCAATTCGTCGGCACTCAGGTGCTGCAACTTGGCCAGCTCCTCCGGCGACAGGTTGGGAAAATTCTTGGGATCCCGGAGCCATTCCAGCACCTTCTCCGTGATCTCGTCGCCGAACGCACCCTCCACCCCCTTGAAGACGCGCGCGAAGACGCGATCGTAGGCATCGAAATACGTCTCGCTCTTGATCAAGCAGGCGCGCCCGAGGTGATAGAAGCGCAGCAGGTTCGAGCCGTGCAGCCCCTCCTCCAGAGCGCGCAGGAACGTCTGCCATTCCTGTATGGCGACCGGCACACCGGCATCGCGAAGCCCGTAAAAGAGGTCGAGAAACATGGAGCCTACCTGGCGTGAATCGACACCACCATACGCTGTCGCACCGCGTTTTGGTAGGCCCAGCGGCGTTGTATCCGCGCCGCGACACCCGACCGTTCACTGGGCAGCCGAGGCGGCGCGTTCGCTCCCGGCTCGCGGGCGGCGCGATACCACCTCGAAGTCGATCGCGCAGCCGAGCACTTCTTCGAGCAGTCCGGCACGCCGGCGCGCTTCCCAGATCTCGAGCTCCGCGTCATCGCCGTCGGAGACCAGCCGCAGTGTCAGCCGGCTGCCGTGTCGCACGGCGGTCACATCGCGCACCACGCCGTAGTGGCTGCGGTCGAGGCCATCGGCGATACGCAGAATCGCCGCCAGCGCGCGCACGGTGCGGCGCTCGCCTTTCGCCAGCGCGCCGTAGCCATCGTCGGACTCCTTGGGTGCCGCTTTGCGATGGTAGCGCGTCGTCAGGCCGATGATCTCCAGTTCATCGCGTTGAAAGCCGAGCAGGTCCCCGTGGGTGATGAGGTAGTAGGAATGGTGCTGGTGATCCCGGTGGCCGATGTGGTGTCCGACATCGTGCAGCAATGCGGCAAACTCGAGCCACTCGCGCGCCCCCGGCCCCACCGCCAGATCGCCTTCAAGCTGATCGAACAAGCGCAGCGCCAGACTGGCCACTTGCGGGCCGTGCGTACCGATTTCGCCCAGGTGGCGGGCGAACCGCGCGACGTTGCGCCGCCGAGTGTCGGTGTAGCGCTCGATCTCCTCGATCCCCTTGCGGTGATGCGCCATGAAATCCAGCACCAAGCCTTCACGCAGGGCCCAGGTGCACGCCACGAGTTCGCGCGCCCCCAGCCGCGCCATGATGTAGTCGGCCAGACACGCGCCGCCGACAATCAGGTCGGCACGCTTGCCATCGAGTCCCTTGATGCGCGACCGTTCCTCACGGTTCGCCTTGGCCACCATCCGTCGCACCTTCGCGACCTCGTCGGCGGTGACCGCGAAATTATTCAAATGACCGTTCAGCGGCTCGCCACGCTGGTAGCCGGCGATCGAGACCAAATTGAGCATGGTACCGGAGGTGCCGATGACCCGCCGGATGCGCCCCTTGCCCCACTGATCCAGGACCGGATCCAACTGCGTGGCCAGGTGCGATTCGAGCGCGCTCAAGGTTTTCCCGCCAATATGGTCGTCGAGAAGAAATTGCTCGCTCAGCCGTGCGACCCCGAGTTTCAGGCTATGGGCCGCGGTCATTTTCTCATCCTCGGTCAGCATCAGCTCGACGCTGCCGCCGCCGATGTCGACGATCAGGGCCGTCTGGTGGCGCAGATCGATGGCGTAGCGGACGCCGAGATAGATGAGCCGCGCTTCCTCGCGCCCGGGAATGACCTTGACCCGCAAGCCCACCTCATCCTTGACGCGCTGGATGAAATCGCCGCCGTTCTTGGCCTCACGGACCGCGCTGGTGGCCACGGCCGTGAAGCGCTCGACGCCCTGACGTTCCGCCAGCGTTCGGAAGGCGGACAGGGTGCGGATTCCCGCCTGCATGGCGTCCGCCGAGAGTGCACCGTTCGCCAGGGTGCGGCGCGCCAGGCGCACCATTTCCTTGGCGCGGTCGAGCACCTGGAAACGCCCGTCCGCCTCCAATTGCGCCACAACCATGTGAATGGAATTGCTGCCGACGTCGATCGCCGCGATGCGCATACCGTAACCCATCACCCCGCCCCGACAATCCTCCCCCTCTACTACTTGGCGCTCGCCATTGGGACAAGCCCATCGGCCTCTTGACTGGCCGCGCGTCGTAGCGTTGATGGGGGTATGCACCCAGTGATCATCGAAGCCGCGATCAACGGCATCACCACGAAAGAGCGAAACCCGCACGTGCCGCAACTCCCCGCTGAAATCACTGCCGATGCATTGCGTTGTCTCGGCGCCGGCGCCGCGATCGTGCATAACCATATCGATCTCCTGACCGCGGACCCGCCAGCCGCGGCAGCGCGCTACGTGGAGGCCTGGCGTCCGGTCATTGGCGCCCGCCCAGATGCCTTGTTCTACCCAACCGTCGGCTTCGGCGGCGGGATCGAGCAACGGTTCGGCCACATCCCGCTGCTCGCGGCCACCGGCCTCTTGCGCCTCAGCCTGCTCGACCCCGGCTCGGTCAATCTCGGCGCCATGGATGCGGACGGACTGCCCGGCGGCACGTTTGACTTCGTGTACGCCAACAGCTTCAGCGACATCCGCCATGCGATCGCGCTGTGCGCGCAATGCTGCCTGGGACCGAGCATTGCCATCTATGAACCGGGATTTCTACGCACCACGTTGGCCTACGCCCGTGCCGGACGCTTGCCCGCCGGCGCGTTCGTCAAATTCTATTTCGGCGGCGATCACGATTATCTGAGCGGTGCGGCGGGCGGGGTGAGCTTCGGTCTGCCGCCCACCCCAGCCGCCCTCGATGTGTACCTCAGCATGCTTGGCGATTGCGGCTTGCCGTGGGCGGTCGCCGTCCTCGGCGGCGACGTCGTCGGCTGCGGCATGGCGCGCGCGGCCCTCGAACGCGGCGGACACGTGCGTGTCGGACTGGAAGATTACGCCGGACCGCGCAGGCCGACCAACGCGGAACTGGTAGGCGAGGCGGCGACGCTCGCGGCCGAAGTGGGGCGGCCCGTCGCCACATGCAGGGACGCCGCCGGCATGCTGGGACTGTCGCCAGACTGACTGGCGACAGACGTGCGGACAACGGACGCAGGCCTGCGGTATCGTCCGAAGTCCGAAGTGCGTCCGTCGTCGCCCGTCCGATGCCGGCGTTCTATTGTTCGTTGCCGACAGGTCTTGAGGTTGCAACTTTGTGCCCACATGTTAGGCGGAGACACCATGGCTGACGAGGCTCGCGCCGGTTGGCGTCGATGGGGAATCGCATGCGGTGTGGTCTTCCTGTTGTCATGTCTCGTGGGACCGATCGTCGTGCACTTTGGCCAGGAGCGCCACGACCGTGTGGACTCGGACGTGGCGGCCCAATTTCCACCGAGTCAACAAATCGTCGGGGGGGAGGTGTTTGCCTCAACCGTCGTGGCAATCATGGAGCACGAGCTCGACGGGCTCACCGGTTGGCGCCCGAACGACTTCGTCCTGTGGGGGCCGCGGCTGTGGGCGGACAACAATTCGAACCGTCAGCTCGGGATTCTCCAGGCGGTCCGCGAGAGCGTCCGGGTATTCAAGGACCACCTCACCAAGGTCTCCAGCAACGAGTACGACCCTAATCTGGTGGCGGCGGACACCGCGTTTCGCAACGACGCCGAAAAACTGTGGCTGCCATCCGCCGAGCGCAAGCTGCGCGAGGGCATTCGGGACTTGCAGGCGTATGTGGACGGCCTCCGGTCCACTCCACAGCGGTCGCGGCCGATCAACCAACGCAACATCGAACTGATTCGCCTGTTTCAGGCCTGGGGCGACCTCCTCGGCGACGCTCACGCAAATCTCTACCGCGAACCGGAAAGCGTCTGGCGCACCGACGACGACTTCTACCGTGCCCAAGGCTTCGCTCATACCATGGCCTATCTGGTGCGCGCCGTGGCGCGCGAGTACCAACATGAGTTTGACGCCAAGCCGGCGATACGGCCCCTGTTCGACGAGGTGGCGGCTGCACTCGGTCAGGCGGCGGTCCTCAAGCCGTTGATCGTCTTCGACGGCAGGCCCGACGGCATCTTCGCCAATCATCGCCGCAACCTCGACGCCTATATCACCGAAGCGCGCCAGAAGATCTACTCGATCCGCGAGGAACTCGAGAAGTAGCACCGGCGCAATCCACGTGTGCCTGCGGCTGTGACGCCATGCGATCGATCACCGAGATCACTCCGAACACAAAGGTCTGCGCTCTCATTGGCAACCCGGTTGCGCACTCGCTCTCGCCGGCCATCCACAATCGCGCCTTCGCGGAGCTAGGTCTCGATTTTGTCTACGTGGCCTTCGCGGTGGAGGACGTCGCCGGCGCGGTGGCCGGGATGCGCGCCTTGGACAACTTTCGCGGCATGAGCGTCACCATTCCGCACAAGGTCTCGATCATCCCGCACCTCGACGAGATCGCGGAAGTCGACCGGCGCATCGGATCGGTGAACACGGTGGTCAAGGACGGCGGCCGGTTGAAGGGCTACGGAAGCGACGGCCAGGGCGCGCGCCAGGCGCTACTCGATGCCGGTGTCCAGCTTGCCGGCGCACGCATCACCATCCTCGGCTCCGGAGGCGCCGCACGCGCGATCGCCTTCAACCTCGCCGAGGTACAGCCGGCGGCGCTCTCCCTGCTGGGTGTGATTGAGCCGGAGTTGAACGCCCTGGCCGACGACCTCGGAAAGAAGACCGGGATCGACGCGACGTGTGCCATGCTCGATGCGCACACGCTGGCGGCGTCGCTCGCCGAGAGTCGCGTGCTCATCCACTGCACCCCGGTGGGGATGCATCCCAAGATCGGCGAGAGCGTGGTCCCCGCGGCGCTGTTGCACAAGGACCTGACGGTGATGGACATCGTCTACAATCCGCTCAAGACGAAGCTGCTGGCCGAGGCCGAAGCGCGCGGCCTGAGGACCGTCTCCGGCGTCGACATGTTCGTCAATCAGGCGGTGATTCAGTTCGAGTTGTGGACCGGACACCCGGCGCCACGGGCGGTCATGCGCAACGTGGTTGTCGATCACCTCCGCGCCGAGGCCGCGACGCGATGAACCTGGTGCTCATTGGCTACCGCGGCACAGGGAAATCCACGATTGCCCAGATTCTCGGCACGAAACTGGGCATGGCGGTCGTCAGCCTCGATCAGGAGATCGTCCGGCAGGCAGGCCGCTCGATCCCCGCAATCGTCGCCGAGCACGGCTGGACGTATTTTCGCGATCTCGAATCCGCGGTGACCAAGCGGGTGGCGCAGCAGGAACACGTCATCATCGACGCCGGCGGCGGGGTGATTCTGCGCAAGGGAAATGTCGAATGTCTGCGGCGCAACGGGAAGGTGTTCTGGCTCCGTGCCGCCATCCCGGCGATCGTGGCGCGAATCGAATCGGGAACCGACCGACCGGCCCTCACCGCGGGCAACTCGTTCACCGAGGAAGTGGAAGAAGTCTTGCGTGAACGCACGCCGCTGTACGAGGCCGCCGCTGATTATCGGATCGACACCGACCGCCTGACGGCGGAGCACGCGGCTGACGAGGTGGCACGGCTGTACGCGGCGTAGCGACCAAGACGTGTCGCGGGCATTCGCCGGTCACTCGACCTTCGCGCCGCGCGGGAGAACCTGTCGCCGGCCCAGCAACGGCGGGAACCCGCGGGAGCGAACGGGATTGCCATTCCCGAGCTTGGGATCATATGCTGATCGAGGAACGGTAGCGGAGGAAAAGACCGATGGCTGAGACACCCTCGACGATGGCCCCACTCGGCACCGCGGCGCCCGACTTCGAGTTGCGGGACACTACGGGGAAGTTGGTGTCGGCGCGCGATCTGCGGGCCGCACCGGCGTTGCTGGTGATGTTCATCTGCAACCACTGCCCGTTCGTAAAGCACATTCGCACGGCACTGGCGCAGTTTGCCGAAGAGTATCAATGTCGGGGCGTGGCGATCGTGGCCATCAATTCGAACGATGCCAAATCGTACCCGGACGACGGCCCCGCCAAGATGGCGGAGGAAGTCCGACGCGCCGGGTATACGTTCCCCTATCTCTACGACGAGACACAAGGGGTGGCCACGGCCTACGGTGCCGCCTGCACCCCTGACTTCTTCCTCTTCGACCGCGAACGCCGGCTGGTCTACCGCGGGCAATTCGACGACAGCCGGCCGAGCAACAACCGGCCGGTAACCGGTGCCGACCTGCGCGCCGCTTGCGATGCGGTCTTGGCTGGCCGTGCGGTCGCCGCCGACCAGAAGGCCAGCATCGGCTGCAACATCAAGTGGAAGGCCGGCAACGAACCGGCCTACTTTCGCCGGCGATGAAACACGAGGGGCCAGGCAAATTGCGTCCGTGCACCGAGCGCGTCATATGACTCATTCGGCCAGCGTGCGCGAGAAACTTGGAGCGTGCCTCTTGCTCAGCCCGCAAACTATGGCAGGTTCATATAGAGAGCAAGACCGTTTCAAAGGAGGCTCCCATGCCGGTTGACATAGGTACCCCCGCACCGAATTTCAAACTCACCGATGCCGCGGGGAACAACGTGTCCCTCAAGGACTTCGCTGGCAAGGATGTCATTCTGTACTTCTATCCCAAAGACGACACCCCCGGTTGCACCAAGGAAGCGTGCGGCTTCCGCGACAGTTGGCAGGCGCTGCGCAAGGCCAATGTCGTCGTGCTCGGGGTGTCGGCTGACAGCGCCGCGTCGCATCAGAAGTTCATCGCCAAGTACAAGTTGCCGTTCCCGTTGCTGTCCGACCCCGAACGTAAAGCGATGGAAGCGTACGGCGCGTACGGCGAAAAGACGATGTACGGCAAGAAGACGATCGGGGTCATCCGCTCCACCGTGTGGATCGGTCCCGACGGACGCGTCAAGAAACACTGGGCGCGTGTCGCCAGTGCCGAGGCGCACCCGGCCCAGGTACTGGCGGCGGTGAGCGCGGCGAAGTAGCCCTCCCGCGCATCGCCCGAACCGGTCTCCCTCTCCTGGCAGGAGGGAGCGGATTGACGGCGCACCGCCTACCAACGGCGCTGTTCCGTCATATGCAAGCCAAGGCCCACCCCACCAACGATCGCCGGACTGTTGACCGTGCCGACGACCGACACCCGGTCACCAAGCCCCGGAACAGTCTCGCCCGCGAATACCATGATTTCGGCGTCGCCATCCCGAAGGTGGTAGTAACGAACGTCCGGGAAGGGAAGCTTCACCACGTCGGTGACCTCGCCGCGCACCTTGACCTGTTTGTTCTCGTAACGCCCGGGCGCCCGGACAATGTCCGCAACCGGCGTGTAGCCAACCGGGAGCCGGTCACACGCCGCGAGCGATGCGAGCAGCACCAGGGCGACGACGAAGCCGCGGCGCGGGATCATTGCCACCCGATCGGTTCGTAGCCGCGTTCGCGCAGGCAGCGATCGACGAAGGCGGCAAAGGTGGGGTCTGGTCCGCGGCTGCGGGATCCGCCGAAGATACCACTCAACAGCCCGGCCGTTCCGCCCGTCGCCGCACCCACCGCCGCCGCCTCGCCGGGATTACCCATAATGGCGCCGCCCACCGCACCGATCGCGGCACCGGCGCCGGCGCCCGCCACGGTGTGCGTGGCAACGTCGCCGCCAGCCCCATGCGCCCGCGACGCGGACGCACCCGCTTGCCGTGCACGCGCGATGCAGTCGTCGACGTCACCTTCCGCGGCGCTCTGGCCCACGCGGTGGTAATGGTCGTTCGGGTACAGTACCGGCCGGGGAGCGCTGCAGCCAGCCACACTCAGGCTCAGCGCCAGTAGCCATCCCACCGCGTGTCTGGCGTTCATTCTCGGCCCCTCTCTCCGTAACCGCACCCACGGGAAATCGCCCGCGGTGCGATTGTGGTCCGTTCGCTCGACGAGGACAAGCGGCGGATCATCATCCGTGCGCGCCGGCGAGGTGGAACAACATCCAGTAGATCACCACACCGGTGCTCGACACGTACAGCCAGATGGGCAATGTCCAACGGGCGATGCGGCGATGACGGTCAAAGCGCGCCGCCAAAGCCCGCCACAGGGTCACGATCACCAACGGTGGCACGCAAACAGCCAGCAGCGTGTGCGTGCCCAGGATGGCGAAGTAGATCGTACGCAACCGGCCCGTGCCGGGGAAGCGCACGCTTCCCACCTCGAAATGGTAGGTGAGGTAGGAGACAAGAAACAACGTCGAGACGCCGACGGCCGCAAGCATGCACGCACGGTGAGTCTGGACGCGTCCACGGCGAATGCTTCGGTAACCAACCAGCAGGAGCACGACGCTGGTCACGTTGAGCGCGGCATTCAACGCCGGCAATTGATGCAACGACAGCATGGGTCCAGCGCGCGGCCGCTGGTAGGGCTCCTCACATCGGGACCTTGTCCAACGCCATCACCAGCAGGATGAGCGGTAGGTACAGCAGCGAGGCAAGCAACAGGTGCCGGGCTGCCGACGCGGTTCGCGCGAGGGCAAACGACGTGGCGTAGGCGAGAAAACCCAGGCTGAGGATGAGGGCCGTACAGAAGTACGTCGCCCCGGCGAGCCCGACCAACGTGGGCAGCAGAGCGATCACCAGCAGCGCCGCGCAGTTGGTCACCACCTGGCGCCCCGTACTTCTGGTGTCCGGCTCGACGATGGGCAGAAAGCGGATATCGGCTTTCGCATAGTCTTCCCGGTACAAGCAGGCGATTGCCAGTGAGTGGGGCGCTTGCCACAGGAATAAGATGGCGAATAAGATCCACACCTCGATGCCGAAGTCCTGGCGGGCAGCGACCCAGCCGGTGACCGGCGGTAAAGCGCCCGGCAGCGCGCCGATCACGCTACACAGCGGCGTCTTCCGTTTGAGCGGCGTGTAGCAGAAGAGATAGGTCATCGCCGTCGTCGCGGTCACCACGGCACTCAGCCAGTTGACCGCGAGTGCCAGATAGAGGATCCCGGCAACCGTGATGGTTGCGCCGAAAATCAGCGCCTCGCTCGGCTGCAATCGGCCGTCCGGCAATGGTCGCCGCCGCGTCCGCTGCATCTTGGCATCGATGTCGCGTTCGAGCAGTTGATTCAGCGCCAGAGTGCCACCGGCGGCCAGCGCCGTCCCGATCAAGGTGCGTAAGAGCCGCAAGTAGTCCACCGCACCGTGGGTCGCGAGATAGAATCCCGCGCCGGTCGTCACCAGCACCATCAGCACGACGCGCACCTTCGCCAAGGCGATGAAGTCCATGGCACGCCGCTGCACGCGGGCGACATCGAGAGCGAGCGTCTGGGGCTGTGGGATCATACAATCATCTGGCGGCCGTCGTGGGAGTTGCACCGCGAAACCGATCATGTCGCTACGGTACCTGGTTCATTTTTGTCAGCGGTCCCTCTAAAGCGCAAGAGGTACCGCCGTGAACAACTCGGAGGCTGCGCTCCCGCCAACCATCGCGGCGCGCTGCCGGCCCCTCACGGCGAATATCCGGAGGCCGCGAATTGGACGGGGATACGTTGCGATCCACGCTGTACCGAAAGGCGGGCGCTTGCGCCCTCGGGCACCGCCCGCATACGCCGCTCGAGGTCGCCGACGCCGGTGACCGTCTTGCCATCCAATTCGAGGATCACGTCGCCGCGCCGCAGATCCGCGGTCGCGTTGGCGCCAACGTCCGCCACGATGGCGCCACGGCCGGGGGGCACGTTGAAGTACGCCGACATCTCCGCCGTCAGGTTCTGAACCGTGATCCCGGCAAACCGTGCCGTGCTGGCCGCCGGCATATGACGCGTCAGATCGATGCTTCCCTCCCCCTGCAGCAACGCGCGGGCGACGTAGATCGGCCGGTGGCAGCGCACCGCCAGCGCAATGGCGTCGCTCGGCCGGCTGTCCACGTGCCACTCGCGGCCACGGGCGTGCAGGAAAACCTGAGCGTAGTAGGTGCTCTCGCGGAGATCGGTGATCACCACCTTGCGCAATTCCACCCCGGCCCCGTCCAAGATCTCCTTCACCAGATCGTGCGTCAGCGGCCGTGGCGGGGTGATCCCGCGCAACTGCATCGCGATCGCCCGGGCCTCCGCGGCACCGACCCAGATCGGCAACGCCACCCGCCGGTCGTGGTCCTGCAGAATGACCACGGGACCGTGCGCAGGGTCGTCAAAGCCAACGCCACGGACGTCGACCTCAATCTCCCGCGGTGGCGGTTGGCGACACGCCGCCGCTACCCCCAGGGCCAGGAGCAAGAGCGGCCAGACACGCCATCCGCAGCCGTGCGTGAGGTGGATCATGTCGGGTACCTACCCTCCGCAACTATGCCCCAGTCTACGAGCCGCTCCCGAACAGTGCAACGGGGGGCTCGCTCTCGGTTACGGCAATTGCAGATGGGCGGCCAAGCGCCGTTCCACGCCTTCGAGGTCCCCGAAGTTGGGACCGGGCACGATGGTCTGCTCGCGCGTCGCGGAACGGCCACCAGCCGCGACGAACCCCATTTCCGTATAGCGGCTGACGGCGTTGCCCAGAGTGACACTGGAGTTCCCTTCCGGCTTGCGCACCTCGCCGAGCAGCAACCCGGTCGCGTAGCGCTGGCGCAGCGCCTCGAGCACGCCCTTCTGCGTCAGGCCGGCGGCGCTGAGCCGGAGAAGGGCTTGGGCCGCAATCCAGTACGCCTCGGCGAAGTTGTCGAGGATGCCGGCGGTGGCACGCAGGAGGCCGTGCTGGGGATCGAGATTATCGCCGTCGCCGCCACCGATCGCCCCTTCGGCGCGGAAATCGTCGAGCAGACGCCCCACTTCCGTTACCAACGCCTCGCCGTCGGGCAAGGGGAACTCCCAGCGATACAGGTGCAGCCACCAGGTCACGTCCTCGGTAATCGCGGTGCCGTGCAGCCCCTTTAGCAGCGCGCGCGACAGCAACGACGGCAGCAAGAAGAAGTGGATCGAATTGTTCTTGTAGAAATCCAGGATCAGGCGCTTTTCCGGGGACACATGAATGACCGCGCCGTCGCCGGGCAAGCGCTGAATCAGACCGGCGGTCTCCAGAAAGAGAAGATTCTCCTTGAAATCCTCGGCATTTCGTTCGAGCGTGGCGGTGATGCGCACCCCCTGCCGGCGCAGGAACCGCAACAACGTCTGCGCCGCGCTCAGAAACTCCGCATGGCGGCATGCGGCGTGCGGTCGGCCGAGGAGGACCGTCGCGGACACGGACGTCGCCCCCACCACGGTCACGGCGTTGACGTCCCGCAGGATACGAAACCCGAGCTTTTGGGTGAAGCGGCGCCGCTCTTCCTCGACGGCCGGGTCCCCAGCCCCGAGCCGCAGGCGCTCGATCCGTTCCCCCAAAAGTTCGCTCAAGGAAATGGGATCGGCGAAGGCGACATGCACCGTGCCGTACTTCTGGCGCAGCACCGTGCGCGCTTTGAGCAGTGCCCAGAGAGACTCCTTCTCTTTCTCGGCGCCGACCAGTTCGCGCTGGTATGCCTCCTCTTCCACCACGCGTTCGTAATAAATCGAGACCGGGATCAGATAGAGGTCGCGGCGCACGCCCGCGATGAAGGCATTGACGATGGCGGAAAGCATGCCGAGCTTCGGTGTGAGGATTTTCCCGGTCCGACTACGCCCCCCTTCGATGAAGAATTCCTGCGTATACCCCTCGCGGATGAGATAGGTCAGATAATTGCGAAAGACGCACCTGTAGAGTTCGTTGCCCTCGAAGCTGCGGCGGATGAAATAGGCGCCGGCGCCGCGGAAAAGCGGACCCAGCGGCCAGAATGACATGTTGATGCCGGCGGCAATGTGGGGCGGGCTCAGATAGTTGGCGTGGAACAGGTACGACAGGATGAGGTAATCGAAATGACTCCGGTGACAGGGCACCAGCACCACGGGATGCCGCCCGACGCATTCGGTGACCTTGTCGAGCCCGTCGTACTCGAAGCCACGGAATATCCGCGGCCAGACGCGATTGAACGCATACTCCAGGAACGAGAAATACGTGCTGTGAAAGTTCGCCGCGATCTCGCGGAAGTAGCGCTCGGCGGTGCGCCACAGCTGCGACTCCGGCTGATTGCGCTCGCCCGCCAGTCGATGAATGAGCGCGCGGAGGTCCTCACCCTGGACGACCATTTGTCGCACGGTGCGCTTCGGGAGCAATTCGGGACCGAGGATGACGCGCTCTTCACGATACAGGACGATTTGCAGCACACGCGCCAGCCGCCGCGCCACGCGCGCCTCGCCCTCCTCGCGGAACTCCCGTGTGAACTGCGCGAGCGGCACCTCGCTTCCGAGGCTGATGCTGGTTTCGCGCGCGTTCCACAGTAGCGACACCAGGCGTTTGAGTTCGCCGGGCGCCTCCTGGACGCTGTACACCAGCGTTGCCCAGCGCGACTCGCGCCGCCGAAAGCCTCTGCCGCGCGTGAGGGCGAGCGGGACCAGAAACACCTCCCGGTCGTCGCGCCACCCCGCGTGTACGATTTCACTGAGGTAATCGGTGCCGGAGCGCACCCGACTCAACGCGGCGCGGCGCCCCTCGAGCAGGCGCACGCCGGGGGCGCGTGTGCGCAAGAAGATGAGCAGCGGTCGCCCCTGGCGTACCAGGCGTTGGCAGCGATCGCGGTCCTCGCCGTGCCCCCACGTTCTCCCGAACCCCCGCCCCTGTTGCAGGCGTGCCCACAAGGTGCCGGCGATTTCGTCGAACGGCCGCAGTATCAGGGTTGGAATGTCGGACACGAATTCGGGCAGCGGCAGGCGTTCGCGTAGAAAAATGAAGGCGACCAAGAGATAGTCGACTAGCGAGCGATACCGCATAACGTATACGAGGCTGCCACGCCCCGAGAGCGCACGAACCCGCTCCACTGCCTCCGGATCAATCCGGACCTGGGAAAAGAACGTGCGACAAAGCAGGCCGGGCCAGAACCCGAGGCGCTGTATCGGGCCAGGGTCGATCGCTCCGTTTCGCGGCGGTACCGCAAGGGTGGCAGGAGGCGGTCTCATGGACGTTGCGCAGCCGGTTCCCCATAGCACAGGCACGCTGGCGGCTGCGACACCCTCCTCCGCGGATCCCCGTCTCGCACAGAGGCGTCCCGCCTTGCGGTCCGTTTCCGGGCAACCGAACCAGCGGTTTCCACGGCACAGCGACATTGCGTGCTTGCGGCCGGCATGGACGACCGCGCTCTTCCGAAGAATGGGAAAGGTTCCCGATCCCAGCCATCAGTATTGCAAAACCGCCGCCGCTCCGCCCCAGTGTGGCACCGCCGGGGTGTGGGCATAAAGATTGGAAGGAGAGGATCGGTGAATGCGACGCCGGATCTGCGCGAACTGATACATGCGATCTTGACCTGCGTGACGGCCGGTCCCGGTCTCGGGTTCAACCGTGCCGTGCTGTTCTTAGCGGATGACCGGAACACTCAGCTGGTGGCCGTCATGGCGATAGGACCCGCAACCGCGGAGGAAGCGCACGTCACCTGGAGCAGCCTCGCCGGCGAAAACCACTCCTTGGAGGAACTGCTGCAAACGGCGCCCGAAGAACGCGGCACGGGCGGCTTCCAAGCATTGGTAGAGGGCCTAACGATTCCGCTGGATGAGCCGGTGGCCGGCGCCACTCCGCAGACCGCCCTGCGCTCGGCTCCCGCGGGACCGCCGCCCGTCAACCCACTGCTCGAAGCGTACCGCAGCCGGCGGGTCGTCAAGATCGTCGAACCCGCCCAGCTGGGCGACATCCCGCCCCGCTTGCGCGAGGTGTTCAGCGGGACCGAAGTGGTATGCGTGCCGTTGCTCGCCAAGGAACGCCAGTTGGGCGTGATCGTGGCCGATAACGCATTTAGTGGCGAACCCATCGGCGACCAAAGGATTCAACTGCTCCAGGTGCTGGCGCTGCTAGCGGCGCTGGCACTCGATAACGTGGGTATGTACCAGCAGCTCGATCGGCAAGCCCGCCAACTGCAGCAAGCCCTCGACGACCTCAAGGCGACCCAGGAACAACTCCTGCACAACGAGCGGCTGGCAACGGTGGGTGCGGTGGTCGCGCGCGTCAGCCACGAAATCCGTAACCCGCTGAGCACCATTGGCGGTTTCGCCCGTACGGTCAAAGCGCATCCCGAGGACCGTGACCGCGCGGCCCGTAACGCGGGCATCATTGTCGAGGAGGTGGAAAACCTGGAGGCCCTCCTCAAGGAGATGCTGGATTTCACCAATCCGAAGTCGCCGGCGCTGCAGTCCACCGACCTCACCGCGCTGATCACGACGATGGCTAGTGTACATCGCGACGAGTTCGGCCGGCACGGCGTGGTCCTGAGACTGGAGTTGGAGTCGAATCTCCCCGCGGTCCTGGCGGATCGCAACCAGATTCAGCGCGCGTTGCTCAACCTGTGGCAGAATGCGCGGCACGCCATGGAAGAGCAGCCGGCCGACGCCTCCCGGACACTCACCGTCCAAGGCCGGCACGAAGGCGGTGTAGTCCGGGTGGCGTGCTCCGACACCGGCGGGGGCATTCCACGCGACATCCTCCGGCACATCTTCACGCCGTTCTTCACCACCAAGCCGAAGGGCACGGGCCTGGGCCTGGCCGTCGTCAAACGCATCGTCGATGCCCATGGCGGCAGCATCGAGGTGCAGAGCACCTTGGGCGCGGGCACGACGTTCGTGATGACCCTGCCGCTCGCACGCTGATCGCCATGGCAACCATTCTCCTCGTCGAGGATGACGACCACCAACGGCTCCTGTATCGCGAGCGCTTCGAGGAGGAAGGGCACCGTGTCGTCGAAGCCCGCGATGGCCGAGAGGCCTTGGCGCGCGCGGCGGCGGATCCACCCAACGTCGTCGTCCTCGATATCAACATGCCGGGAATGGATGGGCTGCACACGCTCGCCCGCATGCACGACCTGAATCCCCGCCTCCCGGTCATCCTCAACTCGGCCTACACCGAATACAGGGACCAGTTCGTCAGTTGGATCGCCGACGACTACGTCATTAAGTCCTCCGACCCCAAAGCGCTCGCCGACGCCGTGCGGCTGGCGCTCGCCCGCAGAGTTGGGACAGCGGCGCGCCGCACACGGCAGCGGTGAGGAAGCCGTCGCGATGCGGGCCGCGGGCTGGAACGAGGGTACGTTGGTGCTGCTGCTCGCCGGCGGGCAAGGCGAGCGGCTCTACCCGCTGACCAAGAAGCGGGCGAAACCGGCGGTGCCGTTCGGGGGGCTCTATCGTATCGTCGACTTCACGCTGTCGAACTGTCTCAACAGCGGCTTCAAGCGCATCTACGTCCTGACGCAGCACCAGTCCCTTTCGCTGGATCGCCACCTGCGACTGGCGTGGAGCATCTTGCACCCCGAGCTGGGCGAATTCATTCAGACCGTGCCGCCGCAGTTGCAGCTGGTGTCTCGCTGGTATACGGGCACCGCGGACGCCGTCTTTCAGAATCTCCATGTGTTGGAAGAGGAGCGCCCGGAATGGGTCCTCATCCTGTCCGGCGATCACATCTACCGGATGGACTATAACCCGTTGCTGCAGTTCCACGTCGGACACGCTGCCGACCTCACCGTCGCCTGCACCGAGGTGCCGCGCACCGACGCGACGCGTATGGGTGTGCTGGAACTCGATCGCGCCGCCCGGGTGCGAACCTTCGCGGAAAAGCCGGCGCAGCCGGCGCCGTTGCAGCGGCGGCCTGATTGCGCGCTCGTGAACATGGGGGTGTATCTGTTCCGCACGGAAACGCTCGTGCGCGCCGTCATCGCCGACGCCAAGGGCGACTCCGCGCACGATTTCGGGCACAATATCATCCCCAACCTCATCGCCCGCCATTGTCGCGTCGTGGGGTTCGACATCGTCGAACGATGCCCTCCGGAGCGGCACTACTGGCAGGATGTCGGCACACTGGACAGCTATTTTGCGGCCAACATCGAATTGTTGGCGGCGCGCCCGCCGTTCGATCTCTTCGACGCCTCCTGGCCGGTGCGGATGTACAGCGGGCAACACCCGCCGGCGCTGATGCGCCGGGCCGGCGACGAGGAGGCGCGTGTAGTGGACAGCATTGTCTCACCGGGATGCATCGTTTCCGGCGGCAGCGTCGTCCGCTCGGTGTTATCGCCGGAAGTATTCGTTGGTGCGGGGGCGGTGGTGGAGGAATCGATCCTGATGCCGGGCGTGCGCGTGGGCGACCGTTCGCAAGTGCGCCGTGCCATTGTCGACGAAAGGGTGGTCGTGCCGCCGGGCATGCGCATCGGCTACGATCACGCTCTCGATCGCCGCCGCTTTGTCCTTACCGACGGCGGAGTCGTCATCGTCCCCGAGGGGACCGTGCTGACGTAGTTGCAACGCCGGTCGTTGAACCGGTGGGGCCCTCCGTGCCAATGACGGTGAGACATTCCCTTCGGGTGAAATACTGTAGAGGGCGGAGCAAGAAGACAGAGGATGGTCACGCGCTACGCTGTCGGAATCGGGACGCGGTGTATGCGCAACGAATTCACGGCAATCATCGAACGAGGCGACCATTGGTACGTCGCATACTGTCCGGAGATTCCTGGGGCAAACGGTCGGGGAGGTACGAAGGACGAGGCGCGCGTTAAGTTGGCTGATGCGATCGCCTTGATGCTCGAAGTTCGGCGCGCGGCCCGGGCAGATCACGAACCGGCCAACCACGCGTTGAAGAAACGTTCCAGGCTTTGCTGTGCCGCGCGCTGCATGCGTTGCAGCGCCAGCATTTCGGCGAGCGCACCGGGGTGCGCGGCGAGATGGCGGATGACGTTGCGGATGTTGACGCCGCCGGTGTGGTGATCCACCAGACCGGCGGCGGTGGAGAGTTCGGTGTCGGCCGCATCGAGAATGGCGCGCACCGCCACGAACGGGATGCCCATGTCGTGGGCCACCGCCGCGATTGCCGTTCCTTCCATTTCCACCGCGACTGCACCGGTACGCATGGCCGCATCGCGCTTGGCGACGGCGGTGGCCAGCGCGTGCGTACTGCACAGCAGCGGCCCAACGAACGGACGCAGCGCCGCACGTTGCGCCGCGGCACGCGCCACCTCCCGATGCCCGGTGTCGGTCTCGAAGCGCGTCCCGAAAGAGTTTCCAATGACCGCCGTGGCGATGGCGAGATCGCCGGGGCGCATGTCCACCGACAGCGCTCCGGCGCAGCCGGTGGACAAGAGGAGATCGAAGCGTGCCGTACCGCAAGCCGCGCGTGCGGCGGCCTCGGCGCGCCGCTCGCCGACTGCCGTCTTGAGCAGCCAGACTTCGCGCTCCGCCGCTTCGCCACGCCAGAGCGTGGCGTGCGCCACGCCGCTTCTGCGGATCCGGCGCATGCACCGCAAGATCGGGGTGCACTCCCAGCGCAGCGCCGCGAAGATCGCGACCCGCTCCATCCCGGCGTCCTACCGGCGGGTGCCGGCGATCGCCAGGGCGGGTGTCACGCCACGAAATTCCACTTTGCCATCGCCCACAGGTCGCGCGGACTGTCGCCGAGATGGCGAACGACAGACGCTTCGAAGCCGGAATGCATCAGACAGTCCTGGCACTTCGGGTCAATGCGCCGCTCCCAGTAGTCCCAATCCACGCCGCTCCAGAACTCCTGCCAGGTCTTGTAGTAGGCGCCCTCGATCAAGTAGCAGGGGCCTTTCCAACCTTTCGGCGTACGGGTGGGATTGCCCCACGGGGTGCATGGGTAGTCGCGCAGTCCGGCGGCGAATTGCAGGAAGAGCGGTGTCGAGTACAACCGATATTTCTTGGACAGCTCGAGCACGCGCTTGAACTTCTCGTGCACCTCTTTCTTGAAGAGGAAGTGGTTTTCCTTGAGCTTTTCGTAGTGATAGCCTGGTGAGATGAGGATGCCGTCCACGCCGATGCCTTGCACGAAGGCGCACATCTCTTCAATCTCGGCCATGTCGGTTTCGCGGTAGATCGTCGTGTTCGTGCACACGTGGTAGCCGAGCCGTTTGCCTTCCTTGATCATCTCGACGGCCTTGTCGAAGACACCGGCGCGGTCGGTGACCAGATCGTGCGTCGCGCGCATGCCGTCGAGGTGCACGTTGATCGACAAGCGCCGGTGCGGCCGTCCTTTTTTGAAAAAACGATCGAGCAGCAGGCCGTTGGTACAAAGATAGATGTGGCGCTTGCGCGCGATGACGGCCTCGACCAGCTCCGGCAGTTCGGGATAGATCGTCGGTTCGCCGCCGCAGATCGACACCACGGGCGCGCCGCATTCGTCCACCGCCTGCAGGCAGTCCCGCAGCGGCAAACGGTCCTTCAGGTCGCCGTTATAGCGTTCGGGCGAGCACCCGATGCAGGCGAGATTGCAGGTGTGCAGCGGCTCGAGCATGAGCACGTACGGATAACGCGTGTTGCCGCGCCGCCAATTGCGGAACTGCCATTTGAGCATGTCGGTCATGATGTGTAATGGAAATCGCACGATGTGCACCCTCTAGGTTTGACACCGCCTACATGCGGGCGGGAGAACGGACGACGGACGGAGAGGCGACCGACCCAACTTCAATGCGAATCAAGGTGTGCATCTCGTGTCAGTCGTCTCCAAGCCTGTTGTCTGGGATTGGTGAGACAACGTCACTCAGGCGGCGACGTTACGTGTGACGTGCGGCGTCGCCGCTACCAACGCCGCGGCCCGCTGACCGCTGCAAACCGCACTCTCGATCGTTGGTGGTAAACTAGTATTAATCCAATCGCCGGCAAGGAACAAGTTGCCGACCGACGTGATATTCGATGGGCGCAAGCGCTCGACGGCCGGAGTGATCGACACCGTCGCGCGCTTTTCCTTGACTACGACCGATTGCACCACGTCGGCCGCGCGCGCGGCTGGCAGCAGGGCGCGCAAATCCGCCACCACGGTCTCGACGACCCGTGCCGCCGGCCACTCGACCACATCGCGCCCTGCGCTGACGACCGCACTGAGGCCCGGGTGCCGACCTTCGGCGGCCCCGATCAGTCGATGGCGATCGAAGACCCATTGGGTCGTGGTGCCGATCAGCCCCACGAACGCGCTGGCGAGAATCGGCCGGTCGAACCACAGATGGACCGATACGATCGGGCAGTGGTCGAAAGTGTCGAGCACCTGGAGCGGGACGGATCTGCGTAGCGCCTCGGGCAGCAGCGCGGCCAACGCGCGTGGTGGCACGGCGCAGATGCAGGCGTCGATGGCAATCTCGGTGCCATCGCGCAAGCGCACTGCCGTCACCAGGCCGTCGCGCACTGCCAGCGCCGTTACCGGCGATCGCAACGCGACGCCGCCGCCGCGGTCTTCCAGGTACTGGCGCGCCTCGTCGGTGTACAGCTCGCTCAGGCCGACCTTCGGCAGGAGGAACTGGGAGTCCTCGCGCGAGCGGAAGAAGGCGCGCGCCAGCACCTCGGCGAAGGGCCCGGCGGCAGCCCGCTCCGGCGACTCGTTCAGCGTCGCCACGGTCACGGGATTCCAAAATACACGCCGGGCATTGGGCGACTGACCGAGCGCGGTCAAGAGCTCCGTAACCGTGCGCTGCCCAAGGCGCGGATCGCGGCGCCGCCGCATGGCCATGATCCGCAATCCGGCGAGCAGGATACGAATCTGTTCGGCTCGTGCCAGGAGTGCGTAGCGCAACACGCCGCTCAGCAGATGGAGGGGGCTGGGCAAAGGGGCGCACGCGATGGCGCCCGTGCCCTGGTGCGCGTCGATCATGGGGACATATAAATTGGGCTGGCGGGTCAGCTTGTGCGTGGCACCGATGCGGTCGAGGAAGGCGAGCGTGTGACGATAGCAGCCCATGAGGACGTGCTGGCCGTTGTCGACGACCTCGCCGCTGGCAGCGTCGCGAAAGGAATAGGCGCGGCCGCCGAGATGCGCGCGAGTTTCGAACACGGTCACGCGATGTCCGCGTGCCGCCAGTTCGACTCCCGCCGCCAGTCCGGCAAAGCCGCCGCCGATAACGGCAACCCGTCTCACGATATGCGCACCGCCAATTGCGAGCGGCCCCATGCCGCCAACGCCAGCGTGACCTTCTCGTAGCGCGGCAGGGTTACTTTGGGGCCGAAGACGTTGAAATGCCGCGCCTCGATGCGGTCGAGCAGCCGTTCGTAGATCGAGCGCATGGCTTCGGCGGCGACGAGCGAACCGCGGTCGGCTGCCGCCAGTGCGGCGCGGGCGCTGCGGTAATAAGTGCGGGCGCGGCTGCACTCGAAGGCCATCAAGGCCTCGACTCGAGGCGAAAATTGCCCGCTCAGCAGAACCGCCTCCGTGCAGTCGAATCGGCGCAGATCTTCGAGCGGGAGATAGATGCGGCCGCGCTGCGCGTCCTCGTGGACATCGCGCAAGATATTGGTGAGCTGTAGCGCGATTCCGAGATTGACCGCATAATCGCGGGCGCTCGGGTGCTGGTACCCGAAGATTTCGATGCACAGCAACCCCACGGTCGAGGCGACCCGGTAACAATACTGAGACAGATCGTCGAACGTTTCGTAACGGCGCCGGGTGAGGTCCATCTCGACGCCATCGATCAGATCGAGGAACGGCTGTCGCGGCAATGCAAACCGCCGCACCGCATCGACGAGGGCGCAGCCGATGGGATGCTCGGCGGTGCCGGCAAAGACCCGCGCCAATTCCGCGCGCCAGCGCTCCAGCAGCGCTGCCGGCTCGCGACGCCCGGCATCGTCGGCGATGTCGTCGACAAAGCGGCAAAAGGCGTACACGGCGCACAGGGCTGCGCGCCGCTCTGGCCCCAGCAGGTGAAAGGCGTAGTAGAAGTTGCTCGAACTGCGCCGGGCCACCTGTTGGCAGTACGCGTACGCCTGTTGCAGGTTCCGGGCCGGGGCGCCAATCAGATCGGGGGTCTTGGCCTCGGCCGCGGATCCGCGGGGCGGTCGTGCGGCCGGCGTGGCGAGTGCCTTCAACACCAGCCCGCACTTCGTCCACCCGGACACGGTGGGGCGGCGGGTGAACACGTCATAGCCGAGCGCCTCGATTTCCCGCAGGATCGCCAGGCCGCCCCAGGCGAATAAGCGTACCTCGCGTGCCAATCGCGGCTGGACCATTGTCGCCAGGTCGAGTCCGCTGGTCAGCAGGGTGCGCGCACGCGCGATCTGGAACTGCATCAACGCACGCACCGCTGGGCTCGACGTTCCCGACATAACGTCGGTTGCGGAACAACCGAAGCGCACGAGGTCCTCGCGCGGGACATACAGCCGGCCCTTGGCGGCGTCGACGGCAACGTCCTGCCAGAAATTGGCAAGCTGCAGCCCGGTGCAAATCTGGTCAGCCAGGTGTTGGCGGTGCGCATCACGGTAGCCGAAGAGATAGAGAATCAGGTGTCCTACCGGGTCAGCCGAATTCCGGCAGTAGGCGCGCACCGCGTCGAAGGTGTCGAAGCCCTTGAAGTCGGCGTCGATGCGAAAGGCCTCTAATAGCCGACGAAACGGTGCGATCGGTAGGTCGAACCGCTGGACCGTATCCCGCAGCGCGATGAAAGTGGGATGCGTTGCCTCTCCCTGATAGCAATTCTCCAGTTCGCGCCCCCACGCGTCGAGCTGGGCCAGACGTTCGGCCGGCGATTCGTTGCCCTCATCGGCGAGGTCGTCGGCCGTGCGCGCAAAGGCATAGATCGCCGCGATGTGCCGTCGCAGTCGGCGTGGCAGCAACCACGAGCCGAGGGTGAAATTCTCGTAGTGCGTCGTCGCCATCTGCCAGCAGTGGCGATACGCGTCGGTCACGCGGTCGACGTGCTGCTGTGTTGGCGCGGACAATTGGTCACCTGCCAATGCCGTTGCGTTCGTAAAAGCGTCGGTTGTCGCGGACGGCCGCCAGGTGACAGAAGGCCGCGTCACCGCTCGGCGGGACGCCCCCATCGGTCCCGTCACGCGCCAGGCGTTCGTATTCCTCCACGGTCAGTTGTTGGCGGGCGGCAAGCAGGTCGGCGACCCCGAGACGGGCCGCCGTCTGGGCGCTACCGGGGACGAACGTGCCGGTGAAGAATTCCGCGCAGCAGCCGGAGCCGTAGGAGAACAGGCCGACACGCTGGCCTTCGAAGCGATCGGCCGCGCGTTCCGCAAGCCAGGCGAGACAGAGATACAGGGACGCGGTGTAGATGTTGCCGACCTTGCGGGACGCTTCCAACCACGGATCGACCAGATCGGCGTACGAGCGCGCCGCTTCGGCGGCGGTATCCGCCGGCTGCTTGCCCGTGCGTCGCCATTCGGTTTCGAGCAACCGCAGATGCGCCTTGTACGCCATCTTCGGAAACGGCGTGTGGTAGAGCAGGGCGGCCAATCGAGCATACAGCGGGGCGGTGTCTTGCTCGCCCGCCCGGGTGCGTGCGGCGCAATAATCGGCAACGGCCCCGGCCAGCGCGTCGAGGTAGCAATCGACGGAAAACTTGCCGTCGACCAGGGCTTCGCGTTTGTCCAGCGGCCGCCAGAAATCGTAGACATTCTTGGCGTACACTCCGGAGATCGGATCCAGCGCCAGCAGCCGTGGGTGCGCGCTGACCGCCACCGCGGCGGCGCCGGCGCCTTGCGTGAACTCGGCACTCGACTGCAACGGATAGCGAGCGATATCGGTGGAGACCACCAGGGCTTTGCGCCCCGCCGCGGCGCCGGAGCGGATCCAGTCGGCCGCCATCATCACGCCCGCCGTGCCGCCGTAGCACGCATGCTTGAGTTCAAATACACGGGAGTTACTCGGGATGCCGAGTAGCTCGTGCAAGAAGATGCTGACCGGTTTGGCATGATCGACCGCGGTCTCGGTGGCGACAATCAAGAGCCCGATCTCCTCCGGCGTCACGTGACCTTGCGCGAACAGGCGGGCGGCGGCGTTCGCTCCGAGCGTCACGGCATCCTCCCACGGAGCGGTGACCGCCATCTGGTAGGCACCCAGGCCGATGTGGATCTTCTCGGTCGGTACCTTGCGGGCCATCGCCAGCGTGTCCAGTGGAAGCACCCGATGCGGCAAGTAGATGCCAATTTGATCGACCCCAACCGTTGCTGTGTCTGCTGTCATGCACGCCCTCCATCGCTTGTGCGTTCAATTCGTATACGCCGGTGCGAGCGCCGGCATGTCCGGGGCGCGCGGTGGACGCCCGTCTCGTTCGTGGTCTGCGCCATTGCCTCCAGTGATCTCGGCGAGGCGCGCACGAAACCGCCCTAGCGCCATCAGCGGGAAGTAGTTCCGATACATGTGGTAGCGCAGGTAGAAATGGCGCGGGAAGCCGGTCCCGGTGAAATGCAACTCGTCCCAGGACCCGTCCGCTCGCTGCTGGCCGAGCAGATAGTCCACGCCGCGGCGGGTCTCGGGACTCAACGCTGGCTCGCCCGCCAGCAGGCCCAACACCGCCCACGCGGTCTGCGACGGCGTCGACACACCCTGACCGGCGGTGCGTGCGTCGTCGTACGAGCGGATCGATTCGCCCCAGCCGCCGTCTCCGTTCTGGTGTGCCTTGAGCCATGCGACCGCCCGGCGCACATAGGGGGCGTGGAGATCCTCGCCGATCGCGCGCAGGCCGCAGAGCACGGACCAGGTGCCGTAGATGTAATTGGCGCCCCAGCGCCCCCACCACGACCCATCCGGCCGTTGCATGCGCAGTATGAAGTTGCGTGCGCGGCGCGCCCGCCCGAAGTGCAGATCGAAACCGTAGCTGCCCATCAGCTCAAGCATGCGGCCGGTGACGTCCTCCGACGGAGGGTCGATCATCGCCTCCATGTCGGCGAACGGGATCTGGTTGAGAAAGTGGGAATCGTTGTCGGTGTCGAACGCCGCCCAGCCGCCGCCGCGGCTCTGCATGCCGAAGGTCCAGTTCATGCCGTAGGCGATGGCGCGTGCCAGGCGTGCCGGATCGGTGCCGGACACCCGCTTGAGCACCATGAGGATGACAGCGGAGTCATCCACGTCCGGGTACCAATCGTTGGCGAATTCAAAGACCCAGCCGCCAGGTTCGAGGTCGGGATTTCGGATCTGCCAGTCGCCGGTCTTGAGTACCTGGTTCGCGATCAGCCAATCCGCCGCCTGTCGCAGCGCCGGATGGTTGCCGGGTACGCCCGAATCGAGCAGCGCCTTTCCGGCCAGGGCCGTGTCCCACACCGGGGACACGCACGGTTGAAAGAAGAGTTGGCCGTCGCTCTCGATCAAGAAATCGTCGATCGCCTGGATGCCCTTGGCGATTGCGGGCTCGTTGTCCGGATGTCCGAGGGCGCGCAGCGCCATCACGGAGTTGATCATCGCGGGCTGGATGCCGCCCCAGCCGCCATTGCTGTCCTGATGCGACAGGATCCACTGCTCCGCGCGCCGTAGCGCCCGGGCGCGCAGGGGTTTCCATGAACTGCGGCCGAGCGCATTGAGTAAGCGATCGAGTGCCAGAAAGCCGTTGCGCCACGTCAACCACTCTCGACTCGGCGTGCAGGCGAGGGCCTCGGGCGTCGGGGGCGTGAGCCACAGCTCGTCGATGTGTGCGGCGGCTGGAATTTCGATGGCGGGGCGTTTGGCCATGAGGACGATCATCGGCACGACGGTGCCCCGTGCCCAACTCGAAAGGGCATAGATGTTGATCGGAAACCATGGCGGTAGCAACATCAGCTCAACCGGCATGGCCGGCAAACCCGACCAGGGGAACTGCCGAAAATAGGCCAGGAAGGTGCGGGTGAACACGCCTGCCTTCGCCAAACCCCCGCCAGCCATGATGAACTCGCGGGCGCGTTGCAAGGCGGGTTGGTGAGCGTCCAGCCCGCACAGTTTGAGGGCGAAGTACGCCTCGATGGTATTGCTCAGATGGCCGGGGCCGCCGTAGTAGAGCGGCCAGCTGCCGTCGGCCGACTGTGTGGCGAGCATGCGATCGGCAATACGCCGTTCGAGGGCTTCCGGCCGGCGCCCCATGAAGCGATTGAAGAAGATGTATTCCGTCTCCATCGAGACATTGGCTTCGAGCGGCGCGTGCCAGAATCCCTCCGGCCGCTGCTGTGCGAAGAACCACGCCTGGCTGTGCGCCACCGCCGCGTCGAGACGGTCCGCGCCACCGATCGCACGCGGTTGTTCACCCGCATGCGCGATCGCGCTGCCCGAAACGACCTGGATCGTCTCCTGCATTCCGCCCGTGCTCCCGTCCGGTAATGTCCGTTGCGAATGCGTCCCAGCCAGCGCCGAGAAAGGCATTGACCAGCCGTTCCCGATCGCCGTCGCACAACGCAATGACAGCCCCGCCACCACCCCCGCCGGTCAACTTGGCGCCCAGGGCGCCGCCCGCATCCGCCAGCGCCACCATCCGATCGAGTTCCTCCGTGGAAATGCCCATGTGTTGCAGCAAGTCGTGGTTGGCGCGCATCGCGCATCCAAGTTTGCGGAGATCCGCTGTGCCGATTGCGGTTTCGGCCTCACGGACCAAGCCGTCGATCGCATCGAACAGCGGCTCGTAGCGCTCCGGGTTGGCTTCCCAGCGCTGCCGCAAACCCCGCACGACCTTTTGCGTTTCGCGCGGCGCGCGTCCGACCGCGATGACCAGGGGCAACGGTCGCGGGAGGACCACCGGTCGTGGCGCGGTGCCGTGCTTGAAGGCCAGCAGACCGCCGTAGGTGGCCACCGTGTTGTCGATGCCGGAGGGGAAGCCGTGGAAAATCTTCTCGATTTCGAACGCGCGGCCACAGAGTGTGGCGTCGCTGAGCGATTGCCCGGCCAATGCAGCCAGGGCGCGGATGAGGGCGACGCTCAGCCCTGCGGAGCTGCCGAGCCCGGCCCCCGACGGCATGGTGGCGCGCGCACTTGCCGTGATCTCTCTGGGATCGACACCGGTCAGTTCCGCCGCGCGGCACAACGCCTCCGGCGGCACCGCCCATCGCGGCGCGGATGTGCTGCCATCGCGTGGAACAGGGGAACCCGCGCCTCCGGTGCGGGCGGCCTCCACCTCGACGTAGCGATCGATGCTGGCGGCGAGCGCGGCGCGTCCGTAGACGACCGCGTGCTCGCCGAGCAGGATTACCTTGCCGGGCGCGGCGCGGCGCACCACCTGGGGTGAATCCGGCATGCTCACGCGCCCAGTTGTACCGATTGCACGATCTCGCGCGCCTTACTGAGCTTGATCTCGCCGGAGGCCAGGAGTCGTGTGACCACGTGATCCACCAGATCTTCCGGGGCCCCGGCTGCCACCGCCAGACCCCGGGCGTGCAGTGACATGTGGCCGCGCTGAATGCCGTGGGTCACGAGGGCGCGCATGGCGGCGAAATTCTGGCCGAGGCCAACGGCGGCCATGACGCCGGCGAGTTCGCGCGCCGAAACTACGCCGAGCAGGTGGAGTCCAAACCGGATTCGCGGATTGCACTCCAGATTGCCGCCAACGGTGCCGACGGCGAGCGGCAATTCGATTGTGCCCACCAGCCGGTCCTCCTCGATCCGCCACTCGCTCAGCGAGCCGTAACGGCCGTTGCGGGCGGCGTACGCGTGTGCGCCCGCTTCGATCCCGCGCCAGTCGTTGCCGGTGGCGATGGCCACGGCGTCGATGCCGTTCATGATGCCCTTGTTGTGGGTGGCCGCCCGGTAGGGGTCGGCGGCGGCAAACGCCCAGGCCTCCACCACGCGCTCGGCGACCTCGCGACCCGATAGAGCGCCGGCGCGGAGCAGCCGCGGTTCGATGCGCGCTGTCGCCCTCGCTAGCCGTTCGTCCGCCAGGTTCGACAGGATGCGAAGGCGGACCTGGCCGGCCGTGAGCTCCTCGAGGCTGGGTGCCAACGCTTCGGCAATGGTGTTGACGGCATTGGCGCCCATGGCATCGCCCACTTCCACCAGGAGGTGTACCACCAGCATCGGCCCGCAGGCCGTGTCGGTAAGTGGACGTACTTGGATGGCGCGTGCGCCGCCGCCACGCTTCACCATGTTGGGGTGTACCGCGTTGGCCGCGGCGAGGAGCTGTGGCGTTGCCGCGGCGATACGGCGAACGGCGACGTCCATGTCCGGGACTTTGACGAGTTGGACCTGTGCGATCATGACCGGGGCATCGGCGTCGGCAACGAATCCGCCGCTCTCGCGCACCAGGCGCGCCGCATGGCTGGCGGCAGCCACCACGGAGGCTTCCTCGACCGCCATGGGGACGAGGTATTCGTGGCCATTGATCAGGAAGTTGAGCCCCACACCGAGGGGTAGACCAACCACACCGATGGCGTTCTCGACCATGTGGTTTGCCTTCTCGAACGGCAGCGGATTGGCGTCGAGCAGCGTGGCGACCTCGCCTTCGCGTATGCCCGCGGCCGCGGTCAGCCGTGCCAGGCGTTCGCTTCGCTGCATCCGATGAAATCCCTCGATACGTGATTGCTTTCCCGTGTGCGGCATTGCCGTCCCCTTTTCTTGGCTCGCGGCCTATCGCTGCGCTGCGGCGATCCATGCCTTGAGCCGTTCCCCGACTACGAGCGGTTGTTGTGCGAGGTCCGCGATAGTGCGCGAACCCGTCAGCAGCATCGCCGCTGTGATCCCGTCGATGAATTCGTCGATCAATGTCATGGCGCCATCGATTCCCGCGGTGCGGTATGCCCGGTAGATTGGCAGCGCCGCGCCGCATAGCCGCGCACCGAGCGCAATGGCCTTTGCCATGTCGAGACCGTCGCGCAGGCCTCCGCTGGCGATCAACTCCAATCCGGTACCGCGCAACATCGCCAGCGAGGCGGCGGTGGGGATTCCCCAGTTGGCAAACAGCTCGCCGAGGCGGCGGCTGTTGCCGTTCCCCCGCAGGGCTTCGACGCGCACCCAGGACGTGCCGCCAGCCCCTGACACGTCGAGGTGGCGGATCCCGGCGCGCAAGAGGGCTTCACCCACACGACGTGAAATGCCGCACCCGGTCTCCTTGGCAATGACGGGAACGCCCAGATCGTCCGCCAGCCGGGCCAGGGTTGCGTACCCGCCACGGAAGTCACGGTCGCCCTCCGGCTGAATCAACTCCTGCCCCGCATTCAGATGGACGCAGAGCGCGTCGGCGCCGACATTCGTCACCAATTGCCGCACGTCGTCAGTCGATTCTTGTCCCGCTTGGACCAGCCCGATATTGGCGAGCAAGAGGCCGCTGGGGATGTACTCCCGAATAGCAAAGGTCCATGCCGTGCCCGGGTCGCGTTGCATGGCGCGCTGGCTCCCGAGCCCGAAACCGATGCCACGGCGTTCAGCGACCGACGCGAGATCGCGGTTCACGGCGAACGCCTCTTCAGTGCCGCCGGTCATGCCGGTGATCAGCAGGGGGGCGCGCAGCCGCTTACCCAGAAACTCAACGGTGAGATCGAGATCCGCGACTGCCAATTCGGGCAGCGCGTCGTGCACCAAATCGACGTCCTCGAACAGCGTGGTCTTCCCCTGGAACTCGACCTCCGCGGTTTGACAAATGTCGAGGTGCGAGCGTTTCCGCTCGGCAAGCCTGGTGGCTGAAGGGTCACCCGTCGACAACGGTCACTCCTTCGTCGCAGATGTTGAGGTCGAGCGGCAGCAGGCCGGCGGCCTGCCAGTCGGCCCGGATTCCCCGCGCGGCCGCGGCATCCCTGGTCAGGGCAATGCCGCAATCGCCTCCACCGGCCCCGGAGATCTTGGCGGCGGCGCCGTGCGCGCGCGCAATTGCCACGATCCGACGGAGCCGCGGCGTCAGCAACGGCAATGACAGATCGGCTGTCAACTGCTCCAAGAGGGCGCCGTTCTGCAGTACCGCCGACAAGGACAGTGCCCCTTGTGCGAGTGTGGTGACGAACTCCTTGACCGAGTGCCGACTGGCCTCGACGAACGTTGCACGGGCCGCGCCTCTGCCGTTGTCGTCCCGCCGGTAGCTGTTCACGAGATCCGTTGTCGACGCTGGCTCGCCCGTCCATGCCGCGAGGAACTGGGTATCCGCCGGCAGCCGCAGTGGGCTGATCTCAGGCGATCCGTTCCGCGGTTGGAACAAGATCACGCCGCCGTACGTGCTTGCCGCCACATCCGCACCGCTCCCCAACTCCCGTTGTGCCCGGCGGTGTGCATCGAGTGCCGCGGCAAACAGCGTATCGCGGCGCGCGCGTTCCGTAAGCCGTTGTCCCGCTGCCGCCGCCATTGCCGCCATGAGGCCGACGGTGACCGCGGCGCTACTGCCTAAGCCAACCTTGACGCCTCGATGCGCACCGAGGTGGCTGACGATCTCGATGTTGAACCCGCGCTCCGCGAGCGCAGGGTGCTCGCGGAGGCTTGAACAAAAGGCAGCGCCGACGAAACGCCACATGCCGGTGTCCTCTGGCGGCGCGGCAGTGGGGAATTCGAGCTCCGCTGTCCCCGACCGGATTCGCGTGCGTCGGTGGGTGTCGGAAATGTCGAGGGTGACCTCGATGAAGCGGTCAACCGCGGCAACGACCGCGGGGCAACCATCCAGTACGGCGTATTCGCCGAGAAGAAAAAGCTTCCCGGGGGCGCGTGCGACGATCCGCCGCATCATCCGCCCTCCACCGATCGGGCGCCGGCGCCCGGTTCGGATAGCAGCACTCCCTGGACACCCGGCACGGCCTGGATCACTGCGGCGACCGCGTCGCGTTGCGGCAGCGGACAGATGACTTTCACCTGCGGACCGGCATCGATCGTGAAGTACGCGGCCACTCCGTCCTCGCGCAATTGGACGACGCGATGCACGACCGCGAGGGTGCCCGTATTCCAGTACATCAGAGGCGGTAACGCGGCCAACGCTACGGCGTGCATCTTGAGGCAATTGTGCTCGGCGGCGCTACCGGTGGCGTGCAAATCGCGGCCGAGAATGCCTTGGCGGATGGTTTCCAGATCGACTTGGTGGGAGTCCAGCCACGGACGGAAGAACGGCGAGCGCGTGAGTGAATGTGCCATCCCTTCGCGAGATCCCACCCGCTTGCGGCCGCGGTCGGTAATCGCGACGACAATTCCGAGCGGCCAATGCTCGGGCGGCGCCAGTTGCACGGCGTACGAGTCGGAGCCATCGGTGGCTTCGCCTCGAAGCCATTCCACATAGCCGCCGTGGATCGAACGCGCCGCGGAACCCGAACCCCGACGTGCAAGCCGTGAAAGTTCCTGGTCGGAGAGGATGACCCCGGCTGCGCGCGTGGCGGCCATCGCCAGCGCCGCGAAGGTGGAGGCGGAGGACGCCAAGCCGGCCGCGACGGGGAAATTGCTTGCCACTTCGACTTCGGCGCTGCCCTTCCGGTTGGTCAGTTGCCGGACCAGATCGATAAACTTGCGCACCCGTTCGCCTTCCAAACCATCGACCTGATGGCCGCTCATGATGACGCGATCCTCGGCCCGGTCGTCGGTGAAGCGGACCCGTGCCGTTGTGGTAAGCCCAGCCAGGTTGACCGAGATGCTTCCCGTATAGGGTAAATTGAGCGCTTCGTCGCGTTTGCCCCAATACTTGGCCAGCGCCACATTGGCGTTGGCGATCGCCACCGCTTCGCTCATCGCTTAACCAGTCGGTCAGTCATATTCGGAGCCATATCTTTGGGAAGCGGTCGAGGCGAAAGTTAGCCGGTTGCTGGCGTCGATGCCGTTATCCTGATACGTCTTGCTAGCTGGCCGACCCAAACCGCTCGGTCAGCTTCAAGCTATCGGACCCATGTTGGCGTGTCAACCGCTCGCATGCACTGGGATGGCGGCTGTAACGGATACGCCTCCCCACTGGGGAAACGCATTCGGCCATTCAGGAAAAACTCATAGTAAACGTGATGATAGCGAAGATGCTTTGGCAGGCGGAAAGCGTGCGTACCCACGAGTTCCTCGCCGGGTTTGCCGTATAGATCCGGCTTCAGGGTTCCGTACGCGGGACGTCGTCCAAAGGCGTATATCAGCGCAGCGAGCGCGAACAAAGCGGCAACCAAGCCGTGCCGCTGGGTGCGACGCAACATTGTGGGGTGCTGTTACGGCACGCCCTGGAAAGCGAGAACGACAAAAAAAGGCGGTAGGCCGAAACCTACCGCCCCGTCCGTCGGTGCAATGCCAAGGTCGTCAGCCTGCGCTGGCTTGCTGCAAGCTGGGAGGCGATTGCCGATCCACTCCTGGGACCTTCAAAGCCAGCACCTTCGCCCGCGGGTGGCCGTTCAGTTGCCGGTCCGTCCAAGCAAGTAGTCCGCGGCGCAGGTACTCCGGGTTGATCTGCAACAGGTCGCATACATTTTCGAAAGAAAAGGGCCACGTGCGGTCTTCGGAGCAAATCCATTCCTCCGCGTCCAGGAAGAGTCTTCGGGCCTTTGGATCGCGCGCCCGCAGGTGCTTCTGGTAACATTCGACCGCGTCCTCGAGCAAGGCGGCAACGAGCCGGCGCTCCGGCTCATGACCGCCCTTGCGTCTTACCAGCGCGAAGTACTGCGACGGCAGCAGGGTGTCGGGCTGTAGCAGGTGGGCGAAGGTGTCGTTCACTATACTGTCACGCATTCGTTAACTCCTCCAGCGATTGGACGCCGACGCCGCCGCCCGTATTCGACGGGTAGGCGGGGGTCAGATCCGCCACGGTTGTATCTGCGAAGAACTTCAGGAGGCGCCGTTGCCCTTCCTGCCACACACGTTGCATGTTGCAGCTGGTAATCACCGAGCAGTCACGTTGTTCCGTCACGCACACGTTCAGTGATATGGGTCCCTCTACCGACTCGATGATGTCGCGGAACGAGATGCCGTGTGGTGGGCGGGCCAAGGTGCAGCCGCCATGTGCGCCCCGATGCGACTTGACCAGGCCGGAGCGGGTCAGGTCTTGAATGATCTTTTCGAGGAATTTCCGGGGAATGCGCCGGCGCGAGGCGATCTCTTTGACCGACACCGGACACCCGTCTTTCTGCACCGAGAGGTAGATGATCGCCCGCAGCGCGTAGTCTACCTTCCTGCTGATCTGCATCATTGACACGTTGCAATCCTCCGCAAGCCCATGGGCGGACTATTCATTCCGGCCCGTATATTCCTCGAGCCAGGCCATCTGGATGGCTTCGAGCTTGCTCTCGTTCGACGCTTTCGGGTCGTCGTCAAATTCACCCAAGGCGGTTACCCAGCGGTGAAGATCGGTGAAGCGGACGCCCAACGGGTCAATCTCGGGGTGGCGCTCCACCAGTGCCAACGCGATGTCTTCGCTGTCAGTCCATTTCAGTCCCATCGAACCCTCCGGTCGGTCAAAGCACTTCCTCCACCCGCTTGCGTTCCAACGCATCCTTGATCGATGCATCCATGATCCGTTGCGCCAGGGGCGTGGTGACCCGGTTGAGTTCATCGGTGAGATCGCGGATCCGATTGTGGTCCGGATCGCGCATCGACTCATCAAGTCGGGCCATCGCGGCTTCGATGCGAGCGCGTTCCGCCGCATCGGGTGCTGCCCGTTCGAGTGCCCGTCGCGTCGCCTGCAGCAAAGCTTCGCCATCATTGCGGGCCTCGATCAGCAGGCGTGCGCCGACATCCTCCTCGGCGTGATCGATCGATTCCTCCAGCATGCGTTCGATCTCGGTGTCGGTGAGACCGTACGAGGGTTTGACGTCGATCGACTGCTCCCGACCCGTGCGTTCGTCACGCGCGGTGACATTCAGGATCCCATTGGCGTCGATCATGAAGGTGACCTCGACGCGCGGCAGACCGGCGGGTTGGGGTTCGATCCCGCGCAGCTTAAAGCGTGCCAGGCTGCGGTTATCGCGCACCAATTCCCGTTCACCCTGAAGGACGTGAAAATCGACAGCGGTCTGGTTGTCGGCAAAGGTGGTAAAGACCTGTTTGGCGGTCACAGGAATGGTTGTGTTCCGCTCGATCAAGTGGGCCATGACACCGCCCATGGTTTCGATGCCCAGGGAGAGAGGCACAACGTCCAGCAGCAAGGTGTCCCGCTTTCGCCCCGAGAGCACACCGGCTTGGACGGCCGCACCCAGCGCGACGACCTCTTCTGGATTCAGCTCGGTATGCGGGTGCCGTCCGAAGAATTCTTCCACCCGGCGGCGTACCAACGGCACCCGGGTCGAGCCCCCGACCAGCACGACTTCGTCGAGGTCTTGCGGGGACAATCCGGCATCCTTGAGGGCCTGGCGGCAGGGGGCGATGGTGCGTTCGACCACCTCGGCGACGGTGGCCTCGAATTCGGCTCGGGTCAGGCGATATTGTCCGCGCGCTGCGCCGGCGTGCATTGCCATCACGGTCGTGTCCGTGCCGGTCAGCCGGATCTTGGCGGCCTCGGCTGCGGCAATGGCTTGGCTGATCACATCGGGATCGCCGCGCAGCGCCGCAGGCACCTCCGCCAACAACAGGGCGGCCACGCGGCGATCGAGGTCGTCGCCGCCGAGGCGGGTGTCACCGGTGGTGGCCAGCACTTCAAAAATTCCCTCGTGCAACTTCAGGATCGAAATATCGAACGTGCCACCGCCGAAGTCGTAGACCGCGATCAGCCCCTGGTTGTGCTTGTGCAAGCCATAGGCGAGCGATGCCGCGGTAGGTTCGTTGACCAGCCGTAGGACTTCCAGGCCGGCGAGACGACCGGCATCGCGCGTGGCCTGGCGCTGGCTGTCGTTGAAGTAGGCAGGGACGGTAATCACCACGCGGCGGACCTCTTCGCCGAGCACGGTCTCGGCGCGGCGCTTCAATTCCTTCAGGATCAACGCGGCGATTTCCGGCGGAGTGTAGGTCCGATCGTGGATGCGAAAGCGAACGATCTCCGGACTGGCATCATCGGCGAAGACGTAGTGTTCGCGGTCGGCCGGCGTGACGTGCTCCATCCCCAAGCCCATGAAGCGTTTTACCGAAGCGATCGTCGTTAACGGGCATTCGGTGGCTAGGGCCTTGGCCCGGGCACCGACGATGGGCTGGCCGGTCTCCGGGAAAGAGACGACTGACGGAAGCAAGGGGGCCTCGGTGTCCGGATCGGGAATGACCCGGAAGCTGTCGTCGTCGGCGGTGTACGCAATCAGGCTGTTGGTGGTGCCGAGGTCGATGCCGAAGATACGTTCCATCAGGTTTCCAGTCCCTTTTCCACGTCGCGGATGAGTGTGCCGAGATACGCCAGTGTCGACAAAATTGCTTTGAGTTCGCGGGTCAGGAGATCGGGCGCCACAGTCCCAGCGTCCCAGCGGGCAAAGTTGCGCTCAAGCTGCTCCAGGAGCGCGCTGTGGCGTTCCAGCAACTCGGAATGTGCGGCGGTGAGTTCCTCGACCAAGCGTCCCGCGCCGTTCCCTTGCCGCGCCGCGCGTAATTCCTCGAGTTGGTCGTGCAGCTCGAAGACCAGGGCCGCCATATCGGACGGCACTTGTTTGTTTCCGGCCCCGAGGCTCTCGCCGCGCAAGGTGAGCCAGTAGAGGCCACGGTCGACGGGATCGCGCAGCGTGCGGTACGCCCGATTGACTGCCGCGGTGTTGCGCACGCTCGCCTGCCGCGCTGGCTGCGGGCCGGTTTGGAAGAGGTCGGGGTGCAGTCGCCGATGCAAGTCGTAGTAACGTTGTTGCAGCGCCGTCGCGTCGAGTGCGAGGCGGCGCGATACGCCGAGTACCTGGAAATAATCCGCCTGTTCGGGAAGGGGCTGAATGGCCTTGCAGGCGGGACAAAAAGGGCCCGGCGCGTGTTCAGCGCCACATTGCCAACAGTCTACCCGTTCGCTCGCAAACCACGTCGCTCCGTCCCGCTCCGCGGCAGGAGCCGGGATCGAGTCCATGTCCGTTGCGCCCTACACGGTAAAGGAAGCGCCACAACCGCAGGACCGTTTGACGTTCGGGTTCTGGAGATTGAACCCGGCCTGCATCAGGCCTTCGTTATAGTCCAGTTCGGTGCCGTTCAAGTAGAGAAAGCTCTTGCGGTCGACCAGGATCTTCGCGTCGGGGGGGCCAAACACTTTGTCGCCTGGACGCTCCTCATCCAAGTCCATCTTGTATTGCAGGCCGGAGCATCCGCCGCCCACGACCTTCACTCGCAGGCCACCCTCGGGCTTGTGTTCCTCGGCCAGCAGACTGCGAATCTTTGCCGCCGCTTTCTCTGAAAGGCCAATCGCCACGGCACGTACTCCTACTCGTTCGATGCCGCCTTCGGTTCGTCCTCCGTCCCTTCCCGCCGCTTCTTCCAGTCGCTGATGGCCGCCTTGATCGCGTCCTCCGCCAGTACCGAACAGTGAATTTTTACCGGTGGCAGGCTCAATTCCTCGACGATCTGTGTATTCTTGATCTGCAGCGCGTCATCGAGCGACTTGCCCTTGACCAGTTCGGTCACATAGCTCGAGCTGGCGATGGCGCTGCCGCATCCGAACGTCTTGAAGCGAGCGTCCTCGATCACGCCGGCATCGCTGATCTTCAGCTGCAGCTTCATGACGTCGCCGCATTCGGGCGCGCCCACGATGCCGGTACCGACGTTGGCTTCGTTCTTCGAGAACGAACCTACGTTGCGCGGATTTTCATAATGATCGATCACCTTATTGCTGTACGACATGTGGCTTTCCTTTCGCCTTCGGCGAGTCGGTACGTGTCTGCGACCTCACTCGCGGACCCATTGGAACGACTTCAAGTCTACCCCCTCCTTGGCCATTTCGTAGAGCGGGGACATGTCACGCAGTCGCCGCACTTCGTGCACGACGCGCTCGACGACATAGTCGACCTCCTCAATGGTGTTGAATCGCCCCAGGCCGAAGCGAATCGAGGTGTGCGCCAGATCGTCCCCGACGCCGAGAGCCTTGAGCACGTAAGACGGTTCCAGCGTGGCTGAGGTACAGGCCGATCCAGAGGAGACCGCGATATCCTTGAGGCCCATCAACAGCGATTCGCCTTCAACGAATGCGAAGCTGACGTTGAGGTTGCCAGGGAGACGGTGCGTCGGGTGCCCGTTGAGGTACACCTCGTCGAGCTGCGAGAAGATCCCGTCCCGTAACCGCTCGCGCATTTGCAGGAGGCGCCCGGCTTCCGTCTCCATCTCGGCGCCGGCGAGTTCGCACGCCTTGCCGAAGCCCACGATGCCTGTCGCGTTCAGCGTCCCGGAACGCATGCCGCGCTCGTGGCCGCCACCATCCATCATGGGTGTCAGCCGCACACGCGGGCCTTTGGAACGGACATACAATGCGCCGCACCCTTTCGGGCCGTACATCTTGTGCGCGCTCAGGGACATCAGGTCGATCCCCATGGCCTCGACGTCGACCGGGATCTTGCCGACGCCCTGGGTGGCGTCGCTGTGGAAGAGAACACCCTTCGCCTTCGCCAATTTGCCGATTTCACGTAGCGGATGGATGGTGCCGATCTCGTTGTTGGCGTACATCAGCGAGATCAGAATCGTCTTGTCGGTGATGGCGCTACGCAATTCATCCGGATCGACGAGCCCCGTCTTATCGACCCGCAGGTAGGTGACCCGCGCCTTGCCGGTTCGCTCCAGCGCCTTGCAGGTGTCGAGAATCGCTTTGTGCTCGGTGACCGCGGTGATGATGTGGTTGCCCTTGTCTTTGTAGAATTCCAGAATGCCCTTGAGGGCGAGGTTGTCCGATTCGGTCGCGCCACTGGTGAATATGATTTCTTTCGATCTGGCGTTGATCAAGCGCGCGATCTGTTCGCGTGCCTGTTCCACCGCCGCTTCGGCTTCCCACCCGAAGTGATGGTTGCGGCTGGCCGCATTGCCGAATTTCTCGCAGAAATACGGCAGCGTCGCCTCCAGCACCCGCGGATCCATCGGCGTGGTGGCGTGGTTGTCCATGTACACTAAACGTCCCATTGCTCCTCCCAGGCATTTCCGCCTTGCTCAATATCAGCCGGGCGTTTTCCGTGCTCGTTCAATTCCCCCTATCTGGGTCTTATATCCAAGCAGGGTGTCCCGGTCAAGCGCCGGAGCGGGCCGGGAGACGGCGTTTCAGTCCCTGACGAAGAGTGCCGGGAGAAGGGGACGCAGGAACTCGCCGGTGTGCGAGCCGGGGGTCTGGGCCACCATCTCCGGAGTTCCCGCGGCGACCACCTGCCCGCCGCCCGCGCCGCCTTCAGGACCCAGATCGATGATGTGGTCGGCGGTCTTGATGACCTCCAGGTTGTGCTCGATGATGACGACGGAATTGCCGAGATCCACCAGTCGGGAGAGCACTGCCAACAGCCGTTTGATGTCGTCGAAATGTAGTCCGGTCGTCGGCTCATCCAGGATGTAGAGCGTCCGGCCGGTGGCCCGCCGACTCAGCTCCTTGGCGAGTTTGACCCGTTGCGCTTCGCCTCCTGACAGCGTGGTTGCCGACTGGCCCAGATGAATGTAGTCGAGACCGACGTCGTGCAGTGTGGCGAGCTTGTGCCGGATCGGCGGAACGTTGCCGAGGAAATCGAGCGCTTGAGTCACGGTCATGTCCAGCACCTCCGCGATGTTCTTGCCCTTATAGAGCACCTCTAGCGTCTCGCGGTTATAGCGACGGCCCCGGCAGACTTCGCAGGTGACATAGACGTCCGGCAGGAAATGCATCTCGATGGTGATCACGCCGTCGCCACTACAGGCCTCGCAGCGACCGCCTCTGACATTGAACGAGAAGCGCCCGGGGCCGTAGCCGCGCACGCGCGCCTCCGGCAATTGCGCAAAGAGGTCGCGAATGTGGCTGAATAGGCCGGTGTAGGTGGCAGGATTCGAGCGTGGGGTGCGCCCGATCGGCGCCTGATCGATGTCGATCACTTTGTCCAGTAACTGCCAGCCGTGGAGTTTGTCGTGCGCGCCGGGCTTCTCCTTCGCGCCATGCAGGCGGTGGGCCAGGGCGCGGTACAGCGTGTCGACCACCAACGAGCTTTTCCCGGAGCCGGATACGCCGGTAACGCAGGTCATCGTACCGAGCGGGAAGTCCGCCCGCACGCTCTGTAAATTGTTGTGGCGGGCGCCGGCGATGCTGAGTGTCCATCCCTTCTCGTTCTTGCGGCGCGGCGGGACGGCAATCGTCTGCGCCCCGGAAAGATACTGGCCGGTGAGCGAGGCAGGGTTGGCGGCGATCTCGGCGGGGCTGCCCTGTGCGACGATGAAGCCGCCGTGGAGGCCGGCGCCAGGACCCATGTCGATGACGTGATCGGCTGCCAGGATCGCGTCGCGGTCATGTTCCACGACCAAGACGGTGTTGCCGAGGTCGCGCAGGCGCTTCAGGGTGGACAGCAGGCGCGCGTTGTCGCGTTGATGCAGGCCGATGGAGGGTTCGTCGAGGATGTACAGCACGCCGACCAGGCTCGATCCGATCTGCGTCGCCAGCCGAATGCGTTGCCCCTCGCCACCGGACAGACTCGCCGCGGTCCGGTCGAGGCTCAGGTAGTCCAGCCCGACATGGGTCATGAATCCGAGCCGCTCGGTGATTTCCTTCAAGATGCGATGCGCGATCCGTTCCTCCTGGGGGGTGAGCCTGGCGGCGGAGACGAACGCCAGCGCCGCCTTGACCGACATGGCGGTCACCTCGACGATGGACTTGCCGCTCACCCGCACCGCCAGCGCCTCGGGCTTCAAGCGTGCGCCGTGACATGCCGCGCACGGCCGCACGTTCATGAACGCCTCCAGTTCTTCCCGTATCCACTCCGAGTCGGTTTCCTTGAAGCGACGATCGAGCTGCGCGACGACTCCTTCGAACGAGCGGCGGAACTCGTAGCGCCGGCTGCCCTTCTTGTAGACAAAGGCGATCTCTTCCTCGGTGCCGTGCAGCAGGAGGTTCCGCACCCGCGCCGGAAGCTGCGCGAACGGCGTGTCGAGATCGAAGTGGAAATGCTCCGCCAGCGCCTGCAAGACATCGTCCTTCACCGGGCCGATGCTCTTGCGCTCCCACGGCGCGATGGCGCCTTGCTTCAGCGACAGGCCCTCGTTGGGGACGATGAGGTCGGGGTCGAAGTACATCGACGTGCCGAGGCCGCTACAGTTGGTACACGCCCCGTGCGGGTTGTTGAAGGAAAACATGCGCGGCGTCAGCTCGGGATACGAGATGCCGCACTGTACGCAGGCGAACTTCTGGCTGAAGTGGATGTCCTGCTGCACGTCTTTGGTCCCCTCGTCGAGCACTTCGACCTTGGCCACCTCGTCGCCGTACTTGAAGGCGATCTCGAGCGAGTCGGCCAGCCGTTTCTCGATGCCGGCGCGGAGCACAAGGCGATCCACCAGGACCTCGATCGTGTGTTTCCGATTCTTCGGCAGACTGATGTCGTCGGCGAGGTCGCGCAATGTTCCGTCGATGCGGGCGCGGACAAATCCCGCCTTACGCAGATCGAGCAGTTCCTTGCGATACTCGCCTTTGCGGCCGCGTACGAGCGGCGCCAACACGTGGATGCGGCTGTTCGCCGGCATCTGCAGCAGGCGGTCGACGATCTGCTGGACGGTTTGCGGGGTGATCTCGCGCCCGCACTGGTGGCAGTATGGCTTGCCGATGCGGGCGAACAGGAGCCGCAAGTAATCGTAGATTTCGGTAACCGTGCCAACGGTCGAGCGTGGGTTGCGGCTGGTCGTCTTCTGCTCGATGGAAATGGCCGGCGACAGGCCTTCGATCGAGTCCACATCGGGCTTTTCCATCTGTTCGAGGAACTGTCGAGCATAGGCGGACAACGACTCGACGTAGCGGCGCTGCCCTTCGGCGTAGATGGTGTCGAAAGCGAGCGAGGATTTGCCGGAACCGGAAAGGCCGGTAATGACCACCAGCCGGTCGCGCGGAATCTCGACCGTGATGTTTTTCAAATTGTGCTGCCGCGCGCCAACGACGACAATGTGCTGCGCCATGCCGAGAAACTAACTAGTTTCTGTCTCGAAATCAGTTTCGGCCGCTATTTTCAAGGGTAACCGAGCGCAGTTCCAGCACGAGAATCGCGCGCGCGAAGACATCTGCACGCCCGCCGGGACGCACATGGCGGCCAAGATGGCAACTGCGGGTGGCTGCGGACGAGCGCGATCGGCCGGCGGTACCCACCGACAAAAGGACGCAGAGCGCTGGCGATCAGGCTGCACCTCGGAGGGCGGCGGCCTTCGCAGGTCGCTTCTGCAGGCGCGCGGCGATCACCAGTAGATTGTTGGCAAGGACCGCTGCCGCAAGGAACAGTTCGAAACGCTCGCTGCCGGACCACAAGCAGCGCTTCATGCCGCGGGCACGAAAGAGCACCGAGATCCGGCCCTCGACGCCCGAGCGAAATGCCTGCGCCTGCTTGAAAGCGCGACTCTTCTCGAACTGCGCTTGTTCGACACTGCGCTTGCCGCCCTGCTGCGGGATCGCGACAAGCGCAACGCCGCGGCGGCGCACTTGCTCGCAGCCAGCCGCGTCATGGAAGCCGCGGTCGCCGGCCAGGACGCGGGGGGCCTTGCCGAATCGTTTTCGGTGACGCTGCACGGACGGTACGAGTTGGTCGCTATCGATGGGGTTGCCGTCGAGCACCTGGTAATCGGTGATGAGACCGATGCGGCTTTCCACGAGCAGCACCTTGTGGCCGAATTCAACCGGCTTGTAGACCTTGCCCCGCTTGATCATGTCGGTATGGGGCTCGAAGAGCGAGTAGAGTTTCTCGTCGGCGGGCACGGTCTCTGCCACCAAAGACCCGCCGTTCACTCTGGTCGATCACGCGCCGCCCGAGCGCCGCGACTTCGCTGACCTCATCGCACAGCGCCTTGAGGGTGAGCGTGTCGAGCAACTCGGTGCCCCGCACGGTGCGGGCCTTGCGCGTTACCGCCTCGGCATTTTCGATGACTTCGGTCGTCACGGTAAGCAGATCTCGATACTTGCGCCGCAAGCTCCGCGCACGCTGCGCTGCATCTCGCATCCGGCCGATCTCCTGCATGCGGCGCTTGGCGCGGCGGGTCCGGTGGGGAAGGTCTCGCAGGCCACCGGCGCGATCTCGCCAATGTGCCGCACCAGCCGGCTGAGCACCCGCACCGTATCCCACAACAGCCCCCTGTCGCGGGGATAACGAATGTCGGTCTCGACCACGGTGGTGTCCAGCCGCAGCTTCTCGACATCCTCCAGGCCCATCTGCACCGCGGCGGCCACGATGGCCTCATTGATCTTACGTAGCGTGCGGGCTTGGAGGCGCACGAAGGCGCGGTGGAAGGCGTGGTGGCGGGGCACCGGTGCGCTATCAAAGCGGGTAAACTGACGCAGCGTAAACCCGTCGGTGACGCGCTCCGCCAGCTCCCGGTAGTCCCAGTTCTTGATCCGCATCAATACAAAGGCGCGCAACACTTGCTCGGCGTTCAAGCCCCGACGCCCCCGTCGGGCGTTTTTGAGCGAGCGGCTCAAATCCCGATGCACCGCGGTGACCAGCTCGCCGTGCCGATCGAGAAAGTCGCTGATCTGTTGCAGCAACGGGTCCAGCCGGACGCGGCGTCCCAGCTCCAGGTCTGCAAAGCTGATCTGCGTGTGCCTGATCTCCCGCATCCACCAGCACCTCCGCCCCTCTCCGGTAGCATATATTCGGCTATCGGAGTAAGTCCCCTTCGAAGATTTCTCTGCGTGAGCTACTCTCGGATGCTCCATGACCGAGCGTGAGATCCACCACCGCATCAATGCCATCAAGCACGAGCTCGCCGCCCTCGGTGCGCTGCACCCGGGTTCGATCAGCCGCCAGTACAATGTCTGCGGCAATCCCGCCTGCCGCTGCAAGGCCGACCCGGCGCAACGCCACGGCCCGTACTACCAGCTCAGCTATGGCCACCGGCGCAAGAGTTCGTCGACCTTCGTGCGCGCGCCCGACCTCCCCGGCGTCGAGCAGCAGCTACGAAACTACCAACGGTTGCGCGCTCTGGTGGACGAGTGGATCGGCCTCAGTATCGAGCGGGCGCGCCTGTTACGCGGACTGCGCCGCCAGAAATTCACAGCCAAAATTCGTCGCGCCAAGCCTCTTTCCCTAGACAATCGCCGCCGCCCGGCCCACAAATGACGGCTGCTTAAACGTCGCAAACCTTTGTGTCACAAGGCCTAGACGCATTTCGAGACGGAAACTAGCTAGACGAGATGCCCGGTGTTCCGCTTCAGGACTTGTGGCTGGACATCAACACGGTCCAGCCACAGTCAGCCGAGCGGCTCGGATACGACACTCAGAAGCCGGAGGCGCTGCTCGAGCGGATCGTGAAACTCAGCTCTGAACCTGGCGCACTTGTCGCCGACTTCTTCTGCGGCTCTGGTACCACGCTCGCGGTCGCCGAGAAGCTCGGGCGCCGCTGGATCGGCTGCGATCTCGGGCGCTGGGGCATTCACGTCACCCGCAAGCGGCTGCTCGGCATCGAGAACTGCAAGCCCTTCGAGGTCCTGAATCTCGGCAAATACGAGCGCCAGTACTGGCAGGGCGTGACGTTCGGCGAGTCCAAGGACAAGCCGCTCGCCGAACAGACGCTCTACGAGTACCTCGCCTTCATCTTGAAGCTCTACGGCGCCCAGCCGGTGGCGGGCATGACGCACCTGCACGGCAAGAAGGGCAAAGCGATGGTGCACATCGGCGCGGTGGACGCGCCGGTGACGATCGCCGAGATTGACGCCGCGGTGGACGAGTGCGCGAAGCTCAAGCAGGGCGAACTGCACGTGCTCGGCTGGGAGTGGGAGATGGGCCTCTACGACCTGATGGTCGAGGCCGCGAAGAAAAAGGGCGTAAAGCTCCTGCTCCTCCAGATCCCGCGCGAGGTGATGGAGCAGCAGGCCGCCGCCAAGGGCGACGTGCGCTTCTTCGAGCTGGCCTACCTCGAGGCCGAGATCAAGCAGCCGAACCTGCCTGCCGCGACGCGAGGCATTGCGGCGCAGGCAGGGAAGCTCACCGCGCAGGTCGCGCTCAAGGACTTCGTCATCCCCAACACCGAGCTGATTCCCGAGGACGTGCGCGGCAAGGTGAAGAAGTGGTCGGACTACATCGACTACTGGGCGGTGGACTGGGACTTCCAGAACGACACCTTCATGCAGGGTTGGGTGGCCTACCGCACCCGCAAGGAGCGGAAGCTCCCGCTCACCTCCGACCCGCACGCCTACGAGAAGCCCGGCAAGGTCCGCATCCTCGTCAAGGTCATCGACATCTTCGGCAACGACACCTCGCAGGCCTTCGACGTGGAGGTGAAGTAGCGATGCCGAAGTCCGTCATCGCCTACGACAAGGATCTGCCGGAGATCCCGGGCCGGCGGCCGTGGGAGAAGCCGACGTCGTACCTGGTGAAGGACGACGCGGCCGCGACCGGCTGGAGGGAGGAGACCTCGGGCCGCCGCCCGAGCCGGCTGCTGCTGGTGCCGAAGATCCGCGCCGCGGTGGATGCCTGGCGCGCCGGCGGTTACGAAGGCGCATCCGAGGTCACCCGTCGGCTCTTCGAGTACTGGTTCGACGAAGACCACGAGGTCCCCGGCTTCGGCGTGCCGTTCCGTTACTACTTCTGCCAGCGTGAGGCGATCGAGACGCTTGTCTGGCTCGTCGAGATCGCGGGCCAGCGCGATGCGCAGAAGCTGATCCAGGCGCATGCGACCAAGTTCAAGAAGGACCTGCTCACCGACAACATCGTCTTCCAGACCACGATGGACGGCCGGCGGCAGCTCCGCCGCTATGTGCCCGAACTGGACAATGAGGGCGTGCAGGATCTGCCGCCCGAAGACCTGCGCCGCTTCGCGTTCAAGATGGCGACCGGTTCGGGCAAGACCTGGGTGGTGGCGATGGCCATCGTCTGGAGTCGCTTCCACAAGCAGCGCGTGCCGGGCTCGGAGCTTTCGACCAACTTCCTGATCGTCGCGCCCAACGTCATCGTCTACCAGCGGCTGGAGAAGGACTTCGCCGCCAACCGCATCTTCTACGAGCTGCCGCTGATCCCGCCGGAGTGGCGCGGCGCGTTCGCGCAGAAGGTGATCCTGCGCGGCGAGGCCGCCGAGCCGGATCCGTCCGGGAACCTGCTCGTCACGAACATCGACCAGATCCACTTGTCGCGAGACAAGGAGTGGACGCCTGCCAACGCCATCGAGGCGCTGCTTGGCAAGAAGCCGGCGAAGGATCTCGCCGCCTCCGGCCAGCGCTCGATGCTGGAGCGGGTGAAGTCGCTGAAGGACCTCGTCGTCCTGAACGACGAGGCGCACCACGTCCACGACGAAGATCTCGCCTGGAGCCAGTCGCTGCTCGCCATCCACCGCGCCCTGCCGCAGGGGCTCGCGCTCTGGCTCGACTTCTCGGCCACGCCCAAGGACCAGAACGGGATGTACTTCCCGTGGACGGTCTGTGACTACCCGCTCGCGCAGGCCGTGGAGGACCGTATCGTCAAGGCGCCGCTCATCGTCACCAAGGAAGACGACCCGAAGCAGCCCAAGGACGATCCGGACGGCGTCACCAAGGACAACATCGGCGAGAAGTACGGCTACTGGCTGCGCGCGGCCGTGCAGCGCTGGAAGGACCACCACAAGGTCTACAAGCAGCTCGGAACGCGGCCGGTATTGTTCATCATGGCCGAGAAGAACGTCTACGCCGATGCGATCGGCGAGTACCTGTGGAAAACCAAGGAGTTCGGCTTCAAGGAATCGGAGGTGCTGGTGATCCACACCGACGCCGCCGGCGAGATCACGAAGCAGGACCTCGACGTGGCGCGCGAGGCCGCGCGCGACATTGACAAGCCCGAGAGCAAGGTCAAGGCGATCGCCAGCGTCATGATGCTGCGCGAGGGCTGGGACGTGCGAAACGTGACCGTCGTGCTGGGACTGCGCCCGTTCACCGCGAAGGCCGAGATCCTCCCCGAGCAGGTGATCGGCCGCGGGCTGCGGCTGATGACGCAGGTGAGCCCGGACCGGACGCAGACCCTGGAGGTGCTCGGCACGCGCAACCTGCTGAACGTCCTGCGCACTCAACTCGAAGCCGAGGGTGTGGGGATCGCCAGCACCAGGACCGATCCGCCGCCTCCCGTCATCATCGCGCCGATCCAGGAGCGGCTGAAGTACGACATCGCGATCCCCATCACCAAGCCGAGTCTGGAGCACGATATCCGCAAGCTCTCGGAACTCGACGTCGCTTCGCTGGAGGCGGTCTACGACCAGGAGGAGCTGGCCGAGCCGTTCCGCGTGAGGCTGAAGCTCGAGTTCGCGACCACCGAGACGGAAGTGCATCAGGCGGACATTGCTGCCGGTGAGCTCCCCGCGTCCTACGAACTGCTGGCGAGCATCACGAACAAGGTCATCGACCGGGCCAAGCTGCCGAATCGCTTCGCGGAACTGTACCCGGCCGTGCGCGACTACGTCGCGACGCGCTGCTTTGGCAAGACCGTCGACATCAACAACGAGGCGCTGCGCTCGCATCTCTCCCGGCTGGAGATGCAGGAAGGCATCGCGAAGTACCTGGCCCGCAAGATCGCCGAGCTGACGGTCGAGCGGCGCGCCATCGAGTTCGATAGGGCGAACTTCCGGCTCTCCGAGACGAAGCCGTTCAGTTGGCGCCGTAACCTCCCGCCGCTCGAAGCCAAGAAGACGGTCTTCAACTACGTCGCCACCTTCAACGACTTCGAACGCCGCTTCGCCGAGTTCCTTGACAAGAAGGCATCCGATGTCCTGCGCTTCGCGGCGCTCGGCACCACCGAGCAAGGCGAGTCCGGCAGCCAGTTCCGCGTCGACTGCCTCAAGCCGAGCGGCGCGATCGGCTTCTACCACCCGGACTGGGTTGTCGTGCAGAAGACGATGGGCGGTGAGGTCAACTGGATCATCGAGACCAAAGGTCGGGTCTGGGAGGGCACGACCGCGAAGGACGAGGCGTTGACAACCTGGTGCACCCGAGTCACCGCGGCGACGGGAGTGGAATGGCGTTACAAGCGCATCAACCAGGTGGATTTCGACTCTCAGGCGGCTGAGAGCCTGGGGGGTCTGGTGGAAGGCACGCGATCGCGGGCAGGAGAAGGATCGCCGCAATCCGCGGAAGCACGGAGTCGGGTTCGATGAGACAAGTACGGCGTTCGCCGACACGCTGTCGATCGTGGTTCCAGACCCCAACCACTCCACGGCAACGAAGAGGGCTGGGCGACCGCCGGCGTTGGCCGGCATGCAATCGCGATCGGAAAACCACACTGGAAGCGGCGCGCGTGAAGTGAGCCGCCGGGTGAGTCCCAGGCGGATTCGCGGGGTCCCCGCCGCATCAGCGCTTCGCGGATTTCGTGCGCTTCGCGGAAATCGTCGACCGGTTCGGCGCCTTGCGTGCGGCGCGTTCGCGCGCCGCGCTTTCTTGAGCTCGCATGGACTTGGTCTTCATTCCTACCGGCGTCTTCCCTGACCTCGGTGTCGTCTTCGTGCCGGCCGCCGCGGCCGCGGGTTGCGTGTCTTCGGACAGCTCCAACCCGAAGAGTTCGGAAAGATCGCCGTGGTCGAGGATCCTCTCCGCGGCGGGCCCCTTCTTCGCCAGGCTCAGACCCGCACCGGCTGTGGCAATCAGTTCGTTCTCGTCCACCTTGCGCAACTTGAACAGCAGCTCGGGCTGCTCGTCGAGTCGAGCGCCGATGCCGTACAGCACCGCCGCCACGTGCTTGCACATTGACGCCCAGTCCGGACAACTGCACGAGAGATCGATCTCCTCCGGCGTGGGAAACAGGCCCATTCGCTGCTGGCAGATGCGTTCCATGACCCCCGTGGAGAAGCGCCCCTGCAAGAGTTCGACGAGCGAGTCGATGGCACCGGCGGAATCCTTGCAGATGGCGCGCCAGCGCTCCTTCGGCACCGGGGCGATCTTCACGGCGACCGTATACAAGCGCGAGCCGCTGACCCTCGCCTTGACCTCGCCGGCGGCGATCCGCAGGTCGACCACCGAACCGTTGCGCACGTAGGTCCGCCCGCGCGGCAGGCGGTTGGCGTAGTCGCTGTAGCGTTCGAGGTTGTCACACCACGCCTTGCCCCAAAACGTTCGAGCGATGGCACGCCCGTGGATCACCACCGGTGACACGGCGTGCCCCTTTTGCGCGAGCTTGGTCATTTCGCGCTGCGCGTGCAGCCATCGCCTGGCAACGGGCACGTAGGGCCGGAAGCCATAGTCCATGAGTCAGGTCTCCTTGATTGCCGTCTTGAGATCGAGCGCGACGAGCGCCAGCAGTTCCTCATCCTTCAGCTCGGTGAGCAGCAGTTCCGCACCGCCTTCCAGCAAGTCCCGCGACAGTTGTCGTTTGGATTCGATGAGCCGGTCGATCTTCTCCTCGACGGTTCCCCGGCACACGAACTTGTGAACCAGCACGTTCTTGGTCTGGCCGATGCGGAAGGCCCGATCCGTCGCCTGGTTTTCGACCGCCGGATTCCACCAGCGATCGAAGTGGATGACATGGGCGGCGGCGGTGAGGTTGAGTCCGGCGCCACCCGCCTTGAGCGAGAGCACGAAGAACGGTACCGATTCGTCTCCCTGGAATCGGCGCACGAGCTCCTGCCGCTTCCGGACCTCGGTCTCGCCATGAAGCACGAGCCCGGGGCGGCCGAACAGCGCCCCGAGGAACACCGCCAGTGGCGCGGTCACTTCGCGAAACTGGGTGAAGACGAGCACCTTCTCCTGGCGGGCCGCGATAACCTCGGCGAGGTCGCGCAGGCGTGCCCATTTGCCGCTGTCCGCCTCGTCCCACGCGCCGTCGCCCAGCCACTGCGAGGGGTGGTTGCAGATCTGTTTGAACCGCATCAGGAAGGACAGCACGAGCCCTTTGCGCCGGATACCCTCGGCGTCGTCCAGTCGCTTCGCGAGCTCCGATACCGCCTGCTGGTACAGTGCGGCCTGTGTGCGGCTGAGCTGGCAGAACGCGGTGACTTCGGTCTTCTCCGGCAGATCGGCGATGACCGATTTGTCCGTTTTCAGACGCCGCAGGATGTATGGCCGCACGATCTCGCGCAGCGGCGCGTAGGGACTGTGGGGCCGGTCGCTGAGCCGCTTGACGAAGGCGGCGAATTCCTTTGACGAGCCGAGTAAACCAGGGTTGATGAAATCGAAAATGGACCAGAGATCGCCGAGCCGGTTTTCGATCGGCGTACCGGTCAGCGCCATGCGCACACGTGCGTCGAGTTTCTTGGCGGCCCGCGTCTGCTGGGCGTTCGGATTCTTGATGGCCTGTGCCTCGTCGAGGATGACGAGGTGCCAGGCGGTTGCCGCGAGCGCGGCTACGCGGCGCAGCGAGCCGTAGCTGGTGATGACCAGATCCACGTTCGCGACGCGCTCCGGCGTGAGGGCGGCAAGTTCGGTGGCGGGAAGGGACGATGGGTGCGCCACGAGCGCCTGTAACGTTGGCGCGAATCGCTCGATCTCCGAGGCCCAATTTGCGAGCAGGGAGGCGGGGGCCACGAGCAGGCTTGGCGGTTTCCCGGCTGGCGCCTTGCCCTTGAGGAGCAGCAGCAGCGCGAGCACTTGAATGGTCTTTCCCAAACCCATGTCGTCGGCAAGGCAGGCTCCGAGACCAAGCTGCGATAGCAAGTAGAGCCACCGCACGCCGACCTGCTGGTACGCTCGCAGGGTACCGTTGAGCAGCGCGCCAGGATCGACGCGCGCCAACCCCTCCGGGCTGCGGGCGTCGTGGCGAGCCAGGCGCCCGCGACAACCTGCGACCAGTTGGTCTCGACGGAGGCGGGCTCGTCGTCCGGCGCCTCGTCCGCCCCGGCAAGCATGCGCATTGCCTGCGCGAAGGTGAGGCCGCGGTCGGCCGCGACTTGCTCGACATGACGGAAGCGATCCAGCGTCCGGCTCAGCCGCGCGTGATCGACCTCGACCCAGCGTCCGCGAACGAGCGCGAGACCGTTGGACATGGCGAGCAGGCCTTCGAGCTCCGCGGCGGTCAACGGCTCGCCATCGAGCGTGACCTCCATGCGAAAATCGAGCAGCGCGTTCTGGCCCAGACCTGCCGGGACGTTCTCGCCGACGGTGGCGGTGACGTTCGGACGGGCGGGGCGGTTCCCCTTCCAGGCCGCGGGCATCCGCACCACCACGCCCGCGCCTTCCAGTTGCGGGACGTCGGCGAGAAACCGAAACGCCTCCGGGGGCGTCCACCGCAGCGGATGGGAGATCTCGCCGGCATCGACCATGCCTTTCAGCCACGGGCAGCCCTCCGCGGCGCGCTGCACGGGAACGAGCAGCGACAGCAGGCGCTGCCTGTTCGCGACACCGGCGAACTCGTGCAGCGCCTGTCCGAGTGGCAGGTGCTGGGCTTTGCCGTGTGCGGACAGGCGAGTGGTGTAGGTGGCGAGGAAGGCGAACGGCGCCGCGTCGTCCTTACGGTTCTCGGCCAGGTTGAAGTGGACGCGGCCAACGAGGTTCCAGGCCGGGCCGCGGTGCCGGAGGAAGTCTTGCACCGAGGCTCGTGACGTGGATAGTTCAGCGGCGAAAGCCGTATCGATCTCTTCCCAGAGCGCGTGGAGAAGCGCGCCGGTCAGGTACTCGGCGCCGATCATCGGCGGCGCCGCGGCAGCCGTCGACTCGAACTCGGATTCAAGGGGGGCCGGGACGTGGACCTTCGTGCCGCGTTCCTCGGCATCGGCAAGTGTGCACAGGGCGTTCATATAACGTGCGCCGAGATCGCGCCAGTACGCAAGCACCGAAGGAAGCGCAGTTCCAACCTCACCGGCGCCAAGCTGCAGCAAGCCGTGTCCCGAACCGCGCGCGAACGCCTCCGCCAGCCGTTGCGCCAGTGCCGGCTCCAACGCCGGCGTGTCGTCGGCCGCGATCAGGTTGAGGCGGCCATGCGGGCTCAGGATCGGGACCAACGCGCGGGGATCCATCGCGGTCTCCTATTTCCCCCGGCGACCGCGATGCGATCGGCCCCTCTGTTGCGCCATCGATGCCTACCCCGCGGATCCGTGATGGCGGAGCTTATGTGGCAAGCGCGCCCGAGATGCAACCGCCGCTGCGTCCGTACCGGCAGAATTGACGGCGCCGACGCGTCGGACGGTGTTCGAGGCCGAATTGACTCCGCAGGGAGAAGGTGTTAGCTGGGAAGCAGCGTGGCTTAAGCAGCTCGGCCGACACATTAGTAATGCACTTCCAATTTGCCAACGTCTTGGTGTTTTTCGTTTTGAGCTTTGTCTTTGTGGGCGCGCTCTTAGCGTTGGCGAGCCTCCTCCGGCCGTCGAATCCCGAACCCATCAAGCTGACGACCTACGAATGCGGCGAACCGCCGACCGGCGGGGCGTGGATCAACTTCAATATCCGCTTCTATCTCGTCGCCATCATCTTCGTCATTTTCGATGTGGAGATCGCGTTCATCTATCCCGTGGCCGCGGTGTTCAAAGAGTGGGTGAACAACGGCTACGGCCTGTTCGCGTTGGTCGAGATCGCCTTGTTCCTGACCATCTTGTTTGTCGGCTTAGCGTACGTCTGGGCCAAGGGCGATCTCGACTGGCTCAAGCGGGTACGCGAATCGGGCGCGCGGCCGGAGCGCATCAAGGACGCGGCGTAAGCGCCGCGGGAGAGACATCCCTCATGTCGTTGGTCAACGCACTGCCAGAGATGGTGGTCACCACCAAGGCGGACGAGGTGCTCAACTGGACGCGGAAGTCGTCGATCTGGTGGATGCTCTTCGGCTTGGCGTGCTGCGCCATCGAAATGATGCAAACGCAGGCGCCACGGGCCGACTGCGACCGCTTCGGCGCCGTCCCGCGCGCCGCGCCGCGGCAGTCCGATCTGATGATCGTGGCGGGCACGCTGACCTTGAAGATGGCGTTGCGCACCAAGCTGCTCTACGAGCAGATGCCGGAGCCGCGCTACGTCATCTCCATGGGCAGCTGCGCAAACTGCGGCGGTCTGTTCCAACTCGCCTACTCGGTATGCGACGGGGTTGACAAGGTCGTCCCCGTGGATGTCTATGTGCCGGGCTGCCCGCCGCGGCCGGAAGCGCTGACGGAAGGCATCCTCAAGCTGCAGGAAAAAATCATGAAGGAGAAGTGGCTGGTTCGCAAAGAACCGGGAGACGGATCGCCGACGGCGGCGTAGTCGGCTCGGGGGGATTATGGAGGCGACCGGGATTCACGAGCGCCTCAAAGCGCGCTTCGAGGCAGGCGTGGGCGACTGCACCGCCACGGCGAAGGATCCGTATATCGCCATCGGCGCCGCGGTCCTGCCGGCGGTGTGCCGCTACCTCCATGACGATCCCGACCTGCGATTCGACTGTCTGTCCAACCAAACGGGCATCGATTACAAGGCCAAGGAGCGGATCCAGATCGTCTATCACCTGTACTCCTACGCGCACCGCCACCGCATCGTGCTCAAGGTCGACGTGCCGCGCGACACTCCCGCCTTACCGACGGTCGAGGGAGTGTGGAAGGCCGCCAACTGGTTGGAACGCGAGATCTTCGACCTGCTCGGGGTGACATTCGACGGGCACTCCGACCTGCGCCGCCTGCTGATGCCCGAGGACTGGATCGGTCATCCGCTGCGCAAGGATTTCGTCGAGCCCGAGGAGTATCACGGGATCAACACCAGTCGCGAAAGCTTACTGCGCTAAGGCGCACAGGAACGCGCATGAGCCTCTCCGGATTCGAAGTCGAAGTGCACCGCCAAGGCAACGCCGGCTTGGAGACCGAGGAGATGACGCTCAACATGGGGCCGCAGCACCCGAGCACCCATGGCGTGCTGCGGTTCGTCATCAAGGCGGACGGCGAGGTGATGCGCGAAGCCGTCCCCGACGTCGGCTATCTGCATCGCTCGATCGAAAAGATTGCGGAGAAGGTCGGATACCACGGCTTCATGCCCTACACCGACCGCGTCGACTATGTCGCCGCCATGTTCTGCAACCAGGGCTGGAGCATGACCTGCGAGAGGCTCGCCGGCATCGAGGTCCCCAAACGCGGCGAGTACTGCCGGGTGATCGCGGCGGAACTGAACCGGATCTCCAGCCATCTTCTCTTCCTCGGCACGATGATCCTCGACATCGGCGCCATGACCCCGTTCTTCCACACCTTCCGCGAGCGGGAAAAGATCAATGACCTGCTGGAACAACTGTGCGGCGCCCGTCTCACCTACAACTACATGCGCATCGGCGGCGTGGCATGGGATCTGCCGCCGAATTTCGCCGAGCGCACCCTGGAATTCCTCGATGCGTTCGAGCCCGCGCTCGCCGAACACAACGACCTGATCAGCTACAACAAGATCTACGTCGAGCGACTGGCGAACATCGCGGCGATCCCGCCGGACCTGGCCATCGACTACAACCTCGTGGGACCGAATCTGCGCGGCTCGGGCGTGACGTACGACATTCGCCGCGACGAGCCGTACTCGGTGTATCCGGACTTGGAATTCGATATTCCCATCGGCCACGGCGAGGTCGGCACCGTGGGCGACTGCTTCGACCGCTACATCGTGCGGGTGCACGAGATCAAGCAGAGCGTGCGCATCTTGCGGCAATGCTTCGCACGCATGCCCGCCGGTTCCGTAATCGCCAAGGTGCCGCGCAAATTCAAACCGCCGGCGGGCGACGTCTATGTCCGTGTCGAGAGCGCCCGTGGAGACATGGGCTGGTACGCGGTCAGCGACGGCAGCGAGTTCCCCTACCGCTGCAAGATCCGCACGGGATCCTTCTCCGCCATGAGCATCATCGACCGCATCTCCCCCGGGCTGATGATTGCCGACCTGGTCGCGCTGATTTCGAGCCTCGACGTCGTGGCGCCGGAGGTCGACCGGTGACTGTCACATCGATCGCCATCGCCCCGTGGGTACGGGAACAGTGAAGTCATGCAAGCATTCCTCGATGGGCTGATTGCGCAAGGGTACTTCGCCGGCGCGCCACGCGAACTGGTGTACGCCGGCGGTATGGTGGTCTTCGCCCTCATCGTCGTCCTCGGGTTTGTGCTCAACGTCGCCGGCATCACCACCTGGCTCGAGCGCCGGGTGTGGGCGCGGATGCAGGGCCGCTGCGGCCCCAACCGCGTCGGCCCGCAGGGCTTCCTGCAGTGGCTGGCCGACGGCGTCAAGCTGTTCATGAAGGAAGACCTCATCCCGGCGCAAGCCGATCCGCGCCTCTTCCGTTTGGCGCCCTATATCGCAGTCACCGGCTTCCTGTCGGCCTTCGTGGCGATCCCGTTCAGCAGCGGCCTGATCGTCGCCGATCTCAACGTGGGCATCGTCTACGTGACCGCGGTCACCTCGATGGTGGTCGTGGGCATCCTGATGGCGGGATGGGCATCCAACAACAAGTGGTCGCTGATTGGCGGCATCCGCTCGGCCGCGCAGATCGTCAGCTACGAGATCCCCACCGGGCTTTCGATCATGCCGATCGTACTGCTCACCGGCACGCTGAGTATGCAGGGCATCATCAGCCACCAGGGATGGGCGCCGCACCGCTGGTTGGTGTTCGACAACCCGTTCACCTTCGTCGCCTTCTTTATCTTCTTCACCTCCGCCCTGGCGGAGGGCAACCGCACGCCCTTCGATTTGCCCGAAGCCGAATCCGAATTGGTTGCCGGCTTCGTCACCGAGTACTCCGGCGTGCGTTACCTGATGTTCTTCCTGGCGGAGTGGGGCAATCTGTACATCATCGGCGCCGTGGTCACGACCCTGTTCCTCGGCGGTTGGCAGATCCCGCCGATCGCCGACAACGCGGCGCTGCGTGCCCTCCTCGAGTTCCTCACCTTCTTCCTCAAGTCGTATTTCTGGGTCCTGGTGGCGATGTGGGTGCGTGCGACGTTGCCGCGCGTGCGCGTCGATCAACTGATGGCCGTGTGCTGGAAGTACCTGGTGCCGCTGTCGTTCGCCAATCTGCTCGGGACCGCCGTTTGGATCGTGCTGTGGCCGCACGGCAACGTCGCCGTCCAGTATCTGATGGCGTTCCTGGGCATGGCGATCGTGTGGTACTTCTTCCAGCGCGTGGCGTTCCACCTGCGCCGTGCGCGTGTGCGCGAGCGGGGGCAGTTGCAGCTCAACCCCTTGTCGTGAGCGTGCGATGATCGACGGCAGTTACCTGCGCAACATCAAAGAGACGTGCCTCACGGTGCTGGACGGTCTGGCCATCACCTTCTCGCACCTCATGCGGCGGCCGGTCACCATCCAGTATCCCGATCGCATCCCCCTGCGGGTGCAAGACACCTTGCCGTTCCGCTACCGCGGCATGCTCGAAGTCGATCTCGAAATCTGCACCGGCTGTCTGGCGTGCGAGCGCGCCTGCCCGATCGATTGCATCGTCATCGTCGCCGAGAAGGACAAGCAGACGCGCGAGATGATTCTCAAGCGCTTCGACATCGACATGGCCAAGTGCATGTATTGCGGCCTGTGCAGCGAGCCCTGCCCGACGGGCGCCATCCATCACACGCCGGAGTTCGAAGGTGCGGACTTCTCGCTGGAAAGCCTGGTGCGGCATCACGTCAAAGAACCGGTGGTCGCGTACAAGGTGAAGAAAAGCGGAGAAACCGATCCTACGGTGCTGCCACTGTTGGATCGGGGGATGCGGTACATCGAGGAGTTCGCCGCCCCGGAGACCAAACCTCCGGCCGGCAAGGCGGGAGCGACAAAGAAAGGGGCGGCGGAAGGATGAGCGGCTTGTTGCTGGGGGATCTCGTCTTCTATCTGCTCGCCGGCGTCACCGTCATTTCGGCGGCGGGCGTCGCCTGTTCCTCGAACATCGTCTATTCGGCCTTCTCGCTGATGGGAACGTTCATGGGCGTGGCAGGATTGTACGTCATGCTGGCCGCCGATTTCGTCGCCGTCGTTCAGGTACTGATCTATGTCGGCGGCATCCTGGTGCTGATGATTTTCGCGGTCATGCTGACCCACCGGATCGCCGACGTGCGCATCTCGAATCGCTCGGTCGGTCGTGTGCCCGGGGCGATACTGGTCGCCTGCCTCGCCGGCATCATGGCCCGGGCCGTGGTCACGACCTCGTGGCCCGCGGTGACGCCCGGCACAGCGGCGCCGACGACCTATGGGATCGGCAACGCCTTTCTCGGCGAGTATGTCTTGCCGTTCGAGTTGGCCTCGCTCGTCTTGCTGGCGACCCTGATTGGCGCCGTCGTCCTGTCGCGCAAGGAGTTGAAAGAGGAATGAGCATCGGGCTGCCACAGTATCTCATCGTCAGCTTGATCGTGTTCGCGCTCGGCCTCTACTGCGTGCTGACGCGGCGTAATGCCATCGGCATTCTCATGGGCGTCGAACTGATCTTGAATTCGGCCAACATCAACTACCTCGCCTTTTCCCGGTTTAGTGCACGCCCTTACGACGGTCAGGTGTTTGCCATCTTCGTCATCATGCTCGCGGCGGCGGAAGCCGCCATCGGTCTGGCCATCGTGCTCGGGATCTACCAGACGTTCCACACCATCGACGTGGAGGCCACGGAAACGCTTAGAGGATAGTCCAACGTCCAAGGCCTAGAGTCCAAGGTCGGAAGACCGTCAGACATCGAAAAGATCGCGACTCGTGGACCTTAGACTGTGGACGTTGGACCTTGGACTCATGACCCATCCGATCTCGGTCGATTATCTGCGGTGGATCGTGCTGTTGCCGCTCTTCGGCGCGCTACTCAACGGCATCCCGGGTATCCTGATCCAACGCCGCTTCGGGAAGCACGCCATCTCGCTCATTGCCTGCACGCCCGTCGTCATCGCCTTCCTCCTCGCCGTCCGGGTGTTAGTGCAGCTGCTCAGCCTCGAGCCCGAGCGGCGGTTCCTGCTCGACCGGCTCTGGACCTGGTTGGACATCGGCGGCATCCACGCCGACATTGCCTTTCTCGCCGATCCGCTCTCCGCCGCTATGCTCTTGGTGGTGACCGGCGTTGGCGGTTTGATCCACATCTACGCCACCGGCTACATGCACGACGAGGAATCGTATTGGCGCTTCTTCGCCTGGCTGAATCTGTTTACCTTCGCCATGCTCACGCTCGTTCTCGGCGACAACCTGTTGCTGATGTTCGTGGGGTGGGAGGGCGTGGGGTTGTGTTCCTACGCCTTGATTGGCTTCTGGTACAAGGAGTGGGCCAACGCCAGCGCCGGCAGCAAGGCCTTTATCGTCAATCGCATCGGCGACTTCGGCTTCACTCTCGGTATATTGCTGCTCTTCTGGTCGATGCAGGCCGTGGGGCATCCGACGGTCATTTTCCGCGAACTCGCGGCGCATGCGCACCTGCTCGACGGGCAAGTCTTCTGGGGCGTGGGCGTCGCCACGTTGGTGACCTTGCTGTTCTTCGTCGGCGCCACGGGCAAGTCGGCGCAGATTCCCCTCTACGTCTGGTTGCCGGATGCCATGGCGGGCCCGACGCCGGTCAGTGCGTTGATTCACGCGGCCACCATGGTCACCGCCGGGGTGTACATGATCGGCCGGCTCAACTTCCTGTTCAGCATGGCGCCGCTCACCCTGCACGTGGTGGCGGCGACCGGCGCGGCCACCGCGCTGTTTGCCGCCACCATCGGTACGGCGCAGAACGACATCAAGCGCGTGCTGGCGTATTCCACCGTCAGCCAGCTCGGCTACATGTTTCTCGGCATGGGGGTCGCCGCCTACGGCGCCGGCATCTTCCACCTGATGACGCATGCGTTCTTCAAGGCCTGCTTGTTTCTCGGCGCCGGCAGCGTCATCCACGGGATGAGCGGCGATCAGGACATGCGCAACATGGGCGGCTTGAAGGACAAGATGCCGCTCACCTATTGGACGTTCCTGGTTTCCACCATCGCCATCGCCGGGATTCCCCCGACCTCAGGGTTCTTCTCGAAGGACGAAATCCTCTGGCGAGCGCTGTCGAGCGCACACGGCAGCCCGGTGCTCTGGGCCATGGCCCTCGCCGCCGCCGGACTCACCTCCTTCTATATGTTCCGCCTGGTATTCATGACCTTCTACGGCGCGTGTCGCGCCGAGCACCATGTCCGGGAGCACGTTCACGAATCGCCGGCGGCGATGACCTACGTGCTCGCCGTATTGGCGTTGCTGGCGGCGCTCGCCGGCGTCCTCGGCGTGCCGGAGGCGCTGGGGGGCGCAAACCGCATCGAGGGCTGGTTCGAACCGGTGTTCGCCGGGTCCGGGCCACACGGCGGACATGCCGCGGCAGCGGCGGTGGCGCACTCCTTTTGGAGCGAGCGGCTCTTCGCGTTGCTGGCTGTCGGCGTCGCCGCAACGGGCTTTGGCGTCGCCTACGCGATGTACCGTATCCAGTCGTTCCCGCCGGACACCATCGCGCGAATCTGGCAGGGACGGCTCTACCGGCTGGTGTACCATAAGTACTACGTCGACGAGATCTACGGCGCGATCTTCGTTAGCGGCACCCTGTTGCTGACACGCCTTTGCGCGGCGTTCGACCGCTACGTCATCGACGGCATCGTCGACGGCTCCGCCGGGGTCACCCGCTTCGTGTCATGGCTCAACGGACTGTTCGACAACTACGCGATCGATGGCTTGGTCAACCGGATCGCGGACGGCACGACGCGGATTGGCAACCGCTTCCGCCAACTGCAGACCGGGAGCATCAACGGCTACCTCTACGTCATCCTGCTCGGTGTCGTTGTCATCATGGTGGCACGATTGATCTGATGAAAGACAGACAACAGAGGACAGATGACAGAGGACAGACAACGCCCCTTGGTTGAACGAGAATGGGAGTGGAAGTCTGTCATCTGGACGCGAAGCGGTCTGTTGTCTGTCATCGTTGAAGTGGAGTTTGAGGAATGAATCACATCCTGACCTACATGACCTTCATCCCGATTTTCGGGATGTTTGTCGTCTTGAGCCTACCGAGCAGGGCGCACAATCTGATCCGGTGGACGGCCGTCGGCATCACTGTACCGCCCTTGCTGCTGGCGATCTGGTTGTTCCTCACCTTCGACCGCGCCGAGGCCGGCTTCCAGTATGTGGAACACTATCGCTGGATCCCCAGCTTCAACATCGAATACTTCGTCGGCGTCGACGGCATCAGCATCACCATGGTGCTGCTGACCGCGCTGTTGGCCTTCCTATGCATGTTCGCTTCCTTCGGCATCGACAAGGCGGTCAAAGGGTACTTCGCCATGTTCCTGCTGCTCGACGGGGCCATGACGGGCGTATTCGTCGCCCTGGATTTCTTCCTCTTCTACATCTTCTGGGAACTGATGCTGCTGCCGATGTACTTCCTCATCGGCATCTGGGGCGGACCGCGTCGCGAGTACGCGGCCATCAAGTTCTTCCTCTACACGCTGGCGGGCAGCGTGTTGATGCTGCTGGCGATGCTGGTGTTCTACTTCTCCGCCACACCGCATACCTTCGATATGACCAAGCTGATGGCGCTGCGCGGGAGCGTTCCGTACGCGCATATCGTCTGGATCGCCTTGTTCATCGGCTTTGCCATCAAGATCCCGGCGTTCCCGTTCCATACCTGGTTGCCCGACGCGCACGTCGAGGCGCCGACGGCCATCTCGGTCATCCTGGCCGGTATCCTGCTCAAGATGGGCACGTATGGCCTTCTGCGCATCAATTTCGGGATGTTGCCGCAGCCGACCGCCGATCTGTCCTACTACTTCCTCGGCGCCCTGGGCACGTTCAACATCGTCTACGGCGCGCTCTGCGCCATGGCGCAGACGGATCTGAAGAAGCTGGTCGCCTACTCCAGCATCAGCCATATGGGCTACGTCATGCTCGGCATGGCCTCGTTCACGCCGCAGGGCATCCAGGGCGCCGTGCTGCAGATGTTCAACCACGGCACGGTGACGGCGATGCTGTTCTTGCTTGTCGGCGTCATCTACGACCGCGCCCACCATCGTGAAATCGACGGCTTCGGCGGCCTGGCGTCGATCATGCCGGTGTACACCGGTGTCACCGGCCTCGCCTTCTTTGCCGCCATGGGACTGCCCGGGTTGTCCGCCTTCATCTCCGAGGTCCTGGTGCTGCTGGGTGCGTGGCAGGAGTATCCCGGTCTCACGGCGATCAGCGCCAGCGCCGTGGTGTTGACGGCCGGCTACCTGCTGTGGACCCTGCAGCGAATGTTCCTCGGCAAGGCCAACGAGAAGTATCTCACCTTGCCGGAAATCGGCCCGCGCGAACTGTTTACCTTGGCGCCGCTGGCCGTCATCGTGGTGATCCTCGGCGTCTACCCGCACGCGGTGCTGGATCTCATGAGTGCCTCGCTCAATAACCTCAACGCACTCGTCCTGACCCAACAGATCGCCCTGCAATGACGGCCGTTAGCGTACAGAGCCTGGGGTATATCCTCCCCGAGTTGCTCCTCGCCACGACCGTCCTGGCGGTCTTCATCGCCGACCTGGTCTCGAGCAACAAGGATCGGGGGGGCGAGTTCGCACTGGCGGGAGTGGCGCTCGCGCTGTTCGCCGTGTCGCGGCTGGTCGGCGCGGCGGACGGCTGGCTCTTCGGAAAGATGATCGTGCACGATCCCTTCGCCCTATTCTTCAAGGTCATCTTCAGCCTGGCAGCGTTGGCCGCCATCTGGATGTCGCTGGACTCGAAAGAGATCGCGTCGAACCGCGGCGAGTACTACGGGCTCCTGGTCTCCAGCACCCTGGGAATGTACTTCATGGCATCGTCCAGCAACCTGCTGATGGCGTATCTGTCGCTCGAGTTCGTCAGCCTGACGTCGTACGTCCTCACCGGCTACGTGCGCCACGACCGCCGTTCGGGCGAAGCCGCGCTGAAATACCTGATCTACGGCGGGGTCGCATCCGGCATGATGATCTACGGCATGAGCTGGATCTTCGGCCTCACCGGCAGCCTGGACTTCGCCCAGATCAACGCGGTCCTGACCCAGGCCAATCCGAACAAACTGGCGCTGTTCATTGCCGTGCTCCTGACGCTCGCCGGATTCGGGTACAAGATCGCCGCCGTGCCTTTTCATATGTGGGTACCGGACGTCTATACCGGTGCGCCGATTCCCATCGCGGCGTTTCTCTCCGTCGGTTCGAAGGCCGCCGGCTTCGCCTTGCTGATGCGCTTCTTCTACCCGGCGCTGTCGCAACTCGGCGCGACCGGAACGTGGCGCATCCTCCCGGGCGTCGACTGGCCGCGGCTGGTGCTGGCGCTCTCCATGGTGACCATGACGCTGGGCAACCTGACGGCGCTGTCGCAGCGCAACGTCAAGCGGTTGCTGGCCTATTCGAGCATCGCCCATGCCGGCTACATGCTAATGGGTTTCGTGGTGCTCACCAACGAGGGGTTACGGGCCATGCTGTTCTACCTGGTGGTCTACTACCTGATGAACATCGGCGCCTTCTTGGTGGTGATGATCGTCGCCAACGCCACCGGGCGCGAGGACATCGACGGCTACCGCGGCCTCGCCTGGCGCGGCGGCGCAGCGCCCGCGGTCGCGCTGGCGATCTTTCTGTTTTCCCTGACAGGGCTGCCTCCGCTAGCCGGCTTCGTCGGTAAGTTCTACCTGTTCGCCGCCGTGGTCCGCCAACAGTTCTACTTTCTGGCGTTGGTGGGCGTCCTCAACAGCGTCATCTCGCTCTACTACTACGCGCGCGTGGTCCGCACGATGTTCCTGGACTTCCCCGAAGGAAACGAGGCGCCCGTCAGCGTCGGCCTGCACAGCGGCGCCCTGATGTGGAGCCTGTGCGCCGCGACCATCGTGCTCGGCGTCTACTGGGCCCCGGTCATCGATCTCGCCGACCGGTCGCTGCGATTCTTCGCCGGCTGACGCACTCGGCGGGCCTCCCAGCGCTCCGTAACGGCTGCGACTCCTGGTTACGCCAAGAGTGTCGCAACCAGGGCGGAGAGCACGATCCCGTCGAAGGTCCCGGCACCGCCGATGCTGGCCACGCCGGCACTGATGTTCTCGATGTCGCGCAGGTGCAGAAGGTCGGCACCGACGAGCGGACCGAACACGCCGGCGGCGAAGGCGATCGACGGTGCCATGTCGGGGACAAATAGCAGCGCGCACGCCGCGGCCACCAGTGCCGGCATCAGCGCCGGCAGCGCGATGCCTACCCGCGGCACCGGGCGGGCAAGACGATAGCACACTACGATATTGATCGCGGTCGCGACCGCGGCGGCCATCAGCGCGTTGGGTCCGACGCCCGCAACGCGCGACAGCTCGTAGACGGCAAGCGCCGTCGGCACGATGCAGCCACCCACGTTCACCGCGATGATCGTGGATGTCCGCTGGCGCTGAAAGCGCGGGAACAGAGATCCGACGCCAAACAGGGCAAACGGCGTCAGCTCGATTCGCTCTTCTCGTTCGATCTGCTTGACTGGGATGTTCACCATTCCGCCGAGAAAAATGCCCAGCGCCGCGAGGAAAGACGTTCGCGGACTCAATCCCAGCTTCCCCAGGGCCTCCAGCATGAGATTGGCGAAGAAGAAGGGCAGGAGCAGCGCGAGTCCGAAGAAGATGACGAGGGGGAGACACCCTGGCGGCACGGTCGAACGCACGATGCATCGCTCCTGGACCCACACCTACACTGTTACGTGTTGCAGGGCGAGCCGCGGTTGATCTCGGGCCGGGCAATTCCTATGGTGCTCTTGCCGATGACCCAGGATCCGTTTGCGTTGTTCCGCCGGTGGTACAAACAAGCCCAACGTATCGGCGTGCCGCAGATCGACGCGATGGCCGTGGCCACCGCCGACGAGCAAGGGCGCCCCTCGGTCCGCTTCGTGCTGCTCAAACAGGCGGACACGGACGGCTTCGTCTTCTACACGCGCGAGACCAGTCGCAAAGGCAGAGAGCTCGGCGTCAATCCGCGGGCCGCCGGCGTGTGCCATTGGGATGCCATCGGCAGGCAAGTCCGCTTCGAGGGCGCAGTGGAGCGGCTGTCGTATGCGGAGGCGGACGCGTACTGGCGCACCAGACCGCGCGAGAGCCAATTGAGCGCCTGGGCCTCGAACCAAGGCGCACCGCTCGCCAGCCGTACAGCGCTCCTCGCCCGCTGGAAGGCGTTGCGCACCCGGTTTCGCGGCAGGCCGATCCCGCGGCCATCGGGCTGGATCGGCTACCGGGTCGTCCCCGACGCCATCGAATTCTGGACCGAGCGGCCATGGCGCTTGCACCATCGCGAACTCTTCCTCCGCACCCGCACCGGCTGGAAACGCCGGCTGTTACAACCGTAGCGTGCCGCGCGCCGCACCGCTCCGCGGGTGAGGCGTTGGGGCAAGTGGCATTGCTGGAGCCGTGGTTCTCCAACCGCACCACGTCCATCGTCAAGCGCCCGAAACTCTACCGCTCCGCCAGCGCTCCCTGGCGCCTCGCCGCGGCGCCGGTCGCCGATCCGGCGGTGCAACGAATGGAGTGCAGCTCACCGGTAGACGGGATCCTGACGGCCGCGGAGCCCGACGACCGGCGGCGCGGGCCGCTTGTCGGTCACCGGATCGACCCGGTCCCAATCCATGACGGCGACCCGGTGGGCAATCTTCCAGACCCCGTCCCGTCGCTCGAAGCGATCGACGTAGCGCCCGGCGATCGTCCAGTCGCACTCCCGGCCGTCGCGCTCGTAGCGATGACACGCGAAGACGTAGGACTCGCCGTGGGCAACATCTCCGACCACCTCGACGAGTTCGTTGCAGATGGCGTGCGTGGTCGCCTTGTAGCGCCGACGCAGCAGGTCCATGACCCACGGGATGAACTCGGAGGCTGGGCCATTGAACGCGCCGTGATTGTCCCACGCGTCGGCGTGGTAAACCGACCGCAACAGTTCTTCATCGCAGCGATCGATCGCGCGGCAATAGCGCATGAGCACTTCGTGGATCGCCAGCTTGTCGAGCAGACCGCGCACCGCCGCGTCCGTATTGGTGCCAGATTCCATCATTCGCCTCCTACCGAACGAAATTCGATTCCTCCACTGGGTTCGCCGGCGGCGCGTTGCAGGCACGCACTCCGCACGCTGCTCCTGACGATTTTCCCGGAAGCCGTGCGTGGAAAGTCGTCGACGAAGACGATGCCGCGCGGCACTTTGAAGCGCCCGAGGCGCAGGCGAACGTGCTCCGTGAGGTCCGCGGCGGTGGCAGTCATCCCGGGCCGCAAGCGCACGCTGGCAGCGACCGCCGCGCCCCAGCGATCGTCGGGTACGCCATACACGCAGGCTTCGGCGACCGAGGCGTGCGTGTGCAGCGCGGCCTCGACTTCCCCGGGATGGATGTTTTCGCCGCCCGAGATGATCATATCGTCGCGCCGTCCAAGCACGAAAACGAATCCCTCGTCATCCATACGGCCAAGATCGCCGGTATGGAACCAGCCGTCCTGGCGATTCTGGTCATCGGCGGGAGCGAGGTAGCCCGGACTCAGACTCGGGCCGCGGACGAGGATCTCGCCTGCCTCGCCGGCCGGCGCCGGCCCGTCCGTCCCCCAAACGATGACTTGCGTACCGAGTAGGGGCTTGCCCGCGGAGCCGATCTTGCGCTCCGCATCGACCGGTGCCAGCGTGGTCGCCTGTGAGGCCGTCTCGGTAAGCCCGTACGTCTGCATCACGGCGAATCCTCGGGCACGGCTCTCCTGCAGCAACGCCAAGGGCACCGGGCCTCCCCCAACGAGGATACACCGCAACCACGGCGGTGCGGGGCGCGTCCCGCGCACGTCGAGCAGCCGCTGTAACATGTTCGCCACCACCGAGACGATGGTCACTCGTTCGTCGTCGAGCGCACGATCGACACGCACGGGATCGAATCCGTTGTGGATGACCGCCGTCGTACCGTAGATGACGCTGCGCCACAGAATCGAAAGGCCCCCGACATGACAAAACGGCAGGCACGCCAGCCACCGATCGTCGCCGTGAACGCCGATGTTGAACGCCGACCCGACCGCGCTCCAGAACACATTCCCGAAGGTCAGCCGCACGCCTTTGGCGCGGCCACTGCTGCCGGAGGTGTAGACGATGCTGTGTGTGTCGGCCAGATCCATTCTGGCGGCGGTCCCCTCCGAATCCGCCGCAACCGGGTCAAGCGGCTGCTCGGCGTTCCACGGGTCGTGCTCAACGCTTACTACCGGCAGCGCCAGCGTCTGGCGCACGCCGGCAACCGTGTCGCGGGCAGCGTGGTCGTGGAACAGGACTCGCACAGTGCAATCCACGAGTTGCCGCGTGATTTCCGCCGGACTGAGGCGGGCATGCAGCGGCACAACGACAGCACCGGCGCGCGCCGCGGCGTGCAGGAGTTCGACAAACTCAGGACGGTTGCCCATGAGCATGCCGATCCGATCGCCGGGACGCACGCCCAGACGGTGTAAGCGGCCGCTCACCAGGGCCACGCGGGCGGCAAGCTCCGCGTACGAGATGACCCGTCCCTCGTAAATCAGCGCCGGGTGACCGGGGCTGGTCCGTGCTCGCTGTTCGAGCCAGTTGGGTATGCGGTCACCCATGCAAAGCGTCCCGAGAACTCCAGCGCCGGACCGCGGCCTCATCGAGTTCGATGCCGAGCCCCGCCCCTTTCGGCACTGCGAGGTTCCCGCCGCGGGGAATCGGCGGTTCGCGCACGAGATCGCCCGCGAGCAGCGCCGCGGTGGCCAGACCGCAGGGCAGGACGGGATCGGGCAGCGTCGCCGCCAGATGCAAGGCCGCCGCGATGCCGATGCTGGTGTCGAGCGCCGACGTCACCACCACCTGCAACCCATGCGCACGGGCGCGTTCAATGACCGCCAGGGCGTGCCGCATGCCGAGGTATGCGGGTTTGACAACGATCACGTCGGCGGCTTGCAGCGCCGCCAGCCGCCGCACCGCGTCGGCGCCGGTGACACACTCATCGGCCGCGATCGGCGTGTCGACCGCGTGGCGCACGCGTGCCAGCTCCTCGATCGTGCGCACCGGTTGCTCGACGTACTCGATTCCGTGCGCCGCCAGCCGCGCGATCGCCGCCGTCGCCTCCTCGACGGTCCACACGCCGTTCGCGTCGAGCCGAATCCGCGCCGCGGCGCCCACCGCCGCGCGCACCGCCGCAACCCGCGCGATGTCCTGTGCCAGACCGTGCGCCACCTTCAACTTGAAACATCGATATCCCGCCGCCAGCAGCGCCCTCGCGGCCTCCGCCGCGGCCCGTGGATCCTGCTCCTCGATGAGTGCGTTCACGGCCACTTCATCCCGCACCGCCACACCCAACACCTCCGCGGCCCGTCGACCTTGCGCTCGGCCCACGAGGTCACAACACGCCATCTCAACGCCGGCACGGACGGCACCTGACAGCGACGATCCCCATCCATCCGGCAGCCACGGCGCGAGGTCGATCGGCCGGTTGCGCCGCAGGGCGGTCCGCACGGGGACCAGCGCGGCCACCGCATCGGCGATGCCCTGCTCCCCTGCCAGGGGAGGCGGCGCGACCTCTCCGATCCCGGCAGCTCCGTCCGCGTCGAACGCCCGAACGAGCAGGCCGACCCGCGCGACCACCGAGCCGCCGGCAAGACGGAGCGGCTGCCGGAAGGGAATGCGAAACGGTGCAAACTCGATCCGGGCGAGCTTCATGCCAACAGGCCGAGCGCGAATAGCGCGCCGAAGGCGGCATGCAATCGCGCGGTGCTGCGCAACGCCATGTTGAACCGCGGCCCTTCCCGGCAGGCGACCATCAGCCGGGCAAGGCTGAACGCCCACGGCAGCGTCACCCACGGGAGCAGTATCCCCACGGCCGCTCCCCGCGCCCACAACGCCGCGGGCACGGCGTACGCCAGGAGCACCAGCGCAACATATTCCGCCCGCCCCGCCGCCTGTCCCAAACGCACCGCCAACGTGCGCTTCCCCGCGACACGATCGGTGTCACAGTCGCGGACATTGTTGACCACCAGGATCGCGGTCGCCAGCGCACCCACGGGAATCGCCGCGGCAAACGCGGTGCCGGACACGGCCCCCGCTTGCACATAGGCGGTCGCGACCACGGCCACGAAACCGAAGAAGAGGAAGACAAAGGCATCGCCCAGACCGTTGTAGCCTAGTGGCCACGGACCGCCGGTGTACGCGAGTCCGGAAAGGATCGCGGCAACGCCGACGAGCAGGATCGGCCAGCCGCCACGAGCACAGAGATACATGCCGACCACCGCCGCGGCGGCAAACGCCGCCCACGCGGCCAGACGCACCTCGCGCGGCGACAACAATCCCGCCTGGATCACGCGGGTGGGCCCTTGGCGTTCGGCGGTATCCGCGCCGCGCTCGTAATCGTCGACGTCGTTGACCAGGTTGGTCCCGATCTGAATCAACAAGCCGGCAACCAGCGCCGCCACCGCGGCCAGCCACTGGGCCGCGCCGCTGCGCGCCGCCACCGCGGTGCCCACGACCACCGGCACCACCGCCGCGCTCAGGGTGGGGACGCGGATCGCCAGGATCCAGGCCGCGAATGAACCTGCGGACACGGATCGATCGCTCACGGCAGTCGGGAAAACTTGCCGAAGTCCGGAGCACGCTTCTCGACGAACGCGTTGCGCCCTTCCTGTGCCTCTTCCGAGAGGTAGTAGAGCAACGTGGCGTTACCGGCCAACTCCTGAATCCCGGCGAGGCCGTCCGTGTCGGCATTGAAGGCCGATTTCAGGCAGCGGATCGCCAGCGGGCTGTTCGCCAGAATCTCGCGACACCACTGGACGGTCTCCTCTTCGAGTCGCTCCAAAGGCACCACCGCATTGACCAGACCCATGTCCAGCGCTTGTTGGGCGTTGTACTGCCGGCAGAGGTACCAGATCTCCCGGGCTTTCTTGTGTCCGACGATGCGGGCCATGTAGGTCGCTCCGTAGCCGCCGTCGAAGCTCCCGACGCGCGGGCCGGTCTGACCGAAGACTGCATTTTCGGCGGCGATGGTGAGATCGCAGAGCAAGTGCAGCACATGGCCGCCGCCGACGGCATATCCCGCCACCATGGCGATGACCGGTTTCGGCAGCGTCCGGATCTGCCGCTGCAGATCGAGTGCGTTCAAGCGCGGGATGCCGTCGTCGCCGACGTAGCCGCCTTTGCCGCGCACTCGCTGGTCGCCGCCCGAACAAAATGCCCGCGTTCCGGCGCCCGTGAAGATGACCACGCCGACGGACGCATCCTCGCGCGCGGCTGCGAACGCATCGATCAGTTCGAACAGCGTCCGCGGGCGGAAGGCGTTGCGCACCTCGGGACGATTGATCGTGATTTTGGCCATCCCTTCCGCCGTTTCGTACAAGATGTCCGTGTACGTCCGGCGCTGGGTCCAAGTAACCGGCATGTCTATTCCTCCTCGTGGGTCATGATCGGGCTCGTGAACGGTGACATCCGCGAACCGTTGGTTTCGACGGGTGGTTGTTTCTCTCGAACGCGAACACATCTCTTGTCCCGCAAGAACTCCAGCACGCGGGCATTGAAGGCGCTCGGGTTCTCGATATGCGCCGCGTGACCAGCCGCGGGGACGATCGCAAGCGTGGCGCGGCGCATGCGGCGCACCATGTTCTCGGCGATGCCGCGGAACTTGGTGTCCTCAGCGCCAACCGCCAGCAATGTCGGCACGTCCAGAGCGGGCAGCCGTGGCCACAGCGACGCCTGCGCGCCCGTACCCATCCCGCGGAGACTGTTGGAAAGTCCGACCGCACTGTTGGCGCAACGTGCGGCGCGCGCCATTGCCAGGATTTCCGGTCCGAGACGCGCCTGGGAGGCGAACAGCGGTTGCCGCATCCATGCATCGACGAAAGCCTCGACGCCGTCGTGCTCGATCTGTTCCGCCAGCGCCTCATCGTGGCGCGCACGCTGGCGCCGTTCCTCGGAATCCTCGATCCCGGGGGAGACGCCTTCGAGGACAAGCGCGTCCACGCGCTCCGGGTAGGTCAGCGCCCATGCCAGTGCCACGCGTGCGCCCATGGAATAGCCGAGCCAACGGGCGTGTCGGACATCCACCGCATCCAGGAGCGCCGCCAGATCCGACACGCAACGCTCCATCCGATAGCGCCCCGGATCGGCCGGCGCGTCCGATCCGCCGTGCCCCAGGAGATCGACGGCCACGGTGCGGAAGTGTTCGGCGAACGCCAAAATTTGCAGCCCCCACTGGGCGGCGCTGCCGGTAAAGCCATGCAGTAACACCAGCGGCTCGCCCTGTCCGGCCACCGCCACCTGCAACCGCACGTCGCCTATGCGCACCAGCGGCATGCGCTCACCCCGCCGCGAGCGCGTGCGCCGCGGCCGCGAAGATCTGGCGATGCAGCGCCACATTACGCCGGCGGTCGGACGGCACCTCGATGACTTGCGTGCCGTCGACGCGCAGGGACGCGTGCACGGCTTCACGGAACTGCGCCCACGATGCGACGCGGGTGAAGTCGCAACCGAACATCTCGGCGGCGCCGCGAAAGTCCAGGCCGTGCGGCGTGTGGAAGTACTCCGCTGCCCGCGCGTCGCACTCGGCCTGCGGCAGGAAAGAAAAGATGCCGCCGCCGTCGTTGTTGATCACCACGATCGTCGCCCGCACGGCGTGGCGCTTCACCGCCAGCAGCCCGTTGAGGTCATGATAGAAGCCCAGATCGCCGGTCACGATGACCACCGGCCGCTCGTTCGCCGCCGCCGCACCCAACGCGCTCGAAATGAACCCGTCAATGCCGTTGGCCCCTCGATTACAGAGAAAGCGGATGGCCTGCGTGCCAACCGGCCAGAAATTTTCCAAGTCGCGTATGGGCATGCTGTTCCCGACGTACACGCAGGCACCATCGGGCAGCAGCCGCGACAACTCCGCAAAGACATTGCCCTCGAACAGTTCGGGCAACGACGCGATTGCCGACGTGACCGCGGCGCGCGCACGGGCCGCCGCCGATAACCATCCTGCGGCCCATCCGTCGTCCGCGCCGACCGGTGGCGACGGCAGATGCCGGCATAGCGCGTCGCAGGCAACCAGCGGCTCCCAGGGCAAGAACTCCGTCGCCGTCGCGGTCGGATCGTTCCAGACACTTGACGGATCGAGCACCAGATGCCGACAGTTGCACCGCTCCAGGAAGGCACTAAAGGCCTTGGACGTGGGCATGGGCCCAATCCGTAGCACGACCTCGGGGGCGTGCGCTCGCGCGAAGGCCCGGTCACGGAGCATCAAGTCGTAGGCATCGACCACCATGGTCGTGTCGTGCGAGCCGGTACGCACTTGCGAAACGGTGTCGGCCAGGACCGGATAGCCAAGGCCGGACGCGAGGCGGGCAACCGCCGCCGCAAACCCGGATCCGAAGTCGGAAGGCCCGCAGGCGATCAGGCCGCGCCGCGTGGCAACTAGACTCGCCGCCAGCGCCCGTGCCGCGGCCGCCGGCGGCGCGGCTACGACAGCGTGGGTGAGCGCGCCCTCGGGCATCGCGGGAGGCGTAGCCTGCAGCGCCGCCGGGCCGGCGACCACGCGCGGCATCAGCGGCTCCCGAAACGGGAAGTTCAGGTGCACCGGACCGGGCGGGTTGGCACGGGCGCGCGCCACGGCCGCGGATGCCAAGGTTCGAAAATAGCGCAGGCCGGCATCGGCGCCTCCAACCTCGGTAAACCATTTGACGTGGGCGCCGAACAACTTGATCTGGTCGATCGTTTGACCGGCACCGCGGTCGCGCAACTCCGGCGGGCGGTCCGCGGTCAACAACAGCAACGGGACGTGAGCGTAAGACGCCTCGACCGCGGCGGGTAGAAGGTTGGCCGCGGCGGTGCCGGAGGTGCAGACAACCGCCACGGGACGGCGCGTCGCCTTCGCCATCCCGAGGGCGAAGAACGCCCCCGAGCGCTCATCGACATGCGCCCACGCGCGCACCGCCGGGTGCGTCGCGAAGGTCAGCGCCAGCGGCGTGGAGCGCGCACCGGGCATGAGGCAAGCGTGCCGCACACCGGCCAACGCCAGTTGGGTTACGAACGCCTCGATGCCGGCGTACGTCGGATCGTCCTCGTACATCGTCAGGCTTCCGTAAGTGCGGAGAGCAGCGGTTGCAGCTTGAGGCGGGTTTCGTCGAGCTCCGCGTCCGGATCGGAACCGGCAACAATCCCGGCCCCGGCAAACAGCGCTGCTTCCGCGCCACGCACCAGCGCGGAGCGGATGGCCACCGCGAACTCGCCGTCGTGGCGGGCGTCCATCCAGCCGATGGGTCCCGCATACCAACCACGGCTGAGGGCCTCACGCTGCGGTAACAGTTGCAAGGCGGCGGCGCGCGGATGGCCGGCGACCGCGGGGCTCGGATGCAGCCGATCGACCAGATCGAGGACGCGATGCGGCACGCGCAATGTGCCGGCGATGGGAGTCATCAGGTGCTGCACGTTATCCAAGCGCAGCAGCTGCGGTTCCGCGGCCACGTCAAGGGTAGCGCACACCGGCCGCAAGGCGTCGGCGATTGCCCGTACCACGATAGCATGTTCGAGGCGGTCCTTGTCGCTGCGTTGCAATGCCTGCGCCAGCGCCGACGCGTCCGCCGCCGACGCACCGGGCGCGGTCGAGCCGGCGATCGCCGCGGTGGTCACGTGCCGGCCGCTGCGGCGCACCAGCGGCTCCGGCGTCGCCCCGAGAAAATCGCCGTCCGCGGTTCCGATCCAAAACAGCACACAGGAAGGGTAGGTCGTGCGCAGGTGACGCAGGATGCGCCCGCAATCCAGGCGGCGATCGGCCGCCACGGTGCAGGACCGCGCCAGCACCAGTTTCTCGAGACGCCCCTGGGCGATGTCCTCGAGGGTGTCGCGTACCGCCTGCTGCCATCGCGAGACCGGTGGTGTGGATGCGGACTGGCAGCGGATCGCAATGGGGCCATCGGCCGGCTTACCGCGGGCAGCCGTCGCACACCGCCGCAGGCGTTCCACATCCGCCCGCAGCCGCCGCGCGACCTCCGGCGGCTCACTATCCGCGGCCACCATGCACGTAGCGGTGAATGTCGCGCGGTGCCGGTGGCGCACGATCAGCAACCGCGGCAATACCATCAGCCCCTGCGGGAAGCCGCACCACGGCCCCGTCTCCTCCACGTTGGCGGCGAATGCAAAGCCGCCGACGAACAACGGGGCACCGACGTCCCGCGAGTCGCGATCGACCACTGCATCGGCGATGAGCGCATCGCAGGCCGCCGCCACGTCGGCAAAGCGGCTCGCCCCGTGCCCGCGCACGGCCACCGTTTCGCCAAGCGCGGCGACCGCGAATCCGTCGGCCGGCCGCTCCCAGAAAAACGAGCGTCCCTCGTTGCCTCCGGCGCGATGTACCCAGCTCAGCAGGTCTTCCGGCGGTGCCACTGCGCCCGAAACGGCCAACAGCACGGGCCTGCGCAACCCACGTGCGCGCTCGATCGCCAGCGCGATGTAGTCGTCGGCGCTCGCTACCTCGGCGTTCGTCATCATGCGTCACGCGCTCCGGACCGCGAAGAGCACCTGGGCAATGCCGCCGCTCAGCGGCCGCTTGACGGCCTCGCGAAAACCGGCGGCGGCGATCAACCGCAAGATCTCCGGCGCCGGCGGCAGGTAGGCCGTGCTTTGCGGCAGATAGGCGTAGGCGGCGCGGTCGGACAGCAGGCCGCCAATGAGCGGCACGAGTCGTCTGAAGTACAGATCGTGTCCCCAGCGCGCCAGCGCGCTCGCCGGCTCATCCACTTCGAGCAGTGCCAGGCGGCCGCCTGGGCGCAGCACCCGCGCCGCTTCGGCCAACACTTGCGGGATGGAGACGAAGTTCCGCAACGCAAAGCCGGAAGTGACGACCGTGGCGCAGGCGGCGGACAACGGCAACATGCCCGCGTCGGCACGCACAAGTTGCGCCGGCAGTCCGCGACCGCGCGCGGCGAGGAGCATGCCGGCGGCGAAGTCCACCCCGATTGCCCGTGCCCCGGTGGCGGCCGCGAGCCTACAAAAATCCCCCGTACCGCACCCGAGGTCGACGACGACGTCCCCCGGCCCAATGCCGGCGCGGCGCACCGCCACCCGGCGCCAGTATTGGTCGAGCCGCAAGGTCAACAGCCGGTTGAGCAGGTCGTAGCGCGGCGCGATACGGTCGAACATCGCCTCGACGACCGCGGCCTTCTCGGCGAGCGACGGCAACGCGCCCCGTTCCTCTTCGGGCGGATGGCGCTCCGCTCTCAGCGCCACGTGACCTCCAAGCGTCCGGACTGTAGCACGGCGGCGGCCGCCGAATACGCCTCGGTATCGCCGCGCTCGCGCAAGCGCTGCAACGCCCGGCTCAACAGGGTACGCTGAAAGTGCAGCGCCACCAGGGTCGTCGCCGCCGGCAGCAAGCGGCGGAACACGTCGGCCACCGCATCCGGCGCCATGCCGTTCTTCCCGGCGCGGTGAATGTACCTGTCGAACAACCCGATCGCCTGGTCGGCGCTACGGCCGATCCGCCGCGCGTGCGCACCGGAAACGCGAAACAGGGCATCGAGCGGGAATCCCTGGCGCAGGATGTCGAGCCCGGCGCGCATCATCTGCAGGTCGGCCTCGCCATAGCGTACCTCGCCGTCTCCACCCGCCGGGTCCAGGAGCCCAGCAGCTTCCAACGAGGCCAGCAACGCTTCCGGCACACCGGACTGCGCGGCCAGTTGCGCCCGTGTCAGCGACCGTTCCCCGCTCTCCTGCACCACCGCCGCCAGCAGCGTGTTCGCGCGCGACGGTGTCCCGTTCCGCAGTAAACGTTTGATGACGGCCAGACTCAATCCTTGCGATTGGTAGCGGCGGATGCGGCGCAGCCGCGTCAGGTGTTCCCGTGAGTACACCGCGACGCGCTTGACCCGCCGCGGCGGCGGCAGCAATCCTTTGGCTTGGTAATAGCGGACGGTATCGACCCGCACCCCCGCCGCCGCCGCCAGCTCCTCGACGCGATATGCCATGAGTGCCGACTCTAAGAGCAATCGCTCGTAACGTCAAGCGGTGGGCGCGGCGCGCCGGGCGCGGCGCCCGCGCCAGATCGACACCGCCGCTATCCCGGTGACCAACCACGCGAACACGTCGCCGTAGCGCGTGTAGAAGGTGGTCAGGTGCAGACGCTGCACGGCACCGCTAATGACTTCAGCGCTGAATAGCTGTCCCTCGGCGACGATGCGGCCGGCCGCGTCGATGATACTGGTCACGCCCGAGTTCGAACCGCGCAGCAGGAAACGGCGATTCTCGATGGCGCGCCACAACGCCAACGCCTGATGCTGATAGGGCGCCGCCGTATTGCCGTACCAGGCGTCGTTCAGAATGTTCAACAACGCCTCGGCACCGGCCGCCGTCGCCTGACGCGCCATCGATGCCAAGAGATCCTCGTAACAGATCAACTGGCCGATGCGCACCTTCCCGGGAACGTCGAAGACCTCCACCCCGGTCCCGGCGGTGAAGCTACCCGTTGCCGGGCTCAGCGAGGCGATCGCCGGGAAGTAGGAAGCCAGCGGGATGTATTCCCCGAACGGCATCAGGATATGCTTATCGTAGCGGTCCACGACAACGCCGCCCGGTCCGACGAGGAAGGCACTATTGAACTCGTCGGGGTGTTTCGGGGAACGGGGGTTGATGCGAAAGGCCAAGCCGCCAAAGATCAGGTGGGTGCGCAGGTCGTCGAACGGATTGTCCTTGCCTTCGAGCCGGAGCGTGCCGTCCTCCACCCAGCGTTGCGACACCGTTTCCGGCCAAACGATCACATCGGTCATTGTCTGCAGCGGCTCCGACAGCTCCTGGTATTTTTCCAGGTTGACGTCGACGTAGCGCACATCGTCCTTTTCCTCGATCCCGACGTTGCCTTGGACCAGGGCGACACGGAACGTGGGTGCGGCCGCCAGAGCGCGATCGATGACCGGCAAGCGCAGCGCGCCATACAGCACCACCGCGAGCGAGGCGGTCACCGCGGCGCCGAGGGGGCGAAGTCGGCGTGGCGTGTCGAGCAGCAGCGCCAGCGCCGCGGAGATCCAGAGCATCACGAAGCTCAGGCCGTACGGGCCGGTGAGATCCCCGATCTGGATCAAGACCGGCACGTGGAATTGGGTGTGCGCCATCCGCCAGGGAAACAGGTTGGGGTACAGAAACTCGAGCGCCACCCACAGGGCCGGTGCCGCCAGCGCCAATGGCCCCGGACCCGTCCGCCGCAACGCCAGCGCGAACGCCACGAATTCGCAAGAGGTGAAGAGCGTGAGGCACACATAAAAGAAGACGGCCAGCGGGTAACCGAACCCGCCGAACACGTGGATCGTGTAGACCAACCAGTAAAACGCGGGCAGGTTGGTCGCCAGGCCGGCAATGAAGCCGAGGCGCGCGGCCTCGCGGGCAGCGGTCGCGTGGCGGACGGCCCAGAGCAGAGGAACGAACGCCACCCAGGCGAGGGGAAACAGCCAAAAACGCAGGAAGCAAGCGGCGATCAGCCCACCGCTGAGGGCGGCCGCGACGGCGCGTGGAAGCGGCGAACCGATCGAGGGCGTGTTCGGGGAGCCATCGGCGCGCGTTCGCATCGCACTCTCACGCTCGTACCCTCGCACGCTTCCACGCCCTCTCAGCGCACTTTCAGGTTGTTCGCCTGCGGCCCCTTTTCGCCCTTCGTGACCTGGAACTCGACCTCGTCGCCTTCGCGCAGATCCTCGAACACGACTTTCGGGGCCAGCCGCGACCGGTGAAAGAACACGTCGTCACTGCCGTCGTCGGGCACGATGAACCCGAATCCCTTGTCGCGCACGATCTTCTTGATGGTGCCAAACATGTCGCACTCCTCCTTGATGTAACTCGCCGATGGGGTGGGGCTTCGACGGTCAGCCCTTGGCGGGCGGGCGGGGGGCGCCACCGCGCGCGTCTCCCTTGCCGCCGCGCCGGCTCCGACGCCCGCCGGGCGCCGACCGCGGGTGACCGTGCGCTGTGCGGTGCTGCGGAGGCAGCGGACGCACGAAGAGATCGTCGGGGGCCTCTTGCACGGGAATCTTGAACCCCGCGAGCTGTTCGATGGCCTCGAGCGACTCGACGTACTCCTCGCACGCCAGGCTGATGGCTTTCCCCGATGCCCCGGCCCGTGCCGTGCGCCCGACGCGATGAACGTAGTTCTCGGGGTCCTGCGGAAGATCGTAATTCACCACATGGCTGACATCTTCGATATGCAAGCCGCGGGAGGCAACATCGGTCGCCACCAGGATCGGGAGATCCCCGGAGCGGAAATCGTGCACCAGGCGCAGGCGGACACGCTGCTCGAGATCGCCGGTAATCGCTTTGGCCCCGTGTCCGTTCTCCGTCAGGCGGCGTGCCAGCCACTCGCCGGCGCGCTTCGTATTCACGAAAATGAGCAGGCGCGAGGGTTGTTCGCGTTGCAGCAAGCCGAGCAGAATGGGCAGTTTCTCGTGCGAGCCGACATGGTAGAGCACGTGTTCCACATTGGCCGCCGTCAGTTGCTCCGGGCTGGCACTGACCTTGAGCGGATCGTTCATGTGCTCGTAGGCCAGCTCCATGACGGCGTAGGACAAGGTCGCCGAAAACAGCATGGACTGCCGCTTGTGATACGGCGGCAAGCGCCGCAGCAGAAAACGCAGATCGGCGATGAAGCCCATGTCGAACAGGCGATCGGCCTCGTCGATCACCAGCACCTCGACGCGGCGCAAACTGTAGACGCGCTGTTTGAAATAATCGATCAAGCGTCCGGGGGTGCCGATCAGGATGTCGCACCCGCCCTGCAACAACTCGCGCTGCTTGCGGTAATCGATGCCGCCGTACACTGCCTGCATCGACAGGCCGGTGAAGCGGCCGAGCTGTTCGGCATCCTGCAGGATCTGCACGGCCAGCTCGCGCGTCGGCGCGATGATGAGCGCCCGCGGTGCCGGCTCCGGCAACGCCGGCGGGCGGTGGCGCAGCAGCCGGGTGAACGTCGAGATCAGGAACGTGGCGGTCTTGCCGGTTCCCGTCTGCGCCTGCCCCGCCACATCCTTTCCGGCCAGCGCCAGCGGCAGCGCGTGCTGCTGGATCGCCGTGCACGTCGTGAACCCGGCGGCGTCGATCCCCTGCTGCACGACATCCGGCAGCGCCAAGGAGCGGAAGCTGATAGTCGATTCGGCTGGGGCGGAAGTGCCGCCGCCGGGCGGCAAGAGATTGTCCACTGCCGGCGGAGTGTAGCGCGCCGGGGCCCACGTCACAAGCGCGCCCGGTCCAGCCGCGCCAGGCTCGCCAGACGCGGCTCAGCGCACGTCCCGCATCGCCGCCGCCAGCTCGCGCTCGCCGACGTAGCCGACCAGGCGTTTCACCTCCATGCCTGTACCGTCGAACAGGATCAGGGTCGGGACGCCGCGCACCTGATAACGCTCTGTCAGCGCACTGGCGCTCTCGGAGTCGTGCGTGATGTCGGCTTTGAACATGGCGAAGCGCTCGGCTTGCTGACGCACATCCGCATGCGCGAATGTGGTCTGGTCCATCTCGCGGCAAGGGAGGCACCAGTCGGCGACAAAATCGACCAATGCCGGCCGGCCATCGCGGCGCGCCCCAGCCACACTGGCGGCGTCGAACGGCTGCCACGCAATCGCACTCTCGGCCCGCGGCGGCAGGACCGTCCATACGGAGAGCAGCAACGCCGCCAGCCCGAGAAGACGCTTGAATGCCGGGAAGTAGCGCACGTCCGCCCCCGAGCGATCGATGAAGCCGAGATAGACGCCGGCGGCCGCCGTCAGCCCCGGCAGCACCAGGTGGCGCCCAGCCGGCGGCATGAGCGGTGCGACAAAATAGGCGGCCAGTCCCAGGAGCATGACCCCAAAGACCCGCTCCACCCATACCAGCCACTCGCCCGACCGCGGCAGGGCCTTGATCGATCCCGCCGCCATCGCCAGACCCAGGTACGGCAAGCCCATCCCCAAGCCGAGCGCGGAAAACAGTTCCAGGCCGAGCGCCGCGCTCTGCTGCGCCCCCACAAACAGCAACAGCCCGATCACCACCGGGCCGACGCACGGCGCCGCCACCACACCCATCGTCAGCCCCATGAAGAAGGCCCCGAAGAGGCCCTGCACCGCACCGCTCACCAAGCGCAGCGCCCACGCCGGCGGCTGGATCTGATACAGCCCGAACGCACTGAGCGCCAGCAGGACCAACACCGCGGCGATCGACAACAGCACCGGCGGCTTCTGCAGCGCCGCCCCAAATAGACCGCCCGACAGCGCCGCCGCCACGCCCAGCGTCGCAAAGGTCGCGATGATTCCCAGCACATAGGTGGCCGCCAACAACGCGACCGGCGTGTGGCGCTGCCGTCCCTGTGTGCCGAAATAGGCGACGGTCACCGAGATCAACGGGTAGACGCACGGCGTCAGATTCAGTCCGAGGCCGACCAGGAAAACCAGCAGCCAGGTGACACCTAGACCGTGCGCACCGATCCAACCGCCGACATCGATCGCATTCGCGCCCGCCAGCACCCCCGGATGTGCGTGCACCGCTGGCACGGTCCGCCCCGCCTCCACCGTCGCACCGACAGGCAGGACGAGTTCCGCGGCCGCCGTGGCCGGTGGCAAACAGGTGACGGCATTGCACGCCTGATAGCGCAAGGTCGCATCGATCCGCAGCGTGGTGGCCGCGAAGTCGACCGGAACACGGAGCGTCGCGGCCATGTCGACGCTACCCTCGTACACCAACAGTTCCTTCCCTCCGGCAAACGCGAAGGCATGCCGTTGCGGGCGCGGATACACGGCTGGCTCAACCGCAACGCCGGGGGGTGCCGTCAGTCGCAGTGCGGTGGGAATCAGAAAGGTGTCCGTCGGTTGGTGCGCATTGATGTGCCAGCCCTGCTCGACTTCGGCGCGGATGTCCAGGGCGAACGGGGCCCCACGCACCGCCGCGGCGCCCTCCGGTTGGAGGTGCAGCGTCACCCGGCCGGCGGCCGCGGCCATGCTGACGCTGCCGAGAAGAAGAACGAAGGCGATGCCGATTCGCTGCCGTACGCGCACGAGAAAAATGCAAGCACACGGGCCGCACTCTTGCAATTACGCCTCGACCTGAGCCAAAAGGCCGGCATGCTTACACCTCGATGTTCACCGCGCCGATGTTGCACCGTTGCCGTTCTCTCCGCGTTGCTGGCCGCGTGGTCGCTGCGTCCAGCACACGCCTACTCCTTGTTGCCGTTGGCGGTCGAGGAGGCCGAGCCCCTGCCGCACGGCGTCGTGGAAGCGGGGCTGGGCACATCCTATTTCCGCGACATGCGTTTCCCGGCATTCACCCCACCCGGCACCTTGAAACGTCAAGATCTGGTGGCCGTTCCGCAACTCCTCTTCCGCATCGGGGCCGGCGGCTGGGCCGAGATTCAAGCGAGCTATGAAATGCTGTACCTGGACGAGGAGTGGAACACGGGGCACGAGCACAGCGCCTATAACTCGGGCGACTTGCGCTTGTTCACCAAGGTGCGCGTCATGCGCGAGCGCGACCTGTTCCCCGCACTCTCCGTGCGCTTTGGCGTCAAGTTGCCGAACGCCGTGCGCGCCGAGCGCCTGGGCACCGACGACACCGATTTCGGCGCGGACGTCGTGGCGTCGAAGGATTTCGGGCCGCTCTCCGCTCATGTCAATCTGGGGGTCTTGCTGCTCGGCAATTCAGGGTCGACGATGCCGGCATTCCCCAATTGGTACAAGCCCGGCGGGCAGGACGACACGGTACACTACGACGTCGGTGTGGTCTCGGCGCCGTTGGGCAGGGACGCTCCCGACGCCATACGGGTGCGGCTGGTGGCCGAGTGCTCCGGGATCGGCACCAGCCACTACAACAACGATCAGGCCGCAATGCGCCTCGGCCTGCAGGCCCAACGGGGCCCGCTGAAGGTGTATCTGGGCGCGAGTGTGGGACTGATCACCGCCAGTGAAGACGTCGGCGCCACCGCCGGCTTCGTCTACACCTTCGAACCGGCCAAATGGTTTGCAGGGGCGTAGCGATCCCGTTACGACGTGTGCGATTGCCGCTGCCGCGTGGCGGTCGCCTTTGGCGCAGGCTTGCGCTCGCTCTCCAGTTGGAGCGGAACGCACTCGACGACCTCGAGGCCGTATCCCGGCAAGCTGACCAGATTGCGCGGCGAGTTGGTCAGCAGTCGGATCTTGTGCGCGCCAATGTCGCGCAGGATCTGCGCACCGATACCGTACTCGCGGAATTCCTGCTGCCGCGTGGCCGGATCGGTACTGGGCGAACGCGGCGCCTGGCGCGGCGACCGGCCTGCCTTGGCGGTGGATTCGAGGATCTCCGCGCCGCGCCCTTCGCGGCGTAAGTACAGCACCACGCCTCTGCCGGCCGTGGCGATCACACGCATGGCTTCGTGCAGCAAGGATGCCGTGTTCCGCTCCGCCATCCGAAAGACATCGCCGGGCAGATACTCGGCGTGTGCCCGTACCAGGACGGGCTCGTCCGGACAGATCTCGCCCTTCTGCAAGACCACGTGCTCGCCGTCATCGACGTCCGAATGGTACACGAGAATGCGGAATTCGCCACCGTAGCGGCTGTTGATGCGCGCCTCGGCGACGCGATGGACCAACGAATCGCAGCGCAAGCGATAGTTGATGAGATCGGCGACGGTGCAGATCTTGAGATTGTGGGTGGCGGCGAAGCGCTCGAGGTCCGGCAGCCGCGCCATGGTGCCGTCGTCGTTCATGATCTCGCAGATGACACCCGCGGGCTTGCACCCGGCGAGGCGGGCAAGATCGACCGAGCCCTCGGTCTGCCCGGTGCGCACGAGCACCCCACCCCGGCGCGCGCGCAGCGGGAACACGTGCCCCGGCACAACCAGGTCGCTGGGACGGGCGTGCTCGTCGATGGCCCTGAGAATCGTCGTGGCACGATCCGCGGCGGAGATCCCATGGGTGATGCCGTGGCGCGCGTCGATGGAGACGGTAAAGGCGGTTCCCAGCGGCGCACGATTTTCCACCACCATCATGTGCAACCCCAGTTCCGCGATGCGCTCCTCGGTGAGCGTCAAGCAGATGAGTCCGCGGCCGTACTTGGCCATGAAGTTCACCGCGTCCGCGGTCACCTTCTCCGCCGCCAGGCACAGATCGCCCTCGTTTTCCCGGCTCTCGTCGTCCATCAAAATGACCATCTTCCCGGCGCGGATGTCGGCGATGGCATCTTCGATGGGGCTGGTCGGCCGCCGCTGCGTAGGCGGCTGGCGGAAGCTCGTGAACATCGTCACTTCTACTTATAGCGGGTCGGCGCGGTTTGCAAAGCGGTGGTCTCCACCCGGGCTTGCACAGCCACCGTCTGACGCAGTATGTGTGGAGTATCCGCAGCCCGGATTTCGCGTTCGTTCACGGACGAGATTAGGGATACCAGAGCATGTTTCCTCGCGTCAGCGACGCCTTGCCTGCCGACAGCGTGTTGGTCCAGCCTGCCTGGGAGGATCTCGGCGAGACGATCTGCCGGTTGGTGGACCGTCTGGTCTCGGCCGGCCGCATTCCCGGCGAACTCGCCCCCGCGGCAGTGCGGGCGATCGAGGAGCGGGAAGCGGTGGCCAGCACGGCAATGGTCGATATCGGCGTCAGCATTCCCCATGCACGTCTGGACGGCATCACCGGCATCATTGCGGCGATGGCGGTGTCGTCGCGGGCGGTGTATGCGGCGGGCAACCGCCTGCCGATCTCCATTGTCGTCCTCGTCTTATCTTCGCCGGCCCTCGCCGGCGATCATCTCGGCTTTCTGGCCAACCTCTCGATGCTCCTGCAGTCGGCGCGCTTCCGCCAACGCCTGTGCCACGCCGCAACGCCGGAGGAAGTTGAGCACCTGATCCGGGCAAACGAATGACACGTCAGGAGCGACGCCGCCATGACTACTCGCGTTGAGCACAAGACGACATTCTGCCGCCTCTGCCACGTATTTTGTGGCATCATCGTCGACGTGGATCCCGGCAGCGGCCGGGTCGTCGCCGTCCGCGGCGATCCGCAGAACCCCTTTTCGCGCGGTTACACCTGCCCGAAGGGACGCGCGGTCCCGGAGGATATCCACCATTCGGCGCGGCTGCTGTCCTGCCGCCAGCGTGTCGGTACTGCCTGGGGCGACCTCGCCTACGATCAGGCTCTGGACGTCATCGCGCGGCAGTTGCGACATATTGCGGAACGCCACGGCCGACGTTCGGTCGCCGCCTATGTCGGAACCGGCGCGGCGTTTTCCGCGGCGGGCTGGCGCATGGCGAAAGCGTGGCTGGATGCGTTGGGCTCTCCTTCCTTCTACACACCGCTGACCGTGGACAAACCGGGCATCATCGTCGCGGCGCAGCGTTTCTTCGGCAGTGCCGCCACGCCCTTCGGTACCTACGCCGGGGTGTTCGACCTGGACCACGCCGACGTTGCGTTGTTCGTCGGTACCAACCCGGTGGTGTCCCACGGCGTCGGCATGCCGTGTTCCTATCCCGCGAAGCGGTTGCGCGATGCCCGCACCCGCGGCATGAAACTGATCGTCATCGATCCGCGCCGCAGCGAGACGGCGAAGCGCGCCAACCTGCATCTCCAGGTCCGACCGGGAGAGGATGCCACCCTGCTCGCCGGCATGATCAACGTCATCCTGGAGGCTGGCCTTCACGACCGTGCGTACGTCGAGGCATTCGTCAGCGGTCTCGATGAACTACGCGAAGCGGTACGCGGCTTCGACCTGGCGTACGTCTCTCGGCGCACCGGGGTCGCCGCGGCGGCCGTGACGCGCGCGGCAACGCTGTTTGCCAGCGCCCGCACAGGGGCGGCACGCCTCGGAGTCGGCCTCTCGATGTCGCGCCACCAGAACCTGAACATCCATCTGGTGCACACGCTCAACGCCCTGTGCGGACGCATCGACCGCGCCGGCGGCCTGCTCTTCAATCCTGGGGTTTTGAGCCGGCCTCTTCCATCCGGCCAGCGCCCCGCCACTCAGCCGCTCCGCGCCGACGTCAAAACGCGGGTGCGCGGCCTGTCCGGGCTATTGGTCGCTCCCGGCTACGTGGAAATGCCCTCGTCCACACTCGCCGACGAAATCCTCACGCCGGGTGACGGACGGATCCGCGCCCTGGTGGTGCTCAAAGGGAACCCCCTGCTGGCGTTCCCCGACCTGGAGAAGACGGCGGCCGCCCTCCACGACCTCGAACTGTTGGTGGTCATCGATTCGTTTATGACGGCCACCGCCGAATTTGCCCACTACGTGCTGCCGACCAAACACTTCCTCGAGCGCCCCGACATGACGCTGATGTTCGACCGCTTCTACCCGGCACCGTTCGCACAGTACACGCCGGCCGTGGTGCCGGCGCCGGCCGACCTGCTGGAAGACTGGGAAATCATGTGGGAACTGGCGCGCCGCATGGAACTCGACCCGAGTCCGCCGGGACTCACGACAGAGCGCCGGCCGACATCGGAGGAACTGTTGAACGCCCTCGCTGCCGGCTCGCGTATTGCGCTCGACGAAGTACGCAGCCATCCGAGCGGCTGCGTCTTCGGAGAAGCGGTCGCGGGCACCGTGTTGCCCGGCGGTATCGCCCATCCCGACGGCAAGATGGCGGCCGGCCACCCCGACGTCATCGCCGAACTCCGGGAGCTGCGTGCCGAACCCGTCATCTTGTCGGGCGGCTACGACGAGGGTGAGCGGTTCACCCACCGGCTGATCTCCATGCGGGTGCTCGAGATCTATAACACCAAGGGACGCGAACTTCGGGCGCTCCGACGCAAGCAGCGCGAAGGTACCGCGTACCTGCATCCGGACGACGTGCGCACCCTGCAACTGACGGACGGCAGTCGTGCCGTCATCGACAGCGGACATGGTCGGATCGGCGTCGCCGTCGAAGGCGATCCCGACATCGGCCGCGGGGTCATCGCCATACCGTTCGGTCTCGACACGCCGTGGCCATTGCCGCAATTCTCCAAGCAAAGCGCCGAACGCCTCGGGCCAGGTCTGACGCGCCTCATCGCAAATGACAAACGATTCGATCCGATCACCGGCATGGCACTGCAGAACGCCATCCCGGTGAACATCTACCCGGACCCGGATCCACGCTAATCGGCACGTCGCCGCGGTGCGGCTCCGGGCGGTAGGGTCAGGCCTCGAGCGCGCCTGATTGAGCAAGAGCCGCGATCACCCGTTCCTTCCACGCCGGCCGGCAGACGACGAATTCGTGGTTTTTCGGATTGGGTTGATTGTACCGATGCTCTTCGCCGCGCAGCTTGCACACCGTCCAGCCCAGGGCGCGCGCCACGGTCTCCGGCGCGCACGTGTCCCACTCCTTGAGGCCGACCTTGTGCACGTAGATGTCCGCCTCACCCAGCAGGATGCGCGCCGTCTTGTAGCCCGCGCTGCCACACGGGACGGGTGCCGCCGCGCCGATGTGCTCGCAGAAGCGGCCAACCCAGGCTGGGGTGTGACTGCGCGACACCACCACGCGCGGAGTGGCTGGGCCCGCGGTATCAGCGCCCACGAGGCTCCCTCCGCCCTCGATGCCCGCCCGCTCACACCCCGGAATAGCCACCCCCCACAACAAACGCCCACAGGCTGGGAGGTCGACCGCGCTGAGTGCGCAGCGGCCGTCGACGGCGAGCGCCACGTGGATCGCCCAATCGTCGCGCAGCTCGCTGAATTCGCGCGTGCCGTCGAGCGGATCGACGATCCAGCAGCGGCCCTTGGTCAACCGCTCGGGCGAGTCGGCCGTCTCCTCGCTCAGCAACCCATCGTCGGGATAACGGCCGCGGATCAAGCCTTGGAGCCAGCCGTCGGCCGCCTGGTCGCCGATGTCGGCCAACGTACTACCCTGCCAGCGACCGCTATCGCGCAAGCCCATGACACGCTGGCCGGCGAGCCGTGCGGCGGCGATGGCAAAATCGAGATCACGTTGGATGTCCGCGGAGGACAGGGTGGTTTGCATGACAAACGCTACTCCACCAATCGATCGAGGCTGTCAAGCCCGCGGCCGGTCGGCAGTCGCCGCTACGAAGGCGGCCGCGGCGGAGCCGGCGCGACGACGGTCAGGCGCGTCGCCGCACGTGGCCGGCAACGCACGGAGCGTGCCTGCTCGCCACCCTGGCCGCGAGTGGACACGTGACAGACGCGGACGGCAAACGCATCGCCGGAAACCGCTTGACAAGGCCGGAAACACTCTGGTAGCCGGTTTCAGGATTTTTCCCTTGGCCACATAAGAAGCGGAGCCCGGGCCGGCGCCTCCATTCGATGGTACGGCCCGAAGCGGGGTTGGCAGGGAAATGCACGGAGCGCTTGGACGAAGGCTACGCACCACCGTCGTGATCGTGCTCCTGGGAAGCGCGTTCGCGGCGGCGAACGCGCTAGCGGCGAGCGATCGACCAAGCGCCCTGCTCGTCTTTCCCAAGGTCATCGCCGACGGCACGCACGATACCATCATCCAGATCGTCAATGCGTCGAGCACCGGTATTACGGCGCGCTGCGCCTACTGGAACGCAGCGTCGTCTCCCGCCGGGCAGGCGACGCCGTTTGGCCTGCCGTTCAGTGTGGACGGGACGCCGCCAACTCCGCCGCCGACGCCGTCCAGAGGACCACGTCCGTTATCCTGGGTCGTATCGCAAGGCCACATTTCCATTGGCGGCAATCCGCAGATCAATCCTTGCTGTGGCGAGGTCCCCGCTGTCGCACCGCCGTTTCGCGGAGCACTGTGGTGCGTCGTCACCGACTCCACCGGGCATCCCGTAGCCAACGCCGACAAGTTGGTCGGCACGGCAACGATCAAGGATCTGGTTTCCGGCGATACCAGCAAGTACAGCGCCGTCGGCCTCTCCGCGATGGCCGCCAACGACGGCAACGAGGTGCTGTGCCTTGGCGGTACGGGGTCGTCCATTTGTCCCGCCGGCACCGAGTATCAGGCCTGCCCCCGGCAATGGGTGTTGGACCATTTGGCGTACAACGCCGCCGACCCGGTAATCGGCGGCGGCTCGGCGGTGCGGACCAACATCGCCATTCTGTCCTGCTCGCAAGACTTCTCGAGCAGCGCGCCTCCAAGCGTCACGATCGATTTCGATCTCCACGACGGCCTGGCACAGCCGAGCGTCAGCATCGCCGGTTGGGCGGACCTGCCGCTGAACGCGGTGAGTGCGCAGTTCAACGCCTCGCCCGGCAAGACGTATATGCAAACCACCCTGACCCCCGCGGGAGCGGATCCGGGCATCTTGATGGTGGCGGAAGAGTTTCACGACTCCGGCGGCACATCGCCCGTTACCAGCTCGGCGGCGCTGAATCCCCAAACGACCGGCGTACGCAGCCTTCCGGATACGATCGTCCTGCCGCCGCGCTGCCCGAGCGACGCGCAGTGCGGCGCCGGCACCTACTGCTCGCAAGTCGGCGTATGCGTGCCCAAGCGGGCGCTCGGCGTGGTGTGCGCGGCCGATCCCATCGACGCGTCCGGCGCGCACCAGTGCGTGAGTGCGCATTGTACCGCGGGCGTGTGCAAGAGTTCGTAGCCATGCGCCACGAGCGGCGAGCCGTACGCAGCGGCCGTGCACTACACTTGCTGTGCTGGATGCTGGCGACCGCCGCCACCGGGGTTCTCGTCGGCAACCGCCGGCCGGCGCGCGGCGACGCGGTGTCCGATCAGGCAGCCCCCATCCTCATCTACCCCTACGTCGTCGTCGACGGCGCCACGGGACGGGATACCGTCTTGCAACTCAGCAACGCGACCGCGCACGCGATCTCCGTCCAGTGCGCCTACCAGAACGTCAACAGTCACTGCACGGACCCTGTTGGCAAGGTATGCGCTACGATGGGAGATTGCGCCGCCGGAGCCTCCTGCGCCCCTGGCTGCAGTACGGCCGACGTGTTCCGCTATGACCTGAGCGCGTTTCAGTCGACCGGTTGGCTTGCCAGCCCGGCCGTACCCGAGGTCCCGTTCCGAGGCAGTTTGCGATGCGTCGCCGTCGACGGACAAGGAGTGCCGACGGGCGAAAGCGCGCTCCGCGGCGAAGCCACGCTGGAACGGTATCGAGCGGCGCCCCTGTTTCTGGACGTGTCGAAGTACACCGCCGTTGGGATCGTCCCGGGAGCGGTTGCGGGCTGTCCGGGGGCCTCTCTATTACCGCAGTGGTTCATGCCCCATTTCTTTGGCGGCGCGAGCGATGCCGTCTCGCAGACGGACGTTTCGACACGTTTCATCCTGGTCCCGTGTTCCCAGGAGGCGACCGCGGAACTGGGTGGAGGCGTCAGCATCCAGTACCGCGTGTACGATGAGTATGCGCAACCGTATGGCACGATTGGTGGCGTGAACTGCTTGCAGGACAAGGCCATCTGCAACATCGACGCCACGAATTGCAGCCGATCGATGTTCTCCGTGAGCGCCACAGGCACACTCACCGGCGAAACCGCTCTGCGTTTTGTGACAGGCGGTCTTGTCGGCGTAATCGTCGAGGAGCACGGCATTCCCGGAGATCCATCGGGCGTACAGAGCGCCGCGTTCAACATGTTCTTCGCGCAGGCCAATACACCGACTGCCTCGGTAACCGCCACCCGCACTCACACGGCGACGCCGCCGGCTACAGCTATTCAGACCCTCATCCCAACGACCACGCCAACCGCGTCCCCGACAGCGACGAGCGCTCCCACCCAGATCGCGACGGTCGCGAGCACCGGAACGCCAACCGGAACCCTCACGCGAAGCCCGACAGCCAGCCGCACGCCGACACCCAGCGTGCCCCCGACATCGAACGCGACGGCGACCAGCACCGGAACGGCCACACCAACAGCTATTGCAACATCGACTCAGACGGCGACGCCCGGCAGGGCAGCCACGGCGACACCGACCGTCACTCCCACAAGCACTCACACCACTACCAGCACGCTGCCGCCCACACCTACGATGACGCCGGCGCCAACCGGAACCGGCACGGCGGCGCCCACAGCCCGGGCGACGTTCACGCGCACCCCGTCCACGACAGCCACCGCGAGCGTGACGGCGACGGCGGCGAGCACCGCGACCGGCACGCCGCCCGCAACGCTCACGCCCACCGTGCGAGCGGTTGTTTGCGGTGGCGACTGCAATACCGATGGCACCGTGACCGTCAATGAAATCCTGACGATGGCGAACATCGCCCTGGGCAACGCTGCGCTTGGCGAGTGCAGCGCGGGGGACGCGAACCGTGACGGTGTGATTTCGGTCGACGAGATTCTCACGGCGGTTCAGAGCGCGCTGCGGGGGTGCTGACGGCATTCGCCGAGGACCGGGCACCACCGTGCCAACCCGCGCCGTCAGACCAGCGCCAGTGCCTCGGCGAACACCGCGTTGGTCTGTCGAATCTCCTCCGCCGTGATCGTCAATGGCGGCGCCAGGCGCACCACGGTGTCGCGGTGCAGCGTCCAGTTCAGAATGAGACCGCGCTCGAAACAGTGCGCGACAAATCGGCGCGTCGCCTCCGGGGTCGCGAACTCCAGCGCCATCAGTAACCCCCTACCGCGTACTGTACACGGACGGCCTGCGCTGAGCGACCGCAACTCCGTCAGCCAGTCGGCGCCGACCCGAGCCGCACGCTCCGGCAAACGTTCGTGCACTAAGACGTCGAGTGCGGCCAGACCCGCCGCGCAGCACACCGGATGTCCGCCGAATGTGGTCACGTGCGCCAGCGGCGGGTCGTGCGCTAGGGTACGCATAACCTCGGGCCGCCCGATGAAGGCGCCCAGGGGCAGGCCGCCACCCAGCGCTTTGGCAACGACCAGAATGTCCGGCGTCACACCCCACTGCGCGCAGGCGAACAGGGTGCCCGTGCGCCCGAACCCGGTGATGACCTCGTCGGCGATCAGTAGCGCGCCGACATCCGTGCACCGCCGGCGTAGTTGCGGCAGGAACGTCGCGCCCGGAATCCGCACCCCACCCTCGCCCTGGATCGGCTCGACAATGACGGCGGCGGTGGCGGCGTCGATGCGCGCCAGCGCGGACGGGTCGTCGAACGGGAGTACGTCCACATCCGGCAGGAGCGGCGCGAACGGGCGCTGGTACACGGGATTGCCGCCAACCGAGAGTGCACCGAACGTGTCGCCATGGAAGGCGCCCTCGAAACTGACGATGCGCGGACGACCCGTATACTTGCGCGCCGTTTTCAGGGCCCCTTCGACGGCTTCGGTGCCGCTGTTGGTCAAGTAGACCACCGAGAGCTCCCCCGGCGTAACTTCGGCCAGACGCCGCGTCAGTGCCACCTGGGGTTCCTGCACCATCTCTCCGTACACGGCGACATGCAGGTACGCGCCAACTTGTTCGGCGATCGCCGCGCACACGGCCGGATGGGCATGGCCGACGTTCGCGACGCCCATGCCGGCCAACAAATCCAGGTATTCGCGGCCCTCGCTGTCCCAGATCGTGGTTCCGCGGGCGCGCGCCACCACAATGCCGAGCGGCTCCGGCGATGTCTGGCAGACATGGCGGAGGAATGCGGCTGTGAGCTCTGCGCCGGCGGGTGCCATGTGTCCAGTGGTAGAGGCGCGCGACCGTGCGCCCTTACCGCCTCTCGTCCATCCTGTCACCGCCGTCCACCGTAGTCCATTCCACCCAGTCGGCAACACGCGGCCGGCCGCTCTGGCGCCAGGCCAGCGTCGGCCGTTGCATGGCGCCGATCGAGCATATGCGGTGCACGCCACACTGCGCCAACCGTTCGGACAGCGGCGCTTCGCGTGCCGCGTCCACCGCCACGCCGGCACACTCCAGGTGACGTCGGTGCGCCGCGAGTGCCGCGGGGAGAGCCATCAGATCCGGCACAATCTTGAGTCGAAGACATCGATTCAGGCACGTCGGGACCAAGTCCGCTCCCTCCTCGACGCTGATGCTCCAGTCGGTCGAGCCCGGGCTGGCCAGCAGGCCCGGAAGGTGGGCGGCGTGCGCGCGCCATTCCGCCTCCTGGCGAAAGCGCAAGATCCGCGCCCGATCCTCCAACCCGAGCTGGCGTGGCGGAAGTTCCGTCGCGGCGGACGACAGAGCGGCGGCCAGGTGTTCCGCAAACGCCAGGGGCGCCACCGCCCCGCCATCTTCGATATAACAAACCTGCGGCGACACGCATCCGTACTGGTCCCACAACGAAACGTCGTAGGCGAGGCGGCGCGCCAGAGCGCGCGCGGCGTCAGGACCGTCGAGCCGTTCGCGGCCGATGGCCGCAAAGCTGATCTTGTGGCCATGGCCAATCAGTCGCGCGGGTACGCTGGCGCTCAACGCCGCGATGGCCGCGTCGGACCCCGACGCCACCACCCGCCCCGCCTGCGCGAAGGCCGCCGCCTCCATCTCCTGGGTGCCGCCGCGCCAGTAGGCAACCACGACGCACTGTGCCACCGCCGGGTCCACGTCGGCGATCGACCGGGCAAGGAGCGCGGGGAATACCAGGTCACCGGCGGCCGGCTTGATCAGCACCGCGGATTTCAACGCCAACGACAGCAGCATCGGCGCCGCGGCAAGGCCGGGGATATTGCCCGCCAGCACATGGGCGATCAGCCCCGGTCCGGCCGCGCGCCGTGCGCCCTGCCAGCCGTCCAACACCCGGTGGTCGCCCAGTTCCATGTCCAGCAGCGAGCGGATCGCGGCGCCACGCAGCGGCTCCAGGAGCAGCGGTAGCCCCCGCCGGACAACCTGCGCCGAAAAGCCGGTGACTGCCGGCAGCGCCTGCTCGGCCTGCTGGCGCGCGGGATAGGTGGGCTGCAGCCAATTGACCACCACGCGGTCGACCACCGCCAGCAGTTCGTCGACCGTCCGCCGCCGCAGGTGTGTGGCCGCGGCCTGTCGCGCGCCATCGACGGCAGCGCGCAGCGCGGCTGCGGTCAGCCGCGGCGTTTCGATTGCCGGCGGGCCAGAGGCGAGCGTCTCGCTGGGTATCGAGCCGGGAAGGGTGGGGAGGTAATCGCTGCGCACGGAAACCCGCTTAGCGTAGTTTTCGCATCGATCAAGGCGGCAGGCGCCGCGCAACGCGGCGCCTTTTCGGATTGCATTTCCACACCGCTTACGCTAGCAAAGACGGTCTCGTACCTCATGAATCCATGAAGACGCCGAATTCGATATGCCTGCCATTGCGCCCGTTCGTTCGTGCCGCGCGCGTCGCACCGGTATCTTCGGGGGAGCCCCTTGGCGCGCAAGACCTCGATTGATGCTCTGCGCGCGCACATCGATCGTCTTGATGAGAAGCTGCTCACGCTGCTGAACCGGCGCGCGAGCCTGGCGGTCGCGATCGGCCGGCACAAGCGCCGGACGCGCACCAGCATCTACACGCCCGACCGCGAGAAGCACGTCCTCCAACGCCTGGTCGCGGCCAATCACGGCCCGCTCACGGCGGAGAACGTCCGGTCGATCTTTCGTGAAGTCATGTCCGCCTGCCTGTCCGTGGAAGCCCGCCTGCGGGTTGCCTGCCTGGGGCCATTGGGCACATTTTCGCACCAGGCCGTGCGCGAGCAGTTCGGCTCCGCCGCCGAGGTAATCCCCGTCAGTTCGATCGCCGGCGCCTTCGACGAGGTCGAAGGCGGCCGGGCGGATTACGCCGTCGTCCCCGTCGAGAACACCACCGAGGGCACCGTCGCCGCAACCCTCGACCGGTTCGTCGCCTCGCCGCTCGTAATCAAGGCGGAAGTGCGGTTACGGGTCGAGCAGTGCCTGCTGTCGCGCAGCGGGCGGCGCCAAGACATGGCGCGCATCGTCTCCCATCCGCAGTCGTTGGCGCAGTGCCGCCAGTGGTTGGCGCAGCACGCGCCCGCGCTACCGCAGGTGGAGGTCGCGAGCAACGCCCAAGCGGCCATCGCCGCGCGCGACGATTCCCGCGTCGCCGCCATCGCCGGCCGCGTGTGCGCGGAGGAGTACGGCCTGCGCGTGATCGCCGCGAACATCCAGGATCATCGGCACAATTGCACCCGCTTCTTGGTACTGGGCCTCGACGGCATCGGCCGCCCGAGCGGCGACGACAAGACCTCGTTGTTGCTTTCCCTGCCGCACAAAGCCGGCGCCTTGCACCGCGTGCTCAAACCCTTCGCCGACAACGGCGTCAACATCGGCACCATCGAGTCGCGCCCACTCAAGGAGCGGGCCTGGGAGTATCTGTTTTTCTTGGATCTGGCGGGGCACGTCCAGGAGGCGCACGTGGCGCGGTCGCTGGAGGCGGTCCGGCGACGCTGCCTATTGCTCAAGGTGCTCGGATCGTACCCATCGGCCGCGGGGCCGGTATAGGCGGACCGTATGACTGTGGATATCAAGTCACGGGTCCCCGAGTGGATTCGTACGCTCGCCCCCTACCCGCCCGGCAAACCCATCGAGGAGCTCGAGCGCGAGTACGGTGTTCACGGTTCGATCAAGCTGGCCTCCAACGAGAACCCCCTCGGGCCCTCGCCCAAGGCCCTCGCGGCCATCGTCGCAGCGCTCGCCGGCCTGCACCGCTACCCGGACGGCGACTGCTTTTATCTCAAGCGCGCCGTGGCGAAGAAGCTGGGCACGTCGCCGGACGCCCTCATCTTCGGCAGCGGCTCGAACGAGGTGATCGAGCTGGCCGTGCGCACATTCATGCAACGCGGCGACGAGGCGGTCATGGCGGACCAGGCGTTTATCGTCTACCGGCTCATCGTGCAGGCTGCCGGCGGCATCGCCCGTATCGTCCCGTTGCGGCACTTCACCCACGATCTCGAAGCCATTGCCGAGGCCATTACCCCGGCCACGCGCATGGTCTTCCTGGCGAATCCCAACAACCCGACCGGCACGATCTTTTTCCGGCGCGAGTGGGAAGACTTTCTGGCGGTCCTGCCGGCGCACGTCATTGTCGTCATGGACGAGGCCTACTTCGAATTCGTCGACGACCCGGCCTATCCGGATTCGCTGGCCGATCACAGTCCGCAGCGACTGCTGATCACGGTGCGGACCTTTTCGAAGATCTACGGGCTCGCCGGGCTACGCATCGGTTTCGGCGTCGCGCACCCGGAGCTGATCGACTTGATGCACCGGGTCCGGCAGCCGTTCAACGTCGGGACCTTGGCGCAGGTTGCCGCCTTGGCGGCGTTGGACGACGCGGAACACGTGGCGCGCACCCGACAGTGCAACCTGGAGGGCATGCGGGTGCTGCGCCAGGCGTTTGACCGCCTGCGTGTAGAGTACGTCCCGAGTTGGGCGAATTTCCTGCTGGTGCGCGTTGGGAATGGGCCGCGCGTCTACGAGGCGTTGCTGGAACAGGGGGTCATCGTGCGGCCCATGGGCGTCTACGGGTTCCCCGAGCACGTGCGGGTGAGTGTGGGGACGGCCGAGGAGAACGCGCGCTTCATTGCGGCACTCGAGCGCACCTTGCGTGAAGGAGGGCCTGGTGCCGCACCTTTTTGAGCGGGTGACGATCGCCGGCGTCGGTCTGATCGGCGGCTCCCTGGCGCTGGCGGCGCGCGCCGCCGGTTTGATCGGCGAGGTGGTCGGCTACGGTCGCACCGCGGCCAACCTGCGGATCGCGCAGCGCCGCGGCATCGTCGATCGCTACAGCCTGGATGCCGCGGACGCCGCACGTGACGCCGACCTCTTGCTGCTGGCCGTCCCGGTAAAGGCGAGCGCTGCCGTCACGCGCGCCTGCGCACACAGCTTGCGTCCGGGGGCGGTGGTCAGCGACGTCGGCAGTGTCAAGCAAGCGGTCGTCGAGCAGGTGGAGGCGGCATTACCGGCGGGTTTCTCATTTGTCGGCGCGCATCCGATCGCCGGCACGGAGCACTCCGGCGCGGCCGCCGCGTTTGCCGAGCTGTTTCAAGGTAGCCGGTGCATTCTTACGCCAGGCCGCCGGGCCACGCCCGATGCCGTCGCCAAGATCCGTACGCTGTGGGAAGGGTCGGCATGCGGGTCGACGAAATGGCGCCCGGGCGCCACGACCAGGTGCTGGCATGGGTGAGTCACCTGCCCCACGCGATCGCCTTCAGTGCGGTCACGGCCCTGCTCGATGCCGACCCCGGCATGGAGCGGTTCGCCGGCTCCAGCTTCCGCGATCTAACCCGCGTCGCGGCCAGCTCGGCCGAGATGTGGTCCGACATTTTCCTCGACAACGCCGGCCAGGTGGACGCCGCCATCGCGCAGTTTATCGCTGCCCTCGAGGCGTTTCGCCGCACCGTTGCCGCCGGCGACCCGGCACAGTTGACGACGCTGTTGCTACGCGCGCGCGCGGTGCGCCAACAGTGGGGCGCGGTACGCACATGAACGACAACGTCTACCCGGTGCTGCCGCTGGCGCAGCCGCCCGATTGCGAGGTGCGGGTGCCCGGCTCCAAAAGCATCACCAATCGCGCACTCTTGATTGCCGCGCTGGCGGATGGGGAATCCACCATCGAAGAGGCGTTGTTTTCGGACGATACCCAGTACATGGCGCAGGCATGGCGCCAGCTGGGCATCCCCGTGACCGAGGACGCCGCCGGGGAACGATTCATCGTCGGCGGGCGCCGCGGAACCGTACCCGCACCGCGGGCCGAACTGTACGTCGGCAACGCCGGCACCGCGATGCGCTTTCTGGTGGCGGCGCTGTGCATCGGGCACGGCCAGTTCCGCGTCGACGGCAGCGCCCGCATGCGCGAGCGGCCGATTCAGGATCTGCTCGGCGCACTGGCGCAGCTCGGGGCGCGGGTGCGGAGCGCGACGGGCAACGGCTGTCCGCCGGTGTTCATCGACGCCGACGGGCTGGTCGGCGGGCGGGCGCGCATCAGCGCCGACAAGAGCAGCCAATTCCTCTCGGCCGTCCTGTTGGCGGCCCCGTACGCGCGCCGCCAGGTCGATGTCGAGGTCACCGGCGGCCTGGTTACCCCACCCTACATCGACATGACCGTCGGCATGATGCGTGCCTTCGGCGTTGCGGTGCGGCACGAGGATCATCGACGCTTCACGGTCGAGCCTGCGGTATACGGAGCGCGGCGCTATCGCGTCGAGCCGGACGCCTCGAGCGCGCAGTATTTTTTCGCCGCGGCGGCGCTGTGCGGTGGGCGCGTGCGCGTCCGCGGTCTGGGACCGCAGTCGTTACAGGGCGACGTACGCTTCGTCGATCTCCTGGAGCGGATGGGCGCTACGGTGGTGCGCGGCGAGGATTTTCTGGAAATCCGCGGCGGCGCGCAACTGGACGGCATCGATGCCGACCTGAACGCCATTTCCGACACCGCGCCGACACTGGCCGCCCTCGCCCCCTTCGCGCGGCGTCCCGTCGTCATCCGTAACATCGCCCACGCCCGCTTGCAGGAAAGCGATCGCGTGCACGCCGTGGCAACCGAGTTGCAGCGACTGGGCGTGCGCGTGCAGGAACTCGACGACGGCTTGCGGATCGAACCGTCGACAATCCGCCCGGCGGTCATCGACACCTATGACGACCATCGCCTCGCCATGGCCTTCGCGCTCGTCGGCCTGCGCGCACCGGGGGTGGCCATCCGGCATCCCGAGTGCGTGCGCAAGACATTCCCCGATTACTTTACCCGCTTGGAGGCGCTGCGCCGATGACCCCGATCGTCGTCGCGGTCGACGCCCGCGCGGGGCCGGCAAGAGCACCGTCAGCCGACGCCTGGCGGATGCGTTGGGATATCGCTACATTGACACCGGCGCGATGTACCGCGTCATCGGCGTCCTCGCCGCGGAACGCGGCATCGCCTGCACCGACACCATGCAACTTGCCGCCTTGTGTGATGCGACGCGTATCGACTTCGTCGAACGCCCAAACGGTCTGCGCACCTGCGCGGACGGTCGTGACCTGTCGGAAGCGATCCGGACAGTGGACGCCGCTCAGCTGGCGTCCAAGGTATCCGCGGTCCCGACCGTCCGCGAGCGCCTGGTGGCGCAGCAACGCGCCCTGGCGGCCGCGGGCGGTGTGGTGATGGAAGGACGGGACATCGGCACGGTGGTGTGTCCCGATGCGGCGGTGAAGGCGTTTCTCGATGCCTCCGTGGCCGCGCGCGCGCGGCGGCGCGCCGGCGAACTGCGCCAGCATCCCAGCGCAGGGGACGTGGCCCGCATCGAACGGGAAATTGCGGAACGTGACGCACGCGATCGAACCCGCGCGCATTCCCCGCTGCGGCCGGCAACGGATGCGGTGATCGTGGATACGACGGACAAGACAATTGACGAGGTTGTGGACTTGCTGCGCACGCTGGTTGCGAGACGCACGGCAGTGCTTGCAAGCCGCACATAGGGGCGATATGACAAGCCCACGCCAGTCCCCAGGGGGTACAACTCAAATGGATCAACAAAGAACCGCAGCCGCAGCCGGCGGCGAGAGCGATTTTGGCGCGCTCTTCGAACAAAGCATGAAAGCCGTCCGTCCCGGCGAGATCGTTCGCGGCCGCGTCGTGCAGGTTTCACGCGATTTTGTCACCGTCGACATCGGCTTCAAGTCGGAAGGACAGATTCCCATACAGGAGTTTCTCGACCGCGACGGCAACATCGACATCAAACCGGAAGATGACATTGACGTGTACTTCGACGGCACCGACACCGAGCACGGCGGCGTGCTGCTGTCGCGCGCCAAGGCCGAACAGCTCAAGGTGTGGCGCGATATCGAAGAGGCCTTTCAGCGCGACGGCGCAATCGAGGGCACCATCACCGGCAAAGTCAAAGGCGGCCTGAAAGTGGACGTCGGCGTCGGCGCCTTTCTCCCGGGCTCGCACGCGGATCTGCGGCCCGTGCGCAACCTGGATCGCTTCATCGGACAGCGCATGCGCTTCGCCGTGCTGAAATTCAATCGTGCCCGTGGCAACGTCGTAGTCTCGCGCCGGGCGGTGCTCGAACGCGAACGCGAAGCGCTCAAAGAAGAAACGATGAAGGTGCTCGAGGAAGGCGTCATCCTCGAAGGGATCGTCAAGAACATCACCGAGTACGGCGCCTTCGTCGACCTCGGCGGTCTCGACGGCCTGCTGCATGTCACCGACATGTCGTGGGGGCGCGTGGCGCGCCCGTCCGATGCCGTGCAGGTCGGCGAACGCGTCAAGGTGGTGGTATTGAAGTACGATCCGGAGCGCGGCCGCGTCTCGCTGGGCATGAAGCAGATCATGCCCGATCCCTGGGCCTCGGTGGCCGAGCGTTACCCGGTCGGCGCGCGGGTGCACGGCAAGGTGGTCAGTTTGGCGGACTACGGCGCGTTCGTGGAACTGGAATCCGGCGTCGAAGGGCTGGTGCACATCTCCGAGATGTCCTGGACCAAGCGGGTGACGCATCCCTCCAAAGTGGTGGAGCCCGGCCAGGAGGTTGACGTGGTGGTCCTGGACGTCGACCCCGGCAATCGCCGCGTGTCGCTCGGCCTGAAACAAGCGGCCCCCAATCCGTGGGAAATGGTGCGCATCAACCACCCTATCGGCAGCCGGATTGCCGGCACCGTGAAGCACATCACCGATTTCGGGCTGTTTGTCGGAGTGGACGAGGGCATCGATGGTCTGGTGCACATTTCCGACCTGCACTGGACGCGCAAGATCAAGCATCCCTCCGAGTTGTACAAGAAGGGCGATCCGATCGAAGCCGTCGTCCTGGGGATCGACGTCGAGAACGAGCGCATCGCCCTCGGCGTCAAGCAAATGACCGAGGATCCGTGGTCGGCCATTTCCCAGCGCTACCCGGTCGGTAGCCGCGCCAAGGGCAAGGTCACCACGGTGACCGATTTCGGCATCTTCGTCGAGATCGAAGAGGGCATCGAGGGGTTGATCCATGTCTCGCAGCTCAGCAGCGAGCGGGTGGAGAAACCGCAGACCCTCTTCGAAGTCGGGCAGGAGGTGGAGGCCGAGGTCACGCACGTTGATCCCAAGGAACGGCGGATCGGATTGAGCATCAAAGCCCTACGCCGCAGCGAGGAGCGGGAGGAAATGGAGTCCTACCTGCAGCGGGAACGCGAAGGCGCACGGTTCTCGTTCGAAGACATCCTCAACGAAGAGTTACGGCTGGATCGGGAAGATAGTGAAACCAAGGACGAGGTGAAGAAGTAACCGCAGCCAAGGAGCACGCGCGCGCATGACCAAACGCGACTTGATCGACGAGGTGGCCCGGCTCTACCCGCAGTACTCCCGTCGCGATGCCGAGGTCATTGTCAACTCGGTGTTTGTCAGTATGGCCAACACCTTGCGCAGCGGCGGCCGCATCGAGATTCGGGGATTCGGCAGCTTCATCGTCAAGCAGCGACAAGGGCGCGAGGGTCGCAACCCGCGCACCGGCCGCATCGTCACGGTCCCCGCCAAGCGTGTCCCGTTCTTCAAAGTCGGCAAAGAGCTGCGGCTACGGGTAGACGGCAAACTGCCGCACCCGGCGGCTCCCGTGGCGCCGGACTGAATCGCATCCGCATGCAGGTCCTCTGGGCGCCGTGGCGGATGGCCTACATCGGTGGGCCCAGGACCCCGGGATGCATTTTCTGCGCCGCGATGGAGACCGCCGATCGCCGCGGACATCTCGTCCTCGCGCGCCAACCGGCGATCGTCATGCTCAACAAGTTCCCGTACAGCAACGGGCATCTACTGGTGGCCCCACGGCGGCATGCCGGTCATCTCCGCGAGCTGTCCGCTGACGAGTTCCGAACCGTCATGGACACGCTGCACCGGAGCGCCACTGCGTTGAGCGATGCCGTGCGGGCCGAGGGCCTCAATCTGGGCATGAACATGGGCGCCGCGGCCGGCGCCGGGGTGGCCGATCACCTGCACTGGCACGTGGTGCCGCGATGGACTGGCGATACCAACTTCATGCCGATGCTCGCCGACGTACGCGTCATTCCGGAGCATCTCGAAGCCATGTACGACCGCCTGCAGCCGATCTTCGACGCCATCGTCTGGTAATCCCAAGGCAAGCGCCGCGCGCGGGCGGTTGCCCGCCCACGGCGATGCTCATATAATTGTCACTCCGACGTTCGAACGCGCTTCTGCACAAGGGAAAGGTAGACGAGGGATGCAGCGAGCAGAGACGCTCGGTCAACTCAGGCACAGCGGCTACCAGGCGCTGCCGGTGCGCGCGGAAATGCGCCGCAACCTGCTAACCAAGCTGGCCGCCGGCGAACGCATCCTCCCGGGCATCGTCGGCTTCGACGACACGGTATTGCCGGAGATCGAGAATGCCATCCTGGCCGGCCACCACATGGTCTTTCTCGGCGAGCGCGGCCAAGCGAAATCGCGCATCATCCGCGGTCTTGTCGCGCTTCTCGACGCCGCCACCCCCGTCGTCCAGGGCTGTGCGATCAACGACAACCCGCTGGCGCCGATCTGCCGCGAGTGCCAGCGCCGCACCGCCGAACTGGGCGATGCCCTGCCCGTCGTCTGGATCCCCGCCGCTGCCCGCTACGGCGAGAAGCTCGCCACCCCGGACGTCTCCATCGCCGACTTGATCGGCGAGATCGATCCCATCAAAGTCGCCGAGGGTCGCTATCTCGCCGACGAGGAAACCATCCACTACGGCCTGATTCCACGCACCAACCGCGGCATCTTCGCCATCAACGAGTTGCCCGATCTGACCGAGAAACTGCAGGTGGGCTTGTTCAACCTGATGGAGGAAAAGGACGTTCAGATCAAAGGCCACAAGATTCGCCTGCCGCTCGACATCGTGTTCGTCGCCAGCGCCAACCCCGACGACTACACCAGTCGCGGGCGCATCATCACTCCGCTGAAGGACCGCTTCGACGTTCAGATTCGCACGCACTACCCGCGGACTTTGCAGGATGAGATCGCCATCATGGAACACGAACTGCCGGCGATCGAACGGTTCGAGCGCACCCTGTTCGTCCCCGAATTCATGCGGGAAATTGTCGCGCAACTGACGTTCGAGGCACGCGCCTGCCCGGAAATCAATCAGGCGTCCGGCGTCAGCGTGCGCGTCACCATCAACAACTACGAGAGTCTGATCAGTAACGCCGAGAAGCGCGCCGTGCGCCTCGGGGAGCGCGAGATCGTCCCGCGTATCAGCGACCTGCACGCCCTGGTCGCCTCGACCGCGGGCAAGATCGAGCTGGATTACGCGGGCGAGGAAAAGAAGAGCGATGAGCTGATCGATCGCTTGCTCGAGCGCGCCGTCCTCAAGGTCTTCGATCGGCGCCTGCGGCTCGAAGAGCTCAAGTCCGTGGTCGATTACTTCGCCAAGGGTTGGGGGGTCGAAGTGTCGGACATGTTACGCGCGGAAGAGTACCTCGACGGCGTCAGCGCGATTGCCGGCTTGCGCGAAGCCGTACGCCGACTCGGCGCCGTCGAAAGCCCCGGCTTCATCGCCGCCGCTACCGAATTCATTTTCGAAGGCCTACACTTGCACCAACAACTCAACAAGGATCGCGAGAGCGGGCGGTATCGGTTCCGCGCCTGAGGAGTAGCCTGCACAAGGCAAATAGCGGTTGGCCGATGACCCGAGGACGCTACACAACAACACTCCGTTCCTTCCCAGGTGCCATAAGCCATACGCCATAAGCCATATGCCAATCACCACCCGCTACACCCAGTGGGACGGCAGTCAGCGTGTCCACCTGACTGCGGACCAGGTGTTCGAAAAGCTCTCGGAATCGCTCGCGTACGCGGATGATGTCCAGCAGGGCATCGAATGGCTGACGCGCCACGGCGCGGAGTGGGACGGCATGCGGGTCATGGGGCTCGACGACTTCCTGGAGGAGATTCGCGAGCAGTTGCGCCAGCGCTACCGCGATTTCCATCTCGACGAGGCTTTGGCACCGCTGCGCCAACGGCTGGAGGAACTGCTCGACATCGAGCGCGCGACGGTGGAAGCGCAACGGCCGTCGCACCCCGCCCTGCAGGACAAGCTCGACTGGCTCGATCGGCTCCCGCACCGCTTGTCGGAGGCGCTGGAGCGCTTGCAGGCGTACGACTTCGAGGATGCGCAGGCGCAGCAGGCATTCGAGCAGTTGCGCGAAGAACTCGACAACATCAAGGCCCTGGAGGAGTTCCGGCAGCGCCACGGCGATCTGTTCCACGGACCCCAGGGCGTCGACTACGAGGGCGCGCTGCAGCTCATGCGCGACGTCCAACGCCTGAAGGCGATCGAGGAACAGCTGCGCAGCGGCGACTGTGCACGCGTCAACCTGGCCGAGTTGAGCGCCTTGGCTGGCCCGCAGCGGGCACGCGAGTTCCGTATGCTGCAGCACATGGTGGCATTGTTGACGGACGCCGGCTACGTCACCAGCAAAGAAGGACGCCTGCGCCTGTCGCCGAAGGGCATCCGCCGGATCGGCCAGTTAGCGCTGCGCGACATCTATCAGCGCCTGCTGCGCGACCGCGCCGGCAGCCATCACGCCGATCATCGCGGCATTCATGAAGTACGCCCGGATGCGACCAAGCCCTACCGCTATGGCGAGCCGCTCAACCTCGACCTGGTGGGCACGTTGAAGAAGGCGCTGCCGCGACGCGCGCGCGTGCCGCTCGAACTGCATCCCGACGACTTCGAGGTCTTCGCGACGGACTACGCCACCAGCACCTCCACCGTGCTGCTGCTCGACATGAGCTGGTCGATGAGTTGGGAGGGACGGTTCGCGGCGGCGAAAAAGGTGGCGTTGGCAATGGAGAGTCTGATCCGGTCGCGTTACCCGCGCGACTACTTCGCCATCGTCGGTTTCTTCACCCGCGCGGTGGAACTGAAGCTGAACGACCTCCCCGAAGCCAGCTGGAACATGGGGGACCCGTTCACCAATCTACAGGACGGTCTGCGCCTGGCCGGCGACCTCTTACGCCGTCACCCGAGCAACAACCGGCAGATCATCGTCATCACCGACGGGCAGCCCACCGCCTACTTCTCGCGTGGCCGGCTGTACTGCGAGTGGCCGCTGGCGTTCGGCGGGATCGGCATGCGGGCGGCGCAGGAAACGCTCAAGGAGGTCGAGCGGGTCACCCGCCAGGGGATCACCATCAACACTTTCATGCTCGACGACAGCGCCAGCTTGCGGGCGTTCGTCGAGCGCATGACTCGCATCAACAAGGGGCGCGCACTCTACACGCGGCCCGATCGCCTGGGCCAGTACCTGTTGGTCGATTACATCGGCCGCAAGCGCAAGCGCGTGTAGTGCCCGGCGGCGCCCGCCGCAATCACGGCACCCGCAGCGCCGAACGCAACTCGCGGGCGAGGACGTCGACGGTGCCGCGTGTACCGCCGGCGAGCTTCTGGCGCCATTCGCCGTCGGTCTCGAAGCGCGCATCGCCGATGTACTCGCCCCACAGCTCGATCGCCGTGCCGATCGCGGCCGCGTCGAACGGATCGCCGCCCGACTTGCGAATCGCCGACAGCACATCCGGCACCACGCGCAGAAACGCCCGCAAGGCGGCCGCGGTCTTGATGCTGTAGCGTTTGCCGCTCCACGCCTTCGGAAACACCTTGGCGATCTGCTTGAAGTAGTTGAGAAAGAAGCGGGTGGCGTGCTCGCGGAAATCGTCGGCCTGCTTGCCGCCGCCAAAGGCGTCGAGGGCGGTCAACACTCCCTTCAGTTCCTCCGCCAACGGGGCCTGCGCGACGTGCCCGTGGCCGACACCAAACAGCTTGATCTCGCGACGCAAGGGCGACCCGCCGTCCTCGCTGAGCGTGCGCACGATGTCGTGACTGATGGCCAACTCGGTGTCCGGGTACAAGCGCCGCCCGGAGAGCGAGATCAGGTGCGACGGATTGAGCTTCGTGTGCTTGGCGTTGATGGTCACGAACAATTCGACGATCTGGTCGGCGGCCAAGCGGTCGAAAATCACCGCCGGCACCTGCACGTCTTCCGCGGGGTGCTCCTGCGCCAATTGGTGGAGCGCCAACAAGCGGTGTTGCCCGTCGAGCGCGCGCAGCGCGCCTTCGTCGGGAGGCAATTGCAGCACGCCCAGGATGCGGTGCGAGCTGATGGCCACGAAATCGAGCCGCCGGTCGCAGGTGAGCAGGACCGGCCCAGGGATCGCCGGGAGATTCTGCGCCTCGGCGCACTGCAGGTAGTAGTCCATCAACTCCGCGATCTTCTTCTGAATCACCGGTCGCTGAAAGGCCTCCTCGCTCTGCGCGATCCGCTGTTCCAGCACCTCCCAGTTGATCTTGCCGGCCCGCTGCGTCTTGAGCGGCCGCTTGCCGTGCGTGCGATTGTCTCCGCTGTAACTCAAGACTTCGAAGCGCACGAGCTTCTGCACGTCGCGCACACTGAGGATCGCCTGATAAAAATAGACGCCAAACTGGTGCAGCCGCATTGCCGGCACTGTGATCATTGCGGTCACCTCCCTGTCGTTTCCTTACGCAAGGAACGAGTGACTCTTATTGACGCAACGCTTCCGGGTCAAGCGCGGCGTCGGCGGCGACCGGAAGAGGCGCCGACGATAGGGAACACACCGCCCGCCCGTTTACGCGACGTCGCCGGTAGTGACCTCGCCGATGCGTTTCAGGCGCCGCTGGTAGTAGCCGAGCGCGCGCAGGGAGAAGGGTTCGAACTCGACCGCCCGCCACCCGTCCTCGTCGCTCGCGTAGCCGATGCACAGTTGCCCGTCGCCGCCACGCACGAAGGCCAACCGCACCTTGATCCCCGGATCCTTGCGCAGTTCGTAGATGGGGCCGGCCAGCGCCAGCGTTTGGCCACGCGCGAGCGCCTTCGTCACCCCGAGCCGTCGCAGGACCCGTTCCGCTTTCACCGAGCGTTCCATTCTCCGCTGCATGCTATGCCCCGGGTCCCTCGGCGGCAACCGTAGACCATTCGCGAGGCGTCCGCTGACGGCAGTCCGCGCACCGGTTTCCCCACCGCCTCCAGCGGCTGCGCAGCCGCGAGTTGACGCTTCCGGAACCCTCCTTTATCCTCCATGAACGGCAGTTGCCGTTCCCCCTATGCCGGCAATCACGTTGGGCCTCGCCGAGGTCGAAGAAAGGCTGCAGGCGCTGCGCTGGCGACTCAACCTCCGAACCGCGCAGCATGGCATCTATGTCACTTTGGCAACGGCGCTGGTGTTGGGATCGGCTTTGATTCCGGTGGGCCTGCACGGTTCGCCGGCAACGTTCCGCATGGTGGCCTGGACGAGCGCGTTGATGTGGCTGCTTGTGGCGCTCGCCTGCGCCGCCCACGCATGGAGATGCTGGTCAAACGTGCGGGGCGTCGCACGCCTCGTTGACGAACGTGCGCAACTGACCGATCGCCTCACCACGCTTGTCGACTTGCGCCTCCGACAACGCACGGCGCGGCTCGCACCGGTGCTCGTGGCACAGACGTTGGCACTCGGAGACCGCTGGCGGCCGCAGCGCATCGTGCCGCACCCCGTCCCGCGCTCCGTCTTCCTCTTGCTGGCCGCACTGCTCACCCTGGCAGGCACGACGGCCGTCGAGCGCTACACACGGCGGCGAGCCGGCCGGGCGTCGACCGCTCATCCGCAAGCGGCAACGCGGGACACATACCGGGCGGCGTCGCAGCTCGCGAGCGGCCAACTCGCTCGCACCTCGGCAAATGGAGACCCTACCGGCGCGCAAGCACGCGTTGGCCAGAGCCGTACCGGCGCCATCCCAGAATCGGGATCCGAGGCGTCGTTTGCACCTGCCAGTCGCACCGATACCGCCGGTCCCTCCGGACCATTGGACGCGGGGAACGCCTCGATCACCGACCGACTGCAGCAAGCCATTACGAGTACCTTTCGTGCCGATACGCTGGAGGCGGCGCCCCAACGTCGAGGACAGAGCGGTGACATTGCCACCCCAGCCGCCGGAATACAGGCCGACGACCAACACCACTCGGGCGGTGACATCGAGAATGGACGGCGCGCGCCGGATCACGCGCGCGGCGCCACCCGGGGGCAAGCGCGCACGGCGCCAGCCTCCAACGGTAGCGCTCCTCACCGCACAGGCGGCAGCCAGGCGCCGCGGAAGTTCGCCGGAGACTCTCCGGATGCCGGGGAGGGATCGAGTCCCGGCGCACTGATGCAGGGCGCCGGAACGCAGGCCGGCGGCGATGCGCCCGCGTCGCAGCCCTTTCCCCTGACAATCACTTCGGTCCCCCATGCTCGCGAAGCGCACGGCGCGCCGGCGAAGCGAGCGCGCACGGGCGCCGCCGTACCCAGTCTCGCCGCGCCCGGCGCCGACAATGCCCCCGCGTTGAGCGACCGCCAACTCGCCGACGCCGCGCTGCGCAAGGCCACCATCCCACCGGAGTACGAAGACGCGATCCGCAGCATCTTCACTGACAGGGCCGGGCGATGAATGCCGTCACTCCGCAGCGTGCGGTGCACGAATTTCAATCCGTCTTCCAGCGCCTGCGCGACCAGCTCTACCGCGTCATCGTCGGACATCGCGAAGCCCTCGACCAGATTCTGGTCGCCTTTTTCGCCGGCGGTCATGTGCTCATCGAAGGCGTCCCGGGCACAGGGAAGACGCTCATGGTCCGCACACTCGGCGAGGCGCTCAATCTGTCGTTCAATCGCATCCAATTCACGGTCGATCTGATGCCCGCGGACATCACCGGCACCCGCATGGTGACCGAGGAGCACGGCCAGCGCGCCTTTACGTTCATGCCTGGGCCGCTGTTCACGCACGTGTTGCTGGCCGACGAGATCAACCGTGCGACACCGAAAACGCAGTCGGCGTTGCTGGAGGCGATGGCGGAGTTGCAGGTCACCGTGGCCGGCAACACCTACCGGCTCGATCCACCCTTCTTCGTGTTGGCCACCCTCAACCCCATTGAGATGGAGGGCACGTACCCGTTGCCGGAGGCACAGCTCGACCGCTTCTTTTTCAAAGTGGTGCTCGGCTATCCGGAGCACGCCGACATGCGACAGATCATCGGGAGCACGACGGGACCGTCGCGACCGTCCGTCGAGCCGGGGTTCGCGCGCGACGAGGCGGCGCCGCGCATCGAGGAGCTCCGCGCACTGGTACGCGAGGTGCTCGTCGCGCCCCATTTGGAGGAATACGCCGCCGCCGTGGTCCATGCGACGTTGCCGGCGGACTCGCGGTTTGCCGCGCGCCGCGCGGCACCGCTGCGAGCGGACGAACACATCGATCGCTACGTCAGCTTTGGGTCGAGTCCGCGAGGCGGACAGGCTCTGCTGCTCGGTGCGAAGGTCCTGGCATTGCTGGATGGGCGCGTGAACGTGACGTACGACGACATCGATCGGGTCGCCATTCCGGCACTCAACCATCGCTTGGTCCTGAACTTTGCCGCCATCGCGGACGGCATCGATCCGCGGACCCTGATCGAGCGCGTGCTCCATGCCGCACGGAAGCTCCGGCACTGAATCGGCGTCGCCGTCGAGCGCCGCATCGTCCGCCACGGCTCTGGCCGCGGTGCTGGCTCCGGCATTTCTCCGCAAACTCGACCGCCTACATTTGACCGTACGCCGCTCGTTGAGCACCCGCCCGGGCAGCACGCCCATGCCCCGAGGCGCGCAGGGGTCCGGCATCGAGCTGGAAAACTACAAGACGTACGGCGCGGGCGACGACTTGCGCCATCTGGACTGGAACGCGTATGGCCGGCTGGACCAGTTACTGATCAAGACTTTCCGCGCCGAACGCGAAGCGCCATTGCAGTTGTTCCTCGACACATCGGCCTCAATGGCGGCGCCAACAAGCGACCGCAAGTTTCCTTTCAGCGTGTGTCTGGCGGCCAGCCTTGCCTATGTCAGTCTGCGCCACGCCGACCCGGTCCGCATCGTCGGACTCGCTGGCGCCTGGCCGCGGGACCATCTTGCGTCCCCGGTGTTTCGCCATCGCAACGTCGTGTTGCAGCTACGGGACTTCTTGTTGCAGTTGCGCCCGCACGGCCGCACCGCGCTGGGCACCGGCATCGCCGCCGCGCTGCGCGCCCAGCGATCGCCCGGAGTGGCGGTCGTGCTCTCGGATTTCCTCACGGAGCCGGCGCGCTACGAGGCCGGGCTGCAGGAACTCGTGGCACGGCGGTATACGGTTGCCGCGTTGCGCGTCATCGGGCCCGCGGAACGGAATCCCGCAACAGTCTTTCGGCGTGGACGCCTGACCGACGTCGAGAGCGGACGGCAGCGATTCGTCACGTTGTCCCCAGACAACCTGGCGCGCTACCGCCAAGCGCTGACAACTCATCTGGAACGGTTGCAGGACTTCTGTCGCCGCTGCGAGATCGCCTATGCGGCGGTTGAGACGAGCTTGGGCCTCGACGACGCACTGTTCCGGACGTTCCCGGCGCTGGGACTGCTGCGGTGAGGGGCGTCCGCGCGCACGATGATCGGCTTCGTTGAACCGCTCGCCTGGCTGTTTTCGGCGCTGTACGGAGTCCTCATCCTTTTCTATCTCTGGGAGCGCTGGCGGCGCCCGGTGCAGGTGCCGTCGTTGCTGCTCTGGGAGACGACGCGCGAAGACACCCTGCGTCTGCAGCGCTTTCGGCCCGATCCGCTGTTCGTGCTGCAACTGCTCTTGCTCACGTGCCTGATTGCCGGATTGGCACGGCCCTACGTTGCCGGCGGTGACGGCACGCCGCGGCCCGGACGGCGCATCTTCGTCCTTGACACGTCCGCCAGCATGCAGACGCGCGAGGCGCAGCACACCCGTTTCGAAGCGGCCCGCGCACATGCCTTGGAAGAGTTGCACAGCGTCCATGAGGACGAGGAGGTCATGCTGCTCACCACCGCTCCTGCGCCTGCGGTGCTGTTGAACTTTACGCGTGACCATCACGCGGTGGCCGCGGCGCTGGAACGGCTGGCGCCCACCGATGCCGGCGGCGACGCCGCACTGGCGCTCGATTTCGCCAACGCCGTGCTCCAGCGCACCGATATCCCCATGGAACTTGACGTCTTTACCGACAGCGCGCTGCCGGCGCGCGCCCCGCCGCGGGCGCGGGTTTTCCAGACCGGAGCAACCGACGAGAACATCGGGATCGAGGGGTTGCAGATCTTTCAGGGACGGTTCCAGGACTATCGCGGCGCGCGCGCCTACGTGTGGGTCGAGAACTTCAGTCACCGGGAGGGGCACGGCTTCCTCAGTGTGAGTCTCGAGGGGCAGGCAGTGACCCGTAGCGGGTTTACCCTGCCACCGCGCACCACGAAGAGCTTCGTGGTCCAAGGGTTCCACGGCCCCGGACGCGTGATCGCCCAGCTGGAGGTGAACGATGCCTTGGCCGTCGACAACGTCGCCTATGGCTGGATTCGGCCCCTACAATCCCTCCGCCTGCTGCTGGTTTCCCCGCCGTCACCTCTGGTCGACGATCTGCGCGCGCTGGTCGCCGCAACACCGGCGCTGCAACTCTCCATCGTCGCCCCACAGGAGTTCGACGTCGCGCGGGGACCGCAAGCGGAACTGATCGTCTTCAATCGATGTGCACCGCCGGTGCCGCCACCAACCAACGCACTCTATGTCTATCCCCCGCCGAACAATTCGCTCTGTCCGGTTGTCGGGGAGGCGGAACAGGTTGAAATCCTGGACTGGGATGCACGCCACCCGGTCTTGCAGTCGTTACAACCGTTGACCGCGCTGCCACTGCAACACGCACGGATCTTGAGCGCACGCGCAGGGACCGAGGCGTTGCTGTGGTCGCGCGTCGGCGACCGTGAGTTCCCGTTGGCTCTGGCGGGACAGGCTGACGGCCATCGGCTGGCCTGCCTGGGCTTCGATCTCGAGAGCCAGCGGTTGTTGCGCGGCGATAATCTCAATCTCCTCTTGCTCTTCATGAACCTGCTCGGGTGGCTGGCTCCGGGAGGCGACGATGTCTCCATCATGACCACGGGCGAAGTCGTACCGCTCGACGGCCTGCCGGACGGCTCGCTGCGAATTCGTGGCCCATACGGTGACGAGCGGGGGTTGTCGCCGGGGCAGACCACATTTCAGCCGAACCGGGTCGGTGAATATCGCCTACGCGGCAACGGCACGAGCCGCGTGCTGATGGCCAATTTCTTCGACCCTGGGGAGTCCGACATCGGGCGCTCGGCGCAGCCAGCGGTGCTCCCGAACGTGACGACCGCAGGTCACGCCCTGCCGGCACCGGCGCACGAGTACGGCACGTGGGTCTACCTCGCGGCTTGTGCGCTGTTGCTGTTGGAGTGGGTAGCGGCACGGAGGCGCTGGGAATGAGCGCGGGGCCGAGCCTCTCTTACATCCTGGCGCATCCCACCGCACTCGGGATCACCGTCCTCCGGCCCGCGGCGCTGTTCGTGTTGCTGTGCGTACCGCTCCTGCGCGCACTTGCGCCGCCGAGCGCCGGTTTGCCACGTACAGCAGTGCGACTGCGCCTCGCCGCGTTTGTTTTGGTGGTGTTCGCCCTTGCCGGTGTCACCCTCACCGCGCGGGTCCCAAACGAGCGCCTGTCGCTAATTGTGGCCGTCGACGTCTCCGAGAGCGTCGGAAGCGATGGCCGGCAGTGGGCACAGCGCTACCTCGACCGCGCCGCGGCCTCCCTGGCCCCAGGGGACGAGTTCGGGGTCGTCGCCTTCGCTCAGGGCGCCGCCGTCGTGCTCCCCCCTGGCCCGCCGCGTGCCTTTACGCTGTCCGCCACAACGCTGCCGCGCACGGCGACGGACATTGGCCGAGGGCTGGAGACGGCGATGGCGCTGTTCCCAGCGGACACCGCACATCGCCTGCTCCTCATCAGCGACGGCAACGAAACCAGGGGCGATAGTCTCGCCACGGTGGCCCGTGCCCGGCAATCCGCGATCGCCATCTCGGCAACGGTCCCCCCACACAGCCGCGGTGCGGACGTGGCGATGGAAAAGTTCATCGTGGCGCCGCTGGTTACCGACGATCAAGTCGTCCCGCTGCGCGCCGTGCTCCGCAATCATGGACCGCGACGGACCGCCACCGTCAACCTGCTCGTTGACGGGGCGCTAGCCGATAGCCAGCCTGTCACGCTACAGCGGGGTACGAACGCGATCGACGTCCCGTATCGCCTGAGCGGCTCGGGCGGTCACCGCTTACGCCTTGAAGTAGCCGCGGCGGACGATCCCATTGCCGGGAACAACTACCGCGAGCGCAGTGTGACCGTGAGTGGAAAGGCCTCGGTGCTGCTGATCTCCGGCGCGGCGCATTCGCCGCTGGCCAGTGCATTGCTACGCAAGAGCTTCCAGGTAAAGGCCATTCCGCCTGGCGACTTTCCGGCGCGCCTGGACCAATTGGCCGGCTACCACTGCGCGATCTTCGAGGATGTGCGCGCCGACGCCTTCTCGGCGCGGCAACTCGACGCCCTCGAACGGTACGTCAGGGACGTGGGTGGTGGGTTCATTATGGCGGGCGGGGCGCGCACGTACCTGGATAGCGGCTTCGTCGACACGGCGCTTGAGCGCTTGTTGCCGGTGACGCTTGAGCGGCGCCCGCCGGCCCAGCCCGAGCCCGACTCGCTAGCCCTCTTCCTCCTCATCGACCGTTCGAACAGCATGGGGTATCAGATCCACAGCCAGCTCACCTGGAGCGCCGACGAGTCCAAGCTCGCCTATGCGAAGCGTGCGGCCCTGGCCGTCGTCCGGCAACTGCGAGACAGCGACCGCGCCGGTGTGATCGCCTTCGATTCTCAGGCCTATCAGGTCGCGCCCTTCCGCGTCCTTGCGGACACCCGTGCGCTCCTGGAAAAGGATATCCCGCGCCTGCAGCCCGGAGGGGGGACCGATTTCCACGACGCACTGGAGTCCGCGCGCGTCCAACTGAGCGCCGCGCCCACGGCCAGCAGACATGTCATTCTGCTCACCGATGGAGCGACGATCCGCGAGCCGGCCCCACACAACGTCCTGATCGCCGCGATGGCGAAAGCGCATATCAGCGTGACGACCATCCGGATTGGCAGTGACCGGGTGGACCTGAACCTGCTGCGCGATATCGCCGCGCGGACGGGGGGACGGTTTTACCACGTCGAGGATGCTGCCGCGCTGCCGGATTTGGTGGTGCGGGACCTGGGGCAGGCAACGGCACAGCCCGCAGTCCACGAACCGACCTTCACACCCCGCGTGACCGCTCCCAGTCAGCTCCTGCGAGGTCTGCACACGGAAGCGTTTCCCGGAATCCGCGGCTACGCCCACGCGCATCGCAAACACGGAGCGGATACCGTGCTCGACGTCGGCGGCAACGAAAACAGGGAGCCACTGCTGGCCGCGTGGCAGTACGGCCTCGGACGCGTCATCGCCTTCACGGCGAGTCCGACCGATGATGCCGATACCTGGGTGGGATGGGAGGGCTTCGGGAAGTTCTGGTCGCAACTCGGGCACTGGGTGGCGCGCGACGAAACACCGTGGGATTATGCTGTCGAGGTCCACCGGACGGACGGGCAGGCAACGCTCACGATCCGCTCGTTCGCCGATCTGGACGGCGGGTTGATCCTGGCCCGTGTGTTCTCCGACGCGGATCATGCCACCGACGTCGCACTCACTCCACGCGCTCCGCGCGAGTTCACCGGCCGTCTTCCCAACCTCGCCGGGGGCCGCTACCCGCTGACGATCACGCGCCGCCGCGGCACCGCTGAAGTCAGCCAACAGGCGCAGACGGTGACCGTCCCCGATACTGACGACGCGCCGCAAGAAGAGTACGAGCGAGATCGGCCCAACCTTGCCCTCCTCCATGCGCTCGCCTCGGCTACCGGGGGGACGATCGATCCCTCGCTCCGCGCCCTGACCGAGCGGCCATTGGGCAAGAAGCGTGCGCTACAGCCGCTCGACTGGCTGTTCGTTCCCACAGCGATGCTGCTGTTCCTCGCCGACGTCGGTTTCCGACGGCTCCGGCACGCTGCCGACCCACCTCCGCGAACGGAATCGAGCCGCGCACGAACGCCGTGATCGTCAGGCTGCGGCGCCCGTCCGCAGTCGTTCGAGCACGCTGACCAGCAGGCGCAACAGGTCGGTCTTGGTGACAATGCCGATGAGTCGTTCTTGCTCGACCACCGGCACGGCGTTGATGCGCCGTTCGATCAGCACGCGTGCCGCATGCTGCGCGGTATCGGCCGGGGAAACCGCGATGACGCCGTACGACATGGCGGCATCCACTCTGGTGCGGTCCAGGTAGCCGCTGTGCGCGTGCAAATCGCGATCCGAAAGCATGCCGACCAGCGTCCCGTTCTCGACGACCGGCAACTGGTGCGTCCCTTCGCGCGACATCAGCTCCTGCGCATCGGCCAGGAAGTGGTGTGGCGTTGTCGTGACCGGCGATCGCCGCATGATGTCCCCAACGATCGGTTCTCTCGTCATATCACCTCTACTCCTAGAATCGGTGCCGCTTGAAGGTCACCATTCTCTCCTATGAGCGCAATCGGCCGCGGGGCGGCGGCGAAGCGTGTCGTGCGGGCACCCTCAGCCTGGGGCAGCTGTAGCCGCGTCACGCAGCGCGCGCACGATGTCTTCGCGGGCGATGATTCCAATCAGCCGGCCATGTTCCACCACCGGAAAGCTCTTGACGCGCGCATCGATCAGCGTCTGCAGCACGCGGGTGAGCGGGGTCTCCGGCGCGAAGGTGATGACATCGCGGGTCATGACCTCGGTCGCGGTGCGGCGCGCCAACTGGTCGTACTGGGGCACCACTGTGTGGGGGGTGAAGACGAACACCTTGAGGACATCGAACTTGGTCACCAGACCGATCAGCGCTCCGTCCGCCACCACGGGGAAGCCGTTGAAGTCGTGCTGCGTAAACAGCTGTTCGAGTTCCCGCACAGCCATGTCGGGGGACACGGTCATCACCGCCCGGGTCATGTAATCTTCAACGCGCGCTTCGAGAAAGCGGTACATGCGACTCACGCCGGGCCGTCGCCGTCGGCGGCGCGCAACTCCAATTCCTCGATCTTGCGATACAGCGACGAGAGCGATACGCCGAGGCGCTCGGCCGCCGCTTTCTTATCCTGATCGCACTTGGCGAGCACCGCATGAATGTGGGCTTTCTCGTATGCCCGCAGGGCGTTGCGTAGATCGTCTCCCACCGGCGTGGGAAAGCCAACATCCTGCTGCAAGGCCCGAGGCAAATCCCGCACCGTGATCCAATCGCCGTCCGCCAGGATCATGGCGTGCTCGATGACATTGTCCAGTTCGCGCACGTTTCCCTTCCACGGTAGCGACATCAACACCTTCAACGTCGCACTGTCGGCCCCATTGCAGTTCTTCTTGAGTTCGCGGTTATGCAGGCGGATGAAATGCTCGACCAGCAACGGGATGTCTTCGCGCCGCTCTCGCAACGGCGGAACCTCGATGCCGAAGACATTCAATCGGTAGTACAGATCGTCGCGGAAACGGCCCTCCTCGACCTCACGCCGCAATTCGCGGTTGGTCGCCGCAATCACCCGGATATCGACTTTCACCGGTGCGCTGGCGCCCACCGGCAGCACTTCCTTGGTTTCGATCGCCCGTAGGAGCTTCACCTGCAGGTTCATCGGCAGATCGCCGATTTCGTCGAGAAAAATGATACCGCCCCGGGCGCGCTGGAAGAGGCCCTCTTGATTGCTGATCGCCCCGGTGAAGGCACCCCGCATGTGACCGAACAGCTGGCTTTCGAGCAAGGTCTCCGGGATGGCTCCACAGTTGACTGGCAGAAAGATCCGATCCCGCAGCTCGCTGAAGTGATGGATCGCGCGTGCGACGATCTCCTTTCCCGCGCCGCTCTCTCCGGTGATCAAGACGGTGCTCGGAGTCGGTGCCACACGGCGGACGAGATTCATCACCTCGCGCATGCCCGCGGACCGACCCACGAGGCTTTCGAAGTCCCACTTGCGGTCGGCCATGCTGCGCAACATCTGGTTCTCCCACGCAAGCTGCCGATGCTGCAGCAAGTAATCGATCTTGTGCAGAACATCCTCGAGCATGATGGGCTTCAGCAGGTAATCCTGTGCGCCACGCCGTAAGGCCTCGATGGCCGAGTCGACCGTCGCGTGCGCGGTCATCAGCAGTACCAGCGTCTGCGGGGCACCCTCGCGCGTGTGCCGGAGCACCGCGAGGCCGTCGGCACCAGGCATGCGCACATCCGACAGTACCAGGTCGAACTCCGACAGATTGAGCGCAGCGATCGCTGCCGCACCGTCCGCGACCGCGGTCACCTGGTACCCTTCGTCACGCAGCAGTTCGGCCAAGCTGTCACGGACCGCAGCCTCATCCTCCGCGACCAGGATCGTTCCCTTCGCACTGCGCTCTTGTGTCAGCATCGCAAATTCGTGCGCACGCCCCAACTGGATTGGCAGGCGGGGTGTTACAAGTTGCGTGCCTTTGCTAAATAAGCCGTTATCATTTCGTTTCTCAATGCCGCGCCGCATCCCGTGCGATTTTCAATTCGCAACAGTTCCCATTCTTGAGAACAAATTAGCGACTGAACTCCTATCGCTGCAACCGTAGCGATGGGAAACAATGGCGGCGGCCAGCGGACGGATTATTTGCGAATGAATCGAATACGCCGAGGTCTCGCTGATGCTTGGCGATGCTGGCAAGTGCGTTCGACCAGGCCGTACCCCGCAAGAACGGCGCTGCTTTTCGGGTGCGTAACCGCGGCGCTGACCGGATGCTCACACAACCGGGCCGACTCGCATCCGGCCATCGACGACGATGGCCCCCTGCCCCGGGGCGAGGACCTTGACCGGATTGAGATCGAGCTCGCGCAGTTCGGGGATGACTTCCACGAGCGCGGAGACCCGCAAGATCACCGCGGCGAGAGCGGCGCGGTCTCCCGCAGGCGCACCGCGGTAGCCGTCGAGGAGTCTGCTCGCACGCAGCTTCGCGATCATTTCGACCGCATCCGCATCGGTCACCGGCGTGAGCCGGAACGCGACGTCGCGCAGCAGTTCGACCAGCACTCCGCCGAGACCGCACACCACCAACGGCCCAAAGGTCGGATCGGTGGTTACCCCGACGAGCGCCTCGATCCCGCCACGAACCTCGCGCTGCAGGAGGATGCCGTCCAGATTCCTGCCGATCGCGCGCATGCGTTCCGTCAAGGCTTCCGTCGCGGCCTTGACCGCCGCGGCGGACTCGAGGCCCAGGATCACGCCACCGACGTCGCTCTTGTGGATGAGGCCGGGGACGATAGCCTTGGCCACCAGGGGATATCCCATGCGCGCCGCGGTGGCCACGGCGGCGGCGGGCGCGGTGTGCTCCGCGGTGGCAAATTCGATGCCGGCGGCGCGCAAGACCGTCGCCAAATCGGTCGGCTCGAGCCACTGTGGACTACGGTCGCGTCTGAGCACCCGATCGATCACGGCGCGGATGGTGCTCTGCGCGCAGCGGTCCAGTACGTGCGGGGTCCCGTGCCGACGTTCCCGCCAGCGCCCGTAGCGCTCCGCGGCAGCTAGGGCCATCGCCGCGTTCTCCGGGAAACTGAATGAGGGCAGCCGGCCGCGCGCCCCGCCGGCGAGCATCAGCGGCGCGCCGCGAGACGACATGAACACGGACAGGACCGGCTTGGGAGCGGGAACCGCACCGGCACCGCGCGCAATGGCGGCTGCGTACGCTTCGATCCGCGTGACGTCGATCGGAATGTAGACGACGATGACCGCATCGATACGAGGGTCGCTTCCAACGATGGCGATGGCGCGCTCGAACTGTTCCGCAGTGGCCGACGCGATCGCATCGATCGGGTTGGACAGCCCAGCCTGCGGCGACAAGAATCCGCGCAATGCACCGAGCGACTCGGCCGAGAGCTCAGGCAGCGTGAGGCCACGAGCTTCGCACGCGTCGGCCAGGAGGATGCCCGGTCCGCCGGCGTTCGTCACCACGCCGACGTTCGGACCGTGAGGCACGGGCTGCGTCGACAGCAATGTCGCCAGATCGAACAATTCCTCGATCGTGTCGGTACGGATGACACCCGCCTGCTCGAACAATGCATCGACGGCGACGTCGAGGCTGGCAAGTGCCGCCGAATGACTGGAGGCGGCGCGGGTCCCGGCGGCCGAACGGCCGGCCTTGACGGCGACGATCGGTTTGCGGCGCGCCACATCGGGCGCGATGCGTCCGAAGCGACGGGGATTCCCGAAGCTCTCGAGGTAGAGCACGATCACCGCCGTGCGCGGATCGTCCGCCCAGTAGCAGAGGAGATCGTTGCCCGAGACATCCGCTTTGTTGCCCACCGACACGAAGGACGAGATACCGAGGTTGAGGCCCCGCGCGTGATCCAGAATGGCCAGGCCGAGCGCCCCACTCTGGGACAACATGCCGATATTTCCCGCCGGTGGCCATGCGGGGGCGAAGGTCGCATTGAGCGAAACCGCCGGATCGGTGTTTAGCACGCCCATGCAGTTTGGGCCGACCATGCGCATCCCCGAGCCACGCACCAGTTGCGTCAGCCGTCGCTCAGCGGCGCGACCGTCCGCCGACAGTTCCGCAAATCCCGCGGAGATGACCACGACCCCACGTACTCCCGCGTTCGCGCAATCGGCCACCACCTCCTCGACCGCCGTGGCCGGGACCGCAATGACGGCAAGATCCACGGGTGCCCCAATCGCGCCGACGGAGGGGTAGGCCGCCAGCCCATCGATGTGGTCGACCTTGGGATTGACCGGATAGATCTGGCCGGCAAAACGGCAGCTCCTCAGATTCGCCAACAGCAGGGCGCCGATCGTGCCCGGGCGACGCGATGCGCCGACCACCGCCACCGACCGCGGGGACAAGATGGCTCTCACACTCTCGGCGGCGGCCAGTCGTTCGCGCGCAGAGGTCGCCTGCAGGTATTGTTCCGTCTCTGCTGTAGGAAAGCGGACATGCACCACCCCGTCCGCCATCGCGCGCCGCACTACGAATCCGCTGTTCGCGAAGACTTGCAGCATGCGATTGTTCTCGCCGAGGACGTCCGCCTCGAACTCGGTAATTCCCTGGGCACGCGCCAGCGGCGCCAGATGGTCGAGCAACAGCGTCCCGATGCCGCGGCCCTGATGTGCGTCGGTCACCGCAAACGCCACCTCGGCACGGTGCGGAACGTTGTAGCGGAGATAGCGGCCCACACCGATGATGTGCTCGTCTTCGCCGTCCCGCAGCGTCGCCACCAGACCGACGTGGTTGATAAAATCCGGTTCCGTCAGCCGCTTGAGTTCCTCGTCGGTCAACCGCTTCTTGGCGCCGAAGAACCGAAAATACACGGATTGTTTGCCCAATTGCTGGAAGTGCGCGAGGAGGCGCCGTTTGTCGTCCGGCCGGATTGCGCGGATGTGGATCGACGTGCCGTCCCGCAGGATGGTATCGGCTCGATAATGACGCGCGAGGTTCAGCACACGCCTCCCGCGCCATCGATGTGGCGCCAGCGGCGGGCGCCAGACGTGCGCAACGACAGTGACATTACGCAGTTCTCGTCAGACCTGCTGGACGCTGTGCCCCTCGGCTCCCCATTGCGACGGCACGTCGAACGAGACGCGCGCAGTGCCGCGCCCGGGGGCATTGGCGCCGCCACTATGCCATCCGCCGGTCGCAAGCACCATACGCCGACCGCAACTTCTTTGGGGTGACCGCCTCCTGGCAATCGGAGGGCAGCCCTCGCCTGTCCGCAATTTCGGCGCCCCTCGGGAAAGGGGGCCCAGACCATGCGCTGGTGTTGGAATGCGGTACGTCGACTCGGGAACGCGCTGACGGTGACGGCTGGTGGTTGACCGGCCCTAGCTTGCCCAGCCCATCTGCCGCTTGGCTTCGGCGGACATCATCGCCGGGCTCCAGGGTGGATCCCAAACCATCTCGACATCGACATCGCTCAGTTCCGGCAACGCACGCCGCACGGCGGTGCGTGCCGATTCGGTAATGTACTCATGCAGAGGGCAGGCCTGCGTCGTCATCGTCAGTTGGATATGCACGACGTCACCCCGTACGGCGACGTCGTACACCAATCCGAGATCGACGATGTTGATGCCGATCTCCGGATCCATCACTTCCCGCAAGGCTTCTCGAATTCGCTCTTCCATGGTCACACAGTACTCCGTTGCGCAGGTGCTGTAACCTGCTCCCGTGGGCGCACCGCCGCCGAACGTCTCGTCGCGCGCCGCCCGTGCACCACCGCGGCGGCCGTGTTCGCCATGAACAGCAATATCGCGACCACGTTGAGGAGGCCTCCCCACTGCCGGTATGTCAGCGCCGCCACCAAGTCCCCACCAACCCGCAGCAGCAGGGAGAGGTGCAACAAGGCGAGATGGCTGTAAAAGGCCGGCCGGAACGGTACGGGCACGCCCGCAACCGCGGGAAGAATGATGGGCGCATGTCCGAAGATCATCGCAAACACGAAGCCGACGAAAATCGCGTGCAGGATGGCATCGTACGGCAGGCCGGCAACAACGCGTCCGGCCAGCAGCGCCACGATTCCGCCGAAGCCGAGCCAGACATACCCCGAGAGCAGGCACACGGCGACATAGCGCGTCAAGCCGGACTGGCGAACCGTGCGCCGTGCGATGTCGTGGCGCAGCAGCCAGGCGGTCAGTGCCAGCAGCGCCACACCGATCACTCGTGCGCCGGCGATCGTTGCCATCCCGCCACTAGCGAAACCCACCCACAGGGCGACGACGATGATCAGAAAGACGGTCTCGCTCGCCCGCGAGCGCTGTGCAAAACGGCTGAGTTCGAGCCGTTCGCCGGCGATCGTCAGCACGAGAAACCCCATCCACCAGGTGGCGACCTCGTACACCGGCCACCCGGACAGCCACAACACATTCCCCACGAACCATGCCAGTGCACCCACCCCCATGGTAATGGTGAACAGCGCGGGCTGCGCTCGAATGATGATGCCGAACATCAGCAGCAACCACACGCTGCCGGCGGTCATGGCCAGGGCCGCAACCGAGCCGGCAACGCCCGCAATCAACGCCAGGGCCCCCAGCGCCGTAAACAGCGGGCCGAGATACGTCCACGGACGGACGAGCGCGACGGCACGCTCGATCCCGATCAGCGTGCCGAGAAACCCGCATACCATCAATGGGCCGTGCGTCAATAGAAAATCCGGCCGCGTCAGCGGCAGGTACCAACCGAGGCGCAGCAAGCCTGCCCACATCCCCGCCAGCAACGCCAGCATGGCTACCGCCAGAAGCGGAAAGCGGATCGACTGCCGAACGGTCATGAATTCGAACGGGCGCCTATCGCGCGTCGCTTATCGCATAGCGGTCCGTACTTCGGCGATATGCGATAAGCGATATGCCATACGCCGCCGGCGATCGGCGGCGCGCTCACGCCGTTTTCCCCACGTGCACCTTCCACACATCCGGACCCTGCTGCACGTAGTCCCACGAAAACTTGCCATCGTGTTCGAACTTGAATTGGTAGTACAGCGGCTTCGGATCGTGGTCGTTGACCAGCTCGAACGCTTCTCCGGGTTGCAGGGCCTCCCAGGTTTGAAAAATGAGCGGATGCCGCTGCGGCGGCGGGGTGTTGCGGACATCGACAGTCGTTTTGACCAACATAACGTCTCCTTTCGATCGAGTAAAACTTCTCTCCAACGTTCTATGCATGCGGGACGGGTAATCCGCGTCAGGGCGATAGGCCGCTCACGGCGTTGCTTTCCCCAGGCGCTGATCGAGGCCGCGTCGACGGGCCATCTCCGCCCCGATCTGCGCCAAATCGTCCGGGTGCAGAAGCTCGCGGGCCAGGGGAAATATCTCTCCGTCCTCGACGGCAATGTGGTGTCGATACAGCGCCTGTAGTTCGTGCAGCCGGGCCGCCAACTCACGGGTCTCGCCGGCGGTGAGGCGGCCGTCGTTCAACCAGCGATGCACAAGTTTTTCGACCTCGCCGTGATCGACGACGGCGGCACGGTGATCGGCTTCGAGCGTGTGCACGCGCGCCAAAACCGCCGTGACCCGTACATCTCCCGCTGCCCGCAACCGTGGGAATAGCGATTCCTCTTCGTCGCTGGTGTGCTTGGGTGCGGCTTCGCGGAAGTAACGTAGCGACACCTCCAGGGCATCCCGCTGTTCGCTAGTCAATGCGTCCCCATGCGCTTGCTCAGTGACCGTCATGAGCAGCGTCAGGAAGCGCTCGATGCGGCGGTGACAATCGCCGAGCAACCCCATCGGATCGTCAAATCCGCTTGCTGGCCGTTCGCCGATATTCACCATAGGCAACGGCTCCCCTCACTGAACTTGGCTCGCGCCGATGCGGACTGTCCGACCGTCCGCGGACAGAATCTCGTGCACGCGACCGAGCCACGCACTCCGGAAACGGGCCACCGCTTCCGCTGTCGCCGATTCAATCAGTGCTGGAGCGATCGCGCCCTGAAAATCCGCTGGTGTCGGCACGCAGGCCGGATCGTAGACGACGTGTACCGTGCGCCCGGTGTCGAGGCGCTCGAAATCGAATTCATGGCGGCGAATGTCATCGCTCTTGAATACGAACAAATTACGGCGTGCAAACCGTCCCGGGCCGAGCCCGCCGAAGCCGGTCTCCGGAGCGGCACCAATGGCCAGGTTCACCAATTGGGCAATCGGCCCGTAGCCGAAATCCTGTGGTCGGCCATACGCCGTCACCCGCACCTGCCCGCGCACGGCCGGCTCATCGCCGTACAGCGCCGCCAACCCGTGTTTCAAGACAAGATACGCGCCCGCGACCGTAGGACAGAGATGGCCGGCGGCTTTCACCAACTCTTCGAAGCCGACCGCGATCGGCTCCCCCGAGTCGACCAAACCCAGAAATTCGAGGAACGGGTCACGCACGACGATCGGAGCGAGCTGCACCGGCATAGCCAGCTCGATGCGCGTACGGACGTGCGATTGCCCCCGATCGCGACGTAAGGCCATCTCGGTAACCGCGCCGGATGGTCTCGCCGCGTGTCCGGGTTCTGGCGGATGCCCCTGCCTCGGCAGCGCGGAGAGGGCGGTAACCAGCGGCTCCACCGCCAGCCCGTGCATGCGGCACGCCTGCCGCAGGGTTACCGCGCGCGCCAACCCCATGCGGGCAGCGACATCGCGTAGCCGGTGGAGCCCACCCTCGGCGAGCACTTCGAGGGCTCCGGGAATGGCGAGCAGATCGGCCAACACCTTGTCGGCCAGGCCGTCGTCGGCCGACGATCCCGCGGCCGGCGTTGCCGCGGTCTCCTGGCGCTGCCGTGTGGTCATGATCACATTCGCGGCAAACGCACCGAAGGCCGCCATGCCGAGCGGGCCCGAAAGAGCGACATAGGGTACCAGCGCCTCGCTCCCACCGATACCGACCACCGCTTGCAACCCGCGTGTCACCACAGCCGCATTGAGCAGGTAGTACGTGGCGCGCGTGCACCGCGCACTCCACATCGCTTTACCGGTAATCACCGGCACGATCCGGGTGGCGACCCCGACGATCATCTGCGTGAGAAAGCCCAGCGTGAACGCATGTCGGCCGAGATCGAAGACTGGCGCTGCCGCCGCGGCGCCCATCGCGGCGGCGCTCGCGCTCCAGCCAGGCTCGAAGACCACCGCCGCCAGCAGCCAGACATAGGCCGTGACGATGAACTTTTCATAGTCGCGCTGCCCCGGCCCGCTGGGCACTTCCCGCGGGCCGAAAATGCCGAGCCGGAAGACGAACATCACCACAGCGAGCGCCAGCGCTCCACCGGCAGCGACACGCAGCGCCGGCAGCGGCGTCCAATTCTCCACGAGCGCACTCGTCACCCACAGCAGCACGCCGCCTTGGTACAGATAGAACAGGCTACGGCGCTCCCGCGGGTGCGGCAGCCCCATGAACACCGGCAGCACGCGCAGACTCATCCCCAGCAGCCAGCAGCCGGCAAATCCCCACAGCCCCGCGGCCCACACCGCCGGCTGCAAGCCGATGCCCACGCCTGCCGCCGCCGCAACGGAACCGACCGACAGGCCGGAAGCGACCACCAGCCACACGCAGCCGGCACGCAGGTACGGTTCGAACCCCTCCGGCAACGGCGGTGTTGCCCCCAGGGTGCGGTGCACGATCGACCAAAAGGCAAGCGCAGCGCCCAACATCGACAACGTCCCCGCCAACCACATCGGCACGCTCAGCGGCGGCCCGACGAGCATTCCGACAGTGACCACGAGCACGCCACCCGCTTGCAGCCAGAAGGTCTTCGCGGCCAGTTGTGGAGCGGCGAGCGCCGTCGATTTGTAGCGCGGCATCGTATGGTAGGCCACGCCCATGATGAACAACGCAGCGAAACCGAACACCTGCGCGTAGGCATGCGCGGCGCGTACCGCAAGAAAAGACAGCCCGCCCAGAAAATTCCGCGATGGCAAAGCCATTGCCGCCAGCATCAACGACCCGAGCGTCGCACCGAAGGTGAGGGCAAATCCCAGGCTCCAGCTGAAGAACGGAGCGAAGCTCACCGCATCCGCTGCCGCCGCCGGCATCGGCGTCGGCGTGGCGGCGGTCGCGGCCGGAGCGGCGTGGCCCGCTGGGCACCCGCACGCGGCGTCCGCAGTCCGCGCCGCGGGTTCCGAACCGAGCGCGCCCAGGAGCGCATCAAGCGTCATCCCGCCACGCGCCGCGGCTTCGGCAAGCGTGGCGCCACCGCCGCAGCAGGTGTCGATCCCATGGGCCGTAAAGACACCGCCCAAGCGCGGATTAGCCTTCAGCACCTGCTCCACGGTGGTGCTGGCGGAAAAACCATTCGTATCCATTTGCGGGTGGATAAAGCAGCGATCGTACCAACTCGCCGCAGGCCAATCTGACGGGCATACTGCCGTGCCAGAGGCACGCCGCGCGTGTCTCAAGACACTCTGGATAACTCGTGCGGGGCAGGCAAATTCAAGCAATCGGGCATGCGCCCGGTGTCTCAGGAGAAATGAGACAGTAGGCTGTCCCAGGTCAGCCGTCGCCACCGCGAATGCCGAACTCCTCGAGCTTGCGATACAATGTGGCCCGACCGATGCCGAGCGTCCTTGCCGCACGCAGGCGATTGCCGCCGGTCTTCTGCAGGGCCGCCTCGATCGCGGAACGCGAGATCGTCTCGCTGCGCGGTCGTGTTGTCATCCCGGCCTCACGAATCTCCGGAGGGAGGTGCTCCACGGCAATCCGCCGGCTGCGGCACTTGATCACCGCAAACGCCACCGCGTTTTCCAATTCACGCACGTTCCCCGGCCAGCGGTACTCCAGCAGGGAGTCGATCGCTTCCGGCGCGAAACCGTCGATGGACTTGCCCTCCTGTACGCGGAAGTGGGCGAGAAAATGTTCCGCCAGCAGCGGTACGTCCGCACGGCGCTCGCGCAGCGGCGGGACATGGATGGGAATCACGCTGAGGCGATAGAACAGGTCTTCGCGAAAGGAGCCGCGCCGCACCAACGCCCGCAGGTCGCGGTTGGTGGCGGCGACGATGCGACAGTCTACCGGGATGGTGCGCGCTTCGCCGACACGCTCGATCTCTTTCTCCTGCAGGACACGGAGCAGTTTGACCTGGGTGCTCATCGAGAGTTCCCCAATCTCGTCGAGAAACACGGTGCCGCCGCTTGCCAACTCGAACCGGCCCACCTTGTCGCGCATGGCGCCGGTAAACGCACCGCGCACATGGCCAAACAGTTCCGACTCCAACAGACCTTCGCTCAATGCCGAGCAGTTCACTTTCACCAGTGGACCGGCGGCACGGCGACTGGCATGGTGAATTGCCTCGGCCACCAATTCCTTGCCTACGCCGGTCTCTCCGAGCAACAGTACGGTCGCCTCCGAGGCGGCGACGTCGTCGATCTGCTCGTACAGCGCGCGCATCGCCGGACTACGACCCACCAGGTTGGCGAATTCGCTATGGCCACGCAGCTCCGTCCGCAGCCGTGCGAGTTCCGTAATGTCGCGGAAGACCACCACCACACCCATCGGTTCCCCCGCCGGCGCACGCACCGTCGATGTGTTCAGCACGATCAAACGGCCGTGACCGTCGGAGCGTTGGATCATCACCTCTTGATCGCGTGCCCCCTCGCCGCCGATTGCGCTGCGCTGCACCGCACAACCGTGTCCACAGAGAAACCCCTGGAAAATCTCGTCGCATGTGGCGCCGATGGCCTTATGCCGTGCCCAACCGGTGATCTGCTCGGCGGCGGCATTGAAGCGCGTGACACGCATGGCCGCATCGCATACCAGCACCCCATCGGACATGCTGTCGAAGACCGCATCGAAGTACCGTTTCTCCGCCGCCAGTTGCTCCGCCTCCGGCGAATAGCCTGTCTCATGTCTCATGAGTCAATTGTTAGCTCCAATTTGGGCCGAACCCAAGCCGCGAGTTCGAATGCGGGGCTACGACTTACCGTGCGCCGACGCACGACCGCAACGGCACCCCCGGCGACATCCGCGACCAGCACTTGGAATTGATCGCGCTGCGGAGCGATTTGGGATATTCACTTTGGACGTTCGATTGTGAGCCGCGGGTGCAGCCCGCGACAAGGAGGATACGCCGATGGACGCCGTCAAGCAGTTGGTGGAGAGCCGCCCCGACTTTTTTTCCGCGCAGAACGCCGGACTCAACGTGCATCTGGAACACGCCGTGCGCGTCAATGACTTCATCTACATGTCGTATGGTTCCTCGAACGCCTACATGGTGGTGACCGATGCGGGGCGGGTCATCATCAACACCGGCATGGGGTACGAAGCGCCGGTGCACAAGCGACTGTTCGACGCCCGTTGCCCGGGGCCCACACCGTTCATCCTGCTCACTCAGGGGCATGTGGATCACGTCGGCGGGGTGCGACATTTTCGCGAAACGGGCACGCAGCTGATCGCGCAACGCAACAACGGCGCCTGTCAACGCGACGACGAACGCATCAAGACCGTGCGCATCGCCCAGGCCTATATCTGGTTCAAAGACACCATCGATCAATCGGTCAAGCTGGCGGCGCAGCACCCTGAACTGTTCACCCCGGACGTGCCGACGCCGGATATCGCCTTCGACGACCACTACCGGTTTGCGTTGGGCGGCCTCGATTTCGAGATTTTCTCCACGCCCGGCGGCGAGACGATCGACAGTTGCGTGGTGTGGCTGCCGCGGCAGCGCATCCTGTTCTCGGGCAATTGCTTCGGCCCGCTTTTTCCGCATTTCCCCAACATCAATACCATCCGCGGCGACAAGTACCGGTTTATCGAGCCCTATCTCGATTCCCTCCGGCGCATTCGCGCACTGGAACCGGAGTTGCTGATCACCGGCCACTTCGATCCGATCGCCGGCCAAGCACTCATCCACCAGTGTCTCGATCGGCTCGAGGCGGCGGTCGACTACGTGCACTGCGAAACGCTCGACGGAATGAATGCCGGCAAGGATATCTGGACGTTGATGCGCGATGTCCAGCTGCCGCCGGAGCTGTATGTTGGACAAGGTTACGGCAAAGTTAGCTGGGCCGTACGCACGATCTGGGAAAGTTACATGGGCTGGTTCAAGGCGCAGGCCACCAGTGAGCTCTACCCCACCCAGCCAACCGAGGTGTACAAGCAATTGGTGGCGCTGGCGGGCATCGCCGCCGTCGTCCAGCGCGGCCACGACCGGCATCTCGCCGGCGATCCCGAATCCGCGTTGCTGTTGGCGGAAGCGGCGTTGGCATCCGACCCGGCCAACCGCCCGGCGTTGCAATTGTCGTTGGAGGCCCACCGTGCGCTGCTTGCCCGTTCGCGGAGCGTCAACTTCTGGGAAACAGGCTGGCTGCGAACCCAGATCGCCAAATTGGAGGCGGCACTCGGCCAGGCGTGACGCCGCACGCACACGACAATGACGCCCGAGCGGTAGACCGGAGGAGAGCATGGGACTCTTGCTGGAGAACGCCAAGGCCTTTATCACCGGCGGTGGCATCAGTGTCGGACGAGCCTGTGTCGAGTTGTTCATGCGCGAAGGGGCCAAGGTGGCCTTCCTGGATATCCGCGAGGACCGCACCGACGCCGTCATGCGGGCCACTGGTGCGCTCGGCTACGTCGCCGACATCGCGGACCGCGACGCCGTGTGTGCGGCCGTGGATGACGCCGCGGCGAAGATGAGCGGCATCACGGTCCTGGTCAACGTTGCGTCCGTGATGGAAGGGGGGCGCGTGGTGGACACCAGCGAAGCGCAGCTCGATCGGATGTTCGCCGTCAACGTCAAGGGTTACTATTGGGCCACGCAAGCCGCCATCCCACACATGCTGCGGGCGGGCAAAGGCAGTCTGGTGCAGTTCGGCAGCGTCGCCGCAACCAATCCCGGCTGGGGCGAATCATACGGCATCGTCAAAGCCAGCCAGCTCGCCCTGGCGTATCAATGCGCCATGGAGTACGCCCCGACCATCCGCTCCAATGCCATCGTCTGCGGTTGGATACAGGACTCCCCCGCCTCGCGTTTGTTGCAGACGATCCCCGAAATCATCGCACCCATCATGGCGGATCACCCGATGCACCGTGCGGCGACGTCGGCGGAGTTGGCGAACGTCTGCCTCTTCCTGGCCTCCGACATGTCGAGCGCGATCAACGGCGAAACCATCGTCGCCGACGGCGGTCAGACGAGGACGCAAGGCAACCTCAACGCCCTGATGCAACGGATGGGACCGCTGTTCGCCGCCCATCCGGACTTGGTGACGACGAATCTGAAGAATCTCGCGGCGGTCACGCCGGACGATCTCATGGGCAACTAACGGTGCTCCCTATGTTCTCTCGTGGTTCTCTGGCACCATGGGGAAAAGACAACCTCTGTTCCGGGAGTTGAAAGGAGGCAGCCATGCTGTACATCGCGTTCGCGAAGCACCGCCCGCGCACGGGCGCAGGCGTCGATATGCAGGCCAAGTCGCGGAAATGGTGGAACGAGGGCGCACGGCCGGCGGGCATGAAGACCGTAGCGTTTTATGGTGCCGTGGGCAGCGCCGCGCACTCCGTCATCGTCTTCGAAGCCGCGAGCCACGAGGATATTCGCACCATGATCAACTACTGGGATGAGTTGGAATTCGATGTGCATCCGGCCGTCGATCTCGCCGAGGTCTTCCGCAAGCAGGGAATGCACATCGGCTAGCGCGCCGCTACGCCGGCACGACCCGGACATCGAGACGCTCGCGTCCGCGTAACGGCGTCCACGCAGCCCAGTCGGATTCTTCGCCGTCGAACTCGATCGTCCGGAAGCGGTCGAGCAGCGTACCGAACACCACCGCCCCCTCCATACGGGCGAGGTTGGCGCCGACACAATAGTGAATGCCGTGGCCGAAGGAGAGGTGATCGTTCTCCGTCCGCCCGACGTCGAAGCGGTTAGGGTCGGCGAAGCGTTCCGCATCGCGATTCGCCACCGCCAGCATGAGCACGACAAACTGGCCCGGGGCGATGGATACGCCGGCCATGGACATCGGTTCCTTGGCGATACGCGAGGTGAAGGTGATGGGAGGCTCGTAGCGCAGCATCTCGTCGACCGCGCTCGGAATGAGCGCGCGGTTGGCGCGCAGGCGCGCCAATTCCGCCGGCCGCTTGAGCAGCGTGTACAAACCGTTGCCGACAAGATTGCGGGTGGTCTCGTGGCCGGCGAATTGGAGCTGGACCACCATCGCCACGAGTTCGTCGTTCGACAGCCGATCGCCGGCTTCTTCCGCTTGGATCAGGGCCGTAAGCAGGTCGTCGCTCGGCCGGCGGCGGCGCTCCGCGATCATGGCCAGTACGTAGGCGTTGAACTCCTCCATCGCGGCGTCGCCGGCACGCCGCGCCGCGACGTCCGGCATACCGGCCGCACGGCTGAGCGCTTCGGTCCACCCGTGCATTTGCTCCTGATCGACGAAGGGGACACCCAGCAACTCGCAGATCACGCGTAACGGGACCAGCCGCGCGAAGTTGTGCACGAACTCGACCCGCCCGGCCGCCGCCAACTCGTTCGTGAGCTCCGTGACAATGCGCGTGACCAACGGCCGAATCCGTTCGACCTGGCGCGGCGTGAAGGCGCGATTGACCAGGCGGCGCAAGCGCTCGTGGTCGGGCGGATCCAGCATGACCACGTTCCGCCGCGTCCAGGTAACGAAGGCGCCGGTGGTCCATCCCTGCAATTCGAAATACCGTGCCCCCATGGCACCGAGCCGATCATCGGCCAAACCCGCGCGGCAGTCGGCGTAACGCAGGAACATCGGCGCCCCGAGCTGCGGCACGTAGGCCGCACGGTGCCCGCCATCGAGTAGCGGCTGCATGGTGGCCTGTGGCTGTCGCCACCAGGCCTCAGACATCTCCACCGCCGGGAGTTCGGCCGTTGTCGTCATCCGAGATCTCAGCAGCTCCCATCTTGCCACCGGCGAACGCTCGCGCAAGAGGGATCGCCGGCCGCCGCGGACGGTATGCACACCGCGGAAGTCGATCTCGACCACCCATGGCCGACGCCAGCAGGGTATCTTGACGCATGCGTGCCAATCGGAGAGCATCGGACATCCCCTAATTGATCCGGCCGTTCGCCGCCGTGAACCCCGGGGACGGACGGCACGGGAGGCATTCGATGGGCCAGACGACAGACGGGCGGGTAGCGCTGCCGATTCCGAACGGGTGGTTCGCGATCGCGTGGAGCCGGGACCTCGACGCCGGCGGTGTGAAGCGGATCCGCTATTTCAATGAGGAATTGGCGCTCTTCCGGACGCGCTCCGGCGAGCCCAAGGTCCTCGACGCCTACTGTCCCCACCTGGGCGCACACCTCGCCGAGGGCGGCCGGGTAATCGGCGAGACGATCCGTTGCCCCTTTCACGGCTGGCAGTTCGATGGAGCCGGTCGGTGCACGCATATCCCGTACTGCGACCGTATCCCGCCAAGGGCGCAGGTGCGTAGTTGGCCGGTGGTGGAGCGCGACTGCATGATCTTCGTGTGGCACCACGCCGAGGGACAACCGCCCAATTGGGAGGTGCCGCGGATGGCCGAACTGGAAGACCCGGAGTGGACGCCGCCACGGCACTTCGACCTGGAGGTGCCGGTGCATATGCAGGACATGGCCGAGAACAATTGCGATCCGGTCCACTTCCAGCTGGTGCACGGCGCCCCGGAGGTGTGGCCGCACACCATTGCGCTCGCCGATAACGGACGGTTCATGCGCGTCTCCAGCCGGATGAAACGTGAAACGCCGCTCGGGCTCCTGGAAATCGACCTCGTGCGCGACACCTGGGGGCTCGGAATATCGAGTGTCCGCTGGCAGGGGATCCCCGGCGCCGGGTTTCTGCTGTTCTCGTCCACGTCGCCGATCGACGAACATCGTACCTACTCGCGCTGGTTGTTTACAGTGACCAAGAATATGGCCGACATCGCCGGCGAAGATTTCATCGACGGCATGTCCACCGGCGTGCTGCAGGACATACGCATCTGGCGCAACAAGATCCACCGCGCCCAGCCCGTGCTGTGCGCGGCGGACACACATCTGGCCGAGTTCCGCCGCTGGGCGAAACAGTTCTACTCGCGTCCGGCCGCCGATCTCGTACGCTGATGCACCACGGAACGTGGCCCATGGAGCGCTATCTCGTCATCTCCTCCGACTGCCACGCCGGCCTCCCGCCGGAACAGTACCGCGCCTACCTGGACCCGCAATACCGGCAGGCGTTCGACGCCGCCCTGCCCGTCCAGATAGCGGAGACCGAGAAGGCGGCGAAGAAATTCCTGGTCGCCGATGTCAACCGCGAGTGGCGCAAGGGGCGGGAACGCCAATTGACGGGCGCCTGGGACCACGACGAACGGATCAAGGTGTTGGATGCCGACGGCGTCGCGGGCGAAATCGTTTTTCCGGACGGCATCACCGAATTCAACATGCCGCCGTTCGGGGCGGGGCTGAGCTTGCCGACCGAGAACATCGACCCAGAACTGCAGTGGGCCGGGGCGCGCGCCCACAACCGCTGGCTGGCGGAGCTGTGCGCCCAGGCACCGCAACGGCACGCTGGGATCGCGATCGCGCCGATCCTCTGGGACATCGCCGAGGCGCTCAAGGAGATCCGTTGGGCGAAAGAACACGGGCTGCGCGGCATCTTGATCCCATCGATGTGGGGCAAGCTGCCGGCCTATCATCACCCCAGATACGAGCCGATTTGGTCGGCTTGTGAGGACCTCGGCATCGTTATCCATTTCCACTCGGGCGCGGCCCCGATGGACGATTACGGCGAACTCCTGGGAATGATGGGTCTCTACATCACCGAGGTGGCCTGGTGGTCGGCACGCCCGCTGTGGTTCCTCATCTGGGGCGGCGTGTTCGAGCGGCATCCCAAGCTGCGCGTCGCCATCACCGAGTCGACAACCATCTGGGTCCCCGAACTCCTGCGGCTACTGGACTTCCGTTACGCGGACACCCATTTCAGCGCCAAGCTCGGCGACTACCGCAGCCATCTGACCATGAAACCGAGCGCGTACTTCCACCGCCACGTTTTCCTGGGAGCCTCGTGCATGTCGCGGCGCGAGGTCGAACTGCGACACGAGATCGGCGTGCAAAATATCATGTGGGGTAGCGACTATCCGCATCCCGAGGGCTCCTGGCCGTCGACGCGAGAGCAATTGATCGAGGCATTCGGGGGAATCCCGGATGCGGAACTGGCGGCGATGCTGGGCGGCAACGCGGCACGCCTGTACGGTTTCGACAGCGCCAAGCTCGCGCCCCTGGTCGCGCGCATCGGCCCCGAGAAACGGCTGTTTCACGCCGCAAGTCACGCGATCTGAAAGGCGTCGCGCAATGCAACAATTCTTTTGGGACACGTTGGCCTGTTGACCGCGGGCGAGGCCCGCGCGGGAGAGCAATGCCATGGGAACGCTCCGCTACGTAAAGACGCCGGCCGAACTGGCAGCGGCCGCAAAGCTGGACCCGGAATTCCTGCCGAACACCACGCGCCAAGTCCGGGCGGTCTACGAGACCGATCCGGCGGTGGCCGCCGCCATCCTACCGCCGCCGCTCAAACCCACCGAGCGGCCGGAGGTCGGCATCACGATCTCGCGCGTGTCGATGCACCTGGGGCCCGGATTCGACATCGATATCGGCGCCGCCGTCTTCGGCGTACGTACAATCTACGACGGGGTCGAGGGCCTCTACATGGTCACGATGCCGATGACGACGGAGAGCGCGGTGGTCGGCGGCCGCGAAACCTTCGGCGAACCCAAGAAGCTGGCGCAAGTCGACTTCCGGCACACCGGCGCCGCCATCGCCGCCTCGGTCACCAGGCAGGGAGTCACCTACATCGAGGTGCGCGGGCAAATACAGGAGCCGCTCGGGCACCGCACCTTCACCGATTACTCGTACTGCTTCAAATGCCTACCGGCGCTCGACAAGCACAAAGCGTTGGAGTTCGATCCGCTCCTGGTGCGCTTGGAATGGCGGCAGCGGTTCGACGTGTCGCGGATGTCCGGCGAGGTGATCCTGCGCGACTCGCCGTTCGACCCGGTCGTGGACCTGCCGGTGCGCCGCCTGGTCAGCATGCTGTACGAAGAGGGTATGAGCCACAGCAGCGGCAAGGTCTTACGCAGCATTCCGGCCGAGTGGCTGGTGCCCTACCTGCATCAACGCTACGACGACATCACGCCCATGCTGGCCGGCGCCGGCGCGGGCGCCAACGCTCACGCCGGATAATAGCGACTCAGCTTGTCCACGACACAGGCGGGGCGCGCGCTCCCCTCCACCTCGATGGTGAGGCGGATGACGATTTCGACTCCGTCCTTGACGTCGCGCGCCTTGATGAGCTCGCCACCGCAGCGCAGCCGTGCACCCACCCTTACCGGTTCCGGGAAGCGCAATCTGTCGGCGCCGTAGTTCACCCCCGTGCGGATACCCCGCACCTCCAAGATCTGCGGCAGGAACATGCCGATCAACGACACCGTGAGGAAGCCGTGCGCGATGCAGACGCCGTACGGCCCGCTCTTAGCCCGCACCGGATCGACGTGCACCCAGTGTCGGTCGCCGGTGGCTTCCGCGAACTTGTCGATCCGCTCCTGCGTGACCTCGATCCAATCACTGTACCCCAGGTGCCGCCCGACGGCGCGCTTCAGCTCACCCGGGTTATTGAACACGGTCGGCATCGTTCCGGCCCGATCCTTTTCGCGGTTCCCTCAGGCACGGAGGCACCCTACAGTTTTCCGGGCTGCCGGGCCAGGCTTGGAACCCGCGGTCGGCGCCAGCGACGAAAGGCGTTCCGCCAACGGCACGACGCGTGACGCCCTTGCTCAGCCGCGCGCGCCGCTGATAGACCTCAAGGCAACGAAGGAGAACTGCGTTGCGCGCCGCATTTCACGAACAACCGGGTCCACCGGACGTGTTGCAGGTCGGCGAGCTTCCCGACCCGAGACCGGGCGCACGGGACGTACTCATCCGCGTGCGCGCCAGCTCGCTCGACCGGGTGGACATCTACTATCGGGAAGGCTCGCATGGGATGACGCGCTGTCCGCTCTGCCCGCCGCACGTCGGCGGGCGTGATATTGCCGGCGAGGTGGTGGCGGTCGGCGCCGAGGTCAAGACGTTCGCGGTCGGAGCGCGGGTGGTGTCCTGCGGTTATCACACGCACGCCGAGTTGGCGGTGGCGCCCGCCGCATTGACCTTTGCTTTGCCGCGGAGCTGCTCGTTCGTCGACGGCGGCGCGATTCCCACCGCGGGACGCACCGCCTACGCGGCACTGACGAACCAGGCGCGGATCAAGGCCGGGGAGGACGTGCTGGTCTTCGCCGCGGGCAGTGGCGTGGGCAGCTTCGCCGTCCAGATTGCGCGGGCGGCGGGCTGCCGTGTCATCGCCACCGCCGGCAGCGCCGACAAACTCCGGCGTGCTCGCGAACTGGGTGCGGAGTGCGTCATCGATCATTACGCGGAGGATGTCGCTGCGCGTGTGGCGGAGGCCACCAACGGCCGCGGGGTCGACGTCGTCATCGATCATGTCGGCACCCCAGTGTGGAAGGCCGCGATGCTCAGTCTCGCTCCCTGGGGCCGCTTTGTCAGCGCGGGGGTGACGGCAGGCCATCGTGTCGACCTCCACCTCGGGCAGGTGTTCGCCAAGGGGACGCGGATCATGGGGGTCGGCCGCCCCGGCGAGGCGGAAATGGCGGACGCCATGGCCGGCCTGCTGCGCCTGATCGACCGCCGGCAGGTGCGGCCGATCGTGCACGCGACCTTTGCACTCGAGAACATTGCCGAGGCTCACCGCATGATGGAGCGGAGCGATTTCTTCGGCAAGATCGTGCTGATGGTCTGAGCCAGGGGGTTCGCCGCGGGGCGGAGGGTCAAGCCATCGCCAGTCCGGCAATGTCGTATCCGGCGGCAAGTGTCCTGAAGGCGGCGACTTCCGCCGCGATCCAATCGGCGCCGCGGCCGAGTTCGGCCGCCATCAGGCGGGCCACGGCGGGCGCGATCGCGCCCGCCGCACACGCATCGAGTAGTAGGCAGCGGCTGCGCCGCGACAGCACGTCCTCGATGCGCCGTGCCATTTCGTCGCGGCAGTAGCCGCGCACCTGTGCGGCCGTGAGCGGCAGTTCCGGGTGCAGTCGCTCGCCGCCCGCGGGAGCCGTGCAGTCGATAGGCAGGTCGGCGGTCACGCACGGCCGGGCGGGCAGGCCGGCCAGCGTCTGCGCCACGTCGACTGCATCCTCGGCCATGCGCCGGTAGGTGGTCCACTTGCCGCCGGCGATGGTGAGCAGGCCCGAATGGGGATCGACGAGCAGGGCGTGCTCGCGCGACAGCGAGGCTGTCCCCTTGCCCTGCGCCGACACCAGCGGCCGGATACCGGCGAAGGCCGACAGCACGTCGGCACGCCCCGCCGGGCGGGCCAGGTAGCGGTTGGCGGTCTCGAGCAGGAAGGCGATCTCGGCGGCCTGTGGGCGCGGTTCCGCCTCGACGTGGGGCACGGCGATATCGGTAGTGCCCACCACCACCCGGCCGAGCCAGGGGACGGCGAACAGGACACGGCCGTCGTCGGTATGCGGTACCATGATCGCCGTCTCGCCCGGGAGAAAATCGCGCGGCAAGACCAGGTGCGTGCCCTGGCTGGGTGCGATGATGGGATCGGCGTTGACGTCGTCCAGACGGCGCACGTCGTCGCAGAAGGCGCCAGTCGCGTTGATGGCGACGCGGGCGGCGACCTCGAACTCGTCGCCGCTCTCGGCGTCCCGCAACCGCGCACCGCGCACGTGGCCGCCGACCTTCCGGAACGCCACGACACCGCAATAGTTCACCAGCGCGGCATGCTTGGCGGCGGCGGTGCGCGCCAGCGCAATGGCCAGCCGCGCGTCGTCGAACTGGCCGTCGAAGTAGCGCGTGCCGCCCCGCAGGCCGTCGGTCTCGATGGTCGGTATGGCCGCGACGACCTCGGCGACATCGAGGTGCGACGACGCGCCGAAGCCGTATTCGCCGGCCAGGAGGTCGTAGAGCTTGAGGCCGATGCCGTAGAACGGGGACTCCCACCAGGCGTAACTGGGCACCACGAAGGCGCGGTCGTGCACCAGCGGCGGCGCGTTCCGCCGCAGCAGGCCGCGCTCCTTCAGCGCCTCGATGACGAGCGCCACGTTGCCCTGCCGCAGGTAGCGCACGCCGCCGTGGATCAGCTTGGTCGAGCGGCTCGAGGTGCCCTGGGCGAAGTCGCCACGCTCGGCGAGCAGCACCGAGTATCCGCGGGCCGCGGCGTCGACAGCGATGCCAAGCCCCGTGGCGCCGCCGCCGATGACCAGAAAGTCCCAGTGGCGCCCGCGTTCGCGGGCTTGCGCCAGCATGTCCTCACGCGTCACGCGGCGCCCCAGGCAGACCGCGTGACACGGCCTCGGCCCGCGCGCAATCGGCACACATTTTTCGTCCGCGAACTGCTGGGCAACGCAAACATCCTAAAGAAATCAAATGGCGGCGCGTGGACTCGAACCACGGACCTAGGGATTATGAGACCCTCGCTCTAGCCACCTGAGCTACGCCGCCATACGCATCGCATTTCCCGTATTGCGCTACTGCCTGCGGTAGGCGGACGGATATTACCCAACTCGCCCACGGCTCGGCAAGTGCCGTGCGCGTCGAAATCGACACGCTGCCGTTTGTCGATGTCCTCTGGGCTCCAAGAAATCGTCGGATGACAATGAACTGGACCGCGTTGTTCCACAAATCTCCGTTCCAGAGCCTCTGTCCGAGCAACAGGCACCGCTCGTCCCACGGTGCGCATCGAGGTGTTCGGATGTGGCACCTCCACCGCAGCACGCTCGGCGACCGCTCTCCCGAAATTCCTTTCGTGCAACTGCAACAAACCCTTGCACCGCCGCCTGTGTGTGCCCGCTTCGTAGGCGTCGGCTGTATGGTCTGGACGACAGTGTGCCTGAAACTCCGACAATCGTCGCCCCTCCTCGGAGTTTTCGCGTAACAAGAGCGTTGGCACGCGACTTGGTAGAAGCGTGTATAGAAAGGGTTGACTCGTGATCCGCAACGCTCGCAATCATACCGCCGCGAGCACGGTGAAATTTCACTTGAACGCGAATTCCGCCGCGGTCCGCGCGTCAAACACAACCAAACACGCGACATTGCCCGATACGCACCGTCAACGAAAGGGGGAGAAGGAGGAGTGTTGTGGCCCGTACCGTCTTGATTGCTGACGGGGATGTGCAGGCAAGGCGCGCCGCCCAGACACTGCTGTGCCCCCAGGGTCTCCCGGTTCGCTTCGCCGATGACGGCGTAGAAGCCGTCGACCGGGTGCGCCAGGAGCCCATTGCACTGGTGGTGGTGGACGTGGATCGGCCGGAGATAAATGGATTCAATCTTCTGCGCCGTATCCGGGGCCGGTTCGAATCGCTACCGCTCGCGCAGCGGCCGCGCATTCTCGTGCTCACCGCGCGGCCGGACACCGCGGTCAAGCGCTTCGCCATGCAGCTGGGCGCCGACGCCGTCCTGCATAAACCGCTGGTGCCGGCCCGCTTCGTTGCGACCGCGCAGCGACTCGCACGTGGGGGGGATGGCGCGGAGGGCATGGCGATCATGGCGCCGTCGCCGGCACGACGTCGCCGGGGTACGCACAGCGCATGATTGCGTACAAACGTATCCCCATGACGCGCGAGAAAAACGTTGCGCAGGTTGCGCACGACAACAAGAAGGCGGACTTGATCGCCTGGGCCAAGTACAACCGCGATCCGCTGGCGCATCATCGCTTGTACGCCACCGGTACCGCCGGAACGATTCTCGAACGGGAATTGGACTGCCCGATCACCAAGCTCCAGAGCGGCCCGTCGGCGGGCACTACAGCCGGGAGCAGCCGGCACCTCGACTGATTCTCCTGGCGACACTGGCAACGCCGGGGTATGTCTTCCCGCGACCGGGCACCTGCCCGCAGCGGGTTGACTTCGGGTCACGGGACCGCGTAAACCGGCTACGCACGATCCCGCTTGCGATAGCCGTATGCCCGCCCGTACTCGAAGTGTACCCAGAGGTACCGATGCCAACGCCGCGGCGCTCGCCTCCCGCGCGAGGATGCCGTGACCGCGGGCGCGCGCCACCCGCTCTCCCGTTTCTTCCAGTGCATCGTCGCTTGGCGCCGATACGTCATCGCCAGCTACGCGCTGTTGCTTGTCCCGAGCGTGTACTTCGCCATCCAGGTCCACCAGGACAATTCGATCGACCGGCTCATCGTTGAAACGGATCCCGATTACCTCGCCACTCGCGACTTCGAACGCGTTTTCGGGGCCGGTGAGTTTGCCATCCTGCTCGCCGAGGCCGACGATCCGTTAGCGCTCCCGGTGGTCGCACGCGTCGATCGTCTGGAGCGTGCCCTCGGCGCCATCCCACAGGTCACCGCCAATTCCGCCCTGTCGGTGTTCCGGCGGGCACGCGCCGGCTTCGAGCCCACCGCGGCGAATGTCGAGACCTTCCGGCAGTTCGTGACGGGAACCGACCTGTTTCGCAAGCAGGGTCTGGTCGGCGACCATTCGTTGGCGATCGGACTGATGCTCGACGTCCACGGCAACGAAGACCGCGAGCGCACGCTGGCGGCGATCGACCGTGCCATTGACGCCTCCGCGGCGGGCCCCGGTCCGCTGCCGGCGATCACCAGGCTGGGGCAACCCTACGTGAACACCTACCTCGACGAAACCCAGCGCGGCGCCTGGCGCTACTTCGTCCTTTTCGCCGGATTCGTCGTCGTCCTGAACTTGATCCTCTACCGATCCGTGCGCACCCTCGCGGCCTTCCTGATCACCCTCGCGGTTTGCTTGGCGGTATCGATGGGCTACATCGGCGTGACCGGGGGCACATTAACGATTGTCTCCCCCATGGTGCCGATGACCATCCTGGTGACGGCGACGGCCACATTGGTTTACATCCAGTCGCGCTTCGTGGAGCGGCCGGCGCGCCGCCCCGTCGATGTGCACCAGGTGTTTGCCTTGAACAACAAGTTCGTCGCCTGTACCGCGTCAATCTTTGCCACGGCGGTCGGCTTCGCTGCCCTGACGGTCTCCAAGATCAGGCCGATACATGAAATGGGGATCTGGGTGGCTGTCGGTCTCTTGTTGACGTGGGTTATCGTCTTCACCCTGTTCCCGGCGCTGCAGAAGTTACTGCGCACACCCACGGCGGTGGAGCGCCGGGTGGCCGGCGCCCGTTTCGAGCAGGTGGTCACCTGGTTGCCGCGCGCCACCTATCGTCAGCGCTGGGTTCTCGTGGCCACGGCATCGCTGCTAACGGCGCTCGGCGCGGTCGCTTTGTTCGGCCTACCCGGGATCGTCGGGCCCATGCCGATCCTGACCGACCCGGTGGAGTACATGGATCACAGCTCGGCCCTGTATCGCGACATCAAGCGCCTACAGCCGGCGATCCCCGGCCTGTCGATCACGCAGGTGTGGCTCAAGGGCCCGGTCGGTAGCGTTTCCGAGCCGGAGGTGCTCACCGGCTTGTATCGCTTCCAGCAACGGCTGCAGCGCGACCCTGAGGTGGGAACAGCCGTCGACCTCACCACCATCTTACGCATGATGCGCTACCTTGCGGGCGCCGGGGACGGCTGGCCCACCGACGCCGCGGCGCTCGAGCAGTTGGCCGGAGATCTCGAAGTCATGCTTGCGCAGGAGCCGATGCTGCAGCGTTTCGTACAGCCGCACACGCTGGCACAAACGCAGATGACGGTTATCACCCGCACCGCCGAACACGAGGGATTCGAGCATCTCAAAGCGACCATTCGCCGTGAGTGGCAGGATGCGGCGGCGGCATACCCCGCCCTACGCCAATTCGAGCTGCGCACCGTCGGCTTGAACGCCCTGCACGCGAAGATGGCGCAAAACCTCGTCCCCACCCTGGTCGAGAGCTTCGCGCTGACCGTGGGCATCATCTTCGCCGCGTTCCTGGTCGTCTTCCGCAACGGCACGGCCAGGCTGATGGCCATGGTGCCGTCGATTTTTGCCATCCTGGTGATGTTCCTGATCATGCGGCTCACCGGCATGCGGCTTAACATCGCCACCATCCTGATCGCCTCGACGGTGCTCGGCACGTCGGAGAACGATCAGATTCATTTCTTCTACCACTTCCTCGAGAAGCGACGCACCGGCACCGTCGAGGCGTCGCTGCAGCACACGTTGCATGTGGCGGGCAGGGCTATCGCCTTCGCGACGCTCATCAACGCCGGCGGCTTTCTCGCGTTTGGCCTCGCGGACCTACCCCCCGTGCGTCAGTTCGGGGTCCTCGCCGCGCTGGCGTTTGTGCTGTCCATGATCGCCGATTTCACCGCCCTGCCGGCGACGCTGTGGATCTTGTTCCGCGCCCAGCCGGACGCGCAGGGCGAACCGCCCGCACCCTGATCCTCGGATATTGCGATCGACAGGCCGCTGCGGCCGCGTCCGGTGGCACTCAGGGTGCGCCGCCCGTGGTTGGCACGCACCGTGGCGTTCCGGCGTCCTTGACCAGTTGGCGGAGGAGCCGCTGGTCATCGGCGTGCAGTGCCGTGTCGTGTGCGAGACAGCGACAGAGATAGGGGCCGGCGGGGGCCGGGTCGCCGAGGGCCATGTAGGCCTCCGCTAACCGCAAGTGATTTTCGACGGCCTCCGGATGCCGTTGCACCAGGCTCTCCAGGAGTTCCAGGCCGGTCTCCGAGTCGCCCTGCTGCAGCACGGCCGCCGGAGCAAGCACATACAAGGTACCGAGAAGCCGCGTCGCCGCGCCGGCGCGAAAATCCGGATCGAGATCGCGGCTGCGGCGCGCGCAGCGCTCGATCTCCGGTACCAGGTGCGCGCCGAGAAGTCCCTTTTGTTGCACCAGCCGACCGGTCACGGAGGCCCGCGCGTACAAGACGGGGGCGGTGTCGTCCTGGTACGCGTGCACGGTATCGTAGGCGTACTGGCGATCCGCGATCGTATCTTCTTGCGCGTCGATCAACGCTTCGAGCGCATCGGACACCGCGAGCGCGTCGTGGCGGTCCGCCGCCGCCGTAAGTTCGGGGCGGACGGGGCGGCGAGCGGCACACGCGCCGATCAGGCACAGACAGGCAGCGACAAAGAGCGCCGGCCAAGCGGCGGACTGACAACGGGGGCTCATGGAACGTCGCTTATTTTTCATACGCGGTGACCAGTGCGGCGTAGTCGCTGGCACCCGCCGCTTTAAGCGCCACGATGCCTACCTCGGTGCAGGCACTCTGCGCATCGTTTTCGCACAGCCGCGCAAGATTATCCTGGAAACGCGCGCGTTCCGCCGCCGGCGCCGCTGGAAAGGCGGTCACCACCATCGGCGGCAGTTCGGCGCTCTTCCACACGGGGCGGATCCCGTCCGCTCCTTCGAGATGCGACAACTCCGCCAACTGCGCATCGTCGATGAGGGCACAGGCAGCTTCGTTGGCCATCACTTTCTTGATCGTCTGCAGCGGCCGCTGCGTGTGCACCATCGTAAAGTCTGCCAGCGTGAAAGTCCCACCCGCAACGACACGCTCGATGAACCGCTTGTCGTCGGTGTGGTCGCTGGCAACGGCCTTGCCCTTACAGCCGGCGAGATCCGTGGCGGTCTTGCTGATCAAGAAGTACTGCCGGCCGCCGGCGAGGGCCACGGCCACCTGCCCGACCACATCCAGACGATACTTCTCCCGCATCGCCAGGAAGGCCGGCAGGGAAAAGATGCCGTAATGCGGATGCTGCGTGTCGATGAAGGCCTCGGCGGCGCTGCGGTTGTTGTAATACTGCCCCTTGGCGTCAGCCCAGTCGTTTTGCTTTGCGGCGATGGCGACAAAGCGGTCCAGATGCGGCTGCACCAGCGACGGGCTGCTCACGCCATGCTCCTTGACCACGAGAATACCGACGGTCGCGGGATCGGCCCGTAGCGGACCGGCGAGCGTGGGCACCTGTAGCCCCAGGGCGGCTGCCAGCCAGGCGAATGAACGAATCGCGGTGCGCACACGGACCTCCTCTCGCCCGGGCCGCCTCGTCGAACCACACCTCCGCCGTGCGCTGACTGCCACGCGAGACGCCCCGTGCGGCCCGCTTCATAGCAAATCCCGCGCTGCGGGAGAAACCCCCACCTGCAAATCTCGATCGACCCCGGACCCCAGACAGCCCCAACCCGCCCCAAGCGGAGGCGGCACATGCAAGTCCACGGCCGGTCGGCATGCTGCCGCACCTCCTCCACGCCCGCGTCCCTGCTCTGCCCGTTGACTTCCACTCGGGGCGCGGCTATCCATTGCCCTCTTGCCGCGGGGTGGAGCAGTCCGGTAGCTCGTCGGGCTCATAACCCGAAGGTCGGAGGTTCAAATCCTCCCCCCGCAACTTAAGCGTAAACCTCGCCCCCGAGGAGCGAGGCAAGAAGGCCCGGTTGAAGTGTCAACCGGGCCTTCTTGTCGAATCCAACCTCTGGGAATTGCCGGTACGTTTCTGCGAGGCTGAGCCCGTGCAGCGCCATGTAAGGACGATTTCGGACCGCAGAGCCTCGGGTAGGTGGGCGAGAAAGTCCGCGATAACGGTCACGTCGTAATGAACTTCTGCGGGTTCCCGGTTCGCAGCGGTTGCGGTGGGCACGCACAGCACATGCCCACTGCGCCGAGCGATCTCCAGAATAGCTGCTACTTTCCGGCTTGGCGCCACACAGGGGACTTCGGTGCACCCCATCGCTTCGCGCGGTGGCCCGCCGGCCGGTACGCTATTTCCCCGCGCCCGCACGCTCTTCGTCGATGCCACTCTTCCCATCGCTACTCACCTCCAACCGCATTCTGCGCACCGCCGTGCGGTCACAGTCAGATGGAGTTGGTCACACGCTTACGCAAAGTCCGCCCTGGCCTGCGTGTATGGCGTCTGGATCGCGACCCTCGGGACGTGAACTCCGTCCAATTCGGGCGCGCCAGTACAGGCTGCTCGTCAGCCTTTGCCGGCGGGCTGAGCAGCGCTCGGCGGTGGCTGGTTCCAGACCACGACCTGATAGGGCCGTACCAGATAGGTCACGGGTACGCTGAGCGCGTGCACCAACCGCGAGAAGGGTAAGAGGGCGATGAGCACGAACGCGTTCACCGCATGGACCTGGACCACCGCCGGCATCGCCGTGAGGTACTGGATCTGGGGATCGAGCTTGACCAGCGACCAGAGCCAGGGGGCAGCGGTGTGCAGCGACCAGACCGACCCCCAACGCCAGAAGAGGGCAATATAGACGCCGGTCACCACCTGCGCCAGCAAGAGAACCAGCACCAGCCAGTCGATCGCCGAGGTGACCGCCGCGACTCGACCGCCGGCCGTCCGTCGGACGATCAGCAACACCAGCGCGAACAGGGTACCGATCCCCAAGGCGAGGCCGGTCACTTCGAGCAGGTAGAGGCGCGGCGGGCGCCCCAGCAGCGCGCCCCAAGCGGACGGGAACAGAAAGGCCAGCACATGAGCCAGCAGAATCGACAAGATGCCGTAGTGCCAGGGCACCGACCCCCAGAACAGTGCGCGGCTCTCCAGGAACTGCGAGGACTGGGACGACCAGGAATAGCGCTCGGCGCGATAGCGGTAGACGCCGGCGGAAATCGCCAGTGCCACCGCCACGTACGGAACGACGCCGAACAGGATCAGATCGCTCATGAGCGGCACTCCTTTCGCCGGACCACGCGCAGGCGCGCGCTCGTGGTGTCGGCGGTCTCGGTGAGAAAGCTTTGCAAAGCCTTGAGCAGGTCCGCGTACGGTTGCCGCGCGGCATCGAGGCCATGGAGCATGTTGGCGAGGGCGGGACGCAGCCCGTCTTCGACGATTTCCTGCCGGCAGAGCGGATCGGAAACGGTGCCGACAAACCGCAAGACGGTGCTTAGGTGGTCGGGCAGTTCGACGCCCGAGGGGAAACCGTATTGCCGGTAGAGTTGCCGGAGTTTCACCAGGAACAACGCGCGCCGTTGGCTCTCGCCACAGAGCTGGTAGCCGACATAGGGGCAGCACACCGGTTGCAGGTCGAAGGTGGAGGTGTAGACTTCCTCGACCTGCGTCGCCGCATGCGTCCGGAGAAAATCGCCAAAACGGTCCAGGGACGCCGCCGCCTCGGGCCGCACCCCGCGGAGCAGGGAAGCGCACGCCGCCGACACCTGTTGCACACCATTGGTGGGATAGCTCAGGAGCGTGGCGAATCGCCGGCAGATGGCCTGATGGACCGCGGAGGCTATCATGGTCACCACCGTCTTTCCGGCGGCTGCCGCCTGCCGAAGCCCATGCCTTGCTTATACGCCTCGGGATCCAAGCCGGCTTGGACCGCCTGCTCGCGGAGCATCGGCGGAACCACGATCCGTTCATTGATCCGCGTCAATGCTGTCATGCGGTAGATGGCGTCGAGGGCCTCCTTGCTCAGTTGGGCGATGTCCCGTGCGCGCGCCACATCGGCCTCGGCCAGGTCGCCGACGGAGTCCTGCCGGCGCTGGATGCGCACCGCCATCAGCCGGCGGTAGACGGCTTTGACTTCCTCGGCGTTTCCTCCGGCGAACAGTCCGGCCAGGTATCGGATGGGCAGGCGTGCCTGCTCCAGCGTGGTAAAGAAGGCTTCCGCCTGCTGCTGTAACCCGTGGGTGTTCCGCGCCAGCAGCGGCAGCAGTGGCGGCACATAGAAGAGCATCGGCAGCGTGCGGAACTCGGGGTGCAGCGGTAGGGCGATGCCCCACTCTTTGACGAACTTGTAGACCGGCGAGCGCTGGGCCGCCGCCAGCACCTGCTCGGCAACGCCGGCCTCGCGTGCCGCCGCCAGCACCTGCGGATCGCGGGGGTCGAGGATGAGTTCGCGCTGGGCGGCGGCCAGTTCGCCGTCCTCGCGCAAGGCCGCGGCTTCGATGCGATCGGCATCGTACAGCAGCACGCCGAGGTAACGGATGCGGCCGACGCAGGCATGAAAACACGCCGGCGCTTCCCCGGCTTCTTGACGCGGGTAACAGAGGATGCATTTCTCCGACTTACCGGTGGTCCAGCCGTAGTACGTCTTCTTGTAAGGACAGGCCGAGACGCACATGCGCCAGCCGCGGCACCGGTCCTGGTTGATCAGTACGATCCCGTCCTCCCCGCGCTTGTAGATCGCCCCGGATGGACAGCCGGCGACGCAACCGGGGTTCAGGCAGTGGTTGCAGATGCGCGGCAGGTAGAACATCGCCATCTTCTCGAGCGCGAACATCTGCCCTTGCTCTTCGGCGCTCAGCCGCATTACGCCGGGATCGTTGGCGGCATAGACGTTCGAGCCGGAAAGGTCGTCGTCCCAGTTGGGACCGGCCTCGATCTTCATCGGCTTGCCGCTGACCATGGAGACCGGCCGCGCTGTCGGCTGGTCATCGCCGGCCGGGGCATTGGTCAAGTCGCCATATCGATAGGTGAAGGGCTCGTAGTAGTCGTCCATGGTCGGCAGCCGCGGGTTGTGAAAGATCTTGCCGAGCAGCGCACCGCGTCCGCCAAGCTTCAGCCGCAACCGCGAACCGTTCTTTTCCCAGCCGCCGCGGTACTGCTGTTGATCTTCCCACTGCGTCGGGTAGCCGGTTCCCGGCTTGGTTTCGACGTTGTTCCACCACATGTACTCGGAGCCCTTGCGGTCGGTCCATAGATTCTTGCAGGCGATGCTGCAGGTATGGCAGCCGATACACTTGTCGAGGTGGAACACCGACGATACCTGTGCGCGTGGATTCATCGTTAACGCTCCCCTGCTCGGCGCGGGGCTACCACACCGGCTCCCCTTCGAGTTTACGCACCCGAACATACGTGTCGCGGTTGGCGCCGGTCGGTCCCCAGTAGTTCCAGGCATAGGTGAACTGGCCGTAGCCGCCGAGCATCAGATTCGGTTTCAGGCGGATGCGGTTGAGGCTGTTATGGCCGCCGGCGCGTTTGTTGCCGCGCAGCGGCGACTTGGGGACGCCGATGGTGCGTTCGGGCGAGTGGTAGATAAAGGCGATTCCCTGCGGCAGTCGGGCACTGACAACGGCCCGGGTCACCACCACGCCGTGGTCGTTGTAGACCTCGACCCAGTCGTTATCGACCACGCCGATCCGCGCTGCGTCCCGGTCATTGATCCAGAACGGATGGCAGCCGCGCGACAGGGTCAGCATCCGGTGGTTGTCGCCATACGTGCTGTGGATGCCCCATTTGCCGTGCGGAGTCAGATAGTTGAGCACGATGCTGTTCGCGTCGGTTGGCGTGACAACGAGATCCTGCAGCGCACTCGGATCGGGCTTCGGCTTGTATGTCGGCAACTGTTCGCCGGCGGCGAGATAGCCTTCATGATCGAGATAGAAGTGCTGGCGCCCCGTCAGGGTGCGCCAGGGGACCAGGCGTTCGACGTTGAGACAGTATGCCGAGTAGGCGCGCCCGTTATTGGTCAGGCCGCTCCAGCACGGGCTGGTCAGCAACCGCCGCGGCTGCCGGTCGAGATCGGCGAAGGTGGTGCGCACGGCGCGGGTGTCGCGCGCCAGGTCCGCCAACGGCAGGCCGACCTTCCGCTCCTCCGCCTCGAAGGCGCGCCGCGCCATTTCGCCGTTGGTCTCCGGGGCCAGCGCCAGAATGACATTGGCGGCATCCCTGGCTTCGCTCAGCGACGGGTATTGCGCTCCATTCCATTCGACCGTCGGACCGCGGCGGTTCAGTTCGTCGTAACAATCCTCGATCGACCAGGAGAGGCCATGGGCACCGATGCCGGCCTGCCGGGCGGCGGGCCCGAAGGAGACGAAGCGGTTGTAAAGATTGACGTAGTCGCGCTCGACCACCGCCAGGCCGGGCATCGTCTTGCCGGGAATCGGTTCGCACTCCCCTTTGCTCCAGTCCTTCATGGTCGGCTGAGCCATCTCGGCCGGCGTGTCGTGCTGCAGCGGTACCGCCACGATGTCACACACTGGGTCAGGCAGATGGACCGCCGCCAGCTGGCCGATCTGCTTCGCCAGTGCTTTGAAGATTTCCCAATCGCTACGCGACTCCCAGCAGGGAGGGACGGCGGCCTGCAGCGGATGGATGAAGGAATGCATGTCGGTCGAGTTGAGATCGTCCTTCTCGTACCACGTGGCTGCTGGCAGGACGATGTCGGAATAGAGCGCCGACGTATCCATGCGGAAGTTGAGGTCGACGACCAGATCGAGCTTCCCTTCGGGCGCTTGTTTGTGCCACGTGACCTCCTTGACGGACTCCTCGGCCGTCTCCGGCGCCACGGTGTTGGTATGGGTGCCCAGATAATGTTTGAGGAAGTACTCGTGGCCTTTGGCGCTCGACATCAGAGCGTTGCCGCGCCAGATGATCCACACCCGCGGCCAGTTCTCGGGCGCGTCGGGGTCCTCGACGGCGAACTTCATCTTCTTTTCCGCCAACTGCTTGACCGTCCAGGCGACAATTTGCTGAGCGTCGGATGCACCGGCAGCCTCGGCCTGTTTGACGACCTCGGAAGGGCTGCGGTCGAACTGGGGATAGAACGGGAGCCAGCCGTTGCGCACGGCGCGCACCTGGTGGTCGACCGTGTGACCGGTGGCGATCGCATTCCGTTCTGCCACCGGGTTGATCCGGCACTCGTCGGCGGTACGCTCGTAGCGCCACTGGTCGCTGTGTACGTAGTGAAACGACGGGGTGTTTTGAAACCGCGGCGGTCGCGACCAATCGAGCGCCCCCATGATCGTCGCCCACGGCGCCACCGGGGCAAGCTTCTCCTGGCCGACGTAGTGATTGAGGCCGCCGCCGTTCCTACCGACGCAACCGCACAGCATCAGGGCCGTAATGCCGGCGCGGTAGATCAGGTTGGCGTGGTACCAGTGGTTGACGCCGGCGCCGATGATAATCGAACACTTGCCTTCGGTGCGCTCGGCAGTGGTTGCCCACTCGCGAGCGAACTGGATGACGTTGGCGCGCTCGATTCCGGTGTATTTCTCCTGCCAGGCCGGCGTGTAGGCATTTTGGTCGTCATTGTAGTCGCACGGATAGTCGCCGCCCAGGCCGCGGCCGACGCCGAATTGGGCCATGAGCAGATCGAACACGGTGGTCACCGGAACCCGGCCGTTGACCGTTTCGATGTAGCGGACCGGAACGCCGCGCCGAACCATTTTGCCGCCGCCAAAATCGTCGAAGGCGACCTGCGCCACCTCGGTATGGCCGCCGGCACGGCCGTCGAGTAGCGACAGCGCCGGCGCGAGCGCGCTGCCGTCCTGGCCATCTTTCAACTGCAGGTTCCACTCGCCTTTCTTCGTCTGCCAACGGAAGCCGAGCGTGCCCAGGGGCATGCGCGGCTGCCCGCTGGTCTCGTCCCAGATCAGGTACTTGAATGCGGCGTTTTCCTCGCTCTTGTACCGTTCCAGCGATGCCGCCGCGATCAGTCGGCCGGCGCGGAAACCGCCGCCCTGTTCCGTCAATCCGATCAAGAACGGCGCGTCGCTGTACCGTTTCAGATATTCGGAAAAATACGGCGTCTGTCGCTGATGGTGAAACTCATTGAGGATGACGTGATTGACGGCCATCCAAAATGCCCCATCCTGGCCAGCGTGCACCGGGATCCAGCAGTCGGCATGCTTCGAGATCATGCTGAAGTCCGGGGAAAACACCGTCACCTTCGCGCCGTCGTGGCGCGCTTCGGCGAGGAAATGCGCATCGGGGGTGCGGGTCATGTTGACGTTGGACCCCATCAGGGCAATGTACTTGCTGTTATACCAGTCGGCGCTTTCGGCGACGTCGGTCTGTTCTCCCCAGACCTCGGGTGACGCGCTGGGCAGGTCGCAGTACCAATCGTAGAAGCTCAGGTTGACTCCGCCCAAGAGCTGCATGAAGCGGGAGCCTGCGGCGAAGCTGAGCATCGACATGGCCGGGATCGGCGAGAAGCCAATGAGTCGATCGGCGCCATACTTCTTGATGGTGTAAATGGTCGCGGCGGCGATCATCTCTTCGACCTCGTCCCAGCTCGAGCGGCAAAAACCGCCCTTGCCGCGCGCCTGCTGGTAACTGGCGCGGCGCCGCGGATCTTCGACGATAGCGGCCCAGGCGACCACCGGATCGGCGCGCTCGGACTTGGCCTGGCGCCAGAGATCGGCCAGTACTCCACGCAGATAGGGGTACTTCACCCGCAACGGGCTATAGAGGTACCAGGATGCGGAGATACCGCGCTGGCAGCCCCGCGGTTCGTACGGAGGAAGCCCAGGTTGCAGCGCCGGGTAATCCGTCGCCTGCATTTCCCAGCCGACGATGCCATCCTTGACATGGATGTTCCAGGAGCACCCGCCGGTGCAGTTGACCCCATGCGTGCTGCGCACCACCTTGTCGCACTGGTTGCGATTCCGGTAGAACTCCTCCGCGCCCCGGAACCCGGGGCCAATGATATCCTTGATCCAGCTCATTGCCGTGCACCTGTTCTTTCCTGGACCCGTTCCAGCAGGGAGCGCCGCACACCCCGCAGGCGTCGCCGACCCAATCCGCCAAGTACCCCCAGAAACACCGCTAACGCGATCAGCACCTGGGCGGCAAACACGCCCCCGATCCGACCGGCGGGTGAGCCGTCAACCTTCGCAAAAAAGGCCGCCAGGTCGGCCTGTTCCTGAGCAGTCAGCGGGCGGTTCGCGAAAATCGGTTTCATGCTGGGGTACGGCAGCGTTCTCAGGATGGAGATCACGCCGGCTGTTCCAAATTTGTTCGCGGTCGCCGTCAGGTCTGGGCCGAAGGAGGCGGCCGCGGCACCCCCCGCGGCACTCGCGGCGATGCCGTGACAGGCCAGGCAGGGGGCGCCTCCCTGGGCAAACGCGACCGTTCCCGTATAAAGCGCCTCTCCGCGCGCCGCATCGCCGCTCGCCATCGCCCCCTCGGCGGGCTCGGGGGCCACGTGGTGTTGCACCTCGGCGGGGACTGCCAGGTAGGTCAGAACCGCTTTGAGCTGCGCGTCGGTCAGTTCGAGAGTGGGCATGGCAATTCCCTGGAATCGCTCGGTGAGCTCCAAGGCCACAGGATCCCCCGCGGAAATCTTGCCGGCCGGGTCGCGAACGAACTCCGCCAACCACTCCGGCGACCGGCGTTCGGTGACGCCCTCCAAGTCCGGCCCCATGGGCTGGTCGCCGCCGCCGATGGTGTGGCAGGCGGCGCATTGATCGCGAAAAATACTCTCGCCCTCTTCCGCCAGTTGAGTCAGCGCCGCGTCCGCTCTGATTGCCACCAGAGACAGGAGGGCGCCTATCAGGAACACTTCGGTCCGAGACCGTATTGTGCTGTCCATTTTTCACCTCGCCGACCGAAACCACCTCGAAAGACGGCAAAGAAACGAGCGACCGTTCGAGTCATGCGTGCGCGGACCCCCCAAACGATGCGCAGGGAGCATGCAAGGGCCGCGCCTTGACGAGGCACGGTGAAATTCCCAGTCGATTTTATGGTTTACCAGACCTGGACTTCTCGAACACGGGAACCGCCGCGGTCGAAGCGCGCCACCACGGCTGGTAGCGGCGACACAGCGAACACGCTTTCGCGTGCTGTGCCGTCACCATCGCTATCCGCGGCAACTCGGGGAGATTCGCAATGCCGGCGAGATGGCGCGACGCAACGCCACCTGGGCGCCGCTCATCGACCGCATCTAACGCGCGAGCGATTGCGCCGTAGCCTCGATCCCGCCTGCGATGTTCGCGTAGTTGCCGGCGCGGCAGATCGATATGGCAACCGGTACGGCCGCCCGGTCACGCCGCTAGCGCGCGCCCAGCTCGCGGCCGACCGCGCCCAGCTTGTCCAACGCAAAGTCGATTTGCCGGTCCGTGTGCGTGGCCATGAGGCTGATACGGAGCAGTTCGTGCCCGGGCGCGACGGCCGGGGCGACGACGGGGTTGACGAATACCCCTTCCTCTTCGAGGCGCAGGCACATCCGCAGGGTGGTCATCACGTCACGGCAATAGACGGGCAGGATCGGCGTCTGCGAGGCGCCCAGATCGAATCCGAGCGACTCTAGCCCCGCCTTCATCCGCTCCGTGTTGTGCCAGAGTTGGCGGACCCGCTCCGGTTCGTCCCGCATGATTTCCAGCGCCGCCAGCGCGGCGCCGGCGCTGGCTGGGGTCATGCTCGCACTGAAGATGAGCGAGCGGGCGTGATGCTTGAGAAACTCGATGGTCGCCGCATCCGACGCGATGAATCCGCCCAGACTCGCCAGCGATTTGCTGAACGTTCCCATGATCAGGTGGACTTCATCCGTCAGCCCGTAGTGCGCCGCCGTCCCTTCGCCATGCGGGCCGAGGACACCGAGGGCATGCGCGTCATCCAGCATCAACGCCGCGTCGTAGCGCCGTGCCAGACGGCACAGCCCCGGCAGGCGGGCGATGTCGCCCTCCATGCTGAACACGCCGTCGACGACGATTAGTTTCCCCGCCCTGCGTTCGAGCTTCCGCAGCCGGCTTTCCAACGCCGGCAGATCCGCATGCGGGAAACGCAGACATTCGCCGGCGGAGAGCCGACATCCATCCACGATGCTGGCGTGGTCACTCTTGTCCACCAGGACGTATTCCCCCTTGCCGACCAAGGCGCTGATGACGCCCAGGTTGGCCTGGAAGCCCGTGCTGAACAGTACGACGGCTTCCTTATTCACGAGCCGTGCAAGCGTCTCCTCCAGTTCGAGGTGAATCCGCAACGTGCCGTTGAGGAAGCGTGAGCCCGCGCAGCTGGTGCCGTAGCGCTCCACCGCGGCGCGCGCGGCCTCCTTGATTTTTGGGTGATTCGTCAGGCCGAGGTAGCTGTTACTCCCGAGCATCAGCACCTTCCGGCCGTTGAGGATCACCTCCGTGTCCTGGGCTGATGAAATCGGCCGGAAATACGGATACAGCCCCAGGGCCCGCACCTGCGCGGCGCACTCGAAGTGGTGCACCTTGTCCAGGAGCGGCAACAGCGAGGCTGAGGGAGTTGGCTTCGCGGGTCCTGCATCGCCGTTCGCGTGCGTCTGTGCGGACGCCCGGCGCACAGCGAAGGGCGCGCGCCGGGTTGGTGTTTGGCTGGAGCGGGTCGTAACATCGGCAACGACCTCAGCGGCGGAGGGCATTTAGGAGTCCCTCCTGCCTCGAACGAGCGGATTGCCCGGGATGGTTCGCATGCGGTGCACGTACGGCAAGTAGCCACTTCGACAGAGGCTGCTGAATTCGTTGGACACAAGAGCTCCTTTTCCGTGCGCGCTGTGGCGCGGCCTGAACGCCACCGACCGTCCGAACCGAGCCCACCCACCGTTCCCTACTCACGTAGAAAGCAATGGTAGTGCCACAACTTCGCCACTGACCGCGTGATTCTCGAAGTCTCGTACGTGTCATACATTAGCGACAGATGTCGCTAATGGGAGACGTCGCGATGCGTGTTCACAACGCGGTCGGCTACGACGACGTGGCGGCGATGCCCAAGCACGAGACGCCCGGCCGAACCATCGTTACGCTCTATTAAGGAGTCACCATACACACATATGGTATTGCCCACCCTTAGCAGCCGTATAAGGCGTTGTGCGTGGCCTGCAAAATCTCCTCGATGGTGATCTGGCCATTGCCGTCCGCGTCGCCGGCCGGGCAAGCCGTGACGGTGGCATTGCCCAGCGCGATGGTGACCATGGTCAAGATCTCGCTCACGGTGACCGGTGCGCCGGTATTGCACCGTCCGACACACGAGGGAGGCGCAGCGGTTGTGGATGTAGCGCTCGGCGTCGGGGTGCGCGTGGTCGTGACGGGGGCGGTCGGGGTCGGCGTCGGGCTGGGCGTCGCCGCGACAACGAGGGCGGCATTGACGGCGGCAAGCGCGTCGATACGACCGTAGCCGACCGCGTTATTGGGAATCGTATCGGTCGCGATCCCGCCACAGACTTGAGCGGGACTCACCGTGATGTCGGGATTGGCGGTGCTCTCTAGCAGTGTCTTGGTCGCGGCAACGTCGCGCGCCAACCACGGCTGCGCCGACCACAGCAGCGCGACCACGCCCGCGACGTGCGGGCCGGCCATCGAAGTGCCCTGCATCGTGTTGTAGGTATCGGGCGGAAGGGCGGACCGCACGTCGACGCCGGGGGCAACGATGTTCGGCTTCAACCGATTCGAACCGTCCACCGTCACCGGCCCGCGGCTGCTGAACGCCGCCAAGATGCCGGTGCGATCGAATGCCCCCACGGAGAACGCCTCCGGGTACAGCGCCGGCGGGTCATTGCTGCTGCCGCAGTCGGGACCGGCGTTTCCGGCTGAGGTGACGACGAAAATGCCGGCGGCTTCGGCGTTGTGCACGATGGCTTCGAGCGTACTGGCGGCGCAGCCCTCGCTCGGCGGGCAGACCCAGCTATTGTTAATCACGTGCGGGCGCTTGGCTGGATCCGGGCGTTCGCCGCGCGCATCGGTTGGAGCGATAAAGAACTGAAAGCATTCGGCATAGCGTGCCGGGGTGCCAACGCCGCCGTCCATATTGCGGCAGCCGATCCATCGGGCGCCGGGGGCAACGCCGATCCGATTACCGTGGCCGTCGTCACCCACGGCCGTGCCGATCGTGTGCGTCCCATGCCCGCTATCGTCGCACGGTGCGGGGGCGTCACTACCGCATGGATTGTCCACGGCGTCGTGAATCGCGTCATGCCAGTTGTAATTGTGGTCGGCGGTGCCGCCGTTCCAGCCGCGGTAGTGCGGCTGCAGCGCCGGATGGTCCCACTGCATTCCGGTGTCTTGCCCGGCGATGACCATCCCCTGGCCTCTGTACCCCATGGCCCACACCGCCGGGGCGTTGACGTTGCCGACGCCCCACTCGACGCCGGCTGTCCCCACCATGGCGGCTTCCGCACGCGCCGTCGGCGCCTCAACCCAGCGCAGCGGCGCGTTGGATTCGATGGCGCGGGTGTCGCGGCGCCGCGCCAACCGTTCGACGAGGTTGCGGTCGCCATCGACCACGAGCATGTTGGCCGCCCAGAACGTGCGGTAGCGGAGGCCGCGCGCATCCAGCCAACGGCGTAGCGATGCCTGGCTGCGCGCCGCGTGCGCGGTGAGCGCGTCGTGCACGTAGCGGCCGCGCGCTTCGGCGTCCGCGATTGTATCGATTGCATGCAGGTCGGCCTGATCGGCGAGCAGGACCACTACGGACGCGCGTTGCCCGGTCGCTATGCCGGCAGCCACACGCGGGTGGATCTTGGCCTGCCAGGTCGCGGCGGCAGCCGGCGCGTCGGTCGCGCGGCAAGGCGCACCGGCCAGGAGGAGCGCGGCGCAGAACAGGGCGCTCGCGGCGCGTGTGTACATGGCCGCAACGCATATCATGGGCGATCCCGCCGTACAGCCCGCCATGGCCTCCCTGGGCAAACGTTACACCTCGTTGACGGAGGTCGACGCGAAGGACCGCGAACGGTCTCACGGGCATGGGTCTGGCGCGAAGCTCGCCGTAGGCCAGGCGCATTGCTCCCGGTCGCCGCATCGACTACTAGGCAGCCGTGGAGGAGATACGCGTGTCGGGACGATTGAGGTCGGCGCCGGCGATAAAGGGGGATGAATGATGACGGGACGACTCGTCAGTGGGCGGCGGGAACGCTCCCGGCACGAACTGGAACTCAACGCGGCGCGCGCGGCGGCGGCACTCGCGTCCGCCGGCGTGCGGCCGGGCGATGCGGTGGCGCTGATGCTGCGCAACGACTTTCCGTTCATCGAGGCGAGCCTGGCCGTGCGCATGCTGGGCGCTTACCCGGTCCCGATCAATTGGCATGCCGCCACCGACGAGGTCGGATACATTCTGCGCGACTGTGCCGCCAAGCTCCTCCTCATCCACGCCGACCTGCTTCCCGGCGTGCGGGCCGGCATCGCCCAAGGCGTGCCCGTGTACGCGGTGACAACCCCGCCGGAGATCGCCGCGGCGTACGGTATCGAGCCGAGCCGCTGCGCGGTGCCGCCGGGGGAGAAGGAGTGGGCGCAATGGATCGCCGGTTTCGAGCCGCAGCCGCTGGGCGAGATTCCGATGCCGTCCTCCATGATCTACACGTCGGGCACGACCGGTCGGCCCAAAGGAGTATTGCGCAAACCGCGCACGCCGGAAGAGGACGCCATCGGTCGTTCCACGATCGCAACCATGTTGGGCATGACCGGTCCGCTCACCACCGTGATCTGCGGTCCCATGTATCACTCCGCGCCCAACGCGTACGCGCTCGTCGCCACCATGATCGGTGGCGTCGTAATCTTGCAGCCGCGCTTCGACGCGGAGGAACTGCTGCGGCTCATCGACGCCTACCGGGTCACGCACCTGCAGATGGTTCCCACCATGTTCGTGCGCCTGCTCAAGCTGCCGCGAGAGGTGCGCAAGCGCTACGACGTGTCCTCGATCCAGTGGGTGATCCACGGCGCCGCGCCATGCCCCACGGAGGTGAAACGCCAGATGATCGCGTGGTGGGGGCCGGTCATTCACGAGTTCTACGGCGCCACCGAGATGGGTACCGTGTCGTTCTGCACCGCGGAGGAATGGCTGGCACACCCGGGTACGGTGGGGAAGGCCGCCCCGCACGCGGTGATCAAGATCCTCGATGCTGAGGGCAAGGAGCTACCGCCAGGGGAAACCGGCGAGGTCTACAGCTTCTTCGCCGGCATGGGCGACTTCACCTACGTCGGTGACGAGCAGCAGCGGCGCGCGGTGGAGCGCGACGGCCTCATCACCTGCGGCGATATCGGGTTCCTCGACGCCGACGGCTACCTGTACCTCTGCGACCGCAAACGGGACATGGTGATCTCCGGCGGGGTGAACATCTACCCGGCCGAAATCGAAGCGGAGCTCCTCCAGCATGACCACATCGCGGACTGCGCCGTGTTCGGCATTCCCGACGAGGAGTTTGGGGAACGCCTGTGCGCATTCATCCAGCCCCTGCCGGGCGCGGCGCTCGATGCGGCCGAGGTGCAACGCTTCCTGCGCCGGCACCTGGCGGCGTACAAGATCCCCAAGGTGATCGAGTTTCGGGACGAGCTGCCGCGCGAAGATAGCGGCAAGATTCTCAAGCGGAAGCTGCGCGCCCCGTACTGGGAGCACACGGGGCGGCAGATCTAGCGCGGCCGCGCACACGGCGCTACGAGTACGCCCCCGCGCCCCGTTCAGCGTGCCGACGGCGCCGGTGTCGGCCCGCCTCCGAAGCGCTGCTGCTCGAGGAACGCGATCAGCGCATTCGCGTTCCGCTCGGGTGCCTGGCCCAACTCTACCACGAAAATCTCGCAGCGCCGGAGTAGAGTACCCGCGCGCCGAAAGCGGGATAGTATGATGCCGCCCAACCTCCACAGGTCGAACACGGATGTCCGCAGCAGGAACTCCACCCCCTGGTAGAGTCCCACCCCGACCACCATTCCCTCCAGCAAGGCGCGGAAGCCGGCCGCTTTACTCGCCGGACGAATGCAACAGCCCTGTGCAAGGGTCCGCTTGCCGATGAACAACCACCGGGGGGTTGACCGCGCCGTCGCCAGGGCACCGTCAAACGCGGCCAGCGAGATCAGGAACTTGGGTTCGAATTCCATCCGCTCGATGTAGGTAACGTACTCGGTGGGGAACGGTGGAGGGGCGTCCGCCGACTCGGCACGCACACCGATCCGCAAAGGAAACGGTACCGTGCGTCCCGCCGCATCGATCAGCGGGCTGTCCTCTGAAACCAGCTTGTAGCGGTCCTTCCGCCGCAGGAACTCGAGCGCCAGGGTCGTCTTGCCGCCACCCGACGGCATGAGAAATAGCGCCGACTCCGCATTCGCTTCGACCGCCAGTGCATGCACTCGATGCAGCCCTCGGCGTTCAAGTCGCTCGGCGACCCGCGACAAGATCGTGCCATAGAGAATCTCGTGGAGGAGATGGACGTCGGTGGCGTAGACCTCCAGCTGCTGCAGTCGCCGCCGATAGATGCTCAAGGCGCGGCCAAAGTAGTCGATGTAGGTCACATCGCCGTTCGAGTAACTGACGTTACGCGGGGAGTAGATTGTGGCCACGAGCGGCGGCAAGTCGTCGTACGCGGGCGCTCGCCGGTAGGCCGTGAGGCGCAGATCACACGCCTCGGCGCCACGACCGTCCGGCGGGTCTACACGAAAATACGCGAAGTCATCGGCCACACGCTTGCACACCTCGAGGTCGGCACACACCACGGCCACCCGTACGCCGTGAAAGGCGAACTGCAACTCGGATGGTGTCCATTGGCCTGTGGGCATGGCGCCTCGAATTCCATAGCCTACGCCGTCACTGCCGCCAACCTCCCGACCGCGCGCGCCGGCGCTGTTGACGTCCCGTCCGAGTCATAGAACAAGATCAGGAAAGCGGAGAGACGGCGTGTGGTATCTGGAATCCTGGTTTACGCGCAACTGGCAGCTGGCCCCGCGGCTCCATTTGTCCCTCCGGCGCAGCACCCCCGACCTTGTCGTTGCGGTCCATCCTTACACGCTCCCTCTGGCCGGCACCTACGCCGCGCGTGCGGGGATCCCGCACTGGGGCTACCTCCATGGATTCGAGGCCTGGGCGGAGTGGCCCGACCCGCTCAACCAGGCCATCCAGTCCTGCGCTACGTTGCTCGCGGTGAGTCGCTGCACCGCCGACTCGCTCGAGCGGCGATTGACCCGAACGAATCCGCCCGTGCGCGTCCTCCATCCGACAGTCGATGCCACCCGCTTCGTCGCAACGCCGTCGCCTCTTAAGCCGACCGACCTTTGCCTGCTCACCGTCACGCACCTCTCGATCCACGACCGCTACAAGGGGTACGACCGCGTCATGGCGTGCCTACCGGCATTGCAGACGGAGTTGGGTCCGCCCGTCCTTTACTGTGCGGTTACCCGGAGAGCTGATGGGAGTTGGACAGGAGAGGGGTTCCGCATAGTGTGTATCGAGGCGGCGGCCTGCGGGAGAAACGACCGCGCGACCGGCGCCCGGACGGCGAGAAGCACCCCATGAGAGTGCCGTTCGCCGGGGTCGCCTGATGGGCCGGTGGCACGCATGACGCGGCTGGGGATCGACCTGCGCATCATCCACTACGCGAAGACCGGTTTCCACCGGTACGCGCAGGGCCTGCTCGGCGTGTTGGAACGCGCCGCCCCGTGCGACTTCGAGGTGTTGCTCCTCCGCCATCCGGAGGACTGTGGGCGAATGCCGTCGGGCTCGCGCCTCCGCGAGGTCGCCGTGGAGACCCCGGTATTTGGCGCCGCTGAAGGCCAACGACTGCGCGCGGAGTTGGAGCCTTTACAGCTTGACGCGATCCATTTCCCGTTCTCGTTGTTCCCCTGTCGCGCCGCCCGTCGAGTGATCCTCACGGTCCACGACTTGACCTGTCTGCGGTTTCCTCAATTCATCGAACCGCGGTACCTGCCCTTTTACCGCGACTCGCTCCTCCAAGCCGCCCGCGCCGACGTGGTTGTTGCGCCCTCCAACGGCATCGCCGCGCAACTGGCGACGGCGGCAATCCCCAGGGAAAAGATCCGCACCTGTTATCCGAAGACCCCGTTCGAAGATGGGTCCGCGAGCCTGCCGGCAGAGGACTCCGCGTTGGTCGACCGTGCGCTTCTCGAACGGCTCCAACAGCACCCCTACATCCTCTGTGTGGGGTCGCTCGAGCCGCGGAAGAACCACAGCGCAGCGCTGGCAGCCTTCACGGACTTCCGGCAAAGTACCAGGGAGCGCTCGCTGTTGGTCTTCGCGGGTTGGCATGGCTGGTCGATGGAGTCTTTTTTCGCGGCGTTGAGGCAAAGTCCAGCGCACGACGAGGTGTGCGTGGTGCGCGACGCGAACGATGCGACCGTGCGCCAATTGCTTCGGCACTGTGCGCTGTTCCTCAACCTGTCGTTCTATGAAGGCTTCGGATTCCCGGCGCTGGAAGCGTTGGCGCAGGGCGCCTGCGTGCTGTCGACGCCGACGCCATCACTGGTCGAGAGCGGCTTCCCGGTGGATGGCTTCCTCGATGCCGAGGATAGCACCGGCACCGCCCGCCGTATCGCCGAGTTGATGACGGATCCCGGCGCATGCCGCGACCTCGCCGCCCGCAGCCGAGAGACGGTCGGCGCCTTCTACCGTGGGTGCACTCCCAACCGGCCGATCGACATCTACTCGTGAGCCCTTCATCGAGGCCAATGCGGCAACCAGCGCACTCGACCCACCTTTGCCGTCGTGACGCTGGCGTCAGTCCGGCGCCACCGTTGGTGCGCGCGGACACGCACGGCCGCCGCTGGATCCACTTCGCCGGGCAGACGTTCTTGATTTACCAGATCTATTATGACGACGAGGCCGTGCGGCATCTCGATCCCGTGTATACCCCGTACCGCAATGCGCGCCCGAGCCGCTTCTTCGAGGCCGCGGCCATCTCGAGGCTCCTTGGCGATGGCGCGCACCGGGGCGCGGATTTCTTTGGCGTCTTTTCCTGGAAGTTCGCGGCAAAGATTCCGCTGCGCTCCGTGGAGATCTTGGCCCGTATGCGCCGCGATCACTTCGCCGCCGACGTCTACACCTTTTTTGGACGGGTCGGCCGTGGTCCGGTGTGGCGCCTGGCCGAACGCAAGCACCCCGGCATCCTCGCAGCCGCGGACGCGCTGCTACACCGCATCGGTTGCAACGTTGACGTCGCAACACTCGATGCACCGATCGTTTACCAGAATCACTTCCTCGCTCGCTCGGCGGTCTATGAGCGGTTCTGGAAGGGGCTGCTCCGTCCTGCGCTGCGCGCGATGGAAGACGCATCCGATGCCCACCTGCAGGGTCTGCTCCAGCGGGATGCGCACTACCACGATTCGCGCCTGTCCCTGCCGCGGCTGCGGGCGCTGTTTGGTAGACCGTACTTCGGCCTGCACCCGTTCGTGTGCGAACGGCTGTTCAGCACGTGGCTAGCGCTCAATCCGTCGGTGCGCGTGCGACACATCTGGCGCGGTCGCTTCGTTGAAGCCGACAACGTCCGGCATGAACCGGAGATGCGGGGGAAGGCGGCGCGCGCATGAAAGTGGCGTTTTTCACGCCTACCATTGAGCGCTGCGGCATCGCCGACTACTCGCGGTTCCTGCTGGCGCACCTGCGAGAACTGGTGCAGGTGGAGGAGGTCCCGACCGAGTTGGCGCAGTCCAACACCAGTTATCCCGAGTTGGGACGGCGGCTGAATGGAGCGGACGTGGCGCACCTGCATTACGAGCACGGCTTCTTTCGCGCCAACGACGCGCCCGCCGAGAACTTCGACGCCTTGATCCGCGAAGTGCGTATCCCGAAGGTCGTCACCCTCCACAGCATGCCTCTCGAGGATCCGCGCTGGGAGCGGCATCTGCAGGACGAAGCGATCACCTTCCTGCTGCACAGCCGACAGCACGTCGACGCGCTGCACGCACGCGGCGGTCGAAACTGTGTGCACGTGGCGCCGCACCCCGCAACGCCACGGATGACGCCCCACGTATCGGCGGCTGCGTATCGAACCGCCCTGGGTCTCGATGGCCGGATCGTCATGGCCATCTTTGGCTTTACAAAACTCCACAAGGGCTATCACCTGGTGTTGGAGGCCTTGCCACGGTTGCCGGAGGCGACGACGTTGCTCATTGCCGGCGGGCCGCAGGATGAGTGGGACGGGCACGTCATCTGGGACGTCGAGCGGCGGGCGCGCGAGTTGGGGCTAGCGTCCCGGATCTGCGTAACGGGGTACGTGCCGCCGTCCGAGGTCGGCGTCGCGATGCAGATCAGCGACGTCGTGCTCGCGCCATTCAGCGCGATGACCTCGTCGGGATCGCTAGCCACCGCACTGGCCTGGTCCCGACCCATCGTCGCCGCGGATCTCGACCCGAACATCGAACTCGCCGACACGTTTCATTGTGTCCATCTGTTCAAGACGGGCGACGCCGGCGACCTTGCTTGCCAGATGATGCGCGTCCTTTCGGATGTCGACGTGCGCGCCACGCTCGTCAGCGGAGCGGAGGCGTTTCGCCGGCAGTGCAGTTACGCACGGCTGGCGCGGACCACGTACACGCTGTATCGACACGTGCTGCAGGGGACGGACGCCGCCGTTCCACGCGGGCGCATGCCGGGAGAGGCCTGATGAGCGTGTCCGTCGTCATGCTGACGCACAACGCGGCAGCCCATCTGCGTGCGGCGCTGGACAGCGTACGGTGGGCTGACGAGATCGTTGCGATCGACGGCGGCAGCGCCGACGCCACCCTCTCCGTCCTCGCCGAGTACCGGTCGGTGATTCATCCCCAGCCCCAGGATCTCGTTGACCAGCACATGGGCAACTTCGATGTGGCCAGAAACGTCGGGTTCGCCGCGGCGCGGAACCGATGGATTCTCGTCTTGGATTCGGACGAGGTGGTCGAGCCGGCACTGCGCGATGAAATTCTCGCCGCGGTGAAAGCCAATCGCGAGGTCGCCTACCTCATTCCGCGCACCAATCTGTTTTGGGGACGGCCGGCACGCCTGCTCGGTCGGGATTTCCAGCTTCGCCTGTTTCCCAAAGGACAGGCCCGCTACCAAGGCCGTTATCTCGACGCCCGGCCGGTCGTCGCCTGTCCGGTGGAGTGCCTGACGCAACCGCTGGTGCACTTCCAGGCGGATTCGCTGAACCAGCTCCTGGCGAAGCTGCACCGGCGCACGTCCCAGCGGGCCCGGGCGTTGTATGCCGACCCGGGCGCGCCGCGGCAATCGCCCTTGCCGCTGTTCTACCACATGTTCCGTTACTACTACCGGCAGCAGCGGGCGTCCGAGGACGGACTGTTGGGGTTTTTCTTGTCCGCCGTGTACGCGCTCTATCCGTCGCTCGCCGAAATCAAACTTCGATGGCTGCAGCTCCGGCAGCGCCGAGCGGCCGCCCACACTCACCTGCCATGAGCCCCTCGGTCGATATCGTCGTGGTGACCTACAACAGTCGAGAACAAATCCTCGGCTGCCTCGACTCGATCCAAAGATCCGCATTCGACGGCACTGTCCGCACGGTCGTTGTCGACAACCGTTCGACTGACGATACCGTTGCCTTGCTCATGGCCTGCCATCCGGCGGTGGAGTTGATCGTCAACGCCGCCAACCGGGGCTTTGCCGCCGCCTGCAACCAGGGAATCCGCGCCGCGCCGGGCGAGTTCATTCTGCTGCTCAACCCGGACGCGCAACTGCTCCCCTCGACGCTGGCGCGCCTGGTCAGCTACCTGTGCGGCCATCCGGCAGTGGGAATCGTCGGGCCGGCGCTCCGGTCGTCCAGCGGCACCTTGCAGCGCGACATCTCCGCGACCGGTCTCTTTCCGTCATTCCCCCAAGCGCTGTTCGAGTACACGCGGCTGTCCCGCCTGTATCCGGAATCGCACTGGTATCGCGACTATTTCCTCACCGACTGGGATCGTGAGACCAGTCGGCCGGTGGCCATGGTGCAGGGTGCCTGCTTCTTGTTTCGGCGAGCGCTCCTTGACGACATCGGCGATTTCGACGAACGGTTCTTCCTGTACTTCGAGGAGACGGACTTCTGTAAACGGGCGACTAACGTTGGCTGGGAGGTCCACTACGTAGGTGACGCCGCGGCCATTCACCTCGGCGGTCGGAGCATGGCCGGGCGCCGCCAGTCGGCGCGCCATTTCATCGCCAGCCTGTATGTGTTTCACCGCAAGCATTACGGCATTCTCGAAGCCGCGGCGCTGTGGGGCATTCTCATGCCGTACCACTGCCTGCGCGCCCTGCGGCTCGGGGCAACCGTACCGTTCAAGCCGCACGATCGGCAATTGCGGGCGGACCTGCGCACGGCCGTCGAGCGCTTCGTCGCCCATTGGCAGCTGATGGTCGCTTGGGGGACAATGTCCCTCGGCACGCATACGGCAGTGTCCCACGCCCCATGAACGGCAATCCCACGCCAATGGCTGCGCCGACCGACGACCCAACGCTGCGCGCCGACCGCCCGGTGGCTGCAACCGCGGGCGGTACCTGGGGCGGGCCGTGGCTGCAGGAACTACGTGTGCCGGCGTGGCTCCGCATCATGGGCGCCCGGCCGCCGCAACTGCTCATCCCCGTGGTCCTCTCCACGTGCGTCGCCGCACTCGAGGGCGTCAGCGTCGGTCTGCTGGTGCCGATTGCCGTAGGGGTAACGAAGCGGGATTTCAGCTTCGTGCGAGACCTGTCCGGATTCTCCGCACTCGCACGGTGGTTTCCAGGCTGGTTCGGCCCAGGCGCAAACGATTTCGCGCGCCTGTTTCTCCTGGTCGCCTGTGCGATCTTCCTGGCCGCGGTCGTTAAGAACCTGCTGTCTTACGGTGCGCACCTGTACTCCTCCTACTGGTACGGCCAGTACTTGCGCCGCGCCAACGACTTCGTTTTCGACCGCTACCTGGGCTTCGGAAAGCCGTACTTCGACCGGGCAAACCAGGGCGCCCTGCAGGCCGTCATGAGCTACACCGGCGAGCTCCTCGACCTCCTCAATTTCGCACAAAAAGGCGTCCTGAACCTGTTGACCCTCGTCGCGTATCTGGGGGTCATGCTCTGGATCTCCTGGCCCCTCACCGCCTTTGTCCTCTGCTTCTTTCCCGTGATTCACTTTTCCATTCGGTGGATGTCGCGCCGCATCGAACGCCTGTCGCGCCAGTTGAACGAGGCCACCCTGACGCGGCATGCGACCGCCTACAACATCCTGTCGTGCATTCCCCTGTTCAAGGCTTACACGCGGGAGACCGAGGCCAAACGGACGTATGCCGACAACAACGAGGTGCTGCGCCGACTGAACGTTCGGATCAACGCCGTGCAGGGCCTGATCTCACCGTTCCAGGAGATCATGACGCTGGTTGCCATGCTGGCGATGATCGCGGTGCTGGCGTTGTACCTGAGCGACCGCGAGCCGGCACAGATGGCCGTGTTCCTCGTCTTCTTCTTTGCGGCGCGCGCGGCCGTGCCGAAGTTCACCACGCTGTACGAGATCCGGGCAACACTGGCGGCGAAGAAACCCAAGCTCGCCGAACTCGCCCGGCTCCTCGATGATCGCGAGAAGTTCATCGTGCCCGACGGCGCAGTGGAGTTCACCGGCCTGCAGGACGGCATCGAGACGGGCAATCTCAACTTTGCCTACCGCGACGAGGTCGCCGTTCTCAACGGCATCAGCGTCCGCTTCGCCAGGGGGGCCGTGACCGCGCTCGTGGGCCCAAGCGGCGGCGGAAAGTCGACACTCATCCACCTATTGATGGGCTTCTACCCGGTGCCACCGCGGTCGATCTACGTGGATGGCCGCGACCTGGCGAGCCTCAGGCTGGAATCGTTCCGGCGCCATATCGCGCTGGTGGCGCAGGACGTCTTCCTCTTCAGTGACACCCTGCGCGCCAACATCCAGATTGGAGCGGAGCGGACGCCGGCAGACACGGAGCTGTGGGACGTGCTACGCAAGGCGCGCCTTGCCGATTTCGTGCGCAGCTTGCCCGAGGGGCTCGATACGCAGGTCGGCGACCGGGGGATGAAATTGTCCGGGGGCGAGAAGCAGCGCGTCGCCATCGCCCGGGCATTGCTCAAGCGCGCCGAGATCCTCATCCTCGACGAGGCCACCAGTGCCCTCGACAGCGAGACGGAACGGCTGATCCAGGAAGCCATCGACGAAGCGATGGCCGACCGGACCGCCATCGTCATCGCGCATCGCCTGTCCACCATTCGCCATGCCGACCACATCGTCTTTCTCGAGGACGGCCGGGCCGTCGAGCAGGGCACCCTCAGCGAACTCCTGGCGCGCAACGGTCGTTTCGCGGCGTTCTGGTGTTCGCAACACGTCCCGCCGGTCTCCGGCGCAAACGCCGAGTGACGGCGGGCGCGTCATCACCGGCCATCGGCCACCGTCACGGGTTGGCGCACCACGGTGCAGTTGCCTAGCCGTGGATCGGCGTTGCTCAGGTTGACGACCAAGCCGCGGTAGTCGAGCACGGTATCGACAGCGGCGGCATTGCCTTCCAGCACCTTCGCCTTCAGTTGGGTGTAGGCAGCCAGGGCGTCCTCGGGTGCCCGCTCGATCACGTGCCCGGCCGGCAGAAACCGCTTGTCGCGGTAGAAGTGCTCGTGTTCCTGGGCCAAGTCCGTGGCGGTAACAATGTCCGGCCGTGCATAGAATGCCACCAGCAAATCGAGGCACAGCCGCAAGAGCCGCACCTCCATGTCGGCGGCCGCGCAGCGTCCGGTGTCGAAAAACGACCGGCGGAGCTTCCACGCACAAGAATGCGCGACGAAGTCGCACAGCAGCCGGTCGTCGCCCCGCCGGAGCCACCGCTCCGGTCCCACTCCGCCGGTGCGGAGCTGCCGAATCAGCTCGTCGCGGATGAAGATCGACGCGCCTGTCTCTAGAAACAGCGTGATCCTGACGAGATCAACCGCCAACTTGAACAGCTGGTACTCGCCACGCCGCCGCTCCAGGGCGTCGGTGTCGGCGCGCGTGAGAAAGAACTTGTTGAAGTAGGTCACCCGCGATTTCAGATCGAACAGGTGGGCCACCGCGGCCTCTTGCGCGGACACCGGGGGAAGTTCCGCGAGGCGGTCCCGTCCCCACACCTGCTTCCAGGCGCTAGGCCCCTCCAGGACGCGGAAACGGAGGCTGGGATTTTCCCGATGCAGCTTCCGCATGTCCCGCCAGCGCAGCATCCACGGATACGGGTCGAACACCGGAAGCCGCGCGGCCAGCCGCCGATAGCATGCCCACACGCGCTCGTGGTCATCCGGCGATACCGTATCGCGAAGAATGAACACCAGGTCGATGTCGGATACGGCCGGAACGAACAGGTCCGCAACCAGGCTACCGCGCAGATAAACGGATTCGAAATGGGCCGGGAAGCGGAGGCGCAACGACGCCACCGCGGCGTGGGCGGTGAGTCGGTACAATGCCCGGTATGCGCCCGTAAGCGGGCCGACGTTCGACGCAATCAGGGCCAGCCGGAGCCTGAGCAACCGCATGACCCGATCCCCTCACCGCCGCCGCGGGATGGGCTCGATCTCGCGGATCTCGTGCGGCAAGATGCGCGGGAACCGCCGGCCGTAGGCATATCCCTGGCCGTGCAGATCGTCACCGCCGTAGTGCTTTCCCGTGGGACGGAACCGGTGCGCCACCGGCGTGTCGTCGACAATAGCCATCCGGAACCCCGCGTCGGCGCACGCATAGGGCCAGTGCAGATCGAAGCCGTAACCCATCGGCGAGGTCGCGGCATCCAGTGTCCGGCGAAGTCGCTGGAGGCAGTCGCGCCGGAAACAGGGGATCATGATCTCGACAAAGTTGGTCAGGCGCAGCACGGCGTCCTCCCGGCGCACCGAGATGTCGTAGGTGTGATAACTGTCGGGCGTAAGTGCCGGCTGGGCCAGGGCGATTTCGTGGGTGTCGAGCAACGTCAGGAAGCGCGGGACGAAGTCCTTACCATACTCGAGGTCATCGTCCGGAAAGATACAATAGTCGTATCGGTCGATCGCCAGCCGCTCCAGCAATACGTCGATGGTGCGCCACTTCTTGCAAGGCCGCAACGCACGTTCGTCGATCCCGAGTTTCCGACTCGGGAGGAACGGTCTGGCCACGGCGGGCACCGGCACCTCCGGCTCGATCGGCACCAGGTAGAGATCGGCCGCCTCGCCAAAGACCCGCACGGCCTCCCCGACGAGTGAATCCGATTGAAAGAACGAGCAAATGACGAGCAGCTTGTGTTCAGCGACCACGCGTGGTTCCTTCTGCCCCGCGCCCGTGGCGCTGGAGTTCCCGGTAGCCGGATTCCTCCGCGTAGAGGGGTCTGCCGTGCTTGAGGTACTGCCCCACGAGTTCCGGTTGGGCCAGCTTTTCGAGAAGATCTCGATAGAGATGCGGATAATACGCGATCAGCTCCGACACACTGTGCCAATGGTGCACTCTTGGTGTAATGAGACCGATGTCATATCCCAGCACCTTGAAGCGCACGTACCACTCCCAGTCCGAATGGTACTGGCGAAAGTCGCCGCCCTCCAGATAGAGACCGGTGCGTGGCAGCAGGCTCTTCTTCAGCAGGAAGCAGTAGCCGTAGAGATGGGTGTATGCGAATGTCGGGTCGTTGATGCAGCGGCGCATCCGGCGCGTCAACCCTGGCGCGGGGTAGCGAGGATTGTTGCGGTGAAAGATCTTTCGCTGCTCGTCGGACAAGGGTGCCACCGCACCGCTGCCCACGGCAATCACATTCGGCGCCTGGATGGCCGCGACAAAGTCGCTGAGCCACCCGTCTTCTTTGGCCTCGACGTCATTGCAGAACACCATGACGTACTCGGCATCGGCAGCCGATGCGGCAAAGCCCTGATTATAGCCCTGGCTGAAATAGCGATTCTCCGCGTTGCGCAGGAAGGTGACGTCGACCTCGGGATGCACGCGCACGGTCTGTTCAACAACCTCCGGTGAGCCGTCGTCCGACCCGTTGTCGACGACAATCAATTCGTAGGGTTCCCGGGTGTAGCGGACGATCGAGTCGAGGCAGCGCGCGAGGAACGGCCGCGCGTTCCAATTGAGGACGACGATTGAAACCTTGCCGTCGATGATGCGGGCCGACCGTGCTGCCGGCCGCTGGCCCGGCGTCGCACGTCTCATCGGTGCGCCTCCAACCGCTGAGCACGTCGCCGCCTCAGCACCTCCGTGAGTGCGGCATCGATGACTTGCCCGACCACATCCGGTGCATACCGGGCGGCGAGTGCGCGCCCGTTCCGCGCCATCGTCTCCCATACCTCCTGGTCGGCGTGCAGGCGCTCGATGGCGGCGGCAAATGCCTCCGGGTCGTCCGTGACGATGGCGGCGCGGCTGGCACCGGCCGCATAGCCTTCATCCCCAATCGGCGTCGTCACGACCGGCGTGCCACACGCCATGGCTTCCAGCACCTTGCCCTTGAGACCGGCGCCGTAGCGTACCGGTGCAATGCTGACCCGCGCACGCCGCACGTATTCGACGGAACTAGCCACCCCGCCGATGAAACCGGGCAGTGCGCGGATGTCGACCGGGGCATCATGACCAATGATCGTATGCGGGATGTGCTGGACGCGGGGCAACACGGCATCGCGGTACCACCTGAGGCCGTCCACATTCGGCTGGTGACTGTAGCTGCCGACGAAACACACGCCCCTGCGCTCGGCAAAGGGCACCACGTTTTCGACGCGGTCGAAGATGTTCGGCACAATGGCGATTCGGGGATTGAGTTCGGCAATCTGGGCGGCGTCGTCCGTGGAGACGGCCCATACCTGTTCCGCCTGGCGGTAGACCGCCACTTCGCGCTCCTTCTCGATCTGGTAGCACTCTGGCGGCAAACCCAGCAGGCGCTTCTGGCGGTCGCGCCGCAGGAACTCGATGTCAACACTGTCCACGATCACCGGCACCCCCTGCCGCCGCAGGATCGGTACGTAGAGATCCATGTACCAGAATTCGAGAAAGGCAAGGTCCCCGCCGCGGCTCTTCTCCTCCAAAAGCGACATGTCGTAGATTGGCAGGTCGGGAAAGAGCGCACGGTTCATCTCCATCTCCGCGAACACCAGCACCTCGCGGCCGCGCCCACGCAGGCGGTCCAGGATCTGGGCGAATCGTAGCTCGCCCGACGACTTGGTCCGTGCGGGCAGGGATCTGCAAAGTACAATGATACGGTCTATCACGGACGGTCCTCTGGTCTCCGGGGACGCAGGCGGTTGAATGCGCTTGCTTCCGGTTCTTCTAGCGGACCGACCACTGGCGACGCAAGAAAGTCCGGAAACTCACCGCGGTGCCGACCTCGTCTCCGAACTCATCTCGGCCGAAGAGACGGTCTGAAAGGCGCTCCCAGGGGGTACAGTACGAATAAGGACACTCGGGGAGGGGAACTAGGACTCTGCGGCGACGGTTGCGAAGTTGGTACTTTTTGTGGCAACTCCGCACCGATGCCAGACCGCGCCGACGCCGCCATAGTCGATCACCTCGCCAAGAAAGGATATCACCCCCGGTCATCCAAGCACGGGGATGCCCTTTGTCTATTCTTGCTAGCCGACCTTCTAGATTCTTGCGCGGTGTTTCGGAATGCCGCCCAACAACGCAAGATCGTCTTTCAACTCAATTTCACAATCGATCCTGATTCAGTTGACCGATGGAACACGGATCTCGTTGTTGGACCACCGAACGCCATCGGCTCCTGCCGCGAAGACCTGAACGGCCGGATTCTAAGGGGCGACCTACGCGAGCTCTGGATCGGCATCGATGCAAAGACGATCATGACGGAGCATGGGAAGGCGCGACGGAACCGGCAGCGTGATCTGAACTCCTTTCAAAACATCCTGCACCACAAGAACCCGAACACGATCGTTGGCGGTCTAGTCGTGGTCAACATGGCCCGTCGATTCCAAACGCCCCTCGCCCGGCAGGAACCTGGGCCAACCGAGCACAAGAACATCGAACGGCTGGTGGAAGAAATCGTCGCGATGCTCAATGGACTTGCTCGGGCAGAAGCCAAGCCGGGTAAGCAAGGGCTCGAAGCCCTTGGGGTGATCGTCGTCGAACACTCCAATATCGCGGGCGATACGACGCGCCTCGTAGAACAGCCACCGGCACCAGGGCGCGGGCATGCGCTGAACTACGAGACGTTCCTGCGCGAGTTGTGCGAGGCGTTTACCATCCGGTTTGGATAAGCGCTAGCCGATCGTTTCGATTATCGGTCGGCCAAACAGTTGATCGAGCGTTGCCAATCGGTCCTTGGCAATTTGCGCGTATCTTGGATCAACCTCTACACCGATAGCGTCGCGACCTGCTCGTGCTGCGGCGACAAGGGTCGTACCGGTACCGACGAACGGGTCGAGCACGGTATCGCCGACGAACGAGAACATGCGGACCAGGCGGTTCGCCAGCTCGAGAGGATACGGCGCGGGGTGCTCTCTCGTAGAGGCGCCAGCGAGCGCCCAACTCTGCCGGAACCATTCATCAAATTGTTCCTTATTGATCATGCTGAGCCGACGTTGCTGCTCCGTCGGCTTGCGATACCCTCCCGGCTTCCGCTGCATCAAGATGAACTCCATGTCGTTCTTGATTATCGCGTTTGGCTCATACGGTTTGCCCAGAAACTTTGATCCGTTTTCTACCTCAAATTGAGCGTTCGCAATCTTGTACCAGATTATGGGGTTGAGGTTGTCGAAGCCGATCTTGCGACAACGAACCACGATGTCCGCATGAAGCGGCATGACAACGTGGCGTCCGTGCGCCCGCCGAGAAAGACAGACATCACCGACGACGCAGACCAAACGGCCACCAGGGACGAGTGCTCGGTACACGTGCCGCCAGACCTGCTCGATCTGGTCGAGAAAGTGTTCGTATTCTCGGATATGCCCAAGCTGCCCGACGTGATCGTTGTACTTCTTGAGCGTCCAGTATGGGGGCGACGTGACTACCAGGTGGACGGATTCCTCTTGGAGCCATGTCATCTCCCGGGCGTCGCCGACACGCAACTGCACGTGCACAGGCTCAGCGGACGTCGATGCGCATTCCTGTGCCGTTCGTGAGAGGCGATGCCGCTCGCGCACCGGAAGTTTTTCGAGACCCATAGGCCCGCTATCTAACACAACGGCCCTAGTTATTACCATTTTCGGCAGCTCCCTGCTTGTTGTGACGTAGCGCGATTTTCCGCAGCGAATACCTCTAAGCCAGAACCGTTGAATAAATGACCATACTTCGTCAAGTTCTAATAGGATGACTTGTAGATTACAAACTAGCCGACCATGAACCCGGGCGCAACCTTCGCAAACCTTCAGAAGTTGTCGCCCTACGGCCCCTGACGTGGCAGCGGGTCTGGCGTGATTCCCCGACTGGGAATGGCGGATTCAGCTGATTGGCCGTTGACTTTCGCTCACCCGGTCGGGACAATGCCGGTCATTCCATGCTGCCGCTTGGCCAGAGGCCCAACGCCAGTAGGCACGACCGCTCCCACGGACACATGCTCGACGTCAGCATCGTTATCCCGACCTTGAACCGCCTCGACTCCCTCGTGCCGTGCATCGAGTCGATTCACCGGCACACGTCCGTCGGCTACGAAATCATCGTCTACGCCAATTGCTGCACCCGAGAGACCGCGGCCTATCTGCGCTCGGTTCGCCACGTGCAGGCCATGATCGACAACGACAACCGCTATTTTACCGAAGCGGTCAATCGGGCAATCGCACAGGCGCAAGGGCGATACGTCTTTCTCCTCAACGATGATTGCGCGGTGCTGCGGCCGGACTGGTTTGCCTTTTACCACGGTCTGCTCCGCTTGGACCGCCGCATCGCCATGGTCGGTCCCTACTGGAAGAACGTCGACGAGCTGCCGTACGGATGGATCGAGCCGTATGCGACCCTGTACCCGCGTCGGATTTTCGAGCGATTTGGGCCCCTTCCCGATTTTGATGAGTCCTTCGTGCTCTGGTGGTCCGATATCTACCACGCCTATCAGTTGATGGCTGCCGGCTACCAGTTGTTGCCGCTGCACCGTGAGGTGGTCGATGCGTTCGTGCGCCACCGGCGGGTGGGCGAAAGCGGAGAGACGGTGCTCAGCGTCAAGGCGCATTTACCGAAGGAGTGCTTCACCTTTCATGGCCGGGACCTCATGTACCGGCGCCTCGGCATCACCGACGACCGCATGTTGGCTGGTTACTTTGGCGGAAAGGTGTGGGGCCGCGACGCCATCCGCCCACTGTTCGCCGATCAGCAGTCGGACGGCTCACCGGAGACGGTGAGCGCCGCGGGGCTGCAGAGTCCGTCCTGACGCCGTCGCGGCCGCTCAGCTGGAGCGGCGCCCCTGCTGCAGCAGCGCCAGGTACCACTCCGCGAGCTGGCGGTACCCGGCCACGCGGTCGAACTTCTCCCAGGCGACGGCTCGCGCCCGATGCTCCAGTGCGCGGCGTTTCGCCGCATTGCGCAGCAACTCGACGACCAGCGGCCCCATATCACGAACGCTCTTCGCCAGCAGCAGCGCGTCGCCGTGGCGGAGCCCCAGACCCTCGGCGCCCTTCTCCGTCGAGACGATGGCCTTGCCCGCGGCCATGGCCTCCATGATCTTGTAGCGGATTCCCGACCCGTGCACGATCGGGACGACCGCGACGTCCGCCGCCTCCAGGTACGGCCGCACATCGGGCACGAGGCCCGTGGCCTCGACGTCCTGGTGCTGGACGACGAGGCGCTGGATGATCGGGTTGCCACGGTGATCGCCGACGAGGAGGAAGCGACTGCCGGGGAAGGCGTCCGCGACGACGGGAAGCGCCTCCGCTGCGAAGCGAGCGGCGGCGTCCACGGCGCCTTCAACGAACAGCGCGGCGATGAAGACCAGCGTCGCGCCATGCCGCGGAGCCGCGACGGGTTCGCCGCGGCTGGTAACGGCGCGGTAGTGCGCGCAGTCGATGCCACCCCAGTTGTGCAACATCGGCTTCATCCCTCCGCGTTGCGCCCAACGCGCTGACGGCGGGAAGAGGGAGACGAGGGCATCGAATGCTTGTATGGCACGGTGTTGCTGCCAGGATACAAGGGCTGCGTCGAGGGCAGCACTGCCCCCCGCCCGCAGCCCGTTTCGTCGCCACGCCACGCGCGCCCGCTCGCGATAATACTCGCGCTCGTCGTTGTGGAGCACGAGGACACGCACGGCCGAGCCGGTGTGCATGCTGCGGTGGTACCAGCAGGACGAGTGCAGCTCGACGATATCGAACGGCTCCGCCCCCAGCAGTCGGTGCACGTCCGGGCTCGCAACCCAGGCCGCCAGTTGATCGCCGAATCCGGTCGCGCAAGGGTTGCACAGGTACTCCCATGCCTGGCGGAACGGTGAACGCTGAGGCAAGGCGCCCTTCGCAACCACCACATCGGCGAACTCGCGCAGGTGCGCGGCCGCGGCGCTATCGTCCGCGTTCTCATACACACAGCAGAAGGTCACGCGAAAGTACTTCGAGAGCTCGACGATGCGATTGTAGATGACGACCTTCGCCCCGCTGTTGGGAGGGTAGACCATGTACAGGTTCAGAATCAGCAGCGACGGCTTCGGTTGCATTTCCACCTGCCCCGGTACCGGGGAGCGTCGCCCGCACGACGAATGGCCAACTGCCGTCGGCTCGATGCGCTGCCCGCGGTCGAGATCCTACCGTCCAGAGCAAGTTTGTCGGACGCGGTCAACAGGCTCCGAAATGAGCGGCCCCGAACGGCGTCGCCTCCCTCCGATCGGCGGCAGCGACGGCAACGATACATCTGGCGTGCGCGGTGGCGCGCCGCTATAGTCGCGATCCAACCGAACGAACGTCAGTGGGCGGAGGTACGAACGTGGCCGACGGACGAGCCGAAACCGAAAAGGCATTCGCCGAGTACAAGCGTCTCGCCGAGTGCGGGGACTGGGCGCGGTGGGCCGAGCTGTTCACCGAGGACGCCGTGTATGAGGAGCACTGGTTGGGCACCTTCCACGGCCGTCCCGCTATCCAAGCGTGGATTGTCGACCTCATGGCCCAGGGTCGGGTCACCGTCTGGATGGAATGGCAGATGTTCGACGACCGTCGTGTCTGCGTTTACGCCTGGAACAACCTGCCCGATCCAACCGGCACGGGCCGGCGCTTCACCGTGCCGAGTTCCTCGCTACTCGAGTACGCCGGCGATGGGAAATTCTCGTGGGAAGGGGATTTCTACAATGGCATCGAGGCGGAACGGTTCATCCGCGAGTGGCAGGATGCGGGCGGCAGTCTCAGCATGAATCCGGATCCCGGCCTCCGCGGGGTTCACGACTGGGCCCCGCGGCCGCCGGCCACCCCTTTTCCGCGAGTGGAGATCGAGCAGGCATTCGAGACGTACCTGGCGCGCCGTACCTCTGCCGTTCGAAACCATCGGTGGGACGAGTGGACCGGCCAGTTCACCGATAAGGCGTCGTACCGCAATCACCGTCTGGGGCGGGTGCGCGGGAAGGCACAGATCCGCAACCTCCCGGACGACCTGCTACTGGCGCCGCCCGCGTGCGGCTTTCGGAACAAGTTCCACCTGATCGACGGCAATCGGGTATCCGCCGTAGCTTCGCTTCTGTTCCCCGATCCAGCCGGCACCGGCAGCTACAGCTTCGACATCAACACGATCCTGCATTACGCCGGCAACGGCGAATGGAGTTACGCCGAGGATCTCTATAATCCCAGCGAGGCCGAAGCCGCGCGGCATCGCAGCGGTGGGAAGAGCGTGGGCTGAGGACCGGCGACACGGACCCTCGAATCGGAGGGTAACCAAGGCCGTGGACGATGGCGATCCGCAATATCGCGGTGGTACCGATCGCGCTCCGCATTCGGGAATTGGCGTCGAACTGGAAGCGGTTCACGGGAACCTTGTCGAGGGCGCGTCACCTGGCGCGCCTGGCGTCCGGATTCCACGCCGCGATGGAGGCACCGAGGCGAACGAGGTGAACCATGGCTCCACCCAAGGTGAGCTCGATTTGTTTCGTCCAACGAAAGTAGCGGTGCAGCGGGTACGCGGTATCGACGCCGATGCCGCCGTGCAGGTGCTGCGCGGCGTGCGCGACGCGCTGGCCGCCCTCGGCCGCCCAGAACTTGGCCACGGCGAGGGCCTCGTCGGCCGGCAAGTTGGCCCCGAGCCGCCACGACGCCCGACGCGCGGTGAGCGTGACCGCCTCGGTATCGATGTAGGCGTCGGCAGCCCGTTGCGCCACCGCCTGAAAGGTAGCGATCTTGCTCCCGAACTGCTCGCGGTCGGAGACGTGCTTGGCCGTCAGGCGCAGCGCCGCGTCACAGACACCCGCCTGCATGCTGCACAACCCGGCGATGGCTCGCTGTACGATCCAGTCGACAATGGTCGCTCCCCGCTCCGGGTCGCCCAGGACATCGTCGGCATCCACTTTCGCGCCTGAGAGGGTGACGCTGAACTGTGGCTCGAGCGCGGTGGTCTCCGCGCGTTCGAGCGCGACCCCGCTGGCCGTCGGCTCCACCAAGAAGACGCCGACGCTACTCGCACCCGTACGCGCCGGCACCAGTATGCGGCCGGCGAGGTGCGCCGCCGGTACGAACCGCTTTTCGCCCTCGAGACGCCAGGCGGCGTCCTCGCGCGTGGCGCGGGTTGCGGGCAGGGCCGGAACGAAGACGTTGCCCGCCTCGGCCAACGCGGCGGTCAGGATGAGCGAGCCGTCGATGACGGCGGGCAGGTAGCGCTTGCGCTGGTCGGCCGAGCCGAATTGATCGATCGGCAGCGCACCGAGGATCACGGTGGCAAGATACGGGAGCGGTGCGACGGTCCGCCCGATCTGCTCCAGCACCAGGCAGGCTTCGGCGATGCCGAAACCGCCGCCGCCCACATCGTCCCGTAACGGGACACCGAGGAGCCGGGTGCGTGCCAATTCCGCCCACGTCTCCGCGGCAAACCTCTCCGGTTGCGCTTCGATGGCGCCGAGCCGCTCTGCGGGCAGCTGTTCGCTGAGGATGCGGCCCGCCAGATCGTTGATGGCCTGTTGGTCTTCGTCGAGTGTCAGATCCATGTCCGTGGACTCCGCCTACAGCCGCGGTACGCGCGGCATGCCGAGGCCGAACAGCGCAATCAGATCGCGCTGGATTTCGTTGGTGCCGCCGCCAAAGGTGAGGAACAGTGTGCCCTGATAGGCACGCTCGAGGCGGCCCCGCAAGACCGCCCCCGGCGAATCGCCCCGGAGGTAACCCGCCTGACCCATGACTTCGAGCAGGAGCCGGTAGGCTTCGCAGAAGAACTCCGTGCCGAACACTTTCGTGGCGCTGGCGTCGGCTGGATTAAGGGTGGCGCCGGACGCCACCTTCCAGTTGATCAACCGCAGATACTCGAGCCGCGCGTGCACCCGGGCGAGGTTGATCCGTACCCACTCCTGATCGATGACCCGCCGCCCATCGGCGAGCGTGTTCCGCTGCGCCCAGCGCACGGTGTCCTCGTACACCTGGTCGATCATGCCCGGCGGGCAGATGGCGACACGCTCGTAGTTGAGCTGGTTGGTGATCAGTTTCCAACCTTTGTTTACCTTGCCGACGAGGGCCGCTTGCGGCAGGCGGACGTTGTCGTAGTAGGTGGCCGTCGTCCCGGAGCTGACCAGGGTGTGGATGAGCGAGTACGAAAATCCGGGGGCGGCGGTCGGCACCGCGAAGATGGAGATCCCGTCATGCTTCGGCGCCGCCGGGTCGGTGCGCGCCGCCAACCAGATGTAGTCGGCGTACGCCGCCAGGCTGGTGTATAGCTTCTGGCCATTGATCACCCAGTCGTCCCCGTCACGCACGGCACGCGTCCGCAGCGACGCCAGGTCGGTGCCGGCGTTGGGCTCGGTGTAGCCGATCGCGAAGTGGCATTCTCCGTGCAGGATTCTCGGCAGAAAGAATTGCTTCTGCTCCTCCGAGCCGTACGCCATGATCGTATGGGCAATGGCGTTGATGGTGAGCGCCGGGACCGGAGCGAAGGCGCGCCACGCCTCGTCGTAAAAGATGAATTGCTCGACGAGACTGCGCCCCTGACCGCCGTATTCCTTCGGCCAGCCGATGCCGAGCCATCCGTCGCGGCCCATCTTGCGCACCGCCTCCAGGCAATGCGGGCCGCCGGTATTGCCCGCGGCGACCTCAGCTTCCACCTCGGGTGTCATCAGTACGGAGAAGTACGCGCGCAACTCGTCCCGAAGCGCTTCCTGCTCTGCCGTGTACGCTATGTACATTGATCGCACCTACCTCAGCGCGGGCGGTGCCCGCCGCTCAACGCTGAATATCCAAAGTCCAACGTGTCTGAGGGGCATCGTGGCGCACTCCGCCCCCGCCATATGGTAGCTTCTCTGGCCGGGTCGTTCGCCCGCCGTGCCTCGCGCGCGGGTTCTTACCGCTTCTTGTGGGGCAAATCCAGCAAGTGTCTGGTGAGCACGCCTGGAGGCTTGCATGCACTGCTCGCATCGGCACAGCGCGCCGCTTGCACCGCGGCGACGAATCGCCAATGATGCCTCCCATGCGGACTTGGGGTCGAATGGCGGTGTCGCTGGCGTTCATGGCGATGGGCACTGGGTGTGCCGTCAATGGCGGGCGCTCCGGAGCGATGCGGCTGTCAGCCGAGGAGCAACGGCAGATCGGGCTCGAGGAGGCACGCAAGGTCGACCAAGAGTTCGGCCTTCTCGACGACCGGCCGCTGGCCAACTATGTCGAGGCGGTCGGCCGGCGGCTGGCGGTACACTCGCCGCGCACCGACATTCCATTCACCTTTCACCTCGTCGACAGCGCGGAACCCAACGCCTTCGTATTGCCTGGCGGCTACGTTTACGTGACCCGCGGGTTACTCGTCTTGCTCAATTCCGAAGACGAACTGGCGGCGATTGTGGCACACGTCATCGGGCACGCCGCCGCCCGGCATCCGGTGCGGCGATTCGCTCAGGCAACCCCGCTCGGGCTGGTGACCGGTCTGAGCGCCGGGCCGACCGGATTGGTCAGTCCCGTACTCACGGAAGTGGTGTCGGACCTGGGCGCCGTCGCCAGTCCCCTCGTCCTGGAGCCGTACATCAGCGACCAGGAACGGGAAGCGGATCGCCTTGGAGAGAAGATGGTGGCGGACGCCGGCTGGGATCCGGCCGCGATGAGCCGCATGCTGCACACGCTCGAGCGCGAGGAATCCGTGCGTGGCGGAAATCCGAAGCGCTTCAGCTTCCTCGCCTCGCATCCGACGACGCCGGGGCGTGTCGAGGAGGCCGCCGAGTACGCCAAGGGCCTCCCCCGCGCGACACAGACTCCGATCAAGCCCTCCGCGTCGGCGTTCCTCGAGTCGCTCGTCGGACTTCCGACCGATGGGCGGGCCGGCGATGGGACGTTCAAGGACACCACCTTTATGCATCCGCGCTACGGTTTCTCCATCCGTTTCCCGGAGAAGTGGTCGACGCACAACAGCCGCGAACATGCGGTCGCAGCCGCGGCTGACGGCAGTGCGATCCTGCTCCTCGAGGTGGCGGCAGAGGGCGACGATCCCTTACGTGGCGCCCTGGCTTTGGAGCAGGCGCTACACTGGCCGATTGTGGAAGAAGTGGTGCCCTTCCGTGCCGGATCCCTGCGGGCCGCGCAGACGCACTTGCAGGCCGAAAGTCCGGACGGGCCGCTGAGTATCGACCTCGTCTGGATTGCGCACGGCGGCCGGGTGTTCCAACTGACCGGAGAGACCCCCTTGTCGCACCGCAAGAGCGCGCGCGCCACCTTCGACGTTGTCGCGCGCAGCTTCCGGCCCTTGACCGCCGCACAGCAGCGCGACGTCCCGGAAAACCGCCTGCGCCTGATTACCGCGCAACAGGGTGAGTCGCTGGTCTCGCTGGTCGTGCGCGCCAAATCTGCCTGGATGCTCGACATGGTCGCTGTGGCCAATGCCCGTCCCAGCATCACCACGCTGACGCGAGGCGACCTCATCAAGGTTCCGATCGCACAGCCACAAGCGCAGAAGTAGCGGCGGGACGCTGGCCGCCGGGAGATCGTACCGGGCCGCGGCCATTGAGAGGCCTGCTGCCGGTGCGCGGGCGGCGGAGGAATCCGGTACGAAAGGATCAGGAATGATGAAGCTCTCCTGCGGTTTGATTCCGACGCCCGACGTCGTCCGGCTGGCGCGGAGTGCGGAGCGTCTCGGCTACGAGCGCGTGTGGCTTCCGGACTCTCCGGTGCTCTACGGCGACGTGTGGATCGCCATCGCCCGTATCCTCGAAGGCACCGAGCGCCTCGGCGCCGGTACCGCGGTGCTGGTCCCGCATCTGCGTCACGTGGTTGTAACCGCCGCTGCGATCGGTACGATCGAGCAACTGGCTCCGGGGCGGCTCGAGGTCGCGCTCGGAACCGGATTCACCGCCCGCGCCATGATGGGTAAACCACCGCTGACCTGGAAATATATGGAGAGCTATGTGCGCGCCCTGCAAGCGTTGCTGGCCGGCGAAGAGGCCACCGTTGACGGCGCGGTCGTCACGCTCTTGCATCCCGACCGTTTACTCGCACGGCGGCCGATTCGCACCCCGCTGCTGCTGGCGTCCAACGGCACCCGAGGCATCGAGATGGCGCAGCGATTGGGCCTCGGACACATGTGCGCCGGGCTGGTGCCCAGCGGCGCACATGATAGCCGCTTCGTGGCCTTCGGGACCGTCCTCGACGACGGGGAGACGTTTCAGTCGGATGCGGTCTTCGAGCGCCTGGCACCGAACATCGCGGTGCTGTACCACGCGGCCTACGGCGCCTCCCGCGAGGCGGTGGACAATCTGCCTGGCGGCGCCGGCTGGCGCGCCGCTCTGGAGGCGGTCCCGGAACGGGTACGGCATCTGTACTTGCACGAAGGGCACCTGGTGGAGGTCAGTGTGCGCGAGCGCCCGCACTTGAGTCGCGACCTGGGCGTAATGACCTTCAGCGGCACCCGGGCGGAGATGCGGCAGAAGGTGGCGGATCTGGCGGCCGCGGGTGTCAGTGAATTCATCTTCTGGCCGGGCGGACGCGACCTCGAACGCGAACTGCGCGCCATGGCCGAGGCGATGGCGGCGCCAGTCTGACAGCGCTGCTTCACGGGAAGTGATACGAACGGCGAGACTGCACGGAGAGCGATATGGGACTGCTGGACGGAAAACGGGCCCTGGTCACCGGGGCGGGGCAGGGTGTCGGGCGCGGGATCGCACTGGCCCTGGCGCACGAGGGATGCGCCGTGGCCGTGGCGGGACGCACTTTATCGAAGGTTGAGGACGCGTGCCGCGAGATCAGAGGTCGGGGTGTCGACGCGATCGCCATCCGCTGCGACGTCACCGTTGCCGCGGACATCGCTGCGTGTGTCGAGCGGACTGTGGCGGGGCTTGGCGGCATCGATATCTTGGTGAACAACGCGCAGATCGTTCCGCAGGGAACACTGCTCGATGTCAGTGATGAGCTCTTCGATGCCGGCTGGAAGTCGGGTCCACTCGCGACCCTGCGGTTCATGCGCGCATGCTACCCGCACTTGCGCGGCGGTGGCTCGATCGTCAACCTCGGCTCCGGCGCCGGGACTCGTCCGGATCCGGTTGGCTACGGGGCGTACGCCGCTGTGAAGGAAGCGATCCGCGCGTTGACACGGGCGGCGGCATTCGAGTGGGGACCGGAAGGCATCCGCGTCAACGCGATCATCCCACTCGCCACCTCACCTGGGCTCGAACACTGGATCGCGACACGGCCGGAGGAATCGAAAGCGTTCCTTGCTACCGTCCCCCTCGGACGTGCCGGGGATTGCGAGAACGACATCGGCCGTGCGGTGGCCATGCTGGTGGGCCCCTATGGCTCGTACATCACGGGCTCCACGTTGATGCTCGACGGAGGCCAGGCCTACCTGCGTTGAGCACACCGTCGTAGGGGCGTCATTCGGGTGGATTTCGCCGTCGATCCGGTGGCGACAGACGCCTTTGACGGCATCATCGTCAATCCGGCCGCTATCGGCGCGCATGTGGTGCGGGTCTGGCGATGAGATCGGACGCCTCCGACTTCACTTTGATTCGGTAGCGCCTCGCACGCCACTGTGGATCTCTTCCTGACCAATGACGATCGGCTCAGTCAGAAGGTCGTCTCGGGGATCCACTTCGTCAACCCGCTGCGCTCCCACCGGACCGACACTCGACGCATCTGCCGCGCCCGCGCGCTCTTCGTCGATGCCACTCTCCCCCCATCGCTACTCACCTCCAACCGCATTCTGCGCACCGCCGTGCGGTCACAGCCAGATGGAGTTGGTCACACGCTCACACAATGACCCTACTCGGACCTATTGAAAGGCCGACAGGCTGCTAGGCCCACCGCGAAGATAATGGCGACGGGCGAGCCGGAGTTGCAGTACCAGGGGCTGATTCCCCGCGACCTGTGGCGCTCGGCGGTTCGCAACATGGTGCGAGCTGGTATTCCCGAGCGCGTGCGCACGGCACTCGGCGGTCACAAAACCCGCGCCGTCTTTGACCGCTACGACATCGTTAGCGAGGCTGACCTTGCGGACGCGGCGGACCGCCTGCAGCGGCATTTCCAGACCGTGCAACCGGTCCGGGTCCTGCCGTTGAGGCGCGCCCGATGATGCCACCGGCGAAGCCAGCACCAAAACATCTCTGACAATTTTCGGACAATTTCGGCCTGGACGGCTATCTGCCTAGCCAACTGCCTGAAAAAGAAGTGGAGCCGAAGGGAGTCGAACCCTCGACCTCTAGAGTGCGATTCTAGCGCTCTCCCAACTGAGCTACGGCCCCACGCCGGTCGGTAACGACTCAGAAGCCTTACACAACTCGGGCGAGTGTCGCAAGCGTGTGGTCTCAGAAGCTTCAAGCGGAAAGCCGGACGCGCTCGCCGGGTCCCCTCCGCCTTGGGGGCTTGTGGCTTTCCGCTTCTAGCTTATCGCTGTCCGCTGGCGTCATTTGACTGCGGGCAGCCGACTTCCTACAGTTTCAGCGCATGGCCGATCCAGGCGCAGGGCGCTTCGTGTGCATACACGGGCATTTCTATCAGCCGCCGCGGGAGAACCCGTGGCTGGAAGCGGTGGAGGTGCAGGACTCGGCCGCGCCGTACCACGATTGGAATCATCGCGTTACCGCGGAGTGTTACGCACCGAACGCGGCCTCGCGGTTGTTGGACGAGCAGGGCCGCATCGTCGTCCTCCGCGACAACTACCGCCGCATCAGTTTCAACTTCGGCCCGACGTTACTGGCGTGGATGGCGCACGCGCATCCCGACCTGCACGCCACCGTGCAGCGCGCCGATCGAGAGAGCGTGCGCCGCTTCGGTCGTGGCAACGCAATGGCACAGGTCTACGCGCATTGCATCATGCCGCTCGCCAGCCGCCGCGATCAGCAGACGCAGGTGCGCTGGGGCATCGCCGATTTCGTCCATCGGTTCGGCCGCACGCCCGACGGCATGTGGTTGCCGGAGACGGCGGTGGACCCACGGACCCTGACGGTGTTGGCCGAGAACGGTATCCGCTTCACAATCCTGGCCCCCTCGCAAGCCGCGCGCGTGCGCTACGGCGGCGGCGCGTGGACCGAGGTGGCGCAGGCCGGCATCGATTGCCAGCGCCCGTATCGCTGTGACCTCGGCAACGGCCGTTCGCTCACGCTCTTCTTCTACGATGGCGACATTGCGCATGCCATCGCCTTCGGCGGCCTGCTGAACGACGGCCGGGCATTGGCGCAGCGCTTGGCGGACGCCGCGCTGCGTCGTCCGGAGGCGGCCGGCAACCCACCGCCGATCGCCCACATCGCTACGGACGGAGAGTCGTACGGCCACCACCATCGCTTTGGCGACATGGCGCTCGCGGCGGCACTGGAGACCATCGAGCGCGAGGGGCGTGTGCGCCTCACCAACTATGCCGCTTACCTCGACCAGGTCACGGTGGTGGACGAGGTCGAGATTCACCCGAACTCCTCGTGGAGTTGCGCCCACGGCGTGGAGCGCTGGCGCGCCGATTGCGGCTGCCGCGCGGGAGGCCAGCCGGGCTGGAACCAGGCCTGGCGCGCGCCGCTACGGCAAGCGTTGGACTGGCTGAAGACGGAGTTGGACACGCTCTTCGAGCATCAGGCCGGCACGTTGCTCAACGACCCGTGGGCCGCCCGCGACGCCTACATCGACGTCGTCCTGCGCCGCAATAGCGAACGGCGCGAGGCGTTCCTGCAGCGGCACGCGCGCAGGACGCCGCGGCGTCGCACCCGGACCCGCATCTGGGAGTTGCTCGAGATGCAGCGCTACGCCCTGCTGTCGTTCACCAGCTGCGGCTGGTTCTTCGATGAACCGACGGGCCTGGAGACGACGCAGGTGCTGAGCTACGCGGCACGCGCCATACAGCTGGCAACAGAGCGCGGCAGCGATCTGGAGCCCGGGTTCCTGCGCCAACTCGAACCGCTGCGCAGCAACCTGCCGGAGTACGGCAACGGGCCGGACATCTATCGCCAGCTCGTGCGCCCACAGGTCACCGACCATCCGCGCGTCGCGGCGCATTACGCCATGAATTCGGTGTTTACGCCGACAGCCCGCGAGACGGCAGTCTATGCCTATCGGGTGACCTCGCTCGACCAGGCGCTCGAACGCAGCGGCGACTCCGCCTTCACCGTCGGCCGCATTCAGCTCCGCAGCGAGGCCACCGAAGAATGCCGGGAGTTCAGCTACGCCGCCCTGTACCTCGGCGGACACGACATGCACTGTGCCGTCGCCCAGGAAACGCCCGGCTATGCGGACCTCAAGGCGCGCCTGCGCGCCACCTTCGCGTCCGAACCGTTGACCGAACTGGTGCGCCAAATCGATCGTGCCTTTGACGGCGCCTATTACAACCTGCGGCACCTGTTCGTTGCCGAGCGGCGCCGCATTCTCGACCGCCTCACCACCCAGGTGGTCGCCGCCTGCAGTGCCGACTACGAGCGCATCGTCAACAGCAACCGCCGACTGCTCGATTTCCTGGCGCAGGTCCGCGTGCCGCTGCCGCCCGAGCTGGAACTGGCCACGCGCTTCGTCTTGCGGCAGCACCTCGAACTCGCGGTGGCCGACTTTCTGGCGGACACGCAGTCCGCCGATGCCGCCGTGGCGGTGTGGACCGACGCACAACGGCGCGGCGTCAAGCCGGCCATGGATAGGATCCGGCGACAGTTGGAGCAGGCGGTACGCCAGGCGGTCGAAATGGTGGCGGCCGGCGACGCGCCGCGGGGCGTAGCGAGAGCCCACGCCATCCTCGATCTGGCCCGGCATCTCGGCCTGAGTCTTAATCTGTGGAGGGCACAGAACCGCTATTACATCATGGTCATGGCCGGGGGTCGCCCCTCGTGGGAAGGCGCGGCGCTGGAGCAAGTGCGGGAGCTGGGGGAGCGCCTTTCCTTTCACCTGCGCGAATGGGACGCCCCGGCGCCGCGCGCCGATTGACCCCGCACTCACCGGCGATGGTACGGTCCGCCATACGGCAATCCTGAAAGCCTCGCAACCGACAACCTCACGACCTGGAGTAAACTCGATGCCTCTCCACCTACACAACACCCTGAGCGGGCGCCGCGAGGAGTTCGTGCCGCTGGTCCCTGGCAAGGTCGGCATGTACGTCTGCGGCGTCACCGTCTACGACCGCTCGCATATCGGTCATGCCCGCGCGCTGGTAACCTTCGACATCCTCTATCGCTACCTGCGGTGGCGCGGCTACGACGTGACCTTCGTGCGCAATCTCACCGACGTCGACGACAAGATCATTGCGCGCGCACAGAGCGCCGGCGTGTCGTCCGCGGAACTCGCGGAAACCAACATCCAGGCCTTTGCCGAGGATGTGCGAGTCCTGGGCTGCCTGCCGCCGACGCGGGAACCGCGCGCCACCGAGCACGTCGCGGAAATGATTGCGCTGATCGGGGAGTTGGAGCGTAAGGGCCTGGCGTACGCCGCGGGCGGCGACGTCTACTATGCCGTCGACAAGTTCCCGGAGTACGGCAAGCTGGCGAAGCGGCGGTTGGAGGATATGGTTGCCGGCGCGCGGGTCGAGGTCGACGCGCGCAAGCGCCATCCCATGGACTTCGCCTTGTGGAAGGCAAGCAAGCCCGGCGAGCCCTGGTGGGATAGCCCTTGGGGACCCGGCCGGCCCGGCTGGCACATCGAATGTTCAGTAATGAGCACGAAGTACCTGGGCCAACCGTTCGACATCCACGGCGGCGGCACCGACCTGATCTTCCCACATCACGAAAACGAGATTGCCCAGTCGGAAGGGGCCAAAGGATGCGTCTTCGCGCGCTACTGGGTGCACAACGGCATGGTCACCATCGACCAGGAAAAGATGTCGAAGTCGCTCGGTAACTTCATGACCGTGCAGCAGGCGGCCGACCGGGTGGGCGGCGAGGCGGTCCGGCTATTCGTCATCGGCACGCACTACCGCAGCCCGCTCGACTTCTCGACGCAGCGTCTCGACGAAACGGCACGGGCGTTGACACGGCTGTACGAAACCCTGGCACGCGCCGATGCCGCATCGCCGCGCTGGCGCGACGCCCAGGCCGACGCCGCCGTCACCGACCAATTTCGCGCGGCGATGGACGACGATCTGAACACCTCGCGTGCCATCGGCGTGGTGTTCGAGACCGTCCGAACCATCAACCGCCTCCTCGACGAACGACAGTTGGCGGCCGCGGCATCGCCGCGGTGCGCGCTGGCCAAAATCGCCGAGGTCCTCGGCATCGCCAACCGCGATCCACGCACCGTGCTGGAACAGACGAAGCACGCGCACGTCGCCGAGTCCGCACTCGATGCGGCCGAAATCGACCGTCTCGTCACCGCCCGCAACGCCGCCCGCAAAGTTAAGGACTTCAAACAAGCCGACGCCATCCGCGCCGCGCTGAAGGCCAAGGGCATCGTGCTCGAGGACACCCCGGCGGGAACGCTGTGGAAGGTGGAGAGATAAGGGAAGCGAAAAGCGTCAAGCCGGAAGCCGGAGATCACGGAAGCGACAGGCTTGAAGCAAGAAGTGGCAAGCGCGAGTCGGAGGACAGCGGCACTGGCTTTGAGCTGTAAGCTTGCGGATCGCGGCTATCCAAGAGGTGTCACGGATAGCGCCCCGCCCGGCGCCGCTGAGCCGGGCACATCACGTCGGGCTTTGCGCTTGTAGCGTTCGGTTGAACTGACTATCTTCAGCGGCACGCGCCCGTAGCTCAGGTGGACTAGAGCGGCAGACTTCGAATCTGTAGGTCGGGTGTTCGAATCACCCCGGGCGCGTTTGTTTCTTGCGAATTGAGTTTCGTGCGCGCGCAATGCGGTATCGCCGGCGACAACGCGTCACCTCGATGGACTTACCGCGCTGCCCTTGAACGCGACGACTCTTCAGCGGCTGAGGGCTGCCCCCTCAGCGGCCTTTGCCGATCGCGAGCGCCTTCGCGACGACCGCCTCAACCGTCAGACCGTAGCGGCTGAGGAGCTGGGACGGCACGGCGACCGCAAGATCGTCGTCCGGTAGACCGACGGACTCCAGCCGCGCGACGACGCCCCCGCGGCCAAGCGCCTCGGCGACCAGCGCTGCCAGCCCGGAGGAGGTGTTGTGCTCTTCGACGACGACCAGGCCGCATCCCTGCCGAGCCAACCGGCAGATGGTCTCGCCATCGAAGGGTTTCACATAGACCATGTCGACCACGGTCGCGGCGACACCGGAGTCCTTCAGAACGGCAGCGGCCTGCGCGCACAATGAGGTCCCCAGTCCAGTTCCAACCAGAACGACGTCCGTGCCGCCGGTCGAGAGGATGTGCGCCGCACCGCGCACGAAATTGGGGGCGGTTTCGTACACGTCACGCGCCGCGGAGCTCGGTGCGCGAATATACAGCGGCACGCCGTCCGCCACGCCCGCGCGCATGAGCGAGCGCATGGCGGCATTGTCCGCCGCCGAGGCAATCGTCAGGTGCGGTATTCCCCGGAGGATGGAAAAGTCCTCGATGGCGTGGTGACTGGCGCCAAAATACCCCATGTCGAGCCCACCCCAGGCGGAAATCAGGGTCACCGGCAGTTTGTTGATCGCGATGTCGGTGCGAATCTGCTCGGCGCACTTGGGCGCCAGGAATGCGCCGATTCCGAAGACGAAGGGGCGATAGCCCGCGGCCGCGAGTCCGGCGGCGATCGACACCGAATTGTTTTCGGCGATACCGGTGTCGATATAGCGGTCCGGAAACGCCTCGATGAAGGGCGTCGTCGCCGGCCCGCGCCCGACGTCCGGCGCAAGCAGGACGATGTCGTCGCGCTCGCGCGCCAGCTCGATCAGGGTGTGCCCGATGATCGCCCCTCCTTCGGTCTCCGACGCACTGCTGTAGGAAAAGGGATCGACCATCTCGATGGATACGTCGCTCATGTCATTCGACTCCTGATTTCGCCTTCGGCGCGCTCGCGGTCCGCCGGGCCAAGAAATCCCAGGTGCCAATCGCGCGGCGATGTCTCCATGAAAGAGACGCCTTTTCCCTTGAGCGTACGCGCCACGATGACGGTTGGCACCGCCGTCGCGCTCGCCGGCAGCCCGTCCATGACCTCGACGATCCGGGCGACGTCATGTCCGTCGATCTCGACCGCGCGCCAACCGAACGCCTCGAACCGACCGGTGATCGGCTCGATGTTCATGACATCCGAGGTTGGACCATCCGCCGAGCTGCCGTTCGCATCGACGATGGCGACGAGGTTGCCGAGCCGATAGTGCGACGCGGACATCGCCGCTTCCCAGAGTTGGCCCTCGTGAAGTTCGCCGTCGCCCAGCAGCACGAACGTCCGATCGCTGCCGCCGCGCAAACGCGACGCCAGACACATGCCGACGCCGACCGACAGATTGTGCCCGAGGGACCCGGAACTGAAATCGATGCCCGGAACCTCGCGCATGCTCGGATGATCGGTGAGCGGCGCGTCGATCTTGCCGAAATCGTCGAGCCAGGCGGCGCTGAAATAGCCGAGGTCGGCCAGGATCGGCCACAGGCCGACGGCAATATGTCCCTTGCCGAGCAGGAACTTGTCCCGATCGGGCCACCGCGGATTCGCCGGGTCGAGCCGCAGCGTTCGGTAATAGAGGACCGCCAGTATTTCCGCCGCGCTGAACGTGCTGGAGTAATGACCGAGGCCCGCACCGGCGATCTGTCGAATCGTCTCCAGTCGAATCCATTCGGCGCGCCAGCGCAGTGCATCAATAGAACAAGGCCGTTGGTGGTTGTCGGCCGGTAGCGGCGATCTCGTACTCTCTTTCATGACTCCTCTCGATAACTCTCCTGCCCCCGTGTCTCCCGATCGAACCGCGCCACGACCGTGGCGGAGCGACCACGCCCAGCCGCGCTATTCGGCGAGACGGAGCGCGGCGTACGCTTGAAACGACATGGCGCGCGGCTCCCTCGCCCTACGCCAGGAAGTTCACCATCACCTTGCCCGTCGTGTCCGTTTGGCGCGCGGCCGCAAAGGCATCCATGACGTGCGCGAAATCGAATTCGTGAGTGATCATCGGGACCACATCGACGCGCCCGGATGCCAGCATGTCGATCACTTTCGCGAAATCGTGCCCAACCGACATCGAGCCTTTCAGCACCAATTCCTTGGCCATCACGTGCATGAAGGGCAGCGACACGTCGTTGCCGTAGACGGCCACGACCACGACGCGTGCCCGGAACTTCGCCTGGTCAAGGATATCGCGCATAACCCGCTCCGACCCGGTGGTGTCGATGTACGCATCCGCGCCCAACGCCGGCCGGCCATGAACCATCTCCTGACCGTAGCGCTCGCGCACCGCCTCCCAGGGCTGGTGCGCCGCGTTGACGGCTGCGCTCGCACCGACCCGCTCCGCCAGCGCCAGCCGCACCGGCGAGAGGTCCAGGGCGATGACATCGTTGACGCCGCGATGGCGCAGCGCCACGATGGCCGCCAGACCGATTGGCCCGGCTCCCAGCACGACCACCTTCTCGCCCGGTTGGGCACCCGACTGATCGGCCGCGTGCCAACCGACCGCCAGGGGTTCCACCAGCGCGCCTTGCTGAAAGGACCATGTGTCCGGCAGCGGGTACAGGTAGGTCTCGAACCGGCGTCCATCGAAATCGATCGCCGGCTGAGTCACATTGCGCACGAGCAAGTACTCGGCCAGCGCTCCGGGGCCACCGCTGCCGATCGCGTTGTTCGGCCCCGCGGGCGTGCGCACAATCACCCGTTGCCCGACACGCACATCGGGCACCCTCTCGCCGACAGCGTGGACGACTCCGGAAACCTCGTGGCCGAGCGGCATCGCTCCCGCCCCGAACAGCGGCATTCCGCCGATGCCGATATAGTGCAGATCGCTGCCACAGACGCCGCACGCTGCCACCTGGATCACCACGTCGTGCGGCCCCGGCTCCGGCTTGGCGGTGTCGACGACGCGGACGTCGTTAGGGCCGCACACCACGACGTGTTTCATCATGTTCGCAACTCCTCTTCTTCCGTAGGCGCCGGAGCTTCCACGCGGAGCGACGCCGGCGTTCGCAATTGATCCCTTACGGCGGTGGCTACACGAATGTCAACAGACACATTGACCCGGGCGCATTGGCCCTGTCGCAGTGAGCGGGCAGGGGTTCAGTGGGATATTCCGTTCAGCAGGCACTCCCGTATGCCGTCGCGGGTGACGTAGGTTGGCCACAACAACTCGTCCCTTCGTTCTCGAGGTCATCGCGAGCCTGCATCATCCATCGTGGCTCGCAGGTAGCCGCATGTTGAGCGACGCGGACTGCTCCGCCGTGCCAAAGCGGGAGCGCGCCTCCAGCGGGTTATGCGGGCATTCGTCCGCCGCCCAGTCCGTGAGGCCGAGTTCCGCGAACCGTGCGCGGATGCGGTCGTTGTAGTACCACGAAATCGAGCGCACCCGTCGCTGAATATCTCCTGCCGCCGACCGCTGGGTGTTCGGTACCGCCCCCGCTCGTGCCATGTACTGCAGGTAACCGCACCGCGGCACATGCACCATTCTGGTCGTCAGGAAGGTGCGCAGGATCAGTTCGTAGTCGTCGGCGACCGACAATCGACGATTGTAGCCTCCGATCGTGTGGTAGACCCCACGCCGCCAGGCGCGGAAGTGATTCGGCACGCCGACGATGTGGCGCACGGTCTTTGGATTTAGCGCCGGCTGGCGGATGACCTTGAGGACCTTCCCGCGGTAGGTTTCGTCATAGTACGACCCGTACCCAAACGCGAAGTCGGGACCGTAGTGGAGCGGCGTCAGCCGGTCGTCGACCAGGGCGCAATCCGAGTACGCAAAGCCGGCGTCCGGGAACTGGCGGAAGCCCTCCACCAACAACGCGACGGCCCACGGCGTCAACTCGTCATCGTGGTCGAGTTCGAGCAAGTAGTCGCCGCGGCACAGACCCGCCGCCCGGTACTTCGCTTCGCCAACGATCCCTCCGGACGCGGTGCGGAAGCGGTGCACCTTGACGCGCGGGTCGCCTGCCGCCATCCGCTCCGCTGTGCGCAGGGTGACTCCGGCGCTACGCGAATCGTCGACCAGCACCCACTCCCAGTTGGCATACGTCTGCGCCGCCACGGAATGAAATGTCCGCCACAGCCGCTGCCCGGTTTCGTGCAGCGGAGTATAGATGCTGACCAGCGGTTCGGCGTAGTCGGGATCTGCGTTGCGGTTGAGGATATACCCCATGGCGCAGTTGTAGGCGCGCTCGCCGATCGCGTCTGGAGCGGCGTTGCCGCCGACATCGATCCAGCGCCGCCGCAAGTCGAACGGCAGACTGTAGAGCACGGGGAATCGTTCCGCCGTGGCATCGAACGTCACGATGGCGTCCGGATCGAACCCGGCGATCTCCTCGCGCACGTTCGTGTCGGCGTTCACGCAACGCACCGTCAACTGCTCGCTCTCCCACGCGGCGTGGGCGATGCTCCGCAGCGGTAGATCGGCCGTGCCGACAACCAGGATGCGGGGTAACGCCGCTCCAGGCGGCGTGCCACGTAGCTTGTTGTAGTAACACAGCACTTCGGGAAGAAAGACGAATACGTTCGCGGCAGCATGGTACAGATCGACAATGAACCGGCCATCACCGAGGTAATCGGTAGGATACCGCCGGCTGCCGATCAGGCGGGAGTGGAGGAGATACTGGGCCTGATCGATCTTGGACAAGGCGACGTTCTCGGGCGTCGCCTCGCGCACGTCGACGCCGGAAAAATCCATGCCGCCCACCCACTGCGAGAAAATGAAGCCGCGCGCCGATGGCGTCTGCTCGAGAGCCTGGGAAATGCGGGTCAGCAACGCTGGGTGCAAGATGTTGTCGTCGTCCACCACGTAATGCCAGAAGTCCTGGCCGTGCAGACTGCGCAAAACGCTGTTGATGTGCGCGTGCTGTGGGCATTGGTCTTCGGGGGCACCGCGGTTGAATGTCAACCAGACGTTGGGATCGTCGGCAAATCGTTCCAGAACCGCGACCGCAATCTCCGCTAGCGCGGCCGCATCGAACACGATGTGCCACGCGATATCGAAATGTGCCGCACCAGTGCAGCCGAATATCGAGCGATGAATCTCGACGAGGTTCTCCGGCCGGGTGCACGGCGTGGTGACCACGAGCTTGCGCATGACCACACCGGCACCTACGCCACCGGTGAAGCCGATGCAACCGGATGCGCAACGGCAGTGCGTCCGGTCTACAGGCGACCCGGGGCACGTCGTCTCGGCAACCCGCCCCCGGGCGCAACGCAAGGCGCTCCAGCCGGCACGAACCGCTTCGCCGCGATCTCCGGAAAATCGGAAATTCCGATTGCTCCAGCGATGCGCTTGGAGTAAAGCACAAAGCAAATAGGCTGTACGCCATCTCGAATCCCGAAAAGGGGGGCCGTCCATGTTCCGCAAGCGCACGCGTCGTGAGTTCATTCTCGAGTCCGGTGCGACAGCACTCTCCCTCTCGCCTTTGTTTGGCGCGTTGCGCGCATTTGCCGCACCCACCGGACCGACCGGCCCGGTCAACCAACCGCCGCTGATCAACTACCAAGGTCGCCTCACCGATCCCGCGGGCGTGCCGCAAAACGGGCCGTTCAACATGGATTTCGCGATTTTCGACGCCCCGGCCGGCGGCACGCAGCTCTGGACCCAAAGTATCTCTGGCGTGCCGGTCACCAACGGATTCTTCAGCGTAGACCTGGGACCGTTTACCAAGGAGGTCTTCAATTACACCGTCTCCGAGACGCCGGGCACGGATGGCCCAAGCCGATGGCTTGAGGTCACGGTGAGTGGGGAAACCCTGTCGCCGCGCCATCGCGTCACCAGCGCCGCCTATGTTTTGACGGCTGAGGTAGGGCCGACCGGACCGACAGGCCAGACCGGCGGAACAGGCGCCACCGGGGCCACGGGACTCACTGGGCCCACCGGCAGCACGGGACCGACCGGGGCAACGGGCGCAAGCGGGCCAACAGGCCAGACTGGCACAACGGGCGCCACTGGGGCCACGGGACCCACCGGTCCCACCGGCGCGACGGGCGCAAGCGGGCCGAGCGGCGGTACCGGGCCAACAGGCCAGACGGGCGCAACAGGCGCCACTGGGGCCACGGGACCCACCGGTCCCACCGGCGAGACGGGCGCAAGTGGGCCGAGCGGGCCAACTGGTCCGCAGGGGCCGAGCGGGCCAACCGGTCCGCAGGGGCCGAGCGGGCCAACTGGTCCGCAGGGGTATCAGGGCACTCAAGGACCACAGGGGCCATCCGGGCCGCAGGGGAACCAAGGTCCGCAGGGGCCATCCGGGCCGCAGGGGCCGCAGGGACCCTAGGGCAAGTAGCCGTGGGCTGACCGGAGGCGCTGCCACCATGGCGACAAACAACACAGCCCGTTTCCTCGCCGTTACGGCTTTGGTCTTGGCGGGGACGGTCGCGCTCGTGCGGCCGTCCGCCGCGGTAAGCTTCAAGATCGACCAGCAAACGTTCACCGCCGCCGGCGGGCGCTCGACGTCCGGCAGCTTTCAGCTCTGGAGTTGCCTGCGTCCCGAGTCGCTTGCCGGAGGATTCTCGTCCAGTCCCTCGTTTCAACTCTATTCCGGTTGCCCCGGAGCGTTCGCCTCCAACGCCGACGACGGCGACGGGGTGCCTACCGGCACGGAGGACGGCGCACCGAACGGTGGGGACGGCAATGGCGATGGAATCGCCGACGAAATCCAGGGCTGGGTAGCGTCGCTCCCCTCGGCAACTCTGCACGGCTACCTGACGCTGGAGGCCTGCACGGACGCTTCGTGCGCCACCACGTGCCAGTTGGAGAATGTCCAGGCGCTTCGGGAACAAGATCTACCGTATCAGGATCCCAACTACGATTTCCCTTACGGCCTCGTACGGTTCACCACGCATTGTTCGCCGGTCTACGTGCAGGTGCTGTTCCACAGTCCCGCTGGGAACAGCTCGAATCTGCACTACATCAAGTTCGGGCCGCAGCCGCCGGGACCCAATCCCGACATGTACTACGAGTTCCCGGGCGTGACCTTCGACACCATCTCGGTCGGGTCCGAGCCAGCCGTCCTCAGGGCGCGCTTCGTCTTGAGAGACTACCAGTTGGGGGATGACGATCACGCCCCCGGCCCGAACGGCGTCATCGTCGACCCGGGCGGCCCGGCGTTTATCAAGCCGACCATGGCTCCCGTCCTCGCACCGGTCGGTCTCGGCCTGGCTGTCGGCTTGCTGCTGCTCGTCGCCGTATGCGCACTCCGGCGGCCGTCTCCGAGATCGCGCACGGCACGCTAACCGTTGTCTGACGACACCCCGAAGTCGCTGGCGCCGGCCACGGCTTCGGGGTACATGACAGCGTCATGCCGACGATCTGCCTGAACATGATCGTCAGGAACGAGGCCCACATCGTTCGTGAGACGCTGGAGTCCGTGCGGCGCTACTTGACCGATTACGTCGTCGTCGACACGGGCTCGACCGACGGCACCATAGACGTCATCCGCACGTTCTTCGCGGCGCATGCCATCCCGGGCCACGCGATCGAGCGACCATGGAGGAATTTCGGCGAGAACCGCTCCGAGGCACTGCAATTCGCCCGTGAGCACTCGAGCTCCGACTACCTCTGGGTGATCGATGCCGACGACCTACTGGTTGGCGACCTGGCCATCGGCTACCTCGACCGGGACGCGTACCATCTGCGCTACGGACCCGGCATCGAGTATTGGCGCCTGCAGTTGTTCAAGCGCACGGCGTCGTGGCGGTATGTCGGCGTGCTGCACGAGTATCCGACGTGCACGCAAACGCCGTGTACGACGGGATACATTCCGGGCGACTACTACCTCGAATCGCGCCGGCTAGGCGATCGCAGCAAGGATCCAGCGAAGTACCTGAAGGACGCCAAGAGCCTCGAGGCGGCGCTGCGCGAGGACCCGCACAACACGCGGAACGTCTTTTACCTGGCGCAGAGCTACTTCGACGCCGGGATGCCGGCGGCGGCACTCGACGAGTATCGCCGGCGTTGCGCCATGGGCGGGTGGGAGCAAGAGATCTTCTATTCGCGCTACCGCGCCGCTCAGTGCCTGGAACGCATGGGCCGTCCGTGGGAAGAGGTGCGGGCGGCCTACCTCGACTGCTTCGGGTATCACCCGTCGCGCGCCGAACCGCTTGTGCGCGTGGCCACGCACGAGCGCCAGGCAGCGAACTTCGGCGCCGCGTACGAGTACGCGTGCCGCGCCGCCGGGGTGCCCCGGCCCGGTGCCGAGGCACTGTTTCTGCAAGCGGACGATTACGACCTTCGCGCCCGCGATGAACAGGCCATCGCCGCGTACTATCTCGGCAAGTACGAAGAGGCGTTTCGGGTCAACGCCGAACTACTCCGATCGCCACGGCTGGCCGAAGCGGAGCGCGCGCGTATCGAGGCGAACCGCGATTTTTCGGTCGCCCACATCAAAGATCGCTTCCTGCACCACGACCTCGAAATCGTCAATCGAGTGCGCACCCGGCCGAAGACGGCGGAGCAACCGGTGACGCTGACGATCACAACATGCAGGCGGCTCGAGCTGTTCGTCAAGACGGTCGACTCGTTTCTCAACGCGTGTACGGACCGTGAGCGGATCGCGCGGTGGATCTGCGTGGACGACAACTCGAGCGACGGCGACCGGCGGGAGATGGAACGCCGCTTCCCGTTCTTCGAATTCGTCTGGAAAGGGCCGCACGAGAAAGGTCACGCCCGCAGCATGAATATCCTCCGCGGCATGGTGCAGACACCGCTCTGGCTGCACCTCGAAGATGACTGGCACTTCTTCGAACCACTGGCGTACATCGAAACCGCGATGGAAATCCTCGATGCGGATGACGGCCTCGGCCAGGTGCTGTTCAACCGCCACTACGCCGAGGGCATTGACGACCGGCAGCTGGTCGGCGGCACACCCAAGCGCACGCCGTTGGGGCAGCGCTATGTGGAGCACCTGTACCTGCCGGCAGGTACGGCGGCACAGGAAGACTTCTACAAGCGGCATCCCGGTGGACGATCGAACGTGTGGTGGCCGCACTACTCACTGCGCCCGTCTCTGTCGCGCACCTCTACGATCCACCGGGTCGGACCGTATGACGAACAGGCAGGCCATTTCGAACTCGAGTTCGCCTGGCGCTACGAACGGCAAGGATTCCGCTCAGCGTTTCTCGACACCATCTGCTGCCTGCACATCGGACGCCGCACAACCGAGCGGGGCGGGGGGGCTCTCAGCGCCTACGAACTCAACCGGCTCGCGCAGTTCGACGCCCCGCCGATTCGTGTCAAGTTGTTGGCCAACTGGTGCACCAGCGAAGCGTTATGCGCCCTCTGGAACAAGATGGCGCATGGCGCCTACCGTTGGGGTCGCGTCGAAATCACCTGGGACGATCGCGACGTCGACTTCTATGCCATCTTCAACGCACCGCGGGCGGACGCGCACTTTGTCCCCGAGCGCACGATCGTCTTTCACATGGAGCCGCGGGTCGGGATCGCCGCACTGCCCGCACCATGGCGGCACCCAGACCCGGCACGCTTCTACCAGGTCCGATCGCATGACCTCTTCCCCAACGTCAGCGAGTGGCATCTCGGAAAATCGTATGACGAGTTGTTGGACACGCCGATCGTCAAAAACAAGGTCCTCTCGAGCGTGACGTCCTCACGCTACGTCGATCCCGGGCAACGAAAACGCGTCGACTTCATCAAACACCTCGAGCGGCTGGGCATGGACATTGACGTCTTCGGCCGCGGTAACGACGTCGATTTTCAGAATTATCGTGGCCCCTTGCCGCCGTTCCGCAAAGAGGGCGGCCTGTTCCCGTACAAGTATACGTTCGCGGCCGAGAACTACGCGGAGAAGAACTACTTCACCGAAAAGCTCGTCGATGCCATCCTCTCCGAATGCCTGTGTTTTTACTGGGGCTGTCCGAATCTTGCCGACTACATCGACCCGCGCGCCTACATACGGGTGGACCTGGATGATTTTGATGCCGCGGCACACACCATGGCCACCGCCATTACACAAGGCGAGTGGGAACGGCGGATCCAGTTCATCCGCCACGAGAAGCGAAAGATCCTCGACGAGTATCAGGTCTTCCCGACGTTGGAACGCATCGTCACCGATGCACACGCGAGCCTCGTGAGAAAGGCGCGGCGTCTGCGCGTGGAAGGCTCGCCGCTCACCGATGTCGCGGAGGCGTACGAAAGGGCGTTTCGCGAAGATCCGACGCGGGCCGAGCCCCTCTGGGAATTGGCGCAGGCTCTCCCGGATCACGCGGCGAAATGCCGGGCGCTGGAGCGCGTCAAGGATCTTCCCCAGCCCCCCAGGGGTGCGGGAGAGCGGGACCTCTACGATTGGCGAATCCTCGACGGGCTCGCGATGCATTCGTATTACGCCGGGCGTTACGCCGACAGTTTCGCCGCCTACGACGAGTTGCTACAACGGCCGTCGTTGCCGCCGGGCGAGCGGCCGCGGATTGAGGCTAACCTCCAGTTTACCCTGACCAAGCTGCCGCTCCCGGATATTGTCGTCGTCAACCTCGATCGCCGTCCAGACCGGCTTGCCGGGTTTCGGCGGCAGGCCGTCCGCGAAGGGCTGACGGCGTATCGCCGTGTCGCCGCGGTCGACGGGAGGCAGCTCAGCCTCACCGACGCCATCCGCCATCTGTTTCGCGGCAACGATTTCGGCTACCGGCGCGGCATCGTCGGCTGCGCGCTCAGCCACTTGCGCATATGGCGGTCACTGGCACAGCCGGCCCTCATCTTCGAGGATGACGTGGAGCTTTCCGGCGCCTTTCTGTTCAAGCTGCAATCCGTTCTGCGCCAGGCACGTCACTTAGACGGCCCTTGGGATATCGTCTTCCTGGGGTGGCATCCGTGGGCCGCCCTGGACGCGGAAGTGTCACGGCACACCGCGCAGCCGACGCTCATCCGTATGCCCTGGCCAGACTTCATGGGGGGGTCGTTCGCGTATCTGCTTTCGCCCAGCGGCGCCGCCAAGCTTTGGCAGCGCGCTCACGAACGCGGCGTGCAAAACGGTATCGACTGGTTCGTCATGCACCACGCGGATTGCTTGTACGCGTACCGAACCGCTCTGCCGATCGCGTGGTCCGCTGCCGCGCGGAAAGACGGCGTGACCGATTCCGACATCCAGTACGATTGGGCGCCACTCGACTAGAGCGAAGCGCCAGGGCGCCATCGATGCCGAGAAAAGCGAACACGATCAGCCAGCGCGCCGCAAGGCGCTCGCGTCGCCCCACCGCCGGTACGGCCGCTCAGGTCACCGTGACAGTCACCACCTGCAAGCGGTTGCACCTGTTCCTCGCGACCCTGGCATCCTTTCTACAACACTGCCGCGATCGCGACCAAGTTGCCGAGTGGCTCTGCGTCGACGACAACTCTTCGGCGGGCGATCGGCAAGAGATGGCGGAGCGCTTCCCGTTCTTCCGCTTTGTCTTCAAGGACGAGACGCGCGCGGGGTGCGCCTCGAGCATGAATGTGCTCCTCGATCAGGTGCGCTCCCGTTTCGTCCTCCACCTGGAGGACGACTGGCTATTCACGCGGGATTTCCGCGTCGCGGACTTGCTGCCGTTGCTGGCCGATGGACGGTATCGGCAAGTCTTGCTCTGCCCGCGTCCAGGCGGCGTGCCGTTGGGAAAAACCGGCGACGGGTTCGAAGTTGAAGAGTACCTGTACAATCCCGACCATCCCGCCAAGCCAGAAATCTACCGGCGCTATGACGAGATCTTTCCGGCCCGGCAGCAAGCTCACGACGCGGGTTGGTGGTGGCCCGGCTTCAGCCGCAATCCGGGGATTCTCGATATCGCGTTCTTCCGCTCACGCGTCGGACGCTTCGACGAACGCATCGATGCTCGTCTGTTCGACTACGACTACGCCCGGCGCGCTCACGACGCAGGCGCGGCGATCCTGAGCGTCGACTGCGGACTCACACACGTCGGCGCCGTTTCGGCCCATGTCCTCAACCAGCGGCCCCGATGGCCATGGGAGGCCGGATCAACCGTGGGCGCGGCCACACAGACGGGCATCGCCCATGGCGGCACCGAGCGGACGGCTTGGGAGGTCGGAGAATCCCTGTTCGAGCGCCCCATCCCCAACGTCGTACATTTCATCTACCTCGACGGCGAGCCGGGATTCGGCCTCTGCAATCTGCTGGCGATTCTCAGCGCGCACGTGGTCCAGAAGCCGCGGAGCATCTTTCTGTATTTCGATCGCGCCCCACGGGCGGTTCGCTGGTGGGAGTTGGCGAAGCGCTTCGTCACGCTCGTACCGCGGCAGCCGCCCAGGGAGTTGAGCGAACTGCCAGCGCGCCAACAAGTGGACTGGCTACGCTATCAGGTCTTGCTGGAGCAAGGCGGGATCTATCTCGGCACCGATGTCCTGACGCTGAAGCCGTACGATCCGCTGCGCACGCACGGCTGCGTGCTTGGAAGCGAACCATCCAACAACGGAGCGCGCGGCTCGGCCGATCGGGAGGAAATCGCATCCCTCACCGGTGCCGTGGTGATGGCCGCCCCGCGTCACGATTTCCTGGCACAGTGCCTGGAGGCGTTCCCGCGCGGCGCCACGGAGGAAGGCATCTTCTTGCGCGACCTAGCAGGCCGACATCCGGGCCTGGTCCACATCGAGCCGGTGGAATCCTTCGTGCCCTTCGAGCGCGATACGGACGAGTTATTCCGTGAGGTGAGCCAGGATGCACTGGATGAGCTGTTCAGGCGGCGGCTCAGCCGCTCCTACTCGATCCATCTCTGGCAGACGGCATGGTGGAAACCGTTCCTGCATGAAATCGACGAGTCGTACCTGCTGACCCGGGAAAGCCTGTTCGCACGATTCTTTCGGGGCTACCTGAATTATCTTCGCTAACGAGCGGCGTTCCTCACCGCTGGTATCCGAACCGCAGCATCGTCTTGCCGTGGTGATGCCAGAACATGGCTTCAAGTTCCGGCGACATCTCCTCTTTCCACGCACCGATCTTGCCGCTGCGAAAGAAGCCCGGTTCCTGGCGGTGGAACTCTGCAAACGGCGCGAGCGGTACCAACGTACGCGGGACGACGAGGTCCGCGAGTACGCCCGCCAGCGCATTCCAGATTACTTCGAGCGGGCGACAGACGAGTTCTTCATAACGAACGATGGCAGTGGCCCCGCTCGTTGCGCAAAGCCAATGTTCGTAAAAGGCGCTCCAGTCCGCGCTATTTCTCCAGCCCCACACATCGCTCGGGTCCATCATGCGCGCGAGGATGCCATCGAAGTCCCCCCGGGCGCTCCAATAGCGCCTCTGATAATGGACGCTTGAGACGAGAGCGTCGCGTCCATCGCGAACCAGGACAATTGCTGGGGTTCCGTCTTTGACAAGCGAGTGCGTCTTCATCGCGAACACGCCGGTGCCAGAGCGTGTGTTGATCCCGTGCGTGAGTTCGCATTCGTAGAACTCTTGACCACGCTCGGCGCCCCCTTCCGGGAGCGCATCGATACCGAAATGGTGTCTCAGGAGGAGTCGGGCATAGGTGTTGCCGGATCGTGGATAAGACGCCAGCCAGATCTTGGTTCCCCTACCACTCATTGCCCGGCCATCCGCGTCGGCGCGGCAGTCATCGATCAGGTGTTAAATCAGTCCGCGGCGAAATACCACCGGCGCCGCGCACCTGGACTTGCGAGAGCGGCGCCGGAATCGGTAGGATTCCGCCGGGAGCGGGTTGGCAACTGTATGCAGCGCCAATTTGTCTGCACGGCCGTGGCGGTGTCGATCTCGGGAACGGGCGATGCGGCGGGGCAGTTGCGCATCGATTACCAAGCCCGGCTCACCGATGCGTCCGGCATCCCGGCAAACGGTTCGTTCGATTTGCGCTTCCGCGTCACCGATGATCGAGGCGTATCGTACCCGGTCGAATCGCCATGGTCGGAGGCGCACGAGGCCGTCCGGGCTGACAACGGCTTCGTGCGCATCGTGTTGGGAACCCGCGCGCCATTCCCGGAAGATCTGTTCGAACGAGGTCCGCTCGATGAGCAACCCCGGCCCGTGCGCTTCGTCGAGGTGAGCATCGCCGAGCGTGAGGAGGCCGCCATCTCCGCGGCCAGAGGGTGATCTCTACGAATAGGCGAATCGGTCAGTGATCGTCCGCGATGTCTATTCGAATACGAATCGGAAATGACACCGTTCTGGCCCCAGTCGGAATTCTTGGTGCCGTAAGCGCGGTTCTGGACCGTTGAGGCCCCGGCATGGCACTACAGCCGTCCGCGGCGTTACGAATTGCCGCGAGAATTTCGTCGATGGTAATGTGGCCGTCGCCGTTCCGATCGCCGGGACCGCAGAGTGACGGGTCCCTGTTACCAAGCGCGATGTCCACCGTCGTCAGGATCTCGTCGATCGTGACTTGACCGGAGTCGCTACAGTCCCCGACACACGGAACCGGGGTCGGAGCTCGCGTCGGTGTTGTGGTCGACGTCGCCATCGGTGTTCCGATCGGACTCGCCGTCGCCGTGAAAGAAGCAGTCGGACGGGGAGTCGTGCTCGGCGTTCGGGTTGCCGCTGGCGAAGACGTGTGTGTTGGCGGTGGGATGGCTGTCGGCGTTGGCGTCGAAGTCGCATGGGATGCCGCATGGATACGATAGATGCTGCCTGCGCCAATCGACACGAGGTAGACGGCACCGTCGGGTCCGAGCGTCAGGTCGACAACGCCATTGAACCCAGAACCGATCTTCAACTGGTCGCGCTCGGCGACGCTGTCGGCCACCAAATCCGCTAGCCCCGCGGAGAGCACGAAGCCGTCACGCGTGGCGTTCAGCGGAAACCGGTAGAGGTTACCGTTGTTGCTGTCCCCGACGAGCACGACGTTGTCGTACGCGGCCCCGAGGGAGCTGCCGGCCGCGAACAGGATTGCGGTCGGGGCAATCGTAGCGCGCCAGGAAAACTCCGGATCGGAATACCGGTCGGCGGGGCCAGGCATATCGAACAGGTCTCCGGCGCCCTCGGCGTCGCGCAAGGCCGGCCCCATGATCCGTCTCCAACCACTGTTGAAGCCCGGTGCGACGAGATTCACCTCATCGTAGTTCGCCGGACCGTTCTCGGTATCCCAGAGGGCGCCCGTCACCGGGTCGATGGCGAGCCCAAAGGAGTTGCGCACGCCGTAGGCAAGGTAGCTGGCTACCGTCGTGACGCAGGTTTGTCCCGACGGGCAATCGGAGTTGGCGGCGCAAATCGTCGCCGCCACGCTGCAATAGGAGACAAACGGATTGGCCGGATGCGCCGCTCCATTCTGTTGCAACCGCAGAATGACACCCGTGTCGTCAGGCGCCGATCCGGCGGCGAAATTCTGCAACTGCCCGGTGCGGTTGAGATCGCCGATCGCGGCGTAGAGGGAACGTCCGTCACCCGCGAGCCCGGCTTCGGGCGGCCCGAGCAGGAGAAAGCCGCCGTCGTGGTTCGGGCCGGGCGTCGCGGGAAGTGCGCGCAGGAGTTGCGGGCTCTCAAGTCGGCCAGCATCGGGATCCGGGGGGTTGCCGGGGTTCCAGGTGTACCGATAGATACGATTGCCGAGCGGCGTCCCACCGTCCACGGTCGATGCCGTGTAGTACAGAAATACCTTTGGGGGATTCTCGGTGTTAATGGCGATGCCGAGCAGACCTTCCTCGCTCGCATTCGCGACCGCGACGTCGAGCACGGGTGTTGGTTGTAACACCCCGTTCAGCACTCGCCGAACTTGTCCGTTGTTCTTTTGCAGGACGAGGATATCGCCGGGACCGAGAAAGGCCATCGTCGTCGGCGTGGCGAGCCCGGTCACAACAGTGTCGAACGCGAGAAGAGGATCGCTGAGAAGGATTTGGGCCCCCGCGGGGATGCCGATGACGAATCCGCTCAGAGCCGCCAGAAAGGCGAACGTTAATCGTGCCAGCCCGCGCTTCCCTTCGTGCTGGCAGTATAATCCAGCTATCACAGCACTGCCGCAAGCGCCGGGGCGTATTTCATCGAGCGCGGCGGCGCCGCCGTGCAGTGCGCCGTGCGCGCGGATTGCGAGCGTCGATGTGGGACCGCGTTAGTAACCCTGGCAATGGCGTCCGGTGGCCTCCCAGAGAGGCTTACGCGTGCAGGGAGCCGCGGTCCGTGCAACTCCAAGGACCGATTGCGGGCCAGCAGGTGTTCAGTGGGGCGCGAATTCAGCAAGCGTGACCGGCGGGTCGTACTCCTCGAACTCCACGGCGTGGTGCGTACTGTAGCTGTGGAGCACCGCACCGTGGAACTGTGTGCGTGCGAGCCGCAGTTTGTCGTCTGACGGCGGAGGTGCCGCGCGAACCGCGAGATGGCCCCGGGTTAGAGCACCGAGGCGGAGAAGGTGTCGCACTCGTTCATGTCGCCGCGCTCGAGGCCGCGGCGCAACCACCGTGCGCGCATCGCCGACGAACCGTGTGTCCACGACTCCGGCTGTACCCGGCGGCCGCCGCTGCGTTGGAGGCGGTCGTCGCCGATGGCGGCGGCGGCGCGCAGGCCCTCGTCGACATCGCCGGGCTCCAGCAGTTGGCGGGTCTGGTTGGCGTGAAATCCCCAGACGCCGGCGAGACAGTCGGCCTGCAGATCGAGGCGCACCGAGAGGGCGTTGGCCTCCTCCCGCGACGCCCGTTGCTGGGCGTGACGGACACGCTCGGAGAGCCCGAGCAAATTCTGTACGTGGTGGCCCACCTCATGCGCGATCACATACGCCTGCGCGAAATCCCCCGGGGCGGCAAAGCGGCGCTCGAGTTCGTGGAAGAAGGACAGGTCGAGATACACCTTGTCGTCCTCCGGGCAGTAGAACGGGCCCATGGCAGCCGAGGCGGAGCCACAGGCGGAATCGACCGCATCCGAGAACAGCACCAACAACGGTTCGCGATATCGTTGACCGCGTTGCTCGAAGAGATCGCGCCATACATCTTCCGTACTGGCAAGCACCACCGAGGCGAATTGGCCGAGCTCATCCGCGGGTGCGCCGTACTGCCCCCCGCCTTGCGCACCGGGCTCCACGGACACCTGCGTCGAGCTGAGGCCCTCCAGCAGTACCAGCGGATCCTGTCCCGTCAGCAACGCCACCGCCAGGATGACCAGCACCCCGACGCCGCCGATAGCCATCCCGGGCCGACCAAGGCGCACAGCGCGCCGATCTTCGACGTTCTCGCTCTCACGTTCGCCTCTCCAACGCATATGCGAACCTCCGGTCGGGAGCGGGCTGCTCGTTGCCCGCGAGCCTGTCATCATGCCCCAATTGTGCGATGAAGCAAGCCGCTGAGCAGGCTGGACGCAGAAGGGCCTCCACTGACAGAGGTCTGAGCTGTCGCCCGACAGTTCGAGGCACACAAAGTCCGCCAGTGCGCCGGCGAGCGTCCCCTGGCACATGCGCCCAGTCCTCAGCGCTTTGGCATGGCGGCGTTCCCGCGTTTCGTGGTAGACGTCCGTCCACGGCGTGCTACCTCGAACAAGCCGGAGAAGGAGGGTGCTCGCATGCAGTGGTACGGCTATCTCGCGCACTTCGTGGCTGGCGTGTTCCTCACCAATGCCGTTCCGCACTTTGTCAACGGCATCTCAGGGCGTGCCTTCCAGTCGCCCTTTGCGTCGCCCCCGGGGGTCGGGGAGTCTTCACCGATCGTGAACGTCCTGTGGGGGTTCGCCAATATCGTCGTAGGATATCTGTTGCTGACCGGCGTCGGCCAGTGGAGCTTCGGACGGTCACTCGATGCGCTGGTCGTCGGGCTCGGGGTACTCTTCACCGGGCTGGGGCTGGCCTGGCACTTCGGTAACGTGCGCAAACGATGATCCTCGCCGGCATCGGCGCGGGGAGACACTCCTCGCGTAGAGACCTCACCGCGGGAGACCGTCCCGCCCTGTTCGACGGTCTTTACGCTCGTTCTTTCTTCTTCAAGCGCTCGCGGTTCGCTTCGATAAACGCACGCAACGCGTCGGTGGCGTCGAGCAACTTGTCCCATTGCTCTTGATAGAGAGTGACGGGGAATCGGCCGAGACCGTAGACGGAGACCGCCCCTTTTTCCGAAACACGGAAGGTCACCCCTGCGTCACGGTTCCCCTTCAGTGCCGCGTTTTCTTTGCGTAAGCGCTCCAGTTCATCCTGCAAATTCTCGTCAGACATAATGCTTCCTCCCGATCCTGCGCGGTGACGGTCGTTCGTCTCCGAGCTTCACATCGACCTCTGCTTTCTGGCATAGGCAAACGGCGGAGCGTCGGCAAGCTGGTCAACAAGCGGGGCCGGCGGCCGGGCAGACAACAGACCCGCCTCCCAGGTGAACATCGGGGTGCGTCTGTTGTCTGTCGTCTCCCAGTCTGTTGTCGTGGACGCTGCAGGCGGTTTTGGAACGGATCGGTGACGCAAACGACCGTTTGCGGGTCAAGACAATCCTCACCGTCGCGGCGGCAGTCCGCCCGGGAAAGGCTTGCGAGTGCCAGGGAACAGATCGGCGCTAGCGGCGACCGCGCCAGCCGCCACCGCCACCGCTGCGGCCACCGCCGGGACGGCCGCCGCCACCACCTTCGCGTTCGCGCGCTTCGTTGACCTTGAGCGGGCGACCCTTGAAGTCCTGGCCGTCGAACATCTGGATGGCTTTTTGCGCGTCGGCATCGGAAGCCATCTCGACGAACCCGAAGCCACGGGACTGGCCGGTCGCCCTATCGGTCACGACCGTGGCGTTTTCGCACGCCCCCGCTCCGGCAAACAACTCTTCCAGTTGCTTCGTCGTCACGTCGAACGGAAGATTGCCGATGTACAGTCTCTTTCCCATCACGAACTCCTCTGCTCGGTCGCCCCGCGACCATTCGTTCCCCCGCGCGTCTCGCGACGCGTCCCAAACAACCGACAACTCTCGATGTCGTACCCGTTTCTCTGAGCCGTCAGCGGGAAGCACATCGAGCAGAATGTCCGAGGCGGAATTCGCGCGCCAACCGATCAGTACCGCGTACTCTACCAGTCGCGGCGGCCGCCGACAACCCATCGCGCCGCATACGGGCGAGGCGGATCAGATCACGTGCTGGTCTCGTAATCGCCCAATCTGTTCCCAGCTATACCCGAGGAGATCGGACAGGATTTCCTCGGTATGCTGCCCGAACTCTGGGGCTGGCAGCCGAACGGCGCCCGGCGTTTCCCGCAAGCGCACCGGAATGCCGACAACCTGCGTCTTACCGAAATGCGGATGCTCGAAATCGACGACGTAGTCGTTGGCGCGCACCTGCGGGTCGTCGGGGAGATCGTCGATGCTGTTGACGACGGTGAAGATGAAATCCCCACCGGCGCGTAAGCGTCGTAGCCATTCGTCACGCGGTCGACTCGCGAAGACCTCGTCGAGGATCTCGACCGCCGCGATCGCATTGGCGGTGCGCGCCCGCATGTCGGCGAAGCGGGTGTCGTCCGCCAGTTCCGGCCGCCCCAATGCCCGGCAAAAGTCCCGCCAGTAGCGGTCCGGCTGGATCATGCCGAGGCAAATCCATTTGTCGTCGCCGCAGCGATAGTGATTCCACAGCGGGTTGGAAGCCTGCTTGCGCGGCACACGCGGAAACGCAGCTCCCATCATCAGGCGCGCCGACACGCTCAGGCCTTGCAGCATCAACATGCTGCCGAGGTGCGATGCGTCGACTTCCTGACCGACATCATAGCGCTCGCGCGCCACCAGTGCGGCGAGCACGCCATAGGCGAGCATGACTGCACCCATTTGATCCGCGATGCCACCGCCGATCTGCAATGGCGGCATGTCGGGCTCACCGACCGCCAGCATGATGCCGGAGCGCGCCAGACCCATCTGGTCGAACGCCGGATCGGCAGCGTCCGGCCCTTCCGGCCCGTAGCCGGTGGCGCTGGCGTAGATCAGGCGTGGGTTGTGGGGGCGTACCGTCGCATAGTCGAGGCCGAGGCGCGCGGCGACGCCGAGACGGAAGTTCTGAACGAACACATCCGACTTGGCAACCAACTGATAGACGATGTCGCGCGCCGCCGGCTTCTTCAGGTCGAGGGTAATGCTCTTCTTATTGCGGTTGTTTGCCTCGAAGTAGAAGTTCGGCCGGTCGGACATGTCCATCCCGCTGATCCTGGTCACGCCACGCCCCGGATCGCCGCCCTCCCGTTCCTCGATCTTGATCACCTCGGCACCGAGGTCACCGAGCATCGCGGTGCACACCGGTCCCTGCTGGAATATCGTCCAGTCAATGACGCGAATCCCCGCCAACGGCATGGGCATGATCCGTCTCCCTTCTCGGTTTTTCGATCCCCGTGTATGGACGAGCTACGTCACGATACACGCAATACCACCTTGCCGAAATGGACGCTGGATTTGAGCACGCGATGCGCCTCCGCCGCCTCGGCAAGCGGCAGCACGCGATCGATCACCGGCCGCAGCCGGCCGGCATCGAGAGCGGTGCCGAATCGCGCCAGGAAACTGGCAACGATCGCCGCCTTGTCCGCAGCCGAGCGTGACCGCAGCGTGGAGCCGATCACGCGCAGCCGGCGCAGCAGCAGCGCCGCCAGATCGATTTCGGCCTTGGCCCCCCCCATGAGGCCGATGATCACCAGGCGTCCGTCCACGGCAAGCGCCTGGAGATTCGACGCCAAGTACTTCCCGCCGATGGCGTCGAGCACCACGTCGACACCGGCGCCGGCAGTGGCGTCGCCCACTTGTCGCCCAAAGTCGCCGGTACGGTAATCGATGGCGACATCGGCGCCGAGTTCGCGGCACCGCCGGCACTTGTCCTCACTGCCGGCGGTCACCACACAGCGCACGCCGGCTTCGCGCAGCAGACGGATTGCGGCGGTGCCCACGCCGCTGCCGCCACCGTGGATCAGGGCCGTCCCGCCAGCCTTGATTTCGCCGAGCAGGAACAGATTCAGGTAGGCAGTGAGGAACACTTCGGGGAACGCACCGGCCTCGGCGTCACTGAACACTGACGGCACGTGCAGGGCGGCGCCCTGATGGACTACCGCCTCTTGCGCGTAGCCCCCGCCCGCGAGCAGCGCCATTGCACGTTCGCCGCGCTTCCAGCCGGAGACGGCGCTGCCGATCTCGATGACCTCGCCGGCGCATTCCAAGCCGAGGATGGAGGAGGCACCCGGCGGTGGCGGGTACAGGCCCTGGCGCTGCAGGAGATCGGCGCGGTTCACCGCGGTAGCGGAGACGCGAATGCGCAGCTCTTCCGCGCCGAGCGGCGGCGCGGGCACGTCGCCCAGGGTCAACACCTCCTCGGTGCCCGGCTGTTGGCAGACGATCGCTTTCATCCGGCCTCAGTCCTTTCCGCCCTCCGTACCGACGGCCCGTGGGCGTTTCAGCTCCTCGTACGCCCATCGGACGTTCTCCGCGCGCGAATTCACAAATGGCAAACCCCGAAAATCGTCGTAGGCGCGCAGGTCGACCGCCCGCCGCACCTCCGCCAGGGACACGCCGCGACTCGCCGCGGGCTCCACCTGGGACACGAGCGTCCGCAGGTATTCCCGGAAGCGCTCGACATCGGCGCGCGTCGCGAGCTGCCCATGGCCAGGGATGTACCGCTCGGTATCCGTCAGGCTGAGGATGCCGTCGAGACTGGCGATCCATTCCCGCACCGTACCGCCGGCGCGCCGATCGATAACCGGATACAGACCGTGGACAAAGAGATCGCCGGTGTGCAGCACGCGCCGCCGGCTGAAATAGACCACGACATCCCCATCCGTGTGCCCGCGACCAGGGTGGATGACGCGAATCGATTCGTCACCGAACCGGATCTGCCGTTCGTCGTCGATCAACGCGTTGGGGAGCGTGCTCCACGCCGGCTCGACTTCCCAGAATCCCTTGTCACGCGCCAGCAGGTGGGCGCGCGTACGGCGATGCGCAATCACCGCGGCCCCCGCCGGGTAATTGGCGTTCCCGTGCGTGTGATCGGCGTGATAGTGCGTGTTAACGATCGCCGTCACCGGTTTGTCGGTGAGCGAACGAACGATCGACCGCAGCCGACGACTGGGGCTCCAAAACTTCGGATCCACCACCAGCACGCCGTCGTCGCCAATCAGCACGGCGGTATTACCGCCACCGCCGGTGACCACATAGAAGCGTTCGTCAATCTTGATCGTCTCGGTTTGCAGAAACCGATAGAAACGCTGCCCCACGACTCCCAGGATGAGGAGCGGCAGGACCCCGAAACCCATCAGGATACGGCGTACCATGGATGTATCCTACTTACGAAGATCCGCGGCGCGGCGCAATCGCACACGGCCGCGTTTTCTTCAGCTTGCCGGACGATCGTGCTAGGTTTCCGCCAGATGCCCAGTCCCATCGAAAAGGTCGTCCAAATCGTCGAGTCCTTCGACGAGAAACAATTCTACCTCGACGAGTTTCGCGGGCGCACCCTGGTGTTCTCCGTTCCCATCGCCGAGTTGGCACGGGACGCGGACCTGGAGCGTCTCGCCGCCATCGCCCGCGAGTTGCTGACCAACGACACCCGGGTGATTCTCATCGTCTGCACGCCCGGTAACGGCCGTAGCGAACAGGCGTTGCGGCGGCTGCAACGGCGGCTCCGGCCGCTCATTTTCGACGAGGCGAGCATCCCGCTGTTTGCCGACCGGCGCTCGCGAAACGGGGCATTCCGGCAGTTGGAGAGGACGGCGTTGGCGCAGCCGTCGTCGACGTCCGCGCTGTTGACGGCGGTGTGGTCGGTGTTGCGGCGCGGACCCCTGTTCGTCGGCGTCGTCGCGGGAGTGGGCTCGGCCGAAGGCACAAGCTTTGCCCGGGAAATCGCCGTGCGCTTGCGCGTCCACAAGTTGGTGCTGGTGGAACCGCAGGGCGGCATCGTCGGTGCCGACGGCAAGCAGATCTCGTTCATGGACGAGGCTATGTTGGATGCGTTGCTACGCGTCGGGCAGGCCGAGTGGGCCGGCCTCGCCGCCCGGCGGCCCACCTTCGAGGCCGCACGTGGCGCGCTTCTTGGAGGCGTCAGCTCCGTGAATCTCTGCACGCTCGCGGGCAGCGCCCGCGAACTGTTCACGTATGAGGGTTCGGGAACACTCTTCACCCACGCCGACTATTGCCGCATCGAGCGCGCCGGCATTGACGATTTTGCGGAAATCGAACGCCTGATCGAACGTGGACAGCGCGAAGGGGTGCTGAAGTTCCGCACCCCCGAGGAGGTGGCCGCGTTGCTGGTGAACGCCTACGGTGCGACGATCGGTGCCCACCACCTCGCGGGAATTTGCGCCCTGCTAACCGAACCCTACACTGCCGATCGTGCCGGTGAGATCGTCGGCCTCTACGCCATCACGCGCTTTAAAGGCGAAGGCGTCGGCGGCCGACTGGTCGCCCGTGCTCTCGCCGACGCGCGCGCCGCCAAGCTCGCGTATGTGTTTGCCTGCACCACCGAGGAGCGGGCGCAAGCATTCTTCGAGCGGCAGGGCTTTCGACGGGTGGCGACACGCGACGTCCCCGCCGCCAAGTGGGCTGCGTATGATCCCAGGCGAAAGGCACACGTGGCCATCTTCCGCATCGACCTTGCCGCGACCGATCGGACCGGGACGCAGTGAGCCCGGCGCGATGCGCGGCTTCCGCGTACGCCGACGCGCAAGGCCACACGCATCGGTCGCCGAGACCCTTGCCGGCACACCAGACCCGACCAGGAACGGTTGTAATCGCCTTGACTTTTGCTGTTTCTTCGCCTAGGTTGGCGATCGGAGCCTGAGGAGAACGCCCATGGATGGATGGGAGAGCGTGTTGCGGGAAGACGTGGCGGACGAGTTCGACTGTGGGGATGCCGTCGATGTCCCCTTGCTCGGCGTGGTGGCGGCCGGGGAACCGTACGAAGCCTGCCCCCTCGACGAGACCCTGAGCGTACCGACGACGCTCTGGAGCGGCAAACAGGTCTTCGCTCTCCGCGTGCGTGGCCATTCCATGATCGATGAGGGCATTCATCACGGCGACTACCTGATCGTGGAGCCCCGGGCGACGGCGGAGAATGGGCAGACGGTGGTGGCCGAGATCGACGGCTGCGTCACCGTGAAGAAATATCGTCGCGATGCCAATGGCGACGTGCGGCTGCAGCCGGCAAATCCGGAGATGCTGCCCTTGATCGTCCGTGGGGACAACATCCGCATCATTGGCATCGTCACCGGTGTTCTCCGTAAGCTGGGGTTCGCGAAGCCCCACGCGCTTCCCGGTGCCGGCGATTCCCGACGGGTGCCGCAAGCCAAAGCGACCGCGGTGCATCGCCGTCCCGCCGCGGCGCACGTGGAATCGGCTTCGCTCGAACTCGCCGTCAATGTGATGGATAGTCAGTTGGTACGCTGGCAGGTCGCCATCGGCCGTGCGAAGGACGAAAAGCGGGCGCAGCGGCAGGTCGTCGAAATGGAGGAGATGTGCCGCAACCTCCGGGCGGTGCGCGACTGGTGCGCCCGCACACGCAAGCCAAGTCTACGCCGCGCACTGGTCAATGAAGCCAATCGCATCATGCGGCGGATGCAACGCTTCGCGGCGGTCACTCCGGTCGAGTTGCAGGACCTCGTGTTACACTGATGCCGACCCGATTCGGCGTGATTTTCGACATGGACGGCGTCCTGGTGGACAGTGCCGACGCCCACCGGCGTGCCTGGGAGCAACTCGGGGCGGAAGTCGGTGTGCCATTCTCCGCCGCTCTCTTCGAACGCACGTTCGGGCAGCGCAACGCGGAAATCATCCCCGCATGGCTCGGTGCGGTCACGCCGCGGCGCAGTGACGCTCTCGGGCAGCGAAAAGAAGCGCTCTACCGCGACATGGTGCGACAAGGACGGGTACATGTCTATCGCGGCGCATCCGGTTTACTGGCGCAGTTGCGCCAAGTGGGCGCCTGCGTCGCCGTGGCATCGAGCGGGCCCCGCGAAAATGTGGCGCTGTTGATCGACACCATCGGAGCCGGCGCATGGATCACCGTGACGGTGGCGGCGGAGGACGTGCACCACGGCAAACCACATCCCGAGATCTTCCTCACGGCGGCGACGCGCATGAGCGCGGATCCCGGTCATTGTGCGGTCGTCGAGGATTCGGTCCACGGAATCGAAGCGGCAAAACGGGCCGGCATGCTGGCGGTTGCCGTGCTCACCTCGACCGCCCGCGAACGACTCCTGGCCGCGGGTGCGGATTCCGTGGCAGCCGAGGTCGGCGATCTCGATCCCCGACAACTTCGGCGTACGATTGGCACCCGCATGCCCACCGATTAGCCCTCCCGGCGCGGCGACAGGGTCGGAAGCGGACGCCATCACAAACGTCCAAGTGCGAGGGCCCACCCCCTTCACCAATGCGTTCGCTTGTGGCATAAGCGTCACGCATCTCTTCAGCCGCGGCAGGGGAGCTGGGAAGGGACGAGCACATGGGATCGACGAGGCATAGGCACGGAAGTCGGCTGTACGCACTTGGACTGCTGGTCACCGCCGCCGTGTGGGCCGGATGCGGCGGGGACAGCAACGATAATTCCGCGCCGACCCCAACCGCGCAGCCCACGGTGACGGCAACCGCAACCCGGACGCCTACGCGGACCCCGCTGCCCACGAATACACCCGGCGGCTCGCCGACCGCGATCAAGCCACAGGCGGGCGCAGGCCTCGCCAGCTCGATCACCGAGGTCACCATCGATTCCAGCGGCCTCATCATCGCCACCTTCACGTTGACCGACGCCGCGGGCGTGCCCCTCACCCCGGTGCTCACCGAAACAACCGACGAGCAACAGGCTCGTGTGCGCTTGGTAGCCGCGCACGTCGAGGACTACTCCGTTGGCTCCGCAAGTTTCACGCGCTACGTCAACGACATCAATGCCACGCACCCAGCGTATGACAGTAAGGGGACGTTGCAGACCGTCGATGCCACCCAGGGTATTTACCAGTACCTGTTCGGAACGCACCTCCCGGTGGGGTTCGATCCGTCGCTCACCTACACCGTCGGCATGCAGGTCGACCGCTCCTTCAATGACGTGCGGCTCGGCGTGAATCCGGTGTTCGACCTCGTGCCCGCGGGCGGGACGCCAGAGATCTGGGAGGACACGACGACGACGCAGTGCAATCAATGCCACGACCCGCTGAAAGCCCACGGGAACCGCCGCGAGGTGCGCTTGTGCAAGCTCTGCCACACCGAAGCCGCCACCGACAACCCACCCGCGCCCACGCCGGCACGCAGTATCGACTTCCGCAACATGGTTCATAAGATCCACATGGGGAAAGATTTGCCACTGATCGTCAGCGGCCCGCCGGGATCCAACTACACCATTGGAGACACCACGTTCGCGCAGAAGGACGCGAACGGTGTCGTCACCGGCGTCGCCTACCCTCGGGCGATCCGCGGCTGCACGGTATGTCATGCAAACGCGCCAACAGCCTCCTATTACGAGGATCGGCCGGCGACCGCGGCGTGTGCATCGTGCCACGATGACGTCAACCCCTCGAAGGTGTCCAGCCCCGCCGGCCCCCCCGGCACCAACCACGTCGCCAATGCGGGATTCTCGGACGCGGACTGTCACCTGTGCCACATTCCCGATTCGGGTCAGGAATTCGACGCCTCCGTCGTCGGCGCACACGTCATCCCGGAATATTCGGACCAGTTGCAGGGCCTGAATGTGGCGATCACAAACGTCGCCAACCATGCCGCGGGGCAAACGCCGACGATCAGCTTCACGGTCACGGATAACACCGGGGCGCCACTCGGCGCGAGCGCGGTCGCGCAGCTCAATCGTTTGGGCTTTGCGATGAGCGGACCGACCACCGACTACACGGTGATGCTGACATCGACGGCCGTCGGCGGCGGGTCATCGGGCACACTCACCGGACCGGACGCGAATGGCATCTTCCAGTACACACCGACGACGAGTATCCCAGCGAATGCCAGCGGCAGTTGGTCGATCGGCGCCGAGGCGCGCCGTGAAGTCAACCTGATCGTGCTCGGCATGTCTCCGAAAGTGGCGGAGGAGGCTGCGCCGAATCCGGTCGTCACCTTCTCGGTTGACAACTCGACCACGGTCCTTCGTCGTGCAGTCGTCGACAACGCCCATTGCGGAACCTGTCACGGCACGTTCTCAAAGGATTTCTCGGTGCACGGGAACCTGCGAAACCAGACGGCGTATTGCGTCATCTGCCACAACCCCAATCAAAACGATGCCGCGCGGCGGAAACTCGACCCCACGGCGGTGCAGAATGGCGAACAAACCGCAACCATCGACTTCAAGCGTATGATCCACAAGATCCACACCGGGGATCAGCTCCAGAACAAGCCGTACCTGATCTACGGCTTCGGCCCGCCGCCGCAAAACTACAGCATCGCTGACTTTTCTGAGGTCCGCTACCCTGGCGATCGCCGCAATTGCGCGACGTGCCATGTGGGTAGCAGCTATCTGATCCCACCGTTCCCGGGAACAGCGCTGGGCACCCTCGTCACACATCTCGATCCGGCGACGGGGAATCAGGTTGAAGACGGGCGCCTGGGACCGATCCAAGCGGTTTGCACCGCATGTCATGACGGCGATGCTGCCGTCGCCCACGCGCAGACCAATACCGCGGCGGATGGCACCGAGGCGTGCGCAGTCTGCCATGAGGAAGGGGAAACATTCGCGGTATCCGTGGTACACGCCAGGTAGGCAGGCATTGGAGGGAGAATACGGGAGACCGCGCCGGCGGGCCTCCGGTATCGACTGAGCGTGCCGGCAGGGGGGATTGTGACGAGAACGCGATTCATCGTCCGAGTCGCAGCGGGACTGTGGGTGGGTTGGCTGAGTTGCCTGCCCGCGTACGCGATCGACCTGCGCAGCGACCTGTCGGTCCTGGGGCAGGTTCGGCAAAGCGACCACCCGGACCAGAGCGAGGCGCCGGTGGACTTTTACGGCAATCTCGGCGCGCGCGGCCTGTACGGCGGGTCCAGTCTCGACACCTACTTCCGGTTGGAGCAGGATCTCGCGCACAGCCAGGGGGCCACGGAGTTTTATGCCGGCTCTTTGCGTGTCCCGGGGGCCATCCCCGGCGTCGACTTCACCCTCGGCCGTCAATTCCTCGCTGAGGGCCCGGGCGGGGTGTTCATCGCGGATGCCGGGAAGGTGAATATCAATCCTGGTGGTCCGGTCGGGGTGACCATATTTGGAGGTGCACCCCGCTACTTCGAACCGACGTACTCCTCGAACAGCCTGTCGCAAGACGAGCAGATTTTCGGCGGCAACCTGCACACCACGCGCATGAAGGACGGCCGCTTCAGTCTCGGCTTCTTCGAGCAACGTCGCGACAGCCACACATTGCGCGAGTTGCTGACCGCGGCGGGATCGCGTGCCTTCCCCCGGCTGCCCGGCATGCCCAACGTCTATGGTTCCTTCGCCATGGACACACGGCACCAGAACATCGATTCGGGGACGCTGGGATTCGACACCTTCGTGTGGCAACCGCGCGTGCAGCTCAACTTCGAGAGCAGCTACTATAAGCCGCAAAACCAGGGCGAGTACCTGATCGCCGACATGAACCGACGTGAAGACCCGATCTTCGAACTCTTCTCCTTGAGCGAGATGCGCCAGTTCCGCGGCGGGCTGCGCTACGCGGTCACCCGGACGCTGTCCACCTTCGGCGACTACTCGTATCAGCGGTACGAGCGCTTGGACCACAACGTGGTCGAGGGGCATGTGGGGAGCGCCGGCCTGTTGTGGCTCCCCGGCGGCGACGGCTTGGAAGTGGTACGGCTCGAGTATTACGTGCTCGACAGCGCCGGCGGCAACGTCAACGGCGGCAAGATCTACTACGAGAGCCGCGTCTACCACAGGATTTTGTTCCGGACCAAGTTCAACGTGGCGTATTACAAGAAGGAAACCAACGAAGACGACACGGCCCTCACCGGCATGCTCGGCATCGGATACGTCATCTGCCCGGGATTGGTCGGGGAACTCGACTTCGAGGCCAACCACAACAAGCGATTCGCCGAAGATTACCGATTCGGCTTCTCCATCCGCTACAATTTCGACTCCCGCAACCTCAGGCGGGCTCAGTCCCAGGCCGCCACGAAAACAGATTCTGCGGAGCCCACAGCGGGGAGGCCGGTCTCGTGAAGCGTACTGGATTCGTCATAACGGCCGTCTTGGCAGTGGCCATCGGTCTGTCGGCCTGCCGGCAGTACCTGCCCTCAAACCGCTACCTGCAGCTCCGCCAGCCGTCGGAGGCGGCGCGGAGCACGGCGGATGCCAGTCGGAAATTCGACCACGCCAAGCACATGCCTGTGCTCGCCTCGACGGATGCCACCTGCCTGTCCTGCCATCGCTTCGACGCCCTCATCGACACTGGGAACGAGGAACTGGCTCGCGAGCTCTCGACACGAGCGCTCTACCCGGGTAGCGCCGCTTGTCATTTCTGCCACGTCGACAGCGATACGCGCATGGCCAAGGCGCCGCAGGCGTGTACAACCTGCCACGAGAATCTGGCGGCACTGCTCCCGGCCGATCACGAGGTCGCCTGGCTCAAGGTGCATTCGAGCATGGCGCGGGCCAACCCGGAGCGCTGCGAAAACTGCCACCGTCAGGCGTTCTGCATCGACTGCCACGAACGGCGCGACACTATCCAAACACGCGTGCACGATCGCAACTTCCGCTTCTTCCACTCCGTGCAGGCCCGTGCCAACCCGATGCAGTGCGGCAGCTGTCACCGCGAGGATTTCTGCATCAACTGTCACAAGCAAAGCGATGTGGACATAAGCCGATGATGCGCCCATTGATTCTGTGCTCGTTGCTGATGGTGGTCGCGGCCGGCTGCGGCAGTAGCGGCTCGTCGTCCTGCCAGGATTACGGCAACCTGTTCAACTCACCGTCCGGCCTCATCCTCGTCGAGGGCGAACATCCCACCGGCTGGAGCCGTCCGGACTGCTTTACATGCCATCCAGTCGGCGACATCCATTGCGAAAATCGCACCGGAATTCCCGCGCTCGATATGTCGCAGGTGCGTGCGGTGGTCGATAGTTTAGGCCTGGCAAGCTGTCCGCAGTGCCACGGCATCAACGGGGTCCAACCATGAGGCTCGTTGCACTCGCATTCCTTACGCTCGTTGCGGTCGCCACTCCACTCTTCGCCGAGGACGAACCGGATACGCCGCACCGCATGCTCAAAGCCGATGGTGAGGTCGACCCGGAGAAATGTGCGGTGTGCCACCAAGAGGACATGTCGTTGAACCTGCCGAAATCGGGGCTCTGCACGACGTGTCATTCCGCGACCATTCACGCCGGCGCGGCACGGCATCTGCAAGCCAGCCCGGAGCAACTGGCGCACGCGGTGTCGCCCAAGAAACCCAGCGAACTGGACCTTCCCCTGAACGAGAGTAACGGTATCTTCTGCGGTACCTGTCACATCTTTCACGATCCCCGCGTGTCCGGCGAACAGGCCCGCGATCGGCGCTGGCTGCCGCCCACGACCGGCCTGGCCGAGGCGGTTCGCAAGGGAGTGACGGAACAGTGGGCTCGCATTGCCGGGAAGCACGGGGAGTCGGAGGTGGGAGCGAAGTTCTCGACGCGAGGGACGCTCAGTCTGCGGCTCCCAATCGACGACGGGACGCTCTGCCGCACCTGCCACGGGACCCTGCCATGAAGCGATCCCTGGCGCATGTCGCGTTGCTTGCGTTGTTCGTCGCGGGGTGCGGGGGAAACGGCGCCACGCAATTCGGTGGCAATCCGCCGACCGGCACACGGCATTTCGATCTGCAATGCACCATATGCCACGCCCCGGGTGTAACCCCCGGCAGGGAGCAAGCCGGACAGCCCTTGCCCACCTGCAACATCGCCGCATGTCACCAGCATGACGGGCTCGTGGTCCATCAGCCTTCCGGCCCGGGATCGGCGTGCACCGACTGTCATATGGGGCACCAGAGTAGCAATCTGTTCCTGGTGCGAGAGGAGATCGCGATGGCGCCGGGCCAATCCCGTCCGGTTGAGTTCACCAACCGCAGTGGCGTCGGCGATGGCAGCTTTGTCAGCATCACGCCTCCGGTGCGCGGGGTATGCCAGGTCTGTCACACGACAACGCAGTTCTATCGGCAGGACGGCACCGGTAGTACGCACTACACGTTCCCGTGTTACACCTGTCACGTACACGAGAACGGCTTCCACCCCTGAAGCGCACCGAGTACGCAAGCGCAACGGCTGTCACCCGACGTGCCGAGAGCGATGAACGCGCGATGACGGTGGGCACACGAGAGCGACGGCAGGCGGCACGCTTGGGCATTTTGCTACGGCCTGAGCGCAGTCTCTGGTCGGCGGGCGTCACTCGCATTGCCGGAGTGGACGAAGTCGGCGTCGGGCCGCTCGCCGGGCCGGTGCTTGCGGCCGCGGTTATACTGCCGCAAGGAATGGCGATCCGCGGCATCGACGATTCGAAGAAGCTGCGCCCGGCGCTTCGTGAAGAATTGGCGGGGAGCATCCGCGCGACCGCGCTGTCGATCGGAATAGGTATCGTCGAGCCTGCCGAGGTCGACCGCCTCAACATCTACCGTGCGGCGCTAGAGGCCATGCGCAAAGCGGTAGCGGCTCTGCCGATCCCCCCGGAGCACTTGCTGATCGATGCCCGTCGGATTCCGGCACTTGCCATCCCACAGACCCCCCTCATCAAGGGCGATGCCCGCAGCTACTCGATTGCCGCGGCCTCCATCATTGCCAAAGTGGAGCGCGATCGCATCATGTGTCACCTGGATACGCTCTACCCGCAGTACGGCTTTCGCCAACATATGGGGTACGGCACCGCGCGCCACCTGGCTGCGCTGGACCGCCATGGGCCGTCCCCGGTGCACCGGCGCTCGTTCGCACCGGTACGCGACCTGCGCCTGCCGGGTATGTAACAAAAGCGGCGCCCGGCACGTCCGTAACCAAAAACTCGTGTGGGCGGGTGGCGCTTGCACGCCACCCGCCCACACCCGGGAAAGGAGGGTTCACGCGGATTGGGGGTACCGCGTATACGCCGGCGGAGGGGGGATCCGCCGGCTACCTCTATCAGACGCCGCCTCCATCGGATGATTCAAACCATTTCGCATATTTTTTCCGCGCTCGACCAGCAACGCGGAACGACCTCGTAAAGCTGGCGGTACTACCGCCCCCCCCCAAAGCCCGCGACCCGCGGACGCTAACTGCTCACGCCCCGCGAAAATAGTGCCGCCGGTAGAAGCGGAGTTCGTCGATCGACTCGCGGATGTCGTCGAGCGCAAGGTGGGCGTGCTGTTTTTCCGGCAGCTGCGGGCCGTCCGGGTACCACCGGCGCACCAGCTCCTTCACCGTGCTCACGTCCAGATTGCGGTAGTGCAGGTATGCCTCCAACGCCGGCATGTGGCGGGCGAGGAAGCGGCGGTCCTGACAGATCGAATTGCCGCACAGCGGCGAGCTGCGTTCCGGGCAGTAGCAATTCACAAATTTCAATACCGCCGCCTCCGCCGCCGCCATCGACAGCGTCGATGCCGCCACGCGCTGGGTGAGCCCTGACGCGCCATGGTGCTCCTGATTCCAGGCGTCCATCCGACTCAGCACGGCGGCCGGTTGATGGATTGCCAGCACCGGCCCTTCCGCCACCAACTCGAGCCGGTTGTCGGTGATCAACGTGGCGATTTCCAGGATGGTGTCGCGATCGGGATCGAGTCCCGTCATTTCCAAGTCCATCCAAACCAGGTACGACTCGCCTTGTTGCGCCATGGGCGTCACTCCGCTGCGGCGTAACCTGATATTCACGCCGGCATGCCGCTTAGCACCTGCGTCGCGGCATGCCAAGCCGTACTCTTGTCAGTGACAGCCGTACGCTTGTCGGCATGCTAGTATCTCTTCGTCATCATGCTGCCGCGATTGCCGGTATTCGTCCCTGCCCGTGCCGACCAGACGCTCCGCTCCTCCTATGCCGGTGGCTGAGTTCCCCGATCCACGCTCCGCCAGCCCCGAGGGCATCGTCGCTATCGGTGGCGATCTGCATCCGGAGACACTGCTTCTGGCATACCGTCAAGGCATTTTCCCCTGGCCGGTGCCCGGGTTCCCGTTGCTGTGGTTTTGCCCCGCCGAACGCGGCGTGCTCGACTTTGACGCGCTGCACATGCCCCGCAGCCTGGTGCGCGCACGGCGCCGCACCTCCCTCCGCTTCACCATCGACGCCGCCTTCACGCGGGTGATCGAGACATGCGCCGCAACCTCACGACCGGGCCAGGACGGCACCTGGATCACACCGCGGATCGCCCGTGCGTACATTCGACTACACCAGTTGGGCATCGCGCACAGTGTCGAGGCCTGGCGGGGCGACCATCTCGCCGGCGGCATCTACGGTGTCGAGGTGGACGGGGCGTTTGCCGCCGAGAGCATGTTCTATCGCCAACCGAACGCCTCGAAACTGGCGCTCCTGCACCTCGTCGAGCACGTGCGGGCGCGCGGCTTGGACTGGCTGGACATCCAGGTGTTGACGCCGCATCTGGAACGGTTCGGCGCGACGACCATCGCCCGCGATGACTTCCTCGACAGGCTCCGCCGCACCCGCGCTCGCGGGCTGCGACTGTTCTCCACATGACGCACAGGGCAACCGGCGCCCATTCGTGCCTCAGTCGAACCGCACCTCTATCTTGTTCGATTCGATCCGTTCCGGGGTCTTGCCAACTCGGGGCTCGCACGTCGACAGTACAATATGAAAAGCGGCGGCGGTTTCGCCTCGCGGATCGACGGCCGGCTCGACGGCGGCGACGCGGAACTCGTGAGTCTCGGGCGCCGGTTGCACCGCGAAGCACCCTTCCGCGGTGGCGGTCTCGCGCGCCACCTCGCGACCCACCGGTTGCAGCGTGATCGCCCGCGTGCCGTCGGGGCCGACCACCGCCGCTTTCGCCGCGACGAGAATCGGAAACGCGGTCACGCTGTGCAGCCCCGCGATCGCGCCTTCAAGGCGCGGGTAGCGATCGAAGTCGGTGCGCAAGAAGACGCGCGCATTGTCGGCCGAGAGATTTTCCTGCACCCGTGACGTTGTCGCCTCCCAGAAACGCGGGGGCCCCGTGTCGACGTGGAGAAACTTGTTCCGCCGGTAGTAGCCGACCCCTCCGCTCCCGAGGCCGCGTAACTGGCGCCAGAGCCGCGCCATGTCCAGGCCGACGAACATGATATCCGCGGCCATAGCCTCCGTGTGCAGCGACGCCTGGGCAACTGCCCCTCCGGCGTCGCGCAGATCGGCGTTGAACGCCGGGCTGCGGAATCCGGAGAGCAGGACCATCTGACGCGGACGGTAGTGGTCCTGGATGTAGGCCAGGAGTTCGACCAGGCGCAGCGACACCGGCGCTTCACGTCCATCTTCGCGCGAGCGAAAGAAGTGCTCGATCCGCGCCCGCGCCGCGGGATCGTAGCTCCCGTCGCGCCGGCGGTAACGCACGTCAAGCGTCGTGTCGAAGTGCCCGTGGCGCAACACCAGCCGCCCGTTACCCGCCAAGAAGAAGCGCGGCACCGTGTCTGCCGCTCCCGGCATGGCGAACAGGAGGCCGAGCAGACAGACACTCCACATGCGCCACCCGGCGCAACCACCGATAGCCGCCATGTCGCCTTCGTCTCCGCCGCGCGGAATACTCTCGCAAACCGCCGATCGGGGCAACTCCGGGCGCACCGCGCTCAGGGCCCGCAGGGAGACGGTCCCCGCTCCGGGTTGTGCCAGCCGCGCTTGTCACGCTCGAGCAACCTGTCGGCGCCCGTGGGTCCCCAGCTGCCCGAGCTGTAGTTGGGGAAGTCGCGCGGCGGCAGCGCGCCCCAGACATCGAGAATCGGCGTGGCGACGCGCCATGCGGCGTCGACCATATCGGCGCGGTGAAAGAGCGTCGCGTCCCCGGTCATCACGTCGTAGAGCAGGGTTTCGTAGCCGGTACTCAGGACACTCTCGCCGAGATCGGCGTAGCAGAAGTTCATTTCCGCGGGCGCCACCTGCACGAGCGTGCCGCGGCGCTTGGCCTGGAACTGCACCTCGATGCGCTCGTCCGGTTGGATGTGGAGAATCAGGCGATTCGGTTCGAGGTTGGCGGCGCCGGCGTCGCGGAAGAGCAGCACCGGTGCGCGACGGAACTGGATGACGATCTGCGTCTCGCGCCGCGCCATGCGCTTGCCGGCACGCAGATAGAACGGCACGTCCGCCCAGCGCCAGTTCTCCACGTTCAGCTTGAGCGCCGCGAAGGTCTCGGTGGTCGAGTCTCGCCCCACGCTCGGCTCCTCGCGATAGCCCGGTACCGGCGTCCCGTCGATCGCCCCGGGGCCGTACTGGCCACGCACGCTGCGGCGAATGATCTCCTCGTCCTCCATCGGTTTGATCGCTTGCAAGACCCGCACCTTCTGGTCGCGGATGACGTCGCCAGCGAAGGAAATCGGCGGCTCCATGGCCACCAATGCCAACAGTTGGAACAGGTGATTCTGGATCATGTCGCGCAACGCCCCGGCGCTGTCGTAGTAGCCACCGCGACCTTCTACGCCGACCGACTCCGCCGCGGTGATCTGCACATGGTCGATGTAGCGGCGGTTCCAGATCGGCTCGAAGATGCCGTTGGCGAACCGGAAGACGAGCACGTTCTGCACCGTCTCCTTGCCGAGGTAGTGATCGATGCGGAAGATTTGCGACTCGTCGAAGGCGGCCTGCAGTTCGCCATTGAGCGCGCGGGCCGAAGCGAGGTCATGGCCGAACGGCTTCTCCACCACGAGACGACGCCACCCTTGAAACGGCTGCGTGCTGCGGGCCAACCCGGCGCCGCTGAGTTGTCGCGCCACCTCGGCAAAGACCTCCGGCGGGGTCGCCAGATAGAAGAGGTAGTTGCCGCGGGTGCCGTGCGCGCCATCCGCCTGCTCGAGCAGCTGTCGGATGTTCTCGTACGCGGCCGGATCGCCATAGTCCCCCGTATGGTAGGTGACGCGCCCGACGATCTTCTCCCACAGGCCGGTATCCAGCGGCCGCGGCCCGAACCGCTGCATCGCCTCGGTGAGTTCACGACGAAAATTCTCAGTCGTGTGTACCCGCCGCGCGAAGGCGAGGATCGCGAGGTTGTCGGGCAGCAAGCCACCGCGTGCCAGGTTGTAGAACGCCGGCATGAGCTTGCGCTTGGTGAGGTCGCCTGTCGCGCCGAAAATGACGAGCACGCAGGGATCCGCTGTCTGTTGCGCGGAGCTGGCCATACCTCATTCTTTAGCACAATCGCGGCCCGCGGTGAGCCCACGCCCTCGATCCCCCCACGCCCGCGGGCCCGAACTTGACAGCACGCTCGCCCCCGCCCTATTGAAACGTCGCATGAGCATCGAGATCGTCCGCCGTTCGTGCCCCACGTGCGAGGCCTGCTGTGGCCTGCGCGTGCACGTCGATCGCACCCTGCAGCGCATCGTCCGCATCGACGGCGATCCCGACGACTTTCGCAGCCGCGGCTATCTTTGTCCCAAGGCCTACGCGATGAAAGCGGTGTATGAGGATCCCGATCGCGTGCGCACGCCCCTGCGTCGGCAGCCGGATGGCACGTGGAGCGCGCTCACATGGAGCGAAGCGTTCGCCTACGCGGGGGAACGTCTGCGCGCCATTCGAGAGGCGCACGGTCCCGCGTCGCTCGGCGTCTTTATCGGCGAGGCGACCGGCCACAACGTCGGCGCCTTGCTCTACACGACGTTCTTCATGCGCGCGCTGCAAACGCCGCGTATGTTTTCGTCGGCGACGATGGACCAGTTTCCGAAGAACATTACCCTGCGTTTGATGTACGGCGACGGCTGGATGTTCGTGATCCCCGACATCCGGCGCACGGACCTCTTCATCTGCATGGGCGGGAACCCGCTGGTGTCGCAGGGCAGCCTGATGGGCACGCCGGACGTCGGCCGCGCGTTACGCGAAGTGCGCGCCCGCGGCGGGCGCGTGATCGTAATCGACCCGCGCCGCACGGAGACCGCGGCAGTCGCCGACGAGCATCATTTCATCCGTCCCGGCACCGACGCGCACCTCCTGGCGGCCATGATCCAGGTATTCTTCGCGGAGAATCTCGTGCGGCTGGGCCGCTTCGCCGCGTTTACGGACGGGGTCGAAGAGGTCCGAGAATTGACGCAACCGTTTACCCCGGAGGCGGTGGCCGACGCGACGGGCATCGCCGCGGAGGCGATCCGGGCACTCGCGCGCGAGTACGCACGGACGCCGCGGGCATGCCTGTACGGACGCGTCGGCACCTGCACGCAGGAGTTCGGGACGCTCGCGAGCTGGCTCCTCGATGTGGCGGCGATCCTCACCGGCCATTTCGACGAGGTCGGCTGCATGATGTTTCCGCGACCGGCGACCGGGCAGTCGGAGCCGGGCCCCGTTGCGGCGGAGATGTCGGTGGGCGCCTATCGCACCATCGCCCGTGGCCTGCCCGAGATCGACGGCCAACTGCCCGCGGGTGCGATGGCCGAGGAGATCGAAGCACGCAGCGCCGGCGCACAGCGGATGCGTGCTCTGATTACGGCGGCCGCCAACCCGGTGCTCAGCGCACCCAACGGCGACCGCCTCGCCGCCGCGCTCGGCGAACTCGATTTCATGGTCGCCGTGGACGTCTACCGCAACGAGACCACCTGCCACGCCGATTTGATCTTGCCCACCCTGGTGTCGCTCGAAGAGGAGAACTACGACTTCACCTTCGCGACGACCTGCTCGCACAACTACGCGCGCTGGTCGCCGGCGGTCTTCGCGCCGCCCGCCGATGCGAAGGCGCACTGGGAGGTGCTCCTCGAGTTAGCGGCAGCGGTGAACGGGACCACGGGCGCGGCGCTCGACGACGCCATGGTGGACGCGCTGACCGCCGGCTACACGCGCCCGGGGGCTACTTGCGCGGGACAGTCCCCCGCCGCGCTGCGGGCCGCCATCGGCGACCGGCGCGGCCCGTTGCGCGTTCTCGATCTGATGCTGCGTGGCGGTCCCTACGGTGACCGCTTCGACGACGGCGCCGCCGGTCTCTCCTTGCGCGCGCTGCGCGCCCAGGGCGGCCCGGCCGATCTCGGACCGCTCGAACCGCGCCTCCCCGGTGTGCTGAAGACGCCCGACCGCCGCATCCCGCTGGCGCATCCGTACATCGCCGCGGACGTACCGCGATTGCGCGCCGCCCTCGGAGAGCGCGCGCACGCCGAGCGCCTGCTGCTCGTCGGCCGCCGCCAGGAGCGCAACATGAACTCGTGGCTGCACAACATCGATGTCCTCGCAAGCGGCCGCCCGCGCTGCACGCTGCTCGTGAATCCGACGGACGCCAGACGGTTGGGACTCGCGCCAGGCGGCAAGGCGCGGGTGCGCTCGCGCAGCGGCGAGGTCGTTGCCGACGTCGAGGTCAGCGACGAGATGATGCGTGGCGTGGTCAGCCTGCCGCATGGCTTCGGCCACCTACGCGCCGGCGCGCAACTGACGGTCGCCGCGACGAAGCAGCCGGGCGTGAACGCCAATCAGCTCACCGACGAGTTGCCCCTCGACCTACCGAGCGGCACGCACATCGCCAACGGGATTCCCGTGGAACTCGCCCCCGCGTAACGCGAAGGGCGAGCCGGTAGGCGTGCACGCACGGAGCGCAGTGCAGGTCTCAGCGGCCAGCCGCGGAACGCTACCGCTTTCCCCATTGCGCCTCGGCCGAGCCCATCACCACGCGCGGCTCCGCCAGGAAGATCGCCGCGGTCGTCGTCGAAAACTGCGCCTCGTCGTCGCGCAAGATCTTGCCGGCAGCGCTCTGGTAAAACTCGAATACCGCCTTCCACGACTCCAGATCGTCCACCCACATCTCGTCCAGCCCATCGAAGGGCGGGGCTGGCAGGTTGGGCAACGGCACGATGTGGTCTTGAACGTACGTCCGGAACCACGGCAGAAGGCGCGCGGACAAGGGTCCGTGTACCGCCTCCCAGTGGCGGAAGAACTGTTCCCGAGTGGTGCCCTCCTTACGCGTGACGTAGTTCATCACCTTGACGGCGCCACCCCGGTTGACGATGAATTTTTGATCGACCGCGAATACCGGCTTGGCGCCGCGATCGAGAAACGTCTCCTCGTGGTCCCGGATCGCGCTCCCCGCGTCACCGCGATAGAACTCGCCCAGCCGGCGGTAGGCGGGAAGGTCATCGATCCACATCTCGTCGAAACCGTCGATCGGCGGCTCCCCGTGCGGCGGCAGCTCGATCGCCCGATTCTGGATCAATGTCCGCAGCCCCGGCAGACTCCGCGCGAGCAGCGGACCGTGCTTCTCCTCCCACTGGCGCAGGAAGACCTCACGGCTCACGCCGTGCTTCCGCCGCAGCAACGCGATCACTTTGATCGTTGGCGTCGCGATCATGCCGGCCTGCGCACTTGCGGGCGTGATCGACCCCGGCAATTACTTGTTCGGGACCGCGAAGTCCGGGGGCACGTTATACATGTAGCACTTCTTCTCGACGCGCTGCTTGATGCGCCACCCCTTCGGGGTGCGCACGTAGGTATCGAGGTACCAGAGCCCGGCAAAGAAGACGTGCGTCTCGCCGTTGCCCTTGTCCATGACCATCGGGTTGTGACAGATCGTACTGCCCTCGGCCTCGTCACCGTTGAGGGTGATCTTGCTGGTGGCCACCATGTGCTGGAACGACGCGAAGTTCGGCATCGCCATCGCGAGGAACTTCTTGGTGGTCGTCAAGTCTCCGGAACTCCCGCCGAAAGCCGTGTAGTCGATAAAGGCGTCAGGGGTGAACACGTCGTCGAGGGCGTCCCAGTTCCGGCTGTCGATGGCGTGGCTGTAGGCCACGAGGAGATCCTGAATCTCGAAACGGTCGGATATTTGTTGCAGGGACATCGTCATGACAAGGCGCTCCTTTCTGAGATGGCTATACGGGAGATTCATGCCCCATTCGCTTGCGGACCGCAACCGCACGTCCGACATGCTGTCAAGAACGGAGGCGCGGGCGCCCGCCGGCGTGCGGCAAGCAGCGGGGCCGCACGGACAACACGCGCAACGAGAGATTGACGGACACCGCTCAATCCTTCATCCTTCTCGCTGCGGTGCTCGCGGGCAGGATGCGGTCGCGTTCGACGACAGACGCAGAGCGGAGGCAAGCATGCAACAGACCATCGAGTTCAGCGAGATCCAGCGACAGCACGAAGAGCTGAAGAAGACGATCAGCCACCTACAAGACACGGCGGCACGAGCGTCCGGCAGTTTGTCGGACGAGCGTTGGAGAGCGCTGCTGCTGGAAGAACTGGCGCTGTTACGCACATCGCTCGTCGAACATTTCGGCATGGAGGAGGATGGGGGTTACCTGGAGGCGGCGGTGGTGGCGGGCCAAGAGCACAGCGTTGCCCGTCTCGAGCACCAGCACGCGGAAATCCTCGATGCCCTGGACCGTATCGGCGACAGTTGTCGCGGCGGCGCATTGGATCGCGCCATTGCGGGAGTGCGGGACCTGATCGGCCGACTGCGTGAGCATGAAGCGGCCGAATGTCGGCTCGTGCAGAACGCCGTGATCGACGATATCGGCGTCGGCGACTGAAGCCGCCGCGTGGTCCGCATTCCGGCCGCTGTCGGCTCGCACGTCTCAAGTACTGTGCCGGACGTGGCCCAGTTCGTTCCGAGCGCCGGCCCTTGCTTCGCAACCAACACGGCCAGACCGCCCGTGCACGCACTGCCCGTCACCTCACCCGCCGGACCGGTGGGATCGTCCATGAACCATCGAGGAGCGAGGGGGGCGACTCGTTCGGCCAGTAAAGACGCAGCATGAGCACAAACCTCCCGGCGGGTGCCGGCAGCCAATTCGCCTCCGCGCTCTTGCCGGGCCGGTCATGCTGGAGGTAGAGGTCCACCGACCCATCGCGGTTTCGCTTGAACCGCGTGCGCGAGCTGAGGGTGTAGCGATCGAGCGCGTTTGGCGCGAAGAAGAGCTGGTCGTCATACATGGTCAGCGACCAGAAACCGCGCACCGGCGGCTCCTCTCCCTTGTCGAAATGCATCACATATTTTTGGCTGCCGTCGTACGGCCTGCCGTCGGCGTCGAACTCCGAAATCGGATAGATCGCATCCTGCGGTCGGTTCGCGCCGAGGAAGAACGCCGCGGTGACCGCGCGCCGCAGGTAGTCGCTGTCGTAGACGCCCAGCGTCGTCGAGTACCTCCACCCATGAATCGTCACACCCGTACGCTTGAACTCTGTCGCTAGCTGTTCCTGCGCAAGCGTGGGCACGCGCTGCAATCCACTGACCACGGCGGGGTCCAGTCGGCCGATGTCGAAATCGCTCCCGGGACGGAAGCCGATCTTTGCCAACTGCGCAACCAGCGGCGCATCCGCGGCAGCCGCCGGGTTGTCCTTCATCAACGTGGCCAGCAACTTGAAGTATGCGCCCGCATCCAGGCGGTGCACCTGTTCGCGCACGGGCGTCTTCATATCGACGCCCGGATCGCTCGCCCCCCGGGGCGGGGTGTAGGGGTGCCCATAGGCCGTGAGCGGGACCAGGGAGAACTTGTCCTGCAACTCATGCACCGCCTCGTAGTCTGCCGGCGTACCGGTGCAGTAGATGCGGCCGAGGATCCAGACCAAGCCGGTCGGCGACTTGTACTCCGTGACGCCCGCTGGCAACGTTCCTGTCCAGCCTGGGCCCGTGATCGCATACGTCTGGGCTGCGGTGCCCGTCGTACGCGTGCCGGGCGACTGAAATACGTTCGTCCAGCCGTCCAGCATCGGCATGAGGAAGTAGCGACCCTTCGTATCCGGGATGCCGAGGATCCACGGTTCTTTGGAGACGTCCAACCAAGCGAGCGTGTACAGCGTGTCGGCGTTCGGGGCGGTGACAAACCGGTCCTCGGCCGACGGGTACGTGCGCAGCGTGGCGAACTGGCCCATCGGCGCGAGTTTCCCGAGTATCGGCTCCGGCACATTGGTCGCCACCCGCCGGCTCAACTCCATCGTGATTAACGGATAGCCGTAGAGATATGCGTCCATGCCGATGCGAACCGCCTCGGCCTCACCGGTCCGATCCGCGGCGAGATCCCCGCGTGTGCCGTGCCGCGGCGCGCAGCCCAGGAACAGCGCGACAATACTACCGGCGAGGCCAATCGTTGTCGTTATCCTGCTCGTCATCGTTTCGGACCTCCGTGCCGGCGACCCGTCGCCGCCTCATCGTGCGCCGGCAGGCTCCGCAAGCCGCCGTGCGGATACCACCTGGCGTTACTGCCTCGAAACGCAGATCCTCGACTACATCCGTCAGGCCCAGAATCCGCGCCGGCCGGATGTGGTAGAGTTGCACCTCGTATGTCGTGTCGCCGCGGAACGATCTTTCGCTCAGGTGCTCGACCGTCTGCTCACGTGGCCGAACGCCCACGATCTATACGGGGCGCCGTCAGCGCCCGTCAAGCGGCGCGCAGCCGGCACAAGGGAGCCACGCGGCGCGGCGAAAGTGCCTGGCACGTCCCCCAGACGTCCACATGCTCCTTGGTGCGCCGTGGTCGCCTCGGCGGGATCCGGTAAGCGATGGCCGCGATCCGCTCGACCGGCTCACCCCGTGACCTCGCTTACCAACCCCACCGGCTATCAGTGGCTTGCATGCACCCAGAACCTCCCGGCCTTATCCCAGCCGCTGCACGTTGAGCGCACTCGCCGGAATAACGTCTCTGGCCAAATCCACCAGGTGCGCGTGGTGGGTGAAAAAGAGGACCTGAGTCTTCCCGCTCAGCTCGGCGAGGACCCGCAACGCCGCCCGCGCCCGTTCGTCGTCGAAATGCACGAGCAGGTCGTCGGCGACGAAAGGGAGCGGCTCCGCGGCGTCGATGTACTGTTCGATCGCGGCGAGCCGGAGCGCCAGGTAGAGCTGGTCGCGCGTCCCGTCGCTCATCGCTTCGACACGTAGCGCCGCGCCGGTTCGGTCGATGCCGACCAATACCGCACGGTCCTCGTCGTCGTAGTCGGTGCGGATGGCGGTGAAGGTGTCGAGAGTCAGCACGGGGAACAGCGCCGACGCCCGGTTGAGGATCGGATCCTGGTGTTGCGCGCGGTACCGTTCGACAAAGTCGCCGAGAACGAGTTCCGCCAGCCGTAGGTGAACGTAGCGCTCCGCATGGGCACGGATAGTGGCAAGTTCTTCCTCTGCCTCCTGAGCCGCCTGGGCGGAGGCGTTGGTCCGATTCACCGTCGCCTTGTGGCGTTGGCGAAGCTCGCCCAACGCTTGTTGCGTGTCGTCGCGCTGCGCTTGCAGCTCGTGCATCGCGGCCTGCCGCTCCACGATGGCGGTTGCGATTCGGTCACCGTCCTGCTCGCGTGTCTCGTCGACGAGCCGATCGATTCCGAGTCCACCACCCTCGGCGAGCAAGTCGTTCTCCATCTGCCCCAACCGGTGGCTCACGTCGCGTTTGCGTGAAGCCAGCGCTTCGAGCTCTTCGAGCTGCTCGACCGCCGAGCAACCCGCGCGCTCCAGGAGCCCACGGAGGCCCCGCTCGACGCCCGCGAGTTGCTCGCGGTACGCACCCAGGTCGGCGCGCAAGGAGTCGAGGCGGGCCTGCTTCTCTGTCCGGATCGCACGGGCGCGGTCGGCCTTCTGGTGCGCGACCGTGATCTCGGTAAGCATTCGCGCTGGCGGCAACCCGGCGAGTTCCGGCGCCACACCCTGGGCAAGAGCGGTCACCTTCTGGCGGAATGCCTCCGAGTCTTCCTCCATGCGCCGGATACGCCGTTCCAGCTCCCGGGCCGCTTGGTGTCGCGTCAGGGCGTCTTCGACGAGGTTGACGAAAGTCTGCACCTCGACAGGGGATGCGGTCGCATCGTACCCGAGCGCGGCGACGATCCCGGACCACTCGTGTTTCCACGCTTCGAGCCGGGCGCCCGCGCCCGCACGCGCCTTCTCGGCGGCAAGGAGCCGCTTATTGCAGTCGGAGACCGTCTGTTCGAGCGCTCTACGTTGCTGCGCCGCTTGTTCCGCCGCCGCTGCGCAGCGCTCGCCGCGTATCGCCAGCGTCCCCAGCTCGGCATCGCCTTGCGGCGACGACTCGCCAATGGACAGCAAGGCTGCGCGCAGGAGATCCCCGCAGCGACCGGCCGCGAGACGGACTTGCTCGTGCCGCCGCTGTTCTTCGCGGCCTGCATCCAGTGTCTCCCGGATGCGCCGTCGCGATTCCAGCCAGGTCGACATCTCCGCCGGCGTCAGGGCCTCGACCGAGAGCGGCGTCCATATCCCTCGCCATTCCACCGCGAGCCGCTCCCGTTCGCGCTCCGCATCGACGAGCGCGGCCCGCGCCTCCGCCAAACGCGAGTCCGCCTCGCCCTTACGCCGACGCAAGCTCTGGTCGGCGGCGACCCGCTCCGCGTCGGCGCGCATCCGGTCGGCCACGGCATCAGCGGCGGCGACACTGGCCTCGTACGCCTCGGGCAGCGGACGAACCGGATCGTAGTGCGCGGCCGCGCTGGCGACATCGTCGTGAGCATCGACGTAGGCTTGTCGGACCAACCTCCAACCCGCCGCGCGCCGTTCGCGTGCCACCGAGAGCTGCTCAGGCGTCGGTACCTCGCCGGCCGCGTGGAGACGGGCGATCTCCGCCTGGATCGTCGTGAGCTCCGCGCGCCGCTCAACCACGCGGTCACGCAGGCGCACGATCTGTTGGTCGGCTACACCCAGGGAATGCTGGTACTTCTGCACGGTTTCGGCCATGGGTACGGCGAGCGCTTCGAGCGCCTCCAGGGACCCGGACCAACCGGGTAGCGCATCTGCGTCCAACCGGGCCTTGCGCACGAGCGCGGAGCACCTCGACGCGGATTCGTTCAGTTCCTTCTGCAGGTTCCCTTCGCGGCGGACCTCCTGGAGCGCATCGACGAGGGCCCGCATGTCGCGGAGCGGCGGCAGGCATCCGAGGCGGCTCTGAGCCTCCCGCAATTCCGCCCGCGCCGTCTCTTCGCTCCGTTCGGCGGTGCTCACCAAGGTGCTCAGCTCGGCGTGACGAAGCGCCAATTCGTCGATTCGTTTGACCTGGGGTTTCGGCAGCCGGATGGATTCGGCGCCCTCCACCGTCAGGCCGCGCCGGGCCTGCGACAGGAGTTGGTGAATCGCATCCTGCAGGCCCGCCAATTCTCCGGTTCGCTTTGGGAGGTCGTCCGCGGCCTTGCGCACGGCGCCGAGGTCTTCGTTCAGCCGACGGACCGCATCGGTCTCCCGCAGCAGCGCTTCCGGAACGTGCAGGCTCTTCAGTTCATCTTCCAAACCGCGAATCCGCGCTGCGGCGGCGGCGATGTTTCCGGCGAGCTGCCGCTGCTGGCCGACCAGGGCCAGGCGCTCCTCGCGGGCGGTGGGGGGAAGGTCCGGAACATCGGCGAGTCCCGCGAGTTCTTCCCGCCATGCCGCCAGCTGGGCGACCCGCGGGAGGTTGCGCCGGATTCGCTCCAGCTTGCGCCGCTCCGCCTCGACGCGCGCGAGTTCGGCGCGCTGCGTCTCCGCTTTCGCGCCAACGGCCTCCAGTTCCTCCTCCATGGCACGAAAATCCTCGCCAGCGAGCGCCGCATCGCGGGCCAGTTTCCGCGCCGCTGCGTAACGGGCGATGGCCGAGTTGATACGCGGAGTGCTGCCCCGGGCCTTGAACAACCGCTCCGCCTCGCTCGACAGCGCCGCGAGCACCGTGCGCACGCTTTTGGTCCCCGCGGCGGCCTCGAAGAGGCTCGCGCCGAGCGCCCCGCGGGCCTGGAGGAGGTCCACGGCGCCCTGGCGAAGCCGCTCGTGGCCGAGGCCGAACATGGAAGCGAACAGTTCCCGGTCGGCGGCGCCGAGAAAAGCTCGTAGGGTCGATTCTGGGATCGCCGTACCCGCGGGATCGAGCAGCGTGTCCTTTCGGCCCTTGCGGCGCGTGAAGGAGAGCGAGCGACCGTCGGCGGCGGTCACACGCGCGCCGATACGCAGGCGGGTGCCAGCGTGGAGGAAATCGTCCGACGTGCGCTCGGGAACCCCGAACAACAGGTCGGCGATCGCCCGCAACGCCGTACTCTTCCCCGCGGCATTGCGGCCGAAGATCACCTGGAAAGTTGCGGCCGGGTCGAAGTCAAGGACCGTGTCCGAAAAATTCCCGAAGGCAGCCAGTTCGAGGCGCTCTAACTTCACTCGCCGTCCTCCGCATCGAGGAGCCGTGGCAAGATCACGGATGCCATGCCGGCAAGCGATTCCCGCAACCGCGTTTCGTCGATACGGAAACCGTCCTCGCCCTCCCTCTCCCGCAGTTCGGCCGGGAGTTTGGCGTTGAGGTCGGCGAATCGCTCGATCAGTTGCCGCAAACGCGCGCCGTCGCCGCCAAGCGACTCGATGTCGCGCAGCAGTTCGCCGACAGGACCGCTTTGCGCGGCGCGTTCGCGCCAATCGATCTCCGGAACCGTCGCGAGGGTCACCTTCTCGATCCAGACCTCCCCGGCGCCAACGTCCGTCGCCAGTGCCCGGGCGTCGTTGACCCAAGAGTCCTTTCGGTTGAGCAGTGACGCGTGCGCTGCCGTTCGCCCGCCGACACGGACGCGGGCGGCGCACACGCGGCCGCCCGCATCGTCCACGGCGGACCGCAACGCGGCGCTCAAGCGATCGAGAACGTCATTCGGTGTGGCGCAATTGGACGCGTCGAGATCGACGACCGTCCAGCGGACCACGTCCAGCCACTTCGGTTCGACGACGGTGATCCGCCCGTCGTCCACGGTGACGAGGGTACAGCCCTTGGCGCCGGTCTCGCGCGCGTGGCGCCCCTGGAGGTTGCCGGGGAACACCACCCACGGGTCTTGGTGCACTACCTCGCGGGCGTGGACGTGGCCGAGAGCCCAGTAATCGTAACCCTTGGCGACGAGGTCCTGAAGGCGACACGGCGCATAGTTGGCGTGCCCCGGCCGGCCGTCGGCGCTGGTGTGCAGCAGGCCGACGTTCAGCAACCCGCTCCTCGGTGCGGGGTAGCCGCCGGCCAGGTTCTCCGTCACGTCCGCCTGGGAGAAGCTCTGCCCGTGCACGGCCAGGCCCAACTTGTCCACGACGACGGTCTCCGGCCGGCGCGATCGAAACATGTGCACGTTTTCCGGCAGGCGAAGGCTCTTCGTGATCCGGCTCTGCGCGTCGTGGTTCCCGCGCACGACGAACACCCGCACGCCGGCTTCCCGCAGACGGGCCATCTGGGCGGAGAAGAACAGCCCCGTCCCGAAGTCGCGCCAGTCCCCATCGTAGAGGTCGCCCGCCAGCAGCAGGGCGTCCGCCTCCTCGTCGACGCATAAGCGGATCAGATTTTCCAAGGCGCGCCGCGTCGCCCCCCGGAATTCCTCCACCGGGGCGCCCGCGTAACGTTCGAGCCCATGCAGCGGGCTGTCGAGGTGCACGTCGGCCGCGTGGACGAACTTCATCGATCCCCCGGAACCATCTCGTTACTCTTAGAAAATTGCGGCCCGACAAACCATACCCGTGGCGGATCGAACCCCGGTGACGGTCAACGACTGACGCGGTTCACTTGCCGGCCAGTGCGATCGCCAGCGCCCCGGCCGCCAGGCGAGCTTGCCGAACGACGATGCGGTCGTGCTGTTGATGTACGGGCTGCTGTGCGGCGGTCAGATTCGGCTGCGCCGCATGGGGCGTTGGAAGGCCCTGCCCCAAACGAACCGGCCGGCCGTGACGGCCGAGGCCGCGTGACGAGCTTCGCGCGACCGTGAGCGGACCGATGGTAACCCGCAACCGCTCTTCGATCGTCGCTTATCGCGGATCTGTGCGCGCCGATTTCCGCGGTGCCCGAGACGAAACCAGATGCTTGGCTGCCCGTCTCGCTCAGTCTGAACGCTCGTTTCGGGATGCTGAACGCGCGGTCGGAATGGCTCGGCAGCGAGTTTGAGCAGACTCTCGTTGTGATCGTCCTCCTGGTTGGTTTGAATATGGAGTCCGAAGGTACTCGGAGCGCAGCGACGCTTGGCTTTCTTGAAGCCATACGAAGCCGATGCGTTCGGGGCACCTTCCTTCCTGCGCGACGGCCCCTTTAGCACGAGGCGGTGCGCGTTGTGGAGCAGGCGGTCACAGATGTGCTCTGCATCCGGGTTGTGCTGTCGCCGCTTGGCTGCTACCTTCGGTACCACTGGTTGTCCCGCGAGAATCTCACCACCACTGCACTCATTCTCTGGTGCTGTTCCCGCTCGCGCACTCAGGCATACACGGTACGACGCAAGAGGTGTCGTTGGCCGTGAGGCATGTCGCGACATTGGCGTGCCGGGATCCGACCGCGGGTTCGTCGACAATGTGGTCGCCGCAGCGATCCAACAAGGAGTGACGTGAATGGGAAAGAAGCTGTACGTTGGCAACCTCGCCTTCGAGGTAACAAACAGGGACCTTGAGGAACTGTTCGCGCAAGCCGGGAGTTGCGAGTCGATTGCGATCATCACCGATCGCGCGACCGGGCAATCTCGGGGCTTCGGTTTCGTCGAGATGGGTTCGAACGCCGATGCGCAGAAGGCGATCGAGCAATTGAACGGACACGAGCTGAAGGGCCGTGCCCTCAAGGTCAACGAGGCCCGCGAGCAAGAAGGTGGTGGCGGCGGTCGCGGCCAGCGTGGCGGGGGCGGCGGAGGAGGTGGTCGCGGAGGCTGGAACCGTCGTTACTAATCGGCCACGTAGCGCCCACAGGGTTGCGGTGGCACGGGGCATCGTTGCCGTGCCACCGCAACCACCGGCTCGCACGTGGGCGACGCGCTGCCGATCTCGTTCGACGGAGCGCTCCGACAGGGGGACACATGGCAACGTTTGACCATTTGCCATTATCGCAGCCAGCGCCGCGGCGGGAGAAGAAGAACGGTCCCGTCTTTGGTGTGGGCGGGCGGGCCTTCGTGCACTGGCCGCTACGCGCGGGGGCGCACGGTTCTGAGCCAGTGCCACTCCTGGATACCAATGGCAAGCCGCTCGGCAACGATCTGGTTGATGGGCAACAGGTGGAGATCGTTGCCTGGCGTCCGCGCTCCCGTGAAGGCTTGGTCTATCAGGTGCGCCGCGTCGCCGACGGCAGCGAGTGGTGGATCGGCGCGCAGTATCTGCGCCGTCACGCGCAAGTGGGAGCCGTGACCGCGCCCGTCACGGGCGTGGCGCCGAGGTGAACCGTGCCCGGTTCCGCTGCACGCATCCTCCGGCGTCGCCGACTGGAGGCATATTTGTCGGAGCTGGGGTATTCGCGTGCGCGCAGCAGGCGTGCCGGCGCGCGCGGTCACGCGCCGAGCTTCGCCGCCCCGGAAGAACGCGCCCGGTTGCACGCCATCGAGCGACACATCGGCAGCCGCCGGGACAGGCGCACGCCGCGGTACGCGCTGCGGAAACCACGGTAACGACTCGTATCAAGGAGGTTCCCCATGGCCAAGGCCGACATTTCACCCCGGTTCGCTCCCGAGCGCTGGGTTACGCTGCGCGACAGCGGCGAGCACGTCAAGGTTGAGGCCTGGTCTGGCATCGCTACGGCGTACCGCGTGCGCTCGCGAAAGCGTGGGATACTGTTCGTCGGCGAGGACGAGCTCGACGAGGTTGCTGCCCACCCTGAAGTTGACCGCGGTAAGCACTGGAACCGTTGCCAGGCGGCCGGGTGCGGCGCGCCGCTGACACCGGAGCTGCCGGTCTGCCCGCGCTGCGAGGCACCGACGTGCACCTGTGGCCGCTGCCGCTGCTCCCCTGTACGCGCCTCGGCGGTCCGTGTTAGGGTAGCCCGTAAGAAAGGGGCACCGACCGCGAAGTGACGCATGCGGGTCTTCTTGGTTCACATTCGTGATCCGCAGTTCTATGCCCTGCCAGCGGCTGCCCGGAGCCCGACCGGCAATCTCCGCATCATGGGGTTTCCACCGATCGGCATCATGTCGCTCTCGGCCGTGCTCAAACGCGCGGGCCATGAGTGCATGATGTTCGATCAGGCCAACCCCGAAACGTCCAATGCCGTCATTATCGAGGAGATCCGCCGGCAGCGGCCCGCACTGGTGGGACTCAGTTTTCTGAGCACCACGAGCTATCCGTACGCCAAGATCCTGGCGCGCCAGATCCGCGCCGCCGATGCGCACGTCCGCCTCGCGTTCGGAGGCGTCTTTGCCACGCTCAATGCCGCGCTCGTGAAGCAGCAGTGCCCGGAGGTGGCTTTCGTCTGTCGCGGAGACGGGGAACAACTCCTGCTCGATCTGCTCGACCGCCTCGACGATCCCGGAACCGTTGCCGGCCTGACGTGGACAAAGGACGGCCAAGTGGTCCATACGCCCAACCGGCCACTGGACCGCAACCTCGATCAGTGGCCGTTCCCCGACCGCGAGAGCTTGCCGCTCGATTTCATCGAATCGATGCCGCTCGACGTGCCGGTGGTGCTGTCGATGGAGCAGTTCACGACCATGCAGACCTCGCGCGGGTGTCCGTGGCCATGCGTGTTCTGTGACATCCCCATGTTCAACGAAGGCAAATGGCGCGCGCGCAGCGCCCAGCACGTGGTGGAGGAGTTCAATCACCTCCAGCGGCTGGGCTACGGGGCCGTCTACTTCGTCGACGACCATTTTCTGCTGCAGCCCAAGCGCATCGAGGCCATCTGCAAGGGCCTCGGTGACACCGGGGTCACCATTCAGTGGGGCTGCGAAGGACGGGTGGATTCGGTGGCGCAGCATCTCTTTCCAGCCATGGCGAAGGCGCACTGCCGGACGTTGATGTTCGGGATTGAAAGCGGCAGCCAGAAGGTGCTCGACCGGCTGAAGAAGGGGCAGACGTTGGCGGAAGTGGAAACCGCGGTCACCAACGCCAAGCGGGCGGGCATCGAGCTGGTCCACGGGTTTTTCGTGGTTGGCAGTCCCGACGAGACCGTCGAGGACATGCGGGCGACCTTCGATTTTGCCGCGAAGCTCCGGCTCGACACGTTCGCCTTCAACCGTCTGTGTGTATACCGTGGCACCCCCTTGTGGCAGGAGTATCTGCGGCGCGAATTGGTCAATGATGCGGACGATTGGTACAAGTATTTCAAGTGCTCGGAAATCGATCCCACCTGCCTGCCGGGCGCGGTGATCAATGCGGAGCGTACCGCGGGATTCAAACGGCTGTTCCGCTACAAAGTCAGGCACTATCCGCTCCAGACCCTGCGGCTGCTCCGCCGCTTCCTGCGTCATATGCGGCTGCGCGATGTCGTCTATCTGATCATCAAGCCGTTTCTCGGAGCGCAGCGGGGACCAACGGCGAACGAAGTGCTGTCGCGTGCCGTCGAGCACGGGGCGCAGAAAGATGCCGCCGCCCTGCTCACGCGGGTTTCCGATGTCGTGCTCACAGAGATCGCGACCCCGTCGACCACCGAGCCGTTGCGGATGCCGTGAGGAACGGCCAGTCAACGCACGCGCACCAGCTTTGGGATCTGCATCACGCGCCAGCGGCGGCTGCTCCGCGGGGCACCTATTCGTGTCCGCATAGCGACAGCGGCGCGGCGGTGGGTACGGCGCGGCAGGCCTACGGGGAGTTCGTTCGCCGGGGGATGAGTGGACCTGAGCCGGAGCTCGAGGGTGGCGGGCTGCAACGCAGCGCTGGAGCATGGCACCTCGCGCCGAGACTTACGCGGGGCCGGGAACGGTGGGCGTCTGACGAGCGCATTTTGGGCAGTGAAGCCTTTGTCGAAGCGGTGCTGCAGCGGCTGGATGGGACGCTGCCCCGCATCGTCCGTGAGGCACCGGCCGTGGTCGCCACTCTGTGCGCGCGCGTTGGGGAGCGTTTCGGCGTGAGTCGAGGGGAGAGCGCGAGCGCCAGCCTACGGCGTGAAGTTCTCGCGGCCCGCGCGGCGGTGAGCCACGTGGCGGTGAGTCACTACGGCCTCTCGCTCAGTGCGGTCGGTCGTTGCCTGAATGTGTCGACGCAAAGCCTCGCCCGTGGCGTGGCACGTGCCGCGTCCATCTACCAGCGCCGCGATTGCGCGCCGGCGGAATTCCTCGCGGGCTGACGGTGCTTGGCGGCTGGAGGCGCGGACGGGAGAAACTTGAAACTCGGCCACCTCGGCCCCACGTCCCCAAACGCGGTACTGATGGTCGTCTGAGCGCGTCAATCCGATCGGCAGCGGCGGTCGATCCGACGATCTCATCGTTGCGCCGCGCGGATACTAGCCGCTCGTTGCTCCAGCGGTTTCGCTTCGTCGCCCCGCTTGGTGGCGCGATACAAGGCGGCCAAGCCTTCGAGGCTCTCGGCCACGTGGGGATCGTCCGGTTGCAAAACCTTTTCTCTGATTCCGAGCGCGCGCGTGAAGAGCGGCTCGGCCTGTGCATACAGGCCTTGCGCGGCATAGAGGCCGGCCAAATCGTTCAGGCTGTCGGCCACAAGGGGGACGTCCGGCCCCAGCACCTTCTCGCGTATTGCCAGGGCACGCTGGAAAAGCGGCGCGGCCTGCGCATACCGTCTCTGGCTCCCGTAGCACACCGCCAGATTGCTCAAGCTATCCGCCACAAGGGGATCGTCAGACCCGAGCGCTTCCTCGCGTATTGCCAGCGCGCGCTGGAAGAGCGGCTCGGCTTGCGTTGGCTGATGTTGAGCGCTGTAGAGTACGGCCAGATTGGTGAGGCTCTGCGCCACGTCGGGATGAGTGGGGCCGCCGCTGGTTTCAGCGACCTCCACGGCCTTCTTGGCGACGGTTATGGCGCCGCCGTAATCGCCCGCACGATACAACTCCTCGACCTGGGTGTTGAGGGCGTTCCACTCCTTCTTACTCGCCGACTCACTGACCGAAACGGGTTTTGTCTGCTGCGTGACACATCCACTCACAGCCAGTATCGCCATGAGCAGGAGCGTTGCGAGAGCGGTCCTAGCCAAACGGTATGCCGGTAGCCGTGAGAGCATCTCCTACCTCCTGATCTTTGGGCTGTGGGCCTCCCTAATGTACTCCCGACGGAATGAGCTTCCAAGCCGGGCGCCCGGATGCATTGCGTCTACCGGGCGTGCTCGTAGACAACACGTCGACGTCTCTCAGGAAGAACCGGGTCGGACCAAGTTAACATCTTGACATTGTGTCCGTTTGCTCGCGGAAAGGACACTTTTCCGGCCTCCACGCCGCTTTTCGGTGTCGAAATGTTCGCCACAATGTCCGCCGGCTTCTGGCATTGGATACCCGATTTCTTCTGACCTCGAGAGGGTGGACTTCCGGCCTTCAGAACGGCTGTGCGGAGCGGTTATGGCAAGCGAAAGGATTCGCGCGACATTCCACTCCCGCCGGTAAACGCCCATGTGGCCATTGCAGTCTGGCTGGCGGACGATGCCCTCAACCTTCACGCGCACGCTGGCCGATTCCATTCCTTGGGGAGAGCGTGTCGCAACCCAAATCGGCTTCGCATTTCCGCTGAGCCACCACCGGCAATCGCTGCCGGAAGGAACAAATTGACTCGTCTCGAACCCGAGGGCGTAGATTCCCGTGAGCATCCCTTCTCTGCCTCCTTTCGCGACCTCGGAATCGTCGCACTCTACAATGGGACAACCGATTTGCTGCGTGTCAAGGCTCGCCTAAACTGACCGCACGGAGCTCGGCCAAACTGACCGCCCATCTGGCGTAATCATCCACACGCAATGGCGCAGACTGTCCACAATCTCCTTTCGTTGTTGCGATAGCCGCACTTGCCGGCGTTCGACCACGGCGCGTGGCGCCGGCGGTTGAGGCGGGGAGCGGCTCTCCACACGCTGACCGACCGAGCGCGGGGCGGTGGGGTGCGATACGAGTCGCCCTCGATGGCGATCACGTGCGCGCGGTGGAGCAGCCGATCCATCGCCACACTGGCGAGCAGGGCGTCACCGAACAGCGCTGGCCATTCCTCAAGAGCTCGGTTCGACGTCAGAATCGTGGTGCCGTGCTCGTAGCGCTGGCGAACGGGAGGTTCTAAGTTACCGTGTTACGAGAACCCGTCCACGCAAATTATGGGTAGCTTGAAGAACACGTCACGTTTGACAAAGACGATCGCCTGCAGCAGATCAGCAGCAGCTCCACGCTGACCTTCCGGTCCGACTACACCGGCCGGCGCGTGGCGAAGACGGTGCGGTCCAGCGCGACACGCTACTACAGTGACGTGCCCGAAAGGAGGAACGGAGAGCTGGCCAAGTCCTACTTCCTGGGCGAGCTGCGGGTCGCCTCCCAGCGGGTCACCAGCTCGCGGTACGCCGCCCTCTCCCCGAACGCGCCCATCCAGGTGGCGGCGGTGGTGCGGGTGCTGCGCCGGGATGTGCGGTTTGGCGTCATGGTAGCGGTCTGCGTCCTCGGCACCGGCAAGAGTCACGTGGCCGTGTCGCCCGGAATGCGGGCAGTGGAGAACGCCTTTGGAGTCATCTTCTACCGGCTGGAAGATCTGCTGGCGCTGATGAAATGCGATGCTGAGCTGAGTTCGGCGCACTGGCGACGGCGCAAGTACATGAACATCTCGCCGCTCATCGTCGACGAGGTCGGCTTCGAGTCGATGAGCCGGCTCGACGCCAGTCTGTTCTTCCGCCTGGTCTCCTATCGCTATCGCCGAGGCAACATTCCGATTACCACCAACAACGGGATTTGCGACTGGCCGGAGTTGCTCACCAGCGACGAGGTGCTGGCGACCGCAATTCTCGATCGGCTATTGCACAAACACCACGTGCGCAATATTCGCGGTAGAAGCTATCGGCTGCGCGAGCTCGAGGAGCGTATCGATGCGTTGGGTGGGGCCTTCCGCTTCCACCTACAGTGTCGGCACTCGGGAATGAGGTTCTTTCGCGGCTCAATGCCCGGCCTGCACGTCCCCCTGTCAACGTTTCGGCACCGCCCTCGCCGGCGACTCCGCATGACTCGGGGCCGTCGTGGGTCGCTGACCCTTCAACGTATGACTCTCTCCGATTCTCTACACCTCGCCGGTTTGACCGGCGCACAGGAGGCCCCACAATGATCACCATTGACGGCAGAGACATGTTGACCACCCTGGAAGAGCTGGTCGAACCGCGTTTCACCGCCCTGGTACTGGTCGATATCATGAACGATTACTGCACACCGGGAGGCTACTTTGACAAAGCGGGAGCAGATATTTCGACACTCAAGCTGGTACCCAAGAGAGTCAAACCAGTGCTGGAGGCTGCCCGTTCCGCCGGAGTCCTGATCGTGCATGTCCAGCAAACACTCTATCCCGGGCATAAAGTTTCGTCGGGGCCCTACCTGCGCATGGGCTACATCAAGATGACCCTGAGCCGTCAGCAGGGATCCGGCAGGGCGCAGGGCAACCCAGTCCCATCCAGCGGAGTGTCCATAATCGACACTTGGGGCTGGCAGATCGTCGACGAGCTGACACCCAAACCCGGCGAGCTCATCGTAAGAAAACACCGGTCGAGTGCATTCGCCGGTACCGATCTGGACATGATACTTCGGACAAACGGGATACGATCGATTGTAGTGGTCGGTGACGTGACGGAGGGATGCGCCGGATCGACGGCGATCGACGCCCAGTTTCACGACTACTACCCCGTGGTATTGCGGGATTGCGTTGCCACCACCGAACAGGACGTTCACGAGGCAATGATGTTCCTGCTTACGCGCCGCCTGGATGTAGTTGATTCAGCGGATGTGCTCAAAATTTGGTCCGGCAAGACGTCAGTGAGGCCAATTCCGAAAGCCCGCACCAAAACAAGAAGACGAGGTCAGAGGTTCCGAGACACCCATGTTACGGTCACTCGTCCACGCGTGTAGTGGGTGTCGTGAAAATCCCGTACGCCATCAGCAGTCTGCCCGCTTCGAAGCAGGGCAGGACGCGCAGCGTCCGGGGGAGTTGCTCCGGCCGGCGGTGCCTTCCGCGCTCTGGGGAGGCGCAGCGCTGTCGCCACTACCCGGCCGCGCATATCATGGGTGTCTCGAAGACCCCCTCACCGCCGCAGTGCACGACTGGCTGACAGGACGGTGACACGGCCTCAACCCGGCGGGTACGCGTAAAGGGTCACACAGCGTAGCACCCCCTTCATCGTCTTCACGTCGTCACAGATCACGTTCCGCATCGATTCCGGATCGGGCGCTTGTATCAATACGACGATGTCGTCCGGACCCCACAGCGCTCGGGCTAGGACCACGGCGTGATGCCCGCGAAGCTTGTAGGTGACATCCCTTTCCTTCTCTACCTTGTAGTTGGTGCCGATCAAGAGGACCGCCACCTCCGCTTCACTGGCGACAACGGGTTTCAGATCTTCGTCGCCCGGAATCGCCTTGCACATCCGGGCGTCCAACTCGGCCACTTCCGACCACTCTCTAACCGACTCGATGCAGGTGGTGAGTTCCCCGGACGCCTCAGCCAACGCGTACGCAACGATCTGGTGCGGCCCGTACACGGCTAGACTCCACTCGATCAGGGTCTCCGCGCTCAGCTTCTCGGCGAGCCGGCGCGTGTTTCCCCTCGTCTTGACGAGTAGGAGCGCCGCTGGTTTCGCGCTCATCAATTCACCTCCTAGTGTCGTATCAGGTGAAACGGCAGGATCTTGCCAGCGGCCGTGGGCATCGGTTCGCAACGCCGGATTCTAACCGTATCGGCTCTCTCCCAAGCCGCCGCCCCGGTTCGCGTTGGACCGCCGTCTCGGGACAGTTCGGCCAGGAAGACTTGACGGAGCGCCCCTTCGTCGATCGGCCCGACGCGCGGGCTTACGAGCAGGTTCAGCCGGACAATACCGCCCTCGTCTTCCTCCTCGACAAGCTGATAGTCGACAAGGCTTCCGCCAAAACGCTCCGGCAGGACGGTCTCTAGCAGACGCAGCAGTCCACCTTTCGCAAACGTCATCCCCTCACTCGTCAGCTTCTCGTAGCTGTGGATGAGCGCCATGTGACGTCGAAGCCCAATCGACTCCAGCCCACATCCACACGAGCGGTTCTGCAGCAATCCGTGATCGCCGGGCTCGACGTTCAGCATCACTTTGGGCGCCGAGCGCAGCAGCGTGGTCAGCAGAAAAGCGTCCACCGACTCCCCGGTCTCGCCGATCGCCCGCGGTCGTTGGAGGATCGCGTACGCGTTGTCGAAGACGTGCACATCGTCCGAGACCGTGGGATTGGCGCAGCTATAGCCGACCAGCCCTCCCTCGGTAAACCCGTAGTGACTGACCGCTCTTGCCCCGGCGGCCTCGACAAGGACCCGTTTGGCTTCGGTGAACGGCTCCCCGAAGGTGACGAAGCAAACGTCACTCAACGGCACGCCGCGCTCGATCGCTGCCCGGCAGATGCGCACCATCGAACTTGCGTAGCAGGTCAGCAGAACCGGTCCGTGCCGCGCGGCGCGCACCAACCAGTCCATCATCCGGTCGGGCTCCCGCAGATCGAGGTGCTCTGGCGCCGGCAGACGGCGGCCCAGCCGGGACGACAGCCAGGCCAGCCACCGGGCGCCGAGCTGTCCTTTCCAGGGAATCGGGCTGAGCGGATAGAACCACGCCAGCGGGCTGCGGCCCAACTTCACTTGCCGCAGCGCCAATGTGAGGGCCGTCGAGAACAGCCAATATGCATGCCGGTGGTCACTCAGACCGTTCGCTTCCAGCGCGACCGCGGTATGGACGGCCATATCGGCCACGAAGTCAAGCGAGACCCTCACCGCCATGGCCGGATTTCGGGAGCCGCCCGTCCACAAGATGAAGTGCGACCTGACCTGCGGGTTGTCGAAGTCCCGATCCGAGAACCGAAATTGCCAACCGCCGCGCACCACCGGCGCTCGTCCTTTGAATTCGTCGAAGGTGAGGTAGAAGCCCTCGTCGGCCAACTTGCCCAGGGCTCCCTCGACGCCGTCGCGGTTCACCATGGCCCGGATATCGGCGAATTCGCACGACATCGCCCTCAGCATCCTCCGATACGGGCTGCGAGCGTTGGCGTAAACAACATGTTCGAGAACGCTCAGGAACGCCGCTTCCCGTTGCTGGAGACGGCGCTGCAGCAGTTGGTGTGCCGCGGACATCGAGATCGGGGTGCGGATGAAGGAGCCGAGGTCCACACTCATCCGCGCGGCGCACAGCAGTTCCCAGGCGGCGTGCATTGGCAGCAACTCTATCGCAATCGCGGCAAGCCTAGGTCACACCCGTGTTCGCACCTCCGGCGAGCGCGGCATCTCCGCGGGAATGTGACGTGCGCGTCGTTCGAATGAGGGCGGAAGTTTCCTCCCATGAGCCTTGGAACGCCATCCTCTCCGCGCCTGGATTCCAGCGCGCGGGTTACGTGGGGTACCGCGCGTACCGCGGCAAGTCGTCCGTGATGTCGTCCCAGGGGGCCTTGGAGCCGACGAAGATGTGGGCCTGTGGCCGCATTCCCGGGTCGTCGTCGAGTGAACCCATCTGGATCCCGCAGATACCGCCGCTCGGGTCGGGACGCGGCAGCGGCGAGCCGCATACCCGGCAGAACGCATAGCTGAAACGTTTGGCGTCCGGGAGGGTGTACATCGCCAGCCGGTCTTCCCCACGTGTGTAACGCATCGGTGCGAAGAGTATCGAGGCAAACGCGGCGGAACAGGTCCGGCGACAGCGGCTGCAATGGCAGTAGACGGCGCGCTGCGGCGGTGCGCTGACAACGTACGCGACCTGGCCGCAGAGACAACTCCCACGGGGCGCCCCGGGCGGGTCGAGCGGCGCACGATCGGTCAGCACCGGCGCATCGACCCCTGGGGGGTACGCATCGAAGCGCGGTAGGTTGTCGCGAATCGCGTACCACGGGGCTTTCGACGCCACGAAGATGTGCGCCCGCGGGCGGATACCGGGATCGCCGGCGAAGTTGCCGGCGGGGACGAAGATCCGGCCCTCGGTTGGATCGCCGGGCACAACGGAGCCGCAGCGCCCACAGAAGCAGCGGAAGAACCCGGGCGACGACTCGTAGCGCACGATGCGCTCACTGCCGCGCAGCCGAAAGCTCGCGGCCGGCCCCGCGACATAGGTCGCGAACACCGACCCGTGTGCTTTGCGGCAGCGCGAGCAGTGACAGTTGGACATCCACTCGAGCGGCCCCTCTATCTCCCAGTTGACGGCACCACACAGGCAGCTTGCCTGATTCATGATCGGCTCCCCTCTCTGCGTCCGGTTGCGAACCTCAACACCGCGAACGCCCAGCGTAACATAATCGGACGCGAGGAGTGTACTTCAGAATCGGTCTCGGCCGATAGGCGAACCGGCCGAGAGTTGGAAGGAAGGTTCTTGACGGGCTTCTCTGGCAACAAGCGGGAGGCTATGTTGAGCAAGTACACCCGCTGGTAGGAGCATCCAAATGACCAAGCTACTCGTATTGTACTACAGCATGTACGGACACGTCGAGACGTTGGCCTATGCCATCGCCGACGGTGCACGATCGATATCGGGAACAGACGTCGCGGTGAAGCGCGTCCCCGAACTCATGTCGGAGGGGGTCGCCACGCGGGCTGGCGCCAAACTGGATCAGGCCGCAGCGCTCGCGCGGCCGCAGGAACTCGCCGATTACGACGCCATCATCTTCGGCACCCCCACTCGTTTCGGCAACATGGCGGCGCAGATGCGCAACTTCCTCGATCAGACCGGCGGCCTGTGGGCGCGCGGCGCTCTGATCGGCAAGGTCGGCAGCGTGTTCGCCAGCACCAACACGCAGCACGGCGGGCAAGAAACCACCATCACCTCCTTTCACAGCACCCTGCTACACCACGGCATGGTCATTGTCGGTGTCCCGTACTCGGCCACGGAACTCAGCGTCGTGAACGAGGTGTCCGGCGGTACGCCGTATGGCGCAACCACGATCGCCGGCCCGGATGGGAAGCGTCAGCCCACCGCGAACGAATTGGCAGTGGCTCGCTTCCAGGGCCGGCACGTCGCGTCGATCGCGCAGAAATTGGCGGGAGGAACGCTATGATTACGGTTCGGCGCGCCGCGCAGCGCGGCCACGCACAACACGGGTGGCTGAACAGCTACCATACGTTTTCCTTCGCGGATTATTACGACCCCGCCCACATGGGGTTTCGAGACCTGCGCGTGATCAACGAGGACCGCGTGCAGCCCGGTGCCGGCTTCCCGTCGCACAGTCACCGGGACATGGAGATCATCTCCTACGTGCTCGACGGCGCCTTGGAGCACCGGGACAGCCTCGGCACCGGTTCGGTGATCCGGCCGGGCGACGTGCAGCGAATGAGCGCGGGGACCGGAATCACCCACAGTGAATACAACCACTCGAAGAGCGCGCTCGTCCACTTTCTCCAGATCTGGATTCTGCCGGCGCGCACGGGATTGGCCCCGAGCTACGAGCAACGCCACTTTCCGGCGGCGGAACGCCAAGGCCGCTTGCGCGTCGTCGCCGCGCCCGACGGCCGTGACGGATCGGTGACTGTCCATCAGGACACAATGCTGTTTACCGCGCTGCTGCGCAGCGGAGATCGCCTGACGCATGCACTCCAGCCCCACCGCCATGCGTGGCTGCAGGTGACGCGCGGCACCGTTTCCCTGAACGCCCTCTCGCTTTCCGCGGGCGACGGTGCGGCGGCGAGCGCCGAGCCGCAACTCGCGCTTGTCGCCGAGACGGAAGCGGAGATCCTACTGTTCGACCTGGTCTGAGCGGTCTTGCGGCGTTACAGCAGGAACCGCGTCCCGACGCTGTTTGGCACAAAGGCGTCGGGTAGTTCGCGGGCAATGGCGTGCGCCGCCTTCCAGCCGGTGCAGTGGGCCGGAACGATCATCGCCGGACCGATCTCCTTGAGGGCCGCGACCGTCGGCCCAATGTACGGCTCGAAGAGCAGCCCGCCAAGGTGCAAGCCGCCGATGACCGCGTGGATGGTCTCGACACCTGCAAGTTCCTGCGCCTGTCGGATCGTGTTAATCGCCCCCGCGTGGCCGCAGCCGGTGAGCACCACCAATCCCTTATGCTTCACATTCACCACGATGGCTTGATCGTCGTGGATGTAGGGATCCGGCTGCCACGTCCCGCCGACCAGCGCATGGTGCAACGGCAATCCGCGTTCGAACGGCGTGCTGCGGTGGACCTGCCCGGTGACCAGGACCAGCCCGCCGAGGAGGTACGACGGCCCGCGCTCCTCGATGAATTCGATGCCGTCCTGCGACAGGATGCGCCGGTCCGGCGGCGGCAGGTTCAGCTCGTGCCCGTCCGGGAAGATCACTTTGCGCTCCAGGAAGGCGTCCGGATGGAGCAGCAGCGGCATCTTGCGCTCGCCCAAGCGGTCGACCATCCCCATCAATCCCTGGGTATGGTCCGCATGTCCGTGGCTGAGGACGATGGCATGCAACTCCTTGGGACGCAGATCGAGCACGTCCATGTTGTGGATCAAGCCCGTCTTGCTCAGGCCGGCATCGAACAGCAGCGATGCGGCGGTATTCCCATTGCGCACCGTCACCAGGGCGGCGAAGCCGTGCTCGGCGACGAGCCCTTCCCTGGTCAGGGCGTCTGGCGACAGCGGCAGCCGGCGGACGCACGGGGTGCTGCTCAGCAGCAGATCGATGCTGTTGTCGAGCAGCGTGAGGATCTCCACACCGTCGACCTCTTGGAGAGGTGTCGTCACGTCCGCCTCCTGCGCGCGGGGTTCGCCCGCCGGCCATAGCCGAACCCCCAACGCGCGTGCGCACGGGCATCCCAACGCGCAACGGTCCTCGGCCTGCGTCGCCCCGTGTCGCACTGTACTCCAGTCGTGTCGCTCGTCAACGGCGCCGCCCGCGTCGCGGCCGTGCGCGCCGACGGCCGCGTACCGGCAAGGCCGCGGTTGTGACCCCAGGGGGTTCGTGCTAGGCGCTTCCGATACTCATGACCGACGTCGTACCGCCGAAACGTTCCGCCCTGACCGTCATTTTCCTTACCGTGTTTGTCGACCTGCTGGGGTTTGGGATCGTGCTCCCGCTGCTGCCCTATTATGCGCGGCAGTTTCAAGCGTCGGGGGTCACCATCGGCGCGCTGATTGCCGTGTACTCGGCGATGCAGTTTGTGTTCGCGCCGCTGTGGGGCCGTTGGTCCGATCGCATCGGCCGCCGGCCGGTCATTCTGATCAGCCTCGCCGGCTCTACCATCTCCTATCTCTTGTTCGCGTTGGCCAACGGCCTGGGCATGCTCTTCATCTCGCGGATCTTCGCGGGCATCGCCGGGGCCAACATTTCGGCGGCGCAGGCCTTCATTGCCGACAGTACGAGCGAAAGGGACCGGGCGCGCGGCATGGGGATGATTGGCGCGGCGTTCGGCCTGGGGTTCGTGTTTGGGCCGGCGATCGGCGGTCTACTGGCGCACTACGGCCATGCGGCTCCCGGCTTTGCCGCCACCGCGATCTGCGCAATCAACCTTATCGTGGCCGTGTGGCGTCTTCCCGAATCGCTGGCCCCGGAGCACCGCCATGTCACCGCGGCGGGGCATCCGATCGCGCAACTGCGCGCGGCCTTCGGCCGACCGCAGCTGGGCGTGTTCATGGCAATGTTCGCGGCGGTGGTCTTTTCCTTTTCCACCGTCGAGACGACGCTGTCGCTGCTGTGCTCCACGCTGTACAAGATGAGCGCGTCGCACATCTATTGGCTGTTCGCCTATCTTGGCGTGATGACGGCGACGATGCAGGGCGGTTTGCTGGGGAGGCTGTCGCACCGCATCGACGAACGACGATTGGTCGTCGTTGGGACCGGGCTGCTGGCCGCCGGCATTGCGGCGGCACCGTACACGCCGCCGGTGACGCTGCTCCTACTGTCGCTCGGCGGCATCGCCTTCGGCCAGGGCATCACCTCGCCGGTGTTATCGAGTTTGATCTCCAAAGCGAGCGGCGGCAAGGGACACGGAGGCGTGCTGGGTATCTCGCAATCGCTCGGCAGCCTGGCCCGCATCCTCGGGCCACTGTGGGGTGGGCTCATGTTCGATTTCGGCGGCCCATCGGCGCCCTTCTGGACCACGGCGGCGCTGATGCTCGGCGCCACCTACCTTGGCCTCTCGCGCCGGCAGCAGGCATCTGTCGCGGCAGACGCCGCCGCGGAGTTGAAGGCAGGCTAGCCAACGGCGGGCGGGCCTGGGGGCTTGGGGGAACCCGGGTTTTGCACGCTCGTGTCTCGCTAGCCGTTGCGCGTATCGATCGCTGCCGTAACCGACTCGTCGACGGCGATCTGTCCGTTCCGCTCCGCATCGCCCGGCAGGCAATCGGAGTTGGCGTGGTCCCCCAGAGCGATGCCAATGATCCTCTGGATCGCATCCATCGTCACCTGGGCGGCGGGCCGCGGAGGTCAATCGCGCGGGCGCGCTCGGCGGGCCGGGCTCGCTCTGGCAGGCACGGAGCTTTTTTGCTTTGCTGGCAAATTGGAACGGAGGCCGGTCGAGATCGATCACATGCTGCGGGCAATCCTCTTCGATTACGGCGGCACGTTGGACGGCGCGGGGAGCCACTGGCTGATCCGCTTCGGCGAGCAATATCGGCTGGCCGGGCTCGACCTCCCGTTCGAACGCCGGCGCGCGGCGTTCGACCATGCGACCGCCTGCGCCTACGGGGACCCCTCCGTCGCCGCCTTCGGGCTGCGGGCGCTGATCGAATACCATGTCCAGCGGCAGTTCGAGCACCTCGGCCTCGCCGATGCCGCGCGTGCCGCCGCCGTGATGGCCGGCTTCGTGCGGGCGTCGCAGGCGGGACTGGCTTCCAGCCGGGCGGTGTTGAACCGGCTGCACCAGCGCGTCACACTCGGCGTCATCTCCAATTTCTACGGCAACGTGCACCGGTTGCTGGAAGAGGCCGGTCTGGCGCCACTATTCACCGCCGTGATCGATTCAGGCGTTGTCGGTATCCGCAAGCCCGACCCGGCCATCTTCGCACTCGCGGTGCGACAGGTCGGCTGCGCTCCACGGGAAGCGTTGTACGTCGGGGATTCTTTCGACAAGGATATTCTGGGTGCGCACGCGGCGGGTTTACGCACCGGCTGGCTGGTGGACGACCCGCAGCGCCCCTGTCCGCAACCCACGTGCGTCGACGTGCGGCTTCGCGGCCTGGCGGAACTGGAAGGGGTGGTGGATCGCTGCGCGAGCGCACCGCCCACCACCGTGCGCTGACCATCGATGAAAGCCGGACTGATCGCCGCCGGGTTGGGCGAGCGCCTGCGTACCCACGGGATTGCGTTGCCGAAGCCGCTCGTCCCGGTCGCCGGCCGACCGCTGATCGACTACGTGTTGGCCGCGGTGTCCACGGCGGGAGTACGGCAGGTCGCCTGCATCGTCAATGAGGAGTCCAGCGGCATCGAGCAGCACTGCCGCGGGCAGTGGCCGCAGTTGGTATTCGAATTCATCCGGCGCACGACGCCCAGTTCCATGGAAAGCCTGTTCACGCTACGCCCGCTCTTGGCGGGAAATCGCTTCGTGCTGCTGACCGTCGACGCGGTGTTCGCGCCCGAGCTGTTGGCGCAGTTCCTGACCGCCGCGGCCGCGCACACGAACGCGGATGCGGTGTTGGCGTTGAGCACGTTCGTCGACGACGAAAAGCCGCTGTACGCGCGCCTGGCAGTCGATGGCCGGATCAGCGCCCTCGGCGCCGGCGCGCAGCCACGCGACGCATCCGACGTGCCGCTGGTCACCGCGGGATGCTACGTATTCGAGCCGACCATCTTCGCGCAGGTCGCCTATGCGCGGCAGGCGGGCTTCACCGCGCTGCGGCAGTTCTTGGGCCACTTGTTGCAGCGGGGCTATCGTTTCTACGGCGAGCGGATCGGCAAGACCGTCGACGTCGATCGGCCGGAGGACATCGCGGTCGCCGAAGCCTTCGTCCGCGGTGGATTCAGCCCATGAGCAAATTGCTCGGCATCGCACGCGAGCGGATTTTTTCCCCCGGGAAAGTCGATGACGACGGCGCCATCCTCGAAACGGCGGCGCGGCACCTACGCGACCACGGGCATGCGGTGACGGTGTTCCGCGCCGACGCGCCGGAGTGGCCCGCCGTCGACGGCGTCCGCTTGGTGTTCACCATGGCCCAAGGGGCCGCCGCCATCGCGCGTTTGCAGGTGTGGGAGGACCGCGGCATGCGCATCGTCAACAGTCCGGCGGGTATCCTCAATTGCCAACGCGAGCGCACCGTCACGGCGCTGGCGCGGGCGCGCGTGGCGTTCCCGCCGAGCGTGCTGATGGCCACCCACGGCGACACCGCGTTCCCCGCGTGGGCCGCCGCTGGCGTGTGGCTGAAACGTGGGGACGTCCACGCCACCGAGGCAGGCGACGTCACCCGCGTCGATGACGTCGCCGCCGCACGCGCGGTACTGGCGGGCTTCCACGCGCGCGGCATCCGCACGGCACTGGTGCAACGCCACGTGCCGGGCACCGTGTTGAAATTCTACGGCGTGCGGCAACGGTTTTTTCACTGCGTGCCGCCGGTGGACCGCCCACTCCCGCCTGCGGGCGTCGTGGACAACATCCGCGACCTCGGGGAGCGTGCCGCCCGCGCCCTCAGTGTCGAAATCTTCGGCGGCGATTGCGTTTACGACGCGGCCGGCGCTGTGTGGTTAATTGACTTGAACGATTGGCCCAGCTACGCTTCGTGTCGCGCTGACGGGGGGAGAGCGATCGCCGCCTACCTGCACGCGCAAGACTCTGCACTCCCATGGTAAGAACTGCATCGAAGAAGGCCCCCGTCCATACTCGTGTTCCCGGCCCCAACTCGCGGGACCTCATCGCCACGGAGGCCGAGTACGTGGCCCCAGGGCTGCAACGGATTGCCCAGCTCGCGGAGGTGGCCATGGCCGAAGGCCGCGGCTGCACGCTGGTCGATGCCGACGGCAACGAGTATCTCGATTTTTTTGCCGGTGTCGCGGTCGCCAGCCTCGGACACTCCCACCCCCGTTTCGTCGCCGCCCTGAGCCGTCAGCTCGAAAAGTTGACCGTGGGCAGCTTCACCAACGAGCCGCGGGCGACGTTGTTGAAGCTCCTCGCGGAACTGGCGCCGGGCGCGTTGCGACGCACGCAGCTGTACAGTGGCGGCGCCGAAGCGGTGGAGGCGGCCATCCGTCTGGCCAAGTCCTACACGAAGAAGTTCGAGGTGATCGGCTTCTGGGGCGGCTTCCACGGCAAGACCGGCGGAGTCATGGGCCTGATCGGCGACGAGTGGAAACAGAAGTGGGGACCGCTGGCCGCGGGCACGCATCTGGTTCCCTATGCCGACTGCTACCGCTGCCCGTTCAAGCTGACGCACCCCGCCTGCGGAATGTTCTGTGTCGACTTCATGCGCCAGTCGCTCAAGACAACGACAGCCGGCGCGGTGGCCGCCATCATCGTCGAGCCCATGCAGGGCACGGCGGGGAACGTCATTCCGCCGCCGGAGTTCCTGCCCGCGGTGGCGCAAGTGGCGCGCGAGCATGAGGCGCTGCTCATCGTCGACGAGATGATCACCGGCTTCGGCCGGACCGGCAGCATGTTCGGCTGCGACCACAGCGACACGCAACCCGACATCATGACCATCGGCAAGGGATTCGGCTCGGGCTTCCCGGTCACCGGTCTCATGTCGTCCGACGAGATCACCGCCTCTTACCCCTTCGCCAAGCCGAGTTCGTCATCCTCAAGTTACGGCGGCAACCCGCTGGCCTCGACCGCGGCCCTGACCACGGTGGAAACCATCCTCGACGAAGACCTGGTCGCCAATTCGCAACGCGTCGGCAGCGTTCTGTTGCGCGAACTGCGCAATCTGCAAGACAAGTACGAATTCATTGGCGACGTGCGCGGCAGTGGCCTGCTCATCGGCATGGATCTGGTGAAGGACCGGACCACCAAAGAGCCGTTGTCCTCCACGGTCACCGAGCAGATCTTCCGCGCAGCCTTCCGGCGCGGCTTGCTGCTGATGAGTTATTTCGCTCGCGTGCGCATCAATCCACCGCTCGTTCTCAGCGAAACCGAAGCGCGCGACGGCGTGGCCATCCTCGACGAGGTCTTCGCCGAGGTGGCGCGGTGCGGCAACTACCGCCAATGACCCCGCTCCGCGATGGAGCGATCGTTGGCTTCGGCAATGTCGTTGCCAATGGTCACCTCCCTGTCTGGCGGGAGCGCGGCGATTTCCGCATCGTTGCGGTCGCCGACGCAGCTCCCGACCGCCGTGCCCTTGCGGAAAGGCTGATCCCGGGCATCCGCACGTATGCGAGTCACGACGATCTGCTACGCAACGAGCGCCTCGATTTCGTCGATGTCGCGACACCGCCGGCCGGACACGCGCCGGCGATCGTGGCGGCGGCCCGCGCCGGCGTCCACGTGCTATGCGAAAAACCGCTCACCACGTCCATGGACGAGTACCGCACGGTGCGCAGCGCGGTGGGCAAGGCCGGCATCGTTCTCCACACGGTGCACAATTGGAAATATTCCGAAGCCTTCCTGACGGTCCGCCAACTGCTGGCGGAGGGGACCGTCGGGCGGCTGCACACCATCGCGTTCGAGACAGCCCGCAACGGCTGCGCCAACAGCACCGGCGACAACTGGCGCGTCCAACCGGCGGTAGCCGGCGGTGGTATTCTGGTCGATCATGGCTGGCACACCTTTTACCTGCTGTTGGCGTTGGCCAACGAGCAGCCCGCCCGTATCCGTGCCGCCTTGGCGCGGCACCGCTACGTCGACACCGAAGTCGAGGACACGGCCGAGTGCCGCATCGAATTCCCCTCGCTGACAGCGGAGATCCGGCTGACATGGGCCGCCACGGAGCGCCGCACCCGTTGGCGCTTGGTCGGCGACGACGGCGCGTTGGCGATCAACGACGATCGCGTCGTGCTGGAGGGCAAGGCCGCCCGGCCGCCACGACGGTTGAACACGGCCTTGTCAGCCGGTTCGCATCACCCGGAATGGTTTGACGGCGTCGTCGATTCCTTCCGCTCCGAACTCGACCGGCCCGACCTGCGCGGAACGAACCAAGCGGAAGCGGAGTGGTGCCTGCTGCTGCTCAACCTGGCGTACGCCTCCGATGCCCGCAACTCCGCGCCCCTGGCGGTCCCCACACGCAGTGACTGGTTCAACGGGAGCACGCCCGCGTGAAGACCGCCGTCATCCTGCCCCCCTCGGCCGCAAGCTTTCAGGTCGTGGCCGGCCTGCCGCTGATTCAGCGGACCGTGCTGAGCGCCGTGCGCAGCGGTTTCGACCGCGTCATCGTCCTCGGTAACGAACATGGCACGCTGCTGCGGCAGCTCCTGCGGCGCGACGCTCGTACCCGCGCCGTCGACGTGGCGGACCACCTGCCCCCGATCGACGGCACGTCGGTCACGGTGATCCCGAGCGATCGTCTGGTCACCGCGGCCACGCTCATTCGCGTCCGTACCGCCAATCTCAATGGGCAGCCGTTGTTGTTCGGCACCGGTGCCCGTGCGGACATCGCCATGTGCCGCCCGCCGGTGCTCTCCGCCATCGACCTCGGTGCCCTGGCCGCGCACGGCGCCGACCAGGTCTGGGCGGCGCTCAGTACGCGGGGAGCCGAGCGCCTGCCACTCGACGGTGAAGTATGCATTCCGATCGACGATGCGGCCTCGGCCACCGCGGCGGAGGCCGCGTTGTGCGCACGGCTGCGCGCGGATACGGCGGTCAGCGACGGTCCGCTCGCCCACTGGATCGATCGGCGGATTTCGCTGCGCATCAGTCGGTGGCTGGCGCGCTACACACGTCTTCGCCCGAACCATATCACCGTGGTGGGCACGGCCGTGGGCCTCGTGGCCGCCGGCCTCTTGAGCGTGGGCACGTATTGGACGGGGGTGGCGGGAACGCTCGTGTTCCTGTGCGCCACCATCATCGACGGCTGCGACGGCGAGGTGGCGCGGCTGACCTTTACCGAATCCGAGTTCGGGCAGAAATTCGACGTCACCACCGACAACCTCGTGCACCTCGCCATTTTCGTTGGCTTGGGGGTCGGGATGTCTCATCGGCACCCCGGCGGACATGACCTGCTGTTGATCAACCTGCTGCTCGGCGGTTTCGCCTGCGCCGGGGCGCTGAGCTACTTCTTGCTCGTGCGGCGGCCCGGCTTCGCCCGACGCGGCGTGCCGGTGAGCCTCAAGGGCCGCGTACGGCAACGCCTGCTGGGGACCTTCGAAGCGCTGATGAACCGCGACTTCGCCTACCTGTTGCTCGTATTGGCCGCGGTCGATCGTCTGCACTGGTTCCTGTGGGGCGCCGCCTTCGGCACCTACGTTTTTGCGATTCTCCTGGTCTGGGTGTACCGCTGGCGCGACGCCGACTAACGGCCGGCCGACACCCCCTGAGGTGGCGCCGCGGCAACCGATGCACTAAAGGTGTCGCGGAGGCGGGTTCGAAGCCGAGGGCGCATGTCGACGCAGCGCGCACTGCACATCGCTGAGCGCATCTTTCTGCTCATCGGCCTGCTGCTGTTGGGCGTGTTGCTGCACCAACTCGGGGTGCGGACGGTGGTGGACAATCTCCGTCCGGTCGGCTGGGGCATCGTCCCGCTGATCCTGCAGGAGATACTGTCGTTTGTGGCAAACACGATGGGCTGGCTCGCCGCGTTTCCCAAGCCGCGACCGCGGATCGCCTTCACCCATCTGCTGCGGGCGCGCATCGCCGGCGACGCGGTCAATTACCTGACCCCCACCGCCACGCTCGGCGGCGAGTTCGTACGCACCCGCTTCCTGAACGGCCACGTGGACGGCACCTCGTTGGTGGCCTCCGTCGCCGTCGCCAAAGTGTCCCAAACCATCGGCCAGATCGCATTTGTTTTCATCGGATTCGCCTTGGTGTTGGACGACACGCCGCTGCCACCACTGGTGCGGCGCGGCCTCCTGCTCGGCTTGGCGCTCTTCTCGGCGTTGGGCGTCGCCCTGATCGTGGCGCAGCGCCGTGGGATGTTTGCCCCCCTGCTGCAGTTGGCGCATCGGCTGCGGGTGCTGCAGCGCACACCGGAGTTCGTTCGGCGGCTACAGCAGCTCGACGCCGAGATTGCCCGCTACCATGGTCAGGCCCGCGGCGCGTTTGCGCTCTCGTCCGTCTGCTTTTGTGCGGGCTGGGCCGCGGGGGCGATCGAGATCTACTTGATCCTCTGGCTGCTCGGTCTTCCAGTGAGCGTACATCGCGCGCTCACCATCGAAGTGTTCTCGGTTGCCCTCGACGCGTTACTGTTCTTCGTACCCGCAAAGGTGGGAACACAGGAGGGCGGGAAGGTGCTGATTTTCGCGCTGCTCGGGCTCGAGCCGAGCAAGGGACTGGCCCTGGGCATCCTGCGGCGTATCCGGGAACTGACGTGGGCGCTCATTGGCATGCTACTGCTGTCGCGGCAACAGCTATCGCCGCGGACCGCTTTCCAGCCCCTCGGCCGCTGATCCCGCGCAGCGATGCCCGAACAGCCTCCACCCCCGACGCGCGACCAGCGCCGGCTGATCGTCTCCGCCGACGACTTCGGCATGTCCGCCGGTGTCAATGCCGCCATCCTCGCCGCACACCGCAACGGCATCCTGACCGACGCCAGCCTCATGGTGAACGCCGGCGCCAGCGCGGAGGCGGTGGCACTGGCGCACGGCACGCCGCGCCTCGCGGTCGGATTGCACCTGGTGCTGGTGCACGGCCGCTCCAGTGCGGCCTCCCACGACATCCCCGACCTGGTCGACCGCGGCGGCATGTTCCGCAACCACTCGGTCGCAGCGGGCATGCGCTACTTTTTTCTACCGCGCGTTCGGGCACAACTCGAAACCGAGATTCGCGCGCAGTTGGAGAACTTCCTGGCCACGGGTTTGTCGCTGTCGCACGTCGATGGCCATCTCAACATCCACATGCACCCCACCGTCCTCGCGATCCTGCTGCGGCTGGCGCGGCCGTACGGCATCCACGCCATTCGCCTGCCGCGCGAACCGTGGCGACTCTCCTTGCGCCTTGACCGGCGCGAGCGCCGGCGCAAACTCGTGGAAGCGGCAATCTTCGCTGCCCTCTCCCGCTATGCGGCGCCACGCCTGGCGGCGCACGGCATTCGCCATCCCGACCAGATCTTCGGCCTGCATCAGAGCGGGCACCTTGACGAGCGTTACTGGCTCGGCGTGTTGGCCGCCCTGCCGGCGGGGGTCACGGAGATCTACAGCCATCCCGCCCATCTCGATGCGGACGTCCGGCGCTGGCGACCGCCAAGTTACGAAGCCGAGGCCGAACTGGCCGCCCTGACGAGCGACCGCGTACGCGAGGCATTGGCGGCCGCCGGCATCGCGCGTGCGAGCTACCGGGACTTGGCTCGCTCCCCTGGGCCACCGACATTCTAATCTGGGGCTTTCCGCCTCGACCATAGCCTCGGCCGGCGCAGTCGAGGCCGAGGATCTCGTGGAGACGACTGGCGCGGGTAGCGTGGATCGCTACGTTGCCGATCGCCCGGCTACCAACGTGCGTACGTCGTCGCCGGCAATCTTGTGTGACGGCGAGGTCGCCCGGCGGTGCCGCGTTGCGGCTGAAGGCGCGGCCGCACCCCGATCTTGCATGCGGCTAGCGCGCGGTGGTATCGGCTAGCGCGGCAACCGCGGAACGACGCATGACGATCGAACGCATCCTGGTACCGGTGGATTTCTCCAAGGGCTCCATGAACGCCCTCAAGTATGCCACCGCTCTCGGCACCTCGTTGAAGGCCGAACTGCAGCTCCTCCACGTGGTCGATCAAACCTATCTTGCGAGCGCGCCCGAGCTGATGCTGGCGAATCCGAAGTTGGCGACGCTCCTGCAAGAGCAGTGGCGAGCGGCTGAGGCGCAATTGGCGCAGATCGCCGCCGACCTGAAGAAACACGGTCGACCCGTGCGCGCGCTGACGAAGCGCGGATCGCCCGCACAGGTCATCGTCGACACCGCGCGGCGCGGCGGCGTCGATCTCATCGTCATGGGCACGCACGGGCGCACCGGTCTGGCACACGCACTGCTCGGCAGCGTAGCCGAACGCGTCGTACGCACGGCCCGCTGCGCGGTGCTCACGGTGCGGTATTCCGCGCGGAAACGACCGTGATGACGCCGTAGCGGTGTCCGTGCGGACTACACGCCGTTACGTTTGAACCACTCCAGCAATCGTTTCCAACCGTCGGCCGCCTGCTCCTTGCGGTAACTCGCACGGTAGTCGGCGTGGAAGCCGTGCGGCGTGTTCGGATACAGCACGATTTCCGATGGGCTGCGAGCCGCCTTCAAGGCCTGGCGCATGCGCTCGACCGTCTCCACCGGAATGCCGGCATCGTCCGCGCCGTACAGTCCCAAGACCGGCGCCCGAAGCGAATGCACCACGTCGATCGGGTTCTTGGGACGGAGCGGATCGGGCTCTCCCACCAACCGGCCGTACCAAGCCACCCCCGCTTTGAGGCCGGGGCGATGTGCCGCATACAGCCACACGATTCGCCCGCCCCAGCAAAAGCCGGTGATGCCGAGCCTGTCGACATTGGCGTGCCCCGACTGCTTGGCCCACGCCAGAGTCGCATCGAGGTCGGACAGCACCTGCGCATCGGGCACTTTGGAGACGACGTCAGCCAAGATCTGCTGCACATCGCTCAGCTTCGACACATCGCCCTGCCGTGCGTAGAGTTCCGGCGCGATCGCCAGATAGCCCAGCTTGGCGAACCGCCGGCAGATATCCTTGATGTACTCGTGCACACCGAAGATCTCCTGCACCACCAACACCACCGGCAACGAGCGGCCGGACATCGGCCGCGCCCGGTAGGCGGGGATTCGGCCGCCGGCGACGGGAATCTGCACCTCTCCCGCCTCCAGATCATTGGCATCAGTGGCAACGGTCTGTGCGGACACCGGCTGAACCGCCAAGGCGAAACCGGCGGCCAGCGTGCTCGCCACGAACTGCCGTCGCGTGAAATCGTTCGTTTCCCTCAGGCTCAGCAGATCGTCGTGCATCATGGTACGCTCCTTGTCCAGTTCGTGCTCCATCCACTGTGCGCCTCCGCCGGCAACGCGCTAGAGGGCTGCGCGCACGGCAGCGAACGCCGCCACGTTGGCCTCACGGGCGGCGGGCAGCAGTTCGGCCAGACTGAAGAAGCCGTGGAACATGCCGTCGTAGCGCCGGGCGGTGACCGGCACGCCGGCCTCGCGCAGGCGTTGCGCATAGGCCTCGCCCTCGTCCCGGAGTGGATCGAACTCCGCGGTGACGACGTACGCGGGCGGTAGGCCGCTCATGTCGCGGGCACGCAGTGGCGAGGCGTAGGGATGGCTACCGTCCGCCGTTCCGAGGTACTGCTCCCAATACCAGCGCATGTGCGCCGCCGTCAGAAAGTAGCCCTCGGCGTTGGCGCGATACGATGGCGTATTCCGCGCACAGTCGACCACCGGATATACCAGCACTTGCAACCGCAACCGCGGACCGCCGCGATCGCGCGCCATCAGCGCTACGACCGCGGCCAGGTTGCCGCCGGCGCTGTCGCCGGCCACCGCCAGGCGCGACGGCGCCGCCCCGAGTTCGGCGGCATGCGCGTGTGCCCACGCGGTTGCGGCGTAGGCATCCTCGGCGGCGGCGGGAAAGTGGTGCTCGGGCGCCAAGCGGTAATCGACCGCCATGACCACCGCGCCGGTCTCGTTGGCCATCGCACGACAGAGAGGATCGTGGCTGTCAAGGTCGCCGATCACCCACCCGCCACCGTGAAAGAAGACCAACAGCGGCAATCGGTCACCGGCCGTACGCGGCCAATAGAGGCGCACCGGGATCGGAGGGCCGCCGGACGCACCGGGAACGCTGCGGTCTTCGACCCTGCCAACGGGAATAGCGGCGACCGCCGGCCTCGACACCGCCGCAATCATGCGTCGCACCTCGGCGGCGTCACACACCTTGACGCCCACGTCCGGGAATACTTGCACCAAGGCATCGATGACGACACGCGCAAGCGGGTCAAGCGGCATTGTCATTCCTTTGTCGGTTATCTGTGGTCTCTCGTCTGTCGTTCGTCCGCCGGCACCGGCTGCACCGGATCGCCCTCGTGCACGGACTGGCCGATATTGACCGCCACCAGGTCCTCGTCGCCGACGCCGGCGAGAATCTCGACCGAGCGACCGTCGTCGTACCCGAGCGTAACCTCGGCGAGGTGCAGGCGGTTGTCGCGCACGATCGGCACGTACACCTTGCCATCCTGAAAGATCAGGGCGTCATCCGGGACCAAGGGCGGGCCAACGGGCAGGGCGATGTCGAAGGTCATCTTGGCGTACATACCGGGCAGCAGGGCGAGGTCGTGGTTGGGGACATCGACTTCGACCAGCATCGTGCGGCTCGCCGGCCGCAGTGCTTCCGGATGCCGCGTGACACTGCCCGTAAACGTGCGCCCGGGGTACTCGGTGACGGTGATGGTGACGGGGTCGCCGTTCTCGATCAGGGGCGCCGCACTCTGCGGCACATCGGCGTAGACGCGCACCGGGCTCAGCGTCGCCAGCGTCAGAATCGGCGTACTGTTGGCGGGGGTCGTGGCTTGCGGGATCAGCGCCCCCGGATCGGCGTTGCGGGCGGTCACCATCCCCGCGAACGGGGCGCGGATCACCTGGTAGCGCTGCAAGGCTTCGAGTTGGTCGAGGGAGGCCTTTGCCTGCAGCATGGCGGCACGCGACTCGTCAGCCTGCTGCCGCGCGATCAGATCTTGCTTCACCAGGTCCTGATTGCGGCGATTCGTCAGCGCCTGGATGTCGTACGTCGCGCGCGCATTCGCCACCTGTTGGTCGAGTTCCGGCGATTCCAGCACCGCGAGCACTTGCCCCTCGTGCACCCTGTCGCCCTTGTCCACGTCGATCGTTTTCAGGTAGCCGGCGATCTTCGCGTAGATAGGGGTTTCCACGAAACCGCGAACCGACGCGGGCAGTTCCAGCGTGCGGCGTGGCGGGCTGTGGTGCGGGTGGACGACCAACACCCGGCGTCCCTTGGCGAGTTGCGCTTCACGTTCTCCGCGCTGGCGGCGCACACGGCAGTCGCGCACGCTCAGGAGCACGGCGATGATCGCGACGACGGCGACGACCGCACCCACTCCGGCGCGGGTGAACCGCCGGCCGGGAATGGGAGGGGAATAATTCCGCGGGTCATCCTGCATGGGTCAGTTCCGAATCTCGAGCGTCGGCGGCGCGATCGCCGCGATCTCGGCATCGCGATGATGTTTGCCCATCAGGGAGCGGCTGAAGAGCGAATAGACGGCGGGCACCACAAACAGCGTCGTCAGTGTCGCGCCCACCAAGCCGCCGATGACCGCCCGGCCCAGCGGCGCGTTCTGATCCGAGCCGGCGCCCAGGCCCAGGGCCATGGGAAGCATGCCGAGGATCATCGCCAGCGCCGTCATCAGGATCGGCCGCAAACGGATGCGAGCCGCCTCTATCGCCGCGGCCACCGGGCTGTAGTCGTCTTCCCGCAGTTCGTTGGCGAATGTGATCAACAGGTTCCCGTTGGCGACCGCGACGCCGACGGCCATGATCGCGCCCATCAGAGACTCCACGTTGATGGTGGTGCCGCTCAACACCAGCATCCACAGCACGCCAGCGAGCGCCCCGGGGACCGCCAACAGGATGATAAAGGGCTCCAGCCACGATTGGAAGTTGGCCACCATCAGCAGGTAGACGAGAATGACCGCCAACACCAACGCCGCACCGAGGCTGGCGAACGACTCGCGCATGGCCTGACTCTGCCCGCGCACGACGATCGTCATGCCGGGCGGAAGCTTACCCAGTTCCGCGATCGCCCGTTCCACGGCGGCGGACGCGCTGCCGAGGTCACGACCGTGCACCGCCGCATGCACGTCCATCACCCGCTGCACGCTGTAGTGGTTGATCACCGCCGGCTCGACGCCTTGCGTGACGGTGGCGACATTGCCGAGCAATTGCGGCGTACCGCCCCCACTCAACGGCGTCCGGCTCAACGCCTGAATGGAATCCACCAGGTGTTGCGGCGTTTGCAGCAGGACGCTGTAGTTCACCGCGCTCTTCGGATCGAGCCACTGATTGGGTTGCAGGAGGAAGCTCGTGCTCAGGGAGGTGAGCAGGCTGGAGGCGATCTGCGCTTCGCTGATGCCCATTTGCAGCGCTTTGGCACGATCGACGTCGACCTTGAGGGTGGGATAGTCGAGCGTCTGGGGGATGCGCACGTCTGTCAGGCCCGGGATACGTTCCATCTTGGCCTTCAGGCGTGTGGCGATCTCATTGTCCAGGTGGAGGTCATTGCCGGTAATCTGCGCATCGATGGCCGCCGGTAGCCCGAAATTGAGGACCTGGCTGATGATGTCCGCGGCCTGGAAGTAGACCGTCACGTCGGGGAACTTGCGGTGCACCTCGCGGCGGATCATATCCTGATAGATCGCCGTCGGTCGATGCTCGGGGCGCAGTTGAATCAACACGTCCGCGTCATGCGGGCCGACGCTGTCGGTTTGGTAATACGCCAGACTGTAGAAAACCGGGATGCCGATGTTGTCGCTGATGCCCGCTAACTCCTCCGGCGGAATCAGGCCACGGATGCTCCGCTCGATATCGTCAACGATGCGCTCGGTCTTTTCGATGCGCGTACCGGTTGGGGCGCGAACGTGCAGCTTCATCATGCCGGCATCGACCACAGGGAAGAAGTCCTGACCGACGACCAGCAGCAACAGCGACGAGGCCGCCACGCCCAGCCCGCAGCATGCGAGGGCAAAGCCGCGGCGGGCGATGAATGCGCCCAAAGCGTCACGGTAGAACGCCCGCATGCGCTCGAAACGCGCATCGAATGCCTGGACGAATCGTCCCCATGGCCGGTTGCCGTCTGGCTCCTGATGCGTCGTCGGCAAGAGATGGCGCGCCATCGTCGGCACCAAGGTGCGCGAGAGGACATACGACGTGAGCATCGCGTACACCACCGCCAGCGCCAGCGGTGTGAAAAGGAACTGGGCGACGCCGGAGAGCAGCACCACCGGGAAAAACACGATACAGATGGCGAGCGTGCCCACGAACGTCGGCATGGCAATCTGCGACGCACCGTCCAAAATCGCCACCAGCAAGGGCTTGTGCATGGCGTGGTTGCGATGGATGTTTTCGATCTCGACCGTGGCATCGTCGACCAGCATACCGACCGCCAGCGCGAGACCGCCGAGGGTCATGGTATTGATGGTCTGGTGCGACAGTTTGAGGGCGACGATTGCCGTCAGGATGGACAGCGGGATCGAGATGACGACGATGAGCATGCTGCGCCCGGAACCCAGAAAAACCAGCACCATGACCCCGACCAGCAGAGCGGCGGTCGCCGCCTCCTGGACGACGTCGCCCAAGGCCGCGCGAACGAATTGCGATTGATCGAAGTTCAGGGTTACCCGCAGGCCTTTCGGCGCCATCGCCGAGATCTCCGGAATCATCGCTTTGACCCGATCGACGACGGTAAGCGTCGATGCCGCCGCGTGCTTGACGATCATGAGGTAGGTGGCGCGTTTGCCGTTCACCCGCACAATATTGGTCTGCACCTGATGCGTATCGGTCACCGGCGCGACACTGCCGAGCAGTACCGGCGTGCCATCGACCACCTTGAGGGGCACCTGGTTGAAATCCTCGACCCGTAGCGGGCTGCCGTTCAGTTGCACGCTGTATTCGCGGTCGCCGATCTTGGCCGTACCGGTCGGAATGATGACGTTGCTCGCGGCCAGAGCGTTGCTGATGTCCTGTGGCGACAGCCCATTGGCATACAGGTTGCCGGGGTGCAGATTCACCATGACGGCGCGGCCGACGCCTCCCATTGGCGCAGGCGACGAGAAGCCCGCGATGGTGAACAGTTTGATGCGGATGAAGTTGAAGCCGTAATCGTACACGGCTTGTTCCGAGAGGGCGTCGCTTTCCACGTCGAGCTGTGCCACCGGCACGTTGGCGGCGTTGAAGTCGATGACGGTTGGCGCTTGAATGCCCGGCGGCATGAGCCGCAGGACGGTGTTGGAAACGGCGATGATCTGGGCGATGCCCTCTGCCGTGGTCGCCCCGGAGTGGAAGTAGACTTTGATCATGCCGATGCCGGCGAATGTCTGCGACTCCATGTGTTCGATGTCGTTGACAGTCGTCGAGAAGGTGCGCTCGCTGAGCAGCACCACGCGGCGCTCCATGTCGGTTGCCGACAGACCGGGGTAATTCCAGATGACCAACACCACCGGCATATCGATGGCCGGGAAGATGTCGACGTTCGTTCGCGCAAACGACAGGACGCCGAGCACCAGCATCAACAACGCCATCACCGCCACGGACAGCGGCCGGCGTAACGCGAGCCGAACGATCCACACAGCAACCCCATCTTTCGCGAATTTGGGAGCGCAGTGCAACCGACTGTGCTGCGCACCGGGTGCTGGGTGTGCTATGAAGCCGCGAAAATGCGCCGGAGGAGGGCCGTGTCATGAAGGGACTGAGCGGGAACACGTTTTTGGTCACGGGCGGCGGCAGTGGCATCGGCCGCGGCGCCTGCGAACGACTGGTCGCGGCCGGCGGGCGCGTGGCGGTGCTCGACGCGGACGCGGCACGCGCCGAGCAGGTGGCGGAAGCCCTGCGGCAGCACGGCGGCAGCGCGCTCGCGATGGCCTGCGATGTGACGCGCGAGGAGGCCGTCGCCGAGGCGGTGGAGCGCTGCGTCGCCACGCTCGGTCCGGTGCGCGGCGTGGTCACCAGCGCCGGCATCAACATCGAGGAAGACCGCCAGCCGCTAGCGGTCGCGCCGCTCGAGGCGTTCAATCGCGTCGTCGCCGTGAATCTGATCGGCACGTTTCTGATGCTGAAGCACACTATTCCGCTCATGGTGGAATCCGGCGGGGGCGCCGTCGTCACGGTGGCCTCCACCGGAGGTATTCGGGGAGGGTCATCCCAGGGCTTGGGGTACACCGCCAGCAAAGGTGGGGTGGTGAGCTTGACGCAGCACCTGGCCTGCGTCTACGCCACTGCAGGCGTCCGGGTAAACTGTCTGTGCCCAGGGGCCACCGCCGGCGAGGGCATGGGCGCGTACTGGGAGACGCCCGAAGCGCAAGCGTTGGGGCGACGTATCATCCCCATGGGGCGTCCCGGCCGCTGCGAGGAAGTTGGACAGGTCGCCGCGTACCTGCTGAGCGACGAGGCCTCCTACATCACCGGGCAGTTCCTGCCGGTGGACGGCGGCGCCACCGCGCGTTGAGCGCCGGCGCACACCGAGGAGCGGGAGCCAGGCCGCCGGGGACGGAAAGGACGCACGCATGGGACCGTTGCAGGGAGTGAGAATCATCGAAATCGGGGGGATCGGGCCCGGCCCGTTTGCCGGCATGCTGCTCGCGGACATGGGCGCCGAGGTCCTGCGCGTCGAGCGCCCCTCGGGTGCCATCGCGAGCCAATGGCCCAGGCCCGAGCTGGACATCCTGAGCCGCGGCCGCCGCTGCGTCTGTATCGACCTGAAGCATCCCGATGGGGTGGCGTTGGTTCTCGACCTGTTGCAGCGCGCCGACGGCTTGTTCGAGGGCAACCGCGCCGGCGTCATGGAACGCCTCGGACTCGGCCCCGACGTCTGCCTGGCGCGCAATCCGCGTCTGGTCTACGGCCGCATGACCGGTTGGGGGCAGGAAGGGCCGCTCGCCCAGGCGGCGGGGCACGACATCAACTACATCGCCCTGGCCGGTGTCCTCGACCACATCGGCCGTCGCGGCCAGCCGCCGACGCCGCCGCTCAACCTCGTCGGGGACTTCGGCGGCGGCGGGCTGATGCTGTCGTTCGGCATGGTGTGCGCGCTGCTCGAATGCCAGCGCTCGGGACGCGGCCAAGTGGTTGACGCCGCCATGGTCGACGGCGCCGCCGCACTCATGGCCGTCTTTCACGGCGTACAGCAAGCGGGCTTCCTCAACGAACGCGGCACCAACCTGCTCGACTCCGGTTCGCATTTCTACGACGTGTACGAAACGGCGGACGGCAAGTACGTTTCCATCGGTTCGTTCGAACCGCAGTTCTATGCCGAGCTGCTGCAACGCCTCGGTTTGCAGGAAGAGGCGCCGCCGCAACTCGATCCGAGCCGCTGGCCGGAACTGAAGGAGCGCTTCGCGCGCGTCTTCAAGCGCAAGACACGGCAGCAGTGGTGCGAGTTGCTCGAGGGAACCGACGTGTGTTTCGCTCCCGTGCTGTCGGTGGCGGAGGCACCCGTCCACCCCCACAATCGGGCACGCGGAACGTTCATCGAGGTGCAGGGGGTGACACAGCCGCGTCCGGCGCCGCGCTTCAGCCGCACGCCGGCCGAAATCCAGCGACCCCCCGCCCGCGTCGGCGAGCACACGCAGGAAGCGCTGCGCGATTGGGGTGTCCCGCCCGAAAGGCTCGCAGCGCTCACCCAGGCGGGAGCCATTGTCTGAGACCACCCTTCGTCGCCATGCGCCCCAGGCGCTCGCGGCCGCCGCGGTGCTCGGCGTGTATCTGCTCGCCGGCAGCGTCATGCCGAAAGACGTCTTCTGGCACCCGGATGAAGGGGCCAAGTTTCTGGCAATGCAAAGCATCCGCTGGGCGGGACAGCTCACCTACGCGGTGCCCTACCGCGGCCGCACGCTCGATCCGAGTTGGGCGTTCTACCCCGGACGCTGCGACCGTCGCGGCTTGTATCCCTTTCCCGAGCCCGGCGGAGGCATCCGTCTCCACTGGCCGATCTGGTTTCCGCTGCTGAGCCGGGTATTCTACGCGCTGTTCGGCCTCAGCGGCATCTACGTAATCCCACTACTAAGCGGATGGCTCACCGCCGTCGTCGCGGGGCAGTGGTTGACTCCGGGCTCCACCAGCCGCGCCCGGGCCACGACAATCGTCCTTGTCGGTTGTGCCAGTCCCATCATGTTCTACAGTCTCTGTTTCTCGGAACACACCCTCGCCACCCTGCTCGGCACACTCGCCCTTGCCAGCCTCGTCGCAAGCGCACCAGGGCGACGGTCAGTCGCATGGGCAGCGGTGCCACTCCTGGTCCTGTGCGTGGCGTTGCGGGTGGAGATGCTCGCCCTCGTCGCCGCGGTGCTTGTGGCCTGGGGAGGGGCGGCCTTCGTCACGCCCGGTCGGTCGGTCGTCGCGAAAACGCTTCGGCAGATTGCCGGCGGACGGTTGCGGGGCCGCGTCCCCTCCGCGGTCGCTATTTGCCTGCTCTTGCTCGGCATCGTCGCGCTGGAAAGCCTGCTGACGCCGCGCCATTGGGAGCTGCTCCGAACGCTGCCGAACGTAGCGCAAGGAGCCCTGACGCGATGGCGCTTTCTGCCGCGGGGTGTCGTTTACATTTTCTTCGGACCACCGGAATTCCAGACGCGGCTGCCGAGTTGGATGTGGAGCGCCCTGCTGTTCATGGCGATGAGCGCCGCCGGGGCCGCTCCGTTCGTGCGCTCTCGTCGCGTCGAAGCGCTGCTCCTCCTTCCCGCACTACTCGTTCTTCTCGAGGCGAGCCTGCTGATGGCCCTTGCCAGCGACGCATACCTCAATCGCCAGGGAATCCTGGCGGTGGCACCGTACGTCGTCATCGCGCCATACGCGTTGGCGGATGCTTGGCGCCGCCGGCAACGCGGCTTGTTCCGTTTGGCGGTGTGCACAGTCTGTTACGCAGCCATTGGTTTTGCAATGCTGTTCCTCACGAGGTTCGCCAACGAGGGCATCTATCTGATTGGCTTGGACGGCGCCGCGCGCTACATGTTGACGCTCTATCCGGCGGGAACGGCGCTTGCGCTGTGCGCCGTGCGGAGCTACCGGCAATCGGATCGGAGCGCCCTGATGCGCTCGACCTTCGTAATTCTGACGGCGGGTCTGGTCGGCGTCTCCATATTGTATCAGGCTAGAGGATTACAGATGCTGTACGGTAGCCGGAACACCTTGGTCACCTGGCAGCAGGCACTCCAACATGACGTTCGAGTGGTAACCGACGTCTGGTGGTTCGCGGCCGCGTGCCCCACATTCTTCGTCACCCACGAGTTCTACTGCCTGCCCGATCGGGCGGCGCTGCCGAACTGGGTCGCGGACGCCGGACGCGAGGCGGCTGCCTTCACCTTCGTTAGCCGCCAGCCACTCGCTAGCGAGCGGTTTACGTCAGCTGCCGGCGAGTTGGTCTTGACCGGGAGGGACGTTGTTGCGGGCCTGTACTTGTACCGCTTTCGGCTGGCCGACCGGGGCGCGCCGTGAGCACGAAGTCGCGCAGCCGGTCCGCAGGGGCGCTTGGTGGGAGCGCCGGCGGATTGGCAATTGACCGTTCACACGTCCGTTCTTCGCTTGACAAGGCGGAACATATGGAGCATGCAGGAAGCAGGATTTTGGCCTTGGTGAGGGCGCCGCGGGAGGCCCATTGTGATGGAGAGGAACTGATGACGAAGCCGTCGAGTGCCTGGAAGGAGATCACACTGGGCGTCCTGTTCTTGACAGTGAACATCTACCTCATCGGGCAACTATTGGGTGGCACCTGGGGCGCCGGCTCGACGGCCTTCGCACAGCCATATGGCGACGGTCTCACGTGCATAAGTTCCACTGACTGCACAAGCGGTTTCTGTGTCGACGGCGTCTGCTGCAACCAAGCGTGCGACCAGCCAGGTCAAGTCTGTAATGCATCCGGCCAGCTAGGGACGTGCATTACGGTGTCGAAAGCGCCGGCACTGTCGGCGTGGGGGCAGGTGCTGATCGTTGCCAGCCTGGCGCTCGCGGGACTGGCCCTCCTGGCGCAAGATGTGCGGAAGCGTCGCCGGGGGTAACCGCCGGCAATTGCCGCGCAACGTTCTGCCGCAACAAGGGGTGCGTTAACTGAGTAGGGGGGGAGCCACGGGCGACCCTCGGCCGGGTTCCGGACGTTGCTCACTTGTCCACCGACCAGGCCACGGGGGGCGTTCGGGTATCTCCACCTAGGTGACCCGCCGCCCAGCGGAGGAAGCGTTCATCTTGGCGAGGCGGGTTCTCCTGCTCACCCAGGTCTTGCCCTACCCGCCGGACAGCGGCCCGAAGGTCAAGACTTGGAACGTGCTCAAGTGTCTGTCGACCGAGTACGAAGTGACACTGGTCTCGTTCGTACGGGACAACCAAGCGGAAGCGGTGCGACGCCTCCGGGAGCATTGCCGCGCGGTCCATACGGTCCCGATTCGGCGTAGTGTCGCGAGCGATCTCCGGCATCTGGCGTACAGTCTGGGGACGCGCAAGCCCTTCTTGATCGTGCGCGACGACCAACCCGCAATGCGCGCGATGGTGGATCGGGTGGCCGGAGAAGGCCGGTTTGACATCGTGCACGCCGACCAGTTGAACATGGCGCAGTACGCGGCGCGCATCGGCGGCGCGCGCACGATCCTCGATGCGCACAACGCCTTGTGGCTGGTGTACAAGCGACTGGCCGCGATCATGCCCCCTGGTCCGATGAAGACGCTGCTGCAGCGCGAGTGGCGCCTTCTCCGGAATTACGAAGCGGACGTCTGTAGAGCCGCCGATCTCGTACTGACGGTCAGCGAGGAAGACCGCGCCGCCCTCGAAGGCGTCGGCGCACCGGCCTCGCGCCTGTGCACGCTGCCGATCGCCATCGATACGGATGAGGTGTCCCCCGTCGCGCGTCGGTCGAGCGCCAATCATGTGCTTCACATCGGAACCATGCACTGGCCTCCCAACAGCGATGGCGTTTGCTGGTTCGCGACGCAGGTGTATCCGCGCATTCGGGCGGAGCGCGCCGACGTCGCCTTCGACGTCGTCGGGGCGCGGCCGCCACGACGGGTGCGTGCCCTGGCCGCGCGTGGCAACGGCATCGCCGTGACCGGTTACGTCGACGATCCCACACCGTATCTCGAGCGCGCGGCGGCGCTGCTCGTCCCGTTGCGTGCTGGCGGCGGCATGCGCGTGAAGATCCTCAATGCCTTGGCGCAGGAGCTGCCGGTCGTCACCACCAGCATCGGCTGCGGCGGCATCGCGGTCGAGGACGGCAAGCACGTGCTGGTCGCCGATTCGCCGGGGGACTTCGCGTCGGCCGTCCTCCGTCTCCTGCGCGATCCCCAACTAGCGGCCGACCTCGGCCGGAACGGCCGGCATTTGGTCGAAACCCGATACGACTACCGCACCATTCGCACGCGGCTCCTGGAGATCTACAGCCGGGCAGCCTCCACGCAGCGCCAATGAATCCGACGGATGCGGGTGCGCCGCTCCGTCGGGTTCGAGTCGTTCCACATCAGCCTACACCGCCGCGCTAGATCCACGACCGCGGCGCCAGCAAAGACCATCATGATCGCGTCGCTCGGCAGACGGTAGCGCGGCGCCGCCCATGACGCGAGGTGCAGCGCCGTGTCGAACCCGACGTAGGCGTACAATGGCAGGCACATACGCCAGCGATGGCGGGTCACGTACAACCCCCAGAGCATCGGCGGCAGGTACAGTGCGAACGAACCCAGGCGACCCAGGTTGCTGCTCCAGGACGACTGCGTCGAAGGCCACAGCCAAAAGTAGTCCGGGATCCGGCTGAGCGTCAGGCGCAGAAACCGAACGGGATCGGTCACGATGAAACCGATCGCTTGGCGATACAGCGCGCGGTCGACGGCCGGCTCGCCGAGCCCACGCAAGCGCTCCGGCAACGGGGCCGCGTAAGTCGGATCGAATTGCGTACCCTGGTGCGGATGGTTGGACGAGTACAGCCAGAAGCCGCCATTCGAGTTGAGGAGAAGAAAGTCGCCGAACGTGCGGTAGTTGTAAGCCGTCCACGGCAGAACCAACAGAGCGAGGGTGGCGGCGGTCACGGCGAGGTCGGATGCGCGCGGGCGGGCGCGGCTCGTCAATACGATCCAGCCAATGAGAATCGGCGAGAACAAGAGCAATGTTTGTCGCAGCAACGTCCCAGTCCCAAGGGCGAGGCCCAGCAGCAGCCAATCGGCGCGCACGGCGCGCCCGCGCACGCGCAGCGCCACCAGCATCGCGGCCAGGAGCGCGAGCATATAGAAGCTTTGCGTCATCAGCGCGGCGTCGAAGAAGATGAAGTAGGCGTACGCGGCGTGCAGCGCCGCGGCGGCGAGCCCGGCGCGCTGCCCGAACAACCTCCGTGCGAGCTGAAACGTCAGCCAGATGGTCAGTGTCGAAACCAGCACTTGAATGAGGCGGGCCGCCAAGGGATGGTGGCCGAATACCGCGTACACCCCCGTCAGATAGAGCGTATACAGGTACGACCAATGCGCCGTCGGTTCGTTCGGCCGGGTGAACGGATACCACCCCTCGGCGAAGCTGAACCCGTGCCCGCCAAGGACCCGCTGGGCCAGGGCGTCATAGGTGTACTGGTCCGCGGCACCGGAGACCGGGGTGGCCTGGTCACCGAGGGTGCAAGCAAGAACGATACGCGCGACGATCCCCAAGATGATCACAGTCAACACCGGAGCCGGTCGCAGCAGATCAGGAATCGGCGGTCGGCGCCGTGAACCCGCCTGGGCGCCCGTTGTCGCGGTGGTCATGCGTGCCGACCTTCTGTCGGGGCGGTTCGCTTCAAGGCGAGCAATCCGCCCAAGAACAGCCAACCGAGCATGCTGGCGCGGAAACCATCCAACGTAACGTTGTAGACGAACGGTAGAACCCAATCGCACAGCATCCCCGCTGCCAACGTCCCCGCCAACCCCCCAAGGGCGCCGAATACGTACGCCTGCGCAAAGCCGGCGGGAACCTGCTGCCGGAGGGACCAGCCCGTGCGCGCCATTTCCCAGACGAACCACACAAAGCAGCCGCACCCAATGAGTCCGGTCTGCGCGAGCAGATCGATGTACGTATTGTGCGAGCTGAAGCGCACGTACCAACGCAGGATGGGGAACAGCGGCGTCACGTGGTAGTAGTTCGCCGGCCCGAACCCCAACGCCGGGCTTGCCGCCACAATCTTTCCGAGCACTCCCCAGGCTGCCAGGCGGGTCTCGAGACTGTACCGATTGTCCGCGCTAAGAACGAGAGCGAGCAGCTGCGGAGTGTAGAGGACGACGAGCGCGCAGCCTGCTACCGTCACCGCGCCGCCGAGTCGCGGCGCGCCGATCCACAGGATCGTCACAATCGCCACCAGAGGAGGCAACCAACCGGACACCCAATCGCGCCCCTGCGTCAACGCCGTGTACAGCGTCGCCAGCACCACGACTCCGAGGGCCAGCCGCACCACCACGTTGAGGCGGCGGTTGAACGCCGCCTGTCCAAAGGCCAAGGCGACCAACCACGTCCAGAACAGGCTGCCGGTTGCCCCCTTCTGATAGAGAGGCAGCACGACATCGCCGACCGGCCAGGCGAGGGAGCCGACGATATACGTGGCGCCGAGGAGGAGGAAGAGCCCGGTCAGTACTTGCAGCCACCGCGGGTCGCGTAGAGTATCGGCGGCGATGATGAACAATGCGGCCGACAGCACAAAGACGCTGAGGCCGCCGAGCTGCGCGCGTAGCGGGGCCAGCGGCGCGATGTACACCCATGGCTGGTTGACGGCAGCGAACGACAGCAGTGCCGCGGTAACCAACGCAAGCAGCGGCGTCACGGGACGCAGCGACAACACGCTCCAGTCGCGCCGATACGCCGCCTTGAACACCCACAGGCCGGTGAGAACCGGCAGCATCAGGACGGTAAAGTTGAGCTGTGTCTTCGTTCCGGTGGAAATCGCAACCGGGGCGATCAGGCTGCCAACGATGAGGATCGCCAGGCCGTAGGCGAGATAGTTTCGCGCGGCCTCAACCCACGGTTTCGTCTTCACGAAATTCTCTTTGGACCCTCGCCGGCACCCCATAAGCCAGCACCCCACTCGGTATGTCGCCAACAACCACCGAGCCGGCTCCGATCACAGTCCCGGCACCGATCTTCACCCCGACGGCAAGGGTCGCTCCGGCGCCGATAAAACAACCGTCTCCCAAGACCGAATGCCCGCAGCAGGTGGCGCCGGCGCCGACAAACACAAAATCCCCTACCGTGACGTTATGGCTGATCACCGAATGCGCCCGACACGTAAAATGGCGGCCGATGGTGACGTTCCCGCCAACAAAGCAACCCGCTGGTACAATGGCCCCTGGCTCGCAGCGCACATAGTTCATGTCCACCGTCGGATGGACGAGACTAACCACGTCGCACCGCTTCTCTTCCAAGAGGGCTGCGATCTTCCTCCGATTCCTGAAGCTCGACGTGACGTTGCTGAAGAAAACAACCTCGTCTTCCCGCGCCAAGTCGGACAGCGTCTCTCTGCCTCCCAGGACAGGATAGCCCATCAGAATCTTCCCTTGCTCCTCCGGGGCATCGCTCACAAACCCCATGACCGCAAATGTGGACTGTCCGCGGTTGATCGCGTCAACCAATTTGATGACATCCAGATATCGTGCCCCGTAAATGACCAGACGTTTCACTAGCGGCTCTCCTCCCTAACCGAACGACGGGAGCGCCTTGCCTCGCCGGACCGCACGGACACTCGCTCGCTCCGCGCCCCGCATGTCACAATTCCCACTCGTACGGCACACGCACTGGCCCTCCCACCCGCACATGCCGGATACCGCCGAACGGCGTCCGCCGCTGCTCGTGCTCGTCAACGATCCGGAACGCTCCCAGCCTTTGCCATTCCAACAGGGCGCGCGTTCTGTCGGCCGCCCAGACCTCTCCCCACACCGCGTACGCCCGCGGCATCAAGGGCACAGCCTTCAGGCGGCACTTGATGGAGCCCCGCCCCACGATGCGGGCGGGGGCCTGCCCGTCCGCCAGCATGCTGGCGAGAAACAGTGGCGGACCGCCGTGCGCTTCGGCCACGGCGAGGACGAAGTACGGGCGCTCCACCGGCGCCGGCACGGAGTATGTGAGAGTGATGACGATATCGTCGCCGTGCCGAAAGGTCTGCCGCGCATGTCCGCCGCCGTCGCTAAGTTCCATGCGGACCACTCGCAGATGCCCGCGCGGCAGCTCCCGGTACGTCGACGACATCAGCGCTTGCTGATCCACGCTGTCCAGGTAGGCATGGAGGACCTGGCACGGCTCGCCGATCATTGCCACCCGGCCATGGTCGAGCCACAGGACACGACTGCAGAGTTGTTCCACCGCCGACAGATAGTGCGAAACGACGATCGCCGTCCGCCCGCTCTTCAGGAAACTCTCGATGTAGTCATAACACTTGCGCTGAAAAGACGCGTCCCCCACCGCGAAGATCTCATCGACGAGCAGGATGTCTGGGTCGACGTGGGCCGCGACGGCAAAGCCCAGCCGTGCGTGCATGCCCGATGAGTAGCGCTTCACTGGAATGTCGATGAAGGGCTTCATCTCCGCGAACGAGACGATATCGTCGAAACGCTGTTCCACCTGCCGGCGCGTGAGTCCGAGGATGACGCCGTTCAGAAACACGTTGTCGCGTCCGCTCAGGTCGGGATGGAACCCCGCTCCCAGTTCGATCAACGACGACAAGCGGCCGCGCGTGCTCACGGTGCCCTCAGTCGGGCAGGTCACTCGCGATACCAGTTTGAGGATGGTGGTCTTGCCGGCGCCATTGGGCCCGACCAGGCCAAGCGCCTCGCCGCGGTTGACCTCCACGCTCACGTCACGCAGCGCCCACAACGCGTCCGACGTGTCGCGGCTGCCATTGCCGGACATGGCGTTCTGCGCCCACGAACTGGCGAGGTCGCGCAAGGTCCTTTGCCCCGCCAGCAGATGATACCGCTTCGACACCCGGTCCAACCGGACGATCGCATCGCTCTCAGATGACGTCGGCAAACTGACCCTCAAGGCGCTTGAACGTGAGGTAGCCGGCGATGGCCACCGCGATTGATACAACCGCCGCGGCGCTCAGGGCGTACCAATCCGGTAGCGCATCCTTCACGATCACTTGGCGATAGGCGTCAATGATGCCCGCCATCGGGTTCATGAGATACCAATGGCGCAGCCGTAGCGGCACCATGCTGAGCGGGTAGATGATCGGACAAGCGTACATCCAGATCTGCAGCAAGAGTGGAACCATCTGGTTCACGTCTCGAAAGAACGTATTGGCCGCCGCGCCGCCCAACGCCAGGCCCACCATGAGGATCATCTGAACGGCCAGAATGACCGGCACCAGGAGCATCGCCGGGCTTGGAGACACCCGGTAGTATGCCAGCATCCCGAGCAGCACGGCAAAGCCGCACAGAAAGTCCACGAAGTGGGCGGCCACCGTCGCGATCGGCAGCACTTCGCGCGGGAAATAGACCTTGGTGACCAGACTCATGTTCGCCACGATGCTGGACAGGGCCGCCGTCAGCGCCCGCGAAAAGAATATCCAGGGCAACATCGTCGAGTAGACGAAGATGGGGTAGGGAATCCCTTCAGACTCGACACGCACGATATACGAGAAGACCAGAGAGAAGACCGCCGTCAACGCCAGCGGCTGGAACACGGCCCACGCCGCGCCGAACAACGACTGCCTGTAGCGCGCCTTGATCTGGCGCGTGGTCCAGATCCACAGCAGCTCACGCGCCTGCAGCGGAAAGATCCCAGCCTCCATCCCCTCAGATCCTCTTGATTCCTCCGCGCAGTGTACCCCGGCCGGACGATCGTTCCAAAACCCCTATCCCGTCATCGCCTGGAGATGAGACCCCTACGCGCGGCACCATTACCACGGAGACCTTCCCCAACGACGCTGGAGAAAATCCAACGTCCCGCGCCACATCGCGTCACGATGCGTGCGCATGTGGCGCCATTTCGGCCTGATCGTCCAGCTTGCCATGGTCCGCAACGTTCGCATGCCCGCAACAATCCACGCGTCAAGTGGGGCATGGTGCTTGGCCATCGCGAAAAAGCGATTGCGCGTACAATAGTACGTATACGACGGCTTGGGGCGATGGTCGCGGGTCACTCCCTTGTGCCACAGCCGCGCTCGCGGTTCATGCATCATGATCCACCCCGCTCGCCCGGCGCGCACGCACCACTCCGTCTCTTCCCAGTAGATGAACATCCGCGCATCCAGCGGTCCGACCTGCTCGATCAACTCGCGCCGCACCAGGACACCGCACCCGGTCAACCAGTCCACGGCCCGCGGCTCGGCAAATTGACCGCGATCGATCTCGTCCCTGCCGCGATGCGTCGCTTCCCACCACCGATTCATGCGGCCCCCGGCCGACTGGATCACGTCGGGCTCGTCGTGATGGTATACCATCGGACCCACCATCCCGACGCGGGGGTTGCTCTGCCCCAGCCGCACCAGAAGCTCCAGGCACTCCGCTCCCACGGTGGTGTCTTCATTCAACACAAAGATCCAATCGGCGCGCTGCGCCAATGCCGCCCGAATGCCGACATTGTTGTTCCCCGCGTAGCCCAGATTTTCCCTCAACTCGACGATTTGAACCGCAGGGAATGCACAACGAATCGCGTCGACCGATCCATCCGAGGACTGATTGTCCAAAACGATAATGCCGTTGCGCGGGTAGGTGCTCCCGTGCAGTGACGCGAGGCACGCCAGGGTGTCCTCCCGACGATTGGTGTTCAGGACGATCGTCACAACGTGAGCGGTGTGCACGAGGTCGCTCGCCTCTCAGTGGGTCAGCCCCCGCGCCCGCAATTCCGCGGTCGCCAGTTCCAACCGATCCTCCGCCGATTGCCGGCGCACCCACCGCACCAGATCACCGATGCCGTCTTCAAAGGTGATCGCCGGCCGATATCCCAACAATCGCTGCGCCTTGCCGATATCGGCAAAGCAATGGCGCACATCTCCCTCGCGGAATTGATTGACGACCTGTGGCTCGACGTTCACGCCTAGTTCGCGACTGAGGACTTTGGCGGCATCCAAGATCGTCACCGCCCGGCCCGTGCCCACATTCATCGCCTCGTAGTTTGCGGAGTCGCGTTCCATGCACAGCAAGAGCGCTTGGACAACATCCTGGACATGGACGAGGTCGCGGCTTTGCCGCCCATCTTCGAAAATCAGCGGCGCCTTGCCGTTCAGCAAACGGCTGCTGAAAATCGCGATGGCGCCGGTGTACGGATTCGACAAGGCTTGGCGTGGGCCGTACACATTGAAGAACCGAAGCGCGATCGTGGGAATCCGATACGCCCGGCCGACCGCAAGACACATCTCTTCCTGAGTGCGTTTCGAGATGGCATAGATCGATGTTGGGAAAAGGGGTTTGTCCTCCGCCGTCGGAATCGGCAGCAAGGCTCTTTCCGACGGATCGATCATCTCCCACTGTCGCGCTGCCAGTCGCGCCCATGAACGTAACGGCGGATAGACGGTCTCGCCGACACCCGTTCGGTACGCTCCCTCCCCGTAGACCGACATGGACGACGCCACGATCAGTTTCTGCAGCGACCGCTTCCCGCGCACGAGCGCTTGCAGCAGATGCGCCGTCCCCATGGCGTTGGCGTTCATGTAGCGCGCGATTTCGTACATCGATTGTCCGACCCCCACTTCGGCTGCCAGATGGTAGACGACCTCGACGCCCCGCAGCGCCTCCCGCCAGATGTCGGGATCGGACACATCGCCGCGCAGCCGCTCCACCTCGCGCGGCAGCCACACGGGCCAGTCAGCCCTTTCCCCGTGGACCTGGGGCACAAGCGCGTCCAGTACGCGCACCACATGCCCCCATCGCACCAACGCATCCACCAAGTGCGAACCGATGAAGCCCGCCCCGCCCGCCACTAGGACCCCTGTCGACATCGCCGCTGTTCCCGCCAGTGTCTACCCCTACGCTTCGGTTGCACACGCGACTAAGTGTGCTTCGAGCGATGCAACGGACTCCTCCCAGGTCCAGTTACGCAGAACATGTTGCCGTCCGTTGCGTCCATATTCTGCCGCCAAATCCGGATCCGACAATAGCCGTTGCATCGCTGCCGCGAATTGGTCGTGATCCCGATCAACCAACAGCCCCGTGCGCTCATGCACAATGCTCTCGCTCACACCGCCCTCTCGTACGCCCACCACCGCCGTCCCGCAGGCCATTGCCTCTAGCGGGACCAAACCGAACGGCTCCAGGACTGGCGCGTAGACGCACAGGCGCGCCCGGTTGTATTCGAGAGACAATTCCGCCGTCCCGAGTTGCTCCATCGATTGAAGCTGAACGCCATTCCGCGCCGCAAGCGTTTCCACATATCCGTGTTCCCGAGGATCGACCCAGTTACACGCCAACACAAGCGGCGGACGCTCGGCCGCCGGGATTCGTCCCAAACTCTCGATGAGAAAATCAAAGCCTTTGCGTGGGGTCAATTCACCCACCGACAATACGTGCGGCCGCTTCGCGATATTCGCTATGGGCCGAAACTCGTCGGTGTTGACACCGCCGCAACAGATGGCAACATCCCTGCCGAAACCGGCCTGCATTTGTTCTTGAGTGAAGCGGGAAATGGCAAGCAAGCGCTTGGCTCCGTGCACACCATTGCCTTGAAGATGCGCGAGTCGGCGGTTGTACAGCGCAATCAATGGATCGAACCGATCAAGCGTCTGACGCCACGCGCTGTTTCGGAAATAGGGACGTTGAAGCGGTCGCCGAAACCGGCGGCCGAAAGGCTCCGGAAGACAATGAACGGCCGGACAGTTGAGGAATGGCAGAAACGTCGGAATGCCCGTGTGAATGCAGGTGGTGCTGAGTACCACGGAATAGCCGCCGTGATTGATCCGGTCTGCGATCACACGCCCAATGCGCGTCAGCTCATTGAGATCACGCCATCGCTGCCACGGATTCAGGCGTCCCCAAGGGCGACGGAATACTGTCCTCGGGCCGAACGGGAACACGAGGTGTCGGCGTACAAATGGACGAACATCGCAAAACGCGTGGTCCGCGGTGCTCAAGGTGTAGACATCGATTTGGTGGCGCACCGACAGGCGTCGCACCCATTCGTAGATCACGCGCTTGGCGCCGCCGCTCGGCACGTTATGAAACAGCGCGACCCGCATGCTAACGCCGCCGTGTCTGTCGCTGCAGCCGGTTGATCAGCCTGACCCCCACGAGCGACTTGACAAAGATCGACAGCACACGGCGATCGAACGCCAGCGTGGAATCGCTTCCTACGGCACGCCGCAGGAAGCGTCTGCTGGCCTGCAACTGCCTGGCGCCATAGCTCAGCGTGGCCAGGGCAAGGTGGGCGTTGCTGTAGGCAGCCCGACGGTAGCCATTGAGGTGGGTCACCGTCTCTGGATCGCTGAACACCTGATCCAACAGGGCGATGAGCACCTGCGTGCTGCGCTCGATATTGAGGCTCGTGAAATCGCCAACAGACCCCTTGAGCTGCTCCCCGCAGCCGAGCTGGTAGAAGACATCGAACTGGGTCAGCAGGTCGGGATAGATCCTGGCCGCTTCACGCCAGCATTCATACGCCCGAGCCTCGTCGTGGACTTGCAGATACTCGACCGTCGAAGCCAGATACGAATGACCGTAGGCGCGGCGTTGCGACACGGTCCACAACGAGTCGTGCTCCCGCGCCGGCCCAAAATGCTTGGCCATGACGGCGAGGCGATTCCGGGTTTGGCGATTGGGATCGGACGACATGCTGTCTGGCAGAATGCGATGCCGGGTAAGAAGCTTGGCCGTACCCAGCACCACGTAGCGGTGCGCAATTCTAAGCCACATGTCCAGGTCTTCACACGCGGAGAGGGTCTCGTCGAACGGCCCCACCTCGTCGTAGCAACGCCGGCGCACCAGCATCGCTTCCGGCACCAGGAAATTGCCATCCACGAGGGCCTGGTAAAGCTGTCCCTCGGGGATCACGCGACTTTCCTGTTGCGGCAAAGGATGATTCTGACGGTTCACGAAACGGTAGCCGCAGTAGACCGCCGCGGCATCCGGACGACCTTCGAGGATGGGCACGAGCGTGCTCAAGAACTCCGGTTCGTACATGTCGTCGGCATCCAACAACCCGACGTATTCGCCCTGAGCCGCGCGTATGCCGGCGTTGCGCGCCGCCGACAAACCGCGATTCTCCTGCCACAGGTACCGCACCCGATCGCCAAATCGAGCCAGCACTTCGCGGCTGTCATCGGTGGAACCATCGTCGACAACGACGACCTCACGGTGTCGATACGTCTGATCGAGGACACTTCGAATGGCCTGGCCGACATATTGGCCGTGGTTGAAGGTGGGAATGACGATACTCGCCAGGGGGTCGCGTCGCGCCATCGTCCGCACGGGCTTGAGATCTCAGATGTGGCTGACGGGCTGACCGGCGATCACCGCCCTGCACACTCGTTCCAGCCGCGCCACATATTGTTCCCACGAATGTTTCCGTACCGCGTCCTCCCGCGCCTGGCGGCCCAAGCGCGCACGCAGGGTGGCGCCATCGAGCAAGCGCGCCACTGCCGCCGCCATTGCCGAGGCATCCCCCGGTGGGACCAGCAAGCCGTTGCTGCCATCCTGAAGCACGTCTGTCAGTTGTCCTAGCGCGGAGGCCACGACCGCCACACCGGATGCCATGTACTCGAAAAGCTTCAACGGGGACAACCACAACTCGTGGTGCATTCGCGGATACGGTACCACGGCGATATCGGCCGCGGCCACGTAGCGAGGAACGTCAGCGTGCGGCACGACGCCAGTGAACTGCACCGCGCGCCCCAGGCCGCGCTCCGCGGCACGCCGCATCATCGCTTGTCGCTCCGCACCCTCGCCGACAAGGACCAGGCGCGCGTGCGGATACCCCGCCAACACCCGGCCAAATGCCTCGAGCAACGTGGCAACATCGTGCCAGGGGAAGAAGTTGCCAACGAACATAATCATCGGATTGGCGTTGAGCCCCAGCGCGGCGCGGACCTGCGCTCGGCCCTCCGGATCGGGACGAAACCTCTCGACGTCCACCGCGTTGGGGAACACGACGATCTTTTCCGCCGGCACGTGCCAGTTGGTCATCAGGTGGCGCTTACCCGCCTCCGAGACGCAGATGACGCACGCCGCGGCTCCCAGGTTGTACCGGAGTAACGCCCGCGCTCTCCAGCGCAGGAGCCCGGTGAGGGGTCGGCTCATGAAGTCATGCTCCGCGATCTGGTCCGCTTCGAAGAAGACCACATAGGGCAGCCCGAGGCGCTCGCAGGCTTTTGCCGCGGCGACGTTGTAAAGGCCATTCCGTTCATACACGAGATCATGCCCCGGGAGGCATTGCCGGCAGGCATCAAGCCGCCGGTAGTTCGAAAATACGTTCAAATACGGCACGCCCAGCCCGCGCTGGATACGCCAGGCGTTCCGACTCGCCAGGTCAAAGCAACGGCTTCTCGACCAGGTCCGGAGCGCAACAGTTGGCCGTTCCAGGTCCCCCGTACATACGGTCTCCGTAAGGTTGAGCGGCGCCACGAAGGTGAGCCGATGGCCGCGGGCACGCAGGCCCGCGGCGATGTACGCTTGAACGATGTATGTCGCATCCGCCGGCTGGCCGCGCACCACCTGCCGCAGCGGCAACAGATCGGGCACACACAGCGCAATCCGCAACCCGCGCGGGTCCGCGTCTAACGCCGGCTGCATCGGTGTACGCACGGACGTGTGGTCATGATCCACGTTTGGCCCGTTCCCGTCGTAATGCGGTTTCGTAAATTGCCATGAGCTGATCGCCAACGGATGAGGGCTGGAAGGGACCACGCTCGTATGCGCGCCGTGCGGCCGCTCCAAGGCTCGCGCACAGGGCGGGACTCTCGATCAGCGTTACGATGTGCCGTACCAGACCGTCGGCGTCGCCCGGGGCGCACAGCAAACCGTTGACGCCGTGCTCGATCAACTCCGGAATGCCGCCCACGGACGTCGCCACAATGGGGCAACCATACGCCATCGCTTCGACCAGGCCGAGCGGCTGCCCTTCGAGGATCGAGGGCAATACAAAGATATCCGTCTGAGCCATGATGCGGGCCAATTCCTCACGGCGGGTGAAGGCGCCCACAAAGACGGCATTTCCATCCAGGCCAAGCTGGTTGGCATACGCGAGAAGCTCCTGGCGGAGTGGCCCATCGCCGTAAACTCTGAGCTGCGCGGCCGGATGAGTCCGCACAACCTGCGCGATGGCGTCCAGGAGGTACATCAGACCCTTCGTCACGTAGAGGCGCGCGACGCTGGTGACACGGAGCGACTCAGCACCGTGCCCTGATTGATCGTTCCTCTGCCAACCCGACGCGATCGGATCCAGTAGCGGCGGGCTTCTGACCACGATCGGCTGGGTCACGCCGCATACGGCACGGAGCGCTTCGCCGCTCTTCTCGGAAACAGCTACCACCGTCGTGGCCTTGTTGATGGTTCGTTCGAACCCCCGCCACCAGTCGAACCGCGCATCGGGCGTCTGGTGCTCTTCGTACACAACCGGGATTTTCTTCGCGTGCGCCCAGTCGACGACGAACAGCAGGCTCGTGGTATACCCGTGGACATGCAGGAGGTCGGGCCGCCAGCGCCACCGCCACCAACTCAATAACAGGCGACCTAACTGCCTGCGTCGATCGGGTCCGATGACGCGGCGCATCAGTTGCTCTTGTAGCCAGTTGCGGGCACTGGTCCGCGACTGCCGTCCAGACTTTCCCCTGCGCCAGAAGTGCACGGCACCCAACACGCCGACCAACGGGCCCGACACCTTCATGACCCTGGCCACCATTCTCTCCTTGGTCGGCCAGTGTGCCGCGGGAAGCGAAAGCCATTTGGGCAACTGAACGATCGGCACCTGCTGCCCGCGCAACCTGCGCAGGTACTGGTTGTCAGGCGGCACCCAGGTCGTCGACAGGACACTGACCTGCTGACCGCGCCGTTGCAGCTCGATCGCCAGCGTCGTGACACACTCCTCCAGCCCGCCGAACTCCTGCGGGTCATAGAGAACCATGCAGATCTTCATTGTTGAATTGCCCGCACAGTGCTGCTCAACTCACCTTACTTGAACAACCGGATCGCCTGTGAGGCCGTAACCAATTCGATCGTGTCGCTGCGTTCACAAAGTCCGGCCGGTCCATCGTCGTGAAGCAGCTCGAACCGATCCACGGTGACGCGCCGTTTTGCGCCGAGGATGCGTGTTCCGGGAAGCGGATCGAATGCCCGCATCTTGCGCCGGGTCGCGTCGATGTCACAATCTCGTTCACGGTCGTCTGGCGCTCCGTCGCACCTTCACCAACAGCACCGATAGAATCACCACGGCGGAGAATATCGCCACCAACAGCCCGGTCATCGGATTACTCTCCGATGATACGACCGGGAGTTCGGGCACACTCAAGGTCGTATAGGCATACGAGATCGGATTGCCGGAAAGTGCAGGGTCCTCAGCCCAGGTGACGACGAGTACGTTCCCTTGGCTCACGACGCCTGTCCCCGCGCCCGGATTGAAGTGGGGACCGGGCGGTCCCGCCACGATAGCGTCGGGATCGCTCCAGCGCTCGCCGGTCCACGTGCTGTGATACACGCCGTGGATGCGGCTGTCGCTGGTCCGATTCGAAAAGACCACATGAACGGTATTTCCGCTATCGACGAGGAAGACGGGAGCGCCGTTCTCCCCGATGAGATTCGGGAAGGCGATGGCCGGGCTCGCCCACGTCGTGCCGCGATCACGCGAGCGGCGCATCCAACGCCGTGGCGGGGCGCCACAGCTATACATTGCGAAAAGCTCATCCCTGACCGACACGACGGAAGCCCAGTTCGCTTTGTACAGACAGTCCCCTATCGCCGCCAGCGCCACCGGCACGCTCCAGTGCTCGTGGTCCGGCTCCAACCTCGCGTAATCGGCCGCTTGCGCCCTACCTGCCCTGTCGGGCACATCCCATACGACGTGAACTGTACCCGTCGCGTCGATGATCGCCTGGATCCCATAGACCCAAAGGTCCGCGCTCCCCGTCAGGTAAGCGGCCTTGGGCGCCGACCAGGAATGTCCCTGATCCGTGGAATGGACCTCGTACAGGCCGTTCCCGTCGCGATAGCCGCTGTAGACAACCACCAGATTGCCGTTATCGTCGCCCACGATCGCGCCGGAACTGAGCTTCCCCGCGGCGCCGCCGATGATCCTCGGTCGCGTCCATGCGCGTGCATCGCCCGCGCGCGCCACGCGTGCCCGTGCGTAATAGATTTCAGCCTCCTGCTCATGGCCACCGAAAAAGATGACATGCACCCCGCCGGTTCCATCCAGGAACGCACCCAGGACCGTGGCCTTGTCCTTCTGGGGTGATGACAAGATCTTCACCGGAGGGGTCCAGCCCCCGGCGAGCGTCCATCGATTATAGAAGACCGACAGACTGGCGCCGACCCGTTGCGACTTGAACGCATGGACAGTCCGATTCCGATCGGCAACGAGGCACGGCGGGGTAACGTCGACCGCGTAACCAGGAATCGCGTGCGGCGGGGACCACTGCGGCGCCGACTGCGCCGTAGCAGCGGCAGCCATGCAAAGGATCGACACCAGCAACGGGACCCCACGCGCGAAGCTGGACGCCATGGGCGCTACCCGTATCGTAGTGCGGTCCTGGCCTCAAGCGGTACGCGATTGTGGCGAAGTTGTCCTGGACACGTAACCTGCCCGACAGTATGCTCAGCCGGTGCCGTTACGCAACCAAGCCGCCGTGTTCGAGCGTCAGGCTCCGCAAGCCGGTGTATTCCAAGGGTGAACCATTTGTAGCGGCGGCGCCTCGCACGCGCCGCCCACCGCAGCGTTCATGACTCGTCCCGAGTACCTGCCCTTCGGCAAACCGCACTTTTCTGACCGCGAAATCGCCGCGGTGGCGCGTGTCCTGCGCTCCGGCTGGGTCGGCATGGGCCCGGAAACCATCGCGTTCGAGAGCGAGCTGGCCGACTATCTCCATGCCCCGCATGTGGTGACCGTGAATTCCTGCACCGCGGCGTTGTTCCTGTCGCTGCTCGTGAGTGGGGTAGGGCCAGGCGATGAAGTCATCTGTCCGAGCCTGACCTGGTGCAGTACGGCGAACGCCGCCCTGTACCTTGGCGCACGGCCGGTATTCTCCGATGTCGATGCCGATACATTGTGCGTGACCGCCGAGCACGTACTCGCCAAGGTGACGCCGAAGACGAAGGCGGTCATGGCGGTCCATCTCGGCGGACTTGCGGTAGACGTGGCCACACTACGTACCGCATTGCCCAAGAGCGTGGTCATCGTCGAGGATGCCGCCCATGCGCTCGGCGCACGCTTCGCGGACGGGAGGACGGTCGGCTCATCCGGCAACCTCACCTGCTTCAGCTTCTATGCCAACAAGAACCTCTCGACCGGCGAGGGCGGGGCGATCGCGCTCTTCGACCGTTCGGTGGCCGAGCAGTTACAGTCGTTGCGACAACATGGACTGCCGCTGGACGCATGGAAGCGGTTCTCCACTCCTCAGCAGCTTCTCCTGTCCAAGCCACTCGACAGGCTTGGCTACAAGATGAACTACACGGACCTTGCGGCGTGCATTGGCAGGATTCAGCTCGCTCGACAGCCGGAATTCGCCGCGATCCGGCTGGGCATCGCACAGCGTTACGTCGATGGCCTGCGGCGGATGTCGGCACCGCTGGGATTTCAGCGACACTGTCTGCACCCCTTTCATGCACGTCACCTGTTCGTGGTGCGGTTGGCGCGCGAGCGCCTGCGCCGCGACGAGGTGGTGCTGGCGTTGCGGGCGATGAACATCGGCGCGTCAATCCATTACGCCCCGCTGCACCTGATGCCCCTGTACTGTGACGGGTGCCAGTCCGTCTCGCTCCCGGTCACCGAGCGGGTCGCGGCGCGCATGGTGACCCTGCCGATCGGCGCCAGCATGTCGCTCGGCGACGCCGACGATGTGCTCCGAGCTCTTGAAGCGGTGCTCAAGGAGCCATGATGGGGAACGGTACGGAATACAAGGGCGAGCCGCGGGGCGGCTGCCTGTGCGATCTTAGCCAGGCGACATGAAGCGCGTCGCGATCAGTCAATCCAACTATATCCCCTGGAAGGGATACTTCGATCTCATCCATGACGTGGATGTGTTTCTCTTCTACGATGACGTGCAGTTCACCAACAGGGATTGGCGGAACCGAAACCTGGTCAAGATGCCGGGCGGGCCGCGGTGGCTCACGATTCCCGTCGGCGCGAACCGCGATCGCCTGATCCGAGATGTCACCGTCGACGATCCTCGGTGGCAGCGCAAGCATTGGCGGACGCTCGTACAATGGTACGGGAAGGCGCCGTTCTTCGGCGACTACGCGCCATTCCTAGCGGAGATTTACCTGGAGCGCGAATGGCGCACTCTCTCCGCGCTCAACCAATTCCTCATCCAGAGGATCGCCCGCGAGTTCCTCGGCATGCGAACCCCCCTACACCGCACATGCGAGTTCCCCGGTACGGGACGGAACCAGGAACGGCTGCTCAGCCTGTTGCAGGCGGTGGGCGCCGACGTCTACATTTCCGGCCCGGCCGCCAAAGCCTATCTCGACGAAGCGCGCTTCCGTGAGCATGGCATCCACGTGATCTGGAAGGACTACACGGGGTATCCCGAATATCCGCAATTTCATCCTCCGTTCCAGCACGCGGTGACGATCCTCGACTTGTTGTTTCACACCGGCCCCGACGCCCCCTTCTACATCTGGGGCTGGCGGGAAAGCCCGCCTCCACGGAGCCTCGCTTCCGCTCCGCCGGCGCCTTGCAAGCGCAACCGGCTTGCGACATAGGAAACGGACCGGATGTTCGACCCCATGGCGAGCGACGACGCGATCGGCTTGGTGCCGGCAGCCGGAAGGGGCGTACGCCTGGCGTTGCCGTATCCGAAGGAACTGTATCCCCTGATCCGCGACAATCGCTACAAACCGATCGCGCAGTTTGTGCTCGACAACCTGATCGCCGCCGGATTGCGGCACGTCGTGTTCGTCATCAACGAAACCAAGCACCAACTCCTGGGCTACTTCGGCAATGGGCAGCGGTTTGGGTGCCGCCTGAGCTATGTCGTCCAGGAGTCGGTGGACGACCCGGACCGATCGACCTCGCCGGGGCTGGCCCACGCGCTGGACGCGGCGTACCACCTGGTACGCGGCAAGACGGTCTACTTCGGCATGGCGGACACGGTCATGCAGCCGAAAGACGTGTTCGCTCGCACCTGGCGGCAAGCGGCTAACGCTGACGACGTCATACTCGCCTTGTTCGCGACCGACCGGCCCGAGCAGTTTGGGATGGTGCGCTCCGACGCGGATGGTCGGGTCGTCGAAATTGTCGACAAGCCGCGCCAGACCGATTTGACCGACATGTGGGGCTGCATGATCTGGCGGCCGCGCTTCACCGAGTTTCTGCACGAAGGCGTCAACGCTCGTGGTTGGACGGACTTCGCCGAGATCATGAATGCCGCGATGCGCGCCGGCCTGCGCTTTCGCGGGGTCCGGCTGGGCGACGGCACGTATACGGATCTCGGAACGTACGACGGGATCCGCGAACTGGATCGCCGCGCCCGTGAAGAATGAGTGATGGCATCCCGTCCGGAAGCTTGCGCGTATTCACCAGCGCCCGAGGCGGCCCGTGCCCCCGACTTGTCGATCGTCCTCGTCTGCTGGAACAACAAGGAGTATCTGGAGCCGTGTTTGCGCTCCGTGTTTGCCGCGGGGCTGCGAAACCGTTTCGACGTCGTCGTAGTGGACAATGCCTCCACGGACGGGAGCCAGGCCATGCTGCGGACGCTGTTTCCACAGGTCGCGCTGATCCAGAACGATGGCAACGCCGGGCTCTCGCGTGCCAGCAATCAGGGGATCGCCGCCACTTCCGGACGCTACGTCCTGCTGCTCAATAACGACACGCTGGTAAACGGTCCGTCACTGGATGCGCTGGTCGATTTTCTGGACGTGACGGCGGATGCCGGCGCGGCCGGCGGGCGGTTGCTGAACCCAGACGGAACATTTCAAGGGGCCTCCGCTGAGTTTTCGACATTGCGTGAGGAGTTTCTGGTGGCGACCGGGCTGGGCGAGCGGCTGTGGCCCGGGTACCCGTCACATGCCGATGCCAACGAAGTCAGACCCGTCGGCTGGATCGGTTCGGCGTGTCTGTTGCTGCGGCGCGCCGCGCTCGCGCAGGTCGGGGTGCTCGACGAAGACTACTTCATCTATGGGGATGAGGCCGATCTGCAATACCGTCTCCGGCGTGGCGGGTGGAAGGTCTACTATCTGCCCTCGGCGACCACCATCCATTACGGTGGCCGGAGTATGGATCGGTGGCGGCGGCGCCGGATGGTCTACCGCGGCAAGCTGCTCTTCTATCGCAAGCACTACGGTCGCGGACGCACCGCAGCACTGCGCTTGATGTTTGCCGTGTTGAGCGCGGCGAAGATCCTGTGGTGGGGCGGAGCCCTGGCCACGCCCCGGAACCGCGAACGTGCCCGGCGAGAGCTTCGCTCCAACCTGGACGTGATCCAGTTGTGCCGGAAGCTGGCGTAGCATGGACGGGTGCGGCGTGTCGGGCGCGGCAACGCCGCGTGCTTGGGCCAGGCCGGCGCGCCGCCGTGCGCGCCGGGCCGGCCTGTCATGGGGATGACGATGCCGGCAGTCAGCGTCATCATCCCTGCCCACAACGGAGCGCGGCACTTACCGGCAACACTGCAAAGCCTCGTCCACCAAACGTTCGACGACTTCGAGGTTCTCGTCGTCGACGATGGGTCCACGGATGAGACGGCCGCGGTCGTGCGGCAAGCAGGCGATCGCCGCATCCTGCTGCTGTCGCACGCGCAAAACCTCGGAGCGGATCGCGCGCGCAACACCGGGATTTGCGCCGCGAGCGCCCCGGTGCTGGCTTTCTTGGATCAGGACGATCTCTTCCACCCGGACAAGTTACGGACACACGTTGAATTCTTGCGGGCACACCCCGACGTCGGCTTCACCTACAACGCGCACTTTGAGTTGCACTACTCCTCGGACCAGATTCGCGGCCTCTGGCGACCGCCCACGACACTGACGCTGGCCGATCTGCTGCTCGGCTTCCCTATTGCCCCGAGCGACATGGTCACAACCAAGCGCTGGGCGTCCACCATTGGCATGTGGCCCGGCATCCGCGGTGCCGAGTACGTCTTCCTCGGGCGACTCTGGCTGGCGGGGTGCAAGTTCGCGTGCGTCGATCGTACCCTGAACTATCGGCGCTATCACTCCGGGCGGGGGTACCGTGACATTGCGGCCCACTGCGCCTCGGAACTCACCGCACAGCGGACGGTCTTCGCCGATCCGCGAGTTCCCGCGGACGTCCGGCCATTGCGCGACGTCGCCTTTGCCAACACACACCTGGATTGGGCGTACCACGCATTCGCGCAGAACGAGACACCGCTGGGTCAACGCCTGCTCCGAGAAGCCGTTCGGCTCAATGCCGCCACGATCGGCAATCAGGGCCGACGGCTACTGGAGCTCGTGATCGATCACGGCACCGCCGATGAGAGTGTGGATCACGAGGCTCGGTTGGCCAGTATATTCGAGCAGCTGCCGGCAGAACTCGCATGGCTGGGAAACCGGCGCTCGTGGGCGATTGCCCAGGGCTGTCTTTGGCGCGGCGCGCGCGCGGTCATCTGGGGTCGGGCCGAGGATGGGCGGCGGCATTTCGCCCGTGCCGGCGCTCTTGCGGCCGAGATCGACGATCCGTTCGTACAGCGGTTGACGCACGAACTGCGGAGCCACGAGAAGGAATACGGAGCGGTCGCCGGCGAGACGGTACGCGGCGCCCTGCTGCCGTTCCTCCGCCAGGTTGGCGGCGCGGCCGCCGTGCGTGCCCTCAAGGGCTGTTACGCGATCAACCGCGCGTTTTCCAGCTACCGCCATCAGCGGTACCGGGAGGTGCCGGCGCCGGTCCTCCGCGCCTTCGCCAACGATCCACGCTACCTCCTCAACCGCGGGGCATTCTCGATTCTGCTCCGATCACTCACCGGAACGGGGCGGCCCGATTTTCGTTCGGAGTCCGCTCCAGAAAGCCGGCGCAACCACATGCCACCCGGCGAAGGCAAGCGCCGCACTGGCCCGGCTGGCGGCCGTCAATAGCTGCTTGCGTCGCAGGTTCCATACCGAGGATGCACAGTAGGCGCGGCTGACGCGCCCGTGCCAAACTGCGGACGATGCGGAAGAGCGGAGGTGATCGAACGTACCGAGACGGCGCAACGCCTTTTCACGTCCCCAGCGATCGGCGTTCGCCAGGTTACCCGAGACGGTGGTGCTGCCCTGCTCGTCGATAGACATCGTCGGTCAGCGGCGAATCAGCTCCAGCATCTGCCACTCCTTTGCCATCGGCGACCGAACGTAGCATATTCGCGACCCGAGGATGAACGGTCGCACCGCACGGTCGCACCGCACGTATGCGCATCTTATTCCTGTCCAGCTGGTTTCCCCACCCGCCGAGCAACGGCTCGCAACTGCGCACCTTCAATCTGCTGCGGGCGCTGTCACGGCAGCACGAGGTCACGCTGCTCAGCTTCGCCGACGAGCCGGATGTGGATCCCGGGGCGCCGGCACTCGCGGCAATGTGCCGCGCGGTCGAGGTGGTGGCCACGCCTCGTCAACCACCGAGTCCCGCTCCCTGGCTCAGCGTGTTGGGCACCGCGCCACGCTCGCTTGCGGCTGCCCGCTCCCCGGACATGGAGCGACGCATCGACGAACTGCTCACCGCCAGCCCCTTCGACCTGGTGATTGCCTCGCAATTGCAGGCGGCAAGCTACGTGCCGTCTGGCGGCGGGCTCCCCGCTTTGTTCGAGGAAGTCGAACTTGGCGTGCTGTACGAGCAGTTCGCGCACGCCCCGTCAGTCTCGCGGCGGCTCCGCTCCGGCCTGACGTGGATCAAGCACCGGCGCTACCTTGCGCGTCTGCTGCGCTCCTTCCGCGCCTGCACCGTCGTCTCCGAGCGTGAACGGGCCCTCCTCTCGCGCAGCGTGCCGGCGCACCCCGCCATCGCCGTGATCCCGAACGGTGTCGATTTGGCCGACTACGCGTCCGTACACGAGACGCCACAGCGGAACCGGCTCATCTTTACCGGCTCGTTTCGGTACCACGCCAATCATGATGCGATGTCCTGGTTCGTGCGCGACGTGTATCCCTCGATCCGCGCTTGTGCGCCGGATGTGCAACTCACGGTGACCGGCGATACCGCACGACGGCGGCTGCCGGACATGCCGCACGTCTCGCACATCGGCCATGTCGACGACGTGCGACCGCTCATCGCCTCATCGTGGATCAGCGTGGCGCCGATGCGGATCGGCGGCGGCACGCGCGTGAAGATCCTCGAGGCGATGGCGCTGGGGACGCCCGTGGTGACCACCGCGAAGGGTGCCGAGGGGCTCGACGTCCGCCACGGCGTCCACCTGTTGATTGCCGATACAGCGCACACCTTTGCCGAACAGGTCCTGCGCTTGCTGGCGGATCCCGAACTGCGGGCCGGGCTGGTGGGGAACGCCCGCCGGTTAGTCGAGGCGCACTACAATTGGGCGACGATCGGCCGCCGCTACGCGGAACTGGTGGCGGTGCTGGGTGGCAAATAACGCCGCGCTCAGCCCCTCACCCAACCTAGCGTTTGCAGGCCGATGTCGAGCGCACTCTTGAACCCAGCCCAGCTATTGACGCTCTTGACGAAGGTCCAGATGGGTCCCGGACGCAGCGCCCATTCGCGGAAGGCGCGGCGTTGCCAGTAGGCGAGTTCCTCCGCCTTCAGGTTCGGGTAGTCCAGCACCGTCACCGCGTCCATGTCCACCTCTTCCCACCGGGTCCCCGGCCGAAACCAGCCGTTCTCCATCGCTTCGAAGAAGAACGGCGTCCCGGGATACGGCGCGGCCAGGTGGAAGAGGGCAATGTCGAGGGGCAGCCGTTTGGCGGTCGCAATGGTTTCCTGGATCGTTTCGACCGTTTCGCCCGGCAGTCCGATAATGAAGTAGCCCCAGTTCTTGATGCCTACGGCGTGCGCCCCGCGCAAGGCAGTGTCGGCCTGCTCCATCGCGTAGCCTTTGTGCGCCCGCTTCAGAATCCGCTCGTTGCCGCTCTCGATGCCCCAGGCAATCAGCATGCAGCCCGCTCGGCCCATTAACCGCAGCATCTCCTCGTCGACGTAGTCGACCCGGCTGTTGCAAGTCCACGTCACCTTCAGCCCCTCGCGGATAAGCAGGCGGCACAAATCCACCACCTGCTCCCGGCTGACGGTGAACAAGTCCGCGTACATGTGGATGTGGTGGATTCCGAGCCCCTCTAACAGCCGCATCTCCTCGACCAACTTCTCTGGCGACCGTAAGCGAACCGAGTATTGGTAGCTGACGTGCTTGATGCAGTACTTGCAGCCGGCGGGACAACCGCGGCTGGTGACGATGAAGGTATACGGCCCGGAGATCATGGGGGTGCGATAGCGGTCGAGCGGCAAGAGACGGTGCAGCGGCGTGGGCAGATCGTCGAGACTGCGGATGAACGGGCGGTCCCGATTGATCGTGACGGAGCCGTACCGGCGCCAGGCGAGCCCGGCGATGGCGGCCAGTTGCGCTGCCGGCGCCGGAGCGGATGCCTCGCGATCCTGGGCGCCGGTTGCCTGCACGGTCCATGCGCCATTCCAGCTCGGATCCGCCTCTTGCCACATCCGTCGCATCAATTGATGGCCATCCGGCTCTCGGCCTGTGCGTGCGTCGTGCAGGTGGCCATCCGCGGCCGCCTGCCAGCGTCCGCGAGCGACCGCCACGGTGTCGATGAGTTCCCGCAACGTCAACTCGGGTTCGCCGCGCAGGACAAAGTCGAGCGCCGGGAAGGCGTGCAGCGTCTCGCGGCACAGGGGCGTCACGTGGGTGCCGAACGCCACCGTCGCCGCACCGAGACTGCGGGCCAAAAATACGCCGTACATGTCATTGGTGAGCGTCGGGGCACCCACCTGCGTGATGTAGTAGTACGGCTGGCGGTTACGCAGGATTCTCTCGAACTCCGTCCATGACATGCGCAGCGCGATTGCATCGATGATCTCCACGGAGTAGTCCGGCACCAACAGCGCCGCGAGTTGCGCGAGGCTGACTTGCGGCCAGATCATGTTCTCGCGGCTGCGCCGGGTGACGCGATGCTGCGAACGAATCCACACGCCTCCGTCAGGCGCCGGCGGGTTCACCAGCAGTACATCTACATTGCTCTGCCGCGGACGTACACCGACGTCCGACCCGGCCGCCGCGTCCGCCACCGGGAAGCGTGGCGACGGCAGGCGCACGACGTCGCGATCGCCGAGGTTTTTACGCGCGGCGTCTGTCATCGTTCCGGCGCACTGTTCCTTCCGGCGCGCCAATCTCGCGGCGCGACAACTCATCGAGCGTTTTCATCACCACCCACGAGATCGACAACTGAACTCCAACGAGAATGAGCAACGCGCTACCAACCAGGTACAGCCAGAGGCGCCCGAGATCCCACCCCCTGATGCCGAGGTGCAGGGCAACGCCGGCGACCGCAACCCCAAGCAGGCTGACGGTCAACCCCAGCCAGCCGAACTGCCGCTCCAGTGGCGGATCGAACAGCGGCTTTCCGAACAGCCCCACGCGGACGGGTTGCTTGCGGAACAGCGCCACGAGATAGTTGAACATCGCCCCGAGGCAAAAAAGGCTCACGCCGGTGACCCCCGCAACCAGCGCAATGAAGATGGCGCCCACGTTCCAGGGGCCCAACGAGGTGACGCCACGGAAGCGCATCGCGGCCAGCCCCATCCCGACCCCGACGGCCACGGCAACCCCCGCCAATCCGAGCGCGCCCAACACACGCACCGGATTGTACCCGAGCGTCGCCCAGACGATGGAAGCCGCGTACCGCAGCCCGTCGCGCGCGACACTGAGCTTCGACCGTCCGATACGCTTGCCGTAGGGAATGGGCACCTCCACCAGGCGCAGCCCCTCATGTACCGCGCGCAGGCTCATGATCGGCGTGAAATTCAGGCCGTCCGGGAGTGGGGCCAGGAGCGGCAGGATCTCGCGACGGAGAACGCGCATGCCGCTGGCGCAATCGGACACGCGGCGATCGCCCAACAGCGTCACCAGTCCCGCAAACAACCGGTTGCCGAGCCGGCGTACCGGCGGCATACCGTTGTTGCCGGCGCTCATGCGCGAACCGATAGCGATGTCGGCCCCATCCAGCGCGGCGGCGCACAGGTCCGGGATGGACTCCGGCGGATAGGTAGCGTCGGCATCCAAGAACCCGACCAACTCGCCCGTCGCCAGATCCATCCCTGTTTTGAGCGCCGCGCCATAACCGCGGTTCGTCCCGTGGCGGACGATCGCAATGCCATCCAACTCCCCCAGGATGGCGGCGGTACGATCGCGCGACCCGTCGTCCACCACAATGACCTGCAGCTCCCCGACCCCCTGACGCCGCAGGGGCGCCCGCTGCGCCAGCACCCGGTCGATGGTGTGGCGAATCGCGCCTTCCTCATTGAAGGCGGGAATGACCACCGAAAGGGTTATCCGACCGTTGCGATCCATTCGCTGCTTCAGAAGTACACCGTGCGTTCCGTGCCGGAACCGTTGGGTCGCGGCGCGTCGGCGGCGATCGTTCTCAGTACGCGTGCCGGGACGCCGCCGACCACCACACCCGGGGGCACATCCCGAGTCACCACCGCGCCCGCGGCGACCACGGCACCACGGCCGATGCGTACCCCGTCCGTGACGATGCTCCCGGAGCCGAGCCAGACATCATCCTCGATGGCGATCCCTTCCGCCGTGATACCCTGCTCGACAAACGGCCGGCGCGGATCGTCGAAGACGTGGTTGACGGCGATGATCTGCGTCAGCGGCGAGGTGTAGACCCGGTCGCCTATGGACACCCCGCCTTGCCCGCGGATCACGGTGTACTCGCCAATCAAACTGTCACGGCCGATGCGGATGCCGGCGTGCGGCAGGTCGCGGAAGTTGTACACGTGCAGAACGGCACCGTGCATCACCACCGTGCCGGCGCCAATATCCACTCCCGCCGGGCAGGCGTGGATGTACACGCCCTCGTCGAGGTAACAACCCACCCCCAGGCGAATGAGACTGGCGAACCGCAAGCGCACGCGGCGCTCGATCCCGACCCAGCCGTCGGCGTGGAGCATGAGCCGATACACGAGCGCCCGGAACGCCATCCCCAGCGGCGTCGGCACCCAACCGATGAGCGTCTGCAGCCCTTGCTCGACCACATAGCGCCCCGGCGACACGGCTTGCCGGGACAGGTACAGAGCCGCCTGCGCGCGCGCTCCGTGAGCATGTGTCCCGATGGGCGCCGCACACATGTCTTGCGCCTCGGGTATCGCCTCACAGACCGCGAACCAGGCGGGCCTGGAGGGCCTGCGGCCCCACGCTCATTCGGCTTCCTCGAAATAATAGCTGACCAGGTGCTGAATCAAGAAATGCGCTTCCTCGATGTGGCCCATGTGCGCCGAGTCGATCAGAATCGCATGCCGCGCGAGCTCCCCCAATTTTCCACCGGCGCGACCGGAAATGCCGACGGTCAGCAAGCCGTTGTCATTCGCCCACTCGATCGCCCGGATGATGTTGGCGGAATTGCCGCTGCCGCTAAACGCAATGAGCACATCCCCCGGCTGCGCAAAGTTCTTGAGCTGTTCGGCGAACACCTCCGAATAGTGATGATCGTTCGCCAGCGACGTGATCCACGGCACGTTGTCCGTGAGCGACAGCACGCGAAACTTTCTCTCACGCCCGGCGGAACTGTCCTTGCCGAGCCCCGCGGCGAAATGCGACGCGGTCGCGGCGCTGCCGCCGTTCCCGCAAATGAATACGTGCCGGCCGTCCTTCAACGCCTCGGCCAAGATCTCGATCAGCCCACTGACCGCGTCGGCCGGGACCGCTGACAGGACTTCGACACTGCGCTCGCGGTAGGCGAGCACAAAGTCGGTGGGGTCGACCCGCTGGCGCACGGGACCCCCGCTCCGTGGGCGTGCGACGGCTGCCTGTCTGGCTGGTGGCGGCATCAACGGCTCCGTCGAGCGTGGCCCGGGGCGCACCGGCTCTCCCGGCTGCTCGACCGCAAACGTACCCCAACCAACCGCCCGAGCGCTACGGGACCGGCGGGGGTAATGCCCATACGGACCATTACGAGGCGCCTCGCATACTGACTAGTGCTGGGATGGTCTTTAGCAGAATACCCACGTCAAGCAAAAGCGACCAGTGGTCAATGTAGTACAGGTCGAGCGCAATGCGCTGGGCATAGTCGATCTCTTGTCGGCCGCTCACTTGCCAGAGACCGGTGATACCCGGCTTCACGCTCAAACGCTTATCCACCGCGCTCCCATACCGCGACGCCTCTTCCGGCGAAATCATGCGGGGGCCAACCAAGCTCATCTGCCCGCACAGCACGTTGACGAGTTGCGGCAGTTCATCCAGGCTCGACCGTCGCAACATCCGCCCCAGTCGGGTCACCCGCGGATCGCCGGGAATCTTGGCGTTGTCCCCGAATGCCGCTTGAAGCTCGGGCCGCGCGCGTAGCAGGGCATCGGCATCCGCGACCATCGTGCGGAACTTGAAGGCATCGAACGGTCGGCCGCCGCGTCCCAAGACACGACGTCGGTAAATCGCCGGACCCGCCGAGGTCAGCCGCACGAGCAGGGCAAGGAGCAACAGACCGGGCGCCAGCACGATGAGCAGTACAGCGGCCGCCAGCCAGTCTGCGATCGCTTTCACCAACCGTGCGATCCTGCCCGTGCCCAGCGCAATGCCGTCCACGCGGAATCCAGGTTCGCGCCGCCCCGGCCCGGCGGCCGTCACGAAATCCCTCCTCCGGCGCGCCGAGCCATGGGTCGCCATGCAGGGTCGGTGCGTACACATCGGCGCGCGATCGTCTCGCCATAGATCGCTTCCAGCTGCGTCCCGGCCACGTGCCAGTCGTGATGCGTGTCCACATAGCGCCTTCCGTTTTCCGCCAGCCACCGCCGGAGCGCGGCATCATCGAACAGTCGCACGACATGGTGAGCAAACTGCGCCGCATCGTCGGCCACCAGCAGATCCCTCCCCGGCTGTACCTGTAGCGCGTCGCAACCGGGTGGCGTCGCCACCACTGGGGTCCCCATGGCCATCGCCTGGAGAATCTTGTTCTGCGTACCGACCGCGTAGACGAGCGGGCTGACGGAGACCGTGGCGCGGGCGAGAAAGGGCCGCGTGTCCGGAACGTAGCCGGTGACCACCACGCGCGAACCATGGACCCTCGCCAACCGGCGCACGGCCCGCGCCGGGGCTGCCCCCACCAGGAGCAGCCGCGTGTCCGGACGCTGCGCCCAGATGAGCGGCATCACCTCACGGGTAAACCGCAGAATCGCCGTGATGTTCGCGTGATAACTCATCCGCCCCACGAACACCAACGTGGCGGGCTCGCGCGCGGTATCGGCCGGCCGAAAGCACTGCAGGTCTACGCCGTTGGCGAGGACGGTGATCGGCGGCCCGCCGCGGGCGTGCGATGGTGATGCGCGGAGGTCGCGTCCATGCCGCCACTGCGTCGCCAACTCCCCCAAGGCCCGCCCGTCCGCATCGGAAGCCACCAACGTGCGATCGAACTCTCCGATGAGCCGCGCTTCGAGTCGCCTGGTCCGCTGCAGATCGATCCGAGCGACAGAGCGCACCAGCCGCGACGCCGCCAGCGCCGCGGTGTGCTCCAGGAGGCGGCTGATGCAGTCGACCGCGTCATAGACGCGGGGCAGCCCGCACGCCAGCAGGCCAAACCGCGCGGCACGGAGATGTTCGACGTGCACGAGGTCGTAGCGGCACGGCTCGACGGCACCCCCGCGGACGCCGTACAGTTCCGCCTGTATCAGACGTTCCATTGCGGACGACTGGGTGTACAGGGCCTGCAACGGAATTCCCCAGGGCCGTTGGCGGATGCAGTGCCACAACGCGCGGGGCCGATGCAGCGGCAGCGTTTCGACGCGCTCGCACTCGGTGCGCAGCGCCACGGCGGCGTCCTCCTCCTCCGGCGTGCACAGCGCCGCCACCGTGACGCGATGGTTTCTCCGCGTTAGCTCGCGGATAAGATGGTACGGTCGGACACGCAACGGCGACGGGATGTACGGGGTGACGAACAGAATACGCAGGCTCGTCATGGCTGTAAGCGCATCGTCGGAGCGGCGGGCCCGGGAGTGCACACGCCAACGTTGTTCTCGTATTTTCTGCGTCTTTGCAAGGTGGCGAGATCGGCGCACCCGCGGAATTGACTCGGTCCGCGCTCCGGTGCTAAGCGTCGGCACTCCCAGCGGAGCGCGGTTGAGCAACCGATGTCATCGGCACGTCTTGGCAAGCGATCGGGTGTGGTGTTCTTCTCCGGCGGTTCGGCCTTGACCGGCCTCGCCAGGGTGTTTGCCGAATCCGGCGTGCACGCCACGCACGTCATCGCGGTTTTCGACGATGGAGGCAGCGCCGGCCGGTTGCGAGACGCATGCGGAGGGATCGCCATCGGCGATATCCGCAAGCGGCTCATTGCGATTGGCGACCGAGCAACCACCGCGACGCGATCGGTGATCGAGCTCTTGCAGGCTCGGCTCCCGGCCCGTGGACCGATGCGCGCCGCACGCGCCATCGTCGAAGGATTGGCATCCGGCACCGACACCTCGCTCCGGAGCGTCCCACCGCGGATGGCAACGGACATCTCGCGAGCAATGGCGCACATCCTTGAGGCATTGCCGGCATCGTTCGAGTGGCGGGACGCGTCCGTCGGCAATCTGATCCTCGCCGGGCGATACCGCCAGTGCGGCGACTGGGGTACTGTCTTGCAATGGGCGCAGTGCGCTGTCTCCGCCTGCGGCACGGTGCTCCCCGTATCGACCACCGGCGCGCATCTCGGTGCGCGCCTGGCGAATGGCCGATACGTGCGCGGACAAAGCGCCATCACCGACGAAACCACGCCGATCGAATCCCCGATCGACCGGCTCGAATTGTACCAGCCCGCGCGGTCGGGTCCGGCCACGGACGGCGTTTCGGCGCACGCTCCCACGCTCCAGGAAATCGCCAACGGCAGGTCCATCGTCTACGCGTGGGGGAGCTTTTATACGAGCCTCCTCTGCTCCCTGCTGGTTCCGGGAATCGCAACCGCGTTGGCCGCCAGTTCCGCACCCAAGATCCTGCTGTTGAACCCGTTCGTCGATGCCGAGACCGTAGGAGGGCAGCCGCACGAACTGGTACAGGAGTTGTGTCGCTACGGCGCGGGAGCGAATGGCAATCGGGCCGGCCGCTTGCTCACGCACGTCCTTGCCCTGCGCCTTGCAGGCGGTGCCAGGCCGGGCCTGTACGATGCGTGCCACCGCGCGCGCCTGGAAGCACTGGGCATCCGGGTGGTCGAAGTGGAAGCGCGCGGCATCCCCCGAGGTGCCGAACTGCGGGCGGTGATGGACCACCTTCTCGCGCTGTCGCGAACGGGGCGAACGGATAACGCTGTTGGGCGGTCACCGCGCTCGGCCGATCCCGCATGCGGCCGGTAGAAGGTGTCAGGCCCGCGCCGTTGACACTCGATGGGAACACGACACGCCACCGTGCCTGCGCTCGCAGGACCGTCGCCGGCCTGGAACGCCCTCTGCACGGCGCCTCGGCCGCTACTCACGCCAGGGAGTGACCGCCGTCGACGTAGAGCGTCGTCCCGGTGATGTAGCTGCTGGCGGCGGAGGCAAGAAAGACGACCGCCCCTTCGAGTTCGTGCGCTTCCCCCAGTCGCCCAATGGGAAGTCGTTCCTTCAAGCGGCGGCCCGCATCGCTGGCGAAAAACTCCTCGTTCAACGGTGTGAGGAAATAGCCGGGGCAGAGGGCGTTTACCTGAATATCGTGCCGGATCCATTCCAGCGCCAGCGTGCGCGTGAACTGCACCAGCGCCGCCTTGCTCGCGGCGTACGCGCTCATGTAGCGCGCCACCACCGTGGCGAGCGCCGAAGCCACGTTGATCACCTTACCCTGCCGGCGCTGGATCATGTGCGGCCCAACGTGTTTGCAACACAACATGGGGCCGCGCAGGTTGACGTCGAGCACCCGATCCCACCGCTGAGTGTCCATATCGACGACCGCCGCGGTGCCTTCGATGCCGGCGTTGTTCACCAGGATGTCGATCTGGCCGAAGCGCACGAGCACCTGCCGCACCATGGATTGGGTGCTGTCTTCGTCGGTGACGTCGCTGCGGACGGCCAGCACCTCGTGTCCATATTCGCGCAGCTCGTCCGCGACCGTGTCCAGCTCCGCCTGCGTGCGGCTCGCGATCGCCACATCGGCACCGGCGCGCGCCAGCGCCGCCGCGAATGTGCGGCCGAGCCCCCTGCCGCCGCCAGTCACCACGGCCACGCGCCCCGTCAAATCGAACCATGTGGCTGTCATGCGTCTTTACCTCCGACTTGCGCGACTGCGCGGCCGTGACCCCGGTCGAGATACGCGGCCGCAAGCGCGCGCCGCACGCGACACTACCGTCCCAAAGACGGTCAGCCGGCGGGTACCGCGGCCACGAACGAGCCTTGAACGGCGACCTCGCCCTTCTGATTGATCGCCGTCACCTCGCCTGCGATGCGCCGCTCGCCCTGCTCTTCAAACCTCCGCGTGACCTTGCCACCGCAGGTCAAGGTGTCGCCCGGCCATACCTGGGTGCGGAAGCTGACACGGTACAGGCGCAAATTGGGACGCCCGACGTAGTCGGTCACGCACTTACTCAAGAAGCCCGCGCTCAACATTCCGTGGGCAAACACACTGGGGTACCCGGCGCTCTTGGCGAAGGCCTCGTCATGATGGATGGGATTGAAGTCGCCCGAAGCTCCCGCGTACTTGACGATGTCCGTACGCGTGATGTTCTCGACAACGAACGTCGGGATCTCGTCTCCCTCCTTGACGTTGGCGAACGTCAGCCGCTTACGTTCCATCGCTCTCAATCCTTTTTCTCGACGGGTTTGGCGGTCTCGATGAGGGTGGCGCGCGAGTACAGCACCACCTCGCCGTGCTGGTTCTTCAACTCGGTCTCCGCCACCGCGAAGGTCATTTCGCCGCCCCGCTTCCCCGGTTTCTTGAACACGTCAGCGATTCGCGTCTGCGCCGTCAGGATGTCCCCGGCGTGAATCGGCTTGACAAACTCGAACTCTTGGCCGCCGTGCAAGAGGCGCCGGTAATCCAGATCGAGCGGCGGTCGCCCACCGCCGTCAGCCCACAACGCTACCGTCTGGGTGAACGTCGGCGGCGGCATGATTCCCCCCGCTTCCCGCTGGGCATGGTCCTCGTCGAAGTAGAGGGGGTTGTCGTCTTTGATCGCCCGCGCAAATTCGCGAATCTTTCCGTACTCGACCCGCATCGTTACCGGCGAACCGGTTCGTCCGATGGCATCCCTGTCCATACTCTTCCGCTCCTCTTGCGTCCCCCCCATCGCATCAATTCGCCGGCGAAGCAATTCCGAGCGCCCGAGCGGCATAGGATTCGATCCGCGCGGCACCATGACGCTTGTGAGCCGCCAGCGACCGCGGTATTGATGGCCGCTTTCAATCGCTGCACAAGGAGGGAATTGAAATGACGCGGGCACTAGAGGGGAAGGTCGCCGTCGTTACGGGCTCCGGCCGAGGCGTCGGCAGAGAGATTGCGCTGTCGATGGCCGCGCAGGGGGCCAAGGTGGTGGTCAACGACCTTGGCGTGTCAGCGGACGGCACAGGAGAAAGCGAACCCGTGGCCGATGCCGTCGTTCGGGAAATAAAGGCGGGGGGTGGGGAGGCGGTGGCCAATGGGGACTCAGTGGCGGAAGCCAAGGGCGCCGAGCGCATCGTCGACACGGCCATCGACACGTTCGGTAAGATCGACGTCCTCGTCAATAACGCCGGCATCCTGCGCGACCGGATGATCTGGAACATGGCCGACGAGGAGTGGGACCTGGTCATGAAGGTCCACCTCTACGGCCACTTTTACTGCACCCGGGCGGCGGTACGCTGGATGCGGGAAGCCATTCCGGCGGGCACGCAAGCCAACGGCCGCATCATCAATTTCACCTCGCACTCGGGCATCCGCGGCAACCCCGGCCAGCCCAACTACGCGGCCGCCAAAGCGGGCGTGATCGGCTTCACCTACTCGACGGCCCTGGCGTGCGAACGCTTTGGGGTAACGTGCAACGCCATCGCGCCGCGCGCGCTCACCCGCATGACCGACTCGATCCCGGACGATCGCCTCCGCGCGTTGGCGAAACAACGGGGCATGCCCGGTTGGGACGCGCCGAACATCGCCGACGTCAAGCGCGCCTTCATCGGCGGGCCGCCCGAGGGCGTTGCTCCCCTGGCGGTGTGGCTGGCGAGCGACGCGTCGCAACACGTCACGGGCGAGGTGTTTATGGCGACCGAGGGTGTCGTGGCCCTCTTCTCGAGAATGGCCGAGGTCAAGTACGCCTACAACAACGGACCGCATACGCAGCCGGACCTGTCGCGCGCCATGCAAGCGATCCTGCCGCGAACCTGAGATCCGCGCCCGCGGTGCGCCAGCGTAGCGGAGATGGCGGTATGTGTCTCGCCGCACCCTGCCCCGCGCTGCCGCGGTGAGATAACCCTTGATTCGCAGAGAGAGGACGAACATGGTCGGTATCGTATCCTACGGCACCCACATCCCGCGCTTGCGGCTGAGCCGCCAAAGCGTGTACCGCCACTGGAACTGGCTGGCACCTGGCCTGGGCTCGCTAGCCCGCGGCGAACGCGCGATGGCGAATTTCGACGAAGATAGCATCACCATGGCGGTGGCCGCCGCACGCGACTGCCTGGGCGGCACCGACAAATCGCGGGTCGGCGGTGCGTACCTGGCTTCCACCACCCTACCGTTTGCGGACCGCCTCAACGCGGGGATCGTGGCCGCCGCGCTCAACCTGCGCACCGACGTCCGCACCGCCGATGTCACCGGATCCTTGAAGGCCGGCACCTCCGCACTCCTCGCTGGGCTGGACGCCGTACGCGCGGGCGGGACGAGCCTCGTCATGGCCGCGGACAAACGGGAGGCCAAAGCAGCATCTTCCCAGGAGCTGTTGTTCGGTGACGGCGCCGCGGCGCTGCTCTTGGGGACGGAAAACGTCATTGCGGAATTCAAGGGGTCGTATTCGCTGTCCTACGACTTCGTCGACCACTACCGGGCGGCCGACCGCCGCTACGACTACACGTGGGAAGAGCGCTGGGTGCGCGACGAGGGCTACGCACGCATTATTCCCGCAGCCATCGAGGGGTTGCTCGGCAAGCTGTCGCTATCCGTGGATGACGTGCACAAGATCGTCTACCCGTGTGCCGCCAAGCGCGACCACGCCAGTCTCGCCAAACTCATCGCCGCGCCGCCGGAAAAGGTGGCTGACAATCTGTTCGAGGTGTGTGGGGAGACAGGCGCGGCCCATCCGCTGGTGATGCTCGTTGCCGCACTGGAGGCGGCGAGCCCGGGCGAGCGCATCGTGGTGGCGAGCTTCGGCCAAGGCTGTGATGCCCTCTGTTTCGAAGTCACCGAGCACATCCGGCACCTGGCCCCGCGCGCCGCAACCACGGGCGCATTGGCCAACAAGAAGGCGACGGACAACTACATGCGCTATCTCAAGTTCCGCGATCTGGTGATCACCGAGACCGGCATTCGCGCCGAGGCCCCGGCGCAGACGGCCTTACCCGCCCTGTGGCGCAACCGCAAGACGATTCTGGGGTTGGTCGGCGGTAAGTGCCAGCAGTGTGGCACGCCGCAATTTCCCAGAGGCCGTATCTGCGTCAACCCGGAGTGTGGCGCCACCGATACCTGTACCGACTACGAGTTTGCCGAGGTGCCGGCGACGGTGAAGAGCGTCACCGGCGATACGCTGGCGTTCTCCATGGACCCACCGTCCATCTACGGCATGGTGCAGTTCGAGGGCGGCGGTCGATTTATCGCAGACTTCACCGATTGTGAGTTGGCGGACGTGCAGGTAGGCGTGCCGGTGAAGATGTCGTTCCGCAAGCACGCGACGGATCGGGAACGGGGCTTTACCGGCTACTTCTGGAAGGCGGTCCCGCTGACCACGGGCACGTGAGTCGGGGCGCGCGAGCGAAGGAGTACGACAGATGGCAACGGGCATCAAAGACAAGGTGGTCATCATCGGCGCGGGCTGTACGCGGTTTGGGGAGCGCTGGGACGCGGGCGCCGAGGACCTGATGGTGGAGGCGTTCCAGGAGGCGTTGGCCGACGCGGGGATCGAGAAGAAGGAGATCGAGGCGGCCTGGCTGGGCACGGCGCTCGACTTTGTCAATGTCGGCAGAAGCGCGCTACCGCTGTCGTTGACCCTGCGCTTGCCGAACATCCCGGTGACGCGCGTCGAGAACTTCTGCGCCACGGGGACGGAAGCGCTGCGCGGCGCCTGCTACGCGGTGGCCTCGGGTGCCTACGACATCGCCATGGCACTTGGCGTAGAGAAGTTGAAGGACACCGGCTACGGTGGCCTGCCGGCCTACGGGTCCACCATTGGGACGTTGACCTGGCAACTGGCGCCGAACAACACGGCGCCCGGCAACTTCGCGCAACTGGCCAGCGGCTATGCGGCGACATACGGGGTTTCAATGGCGGACCTCAAGCAGGCGATCGGGCAGGTTTCCGTGAAGAGCCACGCCAATGCCGTCCTCAACCCGAAGGCGCATTTGCGTAAGGCCGTCACCCTGGACGACGTACTAAAGGCACCGATTGTCGCCCATCCGCTTGGGCTGTTTGACTGCTGCGGGGTGAGCGACGGGGCGGCGTGCGCCATCGTCACCACCCCGGACATCGCCAAGGGGCTCGGGAAGAAGAATCTGGTGTCGGTCAAGGCGCTGCAATTATCGCTGAGCAACGGCAGCGAGGCGGGTTTGAATGGCTGGGACGTGGACCACTTCATCACCACCGCAAAGGCAAGCGCCAAGGCGTACCAGGAAGCGGGGATCGAGAACCCCCGCGAAGAGATCAGCATGATGGAGGTGCATGACTGCTTCTCCATCACCGAGTTGGTGACTATGGAGGACTTGCACATCTCCGAGCGCGGCCAGGCCGTCAAGGACGTGATGGATGGGTTCTACAACCTGGACGGCAAGGTCCCGTGTCAACCGGACGGCGGCCTGAAGTGTTTCGGGCATCCGATCGGAGCATCCGGCCTGCGCATGCTGTACGAAATGTATCTGCAGCTACAGGGCCGCGCCGGGAAACGGCAGCTCCCCAACCCGCGCTACGGCCTGACCCACAACCTCGGCGGCGCCCCCGCCACCAATGTCTCCAGTGTCGCCATCGTCGGCGCGTACGGGAGCTAGTGCGGTGCATCAGGCAGATGCTCTCGTATCCATGCCGCACAATGCTTGCCGGTCACCCCAAGTAGGTGACCCCTTTCGGCGCCGTACGAACGGGCGGGACTCGGAACGAATGGGGCCTGTCTTGGCACTCCAGGCCAAAGCTGAGATCGAACGGCGCCGACGGGCAGGCACCAATACCGCCGGGCGGCGGGAATGTATTTCGGGATTTGGGCTTCCCACCACACGAGGCCGCCGTCATGCTGCTGCGCTGCGAGCTCGCGGAAGCGCTCCGGCGACGGATGGAGCGCGAAAGGTTGACCCAAGCGCAGGCGGCCAAGCGCCTCGGCGTCGCCCAACCGCGGATCTCGGAGATCGCCCGCAACAAGGTCGACAAACGCTCCTTGGACTACCTGGTCGGCCTATGCGCGAAGGCCGGGGTGTCGGTGGCCGTGACGTTAGCCGCGTAAACACCTGGCCGACCGCATCGTCTTATGCGCGTCAGTTGCTGGCGCGGCCGGGTTCATACTGGGCTGCTGCCTGGGCCAGCGCCTGCCGTACCCCCTCCCGCAACGCCCGTGGCTTCCGCACCTCGACGTACGGGCTGAGGCTAAGAATCCACGGCATCAACTCCTTCGTGCCGCGCACCGTCATCGTCAATCGGGTCGTGCCGTCACGGCACGGCGTGAACTGCTGCGTCGGATGCAACCGGCGCGACGACAGGTAGGCCATCGTGTCGGCGCTGAGCAGGCGCAACTCCACCTCGGTCTCCGGACCGTCGAGGATGCCGAACGTGCCTTCGGTGTACTTCTCCGGCGAGTACGTCTTCGGGTAGGTGAACCGCTCCTCCAGCTTCGCCGCCGTGCGGATGCGCTCGACGGCCAGGTAGATGATCTTACGAAACCGGTGGCTGTGGCCGAGCAGGTACAGCCCGCCCCGGTACATCACCAAGGTGTAGGGGTCGAACTCGTGCACGTGCCCTTCCCCCCGCAGGCCCCCGTAGTCGATGCGCATGCGGTGTTGGCGCACCAGACACCGTACGATCACGTCGATTGTATCGTCGTGCGCACGGTAGTCCTTCATGGCGTAGGGGAGGACGTAAAACTTGCGCGGGAAGTCCGCCAGCCGCTGCCGTTGCGCTATCGGTAGGGCTTTGGAGAAGCGTTCCCAGAGATCCTCGACGCCCTCTTTGATGACCGTGCCGTCCAGAAACTGAAAGACGGAGAGGGCAAAGTACAGGAACAGCACCTGGTACGCGGTGGCCCCGATCGGTTGCCCCTGGTCGGCTAGGCGCAGGAGCTTCTGCTCGCCCCGGCGCACGACCTCGATGACGGGCTTCCCGCGGCGGTCGGTGAGTTCCTTCCGGCAGGCGGCCAGATAGCGCAACAGGGTGCGCTCACCGATGCTCAGCTCGTCTTCGATGGCGGAGAAGCTCCAGCCGTAGGGCCGGTCGAGCAACCCGAACACCAGCCGTGCCACGCGCGTGGCGCTTGTATACGTGGCTTTGCGAGCAGGCGTCATTCTCTTCCCCTCCCCCGTGTCGTATTCTCGGCGTTTCGCATCGGGTCCCTCCCCCTCCTGCCCATGCGCTTTCCGGCAACTGCTGTCAACGGCTGACGCGATCCGGGCCTTCCGCCTCCAACGCCGTTGACGCCGGGCGTGGGAGAGACGAAAATGATGGTGACATCAGGAGAGGCCCGGCGGCAGCCGAGCCCGGCAACCTGGGACGGACACCCAAGGTGCTTTCCCGCTGCGGCGGGGATGTGGTCCCGGCGAGGTTCCCTCACACGGGGCAATCAAGTGTCCGCAGCGCAAGCCCGCAGCTCCTGATGCATCGAGCGGCGGGCTTTGTGGCATCAGGGGTACGGGCGGCGGCCGGTGTTGGCAACCTCTCCGAGAAGAAAGGAGAAGGATATGACCGCACGCAGGATTCGGGTGCCCCTGATCATGAGATTCATTCCCTACCCGATAGAGGACGACTGGGACCTCGCCGCTGCCCATTTGGCCGGGTTTCCACTGAACATCGTCTACAGCGACGTGCGACCCGATGACACCGGAGTCCGGGAGCGCTTCGTCGCCTGCTACTGGTTTGACGAGGGCACGTACCGGGAAGACGACACGGTCCGCGAGATGATGTACGTGCCTCGCCCCCCTGTCGGTGACACGGCAGGGACCGGGATGGCTCGGGTTCCCACCGAACAGAACCCGTACCAGGTGCTGGTCCGGTACCACAAGCCCAGCGGCTTGTGGGAGACCTTCAAGTACCGGGGCGGCCACCAGATCGCTTACGCTAGCGGTGCGGACTATGACCGCGCGATGATCCATACCACGCTCATCCGCCCCGAGCCGGACGAGCCGGCCGACATCCTGGATGTCACGCGGCACGACACGCTGGTGTCGGTGACGATCGGGTCCCGGATCGATCAACTGTTCGACCGCTTCCCCCAGCTGCACGCGCACCGCTGGGAAAGCGGTGAGGTGCTGTACGAGGCCTGCAACCACCAGACGCAGGAGGTCTTCACCTTCATCGAGGAGCCGCACTCGCGCGGGTACATCACGAAGGTCTGGGTGCGGCAGGCGGAGGACCCGTCGGTCTGCAAGGACGAGCACGGGATGCTGCCGCAGGTGTCGACGCCGGCGGTGACGCCCCGGGGCGTGCAAGTGGGCGACCCGGCAGTCCGCGTGATCGAGGAGTACGGCGACCCGGCGCGGGTAGAGCGGAACACGCCAGGAACCGCGTTGCTGGTCTACGAGCCCCCCAGCCCGCCGCGATCGCTCGCGGACAACCTGCTCCTGAGCTTTCTCATCAGCGAGGACCGTGTCGTGGGCTTCATGCTGCAGGGGCAGGTCCGCGGGATCGAACCGCCGCAGAAACAGACAGAGCAGTGAACATGACGAGTGCAGGAGGTGAAACCAATGACCGAACCAACTGTTAGCCTCGTGTTCACGCTGCCCACCATCAACCTGATCCTTATGGCGGTTCACGCCGCCGCGCACGTGAGCCCGGAGGGACCGGCCAAGGAGCGCTTCCGGCGGGTGGCCGACGAGATCGTCCGTGAGCTCAAAGCGGCCGGCGCTGGCGAGTCGGTCGCTCGAGAACGCGAGGGAGGACCCCGTCACGGGCACTAAACGCGACATGCGCGTGGTCCTGCCACCAGCCGTCGTCCACGTGTGGGACGTGGGGGCGCGCCGACGCACTAATGTCATGAACCCGCATCCGGCGAACCGCCCACCCACTTCCGGTTCGCGCTGCCCAGTTGATCTATGGTAGGCTAGCCATAGATGAAAGCCCGGCTCGTTTTTCACGAGAAACGGCTAGTGTGGTCTCCCTCGCGGGACGCAGCGGGGGTCGTGGAACTCAAAGTGTGGGAGCTCCCAAGGTCAGAACGATATCCGAGTGGGCGCAAGTTCTCCCTCTTCTTGACCTTCCAGGGCCAGGTGCTCGTCGGGATCGACAACCATCCGCCGAAAGGGCCACACGTGCATGTCGAAAATGAGGAGCGTCCTTTTGGTTACACGGACGAAGAGCAGCTCCTGAACGACCTCTGGGATCTCGTCAGAAAGGCAGGTTTCGAACCATGAAGCTCAAGCGTGTGCGTATCGCCGTCGAACCGCTTTCGCAGACCGACGAGCGTTGGAAAAGAGCGCTCAAGGGGAAAGCCGTGTCCAAGGGAGCGGTGATCACCGTTGCCAGTTGGGAGGTGGTGGGCAAAGTGCTGTCCCCCGCTCGCCTGGAGATTCTGGCGCGGGTGCCGGCGCTGCGGCCGAAGTCGATCGCCGCATTGGCGCGCAGCCTCAAGCGTGACTTCAAGAACGTCTATGGCGACGTGATGTTCCTCGCGGACCTGGGATTGATTGAGTTGAAGGCCGAAGGCCGTCGCAAGACGTTGATTCCGATCGCGCGGTTCAGCGGTATCGAGGTCGACCTCGGCGCCGCCGCGTAGCGCCAGAGCGAGGGCACTGATCTGTGGGATGGTGCGCAAGCTGGTCGAATGCAGCCGGTGCATCCGTGAAGCCAAGCCGGGCTTTGGGGGGGCCCGGGAGACGATTCTCGCAAGAGCGCATCAACTCAGAACCACCCCCCGCGCGTCGTCATCAGACAGGGGCGTTCCGGCGCACGACACGCGTTCGCCGCCATCGTGCGTACCGTCGGACGAACTCCCGTTGCTCCTCGGTCTGCGGACAATCGTCTCCCCGAACGGTGCGGAGCGTTGTCAGGGCGGTCTCTGGCGCACAGCCCTGTTCCACCAGGAAGCACCCGGCGATCGTGCCTGTGCGTCCCAGGCCGCCCAGGCAGTGAATCGCAACCGTCGCAACCTGCGCCCACGTGCCGATGTCCTGCACAAGAGGGCGCACATCATCCAGTTGCTCCGGCACGCTAACATCGACGATGGGAAATCGGTGCACGGCTATGCCGCGCAGTTCTGCCTGCGTGACGAGGTCCGGAATCTGATACTCCTGCAGTTCCTCATCTTCCATCAAAGAGACAACGTGGGTGACGTCATAGGCGTCAACCAGCCGATCGAGGTCCTGCGCCAGGCTGCGATCCCATTTGAAGCCGTCGCGCTTGCCGGGAGCGAAGGTCAGTCCGACACGGCCGCCGAAGGTGGGCAGTGGGAGAAAATCCACGCAGATCGGGTGAGACGAGGAGGTCCGGAGATGATGTGTCATACGAGGTGCTCTAGAGCGCTTAGCGCAGACTGCGATGGTAGGCCCACGACATGACCGCCGGATCGCGGGCAGCCGTGGTGCACAGCCGCTCGGCAGTCGGCTTGATGCCGACCCGACCCAGATCCAGCCGATCGGCATCCCAACACGTGAGCACCGTGATGTCCCCGGCCATCAACCCGTCACTGTGCCGCCGGCACGCGGCGATCAGGAGTTCGAGGTCATCCGGCGGAAGCTCGAATGCCACCCCCGCAAGTTGCTGGACAAACCGGGCGGCGCGTTGTCCGTGCTCGAAGTCGTCGCCGTCGTCGAGGCGACGGGCGTCGTGCAGGACGGAAAACAGTTCGATGACGTGGCGCTTCGCGCCGGTACTGCGTGCCAGGCGCAAACCATTCTCGCACACGCGTGCCCAGTGGGGTGCGCCGTGGATACCGTCCCATTCCAGCGCGAACTGGTCGCGGATCATGCACAGAAGCGGCTCTCCAATCGTCGTGGCCCCACAGGCCTGGAACATGCCACTTAAGCCGATCAAGCCGTCCCCTCCCGCTGCTTGCTACGTCGGTGTCGCTCAGCGTTTTGTCGCACTGTGGTGCAGCGCGAGTTCGATGAATGCGCGTGGTGTGAGAACGGTCAGCCGCCGAAAACCGGCGAGAGAAGGCAGCTTTTCGGCAAGCGCGAGCAAATCCCGATCGCCGGTGAGCAGCACCGTAGCGCGGGCGGCACGGCAGCACGCAAGCACCATGTCATCCGCTGGGTCACGGCAGATGGCCACCGGCTTGGTCGGAACCACCAGCCGTGCTTCCGCAACAAATGCCGCGATGCCGCTGACGAGCGCCTGGTGTTGATATGCGCTCACCTTCGCCGATGACCGCAAGTGCGCCGGCACATCACGGTACTCCGCGAGCAGCTCGGGAGAAACAAAGAGGTCACCGGTGCGCAGAACGGCTTTCAGCGCCTGCGCGGGAACACCACCAAACGCATAGGCAGAGACGAGCACTCCGGTGTCAACGACGACTCTGGGTCTTCCGCTGGCGCGTTGCGTATTGCTTCCTCCGCACCTTCCGCACGGCCGCTTCGACATCGGCGAGCGTCAACGTCGTCCCGCGGAACGCTTCATGCGCAACGCGCAATGCCGCATCGAGCCGGTCTCCCGGCGACAGCGCGGCGAGGATGTACTCCTCCGGGTTGATCTTCTGTGCCGAGGCCTTCATGCTTCTTTCGTAGCAGGTCTCACGGGCAGAACTCAACGACCGCAGTCGGCCAGCGCAAACCAATTGATCCAAGATTGGCTTTTCCCTGACCGTCGTCAATATGCAATCGCCGGAATGACGTCCCGACATCCTTCGAGCCTCATGGGAAGGTGGCCAGCGTGCCGAGTTGCTCGGCCAGCTTGGTAATCAACTGCCGGTGAGCGAGCTTGGATTGCCACTCCTTGGAGATCCCCTGTACGCCATAGAAAGCCCCTGCCAACTGCCCGTAGACGGCACCCGTGGTGTCGGCGTCGTCACCGAGGTTGACTGCCAGGAGCGCACCCTCGCGGAAGGAGGTGCTGCGAGCGAACGCCCACAAGGCGGCTTCGAGTGAGTCGACCACGTAGCCGCCGCCTTTGACGTCGGGAGGCTGGCGTCGTTTGAACGAGCCGGCGGCAATGGACGCGATCTTCGTTGTCAGCGGCGCGTCGCGCCAGATGCCGGGCTCGGGTTCGAAATGGTCCGCCAGTAGATCGTCCTTTGACGCCCCGTTCACCGCACCCACGATCAGTGCCGCGAGGTAGCGGCAGGCGTCGATGCACTCGATGGCCCCGTGGGTTGTGCGCGAACTGTCCGCCGCGCGCGCGATGGCCTCCCGTGGATGTTGTGCAAAGAACAACGCTACCGGTTCCAGGCGCATGATCGAGCCATTGCCGGCGGCGTCCGAATCAGTGGAGCCACAATACGGTTCCCCGCTGCGCTCGAACTGATGCGGCGCACTCTGGGTGGTGCTCCCGATGTCGAAGCACTTGCCGGCGCTGCTGAGATGCCCTTGCCGCCACCAGCTAACATACCGGCGCATCTGGTCGGCGGGATCAAATCCGTTGCACTCGATAAGACTCTCGGCCAGGCAGAGTGCCATCGAGGTGTCGTCGGTCTACTCTCCTGGGGCGAGGTCGAAGGGCCCGCCGCCGACGATGTCGTTGATCGGCCTGAACTTCCCTGGCGTAGTGAACTCCAGCGTTGTTCCCAAGGCGTCGCCTGCCGCCAAACCGAGCAGGCTCCCCCGAAATCGGTCGACTGGCTTCATCATCACTTTATCCATTTAACACATGGCCTACGGCAACCGCTGACGGGGTGTCGGTTTTCACTAGGAAGGGACCCCCGTTTTTCACAAGCATGCCCCCCCTCGAATGGCACACGTGATCGCGTGGGTGGTTGGTTGTCCGATCGCTCTCCTTCTGTGTGGTCGTTATCCGTTATCGTATTCGCGCCTCGCTGAGAAGCGGTGGTGGCGCACGCGTGGCAGGCGAGTGCTGCCGCGCGCGGACTCGGAGCGTTCGTGGGTTATCCACAGCGGGGCCTACCTTGCGCGGCGCGCCATGACCGGGGCCTTCCAAACGGCCCCCCAGGCGCGCCGCGGCCCCGCTGTGGGTAACCCGACCGTGTCGGGCGCGCGTGGCGTGGGTGGGCGGCCGGATCGCATCATGCGTCTGCCTTGCGTTTGCGATCGAAGGTGGGCTTCTGCCGCGGCCGGTACGACGCGCCGTCGATCACCAGATCGTAGGCATTGGAGGTGAAGCGATCGATGGCGGCCTGCGCGCGCACCGGATCGGCGAAGGTGGCCAGCCACTCATCGGGACCGCGGTTCGAGATCACGATCATGGATGCGCGGCGATGACGCTCGGTCATGAGCGTGTAGATGTCGCGGCTCCCCTCCGCGGTCATGGCCTCGATGCCAAAGTCATCGATCAGGAGCAGATCGACAGCGAGGCGTGTGCGCAGTTCCGCCTCGTGGCTGTGGTCGAGGCACGCATGGCGCAGGGTCTCCAGCAAGTGATCGACCGTTTCGGCGCGCACCGAGTAGCGGCGGCGCGCCGCGATGTGCCCGCGGGCATGGCCGAGAAAGGTTTTGCCCACGCCGACCGGCCCGACGATGGTGATGTGGGCGTGCGCCTCCAAGAAGCGCAGCGCGGTCAGTTCGTTGAGCAACGCCTGATCGTACGTGACCTTGGCCGTGGGATCCCAGTGTTCCAGCGGCATGGTCGGATCGAGCGCGGCCTTGCGGGCGCGTGCCTCCGCCGCCGCGCTGTCGCGCCGGCGGACCTCGTCACTGAGTACGAGCAGCAGGAGATCTTGGTGCGCCATCTTTTGCTGGCGCGCCAGGGTCAGCCGATCGGGAAGGGTCTCCAGCATGCGGCTGAGTTTGAGCCGGCGCAACACGGCGATGAGATCGGGACAGATGGGGTCGCGCGGGCTCATGAGCGTACTCCGGCGTGCGCGTCGGTCAGCAGGAGCGGGAGTTGGCTCGGGGCGTGCGGTGGCGCGGCACGCAGGGCATACTGCCGCGGGTCACGCAGGTAGCGTGCCGGTGGCAGCGGGCGGCTCGGTGCACTGGGCGCCGGCGGCGCCGGATGCTTGAGCATGTTTTCCAGCCGGTGCACATTGAACATCCGGTGCGCCAGCGCCGTCGTGCAGCTGGCCTCCACCCGCGCCTCTCCGTAGCGGCGCACCAAGCGCCGCAACGCGTAGACCCGGCGCATGCGGGTCCACGGCAGCGGACCGGCCAGCAGGGCCGCGGCGTACCAGCCCACCGCGGGCCCACACGCCGTGGCCTAGCTCTGCAGGTAGGCGAGGTCCCGCATAGCATACGGCCGCTTCTCGTCGGGGAAGTCGGACGGATCGATGCCGCGCTCACCTGGCTGCTTGCGCGGGTGCGTCTTGATCAGCTCGCCGCGAAAATAGAAGCGCACGGTGGCGCGATCGGCGCGCGCGCGCACCCGGGTACCGATCCACCGCGTCGGCAGCGAGTACAGTGCGCGCCCCACCTGTGCCAAGTGATCGCGCCCGACCTTGGGCTCCGCCCACGTGGGCACATCGTAGACGGTCGTCGGCGCCGGCAGCAGGTGCGGCGCCGCGACGGTCTCGAAGTGCTCGCGCGGCAGCCGCTGCGTCGTGCTGTGGCGACGCATGCCGTACTCGGTCCGCGCCCACTCCAGGCCGCGCGCGCACGCCTGCTCCACAGTCCACAGATGCTCGCCGCCAAAGCAGTCGTCGCGCGTATCGCGCACACTTTTTTCGACCCGCCCCTTATCTTTCGGTTTGCGCACCCGCGCCGGGTCGATGTGGAAGCCGCGGGCCTGCGCGTACTCGAGGAACACCTCGTTGAGCAGCGGCTCGAGCGGGTCCGCCATCTGCACGATGGCCTTGGTCTTGTCCGGGATCAACACGCGGAACACACCATTGTAAAACTCCCAGGCCGCCTCGCACGCCGCAATCGCGTCCTCGGTGCGCTCACGAAAGACCGGGTACACAAACCGGTAGCGCGACACATTGGGCGTGAAAATGAACGCCTTGAACCGCCGCCGCTTCCCGGCTTCGTCGGGTTCGAGCAGGATCATCCAGCCGGTGTCGAGCTGCAGCTCTTGGCCCGGCTCGCCGTCCGCCACGGGCACGGTCACCGCGGCTCCACCGAAGCCGAGTTCTTGAACGGCGAACCGATACAGGGTCCCATACGGAATCACCACCCCCTGGCGCTTGAGCAGCCGCTGACATTTCGTCAGCCGCACGTCGTCCTTCAGCCACTGCTCGATGCCGCTGCGCGCCTGCTCGCAACGCGCCCACGCGTCCCCGTGCTCGCGGGCGGGCACGGCACGCACCCGCTGCAGGACCGCCGCGACCACCTCCTCGGTGAGCGCCGCGACCGTTTCGCCTTGGCGTACTCCCACCGCGAGCGCCGCGCGCGTATACCGGCGCACCGTCTTCACGTCGATCCCGAGCTGCGCGGCGATGCGCTTCTTGCCCGTGCCCGCAACCCACAGCCGCAACACTTCCTTCACTTCTGTCATCCTGACCTCCCGATACATCCCTCCTCCTTTGCCGGCACTGCCGCCGGCTCCGGAGGGGTCATACCCCTTGGTCACGTGTGGTCAGGCGAGGGGGGGCATCCTCGTGAAAAACTCGCCCCCGCGGAGGGGGGCATGCTGGTGAAAAACTCACCCCTCAGAGGGGGGCATGCTCGTGAAAAATTCTGCCGCCAGGGGTCCCTTGCTCGTGAAAATCAACAGTCAGGCGATCGTGCGCCCATCCAGCTCTGTTCTTATAAACGTGCTGGACTCCGCTAGGAAGCAGTTCGGCCCGGTCGTCGGCGGACAGTTCCAGAGCTGTTGCCGCTGCGTCGTGAACATCCCTGGCCACAGCACCATCTGGATGGGCAGCCAGATACCGAAGGACCGGTTCGATGAACTGATCGTAGGTGGGAACAGCCATGTCGAATGATCTCTGATCGGCCGTGTCCTGTCTGGCTAACGCCCAGCATCAGCTGCGGCGCGCAGCGGACCGTCCGCTGCAACCGG
>JAXLXM010000010.1:0-237473 GCA_046327925.1 Binatia bacterium
CTCGGGGCAGCCGGCCTTTTGTTTCAACGCACCGACCGCGCGCACCTCGAAACGCGGCGGTTGTGCCAGGCGGACCTCGCCGCCCATGGGAACGACGGTGTTCTCACCGTGCGGCCCGGGCGCGTTGACGAGGTCGAACCACAGCAGGATGCGGTCGCCACTGGTGCCGTACACTTCCTTGCGTTTCAGTGCCTGCCACACCTCGTCGCGGCTACGCCCGTTGGCGTGCACCGCGACCAGGCCGCCGGTCATGAAGAACGACGCGTTGCGCTCGCCCTCGAGGCCTTCGAGTCCGCGTGGGAGGCGGTTCATGTCGAGCACCGTCGATCGCGGCAACGGCTGCTCGGGCGAGCCGCTCAAACGCTTCTGCCATACGGCGTCCGGCGCCCCGGCGGCCTCGGTTGTCCCCAATCGATCGAACTCCTTGTACCCGTTGCCCGGCCGCGCCCGGTGATTGTCGCTCGACGCGACGATGCCAAAACGAAAACGCCGCGGCTGCTGGGGGTTGTCGAAGTTGGCGATCGCCAGTGCATACTGCGTCGATCCCCCTGGTCGGTAGTTGAACGCCGGCGTAAAGCAGTCCTTGCATTGACCGGCGTCCAACCATTCCTCCGTCGTTGCACCCGGGACCGTCATGGGGCCGAACCCACCCGCGTTGACGAAGTTCTGCCGCGCCTCGGCGGCACGCATCGCGCACTCGGCCGCCTCGAGCCCGGCGGCGCGACAGCGCCCTTCGATGATCTCTCCTGCCCGCCAACAGCTCGGTAAATAGTTCCGACGCGGCTCCGGACAGTAGGGCTTGCCGGCGGCGTCGTAGGCGACCGCCTGCCAGTCGCGGTACTCTTCCGAGTTGCCGTGTCCGGACATAATCTCGACGAGGATCTGTTTCGCCGGGTCGTGCATGCCCGGGGCCACTTGTTTATCCCAGCTCGTCCCCGGCGGCGAATAGAACCCCCAGGCATTGCCGTGCGGGATGACGATGCTGTCGAAGCCCCATTGATCGAGTTTGTCGAACAGTTCGCGCGGTGTGGCGGCCGACTCGTAGCAGCCGGCGGGCAGTTCGCGGCTGTTAACGTCCGGCGGGCAGGTGGGAACCCCGCGAACTTCACGCATGAACTCGATGTAGTTATAGTACCGCTGCCGGTTGGCAAAGTCGGCAAGGGCGATCAGCGGCGACATACGCATGGCGCCGCCACGTAAGGCGTCCGTGGCCATGCCGGCGGCGCCGATCGGCCGGGCGGGAACCTCATTGTCCCGCAGGCCCTTGAAGATGACGTTCTTGTGGCCGTAATGGTCTTCGGGCGTGCGGCCCATCTGGCTCCACTCCCAACCGAGGAACACCGCCACGTCAGGGTTGCTCGCGTCCGTCCCGGCGATGGCATTGCACTGTCGCACCGCGTCTTTGGCCTCCCGCCAACGCTGCGGCGTCGTCGCCTCGGCGTGGTCGTTGATCGACCAGAAGTCGAGGGCCGAGCAGAAGCGCGCGTAATCGCAGGCATCGGCGATCGGATGGGCGCCGCTACCCTGCACCATGGGGAGACTGAGGACGAATGCATCGCTGGAGAACGTCGTATGGACGTGCAGATCGCCGAAGAGGATCTGCTTCGCGTGCGTGACGGCAAGCTGTTGTGCGGCACCCGTCTGCGTCAGCGCACGGCTCGCAACCACTGTTGGCGGTACGCGAACTCTAACAGGGGTACCCGGCCCCTCGTGCTCGCCATACAGTTGCAGCCAGGCACCGGCCAGGTAGGCACCCGCCAGCGACACGAGGAGCACGGCGAGCGCCGCAATCGACTTGAATACCGGCATCCGCGATCCCTTTCGTTCGAGAGTGTTCGGCGGATGTAGGAGAGATCCGGGAATTAGTCAACGCAACGCCGGCAATACCCCAAGGACATCGGATTCGCTTGCCGGCGTTTCCCGCCACGTCGTGCTGCCGTCGGACGGTCCACGGGCGCGCCTGGCGGCAGTACGGTTGCAGGCATGCTGTGCGCTGCTGTACTGAGGCGCATGGCGCCGGTTTCCACCGTCAAGCAGCAGGTCCTGGCAGAGCGCCTGCGGGCGCTCGGTGTGCGCGAGGAGGACCTCGAGGAACGCTTCGTGCGCTCGCGCGGCAAGGGCGGGCAGAACGTGAACAAGGTCGCGAGCTGCGTCGTCCTCGTGCACCGGCCGACGGGAATCGTGGTGAAGTGCCAGCAGGAGCGCTCGCAGGCGCTCAACCGCTTCCGCGCCCGTCAGCGGCTGGCCGATAAGATCGAGCGCCAGACACGCGGCGCGGCCAGCGCGGAGGCGCAGCGCATCGCCAAGCTGCGCCGCCAGAAGCGCCGCCGGTCCCGCCGAGCGCAGGAGAAGGTGCTGGAAGCCAAGCATGCCCGCGGCGAGACCAAGGCGCTGCGCCGGCCGGTGTCGGGTGAGGACGATTGAGGACTTCCTCACGGATGTCCGGCCAAGTCCGCGGCGATCTGAAGCATGCGCTCGACACGCCGGCCGACGTCGTCGAGCGGCACCGTCACCTGCATGCCGCCGCGCGCGCCCGCCTGCAACCGGGCGTACACGCCCTCCACCAGACACGCCTGCTTCCACCAGCTGAAGACGACATAGTACTCGAACTGCGACAGGTCCCGTCCCGAGCGTTGAACGTAGCGCTCACGCACCTGCGCCCGGCGCGCAAACGCGGGCAACAGCGTCGGCGCCGAGGTCATCCAGGGCAACGGGTCCCCCGGGTCCGCCCAGTACATCAGCGACCAGACGAAATCGGCCACCGGATCGCCGATGGTGCAGAGCTCCCAGTCGAGGACCGCGGCCACACGCATGTCCGCACCCAGCACCGTGTTGTCGAAGCGGTAGTCGCCGTGCACCAGGCCGGGTCGCTGCTCGGGCGGGAGGTGCGCCGCCAGATACGCGTGCAACTGGTCGACCAACGGCAACTCCCGCGTTTTCGCGGTGTCGACTTGCTTCTTCCAACGCCGCAGTTGCCGCGCCACATACCCCTCGCGCGGCCCGAGATCGCCCAGGCCGACCGCGTCCACGTCGACGTTCTGGTAGGCGATCTGCACATCGATCAGCGATGCGGTCGCCACCCGGCACTGCTCGGGTGTCAGGCGCGCCGCGGTTTCCTCGTCCCGCAAGATCACGCCGTCAATGAATTCCATCACGTAGAACTCGGCGCCGCTCACCCCGACGTCGTGGCAGTAGGCCAGCATACGCGGCACCGGTACGCCGGTGGCATGTTCGCCCAACGCTTTCATGATGCGCCACTCGCGGCTCATGTCATGGGCCGTGGCAATGCGGGCGGTGATCGGTGGGCGCCGCAATGCGTACACACGGCCGGCCGCATCGGTGACCCGATAGGTCAGGTTCGACCCCCCGGCCGCTATCAGTCGGAAGTCGAACGGACCGCGGGCGCCCGCAACCTCTTGCTCGAGCCAGGCGGTGACTCGTGCGTCCTCGATTCCCAATAGTTCCGTCCCTTGCGCCTTGCCGATCACCATCGCCCCCCAACGGCTCTGCTCGAACAAGTCGGCGTCACAGATTGGCCGTGTGCTGTTCCAGCAGGTGCGCGAACTTGCGGAACGCCGCGTCGCGGTTGGTCGGTACGTGTTCGGTGGGCCAGCCCTGCTTCACCTGCACTTTCTTGAGCACTTCTTTAGCGATGGTGACCTTATGAATTTCGTCGGCACCATCGGCAATGCGCAGCGCCCGGGCCATCCGAAACATCCACTCCAACGGCAAGTCGGTCGAGTAACCCAAAGCACCGTGTAGCTGGATGGCGCGGTCCAGGACGTTGAAGAGGACTTTGGCGGCGTAATACTTGATCATCGCAATGTCCTTGCGCGCCGCCTTACCGCCCTCACGGTCCAGCGTCCACGCCGCCTTGAGCGTCAGGAGCCGGGCCGTGTCGATTTCGACCGCCGACTCGGCGATGAGGTCCTGCATCATCTGGTGCTGTCCGAGCGGCTTGCCGCGCGTCTCGCGCGACACGGCACGCTCGCACATCATCTCGTACGCTCGATGGCACTGGCCGAGCATGCGCATGGCGTGGTGGATGCGCCCGCCCCCCAAGCGACGCTGCGCCAGCATGAAGCCTTCGCCGGGTTGGCCGATCAGATTGGCCGCCGGCACCCGGCAGTCGCGGAAGCGGATCTCCGTGTGCCCGCCGAGGCGGCCTTGGCGTTCCAACTCGCGGGGATCGGGATGGGCCATCGTGCCGACGTTGCGGACGATCTCCAGCCCCGGCGTGCCCCGTTCGATCACGATCATGGCGGCACGAGCGTGCGGCGGCGCCTCCGGGTTGGTGACGACCATGGCCAGGACAAAGTCGGCGACGTCCGCGTTGGAAGCGAACCACTTGTGACCGTTGAGCACCCAGTGGTCGCCGTCGCGCACGGCCAGGCTGCGAATGGCTGTCGGATCGGTGCTGGCGACGAACGGTTCGGTCAGCGCGAAGGAACTCCGCAGCTTGCCGTCGAGCAGCGGCCAGAGCCAGCGCTGCTTCTGGTCCTCGTTGGCGCCGACGGCGAGCAGCTCCGCATTCCCCGAATCCGGCGCCTGGTTGCCGAAGATTTCGGGTGCCATGACATAGCGCCCGAGGATCTCGTGGAGCAAGGCCAGGTGGAGCTGCCCCATCCCCTGCCCGCCGAGTTCGCGGTCCAGGTGCGCCGCCCACAATCCCTGCCGCTTGACCTCCGCCTTGAGCGGCGCTTCGATGCGGTCGAGCTGCTCCTGGGTCAGATCGTAGTAGATGAACTCGAGTGGGCGCACCTCGGTTTCGACGAATGCCCGCACCCATTCCAGCTTCTTCTGAAACTCCGGCTCAGTCGAGAAATCCCAGGCCATCGTGCTCTCCTCTACGGCGCCCCTGCCGCGCGCCGACGCGGTGGCGATGCGCTACCACAAGCGACCCGGTCGAACAAGCGATCGAATTGCCGGCCGCCTGGGACCACTGGCAGCCCCCGTTCCCGGGGCGGTCACAGGCGCTGCTGCGATCCGAGGCTGGCAAGCAACGACGTGGCGCGCCGGGAGGCTTGGGGGCCGAAATCGCGCTCCATTCGCGCAGACACCAGACGCTCACGCACGCTCTTCCGGCGCTCGCTTCCGGACGATCGTCAGCCCGTCAGCGACGGCAAGCATCACCGCCTCCACACGCGCATCGGCAGCCAGGTAGTCGTTAAGCTCGCGCATCGTCCGGGTGGCCTCGTCGGCGGCCGCGGGATCGGCAACGCCACCGGTGTGCATCAGGAAGACGTTATCGAAGAGGATCAGGCCGTTCGGTCGCACGCGCGCCAGAATCTCCTCGTAATAGTCGCGATAGTTCAGCTTGTCGGCGTCGATGAACCCCAGATCGAATTGCGTTTCCTCCGGTAGACCGCGCAGGGTGTCGAGCGCCGGGCCGATGCGTAGCTCGATCTGGCGATCGACCCCGGCTTCCGCCCAGTAGCGGCGCGCGATCGCCGTCCATTCCTGATTCACATCGCAACACAGCAGGTGGCCATCGGGACCCAGCCCGCGAGCGATGCACAACGCGCTGTAACCGGTGAACGTGCCTACTTCCACCGCGCGGCGCGCGCCGATCGACCGGGTCAGCAGGCTCAAGAGGGCTCCCTGCTCCGGTGCGATCTGCATCAAGCTGTAGACCCCCAGCCGTTCATTCTCCGCCGCCAGCCGCTGCAGCACCGGATCGCGGCGGCTGCAATGCGCTACGACGTAGGCGTACAGGTCAGGAGTGAGAACGGTGAATTTGTCGGTCATGGGATTCTCCTGACCTCAGAGTACAGATATCAACCTGCCGATAACAGACGCCTGACCGCTTTCGTCTAGCGCTTCGCCGATGAGCACACCGGACCCGGCGGCACCCGCACGTGCGCGAGGTCCGACACCACCACCAGGGTCAGCCGGTCTGGCTGGAGGTATTTCCGCGCCACGCGTTGCACATCTTCCTTGGTGACCGCATTGATCCGTTGCTTGAAGGTGTCCGTATAATCGTCGCCGAGGTTGAAGAACTCGACCTGCGTCAGGAAGCTCGCCAGCTTTGTCGTGCTGTCCAGTTTCAACGGAAAGCTACCGGTAAGGTACAGACGCGCATCGTTGACCGCCGCGTCGCTCACCAGGTCGCGGCGCATGCCTTCGATTTCCGTGCAGGCGCGTTCGATGGCATCGGCGGTCGACGCGTTTTTTGTCTGCATGACCACCTGGAAGCTCCCCGGTGCCTGGTTCGACGTGAAGAAGCTGGCGACCGAGTAGGCCAACCCGGCCTTGGTGCGGATGTTGTCGAGCAGCCGAGACGAAAAGCCTCCACCGCCGAGGATGAAGTTCATCACCTGAACGGCGTAGTAATCGGGATTGTCGCGGGCGATGCCGATATGCCCGAGGACGATGTTCGCCTGCGTGATCGGCTTGTCGATCGTCAGCGTGGCCCCCGCTGCCGGACGCTCCGCCGGGTACTGGAATTCGGCTGCAGTTCCCTGCTTCCACCCTTGCAGGGCTTTTTCCATGCGGCCGCGAATGTCGTCGGCGGCCACATCGCCGACCACGGTGACGATCGCGCCGTCCGCCCGGTAATACTGCGAGTAGAATGCCGTCACCTCGGTGCGCGTCAGCTTGCGCACTGCGAGCGGGTAGCCAATGACGGGATGTCCGTACGGTCCGTCGTCAAAAATGGCCTTGAGGAAGGCGTGCTCCGCGACCTCGGCCGGCTCGTCTTCCTCGGCCTTCATGCGCGCGAGAGTCGCCTCGCGGCGCCGCGTCACCTCGGCCTCGGCAAAGCGCGGATGCAGCACCACGTCGAAGAGGAGGTCGAGGCCGGCGTCGAGATCCTTGCTCAGCAGTTTCATACTGACGTGGGCGTAGTCCACGTCGGCGGCGATGTTGTACGCGGCGCCCAGGGCATCGAATGCCCGACTGATCTCCTCCGCCGTGCGCGTCTTGGTTCCTTCGGTCAGCAAATCGGCGGTGAGCGCGGCCACCCCCTCCTGGCCTTGCGGGTCGCGCCGCGATCCGGCGTCGATGAACATTTCGATGGCGATCATCGGCAGGGCGTGTTGTTCGGACACGACAAGGCGCGCCCCGTTGCCGAGCGTGTAGCGCGCCGCCGGGGGCGTGGCGGCGGCGGTCACCGCCCACATCAGCAGTACGCAGGAGGCCACCCACGGGATCGGACGGTATACGACGCGGTGTCCGGTAGCCTCGCCCGCTTCCCCGCGGGCAGCGTGGCCACAGCGCATCAGTGCACCAATCTGTGCGCGCCAGCGCGCGCCGGCGCGGACGTCTTCCCCGCGATGGGCAGCGGCTCCAGGGTGCCGACGGTCCGGTTGAGTGGCGTAAAGTACGTTTGTGCGACGCGTAGGATGTTCTCCGCGGTGACCGCGCGCATCCCGGGCAGGTAACTATCGATCGAACGCCAGTCGCCCGCCATCTCGTATTGCCCAAGCACCATACCCTGGTAGAACAACGAATCTTGTCCAAATACGAAGGCCGCCTCCAGGCCGTTCTTCACCTTGGTCAGTTCGCGATCGTCGACCCGGCTACGTTGCAGCCGTTCCACCTGTCCGAGGAGCTCCTGCTCCACCAACGTGACGCTCTTCCCCGGCATAGGCTGGGCGTAGAGGGTGAACAGACCCGGATCGATGGTCGTCAGGTCGTAACTGGCGCCGGCGTCGCGTGCCACGCGCTTTTCATACACCAGGTGCCGATACAGCCGCGCGCTCCTGCCGCCGGAGAGCAGTGCCGAGATGACTTCCAGTACGGGGCCGTCCGGCCCCTTCAGGTTGGGAACATGATAGGCGACGGCGACGAACGGCAGTTGCGCGGGCCGTCGGAGTACGGTGCGGTTCTCGCCCTGTTGTGGCGGCTCGACGGCGCGCACCGCCGGCACCGGGCCCGCGGCGGGAATCGAGCCGAAGGCCGTCTCGAGTTGCGCAAGCAGCGTATCGGCGGAGAAGTCGCCGACGCACACGACCACGGCGTTGCCCGGGCGGTAATACGTCCGGTAATAGTCCAACGCATCCTGACGCGTCGCCTGTTTGAGGTCGTCCATCCAGCCGATTATCGGCCACTGGTAGGGATGCGCCGAGAAGGCGACCGCGCTGACGTCCTCGAACAGCGCCGACACCGGATTATCCTCGGTGCGCAGCCGCCGCTCCTCCATGACGACCTGCAATTCGGGCGTGAACTGCGCATCTTCGAACGTCAGGTTCTGCATGCGGTCGGCCTCGAGATCGATGACCACGCCGAGGCGATCGCTGGCGATGGTGGCGAAGTAGGTGGTCGCGTCGTCGGAGGTGAACGCGTTGTCGTTGCCGCCGTTGTGCTGGATGATCTTCGAATACTCCTCGGGCCCCACCTTCTTCGTGCCTTTGAACATCAGGTGCTCGAGCAGATGCGACAGGCCGGTGCGACCCAACTGTTCGTTGCGCGACCCGACGCGGTACCACACTTGGAGGACCGCAACCGGCGCCTTGTGATCCTCGAGTAACAGGACCTTCAGCCCATTGGGGAAGACCGCTTGGCGGACGCGTTCGGCATAGGGCTGCGCCGCGCGCGCCGGCGTCAGTGCCAGACACACCATGGCCACCGTAGCCAATGCCCTGGGCACCGATCGCGGCATGACTCGCCCCAGCTAGCAGCGGGGTGCGGCAGGGTCAAGGGAACGCTGGCGGACGGACCGCGTTCGTGTCGGTCGCGATAGCCTCGTAGACATCGCGTTGCAGGCGCACGGAAACTTCCGCCAACGCCTGGCTCATGGCCGCGGCCAGCCGCGATGGCTGGTTGCAGGCGCAGGGCGCCTGCCCGTCATAGGTCCGCTGCCAGAGGACGGACTGCCCAGCGGTGGCGCGAGCGAGCACCAGCCGCAACGAGAGGCGGGCGCTACACGCGTGCGCGGCGGCCTGTTCGTCGAATTCGACAATTTCGCCGCTGAGCCGATAGTCCACAGCCAGGAGCGCCGGTGCGCGCTGCACGGCGCGGTACGACCCCGCCGTGCTCATGTCGCGCACCAGCAAGTCGGTGACCATCGGTCCGGGATTGGCGCTCCACCGGCTGCCGACGTACGTCCCGGTGGCGTGCGCATCGTCGCGGTACACCATGGGCTCGCGATCGTAGACGGCCGCCACCCCAATCGGGCCGACCTCGACCAGTACCGACAGCGGGCTCCCCGGGAGCGCGGGCGGCGAATAGCTCAGCTGATATTCGTGCATCCGGGGTGTCGGCACAGTCAGGCGCACGCACCCCGCCAGGAGCCCGGAAAGCGCGAGGACCCACCACCGCCTCACGGGGGACCTCCGTCGGGCGCACGCCGCCCGGACGCCGGTTCGCCGAAGAATAGCAGCGACGGTTGCTGGCGCACTTCGTCGGTCAAACCCTGTAAACTTCCCACTGCCCGATCCAGACGCGCCGTGGTCGCCTGCAACCCGAGGATGAGTTGCTGGGCGCTCGCCGTGAGGCGGTCGAGCCGGTCCAGGGTCCGCGCCAACTCCTCCCCTTTGAGGCCGCGATTGAGATTCGCGAACAACGTCCGCGCCTCCTGCATGGCCTGCGCCGCGTTCTCGACCGCCGCCCCGAGCTTCGCGTCCGCGGTGATCCCCGCGATGTTCCTGGTGCTTTTCCGTGCGGACTCGGATGCCGCGGCGAGATTCGTCAGCACGACGTCTATCCGTTCATCCTGCAGCAAGCGCACCACCGATTGCAGCGCCGCCTGCGCCTCCGCCGACATGGCGCCTACGTCCACCCGGACGACCTTCTTGTAGAGGTCGACCAGTGCGTCTTGGATGGCCACGAAGCTCGAGCGTGCCGATGGGATCACGTCGTGGGGGGCTGTGAAGCTCAAGCGGGGCGTCTGATTCAAGGCCTCCCCGCTGCGCCGGTCGACCTCGACATAGCGCAGACCCGTGATCCCGCTCAGCTCGAGCTGTGCGCGTAGATTCTCGTCGCCGCGCAGCGCGGCAGCGTACTTTCGGTCCACGTCCATGACCACCTCGATCAGCTGGCGGTCCGGCGCCACGTCGATGCGCGCCACCCGCCCGACCGGCACGCCGCGGAATTTGACGGCGGCGCCGGGATCGAGGCCCTGGACGGATTCCGCAAAGTAGCTGACAAACCGCTGCGTATCCTCGAAGAAGCGGCTGGCCCCGAGCCAGATCGCCACCCCGATGGCTAGGATGGTGACGGCGATCACGAACACCCCGACCTCGAATTTACGCACTTCGGTGGCCACTCTCACTCCTCCGGCGGAACGCGGCGGACGGTGTGCGATTGAAGAAGGCATGGACGCGCGGGTCTCCGCCGCGATCGCGCAGCTCCCGCGGCCGGCCCTCGGCAATAATTCCCTTTGTCGGTCCGTCCAGCAGAATCACCCGATCCGCAATGGTAAAGATACTCGGCAGCTCGTGCGACACCGCCACGATGGTGGTCCCGAGACTGCGATTGATCTGCACAATCAATTCATCCAATTCGGCCGAGGTCACCGGGTCGAGCCCGGACGATGGCTCGTCGAAGAACAAGATGCTCGGATCGAGCGCCATCGCCCGTGCCAGCGCCGCACGCTTCTTCATGCCGCCCGACAGCTCGGCGATGCGGAATTCCTCGAAGCCACTCAGCTTCACCATGCTGAGCTTGATGCGCACCAGGAGTTCGATGGTGCGCGGCGGCAACGTCGTATATTCCTCGAGCGGCAACGCGATGTTCTCGCCAAGAGTGAGGGATGTGAACAACGCCCCGCCCTGGAACAGCACGCCGATCCCACGCTGCACGCGACGCAACTGGTCCTCGTTGGCGGTGGAGATGTCCTCACCATCCACGACGACCCGCCCCGCCGCCGGGCGCTGCAATCCGATCAAGTGCCGCAAGAGGGTGGTCTTCCCGCATCCCGATCCGCCGACAATGACCAAGCGCTCGCCACGGTAGACGGTGAAGGTGACATCCTGCAATATGGTTTCCTCTCCGTACCGTGCCACGAGGTGCGTGACCTCGATGACGGGCGTGCCGGCGGCGGCGCGCGGTGCTGTGGACGGCCCGTCGTCTGCCATCCTACCAGTAGTGAAAGAGCATGGTGAACACGGCGTCGGCCACAATGATCAGAAAGATTCCGGCCACGATGGCCGACGTGGTAATACGGCCGACGCTCTCCGCTCCGCCCTGCGCCTGGAACCCGCGGAGACAGCCGACGGCGGCCACCAGCAGGGCGAACGCCACGCTCTTGATCAGGCCGGAGTAAACGTCCCAGGCCGTCAAGGCGATGCGGGTCTGCCGGATGTACACCTGCGCCGGGAGCCCCAGCCCAGCCACCGACACCGTGAGGCCGCCCAGGATACCGAGCAGATCGGCGCACACGGTCAGACACGGGAGCATGACGAGCAAGGCAATGACTTTCGGGGTGACCAGAAATCGGGTGCGGTCGAACCCCATGGTCGTGAGGGCGTCCACTTCCTCGGAGACTTTCATGGTGCCGATTTCCGCGGCAAACGCCGCGCCGGATCGGCCCGCCGCGATGATGGCGGTCATCAGCGGTCCCAGTTCGCGCACCATCGACAGGCCCACCAGATTGGCCACGAAAATATCGGCGCCAAACTGCGTCAACTGCACGGCCGCCTGGAACGCGGTGATCAGCCCCATGAGGAAGCTGATCAAGCACACACTGGGCAGCCCATCCAGGCCGGTACGCTCCATGTAGAGCCAAGTCTCGCGCCCGCGCAGCCGCGACGGATGTCGCACGGCTTCGCTCAGACCGAGCGCCAACTCCCCGGTGAACACGGCCAGCGCCCGCAACCCACTCAACATCGACAGCGTCTCTTCCCCGAGCTTTACCGCGAGACCCGCAGCCGGCCGCGCTCGGACCGGCGGCTCGACCACCGCCTCTTGATCTACCAGGCTGAGGAACCCGTCGATGGCGGGGGTGGCGCGGACGAGTTCCAGGGGGGCACCGAGTTGCGCGAGGCGCCGGCGCAACGCGATCAGCACCGCTCCACCGCCACTATCGAAGTAGTCCACGCCCGAGAGATCCAGAGTGACGCGTCGGGTGTTCTCGGCGATCCGCGCGAGCATCTGGGTGAGCAATTGTTGCGCGTTGCCGATTTCGATACGGCCGCGAACCGTCATGGCGACGGTCCGGTCGCGGCTGACCTCGGACGACAACTCGTAGGCGCGCTCGCTGTGCACAGCGGCCATTCTTACCACCCAATTCACCGCGGGGCGACCGGCCACGGCCGCGCATGGCCGGTTGAGCTTTACCCCCCGGAAGAGTAGCGTCCCCGCGCCGGCGCGGGAGCAGACCCGCAACCGTGGCGGCGCCCGACACGCACGGAGGGGAATGGCGAGATGACGGAGCAGCTTTCACTGGACGACGCACTTGTCCTGCTCGAGCAGCGCGCTCCGCGACCGCTCTCCATTGTCGAGATCGCCCGCCTCCTCGGAGCCGCGCACTACCGCCCGAAAACGTTGAAGGCGGCGCTCGAATCCCAGGTGGCCGCCCGCCGGCTGCGGCGGATCGGGAAAACGCGCTATCAGTGGGTGCCGGATACCAAGCGTGCGGCCGCTCCGCCGCCGGCCTCGGCGCAGCGCGGCGGCCACCGGCGGCCAGCGAGCGCACCCGTCGAGGGCCACTTCGCGCGCACCCGCGCTGGGGCCGGCTTCGTCGAAGTGCTGGGGCGCGCGGCGGACCGCTTTCCGCGGGATATCTTCATCCCGCCCGGCGCTGAGGGCCCGGCGCTGCACGGCGACCGGGTGCTGGTCGACATCGAGCGCCGTGACCCGCGCACGCGCCGCTTCGTCGGTCGGGTGCGCACCGTCACCGACGCCGTGCACGCCAAGGCGATCGGTACGCTCGTCTGGGACCGCCGCGGCTGGCGCCTGGTGCCGGAAAACGCCTTGCTGCCGGAGATGGAACTCGTAGGCAAGACGCTGCCAAAGCGGAATCAGGCGGGTCAGGTGGCGCTGGTACGGGTGACGCGCCCGCCGGCGGCGACGCGCCCGCCCGCCGGCGAGCTCGAGCAAGTGCTGGGGGCCGGTGACGATCCGGAGGTCCAGTTCTTGACGATCGCTCTCGAGCATGGCCTGCGGCTCGATTTCCCGCCCGCGGCCCTGGCCGAGAGCGCACGGCTACCCGGAGACCCGTCCCCCGCCGATTGCGCTGGACGCGAGGATCTCCGGCAGCTTCCGTTCGTTACCATCGATGGCGAAAGCGCCCGAGATTTTGATGACGCCGTCTGCGTGGCACGCCACGGGCACGACGGGTATAGGCTCCTTGTGGCGATTGCGGACGTCTCGCACTACGTCACACCCGGCTCCGCCCTCGATGCGGAAGCGGCGTGCCGCGGCACCAGCGTCTATTTCCCCGATCGCGCCGTATCGATGCTGCCGGCGCAACTGTCGAACGAACTCTGCTCGCTCAACCCGCACCGCGATCGCCTGGCGGTCACCGTGGACATGCTGTACGACCGTGCCGGCCAGCGCACCAGTGCACGCTGCTATCGTGCCGTGATCGACAGCCGTGCGCGCCTCACCTACACCCAGGTGGCCGCCGTGCTTTCGGAGGCGCGCACGGCCGAGATCGACGCCTGGCGAAGCCAACTGCACGACCTGTTGCCGCAGCTGCGGCGCATGCTCACGCTCATGCGGGCGCTGCTGCGCAAGCGGCTTGCGGCGGGTTCCCTCGATCTCGATCTACCCGAGGCGCTCATCGATCTTTCCGACGAGGGTCGCAGCATCGGCGTGCGGCGGTTTCCGCGTAACGACGCCCACCGCATCGTCGAGGAGTTCATGCTCGCCGCCAACTGCGCCGTTGCGGAGCTGTTGGGCGAACACGGCGTGCCGTTTCCCTACCGCATCCACGAGCCACCCGATCCGGCGGACATCGACGAGCTCAACGGCTTCCTGCGCGTGTTCGGCTTTGCCGTACGCTACCATGGCGCTGTCCGCCCGCGGGATGTACAAGCGCTGCTCGACGAGTTGACCGCTCATCCGCTGGCGCGCGTGCTGTCGCGGCTGATCTTGCGCTCCCTCAAGCAAGCCCAATACAGCACCGCGAATGCGGGCCACTTTGGCCTGGCGTTCGCGACGTATTGCCATTTCACCTCACCCATCCGGCGCTATCCGGATCTCCTCGTGCACCGGCAACTGTGCCGTGTGCTCGACGAGCGGTTGGACGCCGCACGCGCCGACCCGGCGGCGCTCGAAGCGGCGAGTGTTCAAAGCTCGCAGCGCGAGCGTGAGGCCATGGAGGCCGAGCGCGCCATGCTCGATCTCAAGAAAGCCGAGTTCATGCTCGCCCATCTCCACGAGCCGGGAGCGGGAACGATCGTTGCGGTGTTGCCTTTCGGTTTCTTCGTCGAGTTGGATGCCTATCCCATCGAGGGGCTCGTGCGTGCCGACGCGATGAGCGACGAGCGCTACGCCTACATCGAGCGCGAGCGTGCCCTTAAGGGCCTGCGCACCGGTCAACGCTACCGGCTGGGGGATCGGGTCGTGGTCCAGGCGACGAACGTCTCGCTCCGCCGGCGCGAGATCGACTTCGCCGTCGTCGAGCGCATCGGCGCGGCGCCCGCCGATACCGCCCGCCGGCGCGGCGGTGCCACAAGGACGGTACGGCCACACCACCGGGCCCAGGCGCCCCGGCCGCGCCGGCAGCGCGGTGGGCGCCCGCGCCGAGGCTGATCCGCCATGCCGAGCGCCGGCACCGCCGGTCTCCCGATGCATTGGCCCTGCCGCTTGACCTCGGTGCCGTAGCCCGCAAGACTGCGCCGGTGAGGGTTCCGGACGTCCGGAGGCAATTCCGACTGCGACAGCGACCTCGACGAGGAGACAAATGGATCTCGTATTCACCGGCGAACAGGAAATGTTGCGGCAGAGTGCCCGCCAGTTTCTCGAGGCGGAGTGCCCGTCAACCTTTGTCCGCAAAATGATGGCGGACGACACGGGGTACGCCGAGGAGCAGTGGCGGAAGATGGCCGAGTTGGGATGGCTGGGGCTCAGCTTCAGCGAGGCGTACGGGGGATCGGGCCTGGGCATGGTCGAGCTGGGCATCCTTTTCGAAGAGATGGGCCGCGCCGTGATGCCGGGTCCGTTTCTTCCGACGGTGCTGGCGGGCTTTGCCATCGACCTCGGTGGCTCGGAAAAGCAGAAGCAACGTTATCTGCGCGAGATCGGCGCCGGCCGCCTCAAGGCGACGGTGGCACAGGTCGAGCCGCACGGCCGCTGGGATGCGCTCGGCGTCGAATTGGCCGCCAAGAAGGAGGGCCAGACGTTTCGGCTCTCGGGCACCAAGTCGTACGTTGCCGACGCCCACAACGCCGGCCTCCTGGTCGTCGTCGCACGCACGCGCGGCAAAGGCGCGGAGGGCATCACCCTGTTCCTTGTCGATACCCGGCAGCAGGGCGTGGAAACCACGCTACTGCGCACCATGGACCAGACGCGGAAGCTCTGCGAGGTGCGCTTCGACAACGTGAGCGTCGGCGGCGATGCGGTGCTGGGCAAGGCCAACAAGGGGTGGCCGCTGTGCCAGCAGGTCATCGACCGCGCGCGGGTGCTCCTGTGCGCCGAGATGTGCGGTGGCGCGCAGAAGGTGCTGGACATGAGTGTCGAGTATGCCAAGGTGCGCGAACAGTTTGGCCGCCCGATCGGCAGTTTCCAGGCCATTCAACACAAGTGCGCCAATATGCTGCTGCAAACCGAAAGCGCCAAGTCGGCCACCTATTATGCCGCCACCGCCCTGGCCAACAATGCGCCCGATGCGCATCTGGCGGCGTGCATGGCCAAAGCCTACTGCTCCGACGCCTACCGCCTCATCGCCGCCGAGGGGATTCAGATCCACGGCGGCATCGGTTTTACCTGGGAGCACGACATGCACCTGTACTTCAAGCGCGCCAAGGGTGCCGAGATCATGTACGGCGATGCCAGCGCCAACCGCGAGGCGATCGCCCAGGGCGTCCTCGATCGACCGGCTACGCCTCACGCAGGGCCGGCATAACCTGCCTGGCGAAGCGGCGCATCGCCTCCCGATCGTACGGCGCGGATAGCTGCAAGATGAAATGGCGGACGCCAACGTCCCGCAGCTGCTGTACGTGCGGTCGCACGTCGTCGAGCGAACCCTTGAATTGGTCGGCGCGTAACGAGGTGGCCTTCTCGACGGTCGCCGGATCGCGCCCGACCCTACGGCACGCGGCATCGAAACTGGCGCACAGGGTGCGCGCTTCCCGTGGCTCGCCACTGCGCGCGAAGAAGTGCCAGATATCGGCATAGCGCGCCGCAATTGGCTGGAGCAGCTTGGGACCCACGCCACCGACCAGAATCGGCAGGTGTGGCTTCTGGATCGGCTTCGGTTCGCACAGCGCGTCCTTGAGCCGATAATACTTTCCGTTGAAGTTGCTCCGCGGTTCGGTCAACAGCAACTTCAGCACCTGCACGGATTCCCCAAGACGGCGGGCACGGCCGCCCGGCGTGTAAAAGGGAATGCCGTAGGCAATGTGCTCGGTCTCGAACCAGCCCGCACCGATACCGACGATCAGCCGCCCATTACTGATCTGGTCGACGGTGGCCGCCATCTTCGCTAGCACGGCGGGATACCGGTAGGTATTGCCGGTCACGAGCAACCCCACGTGCGCCTGGCGCGTCTGCGCGGCCAGCGCGGCCAACAAGGTCCAGCCCTCAAGACACGGTCCGGTGATGTCGCTGTAGATCGGCATGAAATGGTCGAAGGCGAAGAGCGAATCGAAGCCGAGGTCGTCCGCTTCCTTCCAGACGTCGGCGATCTCCTGGTAAGTCACCTGCTGCGGCGGCGTTTGGATGCCGAAACGCACGCCGCCGCGCTTCGGCGGCGCCGCCTCCTTGGCGCGCACGGCGCTCGCGCACCCGGTCAAAGTTACCGCGATCCCGGCGGCACCGGCGGTCTTGATGAAACCCCGGCGCGAAAGATTCGTGTCCCGCTCCTCGCTCATCGAAGGCTCCTCCCGTCTTGCCATCATGTCTTGAACGACACACGAACCGCAATCCCGCGGCAGCGTTCTCGGCATCCCCTCACCCGATCTGTAGCCGAATTCGACCGGTACTGGAGCATTCCGGCCCGCTTGGCTATACGGGACTCCCGACGAGTGAAGCCATTATGCGGGAGGAGCGTATGCAGGAGCGCGCAAACGGGAGCGCGGCACTGGCGGCGACCATCGGCGCGGTTGCCGTCGTTCTGGCAGCGGCCAACTTTGGCACGCTCGCCTACGTCTGGGGAACCACTGGTGTCCCGCATGACACCGACCTTGCGGCGCTGGCGAGTGCGCACCTCCCCGCGCTGATCTATTTCATCGCCGCCCCGCTGCTCGCCGGCGGTGTCATCGCCTTGCTCGCCGCGCGGCGGCTGGCGGCGCGTCCGCTCGGGACCGTCATCGGCGTCAGCGAGCGCCCGGCCGTCGCCACGCCGCCCTCCCCCAGCCTCGCCCTGCGCTTCCTCGGCCTGCTGCAGCAGGAGGGACGGCTAGTCGACTTCATCAGCGAGGACATTGACTCCTACAGCGATGACCAGGTTGGCGCCGCCGTGCGCGCCATCCATGCCGGCTGCCGAAAGGTACTGAACGAGCATGTGCAATTGCAGCGCATCCTTGCCGGTGAGGACGGCAGCGAGGTCGTGGTTGAGGCCGGCTTCGACCCCGCCGCGGTGCGGCTCACCGGTAACGTCACGGGCGCCCCACCGTTCCGCGGCACGCTGCAGCACAGCGGCTGGCGCGCCAGCAAGGTTACATTGCCGGACGCAGCCGCCGGAATCGACCCGGCGATCATCGCCCCGGCCGAGGTGGAGATCCCTTGATGGCGGTCAGGAACCCGGCGTCAGGGTTTCGCATCGGAACATCAACAGGCGTGGAAACCGCGGTCCGCTGCATCGCGGGGAGGGGCGCTCTTGAAGCACCAATCCCCAGCCCCTGACCAACGACACCCGCGGTTTGTCGTTGGTATCGACCTGGGCACGACGAACAGCGTCGTCGCGTTCAGCGACGTCGGACAGGATGTCCCCGGACCGATCGAGGTGTTTGCCGTCCCGCAGTTGACCGCCGTCGGAACCGTCGAGGCGCGGCCGCAACTCCCGTCCTTCTTATATGTTCCAGCGGCGGGGGAGTTCCCGGCTGAGGCAATGCAGTTGCCCTGGGACGAGGCGCCGCAGTATGTCGTGGGACACTTTGCACACACGCGGGGCGCCGAGGTTCCTGTCCGACTGGTGGCCTCGGCAAAATCCTGGCTGTCGTACGCGGGTATCGATCGCGGCGCTCCGATTTTGCCATGGGGCAGCCCTGAGGAGGTCGCCAAGCTCTCTCCCGTCGCCGCGTCGACGGCCTATCTCTCGCACATCCGCGGCGCCTGGAATGCCGCCTTTCCCGATGCCCCACTCGAACGGCAAGACGCGCTGCTCACCGTCCCCGCATCGTTCGACGCGGTGGCGCGCGAGTTGACGGTCCGCGCGGCGCACGACGCCGGGTTGTCCCACCTCACCTTGCTCGAAGAGCCGCAGGCCGCCTTCTATGCCTGGATCGATGCCAGCGGTGACCGCTGGCGCGACGCCGTGCACGTCGGTGACCTGGTGCTGGTCTGCGATGTCGGCGGCGGCACCACCGATTTCACGTTGATCGCGGTGCGCCAGGAACAGGGCAGCCTGGTGCTCGACCGTGTGGCCGTCGGCGATCACATCCTACTCGGCGGCGACAACATGGACCTCGCCCTCGCCTACGCCGTCCGCAACCGGCTTGCCGACGCCAAGACACAACTCGATCCGTGGCAGTTCCGTGGCCTGACTTTGAGCTGTCGCGACGCCAAGGAGCGGTTGCTTGGCGGCAGCGAGTCGAAGCAACCCGTCGCGATTCTCGGCCGGGGCCGCAAGCTGGTTGGCGGCACCGTGCGCACCGACATCGAACGTCAGGAGGTCGATCGCATCCTCCTCGATGGGTTTTTCCCTTCCGCGGACCTCAGCGACCGTCCACGGGCACAGCGGCGGACCGCACTGCAGGAAATCGGCCTCCCCTACGCCACGGATCCCGCGGTGACGCGCCACCTCGCGCAGTTTCTCAACCGTCACCGCGAGACGGCCGCGGGAGCGGCGACCGCGGCACATCCGACGGCGGTGCTCTTCAATGGCGGTGTCATGCGCGCCGAGGCGCTGCGCGAACGCCTCCTGCGGGTGCTTGGCGGGTGGTTCGACGCCGGGCAGCCGGCGCGTGTGCTCGCCGGTGGCGATCCCGAGCATGCGGTGGCGCGCGGTGCGGTCTACTACGGGTTGGCGCGGCGCGGCCGCGGTGTTCGCATCCGCGGCGGCACGGCACGCGCCTACTACATCGGTATCGAGACGGCGATGCCGGCGGTGCCCGGCCTCCGCCCACCCATCAAGGCCCTGTGCATCGTCCCGCGGGGTCTGGAGGAGGATAGCGAAGTACTGCTGCCCGGGCAGGAGTTCGGCTTGGTGGTGGGCGAGCCCGCCGAGTTCCGTTTCTTGACGTCGGCGACGCGTCGCGACGACCAGGTGGGTACGCTGGTCGAGACCTGGGAAGACGACATTGCCGAGTTGGTGCCGATCGAGACCACCCTGGAATGGGAGGGTCAGGAGGGCACCGCCGTCCCGGTGCGCCTGGAAGCCCGCGTTACCGAGGTCGGTGTCCTCGAACTGTGGTGCGTCAGCCGCGACGGCACCCGGCGCTGGAAGCTGGAATTCAATGTCAGGGGTCAGGGACCGGTAACCGGCGATCGGTGAACGCTGTCCGGTGAACGGACGACAAAGCACTGCGAGCCCCGAACCCCCATGCCCTCACGCCCCGAGACCCACCCATGAAACGTTTCGTTGTCGGCATCGACCTCGGCACCACCAACTCGGCGGCGGCGTACGTGGACACGGCCGAGACGGCGCGCGACGTGCGGCAGTTGACGCTCCCGCAACTCGTCTCCGAGGGGACGCTCGCGGCGCGCGCGGCGCTGCCGTCCTTTCTGTACATCGGCGGCGAACACGACGTGGCGCCGGGGAGCCTCGGGCTGCCGTGGGACCCGCTCCGCCACTTCGCCGTTGGCGAGTTCGCCCGCTTGCAAGGCGCCCGCGTTCCCGGACGCCTGGTCTCCTCCGCCAAGTCCTGGCTGTGCCACGGCGGCGTCGATCGGCAGGCCGCAATTCTACCATGGGGCGCGCCGGCGGATGTGCCCAAGCTTTCCCCCGTCGAGGCGTCCGCCCGCTACCTCTCGCATTTTCGCGAGGGCTGGAACCGGCAGTTTCCAGACGCTCCACTCGAGGCACAGGACGTGATCTTGACCGTTCCCGCCTCGTTCGACGAAGTGGCGCGCGAACTGACGGTCGAGGCGGCGCATCGCGCCGGCCTGCCACGCGTGATACTGCTGGAAGAGCCGCAAGCGGCCTTCTACGCATGGGTGCAGCGCCACGAGGCGGCGCTCGATCGACTCGCGGGGGTCAACCGCATCCTCGTCGTCGACATCGGTGGCGGCACGACCGACTTCAGTTTGATCGCGGTACGACATGACGGCGGTCGCGTGAGCCTCGAGCGGATTGCCGTTGGCGACCATCTGTTGCTCGGCGGCGACAATATCGATGTCGCGCTGGCCCGGCTGCTCGAACCGCGGTTGGGGGGCAAACTGGATAGTCAGCGCTGGTACGCCCTGACGAGCCTGTGCCGCGGCGCCAAAGAGGTCCTGCTCGGCCCGGAGCCGCCGCCTGCGGTGTCCGTGCGCCTCGTCGGCCGCGGCCGCACGGTGGTCGGGGGCGTCGCCAGCGCCCAGCTCGCACGCGACGAGGTCGAACATCTCGTGCTCGATGGTTTCTTTCCCCTCTCTCCGGCGGACGCTCTGCCGCGCCGCCTGCCGCGCGCCGGGCTGCAAGAGTGGGGCCTGCCGTTCGCAAGCGAGGCGGAGGTCTCCCGGCATCTCGCCGCCTTCCTGCGGCAACATCGAGCGGACAGCGTGCCCGATGGGGAGGATCGGCCCGCGGCCGAGGCATGGCCCGACGCCGTTTTGTTCAACGGCGGTGCGCTCAAACCCGCAATCCTCCGCGATCGGTTGCGTACCTTGCTTCGCCGTTGGAGCGGCCGCGAGCCGGCGGTGTTGGAAAGTGTCGATCTCGATCTCGCCGTTGCCCGGGGCGCGGCCTACTACGGCCTGGTGCGTCGCGGCCTGGGCGTCCGTATTCGCGGCGGCAGCGCCCGCTCCTACTATCTTGGCATCGGTCCCGCCGAGGGCCTCGAGGGAACCACCGAGCCCGAATCCCGGATTACCGCCTTGTGCTTGGCGCCGCGTGGCATGCAGGAGGGGGACGAGGTCGAGATCACCGAGCCGGCGCTCGATGTCCTGGCGAATCGCGCCGTCAGTTTTCCGCTCTTCGCATCGAGCACACGGCCCCGCGAACGCCCTGGGCAGCTGGTGCTGGCCGAGCCGGAATCGGTCACCGAACTCCCGCCTATCCGCACCGTGCTACGCTTCGGCAAGAAGTTGGCCGCCCGCACCATCCCGGTGCATGTGGCCGCGCGGCTGACCGAGGTGGGGACACTGGAGGTCTGGTGTCGATCGCTGACCACCGAGCATCGCTGGCGCCTGCAATTTCAGTTGCGCGAGCACGGCGCGCCGCTGGCCGACGCGGAGGGCGGCGGACCGGGGCACGCGGAGGCGGAGTCGGTAATGGGCGAGGCGCAACTCGAGGCCGCGCTCCACGTCGTCCGTGCGGCATTTCCCGCCGGCGACGTGCACGGCCACGGCGATCCCGTCGGCATCGTGCGGGCGCTCGAGGATGCGCTCGGGACCGGCAAGGACGCCTGGCCGTTACTTGCCATTCGTAAGCTCTGGGACACCCTGTGGGAGGGGCAGCGGCGGCGCGCTGTCAGCCAGGCACACGAGGCACGTTGGCTCAACCTCAGCGGCTTTCTCCTACGGCCAGGGTTGGGCGCCGAAATGGACGATTGGCGCATCCAGCAACTGTGGAAGGTGAAGTCGAGCGGCCTGCGTTTTCCAAAGGCGGCGCAGGGGCGCACCGAGTGGTGGAACATGTGGAAGCGCGTGGCGGCCGGCTTGACCCGCCCGCAGCAGCTGCAACTGTACAACGAGGTGGCGCCGCACCTGCTGCCCCGGCTCAAGGGGAAAGCGAAGGGCGGCCCCAAGCCGGGGCCGCAGGAACTGCGCGAGTTCTGGCAACTGATGGCCAGCTGCGAACAGCTCTCGGCGGAGATCAAGGCGGAGCTCGGCAATGCCCTGCTGCCGGCGGTGGCGAAGGGCAAGGCCACCGCCGGTGAGCTGTGGACCCTCGGCCGGCTCGGTGCGCGGGCGCCGTTCTCCGGACCGCTCAATTGCGTGGTGGCTCGAGCAACGGTGGAGCTGTGGGTCGATGCGCTCCTGCGCACCGAGTGGACGCAACCAGAGCCGATGATCTTCGCGTTGGCGCAACTGGCGCGTTGCGTTGGCGATCGCGAGCGCGATTTGGACGAGTCGGTACGCCGGCGCGTGGCGCAGCGCATCGAGTCGCTCCCCAGCGGCCGCCGCGCCGCCCGGCTGGTCACCGAATTCGTCCCCCTCGAAGCCCAGGAACGTGCGCGCATCCTCGACGAGTCATTGCCGGCGGGGTTGCACATCCGCGCCGAGAACCCTCCTGCGCCGACGTAAGTCGGGTGGACACAATGAGAAAGAACGTCGCCGGCCCGGTCGTATCGCCGGACGGCGCGCGGGACGCGGGCACGCGCGCTCGCCTCATCGGGGGACCAACGATGAGATGGCCGAGTGGATGGCCGCTGGCATCGCGCCGGCCGACGCCGTTGGGGTTGCAGAGACGAACGGCGCGCGGTACTCACAGCATGGTGATGGATCCATTCCACGCTCTGGGAGCATCGGTGCTGGACAAATGAGGAGCCCATCGGGATCGTGGTCCTTATGGCCCACGGCCTGCTACCTGCTTGCAGTGGTCGTCGGCCTGCAGATGCTTACGGCCTGTACCGCACAACAGCAGCCGACACGCACTTCCTACGAGCGCCAGGCGGAAATGGAGGACGCCGCGCTATGGACGGTGGTCGGCGACCGTTCCGACCCGCCCGCGGACGGCGGAGACGAGTCGGCGGAGGCCCCGCCGGCCAACGGCGGCACGGCCGATGTGATAGGGCAGATCGGCGTCGCCCTGATGTCCGTTTTTGTCGCACTTGGCAATGTTATCCTGCCGTTTCTGATGCTGCTCTGAGACCCCAGGACCGTCCGCTCGACTTGGTGGTTCGTCGCGTCTCAACGTCGCAAGGGAGGCACGCCATGCCCGACGAGATTCCGCGCTTGGTGAGGAGGGAACGGTAGTGGCGTGGACCCGGCTGTGCACTCTACGTCTCGGGCCACGGCTGCGGCGCCCATAGTGGATTCATTGCCATGTGGGTGGATGCGCACCAAGATCCGTAGGGAGCTGGCATGGATCTCCGGGGTCAAAAGGCACTGGTACTGGGGGCGCTCGGCAGCGCGGGCACGGCGGTGGCACGCAAATTCTGCGAGGAAGGCGCGACGGTGGTACTCAGCGCCAGACGCCGCACCGACGGCGAAGCGCTCACCGCCACGCTCCGCAGCGAGGGATACGATGTGGCCTTTGTCGCCGCGGATATCACCACGAGAAGTGAGGTGACGGCGGCCGTCGACTTCAGCCTGGAACGGCTCGGCCGGGTCGACATCCTGGCGAACTGCTTCTCGTTCGACTATCTGCGACCGTTTCTGGAGGATGAGGAGGAGACCTGGGATCGCGTGATCGCAGTGAATTACAAGGGCCTGCTCTACGCTTGCCAGTCGGTCCTGCCTCACATGGTGGCGCAGCGTTACGGCCGCATCGTCACGCTCACCTCCGATTCGGCCAAGATCGGCGCCACGCTGGAGACCGCGCAGTCAGGGACGAAGGCGGCTGTCGTTGCCTTCTCCAAATCCCTGGCGCGTGAAATGGCGCGGCATGAGGTGACCGTCAACGTGGTGTGTCTCGGCCCGACACGCGAGTCGAACGAGGTCCCGGCCGGGATTTCACCGGAGGGATGGGCTTCCTTCATGCGCCTCACCCCCTTTCGACGGCCGGCGCGGCCCGCTGAGGTCGCCGCCCTGGTCGCGTTCCTGGCCATGCGCGAGGCCAGTTTCATTACCGGCCAGGCGATCAGCGTCTCCGGCGGGCTGACGATGTGCTGATGGCGGCCCGTATGAATTGTTCGACGCCTGCATCCAACCTCGCCGACATTTCACATCCCCTGCGCGCGCCACCGCGGCGCGCGGATTGATCGCCAATTCAGCATCGCAAATTCGTTGACCCATTCATCGTTCTTGTCGTAGCATGCGCGCCGTCGGTCAGCGCAGCGGAAGGGAGGCCCGAGTGCTTAACGTCAAATTCATCGCTCAAGTCGACGACACCAAGTGCAGCGGCTGCAAACTTTGCGAAAAGGTCTGCCTGACGGATACGATCAAAGTCGTCAACAAGGTCGCCATCGTCGATGACAACTGTCTCGGCTGCACTCGGTGTGTGGATGTCTGCTGGTACGATCAGGCGCTGACGATGGTGCCGCGGTCGCAGGCGCGCTACGTCGGCACCGATGTCAACGAAGTCGACGCCGACTTGGTACGCGACCTGTGTGCCCAGGCGCATCGCCTTCCCGGCGAGCTCGTCTGCGTGTGCGCCAACACCAGCGCCGGCGAGATCGCCGCGGCCATCGTCAAGGGAGCACGATCTTTCAAGGACCTGTCGTTTGCCACCGGCGTCCTGCAGGGCTGTCAGGAATTCTGCGTCCCACCGATTCAGCGCATGCTCAAAGCCAAAGGGGTGGATGTCACCCAGGCCGGAGGCTTTCTGAAGTACGATCAGGCAATGTCCATGTGGGATATCCCCAAAGCCGCGCAGGAGCGGATCGAGTATTACTTCCAGGACGACCTTGCGCTGGCGACAAAGAGTCGGGAAGGAGTGGAATGATGCTCAAGTCCGCCGTTTCGCCACCGCCCTTTATCAAATCCGCCTACGGGCCGGCACCGCGCACGCTGCGCGCCGCGGGCCTGCCGAATTTCGCGTCGGTGGCGGTGCGCGACCTGTTTCCGGACATCGTGCCGGCGATTTACCGCGAAGAAGTCGATCTGCCCGCCATCCGGCGGGCGACCGAGCGCGCCCTGGCCGGCGTCGACATGAGCATGATTCGACCCGGGGACACCGTCAATGTCGCATCGTGCGAGCACGGCTTTTCCATCATGGGCGGCCGGCCGTATGCGGAGATGTTGAAGACCATCCGCGACGTGGTACGCGAGCGCACCGGCTGCGAGAAGATTCGTTTACGCGTCGGTTCCTGGCAGGGCTATCGCGAGGCGGCGGAAGGCATCGCGCAACTCGGACTGGAGGCCCATTACGGCAAGGGTCGCGCCACCGGCTTCGGCCCGACGGACAAAGGGGTGCCGATCGAAACCGCGGTCGGCACGTTCTACGGCATCCAACGGGTGTACGACGCCACCTGGTTCATCCACGCCTATTACGACGACGCGCGCGAGATCTACCTGCACCGCTACACGTTCCGTCCCTTCAAAGCATTCATGATGGCGTACGCCCGCCAGGAAACCCGGGGCCTGCTGCACATGTACCCCAACCGCAGCGGCAACTTCCTCCACAAGGCGGTGTTCGAGTCGCCCTTCGTGCAGCAGCGCTACGCCTTCACCTGCTTGCTGCGCTCGTCGCCGGACGGCATCACCGGGATCGAGGCTGACCGCGACCTGTACGCGATCAATCGTCACATCGTGCGCGACCACTTGCGGGACTACGGCAAGATGCTCAAGCTGTTCGAATCCATCGATGAGTGCGTTCCCATCATCGACGGTGGGCGCTGGCTGTTCTACATTCCGGCCGGTGGGCTCACCTTCTGCGAGCTGCTCTACGGAACGCGGGACAACCTCGACCTGACCAATCCGTATACCACCGCGGCATGGGACATCCGCGATCCGGATATCATGGCGCTGGCCAACCCGGCGATCCGCGCCCTGGTCATCAACCAGATGTGGCGTGGAATTCCCTGCGCCGCGATCACCTGGCGCTATCCGACGGTCCTGGTCGGCCAGGACCTCACCGACATGTTCGACCAGGACGCGTCCAGCCCTGGCCTGGTCAGCGCCGTCGTAACCATGGAAACCCTCGAAAAGGCGGTGGACTGGGCCAAACAGACCGCCGGCACAGACCGTCTGATCGCCTTCGACGGCAGCTTCGGTTACATCAACTGCAGTCCTTCCATGGGAGAATTCTTGATCCGCCAGGCCCCCGAGGCGATCCGCAAGGTCGAAGCGGAGCTACCGAAGTGGCTCAAGCAACGCGGCCTGAGATCCGAGCCGTCCCCTGCTGCGTTGCCGCCGATGCGCCAGGAGGCCATCGTCGCGTGACCGGGCGGCGCGCGAGCGTGCCCGACGTGCGCGACGAGATCCTGCGCGGCGTGGCGGGCAAGCAGGTGGTGGCGTGCATCGTCGCCGACGACGATGGGTTGTTGGCGGAGTCCGACGCCGCGGCGTGTGAAGCGCGCGCTCTGGGGCTGCAAGTGCGACGGGTGCGTCCCGATGGCCGCGTACGCAGGGGCGATGAAATCGTGCGCTTTGCGGGCAATGCCAAACAGATCGTCAGCGCGGAGGACGTGTTGATCGGCGTGCTGGCCAAGGCATCGGGCATCGCCACCGCGGCGCGGCGCTTCGTCGAGTTGGCGGCCGGTCGCCCCAGGATCGTCAGCGGGGCGTGGAAGAAGATGCCCAGCGCCCAAAAAGAGGCCATTCGCCGGGCGGTACACGTCGGTGGTGCATCTTGCCGCATCTGTGAGCGGCCCTTCGTCTACCTGGACAAGAATTACATTCGCATCCTCGGCGGGATCGCGGCGAGCCTGGCCGCCGTCACCCATCTGACCGACCATGAAAAGGTCGTTCAACTGAAAGGGCGGTACCAAGATATCGCGCGAGAGGCGACCGAGGCGGTCCGGGGTGGCGCGGATCTACTCCACATCGACACCGGCCGGCACGCCGACGCCGGGCGCGTCAGTGACGCACTAACGGCGCGCGGGCTGCGCCACCGCGTGCGCCTCGCATTTGGCGGCAATATCCGCCTCGAAGATATCGCATTCCTACGCTCGTTCGATATCGACATCCTGGATATTGGCCGCCAGATCGTCGATGCCCCGCTCCTGGACATGCGGATGGAAGTGTGCGCCGTGCAGGGCGAACGCCACGCCGCCGAGGAATTGTCGGGCGATGCCGTCGTATCATCTCCTGCATAAGACCGAACTGCGAATCGAGCGCATCGCCCTGCGCGACGCCAACTTGACCGAATTGGCGGCGGTCGTGGCGGACACACTGGCGCTGGCGCGCGAGAAGGTCCTCGTCATCGACGTCCGCGACGATACCGTCGCCTTCGACATTCTCCAGGAGCGCGTCGATGCCGCCAGTATCGTCGGCAGACAAGCTCCGCTGCTGCGACGGCTGGCCACGGTCCGCGGCGTGACCATATCACCCGACACGCGGTGCGCCTCCGACGGGATGCTCGGGTGGATCGCCTGGGACGAGGCAGACGGGCAGCAGGCGCTCAGGCGGTCCGCGCAGGTCGCCGCCGCGGTCCGCGCCACGGTGTCCCGCCGGGCGATCGTCTTTTCGACCGGCGCCGAGGTGGCGAGCGGCCAAATTGAGGACACGAACACCCCCATGATCGCGCGGCGTCTTGAAGCCGGCGGCTACTGCGTGGCACGCGGGCAAACGCTCGGGGACGACGTGGACCTGATCTTCGGATGCCTGCGCGCGGCGGTGGAGGACGACGGTTACGGGCTAGCGATTACGACGGGCGGGACCGGCGCCGAGGACAAGGACCGTACCGTCGAGGCTGTGCAGGCACTGGATCCGGACGCGGCCACCCCCTACGTCTGCAAGTACGAGCAAGGCATCGGCAGGCATCGTAAGGACGGTGTGCGGATCGCCGTCGGCCGGGTCTTGGATGCCACGATCGTCGCATTGCCGGGACCCAACGACGAGGTGAGCGCGGCTCTGGAGGTGCTTATCGAGGGCCTCGCGACCGGCCTCGACAAGACCCAGCTCGCCGAACGCCTGGCGGCGCGATTGCGAACCGTCCTGCGGCAGAAGACGACGCATTGGGTGCATGCGTCCCATCCGCGGCCCGGAGGCAGGTGAGCATGACCGTCGACGAACTGATCTCCAGAGAGGAAATCCACGACGTCCTGAAGCGGCTGGCTCGCGGAACGGATCGGCTCGACGCCGAGTCGATCGTGTCCTGCTATCACCCCGACGGCTACGACGATCACAACAATTTTCGCGGGTCGCCGGCGGAATTCGCGCGCTGGGTCTGCGACGTCCTACCGGGATTCGAGGCCACCATGCACTGCATCGGTGCGCCGCTGATCGACCTGCATGGCGACAGCGCGCAGGTAAACACGTATTGCGTTGCGCATCATTTGATGGGACAGGGCCCGCACGGCACGCGCGGGGATTTCGTCCTCGGATTGCGCTACGTGGATCGGTTCGAGCGCCGCAATGGCAAATGGCTCATCGCCAAGCGCGTCTGCGCCTTCGACTGGTCGTACACGGTTCCCATCGAGGGAGCACCCAACGCCTGGTTCGGCGACGATTTCACCGTTGGCAAGCGAAACCGGACGGACATCGCATACCGTGGTGTCTAAGCGCCGCCGGGGCGCTAGGCATAGAGTCGCGGCTCGCCAGGCGGTCGCGTCTTCCAGCGCTTGTGAAACCAGATCCACTGTTCGGGGTAGCGCCGGATCATGTCTTCGAGGACGGCCGTGCAGCGCTGCGTCGTCGCGCGAATATCGGCTTCGCGATCGCCGCTCGCCGCCACCGCGACCTCGGCGAGGACCTCGACGCGGTGCCGGCCGCTCTCGCCGTCCCGCACGAGAAACACCGGGACGATGGGTGCCCCGGTCAACATCGCCAGGCGTGCCGGACCCGGGGTCGTGCAGGCGGGAAGACCGAAGAAATCGACGAAGACGCCGAAACTGAACACCTGATTCTGATCCGCCGGCACCACCAGGATGCCGTGCCGCTTCAGCACGCGCAGGGCCTCCTTGGCTGCCGCTCGCTTGGCTATGGCGTGCGTGCCCGCTTGGCGGCGCACGGCATGGATGGCCTCGTTGAACACCCTGTTGCGCATGGCGCGATGCACCAGCGTGATGGGGTGTCCCAAGAGCCCATGGGCATACGCCAGCAACTCCCAATTGCCGAAGTGGCCGGTGAGGACGACCATGCCGGTCTTTCCGGCGCGTTCGAGCGCGGATTTCCACCCCGCGCGATCCGCGAATGTCAGGAAGCGAGGCAATTCTTCGGCGGTCAAGCGTGGCAGGTGGCAGAACTCCGCGCCCAGGCGCCCGAGGTTGCGGCAACTTGCACGCAGGATGCGCCGCCGCTCCGCGCTCGATTTCTCCGGAAAGGCGAGCCGCAAATTGAACAGCGCCACGCGCCGGGCACGCGCCGCCACCAGGTACAACAGCGCCCCGATGCCCGCGCCCAGGCGCAGGGCCAGCGCCGGCGGCAGCGCCGCAAACACGGCGAACAGCGTACGAAAGGCGGCGTACTCGATGCGGTCCGTCAGGGCGGCGCGATCGAGCGCATGCGCCGGTTCCGAGGGTGCCTGTGCCTGGCTCATGGCAGTGGGAGACGGGCGCCCGTGGCGCTATCCGTGCGGCGGCGTCGCGCTGCTCGCTCGGCGATCGCTGCCGACGCCTCAGGCGGCTGAACCCAGCGCTTGCGTGCCGCCAAAGGCGGCGCGCTCTTTCGCCAAGAGTTCGGCGTAGACCTGCCGATCGACTTCACGAAATCGTTCGAGGGCCTCCTCGGCGCGACTGGCGCCGCCCGCACCCGCCGCCAACTCCTCCATCTTCGCTTTGATCCAGGCGATGTGCCACTTCTCGTCCTTGGTGACCTCGCGCAATACCGCCAACGTCTCCGCATCCACGCCGGGACGCTGCGCGTGTTCCAGGTAGCGTTCGTGCGCGCGCTCTTCCACCACCACGGTGAGCGCTAGGATATCGACGACCGAGCGTGGGACGACCCGCAGTCCGATGCGCGTCTGGTAGCCGTCCGCGATCGGCGACGGTTCCCCGCCTAGATCCGTAATACGTTTGGTCCACAACCATGAGTGCCGTGTTTCGTCAGCGAGATGCAGCGACAATTTCGTTTGCGAGTCCGGATCGGTCAAATGCGACATCAGCCGCAGGAGCAGGTTGGCCCCGCGCAGCTCCGCGTCACGGTAATAATTCATCAACAGGATCGTTCGTGGATCCACAGCCATCACGGTCCTCCTCTGCAGGCGCGTATCGCCTATAGCGATACGCGAAAACCCTCATTCACACCAGCCCGGCCTTGAGCACGTCGTGCAGGTGCAGGATACCCACTGGCGTGCGGCTCTCGGGCGCGAGCACGAAGAGCGCGGTAATCCTATGGCGCTCCATGAGCGCGAGTGCCTGCGCCGCCAATGCTGTCGCGGCAATGGTCTTGGGGTTCCGGGTCATCAGGTCGCCGGCCGTCGCCTGGCGGATATCGTCCACCCGCTCCATGGCCCGCCGCAGATCGCCGTCGGTGATCGCGCCCATCAGTTGGCCCCGTTGGTCGACCACCCCCGCGATTCCCAACCGCTTGCTGGTAATCTCCAGCAAGGTGTCCTTGAACCGGGCTGCGACCGGCACGGTCGGGATGGCGTCACCGGCATGCATGAGGTCGGCGACCTTCAAGAAACGCCGTCCCAGCGCCCCGGCGGGGTGTAGCACGGCAAAATCTTCCGCACCGAATCCTCGGCGTTCGAGGAGAGCCACCGCCAACGCATCGCCGAGCGCCAATGCCGCCGTCGTGCTGGCCGTTGGCGCCAGACCGAGCGGACACGCTTCCTCCGCCACGCCGACGTCGAGGACCACGTCCGCGGCGTTGGCCAATGTCGACGTCGGCTCCCCGGTCAGTGCAATGAGCGGCAGTTCCAAGCGCTTGACCAAGGGCAAGAGGCGCACGACCTCATCGGACTCACCGCTACTGGAGAGCGCCAGGACGGTATCGCCCTTCATGAAGACGCCGGCGTCGCCGTGCGCCGCCTCGCCGGCGTGTAAGAAGATCGCCGGAGTTCCCGTGCTGGTGAACGTCGCCGCGATCTTCCGGCAGACGATGCCGGACTTGCCCATGCCGCTGACCACCACCTTCCCCTTACAGTCGGCGAGCACATCGAGCGCACGATCGAAGCGCGTATCCAACCGGTCCGCCAGCGCCAGGACGGCATTGGCCTCGATCAGCAACACGTGCCGGGCCCGGCGGAGGCCGGCGCTCTCGCCACCGCGGCGCAGGGCCGGCGGCCGTCTAGCTTTCCTTGGTAAAGGCATCGATCCGTTTCAATTCGTGCAGCAGCGTCTCCAGTTCGTCGAGCCGGTACGAGTTCGGGCCGTCGCTCAAGGCCCGATCGGGATTCTCATGCACCTCGAGGAACACCGCATCGACGCCCACGGCCACCGCGGCACGGGCGAGCGGACGGATGAACTGGCGCTGCCCTCCCGAGGCAGTTCCCTGCCCGCCCGGCAACTGCACGCTGTGACCGGCATCGTACACGATTGGGTAGCCAAATTCGGCCATGACCGCCAGCGAGCGCATGTCCGCCACCAGGTTGTTGTACCCGAACGAGACGCCACGCTCGGTCACCATGAGATTGCGATTGCCGGTGCTTGCCAGTTTCTCCAACACCGGTCCCATGTCCCACGGGGCGAGAAACTGTCCCTTCTTCACGTTTACCGGTTTGCCGGCACGAGCGACGGCGAGAAGAAAATCCGTCTGCCGGCAGAGAAAGGCGGGCGTTTGCAACACGTCGGCCACCTCGGCCACGGGCAGCACCTGAGTGGCATCATGCACGTCGGTGGTTACCGGGACACCGATTTCGCGGCGCACCGCCGCGAGAATCTCCAGGCCTTCATCCAGGCCCGGACCGCGGTAGGAGGCGCCCGAGGTGCGGTTGGCTTTGTCGAACGACGACTTGTAGACCAGGGGCACCCCGACGCGCCCGGCGATGGCGCTCAGCGCCCCGGCATGGCGCAGCGCATGCTCGCGGCTCTCGATCACACACGGCCCTCCGACGAAGACGAACGGCCGGCCGCCGCCGAGGCGCAGCGACCCGACGGTCACGGTGCGTGCCGGAGACATACTAGCGTGACACGGCGCTCAACAGCGGCGCCCGCAACAACTCCGTCTTGCGCTGCAGGGCTGCCTTGATGAAACCCTTGAACATCGGGTGACAGTCCAACGGCCGCGACTTGAATTCCGGATGAAACTGGCTGGCGAGAAACCAGGGATGGTCTGCCAGTTCGATCATCTCGACGAGCGACTCGTCCGGGGACAGGCCGCTGAGGATCAGACCGCGCTGCGCGAGCGCCTGGCGATAGGCATTGTTCACCTCGTAGCGATGGCGGTGGCGTTCGTTGATCTTACGTTTGCCGTAGACACGCAAGGCCAGGGAATCTTCGCGCAGGACGCACGGGTACGTTCCGAGCCGCATGGTCCCGCCCTTGCGTGTGACCGCGCGCTGGCCGGTCATGAGGTCGATCACCGGGTGCGGCGTGTGCTCGTCCACCTCGGTGGAATTGGCCCGTTCCAACCCGCAGACGTTGCGGGCGTACTCGATGACCGCCATCTGCATGCCAAAACAGATGCCGAGAAACGGGACCTTGGCCTCGCGAGCATAGCGTACCGCCGCGATCTTCCCCTCGGTGCCGCGCGGGCCGAAGCCCATGGGCACCAACACGCCGTCGGCACGTTCGACGGCGTCCGGTAGCCCCTCCTGCTCGATCCGTTCGGAGTCGATGTGCTCGATCTCGACTTTACACTCGTTGGCGATGCCGCCGTGCAGCAGCGCCTCATTGAGGCTCTTGTAGGAGTCCGTGAGCTCGACGTACTTGCCCACCATGGCGATGCGCACGGTGTCTCGCGGGTGCTTGACCGTCTGCACCACCTTCTCCCACTTGCCCAGATTGGGAGCGCCGGTCCAGATATTGAGCTTCTCCACAAGGCGCTCGTCCAGGCCTTCGGCATGGAAGTTCAGCGGGACTTCGTAGATGCACTGCACGTCCGCGGCCGTGATCACCGCGTTTTCGTCGACGTTACAGAAGTGGGCAATCTTCGCCTTGATCTTGCGATCCAGGGGATGGTCGGTGCGGCACAGCAAGATGTCGGGCTGAATACCCAGCCCGGTCAGTTCTTTGACGCTGTGCTGTGTCGGCTTGGTCTTCACCTCGCCCGCCGTACCGATGTAGGGCACCAGCGTCAGGTGAATGTAGAGGACGTTTTCGCGGCCGCGATCCCAACGAAACTGGCGAATGGCTTCCAAGAAGGGCAGGCTCTCGATGTCGCCCACCGTGCCGCCGACCTCGCCGATAGCGATGTCGTAGCCTTCGGCCGCCTCGCGGATGCGCCGCTTGATCTCGTCGGTGATGTGGGGGATCACCTGCACCGTGCCGCCGAGGTACTCGCCCCGGCGTTCGTTGGCAATGACGCGGTCGTAGACCTGGCCGGTGGTGAAGTTATTTTTCTGTGTCATGCGGGACGACAGAAAGCGCTCGTAGTGGCCGAGGTCGAGGTCGGTCTCCGCGCCGTCGTCGGTCACGAATACCTCGCCATGCTGGAACGGGCTCATCGTACCCGGATCGACATTGATGTAGGGATCCATCTTGAAGATGGTCACCTTGAGACCGCGGCTTTCCAGCAGCGCGCCGATCGACGCCGACGCCAGGCCCTTGCCCAACGACGACACGACGCCGCCGGTGACGAAAATAAACTTGGTCCGCATCCCGTTGCTTGCCATCGTCCCCATCCCCTCACCCTGCTGCCCAGGCCCGGGCGCGTTCGAGGTCCTGCGGCGTATCCACCTCGATTCCCGCACCCTGGGTTTCGGCGACCTTGATGCGGAAGCCCCACTCCAGCGCTCGTAGTTGCTCCAACTTCTCGGCGCGCTCCAGCGGCGTTGGCGCCAGACGCGCGAACCGCAGGAGAAAGTCGCGCCGGTACGCGTACAGGCCCAGGTGCTTGTAACCGAGTACTCCCCGGCGTGTGGCCTCGCGCCAGTACGGCAGCGGGCTGCGCGAAAAATACAGCGCAAAGCCGTCCCGATCGGTCGCCACCTTTACGACGTTGGGATTCGCCATCTCCGCCGCATCGGCCAGCGGCATCTTGACGGTCGCCATCGGCAAAATCGTATCAGCCTGCATCAAGTCCACCGCGGCGTGCACCGTTGCCGGTTCCAGAAACGGCAAATCGCCCTGGACGTTCACCACGATCTCCGCGTCGAGATGGCGCGCCACCTCGGCGATGCGATCCGTACCCGACTCGTGCCGCGCACTGGTCATCGCCACCTCGCCGCCAAAGCCGCGTACGGCATCGGCGACGCGGGCGTCATCCGTTGCCACCAGCACCTGATCGACCAGGTCCACGGCCCGGGCGCGCTCAAACACGTGCTGGATCATGGGTTTCCCATGGATGAGGGCCAGGGGCTTGCCGGGGAGACGGGTGGACTCGTAGCGGGCGGGAATCAATGCGACGACTCGTGAGCCCATAAAAAAAGTGAACCCGTAGCTCGGAATGAACTACGGGATGGCTGTATAGCAGAGGTCCCCGGCAAGTCAAACCTGGGATCGCGGCTAACGGACCTGCGCTTGACCTCATCAGACTCTGCAACTAAGGTCCGGCCAAACTCCGCTCGAAGGACTCGCGTGCGTTACAGTCGGACACTGATTCCCACACTGAAGCAGGACCCCTCCGATGCCGAGGTCGTGAGCCACAAGCTCATGGTGCGCGCCGGCATGATTCGCCAGATCGCCCGCGGCATCTACGATTTTCTCCCGCTCGGCCTGCGCGTCGTCCGTAAGGTGGAGGCTATCGTGCGTGCGGAGATGAACCGGGCCGGCGCGCAAGAGATCTTGATGCCCGCCATCTGCCCCGCCGAACTCTGGCAGGAGAGCGGCCGCTGGGAGCAATACGGCAAGGAACTGCTGCGCATGAAGGATCGCTACGAGCGCGACTTCTGCTTCGGCCCGACGCATGAGGAGGTGGTGACCGATATCGTGCGCCGCGACGTGCGCTCGTACCGCGAACTGCCGATCAATCTCTATCAGATCCAAGTGAAATTCCGCGACGAGCTGCGCCCGCGTTTCGGCCTGATGCGGGGGCGCGAGTTCATGATGAAGGACGCTTACTCGTTCCACGTCGATGCGGAGGACTGCCGGCGCGAGTACGAGCACATGGCGGATACCTATCGCCGCATCTTCCGGCGCTGCGGCCTGACCACCCGCCAGGTCGAATCCGACACTGGCGCAATCGGCGGCCGGCGCGCGCACGAGTTCCAGGTCTTGGCGGATTCGGGCGAAGACGCCATCGTCAGTTGCACGCACTGCGAGTACGCCGCGAACGTGGAGAAGGCCGAGATCCGCCCGCTTGTCGGCGAGCGGCGCGGCGCCGCGCCCGGTCCTTGCAAGAAAGTGCGCACGCCCGGTAAGCACACCATCGAGGAGGTAGCCGCGTTCCTCGCCGCGCCGCCGGAACGCTTCGTGAAGACGTTGATCTACGTCAGCAGCACCGGCGAGACCGTCGCCGCGCTCGTCCGCGGAGACCATGAACTCAGCGAGACCAAGCTGCGCAGCCTCCTGGAGGCCGAGTGGGTGGTGATGGCCGATGCCGCGACGGTGGAGCGCGTCACCGGCGCGGCCGTCGGCTTCGCCGGACCGGTGCGCTTGGGTCTCCGCTGCCTCGCCGACCACGGCTTACGCGGCGTAACCGGTGCGCTGACGGGCGCCAACGAAACGGATTACCACCTCGTGGATGTCGATCAGCAACGCGATTTTCCCGACGTCGAGTTCGCCGATCTCCGCCTCGCCCGTGCCGGCGACGGCTGCCCGCGATGCGACGGCGGCGTCTTCACCGCACACCGCGGGATCGAGGTCGGCAACATCTTCTACCTCGGCACCAAGTACAGTACCGCCCTGAAGGCCACCTACCTGGATACTGCCGGCCAGGAGCGGCCCATCGAGATGGGCTGTTACGGCATCGGGGTCACGCGCACCGCCGCGGCGGCGGTGGAGCAGCATCACGACGAGCAGGGCATCATCTGGCCGTTGCCGCTGGCCCCGTTCCACGTGCACGTGGTGCCCGTGTCGTGGAACGACCCCCGGTTGCGGCAGACGGCGGAGGCCGTTTACGATAAGCTGCAGGACGCTGGGGTCGAGGTCTTGCTCGACGATCGCGAAGAGCGGCCGGGTATCAAGTTCAAGGATGCGGATCTGATCGGCGTACCGTTGCGTGTCACGGTCGGCGCAAAAAGTCTCGAACGCGACTGCGTCGAGTTCAAGCGGCGGGACGAGAAGGTGGCGCAGGATCTGCCGCTCGCCGGCGCTGTCGAGCGCCTTGTTGGCCTGGTGCGTTCGGAATTGGAGACATGAGCGTTTATTGGCCCTTCGGCATCCGCCAGGGCGGCATGCGGTCGCGGCTCATCTTTGCGCTCGATGTCGGCTCGGTGCCCGAGGCGCAACAATTCGTGGAGTTGCTGACCCGCGAGGTCGGCATGTTCAAGGTCGGCAAGCAGCTGTTCCTGCACGCCGGGCCGCAGATCGTCCAGATGATCCGGGAGCGCGGCGGCGAGGTCTTCCTCGATCTGAAGTTCCACGATATCCCCCGTACCGTCGCCAAGGCTGCCGGCGAGGCCACCCGCATGGGCGTACGCATGTTCGACGTCCATGCCTCGGGCAGCCTCGAGATGATGCGGCGCACGGTGACCGAGGTGAACAAGGTCTGCCGCGCCCAGGGACTGCGGCGCCCGAAGGTGCTCGCCGTGACGGTGCTCACCAGCCTGAACCGCGATGATCTCAAGCGCGTCGGTGTGAGCAGTGGGATCGAGAACCAAGTCGTACGGTTAGCGCGCCTGGCGAAGGAAGCCAACATGGACGGCGTGGTCGCCTCACCGCACGAGATCGCCCCCATCCGAAAGGAATGTGGTCGTGGCTTCCTCATCGTCACGCCTGGCGTCCGCCTGCGTGGCGGGAACTGGGAGGATCAGAAGCGGGTGATGACGCCGGAAGCCGCCATTCGTGCGGGTGCCGATTATCTCGTGGTGGGCCAACCGATCCGCGAGGCTTCCGACCCCGTCGCCACGGCGCGCGAGATCGTCGCCGCCATGGAACGCGGCCTGGCGCCGGCCGATCGACGCGCACGCCCATTTGGCGACCCGCCCGCCGAGTAGGCCGTACGGATCGACAAGGGGATGTTCTCGTTGCCCGAGAGTCCCCGGACAGCACGTAGTCGGAAGCAGACCGGAGTTTTCTACGCGGGCAACTCACGCGCACCGTCCAGCCGCACGCGGCCGGCATCGAGTTGCGCGACGAACTCGCGATCCGCCGCGAGGAAGTCGAAGCGCCCGAGTGTGCCCAGTGCGGCCCACCGCATCTCCGCAAACACCTTGTTCGTCGGTTGCCCTGCGTACGCGGTGACATGATTGAACGTCAGGCTCATCAGCGGGTGTCCGGGATACCGGTGCTGCGTTTGCCAGAGGGTCGGACCGATCCGGGCATCGATCCCGAGCTCCTCGAATAACTCGCGCCGCAGGGCCTGCTCGAGTTGCTCACCGGGCTCCACCTTCCCGCCCGGAAACTCCCAGCCGCCCGGGTGCCGGTCATCGGCGCGCCGCTGGCAAATGAGCACTCGCCCGTGCGCGACAAGGACGCCCGCCACGACCTGCAACGTGGCTCCGCCAACGTGTGCGTTCGTGTTCATGCGGACGTCGAGTTGCGGTGCTGTTCATGAAGCAGCCGCGCCGCCCCGGAAGGATTCGCTCTCATCCGCGGGAAGTGGTGCCCACAGATCGCGCCAATAATCAAATCCGCGCGCGGTGCCAACCGACGGCGCGCGTCGCCGCGGCTCTCGCAGCGGTCGCTTGGGCCAGCGACCGCACGCGCCTATTGAGCCGCCTCGGAATCGATGCCAGAAGTTCTGCCGATGTCGCCCCTACCACCGACGCCGGGTTTGCCGGCTGGCCAGTCCGCATGACCAGGCTCAGCGGTCGCCAGTTCACGGCGGGGTTCGCCCTTGTACTCGCCCTGGGACTCGGCGCCGCGTACGCGAACAGCTTCGCCATCGGCTTCCATTTCGATGACGGGTACTTGATTCGGGCAAACCCGGCTATTCGCAGCTTGCGTAATATCCCGAGCTTTTTTTACGATCCGTTCACCTTCACCGCGGTGCGCGAAAACGCCGACCTGCGGCCCGTCCTGCTCATCACCTACGCGCTCAATTACGCGTTCTCCGGGCTGCTGCCGTGGAGCTACCACTTGCTGAGCCTGCTGCTGCACTTCTTGACCAGTTGTCTGGCGTTCGTCATCATCCGCGACCACCTATGGTCGCCTCGCGAACAGCGCGGTGCCGGCGGCGAGGCGCGATTCCCAGCCGCCGGCGCGGCGCTACTCTTCGCCCTTGCGCCGCTCAACAGTTCGATGATCGACTACATGTCGGCACGCTCGGCCCTGCTGTGCACGGCATTCTATCTTGCGGCCTTTCTCTGTTTCCTGCGCCGAAGAGTGGCGCTCGCCGGCCTGTTCCACGGCATGGCGTTGCTCACCAAGGCCATTGCCGTCACCCTGCCGGCAACGATCCTCGCCTACGACTTTCTGTACAGGGATCGCGATCGTTACCCGCGCCTACCCGACTATCTGCGCGATTGGCGGCGCATCGTTGTTCTGATCCGCCTGCCCGTCGTGCTGACGGCCGCCTACCTCTTGTACCGGCACCTCCTCCTGCCGCCGTGGGTGGAGGAGGCCCGCAAGCAACCGTTCACGACGCCGCTCATCTGGTTCATGAGCCAATGGTCCGCGTATCTGTATTATATCCGCTTGTTCGTTTGGCCCGATGCTCTGTCCATCGACCACGACTTCCCCTACGCGTTCAGCTTTCTTCAGACGCGTGCCTGGCTGTCCCTGCTCGTCATCCTCCTCTGGCTCGGTGCGGCGCTGCGCGGGGCGAGGCGGTTCCCGCACGTCGCCTTCGCGACACTGTGGTTCTTTCTCACTCTGGCGCCGGAATCGACGTTCGCGCCGCTAGCGGAAGTGGTCAACGAGCACCGCCCGTATATTGCATCGACGCTCGGTCTCTCGGTGTTGCTGGTGTGGCTGCTGGACGGCGCCTGTCGTCGGTTCGGGGCCGCCCGGCGGACGGCGTTCGCCGCCATGTGCGCGGCCCTGTGCCTCGCGGCGGTGCCGGTGACACGCCATCGAAACTGGCAATGGCGGGATCCGCTGCGCCTGTGGGTCGACGCGACCAATAAGGGGCCGGGAAACGGACGCGCCTGGATGAACGCGGGATTGGAGTTCATGCAACGCGGCGACTATGTTGCGGCACGCCGCTATTTCGAGCGGGCACGCGAGCTGGCTCCCAACTACGCGTACGTGCACATCAACTTCAGCGTACTGGAGTCGCATCTCGGCCGGCTCCCGGAGGCGCTGCGGGCCGCGCGCCAGGCGGTTCGCCTGCAGCCCAATTTGGCGTTGTCGCATTACTACCTCGGTCGCGTACTGGAGAAGCTCGGACGAGCGGACGACGCACTCGCCGAATACCGGCTCGCCGTGGCGATCAATCCACGCGACGAGATGGCGCAGCAGACGCTGAGCGCCCTGGAGTCAACGGCAGACTGGAGTGTCGAGGACTTGATGCGCGCCGGCGAACAGGCCCGCTCCAGTGCGCACGATCCGCAACGCGCCGCCATGCTCTATCGCCGCGTCCTTCGCAAGGAACCCACAAATCTCGCTGCGCTGCACCAGCTTGCCGGGGCGCTCGACGCCGCCGAGATGCCCGACGAGGCGCTGCGGGTGTGGGAGCGAGTCTTGACGATAGCGGAGGGCAACGGCGATCGGGCCACGGCCCAAACGGCGCGCGAGCGCCTTGCCAACCGCCAAGCATCCAACGATGCGCTCCTCATGGAGCGCGGCCTGGCCGCCCTCTACACCGATCGGGACCCGGAGGCGGCGATGGCGGAGTTCCGCGCCGTCCTCAAACACACGCCCACCCACTATGGGGCCACGTACCAACTCGCTACCGCGTTGGATGCGGCGGGCAGACCCGACGAGGCGCGTCCGCTTTGGCGGAAGGTGCTGGCCATGGCCGAGCGCATCGGTGACGCTCCCACGGCGGACACCGCGCGCCGGCGCGTGGCACAACACCGGTAGGCGACCGCGGTCCGCTCAGGCGACGACGCTCCGGTTCATTGCAACGACGCCGCTTGGCGGTGCAGGTCCGGGAGGGTTTCGCGGATGACCGCGGCCGCATCGTCGTCCGGGGCCAGTTGCAGGTAGCGTTCGAAATCGCGCAGTGCCGCCGCGTAGCATTCGAGCCGTTGGTAGAGTATGCCGCGGTCGCGCAGTTCGCGGGGTTCGTTGGGGGACAGCAGCAAGATGCGGTCGACGCAGTGCAGCGCACGGGTGAAGTCGGACTCGTCCACGTAGATTTGTTTCAGGTTGCTCAGCAGGCGGACGAGAATCTCGCGCGGGCTGGCCGGATGCAGCAGGCGCCGGTCGAACCGCGCCTTCGCGCCGTAGATGCCCCGCAAGCGCTGCGCGCACTCCTTTTCGTTGATCACCGTACCGAAGTACGGATCGATGATGATCTCCGGGTCCCCCAGGTACTTGGCGAGGAAATGACCCGGAAAGCTCACCCCGTACACCGGCAGGCCGAGCCGCTGCGCCACCTCGCTGTAGATCACACCCAGCGAGATGGGTATGCCGGTGCGCCGGTCAATGACCTGGTTGAGGTAGCTGTTGCGCGGGTCGTAGTAGTCGTCGTTGTTCCCCGTGAAGCCCTGGTCGACGAACAGAAAGCGATTCAGCCGCGCGACTTGTTCGTTCGCCGACGTGCCGGCACGGACGGATGCGCGCGCCGCGTCCGCCAGATCGTCGAGCCGCCGCAAGTACTGCGCGATCTCGATGTCCGGGTATTCCTCCTGGGCGACCAACAAGGCGCCCTCGGCGACATCGATCGCCCCATCGGGCCCGGACACCATCCGCACAAATCGTTCACGTGCCGTTCCCCTCATCTCCATCGCATCCTCCCCATCCGGTTTCCCGCATAACGCGGAGGGCACTCCAATTGCAAGCATGGAATATCGCGTCCCAACTCCCCGACCCCGGTCCCCAGTTTCCACGGTCGCATGATCGCCAGCCGCGCGCGGCGCGTGCCACCGCGGCCCGCCGTCACCCCCGACTAGCGCTCGCCCGCCAGCAGATTGCGGGCGATCACCTTCAGTTCCAAGATCGGCTTGACGCCTTCGAAGATCGGCAACACCAAAGCGTCGACCACGTAGCGTGAGATCGCGAACTCTTCGGCATAGCCCCACCCGCCGTGCAGCAGTTGCCCTTCCTGCGTCACCCACACGGCCACATCGGAGGCGAACAGCTTCGCCATTGCCGGTTCCAGCGCGATCGATTCATTGGCGTCCATGGCGCGCGCCGCGGCGTAGGTCAACTGGCGGGCGGCCATGATGTGCGTGGCCATGCGACCGAGCTTGTGCTGGGTGAGCTGAAAGTTCCCGATCGGCTCGCCGAACTGGCGGCGATCGTTGGCGTACTCGGCTGTCCGTTCCAGTGCCGCCTGCGCCAAGCCGGTGGCGCGCCCGCCGGTCTGCAACCGCCCCGCCGCGAATCCCCCCATTTGCAGGTAAAAGCCTTTCCCTGCCCCGCCGCTTTCGCCCACCAGGTTTTCCGCCGGCACGAAATAATTGTCGAAACTCAGGGTATACGAGTGCATGCCGCGATATCCCGGCGTCGCGTCCGCACGGCCGGCGAGCGCCCCGCCATGTGGCTGGCGCATCTCGAAGGCGTGTCCCGGAAAGGCGTCCTTCTCGACAATCAACAACGACAGGCCGCGCGGCCCTTTCTTGGGGTCCGGATCGGTGCGCGCCAGCAAGGCCAGCACGTTCGCCCGGCCGGCGAACGTACACCACGCCTTGGCCCCAGTGAGCGCGTACCCGGCGCGCCCACCGACCTGCGTGGCATCGGCGCGGCACTTAACCGAAGCGACATCCGAGCCGATGTCGGGTTCGGTCACCGAGATCCCCACCATCACCGCGCCGCTGGCGATCCGTGGCAACCAGCGCTCCTTTTGCGCCTGCGTGCCCCCCTTCAAGAGTGCCTTGGTGAGGATCTCCGGCCGCGTGATCAAGCTACCCGCACCCGCCAACGATCCGCGCGACAGCTCTTCCGTGGCGACGATCATCACCAGGTTGCCCATGCCGCCGCCGCCGAACTCTTCGGGAATCGACATACCGAAGTACCCCAGCTCCGCCATCTTGCGGATCAGGTCCTCGGGGATGAGCTCGTCGTGACGGTGCAGTCGTTCGGCCAGCGGCGCCACTTCCGTCTCGGCGAACTGGCGCACCGAGTCGCGGCTCATCGTGGCCATATCTTCGGGGAGCCAGGCATGATTGACGCCGCGCTGCCCGACAACATGGCGGCCGATCGCCTGGACGCGCGCGTCGGATCCGGCGCTACGCACGACCGCTTTCAGCGCGGGCGAACCCAATGTCGTATTGACCCGCTCGTCACGCACGCCGAACTCCGCGGCATGCGCATCGATCTGCGCGCTCAAGCGCTGCGCGACCTCGGCGACGAATACGCCGGCCATTGCGGCGACGATCGGATCTTCCTGCCCGTGCGCGGTCGCCGTCTCCGCGTAAGCAAGCAGGTGTTTCGCCGCCTCGAGTTCCGTTGCCGCATAGGCGAGCCGCTCGCAGTGCGCCTGCGCCCCATCGATCCCCTTGCCGCCGTCCGTCGTGCGGCGGGCAACATCCAGCGCCTCGGAAACGATCGCGTCCAGCGCGCAAACCACTTGTCGTACGGCGGCCAGGTGCACTGGCGTCGCGGCGTCTGCCATAGTCCGAAAGCTCCTTCTTGCGCTTCGCTGTTGGTTGCCCGTCGGTTGGCGAAGCGCCGGATTTCTACCATCGTAACCGCGGCGAGGCTAGCGCAATGCCGATGAGAAGGCCTCGCGGGCCGCTGAGCGGTTCTTATGCGCCGGTCAGCGGGGCCGTTGACCTCAGGGGCGCGAGTGGTATTTTGCCCCTGACATCTGGCGGCCCGGACAGCGGTAAGAATCTGCGCCTCCCGTTCTACCTCTGAGTTCACGGCATCGACCGAGCTGCACACTAACGAAGGGGGATTTCATGTCTCAACCTATCGACAAACCGCGACACCACCTTTGGCGGGGGCTGCGCATCCTCTTGGTGCTGGCGCTGTTCATGTTGGCGCGCCAGGGCATTGCCGACGACGTCACCGTGAAGGGCACGGTGCTGCAGGGGACGATCACCTCGCTGTCCGCCAGTAAGGTCGAGTTCAAGACCGTGTACGGCAAGGGAACCCTGGACATTCCCTTCGCCGACATTCAGAACCTGACGACCGACGCGAGCTGCGTCGTCTATTACGGCGAGGATGCCAAGGCCACCGGCCGGATCCTCGGCATTGAGCAGGGCAAGCTGCTGGTCGGTAGCGCACGCGCCACGGCCACACCGGTCGAGATATCCAGCATCGTTTTCATGCGCGGCGCCGAGGGTATGGGCGACCTGCGCGGCCAGTGGCGCTACTGGCACGGCAGCGCCGACGTTGGGGTGAACGTGCAGCAAGCGACCACCGAGACGACGGGTTTTCTCCTGGCCTTCGGTGCGACGCGAGCGAAGGCGCCGACGCGATTGTTGCTGGGTGCCAGCTACCGCTACGGCACCGAAAAGAAACGCGACGAAGATCGCTCCACCACGCAGGATCAACTCAAAGGGCTGCTCCGCGGCGAGTATGACTTCACCCCACGCGTATACGGGTATGCCTCGGGCGATGCCACATACGACGGCATTCAGCAGTTGAGCATCCGCGGCGTGCCAAAAGCCGGTATCGGATACGTCATCTGGCAAGAGCAGTTGGACGAGGACCGGCGCAACTTCTTGCAGGCCGACATCGGCGCCGGCTGGGTCTACGAGCGCTATTTCGGCGGCGAAGACAACGACTTCGTCACCGCCGCCTTCGGTGCCATGGCCGGCTATTACCTGCCCTACGGCGCCCATTTGGACTGGCGCCTCGACTACCTGCCGGCGATCGATGACTTCACGAAGAATTACCTGCTGCGCAACGAACTTGGTCTGACCCTCCCCTTGATCTCCATCGTCAACGCGCGTTTCTCGCTGCTCGACGAATATCAGGGGCAGACGGCACCGGACACCGATCACAATAGCCTGTTCCTCAACGCCGGCCTCGGCGTCGCGTGGTAGGCATCGATCCTGTCCTGGCGGAATTCGAAACCCCGTAAGGGCAGCGCCGCCGCTACGGTGCGGCCGTCGCGCCGAGTTCGAGTTGCACCGCCGGGACCTGACCAGCGGCCTTCGCCGGTTCCGGCGCGCGCCGTATGCGTTCCGGGGCGAGCCCGTGTTCCTCCAACAACACCCGTTCGACTTCCCGCACGCGCGCATCGCTCAGCGCCTGTAACCGCGCCTCCGGGATCGCGGGGCGCTCGTCGAGCCAGCGGTCCAGGGTGGCGGCGTCCTCCGGATCGAGCGTGCCCTCCCCATCGTGCTTACGCGCCTCCAGTGCCGCGCTAATCGCATTGCGGGCGCCACGCTGCGGCAGGTCTCGCATCTTTCCGAAGAACCCTTCCTTGTCCCATGCGGCCAGGAGCGCCTGCTCGCGAAGCCAGCGCACGTCCGCCGGCGTCGTAACCGTCGCCAGTGTCACCGCAATCCCCGGGCGGCTGGCAAGCAATGCCGCGAGCTGCTCGACCTGCTCCGCGGCACCAGCGGCAAGTTCGCTGCGCCCAACGCGGAAGGCGACGGCCGTCGGTGACACCGACTCCACCTTACCGCCGCCGAACACGGCTCCCATGAGCTTGAGCGGCGATGCAAGCGCCCCCATGATCGCGCGCTGCAGGGCACCACGGATGATGGTTCCGATGCCCACCTGGACACCCGCCTCGTCCATCTGCACCGGAATCTCGAGCGCAATATCGCCGTTGGTATCCCGCATCAACGCCAGCGCCACCGACAGCGGGATCCCGAAGGTTTGTTGGAACAGCGACTCCCCGCCGGCACCGCGCAAATCGAGATTGTGCAGGGTCAGCGCGTTGCTCGCGCTATAATGCCCATGATCGGCGGTCACGTTGGTAACGATCGAGGCTTTGCCGCCACCGATGGTGTAGCCGGCCATGGTCGTCGCATAGGGGTTGAACGGCGGCAGCGCGATCTGCTTCGCGTTCAGCTCAACGTGCTCCCGATCGCGATCGAGAGTGCCGGCCACGGTCACCGTGCCATCGCCGGGACTGGTGGCGCTGACATGCAGATCCTCGATCGCCAGTGGCGGCCAACGAACTCCGCGCAGATCGACGTGTAGTGGCGCGATCCCGCCCTCGAAAAAGGGCTTGACGGCCCGGTCGGTCAGCGCCACGCTGCCGTCCGCAAGCCGTAAATTGTCAAGCGTCACCTCGAGCGGCCGGGCCGTGGATTGCGCCGTCCCGGACGCCTCCCCCCGATTGGCGATAGGTTCGCTCGACGCGGCCGGCGCGATGACAAAGCTGGGCAGCGGAATACCCTCCGGTGTCCGCGTCACCCGCACGCTCGGTCCGCCGATGCGTAGGTCTCCGAGGGCGATTCGCATCGGTCGCGTCTTCTCTGCCGTAGCCGGCCCCGGCAGGACACCCGGAAGGGTAGCCTCTTTGAGATCCAATCCGAGCGCGCGGGTTCCAAGCGCGAAACTCTTCGCGTCGGCTCCCGCAAGCAAGACGTCCGACAGCGACAGGGTACCACGAAGGGAAAGATCGTTCGCCGCCGCGCCGGGCGCCGCGGCGGAGCTCGCCTGGCTCCCGGCCCCGGGAACGACGCCGGGCGCGCGCAGTTCGCCGATACCCACTTCGATCGCCTTCGCCGTGAGCGAAAAGCCTTGCGCCCCTGGGGTGCCGGCGCGCAATCCGGACAGGGAGAGCCGGCCGCGTAGCCGTGCCTCCCCGGGCGCGGGAGCGCTGGCCTCACGGTCCGGCACCGGCATACCGGCCTCGACGGTCAATTCCGAGGCGAGTTCGGCCGCCTGCAGAACGCCCGCCGGCAGGATTGCGGCAGCGGCCAAGATCTCCGCCAAGGGCAGCTCGACGACGCGCAGCGCGCCGGCAAAACCTAGCCGTGCCAGCCGGAGCGCACCGTCGATATTCACCGAGCCCGCGCCGACCGTCAGCGCCAGGTGCAGCGGCGCGGGGCGCTCCGCATCGTCCGCCAGGTCACTGATCGTGGCATCGACGCCGACATCGAGCGCCGCCTTTGTCCTGAGCAAACGCAGCCGCGAATGGCTCAGCTGCCCTTTCGCAAGCGACCAATGCCACGCCGGTGCACCTGGCGGCACAGCCCCGCCCCCCGTGGCGGCCGCCGTCTGTGCGGTCTTTCCTTCGCCCTCCGCGCCGCGCCGGACCGCGGTCTTCAGCACTGCCGTCACCAACGGCATCCGGTCCGCACCGGGCCGTCCGACATACCACGTCACGCCGTCGACACCGAGGTCGCTGACATGGACACGTCGCGCCACCAGGTCCACGGGGTCGACCGTTACCTTGAGGAGGCGGTATTCGATTGCCGGCTCCTCGATGTTCGGCATGCGAATGACCAGGTCGCGGAGGCCGACGGTGCCACGAACCTCGTTCTGCCCCTTGCTGTCGAAGCGGTAGCGGAGATCGGTGTCGAGCCACGCGTCAAGTGTCCGCAGGCCGACTTCCGGAATGTAATATTGCACCCGGTGCAGCGGGATGTTTTGTGCGGCGACCTCCGCGTCGAGCGACTGTCCATCTTGTCGCTGGTTCAGCCGCGCGCGAATGTCGAGCGCTCCACCTTCGACGCTCAGGGTCGCATGCAATTGCGACGGATCGCCGTAAATTCCGGGCCCGAGGGCGAGGTCCCGCAGCGCCAGCTCCGGTATGCTCACCGTCAGCGGCTCGGCGCCTTTGGCCCTGAAGTCGCGGAATCGCAGCGTGCCATCACGCAGCACTACTCGATCGGCACCGACACTCCACCCGGAGCCCACAGCGGCACGTTCGGCCACCGGCGTCGGGGATGCAGCCGAGGTTGGGCGCGTGTCCGGCGGTGCGGTGCTCGATGGCACCAACGTCAGAATGTTGAGCGCCCCGTCTTCGGCGCGATCCACCGCCACCCGCGGCGATTCGAGCACCACCTCGCGCAGGAGCACGCGCTTGCGTAACAGCGGTAGCCAGCGGACGGCGACCGCAAACCGCTTCCAGGAGACGATCGCCTGCTCCTCGGCGGCGGAGTCCGCTCCGGACAGGGGGCGGATGCTGACCTCGTTCAGCGCCAGTCCGCAACGCAGCAGCGACAGATCGACATCGCCGATCGCTACGCGCGCACGCAGGGCCTGCGAGGCCTGCGAGACGAGCAATGGGCGCAACGCGGACGGCAGCGCCGCCCGCACGGCGAGCAGTACGAGAAGGGTCACGATCCAACGCCGCCAGCGCCGTAGGCCGGCCGGCCATGAGAGGCGGAATGCCATCACGTACCTCGCTCAGTGACGGTTCATGTGCGCACCCACGATGCCATATGCCGAACCGCAGTCAATGCTCGACAGGGTTTGCGGAATCGTAACACACGCACCATCGTCCCTGGAGTCTCCCGCTTTTTCTGAAGTGTCCCCGATATCTGGATGGATCGCTGGCCCATCACAGACCCAGAACTTATTCCAGAATAGTTTCTAGAAAGTATTGCACCAATCGCTTATCGGTGCTATTAGGGGTCCCATATGCCTCCCTCATCCTCTCAATTGAGCAACATGCCGCAGCGGCCGCGTATGGGTCGAGTCCCACGGATCAATCGCGACGCAATCCTGCGCGCTGCCGAGCACCAGGCGGCGGACGAACTCACGGTGCCCAATCTCGCCAAGCGTATGGGTGTCAGCGTGGCGGCGCTGTACCAGCACATGCGTGGCCAGGACGAATTGTTGGCGTGGCTGGGACGGTGTGCGCTGACAAAGCTCGAGGTGCCGAGTTGGGGCGATCTGAACTGGGCCGAGTGGCTGTTGGCATATGCGCGGGAGTTACGAACCGTGTTGCTTCGCTTTCCAGGTGCGCTCTCCTACGTTAGTGCCCGCGCACAGCACTCGTTCGAGTGGCTCGATCAAGCTGAGACTGTCCTAGCAGCGTTGATCCGCGCGGGGTTTTCAGACGTGGAGGCGGAAAAAACATTCCTCTTAATCGTGGACCTGGTGCCCGGCATTGTCCAACGGGAGGTGGGGTGCGCGTCCGCCGTGCGCACGCTGCCCCATCTGCGAGAACTGACGGTGCGCGGTCCGACGGAACTGCCTGTTGTTCTGCGCCTCTCCCGCGTGGCCCAGGCCCCAGGGGATGAGGCGTTTGATGAAGCGGTCCGCACGGCCTTGGCGGGTGTGGCCCTCCGTCGCAGTGAGTTGTCGGTAGCGCAGGCGATTTTGAGCCCCCGGATTGCCCCGCACTCGCCGCTCAAACGCCGGTCGGCCACCACCCCAAGGAGGGGCCGAGCCAAAGCATAGCGAGTGAATGAAGACGGAGTTGCGTGCGGGTCCGGAACGCAGCGCTCGTCACTTTGCGAGAAGAAGGAAGGACAGCGATGGACACCCGGAAATTCACCCAATGGACTGTGCGACTAGTGGTGATGGGGGCAATGATGATGCCAGCGGTTGGCCAGGGGCAAGTGGTCAAGGATAGGAAGGAGGCCGGGACCAGACCTATAGAGATCGAAGAGATTACCGTGACCGCACAGCGGCGTGAGGAGTCGCTGCAGGAGACACCGATTTCTGTGACGGCATTGACGGGGGCGACCCTTCAGCAGAAAGGGGCGAGCACGCTCTTGGATCTCACCGCGGCCGCACCGAACCTACGCGTCAGCGCGGTGGCGGCCGCGAGTTCAGGCGTAGGGATAGGCATACGAGGATTGTCATTTCCCGACCCGCAGCTTGCGACGCAACCGCCTGTCGGACTCTATGTCGACGGTGTGTACATTGCGAAGATCCAGGGTTCGAATTTCGATCTGGAAGATTTGGAGCGTGTCGAGGTGCTCCGGGGGCCGCAAGGTACCCTGTTTGGCAAGAACACGATCGGCGGCGCGGTGAACATGATTACCAGGAAGCCGACGGATGAGCATTCCGTCACCGCCTCCACCGAGGTTGGTAACTACAACGCGTTCCACGGTCGCGTCACCCTCAACGTGCCACTGATCGGCAGGAAGGGATTCTGGCGGTCGGATGCGCTGGGGACGCTGAGCCTCCGAGAGAATGCGGTGTACAAGTCACATGACGGCTATTTTCAGAACACCGGCAGCGGTGGCAGTGAATTTGCCGATCTGAACCGAGTCTTCAACATGCTCGCGCTACGCTGGCAGCCGACAACCGATATCACGGTGGACTACGCGTTCGAATACCACCGCTATCGTGGTGCGCCCAATATGGCGCTGCTCACTTTCGTGTATCCCAATACCCTCCCGTCCGTTCCTTCCTTCGGTCCGCTTCCCAACCGGTTCTATGCGGTGCCCTATATCCACACTAACCGTATCGACGCAATCAACGTTCAGGGAGTCCTTATGAGTGACCGGCACGAGCACCGGATGGCCGATGACGGCAACGAGCGGATGAACATGCTGACGGTTGCTTGGGACCTCGGCAAGGTCGGCCCGCTCGGCGCCGTAATGCTGAAGTCGACCGGCGCGTATCGGAGCCTGACGACCGACGTTACCCAGAATCTCGATGGCACACCTCTCCACCTATTTGATGCTAGCGAATGGCAGGATGTGCAGCACTGGAGCGAGGAGCTGCAGTGGATTGGAACGGCGCCTCGCGTTCGTTACGTGGTGGGTGCATACTACTACGGTGATTACGGAAACGATTACAATGATAACGTGTTCTTCGGAGGGCTGTCCAACGTGGTGGCTAGATCGATTATCAAGAACGAATCATACGCGGTCTATGGACAGTCGACTTGGACGCCGCCGATCCTGAAAGACAAGCTGAGCCTCACAGTGGGGCTTCGCTACACCCAAGACCAAAATCACAATGACCACTGGGGCATCTATCCGCAAAACCCTGCTGCCAATTTCTTTATCGGGGCCGGAAAGGCCTTTGGCGGCATCCACGGGAGCGGAGCCCCTGGGATCAACCCTTTGGGCGACATCGCATACCAATGGACAGATGACTTGATGACCTACTTTCGAGTCGCACGGGGCTACAAGACTGGCGGTTACAACGCGCGGGTTTTCTCAATCACACAATTTAAGGCCTATTATCAACCCGAGAGGCTGCTTCAGTACGAACTTGGTTTCAAGTCACAGTGGCTCGACAACCGACTTCGTCTCAATGCCGCTGGGTACTACAGCGACTACAGAGATAAGCAGGGCGGTGTCTTTTCGGCCAGCACTGCAGGAGCGGCAGGCATCGTGGTGAATGCCGACGCGGAAATCTGGGGCAGTGAGGTGGAAGTCGTCGCCATACCGATGCGGGGCATTGAGGTTGCGGCGAACTATGGTCTTACGCTGCCGAAGTACACCAAATGGAACCAGCCAGTATTTGGTGCCAACGGTAACGTCTCGTTTGTAGACGAAAAGAATGAACATCCGTTCACCCACCTCGCACAGCACGAGGCCACGCTTACGCTGAGCTATACAGCACCACCGACCCCGAGCGGGACGTTCTCCGCGAACGTTGAGATCCCCTGGGTTGACCAGGTCAATGAGACGGACTCAGATAAGCGGCAGGCGGGGTTCTGGGCAACCGGAGAGCCGAACCATGTGCTCGTCCATGGCCGTATGCAGTTCGTCGATATCCCGCTTGCGAAGGGGAGCCTCGACATAGCGGTGTTTGTGCAGAATCTCTTCGACAAGAAGTATCGCTCTTATGCAATCGACTACGGCCCAAGTCTCGGGTATGCCACGAACAACTACGGCGACCCACGGACGTTCGGTCTGGGGCTTACCTACCATTTCAAGGCGTCGTGAGCCACCAGCCGACACCAGCCGACACCATACATACAATCGGAAAGGAGCGGGTGATGACGGATACAGATCGTGTGCTCAATACGAAAGTCGCCCTGGTCACTGGCGCGAGCCAAGGGATCGGGAAGGGTATCGCCGTAGAACTTGGCGCCTGCGGCGCCAAAGTCTATGTCACGGCGCGAACCGTAGACCGCCTCCATGCCACTGCGGCGGAGATCAATGCCCTCGGTGGTAAAGGAATTGCCCTCCCGTGCGATCATCGCAATGACAGCGAAGTCGTCAAGGTGTTCGACGAGATCAAGGCACGCGACGGTACGCTGGACATTCTCGTGAACAATGCGTCACCGGATTTCACCGAACATATCGGGCGGCACCTGTGGGAGCTTCCGTTCGAAACTATGGGCCTGTGCCTCGATGTCGGCCCCCGATCCGCGATGGTGGCCAGTGCGCTTGCGGCCAAGCTCATGATCCCGTGCAAGTCCGGGTTGATCGTCAATGTTTCCTCCTACGACGAAGATTACTTGCTGTCCGTTGCGTACGGCGCCGCCAAAGCCGCGATAGACCGAATCGCCCGAGACCTAGCGCTGGAATTGCGCGAGCACCACGTGGCAGTAGTCACGCTGCGGCCGGCACTGGTAAAGACCGAGAATCTCGTCGCACAGGCGACGACGATGAGCGACGGTCGGCTGGTCATGCAAGGAATCGATCTCGCCTGGGGCGAGTGGCCACGCTTTTCCGGGCGGGCGGTGGCCGCCCTCGCCGCGGATCCGCATGTGATGCGACACACTGGCGGTGGGTTCACCACCAGGGCACTGGCGCAAGCTTATGGGTTCACTGATGTTGACGGCTCCTGCCCGCCCTATGAGCAGCCGAAGGAAGACTTCATCGTGGACAAGGAGGCTGCGGCGTTCTGGGCTCTATTGACACCGTTCACCGCTGCGTCGCTGACGGCTCGCGGCGTGAAGGGATCTGAGGCGCCGTAGTTGGCCAGTAGGCAGCGATAGGGGTGTTAGAACTTTCTCATGGGTAAAGTGGCGTTTCCGTGACCTAGCCGAGCCACGACGACACACCCCTAGCCGCCGAGACCATTCGCTGCGGAAATGGTCCGGGCTGGCCAGACTAGCAGTGCCCACGGAGGTTCGGTATCGCTCGTGGTTTCATGAGTGCGGATGCGATGCTCGCAGGGGTACATGGTCATTTTCAGGAAATTCTGGGAGTCGGAGATATCGAGAATACAGCGAACAGCGTGGTCGGTGCGGCGACGTCGAATGAAGGAAGAGGAACTCATATGAACTACTTCTTTGGACTTCTATGCACATTGTTGCTGACCGCAAGAAGCCTTGCAGGGGTACCGGCGGTCGCAGGTGAATTGAACCACAGGTCGGACCACCCGTCGAAGGGAAAGAGCATGACGACTTCCGGTGCGACAGACGCTCGCGCTGAGTGGCCACAGCCGCCGAAGGCTCCCCCGGGTGCACCCAACATCGTCCTCATCCTGTTAGACGACGTGGGTTTTGCGGCTACGAGCACATTCGGGGGTACGGCTGCAACCCCGGTGCTCGATCGCCTCGCGGCGCGAGGGCTGCGGTACAACAACTTCCACACCACGGCGTTGTGCTCCCCCACCCGAGCCGCGTTGCTCACGGGCCGCAACGATCATCGCGCCGGTTTCGGCTCCATCATGGAAGGCGTCAGTGGCTTTCCGGGCTATAACGGCATCTGGAAGAAGACTACCGTCTCGGTCGCCGAGGTGCTGCGTCGCAATGGGTACAGCACAGCGGCTTTCGGGAAATGGCACAACACCCCCTACTGGGAAATCAGTCCTGTCGGCCCTTTCGATCGCTGGCCGACCAACCTGGGTTTCGAGTATTTCTATGGATTCCAGGGCGGGGCGCAAAGTCAGTGGGAACCGCACCTGTACCGGAACACCGCCGCTGTGGAACCGCCCGCCACCCCCGCCCAGGGCTATCACTTCACCACCGATATTACAGACGAGGCCATCCGCTGGGTGCAAACCTATTCCTCGCTCGTGCCGGACAAGCCGTACTTCCTTTATTTTGCCACTGGCGCCACACACGAGCCACATCACGTGCCGAAAGACTGGATCGCGAAGTATCGTGGCGAGTTCGATCAGGGATGGGACAAGCTTCGCGAGGAGATTTTTTCACGGCAGAAGGCCCTGGGCGTCATCCCGGCCGACGCGGAGTTGACACCGCGTCCTGCGGAATTGCCGGCTTGGGATTCCCTGTCGGCGGATAAGAAGAAACTCTATGCGCGTCAGATGGAGATCTACGCCGGCTTCTTAGCCCATACCGATCATGAAGTGGGTCGCTTGCTCCAGGTGGTGGCCGAGGGACCGCACGGCGACAATACCTTGATCTTGTACATCGTTGGTGACAATGGCGGGAGCGGGGAAGGCGGGATAGAAGGCCGCGATGTACCGCCGGAAGAGATAGGGCTCTTGGCGCCGCCAGTGCCGGTGCAGACGCGTTTGCAGCATCTCGATGAGTTAGGTAGCGAGCTGTTTATAAACAACTACTCGGCGGCCTGGGCGTGGGCCACTGGCGCGCCCTTCCAGTGGATGAAGCAAGTGGCCTCGCATTACGGTGGAACGACCAACCCATTGATTGTGGTGTGGCCCGCACGTATCAAGGACCATGGAGGATTACGTACGCAATTCGCCCACGTCAACGACGTAGCTCCAACGTTGTATGAACTGACCGGCATCCGGTTTCCGACCGTGGTTGATGGTATCGAGCAACTGTCGTTGGACGGCACCAGCCTCGCGTATACCTTCGATAATCCGCAGGCACCGTCCCGCCATCGCACGCAGTTGTTCGAGCAGGTAGGCAGCCGCGCAATCTATCACGACGGGTGGGTAGCGGCCGCCCGCCATTCGGTCCCGTGGGACTGGCATCGAAGCGCCGATTTCGCGTATGATCGATGGGAATTGTACCATGTGGCCGAGGACTACAGTGAGGCGCATGACCTGAGTGCCCAGTTTCCCGCGAAGCTGAAGAGCTTGCAGAGCTTGTTTGATAGTGAAGCACGTAGAAACCTTGTGTATCCCCTCAACACCTCCTTCGGCGGCCCACTATTCGGGCCAGGCCAGCCCTCTCTTACCGCAGGTAGATACGAATTCGTCTATCACTCGGGATTACGCGTCCCAATCAATGCGGTGCCGAGCTTCGCTGGTTCGCACCGCCTAACCGCGGAGGTGGTGATCCCCGAGTCCGGTGCGCAGGGCGTGATTGTAGCGGAGGGCGGGCGCGCTGGCGGCTTCTCTTGGTACGTCAAGGACAACCGGTTAGTTTACGAAAACAACTTCCAAGGCAGAAAGTACGAACTAATTGTATCGCGCGAGCTGGTACCGCACGGCAAGGTGGAGCTGGCGTACGAGTTCGTCCGTAGCGATGCACAAGCCGGACACGGCGGCACTGGCCGGCTGTACTTCAACGGGCGCATAGTGGGCGAGGCGCCCCTGACCCACTATGCTGCCCCATCGTTCTTCGACATATACTTCGACAGTTTTTCTGTCGGGCAGGCAGCCGGCGCTCCGGTGAGCTCGGCGTACGACGTCCCGTTTCCGTTCACGGGAACGTTGGGCCAGTTGCGGGTGGAACTGAAATAGACGTCACACGGACGGATTGTGTTCCGAACTACTTCCGCCCGTCCGATCCCCGTTTTGGAGTCCAGATCAAGGAGCCACCACCATGAAAGAGTTGAAATCCAAAGTGGCCGTCATTACTGGCGGTGCCGGCGGCTTCGGGTTGGGCATTGCCCAGCAGGCAGTTGTCGAAGGCATGAAGGTTCTAATCGCGGATGTCCGCCCCGAAGCACTGCACGAGGTGGAGAATGAGTTGACAGCCGCTGGCGGCGAGGTGCGATCGATGTGTGTCGACGTTCGCCAAGCGGAACAGATGGAAGCCCTTGCCGAAATGGCGGTGAAAGCGTTTGGCCGGGTGAATCTGATTTTCAACAACGCCGGAGTCTTCGCGTCTGGCGTAGCTTGGGAAACGAGTATCGAGGTATATCGCTGGGTCATTGATACTAATTTGATGAGTGTGATTTACGGCATCAAGTCGTTCGTACCCCGGATGATTGCGCAAGGTGACGAGTGCCACGTCGTCAATGTCGCCTCGGGTGCCGGCTTGATGGCCGGTGCAGGCTATTGCACCTACAGTGCGACGAAGCACGCAGTACTAGCTCTGTCAGAGTGTTTATACCAGGATCTTGTGACTCGCCACGTTTCTAATATTGGGGTGACAGTCGTCATGCCTGGTTACATCCGGACAGACGTAATGAATCCTGATAAATCAGCACCTACCGAGTCTGTGGCGAAAGAATTGGCCGCCCGGCGAAGCGAGCCGGCCAGTAGGGCTACAGAGAAACTGATGCGCCAGGGCGTGGAGACAGGGATGCCCGCGGCAAGAGCCGCTGAATTAGTTTTCGACGCCATCCGCAACGACGATCTCTATGCCCTGCCCAATGCCGAGCCGTTCTTGCCGTTCGCCAAGGTGGTTGCTGATGGCCGTGTGAGTGCAAGAAGCCCGTATCTTACGTCCGAGTGGATCAATGGTTAGCGACGATCCCCGGGTTTGCGGAATCGAGTAACTACCGAGGACTTCAGGGAGGCGATCATGCGGCTGGCCTACTCTGCCGAGCACGAAGCGTTACGGCGGGAACTGCGCGAATATTTCCAGAAACTGCTCACCCCGGAGATCGTCGAGGAGATCGCACGTGGGGAGGGGACGGGCCCGACCGCCCGGCGTATCGCCCGGCGGATGGGTGCGGACGGTTGGCTCGGCATTGGCTGGCCTAAGGAATACGGCGGTCGTGGCATGACGCCGATCGAGCAGTTCATCTTTTTCGACGAATCCATGCGCGCCCGCGCCCCGGTCCCGTTGCTGACCGTCAATTCGGTTGCACCGACGATCATGCAATTCGGATCCGCGGAACAAAAGGCGTTCTTCTTGCCGAGGATACTCAAGGGCGAGATTCAGTTCGCCATCGGCTACACCGAGCCGGAGGCGGGGACCGATCTGGCCGCCTTGAAAACGCGCGCGGTGCGCGAGGGCGATTTCTTCGCGATCAACGGGCAAAAGGTGTTCACCAGCCTGGCCTCCGATGCCGACTACATCTGGCTGGCGGTGCGCACGGATCCGGAGAAGCCCAAGCACCAGGGCATCTCCATGCTGATCGTGCCCACCGATACCCCGGGCTACCGCTGCGTGCCGCTGAAAAACATGGGCAACCTGGCTACGTTTCAGACCTTCTACGATGACGTACGCGTACCGGTCGGCAACCTGGTCGGCAAGCTCAACGGCGGCTGGAAACTGATCATCAACCAGCTCAACCACGAACGCGTCACCCTCTGCAGTTCCGGCGTCGTCGAAGGGCCCTACGAAGAGGTGCTGCGCTGGGCGAAACAGACCACGCTCGCCGACGGCCGCCGCGTAATCGACCAGCAATGGGTGCAACTCAATCTCGCGCGTATCCACGCGCGCATCGAGTTCCTGCGCCTGATGAACTTCAAGGTTGCCTGGGGCGCCGAACAGCACCAGCCTCTCAATCCCGCACACGCGTCCACGCTGAAGGTCTTCGGCACCGAATTCTACATCGAAGCCTACCGCTTGATGATGGAGATCCTCGGACCCACCGCCGCCCTGCGTCCGGGATCGCCCGAGGCCGCCCTCAACGGCCGCATCGGTTCTTTCGCGCGGGCAATGCATATCCTGACCTTCGGTGGCGGCACCAACGAGATGCAGCGCGACCTCATTGCCCTGTTCGGTCTCGGGATGCCCGTGCAGCCACGAATCTGAACGACGCGTCGTTCGGTTGCTACGTTATTGCGTTGTTATGTTGTTGTGTTCCGCAGCCACTGGATTTCCCTGGAAATTCCAAGGCACCTAAGAACCAGCAACCCAACAACCTGCTTTTGGGGAGCGCACTATGGACTTTTCACTGACGGCTGAACAACGGGCCATTGTCGATTTGGCCGGACGGATTTTCGCCGACCACTGCACGTTACCGCGCCTGCGGGCGATCGAGTTGACCGACGACCGCTACGACCACGACCTGTGGGCGGAGTTCGCCAGGGCGGGACTGCTGGGGGCTTCGCTGCCCGAAACCGTGGGCGGGAGCGGCGGTGGTTTCCTGGATATTTGCCTGCTGCTCGAACAGCAGGGCCGCCGCGTCGCGCCGCTGCCGCTGTTGCCTGTCCTCGTTTCCGCTGCCCTGCCGCTGGCGCGCTTTGGTTCTCCCGAACAGCAACGGCGCTACCTGCCCGCGATCATTGCCGGCACCAGCTCGATGACCGCGGCACTCACGGAACTCGACACCGACGCCATGGCGCCGCGTACCGTGGCGAAACGGAGAGGCAAGCAGTGGCGGCTCAGCGGGGTCAAGGTCACCGTCCCCCTCGCCCACGTCGCCGACGCGGTGCTGGTCCCCGCGCGTACCGCGCACGGCGATATTGGCATCTTCGTCGTGGACCCGCACGCGCCCGGCGTCACGCTGGCGCGCCAGGAAACGATGAACTGGGAGGCACAGTATCGAATGGAGCTGGCGGACGTCGCCGTCGAGGCCGATGCTGCTCTCGGTTCCGTCACACAAGGGGCCGCGGTACTGCAGTGGATTGTCGAGCGCACGACGGTCGGTCTGTGTGCCATCGCTTCCGGGGCATGCCAGGAGGCGGTACGGATCACCGCGGAGTACGCCTCCAACCGCAAACAGTTCGAGAAACCGATCGCGATGTTTCAGGCGGTGGGGCAGCGCATGGGGGATTCCTACATCGACAATGAAGCGATCAACCTCGCGATGCTGCAGGCCGCGAGCCGTCTGGCCGATGAGCTACCCGCGGACAAGGAAATCGCCACCGCGAAGTACTGGGCCGCCGAGGGCGGCCATCGCATTGGGCACGCGGCGCTGCACGTCCACGGCGGCATCGGTATCGACACCGACTATCCCATCCACCGCTACTTTCTGTGGGTGAAACAGTGCGAGTTCACGCTCGGATCGGCGACACCCCAGTTGGCACGGCTCGGTGCGCTGCTGGCCGCGGAGCCGTTGTAAGCGGGATCGATTGAAGCCGGCATACTCGGTTGGAGCGTGCGTCACCGTACGCGCGTGACCTAGCGGCTCGCGCCGGGGTTCTCTCCGCCTCGCTCTCGTCGACGCACTCGGTCTGACCTTGCTCGTCACGCAAGAACTGCTGCGTTTCATCGGCGCTGGGACCGACACTCTTCCCGCCGCGGCGCTTACGCTGGGCCTCGATCTCGCCTAAACGCTGAACCAGACTGGGGATAGTCTGCCAGGTGGACGGATCGTCGCGCTGAATCTGCTGCGCGTAGGTGGCACATGCCGCCCAGTAGTTGGCGAGCGGCCAATAGAAGGACCGCGCCGCGCTCTCTTCGTCGAGGACACCGCGTTGGATCAGACTTCCGATCTGCTCGAAGAAATCGAGGACCGCACCGACCTCGGTGTTGGCGTTCCCGGCGAGCAGCGCCCCGGCGGCTGCCCCGCGGATATCTCCCATCTCCGCGGAGTTCCAGCGATCGGTCAGGTGCCACAGCAGTTCGACGCGCATGCTCTCGCGGGAGAGACGGGCCTCTTCGCGAACCTGGCGTGCGACCAGGCCGGCGGTGACCACCGCGGCCAGCGACGCCAGCGCCGCGAGCAGGCTGACAACGACGCTCGCGTTGAGCGCGCCAAATCGTGCCATGCCCCCGCGTACCACGTGCAGTTGTCGCGACTCAAGCCAGGCTCGACGCGCGGTACTCGGGTAGCGCCGGCGTGACCTCCAATCCTTCCCACCCGTGCGCATCTCTTGTAGACGTGGCGTATGGACCTTGGTCGTCTGGGACTGAGCCTGCCGCTGGCGTTGGATGTGCGGACATGCATTGACTGCGCCCGCCGCGCCGAAGGGCTAGGCTACGAAAGCATTTGGATTGCGGACGCTGCCTGGCCGGACCCGTTCGTCCTGGCCGGCAGCGTTGCGCAAGCCACCACCGCGGTACGTATCGGCATTGCCGTTTCACCGGTGTACATCCGTACCCCCGCTGTCCTGGCCACCGCCGCGGCAACCCTCGCGCAGTTGGCGCCCGGACGCTTCATTCTCGGGCTGGGCGCGTCGAGTCATGCCATGATCGAGAATTGGCATGGCCTGCGGTTCCATCGGCCCGTCACCCGCGTCCGCGAAACCGTCACCACCGTGCGCGCGATGCTGGCGGGGAAGAAGCTGACGTTCGCGGGGAAGACGGTACGCACACGGGGCTTTCGGCTGGCCGTACCACCGCCGGTGCCGGTCCCGATTTACGTCGGCGCCCTGCGACCGCCCATGCTCGAGCTTGCGGGTGAGGTGGGGGATGGACTTGTGGTGAACCTGTTTCCCGCCGAGGCGTTGCCCCGGATGTTGGAGCACGTGCGCGCCGGCGCGCGACGCGCGGGAAGAAGCGAGCCACCGCTGGAAGTCGTCTGCCGGCAACAGGTGTTGGTTACGGAGGATAAGCCGGCGGTGCGCGAGATGCTGCGCGCCGGGCTGAGCGGATATTTTGCTACGCCCGTCTACAACCGCTTTGCGGCTTGGTACGGCTTCGAAGAGGAAGCCGCGTTGATCGCCGAGGGGTTTCGCACCGGGGATCGCGCCTTGACGCGCCGGGGCATGTCGGACAGGTTTATCGATAGCATCGCCGTCTTCGGCTCGTTGGACGAGTGCCGCGAGCGCCTTGCGGCATACGTCGCCGCCGGCGTCGCCACAACCGCTATCAGCCCTACGGCCGTCGATGCGGACGCCATCCGCCGCACGCTCGAGGGGCTGGCGCCGGGCCGCTAGCGTCCTGGCGTCGCACGGCAAGCCTGCCGCGGCGTTTCGTACCGTCTCGAACCTTGCGCCCTCGCCCGCGGCCACCTAACATCTCTTCGCCTGTCGCGCGGAAATCGCGGCGCATGGAGGTACGTTGTTGTGACCACACCCTTCCTCACCGATTTCGACCTGCACCTGCTCGCGGAGGGCACGCACTACCGCACCTATCAAAAGTTGGGGGCCCATCTGGCCGAGCGGGATGGCACCGCCGGAACGCATTTTGCCGTGTGGGCCCCGAATGCGCGCCAGGTCTCGGTGGTCGGGGATTTCAACGATTGGACGCCGGACGAGCATCCCATGACATTCCGACCCGCGGCGGGGATCTGGGAGTGTTTCATTCCCGGGGTCGGGCAAGGCGCACTGTACAAGTATTTCTTGCGTTCGCGCTATCACAACCACCAGGCTGAAAAGGCCGACCCGTATGCCTTTGCCAGCGAGATCCGCCCGGCGAGCGCGTCCAAAGTGTGGAGCCTCAACGGCTATGCCTGGGGCGATGAGGCGTGGTTGGCCAGCCGTGCCCAGGCGCAGCGACTCGAGGCTCCCATGGCGATTTACGAAGTTCACCTGGGCTCATGGATGCGTGTCCCCGAGGACGGCAATCGCTGGCTGACCTACCGCGAGGCGGCCGGCAAACTCGCCGATTATGTCCAGCAAATGGGGTACACACACGTCGAGTTCCTGCCCCTCTGCGAGCATCCCTTCGACGGCTCCTGGGGCTACCAAACCATTGGGTACTTCGCGCCCACCAGCCGTTTCGGCACCCCGCACGACTTTATGTTCCTCGTCGATACCCTGCATCGACGCGGCATTGGTGTCCTCATGGACTGGGTGCCGGCACACTTTCCACGTGACGGCCACGGCCTGGGGCTGTTCGACGGCACGCACTTGTACGAACACGCCGACCCGCGCCTGGGCGAGCACCAAGAGTGGGGTACTTACGTCTTCAACTACGGCCGCCTCGAGGTGCGTAATTTCCTGATCAGCAACGCTCTGTTCTGGTTCGACCAGTATCATCTCGACGGCCTGCGCGTCGACGCCGTTGCCTCGATGCTGTACCTCGACTACGCGCGCAAAGCGGGCGAGTGGATTCCGAATCGTTACGGCGGTAACGAGAACCTCGAGGCGGTCGACTTCATCCGCCGCTTCAACGAACAAGTCTACGCGGAGTACCCGGACGTCATCACCATCGCCGAGGAATCCACCGCGTGGGCGATGGTCTCCCGGCCCACGTACCGTGGCGGTCTCGGCTTTGGCCTGAAGTGGGACATGGGCTGGATGCACGATGCGCTCGACTACTTCACGCACGATCCCGTCCACCGCCGGTACCATCACAACAACCTGACGTTCCGGATGTTGTACGCCTTCACGGAGAACTTCGTGCTGCCCCTGTCGCACGACGAAGTGGTGCACGGCAAAGGTGCACTGCTGGCAAAGATGCCGGGAGACGATTGGCAGAAGTTCGCCAACCTGCGGCTGCTGCTCGGTTGCATGACTGCGCAGCCGGGGAAGAAGCTGCTGTTCATGGGTGCGGAGGTCGGGCAGTGGCGGGAGTGGAATCACGACGAGAGTGTCGACTGGCATCTCCTCGAGTACCTCCCGCATCAAGGTCTGCAGCGCTGGGTGCGCGACCTCAACTGGCTGTACCGCAATGACCCTGCAATGCACGAACTCGACTGCGACCCGCACGGATTCGAGTGGGTCGACTGCAATGACGCCGACGCTAGCGTTATCAGCCTCCTCCGTCGCGGACGCACCGCGGCGGACGTGGTGCTGATCGCCTGCAACTTCACCCCCGTGCCCCGCCATCGCTACGTCATTGGGGTTCCGTGGGGCGGATACTGGGCGGAGATCCTCAACAGCGACGCGGCGCTCTACGGCGGCAGCAATCTCGGCAACGGCGGCGGTGTCGAGGCGGTGTCGCGGCCGGCGCACGGGCGAAGCCACTCCTTGGTCGCAACGCTGCCGCCCCTGGCGATGCTCGTCTTTCGCGCGCCGCGCGTGTAGCCGCCGGCGTACGCCGGCACCGGCACGCCGTGACGTGCGCGGCGCACGCCCTACGCTTTCGGCTCGAAGGCCAGCGACGCCGAGTTGACGCAGTAGCGCAATCCGGTGGGGGCGGGGCCGTCATCGAAGACGTGGCCCAGATGCGAGCCGCATACCGCGCACAGGATCTCCGTCCGCCGCATGGAATGGCTGGCGTCTTCCGCGGTGGCGATGCTGTCGCCGGTCGCCGGCGCCCAGAAACTCGGCCAGCCCGTACCGGAGTCGAACTTGTTGTCGGAACTGAACAGTTCGGCGCCGCACGCCACGCAGCGGTACGTCCCCGCTGCATGGTTGTCCCAATACCTCCCCGTAAAGGCGCGCTCGGTCCCCTTCTGCCGGCACACGGCGAACTGATCCGACGTGAGCGCTTGCCGCCACTCGTCTTCAGACTTGCTGATCTTCGGTTTCATCCGATACATACTCCATGAAAAACGGTACCGAGAGGCGGGGCGTCGCGCAAGACGGTGACGGCGGCCCCGGCAGGCGACAGAGGTGCGGATGGCGGATGTCAGACCTGTGGTTTCCGATCGTCTGACATCCGCCCTTGGCTATGTCCGCTCCGCCGGATCGAACAGCTTGCGGTGTTCGTCCAAAGCGAATCGGTCGGTCATGCCCGCGATATAATCGGCAATGACGCGTGCGAGCGTTTCGCCCTTCTGCCGCCGCGCCGCGATGTGTGGTGGCAGTTGCGCCGGCTCGTCCATGTAGGCCTGGAACAGATCTCCCATCACCTTCTGCGCCTTCACCGCCATGCGGACGACGCGGTAATGGCGATAGAGATTCTGCATCAGGAACGTCTTCAGCTCGAGCCGCATCTCGTCGGTGTGCCCGCCGAATCCGACGATTGGCCTGCCGCAGGCACGCACGTCCTCGACGTTGCCGATTTCCCATTCCCGCAAGCGTAGGGAGATCGTCTCGATCAGGTCGGTGACCAGCGTATCGATCAGCGTCCGTTGCGCTTGGTAACGCCAGATGCGGAAGCCGGCCCGCGGATAGTGCGCCTGGACCGCGCCGAAGGTCTCGCGCCACAATCGCACCTCGTGGAGCTGTTCCGGCGTCAGCAGACCAGACTTGATCCCGTCATCGATGTCATGGGTGTTGTACGCAATCTCGTCGGCAAGGTCGACGACCTGCGCCTCCAAACACGGCGCGCGGCCGGGATCGAAGGCCTGTGCCAGGGGACGGTCGTACGGCGGCGAGTGCTTGGCAATGCCCTCGCGGACTTCCCAGGACAAATTGAGCCCGACGAAGGTCGGGTACCGTTCCTCGAGCACATCCACGATGCGCAGGCTCTGCCGATTGTGTTCGAAGCCGCCGTGGTCCGCCATCAGCTGGTGCAGGACCCGTTCGCCGGCATGGCCGAACGGGGTGTGTCCCAGGTCGTGCGACAAGGCGACTGCCTCGGCCAGGTCTTCGTTGAGGCGCAAGGCACGCGCCACCGTCCGCGTGATCTGCGCCGTTTCCATCGTGTGGGTGAGGCGCGTACGGTAGTAGTCCCCTTCGTGGTTCACGAAGACTTGCGTTTTGTACTCGAGTCGCCGAAACGCGGTCGAGTGGATGATGCGGTCGCGATCGCGTTGAAACGCCAGTCGAAATCCGTGGTCGGTCTCGCTATGCTCGCGGCCTCGGCTGTCGCGACTATGCATGGCGTATGGTGCCAGCAACGTCTCCTCGAGCATTTCAAACGCTCTGCGGTCCATTGTCTGAATATATTCGCCGGGTGCCGATGCGCGCAACCGAGCGGCACCCGCGGCACGGCCGCACGACTTCCGATCGACCGCTCGTTCGCCGCCGGCGCCAGGAGCGCACCAGCGGATGGTCTGGCACCGACCTGCCATCTCCCGTTTATGCTTGCTCAACGGTGGCCTGCCGCGTAGAAGGTGCACAGCTGCGATGGAACCAGCCCCCACCGTTGTCGTGGTCGCCGACTCACCCGCCGTGAGCGAGACGCTGAGCGTCCTCCTCGAACACGACTGTCATCTGCAATTCCTTACCCCGGACCGCCTCAGCCCGAATCTGGGGGACTCCGCCGACCTCGCGTTGGTGGCGCTGCGGCAGCCGGAGAATCTGTTGACCACCCTCAGGCGGCGCTGGCCGGCTCTTCCCGTGGTCGCGGTGCTCCGTGACGCGCGGCGTACGCCCTGCGCATCGGGAGCCATCAGTGTCCCATTGAAACCGATGGCCATCCGCTCCGCCGTGCGGGAGGGACTGCGGGACGATTCCGCCAGCGCGCTGCGCCGATCCGTACGGCTGGTCGCCCGGACGCTGCAGGCGGAACTTACGTATGCTTTTGTCGCAGTGCGCACTCTGGCGCCGCTGGATGCCGCACGGGTGGGCACCGCCAGCGTTACCCTTTTTGCTGCCGTCATGCGCGAGCAGCTCTGCGCCATTGCCACCGCAATGGAGCAACTCGAACGCGTCCGTGCGCGTCCGCGCGCAGTGACGAGCGCTCCACGGTTTGCCCTTGCGCTCTCCTCGGCGCTAGCCCAGCCCGACGCGGCCGCTCGTGCCCGTGGCCTGTTGTGCCACGTGGCCACCGACACGGCGGTATCGCTGGCCGCGGGGCCGGTCAGCCTCGCCCCACTGATTGCGGAGCTGTTGCGTTGGCACTTGCGACGTCGGTCGGTTTCGCCCGCCGCCACCGTACGGCACACAGGAAACGGCATCGCCGTCCACTACTGCCCGCACTCGTCGAGCGCCTCCCCTGGAGGCTCTTGGCCCCTGCTGCTCGCTTCGCTTCTGTTGCGGCGCTGGTCTTGGCGCACGTGGACGGTTCGTAGTGCACAAGACGAAACCGTCGCCATCGGTCGCGCCTGAGCAGCGCAGGGAGGAGCGCGTGCCAGACCTCTGGACCTGGTTGATCGCCGCCACGCTCCCGGCGGCGGTCGCTGAACTCTTCTTCCTGCACCGTGCCCGGCGGGAATGGGGGACTCGGGGTGGGAATCCGGCACCGCCTGCTACGGGCGCCGAACGAGCGCGCGGGCGGACGCACGCGAGCGGGCGGGCAGTCGAGACGACATACGTGGCTGGGCGGACTGACCCCGGCGGTGTCGAGTCGCCGCCGTTGTGCACCGCCGAAGCGGTGCTCTTCTTCGATCCGAGCGGCCGGTGTACATCGGCAAACCCCTCTGGGCGGCAATTGCTCCCGCGGCCGGAGGGAGAATGCACGCTGAGCGAGCTGCTGCCAGGGGGCGCCACCGCGGCCAATGGGTTTTTGGCGGCCGTGGCCGCGGAAGGCGTCCTGGAACGAGACGAGGCGCTGGCCTCGGTCTCCGCACCCGCTCTCGTCCACGTACGGGCGCTGGCACTTCGGGATCGAGACGATAACTTCTGGGGCGCGGTTCTGTTTGTCCGACCAACAGGAGACACCTGCACGAATCCTGGGAATTTGCAGAGCGGCTGAAACGTTTGCGGCCCTGTCGGCTTTATGCTTGGTTTGGACCGCTGTTGGACCTCCGTCTATGTTGCGACTGCGCTTTCTCCCTGGACTCATCCTCGGACTGGTTCTCGGGATCCCAGCCGGACTGCTGCTCGGCATGCTGACGTGGGCGCCGCGCGGAACCGCCGAACCGGCGGCCGTGTCTCTCCATGTCCAGGAGCTGACACGAAAGCTCGAGGCTGCCACCGAAGCCAAGGAACGGGCCGAACGCCAATTCGAGCAGTTCCAGAAGCTCGCCGAGCAGATGACGGCGTCGTTCAACGACCTCGAGCGACGCTTCAAGGCCATGGAGGAGGAGCAGGAGCGGCGCGATGCGCAAGCCGCGCAAGGATCGCAGCGGCCTGCCGGCGGAGCGTCCTCCGCGACAGCCGCCGCACTTGGGAAACCCACGGGCGTGCAAGCCGTGCCCGAAGCGCCGGCGCCAAGAGGACTGGCCGAGCCGGCGAAAGCGGAGGCGTCCGGCACGCAGGGCGGCGCGGCGCCAACCGACCCCACCCCGCCGCCCGCGCCGATGCCATAGTGCGTCACGCCTCGCGCTGGTCCTTGCACGCGCTCGAATCCGCGGCGCGGCGCGCGGATTCGAGATAACGACGTTGGACGTTGGAACAGCGAACGTGTGCGGCGTGGACGGCGCGCACTGAGACGCCGCTGCCGTACCGTGCGTGTGGAGGTCGTCGACCACGATGCCCGCTGTCTTTCGTGCCTTCGAGTCGCGCAATTATACGCTCTACTGGACGGGCGCCTTCCTATCCAATGTGGGCTCCTGGATGCAAAACGTCGCACTCGGTTGGCTGGTGTTGCAGCTGACCGACTCGGCGTTTTGGGTGGGCTTCGTCAGTTTCGCAGGGTTGTTCCCTTCGTTCTTTCTCTCCCTATTTGGCGGCGTGCTCGCCGACCGCGTGGACCGGAGGCTCGTCCTGTTGACGACGCAGTCGGCGCTGATGCTGTTTGCGACGATTCTGGCCACACTCACGGCTTTCGACCGCATCTCGATGCCGCTGATTGTCCTCTTGTCGGCCTCCAGCGGCTTCGCCGCCGCCCTCAACACTCCCGCACAGCAGGCGATCGTCTCCGACTTGGTGTCGGCGGATGTTCTTCTCAACGCGATCTCCCTCAATTCCGTCCAGTTCAATCTGGCCCGCGTGCTCGGCCCGGCGTGCGCCGGTGTCGCGCTCGCGTGGTTCAACGTGGCGGTATGCTTCTATCTGAACGCGCTCAGCTTTGTCGCCCTGATCGTCGCGCTGATGTTCATCCGTATCGCACCGCGGCGGCGTTTGCCGGCGCACTCGTTTTGGCGCCATCTCGACGAAGGCTTCAAGTACATGCAGACGCAGCCGCTCATGCGCATGATCTTGGCGGTCAGCGCCGTGCTCAGCCTCTTTTGCTTACCGTACGCGGTGTTGCTGCCCGTGTTTGCGCGCGACATCTTGCACGTGGGGGCGGCGGGGCTGGGGTATCTGACGGCGAGCGCGGGGTTTGGCGCCGTGCTCGGGGGGCTGGGGCTCGCCGCCCTCGGGAACGTACGCGACAAGGCCCGCTGGGCGCTGCACGCCGGCCTGCTGTTCTCCGTGGCGGTGATCACCTTCGCGCTGTCGCGCACGCTGTCTCTGTCGTTGGCGATGCTCGTGCTCGCCGGTGGCAGCATGGTGGCCTGCCTGGCCAGTTTCAACACGCAGCTGCAGTTGAGCGTGGACCCGGCGATGCGCGGGCGCATGCTGAGCATGTACTTGCTGACGGTGGTGGGGTTAGGACCGATCGGCAGTCTGCAGGTGGGCACCCTCGCGCACTTCGTCGGCACCCCGATCGCCGTCGCCCTCGGCGGTACGGTGTCGTGCGGTTTCCTCGCCGCAACCGTACTGCGGTTCAGGACAGACGAGAGATAGCCTACGACAGAGGTCGGGTATCCGCCGCCAGCCGGCAGTGGTCAGCGCGTCGCGCTGGGGCACGATCGGCCTACGCTGGCGCGGCTTCGGTTTGTGTCCCCGGGCCAACGTCGGTCCGCAGCCGCGTCAACTTGATGCTCTGGAACCGCCACACCCCGTGGTCTTTGACGTACTGCTCCTCGTAGTGGCCGTAACCGTGCAAGGTGAATTCAGGCGTCTGCACGTAGTCATACATGGCCCAGATGCCGGTGGCGGTCGTGGGGCTGGTCAACTCGATCTCCGGCGTGTGCCCGTGGTGCACGGTAACGGCATTGACCAGCGCCGCGGTCGTACGACTGACAAAGTCCGACCGGCCCTGGTAGTGGAGTTCGGGATGCGGGCCGCGATAGATACCCGTGAAGTCCTCGGCGAACAATCCCGCCCACTCGTCCCAGCGTTTCTGGTCCATCAGGCGGAAGTATCGCGCCTTCAACTTCTTGATCTCCTCGATCTCGGTCAGCTGGGCGCTATCCATCGAATTGCTCCGCTCGATCGGGGGTCGCCCCCGCCAACACCCGCCGGAGTTACGCGGCGGCCGCCACCGCCGGGCTGGCATCGGAAATGGCGCACAGGGCGATCACCGGGCCGACCAGCCCCGCCAGCATCCCGGTGTAGACGCTCTTCAGCAGCACGACGTTGAGCGGCGCGAGGTGTGCAATCCCGATGAGGCTGAGTCCCCCCAGGATCACCGGTAGACCGGCGACCACCGCCAACCCGCCAATCGCGGCGGCACGTCCCCACACGTTCGCCGGTAGAAAGCCGAGCAGCGCATGCTCGGTGGCACGCCACGCCAGTGGCGGCAGCTTGCCCGCCGCGACACGCCGCCGGATCAACGGGGTGACGATGAGACACGTCAAGAACGGCAGCAGGAAGAGGGTGGCGATGGTGTCGAATACGAGGCCACCGTCACCCCAGACGGGCACGTTCGAACGTGCGCGAAAGATGAACCAGGCGATAATTCCGTTGAGTGCGCAATTCACCAATGCCGGCGTGATCACCTGCTCGCGCACCAGATACGAGCGGTGTGTAGCGGAAACGGTCGCGGTTCCGGCCATGGACCTACCTCCCGTGGCGTACCCTAGCGTTGTGACGCCGCGTTGCGCAAACGCAACCGGGTCGCCTGCCCCGCGGACGTGCTCATTTGGGTTGGCGCTTCCTGAGGGCGTGAAGCGGGCTGGCAGTGCCCTCTTCCCAGGAGACCCGGTGTCGGTTCGGCTCGACCTCCGCGAGTGCGGCGGCGGGCCGCAGCGAGTTGAGCGAGCGCTGCGCCAACCGCTGATAGACGCGTGTGCCATTCGCCTTCCAGGCCAGTTCGATCTCCGACAGCGGGCGAATCGTCGTCGCCGGATTGCCCGCCGCCAGGCTGCGTGCCGGTACCTCGAAGCCCGCTTTGACCAACGACGCGGCGCCGACGAACGCGTACTCGCCAACGACGGCATCGTCCATGACAACCGCGTTCATGCCGATCAGAGCGCCATGCCGTACCGTGCACCCGTGCAAAATCGCCCCGTGCCCGATATGCCCATCCAATTCGACGATCGTGGCCTTGCCCGGAAACGCGTGCAATGTGCACGAGTCCTGGACATTGACTCCCGCCTCGAGCGCGATGCGTCCGAAATCGCCGCGCAGCGACGCAAACGGCGCCACATAGCATCCAGGCCCGACGATCACGTCGCCGATGAGGACGGCGTCGGGATGCACAAAAGCCGTGGGGTCAATCACCGGGATCACTCCCGCGAATTCGTAAACGCGCGCCATTGCCGTGCACACTATAAGTCGCGGCGGTACCGGCTTTCAATGCCGGCGCACACTACCATCCGACGGTGGGACAGTGCTACGATCGCACCCCACAATGGCCGACGAGGCGCGTTGCGTACGCTCACACAGGAGGCAACCATGGCAATTGAACCCTTCCGTATCGACGTTCCGCAGTCCGTTCTGGACGACCTCAAGCAGCGCTTGGCGCGAACACGCCTACCCGACCAGGTGAACGATGGTAACTGGAGCTACGGTACGGATCGGGCGTATCTCAAGGACCTGATCGACTACTGGCGGACGACATACGATTGGCGCGCCGCCGAGCGGGCGCTGAACCAGTTCCGTCAATTCCGTGCGGTCGTGGACGGGCTGGGCCTCCACTTCATCCACCAGCCCGGGATCGGTCCCCAACCGCTGCCCCTGCTGATCAGCCACGGATGGCCGGGCTCCATCGTCGAGTTCACCAAGATCATCGGCCCGCTCACCGATCCCGCCCGCTATGGCGGCGACCCCGCGGACGCCTTCGATGTGATTGCGCCGTCGCTCCCCGGCTACGGCTTTTCGGACCACCCATCCGAGCCGGGAATGCATCCAGGCAAGATCGCCGAGCTGTTCGCCGGCCTGATGCGGGAACTCGGGTACGCACGCTTCGGCGCGCAGGGCGGAGACTGGGGCGCCATGATCTCCACGTGTCTCGCTCAGCAATACCCTGCCCGCATCGTCGGGGTGCATCTGAACATGGTCCTCGCCTTCCCACCGGATGAGGCCAATCCGACCGCCGGGCTGTCGGAGTCCCAAATGGTCGCGCTGATGGAGATGGAGCGCTTCAAGCAGGAGGAAACCGGCTATCAAAGTATCCAGGGGACCAAACCGCAAACACTCGGCTATGCGTTGAACGATTCGCCAGCCGGCTTGGCCGCATGGATCGTGGAGAAATTCCGGACGTGGACCGACTGTCACGGCGACGTGGAAAGCCGCATCGGTAAGGACGAACTGCTGACCAACATTACGCTCTACTGGGTCACCGAGACCGCGACCTCATCGGCGCGCCTGTATCGCGAGGCAATGCAACGCGGCTGGTTCCCGCCACGCGGCTTCCGTATCGAGGTGCCGACGGGCTGTGCCATCTTTCCTGGGGAAATCTTTCGTCCACCGCGGGCTTGGGTGGAACGATCGTTCAACGTGCAGCATTGGACGGAATTTCCGGCTGGCGGTCACTTTGCCGCGATGGAGGAGCCTGAGGCGCTGGTCGGCGACATCCGCACCTTCTTCCGGCCACTGCGGAGGTGAGCTGTCGCTCCACCGCCACGCCGCGCGCGAGCCAACGCTTACTGGCGGAGAAGCGGCCTGTCCTCTTCGTCGATTCCTACGGTCAACCGACCGGCGCGCGTGTGGTACAGTGGAATGCCGATGGTCACGGATTCCGTGTTCGACTTGCTCATCTTCGGCTTTCGCAACGACCTGGCGCGAGCGCGCACCGTTGACTTCCTCAAGCGCCTACCGCCGTCCCAGTGTGGCCCCATCGTCTTCGACGAACACGCCCCAATGCCACACTGCGCGTTCGCCGCCTTGGACGGCGAACGCGCACAGGCTCTGCGCGCACAACTGGAGGCCCTCGGCGCGCAGGTACGTGTGCGCGCGATTGGCGCCGCTTCCCTGGACACAGGTACATGGCCGGCACCGCAACGACCCACGCGCACACGCGCAGGCTTCCGGTCGCTCGCCTCCTTCCTGGTCCTCGCCGTGGCCGGCAGCGCGCTCGTCTGGCACAGTACGCGCCCCCCTGCCCGCCCGCGCCTTCCCGCGGTCCGCGGCCAACACTCCAGCGTGGAGGCCGGGCAGCAACACCCCGCCAGCACGACGCAAGATGCAGCTTCGGTCGCTGGCTCCGAGGTCGAGGCCGTCCGCCCGGCAAGTGCACGCGAGTACGCCGCCACCGTCGATGAATTGGAGAGCGCGTTCCGGCGGCACCCCGACGCACCCGGGGTGCGCTGGAACCTGCAGACGGTCCTCTTCAATTGGGGCGTGAGCGAGCTCGCAAACAACCACCCGGAGGACGCCGCGGAGCACTTCGCCCGTGCCGCCGCCTTGGGTGAGCGCGCCGACGTGCTAGCCGCGCTTGGCATCGCCTACGTCCACGTCGGCGATCACGAACGCGCCACACAGGCCCTCGAAGCCGCACTGCGCCTTAATCCAACCGATGCCAGCGCGTTGCTGGCGTTGTCGCAGGTCTACCTGAAGGAAGACAAGCGTCCCGAGGCCCTCGAACTGCTCGATCGGGCAAAGGATGCCGGCGCCCACGGGCAGGAGCTCGACACGCTGGTTGGACAGCTGAGCCGCGAGGTCGACGCGGAATGGGATTTCGTGCAGCTGGACAGCCCGCACTTCCGGCTCAGCTTTGCCGACAACGACGATCGCAGCGCGGTGCACGACGTACTGGCGGCACTCGAGGACGCCTATGACGTCGTCGGCGCAAAATTCGGCTATCGCTCCACCGAACCCACGCATGTCGTGCTGTACACGCAGCAGGATTTCCACGCCATTACGCAAACGCCTGACTGGGCCGGAGGTGCCTTCGACGGACGCATCAAACTGCCCGTCCGCGGCCTACGCGAGCACGATCCCGCCCTGGGGCGTATCGCACGCCACGAGTACGCCCACAGCATCGTTGCCCGCCTCGGCGGCAGCCGCTGTCCGGTGTGGTTGAACGAGGGGCTCGCCGTCTGGGCGGAGGAAGCCCACGAGGGGGAACGCCAGGGATGGGCCGAAAACGCCATCGCCGGGCAGCAGTTGTTCACTCTCGACCAGTTGGCCGGCACATTCACGACGCTCCCACCGGCGCGCGTCGAGGTGGCCTATGCGGAGAGCTACCTGGGCGTTCGCGCGCTGATCGAGCGCTACGGGACACGCAAATTGCCGGCACTGTTGGAAGCCCTCCGTACCCATACGCTCGCTGAGGCGTTTTCCCTCACCTATCCCGGCGAGCTGTCGGACTTCGAGGAACGTTTCCTGCAGCGGCTCGCCGGGTAGCACATCGACTTCCACGCGCCAGCGATGCTATGAGTATCGAATGCCCACGTACTGGACTGGAAACGATTGCCAGATCCCCGGCACGTACGAAAGCGACTGCGAGTGCGCCCGCGTGATCACCGTACGCGCGGGCGAGGAATTTCCGCCGTGCGCGGATTGTGCCGGGGTGGTCGGCTGGGAATTGTTGGCGGCGGCGAACGAGGACCGCCCGAGGCTCCACCGCTAACGCGCACCCCGCATATGCGTTTCCAGCCTGTCCATTCGTTTGTGCGCCACGCGTGGCCCCGGATCGATGGCCGTGCGGGCACCGCCACCGATTTCAACGCCCGTGCGCGGGCAGGTCGCCGCGCACGCGAAAACGCCCTCGCGGCGCGCCCTGAGCACCCTCACTCATGCGACACCCCGAAACGCTAGCAACGGCAGCCCATGAACTCGGTGCGGCGGACACCGCCGCCGGGCGCGCGCCGATCCATCACGTGCATAATGCGGACGTCATCGCCGGCGGCAATCGCGTCGCGCGCGCGTTCGATCAGGTGGGCGTTCCGGCGCGAGCGACCGTGGCGCTGTTGGGCGGCAACACCCCGGAATTCCTCGCCACGCACCGCGGCATTACCTACTCCGGACGGACCCTGACCCCGTTGTCGTGGCGCTGGACCGCGACCGAGGTCGGGTATGTCGTCGCGGATTGCGAGGCCGCGGCGCTGGTGGTCGACGCTCGCTATCCCGCATTGGCGCAGGCGGCGGCAGGAACGGTGCGGCCGGAAGCGCGCTTCGTTTTCGGCGGCGAGTTGCCGGGATTCCGGCCCTGGAGCGACATCGAAGCGTTGTCACCGGCCCCGCCCGACCGGCCTCTTGCCGGGCGCGTCATGATGTATACCTCGGGTACGACCGGCCGCCCCAAGGGGGTCCTACAGCCTGAACCGAGCGGGCCGCCGCCCACGGTCATGGGTGCCGCCGGGATGGCAATGCTGCGGCAATTCCTAGCGCCGGAATACGAACAGGGAACGCATCTGGTGTGCACGCCGCTCTACCACGCCGGGCCGCTCACCTATGCCGACGGCTCCTTGCTGTTGGGGGCCGACGCGGTGCTGCTCGAGAAGTTCGACCCCGAATTGGTGCTTCGACTGATCGCGGAATATCGGATCGTCTCCACCTTCATGGTCCCCACACATTTTGTCCGCCTGCTGCGCCTGCCCGCGGCCGTACGCACGCGCTACGACCTGCGTTCGCTCAAGCTTCTGGCACACGGGTCGGCGCCGGTCGCACCGGACGTCAAGCGGGCGATGATCGACTGGCTCGGGCCCGTGCTCTTCGAGTTTTATGGCGGCACCGAAGGCGGCGGCACCGCCATCGATTCGCTGAGTTGGTTGGCGCACCCCGGCTCGGTGGGCCGCGTGCTTGCCGCCTATGAGATGGCAGTGCTCGACGACCGTGGCGACCCGGTGCCCACGGGAACCCCCGGCCAGATCTGGTTCCGTGGCGGCGTACCGTTCGCGTACAAGGGTGACGCCGAGAAGACGGATGCGGCGCGGCACGGCGACTGGCACACGCTGGGCGATATCGGCTACGTCGACAACGAGGGGTACCTCTATCTCTGCGACCGGCGTGCCGACGTCGTCATCTCCGGCGGCGTGAACATCTATCCGGCGCAAGTCGAAGCCGTCCTCCTCGCCTGTCCGGAGGTCTTCGACTGCTGCGTCGTCGGCATCCCCGACGACGAGTGGGGAGAAGCGGTGCACGCGGTCGTGCAGCCGTCGGCGGACATCGCCGCGAGTGCGGCGCTCGGTGAGCGGCTCCTGGCCGAGGCGCGAACCCGACTGGCTGCCTACCAAGTGCCGCGTAGCATCGAATTCCGTACCGACTTACCGCGCACCGAAACCGGGAAGCTGGCTCGCCGCCAAATTCGCGATCCGTATTGGCAGGGCCGCCAGCGGCGGATCTAGCGGAGAGACACCATGGGCGTACTGCTCGTCGAACGCGCCGCCGCCGTCACCACGATCACGATCCACCGTCCCGAGGTCCGCAATGCCATGAACAATGCGGCATTCGAGGAATTGGCGGGCATCCTCGCCGAAGCCGCCCGCAACCCCGACGACCGCGTCCTGGTACTGACCGGGGCGGCCGGCGCATTCTGCTCCGGCGGCGATCTCTCTCTTCCCGCCGGTATGGCGGTTGACGCCGCAACGGCGGAGGCGTTTCCGCTTACCACGTTTAAGATCCTGAGTACGGTCGTCGCCTCGGCGGCGCTGGCGTTGCATCGCTTTCCCAAGCCAATCATCGCGGCGGTCGACGGCATCGCGGCCGGCGCCGGAGCGTGTCTGGCGTTCGGTTGCGACTTGGTGCTGGCATCCGAGACGGCCCGCTTCTCCCTGGCGTTCGTGCGCCGCGGCCTGTCGCTCGACTGCGGCGGGAGTTGGTTGCTGCCCCGGTTAATCGGCCTCCACAAAGCCAAAGAGCTGGCCTTTTTCGGCGATTGGGTCGACGCGCACGAGGCCGTGCGCCTTGGCCTAGCAAACCGTGTGTTCACCGCCGCCGAGTTCCCGGCCGCGGTCCGCACCTGGGCCGAGCGCTTGGCGGCGCAGCCGCCCATCGCCGTCAGCCTCATCAAGCAGTCGCTCAACCGCTCGTTGCAGCTCTCCATGGCCGACGCGCTCGAGCAGGAGGCGATGGCCCAGGCCGTGTGCAGCGCCTCGCCGGAGTTTGCCCGGGCGCTCGCGGCCTTCGCACGGCCCCGAGCGCCGAAGGGTTGAGCGCGCATCGCCGGTGGTGGCCCCACCCGTATGGATCTGAGTCCCCGTCCGGAAAATGAAGCGCTCCGCCGCGAAGTCAGAGCGTTCCTGCGCCGGCATTGGCGCGACGATGACCGCCGAGAGAATCCGCCTCCGAAACCGACCTGGCTGATCGCGCCCGTGCAGCGGCGCGATCCCGCCGCCGTGCGCCTGCGCGCCGCGGCCATCGCGCGAGGCTACCTGTATCGTCACGTGCCGCGACGCTATGGCGGCGGGGGCGCGCCCTGGGACCCCGACAAGGAGATGGTCATCGCCGAGGAGTTCGAACGCGCGGAGGCGCCGGCGGAGTTGATCGGCAACGGTCCGAATGTCCTGGTGCCCACGCTGCTGGAATGCGGCACCGAAGAGCAGAAGCAGCGGTTTATCCGCGACGTGCTGTTGGGCTCGGCATACTGGTGTCAGGGATACAGTGAGCCGGGCGCAGGCAGCGACCTCGCCTCGCTGCGCACGCGCGCGGCGCTGGAGGACGGCGCCTGGACGGTCCACGGCCACAAGATCTGGACGAGCATGGCGGACGTCTCCGACTGGATGTTTGCGCTGGTGCGCACGGAACCCGAGGCGCCAAGGCACAAAGGGCTCAGTTATCTGCTCATCGACATGCGGACGCCCGGCATCAGCGTGCGGCCCTTGGTGCAGATGAACGGCGAACACGAGTTCAGCGAGGTATTTCTCGACAACGTGCGTGTGCCGCTGGCCAACACGGTCGGCGAACGCGGCAGCGGCTGGGCCGTCAGCATGTCCGCCCTCGGACACGAGCGGCAATTCGCCGGCTCCACACTGATACATCCACGCATGCTCGACGGCGTCATCGCGCTCGCACGGGCATTGCCCCGTTGCGGGCGGCCCGCCATCGCGGATCCGGTCATCCGCGATCGATTGGTGACTCTGCAAGCCAAGATGTACGCGAACACCTACCACGCACACCGCCTGGCGACCATGGGGCTTGACGGAAAGGACCCGGGCGTCGCCGGCATGGTAGCCAAGTTGTACGGCTCCACCCTGGCCTACGAGCTGGCCAAGCTGGCGATGGATATTGTCGGCGACGGCGGCACGCTGTGGGCGGACAGCGCGCCCGCCGCGGGCATCGCTCCCAATTCCTACATGCAGGCCTTCGGGGTATTGGCCGGCGGCGGGACGGCAAACATCCAGCGCAACGTCATCGCCGAGCGCGGCCTTGGCCTGCCGCGTGGGGCGAGCCGCTGAGTCCGGAACCTCGCGCGTGGAGCAGCGTCGCCCGATCGGATTCTCGGCCGGCAGCGCACGCCCGTCGTACGCCGCGGCGTCCCTCGCGGAAGGAACTGTCGAATTTCTCCGGACTGATGTTCGCGACCGCAGCGCCATCGCCTCTGGCGCGTTTATCGACAGTCCCGGGAGTGGACGGGCATCGTCGGTCGGCGGTGCGGGTGCATTTCCACCGCGAGCGCGAGTTGGTATGGATGGGGGTAATGGCCACGTGTGAAGCCCCGAAGGTCGCGGATTTTCCCGACGGCGCCGCCGTCGTCATCGGCGGCAGCGGCGGAATCGGTTCGGTCATTTGCGAGAGGCTCGCCCAAGCCGGAACGGACGTCGTTCTTACTTATCATCGCAATGCGCGACGCGCGGCGGAGGTCGGTGACACCATCCGGCGTCACGGCCGGCGCGCGAGTATTTTTCCCCTGCCGGTCTCCGAACCCCGCGCGGTATCCGCATTGTTCGACCTAATCGTCCAGGAACATGCGCGCATCCATACCGTGGTGATCGCGGCGGGCTCCTCCATCCCCATGCGCTACATCAGTCAGCTGCAGGATGACGACTGGAAGCGGGTAATCGATGCCGACGTGAACGGCTTCTTCCACGTGGTTCGTTCCGCGTTGCCGCATCTGCGCAAGCAGGGAGGATCGTTCGTCCACATCAGCTCCGCCGGCGTGCGGCGCTGGCCGGTGCGCGACGGCCTGTCCGTGGTTCCGAAAGCGGCAATCGACGCTTTGCTGCGCGGAATTGCCCGCGAGGAAGGCCGCTTCGGAGTTCGCGCCAACAGCGTCGCCCTCGGTGTGATCGAAGCCGGAATTTTCCTGCGCCTCAAGGAATCGCACGAACTCGACGAGCAATGGATGCGGGCCGCGATCGCCAACACACCCTTGCGCCGCTTCGGGTCGGCCGAGGAGGTTGCCGATGCCGTGGTGTTCCTGGCCTCCCACAGGGCGGCGTACATCACCGGCCAGACGATCTTCCTCGACGGCGGCTACGGCGTCTGAGGCGTTGTCACACGAAGCCGCGCTACGTCACATCCATCTCAAAGGTGACGCGGGCCCATAGCCCGTCTCCCACTGCGGTCAGCGCGTCCGCGCGTCGCGCCGCGCCTCAGCGAACACGCAACCCGGCGTCCATCGGCGTCCCAAAGGGAGCCTCCACGGGCACCGACACGGTAAATCGGGAGCCGATTCCTTCGGTGCTGTCGACCGCAACCTGGCCACCGATGGATTCGGTCAGGCGCTTGACAATGTAGAGGCCAAGGCCAACGCCATCGCCATTGCGCGGCACGCTCGCGCTTTGCCGGAACATTTCGAAGATCGCGGCTTGTTCGTTCAGGGGTATTCCGGGACCCGTGTCGGTGATCGTCAACACGATGCGTGGTTCGTCCTCACTGCGCTCGACGGCCACCGTTACGCTTCCCGCGACCGTGTATTTCAGGGCGTTGTGCACCAGATTTCTCAGAATCATCGCTGCTTTTCTGCGATCGCTTCGCAGGATGGTCCCGTTGTCCCGGATCTCCCAGTGCAATGCGACGCCATCCTTCCGCCACCCGGCAGGAAGGCTCCCGGAGACATCCGCCACCAGGTCGCCGACGGAAAAGTTGGTGACATCCAATGCCAAGCGGTGGGTCTCCATGCGACTCACGTCCAGCAGGCCTTGCACCAGATCGCTGAGTTCACCCGCCTGCTGGCGCATCCGGCGCAGCAGTCCCTTGCCCTCGTCATCCGCCGGGTCACACGTTCCGTCGAGCAGCAGATCCGCGTATCCCATGATCACGCTCACCGGCGTCCGGAGTTCGTGCGACACGGTGGCGATGAACTCCGACTTCGCCCGGTTGGCGCGCTGCGCGTCTTCGATCAAGCGCGCATTCTCGAAAGCGACGCCCGCTTGCTTGGCGATTGCCGCGAGCAACTCGCGCTCGCGTGGATCGAAAGAACGGCCGCGATCCGTGTAGCAGCAGTTGATCATACCGATCAACTCGTGCTCCCGCTTCACCGCCTGCAGCAGCACTACTGCAAGATTCCAGCGGCGCAGTAGAGCCCCACGGAGCGGGTTGCCCATATCCTCGGCTCGAATTTCGACGCTCCCGTCCTGCTGCAAGAGACGATACACGTCCGGCGCAATTTCAACCGAGAGGTCGACGGAGCGCATCTCGTCCGCGACACCTTCGGGGACCTGACCCACACCGGTGACGTGAAGGACGCCGGTTTCAAGGTCCTTTTGCGACAACGTCACCCAGTCGGCGCCAAGCGCGTGGCGCACACGGTCCGCAAGTTGTCGCGCCAAGGCGTCCGGATCCCGCAGCGTGGCATCCAGGGATTGCGCTACGTCCAACAACGCACGGGAAGCCGTCGCTTGTCGAAAGGTCGTGAACCGGTGGGCATCGAGAACGTAGGCACCGAGCCCGGCCACCCCCACCGCCGTCAGCAGAGCCAATGCATCGAGGGGAAGTGGCACTGTCCGCGTCGCGCCGAGCGCAAGCGCGGCCGGATAGCCGAGCAAGGCCCCGGCGCTCGCCGCCAGTTGCGCGGATACACCCCAGGGATAAAGGACCGCAACGCCGTTGACCAGCAGGACCAAACTGATGAGTAACACCGCCGCGCTACCGCTCACCGCTCCGAAGGAACCACACAGGCCGAGTTCGAGCCCGTTCACCACCAGGACGGTGACCGTCACGCTGACGGCCGGCCAGCGGCGCACCAACACGATTTGAATCATGCACGCGATTGCGTATACCAAAACCGTGCTAGCCAAGACGGCGGGGCGTTCCGGGTAATACCAGTGTTCGATCGCGGAGAAGCACAGCAACGGGACGAGCGCCATTAGCACCGCCAGCGGCACGCGGCGGGCGCACAAGAGCCGCGTCTCGGCACGGTACGTCTCGTTCGTTGCCGGATAGACGCCGGCCCCTCCCCAGCACCGCTTCCCCGGTAGTTTCCCTCTCGCGAACTCCAGCACGCCGCGAGAGCAGAGCACACTGCGTGCCGTCATGAGCCATGAATGAACACCGAGCAGCTTGGAGGCGCCACTCGATATTTCGACGCGATAGCGTCAAGAAAAAGCGGTACGCACCTGGCGACGGGCAGCCGCCGGGCCGCCGTTCACCAACACATGCTGCGACACCCGCCAACGGCATACAGCGGGCATTTCGGTCCACATGCTAGACGACCGTCGCGCAACAGGCGGAGATACGCCTCGCGCGCCCGCAAGTACCGGGGATCCGTCTCATCGGGTGCCGGAGGCCGCTTCAGCGACCCGCTGGGCATGCTCTCTTGTGTGTCCACGGCAGCCGCACCTTAGCAGTACTCGGGAGCGCACCGCAAGCCGCGGCCCCTTAGTAAGTGTGCCGCGCTAACATATCGGCGATGCGCGCGCGCACTGCGGCCGCTAGCCGCGGGATCTCCTCCTTCGTCGCGGCGCCGGCGGAAATGGGAGCGCCGAACTCGACGCGGATTTCCGGGTGCCGGCGCAGGCGTAGGAGGGACCCCTTGCGCAATGCCTGGAACGCCCCTGAAATGGCGACCGGCACGATCGCCAGCCGCATTTCTTGCGCAACGGCGAAGGCGCCGAACCGGAACGATCCCAGCTCGCCGCTGCGCGTCCGCGTCCCCTCCGGAAAGAATATGATGTGGCAGCGCGGCCACTGGCTCATGCCCGCGCGGATGGCAGCCATCGACTGGACATGATCGCCGCGGTCAATGACGATCTGCCCCCCGTAGCGGGCGGCCCCGCCCAGAACCGGGTAATGTAGCACCTCCTTCTTGGCAACAAAGCGACCATTGTCCATGATTGCCACCAACGCCAGAATGTCGACCGTACTCTGGTGATTGGCGACGACCACGTACGGTTGGCGCCAGTCGAGATGCTCGTAACCAACGGTGGACAGCTTGGCGCCGGCAAACTGCAGGATCCAGCGCGCCCAGAATCGGTGCGCCACCCGCCAGATGTAGCGCCCGCGCGCCGCCTCCGACCAAGCATGCCGTGGATGCCGGCAACCGCCACCTGCATAGTGAGCCTGTAACACCCGGACCGCGCGCCGCCCCACCAGCAGCGTGCGCAGGAACGCAGCCAGCACGATCACGGTGTTTCGCAGCGCCTGCCGCGGGGCGACAATCAGCTGCCGCAGTGTCCAGATGGGGTACTTCAGGTATGTGAACACACCCGCCAGAACGCCTTTCTTGTGGCGGCGCCGGGTCCGTCTAGGTTTCCTCGTCCGGCTGACCGGCGTGCAATCGTGGGCCAGTGCATACGCCGCGTGTCGACGCACGGATGAAATCTATGAGCTGTCGCACCTCGGGAGAGCAGGGTCCACTGTCGACCTCGGCGACTGCTTGACGAATATTGCCGGTGCGGAACAACTGACTGAAGGCGCGCTGCAGGTGTCGAATCTGGGTTCCATCGAAACCGGCGCGCCGCAAGCCAACGCGGTTGATTCCGCGCACCGTGTGCGTCCAATCCATGATACAAAACGGCGGCACGTCCCGGCTCGTCCGGCTCAACCCGCGCAAGATGGCGAGGCGGCCGATGCGAACGAACTGGTGCACGACACAGTTCCCGGAGATGAACACCTGGTCGTCCACCTCGACGTAACCTCCGAGGGTCGCACCGGTCGCCAGGATGACACGATCACCCAACCGGCAGTTGTGGGCGACGTGGGCATTCGTCATCAGGTAGTTTTCGTTGCCGATCACGGTGGCGCTCCCGGGCTTCGTCCCGCGATGGATCTCCACGTGCTCGCGGATCACATTGTTGTCACCGATGCGCAAGTAGGTTTCGGTTTCCCGAAATGCCAGGTCCTGCGGCACGTCGCCGACCACCGCGCCCGAGTGGATTACATTCCCCGCGCCGATGGACGTCCGCCCGAGCAGCGTGGCGTGGGCCAGTACTCGTGTTCTCGGCCCCACCTGGACGGGGCCATCAATGACGACGAACGGACCGATCTCCGCGTCGCCATGCACTTCGGCACGTGGATCGATCACCGCGGTCGGATGGATCGGCATCGCTGCGACCCTGGCTCAGGACGATGGCGTCCCGTCGACGCTCCACCGATGTCGACGACCGTCAGCGCGCATCGTTTTCGCCGCCCTCGTCGTCACCCGGCTCCAGGTCGGCGGCCGCTCCGGGAATGCGGTAGCGCTCGTCCACCCAATTGCCGAGATCCCGCAGCCGGCAGCGCTCCGAGCAGAAGGGCCGGAACGAGTTGCGCCGCCACGCCACCGATTGGCGGCACATCGGACAACGAACGGTCGCAATCGCCACGGTCACCGCGGGTCGCGCCGCTCCAACAACTGGCGCAGTTCGTCGAGTTCCTTCTGCAGCGCCCGATTGCGCCGCGCCACCATCAGAATGTACAGGAAGAGCAATACCCACACCGCAGTGTACGCCGCAAAAAGGAAGTTCACGATCTCCCCGCCTCCATTCGCACGGACCCAGGCATCAACGGTGCGGCCGGCGCGCCAGCACTTCCTGCCGCAGGTCCTCCACCGCATCGTGCAAGCGCCCGCTTTCGTTGCGCACCCACAGCAGCCAGAGGAACAAGCACAGAAACGCGCCCATGCAAATCGCGAACGTCAGTCGCATGCTGGGATCGGCGAGACCGGACCCACCCTCGCGGGTCACCAACACCGCCGGATGAATCGTCCGCCACCAGTACACCGAGCGGTTGATGATCGGGATGTCGATGGCGCCCACGATCCCCAACACGGCGGCGTAGCGCGCGCCCTGGTCGCCGCTTCCGGACATCGTGCGCAACATGAGATACGCCGCGTAAATCAGCCATAGAATGAGCGTAGTCGTCAGTCGCGCATCCCAGGTCCACCATGTCCCCCAGATCGGACGGGCCCAGATCGGTCCGGTGATCAGCACCAGGGTACAGAACACCATACCGACCTCGGCGGCCGCGGACGCCAACCGATCCCACATGCGGTCCCCACGCCAGAGGAAGAGGACGCTGGCGACCGCGACCACGCCGAATGCACCGAACGTCATCATCGCCAGCGGCACGTGAAAATAGAAGATTCGCTGGACGATGCCCTGTGCGCGGTCCGTGGGTACGTAGATGAACACCGCCCAGATCGCCGCCGCGACCGACACCAGTGTCAGCGCCGGCAACACCGTCTCCGCGGACTTGCGTAGCACCTGCGTCATTCTTCGACAGCATATTCAAAGACGAGCCAGCCGACAACCAGGAAGATGACGTCGAAGCCAGCGAGGAGATTCAGCCACTCCAGGACCTCCGACAGCGGCTTCCCCGCCAGCACCCGGGCGGTGATCTTCACGCCACCGATGAAGATCGGCACCACCAGCGGCAAGAGCAGCAACGGCAGCATCACCTCGCGAGCCCGGGTGCGCACCGATATGGCGGCGAACAACGTCCCCACCGCCGCGAAGCCCAGGATGCCCAGCGCCAAAGCCACAAACACCGCACCCAACGCCGGTGTCGCTGGCACGTTGAAGAAGAACACGAAGATCGGCACGACGATCAGTTGCGCGACCATCATGAACAGGAAGTTCGCGGTCGTCTTGGCCAGGTAGACCGTGCCACGATCGATCGGACACAGCAGCAACCCCTGCAGGCAGTCGTTCTCGCGCTCGGCGAGAAAGGACCGGTTTAAACCGAGCACGCCCGCAAAGATCACGGCGACCCAGAGGGCCCCGGGGGCCGCTTCGGGACGCAGCTCGCTAGTCGGGTCGAAGGCGAAGCTAAGCACGACCAGGGTCAGCAACCCGAGCATGAGCAGCGAGGCGAGCGTCTCCTTGGTGCGAAACTCGATCTGCAGATCCTTGCGTATCAACGCCAGCATAGCGGTCGCGCCATCGCCCCCTATGCCACGCCGCGGTCCGCCCGATGCGTCACGGCGTAATACGTGCGCTCGAAATCGGGGCGCTCCTCTCCGTGGATGGGCCCACTCCAGGCCAGCCGGCCGCGCACCAGGACGATGGCGCGGCGACACAGTTGGAAACCCTGGGCCAGGTCGTGGGTGGTCATAATCAGGGTGCTGCCGCGTGCGTGTGCTTGCTGTAGCATCGTGCGCAACATGTTTGCGGCATCCGCGTCCAGGCCGGTAAACGGCTCGTCCATCAGCAACAGGTCGGGCTCGTGCAACAACGCCCGCGCCAGGCCGCAACGCTGCTCGAGGCCGCGCGACAAGGTGCGCACGGGACGGTGCGCCCAGCCAATGAGGCCGACCTGCGCCAACAACTCCCGTACCCTGGCCCGCGGGGCGGAAATGCGGAACATGCGCGCATAAAACTCGAGGTTTTCGGTCGGCGTCAGGTCCGGGTACAGGAAACTGTGGTGCGAGAGAAACCCGATGCGTCGCCGCGCCTGCGCGCCGCCGTCGCTGACCGATCGACCGAACAACCGTAAGCTGCCACGCGTCGGGCGCAGCAAGGTCGCGATCATGCGCAGGAGCGTCGTCTTTCCGGCGCCGTTGGGCCCGAATAGGGCCACGGCTTCGCCGGCTGTCACCTGTAGGTCGACGCGATCCACCGCGTGAACCCCGGCGAATTGCCGGCCGACGCCCTGGGTTTCGATCACCAGATCCGACATACCGCTGCGGCATTAGCGAATGCACCGGAGAAAGAAAAGGCTAACCGACCCCGTCCGCCACCATGGGCAGCCGTTCCCCCACGGGCGCGCACCCGAGCGGTGCCGCGCTGGCTCTGGCATGCACCGCGGTGCCGCGGATATAGTAAGGACTCAGGTGACCGCGGTTAAGCGAAAGGAGCATCCGATGCGTGTCGTCCCCGTCCCGCAACTGACGGACAATTATGCGTACCTGATTATCGACGAGGCCACTGGCAAGGCCGGCGTCGTCGACTGCGCCGAGGCGCCTGGCGTCCTGCGCGCCGCCGCGGACGCCGGCGTCGAACTGCTTGCCATTCTGCCGACACACCACCACTGGGATCACGTCGGCGGCCATGAAGCGCTGTTGCACCAACGTTCCCTCACCGTCTACGGATATGCCGGCGAGGGGCACCGCATTCCGGGGTGCACGGTGGAAGTGGCGGAGGGCGATGTCGTGACCATCGGCACGCTGGCGGCCCGTATCCTCTTCATTCCGGCGCACACGAGCGGCCACGTCGCTTACTACTTCAATCGCGAGCGCGCGGTGTTTACCGGAGACACGCTCTTCGCCGGTGGCTGTGGCCGCCTGTTCGAGGGGGACGCCGCGATGATGATGCGCTCGCTATCGAAGCTCGCCGTCCTGCCCGACGATACGCGCGTCTATTTCGGCCATGAATACACCGAGAAGAACCTGCGTTTTGCCCGGACGCTGGAACCGGACAATGCCGCGCTGCGCGACAAGCTGGCGTGGGCCGCCGAGCAGGTCCGGCAACAGCGGCCGACCGTCCCAACGACGATCGCCTCCGAGAAGGCGACCAATCCCTTCTTGCGCTGGACGAGCCCAGAACTGCGTGCGACCCTGCGGCGGCAATTCCCCGATCTGCCCGATGACGACGTCGCGATCTTTGCCAAGACCCGCGCCTTGAAGGATGCCTATTGAGGGGCCAGGCGGCCGCGAGCCGACAAGTTCGATCGACACCGCAACACGCCGTTTACCCGCACGCTTTCGGCACGCGTATCTGGATTTGGCGCCTTGCGCCTCCAGCTCCTCCAATCTCTTTGAGTCCGCCGCACAAGCGCGCATAATGGCCGGACGAGGTACCACGATGAGAGAACAACTCACCCGTTACGAAGAACTCGATACCGTGGTCGACCGTGTCGCCGCCAGCTACGGCGGCGGGCGCCAGATCGACAGTCTCGAGAGCGCCGCCCTACCCAACCGGCGCGCCGTCATCGAGGCACTGAATCATCTTAAGCCGGTAATCTACATGGGCTTCTACAGCACTCGCCCGCTGAGCCCCGACAACCTGCGGTATGCCATCAGTGAACACCTGCACCCCGCGTACGAGCTGCTGGTCGAGCAGATTGACCGGGCAGTCCAGTACGAGCAGGCCTGCGGCCGCGCCCGCGCACCACGCGAGCCCGAGTGGGCCCAGGCGGTCGTCCTGCGATTGTTCCACCGCTTGCCGGAGCTCCGCTCACTGCTGAACGAAGATGTCATCGCCGCCTTCGAGGGGGACCCGGCTGCGCAGAGCATGGAGGAAGTCATCTTCAGCTATCCGGCGATCCAAGCGATTACCACGCATCGCATCGCCCACGAACTCTACCGGGACGAAGTGCCGATGATCCCGCGAATTCTGTCGGAGCATGCCCACGGCAAGACGGGAATCGATATCCACCCCGGCGCGCGCATCGGGCACAGTTTTTTCATCGACCACGGCACTGGCGTGGTCATCGGAGAGACGGCGGTCATCGGCAATCACGTCAAGTTGTACCAGGGCGTGACGCTGGGCGCCCTCAGCCCACGCCGCACGGACGACCCCGCGGCGCGCCGGCGCAAGCGCCATCCCACCATCGAAGACCGTGTCACCATCTACTCCGGCGCCACCATTCTCGGCGACACCGTCATCGGCGAAGGCTCGGTCATCGGCGGCAATGTCTGGCTGGTGACCTCCGTGCCCCCGCGCAGCAAGGTCACCGATGAAGCACGAGTGACGCACGCGCGCCGCAAGGAAACGGCCGCGTAGGCGCAGGCCGCTGATGGTGCCGGAACCCCGGCCGGACAGGAGACACGAGACCGGAAGACCAGCATTGCGGGTCCCGCGGCAAGCAGGGCAGACACCGGGTGTCCGTCGCCTGCGCGTCCGTCGGCTGTCTCCCTAACGCGTGCGGCGGCGGTGTCGGCCCCGCGGCGGCTTGCGGCGCAGCTGGCTCAATTGCCGCTCGACGCTTTTCAGGCTGGTTTCGATGCGGCGCAATTCCTTTTGAATGGCTGGATGCGCGGTCAGGCGCTCGAGCGAGGAGCGCACCTGCGTATCGATTCGATGCTGCAACTGCTCCAATTGGCGCTGCGGCGCTTCGAGGATCTCTTCGAACAAGCCGTGGTGTTCGGGAGCGGGCTTGACGGGCGATTTGCCGCGGCCATCGGACCGTGGTCGCTGCGGTGCCGTGGCTTGAAATAGTTGCTTCACCCCTTTCTCCGCCATCTCCCGCATATTCCCGAGCGCTTCGCGCCCGCGATCGACGCCGTCCAGAATCTCCTGCACTCGCGCTCCGCCGCGCTGGATGATCCACCGCAGCACGGGCAATTCGAGCAGCCCGGTCTTGCGTTTCTCTTCCTCGAAGATGATCTGTGCAAAGATCAGCGCGGTGAGATCCTCGCCCGAATCGTTGTCCACGATCCGCAGTTCGTCGCCCGAGCGCACCAGGTCGGCAATCCCGTCGAGGGTGACGTAGCGGCTCGCCCGCGTGTCGTACATCTTGCGATTCGCGTAACGCTTGATCAGTCGTTCCATAGATTCGGCACAGGCTGCTGGGACGGCTAGCACAGCGGAGACGGGCGCGGCAAGCTAGCCTGGAACCCAAACCGACGGGAGCGCGTGCGTGTCCGCCACGGTTAGCCACACGGCGCGCCAACGCCGTGACAGACGGCCAGGCGAAATGGTAGGCTCTCCCACAGGCGCGGGAAGTGAGCCGAATATGGGAACCGTCACCGATCTGCGCGCCGGCCGTCGTACCCCCGAGCGGGTTGCGGGACGGCTGGTGCACTGCCAGCACTGCGGCGAGCGGCACCCGATCATCCGACTCGCCGACGGGCAGTTGCGGTGTGTCACCGCCTTCGCGGTTGACGGCCACTGGTTTTGTCGCAATCGCGGCTGCCGCGCCGCCTGGATCGAGCGCCAGCGGTAGCCACGGGCGTCACGCCACTCTCGCCTCGAGGTTGGGCGGCGTCACCGGCCGGATAGGGATCGCTGCGCCTTGCCGGCAGCGGCTTCACGCTCCTGGTGCGCCGATCGCTTCGGCCGTAAGCCGGCGTTTACCGTCTGCACCGTCATCGTGGCCGCCGGCTTGCCGATGATTACCCTGCTGTGGTCGGCCATCGCCGATCGTCCCGCCCTCGTCCTCATCTGCATGGTTCTTGGAGTGGCGCGCTTTCCGCATGTACCGCATTGGCGCTTGGACTTTCGCCCCTGACCTGCTACCAACGCCTCGCACTGAGGAGAACACATGGAGCTCGTCCACCTGTTCATCGATTACTTTCTGCATCTCGACCGGCACCTCAACGTCGTCATCCAGAACTACGGCACGTGGACGTATGCGCTCCTGTTTCTCATCGTCTTTTGCGAGACCGGATTAGTGGTGACGCCGATCCTCCCCGGCGATTCGTTGCTGTTCGCCGCCGGGGCGTTCGCGGCCGGCGGTGCGCTGGAGGTGCAGCCGCTCTGCGTGCTGCTCAGCATCGCCGCGATCGCCGGCGACACCGTCAACTACTGGGCAGGACACCTTGTCGGGCCGAAGATCTTTCACCAGGAGCGCATCCGCTTCATGAAGAGGGAGTACCTCGACCGCACCCACGAATTCTACGAGCGACACGGCGGCAAGACGATCATCATTGCGCGGTTCGTCCCGATCATTCGCACCTTCGCGCCCTTCGTCGCCGGTATCGGCAGCATGACGTACTTTCGCTTCATCACCTACAACGTCGTCGGCGGTATCGCTTGGATCCTCTTGTTCGTTCTGGGAGGTTATTTCTTCGGCAATATTCCGCTGGTCAAGGAGAATTTCACGCTGGTGATCCTGGCGATCATCTTCATCTCCATTCTGCCCGGCATCATCGAATTCGCACGCTATCGCTATCGCACGGCGAGCACTACGCCGCTCGCGTGATCGGCCTGGGGCGCAGATCGCCTCCCGCAAGACGGCCGCCACCGACACGGGCTCCTTTATTCTCGCGCGCGCCTCTGGTACCCAAGCGCTGTGGACGCGACGCTAAAGGCGCTTGTCGGCTTGATCGGTGGGGTGGATGTCGAGACCCGCTGTGCGGCGTTGCTCGTGCTCAGCCACCTGCACGCGGGGGACCAGGCCATTGTCCACGCCGTCGGCGAAGCCCTCAACGGCAAGAACGCCGTGGTGCGCGACTTCGCGATCGGCTACCTGGAGCAAGTTCGGCCGCGCGGCGGTCTGGGTTATCTCCTACCCTTTCTCGACAACGAGGATGAGGCCTTGCGCCAGCGGGCGGTCGCCATTCTGGCTCACTACGGACCACCCGCCGTGACCGCGGTGAAGAAACTGCTCCCCGACGCACCGCGGCGGCGGCTGAACGCGGCCATCGGCCTCTGCGCCCGGGTCCGCGGTGCCGCCGCCGACGACCTCCTGTTCGGCATACTGGCCGGCAGCGATTTCGACGCCAATCGCGCCGCCTGCGACGCGCTGCTGGCAACGCTACCGTCCGCCGACGACCGCGCCCGTGGCGAACTTTTCGTCCGCACCGAGGCGCTGGCCAAGCGCGCAAAGGCGCCGCGCAGCGCGCTCATTGCTGCGGCCAAACTGTTTGGCGCGTTGGGCGATCCGCGGGCGCGACGCCAGCTGGTCGGCCTGCTCGACGCGCAGCACGCGCACGCCGTACGCACCCACGCCCTCGCGGCGTTGCAGCACTGCTTGCGCGGACACAAACTTTCCGCCAGGGAAATCGATGCGCTGCTGCCGCTGCTCGCAGAAGACGACGAACTCGGCATCGTGCGGCCGGCGATCCACCTCCTCGATGCGCAAGCGCTCGAGCGTACCTACCTCCCGCAACTCCAGCGCCTCGCCGAATCTCAGCAGCCGGTCGTCAAGCGCTTCGCCGTGCACAAGTTGGCGGCGTTCGAAACCGGCGCGGTCGTCAAAACCCTGATCAACTACCTGACCGATGACAGCTTCGCCCGCCGTGACGAGGCCAGCGCGTCGCTCAAGAAAATGCCCGCGGCACGCACCGCACTGATGAAGGAACTCCTGGCCTGCGCCGACGAGCGCAAGGCGTGGGCATTGGCCGACATCCTCCTGGCGCACGAACGTGATTGGCCCAAGCGCACGATCGAGGACCTGGGCCAGCGGTTGGAAACAGCCCTGGAGGTGCGCGAGGATCGACTCTATACAGCATACTTCCATTTCCTCAATGCCATCGCCCCCGCGACGCTCGCGGATCGAGTGCGCCAGCGAGCGCAGCAGTCGCGCAAAGCCAAGGACTATGCCGGCGCCGCCCGCTGGCTCGGGCTACTCAAGGACTCGCCGGCATTCGACATCGAGACCGCCTACGATCTGGCGATTGCCGAGTTGAAGGCTCACCCCCGGCGAATCGGCGCCGCCCCGCGCAAACTCGATGCCGCCCTGGAACTCTTCAGCGAACTGGCGGATTCGCCGATACCCTTGGCGGAACGGCTGCACAAGGAGCGCATCCTGGCTCCAGACGACCTGCTCTATATCGCCTTCGGCTGCGCCGAAGGGCGCGGTCCGGAGCGTGGCTTGGCGCGCGACTTACTCGAACACCTCAATGCCAAACACGGCCGCACCAAGGCCGGCAAGGCCGCCAAGAACAAGCTCCGATTGCTCCGCCATTGAATGGCCGCCGGTGCGTGCAGCGGTCACGCCGGGCCGGCCTGCGGCCGTCGGTCGCGGCGTGAGCGCGCAGCCTGGTCAATTGCGCAATGGGCGGACACATTCGGGCGTGTCGTGCCGTGGCGAGTTCACCCAGGTAGACACCTCGTAGGCTACCATCTCCGCCGCCGGTAGCGGTGCTAACAGGGTACGCAATGCGGCTGGCGCGGCAACCGGATCGAGCCAACATTCGCGCGCCGCCACCGGCAGGATCACCGGCATGCGATTGTGGATGGCTGCCAGCACGTCGTTCGGTCCACAGGTAATGATCGCGCAGGTCGGGGCGGCGCGCCTGTCGGCGACGGCGGGCACCGCGCCTCGCGCGTCGCGACCTTGGGGCGCGCGCAACGATTCCTCCGCACCACCTTCGACCGTGGACTTGCGACTTTGGACCGCGGGCGACGCTCGCCCCGAGTAGATCGCCGCAAAGCCGAAGGGCCGGCCGGACCGCAGGCGGATGAAGTACGGCGTTTTTCGCCGACCGTCCGGACGCCATTCGTAAAAGCCGTCGGCGACGATCAGGCAGCGCCCATGCCGGAACGCCTGGCGAAACATCGGAGAGGTGGCAACTGTCTCCGCCCGGGCGTTGATGGGGGCGAACGTAGGGTCCTTGGCGAATGCCGGTGTGAACCCCCAGTGCATCGGCACGAGACGCAGCACCGCCTCATCATGAACGATCGCCTCGACAGGTTGATTCGGCGCGACGTTGTAGCGCGGCCGGAAATCCAACTCGCCAAGGTCGACCCCTGGGAACGCCTCGGCAAGGGCGTCGCGCCCGCTGGCGCGTGAGAACCGACCACACATGATAGGAAGCGTATCATGGCCCACGCCATCGCACGACACGCAGCAGCGCCGGCGCCGGAAGGACGATATGCCGCTGTCCTGGCCCCGCCACCGGCGTTCGCCTGAATCATTCCCTCCATCGCCGCGGCCAGTTGCCCCGCGCCGAGGTATGTGAGAATCCCATGGGAACCATGCGCGCCAATGCCGGTAGGACTCGGAGACTCACGTCCGCACACTTAATGACGGCGGTCCTCCTCGTGGCCGCAGGGGCGCCCGCGGTCTGTCTGGCAGGTGGACTTGTCGGGAATGGGTCGCCGGAGAGTTGCACGGAAGAGGCCTTTAACACCGCGCTGTCCGGCGGGGGCAGTGTGAGCTTCGACTGTGGCGGCGCGCCGCACACGATCACGCTCGCCAGCGCGAAAACCATCGCCTTCGAGACGACTATCGACGGCGGCGGTGCCATCACGCTCAGCGGTGGCGGCAGCGTGCGACTTTTCGTGGTCAACGCCGGCACGGCGCTCACGCTCAACAACCTGACGCTGACTGCCGGCAGCGGTGACAACGGCGGCGCCATCAACAATGGCGGCGTACTCGGCGTCAGCCGGTGTACCTTCTCCGGCAACGGCGCCGCGAATGGCGGCGCCATCTTCAACAGTCCCGCTGCCGTTTCCCTCGCGGTCACCGACAGCACGTTTTCCGGTAACGGCGCCACCATCGGCGGCGCCATCTACAACGGCGTTGCCACCGCGACCGTGCGCAACAGCACCTTCTCCGCCAACAGTGCGTTCAGCGGTGGCGCCCTTGGCAATGACCGTGGCCCGAAAGTCATGGGCACGCTGATCGTCAGCAATTCCTCGTTCGCCGGCAACAGTGGCGCCGCCATCGACAACGGCGGCGCGCTCACCGTGGCAAACAGCACCTTCTCGGCCAACAGCGCCACCGCTGGTGGCGCCATCCGCAACCATACGGCCATCGGCGCCACGGCCACCCTCACCAACACCATTGTCGCCAACAGCACCGCGGGTGGGAACTGCGCCGGGGTGATCATCGACGGCGGCCACAACCTCGACTCGGGCGCGACATGCGGTTTCAGCAGCATGACGGGTTCCGCGAACAATGTGAACCCGCGTCTCGACCCCGCCGGCCTCATCGACAACGGCGGTCCCACACGGACGATCGCGCTGCAGGTGGGCAGCCCCGCGATCAATGCCGGCGACGCGGCGGTCTGCTCGGCGCCGCCCGTGAGCGCGCTCGATCAGCGCGGCTTTCCCCGTCCGGGAACGGGTGCGACCACCTGCTCCATCGGCGCCTTCGAGTATTGGCTGGCGGACTGCTGTCAGTGTCCCGACACCTGTGGCACGCCCCTCAACGGGTCGTGCGGCGGCTGCGTGACGGTGCTGGGGGCGACCTGCGCGGACGGCGGTGCGTGCGTTTCCTATACCCCAACGCCCACCATGACCCCCACTGAGACACCGACACCGACCCGTACCCCCACGACAACCCCCACTCCGACGATCACCCCTACCCCCGGCCGCTCCGATTGCTGCCAATGCGCGGAATATTGCCAGTTGGTAACGGACCTCGTCGGTTGCCCCAAGAGTTGCCCCGCCGTGTACGATGCGGTGTGCACAGCCACGGGTTGCGCCACGCGACCACCAACCCCCACGCAGACCCCATCACAGACGGCGACCTCGACAGTGACCCCGACGACCACGGTGACCCCTACCGTTACTGTGACACCGTCCTCAACTTCGACCCCCACCTCGACGCCGACGTTCACAGAGACCCCATCGCCCTCGCCGACCGCCACGTCGACACCGACACCGAGTCCCAGCGACACGCCGACACCGACACTCACCGCGACCGCATCGGCAACGCCATCAGCTACATCGACCCCAACACCCACACGAACCCCAACGCCCACGGTGACATCCACGCGATCTGCAACCCTGACACCAACGCGGACGAACACCGCGGCGCCGACGCCAACCGCCCTCCCCTGCGCCGGCGACTGTGATCACAACGGCCGCACTACCGTCGACGAAGTCATCGTCATGGTGAGCATCGCCCTCGGAGACAACACGGTTTCGCGGTGCGATCCGGGTAACGTCAATCGCGATGGGGTACTCACCGTCGATGAGATCTTGTACGCGGTGTCCAAGGCACTCACGGGCTGTTAGGCGAGGGACCACGCGTGCGTGCGCATCGTGACGGCCCAGCCCCGTCCCTCGAGCAACTGGAGCAGGTCCGCGACCGGACGCTGCGGCGTCTGCCCCATTTACGTGTGCAGGGACCGCGCCGCGCACTGCGTTTCATCAACGACGTTGGTCTGGCGTCGCTCTTTGCCACGCGCGGCATGAATCTCCCCTGTCTCTGGCAGGCGGTGTGCGGGCGGCGCCAACTGGAATTTCCCCAACACAGCCACTACGACCCGGAAGTTGGATTGGCATGGGAACTCAAGGATCGGCTGCCAGCAGCGGGCAAGGTCTTCTACGCCAAGCTCATCCGCGGCAAGCCGACGTTCGTCGCATGGGATGTCTTTCCCGACGTCTATCGGCTGTTGGGGCCCAGGCATGACTATCTGCGGGAGTACCGCGATGGCCTGCTCTCCCCCGTCGCGAAGACGATTCTCGACGCTCTCCATCGCAGGTGCCCGCAGGATACATTGGAATTGAAGCTGGCAACCAACCTGGCACGACCGAACCAGCGCCGGGCATTCGACACCGCCATGGCCGAGGTGCAACAGAAACTCCACGTCGCGATGTGCGAGGTGCGCTACGACCCGTTTACGTACGTGTGGGATCTCATTGCAGCGCGATTCCCCGAACGGGTGGCAGCGGCGCGGCGGCGATCGCCACAGCGGGCGGCGAATGCGGTGGCGCGGCGCTACCTCCAAGCAGTCATCTATGCCAGTGCGCGCCAGCTCTTGAGCGTTGTCGGCGATCCGTCGTACTTGCAGCCGACACTCGCACAGCTGACGCGCGAGGGGACCATTCACGGCGACGCACAAATTCCCGGTTTGCCCGGGAAGTGGCTTGTCCTCTCCGCCGCGGCCCGCACCGCGTCAAGTGGGAGCCCTACGAACCTGACGCATGATTGACAGCCGATTTTCGGTATTATACGCACGGTTCCATCCTAAGGAGGTATTCGGATGCGCACTGCGTTCGTTCAGACGGCCCTTCGGTTATCCCGCCACCCGCACCCAACGCCTCGAGGTTTCATGAAGCCCCTCTTTCTTGTTGGAGTGTTTCTCATCGCGGCCGGCGCACACACGAGTCGGGCCGGCATTCTAGCGACGCCAGCGCCGTCAAGCGTGCCGGCCATGGATGAGGGTGGATTGGTGTTGCTGGCGATCGCGCTTGTGGGTACGGGACTCGCGTTCCTGCGCGAGCGCAGCCGCTGATTCTGAAAACGCTCAACACGCAACTCGACGCACTCGCGGCTGTGCTGAACGGCAAGTACAGCCGCCTCGGTCAGCTCATCGCCATCTTCGTCGTCGGGTGGTGTGCCCTGGTTCCGCTGCACGAAGCTCTGCACGTGTTGGGGTGCCTGGCCACCGGCGGAAGCGTGACCCGGTTGGAGATCAGCCCGCTGTACGGCGGGGATCTCTTCGCTCGTTTCTTCCCGTGGATCACCAGCGAGAGCGAGTACGCCGGACGCTTGTCGGGGTTTCGGCCGGCGGGCGATCTGTCCTACCTGGTAACCGTGCTTGCCCCGCTTGTGGTGCTGTGCGCGGCGGGGTCGCCGCTGTCCCGCCTGGCGATCCGCAGGCGTCAGCCCTGGCTGCTTGGGCTCGGCCTCAGCGCCGCACTGCAGCCCCTCGCCGCACTGCCGGGTGACTGTTACGAAGCGGCCTCGATCCCAATCACCCGTTTGGCAAGTCTCGCCGGCCCCGACTGGGCGCTCCGCCTCCGCGGCGACGACCTCGGTAAGGTAGCCGCCCAGGCGGCAGCCACTCAGTCGCTCCTGGCCTGGGCGCTATTCGCCGCGGGATGTGTCGGTGGCGTGCTCATCGCCGCGGCTACGCTCATCGCTTGCGGGGGTATCGCGCCGCGGACTTCCAGGCCGCAGTCGCAGCACACCCCCAGACACTGGACGCGGCGGTCCGTCTTGCGCGCCGGCGTCGGCGCTGTACTCGTCGCATTCGGCGGTTGGCTGCTCCAGCGCGTCTACTTTCCTCGCCGGCTCGCAGCCGTCGACCGAGAGACCTTGGCCGCCCTCATGGATGTGCTGGGCCCTACCGCCGAGTTCCCACCACCGCTACGCGCGGCATTGCTGGAACGTCTGGTCGAAGATGGCGAGTCCAAGCGGCAGACGCGCCGGGCGCTCGTAGAGGGCGTGCGCCTCCTGAACCATGCGGCCAGGGACCGCGGCGCCAGGGACTTCGTCACGCTGGACCGCGACCAACAGGAGGCGGTCGTGGAAGCATGCGCGGCAGCCGCCGAGGGAAGCTTGCCACTATTTTTCTATCGCACCGTACGCGGGCGGACCATGCAGCTCGTCTACAGCCAGCCGCTCGCTTGGCGGCGTCTTCGCTTCCCCCATCCACCACAGCCCGATGGCTATCCGAACTACCGGGAGCCACCCGATGCCTGATGCGGACGTGATCGTCGTCGGTGCCGGCGCCGGCGGTCTGGCCGCAACGTGGCGGCTCACGACCCAGGGTGTACGGGTTACGCTCCTGGAAGCAGGACGGAGGTACAACCCCGCGCGTGATTACCCGCAGACCGCCGGCGATTTCGAGCACCGTCCGTTTCCGTACGACGCCCTGGACGACGAGCAAGGCGAGCCGCGTTACGGGTACGGCCCGGCCCAGGCGGTCGCCGCGGAGTTCGGTGCCTACCGTTCCTGGAACCGGGTTCGGGGAGCGCTCGTCCCGGGCAACACTCGCCAGTATGCCCAGTATGCGCACGTTCGTGGCGTCGGCGGCAGCACGCTGCATTTCCAAGGCGAGGCGCATCGTTACCACCCTGACGCTTTGCGTCTGCGGTCCCTCCATGGCGTCGGGGTGGACTGGCCGATCCCCTACGCCGAGTTGGAGCGCTACTACGATCTCGCGGAGCACATCATTGGCGTGGCGGCACCGGCCGACAACCCGTTTCGGCCGCGCGGCAACGCTCCCCCCCTCTTGCCTCCACACCCGCTCTCCTACGCCAGCACGCGACTCGCACCGGCGTTCGCGACGTTGGGTGCCACCCTCATCCCCAACGCGCTGGCAATCCTTCCGACCGCCTACCGCGGTCGGCCGCCCTGCAACTACTGCAACGCGTGCGCCAGCGGCTGCCCGCTCGGCGACAAGGGAAGCGCCGACGTCACCTTCCTGCCGGCGGCGCTGGCAACGGGCCGGCTCGACCTGCGCACGCACGCACAGGCCGTGGCGGTCGAAATCGATGCGCACGGCCAAGCGGCCGCCGTCGTCTACCGCGACGCCGGCGGCACCCACCGGCGTGTAGCCGCACCGTACATCATGCTCGCCGGGGGCGCTGTGGAAACACCCCGTTTGCTCCTGCTCTCGACCTCCGCGCGCTTCCCAAACGGGTTGGCCAACGATGCGCGGCAGGTAGGCGAGCATCTCACCGAATCGTTGTTCTGGCTGTCCGTAGCGCTGCTCCCTGACCGTGTCGATTCGTATCGCGGCGTCCCGATCGACGGTACGGCATGGGATTTTGCCATCCCCGCACGCCTTGCCGAGGGAGGCATTGGCGGCTTCCGCCTCTCGACCGCGCACGGCGCCGCCGGGCTTCGCGGCCCCGTGGCCTATGCGGAGCGCCTCATTCCAGGATTCGGCGCCGCACATCAGCGGCAGTTGGCGGCCGACTTCGGTCGCGCCGTGGCCCTGCTCGCGCTCGGCGACTGGCTGCCGAACGCGCGTACACGGATCGACCTGGACCCGTCTCTTAAAGACAGCGCCGGCATTCCGCTCGCCCGCATCACGTCACACCTCGGCGACAACGAACGCCACCTGCTGCGGCGGATGGCCGACAGCACACGGGCAGTGTGGACTGCCGCCGGTGCCGAGATCGTCGAGGAGACCTCCGCCCTGGATCTGTTTTCCAGCGCACACGTGCTCGGCACTTGCCGTATGGGCGACGACCCCGCGCAGGCGGTCGCCGACGCTGACGGTTTCAGTCACGAGGTGCCCAACCTGGCGTTTGCTGACGGCGCCGTGGTGCCGTCCAGCGGCAGTGGAGACGCGCCCATGTTGACCATTACGGCGCTCGCAGTACGGACGGCCGACCGTCTCCTTGCACGTTCGAAATCGCGCCCTGCGCCCTGAGCTGTGCAGCCTGCCCATCGTCCGCCGCGCCACGACGCCAATTCCCTGTTGGGGGCGTGCGGCCTCGAGTTTCTAACCGATTGCGGCCCGCCGGCCGCCTCTGATACTCTCCCGCTATGGTGATCGGCCCACTCACTGCCGCGCTGCTGGTTGGCCTCTACCTGCTCCTCAGCGGCATCAAGATCATCCGCGAGTACGAACGTGCGGTTGTTTTCCGCCTGGGGCGCATCACCCGCTCACGTGGACCGGGACTCATCTATGCGATCCCCTTGGTGGAGCAGTGGTTCCGTCTCGATTTGCGCACCATCACCTTGGACGTTCCATCGCAGGACGTGATTACCCGAGACAACGTTTCGGTAAAGGTCAGCGCCGTCCTGTACTTTCGCATCGTCGAGCCGAATCGGGCGGTGCTTGACGTGCAGAACTATCTGTACGCCACCTCGCAGATTGCACAAACGACGCTGCGCAGCGTGTGCGGGCAGGCGCATTTAGACGAGTTGTTGGCCGAGCGCGACAAGTTCAATGCCCGCCTCCAGGAAATCATCGATACGCACACCGAACCGTGGGGGGTGAAGGTTGTCCTCGTCGAGGTGAAACAGGTCGACCTGCCCACGGAGATGCAGCGGGTGATTGCCCGGCAGGCGGAGGCCGAGCGCTTGCGCCGCGCCAAGGTCATCAGCGCCGATGGCGAGTATCAAGCAGCCCAGCGGTTGAGCGAGGCGGCCACGATCTTGGAACGACACGAACCGGCCATCCAGTTGCGCGCTCTTCAGGCGCTAGCGCAAGTGGGCACCGATAAGAATCGTACGATCGTTCTTCCCATCGCCGTCGACGCCGTGCGGGCGTGGTTCGACCGCCGGAACGCCACAGGCGGCTGATCCCCGTCGGCGTCCCACCGATTTGCCGCCCCGCGGACAAACCGCTAACGATATTCATAGAGGATGGCAGCGATGGATATCTTCGCACAGCGGCGTCGTGCGCTGATGGACCGCCTTGGGCCGTCGGCGGCTGCGGTATTTCCGGCCGCACCGGTCGCCCTGCGCGCCGTGGATGTCGAACACCGCTACCGCCAAGACAGCGATTTCTTCTATCTGACCGGTTTTCCCGAGCCGGAGGCGGTCTGTCTCCTGTTGCCCGGGCATCCCAAGGAAGAGTTCGTCTTGTTCGTGCGTCCGCGCGATCCCGAACGGGAAACCTGGACGGGCCGCCGTGCCGGCGTCGACGGCGCGATCGCCAATTACGGCCCACAAATGGCCTACCCCATCGATCAACTCGATGAAAGAATCGGCGCGTCTGCCAGCGAACGGGATCGCTTGTACTATCGGTCCGGCCGGGATTACGCCTTCGATCAACGCGTCCTCGCGTGGATGCGGCAATGGCAGCTGACACGGCCGCGTACGGGCACCGGCCCTACCGCCGTGCTCGACCCCGCCGAATTCCTGCACGAAATGCGCATGGTGAAGGGCCCGGAAGAACTCGAAGCCCTGCGCACGGCCATCGCCATCACCGCGGAGGCGCATGCCGCGGCACTGCGCGCCGCACGTCCGGGCGTGCACGAGTACGAGATCGAGGCGCTGATCGACTATACCTTCCGCCGCAAGGGCGCGGTCGGCCCAGCCTACCCGTCAATCGTCGCCGGCGGCGCGAATGCGACGACGCTGCACTACGTCAGCAACGATCGGCTATTGAGCGCGGGAGACCTGTTGCTCATCGATGCCGGAGCCGACTTTGCCGGATACTGCGCCGACGTGACCAGGACCGTTCCGGTAGCCGATCGTTTCACCGGTCCGCAGCGCGCCATTTATGAGGTGGTCCTGCAGGCCCAACTGGCGGCGATCGCGATTATCCGGCCGGGCATCCGACACGAGGAGATCCACCAGCGCGCCGTCGAGGTCCTGGTGGATGGCCTGCTCGAACTCCAGATCCTGCGGGGCGATCGCCAGGAGATCATCGGCAAAGAGCAGTACCGCCCGTTCTACATGCACCGCACCAGCCACTGGCTCGGCATGGACGTTCACGATGTCGGCCTCTACAAAGTGGCAGGCAGCTCTCGGACCCTCGCGCCCGGCATGGTCATGACGGTCGAGCCGGGGATCTACATCGCCGCCGATCGCCAAGATGTCCATCCCCAGTACTGCGGCATCGGCGTACGGATCGAGGACGATATCCTGGTGACCGCCGAGGGGCATGACGTCCTCTCGGCCGTCGTCCCAAAACACACGGCCGATATCGAGGCAGTGCGGCGCGCCGCCAGTTGAGCGGCGGCACCGTTCGCCGCGCCCGCCGACGGGATCAGAACAGGCGATCCCAGAGGGAGGTCTGCTTTTCCACCGAATCGGCAGCCAGCGCCGGGATCTTCGCGATCACCGTATCGCCGTCCTTCACTACCACTTGCCCGACTTGAGCGTTTACTGGCAGCGGCGCCTGCACGTCGCCGGGCAACGCCAACTCCAGCGAGAACTTCTTCTTATCGGCGCGTTTTGCCAGCACCGCGACGTCGGCCCCCGCGACGACGCGGACGAAGTGCGTCTTGCCACCCTTGACGGCCACATCGTTGGCGACCGTGTCGCCCTTTTTCACCGCGACCAGGGCCTTATAGTCCGCAAATCCCTTCGTCAGCAGCGCCGCCGCTTGTGCAAAGCAATCGCGCTTTTGCGGCGCCCCCATGATGACTGAGATAAGTCGCAGCCCGTCCCGGCGTGCGGTCGCCGTCACGTTGAAGCCAGCTTCGCGATAGAAACCCGTCTTCAACCCATCGACCCAGCCGGTTTCCCGTACCAGGCGGTTGGTGTTCGTGAGCGTCAGTGTGCCGTTGCGAAAGGTCGTTTCCTTCGTTCCCGACCACTTCATGATGTCCGGAAACTTCACCACTTGGCGCGCCAGGGTCGCCATATCGAACGCACTGCTCAGGTCCGCCTCCTGTCCGGGCGCCGGCGGCAGGCCGTGGACACTGTGGTAGACCGTGTCGTGCATCCCCAGTTCCTTCGCACGTTCGTTCATCAGGTCCACAAATGCCTCGCTCGATCCGGCAACTGCCTCCGCCACCGCAACCGCGGCATCGTTGGCGGAGTGAATCGTGATGGCCTGCATCATCTCGGCTAGCGAGAAGACCTCGCCTTGCTTCAGGTACACCTGCGAACCCCCGATCTTGCTCGCCCAGGCCGAGGCCGTGACGGGATCGTCCCAGTGCAGGCTGCCGTCGCGCACACGTTCGGCCACCAGCAACATGACCATCATCTTCGTCATCGATGCGGGCGGACCCAACACATGCGCGTTCTTCTCGAAAAGCACCGTACCGGATTCCGCGTCCATGAGGATTGCCGAGCGATAGATCTCGCCGGCGGCCGGCGCCGCGGCCTTCGCGGTCGGTGCGGCCGCCTTGTCAGGCGCCCGTCGCCCGGCGTGGCGCGCGTCCGCCTGCCGCGCGCCCGCCAGCATACCGAACGTCGCTCCGATCGCCAGCATCATCCGCCACCGCTTCATGTCAACTGCCCTCCTCTCGCTAGCGTTGCGCTCGCAGTTCCGCTTCCAGCACCGGCAGCCACTCGTCGATCGGGACGCCGGCATCGACGACGATCTCATACTTCGCATTGGGGAGACGGCGCACCCGGCCCGGGAGGGCCGGGCGCAGAGGAATCACCACGGCCTCGCGCGAGATCCCCAGGCGATCCAAGACCGTAAAGATCATTTCGATTTCGTGCAGTGTGACCGCGCTCAGCACGGTAGGTTCCCCTCCGTACCACCTATTCGAGCCGCTGCGGCTCTCGTCACTATCGACAACCACCCAACCTCACCGCACCCGGAACGGAAGTTCGACGTTGCTTATATCAGATCCCCAGCGGCCGCGGAAGACACGGTGAACGCACGCGTCCTCCCCCGCGCACAGCGCCGTCGCCCCTGCCGGCGCGCACTTGCGGCTACGGCGCCAGGACTGTACAAAGACCATTCGGGCCGCCACGTGCGCGGCAATTCCAGCACATGGGGGAGTTGATGTCGGTTGATCCCAAGACGATCGCGGCCCTCGCCGCAGAATATGCCACCCGTGACCCGCGGGACATCTTGGAGCTCGCCATTCGCGAGTATGGACCGGACATCGGCATTTCCTTCAGCGGCGCCGAATCCGTCGTGTTGATCGACATGGCCAGTAAGATCGGCGGTAAGTTCCGCGTCTTCTCGCTCGACACCGGCCGCCTCCACCCCGAAACGCTGCAATTCATCGACCGTGTGCGCCGCCACTACGCCATCCGTATCGACGTGTACTACCCGCAGGCCGAGGCGCTCGAGAAGCTGGTACGCGAGAAGGGGCTCTTCTCCTTCTACACCGACGGACATAAGGAATGTTGTGCCATCCGCAAGGTCGAACCCTTGCTGCGCGCGCTCAAGCCGCTCAACGCCTGGGTCACCGGCCAGCGCAAGGATCAAAGTCCCGGTACCCGTTCGGCCATTCCGGTGGTGCAGCTCGACCCGACCTTCAATTCCGCCAAACACCGCCTGGTGAAGTTCAATCCGCTCGCCAATTGGACGGGCAAGCAGCTCTGGGCCTATATCCGCGAGCGCGAAGTACCCTATAATCCCTTGTTCGAGCGCGGCTACGCCTCTATCGGTTGCGAGCCTTGCACGCGCCCGACCAACCCCAGCCAGCACGAACGCGAGGGGCGCTGGTGGTGGGAGGACGAAACCGCGAAAGAGTGTGGCCTGCACGCGGGCAACGTGACAAAATTCCAAGATGGAAATCTGTGAGGCGTAGCCAATGTACATTACGATGGTGAAAAAGCGGATGCGCGACGGCTCCGATTGCCGCAAGTGCGCCGAGGTCACGGATCACCTGCGACAGCGCGGCCTGTGGCATCGAATCGACGAGGTGGTGTGGGCACAGGAGGACGATGCCGGCAGCCCCGGTGTCATCCTCGGGGAACGACTGGGTGTGGAAACCGCGCCGTTCTTCGTCGTCCGCGCTGACGACGGGGAAACGGTGTACACTAGCGTGCTGCGGCTCATTCAGGACCGCTTCGACCAGGAAGAAGCAAGTACGGTGGAGGAAGCGCTCGACGTCGACCCCGACGACATCGGCGGCATTTGACAAGAGCTTCAGATCGTAAACAGCAGCGCACGGAGAGCGGACGTTAGACGTCCGCCCTCGGTCATCTGCCCTCTGCCCTCTGTCCTTCCGACTCCTGCGCTAAGCGCTCCGCGGTCGCAACCATCTGGCGCAGCGGTGCCAGGCCGAGATTCCAGAACTCGGGATCGCCGACGTCGAGATCGAAGCGCCGCAGCAATGCGGCCGGCGTATCGGAACCGCCCGCCGCCAGCAGGTCGAGATATTTCGGTATGAATGTGTCCCCCTCGCGCCGATACGTCTCGTACAGCGCGAGCACCAGCAACTCGCCAAAGCCGTAGGCGTAGCAGTAGAAAGGCGTGTGCACGAAGTGCGGAATGTACGCCCACCACCAGCGGTAGCCGTCGGTGAGCTGCACCGACTCGCCATACAGCGCCGCGTTCGTTTGCAGCCACAGCTCGCAGATACGCTCGCGCGCCACTTCGCCGCCGGCCCGGCGCGCCAAATGCAATTGTTGCTCGAAGCGCGTCATGGCGACCTGCCGGAACACCGTCGCGATGCTGTCTTCCACTTTCGAGCACACCAGCGCCAGCCGGGCGCGCGTATCCCCCACGTCGCGCAGCAGGTGTTCGAAGACCACCATTTCGCCGAAGACACTGGCGGTTTCCGCCATCACCAGCGGCGTATCCGCCTCCAGGTAGCCGCGCGGCCGCGCCAGATACTGGTGCACCCCGTGGCCGAGTTCGTGGGCGACCGTCGTCACGTCGTTCGGCCGCCCGCTGTAGTTCACCAGCACGTAGGGGTGCACGCTCGGTACCGTCGAGGCACTGAAGGCACCACCGCGCTTTCCACTGCGCACCTCGGCATCGATCCAGCGCCGGTCGAAAAAGATCTCTGCGATTTCCCCTAGGCGTGGGGCAAACGCCCGGTACGCCCCGACCACCATCTCCCGGCAGTGCGCCCACGGCACGCTCGCGTGCTCGGCGGTCAGGGGCGCATAGCGGTCATAGTCCGCCAGTTCGTCGAGTTGCAGCAGGTGTCGCTTCAAACGGTAGTAACGCTGCACGATGTCGCGATTGGCCTCGCAGGCCTCCATCAACGCCGCCACCGTATCCCCGCCGATTTCGTTCGCCAGATGCCGCGCCTCCATGGGATCGCGATAGGCGCGCAGGCGGTCGTCGCTGCCGTGATCCTGCACCAGGGTGTTGAAGATGAAACCGAGCAACAGTTGATTGGCCCGCAAACCGCCGGTCAGCGCCTCCGCCGCCGCCCGCCGTACAGCGCGGCGGCTGTCGGAGAGCAGCGCCAGGACACCGCTCTCGTTCAGCCGCTGGGGCGTGCCCGCCACCTCGACCTCGAACTCCAGCGACGACAGCACTTCGTCGAACAGCCGGCAGAACGCCCGCGCGCCGGTGTTAGCCTTCTCCTCGAGAATCCGTTCTTCGGGCTCCGACAGGACGTGCGGCCGGTACCGCCGCAAGCTCGTCAGAAAATGGCGGCGCGGCGCGCAGACGGGATCGTCGACCACATGCTGCGCCGCGGCCTCGTCCACGGCCAACCACTCGAGCTCGAAGAATAACAACTCCTGCCGTATAGCCGACGCCTTCTCCTGGGTCATAGCCACCAGCGCGCCGTGCGCCGCCGGCACGACGTCGGCCGCATGACGCAGTTCGGCGTAGGCGCACGCTTTGCCCGCCTGCTCCAGAATCGCTTCCATAACCGCGACGGCCTCCGCGATACGCGCCGGCGACGGGCCGTCGCGCACATCGATCGTACCGCGATAGGTGGCCCCGAAGCGTCGCGCCGCCTGCAGCGCGCTGTCGAGATCCTGCTCGATACGCGGATCGTCTAGACCCGCGTACAGGTCCGCCAGATCCCAGGTAACGCCAGCGGCGAGATTGTCGTGCATGGCGCCTGTGCGCGCTAGGCCCGTCCGGCGAGGTACGCGAAGGTGCGGCGCATGCCGTCTTCGAAATCCACCGTTGGCCGGTACCGCAGCAGACGCGCTGCCTTGTCGATCGACGCCTGGGTGTGGCGCACATCGCCGGAACGTGCCGGCATGTGCCGAATGTCGAGCGGCCGGCCCACCAACGCCTGAATAGTATGCGCGATCGTGAGCACCGAGTGCCGTGTGTTACACGCGATGTTGAACACCTCGCCGCCGACCCCGGGCGCGGTACAGGCCGCAAGGTTCGCCTGCACCACGTTGTCGATATAAGTGAAATCCCGCGATTGTTCGCCGTCCCCGTGGACAACCACCGGCTCCCCACGTAGCGCGGCGCGAATGAACAACGGCACCACGGCCGCGTACCTCGATTCCGGACTCTGCTTCGGCCCGAACACGTTGAAGTAGCGCAAACTCACCGTTTCCAGTCCATGCAGCCGGGCATACATTCGGCAGTAATACTCCGCCGCCAGCTTGGACACCGCGTAGGGTGAGATCGGTGCCGGCAGTTGATCTTCCACCTTGGGCAGCGCCGGTGAGTCGCCATATACCGACGACGACGAAGCATACACCAGCCGGCACACCGTCTTGGCCTCGTGTGCCGCCAGCAATAACTGTAGAGTGCCGTGCGTGTTGACGGCATCGCTGCTCAACGGATCGTCGATCGACCGCGGGACCGACCGCAGCGCCGCCTGGTGCGAAATGTACGTGACCCCGGTCACCGCTCGGCGCACCGCACTCATATCGCGCAGATCCCCTTCGACGATTTCGATCTGATCCCGCACCGCCGAGAGGTTGGCGAGACTGCCGGTCGAGAAGTTGTCGAGGATCCGCACCCGTTCGCCGCGCGCCACGAGCGCCTCCACGATGCTCGAACCGATGAACCCGGCGCCCCCGGTGACCAAATGTAGCGTTTCGGCCTTCCTCGCCACCATCGCCCGTACCGTGAACCCTTCTCTCGCGCGCCGCGGCCGTTCAGCGCCGATTGGCGCGCAGGATGTCGCGTAGTGTCATCGCCACGTAGCGTACATCGTCATCCGCCAGCAAGGTGTACACGGGCAACGAAATAATGGTCTCGGCCGCGGCGGAGGCCACGGGCAGATCTCCCGCCTCGCGGCCGCAGGTCTTGGCATAGTACGATAGGCGATGCAGGGGAATAAAGTGGACGCCGGTGCCCACGCCGGCGGCCCGCAACTCTTCGATGATTGCGTCCCGGTGCACACGTAAGCGTTCCGGCCGTACGCGGACCACGTACAGGTGCCACGCGTGCGCAACCTCTGGCCGCGTTGCCGGCAGGTCCACCTCGGGGACGTCGGATAACAGTTCCGTGTACAGCGCTGCGATCTCGCACCGCCGCCGATGCAGCGCTGGCAGACGTCGCAACTGCACCAGGCCCATTGCCGCCGCCACGTCGGTCATGTTGTACTTGAAGCCCACACGCGCCACATCATAGCGCCAGGAGCCTTCACGGCTATACCGCCGCCACGCGTTGCGACTCATGCCGTGCAGCCGCTGCGACTGCAGGCGCTCGGCCAGCGCTGCGTCCGCCAACGTCAGCATGCCGCCTTCGCCGGTCGTCAGGTTCTTGGTGGCGTAGAAGCTGAAGGCGGTCATGTCGCCAATCGTCCCCACCGCGCGCCCGCGATAAGCGGCCGGCAGCGCATGGGCGGCGTCTTCGATCACCGTCAGGCCGTGCTGCCGCGCCATCGCTCCCAGTTCGTCCATCGCCGCCGGGTGCCCGGCAAAGTGGACCGGCACGATGGCGCGGGTACGCGGCGTAATTTTCCGCGCCACGTCCGCCGGATCGAGGTTCAGCGTATCCGGGGTCACATCCGCCAGCACCAGCCGTCCGCCGGCATGCACGACGCTCGCCCCGGTAGCCGTGAAGGTGAGCGTGCTGGTGATCACCTCGTCGCCAGACCGCAGATCGAGCGCATCCAGCGCCAGGTGCAATGCCGCGGTACCGGAACTCACCGCCACCGCGTGCACGGCGCCCGTCGCCTGCGCGAACGCACCCTCGAATTCCTGGGTGCGTGGCCCGATCGTCAGCCAGCCGGACCGCATTGTCTCGACCACCGCCGCAATCTCGTCCTCGCCGATGTCGGGGCGATAGAACGCCACGTCGCGTCGCGCCCTGCTCATCGCCGATGCCTGTACACCAATCGCGTCCACGCCGTTCGCCGTCTCTCGGATCCGCTCCCGCCGACCGAACACATTCGCCGGATACCTCTGAACCACGAACTGGAAGCCGCCCCGCCGAAGTCCCGCGCCGCGGCCCGCCGCGCTCGCCCGTTACCTTCGTTCTGCCCGCAGCCCGACCGCTACCACGCCCGGTCCATGCTTTTCAAGGACGTCTCGCCGCACCCCAGGCAGGCGGTCCGCGGCTGCGGATGCCGATTGTCGCGATTCTTTCAGAAGCGAATTCTGTCATTGACTTCCGTGCCCAAAACCAGGTAGGGTCGAGCGTCCGTTCGGGCTGATCGCCGCTGGTGGCGAGGGGAGGAGAAGGAGGTTGTTGCTTGGAGCGCCCGCGCGTTTGGGTCGTCGATAACTCACCCTCTATTCAGGAAACGATTGCCATCGTACTCGGGGACGAGTACTGCGTCCGCGGTCTCACGGCGGACGAGTTTGCGCGCGACCGCTCCAAGATCGAAGAAGCCGATTTGTTACTCGTCGGCACCGACGCCTGGGCGACAGCCAACACGGGGCCGCTCCCACGCGACGCCCCCATCCTGTGGCTCCAGCGCCCCCACGCACCTCCGCTCGTTTCCGTCAGCGCGGCCGCCGTGCTCCCGTTCCCGTTCCGTCCCGAGGAACTGCGCACGCGTATCCGGGCGCTGCTCGCGCGCCGGCCGCTCGGCGGCTCGCGCTGGCCGGCGCGCACGGATCTTGACTATCCCGTGCTAACCGCGGAGGCGGCAGTGCTGGTGCGCCGCGCCGCGACGACACCGCTCCCCGTCCTCCTTTGCGGCGAGCAGGGCACGGGCAAGGCGCGTTTGGCCCGCGCCCTGCACAGCTGCGGCGGTGCCGGCCAGTTCGTTAGCGTGGCGGCGGCAACATTCTCCCGCGCGGCATTGCACCAGGCCGCGAGCGAGCCCCCCGGCCGGATCACGGTGTTCCTCACCGAAATCGTGGGGCTCACTGCCGACGGCGAACACCTGCTACGCGAACTCATCGATGGCGGCGGCTTCTTGATGAGCGGCGGCTGGCACCCCGTGCGTATCGTCTGCGCTACCACCCACGACTTCCGGAACCTGGGCGCGGCGCCGGGACTCAGCCCCGAGATCTTCTACCGCATCAGCGTGTTTCCCATCACGCTACCGCCGCTACGCGACCGGCCTGCGGAGATCCCCGATCTCGTCCACCATCTGGCTGCTGTCCTGACGCGCGCACTGTCCGTCGAAGCCGTCACATTTACTCCTCGAGCAATGGAACGGCTGCAGCGCTATCTGTGGTTTGGCAACCTGGCCGAACTCGAGACCGTCCTGGCCCGCTCCATCGTCATGGCGCGCGGCTCCTCGCTCGACGTGCCGGATCTCCTCTTCGGTTATGGCCCTCTCATTCCGCGCAGCGGCGACGAAGCGGCCGCGGAGGCAGGCTCCCCCGCGGCAAGCGCCGACGCCATCGATCTGATCATCAACGAGTTGGCCCATGAGTTCAAAAACCCAATGGTGACCATCAAGACGATCGCCCAGCATCTGGACCGACTGCTGGCGGACGAAACCGGGCGTGAGCAGGTGGCGCGGTTGACCGGCGAGGCGGTCGACCGCATGGACCGCTCCCTGGAGAATCTCCTGCAGTTCACGCGCTTCCGGACACCCGCGCCCAGCAGCGTCACCCTGAGCGCCTTGCTCTCACCCAGCCTGAGCGAACTCGCCCCGGCGCTAACCGAGCGGCGCGTACTCCTACAGTATCGTCCGCCGGACGCGGTGTCGGTTTATGTCGATCCGGCGCAGATCGGCTACGCGTTCGAGAACCTCTTGCGGGCTATCGTCCGCGACCTACAGGACGGACAAACGCTCTGCGTGCGACCGGCCGACGGCGGTGGTGCCATGATCTTCGAATTCAAGGGGCATGGCCACCCGCTCGGCGGCAGACTGGCGGAACTCCTGGATCGCCCCGCAGACGATGCCGGCGCTCTCCTTCCGCTGGGCGTTACCTTTGCTAGAACACTGATAGAACGCAACGGCGGGCGGATCGACGTGGACAGCGCGCAAGGCACCCACACGGTAACCGTTTGGCTACCCAGTCGAGAACAGGTCGAGTCAGGAAATGGTAAAGCGACGAGTCTTGATAGTTGACGATGAGCCGGGGGTCCGCGAATCCTTGCGGATGGTGCTCAAGGAGCGCTTCGAGCCCGTGGCTACCGCTTCGGGTGAACAAGCGCTGAGCCTGCTGACCGACGAGAGGTTCGATGTCGTCTTGCTGGACATCCTCATGCCGGGGCTGGACGGACTGGAAGTCCTGGAACGGATCAGGGAGCGCGCCCTTGGGCCGCAGGTAATCATGTTGACCGCCACCAAGACTGTGAAAACGGCCGTAAGCGCCATGAAACTGGGCGCGTTCGACTATGTGACCAAGCCCTTCGACGTCGACGAACTGCTGCTGATCGTCGAGCGGGCTGTGCAATCCGCCGCATTGGTCCGCGAGGTGGAAGCCCTGCGGTCCGAAGTCGGACTGCGGTACGGCTTCGAAAACATCATCGGAAGCTCTCCCAAATTACGCGACGTGTTGAAGTCGGTTTCCATGGTTGCCCCCCTGAAAACCACCGTACTGATCACCGGCGAGAGCGGCACGGGCAAAGAACTGATTGCCAAGGCGATCCATTACCACAGCCCGCGGGCGAGCAAACCCCTGATCACGATCAATTGCGCCGCCATCCCGGAGAACTTGTTGGAAAGCGAGCTGTTCGGACACGAGCGCGGGGCGTTCACCGACGCCTATGTCAAAAAGCCGGGACAATTCGAATTGGCCGATGGCGGGACGTTGTTCCTCGACGAGATCGGTGAGATGAACCCGGCGACGCAGGCCAAAATCCTGCGCGTCCTCGAACAAAGCGAGTTCGCCCGCGTCGGTGGCGGGCAGACCATCCGCGTCGACGTCCGCGTCATTGCCGCCACCAACCGCGATCTGCACCAGGGTATGCGCGATGGCAGTTTTCGCTCCGACCTGTACTATCGGCTCAACGTCGTGTCCGTGCACTTGCCGGCATTGCGCGAGCGACGCGAGGATATCGTGGCGCTCGTGCATCATTTCTTGCGCAACAAGGCGCGCGACCTTGGGATCGCGGAGAAGGCGTTTGCCAACGATGCGCTCGATCTGCTGATGCAGTACTCCTGGCCCGGCAACGTGCGTGAACTCGAGAATCTCGTGGAACGGTCCATGGTGTTGTCACACGGGACGACCATGACACGCGACGACTTGCCGCAATACCTGCGGAACGGCAACGGCGACGCACATCCAGCGCAACAGAGTGTCCTGCGCGGGGAAACCCGGCTCGCCGAGGCGGTCGACCTGTTCGAGCAGGAACTGATCCGCAACGCCCTGACGCAATCCCAGAACAATCAAACCCGCGCCGCCGAACTCCTCGGCACCACCCGACGGATTCTAAAGTATAAGATGGACAAGCTGGGAATCGCGGAGATCGGGTAGGTCCTCCGCGCCTGGCAGTTCCTTGCCGCAGCGTTCAAATCTGTGCGCTGCGCCTGTTCTAGCCCTCCCTACAGCATCACCTCGGTCTGCGTCACAGGGAGAACAATTGGCCGTTTTTATAGCTAGTTACAAGAATTAAATCACCCATCGCCTGATCTTGTGGGCGCGCTGGCACCGTCCCTGCTCGAAAGGCTCCGGAAGCATTGCGAGGTGGGGTGATATGGTTGATGAGCGCGCGTCTCTCCTGATTGTCGACGACGAGCGGGGTCCGGCGGAATCGCTCCGCATGATTTTCAAGCCGTCTTACAACGTTTTTACCGCAAGCAGCGGCCCGCAAGCGCTGGACATCATCCGCTCGACGGCCATCGACGTCGTCACTTTGGACCTGCGCATGCCGGTGATGTCGGGCGTCGAAGTGATGGAGCACATCAAGGCCTTCGATCCGGATGTCGAGGTGATCATCGTCACCGGCTACAGCTCGCTCGACTCCGCCATCCGCGGATTGCGCCAGGGCGTGTTCGACTACGTCTCCAAGCCGTTCGACGTGCCGCAGATTTCCGACCTGGTGCGCCGCGCCGTAGCACGGCGACGAGCGAACCAGCGCGCGCGACGGATGAAAGAGGATTTCCTGGCGAACCTGTCGCATGAACTGCGCACCCCGCTAAGTGCGATCATCGGCTACAGCGCCATCCTCGCCGAAGAACTGGAGAAGATGGTGGACGAGGATCAGCGCAGCGCGTTGGAACGCATCCAAGCCAACTCCGCCGAACTGCTTTCCCTGGTCGAGAGCGTCTTGCTGCTCACCGCGATCGACTCCGGCGACGTGACGCTCAATCTGGAACGCACCGACGCCGGCGAGATCGTCCGGCAGGCAGCCGAAAAGTTTCAGCCGGCCGCCGCTGAGAAGGGCCTCCTGCTGGGTGTGGACCTCGCCCTTGCCGACCTCAGCGTAGTCACCGATAGCGAGAAGCTAGAACGAGTCCTCTGGGCGCTGCTCGACAATGCGGTGAAATTCACCCAGACCGGCATGATTTCCGTGGCCGCGCGACGGGCGCCGCATACCAACGCGATCGAGATCGAGGTGGCCGACACCGGGATCGGTATGGAACGCGATGAAATTGCCCGGGTCATGGAGGGGCTTTCGCAGGCCGATCCCTCTTCACGACGCCGATACCGGGGCCTCGGCCTGGGGTTGCGCATCGCCACGCGGTTGGCGGATCTGATGGGCAGCCACTTGCGCATGACCAGCGAACGCGGACGGGGCACGCTGGTGACGCTGACCGTCCCGACGCGGTCGGGCAGTCCCAACCCGTTCCTGCATTGATGGGCATCGGGGGTAACATGCTCTTTGTCGCCTGTCGTAATTGTGGGTTACTGCATCCCGCGGTGTGCGCCACGGCCCACCCATCGGACGAGGCAACCACCGAATCGCTCGTGGCGTTCGGGCAATTTATCGGCGAGCACCAGGCGCACCAGCTGGCCTGGTTCCGACGCCACGGCGCCGAAGCCGCCTCCGACCACCCGCTGTGGGATCCCATGGCCGCCATCACCTTCGAGGCCACCGACGGGCAACAAACTTACGTGGTGGTCAGTTGCCGCACCTCCATCGACGAGCCGCGCACCTATCGTTTCGCGCCCGGGGCGCTGCACCTGGCAAGCACCGCTGTGTTGATCGACGACCACGATCTCCGCCGTGGGCTCGACCGTACCTTCCAACCGCACGTACTGCGGCTGACGACACTCGACCGCTTCGTTTCACTCGTCCACGAGGTGATCAGCCACGTCCGTCCCGACGAACTCTCCGTCGCCTTCGACGACGCCGAAGATCCGGCGGTCAGCATCGCCCCCATGCCTGACGAAACGTACCAGGAGCTGGTGGACCGCTGCGCCGAGATCTTCGAGCCGTCTGAGTTCGGAACAGTGGCCAAGTTTCTCGAGGACAATCGCGAAGCGGACGGCCTGCTGGCGCTCCGTGTGCGCCGCGAGTTCGTCGTCGCCCACACCTGACCCCGCCTGCGGCGCGGTCGCGACGAGCGGGACAATACACCACAGACGACCGGACAGCAGAAACGGTTCGATCGGGAGCGCGGAGCGCGTCTGCCAGTCGTCGTCTCGACGTCTGTTGTCAGCCACGCGTTTGTGGTAGCTAATTTTCATGCCGTGCATCGTGGATGGATCGATGGCTCCGGAATACCTGCGCCGCGCGCGCGCCGCCGTTCGCGGACCGCTCGACCGCGCGTTGGCGGGCGCCCGCATCGGCGTCGCGGATGCGCGGGTCTTGATGGCCGCCGAGGCGCCCGGCGATATCGCTGCCATCCTGGCGGTCGCCGGCCACATTCGCACGCGCTTGAAGGGGACGGTCGTCACCTATTCGCCGAAGGTATTCTTGCCGGTGACCAACCTCTGCCGCGACCGCTGCGCGTATTGCACCTTCCGCAGCGATCCCGGCGACGCCCACGCCTGGACGATGCGCCCGCAAGAGGTCCGCGACTGCTGCCGCCGCGGCCGTGCGCAGGGATGCATCGAGGCGCTCATGTGTCTCGGCGACAAACCCGAAGTGGCGTTTCGTCGCTACCGCACCGTGCTGCACACGCTTGGCCACACCACCACGATCGGGTATGTACGCCAGACGTGCGAGATTGCGCTGCAGGAAGGGCTGTTGCCGCACACCAATGCGGGGGTCATGACCCGGGAGGAGATGGCGGATCTGAAGCCGGTGAACGTCAGCATGGGACTGATGCTCGAGAACATCAGCCCGCGGCTACGCCGCCGGGGCGAGGCGCATTTCCATGCGCCCGACAAGGACCCGCAGGTGCGCTTGCGGATGCTGCGCGAGGCGGGCGAACTGCGGATACCGTTCACCACCGGGATCTTGCTGGGGATCGGCGAGACGCGCGAGGAGCGGATTGCCAGCCTCGTCGCGATCGGCGATCTCCACGCCGACCACGGCCACATCCAGGAAGTGATCATCCAGAACTTTCGCGCCAAGCCGACGACGAAAATGGCGGGCGCTCCGGAACCCGAAAATGTCGACATCGCGCAGACTATCGCCGTGGCGCGGCTGCTGCTTGGCGATATGAACATTCAGGCGCCGCCCAACCTCAGCCCGTACGATCACCGCCTGTTTCTCGCCGCTGGGATCAACGACTGGGGCGGCATCTCGCCACTGACCCCCGACTTCGTCAACCCCGAAGCACCCTGGCCGCACCTCAGCGCGCTGGCCGACACGTGTGCAACTGAAGGCTTCCGGCTCGAAGCCCGGCTGCCGATCTACCCCGAGTATATCGACCGGTCCGGCTTTCTCGACCCATCCATGCGTGCCGCACTGGCGCCGCATGCCGCCAATAGAGAAGGAGCGTTATGTTGAGAGAGCAGCTCCCAGACCTGTGGGATGACACCCGCCCCCTGGAATCGCTCATTGCTGCGGCGCGACCTGAGGTTGCGGCCAGCCTCGAGCGCGCGCTGGCGCGCCGCACCCTGACCTTCGAGGATGGGGTCCGGCTGCTGCGCGCGCAAGGGCAGGACCTGGTCGCGCTGCTGCGCACGGCGGACTTCGTGCGCGCCGTCGACGTGGGCCCGGTGGTGACCTACATCATCAACCGCAACATCAACTTCACCAACGTGTGTTTCGTCGGCTGCCAGTTCTGCGCCTTCGCACACCATCGCAACGACGCGGAAGCGCACAGCGACGATATCGCGCAGGTGCTCGACAAGGTACAAGAGGCGGTGGATCGCGGTGCCACCGAAGTGTGCATGCAGGGGGGGATCAACCCGGAAATGGACGCGTTTCACTACCGCGACCTGCTCCAGGCCATCAAATCGCGCTTCCCTACGATCCACACCCACGCCTTTTCGCCGATGGAAATCATGTACGGCGCGCGCCGCACCGGCATGAATTACCCGGACTACATCCGCATGCTGAAGGATGCCGGCCTCGACACCATCCCCGGCACGGCGGCCGAAATCCTCGACGACGAGGTGCGCGAAATCCTCAGCCACAAGAAGGTTGACGTGCGTACCTGGGTCGAGATCATCACCACGGCCCATCGGCTTGGCCTACCGACGACCTCGACCTTAATGTATGGCCATGTCGAAACGCCCGAGCACATCGTCCGCCACATCGAACTGCTGCGCTCCATCCAGCAAGACACGGGCGGGTTCACGGAATTCGTACCGCTGCGATTCATCCACACGTTCACCGCGCTGTACCGGAAGGGCCTCGTCACTCCGACGCCGCAAGGCCACATCGACCTGCGGCTGTACGCGGTCTCGCGCCTGCTGCTGCGCGGAGCAATCGACAACATCCAAACCTCGTGGGTCAAGCTCGGGACGGAGCTGGCGCAATTGAGCTTGCGCACCGGCTGCAACGACTTCGGCGGCACGCTGATGGAGGAACAAATTTCCAAGTCCGCCGGCGCCGACGCGGGTGAATACTTGCCGGCGGAGCGCATCCGCACGCTCATCGCCGCCGCCGGGCGCATCCCCCAACAGCGGACAACGACATATGGCAGGGTCTCGGAAGATGAAGCGCTCGGAGCAAGTCACGGTACTGGCCGGGGGAGTGGGTGCGGCGCGCTTTCTACGGGGCCTGAACTCGCTTCTTGACCCCCGGGATCTCGCGGTCATCGTCAACACCGGCGACGACGACAGCTTCTTCGGTCTGCACGTCTCGCCGGACGTCGACACCGTCATCTACACCCTGGCGGGAGTGGTCAACGCGCTGCCGGGCTGGGGGATCCGCGACGACCGCTTTGCGTGCCTGACGACGTTGGCGCGGTTTTACGATGAAACGTGGTTCCGACTGGGTGACAAGGACCTGGCGACGCACATCTTCCGCAGCGATGCGCTGCGCCGCGGTCGCACGCTCACCGCAGTCACTGCGGCTATAGCGCGCAGCTACGGTGTACGCGCCACGATCCTGCCCATGTGCGATGCGCCCGTCCGCACCTTCGTCTCGGTCGCCCGGCGCGCTCCCCTGCCGTTCCAACGCTACCTGGTCCAGAATGGCGGTCGCGGCCGTGTCACCGGCATCCGCTTTCGCGGCGCGCGCGCGGCGCGGCCGGTGCCCGCCGCCCTGCGGGCATTGCGCCAGTCCGCTTATCTGATCGTTCCCCCGAGCAATCCGCTGGTCAGCATCGGACCGATCCTCGCCGTGCCGGGCATGCGTGCGGCCTTGACCGCCCGGCGGGACCGGGTCGCCGCCATCAGCCCCATCATCGCGGGCGCACCGGTCAAAGGCCCCTTACACCACATGCTCGCCGGCCTCGGCCACGAAGTCTCGCCCGTGGGTGTGGCTGGCCTGTACCGCCACCTGGCCGGCCTATTCGTTATCGATCGGCGCGACGCCGCCCTCGCGCCACGTATCGCCGAGCTGGGCATGCGCCCGGTGGTGACCGACACGCTCATGACCAGCGCCGCCACCTCGCGGCGGCTGGCTGCCACTGTCCTTTCCGAGCTCCGCCGATGACCATCTCGATCACCCCGATCCCCGGTCTGCCGAGCATTCAACCCGGGGATGACCTCGCAGCGATGCTGCTGACCGCCCTGGATGCCGCCGAATTGGCCATCCTCGCCGGCGATGTTGTCGTCGTCTGCCAGAAGGTCGTCTCAAAAGCCGAAGGGCGCATCGTCGATGTGTCTACCATCGCGCCATCGGCCTTTGCCCGCGCGCTCGCCGCACAGACCACCGACAAGGATCCACGCGTCGTCGAGGTGGTGCTCCGCGAAACGCGCCGCATCGTCAGAATGGACCGCGGACACCTGATCGCCGAGACCGGGCCGGGGTGGGTGTGCGCCAACGCCGGTGTCGACGAGTCGAACAGCTTGGCGCCGGACACCGTGGTGCTGCTGCCGCAGGACCCAGACGGGTCCGCAGAGCGCCTGCGTACGGCTTTCGAGCAGCGGGCACGCGGCCGCGTCGCCGTGGTCGTCACCGACACCTTCGGCCGCCCGTGGCGCGAAGGATTGGTCGATTTTGCCCTCGGCGTCGCCGGTATGGACGCCCTCCTCGATTTGCGCGGGGAGCACGACCTCAACGGCCGCGAACTGCACCACACCGTGATGGCGCAGGCGGACGCCCTTGCCGCCGCCGCGGGCTTGGTGATGCGCAAAGGCGATGGCATCCCCGCCGCAGTCGTCCGCGGCTACGAATTCGCGCCTGCCGACGGCAGCGGCAAACAACTCATCCGCGCCGCCGAGTTGGACCTGTTTCGTTAGTGCTGCGTGTTAGAGAACGTCTACGAACTACGGCGAGGCGGGCCTGGTAAGCTGACGACCCAGGAGGATCAGGAGCGACGTCCATGAATACGGCCCCCACGAATTCCTCCCGTTCTCCGGCGACGCCGGTCCGTCTGGCCGTGCTCCTGTCCGGCAGCGGTACTACGCTGCAGAACCTCGTCGATCGTATTGCCGACGGTCGCTTGTCGGCGCGGATCGCGGTGGTGATCGGCTCGCGTCCCGATGTGCGCGGCGTGGAGCGGGCGCGCCACGCGGGTATTCCGACCGAGGTGGTGGCGCGCAAGGAATTCGCGGACCTCGATCGTTTCAATGACGCCTTGCACGCGGCGCTAGACCGCTACGCCTTCGATCTGGTCGTGCTCGCCGGTTTTCTCTCCCCATTTCAGCTACGCGGGCGGTACACCGGCCGTGTACTCAACGTCCACCCCGCGCTCATTCCCGCCTTTTGCGGGCAAGGGTACTACGGCGTCCATGTGCACCGCGCCGTGCTGGAGGCGGGGGTGAAGGTCAGCGGCTGCACCATCCACTTCGCGGACGATCGGTACGACAGCGGACCGATTATCCTGCAGCGCGCAGTGCCCGTCCTCGATGACGACACGCCGGAAACGCTGGCCGCGCGTGTGCACGAGATCGAGAACGAACTCTATCCGGAGGCCATCCGCCTGTGGGCCGAAGGCCGACTGGAGATCGTCGGCCGGCGCGTGCGGGTGACGTCGGGTTGAGGGCTCGAAGACTCGCGCCGGTGACCCACTGGCCGCGTCGGCTCTACGCCCGGGCGGCGATCGCTTCCGCGTGTGCGATGCCTTCCGGCGAGAGGTACTCCCGCATAAAGCGCTGTAAGGCCTTCAGCGCCTTATCGGCGTCGTCGAAGAGGGCTTCGCGCACCCACTCGTTCCGCACCCAACAATCGAACGACGGCGATTCCCCCAACGTCAGTTCAAGTGTCCGCTCCCCCAACGGCGTTCCAGTGATCAACAAGCGCAACGATCGTCCGCAATCGACGATGACCCCCCGCGCATACGGCGGCAACGGAACGAGCTTCTTGATGCGCTCCAACTCGCGTTCCGGGTAGCGCGCTGCCGAAAGGTTGACGTACCCCCACCCTCCTTCGGGTGGAGCAGCCGCGTGCAACAACTTCAGGTTGTGGTCCGTGAGCAGTTCCTTTGCGGCGTCCTGCTCGAAGTCTTTTCCGACCTGAAAGAGCTGGCTCCCCGCTGGTCCGGGCGGCCGCTTCACCTGCACCTTTTCGGCCTTCCCGAGGTCTACCCACCAGCGATTCGCCACAGTCGGACCGTGCGCCGATTTGTCGTCGCTGGCTTTTCTCGCCATGGCGCCCCCTCAACGCCGTGCGCGTTGGCCATTGCGGCGGGGACCTCCGTTGGTCACCCCCCTCTCCATACGCAGCGCAAACATATCCGCCTTGCGCTCGGCATCCGCCCAGAAGACGTAGTGCCCCATTTCGTGGTACACGGCGTTCACCCACTGGCGCTCGGAGTTGTATTTTCTACCCTTCTTCCAGTTCTCCGGGTGCACCAGGTGGATCTTCCCGTCCTCGTACGTCTTCCCTGCCGTCCGGCCCCAATCGAGATATTCGAACCACTCTATGCGCGGCCGTCGCAAGTGGTAGAAGCGACACAGCGCGCTGATCGCGCGGTTGAAGGATGCCGGCTCGTGATCTTCGAAGAAGGCGCTCAGGTACCGTTGGATTACCCGCCGATCCTTCAATGGGGGCAAAATCATCCGCATGCGAACGCGTCCACAGCTGCCGATCGATTATCAGGTATAGAGAGCGCCCCATTTAAAGTCAACGTGACCCATACGCCCTCATGATCAACCGTTATGACTTCTGTTCCATTTGGAAATTCAGTAGATTGCAGATACTATCGAAAGCATTTTCTTGATAGCAACCCGCACGTGTCTAGATGGGTGCGCATCTCGCACTGGACTGCGGAATGGCGGGCTGGATTGCGGGGATACGGTCGGCTATGGTTTCGTTCCGATGTACCCGGTACTGTTTCGGATTGGACCGTTAACAATCTATGGCTACGGCCTGATGATGGCCTTGGCTTTTCTGGCAGCCGCCTATTTGACGGGGAAGGAACTCGACCGCAAGGGATTCAACGGCGAACTCGCCTCTACGCTGGTGCTCTGGGCGGCCATTGGCGGGCTCGCGGGTGCCCGGCTCCTGGCAATCCTCGGGGACCTGGACGGGTTTACTGCCAACCCTCTGGAAACCATCTTCAGCGGCTCGGGCTTCGTATTCTATGGGGGCCTGATCGGTGGCATTGTGGCGGTCAGTTGGAGCATGCACCGCGTGCATCTCCCGTGGGCCCTGACAGCGGATTGCATCGCTCCCGGTCTGGCCTTGGCTCACGGTATCGGCCGCATCGGCTGTCAATTGGCTGGCGATGGCGATTGGGGCCGCGAGACCACGCTGCCATGGGGGATGGCTTATCCCGATGCCATCATTGGTTGGCACTATCCTCCTGGCGTTCGAGTGCACCCCACACCGCTCTACGAGTTCCTTGCTTACACGATTGTTTTTGCCGTGCTCTGGTCTATTCGTAAGCGGCCACAGCCCAACGGGACGATTTTCTGGTGGTATCTTGTGCTTGCGCCCGCGGCCCGATTTTTCATCGAGTTTGTCCGCATTAATCCCCGCATCCTGTTCGGACTCACGGAAGCGCAGCTGACGAGCGTAGCACTCGTATCGATCGGGGCCTGGAAGCTCTTGACGGCGCGCAGCGTGTCCATGACGGCCACCGCGCCTGCAAGCGCGGCGAAACAATGAAGCGCTGGGCATTGCCGGTCGGATTCCTCCTAATTGCCCTGGGGGCTGTCTTCTACTACCAACAGCGCCAAACGGCAGGGCGTGCCGGCTTTCCGGCGCCCGACTTTGCGTTGCGAGATCTGCAAGGACGCACACATCGGCTTGCGGAACTGCGAGGTAAGGTGGTCTTTCTCAATGTCTGGGCCACCTGGTGTCCGCCCTGTAGGTTGGAAATGCCGTCGATGGAACAACTGCACCGTCGCCTACAAGGTACGGATTTCGTCATGCTCGCCGTCAGCGAAGACGAAGACGGTGCCGCGGTGGTACAGCGATTCATCGACCAACTCGGCCTGACATTTCCGGTGCTCCTAGATCCGGAGGGCATTGTTCCCGGACGCTATGGGGTGAGTGGGTATCCCGAGACGTTTGTGATCGACCGCGACGGCCGGGTCATCCAGCACACCATCGGTCCCGAGGACTGGAACAGCGAGCCCAGTTACCGCTACTTCACCCGCGTACTCGAAGCTGGCTCGGGCGACGCGCAGGCGGCCGGTGAAACCGCGTCGACAGGGGGGTAGGCTCGCACCTCGGGCGACCGCAGGCACGCCGCCCATCGTGTTGGTGTCCGGGGTTGCGCGTAGCGCCTACCTGATTCTCGGCGCCTACCTGGCCATCGGCCTTGGCGCCAACAGCGCGTCGGCGAAGGAAACCTTTTCGATCGAGTATATCGTCTCCATTTCGGCGTCCACGCCCCACCTGGCGGAGGTGCGCTGGGAGCTTGCGGGCATCGAGGAAGTGGCTCAACTCCGGCTTACCTTCCCCGCAGACCGTTTCGGCGGTTTCGCCGGTACGGGCATTCTGCAGCCGCGCGCGGACGGTGTGCTCTGGGAGCCCGGTGGGCCGTATGCGCATCTCACCTACCATGTCGAGCTCAATCACGCGCGCGGCCGGCAACAGCGCTTCGACAGCTACGCGGGCGACAGCTGGATCGTCACCCGCGCCCGCGACCTTTTCCCACGCATCGGTATCGAATATCGTCCCGGCAGTACCGCGAGCCCGAAATCGCGGGCACGTCTGGTTTTCCGCCTCCCGCACGGTTGGCGTAGCGCTGCCCCACTGCCGGCCGTCGGGCCCGGGGCCTATGCGTTGAGCCAACCGGGGAACACCCTCGACCGACCGCGGGGGTGGTTCATGTTGGGACAGTTCAACCTCGACCGCCAGGAAATCGACCAGGTAATGGTCGAGATCGCGCGCGTTCCGGGTACCGGCCTGGCTCCGCAGAAACTCTTTGACTTCCTCGACCACACACTGCCGGCGCTGAGGAAACTGCTGGCCGCCGCACCGGCGACCATCTTGGTGGTCAATGCACCCGATCCCATGTGGCACGGTGGGATCAGCGGCGAGCACTCGTTCTTCATGCATTCCGGGCGGCCGCTGCGCACGCCCGACAAAACCTCGCCGTATCTACACGAGTTATTCCACGTGCTGCAACCCTACAAGGCGGACGCCGACGCCGACTGGATCGAAGAAGGCCTGGCCGAATTCTACTCCCTCGAACTTCAACGCCGTGCCGGCCTGATCGACGCCGCGGCGTATGCTCGTGCGCTCGGGTACTTCGAGCGCTACGGGTTGTGGAATGTGGATTTTACCCAACAGCACGACAACGCCGCCACCAACAACAGCGCGCCGCTGGTCATGTATGCCATCGATCAGCGCATCCAGCGGGCCACCGCTGGGAAGAAGCGGCTCGACGATGTAGTCCTCGATCTGGCGCGCGCAGGAGGCGACGTGTCGACCGCACGCTTCTTGCACGCGGTGAACCAGGCGAGCGCAAAGAATTTCGCCAAGTTCTTTGCCCGCCACGTGTGGCATGGCATCCCACCCGACATCGGCAGCACACGCTGACGTGGTTCTTCCGCTCGCGCCTCGCCCACGGCGCCCCACGATGCGGGGAAAACTATGCTAACAGTGCAACCCTGGAGGGAGCGCCGAGCATGTACGTGAATACTGCGTGGCTGGACATTGCCGCCATCGTGGTGCTGGTTCTCGCCAACGGCTTCTTCGCGGCCGCGGAAGTGTCTATCATCGCCGTGCGCAAGAGTCGCTTGGCGCAATTGATCAGCGAGGGCCAGCGGTGGGCCAGCGTACTCGTCACGCTCAAGGAAGATCCCGGGCGCTTTCTGGCCACGGCACAAATCGGCGTGACCGTCGTCGGATCGATGGCGTCGGTCATCGGCGGCGCCGCGGCGGTTCGCTACCTGGAACCCATACTCCGAAATGCATTCCCGGCACTTTCCACCCAGTGGGTGGAGGCCCTGGCGCTCTCCGGCACCGTGATGGTCATCTCGTACTTCACCTTGGTCCTGGGAGAGTTGGTGCCCAAGTCGCTGGCGCTTCAGCACACCGAACGCCTGGCGTGCGTCTCGGCACGCACGATCGATCGCCTTTCCGTCCTTGCGGCGCCCCTAGTCAAGACCCTGACGTTCTCCACCGACGCCGTCCTCTGGTTTTTTGGCCACCACGTTGCCGGCAGCGAGGCATTTATCTCCGAAGAGGAGCTCAAGCACATGGTGCACGAGGGCGCCCAGCGCGGCATCTTCGACGAGGCCGAACGGGAACTCATCCATAGCGTGTTCGAGTTCACCGACACCTCGGTGCGTGAAGTCATGGTGCCCCGCTCCGAAGTGCACGCCGTGGAGGCCTCCCTCCCCTTGCACGATATCCTGCGGCAGCTCGTCGACACCGGATTTTCGCGGATGCCGGTGTACCGAGGAGATCTCGACCATATCCTCGGCATCGTGCATATTAAGGACCTGTTGCGCGAGGCGGAGCGCCCGCAGCCGGCGAGCCTGACCAGCATCACGCACCCGGCCTTCTTCGTTCCGGATTCCATGCAGATCAGTGACCTTCTGCGCGAACTGCAGGCACGGCGCACCCATATGGCCATCGTCGTCAACGAGTTCGGCACGGTCATCGGGTTGGTCACAATCGAGGACTTGCTCGAGGAGATTGTGGGGGAGATTCGCGACGAGTTCGACGTCGACGAGGAGCAGCCCGTGCAGGAACTGTCTGACGGGTCACTGTTGGTCCAGGGTTCGCTCCCGCTGGCAACGCTCAAGGAGCGCTACGGCATCCCGTTTGAGGAAACGCCCAACTACCGCACTGTGGCCGGCTACGTCGTGGCGCAGCTGAAACGCATCCCCAAGGGAGGCGAAGCCGTCAGCGCCGAGGGCTACAAGATGACGGTGGTCGTACTCGACGGGAGGCGGGTCAGCAAGATCCGTATCGAAGGCCCCGTCCACCGAGCCGGGGCGGTGCCACCGACCTGACGGCTGCCGGTGCCGGTCCCCATGACGGCGGCGGCAGCGGCGCTAGAACACCGCACCGACGCTGAAGTGGACTGCGCCAGTCGACTCGCCGGACCGGCGGTCCAGCTTGAAGCCGTAATCCAGACTGACGGGACCCACCGGGGTCATGTACCGCAGTCCCAGGCCGCTCGAGCGCCGAAAGTCGTGAATGCTGACGGAACCGCACCCGGCACAGCTATTGGGCTGGCCGGTGCCGCTTTCCATGTAGACACCGCCGCCATCCGCGAACACGACCCCGCCAAAACCGTACAGTAGGGGGAAACGGAGTTCCGTATTGACATTCATCACCAGGTTGCCCCCCAGTGGGTGTCCGCCGGATTGGTAATTCCCGTGCGTATCGATGAACGGTCGTCCGGCCGGCCCGATATCGTTCTCGCCGAAGCCGCGCACCGTGGTCCGGCCCCCGAGAAAGAAGCGCTCACGAATCGGCACGATATCGCTCTTCTCATAGGTACGCGCCCAGCCGCCGCGGAGGGCGTAAATGAACGTCAGGTGGTCGCCGATAGCAAAGTACTTCGCGTGCTGCCCGAAGACCTTGTAGAACGGCCTATCGCTGCCGAGTTGCCCAGGCGCCACACGGAAACGCAAGAAATCGAACACGCCCCGCCGCGGCGTGAAGGGATCGTCACGGCCGTCGTAGACCGCGAACGGGCCAACACTGATCGATCGGAGCCGCCCCTGGTCGTCGGGATTGAAATTTGCGACATCCGGCTCCAAATCGAACACCTGCGCCTGTTCGACCTGTGTTTCGAGCCCGGCCTGCAGCCCCGGAAGGAAGGTGCGTTCCAGCGCCGGAATGAACGCGAAACGCTCGAGGCTGAACTGGTCGACGCTGCGCGTGGCGCGCTGCGCGATCGCGTTCGCACGCAGGGCCCAGTTCGTTTCATTCAGGCGGGGCTCACGAAAGCCGAGGTTGCCCAGAAACTCGCTAGGAGTGACGTCGCCCGGATGCACACTGAGTTCCCCCCGCAGGCTCAACCGCCGCGCCATCCCCTGCAGGTTGTCATTGCTGATTTCGACGAAGCCGCGAAACCCATCGCGGGTATTGTAGCCCGCCCCCCACTGTAAGCTGCCCGGGGGTTTCTCGGCGACGCTGACAGCGATATCTTCGTCGCGCGCGTCGCGAGGCGCGCGCGAGGCTCCTGTCGGCGTCTCCGCTGGAGCCTCGGCCTCCGCACCCTCTTCTGCGGGGTCGGCGGGCTGGCGGCTCGGGCTTGGCGTCTCGTCGCGTTCGGCATCCGTGCGCAGCGGGCGTACCGCCACACTGCGGAAGATGCCGAGCTTGTAAATATTGGTCTGGCCTTTGAGGAGCGCCTCCGGATCGACCGGGTCGCCAACGTGAAAGGGCAACTCGTGCCTGATGACGCGCGCATGCGTGTCGAAGTTGTTCCGAATGACGATGGTCCCCACCCGGTGCCGCACGTTCGGCGTCGCATCGAAATGGATCGTCGCCGCCCGTCTGCCGTTGAGCGGCGCGGTATCCACGCGTGCATCGACCGTCGCATCCGAGTACCCCGCCGCCGCCAGCGCCGTAACCAAAGCTTGCCGATCCCGCGCAAGCGTCTCGGCATTGAGGGGCACGCCCACACGCAAGCCGAGCTGCGGCAGGCGGTCCGCGATCGGCTCGAGGCCAGCATGCTCGATCCGTTCGACAACCGTCTGCGGTCCTTCGTCAACGACAACTGTGACGACGATCGTACCGCGAGTGTGGTCATACTGGGTTCGCTGGTCAACGATCTCCGCTGACTCGAATCCCCGCTGCCGGTACAGGTACCACAAACGTTTCAGATCGTCGCTCAAGACATCGTCGAGGAGAAATCCGCGATGCCAGGGTATCCAGCTCGGCGGCCGTGTCGCCATGGCCGTGCGCAGCTCGCGCGGCGACACGCCGTGCGCTCCCTCGAAATCGACGCCGGCCACGCGGTACCTCCGCCCCTCGTCGATGCGGTACGAAACCACCTTGGGCGGTCCAGGCTGGAGATTCACATCCACTTTGGCGAAATAATAGCCGCCTTCCTGATAGGCACGCTGGGCGCGCCGCGCCAATTCGCGCCAGGTGCCGTCGGTAACGATCGGGCGCTGCGGTAGATCGATCAGATCGAGGAACCTGCGATCGCTTAGATACCGATTCCCGGCGAACTCCAGTCGGTAGAACGGTCCCGCATTAATGCGAAAGCGCAGGGTCCCGAACCGATCGCTCCCCTCCTCCCATTCGCTCGTCACTTCGGCCTCGCAATAGCGGCGCTCGCGTAACAGCGCCACGAGCGCCTTCTCGGCGCCACGGCGGCGCGCAAGCACGTAGCGCGCACCGACGCGGATGCCGATCGCCTTGCGCAGTCCCTCTTCCGGGAGTGGCGGTGCTCCGTCGATCAACACTGCCGCGACGCGCAGCGGCCGGCCCTCGACAATACGAAAGATCACCTCGACCTCGCCTGGGGAGCGCGTGCGGACATCCGCGGTCACGCGCGCGCTGTCGAATCCCTCGGCAACATATCGCTCCCGGATGCGGTCGACGGAGAAGTCACGCAGCCGGTCCGTCAACGCCATGTTCTCGCGCAGACGGACCACGCGCCGGAGTTCCCGCTCGTTCACGTTGTCGTTGCCGTCGAAACGGATCCGATTGACGATCGGTTTCCGCACCAAGCGTACGCGCACGGCGGCGCCGCCGGCTCGCGGCTCGACATCGATCGCCACGCTCGTGAAGAGCCGTTTCTGCTGCAGTCGCCAGTGGGCCTCGCTCACGTCCTCCTCCCGCAGCACGTCGCCGGGCTTCAGCGGCAGGAGTGCCCGCAGTCCCGGCTCGTCGATCGGCGCCGCGCACTCGAAGTCGATCGCTACGATTGGCTGACCGATCAGGTCCGCGGCGACCGGCTGTGCCCATCCGCTGCAGCGTGCCAACAGCAGCAGCGCGGCGATGGCGCCCACGGCGTCGAGACGACGACTACGGCGCATGAGGACCGGCGCTGGCGGCGCCATCCCGCAGCAGCGAAAACGGCAGGCGGCGGAACTCGTACCGGAACTTTATGCCGCCGCCGAACGCTCCCGCTTGCTCGCTTGTCTGGCCTTCCCAGGAGCTCACCAGCGACATCTGCCGGGTCAGGCGATATTCGAGCTGGACCATGGGCTGCGTTCCGGCGCCGAACGTCGTCGCCACGCTCGCCCGCAGCCGGTCCGTCAGATCTTTCCCGATCGTCACCCGCGGTTCGATGGTCCCGGTCGTACCGCTGGCTTGCGATTGCACCGCCTCGATTTCCAACCGGTTGACGCCCAGCGCATTCGCCAGCGGCCCGGTTACCTGCCCGGTCGGTAGCAGGGCGACCGCGTCGATCGCGCTGATACCACCGCCCTGGCGTTGAAGCTGTGCAACGGTTTGGCCGAACGTGATCAGGCTCAGAATGTCCGTTTCCGACAGGGTCGGATCGTCCGCACTGAGCTGCACCCGTGGTTTCTCCGCCGTCCCGGTCACCGAGACCGTAACTGTGTAATCCGCTTCCACCGTCGAAATCTGGGCCTCGGCAGCGATATTGAGGACGGGGTTGATCGTGTCGCCGCCGCGAAAGTCGATGGAGCCGCCGGTGATGGTAAACACGCGCTGCTTGAACTTCACCTCACCGCCGATGAATTCGACGACCCCGGTCACGTCGGGCGAGTCGAGTGTCCCCGTCAGCCGCAACCTCGCGCCGAGTTCCACCTCAGCGACATTGTTGTCGATGTGCAGCCCACCTGGCGCGCGCACACGGATGTCGAGAAAGACCTGCCGGGTTGCCGGCTTTGTCCGTGGCGCGGGCAGCATTTGCTCTTTGAAAGACGGCAGGAACGCGGTGAGTTCGAGGTTGCGGTCGTACAGGGCGTTGAGCACCTCCACGTTACCGCTCACGGTGATTGTCCGCCAGGGGCCTTCCACCTGTCCGGCGCCCGTGAGCTGCGCTTCGAGCCCCTGGCCGGTGCCCAACCCCACCTCGTGAACCTCCCAGCCAATGCGGGGGCCGTCATTCGCGTCAAGCGTGCCCTTCAGGCGCACCCAGCCACCCCCGGCCTTGGCGTCCAGGTTCACGATCTCGATGTGGCTGCCACTGAGCGTCGCCCGCCCATTGATGTCGGTAAACGCCAGCGCCAACCCCAAGTCAACGGCGGCGTCGGCAACCTCGGCCTGCCCCCGCAGATCCCAGCCGGTTGCCGGTTCGTGCCGGACTTGCGCTTCGACGTTAAAATGGCCACGGGCGGAATGGATGGGCGGCCCAAGCACTTCGAGCAAGACCAGACTGCCTGCTCCCTGCGCCCGCAGATCGACGTTACCCGACGCCGCCATCTCGCCTCCCAGCCGCAGCTGGCTGTTCGGAGCGGTGAGCACGAACGGAGCGATGACGAGCCGGCCATCGTTCACGTCGACACGAACGGGCTCTTCCGCTTTCACCTCGTACGCGCCGCGCCACACCTGCAACACCGGGACGCGCACCGTTCCGCTAGGCCTCGCCCACGTCCGCAGCGCCCCACGCAACGCCACATCGGCGCTGATCGCCGTCCGCAGCGATTCGTCTTCCGAGACCAACCGAGCGAAGTCGAGCGCGCGCATCCTGAGCGCCAGGGTGTACGGGAACTCGGCCGAGGTGCGTAGCGTGGCATTGACCTCCATGGCCTTGTCAAGCCCCGCGCCGGTCACTGTCCACTCGCCCTCGCGACCCACGGCTTCAAGCGCCAGGTCGCCGAGCGCGCGACCGCCGAGGCCAAGGCCCGCCGCGTCGACTGTGACTCGCCCACTCGGCCGTCGCGGGCTGCCGCTCACGGTGGCGTGCAGTCCCACGCGACCATCGAGCTGGCGTCGGTTCGCGCCACGTAGGGTGTCGAGCCGCCAGGGGGTCGACTCGAGCGTCAGCTGCACCGCACGGTCGCCACTGCCAGATCCATCTATCGTAAGACGTTCGCTAGCCGTACGCACGATGCTCGCATGACCGGACCACTGCGGCAGCTCGGTCGTCGCCTGCACCTCGACCCGTTCGATCGGTTCGCGTCCGACAAACGTCGACCGCAGCAGTAACTTGCCGTCGATCGCCGCCCGCTTCCATGCGCCACGCACGCCGACGCTCGCATCGACGCCGCCGCCACTGAGCGGAATCACGGCGGGAGTAAACGCCTCGACGATGGCCACGACAAGATCGCTCTCGATATTGCGCGTGTCGAGCCGCCAATCGTTCCGCGGCTCGCCTCCGAGCGCCATCTGCCCGCGGAGCTCCGCACTTCCGCGCGCCGTCTCTATGCGAATGCTCGGCGTGGTCAGGGTCGCGTCTGCGATCTGCGCCGTAGCCACACAGTGCGACACGGCGACGCCATTCGCCGTCAAGTCTCTACCCGTCACGCTCGCTTGCAATGTGGGGCGCACCGCCGGTCCGCTAATCGTCGCGGTTCCTGCCATCGGCCCCGTGAGCCGCAGCCTCCGAACAGGCTTCGGCAGGAGATCGTTGAGCGCGCGCCATTCGCGCACGTCGGCCGCGATCGACCCATCCAACCGCCCGTTGTTCCACGAGAGGTTGCCGCTCAAGCGGTTCTGTTCCGGTTGCAGCAACTCGAGAGAGAGGGTGCCGGCACCGTCGTCGATCCCCGCGTTTGCCTCCACCCGTGCGAGACGGCGGACCGGATCGGTCGTTCTTTTCGTGTCCGCGGCGGCGCCGGCGGATGCCATGGTCACGTCCGCGCTAGCGCTCAGCGTCAGCGCCAGTGGCGCCAGGGTGCCCGACACCGCGACTGTCGCCGCGATGCGCTGCCCCATTTCGATGTCGCTGCCGAGCGCCCGTATCACGCCGTCCACATCCAGCGCATCGACATCCATGGAACCTTCGATTGGGAAGGATCCATCCGTATGCACTACCGCACTTCCAGTTGCGCGGCCGACCGGCCCGTTCACCTCGAGAGCGGCGACGCCGATCCTGTTGTCGCGGCGGGAAATGCGTGCACGCAACTCGCCAACCTCGTGTCGACCGGCCGCCAATCCCGCAACGGCGACCTCCGCGTCGACCGCGGGATTCGCGAGATCGCCGGATACCGTCCCGGTCATCCCTGCATCGCCTTGTAGCCCCTCGTCCACCAAGCCGCTCCAGCGCCCCAGGTCGAGCGTGCCGGAGAACGTACACGCATGGCTCGCGGCCGATCCTGCCGCCGTCAGGTCGATACCGTCCCCCTGCACGCTGAACGTCTGCAAGAACATCCCGCGCGCATCGGCCCCCCCATTGAGCTGCGCATGCCGGACGCGCACTTCCGCCCCGCGTCGATCGAGACGGGCATCCATGAGTTCCGCGGTGGCGCGCGCCTCTTGTACCCGTGCCGCGTTCTCGAACGTCCCCTTAAGGTTAGCCACATGCAGGACGGCATCGGTATGACGCAGCGGGAAACGCAGCGTCGCGTCGGCCAACTCGAGCGCCTGCAGATGAAGGGCAGGCAGGCGGGTGGCGGTCTCTTGCTTGCCGGTGTCTTGGCTCTCCGGCATTCTCAAGCGCTGTAGATCGAGGACGACCGAACGCAGGCGCACCGAGAAGACCGGCCGTCCTTCGATCAAACTGCGCATGAGACGTAGCCACACATCGAGCACACCGATTTGCAGTCCGATACTGGGCTCCTCGCCGAGCACCACCCCGGCCGCATGCAGCCGGGGTGGCAAGAGCGTAACGGCGAGGCCCTCGACGTGACTTGGCTGGTCCAGAGCCTGCGTCAACAGCCGTTCCACCCGCCGCCGCGCCAGTTCGGTCAGCATCGGCCACTGCAACCACAGGCCGGCAACGGCGCACACGACCAAGAGCACGAATCCTACGACCACACGCTTCATCGACACCGCACCCAGGGGCCGTCCGCAATCCTACCGCCGCGTTGGGGTCAAGACCACGCCATATAACCATAATCGAGCCCGCGCGCACAGGCTGACGGTACCCATCGTCGCGAGGGCGCCGTGCAGCGCTTTTCTCTCGTGCTTCGCTCTCGGTGGTAATCATTGGCGGCCGCTGCTAGCATCCGCGCGCGTAGGGATGAGCGTTGCCCGCGGCGGTTGATGCAGCACCTGCTCGGGCCCGTTCCGAGATCGGCTAAAGACTCTCCAGCATGAAGAAGACTCGGGGAACGACGGCGCGCGCCGCGGCGCCGGCCGCAAGCAGGCCCATCCACCGGCCGCCCCTCACTCGCCTGGTGGCGGCCGATGCGTTGCGGAAGTGGGCGGTCCCAACCCTGACGTTCGTCCTCGGCCTGGGGGCGTTCATTCTCCACATTGCCGGAGTGATCCAGGAGGCCGCCGCGGTGGCGGCCGTCGGGCTGGCGGCACTACTGACCGTACTCTTTTACGGCCTGCGCAGCTTCCTGCAACGCCGCCTCGACAGCACAACCGCGGCCGGGCTCGTAACCTTCGCGCTCCTATGGGGAACAGCCGCTGGATACCCCCTGTACCGGGCCGTCGAACCCGGCGCACCCTTGTACAGCACCGAACTGACCCGCCACGGCCCGGCGACCACGCTACCGCTACAGAACAGACCCGGGCACTACAGCCTCATCATCGAAGGGCACTTCCTGCCCGAGGAAGGACATGTCAACCGTACCGCCGCGTACAAGTTGGTGCTCGGTCACGCCGGTGCCGGCGAGCGCGTCCTCCAGGGCGCGTTCAGCCAGACGTGGGGCACGCAGCGCGTCGGAGCCGGGCGTCGCTCGTCCATCGTACCCAGCTTGCGCGAAACGACCCTGATTCGGGAACCGATCGACAATCCGAGTGGCGCCGACCTGACGCTGCAGCTGAGCGAACTCTCCCCCGGCGTTCGCGATGCCGTCACCGTCCGCGTGTACGGCGGCGGGGGGCCACGGTGGGTCTGGCTCGTCATCGGTCTGGTCGTCCTCGCCGGAGCGATCGTGGTGGACAGCCTGCGGCCGAAAGGAGCGAACGAGGGGCTGATGACGACGATGACTGTCGCCACCATCGTTGCCATTCTGATCTTCCGTGCGTCGTCGGCAGCGACCCCCGGCTTCCCGCAGTTCGCGGTTGCGGCCCTGATGGGAACCCTGGCCGGGGCGCTTGGCGGCACGCTGCTCTGGCGGCTGACACAGCCCCTGCGCCGGTACGTTGCGACGCACTCGTGACGAGTCGAGATCCGCGGACACGTCTCCCGCTCAATCTACGGAAGTGGGAGACCATCGCCCGGATCGATGCGCAGCCAACAGATCGCGGCAACGAGGTAGAGTGCCGCCACGGTGAAGAGCGGCAAGTTCCACGAACCCCAGCGTTCGAGGCACAACCCAACGACCACCGGACTGAGCGATCCTCCGATATTACCGAAGGTATTCATCGCCCCGCTAACCACCCCGGCGTGGCGGCCACCGATCTCCAAACACACCGCCCATGCCGGCGCAACCGCGAGCGCAGCCAGGCCCGCGCCCGCAGCCAGCAGCAAGGCCGCCCCGACAGGTGCCGCCATATGCACCGCGGCGAGCACCGCGGCTGCGGCTAACGGCAGGCCAATGACTCCCGGCGCACGCCGGGCCGTACGCGCTCCCCAGTACGGAACCAGCGCGTCGCTGATCCACCCGCCCGCCAGCACCCCCGCCGCAATCCCAAGGTACGGGAAGGCCGCTAGCCAGCCCACCTGCTGCAGGTCGAAGCCCCGGGCGCGGAGTAAGTACATGGGCAACCACGTAAGGTAGAAGTACCACCCGTAAATCGCGCCGCCGTACATGAGGCACAGCGCCGCTATGCTGCGGTTGCGCGCTAGCGCACGCCAGGGGACCCTCGTATGGGCCGACGGCGGGTTCGAACCAATCAGCGCCAGCTCGGCCGGATTCACCCCCGGATGGTCGTGCGGATCGTCGCGGAACCATCGGACCCAAGCCATGGCCCACACCACCCCGACCGCACCGAAGACGGCGAAGCTGCGCCGCCACGACAGAACGCCGAGTAGTGCCACCACGACCGGCTGCGTCAGCGCACCGCCCAAGGCGCCGGTCATTACCGCCAAGCCGAACGAACGGCCACGCTCGCGGGCGGGCAACCAGCGCGCGTAGGCGCGCGCGATGCTCGGATACGTCCCCGCCTCCCCCAACCCGAACAGCGCCCGTAAGGCGAACAGGGAGGCGAATCCGGACGCTACGCCAGTTGCCGCGGTCATCGCCGACCACCAGATGACGATTCTGGTCAACATCAACCGGGCGCCGAATCGGTCGGCAAGCCAACCGCTGGGCACCTCGAAAAGCGCGTAGGCGAATGTGAAGGCGCTGAACACGTAGCCCATCTGCGCATCGCTCAATTGCAGATCCAGCTTGATCGCCGGGGCAGCGGTGGCGATGCAAACACGATCGAGATAGGCAATCGCACTCAACACCAGCGTAAACCCCAACACGCCGTAACGCGCACGGGTGGGCGCTCCCCACACCGGTTCGGCCCGGGGCACCGGCACTGTCGCTTGCGTGATGGACATGGTGCGGGCCCTTCTATCTCCGCCACGTCAAGCTGTGCAACCCCGCGGCTTCGGGCGAAGCCACCCCCCTTGCCACAGGCGGCGGATAGCAGGACCATCGGCCGCGGCGACGGAAGTGCAGGCACACCTTTTCGTGCCGCCACTTGCGATCCTGGGTAAAGAGGCATTGTTGCCCGTGGACAAAGCCGGGAGTCAACGGCGCTCGATCGGCAACGTTGCTGAAGTTGCCGTCAAAATTCCAATAGGTTACTGGTACGCAGCGCCCACGCGACTGGCGTGGGTCGAGATGTGGGCGGGGGAGCACGGAAATGGATCTTAGTTACGGAGCGCAATACGAGGCCTTTCGGGCTGAGGTGCGTGCGTTTATCGCGGAACACTGGATTGCGTCTGGGGCGCAGACAGCCCCGGCGCCCGGCGCCCGGGTGGCTCTGATGGGCGCCGTCATCCGTAGCGACGAGGTCGCCAGACGCTTTCGCGTGCGTGCCATCGAGCGCGGCTACCTCTATCGCTTCGTTCCGAAGCGCTACGGCGGGAGTGAGCAGCCTCCCGATCCGATAAAATCGATCATCGTCGGCGAGGAGTTCCAGAAGGCCGGCGCCCCCGGCGAAATCGTCGGCCAGGGCCCGAGCATGTTGGTACCGACGCTGTTGCTACATGGCACCGAGGCGCAAAAGCAACGGTTCATCCGGGATACCCTCCTTGGCAAGATCTCGTGGTGCCAGGGCTACAGCGAACCGCAAGCCGGCAGCGACCTGGCGTCGCTGCGGACACGCGCCGTGCTCGACGGCGATTCCTGGGTGGTAGACGGCCAAAAGATCTGGACGTCAAACGCCGATACGGCCGACTGGATGTTCTGCCTGGTGCGAACGGAACCCGAGGCGCCCAAGCATCAGGGCATCAGTTATCTGCTCATCGACATGCGCACTCCCGGCATCGAAGCGCGCCCCCTTCGCCAGATGACCGGCGATGCCGATTTCAACGAAGTCTTCCTCGACAAGGTCCGCGTACCCGCCGGCAACATCGTCGGCACCCGAGGCCAGGGCTGGAAAGTCAGCCGCGCGACGTTGAAGCACGAGCGCCAGCTCATCGGCGCTTCGTGGATGAGTCGGCGCCTGCTGGACGGGATGGTCCTGGTCGCCCAGGGCCTGAACCGCCGCGGCCGGCCGGCGATCGAGGATCCCGTCACCCGCCAGCGCCTGGTGGAGCTCGAAGCCAAGGTGCTTGCCAGTGAATATCACGGCTACCGGCTGTTGACCTTGGACACCCGCGGTCAGGATCCGGGTCTTGCCGGTTTAGTCGGTAAGCTGTACGGCACCGTGCTCGGCTACGAGCTCGGCAAACTGGCGATGGACATTTGCGCCGACGGGAGCCTGCTGGCACCGGGCGACGCCAAGGCGCCCGCGAGGGGGATGTTCGTCACCGCGTATATGTGGTCGCTCGGCAACCTGATCGCCGGGGGCGCGGCAAATATCCAGCGCGACATCATCGCCGAGCGCGGGCTGGGCTTGCCGCGTGCGGTCGGCAGTAAACGTTAAACGCCGCAGGGCCGCGGCGAGAGTCGCGCGCCGGCCCATTCACGCCCTGAGCGGTCAGGAGGGCTCTTGCCTTCCCGTTGGCCGTGCTGTCTCCGCCTGCGGCGGCGCACCGGCGCCGCGACCCCGACCGCGACGGCGACGTCGGCGTTTGCGACGCTGCTTGTTTCCCCGCTCCGGACGTGCAATCGGTTGCCAAAACGTCGGTGGGCGTTCCGGCGCGTCCCGACAGATGTCGCATAGGCCGCACGGTTCTCCCGCCTCTTCCCCAAAGTACTGCCGGAGGAAGATGGCCCGGCATTCCTTGGCGTCCACGTATTCGGCGAGCCGATCGAGACGGCGGCCATCCTGCGTCCGCAACGTCACGAACCGGCCGGCGAGACTGCGCGCCTGCTCTTCAAAGGCCGGCGCCGGCACGGTGATCTGGATCGTGTCAGCATCGAGGGTGACCAAACCAGCCTCTTCCAAAACAGCCAGGAGGGCCTTGGTCTGCCGATCGCTCAACTGCGCCGCCAGCGTCAGCGCCTCGTAGGTGGGCAATCGGCCTTCCCCCGCCCACGCCGCCAGGGCGGAGGCCAGGCGGTAAAGCTGGTCGGGGCGGACCCTACTCGTCTGCAGGAGGGCCTCATGGATCTCGCGGTCCTTCGGATCGTATAGCAGAATACAGTTGGCCCGGTGTCCGTCACGGCCCGCGCGCCCAGCCTCCTGGACGTACTGTTCGAGCGACGCCGGCGACTGGTAATGGATGATGTAGCGGATGTCCGGTTTGTCGATGCCCAGGCCGAAGGCACTGGTAGCGACCATGACCGTGCGCCGTCCGGGACGCATGTAGAGTTCTTGTTCCGCGTTGCGGTCCTTCGCCGCCATGCGCCCGTGGTAGCGATGCGCCGGCATACGCAGCAGACGCAACGCGCCGTACAGGTCGTCCACCGCCTTGGTCGTCGCGCAGTAGATGATGCCCGGGCGACGCAATCGCTTGATGAAGCGGGTCAGCGCGCGCAAACGCTCCGCGCCGGAGATCTCCATGACCTCGAAGGCCAGATTGGCCCGATGCGGAGAGCTTGCCACGACGTCCGGGGAGCGCATGCCGAGGTAGCGTACGATGTCATCGCGCACCGCCTGCGTTGCCGTCGCCGTGAGCGCCAACGTCGGCGGCGCACCGAGTTCGCGCAGCCGCTCCCCCAAGCGCAAGTAGGCGGGGCGGAAATCGTGCCCCCACTCGGAGATGCAGTGGGCCTCATCGACCGCAGCCAGGGAAATTCCCGAGGCGCGCAAAGCGTCGCCAAGTTCCTCCCCGGCCAGCGTCTCCGGCGTGGTCATCACCAACAGCGGCCCGCCGGTCGCCACCCGTTGAAGGGCTTCGCGGCGCGCCACGCCACGCAGTGTCCCGTCGATGCGTTCCACGGGAATCTTCCGCGCCAGCAGCTTTTCATGTTGGTCACGCAGCAATGCCAACAGCGGCGACACCAGCACCACCGGCCGCTCCAGCACCATGGACGGCACCTGGTAGCACGCCGATTTCCCAAATCCCGTCGGCAACACCACCAGCGCGTCATGCCCAGCCAACGACGCGGCGACCGTGCGCTCCTGTTCCGGATACAGCTGGCGGATGCCCAGCCGCAGCGCCGCCGCGCGGCAGCGCTGCAATAAATCGGCCGGCACCCCCAGATCGAGGTCCGACACAATCTCCGGTTCGGCCTGCGGCAGCCCCGCGGGCGGTAGCTCCTCCGCCGTCTCGACCGTCTCGAACGGCTCACACTGCGCGGGCGGTGCGGGCGACACCTTGCGTTTGCTGGAAGACCTACGGACTCTGTCGCTCATACCTCACTCGCAGATGGTGACACACCTTCTCGCGTGCGCCGAGACGCGGGCGGTGGCGACCGCATGCCAGGTTTCACGGGCGCACCGGGCACCACACGTAAACGCAATCCTACCTGTTCATAGAGGAAGTGGCCCGCGGGTTCAATGCTTGCCACCCCGAACGCCGCGCTCGCCGACCCTCCCGTCGCGCACGCCGGAGCGCCTTGTTTAGCAGAAGGACAGCCAAGAGTGTAGCGAGGTCCGCCACACGAAAACGGCGGGGGCGCAAAGCCATGCACCCCCGCCACCGTATGCCGCCGCCATCAGCGACGGTCGTCCCGTCGAACCACCGCCGCCAGCGTTGGCCCGCCCCGTCCTTTAGAACGTGTACACCAGCTCCGTCGCCAACGTGTCCTGTCCGCGCGCGAAGGTCTTCTCGCGTGGAAAGGCCTTCTTGGTATCCGACTCGTCGTGGCGATACTCGCTGCGCCACAGCAGCCCGTCAACGATCTTGTAGGTAACGGTCGGGGTGAATTCGTAGTAGGTGGACGCCAGGCCGTCTCCCCCGTTCGGATAGCCGAGGACCCGAGCGCCATCCATGTCGAAAAACACCTCGGCACGGAGTGTCGCCGACAGGGCGTCGGTGAACGCATACGTGATGTAGCCTGCCACCCCGTGCCACTCCGCCGTCTCCAATTTCCCGTCTCGCGGGACGACATCGCTCTCGCGAGCGTAATTATGATCCAGGATCAACGTCAGTTTTTCCGTCGGTTTCACCGTGAGCAACGTCGTGAGAAAGAATCGCTTCGATCGCCCGGGATGCACGTCGAGCGTGTTGCCGAAATTGTCCGTCGCCGAATGCGCGGTCTGCTCCGGCCCGTACATGGTCGAGAGATACAGCGTCACCATCGGATGCGGCGCGATGGTGATGCCGCCATGGAAGCTTTTTCCATCGTTGTTGTCGGCGACGGTGTCCCATCCGTTGACGAGTCCGAGATCGACACTGACCTGGTCGTTGAAGGCGTAGCTGGCCATGATTCCAGTGTGCGTGAACGGAATCGCGAAGCCGAATAGAATCGAATTGGTGACGTTGTAGTTGAGGTTGTTGTAGGTCTTGATCACCTCGGCGCCCGCGAGTGTCACGAAACGCCCCGCCTTGAGTTTGATTCCGCTGCCGACCGGCACGGTATAGGTAAGATAGAACTGGGGGAAATCGAAGAAATCGGTGCCGTTTCCGGTGACGTCGTGACCCTGGTCGTCCGTCTTGCCGAAATACGTCGTGTTCGCGATAACCTTACCGGTTTCCCCGAAATCCAGGTCAGCCAGAAAGCCAAGTCCATTCTCCGACTGCCGCTCGATGCGCAGATTGGCCAGATTCAGCAAGATGCTATTCCGCTTGTCCTCGAACGTCCGCAGCGCGGGCTGCGCCCCGTCCGGGCGGTTGATATCGTACAGGTAGTCCACCGCCACCAACCCGTGGATTGTCACGCCGAGCTTGTCGGCAATTGTCTGCTCCGTGGTCTTCACCTCTTTTTCGATGGCGTCGACTCGCTCCTGAATGCTCCCCTGCTCCGCCGTGGTCTTCTGCTGCTGCATCTCCAGTTTTTGCTCCAGCGCCCGCACACGCTCCTCCAGCGCGGCGTCCGCACCCAGCGCCATGCGGGACAGCCCGCCAATCATGATCGCCACCGCCAACCGCCCAAACAAGGTTGCTTGTCTCATCGTCTCCCTCCTGTGCACTCGAGGCGTTTTCCCTCGCTCGCTGGATTGCGCGTACAGGCCTGAGCAACCGGAATGCCACCCTGAATGGGCGCCCGCATCGACGTTTACGCCGGCGGTCGGATGCTGCGTTTGCCTAGGAGCTAGGCGCCTGCTCGAAATGCCGGCATCGCCTCACGGCGACCGTCTTGCCTACATCGCCGCCGCCCCGACCTCACCGAGGTGAGGTTGGCGCGCAGACGCGCGACCCGACCTTCAATTCTCGAAAAACACGAACGATCTTTTCTTATCTTTCGGAGGTGGCCGCTCCGCGGAACCTCGCGTTGGAATCGCGCCATCAGACCACCTGCGCTTGGCGTGGATCGTGCTTCTAACGGAAGACAATGGGCGGGTGACCACCTGAACCTCTCGTTGAACGGGAATCGGGAGCGTCACGGTTCAGGCATCGCGGCTCAGCCAAACGCACGGCGTCAGGAGCGGGGGGTGTGCGCTGTCCGCCACCGCAACCCGAGCGGAACGGAGATGACGATCATGCCGGTCAGAGGCGATTCCACCAGGCGGGTAGAAACCATCGGTGAGCATCTCGATCGCTGCGGCGTCAGCCGACGAGAGTTTCTGGAGTTCTGCACCAAGCTCATGGTCGCCGCCCCGTTCGGCCTGGCCTTGACCAACAAGGCTGGGGCCGCCGAGGTTGCAGCGGCAGTCACCAAGGCCCGGCGGCCGTCGGTGATCTGGCTCCATTTCCAAGAATGCACCGGCTGTACCGAAACCCTGCTACGCACGTCCACCCCCGATCTGGCCGAGCTGCTCCTCCACCTGGTGTCCGTCGACTACCACGAGACGCTGATGGCGGCAGCCGGTAAGGACGCCGAAGAGGCGCTGCACACGGCCATGGCGGAGAACGCCGGCAAATTCGTTCTCGTGGTGGAAGGCGCAATCCCGCGGCGGGACAACGGGATCTACGTGAAGATCGCCAACAAGACCGGCGTGCAGATGCTCGAAGAGGTCAGCAAGCAAGCAGCGGCGATCGTCGCCATCGGGTCGTGCGCGTCCTGGGGCGGCATCCCATCCGCCGATCCGAACCCGACGGACGCGGTCGGGGTCGGCGCCCTCCTCAAGACACGCAAACCCCTCGTCAACATTCCCGGTTGCCCGCCGAATCCGTACAACCTGCTGGGCACGGTGTTGCAGTACGCCACGGCAGGCACGCTGCCGGCGCTGGACGAACTCAAGCGACCGAAGTTCGCCTACGACCGATATATTCATGACCACTGTCCGCGCCGCCCGCACTTCGACGCCGGGCGCTTCGCCACGCAGTTCGGCGCCGACGGCCACCGCGAGGGCTGGTGCCTGTACAAACTGGGCTGCAAGGGGCCGGTGACACACGCCGGGTGTTCGACGCGCCATTTCAACGAGGTCGCCGACGTGTGGCCGATCGGCATTGGTGCCCCCTGTGTCGGCTGTACGGAGCAGCAGATTGCCTTCCGCGTGCCGCTGTTCCAAACCGTGCCGATCCACGACCCCAAGCCACCCGATACCTACGCGCCGATTGCCGCCCGCCAGGGCTACGTCAGTCCAGCCGCCGCGGCGGTCGCCGGACTGGTCGTCGGCGGCCTGGTTGGCGGCGGTTGGGTCGCATCGCGCAAGCTCGGGCCTTCGCCCCACCCCGAATCGGCGGCGGAGGCGAAGAAGGAGTAGGCCATGGGCATTTCGAGGCGTTCGGCCCTGAAAGCGATGGCCGTCGCCACCGCCACGACGGTGGCGACGACCCTCAAGCCGCGGCAGGCGCGCGCGGCGGCGGTGGTGGCCCGACCCGATGCCGTGGGGATGCTCTACGACACGACCCGCTGCATCGGCTGCAAGGCCTGCATGGTGGCCTGCAATCAGGCGAATAATCTCCCTCCCGACACCGCCGTGTCCGGCGGTCTGTGGCAGATGCCGCTCGACCTCAATGAACGGACCAAGAACATCATCAAGCTGTACAACGATTCGGCCACGGGAGCCCACTCGTTTGTCAAACGTCAGTGCATGCATTGCCTGGACCCGGCATGCGTGTCCGCCTGCATGCTGGGTGCGCTGCAGAAGCGCGAGTTCGGTGTCGTCGCATACGACCCGGACCTCTGCATCGGCTGCCGCTACTGTCAAATGTCTTGTCCCTTCAACGTGCCCAAGTTCGAATGGTCGAAGGTGCTTCCCAAGATCGTCAAGTGTGAGTTCTGCAAGGAGCGTCTGGCCGCTGGCAAGCAACCGGCCTGCTGCGAGGTCTGTCCGACCGGAGCGGTGATCTTCGGGAAGTACACGGATCTGTTGGGCGATGCTCACACGCGCCTGGAGCGCCACCCACAGCGCTACATCCCAAAGGTGTACGGCGAGTCGGAGGTCGGGGGAACCCAGGTCCTTTACCTCGCCCACGTCGATTTCGCCAAGCTCGGCCTGCCCGCGTACGGTCCCGACCCGGTACCCACCGCCGTACGCGAGGTGTTCCAGGAGATCTACCAGGGGATTGTACCGCCCCTGGCACTCTATGCCCTGCTTGCGGCAGTGATGATGCGGGCGCTCCGCGAGGTGAGTCCCGAGCCCCAGGACACGGAGGAACGATGACCGACCACGCACGTCCGCAAGCCGTTGGGGCACCCTTTTTCCCGCGCGCCACCTGGCCATTGATCGCCCTGGCCGCCCTCGCCGGCGCCCTGATCCTCTGGCGTTTTGCCGTCGGTCTCGGTGCCAGCACGGCACTCAACGATGGCTATCCCTGGGGATTGTGGATTGCCTTCGACGTCGTCACCGGCACGGCCTTCGCTTGCGGCGGCTACGCACTGGCGCTCCTTACGTACGTCATGAACCGCGGGCAATACCATCCGCTGGTGCGTCCGGCGCTGGTCACCGGCGCCTTCGGTTATTCGATCGCCGGATTTTCAGTGCTGATCGATATCGGCCGCCCCTGGCTGGCCTACAAATTGCCCTTCTTTTGGCACTGGAACCTGCGCTCGGTCTTGCTCGAGGTCGCCCTGTGCATCATGAGCTACACGATCGTACTCTGGATCGAGCTGGCGCCGGCATTTCTGGAGGGTGCCCGCGCCAGTGCCCAGCCGTGGTTTCGCCGACTGGGACAAGCGTGGCTACCGGCGGTGCGCCGCAGCATGATGTGGGTGGTGGCACTTGGCGTGATGCTACCGACGATGCACCAATCGGGTCTGGGCACCCTCCTACTGCTCAGTGGGCCACGCCTGCACCCGCTGTGGAACACGATCATGCTGCCGGTGCTGTTCTTGATCTCGTGTATTGGGATGGGCTTCGGGGTCGTGGTTCTCGAAAGCGCGTTGTCGTCACGGCTGCTCGGCCGCCGGCCCGAGATCGACATGCTGGCGGGGTTGGGTTCGGTGGTGCGGCCGGTGATGGCCGTCTACCTGGCGATTCGCATCATCGACCTAATCGTGCGCCAGCAGATCGCCCACCTCTTTGCCTTCGACATCTTCAGCGTCATGTCGTTGATCGAATTCGGATTGTTCGGTGTCGCCTTGGTCATGCTGCGCGAGGAGCGCCGGCGACGCGACTTGGGAACGCTCTTCCGCGCCTCGATGTTTCTGCTGCTGGGCGGCGCGCTCTATCGATTCGACGTCTTCCTGCTCGCCTTCCAGCCGGGACTGGAATGGTCGTATTTCCCCAACATTCCCGAAATTCTGGTCACCGTCGGCCTCGTCGCCGCCGAGATCACGGGTTATATCCTGCTGATCAAGACCTTCCCCATCCTTGCCGGCGTACCGCGCCCAGCGGCAGCGTAAGAGAAAGGATCCTCCATGGCTCGCATCACGATCGATCCCATTACCCGCATCGAAGGGCATCTGCGCATCGACGCCGTGGTCGACGGCGGCCAGGTGCAGAAGGCCTGGGCCTCCGGCACCATGTGGCGTGGCATCGAGACCATCCTGCGCGGGCGCGATCCGCGTGAGGCCTGGCTCTTTACGCAGCGCTTTTGCGGGGTGTGTACGACGGTCCATGCGCTGGCATCGGTACGCGCCGTCGAGGATGCGCTCGGCTTGGAAGTGCCGCCGAACGCACAGTACATCCGTAACCTGATCGTCCTCGCGCATGCCATGCACGACCACATCGTCCATTTCTATCACCTGTCGGCGCTCGATTGGGTGGACGTGACCACGATCCCCAACGCGGATCCGGCGAAGGCCGCAACCATCGCTCAGAGCCTGTCGGACTGGCCGGGAAACTCGCGCCAGGAAATGGCCCGGGTGCAGCAGAAGGTCGTGGGGCTGGTGGAGAGCGGGCAGCTCGGCATCTTCGCCAACGGTTACTGGGGGCATCCGGCGATGAAGCTGGCGCCGGAGGTCAACCTCCTGGCGCTGGCGCATTACCTGCAAGCCCTCGAGTTCCAGCGGAAGGCCAACCAGGTCGTCGGCGTCCTCGGCGGCAAGACGCCACACATACAGAATCTCGCCGTCGGCGGGGTGATGAACGCCATCAACCTCGACAGTCTGGCCACCCTCAACATGGACCGGCTGTATATGCTGAAGGATCTGCTCGCCGAGGTGACACCGTTTGTCCAGCAGGTTTACTTCCCCGATGCCTGCGCTATCGCCGGCTTCTATGCCGACTGGTTCGATATCGGCTCCGGCGTCAAGAACTATCTCGCGGTGCCGGACCTCCCCATCGATTCACGCTCCGCCACCTTCGATATGCCCGGCGGCACGATCTTCGATGGCAACCTCGGGAGCGTCAAAGGCATCAGCGGCGCCCGCGACCATTACTTTCGGCAAAGTGTGGTCGAAGACGTCACCCACGCCTGGTACAAAGGGACCGGTGCCGTGCACCCCTGGAAAGGCGAAACCAACCCCGACTACACCGACTTCAAGGACGACGGAAAGTATACGTGGGTCAAGGCGCCACGCTTCGAAGGCAAGCCGATGCAGGTGGGCCCGCTGGCGAACATTCTCGTGGCCTACGCCCAGCAACACGAACTCACACGCAAGTGGACCGACGTGGCATTGGAGCGCGTCTCGGCGATCGCCGGCCGGCGCATCGCGGTGGACAAGCTCCAATCGACCATGGGACGCTACCTGGCACGCGCGATCCGCACCGCGGTCTTGTCCGATCTGGCCGTGCGACATTGGGAATTGCTGGTCAAGAACGTCACCGCCGGCGATGCGCACACCTTCAATCCACCGAGCTTCCCGAAGGGCGCGGTGGAAGGCGTCGGCTTCCATGAAGCGCCGCGCGGCTCGCTGTCGCACTGGGTTGTAGTCAAGGACGGCATCCTCTCCAACTACCAGGCCGTGGTGCCGACCACGTGGAACGCCAGCCCACGTGACGAACACGATGTGCCCGGACCGTACGAGGCGGCGTTGCTCAAGAACCCGGTGGCCAACCCGGACAAACCGCTTGAACTGTTGCGGACCGTGCATTCGTTCGACCCGTGCATGGCATGCGCCATCCACACGCTCGACGTGGAGGGACGGACGACCGCCACCGTGAAAGTCCTGTGACCGCCGCCCCAGCCGCATCCGCACGCATCGCCGTCATCGCTCTGGGCAACGTGCTGTTCGGAGACGACGCCTTCGGGCCGTTCGTGCTTGCCCTCCTACACAGCGGCTGGGAGTTTCCCGCCGACGTCGTGGTGATCGACGTCGGCACCCCCGGCCTCGACCTCGTCAGTTACCTGCAAGACCGGGAGGCGGTGATCCTCGTCGACGCGGTGGGCGCCAGCGGCCCACCAGGTGCGGTACGCCTCTACCGCAACGACGAGCTCACTCGCATACCTGCCAAAGCGCGCGTCAGCCCGCACGACCCCGCGGTACAGGAAACCCTCCTGCTCGCCCAGTTTGCCGGTGACGGCCCGCGCCACGTGCTGCTCGTCGGCGCCATCCCGCTGTCCCTGGAGCAGGGGACGGGACTGAGCGTGCCTGTCCGCGACGCAGCAACAACGGCGGCCGCCATCGTTGTCCGGGAGCTCGGCAGCCTGGGTGCGGCCCCTACGCCTCGGCCGACGCCGTTGGGCGTCACCCCATGGTGGCTGCAAGTCGGCGTCGCCTTGTCCTCTGACCTCGGCGGATAGACCGGCGAAGGCGCTTCAGCCGCCGCACCCCGCAATGCTCTTGTAGCCGTCGTGGATCAGGACGCCCGCGAACAGGACCAACAAGAGACCCAGCACCCGCACCGCCGCACGATACGTGCGATCGCTGAGCAGGTGCCGCGAGCGCCCGGCAAGCACTGCGAGGCACACCTTCGAGCCGACCAGACAGCTCGAAAAACTGGCCACGAACACCAGTGCCAGCACGCGGCTTCGCATCGCCGCTTGCACGGCGGTGGGTGCGCCGACCGTGAGCCAGAAGAGGTACGGATGCGGACTGAGCGCGTTGACGCACACCCCCTTGGCTAGCGACCGCGGTCCCGTCCGCTGAGCCGGCAATGCCAGACCCGCGGTGCGCAGATGCCGGTAGGCGAGGCTGAGGACGAACAGGCCGCCGCATACGGACAGTGTCCCAAGCACCGCGGGCGACTGCGCCAGGCGGGCGAGGACAACGAGTGACACGAGAATGATCGGCCCATCCGTGAGCACCGGCGCCAGGGCAACCTTGATGCCTTCCCGGGCGCCGAACCGCAGCGCCTGCGAAAGTACCAGCGCCAGTAACGGCCCAGGGGACAACCCCGCCGACAGGCCAAGCACCACACCCGCGGTCATGTATTCGACCATGCCTCGTTCCCGTATGCGCGCGGTCGGGTAAAGCGGCCATACGTACACGCCACCGTACGCCCAGCGCCCGCGGCTGCCCTGTATAGCGTTCCTCGCTGCCGCATGCCATTGCCGCCGCGTGCGTTCCGATGCCGCGCCGCTGGCGGCACAACGACGTCGTCCGGCCCGTCAGCCGCCCACCGCGGCCGGCGTCGCGATGGCGCCGCCGCACCCGCCGGATCGTTCGCGAAGTACGTCGTAGGGAATCCTATGAAGATAGTTGACATACAACTTGTATAGTGCTATTCTCGACCACGATGATATTCACGCTAACTGGCGACGCCGCCTGCGTCGAGACACCCCGGCACAGCAGTGGCGGCCGCAAACCACTCGCGGAGGAGACCATGCGACAGCACAAACCGTCCAAAGGAGATGGCACGCCCATGGGACGTTGGTGGGCACTGTTCACCGTTGTAGTGACGCTCTTAAGTGGCGCCACCGGCATCGCCGCGCAAGAACTGACGCCATGGTCCAGCGGGTCCTCGGCCAGCCGCCCCTTCCGGGAGCCGCCGGGGCGGCTGGGCGAAGCCGAGGCGCAGATGGGGCTCGTGGAGCGCCACCGTGCCTTGCGCAACCGCTCTCTGGCACGCAAGCAGCGGCGCCGCGAGCAGCCCGCCGATACCGATGCCGTTCCGGCACCCCCAACCCACACTCGTGTTCCACCCCGCCCCGACGCTCCGGGCGGGGAGTTCCCCGCGGGAGGTGCACGATGAGCCGCGGCGCACATGTGGTCGGATCTATAGCGCTCGCTGCTGGGCTGCTTGCGGCCACGGCGATTCATGGCCAGAGTAGCCCGCCGCCAGCGGACAAGAACGCAACGGGAGATAAGCCTAGCGCCTTCACCGGATTGGCGCAGGCGCCGGATGCCAATCTTTTCGCCGGCGCGTCATCGACCTCAATCCCAATCGATGTTCCACCAGGCCGAAAGAACCTCACGCCGAAACTGGCGCTCACCTACAGCAGCAGCGGCGGCCCAAGCCCGTACGGGTACGGCTGGGATTTGCCGCTCGGCAAGATCCAACGTAGCACGAAGCATGGCGTGCTCTCGTGCACCGACGCCACCTACCGCAATGACTTCGTCTTGGCGCTGCCGGGGGCCACGGCGGAGTGTACGCTCGAGGCGAACAACGTCTGCAAAACCCGCGTCGAGGAGTCCTTCGTGCGCATCGAGTACTTACCGGGCACCAACTCCTGGTTGGCACGCGACAAGAGTGGGATGCGCTACGTGTTTGGTGACGTGGACGTTGCGCGCACCGGCAGCGGCACGCCGAGTCTGTTTACCGCTGGCTCACCCTGCACCTACACTCATTCCTGGGGACTTACGAACGTCACGGACCCCAGCGGCAACACCCTGACCATCGGGTATCAGAAGATCTCGGGGGTCTTGCACCCGACGTCGATCTTCTACGGCGGCAACGGCGCGACAGGCTTCAATGCGTTGTTCGAAGTCCGGTTCTACTGGACGGCTCTGCCAAGTGCCGATCGCGTGGTTGCCAGCCTCGGCGGCTTTGCGGCCCAACTCACCCAACGGGTCTCCAAAATCGAGGTCCGCTATCCGGCCGGCTCCTCCAACCCCGCCGATCGCATTCGCTACTATACGTTCAATTACGACGACGATCAGTATCTCTTTCCCGTCGCCCGCCCTGGCCGACGGTCGTTTCTCTACTTTGTGACCGTGTACGACAAGAACGACCACGCGCTGTCGCGACTGGACGGCTATGCCGTCTCCACGACGTTGCAATATCATCAACCCGACCCCACCAACGCCGACCCTGCCAGGCGGCAGTTCGGGGTGGCCACCAGCCCGCAGGGTGCGGTGCAGCCGCCGGTATCCACGCCCGGGGTGAAGCGCTGGACCGACATCACCGACACCCACAGCATCGCGCGCCGCGACATCTTCGATATCAACGGCGATGGGCTACCGGACTTGGTCGATACCGTCCCCTGCGGCGCGTCCTACCCGTACTGGGATGTCTATCCGGGGACCAAGGATGGCTCGGGCCGCCCTGTGGGGTTTGCCACCGCCCGCACCGCGTGGAGCGCGCCCATGCTGCCGGGATACTGGAGGGAACACTGCATCGATGCCCTCGGCACCTGTTTTCCGCTCTGGCATGACCCTGCTCCGGCGTGCACTATCCGCGAGTCTGGCATCGACCACACGGGGGCGACCGTTACCCCGTATGACACCCTCGACATCAACGGCGATGGCCTCCCCGATTTCGTCTACGGCGATGCGCCGAATTGGCATGTGTACTTCGGCTACGTCATCAGCCATGGCGGGGGCTTCGGCGCCCAAACCGACTGGCTCGGCGCCGGCGGAATCCTCCGCAAGAGCCAATTCGCGAGCAGCTTCATGGGCTGGAGCGATGGGGTGTCGCTGGATACCATTGAATTGCTGGACATCAACGGCGATGGCCTCCCGGACCGTGTCCTCGCCGGAACCAGCGAGGGGCCGGCCACGTGGGCGGTATTCTACAACACCGGCAGCGGCTTTGGCGCGGCCACCAATTTTCCCGCGCACGTCGGACCGATGCGCGCCACCGCCAACAATATCGGCCTGCAATTCCTCGGCTTCACCGACATCAACGGCGACGGCTTGCCCGACCAGATTCTCGCCTGGAACGGTAGCGGCGGCGCCGGCTACACGGGTGCCTGGCACGTGTTCTACCATAAAGGGCTCGGCATCGATGATACGGATGTCCCGTGGACCCTGCCGGCCTCGGGCTGCTGGGCCAACGGCCACCAGCAAAACGGCCTGCGCCAGACGCTCTCGGCCGGCGGCGCCGAGGTGATGCGCGATTTCTTCGATCTCAACGGAGATGGCCTGCCCGACGTGGTGGATACCTGCGGCTACGCAACCGGCAGCAACCCCTATTGGCGGGTGTACTTCAATCGGGGCAACGGGTTTGCGACCGACCACTACAACTGGCGCAGTGTGGCCGGGTTGATCCGCCACCACGATACCGGCGGCGCCCACCCAGGCGGCAAGACGTATTGGGACACGTTCGACATCGACGGGGATGGGATTCCCGATTTTGTCGATTTCGGCGACGCCTCCGCCACGTACGTCTACCACAACCAGGACGGCGCCTGGGCGGCCGCAGGCGCCGGCGTGGTCGAGAACCGCCCGACCGGCGCGCCCCAACCCAAGCGCGCCGATCTGCTCGAAGTCATGGAGAACGGCCTTGGGGCCACCACCACGCTCGAATACCGCCCCTCGACGCAGTGGGACAACACCGGCGGCGACGGCATCACCGATCTGCCCTTCAATCTGTGGACGGTGACGCGCATCGAGCGCGACGACGGGATGTGCGACGCCAGCGGCGCCAACTGCCTCGGCGTGGCGGGCGCGGCCCACAGCGTGGCGACCACCTACCGCTACCAGGATGGGCGCTACGACCCCACCGACCGCGAGTTTCGCGGCTTCGGCACCGTCGAGGCCCGCGACCCGGACCCCGGCCTCCCGCTGCTGCACCAGGCGCAGTTCACCTTCTTCCGGCAGGGGGCGGCGCTAGCAGGGAAAGTCCACACCACGATCACGACCTCCGTATCGGGCGATACGCCGACCGCGTGGCTCGTCGTCGGAAGCAATACCTGGCAGTGTGTCGACGCGAACTCATTAAATGCGCTCGACTGTCCGGTGAGTTTCACCTCCCAGGAGTCGCGCGTCATTGTACGGCTGACCAAGGTGGAACGCACCGATGTCGGCGCGTCGTCGTACCACACCGCCGTGACACAGAATCTCGCCTTCGACGCCTACGGCAACATCACGCACGCCAACCGCGGCGGCGACAACACCACGCCCCTGCACACCTACACCGACTACGCCTACAACACGATCGCCTACATCGTGGATAAGCCCACGCATGTGCTGGTCAAAGACAACGACATCACGCCGTTGGAGGAGAAATGGTTCGCCTATGACGGCCTCGGGCTGGGCTCTCTAAACAAAGGCAACGTCACCGCCGTGTACTCCTGGCTCGGCCAGGTGGTCGATAACGACCCGAACTTGCCCCGTGGCGGCAGTTGCCCGGCGACGCCCGCCGGCGCCACCGGCACGGGCTGCGTCTCTACGCTGATGGACTACGACAGCTACGGCAACATCACTACGGTCACCGACGCGAAAGGCGGCGTGACCACAACGACCTACGACACCACGACCCGGATCTACCCGTACACCGTACGGCAGCCCACGGTCGTCAAGCCGGCGGCGGAGCCCAGTGTGACCCTCGAGGTGGCGACGCAGTACGATCCAGCCTGCGGGAAACTGCGATCGCAGACGATCACCTATCTGGCAGGCGCCGACCCGACCGCTCAGCCGAAGACGCAATACGACTACGACAGCTTCTGCCGGCTCACCAAAGTGGCGCTGCCGGACGAAACACTCAGCGTCCCCCACCTGTGGTACACCTACTACCTCGGCAACCCGTACTGGGTGAACTTCTTCACCGGGCAAGTGGTGCCGCAGCACGCCACGGATATCTGGATCGAGGAGGATGTCGGGGCGCCGGCGCGCGCCCACCGCGATGAACTCTACGACGCCCTGGGCCGCCCCCTGCAGGCGCAGCGCACCGGGGTGGTCGATGGCAACACCACCGTGATCGTCGAGGGCACCAACCGCTACGACGTGCGCGGCAACGTGACGGCGACGGTGACGCCATTCACCGCCACGTACCGCTACGACAATGGCGCTGTCGTCTTTGCCCCACCCGCCACCGGGGCTCCCACCACCAGCATGACCTACGACGCGCTCGGGCGCGTCACCCAGGTCACCAATCCCGACAGCTCCAGCCGCACGAGCGACTACAGCATCGCCTGGCAGACGACCACCCACGATGAGTGCTACAATGCCGCCCGCTGCATCGGGGGCAAGACGATCGAGGTCGGGGACGCCTTCGGGCGGGTGATCGAGAAAGATTCGTACGAGGAGGGTGCCAGTACGCGCAAGGCAGGCACACAGTATGCCTACGATGGCCTGGGCCGGCTCGTGACCACGACACAATGGGGTGGTACGAGTTGGAACCACGCCACTGACATCGCCGTCACCTACGATGCGTTGGGGCGCAAGATCAAGATGTGGGACCCGGACTCAGGGTGGTGGAAGTACGGCTACGACACGGTGGGCAACCTGATCTATCAGGAAGACCCGAAGATCAGCCAGCACGTGCAGTTCTGCTACGACGCAATCAATCGCGTCACCAAGAAGCAGTATTTCACCAACGACAGCTACGGCGCGGGCTGGTGTAGCTACACTGTGGGGACGCAGATCAGCTCCTTCTACGACGACGCCGCGGTGGCCTACAGCGTCGGGCGGCTGACCACGGTGACCGACCTGTCGGGCAGCACGCTCTACAAACAGTACGACGTGCGCGGGCGGGCGCGGCGGATCGACAAGCAGCTGGCTGTCAACGGGCGTGTCACCACCGCCACGACCCTCTACCAGTACGATCGGGCCGGTCACGTCACGCAGATCACCTATCCGGACACGCCGCCGGAAACCGTGGTCTACGGCTTCAATGCGGAGGGCAACGTCGTGTCGCTCAAGAACACCGCCGCCACACCGACCTGGTATCTATCGAACCTGACCTACGATGTGTTCGGGCGGCCGCGCGTGATTACGCATGGCAACGGCACCACGGACAGCCGCACCTACGGTACGGCCGCCACCAACTTCCGCTTGGGGACCATCGAGACCAAGCAGGGTAACGGCACCACCCATCTCAAGCTGCGCTACGCCGCCTACACCCCGACGGGGCTGCTCACGCAACTCACCGACCTGCTCAACAGCACCGGGCAACGGTCGAATTCGGCGGCGTTCACCTACGATGCTCTGGGACGGCTGACGCAGGCCAGCGGAGTGAACCTACCGGCGCCCAACACCTACGGCTTCGACGTTCTCGGTAACCTCACGGTGAAAGAAGGGGCGACGCTCGGCTACAGCGCCACACGACCCCACACGGTGACCACCCTCAACGGCAGTAGTGCGGCCCTCGCCTCCGATCCCAATGGTAACCGCCTGGGGAAACCCAACCATACGTACAGCTACACCCCGGACGATCGCGTGCAGACCATTGCGGTGACGGGCCAGCCAAGCGTGACCGAGTACTACGATCACAGCGGACGGCAGGTGGCACGCCAGGTCGGCAGCAACTGGACTCGGTACTACAGCGAGCTGGCCGAGGAGGGGCCGGACAATTACCTGACCAAGCACTATTTCGCGGGCGGCGTGCGGATCGCGTCGAGCCGGGTGTACGCGCCGCAGTTGGCCGGATTGCCAGGCGCGCCGGCCATCCTGGTGGCGCAGGCGCCGGCCGGGCAGGCGGCGGTCGTCGTGTTGCTCCGCACCGATGTGCAGCGGGGCGTCCTGCTGGCAGTCGGTATCCTGGGCACCGGACTCTTGTTTGCGCCGTGGCGGCGCAAGCGGGTGGTGGGCATCGCCATCCGCCACGGGCATGTCGTCGGCATCATCGTCGTCTGGACCGTCGCCACCCTGCCCTTACCGCTGCTGCTGCGGCCGGCACAGGCCCAGGCGACACCGGCGCTCTACCACTACCACCTGGACCATCTCGGCTCGACGCAGGTGATCACCAACAGCCTCGGCGGCGAGGTCGAGCAGATCCGCTACAAGCCGTACGGGGAGATCCGCTACCGCAGCACCACCACGAACAACCGCTACCAGTTCACCGGCTATGAGACCGAGACCACGTCGAATCTCGAATACGCGGGAGCCCGGTTCTACGACCCGGTGCTGGGGCAGTTCTTGTCCCACGATCCCGCCCGCGAATACGCCAGCCCGTACGCGTACGTGCATGGCGATCCGATCAACGGCACCGACCCGAGCGGCGCGTGTGAAGCCATCTGCATGTTTGTGGTGACCCTGGTGAGCTACGCGGCCATCGGCGCCGCCGTGAGCGCTTCCATCAATATGGTGGTTGCCGGCGCGACCGGGGGCGATGTCAGTGCAGCCGTCCAAAGCGGCGCGATGACCGGGGCGATCGGTGTCGGCATGGGCGTGGTTGCCGGCGGCGTCGGGATCGGCATGGCAAAACTGGCGGCGACCTTGCCAGAGAGCGTCGGAGTGGCAAAGGCGGCCGCGGCGCTCGGCGAGGTTGCCGCACGGTCGGCCCTCAGCGTGACCATGGCCAACGCCGCCGGACAAACAGCGTCCGCCGCAGGCGCGCCGGGATGGGCGGTCACGCTGAGTTCCGTGGTCGCGGGGTACGCCGGGTCGTACCTATATGATGCCAACTTCATCGACCCGAGCGGGAATCTCGCAGCGATCGAGGGCAAGGGGAACTTTGCCCCAACGAGTAACACGGCCACGCACGCGACAACTGAGGGACTAGCTCGGAGCGCCGGCTACCTTCCGGAGCAAGCCAAGGCGATTGCGGACGCGAACCTGAACGAGGATGTACGAGTGAGCATATGGAGCAATCAGTCGCACTTCAGTCTTGGTGCAAGGCAAGCGCTCAAGAAATTCAGCAACGAAGCCGTACCTTTGTCTGGAATCGAGCGACTGAAGAATGTCGGAGCTGCAACGCATTACATTCAAGATTCACTCACTCTCGGCCACATGGTTCCGGGCACGCAGTTGCTGGCAGGGCCGCTTGGGGCACCGTTCCGATTCCTGATTCATCAGACGTTCGGCGGTGAGGTATTCCTCCGCGAAAGCTGGAGGACGGAGACCCTACAGTTTCTTACCCAAATGCGGAACGCCGCAGCCGCGTGAGGACGTCCGATGCGCCTTGTCCAAGCTCTCTTCTTGGTTGCGATTGCCGCGCTGGTGCCCGGCAGCCAGGCCTCGGCAGGCCAACCCTACTCGATTCCGGCACATTGGGTGGACAACCCTACCGCCGTCGAACCAAACACATCCGAGTTCATGTTTGACGATCTCTCGTTCTCGTCGGCGAGCAATGGCTGGATCGTTGGGGACAAGTTTTTTCTCCATGTGATTGGAGAGCGGATCGAGGTCACGTTCACCAACGACCCTTATGTAGATATCTGGACAGTGGCCGCGCCATCCTCTGACGAGGCCTGGGCAGGAGGCTGGCAGGGAAGCGCGACGACAGACCGGGCGATCATTTGGCATTTCCACGGCGGGCACTGGGAAGAGGTGGGTCTATCGCCCACATTGGTACGCAACCGTCACGTCTGGAAGTTGCGTTTCGAATCGCCCGAACGCGGCTGGGCGCTCATGGCCGAATTTGATCCAAGCGACCCCTACTCGGCTACCACCAAAAGCCTTCTTCACTTTGACGGTGTGAGCTGGCGGGAAGTAGCCCCGGTCTTCTTGAGTTTGCAGCCTCGGCTCAAAGACATGTGCGTGGCGCCGTCAGGGACCGGCTGGGCAGTCGGCGACGCTCGCGACGAGGCAGGTCGCTGGCACGGCGTGGTACTTAAGAAAGAGGGCCTGGAGTGGCGGGAAGTTGCGCTCTCTCCGATCGCCCCGGGCGCGTGGCTGCTGGAGAAGGTGTCCTGCCTCTCGACGGGTGGGATGGTAGCAAGTGCGGTAGTAGCCGGCGCCGATAAGACCGTCGAAGAGGGGTTGCTCGTCCAGCACGATGGCTCATCAAGGAAGATTCAGTTTCCGGAGGCACGCCGGGGGTACCACGCCAGTGCACTCGCCCTGGTGCGCGATGACGACATCTGGCTGCACGCGAGTTCGGTTTCGGACGCATCCCTCTTCCTGCACAGGGTTGCCGAGCAATGGTCCGACTTTGCGGTTCCACCTCTGCCAGGGAAAGGGCCGCCCTACCGCGGGGTAAGCGTGTCCGGGATGCAGTTCGTCTCTCCAGACGAAGGTTGGGCTGTGGGCACGAAGTACTATGGCAAGGGGTATACCCGCGGACTGGTGTTCCACTACAAGGACGGTTCCTGGCGAACGCGCAACTGGAACTGGAGTCGATGGAACCAGCGCTGGTTCGGGCTGCTTGGCGAGTGACCGAGGGTGCGCAAGAGGAGAGCTGCGGATGACTCAACTTCTATCTCGGCCGCGGAACCAACCCGTTTCGCAAATACCCGCAAGGGCGCGGCAACAGGCTTGCCAGTGCACGCGGACCGCTGGCCGATCGCGGACGGCGCCGCAGCCGGACGGACATCGGCGCCGTCCGCGATGGCGCGTGGCCTTGGCGCTGCTGCCATTGCTCGTCGTGGGATGCGCCGCCAGCAGCACCGTCACGAACGTCACCCCCGGCACCCCCCTGCAACCCGACCGATCCCTGGTCGTGGGACGGATCGAGCTATTCAAGAGTGGCCACCAGCTCCATCCCGACCGACCCTCGCCCACGGGGACGGGACCGATCGGCGGTCTGTCGTTCCACAATCTGGTTACCGGTGAGTTCACTTCGTACAGAATCAACGACCCGCTCGGTCGCTTCGAAATCGTGCTGCCACCGGGGCGATACGGCCTCGGAATCCAATACTACATCTACCTCTCGGACACCCCGGCGCGCTTCGAGGTCCCCCAGGCCGGGCAGCAGTACTACGTCGGGACACTGCGGGCGAGTTTCTTCGCGCGGTCCTCGCTCGGTGGTGCCTGGGCAACCACCTTCGGCGGCATTCTCCCGATGAAAGATACGGACTTCGCGGTAGTGGACGAGTGGGAGTGGGCACAACAGCATCGCATTGCGCCAGCATCCGATGGGGCGCCGCCAGAAAGGCACGTCATGGTCCTCCGAGCCCAGTGAACGCCAGCGATCGCTGGCCATTGCTGAATGCCGCATGTTGGGCGACCTCCTGTCTGTAGGGACGACGGGAAGCGTGGAGTCCACGAACAGGCCTCATCTTGGCGTCCCGCCGCCGGCATCAGGGCGTCTCCGCATAATGTCGTAGGCGACGTCGCACGTCGTCAAGGGTAAGGCAAGGGACACCCACTCAAGTGGCACGGATGTTGCCGGGTCTCGGCGCGTTGCACCCGCAGCGCCCAGACAACTGCCTCCACACGCTCACGTCCGCCCCCTTGCACCCCCGGCCGTTTTCCCGCTGAATGATTCCGTGAACGACCTCAAGCGGCGATTCTCGCTCAGGCGCTCGCTTTCGGTGGCTTCGGAGTTGCCGCCCCGCGGCGGACACACAGCCCTCCCGGTTGGCATGCGCTTGGCCGCGTGCGCGCTCGTGCTGGCATCGCTGTTCGGCTGTACGCCCGCGCCAAAGGTACCGCGTACGGCCTCGGTCACCAGCGCGCGCCCCTGTGTACCCGCCGGCACCTGGGTCGTTCCGGCGACCGGTCAACACCTGACCGCGCCGGAAGTCGTCACCATGGCCGCCGCACGGCGCATCGTGCTCCGCGAGACAGACTTTACCAGGGCGTTGAAGAGCAGCCTGGAACAACGGTTGGCAGGAGACTTTGGCATCGTCCACCTACGATTTCAGAGACAGACGGATATCCTCTCGTAAGTAGAGAGATTGAGGGCAGGGGCGGTGGCGAGATACTTAGGCTGTGCGGGTCAGCGAGCGGCGGCGCGGCGGGGTTTGTGGGAGACGGGGGACTCCAGGGACGATGGTGCGTTTGGTGCGCATCTCGGAGGATACTGAGCACTGCGAGAGCGGCCTGACGCGCCGCGACTCAGGGCGTAAGTGGCTCGGGGGCGCAGCCGAGAGCGGCGAACACGCGAGCCGATCGCGTCAGCCCCCGGCGAACGCAATAGCGGGTGACGTCGAACATCGCCGCCACGGCATTGTTTCCCGCACCGACGGACGGCTGGATCGTAGGAGATCCGTTCTTTCTGCACGTCGTGGAGGGCGGATCGAGGTAACGTTCATCAATCGTCGGTACGTTTATTTCTGGACGGTGGCCGCGCCGACTCTTGATGAGACCTGAGCCGGTGGTTGGTACGGAGGCAGTGGCCACGATCTCGCAATCATCTGGCATCGTCGCTACGGAAAGTGGGAGGCCGTCGATCTGTCGCCCCCGCGCCACGCCGTCGCTAGCGTCGCTGGGCGAACCGACGTACGTTGATCGCATGACCGATCGCGACATCGAGGCCGCATGGCATTACCACAATACGACCAAGCACTCGGTCGCGAGCCTGCGCGCGAACCGGCACGTCCTCGATTGGGAAATCAAGCCACGGCCCTTCAAGGTCTACCCCTCGCTGGAGCCCATCCCCCTGCCCCGTGAGCTACCGCCGGTAGCGCTTCCGGCGCTGTCCGCCATCGCCCGCTGCAATCTCGCGGCCAGCGATCGGGCGGTGGTGCCGGACATCCTCGCGTTGTCGCGCCTGTTGCATTTCGCCGCCGGCATCACGCGACGCAAGGCGTATCCGGGTGGTGAAGAGATGTATTTCCGTGCCGCGGCGTGCACCGGCGCCTTGTACCACATCGATCTGTACGTCATCTGCGGCGATCTGCCCGGCCTCAGCGCCGGCGTCTACCACTTCGGCCCACACAATTTTTCCCTGTACCGGTTGCGCGGCGGCGACTACCGCGCACGCGTGGCCACGGCCTGCGGCCTCGAACCATCCGCGCGCCATGCCCCGGCGATCGTGGCGTGCACCTCCACCTACTGGCGAAACAGTTGGAAATATCAGGCGCGCGCCTATCGTCATTGCTTCTGGGATGCCGGCACGCTGCTGGCCAATCTGCTCGCGGTGGCATCCGCGGACGGAATTCCCGCACGCGTGCTCTGCGGATTCGTCGACGCCACCCTCGATCGCCTCCTCGACCTCGACAGCCAACGGGAAGCGACACTTGCTTTGGTGGCTCTCGGTCATGCCTCCGCACCCGAGCCAACGGCGTCGTTGGAAATGCCCATCCTGTCGCTGCCTACCCTCCCCTTGTCTCCGCGCCAAGTCGATTACCCCGCCATTCGCGCGATGCACGCCGCCTCCTCGCTCCTGACGGCCGGCGAGGTCGCCACCTGGCGCGCCTCGCCGGCCGAACCGCAGCCGGCGCCACAGCCTCCATCCGGACACCTCTATCCGCTGCGCCCCCGAGCGGATGCCGCAATGCCCGCGGACAGCATCGATCGGGTCATCCTGCGCCGCGGCTCAACCCGCGTGTTCAGTCACCACCCCCTCCGCTTCGAGGATCTCTCCACCCTGATCGAACGGACCGCTCACGGCATCGCAACGGACTGTGGCACGTTGCTGAGCGACGTCTATGCGATCGTCAACGCCGTCGAGGATCTCCCCAGCGGCGCATACGTCTACCGGCCCGCCGAGTCCGCGCTGCTGTGCTTGCGAACGGGTTCCTTTCGGCAGCAGGCCGGCTTCCTCGGGCTGGGTCAGGAACTGCCGGCGGACGCCGCCGTCAACATCTACTTCCTCTGCGATCTGCAACCGCTGCTATCCCGTCTGGGTAATCGCGGCTACCGTGTCGCGCAGCTCGATGCCGCCGTACGCGGTGGCCAGCTGTATCTCGCCGCCTACGCACTCGGCCTGGGCGCAACCGGTTTGACCTTCTTCGACGACGACGTCACCGCGTTCTTTTCACCGCACGCCGCCGGCAAGAGCGTCATGTTCCTCGTCGCCATTGGCCACCGCCAGCGCATGCCGGCAGACAAGTAGGCTACGTCCTAGCAGCCGTTGAGCGCCCGCCGCACCGCTTGCAACACCTCATCGACGGTCACGCTGCCATCCCCATCCGCATCTGCCGCCTCACAGGCCGCGGCGGGACGGGTACCGAGCGCAAGATCGATCGCGATCACAATCTCCTCGACCGTCACTCGCCCGTCCGCGTTGCAGTCGCCGGCGCAACCGGACTGCGCGAACGCACGACTCAGTCGATCGACGTCGGGCGTTCCCAGACCGGATGCCAGGTCGTACCCCACCGCCGCGGAGAACCCGGGCATACCCCTCACGCTGTTGTCCCCGCTAGCGATGTCGTGAAAAGGGCCGGTACCGTTCGTGTACTGCCGCCGTCCCAACGCGTACAGGCGATGATTGATGGCGCCGGACGCGCCCGTCGGTGTCGCCGCATTCAGCAACGCGACGATGCCCGCCCACGCGGGCGCCGCGGCGCTGGTTCCCCCGACGATGACGACCTGACCGCCGATGACCGTGACGTACCCCATGCTCAGCGGACTGGCGAGCAACGATACGTCAGGGAGATCGCGAGCGCCATCGGCCGGCACCCCGGGCGCGTCCTGATAGTCCGGCTTGGGCACCAGCACGCTGGCGCCGCCTCCGGAAGCGCCATAGGCGTCGTTCCACACGGTCTCGCTCGCATACCCCATGGCGTTCCCGCTGAGATCGAATGCCGGGTCCAATGCCGTGCCACCGACCGCGGTGACGTTGGCGTCGGACGCCAGTACGTTCACACCGGCGGCCGTGCCGTCCTGACAATCGTCCGCGCCGTCGTCCCCGGACGCGACCAGCACCGTCTGTCCCTGTAACGCGGCCTGGACGTACGCCGGAGCGAACAGCAAGCGATCGGACGGATCGAGGCGCTCGCACGCGTCAAAGCTCATGGTGATCGCTTTGGCCTCGGGGTGGTGGTTGACGATATCGAACAAACTCTGGTCGATATCGGTCGCCGCGATATCCACCAGGACGGTGGCACCGGGAGCCATCGCGTTCGCCCACTCCACGTCGAGCGCCACCTCGCCTTCCTCGCCCTGGATGCACTCGGAGCGGTTGCGTACATTGCGGCACACGCCATGCACCGCCCCGACGCCCGGATTGCCGGCTGGGAACACTTTGACCGGCGGCATGGTCGAAGTCCCGAACTGCTGTTGGAAGAGCGTGACGTCGGCGAGATTGAAATCCGACCGTGCCACAACCGCGACGATCTGCCCGCTGCCATCGACGCCTCGGCCGAGCACCGGCCATCCATTGTATGCCGTCAGAAGGTCTCGCGGCCCCATGGTGTCGAAAATCCCCGACGAGCCCACCACCCGCACCACCGGCCGGGCGAGAGGAAAGGTATTGAGCCGTAACAAGCCCACGCCGCGCGCCAGCGGTGCCGGCAACAGCGGCGCATTCTCGTTGGCCAGATGGATCGCTCCCCGAGCCGAATAGTAGTTCATGCGTACTGCGAACGACCGTTCGACCGTATCCACCGAGCCGGAGAAATCGAGCCGCAGCCGATTCTCCCAGGTGCGCACGCGGAAGCCCGCATCGCGCAGCCACTGCGCCAGCGCTTCGTATTGCTCTGTCGGCGCCCCGAAGCGAGCGGCAAAGTCGGCCGGCGTCAGCCAACGGCGGTACTGCGACGAGCCCGGACGCTGTTGCTCGGCGATCAGCGCATCCACCTCCTCCGGCCGCCGCAGCGCCAACGTCACCGACATGTCCAGCACATCTCGCGGATCGCCGGGCGCCACGCGACGTGCGTCCGTAGCCAACCGCGACACGGCGCCACGCAGCTCGACGCGCTCCTGCGCCAGCGCCGCGGGCATATGCAGCGCCGCGGCCACCAGCACCGCCCCCAGAACCATCCGCCCGTACCGGCGCAGTGCCCTCGATCGATCGGAGTACGCGGCGGCCGCCGACTGCCGATACGTCAGGAGCCCCCCTCGCCACCGCGATCGCACGGCGCTCCCTCAACGGCGCCCGCCTGGCGCTGGCGCATGCCCGCGAATTCCTGCCGCAGACTTCGCCGTTGCACGGTCCGCTCCCCGCGCCGGATCTGGTAGAGCTCCTTCTCCTCCAGCTCGAGGCACGACAGTTTGTTCCAGTAGACCAGCCCCGTGTCGAGGCCGAGCTTATAGGGAAGGTCGATAAAGACCTCGCGCGACGGCGTATGGCCGAACAGCACGGTAAACGGGAAGGGATGCCGGCTGGCGATGAACTCCTCCCGGATCCACAGGAGATCTTCGCCGAGTTGCTCGTCCAAACGGCGCAGTGGCGAAAGCCCGCCGTGCACGCAGAGGAAGTCGCCATGGGAATGATACAGTTGCAACGAACGCAGGAACTGCAGATGGTCCGCCGGTAGCTTGCGCGCTACCTCCGGCCCCGCACATCGTTCCAGGCCGTAGCTGCGCAACGTCGCTTCGCCGCCATTGAGCAGAAACGCATCCGGATAACGGCCCGCGTCGCCCAGGAATGCGAGGAACATGTCCTCGTGATTGCCCTTGAGAAAGACACACCGCGGCCCCTCTCGCCGCAGCCGCAGCAGACGATCGATCACCGCCTTGGAGGACGGTCCGCGGTCCACGTAGTCCCCGAGGAAGACAACGCGATCGGCCGGAGTCGGGGCGATGCACTCGAGCAGGCGCTCCACCTCGTCGACGCAGCCGTGGATGTCGCCGATCGCGAATGTGCGCGCCGCACTCATCCGCTCCCGGCCTCGCGACCGGTCCGCAGGAGAAGTCGTAAACTCTCCTCGTCGGCCATCAGCCGCAGTGCCGCCTTGTAGGGATCGATCTCGCCGCGCTCGATCTGCCGCAGAAGATCGGTGAAATGCCCGTCTTCCAAGCTCGCCTCCAGGCGGCGACCGATCTCCTCGCGCAGCACCTCGACAAACTCCTCCTGGCGCGCCGCCGTCCGGTGCCGTTCCCCACCGCCGCTGGCGCGTACAAACGCGCGGTGCCGGAGCACCGCATCCAGCACTTCAGCCACGCCCTTTCCCGTGGTCGCCTCGGTCGGCAGCACCGGCACCTTCCAGCCCGTCGGGGGACGGAGTTGCAGCATCATCTCGAGCTCGACCCGGATCCGCTCCGCGCCTTCGCGATCGGCCTTATTCACCACGAAGGCATCGGCAATTTCCAGCAGGCCCGCCTTCATCGTCTGGATCGTATCGCCCGCCTCCGGCACGAGGACAACGACGGTGGTGTCGGCAATGCGCATGACGTCGAGTTCCGTCTGTCCCACACCGACGGTCTCGACCAGAATAACATCCTTCCCAAAGGCATCGAGCAACTGCGTGACGTTGCGGGCGGCGCGCGCCAACCCGCCGTGTGCGCCGCGCGTGCTCAGGCTCCGAATGAACACGTGTTCATCGAGGTAATGGCTCTGCATGCGGACGCGGTCGCCCAACACCGCGCCACCCGAAAAGGGACTGGAGGGATCGATGGCAATGATGCCGACGCGCTGCTGCTGGGCGCGCAGTTGTCCCACCAGCCGATCGACCAGGGTCGACTTTCCGGCACCGGGCGGGCCTGTGATGCCGACGACGTAGGCATGCCCGCAGCGCCGATGCACGAGGCTCAGCACCTGCGCCGTATCCGGGTGCCGATTCTCCACCAGGGTGATGAGTTTGGCGAGCGCGAACCGGTTGCCCGCCAGCATTCGCTCCACCAGTTCCGTCGTGCTCATCGTACGCCAGCGCCTCATCGCGCCGCGGCGCGTGGCGGTCTGACGACCGCGGCGCTGCGACGCTCGCTCAACCCGGCTCGCTGCATCTTACCCATTGCGTATAACGTAGCCCCCCCGAGCGCGCAATCGCGTCCGCGTTTCCTTGATAGCAGGGACCCGGTTTGCTATTGGCCTTTCTCGATTTGGCGACGCGTTACTATCTGACGCAAGGGGGGATGCCGGCATGAAGACGATTCTCGGCGGTTGTGCGGTTCTGATTGTGCTGTCCCAGGTGGCGTGGGCCGCGGACGGTGCGGCGATCTTCGCGAAAAAATGCAAGCTGTGCCACAGCATCGGCGGCGTCGGGGGACCGATGGCAAAGAACGGCGGACCGCTGGACGGGGCCAACGCCAAGGGCGAGGCGTACCTCAAGGACTACATCAAGGATCCGAAGTCCAAGAAGGCGGATTCCAAGATGCCGAAACCCAACTTGTCGGACGAGGATCTGGGCGCGGTCGTAACGTACCTCATGAGCTTGAAGAAGTAGGGTCCGCGCGCGCCTACGACCGCGTCAGGCCAGACTGTCGTACACGGCGTCGATCAGCGCTTGGCCGCGCGGGTTCAGAAACACCCCTGAACCAAGCTGGTTCATCACGTAGCCGATGGCGACCTGCGCGACGGGGTCCGCCATGCCAATCGAACCGCCGGCGCCGCCATGCCCGAACGCTTCAGGGTTCGGCCCCATGATCACGCTGTCTGCTGGCCGATTGTCGATCGTCTGCATGAAGCCGGCGCTGAAACGCGTCGGCACCAACAGGATGCGGTCGGCACCCACCGACTCGACCGTCGACATGGCGCGCAGCGCCGCGCCGTCGACCAGCGCGATACCTTTCCAGCGACCGCCGCATGCCAGCGGCGCATACAAGCCCGCCAAGCCGCGCGCCGTGGCGATCCCATTCGCCGCCGGCAGTTCGGCCGCATGCACGGCGCGGGAGTTCATGCGACCGGGCGCCATTAGTCCCGGGGGATTCCCGAAGGCTTTGGCGACGAGCGACCCGCGGTCGCGCATGGCCAGCAGCAGCGCACTGGGTTTCGCCTGCGCCTGCAACGGCGGCAGGCGCAGCGTCGCGACTCGCGATTCGAAGATCGCCGGCAGACCGATCCAAAAGTCCAGACCCAGCGGTCCAGCGACCTGCTCGCGAAAAAACGCGCCGAGCGACTGGCCGCTCACCCGCCGCACCACCTCGCCCACCAGCCAGCCGAACGTCATGGCATGATAGCCGTGCGCGCTACCGGGCACCCAGTGCGGCGCCTGCGCAGCCAGGGCCGCCGTCATCCGCCCCCAGTCGAAGAGCGCGTCCGCCGGCAGGACTTCGTCGAGCGCCGGCAAACCCGCTCGATGGTTGAGCAGCATGCGCACCGGGAGCCGCTCCTTGCCCGCCGCCGCAAATTCCGGCCAATACGTCGTGACCGGGGCGTCGAGGTCCAAACGCCCACGCGTCGCCAGCACGTGCGCGCACAAGGCGGTCGCCGCCTTCGTACACGAAAAGACGAGCGCGAGGGTAGCCGCCGTCCATGGCTGTCGCGTGCTCCGATCCGCCACGCCGCCCCACAGATCGACCACCGTCCGCCCAGCGACGATCACCGCGACGGCGGCGCCCAGCTCGCCACGCTTGGCGAAATTCTCGGCGAATACCTCACGGACTCGTCGAAAACGCGGATCGACCGCCCCGGACAACTGCATCCAGTCCTCCGCCCGCGTTCACGGCATCCCGGCCGGCGACCAGGCCCGCACCGCCCACGGTAGGATCACCAGCAATTGCACCGCATCGAAAACGCCGTGCGCGACCATGCACGGCAGCAGATCCCCGGCGCGCTTGAAGGCGATGCCGATCGTCAGCGAAATGGCGAACACCCCGACGATCATTACCGGCATCCCGTAACTGAAGTGGCTGAGCGTAAACAGCACACTGGACACCAGCAACCCGACGCGCGGCTGCATGAATCCGCGGAAGAACGACTCCTCGACGGTCATCGCCACCGCCACGATCGTCAACCGTTGCGACAGCGGCCGTTCCGCCATCCATACGAGGAGGGGCGAGATCTCGCTCGCTGGCGATGCCGGTTCGCTCGCCAGGGCAAACAATCCCGCCGCCATACCGCTGCACGCCACCGTCACCAACCAGCCGATGCAGCCCGTCGCGAATCCGTACCGAATCTTGTCCGGCCAGCGGTCGCGCGACAGGTGAAGAAACGCCGCCAGCGAACCATTGCGGCGCAAGCGCCACCAGAGCAGGAGAAACAGCGCCAGGATGGCGTGCCCGGTCAGCAGAGACGGGAACCAAATGGTGACCGGATCGATCTCCTCCGCTTTGCCGAACGACATCACCGGGAAGAACACCGTGAGCGCGAGAATAGCGGTCAACAGAGCCGCCGCGACCGCCTGTCGCGGTCGGCCCTGAAATTCGTCGATGTAGGGCCGTTTCCCCGCGGCGGCGAGTGCCGCAACACAGACGATGGAGAGGAGCAACGCCAGTTGCATCTGTGACATGCGGCCAGCAAACCGGGATTCTCCTCCCCGGTCAAGGACGCCCGAGGACGTGTCCGTCCGGCCATTACGCAAGCACAGTGGGCGCGCATCCTGGAGCCGGCGTGCTCGCACGCCAGCGGGAAGCGGGCTGGGGGCAGCCCGGCTCCAACGTTACGCGAGACAATACCGGCTTCGGGCACGGTGTCGATGCGACCGGAGCGGCGCCGACCTTGGAGTCGACGGCGGATATACCGACCGCCCGTGTTCGAGCCTTCACCATGGCCCCGTGGCTGCTGCCGCCGCGGTTGCGGGCGTGCCGCGCTTCATCTAGTCGTCTACGCATGCGTGGCGTGGAACGCGAGCTATTTGCCCTCATCCGGGCGGCGCCGCAGGAACCCGCCGGATTCCGCGAGGCGTGCGGGCGGGTGGCGGACTGGGGGAGGCTGGTCGACTGCGCCATCGACCACGGGGTCGCCGGCGTTGTGCACACCGAAGCAGGGAAGGCCGGGGTGGCGATTCCCGCCGACGCGATGGGCAAGCTGGAGTGGCGGTTGGCCGTCCAGCGCCTTTATAACGTGTGGCGGCGGCCGCTGCGTTTCTTGCGCAGGGCGTGGTGCGTATGGCGCGCGTGCGGGCGGCAACGTATCTTCCCGGCATCGGTCCCAGGGGAACGCCCTGAGTGCTCCGCCGGCACCTCGCGGGCGCCATTCGAGCCGAGGCCGGCATGGCAAGCGTAGTCGTCGGCGGTGACCAGGGGCTGACGGGCATGTCCAAGGTGGCAAAGCGGACCGTCTCCGTTCGGCGCCCCCAAAGTGCCGTCTCCGTAAGATTACTGAGACGAGAGGAGAAAAATTTCCCTTGACGAGAGAGGATGTCTCGGATATTTTCAGGCAGTACTTTTCGCGCAACCAAAGGGGGCGGTTATGCCGAGACTCCGGTATTTCCTTGTTGGGATGGTAACGGCACTCTCCGTTGGTGCCGACTTGGCGCACGCGCAGCGGGCGACGTCGGAAGCGGATCTGCGCGACGCGATCCGCGGGTACGAATCGACAATCCGCCATCAGTTCCGCGGCGTGGTGAGCGACTGGACACATCGGCATGCGATCGTGTCGGAACCGCAAGCCGGTTCGCCAGCGTCCTACCGCGCGCGCACCAACCCGCGGTACTGGCTCGGGAGAATCGCGCGACTGGCGCCGACAACGCGCGAGTTGGTTCGCGGCGACCGCATGGATCGCGGGCCGCTCAGGAGGCGACCCAAGGAAACGACGAAGTTGACCGGTGACTGGACCATGCGCCTCGGTCCCGCCGGCTCCGGGACCGTGGGCGACGGCATGTTCCCCGCCAAGTTCGACTTCTATGCCGACAAGTACGACTGCACCAACGATTTCGTGGTGTTCAACACCAGCGTCGCCGGAGGCTCTGGCCAAGCGACGATAATGGCGTTCAACAACCTGTACAAAGGGTGCGGTGGCGCGGTACCCGGAGTGTACTGGGCCTACAACACCAATGACGGTGCCATCGCCAGTACGTCGGCGGTGCTATCCCTCGACGGCACCCAGGTCGCCTTTGTGCAGAGCGCGGGGGGGGCCGCATACCTCGTATTGCTGAAATGGAGTTCCGGTAGCGGCTCGGCTTGGAACAGCCCAGCCACCCCAACTGATGTTTCGGCTTCGAATTATGGTACTTGCACCGCACCGTGCATGCACCGCATGAGTTTGGTTGCGGACAACACCAACTCGCCACCGTTTTACGACTACGACAACGACACGATCTATGTTGGTGACGACAATAGTGTTCTGCATAAGATCAGTGGCGTGTTCAATGGGACGCCCACCGAGGCATCGTCTCCTTGGCCCATTACGCTGAACGGCACTGCTAACCTGACCGGTCCGGTGTACGACAGTGTCTCAGGGAATGTTTTTGTGGCAGACGATACCGGGATGCTTTATTGCAGGACAAGCGCCGGCGTCGACTGTGGAAGCGTGGACGTGAATTCCGGGTCTACGCAGACCAACGATATCGTCGACCCACCATTGGTGGATTCAGCTAGCGGGACGGTATTCGCTTCAACCCGATGTACAGGCACCTTATTCGGTTTTTGCAGTGGAGCAGCGCAGGTCGTGCAAGTGCCCGCGGTTAACATGGCCACCCCCACACCCGTCCGGGCGAACGTAGGCTCCGGTTCGGGAAGCAATTTCGTTCGCGCAGGGGCCTTTGATAACAACTATTATGCTCCTCCGACTCCGGGGAACTACTCGAGCGGCCACCTCTACGTATGCGGCAACCCGTCCGCCCTCTCCGCTCGGAGGTTATACCGTCTCGACTTTAACGCGGCCGGTTTAATGAGTACCAGCGTGACCACAGGCCCGATTGTCTCCAATGGCAATAGTCAGTGCTCTCCTATCACAGAGGTATACAACCCCGACGGCGGTGGCGCCGGGGTGGCGAGGGACTGGATATTCCTGAGCCTGCCCCAGCCTCGCAGAACTCCCGGGTGGTGTCCTACCCCACCTAGTGGCGTTAACGATGGTTGCGTGATGTCGTTTAACGTCACGACGCCGCTGCCGAACGCGACGGCTACCCCGGCGGCAAAGCTGGCAGCGCCCGGCGGCAGCAGCGGCATCATCGTCGACAACGTCGTCCTGGTGCCGGCGCCAACCCCGACGCGCGGAACCTCACAAGTGTACTTTTCGCAGCTGGTTCCTCCACCGACGACCACACCCGGCGGTGCCGTGCAAGCATCGCAGGCGGGACTGAACTGATATGGCAAAGCACATACCGGACGATCGCAAGGCCCCCGCGGCGCCCAGGAAGCCCTACGTCAAGCCGTCGTTCCAGTTCGAGCACACCTTCGAGACCATGGCCTTGGCATGCGGGAAGGTCCAGAGCACGCAGCACTCGTGCCACAGCAACCGCAAGACCTCGTGACCGAGTCGGCGGCCGGTGCGCAACGGCTGGCACTGGTTGAGAGGGTCGGCCGCGAACTGATCGCCACCGCGTTGCGCGCCGGCCGGCGGGTACGGTTCGTTGCCGCGGGCGCCAGCATGGTGCCCGCCGTGTGGCCCGGCGATGTGCTCCAAGCCCAACCAGTCTCGGCCCAGGATATCGCGGAGGGTCAGCTGCTCGTCTTCAACCGCGACGGACGCCTCTTCGTGCATCGCGTGGTGGCACGGTCGGGTCAGGGCGACTGTCCACGCCTGCTCACGCAGGGGGATGCGCACGAGCAGTGCGACCCGCCGGTGTGTCCGACGCAAGTCCTCGGCGTGGTGACAGCCATCCTTCGCGACGGCCGCCGAGTTTGCACAGACCCGCGCCGGCCGTCGCTGGCACTGCGGCTGGTGTCGCATGGCGTGCGCCGCTCGCAGCTGTTCCGCCGGGCGCTGCTGCGGGCGCATGCGCTGCGGCGGCGTTCTTGGCACAGCGGCGGGGCACGTTTGTCGACCGTCTGACTGTCTGTACCGGGCCGACCTCCACCCTGACCCTCCTCCGTTGCCGGAAGTGACAACAGAGGAGGGTCAGGGTGGAGGCCGCGCCGGTGCAGCAGCGCTGACGGTCCGATCTCGATCGGTTTCAGAGTGCGCCGCATTCTGCTATTTCCGCTCGCGCGCGGATATGCGAAGGTTGGGTGCGGAGAAAATCGACCGACGTGACCGGCCCCACACCCCACAGCATCACCGTCACCATCGGCGGTCTCCCGATCGCCATCCACACGGCCAGTGCCAAGTTCATCCGCCTGATCGAGTCGCGCTACGCCGGATTCGTCGCCGCCCCTCAAGCCCCCAGGCCCGCACGCTTCCAAGCCCTCCCCATCCGCCTCGAAGTCGAAGTGATCCCCACGTCCAACCTGCGCACCAACCACGACCCCGATGCGGATCTCGATGTGCGCCTCGCGGCCGGCTGCTGGCGGCTGCGCCGCGGCGATTTTACGGCGGAGTGGGAACCGGACACACGGCGGGGCCGGGTGCGGCAGGCGGCATACCCGTACGCCATCGATTCGGTCATACGCGTCGTGCACAGCCTGGTGTTGGCCGAGTCGGGAGGCTTCCTGTTGCACGCCGCCAGTGCCGTGCGCAACGGCCGCGCCTTTCTGTTCTCGGGCGTGTCGGAGGCCGGCAAGACAACCCTCTCGCGCCTGGCGCCGCCGGATGTTACCTTGCTCGGCGATGAGATCTCGTATGTGCGGCCGGGTGCGGACGGCTATCAGGCCTTCGGGACCCCGTTTGCCGGCGAGTTGGGGGTGCCGGGCGAGAACATCGCGGCGCCGATCGCGGCGCTGTACTTCCTCGCTAAGGGACGCGAGCACCGCATCCGTCCGCTGTCCACGGCCACGGCGGCGCAGCGCCTGTTGCGCAACATCCTCTTTTTTGCCGACGATCGCGCGCTGGTCGAGCGGCTGTTTCAGACGGCCTGCGACTTCGTCGCGCGCGTACACACGTGCGAACTGGCCTTCCGGCCCGAGGCCGAGGTGTGGGAGCTGATCCGATGAACGACAAGTACATCAAACCTTCCGAACATCTGGCGGCGCGGCTGCTGGTGGACGAGATGATCGTCATGTCGCTGCAGGATGCGCGCGTGTTCAGCCTCAACCCGACGGCCAGCGCGCTGTGGGGCGCGGCCGACGGCGTCACCCCGCTGCGCGAGATCGTCGCCCGCACGGTGGTCGAACAGTTCGAGGTCGACCCCGACGTGGCGTATCGGGACGCGCTCGAAGTGATCGCCGGGCTGGCGGCGGAGGGAATCCTGCGGGTGGCGGACGAGCCGATCGTCGAGGAGGGCGCGTGAGCGAGTTGATGCAGGCGCTCAACGCCAAGGCCGCCCGGCTGCGCATTCCGTTGGGCGTGCACCTCGACGTGACCTACCGCTGCAACGAGCGCTGCGTACACTGCTATCTCGACCACGACGGCGACGGCGAGATGGCCTACGAGGAGATCGTCGACCTGCTCGAACAGATGGCGGCGGCCGGGGTACTGTTCCTAACCATCAGTGGCGGCGAGCCGCTGCTGCGCAAGGAGATCTTCGACATTGTCCGTCGCGCCCGCCAGTTGACCTTCAACGTGAAGCTGAAGACCAACGCCATCCTGATCCGCGAACGCGAGGCGGCGCTGTTGCGCGCCCTCGATGTCGAAAAGGTGCAGGTCAGCATTTACTCGCACCGGCCGGAGGTCCACGACGCGATTACTAACGTCCCCGGGTCCCTGGAGCGTTCGCTGGCGGCGATCCGCTTCCTGATCGCGCAGGGTATGAGGGTAATCGTCGCCAACGTCCTGATGCGCCAGAACTGGGCAGACTATCCCCGGGTGCAGGACCTGGCGCGGGAGTTGGGGGCCGAATTCAGCATCGACCCGACGATCACGCCGCACATCAACGGCGCCCGCTCGCTGTTGCGGCTCAACATCCCGACGCCGGCCCTGCGGCAAGTGATGCACGACTCCGCGATTCTAGGCGAGGTGGGGAAGGACCCGGTCCTGGGGGACGCGTCGAAACCGGCGCTGGCGGCGGACGACGACGATTTCCTGGCCGAGTTGCCCTGCAGTGCCGGACACAGTTTCTGTTACGTGTCGCCGTTCGGCGATCTCTACCCGTGCGTGCAATTCCCGCTGCTGAGCGGCAATGTGCGGCGGGAGAAGTTTGTCGACATCTGGCGGCAGTCGCCGCAGCTCGAGGAAGTGCGGTCGATCCGGGTGCCCGACCTACCGGTATGCGCCCCGTGCGCGCACGTCAGCACCTGCAGCCGCTGCCCGGGGCTGGCGTACATGGAAGGCAACATGCGTGGCCCGTCCACCGCCGACTGCGAGAAGTCCTTGGCCCGGTCGGACCCGCCTCCGCCCTAACACTTCGCCACTCAGTCCCGCTAACCACGCGGAAGGGCTCAGGGGACCGCGCTCGCCGCCCGATCTTTTCAGAAGCTCAGCGTCCCGCTGGGACCGACCCAGGGCAGGTATTTCTGCGCACGGACGCGCGCCATGCGCACCAACCCCTGTGCCAGGAACACGGCGGCCGCCGGGGCGCTATCGCACAGCAACGTCTGGAATCCGGTGAGACAAAACAGTGGTGCGGGCGTGTCGAGCACAACGCGCCGCACCCGCTCCGTTGCCCAGGCTCTCGCCGTTGTGGGTTCACGTCCCAGTGCAGGGATCGGCACGTCCAGGTCTCGCACCCTCTCGAGAGTGAACGCCAGTGCGGTCTCCACCCGCAGCGCTCGGGCGCGGGCGCACACCGTGTCCCAACTCAAATCGGAACGGCCCAGCACCAGCAGTTTGAGATCGTAGAGCCAGAGCACCCGTCCCAACAGGTGCCACGCGGCATGCAACGCCAGGTAGATCATTTCATCCTCCGCTGAGAGGACCAGCGTGTCGATCCCGTCGAGCCGGTGCGGCCGGGCGCGTGTCAGGAGATCCTCGCTTGGAACGACCGTTCCAAACCCCGTCATCGCACGGAAGTGCAGCTCGACCGTGGGCGCATTTTTGCGCATGAGCTCGACATCGTGCCGGTCGCGCCGGTGGAAGCGCTCTGGCCGTCCGCCCTCCGCGCGCCAGCCCACCCCCGCGAGCACCTCGATGGCGACCCTGAAATCCGCATCCGCGATGAGCAGGTCGATGTCGGCACTCGGGCGCAGTTCCGGGTCCTCGTACAGCCGCTCCGCCAGGGCCGGCCCCTTGAGGCAGGCAACGCGGACGCCGCGATCGGCAAAGGCGCGCAGCACCTCGATCAGCGCCCGTCGCAGCCAGGCATGATGCAGGCGCTGGACGCCTGCCCGCCACTCCAGCTTGCGCGCCGCATCCGCGGGGAACACCACCCCGGCCTTCCCTGCCTCGGTGTGAATGACGCCCGCCACGCCCTCCGCGATGGCGCAGTCGATGAGCCGCTCCCAATCCGTGACCCGTCCGCAGGCCTCGCGAAATCCGGCCGGGTCCTGCGGCGCCGCCCGGATGAGGGACAACAGCTCGCGCTCGGCGCCACGCATGCAAAGACGACTAGACGAAGCGCGGCCCGACCGCAAGAGAGGAGGTATCACCCCACCTACCGAAGCGATGACGCGATCGAACGCCGACGCGCAACCGCGGCCCACTGCAAAGGCCACGCCCACCGGCTGTTGATGCCGTCGGCTGGTGCGGTTGGTTCGACGCCGTTCAGGCCGCATCACTCTGGCGGACCACGATCTCTCGATCTGGTGCCACCGCACGCAACAGACGGTCGAGTTTTTCGATGGTCGGCACCGAGACGCCTTGTTCGTACCGTGCATACGCATTGCGGGATTTCGCGCCGAGTCGGTGCGCCGCTTGCGCAAGGGACAGGCCGCTCTTCTGGCGCTGCCGCCGCAACAGCAAGCTAATCATCGACCGTGCATCCGCCGAGCTGGCCTCAAACGCGTCGGGCCCGGTCTGATGAATCCGCACCGAGAACCCCCTCCGATCGACTATGCTGCAGAACCAGTCGGCGATCATAGCGAGCGCCTCCTTTCGGCTGCGGCCCTGCGTCATCGCGTCGAAGACCGGAACCTCGGCCAACCACCAGTCTCCGTCTCGATACACCTTCCCTTGGAATCGCATGATCACACCTTTCTTTTCGCGCGGTCCAGGATCGCGGCTGCCAGTCGCTCATTGATCTCCGCATGGCGAGGCACGGCTTCTTGCCGCTCGCCGTCTGACTAGACATCGTGCCGGCTGCCGTGCCGCAGGCGCACCCAGCCGAGGCTTCGCAACCGCCGCTCCAACTCCCGCCGCTTCACGGCATCAACGTACACGCATCTGTGTGCATAGGCAACGGAGCGGTGCATGGCCTGCGGGCCCGATGGTGCTCTTGGTACGACTGCCGACCCGGCGTGGGCTAGCCCCCGTCGCCGGCCGTAAGTTGCAGCATCCCGGCCACGCGCACCCACGCGGCGGTACGTCGTGACATCGCTCCCTCGCGCTTCCATCTCCGCGCTTTCCCGCCAGCCCAGGGGGTCGGAGAACAGGTTGTTCGTTGTTAGCAATTGACCTCGCGCGGCGCGAGGTTTCTCATGGAAGAAACGGGTCCCGTTGCAGCCGGTTGTCTTGGCAGGTACAGGGGGCGTGCTCTGGCAGCCAAGACCGCAGCGCCAATGGTGCCGTGGGGCCCGATTGTTAGCATGGTTCTGGGAGGTCTGCGATTGCTGCATTGGTGACGTCCGCGGTGGCGCAGGGGACGATCCCGTTTAGGAGATTGCTTAACGGCGCCTCCCGGGCCAGAGCACAGCTTATTCGTACGGAGGTAGCCGTGATGAGCACAGCGATCCCACCGCTCCAGCGACGACAACGAAAAACCGTGGCCCGTGGCAGTGGCCTGCCGGCCAGCCTGAAAACGGTCCACGTCAACGCCGCCGGCATTGACGTCGGGTCCGCCGAGCATTACGTCGCCGTCCCCGAGGACCGTGATCCGCAGCCCGTGCGCCGCTTCGAGTGCTTCACGGCCGATCTCGACCGCCTGGCCGACTGGCTGGAGGGGTGCCGGATCGACACCGTGGTCATGGAATCCACCGGGGTCTACTGGATTCCGCTCTTCCAGATCCTCGACCGCCGGGGGTTCGAGGTCAAGCTGGTCAACGCCCGCCATGTCAAGAATGTCCCCGGCCGCAAGAGCGACGTGCAAGACTGCCAGTGGCTCCAGCAACTGCACACGTTCGGGCTGCTGGCGGGTTCGTTCCGGCCCGCTGATCAGATTTGTGTCCTGCGCAGCTACATCCGCCAGCGCGACACGCTCATCCGCGACTGTGCCGCCCACATCCAACGGATGCAGAAGGCCCTGACCCAGATGAACGTCCAACTCCACAAGGTGATCAGTGACATCACCGGCACCACCGGCCTGCGGATCATGCGCGCCATCCTCGACGGGAAACGTGATCCGGTGCGCCTGGCCCTGCTCAAGGACCCCCGCATCCGGTCCAGCCGCGAGCAGATCGCCAAGGCCCTCCACGGCGACTACCGCCCTGAGCACCTGTTTGCCCTGCGGCAGAGCGTCGAACTGTACGACACCTACCGCAAGATGATCGGGGATTGCGATGGCCAAATCGAGCACTACCTGGCGAGCTTCGACACCACGCTCGACCCGACCGCCACGCCCCTGGAGCCTCTCCAGCCGACTTCCCGCAAGCCCCGCGGCAATCAACCCCACTTTGATCTGCGCTCCCACCTCCACCGTATCGCTGGCGTCGATTTCACACGCATTGACGGCTTCGACGCGCTCACCGTCCAAACCCTCCTCTCCGAGGTGGGCCTCGACCCGAGCCGCTTTCCCTCCGCCAAGCACTTTGCCTCCTGGGTCGCGCTGTGTCCCGACAACCGCATCACCGGCGGTGCCGTCAAGAGCAGCAAGACCCGCAAGGTCGCCAGCCGCGTGGCCACCGCCCTGCGCCGCGCCGCCCAGGCTGCCGGCAACAGCCACACCGCCCTGGGCGCTTTTCACCGCCGCATGCGGGCCCGCCTCGGCCCCGCTGCCGCCATCACCGCCACCGCTCATAAACTGGCTCGCATCTTCTACCACATGTGGAAGTATCGCCACCCCTACCACGACCCGGGCGTCAACTACTATGAGACCAAATACCGCGAGCGCACCCTCCGCTCCCTCTCCAAACGCGCCGCCTCTCTCGGATTTCAACTCGTGCAATTCCAACCTGTTAGCGCCGATGTTTCTTAGGAGGTTGTTGGTTGTTAAGGGATCACAATAGCCCAGGGAACCTAACAACCTAACAACGTAACAACCAGCAACCTGCTTCTCACGTGTGGCGGCAGCGGCCGAGCGCGGCGGGGCGGAACACCGCTCCAAGCTCAACCCACCGTTCGCGCCGTGGCGGCCGCCGAAAGGTCGGGGAGGACATCGATTGAGATCCTTGTAATGAACCTGTTCCCACCTCACTAGCCGATCTCGATTGCCCGCCCCTCGACGCGGGCGGTGATGGCGCGGATCGACGCAGCGAGGAAGTCGCTGGCGTCCAGAATCTCGAGGAGCACGGGGCGCCCCTGCTTGGTAAGGTGGGCGACGATCGGTCCGATCTCCTCCGCGTGATCGATGGTGTCGCCCGATACCCCCTGGTCGATCGTCAAAATGTCTTCATCCTTGTCGTAGCGAATCTTCATATCGACTCCTCAGGCCTGGATAGAATGTGACGATCTCATACGCGTCGGGTGCCTCGCGGTCGCCACCATTTGCCCCTTCTGGCCCATCTCAGGCCGATCCGGGTGGCGCACCGTTGCTCCCGCCCGCTCGCGCGTAACGAACATGTTGTAGCGCCCAAGATCATCGAACTTCTTATCCGCATGTGGGCCAAACCGAACTGCCTTCACGATCGAGAAATACCACGTCGCGCCGCGCCGCACCAAACCGACCTTCCAGACCATGAGCCGGTTCCTGAGGAAATGGTGCGCCGTGACGAACGCGTTGACTGCCGGCGGGTTTCCAGGAAATCTGCCCGCATGCGTGACACCGAGATGCCGCGATTGTTGCACACACCGCCGCGGCAAACACGCCGCTGACGTGGACGGCGGGCACGCCGTGGGCGAGGGGTTGAGCCTCTTGGAGATTGCGCAAACGAAGAAGGTGGAGTGGACTCTGCGGATCGCGGTCTGTGGCGAGTTCTTTGGCCATGGCACGCTCGCGGTGTTCGGGAAGCAGTCGTTCATCGACCTGCTCGTCCACACGATCTTCATCGGTCCGGAACGCGCGAAGACGCTCGTCGTCTGGATTGGCGCGTTGGATCTCCTGGTCGCGGCCATGATGCTGTTCGCGCCGTGGCGCATCGTTCTCGTCTGGGGGACGACCTGGGGCTTGCTGACCGCCGTCGCCCGCCCGTGGGCGGCGGCTGGCAAAGCCGGTGCCATCGGTCCATTTTTCGGGACCGACTTCTTGGAATTCGTCGAGCGCTTCGCGAACGTCGGCGCACCGCTGGCCCTTCTGTATGTGCGCGGTCTGCCGAAGACAGTGAAGGAGTGGTTCCAGTAGGGAGGTGCGGCGGTGCGGCCTCGCCGAACATGTCATCCTGCCGGTGGCGGCTGCGTTGACGGTAGAGCATCCGATCGCTCCGCGAACACCCCGTTTGACCGCGGATGCGCTCCGGCGCTCGGTGACACCGCCAGGAGGTGGACCGACTTTTCCCAAGCCGTGCTGTTTCTCGCCGGTAGCGCGGAAGATTTCTTCTTGACTGCGCATTTTATTCTGCGCCATAAGCCTCCCACGATGGGCGGATGAGACCAAGCGTCGAGGGAGCCGAGCGTGGCCGAACGAGGGGGAACGGACGGACCAACAATTTCTCTCCGTGCATTCGCGCGAGCGGCAAGCTCCGTGCGGGTCGCTCTCTTGACAGGACTCCTACTTCTCGTCTCTGCCGCGGTCTCTCGAGCCGCGTGCGTCGGCGACTGCAACGCCTCGGGTGCGGTGACGGTCGACGAGCTGATCACGGGGGTCAACATCGCGCTGGGGAGTTTGGGGCTAGCGGAGTGCACGGCGTTCGAGAGCAAGACGGACGGCGTTGTGACGATCGATGAGCTGCTCGCCGGGGTGAACAACGCGCTCGCGGGCTGCGCCGAGCGCAGTCCGACGCTGACGCCGCCGGTATCGAGCCCCACTTCGATCGTCACGCCGCCGCCGCTCGTCACCCCCACGTCCACCGAGACGACACCGCATACCCCAACCGTCGAGCCCACGGTGCCGGGGACGATTCCGGCGCCGCCGGTCACACCGGGGGTAGCGACGAACACCTTCGATGCGGGACGCTTTCTCTACGAGGGTGCTGGCGCACCGCAGAAAGGCGTGGCGCCGGACACGATCGACCCCGTGCGCGCCTCCATCGTACGGGGGCGCGTGCTCGATCGCGAGGGGCACGGGCTCGGCGGCGTGACGGTCGATGTGCTCGATCACCCGGAGTACGGCTCCACGCAGTCGGTGGGAGATGGCGGCTATGCGCTCGCCGTGAACGGCGGCGGCAAGTTGACGCTCAGGTTCGCCAAGGCGGGTTTGATCGGTGCGCAGCGCGACGTCGATCCAAGCTTTGCGGATTGGGAGGTCATCGAAGACGTTGGCCTGATCCCGTACGACTCGATGGCTACCATGATCGACTTTTCCGGCAACATGACGAGCTGGCAAACACATCGTTCATCCATCCAAACCGACGAGGACGGCACGCGGCGGGTAACCTTGCTCATTCCACCCGCGACGACGGCATCGATGGTGCTGCCCAACGGGTCATCCCAGGCCCTCACGCAGGGCACGGTGCGAGTCACCGAGTTCACCGTGGGGGATATGGGCCCGACGGCAATGCCGGCGATCTTGCCAGCGACGTCCGCGTACACGTATGCGGCCGAGTTCTCGATAGATGAGGCGGTCGCTCTGGAAACGACGCAGATCGCCTTCAATCATCCGGTGGTGGCGTACCTGGACGAGTTCATCGGTTTTCCGGTGGGCGCCCCGGTACCGCTCGGCTTTTATGATGTGACCAGGGGAGTTTGGTGTGCCTCGGAGAATGGGATCGTACTGAAGATCGTCGGCATCACGGATGGAAAGGCCGAACTCGATCTCGACTCGGAATGGATGGGAGGAGACGGCGGCGCCGATCCGGAGCGTTACAGCGCCTTGAATATCGCTGACGGTGAAAGGGAGGCGCTCGCCGAGCTGTTTGCGCCGGGGGCGAAGGCGCAGCGACTTGTGCTGCCGCGTTTCTCGAAGTGGGATCCAAACTACGGGCAGCGACTCCCGCCGGCAGCGCGGGGCGCCCGGCGGGCGGGCAGGCCGCCCGCGAGCGATGGCGGAGGCGGGTCCAATGGCGGGTACGGAACGGTGCGGATCGAGGAGCAGATCTTCGACGAGGATATCGGGCTGGTGGGGGTGCCGTTTGGGCTTCACTACACAAGCCGCCGCCAGGTTGGGAGGGTAGCGGAGCGAGAGATCCAGTTGCCGATAACCGACGCGGAGCCGCCCGAACCGCTGCTGGAGGTGGTGACGGAGCTAGAGGTGGCAGGCAACCTGAGCACGCAAAGGTGGCCAAACACGGCGAACCAAACCGTGACCCTCGCCTGGGATGGGGCCGACGGCTTCGGGCGTTCGGTGACGGGTCGCCAACCAGGTCGTGTGCGCATCGGATACGTCTACCAACCTATCTACGCACCGGGGCAACGCTTCGGCGTACCGGCGGAGGTGGAGCTGACCACGACCGAGGCGCGGCAAACATTCACGTGGTGGACAGAGGAGCAGATCACGCTCGGCGAGGTTTCTACCGACGCGGCCGGTCTCGGAGGCTGGACGCCGACGATCTGGCACACGTACGATCCGGTGGGGCGCGCCATTCACCTTGGTAACGGGACCGTTCGCAGCACGCGTACGCTCTCGCCGGTGATGACGTCGGAGCAGAGCGATGTGGCGGGCGAGGTGGAAGGTGTCGACGCCGCGCCGGACGGATCGGTGTACTTCCTGATCAATCCGTTGGGGCCGGTAACGCAGCAGATCCGGAGAATCAATCCGGACGGATCGGTCGATCTTGTGGCCGGTGGCGGTTCGGATGCCGATACGGACGACGGTGGCGTCGCCGCTCTGCAGGCGAGAATCAACTCGGGGGGTGGCTTCGCGGTGGGAGCGGACGGTGCGGTTTACTTCAGCGAGGATGAGCGGATCCGAAAACTCAAGGACGGGCGAATCGAGACTATCGCGGGCAAGCACAACACCGACTGCGCCAGTCACACCGATCCGTGCGGTGACAACGGACCGGCGCTGGCCGCACGGTTTGAGGGCGTGAAAGGGATCGACATTGCGCCGGACGGTTCGATCGTCGTTGCCGATACGGCCGCCTACCGCGTGCGGCGGATCGATCCGGGCGGAACGGTTAACACCATCCTCGGCACGGGGGTGCAGGGCGATGCATTGCCGGAGCTCCCTGCTACGGCCAGGCAGACAGCAATCGGTAGCCCTTACAATGTGGCGGTAGCCAATGATGGCACGGTGTACGTGAAGACGGGGTCCACATATGCGGCGATCCTCGGCGTAGGAATAGACGGAATTGCGCGACACATTGCGGGGCGCACAACGAGCGGAGGCTTCTACAAGGAAGGGGAGCTGGCGACGGAGGCGCAGATCAATCAAAGCGCCGATGAGATCGTCGTGGGACCTGACGATCGGCTCTATATCGCGGTATCCACCGGCAATACCACGCGGCGGATCCGGAGGATCGATGCGGACGGGCGGATTCGCACCGTGGCGGTGAAGGGAACCGCTGGGACCGCTGGGGACGGTGGGCCGGCGCTGGCGGCCGAGATCGGATCGAATGCGCACCGAGGAATCCATTTTGCAATCGACTCGAACGGACAGATCGTGATCGACGACTCGGGGAACGAGCGCATTCGTCGAGTCTCGCCCGCATTTCCCGGTTACACAGCCGAGGGGATCCGGATTCCGTCGGCCGACGCCAGCGAGGTGTATCTGTTCGACCGCAACGGGCGTCATCTATCGACCAGAGATGCGCTCACCGGGGCTACGATCTGGACCTTCAACTACGACGGCCAGGGCCGTCTCATTTCGATTGCCGATCGCGAGGGAGATCTCACCACAATCGGACGGGACGCGAGCGGACGGGCCACGAACATCACGAGTCCCGACGGGGACCGCACAACGCTTGCATACAGCACAAGCGGAGACCTCAGCTCGGTAACCAACCCGGCAAACGAAACCGTGCAGCTGGAGTACGCACCTGGGCGGCTCCTCTCCGCGATCACCGGACCACGCGGCAACCGGTACAGTTTCCAGTACGATGCCAAGGGGCGATTCATCCGCACCGACGATCCGCCGCCGACGGGCGGCTCTCTCGCCCTCGAGCGTACCGAGACTGCCTCCGGGCGGACGGTGACTGAGACCACGGCGTTGGGTCGTGTGACCACGCACGCGCTGGAGACCCTGGAGGATGGCAGCAGTCGGCGGCGAGTAACGGGATCCAACGGACTAACGACGGAAACGATCGAAAGACCCGACGACTCGACACTGACGACCTTCCCAGACGGCACCAGCATCGAGACCGTGCTCGGGCCCGATCCGAGATTCGCCATGATGGCGCCACTGGAGATTCGTACGGCGATCGATCTCCCAGGACTCCCGGCGCGTCTGACCACTCGCGAGCGAACGGCTGCGTTGAGCGATCCGGCAGACCCGTTTAGCCTGCGGACATTAACGGAAAGCGAGACTACCGGTGGGCGGACTCGAAGATTCCACTACGATGCCGTCGGTCGTACGCTGACGGCTACGAGCGCGGCTGGTCGGGTGGGGCGAACGGTCAGGGACCCGCGCGGCCGACTGGCATCGGTGGAGCGTCCCGGCAGCTCCGCGGTTCGCTATACGTACGACGATCGCGGTCGTGTTGTCGTCGTCGCGCAGGGAATTGGAGAGTCGGAACGCCGATCTCTCAACGTGTACGGCACAACGGGCAGGTTGGAGAGGGTGGTGGATCCCTTGGGCAACGAGGTGACATTCGTTTACGATGAGGCACGCCGCGTCGTCACCGTGTCTCGACCCGAAGGCGGATCCATCGGGTTCTCGTACTTCGCAGGCGGACAACTCTCATCGGTTACCCCGCCGCAGCGCGGCGCGCACAACCTCGGCTACTCGCCGGTCGATCTCGTCGATTCGTACACGCCGCCGCCGATTCCCGGCGGCGCTAGCGCAAACGACGCGGCCACGACAACGTACGACGCCGACCGTCGATCCATCGGCGCAGGGCTCCCTGGAGGTGCCCGCACCGTCTCGACTTACGATGAGCAGGGTCGATTCAGTAGCCTAACGATTCCCGGTGGAGCGTATACGTACGGATATACCGAGGGATCGCCGCATCTCACCTCCATTGACGCACCCGCCGGTGGCGGCACACTTACTTTCGCGCTCGACGGCTTCTTGCCGACACGAGAGCTGTGGAATGGTGCGGTCGACGGTTCGGTCGAGCGCGCCTACGATGCCAACCTTCAAGCGGTGAGCCACAGTGTGAACGGCTCGCACACTGTCAGCTATGGTTTTGATGACGATTTCCTTGTCACGTCACTCTCCGGAGCCGTGACCGCAAGCATCACGCGAGAGCCTGCAACCGGCCGCATCGGACGGTTGGATTGCGGCGACCTCCGCGAGGAGTTGACGTATGACGGTCAATTCGGCGAACTCGCTCGCCGTGTGGTGAAGCGCATCTCCTCTTCCGAGATTCTGTACGACATGACCATCGAACGCGATCGCCTTGGGCGCGTTACCGCGAGGGAGGAGGCCGTATTAGGTGCGACTACAACCACCACCTTCACGTACGATCGAAACGGTCGGCTGATCGCCGTCAACGAGACAGGCGAGGCAAACAACAGTTACGAGTTCGAGTATGATCGGAACGGAAATCGAGTGCGCGGACCGGTCGACGAGGTCTATCTGTACGACGAGCAGGATCGGCTCGTGTCATCCACTGTGCAGGGCGGTAAGACCTACGCGTACTCGCCCGACGGTCGATTGTCGTCCGTGAGCTCCGGATCGGGGAACACCGCACTTACGTACGATGTCCTCGGCAATCTGCGCAGTCTGACCCTTCCGGACGGCGGTGTGGTCTCCTATCGAGTGGATGGTGTCGGCAATCGTATCGAGCGCCAGGCGGGACCCGATGTGCGACGCTGGCTGTACGACCGGCGGGGCCGAGTCATTGCGGAACTTGACGATGCCAACGCGGTGCGATCCCGTTTTGTGTATGCCACTCTCGCGTACACTCCGGATATCGTCGTACACGACGGTCAAACCTATCGGATCGTAGCGGATCACACGGGAAGTGTTCGCCTCGTGCTCCGCGTGCAGGATGGGACGCCGGTACAGCGCATCGACTACGACCCTTTCGGGTTTGTGAAATCCGACAGTAGCCCAGGGTTTCAACCGTACGGCTTCGCGGGGGGAATTTACGATCCAGCAACCGGTTTCGTTCGCTTCGGCTTACGGGACTATGATCCGCGCGTCGGTCGTTTCACCGCCAAGGATCCGATCGGTTTCGCCGGTGGTTATGGCAACCTTTACGCGTACGCCGGTAACGATCCCGTCAACCGTGCCGACCCGAGCGGGCTCGGTCCGCAAGGTTCCTCGGGGTCAGGGCCATCGCCGGCACCTGACGGAACATTGATTTTCGACATCCCAGCGAATGGCCCCGACCCCGTAACGATTCAGAACATCCACAATCACCATGTGAACCAGATTCGCGTTGCGCAGAACATCCGCGACGACATACGAAATAACGCGGGGTACCTGACGCTTGGTGTTGTAGCTGGCGGCGCGGCCTTCGGTGGAGGGGGGCAGGTCGGCGTCGGAATCGCGGTAAACCCCGTGACCGGTGGGGTTCGTCCGTGGATCAAAGGCGGATTGGGTGCAGGCGCCGGTTTCGGCGGTGGAGTTGCCGTTGAGGCAGGGGTTACGCAAGGATCGTCGTTGTCGTCGATTACTGGCGCCTCCCCCGAGTTCGGTTTCGCGGCGGGCGCAGGGCCCGGTGGTGGTGTATCGTTTCCCGTCTCCAACGCGGGCGCCAGCACGAACAGCTTCTCCATCAGCGGCGGGGCAGTCGTTGGCGTCGACGCATCATTCCACGAGGTGGGCACATGGGCGCCGGATGTCGGTGCCGATCAGGGGTTCATTCCGGTACCCTGAACGAACTGAAGCCTACGCGGGGAAATCACAACTTACAGGGCACTTCGTCGCTCGGGGACGATAGCGCTCTCGGTGCGGAGCTCACAGGGGGGCGGAAGCGCCTAAGCGCACCGGCGTTTCAGGAGCGCTTCGGAAGTTCGGCAATCTCGGCGAGATCGAGCAAGTCCTTGACGCGGCCGGTTGCCGAGCCGCGAGATCTCGTTCGCGCACTCCACGCGGATCGCAAGTGGCCGATCGCGCTCCGTGCTTGGCGCGCCGCCGCTCGACGCGTGCGCCAGGTGTCGGCGCGCGGCGCTTTGCTCGCCGGCGGCGACGGCGTATTCTCTGGCGCCATGGGTCCACTGCCGGTCCGGGTGCTCAAGGCCATCGATCGTCTCGTCGGGCGCACGGTGTATCGGGCTTTTCTGCGCCGCCATCGCCGCACCCGGCCGCCGGGCGATGGCGTCATGCCGGCGCGGGTGCAAAAGATTCTCGTCGTCCGTCCGGGCGGGATCGGCGACGCCGTGCTCTTCTTCCCGTTGCTTCAAGCGTTGCGATGCGAGTTCCCCGATGCCCAGCTCGACGTGCTCGCCGAACGCCGCAACGTGGGACTCTTCGGCACCAATGACGTCGTCCACCGCGCCTGGGCCTACGACCGCGGGTACGGGCGCGAGCTGCTGGCGGTGGTACGGGCAGGCTACGACGTGGTCATCGACACCGAGCAGTCGCACTTTCTCTCGGCGATCGTCGCCTACCTCACCGGCGCGCCGGTGCGCTGCGGCTTCGACACGCAGGGACGCGGCGGCCTGTTCACGCATCGCGTCCACTACAGCGACCAGGTCTACGAGGTGCATTCCTTCCTGAGCTTGTTCGCGGCGCTCACCGGCAAGCGGGTGTCCTTCGACCCCGAACGGCCCTTCTTCCCGATCGCCGAGACGCACATGGAATGGGCGCGCCAGCTGCTCGCCGGCGACGGCGCAGGCGCGCGCCTGGCCGTCGTGCTGCCCGGCGCCAGTACCCCGCTCAGGCGCTGGGCGCCGGAGCGCTATCGGGCCGTCGTGCAGTGGCTCATCGCGCAGGGGCTGCGCGTCGCCATCATCGGCGGCCCCGGCGACGTCGAAGCGGCGGCGGCGATGAGCGCGGGGCTCGATCCGCGGCGCATCATCAACCTCGCGGGCCGCACCATTCTGCCACGCACCGCGGCGGTGATCGCGCTGGCGGACGTGTACGTATCGAGCGACACCGGCCCGCTGCACATCGCCTACGGCATCGGCACGCCGACCGTGCACATGTTCGGCTCCGGCATCCTGGCGAAATGGGCTCCGGCCGGCTCGCGTTACCGCGCCGTGCACAAGGCCCTGCCCTGCTCGCCCTGCACGCGCTACGGCTATACGCCGCCGTGCCCATACGGCGTCGAGTGCATGAAGCGCATCGCAGTCGAGGACGTCATCCCCAAGCTGATCGAAGCGCTCGCCGAACGCCACGCCACCACCACGCGTCGCGCGCCGACGCCCAAGTGAGCGCCGCGCGCCCTCTGCCGGGCACGGCGGCGCTGACGGCCTCTCCCTCCTGGGCGCCGCACGCGTGGCGCACGGATGTCCGTGCCGATATCGATGCCGCCTGCCGGCAAACGGGGATCTTCGAGTGGGCTTACACACATCGGCAACCACCCTTGACCGGACCGGCTTGCCGGATTAGGTCTGGAGCGTCACTTATTCTAGCGAGGTGGAAGCGATGGTGGCGACCTTGTTGCGTTACGACCTGCGTGTGCCCTCAGGGGCCACGGTGACGCACGCGCAGCAGTATGCGGCGTGCCTGGAGCAGTGTGCGTGGGCGGATGCGCACGGGATCGACGCGGTGACGCTGGCCGAGCATCACGGCTCGGAGGACGGCTACCTTCCCGCACCGATGACCCTGGCGGCCGCCGTGGCCGGCGCCACCAAGCGGATGGGCATTTCGGTCGCCGCCATCATTCCGCCGTTGCACGACCCCATCCGCCTGGCCGAGCAGTTCGCCGTGCTCGACCTGGTGAGCGGGGGACGCATCAACCTGGTTGCCGTCCCCGGCTATCGCCAGGAGGAGTTCGACATGGCCGGGATCGCCCGTAGCGCCCGCTGGCGGCTGTTGGAAGAGCACATCGGCGTCATGCGCCAGGCGTGGACGGGCGAGCCCTTCGAATGGCGGGGCCGGACGATCCGCGTCACACCGAAGCCGCGGACACAGCCGACGTTGGTCATCGGCGGCGTCACCGAAGCGGCGGCGCGCCGCGCGGCGCGCTTGCGCGCCGGATACAATCCGTCATCGTCGGCGGATCCGCGTTTACCGCAAGCCTACCACGACGAGTGCGCCAAGATCGGCTTCACGGAGGGATTCATCGCACCGTCGATGCCGATCGCCTGCATGCACGTCAGCGAGGATCCCGAGCGCGACTGGGCGCGCATCGCACCCTACGCCCTGTACGAGGCGCAGGCGTATGCCACCTGGAAGGACCCCGTCCTCGGCGGGCGTCCGGCAGCGGCCACTACCGAGGAGTTGCGCACCGCCGGCGCCTACCGCGTGGTGACGCCCGACGAGTGCGTCGCCTTGGGGCGCGAGGTGGGCGGCATTATCCTGCACCCCTTGCTCGCCGGTATGCCGGCGGAGCTGGGATGGACGAGCCTCGAACTGGTGGTCGCCAAGGTGCTGCCGCGCCTCAGACCGCCCGGCAACTGAGGCCGGCGCCCACCGCCGATCGCACCACCCCTTGCGCGCGTCCTCGCGGTCGTTGACAAGCTTGCGGCGGTTGTCGTATCGCCTGCGCACCGGCGCGGACACGATCGCGGCAGCGGTGCGCCAGGCGACACCGCGGCGCCACGCGCGGCACCGCGCCGAGCACGTGTGAGGAGGAACGCCAGTGCAGGAGCAAAAGGGCGGCGAAGAGACGCCATCGATCAACACGAATCGGCCGCAAACGTCGACTCGTAATCTGACGGAGGTACGGCATCGTATCGAGCACTGGCTCGCCGGCAAGTTGCCGCCCGGCGCCGCACCGCAAGTGTCCGCCCTGGAGGTACCGCCGTCCAACGGCATGTCGAGCGAAACCTTGCTGTTCGACGCCACCTGGATCGAAAACGCGACGCCACGGACGACCGCACTGGTGGCCCGCGTGGCTCCGGACCCCGCCGCCGTCCCGGTGTTCCAAAGCTACGATTTGGATCGTCAGTTCCAAACCATGCGCCAGGTCGCCGCCTCCACCTCGGTCCCCATCCCCCCGCTGTACTGGTCCGAGCCCGATACCCGCTTTCTGGGCGAACCGTTCTTCGTCATGGGCCGGGTGCACGGACAGGTGCCTCCGGACGTGCCGCCGTATGTGTTCAGCGGCTGGGTGAAGGACGCCAGCCGCGCGGAGCAGCGGCGCCTGCAGGACGCCAGTGTGGCCATCCTCGCCAAACTGCACGCCATCGCGCGACCGGAAGAGACCTTCGCGTTCTTGCGGTTCGGTGACCCGCACCGCTCGCCGCTGCGGCGCCACGTGGACGCGCAATGGGCCTTCTACCAATGGACGCTCGATGGCATCCGTGTCCCGGTGCTCGAGCGCTGCTTCGAGTGGTTGGAACGGCACTGGCCACGGGACGAAGGCGAGACCGTGTTCAGTTGGGGGGACGCCCGCGTCGGCAATATCATGTACCGCGACTTCGAGCCGGTCGCCGTGCTCGATTGGGAGATGGCCGCGCTCGGCACCCGCGGCATGGACCTTGGTTGGATAATCTACATTCATCGCTTCTTCGACGACATGGCGATGCAGTTCGGCCTGTCGGGCATGCCGCACTTCTTGCGGCGCGAGGAGATCGCGGCAACCTACGAATCGCTGACCGGGCACGCGGAACCGGATCTCGATTTCTACACCCTGTATTCCGCCCTCCGCCATGGCATCATCATGAACCGCATCCAACGGCGCGCCATCCGCTTCGGCGAAGCCACTCTGCCGGAGAACCCCGACGATCTCGTCATGCACCGCGCGACGCTCGAGGAAATGATCGCCGGTACGTATTGGCCGCGGATCGCGGCCCTGTGCGCCGGCGCGACCTGAGAAACAGTCGCAAGCACGCGCACTCTCGGCGCGCGGTCGAGACCGCCCTTGCGCCACGCGCGCCCGGCACCGCGCGAGAGCGTTGGCGGCGAGGAGAGCGCATCCGAGACGCCGGTGGGGTTCGCGAACCGCATCTGCAGACGAAAGGAGCAAGGGCCATGACCACCCGGCATCCCGATGACGAGTTTCACCCAGCAACGAGCGACGACCCCCACTGGACCGAGACCTGCTGGTTCACCTTCACGGTCCCCGAGCGCCGCCTGTCCGGGCAGTTCTATCCCTTCTTCCGGCCCAATCAAAAGGTCTGCGCCGCCGGCGTGTACTTCTGGGACGACAGCGGCGATCAGCCGTGGAACGCGCTGTACGCCAAGAACTTCTGGCATCTCCCCATCCCGGATCAACCGCTCTCGAACATCGAACTCGCCAACGGCATCGCCTACCGCTGCTTGGAGCCGATGCAGCGCTACGAGTTGCGCTACGACGACCCCGACGGCGGCGATGCGGTAAGCGTCCGGCTGACGTTCACGGGCGTGGCCCAGCCGCATTACCTCATGGGTGCGCATTTCGACCAACCCGGTTTGTATCAGGGAACCATCGTGCTGCACGGCGAGGAGATTGCCGTCAACTCGTACGGATTTCGCGACCGCTCCTGGGGGGTGCGCACCGAGTTCGGGCAGGGACTCGGCGGATCGCCGGCCAGCAACGGCGGCTACACCTACGCGACGGCATCCGCACGCGATGCCTTTCACATCCTCAGTATGGACTTCGGCCAGGGCTGCATGTCGATCCACGGCTATCTGCTGCGCGACGGGGAGTGGTCGGCGCTCGCCTCCGGGCGGCGGGAAGTGGTCGAACGCGACCCCACCACCGGTTTTCCCGTCCGCGTGCGCGTCGAGGGAATCGACGAGTTGGGCCGCTCGCTACGCGCCGACGGCCGCTGTATCAACCGCTTGGCTTTCCTCTTCAATCCGAACGGCTTCACCATCAACTGCCTCACGGAGTGGCGCTTCGACGGCATCAGTGCGTGGGGCGAGGATCACGACAACTGGAGCGTGGCCGCGGGCCGGCGGTTCTTCCGCAGGTTTCTGGGCTACGACCGCGCTACGCGTTGAGGACAGGGGCGCGCACGCACGGGTCGACGGAAGGAAAAGCCATGAACCGAACGATGCTGGCCTATCGCCTCCTCGACTGGGGACGGCCGCCGCAGTTGGTGGAAACCGAGGTTCCGCAACCCGGACACGGCGAGGTCCGCGTCAAAGTCGCCGGCAACGGTCTCTGCCACTCCGACGTCATCATGCCGTTCATTCCGCGAGAGATCGCCGCGCCGCAAGGGTGGCGTATGCCCTTCACTCTGGGGCACGAAATCGGCGGACACATCGAGCAACTGGGCGACGGGGTCGGACATCTCGCCATTGGCGACCCAGTTGTCCTGATCTCCCCGCACTCGTGCGGCACGTGTTGGTTTTGTGTGCGCGGCCTCGACAGCGCCTGCGTCGCCAGCGGCGCCGGCCGCGGCTATGGCCGGGACGGCGGGCTGGCCCCCTACGTCATCGCCACGGCGGCCCGTGAGGTCGTCAAACTCCGTACGCTCGACCCGAAGCGCGCGGCACCGATCACCGATGCCGGCACGACGTCGTATCATGCGGTGAAGCGCGCCCTGCCGCGCCTCACGCCGGGGGGCACTGCCGTGGTGATCGGCGCGGGCGGTCTGGGTAGTTTTGCCGTGCAGTACCTGCGGATCCTGAGTCCGGTTCGCGTTGTCGCCGTCGACGTCAATCCCCTGCGCCTGGCGTTCGCGCGCGAGTTGGGGGCGCACGAAGCGCTGACCGGCGTCGGCGAAGCGACGGCACAAGACATCCGTGTCCTCACCAATGGCGAAGGCGCCCAGGCGGTGCTCGATTTTGTCGGCGTCGACGCCACCATCGAAGCGGGACTGGCGGCGCTGCGCAAAGCCGGTGTCTACGCCTTGGTGGGTGCGGGCGGGGGCACACTGCGGCAAGCGTGGGGCCGCGCCCTGCCGCACGAGGCGGAGATCTTCACCTTTCAGGGCGGCACGATCGGCGATACGCAGGAAGCGATTGCGCTGGCCGAGGCGGGGTTGGTGCGCAGCGAGATCGACGTGTTTCCGATGAGCCGCGTGGCTGAGGCCTACGAGAAACTCGAACGCGGCGAGCTCCGCGGCCGCGCCGTCGTCACGCCGGACGGATGATGGCAACGCCGGCGCCAATGCGCACGATGACACCGCTTTGCGGACGCGGTATCCGCTGCGCTAGACCTTGGCGGCAGCACGGGAGGATGACTCGATGATCAAGGCGATCGCGTTTATTCGGCGCAAGGCCGGAGTGTCGCGGGAAGAGTTTGCGCGCCATTATGAAGAGGTCCACGCCCCACTCGGGATGCGCCTGATTCCCAGCATGCGTGGCTATACGCGCAATCACGTGCTCGGCACCCTCGGCGACGACGTCGGATTCGATTGTATCGCCACATTTCGGTACGACTCGCGGCAGGCGGCGCTCGACGTTCTCGATTTTTCCCGGTCGAACGCCGGCCAACCGCTGCGTGACGATGAGGCGACGTTCATGGACAGCGGCAAGACCGTCTCGCTCCTGGTCGAGGAGCGCGTGACCCAACTCCCCCCATCGCCGGGGCGCGAGTCGCTGGTGAAGGCCGTAGCGCTGTTGAAAAAGAAGGCCGGTCTTTCCCGGGACGCGTTTATCGACCACTACGAACGCGTGCATGCGCCCCTCATCGTCCGCATCACCCCCGCCCTTGTCGGCTATGCCCGTAATTTCGTCCTCAGTCCGCCGGGCGGCGGTCTCGACTTCGATTCGATGACCGAACTGTGGTATCGGGACGAGGCGGCTTTCGCCGCCGAGCTACGCTCGGGCGACACGGCGGACGGCCAGGCGCGGCAGCGCGACGGAGCCTTATTCGTGGATATGCAGCGGACTGTATTCCTGCGCGTTCAAGAACGCGTCTCGCTACCGGACCCGCCCGCGTAAAGGTCGGAGATGCCCACGGACGCGTCGCTGAGAGCGCTGCGGATCCTCCGCGATGGCGGCCAGTTCCAGTGGTACGTCATCCCGCTGCTGGCATTGGTATTGTACGTGTATGCCACCGAGGTCGAGCGGAGGAACTGGAAGGTGGTGTACGCCGGCATGGCATTCTGGGGCATGGACTGGTTCAACGAGATCTGCAACGGACTCGTCTTCCATTTCACCCAGTACGCTCCGGTGTGGGGTACGCCGGGCGGCACCGCCTACCTCATCCTGATCGGCCTGAACATCGAGATCTGCTTCATGTTCGCCATCGCCGGCATTGCGGTCGCCAAGACGCTTCCCGCTGACCGCCACATGCCGGTTATCGGCCTGCCGAATCGTTGGGTCATCGCGGCCTGCGGTGCGCTGTTCTGCGTCGTGGTGGAACTGTTCTTGAATGCCGCCGGCGCGCTGACCTGGGACTATCGGTGGTGGAACGCTGGCGCGCCCTGGCTCATCTTCCTGCTCGGCTACTTGCCGTTCTTTCTGGTCTCCTTCTGGGTGCACGACATGCCCGATCGCCGACGGCAACGGCGTACGGTGAGCGCGATCCTCGGCGTCGACATCATCGGTCTCGCGCTCTTCGGCGGCCTGCTCGAGTGGGTCTGAGGGCGTCCGTTATCCTAGGGAAATCCCCAAGTTGACGGATGCTTCTTAGGGGCCTACTGATGTCTTCAGTCGCTTCATCATGGCCCAGCGGCGCGACCGATCGCCAGTCGCGCCGCGGTAATTCACCAGCGCAGAGGAGTCGTGACATGACAGACATCGTGCATGTCTCATTCTCGGGAGGTGGAATCTTCCTGCCAAACGAAGGGCCGGCGGACCGACAATACCTGGTCGATTACGTCGCCCACCTTCTCCACGCAAAACCGAAGGTACAGATCTTGCGTTGCGAACAGCGGTGGATGGCGGAACGGTGTGGGCATTATTGTTGTTGCGCGAGCTGCGGCCGGGCCACCAAGGCGGTGTGCCGCGAGACGCACCACGATGGCGAGTCGTTTTGTTTGCGTTGTGCGCTAGAGGCGGAAGCGCGCCCATCCGCGAAGGTCGCCGCCACCCGTCGCCGTCACCGCCTCGCTCACTCGACGGTGACGGCCTGAGGCGTCCGCCCTCCGGCGCGTCAGCCGGTCACGACCCGCTGGTAGATCTTGGGCAGCTCCCGCGGCAAGGCGCCGATGTCGTCGATCACCAGATAGCGCGACGGATCGCACATCGTGCGCAGGTAGTCGTGGCCGGCTTTGTCGACGGTAATGCAAAAGGGCGTGATACCCGCGGCTTCCGCTTCGCGCAGGGCGGCGCTGGTGTCGCGCAGGCCGTAGACGTTGCTACGACGGTCCTGGCCGTAATCGAAATCTTGGGGGAAGCCATCGCTGAGCAGGATCACGTAGCGCGAACGGGCACCGATACCGGCCAGCTTTTCGGTGGCGTGCCGTAGCGCGGTGCCCATTCGCGTGCTGCTCTTCGGCTCGATAGCGCCGATGCGGCCCTTGACCGCGACCGACAGCGGCTCGCCAAACGATTTCACCAAATAGAACTCGACGTTGTCGCGCCCATGGCCGGAAAACCCATAGATCGCATACGCGTCCCCGATCTCCGCCAGCGCGGCCGACATGATGACCAGCGCCTCTTTGGTGACGTCGATGATCCGTCGCTCCGGCTTCGCCCGCCGCCCCTCATGGTTGCACGGCGCTGCCGCCGGTGCGGCGGGCGCATCGCCGTCCGGCGGCGCGGCCTTGTGCACCGGCTCATCGGTCGAGGCGCTCATGTCGATGAGGAACACCGTTGCCACGTTGCGCTCTTCACGCATACGCGCCACGTACAAGCGCGGCGACGGCGCGCGGTGTGCGCGCCGGTCGACGCGCGCACCGATGACCGCATTAAGATCGAAATCCTCGCCGTCTTCGAGGCCCTTCACCGTCCGATACGTCTGCGGGCGGATGCGTTGAAACTGCCGGCGCACTTCCGGAAGGAGCGCCGCATAGTCCTCGAGCGCGCGGTTGAAAAACTCGCCCGCGTCGCCGGCCACCGCGAGCTCACGCAGCCGGCACCAACGCGGCCGGTAATCGCCGATGTGGTAATCCCACTCGTCGTAGTAGAAGGCCGTCCCCTCGCCGCCGCGTGGCCACCACCGGCGGGGCGGCGGGCGGTCCGCGCCGCCACTGTCGTGGAGCATGCGCCGCAAGGCATCGATCTCGTCCGCTGGCAGCTTGCCCAACAGATCCGTGATGTAGAGTCCCAGACGCTCCCCGCTGTCCCCCCGTGCCTGTTGCAGACGCAGGTCGGCGCCCGCCTCGATCGATTGCTGCAACTCGGCGGCGGAGAGCGGCATGGCGACGCCGCCGGTTGCGTCGCTCGCGTCATCGAGTTGTAGGCGCGCCGATTCCGCTGGAAGGTCCGTCGCCGGGGTGTCGGTTGCCGCCGGTGCATCCGCGCCAGCCAGGACCGGCGACTCATCGTCCACACCGGCACCCATTAGAAAATCCACCGCCGCCTGTGCCCGGCCCGCCGGGGGGAGCAACGCTTCGCACGACCCCGCCTCCGCCTCGGCCAGTTGCACGGCCAGCGCGTGTGCGATGCGCAGCGCATCGCCGGCCGTCGCCTCGCGCGCCGCCAGTGGTGCGACACACGGCCCAACCAGGCCGGCCAGCGAGCGCAGCCACGCGGGGAGGGGGGTCGGCTGCGCCCCGCACAGCAAGGCCGCCAGGAGCGCGTCCAGCAGCGCTCCACGACCGGGGACCGCACCGGTGTCGCACCGCGTCAAGAAGTGTGCCGCCACTTCCCTCTGCTCCCGGCCCAATCCCGGATACAAGCGCGCCAGGGCGACGGCGACACGGTAGCCCTCCGCCACGAGGAACAACTCCTCCAGCAACTCCGGCTGCTCGGGCGCGCGCAGGTATGCCGGCAGACTCTCGGTTCCTGCCGGAAGGGCGAGAGTGTAGGTCGCGCACTCGCGCCGCCCAGCCGCCTGCGCGGCCACCATGCGGTAGAGGCGGCAGTTATCCTCGTGCGTGGCGAACACGTCGACCCTCGCCGGCAGCGCGATCTCGTTCTCGAGCGGAAACTCCTCCAGCGGCGGCCGCAGCACCTGCGCGCTGTCGGCCTCGCGAATCGTGACAGGTTGCCCGCTCAACATGCGCACATACTTATGCAGCAGCCCTTGCGTGTCCGTGAGCGTCGCGGCGACCGAGGCGGCATGCAGGATCCGCTCGCTGGTGCGCGACTGCAGGGCAAAGTACGCCACGCCCGCTTCGGAATTCTCGGCGGCAAGGGCGAGCCCGCGATGCACCCACCGCTCCACCGCCACCGGTCGCGCCTCCTCGTACGCCACGGGCAACGAACGCAACAACGCGGCGGCGCCGCGGGGAAATTCCCGCGCCACCGCCTGCAGCAGGTCCAGCGCCCGCGGGCGGTAGAGACTCGGGATACCGCGGACCAGGGCGCCGGCAACCGCGACGACGTCAAGTACGGCATGGGGGGCTGCCACCGCGGCCGGCCGCAGCGCGCACAGCAGCTGTCGACGCACCGCCGGCTGTAGCCGTGCGACCGCCCCCGGGAGCTGGCGATAGAACGCGGCCGCGGCGACGGGATCGACCGCGGCCATATCCAGTGCGGTCGCCAACACCACCTGGCGTTCGGCGGAACTTACCGCGTCTAATCCGGCGGGCAATTCCCGGAAGAACAACTCCTCGCGCAACGCCGGCCGCAGCGCCATACCAAGGTCGGCCCAGGCGGCAAACTCGGACGGTTCGAGGCATGGCAGCACCCGCCCGGCGCCCGCAAAGTAGGCGCGCGCGAGAAACTCCCCTTGCCAGCCCGCACGCCCGTGCAGCCGCAGGCCGTGCCGCGCCCACGCGGCAAGCGCCTCGGGTCCCACCTGGCCGAGCAACGCTGCCGTACTCTCGAAAAATGTTACGCTCAATCGCTGCGAGACTCCGGCAACGTGCATCCCCGTGACGCACCAGGCGCGCAACCGCTGCAGACCGGCGCGCGCCAATGCGTTCGCCGGCACGGAGAAGAATGCCAGGGCGGCATCCCGTTGTACCGGCCCGCCGGCCAGCACCGCGGCCCCAAGCTCGACCCAGGCCGCGAACCCCTCGGCGCCGAACGCCACCCATGCCGCCGCCGCCACACGGTAATACTGTTGCGCCACTGCCGGCGAGGCCGCCGCCAGTCGATCGCCAGCCGCCAGGATGGTGGCGTGCACCTGCGCCCCCAAACGCTCGCAGGCGCGGCGCGCCCGCCGGCCGCGCGCTTCGGCGAACAAATGCGACTCGAACCACAGGGAGCGATCGACCATCGGCCTTCGGCGCCGGCGCGCGTCACTCGAAGATGGCGGCCACCAACGCATCGATGGCGCGCTGCGATTCGAGGTCGTCGGTCAGCGACGTGCTCACCGCCACCCGGCACGCGCGCCGCGGCGCCAACTGCCGCTGGATCAGTTGGCCGGCGTAGATTAGCAGGCGGGTACTCACCCCTTCCTCCAAACCGCTAGCCTTCAGGTGGCGCACTTTCTCCCCCAACTTGGCCAGCGACAGCGCCGTCTCCATGTCCACGCCGCTCTCGTGCGCGATGATCTGCGCTTCCTTTTCGCGCGGCGGGTAATCGAACTCCACGGTGACGAAACGCTGCCGAGTCGAATGCTTCAGATCCTTCAAGACGCTCTGGTACCCGGGGTTGTACGAGATCACCAGCAGAAAATCCGCATGCGCTTCGATGATCTCTCCCTTCTTGTCGATGGGGAGGATGCGCCGATGGTCGGTCAGGGGGTGAATGAGCACGATGGTGTCCTTGCGCGCCTCGACGATTTCGTCGAGGTAGCAGATGGCGCCCGCCTTCACGGCCTGGGTCAGCGGGCCATCGATCCACACCGTCTCGTCGCCCTTGATCAGATAGCGCCCGAGCAGATCGCTGCCCGTGAGATCCTCGTGGCAGGCGACCGTGATCAGATTGCCCGGTATCCCCTGCCCTCCCGCCGGCGATGCCGCACCGGGCTGGTGCAGGGTCGCCGCCATATACTCGACAAACCGCGTCTTGCCGCAGCCGGTAGGCCCCTTGAGCAAGATGGGCAGACGGCTCGCGTAAGCGGCGCTGAAGATCTCCACCTCATCGCCAACCGGCAGATAGTACGGGATCGCGTCCACGGCACCTCTTCGTCGTCACGCTGATAAAAAATGCCCGCCGAGTCAAGGTGATGAGCGCGGCGCGCGTGTCGCCCGCACCCGCTGCCATAACGATCGGAGATCGCGGGCGGCGCGTGCTCACGCGTCAGCGGCCACCGGTTATTGTGCTTCCACCCGTTTCTTCGCCGGCTTGGTCTCCGGCGCTGCCGGTGCGGGCAACTGGCGCAGCCGGGCGGCAATCTCCTGACTGAGTTCACCCAGTGTGCCGCTGAGCGCCGCGACCGCCGCCGCGGTCGAGGATCCCGTCATCGGGCGTGTTACATTGGCGTCCTTGAGCGCCAGCAACTTGCCTCCCGTTCCGGCGCGGATGCCCCAGCGAGCGGTAAGCCACGCCTGGCCCGCGGCGTCGCGTTCGAAGCGCAGGACCTCCACCTGCACCTGGTAGTCGACCTTGGCGCCCGCGCCCCACGGGTAGGTCGCGATCCGATCCGTGTCGAGCAGGGTGGAGAGATTCTGCAACAGCACGCGGCTCACATTGGCCTGCAGCGGCTCGGCCCAGTAATCGGTTGCCGAATAGACGATCTCGCTCGGCGACACGCGCGTGGCGATCTCATTGCGGTCGAGATAGGCCGGCACCTTGATCGGGCCCAAACCGTACGTCAAGCCATGCCCCTCGCTGGCCGCCGGCGCCGGCTGCGCGGCTTCAGAGAGCGGCGCCAGGGTAAAGAAACGCGACGGATCGCGGCTGGGCGCAAGGAAGGAACAGCTCGTCAGCGACAGCGCAGCCACGAGCGCTCCGACAAGGGCCGTTCGGTTCATGTGAGCGTTCATTTCACCGAGACTTCCTTTCCGCGCACGAGCGCGCCGGGATTACGCTCGACATAGTTCGCCAGCAGGCGAACGGCGCGCGCCGCGCTCGCCAGTTCTTGCAGCGAGGTCGCCAATTGGTTGGCCAGCGGTGCGTTCGGATCGACCAGCGCCTGCACCGTCCGCAGCGTCTCGCGTACTTGCTCGAGCGTCGCCGCACTTTGCTCGGACACCGTCTTGAGGTTGTCCATGGCCCCGCCCTTGGTGTCGAGGCGCGCGGCCACGTTCCGCAGACTCGCCAGCGTCTCATTCACGTTGGCCACGGTCGCCGGAAGTCCGTCGATCGTCTCTTTCATCGCCGGTGAGGCGACCAGGTTCTTGACCCCGTCCAACGCCGCGGTCGCGGATTTGACCATGTCGTTCAAGTGCAGTTCCTCGAGTTTGCGGAAGACCTCGGCGGCGACCGAGCGTACCTCCTCCAGGCCTGTCTGCACCGTCGGGATCTCGTGCCGCTTCGATCCCCGCGGCAACACGTACACCGGCGGCTTTTCCGGATGAAAATCGAGGTCGACATAGAGGAGGCCGGTAACCAGGCTCTGGGTGTTGAGCTGCGCCCGCAGGCCCAGGTCAATCAGTTCCTTCACCCTTTGCGGATCCATCTGCCGGGCGCCGCGGCTGGTGACCTTGTCCTGGTCGATCTCGATCATGACCGGGATACGGATGCCTTTCGATACGGTTTCAGCATTCATCGGTCCGTCTTCGCTCCCAAAGCGGATATTGATGTCCGTCACCGACCCGATCTCGACGCCTTTGAACTTCACCGGTGCACCGACGTTGAGCCCATTCACTTGCCCGGGGAAGAAGCACACGAATCGAATCATGTGCTTGAACATGCGTCCGGAGCCGAAGATCAGCAGCCCGGCAACCGCCAGTGCGACAGCGCCGACGACGAAAGCTCCGATAACCGCCGGATTCGCTTTCTTACCCATGGTTGTTCCTTTCGCGTTACTAGTAACCAGTGACCAGTGATCAGTAACCAGTAAAGGATGCCTGGACCTGGTCAGTCCCCAATGGTCACTGGTTACTTTCTACTGGTTACTCCTCACTTCCCCTCCGTCTCCCCGCGCGTCAGAAAACGCCGCACCGCATCGTTCCCGGTGCGCAACAATTCCTTCGGCGGACCGAGCGCCGTCATCGTGCGCGTGTCCACGTCGAGAAACACGCTGCTGGTACCGATGGCGAAGATGCTTGCCAGCTCGTGCGTGACCACCACGACCGTGGCGCCCAGGCTCTCTCGCAGTTCCACGATGAGGTCGTCCAACAGTTTGGAGCTGATCGGGTCCAATCCCGCCGACGGCTCGTCGAAGAACAGCACCTCCGGGTCGAGCGCCATGGCACGCGCCAAGCCGGCCCGTTTCTGCATCCCGCCGCTGATCTGCGATGGGTAGAAATCTTCGAAACCTTTGAGTCCGACCAGTGCCAGCTTCAGGCTGGCTACCTCACGGATTTCCGCCGGACGCAAGTCGGTATACTCGCCCAGCGGCAAGCCGACGTTTTCCGCCAGTGTCATAGAACTCCACAGCGCGCCGCTCTGGTACAAGACCCCGAAGCGCTGCAGCATGTGCTGCCGCCTGAGGGGATCGGCGGCGGTGAAGTTCTCCGCACCGTACCAGATCTCCCCCTTGGCGGGTTCGTTGAGTCCAATCAGATGCCGCAGCAAGGTGCTTTTTCCGCAACCGCTGCCCCCCATAATGATGAATACCTCTCCCCGCTTGATGGTGAAATTCAGATCGCGCATGAGCACAAAGCTGCCGTACGCCATGGTAAGATCACGCACGGTAATATGCGCCTTCGGATCGGCCGTTGCAGGCATTTTGTGACCAGTGACCAGTGTCCAGTGACCAGTAATCAGTGACCAGTAATCAGTGACCAGTAATCAGTGACCAGTAATCAGTGACCAGTAATCAGTGACCGGTTTCCAGTGACAAGTAATCAGTGCCTGGGGTGGGATAGTACACCGCGCTGTATTCCCTGATTACGGGATCGATCGGTCCGCAGAAGGCGTTCGCTTTGCCGATCATGGCGTGTAACATCCGGCCGATCTCGGCGAGGTCGTCTACGAAGCAACGCTCTTGCTCCGCGGTCAGGTACCCGCACGATGCCGCTACATGAACCCAGTGCCGTGTCTCGAGCTGTTCGGCATCGGCATCCGTCAGTTTGCTCACAAAATGGCGCGGGTATCTGCGCTTTCCCCACGCCTCTGCGATCTGCGCTCCCATCGACCGCGACGCACGCCGAATCTGATCCGTCAACGAATACATCTCCTCCTTCGGAAACAACTTCGAGATTTCAAAGATCCTGAGTGCCACACCACCCGCCTTCGCGTAGACAATCAATTCCTCGAAACTCCGAGCGTACCGCCGACCACCCATGACGGCATTCGATTCACTGCTCATCAGATACTGCTCCCTGGTCTCTGGTTACTGATCACTGGTTACTTGTTACCGGTTACTTGTTACCGGTTACTTGTTACCGGTTACTTGTTACCGGTTACCTCTTACCCCTCACCATCCCATGACGTAAAACACGACCGAGAAGATCCCGCAGGCGGTGATGATAAATACGATGCCGGTGACGACGGCGGAGGTGGCGGCTTCGCCCACCGCGGACGAGCTATTGCCGCATTGCATGCCGCGCATGCAGCCGGAGATCGCCACCAGCACGCCGTAGACCGAGGCTTTGAAAACGCCGCCGATGAGATCCGTCAGGTGCACCGCACGCGCGGTCTCATGGAAGTAGACCAGCGCCGGCAGCTTCAGCATGCCGACCCCCACCACCGCACCCCCGAGCATGCCGAGAGCGTCGGCGTACAGACAGAGCAGCGGCATCATCAGGCACAGCGCAATCATCCGCGGCAGCACGAGGAATTCGAGCTCGGAAATGCCCATCGTCTTCAGCGCGTCGATCTCCTGGTTCACCTTCATACTGCCCAACTGCGCCGCGAAGGCGGCGCCGGTGCGTCCGGCCATGACGATTGCCGTCATCATGGCGCCCATCTCCCGCACCATGGCGATGCCCACGAGATCGGCGACATAGATCGCGGCGCCGAACTGCTGCAATTGCACCGCGCCGACGAAGGCAAAGATCATACCCACGAGCACGCTGATGAGCGTGATGATACCCAGTGCCTGCGCGCCGACCTGCTGGATCAACAACAGCAGGTCCTGGGCGCGGAAGCGCGCCTGACGGCGCGCCAGTTTCCCGAGGGAGACGGTAATCTGGCCGATGAAGCCGAGCATATCCAGCGCCGGCTGGCGCGCGTCGATCACCGCCGTACCCACACGCGCCAACCAGGGCGGCACGACCGCCTCCTGGCGTGCGCCTTTGCGCTCCGGCACCGCCTCCGCCAGTGCCAACAAGCGCCGCACCCCCGACGGTAAACCCTCACGCTCGGCCGCGACCTGGCGTTGCTGGCAGAGTTCGGTGACTTTCCCCAGGAAGGTGAGCAGTCCGCTGTCCCACGCCGTGAGCTGGGCGGTATCGAAGGTCACCCGTCGCGGCGTCCCGCGCTCGAACTCGCGCTGCACGACGCCGAGCGGCGGCAGCCCTCCCCGCATCTGCCAGGGGCCGCTGAGCTCGAGCACCAATGTCCCATCGCTCAACCGGCGTGGGGAAAGCTCAGCCGCCGCCATTCAAGCCGTCCTCCGACACTCGGGAGCGCACATGCAACGCATACCCGGCGACTACACCAGGTGCGCGGACCCCGTCAATAACGACCCGCCCAGCCACCGACCGCGGCTGCGAGGCCTTCACCATCTCCCAGTTCGCCCGTCACAGCACCACCTGCAGCCGGACACCCAGGACGGTCGCCATGCCGATGTACGAGCCGAGCGCCGACTTCGGACCGGCGGCGCCTCCCGCGATCACCCGCTTCTGCGCCGGGCCGATGACCTGCACGTCCGGCGTCAGCAACAGCCACTGTGTCAGCGCGATGTTGTAGAAGGCTTCGAATCCCCACTCGCCGCGCAAGAACTCCGCGGTGCCAAAGCGCTTTGTCCGCAGGGTCGGATTCGTCACCCGGTCGTAGTAGTAACCGATGCCGAACCGGTCGTGGTTCCGGCCCGGAATCATGCCCTTGCCGCCGAACCCGATACTGAAAAAGTACTGCGTCGGATTGGGGTTGCCGGCCGAGGCCCCGAATCGGCCGAACACTCCGACGCCGTTTCCTGCCTCTTTGTCGGTCTCGTAGAGGAACTGGTCGAAATTGTAATACATGGCCCACGTGTCGCGCTTCTTCTCCAACGCCGGCGGCGCCGCGAGCCCCAACCGCTCCTGCAACGGCTCGAAGGCGATGCGCTGGTCCATCGACGTGTACGCCTTATTCGAGTACAGCACCCCCAGGAGCTGGTGGCCGGTGCGCTCGAAGAAGTCGGTGCGCACGCGGCCTTGCCCCACAAAGATCGCGCCGTTCAAGGCGTCGAAGCCGTCGGTGCTCGCTTTCCCGGTGGCCGATAGCACCATGGCCGTAACGAGGGCCTGGTTGGGGTCGGCGGTCGGCAGGATCGCCGCGCCCGCTCCCAACGTCGAGTACGGCACCACCAGCAGGGTCGGATTGATGTTGAACGCAAGGTTGAGAAACTGCGTGTCGCCCTTGCCGTGGGCAAACTCATTCATGTCGCCGGTACTGACGGTCTGCAGCTTGCCGACCACCGCGCCGGCATAGTGCGACACGAATTGCATCGCCGTGAGACTCGGCAGGGCGACGTTGTTGCCTACGGGCAGCGGAAAGAGTTGATTGGTATTCGCCGGATTGAGCCCGCCGGTCGTGTTATTCACCGCGTCCGACCAGTTGCCCTCGAGTTCCACGTTCAGGAAGCCGCCCGGCCACAGGCCCATCTTCTGGGAATCGAAATTGGCGGTGAGGTCGCCGCGCCCGCCGTATTCCCAGCGAGCGTTCTTCCCGCCGCCGACCACCCCCTGGGTGATCTGCGTGACGCTCGAGTCGAAGGTGACACCCTGCTTCGCCCACTCGTCGCGGACCCCGCCCCAATCGCCCGTCAGCGTCGTGCGCTCCAGCACATCGCCCGCGTACGGCGGTGGACCCGCCAGGTCCGCCGCCACTGCCGTCCGGCGCATCCCGCCGGCCACGGCCAGTCCGCCCGCCAGCACCACCGCCGCCATTCGCATCATCGACATTGCCCCTCCACGCTTGTGTCTTTCCCGGCGCGTCAGCCGCTCAATGTATCCCCGCATGCAGGTAGAGTATGCGCCGCACCTCCTCGATGGTCTCCGCCTGTGCCTGCGTCGAGTGGCCGGAGCGTACGATCAGCTCCGAATCCACGCCATCGATATGGGCGCTGGTGTACTTCACCACGCCGTCGTCGCCCTCCTCCGGCGGACCGTTGCCCTTCACCGGGACGATCGAGTGCGCGTGTACCCCCGCGGCGATCGGCAGCGAGGCCAGTGTGCGCAGAAATGGGTGTGACCAGTCCATGTTGTCGATGGCCGTCGGCGGATGCCAGGCGGTGCTCACCATCGCCGCCGGGTTCAGCGCCACCAGTTCCGCACCCGCCTTGGTGATCGTCCCCGGCAGGCTGATGAGCCGGCGCGCGATACGCCCGAGGATGTTCTCGGTGAGGAAACTGCCGCGGTGCGGCGTGGCGATGAAGATTACGCGCTTGACGAACGGCAGCGGTTTCACGAACATGCTCCGCCGCGCCAGATCTTTGGTCTCGGGAGACAGCGTCGCTTGCTCGAAGGGCACGGTGCTGATGTTGTCCCAGAAGCGCGTGCCGCTGTCCACCACGGTGAGTTTCGTCAGCAGCCCACCCTGGCTGTGGCCGATCACCACCATGTCGCTTAGGGCAGGATCGGCGCCGTCAGGGTCGATTTCTTTCCGGGCCGCCACCAGCTCCTCGCGCAGGTGCATGGCGGAAATCCCGATGGGATTGCCGCTGTTGTAAATGAACAGCCAGATCTGGTAGCGGCTGGCGATGCGCGAGTCGCTCAGCAGCTCGTTGGCCATCTCCGCCCAGCGGGCAGGACTGGACGCGGTGCCGTGGACAAAGACGATCGGTATGCGCCCGGGATGATACGGGGCGAGGAAGTACAATTGGCCCTCTGACTCGGAGCCCAGAATCCGCACGTCGCCCCTGCGGAACCCGGCGATCTCGAAGTCCCATACCGGCGACCCCTCGAGGCGGTACGCCAACGTCACGCTGGGCTCGGACTCCAGCGGCACCGACTGGCCGTCGATCTGGGCCGCCGGCACCTCGTCGGCGTCGTACAGCTCGATCGTTCCCTTCAACAGGCCGCTGGAGAGCCCCAGGCGCGGACGATCGAAGCGTACCAAGGCAGTCACTGGCACCTTGGCTGCCGCCGGAATCCGCTTCGCGGCGGCATCCGCCGACGTCCGCTCCACCCGCGCCGACAAGGGCGCACCGATTCCCGGTTTCTCATACCGGTTGCGGAAGCCGCGCACTTGGAGATCGGCCACCGAGACAAAGCCGGTAAGCCGATAGAGGCCGCGACCGTAGGAAAACCCCGCGGGATTGGCTGTCAGATCCAGCGTCCCGAACGGGAGCGTGAAGCGCCGGGCGCGCAGATCGACCTCTTCACCGCTGCCCGTTGCCAAGCCATTGGCGATGGCGCGATTGTACAGGTCGAGCGCCAGGCGCAGGCGCGGATCGGACGCAATCGGCGGATCGACGCCACCCTCGGGAAACAGGAAGGCGTACGCGTAGAGCGCCGCCGCGAGGTAGTAGGCGCGGTCGTGCGTGCCATCGGCGTACGCGTAACACAGCTCCGACAAAGCGAAGAGGCGATCGTGCTCGTCGGGACCGCCCAGACCCGCGTTCAACCGCGCCAGGGCGCCCGGCGGATCCGCCTGGTAGCGATCGGCCATACTGAGGCGCTCGAGGAACTGCATGGAGAAGGGGCTCGGACGCCCGCGCGACAATTCGCTGGCGCGCAACTGGCGATAGACGGCCTGCTCGCCGACCCGCTTGATGCCGACCGGTGAGCTGCAGCCGGCGCCAACGAACAACGCCAGCATGAGCCCGGTTGCAAGGGAGAAGCGTCGCGTCATCTCGATATCACGCCACACCGGCAACTGACACCGCGTGCCCACCCTCACTGAATCCAACCTTCCTCCTGGAACCTACTCTTGAGGCGTGCGGCGATTTCCTTGACCGTCGCCTCGGCTCGGCCCTCGAGCGTGCTTTTCCCGCTCGCCTCCCCGTAGATTTTCGCCCCGCCACCGACGATGAGGCCGATGGGGCTACCGGTCGCGATCATGACGGCGGCCGGGGCCACGGTTCCCGGCCCTTTACCGCTGCCGGACTCCGCGACACCGCCACCCAGCTTGCGCAGACCCCGCGGCGTCATCTGGAAGCCTTCGATCGCCGTCTGCAACTCCGATGAGCCTGAACCGAAGCCGATCGTAAAGCGCTTGGCCGTACTGCCTTTGTCGATGGTCAACAAATAGCCCCGGAGCACGATGTCGTTAACCCACACCCTCGTTCGACTGGTCGCCCGCTCCGCGGGCAGTCCCATGTCGCGAATCGCCTGCACCAGATCGACCGCCATTTGCGCGCCCAACTCCCGCCCCGCCGCGATGTCGTCGGCGGTTTGTGGCGTGCCGTGTTCCGCATACTGACCCGCCATCGACGAGTCGAGCGGAAGATCCGCGGGCGTGCTGGCGAAATCGTACACCCAGATGTGCGCGGGTCGCGGCAGTTTGTCGTAGACAAGCCTCTGCGTGGAGACCGTGGTCTTGGCGCACCCGGCGACCAGGACCAGGGCGAACAAACAGGGGACGATTCGGTTTCGTGACGTCATCGCAAACCTCCTTCGATGTCAATAGCGCTCCATCACTGCCGGTCGAGCTGTGGGTGCGCCCCCGGTAATCCCTCGCGAATGCGCACCGAGAAGTCGGGAGCGGCATCGGCGGCCTTTGCCTTTTCCGTGATGTCGCTACGCGCCTTGAGTTCGGCGAAGGGCAAGCTGGTGTCGAGCCGGCCGCGCTCGTACCCCAGTTCATCGAGACGCCCGTTGGCAAAGAGTCGCCATTCCAAGGGCTGCGCGCTTCCAACGGCTAGCATGTGGTAGCGGATGGCGGTGGTGCAGTTGTGCGTCAGGGCATTGTACCAGCGGGGCTGCGTCGTCAGGCGGTTCACCTCCCGCAGGTAATCGACTAGCAGTGCCCGAGCGCGATCGACGGGCATGCGCACGTGGTAGAGGTACGTGCGCTCGCCTCGATAATTGGTCCGCAGCCGCACCAGGTCGCGCTCGTCGGCCACCACGTAGTAGAGCTCGTACTGGCGGAAGAAGCCGCGGATGGCGGAGTACTCCTCACCCTGCTCCTTGCGCGTCTCGATCGAGATCGCCAGGTGTTGCCCGTCGTCGAACTCCCAACTGGCGATGGTGTGCGCGATCAACGTCGGTCCCCAGAAGGACAGGAACATGTCGAAGCCGCGCACCCGATCCAGATCGTAGGTGCGGGTCTCCCAACGTTCGGTGTAGTCCGTGTCGGAGCGGTAGTCGAAGTTCCGTACGTTCTCGATCGTCACCCGATTGCCGGCAATGGTCGCGTGCGCCAGACGGGCGACGTCGGGATACCAGTTGCGGTCATTGCGCGGCGGGATTGACGTCCACCACGCAAGCACCGCAAGGAACGGGAGCAGCGCCACCCAGAGCGCCCGCCGTACCGGCCGCACCAGGATCCAGAGTGCAAGACTCACGACCGCGAAGCCGCCGGCGAGCGTAGCGGCCAGCCCGCGCGCCAGCGGGCCGTCAAACCAGAGCGCCAGCGCGCCCCACGCAATCGCCAGGCAGAGGACCGGCGTCAGTAGCATCCGGACGACAGCGCCCCCTCTCCCCGTGCTCATGCCGTTACCCTCTCGGCTTGTAACCCGGACGCCGGGTGCGGAGGTGTCGCGGGCGGCCCCTGGCGTGGACCGCCCGGCACGCGATTGCACGTACGTTCGTCTTACTTCTTCGGCGCCGGATCGCCGGGCGCCGCGGCGCCGGTTGTCCAGGCGTGCAGGCGTGACGCCATCTCCTTCGCCCACGTGTCCATGATGATTTCCGCATCGCCCCATTCGAACGAGCCCGCCGACGATGCCGAGCTGCCGCCAAACCGCTTATCGAGGCCCTCCGCGAGAATCGTCCCGGTCACCGAGTCCGTCAGCCGGAATTCCGCTTGCGCGCCACCCGCCCCGACGTATTTCCCGGTCGCCAAGGACTGCACCGTATTCAGCAAACGGGCCTGCGGCACCACCAGCGACACCGTACGCAGACCAGCCGTTGACGAATCGGCCTCGGTGAGTGCGACTTGCAAGCGCAGCACTCCAGGGCCCGAAACGTCGACGACCTGGAACCCGACTTCCGCGAACTGCTTCTCCAGAGCGCCACGGAAGTACGTGACCAGCGCCTCCTGATCGTCCGGTTTCAGCTTGCTCTTCTCGTCGGACCAGTAGGTCACCGGATCGATCATCACCTTGTTGTACTGCCTCCACTGCGCGGTCCCGTCGATCCAGCGCAGCAGGGCATCGCCCTTCTTGGGATCTCCGGGTTGCAGTCTCGAGTAGTCGCCGAGAAACCCCGATTGCCTCGTTGAAGAAAGCGGCGCCTCCGTGGTTGCCGAGCATCCCCCGAGGAGTAACAGGAGACCACCCGCCAGCAGCAGCCCTCCGGGCCGTCCATCCAACCCAATTACCCGCATTGTCAGTTCCTCCTTTTTTATCCGGGCTCCGCGTTCCCGCACTGCACCGGTTATCGGATATGACGCCAACCTATACACCATCCGCAATCGCGCTCAAACCACAATGTTGGCCGTTCATGGGACTCGACTGTGGCGAAGGGGTGGTAACGGGGACGCGACCCGTTACCTCGGGAAACGAGGTGCGCGGCGCTCCCAGACGGCCTATCCAGTAGACGCCACACACCGCTATCGATCCGCTAAGGCGAGGGGGAGGCGGGCAACCCCTTCATGGCGTCGCCTCACCCTGCGCATGGCCACCGGCAAACGCCACCGCCTTGCCGGCAGCGAGAAAGCTGTTCGGGTCGAGCATGCCAAAGAGCTGGATTAGCTTGGCAACGACGCCCGTCCATCCGGTCTGGTGGCTCGCCCCAAGTCCCGCGCCGTTATCGCCGTGAAAGTATTCATAGAACAGGATGTAGTCGCGCCAGTGCGGATCGGTCTGGAACTTCTCGGTCCCACCGTATACCGGCCGCCGGCCCCGTTCGTCGCGCAGGAAGATGCGCACCAGCCGGTCGGAGATTTCCCTGGCGACCGCGAACAGGTTCATCAACTTGCCGGAGCCGGTCGGGCATTCGATCGTGAAGTGGTCGCCGTAGTACAGGTAGAAGTTGAGCAGCGCCCTGACGATCAGGACATTCACCGGCATCCAAACGGGACCGCGCCAGTTGGAGTTGCCGCCAAACATGCCCGTATTCGACTCGGCGGGCAGGTAGTCCACACGGTACTCCTGGCCGCCGGCGTGAAAGACGTATGGGTTGCGTTCGTGAAACTTGGAGATGGAGCGAATACCGTACGGGCTCAGGAACTCGTTTTCGTCGAGCATCCGCGAGAGGATTCGACGCAGCCGCTCCGGGTTGACGAGAGCGAAGAGTCCCCGTTCCGCAACGCCAAAGTGACCCGGCCCGGTGGGATGGACGGACTCCAGGAGTTCAGGCATCTGGCGCAAGCGCCCCATCAACGCTGCCGTCGCCCGCGGCACGCGTTCACGCTGCCACCGCTCGATCACCGTCGTGGCGCACAGGGGGAGGAGCCCCACCAGGGAGCGTACCTTGAGCCGCGTGCCGCGGCCGTTGGGGAGCCGGAGCAGGTCGTAGTAGAAACCGTCCTCCTCATCCCACATGGCATCGCTCCCCGCCCTGTTCATGGCGGCGGCGATGTAGAGAAAATGCTCCACGAACTTCAGGGCCATGTCCTCGTAGGTGGGGTCGTAGGCGGCAAGCTCGACCGAGAGCTCGAGCATGTTCTGCGTGAAGAGCGCCATCCACGCCGTGCCGTCCGCCTGCTCGAGGTAGCCACCGGTGGGCAGCGGTGCGCTGCGGTCGAACACGCCGATGTTGTCCAGACCGAGGAAGCCGCCCTCGAACACGTTCTTGCCGAAACGGTCCTTGCGGTTCACCCACCAGGTGAAGTTGAGCAAGAGTTTGTGGAACGCCGTCTTGAGAAAGTCGAGATCGGCCTCGCCCGACTGCGCCTGCGCGGCGCGGTGCAGAAACAGGGTCGCCCAGGCGTGCACCGGCGGGTTCACGTCGCTGAAGTTCCATTCGTAGGCGGGTATCTGGCCGCTCGGATGGAGGTACAATCCGCGCAGCATCAGATGCAACTGCTGTTGGGCGAAGTCCGGGTCGACGATCCCGATCGGTAACGTGTGGAATGCCAGATCCCAGGCGGCGTACCAGGGGTACTCCCATTTGTCGGGCATCGAGATAATGTCGTCGTTGATCATATGGAACCACGCTCGGTTCCGGCAGTCCCGGCTGCCATGATGGAGGGGGTGGGCGCGGTGCTCCTCCAACCACGCATCGCCGTCCCAGTAATAATACTGCTTGGACCACAGCATGCCGGCGAGCGCCTGGCGCATCGCGTTGGCCGCGTCGGGCGAGACCGACGGCGGGGTCACGGACCGATAGAATTCGTCAGCCTCCCGCAGCCGGGCGGCGAAGAGGTCGTCGAACTCTTGGCCGAACGGGGCGGCGCCCCCCGTAGCGTGCGCGCGCGGCTCGGCCAGAGCCTGGGCGGCAAGCCGCAGCCGCACCGTCGCCGATTGCCCCGAATCGATCGTCAGCCGGTAGTGCGCCGCGGCCTTGGTGCCTTGGCGCTCCGGGTTCACCGCATCGCGCCGGCCGTCGACCACGTAGTTGTCGATAGCATCCTTGAGATACGGGCCTTCGTCCGGGTAGTCGAGGCGCAGCCGGGCGTGGTTGGTCGAGTTCTCGGTGAACAGCAGCGGCGCATCGCCCTCGCAGTACAGATCGTAGGTCCCCAACATGGCGTGCGTGGCCGTCAGCGCTGTCGTCCCCGCCGGCCCGGCGATCGCCTTGAGCAGCGGTTTCTCGCCCCGCTTCGAGATCCACGGGGCCCAATCGTTGCGGAACCACAAGCTCGGCAGCACGTGCAGCTCGGCCGCCTCCGGCCCACGGTTGGCCACCGTGATCTTGATGAGGATGTCCTCAGGCGACGCCTTGGCGTACTCCACGAACACGTCGAAGTAGCGGTCCGCATCGAATACACCGGTGTCGAGCAGTTCGTATTCGAACTCGTCGCGAGTGCGCCGCTGGCTGGTATCGATCAGGTCACTATACGGGTAGACGGCCTGCGGATATTTGTAGAGATACTTCATGTAGGAATGGGTCGGCGTCGAGTCGAGATAAAAGTAGTACTCCTTCACGTCCTCGCCGTGATTGCCCTCGCTGTTGGTGAGCCCGAAGAGGCGCTCCTTGAGGATCGGGTCCTTCCCGTTCCACAACGCCAGCGCGAAGCACAGTCGTTGCTTGTCATCGGACAGTCCGGCCAAACCGTCTTCGCCCCAACGGTACGCACGCGCGCGCGCGTGATCGTGGGTGAAGAAGTTCCAGGCATCGCCGTTCTCGCTGTAGTCCTCGCGTACGGTGCCCCACTGGCGTTCGCTCAAGTACGGCCCCCATTTCTTCCACGGCGTCTTGTCGTCGCGCGCTTGTTGAAGTCGGCGTCGTTCCACGTTCATCGGCCTCCCCTTCGATGGGTTGCTGTCGTCGGCCCATGTTACCATGTGGACCCAGCGTCACAATCGATCGCTTCGTCCGCGACGAGCCAACACGCTTGCATGGCGCCACGGCACCCCGATAACATCGCGCTTCCATGCACCCAGCGGAGACGCAGTCAAGCCAGAGCGGCTGAAGCGGACGGGAACAGGTCGACTGGAGCCGGAGACACCAACGCATGAGCGGCCCGCTGCCTATCGTATATCTCGCGCGCCATGGCGAAACGCCGTGGACCGTCACCGGCCAACATACCGGCTTGACGGATCTGCCGCTGACCGCACGTGGAGAACGCAACGCCCGGCGGCTGGGCGAACGGCTGAACGGTCTGACCTTTTCCAAAGTGTTCACCAGCCCGCTCCGGCGAGCGCGGCGCACCTGCGAACTGGCCGGCTTTGGCGCGCTTGCCGAACTGGACCCCGATCTGGTCGAGTGGGATTACGGCGCATACGAGGGGCGCACCACCGCGGACATTCGCAAAGAGTGGCCGCGGTGGCAACTCTTCCGCGACGGCTGCCCGGACGGCGAGTCGGTGGCACAGGTCGGCGCCCGAGCGGACCGCGTCGTGACCCGGTTGCGCGCCGCACCAGGCAACGCGCTCGTCTTCTCCAGCGGGCATTTCCTGCGCGTGCTCGCCGCGCGTTGGTTGGGCACCGACCCCGCGGTCACCGGTCGATATTTCGTGCTGAGCACCGCGAGCCTCAGCGCGCTGGGGTACGAGCACGATCTGTCGACATCGGTTATCCGGCTCTGGAACGACGATCGCCATGTCGGCGACTGATCCGGTCATGGGCCACCGGCGTCTTGCACCAGGGCGGCAACCGAGGAACCGCGTTCGTCATGCACGCCGTTGAGAACGGGAACGCCGCGCGTGTCCGGACCGCACACAACGTGCGGTGTTCCGATTGTCGAACGTCCGGGGTGGCGAAACGCGGTACGCTCACCCCCATGCGCACGGCACTAGGCGCGCTTCTATGTCTGGTGCTCGCCGGCTGTACGGGATCGATCGCCTACCTACACCCGTTCGCGGGAACGCGGTCGGTCGACTGTCTCGCCCGACCCGCGGACGCGGCGCTCGAAATGACCTATCTCGGTGCCGGCGGCTTTCTGATGCGCTGGAACGGACATGCCATCCTGACGGCGCCGTTCTACTCCAATCCAGGCCTCCTACAGGTCGGCCTGGGCTTGCCGATCTCTCCGAACGTCACGCGCATCGACGCGCACCTGCCGCCACTGGACCGGGTGGCGGCCATCCTGGTCGGCCACTCCCACTACGACCACCTGATGGACGCCGTCTACGTGGCGGAAGAGCACGCGCCCCAAGCCGTGCTCTACGGCAACGAGACGATGGCGCATATTCTGGCCTCGCGCGAACGCCTGCGCGGGCGCGTCGTGGCGCTGGATCGCGAGGCGGGAGATTGGTGGCAGGCGGGCCGCTGGCAGTACGTGGCCGATCGGTCGATCCGCTTCATGGCGCTGCGCTCGCGGCACGCGCCGCACTTCCTCGGCATCGCATTGTTCGGCGGCGGCGTCGACAAGGACCGGGAACGGCTGCCACGCACGGCATACGGGTGGAAGGAGGGACAAACGTTTGCGTTCCTCATCGACTTCCTGGGCACCGACGGTCGTGTCCGCTTGCGCTTGCATTACGCCGACGCCGGAAGCGACCCGCCCGCCGGCTTCATCCCCGCAACGGACGTGCACGCCGGTACCGTGACGGACGTGGAAGCGAGCGACGCCCAGACGGGGAGCGCGCCCGCCGAGCCGGCGCCGGCCGCGGACCAGCCGGTCGACGTGGCGGTTCTCTGTGTGGCCTCCTTCGAGCAGGTAGACGAATACCCGGAAGCCATCGTGCGCCAATTGCAGCCACACATCGTGGTCCTCGGTCACTGGGAGAACTTCTTCCGCTCGCCCGACCTGCCGTTGGAGGCGGTACCGTTGACCGACACGGAGATGTTCGCGCTGCGGCTGACGACCGTCCTGCCAGCGGGCGCACACTGGTACACCCCGCGCCCCGATGCCACGCTGCGCATCTGCCCGCGCCGTTGAGTGCGCCTGTCGCCCGCGGTGCGAGCGCGGGACGCCGCCGGTGGAGCACCCGACTACCCCCCGATACGGCCGCTGAGTCGCAAGTTTGATGAATCGGTCACTGCGTGAACCAACGTGTCATACCCGCGGGAGCGGGCACCATGCGCGGCAGGACACAAGCGGTGGCGCCGATGGATTCCCGCTGCCGCGGGAGTGACGGCAACAAGGTCAGTCGTGCGTTGGGTCCGGGACGCGATCGACCGGCGCGTGACTTGCGGGCCGGTTCCGGGGTACGATCCGGGCGAAAGAAGAACACCGAGTAGAGGAGGAAGCGCGGATGAGACATGTCACCACGATCGGAATCGTCCTGGCGACCGCAATTGGCGCGAGCGTCGTGATGGCCCAGACGGCCCCCAAAGTCTTTACCGTCCCAAACCAGGGGCAGAGCAAGGAACAGCAGAGCAAGGACACGGCCGCTTGCCAGCAGTTCGCAAACGAACAGGCGCCGCCAGCGCAAACGCAGAGCGGGCCGGGGACACACGCGCGCGGCACCGCGGGCGGTGCGGCACGGGGCGCGGCGGGGGGAGCGGCCATCGGGGCGATCGCCGGCGACGCCGGCAAGGGCGCGGCGATAGGCGCGGTGGCTGGCGGGGTTCGCGGGCGCCGCGGGTCGAAGCAAGCGCAACAAGAGGCGCAGGCCGGTGCGCAAAACGACTGGGCGCGCGCCTTCGCCGCCTGCATGGAAAGCAAGGGCTACACGGTCAAGTAGAGGCGCTCGCGTAGTGGCCCTGCCGGCGACCGCAGGGCCACTACGCACCGCGGTGTCCCCGTTCTTGACGCCGGGCCCTTCGGCTACCGAAGCGCGCCCAAGTTTGTTACGAAGCTGCCGATGATTCCGCGCGTGCAACGGTTGCTCTTGCTCTTGGGGATCGCGCTGTGCGTCTTGCTGGTGGCACAGGTCGGCGTCGCGCAGATCTCCCGCGATCTGCGATTGATGGGCTGGAGCCTCCTGGGCCTCGTGTTACTGGAGCTCGGCATCGACCTGCTCAACACCATCGGCTGGCGCTACACGTTTCCGCTCGAGGAACGCCACGTGCCTTTCGGCACGCTGTTCCTGGCGCGACTCGCCGGCACGGCGTTCAACCAGATTCTGCCGGCGGCGGCCGTCGGCGGCGAGCCGGTAAAGGCGTTGTTGTTGCGGGCGCACCTGCCGCTCTCCAGCACGCTCGCATCGGTGGTCACCGGGAAGTTGACGTACAGTGTGGCGCAGGCGGCGTTCGCCTTCGCCGGGGTGCTGTTCGCCTTTCAGGCCTTCGCACTGCCTGAAGGTCTGCGCCACGCGTTGATCGCGTCATTGGCCCTGACCGTCATCGGCATCGGCGGCTTCCTGTGGTTACAGCGACGGGGTCTGTTCGCCACCGCCGCCACGATCACCCAGCGACTCGGGTTGCCGGCGCGTTGGAGCGACGCGATCGAACATGCAACGCACCTCCTCGACGACCGCGTCCGTGACTTCCACGTCGATCGGCCACTCGATTTCGTCCTCTCCGTCGGCTGTCACGTCGTCAGTTTGCTGATGGGCGTGCTGCAAGTCTTTCTCTTGCTGTTCTGGCTCGATTTGCCCGCCGCGTTCGCCACCTGCTTCACTATCGAGGCGCTCGCCGTGCTGATCCAGGCGGCGGCCTTTCTGGTGCCCGGATCGATCGGGGTGCAGGAAGGCGGCAAGGTGGTGATTTTCGGCGCCCTGGGTCTGCCGGCGGCGGCCGGCCTCAGCGTGGGAATCGCCTTCCGCCTGAATCAGGTCGTGGGCATCGCTCTAGGGCTGGTAGCGTATGCCGTCATGCAGCAGCATCAGCCCCGGCTGCCCGATCGACAGTCGAACCCTCTCGCCGCGCGCCACGAGCCGCTGGCACGCGTAGAGCCGAAACCCAGTGCACGGTTGCCGTGATCGCCGCCCAGGCGGCGGCGACGGCAAAGCCGACCTGCGCACGCCCCAGATAAATCGCCGGCAGACAGAGCCACGCATAGATGTTGCGCCGGCCGCCGATGAGCCGGAAGCGTCGCAGAAAGGCAGAGGCCTCGTCGAGGTGTCCACCGCCACGCCACGAGAACAGCCCGTAGGCGAGATTATCGGCCACGTCAACGCCACAGAACGCCACCGCCACCGGCCATGCCCAGGACCAGCCGGCCGAGCTGAGATACCAGCCGAGTCCGAGATACCATGACAGCTCGTAGATGGTGTCAAGGACGTGTTCCAACTCCCCGACCTTCGATGTCTGGTGTCTAATCCGCGCCAGCTTGCCATCCACGCCATCGAGTACCTCGACGGCGATGGCGAGTAGAATGCCGATCCGCAGCGCCCCGGCCGCGAACAGCCACGCAACAACAAACCCCAGCACGCTGGTGGCCAGCGTGATCTGGTTCGGAGTGACCGCGGTGGCCGCGCAGAGGCGCACCAGGCGATTCTCGAACCAGGGATCGAAATACATGGCCGGCAGATCTTTCGTGCGCTTGTCGACGTAGTCGAGCAAGACACCCCAGGCAGCCTCGGCGTCGCCGTCGGTCGCCACGGACAGCAGATGGAATGGAACATGTCCCCGGTGACTCTTCGAGTACGTCGGAAACTCTTGCAGCCGCACGACGGGAACCAGAGGCGTGGCACCCACCGCACAATCCCGCAGGCGCGATGCCCGCAGCACACCGAGGCACTCCGCGGCGGCCCCCGGCCCCGGTGCGACGAGGACGTCGCCGGTATGGTCGCGAAGCCACGGCCACAGGCGCGCATCCACCAACAGATCGGCGGCCACCACCACGACGCGGTCGCCGGCGGCCATCCCGGCGTCCGCCGCCATGGGCCATATGCCGGAGGCCGAGGACGACACGAACCGCACCTCGGCGGTGACCCGCGGTGACGGCGGAGAGGGCACCATCCGCGGCGGATGGACGACCCGGATGCGCGTGAAGCCGGCCTCGGAGAGCTGGCGCATCAGCCGTTCGAGCAGGGAGAGACCGCCCACCTTGCGATTCGCGTCCCCCCGGTCGGCGGAGCAAACGACCACCGCCTGTGCCGTCATGGTCAGGATACGGCCGGGCGGGCATTCATCCGCCCGGGGCATCGACCCCGGCGGTGTCGGGAACGATCGGTGTTCACGGGCGCTCCAAGCCGCCATCGTCTCGCCGGTCGGATCTCTCGGAGCGAGCCGGCCCCGCATTCTCCTCGAAGGCCAATTTCCGTTCCCTCGCGGGAAATCCCTTTTCTTGGGAGCGTCTCGCCGGGAGGTGCTCCCGTCCATCGAGGCTCCCGGAAGCGTATGACGCGGCCGCGGGGCGCCGGCGCATGTAGTCCCGGAGGATCTCGATCGACGTCCGCAGGGTGGACAGTGGATTCCCCATCGCGTGCGATACGGTGCGTACGCATCCCACCGCACAATTCGGCTCGCAGTACTTGTGGACGTTGGCCTGTCGTAAGTCGGCCAGCGTCAACTGCTCGACGGGAACGCGCAACCCCGGCACCTGGCTGCAGTACTGTGTGGTGCCGTCCGGCTGGACGTAGAGGTATTTGAACCCGCCCAGACATTTCCACGGCCGACTGGGATCGCCAAGGAGCATTTCCTGCGCGTGGCGCCGGAAGAACTTCAACCCCGGGAACAGTTCGTGCCGTTCGAGGATCTCGGCAAAGTGCGCGCCCTGTATCGCGATGCGGCCGTGCTCGTCGTGCAGGAGCGAGAAGCTGAACTCGAAATCGAACGGGGCCAACATGGCGCGAAACCGCGGGTACTGGCGCCATGATTCCTCGGTCAGCACCGTCTGAAGCTTGACCTGGAAGCGCGCCCGTTCGGCTAACAAGGCGAGTTTCGGCAACACCGAACGCAACGACTTGGGCAGGACCGCGGTCGGGTCGATCGTGTCGACGCTCACCTGCATGCAGTCGAGCCCCGCGTCGTTGAAGCCGTCGACCAGTTCCGGCGTGAGCTTGAAGGCGTTGGTGATCAGCGTGACGAAGTTCACGCCGCGGTTCGTCGCCTTCACTCGGCGTACGATGTCGACGATGCGCGGATGCAACAGCGGTTCGCCGCCGAGTAGGTCGTAGGCGATCGCGCCGAGCGACGCCAGCGCATCGATGCGGCGTTCGATGACGTCGTACGGCGTCACCAACGCTCCGTGCGTGAACTCGTGGCAGTAGCCGCAGGACAGGTTGCACTCGTAGGTCAGCACCAACTGGGCGTGCACCGGACGGCTGTCGAACAAGCGCTTGAAACCGGTGAGGACGAACCAGCCCTTTTTGCTCATTTGCGCTCCGCCGCCGGCCCCAGGAGCGGCGGCATCGCCAGCAAGCGCGCGCTCCGCAGCAAGCGCCGCACGGCAAGAGTGCTCACGACCAGGAAGAACACGCTCAGTCCCACGAGCGCGATTGGCGTAAACCAGTGGGCGCGCTCCACCAGCGTCAGCAAGAGGATAAGGTACATGAAATCGCGGCTCGCCATGCCTTCCGCCGCCCGGTAGGGGTCGAAGCCATGCGCGGCGACCGCGGCCCCGGAGGCTGCCTTATGCTCGCGGAAGAACAGGAAATACACGGGCGCAACCGACGCTAGGGCAAGCACGAAGGTCGCCCAGGAGGCATAGTAGTAGAACGCGTGCCCGCCGCGCAGGTAATGCCCCAACCCCGTCGCCAGGATGGCCGTCGCATTGACCACGTTGTCGGTGAAGAAATCGAGCAGCCGGCCCGCTCTCGACTCCAGGAACTTCACGCGCGCGACCTCCCCGTCGCAGCCGTCGAGGATGACGGTCAGCACCAGGAGCCCCGCGCCGGCGAGATGCAGCGAATGCGCCGGCGCCAGCAGCAACGCGGCGCCGGCAAGTCCGACGAGCGTGTTGCCAATGGTCACGCGATTTGGGGTCGTCGGGGTGTCTAGCAGCCGTCGGGTCAGGGCCGCCGAGATGCGCCGGTCGAAGAAGCGGGCCACGACCGAATCCGACTGCTTACGGGCACGCTCCAGCACCGCCTGCTCGGCGCGCCGCCGTGACACGTCGTCCGACACGCGTTGCAACAGCGTCGCTCCAGGATCCGCGTTGGCGGCGCCGGACACGATCAGCCCGCGGACATCGACCGCCTCTCGTACCCGATCCAGCAGATCCCGTGCCCGCTCCGATGGCGCACACCACAAGGGGGTCTGGAGATCGCCCGCCCGCCGGCAACCTAGCGTGCGCCGCTCGGCCCGCGCCTGAGCGATCAACGTCGCCACGGTGGCGGGTTCCAGCACGACTGGAGCGGTCAGCAGCACCAGGGCCGCCCCGTCCGCAACCTCGCCGGGGGCGTCCGCCCACTGCACCGGCGCTAACGCCTCGCGGAGGCGCAGTTCGCGTTCAAGTTCGTCAGTGGCGATGGCCGTGCAGACCGGCGTCCGCAGCACGGTGACCCGATCGGCGACTCGTGCCAGCGCGCAGACGGCCCGCAGGAGGACGGAGATCCCACCGACGCGGAGGTCGACGAACGCCGGATCGTTGGGCACGACCAACGCCTGCACCGCACCGCTACGCCGACGCTCCTGCTCTCCACTCATCTCCGCGCTCACGTTCGCTCCAGAGGAACGTTTGTAGTCAAGGGTCCCCCGCCCGTCAACGAACAACACCGGCGCTAATGACTTCCCGCCGAAGTCTTGCTACAGGGGCGGCGACGCGACAAGATTGCGTGCGTTTCTCGTGCGCGCACAACCTGAAAGGAGACCGAGATGGACAGGCACCACGAACCGGAAGTAACCACGCGGCGCATTGCACGCGGCCGGCGGTACCCGACATGGGCTATTGCGACGGGCTTGTTGCTGCTGTGTGCACCATTCGTCACCCCTTCGCGGGTCCTCGGCGAGGGCCCGATGGCATCGGTGCAAAAGGCTTGCGAGAAGGAACTGGGGCTGTACTGCCGGGACGTGACGCCCGAACAGGGACGCGTCCTCGCCTGCCTGTACGCCCACGGCAACGGCCTGTCCGGACAGTGCGAGTTCGCCCTGTACGAAGTCCTCAATCAACTCGAAATGGCGATCAACCCGACCTTGCGTTTCATGAAGGCCTGCGAGAAAGACGCGAAAGAGCATTGTCCCCTGGTCGAGCAAGGCGAAGGCCGGATCGTGAATTGTCTAAAGGAGAAGTCCGCGCACATCAGTCACGCCTGCCGGCAGGCGATGGCCGGCCTGGAAGCGAAGTAGCGAGCCCACCAACGCCCAGCACCGGCGGCGCGCCGGTGGGCTCGCTTGTGGACGCAACTGTGGTCGAGGATGGCCCGGGTGGATTACACCGAGAATCCACCCGATCTTCGCACGGCAGCGGGGCACGTTTTCTAGTGACAAACGGGGGACCTCGCTTGACGCAATTGAATACGACGCGGCCACGTGATAGGCGCTGCGTCGGAGTATCCCCACCCCCTACCTATGCCATCGAGAATGCGGCCGCCGAGAATGCGGCGGACGAATAGCGAGTGAGGTCGCACCATGAGACGTATTGAGTCGTTTGGTCCCGTTGGCGAGCCGCACCGGCGGCCGCGGATGTCCCCGGCGGTTGCCGTCACCCTCCTGCTGGTGTGCTTGCTACCCGCCGGCTGCGAGAAGAAGACGGAGCAGGCCGCCGCTCCGCCCATCGATGTTTTGGTCGTCGACGTCGCGCAGCGCGATGTCCCCATCTACACCGAGGCGGTGGGCACCACCGACGGCAGCATCAACGCGCAAATCCGCGCCCGGGTGCAGGGGTATCTGCAAACACGCGATTATAAGGAAGGCAGCCTGGTGAAGAAGGGTGACCTGCTGTTCACCATCGACCCGCGCCAGTACCAAGCGGCGCTCGATGAGGCGACCGGCCAACTCGGACGGGCGCAAGCGTCCCTGACGAAGACGGATCAAGACGTCGCGCGCTACAGCCCCTTGGCCAAAGAGGGCGCGATCAGCCAACAGGAACTCGACAATGCCGTTCAGGCCAACCGCGCGGCGCGCGCACAATCCGAATCGGCGCGCGCCGCGCTCGAGCAGGCGAAACTCAACCTCGATTGGACCCGTGTGACCTCGCCCGTCGACGGTATCGCTGGCATCGCCATCGCGCAGATCGGCGATCTCATCGCACCCAACACCTTGCTGACGACCGTTTCGCAGCTCGACCCCATCAAGGTGACCTTTCCGATCAGCGAGCAGCTATACATGCAACTGGCCCGCCGCATCGAGCAAGTATCGAAGGGCGAAACGCCCGAGCGCAGCAACGGTCTGGAACTGATCCTGGCCGACGGCAGTGTCTATCCGCAAAAGGGACGCGTGGAGCTGGCGGACCGACAGGTCGATCCGAAGACGGGCACCATTACGCTCGTCAGCTACTTCCCGAATCCCGGCAACATACTGCGGCCCGGCCAGTTCGCCAAAGTCCGCGCCGCCACCGAGACGGCGAAAGGGGCCCTGCTGGTGCCGCAGCGGGCGGTGCTCGAACAGCAGGGGCAATACCTGGTCGCGGTCGTCAAGTCCGACAACACGGTGGACGTCCACCCGGTCAAAGTGGGCACCCGGGTCGGTACGGATTGGATCGTACAGGAGGGACTGAAGCCCGGCGAACGCGTCGCGGCGGAAGGGCTGCAGAAGCTGCGCAGCGGCATGAAGGTCAACCCGAAACCCTACGTCGCGCCCACCGTCGCGGCCGCCGCCCCCGGGGCGTGAGCGCCGGACAGCGAGCCTACCATGGCGAAGTTCTTCGTTAACCGGCCCATCGTGGCCATCGTCATCGCAATCATCACGGTGATCGTCGGTATCGTCGCCATGGTGCAGCTCCCGGTCGCCCAGTTCCCGGATATCGCGCCGCCGGAAATCAATCTCCAGGCCACGTACGTCGGCGCCGACGCGGTGACCGTCGAGCAGTCGGTGGCCACGCCGATCGAGCAGCAAATGAGCGGCGTGGACAACATGATCTATATGTACTCGACCAACGCCAGCAACGGCCAGATGACCCTCAAGGTCGACTTCGAAGTCGGCACCGTGCCCAACACGGATCAGATCTTGACGCAGATGCGCTACATGCAGGCGGAGTCGCAGTTGCCGCAGGACGTCCGGAATTATGGCGTCACCGTCAAGAAGTCGACCACCAGTCCGCTGGCGTTGTTCTCGCTCTATTCGCCGAAGGGCACCTACGACGCGCTCTATCTGACCAATTACGCCATGATCAACATCAACGATCCGATGTCGCGCGTGTACGGCGTCGGACAGGTGACGATCTTCGGCGCCGGCCAGTACGCCATGCGCTTCTGGCTGAACCCAGACACCCTCTCAAGCTCGGGATCACGGTCACCGAGATCACTCGACGCGCTACAAAAGCAGAACACCATGAACCAGCGGGCCAGATCAGCGCCGAGCCGGTACCGCAAGGGCAGGAGATTCCGCCTACACGGTGCGTGCGCAGGGGCGCCTGGCCACCGAGCAGGAATTTGGCGACGTCGTCGTCCGCGCTAATGTCGATGGCTCCCTGGTGCGCATGCGCGACGTCGCGCGCATCGAACTGGGTGCGCAAACCTACAGCATGATCGGCCGCCTCAACGGCGCTCCGGCCGCCATCATCGCCGTTTATCAACTTCCAGGGTCGAATGCCCTCGAAACCATGCGCCGCGCCAAGGCGCTCATGGAAGAAGCCAAGACGCGTTTCCCCGACGATCTCGACTACGTGGTCTCGCTCGATACCACCCTGGCGGTGAGCGAAGGGATCAAGGACATCGTCCACACGCTGTTCGAGGCGCTCGTCCTGGTCATTATCGTCGTGTTCGTCTTCCTGCAGGGCTTTCGCGCCACCCTGATTCCGATGCTCGCGGTGCCGGTATCGCTGGTCGGCACTTTCGCCCTCTTCCCGTTTCTGGGCTTCTCGATCAACACCTTGTCTCTGTTCGGCCTGGTGCTGGCGATCGGCATCGTCGTCGACGACGCCATCGTCGTGGTCGAAGCCGTGGAGCACCACATCGAGCACGGGCTCTCGCCGCGCGACGCCACCCTCAAGGCCATGGAACAGGTGTCCGGTCCGGTGGTGGCCATCGGACTCATTCTGACCGCGGTGTTCATTCCGACCGCCTTCATCCCAGGCATCACCGGCAGGTTGTACCAACAGTTCGCCGTGACCATCGCATTGTCGGTACTCCTCTCCGCCTTCAACGCCCTGTCGCTCAGTCCGGCCTTGTCCGCGATGCTGCTACGGCCACGCAAGGAAACCCGTGGCCCGCTCGGCGCGTTCTTCCGTGGGTTCAACCGGATGTTCGGCGCGGCGACCGACGGGTATGTCACTGGGTGCCATCTCCTGATCCGCAAGGCGGCGTTTTCGATGTTGCTGCTCGTCGGGGTGGCGGTGTTAGCCGGCCTGTTCGGCAGCCGTCTGCCGGCAAGCTTTCTGCCGGAAGAGGACCAGGGCTACTTCTACATGAACGTCCAGTTGCCGCCGGCGGCCTCACTGCAGCGCACCGACGCGGTCTGCAAGCAGATCGAGGACGTCCTCAAGAACCAGCCGGGCGTGCAGACGTACAACACCATCGCCGGCTACAGTCTGCTGAGTGGCGTCAACACGACGTACAACGGCTTCTACTTCGTCACCTTGGAGCCATGGGAAGAACGCGACAAACACGGCCTATCCGCGGCCACGATCATGCGCCAGATCAACGAGAAGCTCTACACCCTCCCGGAAGCGCAAGCGGTAGCCTTCTCGCCGCCCGCCATCCCCGGGGTCGGCACCTCCGGCGGCGCGACGTTCATGCTCGAGGACCGTTCCGGGCAGACCGTCGAGTTCCTGGCCAAGAACACGAGTACCTTCATCGAGGCGCTGCGCAAGCGGCCGGAGATCGGCTCGGTGTTCACCACGTTCATCCCCAGCGTGGCGCAGGTGTTCGCGGATGTCGACCGCGACAAGGTCTTGAAGCAGGGCGTCGACCTGGCCAGCGTATACAAGACGCTGCAAGCGTTCATGGGCGGCACGTTCATCAACTACTTCAACCGCTTTGGGCGCACCTGGCAGGTGTACGTGCAGGCCGAGGGCACATCGCGCACGCGGGCGGAGAACGTGGGCGAGTTCTACGTCCGCAATCGCGACGGGGAACCGGTGCCGCTGTCGACCCTCATCAACATGCGCAACATCTCCGGCCCCGAGTTCACCCTGCGCTACAACGGCTACCGGGCGGCGCAGATCAACGTCAACCCCAAGCCGGGGTACAGCTCGGGCCAGGTCATGGCGGCACTCGAACAGGTGTTTGCGGAGACCATGCCGCGCGACATGGGGTACGACTACATGGGCATGTCGTTCCAGGAAAAGGTCGCCGCGCAAGGGGTCTCGCCGAGCGTCATCTTCGGCTTCTCCCTGCTCGTGGTGTTCCTCATCCTCGCCGCGCAGTACGAGAGCTGGTCCCTACCCTTCAGCGTGCTGCTCGGCGTACCGATCGCCGTCTTCGGCGCCTTCGCGGCGCTCTGGCTGCGCGCCTTCGACAACAACGTCTATGCGCAGATCGGTCTGGTAATGCTCATCGGTCTGGCGGCCAAGAACGCGATTCTCATCGTCGAGTTCGCCAAGGAAGAGTACGCGGGCGGCAAGTCGGTCGAGGATGCCGCCCTGGCCGCGGCGCGCTTACGGTTGCGGCCCATCCTGATGACCGCCTTCGCGTTCATTCTCGGCGTCGTGCCGCTGGTCATCGCCACCGGCGCCGGCGCGCTCTCGCGCCAGATGCTCGGCACCGCCGTCATCGGCGGTATGATCACCGCCTCGCTGATCGCCATTTTCCTCATCCCGGTGTCCTTCTACGTGGTGGAGCGCTTGGCGCATCGGGGGGCGCACGCGCCGCCGTCGCCGCCCGCATCCGACACCGTCGAGACGGGAGCGCACGCATGACGAATCCGACGAAGCCAGCCGGTTTGCTGCTCACCTGTCTGTCGATCGCCATGCTCGGCGGCTGCGCCATCGGCCCCAACTATCGGCGTCCCGTGGTCGAGACGCCGCCGGCGTACCGCGGCGATACGACCCCGGCCGCCGCCACCTCGGTGGCCGACGTCCCGTGGTGGGAGCTGTTTCAAGACGCCGCCCTCAAGGGCTTGATCGAGGAAGCGCTGGCGAACAACTACGACCTGCGCATCGCCGCGGCGCGTGTCGAGCAAGCCCGCTACTCCGTGGGGGTTACGCGCGCCGACCTGATGCCGCAGATCGATTACCAGGCCGATGCGCAGCGCGGCCGCTTCGCCTTTCCCGGGCTGCAAGACAACGTCACCGGCAACTCCTTCATGGGCGCGTTCCAGATGGCGTGGGAACTCGACATTTGGGGCCGCATCCGGCGCGCCACCGAAGCCTCGTTGGCCAATCTGTTTGGCGCCGAAGACGTACGCCGCGGCGTCGTGCTCTCGTTGGTCACGACGACGGCGGAGACCTACCTCGAATTGCGCGAACTGGATCTCGAGCTGGAGATCGCCAAGCGCACCCGTGACGCCTTCGAAAAGACCCGCGATCTGTTCCTGCAACAATTCCGCGGCGGCGTCGGCAACAAGTTGGAAGTGTCGCGCGCCGAGGCGGCGCTCGACAGCACCGCGGCGACGATACCGGACCTCGAACGGCAGATCGTGGCGAAGGAGAATCAGATCTGTCTACTGCTCGGCCGCGTCCCAGGTCCCATCCCGCGGGGCACGGCGTTGACGGATCAAGCCTATCCTCCCAGCATTCCGGCGGGCCTGCCTTCCTCGCTCCTCGAACGTCGGCCGGACATCATGCTGGCGGAGCAGAATATTGTCGCGTCCAACGCGTTGGTGGGCGTATCGATCGCCAACTTCCTGCCGCGCATCGGGCTCACCACGCTGTACGGCGGCCAGAGCAGCGAGATCGAGAACATCGTCAAAGGCTCCGGTAACATCTGGGGCATCGAGGGCTCGCTTCTGGGCCCCGTCTTCCAGGGAGGGCGACTGTATTACAGTTACAAGGGCAGCGTCGCCGCCCGCGAGGAAGCGATCCTGGCGTACCACCAAGCCGTACTCGGCGCCCTCGGCGAGGTGTCGAACGCGCTCGTGGCGCGCGAGCGCTACGCCGCCTCCCGCGTCGAACTCGAAAAGCAAGTCGTCGCATTGCAAGACGCCGTTCGCCTGGCCACGCTGCGCTACACCGGCGGACTCGCCAGCTACTTCGAGGTGCTCGAGGCGCAACAGCAACTGTTCCCCGCCGAGAACCAGCTCGCCCGGACCGAATTGAGCCAGTTGGTGTCGGTGGTGCAGCTCTACCGCGCCCTCGGCGGCGGCTGGAGCGCGGAGGAACAACGCCGCCCGCAGCAGTACCCCCTGCGGCGCGAGGCACTGGATAAGCTCGTACCGGGACAGGGACGGGTCGAATAAGCTCAGCCGGACGGCTCGGCACGGTCAACGGCTCAACCGCGCAGGCACGCTCGCAGCGGACAGAGGGATGCTTCGCATGCAGACGGGATGGCGAGACTTGCCGCAACGTCCACGCGCCGCGCGGGCCGATGCCGAGGTGCGACGCTGGGAGTGGAGAATTCTCCGCCGCGACGCGTGGCGCGCACTGCGAAGCGTGGGGGTCGCCTTGCTCGTTGCCATGGTGCCGATCGGTCTCGGCGCCGTCGTGGGCGCCGCGTCGTACGCCACCGCCCAGGCGGCGACGGCGGCGAGCGATGCGTCTGGGCACGCGCCTACCCAACAGGGCGATGCGGCCGCGCCGGAGGCGCACGCGCTGCCGCAATACGCCGTCGAACTCGCCCGCCCCTTCGGATTCCCGATCACCAATTCGATGGTCGTCACGTGGATCGTGGCGCTCGGCTTGATCGTCTTCGCCCGGGTCGCCACGCGGGACATGAAAGCCGTTCCGAGCGGAGCGCAGAACTTCTTCGAATGGCTGGTGGCGGCGCTGTACGATTTTCTGGAGCGGATCATCGGCGCGCGCCTGGTCAAGCGGACGTTTTGGTTTCTCGCGACGGTGTTCCTGTTCATCATTTCCGCCAATTGGTTGAGCGTCGTTCCCGGGGTCGGAACGGTGGGCTGGGGCCATCGGACCGCTCACGGTTTCGTCGTCGATGAGCCGCTGTTGCGCGGCGCGAATGCCGATCTCAATCTGACGCTCGCCATGGCGCTCGTGTTCTTCGCCTGTTGGATCGTCTGGTCGCTGGCGGAAGTGGGTCCGCTGGGATTCCTCAAAGAGCTATTCGCGCCCAAGGGCGAAAGCAGCGGCCCGTTGAAGGCGTTGATGGTCGTCGTATTCTTCGCCGCCGGCTGCCTGGAAATCGTGTCGATTCTCTTTCGGCCGGTCTCGCTGAGTTTTCGTCTCTACGGCAATATCTTCGCCGGCGAGAACATGCTGGAAACCATGCACCGCATGGTCCCCGGGCTCGGGTGGCTCTTGCCGATTCCGTTCTATTTCATGGAATTGCTGGTGGGCTTGGTGCAGGCCCTGGTGTTCATGCTGTTATGTGCGGTGTTCACCCTGCTGATGTGCGTGCATGACAACGCCGGATCCGCGGCTGGACATGGCGGGAACGTTTCGGAAGCGTAAACACAGTCGACCGCGGTGGGCGCGGGGAAAGGAACGAGGAACGAGCATGATTGGGAGCATACACGTTGGTCTGGCGGCACTCGGCGCGGCCGTCGGTGTGGGGTTGATCGGCATGGGGGCGTCGCTGGCCGTGGGACGTAATCCCGGCGCCGCCACGCCGATTATGGTCCAGTCGATCTTGTCCATCGCGTTCGCCGAAGCGATCGTTTTCTACGCGCTGTTCTTGGTGCGCTAGGGGACAATCGCTGGACGCGGATGGCGCCGGTACCGCGTTACGTACCGGCGTTGCCAAATTCCTGGGCACCGCGACTACGCGCAGCCCAGCGTCGACAGAATGCGAGTGATCGATGATGGATACTCCTCTCTTATTACTGGCGCAAGCGATCGTCCAAGCCGCGGACAGCGGACCCGTCGAGCGGATTGTCACGACCTTCGGCGTGGACTGGCCTCAGCTCCTCGCTCAGGCCGCCAGCTTCGGCATTGTGTGCGTCGTGCTGCAGCGCTACGCGTATCGACCGATCCTCAAGATGCTGGAAGTCCGGCGCGAACAGATCGCCCAGGGACTGGCCACCGCCGAGCAGGTCAAGGCCGAACTCGCGCGCACCGAGGCCCAACGCCAGGAAGTGCTGGCACGGGCGAACGACCAGGCAAATACGTTCATCGAGGAGGCGCACGCCGCCGCCGCCCGCGTGCGCCAGCAAGAAACCGAGAAGGCCATCGCCGCCGCGGAACAGATCATGATCAATGCGCGCGCCGCCGCCGCGCAGGAACACGACCGCATGCTCGCCGAACTCAAGCGCGAAGTCGGCAAGCTGGTGGTACAGGCGACCACCACGGTCACCGGCAAGGTGCTGAGCGCCGAAGATCACCGGCGCCTGGCCGAGGAAACGGCAAGACAGATGGCGTCGTAACGATGAAGATCGGCAAGAAAGCCAAGGCCGAAGCCAGGCAACTGTACCAGCTTTGCACGGTCGACGGCTTGCTCGACGAGAATCGTGTCCGACAGGTTGCGCACCACGTCATCGCGGCCAGGAAGCGCGATGGTTCGGCAATCCTCGCGCATTTCTTGCACTTGGTGCGCCTCGACTACGCCCGGCACACGGCCACGGTCGAGAGCGCCATACCCTTGCCGTCCGATTTGCGGGCGGCCATCGAGGCCAATCTCACGCGTCGCTACGGCCCCGGACTGGCGATGACGTTCTCCCAGCGCCCGGCGCTGATTGGCGGTATACGCGTCCAGGTCGGCTGCGATGTGTACGACGGCAGCGTGCGGGCCGGCCTGGATGCGCTGGCGAAGAGCTTTTGAGCCGAGGAAACTATGTCCAACCTACTCGAAGAAATCGAAGCGCAAATCGCGGGCGCGAAGGCGACGGCGGCGAAACAAAACGTCGGCGTCATCCGCGAGATCGGCGATGGCGTTGCCAAGATCGAAGGCTTGACCGATGCGATGCTCAACGAGATGATCGACCTGGGCAACGGCATCACCGGCTTGGCGTTGAATCTCGAGGAAACGGAAGTCGGCGTCATCATCCTCGGCGATTACACTCAGCTCAAGGCCGGCGCCGAAGCGCGCACCACCGGCAAGCTGTTGCAGGTACCGGTCGGCAAGGAACTGCTGGGCCGCGTCGTGAATGTGTTGGGCGAACCGGTCGACGGCAAGGGACCGATCAAGACCGACAAGACCTATCCGGTCGAGAAAATCGCACCTGGCATTATCCGCCGGCGATCCGTCGGTCAGCCGGTACAGACCGGGATCATGCCGATCGACGCCATGATCCCGATCGGACGCGGCCAGCGCGAGCTGATCATCGGCGACCGCGCCACCGGCAAGACCACGATCTGCATCGACACGATCATCAACCAGGCGCGGCTCAACAAAGCCGCCGAGGCCGCCGGCGACCGGGAGTACCGGCCGCTCTACTGTATCTATGTTGCCATCGGTCAGAAGCAGTCCACGATTGCGCGGGTCATCGCCGTGCTCGAGGAAGCCGGTGCGCTGCCGTACACGATCGTCGTCACCTCGGCGGCGTCGGACTCCGCCGCCAACCAGTATCTCGTGCCGTTTGCCGGCGCCGCGATGGGCGAGTGGTTCATGGACAACGGCATGGACGCGTTGATTGTGTACGACGACCTGTCCAAGCACGCGGTGGCCTACCGGCAGGTGTGCCTGGTGTTGAAGCGACCGTCGGGCCGCGAGGCGTATCCCGGCGACGTGTTCTACCTGCACAGCCGGCTGCTCGAACGCGCCGCGCGCGTCGGCGAGCGGTACGGCAACGGCTCGCTCACCGCCCTCCCCGTCATCGAAACGCAGGCCGGCGATGTGTCGGCGTATATCCCGACCAACGTCATCTCGATTACCGACGGGCAGATCTTTCTGGAAACGAACTTGTTCTATCAGGGCGTGCGCCCGGCGATCAACGTCGGCATCTCGGTCTCGCGCGTCGGCTCGGCGGCGCAACTGAAGGCCATGAAGCAAGTGGCCGGCCAACTCAAGGGCGAACTCGCCCAGTTTCGCGAACTGGCGGCATTCGCGCAGTTTGGCTCCGATCTCGACGCCAAAACGCAGGCGCAGATCGATCGCGGCAAGCGCATCATGGAGATCTTCAAACAGGGGCAGTACAACCCGATTCCCGTCGAGATCCAGGTTGCCGTGATCTGGACCGTACAAAACGGCTACGTGGATCAAGTGCCGGTCGAACGGGTCAAGGAATTCCAGAATAAACTGACGGAATACTTCACGACGCGCAAACCCGACTTGCTCGCCAGGATCGGGAAGGAAAAGGCGATCGGCGACGCGTTGAAGGCCGAGCTGACGGCCGCCGCCGCCGAATTCAAGCAGACGTGGAGATGAAAACGGGACGGTGAGCGATGGCCAATCCGCGAGAACTTCGTCCACGCATCGCATCGATCGCCAGCACCTCGCAGATCACTCGCGCGATGCAGATGGTGGCCGCGGCGAAAATGCGGAAGGCGCAACAGGCCACGTTGATGACGCGGCCGTTCGCGCAACTCCTCTACCGCTTCCAGCGCCGCGCCGTGACGCACGCCCGCAATTTCACGCATCCCCTGCTGGAGGTCCGCCCCGTGCGCAAGCGTGCCGTGATCCTCGTCGGCACGGACAAGGGACTGTGCGGGGCGCTCAACACCAATCTGTTCCGCGTCGCCGCGCAGTTCGATCCCGCGACGACCGTGTTCGTCGCCGCCGGCAAACGGGCGGCACAGTTCGTAGCGCGCACCGGCCGCCAGCTGGCCGCGGAGTTTACCTTCACGGACTCGCCGCGGTTCGCCGATGCGCGGCCGATCGCCGGCATGGCCCGCGACATGTTCTTGAAACGCGAGGTCGATCAAGTGAAGGTCGTCGCCACGCGTTTCGTCAATACGCTGACCCAACAAGCCGGCGCCATCGAGTTGCTGCCGATCGGCGAGATCAAGGGCCTGCGGATACCGGGCGCGGAATCCGAAGCGGAGTTGGCCGCCGACACCACCGAATTCGTTTTCGAACCCAGTCCGGAAGCGACGCTCTCGGTCCTCTTCGGGCTGTACCTCAACGTATTCGTCTACCGCGTCATGTTGGAGGCCAAAGCCAGCGAACAGAGCGCCCGCATGGTGGCCATGAAGAACGCCACCGAGAGCGCCGGCGAACTGATCGAGGACCTGACCCTCGAGTACAACAAACTGCGTCAGGGCAATATCACGAACGAGCTGCTGGAAATTGCGGGCGGCCAACTCGGCAACGAGTGACGGGAGCGGTCAACATGAATAAAGGGCATATCGTGCAGGTCGTCGGCGCGGTCGTCGATGTCGAGTTCAGGGAAAGCCTGCCGGCCATCTACAACGCGTTGACCGTCGAATTCACGGTCGACAGCCAGCCACTCAAGTTGACGCTCGAAGTGCAACAGCACCTCAGTGAAACATGGGTGCGGTCGATCTCCATGTCCGGTACCGAAGGGCTCAAGCGCGGCTATGAAGTCATCGACACCGGCGCGCCGATTTCCATGCCCGTGGGCGATGGGGTGATGGGGCGGGTGTTCGATGTGTGCGGCAATCCGGTGGACGAACGCGGTCCGGTCAAGGCCGAGAAATACTATCCGATTCACCGCCCGGCGCCCCAGCTCGTCGATCAATCGCCCTCGCCGCAAGTCCTCCCCACCGGAATCAAGGTCATCGACCTGATATGCCCCTTCCTGAAAGGCGGCAAGGTGGGCGCGTTCGGCGGCGCGGGTGTGGGCAAAACGGTGGTCATCATGGAGTTGATCAACAACATCGCCAAGCTCCATGGCGGCGTGTCGGTGTTTGCCGGCGTCGGCGAGCGCACCCGCGAGGGCAACGATCTCTACAGGGAAATGTCCGAAGCCGGCGTCATCAATCAGGAGAACCTCGGCGCGTCGAAAATCGCGCTCGTGTACGGCCAGATGAACGAACCTCCGGGCGCCCGCCTGCGCGTCGCTCTGGCTGGTCTCGCCATCACCGAGTATTTCCGCGACGAAAAGAATCAGGACGTGCTGCTGTTCATCGACAACATCTTCCGGTTCTCCCAGGCCGGTTCCGAGGTGTCGGCGTTGCTGGGCCGCACCGCCAGTGCCGTCGGTTACCAGCCGACCCTGGCCTCCGAAATGGGGGCGCTCCAGGAACGCATCACCTCGACCAAGAAGGGCTCGATCACATCGTTTCAGGCGGTGTATGTGCCGGCCGACGACCTCACCGACCCGGCGCCGGCCACCACGTTCGCTCACCTGGACGCCACCATCGTCTTGGAACGGTCGATCGCCGAGCTGGGCATCTACCCGGCGGTTGACCCGCTGGCCTCGACGTCGCGGGCGCTCGCACCGGAAATTGTCGGCCAGGAACACTACGACGTCGCGCGCAGCGTGCAGCGCGTGCTCCAGCGCTACAAGGATCTGCGGGATATCATTGCGATCCTCGGCATGGACGAACTGTCACCCGACGACAAGCTCGCCGTATCCCGGGCGCGCAAGATTCAGCGCTTCCTGAGCCAACCGTTCAGCGTGGCGACCGTATTCTCCGGCCTCGAGGGCAAGCAGGTGTCCGTGGCTGAAACCGTCCGCGGCTTCAAGGAGATCCTCGACGGCAAACACGACGCCCTGGCGGAAGGCGATTTTTACATGAAGGGCGGGATCGACGAAGTCAACGGCGCGGCGGCGAGCGCATAGGGGAAAAAGCACAGAATGGCCCGCACGCTCAGACTGGAGATCGTCACGCCGGAAGGCCCGGCGTACTCCGAGGATGTGGAGATGGTCACCGTGCCGGGCGTGGCCGGCCAGTTCGGGGTGTACCCGCAGCACGTCCCACTGATGACGCAGATGGAGCCGGGCGAAATTATCGTGCGCAAAGACGGCCACGAGACCTATTTCGCGACCGGCGCGGGACTGATCGAAGTCGCCGCCACCCGCGTCTCGATTCTCACTGACCTGGCGGTGCAAGCCGACCGGATCGACGAAGCCAAAGCCGAAGAAGCGCGGCGGCGCGCCGAAGCCCGTTTACGCGAGAAACTCTCGGACGAAGAACACGCTGCCGTCAACGCGTCGCTGGTTCGCTCCCTGGTGCAGCTACGCGTCAAGCGACGACGGCGGGGGTAAGATGGAACGCGCGGCAATACCTCTGGGGTCAGCCCTTGAGGGGGTGTGAATGGGCGATCGCGAGGCCGAGCAGCCGGCGGCACGCGGTACGCCGGGGTCGGTGGTGCCATGGTGGCAGCGCGACCGGCCGGGAATTCTGCTGTTAACCGGTCATTGGTTGGTATGGGTCGGCGCGGCCATCGGCATCACGGCTGTCAGCACCTGGCTTTTCGTTCTGCCGGCCGAGGTCGCCGGCCACGCCGAGAACCCGTACAAGGGCGCTGTCCTCTACCTCATCTTGCCGTTCGTCCTCGTCGCCGGCGTTGTCCTCGCCGGTCTCGGGGTTCTGCTCGGCCGTCGGCGAATTCAAGAGCGGCTGCATGCCGGGATCGCCGACCGCAAGACCGCCCTGCGGCGACTGATCGCATTCCTGGCGATCGTCATTGGGGCCAATCTGCTGGCCGGCACCCAGCTCACCTATCGCGCGGTCGAGTACATGGACACCCCGAACTTCTGCGGTACGACCTGCCACGCGATGCAGCCCGAATATCTCGGGCATCAGGATTCGGCCCATGCCAGCGTGGCGTGCGCCGAGTGCCACGTCGCGCCGGGCGCCGGCGGCTGGGTCGAAGCCAAGATGAACGGCACGCGCCAATTGTGGCAGACGCTCACGAACTCCTACCCGCGCCCGGTGCCCTCCGCCCTCGAGTCGGGCCGCCTGGTGCCGTCCAAGCAGACCTGCGAGCGCTGCCATTGGGCCGAGAAGATCGTTGCCACGCGCCTGCTCGTCATCCCCAGCTATGCCACAGACGAGCGCAACTCCGATGCGTATACCGTCCTCATGATGCTGGTCGGCGGCAGCATGATGCAAGGCATCCATTACGCCCACTTCGCCGGCGGCTTCGAGGTCCGCTACGCTGCGACCGATGCCAAGCGGCAGACGATCCCGTGGGTGGAGCGCCGCAACCTCAAGACGGGCGAGACGGAAACGTATCTTGCCAGCGGTACGACAGCCGAGCAGGTGGCGAACCTGCCGCGGCATCGCATGCAGTGCGTCGACTGCCATGACCGCCCCACCCACGCGTTCTTCCTGCCCGAACGAGCCCTCGACCGCGCCCTCGCCACCGGGCAGGTGCCCGCCAGCTTACCGTTCATCAAGAAGCAAGGCCTGGCGGCGTTGCAAGCGACCTATGCCAGCAGTGACGACGCCGCTCGCCAGATTCCCGCCGCGATCGAACGCTATTATCAACACGCCTACCCGGAGATCTACGCACAGCGCCGAACCGAAGTCGCGCAGGCAGGCCAGGCGATCGCCGCGATCTTCGCCCGCAATGTCTTCCCCGATCTGCGCGTCACCTGGGGCACCTATACCAACAGCCTCGGCCACGTCGACTCCCCAGGCTGTTTCCGCTGCCACGACGGCGCGCACACGACAGCGGATGGCGGCAAGACCGTCACCCAGGATTGCACTGCATGCCACCGGCTCTTGGCTGTCCAGGAATCCGACCCCGAGATCCTTAAGACGTTGGGCTTGTGGGATCGCCTCGAAGCGCTGAAGACCCACGGCTGAATCATCGACGGTGGCAGCGACCCCACACGTCACATGTTCCGCATTCAACCCGTCTTCGCGATCGTTCACCGGTACCGCTTCGCAATGCTGTTCGGCAGCCTGCTGGTGGCCATTGGGGCGCGGCCGTTGTTGAAGGCGCTGTCCTACGACTGGAATCCGATGCGGCTCTTCATGGCGCTGGTGCTCTTGGCCGCCATTGGCAGCGCCATACGTGAACGCGACTGGAGCCTCCCGATTCTCGGCGTTGCCTACCTGATGTTCCGTCTGCACGAAGCGCTCGTCGCGCACCCGCCTCTTCTGCCCCTAAGCGATGCCGCCTGGGTCATTGCCTGCACCGTGGTCGCGGCAAACGCCATCCGCTATGTGATGCGCACGGGGCCGGTCGACCGCGAACGGATCTTCGCCGCCGTCGACGTCTACCTGCTGAGCGCCGTCATCTTCGGTGTCGTGTACTGGTTACTGAATCAGGTTTGGCCCGGCTCCTTTGGCAAGAGTTCCGTGGACGTATTCACCCGCGGCGACGCCCTCTACTTCAGCTTCGTCACCATCGCCACGCTGGGGTACGGCGATATCGTTCCGACCAGCGACCAGGCGCGCGGTCTGGTCATGATCGAGGCGGTCGGCGCGCAGTTGTACCTCACCGTCCTCGTCGCCCGCCTGGTCACCCTGTACGAGCACGAACCGCGCTGACCCATGACGCGGGGTAGAGCGCGGCGTGCACCGCATCGGTTCCTGTGAGATGAGTGGTCGTCAACGTAGACCGTGGCGTCTTGACGTCGGCTGTCGTCGAGATATGCCAATTGCTTGGCCGACCACTTCGAACTTTCGATTTTGGTGCCGCGGGCGAAGCCCGCGCTGAGGAGGTGTGACATGATCCGCCGTCGTGTGATCGACTGGATTCTGACGCTGGTGACTGTGCTCGCCGTAGCCGTTCCGGCGCTCGCGCAGCCCAGTGCCGACGAAGTGCTGGAGGCCGCGGGGTTCTCGCCCGAGGACAAACAGCGCATCCTGGCGGGCGAGATGGTCGGCGGCGACGTCAAGGCGGTGTCCGATCGCGATCTGTCGGTGTTGTTGGGGTTCATCGTCAAGACATCCCCGGAGGACCTTGCCAAGCAGGTCATGGCAGGGACGCTCGGCCAGTCCGACGAGCAACTCACGGCGCGCGGCGATATCGGCGCTGCCGGTAGTCTCGAGGACTTCGCCCGCTTACGGCTCGTGCCTGGCGGCGCGGAGGTGGCAAAGTCCTACGTCAAAGCCTCCGCGGGCGACACGCTGAATCTGTCGACCGACGAGATCGCCGCGTTCAACGCGTTGCAAGGCCAAGCCGATGCGACCCAGGCGGTCGAACGGCAGTTGCACCGGATGCTCCTTGCCCGTTACCAGGCCTACCGGGCCTCCGGATTGGGCGGCATTCCTGCGTATGACCGCGGCGGCAAGCGCGCCGACGCCGCCGCCGATCTCCGCAAGGCCAGCGAGATGCCGGTCCTGAAGCGATTTTTTCCCGCGGTCCAGGGGGTCCTCCTGAACTACCCGAAGGCCACCGCGGCCGGGCTGACGGAGAACTTCTTCTGGGTGAACAACAAGATCGACGAGCAGCCGACGTTCGCCTTGACCCACATGATGTCGGCAGCCGAGGGGGCGGAACGCATCGTCATCCAGCGCCAATTTTACGTGGGGCGCAGCTACAACGTCGAGCAGGCGGTCGCCGGGTTCTTGCCCGTCCAGCAGGGCACGCTGGTGGTCTACGTCAACCATACCTTCACCGACCAGGTCAGCGGCTTTGGCGGGTCAGCCAAGCGCGGCATCGGGCGCAGCCTGTTGGCGAACACGCTGAAGAAGAGCTTCGAGAAGGCGCGGGCCTCAGCGGCCACACGCTGAGGACGGCGGCCGGCTACCGTGCGTGTCGGATCCGCTGTGGTCTCCGAGGTCCGCATCTGCCGTGGGAGTCCCACATACGATCGAAGGACGCTCCGATGGAGGTGCGCCAATGAATATGAAGGAACTGATCAAGCGATCCGACGCCTTCGCGAAGCCGTTCCGCATCGCGGACGGGGCCAGCTTTCGCCTCAAGGATATCGATCCCCGCGATACGCTGGGCCACGGATCGGAAGATAAGCCGCGCGCCAAGAACGCGCTCGCCACCGGCATCGAAGTGCTGGCGGAAATGCAGGACCGGCTCTACGCTCAGGACCGCTGGGCGCTGCTGCTCGTCTTCCAGGCCATGGACGCCGCCGGCAAGGACGGCACCATCAAACACGTCATGTCAGGCGTCAACCCGCAAGGGTGTCAGGTGTACTCCTTCAAGGCGCCGTCCGCGGAAGAGCTGGATCACGATTTCCTCTGGCGCTGCATGCGCTACGTACCCGAGCGCGGGCGTATCGGCATCTTCAATCGCAGTTACTACGAGGAGACGCTGGTCGTCCGCGTGCATCCGGAGTTGCTGGCGCGACAAAAGCTCCCCGCCACGTTGGTGACCAAGGATATCTGGAAGGAACGCTTCCAGGACATTCGCAGTTTCGAACGCTACCTGACCCGCAACGGTGTCGTCATTCGCAAGTTCTTCCTGCACGTCTCGAAGCCGGAGCAGAAGAAGCGCTTCCTCGAACGGCTCGAGGACCCCGAGAAGAACTGGAAGTTCTCGACCGCCGACATCGAGGAGCGCGCCTTTTGGAACGACTACATGAGCGCCTACGAGGAGACGATCCGCGAGACCGCCACCAAGGCCGCGCCGTGGTACGTCGTGCCGGCGGACAACAAGTGGTTCACCCGCATCGTCGTGTCTGCCGCCATCATCGACGCGCTGGCCGACCTGGACCTCAAGTACCCCACGGTCGACAAAGCGCGGCTCAAGGACTTTGCCGCGGCGAAGCGGATCTTGTTGGCGGGTAAGGAATAGCCCGCAGCAGGCAGCGACCGCCGTACAGCCGGCGCATTCCGGCGAGCAGATAGCCACATGCGCCGCCGTTCCGCACGACCCGTTCAGAGGCGCCAGAGGCCGCGCAACGGCGGTCTCGCGTGTTTCCTGCGGTATCGTGGTGCCCTTTGGCGCCTACAACGCTGCTGTGGTCGCCGGCCGGGCAGACCATCGCCAAGACCGTCGAGCCCGTGCGCGGTCCGGAGGGGCGGCTATTCGCCATCCCGGTGGCCACGCTGCTCGGCGCGTGGCACAGCCGACTCGCCGGCCTGAGCGCAGGCGACGGCGTCGTGGTGTCGCGCACGAAGACCCGCATCGGCTGCACATCCGCGTCCCTGCCGCCCTCAAAATTTCTCGGGGATGAACTTCAAGGGATAGTCGGGCTCCCGATAGCCGTGCGGTTTCTGCCGTTTCGGCAGGACGACCTTCTCGCGCGCCATCTCCTTGTATGGGATCTTGCTCAGTAGGTGGGAGATAATGTTGAGACGTGCGCGCTTCTTGTCGTCCGACCGCACCACGTACCATGGCGCCCATGCGGTATCGGTCGCCTTGATCATGTCGTCCCGTGCCCGCGAATAGTCGTACCAGCGGCTGTAGGACTTTAGATCCATGGGCGAGAGCTTCCAGATCTTGCGACCGTCGTCGATGCGCCCCTTGATGCGACGGGTCTGCTCGTCCTGACTCACCTCCAGCCAGTACTTGAGCAGAATGATGCCGGACTCGACCATCAGCTTTTCGAAGTTGGGCACCACCCCGAGGAATCGCCGCACCTGTTCCGGGGAGCAAAAGCCCATCACGCGCTCGACGCCGGCGCGGTTGTACCAACTGCGATCCCAGATCACCACCTCGCCGGCCGCCGGGAAATGCGGCAGGTAGCGTTGGACGTACATCTGGGATTTTTCGCGGTCGGTCGGCGCCGGCAGCGCGAGGACGCGGAAGACCCGTGGACTCACGCGTTCGGTGATCGCTTTGATCGTCCCGCCCTTGCCGGCGCCGTCGCGGCCTTCGAATACGAGACAGATTTTCAGACCCTTCGCTTTCACCCATTCCTGGAGCTTCACCAGTTCGACGTGCAGTTTGGCCAGCTCTTTGGCGTATTCCTTGCCTTTCAGCTTCTCGGTGCCCTTCGCGTCGCGGTCCTTAGATTTTTTGCCGTTATCACCCATGGTTAGGTCTCCCTCCGCCATACCCATGCCCTCGCGTTCACTACCAAACGCGAGCGCTATTGCTTCCACCCGCCTTATGAACGAGACGATGGGAGAAGTCTACTGCTTTCCGCTGGGCATCCGCGAGAAGCGGTTGTCGGACGCAATGGATCTCATGTTGCTTGCCTGTTCTCACGACGGTGTGGCAGTATCGACACCAGACAGGACCTCGTTACCGACGACAAGCGGTGGAGCGAACGGCACCGACCCCATTCTACGCGGATACCCGCTGAACGATTGCGAGCATGACGGATCTGAGTGAAGGGCCAGCGACAGGGACACGGTGTCGGCGGGTGTGCTCGCCATGGCGCTACCGTTCCAGCAGAGGAGGAGTTCGATGAGCGTTATCCGCAAGGCGTTGCACGCCGCACTGTCCGCCGCCGTCGTCTGGTTCCAGCTAGTCCCTCCAATTCTGGCGCAGGCGCCGGCGCAGGACGGCGTGCAGCCCGCTGTCTTCAAGCCCGAGGAACTCGAACAGATCGTCGCGCCGATCGCCCTCTACCCCGACCCCCTGCTCGCCCAGATCTTCATGGCGTCGACGTATCCGTTGGAGATCGTCCAAGCCGCACGGTGGTCGAAAGAGAACCCGAACTTGAAGGACCAGGCGTTGCAGGATGCGTTGCTGCAACAACCCTGGGATCCGGCCGTCAAGTCGCTCACGGCCTTTCCCCCGGTCCTCACGATGATGAACGACCAGCTCGATTGGACCCAGAAACTGGGCGATGCCTTCCTGGCACAGCAGAAGGACGTGATGAACGCCGTGCAGCGGCTGCGCATCAAAGCGAACGCAGAGGGCAATCTCAAGACGACTCCGGAACAGAAGGTCATCATCGAACAAGCCCCGCCCCCGCCAGTGAATGTCTCCGTGGAGCAGGCACCGGCTCCGACCCAGGTGATCAAGATCGAGCCGGCGAATCCGGAAGTGATCTACGTACCCACATACAACCCCACGGTCGTGTACGGGACCTGGCCGGCCCCGGCCTATCCACCATATTCGTACTATCCGCCCGGCTACGTCGCGACCGCTTCGCTCCTCTCGTTCGGCGTCGGCATGGCGGTCGGCGCCGCGGTCTGGGGCGATTGCGATTGGGGCCACGGCGACGTCGATTACAACGTCAACAATTACAATAACTTCAACAAGACGAACATCTCAAACAAGAACTGGCAGCACAACCCCGAGCACCGCAAGGGCGCGCAGTATCGCGACCAAGCCAGCCAGAGAAAGTACGGGCGCCAGGCGCAACCGAACGCCGCCACTCGTGAAGCCTACCGCGGTCGTGCGGAGCAGGGGCGCCAAGAGATCGCGCGCGGCGGAGTTGGCGACCGCGGGGGAGTCGGTGACCGCGGCGGAGTCGGCGACCGCGGGGGAGTCGGCGATCGTGGCGGAGTCGGTGACCGCGGGGGAGTCGGCGATCGCGGGGGGCTGGGCGACCGTGGCGGGGTAGGCGACCGCGGGGGACCGGGGGACCGTGGCGGGGTAGGCGACCGCGGGGGACCGGGGGACCGTGGCGGACGGGGCGATCGCGGCGGGATGCGCCAGCCGCAAGCCGCCACACGCCCGGCAAGCTCGTTCCAAGGAATGGGTAATGGTAACCAGGTGCGCCGCGACAGCGCCCGCGGCCAAGCCAGCCGCCAGAGTGCAAGCAGCTTCGGGTCGTCGGGACGGGGCGGATCGCGGGGTGGTGGTGGATTCAGCGGTGGCGGCGGGCGTGGCGGTGGCGGCGGCGGGCGTGGGGGTGGCGGCGGGCGTGGCGGAGGTGGCCGCCGCTAGCGCGAAGGGACTCGTCGACGGCCAACACGTCCTGTGTTGACATCTATCACGAACTAACCCGGTCGGAGGAAACGAAGATGCTCGTAGGCAACCGCATTCAGCCCATGCGTTTCGGTAACGCCGTGACCGTCCTGTGCGGCGCCGTCCTGCTCCTCGGCGCGGCGTCGAGATGTCCCGCCGTTGCCGCCGAGATCAAGCCACGCACCTTCCCTACACCGGAGGAGGCCGCCCGAGCGTTTGCCGACGCCTGCAAGGCCAACGATACCAAAGCACTCCTTGAGGTGTTGGGCGGCAGCGCAAAGCCGATCGTCACCTCCGGAGACCCGGTCGCCGATCGCGAGAGTCGCGAGGCCTTCGTGCAGAAATACGAGGAGGCGAACTCCCTGGTGAAGACGGGCGATGACAAGGCGGTCTTGCAGATCGGCAAAGACAACTGGCCGTTCCCGATTCCCCTGGTCAAGACGGACCGCGGGTGGCGGTTCGACGTCGACGCGGGTAAAGAGGAAATCCTCAACCGGCGGATCGGCAAGAACGAGAACGCCGTCATCGAGGTGTGCCTGGCCTATGTGGACGCGCAACGCGAGTACTACCTGCGCAACCCCGAGGGTGACAAGCTGTTGCACTATGCCCAAAAGGCCGCGAGCACGCCGGGCAAGCGCGACGGGCTCTACTGGGAAACGAAGGACGGCGAGAAACCGAGCCCGTTCGGACCACTATTTGCCGACGCACAGAACCACGGCTACGCCCCGGGAGCCAAGAGCGCCAGCGGCAAGCGTCAACCCTATTTCGGGTACTACTACAAGGTCCTTACGGCGCAGGGAGCCGATGCGCAGGGTGGAGCGTACGACTACGTCGTGCGCGGCAAGATGATCGGCGGCTTTGCCCTGGTGGCCGCTCCGGCACAGTGGGGCAATTCCGGGGTCATGACCTTCATCGTCAATCAAGACGGCGTGATCTTTCAGAAAGATCTGGGACCGAACGGGCTCGCCATCGCCCGCGATATGAAGACGTTCGACCCCGGTACCGGGTGGACGCGCGTCGAGAACCCGGACACCAGCGGCGCACAATAGTGCGGAAGCGAAACGGCGCCGCACGTGTCTGCGATCGCATCCGCGCGGCCCTCCGCAATCGGCAACGATTACGGGTGGAAAGCGCTGTTTCCGCCAGCGCAATGGATCCCGGCCTACGAAAACCGCTGGCTGGGGGCGGATCTGGTTGCGGGCATCACGCTAGCCGCCTACGCCATCCCGGTGGCCCTCGCCTATGCGGGGCTGGCGGGCTTGCCGCCTGAGGTAGGCCTCTACGGGTATCTCCTCGGCGGGATCGGCTACGCGCTGTTTGGCTCCTCGCGGCAACTGGCGATCGGACCGACGTCGGCGATCTCCCTGATGGTTGGCGCCACAGTCGCCCAGATGGCCGGCGACAACATGGCGTATTACGCACAGATCGCCACCCTTGCCGGTTTCATCGTCGCGTGGCTCTGCATCATCGCTTGGGTCCTGCGGCTCAGTGCGCTCACCAGCTTCGTCAGTGAAACCATCCTCCTGGGATTCAAGGCAGGGGCCGCGCTGAGCATCGCCGCCACGCAGTTGCCCGCTCTCTTCGGCGTAGCGGGCGGCGGCCACCGCTTCTTCGTGCGACTGTACACCGTGTGCACACAGCTCGGGGACCTGAGCCTGATCACAACCGCCGTCGGCCTGTGCGCGATCGTGCTGTTGGTGTGCGGGGAAATCTGGTTACCTGGCCGGCCGGTGGCACTGATGGTCGTTGCGCTCTCCATCCTCGTGCTGTCCCTCACTCCGCTGGCGGAGGGCCACTTGACGCTGGTGGGCAGTGTGCCGAGCGGCCTGCCGAGCCTGGCGATGCCGGCGCTGCGAACACACGACGTCGACGGCGTAATCCCGCTGGCCCTCGCCTGCGTGCTGCTCGCCTATATCGAAGGCGTGTCGGCCGCGCGCACCTTCGCAGCCAAGCACGGCTATCCGCTCGACGTCCGGCAGGAACTGCTCGGCCTGGGAGTCGCCAACCTGTTCGTCGCCTTTGCTGGCGGCTATCCGGTGGCCGGCGGTCTGTCGCAATCCGCCGTGAATGAGAAGGCCGGCGCCCGCACGCCGTTGGCGCTGGTCTTCGCTTCGGTCACGCTCGGCCTGTGTCTGCTGTTTCTCACCGGCCTGGTCCAGAACCTGCCCAAGGCGGTGCTCGCCGCGATCGTGCTCGTCGCGGTGAAGGGACTGATCGATTTTCGCGAGATGGCGCGCCTGTGGCGCGTGAGTCGCTTCGAGTTCACCGTGGCCATGGTCGCGTTCGTTGGGGTGCTGGTGGAAGGTATCCTGCGGGGCGTGCTGCTCGCGGCGCTGGCGTCGATCCTGCTGTTGTTGCGCCGCGCCGCGGCGCCGCATGTCGCTTTCCTCGGCCGCATTCCCAACACGCGGCGGTTCTCGGACCTCGCCCGCCACCCCGACAACGAACGAATCGCGGGTGTCCTGATCTTCCGTGTGGAGTCGTCGCTGTTGTACTTCAACACCGACCACGTGCAGCGCACCGTGCTCGCACGCCTGCGCACCGAGAACACACCAGTGCGGCTGGTGGTGTGCGATCTCTCGAGCTCCCCCTACGTCGACTTGGCCGGCACCCGCATGCTGGAAAGCCTGAGCGATGAACTGGCCAAGCGTCGCATCACCCTGCGCCTGGCGGAGCCCCTGGCCGAGGCGCGCGATATTCTTCGAGCGGAGGGTTTGGATACCAAAGTTGGTGACATCGACCGCTTCACCTCCGTCGCCGACGTTGTCGAAGCGTTTCAGGTAACGGCACGATCGTGACCCGGGCGCTTACGGCATTTCGGCTCGTGGTCCCAGGCGGCAGGTCGAAATGGATGCCGGTACCGTTCGGTCTGCGATCGCAGCAATTCCATCGAACGTGCAGTCACCGTGGATGCCCCGGCGTGCCACCCCGCAAGTCCCCGACCAACTTGACTGACACATCAACGGTCTTGTACGGCACGCCCTCGTCATGACTGCGCACGCGCCGTCCATCCTCGTCGTGCTCGCCGCCGCGTTCGCCGCACCCGTCATTGGGGAGTTCGGGCGGCGCATCGGCCTCTCCATCGTGGTGATCGAACTGGCGCTTGGCGTCGCCATCGGACCGCAGGGACTCGGTTGGGCCGCCGCGGACGATGGCGTAGCCGTGACTGCCACCTACGGGATGGCGTTCCTCTTCTTCCTCGCCGGCCTGGAGATCGACCTCCTCGCGATGCGCGGGGCGGCGGTGCGCCTGGCGCTGGGCGCCTGGTTCGCCTGCGTCGCACTCGCCCTTGCGGTGGCGTACGTCAGCCGAGCGCTCGGGTTGATCGACGCCTGGATCGTCGTCGGGGCCGCGCTTGCCACGACGCTCTCGCTCATCGTCGCTATGACGCAGATCGCGGTAGCGGCCGACACAATGCGGCCCGAGGAGGCGAGCCCGCTGATCATCGCCGGCGTCCTCTCCGTGCTCGTGTTCCCGGCCACCGCGCTGGCGCTGGCCGGCACAGGGGGCACGCGCGGAGCGGCGTTCGACGATCGCGACAGCCTGTAGGCGAGTGGTGGTCGCTGCGCTTTTCGCGCATCAGCGGTTTGGAACTCCGAGATGCCGTTGGCGTGGCAGGCGATTCATGCGTGTACCGAGAGCGTATACGCCTTGCGGCCCGCTGACAGCGCCGACCAACCGTCACCTCACCGGCAACGTCAACAGCGGCTTCGCGCCGGGCACATTGCCTACGACCGACGCGAACATCGCGTCGAGTAGGGTGATAATTGTCAGCTATTCTTGCATCCTTGGCACGGCGCGACCCCGCAAGGGCGCAAGGCCCCTCCCCTCAAAGCGCAGTTTGCGCCAGAGCAGATGCCGTTCCACCGCATCATACCCCTGGCCGCGACCGTCTTGGGTTCGG
>JAXLXM010000011.1:0-177500 GCA_046327925.1 Binatia bacterium
AGGTGCTCGTAACATGGGTGTCTCAGAACCTCCTCGGCTTACCCATAGAAACGCGCGTTGAGCTTGAGCTGATTCTCCCGCGAGATGCCATTCCCCCCTTGGGCGGAACTATTCCTGTGGAGTTTGCGAATCTGACCGCTCGACTCACTCAGGGCCGCCCTCATCACACTCCTGCATAAGCTTCCTTGCTTGTAGAATGCCGCGCAGATGGTCATTGAGGGGCGCGAGGTTCTTATCGCACGCCAACCGTTCGAGCTTTCGACAAACGGCCTGGTCCTGTTCGGACACTGTCGCCGCCAGTGCCGAGGCGGCAGCGATCCTCACCGCGGCCACGGGATCGCCTAGGACTGAGACCAGGGCCTTATACGCATGAGCGTCGGGCAATTTCGCCTCGTAGTATGACACACCCTCAAACCTGATCTCCGGTTCGGCAGAGCGCAATGGGTGGCTTACCAATCCACCCGCAACCAGCATCTCAGCAATGCAGGCTCGCACGGACGATCGGGCCAAGAGTTGTTTGTCCTGGTGCGCACTCACACGAGAAGCATCTTCACCCAACACACCAGCCGGCGTAGTCTCAAGAAGGTTGAGCAGCGCGTCCGACAGCACGCGGCGCGCGTTGATCTGCTTAGCGACTGTCGCTTGAGTCCTGAGTCCGTCGAGCGCCGCAATCAATTGCGTCGCCCGCCTACTCGCTTCGCTTTGCTCGGTGGTCACTGGAGCCCCGATGCCCGACGTGAGGACTCGGTTTGTGCCCAAGCGGATCAGGCCATTGTACGGCACCTCAGGTCCGCGCTCCTTATCCTTTTGGTGCAACCAGTAGTCATCTGGATTCCAGGAAATAGGTGACGCAAGAAGACGGTCCTCAAACATCCGGATGTCTTGGCCATCTACGCAATACGTCTGCAGGGTAAGACGAAACAACCCTCGCCGTCGCCCGGAAGGCGCGCCAGTACCGTACAGCAGGTAGTAGGATCCGTTCTCATTGTATAGGCGGTAATATTGAGTCGCAGATGTAGTTGAGTACAACACCTCCAGCGGGAGAGCGTCTGCCATCGCGAGCACTGAGCCTGTGAACAGAAGGCATGCGGCGATCATAGCCATGGCGTCCTGGCCGAGATTCGTGCGAGCTGATCAGAGGCGAAGTCCTTGGCGTAGCCCTTGAAAGGCAACACGATATACCCAGGATCACTGTAGCCTACCTGGTGACCGAACTCGTGTACGACGGTATCCGCGAAGTCCGTGAAGGAATCGAACGAGGGTCCCCCAACGGTGATCTTCGGAGGGTACGGACCTACACGCGGGGTATAGTACCCATACAGCTCGGGATCACCGTTGAGGTACTGCATCCGAATGGAAACGGTCCCGCTGTCGCCGTAAAACTCGCTGACGGCTCTTTGGAACTCCCCGGAGGCAGCCGCGGCCACCTGATCAAAGTAGAACCGAGGTGCCAGCGCAAGGTCCAAGACCATTTCACCTCGGGTCGGATTTGCAGCAGGATCGGTGACTCCAGTCTTGAAGAAGATTCCCCTGTCCTTGCCCTGTGCCTTGGCGTCGAACGCTCCGTTTGCGCCTTGGGCGGCCCAGGCCTTGCGAACGCCCGCAGCAAACGCGTTCGGTCCTTGCGAGAGCCCGTACAAGCCGAAGGCCGTCAAGACAGCGCCCACCGCCCCGACAACGTACTGCCCCGACCGGAACGATTCCGCGGTGCCGTAGCCTCCCGCGCCAACCATCGCCGCACCAATCGCGTAAGTGACTGTGGAGCCCAGGTACGTTGCCGAAAGGTTCAGCACACCTAAGCCCACAGGCGCAGCTATCCCCGCGACGGTCCCGCTGATGAGGCCGGCTTGCATCGCCTGGCCAAAGTCGGCGCCGTTGACCCCCGCCTGAATCGCCGCCGTGGTAAAACCGATCGCAAACGCGATCCCAATGATCAGCCAGGGAAACTCCCCGTTCACATCGACATGGTTCATCGGGTTCCACGCGGCGTAGCTGTACGGACTGGCCGAGGAGCGGGCGGGATCATGGGTCAGAAAGATCCCCAGGACCGGATCGTAATAGCGTGCCCCGGCGTACTCCAGCTTCGAGACCGGCTCGGTGTCGTAGCCGGTGAACTCGTGGCAGTAACGGTAGGTGGCACAGCTGGCCGTTGAGCGATAGCGTTCCTCGCCGTACGGCGTGTACCGAATAGAGCCGTAGAGCGTGCCATCCGACTGAGTGATCACCTGCGTCGAGCCGAGATGGTCGACGTGATAGTGCAGAATCGGCGTGGGGACTTGCGCCTGCACGGTCGCCGGCCCCAGCGGCCGGAATGCCAGCGGCCACGGCAGCGTGACGGCCGTGAAGGCGACGATGACGCCGATCACATGTCCGTGGTGCACCGCAATCCCCACCACCCGCTTGCGCCGCCACGGGGCCAGGAGCAGCCCCATGCCCCCCACGCAGAGCGCTGCCATGACACCGAACTGAACGTCCCTGCGCAGCACCAGCACTACCGCCGCCGCATGGCCCGCCGGTACCGCCGCCACTTGGATCGCGGCGTCCGGCGACAGGGCGGCGTACTGCGAGCTGTTCACCCGCTGGGAGGCGACCCGCAGCCCGCCCAAGAAGTAGTACTTGGTCAGCTGTCCGTCGGTCCCTTCGAGCAGGTCACTGTAGTAGCGTGTCACGCTCGAGGTCCCTACCTTCTTCGCCACGCGCCGGCCGGTGTAATCCGAAAGGAAGTTGAGCGTCGCAGTGGTATTGATCTGCTGGAGGTGGTCGTCTTTGTCAAACGTGTACACCTGGCCGTCGCGACCGGCGTAGACGTTGCCGTTCGGATCATAGGTGAGCGCCGTGCTCCCCACCTGCGTCACCTGGTGCGGCTTGGCCGGGTTGCCGTAGGTGTACGCGATGCCTTCTTTGTTGGTGAGGTTGCCCAGCGGATCATATTGGTAATTGAGGGTGCTTGGGTTGGGTGTTGTATAGTAGACGGTCGCACTGGTGAGCCGTCCCAAGTCATAGGTGAGGCTCGCCTTATTCGACAGCACATCGCCGGTGCTCTGGTGGCCGTTGTCGCGGATGCCTTTGAGCAAGCCCCGCGGGGTGTATGCCGTGCCGCCGCCGACGAGGTCGACGTAGCTCAGGTCCAGATAAGCGGTGCTCGAGCCCAATTGCGTCTTCAGGCTCGCCAAGCGGTGGCCATTCTGCAGGTCGGTCCCTGGTGTGCCGTAGAACGTCCGCGTATCCTTGACCTCCGCCCCATTCGCGTAGGCATGCTTGAGTTCGGTCAGCCGCCCGAAGAGATCGTACTTCGCGGAGGCGGCGTAGACGTTCGGGGTGCAGGGTGTGGCGGCACTCGTGCTCAGCCCCTTCGGTTGCCCGCTATTATCGTAACAGGTCGTGACGGCCTCGCCATCGGGGTAGGTCGTGGTGCGCAGATGGTCGCCCAGATCGTAGGTGAACCACGTGGGCGCTGTCTTCGCCGCACTGTCCACGGTGACCGTCTTGGTGATCTTGGTGGTCCGGCCCCGGCAATCGTAGGTGAAGGCGGTACTGCCGCTCGTATCGCTGACCGAGCCCAGGCGGCCCAGCGGACACACTCCGTCGCTGGTGGTGTCGTAGCTATAGGTGATGGCCGCCGTCGTGCCGCAGATGTTGGGCTGCCAGGTGTCGTTGCCGAAGTAAAACTTCTTGGTCAGTCGGTTCACGCCATCGTAGCAGAATTGCACATGCTGGCTGGCCTTGGGATCCTCCTGGTAGACCAGGTTGCCCACGGCATCGTAGGCATACTGCCACGTGCCCGAATCCGGGTCGGTCATCTGGAGCTTGCGGCCCAGCGAGTCATACGCGATCGTAATCCGGGTATTGCTGTTGTCGTTCTGCGTCGTGCGGTATAGCCGCCCGGCGCTATCGTATTCGTAGGTCGTGTAGGTATAGAGCGCCGAATATCCGTGGTTGACGTCTTTGCGCGTCACCCGGCCGTACGTGTTGAACGTGGTCATGGTCCAGTTCGACTCTTCGTCCGCATCGCGGCGCACCCTGCCCTCGTAGAGGGTACAGGCGGACGTCCCATCGGGCTTGTACACACATTGCGGCCGCCCGAGCGGGTCGATCCAGGACGACCACCCCAGCCAATACCGGTAGGACGTCGTGCCATTGTTACCGGCGCCCGGCGCCGCCGGGTCCCCCGCCCACGGATAGGGATCGTCCACCTCGGCGACCCGGCCCCCGACGTCGTACTGCGTGCGGCCGGTGATAATCTGCTGATCGGCACCATCCACGACCCGCAGCGTGGCGCTGTGGTGGTGGCGGCCGAGGCCGTCGAAATATTCGGTGGTGGTGAGGTAGTCAGGAATTTGGCCGAGGGCGCCACTTCGCTGGTTCGGCTCGCGCTGGCGCACTCTCACCGACGAGTACTGCCCCTTGCTGCCGAAGGTATAGGTGTACAGGGTGGAGTAGTAGTCGGGGTCTTCCAGCGGGCGTTTGATTTTGGAGAGACGGCCGGCGCTATCGTATTCGTACGACGTGACCGCCCCGTTGGGATCGGTGACCGACGTGGGCTTGCCCCATCTGTAGTCGGTGACCGTGGTGGTGGTGAGCGTCACTCCATTTCCCGGGTATCTGATAACCTGGGATGGATAGAGCAGGGCCTGGCTCTCGTAGACCGTGACCGTAGGAATGTTGTTGGCGTCGCGGGCTTCGATGATGTTCCCGTAGCCGGAGCTGTCATACGTCATCGTGCTCTTGGTACACCGCCCGGTGCCGCTCGGACAGGCGTGGGTGACCGCCCCGGTGGTCTGATCAAGCCACGTATACACTTCGGTAGGATTGCCGAAGCCGACCCAGCCGTAGAGAGAGAGGTCCCAGCCGTCATAGAAGAACCACTTCTCGGCAAACGCCGCTCCGCCTGCGCCCGCCGACGACCAGGTGTGTTTCGGCTTGTCGCGCACGTTGCTGTAGATCCCGGCCTGGGCATACTCGACATAGGTATCCACGCGATCAGCAGCAGTGGCGCCGCACGCCTCCGCGGGATCGCCGGCTCCGCACGAGTAGGTGTGCGTGATATTGCCGTACGGGTCGGGTGGATCGTTGCGCTCGTAATGGATCAGCGCGTTGGTCACGTCTTTGTTACACGTGATACCGCCCAATTGATCGCAGGTGAAGGTGTCGTTCTCTGCCAACCACAACTGCGTGCTTTGCGTGTTCGCCAAGGCGGCGTACGACCAGACATTCTTCTGCACGCGTACCAGGGCCAAATTGGGATATCCACCGGCGTAGGTATCCACCTCGATGACCTTTCCCTTCGTGATGGCCTCTTGCCCGAAGGTGGTCAGGGTCCAGTTGTTGTCGGCATCGAAGCGGTATACCACCCGAAAGCCGCGGAATTCGCGCTCGGTGGCGTCATACCGGCCATCCTGGTACCAATAGCTGCCGGTCAGGTCATGCCCGGTGCACGGCGTGCCGCACATGCCGTCGTTGTGCACGATCTGGGTGGTCACCCAGCTGATGAAGGGCAAATCCGAGACCCCATCGCCGCCAGTGTTGTCGTAGACCGAGGACGGGCCGTACACCAGCGTGGTGGTGCCGCCCAGGCCGTTCTTCGAGATCTGCAGCAGGTTGGGGCGCGCCCCGTCATGCACCAGGTTCTGGTTAGTCTGGGCCGTCCAGGCTGTGCTGCTGTTGGTGTTGACACGGTCGAGCATCCCGTCGCCGTCGACGTCAAAGAAATCGATCAGGGTATAGCGTGGGTTGCCGGTGGTGGTCGTCGTGCGGATCGCGCCGCTGCCGCCGCTCCACGCGCGCGGCGCCGTGAAGACGGAGTAGCAGTCGGGACACATCCACTCGCCACACGGGACCCAATCACACCAGGTGCCGACGCTCAACGATTCCAAGCTGTCGCCCGCGTTCAGGGCGACCATCCACTGGTTGTTGATCACGTCGATCCAGTCGGGCAGCCCGTCGCCGTTGACGTCGGCCACATCCCGCATCGTCTCCCCGGACCCGTTGGTGTAGCGGATGCCCGAGGCATACGGGGCCAGCACCACCTGGGCGGACGCGGCAAAGCCTTGGCCGGTGTTGTAGAAGACATCAAGGCACAGGCCGGTGACCCCAAACGGCATGCAGTACTGGCTCTGGCGGCGCACCAGATCGGGCAGCCCGTCGCCGTTGAAGTCCATCATCGCCAGGCCCGAGGCGGACTCCTTCGTGGTCGAGTAGCCCCAATTGGACCCGAGCGACGCCGCCCCGCCCGGAGCGGCGAAGCTCAGCGGGGTACTCTCAAAGCCGGTGCCGGTGTTCAGATACACCCACCACGTGCCACTGCTGGCGACGACGAGGTCCGGGCGGCCATCGCCGTTCATGTCGAGCAGCTCCTGGGGCGTGTCGCTGTACCAGTAGCCGTCGGAATACTGGTGTCCCTTTTCGATGTGGAGATAGCGGTACTGATAGGACGGCGATGGTACGGGCACGGACCAGGCCTCCGGGGTGCTGAAGCCGCCGATGACCCCGCCGGTGGGGTTGGCATCGAGGTGACCGTAGTACACGAGCCATTGCGAGTTGTTGTAGAAGTCGATCGCCACCTTGTCCGGGATGCCGTCGCCGTTGAGGTCGAGGGTGTCGCCCTCGACACACCGGGTGAAATCGCCGTTGCTCTTGATACTACATTCGCCGCTGCTGACGCGCACGTCGCGCAGGGTGGGAAACGGGTACCCGCCGGGGATGGTCCACCCGGCCCAGGCAAAGCCCGGGTCGGTGCCCGGCGGCGCGGAGCCGGGCTTGTTGCGCAGGTAGATATTCCACTGCTGCGTGTTGGTGCTTTGCACGAGGTCCACCATGCCGTCGCGGTTCATGTCCAACAGCGTCTGCGACACCTCCTGGCTCTCGTCGGCGATCCGCAACGCGGTGTAGGGTGCCGTGACGGTCGGCTGGGTCGCGAGCCCGGCGGTGCCGGGGGCGTGCACGAATATCTGGCGCGGGTAGCCGCCGGTGACGTCGACCCAGCTCAGAACCGAGCGATACCCCGCCTGCCCATTGCCCTCCTGGTCGTACCAGAAGGTATAGGTGCGCACGGGAGTGCCCGCGGACGGTACGTCGGTCTTCACCTCCACGGTGATCAGGCGTCGCGTCAACACGACACGTGCACCGCTGAGGTCGTTTTCGATGTGATCCCAGCGATAAGTGGGGTCCTGCCAATTGGTCGAGGACCAGTTGAACACGACATGGTAGAAATGCCCGATGCCCCCGACGCGGCCGCCGTAGTCCACGGACTGGGGATAGAGCACGTTGTCGGTCGTGGGGACGTACGTGATGCTCAAGTAATTCTGATTGGGGTCCTCCACCCGGGTCAATCCCCAGACCGTCGTGAACCGGCAATAGCCGTTGGGGTCGGTGGCCTGGAAGACACTGGTGTCGTTGCCCACCCGCGCACTGGCCGTGTCACCGAAGATATACTTCATGCCGCTGCGGTCGTAGGCGACCCACTGGTTGGTGGCGGTGTACTTGGTGACCTGCACGATACTCTCTTCCACCTTCGGGCGATACGTATTGGCGCCGGGGGAGGTCGCAATCAGTTCGACGCTGCCGCTGGGGAGAGAGAGCACAAACTCGTCGGTGTGCGCCCCGGCGCAGGGGCGCGGCACGCCCCACTTGGTGGAGCGCTGAATGCGCCCCAGGGGGAGATCCCAGCCGAAGCCGTAGGGGCTCGGGCCGCCGCTGCTGGAATATTGCAGAACCAGGTTCGGGGTGACGTTCTTGCGACCGGGGGGAATTTCGATCTTAATGCCGGTCCCCGACGCGCCGGTAAAGAGGTTGGCCTCCGGGGTATGGGCCAGGCCGGTGAAGGGGGTGGAGCCTTCACCGCTGCGGGTGCCCAGGGAGGTGGTGGTATCCGCCGCCGCCGGCCGCGCTCCCACGGTGAGGAGTGCGACGCCGGGCAGCACGATCAGTGCAACGGTCCATCGCGGTGCCATCTTGCCCTCCGCCGCGCCCTATTGGGCGGCCTCCGCATCAGGCGGGCGGATCCGGTCCGGGTTCGGGTCGCCCGCGTCCATACGCGGCGGTGCGTCGGGGTTCAGGAAGAGGGCTTCCGGTGGGGCATCAGTGTGGCGTGTCGTCAAGACCCGCTGGTGCTGCTCCGCCAGGGCTTGGGTCGGCTGGGACGACTCAGCGTTCACCGCAGCGAACGGGGCCGGCACGGCGCCGGGCCGCCGTCCCTGGACGAGCGCGCGTTCGATGCGCAAGCGCTCCTTGATCTCCGCATGCGTGGGGCGCCCGTTGGCCTCGGCTTCGGCGTCGGCCGCGATATCGTCCGCCGTCAGTTCCGCCTCGTCGGCTTCATCCGCGGGGGCCACAGCTGCGGCGTCCGGCTCCAGGTCGGCCACGGGTTGGGCGAAGGCTTGGGAGGCTGCAGGCCAGGCACGCCACGCGGGGCTAGCCATAGCAGCACTGCGGCGCCCGCCACCACGATCGGCAGCGTGAGCTGCCACCATCGATGCCAACCCATGTTACCTGTCCGCTGAGTCATCGGTCCTCCCCAGCACGGCGCAGCAGGTGGTATTGCCGCTCAGACGCGGCTCCGGTGGTACACGGCGTACGCGCTTCTCCGCAGGCCGCGAGTAACGGCCGTCCGGCTCGAGGTCGGAGGCGGTTAGAGAATCGGTTCCTGGATCAAGGTTGTGTCGTCACCGCGGCCAAGCGTACTGCGTAGCCGGAACGAGCAAGCGGTGTGCCGAAGCGTAAGGGGGAATCTTAATGCTTTCTGGTACAAATTCACTGACACTTTATCACGAGTGAGACAGCGGCGGAGTCGATGATGTTCAGCACTCTACATACGGTTTAATAGAACCTCAGCCGCTTCTTCGGAAAAGTCGGTGTTGGCAAGAATGGGAAGCTGCGTTCCGAGTCGTGGGACGGTCGCGTCGCTCTCGACCGATTCCTGCGGTAAAGCGACCGGCCGCACCGTCGGGCGTACTCTGTCGCCTACGTAGATTTACGGAGGCGTCCCCCCGAGCGCCATCTGGAGAGCGCCAGGAGTCGGCTGAGGTTAGGCCAACCAGGGCGTGAATGGTTGCTACACGGTTCTGCCGTACTTTGAGTCTCCCGTTGCTTCCTCGGCTTTGGACGACTAACCCAACTTCCACAGTTCGAGGGGTCGATTCCGGGAAAATGGTGAGGCCGGCGGTGAAGGTCGCCGCCGCGGGGTCCGACACAGCGGTCCGGTCGGCCATGCGCTCCAGCAGCACACGGAACAGTTTGGTAAATGGCCCCAGGTCGGTGCCCATCGTGTGCATCATGTCGTAGGCCGTAACCGGTTCGAAGTTGGGCGGGACCGGCGGTGGATTTTCCAGGTCAGCGGGCACGTCGAGTTGGCGCTGCCCCGACCGGTCTGCCGCGTACACGCTGCCCCCCTCGATCCGCCAGGTGCGCGCGTGCGTGCTGCTCGAAGTCGCTGGCCTCTTCGGCCGAGATGTGCCAGCGTTTTCTTCATGGGACGAGATCGCGCTTCGCGGCTGTCCGCGAGACCTGCCCCGACTTCGTTCGCTGTCATGCCGAGGCGCGTGCGCGGTGCGGGACGTTGATAGTCGACAGTCGATCGTTGATAGTCCACTGGATGGCTGGCCTGCGAGCGGTCTTACGCGAGATGTTCGGCATTGCGCCGACGCTGGATCTGCATGGCCTGGGCGTGCCGGAGGCGTTGGCGGAAACGGAGCGCTTTCTGCGGCACGCGCAGGCACTGGATGCGCCGGTGGTGCGGATCGTCTACGGCAAAGGGCACGGGAGCCCGGGCGGTCGCGGCGTGCTGCGCGAGGTGGTGCCCCGCTGGCTCGACGGCGAGGGCGCAGCCTTGGTCGTGCGTTACCAGCGCGTGCCGGACGCATCGGGCGCCGACGGCGCAGTGAAAGTGTGGTTGCGACTGTCAGGCTCGCGCTAGGCACGCGAGTGCTGCTGGTTGTTGTGCGTCCACGCCCGAGCGCGCGAACGGCGACGCTACATGTCACGCAGTTTCTTCTACGCGTGGCACTCCGCTATACTATGCCGCCCGTGGAGCGTAGCGAGAATATGATCCAGGAAGTCCGCCCGTCCGGATTCTCCACGTGGTACTCTGTCGGTTGAGGGCTGCCGGAGACGTGGGCAAGCATGCTGATGGACGAACGCGCCCCGCGATGCAGTTGATGATGTCGGTGGCATAACGCGTCATGTCTCGCGATGGACCAGCGCCAATCCTGCAGGCGATCGCGGTCTCGAAGAGCTACGGTAGGCGCCGCGTGCTCGATGGCGTCAGCTTGGAGGTGAGCCCCGGAGAGGTCGTCGGCCTGCTGGGACCGAATGGTGCGGGTAAGACGACGACCCTTTCTCTGCTCTCCACCGCTCTCCATCCGGATGGGGGTCGGATACTGATTCAGGGCAGGCCACCGCACGAGGACCCGCGCCGGCTGGGCCGGTTGCTCGGGTTGGTGCCGCAGTCGCTGGCGTTGTACCCGACCCTCAGTGCGGCCGAGAACCTGTGGCACTTTGCCCGGATGCAGGGACTTTCTCGCGGCGATGCACGCGCCGCTTGTGGGCGGGTTCTTGTTGAGGTCGGCCTGAACGAACGCGCGCTCGATCCGACCCGAACACTGTCTGGAGGTATGCAACGGCGCCTCAATCTCGCCTGCGGGATCGTGCACCGGCCGGCAGCCTGGTTGCTTGACGAAGCCACCGGGGGGGTCGATTTCGAGTCGCGCGAGCGGATCCTCGGACTCGTGCGCCACGCCGCCGATGCCGGTGCGGGGATCATTTATAGCACCCATTACATGGAGGAGGCGGAACGGATTTGCGACCGTGTGCTGCTCATCGATCGTGGCACACTGGTGGCGGCGGGTCCTGTCGATGAGCTGATCGCCCTCGGAGGTCAGCGAGCACGCATGGCATTCACCTACCGCGGCCACGTGGCCGACAACTGGCTCTGCGACCTGACCGGCGTGCGAGAGATCCCCGCTTCGGGCGGGCAAGGCAAATTGACGGTGGAGATGGCGAAGCCAGCGCAACTCGGCGAAGTGCTTCAGCGTTTGACGAGCCTGCAGGTGCACGTGATCGATTTTTCGGTTCACAGTCCAAATCTTGCGGATGCGTTCCGGGCGTTGACCGGGCGCTCCCTGCAGGATAATCCGCAGGACGACGCCGAGCGAATCTGATGTTCCCGGCGATCTGGCTGACCGTTCAGCACGAGGCGCGGCTCCTGCGCAAGGATCCGATCGTTCTCTTCATGCTCTTGCTGGCTCCTGTCGTGATCATCATGGTTGCGGGGTATTCGCTCGGCAATCTTTACGGCAACGCCGGCGATACGATCTACGTCCCGATCATCGACCGCGATCGCGGCGAAGTGGCCACCGCTCTGTTGGAGGCATTGGGTCGCGAGCGCGCGATCGCCGCGCAGCGCGTCGTCGACGCGACCGAGGCACAACTTCTGGTGCGGACGCGAGATCGCACGCCACTGGCCATCGAGATACCTCGCGGTACGAGCCATGCCATCGCCGAGGGCCGTGCGGCGAATCTCATCCTGTACGTCGACCCGGTCCGCCGCCTCGAGGTGAACGAATTGGAGATTCGTCTGGGCGAATTGTGCAGGGAGCTGTCTACGGCCGCGCAAGCGACGGCCCGACAGCGGCTGGCGGACGCGGCCGCGGACCTCCGAGCCCGGTTGGAGGGGATCGAGGACGCGGCGGCCGCACAGCGGCAACACATCCAGCGGGAGCTGGCACGGGCGCAAGCGGCGACGCTGGCATCGCTCAAGGCACAGCTCGCCGACGGCATGGGACGGGTTGCCAGGGAGATCGAAACGACCGTCCGCCGGCATGAACAGCAATCGTGGGAGGATCTGCGACGCCAGCTGTCCGCGCGACAAACGAGTATGCTGCGGGTGCGACAGTACCTGGTGGAATTGCAGGCGAGCCAGCGCGCTTTCGCGATCTGGTTGCAGGCACTCAAGGAAAAGGCCGGTCGGCATGCAGCCGACATACCGCCGCCACCCGCGTTCCCGCCGCCGCCGTCCGAGAGAGATCTCGCTGTACTGGCGAGTCCGATATCGCCGCCGGCGGTCGCCGCGGTGCCGTCAAGATTGTTCCCGACTCCCGCGTTCGCGCTGAAGGCTCCCGCGATTGCCGCGGTAGGCGACGACGATCTCGTGCACGAAGTTCGTTCGCTGCGCCAGGCTGGGATCGCAGTCATTCCAGGCAGCCTCGGGCTGACGGAGATATCCGCCGTCGGCGGTCGCAGCGTCGCGGTCAGTGCCTTTGACCAATATGTGCCCGGCTTCGGGGTCACGTTCCTGCTGATCGGCATGCTGCTGGGGATTTCGCTGACGCTGTTTGACGAACGCGAGTGGGGAACGCTCACGCGCCTAAAGGTCAGCGGCGTACCGGTAGCTGGCGTCGTTCTCGGAAAACTGACCGCACGTTTTGTCGTCGGCGTGGCCCAGATGACCATCCTCTTCGTCGTTGGCTGGGCGCTGTTCGGCATTTCCCTCGGCCCCGATCCGCTTGCCTTGGTGGGGCCGATTGCCAGCATCTCCTTTGCTGCCGCGACATTCGGGCTGGTCATCGCCGCGGTAGCGCGTGCGCATGATTCCGTCATGCCCCTCGGGACCGTGGCGAGCATGGCTATGTCGGCCGTTGGTGGCTGTTGGTGGCCGCTCGATTTCGAGCCCGGCTGGATGCGCACGATCGCATGGTTGTTGCCGACGACCTGGACGATGCAGGGCTTCAACGATCTGATGATCCGCAATCAGCCGGCGTCGGCAGTGCTGTGGTCCTGCGCCGTTACGGTGGGGATCGGCAGCGTGTTCCTAGCCATCGGTCTCTACGCCTTCCTGAAACTCAATGAATAGAAAGGACGCACCCTCGGCAACCGCCGTGGTCTGACTGTCAATCGGCGCAGGCAATCGAGGGGAAGCAATGACCGGACTCGGCTACGGCATGCGAGACTAATTGCCTGGCTTCCGGCAGCCGTCGATGGCGTTCCCGACGGCGACGAGGATTTCATCCACAGTTGTCGTGCTATCACCGTTGGCGTCGAATAACAGGCATTCGCCAACCAGCCGGTTGCCGAGCGCTATACTTACGCCAGTCAGGAGTTCATCGACCGTTACCGCCAGGTCTTGATCGCAATCGCCGGTGCACGAGTTCTGCACCTCCTCCAGGCTCGGTGCCCGCAGAATGGTGACGGATGCGCTGACCGCTGCGGCGTATTTTCCGGGCACGGTCACGGAAATCTGGTGCCGGCCCGGAGGTAACTGGGCGGTGGGCACTTGCAGCCGTGAGCCTGTCCCCAAGACCCCGATCCGATCGGACCGCCAGACGAGGTCCTGCTCGGCAATCGTCTCCTGATCGGGATCGAGGTAGTTCGCCTGCAAGTTGAGCACCGTGCCAGCCGGGACGACGGCGTTATCTGCCACCCCGACGATCCACAGCTCCGGATCCTTGCGGCCGACCGTGAAAGCGGTGTGGGACTGGTCCTGAGCGGTGTTCACTCCATCGCTTGCCAGGACGCGCACCAGGGCGTTGCTGCTGCCGGGGAGATACGCGGGATCAACCTCGAACTGCGCCTCGGTCAAATCGGCCCCGATAGTTTGCCAATTCAGTCCACCATCGTTGCTGTATTGCACCAGGTAGAAGAGGGGATCCGCGTCGGCATCGGTAGCGCTCCAAGCAATGGTGTGCATTTCGTCGTTGCCCCAGATCTCGCCGCCCACCGGTGCAAGCAGGCTCACCGTTGGCGAGTGCGCGCTGACGTTGCGTTCCGCCAGCACGAGTTGATCCAACTTCAACACGATGCGAGTCGTGCCGCTGATGTAAGGCAGGGTCTGGTGGAACGTCTCCAGCCCTTCCGCCGCTGGTAGGAACTCGGCGTCGAAATGCCGCGCGAACAGGGGCTGGCCGGCTTGATCTTGGAGTTCGAGGGTGTAGCGGCCCGCGCCCGGTTCGTCATCCGTGCCGGCGGGTAAGAGGATGCGGTAGAATGGATCGAGCGACGCGGTCTGGCCGTTGTCGACGCTGCCGGATGCCCACAAGTACTCCGCGAGTGTCGCGGTTGCGCCCGGAGCGGCAGGTACGTTTGCCAGACTGGCGGACCCGCGATCGAAGTGTCCGAAAAGATGGCGGTAGGTGAAGGCGGAGATCCAGTTATTGAAGTCGGGCGGATCGTTATAATTGTCGCAGTAGCTCATCCAGTCCCAGGCCGTCAGCGGGAGGACCTTTCGGCGTAAGGTGTGATAGCCTTCTTGCGCGATCGTTCCATCTTTCGTGGGAAAGCCCGTGATCACATTGGGCGGCGCTGCCGGCGTCGGTGTGGGTGGGGGATACGGCGTGGCTTCCGGGGGACACGGCGCATGCCAGAGCATCCAGCTATGCGCCACTTCCTGCCCCGTGGTTGGCCAATCCGCCTGAGGACTGGCGGCGCAGCCGCTGCCGCCAAGGCCGTTGCCGGTGGTGAGATGCGCGGTGTTCGCCAGCGTGAGGTTTTCGCGGTACACATCTCCGCTCCAGCCCATGCTGCCCGCTTTGCACGCCAGCTCGCGCAGAATCTTTGCCGTGTCGGTCTTCCAGCCACCGCTTGGATCGGGCACCCACTTGCGCGTGCTGTAGACCTGCTCGACATTGGAGAGAATCAGACCGCCGCGCGGGTCGGTGCCGCAGCCTTCGCGCACGGGAAAGGTCCGGTGGAACGAATCGCATAACGTTTGTCGTCCTGCGTCGGCATCGGTTCGCAGCCCGGTGAACGTGTCGCGCCCCAGCACCACCTTCACCGCGAGCTGCCCGGTGGTGTGGAACGGAACGTTGGCGACGGTGAGTCGGTTGGCGGCATCGTTACATCCGAGGCACTCCAGCGGACCGAACAGGTCACCGGGATTCAAGCGCACCTCGATCTCGTCGATCTGCCCGCTGGCGGTCGCGGACAGCGGCAGCACGAACTGCCATCCTTTGCCTCCATCGGCGCGTTTTCGCGCCAAGGTCTGCTCCACATCGACCTGGCCTGCGCTCGTCAGTACCGTGTCGGCGGGATCCACCAGGATCGGATCCGCAATCAGCCGTATCTCGGTGTCGCCGCGCCGTACGAACAATTCGGCGGGTACGTCGCGAACCGCACTCAGGCTCCCCTCGATGCCCGGATACACGCGCACCGCGGCGAGCTTGTCGGCAACCAGCGGCATTGCGGCGCCGTAGGGGAGGGGACGAAAGATCCGTGGGTCGCTGCCCTCAAGCGGAACGGGGCGGACCTGAAGAGCGTCCTGCGTTGCCTGGGTGACCTCGACGCCGAGCACATAGAAATTCAAATCCGGGTCGGGCGAAAGGAAATCGACCCGGATTGAGCTGTCGCCCGTGTTGGGTGGGCATGCCGCATCGGTGGCCCGTACGGTGATGATGTTCTCACCGTCGTAAAGCCCGACGTTCTTCACGCTGAACGTGAAGTACCCCGGAAACTCCGGGTTGGCGCTGATGTAGGGACTGAGGTCGAAGGAGTAGCCTCCGCTGCTGCCGGTAATCTCGGCGCTGACATTGAGGAGCTTGCCCGAGTTCTCGACGATGGTGCCGCTGAGATCGGACAAATTGCCGCTGGAGAAGACGTCGAAAGATTCCGGTGCCGTGATCGTGACCACGGGCCATTGCGTGTCGGATCCCGGTGGGCAGAGCGGACGCCCGTCGAGACCAATCTCCAGATCGTCAATGACTTCCACGGCGTTTCGTGCCGCCGGCGTGTCGCCGTCGTAGCGCAGCTCGGCGCGCGCAATGAAGAATCCCGGATTGCTCAGCGCGATCACTTGATCGACAGGCGCCGGTCCGTCGGGGAGCGTGGGACCCGTGGTGGAGGCGGTCCGGTCACCGCTCTCGTCGAAGACTGTCAGCACGGGCCGGACGCCGCCGACGAACTGATTCAGCCCGACCCTCATCTTCACCGATCTGACTTTCACGTTGCTGAAGTCGATGCGCAGCGGAAACGAATTGAACTCCAGTTGCCCACCGCTGGTGGCGTTGATCAAGGCGAGTTCAGGCGAATTGGTTCCCTTGCTCGGCCTGACGACCCAGCCGCCACTTGGGAAGCTCACCCCCGTATCGCTTCGATACTGTGCGCGAATGACATCCTCAAATGGTGTGGGGACGCTCCTATCGGGAAGGATGTCAAAATCGATGCGGCAGACGAAGCCGCCGAAGCGACTGGCAAAACAGAACGATGGCGGTGGAACCGTGGCGACGATGACGGTCGGCGTAGGGGTGGGCGGCGGTGTCGTGGTGGGCAGGAAGGTGGGAGTGAAAGTTGGTGTGCGTGTGGACGTGCCGGTCGGCTCTGGGCTTGGGGTCGCGGTGGGGAGCGGCGTTGGCGCCCGACTCGGTGGGGGTGTTGCTGTCGGCGTTGGTGGCGCCGTGGCGGTCGGCGTCGGGCTGGGGACAGGCGTGAAGCTCGGTGTCGGCGTGGCCGTGTATGTGCGCGTGAGGGTCGGCGTGGCGGTGAACGTGCGGGTGACCGTGGGCGTGGCGCTGGCGGTGCGCGTCGGGCTGGCACTGCGCGTGGGGGAAGCCGTCGGGCTCGCGGTGGCTGTGCGGCTGGCCGGTGGAGACGGCGAACGCGTGGGCGTGCCGGTCCGGGTCCGGGTGGGCGCGGGGGTGGCGGTGCGCGTCAGGGTCGGTGGCGGTGTGGGGGTGCGTGTCGGTGTCGCCGGGCTGCCAGTGATGGACAGCGTGAATGAGCCGCTGGCCGTCCCGAAGCCGTCGACGGCCACCACCACCGTCTGCCCTGCCGCCAGGGGCACGCTCAGCCGCGACTGCGGCGTGGTGCCCGGTGCGAGATCGTCGTTGCAGGCGAGTTCGCTGGCCGTGCAACTGCCGTTACGTACCGACAACAGCGTATCGAAGCCGGAGCCTTCGGTGGACATGACGTACGTGCCGGCTACGGGCGCGGTATAGAGAAATGTCGCATCGGGGGCGTTGGTGCCGTCGCCGCAGGTGGTGTCGTCGGCGAGGAAACTGGCGCAGAGGGCGGTGCTGCCGCTGACGCTGACGGACAGCGGACTGCCCAGATCGCGCGGGTCGTTGTGCCCCGGTTGCGGACAGTTGCCGTTGATGCGCAGAACGAACGAGCCGCTGGCGGTGCCGAAGCCGTCGACGAGGATGACGGCGAGCTGGCCGGCGGCGAGATCCACGGTGACGCGCGACTGCACGGTGCTGCCCGGGGCGATGTCGTCGTTGCAGGCGAGTTCGGTGCCGCCGTTGTTGCGCACGTAGAGCACGGTGTCGAAGGCCGAGCCGCTGGTGTCGATGACGTAGGTGCCGGTGCGCGGGGCGTAATAGAAGACGGAGGCCTCGGGGGCGCCGCCGCCCCCGCAGGAGCCGCTGTCGGCGCTGGCGCCGCTAGTGGTGCCGAGCTGGGTGGCGGAGAACACGCCGCTGAGTTGGGGACAGGACTGGGCCGGTGCGGGCGGCGCCACCGCCACGCCCAGGCCGACCGGCACCACGAACGCCAGTGCCGCCCAGGACGCACGGGCCCCGCGGTGAAGCGGACGGACCCCGGGACCGCCTGGCGTAGCGCCAGGGTCAGATGGAGGGGTCGGGGCAGCCATTGAGGGCGGTGTTGACGCTGGCGAGCACCTCGTCCACGGTCACGAGGTGGTCGAAGTTGGCATCGAAGGCCGTGCAGAAATCCACCGGCATGTTGCCAAGTGCGACGTTCACTCCGGTAAGCAGTTCGCCGACTGTCACGGCTCCGTCCGCATCGCAGTCTCCGGTGCAGGCGGCTGTTCGCAGGGCAAGCTTGGCTTCTTCGCTGAACTGGGACAGCACGCCATAAATGTCCATGGCCGCCACCACGTAGTAATAGCCCGCGCCCGGGATCGCCAACGCATCGACGAATTCGGTGTCCACCGTGCCGCCGACCAACTCGTAACCGCTGCCGGGCGTGGTGGAACGATAGACGCGATACCGACTGAATCCCCGGAGCGGCAGTGCCGCCCAGTGCAGCACGGGTCGAATGCCGCGCGCGGGAACCGTGAAGGCGCTGAGATTGACTGGAGCCGGCGGCCGCCCAAGCGGTGCTGCCGCCGAATTGTTGGTCTCGTCCGATTCCGAAATGCCGTTGTCCCGGTCCACAACGACACGGATGTTGTGCAGGCCGCCGCGTTGCAGCGTGTATGCAGTGGACACCGGCACGGCGGAGTTGAACGGCAATGCCGGAGCGACGGTCTGCTGGCCGACGAGAACGTCGTCATCGAAGAATGCGACGGTGAACGGCGTCTCCACGGAGGTCTCCTTGAGTCCGAGGTTGTGAACCGTCGCCGTGATCGTCACCAGGTCGCCGACGAGCGGGTGGATATCGGAGAATGTGATGTCCGATGGGCTGACGCCGAGATCGGCTGCAAATGGCACGACGATGCTCGCGACAGTGGTGTCGCCCGGCGCCAGCAGTGTCGACGCGATCCCACCACCCGCGCGTGCGCTCGAACGCAATGCCGCGGCGCCGCCGCCCGGTGCCTCCTTGGTGTTGACGATGAAGCTCTTCCCCGTCTGGCGATCGATGTCGAACGCCACCTGCCAGTTCGTCTGCCCGTCCGCCGTGAGAAAGCCCGACGTCCAGCCGGCCAATGGCGCGTCGAGATTGCGCACCGCGGCGGCCACGTCGCCTGTCAGGTGAACATCGAAAGCCGTACCGAACTGGCGATAGATGATGACGGCGCGGCCGTCTCCGGTCGCACGTACGATCGGTCGCTCGGCGTACACCGCGTCGCCGACCGGCGTCACCTGCCAAGTGCCTGTCACGCGGCGCGCCGCGTACAGACGGCTGGTATTGCCGTCACCGGTCCCAAGCCGTCCCGTCGCGAGGTCGAGTCCGGGTTCGACAAATGCGATGATGGGGTTGTTCCCGTTGTCGAACGCGAGGGAAGGCGTGTACGCGCCCGGGGGGAGGTTCGGGATGGTTTGCGGTGCGCCCCAGGTGCCGCCGCCGAAGGCAGCCAGCACCAGCTCCCGATCCGCGCTGGTGCTGAGGTCGCCGTCGAGGTCGCGCACCCAAACGGCCCACGCCTGCCCCTGGGCATCGAACGCGAGTGCTACCTGACGGTCGAAGGCGGTCGACAGCGGATCCATCGCCGCCGGCACGTTCCACTGGCTACCGTCGAAGGTTGCGTAGTGCAGCGCAAACGGTAACTTCCCGGGACCCGGCACCGGATTCCCTCGCAGCCACGCAAGCATCACGGCGCCGCTATTCGACGCGGCGGCCAAGACCGGGCGACTGTCGATGACATCGTCGTTGGTGATCGCCGAAGGGGTGCTCCACGCCTGGCCGTTCCAGACGGCGTAGAAGAGTTCCGAGCTGCTCAGCAGGGTCGTGTCGTCCGCGGCCAGTGCCTGCGCCGCGGTCAGCTTGCTCTGTTCCCACACCGCGACGGCGCGATTGGGCGCGCTGAACACGGCCCGCGGCGTGTCGAGGAGTGCGGATTGTTCGGTGACACGAAGCGGCACGCTCCAGTCGTTGCCGTCGTGGTAAGCGTAGTAAAGGTGCACGTCGGGGCTGGTTGGATTCGAACTATCGTCCTGCACCCAGACGGCAAGTGCATGCCCCATGCCGTCGGTCGCCACGTCTTTGCGCTTGGCGTCGGTGTCGTCTCCGGAGGTGGCTGTGCTAGCGCTCGAGCTGCCCGACCCGCTGCACCCGTATTTGATGTGGCCGAAGCCGATGTCGCCCTGCTTGATCGTCTTCTTCAGGCACTTCACCCGATAGTGGGCCGAGGCCGTCAGGTCGAGGCATGGGTTGTCGAAATGCGCGCACTCCGGGCAAAACACCGGGTCGTAGGAGATGTCCAGCGACACATCAGCCCGCGGCTTGACGTTGGCATCCCCACTGCACACGACGGCGTCGACATCCACCTTTATCGGGACGGATAGCGCCGCATCTGGCACGACCTTCGCGGCAATTCGCAGGTCGTCTTCGAGTGTCGAGAAGGTGTTGGCGGAGACCTCGACACACACGAAGACCCCGGCCGAGATGCCGACCTCCAATTTGCAGTCGACGTAGCACGCGTTGACGCTGTAACGGTAGTCGAAGCTGAGGAAAGGAACCGGTGCGCATTGTTCGGACAGTAAGCTGGCCGTGAGCGGCGGATCGAATTGGTAGGTGGCCGTAGCGAACGCGTCGCCTGTGGGACCAACATACGCGCGGGTGTACTTCGTGCCGAGCAGGTCATAGCCGAGCAACTTGAGTTGGGCGCTGGCGCTGGCGTCGCCACTCCAGGTGTTGTCGGTGTAAAACGTCTCCCGGATCGGGACGCCCAGCGACGCCCGGTTCTCGAGAGTGATGTCGAAGGGCAGGTCGATGTCCTGCCGAAAGTCGAAAGCGAAGAAGGCATTGGGCAGGATGCCCGCAAACTGGTACGCCACGCGCGTCGCGCTGTCGGTGGCGATGGCGATCGAGGGGTCCTTCACGTACCCGCTCAGCCACCGACCTCCCAGGTCGGCCATGTCGATATGGAATTCGTCGATGATCTCAAGCTCGACGCCATTCAGTGCATCGTATCCGGAGAGGCGCAAGGTCAGGTCTCCCGGAGGCAATTCGCTCACGTTGAAGTCGGCGAAGTAACTGTCCAGCAGGAGATTGAACGGCGACTCGTCCAGCACGCGGTCCGCCATGAGGCTCACCTGCGATGTGACGACGGAGTCGCCATTGCGGATCGAGAACAGCACTGCCTGGGCGGCGATTTTGGGAAAGAGGACGGTGGCAAAGAACCGCACCGTGAGAGGTGCGGCCCCCGGCAACGAGGCGAAATGCGCTAGCCAGTAGCCGTTGGCTGGCTCGCTGACGTACGCGCGCTCGGGGAGCAGTGCGATGGCGCCGACGTGGTAGGCCGTCACGTCGGGGGCTGCGGCGGGTCGATGAACAGCCGAGGTGCGCACATCGGCTTTCACTTCCTTTGTCAGGGGCGGGAAGTACGCCGCGCCGCTCGCGACCACCCGGAGGACGTACCTGCCGGGCGCCACATCGTGGAAGGTGTACTGCCCCGTGCCATTGGTGGTGGTCCTCGCGATCGGTAGGTCACCTTCGGTCGTGAGCAGGACCGACGCACCACCCACGGGTCCGCCTCGCGCGTTGAACACCTGGCCGGCAATACCTCCCGGCACCGTTGGGAGCACGGTGAAATCCGCGCACGAGAGGTCAAGCCCCAAGGCACCGGGACCATTGGCGAAGCCGCATACTTGGGTATCACCCGGCACCGCATCGGCGGGAACCACGACGGTGCCATCGAACTGCCCCAACCCGTCCACTGGCAGGTCGGCCAGGCCGCGCAACTCGTGGCCATCGTTCCACAGCAGGCGCACGCCGGACGCGCCCGCTGCCGTCTGACCGACTACCTCGATCTCAGTTGCCTTTGGCGACGCTTTGTCAATGAGCTTTACCACGGTCAACGCTACTGTCGTGGGCGTCGGCGTTGGCGACGCGGTAGGCGTTGCCACGGGCGTTACGGTCGGCGTGGCAGTTCGCGGGGGTGTGGCGGGGGATGTCGGTGCGGACGTAGCGGTCGGTTCGGGGCTTGGCGTTGCGGTGGGGAGCAGGGTCGGTGACCGACTCGGCGTGGGCGTCGCCGTCGATGGCGGCGTGACGGTTAGCGTCGCGCTGGGGATTGCGGTGGGGCTCCGCGTCGGGGTGGCCGTGGGCGTGCGGGTCGGGGTCGCCGTGAACGTACGGGTAGCGGTCGGTGACGGCGTGCGTGTCGGGCTGCCGGTCGGTGTGCGCGTGGCGGTGCCCGTTGGCGTGCGGCTCGCCGTCGCGGTGGGTGGCGGCGTCGGCGTCGCCGTGGGCGAGGCGGTGGCGGTACGGGTCGGGGACAGTGTTGGTGATCGACTCGGCGTCGGGGTGGGCGTGCGCGTCGGCGCCGCCGGGGTGCCATTGATCGATAGCGTGAACGAGCCGCTGGCCGTTCCGAAGCCGTCGACGGCCACCACCACTGTCTGCCCGGCCGTTAACCCCACGCTCAAGCGCGACTGCGGGCTGCTGCTCGGTGGCGGGATGTCGTCGTTGCAAGCCAGCTCGCTACCCGCACAGTTGCCGTTACGTACCGACAACAGCGTATCGAAGCCGGAGCCTTCGGTGGACATGACGTACGTGCCGGCCACGGGCGCGGTATAGAGAAATGTCGCATCGGCGGCGTTGGTGCCGTCGCCGCAGGTGGTGTCGCCGGCGAGGAAACTGGCGCAGAGGGCGGTGCTGCCGCTGACGCTGACGGACAGCGGACTGCCCAGATCGCGCGGGTCGTTGTGCCCCGGTTGCGGACAGTTGCCGTTGATGCGCAGACCGAACGAGCCGCTGGCGGTGCCGAAGCCGTCGACGAGGATGACGGCGAGCTGGCCGGCGGCGAGATCCACGGTGACGCGCGACTGCACGGTGCTGCCCGGGGCGATGTCGTCGTTGCAGGCGAGTTCGGTGCCGCCGTTGTTGCGCACGTAGAGCACGGTGTCGAAGGCCGAGCCGCTGGTGTCGATGACGTAGGTGCCGGTGCGCGGGGCGTAATAGAAGACGGAGGCCTCGGGGGCGCCGCCGCCCTGCAGGAGCCGCTGTCGGCGCTGGCGCCGCTGGTGGTGCCGAGCTGGGTGGCGGAGAACACGCCGCTGAGTTGTGGGACAGGACTGGGCCGGCAACGGTGAGGGGAGGGCTATTCCGAGGCTGAGCGAGAATACCGCGCTCAGTGCCGAGGCGGTGAGATGCGGGGCGATGTGGCGCGGCTGGGTTGGAGGTCCATCCGCGGGGCCGGCTGGTTCAAATTGTTTCTTACTGCCGGTGTGGTTCGCGGACCACGATCTGTCCATCTCGTCCCCTGTCGGGGCCGTGACACGAGAGGCCAGCGTCCATCACCGCGATCCGATACATTCCCGCGGCGATGAGATAGAGGCGCCACGGCACGCGACGGTGCTACTTCTGAATTAGGTTGCTTATAGCACAAATTAGTCCGACTAGCGAATGGATGTATTTATAGGTAGTTCGTCCGGGCGCACCACATGCGGGTGCGACTAGGCCAGCTCGGTTTCGCAGAAGTCGCCAAGCACGAGTCGGAGGCCCTCCCGTCCCGCGGCTTTGCCGGTCAATTGCACGCGCCGGCCAAGCAAGCTGCGCACGACTGGTTGCTGGACGTGCTGGATGACCGTATCGTCCATAACGACGCTGTCCGCGACTCGGCTGCTAATGATGCGGACGCGATCGCCAATCGAGGCAAACGGACCGATCTCGGCATCGATGATGCGGGCCTCCGCGCCGATGATCGTCGGGCCCACGATCTTGCTACCGGTGATCTCCGCGTCGGGGCCGATGGACACTGCGCCTTCGATGATCGACGCGCCGTCGACCTTGCCGTGGATGGCGGTGGCGATCTTCTGCAGCATGACCTGATTCGCTTCGAGGATGTCGGTGGGCTTGCCAGCATCCTTCCACCAGCCGGTCACGACGTACGGCGCCACGGTCAAGCCGCGGTCGATCAGATCTTGGATGGCGTCGGTGATCTCGAATTCGTTGCGCCAGGAGGGCTTGATGCGGTCGATGGACTCGAAAATATGACGATCGAAGAAATAGCCGCCGACGATGGCCAGGTTCGTCGGCGGGTTCTTCGGTTTCTCGACGAGCCGGACAATACGGTCGCCATCGAGCTCGGCGATGCCGAATTGGCTCGGATCGTCGACCGCCTTGAGCATGACGACGGCATTGGCACCGCTGCGCTGGAAGTGTTCCGCCGCGCCGGTCAGCCCCTCGGGGATGAGATTGTCGCCCAGGTACATGACGAACGGGTCGGACCCGACAAATGCGCGCGCGCACTGCGCCGCGTGTGCCAGGCCGCGTGGCTGCGGCTGCTCCACGTAGGACACCTGTGCGCCCCACCGTTGGCCGTCATCGATGGCGTTTTGAATCACGCTGCGACTGTCCTTGCTGACGATGATGCCGATCTCACGCGCGCCAATCTCGACCAGGCTTTCGATCCCGAAAAACAACACCGGTTTGTTGGCAACCGGGATCAGATGCTTGGCGGTGCTGAAAGTTAGCGGCCGGAGCCGCGTGCCCAACCCGGCACAGAGTACAATGGCTTTCATAGAATCCGCCCCCCCATCACGGTCCGGTACAATACGCGACTCCGGAACGGGAGACCAGAGTGCGCGGCGAAAATTGGCGGTATTCGAAGCGGGTTATGCTGTCCCCAGCGCCCTCCACTCGGGCGCCACCGGACACGGGTTGCTAGCGCGCGAGCGTGCAAGTGACGCGTGCACCAATCAAGGAAAGATCCCGGCTGCTCGCTCTGGTGGCGCCACGTCTCGGCTCGGCGCTCCCAGACGGAAGTGTCCGGCGGCAGCGGAGCGGACGAACAGTTGCGCCTGGTCGTCGCGGTACACCAGTCGCCAGTCGGGCAACGTGCGGACGGGACACGGCGCGCCCGCGGGCGTCAGCACGGCCTCGGTGGGGTAGTCGTCGAGCAGCCGTTGCCATCCCGGCGCACCCCTGAACAAGTTGAAATTGTCTTCGACCACGCGCTCGGGAAAGACGGTGGCGAAGCGGCCGTCCAAGGACACTTTCACCTGCGGCGCCAAGAACCACAGTACATATTCGCCCCAGTCCAGCGGCACGGCGACGTTGCCGCGCACGCCGGCGCGCCGCAAGACGCGGACGGCCGCTATCGGGTAGTCGCGCGTGTCGTAGGTGATCGCGAAACCAGTACTGCGCCAGCGCACAGCGGTGAGACCAAGCTGCGTCAACGCCAGCGCGACGACGCCAACCCCCAGCAGGCGGCGCGCGAACGGGCTGAACGTAAATGTCGTCCGGCGACCCAACCGCTCGATGGCGGTATCCAGTTGTGCCGCCAACGGCGCGGCGGCGCACAACGCGAACAGCGGAGTGTGCCGCTGGTGCCGCAGCGCCAGGCAGCCCACGCTTAGCGCGAGGACCGACTGCCAGCCGTCGCGCCGCCAATCCTGGGTGAAAACCATGGTGGCCAAGAACAACCCGAACATCACGAGGAACGGCGCCTGGGCGACTTCGAACGCGGTGGGCTGCCATTCGGTGATCGGATGTGCGCGGGTCAACTCGTTTTCCACGAAACGGAACAGCCGCCAGCCATACGGCGTCAGCAGCGTCGCCCCAACGGATGCGCTCAAGACCAGCCACGGCCGTCGCGCGTGCGCCGGACCGCGGAGCGGATCGGCGCACGCGAACAGGGCGAGTATCCCCAGCCCGAGAATGAAGCCGCCGTGAACGTTCGCCCAGACCAGGAAGATGCCGGGGAGCAGATACAGGACGCGCGGACGGCCCCGGCGGTACTCTTCGAGGATGAGCAGCAGCAAGGCAGTGAACCCGTAGGTGAATATCTGCGGTCGGATGCTGAACCCGCGGGCCAGAACCGCGATGGCGAGCACGCCGACCGCAGCCTGCGTATGGACCGATGGCGTGCGGCGGCGAATCTCCGACAGCAGCAGCAGTACCGTGGCGACCGCCACCGCGAACTTCGACAGCAGCAACCCCGCGGCGCCGGCCGCGCTGTAGACGGCGGCCATGACGATCTGCGACAGCCATTCGTGGTTTAGCCAGGGCTGCCCGGCGGTGGTGTAGGCGTAGGTGTCCGTACGGACAACGGTGCCGCTCGCCAGCATGGCACGCCCGAACAGCAAGTGGCCCCACAGGTCGTTGTCCGCTTCGGTGTTCCAGAAGAAGTGTAGGGCGCTGCTGGCGAGCAACAGCATCCAGACCAGCCTGGCGCCATCGTGTCGGCGTACGGAATTGAAGCGAGACTTCTCCGCCATGCCCGCGGCCTCGAAACGCCCTCAGCGGTCGCCCCGCGCCAACACCGCTTGCCGACAGCGCAAGTCGGCAAGCGCCTGGCCGACCGGGACCACGTTGGCGATGGAACCGTAGGCGCCGGCGGTGTCGAGGAATGTGTCCCCTGGATCGAGCGCGCGTTGAATCGTCACCATCGACTCGCGATCGCCGCGGGTGCCGTAATGTTCCGACATGCGTACGCAGCCACGTCCGATTGCCGCCACTGGCGGTCCCTTTCCTCCGAGTATCCGAGTCCGCATTGGCGCCTTCGGCGTCGAACGTATCGTGCGGCGCTGGAGAGGTCCAGCCGGGTGTGGTCGCCTACCATAGCGTGCCCGCGCTGCCGGGTTTTGTTCCCGTGGCATTTCGGCTAGCATCGGCGCCGCTCAGAGCCGATAGCTTTGGCGTGGACGTCCCCGGCTCTCGATATCGGGGGCCTTGTTGGATGCACAGTGCCGGGGCGGAAAGGATGTTGCGCAATGCGCGGTGGGGGGTTGCGATGTCTACTGGTGGTTGCCGGTGTCGCAGGAGGTCTCGCCTTGGCGACACGGTCGGATGCCTATCCGGCCTATTCGCAAAACAAGGATGCGACGTATTGCCGGCAATGTCATGGTGATTTTGTCAGCGGGAAGTACACGTCGCACCACGACGGCAGCGCGTGGAACACCGACCTTATGAGCGGCCACAACAGCATGATCGCCTCCGCGTGCTCAGCCTGCCATCAATCCTCGCCCGTCTTTTTCCCGGTCGCGATCGGGGCGTCGGCGGGTGGCGGTGGGCTCTCGTCCACCGGGTGCGTCGGTTGCCATGGCCGACAAGAGGATGCCGGCCACGATACCAACTTGCCCGGACGTGGGGCGGGTTTGCGGCAGCATCACTTCCGCGTCGGGATCACGCTCTGCGCCGACTGCCACAGCGATGCCGACCCGGCGCACTATACCCCCGTCGCCGAAAGCGTCCCGCCCGCGAACTACTTCGTGCCGGATGCCGCGCACCCGAATAAGCCGACCGACCCCTGCAACGCCAACGGCTCGGAAAGTAAGTTCGGACCCGTCGGTTTGGACAACGACGGAAACGACCTCTATGATCTGGCGGACCCCGCGTGCGGAGCGGTAGCCGCTACCCCGACCCCGACCGTCCTACCGACACCCACCGCAACACCAAAGCCCTGTGCCGGCGACTGCAATGGGGACGGTTACGTGACCATCGACGAGATCCTGACCATGGTGAACATCGCGTTGGGCGACGCGAACCTCACCTGCCCCGCTGGCGTCTTCGACCACGACGGCCTCGTGACGGTCGATAACATCGTGGCGGCGGTGAATGCGGCACTGACCGGGTGTGCGGCATGACGCTCCGCGCGCATGTGCGGCGACGGTGCCCGCGGCAGAGCTGCCTTGCGTGTCCCCGGGTCAGACGGGTTCGACGGGCACCGTTCGCCCTGTCTGGGCCGCGTGAGCGCACGCGGCCGCCATGGCCACCGCGCGCAGACCGTCATCGAGGGTAATCGGCATCGGGGCTCCGCGGCGGAGCGCCTGGGCGAAGTCCTGAAGCGCTGCGTACACTGTGTGCACCGGCGGCGGGAGCGGCAGCGGCTCGGCGGTGGTGCCGCGTACGATCACGGCGTGGTGTAGCACGTGGTCGGCGACCAGCTGGCCGTCTTCGCCGGCGAGCTCGATGGCGCCGTTACGTCCGGCGGTGGCGCGGGAGCCGGAGACGGACGCGAGTGTGGTGCCGTCGCTCAGCCGAATGGCTGCCGTGAAGTTGTCTTCCAGACGGCGCGTGACCACGCGGGTCAGCTCACAGCTGACCCGCTCCGCCTCCAGGCCGCTGAGCACGCGCAGCAGGTCGAAGCTGTGGACGCCCGTGTGTAGCAGCATTCCGCCTCCGGCAATGGCGGGATCGTCGAGCCACGGCAGGACCGCGGGTTCGAAGCGTTGGCTGAGCCGCAGCGCATGCACACGCCCGATCCGTGCGCGCGCCGCCAGCAGCGTGCGTACGACCGCGTTGTACCGCAGGGTGTGCGCGACCATCAGCGGGAGGTTCGCGTGCCGTACCGCGTGGAGCATCCGGCGACCGTCATCGAGGGTAACCGCGGCGGGTTTTTCGAGAAGCACCGGGCGCCGGAGGGCGGCGGCGGTCTCGACGATGTCGAGGTGCAGGGTCGGCGGGACCGCGACGACGATTGCCTCGACGTCGGGCGCCGCGATCAGTTCGCGATAGTCGCCATACCACCGGCAACCCAGCGCGGCCGCATGCCGTTCGCCGGCTCCGCGATCGCGACAAGCGAACGCCGCCAGACGCAGGCCGGGGACATCGTCGCGGATATGGCGGGCGTACCGCGATCCATGTCGCCCCGCGCCGATGAGGCCAATCGCCAGCTGGGTCATCTTGCGTTGCACGTTTCGCCTGACGCCGCTTCGCGTATCGGACCTGCGCTAATGCGAGCAGACGCCACAATACCAAGCCGCCTGTGGCTGGAGAAGCCGTCTCGTAGCGAATGCGTACACGGCACAGGGATGGCGGGCGGAACGGCTGCGTATCCCCCGAGCCGTCATTTCGCCGAGATCGCGCTTGTGCGATGATGCGTTCCGACATGCCGCGGCGGGAGACGGTGATGCCAGGACGGACACAGAGCGCGGGGGAGCGCCGCCCGCGCCGGCGCTTCGATATCCATCAGGTCATCGCGCGCCTGCGCCGCGCCGCGCCGTCGTGGAATGCGCCCGTGGTGACGTTGATTGCGAACCAGGGCGGCGATCCGTTTCAGGTGCTGATCTCGTGCCTGCTCAGTTTGCGCACGCGCGACGAGACGACCACCGCGGCAACGCGCCGGTTGTTCGCACTGGCCCGTTCAGCGGAGGGCATGCTGCGGCTCGGTCGTGCGCAGATCCAAGACGCCATCTATCCGGTGGGGTTCTACCGGACCAAGGCGCGCACCATCGTCGATATCTGCGGTGTGCTTATTGCGCACTTCGGCGGGCGGGTGCCGGACGACCTGGAGCGCTTGCTGGCGTTGAAGGGTGTTGGCCGGAAGACCGCCAATCTCGTGCTCACGAAAGGCTTCGGCAAGCCAGGAATCTGTGTCGACACGCACGTGCATCGGATTTCCAATCGGTGGGGGTATGTGCGCACCGAGCACGCCGAAGCGACGGAAATGGCCTTGCGGCGCAAATTGCCGCCGGTGTACTGGCTGGAATACAACGACTTGCTGGTTGCCTTTGGACAGACGGTGTGTCTGCCCATCTCGCCGTGGTGCAGTCGCTGCCCGGTGGCTGATTTCTGCGCGCGAATCGGCGTGGCGCGTTCGCGGTAGCCGACAGCGGCGCGCCCGGCCGCTGGCAAATGGGGCGGCCGCCTGGTGTCCGGTCCGGCGGCCGAGCAGGGTTGACTCGCTTTCGGGCGACCGTTACAACCGCGCGCAAAAGGAGACGCGATGCGGAGCGAGTGCTGGCATGTTGTAACGCGGTTCGGGCTGGGTGCCGCAGTGATTCTGACCCTTTCGGCTTGTAGCGCAACGTCTCCGAGCAAGGGGCCAAGAGCGCCGATGGCTGCACCCGAAGAAACGCCGGTTCCGACGGTACCGCCATACACGCCGACGCCGCCACCGACAGCCAGTCAAAGCCCGGCGACGACCCCGGTCAAGGCCGAACCAGGCAAACCGATCGGCCCGGCGATCAGTTTCTTCGGCGCAGTGCGCGCGGACGGGAACTCGGTCGAACCCGAATCGGTCGACAGCAAGGGCATCCCAACGTATCTGAGTTCCGGCGGCTCGGGATTCATGCTGGTGGTGGAGGCCAAACCCGGCCTGAGCGGTTTTCAGCCAGCGCGCCGGCTGATGGCCTATGAAGCCGGCAACCCGAAGTCACGACCGGATCTGGAAATCGAGAGCAGCCGCGACATGGGTAACGGCAGCGCCGCGGTCTGCGATCAGACGAGACCGGATATCGGCGGCATTCCCGGGATCCAACCGCCCAGCTTTGCGGAGACGCAGCGCATCAGCGATGCCATCAACGATCTGTCATGTCGTTTCGAGACGCATGTGCAACCGGACGATGCCTGCACGGTGGACAAGAGCGGCGACTTCGCATTCATGAGCAAAGACTCCACGACGCAGTACTGCATGCTGGTCGCGCGCGCCTGGGGGTTCCCGACGGGCGATACGCTGTTGAGCGTGCGCGTCCGCGACACGCAAGGGAATCCGGGGCCCGTCAAACAAATGCGGTTACGCCGGCCGGCCGAACCGCCGAAACCCAAACAAAAATGACGGGACCCACGACCGACGCCACGGCGCATAGCGCTCGCTTCGAGCCGAAGACGGCGGGGACGAGTTGCTGTGTGCGCTGTGCAGGCTAAATAGGGCAGGGTAGAAACGATGAGGATTACGCCGGCGCTGGTTGCGATGTGCGTCCTGTTCGGCGGCTGCGGTAGCTGCGGGCGCGGTACGGACGCGCCGCAACAGGGGACCGCGGCGGTAGGGGCGCCAGCGGCGGCCCCCGTGAAGGTCCCCGGGAAACTTCAGGCGGCACCGGCACCGCCGGTGACCGGACACGCCCCGGGCGCTGCTGCGCCGCCCGCCGAAGGCGGTGACTCCTCCGCCGGTGGGGCGGCGATCCCGCGAAAGGGACCGCCAGAGCCAGCGGAGAACGACGGGGATTGCATCGTGGTTGCGGATGCCGACCCCGATTACGGTCCGCCCCCACTCAAGGTGACCTTCAGCGCCGAGGCGGAGTGCAATGTCGGACAGCCGACGTTCCAGTGGAATTTTGGGGACGGGTCGGCGCCGAGCAGCGAAACCAATCCTACGCATACGTACGCGCAGGCCGGCGATTATACCGCCTCGGTCGTGATCGCCACCCCGGGCGGTGCCACCGCTTCGGACGAGGTCGATATTACCGTCGAAGAAGGCGAAGGCGAACCACAGGAGTAATGCCCCCGCCGGTGAAATCGGCCCGCAAGTGGAGGGGGTCCGGCCCGTTGCTCGCCGCGGCATTGCTCCTGTTCATGGCGTTCGTCATCTATCGGAGCCTGCGCATTTCCGGCTATCGCTGCACGGTGTGCATCGAGTTTCGCGGCCAGAGCGTGTGTCGGTCCGTCGACGGTCCTACCCAACGCCAGGCCCATACGGGTGCGGTGGACAATGCGTGCGCATTCCTCGCCGGTGGCGTGACTGATACGCTCGCGTGCGGGCGGACCACACCCACCACGGACGAGTGCGTCCCGACCGACTGACGCGCCTGAGCCGCAGGCCGGGACGGCTGATGCGCATGGACGGCGGCCACTGGGAGGTGTGTGGCTGTCGGCGGGTATTGCGGGCCGCCAGGACGCAGCCGGGGGCGAGGCGCAAGCGGCCCCTCGCCCCCGGCTGGCGAACATGTGCGGTCTTCTCGGCGTCGGTTAGGCGGGCTTGATCAGGCTCTGCATCTTCATCGCCAGGCCCATGTCGCCGGCGATCTTCATCTTGCCGCTCATGAAGGCCATCTGGCCGTTCAATTTGCCGCTCTGGATGTCCAGATAGTCTTGCGTGGACACGGTCATCGTCATGTTGGGTGCCGCGGCCGCTCCCTCGTTGACCGTCGCAACGCCGTCCTTCACTACGATGTGGTACGTAGCGGCGCCATCGCCGGTGAGGTTGAACTGGATGGTGGAGTTCATCCCCTTCGCCGCATCGGCGTTGATGCGGGATGGCAGGTTGGCGAAGAAGTCCTTGACCTGCTGGCCCACCCCGCTCGCAGCCGCTGCCGGTGCCGCGGCTGCTGGCGCAGCCGGTGCTGGCGCTGCCGGTGCTGCGGCGGCCGCCGGGCCGGTCTTGATGAGGCTCTGCATCTTCATTGCCAGGCCCATATCGCCTGCGATCTTCATCTTGCCGCTCATGAAGGCCATCTGGCCGTTCAGTTTGCCGCTCTGAATGTCCAGATAATCCGGCGCGGACACGGTCATGGTCATGTTGGGCGATGCGGCGGCTCCTTCGTTCACCGTCACCGTGCCCTCCTTGACGACGATGTGGTAGGTTCCCCCGCCATCGCCCGTCAAATTGAACTGGATCGTCGAGTTCATGCCCTTGGCCACGTCCATGTTGATACGTGACTGCAGTTGGGCAAAAAACTCCTTTATCTGTGTTCCTACGTCTGCCATGTGTTTCCTCCTTGTGGTTTTTGAGGGGCTTGGCAGTGCGCCCTCATGATGTCGTTCTTGGAGTCGTTGTACACGAACCCCTGCCCCCAGTGTTCAGCACAGGGCTTTTATGCGAGAGCTCTCTCCTTGTCAATGATATTAGACAAGCCCATTAATGCGCCATCCCTACATCAGGATCACGCTCAATCGCCACGCGGTAGGCGTGCGCTGCTGGCCAACTGGGTCGGGAGGTTGAGAGTGCCACCGATATTGGAGTAGGGAAAATGGCGCGCGTTGATGTGCGCATGCAATGGCACCTCGGGACCTTCATGGATCTCATAGTCGAGCGGGATGGGTCCGAGCAGGTTGAGGACGTTGTGTAGCAGGGCGGCGAAGGTCTGCCAGCGCTGCTGCGGTACGTCTACCACGCGCCCCCAGTCGCGCGAGCAGACGACTTCATAGCTGTGCGGAAACGCTCCAAAGGGACAGAAGTACGCGCAGCAATCGTTGCGTTCCTCGATCACGAACCCGTGGTCGCGCGCGAAGCGGACGAGCTCCTCCCAGATCTTCGGCGCACCGGTAGTCACTTCCCGCTCCCGCTGCACGGCTGGGAACGGAATGTCCGAGCCAATGACCTGGTTGTGCAGATGCGGTTGCGAGGCGCCCGACTCACGACCCTGGTTCTTGCGGATGAGCACCGTTCGCACCGCCGGGTTGCGGTATGCCAGGCGCGCCACGTCGACGTCCGCGGCCAGTAGCGCTTGAAAGTGCGGTAGCGGGAGCAAGGCCGAGTACAGCAGGTCCTCGTGGCGCTGTGGATTGTCGGCGAAGTGGCGCGGATCCTCGATGACCACGTACGACTCGTTGCGGCCGCCGGTGCAGCATTCGGGGATGCGCGGAATCAGGTTGGGGACCGCACGAATCAGCCAGTCGGCGGTACCGCGATCGGGGAACACGGTGCGCGCTGCCACCCGCAGCACTTCGGGCGGCGTGTGCTCTTCATTCCCCGGGCAGAACGGGCAGGAGCGTTGCGCCGCCTCCAGTTCCTGGCGCAGGTGCGCCGCGGCCACGGCCTGGTCGACGCGTGCGCCGCGGGCTAACTCGTCTTGCGCCCGGCGTGCGAAACCGCTGCGCTTCTTGTGGAGGTGGGTGAAATAGGTGACGGCACCGGTGAATGGATTGCGCACCCATACCAGCTCGTCCTTATCTTTGCGGTACTCGATGGGCATGTTTGTCGCGGTCGCTGCCCCAACGCCTCTATCCCGAAGGCGCCGCCGTGTACAGCCGGCACGATCCGTCCGACGGCGGTGCGTCCGCCGCGCCAAGCGTACCGGTCGCTGGCGGACCGGCGGCAGCGGGTCAGTCCCACACCGGGGCGATGTCGATCGACGGCTGGTTGAGCAAGCAAGGATTATCGACGTCCGTCTCGAAGCTCCCCGTTTGCCCCGGACGCAGCGTGGGGGGGCTGACGTCGATTTCCTCCTGCACACAGGACGAACCGTCGTGGGGGTCCGCCGCGACGACGGTGACCGCGACCCGTGCGGCGTCACGGCCGCCGACGTTGCGCACCTCGCCCTGGATGTGTACCGACGACGGGCCGGTGCGCGGCGTCATGCGTGATGCGATAATGACCTGCGCAGGCGCCTGTGCGTCGGATCGCGGCGTGCGTACCTCGGCGGGGACATCCGCGCCGGATTGGCTCGCGGGCGGGCCTGGGAGGTGCCGTTCCTCGACCTTGCGCGCCTCCGGCGGCGGCGAGTCGGCGAAATGAATGACCCCGCGGTCATCGGTCCACTTGTAGACCGTTTGCGCGGTGGCCGCGGCGCACCCAATTACCGCTGCACCTACGACCATCCAGAGCCACGCTCGTCGTGCCGCCATCGCGCCCCCGTGCCGCTTCGAGACCGCAGTGTAGGAAGGACGGTGCAGGCAGTCAATCGAAATGTGCGAACCCGTCCTGCGTTCAGGTCGTACCTCGGTGACGACGGACAGGACAACGACTAGGCTTGATTGCGGCGGGAGGCGTGGTTAGTTTGGCCGGACACTGCGGCAGAGGACAGGCGATGACGGGAAAAGAAGCGGTACTCCTTGCGTTCGACAGGCTGTTCGACAAAGCCGCCGCCAAACTGCGCGTCGAGTGCAGCGAAGGCGAAAAGGAAGAGGCCAAGCGTCAATTTACGGAGCGCTTTTCCGCAGCGCTCGACATGGCCGGTCAGGTCAACGTACCGTCGATTCCCGAGGCCGTCATGCAAGCGATGGAAGAGGCTATCGATCATCTGTCGCCGGCGCAGGTGGTCGGCTATCTGGCGGCCATCCCGCTGGCGCACCAGACGCAGGAGATGTTGCGCACCGTCGCCTATCGTGCCGCCGAACAGCGCCTGCTCGAACACCTGATCAATCAAGCCGACGACACCTACGGCGGGAATTGATCCGCGTCACGCACCACGCCGCCACGTGACGGGTACGCAGCCGCCGCCGACGGTCCGGCGGCGCTCGATGGTGATCGACCGCGGCGGGTCGCCGCCGCTGGCACCGCGGTCCGAGCATGAATCCGGCTTCTTGAATTAAACAGAGCACTTGATCGAATATGCGCGCTGTGGTACGAGTTGCCGCCGATCGGAACGCGCGCGTAAGGAGGTGTGTAGGCCATGTTCGATTTGCAGGAGTTGGAGGCCATCAAGCAGCTCAAGTACAAGTACGTTCGCTGTCTCGACCTGAAGCGTTGGCGGGAACTACGCGAGTGCTTCACCGACGATGCGACCTCGGCGTACAGCGGCGGGAAGTATACCTTCGATAGTCCCGAGGCGATCATCGCATTTCTTGTCGAGGCGCACGATTCGCCCGAGTTCTTCGGCTACCGGCACTGCCACCATCCGGAAATCGCCTTCACCAGCCCCACCGCGGCCAGCGGTTTGTGGGCGCTGGAATATGAGGACTTCGACTTGAAGGACGGCCTCATCCATCGCGGCGCCGCCTACTACCGAGACGAGTACGTCAAAATGAACGGGCAATGGAAGATCAAGTTCACCGGCTACGATCCGATTTTCATCACCATCGAGAAGATGGCGAATCGACCCGGTCTGCAGATCGTCGAGACGGGCTTCGCCGCGAAATGAGCGACGACGACAAGAGGAGGATTGTATGCTCACGAACGAGAAGATTCTGATCACCGGGCCGGCGAGCCAGGTGGCGTTGCCGATCGCCCGCGCGTTTGCCAAACACAACGAGGTCCATGGCCTTGCTCGCTTCAGCAACCCCGCCGATCGGGGGGTCATGGAGTCGATCGGCGTCAAGTGTATCGCGGCCGACCTGGCCAAGGATTCTTTCGACAACGTGCCCGAAGATTTTACCTATGTTCTGGACTTCGCTGTCCTCAAGAGCGGCAACTTCGACTATGACTTGGCCGCCAATGCCGAGGGACTCGGCCGTCTGATGTATCGCACCCGCAAGGCCAAGGCGTGGCTGCACTGTTCCACCGGCGGGGTCTACCAGCTGGACGGCCACAACCCGCGCAAGGAGACGGACCCGCTGGGCGACAACCACCAGACGATTCTGCCGACCTACAGCATTACCAAAATCGCGGCGGAAACCATGGCGCGGTTCGGCGCGCGACAGTGGAACATTCCGACCACCATCGCCCGGCTGAGCGTGCCGTACGGAAACAACGGCGGCTGGCCAGCGATGCACCTGGACGCCATGCTTGCGGGTCAGCCGGTTGCGGCGCACACGGACAAGCCGAGCGCCTACAACCTCCTGCACGAGGACGACTATATCGCGCATATTCCCAAGCTGCTGCGGATCGCCGCGGTGCCGGCGACCGTCACCAACTGGGGCGGCGCGTCGGCGAGTATCGAGGAGTGGTGCGCCTACATCGGTCAGTTGATCGGGAAAGAGCCGAAACTCCTGTTTACCGACCAGACCCTGCCCAGCATCCCGATGGACCTCGCTCGCATGCACCAGTTGATCGGACCGGCGCAGGTGGATTGGCATGACGGCGTCCGCCGCATGATCCAGGCGCGCCATCCGGAACTGACGCTCCGGCAGTAACCCCCTCACTGTCGGGAGGAGCCGGGCCGGGGCGCAATCGTCCCGGCCCGGCGGTCAGCGCCGCGCGACGCGTTGCAAGAGGATAAACCGTATGCTGGCGTCCAACGTGCACATCCGAAACCGCATCGGCATGTACGCCGAGCGCATCGATGCGCGCGATTTTGCCGGCATCGGTAAGTGGTTGGCCCACCCCGCGATCGCCGCCCAAGCCGCGCGCGCACGTAGCGCGGGCGCGCCGGCCACCCAGGCGTGCAGCGTTGATCTCTTTGCCAGGAGGTAGCAGTGGGACAAACGTGTCGAGCCGGAGTGTTTACCGGAGACGGTCGCTGCGAGGTGCGGGAGTTTCCCATCCCCGATCCGCCGCCGGGTGGGGCGCTGCTGCAAGTCGAGGCGGTCGGCTTGTGCGGTAGCGATCTCGGGCAGCTCCACGGTCTCAATAACGTGCCGAACGGGATGTATCCGGTGGTGCCCGGCCACGAGATTGTCGGGCGGGTCGTGCGTCTCGCCGCGGACGCCACGCTCGGCGTCAGTGAAGGCGATCGCGTCGGTGTCGATGAGGTGCTCTCCACGGAGCCGCTGCGCTGCTACGGGGTGACCGACATGACCGGCGACCGCCGGCTGGGTTTGTGGGGCGGCTATGGCGAGTTCATGCAGATCTTTCCGGGCACCACGCTCCACCGCTTTACCACGGACACCCCGGCCGCGGAACTCACCCTGTTCGAGCCGCTCGCCAACGCCCTCAACTGGCTGGCCGCGGTGCCCATCGCCGCGGGCCAGAGCGTGGTGGTGCAGGGGCCCGGCCATCAGGGCCTTGCCGTCGTCGCCGCCGCCGTGGCGGCCGGCGCCCATCCGGTGATCGTCACCGGCACGAGCAGCGACGAACTCCGTCTGCGGGCCGCCCGCCAGATCGGCGCCCATCACGTCGTCGATGTGCAGCGGCAGGACCTTAAGGCACTCGTTACGGAAATCACGGCGCGTCGCGGGGTGGATGTCGTCTTCGATGTCACGCCCGTGCCCCACACCGTCCCGCTGTGCTTCGACCTGGTGCGGGCGCAGGGCACCGTCGTGCTCGCAGGACTCAAGGAGTTGCGTTCCGTGGAACTGGTGACCGACTGGATACCGCTGAAGGGGCTGCGTGTGCTGGGCGGCATGGCGTACACCCGGGAGTCCATGACCGAGGCGGTCCGCCTGCTCAATACCGGCGCGATCGATACCGCGGCCCTGCGCGGCGAGGTGCTCGACCTCGACCGCATCGACGAGGCCATCGGGTTGCTGACACGGTCGCTACCGGGCCGCGACGCGGTTCGGGTAGGACTGGCACACCGGCACGGCTGACGGCATCAGGGGTCGGGTACCCGATTCCATCGGGAGGCGAGGACAATGATTCGACGTATCGATCACGTGGCGATCTCGACGGCGGACGCCGAGCGGATGCTGCGCTTCTATCGTGACGTGCTGGGCTTCGAGGTGGTGTCCGATAGCAGCTGGCCACGCGGCACCGAGGCGCTCGACGAGCTGGTTGGGCTGCAGGACTCCGCGGCGCGCAGCATCATGCTCCGCAAAGGGGACACGCGGTTCGAGCTGTTCCAATACGAGTCGCCGACGCCGCGACCCGTCGATCCGCGACGGCCGGTGTGCGACCACGGCATCACCCATTTTTGTCTGGAGGTGGTCGACATCTACGGCGAGTACGAGCGCTTGCGTGCCGCGGGGATGACGTTCCACTGCGCGCCGAAGGACTTCGGTGTGGTCCGCAACACCTACGGTCGCGATCCGGACGGCAACGTGATCGAGCTGTACGAGGACGTGGCAGGGGCCGGCTGAGCGGGGCGGTTTGATCGCCACGGCCGAGGTAAGGTATGCAACGGAGGCAAAGGGCTACAATGATCGACCCCGCAGCCGTGGGGACGCCGGGCCGGCGTGGCCCTGGGCGGCCCCCCTACGACAGCGCGGAGACCCGCGAGATGCTGGTGGGCGCGGCCGAGGAATTGTTCGCCACTCTCGGGGTGGAGGCCGTCTCCATCCGCTCGATCAACGCTGCGGCCGGTCTGGCGCCGGCGGCCGTGCACTACCATTTCTATTCCAAGGACCGCCTCGTCGACGCGGTGATTCGCCGCCGCGGCGAGGCCGCATTCGAACGCATGAGCGGTTTGCTCGCGAACGTCGAGGCGGGTCGCAAGCGACCGACAGTCAGAGCCCTCGTCGATGCCATCGCCATCCCGTACCGGGAGATGCTCGAGCGTGATCCGGTCGGGGGCTCGCGCTGGCAACGGTTCATCGCCCGTCTGGTGCTGTCGCAGGACCAGCGGCTGCGCCGACTCACCGCCGGCTCGCAAGGCTTGGACGCTCGTTTCCTGCGCGCGCTGTGCCGGACCTTTCCCGAGGTCCCGGCGCAGACACTCGAAGCGGGGTGGCGCATCGCGATTACCACATTGATCCAGATGTTGGGGAATAGCGACGCACGCCTGATGCGGGCGGTGGGGGAGCGTGAGGGGCAGATATCCACAGCGTACGGAGACATGCTGGTCGAATTCGTCGCCGCCGGCTTCGCCAGCCTGATCGCCGCACACCGCCGCACGTTGCGCCGCAAACCACCCCATACCGTTACCAGGGTGCGCTCCGCGCGGCGAAAACGGGAGAACGGGTAGCGGCGCGGAAGGAGGTTGTACCTATGGCAGATCGCACCGGTAAGCAGCGCGGCGCGCGTAACGCCGAACGTGTGTCCGGCGGCCGCACGCTGGAGGAACGCTTGCGTGCAGTCGAGGACCGCCTTGCGATCCTCGATCTCGAAGCCGAATATGCCGTCGCCTGGGATTTGTGTCAGGCGCAGCGGTGGGCGGACGTGTTCACCGCGGATGGCGTGTTCGACATGCGCCCGGCGGGCGAGCGTCCCGGCCGGCGCATCGCCGGCCGCGCCGCCTTGCGTCGTTTTTGCGCCGAGACCACCGCGTGCTGGACGGGCATACACCTGATGCATAACCCCAAGATCGCGCTCGCGGGCGACAGCGCGCGTGGCACCGTGTTCTTCGAGTACCGGCACGTCATGCGGGCGACGAAGGCACAGACGATCCAAGGCACGGTAACCGGATACTACGAGATCCGTTATCTGCGTACGCGGGACGGCTGGCGCATGCAGGAGCGTATCGAGAGAGCGGTGGCCGCGGCGAGCGCATCGTTCTACGAGTTCGAGCGCTGAGGCCATGTGGCGTCGCGCGGCGTTCCGCCTGCCGCCGGCGTGGCTCCGTCGTTCAATCAGATCGCTTGTTTCAATTAGGGGGCGGTGGTAGAGGGAGCGCCTGTCGGCGCGATTTCGTTGGGAGAAGGAGGAGCGCGCATGAAGTTTTCGCTTACCGCGACATTCTGCAAGCTTGACGAGTATATGCCGATGGCCCTCGCGGCCGAGGAGTGCGGCTGGAACTCCGTCAACGTCGGAGACGGCCTGTTCTTCTTCGAGAAGATTTCGGTCGACTACCCGTACAGCGATACCGGAGAGCGCTACTGGGCGGGCGACACCGATTTTCCCGACCCGTTTGCCATGTGCTCGGCGATTGCGACGCTCACCAAGAATCTGAAGCTGTTCGTCAACGTGTTGAAGCTGCCGGTGCGCGATCCGATGTTGGTGGCGAAGCTGGCGGGGAGTACGGCGGCGATTTCGCACGATCGCTTGGTGCTGGGCGTCGGGACGAGCCCCTGGCCCGAAGATTACACCATTTGCGGCCAGAAGTGGGAGCAGCGCGGGCCACGCTGTGCCGAGATGATCCACATCCTGCGCAAAGCGCTCACCGGCAAGATGTTCGACCACCAAGGAAAGTTCTACACCATCCCACGCATGCAAATCGCCCCGGTCGGCAAGCACCCGGTGCCGATTCTCGTCGGCGGTACCGTGGACTCGGTACTGAAGCGCGCCGCCCGCCTCGGCGACGGTTTCGCATCGCCGAATACCACGGCGGAGAAAATCGGCGAGATGTTCCGCGCCGTGAACCGCTACCGGAAAGAGTTCGGGACCGATACCAAGCCCTTCGAGTTCACCTCCGTGGCGATAGATACGTTCGATCTCGACGGCCACCGTAAGTTGGCGGACATGGGAGCGACCGAGGCCTGCGTATCCCCCTGGTTTTTCTACGGCGGGAACTTCGATTCGCCACTCCAGGTGAAGATCGACGCGATCAAGAGATTCACGGATCAGGTCGTTTCGAAGATGCGGAACTGACGCGATGGGTATGGCCTTCATTCGCGTCGAGGGGATGGCGGTGCGCAATGGCTGAGCCGCGGCGGATGAAAGCCTGGCGGGTTCATGCCTATGGCGAGCCCGAGCAGGCCTTGACCCTCGACGAAGTGGCGGTGCCCGAGCCGGGCGCGGGCGAGGTGCGCGTGCGCACCGAGGCCATCACCCTCAACTTCAACGAGCTGGATTCCGTTCGGGGGCGCTATCGTACGGTGAACCCCGATCCACCGTTCATCCCCGGCATGGAGGTTCTCGGCCGCGTCGACGCCTACGGCCCCGGGCTGGAGACATGGCTGGGCAAGCGTGTGGTCGCCATTCCCGCAGGCGCGTACGGTGGGTACGCCGAGTCGGTCATCTGCCCGCTCTACGGGGGTGCGTTCGAAATGCCGGAGGATATCCCGCTTCCGGATGCGGCGGCGCTTTATTTCCCCTTTCACTTGAGCTGGCTGGCGTTGCACGAGCGTGGGCAGCTCAAGCGCGGCGAGTGGGTGCTGATCCACGCGGCCGCGGGTGGCGCCGGTTCGGCCGCGGTGCAGCTGGCTAAACTCGCCGATGCGCGGGTCATTGCGACGGCCGGCTCGGCGGCGAAGGTCGCATTCTGCCGGAGCCTGGGCGCGGACGTGACCGTCAATTATCGGGAACAGGACTTCGCCGCGGCTACATTGGAGGCGACCGGTGGGCGTGGCGTGGACGTGGTTTTCGACAGCGTCGGCGGCGCAGTCACGCGTGACTCCCTACGCTGCATGGCTTTCAACGCGCGCTTGCTCATGATCGGATTTGCCTCCGGCATCGAGGCGGAAGACGAGAGCCGCATCGAACCACGGCCCATGCTCTACGGCAATTTGTCGATCTGCGGGGTGTGCCATGCCTATGTGGAGGACCCGCTCGCGTTCAAACGCCAGACCGGCATGAACTTCGCCGCCTACGCCGATGGCGTGCGTTTACACCAGGAATTGCTGACCTTGCTGGCGGCCGGAAAGATTCGGCCCATCGTCGGCCAAGATGTGGGCTTCGCCGAACTGCCGCATGCGCTCGCACGCATCGGCCAGCGAGAAGTCATCGGGCGCAGCGTCGTACGGCTGTGACGGTAACAGTACCGCGCGGCCGGCAAACGTAATGTGGTGCGCACAACCTAACAACGATCTTCAGAGAGGAGAGGGTATGGCAACGGAACACCCGGCACGACTGGCAGCACAAGGTTCCATGCGCGCGGTGCGAGCGAAGGATAAACAAGCCTGGCTCGATCTGTTCGCGGACGATGCGGTGGTCGAAGATCCGATCGGGGTCTCGCCGCTCGACCCCACGGGCAAGGGACACCGCGGGAAGGCGGCCATCAGTGCGTTCTGGGATGCGAACATCGGACCGAACGAGACCGCATTCGACATCCGGCATTCGTACGCCGCCGGCAACGAAGTCGCGAATGTCGGCCAAATCGTTACGACGATGGCGGACGGCAAGAAAAACTACGTCGACATCGTCATCACCTACAAGGTCAACGATGCGGGCAAGTTGCTTGCCTTGCGCGCCTACTGGGAATTCGACAAGGCCTTCGGTCCCCTGATGGCCGCCGCCAAGTGAGCGGCCGCCGGTCCGCGGTGGCCGCGACCTCGGGAGGACGTCAAGGAGCAGTATGCGCACGACCCGCCAACAGGCGGCGGATACCGAGAGCAAGCGCGGTCCAACCGCAATGCAACAAGTCGTGGAAGTGCCCATGTCGGAGGAGGATGTCTACTTTTACGGTGCGCTGCGGCCACGGCTGCCGATCCGGTACCGGCAGTATGGTCCGACCGCGACAGCCGCCACGGTCGAGATGGTCAATTTGATGATGTGCGAGCGACTCCCAGGCGCGCCGCGGACGATTGTTGTCGCAACGTCGGCCGGCGTGGCGGCAACGATCGGCGCCACGGACGGCGCGCGATCTGTGAGGTTGCGCACGGGAGCACCCGTGCGGCATTGGCGCGACGCGGGGAGTACTGACGATGCCTGGTAGTCTGGCCGGGAAATCCGCCATCGTAACTGGGGCCACGCGCGGGATTGGCAAGGCGATTGCGCGGGCGTGTGCCGCCGAGGGCGCCACGGTGCTCGTCGTCGGGCGCGGCGAGGAAGCGGGCAGACACACCGTCGCCGACATTCAAAGCGCCGGCGGGCTGGCGTCGTTCTTCAAGGCGGACGTCAGCGATTGGCATGCCGTGCAGGCGATGGCCGCCGCGGCCGTCGACCGCTACGGGCGGATCGACATTCTGTGCTGCAACGCGGCGATCTTCCCCGTCTCCTCGATCGACGAGATGGAGGTGGAAGAATGGAGCCGGGTGAGCGACGTGAATCTCACGGCCGCCTTTCTCACGGTCAAGGCGTGTCTGCCGCGGATGAAGCGACAGCGGTACGGGCGCGTGGTGCTGACCTCGTCGATCACCGGTCCCATCACCGGCGTTTCCGGCCTGACCCACTACGGCGCGACCAAGGCCGGGATGCTCGGGTTCATGCGCAGTGCGGCGGTTGAATTGGCTCCGCACAACATCGCGGTGAACGCCGTGTTGCCGGGCACCATTAAGACCGAACTGCTGGCGGAGTTGCCCGACTATTGTCGGCAAATCGAGCGTGCGGTTCCCATGGGCCGTCTGGGTACGCCGCGGGAAGCCGCCGATGCGGTCCTGTTCCTAGCGTCGGATCGTGCGGCGTACATCACCGGCCAGACCCTGGTGGTGGACGGCGGGCAGGTGCTGGTAGAGAACCGACTTGCCGAGGGCTGAGGGAATACGGCATCGACGATCGGCCTCGCCGTCCCGATGTATTGCGCCGCCCCAGATGCGAACGTACGGCCAGCACAGCACCTACGCCGCGCCTTTCGGCTCGGCCACGGGGCAGGTGCTGAGACAGGTGCTGAGACACCCATTTTACGTTCACCCGGCCGCGAGACAGGTGCTGAGACACCCATGTTACGCTCAGCCGGCCGAGTAGGTAGGTGCTGAGACACCCATGTTACGCTCGCCCGCCCGCGTAGGTGTTGAGACACCCATGTTACGCTCGCCCGCCCGCGTGTATCATGGGTGTCTTCGAAACCTGGGCCTCACGATGCATCGAACCACGCAGCCTACGTCTGCACGCCGGTACGGGTCGAGCGTCTGTCCTCTCGCGATGGGACAGCCCCGGCGGGGATTATCCTCTCCCTCCTCCTGGTGTTCCGGCGCACACGTACCCGGCAGGGTCGGCTTTCCCAACTGGCAGGTGGTCCAACCGCTTTCATAGGTCGTCCAGCGGGCGGCTACTTGGCGGCGCCCTTGCCGTTCACCTCATCGAGTGCACGGCGCAGGCGGTCGGCCCAGTCGCCGAATACGCGTCGGGCCTCGGCGGAATTGGTCACCGAGTTCGCCCACTGCAGGCGCCCGGTACTCGCAGCCTGCTTCGTGTCGACGACACGCGCCAGCAGTTGCCCGGTTACCGAGTCGCGAAGCTCCATGAACAGCGTGAGATGACCGGCGTCCATGACGAAGGTGCGCGATCGGCCCGGTTCCATTCTGCCAGGCGCAGTGATGTAGACGTTGATCAGGTCTGCGTGGACGCGCAGTACGTCGTCACCGTCTGCATCTACGAGCGGGTAGCCTCCCCGGCCGAGCCGATCGCTGAGCACCTTGCGGAACTCGGTGGCGAGTTCCTCTCGAATCCTCTGGATGTCGTCTTTGCCCAAGGGGGACGCCGTCGCGGGACTATCCGGATCCCAGTTCTTGTCGAAGACCACTCCCACCGGGTCGAGGCGCACGCTCTTGTAGGACTTGAACTGTACGTTCGGTCGTACGTATAGGTAGTCCAGCGTCGGGCTCGTGCGGCGCGTCAGCCCGTCCCATTCTTGTGGACGAGGCCTGGGCCCGGCGGCACATCCGGACACTGACGCAGCAAGTAGCGCACCGGCAAGCAGCACCGTGAGACGCGTCGATAACCGTTCCGTTGTCGGCGGTAGACAAGTCATGATTACGTCTCCTGGAAAATTGAGCCTACTCGAACCGCACGTCGCAAGCCAGAGGGAGGTACTGAGAGAGGTACTGAGAGAGGTACTGAGACACCCATGTTACGTTCACCCGGCCGCGTGTATCATAGGTGTCTTCAAAACCTGGGTATCTCGAATACCACCTTCCCGCCATGACTCAGGAAAGAACCGGATGCAATAATGCTGCCGGTCCGGATCGCGGCGGGCGGCTGGTAGGGGTCCCCCACATCAACCGCGTCAGGTTGTTATTGACATAGCGCTGTCAACTGTGTATTCAGCGTATGTGCCGCAGCCCCGCTACACGCAGATCGACATCGAGGCCACCTCCTATTACCATGTCATCAGCCGTTGCGTGCGCCGCGCCTTCCTGTGCGGCTACGACCGGGCCACCGCCCAGTGCTTCGACCATCGCAAAGGCTGGGTGCTCGACAAGCTCGCCGCGCTCACCGAGATCTTTGCCATCCACCTCCAAGCCTATGCGGTACTCGCGAACCACGTCCATCTCGTCGTGCGCATCGACACGGCACAGGCCCGGGCGTGGAGTGCGGCGGAGGTGGTCGCTCGGTATGGGGCCTTGTTCCCCCACACCGCCGCACGCTGGGCCAGCTTCCCGGAGACCATCCAGGCGCGGCGAGTCGCCCTGTGGCGGGCCCGGTTGAGCGACCTGAGCTGGTTCATGCGCTGCCTCAACGAAACGATCGCTCGCCGGGCCAACCAGGAGGACGGCTGTACGGGGCGGTTCTGGGAGGGGCGCTTTCGCAGCCAGGCCTTGTTGGATGCCGCGGCCGTGCTCACCTGCCTGAGCTACGTGGATCTGAACCCCCTGCGCGCCGGGCTGGCCACCAGCCTGGCCGCCTCCGCCTTCACGTCGATTCAGCAGCGTCTTGAGGAGGCCACACCGGCGCGGGGGAAGGCGCAGCACGGCGAGGTCGGCTACGCCCCGAGACCGCGCCGCCCCACCCTGGCACCGTTCGCCGTGCCGGGGAGTGGCGGTCCCGATCAGGAACTTCCCGTCGGGTTCGCGGAATATGTGGAGCTGCTGACTGCGACGGGGGCGGCGGTGCGCGCGGGGCCCTCCGCCGCACCGCTCGAGGAGGCGAGCCAGCGGCTGCTCGACCGCGTGGGTATCGACCACGCGCACTGGGTGGAGACGGTACGCGACTACCGCCGCCATTTCTTCACGATGGTCGGCCACGTGCAGCGGATCGCGATCCACTGTGCGCGCACCGACCGGGACAGGGCCAAGGGCAGCGTCTGGGCCCGACGGGTGTTTCGCCGCGCCGCCTGACACGCACACCAACCCCATCCCCCCGGTAACCCAGCGGCCCAGGGCCCGACCCCCGTTGCGTGTCGGGACCTGGCTGGACCCGGCTCGCGGCACCCCCATTCGCATCGTGACCCCGCGTTCACGGGTCTCTCGCGGAACCGCGGATTCCGTTTACAGTCCCAGAACCATCACCGGCGGATATCTTGGGTGTCTTAATTCAAGGGCATACCAGCGGAAATCTTGGGTGTCTCAATTCAATCGTCCTTCCGGCAGCTCCGCTAGTCGATGTAGACCTCCTTGTCGGCGTGCCATCGAACCCAGAGGTGATTGTTCGGAATCTGAAACGCATTCACGTCCCGGTCAATGACGATCTGCACGACAGCGGGTTTGCCGGAGGCGAAGGCGCGATTCACCGCCGGCGCGATGTCGCCGGGAGCGGCACAGAACTCGCCGTACGCGCCCATCACCCGGGCGAGCTCATCCAGGCGGACAAAAGTGTGGTCGACCTCGAAGGTGCGCCCGCAGACGTGCATGTAATACGGTACCTCCAGCGACCAGCCCTGGTCGTATCCGACGACGATCACGATCGGCAGCTGATACCGGACCGCCGTCTCGATCTCCATGGCGTAGAACCCGAACGCCCCGTCTCCGGTGATGAGACAAACACGGCGCCGGTCCTTCTGGGCCGCGAGCGCGGCCGCCATGGCATACGGCACCCCCGTTCCGAGCATGCCTTGCTTCAACGCTACGAGATACTCGCTGCTGTTGTGATGCAGAAAATTCTGCATCCAGACACTGAAAGCCCCACCGTCGCGCACCATGATGACATCGTCCGGTAGCGCTTTCTGAATCTCGATGATGGCGCGGCCGGGATGAATCGGTGTGGCGTCGGTGACCGTGCTGTATAGTGAGCGATAATACTCCTGACGTTCGTCCTGCCAGCCGACGACGCGCGCGTCCTTTGCACGTCCGGGTGTGCGCCGCAACGCCACAGTGAGGCGCGGGAGCAGCGCGCGCATGTCGCCCACCAGCGCCAGGTCCACCGGGCGGTTGCGCCCCACGGCGACGGGGTCACGTTCCAAATGGATCCAGCGCTGCGTGCCCGCCGGTCCGAAGACCGTTGGCTGACCGCCCTGGCGATGCGAGTACGGATGGTCGCCGAAGCCGATCTTCTCGCCGATCGACGACCCCACGGCCAGAATCACATCGGCGCTGCGTGAGATGGTTGCGCCGGGCTCAATGCCGAAGTCGAACACCTGCGGGTGCGTGTCGGGTAACACGGCCCTGCCGCCGGTGGTGAGGATTACAGGACACCCCAAGGCGTCGACCAGCTCGCGTAACAGCGGCTGTGAGCGCGAGAGGCGGACGCCGGCGCCACCGATGACCAGAGGTAGCTGCGCCTCGGCAAGCAAAGTTGCGGCCCGCTCGATCTCATCATCCGCCACGGCGGAGGCGAACGTCGCCGGGCGGTAGCGCTCCGGGCGAGCCAACTCGCCGAACTCCCGTTCCTCGAGGAGCATGTCGAACGGCAGGCCGATGTACGCCGGCCCCGGGGTGCCGGCGCGCATCTGCCGAAAGGCCTCGTGGAAGATGTCGTCCGCCTGCAGTGGGTCTTCGACGATTGCCGCATACTTGGTGATCGGTCGTACGACGTCGAGGTTGGGCGGACATTGAAATTGAGAGCGCCGGGGAGAGCGGCGCGCGAGGAGCGTACGCTCGGAGCCGAGGTAGAGGACCGGCAGCGCCTCGGAGTAGGAGTTGGCGATGGCCGGATACAGGTTGATGGTGCCGGGCCCGACGGAGCCGCCGACGACGGCGATTTCGCCGGTGAGCTGCACGTACGCCTCCGCCATGTATCCCGCCACCGTCTCGTGATGGGGCGCGATCAGGGGCACGCCGTGCGCGTGCAGGGTCTGGTGAATCCTGCCGAAGGTCACTTCCGGCAGGGAAAACATCTTGGTGATCCCCTCCGCAACCAGCAAATCAGCGACTCGTTCCCCCAGGGTTTGTCGAGGCATAGAACCTCCCGCATGTGCCGTACTGGCGTTTAGCAGGAAGGGCGTGAGGGCGGTGAAGGCTTGGGCTTCACGATTGGGATCAAGCCCTCACGCCCTCTCTTCTCACGCTTTGCCCAACTCTTGCAGCAAGTGTTGGCTGAGGTCACCGAGCCGGTCATTGAACATGCGACGATGGGTGAAGCGCCACGTTCCATCCACCCGCTCGAACCGATCGTGATACCGGCCTTGCAAGATCGGCTGCAGCGGCAGCGTGGCGGTTTGCTGGAACACGGTGACGTAGGAGCGACAGGTTGCGGTGCCGGCCGCTTCATCGACCTCGATGATGAGGTTGGTGGTGACGTGTTTCGTATGCGGTGTGCCGTCGTCGGGGTAGCGCCGCGTCCATTCCTCGTACATCTTCTGGATGTTCTTGGCTCCGCGGGTCTTATCCGCCGAGCCTTCGACGGAGAGCTCGGCGTGTGTAAAGATTTCGCCCACACCGGCGAAGTCGCCCGTGTCGACCCGTTCGGCGTACGTGAACAGCAGATTCTGGATCTGCACATGTGCTGGAATCATTTGGGTTCTCCTGTGCTTGGGCTGGGTGTTGGGGGTATGAGGGCCTGGGGGGATTGGATGCTCTGGGGCAAGTCCTCAGGTCCTCGCGCTCTTTCTTCCATCGTCAATTGTTGGCGGTGCTCGTTATCCGGACTTCCGGATGCCGTGCCTGGATCATACGCCGAATGCCGTCGCGCCAGTGGACCTTCGTTGGACCCGTCAGCGCGTGCATGCGGGTCAGGTCCAGAATCAACGGCCCGTCGGTCTTGTCGGTGTAATTGAACGTGAGTTCGGCACCGGTGATGTCCTTCATGTAGGCACACATCTCCTCGATGCTCACGATCTCGCTCCCGCCCCAGTTGACAATGGTCGCCGGCACCGCGGCGGCCGCAATCAGTGCAGGGAGCTGCTCCACGAGGTCATCCTCATGGAGCAGGTTGTAGACGTTGGGCTTGTTCGGGTGCACCGGCACGGGTTGACCGGCCAGCATCGCATCGAAAAGATATGCCGGCAGTCCGCCGTTATCGCCGTACGGCATGGCCAGTCGCGCAATCGTGGTCGGGATGTTCCACTGCCGTGCCGCGAAGCGCGCCATGGCTTCGGCCGCAATCTTGGCCAAGCCGTAGCTTTCGGTGTAGGCCCGCCGGGTGTCGCCGAGCGGATCGGTCTCCTTGATCGGCTGATGCGGGCCGGCGTCGTGATAGACGGCGATCGAGGAACAGGCGAGCCAGGCCTTAGCCCGCCGGCAGTGGTACATGAGCCGACCGAGGCCCTCGGCATTGGCGCCGAGATCCTCGTCGAAATTCCCGGTGCGCAGCACGGCGAAGTTCAGCACATACGTGAAGTCGTCCGGAACATGGGTAAACGGGTCGCGGAACATGTCGGCCTGCAGGCACTTGACACCAACGCCTTCGAGCCGCGAGCGGTCGGCGGGCTTACTGAAGCGCGCCATCCCGTAAACCTCGTTGTGTTTGGCCAGCTCTCGCGCAGCGGGAAAGCCGACTTGCCCGGCCGGACCGGTGACCAGGATCTTCTCGTTCTGCAGCATGGCAACGCACCTCTCTTTCAAATGTTCATGGCCGCGAGGGTGGCATCGCGGAGCGCCCCCTCGATGTAACCCACACCGTTGCAGTCGCCGACGACGCGCACCTCCGGCACGAGGCCGGTGAGAGCCTCGGCAAGGCTGCGGTCCTCGACCATGCCGTACGCCAGGATCACGGAGTCGGCAGGCACGGTCTGCCGTACCCCGGTCTTGTCGGCGTACACAACGCCGGCATCCGTGATTTCCTGCACCGTGGCTTCCGTCAACAGCACCACGCCGCGTTCACGGAGCTCGTGAAGAGACCGCCAGCGGCGCGGCAACGCCATCTCCTTGCCGATAACGGGGCTGGCTTCAATGACGGTGACCTGCCGTCCGCGATCGGCGAGGAACTCGGCCAACTCGGTCCCGACGAGGCCACCGCCGATGATCGCTACCCGCTTGCCCAGCGGCATCCAACGCCGCGTCAACTCCCGCAACTTGTCCATCGAGAGCGCGCCGCTCACCAGCCGGCCCATTCCCAGCAACGCGCGCTGCGAAAGCGACAGCTTGGCGGCGGCGAGCGCCGGATCGCGCCCGGTGATCAACGATTTCAGATCGTGACCATTGAACACATTGGGGCGATCGGCACCGCGCAACCCGCTGGTATCGTGCCGCGCGCCGGTGGCGACGATGACCGCGTCGGGCCGCAGCTCGCGTACCAGTGCCGGCGTGACCTTCTGACGTAGTTGCACGGTGACCGGCAGCTTGCGAATTTGGGTGACGAGATACTCGACGAGTTCGCCATTGGGTGCATTGACCAAGGACGACAGCAAGGCGGTGCCGCCGAGCTCTTCGGTTTCCTCGCACAGCGTGACGCGATGGCCGCGCAACGCCGCGACACGTGCGGCTTCCAGGCCGCCCGGTCCGCCGCCGGCCACCAGAACGTGTCGGGGCGTGGCGGCGGGTTTGAGCTCGAACGCGGCCTCCTGGCCCATCGCCGGGTTGGCGGCGCAGCGGAACGGCTTCAGGAGGAAGATCTGGCCGATACAGCGGTACTGGTAGATGCACGGGCGCACGTCCTCGCGCCGGCCGTGCTGCAGCTTGTTCGGCAGGTCGGGATCGGCCAGCAGCTTGCGCCCCATGGCAACGAAGTCGGCCTCACCCTTGGCGATGATCTCCTCGGCACGCTCGGGCTCGATGCGGCCCACGGCGATGATCGGAATCTTCACCTGGCGCTTGATGGCGGCGGAGTACTTGAGGAAATGCCCCGGGAAGTGGGTGGTGTGGGCTTCCGTGTAGCCGATGGCGCGACCCGGATCCGCATACGTGCTGATGTGGAGCGCATCGGCGCCAGCGGCTTCAGCCAAGGTTGCCGTGCGTTTCGCGTCCTCCACGGTGATGCCCTTCATGAAGAACTCGTGCGCGCTGATGCGGCACCAGACCGGGTAGTCGCGCCCCACGCGGGCGCGGATGGCGCGTAGGATGTCCACGAGGAAGCGGGCGCGATTGTCCACCGAGCCTCCATACTCGTCCGTGCGATGATTGGTGACCGGGGAGAGAAAATTGTGGATGAGGTAGCCATGCCCGGCGTGCAGCTCGATCGCGTCGACGCCGGCGCGTTTGGCGCGCTCGACCGCCGCCGCGAAGGCCTCCGCGACCGTGGCGATATCCGCCGCGGTCATGGCGTGAAACGCGACCTTGGCTCCCGGCGCGGTGAACGCCTGACTCATGGCGGCGAGCTCGTCCGGCGTGATCATCGCCATGATCGGATCGGGGACCTCCTCGTCCTCCGGTAGCGACGGCACGAACATCGGCCGGCCCGCGGCGACATCGCGCGGCGCCGTCTTGCCGCCGTGTACCAGTTGCAACGCGAGGCGCGCCCCATGCGCTTGCACGCGTCGCGCCAGCGCCGCTACTCCGGGGATGAAGCGGTCGTCGGAGATGGCGGTCTGCCCCGGTGTCGAGGCGCCGGCCGGCCACATCACCGACGCCGAACCGAGGATGATCAGTCCGACGCCGCCACGCGCCCGCGCTTCGTAGTAGGCCATTTGTTGCTCGGTCACCATCCCTTCGGGGGTGCCGATGTTGTCGCCCATCGGACACATCAGGATGCGGTTGCGAATCTCCAACGAACCGATGTACCCGGGAGACATCAAATGCGTAAACCCGCCGTTGCCTCCGTTCCTCTTTGCCATCGTGTCCCCTCCTCAGGCTTGCTCCAGCCTCCGCGTTTTCAGTCCTTCGCGAACGATCCCTGCCGCGCGTCGGCGGTCCAGCCGTAGCGCTCGAGCAGCCGCGACCCTCCGACCCACGGCAGGGTGAAGCTGTGAAAGGCCCACTTGCGTATGCGCATGGCTGCTCCGCGGCCCTTGCTGCACTCCCGGCTTGCGCTGCGCTCAGAAACTATTCGGGCGAAACATGGCGTCGGTGCCGCCGTCGACGAACACGACGCTGCCGCAGCAGAAGGCGGCCTCGGGGCCCAATAGAAAGCCGACCGTGGCGGCAATCTGCTCGGGGGTACCGAAGCCGCCTAATGGGACTTTGAAGTTGCGGATCGCTTCGCCGTAATCCGGATGATCGAGGCCGGCCTGCAGCATCGGAGTCATCGTGGCGCCCGGCGCCACGGCATTGAGGCGAATGCCGGCCCCGGCCCAGTCCGCCGTCGGGGCGTTGCGGCGGACCCAGCGGGTCAACGCCAGCTTGGAGCCGGCATACACCGACGAGCCGTCCAAGGTCATGGCGATCCGGCGCGCTTCGTCCTCGTCGCCCGCCAAGCAGGCGCTTACCATCGGGGTATCCATCCCGGGAAACGGCGCGGAGTTGGAACCGATCGCCACCGCCGCCGGCTGCGAGCCGGCGGCCAGCAAGTCGCGCAGACCCGCCATTAGCGCCTGCGCTCCGAAGTAGTTGACCGAGACGATGGTCGACCGCGGCTCGATGTGGGTGGCCACCCCGGCGCAGGCCACCAGGCCGTCGAGCCGGCCATCGGCTCGACGGCGGACCTCGGTGAGCGCGGCGGCACGGCCGGCGGCGGTGCCAAGGTCGGCGATGATTTCCGCGCGGCGGAGGTCAATCCCGATCACGCTGTGCCCATCGCGCTCGCAGCGCTGGCGAATTGCCGCACCCATGCCTGAACCCGAACCGCTAACGGCGATTGTGGGCATACCCTCTCCTTCGCGAATTCGCGGCTGGGACCGGCAGCCGGACCCACGTCTCGATCAGGCGATCGTATGCCGGCGCCAGCCGTTCGGTCGCCTTGATCCCCTGTCGATCGGGCATCCTCTGGACCTCCGAATGCGCACTAGCGCTGCATGCGCGCGAGCACCGCGAGTACCGGTACCGGGTTGATGTACTCGCGCCAGTGAGTGATCCGTCCGTCGGCGAAGCGCAGGATTCCGATGTAGCGGTTGCTGTAGGGGAAATCGTCGGCAAGCAGCCGCGTGTGGGACGAATACTCGGCGATGAGTATGTCGGGGTCGACCAGATCGAAGCTCTGCTCGATCGTGTAACTGTACGGTGCGAAAGCGCTCATCCCGCCCTCGAAGAAGCCGCGGACGGTCTCGCGCCCGACCAGCTCCTCCGGTCCGTCCGGCGTTGGCGGGTAGGGCCAGTCGCAGCGAACGTCCTCGGCGAGCAGTTCGCAGGCCGCCGCAAACTGGGCATTCCCCAATCGGCGAAGCATCTCTTCGAACAGCGCCCGATTGTGCCGGCGGCGAGTGTCGATGTCCTGTGCGTTTGTCATGGCGATTACCCCATACACGAGCCAGCGTTGACGCGCAGCGTCTGACCCGTAATCATTCGTGCCCGATCCGACAGGAGGAAAATGACGGCCTCGGCCACGTCCTCGTCCTCCGGCATCGCTTGCAGCGGCCAGGGAGCGGCCACTTCGTCCAGCAATGCGTCCAAGCTCACACCGCGCTTCTCCGCCGCCGGCCGCATCCACTGTTCGACGACGGGGCCGCGCATCCAATCGACCTCGACCGTATTGATGCGAATGCGCTGCGCCCCCACCTGGCGGGCCACGTGATACATCAGGAACCGCATGGCGCCCTTGGTCACCCCGTAGGCCGCCATGCCGGCCTTGGGCTCGTCCGAGGTGTGCGTACCGATGAACACGACGGACCCGCCACGTGTTTCGAGATGGGGTACCGTTGCTTGCAGAAGATTGAGCGTGCCCATGAGGTTGATCTCATAGGATTGGCGCCAGATTTCGTGCGGAATCGCCAGCGGATCGCCGAGCGCCGTTTCCAGCGCCGCCACCTGCACCACCCCGTCGAGTCGGCCGAAGCGACCGACCGCGGCGTGCGCCAGGCGGGCGCAATCGGGCGGCTGGGTCAGATCGGTGGGCACCGCCAGCACCCGGACGCCGTCCGGGTCGAGCTGCGTCGCCGTGGCCCGCAGCCGGTCGGCGGAACGGGCGGCCAGCGCCACCCGCGCGCCATCGCGTAGGCAGAGGCGCGCGACCTCCGACCCCAGCCCCGCACCGACTCCGGAGACCACAACGACCTTGTCCTTCAACATGCGTCCCTCCGCTCGCCCATCGACGTGCGCCAGGCCAGCACAGCTAGCACAGCCGGATTATCCGATCAAGTGTTCTGTTTACGGGCAGTAGCGCGCGTGATGTACCGGGGCGGCGTGGGCATTTCGATCGTGGCCATCGTGCGCCCCGGTTCGGCAGGGATGTCGCGCAGCTGTCGTCCGTCAGGCCACCAGAATCAACGCTCCGCCAACCGGGCACGTGGTTTGCCGTGCGTCGCCGGCGAACGCGAACGACACCGGGAGCGCGGCACTGACGGTAGCCATCGTCTTGTGCTACACGGAGGCGGCGGAGCAACACTTGAGTCGAGGAGGACGCCGATGCAAGCCAATTTCTGCTTCGATTTTGTCATCGCAGTGCAGGACCACGATGCGAACGTGCGCAAGTACCATGCGTTGCTGGGGATCGCACCCATCGAGCTGGCGCGCGAAAGCCTACCGCAAGCGGATATGCGCTGCACGGTCTTCCCGTTGTGGAATCTTGGAGACCGGGGAATGGTCTTGAGCCTCATCTCCTCCACCGACGCGGCCAGCCCGCTGAACCAACGCATCGCCCAGCACGGCGAAGGGCTGGCGCTGTTCGGAATCGACGTCGCCGACGTCGAGGCGTTTGTCGAGCAGGGCAAGGCGGCCGGCGTGGAGTTCGAGAACGAAGTGCCGATCGTGTACGACTACGGCCGGATGGTCTACATCCGCGCGAACTCGACCAACAATGTCCCGTTCTTCCTGTCCACCCACAAACCTGGCTGGTGGACGAAGACACTCAACGCGGGCCGGTGAGCGCGGCGGTCTGTGCGCGGCAGTCCGGGACCACTCGCTTCTCGGCAAAGTGTTCGCGTTCGGCGCGGGAACGCGGTAGGACACGGGCGGACGATTTTGAGACCGCAGGAGGCGTGATGCTGACGAAATTGGACGACTACCCGATCCACCAGTTGCCCCAGCCGATCGCCCAACCGCTGTCCGGGGACCGCAATACCTACGACCGCTACTGGTTCAATGGCTACCAGGACGATGGCGAGTTCTATTTCGGTATCGGTGCGGCGCTGTATCCCAATCTGGGAATTCTCGATTGCGGCTTGAGTATCGTGCGCGGTGGCGAACAGCACGCCTTCCATGGCTCTTGCCGCGCGCCGCAAGAGCCGACCGACATGCGCGTCGGCCCGTTCCGCATCGAGGTGCTCGAGCCGATGCAGCGCTTGCGGGTGACGCTCGACACCAACGAAACCGGCATGGAGGGGCAACTCACGTTTACCGCCCGGACTGCGTGCATTCAGGAGGGGCGGCAAACCCTGCACCGCGGGGCACGGCTGATCATGGACGTGACGCGCTTCGCGCAGTTCGGCCGTTGGAACGGCGCACTCCGCTATGCCGGCCAAACGGTGAAGATCGATCCGGCGCGCGTCTATGGCACCAAGGACCGGAGTTGGGGGGTGCGCCCGGTCGGTCAGCCCGACCCGGCCATCGCACCCGAGCCGCCGACTGCCTTCCAGACGTTCTTCTTGTGGGCACCGACACACTGGAAGGACCGTTGCACCCATTACGGCGTGTTCGAAGACGAGCATGCCCGCATGTGGCATTGGGACGGCGCGATCATGCCGGTCTACGATCGCGACGTCGCCGATATTCCGGGCACCGAGGATGCGCAGGTCGAGGCGCTGGGTGCCGTCGACCACACGATCGAGTATATTCCCGGCACGCGGCGCGCCGGCCGCGCTACGATCGGCCTTGTCCGCAAGTCCGGGGCACGCGAGGAGATCACGCTGGAACCGCTGCTGTGTTTCCGCATGAAGGGCATCGGCTACCAGCACCCCACGTGGGGTCACGGCGTGTGGAAGGGCGAACTGGCCATTGGCGGCGAACGCTGGAAGTGCGCCGAGGTCGAGCCCATGGCGTACGAAAACCAGCACATCCAGCAGGTCGTTCGCGCCACCTCGGCCAACGGCGAGCAGGGGGTCGGTGTCTTCGAGCAGATCTGCTTCGGTCCGCACGCGCGCTACGGTTTCAAAGACTTCCTCGATCCGGCGCGGTGAACCGCATGCCGCCGCCCGCACGCAAGCCAGGTGGCGGGCGAGCCGGCGCGGCGCGTGCTTCGGCATTCCGGCGCAATGATCCGGTGGCGGCCGTTGCCACGATATCCCGTACGGTTATCGTCAATCAGATCACTTGATCCAAATAGACGATCTCTGATACACAAGGGTTTCTCACGCGCTGACCGACCGTGTCGGCGGGCGATGCAACCGGATCGGGAGGTGAAGACATGCCAGTACCAAGCCGAGATCAGTTGCGGCAGTGGGCCAGCAACTACGTGGCGTTGTGGAACGCCGGCGACAAGGACGGGTGGGTCCGCAACTGGCGCAGCGTCGCGCCGGGCGACTTCCGCATGCTTGACCCCGTGGGCACGCCGGAGAAACGGGGATTCGAGCAGTGTGCGGCGCACGCGTACGATCTGTTCCAGCCGCGCGTGAAGTTCAAGATCCACGAGGATGCCGTCTTCTTCTGCGACAATGAGGTCGCATGGGTCCTGGAGAACCACGTCACGGCGGATGGCCGTACAACGATGGCGCTCAGTATCGAGACCTATCGCTTCGCGGCCGACGGCTCCGTGCTTATCCGCACCTACTACAAAGTGCCGCCGCGCACGGACGATGAGATGGGAGCCATATTCAAGGATTATCTCCCGGAAGACGGCTCGGCACCCTACGCGCGCACGCAGCGCTGACGGTGGCACGCCGGCTCCGGGCGCCAGCGGGCGTGCACCCGGATGCGTCCACCGCCATGGCACGGCGGCGATCGCTCTAGACGGCGGTACGGACGACAGAGGAGGACACGATGAGAATCTGCATAGTCGGCATTATGGTGATCCCGGACGAGCACCTGCAGGCCTCGTTGGATATGATACGGCCCAGCTACGCGCATGTGCTGCGACCGGAGACCGAGGTGGTGCTCAAGTCTCCGCAGGTGGCGTTGCGCGGGGGAAGTGTGACCGATCCGGATAATCCGTACTTCGCGATGTTGAACAAGCGCCCCGTGGTCGAAGCCTTCATCGAGGCGGAGCGCGAAGGTTTCGACGCGGCCATCGTGCAATGCTTCGGCGATCCGGGCGTGCGTGAAGCTCGCGCCGTCGTCGATATGCCGATCTTCGGCCCGGGCGAGTCGTCGATGCACTTCGCCTGTCAGTTGGGGCGCAAATTTGCCATCGTCGGCGCCAACATCCCCGGGCAGCTCGCGCAGCTTTCCGACCAGGTCAAAGCCGCGGGCCTGGAGGGCCGACTGATTCCGAACGGGATCCGCTTCGGCAGCGTGTTCGCCAAGGCCTGGGACGGGTGGTGCGCGAATCCGCAGTCGGCGGTGGACGACGTCATCGAAGTCGCGACCGGCTGCGTCCGCGACGGTGCCGATTCCGTCATTCTCGGCTGTGCCGGTATCGGGCCGCTGTGCAGTACGCAGGGATTCGCCAAACTGACCGTCGACGGCCAGACGATTCCGATCATCGACCCGGTGACCATCGCCATGAAGACCGCGGAGATGGCCGCGGACATCAAGAAGGGCATGGGCCTGCCGATTCCCGCCCGGGCCACGAATTTCGTCCTGCCGTCGAAGCAGGACTGGGCCCGAGTACGATCCGACTTCGGGCTTCCCGTCTGAACGTCGCCAGCGATGAGATCGCTCTGTGCTACCGTAGGGGACCCTGTGCCGACCCGCGTGTCGGCTCAGCCATGCTCCGGGCCGGATGGCCGCAGTGGGTAGGCGGCGTCGGCCCACACGATCACGAGCCGATGCGTCCGGAGCGCGTCCGCCAGGCGCATGCGGTCCAGGCGCGCGCGTAATTCGTCCAACGGCTGGCCCAGGAACTGCGTGGTGAGCACGACCGAGTACGGGCGCGCGCCGTCGCCGATTCTTACGATGTGATAATCGGTCGCGGCCGCGGACGGACGCGGTGCTGCCGAGGCGTGTTGCGTGTGCACGTCGCGCAGCGCGTGGTCGGGAAAACTGTCCCTGAGGTACGCGTGCACTGCCTGTAGCTTCGCGGTCGCACAGCCGCATGCCATCGCCGCCTCCTTGATTGCGCGCGGGGCCGACCCTTCTTCCGATCCCGTGGCCTTCGGGTTGAGGCGGTAGATAGCGCATGCACGGTGCGCCCGCAAATCCGTGCGTCACGCAAGATCTCGTTGACAGGAGATCCCATACGATGCGGACAATCGGCGCACCATGGAAAACGTGGCGGAGCGGCGACGCATGCCGTACACGCGCAAACACACGCGGACTGTCGGCTTGACCTACACGGCGCCCCCGGCCGCCAGGGAGTGTTCTCGACGCAGGATTTTGTCGGCGGTCCCGAGCCGTGGTATCCCGACGCGCAGTGGGCCGATGCCGCGGTCAATGGCCGGCGTCGGGCGATGGATGAACGCCGGTTGTTGCATCTATCAGATCGATTGATCTAAATTCGACATTCTGATACGAGCCGGTTGAGTCCGGTCGCCGTACAGCGGGTGTGGTTGCGCCGGCCCGCGTATCGCCTGGGAATGCAACGCGAAGAGGAGGAAGAAGCATGCAAGCCGCGGAGAAGATCGCCTCGCTGGAGGCGCCGGGGAGCAAGCGCGGAACGTGTCCGATTTGCGGCATGGGCTGTTTTACCGAGACGCAGGTGCGCGATGGCATTCCCGTCAAGGTCAAGCCGGACCGCACCTCGCCACATCCGGCGGACTGCCCGCGGGCGGGGCAGGCGATCGAGTATCACGATCATGCGGAGCGTGTGAACTACCCGCTCAAACGGGTTGGCGCGCGCGGCGAAGGGAAATGGCAGCGCATCTCCTGGGATCGGGCCTTGGAGGAGATCGCCGCCAAACTACGCGCCGTCCGCGACCAGGATGGGCCGGAGGCGGTGGCCCTGCTCGGGGGGTCGTTCAAGGGACCGGGGGATGCAGCGGCCTGGCGGTTTGCGAACTTGTTCGGCACCCCCAACCGCATGCACTTGGGAAAGAACTGCGGGGAAGCGGAGTTCCTCTCCGAATGGGCGGTCTACGGCGAAATCGGAGCGCCGGGGATGCTACCGGTGGCGGGGGTGACGAAGTGCGCCATCCTCTGGGGTGTCAACCCGCCGGCATCGTGGTCGGGCCACACCCTCACGATGCTGCAGGCGGCTCGGCGGCAGGGGACCAAGCTGGTCGTTGTCGATCCGCGGCGCACCGAGAGCGCGGAGATCGCCGATCTGTGGATCCGGCTGCGGCCGGGAACCGACGGCGCACTCGCCTATGGCATGCTCAACGTCATCATCAACGAGGGCCTGTACGACCGCGACTTCGTCGAGCGCTGGTGCATCGGCTTCGACGAGCTGAGCGCGCTGGTGCGGAAGTACACACCAGAGAGGGTGGCGGAGATCGCCTGGGTGCCGGCGGCGCAGATCGTCGAGGCGGCGCGGATGTACGCCACCGAGAAGCCCGGCCAGCTCTCGTTTGGTCTCGGCGTCGTCGAGCTCGGCAAGGCGACCCTGTCGGCGGTGCTCGGCAAGAACTTCCTGCGGGCGATCACCGGCAACTTGGATGTCCGCGGCGGGCAGGTGTTCGACGATCATCCCGAGCTGACGTGTTTCCGCGAGGAGATGCACTGGGATCGGCTGATCGACCATCCATTGCGCAGTCGCGATAACGTCAGTGCCCATCTCTGGCCCGTGGCTTCGGTGCGTGCGCTGAAACTGTACCTAGAGGCGATGGCCAAGGTGAATCCGCTGGGTCCAGGCTCCGCCGCCTATATGGTCTACCCCGCTCCCACCTGTGTCTGGTCGGCCATTCTGGAGCGCGATCCGTATGCGATCAAGGCGCTGATCACGCAAGGGACCAACACGCTGGTGGCACTGGCGAATGCGAAGCGCATCTACCAGGCATTCACCAGCCCCAATCTGGAGATGCATGTGGTGATGGACCACTGGATGACGCCCGGGGCGGAGCTGGCGGATTACGTGCTGCCCGCCAGCGACGGGCTGGAGCGACCGAATCTCGGAGGCATGTGGGGCTTCAGCAACGTGTATTCGGCGGCGGCACGGACGATCGAGCCGCGCTACGAGCGCCGCGACGACTACCAGCTCTGGAGAGAGCTGGGGAACCGTTTGGGACAGGAGGGCGAGTGGCCCGATACGCTGGAGGGCTGGTTCGACAGACTGCTGACACCCGCCGGCGTCAGCTTTGCCGAACTGGCGGCACGCGATCTGCCGTGGCTGTTTCCCGCGCCGCGGACCAAGCGCTACGAGCGGCAGGGGTTTGCCACCTTCTCCGGAAAAGTGGAACTGAAGTCGAGTCTGCTGGAGCAACTCGGCTACAATCCGTTGCCGGACTTCGAGGAGCCGTGCTGGTCTCCGGTCAGCACGCCGGAGTTAGCCCGGGAGTACCCGTTGGTGATGACCACGGGCAGCAGCTCGCCCTTCTACTACCGCTCGCAGCACAAGCACCTGAAGAAGCTACGACGGCAGCATCCGTATGCCATGCTGCAGATCCATCCGAAGACGGCCATAGGGCTCGGGATCGCCGATGCCAGTGCGGTGTACGTGGAGACGCCGCTCGGGCGGGTACGACAACAAGCGCAATTCTCCGCCGATTTGCATCCGCGGGTGGTGCATGCGGACGGTTTGTGGTGGTACCCGGAACAAGCGGGCACGGAACCGACGCTGGGCGGGGTGTGGGAATCGAACATCAACGTGGTGATCCCCGACGATCCAGACCATTGCGACTATGCCGGCGACAACCATTTTCGCGGGCTGCTCTGTCGCGTGTATCCGGCGGACGCGTAGTCTCCCATGCCCAGGACAACGGCGGGCGAGACGACAGATGACAGAGAACAGACGACGGATGACGGATGCGATCCGTATTGACGGGCTGCACGCATCACCCACGGCGGCAATGCCGCGAACCTGAAGTAAGCCGGTCGCAAGTCCTCGCGCCTGTGGTACGGTAACCCATGACGCATTCTGCCGCCAACCAGCCCTTCAGCTTCGTTGCCTGGGAAGACGAGCTGCACGAGCAGGCACGCCAGCTCGCCGGCTACGACGATTTCGGCGACCCGGCGTACCGCGACGGTCTGCGCGTCCTGCTCGCCGCCTACGATCGCGAATCGCGATTGAGCCCCGCGGGACAGGAGTGGGCACGGGGGAGACTACTCAACATCCTGCGCAACCGGTTGGGCGCGCAACGGCTCTGGAGGGACAAGCCCGCCATCTTGCGCACCGAGATCCGCCGGCCGGTCTTCATCCTCGGCCTCATTCGCACCGGTACCACCGCCTTCCATCATCTGCTGTCGCAAGACCCGGCGAACCAGGTGCTAGAGTACTGGCTGGCGACCGCGCCGCAGCCGCGCCCGCCGCGCGAGCAGTGGGAACGCCACCCGGACTACCAGCGCGCCATTCGCGAGATCGATTGGATGTACGAGGGCGATCCGAGTCTGAAAGCCATCCACCTCATGCTTCCCGACACCGCCGAGGAATGCCTGCATCTGCTGCAGCAGAGTTTCACCGACGACACGTTCGATGCGACCGCGACCGTCCCGTCGTACTCCGCGTGGTATGCGCAAGTGGATATGGTGCCGTCCTACGAACGCCACCGCGACCTGCTCAAACTCATCGGCTCCGACACACCCGACCGCCGGTGGCTGCTCAAGTACCCGGCGCACCTGGCCCACCTGCGGGCGTTGCTGACGGTGTATCCGGATGCCTGTATCGTACACACGCACCGCCACCCGTGCGAGGTGATGTCGTCGGCTGGCAGTTTGATGGCGGGCTTTCGCGCCCTCTACGAACACGATGTCGACCGCGCCGCGATCGCGCGCTGGACGCTCGACCTGTGGGCGACCCGTATGGACAGTTACGTCGGCCTGCGCCGCCAGTGCGATGCGCGGCAGTTCTTCGATATCCATTTCCGCGAGATCCTTAGCGACCCGGTGGGTGTGGCGCGACGGATGTACGACTACTTCAACCTCGGCTGGAGCGACGCCGCCGAAGACCACCTGCGCCGCTGGCATGCGGAGAACCCGCGCGGCAAGCACGGGGAGCACGTGCACCGCGCCGAGGACTTCGGACTGGACAACGACATGGTTGCCGAGCGCTTCGGCGCCTACATGCGCTACTTCGAGCTCCGGTGAACCGTCGGCTGACCCGCCGCGCACCGGAAGGGCATCGCAGCCGCCGAGGGACAAGAGCGCCCGGCGCCCACCATTCTCGTATCAGCGCCGCTCGCTTTTCTAATCAGATCGCTTGATCTATAAATCTGGGCGTGATAACGGAGCTGTCGCTTGGGGGAACGTTGCCGGTGACACGATGCGAATTCGGACGTGCGGACGCGCGCTCCGCGGGAGGGAGGGGAACCACATGACGACACTCGGCAGGTTGGTCGGCCTCGGTGCCGTAGTGACAGCGGCGGCGATTCTCGGCGGCCTGAACGCTGGCTGGGCTCAGCCGGCCAAGGGAAAGAAGGCGGGACCGGGGGCGGCGGTGGAGGTCGAAGAGATAACGGTGACGGCGCAGAAGCGCGAGGAGAATGTGCAGGAAACCCCGATCTCCATTGTGGCGATCACCGGCGAGGCCCTCCAAGAGAAGCAGATTACCAACGTCGTCGACCTAAACCAGGCTGTGCCGAACCTGCACATCACCGGCTACACGGGAAGCAACTCGACCATCACGATCGCCGTGCGGGGCGTGGCCCAGGCGGACAACCAGATTGCGCTGCAGCCCTCGGTCGGACTCTACCTCGATGGCGCCTACCTGGCGAAGATCATCGGCGCCAACCTCGACCTGGACGACCTCGAGCGCGTCGAGGTGCTGCGTGGGCCACAAGGTACCCTTTGGGGCCGCAACACCGCCGCGGGTGCCGTCAACTTCATCACTAGGAAGCCCAGCGAAGAGCGCTCCATCACGCTCAGCACTGAAGCCGGGAACTACAACTTCTTCAAGGAACGGCTGACGTTGAACGTGCCGCTGGTCGGCAAGAACGGGTTTGTCCAGTCGGATGCCATCGGGACGCTCAGTATCAGAGAGACCGCCGTGTATCGGCACCGCGACGCGTTCTATCGAAATACCGGCACGGGTAGCGGCGGCTACGACAACCTCAACCGCGTCTCCACCATGACCTCGGTACGCTGGCAGCCGACGACGGCGTTCACGTTGGATTATCTGTTTGAGTACCACCGCTATCGCAACGACTCCACCCTGAGCGAAGTCGTCTTCGTCCGCCCCGGATCAGCCACGAGCGCCCCCCCCTTCGATCTGCGTCCGTACATCCGCGGGGATCGGGTGGACTCGCTCCCCACCAATGACCAGTGCGTACCCGACATCGACAACGGCATCACGTGCGGCCACCCCCAGATTGATCATGGCAACCATCGCATGAATGTCCTCACGGGCACCTGGGACCTCGGCGAGGTGGGAGCGCTCGGCAGCGTCACCCTGAAGTCGATCGCCGAGTATCGCGACTGGTTCACGCAGCAGGACCAGGATCTCGACGGCAGCCCACTGCACGTGATCGACATCTTCCAGCACGACCATTACCAGACTTGGAGTGAAGAGCTGCAATGGATTGGGACGGCACCGCGCGTCAAGTACGTGATCGGCGGCTACTATTACGGCGAGCGTTCGCGGGCGCTCAGCCAGAACGGGATCTTCAGCGGCGCGTTCGCCCTGCCCAGCATCAACCGCTACAAGACCGCGTCGTACGCCGGTTTCGGGCAGGCGACGTACACCCCGCCGATCCTCGGCGATAAGCTCAGTTTCACGGCCGGCCTCCGCTTTTCGCAGGAACAGGTGCACTTCAACCGGCAGTTTCGCTGCCTCAACATCATCCAGGGCGGAGTCAACCTGTGCAACGCGCTGCCGCCGGCGATCGGCCTTAACCTTGGGTTGAACGACTTCAACGTGCAGACGGGCAAGGCCTTCGGCGGCATCCATGGCAGTGGAACGCCGGGGATCTCGCCCATGGGTGACATCGCCTACCAGTGGACGGACAACCTCATGACCTATGTGCGCGTTGCCCGCGGGTTCAAGAGTGGCACCTTTAGCGGCGCCGCCAACATCCCCCAATTGGTCACGACCCCGGTCCAGCCCGAGAGGCTGCTGGCGTACGAAGGCGGCTTCAAATCGCAGTGGTTCGACAACCGGCTGCGGTTCAACGGCACTGGCTTCTACGAGGATTACACCGATCAGCAGATCTCGGTGTTCCGCGCCGCGCCACAAACCGGGACCCAGGTGTCCCTGGAAAACGCGGGCTCCTCGGAGATTTTCGGCGCGGAGGTGGAAGTCGGGGTGGTTCCCGTGCGCGGCGTCGAAGTGAACGTTGCGTACGCCTACCTCGCGCCGAAGTTCACCGAATTCTTGGAGCAGGCGTTCGACGCGAACAATAACCCCATCCTCGGTCAGACCGTGAACGTGGCGGACGAGCGGGAGTTCGCTCTTGCCCCTGAGCACAGCTTTTCCGTGGGACTCAGCTACACGGCGCCACCGACCAGTGCGGGGGTCTTTTCGGCCCACCTCGATACGTCCTTTCAGTCATCGGTGTTTTTTGCGCCCATCAATTTTGAGAATACCGAGGCAGGCAGCTATGCCGTGGTCAATGGCCGGCTGCAGTTCGCCGAAATTCCGCTGGCCATGGGCAGCCTCGACTTGGCGTTGTGGGGCCGCAACCTGTTCGATCGCCAGTATCGGGTGTTCGGCATCGACTTCGGCGAACAGTTGGGCTGGGCGGTCAACAAGTTCGGCGAGCCACGCACCTTTGGCTTGCAGCTGACCTACAATTTCACCCAGACTGCCGCCAGCCCGCCGCCCGCGGTAGTCCAGGCGGCGCCTCCGCCCCCCGCGCCACCAGCGAAAAAAAAGATCGTCCTGCGCAGCGTGCACTTCGACTTCGACAAGGCGACGCTCAAGGCCGAGGCGAAGCCGATCCTGGATGAAGCGCTCCAGGTGCTGAAGCAGGAAGGCAGTGTGGATATCGTCGTCGAAGGGCACACGGACAGTGTGGGCACGGAACAGTACAACCTCGGACTGTCCCGGCGGCGGGCCGATACCGTGCGCCGCTATCTCGTCGATCACGGGATCGCGGCGTCACGGATCGCGGCGGAGGGCCTGGGCGAGGCGAAACCGGTGGCATCCAACGACACCGCGGACGGTCGCGCACAGAACCGGCGGGTGGAGTTGCACGTCCGCTAGTCGCCGATCGATTGCGCCGGCCGTTCGCGGTATCCGCAAGAATTTCCGCGGCGGCCGGCTGCACCCTGGGCTTTTGATCCGCGCAGCGTGCTGTGCTACCCAGCCCAGCACCATCGGCCACCCGCCAACCGGATGAAGGGAGATCGTATGACGACGTCCTCAGGCACATCTTCAACCCAGACCCGCGACGCCTTCCACGAGTTGCTGGACTTGCTGCGGGAGATCGACGCCCGCTTTCTTGGGCCGGAGTGGGGTCACGCCGAACGCGTGCCGGAAGGCCACCGCTACGTAACGCAGTTACTGCTCTCGGGATTGGAGTTGTTCGCCGAGGCGGATCTTGAACGTCCGGTCTTCTACCGCTTCGTTTCGCCAACGAAGAAATTCTTCGGCGACAACCCCGATGCGGTATATTACACCGCGTTCATCCGCCCCGATCGCGGCTATCGTGTTCGTGGCAACACGGCGGGCGCCGTCTATACGTCGCTGAGTATCGAGTTGGGTACCAACGAGGGCGGGTTTTCGCAGCGTACGGCACTCGCCATCAGCGACAAAGACCTCAAGGTGGCCGCCGATGGCAGCTATGAGGTGATCCTGAGCCCGGACCGGCGGCCCGGCAACTGGTTCAAGCTCGACCCCGAAGTCGGCAGCATCACCACGCGGCACTATTTCGAGCAGGAGCGGCCGGTGGCGGCGGATCCGACAAAGGTCATTCCACTCAGCATCGAACCGCTCGATCCGCTCGGGCCGCGGCCGCCGGCCGACGCCGCGTCGATCGCCCTCGGCCTGCGGCGGGTGATCACCTACCTGCGGTCGCGTACCATCGAGCGGCCGCCATTCATGCAAGCGGGCCAGGTGCCCAGCTGGGTCTCGATCGTGCCGAATCGATTCAACCCCCCCGAGCTGCCGCAAGGCGACGTGGGGTTTACCCTGCTCGACGCCGCGTATGCGATGGCACCGTACTACCTTGCGCCCGACCAGGCCCTGGTGATCGCCGGGCGCTTTCCCAAGTGCCGTTTCGCCAACGTGAATCTGTGGAACCCCTTTCTGCAGACCTACGACTACGTCACCCGGCAGGTCTCGCGGAATCGCACACAGACCACGCTTGAGCCCGACGGCAGCTTTCGCATGGTGGTAGCCCATCAGAACCCGCGCGTTCCCAACTGGCTGGACACGGAAGGCCGCCAGATGGGAATGGTGTATTGGCGCTTCCTGTTACCCGAGGAACCCATCGTGCCGCTGACGACCGAGGTCGTCGAGTTCGCGAAAATCGCCAGGCGTTGACGGACCGCGCGGAGGTCGGCAGCGGCACGGCTCCCGGGAAACCCGCGCGGGTGGCTCAGGCGCCGGACTTGGCGCCGGCGGATGCCTTCGGGCTACCAGCAGCGGCACGGTGCCGATCGCCGGTTGTCTTGGTCGATACACCCTTGTGCTTGCGCTTCTCGTGAGGACCGCTGGCGCTCGAGCGCCGTGCGATCGCTGCCGGGCGCGCCGACTCGCGGGGCGTGCTTGTGCGGTCTTCTCCGGCAACAGCGGCCAGTTCATGGAACGAGCGCTCGATCATCTTCACGAACTTCGGCAGGTCCGGCACCAGTTCGTAGTCGGCATTGAATCCCCAACAGAGGTTCCCCGCATAGCTGATGAGTGCGATGCCGAGGCCCTGGTTCTCCAACAACGGTACGCCGGGATACAGATAGAGGAGCTTGGCGCCCAGCAGATAGAGCGTGTCTTGCGGTCCAGGAACGTTGGTGACGATCATATTGCTGGCGGCACTGGCGCCGCGCATGGCGGCCGACAGCACCACCGTTGGCGTCCATTCGGCCGCGGCCATGATCATCTGCACACCGAGGGCTTGCTGCGATGTCTTCAGCTTTTGCGTGAGCTTTTGTAGCGTCGCTACTCGTTTGCGCGGGTTCGCCTCGCCGATCGGCAGCGGGATGAACCAGTTCGACACGCGATTGCCCATGCTCCCGCGCTCGTCTTTGCTGCGCACGCTCACGGGCGCCGCGACCCGGAACTCGGTATCTTCCGGATGGACCCGGCGCGACATCAGGAACTCGCGTACCGCTCCCGCCACCGTCGCCAGCACGACGTCATTCAGCGTACACTCGAACGCCTTGCTGACCTCCTTGAAGCGGCTCAGTGGCAAGGCCAGGTAGTCAAAACGTCGGTGCGGTCCCAGCGGCTGGTTCAGCGGCGTCTCCGAAGCGGACTGCACCGTGGTGCCAACCAGGTCGGCAAGGGCGCGTGCGCGGATCGCCAGATCCTGGCGCAAGCTCTCCGTTTCCCGGCGAAAATCGCGCACGCCGCGGACAATCTCGAGCGGCAATCGCAGCCGTCGGCGTAGGGAGTCGCGTAGGAGATCCATGCCCGCCGGTGCCGAACGGGGTACGTACCGTTGCGCTTCCTGGATTTCGCGGCGCGGTGTGGTGGAGAACAGGTTGTACGCCAGATCGACTCCCGCGAGGCCATCGATCATACAGTGGTGGATCTTGCTGACCGTCGCGAAGCAGTCGCCCGCAAGTCCCTCGATCACCCAGATCTCCCAGAGCGGTCGCGATCGGTCGAGCTGTGTTGCCATGATCCGGGCGGAGAGCCGCTTGAGCTGCTCCTCGGTTCCGGGTCGGGGCAGAGCGGAGTGCCGGATGTGGTAGTCGAGATTGAAGTGCGGGTCGTCCACCCATACGGCTCGGTTCTCCATCGGAATCCATTCGAGCTTTTGCCGGTAACGCGGTACCAGGTGCAGGATCGCGGCGACGGCCTTCTTGTAAAGGTCGACATCGATTCCGCCCTCTGGCGTCCGCAAGGATCCGGCCTCGAAAATCTGCGTCGACGACACGTGCATCGGTGTCGTCGGACTTTCCATGATTAGGAACGACTGATCCTGGGCGGATAACCTGTGGTAGCTACGCTTTTCCATGCTGTCCTCCTCGGCAGTGGTCCGGCCGTCGTGCTGCGAGCCCACAGACCGTGTTGTACGAGATGTCAGGCGTACATTTATCACACTTGCGCTGAGTCATGCCAATACGCCATGATAGGTGACGCCGCGGTCGACCGTTCTTCCGGTGCGGGCGGCTGGCGCGCTTCACCTGCCCGCTCAACCGGTGGTTGAATCGCGATCGCGGTCGTGCAAGAGGCAGGCAAGCGGCGGGAGGCTATATTGGCAAAACACGAGAAAGGGATAGCGGAGCGCAACAGGCGGCGCCGGGCACTGGTTACCGGCGCGTCGTCCGGCATTGGCATGGCGTTTGCCGAGCGCCTGGCGCGCGATGAGTATGAGGTCGTCGTTGTCGCCCGCCGCCGCGATCGTTTGAACGCCCTCGCCCGCCGCCTGCGCCGTGCCTACGGTGCGGTGGTCGAGCCCCTCGCGGTCGATCTGGAGGATCCCGCCGAGTTGCACGTCGTGGAGAAGGCGATCGCCGAGGATGACGCGCTGGAACTCTTGGTGAACAATGCGGCGTTTGGCACCTCGGGCCCGTTTGCCGATCTGGAGATCGATCGGGAGGAGGCTGAGATTCGCCTGAACGTGGTCGCCCCCGTCCGGCTGACCCGCGCCGCACTGCCGGGAATGATTGCGCGGCATCGGGGGGCAATCATCAACGTGTCGTCGCTCAGCGCATTCCAACCGATGCCGTTCAGTGCGACGTACGGTGCGACCAAAGCGTACCTGAACAGTTTTACCGAGGCGCTCTATGAGGAACTCCGAGATACGGGCGTCCGGTTGCAAGCCCTGAGCCCCGGCTTTACGCAGACCGAGTTCCAGGAGCGTGCGGGCCTCGACACGTCCACGCTCCCGGCGTTCACGCTGATGACCCCGGAGGCGGTGGTGGACGAGTCGCTGGCGGCGTTGGAGAGCGGCACGTTGGTTTGCGTGCCGGGGTTGTATTATCGCTCCCTGCTCGCGGCCACCAGCGTGCTGCCGCGCAGTCTGTTGCGGCGCCTGACCGCGTCGCTTCAAAAGCAACTGACTTAGGGGCCCGCGCGCCGGTGATCGCACCCCGCTAGCTGCCGTCCCGCGGGCGCCGCCAAGCGTACGAACGCCTCGACCGTTCACAGCGGATGCATCGAGTGAAAACCCATGGGAGCCCCGTCCGCGGGCTTCATTGCTACCGCCGGTCTGGACGACTATGCTACCGGGTACCGATGAAGCAATGGCACATGCCCCGTAGGTGGTACACGGTGTTCATCGCGGGGTGCTGTGCACTCCTCGGTGGATGCGCCGCGATTTCGAAAACGGTCGTCTCGCCCGGAGTGATCCCCCAGGTGGCGGAACTGGGTCCCTCACCGGTTGTGGACGCACCCCTGCCGCCCGATGCGAAGCCGCTCGGACATTTCTTGCGCGCCGAAGTGGCGATGAACCGCGGCGACCAGGCGGTGGCCCTCGGGGAGTATGAACTGGCGGTCGCCGCCGATCCGAGTTCGGCTTTTCTGCGCCAGCGCCTGGCGATGCTCTATGTACGCGCCAATCGGTTGGCGGATGCCCAACGGGAAGTCGAGAAGGCCGTCGAGTTGGATCCCACGAATGTCCAAGCGCGCGTGCTCCTTGCCGGCGTGTTGTCCGCACTCGGCCAGGAGGACGCGGCGACGCGCGAGTATGAGACGATCCTGCAACTGGACCCGAAGAATCAGGAAGCGCGTTTGTTCCTGGGGGCGCTGTACGGCAAGCAGGGCGACTACGACCGTGCGGTCGCCATCCTCGAGGAGTTGACGCGCATCAACCCCCATTCGTTTCTGGGCTACTACTACCTGGGGCGGGTGGAAGCGGCCGCCCGCAATTTCGACATCGCCGCCAGCGCATATCGCGAAGCCCTGCGCTTGAATCCACATTCGGAAATGGTGCTGCTGGACATGGCGCTCCTGTACGAAGCGCAGGAACAACCCGACAAGGCCATAGAGCTGTATCAGCAGGTGTTGAAGACCGATCCGCAAAACGCCGTGGCGCGCAAGCGGCTGGGAGGCCTCTACGTCGGACAGCGCAAGCTCGACGAGGCGCTGTCGCAGTTTCGTGAGCTCGAAAAAACGGAGACCGACCCGCAAGACACGCGCGTGAAGATCGGCCTGATTTTCTTCGAGAAAGGCGACTACGAACGCGCGGCGATGGAATTTACCCTGGTATTGGCGGCGGAGCCGGATAACGTCCGCGTACGCTACTACCTGGCGTCGGTGCATGCCGAAATGCGCGATTTCGATCGCGCCGTCGACGAATTCGAACAGATTCCGGCCGAGTCGGAGTACTACGCCGATGCCGCCGTCCGCATCGCCTATATCCGGCAGAAGGAGGGCCGGCTGGACGACGCCATCGCGCACGTCGAGAGCGCCCTCGATGCCAAGGGAGAGAACCCCGAGTTGGTCGGATTGCTGGCGGCGCTCTACCGCGAGAAAGGGGACCTCCCACGGGCCATTCGCTTGATGCGGACCATGGTGGAGCGCGAGCCGAGCAACGACAAATACCACTTCACGCTGGGGGCGCTGTACGACGAAGCCAAGGACAAGAACGCCGGCATTGCCGAGATGCAGAAAGCCATCGAACTGAACCCGCAGAATGCCGCCGCCTTGAACTACCTGGGATACACGTATGCGGAGATGGGCGTGCGGCTCGACGAAGCCGAAGCGCTGATCCGCCGGGCCATCGCCCTCGACCCGAACGACGGGTTTTTCGTCGACAGTTTGGGGTGGGTGTATTATCAGCGCGGCGAGTATGACAAAGCCGTGGAGCAGCTCGAACGCGCGCTGGAGATGGCGGGCGACGATGCCACCATCACCGAGCACCTTGCCGATGCCTATCGTCAGACCGGCCGCGCCGATGAGGCGCTGCGGCTGTATCGGGATGCGCTGACACGATCGAAAGAGCCGGACCAGGTCGAGCGCATCAAGGCGAAGATCGAGGGGATCGAGGGGCAGCGGACGGACGCGGGAAAGGAATCCTGATCGCGTGACCAAGCGATGCGCTGCCGCCTGCCGGCGCGCGGCCCCCTCGGCGAGGGACGCAATGCCTCGTTGGCCCCGCCATGCCCGTCTGTTGCTGCTGGCGGTGACGCTCGGCATCGTCGGCACGGGCTGCGCCGCCCGGCGGCCAGCCGGCGCACCGCCTCCTCCGGCGCGGCTGCCGTCGGCCGCCCAGTTGGAGGAGGTGCTCGCGAGCCGGCGGGAGGCGGTGCACAGCCTGCGGGCGCTGAGTCGCCTGCGCTACCGTGACGCGGACCAGTCTACCAGCTCACGACAAGCTCTCATCGTTGCCCGTCCGGATCGCCTGCGGGTCGAGGTGACATCGCTGTTCGGTGCGGTGTTCGTCTTGACGGCGGACGACGGGGCGCTCAGCGCCTTCCGGGACAACACCGTCTACCGTGGCCAGGCATCCCCGGAGAATGTGCAGCGCTATATTCACATGGGATTGCCAGTGAGCGAATTGGTCGATCTCGTCCTCGGTACGCCGCCGGTGCGTCAGGGACGGCATGCGCAGGTCGCGTTCGACCCGCAGGCCGGCGCCGTGCGGTTATGGCAAGATCTGGCGCACGGTGCGCTGCTGGTATGGTTCTCGGCAGCGGATCTGCCGGTGGCGGCGGAGGAACGCGGGGTGGACGGACAAGCGCACTGGCATGCCACCTTCGGCGGCTATGAGCAGCGCAATGGTTACGCGGTGGCGACGCGGATCGGTCTCGAGATGCCATTGGCGCACCAGTCGTTGCAGATGACACTGGAAGACGTGGATCTGAATCCCGTACTGGATCGATCCGTGTTTGCTTTGCAGACACCGCCGGGCAGTAAGGTGGTGAGCCTCGACGCGATCGCCGATTGATGGGACGCTTGATCGTCACCGCTGCGCTCGCCACGCTGATCGTCGGCTGCCGGCAAGGGGCAGAAACCTCCGCCGGGACGCCGACCCGTCCGCAGCGCTTCCGGAGCGCCACCATCGGCGATCCGAAGACGTTCAATCCCCTCCTCGTCGTCGACAGTGCGTCAGCGGCGGTCGTGGGCGACCTCTTCGAGGGCTTGGTGCGGCTGAATCCGCTGACCGCGGAGATGGAGCCGCTGCTGGCGGAGAAATGGGCGATCAGCGCGGACGGAACCGCGTACACCTTTACCCTCCGCCGTGACGTCCGCTGGCACGACGGTATTGCCCTTACCGCCGCCGACGTCGCCTTCACGCTGGATGCGATCTTTGACGCCCGCGTCCCAAACAGCACGAAACACACGCTCCAGATCGACGGCGAGCGCATCAAGACGGAGATCGTAAACGACGCGGTTGTCCGGCTCATCCTCCCGCGTCCGTTCGCGCCGCTGATTAACTCCCTCGGCTTCGCCATCCTGCCCAAGCACATCCTCGGGAGGGCACTGGAGAAGGGCACCTTTGTGCAAGCGTGGGGCATCAACACGCCCCCGGCACAGATCGTCGGTACGGGTCCCTACCGCCTGCTGCGGTACGTTCCGGCGCAGCTCCTCGAATTCACGCGAAATCCCGACTATTGGATGAAGGACGACACCGGGCAGCCGTTGCCGTACCTGGAGACGCGGACGATCCTCATCGTCCCGAACCAAGACAGCATGTATCTCAAGTTTCTCGCCCAGCAGACCGACGTGTACTCGCCGCGGCCGGAAGACGTGGAGGACCTGCGCGCCAAGGCGGACGAACTCAAGATTGCCGTGCGGGAAATCGGCCTCGATACCGGTTCGCAGTTCGTTGCGTTCAACCGCAATCCGCAACATTATGTGCACGACGGCAAACGCGACCCGCGCCTGACCTGGTTTTCCGACCCCCACTTTCTCCAGGCGTTGGCGCACGCCGTCGATAAACAGTCGATCATCGTCACTTGCCTCAATGGATACGGCAAGCCCGCGGTGGTGGACATCTCGCCCGAGAACACGCTGTACCACAATGCGAATCTCCAGGATTACGCCTACGATCTGGATGCGGCGCGCCGTCTGCTGAAGGAAGGCGGCTATGTCGATCGCGATGGCGACGGCACGCTCGAGGACAGCGCCGGCAATCCCGTCGAATTCGCGCTCAATACCAATGCCGGCAATCAGGTGCGCGAACGGACGTGTTCCATCCTCAAGGAGGACTGGAGCAAACTCGGCATGAAGGTCAACTATCGGCCCCTCGACTTCACGACCCTGGTCGAGAAACTGGATCACACGTTCGAGTGGGATGCGATCCTCATCGGATTTACCGGGACCATCGAACCCAATAACGGCGCCAATCTGCTGCGCTCCAGCGGCAACTTGCACCTGTGGAACCCCAGTCAACCGGCGCCAGCCACGCCGTGGGAGGCGGAGATCGACCGCTTGCTCGATCAGGGCTCGCGCGAACTCGACCCGCGCCAGCGTCCGCGGTACTACCGGCGTATTCAGGAAATCCTGCACGAACAGCTGCCGGTGATCGAGACCGTCCGCCAGATGCAGTTCGTCGCCTACAAACGCAGCGTCCAGAACTACCGTGCGTCCGTCTGGGGCGTGTACCGTCCGGAGCTGATTCGGATTGCCGAATGACAAGGCGCGGGGCCGGCGCGCGGGGGCAGGGCCCGGCAGCAGACCCCAGCCACCGTTCTCCGGCTCTTGACCCCATGCTTGCCTACCTCGCTCGCCGGCTCCTCCACATGATTCCCGTACTGCTGGGCATCACGTTGCTGTCCTTCATTCTGATCGATCTGGCACCGGGCGACTCCTTCAGTGCCTTGAAGATGAATCCCACGATCTCGCCCGAGGCGATTCGCCAGATGGAGCTGCAGTTCGGGTACGGTGAACCGCTGCCGTGGCGCTATGCGAAATAGTTGTGGCGCGTGCTGCACTGCAATCCGGGTATCTCCGTGGCCTATCGGGTGAATGTCGTCGACCTCATTGGCGCGCGCGCCCTGAATACGGCCATTCTGGCCACAGCCAGCATCGTGACGACGTGGCGCACGCCTCCGCCACGCGGCGGTGAACCGGCGCGCAGCGGGCCTCACTTTGGCGTGGGCGGTGGCGGTGGTACAGGTGCGTCGAGCGGAGAAGTGGCTGGCGGGGACGGTGCGGCGGGCGGGGTTGCCGCGAAGTGGCGCAGGCCTTCCGCCAGGTGGCGCAGCCGCTGCGCCACGAGATGATGAATGCTGCCCTCCTCGCTGACACTGCCCGCCTTGACGCCGGTGAGCACCTCGAGTCCCGCATCGATGGTGCGAATCGGGTACAGGTGGAATTGCCGGCGGCCAATCGCTTCGATGACCGGCGGGCGCAGCACCAGGTTGTCGACATTCTGGATGGGCATGACAACGCCCTGCCGGCCGGTAAGGCCGACCTCCAGACAGGTGGCGAAGAAGCCCTCGATCTTTTCGTTGATCCCACCGATCGGCTGAATCTCGCCCCACTGATTGACGCTGCCGGTGACGCCGAGATCCTGTCGCAAGGGCACGCCGCTCAAACTCGAGAGCAGCGCGTAGAGTTCGGTCGACGAGGCGCTGTCGCCGTCGATCCCGGAATAGGATTGCTCGAAGCACAGGCTGGCGGAGAGACTGAGCGGAAAATCCTGGGCGTAGGTGCGGCGCAGGTAGCCGGAGACGATGAATACCCCCTTGTCGTGCGTGCGCCCGCTCATCTGCGCTTCGCGCTCGACGTTGATGATCCCTTGGCTGCCCATGGAGACCGCGGCGGTCACACGCGAGGGGCGTCCGAATTCGTAACCGCCGATGTTGGCGACGGCCAGGCCGTTCACCTGTCCCACCTTGCTGCCGTCGAGATCCACCAGCAACGTGCCGTCGCGGATGAATTCGCGCAGCTTTTCCTCGTAGCGATTGAGTCGGAAGATGCGCTGCTCCAGGGCCTGGCGCACGTGTGCGGCGTCGACCTCGTGCCCATCCTGCTTGCGGCACCAGAAGGCCGCTTCGCGCATGACGTCAGACACGGGATCCCATTGGCTGGGTAGCTTGCGTCGGTCGTTGACGAGGCGGGCGCCGAATTCCATCAATCCCGCGACGGCCGCAGCGGTGAACGGCGGCAACTGCTCCTCGCGCACGATGCGCGCCACCTGGGTGCAGAAGCTGGCGCGCGCTTCGCGGTCCCCCACCTCGTAGCCGAAGTCGGCGCGTACCTTGAAAATCTCGCCGAATTCCTCATCGTAGAAATACAGCAGTTGAAACAGTTCCGCGGGGCCGGTGAGGATCACCCGCGTGGAGATGCGAATCGGCTCCGGTTTGAGCGCGCTGGTGGCAATCAGCGCGAACGGGTCGTAGGCTTCGATTTCCAGTTCGCCGCTTTTCAAGCAGCGTTTCAAGGCACGCCACACCAGCGGTTCGGACAACGCGTCGAGGGCATTGATGACGATGCAGCCGCCGTGCGCACGGAGCAGCGACCCCGCCTTGATGTGGGTGAAGTTGGTGACCAGCTTGCCGGACGGGTCGACCATCCGTTCCACCGCGCCAAAGAGATTCTTGTACGTGGGCGACGGTTCGACGATAACCGGCGCCGCCGTGACGGCGCCGTTGTCGACGAACACGTTGACCTCGTAGTCGATCAGCGCCGTTTCCCGTGCGCCCGGCATGCCGGCGAAGGGGAAGGGAACCGGCGCCTGTGGTTGCTCGCGAAAATCGTCGAGGTTGTCCAGCACGTGGTCACGCAGTTCCGTCAGGTACTGCTGCACTTCGTTGCCGTAGCGCTGCCCGATCTCTTCGAGCAGGGGGTTGATGACGTCCGCGGCGACCCGGCGTTCCGCAGCTTTGACCTCGCGCGCCAGGCGGCGCCCGAGCGCCTGTTGGCGGCGGAGCATGCTCTTGACCTCGCGCGATAGTTCGCGCTCGCGCTGCCGCAGGCCATCCTGGTCCGCCTCGGTCAACTTTTGCAGTTCCTCGGGCGCCAGCGGGCGGCCGTCCTTGAGCGGGATGAAGACGATGCCGCCTTGCGGATGGGGTTGCAGTGCAAAGCCCTTCTCGGCGGCCCGTTGCTGCAGGGCCTTGGCAATCTCCTCGCCCTCGTGCCCATAGTGCTCGGCCAGCCGTTCCTTTTCCTCTTCGAAGGTCTCCTTGCGAAACGTCTCGGGCAGCGCCCGTGCCAGGTCCTCGACCAGCTCCTGCAGGGCGCGACGCAGTTCCTTTCCCTGGCCGGCGGGCAGATAGAACGTGCGCGGCCGATCGCGATTCTGGAAATTCTGTACCAGGACGCGGTCCCCCGGGCGCGAAAACGCGTGCGTCAGTTCCGCCAGCAACGTGGCCAGCGCCTGTTCGCGCTGCGTGCCGCCCAGACCGCACACGTAGATGTTGTAGCCGGGGTGGGGGACGCCCAGCCCGAGCTCGAGTGCGGCTAGCGCACGTTCCTGGCCCACCCAACCCGGCACGACGGCAATCTCCGCGGTGGTCGCGAACGGCAGCGCCGCCGCGGGCACGGTGAAGGTGACCTGCTCGGCCGACAGTTCGGATGGCGTGGCGGCGGCCGACCAGGCCTGGGGCGTGGGATCGGTGGTGGTCACGGCTTTCGTCGGCGGATGTGAATGGTCAGGGTGGAATTCTCGATCGTTGCGTCGATGCGGTTCGGATCGGCACCCGCCGGCAAGGCGATGGTACGGGAGAGCGAGTATTCGTGCTCGGCCCGGCTCCAGCCCGATACGCCGTGCTGCCGTTCCTGCTCCCGGCGCCCGTGGCCGGACACGGTCAGCCAGCGGCCTTCGACGTGTACCTGCAGATCCTTCGCGGCCAGACCTTCCACCGGCAGCGCGACGACCCATCCATCCTCGACTTGACGTACGTCGAGCGGGGTCACCTGCCGTGCCGCCTTACCCCAAGGACGACGTACAAGTTCGTCGAACAGGCGGTCGATTTCATCGAGGACAGTCGGCAGCGCCATCACTTGCGAGGCTATCATCGGTGTCTCATGCTGGCAACGGTGACACGGTGGCGCCCGTGTGCGTGCCCCTGGCGTCCACGAGGCTGGCGCCGCGCGCGCGTATGGCATATGGCCGGTGGCGGAGGGTGGGCGATGCCGTATCGCATTCTTGAAGACGCCTTTACGGCGGATGTCGGCTTCGTCGCCTGCGGTGCGACGCTGGACGAGTGCTTCGCCGCAGCGGCGGAGGCGACGCTGCGCGTGATGCTCGACAACCCTGCCGCCCTGCAATGCCGCGAGCAACGACAGGTGCAAGTCGAGGACGACGCCCTCGACCTGTTATTGCTGAGATTTCTCGAAGAGCTGGTCTACCACAAAGACGTCGGCGGCTGGCTGCTGCGGCCGCATGGCGTGCACGTGACAGTCGACGATCGCCGGTGGCGGGTCACCGCTGTCTTGGGAGGCGAGGCCATCGATCCGGCGCGCCATGAGTTGGCCGCCGACGTCAAGGGGGTAACCCTCCACCGGCTCGGCGTGCGGCGGACGGCCACCGGCTGGGAAGCGACGGTGGTGCTCGATATCTGAATGACGGTTCGAGGGCCTCTGCGCGCGGCGGGACACCGGGGTCTGTCCCTCAGGTTGACAGGCGCTTGCCGCGCATGCGGGCGAGATCGGCGAAGGCGCGCACGGCCGCGGAGAACCGCACCCGTGTGGTTGGCGAGTTGATCCAGACCACGGGGACTTCGGCGACCCGCAAGCCGCGGCGCAGCGCCAGCGCGATCATCTCGACGTCGAAGGCGAAGCCGTCGATTCGCTGCTGGCGCAGCACCGGGAGCAGGGCCTCGCGCCGGAAGAGCTTGAACCCGCACTGCGTGTCGTGGAAGTCCGGCAGCACGGCGAGACGCACGAGCAGGTTGAAGAGCTTGCCGCCGCCTTCGCGGTAGAATGGCTGCCGCTGGCGAATCTCGGACTGCGCCAGGGCGCGGCTGCCGATGACCAAATCGTAGCCCTGGCCGAGCAGGGGAAGCATTTTCTCCAACTCGTCGATCGGCGTCGATAAATCGGCGTCCGTCATCAACACCGCGTCGCCCGCCGCGTGGGTGCCGCCGAAGCGGACGGCGTAGCCTTTGCCGCGGTTACCGGCATACGAGACCACGCGCAGTTCGGCGCGCTGCCCAAAGCGCTGTTGCACGAGGGCGACGGTGTGGTCGGTGCTCCCGTCGTCCACCACCAGCACTTCGAAGCCCGGATGGTGCCGATCCATGTAGGCAAAAACGACCTCCAGCGTCGGCACGATGCGCGCCGCCTCGTTGAACACGGGGATGAGGACGGACAATTTCATCAGGCCGCGAGGTTTGTTGACAAGGCAGCCAGCCGCAGATACACACGGGAAACTTTCCGCGCATGCTGACGTCGGCGTGACATTCGGGTTCCTATGGCAGAGACTGTCGTTGATCGCAATATGACCGGCGCTGCGGCCGTTCCGTGGGTGCGCAGCGTGCTGGACCGCCCGCTGGTGGGGACATTCAACCTCGAGCGCTGCATCTATGTCGCGGTGTGCGCGATCGCTATCGCTACCCGGTTGTACGACCTTGGAGTGCGGCCGTTCCACCACGACGAGTCGATCCACGCGTTCTTTTCGTGGAAGATCATGCACGACGGTGCCGGTGCCTACGAGTACGACCCGGTGTATCACGGGCCGCTGCTCTACTACGCGACCGCGGCGGGGATGCGCTTGTTTGGCGATTCCGACTTCACGGCGCGCTTGAGCGCGGCGGTGTTCGGGCTCGGCCTGGTGGCGTTCGCCTGGCCGCTGCGGCGCTACCTCGGCCGCTGGGGGGCGTTGTCATTCCTCTTGTTGGTGACCTTCTCACCCAGCGTAAGCTACTTCAGCCGCTTTGTGCGCCATGACATCTACATGGCGCTCACCAACCTGGTGGCCATCTTCTTTTTCTTCCGCTACGGCGAGGAACGGCAGGCACGCCATCTGTACTACGCGGCTGGCGGCCTGGCCCTGTCGTTCTGCACCAAGGAGGACATGTACGCGCTCGGGCCGGTCTTCCTTGTGAGCCTGCTGTTGATGCTGGCGTGGGAGGTGTTGTATGCGCGCGATTGGCGCGCCCAGTTACGCTCCGTCGCCGTGGAGACGACGGGTACCGTGCGCGCGGCGCTGATCCCCTTGGCGACGGCGGCGATGGTGTTCGCGATCGTCTGGCTGACGCTCTATACGTCGCTGTTCACCCACCCGCAGAATTGGAATTCGGTGGGGCGGGCGCTGCGTTACTGGTGGGGACAGCACGAGATCAAACGCATCGGCGGGCCCTGGTGGTACTACTTTCCCGATCTCGTGATCTACGAGCCGCTGATATTTTTCCCGGCGCTGGCGCTCCTGCTGGCGCACCTGCTGCGGCCGGCGGCGCGCGAGCGTGCGTCCACCCGCTACCTCGCCTACGGCACGCTGGCGGCCACGATTGCCTTTGCCGTCTGCCTCGTGCTCGTGCCGGCGCGGGCGCCGCTGGCGTTGCTGGTCGCGCTCGTTCTGGCGGGGCCGACGCTGATGCGACGCTGGCTCCCGGATCGCTTCACGCGATTCCTGGTCATCTGGACGATGGGCAACTTCGGCTTCTACAGTTGGGCACAGGAGAAAGTGCCGTGGCTGCTGGTGCCGATGCTGGTGCCGGCGGCGCTGCTCGCCGCTATGTGGTTCCGGCGACTCATCGAGCGGCGCACGTTCGCCCGCCCCGGACCGGCGTTGGCGCTGGCGCTGTGCGGCGCGCTCACCCTGTGGACTCTCGTTGCCAGCAACTACCTCTACGATGCCCCGCGCCCGGACGAGGACGCGGCCAAGCGGCATGCGGAACTGCTGGCGTACGTCCAATCGACCTATGACATCCACAAGGTGATGAACCGCATCGAGCACGTTGGCAGCATCCTCGGGACCGGTACGCAAACCCGTCTCGCCGTCTCCGGCAACGCGACCTGGCCGCTGAGCTGGTATCTGCGACACTATCCGGTGAACTGGTCGAGCGACGTGCGCAGCGTCGACACGCCGGTGGTGATTGTCGATCGCGAGGCGGGAGCGGCCATCGAGAAAGCGTTGGGTGACCGATACGACAAGGTGCCCTTTCAGATCCGCGGGTGGTGGGAACCGGACTGGAAGAAACTGGACCTGACCACGTTGGTACGCTTTCTGGTGACACGAGAGGCGTTCAGTCCGACGGGGTCCAGCGACGCCGTCATGTACGTGGCCAAGGACGTGCAGCCCGGCATGACTTTCGCGCCGGTGGCGGTGAACCCGCCGCCGGCGGCGCGCGGGTACGCCACCGGACCGGCACTCCTGCAACCGGTGGCGATGTGGGGCGAGAAAGGGGCGGGGCCGGGCCAGTTCAATGAGCCGCGTGGGATCGCGGTCGATGGCAGCGGCGCCGTGTTCGTGGTGGATAGCAAGAACAATCGCATTGCCAAACTGGCGGCGGATGGCAAGCCGCTGCTGGCCTGGGGGCACGAGGGGTCGGGTCCGGGCGAATTCAAGGACCCGTGCGGCATCGCCGTGGGTACGGATGGATTCGTGTATGTTGCCGACACCTGGAACCACCGGGTGCAGAAGTTCAACGCCACGGGCCAGTTCGTGCTGGAGATGCGCCCGCAAGTCGGCTTCTGGGGCCCGCGCGGCATCGCCGTCGCGCCCGACAACAGCGCCGTGTTCGTGACCGACACCGGCAACAAACGTGTGGTCAGCTTCGACCCGAACGGCAAGGAACTCGTGACCTGGGGCCATGACGGCTCCAAGCCCGGCGAGTTTATCGAGCCGGTCGGCGTCGCGGTGGACGACAGCGGCCAGGTGGCCGTCGCCGACACCGGCAACCACCGCATGCAGTACTTCGACCGCCAAGGGAAATTCGTCAAAGAGCACTTCGTGTCGGGCTGGGAGGAGTTCTATACGGAGCCCTACGTGGCCATACTGGGAACGGATCTGTTGGTCACCGACTCGTACAACCATCGTTGCGCGCGCTACGCCAACGGCAACCTGGTGTACTCGTGGGGGAAGAGCGGCACCGGCAGTGGCGACTTCAATCGGCCCATTGGCATTGCCACCGACCGGCAAGGTGCGGTGTACGTGACCGACACCATGAATAACCGCGTGGAGAAATTCGTGCTGCCCGCGGCGGGCAGGTAACGGGTGACGACCCGTTATCGCTCGGCGGTAGGCATCCGGGACGGCTCCTTGAGAGCGAATCGCTCGCCGCTGCGGGCTAGTCGCCGGCAAGGATCTTCCGGCGCAGCCGAAACAGATCGTAAAACGCGCGCACGATGACCCGCAGGTGAGCGCCCGTCTGCACGCCGGCGGCCCGCGGGTAGTGATGCACGCCGACCTCCTTGATGCCGAAGCCTTTGCGGACGGTACGGCCGTAGAGCTCCGCGTTGATTAGCGCTCCCGGGGACTCGAGCACGATCGCCTGCAGGATCTTCCGCGGAATGAGCTTAAAGGCGCAGTTGAGATCGCGCACCCGGACGCCGAGCATGATACGGACGAGCCAGCCGCCAAACAGCTTGGCATTGAGCCGGCGGATGAAGGGATCGCGCCGCTCGATGCGGTAGCCCGTGACGATGTGATCGTCGTCGGTAGCCAGGGGGAACAGATGCTCCAAGTCGTGGATGTCGAACTGCCCGTCGCCGTCCATGTAGAACACAAAGGACTTGGTGGCGGCATCGAAGCCGGTGCGCAAGGCGGCGCCGTAGCCCCGATTGTGCGGGTGATGCAAGGGGCGCAGGCGCGGGAACTCGGTCTGCAACTGGCGCAGGATGTCGGCGGTGCGGTCGCGGCTGCCGTCGTTGACGACAAGCAACTCATAGTCGGGCACGCGGGCCTCGAGGTACGCCACGCAGTCGCGCACCACCGTGGCGATGTTGGCTTCTTCGTTGAAGGCCGGCAGCACCACTGAGAGGGCTTCGACGATGCCGGTTGCCGCTTTGCTTTTTTCATCGTTCCCCATACAATTTTCCTCCAACGCGGTGACGATGTGATCGTTCAGTGCCCATATTGCGCCACGAGTTACCAGCTCGATCCGGCTCGCCTCGGGGGCAAGAACCCCATGCTCAAGTGTTCCCGCTGCGACCACATCTTCCCTGCGCCGGGTGTCAAAGCCAAGAAACGGTCGGCGCCGCGCGCCGCCGCTCCCGACGTCCCCGCGTCCGTCGCCGACAAGAGCCTGACGCTCCCGTTCGACGAGCCACAATGGAAAGCGGAGACGGAGCCGGCCGTCGCCCAGAGCCTCGATGTCGCGGAACCGGAAGAGGAATTCACACTCGGCGACGAGGAGAAAAGCGACGAGTTCACGCTGCCTGACGATGCATCCGACCGTGACGTGACGTTGCCGGCGCCGGTGGAACCGGTGCCGGCGGCATCCGCGCCGACGGCGCCGGCGCATGCGGCCGCGGAGGCGGTTGAAGACGAGGAGGACGAGAGCGACGTGGAGTGGGACGAGGAGGAAGACGAAGCGGAGGAGGAAGACGAAGCGCAGCCGCGGCGGGCGGCGACCAGCCCGGTGGTTCCACTGCTGGTCTTTGCGGGTGTGGTCGCAGCCATCTATTTCTTCATTGCCTCGGCGTTGGTTTCCAGTCCGGCATTGCGCAACCGCTTCCTGGGACGATTGCCGATCATCGGCAGCTTGGGTGGCGACCGCCTGATGACGCGTAAGGTGGCACTATCCGAGGTGGTGGGGAATTACCAGCGCATCAAGGATGGCAAGGAGGTGTTCGTCATCACCGGCAAGGCGCTCAATACCGCCACGGTGGCCCTCCACAGCGTGCAGATCGCGGGTCGCTTGTACGGCAAGGACGGCCGGCCGTTGGGCGACGAGAAAGTCATTTATTGCGGCAATGTGATCTCGGCCAAGGTGCTCAAGGACCTGACGCCGCGTGAACTCTCCGTCCTGCAAAAGCTCAACCCGACGAAGCGCTTCATGATCGAGCCCGGCGAATCGTCCACGTTCGTCATCGTGTTCATGGAGCCGCCGCGCGGGGCGGCGGAGTACGCCGTGCAGGTGGTCGGCGCACAGCATCAAGCCTGATCTTTCGGGGGCTCGTCGTTCTTGTCGGGCGTGATGTCGATCTCGTCCGGTGCTTTGACCGCTTTGCGGAAGTTCCGGATGCCGCGGCCCAGCCCTTCGCCGATTTCCGGCAGCTTGCCCGCACCGAAGATGATCAGGATGATGACGAGGATGACCAGTAATTCGCTGATTCCCAGTCCAAACATATGGGGCGCTCCGTGCCTTCACTATAGGTGAAGGGTCGCGCGCCTCGCAAGGCGGAACGGAGGTAGACGATGAAGATCCGCATGCACCGCCAGCCAGTGCGTGTTCCCGGGTTCCGCTTCGCCGGCGTTCACTGCGGCCTGAAGCAGAGCGGCGCCCGCGATATCGCCGTGATCTGCTCCGATGTGCCGGCCGCCGCCGCGGCGGCCTTCACCACCAACCGGGTTCAGGCCGCCCCCGTCCGCGTCGGTCTGGAACGCGTGCCCAGCGGACGACTGCAAGCGATCGTCGTCAACAGCGGCAACGCCAACGCGTACACCGGCAATGACGGCCTGGCCGTGGCGCGCGCCATGTGCGCGATGGCCGGCCAAGCCCTACGGATCGATCCCGCGTTGATCATCCCGTCGTCGACGGGTCGGATCGGCGTACCGCTGCCGCGCGCGCGTATCGCGCGTGGCATTCGCGCCGCATGCGCCGCGCTGTCTCCCGACGGCTTTCATCAGGCGCTCGAAGGCATCATGACCACCGACGCCTTTCCCAAGTTCGCGACCGAAACCCTCCACATCGGGGGCGCGCGTGTGACGCTCGCCGGCATGGCGAAAGGAGCGGGGATGATCGCGCCGCGCATGGCGCTCGCCGGCGGACCCACGAGCACGGTGGCGGCACACGCCACCATGCTCGCCTATTTCGTTACCGACGCCGCCGTGTCGGCGGTGGGCTTGCGGCGCGTCCTGGCGCTGGCGCTGCCGCACTCGTTCAATGCGGCCATTGTCGATGGCGATACCAGCACCAACGATACGGTCGTGCTGTTGGCGAACGGCATGGCCCGCAATCGCCCGCTGACGCCGGCTGCCCGTGCGTTTCCCGCCTTCGCCAGCGCCGTGACCGCGATGATGACGCGGTTGGCGCGCATGGTCGTGAAGGACGGGGAAGGGGCAACCAAGGTGATCGACATCGTGGTCCGCGGTGCGCGCAGCCCTCGTGACGCTGCCCGGGTCGCCGACACCATTGCGCGCTCGCCCCTGTGTAAGGCCGCATTCTTCGGCGGCGATCCGTACGCCGGCCGTGTCGTTTGCGCCGCCGGTTACAGCGGCGCTGCGTTCGACCCCGGGCGGCTCGATGTGTACCTCGACGACGTCCAGGTGGTGCGCCGCGGGCGCGAGATCGCCGCGCAGGTCGAGCGCCGTGCCGCGGCGGTGACCCGGCAGGCAGAATTCACCCTCACGCTCGATCTCCACGCCGGCTGCGCCGAGGCGTTTCGCATGGCCTCGGACCTGACCGTGGACTACGTCCGGTTCAACTCCGCGTATCGGACGTAGGCGGTCAGATTGGCGCCCCAAGCTGCAAACCTCAAGCCCAGCGCCGAACACCTAGAGAGACGGGGATTACCCTCCGCCGGGCGCATCGCTCGCGGCTTGTCGCTTGCGGCTTGTCGCTTGCGGCTTGTCGCTTTCAACTTTTCCCTGCCTTTAACGCCTCTTCGACCATTTGCTTGACGCCCTCGAAGGTGCGGTTCGTTACCCGCTTGCCATTGATAAACAATGTCGGGGTGCCGCCGACCTGCGACTGTTGGGCGAGTTTGACGTCGTCGTCGATCTCCTTCTGGATGTCGGCCGATGCCATGTCCTGTTCGAACTTGCCGACATCCAAGCCGATGTCCTTGGCGTACTGTTTCAGGTTGTCGGGTTGCAGGGCGCGCTGGTTGGCGAAGAGCTTGTCGTGCATCTCCCAGAACTTGCCTTGCTTGCCGGCCGCCAGCGCCGCGCGCGAGGCCGGCAGGGCGTGCTGGTGAATGGTGGTGAGCGGGAATTCCTTGTACACGAGTTTGACCTGCTTCGGATACGCTTTGAGCACCTGGTCGGTGAGAGCCGGAACCTGGGCGCAGAAGGGGCATTGGAAGTCCGAGAACAGCGTCATCGTCACCGGCGCACTGGCGGCTCCCTTGACCGGGGAGTTGTCCACCGGAAGGTCATAGACTTTGTTCGGATCGATCTGCGGCGGCTGTTGCGCCGGCTTGGTCGAGATCTGGTCAACCTTCTTCTCGAGGTCGGCGAGCTTCGCCAGGATGTGGCGCTGTGAGTCCTGCAGTTTCTTCATGTCTTCGCTGTTGCTTCCGCAGCCAGCGAGCAACGCGAGCATGCTGATGGCGGCAACGTATCGCATGGAATCTCCTTGTATAGTGGACCTACGGGCCTTGTACTCTTAGCGACCGATCGAACCGTGTACAAGCGTTGGCGCGCGTGCCGACGCCTGCACAGCGGTTGACCGTCCGCGGTGGCATGCACTACGGTTCTCCGGATCATGGCCTTCACCAAGACCGCCAAGGGCGCCGACCCCGGGTCGCACACTCCCCACGGCGAAGGATGCCGGTTTAACCCTGGCGCTGCCACGCGATGCGGGTAATCACCGGTTGCGCGCGCGGGCGGCGGCTGCGGGCCGCGCCGGGAATGGGGCTGCGGCCGACGGCGGACAAGGTGAAGGGCGCCCTGTTCAACATCCTCGAGAGCCGCTTCTCTTTGGAGTCGGCGCACGTACTCGACCTGTTTGCCGGCAGCGGTGCGCTCGGCATCGAGGCGCTCAGCCGCGGGGCGGCGTCGGTGACTTTCGTGGAACAGGCCGCCGCCTCCTTGCATGCGCTACGCGAGAACCTGAAGCGCTGCGGCTTCGCGGACCGCGCCCGTATTCTGCCCATCGCCGTGCGGCGCGCGCTCCCTCGACTGGGCAGGGAGGCGGCGCGCTTCGACGGTGTGCTGCTCGATCCGCCCTATGCTCAAGGCTTGCTGGCATACACGCTGGCGGCGCTGGAGGCGGCCGGCGTGTTGCGGCACGGCGCCTGGGTGATCGCGGAGCATCATGTGTCGGAGGCGCCGCCGATCTGTGCGCCCCTGCGATTGACCCAGACGCGGCACTATGGAAAGACAGGGCTCGCACTGTACATTGCGGACCACTCTATGCCCGAGACAGCAAGCCCAGGACTGCCCGCGCGCTGCGCGGTTTACGCAGGGTCGTTTGACCCGTTTACCAACGGGCACCTCGACGTCGTGTGTCGTGCGCTCGAGGTCTTCGATCAGGTGGTCGTGGCGGTGGCGGGTGCCACCAGCGATCCTGGCAAGACGCGCGCGCTGTTCACTGCGGAGGAGCGCGTGACGATGATCCGCGAGGCCTTGGCGGTCTCCGCGCCACGGGCCAGCGCCGACAGCTTCAGTGGACTGCTGGTCGACTACTGCGAGCGGGTGGGGGCGCGGGCCATCATCCGCGGCCTGCGCGCGGTGTCCGATTTTGAGTACGAGTTCCAAATGGCCATGATGAATCGTCATCTGAAGCCGCGGGTGGAGACGTTTTTCATGGCCGCCGGGGAAGCCCATTTCTACACCGCGTCCCGGCTGGTCAAGGAAGTGGCCAGCCTCGGCGGCGACGTCCGTGGGCTGGTGCCGAATGCGGTGTATCAGCGCCTGATGAACAAGTTGCGGTCGAAGGGCTGACCGGCATCGTTGCCGGAGCATCGTCAGCCCGCGCTGGTAACCGGCCGCCGCGCGATCCCTCCCAGCAGACAGAGATTGACCCATGAAACTGAGCAGTCGAGTCGGATTGATTAAGCCTTCGGCTACCATGGCGGTGGCGGAACGCGCCAGTGTGCTGCGCGCCCAGGGTGTCGACCTCATCGATTTCGGCGCCGGTGAGCCGGATTTCGACACGCCCGCGTCCATCAAGGATGCCGCCACGGAAGCCATGCGGCGCGGCGCGACCAAGTACACTGCCGTCGGCGGCACCGACGCCCTCAAGAACGCGATCATCACCAAGCTGCAACGCGACAATGGGCTGGTATACGAGAAGCGTGAGGTGCTGGCGAGTTGCGGTGGAAAACACTCGCTATTCGTGGCCTTTCAGGTGCTGTTCGACCCCGGCGACGAGGTGATCGTACAGGCCCCCTATTGGGTGAGTTACCCGGACATGCTCCTGCTGGCTGGGGCGCAGGCCCGCCTCGTGCGCACCACGGCGGAAAGCGGGTTCAAACTCAGCCCCGAAGCCCTGGAAGCGGCGATTACCGAGCGTACCCGGGCGGTCATCATCAACAGCCCGAGCAATCCCACCGGCGCCGCGTACGCTGCCGAGGAGTTGCGGCCACTCCTCGATATCGTCGCCCGCCATGATCTGATCGTCATCTCCGACGACGTGTACGAGATGATGGTCTACGGCAACTTCCGCCGCGCGCATGTGCTGCAGCTGCGGCCGGATCTGCGCGAGCGCACGCTGGTGGTCAATTCGGTGTCGAAAACCTACGCCATGACCGGCTGGCGTATCGGCTACACCGCCGGGCCGGCGCACGTGATCAAGGCGATGTCCACCCTTCAGTCGCAAATGACGTCCAACCCGTCGTCGGTGGCGCAAGCGGCGGCCGTGCAGGCGCTCAGCGGACCGCAGGACGCGGTGGCCCACATGATGCGCGAGTTCGGGCGGCGTGCCGAGTTTGTCGTCGAGCGGCTGCGCGCTATTCCCCAGATAGTGTGCCCAAAGCCGGAGGGGGCATTCTACGTCTTCCCGAACGTTGCGGCATATCTGAACCGCGCGGTTGAAGGCAGATCCCTCGCCACCGGCGACGACCTGGCGGCCTACCTGATCGACTCGGCACACGTGGCGGTCGTGGGCGGGACCGACTTCGGCTACCCGGAGCACATTCGCATCTCTTACGCCAACTCGATGGAGAACCTGGAACGCGGCCTCGATCGCATCGACGCCGCGCTGCGCAAGCTGGCCTGATCAGCGCTCCACGCGCGCGGCGACATCCGCCCCGTCCTCGTCCGAGAAGACTTCGGCCTCGAACAGCATCAAGGCGGTGCCCGCCTGCTTCCAAGCTTCCGGCGGCAGCAGCGCCTTCACGCACAGCTCATTGAGCAGCGTTTCCCGATCCCAGCGGTGCTGCCGTGCGACCTGCGGTAAGAACACGGCGTGGTTGCCGCCGTTGGTCAGGTAGATCCCGTGCCGGCCGGGGCAGAGCTGCGCCGGCCCAGCCGGCGTCAGCGGGCCGAGGCGGGAGATCTCGATGGCGGTCGCCGGCAGTTCGCGCTCGGTCAGTGGGGGAAAACGGGGGTCATCGAATGCCGCCGACACGGCCATCCGTGCCACCGCCTCGCGCAGCGGGCGGTCGGCCGTCAGCGAACCGATGCAGCCGCGCAAGCGGCCATTCTGGTGCAGGCTGACAAACACCGCGGCCGGTTCGTCGAGAGGTGGCGTGCTCGGCTCACGGGCGGGCGCCAGCGTGCGCTGCATGGCCGCGCGGATGCTAGCGCGCGCGATCTGCAACAGTGCACCGCGCTCGGCGTCCGTCAGTCGTGCGCTGGCGCGGAGGTCGGCACTCATGCGGCCGGATGCCGTCGCCGGCCCGTTCGCCGGTACGCAAAATAGTCTTCCAAGATGCGGTAGTGATCGAAGGCCAGGGGCGTGGGCAACGATCGTTCGCCGAACACCCTTGCCTCCGCGGCATCGTCGCCGCCGACGGGCACGCCGGCGGCCGTGGCGATAAACACGATGCCGATGGTGTGGTGGCGGGGATCGCGCCGCGGATCGGAGTACACGTAAAACAGCTCGGTAAGGGTTATATCGAGCCCGGTTTCCTCTTTCGCTTCGCGCACTGCCGCCGCTTCCACGGTTTCCCCGTAATCCACGAAGCCGCCGGGCAGGGCCCAGCCGGCAGGCGGATTCCGACGCCGAATCAGGACGATGCCCGCGGGCAGCTCGATGATCGCGTCTACCGTGGGCACCGGATTGCGGTGGGTGGTCAAGGGCACGCGAAAAGGTAGCAGGGGACCATCGACGGGTCAACGTACAGCGGGATCTGGGGCCGAGCGTGCAACTCGCATCCGACGGCCCGGTTGCCGCGGGTCGGGCCGCCGGTGGAGCCCCGGCCGGGGCTGTCGGGGAGTTGTGTTTCCCGTTGAGTTTTGCGATAAGGTCGCGCTTTAACGTAAACGCGGGCCACGAGCGTCCGCGTGAACGCCGCATCCGGCGCCGGAGGGCGCGGAAGCGTAACACGGAAAACACTGCCGAGCGGCCATACCTAGCCACGACGGGGCTGCGCGGACTCCGAGGAGCGAAAAGGGAATGGGACACATGGGCAAGAGGGCATGGTCGTTTGTCGGCGGCATCGGCATGGCTCTGGCGGCTGCGGCCCAGGCGCTGGCGGCGGAGGGGCACGCGCAAGGCGAAATGCATCTCGTGCTGCCCGACTTTACGTCCGTCCACTTTCTGGGGATGAGCGGGCATACCCTGCTGACCGGTGGGTTGTTCGTGTGCGCGCTCGGATTCGCGTTCGGGGTCGCGATTTACCGGCAGCTCAGAAACCTCCCGGTCCACAAGGCGATGCGGGAAATCTCCGAACTGATCTACGAAACCTGCAAGACCTATCTGATCACCCAGGGCAAGTTCATCCTGATCCTCGAACTGTTCATCGGCATCATCATGGCGGTATACTTCGCGCGGGCGTTCGAGGGGGATGTCGTGAAGGTGGTCACCATCCTGCTGTTCAGCCTGATCGGCATCGGCGGCAGCTACGGGGTGGCCTGGTTCGGCATTCGCGTCAACACCTTCGCGAACTCGCGCACCGCGTTCGCCGCGCTCAAAGGGAAGCCCTTTCCGACCTACGAAATCCCGCTCAAGGCCGGAATGAGCATCGGCATGGTGCTGATCTCCACCGAGTTGCTCATGATGTTGATCATCCTGCTGTACATCCCCGCGAGCTTTGCTGGGCCTTGCTTCATCGGCTTCGCCATCGGCGAGTCGCTGGGGGCTTCCGCGCTGCGGATCGCCGGCGGCATCTTCACGAAGATCGCCGATATCGGGTCGGACCTGATGAAGATCGTCTTCAACATCAAGGAGGACGATGCGCGCAACCCCGGCGTGATCGCCGACTGCACCGGCGACAACGCCGGCGACTCGGTCGGGCCCTCGGCTGACGGCTTCGAGACGTACGGCGTTACCGGCGTGGCGCTGATCACCTTCCTGCTGCTGGTGCTCAAGGACGACGCCGTCCTGCAGGTCAAGCTGCTGGTGTGGATCTTCGCGATGCGCATCATGATGATCGTCGCCAGCGGTCTCTCGTACCTCATCAACGAGAGGATTCAGCACGGCCGCTACGCCAATGCCGACAAGATGAATTTCGAGCAGCCGCTCACTGCGCTCGTCTGGCTCACGTCGATCGTGTCGATCGTGCTCACCTTCGCCGTTTCGTACCTGCTCATCGGCGACCTCGGTGGCGGCGCCCTGTGGTATCAACTCTCGGCGATCATCAGCTGCGGCACGATTGCCGGCGCGGTCATCCCGGAGGTGGTCAAGGTTTTCACCTCGACGGAGTCGGGCCACGTGCGCGAGATCGTCACCGCCTCGCGCGAAGGCGGCCCGTCCCTCAACGTGCTCTCGGGGCTGATCGCCGGCAACTTCTCGTCCTACTGGATGGGCATCGTGTTCGTCGTCCTGATGGGCGTCGGCTGGTTGTTCAGCCTCGATGAGCTGCAAGCCGCACTTCCGGCCGGCACGGCGGCGATGACCGCGCCGGTTTTGGCATTCGGGCTGGTGGCCTTCGGCTTCCTCGGCATGGGACCGGTGACGATCGCCGTCGATTCCTACGGGCCGGTGACCGATAACGCGCAGTCGGTCTACGAACTGTCGGTCATCGAATCGCTCCCCAACATCGATCGGGAGATCAAGCAGGAGTTCGGGTTCGAGCCGAACTTCAACCGTGCGAAGGATTTCCTCGAGGAGAACGACGGCGCCGGAAACACGTTCAAGGCGACGGCCAAGCCGGTGCTGATCGGGACGGCGGTCGTCGGCGCGACGACCATGATCTTCTCCATCATCGTCGCGTTGACCGACGGGCTGCGCTCGGAACACCTCGGCAACTTGTCGATCCTCAACCCGCTCTTCCTGCTCGGACTAGTCACCGGTGGTGCGGTGATCTACTGGTTCACGGGCGCCACGATGCAAGCCGTATCCACCGGCGCCTATCGCGCGGTGGAATTCATCAAGGCCAACATCAAACTCGAGGGTGTGGAGAAAGCCTCCATTCACGACTCCAAACGCGTCGTCGAGATCTGCACGCAGTATGCCCAGAAGGGTATGCTCAACATTTTCCTGATGGTGTTCTTTTCGACCCTCGCTTTCGCCTGCCTCGATCCCTTCTTCTTCATCGGCTACCTCATCTCGATCGCGCTCTTCGGCCTGTTCCAGGCCTTGTTCATGGCGAACGGCGGCGGGGCGTGGGACAACGCCAAGAAAGTGGTCGAGGTCGAGCTGAAAGAAAAGGGATCCGCACTGCACGCGGCGACCGTGGTCGGCGATACCGTCGGTGATCCCTTCAAGGACACGTCTTCCGTTGCCATGAACCCGGTCATCAAGTTCACGACCCTTTTCGGCCTGCTCGCGGTGGAGTTGGCGGTCGGTCTGCCACCCGGCGTCACCCGCATGATGGCGCTCGCCTTCTTCGTGGCGTCGATGGTGTTCGTGTATCGCTCCTTCTACGGCATGCGCATCAAGACCGGGGAGTAGCGACGTTGCCCCGCACGCGTGTCCCGCGCGACGGCAGACGATAGGCGACAGACGGACAGGCAACACAGGCAACGCCAGCGGTAACAGCGGCATTCGTCTGTCGTCGGAAGGTCCGTCGTCCGTACGCCCTCAGGCCCTGTGTGGCGGAGGCGACTTGTCGATCCGCGGCACGCTCGGTAGAGTGGCCGCCGATGACCTCCCTCGGCGAAGCGCTCAGCGATACCGTTGCCCGCCGCGGTGCGGCAGCCGCGCTCCTCTACGAGGGGTCGGCGTATTCCTACGGCGACCTGGGTGGGCGTGCCGCCGCTGTAGCGGGTGGGTTGGCGCAGCGGGACGTGCGCGCCGGCGACCGGGTGGCGGTGGGACTGCGCAACTCGCCCGATCTGGTGGCGGCGGTCGTCGGCGTGCTGCGCGCCGGCGCCGTGTTGGTACCCTTGAACCCGGCGTACACCGCGGCGGAACTGCTGTACGCGCTTGCCGATTCCGGCGCGCGCACGGCGGTCCTGGAGCCGGAGCAGGCGGGAATGGTCGCGCGGGAGCGCCTAGCCGACTTGCGTGAGGTGGTCACCTCGGTTGCCGACTTCGGCCGTACGCCATGCCCGCCCGCACGTGTCGGCGCCGACGCGCCCGCCCTGATCGTCTACACCTCCGGCACCACGGGCCGGCCCAAGGGCGCGGTGCTCTCGCACCGTGCGCTGCTGAGCAACCTCACCACGGTTGCACGGGTGTGGCGCTGGACCGAAGACGACCGCCTGCTCCTGGCGCTGCCGTGCTTCCATTTGCACGGCCTGGCGCTCGGCGTCCTGACCTCCTGGCTGGTCGGCTCGAGCGTCATCTTGCGGCCACGCTTCGTCGCCGACCAGGCGTGCGCCGATTTGCAATGTCATCGCGCCACGATGTTTTTCGGCGTGCCGACGATGTACAACCGCCTGTTGGCGCTACCCGCGGCGGCGACCACCGCGCACGACCTGCGACACATGCGCCTGTGGGTGTCGGGTTCGGCACCGCTGCCGGCGGCCACCGTGGAGCGCTTTCGGCGGCGCTTCGGCGCCGAGCTGCACGATCGCTACGGCATGACGGAATGCGGGTTCGTCCTCAGCACCGTTACCGACGGACCGCGGCGCGCGGGAACCGTCGGCGTACCGCTGCCGGGCATTTCCATTCGCCTCGTCGATCCCACGGCGGCAGACGGCGGCCGGTTGTCGGATGTGCCCGCGGGCGCTGACGGCGAGATCGCGATTGCCGGCCCCAATCTGTTCAGCGGCTACTGGAATCGGCCTGAGGACACGCGGCGGGTCTTGATCGGCGGCTACCTGCGGTCTGGCGATCTGGCGCGGCGCGAAGCCGACGGGCTGTTCCGCATCGTGGGGCGGATGTCGGTCGACATCATCAAGACGCGCGGTTTCAAGGTGAGCGCGGTGGAGATCGAGGACTGCCTGCAGCGTCACCCCGCGGTGCAGGAGGTCGCCGTGGTTGGGGTCCCTGATGCGGACCAGGGGGAACGGGTGGCGGCCGCGATCACTCCAACGCCCGGCAGCGGCGTGTCGGCCGATGCGATTCGCGCCTACGCGCGCCAGCACCTGGCGCCGCACAAAGTGCCGTCGCGTATCGTGTTCCTCGATGACATCCCACGCATCGGCCCGGGGAAGTTCAAGAAGAAGGAGCTGGTGCGCCGGCTGAGTATCGACGCGAGTACCGTATGAAGCGGGCCATTCCCTCGGCTGCATCAAAACCCACGGCACGGCAGACGAGAGACTGGCGGAGGCCAGGAGCGAGCCTCTGACCTCCGGGGTCTCCAAGTCCGTCGTCTCCGAGAGCGAGGGAATGGTTTACATCTCGCGGCGGCCTTCGAGGGCCTTGGCGAGCGTGCCGGAGTCGGCGTATTCGACGTCGGCGCCCATCGGCAAGCCGTGCGCAATGCGGGTGACGCGCGGGCCGATCGGTTTGATCAGGCGCGCCAGGTACAACGCCGTCGCTTCGCCTTCGACGGTGGGATTGGTGGCGATCACGACCTCGCGCACGCTACCGTCCTGCAGGCGGTGCAACAACTCCGCCACGCGCAGGTCTTCCGGGCCAACGCCATCGAGCGGCGCCAGACAACCGTGGAGGACGTGATAGCGTCCCCTGAACTGGCCGGAGCGCTCCAAGGCGATGAGGTCCGCTGGTCGTTCGACGACGCAAATCGCGGTGGCGTCGCGGCGCGCATCGGTGCACAACGCGCAGGGATCTGTCGCGGTCAGACCCAGACACAGCGAGCACAGCTTGGTCTCCTGGCGCATCTTCACCAGCGCGTCGGCCAGCAGCTCGATGTCGCGCCGCTCGGTGCGTAGTAGATGGAATGCGAGTCGGGTCGCCGTCTTCTCCCCGACGCCGGGCAGCTTGACGAGTTCCTGGATCAGACGCGCGAGGGGCGGAGGAAGAGCGGACATGCTCAGTGAGGGGAGACGGCAGAGGACGGACCAATCGAAAACAGACCGCTGGCGTCTGTGCTCTGCCCTCTGGCGTCTAGAGTTCTCATGCGGTCAATCCCGGAATCTGCAGGCCACCGGTGATCTTCTTCATCTCCTCGGCCATGAGTTCCTGGGCGCCGCGGATCCCCTTGTTCACCGCGGCAACCAGGAGATCTTGTAGCATCTGCGTGTCGCCGCTCGTGATCACTTCGGGATCGATACGGATATCCGTCACCTGCAATTTCCCGCTGACGACGACGGTGACCATACCGCCGCCGGCGGTAGCCTCGACGGTCTTGGCCGCCGCTTCCTCCTGGATGCGGGTCAAGCGTTCCTGCAGATCCTGTGCTTGCTTAACGATGTTACCCAGTGGGCCAAACGATTTGCTCATGTGCTTCCTCGCTCGCGCCGCGGCCGCGCCTTGACCTCGTGGACCTCGCCGCCGAGAATCTCGACCGCGGCGCGCACCGTTGGGTTACCGAGCGCCGCCTCGTGCAAGGCGGCAGTAGGCGTTACGGGTGCCGGTGCAGGGTCAAGCGGCGCCTCGGCCGCGGTGACGCTCACCCGCATCGGCCGACCGAAAAATTGCCGCGCCAGTTCTTCCACCAACTGGGTCTGCCCACGTTGTGCGAGATAATCGTAGTAATACCCGCGGGGCATCGTCAACACGAGTTCCGCACCGCCGCAATCGACCGGTGCGCTGCGCTGCAGGTACGGGAGCAGTGTGATCTTCTGCTTGCCGACGAAATCGAGGAATTGGTCCCAGCGTTGCGCGCCGGCGCCCCGGACCCGCGAGGGGCGCTCCGGCGCGGCATCGACGACGGCCACCACCGGCCGCGGCTGGGCCGCGGGCTCACGGCGCACCGGCGTTTCATTGCGTCCCGAGCGCTGTGGGCCGACGTCGTCTGTCGATGGTTGCCGCCCCTGCAACCGGCGCTGCAGATCGTCGATGCGGTCGAGCAAGTCGCTCGCGGCGACCACCGGCGTTAGGGTGGCGAGCTTGATGATGGTCATTTCCAGGACGAGCTTGGGGTAGGGGACGCGGCCCACGTCGTTCTCGGCGTTGAGCAGCAGCCGGAAGGCGCGGTCGAGATCCTCGGTGCTCCATTGCTGCGCCTGCCGCCGCACTTCGGCACGCTCCTCGTCCGGCAGTTCCGGCAGAAGATCCGGAGTCGGCAGCAGCCGCGCGACGGCGAGGTTGCGAAAGTGTTCGAGCAATTCGCGCGCGAAACGGCGCATGTCGTAGCCGTAGAGATGCAGTTGGTCGAGCAGTGCGAGGGCGTCGGCCGGACGGCGATTCAGAATCGCGTCGGCGCTGCCGTACAGCAGTTTGCGGTCGACCAGGCCGAGCGCGGAGATGACATCTTCGTCGCCAATGGTCTTGCCGGCGTAGGCGATCGCTTGGTCGAACAGGGACTGGGCATCGCGCATGCTGCCCTCGCCCTCGCGCGCGATGAGCGCCAACGCCTGCGGACTGACGGCGATCTCCTCGCTGCGGGCGATGTGCGCCAGGCGCTCGGCGATCAGGCGGAACGGAATACGCTTGAAATCGTACTGCTGGCAGCGGGAGTGGATGGTGTGCGGCACTTTGTGCGGATCGGTGGTGGCAAAGATGAACTTGACATGCGGCGGGGGTTCTTCGAGCGTCTTGAGCAGGGCGTTGAAGGCGCTGGTGGAGAGCATATGGACTTCGTCGATGATGTAGATCTTGAAGCGGCTCTTGGCCGGTTGGTAGCGAACGTTTTCGATGATCTCGCGCACGTCATCGACACCGGTGTTCGAGGCACCATCGATTTCCAAGACGTCCACCGCGCTGCCGGCGGTGATTTCCCGACAATTGACGCAGGTATTGCAGGGGGCGGGGGTCGGGCCGTTGACGCAATTCAGCGCTTTGGCGAGGACGCGCGCCGCGGTGGTCTTGCCGACGCCGCGGACGCCGGTGAACAGAAAGGCGTGTGCCACGCGGTTGCTGCGAATGGCGTTGGTTAGCGTCCGGGCGATGTGCTCCTGGCCGACGATATCGTCGAACGTCTGTGGCCGCCACTTGCGGGCGAGAACGAGATAGCTCATGGAGTTAACGACGCATTTCGCTTATCGCCTATGCGGTCGATTGAGCTGCTGACGATAGGCGATCAGCCATATGCAAAACGCGATTAGCCGCCGTGCCCAGTGGTCACCAGCGATAGCTAGGTTTCCCCGCGGCACAGAGAAGCAATCGGTGCCGCTGCTTCCTTCCGGACCTGACGGAGTTCGCGACGCTCTCTTGCGCGGGACCTAGCTATCGCTCGTGACCACTAGCTGCATCCTTCGACGGGCTGATGTTCGCACGTTCGCCGCCACGCGTCCAGTGCCGCCACCAGGGACCGTTCGAAAGTGCTGTTGCGCCGCGGAACCCAACCCCCTGCCTCCCTGCCCGGCACGGAAAGGAGGAATCCGAGGTCGGATGCCTCGAGTCTCAAGTCTCGAAGGTGTTCCGGAAGATTCAGAAGCGGAGAGGGTGGGATTCGAACCCACGGTACCTTGTGGGTACACACGCTCTCCAGGCGTGCCCCTTCGACCGCTCGGGCACCTCTCCGCACCGCGATGCCTTCACTTAACCGTAATTCGTTCTCGATCGCAACTGCCGCAAGTCGATGCCACGGACCTGGTTTCCTCCCGGCGCGCCGCCCTTCTGGGTGCTGACCCATGGACCGGCAAGGGACCGACACGGTTGCAACGTTTTTGACATTGCGGTACGGTGTTTTCTGACTTATTGGGGTGCGGTGGGGAAGGGTGGTATGGCCCTTGCTTTACGAGCAGGACGATGCACCAGCGCGAACCGCACAGAGATACCAGCTCCATCTTCGGTTGGAGGCGTTTGCTCCGCAGTCTGGGCGGCGACCATCGCGAGTTGCAGAAGCTGGCGCTCATGTTCCTTGAGGAGGCTCCGCGGCTTCTCCATGCGCTGCGCGACGGCCTGACTCGTAGCGATCTGAGCGCCGTCGAACACACCGCCCACCGCTTGAAGGGCAGCGCCGCGTATTTCGCGGCCGACCGCACCTTTGCCGCGGCCGACCGGCTCGAGACTGTTGCACGCGCCGGCGACTGCCACGCTGCGGAAGCGGCCTGTGCCGCGCTGGAGGAGGAAGTGCGGCGGTTGGCTCAGGCCCTGGCGGCCTTCGACCCGCGCCCCGAGCGCTCCGCGCGAGGACCGGTCGCCCCCCACTAAACCGCGCTCCGCCACCACCGACAAGTACGCCTTCCGCCCGTGACGGCTCCACGCTGACGTCGGTCCTCGCGTCGTGCCGCGATGCGCGCGCAAGCCCGGACGTTGACCCATTGACTATGGCCTGCATGGAATGTCACACTTGAACACGCTGCAGGGGCGGGACAACGGGGAGATTAAGGCAGGCAACGATGCGGCGGGAGACAAGGGCAAAGCGGACGGCGACTGCCGGCGCGCGGCGAGCATCGTCGCGCTACGGGACGGACACCAAGCCACCGTCGCGTCGCCAGCGTGATCGCGAGATGCCGGTTCAGGAAGACGTAAGGCAGGGCGCGATACCGCCGATCCGTGTGGTTCTGGCGGATGACCACGCGCTCTTTCGCGCCGGCTTGAAGTCCGCGCTGGCATTGCAGCCGAGCGTCGAGGTGGTGGGCGAGAGTCCGCGACTGGCGGATCTGACCCCGCTGCTCGAGCGTGTCCCGTGCGATGTGCTCTTGCTCGACCTGCAAATGGAACGCAACGCTCTTAGCGAGATCCCAGCCCTGGCGCAGAAGGCCGCGGTGGTCGTGGTGACTGCCTCGGAGGCGCCAGAGGAATCGCTGGCGGCGATTCAGGCGGGCGCACGCGGGGTGATCTTGAAGCGCTTCGCGGTGGACGACCTCATGCAGGCCATCCGCACGGTGGCCGCCGGCGGTGCGTGGTTGCCGGCTGCGCTGCAGGCGGACATGGCCAAGGCCCTGCACGTGGGTACGCACGCGATCCTTACCGCACGCGAACGTGAGATTGTGCGTTGGGTCGGGCTGGGACTGCGTAACGTCGAGGTGGCGGCGAAGCTGTTCATCAGCGAGCAGACCGTCAAAACCCACCTGGTGAACATCTTTCCCAAGGTCGGCGTTCGCGATCGCGTCGAGTTGTCGCGGTATGCCGCGCGTGTCGGTATCATCGGCGTGCGCGAAGAAGCGTCCTGATCCACCTTCCGGTTTCCCCTTTCTCAACCGAAAGTTGGGCTCGAATTCCAACCTTCGGCCGATTGGCAGAGCCGTTCGGCTCTCGATAGCTTGGAGGCCGAAGGGCACTCAAAGCAGACGGCGTGCGGCCTTCTGCCCGCGGTCCGTGCGCGCCCAGGTGAGCAATGCAGGACAGATCCGAGGCCATGGCCCAGCCGACGGCGCCACCCTTGCGTATCGCGATTGCCGATGACCACGCTCTCTTTCGCGAGGGCATGCGTGCTGTGCTGCGGCAGGAACGCGACATCGAGGTGGTGGCGGAGATCGAACGCGCGGACGACATTGCTCCCACCCTGGCGCACGTGCCTTGCGCAATCCTGTTGCTCGACCTGCACATGGATCGCTACACCCTCGACGACATCGAGACGCTGTCGCGCCTCGCGTCGATCGTCGTCGTGACCGCCAGTCAGGAAACGTACGAAGCGGCAGCGGCGGTGCGCGCCGGTGCACGGGCCGTGGTCTACAAACGCTACACGGCCGACACGCTGCTGCGCGCGATCCGTGCCGTGGCTCGTGGGGGTGTCTGGATGCCGCGTGGGTTGCATGCCTACGTCGTCAAACCAGGCCGCCCCGACCCGGTCGGGCCGCTCACCGCGCGCGAGTGCGACGTGATTCAACTGGTGAGCCAGGGGCTGCGAAATTCGGAGGTGGCGGAGCGGCTGCGCATCAGTGAACGAACGGTCAAGACGTACATGAACGCCATCTTCCGCAAGGTCGGCGTCCGTGATCGAGTCGAGCTTGCCCTGTACGCCGCACACGCCGGCATCATCGGCATCGGCAGTCGGCGCCCGGCCGGCGCCGAGCCCGCCGAGTCGTGACGTCCGTGGCGAGCGAAACCGCGGCAACCCGCGCGCCGAGCCCACCTGCGTAGGTTCCCACCCCCCGGCTAGGCAGACGGCGAAGGAGGTGGTCTCAAGGGCTACCGGCGGACGACTTCGTGCCTTCGGTCATGGCGAACTCATTTGCCTGGTTCGGGTGGGCTGACGATCGGCGTGCGCGCATGTCAATCGACCCTGGCGCGACGCGACAATTGATTTTGCGGGGGTGGTCATCTAAGGTTCCTCGCCGAGGATAATCCGGGTGCTGAAGTTCATTCGTCGTAACGCCTCCGCGGCGTGGGTCAAGTTCATTTTTGTCGCCATCGTTGTCGTCTTCGTTTTCTGGGGGATGGGAGGCATGGTCGGCGTGGAAAAGGCGCAGTTCGTCGCGCGCGTCAACCAAGACACCATCGCGCCGGCGGACTATTACCGCGCCTACAACAACCTGCTGCGGCTCTACCAGGACATTTACAAGGACAATTTCAGGCCCGAGTTGATGAAGGCGTTGGATCTGAAGGGCAAGGCGCTGGATCAACTGATTCGGGTCGATCTCATGCGCCAGGAGGCGCGTCGCCTAGGCCTGAGCGTCAGCGACGCCGAGGTCCGCGCGTCCATTGCCCAGGTGCCCGCCTTTCAACAAAACGGCGCCTTCAGCAAGGAGCTCTACCTGCGCGTGCTGCGTTCGAATCGCATCACCCCGGGGGATTACGAGGAGTCCAAGGAAGAGGAGTTGCTGGTCGACAAGCTGCAGGACCTCGTCCTGGGTGGCGTGAACGTGAGTGAAGCTGAAGTGCACGACCGCTACCGGCTGGACAACGAGCAGGTGGACCTGCGCTTCCTCAAATTCGACAACGCTACGTTTGCGTCGGACGTGCAGCTGGCGGACCAGGATCTTCAGGCGTATTTCGACAACCACCGCGAGACGTTCCGCGAACCGGAGAAAGTACGCATCGAATACGTACTCTTCGACGCCGATAAGTTCGCCGGACAGACGCAGGTGTCGGACGCCGAAGTGAAGGCGTACTACGACGAACATGCCGCGGAATATGAGCAACCGGAGGAGGTGCATGCCCGACACATCCTCTTTCGTCTGGCACCGGATCCGACGCCGGACGAGAAGGCCAAGGTCCGCGCGCGTGCCGCGGAGGTGCTGGCGAAACTCAAAGAGGGTGCGGACTTCGCCACGCTCGCCAAGCAGTACTCCGAGGATAGCTCCGCCGCGCAGGGCGGCGATCTGGGATCGTTCGGGCGCGGCAAGATGGTGCCGCCGTTCGAAGCGGCAGCCTTCGCCATGGCCCCGGGGCAGATCAGCGACCTGGTCGAATCGGAGTTCGGATTCCACATCATCAAAGTCGAAGGCAAAGTGCCGGCGCGGACCCAGGCGCTTGCCGAGGTGCGGCCGCAAATCGTCGCCAAGGTGACGCAGGAAAAGGCGCGGGAGCTGGCTTCCGACCGCGCCGATACGGCGCGCATCAAGGTGGTGGGCGGCACGACACTGGCAACGGTCGCCGAGGCGGACGGTCTGGGCGTGGCGACGCCGCCGCCGTTTGCGCAGAACGAGGCAATCGTCGGGATCGGGCGTAGTACGGCCATGACCACCGCGGCCTTCGCCGCTGCCGCTGGCGAGGTCGGTCCGGTCATCGACACCGCGAAGGGCTTTGTGCTGTTCCAGGTGGCGGAGCGTTTGCCATCGCACGTGCCCGACCTTGCCACCATCCGCGATCGGGTCGAGGTTGCCGCTCGTAACGAACGGGCGGCGGCGCTGGCGAAGAGCGCGGCGGAGGCCGCGTTGGCGGACCTCCAGAAGAATCCGGATCTCGACGCGGTCGCCAAGGCGCAGAAGCTCACTGTCGAAGAAACGGGGGCGTTTCCCCGGTCGGCCACATCGATCCCGAAACTCGGTGCGCTGTCGGAGCTGAAGAAGGAGGCGTTTCAGCTGACGGCAGACAAGCCGGTGGCCCCTGCGGTTTACCCGGTACTCGGCGCGAGCGTGGTGGTAGCTCTCAAGGAACGCATCCCGGCCGACGATGCGAAGTTCGACGGTGAGAAGGACAAGCTGATGAAGCAGGCGGAGGACCGGGCGAAGGCCCAGGTGATCGAGCAATTCTTCAACGAGCTCATAGCGCAGGCTTCGATCCAGCGTAACGACGACTTCCTTGCTACCGTCGCCGACACGGGCCATGAACTCGACGTTGGAGGGCCGCGCCGGCGTTAAGCGAAGTCTGCGAGTTCAGGAACCGGGTGATGGATGCGGACGGGTGGGGCGGCTTCCGATCACTGGAAGGCTTATGATGCATGGTGAACCCGTTCTTGATGCAGGGGCGGGATTGGTGGGCTGAGACATCCGCCGTGGCGTGCGGCCTTCGAAGCGGTCGCGCGTGGCTTCATGTCTCGGCCTTCTCGATCTTCTGCGTCTGGATAGGTGCGGGCGTTCATTGGCGCACGGAGGTTGCCGGATTCTCGGAGATATCGAAAGCTCGGTTGCCTGTGCGAGATTTTCCATACGCTATACGACATCCACGTGGAGGCGACAAACGGCCGTCCACGATGGACACGTTTGTTCCGTCGAGTGCATCTTGATTGATTTCGAGCCCAGTGCCATCCAGCGCTCGCGCCAGGAAGCAGCGCGCGAATTCACCACGCAACACGTATTGCCGGTCGCTGCGGCGATCGATCGGGAAGGGGAGTTTCCGTGGGATCTGGTCGAGAAGGGAGTGCGTGCCGGATTCACGACGATGCTCATCCCCACCGCCTATGGCGGTGGGGGCTACGATCACGTCTCGGCCGGTCTGGTGCTGGAGGAATTAGGTGCAGGATGCGCCGGGGTAGCAACGATCTTCGGAGCGTCGATCCTCGGAGTCGGACCGATCGTGCTGCTCGGGACGGAAATCCAGAAACAGAGACTACTTCGCCGGATCACCCGAGACATCGGTGGCCAGTGCTTATGCGCATTTGCTGTAACTGAGGCGACTGCGGGGACGGCAGCTGCGTCGGGGCATCCGAAGTTCGGTGTGCAGCTCCGCGCACGGCGAGAAGGAGAGTCGTACCGACTGACCGGCCGAAAATGTTTTATTTCAAATGGAAGCGTAGCTAGTCTCTTTTCGGTGTTGGCTCGTACCGATCCGATGAAAGCAGCACTCGGCGGTCTCTCATTCTTTGTTGTAGACGCTCATCATGGCGTCAGGATCGGGCGAATCGAGGAGAAGATGGGACAGCGCGCATGTCCTGTGGCGGAGCTTCTCTTGGACGAGGTCGAAATATCTTCGGAGAATCTCTTGGGTTCTGAAGGACTCGGTGCCATCGGGCTGGTGCAAACGCTGTCTTTCTCGCTACCGCTGGTTGCGGCGATTAGTGTTGGGCTCGCGCGTACTGCCACTCAATATGCGCTCAGCTACGCGCGTAAGAACTCGCTGTCGAATGACCAAGGGGTCGCGATGCGTCTTTTTGATATGGCAATGTTAGTGGATACCGCTCGTGATTTGGTCTGGCGAGCACTTTGGCAGAACGATCAGCGCACGGACCAGACAACAGGGAAACTGCGTGGCGCCCCTAACCTCAAACTAGCTACGATGGCGAAGGTCTTTGCGTCAGATGCCTGTGTAAGAGTCGTTGATGGTGCGATGCAAGTCGTCGGACCGGAAGCGCTGACGGGCGCGCACCCGCTCGGCAAGCTAGTGCGTGATGCAAAGTTAATGCAGATATTCGAGGGCACCAATCAGATTCACAGAATCACGGCTGAGCGATTGTTATGACGATGTGGTGATGCTATGGGAGTTACAGTTGTGGTTGCTTGACTATCAGATATGAATTCAACCCGCCATAACCATAACTTGTAATGAGCGCATTTTTCACTCTGCGGTGAAAGGGGTGGCGTGGAAGACAGTCCAATGTGCAGTCGGGAGCGGGAATGTCGAGATTATGCGTTGGCGGGACGGTCTGGTGACGGATCGCAAGTGAGGCTGCTGCGGTTTGAAACGCTCCAGAGGCGCCAAATGGGTGTCCAAGTACCCCCTTGATCGAGCTGACAGGTAACCGGCGGACATGGTGATTAAACACACTCTTGATGATCATCGATTCCTTTCGATCGAACAGTGGCGACGAATTTGCGTGTGCACACACGTAGTCGATGTCCGTTGGGCTGAGATTTGTGCGCAGGAGTAATTGATAGATCGCCCGTGCACCGGGCCCACCAGTCGGGTCAAAACCAAACAGGCCGTTGGCATCGCACGACGAAGCGCTGCCAAGCACTTCGGCATATGGGAGTACCGCCCGTCGTGCTGCCCGTTCTTCGGCTTCAAGAACCAGAATACAACTGCCCTCGCTCAAGACGAGGCCGCTGTGAAAGCGGTCGAACGGGCGTGACGCTGTTGGTGGTTGGTCGTTGATCGAGCAGAGTTCTTGCGTACGTCCCATGCCGGCCAGAATGGTTGGTATGATCGGGCTCTCGGCTCCGCCAGCAATACAAACATCCAACTCCCCGGTCTCAATGAGACTCGCACCGCAACCGAGGGCTTGCAATGAAGAGGGACATCCGGTGGAAATAGTCAAGTGAGCCCCCTGCGCACCCAGTCGCTGTGCCACCTCTGCTCCCGTACTGTGATTGGGAGTCGCATTAACGATAAACGGATTAACTCGACGTGCACCCCGCTCGATCAATATTCCGTGCTGTGATTCAGCATCACGCCACCCACCGACTGCGGTGCCTACGCAAACGCCTACACGAGCGAGATCCTCCGTTGCGACCGAGAGTTTCGCGTCTTGGATTGCCAACTCCGTTGCCGCAAGAGCGAGCTGTGTTACGTGGGTTGTCGTGCGGATCTTTCGTGGTTCAAGCAGATTCTCGTAATCACGAGAAGGGACTTCCCCGGCGATTTGGCTAGAATAGGAGGTGACGTCGAATCGGCTAATCGGCCTGATGGCGGACGGTCCATCTAATACCGCGCGCCAAAAGCTTTCTATTCCGAGCCCTGTCGGGCCGACGATTCCGAGACCGGTAATAACGGCTCTTCTCACGCTGCCCGCTCCTTACATGCGGAGATAGCTCGCGATGAGATCTTTCATTAACTCGGAGCTGCCCGCGCCTATGGTAAGAATTCGAACGTCACGATATAGACGTCCGATCAAACTCGCTTCCAGGAAACCGTGCCCACCCTGATACTGAATGCATTGTTCTACAATGCGTTGCACGGTTTCATATACGTAGAGCTTGATCATGCATATGCGTTTGGGATCGATGTGGCCATCTCGGAAACGCTCGGCCACAGCGTACACCAGGCTGCGACACGCTTCCAATTCTGCCGACAGCTCGCTTAGTCGATGGCGAATTGCCTGAAGACGTATTATCGGTTGTCCAAACGCATGCCGTTCCCGTAGATGCTGGATGGTATCATTCAGCGCTAATTCTGCCGCAGCCACGGCGGCTACTCCCCCGGCAAGTCTTTCGATCATGAGATTCCGATCGGCATAGAAGAACCCAAGATTAGGCTTTCCTAGCGTATGTCGTTTAGAAACCCGACAACGGTCGAATAGTAGCCACCCGGTTGGGGATGATCGAATGCCCAGTTTTTTCAAGGTCGCCTTCACCTTGAATCCCGCGACGTCTGTAGGGACTATGATGAGTGAAAGGCTGGTTGTTGTACGTTCGTTCCTTGTGCGGCTTAGGACGATCACGAAATCCGCTATAGGGCCATTCGTGATGAACATCTTCTCCCCGGTGATCTCCCAGCTGTCCCCGAGGTCAAGGGCCGTGCACTCGACCATGCGAACGAGATCGGAGCCGCCGTGCGGTTCTGTAAGAGCAAGTGCTCCGATCATTTCGCCACGAACGGCTGGGGCGAGGAACTGTCGCTTTTGTTCTTCGTTGCCCACCATTGCCAACAACGGAATGCAGATGTTCGATTGGGTCAGGACGCTCAGAGTAAGCCCCATCATCGTCGAGCGCGGCAGCTCCTCAGCAAGTACTACATCATAAGCGAAATCGACTGCGCGACCCGCGTAGCAATGATCTATGGTTAGGCCGAGGTACCCTCGGGCGCCGAGTTGCCGAAATACAGATCGCGGAAAGTTCCCAGCGCTTTCCCAGTCGTCCGCCCAAGGAGAGATCTCAGTTTGTATGAACGCACGAACTTCGGCGCGGAAGCGTGCGTGCTCGTCCCTGAACAGGCTCATGAGCCTTGATTGACGATACAGCTATGAATGTAATCGATGATGTCACCGAACCGGTTGATCTCGACGAGCTGAATAGGGTCAATCTCAATGTGGTATTCTTCCTCAATTGCAACCTGCAGCTCTACGAATGCGACTGAATTCATTTGTAAATCCTCGTCTACGGTCGCATTCTCGGTTATCTTTTCGGATTCAATCTTGGCGATCTCATTTATCAGGGCGGCAATCTGGTCCCTAAGGTCGAGCCGTGTCAGCCTGGAACTAATATTTTGCATGCTCTCTCCCACTCTACCTGCTCCTTCCTCCTCAGCCGCTTGACTCGATGGCCTTGGTTTAGGGAAAATACTGATGCGTTCAGGGCAATGTCAAGAAATGGCGGCCTATCACGTTATTACCGTGGGGCGCCGTGGGTTCCGGCGGATACGGAGCGGGATGGCGGATCACTCACTGCGCAGTCGGTTGCTTAGGGGTGTGCGTGTTTGAGGGATTGAGATTCAAGGTTGCGGAGGGAGAGGAGCGCTTTCGGGCTCTCGATCTTCGCCGGAATATCTACAGCAGTGAGCTAGGTTACGACCCTATCGACGAGTTCGATGATCGAGCGGTTCACTTCATCACGGTAACTGACGCAGGAGAGATTGTCGCTGGTTTTCGAATCATCACCCCGGACCAGCGTCCACTCGAACTCGAAAAGTTTTGCAAATTTCCCGACCTGTTGCCAGCAAGGCGATCACCTGGGCAAATAGGCGCTCTGTGGATCCATCCGGGCCACCGGCGCATCACAAGCCGGGGGTTACTGCCGATCGGGATGCTCAAGCTGGCTTTCGCGTTCGCGTCAAGGACCCGAATAACAGACCTATTCATGCGGACGCCAATTAAGGCACTGTGTGCGTTCTATCGGCGGGCATACTTCCGGCGCCTTGAGCACCATGATTTTTGCCATCCTGTCTGCGGGGATGTTTACGTGATGCATCTTGATTTCCTAGACCTTGAGAAACAGCAGACAGAACTCCGAGATCCCCTAGCAATCTTTCTATTTCGTACCCCCCTCCCCAATATGGTATTGTGAGCGACGGCAATGGTGTATTACGCTGCCGTCCCCCTGTTTGCCGCGATTGCGATCCTGGGACTTAGCATCTTTGTCTATAGCAATCTGCAGCACACGGAACTGGGCCAGGTGTTCGCTTTTCTGGCTACCACGCTCGTATTCTGGAACCTCAATTTCCTCGTGCTGTACTCCGTTGCCGATTATGATCTTGCATTCAATCTTACGCGATGTTTTCGCGTTGGGTCGAACTTTATGGCTCCGGCCATATTGCATATTGGTATTGCGCTCCAGCGTAAGCGTTCGGAGACATGGCGCGTTCTGCTCGGGCTGGCGTACCTTGCCGCTGTAGGACTCACTGGGGCCAATGCGTTTGACCTGGTGGTTAGTCGGCTGCAGTGGTATCCGTGGGGCTACTATTGGGTGGGAGGACCATTCTATGTGGCGTTTGCCATCGTCTTAGTACTGAATTTCCTCGGTGCCTTCGTCGTGCTGATCTCCGAATACCGCACCACAGATGAGCCGCGAACTCGACTCCAACTCAAGTTTTGGTTGCTTGGTGCAGCCGTTGCGCTGCTGTTAGGAGCTACAAATTTTCTCCCAGTTTACGGAGTGCCTTTCTACCCCCTTGGGAATCTTGGCAGTGTGGCTTGGGCCGGTGTTGTTGCTTACGCAATCGTACGCCACCGTCTCATGGACATTCAGGTCGTCGCCACTAAGGGTATGGCTTATGCTGCTGCGCTGATCGCGTTGATTGTGCCGACACTTGTGTCGATAATGTGGCTACAACGTCATTCTTTCGGTCAGATCCATCCGGACTTCTCGTTCGCGATTTTCGTGATTTTGGTGGTGGTGGGCGTACTTTTCCCTCGCCTTCATTCCCGCGCGGAAGCTCGGATCGAGCGATCTCTATTCCCCAACCGATACGAATACCGATCAGCGCTTACGACGTTCGCTCGATCAATAGTGCGTATCTTGGATCACGAGCGTCTCCTCAGGGAGTTGGCGGCGACACTCAGTGCCACGTTGGGATTGGATCGCGTTGCCATCGCACTGCTAGATCCGGACACCAGAGTGTTTGTCGTCCACAAGTGGGAGGAAGGCGCAGTCGTGGAGGTGGAGTTCCCAGAGAGGAATGAATTCGTAACAGCGTTAAGGTGCAAGCAGGAGATCTTCTTGCGCGAGGAACTCGAAGCGAATACTGAAATCCCGGAATACCGTGTGCTTGCGCAGGAGTGTCGAACTAATGGCTGGGAAGTCTGTATTCCGTTGACTTCTGGTGCCAAGCTCGCCGGGTTCATCAGCCTCGGGCACAAAAAAAATCTGCGCGCGTTTTACGCCGAGGACTTGGCTTTGCTGGAGACTCTTTCTGCTGAGGCTTCAGTTGCTCTCGAAAACGCGCGGCTTTATCAAGAGCTCAGGAAGTCTCAAGATATCATTCGTCGCGCTGATCGCCTATCCGCTCTTGGTACCTTGGCGGCCGGGATTGCCCATGAAATTCGAAATCCGTTGGTTTCTATCCAGACATTTTTTCAGCTTGCTCCAGAGCGATTGCATGATGAGGAGTTCTTGACCTCTTTCTTGAGCATAGCCTCTGGCGAGGTTAAACGTATTTCCGGTCTGATCAACGAGCTCTTATCGTTTGCGCGGTCGCCGAATCGTGTGGTCGGTCCAATAGACCTGAACGAGATTGCGGAACGCGTGGGTAAGCTATTTGAACCGGAAGCGCGAAAGAACGGAGTTGCTCTCGTGTGCACACTCTCATCCGATCTCCCGCTCATCAGCGCCGATGGCGACCAGATCAAGCAGGTGGTTATCAATTTGATCCTCAACGCTATCCAGGCAACAAATCGCGGTGGCAGGGTCAGCGTCGTTAGTCGGACGGTCGAACGCAGCGATGGATGCTTGAGCCAATTGGAGATCCGGGACACGGGGATTGGGATTCCTCGCGAACAACTAGACGATATCTTCAATCCGTTTTTTACAACGAAGGACGCTGGTACCGGGCTGGGCCTCGCTATCGCCCATCAGATCATCGCGGAGCACGGTGGCTCAATCACGGCCGAAAGCGAACCAGGTTGCGGAACCAGTTTCATTATCAATCTTCCATCACATACAGATTCGAAGAAAGCAGTGGCGATGGGCGCGGAGCGAGAGTCGGCATCGCGAGTTCATTCCTTGCGGGGACGTAAGGCTGCGTACTAGGCGGCCCTGGGTATGCGGCGGTGCGATACTCAATACGCTTGACTTTGGTAGGGAATTTCAAGAAGTAATCAACGATGGATTGGATGCGGATCTTTTCTATATCGGTTCCTTTAGCTGCGGCAATTGTTGACTTCGTTGCGGTTGTGGTGGTCTTGGCCGGCGCGAGAGACCGGCATGCCGGACGTGCGTTTGCACTCATGACGGCCTCCTTTGGGGCGTGGCATTTGCTCCTTGTTGCTTGCAGCATGCCTGATACTTTTGGTCAGTATCGCACTGCGTTTGCAATCTCGCGGTTTGGCCAGATCATTGTCCCAGCGACTGCATTCCACTGTGCTTTAGTTTGGTCTGGGTCAAGGAAGCGATGGGCTCTTAACGCCTTGCGACTTGGTTATTTGATGGTTGTGGTACTCTTTTTACTCCACGAAAGTGGTCTACTTATCGATGGCTTTGTCACTACGCCGTGGGGAGGAATCATCAGTAAGCCGGCGCTGGCCTATCCAGCTTTCGTGGCCTATTGCTTGAGTTGGCCGGCTATGGCCATTCTCTTGTGTATCCAAGGTGTCAGGGCTTCTGGATCTGCGGACGTCAAGCTTCGTAGTCGATACTGGTTACTTGGCGCGACAGTTGCCTTCCCGCTTGGTGCGGTCAATATATTGGTGAACTACGGCTTCCCCATTGTACTTCCAAGCGGTGTCGGGAACATCGCAATGGTCGCCGTTGTCGCCTACGCCATCGTCCGGCATCGGTTGATGGATATTGACGTGTTCATCGTGCGTACGGCGGCGGTGGTGGTAGCGGGCGCCGCGGTGGTGCTGCCGGTTGCTGGGACGATCTACTGGCTCCAGCACCTGCCGGTGGGGATCATCAGCGCCAGCATCCTCGGCTTCGGATTGCTGGCGACGGGCCCGATCATGATCGCCTTCTCACGGTTCCGCGCCTATGTCGAGCGCGAAGTCGAAAGCGCCCTCTTCCGCGGGCGCCACGCGGCGCGCGAGGCGATCCGGCAGGTGAGTGCGGAACTGGTGCAATTGCCGCTGCATGCCGACCTGCCGCAGCGCTTCGCCGAAACGCTCAAGGAGGGGCTCGGACTTGTCGGCGTCGCCCTCTATCTGAAGCGAGCCGACGAGGCCTATGACCTGGCGTACGGCTGCGGGGGTGTCGTCAAGCCGCAGATGCTTGGCGAACGGCCGTACGCCGCGGCCGACACGGCACACGCCGCGCCGATCGAGTGGCAACCACGAACCCCGGCCGCGGAGGCGGGCGGCGAATGGGAGGCCTGCGTGCCGGTGTGTGCGGACGGGGTGGAACTGGGCTTTATGGCGCTCGGCATGAAACGGTCCGGCGCGATGATCGATGGCTTCGATGTCGAGCTGCTCAGGTTGGTTGCGGCGCAGTTGGCGATCGGGCTTAAGAACGCCGAGTACGTCGGCAAGATCCAGCGCCAACAAGCGCAAATCGAGGAACTGCGGCAGCGGCTCGAAGCCGAGAACGTCGTCCTGCGCAGCGAAGCGCGTGCCGCCTCGCAATTCGGCGAGATCATCGGCTCGAGCCAGGCCTTGCAGCGCGTGCTGGTGTTGGTGGAGAAGGTCGCACCCACCGATGCCCCTGTCCTGATCACGGGCGAGACCGGAACCGGCAAGGAACTCGTCGCTCGGGCCGTGCACGATCTGAGTCCCCGGCGAGCGGGACCGTTGATCGGCGTCAACTGTCCGGCGATTCCGGCCGAATTGGCGGAGAGCGAGTTGTTCGGTCACGAACGCGGGGCGTTTACCGGCGCGGTGGAAGCACGTCCCGGGAAATTCGAGTTGGCGGACGGGGGCACCATCTTTCTCGATGAGGTCGCGGACCTCCCGATGGCGGTGCAGGTGAAACTGCTGCGCGTGTTGCAAGAGCATGAAACGCAACGCCTGGGAAGCCGGACCGTGCGGAAATTGAACCTGCGCGTGGTGGCCGCCACGAATCGGGACCTGCACGCCGAGATGCGTGCCCACCGCTTCCGCGAGGATCTCTATTTTCGATTGGCACGCTTCCCGCTCTCCGTACCGGCGCTGCGCGAGCGCGTCGAGGATATCCCGGTGCTCGCCAGCTATTTCCTCGATCGGGCCGCCGCCACCTATCAGCGCCCCATCAAGGGATTCGCCGCCGAGGCGATGGAGGTGCTACGCCGTTACAACTGGCCCGGCAACATCCGCGAGCTGCAGAACCTCGTGGAACGCGCGGTGTTGCTGTGTACCTCCGATGTTATCCGCCCCGAGCATCTCGCGGATCTTGCCCTGGCAGGCGGGCGGAGCGCCACCTTCGGCGAAGCGATGCGCGAAGAGAAATGGCGACGGATCGATCGAGCGCTCGCACAGACGGGGGGGAACCAAGCCGCCGCCGCCCGCTTGCTGGGCATCTCCCCGAGCAACCTGGCCCGCCTAATGAAAAGTCTGGGCGTGAAACGGCCGCCCGTGCAGTGAGGTTCGCCCGCGTCAGATGTGCAGCGCCCGCTGCTCGACGGCGAGCGCCGCTTCCTTGATGGCTTCCGGGAGCGTGGGGTGGGCGTGTACCGCGCGCGCGATGTCCTCGGCGCTGGCACCGAACTCGATCGCCACGACCGCTTCCGCAATGATGTCCGAGGCGCGCGCGCCGAGGATGTGTACGCCGAGCACACGATCCGTTTTCGCATCGGCGAGGATCTTCACCAGCCCGTCCGGTTCATTCATGCACCGCGCCCGTCCGTTGGCCATGAACGGGAACGTGCCGGTGCGTAGCGCGATGTCCCGCTCGCGTGCCTGTTCCTCCGTCATGCCGACACTGGCCAATTCCGGCCAGGTGTAGACGATGTTCGGGATCGCGCCGTAGTTGACGTGCGCGGCCCGGCCGGCCAGGTGTTCCGCCACCGCCACGCCCTCCTCCGACGCCTTGTGAGCCAGCATCGGGCCGACGATCACGTCGCCGATCGCATAGATGCCCGGAACGTTGGTGGCGTAGTGCGCATCGACGGCGATCCGTCCGCGGTCGTCCATGGCAACGCCGATCTCGCGAGCCCCGAGCCCGTCGGCGAACGGCCGGCGACCGACCGCGACGAGCACGACGTCGCATGTCTCCTGGCTGGTTGCGTCGCCCGACTCCAGCGTTACGGCAACGCCCCGTTCGCTGACGACGGCGCCGCGCGCGGTCGTGCGCAGCCGGAACTTCAATCCCTGCTTTTCCAAGAGCGTCTGGAGCTGCTCGCCCATGCCACGGTCCATCCCGGGAACGATGCGATCCATGAATTCCACCACGGTGACCTGGGCGCCGAGCCGGTGCCACACGGAACCCAGTTCGAGCCCGATAGCACCGGCACCGACGACCAGGAGGCGCGCAGGAACGTCGCGGAAGCTCAGCGCTTCGGTCGACGAGACGACGTGCTTGCCGTCGAACGGCAGGCCGGGGAGCTCGATGGGCGCACTCCCGGTCGCGATCACGATGTGCCGTGCTCGCAGCGTTTGCGTGTCGGTCGCCCTGGAGACCTCGACAGCCTGCGCGCCGACCAGGCGGGCGGTGCCAGTGAAGTGAGCCACCGTGTTCTTGCGAAACAGGCCGGCGACGCCTTGGGTCAACACCTTGACCACCTTGTCCTTGCGGGCGAGCATCGCCGCCAGATCCAGCTCGACAGCGCCGACTTTGATGCCGTGAACGGCAAGCCCGCTGCGGGCGTGGAGGTAGTGTTCGCTGGAATCGAGCAGCGCCTTGCTTGGAATGCAGCCGATGTTGAGGCACGTGCCCCCAAGGGCACGCTCCTTCTCGACGCACGCCACACGCATGCCCAGTTGCGCCGCGCGGATGGCGGCAACGTAGCCGCCCGGCCCGGCGCCGATAACTACCAGATCGAAATCCGTGACCGCACCTGCCGCACCGCGCTCGGGGGTCTCGTTCTTTTTTCGCATGTCTGCTCCCAGCGGTTGCGCCCCGCTCTCCGAGCGGCGTCTTGCCCGGCTGACGCCAACACACCGCGGAGTGCGCGCCGTCCGTCTCGCGGATCAGATGTCCAGCATCATTCGGGTCGGATCCTCGATCCGTTCTTTCACGCGGATCAGGAAAGTCACCGCCTGCTCGCCGTCGATCAGACGATGATCGTAGGAGAGGGCCAGATACATCATCGGGCGGATGACCACCTGATCATCGACGACCACGGCGCGCTTTTCGATCTTGTGCATGCCCAGGATGGCGCTCTGCGGCGGATTCAAGATGGGCGTCGAGAGCAAGGAGCCGTACACGCCCCCGTTGGAGATGGTGAAGGTGCCTCCGCTGAGATCCGCAAGGCTGAGCTTTCCTTGTCGCGCGGCGGTGGCCAGTCGTACGATCGCTTGCTCGATTTCGGCGAAGCTCAATCGGTCCGCCTCGTGCACCACCGGTACCACCAGGCCGCGTTCGGTGCCGACAGCGACGCCGAGATGAACGTGCTTCTTGTAGACCACGTCGGTCCCGTCGATCGCGGCGTTCGCGACCGGCAGGTCGTTGAGCGCGCCAATGCACGCACGCGCGAAAAACGACATGAACCCGAGCGACACGCCGTGTATTTCGCTGAACCGCGCCTTGTGGCGCGCGCGCAGATCCATCACGGCGCTCATATCGACTTCATTGAAGGTGGTGAGGATGGCGGCTGTCCGCTGCGCCTCCACCAGGCGTTGCGCGATGCGCTGTCGCAGATGAGTCATCGGCACCCGTTCCTCGTCGGCGCCTGGCGGACGCGGCGGTACGGCGACCGGCGCCGGTACCGTGGCTGCGGGCGGCTCGACTACCGGTGGAGGCGCCGCGGGCGCCCGCGTCGTCGTTTCCAGGTGCGCCAGCACATCCTCCTTGGTCAGCCGGCCGCCGCGGCCGGAGGCCGGGATCGCCTGGGGATCGAGGGCATGCTCCTCGACCAGGCGGCGCACCGCGGGGCTGAGGACGGGACTGGGCGCCGCGGGCGCCCGGCGCGGGGGTTCGGGCGGCAGCGCCGCCGAGGGTTCCGCCGCGGGCGGTGTCGGCGTTGGGGCAGACGCGGCCGCAGCGGCGTCGTCGATGCGCGCAACGACATCGCCGACCTGCACCTTTTCGCCTTGGCCCTTGAGTATCTTGAGTACGCCGCCGCGCTCGGCTGGAATCTCCACGCTGGCTTTGTCCGTCTCCAGTTCGAGCAGGGCTTCGTCGACCCGTACCACTTCGCCGTCGGCCTTCATCCAGCGGACGATGACTCCCTCCGCGATGGACTCGCCCAATGCGGGAATGCGTACCTCACTGGCCATGCGCTCTCCTCAGTGCGTTGTTGATGAGGTCGGTGACTTCGCTCTGATGGACTTTGTACGAGCCGCTGGCGGGACTGGCGGCAGCGGCACGGCCGACGTACTGCACGGGGCGCTCCGGCGGCAGGAGACGCTGCAAGCGCCGCGACATGTCGTGCCACGCTCCCATGTTCCATGGTTCCTCCTGCACCCAACACACGTCCGGCGCGGCGATGTACGGTTCGAGCGCGGCCCGGACCTCGGCCTTGGGGAAGGGGTACAGTTGCTCGATGCGGACAATGGCGATGTCATCGATATCGCGCTCGCGCCGTGCCACGAGCAAGTCGTAGTATACCTTGCCGCTACAGAAGAGCACACGCCGCACCCGTTGCGGATCGATCGGATCCACTTCGCCGAGCACCGGTTGAAACGTCCCGTCGGTGAACTCGCTCAAGGCGGAGACCGCCAGTTTGTGCCGGAGGAGGCTTTTCGGGCTCATGACGATCAGCGGTTTGCGGAACGCGCGGTGGATCTGGCGCCGCAAGGCGTGGAAGTACTGTGCCGGCGTCGTCAGGTTGCAGACCTGCAAGTTGTTCTCGGCGCACAGCTGCATGTAGCGTTCCAGCCGCGCACTGGAGTGTTCCGGACCCTGGCCCTCGTAGCCGTGCGGGAGCAGCAGGACGATGCCGCTCATGCGTTGCCATTTCGACTCTCCCGCCGCGATGAATTGGTCGATGATCACCTGGGCGCTGTTGGCGAAGTCGCCGAACTGCGCTTCCCAGATCACTAGATTGCGTGGGTCGGCGATGCTGAAACCGTATTCGAAACCGAGCACGGCGGCTTCCGACAGCATGCTGTCGATGACGACGAACCGGCCTTGGTCGGGACTCAGATGGTCCAGGGGGACGTGGCGCGCATTCGTCGCGCTGTCGTGCCAGAGCGCATGACGCTGGCTGAAGGTGCCACGGCCACTGTCCTGGCCGCTCAGGCGGATCTTGGTGCCCTCGAGGAGCAGGGTGCCGAACGCCAGCATCTCCCCGCACGCCCAGTCGATCTGTCCGTCGGCGCGCAGCATCTCGGCGCGTTCGTCCATCAGGCGTTTCACCTTGGGATGGGCCGTAAACCCCTCCGGTACCCGCCGTACGCCATCGACGATGCGGTGCAGGGTGTCGGCCGGCACGGCGGTGTGCGCACTCCAGTCGGCGCCGGCCCACTGCATGCCACTCCAGACGCCGCCGAGGGCGAAGATGCGTTGGCGCGGCATGAAGTCGCGGGCGTAGTTGATGGCATCGTCGAAAATCTCGCGGAGGGCGGTGCCCTCGGCGGCGACCGCGGCCGCGGTGAGCACACCGTCACGCTGCAGGCGCTCCGCGTACAGCCGGCGCACGGTCGGATGGGCGGCAATTTCCTTGTACATGATCGGCTGCGTGAAACTGGGGTCGTCGGCTTCGTTGTGGCCGTGCCGCCGATAGCACACCAGATCGATGACGACGTCTTTCTTGAACTCCTGCCGGAAGCCCAGCGCCAGTCGCGCCGCCTGGACGGCGGCCTCGGGGTCGTCGCCGTTGATGTGAAAGACCGGCGCCTGGATCACCTTGGTGATGTCGCTGGGATAGCGGGTGAAGCGGTAATCGCGCGGGGACGCGGTGAAGCCGATCTGGTTGTTGATAATGATGTGAATCGTGCCGACGCTGCGGCACGCGTCCAACTCCGACAGCGCCAGGGTTTCGGCGACGATGCCCTGCCCGGTGAACGCGGCGTCGCCGTGGATGACCACGGGCACCACCCGACTGCGCTCGGTATCCCGCAGGTAATACTGCTTGGCGCGCACCACTCCGACGACGACCGGATCGACGGCTTCGAGATGGCTCGGATTCGAGCACATCGAGAGGTGCAGCATCCGGCCGCCGCGAGTGGGCCGATCGCACCCGTAGCCGAGATGGTATTTGACGTCGCCATCCCCCTGCACGTTGCGGGGCAGGAAGGTGCCCTCGAATTCCGCGAACACCATCTCGTAGGGTTTGCGCAAGATATTGGCCTGCACGTTCAGGCGGCCGCGGTGTGCCATCCCCATGACGATGTGCTCGACACCGCTGTCGCCGGCGTTCTCGATGAGGGTCTCCAGCAACGGGATCAACGATTCCGCGCCCTCGAGCGAGAAGCGCTTTTGGCCGATATACTTCGTGTGCAGGAACTGTTCGAAGCCTTCCGCGGCGGTGAGGCGTGCGAAGATCTGCTTGCGCGCGTCGTTGCTCAAGGGCGGCTTGTTGAGCGTCGGTTCCATGCGCTCCTTCAGCCAGTCGCGCTGCCGTTTGTCGGCGATCTCCATGTACTCGACGGCAAAGGTGTCGCAATAGGTGCTGCGCAGGAGCGCCACGAGCTCGCGGATGGTGGTCCGTGGCCGCCCGCGAAAGTTGCTGCGTTCCACCGGCCGGTCGAGATCCGCTTCGCTGAAGCCGAACTCGGTCAGCTCCAGGAAGGGGTGGTGGGTCTGATTGTGTCCCAAGGGGTCGAGATTGGCGATTAGATGGCCGTACTCGCGATAGGAATGAATGAGATCGAGGACCCCGAGGTTCCACTCCGCGGTCGTTTCCGCGGGAGTGAGAGGGGCGGGCCGGCCGCCGTTCCCCTGGCCCACTTCGACGCCGGCGAAGAACAGCGCCCACTGCTCGTCGACCGACGTGGGATCGCGCAGAAACTGCCGGAAGAGGGCGTCAACGTATTCCGGGTTGGCCCGAACGATGAAATCCAGATCGATCACGGTAGTTCCCCACCTTTGTCACTACTCGCATACTAGCCAGGTGCCGCCGCGGACCACAAGCGTCCGAAGACGGTTCGCCGCCGGTCCGGCGCAATAGTTGCGCTCGCATCGAATGTCGGGGTCGCCGGTATGGCGGGCGGCTGACCGGGGCAGGACCTCCTGTCGGTGCGGCGATCTTCAGAGCGCTGTCGTCATCCGGCCGTACCGGACTGGTGTTGGGACGGGCACTCGTGCGGACTCGCTGTCATCCAGACGTAGCGATCTTAACCGGCCGCTCCACGCAGCGACAACACACCCCGCAGGTCGTCGGCTGTTGCCACGTCCCGTCCTGAGGCGCGGACCATCCGCGCAACTTCGCCGACGACCTCGGCATTGGTCGGCTGGCCGAACTCGCGGTAAGGGTAGTCCCCAAGGCCGATCGAGATGCCGCCCCCCAACTCGATCGCGGTGGTGACCAGCTTGAGGAGGTTGCCGTCGAATAAGCCGACCGTCCACACCAGCGGGGCCGGCGGCAGGAAGTCGACCATTGCCCGCAGGCCACGGACGGTGCCCGGATGCGTCGACAGCCAGCCGTCCGACAGCGTGATTTCGACCAGCGCCGGCTGTGGCAGTACGCCCATTTCGATGAACGCGCCCAGCAGCCGGGCGCTGCCGATAGTCCATAGCACCGCTTGCACGGCGACACCGGCTCCACGAATGCGCTCGATTTCGTGACGCAGCCCTCTGACCGACGTGCGATAGACGAGATCCTCATTGCGGAACGACTTGCTGGAGGCGTCGTAGGGATCGATGTTGAAGCTTCCCAAATCGACCGGCGCGATGTCGGGACGGGTGGCCGGGTCGCTGGCCAGCAGAGGAATGTGCGCGACGCGTTGTTCGGGATCGGGAATCGTCGCCGCACCGAGGGTAGGGTTGATGAGCACGTCGCTCTTGCGTCGGATCGCACGGATCACCGCCGCGTAATCCTCGACCATGGCCGCCGGTGCGCCGTCAGGTGTGCGCCCATGGAAGTGGATCAATGCGGCACCCGCCTCGCTACAACGCGCCGCATCGTCGGCGATCTCGTCCGCGGTCCAGGGGACGTTAGGGTTGCGGTCGCGCATGGTGTACTCGTTGCACCGCACCTCGATCAGCACCTTGTTCTGCAACAGACCGCCGGTCGAGCTCATGCTCCATTTCCTCGGGATTGCCGCCGAGTGCCGTTATGCGTCCAGCGGCAGCCCCCGTCAACAGCCTGCCGCAGCTGGCAATTGGCGGCAAGAATTTTCAATCGGCTTTTTCGCCTCATCCGTAATGACGCGCCAAAGCGGCGTCGAGGTCACCGAGGTCGCGCAGATCGTGAATCACGTCGGCTCCCGCAGCTTCGGCTGTGCGCGCCAACAAGATACCGCGGACGCCGGCCGCCCGTGCGCCCTCCACATCCTCGCGCATACTGTTGCCGATATGGACGACGCCCGTCTCCCGTAGGCCCAGTCGTCGCAGTGCCACGCGGAAGATTCGTGGATCCGGCTTGGCGACCCCGACGCGCCCCGACATGACGATCGTTTCGAAGTACGCGGCAACGCCAAGGCCTTCACAGATGCGCACGAGACGGCCATCGAAGTTGGAAACGATCGCCAACCGCACGCCGCGGGACCGTAATCCCCGCAAGGCCGGGAGGACATCCTCGAACAGCTCCCAATTCTGCGCTCCGGCAAAGTACGCGAACAACTCCGCAAAGCAGGCGTTGAAGTCGGCGAGATCGATTCCGTCGAAGACGGCAGCGACCAACTCCTTCCACCACCTGTACTCGCGCGCCGGCAACTCCGCTTCCGCTACCCCAGGGAATGCCAGCGGCGGCATGCGGCGGAACACGCTGCGAAAACGCGAGTCGATTTCGGCGGCGGCGACCATCACGCCATGGCGCGCGGCGGCTTCGGCGTACACCTCACCGACCGACCGGCGTAGGCGGAAGAGCGTATCACCGGCGTCGAACAGTATCGCCCGAGGAGTCACGCCGCCATTCCCGCGTTGCAACCTGCCGGCACGCGATGAGGACGCCGATCGGTCCTTCGCCAAAGGGTTGCGAACCGCTTCGTTGGAGGTGCATCGGTAGGTGCCTTGTCTCGCTAACGGGGACGGTTATCCCAGAATTGTCGATAAGGAAACCCTTGCACGGGAGGGGAACGTCTGCGCCTGACCGCGGGCCATCGCGTAGCACTTCGGGCGCAGAGTGCCGGCACCAATCGGATGACGGGGAGCGACGTTGCCGGCGACACGACTCTCTGGCCAAGACGTGTAGCATTCTCATGGAAGTATGCGGGCATCGTCGTCCAACTCGCGGCGGGTCGGCCTCCAGGCCAGTATCCAGGCCCAGCGGCTCGCGGTTTCGGCGGATTGCCGACGCGGTGCTCCCAACGTGGCGTCGTCAGTGTGATGCGGTGCTCCGGGTTTTTTGCTAATCTCTTGCGGTCCCATGGATGCGATCGAGCAAACGCTCCGCAAGCTGCCACCGCAGAACATCGAGGCCGAAGAGTCGGTGCTGGGCGGTGTGTTGCTCGACAACCACAGCCTGGACCGGGCGCTGGAGATCCTCAGCCCAGAGGATTTCTATCGCGAGGGGCATCGGAAGATACTGCGCGCGATGCTGGATCTGAATCAGCGCAGCGAGCCGATCGACCTGATCACCCTCACCGAGGTGTTGAAAACGCGCGGCGAGTTGCAGGAGATTGGCGGCGCGGCATTCCTGGCGGAGCTGGCGGACAAGGTGCCGACCGCGGCGAACGTCGGCTATTACGCTCGTATCGTGCACCAGAAATCCGTGCTGCGCGGGTTGATCGAGACGGCGACCGATATCGCTCGGCAGGCGCTCGAATCGCGCGGCGATGTCGACGAGTTTCTCGACCAGGCCGAGCATAAGATTTTTGCCATTTCGGAGCGCAAGGTCCGGCCGACCTTCTTTCACCTGCGCGACATCATGCTCACGGCCATGGACTCGATCGAGCAGATGTACGAGCGCAAGGAATTGGTGACCGGCGTGCCCACGGGTTTCGTCGACCTCGACCGGCTGACGGCCGGACTGCAGCCGTCCGATTTGATCATCGTCGCCGGCCGGCCGAGCATGGGCAAGACGGCTTTCGCCCTCAACATCGCGCAGTACGTCGGCATCGCGGGGAAACTGGGCGTGGCGATCTTCTCGCTCGAAATGTCGAAGGAGCAGCTGGGCTTGCGCCTGCTGTGCTCGGAAGCCCGCGTCGATCAGTCGAAAGTGCGCACCGGCTACATTCCCGCCAGCGCCTTTCCCGAACTGGCCAAGGCGGCGAGTCGGTTGTCGGAATCGCGCATCTTCATCGACGACACTCCCGCGCTGAGCGTGCTCGAACTGCGTGCCAAGGCGCGGCGACTGAAACGCGAACGGGAGTCGAAGCTCGGCCTCATTATCGTCGACTATCTGCAGCTGATGCGCGGGCACGATAGCGCCGACAATCGCGAGCAGGAGATCTCGGGCATTTCGCGATCGTTGAAGGCGCTGGCGAAAGAACTCAATGTGCCGGTGGTGGCGTTGTCCCAACTCAACCGCCAGGTCGAGACGCGTGGCGACAAGCGACCGATGATGGCAGACCTGCGCGAATCCGGCGCCATCGAGCAGGACGCCGATGTCATTGCCTTTCTGTATCGCCCCATCGTCTACGACAAGAACGCGGAAGAAGGGGCGGCGGAGGTCATCCTGGCGAAGCAGCGCAATGGCCCTATCGGCGTGGTGCCGCTGACGTTCCTGTCGGAGTGTACCCGGTTCGAGAATCGGGCGCCGGAAGAAGTCAGTTTCGGCGAGTTCGAGGACGCGTGAGCCCACGCATGCGCCGCGCCGGCCGCCGGGGGTTCCCCACGGGCTGGCAAGTACCGTTGGCCTCGGCTACAGGATACGACGATGGCCATTTTGAAAGTCGCGCATCTCGGCAATCCCGTCCTGCGCGCGCTAGCGGAACCGGTGCCGCCGGCGGCCATCGGCGATCCGGAGACGCAGCGGTTCATCGATGATTTGATCGAGACGATGATGGAATACGATGGCGTTGGGCTCGCCGCGCCGCAGGTGCACGTGTCCAAGCAGATCGTCACCTTCCAGGTTGAGGGGAACCCGCGCTATCCGGATGCCGAGGCGGTTCCCCTGACGGTGCTCATCAACCCGACGCTCACGCCCGTAACCACCACCATGGAAGAGGATTGGGAAGGATGCCTGAGTCTTCCGGACCTGCGCGGGAAGGTCCCCCGCTATACGCAGATCCGCATCGACGCCCTCGACCGTAGCGGTAAGACGCTGAGTTGCGTGGCCAGGGATTTTCACGCCCGAGTGGCGCAGCACGAGTGCGATCACTTGCGCGGTGCGGTCTTTCTCGACCGCATGCGCTCGATGGAGTCGTTGGCGTTCCTCCCGGAGTTTACCCGCTACGTGGTCGCGGCCGAGGAGTAAGCGACGAGACCGCCCGCAAGCTACGACACGCGCTCGCCGATGCGCGCCGGACAGTAAGACGCATGCGCATTCACTATCTGCAGCACGTGGCCTTTGAGGGGCCAGGTTCGATCGCCGCCTGGGCACAACGGGCGGGGCACCAGCTGACCGCGACCCGTTTTCATGAGGCGGAACACCTTCCGGCGCTGGAGGCGGTGGATTGGCTCGTAGTGATGGGCGGGCCGATGAGCGTCCACGACGAGCGCGCGCACCCATGGCTCCTTCAGGAAAAGCGCTTCATTGAGGCGGCCATTGCTGCCGGCAAGACGGTGCTGGGTATCTGCCTGGGAGCGCAACTCATCGCGCAGGTGTTGGGCGCCCGCGTGTATCCCAACCCGGTGAAGGAGATCGGGTGGTTCCCGGTTGAGCGGACGCCACAAGCTACCGCGACGTCGGTCGGTGCGGTGCTGCCGGCGCGCTTCGAGGCGTTCCACTGGCACGGGGAAACGTTCGACCTGCCCGCGGACGCCGTCCACCTCGCCCGCAGCGAGGCGTGCGCCCAGCAAGCGTTCGTCTACCGCGAGCGCGTGGTTGCGCTGCAGTTCCACCTGGAGACAACCCGTACCGGTGTCGAGGATCTCAGTGCACGCTGCGCCGCGGAGATTCACCCCGGCCCGTTCGTGCAGCCGGCAGCGGCCATGCGTGCGGACGACGCCCGCTTCGCGGCGCTCAATCGGCGCATGGCACGGCTGCTCGACTGCTTGGCAGACTTACCGGCCTGACGTGCACGCGCGGAGGACCCGCGCCGGGTGCACCAACGCCCGGGCGAGCATCGACCCGTGTCTACAGGTGCGCCTCGATGGCGTCGACGATCTCGTCCGAGACCGGTTTCGTCGTGGGAGCGAAGCGCGCTGCGACATTGCCCGAACGGTCAACCAGGAACTTGGCGAAGTTCCACTGGATGTCACCCGGTCCATCCGGTTGTGTCGGCTGCGCGGTCAAGAACGCGTATAACGGGTGGCGATTGCTGCCGTTGACGTCGATCTTGGCGAACATCGGGAAGGTGACCCCGTAGCGGGTTTCGCAGAAGGTCTTGATCGCGGCTTCGGTGCCGGGTTCCTGGCTGCCAAACTGGTTGCAGGGGAAACCCAGGACGACGAGCCCGCGGTCGCGATAGTTCGCGTACAGCTCCTGCAGGCCCTTGTAATGTGGCGTGAGGCCGCACTGGGAGGCGACGTTGACCACGAGCAGCACCTTGCCCGCGTAGTCGCGCAGCGAGCGATCCTCACCGTCGATTGTCGTTGCCCCGAACTCGTAGATGGTCATCGCTCATTGTTGGCAGAGCGCCGTGCGAGCCGCAACCCATCCCCCGGCATCGAATGGGGACGGTCCCTTTTCCGCGCACGCCGCCAGGCAGTCCTTCATCGGGCCGTTCGCTGCCGCATGGTGTCTCGCTCCGTTACCGTGTACACACCGTTCGTTTATCGCTTGCAGAGAGAAACCGTCAATCGGGCGGTTCGGACCGCGACAGTGCCCGACGCGAGAGTTTGGTGACGTATACTGTGACGAGCACCGTCGCGACCAAGCCGGCAAAATAGACGATCTGCCGCGCGCGACCGCCAGTCTGATGCCCGGCGGCCACGGTGCTCAAGTTGGTGATCAGGGAACCCAGGTATACGTACAGGATGGTGCCGGGGAGCATGCCAACGAGCGATCCAAGCAGGTAGTCGCGCAGGGAGACCCGCGTCAGCCCGAACGCATAATTCAGGAGGTTGAACGGGAAAACCGGGGAGAGTCGGACGAGGAACACGATTTTGAGGCCCTCGCGCCCCACAGCCCGATCGATTGCGGCGAAGCGTGGATTGGTTGCGATACGGGCGGCGACCCAATTGCGCGCCAGGGTGCGGCCAAGCACGAAAGCCAGTACGGCACCGACGTTTGCGGCGATCCAGACGATCGCGGTTCCGGCAACTACCCCGTACGCGAAGCCCGCGCCCAGTGTCAGGATAGTGCCGGGGATAAAACCGACGGTGGCGGCGACGTACACCAGCATGAACACGCCGACGCCGACCCAGCCGGCGTTGCGGACCCAGCCGACGAGTACGAGCAGATACTCTGGTACACGGAGGCCCTTGGTGACCACCACGAGGGCGCAGAGAACCGCCGTGGCGACCAGCAACCGGCGAGCGTGCCTGCGATGCGTAGAGCGCATGGGCGGTCCACTCGACGCCGGCGCAGGAGGGCTGGTTGCGTCGTGCGTCGCGGCATTTCCAGGCGATGACTCCGGCATGATGGCCTCACTTCGAGAATCCACCAAAGCCGCTGCTCCGGAAAGAAGGGGGGCACCGGGCAAGGGACGCCGCCGGGGCATGTTGGCGTCCGCGTCTCGATCGGGACGACCCTATGCCAAGACCTTGCGGATCCGTCCCATCGCCTCGGCAAGGCGGTCGTCCGCCACCGTCAACGAGAAACGCACGAAGCCCTCGCCGCACTGACCGTAGGCCGTGCCGGCCGCCACAACTACGTGGGCTTTCTCGAACAATAACGTCGCGAACTCGATGCTCGAGAGACCACGCGGTGCCGGCACCCATAAATAGAACGTGCCGCGCGCCGGCGTGAACCGGATCTCGACGTCGGCCAGGGTCTTGAGCACGAGCGCGCGCCGCTGGGCGTAGATGTCGAGCATGCGCGTGACGTTGTCCGCGCAGCGCTCGAGCGCGGCAATGCCGGCGAATTGAATGGCATTGAAGACGCCCGAGTCGGTGTTCTCTTTGACCTGGGAAATGCCGGCGATCAGATCCTTATTGCCGACCGCCATACCCAGGCGCCAGCCGGTCATGTTGAACGGCTTCGATAGGGAGTTCAATTCGACGCCAACATCTCGAGCGCCCGGCACGGACAGGAAGCTCAGCGGCTTCTCGCCATCGAAGGTCACCTCGATGTAGGGGTTGTCGTAGCAAATGGCGATGTCGTACTGGCGTGCAAAGTCCACCAACTCGCGTAGGAATGCGGTTGTGGCCGTCGCACCGGTGGGGTTGTTCGGGTAGTTCAAGAACATCGCCGCCGCCCGCCGGGCCGTGTCGCTGGGGATATCGGACAATTGCGGCAGGTAGCCATGTTCCGCGCGGATCGGCACATTGACCGGTTCACCGCCGCCGATGAGGATGCTCGCACGGTAGGCAGGATAACCGGGATCCGTCATGAGCACCGGCTCGCCCGGATTGACGCAGGCGAGCGCGAAGTGGTGGCAGCCCTCCTTGGAGCCGATAAGGGCCAGTACTTCCGTCCCGGGGTCGAGGCTGACCCCGTAACGCGTGCCGTACCATTTGGACACCGCCTGGCGGAATGCCAGCATGCCCTTTTCCTCATCGGTCGGGTAGCGGTGATTGGCCGGATCGTGCGCGGTGCGGGCGAGTTCTACGATCACCGCCTCGGGGGTGGGTTCAACCGGATCGCCGATGGCGAGGCTGATGACATCGATGCCGGCAGCCCTGGCTTGGCTGATCTTGTTGCGTAATTCCATGAACAGATATGGCGGGATGCTCTTTAATCTGTCAGCGGTATGCATGTTTGCTTGCTCCTGCACGCGGCGCTACTGCCTCCGGTCGTTCCGGCAAGCCCGAAAGTGTCGGCTCCGCTCGGGTGCGGACGGCACTAGCACCCTAGCGCACGACGAGCAAGCCGCAGGTGGCGCTCCGCGTGGAAGTTGTAAAATTGGCAAGGAAGCGATAAGTAATACACATCAATCCTTGGGCGGGCACGCCAAGGTAAACGCAGTTTTAGAGGGATAGCCGGTAACGTCGCAATCGGCGGGCCGGTGAAGGGGGGAGGTTCTGGCGAGGTATGCCCCATCGGGCATTCATCGGGATAGGTTCCAATCTCGGGGATCGAAAGGCGAACTACTTTGAGGCCCTCGAGCGCATGCGGAAGATCCCCGGGACCCGTGTGTTCAAGCAATCCTCGCTATACGAGAGCGAACCGCTCGGCGATGCCAAAACATGGTTCGTGAACGGTGTCATCGAACTGGAAACCGAGTACGGCGCCGACGAACTCCTGAAGCGCTTGCTTCAGATCGAGACGGCGATGGGGCGCAAGCGCGTCAGTGGGAAGCGCTGGGGTTCCCGCATCATCGACCTGGACATCTTGTTGTTCGACAGCGAGATCATCAATAAGCGCAACTTGAAGGTGCCCCACCCCGAAATCCAGAACCGCCGCTTCGTGCTGTTACCGCTAAGCGAACTGGCGCCGCAGTTGATCCATCCGAAGTTGGGTGCGTCGGTCTCCGCATTGCTCGCCGGCCTCAAGGATCGGAAGAAGATCCACCTGCTGCGCGCCAGCTAAGGAGGAGAGGTACGTGGCCACATTATTTACCCGCATCATCGACGGCGAACTCCCGGGACGCTTTGTGTGGCGCGACGAGCGGTGCGTTGCGTTTCTCTCCATCCAGCCGGTTCGTCCGGGTCATACGTTGGTGGTGCCGCGCGCCGAGGTGGATCATTGGATCGATCTCGAACCGGATTTGGCGCGGCACCTGATGACAGTCACTCAGACCATTGGCAAAGCGCTGCAGCGGGGGTTCCATCCAAAGAAGGTCGGCGTGGCGATTGCGGGTCTGGAGGTGCCCCACTGCCACATCCACGTTATCCCGATCGACGCGATCCGCGACCTCGACTTCGCCAATCAAGATCCCAACCCCGCCCCCGCCGACCTCGATCGCGCCGCGGAGACGATCCGCACGGCACTCCGACAACTCGGCTGCACGCAAGTGGCCGACCGTTAGCCGGGCGGGCGGCGGTCTACCGGCTGCGCGATGACGGCGGCGTGAGCCGGTACAGAATTTCGCCTTTCTTCACCAACCCGAGACGCTCGCGCGCTAGCTTCTCCAGGTAGGTATCGTCGGTGCGCAGCTTGCGGATGCGTTCGCGCAGGCGCTCGTTGTGCTGCTGCAGCTCGAACGCGGTGCGTTCCAATTCGCCCTGTTCGGCGCGCATCCGCGAGAGGTGCGCCAGTCCGTGTTCCCCATAGACGGCATCGACGCCCAGCAGCGCCAACAACACCGCGCAGGTCGCCAAGATCCCTTTGTGTTTGCGTGGTAGCGGCGGTAAAAGAGCCATCGGTCGTTCGAGTCGGGCGCATTGTAATGCAGGCCGAGGACAATGGCAAATTTAATGATGGCAGCCGAGGTGCAATGATGAAGATTCGCAAAGTGTGTGCGCGCGAGATTCTCGATTCGCGCGGCAACCCCACGGTGGAGGTGGACGTGGTATTGAGCGATGACAGCATCGGTCGCGCGGCTGTACCGTCGGGCGCATCGACAGGTTCCCATGAGGCACTCGAGTTGCGCGACGGCAAGAAGCGATATCAGGGCAAGGGGGTGCTGAAAGCCGTCGATCACGTGAACCGTTTGATCGCGCCCACGCTGCGCGGGCGCGACGCCAGCCGGCAAGCGGATATCGACCGGATGCTGCTCGATCTGGATGGGACGCCGAACAAACGCCGCCTCGGCGCCAACGCCATTCTCGGCGTTTCGCTGGCCGTGGCCAAGGCCGCGGCTGCGGCCGCCAGGGTGCCGTTGTTCCGCTACCTGGGCGGCAGCCGCGCCGTCACGTTGCCGGTGCCGATGCTGAACATTCTCAACGGCGGCGCGCATGCGGACAGTTCCGTGGACCTGCAGGAATTCATGGTGATCCCGGTCGGCGCGCGCAGCTTTGCCGACGGCCTGCGCATGGGTGTGGAGACGTTTCACGCACTCAAGGGGGTGCTCAAGGAAAAAGGCTACTCGACCGGGGTAGGCGATGAAGGCGGATTCGCTCCGAATTTGGGTTCGAATCAGGAGGCGATCGAACTCATCCTTGCCGCCATCGAACGTGCGGGCTACCAGCCGGGCCGCCAGATCGCACTGGCGCTGGACGCCGCCGCGAGCGAGTTTTTCGAGAACGGCGAATATGTCTTCCGCAAGTCCGACGGCAGCCGTCGTTCCAGTGCGGCGATGGTGCAATATTATCGGGACTGGGTGGAGCGTTACCCAATCTTGTCGATCGAAGATGGGCTCTCCGAGGACGATTGGGACGGCTGGGCCACGTTGAGCCGAACCTTGGGGACGAAGGTGCAGTTGGTTGGTGACGACCTCTTCGTAACCAATCCTCAGCGTTTACAGCGCGGCATCGAGGCCGGTGTCGGTAATTCCATTCTCGTCAAGCTCAACCAGATCGGCACGTTGACGGAAACGCTGGAGACGATCGAGCGAGCGAAACACGCTGGGTACACGACTGTGATTTCGCATCGCTCTGGCGAGACCGACGATGCGACGATCGCGGATCTCGCGGTGGCGGTGAACGCCGGACAGATCAAGACCGGCAGTGCCTGCCGCGGTGAACGCACCGCCAAGTACAATCAGTTGCTGCGCATCGAGGAACTGCTCGGTCGTCGTGCCGTATACCCGGGGCGCGCCGCATTGCCGAAGCGGCGCTAAGCGGACGTGGGCGCTGTTTCAGACGCGCCGTGGGGATAGTGGAGGAGTGAAGCATGGGTATCTTCTTGATTGTCATCGTTGTGCTGCTGGCGGGGGCGGTGTTCATCTACAACGGCCTGGTGAGCCTGCAGAACCGGGTGCAGAACGGTTGGCGGCAGATCGATGTCCAACTCAAGCGCCGGCACGATCTGATTCCGAACCTGGTCGAAGCGGTCAAAGGGGCCATGCAGTTCGAGCGCGACACGCTCGAGCGTGTCATGGAGGCGCGCGGTCGGGCCGTGGGTGCGGGGACCGTGCGCGACGCTGCCGCGGCGGAGACGGCCTTGTCCCAGTCCCTCGGCCGCTTGTTCGCGGTGATGGAGAATTATCCGGCCCTGAAGGCGAACGAGAATGTCCTGAAGCTGCAAGAGGAGCTGACGACGACGGAGAATCAGTTGGCGTTCGCGCGACAGTTCTACAACGACGTGGTGATGCAGCTCAACACCCGGGAACAGGTCTTCCCCGCCAGTCTCATTGCCACGTACTTCGGCTTCAAACCGGCGGAGTATTTTACGGTGGCGGCGGACGATCAGGGGATGCCGCGGGTGGATCTGTCATTGTCGAAGTGACGTCCCTCCCTGACACGTCTCCGCGCCTCCGCGCGGCCGCGGTGGATTTCTACAGCCGCCAAGCCCTCAACCGCCGGCGCACGCGGCTTCTGCTGGCGTGCTTCCTCGCCTTTTTCCTTTCCCTGGGATTGGGGATCGATATCGTCTGGAACGGCCTCCTGACCCCCGGCGGGGTACCGGTGCCCTTGGCGACACTGGTTACCAGTGCTGTCGCCAGTGTCATGAGCCTGGCGGGATACTACGCCGGCGGCCGCATGGTGATGGACTCGCTGCACGCCCGTCCACTCGACCAGAACAATCCCGCACATCGGCAGCTCTTCAACGTTGCGACCGAAATCGCGCTGGCTTCGGGACTGCCGCAGCCGCGGATCTATCTGATATCCGACCCCGCCCCGAACGCGTTGGCGACCGGGAGGGATCCGCAACATGCGATGCTGGGGGTGACCCAAGGGCTGTTGAACCTCCTCGATCGCGAGGAAATGCAGGGCGTCATTGCGCACGAGATGGGACACGTCGGGAACCGCGATACCTTGACCATGACGCTGGTAGCGGTGTTGTTCGGGGCGGCGGTAATGCTGGCGGACTGGGCCCGTCGCGTACTCTACTTCGGCGGCAATCGGCGCCGCGGTAACCTGCTGGTGTTTGTCCTCGTCCTGCTGCTCGTGGCGGTGACGCCCGCGCTCTCGCGCATTCTGGCGATGGCGGTGTCACGCCAGCGCGAATACCTCGCGGATGCGACCGCAGTCGAGTTCACCCGCAACCCGCTGGGTTTGGCCAGTGCGCTGGAGAAAATCGGCGCGGCGACGTCGCCGCTGCGCGCCGCCACGCAGGGCACGGCGCACTTATTCATCAGCAATCCGCTGCACCGCGCCGTCGATCAACGTCAGGGCGCGGTGGCCGATTTCCTCAGCACGCATCCGCCGCTGGCGCAGCGGATTGCCATCCTGCGTGCGATGGCGCATGCGGGGTAGCCGATGGCGCTCACGTGCCCACAATGCGCCGGCGCGATGCGTGAGGTGAGCGCCGAGGCGGTCACGGGGTACCTGATCGTGCTCGACCAGTGCCCGCAGTGCGGCGGGATCTGGTGCGATCGCTGGGAGTTGTATCCAATCACCGCGGTCGCCGCGCAGCGGCTTGACCGGGTGGATCGGGACGCATTGCAGCGATCGATCGAACCGCCCGCGCGCCCACTCGCGTGTCCGCGCTGTCGTGCCCGCTTGTTCCATTTCCACGATCCGAACCTGCCTGCGGATGCGCGCATCGAACGCTGCCCCAATTGTGACGGGATGTGGTTCAATCGTGGGGAACTGCGTCGTGTCAAGGCGCAGCGCGCGCCCGGGGCCGCGGCGGCGCGCACACCGCCGGTTGAGACGATGAGTGAGGGGCAGGTGGCGGACCTGGCCAACCGGGCGCTGGGCGTTCCCAGGCCGTTGCCCACAGTCCGCTCGCTCGACGATTTCGAACTGCCGCGGCATCTCGACGTGACCCCGAGCGAGCTGCGCGAAGAGCTGACGGCTAGTGCCGGCTGGCTGATCGCGCGCACCCTCGTGCGCTTGTTGCTGCACGTTTGAACCGCCAGCCCGCGCCCCATGGCTGTCGGTTCCACGTATACGAAGGGGACCGTTAGCAGTTGACTGTAGCCAGGCGGTTATCGGAGGCTAACCGCCGATGCTAGCGCCTGCCTGGCTTCCCGTGGCGCCGCGGCGCAGCGGGACCGTTTCGCCTTCCTCCCCTGTTCGGCAACCCATCGCTGTTCAGATCGATAGGGTCTCGCACCGTGGCGAGCATGCTGTCGCGGTCATGGCCCCTCGCTCTGTACCCTATCTTGACTAACAAACGTTCGTTCATTACTGGTGAAGCATCGTGGCATTGAAGGCAGTTACCACAGGCGCGCTGCCGACGAAGCGGGCGCGTCATGCGGAGGCATTACCGCCGACGCGTGATTTGATTCTCGACGCCGCCGAGCGGCTGTTCGCCGAGTCCGGTGTCGACGGAGTCGCCCTGCGCGATCTGGCCCATGAGCTGGGGCTAACGGCACCGAGCCTGTACAACCATTTCCCCAGCAAACAAGCGCTGTACGACGCCGTACTCGATCGTGGCCTGCGCCCGATTTTCGATCTGATCATCGAGGCATGGCATCCGGGCGCGGCACGATCGGAGGAACTGCGCCTGACGGCGGACAAGTTGACCGCGCACCTGGCGACTCATCCGCATCTGGCGCGACTGCTGCAACGGGCTCTGCTCGATCGTCCGGGACGGTTCAATGCCTTGGTCTCTCGCTGGCTGACCCCTCTCTACCGCCAAGGGCTCGCAGTCAGTGCGGAGACGGCAGCCGGCGCGGGGTGGGAAGCGGACGAAGTACCGAACCTCGCGTTGGGTTTGTTCGGCCTGATGTTCGCTTACTTCAGCTATGTCCCCGCATTGAAAGACTTTGCGGCATGGTCCGAGGATCCGCAGTCCGCGCACGCGCTAGGAGTGCAGCGGCGGTTTCTGGAGAAGGCCCTGTTTCGCCTCCTCGGCCCGCGTCCGCGCAGGGCAGGGCGAAAAGACCGATTAGCCGCCGTCAAGACGGCACGCGCGTGAAGGCGCGTCGCACCGCACGATAAGGAGATCGACAGTATGGATAAGTCAACGACAGCAACGCACCATCCCGCCGCCGGGACGGACTTCAACTTGCTGAGCCCGGATACCTATGTGCCCGGGGTCCCGCATGACGCTTTCAAGACGCTGCGGAACACGGCACCGGTCTCCTGGCAGAGGGATCCGGAGATCGCCGGTTTCTGGGCCATCACCAAACATGCGGATGTAGTCACCGTATCGCGCGACCCCAAGACCTTCTCCTCGCACCGGCGCACCGCAATGATCAACGAGTTGCCGCCCGATTCGCTCGCGGAGACGCAGCTAATCATGATCAACACCGATCCGCCGCGGCACACCAAGCTCCGTGCCCTGGTCAACAAGGGCTTCACGCCGCGCATGGTGGCGCGCCTGGAACCGCACATCCGCGATATCGCCACGGCCGTCATCGACGCGGTGGCCGAGAAAGGCCAGTGCGACTTCGTCACCGAGATCGCGGCCGAGCTGCCGCTGCAGGTGATCGCCGAGATGATGGGCGTGCCGCTCGCGGATCGTCGAGCGCTGTTCAGCTGGAGCAACCGTATGATCGGCCAGGACGATCCGGAGTACGGTACGACGGAGGATGATGCCAAGCGCGCATCACTGGAAGTGTACATGTACGCCAATCAACTGGCCGCCGAGCGCAGGAAAAACCCCGGCGATGACCTGATCAGCGTGCTGTTGAACGCGGAAGTCGACGGCGAGAAGCTGACCGAGATGGAGTTCGACGTGTTCTTCGTTCTCCTGATGATCGCGGGAAATGAAACGACGCGTAATCTCATCTCTGGCGGGATGCTCGCGCTGATCGACCATCCGGAACAGCGGGCTCGATTGCTCAAGGACCGGTCGCTCATCAACACGGCGGTCGACGAGATGCTGCGCTGGGTGTCGCCGGTGATGGCGTTCCGGCGCACGGCCACGCGTGACGCCGAGATCCGCGGGCAGAAGATTCGTGAGGGCGATAAAGTCCTGATGTTCTATCCCTCCGCCAATCGCGATGAGGAGGTCTTTGCGGATGCGGACCGGTTCGACGTCGGGCGGACGCCGAACGAGCACCTGGCTTTCGGTATCGGCGAGCACTTCTGCCTCGGCTCCAACCTGGCGCGCCTCGAAATCCGCGTGATGTTCGAGGAGTTGCTGCGCCGGCTGCCGGACACCGAGCTGGCCGGCCCGGTGGCGCGGTTGCGATCCAGCTTCATCAACGGTATCAAGCACATGCCGGTGACATTCACGCCGGCGGCGGCGTAGGAAGCGAACGACCATGAAGATTGTGATCGATTACGATCGGTGCGAAGGCAATGCCGTGTGCGAACGGGTGTGTCCTGAGGTGTTCCAGGTCCAAGACGACGATCGCGCCCACCTGCGGATTGAGAACCCGGGGCCGGAGTTGCGCGCCAAGGTTGAGGCGGCTGTACGGCGGTGCCCGCGCCAGGCGCTATCGGTCGTGGATTGAATCGACGCGGCGGGTTTCAGGAGCCGGGGGGCACCGCCCCTGTCGCCGTGCCGCTCCCGCGGCGTACCGCGGTGATCGCGCCGGTTTCTTCGAGCAACGCCACGCGTACCTCTTCGACGGCCAGGATGCCTTGCCGCCGCAAGGCGGCGATCAGCTCGTCACGCGTCAGTAGTTCACGGCGCAGATTCTGCTCGAGGATCTTGCCGTTGTGGATGAGCAAGGTGGGTGCTCCTTCCAGCCAACGCTCCATCTTCCTGTTTGTAAACGCCAGCCGAGTGACCGTGTAGTTCAGCACCAGGATGGTGGCCGCGCCGATACACCCGCCCAGGATGGAGTTGTCAGGTCCGATCATGGCGTTCTGCAGCACGTTGCTGATCATCAACAAGACAACGAGATCGAACGACGACATCTGTCCCATCTGCCGTTTCCCGGTCAACCGCAGCCCAAGAAGCAAAAAGCCGTAGACGACGGTCGCACGGACGATCTTCTCCAGAATCGGCAATTCGGGTACCCACATAAGCCCTCCTAGATGGGCGTGCCCGGCGGCAGGGCGCGATTGCCTCCGCGATGCGTGTTCGTTCCGATCACTGTGCCGTACGCTCCGTGGCGGGGGCTTCGGCATCGAGCAACTGCAGCAACTCCATCAGCCGCCGCGTGCCATCGCGCAGGTTGCGGATTGCGAGGCGTTCGTTGACGCCATGCTCACGCTTTGCCTCGTCGTCGCTCAGGTCGAACGGGACGAAGCCGTAGCTGGGGATGCCGCGCTCGCGAAAGTAATGGCTGTCGGTGAATCCCGCGAGGACGGTGGTCACCACCGGCGCCCCTTCTCGTGCCGCGAGTTGCCCGACGGCGGTGCTGAAGGCGGCTGCACTTGGCGACGCGACCGCCGGGAAATTCAGGAGCACCTGGACGGCCACCTCGGGGTCGTCGATCGCCGCCTTCACGGTGCGCACGAATTCCTCCGGGTCCTCGCCGGGGAGCAGGCGGCAGTCCAATTCGGCACGGGCACTGGCGGGTATGACATTGATCTTGCTGCTGCCGGTGAGCACCGTCGGGGTGATCGTGTTTCGTACCAACGCCGCGTCGTGCGGGTCTTGCAGAAAGGCGTGGCGAAAGTCCGGATCCGCCAGTGCCGCGCGGAGATCGCCGTAGCGCGCCCGTCGCTCACCCGTTTGCAGGGGTGCCAGCTGAGCGTAGTACGCCTGCACCTCGGGTGTCACCCGGAGGGGCGGTGCGTAGGTGCGGAGGCGCTCCAAGGCGCGCAGCAGCCGCGTGACCGCGGTTTCCGGTGGGGGTGCGGAGCCATGTCCTGGAGGGCCGGTCGTTTCCAATTTGAGCCAGCACGGCGTCTTCTCGGCGGCGGCAATTTCGTACACGCGCGAGCCGTCGGCGCGTACGCGGATGGCGCCGCCCTCGTTCAGCACCAACGCCGGGTTTCCCAATTCGGCAAGATGCGTGGCGGTCATCCATCCGGCTCCCTGCGCGCCACCGGCTTCCTCATCGGCGGTGCCGAGGAAAATGATGTCGCGTTTCAGCTGGATGCGGTGACGCTTCAGGAGCAGTAACGTCATGGCGTCGATCGTACCGGGCCCTTTGCAATCGAGGGCGCCGCGGCCGTAGACGAAGCCGTCACGAACCGTTCCTGAAAACGGCGGCACCTCCCATTCCGCCGGCCGCGCGGGGACGACATCGAGATGGTTGAGCAACACGAGCGGACGCAGTTCGCCGCTGCCGCGAAGGCGGGCAAGGACCGACGCCCGGCCGGGGACGGAGGTGAAGATCTCGGCCGCGATGCCTGCCCGACGGAAACGCGCAGCCAGAAACGTGGCGGCGGCCGTCTCGTTGCCAGGGGGATTGGATGTGTCGATTTGGATGTAGGTGCGTAGGAACTCGGTGGCCTGACCCTCGACCGCCGCCCAATCGATGTCGGCCGCCCGAGCACAAACGCTGAGGCCGCAGAGCACCGCCACCGACACAGTGACGAAGCCGCCCCGGGCGCCGCGCCACGCCGAGAAGAGGGCCTTGCATGCCTCAGACAACATTTTCCACGCTCATGAGGATGATTCACACCCCTTTGCCGCCGCGTCCGAGCGGGTGCGGTGTGGCGTTGGGACCATGAATGTTCGCATCTTCGCTCGGGGCTGTCGAGTGCGCAGGACGGTCTCGCGCATGCGCTTGCCCGCGTCTGCGCGATCGGCTATCTGCAAGCTACATGAGGCGTGGAGCACGAGCTGTGGGTGCCGCTCTGCTGGCGTGCGTGGCGGCTGGGTGCGCGAAGAAGTTAGCAGCACCCACGGCGGCGGCGGGCGATCAGGCGCCGGTGGCGTTACGGAATCTGCAGGTGGCGACGGTCGACGGACATCGCGCGGTATTACTGCGACTCTCGCGGCTGCCGATGGTGGTGCGACAGGCCAGTGGCAAGAATCCCGGGCGCATCATGCTTCAGGCAATCGGTCCGGCGGGGGAGGGCGATCTGTCGGAGCGCGAGCTGGCGCAGGTCGATCCGCTCCTGAGCAACGTGCGCGTCTCGCGCCGCCAGGGGGCACTAGAGGTGGTTCTTGAGTTCAGGACCGACGAGCCGCCAGCATACAGTGTCCACGAGATGGGCGACTGGATCATGGTCCGGTTAGACGCGCGGTAGCGTCCCGCACGCCAGCGCGACACGATGAATTCTCGGCGATGATGGCAAAGAACCAGGTGGCATTCCGTGAGCGGGCTCGGCGGCGGGCGGTGCTCGTGTCGGCAGTGCTGGCGCTGTGTGTAAGCGGCGTGGCCACGGCACAAATCAACAGCAATCAGGTGCGCCAGCGTTACGACAAGAATACCAAGACGACCGACATCGACGATTCGATCAAGCAGATGTCCAGTGCGGATCCGATCAAGAGGTTGGACGCCGTGCGGGCATTGGGGGCGTCGAAGGATGACAAGGCGCTGCCATACTTGATCGGCGCGATGGGCGACTCCGACATGCGCGTCCAGGTCAAGGCGATCCATGTGGTGGGCGACATGCGAGCGACCGATGCGACGCCGGTGCTCGTGCAGTACCTGTTCTTGCGCACGACCAGCACCGAGATGAAGCAGTTGATCCTGGCGTCGTTGGGGAAGATCGGTGACGCACGCGCGGCGCAGCCCGTGGTGGAGTTCCTGCAGCGCGATCTCGATGAGACCACGCGGGGGACCGCCATCTTCGCCCTCGGCGAGATCGGCTCCTCGGACGCAGTGCCGACGTTGGAGCGCATCGCGCAGAACGACGAAGACCCGACGGTGCGCCGTTTGGCGAGCGAAGCCAAGGGCAAGGTCGAGCAGCACCAGGCGACGATGCGCAGCAAAGTGAAGGGACCGTCCGAGACGTTCATACAGTCCAGGGAAGTCCAGGCTCCGAGAAAGTGAAGTATCCGCGGCGGTCTTGACTGCACGCGCGAAACACCGCAGTCAAGACTGCCACAATGGCCCTGTGGTGGAATGGCAGACACGGCAGACTCAAAATCTGCTCCGCCTTGCGCGGGTGGGGGTTCAAGTCCCTCCAGGGCCACTGCTGTACCCATCATCAAGTACGATCGCCGTGACAGGAGCCGGCGCTTGGTGCACATGCGGAGGTGGAGGTGACGCCGCAAGAGACCACTGACGTCATCGAGATCCAGCAACTGCTCCACCGGTATTCGTGGGCGGTGGACCACCGGGAGTTGACGTTGCTGGACACGGTGTTCGCGCCGGACGCCACCATTCACTACAACGTCGTCGGCGGGACGAAACTGCCATATACGGAACTGCGCGCTTGGCTGCCGACGGCGCTGCAGCGATTCCGTATCACGCAACATTGCATGGTGAACCCCATGATCGACGTTTCGGGGGACACCGCCCGCGCACGCACGTACGGCCTGTTGATGCATGCACAGGAATACTTCGATGGCACCACCAACTACGTGATCATGCATGCGATCTATTTCGATGCGCTCGTCCGCACGCCCGCCGGCTGGCGTATCGTGAGCCGCCGGCTCGACAACATGTGGACTCAGGGTGAAATGGAGTTGGCGGAAAAGGTTAAGTCCTTCCCCACGCCCGTTCCGGGCTGATCGAGTTCGGCCTCAAGCTCGCAGACCCCCGAGCCCGTTATCCGTAGAACGTGTCCGCGATCGCCTTCTGGTAGAAGGCCACGCGCTCCGGCGGGACGCCCCAGACCGGCGGGGCGAGGTGGATCGATTCGGCGGCCTGCCACACGCGCTCGACTTGTTGCCGCACCGCGTCGGCGTTGCCGGCCACGGCAAGCGCCTGCACCATGGCCTCCGGTACGGCGTCCGCCGCATCGGTGGACGCGCCCTGGCCGCTCAGCGCTTGTATCCGCCGCGCAACGTCACCGAATCCCAGGGCATCGAAGAAGAAATTGTACTGCTCGAACACCGCGTAACCCGCGATGCTGCGCTGCGCGTCGCGAATGGCTTCGCGCCGATCGCTGTTGATCAACACGGTGAGATAAGGACAGCGGTGAACGCCGGACAGAGTACGACCGGAGCGCTTCAGGCCCTGGCGTAAGTGGTCTTGTACGGGCCCAAGCCACCAGTCGATGCCCCAGAGCGGATGGCCGAGCACGCCGTCGGCAATCTCGCCGGCGAGGATCGTCGTTTGCCTGCCCAGGGCACCGAGCCAGATCGGAATGTGCTCGCGCACCGGCGGCGGCTGCGGTGGCACACCGGCAAAGTCCGCCTTGAACCAAGTGCCACGGAACGGCTGTAGTCCGCGATGCGCCCCGTGGATCACGTGGCGCACCGCCAGCACGGTTTCCCTGAGGCGCGCCAATGGCCGGTCGCTCGCCGCGCCAAAGAACCCCTCGGTGACCCACCGGGTGCTCGTCCCCATGCCAAGGACGAAGCGGCCGCCCGATATGCGGTCCAGATCAAGGGCCACCAGGGCAGTCTCGAACGGGCTGCGCACCCCGGCGATGGCGATGGCCGAGCCAAGCTGCAGGCGCCGCGTTACCGCGGCGGCCGCCGCCAGCGCGGTCCAGGGCGGCCCCCATCCCTGGCCGGCGAAGAGCCCGTAGAGCCCCTGTGCTTCATAGTGCTGCGCGACCGCGGGCAGTCGTTCGCCGAGGTACGGTGAGACGCCACCCCAGTACTGCCGTCGCGTTTCCGCGGTGGTCCCCATCGCAGCGCCGACCTCTGGCACCGGTGCCCGCTACTGTGCCGGCCGGACCCGGATCGTCGTCTTCCGCACCCGGATCCAGTGGTCGAGCACGGCGTCGATCTGGCCATTGGCCTTCCACCGTGCCAGGGTTTCGTTGAGCCGTTGGCGCAGCGCGTCGCCGTCGTCCTTGCGTACCGCCCAAGCCAGGTACTCCTCGGTGAGCGGACGGTATCGGCCGATGAGTTCGCGCTCCTGGGAATCGAAACCACCGGTGATGCGCCAGATCGCCGGGGCATCGTGCACGAACGCATCGATCTGTCCCTTCCGTAGCGCGGCAACCCCTGCATCGACGGAATCGAATGTCGTGACCTTGGCGCTGGGCAGATTCGTGCGCGCGTACACTTCCCCGGTTGTGCCACGCACCACGCCGACGTTGATCGTAGACAGATTCTCTTTGGTCAGTTTGCGGAACCGCTGCTGGTCGGCCCGCCGGATGAGCGCCATCTGTCCGACCTTCAGGTATGGGTCGGTGAAGGCGACGAGCTGTTTTCGCGCGTCGGTAATCGACATGCCGGACATGATGACGTCGATGCGGTGGTCACGCAGGGCCGGGATCAGGTCGTCCCACGGGGTTTCGACGAGGACGATCTTGACCCCCAGATCCGCGCCTAGCTGCTTGGCGAATTCCGCCTCGATCCCTTTGATCTGCCCATCCTGTTTGAAGGCCATGGGCGGATAATTCGTGGCGATGCCGACGCGCAATTCCGTACCCGGGGCGCCGGTCGCGACCGGCTTGCCCGCATGCTGTTGCACGCTGGCGCACGCGCTGGCGAACATCGACGCTATCAGAATTCCAATTGCGTAACGCATATTGCTCCTCGAAGATTGCTGGCACCGTGTGGCCGATGCCGATGTCGCAACGTTCGGTTGCGGCGTCGGCCCAAATGGAGCGCTCATATACTCTGGATGTGGTCTGTCTGGCAACCGGACCGTCGGAACCTCGAAAACCTCGTTACTTGCCGGTACCGGGCAGCAGCGGCTGCAGCACCGTGAATGGAAGACTGAGCGTCCGCTGCATGGTACGCAGCAACCCTTCGCCCACGGCCGTGGGTGACAGTGGAGTGATCCGGGGATCACCGAGGGGACCGCTGACCTTGACCGGAACGGTCACGAGGCTACCGCCCAGCACCCCGCTGATCAGCGGCAGGTGCCGGACCACCGTGTCAACCCGCGGCAGGGGCGCCACGAGCAGCGTCAGGTCGACGGTGCGCTCCGCGAGGTTCACCGATCCCTCACCGGCCCACTCGACCGAGGGACCCTCCAGCGTGATTTCCGTGAACTTGAGGATCTCGTCCTTGAGGTCGGCTTTGGCGGTGATGATCTGGTACGGCAGACCGTCTTTGGCGGTGTCCGCCAGGCTTTGCCAGCCACCGGTAGCGACGCTCAGCACCGAGAGCACTTTGGCGGTTAGGCTCATTCCGTAGAGGCTCCCGCTTCTTGCGGTGAACACCGCGTGCCCGGTCAGCGCTCGTGCGAGGTCGGCCGCCTGGCCGTGCGCATCGATCTGTGCCTCCAGCGCGTACTCGCCAGTGGCGAGCTGCTTCTCGACGCCAACGCACTTCATCAACGTGTCGACCGGCGCGTCCTTTGCCGCTGGCTGGAACGCCAACGTGATGCCTTCGGGAGCGATCGTCATCGTTCCCGGGGTGACGATGTCTCCGCAGACCCTTGCGTCGCCAACCGTTACGGTGACTCCGCCCGAACCAAGCACCATCACGGCACGGGCCGGCTGCCAGGTGAATCCGCGATACGTGAAGGTGTCGGCGTCTACCCGCACCGTTCCCTGCACCACTCTTTTTCCCGCGGCCGCCGACAGCGAGCGGCTTGTGCCGGTCGGGCGTCGCAGCCAGGGTTCGATGCGGGCCCAATCGAGATGCCCGGCGCTGACCGAGAGATCGGTCATGAAGGCCTGCGGCGACTCCCGAATCGTTCCGCGCAATTGCAGGGGGCTGCCCCAGCCCCCGTCGATCGTACCGTCCACGGTGGCGGTTCCGCTCGCGGCATCGATGGTGAAACGTGGTACGCGCACGTAGCGGTCGCCGGGCAGCGGCACGGTCAGTCCGTTGGCTTCCAGGTTGCCCTCGATCGCCGACCACACGGGTTCGTCGAAGAGCAGCGCGGCACGGAAATCCCCGTGGATCGAGCCGCCGAACAAATTCTGCTCGCTGATCGCTCGCAAGGTTGTGTCGGCGAGGTTGCCCTTGAAGGTGATGGATCGCTCTGTTCGTGTCGAGCGCAACGAGATGGTTGCGTCCGATTGGGCGTCGCGGAGGCGCAACCGCTTCAGGCCGAACTGCCCGGCGTTCCAGGTCATGTCGAAAGTTCCGGTGACACCCTGTGCGATAGCGGCGTCGGCGGACAGGGACACCCCCGTGGGGGTGTCGTACCCGATCCGAAACCTTGTCAGCGACACGGGGAAGCGGATGGCAACGCGCGCTTGCAACGCCGGCGAACCGATCACCAGTGCCTGCGCCGCGCCGCTAGCCTGCACGCGCCACGAGCCGGAGCCGGCAAGTGCGCCACGGGCTGTCAGTGAGTTCAGGGACACGGTACCCGCGAGCGACTCTGGCTTCCAGGAGAAATCCGGTAGCCACCCGGTGGCGAGGATCCACGGGTAGGTCTCGTTCAGCACGATTTGCGATCGCCCCGCGGTCGCGGTGACGTCACGAACGCCGCTCGCGCTAAGGCGGATCGTGGCATGTGTAATGGTGGAGGCTCCTACCGCGAGGAGCAAATCGCTCGCGTCGATGCCGCCGTCGGTGTAGAGGAAACGGCCGCCTTGCACACGAATCGGCAGCTGGGTTCCATTCACACGGCCGGAGACGTTGAAGGAGCGCGCCTCGGCCGTCACCGTCACGTTCCGTGTGGTGCCGCGGACGCGCAGCGCTCCCGAGACCGTGCCGGCAATGTCCACGATGCGTTCCGCCTCGCGTTGGAACCGTTGGTCTCTGACGACGTGTCGCAGCACCCCAGCTAGTTCCGCACCGTCGGCGTCCACTTGAGTGTCGACGGCCAGTTCGTACGGGCTGGACAAGCCGATCCGGAGCGTGCCGTCGGTGGCCCGAGCCTTGTGCAAACGTCCCGACACGTGCTCGCCGAAGAGCGTGCCGCCGACAATCTTTACGTCGCCCGCGACATCGTCCAACGTGAGAGAAATCCCGGGAACGTCGATGCGACCGTCGACGAGACGACCGTCAATGACCAATGCGGCCATGGTTCCAAGGCCACTGAATGACGGAGCGGAGGAATGGAAGGCGAGGCGCGGTATGTGTCCACCCTGCACAATGTCGAGAACCCGTTTCAGCACGGACACCTCTTCGGACAACATGATGAGGACCGGTCGGAGCGGAGCTACGTCGAGATCGGTTGCCTGTGCCTCCAATTGCGCGCCGTCTGGCGCGAGGACGAGGCTGCCGGAGAGCGCCAATTGCGGATGGTCGAGGTGAATCTGGGGCAGGGTGACTCGCGTCGTGGCCCCCTCCCGGTGCCACGTTGCACGCAGGCGCGGGCCTACGAGGCGAGCACTGTCTCCATTGTGCGTTACCCCTAGCGCGGGCACCGACGCATCGACGTCGATGCGAACGCGATCGAGCCCGTGCATATCGATGCCGAGGCCGAGACTCATTGCCGCATCGTCCACGGTGGTCCCGGTCCGGAGGAAGGGCGCGGCGACCGATCGCAGTTGCAGCCGCGCGATCATGACCTGCGCGTTTCCCTCGAAGGTTGCAGGATTCAGGACCCCGCGGAGCGAGAGTTCGTCCCACAAGTCGGAGGCGCAGGCTAGGTCGACGTGCAGCGCAGCGGGGGGCAGCGCCACCTCCCCATGCATGTCCGTGAGGCGAAGATCGTATGGGCCCGCGCGGAGGCTGATGGTCGCTCTCGTTATGGCCACTGCCAAGCCTGGGGCATGCGAGGCGGCATTGGCGAGCGCGGCGCTGACGGCGTTCTCGATCGCCGACGGGGCGGTATCGCCGGGGGTCGCGTTCCCACCCGTGGGCTGTTCTGGCAGTTGTATCCGAAGGTCGGCGCCGGCGAGGTGAACCCGTGAGAGTTCGATCCGCCCGCTCAGGAGCGGCAAGAGCTTGGGGTACGCCGAGATCGCTTCGATGTTCCCCTGCACGGTACCGGCGAACGACAGCGCGATCTGATCCAGTCGCACGTGCGGCAGCGGTAGGAGCCAGACATGCAGCCTCTCAAATCTCACGCTGCCTCCCATGCGCCGCGCGACCGCGGTGACGATGCGTGTCTGCAATCGGGGCATATGGCTGACCGCGATCGGCAGCAAGAAGGCCGCAGTTGCGAGGAGAAGCATGAGCAAGGCCAGTGCGCGTAGGGCGCGCCGGTGCCTGGTTACGGCGTTGTGGCCCGTCATCGAGTGGGGAAGCGCAGAAAAATCTGGCGCACAGCCTCGGCCATGCGATCCTGCTGGTCTTTCGGGTTCACCACGGTCGTCGCGGACGCCCGCCAGGCAAGCTGCCGGGACTTCGCGTCGAAGATTTCTACGATTAAGACGGCCTCTTCGTAGCCAACCACATACACCTCGGAAATATCCATCGTGCCGCCATAGTCGCGGTACTTGAGGTATTCGCTAAACGTGCTGACGGTGCGTGGTCGGTATTCGGTGTGGTAGTCGATTAAGAAGTCCGCTCTCGGTCCCGTTGCCTTCTCGTAGCCACGCTCGGCCAATTGTGCTTCCACGGCGGTGCGCACGCGCCAATCGCGGAGGTCGGCCTGCGTGCGCTGCGCGCTTGGCTCCGGCGTGGGCTCCCAGACCCATCGATAGGTCCGGTATTGGTACAGGCGTGCGGTCGGACTCTCTTCGGATTCGATCCGGACCGGCTCGGTGGGCTTTCCGCGCCAGGGCAAACATCCTCCGCAGACGGCAAGCAAGAGCAGTATAGCCAGGCGGACGGCGCAGTTGGCCGGGAATGTCGGTGCGGGCGCATGGCGGGGCGTCATGTCGGCTGCTCCTGCGTGAGTCCAGAAGTCGGAGACGGTGGCGCTATCCCCCGAACGGGGGAAAGCCGGAAATAGGCGAGTTGCTGATGAGACCGCCATCGGCGACGATGGCGGCGCCGGTAATTGCCGACGATTCGCCGCTGGCGAGAAACAGGGCGACGTTGGCGATTTCTTCCGGCTGGATCAGCCGCCCGAGTGCGTGCGCGGCGGCGATCTCGGCACGGGACTTGGGCGTGATCTGCACCAGCATCTCGAAGAGCGGGGTCTCCACCACCCCAGGGCAAATGCAATTGGAGCGGATATTTTTTCGCCCGTACTCGATCGCCACGGTGCGGCTCAGGTTGATCATGCCCGCTTTTGCCGTGTTGTAGGGTGCCGCCATCATCTCGGCAACCATGGCTTCGATCGATGACGTGTTGATGATCGAACCTCCGCCACGCGCCAGCATCGCCGGGATGGCGGCCTTCATGCCGTAAAACACGCCGGTGAGCATCACGCGCAGGCTGCGCTCCCAGATCTCCGGATCGATGTCGGCGACGAACCCGCCACCGCTCCAGACGGCGTTGTTGTGGAGGATGTCCAGTCCGCCGAAGCGCTCGACCGCAAAGGCGACCGCGGCCTGCAGGTCGGTGAGCGCGCTGACATCGGTACGATGATAGGCGGCGATGCCGCCGGTGTTCTGGATGGCGCTGACCAACTGCGTCCCCGCTTCGTCGTTAATGTCGGCACAGACGACGGCCGCGCCCTCCGCGGCGAAACGCCGCATCGTCGCAGCGCCAATGCCGGACGCCGCCCCCGTGATTATTGCCACCTTGCCATCGAGTCGACCCATGGCTGTCCTCCTGTATCCTCGGGGCCACGTATCATTCCGCGTCCGCCGTGGCCATAGGCAACCAACCTTCCTTGGGTGCGCGAACGGCAGCCGGCGTCCGTGTCGTACAGTGAACGGCGGCGCCGATCGCCGCGGTCTGCGCATGCTTTACTGGTGAGGGCAACTGTGCGTAAGGTGGCGCTGCGAACGGAGGGCTCGCGGTGGGAAACGTCAAACTGGGCCTGCAATTGGGATACTGGGGTGCGCAGCCACCAGCCGATCTGATCGGCACCGCGCAAGAGGCGGAGCGTCTGGGGTTCGACGCGATCTTCACCGCGGAATCTTGGGGCTCCGACGCATTCACTCCGCTGGCATGGATCGGCGCGCACACCACGAAGATCCGGCTCGGGACCGCTTTGGTGCAGGTAGCGGCCCGTACCCCCACGGCCACGGCGATGGCGGCGGTGACCCTCGATCACCTCTCGGGTGGCCGCGTGATTCTCGGCCTCGGAGTTTCCGGGCCGCAGGTGGTCGAAGGGTGGTATGGTCAGCCGTTCACGAAACCCCTGGCGCGCACGCGCGAGTATGTCGGCATCATCCGGCAGGTGCTGAGTCGTAAGGCTCCGGTACGCAGTGAGGGGCCCCATTATCCGCTACCCTATGCCGGGGCCGGCGCATGGGGCCTGGGGAAGCCGCTGCGCGTAATGACACATCCGCTGCGCGCGGACCTGCCGATCTGGCTCGGGGCCGAGGGGCCCAAGAACGTGGCCTTGGCTGCTGAGATCGGCGACGGCTGGTTTCCGCTGTACTACTCGCCGTATCGACCCGAGGTCTATACCGAGCAGATCAAGCATGCGCGGCCCGGCTTCGAGATCGCACCGCTGGTGTTCTTCAACATCGGTAAAGACGTCGAAACCGCCCTCCTGCCCGTCAAAGCGATGCTCGGGTTTTATATCGGGGGCATGGGTGCGAAGAAGCGCAATTTCCACAAGGAGCTGATGGCTCGTATGGGCTTCGAAGCCGAGGCCGAACGCATCCAGCAGCTGTTCTTCGAGGGCAAACGGGACGAGGCGGTTGCGGCCGTCCCCGATCAATTTGCGGACGAAATTTCTCTGGTCGGACCGGTCGAACGCATCCGCGACCGTCTCCAGGCATGGCAGCAGACACCGGTGACGATGCTGCTGAGCATGTCGCACGATCTGACGTTGCTGCGATCGATCGCGGAGATCGTGTTGCGCTAGCGGCACGCGGCGCGATAGAGAGGCGTGCGCCGGAAAGAACTACGGGATGGATGCCCTGGGGCCTAACGACTTGATTGCCAGCTATTATACGCTCACCGGCGCGGCCCCCGGCGAATCGCCGCGCTTCAGTTTCGCCGAGCGCGTGGCAGCCGCAGCGGCTGCGGGGTTTGCCGCAATCGGTTTCCAACCGGCAGACTACGCGATGTGCCGTACGGCAGGGCTCTCCGATGCGGACATGCAACGAATTCTGGCCGACCACGGCATCCGTATTGCCGAGTTGGAGTTCCTGTTCGACTGGGCGCATGGAGGTGAGCGGGGCGCCGCCGCGCGCAAACTGGAGGACGAATTCTACCGGCTGGCCGACATCTTTCAGCCGCGCCACTTGAACGTCGGGGATCTCGGATGGGGGGGGCCGCTTGACCCGCTCGCTGCCGTGGCGGAGCGGTTCGCTGCGGTCTGCGATCGTGCGGCGCGCTACAACTTGCAGGTGGCCATTGAGTTCCTACCGTGGACGCCAATTCCGGATGCCGCTGCCGCGTGGGCAATCGCGCGCACGGCGGGTCGTGCAAACGGCGGTCTGCTGGTCGACGCCTGGCACTATTTCCGTGGCGCGGCGGATCCGGCAGCGCTGCAGGTCATTCCAGCGCAGCGGATCGTCGCTGTGCAAATTGATGATGCCGATGCGACAGTCGCCGGTACGCTCGCGCAAGATGCGACCCTGCGCAGGCGTCTCCCCGGCGACGGCAGTTTCGATCTGGTGGGGCTCATCCGTCTTCTCGACGGGATGGGCGTGCAGGCTCCGCTTTCGGTCGAGATCCTCTCCAGTACGCAATGGACGCTTCCCGTAGACGTGGCCGCGCGGGCAGCCTTCGACGCGGCAGTTGCGGTGCGCACCGCCGCACGAGGAGACGCACGATGATGGGGCCCGACTGCGGATTGTGCCGGCCAGCGGCCGGGTGCAGACGGCGGCCTGAAGCGCGGTTTGCGCCAAGACTCGCCAAAGCGATTGACGGGTAGACTCATCCTACCGAGTTATGGTAACGGTGACGGCCGTGAAGATTGGTCAATGCGCGGGGGGACGACGAGGAGTCACGGGGCGTGCGGGCGTTAGTGGGTGGAACCGTCCGTCAAGGGACGTGCCGTCGCGCGGCAATCGTAATCGAATGCTCAGTCTGAAAGGGAGGAGTGGCAATGTTTGAGGACAAGAGAGAGCGAGACCTGGCGCCGTTGGCGTTGACGTTGTGGGTCCTACTGTTGATTATCGCTGGCGTTGGCGGATGGTTCATGATGAACGGTCTGAAGAAGGCGCAGGCCGAGCTCGCTCACGCGAATCAGACATTGCAGTCTGAGCGTACGAAGGCCGCGGCGGACCGCCAGACGACGGACCGGTGCAACCAGCAACTGACGGCAGCGAAGACGGAATTGGCTACGTGCAATACCAACCTTGCTGCCGAGAGCGCCAAAGTGAAGCAACTGGAAGCTTCCAAGGCCGCACCGGCGAGAGGCCGCCGCTAGCAGCACCGCGCGCAGTCCGAGTCCGCGCCCCGAGCGTAGTCTCGAGGCAGCTCGAACGATACGGTGTGGGACGGCCGGTGAGTGCGCGTCTCACACCGAAGCTCGTGGCAATGGCCGGCGGGGTGTGTTCCGCATTGGCGGGCTACCGCTCGGTAGCGCCCAACAGTGTTCCAGGCGTGATGCCTTGAGCGGCGGCGAAATCCTGAGCGGCTACCTTCGTGTCTCGGACGCGGACGGCGCCGGGGTGTGCGCCGATGAGCCAGCCCGCGGGTGAGCACTCTTCGATCACCCCCGGGTGCAACCGCCGGTCACTGGCGATCGATGTATCGTAGACCTGTAGCTCCGCGCACCGCAACGTCGTATACGCCCCAGGCTGGGGGTCGCAGCCACGTATTAAGGTTGTAGACCTTCGCGCGGATCGCCGCGGTAACGCGGCAGCAGTGACGGGTGAAGCAAATGCTGCCCGGCCGTGGGGTCTCGAAGATAGGGCGGGCGACAATCTGCGTGACAAACGCGAGCACGGCGAGATCGGCTCCGAGTTCGCTGAACTTGTGCTGTACGCCCGTGCCTTTCAGCGTCCGATGCTGGTACACCGGAATGTCGCGAGCCAACGCTCTGGCCTTCACGGGGTCTGAATGCAGTTGGCTGTCAGGTGGACAGTAGACGGCGAGCGCCTCGTGCCGCCGGTTAATGCGCCCGTCGAGAACCTGCGCGGCAAAGGCGGCTTGGCCCGCCAGTTATGATGCGCATCAGCACTGCAAGGTGCGGCGCATGGACTGGGCTACCACCGCGGCGATGCGCCCGATGTGCGCCGCTTCCCGCAAGAGAAGGTTGTTGATCTCAATCTCCACGTAGCGCAGACCGAATCTGAGACCGTGCGTGCGCGCACTGAAGATCAGTCCGTCGAGGGCAGAGTACGGTTCGTTGAAGCGCACGCGCAGCCCCTCGCTAGTCAAGGTCGCCGCCACATCCTCGGCCTCGGCCACAGAAGTGTCGAACAGAATACCGACGTCGAAGCGTCGTTCGCGTCCATGGAGGATTGGCGTGAAACTGTGAATACTGAGAAGAAACGGCTGGTCGCGCCGATCGAGCACCGAATCGATCGCCGCGTGATAGGGCTCATAGAAATCGCGGATGCGTCGGCTGCGTTCGTCGTCGTCGATACGGGCGTTGCCGGGGATCCAGGTACCGTGACTCTCTCGGACGATCAGGTCGTCGTCCGCCAGATCGCGGTTGCAGTCGACCACTAGGCGCGAGACGCCGGCCAGGATTGCGGCGGCATCGATACGGGACACCAGGGCTTGGATAATGTCGCGCGCGCCGATGTCCCAGCCAATGTGATCGACTAACTGCTCGGCGTCGAGACCGAGTCCGTCGTACTCGGTGGGCACGAAGTGAGACGCATGCTCGCAGGTCAATACCAACGGCGCCTGGCCCTTTGGGTTCAGAACGGTAACGGCACTCATGGCGAGACCGTGTCCCTCTTCAACCGGCATGCGAAGAATTCCAGCAGCCGTTGCCATGCGTCCCGGGCGGCGTCTGGCCGGTACGCGTCACGTTGATCGCAAAAGAACCCATGCGGCGCGCCGGGGTAAACAACGATCGTGGCGTCCTTACCCAGCGCGGCGAGTCGCTCTCGGATGCGATCGACTTCGTCGCGGGGAATGAACGCGTCGTTTTCTCCAAAGAACAGAAGCAGCGGTGCCGTTAGGCGCTCCGCGCAATCCAATGGCGCGCGTGTCGCTGTAGATGGCTGTGTCATACTAGCGATGCCGCCGCCATAGAACGGCACACCCGCCTTGACCGCCGGGTTCAGGCAGGCGGTCAAAAAGGCAATACGACCCCCCATGCAGAACCCCATGACACCGATGCGCTCCGCGCGAACGAAGGGTTGCTGTTGAAGGTACGTGATGGCCGCCGCCATATCCTGGACAATCGTGTCGTCTCGGAGGGTCATCATCAGACGGATCGCTTCCTGGAGATCGTCATAACCCGCCCCCTTCTGCTCTCGATAGTAGAGGTCGGGCGCCAGCGTGACGTAGCCCTCACCCGCTAGGCGTGCGGCGACATCGCTGATGTGCGCGTTCGGCCCAAAGGCCTCGTGAACGACGATAACCGCAGGATAGCTGCCATCATCGGTGGGTCGTGCCAGCACCGCAGGCATGTTCCCTGCCTCCGCCCGGACTGCAACTGCCAACGAAGTACTGTTCATTTGGCCACACTGCGGCGCTCGTTTCCGTATAGGGAGGGCGGGTTCGATTTGCAAGCGGGACTCCCGGGGCGATAGTCCAATGCCGAGATGCGCCGCAAATTCATGCGCCGGTCCTGACGCCAGGACTCCGGCGTAGTCGAGAAACGCAGTTGAATTCGGGCGGATAGGCCGAGGGGTAACGCCGCGTTTCGCTTTGTGGCATACCCTGGGGTGTGAAGGGTTTGCGCCGCATCGATCAAGCACCCCGGATTGTCTTCCGCGGCACGGAGCTCGACAAGAAGCGGTTGGAGCGGATGCGAGCACTGGTGGCCGATCACCGCGGTTGGAAGCGGCAGGAGTGTGCGCGCGAGGTGTGTCGGCTGGCGGCGGCCGAATGGAGCGTGGGCAGTCCGGGGGGCCCACACTCTGCTGGTGCGCCTCGACCAGATGGGTGTGATCGAGTTGCCTGCGCCCCGACAGGTGCAGGGGCGGCCCGAGCGCGCAGCGGTCCGGAGGGCGGCAGCACGGATCGGGAATACGGATGCGCCAGCCGCGCCAGCACCAGCGGTCGGGCAGCGTGCGAGGGCGGCGCTGGTGGTGCGGCCTATCGAGGCCGAGGAGCTGCTGTTCTGGCGGGCACACATGGAGCGCTTCCACTACCTGGGCGACGGCGAGTTGGTCGGGGACTCGCGGCGCTACGTGGCGCTGCTCGACGGCGAGCCGGTCGCCTTGCTGAGCTGGGCGGCGGCCGCGCTGCGCAATGGGCCGCGCGATCGCTACGTCGGCTGGGATGAGCACAGCCGTCAGGCGAACTTACATCGGGTGGTCAACAACTCGCGGTTTGTGGTGCTGCCCTGGGGGCGACGCCCGCATCTGGCCTCCCGGGTCCTGGCGGCCAACCTGCGACGGCTGAGCCGGGACTGGCAGGAGGTCTACGGACACGGGGTCGTGCTGGCCGAGAGTTTCGTGGACACCGCGCGCTTTCGTGGCACCTGTTATCGCGCCAGCAACTGGATCTGCGTGGGGGAGAGCAGCGGCTGGTCCAAGAGCGGCAACCGCTATCGCTTCCACGGGGAGGGGAAGTCGGTGTGGCTCTACGGGCTGCGGCGCGACTGGAAGGCGCAGCTGTGCACGGTGGCCAGCCGGGGAACGAAGCCGGAGGGGGTTATGGCGGTGGATGTGGAGAAGCTTCCGCTCCAGGGGCAAGGCGGGTTGTTCGATCTCCTGTGTGCGCTGCCCGACCCGCGCCAGCGCCGGGGGGTGCGGCACAAGATCCAGAGCGTGCTGGCTACGGCACTGTGCGCGGTGCTGGGCGGGGCCAAGAGCATTACGGCGATGGCGGAATGGGCGGCCGAGCAGTCGCCGCAGACGCTGCGGCGGTTGGGCTCGACGTACGGCAGGCCCCCCAGTGAGCGGACCTATCGGCGGGTGTTCGCCAGCATCGACGGCGCCGAGGTCGACCGGCGCACGGGACGCTGGATGGTCGAGCAGGAGCGCTCGCTGAAAGGGGCGGGGCTGGCCCTGGACGGCAAGACGGTGCGCGGCAGCGCCGACGGCACCACCAGCGCGCGGCATCTGCTCAGCGCCATCGTGCACGGCAGCGGGACGGTGGTGGCCCAGCTGGACGTTGAGTCGAAGACCAACGAGATCACTCGGGTCGAGCCCTTGCTGGAGCATCTGGACATCGAGGGGGCGGTGGTCACCGCCGACGCGCTGTTGACGCAGAAGAAGATTGCCACGCATGTGGTGGAGGACAAGCAGGCGCACTATGTGTGCATCGCCAAGGACAACCAGCCGACGCTGCGCCAGGACATCGCGACCCTCGGTCTCGATGCTTTTCCCCCCGCAGCACGCCACCGTCGATAAGGCCCACGGGCGGCTCGAGGAGCGCGCGATCTGGACGAGCACCGCGATCAACGACTACGTCGAATTCCCGCACGTCGCCCAGGTCTTCTGCATCCGGCGCACGACCACGGACCTGGAAGGCAAGACGGTCAGGGGCCGGACGGCGAGCCCCGAGAGGGTCTACGGCCTGACCAGCCTCTCCCCGCAGCAGGCCTCGCCTGCCGCGCTTCTGGCCTACAACCGCGGGCACTGGGAGATCGAGAACCGGCTCCACCATGTGCGCGACATGACGTACGACGAAGACCGTTCTCAGGTGCGCCGCGGGCGGCGTCCGCACCTGATGGCGACGTTGCGCAACGTGGCGATCAGCCTGCTGCGCCTGACGGGAGCGACCAACATCGCCGCTGCCACCCGACACCTCAACCGTCGACCTGAGCGCCCGCTGCGGGTACTGGGCCTGGCGCAGGCATAGGCGTTACCACCACCGACCACGGCGCGGCCAGCTCGAAGGCGCCCGCAGCCGCAACCCGTGTGGAGACGTGCGTGCGAAACTGGCAAATCGGCCTACCGGTTGGCCCCTCGCGAGCTCTGCTCTCGAATTTCCTGCGGGTCCCGTGCCCGGCGCGCCCCTCACTTGGCCGCGCCTCGCTCCCACCGGGGGCACTGGGCACTCGCGCACGCGTGCGCTCGGCCGACTTTGTCCGTCGCCCTGGTCCTGACGCACCCGAACTTGACATCGTGCGCGGAAGTCACTAGTAAAACAGTTTTCCGAAACGAGGAGGCTTGATGGTTCGGCGTGAGAAAACAAATTACATCATCCAGTCCGTGTCGCACGCCCTGGACGTCCTCGAACAGTTTACGGGCGAGCCGGATGAGTTGGGAGTCACCGAACTCAGCAAGCGGCTCAAGCTGCACAAGAACAACGTGTTTCGGCTGCTCGCCACCTTGGAAGCGCGGGGGTATATCGAGCAGAACAAGGCTACGGAAAATTACCGGCTGGGCATACGCTGCCTACGACTGGGACAGCGGTTCGTGACGCAAACAGGGTTGCTGCGCCAGGCCCGGCCAGTGATGACACAGGTTGCGAAAGTCGCGAACGAGACCGCACTGGTCACTGTGCTCCGGGAGGGGAAAGCGATCGGCCTCGACGTCGTGGAAGCCGAGCAACCGGTGCGTGTGGTGGCGCGTGTTGGTGAGCCGCTACCGCTTCACTGCACTGCGGTCGGGAAAGTGCATTTGGCGTTCGGCGACGACGAGCTGCGCACGGCGCTGCCGGAGACCCTACAGAGGTTTACCGACCGGACCGTGGTCGAGCGGCAGGCGCTCACGCAACAATTGCGCAAGATCGCGGAAAGTGGCTGCGCAATGGATCTCGGCGAGCACATCGAAGATGTGCGCTCGGTGGCGGTTCCGATCCGAGATTACACCCGGACCCTGGTCGGCAGTCTAGCGGTGTCTGGACCGGCGTATCGGCTGTCCCAAGACCGCCTCGAGAAAGAAATCGTGCCGTTAATGCTGAAAGCCGGCGGCGAGTTGTCGACGCGTCTGGGCTTTGACGTTGGGGCGTGAGTCGGACGGGCGCGGCGCCCTGCCGTCGCGGCCGGGTTGCTTGAAAGTCATTCCTCGCTATGGTACCGAATTGCGTCTTTTGAGTCCCACCGAGGAGGCACTTCGTGAAAATTCTGGTTACGGTCAAGCGGGTACCCGATCCGAACGCCGCAATTAAGGTCAAGCCGGACGGGAGTGGTATCGTTACTGACAATCTGAAGTATGTGGTCAATCCGTTCGACGAGATCGCCATCGAGGAATCGCTACGTCTGAAGGACAAGAGCGGTGGTGCCGAAGTCGTACTCGTCAGTGTCGGCGCAAAGGTTGCGTCCGAACAATTGCGCACCGGTCTGGCCATGGGCGCCGACCGCGCCATCCTGGTTCTCGCGGAACAGGAACTGGATTCCCTGGGCGTGGCGCGGATCTTCGAAAAGGTCGTGCGCGACGAAGGTGCGGATCTGGTTTTAATGGGTAAGCAGGCTATCGACGACGATTCGAACCAGACCGGCCAGATGTTGGCAGCGTTACTGGGCTGGCCGCAGGCGACCTTCGCCTCCAAGGCCGAGAGTCTGGAGTCGGAGAACGAGAAGAAGGGCATCCCGGGTGTCGTGTTGTCCGGCGGTAAGGCTGCCCAGATCGTGCGCGAGGTGGACGGCGGACTGGAGACGGTCGAGATCGCTCTACCTGCGGTGGTGACCGTTGACTTGCGTCTTAACACGCCGCGCTACGCGTCCCTCCCGGGAATCATGAAAGCCCGCAAGAAAGAGCTGAAAGAAATCCCCGTGGCCAGTATGGGCATAGATGTGGCACCGAAGCTCAAGGTGCTGAAGCTGGCGCCGCCACCGGCGCGGCAGGCTGGCCGCAAGGTCGGATCCGTCCAGGAACTGGTTCAGGTGCTTCACAACGAAGCCAAAGTCATCTGATCGGGAGAGCAACATGGGACACGTTCTCGTCATTGCCGAACATCAACGTCAGAAATTTCCGAAGTCGACCCAAGTTGCGATCGCCGCCGGTCAAGAAGCCGCGCGGATTACCGGCGGCGATTGTTATGCCGTCGTGTTGGGCACGGGCATCGACGGCCTCGCGAATGACCTTGCGGAATACGGGGTCAAGAAGGTCTTTGCGATCGATGATAGCGCCTACGAGCATTACCTGGCCGGCCCATATGCCGCGGCAATCGCGCAGGTGGTCAAAGACAAGGGCATCGATCTCCTCCTGGCGGCGGCTACCGCGACCGGGAAGGACCTGTTGCCCCGTGCCGCGGCATTGCTCAACGCCGGCATGGCCAGCGAAGTGGTGGCCTTCAATGCGGATGGAACATTCCAGCGTCCCATGTGGGCGGGGAATGTGCTCGCTACGGTGGCCTTGGAGGGCTCGCCGAGAGCGGTGAGTGTGCGTGCCACCGCCCTCGATCCGGCCGCCAAGGGCGGTAACAAGGCCGAGATCGAGAGGGTTAGTGTCAGTCTCGATGCTGCCGCCCAAGCGTCCAAGTTTGTGAGCTTCAGTGAAACCAAGTCTGATCGCCCGGTGCTGACCGAGGCGCGGGTGATTGTCGCGGGAGGCCGCGCCTTGAAATCGGCGGAGAATTTTCAAACGGTGTTGGAGCCGCTGGTGGACACGCTCGGCGCCGCCCTTGGTGCGAGTCGTGCCGCGGTGGATGCCGGTTTTGTGGCCAACGACCTGCAGATCGGGCAAACCGGCAAGGTCGTGGCTCCCGACCTGTATATCGCGGTCGGCATTTCCGGTGCGATTCAACACGTTGCCGGCATGAAGGATTCCAAGGTCATTGTGGCCATCAACAAGGACGAGGAGGCGCCGATCTTCCAGGTGTCCGACTACGGGTTGGTTGCCGACCTCTTCAAGGCTATCCCGGAGCTGAAGGACGAGGTCGAGAAGCTAAAGCACTAGCGGACGACAACCGTACCAGACGCGAACGGGCGACCCGCTGGGTCGCCCGTTCGCGTCTGTGGCCGGTGGTGTCGGTCGCAGGTGCGGCTGGCGTCGTGACGTGAATCACTCCAGTGCGGCGGCGAAGATCCTCTTGGCCTCGGCATGCCCCAGCAACCGTGTCGTGCGTTGGGCGATCTGCCAGCGACCGTCACGGCGCACCAGTTCAAAGCGATTGAAGCTGACGCGGAACACGTCGATACCATCGCCTTTGCGGAGATATACGCGGGAGTAGCCGGTGGCGACCGCCTGATCGCCGGCGACCTCGACCACGCTCGGTCCGATTTGATGCGCGCAGTTGCCGACGAGACTGCGGTGCGGATCCGTCACCACCATCTTGCGGATGTCATCGCGGCCATGCATGACGAAGACATCGACGTCGTAGACGGTGTCTTCCGTGAATAGCGCGGCGGTATGCTCCGCGTCGCCGATATCGACGGCGAAACCGTACCGCACGATCAGACGGTGGATCGCCAACTCGTCCTCGAGCGTTTGCACACGCCGTGTGAGCTGATCGATCTTCTGCGCCAGGTCCTCCATTGGGGTTCCTCCACCTACTCACTGTCGCGTTCCACGCGACTCGCCGCTTGTCAAGCGGCCGCTCGCATGCTGTATCGGAGGGCAGAGGCAGGCGTACACGCCGCGGAGAGGAGCAACGAGAATGTCCGAGCAAGCGCACCATTACGAAACCACGGTCGAGTGGACAGCGGATCGAGAGGGCCAGTTGCATACGCCGAACCGCCCGCCGATTCGAATCGGTGCGCCACCCGAATTCGGTGGGCCGAGCGACGCGTGGTCTCCGGAACAACTTTGTGTGGCTGCGGTGAACGCATGTGTCATGGCGACCTTTCTCGCCATTGCTGGCAATTCGAAGCTGGTATTCAGCCACTATTCCGCTAGCGCCACGGGGATGTTGGAAAAGGTCGAAGGGCGGGGGCCGGTGATCACGCGGGTCGTCGTCAAGCCGCGCGTCACCGTGGGCGCGGATGTCGATCGCAGCCGGGTCGAACGCATCCTCAAGATGGCGGAGAAGAACTGCTACATCTCGAACTCGCTGCAGGCTGAGGTCGCACTGGAACCGCAAGTGGTGGTGGAGTAAGCGAGGAGGCCGCGGCGGCGGCCGGTTCGCTCCATGCCAGATCATCAGCACATTGCGCGCATGGCCGGTGTCGCGCTGCCGCTGTTCGCGTTGCGCAGCGTGAGCGATGACGGCAGCGGTACGATCGGCGACCTGATCCCGTTCATCGATTGGATGGCGCGCTGGCACCAGCGTGTGGTGCAGCTCCTGCCGCTCAATGAGACCAGCCCCACTGAGGCCAGTCCATACAACGCCATCAGCGCCTTTGCATTCGATCCGACCTACATCGCGACCGCGCGGGTTCCCGACATCATAGCGAGTGAGGGGGCACGCCACCGACGGGCGGCCGTGTCTGTGCAGCGCTCGCCGCGCCTGCGCCGCACGCGCCGGCGCCATCGTCACGCGGTGTATACACTCAAGATGCGCCTGCTCGAAGCGGGGTTTGCCGGGTTCGTGAGCCAAGCCGGGGCTACGAAGCGGCGCCGGCGCTTCGCGCGATTCTGCGAGGAGCAGGCCTGGTGGTTGGATGAATATGCGCTGTTCCGCGCGCTGAAAGAGCGGTTTGACTGGCGCAGTTGGGAAACCTGGCCGGAACCGTTGCGTTGTCGGGAACCCGGCGCCCTGCAGCAGGTGGCAGCCACCGTTGCCGAACGAATGCAGTTTGCGCGGTACGTGCAATGGGTCGCCGCGGAGCAGTGGGATGAAATGCGCGCGCGGGCGCGGCGGCGCGGCGTCTTGGTCAAAGGCGATCTGCCGTTCGTGTGCAGCCGCGACAGTGCTGACGTGTGGGCACATCGGGAGCTGTTCGATCTGAGCAGCTCCGCCGGTGCACCGCCCGATGCATTCAGCGCAAGCGGACAGGCCTGGGGTCTCCCGCTATACGACTGGGAGGCCATGCGGCGGAGCGGCTATGCGTGGTGGCGACAGCGCGCCCGCCAGGCCTCCAAGTTGTACGATCTCGTCCGTATCGATCACCTGGTCGGACTCTACCGCACGTACGCCATCCCCGTTTGCGAGGGCGGCACGGCCGGCTTCGTTCCGGCACAGCCGAACGAGCAAGCGATACAAGGGCACGATCTCCTTACTGCGATCTTGGCCGAAGCCCGCGGGTCTGCGGGAGTGGTTGCCGAAGATCTGGGAGTGGTTCCCGACTGGGTGCGCGAGTCGATGGCGCAACTCGGTATCCCGGGGTACAAGGTGTTCCGCTGGGAGACTCGCGACGGGGCTTACATCGATCCGCGCCTGTACCCTGTACTTTCGCTCGCGACCACCGGTACGCACGATACCGACACGCTCGTTGTCTGGTGGGAAAGTCTGGATGCGCGTGAGCGCTGCCAGGTCCGCGGAGTTCTTGACACCGCCGGCGGCGCGGCGGCTGTCGCGCCGCCGGCACGCGCGGCACCTGAGTGGACGCCCGCGTTGCATCTGCGGCTGTTGCGTCGTTTGTACGAGGCCGCGTCGGTGCTGACCATTCTTCCGATCCAGGATCTGTTCGGTTGGCGTGACCGCATCAATGTTCCCGCAACGGTCGACGACCACAACTGGGCATTCCGGTTGCCCGTGGCGACCGAGCACCTGGATGAGACGCCCGCCATCCGCGAGCGCATGGAATCCCTGCGCGCCATGATCGACGCAACCGGACGGAACACGTTGCCTGCCGGCAACCCCGTGCCCGACGAGCCGGGGCCGCACGCTTACCAGGCATAGGCCTCTGGCGCCTGCCCGCCCGGTCCCGGCCAGATCGTATCGAGTCGGGCGAGCGTTTCGGCGGTCAATTTGACGTCCAGCGCGCGCACGCTGCCGGTCAATTGATCCAGCGTCCGCGGACCGATAATGGGAGACGTTACCACAGGGTTGTGCAGCAGCCACGCGACGGCCACGTCCGCCGGTTCCGTCCCCAACTGTCGGCAGAGCGCCTCGTACGCCTCGATTTGGGGGCGGCGGTCCTCGACCGTCTTCCGGACGTTTATTGCCGCACGACGCCCGGTCGCGGGTGTTCCGAGAACGCCGCCCAGCAGGCCGCGATCGAGTGGGCTCCACGGAAGCAGGGCGATCCCGAGGGCACGACAGGCGGGAATGACCTCGAGTTCGATCATCCGCACCCTCAAGTTGTAAATGCTCTGTTCCGAGACCAACCCCATAAAGTGGCGCTGGGCGGCGAGGGCATTTGCTTGCGCGATGTTCCAGGCGGCGAAGTTGCTGCTGCCGATGTAGAGCACTTTGCCTTCACGGACGAGCTGTTCCATTGCCTGCCAGGTTTCCTCCCATGGCGTATCCCGGTCGACGTGGTGCATCTGGTACAAGTCGATATGGTCGGTCTGCAGCCGCCGGAGACTCTCCTCGCACGCACGCTTGATGTGATAGGCGGACAGTCCGCGGTCGTTGGGACCGTCCCCGACGCGGCCGAAGACCTTGGTTGCCAGGATAATTTGCTCGCGCCGGTGCCCGCCCTGGCCGAGCCAGCGGCCGACGATCTGCTCGGTGATCCCCTCGCCCGGGTTGCCTCCGTAGGCATTGGCCGAGTCGAAGAAGTTGATCCCCACTTCCAGCGCTTTGTCCATTATCGCGACACTGCCGGCTTCGCCGATCTGCGGGCCGAAATTCATCGTACCCAGACAAATGCGGCTGACCTTCAGGCCGGTGCGGCCGAGTTTGGTGTACTCCATCGATCCTCCATGCTGCGCGGCTGCGCACGCACTATTGTATACCAGGGGCCACCGTGTCGCTGCCGTTCCCGGTCACCACTGCGGGTGGAGAGCAACACCAGCGGCTCCACGCGGGTTGCGCGCCGTCAGCAAGGGCGAACGGTGCGCGCGAGAAAAGCGCCTACCGCGCGCGTAAACGCGGCCGGATTGTCGAGCATGACGTGGTGATGCGCCCCGGCGATCTCGGCGATCTCGGCGTGCGGCGCTGCCACGCGCAGCGCCGCGAGCATCGGCGAGGTCAACACCGAACTCTCCGCCCCGCGCACAAGGAGGATCGGACAGCGGATATGTTCGAGGGACGATGTGAGATCGAATGGCGTGTGTTGCCCCATCGCTGCGCGGTCGAACTTCAATGTCCAGCGCCCGTCCGCGAGCGGCTGAATGCTATGGCCGGCAATGTGGCGCAGGAGTCCTGTGGCAGCCGTGGTCGCTGCGGGGAGCAGTCCGAAGCGGCGCAGCGCATCTTCGCGACTGCTGTATACTGGCGGTGGCAAGCGTCGGAGCCTAGACATGTAGCGTGCTCCTTGGGGGCTCATCTTGAGGGCACTGTCGACTACGACCAGGCTCTGTACCCGGTGCGGAGCCGCGGCGCTGTACGCCGTTGCGATACTGCCCCCGAGGGAGTGGCCCACCAGGCCCACCGCCCGAGAGGGGATGACCTCGACGAAGACACGCAGGTCGTCTACGTAGTGCTCCAGCGCGTATGCCGGTGGGTCGGAGTGCTCGCTCTCGCCGTGCCCGCGCAGGTTCAGTGCCAGCACGTGCAGTGTTTCCGACGCCGTCGCGGCGAAGCCGTCCCACCAGTGCGCGTGGGCGGACCCGCCGTGCAGGAGGACTACACAGGCACGGCGTGGATCGCCCCATTCGCGATAACCGAGGCGTAACCCGTTGACGCGGACAGAATGGTTCGAGGCGAACACAGTCAGTCCCTATCACCGCGGAATAACTTTGCAACGCCGACGCGGCGAAACGGGGATGCGAACCCGGGGGTATTGACGATCGCACTGCGCTTGTCAACGCCGTGACTGCGCTGGCACGTGAGGCGATCGGTGAGGCAGTTCGGCTGTGGCGTGCGGCTGCAGGAGGCAGTGCGGGTGAGCGTGGCGACCACGCGTGACCGGCCGCGCAGATCGCTCCCGACGCTGTTGCACTTGCCGCGCAAGGTGACGTCTGCTCGCGGCCCGCCATTCGGTGAGAGGGTCAGGACTCCTTTGCGCTGAGGCCTGCCGTGCGCTCGATCGTATTCGGCGGTTCGGGCAGTTGAGCCATCAGGCTCTCCATCGCCTTGCGGGCGAGACGGCTGGGTTCGATGTGACCGTTCTCCCAGCGATTGACCGTCGAAACCGTCACTCCGATTGCATGCGCAAATTCCTCTTGCGTCATGTTGAGGCGACGCCGTAATGCGCTGACGGGTGAACGCCCATCCTGTCTACCGGTAAACATCGTTGTGCTCCCTTTTCCGAAATCGGCTTCATCGTGCCAGTCAGAGAGCACGGCACGTGCCAGCACTCGCAACCATTAGGTGTACGTTGGCCATGCATGAGTGTGGCGCCGGCGTCATGTTAATGACGCTCAGCCGAAAAAAATTTGGCCGTCGCCTTGATTTTCTCCGGGTAACCTGCGAAACAAAATGCTGCGTTCAGGCCTAATTCTCGAAAGAGAAGCGGAGGAACCATAGTTTCTGGGGTGAATCTCAGCCCTTCCTGGGGTTGAGATGGGTAACTCTTTGAGCCCAAACCCGTCAGCTAACTTCGTCGGCCTTCAAGGGGAGGAGCCATGGACTCGTGCCATGGCGCTTGAATCGGTCGTAACCGAGGTTGTGCCTCTCCATGACGCAAGTACGAAGGAGAGGTACTACATGGTTCGATGGACGCTCACCGGTGCGGTTTGCCTTGCGGCCGCTTTAAGTATGATGGCGGTGGTATTTGCTTCGCAAGCATTGGCGCGCGATCCGGTGGTGAAGACGAAACCGGCGAAGCGTGTGGTGCACGCGTCGTGGTATGGCAAGGGCTTCGCGGGCAAACGGACAGCGTCGGGTGCCACGTTCAACCCAAGATTTCTTACTGCGGCGCACCGAACCATCGATCTTGGAAGCAAGGTCAAGGTTACGGAAATGCGAAGCGGACGTTCGGTGGTCGTTGAAATCACGGATCGCGGTCCCTATTCTCCGGGCCGCGACATCGATCTCTCCTATGCTGCCGCACAAACGCTCGGCATCGTCCATTCCGGGGTTGCCCGGGTAACGGTCGAGGTGCTCGACGGCACGTACGCGACGCCGAGCGCGCCTGTGGTCACGGCCTTTTCATGGCCGGCGACGCCGTGGCTTCCGCGCGCAGTGCTCGAATAGTCGCCCTTGCGGAAGCCCGTAGGCGGCCCGCTGGCGGGAGTCGGCCGGTGTTCGCTACTTACCGGCCCGAGTTGCAACGGGTGCCCGTTTGGCTTTCGCGGCCGTTTGCCGGGGTGTCTTCATGCGACGTTCCAACGCGGCGATACGTTGTGACAAACTACGAATGTCGTCTCGCGAGGGGACGCTCAGTCGGCGAAGGATCGGACTGATTCGTTTCGCCGCCTCTGTCTCCAGTGTCGCTAGCAATCGGTCGGCCCGCCTTTCGACGTCTCTTGTGGCACGTTGGGCTCGTTTTTCGAGATCTTGGCGCAGCCGTTGTGCTTGGTGCAACAGTCGATCCAGTGCGCGCCGTTGATCGCGTGTGATCATATGCGTGGCCTGTTGGCGCGTGCGATTTAAGAGGTTCTGCGCGTCGCGTTGCAGGTGGTGCATGTTCTCCTGCAATCGCGAGAACACCTGATTCGTACGCGGCTTGGTGCCGGTCGGTTTTCTTGTCGGCATCGGATGCCTCCCCTCCGGCCGGATCTTTACAACTAGCGTACCGCGTACGCAATAGCATCGCGACCGCATGTTCTCGGCGAGTGCGATTGACGGTCGTAGGCCGCGTCGGCATAGTAGCGCGACATCTCCCGGTAGCACAACGATGAAGGTTCTTAGGCGCATTCGCACAAGCCTCATGGCCGCCCTCCTCGCGTATGGTTTGTGTGGTGCGCTCGGCTTTTCTTCCGTGGCTACGGCCCAATGCACCGGGGACCCGGACGCCCAACTGGCGGATCTCGCTGCCGGTCTCTTCGGTGAGCAAATCGGCGATGCGGGTGGGGGCGGTTGTGCGGGCGCGGATATCAACGGGGATGGCGCCGCGAGTGCGCCCGACATGGTCGTGCAAGTGCAGATCCTGCTGACGCCGACGCCCTCGCGTGTCGGGCCGCAAATTGTGACGTTTGAACTCGCGGGAGCGAACGGTACATTCATTCAATCCAGCGGGGAGTCGGGTAATGGCTCGCGGATCTACCAACGACCGACCGGGTCTGGCTTCCTGCTGGTGATCGAAGCGCTTCCCGGCGACAACGGCGCTGCCGTCGGCAAAGTGGTGTTCGATTGGAAACCGGCCGATCCCGCGGCGCGTCCCGACTTGCAGATTGAGAGCGCCAATGCGCTTGGCGAGGGCAACCCGAGCGTCTGCGATGTGGGCGGCATACCTGGATTCTCGCCTCCCGATTTCCGGCAGAGTCAGAAGGTGTCGAATGCCCTGAACGACTTCGGCTGTGAATTCGAGGTGAACACCAATAGTACCCGTGCGTGTACAGTTGACGACTTCGATTCGCCAAGGTTTCGGGCCGCGGGGACCGGACTGGTGCAGTTCTGTATGTTGGTGAGTGCCGAAGATGCGTTCCCGGGGGGCGACACTTTGCTGACGGCTCAGCTCCGCGATGTGAATGGAAACCTCGGCCAGCAGTCGTACCTGACGGTGCGGATCGGAAACCAGCCGGCGGCGACGCCGACGATTACCCCGCTCCCGTCGGTGAGCCCGACCAAGACGCCGACGCGGACGGCGCTCCCGGTGGCCTCCTTGACGCCTACCTGGACTGCGGTGGCGATTCCGACGGCCTCAGCGTCTCCGACATTGACTCCGATTCCGCCCACCCCGGCGCGCACGGCGACCCCGACATCGGCCACAACCTTCGCACCGCCGGCGTCGGCGACCACGACCAGGTCGCACACGCCGGCGGTGGTGCCGACGGCAACACGGACCGGGATTCCAGGCCCAACCCGTACCCCCACGTGGACACCGCCGGGTGCGACGACACCGTCGCGCACTGCCACCGTTACCTCCACTCCATCCGCCACGCGGACAGTCGTACCGGCATCCGCGACCGCAACACCCACGCCTAGCGTGCTGTTCACGCCCACGTGGACGCCACCGGGAACGGCGGCGCCGACTTTCACTGCGACCGCCACCCTAAGTCCCTCGGCAACTCGCACTGCAGCGGTACCGTCTCCGACGGTCGTGGATACCCCTGGACCCACCTTGACCCCCACATGGACGCCGCCGGGGACGAGGGTCCCAACAGCTACAGTGACGCGTACCCTGACGCCGACGGTATCGCCGACGAGGACAACGACACCAACAGGCACCGTAACGCCGACACCCACGAACACCGCAACGAAGACCGCTTCGCAGACACCGAGACCGTCCTCTAGCCCGACGCGCACATTCACAGTCACACCCACGGTCACGCCGACACCGACCGCGACGATATCGGCGACGGCAGCCAACACGCGGACGCCCAGCCGCTCGCCGACCGCGACCCAGAGCGCCACGGTGACGCAGACATCTACGACAACGCCGACCGCGACGGCGACACCGACGCCGACGTTTACGTCCACCCCGACGCCGACGCCCACGGCGAGCGCAACATTCACCCCCACATCCACGCCGATGCCGACAGCGTCGTTCACGGCGACGGCGACGGTTACCCGGACACCCACCCCAACGGCATCGCCGACGAGCAGTTACACTGCCACGCCCACGAGGACACCAACGTCTACCGCCACGCCCACGCAAACACCGACACCGACGGTCACACGCACGCCTACTGTCACGCCAACCCCAACGATTCCCCCGGAGCCGGTGGTGAGCTTCTTCGGCGTGGTCTTGGCGGACGATATGGTCCTCCCGACGCCTACCCCGGGAAGCGCCATCCCGATCTATGAACGACCGGTCGTTCCGAACAGCGATCCGCCGGTCGCGTACGGGTTCAGACTCGTCGTGGAGGGCGCACCGGATCCAAAGTTGCCGAACTGTCAAGACAGCAATGCGCCGCTAGCCTGTACGATGGGAACCAGAACCTACAGTCCGGGGAGCTTGCCGGACTTGCAGATTGAGGCATCTAACGACCTCGGCAACGGCAACGGCAACACCGCCATTTGCGATGACGTCCATGGCGGGGTGTCCGCGGTCAATCCGTTCGATTTTTCGCCGGCGCAAGAACAATCGATCAACCAATTCGCTTGTCGCTTCCGGGATGACACCAACGACTACCAAGGGATTACCGATGCCCGCAACGCCTGCACCCAGGTTGGCTCATCGGGAGGGTACGGCTTCGTCCAGGGCAGTCAGTCCAAGGTCCAGTTCTGCGTTCCCAACGGCGCGATTGGCCCGTCGATGGGGTTCCCCGTTGGGGACACCGTCGTGGCCGTGCGCGTCCGCGACGGAGCCGGCGACGTAAGCCAGGTAAAGGAGATCATTATCCGCGTTCCCGCGCCGTGAATCGGCGGCTGACCGCGGATGCGAGATCGACGATCGTTATTTCGGCGGGCGGGCGGGCAGCGCCCCTCCAGACCCGGTCAACAATTGTTGCTTGGTTTGTTCTTTCCGCAAAGTCTCGTTCTCCTGCGCCAGGCGTTCTTGCTCCTTAGTGATCTGCTCGATCTGTTCTTGCAGTTGTCGCCTCTCGCCGCGCAGTGCGGAGACTTCAGAGTCCTCGGACTGGACCCGCCGTTCCAGTTGCTGAACCAGGGGTGCTGTCCGGCTCGAGTACACGTACCCGGCAAAGAATCCAATCCCGGCGGCCACGACAGCCGCCAACACGCCCAGGGCCCACCGCGTCATTGATCGTTACCGTTGTCAGGGCTCGCGCGCAGTCCGGCGTCCGGCTGAGGGTCTGGGCACATTCGAGTCCTGGAGCGGATCTAGGCGACGGTCCAAGTGTCGCCGCGATTCAAGAGCTCCTCCAGGTTACCTTCTCCCAGCCGCTGCTTGATCTGAGCGACCTGCTCCGCCAAGCGGCTCTCGTACGTGAGACGCTTGACCGCGCGGAACACGCCGATCGGCGTTGGGAAGTCCGGAGGGCCCATCGCGCTCAGCAGGAAGCCCAAGCCAGGGTTCCCCTCGTCATGAACGAGGAGATCCGATTCGCTGATGCCATTGCCGAGCGCGACAACGTCGAGCGCATGGCCCCGCAAGCGGATGCCCTGGTCGCGATGCTTCCCGAAGATCAGTGGCTTGCCGTGCTCCAGCACCAGCTGGTGGTCGGCTTTGACTTCCTTTTCCGTAAGCTGCGCGAAGGCGCCGTCGTTGAAAATGTTGCAGTTCTGGAGGATTTCGATGAACGCTGTGCCAGGATGCTCGTAGGCACGCCGAAGCATCTCCTGGAGATGCTTCGCTTCGACATCGATGCTGCGCGCGACAAAAGTGCCGTCGGCGCCCAGTGCAATCGACGTGGGATTGAACGGATGATCGACCGAGCCAAAAGGGGTCGACTTGGTGATCTTCCCCTGTTCGGAGGTCGGCGAGTACTGGCCTTTGGTGAGTCCGTAAATGCGATTGTTGAACAACAGGACGTTGATGTCGAGGTTGCGGCGCAGCAGGTGAATGAAGTGGTTGCCACCGATCGACAAGGCGTCACCGTCGCCGGTCGCCACCCAAACTGAGAGATCTGGTCGGAACGCCTTGAGCCCTGACGCGATCGCCGGCGCACGGCCATGAATGCTGTGGAAGCCGTAGGTGTTCATGTAGTACGGGAACCGGCTGGAGCAGCCGATACCGGAGACGAACACAAAATTCTCACGCGGCACGCCCAATTCGGGCATGACCTTCTGCACCTGGGCCAGGATGGCGTAGTCCCCACAACCTGGGCACCAGCGTACATCTTGGTTGGAAACGAAGTCTTTTCGAGTTGGTTTGGAACTGACCGTGGCAGTTGACATGAGCGTCACGCCTCCATCGCGTGCCGAATGCTGTTAGCGATTTCGGAAACCTTGAATGGCAGGCCTTGCACTTTGTTTAGGCCCACCGCGTCGATAAGATACTCGGCCCGCAAAATCTTGACGAGCTGGCCGAGATTCATCTCCGGCACCAGGACTTTCTTGAACCCTTTGAGCACATCGCCGAGGTCTGCCGGGAGCGGGTTGAGATAGCGCAGGTGGACGTGTGACACGGCCTTCCCGGCCTGCTGCAGGTCCTGCACGGCTGCGGCGATGGCGCCATAGGTGCTGCCCCAACCGACGACGACGACCTCGCCCGTGGGGGCTCCACGGACCTCGGTTGGTGGAATCTCGGCCACGACCCCGGCGACCTTCCGGGCTCGCAGGTGCACCATCTCCTCGTGATTGAGGGGGGCATAGCACACGTTGCCGCTCAGATTTTCTTTTTCCAGTCCACCAATACGGTGCTCGAGTCCAGGGGTGCCGGGGACGGCCCAGGGACGGGCGAGCGTCGCCTCGTCGCGCAGGTAGGGAAAGAAGCCTTCAGGATCGGTGCGGAATCGCACCTGTAAATCCGGCAAATCGGCTACCCGCGGTATCCGCCACGGTTCCGATCCATTGGCGAGGTATCCATCGGAGAGGAGGATCACGGGAGTCATGTACTTGATGGCGATACGAACGCTCTCGAATGCCGCGTCGAAACAATCGGCCGGTGTCGCCGCGGCAATGACGGGGACCGGCGAATCGCTGTTGCGTCCGTACAGTGCCATGAGCAGATCGCCCTGTTCGGTCTTGGTCGGTAGACCCGTACTCGGTCCCCCCCGTTGGACGTCGCAGATGACGATCGGCAATTCGACGCTGACCGCGAGATTGAGCGTTTCGGCCTTCAAGCACATGCCGGGACCGCTGGTGGTGGTGATGGCGGCCGCACCGCCAAACGCGGCACCCAACGCGGCACCGATACCGGCAATCTCATCTTCCGCCTGGTAGGTCGCGACAGCGAAGTTCTTCAGAGCGGCCAACTCGTGCAAGATGTCGCTGGCCGGAGTGATCGGATAGCTGCCAAGGAACAACGGTACTCCGGCCTGGTGTGCGGCTGCCACGAAGCCGAGTGCGATCGCGGTGTTGCCTGTGACATTGCGGTATTTGCCGGGGTCAATCTTTGCCGGCTTGACCTCGTAGGATGTCGCGAACAGTTCGGTGGTGTCGCCGAAATTGTAGCCGGCCTTGAGCACACGAATGTTGGCCTCCGCCAATTCCGGGGTCTTCCGGAAACGCTGTCGGATGAAGTTCTCCGTCGGCTCGGTCGGCCGGTGAAACATCCACGAGGTCAGCCCGAGCGCGAAGAAATTCTTGCAGCGGCTGACTGCGCGGGCGGACAGGGTCATGTCCTTCAAGGCCAGCGCGGTCAACTTGCTGATGTCGATCGAGAACACCTGGAAGCGATCGAGCGAATTGTCGTTCAAGGGATTGGACGTGTATTCGGCCTTTTTCAGGTTGTGATCGCTGAATGCTTCCGCATCGACGATCAGGATGCCGTTGGCGCGCAGGTCCGCGATGTTCACTTTTAGAGCGGCAGGGTTCATCGCCACCAGCACGTCGAGTTCATCGCCCGGCGTGAAGACCTCACGGCTCGAAAAGTTGAGCTGGAATCCCGACACGCCTGCGAGCGTGCCAGCCGGAGCGCGGATCTCCGCCGGATAATCTGGTAGCGTGCTCAGGTCATTGCCGGCCAGTGCCGATTCATTTGTGAACTGCATGCCGGCGACCTGCATCCCGTCACCGGAGTCTCCCGCGAAGCGAATGACGACCGAGGACTTTTCTTCAACCGACTTCGTTGCGGCAGCGATCCCACTAGGCAACCCAGCCATTGCTCTACCTTTCTTTCGGCAGCAAGGACAACGTTCTCCCGTGTGCGATCCGATTCCCGCCGCCTGAGACCTCTAGGAATTGAAAATGATGTAGCGACCGTGTTGGCGATTTTCAATTCGCGCCTATGCGGCCTCCACGGCAATCACCTCGTAACGGCTTTCCGCAAGGCTTGGGTGGGCGGTCACGACAAGTTTCTTGCCGATCTGCACCTCCAAAGCGTGCAGCGTCCGGTCCTGGTCACGAACTAGAAACTGGGCAACGGTGGGATGCACTTGGGCCGTAATTTGGGCCGCCGCCGTATTGAGGGCCGCTTCGCGTTGGATCCGGCGCAACACCTCATGGGCGATGGTTTCCGTCGACTTCACGTGTCCGCGGCCCGCACAGGTGGCGCACGGCGTGCAGAGGACCTGCGTGAGGCTCTCCCGAGTCCGCTTGCGGGTCATTTCAATCAATCCCAGGTCGGATATGCGTAAGAGTTTCGACCGGGCTTTGTCCTTCTTGAGGGCGCCGGTGAGTGTGTCGAAAACCTCGCGCTGACTGCCGCGATCTTCCATGTCGATGAAATCGATCACGATCAACCCACCGATGTTGCGCAGGCGGAGTTGTTCGACGATGGCCTTCGCCGCTTCTAGATTGGTTTGGAGGACCGTTTCCTCTTGCGTCTCCTTACCCACAAAACGTCCCGTGTTGACGTCAATGACGGTCAGGGCCTCGGTATGGTCGATGACGATATAGCCGCCGGATTTCAGCCAAACTTTTCGTTCCAATGCCTTGGCAATCTGGGCCTCGATGCCAAACCGATCGCCAATTGGCTCCGCGTCGTCATAGAGTTCCACCCGTGCCTTGAGACGCGGCATCACGGTATCGAGGAAGTCCAGAATGCGTTGGTAGTCGCGCACGGTGTCGACCACGAGCCGCTGGGTGTCAGCGGTGAACAGATCGCGTACGGTCCGCAGAACCAGATCCATGTCATAGTGCAGTAATGCGGGGGCGCCGACACGATCACTCTTTTGTTGGATGCGATCCCACAGCTTGAGCAGAAAGCGGATATCCCCCTGAATCTCTCGCTTTGAGAGCCCCTCGCACGCGGTCCGGATGATGAACCCGCCGGCGGACGTGCGTTCCGATTCGACGATCTCCTTCAGCCGTGCGCGTTCGCTGTCGTCCTCGATTCGCCGCGATACGCCGACATGGCCGATCGATGGGGTAAAGACTAGATGCCGGCCCGGCAAGGAGATGGCTGAGGTCACGCGTGCGCCTTTGCCGCCGATCGGCTGCTTGGCCACTTGGACCAGGACTTCCTGGCCTTTTTTCAGCCGCTCTTCGATCGGCACGCGCCGGACCGTTGCCCTTAGATCGGCTACCGGTGCGGCTTCGGATGGCCTCTCGGCGCCAGCAACCTCGACGCCGGCGATACTTATGTCCTCCGTCAAGAACTCTTCGTCCACGTCGGCGTAGAGATCCGAGCCGTGGAGAAAGGCGGCCTTCTCGATACCGATTTCGACGAAAGCGGCCTGCATGCCGGGCAAGACGCGGGTGACGCGCCCCTTGTAGATGTTCCCGGCGATTCCTCGATCGCGCGCACGTTCGATAAAAATTTCCGTGAGCCGCCGCTGTTCGAGCAGCGCAACACGTGTTTCGTACGGAGCCGAATTTATGATGATCTCGCGTGCCACGGGTTATTGGGGATCAACCGCTGGCGCTGCCGCCCAGCGTCAGCTCAAGGCGAAAAGGGCCGTCCACTCGTGCCCGCATCATAGGGGGAGCTCGCCGAAAGGGCAAGGATCAAGCTGGACGACTGGGCAGCACTGTCATATTCTTGACTTGTCTGCTAGCGGCGGCTACACGTCGCTGCACGCGAACGCGTTTTGAGAATGTCCACGTCGGCGTCAGTGCTCGACACCAAGGTCTTAGTCCTCAACCGGTCCTATTTGCCGATCCACGTCACCTCGGTGAGGCGGGCATTTTCCCTGCTTTATCAGGGGATTGCCTGTGCGGTGAACGAACAGTACCATACCTTTGACTTCGACAGCTGGTCCGATCTCTCTGTGTCTGTTCACAATGACAGCATTGGCCTGGTGGGTCGGGCGATCCGGGTGCCGCGGGTAATCTTATTGCTCGCGTTCGACCGCTTGCCGCGACGTCAGGTACGCTTTAGCCGGTTCAACATCTACACCCGTGACCGTAATACCTGTCAGTACTGTGGCCGCCAATTTCGGCGCAGCGAGCTGAACCTCGACCACGTCGTGCCGCGCTCGCAGGGTGGGACGTCGCATTGGGAGAACGTCGTGTGTTCCTGTCACGTCTGTAATCGCCGCAAAGGTGGCCGTACACCCGAACAAGCTGGCATGCACTTGCTCCGCAGCCCTCGGCGTCCTGAGTGGACCCCGTTCTTGTTGGAAAACTTCAGCCTACTTCACTACGAGGAATGGATGCCGTTCCTTTCGACGACCGACGTTTCCTACTGGAACACCGAGCTTGTGGAGTAGGGCGGCCTGCTGCGGAAGTTCTTTCCGAGGCCTTACGTATTTTCTTGACCGTGCTGAGTGGCTGTGAAATAGTAGAACACGTGGGGTGGTGGTGTGCGGATTAAACAGCTCGAGTTGATCGGGTTCAAGTCTTTCGTTCATCGAACAGTTGTGGATTTCCCGTGCGGAATCACGGCAATCGTGGGTCCGAATGGATGCGGCAAGTCCAACGTGGTCGATGCGATTCGTTGGGTCTTGGGCGAACAGAGTCCCAAACACCTCCGCGGCGAATCGATGGAAGATGTTATCTTCAATGGCAATGAGCGTGTCGCGCCCACCGGTATGGCGCAGGTGTCGTTGACGTTCGAGAACGATCCAGCGGAGCGGCGGCCGAGTACTGACCTCGACCTCGACGTGTCGACCATCCCCGCGCACTTTCGTGATTTGACCGAAATCATGGTGACCCGGAGGTACTTCCGTTCCGGTGAGTCGGAATACTTCATCAACAAGACCCCGTGCCGGCTCAAAGACATCACCGAGCTCTTCCTGGGAACGGGAATCGGCTCGAAAGCCTACGCGATCATCGAGCAGGGTCGCGTGGAACAGCTGATCAGCGCAAAGCCAGAAGATCGCCGTCTCTTCATCGAGGAAGCGGCGGGCACTACCCTGTATCGCAGCCGCAAGCTTGCCGCCGAGCGGAAGATGGAACGGAGCCGCGAAAATTTGCTCCGCGTGAGCGATATTCTCCATGAGATAGAGCGGCAGGTGCAATACTTGCATCGGATGGCCAAGAAGGCCGAGCAGTACCGAGCGTTGCAGGACGAAATCCGGGAGCTCGACCTGGGTTTGGGTGCGGCGCAGTGGCGCACGCTTACGACGGCGCTGGGTGTGCTCGAGGCTGAACGGGGCGGGTTCCGGGAACAGGAGCGGCATGCGCAGGCGCGGCTCGTGCAGTTGGAATCCGAGCGCGTCGCAAAGGTTGCCGCACAGGCTACGGCGGAGCACACATTGGCGCGCAAGCGCGAAGCGGCCGCCGTGTTGGAAGCGGAATGCCGCAGTCTGCAGCAGCGCCTCGGTCTGTTGCGGCAAGAGCTTGGAGAGCGCGCACGTCGGATCGCACGCCTTCGGGCCGACGCCGAGGCGCAGGCAGGGTACCGAGAGGAGGTCCACCGCGCCATTCAGCAACAGGAAGAAGAGCGGAACCGCCACGCACAGCTTGCACTGTTCGACGACAGCGAACTAGCGCAAAAGGAAACGCAATTTGCCGCCGCGCGCGCACAAGTGGTGACAGCGAGCAGGGAAGTCGAGGCGACGAAAGACGCCGTGATTGCGTTGCTCGCCCGCGAGGCGGAATGCCGCAATACCCTCGCTGTCCTGGTGCGGCAGCGGGAGGATGCGCAGCGGCGGTTGCAGAAACTCGCTGTCGAGCAGGCCGACGCAATCGAGCGCCTGTCGGCACTGGAGGCGACGTTGGCGAGCCGACACGCCGAAGTTGACGAGCTCCGGGAGAGATTGCGCGCAGCGGAAGGGGAGAAGGAACAGCGCGCGCAGCGGATACGGTGTCTCGCGGAAGAGCGTCGAGGCTCGGAACGGACGGTCCTGGAGACACAGAATGTCTTGCTACAGTTGCGTTCGCGGCTGGAGTCGCTGCAGGACATCCAGCGCAATTATGAGGGATATCACCGCGGGGTGAGGTCCATCCTGCTCGGCGAGCAGCGTGCGGGGGGTGTGCTTGGAGTGGTGGCCGACGTCCTTGCCGTACCGGAGCCGTACGAGCGTGCGGTTGCCGCCGCGCTGGGTGAGCGCCTGCAGTACGTGATCGTTCGCCAAGAGGACGACGGTATCGGTGCGGTTCAGACGTTACGCCACGAGGAATCCGGCCGCGGCAGCTTCATTCCATTGTCGCCCCGTACGATCCGACTGAACGGAAACGGCGCACGGAGTCTCAACGGGAATACTCGCCGCCTGCTCGACTTGGTGAATGTTGAAGAGCCGTACCAACAAGTCGCGGAAACGCTCCTGGGCGAAGTCGTCTTGGTCCCCGATCTGCAGTCCGGGCTGGCGCTCTGGCGCAAGAACGGCGTACACGTCACCATGGTCACACCGGACGGGGATGTCATCGACGCTACCGGCGTGATCACCGGCGGCAGCGAAAGGCCCGTGGAGGAGGAGATCGTCTCGCGACGACGGCTGGCGCACGATCTGATCGTGGAGGTTGCGGCGAGCGAAGAGCGTCTGCGAAATGCCCGAATGCGATTCGAACGGTCCCAGCATGAGCTGGCCGAGGAGGAAGGCTTGCTAAAGAGCCTCGATCTGTCGGCCCACTCCCTCACTCTGGAACTGGTCGCCAAGGAAAAGGATATCGAGCGTTTGGCGCTTGAGCGGCCACGTTGGCTTGATCGCATCGAAGTCACCCGATTCGAATCCGCCAACATGGATGCGGAAGAAGCGGAGCGCAGTGCGGCGATCGAAAAGATCGAAGGCGAACTCGCGGATGCGGCTGCGCAACGCGCGGCGGTCGAGGTGACGTTGCGCCTGGCGCAGGAATCGTCAGCGCTCGCGGCGTCGTCCGTGGACCAGTTGAGTGGCGAGCTGACCAATCTCAAGGTGCGTTTGGCAGAGCGCCGCCAACGCCAGGACGCCGCCGCGAGCGCCGTGTCGCGATTGCTCCGGCAACGCGACGAGTTTGCAGGACGAGCGGCGGCCATCGCCGCCGAACTCGAACAAACGGTACAGGAGCATGCGCACCTCGGAGCGGGAGTACAGGAAGCCGAGAGCCAGCACGGTGCGCAGCAGTCCCAACGGGAGCTTCTTGACGCGGAGATCCATGCCGCTGGCGCCGCTCTCGACACCGCCAGCGCTGCGGTGACGGCCCTTGATCGGGACTTGCACGATGGCCGGACGGAAATGGACGCGATCCGCTCACGCGGTGCCCAGTGCGAAATCGCGCTGGCGGAAAAACGTCTGCGCGTCGAGCAACTGACGCAGAACATCAGGGAAAAGTATGGGGAAGATCTTACCGAGCAATCGCCGGTCGTCGCCGATGACGCGGAGGAGCAGGCCATCGCTCGATTGGACGCTCTGCGCTTGAGGCTGAGCCGTTTCGGGGAGGTAAACGTTGGGGCCATCGACGAGCTTCAGGAATTGGCGCAGCGTGCGGATTTCCTACGGACGCAGAGAGCAGACCTGGAGCGATCTCTGGCCGATTTGGAGCGGACTATTCAACGCCTCAACCGTGCGTCCCGGACACGGTTTGCGGAAACATTTGCGTCAGTCAACGAGAAATTTCAGAGTGTGCTGCCGCGGCTGTTTCGCGGCGGGGAGGCTCGGCTGGTATTGACCGACGAGCATAACTTGCTGGAAAGCGGGGTGGAGATCATCGTGCGGCCGCCGGGTAAACGGCTCGATACGGTAACCCTGCTGTCCGGCGGCGAGAAGGCGCTCGTGGCGGTGAGCCTGATCTTTTCGCTGTTCCTCATCAATCCGACACCGTTCTGTTTCTTGGATGAAGTCGATGCTCCCTTGGACGACGCCAATATCGGGCGATTTGCGAATCTCGTGCGGGAAACGAGTGAGCATTCGCAGTTTATCGTCATCACGCACAACAAGCGGACCATGCAGGCCGCCGATGTGCTCTACGGCGTGACAATGGAGGATCCCGGGGTCTCCAAAATCATTTCCGTTGCGATGCACTAGCGCGGTGCTGTGCGCGGGCGGCCTGCCCAATTGCTGTCTCCCGCTGGGTGACTCCAGAAACCTTTCGGTAGCCGTATGTTCGGGGACCGGGAATTCGTGCTGATTTGCGTTGCGCTCGTGCTTATCTGCGCTGGCGCCGTTCTTGCTTGGCTCCGCCGAGCATCGCGGCGGACGACTCCCGTCCCCGTTGATCGTACGGCAGCGCTCAGTGAGCGGCCCACGGCGGGAGGCTTGCAGAGGAGCCTCACGAAGACACGGCAAGGCCTGCTCTCCCGGTTGCGCGAAGCTTGGAGTGTGGATAAAGCCATCGACGAGCGCCTCTTGGATCTCGAAGCGGCCTTGCTTGCGGCGGATGTCGGTCCCAGGGCCACTCGCCAACTGCTTGACCAACTGCGACCGCGTGCGCGCGATCTCCAGAATTCGGAGGCATTGTATGCGGCCGTCGCCACCCTGATGCGAACCGTCCTTGATGACGGATCGCCGCCTCCAGCCACGGCGCGACCTCACGTCGTTGTCGTTGCCGGGGTAAACGGGGTCGGTAAGACGACCACGATCGGAAAACTGGCGTATCGATACCGTCGGACGAATCGGAATGTTCTCTTGGTTGCGGCGGACACCTTTCGCGCCGCGGCCGGCGAACAGCTGGAGCACTGGGCGGAAAAGGTTGGTGCGGCGTGCGTCCGGCACCAGGGCGGAGCCGATCCATCGGCGGTAGCCTTCGATGGGATGAAGGCTGCTCTGGCACGCAATGTCGATGTGGTTATCGTCGATACCGCGGGGAGACTCCATGTCAAGAGCCACCTCATGGAGGAGCTCAAGAAAGTCATCCGCGTTATTGGGCGGCAGATTGACGGTGCACCACACGAGATTTTGCTCGTAATCGATGCGACCACGGGCCAAAATGCGCTGAATCAGGCGCGGGCATTCTGTGAAGCGTTAGCGGTCAGTGGCATCGTCCTGACCAAGCTCGACGGCACCGCCAAGGGCGGCGCCATTTTGGCCGTGCGCGCAGAACTCGGTGTGCCAATCCGGTACATTGGAATTGGCGAGGCGCCCACGGATCTGGTGCCATTTGACGCGGATGCGTTCGTCCGGGCAATCCTGTCGGAGGACTAATCGCGCCGGAGCCTGACCCGCAGTTGACAGGGGGCTTCGCCGTCTTCTATGGTGCAGCAACGGTTAATATCTGAGGCGCTATGGACTTGGAAAATCTTAAACTTTTGGAATCGAAGATAGATCAGTTTGTGGATCAACACGCACGCACTCGAGAGCAGCAGGCCGTTTTGGCGCAACGGCTCAAAGAGCGGGAGCAACAGCTTGCCGAGGTATCTGGGCAGCTTCAACAGTATGAACTGGAGCGTTCGGAATTTCGCGCGCGTCTGGAACGCATCCTGACGAGGCTCGCGGGTTTGGATCTCGGGTAGGGCACGATGGACGAGCCGCTCGAAATCGAGTTATTGGGACAGCGGCTGACGGTCAAGAGCGAGGACGGGGACGAGCACGTCCGCGCTGTTGCCCGCTATGTGGACGAGCGCATCCGGAGGCTTGCCGAGGTACAACCCGCAAGTGCCCCCCTGCACCTCGCGCTGGTCACGGCATTGAATATCGCCAGCGAATATTGGAAACTGCAGCACCTGCAGGAGGAGGTTCAGCGGACGATCAGTCGCATGACGCAGCGTATGGGGGTACTCTCCGGGTGAGTCTTGCGACGTAGGTGTGTAATGAAAACGAGAAACCGTCACACGCATCAGGAGATGCTCGCTTTGTGGTGCCCTGGTGCGGTGACATGTGGTTTGACCGTAAGACATTCAGGGCAAGGAACCGCTCCAAGCGAGGTGCCCGGGGATGTGTGGACCGTGAGACTGAGAAGAGGCGGGACGCGCGGTTGGCGTCGTAAAGCGGGGTTGCTGGGTTTGGCACGGGGAACAGTATTTGGACTGAGTTGTGTTGAGCTGTGAAGGTGAGCAGGACTAATCCGACATCGCTTCCGAGCGGCTATTGGCGCCGCTGGCATCGTAAGGCGAATCGATACTTTGGGACACAATGCCCCGTATCGCGGATGCCGTGACGTGTGTAACCACTACAGCGCTGTAGTTAACGAACGTCCATTTCGAACCCCTTGCTAGCCCTCGCCCCGGTCGAGTAGGCCGGATGGTGAGTGACGAGAAATGCGTGTTGCGCAGGGCGCTGAGGGCGCGGCGACGACAGCTGCCTGCGGGCGTGGTGCGCGCTGCGGCGACAGCGGTCCAGAGCCGCGTGCGCCTTTTTCTGGCCCGACATCCCGCGGCGCTGTTGCTCGCCTACCTAGCGACCGAGAACGAAATCCCCACTGACGGGATCATTGCCGATTGCGTGCGGGCGCAACGGGAGGTGTACCTTCCGACGACCAGGCCGGTGCCTCAGTTTGTAAAGTGGCGTCCGGGTGATCGGCTGCGGCGAGGCCCTGGTGGTGTTTTCGCGCCGCCCGATGGTGCGCCGCTGTCGGAGCATGTCGAAGCAATAGCACTCATTCCGTTGGTTGGTTGGGCAGACGACGGGACGCGCCTCGGCCGGGGCGCAGGGTATTACGATCGGGTCTTGAGCCGCCGGTTGAGCGGAGTCGTGCGTTTGGGGCTTGCCTACGAGTTCCAGCGGTGCGCACGCCTGCCGCTCGACCCGTGGGACGCGCCACTGGACTGTATCATTACGGAGCAACGGATCGTTTGGTGCGGGGACGGAGAAGCGCGGCGGTCCGAGTCGCTCCAGAAAGGAGGGTTGCGACTATGGTGAGTTATTTCAATGTCGCAGTGGTTGTCGGGCTGTCGGCGGTCTTTGCGGTCGTTTTCGATTACGTCCGTCGGCGACAAGCGCGACAGCGCGCGCAGAACGCCGAGGAGACGGCGCAGCGGGTGCTTCATGAGGCACGAGCCGAGGCCGAGGCCATACGCAAAGAGTCGGAGATCAAGGCCAAGGAAGTCATTCTGCAAGGGCGCGGGGACGCCGAAAAGGAATCCCGCGAGCGACGACGCGATTTGCAACAGCTGGAACGCCGCTTGACGGCAAGAGAGGAGAATCTGGAGAAACGCGGCGAGCAGATCGAAAAGCGTGAAGCGGAGGTGACCAAGGCTGAACTCGGTTCGCGGCAAAAGGAAAAAACGCTGGCGGACCGGGAGGACCAATGCCGCGTGGTCATTGAGCAGGCACGGAAGGAGCTGGAAAACGCCGCTGGCCTGACGCGGGAGGAGGCGAAGCGCGCGCTCATGGAACAAATGGCCGATCAAGCACGGCACGAGGCGGCGAAACGCATCCGTCTAGTGGAGGAGGAGGCACGTGCCGAAGCGGATCGGCGGGCAAAAAAAATCATCACCATCGCCATCGAGCGACTGGCCGGAGAGTTCGTTGCGGAGCGGACCGTCTCGGTCGTACAGTTACCCAACGATGACATGAAGGGACGCATCATCGGTAGGGAAGGGCGCAATATTCGTGCGATTGAAGCGGCGACCGGTGTCGATCTGATTGTCGACGATACTCCTGAAGCGGTGATTCTGTCCTGCCACAATCCCATCCGGCGTGAGATCGCACGTGTCGCACTCGAGCGTCTGATATCGGATGGGCGCATCCATCCCGGCCGTGTGGAGGAGGTGGTACGAAAAGCCGAGCAGGAGGTTGAAGACAACATTCGCGCGGCCGGTCAAAAGGCAATTTTCGAGGTCGGGGTTCATGGCGTGCATCCTGAAATCGTCAAGTTGCTTGGAATGCTGAAGTATCGATATAGCTATGCGCAAAATGTACTGGCGCACTCGATCGAAGCGGCATTTCTTTGCGGTGCCATGGCCGCAGAGTTGGGACTGAATGAGAAGCAGGCCCGCCGTGCCGCGCTGTTGCATGATATCGGCAAGGCCCTGACGCACGAGGTTGAAGGATCGCACGCCATCATTGGGGCGGACATCGCCCGGAAGTACGGTGAGTCGGCGAAGATCGTCAATGCCATCGCGGCACACCACGAAGAAGTCAAGGCCGAGACGATCCTCGCGCCGCTTGTGGACGCGGCCGATGCGCTTTCCGGGGCCCGTCCGGGAGCCCGGCGCGAAATGTTGGAGAGTTACGTACGCCGCCTTGAAGACCTGGAGCGGATTAGCAAGACCTTTAAAGGCGTCGAGAAGTCATTTGCGGTTCAGGCGGGCCGGGAGATTCGAATCATCGTGGAACCGCGGACGATCAATGACGACCAAGCCTCCACGCTTGCACAGGAGGTCGCGCGCAAGATCGAGAGCGAAATGACGTACCCAGGGCAAATCAAAGTGACCGTGATCCGTGAAACGCGGGCCAGCGACTTTGCCCGCTGACACGTGGTTGGCTGGCGGGGGCCGTTCGGGACGGATTGCCCCCGTCTGAAAAATGAAGATCCTATTCCTCGGGGATGTGGTCGGTAAACCGGGCCGCCGAATGCTCACTCGCGCGCTCCCGCGCCTCATTGACCGCGAGCAGCTCGACCTCGTGATCGCCAACTGCGAGAACATCGCCGGCGGCGCCGGTGTGGATGCGAAGAGCGCGCGCCAGTTGCTGGATGCGGGGGTCGACATCTTGACTTCAGGCAACCACATCTGGCGGCACGCGGAAATTGGAGAGTTCCTGGCCCACGAGCCGCGCGTGCTGCGGCCCGCAAACTTTCCGCCGATGGTTCCCGGCCGCGGATGGACCGTAGTTGAGACGGCGGGTGGGACCGCCGTTGCCGTCGTCAACCTCCTCGGGCGGGTCTTCTTAAATAGTGTCGATTGCCCTTTCCGGATGGCGGAGAGCCTCCTCCCCGAGTTGCATGCGTGTGCGCCCGTGGTCATCGTGGATATCCATGCCGAGGCGACTTCCGAGAAGTCGGCGATGGGCTGGTTTCTCGACGGTAAAGTGTCTGGAGTGTTTGGTACGCACACCCATATCCAGACGGCGGACGAGTGTATATTGCCCGGCGGAACAGCGTATATCACGGACGTGGGCATGTGCGGTCCGATCGCATCGGTGATCGGTGTCCGGCCCGAGTTGGCAATCCGCAAGTTTCTTACTCAGATGCCGGTGCGTTTCGAGGTTGCGGGTGGGCCGGTCGCCCTGCACGGGGTGTGCGTCGATATCGATCCGCACAGCGGCCGTGCGAAGAGCATTCGGCGAATCCTGGAAACGAGTGATTCGTAGCCGAAGTTGCATTTTCCCTGCCCTCCGAACTAAGGGACAGGTCTAGCCAATGGACAGCGGCGCAACAGGGATTGGGATCGCGCCGGATCGGCAATTGACGCTGATCCGTCGTGGTACGGTTGACATTCTCCCGGCGGACGAACTCGTGCAAAAACTGCGGGAGGGTCGGCCGCTGCGTATTAAGTTCGGTGCCGACCCCTCCGCCCCCGATCTGCACCTGGGGCATACCGTTGCATTGAGCAAGCTCAGGCAATTTCAGGACCTTGGGCACCGCGTAATATTTCTCATCGGTGACTTTACAGGAATGATCGGCGATCCCACCGGTAAGTCCGAAACCCGCAAGCCGCTGTCGCGTGCGGCGGTCAGTGCAAACGCGGAGACCTATCAGCAACAGGTATTCAAGGTACTGGACCGGTCGCGTACCGAGGTCCGCTTTAACTCGGAATGGATGGACCGTATGTCGGCGGCCGATATGGTGCGATTGTGTGGCCACTATACGGT
>JAXLXM010000012.1:0-155756 GCA_046327925.1 Binatia bacterium
CGCGACCGACGAAACGCGGGCGCGTTTCCTCGGCGCCTCAGCGGTAACGTTCGGCAGCTTGGATCGGCGGGGCGGAATACGACCCAGATAGGCAGACATGAACCTTCGACAACAGATCATCGCCAACCGCGTTGATGAACTCGCCTCCACGCTGGGGGTAGAGGTCGCAGATGCCTTTATGCGTCTTGCGTTTTCTCTCGTGACAGGGAGGAGCGTTCACGCCTTCGATTTGAGCGACATCGTCGACGGGGGCCAAGACAAGCAAATGGACGTATTCGCCATCGACGAGCAGGGCGATTCCGCGGACGTTTTCATCGTCCAAACGAAATACACCGACTCGTTCTCGTCGAACGCCCTCATCCAGCTCGGTAACGGCCTGCGATGGGTCTTCCAGCGACCACGTAAGGATCTTGACTCTCTCACGAATACGGCGTTGCGCGACAAGATTCTCGAGTACCGCGCGCTTCAGAGCAACCTCGGCCCCTCCAATATCCGCGTGCATGTCCGTTTCGTCACCAATGGAGACACGACCGCGCTATCCGGCGAGCTCTTGCAGGAACTGAAGGGCATTCGCGAGGCGTACGGCAACGACACATTTGAAGCGTTCACGATAGATCCCATCGGCTTCAACGAGCTTACGGATCTGTCAAAGATGCAGGAGCGGCAGACGCGGAGGGTCGACGCCGAACTCAAGGTCAAGTATGACACGAACAATCCGTCCCTGATCAAATACTACGCCCAGGATCTGCAAGGGCTCGTCTGCTCGATTCCGGCGTCAGAGATTGCGCGGCTGGTGAACGACAATCCCGACGGTGCAGTATTCGACCTCAACATCCGCCGGTTCCTTGGAAGTCGTGGTGCCGTGAACAAAGACATCCAATCAACGTGCACGAGCGTCCAGGCGAGCTACGAATTTTGGTTCCTCAACAACGGAATTACTGTCGTCTGCGACAAGTTCGATCCGGTGACCGACCCCGATAACGCGCACGTGAAACTGCAGAACCTGCAGATCGTCAACGGATGCCAGACTGCGACCACCATCGCGCTAGCGCAGAAGGAAGGTAAGCTGGCACAAGATGTTCGGGTCCTTACCCGGATCTATCAGACGCAAGACCCGGCACTCGTAGACAGGATCGTTCTAACGACCAACAACCAGAATCAAATCAGTAGCCGTGACCTTCGCGCGAATGATCCCGTCCAAGTGGACATGGAGCGTGCATTCTCGATCTACGGGTACTACTACGAGCGCAAGCCGCGCCAGTTCGATGGGAGACCGATCGACCTCAAGAAACTCTTCACGAACGAATACGTGGCGCAGGCATACCTCGCAATCGTCTTGAAGACTCCTTCTGATGGTCGAGCGCGAAAGTACAAGGTCTGGGGCGAGTCGCACGCGCGGATCTTTTCGGGAGCGCCGGTTGAACCATACATCATCTCAGCAATCGTCGCTTCGCGCGTAACGGAGTGGCTTCGCGCAAGCGGGTATGCAACCGCAACCGATGAGATCCAACGCCTCATCGCAAAGAGAGGTAGCTTTCATGTCGCGCGCGTCGCAGCGTTCCAGTGCCGGGGTTCGGACAACTGGCAGGGGGATCAACAGAAGTTGGCGCACGAACTGGCAGACTTCGAAACGAACCCCAAGAAGCTTGCCGATGTTATTCCGGGTGGATTTGAGCTCGTTGTCAGCGCGATCAAATCGTCGCCGACACACAGTGCGGACGTGGACCGTGCGCTGAAGTCGTCCGCGCTAGATAGAGACATCGACAAGCGTTTGCATCCCCCGGCCGGAGCATGAGCAACGGGGTTGGACGAGCGAGAGGTGTGAATGCCGAACAAGGGTCTCCTAGAGCGGTCGCGCTGCGCGCCGCTGAAGAACCGGCGTTCGGCTCGCAACACCGGAAAAGCAAAAGGGACGTAGTTTCATCCGTTACATCATGCGCAAGATATGTCGATAGATACTTGACAACTATCACGAAGGGGTTTTCAAGACACCCATGATTTGCGCGGCGGGGTGGTCGTAACATGGGTGTCTCGACACCGCCCATCTCGACACCGCCCATGCCACTGCTGCCGAGCCTCTTCGTTGCCAGGCCGACGCGCTCCGTGATAGACGCTCCATATCATCAAGAGGAGGATGCACGATGCATCGTTTGGGTATCTACACGGCAACCATGGCGTTGCTTCTCAGCGCCACCCCGGCAGCGGGCGACAAGCCGCCGGCGAACTCGAAGCCGCTCTCGGAGATTGCGGCTGCCCTAGAGAAGGCCGGCTACGCCCCAATCGAGGAAGCTTCCTTCGAGGATGGACGTTGGGAGATCGAAGCCTACCAGAAGGACACGAAATTCGAGCTTCGTGTCGACCCAATGACCGGCGAGGTCACCTCGAAGCGCGTCGACCACTGAGCTCGTACGCAGCGCAACACGCCGTTGAAGCGGGCGGCCGCGCGGTTATTTTGGGAACGCAATCCCTAGCTGCCCGGTTGACGCGCCGATGATCGGCGGCGAGCCGTGCAGCAACGTGCCGGCATCGCGGCGTTCGAACGGTCCCTGACGCGGAGACTGGGGTCCCGCGCCAGAGGCCGGTGCGCGTTCGGGCGGCGATACCGAGGCGCCGGCGCGCACCGGGTTGCCCGCAACCATACTTTCCATGCGGCCGCCGCCGACGAATCGGATGCCCTCCAGCCGCTGGCGGAACATGGTGTCCTCCACCCGCCGTGGCGGCCCGGGCCGGCTGCCGCGACGCACCGTGGTGGCTTCGTGCGCGGTGATCAAAACGCCGGGGCCCGTCGGGTCGAGGATGCCGTGCACCTGCACGTGCCCGCTGATGCCGACGACATCGGTCGTCTGCGTCTCGGGATCGTAACTGGTGAGGAATTCCGTGCCGCGCACGCCGCAGACCGCGGTGGGGGTCTTGACCTCGTACTGATTCCCTACGGTATGGTAGTACTCGCCGACAAGGCTACGAACCGTGCCGCGTAGCAATTCGAGCGCAGAACGCGCCACACCGCGGTCGGGATCGAAGACCTGTTCGTCGATGCGCAGGTGCGAGCCGTCACTGACGGTAACGACGCTGTCATCCTGAAAAACGATCCGCAGTTTGCCCGGTGTGCCGGTGCGGATCGTGTCGCCCGTGTGGATCGCTGCGCCGGTGGCCGTGGGTTGCCAGGCGCCGCCGCGGCCGATTTCCGCCTGACCCTCCATACTGGCCACGGTGCCGATTTCCTGTGCCCAGGCCAGCCGTGCGCACAGCGCTACCGCCAGCGCCAGCAGCGTGCGGCAACGAAGCTGCGCCATCGTCAAAACCTCGCTTCCATCGCCAGGGAACCGATGTGGCGCTTGTAGTCGAATCGCCGGTCGCCCAGGTCGTTGTTGGAATGATTGATGGTGCCGTAATAGCCCGCCACCGCGGTGAGATACGGGCCGATGGGCCGGCGGGCCAAGACGATCACCTGGTGTTGGTTGTCGTGCCGGCCGTCGCTTTCCGGCGCGTAATTCTCGTGCCGGTACAAGTAGGTTACTTCGCCACTGAGTTCGAACGGGAATGTCCATCCCACGGCGGCGGCGACTTCGTGTCCATCGTACTGGTATTGGTCGGCGTTCAGGCTCGGGTGGTTGTTCACCGGGTCCTCGTGGTCGAAGCGATAGGCGAGCGACACATAACGCTCGGGTGTATCGATGTACGCGAATTGGCGGATGCCGGCGGAGTGGTTGAAGGCATCGCGCACCCAGTACGCTTGTTGTTTGAAATCCCGTCGCCGCATGCGGTATAGCATCTCCGTTCGCCCGCGGGGTTCGAGCACCGTCACCCAGGGTAGCGCAGTGCCCTCTTGAAGGAAACTGTCGGTGCTGAGGAGATAGTAGTCATACCGGCCGAGCACTCCGAATTGCACCGGGCCGGCGCTCGACGCCACTTGGATGCTGGGGCCATTGTCCTGCAGGTTGAATTCCGTCAGGCGGAAGTGGAGGCTCTGGAAGAAATCGTACCCGACCGACAGCTGCGTCTGCCGGTTGCGCCAGAGGTCGTAGGCGCCGCTGACGGCAAGCGTAAATCGCCCGTCGTCCTGGTTCGAAATGCCGGCGGCCGTCTTGATGGTCTCGTCGCCGGGGGCGAGTACGACGTTGCTATCGTACTGGAAGCCTATTGCCCCGGAGAGTGCGACGGGCTGGCGTGCCGGGGCCCGGATCGCCTGCAGAAACAACTCGGCCTCGTGGCGGATGTCGGCATCCGCGCCGTTGCGCACGACCGTCGCAAAGCGTTCTTCGGCTGCCGCCATGTTGCCTTCGCGATAGTCGAGCACGCCTTCGTAGTAGGTGACGGCGAGTTGTTGTTGCGGGTCCTTGGCGGCGCGCTGGAGATTCTTGCGTGCTTCCGGCAACTGGTTCAGTCGCAGTTGCGCCAACCCGAGAAACAGCGACGCGTGCGCCTCCGTGTCCGGGTCGCGTTGCGCCTGCCGCAGCCACGGGATCGCCTCGCGCGGCGCACCGGTCTGTACCAGCGCCACCCCAAGTTCAAGCGCCGCCTGATCGAAATCGGGCTGGGCGGCTAGCGCTGCCCGTAGGTCGCTGATGGCGCCGTCGAGGTCGTGCAGCCGGCCGCGGGTGACCGCACGGTAGTAGCGGGCGTAACTGTCGTCCGGGTCGGCGTCCACCGCCCGATCGAACAGCTTCAGTGCCTCGGCAAAGTGTCCGAGGTGAAATTCCACCAGACCTCGCGAATAGAGCCGCGTCGACTGCTCGGAGGCGCCAGCGGCCGCCGTGGCCACACACACGAGCAGCAGAACGACACAACCGATGCGACGCCTCATGCGCCTCCTCCGCCGTCTGCTACCGCGGTCGGTGTCGCTGTCGCCGTCGCGTCCACCACTGCGGCGGGTGTCATGGTTGGGCGTGTGCGTACGTGGTTGGCGCTCGGTCGCGCTTGCGCAGCCGGCGGCAGTGTCGACCCGGTGTATGCAGGGTCCACGGAGGTTGCGCCGGATCGTCTGGGTATTGCCGTCCGCACGCTGTCCGCGGCCGCTATTGGCGGTGGCGCGGGGGCGGAGCCCGAGTCGGCAGTGCCGCCGATCGTGTCGGCACCGTCGAGGGCGGTGAAGGTGTAGGTGAAGTCGAGCTGTTCGGGAGGTGCGTTCAGGTCGTTGGCGAGGATACGCAATGAGATGAGGTCAGGAGGAAACGTGCGGATGTCGCTGATGGCGCGGTAGCCGCTGACCTGCAATGTCCCCTGCGGGCTGCACGGTGTCTGGGTGGCGTCATCGCACGTGGACAACGTCAGGGGAATGCGCTTGGTCAGCGAGCGAAACGAGGCCTCCAGGACAATGGAATTGCGATCGATGCCGGTGACCGCGTCCATGGTGGTGAAGCGCGCCGAAAGCGGGCTCTGGACGGCGTCGCCGGGCGCCGGATACAGTTCGAGTACGAACGGCACCGCGTAGACCTCGACGGTCGGCGCCTGCGCCCGAGTCCCGGCGACAATCGTGACCTTCTGCGGGTCGCTTACGAAACTCGGCGCGGCAGGACGCTGCGTGTCGCAGCTCCGCCCAACATTCGCGGGATTCGTTGGGCAAATGCTGTCGATTCCCGTTGGGGCTGGCGCGAAATCGGTGGCAAATCCGGAGAGCGTGAAGGTTGCCGGTCCAGGCGGCAACGCGTCCAACACCAGCAGGCGCTGCCCGGAGGCCGGATCGACGGGCACGCTGCTGGGGGCTACGGCGATGCAGCACCGCGCGCCGGCGTCCGACGCAAACACGACGCGGACGGTGGTGACGGCGCTGGGAGCGCCGCCTCCAGTCCGCCACCGCCGGGCTGCTCCCACACCGGCTTGACGTTCAGCCTGCCGCTGCCACCCGTGTCGGATGAGCCTCCCCCACCGCATGCGGACACCGCAAGCAGATACGCCAGCACGCCGAGACTTCGCGGAGCCCGCCATCTGCCCATTGTCGGGCAGTTTCACACGGTGCCTGCGGCGGGTCAACGAGGATGCGCTGGTAGCGTGTGTCAGCCGGCAGCGCTGACCCACGTCAGCCAGGGACCTGACGCCGGTCATATGCAGACCCGGTGGGTCGGACCATGAGAAAGCCAGCTACAAACGCTGGTTTTGCGCTCCAAGCAAGAGCGCTGTGTGGTGGCAGCGAATTGGTGGCGAGCGCCGTGTTCCATCCGCACGCGGGAGGGCGCCATGAAAGCCTTTCGTGTGGTTCGGTTGCCGATCGAAGTCGCGAACGACGGGGCATTCACAGTGACGTTCGCGGGTGCCGCGGCCGTGGGGCCCGCGGCCGCCGTCGACCCGGTGGTCAGCGGCGCGATTCCTGTTCTGGGGACGGTGTCCGGCTACCGGCTGTTTGTGGGCGATGCGATTCGCAACGCCACCTGGAGCGCGGTGACTGAATGGTGTTGGTTTACCCGGCGGCTTGCGGCCTCGCTCGACTCGCTGGGTTGACGGCCGACCGCTCATAACAGGACCCTCGTCCTGCACAGAAGGAGATCTTCATGACCATACGGAGAAACTCCTCGATCATTCTGCTCGCGGTGGCAATCGGGTTCACGCCGCCGCGTGTCCTGGCCGAGAATGCGCTCGGCACGTCGTTCACGTATCAGGGCCAGCTCCAGCGTGACGGCGCACCGGCCAACGGCCCCTACGAGTTCGAGTTCACGCTGTACGACGCGCCCGAGGGTGGCAACCCGGTGGGCAACCCGGACACGGTGCTTGCCAGCCCGCTGGTGTCGCAGGGCCTGTTTACCGTCGCCCTCGACTTCGGCGCGGACGTGTTCACGGGCTATGACCGCTACCTCCAGATCGGTGTCCGACCCAGTAACAGTCAGGTGGCGTTCACGATCCTCAGCCCGCGGCAGCGGTTACTCCCGGCACCCTACGCATATTACGCGGTGAATGCCGGTATGGCCGGCTTTGTACCGTGGAGCGGGGTGACCGACAGACCGGCCGCCTTCGCGGATGGCATCGACAACGACACCACCTATAGCGCTGGCGCTGGGCTGGCATTGAGCGGTACCCAGTTCAGGGTAGACACGGCATCCATCCAGGCGCGGGTGAACGGGAGTTGCGTGGCGGGCAGCAGTGTTCGGGCGATCTTCAGCGATGGAACGGTGATGTGCGAGCCGGACGACAACAGCGGCGGTACGGTAACCTCGGTTACGGCTGGCATCGGGCTGACCGGCGGCATGATCACCGGCTCGGGAACCATTAGCGCCAACTTCGGAACGACGGCCGGAACCATCGCACGGGGCGATCATTCGCACGACACACGCTATTGGTCGCGCGACGGCGACAACACCGGTGCGGACGATTTTCTCGGGACCACGGATAACGATCCGCTGGAGTTCCGGGTCAACAGCGAGCGTGCCCTGTTGCTGGATCCGACCGGGGAGAGCGTCAACGTGATCGGAGGGGTCGGTGACAATACCTTCACCGCGGGCGCAACCGGGGCCACGATCGGCGGCGGTGGGCGTGTCGGCGATACGAATCGGGTGACCGACAATTACGGTACTGTCGGCGGTGGCTACGGGAACAAGGCGGGGGATGGTCTCTTGCCGGTGACGACCGCCAACGGAGCCACGGTGGCGGGAGGAATTGGGAACACCGCCGGTGACTTTGCCAGTACGATCGGTGGCGGCACTGGCAATCAAGCCATCGCGTCAAGCGCTACCGTGGGGGGTGGGCACTCAAATATAGCCAGCAATGCCAGCAGCACTGTCGGAGGAGGAAATCTGAACCAAGCCAACGGCTTGTATGCGACGGTCGGCGGTGGCCACAGCAACCAAGCCAACGGCGCCTATGCCGCGGTTTGTGGCGGCGACGATAATACCGCAGCGGCAAGTTACAGCTTCGCCGCGGGGCGGCACGCCAAGGCCCTCCACACCGGTGCGTTTGTCTGGGCCGATAGCAGCAACTTCGATTTCAGTTCGGCGAGCGCCAACTCCTTCCGTGTCCGCGCCACGAATGGCGTGCGGCTGGTGTTGGGCATCGACGAGAGTGGCAGCACGGGCTGGAACTGCCTGGTGAACGACGGCAACAGCTGGAGCTGTTCCAGCGACCGCAATCTGAAGGAAAATCTGACCCCGGTGGACAGCCGCGAGGTGTTGGAGCGCTTGGGCCGCGTGCCGATTCAGACGTGGAATGCCAAAGGCCAGGATCCCGCCGTGAAGCATCTCGGCCCGACAGCGCAAGACTTTTCCGCAGCGTTCAACTTGGGCGACGACAACACGCGCATCAGCACCATCGACCTCGACGGCGTGGCGCTGGCCGCCATCCAGGGCCTGTATCGGATGGCGCAGGCGAAAGACGCTCAGATTGCCAGACTGCAGGAGCAGAACGCGGCCCTGGAAGCGCGAATCGGCGCACTCGAGCGGACGGCGCAGCGCTGAGGTCGGTGAGGCGCGCGATGTGGCGCATAGGCATACGGCTCGCGGTGGTCAGCGCGCTGGGGATCCATACCTCGGCCGCCACCGCTCAGAGCGGCGGTCCGTACGACCTGGCGTGGAACACCATCGATAGCGGCGGCGCGACAGTCAGCAGCGGGGGCGCTTACACCATCGGCGGCACGATCGGGCAACACGATGCTGGCCAGTTGAACGGGCAGTCCTATCTGCTCGCTGGCGGCTTCTGGGGGCGCGTAGTCGCCGGGACGTCGCCGTCGCCGACGCCGACCCCGACACCGCCGGCCTGCACCGGCGACTGTGGCGGAGACGTTCAGGTGACCGTCGAGGATCTGCTTACCATGGTCAATATCGCGTTAGGCAATGCGCCCGTGCGTGATTGCCAAAGAGGTGACGCCAGCGGCAACAACCGGATCACGGTCGACGAGATTCTCCGCGCGGTGAACCATGGGCTCAACGGATGCTGAGCGCACTAGGAGGTGAGGAATCGATGAAAGCCTCTCGTGTCGCTACGGCGCTGATTCGAACCGCATGTGCGGGCGTGTTGTCAGCGATGTGCGCCACGACAGAGGCCGTCGGCGCCACAGTGACCCTGTCTACGGTTGCCGATAGTTACGTCAACCAGGGCCAGCCGACCATCAACTACTCCGGCTCGCCCAATTTGGAGGTGGCCCGGTTTGGGGAGTTTCTGACCGTTTGGCGCAGCTATTTGCGCTTCGACCTCGCCAGCATTCCGAGCAACGCGATCATCGCGAGCGCCGAGTTGCGCCTGTATCTCAACAGCGCCGTCGGCCCTGTCGTGAGTCTTTCCGTCTTGCAGGTCGATGCGTCGTGGACGGCCGGGGGTGTGGCTTGGAATAGCCAACCCGCGGTCGGACCGGTCCGAGCGAGTACCGCCGTCGGGCTCACCACCGGCTACAAAATCTGGACACTGACGACCCTGGCGGGGGAGTGGCTGAGTGGAGTCACGCCGAATTACGGCGTCTCGGTCCGCGGCCCGGAGGGGAGTGGGGAATGGTCGCGCACGTTCGATAGCCGGCAGGGCACCAACGATCCGCAATTGGTCATCACCTACGATCTTTCCGTGCCCACCGCGACCCGGACACGGACGCGTACGCCCACGCGTACGCCGACACGCACGGCGACTCCGACCGCGAGCGCCACACGCACTGCAAGCGCGACAACGACTCCCAGCGTGACTCCCGCGCGCACGGCAACACCGTCCGCATCACCAACGGCCACGTGGACCCGCACGCCGACGCCAACACCGACCTGGACCGCCTCCACGACAGCGACGGGGAGCCCAACGGCGAGTCGAACGCCGTCGTCGACACCTACCGCGTCAGCAACATCGACCCGTACACCGACCTCAAGTCCCACTCTGACCTCGACGGCGACGCCGGCCGTGACCCCGACGGTCACGGCAACCGCGACTCACACACGCACCCCCACAGCGACACCATCGCGCAGCGCCACCGCAACGAGTACGAGTACCGCCACGCCCACCTTGCCGCCGCCCGCGACGCCAAGCCCGACGCCGACTCGGACGCCATCAGCCAGCCTGACGGCCACACCCACCTCCACCCCAACACGCACGCAAACGGCAACCGCTAGCCCGACCGCTACGCCGACCGCGACGCGCAGCGCCACGCCGCTACCGACCGCAACCCGCACCCCGACGGCCACGCCAACAGGCACCCACACTGCGACCCGAACGCAGACTCCCGTGGCGACCGGCACAAACAGCCCAACCATCGCGCCATCGCACACCAGCACCGCTCCCCCGACCGTGACGCAGAGTCGCACGCCGACCGCATCGCCGTCACGAACGCCGACGAGGAGCCCGACCGCGGCCGCCACCCCGACACCGAGCGGCACACCTACGCCGACCGTGATGTGTAATGCCGACCCGTATGAACCGAACGGCGGTACCACCGATGCCTTCGCGATCGAGCCCGGTAAGGAGTACCACGGCCTCATCTGCCCGCCTCGGGAGCACGACTTCTTCAAGCTGCCGCTGACGGGCGGCACGCAGCTCCGGGTACAGCTCTACGACCTGCCGGCCGACTATCAGCTCACGCTCTACGGACCCGACGGCGTGTGGCTGGACGAATCGAACAACAAAGGAATCATGCTGGAGGAAGTCCGCCACATCGCGGTGACGGCGGGCAACTACTATCTCCGTGTGGCTCCAAAAGGAGCGGCCTACGCCCCGGACCGAGCCTACACGTTGCAAGCCCACGTGGGCGAACCGATGCTACAAGTGTTCCCCGGGATGGGCGTGCCGGGCGCGACCATTCGCCTCCATGGGCAGGGCTTCGAGCCGGTCGTCGACCGGACGCCGTGCGCGGCTCACGTCTATTGGGACGAGGAAACGCCGCAGCGCGCTCTCGGCCACACAGCGATCGGCACCGATGGATCCTTCGACCTGCAGTTTCCCATTCCGTCCGATACGCTTCCGGGCACACATCGGGTGCAGACAGTGCGCTGGTGCGGCTCCATGCGCTTCCCCGGCCCCTTCACCGTGCTGTTGAGCGATAATGAGTACCCGGACGACGGGTGCGCCTCGCAATACCTGCCGGGCCTCGATCTGGTCGTCACCGGGATGGAACTGACCCAGGGGGTCCAATGTCTCGATCCGGCCCGCGGCGACACGGAGTGCGCCGACAACAGCGTGCCCCTGGTGGCGGGCCGGCCGACGATTGTTCGAGTCTACGTATCCGCCAACCCGGACGGGAGCCTCGACGGCCAGCAGGTATTCGGCGTCTCGGCGAAGCTCTCCGGTGTGCGATGGGACCTGCCGCCGCCCCGCCACGTCGAGTGGTTATGGCCCGCCAACGGCCCGCTGGATTGGGAGATCGGCGGGCTGGCCGATGCGCTGCCGGCGAAGCGGGGCAATGCGGATCGCACCCTCAACTTCCGCCTGCCGCCGGAGTGGCTCAGCGGCGACGTCACCCTCATGGCGCAGGTCAATCCGGACTGGGTGTGTGGGCCGGTCGAGAGCGTCGAGAACCGGCGTAACAATTTTGGCGAGAGCCTCCGGGTTAGCTTCCAACAGAGTAACGATCTGCGCATTGCCAACGTTCCGATCGCGTACACTCCGCCGCAACGGTGTGGCTGGGGAGGGGAGATGCTCCCCGGCGACGCTATCGAGGAGAACTGGCAGTGGATGAACAACGTCTACCCGCTGGCGCGGAACCCGGAGTCCGTCTTGTGGCCCGAGCCGCTGGTCTGGTTTGACTGCCTCAACACCGATGCCGGTCCGCGCAATATTCGCGGCCTCATCGATCGACTCAATGAACTGGCGGGCGGCTACGTGTTGACGTGGCTCTTGTCGGGTGCCGATCCGGAGTTGCGTCCGCCGGACCAGGTTGTGGGCTGGTTGCCGTCAGGCGCCTATATCGCCAACGGGACATCGGACCCCGGTTATCAAGACGGCGGACTGAACACGGCTGTGGTGGTGAACGACGACCTCGGCGAGCGCGGCAAAGTTCTCGCCCATGAAGTCGGGCACAACCTGGGCCTCAACCACCCGGACCGCACGCCTCCGGTCTGGCCGTACGGCGACACGACCATTCAGGAGCATGGCTTCGACGTGGCCGAGATGAGCGCCAAGTCCATTTCCCTGGAAGACATGATGGCGGAGGGCGGAGATGAGTCGACGAACTGGCTCTCGCCCTTCAGCTTCCGGTTCCTGTTCGATGGTAACCTGAGGCCACCTGTCGAAGCCGCGGGCCTTCGATACGCAAACTTGTGGGAGCAAAGTAGCTTCGAAGCCGACTTGGCTCTGATCGCCGGGCGGGTGTACGCCGACGGCCACGGTGAGTTGCGCCCCGCTTATCGCGTCCCCGCCACCGGCAGCCTCCCGGGGATGCAGCCAGGTACGGCCTACTGCATCCAGTTCCTCGACGGTCAAGGCCTTGAGCTTCGCCGCCGCTGTTTCGATCTAGGGTTCGAGAGCGTCGATGGCCCGACGGACCATGCGGGCTTTCAGGTGCTGGAACCGTATCCGGCGGCCACTGCGCGGATTCGCCTGACGCATGGCACTGCCGTCCTCGCCGAGCGCGTCGCCAGCGCGAACGCCCCCCAGGTGACCGTGCTGACTCCCAATGGCGGCGAGCAGTGGGACGGCGTCCAGAATATCTACTGGCAGGCCAACGATGCCGACGGCGACCCGTTGACGTATACGGTTGCCTACAGCCCGGACGGTGGGCACTCCTGGCGCCTCGTCGCCATCGGACTGACCGAACCGTCGGTCCGCTGGGACACCAGCAAGGTGGGCGGCGGACAGCACGTGCGTGTGCGGGTCATCGCCACCGACGGTATCAGCACCGCGTGGGATGATTCGGACGGGACCGTCCAGATAGACCTGAAGCAGCCGACCGCGCGGATCGCCTTTCCGGCCGATGGCAAGACCTTCCAGCGCCCGGAGGCGGTGCTGTTGTTGGGTCGCGGCTTCGACCCGGAGGACGGCGAGCTCCGCGGCCCAGCGCTGGTCTGGAGTTCCGATCGCGATGGCGTGCTGGGCAGCGGCAACCATATCGTGACCCCCGACCTGTCGCACGGGCCGCACGTCATCACGTTGACCGTCACCGACCGCGACGGCGCAACCGCGTCGGCCAGCGTGGACATTTCCGTGGCGCCTCCGACACCGACGGCGACACCCACGCCCAGCGTGACGCCAACGCCACACCCGACGCCGACCCCCTCGCCGACGCCGACTGCAACGCCAGATGCGCAAGTGGCGGCGTTGCTGCGCTTGCGGCACGACTCACGGCGCGTCCCGGAACTGCGGGTCGAGCGCGGCATCCCGCGATTCGTCGGCGTGGAAGTGCCGGTGCCAGCTGGACTCCCCGACGATCCCGTGGTGCAAGCGCTGGACTTCCTCGATCGCTATCGGGACCTCTATCGGCTCACGTCTCCGCGCGCACAGCTCTACCTGAAGCGGATCTTCAAGAACCGCACCGGTGACCATGTCTTCTTCGGCCAACACGTTGCGGGAACGCCCGTGCACGCAGCGGAGTTGGCAGTGCACCTGCGTGCGGGCGCCGTCACCCACACGAGCGGCGACTATTTGCCCGAGGTGCCCGCGTTCGGCCCGCCGAAGATCAGCGCCCGTGCGGCGCAGGCCATCGCTGCCGCGGCTGTGCCAAGAACGCGGGTCAAGCCCATGGGTGAGGCGCGCTTGATGTACTATAACACAGGCCTGGGTAGCCGGCGCCCGGCCACAACACACCTGGCGTGGCGCGTGCAGCAGCGCGGCGTCGCCGCTTCCGAGGGAATCGGGACGACCTGGACGTATTTCGTCGACGCCCATGACGGAGAGGTGCTGCGCGGCATCGACGATTCGCCGCGTGCCTTCGATCTGAGCATCAAGAACGGAGACAATACGGACGGCGAGTCCGACGAGTGCCTGGCCAGCCGCGACGACCTCGATGAGTGGTTCACGGAAGCGGGGCCAACGCACGAGTATCCTGGGGGGGACGCGGATGCTGAGGCGGCTCGCACCGCGGCACGCGCCACCTACGACTTCTTCGCTGCTCTGGAATGGGATTCGTACAATGATCAAGGAGATACGATACCCGCCATCGTGCATCTGGGGCGAGGCTGGACAAACGCTTTCTGGAAGGGAGCCTGCAACGAGTTGCGTTTCGGCGACGGCATGGTCGCCACCGACATGTTCGCCCACGAGTTCACTCACGGCGTCAGGCAGTACAGCCCCGACTCTAGGTTTGATATCGATCTCGATGAAACGTTCTCGGTCAGCGAGAGTTACTCGGACTTTGTTGGCTGCCTGGTCGAAAGCGCCGATGCTGCCGTGATCGACTGGACCGTTGGCGAGGATACCATATTCGGTGCTGGTGTAGATCTCAGCGACCCACCGCGCTTCGATTTCGTCGACCATTACGACGACTACCAGGAAGACGACGTCGGTTTTAACGAGGAGCACAACTCGGGCATACCGAGCAAAGCCGCTTTTCTCATCACGGATGGTGGAACACATCACACTTTCACCCTCACTGGCCTGGGCCGCGTAAAGGCGAAGCATCTCTATTTCGACACGTTGATGGCGCTGCCGTCGAACGCAGACTTGCACGCGGTGGCCGAGGAGACGATCCAAACCGCAAGGGCCTATGTGAATACTAGACATATCTACGGATTCGAAGAGAGCGATGTGTGCACCGTCAAGAACGCCTTCACGGCCGTCGGCTTGCGTGACATCGTCGACCGCGATTGCGACGGCGTGCCTGATGCGGAAGACCCCGACGTTGACGGGGACGGCGTGCACGTCACTGGGCGGGAAGCGTGTACCGGCGGCGATAGGGTCGCGTGCGACGATAACTGCCCTCTGGTCGAAAACCCCCGCCAAGAGGATTGCGACCAGGACGGGATTGGCGATGTCTGCGACGACCGCAACCCGATCTTCTGGTGCCATGACGAGGACGCGGACGGGGAGCCGGATCGCCACGACAATTGCCCATGCATGCCCAACGCGGATCAGCTCGACAACGACAAGGACGGCTGCGGGTATCTGTGCGGCATTGAGGAGCAATGCGGGGTCACCTTACAGAACCCTGAGCCCGGCGGTGATGCGTGCGACCCGGACGACGACAACGATGGCTACGCCGACGATGGTGTCGACAACTGCCCGTTTACGGCCAACGACCAGACGGACACCGACCGCGACGGTTCCGGCGACGCGTGCGACAACTGTCCGTCACTCGCAAATGCGTTTCAGGAGGACAACGATTACGACGGGGTTGGGGATCTTTGCGATGCGGACGACGATGACGACGGCATCTGCGACAGTAGCGGCCCATTTCCCGAGGATCTCCAGTGCATCGGCAACACGCCGCCGGCGGGGTCGCCGCCCAACGCCTGTTGCGGGGGGGCCGACAACTGCCAGTTCGCGCCCAATCCCGACCAGATCGACATCGGCCGGAACGGGCGCGGCCTGCGCTGCGATCCGGGGGAGGCCGAGATGCTCTCCGGCAACTGGGCCGCCGGGGTCGACCTGCCGATCCGGTTCGGCGACGATGCGGACGCCTTCCTCATCCCCATTGCTCCCTGCAGCGACATTGGCTGTCCGGACTGGCTGCATCCGGACTACACCACCGGCGTGGACGTCAGCCTGCCCTTCAGCGCGCTGGTCAACATTGTGGACGATCGCGGCTTTGTGGTAGCCGCAGGTTCCCGCCGGGCAAACCAGACACTTGAATTTCAGCCCACAACGGATTTCTTCTACCGGGCAGCAAGCGGAAGCGGAAATGCGGGTCGCGCTGCCGCGGACGATGCGGCCTACCACGGCACACGCTACTACCTCGCCATTTCCCCTCCCTCCGGGGTGGAACCCGGTCGCGACTACCTGGCAACGATCACGGTGCGGAGCTGGGTGCGCCCGAGCTGCGTCGGGGACTGTGGCGGCGACTCCACGGTGAGCGTTGACGAACTACTGCGCATGGTGAATATCGCCCTCGGCAGCAGCGCGATGGCCGAGTGCCAAGCTGGTGACAACAATGGCGATCGTGGCGTTACGGTCGATGAGATACTCGACGCCGTGCACAACGCGATCAACGGTTGCGCGCGGCAATCCGCGATGCCTCTTCAGCTGGGGACTGCCCGCGCTGTGGTTGGGCACTTGCGGTAACGGAGGTCAGGCAGGTTATTTTTTCTCCTTCTCGTATTGCCGCATCAGTTCCTGCCGCATTTCGTCTTCGCGCTGGCGCAGCTTCCAGAACCGCGGCCGCCGCTTCTCCATGAACGCCGCGCCGCCCTCCTTGCCCTCGGGCATGTCGAACCAGTCCGGATATAATTGCCCCGAGATGACGCCAAGGTCCGCATAGCCATCCATTTCCTGGTCGAAGGCCGCCTTGAGGATTTCGAGACACCCCGGGCTCAGGGCGAGCATGTCCGCGCACCACTTGTCGACCTCTGCCTCGAGGCGTTCCAGCGGGACGACGCGATTGATCAGTCCCATTTCCAGCGCCTCGATCGCCGTATAGCGGCGGCACAGCATCCACACCTCACGCGCCTTCTTCGCGCCGACGACGCGACACAGGTACGGGACCATGAAGCCGTCCGCCGGGCTGGACACCTTGGGACCGGCCTGGCCGAAGATGGCGTCATCGGCGGCAATGGTGAAATCGCAGCAGTACGCCATATGGTGGTGGCCACCGAGACAGTATCCCTGAACCATGGCGATGACCGGCTTGCGCGACGTCCGGACCAGGCGATTGTGCGGATAGCGGTTGTAGAAGGCCTCGCGCAGACCCCATTTCTCCCACTCGACATCGCCGCCGGTGCCGAAGTGCTTGCCGATTCCGGCGACGACGATCGCGCCGATATTGACATCGTGGTTGGCGTCGTAGAACGCACGGAACATCTGATCGACCGTGCGCAGCGTCATGACGTTGTACTTTTTCGGTTTGTTGACGGAAACCCGCGCCACGCCGCCTTGGAGTTCGGTGTGAAACTTCTTTTCGTACAAGACCTCGTCGAACGCCAGCCCTTCGCCCTCGACCTGCTGCCAGTCCGTCCAACCCATGACTGTCTCCTCTCCTCTAGAGGGTTCCGATGACCTGTTTGGCGTCACGCAGCAAGGTGCACACCGCGTCGGTACTGACGGCTTGGAGCCCCTGGGGCAGCGTGCCGTCGATGCCGAGCAGCGCAGCCCAGAGCGGACATGCATACAGCGGCACGCCCTCGTCGCGAATCTGTGCGACGAGCGCTTTGACGTCGATTTGCCGGCTCTCGCCGCGTCCGCAGACGGGTACGCCGAGGGCAGCGGCGTGGTCGGCCATAAGGAAGCGCATCTCCTGCCCGGCGAGTTCACGCGGCCAACCGAAAGTGCCGTGGGCTATGGCCGCCAAGGCTTCCTGCGTAAAGACCACTGCCACCTCTTGGCCCGCTTTCTTGGCGCGCGTCGCCGTCAGCAGGTTGCCGACGACCGAACTCGCCAACGCGTCACGCACAATGAATAGCAGATCCATTCGCCCTCCTTGTCCGGGCCGCCGCCCAGCAGCGCGTCGTTGATTGCTTAGGAAAGCGCGATCCGCGGGTGCGAGTCAAGACGGGTAGCCGCGATCGCCGCCGGCGAGCACGTGCGCAACGCGGCAATCGGGTAGTGTCACAGTTCCTTCGCGCCCAGGTCAGGAACCAGGAAATCGTTCGTCAGGTCCCCGATGAGTCGTTCCCTGGCGATGCCGTCCAACGCCTCCAGTGTCCACCCGCCGTCGCGGCACACACTGCGCGTGAGTTCGGGCTCGGACCATAGGCCGATCTCATCGCCGCCGACGCAAAACGTGCGGCCATTGACGTTTGCCGCGGCGTCGGAACACAGCCATGCCACCAGTGCGGCCACCGTCTCCGCCTTGGCAGCGCCGCGGACCATGCCGCGAGTTCCGACCGCGTAACGGCCGAGAGCGTCGTACAACGGTTGCCAGCGCTGGTACGCTTCGTAGTAGACCGTCGTGCCACCGGTGTCGAAGGCGCGTGGCCGAATGGCGTTGCAGCGGACACCGAAGCGGCCCAGTTCGCGTGCAACCGCGCGGGTGAAGCCGATGATCCCTTCCTTCGCGGCGGAGTAGTTGGCCATTGCGGGATGGCCCAGCCCGGACTCGGAACTGGTATTGACGATCACGCCGCTCAACTGGCGCTTGAACACCCGACTGGCGTGGCGCGTCGTTGCAAAAGTACCCGTGAGATTGACTTTGATGACGGTCTCCCACGCCGCCCCCGACATCTCCGCAATCTCCGCCGGGGCGACGATGCCGGCGTTGTTGACCAGGATGTCGAGGCGGCCGAAGGTTGCGACCGCGCTGCTCACCGCGTGCTCGGCGCCGTCGAGAGCGGCGATGTTATCGGTGTTTGCCTCGGCGTGGCCGCCGCCGGCGCGGATCCGATCCACCACATCGCGCGCGGTTTCGCCGGCGCGTGTACTGATGTCGTTCACCACCACTCGGGCGCCCTGCTGCGCGAGCAGCATCGCTTCGGCGCGGCCGATGCCGCGGCCGGCACCGGTGATCAGTGCAACTTTTCCCTGCAGACGCGGCGTCGATACCTGTGTCATTTCGGACATAAGAGGCCTCCAAGGGAGCGGATCGCTGACGGAATGGCGTGGACGATAGCATATTCGCCGCCGAGACGAAGCATATCCATTGGCGGCGGCCGCGCTCGACAGAGCGCCACGAGTTGGGCAAGATGTGTGTAGTGGGTGTTTGGCCATCCCCGCCGGGGAGAGACGGCCAAGCCGCTCGTGTTGCCTGGGTGCTCTATTCTTTCCGGCGGAGTTCCGCTATAGGCGAAAGGCGTTTGCTGCACAGAATGGTGAGATGCGGACATGAAACCACCACGTTTTGATTACGCCGCCCCCACGACCGTGGCCGAGGCGGTGGCGCTTCTGCAACAGCATGACACCGAGGCCAAGATTCTGGCCGGTGGCCAGAGTCTGATGCCCTTGCTCAATATGCGGTTAACGCGGCCGGGGATTCTGGTGGATCTGGGGCGGATTCCGGAGTTGAACTACATCCGCCAGGCGAATGGTACGATCGCGATCGGAGCCATGACGACGAAACGCTCGGTGCAGGATTCCGACCTGGTCGAGAGCCGTCAACCGCTCCTTCATGCCGCCACTGCCCTGATCGGGCACGGCGCCATTCGCAACCGTGGGACGGTCGGGGGATCGTTGGCGCATGCGGATCCTGCCGCCGAGTACCCGGCGATTGCGGTCGCTCTGGATGCCGAATTGCAAGCTGTGGGGCCAAACGGCGCGCGCACGATCAAGGCCGCGGATTTCTTTGTCAGCTACCTGACCACGGCGTTGGAGCCGGCGGAGATCTTGACCGAGGTCCAATTCCCCGTGCTCGCGGCCCGGACCGGCTGGTCGTGTCTGGAGGTCGTGCGCCGTCATGGCGATTTCGCGATGGCCGGCGCCGCGGTAACGGTGACGTTGGCGGGCGATGGGCGGTGCTCGGGGGCGCGTATTGTCCTCTTCGGTGTCGGCGCCGTTCCGCTGCGGGCGGCCGCGGCGGAGCAGGTGGTCATCGGGCAGGAGCCGGGGGAGAAGGCGTTCCATGATGCCGGGCAGCAGGCCGCCGCGGCGGTGGAGGAGCCGATGTCGGATGTTCACGCCTCGGGCGAGTACCGGCGGTATCTGGCACAGGTGATGACGCGGCGTGCATTGGCCGAGGCCGTGAGTCGCGCCGGAACGGCGGCGTAAGACTAGACGCCGCCACACACAGTCAGTGAAAGGTTCGTGACGATGACGACAGCGCGGTCAGTGCGCGTGACAGTGAATGGCACGCCCTACGAGGCGATGGTGGAACCGCGGATGACGCTGGTGGACTTTTTGCGCGGCGAGCTGGGACTCACCGGGACCCACGTGGGCTGTGAGCACGGAGTGTGCGGCGCCTGTACGGTGCTGTTGAACGGACAGACGGTGCGGTCCTGCCTGATGCTGGCCGTGCAGGCCGACGGCGCGAACTTGATGACCGTTGAAGGACTGAGTCGGGAGGGGAAGCTGCACCCGATTCAGGAAGCGTTCATGGAGGAACACGGTTTGCAGTGCGGCTTCTGCACGCCAGGGTTTCTCCTTTCGGCGTTGGAATTGCTGCAACACCGTCCGCACCCGACCGACGACGAGATCAAGGAAGCGCTCGGTGGCAACCTCTGCCGCTGTACGGGTTACCAGTCGATCATCAAGTCCGTCCGGCTGGCCGCGGAGAAAAACGCGCTTCGTCTCCCGCATTGGATAGCCTGAGAGGTCATGGCGGTCGCAACGATCAAGACGCCCGCCGACTTGCCGGTTAGCGCGCCGCGCTTCGTCGGGAAAGCGGTCAATCGCGTCGAGGATCCGCTGCTGCTCACCGGCGGCGTCGAGTTCATCGACAACGTGGTCGTCCGTGGGATGCTGCATTGTGCCATCTTGCGCAGTCCGTATGCCCACGCCCGCATCAAATCCATCGACGTTCGCGACGCGGAGAAGTTGCCGGGCGTCGTCGCGGTGATCACGGGTGAGGAGGCGAAGCGCTGGAGCAACCCGATGTCAACCATCCCGGAGGGCTGGGGCGGGTATTGCCTGGCGACCGACAAGGCGCGCTTCATGGGCGAGCCGGTGGCGGCCGTCGCCGCCACCAGCCGGTACATCGCCGAGGATGCCCTGGATCTGATTACCGTGGAGTACGATCCGCTGCCGGCGGTGGTCGACGCGGTGCAGGCGATGGAGCCCGGCAGCCCGCTACTCTTCGAAGAGAAGGGCACGAACGTCATACTGCACCGAGTGTTCACGTGGGGGGACGTGGAGCAGGCGTTCCGCGGCGCCGATCGAGTGTTCACCGAGAAGTTCCGCTGGAACCGCGTCGGCGCCAATCCGATGGAGACCTTCGGCTGCGTGATCCAATGGGATGTCTTGGATGAGACGATCACCTGCCATGGCAGTCTCCAGGCGCAGTCGTTCTACGCCATCGCCCTCGCGTTCACGTTGGGCTTGCCCACGAACAAGGTGCGGATGATCAGCCACCCGCACGGGGGGAGCTTCGGCGGCAAGGGCAATCCGCGCGGCTTGACGATCGCGGCGCTGGTGTCGCGTAAAGCCGGCGGTCGCCCGGTAAAATGGATCGAGGACCGGATGGAGTACTTGGCGGCCGGTGGCAGTCAGTCCTGGGACCGCCATTACGACGTGTCCCTCGCGGCGAAGGCCGACGGTACGATGATCGGGCTCAAGGTCGCCTTGGTCGATAATTTGGGCGCCACCGGCGAGGGCGCGGGCGCCATCAGCACCGGGAAACCGCTGGCGGCCTTCACGGGGTGCTACACGATTCCCGTGGCCCAGTACGATCTCACGATCGTGGCGACCAACAAGCTCTACCAGACCGCGTACCGCGGCATGGGGCCGCCGCCCCACTTCTGGGTGTTGGAACAGATGATGGATATCGCCGCCCGTGGATTGGCGATGGACCCGGCGGAGTTGCGGCGCAAGAATTACATCCCAGCGGATCGTTTCCCGTACACCATCCCGAGCGGCAACGAATACGACAGCGGCAACTACGAGGCGACATTGGATACCGTTTTGGCGATGGGGCAGTACCGCCAACTGCGCGAGGAACAGGCCGCCGCGCGCAAGCAAGGCCGCTACCTTGGCATCGGCGTGGTGAACACGATCGAACCAGGCGTGTTCGATTGGAATGCGTACGCCATCGTTGGCATGCAGGGGACCGGCGTGCCCGAGGGCGCCACGGTCGCCGTCGATATCGTGGGCAAGTTCGTCGTCAAGGTCGGCTTCTCTCTGGAAGGACAGGGCCAGTATACGGTCATCACGCAGGTGCTGGCCGATTACTTTGGGGTCGGTCTCGACGATATCCGAGTGGTGCCGCTCGACAGCGTGTCCGCCCCGCCCCATTTCGGTCCGGGCGGCAGTCGCCTCGGCGTGGCGATTACCGGAGCCGTACTGGGCGCGGCCCAGCTGCTGACGGAGAAGCTGGTGAAAGTGGCCGCGCGCCTGCTGCAGACCGATGCCGCCAATGTCGAATTGATGGACGGAAAGCTGCGCATCAAGGGCGCGCCGGATGCCGCGATGACCGTCGCCCAGGTGGCCGGCGCCATGCTCGGCCGCAGCGATCTCTTGCCGCCCGACGTCGATCCAAACCCCCAGGCAACGTATGTGTGGACAGCCCCGGGACGGACCGTGGCCGACGAGCAGGGTCGGGCGAAGAGCTACCTCACCGCCGCCAACGCCTGTCACCTCGTACTGGTCGAGGTCGACCCGGAAACCGGCAAGGTGGAGATCCTCAAGTACTTCATCGCCGACGATTGCGGGACACGGCTGAATCCGGCGAACGTCGAGGGAATGATCCAAGGCGGCGTTGCGCAAGGGGTGAGTGCCGCGTTGTTGGAGGAGTACATCTACGACGACGACGGCCAGCTGCTCACCTCGACGTTCATGGATTACCTTCTGCCGACGATTTTCGATGCGCCCATGACCGACAAGCGGTCGCTGGAGACCCCGTCGCCGTTCACCCCATTGGGTGCCAAAGGCTGTGGCGAAGGAGCGATGCACGCGGCGCCGGCTGCCGTTATGTGCGCCATCAACGATGCGCTTGCGCCGCTCGGTGTGCAGGCGCGAGAGGTGCCGGCGTCGCCCAAACGCTTGTGGACGCTGATTCAGGAGAAGCGCGCGTAGCCTAAGACCCCTTCCGCGATTTTGTTCCGTCTGACAATGGAGATCGGATCACAGTGTACAAGGAGGAGAGCATGGCAAAAGCAGATCATTTCGTCGCGTTGACCGAATGTCATTTGATGAATCCGCAAACGCTCCACGAGTTGGGCTATTATCCTGGCTTCCAGCAATGGTGGCAGAGTGTCGACGGCGTGGTGCGGGCTTGGGCTGGGCATGGGATGGAAGGCGGGGCCGCGGCACCGCCGCCACTGGCCTCGGAACTGATCAAGTGGATGGACATTGCCGGCGTCGATGTCTGCTTCGCCCTTCGCGAGGGCATGCTCGATGCCAGCGCCGGGATCGCGTCGTTCTCCACGAATCAGTTCATCATCGATCAGATCGCCCCGTACCCGGATCGGATCTACCTGGAATGCATGGTCGGCCCCATCCTTCGCCGCGGGGTGAAGCATGCCATCTGGGAACTCGACCACCTGGTGAAAAATGCCAACGCCAAGCTGTGTAAGGTGTACCAGCCCGAAGATGAAGGGCCGCTCAATGATCGCCGCATGTGGCCGTTCTACGAAAAGGCGTGCGAGCTGGACATCGCGCTCACCATTCATACCGGCATGGCGTACGTGTCGCCCAACACCTGCAAGCATACCCTGCCGATCCAGCTTGACGACGTGTGCCTCGATTTCCCCAGCCTGAAGATCATCGCCTACCATATGGGGTGGCCCTATCACGAGGAACTGTTCGGACTGGCGGGCAAGCACCCGAACCTGTACGTCAGCATGTCCGGGATCATCGGCTGGTTGCAACGCTCGCCGTATCGCGGCTACCACATGCTCGGCGAAGCCCTGGAATGGGTCGGCCCCGACAAGATCGTGATGGGCCAGGATCTCGGCTTCGACGACATGCCACGCATCGTCGACTGGGTCCGGACTCTCCAGATGCCGGACGAACTGCGCGAGAAGTGGGGCTATCCAGAGATCACGGACGAGATGCGCGCCAAGTTCCTTGGCCTGACGCTCGCCAAGTTGGCCAAGATCGAGCCGACGAAACGGGTGAAGGCGCCGGAGGCCGCGTCCGCGACTAAGTCCAAGAACCGCTGATCGGACCGAGGGCGGTGGGGTGAAAGACCAGGCCTGCATCGTCGGCATCGGCGAGACCGCGTACACGCGCGGCAAAGGCTCCGGGATGACCAACCTCGGCCTGCAGCTTCGGGCTGCGGGCCGAGCGATCGCCGACGCCGGGCTGCAAAACAACCAGATCGACGGCATCATGCCGTTCGCGCCGTTGGGCACGGCGGAGGAGTTTGCGGCGAATCTGGGTGTCGACAACCTGCGGTTTGCGACCACGGTCCACATGGGCGGCGCCACGCCGGTGGCGTCGCTCCAGATCGCGGCGATGGCGGTTGCCACGGGAGCGGCGACCCACGTACTGATCCTGGGCGGCTGGAACGGCTACTCCGGGCCGCGCACGCGGCAGGTCGTGTCCGCTCCGGGCGCGCTGCCTGGCGGTGGCATCGCGCGCGACTATTACCTGCCGCACGGACTCAGTGCGCCGCCGCAGTGGTACGCGCTGATGGCGCGCCGCCACATGCACGAGTTCGGCACCACGCACGAACAATTGGGCACGATCGCCGTCACCATGCGCCAACATGCCCAACTCAACCCGCAGGCGGTCATGTGTGGCAAGCCCATGACCCTCGATGATTACCTGAAATCGCCTTTCATCGCCGAACCGTATCGCCTCTTCGACTGCTGCCTGGAGACGGACGGCGCGGCCGCCTTTGTGGTCACGGCGGCGGAACGGGCGCGCGATCTCAAGCATCGTCCTGTCTTCGTGATGGCGGCCGCCGCCGGGCAACCGTACCCGGCCGACGAGATCACCACCCGCAAAGATATCTTTATGACCGGGCTCACCGTCGCCGCTCCCAGGGCCTTTGGCGTGGCCGGTATCGCGCCCGAGGATGCCGACTTCGCCGAAATCTACGACTGCTTTACCTTCGAGGTGCTGCAGCAGATCGAGGAGACCGGTTTCTGCAAGCGTGGCGAGGGTGGGCCGTTCGTGATGGGAGGACGAATCGAGTTGGGCGGAGAACTGCCGGTCAACACCCATGGGGGGCTGCTGTCCGAGGCACATACGCTGGGCATCAACCACCTCATCGAGGCTGTACGACAACTCCGCCATGACGCCGGCGCGCGCCAGGTGAAGGATGCCGAAATCGGCGTCGTAACCGGCTGGGGGGACTTCGGCGACGGCAGTATTGCGATTCTCAGACGATAGAGGACAGGTTGTTACGTTGTCAGGCTGTTGGTTGTTATGTTTCTGCCGCGGGCCGTCGTCGCCTCCTAAGAAACATCGGCGCTAACAGGTTGGAATTGCACGAGTTGAAATCCGAGAGAGGCGGCGCGTTTGGAGAGGGAGCGGAGGGTGCGCTCGCGGTATTTGGTCTCATAGTAGTTGACGCCCGGGTCGTGGTAGGGGTGGCGATACTTCCACATGTGGTAGAAGATGCGAGCCAGTTTATGAGCGGTGGGGGTGATGGCGGCAGCGGGGCCGAGGCGGGCCCGCATGCGGCGGTGAAAAGCGCCCAGGGCGGTGTGGCTGTTGCCGGCAGCCTGGGCGGCGCGGCGCAGGGCGGTGGCCACGCGGCTGGCGACCTTGCGGGTCTTGCTGCTCTTGACGGCACCGCCGGTGATGCGGTTGTCGGGACACAGCGCGACCCAGGAGGCAAAGTGCTTGGCGGAGGGAAAGCGGCTCGGGTCGAGGCCCACCTCGGAGAGGAGGGTTTGGGCGGTGAGCGCGTCGAAGCCGTCAATGCGTGTGAAATCGACGCCAGCGATACGGTGGAGGTGGGTGCGCAGATCAAAGTGGGGTTGATTGCCGCGGGGCTTGCGGGAAGTCGGCTGGAGAGGCTCCAGGGGCGTGGCGGTCGGGTCGAGCGTGGTGTCGAAGCTCGCCAGGTAGTGCTCGATTTGGCCATCGCAATCCCCGATCATCTTGCGGTAGGTGTCGTACAGTTCGACGCTCTGCCGCAGGGCAAACAGGTGCTCAGGGCGGTAGTCGCCGTGGAGGGCCTTGGCGATCTGCTCGCGGCTGGACCGGATGCGGGGGTCCTTGAGCAGGGCCAGGCGCACCGGATCACGTTCCCCGTCGAGGATGGCGCGCATGATCCGCAGGCCGGTGGTGCCGGTGATGTCACTGATCACCTTGTGGAGTTGGACGTTCATCTGGGTCAGGGCCTTCTGCATCCGTTGGATGTGGGCGGCACAGTCGCGGATGAGCGTGTCGCGCTGGCGGATGTAGCTGCGCAGGACACAAATCTGATCAGCGGGCCGGAACGAACCCGCCAGCAGCCCGAACGTGTGCAGTTGCTGGAGCCACTGGCAGTCTTGCACGTCGCTCTTGCGGCCGGGGACATTCTTGACATGGCGGGCGTTGACCAGCTTGACCTCGAACCCCCGGCGGTCGAGGATCTGGAAGAGCGGAATCCAGTAGACCCCGGTGGATTCCATGACCACGGTGTCGATCCGGCACCCCTCCAGCCAGTCGGCCAGGCGGTCGAGATCGGCCGTGAAGCACTCGAAGCGGCGCACGGGCTGCGGATCACGGTCCTCGGGGACGGCGACGTAATGCTCGGCGGACCCGACGTCAATGCCGGCGGCGTTGACGTGGACCGTTTTCAGGCTGGCCGGCAGGCCACTGCCACGGGCCACGGTTTTTCGTTGTCGTCGCTGGAGCGGTGGGATCGCTGTGCTCATCACGGCTACCTCCGTACGAATAAGCTGTGCTCTGGCCCGAGAGGCGCCGTTAAGCAATCTCCTAAACGGGATCGTCCCCTGCGCCACCGCGGACGTCACCAATGCAGCAATCGCAGACCTCCCAGAACCATGCTAACAATCGGGCCCCACGGCACCATTGGCGCTGCGGTCTTGGCTGCCAGAGCACGCCCCCTGTACCTGCCAAGACAACCGGCTGCAACGGGACCCGTTTCTTCCATGAGAAACCTCGCGCCGCGCGAGGTCAATTGCTAACAACCTATCAACGAACAACTTAACAACCCGATTGCCGAGGGGCGAGATGACAGAGCCGTATACCAAGCCGCTGCCCGTGCTCGACGGGCTGACCAGGGAATTCTACGGCTGGTGCCAGCAGCACGAATTGCGCTTCCAACGGTGCTCCGACTGTGGTGTCTGGCGGCACGTACCGCGCGAACTGTGCGCCGCATGCGGCTCATGGAAGTGGGAGTGGGCCAAGGCCAGCGGCCGCGGGACCGTGTTCACGTGGACGGTGGTTGCCCGGGCCTTGCATCCGGCTTTTCAGTCGGAGACCCCGTATGCGCCCGTGGTGGTCGAAATGGACGAAGGCGTGCGGTTGCTGGCGTCGGTCGTGGACTGTCCGCCGGATCAGTTGCGGATCGGCATGCCGGTCGAAGCGATCTTCGAGGCGGTCACCCCGGAAGTGACATTGCCAAAATTCAAGAGAGCACGTGGTTAGGTTGTCGGTCGATAGGTTGCTATGCGACGAAGGCGCGCAACAGGAACATGACAACCAGCAACCTAACAACGTAGCAACCTTTCAGGAGCAAATATGGCCGACCTAAAGCTGCCACCGACCATGCTGTATGAGAAGCGCGATCGCATCGCCATCGTCACGATCAATCGCCCGCAAGCGCTCAACGCGTTCACCCCGGAGATGCTCGCCGCGATGGACGCGGCGTTCGCGGATTTCAACAGCGACCCGAGTCTCTGGGTGGCTATCTTTACGGCGAGCGGCGAAAAGAGCTTCTGCACGGGTATGGATCTGAAGGAAGCGATTCCATCGCTGACCGGTGGGGACGAGCTGGGCTATGCCGACCATACCAAACGTCCGTTCTCCGATGTATTCAAGCCGATCATTACGGCAGTCAATGGCTACTGCATCGCGGGCGGTCTCGAGTTTTTGCAGGGGACGGATATTCGCATCGCGGCGGAGCATGCCACCTTTGGCCTGGGTGAGGTGCGCTGGGGGATCATTCCGACCGGCGGTTCGCATATTCGTTTGCCGCGGCAGATTCCATGGGCGGTGGCGATGGAGTTGTTGCTCATGGGCCGGCCGATCACGGCGAAACGCGCGTACGACATCGGTTTGATCAACGAAGTCGTGCCGGCCGATCAGCTCATGCCGACCGCGCTGAAATGGGCGGAAACCATCTGTAAGAACGGCCCGCTCGCCGTGCGTACGGCAAAGGAGATCGCCGTGCGGGCGCTGAGTCTGGAAGATGGCTTCGTGCTGGAGAAGGCGATTGGGCTGAAGGTGATGATGTCCGAGGACGCCAAGGAAGGTCCGCGCGCTTTCGCCGAGAAACGGCCGCCGAAGTTCACCGGGCGCTAATTGAGGACACGGGGCAGAGCCCTCGGTTCGTGGCGTGAGATTGATGGCGTGGGCTCGGCAGTGCCGCGCAGGTCAGGGGCGCGATGCCGGTCGGTGACGTCTCGGCGCCTCGCGGGATCCCACGGCGCTCGCCGACGGTGCACGGTTCGACCTGGTGACGGCAACACCGCCATGAGGAAGGGGCCATATGAAAGCGGTCAGGTTCGAGCAAGGGAAGGTCGTGGTTGTTGATGCGGACCCGCCACAGGGAGTAGGGGTTCGGGTCAAGATTGCCTCCGCGGGGATCTGCGGCTCCGATCTGCACATGCTCGCTGGCGGATATCCGGTGCCGGTGACGGTGGGGCACGAGATGGCGGGGACCGCCGATGACGGGACCCCTGTCGCCATCGAGCCGACGGCGCCGTGCGGTCACTGCGCCGCCTGTGTGCGCGGCCAGTACAACCTCTGCGAGGCGGGACCGCAGGTCATCTACGGCGTGGGCCGGGATGGTGGGATGGCCGAGCAACTCATCGTTCCCGACCGCTGCCTCGTCCCCTTGCCCGCGGGATTGCCGGTGGAGAATGCCTGCCTGATCGAGCCCGTCGCCGTTGCGGTGCACGGGCTGCACCTGGCGCGGCTCTCGGCTGCCGATCGCGTCGTGGTCGTGGGTGGTGGGTCCTTGGGCTTGTGCGCGGTGGCCGCGGCGAAGGTGGTCGCCAATGACGTGTGTCTCGTTGCCCGGCATGACGCACAAAAAATGGCTGGCGAGCGACTCGGGGCTCGCCTCCACTGTGACGGCGGATTCGATCTGGCCATCGATTGCGCCGGCACCTCCGAGTCGATGGCGCAGACGGCGCAGCTGTGCAAGCCGGGGGCGCGGATCTTGATGTTGGCGACGTATTGGCAGGGGTTGACCTTGCCGGCCTTCGAAGTGTCGATGAAGGAATTACGTATGGTGAACGCTACCACCTATTGTCGGCACGGTATGGCACGCGACGTCGACGTCGCGGCGGCACTGATGGCGCGCAATCCCCGCATTGCGGACTGCATCATCACGCACCGCCTGCCGTTGGCGGCCGCCGCCGAGGCGTTCACGATTGCCGGCAATCGCGCGCATGGCGCCATCAAAGTCGTCCTGACGCCGTAACGGTCGCACCGTAAGCGAGGCTGCCACGTCATGCCAACGAGCATCTGCGTGATCAACATATCCCCGGTGGCTGAGGCGTATCTGCCGCAGATGAAAGGGGTGGTTGAGGCCTGCTGTCGGCGGGTCCTGCATCCCGACACCCAGCTGGAGTTCCGCGCGCCGAGCCGGGGGCCGGCGGTGGTTCCCGCACGGCTGGAGGATTTTCGTAATCCGTATTTCGCGCACCTGGTGGCCGCCGAAGTCATCGAAACGATCGTCCGTGCCGATCGTGAAGGCTTCGACGCCCTCGTGGTCAACTGCTTTGACGATCCCGGGGTGAGGGAAGCCCGGTCGTTTGCCACCACACCGGTGCTCGGCTTGTCGGAGCCGACCTTCCATCTCGCCTGTCAGCTCGGGGCGAAGTTTGGAGCGTTGGTGCCGGACATGCCGGGCCAGGTCGCGTTTGTGCAGAAGCAGATCGATGACATGGGCCTGTCGCGCCGTTGCATCGTCAACGGTGTCCGCGCGGAGCGCAAGCGCTTCACCGAGTCGTTCGCCGAAGCGTTGCAGAATCCGGAACCGATGGTCGGTCGACTGACGGACCAGGGGCGGGAGTTGATCGACGACGGCGCCGACGTCATCGTGATCGCGTGCGGCGGCCTCGGACAGATTTGCGGCGTCGCCGGGTTCCACACCCTGGAGCACAAGGGCGCCATGGTGCCGGTGATCAATCCACTCACGACGGCGGCGAAGACCGCGGAGATGCTGGTGGCCATGCACCGTGGGATCGGCACGCCCATTCCGAGTCAGGCGCACGCCGGCCGGCGGTTGTCCGCGGAAGAGTTGGCGCGCGTGCGGACGGGATTCTCCCTCCGCGACTGACGAGCGCGCCGCATGGCCGCAGGCGGAGTCTGGCACGCCGTAGTCCGCTGCGCTAGAAACGGGGAGTGGCCACCGTCGCGGACAACCCTTTCGGGATCAGTTCGTTCACGCACGGCTTGGCCAAACTGGTGTTCCGTCTGTGCCGCTGGCGAACTGAGGGGCACGTTCATCAGCCATCACGATTCGTGGTGATCGCCGCGCCGCACACGTCGAACTGGGACGCGCTGATCATGCTTGCCGCTGCGTACGTCTTTCGGGTGAAGATGAAGTGGTTTGTGAAAGCGGAGGCCTTCTTTTTCCCGCTCGGGCCGATTCTCCGCTTCTTCGGCGGCATTCCTATCGATCGCAGCGCGCGCAACAACACGGTCAGCCAAGCTGTCGAGCAATTCAGACAGAGCGAGCGGCTCATTCTGGCCGTGCCGCCGGAGGCCACTCGGAAGCGGTCCGCATTCTGGAAAATGGGATTTTATCATATCGCCCGCGGCGCCGGCGTCCCGATTGTGTTGGGCTATCTCGACTACCGGCGCAAGGTGGCCGGCCTGGGCCCCGCGTTCACCCCAACGGGGGATATCGAAGCCGACTTCAAGGTGTTCGAGAAATTCTACGGGGCGATCACGCCGAAGTTTCCAGAACTCCGTGGCGCGGTGCTGCCGAACCCGGCGGTCACCCCACCCGGCGATACGAGAGGGTGAAGTTCAACTCCGCGCCGCCGCGGCCATGGCGTCCGCGTAGGTCGGGGTGTGAGCGAAGACTCCCCCATCCACCTGGATCAGCTGCCCGGTGATGTACCGCGACTCGTCGGAGGCTAGAAACACGAAAGCATTGGCGAGATCCTGTGGGAGACCCGCAAAGGGAGTGAGGTTGTGCCGCACCACGGTATCGACGAGTTCCTGCGCCATCGGTCCGGTCAACACCAGGCCGGGAAGAACCGCATTGCAGCGGATGCCCCGCTTGCCGTAGGTTGTGGCGACCGCGAGCGTCAGCATGTTGACCCCGGCTTTCGAGATTGAGTACGCGTGTTGCCACATCTGCGGCTTCAAACTGGTTCCCGACGAGGTATTGATGATCGACCCCCCGCCGCGCTTCAGCATCTCCGGAACGACGTATTTCGTCGTGAGGATGAAGCCGCGCAGATTCACCGCGATGGTCCGGTCGAAGATCGCCAAGTCCAGGTGCAGAATGTCGGCGGCTGTGTCGGCACCGATCACCTCAGGGGCAAAATTCGCCGCGTTGTTATGCAGGACGTCGATCCCTCCGTATTGCTTGACCGCGAACTCCACCATGGACTTGACCGCTTGTTCGTTGGCGATGTCCACCTCGAAGGCGCAGCACTCCCCCCCGGCGCGGCGGATCTCCGCCGCACGCTCCTTCGCACCGCCGATATTGATATCGGCGAGGACGACTTTCGCGCCCTCTTGCGCCATCGCGGCGGCGCCCGCGGCGCCCATGCCGCTGGCGGATCCGACGACGATGGCGACTTTACCGCGCAGACGATCCATAGTGTGCTCCTTCCCCGCGAGTTGCGTGTCCGGCGTGTGACGTCCGACCGCCCCCGCCGCGGCTAGTAGATGATCTGTTGGGCGATCAGTTCCTGGTAGCGCTCCGCCGACAGTCCGAGAAGCTCTGTGAAGACATAGTCGTTGTCCTGCCCGATGGCAGGACCGGGGCTGACCTTGGCTTCGGTGCGGCTGGTCTTCACGTAGGCGCCGTAGATCGTCTCGCGGAATCCCAGCGGATGCTGTACCTCGACGAACGTACCCCGGGCACGGTAGTGGGGATCGTTATACAGATCCGCGATGTTCAAGACGGGGGCGGCGGCGATGCCGTGGCGTTGCAGCATATGCGCCAGTTCGTAGTCGTTCGCGGTCCGTGTCCACTCCGCCAGTCGTGCGTGTAAGGCGTCGATGTGGCGTACGCGGTTGGCGGCGCAACCGAACTCCGGCGCTTGCGCCCACTCGGGGTTGCCCATCGCGCCGACCAAGCTCAGCCACTCTGCCTCGGTCACGATCGCAATACTGATCCACCGATCGTCGCCGGCGCAAGGGAAAACGCCATGCGGCGCCGCGACGCCAAGCGGATGGCGGTTGCCGATGGGGGCCGCCACGCGTCCATTGAACGCGTAATCCATGAAGGCGGGTCCCACCAACTGCATCATTGCCTCGTGCTGCGAGTAATCGATGAGTTGCCCCTTGCCGGTACGGTCACGGTAATTCAGCGCGGCGAGAATGGCGAACGCACCCAAGATGCCGTTGAGCGGATCGGCCAGGGCGTTCTCGCAGGGGATCGGCGGTCCATCGTAATAGCCAGTCAGACTGTCCAGGCCCGTCAGACTGGTCAAACTCATTCCATAGGTGCGGACGGTTCGCAGGGGTCCGGTGAGTCCGGCGGCCGGCATGGAGAGCATGACGAGGTCGGGCCTGATCGTGCGCAGGCGTTCGTAGCCCAGTCCCATATCGTCCATGGCGCCGGGCCTGAAGTTTTCCACCACGACGTCGCACAGTGCCACCAGTCGCTCCGCCAGCGCTCGTCCCTCTGGCTTCTTGAGGTTGAGGCTGACGCTGCCATTACCGGCCCAGCCGGCGTGGTTGGTCAAGGAGCGATCCGGGTGCCGCACACCCCCAGCGAATGCCGGCAGCATGCGATTCATGTCGACACGGGCGTGCGACTCGATCTTGTACACCTCCGCGCCGAGATAGCTGAGCGTCTGCCCGACGACGGGGCCCGCCCAGACCCAACCGAAGTTCGCGACACGGATGTTTTGCAGGGGAAGTGCCTTGGCCATGGTCCACCTAAATGATGCGTGCCGCACGCAGCCGCTGCCGTTCTTCGGCGCTCATACGCAGCAGCGTGCCGTAGACCTCGTCGTTGTGCTGGCCGAGCAACGGGGCCGGCCGCCGCGGCCCCCCGGGGCAGGCGAGGGGTTTGAACGGGGCGCCGAGGTCACGCACGTTCCCCAGCACGGGGTGAGCGATTTCCTGGATGTATTGCCGCTCACTCAGATGCGGATGCTCCGCCGCTTCGGCCACGGTGAACACGGCCGTCACCGGACAGCCCGCGGCCTGACATTTCTCCTGAATCTCGAGTTTGGTATGTTCCATCGTCCATTGCTCGATGAGTGGATACATCATGTCCTGGTTCTGCGCGCGTACCGCCATGTCCTGAAACATCTCGAGTTGCATCCATTCCGGGTTTCCCATGACGCGTGCCAATCCGTTCCATTGCCCCGGTTCCAGTGCCATCACCCAAACATGGCCGTCTTTGCATGGCAGGATGGTGGCCGGGGCGCCGGCTGACATGCCCACGCCCGTGCGGCTATCGAACTTGCGGTCTTGCGCGTAGCCGCCGATGTTCCCGCACCCGACGAATACCGCCGCGGCGACCTCGGCACACGAGACGTCTACCTGCTGCCCGCCGCCGGCCAACCGGCGTCCGTAGGCCGCTCCCAACCCCCATGCGGCTCCCGCAATCGCACCGTAGAAATCGGCGATAAACGTCCCCTGTTCGAGCGGCGCTTCGCCGGGCCGCCCGCAATAGCGCGCGCTGCAACCGCTGAAGTGCCAGGCATTCAGGTCGTAGCCATGCCACTCGCTGTAGGGGCCGCTTTGGCCGAACGGCGTGATCGAGATCATGACCAGATTCGGGTTCACCTGCGCAAGGCTGGCGTAGTCGAGCCCCCATGCCCGCATCTGGCCCGGGTGGTTGTTCTCGACCAGGATGTCGGCGTCGCGGAGCAGGTCCAGTAACACCGCGCGCCCGCGTGGCTGGGTGATGTCCAAGGTGACCGCGCGTTTGTTGGTGTTGAGGAAAAAATAGAGCCCGCTCTTCTCCCCATCCGGCTGATCGTTGGGGAATGGACCCCATCGCCGCGCGAGGTCGCCGTCCGGCGGCTCGATCTTGACGACATCCGCGCCGTAGTCCGCAAACAGCTTGGCGCAGTAAGCCGCCGATACCAGTTGTCCCAACTCGATGATCCGGGTTCCGTCCAAGGCGCCGTGCATGTGCTCGTCCTGTATTCGTTTCCGGCTGTCCTTTTCGCAAATCCCGCACCTGCAAGCAACGCCGCGGACTACGCGGGCCGCGGGGGCTACCATTGCCGGGTCCCGATGAGGCAATGCCGGCTTGCCTTGCCCGGGTACGGGTGGGTAAGTACGCGATGAAGCCGATCGACGAGGGAGGGCAGACGATGAGCAGGTTTCGAGGCAAAGTCGCGCTGGTGACCGGCGCGGCGACCGGGAGTGGCCGTGCCATGGCGCAGCGCTTCGCCGCGGAAGGCGCAGACGTCGTCATGGGCGACATCGACGACGACCAGCTACAGCGCACGGCGGAACTCGTCCGCGGCTACGGGCGCCGGGCACTGCCCCGGCACTGCGACGTTTCGCGGGTGGAGGACGTGCGTCAGCTGGTAGCGGCAGCGGTCGGCGAGTGCGGCGGCCTGGATATTGCGGTGGCCAACGCGGGGATCGTCGAGTCGGGTACGGACTGTCTGCGGATAACCGAAGCGCAGTGGGATCGGACGATCGCGGTGAACCTCAAGGGTGCGTTCTTTACGATGCAGGCGGCGGCGCAACGGATGATCCGGCAGGGACGGGGGGGCCGGCTGATCGCCACCGCCAGCATCGTGGCGGAGTGGGGCAGCCCGCTCGGGCCGGCATACGCCGCAAGCAAAGGCGGTTTGAAGCAGGTGGTGAAATCATTGGCCATGTTGTGCGGCCAATACGGGATCACATGCAATGCGATTGCGCCGGGGTTCACCGAGACGCCGTTGATCCGTTCGGTGATCGCAGCCCCCGCACGCCTCGCGTCGATCGTGGATCGGACGCCCGCCGGTCGCCTCGGTCAACCGGAGGACATGGCCAGCATGGCGGCGTTTCTTGCCAGCGACGAGGCTGCCTTCGTCACCGGGACGATGCTCGTGGCGGACGGCGGGATGACGGCGGGATTCTACAGCGCCGCAGTGTACCGCGCGACGCCGCAGGCAACCGCCGCGACTTGAGCACGGCGTCTGGGGCGCTCGCCTGAGCGAGGGGGCGCTGCCCCCCCATGCCCAGCCGAGGAACGACGTGTTCGGAGCGGCCGTTACTTCTTCTTCGTAACGATCTTGCCGTGGATGCCGAACTCTTTCGCCAGTTGCTTGTTCTCTTTGGCCAAATCCACCTGCCCCAAATATTCTAGTTCGTGGTCCGCGTTGGCGATGTACGCGCCGCCGACTTGGGCCGTGCCGTTGACCACGTGCAGGCTCTTGGCCATGGCGTCATCGATGTCGCGGATGATGACGATGTTGCCTTGCGCCAAGGCATCGGGTTGTTCAACTTGCTGCCCATCCTTCTCGACCGTGATGGTGCGGAGCTTGCCGAACACGCTCGGCGCCATCTGTCCTTGCTCATTCTTCTTGAGAATGACGACGGCTTCGGGCTTTGCGCCCTCAGGCAGCAACGGCGAGAGCGTGGTCTTGCCGCCAGCCTCCTTCTTGTCCGCGGCCTGCGCCGCAACCGCCACGAAGAGAATTGTCGCAATACAAAGGGCCCGCTTCATACGTAACCTCCTCCACGCGGGCTTCGCCCGCGGTTCATAGTCAAGGTGCCTGTCCCAACTCTTCTCGCCACCCGATCGATTTCGGATCCGCCCGTTGATCCCTGTTTCGTTATCCTACGCACCCGCCGCAGTTACTGGCGCAACCCTAGCACACCACTGCGACCGCAGTCACGTACCGCATGACGGACCGGCGATCCGTGGCTCCGCGGCTATTCTCCCTCCGTCTGCGAATCGAGGAACTTGACCAGATTGCCACGGTCGACGGTGGTGTTGAACTCGATGGCGGCGCGCGGATGGCGATTGAGGATACCCGTGATCATGTACGGGATGTCGAATCCCCATAGCAGCTTCTCGCGCATCGGTTCGATGTGTTCCTGAATGCACTCGAGTACGGGGCGCAGATGGTACTTGGGGTTGTGCAGGAACCCGATGAGGAGCTCGAGCGGACAGTTGCCGGCGCCGCGGCCGAGGCCGGCCATGCTCCCGTCGATCATATTGGCGCCCATGATCACCGCTTCAATGCTGTTCGCATACGCCAGTTGCTGGTTGTTGTGCGCATGCATGCCGACCGTCTTGCCGCGCGGCGCCCCATGGCGGAGGAATTTCTCCAGCAGGTAGCGCACCTGCTCGCTGTAGAACGCCCCGAAACTGTCGACGACATAGATCACGTCGACTTCGGAGTCCGCGAGAATGGCCACGGCCTCGTCCAGCTCCCATTCGGGGACCGTGGAGACCGCCATCACGTTGACCGTGGTCTCGTACCCCTTGTCGTGGGCGTCCTTGATCATGTCGAGCGCCACCGGGATCTGATGGATGTAGGTGGCCACGCGGATCATGCTGAGCACGCTCTGGCCGCGGGGAAGGATGTCCTCGTGGTAATCGGTGCGTTCGGCGTCGGCCATGACGGAGAGCTTCACGGCGGTGTCGTTGTCCCCAACGATACGGCGCATGTCCTCTTCGGTGCAGAACTTCCACTTGCCGTACTGCGTGCCGGCGAAGATGCGTTTGGATGCCTTGTAGCCGAGTTCCATGTAATCGATGCCGGCCTGGGCGCACGCGTGATACACCGCCCGCACCGCCTTATCGCTGAATTGGTGATTGTTCATCAGGCCGCCGTCGCGAATGGTGCAGTCCATGATCCGGATCTCCGGACGGTAGGAGATCCATCGCCGAGCCGGGCCCTCTTGGTCCTTGTTCGTCTCTTCGTTCACGTTGCTGTCTCCTGCGTTACGATTTCACGCGCGCCGCATCGCCGAAAAATTAGCGATAAAAGGTGGCATTCCTCGAACGAAAATGCAAAGGCGGTGATTCTCCGGGCCGCTGGCGGTGCACGCGGACCGCAGGGACGGCCGCGCGCGCGTTCCCGATGGCGACCTGCGTCCACGACGCGACATGTGATGCGTCGTCAAGTGATATGCGCTAGTAAGGATTCCACTAACGTTCGCTGGAGGTGCAGGATGCTCTTGAAGGACAAGGTTGTGGTCGTGTCCGGTGTCGGCCCGGGGTTGGGGAGGGAGGTCGCCTCGGCTGCCTTGCGTGACGGTGCGCGTGTCGTCGTCGGTGCGCGCACCGAGAGCCGGCTGCGGAAAATTGCCGCCGAGTTGGACCCTTCCGGCAAGCGGGTGGCGCATTGTGCCACGGACATCACGGATCCCGCGAAGTGCGACGCTCTGATGCAGGTTGCCGTCGACCGTTTCGGCGGTGTCGACGCCGCCGTGCAGGTTGCCGCGTTCGAGCCGCTGTCGAGCACGCTGCGGAATATCTCGAACGAGGAGTGGCATACGGCGTTCGATACCAATGTGTTGGGGCCGCTGCAGATTGCGCGCGCAGCGGCGCCGCATCTACGGGCCCGAGGCGGCGGCGCCATCGTCTTCATCGGCACGCAAGCGATGTGGATGCCGCAGCTGCCGCAGATGTCGTACGGATCGTCCAAGGGGGCGTTGCTGTCCGCGATGTACTACATGACGAAGGAACTCGGTCCCGATAAGATCCGGGTGAACATGGTCGTTCCGACCTGGATGTGGGGACCGCCCGTCGAGATGTTCGTGAAGCACGAGGCGCAGCAGCGCGGAGTGGCGCCGGAGCAGGTCGTGCGCGGGATCACCACGAACATGCCCCTCGGCGAGATTCCGCCGGATGAAGCGGTGGCGGATGCGGTGATCTTTTTCTGCTCGGACCGCGCCCGTATGATCACCGGCCAGAGCCTGCTGGTCAACGCGGGTGAGTTGATGCGGTGAGCAGACGCGCGTGCGGGGAACCGGTGGGTCGGGATCGCTTCGCCACATCGGTCCGCTACCGGTGCCCCGGTGTCCCATCACGCCCACACCCTTGCCCACCGGAATCCCCGCGTGCTAGGCGTGACGTATCGTCGATCGGCTGCCGCCGCCTGGCAATGCCCGATCACGATGGTCGTTGTTCGAGAGGCGCCAACCGCGTACCGTCGAGTTGGGATGCGGCCTTGCGGAAGGTCGAATTTGCGGGAACAGGAGAGAAAAGAAACTCATCATGGCCAAGAATCCATTGCACACCAAACTCTGCGATATGTTGGGAATCGAGTTCCCGATCATCGCGTTCACGCACTGCAAGGATGTCGTCATTGCCGTCGTCAACGCCGGCGGCTTTGCCGTCTTGGGCGAGGCGATGCACACGCCGGACGAGATTGCGGCGGACATCAAGTGGATCCGCGACCGAATCGGCGGCAAGCCGTTCGGGATCGATCTGGTGCTGCCGGCGTCCGTCCCGCCTGCCGGGACGGTGGACGAATTGATCGCCAAGATTCCGGACATCCCCCGCCAATACGCCCAGGGCATTCTGCGGAAGTATGATGTGCCGGCGCCGAAATCGCAGATCGCGCTGCACCAGTGGGGCGGGTTGAGCCAGGAACACGCCCGCAAACAACTTGACGTGATCCTCGACGAGCGGGTGCCGGTGTTTACTTCGGGGCTGGGCAGCCCCGCGTTCATTTTGAAGCAGCTTCACGAGAAGGGGATCAAAGTGTTCGGTCTCGTGGGCAAAGCGCGTCAGGCGAAGCGCGAGGTCGAGGCGGGTGTCGACGTCATCATTGCGCAGGGCTACGACGCGGCCGGCCATACCGGACCGATCGGGACCCTGTCGATCGTGCCCGAGGTGTGTTCCGTCGTGGGCGACGTACCGGTGGTGGCCGCGGGCGGCATCACCACCGGCCGGCACCTGGCCGCCGCGTTGTGTCTGGGGGCCGTGGGCGTGTGGTCGGGAACGGTCTGGCTGGCTTCGCGCGAATCCGACTCCGACATGATCGTGAAGGAGAAGCTGCTGGCCGCGACGGCAGACGATACCGTGTACTCGAAGAGCATTTCGGGCATGCCCATGCGTGTGTTGAAGTGCCCGTGGACGGACGAATGGGCCAAGGCCGAAGCCCCCGCACCGGCGCCGCCGCCATACCAGACGCTGCTGAGCGCCGACTACATCCAGGGCGCCAACGACTATCGACGGGCGGATCTGATGACCGAGGCGGCGGGGCAGGGCGTCCGCTTTGTGACCACGATGAAGCCGGCCCGACAGATCGTCTTCGATATGGTCGAAGAGGCGCTGGCGGTGTTCGAGGGACTCACGGGCGCCACCGCGGACTAGCGACGCCGAACGGTTCGGCAGCGGCGTGTGCGGGATCGACGACCGGCGTGCGTAAGGTGAACCACCGGACGACTAGCGATGGTTGATACGCGCGAGATCTATTGGAATATCGTCGGCGGCAAGCTGATCTATCTCTTCTTCGTTATCGCCTTGGCCGTATTCGCCAAGGGCGTGTATCGCCGCTATTGCCTGTGGCGCTTGGGCGGCGGGGCGCCGCGCTTTGATCGGATTGCCGAGCGGATCAAGGGGCTCCTGATCGAAATCTTCGGCCAACGGCGCCAGCTGCGCATGCTCTACCCCGGGTTGATGCACACGTTCATCTTCTACGGGTTCCTGGCCGAGGTGGTCGCCACCACCATGGTGGCCATCCAGGAATGGACGGGAATTCACTACCTGCAGGGCGCCACCTATCGCTGGTTTTCGTTGCTGAGCGACAGCTTCGGGCTGGTCGGGATCGTCGGCCTGGTGATGGCGATTGCGCGGCGCGTGGCGATGCGTCCGAAACATGTGGTGTCATTGACGGAAGACGCCATCGCGCTCTCGTTGTTGCTGCTGCTCTTCGTGCAAGGGTTCGTCATCGAGGGGCTACGCATTGCTGCGACCGAACTGCACGACAATCCCGCGCTGGCCCCGTGGTCTCCGGGGGGTTACGCGATCGCGCTCTCGCTGCAGGGATTGAGCGTGCCGACGTTACGGCTCGTTCACCGATACAATTGGTGGGTCCACGCCGTTACGGCATTCGTGTTCATCGGCTATTTCTCGTATGGGAAGTTCAACCACGTCATCTACGGTGCGTTGAACATCTTCTGCCGCAATCTGAAACGGGGCTTCGCGCTCCCCTATCCGGACATCGAGGCAATGCTGGAGGCGGAGGAGGGGAAGGACGGTGCGGCGGAGCCCGTGCTCGGAATCAAGGAGATTCAGCAGTTCCCCTGGAAGAGCCTGCTCGATCTGGACGCATGCGTGAATTGTGGCAGATGCGAATCGGTCTGTCCGGCTAACATCGGCGGCTCACCTCTGAACCCGCGCCTGCTCATCCGGAACATGGGCGCACACCTGACGGCGGTCGGACCGTCGCTCTTGGCGACAGCGGCGGGGAACGGTGCGGCGGCAGTCGAGCACGCGCCGCTCTTCGGAGAGGCTACGGAGGGCCCGCCGCGGCCGGCGGTGTCGGAAGACGAATTATGGGGATGCCGCACATGCGGCGCCTGCCAGCAAGAGTGTCCCGTTTATATCGAACACGTTCCCAAGATAGTCGGTATGCGCCGGCACCTGGTGATGACCGAATCCAAGATGAGCGACGAAGCGCAAATGTTTCTGAAGAACATCGACGACCGCGGGCATCCGTTCGTCGGCGCCGCGCACGAGCGCGAAGAGTGGTTTGCGGATCTCGATATCAAGGTCTTCGGCCGCGGCGCCACGGCGGAGTACCTCTTTTGGGTCGGCTGCGCCGGGGCGCTGGTCGATCGCAATATTCAAGTGACGCGCGCCTTCGTTCAAGTGTTGCAGGCGGCGGGGGTGGATTTCGCCGTGCTCGGGGCGGAGGAGACCTGCACGGGAGATCCCGCCCGACGTGTGGGTGGCGAGTTGACCTTTCAGATGTGCGCCAAGGCCAACATCGAGTTGCTCGAGCGGTACAAGGTCCGGCGAATCATTACCACGTGCCCGCACTGCTTCAATACCTTGGCCAATGAGTATTCGGCGTTCGGCGGTCAGTACGAGGTCGTGCATCATTCCGAGTTCATTCGCCAACTGATCCAGAGCGGCAGACTGAAACTGGGGAAGCACCTGGAATCGTTGACCTACCACGACCCCTGCTATCTGGGACGGCATAACGGCATCTACGACGCACCGCGGGAGGTGCTCGCCGCGGTGTCGAGCACTGGCATCCAGGAGTTGCCCAGGAATCGGTCGCGATCCCTGTGTTGCGGCGCGGGGGGTGGATATGCCTGGATGGACGATACGCTCCCATCGCGTATCCATCACTTGCGCTTCGACGAAGTGAAGAGCTCTGGCGCGCGCACGGCGGCCGTCGCGTGTCCGTTCTGTATGCAGATGTTCGAGGATGCGGTGCGCGCGAAGGATCCGGAACGAACGGTGCGACCGGCGGACATTGCGGAACTGGTTGCGGAAGCCTTGGCTGTATGACCGAAATAGAGATCCGTCCGCTGTGGATCGCAAAACCGCGGCCGCATCGACGATACCGATCGAGAGCAAGGAGCGAGTAGCGCATGAAAATTGTCATCTGCGTCAAACAAGTCCTCGACCCCAGCGCGGTGGACAACTACGCCCTGGTTGGGAAACTGGAGATTGGGGCGGACGGAAAGACCCTCACCCAGACATCGATTCCACGGCTGATGAACGCCTACGACGAACAGGCGATCGAGGCGGCCCTGCGCCTGCGCGATGCGGGGGTGCCCTGTAAGATCCACGTGGTTTCGGTCGGGACCGATGCCACCAAGATTCTCCAGCAGGCGGTGGCGATGGGGGCGGACGAGGTGGCCGCCATCGCCGTCGATACGGGAACGGTCGACGGTTACGCAATCGCGTCGCTGCTCGCGGGATTCGTGAAGTCGCTGGGCGGGGCGGACCTGGTGCTGTGTGGGCGTCAGGCCTCGGACGGCGATCAGGGCGTCGTGCCGGCGCTGCTCGGCGAGATGCTGGGGATGCCGGTTGTGACGATCGCGCGCGCGCTGGAGCCGGTCGATGGTGCGACGCTGCGAGTCACCCGGGTGACGCCCGACGGCGACGAGATCGTCGAGGTCTCCACCCCCGCGGTGATCACGATCAGTAACGAACTGGGCGACCCACGCTACCCGACCGGCATCCAGACGATGAAGGCGCGCAAGGTGAAGCCGCAACAAGTATCCGCCGCCAGTCTGGATCTGGGCGATAGTGGGGGACGGCCGCGCGTGACGATGACCCGGCAGTTCGTGGAGGCCATCATCGGTCGCTGCGAGTTCATCCAGGGCGATTCGCCGATGGCGATGGCGAAGGAATTGGTCAGCCGTCTGCGCGCCGATCGGACCATCGAGTAGGTGTGCGGCGTACGCTTCGTGGACGAGAAATCGGAGGGAAACGTGTCGAACTCGGTTGTTGTATGCACATGGGAACCAGGCCGCGCGGGCGTACCCGCGGGCGCGGAAGAAACGCTGAGCGTGGCGCGCAAGATCGCCACCGCCGCGGGCCTCGAGTTGAATTGGCTGGTTGCCGGTCCGCTACCGGAGCGCGCGCTCGAGATTGCCAGGACGTATGGGGTTGTTCACCTGGACCGTATCGAGGACGCGAAACTTGCCGAGTTCCAGGCGGACGTCTGCGTGGAGGCCTTGGCCCACTACAGTAAGCAGCACACGCCCAAGCTGATTCTCATGCCGCAGACGTTCAATGCGCGGCTGGTCGCGCCGCGCTTGGCGGCGCGCGCCGGGGCCGGTGTGGTGATGAACGCGCTCAAGTTGGAAGTCGAGGGCGGTACGGTGAAGGTCACCGCCTCGGCGTACGGCGGAGACACCCGCGTCGTCTACGCGGTGACGGGTGCCGAGTCGTGTGTCGTGGGCGTGCTCGCGGATCTGCTGCTCCCGGAAACCCCGGAGGGAGCCGCTTCGGTACCGCCCGTGCGCCAGGTGACGGTCGACCTGAGCGGCGTGACCGAGCGTGTGCGCGTCGTCAAGAAAGCCCACTTCGAAGGCCCGCGTCTGGAAGAGGCGCAGATCATCGTGTCCGGGGGCATGGGCCTCGGCACGAAGGAAAATTTTCGCCTGGTCGAGGAACTCGCGCAGGCGCTGGGTGGAATGTCCGCGGTTTCCCGCCCGTTGGTGGATAACGGCTGGGTGGACTCGTCCCGGCAAGTGGGACTCACCGGAAAGATCACCCGGCCGGCGCTCTATGTCGCGGCCGGCATTTCCGGGGCGAGTCAGCACATGGCCGGCTGCGCGGCGGCGAAGACCATCGTCGCCATCAATAAGGATCCGGACGCGGCGATCTTCCGCTATGCGCGCTACGGCATCGTGGGGGACTGCCTGGCGGTGCTGCCGGAACTGACGCGTGCCGTGAAAGGAGCTGCCTGATGACAACCACGAAGCGTGTCGCTGTTGTGCAGGGCCTGTTTGCCGAGACCCCAAACGGGCCGCGTCTGCTGGGATCCAAGTGTGCGACCTGCGGGACGCCGTATTTTCCCAAGTCGCCGGTGTGTCACAATCCGGACTGTCAAAATCCCCGCGTCGAGGACGCGCAGTTCGGACCGCGTGGAACCTTGTGGAGCTACGTGGTGCAATACTATCCGCCTCCGCCTCCCGTCAAGTACGACCAGCCGTTCGTGCCGTACGCGGTGGGGGCGGTCGACCTGCCCGAAGGCCTGCGCGTCCTCGGGCGCATGAGCGTCGACGATGTCAAGAAGATCAAGATCGGCATGGATGTGGATCTGGTCGTCGAACGGTTGTGCGGCGATCAGGACGGTAATGAAGTGACCACTTGGAAATTCCGCCTCGCCTAAGGGCGACGGCAGCAGAAATCGGAGAGGGCACGACATGAGAGACGTGGCGGTTCTCGGGGTGGGAATGCACCCGTTCGGAAAGTTCGAAGACAAATCCGTGACCGAGTTGTGTCGCGTGGCGACCAGCGCCGCACTGAAGGATGCCGGGATCCGCTGGCGCGACATCCAGGCGATCACCGCCGCCAGTTCGCGCTTCTCCGGCGGCAAGGGGTGGGGCCTCAACGGCAACGACGTCATCGAGGACATGGGGCCGACCGGCGCCCCGGTGTACAACATGTCGGCGGGCTGCGCGGCGGGCGGGAACGCCTTCAATGTCGGCTACAGCCTGGTGGCCGGTGGCGTCTACGACATCGTGCTGGTCATCGGCGGCGAGAAGATGCCGAAGGGCTTCATTCAGACCTCGGGTGTCGCCGACGAAACCGACCCGGAGTATCTGCGCCAGGTGTGTGTCGGCGTTCCCGGCCCCGCGTTTTGGGCCATGCTCTGCCTGCGACGCATGTCGAATTTCGGCACCACCGAGGAGCAACTGGCGAAAGTCGCCGTGAAGGCGCATCAGGTCGCGCAACATAATACCAATGCGCGTTTCCGACAGCTCTTTTCCGTGGAGGATGTGCTCAAGTCCAAACCCGTGAGTTGGCCGCTGCGGCTCTACGAAATTTGCCCGGTCAGTGACGGTGCCGCCGCGGCGGTGCTGTGCTCGGCCGAGATCGCGCGGAAGTACACCACCAAACCCGTGTGGGTTGCATCCAGCGCGGTGGCGACGGCCAATTTCCACGACGGCCTGCCGCGCAACCTCGCGACGATCATCCCCCCTGGTCATGCGCAGCACACCGAGGCCAGCAACGCCGTCAAGAAGGCGTTCGAGAACGCCGGTGTCGGCCCGCGCGACGTCCAGTTCGTGGAACTGCAGGACAACACCGTCTACTACGAACTGGCATTTCCGGAGGAGTGGGGCTTCTGCGCGCCGGGCGAGAGCGACAAGATGGTCGAGCAAGGGGAGACCCTGCCCACGGGCAAGCTGCCGATCAATCCGAGCGGCGGTTTCCTGTGCTTCGGCGAAGCGACCACGGCGATGGGCGTGTTCCAGGTGTGTGAACTGACCTGGCAACTGCGCGGCGAGGCCGGCGCACGGCAGGTGCCGAATGCGAAGGTCGGTTTGGCGCAGACCCTCGGCCTTGGCCTCAACGCCACCGCGGCGATCCTGAAGCGCTAGCGGAGCGGAGCCACGTCCCTGGCGCAGGTCGTCTCCAGCGAATTCGAGCTTTCGACGTTCAGTTCTTGACGTTTGGCCGCGGGCGATGCCCGTAACGAGGAGGTCATGACGATGGCAGCGGAAGAAACGCATCTGTTTCATGTCGAAGACGGCGTCGGTGTGGTCACGCTGAACCGTCCGGAGAAGCTCAACGCCATCCACTGGGACATGGCGTTAGGGCTGGTGCAGCTGTTCCGGGATCTGCGCTTGCGCGACGATGTCCGTACCATCGTGCTGACCGGGGCTGGCCGCGCGTTCTGTTCTGGCGGCGATGCGTCGTGGGTGAGCGGGACGGGCGGTAACGCGCTGCCAGGGCTGGCTGACGACGCCAGCCGTCCCATGCCGCGTTATCAGCGCAAGACGCCGGCTGGCCCGTTCGCCGAATTCACCCGTATGATCGTCGAGGTGGAGAAGCCGGTGATCGCGGCGGTCAACGGTCCGGCCATGGGAGCGGGGTTGGCGTATGCGTTGGCCTGCGACCGGCGCTTCGGCGATCGGGCGAAGGCGCGCATGTGCGTCGCCATGGTGCGACTCGGTTTCAGTCCGGACTGCGGTGTCACCTATTTTCTGCCGCGGCTGACGAGTCTTTCCAACGCCCTCATGTTGGTCGAGACCGGCAAGATGATCGACGCCGAAGAGGCGCACCGAATGGGCCTGATCGACGAGCTGGTCGATGAGGGGCAAGCCCTGCCGAAGGCGCTGGCATACGCCAAGGAGTTGGCCACGGGGCCGAGTGTGGCCATCGACATCGGCCGGCGTTGCATCCACAAGACCCTGACCGCGACCCTCGACGAAATCCTCGACTACGAGGCAGTTGCGGCGACCATGTCGGCGTGCACGCAAGATGCGCGCGAGGGCACCCAGGCCCTGCTGCAAAAGCGTAAGGCCACGTTTAAGGGGTACTGAGGCCTGTTTGCGCGCACCATGCCGGAGTTCGATGGCAAGGTCGCCCTGATCACCGGGGCCGGCACCGGTATCGGTCGTGCCGCGGCACTGGCCTTCGCTCGCGCGGGCGCGAAGGTGGTCGTGGCCGATGCCAACGCGCTCCGTGGTGCGGACACCGTCCGCTCGATCGTCGATGCCGGTGGCGCGGCGCTCTTTGTCAAAGTCGACGTGGCGCGGGCCACGGAGGTTGCGGAGATGGTCGGAGTGGCCGCGCGCACCTGGGGCCGGTTGGATTTCGCCCACAACAACGCCGGTATCGCGGAAGACCGGATTCCCCTGATCGATCTCACCGAAGAGGCGTGGGATCGGACGATCGACATCAACCTCAAGGGGGTGTGGCTGTGCATGAAACATGAGATTCCCGAGATGCTCCGCCACGGCGGCGGTGCTATCGTCAATATGTCATCGGCGGTGGGATTGGTTGCGGCGCGGCGGCAGGCGGCATACGTGGCCAGCAAGCATGGCGTAGTTGGGCTCACCAAAGCCGCGGCGTTGGAGTATGCGCATGCAGGCATTCGCGTCAACGCGATCTGTCCGGGGGCGATTCGGACGCCCGCGCTGAAAGAATTCATGACCCAGAATCCGCGGATCGAGGCACAACTCGTCGAGCGCTATCCCATGAACCGACTGGGGACAGCAGAGGAAGTAGCCGCGGCGGCGGTGTGGCTCTGTTCCGACGCGGCCGGATTCATCACCGGGCACACCCTCGTCATGGACGGAGGCGCGCTCGCGCAGTAAGCCGGAGTACGCATGAAGCGTATCGATCTGACGGGCGCGGTTGCCGTGGTCACCGGGGCGTCGCGCGGCATCGGCCGCGCGGCCGCCTTGGCCTTCGCGCGCGCCGGCGCGCACGTCGTCTGCACCGCGCGCTCGACGGCCGCGGCGCCATCGAAGATCCCGGGCACCATCGACGATGTGGCGGAGCAGGTACGCGCCCTGGGGCGTGGTGCCCTGGCCGTGTGCTGCGACATCCGCGAGGAGGAGCAGGTCGAGGCCCTGGCCCGGTCCACGATGGAGCGGTTTGGCCGCATCGACATCCTGGTCAACAATGCGGCCGTCAACTTCAGGGCGCCGTTTGCGGAGACGCCGATGAAGCGCTGGGACCTGGTGCTCGACGTCAACCTACGGGGCAGCGTGCTATGCACGAAAGCCGTCCTGCCCCACATGCGCACGCGCGGGAGCGGTTCGATCGTTAACGTGTCATCGGGTGCGGTCAATCCGGAGTTGGCGTCGGGTATCGTGCCGTACGCGGTTTCCAAGGCCGGGCTCGAAATGCTCACGCGCGCGTTGGCGTTGGAGCTACGCCCGCGGCGGATCGCCGTCAACGGTTTGCGAATCGAGAGCAGCGTCGCCTCGGAAGGCGCGGTCTTCTTCAATCCGCAAGCCGTATCGTCCGATTGGGATACCCCGGAGGCCGTCGGCGAGGATATCTTCTGGCTGGCGACACGCGAGCCGACGTTCACCGGGCAGGTGTTGACGATGGCCGAGGTGCGTGCGGCCAGAGCGAAGAGCGCGTAGCCCCTGCGCCCGTGGGGGGTACCGGTCTTTCGCCTTCGACGTTACCCCTTCGTGTTTTCGTTGCTTGACAACAGGAGGCCGCTCTCAGTAAGCCCGGGGTACGCACACCATACTGCGGTCGTCCAGCTGAGGAGGTCCGATGGAGATTGGAATCAATTTCCCGATGCTAGTCCCGGGGGTGGACCGGCGCACGATTCTGGAGTGGGCGGCACGTGCCGAAGCGGGTCCGTTTTCCGCCCTGGGCGGCGGCGAGCGTGTTACGTACCCCAGCATCGATGTGACGGTGACTTTAGCGGCGGCCGCCGCTGTTACCCAGCGTGTCCGCCTGTTGTTCTCGGTCATCGTGCTACCGATGCACAGTGCGGTGCTGATGGCCAAGCAGGCGGCGACGCTCGATGTTCTCTCCGGCGGGCGCGTCGACCTCGGCCTCGGAGTCGGCGCGCGGGACGAGGACTACCGCGCCGTGGGCGCCACGTTCGACCGCAAGCGCTTGCGACGCATGGAGGAACAGATCGCCATCGTGCGCCGCGTGTGGGCGGGGGAGAACGTTGTGGGTGAGGGGGTCCCGCCGGTCGACCCGCGCCCGCTCCAGCCGGGAGGGCCCCCGTTGCTGGCGGGCGCCATGAGCCCCTTCGCTGTTGAGCGCGCGGCGCGCTGGGCCGACGGCCTCTGCGGGTTCAACTTCGGGCCGTCAGCCGATGAGGTTGCCGCGACCTATGACCTTGCACGCCGCGCTTGGCGCGAGGCCGGTCGCGAGAAGCCGCCGCGCCTGATCATGGGCTTCTGGTACGCACTCGGGGAACGGGCGCGCGAGCAAATGGACGAGTACGTCGGACGCTACTTCCGCATCTACGGCGCGCCGATGGTGGACATGGCGAAACGGATGGTGAAGGTGACGTCCCCCAGCGCACTGCGCGAAGCGGTGCGCATGCTCGCCGACCTGGGGAGCGACCAGGCGCAACTGGTGCCGACCACCGCGGATCCCGATGACGTCAACCGTGTTGCTGACCTCCTCGGCTGACGCACCGCTACCGCCCGACGTGCGACGTCCTCCTCGTTCACTGGCCCGGGCTGGGGCCTGGGGCGCATGGAACACTGGGAGGCGATTCCCCGCGGAGGTACAACATGACCATCGAGACTGTACGTGCCGCACTCTTGTGGTGCGCGGTCATCAATTACGCCGTGCTGCTCTTGTGGTTCTTCGTGTTTACGTTGGCGCACGACGGGCTGTACGGGTTCCACGGCAGATGGTTTCGTCTGTCGGGGGAACGCTTCGATGCCCTGCACTACGCCGGCATGTCCGTGTTCAAGATCGGCATCCTGCTGCTGAATCTGACGCCGTACATCGCCCTGCGGCTCGCGGGATGACGACGGGGACGCGCACTAACTCGGTGTGACCCCGCGCACGAGGGTGCGCCAGGAGTCGATCCGCACGCGTCCGTCCTGTGCGGTTCGGGGCATGAAACCGCGCGCGCCCGGACCGGAGAGCAGCAGGGCGCGCACCTCCGCCATCGGCTTGCTGGGCGTTCCGCGGGCGAACCACTCGTCGAAATCGAGCGTAAAGGGCTCCTCGCTCAGACGAATGTGCAGTAGCCCGGCGTGCGCGAACAGATCGACCAATTCCCCTGGTGTCAGGCAGCGGGTGTGAGTTCGGTCGCGGAAGCGCTCGATCCCCGTATGCCAGCGGGCGCGCACGGGATCGGGGTCGGTCGTGTGATCGCAGGCGACGATCGCGCCACCGGGGCGTACCAGCTCGACCTGACGCCGTACGAATGCCACCGGGTCGATGACGTGGTGGACGACGTAGCGCGATACCGCCGCATCGAAGCCGTCGTCTGGCAGGGGAGCGAACAACGATTGTCTCGCGAAGCGCGCACGGGCGCCAAACTCGGCGCAACGCGCCCGGGCCCGTGCGATCATTTCCTCGGAAAGGTCGACGCCATAGATACGGTATCCGGCGCGTAGAAAGGCGGCACTCACGATTCCCGGGCCGCAGCCCGCATCCAGGATCAGCGCAGCGGCTGGCAAGGCGGCGAAGGCGACCAATCGATCGAGCGCCGCCGGGTCACTCTGTACCGGGGCACGCTCGAAGGCCGCCGCTTGTGCGTCGAACGCACGCCGCAGCTCGCGCTCGTGGTCACCCATGTGGCGGAGCTCCCGCGGCGGCGGGCGGCACGACGGGCGGCGCCGCGACCGTGTTACGATCGTCGGGCATCTGCGCGGCCTCACGCCGTACCGAAGAAGCCGGCCGCGTAGGCAGTGTCCACGTGCTCGCGGAACTCGACGATCCGGCCGTTGCGGAACTTGAGTACGAATACGTAGTAGTTGTCGTACTCGCGTCCGTCAGGTGCCCTGGCGCGCAGATTCAATTCCATTAACACGTGCTCGTCGTCGCTGAACGTCAACAGCACCCGGTGCGTCATCGACCCCGGCACGAAGGTGCCGCCGACCGACGCCAGCATCATGTCCGCGATCTTCTCGGCGCCGTGGTGCGTGCCGCCGTACGGCGGGATCGCGCCTTTGGGGATGACCCAGACGACGTCGGGGTCGAACAAGCGCAACAACTCCTCGCGGTCGCTTTCCCGCGTGGCGGCGAGAAAGCGCTGCGCCAGTTGCTCGTTCGCGGCGTTGGCCATGATCAGTTCCTCCGTAGCGCGGGCTGCGCCCGCAGTCCAAGGTCCAAGCTCAAGAGGCAAGAGCCGAAAGCTGAAAGCTGAAAACCGGAGGCATCGCTTGCCGCCCAGTGTTTCAGTCGATCGGGGTGGCGCGGATATTTTCCGCCCGCCCCATGCCGCCGCGCATGAGAGCTTCCTGGCGCAACGCGTGGCGATAGAAGTACCGCGTCAGCGGCTCATCCATGTCGGAACCGGCCTTGCGCACCAGTGCCTCGATGGCACGATGACCCTCGCGCACATTGGGCGGCCGGCGGCCGAGTAACTGCGCCATGTCATCGAGTTCGAGTGCGTCAATCTCGTGGCCGATCTCGGCGACGTTGCGAATGTGCGCCAGCAGGCGCAGGTTCAGGCGCAAGCGGTGTTGCAGGAAATTGTCCGGGATATTGGGTAGTAGCTCGTTGCGTAGGTTATCCTCCAACACGTCCAGCCACTGCGACACGTACGGCGCATCGGCGGTCGGTAGTGCGCTGGGTTGCAGCGTCAGGCCCATCGCCTCCCCCAACGCCTCGGCGGTGGCCCGTTTCGACCAGATGTCCTGCGCGATCCATTCGGCGTGCTCGTCGCGCGGGTCCATCTGCTGCACCGCGGGGCCAAGCGCCAACGCGGTGGTCAGCATGCCGATAACGTTGTAGTAGCGCAGCTTGTGCCGATCCAAGGGGACGCCGGAGAACTCGCTGTAGTACTGGAACCATTTGAACAGATTGCCGGTGGGGTACCACATGTCGCGCGTCCGGACATGGGCCAACTCGCGCATGGGATCTCCCAAGTTGGCCAGCTCCCAATCGGTGACGGTTTGCACGCGGCCGTCCTTGAAGATGAACTGGCCCGGCCCGGTGTCGCCTTGCACCAGAACCGGCCGCGATGGTGGCTCGGGAACGTTGCGCCGCAGCCAGCCGCACGCGAAGGTGACCAGCGGCACGGGCTCCTTGAGCAGCGGGAAGTGTCCCCGTTCCCAGACCTCCAGGTCCTTTACGACATAATCTTCGCGCGTCCGCGGCAGAGGGAAGCCGATGGCGGCGAATTTCTCGGCGGGGATGGCATGCCAGCGGGCCATGAGTTCCGCGAAGTGGCGGGCGATGCGGTCGCGTTCCTCGGGGGACTCGATGAGCGTGAAGTCGCTGAGGCCGTCGACGTACTCCATGATGAGGACGTTGGGGCGCTCGCAGCTGGCGATGATCTCGGGGACCGGGATGCCCTCGGCGTGCAGCAACTGCAGCAGTCGTCCCTCTCGTTGCAGTCCGTAGAGCTTGGTGTAGCCGAAGTCCTCGCCGCGTTCGCCGCGGACGTAGTAGCGCTGCGTGCCGCCCTGGCGCTCGACGGTGATGAACCACCCCGGGCGTCCGCCCGACTCGCGCCCCGCCTGCCGGGTGAAGGCAACGATCTTGCCGCCGAGGGTGGATTCCACCCACGGGAACACCTCATCCTGCGTCAGTACTGCCATGATCTACGCCTCCGTCAGGCTGTCGAAAAAGACGCTGCCGCTCGTCTTGCCCAGTACCCTGTGTGCGCAAGGCGGCGGCATCCTCGTTTCCAATTTGATGGAACCACCGCGTGGGTGACGGCCACGGCTTACGGCATCCACTGACCGCCGCTGACACTGACCAACTGACCGGTAATGTGTTTGGCGTTGTCGGATGCGAGGAAGACGGCCATGTCGGCGATGTCCTCCGGGCGGCCGATGCGCTTGATTGGCTGGTTGGAGACGTTGAACATTTGCCCCTGTTCCGCCTGCTTGGTCATCTGCTCCGGCGTGCCGAAAAACTCGAAGCCGTACTTGCGCCAGAAGCTGTCGCCGCTCACCTGGTCTTGCTCCCACGGCACGATCCACCCGGGTGCCACGCAGTTGATACGCACCCCTTTCGGGCCCCACTCGTAGGCGAGGGTTTTCGAGAACGCCATGACGTAACCCTTGGTGCCGCCGTAGGTGGCCACCCAGTTGCCGGCTTCCGGGGACAGCGCCGAGTTGGAAGTGATGTTGACGATGCTGCCGGCGCCGCGGCCCAGCATGTCGTCGGCGACCGCACGTGTGCAGTTGAGCACCCCCCAGATGTTGAGATTGATCTGCCACTGCCACTCCTCGCGCGGCGTTTCCTCGAATGGCCGCGGTTGGTTTGTGCCGCCGGCGTTGTTGACCAGGACATCGACCTTGCCGAAGCGGCGGATGGTCTCGCCGACCATCGCCTGCACGCTGTCCCAGTCGGTGACGTCGGTCTGGACCAGCACCGCCGTACCGTCAAGATCGCGGGTGGCGTCCGCGACGCGTTGACCCTGCTCGCGGTCACGTGTGGCGATCACGACGTTGCACCCTTCCCGGGCAAAGCTCAATACAATACCGCGCCCGATGCCACCGCTGCCTCCGGTGACGATGACGCTCTTGCCCTTCATACCGAGGTCCATCGTTGCTCCTTTCAGGAAGGTTGAAGTCGCTAGTCGATTGTCAGTGGTCGATCGTCTGTCATCGATAGCTGTTCTCCGCCGAGAGCCGATTATCGACAATCGACCTCGGGCCATTCCCAGTCAGCTAACAATACAGTTCGCGCCACTTGGTTACGTGGTGCTGGCGGACGGCGATGGCTTGACGGCGTTCGGCCGCGCTCACCGTCGGGGTTCCCGGCGGCAGGTGTTTGCGGAGCTCGCTCAACGGCACCACCTTCGTGTCGATGACGGGAGAATCCTGTACCCAGAGCCAGCGGTATTGGATCATACCGGTGCGATGCCCGCACGTGTCGAGCCAGTTGGGTACGCCGGGATCGCGGTGTGCGACGACAAGGCGGGCCTTACCGTCCGCATCAACGTGCATCTGCTTGCCGTTCAGGGAGCTCTGGTGACTGACATAGTCGAGGCTGACGAAGCAGTTATTGTGCAGCATGAAGTGCCAGTAGCGAGCGTCCGGGACGGTGCATTCGATGATTTGCGCCTCGTCCGGTTCGATGGTGAAATACGCGTTGCCGTAGTGTAATCCCTGGATGCCGCCCGCATAGGATGTGGGCGCGGCGATTTCGCCCTTGCGGAAGCTCTTCAGCGCTTCCCACATCCAATGCCGCCAGTGTTCGGTGCTGACCTCCGTCCACAGCCCGGCTTCGTCGAGCACCTCCGCCATCCGTCCCGGCGTCAGCGCCGGTGGGGCGAGGCCTTCGTTGCCGACCTGGGTGATGTGCAGATCCGTGGGGCGCTCGGTCGCCCAGTCGTAGATGTACTGGCGGACCAGCATGTAGTGATACTCCGGCAGGAGTTCGAGCCAGTTGCCGTCATGCTTCTGGGCGCTGATGACGATCTCGAAGCTGCGGTCGGGGTTGAGTACCAGTTGGCTGGCCGCGAGTGGTTTGGAAACCTTCACGTCACCCAGTTGCATGTAGCCGTCATGCAACTCGAAGAGGATCTCGCGGCAGTTGCTCAATGTGCCGGTGACCTTGTAGGTGCGATCTGGCCGAATCTTGGTCCACAGATAGAGATTGTCCGGATTCTCGCCGCCCCACTTGGAGCGCGTGTCCGGGTTGCGAAAGAAGCGCGGGAGATCGGGGGTGGCGAAGGTCAGCGCCTGGTTGATGCCGGTGTGGACGAGGCCGGCCAGGTACTGGAAGCCGTCGACGTAATCGATCGGCTCCATCGCGTAGCCGCCGTCGAGGATGTGTTTCCCGGCACGTTTGAGGCGCTCGCAGAACTCGTCCCAGGCGGCGCCCGTCATCAACCGCTGCGCGTTCTCCGCTTCGGAGTGTGGTTGCGGGCGTATACGTTCGACATAGAATCCCGGCGTCGCGCCGGCGCCGACCTTCTCGTTCTCGTCGTGTTGGCTCATATCGTTCCTCCGTTTCGCTACGTGCGCGCAGGGCGTTCACCGCCCGGCCGCGTTTCCGCTCTCCAGTGGGTCGATGTAGATAGGCGATGACCAGGCGCGCTCCTCGACGGTCGTTAAGCACTCATCAGAGACATCGGTGCGATAATCGTTGTAGCACGGATGCACCGCAATGCAGCGTCCCGACGCATCGTAATTGCAACGCAGATTGCCGCCGTTGATGGCCGGGCTGGGTTCCTCGATGGCGCGCACGTAGTAGACGGCCGGTCGTGCCGCCGCGAGGAACTCGGGATCCTCGAACTGCACCGCACAGCCGGTCTCACGCGGTGCGCATGGCAGCGTGCGCCACGGGTCTTCGATGAGGGTCCCCACCGGTTCGTCGGGAACGACTTGGGGGCGAATGCGTACCACTTCGATGCGGGTGATGCGCTTGCGTTCGTCGGAGGGGTTGTAGCACTCCCCGTTGCAGAGGTGCCGCAGCCGCTCGGGCGTGAGGCTGTTCGTGCTGTACGTGGGGCAGCCGGGCTTCTGCTTGAAGGCCCCGACCGCCCGCACCGCAAACCGCGGCGTGTCAGTCATGCCCACTTCGCTGCCCATCGGCAGGGAGACGGTGGCGCCGTCCGCGGCAGGAGCGTTCACCAGATCGAACCAGAGCAGGATGCGATCGCCGCTCGTCCCGTACACCTCCTTGCGTTTTAGCGCGTCCCACACCTGGTCACGCCCGCGTCCGTTGGCGTGGACGGCGACGAGTCCGCTGGTGAGGAAGAATGAGCCGGCGCGTTCGATTTCATACACATAGGAACCGCGGGGCAGATTGTTCAGGTCCAGTTCGATCGAGCGCGCGGCGGGCGCCTCGGGCGATCCGCCGAGGCGGTGCAGCCAGCCGGCGTCGCGCGGGTGGCTGCCGCCGACGTTGTGCAGCCGGTCGAGCTCCTTGTAGCCGTTTCCCGGCCGTGCGTGGTGGTCGTCGCTCGACGCGATGAAGCCGAAACGGAAACGGCGGGGATGCCGCGGGTCGTCGAAATTCGAGATCGCCAGCGCATATTGGGCCGAGCCGCCCGGACGGTAGTTGAACGCCGGCTCGAAGCAGTCCTTGCACTGGCCCGCATCCAGCCAATCCGTCACCGTCGCGCCGGGCACCGTGAGGTGGCCCAGGAGCCCGAACTTCACGTAATTCTCCCGCGCCTTGGCTGCCCGCGCGCCGCACTCGGCCGCATCGAATCCGGCGGCCCGGCAGCGTTCCTGGACGATCTCTCCGGCGCGCCAGCAGCTTGGGAGGTGATCGGCGGTGGGTTCCGGGCAGTGTGCCGTACCCTGCGCATCGAAGGTCACGTCACGCCAATCGCGGTATTCCTCCGAGTTTCCGTTGCAGGAGGCGACTTCGATCAGTCGCTGTTTGTCCGGATCGTTCATGGCCGGCGCCAGATCCTTGTCCCAGGTGGTGCCGGCCGGCGTGTAGAGCCCAAATGCGTTGCCGTGCGGAATGACGATCGTGTCGAAGCCCCACTGGTCGAGCTTGTCGTAGAGGGCGCGCGGGGTGGTGGCGTACTCGTAGCAATCTTCGGGCAGGGCGCGGCTGTCGACGCCCGCGGGACAATATGGCACGTCGCGCATCTCGTGCATCAATTCCATGTAGTCGTAGTACGGTTGCCGGTTTGGAAAATCGATCAGCGCAAACGCCGGCGACATCCCGCCCAGCCCGGCGCGCAGCGTGCTCTCGCCGGCGGAGGCGATCGGGCGCGTTGGCACCTCGTCGTCGCGCAATCCCTTGAAGATGACGTTCTTGTGGCCGTAGTGGTCGGCGACCGTACGGCCGATCTGGCTCCATTCCCAGCCGAGGAAGACGGCGACATCGGGGTTCTGCGCGTCGCTGCCGGCGACGGCCGCGCATTCGCGGATCGCCGTCTTCGTTTCCCGCCAATGGCGGGGCGTGCTGGCCTCGGCGTGGTCGTTGATCGACCAGAAATCGAGCGCGGAACAGAAACGGGCGTAGTCGCAAGCGTCGGCGACGGGGTGCGCACCGGCGCCCTGCATCATCGGCAGCGCCAGGTAGAATGCGTCGGCGGAGAATGTCGTGTGCGCGTGCAGGTCGCCGAACAGTACTTGCTTCGGTTGCGCCACCCCCACCGCGTGCGCGGCGGCGCGCGCCGTTGCGGCACGATCGGCGACGAGCGCGGCCGGTACGCGGATCGCGCTGGGCGTGCCGGCGCCGACATGGCGCCCGTACAAGCCCATCCAGGCCCCGGCAATGTACAGCGCCACCACGAGCACGGCCGTCAGCACGACGCCGGCGACGGCAAGCTTGCCTTTCGAGATCGACATTCGTACCCTCCTGCGTGGGGCCTCCAGCACGCCCTGGGCGGTGCGTTGGCCGCTACAACCTCGTCATCGACATGGCGACGATTCCGGAACCATTCGTACGTCTCTCAGCGCACCGTCAGGTTGATCCCGGATCGCGGGGTGGGCGCCTCGAAGTAACCGAGGAAGGCCTCGGCGGCGGTCCGATCGCCGGTAACCGTCGCCTGTCCATCGCCGACGGCCTTCGCGACGCTCGTTTCGTGCGCCGCCAGTCGGTCCAAGATCCGTTTGGTCGTGGTCAACGTCACGTCGACCTTAGCCGGTGCGTGCGAATGAAATTGCGCGATGCCGCCGCGGATCTCCAGGGCGTAGGTCTGTCCGCTGTCGGAGAGGGTGAAAGCCATGGTCTGGTGGACGTTGGCGCTCTTGCTGGCGTCGAGGCGCACGGCCAGGCTTTCGAGCATATTCGCCGGCGGCAGCACGGCCAAGCGGGTCGACGCACTGGCCGCCGCGTGCATGCGCCAAAAGGGCTGGACAAAGTCGAGGGGCTTGCCTTCAAGTTCCAGCGCCGAGGTCAGATACCAGTTGCGGTAGTTTGCGCTCGTCTGTTGAAAACCCAGTTGCCGCAAGGCCTCTGCCTTCAACCGCCTCGCCTCCATGTCCGCCGTGTTCGCGCGAATCGCATGGGTGAGGATGTCCGCTGCCCAACGGTAGTCCTTGGCTTTGAGGGCGCGCTGGGCTTCGCTCACGACACGCTGTCGGCCACCCATCATCGCCACGTAGCGCTGGGCGCGATCCGCGGGCGGTACGGGCTCCAGTGTCGCGGGGTCCCCGGTGAACCAACCGAAGTAACTGAAGTAGATCTGGCGGACGGTGTGTTTCACCGCCCCGTAAAACTCGCCGAGCCAGGGCTGGTCACGCAAGCGCGGTGGCAGTTCGGAGACTACCTCGACCAGCTCGTCGGGCGTGTACCCTTTGTTCATGTACCGCACCGTCTGATCGTGAACGTACTGGATCGCGTCGCGATAATTGGTGAGCGTTGCGGCGACCGCGTCGGCGCCGGAGACAGGACGGCCATGGCCGGGCGCCAGGTATTCGGCGGGGAATTCGCGCAGCCGGTCGAGCGATTTGTACCACGTGATCGGGTCGCGCATTTCCCCACCCCGCAGCGTGTAGAGGTTGGGGAAACTCTCGCCCTGCAGCACCTCGCCGGAGTGCAACACCCTGAGGTCGGGCATCCACACGGTGGTCATGTCGTTGGTCTCGCTGGGCGAGTGCAACAGCTGCAGGCGGACGCCGGCGACCGTGATATCCAGAGTGTCCGTGAACGTGTGTGTGGGCGTAATGAACGTGGTCACACCCGCTGCGAGAATCGGTCCCACCCCGTTGTTGACCAGGCCCTCCGGTCCGCTGGGTAGATAGGCGCCCAGGGCGTAGTACGAGCGCGGCATGACGATATCGGTCATCATGCCGTTCGGCGCCCGGCTGATGACCTGCGTGAGGAGATCCTTGTGGGCATACACCGCGACCTTGCCGGCCCTGACGTCGTCCTCGGTGGTGAAGGCCTTGACGCCGCCGACATGGTCGCTGTGATGATGCGTGTAAACGATCGCCTTGAGCGGTTTGTCGGTGATCTTGCGGAACTCCGCAAGCGCCGTCTTCCCGCTTTCGACGGTCTGTAGCGTGTCGATGATGACGATCCCATCCTCGCCGATGACCATGGTGGAGTTGGCAACGTCGAAGCCGACCGCGACATAGACGCGATCCGTGAGCTTGTAGACGCGCTGCTCCATGGTCTGGGAGTGCGCCGTGAGTTTTGGATTGATCGACGGTGAGGGCTTGTCGTACGCGAGGTTCTCCGCCCGGACCGCCGCGTGCCCAATGGCGACGGAGCAAGCCGTCAGTACGAGCCAACGATGCGATTGTCGCCCACTGCTTGCCATGATTTCGTTACTCCCTCCCTAGCGGCGGTCCCGCACCCGAGGACACCGGTCCCGGGTCACCAGAGTGGACGGTGTTGCGCCGCGGCCCGACGGTCTCGTACTGCCTGCTCGCGTTGATGAGGAGTCACGGCCGGTGTGTCGGCCGGCAGGACTTTCCGAACGTCGCCTACCGCGAGCTTGCGTACCGTCGGGATCGGCGTGGCATTGCACTCCATCCAGCGCCCCTGGATGACGCCGCTGGGATAGCCGGCGGTGTCGAGCCAGTTGGGAACGCCCGGATCGGTGGCCGACACAACGACGCGCAGGATTCCGTCCTTATCGACGCGCAGCTGCGATCCGTTGAGGCTGCTTTGATTGTTATACCAGTCCGTCGTTTCGTATAGGTCGTTGGTCAGGATGAGCGACGAATAGCGGCATTTTTTCGGAACCGCGGTCTCGACGATGAGCGCCTCGTCGCGTGCCAGCTGGTACGCGCCCTCGTAGTAGAACTGGCCGAGCAAGCCGCCGAGATTCGAGACGACGTCGAAAACCTTGAGTTTGTTGACGAAGCCGTCGCGCCGCAGTTGCTCGACATGGTTGACGAAATAGGTCGCGGTGTTGCCGACCGCCAGCGGCAGACGACGCAGCTTGCTCTGCAGTGTGGCGGCGTCGGGACGGGGTCGATAGACGGGTATGTCGAGCCGTTCGATGGAGATCGTGGGGTCACGCTCCTTCACCCAGTCCGATGCGATCTGGCGCAGCAGGAATGAGGTTGTACGCGCGTCGAGCTGCCACCAGTCCCCCCGATGTCCCGCCGGCCGTGTCGGGCTCACGATGACGTCGAAACGCCCGCGGTTGTCCACACGGAGCTTGCTGAAGTCGTGGTAGGAAATCGCGGTGACCCCAGCGCCGGTCTCGGTCGGGAGCGGTCCGAACTGCCCCATGACGAAAATGCGGAGCGAACCCGCGTCGCCGCGCAGCCGGTACGTCCCCCCGGGTGCGATCGTTGCGAGGCGATAGGTTGTATCGGCGTTCGGTTGCCAGATGTTCAGAGTGGCGTTGGCGTGCGGTAGGAATACGGGATGGTCGCCGTCGCCGCTGATCGCCTGGAGCGATTGCGCGGCGAGCGCCTCGAGCATCAAGCGGCCGACTTCCTGCTGGACCTGCGGATCGTCGCGCAGTCGCTCGGGTAACTTTGCCGCCATTTTCGGCCAGAGGTCGCGCAGCCCATCGACGAAGGCGTCCCAGGCCGGAAAGGGTGGTGCCGCCGCGGCATCAGCCGCGGCGGCGGGCGCGGCGGCTGGCTGCTCCGCCGCCCCCGCGCCAGCGGCTAGCAGCACGGTCAGACACCCGAGTATGACAACGGCTCTCGCCAGCATCGCTTCCTCCTACCACACGTCGGCCACCGGTGGCTCGATCGAACGGCCGCGCCGCCTGCGTCCCCTTGCTCGGTCCCTTCTCTGCCCGACATGCGTGCCATGGAGGCGGCTCCTACTCTTCTAGCGGATAGTCCGCGATAAAATACGTGAGAGAGCGAATGCGCCCATTGCGGACATCGAAGAGGTCAATTGCGTGGATGGTCGTATCGCCGGGGCGATCGATGTGGATCTCCGCGACCACGCGCGAACCAGCGGCCAAGAGCGGTGCGGCTTCGCGCGGTTCCGGCCCAACGCGTCCGAGGACGTCGCGGTAGAACTCGAGAATGGCCGCGCGTCCCGCGGTTCGCGTACCAAGGCCCTTGAGCGAGGCATCGTCATGAAACAGGTCGACGACGCCGGGGTCGCGTGCGCGAATCCGCGCGAAGTACTCGGCGACCACTGCAGTCGGCTCGCGGGGGGCCGGCGTTGGCTCTGCGATGGCGTCAGTTCCGCTCACTTGTGCCTCCACCGTTTCGAACTCTTGCCGACATATCCGGAGCTCACGATTCCGCGAAGTTGTAGGTCAGTTGCAAACCAAAGGTGCGCGGGTTGCCGTAGACGTTGCCGGCGTACCCCAGCCCGGCGCCGAAATCGATACCGAACGATCGGTACTTGCGGTCGAACAGATTGCGCGCATACAGCGCAAGGTCCAGATTCCCCTTCTGTAGGGGGATACCGGTGTAGGCCAGCCGGCCGTTGACCAGGGCGTACGCCCAGCCCACCATCGCTTGCGCACCCGGGGTCTGGTTGTTGGTGATGAAGTCGACCTTGTCCTGCCAATACGTCTCGATGTGCGCCGAAAAGATTCCGCTAGCCGTCGGCGGCGCCGTGTAGGTGAGGGCGACGGTTGCCTGGTTCCGGGGGCTGAACGGAAAGGCGCGCTTGTCCGCCACGTCCTCCAGCACCGGGTCGCCGGACGGGTCGAAGATGGGTTGGTTGTTGGCATCGAACTTCTGATCGCGCCACTTGGTGTATGTCGGCGACAGGAAGCTGTAATTGACCGTCGCTTCCAGGCCACGCACCGGAATCGCCGCCGCTTCGAATTCCATACCCCAGATTTCGGCACGATCGGCGTTGCCGACCACACTGAAGGAGCCGAGGTTGGGACTGGCGTGGAACACCGACACCTGCAGATCGTTATAGTAGCTGAAGAAACCGTCGGCGTTGATGCGCACGCGTTTGTTCAGCCATTCGGACTTGAAACCGCTCTCGAAGGCCCAGAGGGTTTCCGGATCGAAGGTCGTAAACAACACCGGAAGCGGGGCTCCGGGATTGAAACCGCCACCCGTGAAGCCGCGGCTGATGCGGAAATAGGTCATCACCTCGTCGGTCCACTGATACGCGACATCGAACATCGGCGAGATGGCATCGGTGCCGCCGAACGCTTTGCCGCCATGGATGACGAAGCCGGCGGCCGTCGATGTGGGGGACACGGCTTTGCCAAAGTAGTGATCGCCGTGCACTTGCTCTTGCGTGTAGCGTATACCGGCGGTCAGGCTGAGCTTGTCGCTGAAGATCGGCGGCGTCCAGGTTGCCTGACCGTACGGGGCGTACGATTTGGTCTTGAGGAAGTCCCGATACGGGACCGCATTCGCGCCGGCAAAGAACACAGGCTGGTTGCGCTGCATGGTGTATTCGCCGAAGTAGTACGCGCCGAGCACATAGTGAAAGCGCGGCGCCGTGCCGAGCCACTGCAGCTCTTGACTCCAATGCTCCGTGTCGTCGTATTGCACCAGGTTGGCGACCTGATTGGGGGTGCCGTCACCGTCTTGATCCGCCTGGTACTCGAAGTTGCGGTATGACGAGATCGACTTGATCGTGATGTTCCCGAGCGGGCCCAGCGCGCCGACATCCCAGGCGCCGTTCAGGATGTGGAGGCGATGGTTGCCGTCGTCACGGAGCTGGTGGAGGGACTTCAGGTCGCTTCCCAAGAGGGCGTTGTTGGCCGTGGAATCCGAACGGTTCTTCTGCACGTAGGGAATGGCGTAGAAAGGATTCGGATTGGGGCCTAGACGTGGCCGGGAAATGGTCGAATTCGGGTAGATATAGGTGAGTTGGAACGCCGTGGGGTGGTCGCGGTAGCGATGGAACTCGAAGGAGTAGTCCACCGTAACGCCCTGGCGCGGCTGCCAGCGCAGGGCCGTCGTGGTATAGACGCGGTTGAGGTTGTCGAGGCTGCCGGCCCCGCTCGTCTGCGCGCCGGCGGGCGCATTCGGTGGCAAGGCGTTGTCGTAGAAGCCGTCGTGGGACTTGTACCCCGCCGTTTCGCGCAAACTAAGCGTGCCGATCGCCTCGGACTGGAGAAAGCCGTTCTTGCCGATCACGGGCACGTTGAAAGTCACTCGGCCGTTGAACGTGTCGTAGTTGCCGACCTCGGTCTTGACGGTCACCGAGCGCTGTTCGGTGGGCTTGTTGGTGAGGAAGTTGATGGCCCCGCCAATGGTATTGCGGCCGTAGAGAGTGCCTTGCGGGCCGCGCAGGACCTCGACGCGTTCGAGGTCTTCCAAATCGAGGTTATTGCCGTACGTCTTCGCCAGATAGACGCCGTCCAGGTACATGCCGACTTTCGATTGCAGTGCGCCGTGCGGATTGCCCTGCACCAGTCCGCGTACGGTCACCGTGGTGCTTGCCGGGCTGCCGACGTTCGACACGATGCGTACATTGGGGACGGTCTGGCCGAGGTCGACGACGTTCTGCACCCCTTTCTGCTGCAGCGCAGCCCCGGTGAACGCGGTCACCGAGATCGGCGTCTCCTGGAGGCTTTCCTCGCGCCGCTGCGCGGTGACCGTGATCTCTTCGATCTCCGTTTCGGTCGCCGACGCCTTCTTCTTGGCCGCCTGCGCCCAGCCGTCCGCCGGCCCGAACAGGCTCAGCCCAGCCGAGAAGGCAATCCCCACTCCGATACTTCTCCCCACACCCGTCATCAGTATTTCTCCCTCCCCAAGCGTCTTGCGAGCCCGCCGCGACAGCCCCGCCCCGGGGTTGCCGTCGATGCGGTTCCGTTCGCCACGGCATCTTCGTATCCGGATCGGTATTGTCTAGCTACTAAGATACCAGTTGATAAGCAAGCGGAAAATTTGATAGCAACACGCGTATGGACGACGCGTTTTTCGAGTCGTTGCCCCGGCGCTGGAAGCGGGAGCTGCCGGCGGTCAACGCGGCGACGGTGGCGCTGTTCTCGCGGCTGTCCCTGCTGGCACGGCAGGTCGACCGGTTCCATGCCGGCGTCCTCCGCCGATTCAAGATCGCCCATGCGGAATACGTCGTGCTGGTGACGTTGCGCGTCGTCGGTCCACCCTATCGCTTGTCGCCGACGCAGCTCGGGCGGGTGCTGCGCCAAACTTCGGCGGGGATCACCAACACGGTTGACCGCCTCGAGCGGGCCCGGCTCGTCGCCCGCGGCGCGGCGCCCGACGATCGACGATCGTTGCGCGTTGGATTGACGGCGACGGGAATCAAGGTCGCGGAGCGACTGTTTGACGTCGAGATGGCGGCGCAACAAGCGCTGCTGGCGGGCATGGGAGCGGCGGAGCGACAGCGCACGGCCGTGGCGATCCGCCGGCTCAATCTCCTGTTCGACGTGCTGCCGGAGCCCACGGCGAAACGGCCATCGCGCGGGTGGGGGCGCCGCTCGGTGGCTGGTGGCCCCGTGGGTCGCGGCACGGCGTGAGCGCTTGTCGCGTATGCGCGAGCGGGGGGAGTGGTGGGGCGCAGCCCCACCAGCGGAGGGGCCAGCGAGTCGTCGCTACCGCCCGAGGTCAGCGCCGATCGACGCACTCGCCGCGTGGCACTCCTCGCCGACGCTCGCCGCGCCATCGTCGACGAAACGTAGTGCCGCGGCGCGGCCGATAGCGTTGGCGCCACCGGCGATTGCCGTACCTTCGTCTCGGAGCCTTCCGGGCACTTGCGGTTCGCCTCCCTGGGCACGTGCACGAGAGCCGAGCACGGACGCTTCGCGCCCTACGCGGCGCTCAGCCACCGCCGACGCGGTAGGTGGCAGCGAAGCGCGACATCTCGTCGAGCTTGTCCGCGAGCGGGGGGTTGGTGGGCCGCAGCCCCGCCGTCCACGGGGGCTTCAAGTAGTCGGTGACCCCCCACGCGCGCAGCGTTTCGAGGCGCTCGGGCGTGGGTTCGGTGCAGCCGACGATCACGCGAAAGTCGTCGAGCGTGCCCACAGCCGCCAGCCGGGCCGCCTGCACGCGCTTGACCTTGTCCTCGATGTCTTTCCACGGGTAGACGGCGCCCTCCCAGCCGTCGTGACGTGCGGCCCGGCGGAAGGCGGCGTCCGAGACGCCGCCGATGTAGATCGGAATGCGTGCCGCCGGCGCCGGCAGCATGCGCACGCGGGGAAAGCCGTAGAACGTGCCCCCGTGCTCGACTTGCGTGCCGGTCCAGAGCTTACGCAGCACCTCGAGCTGCTCGTCCACGCGGGAGCCGCGCCGCTCGAACGGCTGCCCGGTGAGCCTGAATTCGAGTTGCTGCCAGCCGACCCCGACGCCGAGGTGCAGTCGCCCGCCGGTCATCACCGCGGCGGTGCCGATCGCCTTCGCGGCGGTGAAGGCGTCACGGACCGGCAGGATGTAGACGGTGGTCATGAATTGGAGTGTCGTCGTGCGCGGCGCCAGGGAGGCAAACACCACCATGGGGTCCGGCCAGGGCGCGTCGTCCTCCCACGGTGTCTTGCCGTCCTCCGAGAGGTTGTAGCGGTCGACCTGGGTGTTCGCGGTTACCAAGTGGTCCCCGAGCGTGACGCCGTAGAAGCCGAGTTTCTCGGCGTGCCGCGCCACGGATTCGAGTTCGTCGAGCGCCGTGTAGCCCATACCTTGCCAGAAGCGCATTTCCTACCTCCCGCAGGCTGCTCGGATACCGCACCAACTCATGCGTGTCATCGGCGTCGCTTCCCGCGGGCGTGTCTGCCCATCGTCGCCAGTGCGCGCTGGAACACCCGCGGAGTTGTGTCCGCCATATTCGCGTGCGCCGCCGGCGCTAGGTCGGGAACTGCAGCAATTCGACGATCAAGGGATCGTCGGTGCGCTCCAGATACGTGTACGCGATCTCCGGGGAGAGACGGCTGTACCAGATCGGCTCGTAGCCGAGGGCACGTGCCTTGGTAATCCAGGCGTCCATGTCGTCGACGCGAAATTGCAGGTGATGCATGCCCTCGCGGCCCTGGTCCAGGAATTCCCGCTGCGGACAATCGCCGGAGACCCAGCCGATCAGCTCGATTTCCAGGTTGCCGCTGCGGCCAAAGGCGGTCTTCAACACGTAGTCGCAGCGGCGGCCGCGGTACACGGCCGACTGGACGCCGTGGTCCTGCAGCACAAATGGGCCGAAGAGCGGCTCGTACTTTGCCAGGGCGGTGGCGATATCGCGCACCACAAATCCGACTTGATACACGGGGGGCAGCCCCAAACTCGCCAGCGACGTGGGAGTGGCCATACGATCCTCCTTTGCCAAGAGTCCGCGCGACGGCGCGGACCAGCGTGAGTCTCCTCGTCTGTAGCGCAGACATGGAATGTCACCAAGGCCCCATCCTGAATCTTCCGCGCTCCGGCTAGCGTCGCATGAGGTTGCCGCCAGCCAGGCATCAGTCGGCGATGTGGCGATGTGCGAAGGCCTGCATCGCCTCGAGTTTAGCGTCGAGTGGGGCGTAGCGTGGGTCTTCGATGGACCACGGGATGGCGATGGTGCTGTCGATGCCCCAGTCCGTAAGGCGGCGATAGAGATCGCGCGACGGCACGGCGCGGGGGATGACGAGACGGTGAAATGCGGTGCCGGAGTCGCCATGCTGTTCGACGTGACGCTGGCGCTCTACGTCGAGGGTGGCGAGTAGCCCCGGGATCTCCTCCATGTCGTAGTTCATCCCCGCCCAACCGTCGTTGCGCGCCGCCCGGCGCAATGCAACGGCGGACTTGCCGCCGGTCCAGATGGGAATGCGGCGTTCGGGCACCGGGAACTGGCCGGTGACGTCGAACCGGTAGAACTTGCCGGCCACGGCCGCCAGGCCGTCGTCCCAGAAGTCGCGCATGATGGCGATCATTTCGTCCATGCGTTGGCCGCGGCGCTCGGCTTGGTGGCCGAGTAACGCAATCTCTTCAAGCATCCAGCCCGTCCCGACCCCGAACACGAAACGGTAATTCGATTGCATGGCCAGCGTCGCCACCTGCTTGGCGACGGAAAAGGGCTCGCGTATCGGCAGCACATACACGTAGGTCAGGAAGCGCAAGCGCGTGGTGACCGCGGCCATGCCGGCGATGGTGATCAGTGCATCCGGAAACAGGGTCGTGTGTTCGATGCGACGCTCTCCGGATGGATGCGGTGACGTGTATCCCCGCGGGATGGCGACGTGATCCGGCAAGGCGATACCGGTGAAGCCCATCCGCTCGGCCGCGATCGCGACCGCTTTGGCCTGTAGATAATCGTCGTGGAACCAACCGAGCCAGTACTCCATCACTCCTCCTCGGGGCGGGCTGTGCCCGGAGTCCAACGTTCAAGGCCCAAAGTCCAAAGTCGATCAGGTGCAGCGCCGCGCACAGTGGTCCGTGGCGCGCTGCCCCGACGTCACGGTGTGTGCGTCGGCGGGTCGCGTGAGCCGCCAGTCCTGCCGCTGTACCACCCGCGTCTTGGAGATGAGTGGCGTCGCCCGGTTGCGAATCCAGCGGGCGAACAGGATGTCCTCGCGGTGCCCGGCGGTGGACCGCCTCTTGCACGCGCCGGGATCGGCCGCCGACAGGACACGCATGACGAAGACGACGGTGCGCAGCGGCCTTCCTACGTCTCGCTCGGGATGCCGTAGCGCTCCTGGTAGCGCCGGAACACAGCGCGCTCCTTGGAAACGTCCTCCGCCGAGTCGAGATCGTACGTGTGCTTGCCGAACTTGCCCTGCGGTTTCGCCGCGATGTAGGCGCGCATCCTGGCAATCGCGTCGTTCGTGAGTTCCATGCCGAACTGATCGTAGACGCGTCGCACGATGCCGATCGGGTCGCCGACGATGTCCTTGTAGAGGACGTCGCAGATACGCTCGCTGGGAATGACGCCGGCGTCGCGCTCCCGCATGACGGCTTCGAGCCGGGCGGCGTTGCCTTCGGCTTCCATCAGTTCGTCCCAGGAGTCCGAGTCGAATGGACGATCGCTGCGCATCCAGGCGATGGTGCCGAGGATGCTCGTCGTCGAGGACATCGATTTGATCGGATCGCGATGCGTCTGTACCACGCAGGCATCCGGGTAGATCTCGAACAGTATCCGCAGGTTCCCAATGTGCCAGGGACCTTTCAGTAGCCAGTGCTTGCCGCGCTCCTTCCACTGCAGCGCTTGCAGCAGCTCGCGGTGAAAACGGTAGGCAGGGTGAAGATCGGCCTGCGCCAGCCAGTTGTTATAGCTCGGAACCTGATGAATCGCGCCGAGGTGGTCGGCGATGAAGCAACTGGTCATCAGATAGCCGCACTCGCACGGCAGGAGCGCGGCGTTTTCGTGCATCGTCGCGTATTCGGGCGCCACACGGCTCCACTGTTTGACGAGGGCGTCGGCGCGTTCGATGCGCGGGTCGGGTTGGTCCGCGGCCAATCCCTCCAGCGGGCAGGGGAAGAGCGCCTCCCAATATTTCGGCACACGGACACCGGGATCCTGGGAGAGAATCTCGAACAGGATCGACGTACCGGAGCGCGAGAGGCCGATAATGAAAACCGGCTTGCGAATCTCCTCGGCGGCCACCTCCGGGTGCCGTTTGCGAAACTCCGTCAGCAACAGACGGTTCTCCAACATCATGAGAATGTCGCTGCGCGCCATCAGGCGGCCCATCAGATTGAGGGCGGCTTCCTCCGCGATCGCCTTCATCATGATCCGAAAGGGTTCGATCCAGTCCGTGCCGCCAAAGTCGGACAGCCCCGTCTTGCGCTTGGCCGAGTGCAGCAGCGACTCCTCGTCGAGCGGCACGATGTAGTCGATATCCATGTGCCGGCCCTCTTCGTTGATGCGCGCAACCCACTCCGGCCGCGGCGCCGGGCGCCACTTCTCTTTCCGCCTGACAGCCATCGCACTCTCCTTTAGACGAAGAAATCTGCTACCGCCGTTACTCTCCCTTGTAAAGAGGTCCGGCGTCGGTGAATATGCGCTGGCGACGCGGGGCGACGACGATGTTCGAGAGCGCCAAGACGAATCCGCAGGGACTCGCGCTGGACGATCTGACGCGGCAACGAACTTGGGCCGAACTGGCGGATCGGTGCGCCCGCATCGCGCATCTGTTGCGCGATGTCCTGGAAGTGCGCCCGAACGAGCATGCCGCGATGCTCATGGGCAACCGGGCCGAGAGCGTCGAGCTGACCCTCGGCGCGATCCTCGCCGGGGTCTGGTTGACCCCCATCAATCACCATCTCCAGGCAGCGGAGGTCGCATATATTATCGAGGACTCTGGCGCCCGGGTCCTGTTCGCCGACGCCGAGCACGAGGCGATCGCCAGGCGGTCGGCGGCGCCGCGCATCGTGCTCATCGGTGCCGAGCTGGATGCGGCGCTGGCGGCGGTGTCCGACGAGCCACTGCCGCTCAGCGGTCCCGCGGGTGCGACCATGATCTACACCAGCGGGACAACCGGGCGACCGAACGGTGTCAAACGGGCGCGCCCCGCGACCCTCGGCGCGGCGCTCGCGGCGGCCGCCGCGGCCGGCCGCGCGCTGGGGCTCGACGGCAGCGGCGCGCACCTGGTCACCGGACCGCTCTATCATGCCGCGCCGCTGCTGTTCGCGGTGTATGATCAGCTCAACGGCGCGCCCATCGTCATCATGCCCCGGTGGGATGCCGCCGGCATGCTGAGCCTGGTCCAGGAACGCGCCGTGCGCCACACGCACCTGGTGCCCACCAATTTCGTGCGCCTTCTGCGCGTCGAGGACGACGTCCGGCGGGCCTTCGATGTATCGTCCTTGCGGCTGGTATTGCACGGCGCGGCCCCAATCGCACCCGCGGTAAAGTACCGGATGATCGAGTGGTGGGGGCCCATCCTCGTCGAGTATTGGGGCGCGACGGAAGGCGGCTTCTGCACGCTGGTCGATTCTGCCGACTGGCTGGCGCATCCTGGCACCGTCGGCCGCGCCACCGCCAACTTCGAGGTCTTCGCGGTCGACGCGCACGGCCGGCGGCTACGGCCCGGAGAGGTTGGCATGCTGTACTCCCGCCACAAATATCTCGATCGGGTGTTCGAGTACCACGGCGCTGCCGAGAAAACCGCCGCGTCCCACCTGGAGCCCGGGGTGTTTACGACGGGGGATGTCGGACGCGTGGATGCGGACGGGTACGTCTACCTGACGGATCGCGCCGCCAGCGTCATCGTCTCCGGCGGCGTGAACCTTTATCCCGCAGAAATCGAGCAGGTCCTGCAGCAGCATCCGGCGGTCGCCGACGCCTGCGTTTTCGGGATTCCCGACGACGAATGGGGGGAATCGGCGAAAGCGGCCGTCGAGCTGATCGACGAGCGCCGGGCGTCGCCGGGACTCGCGGCCGACATCCTGGAATTTGCTCGCGCACGTCTGGCAGGATACAAAGTCCCACGGTCGATCGATTTCGTACGACAGCTCCCGCGGCATCCCACGGGCAAATTGCACGCGCGGCTGTTGCGGGATCGGTACTGGAAGGGCCGAGAGCGCAACATCTGAGCGATTCCCGTTCGCCACTTCGGCAACAAGAGGAAAGGACGCCAGCGATGTATGTCGATTTCACGCCGGAGCAACACGCGCTCCGTAAAGAGGTCCGCGATTTTTATCGGACGCTGTTCACCCCCGAAGTGCGCGCTGCCTTTGACGCGGAAGGGAGCGGCGGCGGCCCGGTGTTCCGCGAACTCGTCGCGCGCATGGGCGCGGCCGGTTGGCTCGGGATCGGCTGGCCGAAGGAATTCGGCGGGCAGGGCCGTTCGGCGATCGAGCAGTTCATCTTCTGGGACGAGACCTTCCGCGCCCGAGGCCCGCTGCCGATCATCGGGGTAAACACCGTCGGCCCGGCCATCATGCGCTTCGGCACGCCGGAGCAAAAAGCGGATTTGCTGCCCAAGATTCTCACGGGCCAGTTGATCATCGCCATCGGCTACAGCGAACCGGGGGCGGGCACCGATCTGGCGTCGTTGCAGACGCGTGCGCTGCGCGAGGGCGACGACTACGTGATCAATGGCCAGAAAGTGTTCACCACCCACGCCAACGCCGCCGACTACGTCTGGTTGGCGGCGCGCACCGCTCCGGAAGCGCCGCGGCACAAGAGCATCTCGATCATCCTCGTGCCAACCGGCAGTCCCGGCTTCTCGTACACCCCGATCCGCACGGTCGGCGGCGAACGCACGAACGCCACCTACTACGATAACGTGCGCGTGCCGGTGCGCAATCGCGTCGGCGCGGAGCACGGCGGTTGGCAGCTGATCACCGCGCAGCTCAACCACGAGCGCATCACCCTGGCCATCCCCGGACTGGCCGACCGGCTGCTCGAGGAACTCTGGGCGTGGGCGGGCGAGACGCCGGCGGCGGGTGGCGGGCGGATGCTCGACGAGCCGTGGCTGCAACTGCAGCTGGCGCGCATCTACGCCAAGCTCGATGCCCTCAAGGTGTTGAACTGGCGCTCCGCCTGGTCGGTGACCGCCGGGATTCCCAACATGGCCGAAGCGTCCGCCGTAAAGGTGATGGGGACGGAGTTCTGTGTCGAGTGCTACCGAACCATGCTCGACATCGTTGGCGCCGCCGGCCTGACGAAGAAACACGAGCCCGGGGCGCTGTTCGGCGGCCTGCTCGAACACGCGTACCGCGCCGCCACGGTCGGCACATTCGGCGGTGGCGTCAACGAAGTGCAACGCGACATCGTCGCCATGGCCGGACTGGGTTTGCCGCGCGCGCAGCGGCGCTAGGCGGGCGAGGCCGCGCAGACGGGAGACGGAGCCAATGGACTTTACTTTTAGCGACGAGCAGCTCATGGTGCGCGACCTCGCCCGCGGCATCTTGGAGAAGGAAGCGACGCCGGAGCGCGTCAAGGCGGTGTCCGCGCAACCGGACTGGTGCGATCGCGCGCTGTGGTCGACGCTGGCCGCGGCGGGCTTGTTGGGTATCGCCGTGCCCGACGACCTCGGCGGCATGGGATTCGGGATCGCCGAAGCCTGCATGCTGTTGCATGCGGTCGGCCGCGTGGTGGCGCCGATCCCGGCACTGCCATCCGTGGTGCTGGGCGGTCTGGCGATCGCGCACGTCGGCACCGACGCACAAAAGAAGGAATGGCTGGTGCCGATGCTGCAAGGCATCGCGATCCTGACCGGCGTGGCGGTGGAAACGCGTGCGTGTCCGCCGCTCGCCTCGGCGCGCACCGACGGTACCGGCTGGCTACTCGGCGGGGAGCTCCGGTGTGTTCCCGCCGTCCACCTGGCGCAGCGTATGGTCGTCCCGGCGGCGACCGACCGTGGCGTCGGCCTCTTCCTCGTGGATCCCCGCGCCACCGGCGTGTCGCTCACGCGGCATCTCACCTCGACCGGGGAGCCGCTGTGTACCGTGCGGCTTGCGGACGTTCGGGTCGAGGTGGGCGACCTCCTCGGTGGTCATGCCGATGCCGGCGCCGAACGACTGCAGTGGCTGGCCGACTGTGCCCTGGTTGCCACCTGTGCGATGCAAGTCGGGGTATGCGAGCGGACCGTCGAAATCGCCACTGCCTACGTACGCGAGCGCGTCCAGTTCGGTGTGCCGATCGGCTCGTTCCAGGCGGTGCAGCATCGCATGGCGGATTGTTACATCGATCTGGACGCCATGCGCTGGGTGACCTGGCGGGCGGCGTGGAGGCTGTCGTACGGCACACCGGCGATGCGCGAGACGGCGGTGGCGAAGTTCTGGGCCGCGGAGGGCGGGGCACGGATCGCCACCGCCGCGATGCACGTGCATGGTGGAATTGGCGTGGATGTCGATTACGCCATCCACCGCTACTTTCTCTGGTCGAAAGCGCTGGAACTCAGCCTCGGTGGCGCCACGGCGCAACTCGTGCGACTCGGGCAGGATATGGCCAGGACAGGCCCGCCGCAATTGTCTTGACAGGCATGCGGGCATGCTGTTTAAGCCCAATGCCACTCAGTTGGGGCCGCGGCTGAGGTGGTGGCACTCTTCGAGATGGCCGCTGCGAAGTAGCGGCCTCCTTGGAGTGAGCGGCGTTGTTCGATGCCATCAGGATCGTCCGCTTATTCTGAGGAGGCGCGATCTCGAAGAATGCGAGCGTGGCAGCATGCGGCGCGAGTAAGTGGCTTTGGGTAAGAGCGCTACACTTCCGGCCGGAGTTACGGTGCCGGACGAGGAGGAACCATGAAACGATTTGAAAACAAGACCGCGATTGTCACCGGTGGCGGCTCGGGGCTCGGACGCGCATGCGCCGCCCGGATCGGGGAAGAGGGCGGGACGGTCGCCTGTTTCGATCTCATACTGGACGCGGCCAAAGAAACCGCGGACATCATCGCCAAGGCGGGAGGTACGGCGCGGGCGTACAAAGTCGACGTCGCCGACCAGGGGTCGGTGCGTTCCGCGGTGGCGACGGCGGCGAAGGACCTTGGTCGCCCGTCCGTGCTCATCAACTCCGCCGGCATAGGGGGGTTCTACCACGCCACCGAGATGCCGCTTGAGCAGTGGTCGCGTATCTTGGCGGTCAACCTGACCGGGACGTTCCTCGTGTGTCAGGCCGTCCTACCCCACTTACTCGATGGCGGCGGGAACATCGTCAACATCGCCTCCAACGCCGGGCTGATGGGTATCGCCTACGGTGCGGCCTATTGCGCCTCGAAGGGTGGAGTGGTGCAGTTGACGCGCTCACTGGCGGTCGAGTTCCGGGACAAGAATGTGCGCGTCAACGCGATCTGCCCGGGCGGAATGGCGACGCCGATGACCCAGACGGGTTTTACGCCACCGGAAGGCGCGGACATGATGAAGTTCATGCGCCTCGACACCCCGCTCGGAATGGCCGAGCCCGAATGGGTGGCCAACGTCGTGGTGATGGTGGCGTCGGACGAGGGCCGCTACATGACCGGATCGATCGTCCTGGCCGATGGCGGCCTCGCCATCTGAGAACCGGTTGTTCGCCGTTAGCGCTGGCCCTCGCGTCGCGCGAGCGCCAGCGCTAACACCTTGCCGTCAGTCGTTGTAATCGGTCCACCGCGTCGAGGTACTCTTCCACCAGCTCCCGGATGACTTCCTTGGCCGGACGGACGGCGTTCAGCCGGCCGACGATCTGTCCGACCGGGTTGTACATCATGGTGCGGCTCTTTTCCGGATGCCGCATCATGCGCGCCATGGCGGTGGTGGTGAGCATTCCCTGCAGCGGCATGTCGAGTGGCGTGGGCGCGTCGGGGGCCTCCCACGCGTCGGTCCACTCGGTGCGCAGCATGCGGGCCGGCTTGCCGGTCCACGACCGCGAGCGCAACGTATCCCGGCTCGTGGCCTTGAGCAGATTCTCAATCTGGACGGGAAGCAGGTCCGATTCCTGCACGGTGAGCCACAGGGAGCCGGTCCACACGCCTTGCGCGCCCATAGCCAGCGCCGCCGCAATCTGGCGACCGGTTCCGATGCCACCCGCGGCCAGCACCGGGGTCGGCGCCACGGCATCGACGACCTCGGGCCACAGGACGACGCTGCCGATTTCGCCGGTGTGCCCGCCGCCGTCGTAGCCGTTGGCGATAACGATATCGACGCCGGCGGCCTTATGTTTGAGCGCGTGCTTGGCGGCGCCGGAAAGTGCGGCGACCAGGCGTCCCGTCTGCCGGATTCCGTCGACCACCTCCGCGGGCGGTGTGCCCAGGGCATTGGCGATAAGCCGCACCTTGGGGTGGCGAAGCGCCGCGTTGAGCTGCGGCGTGGCGGTCGCCAACGTCCAGCCGTGCAACTCACGAAAGTGCTCGCCCTCCGGGAGGGGTGGGATATCGTGCGCGGCGAGGATCCTGTCGACGAATGCCCGATAGTGCGGCGGGATCTTCCCCCGCAACTGCTCCTCGAGTTTTCCCGGGTCCGTCTCTCCCGTCGCCTTCCCCTCGTACTTGGTGGGGATGACAATATCGACACCGTACGGTTGGTCGCCGACGTGCTCGTCCAGCCACTTCAGCTCGATCTCCAACTGGTCGGGCGGAAACCCGAGAGCGCCGAGAACGCCGAAGCCGCCCGCCTTGCTGACGGCGGCCACAACGTCCCGGCAATGACTGAAGGCGAAGATGGGGAATTCGATGCCCAGCCGGTCACACAGGTCGGTATGCATGGAACACCTTTGCGCGCTGATTCCAGGTGGAGCGGTGAGAGGCGATCGGCACGGATCGACGCCCCCTACAATTCCTCCCGTAGGCCAAAGCGCTCGACGTAAAAGCGCATCGCCGCCCGGCGCTCGGCGACGTCGATGCCGGCGGTGGCGGGGTCGTAGACGACGGCGCCGTACTTGCCGCGCGGGTGGGCGGCGAGGAAGGCGTCCATCGCCGCCCGTGCCGTCGGCGGCATCGGTTGATCCGCCAGTGCGTAGATGCGCCGCACCATGGCGAAGTCGTCGGCCATGAATTCGTGAAAGCGCACGTCGATCGAGCGTTCGGCCGGCAACAGCTCGCGGTCGCGGACACACGCCGACAACATGTCCTGAATGCGCGCCGACCAGTAGCGGCCGTATTCGAGCGGATCGGTCCGTTCGCTGTTCATGCGCGCCGCATACGTATTGAAGATGGCCATGGACACGGTCACGGCGACCGGATCGCGGTGGGTCACCACGAACGTGGCATCGGGAAACACCCGGACCAGGGGACCGAACTGTTCCAGATGTTGTGGCGACTTGAGCACCCAGCGCGTGCCGCCACGGAGCCACTGCAGCACCTGCAACACCGTCTTCATGTACCGATAATGCGGGGTCTGATCGTGAGCGCGGTAGTAGTCGCGCCAGGTAGGGATGAGGTACATCGACTCGAACAGCATCGTGGAGAAGTCGATGGCCAGCAGCTGAATCTCCTCGTGCGAATGGTCGACGGTCATCTCGTGAAAGCGATTGAACAGCGGCATCATGCCGTGCAGCACCTCGAGTGCGGCGCCGGTGCGGGCGATACGCGGGTCCGGCGCTCCTGGCGCGGGTCGCTCCGATAGCGCCAGGACCGGTTCCAGGCTCTCCCAATACGGCAGCGATCGCAGGTCCGGATCCGCCGACATCAGGTTGTGCAGATGCGTCGTGCCAGTGCGGGGCAATCCGACGATACAGATCGGCCGCTCGATGCGCACGTCGTGAATCTCGGGATGGCGCGCGAGCAGGTCCTGGATCAGCAGGCGGTTCTTGAGCAGTTGCAGCAGGAAGCTGTAGGCGCCGACGAGCCCGAAGGGCGACAGGCCGGCTTCCTCCCGCAAGCTGTACAGGAGGACATCGAGCCGCTCCTCGAAGTCCCGGCTGCCGAAGTCGTCGAGCCCCGTTTGGGCCGCGGCATCGGCGAGGAGCACCGTGCGCTCCAGGCGGATCTGGGCCGCCATCGGCGCGGTCGCCGCCCGCATCTTGGCCATCTCCGGAGTGAATTGAGGGGTGGCCCAATCCTCAATGCGTACCCGTGCCGGTCGTTCACCGCTCATCGTTTGTCCTTTCCCACGCCAGTCTTGCGCAACTTCCGGGCGCAACACAACCCGCGTGGTCAGTCGTCGGGCAGATCCGTCGCCAGCCGCGCCACGCGTTACCCCCTCGTCCGCGCGCCCAATCCCCTGAGCGGAGCCCGTCGCTATGACCGTCTTCCCCACGAGACTGGGCCCCCTTCAGCTGTCCCTTTCTCGGGGCCGGCTCAATAGTTGCCGACCAGGGCGCCGGGGTTGTACCGTGCCGCTCCTTCCCCGCTACTGCGTCTTGCGGCGCTTGTTGAGTGCGTGTCCGACGAGGCGGGCGACTTCGATGCCGGAGCACGCTGCCTGGTGCGTGCCCATGCCGGCGCCGCCGGCGTCGGCGCCGGCGTAGTAGAGGCCGCGGATCGGTGCGACGGGGTTGGGCTTCAGCTTGCCGCACTGGCCGACAACCTGTCCCATGCCGACGCATTCGCCGCCTTGGCCGGGAAGCACGCTGTCCCGGGTCAGGTTGCTGATCTCGCGCGGGCCGCTGTACTCCCGGCGCTCCGTCACTGCCCAGATCTCGGGGAAGAGTTGCGCCATGTGCTCGTCCATCCGCGTCCAGAGGCCCTCGATCTCCTTGGCTTCGGGGTTCGGGGAGCAGACGGTGCCCGCCACCAGGATCTGCTTGCCTGGCGGCGCCGCCTGTGGGTCGAAGAAGCAGTGGTTGACCATGAAGAGGGTCACTTCGTCAGGGATGCGTCCGTCCTTGACCTTCAGGAAGCGCTCCATGTTCCACCAACTGTCGTCGGAGTAGGCGATATAGATGCCGGTGGTCATGACCGGTTCGTTCAGGAAGTAGCGCACGCTGGTGAACCCCCACCCCGGCGCCAGGCCCTTGACGTAGTTTACGTAGCTGCGATCGAAATACTCCTCGCCGACCAGTTTGAGCACCGTCGGTTGCAAACCGGCACTGCTGACAGCGACCGGGGCCGTGAACGTTCCCTTCGGCGTCACCACGCCGGTGACCGCGCCATCCTCCACGCGGATCCTCTCGACCTTGGTGTTGCGCAGCAGCGTGCCGCCGTTCTTCTCGAACTCGCGGATCATGACGTTGGCGAGGGTGGCGAAACCGCCCTTGTACTGGCCACCACCGCCCTGGAGCATGATCTGCTTGAGAATCAGGATCTGTTCGGAGGCGGCCACCAGATCGATGGGTTCGGCCAGCGAGGCGTTGGAATGCATCGCCATGTAGCTGTAGAGCTCGAAGGGAATATCGTAGCGCGAGATGAACTCGTGCATGCTGACGTTGTCCAGGTCGCTCAGCCGATCGTCGGGCATGGTGACCACATCGGTCATGAACGCCAGCGCCTGCCGTTGCGCGGCCTCGTCGATGTCCCAGAGCCGGAAGAACGGCGCGGAATCCCCCATGGACTGCCGCTGGGACACGCGTCGAAACCGTGTCCAATCGCGGCGCCGATAACAAATGGTGATCATGTCGCGCGGATCGTTCGGCGTCAGGGTGGGCTGAAATTCCTCGCCCACGCCGAGTTCCCGAAAGATCGTTTCGAACGCCGGTTGGCGAGTGGGTACCTGACCGTGCGGAAACAGGTCGTAGGCGTAGCCGTCTTTTTCGATGCTCACCATCTTGCCGCCGAGGAAACCGTTCTTCTCGATGAGCAAGGTCTGGATGCCTCGCTTCTGCAGGAGCGTGGCGCAGGCGCTGCCGCCCGGCCCGCTGCCGATCACGATGACGTCATACGTCCGATCCTTCATCTTCGCCCCTCCATTCGTTGGGTTGCTTACCGTGTGAACCTCAAGGAACCGCGCGTCAGCGTTGCGCTTCGAGGTGCGCATTCACGACGCCGGCGGCGAGAAAGCCGGGGCCGCCGAGGATCATGCCGCCGGGATACATCGAGGCGCCGCCGACGAACAGGCCGGGAATCGGGGTGGCACTGCACGAGCACAGCTCGTTGGGCCGCAGGTACCCGAGTTGCAGGGTCGAGTACGCGCCGTGTTTGAAGGAGCCGCGCTTCATGGTGGTGAGTTTCTCCTCGATATCGAGCGGCGTGTACTCCCGGCGCAACACGATGGCGTCCAGGTTGGCGTACTGCCGCAGCAGTCGCAGGCAACTGTCGCCGAAGGCCTTGGCGCGACCGCGCCAAGCGGTGTCGTAGCGGACCACCGCTTCGGCCCGGATCACGTGATGGCCCGGCGCCGCCATGGTGGCGTCGAAGCGGCTCGGCACGGTGACGTGCAGCCAATGACAGTCGCGTTCCGCGCCAGCATCGATGCGCCGCAGGTGGGCGTGCAACTCGTCTTCGGTCTCGAGGCCGCAACAGACGATCATCGCCTCGTCGACGCGCCGGTCGGGGTGCGTGAAACGGAGACCGCCGCGGATGCCCAGGTGCAGTCCAAACAAGGTGCGCTCTTCCCATTGCCAGGTACGGACCTGGTCGCGCAATTCCGCCGGTAAGAGCGGCTCGCCGATCAGTTGCACGAAGGTCTGTTCGGGATTCAGCGTCGAGATGACGGCGCGCGCGTCGAAGCGCCGGCCGCCGGCCACTGCGACGCCCACCGCGGCGCCGTTCTCGGTGACGATGCGTGTCACCTCGCACGCGTCGCGGACGGTACCGCCGTTACGGATGAAGGAGCGGAGGATCGCCGACGACAACCGGTGCGAGCCGCCCTTGACCAGGCCGGCCGCCAGCATGCGGCACAGGTACAGCGGGAAAAGGAAGCCCAGCGGGGCGTCGAGGTGCAGGCCCCACATGGCGGGGAAAGCGAGCAGCGCCATGCGCACACGGGGATCGGTGAACCCGTAGTTGTCGAGCAACTCGACGAAGGTCAGGTCCGAGATCTCGGCCAAACGCCGGCCGACGGCCGTCTTGTCGAACTCGGTCAGCTGATCGAGCGCCCCCGCCGGTAGCTCGTAGGTCATCGGAATCAGATACTGTTCCAGCATCGGCTGAAACTCGTCCCACATGCGACGGAACGCCGCGCCATCGGCGGCGCTAAGGGTGGAGATCGAGGCGACGGTCTCGTCGAGGTTGCGGCTGAAGAGCAGGGCGCGTCCGTCGCGGAACGGGAAGGCGACGGGAATGGCCGGGTACACGTAGCGCAGGCCCAGGCTGGGGAGATCCAGATCGCGATGCGCCGGTATGCGCTCGTTCATCAGATGGTAGATGGCGTGCAGGTTTAGGCGAAAGCCGTGGTACTCGTCCGTGTTCAACCCGCCGCCGGTCTCGTGCCGGCGTTCCAGCAGCAGCACCCGGTGGCCCGCTCGAGCCAGATAGGCGGCGCAGATCAAGCCGTTGGGCCCGCCGCCGATGACAATGGCGTCATATGCGTCGTTCGCGGTCATGCGATTCCTCCGCCACTCAGGGTGCGGCACGCACACCGAGGTTCATCGGCAGGCGAAACATGTTTTCGAAGAACCAGACGTAGGGTTGGGCCTGCCACCAGGGCGCATCGCGGCAGCCCAGGTCCTCCGCTACCTCGCAGGCCACCACGTAGCCGCTGGCGAGATGGGTGGCGCCGAACGGTTCGATGGAGTTCGAGAGGTAGAGGCCGGGAACGAAGCTGCGTGACGCGCCGCGCGTGACAACGCCGGGCAGCGGCCGGTTCGTGCCGGCCTGCTCGGGGAGCGCGCTGCCGCCGATCATATTGCCGCGGATGGCGGACGGGTTGTTGCGCTCCATCTCGTACGGGGTCAGGACGTGGCGCTCCAAGATCAGGTCGTTGAACCCCGGGGCGTACTGCGCGAACCGATCGGTGATGACGTCGGCCAGCGGCTCCGCGATCTCCGGCCACGCTTCCCAGCCGCGCAAACTGCGCCCGCGCCAGCGCCGCGGGCAGGCGGGGACGCTGACCCAGGCTTCCATCGTGTGGCCGCCCGGCGGCGCCTGGCACGGGTCGGCGCGTGTCGGGATGAACCAGCCGCCCATGATCTCGTCGGCGATCGTGCCGTTGAGGCAATCGGTCATCTCGCGGCGAATGGAGGCAATGTTCTCGCCGCCGAAGTAGCCCACCCACGTCCGCTGAATCGTCGCATCGTAGGCGGCGGAGGCAAACTCGGGATCGGCCTTGAGCGCGTATAAAACGGCGATGAGCTGTGGGTCATCGTAATTAAAGTGTTCGATCTTCTCCGCCCACTCGCCGCCGATGACCTCGACCCCCAGGCAGCGGATAAAGGTCGGGACCAGGGTCAGATTCGAGACGATCAGCCGGGCATGGATTTCTTCGCCGGGGAAGAGGGCGTCGGGCGATAGGCGCACGCCGCCGGCGCGTCCGTCGCGCATCAGGATCTTGTCGACCGGGCACGTCGTCCAGACCTCCCCGCCATGGTGCACGAAGCAGCGCACCAACGCGTGGGTGAGGGCGTGCGAGCCGCCGCGCGCCGTATGCACGGGGGTCGGCGCCAGCGCGGCAAAGTTCATGGCCTGCCAGCCCATCCGCGGGTGCACCGGCCACTGGCCAGTGTACTCTCCCCAAGCGGCCAGAATGGTGCGCACCTGCTCGCTCTCGTACAGCAGCTCCATGACCTCGAAGCCGGTCATGCGTAGGACGTCGTCGCCGCGCAGCGGCAGCTCGAGGGCGTGGAGGATGCCGTCGTACAGCGCCGCGCGGCGCCTGGCGGTCTCGTGGCTGGGGGCGCGGAAGATGGCCTGGGCCAGTTCCATCGCGTCCATGCTGTGCTCCATCAGGTACTGCCCGATGCGCTCGTGAACGGCGCCGTCACGTTGCGAGGCACGGGCGATCGCCGCATGCGTCGCCGCCGGGTCGTGGCTTGACACCAGGTTCTTGCCGGTGAGGAAGGTGGCGGCGAACAACCCGTCCGTACCGCGCAGCTCCAAGCCAAATCGCTCCAGCTCGAGATCGGTCATCGCCGGGCTGATGGCCGGCACCAGCATCTGCGCGTGCGTGTTGTGTAGAAAGCCCGGCAACCCCAACTCGATGGTGTCGCAATGCGCACCGCACTGTCCGCGCGCCTCGAAGACGGCGACGCGCAGGCCGGCCTTGGCCAGATAGGCGCCCGCGGTCAACCCGTTGATGCCACCGCCGACGACGATGACGTCATAATCCTGCATGTACGCCCTCCGCTTCGCCGTGAGACCTGACGACAACCGCACGCGCCACCCCACCACGGATCGGCGCTAAGTTGCGTCTTGTAATTTAAGGCAAGACAGATGTCAACGATCACGGTACGGGCGAGCGCTCGAGCGGTGCAGGAGGCGGGGCCGAACGCGATCGCGCTTGACGGCGTCGGCGCTGAGTGAAAAGGAGGGACGGCAGGCGGGCGGAACGTCGCATCGGGGGAGCGCTGTGTATGCATGAACTATTCGATCTCACCGGCAAAGTCGCCGTGGTGACTGGCTCGACTCGGGGGTTGGGGAAGGCGATGGCCACGGGTCTGGCGCAGGCCGGTGCGGCGGTGGTCATCAACGGCCGCACGCCCGAGGCGTGCGCGGCGGTGGCGCGCGAAATCGCCGCGGCGACGGGGCGTGCCGCGCTGCCGGTGGCCTGCGATACGGGCAACTGGGACGGACTCAGCGGCTTCGTCGACACCGTCTACAGTCATTTCGGCAGGGTCGACATCCTGGTCAACAATGCCGGCATCAACAACCCCGATCTTGGCTCGGCGCCGATACCGGTGTCGCAGATCACCGGCGAGGTCTTCGACCGCATCTTCGCCGTGAATCTCAAGGGCCCGGTACGTTTGGCGCAATTGGTCGCGCCGCGTATGGGCGCGGCGGGTGGCGGCGCCATCATCAATATCACCTCGTTCGGTGCGTATCGTGGCGGCATCGGGTTGGGGCTCTACGGTGCGAGCAAAGCGGGCCTCCACATGTTTACCAGGGTGATGGCGGAGGAATGGGCCGGGATGAACATCCGGGTGAACACGATCGCCCCGGGGCCGTTCATGACCGACATGATGAGCGACGCGGATCGCAACTTGATGCCCGGTTACTCGCAGCTCTCCGCTCGAGCGACGCTGCAGAAGCGGGTCGCGGATCCCGACGAGATCGTCGGGACGGTCTTGTACTTTGCCAGCAACGCCTCGTCGTTTGTCACCGGCGAAGATCTGCGAGTGACGGGCGGCCTTTTCTAAGAGCCGGTCACCGAGGCGGCAGGACAGCGGACAACCGACGACAGATGCGAATCCAACGCGCCACACGGCGAGCGTTTGCTGTCTGTGGTCTCCAAGTCTGGTCTCTGGGCATCTTCAGATCGTCCCCCTCCAAGCCCCCACGCCCTCAAGCCCCCCTCACCGTCCCCCATTCCGCGCCGCGCTCACCATCACGGTGAGCAGACGGATGGGCGTGTCGTTGCGATTGCGCCACGCATGCCGGGTGCCGCGTTGCACGACGCAGTCCCCGGGCTGCAGCATCACCGAGCCCTCGTCGAGTTCCAATTCGACCGGACCGTCGAGGATGTAGACGTAGTCCACCGTCGTGGTGGCGTGTACGCCGTGCGCATCCACGCCCGCCGTCGCCTGCTCGGCGAGGGCGGCCCGCATTACCGCGTCGGGTGGGAGCGTGGCGATCCGAAAGCGCGTGCCGCCGGCGGGCGGTTCGAGCGCCGCCTCGACCTGCGCCGGATCCACGCCGTAGGGCGATTCAGGGGTGGTGACCCAGAGCTCCGCGATCCAGCCTTCCGCGGCGGCACCGTCGATGGCGACTCGGGATCGTCCATCGACCACCTCGGTCACCACGCGTCGAAGCATCAGGCACGTCCGGCTTTCGTCACCTGTGCCAGCGGCACCACTTGCGCTCGCAACGGCGCGATCGGTTCTTCAGGCAGCACGAAGCGCCAAAACATGAGGCCGCTCGGGTTCCCTTCCGTGTCGAGCCAGTTGGCGACGCCCGGGTTGGTACGAGCGACCACCATCCGGAAGCTGCCGTCGGCTTCCAGCTTGGTTTGTTTGCGGTTCAGCGAGATGGTGCGCGTGGTGTAATCGAAGGTCTGCTGGAAGCGCGTCCACAGGTTTACATTCGCAAAGCGACATTTCGGAAAGCGCCCGTCGATCACCAGCGCTTCATCGGGCTTCAATGCGAATGGCGCCATGGTGTAGGCGGCATCCTGGAAGCTGGCGCCGATACTGGTGCCCGGTTTCTCCGCGGGATTGAAGCGGTTGGGAACGGTCGACACCCAACTCGGCACCTTGCCGGGTTGCATGAACGGCGGCATGTCGATGGTGGTGCTGCGCATGAAGTTGATCACCCGCCGGAGTCCAGCCGCCACGCGGGCGTCGTCGGGGGCGGGGCGCGGCCCGACCGCGTCGAGGGGCTCGATGCTCAGGGGAATCACCTTCGCGGTGTCCGCCGCGACCGAGCGCTCCTGCTCGAAGTAATGCCGGGTGGTCAAGTTTCCCACCTCCGGATCGATCTTATACCAATTCCCCGGCTGTTTCTCGGGGCCGAGGAGCAGCTCGTAACTGCCGTCCGGAGCGACGTGCAGGTCGTCGACGTTGATCGCCAAGGCCACACCCGTTGGCCAGTGCCCGTCCCGGGTGCCCTTCTCGAGGGTGATCGACGTATAGGTGGCGCCCGCCGTGTTGCCGCGGATCCGATAGGTGCGGTCCGGGCGGATGTAGGCGGCGAAGTAGACCGCATCCGCGTTGTCACCCATGAACTTGCGTTGCGGCCCGACCATGCGCCGAAATACCGGCCGATCGAGGTCGGCTTCGAACAGCACGTCGAATGCGTATGACAGCAAGTGCGCCAGGTAGCGATGGCCGAGGATGATATCTTCCGGGCGATCGACTTTCCACTCGGGGCTTAAGAATCGGCTATCGAGTTCCTGCATTGTGCGCAGCAGGTCCTGGTAGGCTTTTCGGCTTTCGGTCACCGGTGCCGCGCCGCTCCCGCCGCCGGCGATCGCCATCTCTTCCGGCAGCCAGGCTGCGATTCCGGCTACGCCCAAGGTGGTCAACAGATCGCGTCTTGTCATCGGTAGGTCCTCCGTTTCGTTATGAAGCCGTGAAATGGTACGTCAGTCCAACCCCGAAGGTGCGCGGATCGCCATAGGCATCGACGGCCCAGCCCAGCGAACCGAGACTGAAGCCGTTGGTCCGGTACTTCCGGTCGAACAGGTTCTTGCCGAACACCGCCACATCCAGGCTGCCCTTCTGCAATGGGATGTCGATGAACTGCAGGCGCCCGTTGACCACGGCGTATGCCCACTGCGCATCCGGCCATGGCGGTTCGGCATGGCCAAGAAAGTTATCCGTCCAGAACGTATCCACGTGTGCCGAGAATACTCCGGTCGTGGTCGGCGGCGCCGTGTAGGTGAGCCCGATGCTGAAGGTATTGGAGGGGGCGTAGGGGACCTGCCGCTGGCTGGCGACGTTTTCCTTGATCGGTTGCCCCGTGCTTGGGTCGAACTGGGGTACGCCGCCGATGAACTTTTGCGAGTTCCACTCTAGGTACTTGGCCGAGAGGTAGGTGTAGTTCGCCGTGGCTTCCACGCCGCGCACCGGAACGGCCACGAGCTCGACCTCACTGCCCCAGTACTCCGACTTGCCGGCGTTTTCGTTCGTGGTTTGCTGACCGGTCGTGGGGCTGAACTTCTGCACCGCAACCACCTGATCGCTGTACTTGCTCAGGAAGCCGTCGGCATTGACGCGCACGCGGTTGTCGAACCATTGCGACTTGAAGCCCGCTTCGTAGGACCACAGTGTTTCCGGGTCGGTCACCGTCAGCAAGCGTGGGTCATTGACGGCATCGTTGACCGCGCCGCTTTGGTACCCGCGGCTCACCCGCACGTAGGTCATCAGGCTATCCGTCCATTGGTACGCGAGGTCGCCCATCGGCGTAAGCCCGTCCGAGCCGCTGAAGCCTTTGCCAACCGACGCATCGAACGAAGTGAGGCTGGCGATGCCGGCGTCGCACAGGCCCGGGGTGAGACAGCCGTGCGTGCGGCGCGAATGCACGTGGTCCTCGCTGTAGCGCAGGCCCGCCGTGATGCTGAGCTTGTCGCTGAGAATCGGCGGTGTCCAGGTGGCCTGTCCAAATGCGGCATACGAGCTGTTCTTGGTGGTGGTCGTATTCTTGAACTTGATGAGTTGGTAGAGGGTGAGTTGATTCTGCGAGGTGGTGTGCTCACCGTAGTAGTAGGCACCGAGGACGTAGCGGACGCGCGGCGCCGTGCCCACCCATTGCAATTCTTGACTCCAGGTGTCGAGGTTGTTGTGGTTCAGGCTGTCCATCGGGTGTAACGGGCTGCCGTCAATATCGTTGAAGCCGTCGAGAGTCAGGGAACGATAGGCGGAAATCGACTTTAGGGTAACGCTGCCCATCGGTCCGATCTCGCCGACGTCCCACGCCCCGGTCAGGGTGTGCATCCGATGGTTGCCATCGTCGGCCAGCCGGTGGGGATGGCCGTCGAGATCGTTCGGGGCATTCAAGCCGACACTATCGACCCTGTTCTTGCGGACGTATGGCGTCAGGTCGTAAGCGCCGCCGGGGCTGACAAAACTGCTGTAGTTCGGATCGCCTTGTGGATAGACGACGGTGACCGCCATGTACGGCGGCGTCTGGCGATACCGATGGTATTCGAAGGCGTAGTCCACGGTGAGCGACTTGATCGGCTGCCACCGCAGCGCGGTCATGTTGAAGACCCGGTTCATCGTGTCCAACTCGCTACCGCCGCTGGCGCGGACGTTGGTGGGAGACTCGTTGCGGTAGAGGCCGTCGCGGGACTTGTACACCACGTTCTGGCGCACACTGAGCGTGCCGATGGCGTCCGACTGCATGTATCCGTTCCTGCCGATCAACGGCACATTCAGGGTGACGCGGCCGTGAAAGGCGTCGTAATTGCCGACCTCGGTCGTGGCCGTGAGCGAAAGCTCTTCAGTGGGTTTCCTGGTGACCATGTTGACCGCGCCGCCGGTGGTATTGCGGCCGAACAGGGTCCCTTGCGGCCCGCGCAACGCCTCGACCCGTTCGAGGTCCTCGAGGTCGAAGTTGTTGCCCACGATCTTGGCGATGTACACGCCGTCCACATAGAATCCGACGGTCGGGTTCTTGGACAAGGCCGTGTCGTTGTTCGAGGTGCCGCGCATGGCCAGCACGGTGTTCGAGGAGCCATAGCCGGGCGCCGTGATATAGAGGTTCGGGACGGCTTGGCCAAGGTCGGCGACGCTCGTGGTTCCCTTTTGCTCCAGTGTCGCGCCGGTGATCGCGGTGACCGAGATGGGGACCTCCTGGATGTTCTCCTCGCGCTTCTGCGCGGTGACGGTGATCTCTTCGATCTCCACGGCGCCGGCGGGCGGCTTCTTCGCCTTGGCGGCCTGCGCCCAACTTGTGGGCGGGACGGCCAGCGCAAGACCAACGGCGAGCCCAATCCCGAACCTGATGACCTCGATACGCCTCAGCATGAGTGTCTCCTTGCAGTGCGCCCGCGGTCTCGCCGTGACGGCAGCGTGCCCTCGCCCCAAGCGCAAAACGGCTTGCCGGTATCACCAGTGGACAAATTGAATCAAGCGTTTTGTTTGGGAAAAGATTCGGTTGATTCGTTTTCATGGTTTACGGACGCGTCGCAATATCCGCTAATGGAGCGTCGGGCGGCCTGCCGCGGCGCACGCGCACAGCCGTTGGCGATTGTGGGCCCGCCCCAGGGCCGGGAACTACAGCGCAACGCGTGCGTGGTGGCGCCTGAAGCGGGAGCTGGGAGCCGTGTGCCCAACCGACGCCTCCGCGACGCGCGGCCGCGCCGATTCTCGATGGCGAACCGGAGCGCAACCCTGCTATGGTCTCCGCCGTGGGTTGCAGGCAGCGGCGCGATCAGGTTGGTTCGATTCCGCTTGGCACCGGTGCGGTGCGTGCCGGCGGCTGAGTGTGCGCGCGACAGGCTCGGGATCTGAGTTCGCTTCCGGAGGTCGGCATGGCACGCTGGGAATTTACGAAAGGTTTGCATGACATCGGTCGCGGCTGTTTCGCGTATCTGCAGCCGCCCGGCGGTACCTCGCAAACCAACGCCGGCTTGATCGTTGACGGCGAAGCCAGCTTACTGGTCGATACCCTCTACGACTTGGCGCACACGCGCGCCATGCTGGCGGCCATGCGTGACGCGGCGCCGGCGGCGGCGCGCATCGGGACGGTCGTCAATACCCACGCCGACGGCGACCACACGTGGGGCAACCAACTCGTCGCCGGGGCCGACATCGTCGGTCACGTCACCCTCGCCGAAGAGTTCGCCAATGTCACCCCCGCGGTGATCATGGATGTCCTCAAACACCGCGACCAATACGGGCCGGGCGCGCAGATGTTGTACGAGGAGATCGGTCTGGAATTTCGCTTCGACGATATCGTGCTGACCCCGCCGACGCGGACCTTCGAGCACGAGTTGGGCCTCAAGGTGGGCGACAAGGCCGTCCGGTTGCTGCACGTGGGTCCCGCGCATTCGCGCGCGGATACGCTGGTGTGGGTTCCCGCGGACCGCGTGGTCTACACCGGCGACATCCTGTTCGTGAAGGTCCATCCGACGATCTGGTCGGGGCCCGTGTCGAAGTGGCTCAAGGCCTGTGACCTGATGCTGAGCTGGGACGTTGACGTCGTCGTCCCTGGCCACGGTCCGCTCACCGACAAGGACGGTATCCGCCGCCTACAGCACTATCTGCGGTATATCCACGACGAGGCGCGCAAACGCTTCGACGCCGGACTCGGGTACTACGAGGCCGCTTGCGACATCGCCCTGGATCCCTACGCGGATTGGATCGCCGCGGAGCGCATCGTCTTCAACGTGGCCTATCTCTACCGCGAGTTTGGCGCGACGAACGCCCCGGATGCTTTTCAAACCCAAAACGATGTGGCGCGTTACCGTGCGCAACGGCTATCCGCCACGAGGCGGGCGGTCTTGCCACCGGGCGAGTAACCGTGCGGCGCTCGCTTCACGCGGCCGCTCCCTCCAATTCGATTCCATAGTGGTCGGTGTAGAAGCGGAACTGCTCGCGGATTGCGGCGTCGGTCAGGCCGTAGTCCTCGGCCGCATAGCGGTGTTTTCCGAACTTGTCGCGCGGCTTATCGCGCAGGTACGTCGCGATGCGATCGGCGAACGCCCCCGAGAACTCGAGGCCGAGCTCGGCGTAGATCCGCTGCACGGCGACCACCGGGTCGCGCATGAGGGTGAGGAAGTGCGAATCGACAATCTGGCCGCGCGGCACGATGCCGGCGGCGCGCTCGTCGATTACCTTCCGCAACATACCGCCGTAGCCCATGATCACCATCTGTCCGAGCAGGTTGAGGTCGACGTTGTCGGCGCGCGAACAGCGCATGATACCCGAGAGACTCACGGTGGATGGGATGGTCTTCACCGGATCGCGATGGGTGTGGATGATCTTGGCGTCCGGATAGCGGGCGAGGAGTTTGTCGAGCGCGCCGAGGTGGGCAGGCGACTTCCATAGCCAGCGGCGTTTGGGGTGCCCAAACTGCAGCAACCGAATCACGTTCTTGTGCCAGTCGTAGGCGGTGTCCGGTTTGGCCTCCTGACGCCACGCCAGATAGGCGAAGGCGCCGTAGATCATGGCCCACCAGTCGGAGGTGAAGTCGCTGTCGAGGAAGCGGATGCATTCCACCGGCAGGTCCCAGCGGTGTTCGTGCGCGGCTTTGATCTCCGGTTGCACGTCGGCCCAGAACTCGTTGACGGTCTCCGCGATCTGTCCTTGCGTGACGTTGTCGCCCAACGACGCGGGGGGTGGGGCGACCGGGCTGGCGGCCTCCCACGCCAGGGGTGCGCGGTTGTGCGGGTCCAACGACAGCAACTCGAACAGGATGGAGGTCCCGGTGCGGCCTTGCCCCGCGATGACCACGGGCGCCTCGATGCGTTCGTTGGCGATCGCCGGATTGCGGCGCAGGGCGTCGGTGATCAGGAGCCGGTTGCGCAGCGCGCGGATGACATCGCCACGCGTCATCAGACGGCCGAGTGTGTGCAAGCGAATCTCGGCTTGGATCGAGGCCATCAAGCGGCGGTACGGTTCTTCCCAATCGCCGCCGCCGAAGTCCGTGAGCCCCGTTGTCGTCAGCGCCACCTGCATCATTTCATCGGCGTCGAGCCGTACCAGATGCGCGGCGCCGCCGACCGCGGCGCCGAAGTAGTTCAACCGCGTTACCCAGTGAGGTCTGTCCATGGCGTGTCCTTCCTGCAAGCGCGTCCGCCGGTGACGGCGGCGATTATTTCCGCGGGCGTTCGAAGCCGAAGCGTTCGCAATAGTCGCGGCAGGCCTCGAACACCGCGTCCCCGGTCAGTCCAAACTCCGCTAGGGTGTACGTGTGCGTGCCGTGACGGTCTTTCGGGTTTGCCGTCGCGTGTTCCCGCAGGCGGGTGCGGACCGCATCGGTGTACGGCAAGCCGAGTTGCTCGTACAGCCGGCCGGCGCAGGCCAGCGGGTCGGCGAGAAAATCGCGGAAATAGACATCGATGAATCGCTGCGCGTCCCGCGGCCGCTGTGCGCGCACGCGGGTGGCCTGTTCGATCGCGCGGCTGAAATGCCGCAGGATCTCGGCGCCGATGGCGGTGGGTTGGATGTCGTCGGAGTAGGCGCTGCGCAGGACCGCGTGCAAGCTCGCGGTCGACGCCATGACTTCGGCGGGATGCCGGTGTGTCTGAACGATGACCGCGTCGGGGTAGGCATCGAGCAAGGCGTCGAGGCTCCACAAATGTCCGGGAGATTTCAGCACCCAACGTTCACCCGGGCATTTCCACTGCAGGTGCTGCAAGAAGCGCCGATGGAATCCGTAGACGCCCGCCCAGCGGGCAGGGCCCTGCGCCTCGAGATAGTTCCAGTACGCGTCGAGCCGGAAGGTCGAGGTGAACTGCACGCTCATGAACTCGTACGCGGTGATGGCCACGCATTCCTGCGGCTCGCGCGCCCCCTGGGGATGGATCGCCTGAAACTCGGGGATGATCCGATGAAGCATGGCGATCCGGTCGTCGGTCTGTACGATGCGCGGATCGTCGGCGTGGATCGCCGGTTCCGGGGGCGGGCAGGGGAAGGCGACCTCCCACGACAGCGGCGTCCGGTGCGCGGGGTCGGCGGCCAACAAAGCGTGCAGTGCCGTCGTCCCGGTGCGGCTGAGGCCGACGATTACGATCGGTCGCCGGATCTGCCCGTCACCGATCTCCGGGTGGCGCTTCCAGGTATCGACAAGTTGTAGCCGGTTGACCAGCGACTCCTGGATCATCGCCGGCGCCGCCATTTCGCCGAGGCCATTGAGCGCTGCGTCGCGATCGATCGAGTCCAGCAGCACCACCAAGGGGTCGCGGAACGCCGGGTCGCCGAAGTCGGACAAGCCGGTCTGTTGCGTCGCGGCTTCGAGAAGCGGTTCGAGGGTGAGACTCATGTGTCGTCCTTTTCACAGTAACGGTCGAGCGGCAACCGTGTGCATGCCCGAGACTGGCCCGGCGGTGCAACCGCGGGGCGCGCTACTCGGTCGGGGTCGCGTCCGGACGCGTGGGATACATCAAGATCGCTCGGCCTTGTTGGACCACCTCGTCATGCTGATTGAGAAGCTGGAGGCCGAAGGTCGTCAGTCCAAATCCGGGCCGACTCTGTGACCTGCGCACTTCCAGCGTGCCGTAACGGCAGCGCACGGTGTCCCCAATGTGAACTGGACGGACGAAGGTCCATCGATCGTTCACATGACCGGCAAAGCCTCCCTCGGCTGCACCTCCGACGAGGGTGCGCAGCCAGAAGGCGAAGCCGATATTGAAGCAGAGCATCTGCGGCACGACGCGCGCGCCGAACAGGGCACGTTTGGAAAATTCGGCATCGACGTGGGCCGGCTGCCAGTCCCCGGTGAAGCCGGCGAACGCGACGATATCGGCTTCGGTCATCGTCCGTCCGACGGTCTCGCCGCCATACGCGCCAGGCACGTAGTCCTCGAGGCGACGGTGCACCGGACCGGGCGGGGCGTTTTTCGGCAGCGGCGCCGGACGAACGGTGCCTTCCGGCTGCCAGTGTCCGGAGCGGTCGAGCGATACCGTACCGTTGGTAACTACCTCGGTGCGCTGGTTCTCGACCTGATACGCGGTGGTGAGGGGTCCGCGACCGACGCCCGGCGTGCCGGCGACAATCCGCCAGCGTGTGCTGAGGGTGTCGCCGACCATGACGGCGCGCCGGTAACTGACATCGTAGGTGCGCACAAACGCCCGCGGGTTGCCCCAACCGACGATCTCCGGCGCGTCCAGGGCCAGCCCACCGAGTGCCAGGCTGGCGCTGATCAATCCATGCGCGATGCGGCCGCCATACTCCAGCGCCTCGGCATGATGGCGATCCATATGCATGCGGCTGTAGTCTCCGGTCAGGCAGGCGAATGTGACGATGTCCGTCTCCGTCACGGTACGTGGGACGGTCGTGCCCTCGGTTGAGTGGTTCATGGCATGCGATCCATGCGGTCGATGTGCAACGACGGGCTGGCGGCTCCCAAGTGTCTTTCTCGGTTGCGGACACTAATGGATCGACGACGCCGTGGGAAGCGCTTTCTTGCCTTTCGTCTCCGCGCCCGGCGATCGCGGAGCATGGGTTCGAGGTCCTCCGTGACGTTCGGGAATTTGCGAGGTGGACTAGCACCACGGATCGATCGCCAATAGGATACACGTATGCAATGGGCATCCGCGGGATCCACGCAAGGCGATACCGGTACCGCGATCCGCGAGGCCGCTGCGGCGGTCCGTACCGAACTGGGTACGGCCGCGCCGGATCTGATCCTGGCGTTCCTTTCCGGCGAACATCGCGCGCGCTTCGGTGACATTCCGGCGCTGGCGCAACGCGAATTCCCCAGCGCTCTGCTCGCCGGCTGCTCCGCGGGCGGCGTCATCGGCGGCGGCAAGGAAATCGAACAGCAACCCGGCGTCTCTTTGACGGCCGCGGTGCTCCCGCGGGTGCATCTGACGCCGTTTCAGCTCGCTGCGGACGACGTGTCCGGCTGGCGGCAGCGCATTGCCCCACCATCCGATACGCAGCCCCACTTTCTGCTGCTCGCCGATCCGTTCACATTCGATATGGAAGCGTTCTTGCCGGAGCTCGATCGCGCCTACCCGGCGGCGCGCACGATCGGTGGGCTTGCCAGTTGCGGGCGTCAAGCGGGCGAGAATGCGCTGTTCCTGGGACGGGCAACGCGGGCGGACGGACTGGTCGGCGTGGCGCTGTCGGGCAACATCCACGTCGACACGATCGTCGCACAGGGTTGTCGGCCCATCGGGCAGCCGATGTTCGTCACCAAGTGCCAGCGCAACCTCGTTTGGGAACTGGACGGGCAGCCGGCGGTCGAGGTCTTGCAGAGCGTCTATCGGCAGCTCGACGCCGCGGACCAGGAACTGGCGCGGCATTCCCTGTTCGTTGGTCTGGTGATGGACGAGCATCGGCACGAGTATAAGCAGGGCGATTTCCTGATTCGCAATCTCATCGGTATCGATCAGACACGCGGGGTCCTCGCAATTGGCGCGCTCCTGCGCGAGGGGGCCGTGGTACAGTTCCACTTGCGCGATGCGGCGACGTCGGCGGCGGACCTCGAGCAGCTGCTCGGCGCCTACCGAGGCGGCAGCGACGGGCCACGCCCGGCGGGCGCGCTGCTGTTCTCCTGTTTGGGGCGCGGCATGCATCTCTACGGCAAACCCGACCACGACACGGATGCATTTCGCCAGCACCTCGGACCGGTGCCGCTTGGCGGTTTCTTCTGCAACGGGGAGATCGGTCCGGTGCAGGGTTCCACCTTTCTGCACGGCTACACGAGCGCGTTCGGTCTGTTCCGGCAACGGCGTTAATCGACACGGCGTCTCGTCCACTTGCGTTTGCACGCCATCCCCGCACCCGCAAGTCCCTCCCGCCCCCTCCCTCGGGGACTGTCGATAAACGCGCAAGCCGCGATGGCGCCGCGGACGCCGGGGAATCTGTTCCCCGGCGTCCGGTCGCCAACATCGGTCACGAGAAACTCGACAGTCTCTTCGAAGGCAGAAGCCCATTGCCGTGGCGAGCATCGACCGTTTCGCACGCGGGTATCCGCGCTCCCGCGCGCAGCGAGCGCCTCAGTTCAACGTTTCGGCGCTATAGCGGGCGATGAGGCCGGTGTGTACCGCATGCCAGTAGATGCGGTCGAAGAACCAGCACGCGAGGACGATGCACAGCAAGGCAAGTCCGGCGCCTATGGCGAGACCGGTAGCGGAGGCCGTGCCGCCGCCGAGGATCGCCCGCATGCCTTCGAACACATACGATGGGGGCAGCAGCCGACCCACGTATTGCATCCACTGGGGTAGGGTCGAGAGCGGATAGAACACGGCGGCGAAGGGCGAAAGGATTGCGGGAATGGGCCAGATGAACCATTCCGCCGCTGGCCCGAATCGCAAGACCACGGCGCTGCTGAAAATGCCGAGCGCGATGCCGGAGAGGAAGAGCACGAGCAGGAACGGGATCAGCAGCAGCCCGTACACGAGAAAGGATAGACCGAATACGGCGGTTGCCAGGAAGAGCATCGCCGCCAGCGCCACGGTGCTGGTGGCAATGCTCGAAAGCACCAACCCGCCAAGGTACTCCACGATCGAGATCGGGGTGGCGAACAGGTTGAGGAAGTTGCGCGACCACACGTCCTCGAAGAACGTCATCGTCACCCCCTGCATGACGCGGACGAAGAAGTCCCACAGGAGCACCGCGCCGAGAAGGACCGGGACGAAATTGAAGTCGGAGGCGGTTACGGCATTGAGGTACCGGGTGATGAAGCCCCACAGGACAATGTCGATGGCGACCCAAGCGAACAGCGGCACCACCCGCGCCGGGCTCCCGCGCAGGAGATAGAACTGCCGCAGCACGATGGCCGCCACGCGTTGCGCGCGCACCTGGCTCACCCTCCGCTCAGCGCCAGCGGCTCGCGCGCGACGGCGATGAACAGCTCCTCGAGGGTGCGATGGCCATGCTCGCGCGGTAGCGTCCGCGGATCGCCGGCGAGCAGGATCTTGCCGTGCGACAGGAACAGCACGCGGTCGCACACGTCTTCGACCTCGTACATATTGTGCGAGGTCCACAACGCGCCGCCGGTAGCGCGGGCCGCCAGCTCGCGGATGCGCGCGCGCACGTCGCGCGCCGCCGCCGGATCCAGCGACGCCGTCGGTTCGTCGAGCAGCAGCAGGCGCGGCGCGTTGAGCATCGCCTTGGCGAGGCCGACGCGCGTCTGTTCGCCTGAAGAGAGCACGCCGCACTTCGTGTGCCGAAACGCCTGCAGCGCGAATTGCTCGATCGCGACGTCGATGCGTTCCGCCAGGCGCGCGACTCCGTACAACAGGCCGAAGATGCGCAGGTTCTGGTGGACGGTCAGATTGCCGGGCAACGGCGCGTAAACGGCGGCGAAGTTGGTGCGCGCCAGCGCCCGCGAGCGCTGCGTCGCGAGGTCGACATCTTCGATCCGGATCGTGCCCGCGGTGGGCTGCAGCACGCCGAGGATCATGTTGATGGTGGTGGTCTTGCCGGCGCCGTTGGGCCCCAGCAGGCCAACGATCTCGTGGCGACCGACCTCGAACGAGATGTCATCGACGGCGACCAGCGCGCCGTACTGCTTGCGCAGCCCGGTCACCGAGAGCGCGGGCGGCGTAGCGACCCGCGCGGGCATCCGCGTTGGGGTGTGCACGCCGCTCCGCTAGGGTGCGTTCGATGGCGCCGGAAACGGCACGCGCGGATCGCCGCACCCGCGTAGCCGAGGGTATACCGTGGGGGCGGTCACCGCTTGCCCGCCTGCGCGCGGGGCACCACCCGCGTCGTGAATGGCGCGATCGCTTCTTCGGGCATGAAGAAGCGCCAGAAAATCAGCCCTTCCGGCCGGCCTTCCGTGTCTAACCAGTTCGGCACTCCGGGGTCGCTGTGGGCGATCACCATGCGAAAGCTGCCGTCGGGTTCCAGCGTCGTCTGCCGGCGATTGCGCGAGGTGGTGCGGGTGACGTAGTCGTAGGTTTGCAAGTAGTGATTCCATAGCGCGACGCTCGCGTACGCGCATTTCGGGAAACGGCCTTCGATCACCAACGCCTCGTCGGGTTTGAGTGCGTACGGCGCCTGGGCGTACGCGGCGTCTTGCGCGCTCTGGCCGAGATCGGCCGCCGGCTTTTCCGGTGGATTGAACTGGTTGGGCACGGTTGAAACCCAGCGCGGCATGCGCTCCGGCTGCAGCAATGGCGGCATGCCCATGGTGATGTCGTGCACATAGGCGATCACACGCCGGATGCCGGCGGCCACCGTGGCGTCGTCGGGCGCCGGCCGCGGGCCGGGAGCCTCCAGCGGCTCGATGGTGAGCGGAACGACCTTCGTCGGATCCGCGGCCACGGGGTAGGTTTCCTCAAAGTAGTGACGGGTCTGCAACTGACCGACGTGCGGCTCGAGTTTGAACCAGTGTCCGGGCCGCGGTTGCGGCGACAGGATCAGTTCGTAGCTGCCGTCGGCCGCCGCCTGCAATTCGCGGTCGTTGATCACCCGCGCCACGCCATGCGAGCGGTGGCCGTCGCTGCCGCGTTCGAGGCTGATCGAAGTATACACCGCGCCCGCGGTGTTGCCGCGAATGCGGTAGCCGCGGTCGGGCCGGATGTAGGCGACATAGTAGAGAGCATCGGCGTTGTCCCCGGTGTGTTTCATGGTCGGCCCGACACTGCGTTGGAAAACCGGCCGTTCGGGATCGGCATCGAAGACCACGGCGAGGGCGGTGAACAGGGCGTGCATGACGGAGCGATGTCCCTCCGGTATGTGGTTCTGGTTGTTCCACTCCGGGCCGAGGTAGCGCGCGTCCAGTTGACGCAGCAACTCCAGGAGTTCGTGAAACGCCGCGCGGCTTTCGGTCGCCGGCAATTGGGCGGCAATGCCGGCGAGCGCGCTCGGCTCCATCGGCGACGCGAGCCGGCGGAATGTATCGTGTATCGTCATCTGCCCTCTCCTTTCGTGTGGTTGGGTTCGTGGCCGCCGCCCGATCGCTGGCGGCGCATGTCCGTGTACCACTGCGCGTGGGCGGAGATGCCGCCGTCGATCACGATGAGCTGGCCGGTGATATAGCGCGCTTCATCGGAGGCGAGAAATGCGACCAGATACGCGATATCCTCGGGTGTGCCGACGTACGGCGTCAGGATGTTGTCGACCAGGGGTGCCAGGGCGTCCGCCGACACCCGTGCGGCCGCCGGGCTGCGCACGAGCCCCGGCACCACGGCGTTGCAGCGGATGCCCCGCGGTCCGTAGGCCGTGGCGACGTACTGGGTGAGTGTGTTGACGCCGCCCTTGGAGACGCCATAGGCCACCGTCGTCTCTTGCCCGCTGAGGCTGGCGTTCGACGAGGTGTTGACGATCACGCCGCCGCCGCGCTTGAGCATCTCCGGGATCGCCCATTTACACCCCAACATCGCCCCTTTCAGGTTGACGTTCATGAAATGATCCCAGTGCGCCACCTCCATCGTCTCGATCGCGATCGCGGCGTCGCGAGCGTACGGTTCCGGTCGGACCTCGCCGGCGTTATTGTGCAGGATGTCGACGCCGCCGAACGCCGCCACGGTGGCGGCAATCATGTCACGGACCTCATCTTCGCGGCTGACGTCCACCGTGTGATGGATCGCCCGACCGCCCGCGGCGCGGATTTCCGCCGCCACGGCCGTGGCGCGATCGTCGTCGAGATCCGCCACGGTCACGCATGCGCCGCGGCTGGCCATGAGCAGCGTCGTCGCGCGACCGATGCCCGAGCCGGCCCCGGTGATGACGGCGACTTTTCCGTGCACGGACGCCATCGCCTATTCCTTAGATACCGCCGATCCCGGACTCAGTCTCCGACGTAAGTCGCGTTCACGCTCCAGCGTCTCGATGCGCATGCGCTCTCCTTCCATCCGCGGCTGCGCTAGTCCTACCGCGCGGGGAAGGCGGCCACAAGGATATTTTGATAATCGCCGATTTGGGGCAGTGCGCATGCGCAACCTCGGCTCCTGGCCCCCTTCCCCGCACGGGAAGGGGAACAAGGCGCTTGCCGTTCCACTCCCCTCTCGGCGTTCGGAAAGCCGTTGGCTGTGGTTCTTCGCGGCGCAGGAACAGTTGCGTTTGCTGCGCTTCCCGGCTGTACTACCGAGGATGATACGACTCCATTTGCGCCGTCGCGCTTCGCTGCGACTCGCGATGGCCCTGACCGTTCTGCTGCCGGGCTGCCTCAAGAATCCGCGGCTCGGCAAGGACGAGGGCCGAGCGGCAATCGTTTGGGAAAACCCCGGACTCGGTGCGGCGGCGCCGAGCCCGGCAGAGAAGGAGACCGAGCACGAGTTGCTCGCCGAGAAGCGGCAGGCGGAAGACCAGGGGGGCGACGAGCTGGCGCACGCCACCACCCTGTATCGCCTCGCCATTCTGCGCCGCCAGCAGGGGAACCTCGCGGAGGCGGAAAACCTTTACCGGCAGGCCCTGGCGATTCGCGAGCGCAGGCAAGGGCCGGCGCATCCCGACGTGGCCATCATCCTCAATAATCTCGCCGCCGTGTACGCGGCGGAGGGGAAGTACGATGCCGCGCAGCCGCTGCTTGAACGCAGCGTCGAGATTCGGCAGACGGCGCTTGGCGAGGACCATGTGCGGACGGCGGAGAGCCTCAACAATCTGGCGCTCCTGTACGCCGCGCAAGGCAAGCCGGCGGCCGCCGAGCAACTGTATCGCCGCGCCATCACGGTGCTGGAGAAGCAGAGTGCTACGCCGTCCGCCGCAACGCAGGGAGAATTGGATCGCGTCCTGGAGAACTACGCCGCCCTGCTGTGGGACACCGGACGCGACCGCGAGGCGGAGGCGATGGAGGCGCGCGTACGCCTGCTGCGGGCTACGAACGGCCGGCCGGCGGACGCCCTTCGCGACACCGCCCCGTGAGGGCGGCTCCTCACGGGGAGCGGTGATACCGTTGTGCTCCAGAGATGATTTCGGCTCACCCCGAGCCGCCGATCCGGATGCCACGGATCGGTTGGTCAATGAGCGCCTCTCGTGCCCGGCGCCACGGCCCGGGCGAGGGACCCGGCGTACGTTCGTCGGGTGGAGGTCCCGTCACTTGGGACGCTCTCGAAGGGTCTGGCCTGCGCTTGCCGGCACACTCTCGGGAACACGGGGGCTCGTCACCCTGTCGCGATACATTCACGCATCGTCATTCGACGCATCCAGGTCGAGGGCCGCGGCCATCAGGGCTCGCGTGTACGGATCCTTCGGGTCGTCGAAGACCGCCGCGGTGGGGCCGTGCTCGACGACGCGGCCGGCGCGCATCACGATGACCTCGCTGCTCAGGGCGCGCACCACCCGCAGGTCGTGGCTGATAAACAGGTAGGCGAGTCGATGCCGCGCCTGCAGCTCGCGGAGCAGATCGACGATCTGCGCCTGTACCGACATGTCGAGTGCCGAGGTCGGCTCGTCGAGCACCACGAGACGCGGGCGCAGCACGATGGCGCGGGCGATGGCAATGCGCTGCCGCTGCCCGCCGGAAAACTCGTGCGGATAGCGATCCTGGATGTCGGGATCGAGCCCGACTTCCCGCAACACCTCGTCGATCGTCGCACGGCGTGCCGCGGCATCGCTTCCGCGGCGGTGCACCCGCAGCCCTTCTTCGACGATCTGGCCGATCGACATGCGTGGCGACAACGAGCCATACGGATCCTGGAAGACGATCTGCATCTCACTCCGCAACGCGCGCAGGGCCTTTGAGGAGAGTTGCGCGAGGTCGCGCCCAGCGAAGGCGATGTGCCCGTCGCTGCGCAGCAGACGCAACAGCGCCAGGCCGAGCGTGGTCTTGCCCGAGCCGCTTTCGCCGACAATGCCGACGGTGTGCCCCGCGCGTACTGTGAGGCTGATGCCGTCCACGGCTTTGATGTAGCGGCGCGTGCGCTGCCGCCAACATGACGGCAACGGGAACCACACCCGGACGGCGTGCGCCGCCAATACCGCCGGCGCATCCGCGGGCGGCGCCGGCGGCTGCCCAGTCGGTTCCGCCGCCAGCAGATGACGCGTGTAGGCGTGCCGCGGCCGTTCGAAGATCTCCGCCACCGGGCCGCTCTCGACGATCTGCCCCTCCGTCATAACGCACACCCGCGCGGCGATTTTGCGGACGATGTGCAGGTCGTGGGTGATGAGCAGCAGCGCCATGCCGAACCGCGCCTGCAGCTCTCTGAGCAGCGCGAGGATCTGCGCCTGGATCGTGACGTCCAGGGCGGTGGTCGGTTCGTCGGCGATCAACAGATCGGGATCGTTGGCCAACGCCATGGCAATCATGACCCGTTGCCGCTCTCCGCCCGACAACTGGTGGGGATAGGCGCGCAAACGTTCCTGCGCATCCCGCAAGCCGACGAGACGGAGCAACTCCACCGTCCGCGCCCGCGCCGCGGTCCGCCCGAGCGCCTTGTGGACGAAGAGCACCTCGTTCACCTGCTTCTCGATGGTGTGTAGCGGGTTGAGGGAGGTCATGGGCTCCTGAAAGATCATGGCGACGCGGTCGCCGCGCACCCGCCGCAGCACCGGCTCCGGCGCGCCGATCATTTCCGCGCCGGCCACGCGGATGCTGCCGCTGGGATGGCGCGCCGGCGGGTATGGCAGGAGTTGGAGGATCGACAGGGCGGTCACCGACTTACCCGACCCACTTTCTCCGACGAGCGCCAGGGTTTCGCCCTTGCCGATGTCGAACGAGACGTGGCGCACCGCCTGGATCGCGCCGCCCGGTGTATCGAACGACACGGACAGATCTTCGATCTGCAGCAGCGGCTCGCTCATACGCCTTTGCGCGGATCGAACGCGTCGCGCACCGCCTCGCCGATGAAGATCAACAAGCTCAGCATGATCGCCAGGACCAGGAAGCCCTCGATGCCGATCCAGGGCGCCTGAAGATTGGCCTTTCCCTGTGCCAGCACTTCGCCCAGGGAGGGTGCGCCCGGCGGTAGACCGAAACCGAGAAAGTCGAGCGAGGTCAGTGTCGTGATGGCGCCGTTGAGAATGAAGGGCAGAAAGGTCAGGGTCGCCACCATCGCGTTCGGTAGCAGGTGCCGGAACATGATGACCGGGTCGCGCACGCCGAGCGCGCGCGCGGCGCGCACGTAGTCGAAGTTGCGGGTGCGCAGGAACTCGGCGCGCACGACGCTCACGAGCGCGGTCCAACTGAACAACAGCATCAAGCCGAGGAGCCACCAGAAGTTGGGGGCAACCAGACTGGAGAGAATGATCAGAAGATAGAGTACCGGGAGACCGCCCCAGATCTCGATGCCGCGTTGCAGGATGAGGTCGGTCCAGCCGCCGAAGTACCCCTGCACCGCGCCGGCGACGATGCCGACGACGGAACTGCCCACGGTCAGCGCCAATCCGAACAGGACCGAAATGCGGAAGCCGTAGAGCAGCCGCGCGGCGAGGTCGCGTCCCTGGTCGTCCGTGCCCAGCCAGTTCTCGCGCGAGGGTGCCGTGGGCGCCGGACCCGGTAGCTGGTAGTTGATCGTGTCGTAGCGGTAGCGGAGCGGCGGCCAGATCATCCATCCCTGCGCGTCGATGAGCGCGGCCACCGCGGGATCGCGGTAGTCTGCCTCGGTGGGCAAGACGCCGCCGAAGGTGGTTTCTGGGTATGCCGTGAGCACCGGGAAATAGAATCGGTCGTCGTACTTGACCAGGAGCGGGCGGTCGTTGGCGATCGCATCGGCGCAGAGGCTGAGGAAAAACAGCGCCAGAAAGATCCACAATGACCAGAACCCCCGCCGATTGGCGCGGAAATTGTGCAGCCGGCGCCGGGTGAGCGGGGTGAGATGCCAGCGGTAGCGGCGCGGCGCGGTCATGCCTCAAACGTTCCGGCTGGCGAAGTCGATGCGCGGATCGACGAGCACGTAGGTCAGGTCGCTGATCAGATTCAGCACCAGACCCACCAGCGTGTACAAGTAGAGCGTGCCGAACATGATCGGGTAGTCGCGGTTGATGGCCGCGTCGAATCCCAGCAGGCCGAGACCGTTCAGGGAAAAGATGACCTCCACCAGCAATGCGCCGGTGAACAAGATGCCCACGAATGCGGCCGGGAAGCCGGCGATGACGATCAGCATGGCGTTGCGAAAGACATGGCCGTACAGTACGCGTCGTCGGGTCAGACCCTTCGCCCGCGCGGTGACGACGTACTGCTTGTGAATCTCGTCGAGAAACGAGTTCTTCGTCAGCATCGTCAGGCTAGCGAACCCACCGATCACCAGGGACACGACCGGCAACGCCATGTGCCAGAAGTAATCGGCGATGGCCGCGCCCCAGTTCAACTCCGCCCAGTCATCGGAGACCAGGCCACGCAGCGGGAACCACTGCACGACGCTGCCCCCGGCGAACACCACGATGAGCAAGATCGCGAACAGGAATCCGGGGATGGCGTAGCCGACGATCACTACCGCGCTGGTCCACATGTCGAACCCGGTGCCGTCGCGAACCGCTTTGGCGATGCCGAGCGGAATCGAGATCAGGTAGACGAGCACGGTGCTCCACAGCCCGAGCGAGATCGACACCGGCAACCGACTCAGCATGAGGTCGATCACCGGGCGATCCTGAAAGAAGCTGTCGCCGAAATTGAAGACGGCGTAATTCTTCATCATGTGCACGAAGCGCTCCCAGGGTGGACGGTCGAACCCGTACAGTTGCTCCAGTTGTTTGATGAGCGCCGGATCGAGGCCCTGCGCACCGCGGTACTTGCCGGTCATCTCGCCCGCCGGTGCGCCGGCGGCACGGCCGGTTTCGCCGCCGGCGGCACCGCCGAGGCGGGCCGTCGGCGCCACCGCCGTGCCTTTGATGCGCGCGATCATCAACTCCACGGGGCCGCCGGGAGCCGCCTGTACGATGACGAAATTGAGCAGCATGATCCCGAACAGGGTCGGGACGATCAGCAGGAGGCGGCGAAGGATGTATGCGAACATGACCCGAGTCCTCTATCTGGACAGTTGGCTCTTGCGCGCCAGCAGCGCCGCCTCTCTGGCGGGGTCGACCCACCAGGTGTCGAAACCGAGCGCGTACTTCGGGGCGATAGGCGGGCGTGCGAACCGATCCCAATAGGCGACGCGGAAGCTGGCGATGTGCCACTGCGGGATGACGTAATGACCCCAGAGCAACACACGGTCGAGCGCGCGCGTCCGGTCGATCAGGCTTTGCCGGTTGGGCGCCCCGATCACCAGGTCGACAAGGCGGTCGACCACCGGGTCGGCGATGCCGGCGAGGTTGCGACTGCCGGGAACCCCGGCCCGCGCCGACGTCCAGTAGTCGATCTGCTCGTTGCCCGGGGACAGCGATTCCGGCCACGACGCTACGGTCATGTCGAAATCGAAGCTGTCGACGCGGTTCTGGTACTGCGCGGTGTCGACCGTACGGATTCGCGCGGCGATCCCCAGGCGTGCGAGGTTCCTGACGAACGGCAGGGTGACCCGTTCGAACGAGGGATCGGCGAGCAGGATTTCGAACTGCATCGGCTCGCCGGTGCGCGCGTCGACGAGGTGCATGTCCTTGACCGCCCACCCGGCGGTCTCGAGCAGCCGAAAGGCATGAATCAAGTTGTCGCGAATCGCGCCCGAACCGTCCGTCGTCGGCGGCTCGTAGGCGCTGGTGAACACTACGTCGGGCTCCTGGGCACGAAACGGGTCGAGGATCTGCAATTCCGTCGGCGTCGGCGGACCGTGCGCTGCCAGTTCGGAATTCGCAAAGTAACTCTTGGTCCGTGTGTAGGCGCCATAGAAGAGGTACTTGTTGCTCCATTCGAAGTCGAAGGCGTAGCCCAGGGCCGCGCGGACGCGGCGATCGTGGAAGACCGGGCGCCGCGTATTGTAGACGAAGGCCTGCATCCCGGTCGGTACCTCGTTGGGGATCTGCTCCTTCTTGATTAGCCCGGCGGCGACCGCGGGTGTGGCATACCCGGTGGCCCAGTTCTTGGCCATGTTCTCCTCGCGAAAATCGTACTGCCCAGCCTTGAAGGCTTCCAGGGCGACGGTGGTATCGCGATAGTAGTCGAACCGGATCGTATCGAAATTGTTGCGGCCGGCGCGTACCGGCAGGTGCGCCGCCCAGTAGTTCTCGACCCGTCGATAGACGATGGCGCGTCCCGGCTCGACCGCGGCGATGCGATAGGGGCCGCTACCGAGGGGCGGCTCCAGCGTCGTCTTCTCGAAATCGCGCGTGCTCCAGTAGGCGCGCGACAGTACCGGCAGTTGGCCGACAATCAACGGGAGCTCACGGTTGTCGCCTGGGCCGAAACTGAAACGGATGCTGCGCGCACCCAAGCGTTCGGCCTTCACGACACGCGAGTAGTACGAACGATAGAAGGGATGCCCCTTGCTCTTCAGGGTTTCGAAGGTCCACAGCACGTCGTCGGCGGTAATCGGGCTGCCGTCGTGGAAGCGCGCTTCGGGTCGCAGGTTGAACGTCACCCAGGAGCGGTCGGCGGGCAGTTCGACGCTTTCGGCGATCAAACCGTACTCGGAGAACGGTTCGTCCGCCGAGCTTTCCATCAGCGTGTCGAAGGTGTCGCTGGTGCCGGCGGCGGCAACCCCTTTGAGGATGAACGGGTTGAGCGTGTCGTAAGTGCCGATGGCGGCGAGCTTGACGGTACCATGCTTCGGCGCACTCGGATTGGCGTAGTCGAAGTGGGTGAACCCCGGTGCATACTTGAGGTCGCCGTACATCGAGAGGCCGTGGCTGGCGGCCACCTGGGCGCTGGCGCTCCCGGGTCCGGCCGCACGGGGGCTCGGGAGTTGGAGCGCGACGAACAGCACGACCACGACGAGTGCGGTTGCGGACCGAGGCATCGCCCCAGTCTTCCAGCCGCCCGGTGCGAATTCAAACGCCACCGGGAGAACGCGCGCGTGCGGCGCACCTAGCGTGCCGGCGGTATGCCCCCGCGCGCAGTGCGTTTCCAGCGAGGACTGCAACCTCTTCCGGAGAGGAGGATCGCTGCGCCGCGGTTCCGCCCGCATGCCGGAACAATGAACAACCGTAAAAAAGGGCTTGACGTAACGCGAAAATGGGAATATTCCCCATTTCGATGGAAAATTCTCCCAGTGAGGCTCGCGCTCCTCCCGCGCCGCTTGCTGGGACGGTTCGGTACGCAAGCGGCTCGATGAGAGCAGAATCGGGCTTGGGGTCAACAGGAACATGGCTAGAGCGAAGGGAGACACCGATGAGAACGAGATTGATGGTTGCAGCCGGCTTGACGGCCGGGTTGCTGGCGGCGCTCGCGCCGGCGGTGTACGCCGCACCGGGCGGAGGGATGGGACCCGAAGGGATGACGGGGGCCGTGGGTCCCGCTGAGTCGCGGGGCATAGCGAACGGGAAGGGTGCGCTGGACTGGGCGTGCGTGCGCGACTGCGGCGATTACACACTCACCTGCCGGCGGACCGTGGAGGAGAGCGGGCGGTTGTGTACGCAAGCCAGGTGCAACGACGAGATTCAGACGGCACGCGAGGTGTGCAACGCCACCCCGCGTGCGATCGCGTGCCGGCAGGCGCAGTTGGCCGTGCGGCAATGCGCGCTGAACTGTCTGGAGGCCGCCGTAGGCGAGAACAGCTCCTGCCGGCGTGCGGAGGTTGCCTGTCTGCGCAGCTGCCCGCCGTCGGCGAACTTGAGGAGCAAGGATCCGGCGTGCGTCGGCGATTGCGCCGGTACGTACACCGGCTGTCTAAAGGATGCGGACGAGAGTGCCGCCGATTGCAACGCGCTCTGTTCCGCCGACGCCACGACCGAGTATGACTGTCGCGCGCAGTGTGACGACACGTTGCAGGCGGCGCGCCGCGTGTGCATGCGAGATGCCCAGAGTTGCGTGGCGCAGTGCGACGAAGTGAATCCGCCTTCCACGACCGCCACCGGTCAGTAAACCGACCGAGCGGGCGGCAGGTCGAGCCCGCGATTCCCCCCTCGCGGTCGACCTGCCGCCTCGTGGAATCAGGTTCGGTTGTGCGCTAAGCCGTCGCCATGCTGCCACGTGCCCTGAAGCAACAGTTCGTCGTTGCCATCGAGCGAATGATGCGCCCGGTGGTCCGGCAGCTCATCGCCTACGGTGTGTCCTATCCCGCCTTCAGCCGCATCGTGAAGCAGGTGTATTTTGACGTTGCCCAACAGGAGTTCGCGCTGTCCTTCAAGCAGCAAACCGACAGCCGCTTGTCGCTGGTCACCGGCATCCACCGCAAGGAAATCGCCGAACTGCGCCGTCGCGGGCAAGCGCCGCGGACACCGGAAGTGGAGGACACCCTGGTGACCCACGTCATCGGGCGGTGGATGGCGGGTCCCCCGTACGCGGATACGGACGGGACGCCACGGCGTCTCGCCTACGAGGCTGGCGCCCCCAGAGGTCCGAGTTTCGCCCGACTGGTGCGCGAGCTGGGAACGGATATCCCGGTGCGTTCGGTGCTCGACGAATTGCTGCGGGTGGGAGCGGTGAACTTTAGTGGGGATGGCGATGTTGTCCTCCTGCAAGAGGCCCACATTCCGGCGGGCGACGCCGCGGGGAAATTGACCTTGCTGGGTTCGGACCCGGCGGAACTCTTTTCGACGATCGTGCACAACCTCGAACATCCCGACGCGCCGCGGCCGCAGCGCAAAGTCGTGTACGACAACATCGGCGCCGAGGCGCTGCCCGAGGTGCGCGCGGCCGCACGGCGATTGGCGGAGGATTTCATCCGGCGCGCCAACAGTCTGCTGGCGGCGCACGACCGCGACCGCAATCCGCGGGCAGCGGGTGGGCCGCGGACGCGGGTGGTGCTCGCGGCGCACTACTTCGAAGAGGGCGTGGCATCGCCGGAGCCTCCACCTTCCAAACAAGATGCTCGTCCCACACCGGGCCGCATTCGGAGGTCACAATGAAACGCGTGGGTATTTTCGGCACGGCACTCTGCGTGCTGCTCATGGTCGCCGGTTGCGGCGGCGGCGGAATCGGGATCGCCGCAAGCGATGGCGGTCCGGTGGGGTCGGGGCTGTCCGCTTCCATCAGCGGCAACGTAACCTCGGTGGCGCAGGAGACGAGCACTGGGAGCGCCGCGGCGATCCCGGTGGTGCAAGTGAGTATCGACGAGGTGACGGGCGCATCGAGCGCCACCGATGCCGACGGAAATTTCGATTTGACCGGCGATTTCTCGGGTGTCCTGACGCTGCGTTTCAAGACGGCCGCGTACGCGGTCACCGAGCAGGTCGAGGTGCCGGCCGGATCGACGATCGTGTTGGAAGACTTGCAGCTGAATCCTCGAACAGTGCAGTTGGCCGCGGTGCGCCAGTTGGGGTTTCTCGGCGTGGTGACGCACACCGATTGCGCCTCCGGCAGCATCCTGGTCGACGACCGGCGCGCGAAGGCGAATCAGTTCATGGTACGGCTCACCGGGACGACCGCTATCTTCGACGGCGCCGGAAATGCCCTGGCATGCGCGGCCATCCGGGCGCAACAGCAGGTGGTGGTGCGCGGCACGATTGAGTTGCGCGATCAGACGCTTGTTGCGGCAGCCATACTGGTCGGCCCGCCAGCCACCGACCAGGTCCAGATGACCGGGAAGATCCTCAAGAACGACTGCACCGCCGGCGTATTGATGATGGCGGATCCCGCCGCCACTGCCGGTGGGCGCGGAATGCCCGGCATAGCCGGAATAGTGGAACGCGCCCGCGTGCGCTTGACGCGATCGACCGCGATCACGGATGCGAACGGCCGCACGCTTCGCTGCCAGGATCTCAACGTCGGCGATAGCATCGCCGTCGATGGTGCGGTCAATTTCAACGACAGTTCGGGCGTCGTCGACGCGCAGGCGGTGCGGCGGCTGGCGACGTAGGGTCGATCGCCCGCACCCGCACCGGGCAGGTCCACGATCCCGTCGGCCGCTCCGCCATCCCCTCTTGTCCGGCCCGGTACGCTGTCGGTTGCGGGCGGGGGCGAGTCCCGCATTCCCGTGGTCTGGATCGGGGCAGCGTCTCCCGGGGCACGTGCGCAGCCACGCCGGGTCGCGAGGCGACGGGCGGGACGACGGAACGCTCGTTCTGCCGCCGCGCACTTCGCTGCCGCTGTGCAGCCTGGATTCCCCATTCCAGGCGCCTTTGGTAGGATAGGCGCGACGTCAACAATCCGCTGCGCACTCCACGGAGTGCCGAATACGCTTGGAGGCCGCCATGATCTTCGAACAGATCGCTGCGGGTGGGTGTCAATCCTATGTGGTGGGCTGCGCCGAGAGTTGTGTGGCGGCGATCATCGACCCGGAAATCGGTCAGATGGATCGCTACCTGGGGTTGGCCGCCCGCGACGGACTGCGCATCCGCTACCTGATCGACACGCATACGCACGCGGATCATTTTACCGCAACAAAGCAGTTGGCCCGGAATCTCGGCATTGCTGTCGTGATGCACCGCACCAGCCCGGCGCCGTTCGTGGACATGCGCGTCGACGACGGGGAACTCATTGTCCTTGGACACTTGCGCGTGCAGCTGTTCCACACGCCCGGGCACACGCGCGATTCGCTCTGTCTACGGATCGAGGACCGCCTGTTCACCGGCGACACGTTGCTGATCGGCGCCACCGGCCGCACCGACCTGCCCAGCGGCGACCCGGAGGCCCTGTATGACAGCCTGTTCGGCCGCATCCTCCGATTCGATCCCGAACTGAAGGTGTTCCCGGCGCACGACTATAAGGGCCGCGGCCACTCGACGATCGCGCGGGAGCTTGCCGAGAACCCGCGCCTGCAACACCGCGACCGGGCGGCCTTTGTGGAGATGATGCAACATTTGAACCTCACCATGCCCACGCATGTGACGGAAGCGCTACGGACCAACATGAGCGGCGGTAAGACCGTCGCGCAGCTGCTCGCCGAAGCGACGGCGGCGGTGCCGTTCATGTCGCTCGCCGAGCTCAAGACCCGCCTCGAGTCGACGGAGAACGACGTGGTCGTGCTCGACGTGCGCGAACGCGACGCCTTCGAGGCCGGCCATATTCCCGGGGCGCGGTTGCTGCCGCGTGGTCAGCTCGAGTTGCGGGTCAACCAAGCGCTTCCGGACCCCACTTGTCGCATCCTCGTGTGTTGTGAGCTCGGCCTCATTTCGACCCTCGCGGTCAAGACCCTTCGCGATATGGGCTTCCAGCGCGCCGTTGCGTTGGACGGCGGAATGAAAGCCTGGCGCGAGGCCGCGTACCCGATCAAGTCGGGCCGGGAATCGTAACCCCCGACGCCCCTGGGTGTTTTCGAAGACAGGTCTTGTTACGCGACTTGCGGAGGCGACGATGGTCTTGCTTCATTCGGGTGTTCAATCCCTCTTTGCGGAGGCGACGACATGGAAACGATACCGTTGGGAAGACAAGACGCCCAGATGCTGCTCGGCGATTCGCCAACGACGCCCATGCACATCGGCGGATACAGCGTGTTCAGCCTCCCCCCCAAGGCTCCTTCCGTTCTCCACAACCGCTAGAGGAGAACCCGGAGCAGGAATGAAGAAGTGTCACCCATGTCCCCGGTCTATTCTGTTACCCATGTCCCCGCTTGCACCCGGAGCTCCTCCAGACGAGGTTCATGGTTAACGCAACATATGCCAACAGTCGATACGTGGTGAGTTCGCCGCCGGTGATTTCCATCGCCTTGGTGCGCCGCTTGAACTCCTTGTTGACCCGCTCGATCGGGTTGGTGGTCCGCAGACTATGCCGGTAGCCGGGCTCCCAGCGATAGAACCGCAGCAGGCTGTCGAGATCCCGCTCGATGATCGCGACGGCGCTGGGGTAGGTGGTGCTCCAACGCTCCTGGAAGGCGCGAAACGCCCGGCGGGCGTGGGTGTCGGTGGACGCGTAGAAGACGGCGTCGAGGGTGCGCCGAAACTCGTCGCGGGCCGCCCTGCCTACCCGCCGCAGGGCATTGCGTTTCGCGTGCACCTGACAGCGCTGCGTGTGGGCATTGGGGAAGGCGGCCCGGAACGCCGCCTCCAAGCCGGGCAGGCCGTCCATGATCCCCAGCTCGACGGCGCTTATGTCGAGGCCGCGGCGGGCCGGGCTCTGAAACAGCTCGGCCCACAGGGCCTTCTGCTCCTGATCGCCAACCTCGATGGCCAAGACCTCCATGCCGCCATCGCTCGCCCGCGCTCCGACCACGCACCGGAACGGCAACCGCTCCACCGTCCGCCCGTGCCGCACTTGGAAATTGGCCCCGTCCAAAAACAGAAAGCGGTAGGCCGTGGCCGACAGATCGCGTGCCCGCCATGCATCGAGTTCGGTGCTGGTGGCCGCCACCATGCGGCTGATCTCTTTCGAGTCGAAGCGCGGGCGAGCGATTCGAGAGCGGCTGGAGCAGTTCGAGCAGCGTTGGGTGGAAGGCTTGAGCGCCGACACTGAAGTGGTGGTGCTCGACATCGACACCACCGATGATCTGACCCACGGCGAGCAGCAGTTGAGCTTTTTCCATGGGTACTACGATCACCACATCTATCGCCCGCTGCTGATCTTTGACGGTGATGGCCAACTGGTGACGGCGATACTGAGGCCGGGAAACACCCATGCGGCACGCGGCGCGGGGTGGTGTCTGTCAAGTGGTGGAAAATCATTGAGCGCTCATCCGGCGACTAAAGGTGAAATCCTTGTCCTCCCTACGCCGCCCTTCTCTCTTTAGTTGCTTTCCGGGGTGTACCATCTATTGCTATATGAGTTACACGATGTGCGTTGCGTGCTCGGGTCATCGGCCTTGGCGCCGGTGCCATGTCCTCCCAGCCGTCCATCCGGCGCAGCCGGATGGCGCCACTGCGCAGCAAGCCGAAGAGCAGCAAGAGCACCGCATCCTGGCCGGGCAAACTCGCCTGCGTCTTGGTGCGCCGCAAGCTGGCGAGCGCCGAGGATGGCCATCGGCAGATGGTCCACATCCTCACGGCGGTGCTCAGCGACGGACTGCCCGCGGTCGAGGCCGCCTGCGCCGAGCCCCTCGCCCACGGCGTCCACTCGGCCGACGTCATTCTCAACATCCTGGCCCGGCGGCGCGATCCTGCCCCGCCGGCCACCATTCTCACCCCCGCCGCGCTGACGCTGCACCATGCGCCGCGCAGCGATTGTGCCCGCTACGACAACTTGAGGAGGATCACCTGATGGAACGCTCCGCACTGTTCGAGCTCATGGGAGGAAGGGTTTTCAAAACACCCATGATGTGCGCGGCCGGATGGCCGTAACATGGGTGTCTCGGGACCCTCCCCGGACATTCCCAGTGCTCCCTACAGGAATAAACCGGACAGTAGTGCTGGTCGGTAAATCATCATACAGGCGACGAAGAGCCTGTCGGAGAACGCTTTCCGTACGTGTGGCCGGCATTCTTCGGCGGCGGGGCCGCTTCTTAGAGCGGAGTTATGGTTTGCGCGTTTGTGGTTGACAGATCGGTTATGTGGGCGGTAGACGGGGGGTGCGGAATTTTTCGCGAAACGTCCGGGTCGCGGGGAAAGTCTGGTATCGACTCCGATGGCAATTAGCCCCTTAATCGGGACTGCCCACTATGAGGACAAGAGAGGGCGTGTCGGCCAAGTTCCGCGAATCTGGAGAGGGCACATGCCACGTATCCTGTTCGGGTCTGCACGGCAGACGAGATTAGTGGCAATGGCGCTGATGTTGTGGGCGAGCGGAGCTGCGCATGCTGACGTCATCAGTACCTTTGACTCGGATCTGGACGGCTGGACGCTGTTTCAGAATGCGCCGCCGGACTTCGAGTGGATCGCGGCCGGTGGCAATCCGGATGGACACCTCGGCGCGACAGACAACACGAGTGACTGGGGGTATGTCCAAGCCCCGCCAAAGTTCCTGACTCCGGCGCAGTACGACGGAACGTTTTCATTCGACCTGAAGGTCGAAAGTCTTGAGCAGCCCACCGGCTTCCCGGGAATCTTCAATGTGCGGGTTGGATTGCAGGGTGGGGGTCTCACCCTGATCAACGAAGGGGCGCTTCCGACGTTGGATTGGGTCAACTACAGCTTCACTCTGAATGAGTCCTCAGGCGCCGGCTGGCGCAAGTTTTCCGATCTGTCGCAAAACTACAGCGGGCTCGCGCCTTTGGCCACGCAGGCCGAGATGCAAGCCGTTCTCGCAGGACTGACCCGTATTGTGATCGCGACCGATTACACGTTGGCCTCCACCGACAGCAACGTTCCGGAGGTCGACCGGACTTACATCGACAACGTGCGTCTTTCGACGCCGCCTGTGCCGAGGCGCGCATCGGCGGCGCTACTCAGTCCAGCATCGTTGGCGCTGCTCGGTACGGGTCTCAGTTGCCTCGGCATTCTCCGCCTTCGCTGCCGGCTAACGTGCGGCTGAACGGCAAACTCACGATGCACCCACGACGAAGAGACCGCCGTTTCGGTGTCGTGGGTGGTTTGTGGTGCCGCGCGCCAGTCATCGCCGGGCATCGCACCGTGTGCGGGCAGCCGGGGCAACCCGTCCGCAGCGCGAGCGCGATTCGGGGTGCTTGGGGAGAATGGCTTGCAATCCGACTTTCGTTTGCGCGACCATCTTGAAGCATTTCCTGAATATGGGTGTCTCAGAACCTTCGGTGGGTGTCTCCCAAGATACGGGCAGTCGGGTGGCCGTATCTTGGGTGTCTCGGAACCCCGGAACCCTCCGGAGCGCGCACACGCAATGAGTTGGGTGTGCCGACCGTGGGGTGCAAGGCCAGCCGCCGGTCAGCGCCGGGTCCAGTCGGCCGCTTGCTCGAAGGCGTAGGCGGCGCGGTAGATGGTCGGCTCGTCGTAGTGCCTGCCGACCAGCATCATGCCGACAGGGAGGCCGTCGCTGACTCCGCAGGGCACATTCATGGCGGGGTGGTGGGTGATGTCGAAAGCGAGCGGGTTGCCGCCGGGCTCGAAGGCGCAGCGCAGGATTTCCTCGCGCGTGGCGTGTGGGCCGGGCAGCCGCTTGGCTGTGGTGGTGAGGGTCGGCATAAGCAGCAGGTCGGCCCGCGTGAGCACTTCGTCGTACGCCGCCGTCAAGACGCGTCCCAGGAGCTGCGCCTTGGCATAGTAGCGATTGCCGTACTGTTGCCTCACGTACATGCCGACCAGGGCCACCAGCTTCACCGGCTCCGCCAATTGCTGCCGCCGCGGCCGCGCCTCGCGCAGGAAGTCCATCAGGCTGAGGACGTAGAGATCCGTCCGCCCACCGCCGAAGCCGTTGCCCTCGATCATCGTGTTGACGGTCCCCTCCGCCACGATTGGGCTGCATGCCACACCGGCGAGCAGATGCAACGGGATGGAGACGTTCTCCACCCGCGCCCCGAATTGCTCGTAAAGCCGCGCGGCTGCCCGTACCTGCGCAACGACGTGCGGGTCGGCACTCGGGTTCTCGAACCCTTCGCGGACGACGGCGATCGTGAGGTCGGACACGTCCGTCGTCAGCAATTGGGAGTACGGGTGCACCACGGGTGCGTACTGGCGCGGGTCGAAACCATCCGCACCGGCGATCGCTTCCAGCAGCAAGGCGTTGTCGCGTACGGTTCGGGTAATCGGACCGGCATGGTCGAGGGTGACCTCGATGGGCAAGATGCCGGTGTAAGGGACCAGACCATAAGTTGGTTTCATCCCGTAAGTGCCGCAGAGTGCGGATGGGATGCGAATCGACCCGCCTTGGTCGCCGCCGATGGCCATGTCGACGTCGCCGGCGGCCACCAGCACCGCGCAGCCCGACGAGGAGCCGCCGGCGGAGAAGCCGGGCTGACGCGGATTGTGCACGGGACCGGTGGCGTTGGTGTGGCTGCCGCCGGAGAGGCAGAGACATTCGCAGTGGGCCTTGCCGGCGATTTCGCCGCCCGCATCGAGCACGCGGGTGACGACCGTGGCGTCGATCTCGGGTACGTACCCCTCGAGCACGGCGGCGCCGTTCATCATCGGCACGCCGGCGAGCATGATGTTGTCTTTCAACGCCACCGTCTTGCCCGCGAGCTTCCCGTTTGGGGCACCCTTAATCGAGGTGCGATAGTACCAGGCGTTGTACGGGTTGTCCTCGGGGAGCGGACGACTGCCGGGCGTGCGCGGATAGGTGGGCTTCGGCATCTCGACGGGGATGGCGTCGAGTGCCTGGTACCCCGCGAGCAGCGGACCCATGAGGTCGCGGTACGCTGCCGCGTCGTCGTCGCCGAGCGCCAAACCAAGCGCCGCGGACGCTTGGCGCACTTGATCGGTGGTGGGCAGAACGATTCCCATGTGTTCCTCCCTCGTGCGCAACCGCTGGGCGCACATCCGGGCAAGCATAGTGCGGGCGGAGGATGGAATCCATCCCCCCCGCCCGCGGCGCCCTTACCAGCCCGCCAGGTCCGCGGCGCGGGCGCGGTGGAAGTTGGCGTCGCCGAGGAAGCCGCGGTCGAAGATGGCGCGACGGAACCAGAGATGCAGGTCGAATTCCCAGGTGAAGCCGATGCCGCCGTGCAACTCGATGGCGTCGCGGGTGACGCGATCGTAGACGTCGGTCAGGTGCGATTTCGCCAGCGCGGCGTGGCGCTGCGCTTGCTCCGGGATGCGGTCGAACGCGTGGGCGGCATACCAGTACAAGGACAGCGACGGCTCCAACTCGGCGGCGAGATTCGCGAGTTGATGCTTCACGGCCTGGAACGCGCCGATCACCTGCCCAAACTGCTCGCGCTGCAGGGCGTAGCGCACCGTCATCTCGAGACAGCGCCGAGCGCCGCCATAGGCGTCGGCGGCGAGCAGCACGCAGCCGGCGTCGAGCGTGCGTTGGATCGCCGGCAGTCCGCCGCCCAGCTTGGTGACGGGCGTGTCGGCGAACGTCACGTTGTCGATGTGCCGTGTCATATCGACGGCCTTGAGGGGGCTGATGCTCATACCTGGCGCATCGCGTTCGACGAGGAAAAGATCGGGGCCTGCCTCGCCGGCGGCGGCGACGATCAGCGCGTCGGCCACGCCGGCGTTGGGCACCAGGGGCTTGGTTCCGCTCAGACGCCCGTTCGTGACCCGTGCCGCGAAACGCGCCGGGTTCCATTCGCTCTCCGCTTCGCCGAAGGCGATCGTGGCGACCGCGTCGCCGGTGGCGATGCGCGGCAGCCATGCGGCTTGTCGCGCCGCGTCGGTGGCGCCGAGCAACGCCAGGGTGGCCATGCTCGAACCGAGGAACGGCCCCGGCGTGGCGGCATATCCCAGTTCCTCAGCCACGAGTGCCAGATCGAGTAACTCGAGGGCCGAGCCGCCGTGGTCGGCGGGCACGACCAAGCCGGTGACACCGAGCTCCACGAGCCCTTGCCACAACGCCGGATCGTGACCGCTGTCGCCTTCCATGATCGTCCGGACGCGGGTCGTCGGGCAGTGATCCTCCAGGAACCGCTTGACGGTCGACTTCAACAATTCTTGCTCTTCCGACAAACCGAAATTCATTGAGCACTCCTCAAGGCAGTCGATCGTCAACAGTCGGCGATTCTTCGATTACGCATTCAACTTTCGATACAGGTCCGCTGCCGGCTAGACCCTAGAGACGTTCGCTTCTCGACTGTTTCTTCATCCCCGCGGCAGACCCAGCCCGCGTTCGGCGATGGTGTTGCGTTGAATGTTGGCTGTGCCGCCACCGATCAGTAGCGCGAACGCGGCCATGTAGGCGTAGGGAGCTATGCCATTGGCGGGTCCGCTGTCGCGCCAGAGGGCGCCGCGGTCCGCCACAATGTCCATGGCCAGCCGGGCGACGTCATAGGACAGCGTCGAGCCGTAGAGCTTGCCGACCATGCCAGCGACGCCGGGATCCTGCCCGCGTATCCCCATGGTTAGGAGCCGGTACCCGTTGTAGACATGCGCGCGCAGGCGGGCCTCCAGTTCCGCGAGCCGGTTACGAATGACGGGATCCTTGCTGGCCGGCCGACCACGCAGCGTGACGCCTTGCGCCAGGGAGATCACGCCCTCGAGCATGCGATGGCCGACCAGGGTTCTCCCCATGAACGTGCGCTCGTGTTTCAGTGTGGCCATGCTGACGGCCCACCCCTCGCCGCGTTTGCCGACGATATTGGTTGCCGGTACGCGCACATCCTCGAGGAAGACCTCGCTGAACTCCTGCTGCCCGTTCATCTGGACGAGGGGCCGCACCGTTACGCCCGGCGTCTTCATGTCGATGAGCAGGTAACTGATGCCCTTGTGCTTGGGAGCGTCGGGCTCGGTACGCACCAGGCAGAACATCCAGTGGGAGAGGTGGGCCATGGTAGTCCAGATCTTCTGGCCATTGATCACCCAGTGGTCGCCGTCGAGGACGCCGCGGGTGCGTAGCGACGCGAGGTCGCTGCCGGCCCCCGGTTCGCTGTAACCCTGGCACCAGTACTCCGTACCGAGCAGCGCGTTGCGCACGAAGCGCTGCTTCTGCTCCTCGCTGCCGCGCTCGAGCAGGGTCGGCACCAACAGATGCGGCCCGTTCCCCATGACCTCCATCGGTGCCTGTGCCTTCCCAAACTCGTCGGCGATGACGATCTCTTTCAGAGGATCCCAGGGTTGTTCGCCGCCCCCGTAGCGCTTGGGTACGTTGCGATACAGGTAGCCGTGTGCAATCGCTTGGAGGCGAAAACGGGTGGCGTCGTCGTCCGTCCGCGTCACCGAGTTGACCAGCCAGCTGTGTCCTTGGAATGGCGGATTCGTCCGGCGATCTTCGTCGGTCCAGTGTTCCGTTAGGAATTGCCGCACTTCGGCGCGAAAGGCGTCGTACTCTTCGCCATAGTTTAGATCCATGTATCTTCTTGCCCCCCGTGGAGCGCGGTCGGCTGTGACCCGCGATTGCGCCGCGATACTAGGACACAAGGGCGAAGGGGGCAAGCTGCGGTCGCCCGCCGGTGCGTCGACCGGCGCGCCGGCCGGAAACGTCAGCCGAGGATGCAGCGCACCGCAACCAGACCGGGCGTGTCGGCCATATCCGCCGGAATCATCCCGCGTTCGCCGTGGCGGCGCGCTCACCGGCCTTGCGGCCGAAGAAGGTGCCGTCGCCGAGGGAGATGCCGGTACAGTACCCGCCGCCGGCGACACCGCTGGTCGTGCGTCCAGCGGCATAGAGCCCGGGAATGATGTTGGCGTCGGGATCGAGGACTTCGCCGCTCGGCAGCGTATGCAATCCGCCCAGGGTGAGGGCGCTGAACACGGCGCCGACGTTGGTGTTCTGGCTGCCGGTACGGCAATCCAAGGCGGCGAATGGCGGCTCGGTGAGGGGCTGGAGGAACGACGGCCGTTTGTGAAACAGCGGATCCGCCCCCTGGGCCGCGAAGCGGTTGTAGTAGGCGACGGTGTCCTGCAAGGATTCCGCCGGCAAGCCGATGGCGCGCTCGAGATCGGCGACGGTTTCCTCGACGAACGCCGCCTGCATTCCGAAAATCGTCGGCTCGTAGATGGCGGTGTCGACGATGAGCAGCATCTCGCCATCGTGGCGCAGCAACGCTTCTTGCGCCAGGCGCCCGAAGTAGGTGTCTTCATTGATAAAGCGCTGGCCGTAGCGGTTCACCAAGATGCCGCGGAGAAGGCGAGAAGGAACCAGCGGGTAGGCCACCTCGAGCGTATGCATACGGATGATGTCGGCACCCGCGCCCATCGCCATGCGGATACCGCTGCCGTCGTCGCCCTCGGTGGCATTGAGGGCGGCGCAGCGTGCCAGCAGCGGCGTATGGCGCAAAACCATTTCGCGGTTGCTGGCAAAGCCGCCGGCGGCGAGCACGACGCCGCGGCGGGCGCGGATGAGGCGCTCGTTGCCATTCTGGCGGATGGCCACACCCACGACGCGGTTGCGGTCCCGGTCGTCGACGACCAGACGCTCGCAGCGCGCGTCGAATTCGAAACGCGTGCCGCTGCGCTCCGTCGCCGCGACCAGCTTCTGCATCAGAAAGCCGCCGCCGGCGCCGGGATGCCGCGGTTTGTGCGCGCGCGGCGCGGGCTTGGCGATACGGTTGAATGGGTGGCCGTCCTCGCCACCGGAGTAGACGAGGCAGTCGTCGGTCGGCGCCTCCATTCCGGGCTCGTCGTAGAACGTTCGCTTGAACGGCACGCCGTGCGCCTCGAGCCAGTGGAAGTGCGCGACGCTCTCGTCGCAGAACATGCGGATCTTGGCCTCGTCGGGATCGGGGCCGAGCGCGGCCATGAGGAACTTGAACATCTCCTCCGGCGTGTCGTCGAAACCCGCGGCCTGCTGCACCGGAGTGCCGCCGCCCATGTAGATCAGGCCGCCCGAGTTGGCCGAGGTGCCGCCACCCCCGCTGGCGCGTTCGATCAGCAGCACCTGCGCACCCGCCTCACGCGCGGCGATGGCGGCGCAGGCGCCCGCACAACCGTAGCCGACGACCACGACGTCGGCTTCCACATCCCACGTGCCGACTGTGCCCGCCTTTCGAACCGCCGCCGGACCGACCCGCTCGCTGCTTGTCATGATGCCTCCTTCGTTTGTGGACTACTCCATAAAACAAAATCGGCGACGGCGCGAGAGTTGATTGCACGGCAACGCCTCGGATAAGAAGGGACATTCGGATATCCCGCGCCGCGATCCTGCAAGAAGCGAAGGAGGAGACATGGAAAAGCTGCTTTACGTGTTGTGGAAGAAGCCCGAGGTGGCGACCGAGAGTTTTCGCGAGGAACTCCTCCAGCGTACCGCGCCGCTCGTCTGTGTGCGCGGTGGGCGGCGCTTGAGCGTCAACATCGCGGACGAGCAGGCGGCACTGGGGCTGCGGATGGCGCAGTCGAACCTGACGGCCATGGTGTGCGTGTGGATGGACTCCCACCTCGACCGCGGGCCCGTCGAGGAGGCGCTCCGGGCGCTGACGGCGCGCTTGGCCGGCTATCTGGTGCTCGAGTCCGTACCGATCGTCAACACGGCGCAGGTGCCGGCGCTGGGCGAACGGCTGCGCGCCCACTACACCGTCGGCTTCATCGAGAAGCCGGCGGCGCTAACGTACGAGGACTTTCTGCGCATCTGGCAGGGCTCGCACACGCAAGTCGCCATCGAGACGCAGAGCACGTTCCTTTACATTCAGAACGTCTGCGTGCGGGCACTGACGGACAATGCCCCGCCGTGGGTCTGCATCGTCGAGGAAGCCTTCCCGCCGGAGGCGGCAACCGATCAGTTGGTGTTCTACGATGCGGAAACGCCGGAAAAGCTGGAGGCCAACCTGAAGCGCATGATGGACAGTTGCCACCGCTTCATCGACTACGAGCGCTTCGAGACGTACCCGATGAGCGCCTACGTGCTCAAACGCTGAACTGACGCGAGGCCAATGCCGCGCTGGGCCGACCGCGGCTCCGGGTGGCCGTACGATGGGTGTCTCGGAACACCCCCCTACCGAACTTTGCCCAGGGCGATGCCCTGGGCTGGTGAATCGGTGCCCCTCTGGGGCGCCAGACTCCTAACCCGCTCGGCGTCCCTGGTACGCGGGGGGGTCGGGGGGTTTCGAGACACCCATGAATTGCCCGGCCGGGTGGCCGTACGATGGGTGTCTCGGAACCCGGTAGGATGGGTGTCTCAGAACCCGTTGCGCCACGGCTTCGCGACCGATCTGCTGGCCGCCGGCTACGACATCCGCACGGTGCAGGAACTGCTCGGGCACAAGGATGTCACGACGACGATGATTTACACGCACGTCCTCAACCGCGGCGGGCACGGTGTGGTCAGCCCTGCGGACCGGCTGGGGTGGCGTGATTCTGGTTAAAGTGTTACCCCGCCTGGCGCCGGAGAGCAGATGAAACGCTGAACGTTCGGCGGGTGACGAGTGACAAGCCTATGTGGAGAGTGTGCATAATGACGCAGCTGCGGAGTTTTGCGTGGTGCTTCCTCTGCCTCTGCGTTGTACCTGTCGCAAACCGAGCCAGTGCGTCCGGGCCGCCGTGCGATCCCAAAGGGTCAATGGCCGATCTACGCACGTGCCAGAAAGATCTTGAGGGCGTTGCGGAAGAGCGAATGCAGCACGCCTTTGACCTGAGAGTGCAGCACCTCCACGACTTCGAACAAGCCGTAGCGCACCTGCGAGTTTCACAAGAGCGTTGGCGAGTATATCGCGACGAGCAATGCCTAGCTGAGGGAGCTCTCCGCGAGGGCGGTACCTCTCAGCCCCTCGTCATTAGTGGATGCCGCGAAAGAATGGCCCTCGCCCGCACAAGGGAGCTCGATGCCATGGACGAACCTTGATAGTGGCAAAGTTGCCATCCAGTGCATTGCGGCCGTCCAGTGAGCCCAGCTGCAACACGGTCCCAAGTTTGGCTGCGCAAGGGTCGGGAAGGGGTACCGCCTCACTGCGATAAATGATCTGCAGCCGCTCTGCTCCAATTGCCATGCGGATATCGATCGGCGAGAGCGGCCCTTGTCGATCGAAGAGTCAAGGAGATGCATGCAGAACGACAGCGTGTCGGCCGACCCCGGCCGCGGTCGCTAGGCAAGGTCGCAAACTTGTTGTAAGCGGGTATCGTGGCCAAGTACGATGATCTCCTGGCTCGCATTCTCCGCGGGACATCAGACGCGAACATCGCTTTCAACGACCTCCGTCAGCTGCTGCGCCGGCTAGGCTTCGAGGAACGGATACGCGGAAGCCACCACATGTTCCGGAAGGCGGGCGTCGAAGAGAAGATCAATCTTCAGCGGGAAGGAAGCAAGGCGAAAGTGTACCAAGTGCGACAAGTGCGTGCGACAATTCTGAGGCACAAGCTCGGAGGCCCAACGTAATGCTGAACTACGAAATCATCCTCTATTGGAGCGACGAGGACGGGGTGTTCGTAGCGGAGGTGCCGGAGCTGCCCGGGTGCATGGCGCATGGCGATACCCAGGAAGCTGCGCTCGCCAACGCTAAGGATGCCATGCAGCTCTGGATAGACACGGCAACCGAATTCGGTGACCCGGTTCCAGAGCCAAAGCGGCGGCGGCTCATGTACGCGTGACCGACTCGCCGAACAAGGCGATGGAGACCGATGCGGAAAAAGCGCGCGGCTCATCGCCACGGCGTTCGGCTGGTCGAGAAACGTGATGAGCCAGGAACAACCTGGTGAACGGCGGCAGAGTCACAGATTCGAGCTTGCCCGTCTTGATTCCTCCGACACGCCGTCATTGATAGCGGAATTGCAGCGCGTTGCCTCACTGGTAACCTCGGCCGTTCTGACGCAGGCCGAGTTCGACCGCCATTCGAAAGCGTCGGCGTCGGTCATTCGTCGTCGCTTTGACGGCTGGGCTCGTGCTCTCGAAGCTGCAGGCCTTACCGACCGCTACAGCGGCACACCAGAACCCAGGCGTACCCTCGTCCAAGGTGCTCGCACCTTTTCGGACGAAGAACTTCTTTCTGGACTCCGGGTCGTCGCGGACAACCTGGGACGAAGGACCGTCACCGTCGAGCAGTTCAATCAGCATGGAACGATGAACCCCGAAACGATCCGTCGTCGCTTCGGTTCCTGGCGGCGTGCAGTTGAAGCGGCGGGGCTCGTCATTTCAAATCGCGGAAGACGCTATTCTGAGTCGGACTACTTCGAGAACCTCCTACTCGTCTGGACGCACTACGGTCGCCAGCCCACCTACGGCGAAATGGAAAGTGCGCCGTCGCGGATCGGTGCGGGTGCGTACGAGGCGAAGTGGGGCACCTGGCGTGGTGCACTGAGGGCGTTTGTCGAGCGTGTGAACGCCGACGTCGCAGATGCCGCGGTGGCTGATCGGGCTCTTGTGCAGCCTCCGCCGGTAAATAACCAGGTTGTTGTCTCCCGTCCGGAGCCGAGGTCCCGACGGCGTGTCGGAATCAGTCTCGGTCTCCGTTACGATGTGCTCCGTCGCGATCGTTTTTGTTGCGTGCTTTGCGGTAGCAACCCGGCTTCCAAGGTTGGTTGCGAACTTCATCTCGATCACATCACGCCGGTGGCGCTCGGCGGAATGACAGTGGTCGAGAACCTTCGAACCCTCTGTGACGATTGCAATCTTGGCAAGGGTGCGAAGGTAGAGCAATGATGGGAGGAACAAGAGCTATTCTATGTCTCCTGCATCGCCAAGGACCCGATGGGCGCGATACCTGGGGTTCGGCTGCACCACCAACCTGTGCTAAGGAGCGAGCATGGCTCAGCTGATGGATCGAATCACCGTCAACCCCCGGCAATGCGGCGGGCGTCCATGCATTCGCGGCATGCGGATTCGCGTATCGGATGTCTTGGAGCTTCTTGCTTCGGGCATGACGCCGAAGCAGATCGTCAGGGAGCATCCTGATCTTGAACTCGAGGACGTCTATGCCTGCTTGCGGTTTGCCAGTAGCCGCGTCAGCCATGCTGTGGTCGTCCCGTGATCCTCTGGGTCGATGCTCACATTTCCCCGAAGCTCTGTCCGTGGATTCGCAGCCAGTTCGCCCTCGATGCGGTGCACGTACGCGATCTTGGTCTCCGAGAGGCAGAAGACCCGGAGATCTTCGATAGGGCTCGCGAGGCGCGGGTAGTGGTCTTCACGAAGGACGACGATTTCGTCGATCTCGTCGGCCGACTCGGCACGCCGCCACAGGTGTTGTGGCTCCGGTGTGGGAACAAGTCGAACGCCCGCCTTTGGGCGAGCCTTTCCCGCGCGCTCCCAAGTGCCATCGAACTTCTTGGGCGTGGCGAGCCAGTGGTCGAGATCACCTTGCCAGAGGGCGAGCGTGTGCGCCGAACAAGGCGCTCCACCCGACCGCGGCGACGAGGCCATTCGGGCAGACGGACACCGCCACGTTCTGGCCGCGGCGGGTGAGCGCCAAGGCGTTAGACGCCCAGGCACCGGACCTCGGCCGAAGCGTCGTCCTCGTAGACGACAATCACGCGCCCGATCGAGCACTCGCGGTTGCGCGCCACCGGAAGCATGGCCACGGTCATCCTTCCGAGTAGACTTCCTAGCACGATGGACCTCGTCGAGCTCCTGAAGCGCCCGGAGGGCAAGACCCTCGAGCTCAAGCGCGAGCTCTCCACGCCTCGACGGCGCGCTACGAACGCTCGTGGCTCTCGCGAACACCGCGGCGGAACGCTGCTCATCGGTGTCGATATCGCGCAGCGCCGAAAGCGGCAAGCCCAACCGTCAGACCCGTGGAGGAGTGCCCGGCCAACCTGATCGCCGATCACATCGTCCCCTGGCCGTGCCGGAGATCGAGATCCTTCCGTGGCGGCGCACTCCAGACCCTGGCCAGGTAGGTGCACCCGAGCTCGGGCCGCCCGCATTACCTCAAGCGCGAGGACTCGACGCTGGCGTCTATGTGCGCGTGCGGGTTCGACCGAACAAGGCCGACCAGCAGCTTGTCGAGGAGCTGCCGCTTCGCGCGCGGCGAAGTCTTCGACGAAATTCTCGGCAACCCTGCCGGACCTCGACTCGGAAGCGCTGGACTTCCGAGCCGCTTCCGAGTCGTTCGCCCCGGTCCGCAGGATCGCGCGCCGCGATCTGGAAACGCTCCGCCTCGTGACCGGCCACCAGGGGCGCAAGGTGCCGACGGTGGGCGGAGTCCTCCTCTTCGGCCGCACGGCCCCTTTCGGGACGTGGTTTCATCCGTTTCATTCGTGACGGAGGAGTTGCCCAAACCGCATATACGCTTCTCGGGGGCTGCCTGCGTCAAGCGAGCAGCTGCTCGACCGTCATGCCGAGCCGCTTGATCTCGTCCGCACCGCGCCTCACGTCGCGTAACACGGTCGGCGCCGACACGCCGAGGCACCTCGCCATGGCACGCAGGGAGTGGCCGAGATGCACCACGCCGACGTGACTGACGACGGAGCGCAATGAGACGGTGGCCGATTGCCAACGGCGTGCGCGGAGTCCTTCAGCGGAGCACCCAGTCGATCCGTCAGTTCCCGTAACAGCTGGACGCGATCCATCTTTCGAGTGCCGCCTTGCAAGCACATCCGAGCGAGCCAAATCGGCGAGCACATCGTGAGTAAACTCCACCGAGCCGAGGCGACCTGTTCGTCAAAGGCCCAGCGCTCCTGCCCCCGGACCAGCTTCGGCGTAGGCTCCCAGCCCCAGCGATCGCGTCGTTGAGCCCTCCCCCATCAGTTCCGGCCGTGCCCGCGTAAAGCCTTCCGGCGCAACGAAGGCGCGATAGGCCTGCCGTGCCCGGCCTGCCCCAGCCCGAATCGCCCCAGTACTCCCTCCACGGCCTGCCAACCATCGTTCACCTGCCCGACCAGTCGCGCGTGGCCACTCCACCGGGTGTCCAGTTCCCGCCAAGCCGAGGTGACCAAGTGAGCGCGCACTGGATTCAGGTGCAGATAGCGCACCAGTTCCAGAAAGTACGGCTCGGTCTTCGACCAGATGGATCGAAGCGGTCTTGAAACAGGTGCCCGCAGCGGCGATGGCGTCGGTTGTGCTGCGCACGGCGTAGCCGGTCAGCAGGCGCCGCATCAGTGCGGAGAGGCCTGGGCCGCCGTGCTGCGCAGCAAGAGGTGGGTGCGGTTGGGGGAGCAGGCTCCAGGCGAAGATCGGCACCACGGTGTCCTGGCTGAGCCCCGCGAGGCGATCGACGAAGTCCTGACGGTCGGTGTCGTCCAGAAAGATGGCGCGCCGTTCGATACCGCGCACCATCACGTGGTGGAGCACCCCGGGCGCATCGAGCCGAGCCTGGCGAGGCATGCATGAGCCACGCAGGTACGCGCCACGGTGATAGTTGTCAAGTATCTATCGACATATCTTGCGCATGATGTAACGGATGAACTACGTCCCTTTTCCCCACCAGGATGATCAGCGGTTCTGGAACAGGTGCCCGCAGCGGCGATGTCGGCCAGCGCACGGCGTAGCCGGTCAGCAGGCGCTGCTTCAGTGCGGAGAGGCTTCCAGGCTGCCGCTGCGCAGCAAGAGGTGGGTGTGGTTGGGGAGCAGGCTCCAGGCGAAGATCGGCACCACAGTGTCCTGGCTGAGCTCCCCGCGAGGCGATCGACGAAGTCCTGACGGTTGGTGTCGTCCAGAAAGATGGCGCGCCGTTCGATACCGCGCACCATCACGTGGTGGGAGGTGCCACCGGGCGCATCGAGCTGGGCTCCGGCGGAGGTGCATGAGCTACGGTACGCGCTACTGGGGAGAAGTTGTCATATCTATCGACATATCTGGTGCACATGTGGCCTGGATGAAACTACGTCCCTTTGCCGGTGGGACGTAGATCTACGTAGTTATGCCAAATGTCTTGTATGGCGACGATCAATGACGGGGATACGAGAATCGCACTTGACAAAGATGATTCTCCCGCGGTACGGGCATTGCCGGTATCCTGGTAATTTTGGGGGGGTGTACGGCGGACAGCGCCGGAACCGTCGGTGCTGCGGTTACAGCGGAGGAGACGGAGAGATGCACGTGAATCCGAAGCGCATGGGGATGCGCGGCGCTGCTGATGGCGTGCGCTGCCGCGACTGGTCCCTTTTCCCCAGTGCGGCCACGTACCAGTACTTCGTGCTCCTGGACACCGACAACAATGCCGCCAGCGGCTGTACGGTGCCGGTGCCGAGCACGCCGCCATCGACATTTCCCGGGGTCGAGCAGCGGCTGACGATCGTCGTCGATCGGACGGGGAGCACGGCAACGGTCGAGAGTATTACCCGGGCGGTGTGCAGCGGCGGCAGCTTCGGCGCGGAGATCGCCGTCTCGGCGGGGACGTGGCCGGTGGGGATCAATAACGGCCTCAACGGCGCGGACGTCATCGAGGGCTTCGTGCCGCTCGCGGTCTTGGGGGTTGGCCCGATCGTGCGGGTCGCGGTGGTGGCGGTGGGCGGCGACGGTGCGGGGGCGCTGGTGAGCCGCGACGGGGAAGTGGGCGGTCCGGCGATGTGGCTGCGGCTCAGCCTGCCCGCCCCGGCGCCGGTGGCGACGCGGGCGGGGCTGGCGGCCTGTGTGCTGCTGCTGTGCGGTGTCGGAGTGTGGGCGCTGCGGCGGCGCGGCCCGGTGCGCGCACTGCTGGTGCTGCTCGGGCTGGCCGGGACGGCGACTATTGCCTGGGCGGTGACCATTATTGTCGATGGACAGGTCAACGACTGGACGGGGATTCCTCCGCTCGGGGTGGGGCAGGCCTGCGGCAGCGGCGGCGACGCGGCCACCGAGATTGCCGCGCTGTTCGCGACGGCGGACGCAGCCAACCTGTACCTGCGTCTCGACGTCTGTGACCTCGTGGTGCCGGCGCTGACGCCCACCGCGAGTCCCACGGCGACAGGTACACCAACGGGCACCGCCACGCCAACGCCGACCGCGACCCCGACCAGTACGCCAACGGCGACGGCGTGCAGCGGCTTCGTCGATCAGGGCAACGGCACGGTCCTCGACTGCACCACCAATCTGGTGTGGGAGAAGAAGAGCGACGACAACACTTTGCACGACAAGGATTTCTATTACGCTTGGGCGGGAACGTGTGCCGATGGCGGTGCGTATTGCCAGCCGAGCGCGGCCGCCGCGGCCGCCTGCGCGGCAGGCACCGGATCCGCATCCACGGTGGGCTGCGCGCAGTGTGTTTCGGGAGCATGTAATTGTGCCGGCGCCGCCTGCAACACCAACGGTGCCAACCCGGGGCCGGGAAGTGGAAACTATAGTACGATCTGGCAGTGGTTGACGTGGTTGAATGGCGGCAGCGGCTTCGCCGGGGCAACGGATTGGCGGATTCCGAAGGTGAATCAATCGGGCACGCCGGCGGCGGCGGAGTTGGAGACGATTTTACGGGCGCCGTATCCGTGCACGGGTTACACGGATCCCTGCACCTGGCCGGCGTTCAACAGCAGTTGCACGGCGGGCAGCACGGTGTTGACGGGCAGTTGTACGCAGTCGGACTTCTATTGGTCGGCGACTACCGACGCCGGCGATTCGGACCACGCATGGCTCGTGTACTTCTACTATGGCGGCGTGGACGGCGGCAGTAAGACGTTCAGCTACTACGTCCGTGCCGTGCGTGGGGGCTCGTGATTGGTCATTGGGTGATTCGCTACTTTGATCATTTGCTCTATTGGGGGTCTGGGGGCGGTAGCCCCCAGTTTGGGGTGGCGTATGGCGCGCAGTGAACATCTTCCCATCTACAAGGCCTGCTACGACCTTTCTCTCTGGCTCGAGCGGGTGGTGCACGGGTTTTCCCGCTACCACAAGTACGCTATCGGTGCCGATTTGCGCGCGGCGGCGCGCCGGTCTTTGACCCTGGTCGTGCGAGCGAATGCGCGGCGCGACAAGGTCACCGCCTTGCTGGAGTTGCGCGAGGAGTTGGAGACCCTCAAGGCGCTGTTGCGTCTGGGGCACGATCTACGGGCATTTCCGAACTTTAATTCGTTCGAACATGGTATCGGCCTGGTGACCGACATCGCCAGGCAGAACGAAGGTTGGCTGAAGAGCCAACGGCGCGTCCCCGGGCGAAGTGTGGTACTGAGACACCCATGTCACGTTCACCCGGCCGCATGTATCATGGGTGTCTTCAAAACCCCCTTGGCGAGTCACCTCTTGATGGGCGGCTACAACCAGGTCGCGACTCGGGCGCGCCACACGTTAGCCGATCGCCGTTGTCTCTCAGCAAACCTTCGGCATCTTCCCATAACCCGATAAACGTGCGCCTCATTCCCAGTCTCCTCGGACGGCCAAGCCGAACAGTATGCACATCGGCCGCGCGCACGCCTCTTGCGCGCCGGCTGCACGCACCTGTCAGGCCGGGCGTGGCTCACCAGCGGAAATCGCTCGGCATGATCGATCGACTCCACCGCTACGTCCACGTCGAGATCTGGCCAATACAGACGATGCGGATGCGGGAGTTCGACGTTACGCAGCTGGCCGATCGATACGTCACGAAACCAGGGGAAACGCTCGAACCCCACGAACCGCTCTCGTTCGTCAAGCAGAAGCCAGAACCCATGCTTCGGAACGTGCGCGACCTCAACGGCAGAAGTGAGCTTCCCACGCATTGCGGATTTCATCCTCATGCTCCAGAACCAGCCGGAGGGGAGGCAAGACACCCACGATACGTGGATTGTCTATTCTCTCGGGACTGATGTTGGCGAACCGACGCCGGGGAATTCATCCCGCGGTGACCGCGGCGCCATCGCAGCGTGCGCCTGTATCGACAGTCCTTTCAAAAAAGTGGGGAGGCATCCTGATGTCGAACATGAGGCCCCGGGGCTGTACCCACGTCCCCGGAGCCTCACCCCGTTACTTGACCACGGACGTCGCAATGTTCGGGCTGCTCGGATTCACTGCCAGCGTTCGCGTGCCTGGGATGACCACGAGGTCCATGTCCTCGATCGGAATCGCGCCCAAAAGGACCTGAGTGCCCATGACCAAGGCCCCGGCGAATCCGACGCGGTTGCGAAAGCGAACTTCGATCGGCCCGACGTAAGGAACGAGGCGATGACTGTCGTCCGCAAGCGTCACTTCCTTCTTGTCGATTTCTTCCAGCTCCAACTGGATGCGGACGTGATCCGGGATACACAGGTGGACCGAGCCAGAATCCGCCAGCGCCTCAACTTCCACAGCTGCCAGCTCCGGCTTTCTCGGGTTCAGTAACGTAATCCTCGCATTCACCAAGCCCATGGGCGTAGCTTAGCACTGGGTGGCAGGCGATCCCAAGTACGATTCCACTGCCGAGCCAATTCCGCAACCGAGGTCCACGCGCACCTCGGATTTGATCTGCGGCGGCGCTGGGCCGATAGATGTCTCCTCCCGCGACCCTACACCTTGGCGATCACTTCGTCGGCGTACGTGCGCAGCGCATCGATCTTCTCGGCGAGCGGCATGCTGTCCGTGCTACGATCGTAAATATAGCGCAGGCCGACGATGACGTCGGTGACGCCAAGGTCTTCGAGCCGATGCACGTCGTCGATCGAAAAGCCTTCGAACGAAATCACGTGGATCTCGAATGGCTCGCGCTCGCGTCCATACTCCTTGCGCAGCTCGGTGAGGCGTTCGATCATCGGTTCGAAAGGATCGCGACCGGCTTGCATCCAGCCGTCGCCGAGCCGGGCGGCGCGCCGCAAGGCCGGTTCCGACTGCCCGCCGATGAGCATCGGGATCGGCCGCGTCGGCGCCGGGCAGAGCTTGATGGCGGGGATGTCGTAGTGTGTGCCGTGGTACTCGAAGAAGTCGCCGGTGCTCAGCCCACGGATGATCTCGATCATCTCGTCCATGCGTTTGCCGCGGGTCTTCCATTCTTGGCCGCACACCTGAAAGTCCTCCGGCCACGGGCTCAGCCCGATGCCGAAGCCGAAGCGGTTGTTCGTCATCACGGCGACCGAGGTCGCGGATTTCGCCACCAGCACCGGCTGGCGGATCGGCAGCTTGACGACGAAGGTGACGAAGCGCAGCCGTTTGGTCACCGCGCCCATCGCCGCGATCAGGGTGAACGGTTCGATGAACGGGCGCCCCTCGAGAAACTGGCGTTCGCCGTCTTCCGTGTACGGGTACTTGGTGTCCGACGCCTTGGGATAGCAGATGCTGTCGGGGATGACGTACGAATCGAATCCCGCTTCCTCCGCCGCGATCGCCAAGGGGAGATAGTGACTGGGGTCGCACATCGATTCGGCAAGCGAAAAACGCATAATGTCCTCTTCTCCGGCTAGTGTGATGAAGTGCGGTTAGCGTTGCCAGTCCTGCGTGTCCACCGCGGTGGCTCGAGGACGGGATTCAGACCGGGAACGGCCAGTTCGTCCCTTCGGTGCCACCGTCGATCTCGATCACCTTGCCGGTGATCCAGCTCGCCGCGGGCGAGGCCAGGTACAGGACCGCGAGGGCAATATCTTCCACTTCACCAAGACGTCCCATGGGGGTCACTTCCTTCAGCTTCGTGTGCGCCTCGGCGCTCAAGAACGGCGCCAGCGCGTCGGTCAGTGTCGCACCCACGGCGAGCGCGTTGACGCGGACCTTGGGGGCGAATTCGCAGGCGAGCAACTTCGTTAGGAAGGAGAGCGCGCACTTCGCCGTACCGTACGCGGCAAATCCCGGTTGGATCAGACGTCCCGCCGCCGAAGAAATGTTCACGACCGACCCGCCGTCGCCGGCCATCATGTGCGGCACCGCCAACCGGGTCATCGCAAACGCGGTGGTCACGTTGAACTTGAAGGCGGCGTTGAACATCTCCTCGCTGGTCTTCAGGGCTGCCAGCGGCGGCGTGCCGCCGACGTTATTGACCAGGATGTCGATGCGGCCGAACCGCTGCATCGTCTCGGCCACCGCCCGCTCCCGCTGGGCGGGATCGTTGACATCGCAGACCACGGGGAGGGCCTGCACACCGAATGCACGGGCGTGTTCCGCGGTCTTTTCGATCTGCTCGCGCGTCCGCGCGGTGCACACGACGTGCGCGCCCATTTCCGCGAACGCAAGCGCCGAGCCTCTGCCGATACCGCGCCCCGCACCGGTGACGACCGCCACCTTGTTCGTGAGCTTGAACCGATCCAGAATCATGTCCCGTCTCCCTTCATGGCGCCGTAGCGGACCGTCGCGGCGACCGGTTGTGTCAAGGCGTTGGTCTTGCAGTACCAATGCGCCCCCGTCCATGCAAGTCAGCCCGCGCGATCCACCCGGGGACGAGAACGGCCGGCGCGGGCGGCATTCCCCGGCGTGACAGTCCGCACGGTTCAACCCTGTCGTGGGCATGAGCCGCCATCGCCCCCGACACGCGCGTGGGCTCCAGCACCGGGCGCTTATTTGACCAAGCTCCCGCTTTTCGAGTAAATTCCCATACTCCGCCCGGCAGGCGGGCATTCTCCGTGGACGGCGGCTCATCTCATAGGAGGATGCCACGCTGGGACGATAGATTCAGGGAAGGTGGACGACATCCGTGAACAAACGTATGACGCCGGCCCAGGCGATCGGCGAACTTCGGGATGGGATGACCATCGGCATCGGTGGCTGGGGCTCGCGCCGCAAGCCGATGGCCTTGGTGCGCGAGATCCTGCGCACGCCGCTCAAGGATCTTACCATCGTAGCCTACGGCGGCCCGGAGGTGGGTCTGTTGTGTGCCGCCGGCAAGGTCAAGAAACTGGTCTACGGCTTCGTGTCCCTGGACTCGATCCCGCTCGAACCGCACTTTCGCGCGGCGCGGCAAGCCGGCGCCGTCGAGGCGGTGGAGCTGGACGAAGGCATGTTCCAGTGGGGCCTATACGCCGCCAGCCTGCGGCTGCCCTTTCTGCCGACGCGCGCCGGCCTCGGTTCCGATGTCCTGAAGATCAACCCGCATCTGAAGCTGGTGCGGTCGCCCTACGACGACGGCGAGGAGCTGCTGGCCGTGCCCGCGCTCACGCTGGACGTGGCCCTGATTCACATGAACCGTGCCGACGAAGCCGGCAACGGGCAATTTCTGGGTCCCGACCCGTATTTCGACGACCTGTTCTGTATGGCGGCGACGCGGCGGTTCATGTCGTGCGAGAAGATCGTCCCTACGGCCGAGCTGCGCAAGGAAGGCTGCATCCATTCGCTCAAGATCAACCGGATGATGGTCGACGGCGTGATCGAGACACCGGGCGGCGCGCACTTCACCGAATGCCCGCCAGACTACGGGCGGGATGAAGCCTTTCAGAAGGAGTATGCGGCCAGCGCCGCCGATCCGGAGCAGTGGCGGCTGTTCAAAGCCAAGTACCTCGATCTGGGAAGCGAGGACGAATACCAGAAGGCGGTCAAAGCGCGATGAGCGACTATACCCGAGCGGAAGTGTGTGCCGTGGCCATCGCCGAGGCCTTTCGCGGCGACGGCGAAATCCTGGTGAGCCCGATGGGCACCTTACCTACGATCGGCTCGCGTCTCGCGAAGCTGACCTTCGCCCCCGATATCTTGCTGAGCGACGGGGTCGCCGCGCTGCTGGCAAGCGTCCCGGCGCTGGGGGCCAAGGGTGCGCCGCCGGTGGTCGAGGGCTGGATCCCGTATCGGTCGGTTTTCGACGTTGTGTGGTCGGGCCGCCGCCACGTCATGATGGGTGCTACGCAGATCGACCGCTTCGGCAATCAGAATATCGCCTGCATCGGTCCGTTCCGGAAGCCGAAGGCCCAGTTGCTGGGCGTGCGCGGAGCCCCGGGGAACACCATCAACCATGCGACGAGCTATTGGATTCCCAACCACGGCACCAAGTCGTTCGTGGCGCAGGTCGATGTGGTGTCGGGTGTCGGCTACGACCGCGCGCGCGCGCTGGGTCCGGTCGCCTCGCGCTTTCATGCCATCCGGCGCGTCGTGTCCAACCTGGGTGTCTTCGACTTCGCAACTCCCGATAACGCGATGCGGCTGGTGTCGGTGCATCCCGGCGTCGGCGTCGACGAGGTGCGACAGAACACCGGTTTTGCGCTCGCGATCCCCGACCCCGTCCCGCAAACACGCGCCCCCAGCCAAGAGGAGTTGCGGCTGCTGCGCGAGGTCATTGACCCCTCCGGGCTGGGGAACAAAGAAGTCAAAGGGTGAGAGGGACGCTCGTGGCCAACGTGCTGCAGACAAAGCTCTGCGAGGTTCTTGGTGCGCGCTACCCCATCGTCCAGACCGGGATGGGATGGGTGGCCACGCCGCAACTGACCGCCGCCGCGTGCAACGCCGGTGCCTTTGGTATTCTCGGATTGGCCACGGTCCGGCCGGAAGGGTACGAGGCTGCCATTCTGGACGTCAAGCGGCTGACCGACCGGCCGTTCGGGGTCAACTTCTTGATGGAGCAGCCGGGAGCCGCGGACATCGTCGACTTGATCGTCCGCCACGGGGCGAAGGTGGCCAGCTACGGCCGCGCGCCCAACGCCGAGATCATCGGCCGGCTGAAGACGGCGGGCATCCTGTGCATCGCCACCGTGGGCGCCGTGCGCCACGCGCAGAAGGCGGTCCAACTGGGCGCGGACATCGTCATCGCGCAGGGCGGGGAGGGTGGCGGCCACACAGGGTCGGTCGCCACCTCGATCCTGGTGCCCCAGGTGGTCGACGCGGTCAAGGTGCCGGTCGTCGCCGCCGGTGGTTTTCGCGACGGGCGCGGCTTGGTGGCGGCGCTGGCCTATGGCGCCACCGGAATCGCCATGGGTACCCGCTTTCTGCTGACGGCGGAAAGCCCGCTGCCGGGCGAAACGGCGAAGCGCTACTTCGCGGCGACCGTCAACGACATCTTCGTCACCAAGGAGGTAGACGGCCTGCCGCAACGGGTGATCATGAACGAGTTCGTCGGCAGGCTGGAAAAGAGCGGCGCGCTGATGCGGCTGGTGCGCGCCCTGCGCAGCGGGCTGGAATATCGCAAACTGAGCGGCGCCTCGATCCGCGAACTGCTGACGGCGGCGCTGGCGATGCGCAAGAGCGAGGGCCTCACCCGGTCGCAGATGCTCATGGCGCCCAACGCTCCGATCTTCATCCGCCGATCGATGGTCGAGGGTCATCCCGCCGAGGGCGTGTTACCCAGCGGCGTGGTCGCCGGGCTGATCGCCGATCGCCCCACTTGCGCGGACCTCATACAGCAAATAATGAGCGAGGCGGAACAGACGTTAGCCCGCCTCGCCAGCTAGGCAAGGAGTCTACCGTGTACGTCAAGACGAACGTCGATGCGAAGGGGGTGGCGGAGGTGCTTCTCGACTACCCGCCCGTCAATGCCCTCGACAGCAGCGGATGGGATCATCTGGCGAAAACCATCCGCGGCCTGGGCGAGAACGAGGACGTGCGGGTCGTCCTGCTGGCCGGCGCCGGGCGCGGGTTCTGCGCCGGTGTCGACATCAAAGAACTCGCCCGCGACGGCACCTTGATCACCAAGGTGAACCGCGGCTGTTACGATAGCTTCGCGGCCGTCTACGATTGCCCGGTGCCGGTGGTCTGTGCGGTGCACGGCTTTTGCCTGGGTGGCGGCATCGGTCTGGTGGGTTCCGCCGACATCATCCTGGCCTCCGAGGACGCCACCTTCGGCCTTCCCGAGATCGATCGGGGCGCCATGGGCGCGGCGACGCACTTGATGCGGATGTTTCCCGTGCAGAAGGTGCGGCGCATGTTCTATACCGGCCAGCCGATCACGGCCGCGGAGGCCTACCGGCTCGGCGCGGTCGAATCGGTGGTCGCGCGCGACCAACTGCTGCCGGCGGCACGGGCGCTGGCCGAGAACATCGCGGCGAAAAGTCCGCGGGCCGTCCGTCTCGCGAAATGGGCGCTGAACGGGATCGAACCGGTCGATATCAAGAAGAGCTACCGCTACGAGCAGGGGTTTACGCTCGAGTTGTACACGTCACCCGACTCGCAGGAGGCGCGCTCCGCCTTCGTGGAGAAGCGCGGCGCGAGTTTCACGGACAAGGGCAAGGGGTAGGGCTGGGAGCGTATGGACCTGACATATACGCCGGAAGAGGAGGCGTTTCGCCTCGAAGCGCGCACCTGGCTGGAGGCGCACGTGCCGCAGACGCCGCTACAATCGTTCGACACGGCCGCGGGCTTTCGGCAGCACCGCGAATGGGAGCGGACGCTGAACGCGGGCCGCTGGTCGGCGGTGAACTGGCCGGTCGCGTACGGCGGCCGGGGCGCCAATCTGATCCAGTGGCTGATTTTCGAGGAGGAGTATTTCCGCGCCGGCGCGCCGGGACGGGTGAACCAGAACGGCATCTTCCTGCTCGGACCGACGCTGATGGAATTCGGCACTCCCGAGCAGAAAGCGCGGTATCTGCCACGGATGGCGTCCAGCGAGGACGTCTGGGCGCAAGGATGGTCGGAACCGAATGCCGGCAGCGACATGGCGGCCATCCGCGCCACGGCACGGCGCGACGGCGATCGGTACGTGCTCAACGGCCAAAAGACCTGGGCCTCGCGCGGCGCGTTCGCCGACTGGTTGTTCGGCATCTTTCGCTCCGATCCAAGTTCGGAAAAGCATCGTGGCCTGACCTTCATTCTCGTGCCGCTGAATCTGCCCGGCATCAGCGTGCGGCCCATCGCGCAACTGGACGGGGAAACCGGTTTCGCCGAAGTCTTCTTCGACGATGTCCGGGTTCCGGTGGAGAACCGGCTGGGTACGGAAAATCAGGGTTGGAACGTGGCGATGGCCACGGCCGGTTTCGAGCGCGGCCTCATGCTGCGCAGCCCGGCGCGCTACCAGGCCACCGCGCGCAAGCTGATCGCCCTGTATAAGCTGTACGCGAAGACGGCCGACCCGTGTCTGCGCGATGCCGTGGCGCGCGGCTGGATGAACGCCGAGGCGTACGCCCTGAACACCTACTGGACGGTGTCGCGCCTTCTGCACGGCGGCAGCATCGGCGCCGAGGCCAGCCTCAACAAGATCTTCTGGTCGGAGATGGACGTGCAGATGCACGAGACCGCGCTGGCGCTGCTCGGGCCGCGCGCCGAATTGTTGCCGCACGCCCCCGCCGCCGAGAACGCCGGCCATTGGTTGGATGGATTTCTCTTTGCCATGGCCGGGCCGATCTATGCCGGCACGAACGAGATCCAGCGCAACATCATATCCGAACGCCTGCTCAAGCTGCCCAGGAGCTAGCGATGTATTTCCAGTTCACCGAAGACCAGCGCGGCTTCCAGGACAGTGTCCGCAAGTTTCTCGAAAACGAGTGCCCCCCGGCGCATATCCGCGCCAGCTGGAGCACGGAGACCGGGCGCTCGCCCGAACTATGGTCGAAACTGGCGGCAATGGGCTTGTTCGGCTTGCTCGTGCCGGAGGAGTACGGCGGCCTTGGGAGTAGCGAGGTTGACCTGGTCCTGCTGCTCGAAGAGACCGGCCGCGCCGCGCTTCCCGAGCCGGTGATCGAGACGGCCGCGATCGGCGTGCCGCTGATTGCCGGCCTGAAACGCAAAGCGCTGGCGGAAGCGTGGTTGCCGAAGGCGGCGGCCGGCGAGGCGATCCTGACGGTGGGGCATGAGGTGAACCCGTTCGTGACCGACGCGCACGTCGCCGATGTGCTGCTGCTGCAGCGCGGCAACGAGGTGCATGCCGTCCGGCGCGATCAGGTCACCCTGGAGCGCCAGCCCTGCAACGATCCGTCGCGACGTCTCTACCGGGTCGGGTGGACACCGTCCGCCGCCACCCGTGTCGCCCGGGGCGAGGAAGGCCGCGGTCTGCTGGCCGCCGCGCTCGATCGCGGCGCCCTGGCGTGCGCGGCGCAGCAACTCGGCATCGCGCAGCGGATGGTCGACTTGGCCGGGCGCTACGCCTGCGAGCGCGAGCAGTTCGGCAAACCCATCGGCTCCTTCCAGGCGATCAAGCACATGCTCGCCAACGTCGTGGTGCGCATCGAATTCGCGCGCACCATGGTCTATCGCGCGGCCTTCTCGGTGGCCAACCACGCCGTCACCCGCGCGGTCGACGTGTCGCAAGCGAAGTTGGCGGCGTGCGAGGCCGCGGTGTGCGGTGCCAAGACGGCGCTGCAGGTGCATGGCGCCATCGGTTATACGTGGGAGCAGGATCTGCAAATCTGGATGAAGCGCGCCTGGGCACTCGATCTCGCCTGGGGGACGGGAGCCTGGCACCGCGCGCGACTCGCGGCGGCGGTTCTCGACCGGGATGGCCTGCCGGAAACCTTTTCCGTTCGCCGCGAGGCCGGCGCGGGCTGACGAGGAGGCAAGAGATATGGTCCAGACGAAACCAACGTCGCCCGCGGTCCAGGGCTGGTTCACCATGGATGCGGCCAACCCGCATCTCCTGGGAAGCCAGTGCACTGCCTGCAAGAGCTACTTCTTCCCGAAGGAGTCGCTGTTCTGCCGCAATCCCGGCTGCGCCGGTACCACGTTCGAGGAGGTCGCGCTGAGCCGTACCGGGAAGATCTGGTCCTACACCACCAACTACTACCAGCCGCCGGCGCCCTACGTGTCGGCCGACCCGTTCGTGCCGTTCACCATCGCCGCCGTCGAACTCGCGAAGGAAAAGATGGTCGTCCTCGGCCAGGTCGTGGCCGGCGTCGATCCCAAGGACCTCAAGGTTGGCATGGAGGTGGAACTGGTGCTCGAGACCCTCTTCGAAGACAAGGAGACCGAGCAGCTTGTCTGGAAATGGAAGCCAGTGAGCCGCTGATCGCCGTTCGCATATTACAAGTCGCTAATCGCTCTTCGGTTCGAGTCCGGTCAAGGGAGGGCACCGAGTCGCGAGTCGCGATTTGCGCTACGCGCATGGAGGACGCATGAGCAAGGAAGTGGCCATTCTCGGTGTCGGGATGCACCCCTGGGGGAAATGGGGGAAGAATTTCGTCGAGTACGGTCTCAAGGCCTGTCGCGATGCGCTGCAAGACGCCGGGTTGGCGTGGAGCGACATTCAATTCGTATCCGGTGCCGACACCATGCGCTGCGGCTATCCGGGATACGTGGCCGGTGCGACGTTTGCGCAGGCCTTGGGGTGGTCGGGAGCGCGCGTCGCCAGCTCGTACGCCGCGTGCGCTTCCGGCGCGACCGCGATGAACGCGGCACGGGCGCAGATCCTGGCGGGTTTGTGCGACGTGGCGCTGGTTGTGGGCGCCGACACGACGCCCAAGGGCTTTCTGGCGCCGACGTCGGGCGAGCGTCCGGACGACCCCGACTGGCTACGGTTCCGATTGCTCGGTGCCACCAATCCGAGCTACTTCGCCTTCTATGCGCGCCGGCGCATGGATCTCTATGGCGCCACCACGCGCGACTTCGCCAAGGTGAAGATCAAGAATGCCAAACATGGGTTGGCGAACCCGAACGCGCGCTACCGCAAGGAGTATACGGAGGAGGAAGTGTTCAAGTCCCCGATGGTCTCCGACCCGCTGCGCTTGCTCGATATCTGTGCCACCAGCGACGGCGGAGCCGCCGTGGTGTTGTCGAGCATGGCGTACGCTCGCAAGCGCACCGCGTCGCCCATCATGATCGCGGCGATTTCGACCGTCACGCCACGCTATCCCAACACCATCATCGAGATGCCGAACTTCGCCACCGATTCGGGGTACAGTGCCCCGGCGCCCCGCGTGCCCTTCCGCGATTCGATCGCGGCGGCGGCGTACGAGGAGGCGGGTATTGCGCCGGCAGATGTGAACGTCGCCGAGGTGTACGATTTGTCGACCGCGCTGGAGCTCGACTGGTACGAGAACATCGGGTTGTGTAAAGCGGGCGACGCCGAGAAACTCCTGAACGATGGCGATACGACCATAGGCGGCCGGGTCCCCGTCAATCCGAGCGGCGGTCTTACCTGCTTCGGGGAGGCGGTGCCGGCACAGGCCATCGCCCAGGTGTGCGAGCTGGTGTGGCAACTGCGCGGCCAGGCGCAGGAGCGCCAGGTCGACGGGGCGAGGGTCGGCATCACCGCCAATCAGGGCTTGTTCGGACACGGCTCGTCGGTGATCGTGAAGCGGTAGTTACGCGCACGAGCGGAAGGAGAGTACAGACATGGCGGAAGCATACATTGTCGATGCGGTGCGCACCCCGGTGGGCCGGAAAAAGGGGGGGCTGGCGGGTATTCACCCGGCCGACATGGGGGCGCACGTGCTGAAGGCGTTGATGGAGCGGACGGGTGTGGACCCGCACGCGGTCGAGGACGTGATTTTCGGCTGCGTCGACACGATCGGTCCGCAGGCGGGCGACATCGCGCGCACGTGCTGGCTGGTGGCGGGTCTGCCGGACGAGGTGCCGGGGACCACGATCGACCGCCAATGCGGCTCCGCGCAGCAGGCAGTGCACTTCGCCGCGCAGGCGGTGATGAGCGGCACGACCGATGTGGTGGTGGCCGGCGGCGTGCAGAACATGAGCATGATTCCGATCTCCTCGGCGATGTTGGCGGCGCAGCCGTTGGGCTTTCCCGATCCGTTCTCGACCTCGAAGGGGTGGGTGGCGCGCTATGGCACCCAGGAGGTGTCGCAGTTCCGCTCGGCGGAGATGATCGCCGAGAAATGGGACATCTCGCGCCGCGACATGGAGCAGTTCGCCTACCAAAGCCATCGCCGCGCCATCCAGGCCATCGACGCGGGACGGTTCAAGCGGGAGATCGTGCCGATCGAGGGGGTGAGCGACGACGAAGGGCCTCGCCGCGATACGACGCTAGAGAAGATGGCGACACTGAAGACGTTGGTGGAAGGGGGCCGTCTGACCGCGGCGGTGTCGAGCCAGATCTCGGACGCGGCGGCGGCGATGCTGGTGGTCTCCGAGCGGGCACTCAAACGGCATAATCTCAAGCCGCGGGCGCGCATCCACCACCTCAGCGTGCGCGCCGCCGATCCGGTGTGGATGCTGACGGCGCCGATCCCGGCGACGGCATACGCCCTGGAACGCAGTGGCCTGAAGCCAGCAGATATCGACCTGGTCGAGATCAACGAGGCCTTCGCGTCGGTGGTGCTGGCCTGGCAGAAGGAGACCGGTTGGGATTTGTCCAAGGTGAATGTGAACGGCGGCGCCATTGCGTTGGGCCACCCCCTCGGCGCCACCGGTGCGCGGTTGATGACCACGCTGCTGTACGAGTTGGAACGTACGGGGGGGCGGTACGGGCTACAGACGATGTGCGAGGGCGGCGGACAAGCCAACGTCACCATCATCGAGCGATTGTCATAATTGTCCTAAAGGAGAAGGCACATGGCGGGAATCTGTGAAGGCCGAGTGGTGATCGTCACCGGGGCCGGACGCGGTATCGGCCGCGAGCACGCGTTGGAGTTTGCGCGCCAAGGGGCACGTGTGGTGGTCAACGACCTCGGGGCCACGCTGGACGGGCAGGGGCAGTCGGAGGGCCCGGCGGCCGAGGTGGCTGAGGCGATCCGCAAGTTGGGCGGCGAGGCGGTGATCAACGGGGATGACGTGGCGGACTGGGAGGGGGGCAAGCGCCTCGTGCAGTCGGCGTTGGACAAGTGGGGGCGTCTGGATGTGGTGGTCAACAACGCGGGGTTCGTACGCGATCGCATGTTCGTTAACTGTAGCGAGGCGGAGTTCGATGCGGTCACCCGGGTGCACCTGAAAGGCCACTTCTGCGTGGGCCGGCATGCGGGGGCCTACTGGCGCGACCAGGCCAAGGCGGGCAATAAGCCCGATGCGCGAATCGTCAACACCAGCTCGGGAGCGGGGTTGCAGGGTAGTGTCGGGCAGGCGGTGTACTCGGCGGCCAAGGCCGGGATTGCGACGCTGACACTGGTGCAGGCGGCGGAGATGGGGCGCTATGGCGTGACGGCGAACGCGATCGCGCCGTCGGCGCGTACGCGTATGACCGAAGAGGTGTTCAAGGATATGATGGCGCAGGTGGAAGGGGGGTTCGATGCGATGGCGGCGGAGAACATTGCGCCGCTGGTGGTGTGGTTGGGCAGCGCCGCGTCGCGCGACGTCACCGGGCGGGTGTTCGAGGTGGCGGGGGGCAAGATCAGCATTGCCGACGGCTGGCGGACGGGGCCGGAAGTGGACAAAGGCGCCCGCTGGCAGCCGGCCGAGGTCGGTACGGCGGTCCGCGAACTGCTCCAAAAAGCCGTCCCGCCGCAGAAGGTGTACGGCGCGTAAGCACCTACGACCGTTGGCCGCCCGCGTGGCAGCGGCGGCGCTCGAGGACGAGGGTATGAGATTCGCATTCAATGAAGACCAGGAGGCGCTGCGTGCGGCAGCGCGGGATTTCCTCGCCGACCATTGCGGGCCGACGCAGATCCGCGCGGTCATGGAGACCGACGCCGGCTACGATCCCGACGTCTGGCGGCGCATCGGTGCGGAACTCGGTTGGGCATCCATCATTATACCGGAAGCCTATGGCGGCGTGGGTCTCGGCTACGTGGAACTGGTCGGCCTTATGGAGGAGATGGGTTTCGCGATCCTGTGTGCGCCGTTCTTCTCCACCGTGTGCCTGGCGACCAATGCGCTGCTGCTCGCGGGCACGGAGGAACAAAAGCAGGAGCACCTGCCGGGAATCGCCGCCGGCGAGACAATTGCCACGCTCGCGTATACCGAGGCGACCGGGCGTTGGAATGCCGATGGGATTACCGCCGTCGCGCGGCGGGACGGCGGCGATTTCGTGCTGAACGGCACCAAGACGTTCGTCATCGACGGGCACACGGCGCAGGTGCTCATCGTCGCCGCCCGCCGCGCGGGCTCGCAGGGGGAGGAGGGCATCAGCCTGTTCGTCGTGCCGGCCGACACCGCCGGCATCGCGCGCCGTTTCCTGGTCACCATGGACCAGACCCGCAAGCAGGCGGAGGTCGGACTGCACAACGTGCGCGTCCCGGCCTCGGCGCTGATGGGAAACGAGGGAGAAGGCTGGAAGCTCCTGAGCCACACGCTCGATCTTGCTGCCGTGGCCCTGGCGGCCGAGCAAGTCGGCGGCGCCCAACGCTGCCTCGACATGACGGTCCAGTATGCCAAAGAACGCATCCAGTTCGGCAAGCCCATCGGCTCGTTCCAGGCGCTCAAACACAAGTGCGCCGACATGATGTTGCGGGTCGAGTCGGCACGCTCGGCGGCCTATTACGCGGGCTGGGCCGCTGCCGCGCACGAGGCCGAGCTGCCGGTGCTCGCGTCACTGGCCAAGTCGTACTGTTCGGACGCCTACTTCTTCTGTGCCGCGGAAAGTGTGCAGATCCACGGCGGCGTCGGTTTCACGTGGGAATACGACGTGCACCTCCACTTCAAGCGGGCCAAATCGAGCGAAACCCTGCTTGGCGATGCCGCCTATCACCGCGAGTTGGTGGCGCAGCGCATCGGTTTGTAGGGCGCATATTGGTCAAGGTCGCTAACCGTGCCAAAGTCGTGTGCTCCACGTGGCCGCCAGGGAATGCCATTCCCTGGCGGCCACGTGGAGCAATACGCCTGAGCCCTGCGTACCTCGACAATCCCGCGCATGCCTGTGCGTCAAGAGAAACGGCGGAGTGAGCTGCCGTGCGTGTGAACCAGTTGCCGCGGCTCGAGCTGCCGGTTCCACACCGCGTACGGCTCATTGCGCCCCTCCGCCGGCCCACGCTACGATGCCGCCGTGTCGTCCGCTTTTGACCTCTTCCTCGTCCGCCACGGCATGACCGACTGGAACGAGAACGGTCGCCTGCTCGGTCGGGTCGCTATCGGGCTGAATGCGCGTGGCCGCGCCGAGGCCGAAGCGCTGGCGCAGGCGCTGCGCGGCTTTCCGCTGCACGCCGTGGCCGCCAGCCCCCAACAGCGCACGCAGGAAACCGCCGAGTCCATCGCACAACCACATCGCCTGCCGGTGCGTACGGAACCCGGACTGGATGAGGTCTGGGTACAGGAGTCTTGGCTCGGGAAGACGTGGGAGGATCTGGAGGGCGACCCCGACTTGCAGCAGTACATCCGCGATCCGAACCATCGCTGCACTGCCATCGAACCCGCCACCATGGTGCAGGAACGGGTGATTGCCACGGCGGAACGGCTGCGGGCCGACGGCGATGGTCCCGTCCTGCTGATCTCGCACGGCGACCCGATCAAGCTGCTGCTCGCCCACTACCTATCGATGGAACTGGGGGCGTACCGCCGCATTGCCGTGAGTACCGCTTCTTTGACCGTGCTGCGCTTTCACCCTGGCTTTGGGAGCCGCCTCATGGTGCTGAACTGGAAGCCTCCAGGCGCCATCCGCCAATTCCTGGATTGACGTGGCGCTGGCGCCTCGCGCTGGCGCCACGGCTGACGTCGGAGATTCGTTTCCGGTCCCGGGGAAGAGGGCTCTTGACTCGGAGAGCATCTTCCGCGAATCAAGAGCCTTCTCCCGTTTGCGAACGACAAGCGAAAGCGAGGCAATCATGCAGTCACCGTTGGACATGTCTGGGAAGGTCGTCATTGTCACCGGCGCGGCACGCGGAGTGGGGCGGGGCATCGTCGACCGCTTCCTCCAATCGGGCGCCGATGTGATCGTCTGCGACATCAAGGGTCCCGACGCCCCGATCGCCGCGGGCGCCAAGGAGGCACTGTACCTCGACGCCGACATCACGGACGTTGAGCACATCGATAAGGTCGTTCGCCTGGCCACGGAGCGCTTCGGCCATCTCGACGTCCTGATCAACAACGCCGGCGGCACGCCGCCCGTCGACGCCGCCACGGCGTCCCCGCGCCTGCACGAAAGGATCATCCGCCTCAACCTGATCTCGTTGATCAACTTCTGCCAGCGCGCCAACACGGTCATGCAGGCGCAGGAGAACGGCGGCATCATCATCAACATGGCCAGCGTCAGCGGGGTACGTCCGTCCCCCGGGACGGCCGCCTACGGCGCCGCCAAGGCGGGCGTTATCAACCTTACGGCGTCGCTGGCGATCGAATGGGCGCCGAAGGTGCGCATCAATGCCATCAGCGCCGGCATGATCCTCACCGAGGCGGCGCGTGCGCACTACGGCGAAGGCGAAGGGGTGGCGGCCGTCGCGGCCACCGTTCCGCTCGGGCGGTTGGCCATGCCCGAGGATGTCGGTGACGTGTGTCTGTTCCTCGCTTCGCCCCTGGCCAGCTACATTACCGGCGCCAGCATCCTGATGCACGGCGGCGGTGAGCGGCCCGCCTTCCTGGCGGCGGCGAAAAGCGGTTCGCCGCGCTGAGCGCGTCCCTACTCGACGACCGCGTCGCTGAAGGTGGTCGGGTCGCCGAGCCCGGCGCGGTAGGACCGCGGTTGCCGGCCGTTGATGTCCGTGAGGCCGTACTCGAGGGCGAGTTCGGCACCGACCCATACCTTGCCGCTGCGCTCCATGCGTGTCGGATCCTTTGCCAGCGCGTCGATGATGAGTCCGGTGAATTCTGTGGACTCGGCGCGGGCAAGGGCCTTCCCGTAGGTCCCCGGGTCCACCGCTACCGTTGCCCGGGTGCGTTCGTTGTCCAGCAGCCCCATCCAGATGGATACCACGGCGACGTTGTACGGCTTGAAATCGACGGCCATGTCGTGCGCCATCTTGTCGACCGCCGCCTTGCCCGCTCCATAAGCCGGTCCGTGCATATAGCAACGCCCGCCGAACGACGACGTGTTGACCACCAGTCCCTCGCCGTTGGCGATGAGCAGCGGCGCCGCGAAGTAGCTCGCCACATATGTCGAGCGCAAGCCGACGTCGAGGATCGCCTGCAGCGCCAGCGGCTTTTTCCAGAACGGCCCCTTCTCGGTCAACCCGTCCGGCAGGCAGATGGCGTTGTTCACCAGGATGTCGAGCCGCCCGTGGTCGTTCGCCACGCGCTCGAACACCGCCTTGACCTGCGCATCGTCGGCGTGGTCGCACACCAAGGGAATGCCGACGCCGCCGCGGCGGTCGATCTCCGCGGCGGTCGCGAATACCGTGCCCGGCAGCGGCGCATCGCCTTCGGTGCGGGTGCGGCCGGTGACATACACGGTGGTGCCGGGCACGCCCAGTGCCAGGGCGATCCCCTTGCCGGCCCCGCGGCTCGCGCCGGTCACGACCATGATGCGGTTCCGCTGCAGTCCCATGCGTTCCTCCTCGATCGACAAGCTCCGGCGCGCCTGCACCGCTGCGTCCGCGCCCGACAGGCGAGGGCAGCGTACCGGATTCCCGCCGGCCGGGTCAACATTGTGCGGTCGCCCGCACGTGCTGGATTGACGAAGCGCTTGCGCCTCAGGTAACGTCCGAACTCCGTCTCGGCACGAATGCGCACCGCGGTAAGGGAGGCGAGAATGCTAAAGAACGAGAAGATTCTGATTACCGGTCCGGCCAGTCAGGTGGCGTTGCCGATCGCGCGCGAACTGGCGAAGCACAACGAGGTGTACGGCCTCGCCCGCTTCGGCGATGCGCAGGACCGCACTCGACTCGAGGGCTTCGGCGTGCAGTGCATCCGCGCCGACCTGGCCACCGATTCGTTCGCCAGCGTTCCCGACGACTGCAGCTACGTGCTCGACTTCGCCGTGGTGAAGACCGGCGACTTCGACTATGACCTGGCGGCCAACGCCGAAGGGCTCGGGCGGCTCATGTACCACACCCGCAAGGCCAAGGCCTGGCTGCACTGCTCGACCACCGGCGTCTACGCCTATGCCGGCCAGAAGGCCTTGAAGGAAACCGACCCGCTCGGCGAGAACGGCCATCGCTACATCCTGCCGACATACACCATCGCCAAGATCGCCGCCGAGGCGGTCGCGCGCTTTGCGGCGCGGCAATGGAACATCCCCACCACCATCGCCCGGCTCAACGTGCCCTACGGCGATAACGGCGGCCTGCCGGCCTATCATCTCGATGCGATGGCCTCCGGCGCGCCCGTCGTCGCGCACCCGGACACGCCGAACCTGTTCAACCCGTTACACGAGGACGACTACGGCGCGCACATTCCCAAGCTCCTCGCGGTCGCCCGCGTGCCCGCCACCACGCTGAATTGGGGCGGCAGCGTCGCCGTGAGCGTGGAGGAGTGGTGTGCCTACATGGGCGAACTCACCGGCCTGGAAGTCAAATACCACCACACGGATAAAGCCATCGGCAGCGTGCACATCGATCTCTCCCGCATGCACGAACTGATCGGTCCGACCACGGTCGATTGGCACGATGGCATCCGGCGGATGATCCATGCCCGGCATCCGGAACTGACGCTGCGTAAGTAGTCGACGCGGTCCGGACGTTGCGAGCGAGGGAACTGGCAGTGAGCACGATCGATCTCGAACCCACGGTCCGCGCCCTGGCGGACAAGGAAGCCATTCGCGACCTCGCGCGGCGCTACGCGCATTGCGTGTGGACCAAGGATGTGCCGGGCGCCGTAAACCTGTTCGCCGACGACGGCGAGATGGACACCGGGGAACGGCCACCAATCCGCGGCCGGGCGGCATTGCTCGATGCGTACCAGGCGATGATCACCGGTCCCAGCATGTTCCCGTACGTGCACCAGCATCTCATCGACCTCGACGGCGACCGTGCCACCGGCGTGTGTTACCTCGACCTGCGCGCGACGCTGCCGGGCGGTACGCGGATGACCGGCTTCGGGTACTACGACGATGTGTATGTGCGCGCCGGCGGCGAGTGGAAATTCGAATCGCGCCGGCTGGTGCTGCGGGAGTACGTGCCGGTGCCCGGGAGCGTGGCGCGGGCGATGGCCGCCGGCTGAGCGGATCAACGAACGACACGGAGGAGCGGATGGACGAACTGCGGGACATCGAGGCGATCAAACGCCTGAAATACAAGTATCTGCGCTGCGTGGATCTGCACCGCTGGGATGAATTGCGCGAGTGCTTCACCGAGGATGCGACGTCGGCGTACGGGGATGGGAAGTACTCCTTCGAAGGACGCGAGAAGATCCTGCAGTTCCTCATCCGCGGTATGGACCGTCCCACCTTTCTGACCAGTCATACCTGCCATCAGCCGGAGATCGATATCACCAGCCCAACCACCGCCGTTGGCGCGTGGGCGCTGCACGATGTCTGCATCGATCTGGACGCCGGTACAACGCTGCGTGGCGCGGCGTTCTATCGCGACGAGTACGCCAAGGTGGGCGGCCAGTGGAAGATCAAGTTCACCGGCTACCACCGCGTGTACGAGGAGATCGAGAAGCGCGCCGACACCCCCAGCCTGAAGCTGACCGAGAACGGCTTTGTGCACGAGCAGAAGTAGCGCCCGGCTCGCGAACGGGCGGGACGGGCGCACGTCCGTGGAAAGCCGCAAACACTGCGAGGAGGAGCCGTGATGCAGAACGATGCGGTGAAGGCGCAAGGTAACCCGGCGGGGGGCCGTGCCCGGCCGCTCCGGCCGCGACCGGCGATCAACGAGGATGTGGCGTTCTTCTGGGACGGCGTGCGGCGCGGGGAGTTGCTCATCCAACGCTGCGCCGCGTGCGGGCAACTGCGGCATCCGCCGCGGCCGATGTGCGCCGCCTGCCAGTCGGTGCACTGGGATACCCTGAAGTCGAGCGGGCGCGGCACGATCGTCAGCTTCGTGGTGGTGCACTACCCGGAATTCCCAGGCTTCGCCTGCCCGTACGCAGTGGCGACCGTGGAACTGGAAGAAGGTACCCGCTTGGTGGCGGGCATGGCGGGTGTGGAGCCGGGCGCGGTATCGATCGGCATGCGCGTGCGGGTGGAATTTGTGGCGGTGGAGGAAGACCTGATCCTGCCGCGGTTCCGGCCCGCCGGCTGAGGAGAGAGCGCCATGCGTGCAGCAATCAAAGATCGAGCCGCCATCGTCGGCATCGGTGCAACGGAATTCTCGAAGAAGTCCGGCAAGTCGGATCTGCAGTTGTCCGCCGAGGCGGTCAAAGCCGCGCTCGACGACTGCGGCCTGACGCCGCGCGATGTCGATGGTCTGACCACGTTCTCCCTCGATTTCAGCGACGACATCCAGGTGGCGCAGGCGGTCGGCATTCCGCAGCTCAAGCTGTTCAGCCGCATCCCGCACGGCGGCGGCGCGGCGACCTCGCTGCTGCACCAGGCCGCCATGGCGGTCGCCACCGGCATGTGCGATGCGGTGGTGTGCTACCGCGGCATGAACGGCCGCTCCGGGCGCCGTATGGGCGAAGGCGTCGGACTCAACGTCATCAGCGGCGACCGCATCCACTGGGGCTGGTACATGCCGCACGGGCTGGTGACGCCGGCGAGCTGGGTGGCGATGTACACGCGGCCGTACATGGACGCATTCGGCGTCACCAGCGAGGACCTCGGTCGCGTCGCGGTGACCATCCGGCAGTACGCCGCGAACAACCCCAAGGCGTTCTTTTACCGGAAGCCGCTGACGCTGGAGGAGCATCAGCAGTCGCGCTGGATCGTCGAGCCGCTGCGGCTCTACGACTGCTGCCAGGAAACCGACGGCGGGTGCGCGGTGGTGGTGACGACGCCGGAACGGGCGCGCGACCTGCGGCACCCGCCGGTCCTGATGCGCGCCGTGGCCCAGGGGTCGTGGGCGGACCAGGAAGTGATGACGAGCTTCTACCGGCCGCAACTCGACCGCTTCCCCGAGATGGCGTTGGTGGCCCGGCAGATCTATGACCAGTCCGGCCTCGGGCCCAACGACATCGACGCCGCCGTTCTCTACGACGCCTTCACTCCGGAGATCTTTTTCCAGTTGGAGGAGTACGGTTTTTGCAAGCGCGGGGAGTCGAAGGACTTCGTGCGGGCGGGGAACCTGGAGATCGACGGTCGCCTGCCGACCAACACCAACGGCGGCCTGCTGAGCGAAGCGTACATTCACGGCGTCAACGGTGTCCACGAGGGCGTGCGGCTGATTCGCGGCACCTCCGTGAATCAGCCGCGGAAGAACATCGATCACGTGCTGGTCACGTCGGCGCCCGGTGTGCCGCTGAGCGCGGCGATTCTCGGCAAGGCGTAACTCGTCGGGTGCGACCGGTGCGGCGTGAAGGAGTCCGATCGTGATCTTCTACTTTGACTTCGCCACGTATGGTCGCTTGCTGCGTCTCGCGTGGCAGGAAGCGCCCGCGAATCGCTGGCGGCTGCTGCTCCGCCTGCTCGTCCGCGTGCCCCTCGTCGCCCTCTTTCACGCCGTCTGCTTCTTCCTCGACGGCATTCTGTTCCCGGGACTGCGCAAGATCGAGGTGCGGTCGCCGGTGTTCATCGTTGGCCACGCACGCAGCGGTACCACGCTCCTGCACCGCTTGATGACCGAAGACGGCGAGCGCTTCAGCTCGTTCATGCTGTACGAACTGTGGTTTCCGTCGCTCTTACAGAAGAAGGCGATTCGTCTGCTGGCGGCGGGCGATCGTCGCTTCCTCGGCGGTCGCCTCGCCAAACGGGTGCGGGCCTGGGAGGACAAGGTGTTCGGGCCGACACGGCATATTCACAAGATGAGCCTGACGGCGCCGGAGGAGGACGATTTCATTCTCACGGCATCGTGCGCCTCGGGGTGGTGGATCGTCATGCTCCCATACATGGGGCAGCTCGATTTCTACTATCTCGATCGACACCCACCGGCGCGCCGCCGGCGCCTCATGACGTTTTACAAGGAGTGCATCCGCCGCCAGTTGTACCTCAATGGGGCCGACAGGATTCATCTGAGCAAGAACCCGACGTTTTCGGGCCGCGTCGAAACCTTGATCGAGGCCTTCCCGGATGCGCGCATCGTGGTGCCGATGCGCAATCCCCACGACACGATTCCCAGCTTACTCAAGTTGATGCAGGTGAGCTGGCGGGCACGGCGCTGGAGCGACGAACGTATGCAAAGCTCGTTGCGGTACATGGCGGAGCAGTCGTTTCACACCTACAACTACCCGCTCGAGGTCCTGGCACGGCATCCGCGCACCCGGCAGGCGATCGTCGATTATCGCGACTTGGTCGCCGAACCCAAACGCACCGTCGAGGCGGTGTACGCCCAACTCGGTTTCCCGGTCACCCCGGAATTCGCCGCTACGCTCGAACGCGAACAGCAACGGGCGAAGAAGTACGAGAGCGGGTTCACCTATAGCCTGGACGAGTTCGGCCTCAAGGCCGATGAGATCCACACGGCGCTGGCCGAGCTGTTCGAGCGTTACGGCTGGGACGCGGACACACGCCAGCGCGAGACTCAAGAAGGAGCACGATAATGGCGCCCGAAGACGCGAAACCGACACAGGCCCGCGTCGATGCCCGCGCGGACCTGCGGGTCGCATGGGACGAGATGCTGGTCGACTTGGGGCGGGCCCGCGACGCCATCGACAACCCGCGCCTGTATCCGCCACCGGGCACGGAGCGCAATCTGGCGGAAGGGTATCGCTACCTGCTCGGCTACCTCTACGGCGCCATCGAGCGCACGCTGGGGGAAGATCCCAATTTCCCCGCCTTCCGGCGCGCACTGCAGCCGCTCGACAAAGCCACCATCGACAATCCCGACGCCATTTACTTCAGCGCCGCCATCGATGGCAACGGGACGTATCGCGTGCGCGGCAAGGCGCAGGATTTCCGCCACTGGCGCGGAGAGCCGGCCGCGGCCACGGGACGCAAGGCGCCCCAGTACGTCATCTTCGAGGTCGCCAGCGGCTACTCCGGCGACAGCGGCTCCATCAAGGAACTGGCCCCCGGGTCGCGCATCATGACGGGATCGCTCGACATCGCCACGCTCCAGGTCGAGCCCGACGGCTCCTTCGACATTCTGCTGGCCCCGCGGCGGCCCGAGGGCTCCACGGGCAACTTCATTCCGACGAAGCGTGTCCGCAAAGTGAAGCAGCCGGATGGCACCACGCTCGAGGTCGAGTATGTCGCCCGCTACCTCAGTGGACGCGAACTGTTCCACGACTGGGAACGCGAGGATGCGCTCGATCTCCACATCGCCCGGGTGGGCTACGAAGGCGCGCACCCGCCGACGCTCGATCCGCCGACGGCGGCCGCGCAGATGAAGCGGGTCGCCGATATCGTCAAGAACCAGATGCACTTCTGGAACGAGTTCTACGCGGTGGTGCTCGAAACGTACGAAGACATGGATGGCGACGGCAAACGCTTTATGCCGCGCAACGATCTCAACGCGCCGAACTTCGCGTCGATCCGGACCGGTGGCGGTCAGAGCACCAACCTGTACGCCGGCGGCGTCTTCGAGCTGGGGCCGGACGAGGCGCTGATCGTCGAACAACGCATTCCGGCACCGCCGGCCTATATCGGCTTCCAGCTCGCGAATCTCTGGGGCGAGTCGCTGGATTATGCCAACCGCATCACCAGCCTGAACGGCTTCCAATCCGAGTGGGATGCCGACGGCGCCTTGCGGCACGTCGTCGCGCACCGCGATCCCGGCATACCGAACTGGTTGGACACCACGGAGCTGCCCGAGGGGTTCCTGTCCATCCGTTGGACCTATTCGGAGAAACCGAGCGTGCTGCCGACCGTGGAAACGACGAAGGTGCCCTTTTCCGCCATCCGCCAGCATCTGCCGGCCGGCGTACGCTCGGTCTCCCCGGAGGAGCGGCGGGAGCAGATTCGGATTCGACAGGAACACGTGCAGCGACGGTTCAGATTATACTGAGACAGCAAGTTGTTATGCCGTTGGTCGTTAGGTTGTTATGCCCCTGAGACTGGTGGAGCCTCTGGCGGACACCTAACAGCGAACAACCTAACAACGTAACAACGTAACAACCTGCCTCACGGGGGAGGGATCCATGGAATTGGGAAGTCGAGAATGCGACGGAAAAGTCGCACTGGTGACCGGTGCGAGTCGCGGGATCGGCGCGGCGATCGCGCAGCGGTTGGCGGCGGCCGGGGCGGTCGTCGCGGCGGTGGCGCGCAGTCTGGACACGCATCCGCCGGATCTGCCCGGCACGCTGCGGGAAACGGTCGACACGATCGCCGCGCACGGCGGGCGGGCCATCGCCATCCAGGGCGATGTCGTGGACGCCGCCTCGCGCGCCGCGTTCGTCGCGGAATGCGAGCGACAGCTCGGCCCGATCGATATCCTGGTCAACAACGCCGCCATCGGACCGTACCGCCCGTGCGAGAAATTTTCAGACCGGGACTACCAGCGCACGTTCGAGGCGAACGTGCGCGCCCCGCTGCATCTCTGTCAGTTGGTCATGAGGAACATGCGGGCACGGAAATGCGGCTGGATGCTCAACATCTCCTCCGCCACGGCGGAACTCCCGCAAGGACCGCCGTATATCGCGTGGGAGCAGCATGGCGGGCATCACCTGTACGGGAGCAGCAAAGCGGCGCTCAACCGGCTTACCGTCGGGCTTGCCGCCGAACTGTCCACCGAAGGGATCGCGGTGAACGCCCTGGCCCCGGTCGCCGCCGTGATCACGCCCGGGGTGCTCGCCATGGGGTTAACCTCGGGCGACACCAATTGGATCGCTCCGTCGATGATCGAACCGGTGGAGGCGATGGCGGAGGCGGCGCTCGTGCTGTGCTCGTGCGACCCCGCCACCATGACGGGCCGAGTGGCTTACAGCGTGCGGTTGCTCGAAGAACTGGGCCGCCCGACGATGACACTTGACGGCCGGGCGCGGTACAAACAGCCCACCTGAAACGGCGCCGCGAGCGGGGTGAGAACGGGTCTCCGAGTCCCAGAGATCAGTACACCAGCACGCTGCGGGCGACCTCGCCCTGCTCCATAATCTCCATGGCGGTGTTGATCTCGTCGAGCGTCAGGCGGCGGCTGACCAGTTCGTCGAGCTTCAGCTTCTTGGCCATGTAGAGGTCAAGGATGCGCGGGATGTCGTAGCGGAAGCGCGGCGAGCCGTACGACGATCCGATGACGCCCTTTTCCTGCAGGAACGCAATCGCCGGCAACGCCAGTTGCGCGGTGGCGTGCGGAACCCCGACGATGACCAGCTTGCCGCCTGAACGCAGGGCGGTGAACGCGGACTGCATGACGGCGACGTTGCCGATGACTTCGAAGGCGTAGTCGACGCCCCTGCCGGCGGTGAGGCCCTTGATGCGCTCGACCGCGTCGCCGCCGCTCGGATTGACGAGGTGTGTGGCGCCGAACTGGCGTGCCAGTTCTAATTTGCGATCGACCAGATCGACGGCGATGATCTTCTCGGCGCCGCAGAGGGCTGCGCCCTGAATCACGTTCAGCCCGACGCCGCCGCAGCCGAACACCGCCACCCGGTCGCCGGGTTCCACCCGTGCCGTATTCATGGCCGCACCGACGCCGGTCATCACGCCGCAGCCGAGCAATGAGGCAATGTCGAGGGGAACGTCCTGGCGGATCGGCACCGCGGCTTGCTCCGGCACTACCGTGTACTCGGCGAACGACCCGACCCAGTGCCGGATCGCGGTGGTGCCGGTCCGAAAACGCGTAGTCCCGTCGTACATCGCGCCGGTCATTGTCGTCTTCGCGGCGGTGTCGCAGAGATGCGGCCGGCCGCGGCTGCAGTCGCGGCAATGCCCGCAGCTGTACAACCAGGTCAGCACGACGTGGTCTCCCGGTTTCGCCGAGGTCACGCCAGGCCCGATTGCCTCCACGACGCCGGCGCCTTCGTGACCGATGATGATCGGCGGGCGCATGGGTACAATGCCGCGCTGCACGCTGAGATCGCTATGGCACACGCCACTCGCGGCCAACCGTACCAGCACCTCCCCTTGCTGGGGCGCTTGCAGTTCCACCGATTCGATGTTGAACGGCTTGTTGTATTCGTACAGCACAGCCGCGCGCATGTGTGTCCTCCCGACGCGCTTACCTGGCGCGACCCTCGGCCGTGCCGTCCAGTTGGAGCAGATGCAGTACGTTGTCCTTCAGGGTCGCGATCTCGCGCGTGAAGTGCGGCTTGCGCGGACCGATCATGGACAGGATCGCCATCCCGAGCAGGCTGGCGGAGGCCAGCGTGCGCACCGGGTCGACGATGGCGGGATCGACGCCGAATTCCCCAAAGAGGTCGGCCCAGATCTGCTTGTTGGCGCCGATGATGATCTCTTCCTGACGTGCCTTGAGAGCGCCGCCGCCGCGTTTGCGCCGCCGGTCGAGCACGATCTCGAGGAAGGCGTGGAACGACGGCGCCGTCAGCCGCGCCCAGGTCTCGTCGACGAGCCAGGAGACGCGCTCGCGCGGCGTGCGTGCGCCGCTGGCCATGGCTTGCGCCACGCTCTTCGACAAATTGCCGAAACTGCGCTCGAGGACCGCCAGCAGCACCGAGTCCTTGTCGCCGAACTGATGGACGATGGCGCCCCAGGTCATTCCGGCGCGTTTGGCAATGCGGGCGGCGGTGGTCTTGCTCAGCCCCTCGTCGGCAATGCAGTCGACCACCGCCTGAATGACCTTCTCGCGCGTCAGCGCGCTACGCTCCGATTGCGTGCGTCGCGCTGGTCGCATCGCCATCGGCCGCTGATCGGCGGTTCCTTGCCGTACGGCTGTTTCTGCCCCACACATCCTGATGTGTGCGATTGACACAAAAAAACCGAACGGTCAATATGTCGCTGGCGCAGGGACGGGGGTAACGAGCGAGGACGTTCGTGGCCCGCGCCGCGGGAGGGAGCATGGAGCGTCGACAACAGCGATTCGACCTGGCGGGAAAGGTGGCACTGGTAACCGGCGGCAGCCGCGGTCTCGGCAGGGCCATGTCGTTAGGACTTGCGGATGCGGGCGCCAACGTGGTGGTTGCTAGCCGGACGTTGCGGGCCTGCGAAACCGTGGTGGCCGAGATCCACGCCCTCGAGCGCCAAGCCCTCGCGGTGGACTGCGACATGCGCGACTGGACGGCCATCGACCGCCTGGCGGAGCGCACCTACGATCGCTTCGGCCGTTGCGATGTGTTGGTCAACAACGCGGGGATCATGCAGACCCCGTCGCCATTAGTGCAGACGGACAGCGCCTTGTTCGACGAATTTTTCGAGGTGAATGTGAAAGGGCCGATGCGCTTGGCGACTCAGGTAGCGCCGCGCATGGGGGCTGCCGGCGGCGGTTCGATCATCAACGTCATCTCGATCGGCGGCCTCAAGCCGGGTCCCAATCTCGGCATGTACTGCTCCAGCAAGGCGGCGCTGCAGGCGCTCAGCCGTGTGATGGCGGCGGAGTGGGCGCCACTCAAGGTGCGTGTGAACGCCTTGGCCCCGGGACCGTTCCGCACCGACATGATGGAGGACATGGACGAGCGCATCCCCGGGTTCATCCAACATTCCGTCAGCACCAACATGCAGAAGCGAATGGCGGAACCCGACGAAATCGTCGGCGCCGTGCTCTTCCTCGCCAGTGACGCCTCCAGCTTCGTTACCGCGCAGACGCTGTCGGTGTGCGGCGGGTACGGCTGAGGTGCTGCATGAGCCACCGCCAACCGGTATAATTCGACGGTTCACGGAGGATGCATGAATCTCGATTTGCTCGATCCAGCGCTGTATCAGGGCGATCCACATCCGACCTTTGCCTGGCTGCGCCAGCACGAGCCGGTGTGCTGGGATGCACGCCATGGCGTCTGGCTGGTCACCAAGTACGCTGACGTCGCGTACGTATCCAAGAATCACGAGATCTTCTGTTCCGGGCAAGGCATTCGGCCGAACAGCAACCGCAAAGCCGGGCTGATCACCATGGATGAACCGCGCCATAGCGAGATGCGGCGGCTGGTCAACCGCGGCTTCACCCCGCGCATGGTCTCGCGGCTCGAGCCCCACATGCGGGAGATCGTGACCGAGTGCATCGATGGCGTGGCTGCCCTGGGCGCCTGCGATTTCGTGCCGACCCTGGCGGTACCGCTGCCTATGCTGGTGATTGCGGAACTGCTCGGCGTGCGCACCGAGGACCGTGAGCGCTTCCGCGTGTGGTCCGATGCCATTGCGGCGCAGGACGGACAGCCAGATGGCTCCGTGCCCGTGCTCGAGGCGCAACAGGCGGTGGCGGAGTACGCCGCCTACCTCACCGACATCATCGAGGACCGCCGCCGCAATCCGTGCGACGATCTCATCAGCGTGCTGACGCACGCCTTTGACGAAGGCCGGCTCAGCGCCGACCTCACGCAGATGGCCAGCGGCGAGGCCGACTACACGCAGATGGCAAACGACGAGTTGCTCGGCATGCTGGTACTGTTGTTGGCGGCCGGAAACGAGACCACGCGCAATGCGTTGAGCGGTGGAATCCTCGCGCTCAGCCAGCACGTGGCTGAGTACGACAAGCTGCGGGCACATCCGGAACTGCTGCCGTCCGCGATTGAGGAGATCCTGCGTTGGAGTACGCCGGTGATCAATTTCCGCCGCACGGCCACGCGCGACACGGAGCTCGGTGGGCAACGGATCCGCGAAGGCGATCAAGTCGTCATCTTCTACTCGTCGGCGAACCGCGACGAGGACGTTTTCGCGGACGCGGATCGGTTCCGTATCGAGCGGAGCCCGAACGAGCATCTCGCCTTCGGCATCGGCAACCACTTCTGCCTGGGCGCCAACCTGGCACGCCTGGAAATGCGGGTCATGTTCGAGGAACTGCTCCGCCGCGTCCCCGATATCCGGCTGGCCCCCGGAGCCACGCCGGTATATACCCACTCCGCCGTGTTGCGCAGTGTCGAGTCGCTGCCGGTGGTCTTCACTCCGGAACGCCAGGCGGCCTAGGCAGGAGGGGCGCGCCACGCCGGCCAGTCCGAGACCGAGCCCACGCATGAGTCGCTCGCGAACCTTGCAGAGGATGACGGCCTTGCTTTGGGCCGGAAACGCGCCGCCTGGGAACCTTCAGATATCCCAGAGGCGATCGATCGCGTCGTAGGACATATCGAACACCCGCGGGCCGTCGGGGAGATCGAGAGGTTCCGTGTGCAGGAACGCCGGTAAACGGTCATCGGCCTGGTCGAGGCCGGCCGCACGGTTAAACTGGATTTCCGCCTGAATCGTGCGTCGCCCCAGGTCCAGCACGTCCTGTGCTGTCCATCGCAGGCCGAGATGTGCGTTCACGAGGTTCGCCATGTCCTCCGGCGTTGGGTTGGAAAACTGGCAGAGCCCGACGCTGTCCACGGCGGCCATCGCCAGTTGTTCGTACCGCGACTGCTTGAGCAAGGTGTCGTCGCTCGCGTTGCGCGCGGTGACCAGACCGGCGGTGTGGTCGGCTCCTTGCGGACTGGAGGCATAGGTGACGCCCATGCCGCGCAGCGTCCGCGGCTCCCATGCCGGCAGCCCCTGGCCCTTCACCGTTGGGACGCGCGCAATCCCGAACACGCGGGCCACCGTCTCGGTGCCGCTGCCGAGGATACGGCCGATGTGACTGCCGGCGCGGATCTCTTCGAGCATGGCCACGGCACCCTTCCAGTCGCCCCACTTGAGCACGCCCGCTTCCATCGCGACGCCGAAGGCGTTGCCAGCCTCGATGGTGTCGAGGCCGATGTCGTCGCAGAGGCGGTCCATCTGCGCGATCGCGTCGAGATCATCGATCTCCAGATTGGATCCGAGCAACGCGAGCGTCTCGAATTCGAGCGCCGTGGTGAGGTGTTGGCCGGCGGCGTCATTGAATAGAATGGCGCACTTGATCACGCAGCCGGCCATGCAGGGCAGCATCTTGCTCCCTCTCGCGGAAGCCAACTCGGCGATGCGCTGGCCGGACAGCCGCTCCGCTCCGGCGAAGGTTCCGCGCCGGTGGTTGCGTGTCGGCATGCTCTGCACGGCGTCGCGATTGACGAACTTGATGACCCCGGCGGTGCCATAGGCGCTCATGTTCGCCGTGCGCGGATCCTCGAGCACCGTCTTGGCGAAGGCGGTCGCGCGGCCGCGGAAGTCCTCCTTGGCGGCGGACGGTGGCAGGCGCTCGATCCCCGCATCGTCGACGACGATCGCCTTGAGTCCCTTGGCGGCCATCACCGCGCCCAGGCCGCCACGCGCTGCGTGCCGGGTCGGCCGGCCTTCCGGATCGGTGACGGCGATCGATGCGCTGGCGAGTCGGTACTCGCCCGCCGGACCGACGGTGACCGCGCAGGTGCTCTTGCCGGCGGGGACGAGCAACCTGTGCAGGTCGTAGTTTCCCTTGCCGCGCAATGAGTTGGCGCCGGCAAAGCGCACGCCGTTGTTGTCGATGTGCAACACGTACTGCTCGTCCGCCGGCGGTGCGCCCTCGACAATTACCGCGGCGATGCCGAGCCGGGCCAGTTTATGACCGAGGCGGCCGCCGACGTTGGCTTCCTTGGTGCCGCGGGTGAGCGGGCTTTTCGCGCCGAACGAGGTGCGGCCGGAGGTCGTTGCCGGGGTGCCGGCCAGCAGTCCGGGTGCAACGATCAGTTTGTTCTCGTCCGAGAGCGGGTGGCAATGTGGCGGGATTTCGCGTTGGATGACGGACGCGGTGAGTGCGCGCCCGCCGATGTGCGCGTACTCCGCGGGCGCCTGCTCGTGGCGCGCCTCCACGCGGCGCATGTCTACCCGTAGCACGATGCCGCCGTTCATCGCTTCAACCACGTTCGCGAGTCCCCAGGTTACAGGAACGACGGACGTTCGCCGATGATCTTGCGGGCCCGCAGGTCCGCGAGTTCTTCGGCGGACAGTCCCAGTTCGCCACCGAGAATCTCGTCGTTGTGTTGGCCGAGCGTGGGGGGCGGACTGCGATGCAGGTGCCGGTCGAGCGCGGAGAACGCAATCGGCAAGCCTGGGTAGCGCGTGGCACCGGTGACGGGGTGGTGCATGACCTGGAAGAAGCGCCGGTGGTCCAGTTGCGGGTTGCGCCAGGCGTAGTGCACATTGACGACCGCTTCGGCGGGAACGCCAGCGGCGCTAAGCCGGTCGACCGCGGCGTCGCGGTCGTGCCGCGACAGCCAGGCCTCGATGCGCCCGTCGATGGCGTCGTGTGCGGCGCGCCGGGCTTCCGCGGTGGCGAATTGTGCGTCGCTGGCCCATTCCGGGGCGACGAGGGCGCACAGCGCTTGCCATTGTGCATCGGTGGCCACCGCCAGCGCGACGCACTGTTCCGCGTCGGCACAGCGGTAGACCCCTTGTGGCGCGGCGTATGGGCCGCGATTGCCGGCGCGCATCAGCAG
>JAXLXM010000013.1:0-70770 GCA_046327925.1 Binatia bacterium
CGCCCCTCATCAAACGTGATCAGAATCCCAAGCGACACCGTCAGCTTTTGTGCTCACGCTCACCAGGACAAGAAAGAACGGTTTCCACTAAACGCCGCCTACGAGTTCCTTATAAAGAAGGGATTCGGGGAAGACGTGGCGCAAATTAAGGGTTCAAAAGATAAGTACAAGTCGTACAGTACGAGCCTCCGCTCTGGAAAAATCATCAATCTGTTAGCTCAGAAGTCACTTCTTGAAGAGTTTCTGTCGACGGGTTGGCCAGCTGGTGTCTCAGAAAAAGGGCAGAAAGAAGTTTGGCGCTGTGAGAGGATTTATGATGCCTTCACGGCATCGAGCAACGGTGAAACAGAGGCGGAAGATGAGGAAATCGAATCTTCCAGTTTCGTCTACGAAGAACACCTTCGAGATTTCCTATCAACGAATCTTTCGGTCATCGAAAATGGATTATCTTTGTACCGTGACGCAGATAAGAATACCGACGGTGTTGAGTTTGCGGTGGACGCCAATAATAAACGTATCGATATCCTAGCTATGGACAATAAGGGGAACATGGTTGTTATTGAGCTGAAGGTCAGCCGGGGTTACGAAAAGGTTATTGGACAGTGCCTATACTATAAAAATCAGGTGCGGAGGCTCTTCCCCGGGAAGAGAGTCCGTATCGTTATCATAGCCTGGGAAATCACTCCGCAGCTCAAGATCGCGGTGGAGGGACTTCCTGATGTTGAGCTGTTCGAGTACAAGCTCAAAGTGTCTTTGTCAAAGGTAACATGACCGTGAGAGCATCAGGAAAGCCCCGAAAAAGGACTTGATTGGCGGAATCTGAAGCCAGTTGAATCAGTGCGGCGGTTCGGGTCTCAGAGTCCTTTCCCCAAACAAGATACCTTTCCGCTGGACCGCCGTTTGTTCATGCACGAGGGGCCGGCCCACCGAGGTCAACCGACCTTGGCGATCGACCAGCCCGATCAGACCACACTTTCTGACCATGGACTGTCGAACCGGGGTTCGCGCTTCAATGCTTCGTAGGGTCTGCAGGACATCCGCCCGAGTGGTGCGATTTGCCCGATACCAATCCCAGCCCGCTTCCCGTTTTCGCAACTCGTTGTAGAACTGTCTCATCTCGGAGCAACCAAGCGGGTCGCCATCTCGGATCACGAGAAAAGCCACCAACTGTTCCTCGCCATGACATAGGCTCTCCCTACGGGGATTGGTCGCGTCCAGTTTCCACGGTCGACTGGCGAACTGACGGTTGCACTGGACGACACCCCACCACTGTACGCACGCGAGATCAAGATAGTTGGGCAGGAAGTGGTTTATCCCAAAGAACTCCATGCCAATCAGTTGCAGGCACTGCTCTTCCATGCATGATGCGGCTGCGCGTTTGTCTCGAACCAGGGATCGTTCGGGATCGGTCAGTGGTCTTATCGCGAGATGCTGATGCCCTGTCCCCGTCTCCGTCTGCAGGAGTCTTTCCAGGGTTCTCATGATCCCCAAGACAACCGCTGTGGTGTCGGCGTCGTCCGGATTTCGCTGCCAGTGGAGCGCGTCCAGGATTTCCTGAATCAGAGCCTTGGATGGCTGCACAAAACTAACGTATTTCCTTTGGCGGATCTTGGACCCTGTTTCTTGGCCACTGATCAGCGGGCTCGATGCCACCGCGGGGAGAGGGATACTGCCGGCGACAATGTCCCGTTTTAGCCAGAGCGTTCCTAAACCCTCCTCCACGCAGTCGTCGGAGTTCACAGCTTCAAGCAGGCGACCGTAACGTGCGAGGTAGGGATCGTCCTTAGGCCGTGGGCGCACCACCGGAACTTCTCCCCAGTAGATCTCTCCGGACGAACCATCCACCGTGATGACGTCGCCTTCCCGCACGGTTTGCCCTGACGCAGTAAAGAGCTGTCGTTTCGCGTCAATGACGATCTCAGCGTTAACACATGGTTTGCCCATGTCCCGGCAACGGATCGCAGCCTGGGACGTGACCCCGCCCCGGCTGCCTACGAACGCCTGAGATGCGCGCAATCCGGCATCCTCTTCCCCTCCTCCCAGCGTGGGCCGTATCAGGATGACCTTTTGTCCCATCGCCCCCAGGGTTTCAGCCCTTTGGGCATCAAAAACGGCGATGCCGCTCGCAACGCCAGGCGACGCCTTGACCCCAGTGGCAATCGCTGACGTTCCGGGTTCGAGGCATAATTTCGGCGTCATAATGCGTTCGAGGTCTTTAGGGCTTACCCGATTGACCGCCTCTCTTCGGTCGACGAGCTTCTCTTTGAACAGATCGACAGCCAGTCGCAGATTCGCCTGTGCCGCTCGTGTTGCCATCCGGCACTGCACGATATACAGGCGGCCCTGCTCGATCGTGAACTCTATTTCTATGATCTCCCGATAGTGCCGTTCCAGGGTGCGCCGGATCTTTGCGAGCTGCCGATAGATTGTGGGGGCTTCACGCTCGAGATCAGCAATTGGCATCGGCGTGCGAATTCCGGCAATCACGTCCTCCCCTTGCGCGTTCATCAAGAAATCGCCGTAGAGCACGTTCTCGCCGGTGGCGGGGTCACGCGTACAGGCCTCACCCGTCCCGGAATCATTGCCCCGATTGCCGAACACCATGGCTTGCACGTTGACGGCGGTACCCCAGCTCTCGGGAATGTTGTTCATCTTACGGTAGGCAATGGCGCGCTCATTCATCCACGAACCGAACACCGCACCGATGGCACCCCAAAGCTGCTTGTAGGGGTCCTCGGGAAATTCGACGCCGCGGCGCTCGCGGATCGCCGCCTTGAATTCTCCCACGAGCTCACGCAAATCATTCGCACCCAGCTCGCGGTCTAGGCGCACGCCGCGCTCGTGCTTCTTGCGCTCGATGATCACGTCGAAGGGGTCAGCCCCGTACTTGATTTCCGGCCGGAGGCCGAGGACGATATCGCCGTACATCTGCACGAATCGGCGATAGCAGTCGTAGGCAAATCGCGGGTTCCCGCTCTGCGCGATCAATCCCTGCACGGTCTGATCGTTGAGGCCGAGGTTCTGAATCGTATCCATCATGCCGGGCATCGAGGCGCGGGCACCGGACCGCACGGACACCAGCAGCGGATTCGTCGCATCACCAAAACGGCGGCCAAGATTCTTTTCAATGCGGCCCAGCTGCTGCTGGACCTCCGCTTCCAATCCCGCCGGATAGCGGCGTTGGTGCGTGTCGAAATAGGTGCAAACGTTGGTGGAGATCGTGAAGCCGGGCGGTACGGGCAGGCCCAAGGCCGCCATTTCGGCGAGGTTCGCGCCTTTGCCGCCGAGCAATGCTTTCATGCCGGCGTTGCCATCCGCGCGCCCGGCCTCGAACGCAAACACCATCTGCTTGATGGCACCGCGCCGCTGCGTTTTCGCTGGCCTCTGAGCAGCGGCTCTCGCGGTGGATTTCCCTTTGCCCTTCGTCGTCTTCGCTCGTCGAGTGTGTGCCATTTCCTCTTCCCTCGTACCTCAGCGTGCCAGCGATTTGCGCGATGCGGTTGGCACGCTGAACCTCACTTGACTGGTAGCTAGCGCCCCTTGCGTCGGGGTGCCGATTGCTCCGCGACACGGGGCACCGGCACGGCACGGCGAGACCTCTGCAGACGGATGGCGGATCGCCTTGACCCCGTTGTGTCCTGTCCAGAAGAAACCCGCGTCCACCTGACCATGCCCTCGCGGGAAGTCTATACCGCAACCGAGAAGACAACGGCTGTCGTGAACTGTCCGGCTTAGCCGGCATAATCACCTACCGGCATGCTCACAGAAACGGGCGCGCCGGCACTGAGCTGCTTATCTGGTTTCCTCGTCTGCGACCGTTGCGGTGGACGTTTTATGATCATTTCGAACGACTATTGCGGATGCGGCAGGAGGCACCGTAATGAAGACCCTGTTGGGGTTCCCGGTGTCTCCGGAGCAGCACTACTCGGTGATCAAACCTGAGGAATGGCGTGACAAGATTGAGGACCTACTCAAGGCGCTCGACACCCTGGCTGCGGAGTAGGTTATCGGGTGTTCGCCTTCGCGCGGAACGATCGTCCGTCTTCCCTCGGACCAACTGTTCAACCTATATCAGACTGTGCACCAGAATAGAGTCAATGATGACTGCGCAGGCTGCGAAGGAGAGAAAATGAACACGGCACTGCTCAACAAAATAGTCGAAATCGGGGATGCGTATTGACGTCACGCCATAGATTCCAGCGCGGCGCTGTGGACCGAAGAGGGGTTGCTGTCCGTCAGCGGCGCGGTCGTCGCGAGTCCCACGCAATGGTTCAACCCGTGGCGCACAGGCGGCGGTGGTTACGCAGTCACGATGAAATTTCGTGCCCCGGGGACGGTTCTGGGTATACCCGGCGACGGATTTTTCGCGCATGAGGTGCACTTCTTTCCCAACAACCGCAACTTCGTCAACTCACCCTATGGGTGGGGCGGACGCGAAATCCATTGGGGCCATATGGCAACAGCCTACCGGGATGGCACAATGATTGACGCCAGCCTCGCCGTCGGCGCGGACGGATGGGGATTCGCGCTGCTGACCGATGAGACGGGTAGCCTGAGGGTGACCACGGAACTAGAAGTGCGGGCCGACGTGCGGCCGAACGGGTATCCTGAGCGCATCCTGTATCGCTTTATGGGCGAGGAATGGCTTTGGCGCATCGCACCAAATGGAGAGCGTGCCAACGTCGAATCCGGCGGGCTATTAGGCGCTGAAGGGATATTCGGACGGCTCGGGGACGAGCGGCCGGTGGTCGCCGCGATGGGCACAATCGATTGGTGGCGCGACGGGCGCGAGCTTGGGATCAAGGCCATTTGATCGAAAGATGTCGCGGGACGCAGGAGGGACATCTGCTGAGCGTCGTGAGAGCACCTCTCGATCAGTTCGAGTCCGAGCGACGGTGGGCGCTGACGATGCAAGTTCCGGTCGGGCTCGCAGCCATGCCGCGTTCGGCCACGCTCACCGTCGAACTCGACCTTGACGTTCGAGGAGGATGACGTCGCTGCAGGAAAAACTACCTAAATTCGGGGTCGCACCCGTGCAACATCTTGATGAACTGCTGCTTTCGTTCAGATCAGGGCTCGTGAGGAGCGTTATCAGGCCGTTTTGAGGCTAGAAACAGCGCCCGCAAGCTTCGGTAGCCCTTCTGCACCCACGCCGGCCTGAAGGGAGGGGAGCGTCCGGAACCCATGATTTATACGGTCAGGGCTCGTTGTACGGTGGCCGCAAGCTAAAGTCCTGCGGCTACGGTTGAGGATGAAAGTGCCGGCCATCGGTGTCACTCGGTGTTCGAACCCTGATCGCCGCTGTGCTTGCATGACATGCAGGCATAGCCTACAGATAGTGCATGCAGTACACGGTCAGAGGAATCCCCCCTGCGTTGGACAAAGCCCTGCGGCAGCGGGCACGGGCGAGCGGAAAGAGCTTGAACGAGGTTGCCCTCGAAACGCTCGCCGAGGCCATCGGCTGCGCGGGAGCGCGACGCGAACGGCGTGACCTCAGCGACATCGTCGGCACCTGGAAGAAAGACGCTGCCGTCGAGGCGGCGCTGGCGGCTCAGGACGAAGTCGACGAGCATCTGTGGAAATGAGGATCGCGCTCCATACCAACTGTTATGTCGACCTGTGCAAGGGCGCCGATGCTACCGCCCAACTGGTGGCGACCGCGGAGGCGGTGTACATGCCGTTCGTCGTTGTGGCCGAGCTGCGCGCCGGGTTTGCAGTGGGCCGGAGGGCTGCCGAGAACGAACGCGTCTTGCGCCGGTTCCTGATGAAGGACGGCGTCGCGGTGCTCTTCGCCGACGACGAGACCACACATCATTACGCGGCTGTGTTCCGCCAGCTTCGGCTTCAGGGTACGCCAATCCCCACCAACGACATCTGGATCGGCGCACTCGTGCTGCAGCACAATCTCGTCCTACACGCGCGGGACCGTCACTTCGATCACGTACCCCAGATTGTGCGCGCTTGACGGGTACCCGTGCTGGCGTCGGGTCTGAATACGTTGCCGGCGGGCTCCGCCACTCCACGCGCTGGCTACGGCACCCGGAACGCAATCAGCTTCGAGCGCGGAATGTCCTGGAAGTCCTTCGCATTTGCGGTGGGGTGATGAGACGTCCACTGCGCGCCATCGGCTCGATCCATTGCTGCACCAGCCGCGTGGTGGGACGATCGGCGGCATTGCCGCGCAACTCGGACGCGAGCCGCGATAGCGTCGTCAACGCAAGCATGACGGAGTCTGTGTCCACTTTGGGAGCAAGTTCTTGTCCGTGCGCTCCGCAAGCGCCCGACGTGGCATCTGAGCTGCGATTCTGGGGTCATCGGTTAGGCGGTTTCGCGGTCGCGCGTAACGGCTAATCGCGGCAGAAAAAATCGGGCGAATTTTGCTGCCCCATCCGTCTTACGACCGGACACGGTAGTACGGGAGCGTTGCGGGAGGCCCGTGGTTGGAGGGCAACGAATCGATCGAAGGGGGGAAGCGACGTGAATGGAGCGACCCGCTGGCATAGGGCGGTCTTGCTTGGCGCTGGTCTCTGCGCCAGCGCCATTGGACCTTGGACGTTGTACGTTGGACTTTGGAAGTCGGCGGTAGGTGAAGCGCGCGCCGACGACGCGGCGCGAGCGTTTCACATACCCGCTCAACCGCTCGCCAACGCGCTGGTCATGTTTGCCGAACAGGCAGGGTTGGCGGTGATGGCACCAGCCGACTTGGTGCGAGACAGGACGGCGCCCGCCGTCGAGGGCACGATGCCGGCATTGACGGCCCTGGATCGGCTCTTGAAAGGCTCCGGCCTGAAGTACCTGCACAGCGGAGACGGTGCGCTCACCATCGCCCCGGCTGGGTCGAGCAAGACCATGGAGAGAGGGCGTGGTGCGCCGCAGGCGGAGGTGATACCCAACTGGCGACTTGCTGGGCATTGCGGGGGGCGGCGGTCCACGATGCGACAGGTTCGACAAGATGCCATAGCCAACCATTTCGGCGCCACAGCGAGCCTCGGGAGCGCAGCCTCCTTTGGCCCCTCCTTGGGACGGCGCTGCTTCCGGGGCTCGCTGGCGGCAACAGGTGAGATGCGATCGAGAACATCCGTGACGGCTTGCTCAATGTGACGCCCCGTCACGAATGACGATGATGGTCTTTCATCATAGCGGGCACAAGAAGGAAAAACATTCTGGCGAATCGCACGGCTACTCAGCGGCCGTCTCGGGGGGTGCCCGTCACCTCGGACCTTCGTTAACTCACTGGCATCGATCTTACCCTTATTTCGTTCACGGCTCCCGCCCCACGGCGGTCGCCTGGACTGAAGGTGTGCACGTCGGTACAGTGCGGCGATCATCACGTTCGCTTTGGAGGTGCAGCCGTGAAATTCTATCTCTTCTACGAAATCCCGGTGGCCGACGGTTCGGACCCGCAGGCGGAATACCGTGCGTATCACAATACGCTCGAGCAGGCCGTTTATGGCGACCAGATGGGCTTTCACGGCTTCTGGACCGTCGAGCATCATTTCCTCAAGCGCTTCTCCCACTGTTCCAATCCCGAGGTGCTGTACGGCGCGGTCGCGGCGCGGACGAAGAACATGCGGATCGGCTATGGCGTCCGTCTCATGCCCAAACCGTATAACCACCCCATCCGTAGCGCCGAATCGGCCGCGGTGCTCGACCTGTTGAGTCACGGGCGCGTCGACTTCGGCACCGGACGCTCCTCGACGCGTGCGGAATTGGAGGGTTTCGGCATCGACCCGGACGACACCCGCGACATGTGGCTCGAAGCGATCGAGCACGTCGTGGGCGCATGGACCAACGACGAATACGCCATGAACGGCAAGCACTGGCAGTCCCCGCCACGGCCGGTCCTCCCGAAGCCGTTGCAGCAGCCGCATCCTCCGCTCTTCGGCGCGACCAGCAGCCTGCCCAGTCATCGGATCGTCGGCGAACTGGGCATGGGCCTGTGCTCATTCACCGTCGGCCTGCCCCCGGAGGAATTGGCCGAGCGCATCAACGTGTATCGCAAGGCACTGGCGACATGCACCAAGCCGATCGGGAAATTCGTCAACAACCAGGCCGCCACCTTCACCATGGTCAACTGCGCCCCGACGAAGGAAGAGGCCTACGCCGTCTCCAAAGAATCGTTCGAATGGTATCCGAAGTGCGGCGCCCGCCTGATCGCCTCCGTCGCCGAGTGGCAGGAAGAGCGCCATGTCAGCGCCGGCACGTACGATTATACCGCCGAACTGCTGAAGGTCGATCGGGAAGGCATGCTGGACCAAATCAACTTCGATTACCTGAAGGACAGCGGCTCGGCCGTCGTCGGCGACCCCGATCGAGTGATCCAAGCATGCAAGCGCTACGAAGCGACCGGCTGCGATATCCTCCTCTGTCTGGTGAACCCGCTCAAGATCCCGCACGAGAAGGTGATGCAGACCATCGAGTTGATGGGGAAATACGTGCTACCGGAATTCGAGCGCTGAGGGCGATAACGGAGCGTTTCCGCCGGACGTGGAAAGCATCACGCCGAACGCCGCGCGGGAATTATAGGCCGAGAGCGCCCGGAGCATGCCCCAGGCGCCCGCGGTCCCCCCTCGTTCCGCCAGACGCAAAGCCGAACGTCCAGCCCCCTGCATCTACACCCTTTCCACCTCCACCGCGGAGCCGCGGGGAGCGTGCCCGGGCGACCCGTAGTACATACGGTAGTGGATGTGGCCGTAGTCGCCGGCGAGGTGGATGGCCTTCCATGGCGCCTCCACCGGCTCTTGCTGCCCTTTCCAGTCGCGAAACTGGTAGGGCTCCCATGCGTGATAAATGATGACCTCGCCCGGCTGCACCTTGGCGGAGATCTTCACCAGCGATTCGAAGGCCCCGGTCTGGTTGTGGACGCGAACGCGATCACCGTCGGCTATCTTCCTCGGTGCGCAGTCGGCGGGGCTCATGAAGCATACCGGCTCACCGCGTTGCAGGCGGAGCATCAAGCGGTGATCGCGCCAGATCGCGTGGATACTCCAGCGCGTGTGCCCGCCGTTGATGCGCAGCGGCAGACCACTCCGTGCGGCCGGCGGCTCCTTGTGCACCGGCAGGCTTTCGCCGGCTTCCATGTACCACTCCTGGTCGATATAGAACTGCTGCCGGCCGGTCAGCGTCGGCCACGGCACCTTCTCTTCGATAAACCAGCGGTGTGTCCAGTACGTGTCCTTCGGATCGTAATCGCTACAGGTTTGATAGATCGGCGACGGGCGTGCCGGTCCGATGATCGGAACCGCTCCCAACCGCAGCGCTTCCCGCCCAGTCACTTTACCCACGCTGGGGCTGCCGCCGAAGATGTCGTCCATCATCTTGATCGGGTCGTCTGGATCGTGCGGGTTGAAGTGTCCATTGCCGGTAAAGACGTCGTACGCCTTGGTCAGGTCGTGCGGCTCGTCATTGAACCCGCGCACGCGCGTTACGCCGCGCGCCCGAGCGCGCTCGGCGACGCGTTCGCTGAGCAGGCCATAGATTTCCCAGTGGGTCTTCGACTCGCCGAGTGGCTTGACCGCCTGGTCCGAGACGATCACGTACGGCAGATAGCTTTGCGTGTATTTGATCCCGTGCTGCTCGTAGTACGCGGCGGCCGGGAGGACGTAATCGGCGTGCATCGCCGAGGTGCTCATGCGGAAGTTGACGGCCACGATGGTATCGAGCTTGGGCCAGAGGCCCTTACGCGCGAACTGCGGCGCGGGCCAGCGCCGCAGCGGGTTCGAACCGGTGAAGATGAAGGCGCGCGGGCGCCGGTCCGGCCGCGGGTGAATCTTGGTCCAGCCCTTTTCGATCGCCAACCGCATGTATTCGTCCAAACCGCGTGGGAGGACCGTGTCGGCCAGATCGGGGCGCAACCACAGTTCCCGGTAGCCACCGTGAACGTAGAGAAACGGCATCAGCGGGGTGTTTGGCGCCTTCTCGCTGTGCTCCTTGTACAACGCTTCGTACTCGCGTGGTGTCAGACCGCGCATCGCTTTGGGAAGGACTTTCATCATATCCTTCCATCCCATTTTCGACCCCGCCATCTTGTCGGCACCGTCGAGTCCCCACCATGCAGCAATGCGCACGCCGGTCCCGGGCCTACCCTGCTGGCCGGTGAGCGCCGTCAGTAGAATCATGGCCCGCTGCATGAGGTCACTGTGGTGATGCTTGCAGGCGCCCCAGGAAGCGAAAATCATCGCCGCCGGCGCGGCCGCGAACTCCCGCGCAAAGCGGCGAATGACCGCCGGCGACAGGCCGGTGATCTTGCCGGCGTGCTCGGGCGTGTAGTCGGTCAGATGGGCCTGCAGGCGCTCGAACAGGGGGCGGACCTCGACCGGCTTGCCAGCGCCGAGTTTGACCGTGAAGCGTCCGGTCAGCGCCGCCTTGATGTTGCCCAGCGCAATCGATCGCCCCCCCTCGCCTTGGCAGCCCGGCACGGGCGCCGCCTTTCCTGTCGCTTCGTCCCAGAGGTAGAAGATCTCCGCACTGCCCTTGGCCTCAAGGTCCGACTGCCGCAGAAAGCGTCCCGTATCCTCACGAACGAGCAGCGGCAAATCCGTCTGCTCGCGGACATGATCGGCCTTGAAGAGTTTCTCGGCGATGATGACCTGCGCGGCGGCCAAGCCCAGCGCGGCATCGGTTTCCGGTTTGACATTCAACCACATGTCCGCATGGATCGCGGAGGCGCTGTAGTCCGGGGCGATGGTGACGACTTTAGCGCCCCGGTAGCGGGCTTCATTGATGAAATGGGCTTCGGGGATACGGGTGTAGACGGGATTGCCAATCCAGATGACGATGTAATCGGAACGGAACCAATCGTCCGACGTCCCCTCGCAGTTGTACATCCCCCACGTTTGCACCGCCCCCATGGGCATATCCCCAACACCCGACCAGGAGTCCAACACCGTCGCCCCGACTGCATCGGTAAAGCGGAACTCGCAGGCCGATTCCGGACCCATTCCCGAATTGGTGGTGCCATGGTCATAGACGATCGATTCCGTTCCCTCGGCAACGGCCGCATCGATCAGCTTATCGGCGATCTCGGTAAAAGCCTGATCCCACGAGATCCGCTGCCATTTGCCCGCACCCCGCTCGCCGCTGCGTTTGAGCGGGTACTGCAACCGTGACTCCGACACCTGAAGATCAGAGTAGCAGGCGCCTTTTTGACAGCCGCGCGGATTCATGTCTGGCACATCGGGGCGCGGGCGCTGATAGACCGCCGCTTGCTCCTCTCTCCAGACGATGCCGTCCTTGACGAACAGATCCCACGAGCAGGCGGCGATGCAGTTGGCGCGGGTGTGGGTCCCCTTGGCGACCCGGTCCCACGTCCATTTCTGCCGGAAGACATCTTCCCAGCCGCGGTAATCCGGGAGTGGGAGAACTACCGGATGCACCGGCACGGTCCCCTCTACCGCCGCGGAGGACACCAAGACCCGCAGTGGTCCTAACGACAGCGACAGCGCTCCCGCGCCGATGAGGAAATCCCGTCGCGATATCCGTGCCGAATCCAGCAAACCCATTACCCTCCTCCTTATACCAAACAAACGTTTGTTAGCTCGTGAGGGTGGAATGGCGAATGACAAATGTCAGTGATGGCGCTGATATTACTCGCCATTCCTCCACCCGCCAGTGCGGGCCTGGACGTGGGCGGTTGACACGCTGCCTGACCTGTGGCTTCCTTTGCGGCTGTACCCCGTTGATGGAGGGAAAACGTGCCGATTTACGAGTACCTGTGTAACGATTGCGAAAAGCCCTTCGAAGAGTTGGTGCTGTCGGCCGCAACGGCGGTCGCCTGCCCGCTATGCGAAGGAACGGACATCGAACGGCTGATGTCGGTTGTGAACGCTCGGTCCGGTGGAGGTTCCAGCCCACTGCCGGCCACGGCCTGCGGCCGCCCGTCAGCACCGCCGGGTTGCGACGGACATGGGGGCTGCGGTTGCGACTAGGTCGAGAGAAGGGAGCTGCAAGAAATGGCGACGGTATTTCAGACCCCGGCGGAGTTGAAAGGCGCCGTGGGACAGCAATTGGGCCACAGCGACTGGCTCCAGATCACCCAGGAGCGGATCGATGGGTTTGCGGATGCGACCGGCGACCACCAGTGGATCCACGTGGATCCGGAACGCGCCAAGACCGGCCCGTACGGCGCGTGCATTGCCCACGGGTATCTGACGCTCTCGTTGGTAAACATGTTCCTACCGCACATCGTCGAGGTGCGTGGCATCCGCATGGGCATCAACTACGGATTGGAGAAGGTCCGCTTCCCGGCTCCCGTACGCGTCGGATCGCGTATCCGCGGTAGCGGCGAGTTGGTCCAGGTCGAAGACGTAAAGGGTGGTGCGGTGCAGTCCACGATCCGGGTCACGGTGGAAATCGAAGGCAGCGACCGGCCGGCGTGCGTCGCCGACACGATCAGCCGATGGGTACCGGAGTAGACAGAGAACAGAGGACAGACAACAGACAGACGACAGACTTACCACATCGCCGTCTGACATCTGGCGTCTGTCCTCTGTTATCTAGCCTCTGTTCTTTAGCTTCCCTGCCGGAGCGCCGCCGCCTTGACCACCCGGGTGACCGGCCGCGGGTGACTGTCGGCGCGCACCCAGCGCCAGCACATGGTACCGCGCTGGTGCCCGGCGGTTTCCAGCCAGTTCGGCACGCCGGGATCGCTGTGCGCCAGCACCAATCGCACGGATCCGTCGCTCCCATAGTGGGCACCGTGGTGATTGACCGCGATGGTGTGGTAGCGGTAGTCGAGCGACTCCATCCAATGGTTGTTGATCTGAAAGTTCCAGTACTCGCACTTCGGCGGTGTGACCTCGAACACCAGCGCCTCGTCGGGACCCAACTCCCAGTAGCCGTGGTAGTAACAAATATTCGGGTCGCCGTGAGCAGCGGCGGCGACGCCGGGGTCAAGCTTGTGCAGCTGATTCACTCCCTGTTTGGCGAAGCCCTCGGCCCACTCCGCAAACAGCTTGGCGGTGCCCGCGACGTACGTGGCGCTGGCGGCGAGACTGCGGTCGACGAATTCGGGCGTGATCGGCCGTGGCGGTCCATCGCCGCCGACACGTTCGATGTGCAGGTCGGCAATCCGTTCGCTCTTCCGGTCTTGAAATGTCTGCCGCACAATCAACGACGACGTATCCGGCTCCATGCGCAGCCAGTTGCCGGGCCGCTGCGCGCAACTCAAATGGATCTCCAACGAGCCGTCAGGTTCAAGCTGCAGGTCGCTGCCCTCCAGGTATCCGGTTTGCCCTGAGCGTGCCGACGAGCCGTAGCTCCCGGCGTAGGTTCCCAAGCCGAGGTAATACACCGTCCCGCGCGTACCCCAGATACGGTAATCGTAGCGTCCGCTGATCGTTGCGCTCTGGTAGTAGTTGTCGGGGTTGTCGGCGCCGATCTTGACCGTTTCGTGCGCGGGGCGGCGTATCACGGGGGCCATCGGATCCGCGCACTCGACGAACATTTCAAGCGCGCCCCGTGTCAGGCGACTGAGATAACGGAAGCCCTCGGCGCGGTCGAAGGCATCCTTTGGCGATCCCTCGCGCAGGACGATGTCACCCGCCCGCTTGAGGGCATCGCAAAACTCCGCCCAGGCAGCGCCAGTGACGATTCGCTCTACCGCTTTGTTACCCATCGGATCTCTCCTTGCAGGCTGAACTACGGCCCCCGGGAATGACTATTTCCCCGGACCGACCATGGGGACGACTGCGGCGAACAAAAGAAACGGCCGTGCGCTGCGCGGCGGCAACCGGGGTGGCCCGCCGCACGGCACGGCCAGAGAATCGTTGCGAGGGTACGTTACGGCGCAGGAGGCGGGGCACCCCCACCGGCGGCCTGGCCCTCTTCCGTCGGCGCTTTGGTCAACGCCATCGTCAGTGGAGCGATGGTCGTGGCGCCGCCGGCGCGGGCTTGGTCCATGACCTGCACCGCAAGGCCATACGGCACCTCGTCATCCGCATCGAAAAAGAGCAGATGATCTTCCCGCGCCGCAAACATGCGTTGCAATCGATCGGCCACCTGATCGAGCGGCAGTGACACCGCATTGATGTTGATTGTCTTGTCGGCGCCGACGTACAGCACCAACGGCTTGTGCTGATCGTCCGCTGCGGGCTCCGGCTCATCCACCATTTTCTTTTCCTGCTTTGGCGTGTAGACGAAGAACCGTTTCATCATCAAGGGAGTGATGACCATAAAGATAATCAGCAACACCAAGACGATGTCGACCAGTGGCGTCACGTTCATCACCGGTATGACGCCCTTCTTGGAACCAAGAGTCATCCCCATGGGTTAGTTCCCTTGTCCCGGATTCGCCGGCGGGGCGGCAGCGGCGGGCGCTGCGGAAGCGTCGCCTGCCTCCCCCGTGGTCTCGGCCGAGGCCTGCCTCGTCGCCGTCACTTCGGCTGGCGATTCGCCGGGACGGTAGCGTTGGCCTACCATAAAGGAAAGCCCCGGGTAGCCGCTCTCCTGCACGCGCGCCATGACCAGGCGCGCCTCGCCGTAGTTCAGCTTCTCGTCGGCGCGTAGCACGATCTTGCGAAAGGGATCGGTCTCGTGCAGCTGTTTCAAGTATGCCTCGAGGTCATCCAGTGTGGTCGCGTCTTCCTTGTCACCCTTGTTGACATAGTACTCGCCCGCCTTCGCAATGGTGAGCTTGAGTGGGTCCATCGATCCCTTCATGCTGGGATCGGGATTGAAGATACCCGGCAGGTCCAGCGGGATGTCCTGATTCATGCGGGGTGTCACGACCATGAAGATGATCAGCAGCACCAAGCAGATGTCGACGAGCGGCGTGACGTTCATGTCCGGCTCGACGTCCGCCATCGAGGCGCTGCCGCGCATCGGTCGTCGTATGGTTGCCATGGTCAATTACCTCCAAACGGCACAGCGCTCCGCTTATCTCGCGGCGGTTGCCGGCCGTGGATGTACGCTTTCGGAATCCTGCACCGCACGCTCCACCCGATCTTCGATCGTATCCAGGAGTTCGCCGGCGGCGTTCTTCAGTAGGATTTCCTCGCGACCGATCCGGCCCGAGAGGTAGTTGAAGGCAAGCACGGCGGGGATGGCGACGGCGAGACCCAGAGCGGTTTCGACCAGCGCCTCGGCGATACCGGCGGACACGGCGGCCAGACCACCGGATCCCGTCGCAGCGATACCTTGGAACGCCGCGATGATACCCAGCACGGTGCCGAGCAACCCGACGAACGGCGCCACCGAACCGGTGGACGCCAACACGGCCAAGCCGCGTCGCAGATCGGCTCCGACCTCTTCCATGTAGCGCTCCATGTACCGCTGCGTCTGGTCAAACGGCGTCAGGCCGGACACGTCGGCGGTCTTCTCCGCATGGCGGTACGTCGACAGACCCGTCCTGACGATGCGCGCGAGGTGACCGCGCTTGTACTGGTTCGAGGCCGTAATGACCGCATCGAAATTGCCGGAATTCAGATCGTTCGCCACCTTGCGGGTGAAGGCCCGCGATGCCGCCCGCGAACGCCACAGGGTCAGGATGCGCTCCACGAACACGGTCAGGGAGGCCAGGCCCAAGGCGAACAGGACCACCGCCACGGCGATCGCAGGACCACCCATGTGTTGAAATACTTCTACATAATTAACTTCCATCTACCCTCTCCTTTTGGGATCTTTTCGATCGCTCAGTTGCACTACGATAGTTGGAACGCGATCTTGATGATGCGATACACGCTGATCGGCTTGCCTTGATAGCTTGCCGGCGAGTACCGCCACCTCTTCACCGTATCGATCGCGCTGGTGGTAAAGGGCTCTTCGCCCTCGACCACCTCGATGTCTTCCACCCGTCCGTCCGTGGTGATCCGAATCTTCAGCGTCACGCTCGCCTGTTTCCCGGCATTGCGGGCGGTCTTGGGATAGGGCGGCGGCTCATTGCCTTTCATCGGCCGGGCGCGTACGGCACCTGGGAGATCGTCCTCCCTGATCTCTTTGCGTACACCACCCGCGGTGCTGAAGCCCGCCGCGTAATCCGCATCGCTCGGGATCCAGACAGAGGGAGCTTCGTTGGCCACGGGCTCGGCTTCGGCCGGTACTTCCTTCGGAAGTTCCTTCGGCGCCTCAACCGCTTTCTTGGGCTGCGCCTTTTGCGCCTTCGGCGGCGGCGGCGGTGGCGGCTTGGGCTCCACCTTCGGTGGCTCCTCGGGCTTTTGAATCTGCTCGACGAACTTCACGTCGACTTGCTCCTGCTTGGTGATACCGCTCTGCCCGACGCCGATCGCTAACGCGCCCGCGATGATGCCGATGTACAGCACGATGGAACCGATCCCGGCGCTGAACCACGGTCGTCGTGTCTCCTCGGTGGCACCATAATGACCAAATGTAGACGATGCTTGACTCATTGCGTCCTCAGTTGAAATCCTTCCGTCGATCCCGACATCACTTGGTTAGCGAGTTCCTATTAGCCTCTCGATAAACGATTCTCAACCCTCAGGGTGCGCACGCTGCTCGCGGCTTGTAGGGAACGCCTTACGTGACGCCTCCCTTCGCCGACGTCACCGCAGGTCATCACGGTCCGAGTTTGCATTCCTATCATTGCTGCCTGAGTCATCCCGGGTCGGCGCTGCAATCTCACTGCGATAGTTCCCGGTTAGCACACACGCATGCGGATGGCGAACAAAATGGAGTCATGCGATGCGCAGCTCCATTAACGATTTATGATGTTCGAAAGGCCGCCTGCGCCGGGCACGCACAGAGTCCCCGGTTTCCATCGACTGGCGAGCGGGATGACGATACGGGGTCAGACCTGCGTTCCTTTTTCCACCGTGCTGCCCGTACACTCTCGAGCCATCGCGCAAGCGACGACAGACTCCACAGCACACGAGAGAACGAGCATCATAACAACGCGGTGATTACGGCTGGTAGCAGCAACTGTCGATACGCGCAAGGCCAGGCGATCCGCAACCGCCGATCGCACACCCGGTGCCGCCGCCTCACGGATGCTGGCTGCTGACGGCCACGACCTCGCCGGTCATGTACGAGGAGTAGTCACTGGCCAGAAAGACCATGACGTTGGCAACCTCCCAGGTCTCGGCGGCGCGGCCGAAGGCCTCGCGAGCGGTGAGTTCCTCGATCAGGCCGGGCGGCGTGACCTTCGACAAGAACTCGTGCACCGCCAGACTGGGGGACACCGCGTTGACGCGCACATTGGCCTTGGCGGCTTCCATGGCCGCACAGCGGGTGAGCGCCATGACGCCGGCCTTGGCCGCCGCATAGTGGGCCTGGCCCGCCTGCGCACGCCAGCCGAGCACGGAGGCGTTATTGACGATGACCCCGCTGCCGCGCGGCATCATGTGCCGCAGCGCCGCCCGCGTCATCCTGAAGGTGCCGTTGAGCGTGACGTCGAGGACGACGTGCCACTGCTCGTCCGTCATGTCGACAAGCGGCGCAAAGCCACCGAGGCCGGCGTTGTTGATGAGCACATCCACCCGGCCCATTTGCGCAATGGCCGCCGCGAATAACGCCTGCACGTCGGCCTCGCGGGTGACGTTACCGATCTGGGTGGACGGCGGGCGGCCGGCAATCTCGGCCAGTTTACTGGCAGCGTCATGCAGACGGCGCTCGTGAATGTCGCTGATCATCACGGTGGCGCCCTCCTCGATGCAGCGCTTCGCCGTGGCGAAACCAATGCCGGTGCCCGCGGCGGCGGTAACCAACACCGTCTTGCCGTCGAGGAGATGGTGTGGGGAAGGACAACGAGGAGCCTGGGTGCCCATAGGATGCTCCCTGGGTTAGCGCGGCATACCCAGCGCGCGCTCGGAAATGATATTGCGCTGGATCTGATTGGTGCCGGCGTAGATCGTGTCGGAGCGGGTGAACAGAAACAGCCGCTGCAGGCGGCTCAACGCATACGGTGCGTCGTCGGCCACCTCCGATTGCGCCCCAAGGACATCCATCGCCAGTTTCCCCAAGCCCCGGTGCCAACTCGCCCAGTAGAGCTTGGTGATCATGGCCTCGCGATTGAGCTCCGCACCGTCGCCGTGGCTGAACGCGCGCAAGGCGTTGAAGCGCATGATGCGCAGTCCAATCCACGCCTCCGCCAGACGCTGGCGCATGACCGGATCCTTGGCGGCGCCATTGGTCCGCGCAATGGCGACCACCTGCTCCAGTTCGTTCTCGAAGTTCAGTTGCTGGCCAAGGGTCGAGGCGCCGCGTTCGAACGCCAGTGTGCCCATCGCCACTTTCCAGCCGTCGTTCACCTTGCCGACGACGTTGTTCGCGGCCGTGCGCGCACCGTCGAAGAACACCTCGCTGAACTCCGAATCGCCCGTCATCTGGCGAATCGGTCGGATCTCGATCCCTGGCTGGCGCATGGGCACCAGCAGATAGGAGATGCCCCGGTGCTTGGGCTCCGCGCCGGGATCGGTCCGGCAGAGCACGAAGCACCAGTCCGACCACTCCGCGCCGGAGGTCCAGATCTTCTGTCCCGTGATCACCCACTCATCGCCGACCAATTCGGCCTTGGTCTGGACGTTGGCAAGGTCGGAGCCCGCATTGGGTTCGGAGTACCCCTGACACCAGATGTCGTCGCCCTTGACGATACCGGGCAGGAAGCGCCGCTTCTGCTCCTCGGAACCGAACGCGATAATGGTGGGTCCGGCGAGGCCTTCACCGATGTGACCCAGCCGACCGGGTCCTCCGGCGCGGGCGTACTCCTCGAAATAGATCACCTGCTGCATCAGCGAGAGGCCGCGCCCACCGCATTCCTTCGGCCAGCCGACGCACGTCCAACCGGCGGCACCGAGTTTGCGTTCCCACGCATGGCGTTCCGTCACCAGGGCGTGCTCGTCGCCCGGTCCGCCACGGCCGCGCACGATGGCAAATTCGCCGGTCAGATTCTCCGCCAACCATTGCGCGATCTCCTCGCGAAAAACCTCGTCGGCTTCGCTGAAATGCAGGTCCATCACCGATCCTCCCGGAGGGCACTGAATCGATACCGCCCACGCGCGCCGTGCACGCCATTCACCGGCATCTCAGCACATTCGGCGCCTGGGGTAAACGCCTGGCGAGCGCACCGTTAGACCAAGCCCTGGGCAACCATCGCCCGAGCCACCTTGATGAAACCGGCGATGTTGGCGCCGATGACCAGGTTGCCGGGAGAACCGAACTCCTCCGCCGCCTCGGAGCACTGCAGGTACACGTTGCGCATGATCTGCTGCAGCTTGGCGTCGGTCTCCTCGAAGCTCCACGCTTCGCGCCCGGCGTTCTGCTGCATCTCCAGCCCGGAGGTGGCGACGCCGCCGGCATTCGCCGCCTTCCCCGGCCCGTACAGGATCTTCGAAGTGAGGAATACCTGCACCCCCTCCGGCGTGGTGGGCATGTTCGCCCCCTCGCCGACGGCGATGCAACCGTGCTTGACGAGCTTCTTGGCGTCCTTGCCGGTGATCTCGTTTTCGGTCGCCGACGGAAAGGCCACGTCGCACGGTATGTCCCAGATGTTGCCGTTCGGCGTGTACTGCGCGCTCTTGTGGTAATCGCAATAGTCGCCGATGCGCCGGCGCTGCACCTCTTTCAGCAACTTGATCGTCTCGATATCGATGCCGCCCTTGTCGAAGATGACGCCGTTGGAGTCGCTCATGGCGATGACCTTGCCGCCTAGCTGGGTCACCTTCTCGTGCGTGTAGATGGCAACGTTGCCCGACCCCGAAACGACGACCTTCTTGCCTGTGAAACCGTCGCCGCGCGACGCCAGCATCTCGTTGACGAAGTAGGTACACCCATACCCGGTCGCCTCGGTCCGCACCTGCGCGCCACCGTAGATCAAGCCTTTACCGGTGATAACCCCGGCCTCGAACTTGTTGGTCAGCCGCTTGTACTGGCCAAAGAGGTACCCAATCTCACGGCCGCCGACGCCGATGTCACCGGCGGGAACGTCCGTATGCTCGCCGACGATCCGCCACAGTTCGGTCATGAAGCTCTGGCAGAAGCGCATCACCTCGTTGTCGGATTTCCCCTTCGGATCGAAATCCGACCCGCCCTTCGCGCCGCCCATCGGCAGGCCCGTCAGGGAGTTCTTGAAAATCTGCTCGAACCCAAGGAATTTGACGATGCCGAGGTACACCGAGGGGTGGAAGCGCAGGCCGCCCTTATACGGTCCGAGTGCGCTGTTGAACTGCACACGGAACCCTCTGTTGATGTGGACCGCACCGTTGTCGTCCTGCCAGGGCACGCGAAAAATCAACTGCCGCTCGGGCTCGCAGACGCGCCGGATGATTTTCGCCTCGGTAAATTCCGGGTACTTGACGAGGACTGGCCCCAGAGAATCCAGCACCTCCTTCACGGCCTGGTGAAACTCGGCCTCGCCGGGGTTGCGTTTCGTGACTTCCTGATAAATTGCCTCGATCTTTTCCGTCAATGCCATGCTGTCTCGCCTCCTCCACGAGAGAAAATGTGGCGCGCGGCCGGAACCGAGCGACTCTAGTGCGCCCGCCGGTGATGTCAAGCGCGGATCGACAATCCCGCTCCCATCGCGTAGCGGCAGGGAAATACCGGCGACGGCGACGCCGTGCGGTGCCGCCGCGGCGCGCCTCACGGAGGCGATACGCGAGCGAGGTAGCACACCGCTCGCTGGGTCAGACAATTGGCGTTCAGATAGAGCACGCGCCCGTCCGCCAGCGGGAAATCGACGACCCGCACCACCTCTGCCCACACGACCTCATCGGCAAGCAACTCCGCCAGGCGGTTGTGTTGATCCGCGAAGAACCGCGCGTTCAACACGTTTCCTTTCCGTGCGGGCTGAACGGCGATGTACAACATGTTGGACTCGACGAGATCGTTGAAGAAGTGCGTCCCCAGAGAAATGTCGGCGGCGACCGCGCTCCCGATCGCCGCCACCTCACCGAGCACCGAGACGGTATTGATGTCGGCCAACGACACCGGCACCCCCAACGTTGGCGTGCTGGTGCCCCACCGTCCCGGACCAATGAGCGCCACGGTCTTCCGCCGCGCTGCGTCGTCCATGATGTGGGTCAACCGGCCAATCAATCGCGCAATGGCGTAGCGATCGCTACTCCCCAATTGTCCGTACGCATCGGGAACGACGTAGATGACGCGATCGACGGTCGTCAGCGAACTTTGTCCGACGACCGTCCCGAGCGCTTCGAGCACGATGTCGTCCGCCAGCAGGTCGTCCGGCGGAGCGACAATGCCGCCGCCCTCCTTGACCTGGAAGGGACGGCACTGCACGAGGTTGATGCGGTACCGCCCGTCGGCAAGAAAGTTGGCCGTGTACTCGATATCGACTGGGTACGCATACGCGTCCCGCAGGATCCGCAGTATGGCACGCATGTCCGGCACGAAGGGTGTCGCGCGTAACAGGTTGTCGAATGTCAGGACCCAGCGCTCCGGGGGGAGGGCCGTTTCCCGGCGGGCAGCGCACGCCGCGGCTGTGCGCGACACGAACAACTCGGTGGGTACGCCGGGCGCGGCCGCCAGGACCGCGTCGCAGTCCAGCGATTCGAGACGGTTGGCGCGTAGATTGATGACATCGACGCGCCGCTGCGCGTATGCCGCCACCTCCTCGACAGTTGCTTCCGGGCGGCGTTGCGGCGCGTTGAGCGCCACGATGCGGGTGTAATCGTCGTCCGTTCGTTCGACCGCCCGGGTCCCCAACCCGAAGACGAGACGCAGCACGCCGGCGTCCGGATCGATGTACTCGCTCCACACATAGGGGTTGTAGGACAGCCCCACCCCCGCAAGCTGGGGGAAATACAGGTGTCCGCAGACGGCACCCGATACCCGCTGCACCAACACCGCCATTTGCTCGTCGCAGTCGAGCAGACCGCGGCGGGCCCGGTAGACCAGCGCCTCCGTGCTCATCGCACTGGCATAGACGGTGCGCACGGCGGACAGGAACGCCGCCAAGCGTTCCTCGGGAGACCCCTGATTGGGGCAGAAGACGCTCTCGTACTTACCGGTGAAGGCGTTGCCGAAACCATCCTCCAACAGACTGCTCGAACGCACGATGATGGGCGACTGACCGAAGTGCCCCAGCATCGCGACGAATTGGTCCTGGATGAACGGCGAAAACGTACCGGCATGCAGTCGCCGCTGCGCCGCGTCCGCCCCCTCCAGGAATGCGGCGTTCGCACGCTGGTTCCGCCGAATGCGCCAACAGTCGTTGCGCACCAGGAACGAATAGAAGACATCCGAGCCGATGAAAAATGAATCGTGCGTCTCCAACTTCTCGGCCCAGGACGCGTCCGTCCGACACAGGATGGCGCGGGCAAGCAGCATGCCCAAGGCCTTGCCGCCGATGAGCCCGGTCCCAATCATGCGCCGGCGGATCGCCAGCAGATCCGTCAGGTCGAAATAGCGCGATGCGAGTGCCCCCACCCGCTCGTCGCGCGTCAACATCATGCGCAGCAGGTGTGCACGCACATCGTCGGCGTCCTCCGCCGGGCGCATCCCCTTGCGCACGGCATCCCAGACCTCGCGTGCGTGCAGGAACGTGCGATCCCAGACGTCGAGTGTGTGCGACGTGGAATCCACCGGGCCCTCCGCCGCCGGCGCCAGCATATCGGCGAGCAGGGCGCTCTCGGTCACCGGCCGGAAGACGCCATCGTCCCATCGATGTGGCAGATACATCGTCGGCGAATGTCGCTGGTCGACCTTCAGCGGGTGGATGTACATCGTTCCGCGGTGCCGGGAGACGTCGATCAACACCTGCGTGGTGCCGCGGATGGCCGAGACGGCGTCGATCGAGTGGTGGCCGCGACGCAGAGCGAAGTACGTCACGGTCTCGAGTTCGAACAGATACGGGCAGGTGACCTTGAAAAAGTTGCGGAGCATTAAGTCGCTGTACCAGTCCGCGGCCAGGTCCGAGAGGCAGTCGAAGACATAGAACGCGCCGCGGCCCGCGCGCTCGATCACGCGGTGGATCTCGGCGGTGAAGGTCTCGAATCCGAGTTCCGGCGACAGATGATGAATCTCCGCTCCCGCGCCTGCCGGCACCAGCGGCGGATGGCGGGCGAAGCGGAAGTAGATCAGTGTCCGCCCGCTATCGATGGCGTTGGTGTAGAACGGCCGAACGAAGGCGGCGTAGTCCTCGATCGCATCGACCTGCCAGACAATGTTATCCCCCGCGATCACCCTTTGGATGACGCGGTCCAGACTGGGCAGCCCGGTGCTGGGCATGGAGAGCTTCTCTACGGCGGGTCGGCGGTTTCGATTGCGCCCGCGGCAACGCAGTCGTGGATCTCCGCGCGGGTCATCCCGAGCAACTCGCCGAACACGTATTCGTTGTCATGCCCGATCGCGGCGCCGGATCCGCGGGTGCGGCCTGGGGTGGCGGTCAGCCCCAGCGGAATGCCGGTCGCCACCACCGTTCCCTTCTTCGCGTGCGCTATTTCTTCGAAAAATCCACGCGCCGCCAACTGCGGATCGCGCCGGAATTGATCCTCGACGTTCTGCACCACCCCCGCGGCGATGCCCGTCGCCTGTAGCGTCGCCATGACCTCATAATCGATTCTGGTCGCGGTCCATTCCTCGATCAACCGGTCCAACTCCGCCGCATGTTGCAGGCGCGCAGACCGGGTCGCGAACCGCGCGTCCGTCAACCACTCCGGCTTGCCGGCGACGTGGCAGAGGCGCTCCCACTCGGCCTCGGTCGACACGGCGATGGCACACCAGCGGTCGTCGCCCGCGCAGCGGTAACAGCCGTGCGGTGCCGCGTGCGGAGACTGATTTCCTCGCCGCGCTGGCTCGCGTCCGTTGGCCAGGTATTCCATGACGACCTGCCCGATCACGCTGACGGTCGCTTCATACTGCGCCAGGTTGATGTACTGTCCCTTGCCCGTGCGCAGACGAAAATCCAACGCACACAGCACCGCGAATAGGCCATGCAGCGCCCCCACCGCATCGGGATACGCGTACTGGGTGATCGTGCACGGCCGTTCCGGAAAACCGGACAGCGTGCTCAGGCCCGACAGGGCTTCGATGTTTGGCCCCCAGGTGATGTAGCGGCTGCACGGTCCGCTGTCGCCGTAACCGGCAGTGCTGAGCATAATAATCTCTGGCCGTACCCGATCGAGTTCCGCAAAACCCAGACCCAATCGGCCGATGACACCGGTGGCGTAGTTCTCCACCACCACGTCGCACTGCGCCACTACGCGCTTGGCCAGTTCGATGGCTTTGGGCTGGGTCAAGTCAAGTGCGACGAAGCGCTTCCCCGCATTCCAGTCGGTGAACCACGGAGACAGTTGCGTTTGCATACCCATTTCCGGCGCCCATGGCGGAACGTATTGCCGGGTGACATCCGGACGTTTCTTCGATTCCACGCGAATGACCTCGGCACCGCAAAAGGCCATGAGGCGGCCAATCCACGGCCCTGCCATACCGTACGCGAATTCGATGACCCTGACGCCTTCGAGTGCTTGCATGCCGCGCAACGACCCCGCTATCGAGGAGCTCAGATCACCCCTTGCCGCCGCAGCCGGCCTACGGTCTCCGCGGACACACCCATCTCGCCGCAATAGATCTCGTCGTTGTGTTGACCGACCCGCGGTGCGGGCCGCGTGATGGCCCACGGCGTTTCCTTATGGCGGTATGGCGCCCCGGGGTAGCGCAGCGTGCCCATTCCCGGGTGCTCGACCGGGACGAAGTAATTGCGGGCCGCGAGGTGCGGGTCCTCGGCGACGCCGGCGGCGGTGTTCACGGGGGTGACGGCGAGGTGGCGCCGCTGTCCTTCATGGTACATCTCGTTAACGGTGAAGCGTGCGGTAAGATCGGCGATGTACACATCCAGCAGGTCACGCACCGGTTGGCGATTGGCGGTGGGCCCTTCGAACAGCGGATCCAGCACGATGTCGTTTCCGGTGACTTCGGAAATCCATTGCGCCAATGCCTTCCAGTGGAGCGGCCGATTCACGATGATGTAGATGAGCCCGTCCTTGCAGGGGTAGGCGCCCGAAGGGACGGCCGCGATCAGCGCGCTGCCGAAGCGCTTTGGGATCAGGCGATCCTCGAGCCATCGACCGACACCGGCGATGTGCGTGACCGCCACGTTCACCTCCTCCACCGAGATGTCGATCTGCTGGCCCTCGCCGCACCGCGTACTGTGAAAAAGCGCGATCATGCTGCTGGCCGCCGCACAGGACGATGCCATCATGTGGGCCTGCGATCCGGCCAGCACCACCGGCGGATCCTCTTCCGTTCCGGTGACATACATCGCTCCCGCCAAGGCGTTGGCTACAAGATCCGACGACTTGCAGGCTCGGTACGGTCCGCTCTGGCCAAAGCCGGTAATCGAAGTGACCACCAGCTTGGGGGTTGCGCGTTTCAGTGTCTCGTAGCCGAGCCCCAGCCCGTCGAGATACCCGGGCTCGAAGGTCTCGATGACCAGGTCGGCGGTCCGTGCCAGCCGTCGAAAGAGGTCTTGGCCCTCGGGTGTGGTCAGGTCGAGGGTCACGCCGCGCTTGCTGGTGTTGGTATAAAGGAAAAACAGGCCGCGTTCCGGATGCGCGACGTCGCCCCAATACGGCGGGATGTGCCGGGTGGGGTCACCGCCGGGGCGCTCGATCTTGATGACGTCGGCGCCCATATCCGCCAACAGCTTGCCGCAGTACACACCCTTCTCGTCGGCCAACTCCAACACCCGCCGGCCGGCGAGGGCGGCCATGGGGGCCATACCGGCAGGCACCTCATGCACGGGTCGGTGTCCTGCGCTCGGGCACTCGGGGAGGACGCCTACTCGGTAGCGTCGCGTGCCGCGATGTAGCCGAAGGTCATCGTCGGCCCGATGGTGGAGCCGGCACCTGGATACGTGCGTCCCATAACCGAGGCGGTACAGTTGCCGGTGGCGTACAACCCTGGAATCGGTTGCCCAGCCTCGTTCAGCACGCGGGCACGCGTATCGGTCTTCAGGCCGCCCTTGGTTCCCAACTCACCCGGATATGCCTCGAGAATGTAGAACGGCGGCGTTTCGATCGGCCCCAAACAGGGATTGGGCTGGACCATCGGATCGCCGTAATACTTGTCGAACACGGTCTCGCCGCGATGAAAATCGGCATCGATCCCCGTGCGGGCATATTCGTTGAACTTGGCGACGGTCGCCTTCAGTCCCGCCGCATCGACCCCAGCCTGGGCGGCCACCGCTTCGAGGGTATCCGCCTTCTTGAACATGGCCAACAGATTCTTCGGCACACGCGAGTCGGGCTGCTGTTGGCCCGGCAGCAAGGGTCCGACGGGATACTTCTTGCGGAAGGTGGCATCGAACACCAGGTAGCACGGTACGCACGGCGACTCCGGTGTGTGATTCTTGAACATGGCTTTGACCACATCGATATAGGCGGATGCTTCGTTGACGAAGCGCGCGCCGCGCTTGTTGACGAAGATGCCCCCGGGGAGGGACTTTTCGATCACCAGCATGCGAGCATACTGTTCGCCCGGCACGATCACGGTGGGGCCCCACCACGCTTCGTCCATGAGATCGATCGCCGCACCCACGGCCTGTGCCATGTCGATGGCATCGCCGGTGTTGTACTGGTTGGCACAGCTCCATTCCGTGCGCGTCGGGTTGGGGAGAAATTTTTCGCGCTTCGCTTGGCTTTGCTCGAAGCCGCCGGTTCCGAAGATGACCGCCTTGTTCGCGCGGATGCGAATCTTACGGCCTTCCCGATCCGCCACCACGCCGACCACGCGGCCGTTTTCCACGATCAACTCGCGGGCGGGGGTGTTCAACCAGAGGGGGACCCCGCGGTCCATGAGCGATCGTCGCAGCATGCCGACGAGTGCATTCCCCATGGTCATGGATCGATCCCGTCTTGACTTGAAGCGCCACGGCAAATCCAACCAGTACCGCGCCATGAGCTTCATCGCCGTGATCATCCACCCTCGGGAGCGTGTCAGCAGCTGGCGCGCCTCGACGATCGACATGAAGATGCGGCAGGAGATCAGCGACTGCAGCGCGCACTCGCGCATCTTTACGAACTCGTCATTGCCCAGCTCCCGGGCGTGAAAACGCTCGCCTTCAAGGCAGCGTCCCCCGGGCCGGCTGCCGGGGATATTGGGGTAATAGTCCGAGTATTCCGTCAACACGACGAACTTCACCCGCGAGTGCTCCGTCAGGTACTTGACCATCCGCGGCGCATTCTCCAGGTAGGCGTGCTGGCGCTCGTCGGGAACGATGTCGCCCACACAACCTTTCATGTAGGCCCACGCATCTTCCGGGTTGTCCTGGATACCGGCGCTGGCCATCAGATGGTTGTTCGGCACCCACAACCCGCCGCCGCTCATGGCCGAGGCGCCGCCGTACTGGGGGCTCTTCTCGATGATCAACGGCGACGCGCCGCGATCGTATGCCGTCAGCGCCGCCGTCATCGCTCCCGCGCCTGAACCGACGACCAAGACATCCACCGTTTGGTCCCACGTTGTCCCACTCGTGTCCGCGCTCATGCTCTCCCCCCTCCGCTTCGACGCGCCCTACTTGCCGCCGCCACTGCGGCGGGGCAACGCCAAGGTCGCGGTGCACGGTGTCACCGGTCCGTCCTGGGTCGATACCAGCAGTTCGAGATCGACGAGCAACTCGCGATCCTCGACATATTTCCTCATGACCTTGCCGGTAATGCTCATCTCATCGCCGGCGCAGACGTTGCCGCGCATGGCGAGCTTCATACGGCGCACGGTGCTCTTGGGACCACCCCAATCGGTCATGAAGCGGCTGAACATCCCCATGTTAAACGGCGTGTTGACGAAGATGTCCTTGGTCTTGGAGCGCTGCTGCGCATACTCGCGGTTGGAGTGCTGCGGGGAGAAATCGCGCGTTGCCGAGGCAAGGTACACGCACCGTGTGAAGTTGATCGGAAACACGAGCGGTGGAAGTTCTTCCCCCACCTGCACGTCCTCCCAGTAGCGATCGCGAAATGCGGGGGGCTGGTACCCGGTGCGATCGCCTTGGATCACCTCTTCGATCGCCGGGCTCCACCCACCGCGCTTTGTCGGCGCCGCTGCCGACGTCGCTTGCGGATCCCCGTAGCCGAAGGCCGTCATCCGCTCGCGCATGATCAACTCGCCCCGCTGGTTACGATACAACCGGTCCATCGTCCAGAAGTAGCCCTCCCCGACCCGCGTCGTCTTCTTTCCGGAGACCGACACGAAACGCTGGCTGACGCTAATGCGATCGCCGATCTCCAGCGCCCGGTAATTCTCGATGTCGACGGCCTGGATGATGCCCACGGGGAGCCCCAGCGCCTCCTTGATCTGGTAATGAATGTGCGGCTGCGGCTCCCGTCCGCCCGGAGGCCACGGCCAGCGGAACGGGAAGTAGAAGGTGTTCATCACGGTGCCCATGGGAGCCACGATGTTCTTATGCCCGCGCGATCTGGCATACTCGGCATCCAGGTACATGGGGTTGCCGTCCTCCAGCGACTCGCACCAATGGCGGATGAGATACTCGTTGACCTCCACCGGCGAGGCCTCCGGCTCGCTCTCCTTGGCCAGCGCCAAGAGTTTCTGCCTGATGTCGGCCGGAATTTCGTCCGGAATGGATACCTGCGTCTGTTCGTCTGCCATCGGCCGCCCTCGGTCGCTATTTCTTCTTCATCTGTTGCTTGACTTGATCGAGAAACGTTTGCGCACGCCCGCGTCCGTTCGCATGCTCGGCGAGGTCGAGCGCCAGTTCCTGCTTCGAGCGCACCCCGCGAGGAATCGGTACCGGCGGCCACTTGAACGTCTTCCGACCATCGTCCGTCATGCGCACGGGCGCACCGCGATCCAGCACCGTCCGGGCAATCAACTCTTCCAGGTAACGGCTATCCCACCACGACAGCTGCAACTGCTTGGCGCGCCGGAAGAAGAGTTGGATATCGCACTCGAGGGTGAAGCCCATGCCGCCGTAAATCTGTTGCGCGGTGGCGGTCACCTCGCGGAAGGTCTGGCAGGCGAAGAGTTTCGCCATCGGCGACAACCGTTCGATCGATTTGCCGTTGGCGCGCGCCCACGCCGCTTCGTACACCAGGGTGGTGCCGCCATCCACAGCCGCGGAGGAGTCCGCCATGTAGTGCGCCAGCGCCTGGAAGGCGCCCAGCGGTTTATTGAACTGCTCGCGCTCTTTGGAATACTGAACCATCATCTCCAGAGCGCGCTGCGCACCGCCGATCGCCCATGCGCCAAGCAGGATGATGCCGTCGTGCATCGCCTTGTCCCAGGTCGTCCAGCCCGACTGCGCCGCGCCGATGCGATCCGCGGCCGGCACCAGCACGTCTTGGAACGCCACCTTGTACTGTGTGTCGGAAGCCAGACTGTACTGTTGCGTCAGCTGAATACCCGGCGCCTTTGGATCCACCAGCAGGAGATCGATGTCGCGCTCGCCATCGCCGGTGCGCACCAGCACGACGAGACGGGTAGCCGCGGCGGCGAACAGGACATGCCGCTTGGTGCCGTTCAAGCGGTACTTGTCGCCCTCGAGGACGGCCTGCATCTGCACGCCGCGTGGGCCGTAGCCGTTCTTGGGTTCCAGCCATGCGGGCGTGAGAATGGCCTCGCCGGAGGCGATTTTCGGCAGCCAGGTTTTCTTCTGGGCGGCGCTTCCCGCCTCGAGCAGCGCACTGGCGCTCATCACCGCGCTGACGAAATGGGGCGACGGCGCCAGCGCCCGACCCAACTCCTCGTACATGATCGCCGCCTCGACGAACGTCTGCCCCGAGCCGCCGTATTCTTCGGGGAGTGTCAGCCCGGTGAGTCCCAGCTCGGCCATCTGCTTCCACAGCTTCTCGGGATAACCGGTCGGATCGTCCTCCATCTCGCGGACCACGCTGATCGGTGCGCATTCGGTGCACAGTCGTTGCACCGTCTCGCGCAACATTTGTTGTTCTTCGTTGAAATCGAGATCCATCTGCGACTCCTTCCGAGTGTGTTGGCCCGGCGCGCCACTGTAGCCTATGGCCGCTCAGGGGTTCAAGGTGTCGTCGGTACCGCCAGAACACGCCGCCGGCGGGTCTGCCTTCAGGCGATCGTCCCCTCCCGTTCCATCTCTTCGATTTCCGCGGCCGAAACTCCCGCTTGTCGCAGCAGGTCCGCCGTGTCGGTCCGCGACGCATCCGGTGCCGTATAGGTCGCGGGCGATCGGTCGATGCCCGCCATCACCGGGCCGAGTTGCCGGAACCTGCCATGCCGTTCGTGCAGGGCCTCGACGAAGACGCGCCGGTGCGCGAATTGCGGATCGCCGGTCAACTCCTCGATCGAGTACACCGGCGCCACGCACGTGTCGCGCGCGGCGAGCGCCGCCACCCATTCGTCCCGATCGCGGGTCGCGAACGCCGCACGAAACGCCGTACGAATCTCCTCCTGGCGGGCATCGTCGGTCTGGTGGGGAATCCACTGTTCACAGCCGAGCGCCGTGCACAGATTGCGGTAGAACGCCGACTCGATAGCGCCCACGGAGAGCCACTTGCCGTCGCGGGCCTGGTAGAGGTCATAGAACGCGTAGCGCCCGGTGAGAATGTCATGGCCGGGACCGGGCTTCACGCCGGTGGCCAGGTACTCGTCCACGTACAGCGAGGTGAAGAACAGCACCCCGTCCGCGACCGACACATCGAGATACTCCCCGCTGCCGGTCGTCTGGCGCCGCAACAATGCCGCCATGATCGCAATGACCGCATGCATACCGCCGGCCGCGCTATCGGCCACCGTCGCCCCAGGCAACGCCGGACCGCCGTCCGCCCGCCGGCCGCCGCAATAGAGGTATCCCCCGACGGCAAGATAATTGAGATCGTGCCCGGCCCATTGCGAGGCAGGGCCGTCCTGCCCGTATCCGCTGGTCGAGCAATAGATAATACGCTCGTTGACGCGGCGGACATCGTCGTAGGCGATACCGAGGCGCGCCACCACGCCGGGGCGGTAGCTCTCGACGATCACATCGGCCGCCGCCGCCAGGCGCAGGAACGCCGCCTTGCCGGCGGGCGCTTTCAGATCGATCTGCACGCGCTTCATGCCCCGACCGGCGCTGTACGCCCAGTAGGCCGGCTGTGTCTGCAACGCCCCCTTGCGCGGCGTTGGCGCCACTTTGATCACCGTGGCACCGTAGTCCGCGAGGATGCGGGTGCAGCGCGCCGCGGGCCCGACGCTGGCAAGATCCAGAACGGTGACACCGGAAAGGTGAGCGGGCTGCGACATGCGGATACCTTAGAAGGTGGCCGGCAGGCCCGCTTGGCGGCTGACAATGGCGGCCTCCACCTCCTGCACGAATGCCTGCGCTGTTTCGGAGAATTGGAAATCCACGACCGCTCCCTTTCTTATCTCGCTGCCGGACGCTCGACCGAGCATCCGTAGCACGGAACCTACCTCAAAAAGAAAGGTCGAACAAACGACCGCTACCGACCCGTACCGGCGGCCTCGCGGCATGCGGTCTCCGCAATTCGAACGACGATTTCCGTCAGGCGCCGGCGGTACCGCCAGGTTTGCATCGATGCCGGCATCGGACTATGCGGGAAGGCCTGGAGACGCGCGATTCGGGAAGCGACGGGCCGCCGGCGCCATGGGAACGTTTGACGACCAACACCGACAGAGTCTCGAAGATCCCCAGCACTTCTGGGGCGAGGCGGCCCGCGCAATTCACTGGTACCGCCAACCGCTCTCGGTCCTCGATGCGTCCAATCCACCCTTCTATCGGTGGTTCAGCGGCGGCGAACTCAACACCTGCTTCAACGCCCTCGACCGCTGGGTGGATGGCGGCGACGGCATCGACCGCCGGCGCGGCGATCAGGACGCCCTGATTTACGATAGCCCCGTAAGCAACACGGTGGCGCGCTATACGTATCGCCAACTGCGCGACCGCGTGGCAACGTGCGCGGGGCTCCTACGGCAACTCGGCGTCGGCCGCGGAGATCGGGTAGTGATCTACATGCCGATGGTGCCGGAGGCGGCGATCGCGATGCTCGCCTGCGCGCGCATTGGCGCCATCCACTCGGTGGTGTTTGGCGGATTCGCACCGCACGAGCTGGCCGTGCGCATCGACGATGCGCAACCGAAGGTCGTCGTGTCGGCCTCCTGTGGGATCGAGGTCAAGCGCGTGATCGAGTATAAGCCGTTGCTCGACCGCGCCATCGCCATGGCGACGCACAAACCCGAGCGCTGTGTCATCTTCCAACGCCCGATGGTGCGCGCGTCGCTGGTCGCCGCCCGCGATATCGATTGGCGAGAAGGGATGGCGCAGGCGCAGCCGGCGCCGTGCGTGCCCGTCGCCGCGACGGATCCGCTGTACGTCCTCTACACCTCGGGGACCACCGGCCGTCCGAAAGGGGTGGTGCGCGACAACGGCGGGCACGCGGTGGCATTGCGCTGGAGCATGTCGAAAATCTACGGGGTGCGGCCCGGAGAGGTGTACTGGGCTGCCTCCGACGTCGGCTGGGTCGTCGGTCATTCGTACATCGTCTACGGGCCGTTGTTGGCCGGCTGTACGAGCGTGTTGTATGAAGGCAAACCGGTGGGCACGCCGGATCCGGGCGCGTTCTGGCGGGTCATCGCCGAACACCGGGTCTCCACGCTGTTCACCGCCCCGACGGCGTTCCGCGCCATCAAGAAGGAAGACCCTGGCGGGGCGCACTTGCGTCGCTACGATCTTACGTCGTTTCGTGCCTTGTTCCTTGCCGGCGAACGCACCGATCCCGACACCTATCGCTGGGCCGCCGACCTCCTGCACCGGCCGGTCATCGACCACTGGTGGCAGACGGAAACCGGCTGGCCGGTGGCCGCCAATTGCCTGGGCATCGAGGCGCTGCCGGTCAAGCCAGGCTCGCCGACCAAGCCGGTGCCGGGTTACCAGGTGGACATCCTCGCAACCGACGGGACCGTGTTGCCGGCCGCCACGGAGGGCGCCATTGCCATCAAGTTACCCTTGCCCCCGGGCACGCTGCCGACGTTGTGGAACGATGACGCACGCTACGTGTCGTCGTACCTCGCCCAGTTCCCGGGCTACTACGCGACCGGCGATGGTGGGTTCGTAGACGCCGATGGCTACCTCAACGTCATGGGCCGGATCGACGACGTCATCAACGTGGCCGGCCACCGCCTATCCACCGGAGCCATGGAGGAGGTGATTGCCACGCACCCCGCCGTGGCGGAGTGTGCGGTCATCGGCGTGGCCGATGCGCTCAAAGGCCAAGTACCGGTCGGCCTGGTGGTCCTCAAGGCCGGCGTGGCGATCGAGCCCGCGGCACTGGAGACGGCGCTCGTCCAGTTGATCCGCGAGCGGATCGGCGCCCTGGCGTCGTTCAGACGCACCCACGTGGTCGCCCGGCTCCCCAAGACGCGCTCCGGCAAGATCCTGCGCGCCACGATGCGCGCCATCGCCGACGGCAGGCCGGTCGAGGTCCCGTCAACGATCGACGACCCGGCCGCACTCGAGGAAATCGCAGGCACGCTGCGCCGCCCTGCCGCCGAATGAATGGCCCCGGGGCGGTACGGAGGGGCCCGCGCGGCAAGGTCAAGGTCGAGCTGATCATGATCCGCCCGGACACGCTCGCCGAGGGGCTCAAAGCGACGCAGCCGGAGATGCTCTTGTCGCCGCTCGCGCTGCCGGACATCGCGGTCGCGGCCGCGAAGAACGGCAAGGAGAAGCAGGTCCGCGTCACGCTCAACGGCGTCGCACTCTTCGACCGCAAGCGCCGCACCACCCAGTACATGGCCGCCGATTCAGGCTACGTCTCGGCTTGCCACCTCGACGAGGACTACGACGGCGACCGCTTCGTGGATTGCCAGATGTTCTTCGACTTCAAGAAGGCACCGAACATCAAGGCCGCGATCAAGGCCGAGGTGGACCCGGAGGAGTACACCTTGAAGCTCGTCTCCGAGCCCTTCCCGGTGCGCGGCTACAAGCGCGTCGCGGTGCGGGTCGTGGACGTGTACGGCAACGAGTCGGTCGTCGTCAGGGAGCTGGTATGAGGCCGATTCGCTGGACCGTCCATGCGGCGGCAAGTCTCACCGATCGCGAGATCGAGCGCGACGAGGCCGAGCGAACCATCGCTGCGCCCGACCGCACTGTACCGGGTCACGGCGGACGTCAGGTGCTGCTGCGGAAGTTCCACGATGCGGTCCGGGGGCAGCCGATGTTACTCTGTGTGGCAGTCGACGATCAGTCCGACGAGCGCGTGGTCGTAACGGTGTATAAGACGTCCAAGCTAGACAAGTATCTCGAACGAGGTGCCCTATGAAGATCAAGTTCGATCGGGAAACCGACACCATGATTATCGAGCTGCGCGATGAGCGCATCAAAGAGAGCGACGAAGTCCGACCGGGGGTCATTGCTGACTTTGGCTACGACGGCGGTATCGTGCGCTTTGAGATCATCGATGCCTCCAAGCACGTCGAGGACCCGTTGAGCGTGACGCTCGCCGCCGCCAGCTAACCTGTCTTACCCCCTTGCCCTACGTCGTCGATCGGTCGTCATCCGCGACGCCTTCCGCGAGCCGGACACGCACTAGGAGCTGCTCCCCGGCGGGCGCGCGATGTTGGCGGCGAATTGCCGCGTCGCCATTTACTGCCGCAGCCGTTCCGGGTGACGGGCCCGAAGCATGCGGCGGATACCGTCGCGCCAATCCACGGTGGTGTGTCCGAGCAACTGGTGCATCCGCGTCAGATCGATCGGCACGCTACCGATGGTGCGCTCGGTTTCCACAAACTTGGGCTCGATACCGGTCAACTCGCCCATGTAGCGGCACCAATCTTCGAGCGCGACCGGTTGGCTGCCACCCCAATTGACCGTGGTCGCCGGCACCGCCGCGGCCGCCAGCAGCTTGGGTACGTGGGCAATCGCGTCGTCCTCGTGGATCGGGTTGTAGAGATTGGGCTTCTCCGGATGCACCGGGATTGGCGAACCGGCGATCATGTCGTTCAAGTGGTGGGCCGGCCAACCGCCATTGTCGCCGTACGGCACGTTCAGACGTGCGACGATCGTGGGAATGTTCCACTGGCGCGCGCCGAAGCGCGCCATGGTTTCCGCGGCGATCTTGGCCAGCGTGTACGTCGACGACAAGAACCGGTGGCCGTTCTCGCCGAGGGGGTCGGTTTCCTTCAGCGGATGGTGACCCGCGTACGCATACACGGCGGTCGACGAGCATTGCAGCCAGGCCTTCGCCTTGCGGCAGTGCGCCATCAGCCGGGCGGTGCCTTCGCCGTTGGCGGCGAGGTCGTAGTCGAAGTTGCCGGTACGCACAACGGCGAAGTTCAAGACGTAGGTGAAATCGTCCGGCAGGCGATCGAAGGCGTCACCGGCGAGATCGGCGGCGAAGCACTTCACCCCCAACGCCTCGACCCGCGCCCGATCGGCCGCATTCCCGAAACGCGCCAGGCCGACCACCGTGTTCGTTCGGACCAGTTCGCGGGCGATCGGGAACGCCACCTGACTGGCGGGACCGGCAATGAGAATCTTCTCGTTCTTCAGCATGAATCCTCCCATGTGCACTCTCGACTAACCTCCGGCGGTGAAACGTCCAGTCAAGGCGGCTCGCGGTCGCCGGCGGCGCGTCGCGACCTACTCGCGTGCATTTCGTTGAGCGCCGCACGCGGCAACCACGTGCTCGAACGCCCCGATGACAAAGCCGGTGCGATCGACGCCCAGGATACAGTGCACGTACACGGACAGGCCGGACTGCAAGTCGCGCTCGATCGCGCTCACCAAGGCGTCGCTCTCCGCGTGCACCAGTTGCGCCAGCTGCAGCTGCGGGAGGCCGATATTTCTGACCGCCATGCCGAATTGAGCCGCCAGCTCTTCCTCCCGCGATCCGAGGAATTCCAGGTCGTTGCTCAGTTTGTAGAGAACGTCGACACCCACCACGCTCAACGTGCGATAATCGTCCAACGTGTACGGTTGCGACCCCTTGAACAACGACGCCTCACCGATGCGGTACACGCACGAGAAATTATCCAGCGGCATCGTTCCTCCTTTGCCACACCGGCGAAGCGGCTCCTCGGAGCTTGGTGCTTGCGACCAGGTCTAGTATGAAGGACGCGAGTGAGGCAAGCTGCGGCGGTAGGTTGACTATTCCGAGCCCGGGAGGGAGACGACGAGGCTCTCTCGCGAAGGGGGACACGGCGATGAAGATTACGCTGGATGGCAAAGTGGCATTGATCACAGGTGGCGGTGCGGGCATCGGCCGCGCAATCGCCGAAGCCTTCGCGGACCTCGGGGCCGCGGTCGCCATCGCCGAAAACAACACGCAGCATGCCGGCAGCGTGGAGGAGTACTTCCGCGATCGCGGGCAGGACGCATTGGTGTCACGCACCGATGTGCGCGATGCCGGTCAGGTCGACGCCTGCATGTCCGCGATCGCCGGCCGCTTCGGCAAGCTCGACGTTCTGGTCAACAACGTCGGGGACTTCCTGCGGCCGGGACGGTTCGAGGACCATACGGAAGAGGACTGGGACCGGTTGTACGACATCAACCTCAAGCAGGTGTTCCGCGTCACCAAGGCGGCACTGCCCCTGCTGCGCCGCTCCAGCGGCGACCGCTCGATCATCAGCGTATCGAGCATCGAAGGCTACCGCGGCATGCCGTTCTGTCCGGTGTACGCCACCTTCAAGGCGGGCCTCATCGGATTTGCCAAGAGTCTGGCCTTGGACCTCGGGCCGGAGGGCATTCGGGTCAACGTCATCGCCCCGGAAACGACCGACTCGGAGCAGGTCAAGATCGACGCCCTCATTTCCCCCCAGTACCGCGAGCACATCCCGCGGTGGATTCCCCTCGGTCGCTTTGGGTTGCCGAGCGACTGCGCCGGCTGTGCGGTGTTCCTGGCCACGGACCTCTCGGCGTGGGTGACCGGCACCACGGTGCACGTGGACGGCGGAGCGTTGGCCGCGGCCGGCTTCTACCGCACACCGAAGGGCCGCTGGACCAACGCGCCGGTCGTGGTGGACAGCGGCTTCCCGGTGTGAGTGGCGGTGCGACGCTGGCGTGGCACGGCTACGCACTCCAAAATTGCGGGCACGACGGACCTGAGCGAGCGATTGGGCTCATGGCCACCGTGTCGAAGGGCGTCTCGGCCACCCGGAATGGCTGCTACTCCCCATATTCTGCTTTGACGCGGCTCAGCCGATCCATGAAGGCGTCCATCTGCGCCGGCGTGCGCACGAAGACGCAGGGCAGGATTTCGACGTGCGTGACGCCCGCCTTGAGCATGCTGGGGATCGTACGCAGCGTCCGCTCCAGGTCGGGCGTACCGTCGCTGCCGACCTGCGGCTGCACCTGGGCGCGCACCGCAAAATGCCGCGGATCGCGTGCGCGCGCCTCCACCTTGCGGCGCAGGGCCTGGATGGCCGGAGCGTACGCGGCCGGATCCTGCTCGATTGGAATCCAGCCGTCCGCGATTTCCGCCATCCACTCGATATGCGCCGCGCTCGCGTCGATGCCCACCCACACCGGTATGCCAGTCGGCCGGGTCGGGAAGGGTTTGCAGTAGATGCGCTCGAAGGACACCGTCTCGCCGTGGAACTCCGCCGGCGCATCGCGCCAGAGGGTCTTCATGGCCTTGATCTGTTCGACCAAACGCAGCGTCCGTGCGCCAAATGGAATTCCCGACGCCGCGTACTCCTCGCGTTGCCAGCCGCTCCCGACGCCCAGCACGAGACGTCCGGCGGAGAGCCGATCCAACGTGGCGGCCTGCTTGGCGAGCAGCACCGCCGAACGCAGCGGCGCGATCAATACGCCCTGGGACAACTGGATGGTCGTGGTCGCGCCGGCAATCACCGCTAACGTCGTCATCGGTTCCCACCACTGGTAGTCGGGCGGGGTTAAGAACTGGCCGTAGGGATAGCGATCGAGCCGCTCCCCCATGACCACGTGATCGGTAATCACGCACTGGTCGACGCCGGCGCGTTCGGCCTGCCGGACAACCTGCACGATGCTGGCCGGGTCGCCGCCGTAGTAATGCTCCACGCCGTAGATCCCCAAGCAGAGCGCAAACCTCGCCATATCGCGATCCTCCCGTCGTCGCCGTCGCCTATTCGCGGCCTTGTGTCAATGGCCGACCGTGCGCCGCTCTGCCGCCGCGTATGAGTAGCGGGACTGCCGCCGTTGGTGTAGACGTTGAGACATCTCGGGAACCGCATCCGCGCGCTCCGCGCATTGTCGCGCCGCGCGAGAGTGCGGGATAGCATCGTTGGACTGCCGATGGTGGACTATGGGCCGCGGGCGAAGCCCGCACGGAGGAGGAACGCATGAAAGTCGGGATCGCCTTGATCGAGAACTACAGCTTTACGCTTGAACCGACGTCGCTGGGCATTCGGGGAATCGCCGCGGCGGCGCGCAAACGCGAGGAACTCGGCTTCGATAGCATCCTCTCGCCGGAAACGGCCGGGCACGATCCGTTCATTCCGCTCGCCATCATGGCCGAGCACACCACGCGCGTGAAGTTATTCACCGGCGTGGCCGTGGCGTTCCCGCGCAGCCCGATGGTGGTCGCGCAAATGGCCTGGGACCTGCAACGATTCTCCGGCGGCCGCTTCGAACTCGGCTTGGGTACGCAGGTCAAGGGTCACAACGAACGCCGCTACGGCACTCCGTGGGTGGGTGCACCGGGCCCGCGCATGCGCGAGTACGTGCTCTGCCTGCAGGCCATCTTCAAGACCTTCCAGAACAACAAGCAGCCGACACGCTTCGAGGGCAAGTACTACAAGTACACCCTGTCGCCGCCCGTCTTTACCGCGGGACCTATCGAGCATCCCCATATTCCCATCCACTTGGCCGCGGTGAACAACTACATGTCACGGCTCGGCGGCGAGATCGGTAACGGCGTCTTCGCCCATCCGGTGTGCACCGCGAAATACATCCGGGAGGTAATGCTCCCACGCATCGAAGCCGGCGCGCGCAAGGCCGGCCGCCAGATGGCCGACATCGATATCATCGGCGCCCCCATCATCGTGACCGGACGAAACGCCGAGGAGTTGAAGAAGGAGCGCCAGTTGCTCAAACAACGGGTGGCCTTCTACGCCTCGACCCGCACGTACCATCCGGTGTTCGAAGTGCACGGCTGGAACGAGTTGGGCACCGGACTGCACGCCCTCTCGTTGGAAAACAAGTGGGCCGAGATGGTCAAGCTCATACCCGACGAGATGGCGGAGGAATTTGGGACGGTCGCACCCATCGACGAGATAGCCGCGCGCTTGCGGGAGCGCTGGGGTGGCATACTCACCGCCATCAACTTTCCGACCGACTTCCCTCTGCACACCCCGGACGACGAGCGCACGGTGCGCCAGATCGTCGAAGCGTTGCACCGCTCCTAGCCGGTTCGCCGCCGGAGCGGCAGCGGCGGGCGCATCGGCCGGCCGGAGGGCTAGGACGCCGCGGCGAGCGTGCGCTCGGGTGCCGGACGGTGGTTTGCGGCCGCGGCCACGAGCCGTTGGAGTTCGGTCGGAAACCGGTCCGCCAGGTCCCAGATATCGGGCACGTGTTCGTGACAGGCAACGATTCCGATGCTCATTTGGTCGAGATAACTCCACGCGGTGACGTTGAGGCCGACATCGTTGAATAGCGGACCCATCGACATGATGCCGAGCACCCGCGCGCCGCCGCTGTAGAGTGGAACGCTTGGCCCACGGACGTTGGAAACGATCACGTTGAGGCTGGGGCGCCGGAGCAGCAGAATCGCCAGCGCTTGCAGCCCGTAGAAGAGTTTGAACAGCCACCAGTACTCCATCCAGTCGTGGAGCAATTCGCGGTCCTTGCTGTCGAGATCCTCGCGCGCCGCGCGCGTGCTGCGCGCCACGGCGCGCAGTCGCTCGACCGGATCCGCGTAATCCGTCGCCAGGCTCACGTACCACATCGCCAGCCGGTTCCCGTAGGTCCGCAATTCCTCGGGCTTGCGAATCGAGACCGGGACGCTCGCCGTCAGCGACGCGGGCGGCAGCTCGCGGTGGCCCTCCAGATACCCGCGCACCGCGCCACCGGTCATCGCCAGCAGCACGTCGTTGAGGCTGACGCCGAACGCCTCCTTGACGAGCCGCATGTCGTCGAGCGCCACCGTAACATTGGCATAGGTCCGGTGCGGGGTGAACTTGTTGTTGTACCGGGTCGGCGGACCCGAGAACAGCGGGGTCGGCTGCGGCGCGCCGGCTTTCTTTCGGGCAGCCCCGATCTTGAGCACCGCCATCGACCGCCGCACGAGTGCCGGGAAGCGCATGGTCATGCGCACCACGTCGCCGATGCCGTCCACAATCAAGTGCGTCGACGGCGGAATGACGTCGGCCACGAGTGGTCCGATCTTCGACGCCAGATCGGTCGGTTCGGGGGATTGGGACAGGAGATCCACCAGGATCTGCGCGCTCGAGGTGCCGTCGGCCAGGGCGTGGTGCATCTTGATCACGTACGCGAAGTGCCCCTGCTCGAGACCCTCGACCACCCATAACTGCCACAGCGGCCGATCCCGTTCGAGCGGCACGCTGGCAACGGTCGAGACCACCTCGCAGAATTCTTGGACACCGCCGGGCGACGGCACCGCGGCGCGCCGCACGTGGTAGTTCAAGTCGAGCTTCGGGTCGTCGGCCCACAGCGGATGGCAGAGGCCGAAGGGCACTTTCACCAATCGCCAGCGGAACGGCGGGATGCGCGGCAGAATCTCTCCCACCCGTTCGCGGGTCGCCGCGAACGAGAGATCGACGTGAGACGTGCTGGGATCCAGGATCGCAATCTTGATCGTGTGGTCGTGTTGCACCCGCGTCTCGCGATAGAGGTGCTGCGCATCCGCGCCTGCCATCCGCTTCATCGCGCCGCCTCCAGGGCACGCTCCTGCGCCCACGTATAATCTCCCTTGCCGCTGGGAAACCGCTGGATGCGCTCGACCAGTACGAGTGCGCGGGGCACCTTGTAGCCCGCGAGCAGCGCGCGGCAATGATGCTGGATGTCGTCGAGCGTGAGCGCCACGCCCGGCCGCGGCTGCACCACGGCGGCCACCCGCTGCCCCCACCGCTCGTCGGGTAGGCCGACGACGAGCACGTCGCGCACGGCGGCATGCGCCAGCAGGCTCGCTTCCACTTCCTCGGCAAACACTTTCTCGCCACCGGTGTTGATGCTCAGCGAGCCGCGCCCGTGCAGCACCACCGTGCCATCGGCGTCGACACCGGCAAGATCGCCGGGGAGCACCCAACGCACGCCGTGCTTCTCGACGAAGGTCGCCGCGCTCTTCACCGGGTCCTTGTAATACCCCGCCGGGATGTGGCCCTTGCGGGCCAGCCGGCCCATTACGCCCGAGCCCGGTTTCACCGGCTCGAGGTTATCGTCCAGCACGGCCGTGGACTCGTCCATGCGGAAGCGTGCGCCGCCCCCCACACCGCCAGCGAAGCGCACATCGCTCCCGGTGATTCCGGTCTCGGTCGATCCGAACCCGTCGATCACCATCACGTTCGGCAGCAGGCGGTGGATCGCGCTCTTGGTGGTCGCGGAGAGGATGGCGCCGCCCGACGCGAGCACCACGAGCGACGAGAGATCGTAGACCCCAGGTTGGCCCTCGATGACCTCGAGGATGGGCCGCACCATGGCATCGCCAACCAACGTCAGCACGTGGGCGTGCGTCCGCGCCGCCAGCGCGACCACCGCGCCGGCGTCAAACGAGCCGGGCTTCGGAACGACGACGGTGCCGCCGCCGAACAGCGCTTGAAACGCGCCCCAATGCGCGCTGACGTGCATAAACGGGGGTGTGATCAGGTGCACCATCGCCATATCCGGGATGCGCTCGGCGATCTGTTCGGGGGTGGAAATCGGCCCCTCCATACGGGTCGCATCGCCACCACCCATGGCGGCAAAGAAGATGTCTTCATGCCGCCACACCACCCCTTTGGGTAGGCCCGTGGTACCGCCGGTGAAGGCAATGTACAGATCGTCGGAGCCGCGCCCGCCGAAGGTCGACGCCGGCGCCGCACGGCGCAGCGCGTCCTCGTACCCGATCGCGCCGGCGACCCCGGCAGCGGGGCCATCGTCGGCGACTTCGATGAGATGCCGTAGCGTTGCGATCCGCGGCGTGACCGCCGCGATGCGCGGTCCGAACTGACGGTGAAAGATCAGCGCCACGAGGTCGGCGTGTTGAAACAAGTACTCGAGCTCGCGCTCGACATAGCGGTAATTAATGTTGATGGGGATCGCGCGCAGCTTGAAGGCCGCTAACATCCCTTCGATGTATTCGACGCCGTTCTGCAGTTGGAGCCCGACGTGATCGCCCGGATTGACGCCGGCTTCACGAAGATGTTGCGCGAGACGATTCGCCCGTTCATTCAACTCCGCGTAGGTCAGCCGCCGGTGCGCGGCGACCATCGCGAGCCGCTCGGGGACCTTGTCGGCGACGCGCTCGTACAACTCGGAAAGGTTGTAGGACACCTGTCTACGCTCCCCGCGGCCGCCGTCGGCCACGCTCACTCGTATCTGTACGGGCACCGATGGTATTCTTCCGCACGCATTGGTGCAAGGGCGGACGAGCCCGACGGCACGACGACCCAGCGCCCATATCGGAGCCGCCCGCGCGGCCCGGCGCACGCCGGAGGTACGGCCCCTGCACCGCGGCGTCAGACGGCCGATTTGCGTTGCTTGGCTCGGAGCGACGCTTTCCGCGGCACGGCGCGACCCAGCTTGGGCGTTGGCCGGCCGGCGCCGCTATCGGCACGCAGCGCGCGTACCTCCGTAGCCGGGCGGTCGAGATTGACGCCCGCGGCGCCCGCCAGCGCGCGGAACGACGTGTCGATCATGTCCACGAATTGGCGTAGGTCCGGCACCAATTCGTAGTCGGCGTGAAAGCCCCAGAACATATTGCCGTTGTAACTGATGATCGCAACGCACAGGCCGAGGTTCTGCAGCAAGGGGGCCTGCGGGTACATCTTGAGCAACTTGGCGCCGAGGAGATACAACGGGAATTGCGGCCCGGGCATGTTGGTCACGTAGATGTTGGCCGCGCCTCCCGCCGCGCGCATCCCCAACGCCAGCAACACCGACGGCGTCCATTCCGCAATCCCCATCATCATCTCCACCGCCAACACCTGCCTCGACGCCTTCAGCTCCTCCGTAGCCTTGCGAATCGTCTCCACCCGGCGGCGCACACTGGCCTCGCCAACCGGGAGGTGCACCAGCCAGGACGAGACGCGGTTGCCAAGCTCGCCGCGCTCCGCGTCGCCGCGCGTACTCACCGGCACGGCCGCACGCAGATCGAGATCCTCCGGATGCACGCGGTGCGCGATCAGGAAGTCGCGCACCGCACCGGTAACCGTCGCCAGGATGACGTCATTCACCGTACAATTGAATACCTTGCTGATTGCCCTGACATGTCCGAGCGACAGATCCAACCAGTCGTAGCGGCGGTGTGGACCCAGCGGCCCATTCAACGGCGTCGCTTCCGCGGGTTGGGCCGAGGAGGTGAACAACTCCCCGAACGCCCGCGCCCGAACGAGCAGCTCATCTCGCACGTTGTCGGTCGTGCGCCGAAAGTGCTGCAGGCCGCGCACCACGTGGACGGGTAGACGCGCACGATCGACGACGGCGGCGCGCAGGAGGTCCCACCCCGACGGCGCGGCGTGGGGAACGTAGCGCGGGGCTTCGCGCATCTCGTAGTCCGGCGTCCGCGACAGCAAGACCTGTGAAATGTCCAAACCCGAGACGCCATCCACCATGCAATGGTGCGTCTTGCTGATCAGCGCGAAGCGGTCGTCCTGCAACCCCTCGACCACCCACATCTCCCACAACGGTCGGGCACGGTCGAGCTGGATGGCCCCAATCCGCGCCGCCAACTGCTTCAGTTGCCCGTCGTGTCCGGGGCGCGGCAGGGCCGTGTGGCGGATGTGATAGTCGAGATTGAAGTCCGGGTCATCGATCCACACTGGCCGATTCTGAATGGGAACCCACGCCAGCTTCTGACGGTAGCGCGGCAGGAGATGCAATACGGAGGCGACGAATCGCTTGACGAGGTCGAAGTCGATACCACCCGCCGGTTTCTTGAGCGGGCCCAATTCGAAGATCGAGGTTCCCATCCCGTGCTGGTGAACGTTACCGTCCTCCATCAGCAGGAAGGAAGTGTCCATGGCGGATAGCGGCTTGTACCTGGGCGTCGGCATAACATGCTCCGCTGTCGATGCTGCGTCTCGTTCTTTCCTACCACAGGGCGAGAGCCGGCGAAACAGCGCGTACCCGACGCCCGTGGCGGCATTCTCGCGGGGATGACGTCCGCGGTCGGGCGTCAGACTTTACCGCGGAACAGGACGCGCTTGGCCGTCAACGTATCCCAGTGCTCCCAGATGCGGTCGACCTTACCCTCGCCGTTGAACCGAAACAGGAAACCGTAGGTGTTCTCGTAACTCTGTCCGCCGTGCGTCCGCGCACGGAAACGCTGTTGGCGGAACACGAAGGCATCGTCGCAGATCTCGATGACGTCGTGATACGTCCGCGTCGACATGTCGTAGGAATCGATGCCCTGCGCCGAATAATCGGCCCCGGCCCCGCTCATGATCTCCAGCACGCGCGCCTTTCCCCGATGCTCCGTTGTCCCTTCGTGGCCCGGGAACTCCGCCAGGGCGTTCCACCAGATACAATCGTCGGCGATCGCCGCGGCGTAATCGAACCCGGCGGGCGGATCGAAAATGTTGCGGACGACCCCCAGGTTGCGTTCCTCTTCGGCGCTATAACGACTCATCACACCTCCAATTTCAAGTTGTTACGTTGTTCGTTGTTAGCAATTAGGTTCCCAACGCGCTCGGTCCATGCCAGAATCATAGCAACATAACAACGTAACAACCTAACAACCTGCCGTTTACCATCGGTTCCAGTGCACGAAATCGCCCAAGGACCGGCGCTTGCCGGGCTTGAACGTTGTGCCGATCGTATAGGCCACCGGAAACAGTCCCGCCTGCGTGCACTTATCGTAGGGAATGCCGAGGATCTCGGCGACCGCGCGCTCGCGGTGGAGGTGCACCGTCGTCCAGGCGCTGCCCAATCCACGGCTGCGCAGCGCCAGCATGAAGCTCCAGGTGGCAGGCAGGATCGAGCCCCACAGGCTCGCCTGGGTGAAGATATCGGCACCGTCCAACCGGCCGGCGACCGTGGGAATCACCAACACTGGCACGCGATGCATATTGTCGCGCAGGTGGTAGACGGAGACGCTGATGCGTTGCTGGTCCGCGCTGCTGTAGTCGATCGCCGGCCCGGTCCCGCTGCTGAGCAGCTTGATCTGGTCCTCCATGCCCTCGCAGTACTGCTGCGCCACGGCGGCACGCACGGCGGGATCGTCGATCACGACCCATTGCCAGAACTGTTGATTCGAGCCGTTGGGCGCGTGCAGCGCCAGCGACAGGCATTCCTCGACGAGCGCACGCGGCACCGGCCGGTCGAGATCCAGTCGCCGGCGGACGGCGCGGGTCGTGGTGAGCAGTTCATCGGCGTTCAGATTGAGCGGCATAGGATCTCCTTCTCGTCTTCAGTCGATCAGCTAATACTTGAAACGCACCTGCCTTTCCAGGTGTCGGTCCCCGATTGACGCGAGGTCTCGCCCGCGCCGCGACGCTCCGCACTCGCAACCGAGTTGACTTGCGCGCCGGCCGCAACTAGAAACGCGGCGTGTCGTGTACAAAGTACACGCCCGTGAGGCGCCCGATCCGCCGGCCGGGACTCCGTGGCCGTGACCTGGCGGAGCGTCGCGGATCGACCCCCGCGGGGCGACGGCCGCTTCGGCTCGACTGGTGTCGCTCGCGGGCGAGCAGGACGAGCGCATGAGGAATCCGGCCAGGCTGCGCTGCACGCGCCGGCAATTCCTGGTGTCCGCCGGGGCGGCGACCCTGATGTTGTCGATCGAGGGCCTGTCCATTTCGCGGTCGGACGGTAGCGGTGCCGCGGACACCGTCACCACCCTCCCCCCGATCCCCGCGTACCGCACCTGGGAAGACGCGTACCGCCAGCAGTGGCGTTGGGACGCGGTCGTGCATAACAGCCACGAGTGCAACTGCAACAACGCCTGCTCCTGGAGCCTGTACGTCCGCGACGGGATCGTCTGGCGCGAAGAGCAGACGGCGGCCGCTGTGCAAAGCATCCCCGGGCTGCCGGATTTCAATCCCCAGGGGTGCCAAAAAGGCGCCACGCATAGCCATCAGATGTACAGCCACACGCGCATCAAGTATCCGTTGAAGCGCGTCGGCGAGCGCGGCTCGGGGCGCTGGGAACGTATTTCCTGGGACCAGGCGCTCACCGAGATCGCTACCCAACTGATCGAGATCGTCCGCGACGACGGCCACGACACCATCTGTTGCTTCGCCGGCACGCAAGCCGTTGGCGCCAGCAAGGGTGGGGTGGCGAAGAGCCGGTTCATCGATCTCGTGGGTGGGGTGTTCATGGAGACGACAGGGGAGATCGGGGACTCGCACAACGGGGCGATCATCACCGCCGGCCGCCAGGGCTTCGACGGCGGTAGCGACACGCGCATGTACGCGAACTGTCTCGTGCTGTGGACGTACAACCCCGTGGCAACGCGGATCCCCGACTGCCACCATCTCTGGGAGGCCCGTTATCGCGGCGCCACGGTCATCTCGATTTCCCCCGATTACAACCCGAGCGCCGTACACGCCGACTACTGGGTGAACCCCAAACCCGGCACCGACCCGGCGCTTGCGCTGGCCATGGCTCACGTGATCGTGCGGGACAAGCTGTACGACGTCGCCCACGTGAAGGAGCAAACCGACCTGCCGTTCCTCGTCCGCGACGACACCCGGCGGCTACTGCGCGCGTCCGATCTCGAAACCGACGGTCGCGAGGACGTCTTCTACGTGTGGGATCTCGGTCGCGGCGGAGTGGCACAAGCCCCCGGCACGATGGGGTCGCCGCGGCGGACGCTCCGCCTGGACGGCATCGATCCCGCCATCGAGGGCACCTGGCAGGTCACGGTGCGCGGCGGCCGAACCGTCACCGTCCGACCGGTGTTCGAACGACTGAAGGACGTCTTGCGGCGACATAGTCCAGAGTTCGCCGCGCGGGTCACCGGGGTGAGCGCGTCCTATATCGAGCGCATCACGCGCGTGTACGCTGCCCACAAGCCCGCCCTGATTCATTCTGGCTGGGGATTGCCCAAGCTCTATCACGGCGACCTGCTCGAACGCGCCATCATCCTGCTCTCGGCGCTGACGGGGAATACGGGCACGGTGGGCGGCGGCTTCTGGACCGGCGGCTTGATCCCAATCGAAGGCGTCGACCTGCTCTCCGCCCCGGTTGCGGCACGACTGCGCAAGAGCCGGACGGGCAGCGCGGCAGCGTGGCTGTACGTACACGCCGGTCTGCGCGAATGGCAGAGCCGGTGGATTCCGACGCCCGGACCCAAAGCGGGCGACGCCTATATCATGGAGGCAATCGATCGCCGCTGGATGCCGGTGTTCCCGCCAGCCGGCAAAGACCCGCGCGCCCTCATCGAGTGCGGCTCGAATCTCCTGCGCCGCACGCGGATGAACCACGTCGTGCGCGAGCGCCTGTGGCCCAAGCTCAAGCTCGTCCTCACCATCGACTTCCGCATGAACTCGACCGCGATGCAGTCGGATTACATCTTACCCGCCGCCAGTTGGTACGAGACCACCGGCATCAAGTATACGGACACCAAGATTCCGTACTTTGTCTTCCGCGGCCAAGCCGTGAACCCCGTCGGAGAGGCGCGCGACGAATGGGCGATTTTCGCGTTACTGAGCAAGAAGATGGGGCAAGTGGGACCGCCACTGGGTGTCACGACGTACGCGGACGATATGCTTGGGATCACCCGCGATGTGCGCCGCCTGTATGGCGAGTTCACCGCCGAGGGTAAGTGGCCGGAGGACGTCGACGGGCGGCGCATCGTCGAGGAGATCGTGCGCACGTCCTCGTGTCTCCAGGGCGTGTCGCTCGACGAGATGGAGCGCAAGGGCGTCGTCTCGTGGGCCAACGCCGGCCCCGCCGCGCATCGCGCCTACGGCAAGACGGGAGACTACGAGGTCGGCAAGCCCTTTACCCCGGCCACCGATTTCACGGACAAGAAGCTGCCTTGGCCGACCCTCAGCGGACGACAGCAGTTCTACATCGATCACGAGTGGTTCCTGGAATTCGGCGAGGAATTGCCGGTGCACCGCGATCCGCCGAAAATGGGCGGCGACTATCCGCTGCGCATGACCTGCGGGCACACCCGCTGGGGTATCCATTCGCAGTGGCGCGACAACGCGCTAATGCTACGGCTACAGCGCGGCCAGCCCATCCTTTACCTCAATTCCGCCGATGCCGCGGCGCGGCGAATCCGCGACGGTGCGCTGGTGGAGGTGTTCAACGACGTCGGCCGGTGCCGACTCCAGGCGCTCGTCACCCCAGCGATGCAGCCGGGGCAGGTACACACGTACCATGCGTGGGAGACCTTCATGTTTCAGGGCGGCAAGAGCCACGCCGGCCTCTTCGCCTCGCAATTGAAGCCGCTGGGAATGGTCGGCAACTACGGGCATATCGTGTACGCGCCGATGTACTACCAGCCGAACAACGTCGATAAGGGCACGTGCGTGGACGTGCGGCCGGTTTGACGGCGCCGCGTGCGACACGGCGCAACCGCGGTTCCGCCGCTATCCGGGAGAACCCGAAGGACTGGAGGCACAGTGCGATGGTGGCCAGGACGCGTCAACGAACGCGACCGCCGGTGACGGAGACTCCGGCCGGGGCGCCTGGCGGCCGACCGCCAAGCGGCAAGGTCGCACTGGTTACCGGGGCGGCCAGCGGCATCGGTCGCGCCGCCGCGCTGGCGTTCGCGCACCAAGGCGCGCGGGTGGTCGTCGCCGACCTCCAGCGCGCGGCAGCCGCGGGCCGCGAGACCGTGCGACTGATCCGCGACGATGGCGGCAGCGCCACATTCGTCGCCGCCGACATCGCCCGCGCCACCGAGGTGCAGGCGCTGGTGGCCATGGCGATCGCCACCTACGGGCGGTTGGACTACGCGTTCAACAACGCGGGCATCTGCGGCACCCCAACGGGGGTCGTCGCCTGCACCCAGGAAGAATGGGACGCGATTATCGCGATCAACCTCACTGGAGTCTGGCTGTGCATGAAGCACGAAATCCCCGAAATGCTGAAAGTCGGCGGCGGGGCGATCGTCAACACGGCGTCCGGTGCCGGGCTGTTGGGTGTCGCCGGGATGCCCGCCTACGTCGCCAGCAAGCACGGCGTGGTGGGGCTGACGAAGTCGGCGGCGCTCGAGTTCGCCCAGCGGAACATCCGGATCAACGCCGTTTGCCCGGGAACGGTATGGACCGCGATGATGGAGAATCTGATCGACGGCAACGCGGAGATGGAGCGGCAGATGCGTTCGGCGTCCCCTTACGGCCGCATGGCCCGGCCGGAGGAAATCGCCGCGGCCGCCGTTTGGCTGTGCAGTGACGCCGCCTCATTCGTGAACGGCGTCGCCTTGTCGGTAGATGCCGGTCGCGTCGCCCAATAGACGCCGGAGGACGCGGACAGCGACCGCCGGGCGGAACGAAGGAGCGGATGTACGTGGGGCAATTCACTCGACTCGTTGGCACCGCGGTGAACAGACGGGAGGACCCGCGGCTGCTCACCGGCACGGGTACGTTCGTGGACGACATACGCCTCCCCGACATGCTCCACATGCGGGTGTTGCGCTGCCCCTACGCGCATGCCCGTGTCGGGCGCATGGACGGCCGCGCGGCCACCGCGCTGCCCGGCGTCGTAGCGGTGGTCACGGGCCGGGACGCCGAACGCCTCGTGCCACCGCTTCCCACGATGGCGGAAGCGATCCCGGGCTTGAAGGTCCCCGCCCACCACGTGCTGGCCGTCGAAAAGGCCTGTTTTTCCGGTGAGGGCGTGGCGGCGGTGGTGGCCGTCAACCCCTACGTAGCCTGCGACGCGCTGGAACTCATCGAGGTCGAGTACGAGCCACTCCCGGTGGTACTCGATCCGGCGATGGCCATGGCGCCGGATAGCCCCGTCATCCACGAAGCGCTGGGCGACAATATCGCGTTTCGATTGCGGTTGGGCGACGACGTTGACGATGCCCTGCGGCATGCCGACGCGGTCGTCTGCGCGCGCATGGAGAATCAGCGAGTGATCGCCAATCCCTTGGAAACGCGGGGAATCGTTGCGCACTACCGGGCCGACGAGCGGAAACTCACGGCGTGGGCCACGACTCAGGTGCCCCACGTCTTTCGTACCAAACTGGCCCCCTTGCTAGGGCTGCCGGAGAATCGGATTCGGGTGATTGCGCCGGACATCGGCGGTGCATTCGGCACCAAGGTGAATGTCTACGCCGAAGAGGTGTTGGCCGCGGCCCTGGCCGTGCGCCTGGGCAGACCGGTCAAGTGGATCGAGGATCGCCAGGAACACATGCTGGCCACGACCCATGGCCGCGGCCAGGCAGCCATCGTCGAAGCCGGTGTTCGCCGGGATGGCACGCTGGTCGCCCTGCGCGTCCGCATCACGGCCGACTTGGGAGCGTACCTGCAGATGCTAACCCACGTCATCCCCACGCTGACCGCGGTGGCCGTGCCCGGCTGCTACCGGGTGCCCGCGTGTGCCGTCGAGGTCGCCGGCGCATTCACCAACAAGACCCCGACGGACTCCTATCGCGGCGCCGGCCGGCCCGAGGCCACGTACTATATCGAACGGCTAATGGACCTGGTGGCCACCCGCCTTGGGCTCGACCCCGTGGTCGTCCGACGGCGCAACTTCGTCCAACCCGACGAATTTCCCTACACAACCGCCATGGGTTTGATTCTCGACTCGGGCAACTACGAATTGACTCTCGATCGTGCCATCGAGCGACTGGATTACGCCGCCTTCCGCGCGGAACAGACACGGCTGCGGCAACGCGGGCGCTACCTCGGCGTCGGCTTCTCGACATGGGTCGAGCAGTGCAGCTTCGGACCCACGGCGCGCATGGTACCCGGCTTTTCCGCGGGCGGCTGGGAAACGGCGACGGTGCGCGTGGACGCTCGCGGAAAAGTCACGGTGCTTACGGGCACCTCGCCTCATGGTCAGGGGGTGGAAACCACCTTCACCCTGTTGACCGCGGACGAGCTGGGCGTTCCGAGCGACGATATCGAGGTGCTTCACGGCGATACGGACACCGTGCCCCGGGGGATCGGCACGATGAGCGCCCGGTCCGTCGCCGTGGGCGGCAGCGCCCTCCTCCTCGCGCTGCGCGCGCTGAAGGAAAAGGCCAAGCGCATCGCCGCGGAGCGCCTGGGGACCACCGCGGAGCGACTGGTCTACGAAGACGGCCGAATCTATTGTCGGGATACGCCCGAGCAGGGACTCGGTTTTCGAGAGGTGGTGACGTTGGCCCATGATGCTGGCGAACGGCCGCCCGGCATGGAGCCGCCACTGGAGGCGACCAGCACCTTCGACCCACCCGACTTCACCTATCCCTTCGGCGCACACGTGTGCGTGGTCGAAGTGGAGCCCGGCACCGGCGCCGTCACGATCCTACGCTACATCGCGGTGGATGACTGCGGATTCGTCGTCAACCCGCGAGTCGTGGATGGGCAAATCGAGGGTGGGATTGCGCAGGGGGCGGGGCAGGCTCTCCTCGAAGCGGCGCTCTACAGCGACGACGGCCAACTGCTCACGGGCTCGTTCATCGATTACCTGCTCCCCACCTGCACGCTCGTTCCCGCCATCGAGTTGGAGCGCACCGAGACGCTCACGCCGGTGAACCCGCTGGGCGCCAAAGGGGTTGGCGAGTCAGGGGCGCTCGCCGCCCCACCCGCGGTGGTCAATGCCGTCATGGACGCGCTGGCCCCGCTGGGTATCCGGCACATCGATATGCCGCTCACGGCGGAAAAGATCTGGCGGGCGGCGCGCGACGCCTCGGCAAAGGCGTAGATGTGCGGCGTTCGTGCCCGCCGGCGTCGCGATCGACGCCCGTCTGTGCGGGACACACGTTGCCCCGGTACCGACGGGCGCGGGTCAAACAGGCCGCCGCTTGCGTTTGATTTCCGCGTCCAGAGCGTCGAGAAGCTGGTCGAGCCCATAGAGGTAGTGCGCCTCCGACGCGAAATCCGCCAGATAGGGCGCGACCCTGGCGAGGGTGGGCATCCGCGACGCGGCGTCATCGCCGCAACGGGTAAAGGCCTGGGTAAACCACCGCCCGGCCTTGATCGGCGTGGCGTTCGGCTCCGCGGCCCGCGCCGCATTGACGATCGCCGCGGCCCCGACATTGTAGCTGGTGAGCACGTAATACGCCTGCGCCGCCATTGGCGCCGTCAACCCGGCATCGAGCAGGACGCTGAGGATGTCATTCATCGCCACCAGCGTGTTGGGCCCAAAGCCGGCGGGAGTCCCCAGCAGCGGCATGACCCCCGGGTGTGCGCGTAGCAGTTTGCGTTCGACCGACAGTGTCGTCCGTAACCACCGGCGCCAGTCCTCGTCGCGCGCTTTGCGGCGGTTGGCCGCCGCCGCCACCAGATCGACGATACCGTCGGTGATCTCGGTCTTGTTGGCGAAATACCGGTACACCGCCATGGGCGTCACCTTCATGGCCAAGGCCAGCTTCCGGATCGTCAAGCGCGCCAGGCCCTCCCGATCCGCGATCTCCAATGCGGCTCGCAGGATCGCGTCCCGCGACAGCGTGCCGCGGCGCGCGGCCCGCGTCGTTCGTGGGTTCTTGCGGAGCCGCGGCGAGCGTTTCATGGGTCGAAGGTATACTCTCCGCCGCGGCGATCCCCAACCGCGGAACGCCCTTGACTTTGACGCCTCCCGAGCATAGACACCGCCCCAACTGTATACTAAGTACACGAGAACAGGAGTTTCCATGCCGATGCACCTGACGCGCAGAGCGTTCCTGCAGGGAACCGGCGCGGCGATCTTGTCGCTGCATCGCCTCGGATTCCAGGACGCGTGGGCGGCGACACCGGAAGGTTCGGCTGTCGTCACGCCGCAGGCGCCGCTGCCCGACTACCGCGGCTGGGAGGATTTGTTTCGGCAGCGCTGGGTGTGGGACGCGGTGGCCAAGGGCACTCATCATGTCAACTGTTGGTATCAACGCGGTTGCAACTGGAACGTTTACGTCAAGGACGGCTTGGTATTTCGCGAAGAGCAGGCGGCCACCTACACGCCCACCAATCGCGATGTCCCGGACTACAACCCGCGCGGCTGCCAGAAAGGCGCCTGTTACAGTCAGCGGCTCTATGACGCGGCGCGCCTGCACTATCCGCTCAAACGTCTTGGGGGACGAGGCGAAGGCAAGTGGCAGCGGATCTCGTGGGACGAAGTTCTGCGTGACATCGCCGACAAGACCATCGACGCGTTACGCCAGGATGGCCCAGGTTCGATCACCTGGGACCCGGGTGGCGCCAACACGCACGGTTGCCATGGCATCGGGCTCTACCGGACCGGACATGTTCTCGATACGCCGATCATCGACGTCAACGGCGAGGTGGGAGACCACCATCCCGGCGCCTATCCCACCATGGGCAAGATCTCCTTCTCCAGTTCCGCCGACGATCTGTTCTATTCCGACCTGATCCTCATCTGGGGTGGCAATCCGACGTATACGCAAATCCCCAACGCGCACTTCATCAACGAGGCCAGGTACAAGGGGGCGCGCGTGGTCGCCATCGCGCCCGACTACAACGCCTCCGCAATTCACGCCGATCGCTGGATTTCCGTCAACGTCGCCAGTGACGCCGCGTTCGGATTGGCGCTGGCGCAGGTCATGGTCGAGGAAGGGCTGTACAACGCCCGCTTCGTCAAGGAGCAGACCGACCTGGCGCTGCTGGTGCGCACGGATACGCGGCGGTTCCTCCGTGGGAGCGATCTGGAGAAGGGGGGAAGCGAGGAAACGTTCTACATCTTCGACCGCACGACCGACAGGGTGCGCGAAGCCTCGAAAACGACCTTGGCGCTCGATGGCGTCGAGCCCGCGGTGGAGGGGGAGTTCCAGGTGTCCGGCACCGCCGGACGGATGAACGTCACCCCAGTCTTCGCCCTGCTGCGCAAACATCTTGCCGCATACACCCCACAGGCGGTGGCGGCCACGACCGGCGTCCATCCCGAGGTGGTACGCGCGCTGGCGCGGGAAATTGCGCATGCGAAGGCGGCCACGATCATCACCCAGTCCAATTTTTCCAAGTTCTACCATGGTCTCGAAATGGAGCGTGCGCAGATCCTCGTGCTCACCCTGGCCGGCCAGATCGGCAGGAAAGGGAGCGGCATCAACAGCTTTCCGGTGCTGGATGTCGCGGGTATCGCCGGCGCCAACGTCTCCCCGGGCTCCATGTCGCCCAAGGACGGCGCCGCGCTGCTGGCCGCGGCCATGGCGCCGGCGGTCGCCAAGAACAAGGAGCAGGGACTGACGGACGAAATGATCACCTATCAGCTCGCCCGGCAGGAATATCGAAAGGGTGGCCATATCCCAGGGATGCTGTTCCTGTACTTCCAAGGTGGTCTCGATCAACTGTACGGTGCCGCGGCGCGCTGGGACCACACGATGAAACGGGAGTTCAAGGAGTACCTGGACGAGTCGCTGCGGCAGGGCTGGCAGGTGGCGCCGTCCACGGCGCGTCCCCGCATCTTCTTCGAGGCCGGCGGCAATGTGCTGCGGCGCACGCGTGGATACGATCGCCTGTACAAAACCTTCCTGCCGAAACTCGACTTGCTCGTCACCCTCGACTGGCGCATGAGCAACACCGCCCTGCACAGCGACTACGTGCTGCCGGCGGCCACCTGGTACGAGAAGGACGACCTGACCTGGGCCACGCCCATCGCGCCCTTTCTGCACGCCACCACACGGGCGGTGGCCCCCTTAGCGGAAGCGAAGACCGATTGGGAATTCCACTGCCTGTTGCTCAAGACGATTCAGCGGCGGGCCAAGGAGCGGAAGATCGCGACGTTCACCGACCGGTCGGGACAGGAGCGCCGCCTCGATCGGGTCTACGAGGAATTCACCTTTGGCGGACGGTTCCGTGAGGACAACCCGGAAGAGCTGTTGGACGAGCTGCTGTCGTTGGCCACGAACGTGGGAAAGCTCCGCTGGAAGGACCTGAAGGCCAAGGGCTTTACCCGCTTCACCGGCCTGGGCAACGACTTGCACAACATCGGCAACGCGACCGATATCCAACCGGACGAAACGATCACCGCGAACACGTGGCACACGGACAAGAAGATGCCGTGGCCGACGCTGACCCGCCGCATCCAGTTCTATATCGATCACCCGTTCTACATGGAACTCGGGGAGGCATTGCCGACGCACAAGGATGCGCCCAAGATCGGCGGAGACTATCCGTTGCAGTTGACCAGTCAGCATGCGCGCTGGTCGATTCACGCCTCGTGGCGTGACGCGGCCTCGCTGCTACGCCTGCAACGCGGCCAGCCGGCGATCACGCTGAGCGTCGCGGACGCCCAGACCCGCGGTCTGGCGGACGGCGACCGCGCGCGGGTGCGCAACGACATGGGTTCGTTCGAGGCCGAGGTGAAGGTGTCGGCGGCGGTCCGTCCGGGGCAGGTGATCATCAACCACGCCTGGGAGCCGTACCAATTCGGCGGTGGCCGCTCGCACGACGTCGTTGCCCCCAGCCCGATCAATCCCCTGCAGATCGCCGGCGGCTACTTCCATTTGCAGCCGGCCCCGTACATGGGCTCGGCCGCGGGGATTGATCGCGCCACGCGAATCGAAGTAGAACGGCTCGCATCGTGACAGCTCGTCGCTTCGGATACACCCCGTGGGAGCGAGATTCGCGACACGAGGCTATGCACGCGTTCGAGCGGGATCTCTCGCGCCAACGGTAAGCGGGACTGGAGACGGCGTCCCGCACGTTTCGATGGCTCGACCCGATGACATGCCGGCCGATCCCGGCGCTCCGGCGGTCTCCGTCGTCCTCGTCAGCGACTACGCGGGCGGTGAACAGGAGTGCTGGGAGGATGCGCGGGCTACGCTGCGGGGTCTGGCGGCGCAGGACTTCAACGAACCGGTCGAATACCTGCTGGTGGAACGACACGACGTCGTCATTCCCCACGACGTGCTCCACGGGCTGCCCGGTCTTCAACTGGTCCGCACCACCGAGCGTGCGTCTTTTGCGATGAAGAATGCGGGCGTCCGCGCCGCCACCGCCGGTCTCGTGGTGTTGCTCGATCTCGACTGCGTTCCGGAACCCGGGTGGCTGCGCGCCTTCGTTGCCGCGATGCAGCGTCATCCGACCGCCGTTGCGGTGAGCGGCCGCACCGTGCACCCCGGGCGGACCCTCACCGAGAAGATTCTGGGCCTGTTGGCGCGCGCGCATCTCGATCCGGGCCGTGCTGGACCGACGCGTTATATCGCCAACCACAACGGCGGCTACCGGCGCGGCGCCTATCTGGCGCACCCGCTGCCCGGAGACACCACGCCGTTCACCAGCACCCTGCAATCGGAGGCGATTCTGCGCGCCGCCGGCGAACTGTGGTTCGAGCCGGCGATGCGGACCGTGCACGCGTATGCCGGGTGGTCGTCGATGCGGGACATCTGCGCCAACGCAGGATACGGCACGGTGGTGTGTCGCCTGCGCGACCCGCTCATGCCGTACGCCTGGCTGACACGCCTGGGAATCGCCTCGATCCCGCTGCTCATCGCCGGCAAGATCGTCGATGCCTGGATCACCTGCATGCGCTGCGCGCGCTGCTACGAGGTACCGCCGACGGCGTTGCCGTACGCCCTGGCGCTCGCCGCCCTGACGCGTGTCATGGAAGCCCCCGGCATGCTCCGGGCATTTCGCGGCAGCGGCCTCGGCGTCACCGCATATCGCTGACCCTCACTGGTCGGCCCCCTGGGCAACGGGGACGCCGATTGGTTCTCCAGGATTCGTTCGCCAAGTCCGATGGAACCCTGCTATAGTCGGCCGATGTTTTACGGTTGGTGGATCGTTCTGGTGGGCTTGATCGTGCAAGCCGTCGGGGCGGGTACGGTGTCCTACTCGTACAGCGTCGTCGCCCACTACCTCGGGCAAGAATTTCAGGCCGGCCGTATGGCGATGATGGCCGGTATCACTGGCTGCACCCTGGTCGGTGGCCTGGTGTCGCCGACGCTGGGAACGCTGGCGGATCGCCATCCGATGCGCCTGCTGATGGTGGCCGGTGCGCTGTCGCTCGCCATCGGGTTCAACGCCCTGTCGTTCACCACTGCGGTCTGGCAGGTGGCCGTGTGCTACGCCCTGTTCATGTCGTCCGCGACGATGCTGTTGGGACCGCTCACCGCGACCACGCTGATCGCCCGTTGGTTCAGCGGCCGCCGCGGTGTCGCCCTCGGGATTGCGGCGGTGGGGACCTCCCTGGGCGGGTTCCTGTTCCCGCCGTTGTTGCATTCGTTGATGAGCGGTTTCGGCTGGCGCGTCGCCTGTCGAGTGCTGGGGCTGCTCATCCTGGGCCTCACCGTACCCCTCGCCTGGTTCATCGTGCTGGACCATCCGGCGGACAAGGGCCTCCACCCGGATGGCGCGCACGACATCGGAGCGCATGCCGCCCCTGCAACGACCGAAGGACATCTGAGCACGGCGGCGATCCTGCGCCGCGCCGAGTTCTGGCTGATCGCACTGGGGGTGGGCGTGTTGTTCGCGGTGTACACGGCGGTGCTTACCAACCTGGTTCCGTTCGCCGTGGGGCGCGGCCTCACCGCCGCCCGGGCCGCGATGCTGGTATCCCTACTCTCGATGGCGGGGATCGTCGGAAAGCTCGCGTTTGGCCTCGCCGCCGATCGGGTGGATCTGCGCCTCGCCCTGGCCGTGGCCATGCTGCTCGTGTGCCTGGCGCTGGCGCTGTTTCGCGCCGTCGACCCGTCCTGGTTGCTCTGGTGCGGTAGCGCCGCGCTGGGACTGGCGGCCGGTGGCATGCTGCCCGTGTGGGGCGCCATGCTGGGCAAGGCGTTCGGTGTCGCCAACTACGGCCGCGCCATGGGGCTCATGACGCCCGTCCTGATGCCGTTTACTCTGGTCAGCCCGCCGCTGGCCGGGCGGATCTTCGACGTCACCGGGGACTACCGCTTGGTGTTCGAGATCTTTTTCGTCGCCGTCGTGGTATCGGCGATGGCTTTGACACGGCTGCCCGCGATGCGCCGGGCAGCGTGAGCATCAGCGCAACTCCACCGGCGTCACTCGATACCAGCCGACAGGCTCTCTCCCAAGGGACTGTGGATCGTCTCCGCGTGGACGCCCCTCGATACGCCGCCAAGAGCGGGTGGCGCCTCGGGAGGACCGGTTGGCGGTTGATCTCAGAATTTTCCGGCCAGCGTCGCCAGCGGCACGATCTCCGTATGGATCGTGGGCAGCGGCGCTTTCGTGCGTGACCAACGAAAGATCATCGGGCCCTCGATGTGCCCCAACGTGTCGATCCAATTCGGCACCGCGCGACGCTGATTGGCGATCACGGCGCGGACGGACCCATCCGCTTCGAAGCGCGCGGTACGGTTGTTGACGTGGGCGCGGTGATCGTCGTACGACAGCGGCTCGAACCAGTAGTTGGTCACCGAGAGCCCCCAGTAGGGCACGTCGATCGGTTTGAACGTGACCACCAACGCCTCGCCGGGGGCCAGCCGGAAATAACCGGCGGAGAAGCGGTGGCCGATCGGCATCTCCGGTCGCGACGGATCGGCGGCGACGGGGATCTCATGGAACACGTTCACGCCGGCGCTGGCGCGCCGATCGACGATGCCGGCCCACAAGAGCGCGGCCTTATCGACAAAGGTGGCGGTGCGTTGCAGCCCCGCGCGCACGGTGTCGAGTGTGAGCGGTCGGGAGCGGTCGGACGCACCCTCCTTACGAATCTCGAACGTCGCGGACTGCGTCCGACTCCAGTCGTGCGTGTACTGCCGAATGTACAATAGGTTGGCATCGGGCTCGGTGCGAATCCAGTTGCCCGGATGGGGTTTCGGACTGAGGATGATTTCGAAGCGGCCGTCCGCATCGACCGCCAGCGACTCCTCGGTGATGGCGCCGACCTGCCGGCTGACATCCTGCAAGCCGATCTTTCCCGCGTACACGGTGAATTCCACGAACGGCGCCGTTCCACGCATACCCGTCACGCGGTAGGTGGCGCTACCGTCGATGAACGCTTGATGATAGTGCGCGTCGGCGGTCTCGCCTTCGCCCAGCGTTGTCGCCGTCACCGACTGGTAGACGCGCGGCTGTTCGGTGTCGGCGAAATCGACCGCCGCATCGAATCCGATGCGGACCAGGTGGACCAGCTTGCGATAGCCTTCCGCCAGGGTCAGTTCGTCCTTCGGGGTGGCGTCACGGGCAAGCACGCGTCCAGCCCGCTTGAGTTGCTCGCAAAACTCCTCCCACAATTCCGTCGGCTTCGCGGTCATGTTCGCCTCCTTGTCCCATAGCGGCACCCGCAGGTACGCGCGTCCGAGCAGCAGCGCCGTCGCGCCCGTGCCCACAATGAGCGTCCGCCGCGAAATGCGCATGGCAGCGTGCGGCTTCTTGCGCCTCGGTCCCGCTGACCGTCAGCGGTCCTCCGCCTGAACGTTGTAGTGCTCCGAGTAGAAGCGAAAGCGTTCGCGCACGTCGGCGGGATCGAGGCCGAACTGGTCGAGCGTATAGCGGTGCTGGCCGTGCTTGCCTTGCGGATTGTCCGCGAGAAAGGCGCGCATGCGCCGCTCCGCTTCGGCGCTCAAATGCAAGCCGAAGTGGTCGTACACCCGGCCCACCATGGCAATCGGATCCTTCAGGAACTCGACGAAATGCACATCGAAGCACTGCTTGGCGTCGACCCTGCCGCTGGCGCGGAAAGCCATGCCCTTGCGGAGCGCGCCCTCCCAACTCCTGCTCCAATCCCGTCCGATCTCGTGCGGGTCGCTGTCGTCGGTGGTCATACGGCGGCCGGCGGCGACGAGGCTGGCGTGCGAGGCGAGAAACTTGACCGGATCGCGGTGGGTCAGCACGAACCGCGCATCCGGGTAGGTCTCGAACAGGCAGTCCAGGCCCCACAGGTGGCCGACGCTCTTGAGCACCCACCGCTCGCCGGGACAGTGCCACTGCATATACTGCAGCTGCCGCTTGTGGGTGGCGTAAACGGAGTGCAGGTCCGTGTCCTCCACCCAGGCTTCGTAGCTCGGCACGCGGAACTGGTTGGCGTAGATGATGCTCATGAAGTCGTAGCCCTGCAGCATCACGCATTCCTGCGCCAGCGTCGCTCCCATCGAGTGGATAGCCTTGTACTCCGGCACCAACTGGCCCGACGTGCTGGCGATCCAGGCATCGCATTCGGCGATGCGGGGATCGGTGTCGAAGGTGGCGCGTGAGGTGGGCGGCGACGGTCGATGACACTCCCAGGTCATGGGCGCGCGGTTGTCAGGGTCTTGCGCGAACAGATCGTGCAGAATCGTCGAGCCGGTGCGCGGCAGCCCGACCATGAAGATCGGGCGCACGATCTTTTCCTTGCCGATCTCCGGGTGCAACGTCCAGTCGCGCGTCACCAACAACCGATTCTCCAGGTGACGCAGCAGGAGAGCGTGGGCAATGCCCCGTCCTTTCGCGTTCAAGCGCGCCTCGGTTTCGAACGCGGCAATCAGCCGGCGCAGGCCGTCGTGAAAATACGGTGGGCCGAAGTCCGACAGCCCGGTGTTCCGCATCGCCTCCGCCATCAACGACTGCGCATCGAGCACGCCGTCGAAGGACAGCGCCTTGCGGAGCCAATCGATGACCTGTTGGGTTGTACTTGCGGTCATCCCCGACACTCCCGATCCGGTTCACCTACCGCCGATCGCGCGCAAGAATGAGGGCGCTGGTCGGCACGGCGGAGGCGGCGGTGACCAATGCATGGCGCACCTCCGGCACCTGGTTCACCGCCGTGCCACGCACCTGCCGTGCGGCTTCCGCGATTCCGTTCATCCCGTGAATGTAGGCTTCGCCAAGCTGGCCGCCGTTGGTATTCACCGGTAGCCGCCCACCCAGTTCGATGTTGCCCGCGCGGACGAAATCCTTCGCTTCGCCGCGGGCGCAGAACCCGAACTCCTCCAATTGCGGCAGGATGAGCGGGGTGAAGTGATCATAGAGCACCGCCGTCTGGATGTCCCGCGGACCGAGCTCGGTGTCTTCCCAGAGTTGGCGCGCGCACAGGCCCATTTCGGGAATGTCGGTGATCCGCTGGCGGTAGTAGCTTTTCATCATCTGCTGGTCGTCGCCGCTGCCCTGGACCGCCGCGGCGATGACCACCGGCGGTTGTGGCAGGTCGCGGGCACGCTCGATCGTGGTGACGACGAAGGCCTGGCCGCCGTCCGACTCCTGACAGCAATCGAGCAGGTGTAACGGCTTGACGATCCAGCGACTGCGCTGATGGTCCTCGAGGGTGATCGGCTTCTGGTAGAAGAACGCGGCCGGATTGGTGGCGGCATGTTTGCGGAACGCCACGGCAACGCGGCCGAAGTCCTCGCTGGTGGCGCCGTACTCGTGCATGTAGCGCCGGGCGAACATGGCCACCCACTGGGCCGGCGTCAGCAGACCGTACGGCGAGCTCCAGCCGTAGTCGACCGCGGCCGGCGTCGGTCCCGTTGGCAGCCCCTGCACGCCGACCCCGAAGCGGAAGCCGGAGCGTTCGTTGAAGGCGCGGTAGACGAGCACGTAGTTCGCCGCACCGCTGTGAACGGCCATCGCCGCCTGGTGAATCGTGCCGCAGGCGGCTCCGCCGCTATGGTGCACCCGACTGAAATGGGTCAGCGCCTCGATCCCCAGATTGCGCGCCACCTCGATTTCCGGGTTCTCCTCGACGGTGAACAGGACAATCCCGTCGATCTGTGCCGCGGTGAGTCCGGCGTCGCGGATGGCCGCGTCACTGCACTCGATGGCAAGGCGGATGGTGCTGCGGCCGGAATCCTTCGAAAATTCGGTCGCCCCGATCCCGACGATGGCCGTCTTGCCGGCGAATGCCCGCGTCATCGCAACCTCCCCTTGCGTTGCCGGCCCCGCACGTGGCTCATCCTCCCCTACGGCGTCGCGACCGAGCGCCGGTCGCGCGAAAGAATCAGCGCGCTGGTGGGGACGGCCGTCCCCGCGGTCACCAAAACGTTCTGCACGTTCGGCACCTGATTGACCCCGGTGCCGCGCACCTGCCGCACCCCTTCGGCGATGCCGTTCATGCCGTGGAGGTATGCCTCGCCGATCTGCCCGCCGTGCGTGTTCACCGGCAGCTTGCCACCGAGTTCGATGGCACCGTCCTTGATGAAGTCCTTGGCCTCGCCCGGCTTGCAGAAGCCGAACTCTTCGAGTTGCGGGAATATCAACGGCGAGAAGTGATCGTAGAGCACTGCCGTCTGGATGTCCTTGGGCCCCAGTCCCGTGTCCTCCCACAGTTGCCGCGCACAAAGACCCATCTCCGGAATACCGCTGATGCGCGGGCGGTAGTAGCTCTTCATCATCTGCTGGTCTTCGGCCGCGCCCTGCACCGCGGAAGCGATCACCGCGGGCGGCTGACGCAGATCGCGTGCGCGCTCCAACGTGGTGACGAGGAGAGCCTGGCCGCCATCGGTCTCCTGGCAGCAATCGAGCAGGTGCAGCGGCTTGGCGATCCAGCGGCTGTTCTGATGGTCGGCCAGCGTGATCGGCTTGCGATAGAAGAAGGCGGCGGGATTCGTGGCGGCGTGTGCGCGGAAAGCGACGGCCAAGCGCCCATAGTCCTCGCTCGTCGCGCCATACTCGTGCATGTAGCGTCGCGCGAACATCGCCACCCACTGTGCCGGCGTCAGCAGACCGAAGGGCGAGCTCCACCCGAAATCGATCATCGTCGGCGTCGGCGCCGGCAAATGATCCTGCACCCCGGCACCGAAGCGAAATTCGGAGCGCTCGTTGAATGCCCGATAGGCCAGGACGTAGGTAGCGGCGCCGCTGTGCACCGCCATGGCGGCCTGATGGATCGTTCCGCACCCCGCCCCGCCGCCGTGATGGATGCGGCTGAAATGCGTGAGTTCCTTGATCCCCAGATTGCGCGCCACTTCGATTTCCGGATTCTCCTCCGGCGTGAAGAGGACGATCCCGTCGATCTGTTCGGGCCTGAGCCCGGCGTCGCGTATCGCCGCCTCGCTGCACTCGACCGCAAGCCGGATCGTGCTGCGTCCGGAGTGTTTCGAGAACTCGGTGGCGCCAATGCCGACGACGGCCGTCTTCCCCGCGAAGGCCCTCATCGTCCCAGCCCCACCGTGCCGGGAAGTGCGAGCGTCATGCTCCCGGTCACGTGATCCCCGCTGTGGTTGTAGCCGCGAATGCCGACCTCGATCAGGTTCGCCCCGTTCTCCGTTTTCTTCGAGAGCACGGAGCCTGACATGGTCATGGTGTCGTGCGGATAATTCGGCGTGCCGAGGCGGATTTTGAGACTGCGGATCAGCGCGTCCGGCCCGGCCCAGTCGCTGATGTACCGGCCGCACAGGCCACCCGTCGTCAGGATGTTCATGAAAATGTCCGCCGAACCGCGCGCGATGGCCATCTCGCGGTCGTGGTGCACGTCCTGGTAATCGCGCGACGCGATGGCGCCCGCGACGATCAGCTTGGCGGTGATCGGGATGGGACAGGGCGGCAGTTCGTCACCGGCGGCGATCTCGTCGAAACGCAGTGTCGTCTCCCGGCGCGGCGCACGCGCCGGGCGGAACATCGGCAGCGTCAGCTCCGGATCGGGGTTGCGCAACACCAACTCCACCGGCATCCCCACCGCCACCTTGTTCGGATCGAGGTCGACGATATTGGTCAGCAAGCGCGTGCCCTCTTCGAGTTCGACCAGGCCCACCACCAACGGATAGTCGAACGCCGGCACCTGCGGGTAACACGGTTCGACGAAACTGTAGACGACGCCCTTTCCCGAGGACACCGTGTAGCCCATGTCGTAACTGCCGCACCGATGGCAGCGCACCCGCGGCGGATGATGCAGCGTGCCGCAGCCCGCGCAGCGCTGGATGCGTAGCTCGCCGGCTTTCAGCCCATCCCAGAAAAAGCGGGTGTCGTGGCTGACCCCGGGACGCGGCCGCAGCGGTCGGGGTGCCCTCGGCGCACCGCCTTCCGACCCCGCCGCCGTCCGCCCAGTGCCGGGTTTGAACTTGAGAATGCGAAAGCCGGCGCGCGCCACCGCCGCGCCGCGCTGGTCACGATACTCTGTCGTCGTGGTCACGAAGTGACCCACTCCGAGCGCGGTGTGCTTTTCGGGCGAGACATCGCTGAGCGATTGCACGCCGGAGATCTCGTCGCCCAGGCGGAAGTAGCGCAGATAGTCATGGTCGGTATTGGTCGCGACCACGGAGGTGAATCCCGCCGCGTCGAGGTCGTGCAAGACCTGGTCCTGGGGATTGCTGCGATCGAACGGACGGGGAATGTTGCCCAACATGGTCCAGGCCAACAGCATGGTGGGCGGGGCCACAATGCCGCCGTGCACCGAGTGCGCCGCGAATGCGGGATCGGTGTACGCGGGGTTGTGATCCTCCATGGCATCGCACCAGTGGCGGATCATCGGCTGGTTCACCGGGTCGCGCCCGCTGAAGGGCTGGCCCTGCTTCCCCACGTGCGTGCGTAATGCTTCCAGAAACGCCGCTTTCTCCTCGTCGGTCATCGGGTCTCCTCGTCGTCAATGTCTTGGAGCGTTGCCTCAACACGCACGGGCGCACGCGGTTTGTCAAGCTGAAAGGTACGCCCTGGCGTTGCCGCCGCGGATCCGCCTACGCGCGTCCGCCGACGCGCCGCACCTCGACGCGGGTCCCGCGGTCCGTCGATCCGGGCGTGTAATTGGCGGCGCGCGACTGGATGTGGAAGTAGCCGCCCACCAGATCGATTGGGTTAATCGGGCTGGGCAGCAGCGCTTGCGGCGACTTCCGCCCTTTGAACTGAAACGCCTCCCACGCATGGTAGATCACCAACTGGCCGGGGCGGAGCGACGGGGCCACCTTGGCCTGCAGTTCGCAGGAGTCCACGTCGTTGAAGACGCGGATGCGGTCGCCGTCTTCGATCTTCCGTGCGGCCGCATCGTCGCGGCTGATATAGGCCACCGGCTCACCGCGATTGAGGCGCAGCATATGCTTTTGATCGCGCCAGGTCGCATGGATGGACCATCGCGTGTGGCCGCCGGTGAGGCGCAGGGGGTAATTGCCGCCCATCGCCGGCAGATCCTTGTGCACCGGCAAGGCCTGACCCAGTTCCAGGTACCAGTCGTGATCGATGTAGAATTGCATCCGGCGCGTGAGCGTCGGCCACGGCTCCTTTTTCTCCGTGTGCCACGTATTGACCGTAATCGTCTCGCCCGGCTTGAGATCGGTGGCGTTGCCGATGTTCGTGTAGGCCGATCCCAGGGAGGTAAAGGGCTCGAAGCCCTTTTTCTTCAAGGCCTCCCAGCGGATGCCGTTAAGGTTCGTGGTGACGGAAAGAATATCGTCCAGGAAGGCTTCCGATCGTTCCTCGGTATAGCGGTTACCGTAGGTGAACTCGGTGTAGAGACCTTCGAACTTGCGTGCCTGCCCCGCACGGTCCTTGAAGGTCGCGATGCCGCGCGCTTTGGCGCGCTCCTCCACCGCCTTCATGAACTGGCAGTGCACCGCCCAATCCGGTTTGGACTCCGCCAGCGGGTTGGCCGCCTTGGTGATCACCTGACTGAACGGAGACAGCGGCGTCGCCCACGTGATGTCGTCCTTCTCGTACCAGGAGGCCGCCGGCAAGACGAAGTCGCTGTACAGCGCGGTGTTGCTCATGCGCGTGTCGAGGGTCACCAGCAGATCGAGCTTCGCCACCATCCCATCGAGCAGGCGGTCAAAGCCGCGGATCCGGCGCAGCACGTTGCCGCCGTCTTCGAAGAAGATGCGGGTGCGCACTTTGGGCACGAACTGCCAGCCCTTGCTCACCGCCTCGGCGAAGTAGTCCTTCAACTCGCGCTTCATCGACGGGTCGACCGTCTTGGAGCTTCCGTACAGTTGCTCGAGCCCGCCATGCTTGTAGAAGTAGTTGCGGCTCGACGGGAACGCGCCGCGGGTGTACGCGCGGCGCGCGAACTCGTACGTCACCATCTCTTCCGTGTAGCCCTTGGCCATAAGCTTCTGGGCTTCCGGCGCCATGCGCGCGGCCTGCTGCGCGAGCGCTTCTTTCAAGGGCACGGAGCCCGAGGCGCTCGCCACGCCGCCCGTGCCGGCGAGCGAGAGGTAGGGGAACGCCATGAACCCGGCGCCTCGGCGACCCATGTGACCGGAAAGGGCAAAGACCAGAATCTGCGCGCGCTCCATCTCCAGACCGTGGTAAAACTTGGAAAAGTTGGACTGGGTGATGCAGGTGGCGGCCTTGGCCTTGCCGATCCGCCGTGCCAGTTGGCGGATGACCTCGGCGCGCGTGCCGGTGATCTTGGCTGCCGCCTCCGGCGTGTACTGCGCCAGGTGCTTGCGCAGCAACGCGAACACCGGCGTCACGGTCACCGGACCCGAAGTGGTGGTGGCCTTGAATTCGCCCTCGAGCGCCGGGTCGATGCCTGCCAAGGCCAGCGACTTGCGCGGCGCTTCGCGCACCTGCTTGGTGGCCTGGTCATAGACGTAGAACAGGTCCGGTTCGCCGTCCTTCTTCCGATCGCTATCGCGCAAGAACCGCCGCGTATCGGTGCGCACCAACAGCGCCAGGTCCGTCTGTTCCTTCACGAAGCCAGCGTTGTACAGCTTCTCCTCCACCAGCACATGCGCCAGCGCAAGTCCCAATGCCGCGTCACTGGCGACATTCACGGGCACCCACTCATCGGCATGGATGCTCGAGGCGTTGTAGTCGGGCGCGATGGTAACGATGTGCGCCCCGTGATAGCGCGCCTCGTTGATGAAGTGCGCCTGCGGGATTTGCGTGTAGAGCGGATTGCCGCCCCAGACCAGGATGAGGTCGGAGTAGAACAGATCGTCCGGGGAACTGGTGAACTCGGTCTTCCCGCAGGTCGTCGCCGCGCCCGGGTGGTGGTCGCCGATCTCGGCGTTCACGTCGAGCACCGGGGTATCGAGCAAGTGCGACACCCGCATCACGGCGACGCCGGCGCCGCCGCTCGTCTGTGCGGTGCCCTGGTCCCAGATGATGGATTCGGGCCCGTCGGTGGTGAGCGCGTTGACCGTGGCCTCGGCAATCTCGTTCAGCGCCTGCTCCCAGGACACCCGCTGCCACTTGCCCGCGCCGCGGGCACCGGCCCGTTTCAACGGGTAGCGCACGCGCGCCGCATCGTACATCCGCTCGCTGTAACACGCGCCCTTCTGGCAGCCGCGCGGATTGTAATCGGGCACCTGCGCGTTGGTCTGCGGATAGGTGCCGGCTTGCTCCTCGCGAAAGACGACGCCATCTTTGACATAGACGTTCCAGTTGCAGCCGCGCTGGTACCAACAGTTAACGAAGTGGGTGCCCTTGGCGACACGGTCCCAGACCCATTTCTGCCGATAGATATCCTCCCAGCCGTGGTAATCGTGCGGCAGATCCGGTGGCGCCGCCGCCAGCGCTGCCATCGGTCCGCCCTCCCAGCCCAGGTGAAAGAGCGACAGTGCGAGCGCACCGCTCGTACCTTTCAAGAAGCTCCGCCGGGTCAAACCGTTTGTCATGGGATCTCCTTCTCGCGCCCGGCCGCAGCAGCCCCGGCCTCGCAACGGACGACCGCGCGCGACCACGCTAGCGAGACCGGATTGGCAGCCGATATAAACATATCGATCACTCGGTATCATTCGCTATCAGAGTACGCGGGACGATTGCAAGTAGAAAATGCGTTTGGCGGGGTACCGCCGACAGCGCACCGCCGAGCGATCGGCCGAGAACCGAAGTCTGCGAGCCTGATCATATCTGTCTTGCCGCGTTGAGGGCTTGCTCAAGCAGTGCCATGAATTCGCTCTCCTTGGTAGACCGGCACACCACGCAATTTCGGCTCGCCTCAGAAGGATCAGGGCGGGCTTGAAAACGCCGGATTCGGGCTCCGAGGTGCTGGCCGGCCGCAGCTGGGTCATGCACCCCCGTGTGTCCGTGCCGTCGCGTTTCTCGGCGTCCTCTGCCACACTGGCCGCATGCCCGCGGACCTGCCCCGCGACAGCGATGCACCGGCAATCGATGGGCGTTTCCTCGATTGGTTCCTCGAGTTGGGCTTGAAGGAACGCATCCAGAGCGCCGCCAATTCCGCCAATGCCACCCAAAGACTTCGTCGCCTCTGATCCATTGGCGATGCTGAACGCGCTCCGCGACGTTGAGTAGATGGTCGTCGAAGGAGTCGCCGCCGTGCTCTATGGCGCGCCGACGACCACTTACACACCGGCACTGACGGCCGACTCGATCTTGCGACCGGTTCAGGGGCAAGCCACCTGTTCCGGGCCGGGACGGAGGGGCCCGACGGCGTTCGATCCGCTATGCCGATGTCACCGATCGGTCAGTTGACCGCGGGGCACTCCGGCAGTGGTGCACCCTGCATTGTCAACGCCGATGGCCTCGAACGTGGCGGGATCGGTGCGGTGCATGCGGGCCAGGATCTCGATGTAATCGTCAAACACGGCCTGCCGTGACGCTTCCGGCTCGGCGACCAACTCGGCCACCGGTTTCCCCGTGCAGCGCGCCATCACGATGCCCAGCGGGTCCGGGCAGAATCCGTACGCGTGGGGCACCGGAATCTCGTGCGCCTCGAGCACCTGCAGCACCCGCATCTCGCGCTCCAGCGGATACACCCCGCGATCTGACGCACCGCGATGACCCCGGAAATAGATCGGCAACGTCTGGCCGTCACGCTCAAGATCGAGATCGAGAAAGGCGGCCGGCCGCCACCGTGGCTGCCGCTCGACGCGGGTGATCCGGCCTCCGAGTTGGCGTTCCGCCCAGCGGAGAGCCCGGTGCCATTCCTCGGACAACGTCGCGGTCCCTGCGCTTTCCGCGGTACCCGGAGCGTGTGCACTCCTCTTGGCCTCCTCTTTCATCCGGCGCGTTTGGCTGTGCCTTGTGCCTACCGCCTAGCGGCCGGTGCAGAAAGGGGGAATTGCTTTTTCCGGGCGTGCACGGCGCAGTCCATGTGATCCCGCGAGCGCAGCAGGCGGACATCGGAAACGCCTGCTTGCGCGAGCTGCGTTTCGATCTCCGCCAGCGTGTAGGTGTCTCCGCTTTCTTCAAGGGGCTGCTGACTAATCGAAATTCCATGCGGGACGACCCTTCTCATCGATCATGCCAAACAGTTCGACCCGGTTTCCATCGGGATCAAGAATGAAGGCGAACCGCGCATTCGCGCTCGGGTCGCTGGCAATCGTGTTCTCCAGCACGGTGACGCCAGCCTGCCGCAACCGGTCAAGCTCGCCGTCGAAGTCAGCGATCTTAACGGACAAGTGCGTGTAGCCGAGGCGGTTAAAGGGCTTCTTGCCGCGATCGCCGGTCGCCTTGGGACGGTCCATATGGATCAGCTCGATGCGATGACCATCGCGTTCAATAAACGTCAGACTCTGATCCAGATCCTCGATCTCGAGCAGTTGCGCGGTGCTGGGGCTGTTTGCGGGGGTTCCGACGTGCTCGAACTTCACGAGTTGCCGAAAACCCAAGACGCCGCAATAGAACTTCAAGGACGTGTCCAGATCGGATACGAGCAGGGCCATATGCGACACGCCGACGACTGCCATTTCAAGGCTCCTTATCGATAAACCTAACGTAGATAATGGATGAGCACGGATTACGCATTCATCACTCGTCGCCCGAGTGATAGTGCAGCCTCACACCGCATACGTGCGATTCGCCTTACAGCGCCATATCGCGTTATGCAAGCCGAATGGGGGCAGCTTCCCACCCACCTCCGCATGGTTTCGGACACGTATTGAGATGTGTTGGGCTACCGTGCGCGGGCGGATAGCGCCCATAAACGGCCTGGTTGACAGGATCGCCAGATCTCGGACGTTGCCGTTGCCATTGGCCTTCGTGCCTGGCGAGAATCTCACTGGCGCCCTATATCCGGGGCCGATGAGGGCGCTGTCCAACGTTGGCGGGTGCGTTTTCGGGTGCCCGCCGCGGTCACACCCAGCAGCAGGCAGGGCCGAAGACGTCCGCTGGGCACACGTGCCCAGCGGACGTCTTCGCGGTCAGTGGACCCAGGCCTGGCTCGCCTCGGCGTCGCTCTCGAATCGCGACAACGCCGGAACGGGCCAGGTGGGAGCGCGGGCACGTGCCGTCGTGCCATGGCCGGCGCGGGCGCAACAGCACCTTGCCGTCCGCGACGTAGGACGCCCAACCGGGAATCTCTTTCACGATCTCCACACGGCCGCGCTCATGCGTGAGCACGGTGTATCGGAGATCATGACTGCCGATATTGATTTCCGGAAGTTTTCCTTTTTGACTGTGACCGACCCGGTGCATCGGGTTGGGTAACGTCGACCGCGCCCCGCTCGACACGGAGGAAGGTCAGGGTGGAGGTCGGTCGCTATCCACGTCGGTCACGTCCCCGCCTCCGAACAGATCCCCCAGGTACCTAACGGAACTATCGGAACCAACCTCCCGGAAGCCCTCGTGGCGAAGTCGGGTACGTCGCCCAGTGATCGGCCCTTTGCGTTGACCTTCGATCCCGGCTCGGGGTATCGCCTCGGCGTGTAACCATTCTCATCCGGTTGTGTGGGACGATGGTCCGCAGAAAATGCCTGAGACGCTGGGGCTGCGGTGGCGGGCTCCGGTAGCCTGCGCTGCGGGGAAACGGCTATACTGGCGGCGTGGCGCTGTTGGAACCGATCTTCGAGGCGCTGAACCGGGCGCCGGTGCGCTATGTCGTCGTGGGTGGCGTGGCCATGGTGCTGCACGGGTTCGCCCGCTTCACCGCCGACCTCGACCTGGCCGTGGACTTGTCACCGCCCGAAGCGAGAAAAGCCGTCGATACGCTCGTCGGGCTCGGCTTGCGGCCGCGGGCGCCTGTGGACGCCGCGGCGTTTGCCGACGCTGAGGCGCGCAACGAGT
>JAXLXM010000014.1:0-59373 GCA_046327925.1 Binatia bacterium
GAACAGGTCTTGGTAAGGGTTTTCATTGGCGAATCAGACAAATGGCATCACCAGGCGCTCCACGTCGCTCTCCTTGAGCGGCTGCGCAAGGACGGGTTCGCTGGGGCCACCGTTTTTCATGGTGTGGCCGGCTTCGGCGCGCGGAGCGTTCTTCATACCTCTCATGTCTTGCGTCTGTCGGAGGATCTTCCCGTGGTGATGGAGATCGTCGACACCGAGGCAAAGATCGATCACCTGACCGCAATTCTCGATGAGATGGTTCTCGAGGGACTGGTCACGATGGAGAAGGTTCGCGTGCTCAAATATGCTCCCGGGAACCGTCCCACCAACCCTGGTCACGGCGATCAGTAGCTTCCGATCATGCATGCGGGAGCTATCCGGCCCGGCCATGAGGCGAGCCTCACGCCAGGGTCGTCTTTGTTTGCGCTTTACAAGCTTGCCCGCGAAGCAGACGGGGAAGCGGTGGCAAGCGAGGCCCTCGCGTTCGCCGAGCGTCTCTCGCAGAATCGCTTCTACGTGGCCGTCCTCGGTCAATTCAAGCGCGGCAAGTCCACGCTCATCAACGCGCTCGTCGGAGACGCCGTGCTTCCGACGGGAGTTGTGCCCGTCACCGCGGTCGTAACCGTTGTCCGCCATGGACCCGCTCGCACGGCGCGAATCCGCTCAGTGGATGGAACCTGGCACGAGATTCCGGTCGCGACGCTCGAACACTACGTCTCGGAGGCAGCGAATCCCGGGAACGAGAAGGGTGTCGCGGCCGTCGAGGTGTTCACTCCGAGCGACCTGTTGACCTCGGGCATGTGCCTTGTCGACACCCCTGGGCTCGGCTCCGTATTTACCGGCGGCAGCGCAGCCACGCGCGCTTTCGTTTCCCAGGTGGACGCTGCGGTTGTCGTCCTCGGCGCCGATCCACCGATCTCAGAAGACGAGCTCGCGCTTCTTACGGCTGTATCCGGCCATAGCCGAGATCTGGTGCTCGTTCTCAACAAGGTCGACCGCGTTTCCGTTCTCGACTTGCGAGAAGCGAAGGTATTCACGGAGCGGATCGTACGAGAGCGGCTACGCCGTGACATCGGCCCGCTGTTCGAACTCAGCGCCGCCGAGGTCAGCGAGACTGGAGTCGCATCGCGGGATTGGGATCGTTTTCGCGCACGGCTGGCGCAGCTGGCGCACGAGTCGGCCAGTCAGCTCGTCGATGCTGCCGAGGCCCGCGGGCAAGCACTCCTCGCCGGCCGCCTCCTGCGTCACATCGACGAGCAGCGCGACGCGCTGCTCCGGCCAATCTCAGAGTCCGAGGCGCGTATCGAGCACCTGCGTCGATGCGCCGACGACGCCGAACGCGCCATGCAAGACCTCTCGTACCTGCTCGATGCCGAGCAACATCGGCTGCGCGACGAGTTCGCGAAGCGCTCAGAGGTGTTTCTCGACCGTTCACTCCCCCAGGCCCGCAACGAGTTTCTCGCGCGGGTCCGTCGGATCGACAAACGTGGCCCGCGTTTGAAAGCTGCGGGGATTCCGATCGCACAGGAGGTCACCGGTCAATGGCTCGACCAATGGCGGGCGCAAGAGGAGCCCATCGCCGAGGCGCTCTATGCCGCCGCCCAGCGGTTTGTCGCCATCGCCAACGCCTTTCTCGAACGACTCGCCAACAACTCGGAATTCGGTGCTTCAGATCTTCCGACCAGCGTTGGACCCGAGATCGGGTTTCGCGTGAAGAGTCGTCTCTTCTACAAAGATCTCTGGGAATACGTGGGCACCGGGCCGGTTGTCTGGCTTGCCGATCTGTTCCGGTCGCGCGAGCACACCCTGAACCGAACGCTGGTGTCGTACCTTGAACGCTTACTGAACACGAATGCAACGCGCATCGAGAACGACTTCAACGAGCGGGTCCTCGAAAGTCGTCGTCGCCTTGAATACGAGCTGCGCGCGCGGCTGCGCTCGATCTACGCAGAGGCGGAACAAGCCCTGGTGCGGGCTCGGAGCGTTCGGGATTCGGGTGCATCGTCCGTCGAGGCCGAGCTTCGGCGTCTGAAACGCCTACGCGAGCAGGTTGCGGAATTCGGCCGAGCAACCGAAAGGGGAACTTGTCGTGACGAAGATTGAAGCCATCAACGCCCGTGAAGTTCTCGACTCGCGTGGCAATCCCACACTTGAAGTGGATGTCGCGCTTTCCGACGGTGCGAAGGGTAGAGCCGCGGTTCCGTCCGGCGCCTCGACCGGCAGCCGCGAGGCGTTCGAACTGCGTGACGGCGACCCCAGGAGATACGGCGGCAAGGGGGTTCGTCGCGCCGTCGAGAACGTCAACAAGGTAATTTTCGCCGCGCTACGTGGCGAGATCGCAGCCGATCAAGTGTCCATCGATACCCGGCTGCGAACCCTCGACCCAACGGAGGACAAGCGGGAGCTCGGCGCCAACGCAATCCTCGGCGTCTCGCTCGCCTTCGCGCGGGCCATCGCGAGCTCACGTGGCAAGCCGCTCTTCGAACATCTGGGCGGGTCCGCGGCAGACCTGCTCCCGGTCCCGATGTTCAACATCCTCAATGGGGGTGTACACGCGGACAGCGTCGACTTTCAGGAGTTCATGATCGCGCCGGTCGGCGCCCCATCGTTTGCCGAGGCTCTCCGGATGGGTGCGGAGGTTTATCAGGCATTAAAGTCGATGCTGAAAGAAAAAGGGTACTCGACTGCGGTCGGCGACGAGGGCGGCTTCGCCCCGAACCTGAAAGCAAACGTGGAAGCTGTGGAGCTCATCCTGCACGCCATCGAGGCGGCGGGATTGACGCCGGGCAGCCAGGTCGTGATCGCGCTCGACCCAGCCGCAAGCGAGCTTTTCGACGGCGATTCGTACCTCTTCAAAAAGTCGGACGGTAGCCGACACACGCCTTCGGAGATGGTCGCGTTCTGGGAGAGTTGGATCGACCAGTTTCCGATCTGGAGCCTCGAAGATGGCATTGCGGAAGACGACTGGAATGGCTGGAAGGTTCTCACGGAGCGGCTAGGCGCGAGAGTTCAGCTCGTAGGCGACGACATCTTCGTCACCAACCCAGCGATCATCCGGCGCGCCGTTTCCGAGCACATAGCCAACGCAGCGCTGATCAAGCCCAACCAGATCGGCACGCTCACCGAGACGATCGAGGCAATCACCGTCGCCCGCGCCGGGAACTACGGCATCGTAATCAGTCATCGCTCGGGCGAGACGCCCGACGATTTCATCGCCGACCTCGCGGTGGCCACGAGGGCGGGCCAGATCAAAACTGGTGCGCCCTGCCGCGGCGAGCGCCTCGCGAAGTACAACCAACTTCTACGCATCGAGGAACAACTCGGTAGCCGCTCACAGTACGCGGGCAGCGTGTTCGCGCGCGCGGGAGGGTTTCATCTTGAGTGAATCGCATGGGATGGACCGCAGCATCACCTTTCAGTTGCCGGGCGAAGAAAACGTGACTGTTACGCATCTGGTCGTTGACTTCAACGGTACTCTCGCCGTCGATGGTACGTTGATCGACGGGGTTGATGCCCGCCTGCGGGAGATCGCGCACAGGCTGGAGATTACGGTCGTCACGGCGGATACATTCGGAACCGCGCGCCGTGCCGTGAGCTCTCTCCCGGTCCTGGTCCATACCGTCGCCACCGGGGTAGATAAGGCGCGCTGTGTCTCAAACCTCGGAGGGGGTGTCGTGGTCGTAGGCAACGGGAGAAATGATGCCGGCATGTTCCGCGTTGCCACACTGGCCATTGCAGTCTTAGGACGTGAAGGCTTGGCCCCGGAGCTTCTGGGCACGGCGGCCGTCATCGTGAAGGACATCCGGGACGCTCTGGATCTCCTCATCAAACCGACGAGGCTGATCGCCACGCGGAGGGCGTAATGCTCCCGGATGCAAGCGCGGATGCTGACGCTCGAAGGGCACAGTCAGATCGGTGGTTGACCCGCTCCGTGCTCGGATTTGGTCTCGCAAGCTTTCTTTCCGATGCCGGACACGAAGCGGCCACGTCTGCGCTGCCTGCCTTCCTCGTAACCCTCGGAGGCCCAAGTAGGTTGGGCGATCTTCGATCGCCCCGCAGCCTAGTGCCGCGCGTCGCGTCCCGAATCTTCGGTCGCCGCGTTGCGGCCGGAGATTCGATGGTGACGCCAGTCAGCTTTCCCGTTTCGGGAGCCTTGGCGAGTACCTGTTGCTCATCTTCGAGTGAGGATCACCACGGCCGGCGCGACTCATCTCTTCCTTGCGGGAAAGCGCGGATATCGGAGGGGCTCACCGTGACAGCCATCGGCTCGCGGGGGCTCTCTTCGAACGAACACACCGCCGCCACTTCTCTGAAGCGGGCCACACGAATTCAGCTCGGCTCGATCACCAGACGAACGCCGTCCCACACCTCGGTAAGTCGTCGACGAGAGATCCGCCCGGCGACCGAATCGATGTCGGCGCGGTCAACCGTCGCAATCTGGGTGACGTTCACGACCGAGGGGCGCGGCAGCCCGCCTTCTCCTTTCGGCAGCCGGACGTTCCCAGGCAAGCCGCCGTACCTGAGGTTGGAGGTGATCGCAGCGACGATCACGGTGTTGAGCCGCGTCCGGTTGAAGCGGTCGTGCTGCAGCACAATCGCGGGCCGGCGCCCTGCGGGAGCAGAACCGCGCGATGGAGGGAAACGCACCCAGACGACGTCTCCCTGCTGGATCACCATTCCGCGCCGCGACGGGGAGCGATGCGTCGAAACTGCTTCGCGGTTTCGACTTGCTCGCGCGCAATCTCTTGTTCCGAGAACAGGTCGTTTACCCGGCGAGCGATCTCGGCGTCGCTTCGTGCTCGCGCGACCTGCGACAGGACGTCGGTGATGAATCCACTGCGTGTCATCCCGCGCCGCTTGGCCGCGTAGTCCACCTCACGGATGACTTCTTCGGGTACGGATATCGCAAACTTTCTCGCCGCCATTTCATATCTCCGGACATCGAGTATTCCACCCCGGGAATACCACCGCAACGTTGGGACTTTGCCTCACCGCGCGGGGTCGCAAACAGACCCACGAAGTTTGGACACCGGTGTCCAACATGCACCAGATTGAGACACATCCAGCCACAATGAACCCTTGGAAATGCAGCATTTTCGGCAAATCCACCCGGGTTCAAATCCCGTCGGGGACGCTTCATTTCACAAGAGTTCCAGTGCATGCCGGGCGCCAGCGTGCCGTGCTGATTGGTATTGACCTTACAGCCCATTCACCGACCGTCTCATCGCGGAATCAACGACAGGTCAACCGGGCAATGTCCCTTGCCGTGCCTGCCCATTGGTTGAGGCGCGGAGTCGCGCCCCTCCGCCCATTGGATAACGGCGTCGCGCCGCGCGGACGAAAGTAGTGCACGGCATCGCGGATAACGCCTCGGGACATCATGTTGCGCACAGTCTTCGGCGTCTTGCGGATCAGCGCGGCCACCTCGGGAATCGAGAGATATTGGGATTCGCTCATGGCGTTTCGTCTCTTCAGGGACGAAAAAAGCACATGCGGGATTGTGGATCATCGCGTTGTCAGCGATCAGCAATCAACCGAGGATGGCCTTGATGTCGCGGGAATGATGCAGCACCCGGATCACCTCGATCGCATCTGGATGAGGAAAGTAGAAAACCGATAAGGGGAAATCGTCGATGGGCCACACCCGGAGCCCTTGGAGCTCGCGGCGTTCGGTCTCCCATGTGTGACCAGTCTCCGGCATCGATCGGAGCCGTTCAAAGGCATGGCGTAGGGCGGCAAGGAACCGTCGGGCGGCTTCTGAGTTGCGCCCGTTCGTGCAGGCGATGCAGCCGTTGATGTCCTCGTCGGCCGCTCCGCTGACGATGATATCGCGTGTCACGCGCGTTTCGCACTGTGGCGGGGACTGGAACCAATCATCGCCTCTTTCTCCTCCCGCCACTTCGGCGTAACCTTAATGCGCTTCTTCGAGTGAACGCCTTCAAGAAGCAACGTTTCCACCTGCTCGCGTGCATCACGTTCGAGGTCCTGGCGGATGAGCTGGCGGACGTATTCGCTCGCCGACCCATAGGCTTGGCGGCTCAGCTTCTTCTCAAGCCGCTCGCGGAGCGCGGTGGGAATGGAGATATTCATGCTGGTGAGAGATTTCCCCTTCATGATTTCAAATCCTAGTTCCGCTGGCAGCTTCTGTCAAAGCCTGCCATGGCCAGACCGTCAAGGCTCCGTGCCGCCTCAATTCTGCTGGAGCTGAGACGTGCCGTCCTGCCTCGTGGTGGTGTCGGTCAAGCGGTGGAAAATGGTTGACGTCACCTCCGCAACACCCGCCGCCACCACGTGCGCGTACTCGGCGTAAGTCCTCGCCGCCACCCAAACTCCGCCGGCGACAACCCGCTGCGCTCCCACCGTGCCAACACTCGGCGCATCTGCCGCGCCCGCGCCGACGTCGTTGATCCCCTGACCATCGCATGCACGTCCGCCAGCATTCTGTGCCGCCCCGCAGACACCGCGCCAAATGGGGTTGGTCACACGCTCACGCGCGTTGCGGGGCGGTTCGTGCGGATCCCGCGAACGGAGATGACGGCAGCAAGGTCGCGAGTGCGCCGCCCTCCATCGGTCAGCAGAAAAATTTCGACGAAATTCGATAAACGCTTGCCTCTCCGGAACACGGTTGATATGAGGCGCACGGCTACGTCGGGCTTGTCAGTAGCCATACGTTCACAGATTGCCAACTGCATTTGGGTTGGGGGAGAGGAGACCGTTTGAGCGTTCTCAGCTCGCGTCCGGTCGGACTGTGCGGTACGGGTCGTGCCGCAGCCGTCGCCATCCTCGCCACGCTCGGTGTTGCCGGGTGGGTGACTCCATCAAGGGCTGCCACGCCCGCGAAGCGCAACGCGCACGCGCAGGTGCGGCCCCACGCCCCACAGCACGCGAGCGCAACCAGGCCGCCCCTTGCGCGGCGCTCCACAAGACAGGCCGCGTCGAAACGGGTTGCGAAACGGCCCGCCGATCCGAGCAAGTCGATCATTCCGGAAGGCGACGGCTCGCCGGTCTTGACGTACGCCGCCCGCTACCTGGGCCGCCCGTATCGCTTCGGCGCCGACAGCGGCGCCTTCGATTGCTCCGGATTCGTTCGTGCCGTGTTCGCCGACGTCGGTATCGAGTTGCCGCGTTCCGCCAACGAGCAGTTTGCGCGCGGCGATCGGGTCGCGCGCGATGAGCTCGAACCGGGCGACTTGGTGTTCTTTCATACGTACCGCCGCTACGCTACGCATGTCGGGATCTACGTCGGCGACGGCAAGTTCGTGCACGCGACCACACGCGGCGGACAGGTGCAGGTAGATTCGCTCAACGAAGCCTATTACGTTCGCCGCTACCTTGGGGCACGCCGCCTCGAAATCTAGCGAGGCCGGGCGCATGGGGCTCACGGCCTCGGCGACGTCTTGGGATGAATGCTCTCGCGCGCCACGATGTCCGGCAAGGCGACGCCCGCTGCCAGCACCCCCACCCTCACTTCGCCGGCCTGCGGCTGCGGGCACTCCTCTTCAACCACGCGAAGCGCATCGGGTCCGGCGTAGCGGTTCACGGCGATGCGCATGCGTTTCGTGGACCGATGCCTGGCTTGCCGGCCTTTCGCGCGCGTACGGCGACGCTACTCGGCCTTGGCGGTTACGGAGTCGGCGCGGCCGGCTCGGCGGCCGATCCACGTCAATGCCACAAACAAGCCGAGCCACACCGCGGTTCGTAACGTCATCGCCCGCAGGCTTTGGATCGCGACGGCGCTCCCGGCCGTGTACAAGATGACGATGCCCCCCAATACGAGGAGATTGAGCACGAAAATTACCGCCGCGGCGCGCGTGCCCCAGAGGAGGCTGCGCCACATCGCAACGCCGGCGCCGAGATATGCCACGCCCATCGCCGTGTTGTAAATCAGCAGAGGTCGAAAGACGACGTAGCCCGGGTGGGACAACCCCGTAAGGACACGACCGCCCACGACGATCGTTGCCAGGCCGAACAGGGCCGCCATGACGGAGGCGGCTCGTTGTACGAGGCTGCTGTTTCGACGGGGGTGCCCGCCGAACGCGACGGCGCCGGGCGGACCCGTACCGCGACCAATTCCAACCATGCATCGCAACCTAGCGCACCCACCGCCGCAAGGCCAACATGCGGGTGCCGCTATCGCGATTCCGCAGCGCGCGACGCTACGGGTGCGGCAATCGCTTCCTCTGGCACGAGGCGCAGCGTCAATGGGTGGGGGACCAGGTGAACCACGATGTCGCTCGTATATTTCTCCGCCATGGCCTTCGCGACCCTGTCGGCGTATTCGGGTGCCGGCACTCCGCGGACCCGGTCGAAGCGTTGCCCGGCCACTTCCACCCCGAGGATGGGAGCCGTCGTGTTGGATTCGACCCGCTCGGCTGCTCGACTGCCCAGGCGTACGTACACCTGGCCGTCGATGACGACGAGCCACACCTTGAACCAGTGCTCGCCCTCGCCGGCCCGCGTGGTGCGCAGCCGGAGAGTCCCCTCCGCGGTAAACGCGGCGGGATTCCACTGCCCAGCCACGGCGGCCAGCGACGCAACGAACGAGGCCGCGGTTAGACCCAGCAGAACCGCGCACCACGTTCGAGTGGCGATAGCAAGCGTACGCATAAGGCTTGTCCTCCTCCCGGCGGCGCCGCGCCCCGCACAGATGCGCTCCGTGGAGCCACCTCTATCGGAAGTGGGGTCGTCTGTACAAGTGCAGCGTCGCGGCGTCGGCGTGGGTTCACACGTTCTGGGAAATCTGGTATCAAAGCGAACTAGACACCAGAAAGGAGCGAGTCATGAGTCCTGCCCAGACGATTCGACCGAGCCGTCCGCTCACCAAGGCCAGCATGGGTATCCAGCCGGGCCTACCGTTGGAGGTCGGAGGCGGCGGTCTCGACGACCTGCGCCGCGCCGTGCAGATCCTGCTCGACATCGAGGCCATCAAGCGGGTGAAGCACGCCTACTTCCGCTGCATCGATACCCACAATATGGCCGAGTTGGCGGAGTTGATGCACGAAGACGTGGACGTGCTGCTGGTCGGCGGCTCGTACGAGTGGAAGCTCAAGGGCCGCGCGGAGTACCTGGCCGCCATCGACAAGTCGTTCCACAAGCGTGCGATCGGGCACCATAACGGACACCAACCTGAAATTCAGATCCTCTCGCCAACGGAGGCCACGGGTATCTGGTACCTAGCCGACAACATGTGGATCCTCGACATCGAGGCATTCACCACCGGCACCGCCCTCTACTGGGACCGCTACGTGAAAGTGGACGGACGCTGGAAGATCCGCGAGACGAAATACGAGCGCCTTTACGAGATCAACCAGAAGCTTTCCGCACCGCCGCCGCTGGCTGCCCACTACCTGGGATTCCATGGTTCCTAAGGAAACTCCGCACACGCTGGGTACAGGGGCGAATACCTGAGCGCGAGCGCCAACCGCCGCTAGCGAAAGGCGGGCATGACGTGGCTTGCGAACAGCTCCATCGATCGCATCACCTTCTTGTGCTCGAGCCCGCCGAAGCGCATCCAGGCGAGCCAGTGATTGATACCGCACTGCTCGATGAAGGGCCGGATGCCCCGGATGACCTTGTCCGGCGATCCGAACCAGGTTCCCCACTGGAGTAGGTCCTCATCCGTCTTCAGCTTCGTCATGGCCTCGCGCACCACGGGGTAGGCCTCGTAGCCCGGCTCCACCCGCCGTCCAGGAGCGCCGGGCACGACGCCCGCCAAGAGTTTCCAGTACCACGCCGCGTGCGCCCCGACATCCTGCCGCGCTTGCTCGTCGGTTTCCGCAACGTAGGTCTGTGCCATCACCGGCAGATCCAGGTGCGCGGCATCGTGACCGGCCGCGGCGAAGAGCTCGTGGTAGACCTTCCACGCCTGTGTGGTGTCGTCCAGTCCGCTGAATACGGGTGAACGCAGGATCGGGTAGCCCATGCGGGCGGCCAGCTCGTAGGAGGGAGGGCTGATCGCGGCCCAATAAATGGGCGGATGGGGCTTCTGGACCGGTCGCGGGAACAAGCTGACGTCCTTGAGCTGCCAGAAGCGGCCCTGGTGAGAGAACTTCTCCTCCGTGAAGCACTTCTTGATGATCTCCACGCTCTCGAGGAACATGTCCCGCGAGCGTGCCGGATCGACGCCAAAACCGTCGAACTCCGTCGGCTGATACGCGCGCCCGACGCCGAGCAGCAGGCGCCCGTCGCTCAGCGCGTCCACCAGAGCCGCTTGCTCAGCCACCCGCACGGGATGGTGCAACGGCAGGAGGACGACGGCCGTCCCGATCTTGATGCGCTTCGTGCGCTGGGCGATGGCGGCTGCGAAGGTGAGGGTGTCCCCCAGCATCCCGTAGATCGAAAAATGATGTTCCGGCAGCCACACGGAGTCGAAGCCTAACTCTTCCGCATACTCGATTTCTTCGAGGACCTCCCGATAGATCTGTTGCTGGGGGACGCCGCCATAGTCGCTGAACAGGTTCATCAGGCCGAACTGCATTTCACCACCGCTTTCGCCTCAGGATGTTGTTGTTGTGCTCACGCTGATCCGCTGCGCCCATGTATGCCACGGCGGTGCGGAGGCTCGCAAGCGTGCCGGCGGCAAGGACGGCCCGCCAGCGGTCGGTCAGACCAGCGGTCTGTCCACACTCCGCCGTCGATTCGCGGTGCGCACTGTCGCGCTCGCATGGCCCGCAATCGCCGCAGTGTCGGTTACCGGCCCATTGTGGGTTCGGTGACGGAATCCGATCCTGCGCCGCATCGCCGCTCCATGACGGACAGCGTCTCACCCGCCTTCACCTACCGCCGCGGCCCGCGGCGATGGGTTCGTGCAGAGGGCGCGTTCCACCACTGGAACCAGTTCTCGCAGTATCTGCTCTCCGCGATCGTCCTCCACGAGGCCGGCAAGGATATAGCGGCGCCAGGAGTGGTCCCATGCCAAGATCGAGTCGGAATGCCACATCTTCCGCTGGCCGGATTTGCGGTACAGGTGCTGCGGTGTAACGATCGGCTCCAGTGCCTGGACGAACTTGTCGTGGATGTCGGAAGCTGCCAGCACTGCGAGCATTTGCGACGAGCGTTCCGGGCCGACGATTCTGCCGTACGCGAGACCATAGTAGAAGCCACAGAGCTGGAAAACCGTGGCGGCGTGGATCAGACCCTTGAGGGGCTCGGGATCCGAGTCGCCCCCCGAGGCGTACGCGCGTCCCAACCAGAGCCCTCCGCCGCGATCGGTGTCATAGAACCGGTAGCGCGGATCGGCGAGGAGGGTGTCGATTTCCCGCAAACCAAGGCGCGCGATCTGAGGTGTACCCCTGGGATCCCCCTCCCCGCCAGCCCTTTACCTGCTGCCGCGGGCAACTGCTCGGTAGTGCCGTCCGGTTTCAGGACTACATAGTGGATGTCCAGCCCCCGCACGGTCTCTCGCCCCAGGAAGAACAGCAGTAGCGGAAGCACACCCGTGAGTTTGGTGGCGCCGATCTGTTGTGGCGTTTTCGCGGTTACAAAGAAATCGATAAGCAGATAATCGGACAGGGAATGTTGTAAAGACGCCAAGTAATCCGGAGCGTCGAGAGTGGCGAAATCGGGAAGTACGCCCACCGGTTCGAGTCTCCTCCCTAGCCGCCGGCCAGCGCCCCGACGACGAAAAATGGTTCGGCTCCCGTTGCCACCGCGTCCGGTAGCGGGGTGTCCGCTGGGATGTGAGAGAGATCTTCCTGGCAGGCGAAGAAGCGGACAAACGGCCGGCGCTGGTGTGTCACCCGATCGCGGATCGTCCCGCGCAGCATGGGGTATTGCGCTTCGAGGGCGTCGAGGACCGCGCGTTGCGTGACCGGTGCCGCGACGGCGAGCGGAACTTCGCCATCGAGTTGCGCCAATCTTCGCAGATGTGTCGGTAGCACGACGCGGATCATGACAGCGTTTGGACTTCGACCGACAGCACGGGAGGAAGATCGCGTACGATCGCGGTCCAGCGATCGCCGGAATCGGCCGATGCGTACACCTGCCCGCCGGTGGTGCCGAAATAGATGCCGCACGGATCGAGGGTGTCGACGGCCATCGCCTCGCGGAGCACGTTCACGTAGCAGTTCCGCTGCGGCAGCCCCTTGGTCAGGGCTTCCCATTCGTTTCCGCCGCTACGGCTGCGGTACACACGCAACCGCCCGTCGGGAGGAAAGTGCTCCGAGTCGCTCTTGATCGGCACCACGTAGATGGTGTCCGGCTGGTGTGCGTGGACGCCGAGCGTGAACCCGAAGTCGGTCGGCAGGTTTCCACTCACCTCGTGCCACGATTCGCCGGCGTCGGTGCTGCGCATGATGTCCCAGTGCTTCTGCATGTACAGCACATCCGGCCGCGAAACGTGCATGGCGATACGGTGCACGCAGTGGCCCACCTCAGCCGTCGGATCGGGAATCTGTTCGGAACGCAGCCCGCGGTTGATCGGTCGCCAGGTCTGGCCGTTATCGGCGCTGCGGAACGCCCCGGCGGCCGAGATGGCAACGAAGATCCGGAGGGGATCGCGCGGATCCAAGAGGATGCTATGCAGACACAATCCGCCGGCGCCAGGCTGCCAGGCGGACGCCGAACCGTGGTCGCGCAAGCCGCCGATTTCCCGCCACGTCTGGCCCCCGTCGGTGGTGCGAAACATCGCCGCATCCTGCGTGCCGGCGTACACTGCGTCCGGGTCGCTCGGCGACGGCTCCAGGTGCCAGACGCGGACGAACTCCCAGGGGCGGGAGGTGCCGTCGTACCATTGGTGGGTGGCGGGGCCACCGTCATACGTGAACTGATTGCCCACCGGCTCCCAGGATTGACCACCGTCGCTGGAGCGCTGGATCACCTGTCCGAACCAGGCGCTGCTCTGTGAGGCGTATAGCCGGTTCGCGTCGGCCGGCGATCCCTTGATGTGGTAGATCTCCCACCCCGCAAAGTGGGGACCATGGATTTTCCACCGCTTGCGCGCTCCGTCTGCCGTCAGGACAAATGCGCCTTTGCGCGTGCCAACCAGGAGTCGTATTCGATTCACTCCGTGCTCCTTTCCGTGCCTTTACGGACGCCGAGTCAGTTCGAGCGCTTCTCGGCCGATCCCGGACACACCGCGATAGCTTCACGTGGCTCGTGTCGTCCCGTGGCGATAGTCATGTTACGCCAGCGCAAGCCTATTGGAAGCCGGGTTCGTGAAAATGGGGACATTGAGATCCACGGCCGTCCGCCAAGGTCCGTGCGCCTTTACTCGGCGAGGATGATCGGGCTACTATGCGCGCACACTTGAACGTGACGCCCGGGCGGAGCGGGCGGCACGCTCTCCACAATTCGCTTTTTTTGCGAAGGACTATGGGACGGATATTCGAAACTCGTAAGCACACGATGTTTGCCCGCTGGGACCGGATGGCGAAGCAGTTCACTCGCATCGGCAAGGAGATTGTCATTGCGGTGAAAGCGGGCGGGCCTGAGCCGGCGAACAATCCGGCGCTCCGGCGCGTGATCCAGAACGCCCGCGCCGTCAACATGCCGAAGGACAAGGTTGAGGCGGCGATCAAACGCGCCGCCGGCAAGGAGGCCGCGGACTACGAGGAAATCCTCTACGAAGGGTACGCGGCGCACGGCGTTGCCGTGCTCATCGAGGCCGCAACCGATAACCCGACGCGCACCGTCTCGAACCTTCGCAGTCATTTCAACAAAGGCGGCGGCAACCTGGGGACCGCTGGCAGCGTGGGCTTCCTGTTCAAGCGCATGGGCGTCTTTCGCCTCGACCCGGCCGGTATCGATCAGGATGAACTCGAACTCGACCTGATCGACCATGGCCTGGAGGAAATGGGTGAGGGGACTGGTGAAAAGGGCGAGCCGCAACTGGTCGTCCGTTGCGCCTTCGCAGACTTCGGCCGCTTGCAAAAGGCGATCGAGGACCGCGGGATCAAGCCGCTCTCCGCCGAATCGGAGTATATCCCGCAGACGCCACTGACGCTGTCGGACGAGCAGGCGAAGGATGTCCTCAAGCTCGTCGATAGCATCGAGCAGGACGATGACGTCCAGAAGGTGTTCCACAACCTGAGTTGAGAACGGGCGCTCGATGCGTACGAAGAGCTCGGCGTCGACGAATGCCTTCTCAATGCGGTCACCCGCGATCTGGCTGAACTCGACGACCTGGCCGAAGTGCTTGCCAAACGGGGTTGAGATGGCCAAACTCGTCGGCTGCGGATCGCCTGTTCGCCGAGGCGCGTGACGTGCATACGCTTGGGCTTGCCGCTGGCGTCTGCAAGCGTATTGTCCGTGCGTCGTGAGTGAATCGGGCAATGCCAACGCTCCCGCCCGAAGTGAAGGAACTGGCCGCCCGGGTTCGCAACTGGGGACGGTGGGGAGCCGACGACGAGATCGGAACGCTCAACCTGATCACCGACGCGGTGGTGCGACGCGCTGCCGCCGCCATCCGGCAGGGGCGACGGTTGACGCTGGGCATTCCGCTCGATGCAACCGGACCGCAAACCGGCGTCATCCCGGGGCGCGTCAACCCGATCCATGCAATGCTCGAGGTGAACCAACCGTGGGTGCGGGGCGATCCGGACAATTTCTGCAACAGCGACGACATGATCGTCATGGGCTTGCAGGCGTGCACGCACTGGGACGCGCTCGCCCATGTGAGCTACGAGGGACGGATCTACAACGGTTTTCCGGCGACGGTCGTGACCAGCCGTGGCGCCAGCCGCTGTGGGATCGACAAGGTCCAGACCATCGTCTCCCGCGGCGTGCTGCTGGACGTGGCGCGCGTCAAAGCGGTCGAGCGAATCGAAGGTCGTTACGCCATCACTGGCGAAGACCTCGACGCCGCGGCGGAATTGGCGCGCGTGCGAATCCTTCCCGGCGACGTCGTCTTTGTGCGTACTGGCCACATTCAGCTCTTGTTCCAGGGGCAACGTGAGCGGTTTGTGTCGCCGGCCCCCGGCCTGTCGCTGCGGTCGGTCGAGTGGTTTCGGCGCCACGACGTCGCGGCGGTGGGGAGCGATAACTTTACCGGCGAGGTGTTCCCGCGCGAGCTGAAAGACACCTATCTTCCGGTGCACTTGCTGCACCTGGTGGAGATGGGGATGACTCAAGGGCAGAATTTCAACCTAGAGGAGCTCGCCGCCGACTGCGCGGGCGACGGCCAGTACGACTTCTTCGTGGACGCCTCGCCCCAACGCTTTACCGGGGCGGTTGGGACACCGGTAAATCCGGTGGTCATCAAGTAGGGATTGCCCCCCGGGTGCGGTTCCGCGGTCGCTAACGAATCAGCGTTCGGGCGGCTGCGGCTAGTTGCTCGACGCGCTCGCGGAAGATCTCCGGGTCGGTGCCCGCTCGGCCGCCCATGGTGCCGTGCCGATAGCGCGCGTAGATCCCCTCGCTGATTACCGCCAGGCGCCAGTACGAAAAGGCGCGGTAGTAGTCGATTTCCGAAAGATCGGTATCCGTGGCCTTCCGGTACCGGGCGGCGATCTCGTCACGGGAGGCGAAGCCACCGGCGCCGGTTGGGCCACCGGCGGCAATGATCGGTTCCCCGGCTGCGACCCAGTTGTTGAGCAGATAGCCCACGTCCGCGAGTGGATCGCCGAGCGTGCACAATTCCCAGTCGAGCACGGCTAAGACCCGCCCGCCACGTGTCAGCATGTTGCCGAGGCGGTAGTCCCCGTGGACGATGGCGGCTCGATGCTGCTTAGGAATGTGGCGCGCCAGTGCATCGTGCAACTCGTCCACGATCGGGAGTTCCCGCTGTCGCGACCTTGCCCACTGCGTGGCCCAACGGCGGAGTTGGCGGGCGATGTATTCCTCCTTGCGCCCGAGATCGCTAAGGCCGACACGGTCCGGATCGAGGCCGTGGAGGCTGGCGAGAATGTCCACGACCTGGCGACCCAGATGCAGGCGATCCGCGGCGGAGAGCGACGCTGCGTCCTCGGGTCCGTGCAACACCGCACCATCGACGTAGCGCATGACGTAGAACGGTGCGCCATTAACGGCGGGATCGGTGCACAGGCCGAGGGGTGCCGGGACGGGAACATCGGTCCGAGCGACGGCGCGCAGGATGCGGAATTCGCGACCCATGTCGTGGGCGCTCTCCAGGACGTGGCCCAGCGGCGGACGGCGCAGGACGCAGCGCTGACCGGCCGCGTCGGTGACCGCATACGTCAGGTTCGAGTGGCCACCCGAGATGAAATCGAAGCGCAGCGGCGGCTGCACATCCGCCAGGTATTTGGCAATCCAGGCCGTGACGGAGGCGACGGCAATGCCGGGAACAGTTGTTGCGTCCAATCTTGCTCGATCCAAGCCGCTCGAACCATCGCGACGATGACGGCGCCTCACCGCGGGCATGAGCAGGTGGCGTGCTGATCTATGTTACGGTTGGCCCGGATGCAAGCGGATTCGATACCGCCCGGTGCGCGGCGGTAGTCCGTCACCTCGCGCTGCGCTGCTCGGCCATGGATGGCTCGACTGGCAGTGTCGCCTTCCGTGGAGGCCTGCCGCGTTTGCGTGCGACAGTGGCGCGGAGCGGAGCGGCCTTCGTGGCGGCGGCCTCGTAGGGCCGGTCCCCGAGATCAACCCCGGCCGTAGCGGCGAGCTCTTCGATGGATGCGGCAAGCATACGCACCACGTTCGGCAGATCCGGGACCATCTCATAGTCCGCGTTGAAGCCCCAGCACACCTGGCCGGCATAGGTGAGTAAGGCCACCCCGAGCCCGGTATTCTCCAGTAGCGGTGCCTGCGGATAAAGCTGCAGCAACTTGGCGCCGAGCAGGTACAGCGGCTTTCGGGGGCCGGGTACGTTGGTCACGATCATGTTGATGGGCCCGTTGATGGCGCGCGCCCCGACCGACATCAGTCCGGCCGGCGCCCACTCCGCAAGGGCCATCATGGTTTCGACGCCTACGGCTTGCTTGGACGCCTTGAGTTCGGTGGTCGCCTTGTGGATGGCGTCGAGTCGTTTGCGGGCGCTCGCCTCGCCGATGGGCAGGGGTACGATCCAGGAGGAAACCCGATTGCCGAGTCTGCCATGCTCCTCCTTGCCGCGCACGTTTACCGGGGCGGAGACGCGAAAGTCGATCTCGCCCGGGTGGATGCGACGCGAGATCAGGTACTCGCGCACGGTGCCGGCCACACAGGCCAGCACCACGTCGTTTACAGTACAGTCCATCGCATGGCCGATCGCCTCGAGGTGCGCCAGCGGCGTGGTCAGCCAATCGACCCGGCGATGCAAGCCGATTTCGCCGTTGATGGGGGTTGCCGACGCCGGTTCGATGACGTATCCGAGCACTTCCCGGATGGCCTGCGCGCGGATGCGTAGGTCACGCAGGCGGTCGGCGGTGTGGTGACGGAAGCGGGCCACGCCCCGAGCTAGCTGGAACGGTAGGCGGATCCCGCGCATCAGCGCGTCGCCGAGAAGTTCGAACTGGGACGGCGCCTGATGCGGAACGTAGCGGGGGGCGTCGTGGATCTCGTATTCCGGCTTCGCCGAGAACAGCACGTGCGCCAGGTCCACGCCGGAGATCCCGTCCAGCATGCAGTGATGCACCTTGCTGATGGTTGCGAAGCGGTCACCCTGCAGGCCCTCGACGACCCACATCTCCCACAGAGGCCGGGCCCGGTCGAGTTGCTGCTCCTTCACCCGAGCGACCAGCAGCTTGAGCTGCGCATCGCCCCCGGGCCGAGGCAGTGCCGTATGGCGGATGTGATAATTGAGGTGGAAATGGCTGTCGTCCACCCAGACGGGCCGGCGCTCGATCGGCGTCCACATCAATCGTTGCCGGTAGCGTGGGATCAAGTGCAACACCGAGCCGATCGCGCGCCGGAATGTCTCGATGTCGATACCGCCGCCGGTTGTCCGCAGCGGCCCCGCCTCGAAGATCTGGGTTGAGGTCACGTGCATGTGGACGTTCGCCTTCTCGAACGCCAGAAAGGAGAAGTCCTGAGCCGATAAGCGCTCGTAGGCATGCTTGGCCATTCGCTGCCTCCACCGTTGCGACGATCGCAGGCGCCGTTATAATCATCCGCGCCCTACTGTCCAATCAAACACAGCAAATTGGGTGCCTCAAGGTTACGGCGCTGGACAGATGAATAGCGCTGCCGCGGTGCCTCCGTTCTTATCAAGCTGTGGAGTGCGGCGTTCCGAAGTTTGCAAATGCGCCGCCTGAAGGGTGCTACGGATACCCTGCACACGGATCGGGGGGTGACGGACTGCGTTCAACCTGTCGTTCGTGCCCGGGCCCATTCGAGGAACCAGGCTACCGCGTTGATCACGTACTCGGTGCGCAGGGAGTGGAAGACTTCGAAAGCGTGCTGTGCGCCCGGCAGTTCCGCATAGGCCACGGGGTTACGGGAGACGGCGCGCAAGGCGCGGACGAAGTACTGCGCATCTTCCACGAAAGCGAGCGAATCGTGGGTGCCATGGATGACGAAGAACGGTGGTGCATCGGGACGGACGCGGGAATAGGGAGAGGCCTTTTCCCAATCTGCACGCCCGCTCTCGGGTGACGATTTCATTACGTATTTCTCCAGGACCGGTGCCATGGATTGCGTGCCGCGCAGGTTATAGCGGTCGAGGAAATCGTAGACGCCGTAGAAAGGGACGCAGGCCGCAACGGACGTATCCGCATCCTCGAATCCGGGCTGCAACGCCGGGTCATTCGCGGTAAGGGCGGTGAGGGCGGACAGGTGCCCGCCGGCGGAACCGCCGGTCACCGCGATGAAATTGGGGTCGGCGCCGTATTCCGCACCGTGTTGTCGGATCCAGGCGAGCGCCCGCTTGACGTCGATCAGGTGATCCGGGAAGGTCGCTTTCGGGCTCAATCGGTAATTGCACGCCACACACACCCAGCCCCGGGCGGACAGGAAATTCATCAGCGGCAGGGCCTGCTGCTCCTTATTGCCGATCATCCAGCCGCCGCCATGGACTTGGAGTAGCGTCGGACAACGCTGCGGCCGGGAGACCGGCCGGTAGATATCGAGCAGGTTGCGCTCGCCGGCTTCCCCGTAGGCGATGTTGCCGACGCGCTCGACCGCCGGATGCCGCATCTTGAACGGCCGGACGATGCGGTCGTAAGTCACGTCCGCCGGCAGTTGTGCGCTCACCGCCGCCGGAACCGAGGCGCGGTAGTGCTGTCCGAGCCCTTCCTCCAACGCGGCCTGACAGACGTTGCGGGTGTCCGCGGCGATCCGCTGGAGCGCAATCAAACCGGCCCACGAGGCAAACGTCAGCACCAGGCCGACCACGCCCTGCCATGCGTGGAGAGCGCCTAAGCTCACGAACACCACGGTCGCCACCGCTTGCCAGGCGAGATGGTGCAATGCCAGTTCGCCCGTGAACCACGCGGCAAAGAAATAGGGAACCACGAGATAACTGAGGTGACGCCCGCGCAAGAGTGCGCTCAGAGTGAAGCCGGCGCCAACGACACTCACTGCCAGGAAAACCCGGGGAATCATAGCGCTGTGCTTAAAGCATAGTCTTATTGGGTCAAGCAACCGCGCTTATGCGCACGCGATCGCCAGTGCCGCGATCGTAGGCGCGGGGACTGGAAGGACGAGCGTCCGCGTCCCGGTAGTGCCGTCGCGCGGAATCCCCGCGGTGGGCGCGATCGCGGTTCCACGGTGCGGTTGCGGTTGCGATTGTGATTTCTCAGAGACAACATGCTACTGCGTGATGCTGCGTGACACGGTCGCATTCGCGAAATGCAGACAAGAGACACGGGGGGCGCGGTTGATGAAGAACGCAGTCCTGGTATTTGACGTTGAAACCATCGCGGACTTGACCCCGGAGTCTCACGACGCCATCGCCGCATTGGCGAAGGGCCGCGATATGACGCCGGAGGCGTACGGTGGCCTGTGCCCGCCGCTCGCCCGTGTCGTCTGCCTCGCCTGGTTCGACCTGGCCAAGCAGACCCTGGGGGCATTGTTCGACGGCACGCTCGGGGGCGACCCGGCGCCTTCGTCGATCCCGGTCGCGTCGGGCGGCGCGCCGCCAACGCCGGCAACTTGCGACCTCGTGCGCTGCGACGGCGAGGCGGACCTGTTACGGCGGTTCGGCTGTATCGTCGAACAACACCTGGGACACGCCAATGCGCAACTGGTAACCTACAACGGGCGCGGCTTCGATCTCCCGGTCCTCATCCACCGCTCGGTCAAGCATCGCGTCGCGGAGGGGCGCGATCTGCTCGGCAAGGCAGTCGGCGAGAATCGGTATCGTCCGGCGATGCACGTCGACCTGCTCGACGCGGTGACGTTCTTCGGTGCCGCGCCACGGTTTCCGATGGCGGCGTACGCCGTCGGCTACGGTTGGCCGTCACCCAAGCAAGACATGGACGGTTCCCAGGTGTGGGGTGCCGTGCAAGCCGGTCGCATCCTCGACGTGGTGCGCTACTGCGCCGGCGACGTCTTGGCGACCGCGCACGTCTATCGACGCCTGAACAGCCGTGGCGTGGCCGCGGGCAACCGACCGGGCGGATAAGAGGGTGGCGAGCGGTTCAGCCGCAGCCGCGGTCCGAATCCTTGCCGCACTAACCGGCGCCATGACAGGTCAAACAGGCGCCGGAGACCGATCCGACCAAGTAATAGTTTGGCGGGTCTGCCTTGACGCCAGCCAGCGCCAGCGTGACGTCCCGGCGGAAACGTTCGAGATGCTCGGAGAGCAGCGGGTGGTTTGTGGGCCGGCCATCGCTCTGCAAGTCGGTCGTCGTGGCGAGCATGGCCCGGAGCTGGCGTTCGATATCGGCGCGGCGTGCCTCGTCGATCGGGCCTGGTTGGCGCATCGCGGCGTCGAGCGCCCGCACGCTGTCCGCAAGTTGCCACATCGTAGAGTGCAGTTGGTCACGAGTGATGTACTGAAAGTCTGGTGGATACGTATGACGCCGCACCCGCGCGGCGACATCCGCGCAAGCCACCAGGGCGCCGCTGACAAAGAGCATGACCAAAGCTTGTCGGACGCATTGCCGCTTACTTGTCATCGGGCTCTCCCTCCGCCGGCTCTCCCTCCGCCGTACGCGGTCAGGTGAGCGCATCGATCTTTGGCGTGACGTTCTCGTCTCTCATCGCTTGCCTGTTTCCTCGACTGGCGCCGGCGTGGCGAACGCGGGAACCGCGGCGAGACGAAGCGGCACCGCTCCGACGGCGAGTGTCGCTTCAGTATCGGTAGGTGAGTTCGATGTAGCTGTAATTGGCCGTTTCCCCTCCCGGGAACGTTTCTTTGACTACCCGCTGGCCAAAGGATCGTCCGTAATAGACGTAGGCGGTGAGTTGCTTGAGGATCGAGACGGTGGCGGACACATCGGTGAGGTAGGCGAGTTCACGATGCGCGCTGGACGGGCTGCCCGAGAACCCGAAAAACTGGTTGCTGGTGGCGCCGCCACCGGCGTACCAGAGATCCTTCGATGTCGACAGTCGCAGCCAGTGGTAATCGGTGCGCAGGGTCACGCGACTGTGCGGTTTGAGGATGAATTGCAGGAACAGATCCTGGTTGTTCATCAGGTTGAAGAAGGGGAACTGCGCGTAGAGACGGGCGGTGGGGAGCAATTGGGAAAAGGTCGCGTGCCGGTGGTCGTTCGCATTGCCGTCGCCCGAGGAGGCGTTGAAGCCGCCGCGTACCCACGGCGCGGCGAAGACCTTGGGCAACTGATATCCGGCCTCGGCGGCATAGGCCCAGCCGTCGTGCGACAGCATGCCCCAGTCGCCCGCCTGCACGGCGCCCCACAAGAGGCCGTCGACTTTGCCGGGACCGGCATCGGCCACCGTGATCGCGTGCGCGCCAAACGTATGAATGCTGATGTGGTCGCCATCGGCGCGGCGTACCGCCAGGGGCCGGTTGTCCGTCTTGACCGCGCCGAGGCGCTGATCCTCGTAGAACAAATAGAAGAGGCGGGCATCGAACGGTGCGAAGTTCGGGATCTGCTTCAGCGTCGCCGCCAGTCCGGCCAGGTAGACATCGAGCTCGCGGTTGGCGCTGATTTCAAAGCCGCCCTGGGTGGGACGCCCGCCCATTGCGGTGAGGTTGAACGCGGCGGCATCGTATGCTGCGCGAGCGCCGTCAAGGCTGCGCGTGACGTGCGTATAACCGAACGGCCCGACCAGCCGCTCCGCGATACGCGAACGCTTCACCCAGGCCAGCGCCGGATCGCTCGGCGTGGTCTCGGCACCGTCGGCGTACTCGAACCGCCCAATGGTGACGCTGCCGCCGCCCAGCCCTGGGAGATGGCCGAGCGTCAGATGCGCCTGCTTCAGAAACACTTCTTGTTGGTCCCGCTCGCGGGTGTTGGTGAAGTAGATCGCGCCCGGACCGAGGTTGCCATAGGGTGCCGCCAGGCTGGCATCGTTCGGTAGGTTCACCAGCGCCGTGTCCTGCACCTCGACCGTGAACAGGACGGGCCCGTTCTTCAGTTTGGCGCCGACGCGCAGTTGGTTGCCCAAGAAATCGTATCGCTGCTGGCCGCTGGGCGCCTGGCCGCGAGGCGGCTCGAACCAGTCGACAAACTCGCCGCGGATGCGCTCGCTCAAGGTGAGCGTGAGGTCATCCTTGAGATCTCCCGCTAGCGTGCGGGCTGGCAATCCAAACGTGGCGACCCCGCATGCGAGTGACCAGACCGCGTAGCGTAGCACCTGGTACCATTGCTTTCTCATCCCGCTGTCTCCTTCGGCGGGCGTGACGCTCTTACCGGGGATGACCCTAACCTTGGCTGCGGCGGCCGCCCAACGCCCATTGTGCCGGCGCCGCGTGGAGCATTGACGAACCCAACGCTCTAGAGCCCTAACCTATCCCTCCGAGTGGCCCTCCCCCCTTTGTAGTCACGTCACCTTCTATTCGAAAACCGAGCGTAGGTGTATGACGCGCATCATAATGACTTATGGTTGTGTGGCGCTGGTGACAGTGCGGGCGGCAGCGGTATTGTTGCGTCAGCGTGTGCCGTGGGCTGGTCGATTCGCCCATCGATGGCAAGCGCTGCCGCAAGTCGGCCGGTTGCGGCGCGGCGATGTCAGAGGAGGTCGCTCGCCAGCTGGGCCAACTCCGAGCGCTCGCCTTTTTCCAGGTTCACATGCGCGTAGAGGGGCTGTCCCTGCATCTTTTCGATCAAGTAACTCAAGCCGTTCGACTGCGCGTCGAGGTAGGGATGATCGATCTGGAAGATGTCGCCGGTGAACACGATCTTGGTGCCCTCGCCGGCGCGCGTAATGATGGTTTTCACTTCGTGCGGCGTCAGGTTCTGGGCTTCGTCGACGATGAAGTAGATCCGGTTGAGGCTGCGCCCGCGGATGTAGGAGAGCGCCGACACCGTCAGTTTCTCTTCGTCGAGCATCTGTTGAATCTGCTGCGAGGGCGAGCGACCGTCGCCGTTGCCATGATGATTCACGATCACGCCCAGGTTGTCGTAGATCGGCTGCATGTAGGGATCGAGCTTGGCTTTGACCTCGCCGGGCAGGAAGCCCATATCCTTGTTGCTCAGCGGCACGATCGGCCGCGCCAGGAAGATCTGCCGGTAATGCTTACGCTGATCGAGCGCGGCGGCCAAGGCGAGCAAGGTCTTGCCGGTTCCGGCGGTTCCCGACAGGGTGACCAGCGGAATCTCCGGGTCGCACAGGATCCCCAGGGCGAAGGTCTGTTCGGCGTTCCGCGGCGTGATGCCGAACACCTGATTCTTGTTGACCCGGCGGACGAGCCCGTCGCGGGCGTGAAAGCGGGCAAGCGCCGACTTCTGATGATTACGCAAGACGAGGTTTTCGTTGGCGACCAACGGGGTCTTGAGATCCAGCCACGCGGCCTCGAACCCGCGACCGGCATACAGGGCGTCGATCAACGTGGAATCGAGGTCCTCGATGGCCCGCTTGCCGGTGTACAGGGTCGTCACATCCTTGACGTGATCGGTCGTGTAATCCTCGCTCAGCAGGCCGAGCGCCTTGGCCTTGAGGCGGAGGTTGACGTCCTTCGACACCAGAACGATGCGCCTGCGCGGATTCTCTTGGGCGAGGGTGTAGGCGCAGTTGAGAATCAGGTGGTCCGGCTTGCCGCGGCTGAAGTTGAACGCCAGATCCGGGTGGAACTCCCGCTGCAATTGCACGCGCACCGTGCCGTGCTCGGGTCCGACGCGGATACCCCGATCGAAGACGCCATCGCCACCGAGCGCATCGAGCGATCGCAGGAATTCCCGTGCGTGATAGTTGATGGACTGGTTCCCCTTCTTGAAGGCATCCAGTTCTTCCAAGACACTGATTGGGATGACGATCGTGTGATGCTTGAACTGCGTCAGGCAAGAACTGTCATGGAGAATGACATTCGTGTCGAGCACGAAGGTTTTCCGCACCGCGCTACCCGCCATCGCCACTCCCTTCGCACCGTCCTTATACTCCAGCGGCTGGCAGCGGCACAATCGAAAAGAATCGGAATGTGACGAACATCGGAGGTTTTCGCGGGGCCGTGCGGGCGGCGATGCCGGGTAGCTATGGGCGAAAGAGAAGGGATACCGGCAGTAGGCGCGTTCCACATCGCCGGCGAGGCTCGTCTGCCGCCGCGCGTGCGAGTCGCCGCGCGCGCCGTTTCGTGACATAACCTCGCGGTATGGAGAACGTCGGTTGCCGCGCCGCGCGGCGGGAGCGGGTCGTCCGCTCGCCGAGCGAGGCCGCATCGCGAACGAAGGGATGACGTCCGCCTTCTCGGCGCACGGCCGTCACACGCTCGACGGCACCGTACGGGTGTTCCTTGCCGAGGCGCTGATCTTGCCAACCGGCCTGGTGACCACGGCGGTACTCACCCGGAACCTCGGTACGGAGGGATACGGTCTCTTCACATTGGCGGCAACGCTGGTGACCTGGGTCGAGTGGTGCATCTCCGCGCTGTTTGCGCGAGCGACGTACCTGCGTATCAGCGAAGCGGCGGACTGGCGTCCGATCGGCACCACAGTGCTGCGGTTGCATCTGGCAGTGAGCACGGCGTCCGCGGCTGTGCTCCTGCTGCTGGCGGATCCCGTGGCCCGGATGCTGGGCGAGCCCGTCCTCTCGGGATACTTACGCCTGTTTGCCATCGACATCCCGATCGCCAGCGTGGCGCACGCACACCGGGACCTCCTGATCGGCATGGGTGGCTTCCGGCAGCGGGCGCTGATCAGCGCCGGCCGCTGGACGGTGCGGCTGCTGCTGATCGTGGCCCTGGTCGGCTTGGGGTTCTCCGTTCCAGGCGCCATCGTGGCCAGCATGGGCGCTACGCTGGTGGCGGCGGGTATCGGCCGGTGCTTCGTCCGAGCCTCGCTCTTTACGCGCACGCAGGCGTCGGCCCGGTCGTTGTTGGGACACGCGGTACCGCTTTTCCTCTGTTCGATTTGCATGATGGCGGTCGACAGGCTCGATCTCTTCTTTCTGAAGACACTCGGCGGTTCGGCGGATCTTGCCGGCATCTATGGCGTGGCGCAGAATCTGGCCATCGTGCCGCGATTATTTGCCCTGGCCTTTGCGCCGCTCTTGTTGTCCACCTTGACACGCCTGCTGCGCGACGGCGACCAGCGGCTGGCGCGCGGCATGGGGCGCGACGGAATGCGCCTGGTGCTCGTGCTCCTGCCGTTCGCCGCCATGGCTGCCGGTGCCGCGGGAGAGGTGGTGGAAGCCATCGCCGGACGACGCTTCGGCGCTGCCGGCCCGCTGCTGGCGATCCTGCTCTTCGGCGGCCTCGCGTCTACCATGATGTCGGTGGGCACGGCCGTCTTGACGGCCGGCGGGCGGTCGGGAATGACATTCGTGATTGCGGGCCCGCTCGTCCCGGCGGCGATCGTCGGCCATCTGCTGGCAATTCCACGCTTCGGCGCTGTGGGTGCCGCCGCGGTCACGGCCGCCTGCACGGTGCTCGGCGCACTGGGGACCATGGCCGCCGTGTATCGGTACTGGCGTATCGCGCCACCGGTCGGGTCGCTCGTGCGCAGCGTGGTTGTAGGTGGCGGTGCCTATGCGCTCGCCGCCGGCTGGCCGGTGAGCGGGCTGCTGTTGCCGGTCAAATTCGCAGTGATCATGCTGCTCATCGCGGCCGGCTTGCTGGGGTTGGGGGAATTCGATCGGCGCGAGGTCGCGCTGGCGCGGTCGTTGGTCCCGTGGTCACTACAGGTGGCGCACGATGAGTGAGGCGTTACCCTCCTTTTCGGTCGTCGTCCCCACCTATCACCGGATCGACGCGCTGCCCACGTGCCTCGAAGCGCTTGCCGGCCAAGCGTACCCGCGCGACCGTTTCGAAGTGCTGGTTGTGGATGACGGCAGCGGCGCGTCCGTCGAACCGGTGGTGGCGATGTTTAGGCAGCGGATGCACGTAACCCTGCTGTCGCAGCCGCACGCCGGTCCGGCACAGGCGCGCAATGCCGGCGCGGCGCACGCGCGCGGCACGTTGCTCGCCTTCACCGACGACGATTGCACACCCGATCCGGGATGGCTCCGGTGCCTGGCCGAGCGGCTCGCTCACACCTCCGACACCATGATCGGGGGACAAACGGTCAACGCCCTGCGCCAGAACCGTTATTCGACGGCGAGTCAATTACTCGTCGATTACTTGTACGGGTACTACAACGCCAGTGCGGTCCGGCCGTCATTTTTCACGTCGAACAATATGGCGCTGCCGCGGGAGGCGTTCCTTACGATGGGCGGATTTGACGCCGCGCTCACCCGAGCGGCAGGCGAGGATCGCGAGCTTTGCGATCGCTGGCAGCATCGCGGCCATCGCCTGACGTACGCCCCCGAGGCACTGGTGTTGCACTGGCACCGCCTCACCCCGCGGCGGTTCTGGCGCCAACATTTTCGCTACGGCCGGGCGGCCTGCTTTATTCGCCAGGCGCGACGCCGGCGTGGGGCGCGAGGCGTCGCCATCGAACCGCTGTCCTTCTATTTGAACTTGCTGCGCTATCCCTTCAGCCGTGAACGCCCGCTACGAGCCGCCGAACTCGCGGCGCTGCTGTTCGTCGCGCAGATCGCCAACGCAATCGGCTTCGCGCGGGAACTCGTGGCGGGGCCGGCGGGCGCGCCAACGGGGGCGGATGCCCTCCCGGTCGGTGCCCCGCGGGTAGGAGGATCGCGCACCTCGATTGCCGAGACGCGTGCGTTCAGTCACAGCGAGAGCCATGGTGACGGCGCCGGATCTGCGCGGCCGCGGCTCTCCGTTATCGTTCCGAGCTACAATGCGCGCGCCACCATCGGCCCGTGCCTGGAATCGCTGGCGTCACAGGCCGCCGGCGCGCCGCTCGAGATCATCGTGGTCGACAGTGGTACAGATGGTACGGCAGACTTGGTCCGGCAGCGTTTCCCGTTTGTTCGGCTCTACCATTTCGCCGAGAGGAAGTTTTGTGGTGCCGCCCGGAACCGAGGTGTCGAATATGCGCACGGGGACATCGTTGCGTTCCTCGACGCGGACTGCACCGCGAGCCCCGATTGGGCGGCGACCGTACTCCGGGCGCATCGCGGCCCCGACATGGTCATCGGTGGCGCGATTGCGAACGCCACGCCCCGGGGCGTCGTCGGCTGGGCCGCCTATTTCTGCGAATTCAGCCAGTGGATGCCGCACCTGCCGGCGGGCGCGATAGCCGAGGTTGCCGGCGCCAATATGTCGTGCAAGCGTACGGCCCTCGAGGCCTGCGGGCCGTTTATCGAAGGGACATACGGTTCCGACACGGAGTTTCAATGGCGGCTTGCGGCTACGGGAGAGGGTTCGCGCTTCGAGCCGACCATCCAGGTTACGCACGACAGCATCGGACACCTCGGCACCTTCCTCTGCCATGAGTACACCCACGGGCGTGACTTTGGCGCGGTGCGGGTACGTTACTGGCGCTGGCCGGCATGGAAGCGGGCGCTCTATATTGCCATGGGATTCGCCATCCCATGGAAACTCCTCGCACAAATCGCCGCGCGCGTCCTGCGCAGCCGGAGCTACCTGCCGCGGCTTTTGACCTCCCTTCCCCTGCTGATCTTGGGGCTGCACGCTTGGGCGCTGGGCGAGTGCAGCGGATATCTTTCGGAGGCGCGGCCAGGGTCGCGCGTGGTCAGGCGATGACGCCGTTCGCCGTGTCCGCACCCCCATCTCGCGATCGGGAATCCGCGCAGCGAACGCCCACGGACACGCAAGCGGCCCTCCAGGAACGGCAGTATCTCTTCCCCTACCATTACTTGCCGGTATACGACGGCAAGCGCTTCTCCCAAGTACAGCACTGGTCGTGGGGATACCGGTACTTGGGCCGACTGCAGATCGCGCTCGACCTCCTCGCCCGGATCCCGTTTCAGTCCCTGCTCGATGTCGGCTGCGGCGACGGACGCTTGCTCGGCGCGGTACGCGAACGGTGGCCGGCCAGCACGGTGCTTGGGATCGACACTTCGGATGCGGCGATTGCGATGGCCCGGCGGATGAACCCGGAAATCCCCGTCGAGGTCCGGGATCTCCTGCGCGCGCCACTCGACGGATGCTTTGACGTCGTCACCGCGCTCGATGTCATGGAACATGTCCGCCCCGAGGTGCTGCCCGCCTTCCTGCATACGGTGGCGGTCAGCCTTCGACCCGGCGGCACTTTGGTCCTTACCGTACCCCACACCAACCAGGCACTGATCGACAAGCACTACCAGCACTTCAACTCGGTGACGCTCAGGCGACTCCTGGAGGGCGGGTTCTCGGAGCCGCGGTTTCTGCCGTTCGATCGGCGCTCGTGGGTTTTCGATCTGCTCTGGAAAGCGCTCGGCGGCTCGGGCCGCTATTACGTCGTCACCCACGCCGGTATCAACACGCTGCTGTTCCGGCACTACCAACGCCGCCAGCTGTACGCCGGTGACGAGCGCACCTGTTTGCGTATCGCGTGCGTCGCCCGCAAGGCTCCCGCCGCCGGTCCCGCAGGAGGCTGATGTGAGTCGATGGGCCTACAAGCTGGCACTGCTGCGCGGCCTGTTGATGGGCGACAGGGCGTACGCGGGCCCCGCCTACGTGAATATCGATGTGACGCATCGGTGCAACTTGCAGTGCTACTATTGCCGGTGGCATTCGCCCCTCGCCGAGACGCAGCGCCTGCAACCGACCATGCCGAAGGATCTCTCGCCCGACACGTTCGCGGCGCTCTGCGCCGAGTTGCGCGCCATGGGGACGCGGACGGTGCAGTTCGTCGGTGCGGGCGAACCGCTGTTGCATCCGCACATCTTCGAGCTGATCCGCATCGCCAAGGCGTGCGATCTCGCGGTGCTGATGTACACCAATGGTACGCTCCTGCGCGCAGAGCGGCTGCGGTCCTTGATGGCGTCGGGGCTCGATGTTCTGCGCGTCAGCCTTGCCGCCACCTCGAACGCGGAGTACGTCCGTAAGCATCCGCACGCGACGCCTGGCGAGTTCGACCGTATCGTCGCCGGGATGCGGTTGCTGGCACGGCGCAAGACCGAGGTTGCGGCTACGCGTCCGGTGGTCGAAATGACCCACCCGATTGCCCGGGACGGTGCGGCCTCGATTGCTGATGCCGCGGAACTCGCGCACGTGACCGGCTGCGCCAGACTTCACTTCTCGGTGATGCTCGACTTCGGTGAAGAAGGCATTCGGCCGTTCACCCTGCCGGACGATCAAGTGGCGGAGGTGCACGCGCACCTGCGGCAGGCGGGGCGCCGTCTGGCGGCCCTTGGCATTGCCGCCAATGTCGAGCAGGTCGTGTTGCGCTACCGGATCGGCGCGTCCGTTTGGGATCACTTTCCGTGTTATACCGCATGGTATGGTTCGTTCGTGGCAACGGATGGCGGCGTGCATGTCTGCCAGCGGAGTGCAGATCCGGTGGGCACTCTTGCGGAGAACCGCTTTGGGGAGATTTGGAACAACCCCGCGTACAGGGCGTTCCGCCGGCAGTCGCTGAGCGGCGCGCCGCCGGCCTCCTGGCTGCGCCGCACCGACTGCCGCTATTGTCCCCATGCGGTGAACAACCATAGGGTGCATCGCGCCTTTCGGCGGGTCGCGGCGTTGCGTGTGGCCCTCACCGCACGGGGGCGACAGGATTGACATGCAGCACCTGGTGATCAAACCAACGCTCGCCTGTACGGCGCGTTGTGCCACCTGCGCCACACGGCGCGACTTGCACCGGCACGCCAGGAAAGAGGGACAGTTCACCTTCACCGATTGGGTTCGGGTGCTTGCCGAGGCACGGGATCTCGGGGTCTGGGAGTTGACGATCAGCGGCGGGGAACCGACCCTCTACGCGGGACTCGTCGACCTCGTCCGGATCGGCCATGGTTACGGTTGGGTGGTGCGCGTCAACACCAACGGCAGCTTGCTTGACGAGCCTCTCGCGCGGCGGTTGCTGGATGCCGGGCTGAACTACATTGACGTCTCGCTGTACGGCTCGCATCCGGCCGTGCACGATCCGATGCGGGGGCGGCGCGGTTCGTGGAAGGAGGCGACGACCGCCATTGCCATACTGGCGCGCTTGGCGCCGCGGTACCCGGCCTTCCGGCTGATGACGCAGACCATCCTCTGCCGGGAGAACTACATGGATTTCCCGGAACTGCTCCGCTTGCATCACCGCCTCGGATCGACCGGCGTGTTGGTCTCGTATCTCGAAGGCGATTTCGAACAGGACCACCTGCTCACCTTGCCGGAGATCAAACGGTTCCGCGAAGAGGTGCTCCCGAACATCGAGTCGGTGGTCCGCGGATTCGAGCGCACCGTCCAGGCGGCTGCCCTCTCCCAACTTCGCGGGCTCTATTCTCCCGCGACGCTCTCGGAGGCGAACTGGGCGCGCGGATGGTACCGGCCCGACCGCGGCGACTGCCGTGAGCCGCACCGGCAGGCGCTGGTGCTTGCCAACGGCGACGTACATCCGTGCAACATTGTCGAGTATACCCACGAGCCCGTGGTGGGAAACCTCTTCGAGGAGGCGCTGGCGACGATCTGGAACGGGCAGCGCTGGTGCAATTTCCGGCGCGATCTTCACCCGCGGTGCGAGTGCTGTCCGATGCAGCGGCACACGTACGTGCCGTTGCGGTTCGGTCGCACCGGCGTCGCCCTGGCGCGCTGGGCGCTGCACATGCTGCGCCTGGGGCATCTCGAAGCGGCGTTGTATCCGTGGGGTCGGAAGCAGCTCACGCGCCTGCAGCGGCGCGTGCGGACGCCGGCGACATGAAGCCGACGGCGCGCGACGATCGGCGTATGGCGGCGCTAGGCGATACGGATTCCAGGCGAGATGGGGAATCGCCGCTGCGCGAGCGCGTTTATCGCGCGAGCGTGCTGCGCAAGAAGGCGAGCAGTTGCGCATCGGATTGTGCCTTCACCGCGTCGTCCCGGCCGACGATGTAGCCGGTGTGCACACAGGAGCGTAGCGCCGCACCGCTGTCGGCACGGAATTGCGCGCGGCGTTCGCGTCGCGGATCGGCGGACGCGGGCAGCAGCAACTTGCCGTCGACGGAGGGTATGCCGCTCTCGTCGTAGCTGATCGTGCAACCGGCGAGGTAGGGTAACTCCGCGTGCAATGTGCGCGGCATCCGCGCCTCCCATGCGTGGCCGGCCCGGGCATAAATCACCGAACCCACCGCCGAGCCGGCACGCCGCAGCTCGACTTCGCGCGCCGCGCAACTCACCAGGTCGTTCGACGCATCGTCACCGCCGCGCAAGCTCAACAGCGCTGCGCCGGTCGTGCGCTGGGTGTGGAAGTCCTGGTGGCACGGACCGTAGTAATCCACGTGCGCTACGAACGGGGCGACATCCGGTGCCAGTACCTGTCTGACCCGGCTGTCCATCGCCAAGCGCGTTGCCATGCCGCCGTAAGAGAAGCCGACGAGCGCAACCCGCTTGGGGTCGATGGCGGGATGGCCGTTGAGCGCGCGCAGGGCGGCATACGCGTCGGTGACGGCGTCGAACTCGGTGACGGCGAGCACTTTCAGCGCATAGGGCGTGGTTTCGGTCACCCCGCGGGGACGATAGTAGTCGATCGCCAAGGCGGCATATCCGTTGCTTGCCAGCAACTTGCCATATTCCAGTTCCCGGCCGGGGGTGATGCCCCCACTGCCGTGTACCAGTACAACGCCTGGCACACGATGGTTGGCGCTCGCCTTGGGTGGAAGAAACAGTTGGCCGGTGGCGGTGGTTTCCGGTGCCGCCGCATATTGCTGCAGCAGGATATCGAAGTCGTACGGCGTGCGACTTGCAAAGTAGATGACCCCGGTTGTCGTTGCCGCCAGCTTGGTCACGGGCGGCGGTTGCGGGAAGGCGGGAAGGACAATCGGGGTCGGCGCGGGCCCTTCGCCGAGCACTGCGTGCGATAGGAGTACGGTCAGCATCGTTCCGGTCAAATGCCTTGTGATCTTCATCGCTTACCTCCTGAGCGCGGGCGAGATTCGCGGCCGCGCGTACCGCAAGAAGTCAACATGGTGGCCAGCGTGCGCTGACCGTACGGCGTGGTTCCGAAGATGTGCATGTTGCCGATCTCGAACTCGACGTCAAACGGGTGCGCGATTTCGACGGCTCCCATACGCAGCGGTCCTCCTCAGGCGCGCTCGACACCCCGATGTGTCGCCATACCACCAGTCCTCCGCGCATTTCCAGGGCAGATGCGGCGGTGCGGCGATACGGACCGCTTCCGCGCCGCTTGGTTGCAGTTCCCACACCGAATCGCACCGCAACCTGCTGCCCGATGCCGGAGGCCGCATCGCCGTTCAATCGTTGCCGCATGACGTGTTACAGTGCGCGCATGAGGCGCAAGCGCAGGCGGCGACTGGGGCAGAAGGCGGGTTTGCCTCCCGGGACCATCGTGCACACGGGGGAGCCCGTGGAAAACGGCGTCGGGATCGCGCAAATCCTTTATGACGGGGAAGGCATTGCGGAGCGCGATGTCGAAAGCCCCGAGGAGGCGTTCCCGGCCCCCGGGGAGCAGCGCACGCTGTGGATCAACGTCGATGGCCTGCACCGCCTCGACGTCCTCGAACGTTTCGGGAAGCGCTTCGGCTTGCACCCGCTACTGCTCGAGGACATCGCGCATACCGAGCAGCGTCCCAAGCTGGACGACTACGGCGAGCACCTACTCGTCGAACTGAATACGGTGCACTTCGATGGGGGGCGGGACGAGATCGTCACCGAGCAGATCAGTCTCGTCCTCGGCCGGCACTGGATTCTCTCCTTCAACGAACGAGCGCAGCCCTATGTCAAGACGATTCGCGACCGGCTCCGCGCGGATAAGGTGCACTGCCGGAACCTCGGTCCCGACTACCTGGCCTATTCCATTATCGACAACGTGGTGGATAACTACTACGTGATCCTGGAACAACTCGGCGATCGGATCGATGCCCTCGAAGAGGAGCTCATGGCCAATCCCACGCCGCGCACTCTGCAGGCGATCTACGGGATGAAGCGGGAGATCCTGCACCTACGCAAGTCGATCTGGCCGTTGCGCGAGGTCGTCGGGGGCCTGCAGCGCGGCAATGACCTGGTGCGCGAGACCACCGGCGTCTACCTTCGCGACCTCTACGACCACATCATCCAGGTGGTCGATGTCGTCGAGACGTACCGCGACACGATGGCGGGGATGCTCGATATGTATCTGTCGAGCGTCAGCAACCGGATGAACGAGGTAATGAAAGTACTCACGGTCATCGCCACGACGTTTATGCCGCTCACGTTCCTGGCGGGTATCTACGGGATGAACTTTCGCCACATGCCGGAACTGGAATGGCCGTGGGCCTACCCAGTGCTCTGGATCGTCATGATCGGCCTCGCGGCCGGCATGCTTGCCTATTTCCGCCGTCGCCAGTGGTTCTAGCTGGCGCTGGATGCGTGACGATCGCTCCGTAATCGCGCGGGCTCTCCGGCAAGCGCTCGCTCCGAAGGCGCGTGCCCGCGTCGCGCAATGTCCGTATCGAAGCCTCCTTGCCGATCACTGGGGACAGCCGTTCAGCGCGTTCTGTACCGCCGTGAGAATCTCATCGACGGTAACTTGTCCATCGTGGTTGGCATCGCCTTCCCGACAGGCCGACGGGTCGGCGTTGCTGACGCCGAGTGTGACCAGGGTGAGGAGTTCGTCGACCGTTACCTGCCGATCCGTATTGCAATCGCCGATGCACGGCGCCACGCTGGTGCACGCTCCCGGGTGCGCCAGCGTGGCGCCGGCCAACAGGCGCAGGCAGTCGTTCGAGTACGTCTTGGCATCACAACCGCACACCGGGTCGAACAGGGTGGTGCAGGCCTCGGGACGCGGGACGCACACGCCGGCGAGGTCGACGATGGTGCATGTTGGGTCGTGCAGGTCGCAGACGTCCCCCGATTCACACGGGAGCGCGGCGATACCGCCGCAGAGGGAAGGCGTCTGGGTTGATGTTGGTGTGACCATTGCCGTTTTGGTGGGCGTCGGTGTCGCCGTTGGTGTGTGTATGGGTGCCGGCGTCACGGTTGGACTGTAGGTGGATGTCGATGTTGCCGTAGCCTGCGGCGTCGGTGGTGCCGCCGGCGTTGCGGTCGGTGTCACCGTTGGAGTGTGTACGGGTGTCGGCGTTACGGTTGGACTGTTGGTGGGCGTCGATGTTGCCGTAGCCTGTGGCGTGGGTGTTGCCGCTGGCGTTGCGGTCGCTGTCACCGTTGGAGTGTGTACGGGTGTCGGCGTTACGGTTGGACTGTTGGTGGGCGTCGATGTTGCCGTAGCCTGTGGCGTGGGTGTTGCCGTCGGCGTTGCGGTCGGCGTTACCGTTGGCGTGTGTACCGGTGTCCGGGTTGCGGTGCTTGATGCGGTCGGTGCCGACGGTCGCGGGATACACAGTCCGCCGTCTCCGCAGGACGCTCCAAACACCACGGTGCAACCGCCGCATGTGCCAACGATTGGAGCCGCGCAGAAGCCGTCGCACTGACAACAGTCGTTCGCCGCGGGTGTATTGGTGACAGTTGTGGTGGGGGTCGGCGTCAACGTCCGGGTCGGCGTGCTGGTGGGCGTCGGCGTGGTCGTGCGGGTCGGCGTGATGGTCGGCGTCCCCGTGATCGTCGGGGTCGGCGTGATCGTCGGCGTCTGCGTAATAGTCGGGGTTGCTGTCGGGGTATGGAGCACGCAGAGGTCACCGCCAGTACAGGTGGCGCCGAAGACTGCCGTGCAGTCGCCGCATGCGCCGTTGACGGGGGCTGCACAACTTGCGGGACACTGACAACAGCCTGGAAGCCAGTACTCGTAGGCTCCGATGGAGCAGCTTGTGGCCCCCGTACCCGGACGAGGCAGGCCGCGCTGATCGAGATTATTCACCGGCGGTGCTGAGCAGGCCGATGTATTTCCGGCGTTGATTGCCGGACTACTGGCTGAGAGCGCGATGGTTTGGGTCGGTCCACCGTTGTTGGCGAGACCCGTGGGGTCGAGCAAGGGGTTGGTGTTGACCAACGAGCCGCTGGCGGTGGAGAAACCGCATGTTGAGCCGTCGTCGAGGTTGTGTCCGCCATCGGTAATGCCGCCAGCGCAGTTTCCACTCGCGGTGCTCTGGGCGATGACGGTGTTGCTCACAGTTACATTAAGCGCGCCGCCAAGGTTGTAGATGGCGCCGCCGGAGAAGAGAGCGCCATTGCCGGAGAAGGTGCTATTGGTCACACTCAAAGGCCCATTCTGGTTGTAGATGGCACCGCCGCTACCGACGGCGCTGTTGCCGGCGAAGGTGCTGTTGGCCACGATGAGCCCGCCGGCGTTGGAGATGGCGCCGCCGAAGGTGGCGCTGTTACCCGAGAACGTGCAGTTGCCGACGTTCAGCGTACCGCCGTTCCTGATGGCACCCCCGTTACCGCTGTAATACACTTTGTTATTCGAGAAGGTGCTGTTGCTCACTGTCAGCCCGCCGTCGTTGGAAATGGCTCCGCTGTAAGCGCCCGATGCATCGCTGATGGTCAGGTTGGCAAGGGCCAGTGTTATCCCCGCGTTCACCGCGAACAGCTGCGTGGTGCCGCCGCCGCTGAGCGTGATCAAGCTACCGCCGTCGATGTTTGTCGTTACCACGATGGCCTTCTGGTTGGTGAGGGCGATGGTGGCGGGAGCGGCGCCGCAGTTGAAGGTCACGCTTCCGCCGTCGGCGAGGGCTGCATCCAATGCGGCCTCGGTACAACTCGCCGACGTACCGGTCCCGACGATCCCCGCCGCCGAGGCCGGTCCCGGTAGTGCGACCGCCAGCACAAGCGCTGCACGGACCAGTTGCATGCGGCGTTCGCTCACGGCAGCGGATTAGAGCACAAAAGGCGGGACATGGAAAAACGCGCCGGCGGTTCTCTGTCACCCTGTGCACCACGTTCTCGGACATGCCGGAAGGGATGTCAGCCTCAAGCCCTAGCGTGGCGGTCACCGCCGCGTCGACGCACGGCCACGCTGCGGACTGGTGTCCAGCCGTCCCCTCGCCGGGTACGACCGGTGGCCTAGCTGGGGGAGGACGAGAGGATGCGCTGCCGCTCTTCGGAACCGAGTGTTCAGGTGAAGTGCGAAAGGGGGGACTTGAACCCCCACGGGTGATTAGCCCACAGGATCCTGAATCCTGCGCGTCTGCCAGTTCCGCCACTTTCGCGTGCGCCGAGCGCCCTGTTACTTAGCGTTTTCCGCGATGTCGGGTCAAGGTGACGAACGTCGCATGTCGCATGGGGGAACGCCGCATCCGCGCGTCGCCCTGCACGTTCCTTTTCAAGCGGGCGGCATACGTTGCTCACGACGGGACAACCGAACGGTTCACACGGGCGGCACAGGAGGCTTGGAATGGGACGCCGAGAGGCGTAGGCTTGCGGTCGCGGTTCAGAACCACCGCGTGCTGCGGTTGCACGGCGTGGCTCCCCTAGTCTGCGCGATCCGCCGGCGCTGTGGTCGTGGGCCGCACGTCGATTGGGACCGCCGGAGGAGGACGACCATGACGCCGCACGGATCATCCGCCACTGTTCGGGTGCTAGTCCTGTTGGCCAGCGTTCTTGCGAGCGCCTGCGGTGACGGCGACGACGGATCACCCCCGACCATGGCCGCCTCGAGCACGACGCCGGCGCGCACGTCGACCGCGGTGCCGATAGCGACGAGCACCGCGACGAGTCTTTCCACGCCGACCAATACGCCGACGCCGACCCGCACCGCCACGGCATTGCCGACCAGCGGTGTCGCCCGCGTCACCGGCTTGGTGGTGCTCGATCGCGCCGTGGCTGCCAGTGCTGGCGACGCGCTCGGCAGCCCACCGCAGCGGTGGAAAGAGTCGTCCGACGGTGCAACGTTCGATCGGTCGCTCGCCGCGGCCAACTGGTCGATCGACGCCGATGCCAGACTGCAAGGCACCACCGGCCCGGATGGTCGCTTCACCGCGGGACCGTTGGTGCCGGGTCCTCACACGCTGCAGATCGCCAAGACGCTCGACGGGAACCTTGCCGCCGTGTCGGTGCCGTTCAGTGCCGGCGACAATGGCAGCGTCGATCTCGTGGTGCAGATGTCGTGGGGGCAGACGCGGTCGAGCTATTCGTATGTGCACGATGGGGCAACGCTCAGCGTGGTCCAATCCGTCAACGGCGCCTGGCTGCGGCTTAAGGATGGGCGCATCAGCGGCTTCGGCGACTTCGCCAGAGCGTTCCTCGATGCGGACGGCGACGGTCGATTCGACACTGCGAACTGTGACGGTAGCACGCCGCCGCTGCCGCTGCTGAGCCCGTGCGATGCGGGAGCAACTTGTGCGGATGCTCAGAGCCGGTGCGTTTGCGTGCCCAGTTGCCCGGCATGCGACGACTGCCTGAAGCGCGTCTGCGTGCCGAGTTGCCCGGCCGTCGAAATCCGCGCGCTCTCCATCGGCGGTCCGGGGCAGGTGGTCGTCGGTCAGTCGGGTGCGCTTGGTGCCGTGGCAACGCTTGCGGACGGTACGGCGGTCGATGTGACGGGTCTCGCCACCTGGCACTCGTCGAATCCCGACAATGCAATCGTGAACTCGTGGGGGGCGGTGTCGGCGCTGCGCGTTGGCAAGACATCGATCACGGCGACATTCGGAACGATCAGCAGTCCGCCCTGGGTGGTGGAGGTGACGGCACGCCCGGCGCTGCGCCGGGTCCTTGTGCAGAATGTGTCGTGCTTTTTTCCGCTCGGCGACCCTCTCGCCGAGGGTGGTGCGATCCCGGCTGACGCGGTGCCCGGTCAACGAACCGATGTCCTGCCCGCGCCGAATTGCACGCAGGTGGTGCAGATCGGCGGCATCATCCGATTCCGCGCCATCGGCGAGTTCGACTCGGGGTATTACCAGGACATCACCGAGGAGGTGCACTGGACGGTCACGCCACCGGCCGTGGGGAATGTGGCGGCGGGACTGTTCACGGCGGAGCAGGCGGGCTCGGCCACGGTGACGGCCAGCCTTGCCAGTGTGGTGAGCGATCCCACCACGATCCGTGTAGTCACCCAACCCACCGTCGTGGCGCTCTCCCTCTACGCCGACAACGGCGGATTCCCATGGTTACCGGGCACCGCGGTGCCTGAGCCGGTGGCGAGTGGGATGCCGTGCTCTGGCGCTGGAGCGCCGCCGGCGGATATCGCGGCCCCCTGTTGCTGTCCGGGGCCGTTGTCCAGCGATGCCGCGGCACCGTGCCGTTGCACGTACGCGATCACCGTGCTGCGCGGCGATCGATTACAGTTCCACGCCACCGCGCAGTACGACACCGGCGCCTGGCAGGATGTCACCAAGGAGGTAACCTGGCGCAGCAACGATGCGTCGGTGGCGCTCATCGACGCGGGTGGCCTCATGACTGCGCTGCAAGCGGGGGATGCGTCCATCGATGCGGTCTTTGCGGAGATCACCAGCGATCCCGCCGCCATCCATGTCGTCAACCAGGCCACGCTGCAATCGCTCTACATCTACCAGGAGGGCAACGATCGGGTGGTGGCCAAAGGCGACCAGCGCTTCTTTCACGCCAGCGGGAGCTACGACATCGGGATCGTACGCGACGTGACCACCGAGGTCGTGTGGCGTAGCGGCGATGACATGGTGGGCGGGTTTGACACAGCAGGCGTGTTCACTGGCCGCATCGCCGGTATCGCGCCGGTGTGGGCCGAGGTCGAGGGCGTCAAGAGCAACACGCTGTCCTTGCAGGTGTTCGAGACCGGCGAGCTTGCGTATTGCGATGCCGCGCGCGTCAACCGCGCGGTATGGGCGGACGATTTCAATCGTGTGACGCTGGAGTCCGATTGCGCCTCCTACGACCAACCGGCGACGGCGACGCTGCGGTACACCGTGACCGAGATCCAACCGCACGGCGGCATCTTCAACCCCTGCCTTGATCTCTATGTGTTCGCAGGTAAGCGCAAGGTGCGCACCATCCGTGAACAGGGATGCGGGGATCCGTTCCTACCGGCGGCCGCCGTGGGCCGCGACCAGGAGGTACTGAAGTATCAGTTGCGCGCCTTCTGGGATCTGAAGGACGAGTCGGGTTCGCCGGTCGCCCCGGGCGAATACACGATCTACGGGCGCTTCTACTTGTATTACGATCCCGTGGTGAGCATCGAGGTGACGGTGCTGGGGCCGTAGGACGAACACGTCGGTCTTGCGCCTCAGGGACGACAGACCGTCTCGGTAGAAGGAGCTCCGTCCTTTCTTCTTCGATGGTCGATTGGGCTGGCCGGTTATGCGGTCAGAATGTTGATGGTGCACGCCGAGCCGAGGCCGATGACGTGGGCCAAGCCAACCTTCGCATTCTCGACCTGACGGGCGCCGGCCTGCCCGCGCAGATGGGTGGTCACCTCGAAAATATTGGCAATGCCCGTGGCCCCCAGTGGGTGCCCCTTGGAGAGCAGGCCACCACTGACATTCACCGGGGTACGTCCGCCCCACTCGAACCAGCCTTCGTCAAGGCCGCTGCCGGCTTCGCCGTCCTTGCAGAGCCCAAGATTCTCGTAATGCAGGAGTTCGGCCGTCGCAAAGCAGTCGTGACACTCTACCAGATCGAGGTCCTGCGGACCGACGCCGGCTTTCTCGTAGGCGATCGTGGCGGCGTTGCGTGTCAGGGTATTGACGTCCGGCAGCGTCAGATCGCGCGCCGTCCATGGGTCCGACGTCAACACCGACGCCGCGATCTTGACCGGTTTGTTGCCGGATTTCTTCATCACCGCTTCGGAGACCACGATGGCGGCGGCCGCACCATCGCCGGTGGGGCAGCACATGTACAGCGTGTTGGGATACGCGACCATGCGGGCGTTGAGCACTTCTTCCAGAGAGACCTCGTTCTGGTATTGCGAGAGCGGATTCTTTGCCGAGTGCTTGTGGTTCTTGACGGACACCTTGGCGAAGTGTTCCACGGTGGTGCCGTAGGTGCGCATATGTTCGAGACCGGCGTAGCCGAAGATCGCCGGCATCAAGCCGCTGCCGAGGATCCCTTCAACGCCCTCGCCGGCGGCGCCTAGCAGGCCCGCCTTGCCCATCTGTTCCGAGCCGACCGCCATGGCTACCTCGACCTCGCCCGAGCCGACCGCAAAATAGGCCTCGCGAAAGGCGGTGGAGCCCGTGGCGCAAGCGTTGGTCACGTTGATAACCGGGATGCCGGTTTGCCCGATCTGCTGCATGATGCGTTGGCCGACCGTCGCGTTGGCCTGGAACAGATTCCCCGAGGCCAGCATCTGCACATCCCTGATCGACATGCCGGCATCCTTGAGCGCCGACAACGCCGCTTGCGCGCCGAGCACCGCGACATCCGTGTCTGGGTAGCGACCGAACTTGATCATGCTGACACCGGCGACATACACTTCTCTCATTGTCAACCTCCGTGCGGCTACCTGTGCGTCCGGCGGTCTTATTGCGCCGGCCGAAAGAAGAACGCGACGACGTCGTTCCCCTCTTTGTCTTCGCGCACCTTCTTGGTGATCATTTCCAGCGGCATGTCGAAGGGGAGCTTGCGCGGATCGGGCTCGACGTCGATTACAGTGCAGATGACGCTGACGCCTTCCGGCAGGTCCACGACGCCGGCCACGTATGGCGTTTTGATCCCGGGCACGGACTGGTAGACGATCGTGTACACCCAGAGTTTGCCGGTGTCACTCAGGCGGATTTCGTTAAAGGGGCCGTCCGCCGCGCATTTCGCGCACGCCACGCGGTTGCCGATGTATACCGCGCCGCATGCGGCGCATTTCTGCCCTACCAGATACGGCCTTTCACCATTCCCGCCAAGGCGGAGAAACGGGACAATCGGGCGGGCTCGCTTGCCTTCGGTGATTGCTTCGGTTGGTTGTCTCATGTGTCCAATTCCTCCAATTTTGATGCTGAACGCTCCGGATGATCGCGTGGGCGGCTATTTCTTCCTGCGCGGGTCGGCTGGTGCCGGCGCTGCCTTCTTGGTTTTCCGTTTCTCGCCGTTGTGGCTCTGCTCGCATTTCATGATGTGCGCGGCGTCGGTGTCAAATTCCGCTGTCAGTTGCTGCATCGTGTGCCCGGCCCCGACGGTGTCGCGAACGCGTTTGCACGTCGATCGATCCAACGGACGCGAGGTGCCGGTGGCCGTGACGGCAAGCGCACCGGACACAGCGATCGCGGTCAGGAACAGTACCGCGGTCATGCTACCATCGCTCCACCCCTCGTCAATCACGATCCCGCAGGCAATTCAATGGCATTGTGCTTTCGGGGGGAGTCGGGTAGGATTGCGCCGTCAAGTACAAGATAAGGAGGGTGGTGTATGGCCGTAGCGCGCGTGAGCGAAATTGTTTCCTCGTCGTCCGACTCCCTTGAAGGTGCAATTCATGAGGGGCTGAAACGTGCCACCAAGACGATTCGCGGCATCACCGGCTTCGAGGTAACGCGGGTTCAGGGGAAGGTCGAGAAGGGCAAGCTGAAAGAATATCGCGTTCATATGAACGTGACGTTCGTTCTCGAAAATTAGAACGAATTTCTCGATACCGGCGCACCTTGGTTGAGCATTCGGGCGCCCTTCAGCGCAGGCGAAATGCGGAACCGGGGTGTTGCTCGGAGGGCGGGTGTGTAGCCCGCCCCGTTGCAGTACTTCGCAGTCCGCTTCGCTCCGGGGTGGCTGGATGTACGAGTTGGAGAAATAGGCGCGCAGTGCCGGCAACCGGACTACTGGGGCCCGTTCTCGGAAACTCTGCGGCCGGATTCCGTCTGGCCGGAAGCGTGCGACCGAAACAAGATTTCTGCTGCGGGCCACGGTGTCCCCCAGGTCGGGTGCACGTGGCGGGGCAGGGTGGAAGGAGGCTGTCGGCATGACAGGGCTGGATGTCTTCGATTCCACCATTCACAAGACGAACGCCTGGCTGAACGAGATCATGGCGGAACTCGATTCGACCGACCGCCATTTTGCCTACCACGCACTGCGATCTGTCCTCCAGGTGCTGCGCGACCGGCTCACGGTGGAGGAGGCGGTCCAACTCGGTGCCCAGCTCCCGATGTTGATTCGAGGGGTATATTACGAGGGCTGGAGCCCGGCCGGAAAGCCGCTCAAGTGGAACAAACTGGAGTTCCTGGGGTGTATACGGGACAGTTTTCGGAATGCCACGACCGTGCACGATCCGGAGAGGATGGTGCGGGCCGTGTTCGCCATTCTTGCCCGCCATGTATCGGAAGGCGAGGTGAAGAATGTGAAGGGGATCCTACCGAAGACGCTGCGTGAACTTTGGCCGCAATCGTCGCCGGTCCGCTGACGGCTTCAATCGGCCGGCCATCTCATGGTTCCCTCCACCCGGCGCGCGGCGGCTCGTTCGGTCGAAGCGCAGCAGGCGGGTCGCCAAGTCGTCTGTGCGCAGCCCGCAGATCGTTCAAATGACATGGATTTCGGAGGCTGCACAGCCTGAGTGTGTAGCGCCAGTTCGTGGCTGTGCGATTTGCAAATTTCGAACTGCCGTAGGTCGCCAGGTCCTTGCAACGTCGTTGTGTGCCATTGCCTCGCTGTGGCACCCTATTCGCTGGTCGGGGCATTAGGATGGCCGTCCCAGGGGGAATCCGGCAGGTTGGGTCGTGCGTGTGGGAGCTGCCACCCACCTGGCGTGCCGGTATGCGCGTCCCGGTGCGTATCGTTGCTACTGGCGCCCTTCTCCAGGCGATGGATGACGTGGTGTTCCAACAGGCCGCCAACGTGGCCACCCTGCCCGGCATCGTGGGCTACAGCTTCGTCATGCCCGATGCCCACTGGGGCTACGGCTTCCCGATCGGCGGCGTCGCCGCCATGGATCCCGGAACCGGGGTGATTTCACCCGGCGGCATCGGTTTCGACATCAACTGTGGGATGCGCCTCGTACTCACCAACCTGGTTCTCGATGAGGTACAGCCGAAGCTGCGCTCGTTGGTGGATGCGCTTTCCCAGCGCGTACCGGCGGGAGTGGGTTGCAAGGGCTACCTGAGACTGTCCCAAGCGCAGTTTGCCGAGGTCCTCGAACAGGGAGCGCGCTGGTGCGTGCGCCAGGGTTATGGCAGCGAGGTCGATCTCGAGCGCACGGAAGAGCATGGCTGTCTGAGCGGCGCTGACGCATCCGCCGTCAGCCCACGCGCCATCCAACGGGGTCAGGATCAGATCGGCACTCTGGGTTCGGGAAACCACTACTTGGAGATTCAGGTCGCCCGACCGGCGGACGTGGCCGATCCGGCGCTGGCAGCCCGACTCGGCATTGTGCGACCGAATCAGGTGGCCGTGATGTTTCACTGTGGCAGCCGCGGCTTTGGTCATCAGGTGGCAGCCGACTCCCTGCAGGTGTTCTTGCGGGCCATGACAACCACGTACGGGATGGAGATCATCGATCGGGAACTTGCTTGCGCCCCGTTCCGCTCGCCGGAGGGGCAGCGGTACTTTGCCGCGATGCAGTGTGCGGCGAACATGTCGTTCGCCAATCGCCAGGTGATTTTGCATCGCATCCGCGAGGTCTTCAGTGCCGTTTTCCGGCGTGATCCCACCGATCTGGGTATGCGCATGGTCTACGACGTCGCCCACAACACCGCGAAGTTGGAGACGCACGTGATCGACGGCGAACGGCGCGAGTTGCTGGTCCACCGCAAGGGTGCGACCCGAGCGTTCGGTCCGGGGATGCCCGGGCTACCGGCCGAGTACGAGAAGATCGGTCAGCCGGTGATCATTGGTGGGAGCATGGAGACCGGCTCCTACTTGCTCACCGGCGTTGCCGGCGGCGCGGCGACTTTTTTCAGCACCGCGCACGGTAGCGGCCGCACCATGAGCCGCACCAAAGCCAAGAAAGCGTTCCACGGCCGTGAACTGCAACGTAGCATGGAAGCGCGCGGGATCTACGTGCGCACTGCCTCCTATGGGGGGCTGGCCGAAGAGGCCGGCGCGGCCTACAAGGACATTGACGCGGTGGTGGACGCCACGGCCCGCGCCGCGTTGAGCCGCCCGGTGGTTCGCTTCACCCCGATCGGCAACGTTAAAGGTTGAAGGTGCCGAACGGGTCGGCACTGCGAGTCTGGCCGATGTACGTGTCCTACTGGTGGAGGAATACAGGGCCATCGGTAGGATTGCCGAACGGCGAATGAGGCGCCGCTGTTTGATTGGGCCTGCGGCGATCTGGTATTGAGCAACGTTTCCCCACCTTGTTGGGCTACGCCCGAAGAGGCCGAGGGATGGTGCGGTAGTACGACGAAGGGATGGGAGTTACAGATGCAAATGCCACTGCAAATCAGCTTTCGAGACATGGAACCGTCTGCGGCTGTCGAAGCGAAGATTCGCGAGCGTGCCGCCAAACTCGATCGGTATTACGACCGCATCATGGGTTGCCGCGTGATCGTCGAGGCGCCCCATCGGCGTCACCATCAAGGCAAGTTGTATCATATTCGTGTCGATGTGACGGTGCCGCAGGGCGAGTTGGTCGTGAGTCGTGAGCCCGTCGACCACCACGCCCACGAAGATGTGTATGTGGCGATCCGCGACGCATTCGATGCGACACAGCGGCGTCTTGCGAATTATGCCAGACGCCAGCGTGGCGATATCAAGATTCACGAGGAATCCCCGGTCTCCCGGGTATCCAAGCTCTTTCCTGCCGAGGGGTACGGTTTCATCCAAGCGCCGGAAGGTCACGAAATCTATTTTCACCAGAATAGCGTGCTGACCGGCGGTTTCGGGCAGCTCCATGTCGGCGACGAAGTGCAGTTTGTGGAGGAGGAGGGAGAAAAGGGACCGCAGGCCAGCACGGTGCGCCTGGTGCGGAAACACCACGAATAGTGACTCACACCCCCGGGTCCGCCGGGGCGGTCTACCGGGCAGCGGTGGACCGCGATGCGGCAGTGCCGGCAGTGGCCGTCGGCCAGGGTGCGATCCAACACGGTAAACCCGCGCCGGTGAATCAGCCGCCGGCCGCGAGGGTACCAACTCAGGTCTTGTGGACGATCGCGTGGGACGGGGTGCCCGATTGCGACCCGATCCAGATTTCGCCACCCTCGAAATGTTCCTTCTTCCAGATCGGAACGACCTCCTTCAGTCGATCGATGGCGAAATGACAGGCCTCAAACGCGGCATGTCGATGACCGGCGGACACCGCGATGGCGACGCTCGCTTCGCCGAGGGGCACCACGCCAATGCGGTGCACGATAGCGACCTTCTCGATCGGCCAGCGCTGCCTGACCGTGTCGCCGATCTTACGCATCTCGGTCAGCGCCATTTCGGGATACGCCTCGTACTCGAGACGGATCACGCGCCGTCCTTCATTGTGGTCGCGGGTCGTGCCAATGAAGATAACCGCTGCCCCGGTGTCCGGTCGTGTGACGGCGGCGTATATGGCGGCGACATCAATCGGCCCGGTTACGATCTGGTACATCCACTCCTCCACTGACCGGGGGGATGATGGCGACTTCATCGTTCGCCGCCAATTGGTGGTCGCGCGCCACATATTCACGGTTGACGGCGAAGGTGATGGAGGAACCGAGCGGTTGCAATTGCGGATATTGCGCCGTCAACGATTGCCAAAGATCCTGCACCGTGGCGCCCTCGGGTATATCCCAGTCCGCTTCGGCCCGCCGGAGGCGCTCTCGTACGGCAGCAAAAAAGCGCAACTGCACGTTCATCGCGTCACCCGCGCACCAGACCGACGATGTGGCCTAGTTGCGGCAATATCAGCCGCGTCATGGCAAGCTCAACGGCGGCGGTGGAGCCGGGAACGGAAAACACGATACGGTTACCCACCACGCCGGCCGTTGCACGGCTTAACATCGCCGCGGCACCAATCTCCTGGTAACTCAACATGCGGAACAGTTCGCCGAAGCCGGCGACCTCCTTTTCAATCAGGCGGGTCACGGCTTCATAGGTCGTGTCGCGCCGTGCCAAGCCCGTCCCACCATTGATGATGATCGCCTCCGCGGACGGGGGGGCCGAGCGGACGGCCTGGACAATCAACTCCGGCTCGTCTTTGAGGATCTCATACTGTTCGAGCCTATGGCCATGGTCGCGGAGCAACTGCCGGATCCGCTCGCCGCTGCGGTCGGTGTCCGTCGTGCGGGTGTCGCTCACCGTGATCACGGCGCAGCCGATCGCGTGGACGTCGTGCCGATGATGTGCGTGCGTACTCATGCCGGAGTGTCGATGATAGCAACGTTGTCGGAGCGGGGCAAAATGCGCAGGCGCAAACCTATGTAGCAGGGGGTACACGTGGCGGTTGCCACTGGCCGGACGCCGCCGCCAAGCGTGTGTCGACAACTCGTTCGTCGCCGGTTGACAGAGCAGGGGAAAGTGCGCTAATTGAAAACGACTTTCAAAATCGTCCGTATGCCCATGCCTACTACCATAGATTGCCAGCTCATGAGCCCGCGACCAAAGCCGCGGGGTATCCCGGCCCAGGTGTCCAGGCGCCTGCTCCTCAGTGTGGCAATCTGCGCCTCCGGTGTGCTGGGTCTCTTCCCGGCGTGGCGGGCGGGAGCACAGGAGGGGGTGTTTTTGAGCGAGGAGGAGGCCCCCAAGACGGTGTTCCCGCGCGCCGACCGCATCGAGCGTCGGGTCGTCCCCGCGACTGCCGAATTGCGGGCACAAATGCGTGCGGTGCTCGGTCGTGTGCAACCGTCTGTCTGGGAAGACCAGTATGTCACCTTGAGTGCGTGGCAGCGCGAGCGCTGGCTGGGGTGCGCCGTGATCGTCGAGGAGATCGGCAAGCACCGGCCCATCACCTTCGTCGTTGGCGTACAACCCGATGGCAGGGTCGCCGACGTCGCGGTGATGGCCTACCGCGAAGCCTACGGCGGCGAAGTGCGTAACACCCGCTTCTTGGCACAGTACCGCGGGAAATCGTCGTCCGATGCGCTGCAGCCCTACGTGGACATCAAGAATATTGCCGGAGCCACGCTCTCGGTCGAGGCTGCCGGACGCGCGGTGAAAAAGGGTGTGGCGGTGGCGCGCCTGACGTGCGGCATACGGGAGGGGCAATGAACCGAGCGGCGTTGGCAGCCCTGATTGCGATCGGTACGCTTGTCGCCCGCCGGCTTCCCGCTGTCAGCGTGACGGAGATTCATTATGTCATGGGCACGTATTTTCGCGTGACTGCCGAGGATCCCGATCCGGCCCGGGCACGTGCGGCGATGCGCGCATGTTTCGTCATCGCCCGCGAGGTGGATCGGCGGTTTTCGCGGTTCGATCCTTCCAGTGAGCTGTCCGAGGTCAATGCGTCGGCGGCGGGGTCGGGTCCGCTGGTCGTTAGCGAGGAGATGGCCGCGCTGCTGCGCCGTGCGCTGATGTTGCAGGCGCGCACGGACGGCGCGTTCGATATCGGCGTGGGCGCCCTGACACAGCTTTGGCGGACGTCAACCGGCTGGCCGTCGCGTGCGGCAATCGACGCGGCGCGGCAGAGCGCGGGGGCCGGAGCGTTCGAACTCATTGGAACGACACTGATCCGCAAGCCAGGTGTTTTGCTCGACGTCGACGGTGTCGCGAAGGGCTGGGCGGTCGACCGTTGTGCGGAGCGATTGCGGGCGGCGGGTGTCCGGCAGGCACTGGTGAATCTGGGGGAGAGTAGTCTTTACGCGGTCGGCGCAGCGCACGACACTCCAGGTTGGGACGTGACCGTGCGGGGACTGGACGATGTGACGGTGGTGGGCACGATGACCTTGCGCGATGAGGCGGTCTCGGTTTCGAGCGTGTTTGGCCACTCCAGGCGTATTGGTTCCGGGCGTGTTGGCCACCTTGTCGACCCGCGCAGTGGCCAAGCCCTCCGCGCGCCGGCAATCGCGGTCGTCGTCGCGCCCTCGGCCACGGATGCGGAAGCGTTCTCGAAAGCATTGCTGGTCGAGCCGGATACCCAAGGCGGCGATTCCCGCTGGGCGAACGATCCATCGGTGAGCACTGTGTTGATCGCTCCTGACCGTATACGCCAGACGGGGCGGGCGATCTTCCATCCCTACAAGACCCCCAGACCCGTGGGGGCAGCGGCGGAGCCCCTGCGATGAAAGCATTCACGGGCAATGGCTACCTGCTTCGGCACGCCAAGCTGGAGGTGCGCTTGGTGTACACAGGCTTTCTCCTCCTGGTGCTGGCCGGCATGGTCACCATGGCGTTGTTTCAGCTGTACCACGTTGGGCCGACCCCCAGCCGGGTAGCGGCGTACTACCGGGGCGGCGAGAGTGCCGGCCAGATGACCTTTGCCAAGACGTTTCGCGAATTGGTCGAGGTTACCCACTTTCACTCGTTCATTATGGGAGTGGTGTATCTAGTCCTCGCCCACCTGTATCTGGCGACGGGGGCAAGCGGCACCGCCAAACGGTGCGTCGTGGTCGTGGCGTTTGCCGGCCTGGCCGCGGATCTCGTCGCGCCATGGCTGATCCGCTACGCCGCGGGCGAATTGGCCTACCTGCAGATCGGTGCCTGGGCCGCGGAATGGATCGGATTCGGTGCGTTAATCGGCGTGCCACTGAAGGAAATGTGGTTCAACGGTCGTGGAGATGTATTCCCGCCGGAGTGAATGCCTGTCGTGAGACGGGCACTGTAGGAGGAAGCGAATGACGAGGGGAAGGATTTTGAGGAGATTCGAGAGCGTAGCGGTGATCCTGGTAGCGTGCGCGGTGTGCTTGCCGGTTGGGCGTGTGCATGCCGAGGATTTGTCGGAGAAAATCGAGCGCATGGAGCGCGAGTTGGACGAGATGAGGCAGGAACTGCGACGGCAAAAAGAGGTGCAGGAACGAGCGCAGGCGGAACAGCAGGCGAAGGAGCAACAACAGGCGAAAGAACAGGCGGCAGCGCCCGTGACGGCAACGGCATCGCTGCGCGCGTTGACCGACCGGGTCAAGCTAGGGGGCTACGGCTCGTTCCGGTTCGAAAACTCCAGCCTGGACGAGGCGAACGACACCTTTACCTTCCGCCGGTTCGTCCTCACCACCGACGCCAACATCGCACCGCGGCTGCGCGCCGGTTTTGAACTGGAATTCGAGCGCTTCCGCAAACTCGAACTGGAGAAGAACCTGGAGCCTGACGCGGGTGGCCTCCTCTATGAGCAAGCTGTCGAGGGTACCAATCATTCGGAAATTTCGGTGGAGCAGGCGTGGATGCAGTACGACATCGAAGATTGGCTGAAGTTCCGCGGTGGGGCCGTCCTCGTGCCGCTTGGGCGTTTCAACATCAATCACGACGACAACCGCTGGACGCTCCCGCGGCGTTCGCTGATCGACCGCGGAGTACCGGTGCTGCCGTCGACCGCGGCCTGGGACGAATTGGGAGTGGGCTTCCTTGGCGACGTGACGCTGTCCGACCAGGCTATGCTCAACTACCAAGTCTACGTCATGAACGGGGTGTCTCTCGATACCGAACTCGAGCAGATCGCCCAGACGCGTTATCCCCGGCGCGACAAAGTCGCCTTTGAGGTCGAACTGAGTCCGGAGACCGGCAATTTCGCCTCCGATGTGAAGGACGCGAAGGCGGTTGCGGGTCGGGTGTCGATCAGCCCGGGACTCGGACATGAGGTTGCGGGGTCGTGGTACTACGGGCAATACACGCCCGATTTCTTGGGCAAGGAAGATCTGTGGGCGGTCGGCGTTGACGGCCTGACGGGTTACGGCCCCTTCGAACTCGAAGCCGAAGGGGTCTTTACGCGGTTCGACGGCACGCGCAATGTCGCTACGAACCTGGCGCGCGTCGCCCGTGATCAAGCGGCGGAGACGAGCGATCGCGAACTCGAAACCGAAGTGGAATTCGAGCTGGCGAACCTGGCGCGGAATAAGTACGGGTACTGGCTGGAAACGCGCTACCGTTTCTGGCCCTCACTGCTGAACGAGACATTCCTGGGCCGTAGCTTCGCCAACCCGCAGTTCGTGGCGGTGGTGCGCGGCGAGCAGGCGTGGCTGGACGATTTGGTGGACGAGGTCGGGTTTGAGGGGGAGGCGTTGACGACGTTTGAGACCGATAACCGGCGAGTCGACCGTTTCTCGGTAGGGCTCGCTTATCGGCCCCTTCCCCTAGTCTCGTTTCAACTGGCGTACGAGTACACGCAGACCAACCACGGCAAGAGCTTGGCGAATGTGACGAATTACCTACCGGGCGGTCCGGGGGAGGACGACGCGCACACCCTCCTGACCGGGGTGACGTTCGGGTTCTAGGCGGTGGCCCTTGAACGCAGGTGAGCGTGTTGGGTGGGACGGAGTTCTGCCGGCCCGATGCCGCGGGCACGCGTGACCGGTATCGGTAACGCGAAGGCGAGGAGCACACACGATGATTGTTTGTCAATGCACGGGAATGACGGATAGGGCGCTGTGCGAACTGATCAGAGGCGGGGCGTCGAGCGTGGGAGAGATCGCCCGTCGCTGCGGGGCCGGCCGTTGCTGTCCACCCTGCCGCCAGGAAATCGCTTCCCTGCTTTACAGGACACGGGATTCTTCCCATACTGGAAGGCCACGGGTTCCTGGGGAATGCGCGGACTGCGGGAACCCATGACCGTCCGCGATGTTCCGCCATTGGAAGGGAGGCGAATAGATGAAGGGCAATGCGAAACTCCTCGAGGCGCTCAATGAGGTGCTCACCGCCGAGCTCACCGCGATCAATCAATACTTCATCCATGCGAAGATGTGCCAGAATTGGGGATACAAGCGCTTGGAGCAAGCCAATCGCGAGGAGGCTATCGACGAGATGAAGCATGCCGATACGCTGATCGAACGTATCTTGTTCCTCGATGGGGTACCCAACGTGCAGCGGCTCAATAAAGTGAAGGTGGGAGAGACGGTTCCCGAGCAACTGCAGCTTGACCATGCTTTGGAGTTGGAGGCCGTGGCCCGCCTGAACAAGGCGATTGCCCTGGCGGTCGAGGCGCACGATAATGCATCGCGCGAGTTGCTGGAGAAGATCCTGGTGTCGGAAGAGGAGCACATCGACTGGTTGGAGGCGCAGCACGATTTGCTCAAGCAGGTCGGCGAGCAGAACTACCTCGCGCAACAGATGCACAAGTAGGGTGACGGAGGTCCAGACGACAGACTTCCAGACGACAGATTGCAGTCGGAAATCTGTTGTCTGGCCGTCTGTTATCGAAATGTCTCAGCCGTGCTTGGAATCGGTCGGCAGGTGTGGTTCAAGCAAGGCCATGCCGAGCGACCCGCCGCGCCACGTGGAGGGCATCAGGATTGCCGAGCGCCCGCTGAAGGCGCCGATCGGCACACTGCGGGTCGGAGCGTCTGAAGAGGCGGTCCTCTACGTGGAGCTGCCGCGTCGGCGCGGTGGCGAACCGCGGTTCGAGCGTTGGCTGCACGCGCGCCTTCTCGGTCGTGGCGAGACGTCCGTGTTGCGAGCGGCACTGACGCAACTGCGCGACTACTTCGCCGGTAGGCGGCGGAGCTTCGACCTGCCGGTGGATCCTGGCGGCACGGCGTTCCAACGGCAGGTGTGGCAACTCGTTGCGGCCATTCCCTTCGGCGACACCGTTTCCTATGGCGCTATCGCGGAGCAGATCGGGAGTCCGGGGAGGGCGCGGGCGGTCGGGGCGGCGGTCGGCGCGAACCCCATTCCGATCATCATCCCGTGCCACCGCGTGATCGGCGCCGACGGCTCTTTGGTCGGGTATGGAGGCGGCTTGCGGATGAAGATTTGGCTGCTGCGTCACGAGCAGGCGTTGCTGGCGTGATGGCGCCTGGAGTGTCGCGGCGTTCCTCCGTCCTGTCTCTTTCCCCTCACGCCAGTGCGCCGCCGCAACTCGAACCCGACCCGGCCGTGCAGCCGAAGCAGTGATGGCCCGTGGTGACGTCCAGATGCGTCAAATCGTCCGCGCTCTGGAGTTCCCACAGCGTCAGTCCTCGTCCGTGTGCGTTCGGTGCCGGGATCGGCAGTTCCAGCATTTGATTGAAATCGCAATCGTACAGCGTCCCGTCCCAACCGACGCTGACGAGGTGCCGGCACATGAGGTTGGGTAGCGTCTGCGGGTTGAAGTGGTTGACGAGCAACCCCATATACTCGCCGTACTTTCCCCACCGCCGCAACTGGTCGGCGAACCGTTTGATCGGCATGTTGGCGATCGTGAGCAGCTGGTGGAACTCGATGTCGAACAAGCGGCCCAATTCCTCACGGTAGCGGGATTCGAGCGTCTCCTGCGGTGGCGGTAGGCATGCACCCAGCGGGTTGTACACCAGATTGAGGACGAGCGCGGAGTGCGAACGGCCATACCCGAGCTGGTTCAGGTTTCTGAGCGCACGGATGCTGCGCTCAAAGACGCCATGGCCACGCTGTCGGTCGGTGGTCGCCGCGGTGTAGCAGGGGAGGGAGCACACCAGTTCGACGCCATGATCTCGGTAGAGCCGCGGTAGGTGTCCCATACCCGGCTCGAGGGTGATGGTCAGGTTGCAGCGTACAATGACGCGCCGCCCCAGCCGACGGGCCTGCTCCACCAAGAACGGGAAACCGGGATTCAATTCCGGCGCGCCGCCGGTGAGGTCCAGGACGTCAAGGCTGGGGCTGTTCGCCAGTAGCGCGACGACACGCTCCGCGGTCCTCTGCTCCATCGCCTCGGTGCGCTGCGGTCCGGCATCGACATGACAGTGATGACAGGCCTGATTGCAGCGTTTGCCGACGTTGACCTGCAGCGTCCGCGGCCGGTCTCGCCGTACTGGGGCAAGTCCGCGGGATTGCAGCCACACACGAAAATCGGGAGTGGTGTTGGTCTTGGCGTCGCCGATCATGGTGCTGCTCAACTGATGCCGCGCCGGCGAGATTGTTGCAAGCCGGGTGGGCGGCGTCGCGCCTCGGGCGCGAAATGTCAGCAGCTTGCGATGCGTCGCACGACGTCGGCCATGGTCGACAGGACGGACAGGAGGACGATCCACGCCGGCACGTCCAAACGTCACGTGGCCGCCGCATCTCAGCGCGGCGGTATGCGGTCGTACTCCCGTCTCACGGGCAGCCGTCGGTGGCGGCGCGGACCGAAAGCAGCACTTCGTCGACGGTGACGCTGCCGTCATCGTTCATATCGGCGTTGGGGCACCTGTCCGCTGGCTTTCGACCGAGGGCTATCGCGATTCCGGTGAGCAGGTCTTCCACCGTGGTCCGCACATCTCCGTTGCAGTCGCCGGGGCAGCGATCGGTGCCCACCTGGACGACGATCTGCCGCGAGGGCCCGACGACGCCTTGTACGTCGCGGGTCCGCGCTTCGATCACGGTGAGGCCACGCGGGAACGACCATGCGTAGGCGATCTGCGCACAGAACTGCACGGTGCTGGTTGGATCGACGAAATGGTTGGTGACATCCTGAAAGTACGTGCAGGCATCGCCGACGCTGACTCCCTGCGGCCTTCCGGTACCATCGTCTACGCGGCAGCCGAAGTCGTTGATCGCGTTCGCGGTCGCTTGCTGGTTGGCGTACTCGAGTGACGCACTACCTGGGACCCCGCCTTGGCTCGGCGGCAGCGCGTCGCAGACGGCCAGGCTGCCGTCGCCCAACGGACGCGACAGCAAGACCTGCAAGTCAGGCCGTACGCCGGGATCGCTCGGACTAAAGGTGTAGGCGGAGCGCCCGACGGTTGCACTGCTGCGGCCGGGGCGCGACTCGATAACTAGGAAGAAGCCCGCGGGTGCGGCCCGGTAGATCGGCCGTCCGTCTGGATCGTACGACACCGGGGATAGTGCCGTGCCATTCGCCTGCGCCACGCCGAAATAGGTGATCTCCGGACCCGCCGGACATGCCGAGCTCGAGAAGCTGAGGCTGTACAGACTGCTCGGCGTCGAACCACAAGGACTGACAAGGACGGTGTAGGTTCCGGCGCTCGGTAGCGGCAGGTCCGCGACTGGCCCGCAGGAGTCGCTCCCGCTGACGAGAGCACCGCTCGGGTCAAAGAGACGCACGCGGATGCTGCCGCTCACTCCGGAGATGTCGCCGGCGCGCAGTTGGATCGTCTCGCCCTGACGGCCCGCAAATGTATACGCGTCCGTTTCGCCCGGCACGCGGAAGCGCCGCGCGTAGGGTACGAGGCCGCAGGGCATCGCTGGCGCACAGGTGTCGGGGCCCGGCGTGACGACGGTGGCGCTGATGGTGTAATCGCCGGCGCCAGTCCCGTCACACGCGGACACGGTAATGGTCGCGGCGATTGGGCCCGCCAGTTGTAGCGTACCGCCGCAGCTTTCCTGTCCCGCGGCGCGCAACTTGAGCGGGCCGATGCCTCCGTCGAGGTCCGCGGCGTCGACTTGCAGCTTCGACCCGGCGCCCACGGTGACGTCATAGGTGTTGGCCGCGCCGGCCTCGAGGTGACGTCGCACCGGCCACCCACAGGTGAGGAACGACTGCGCGACTGCTTGCGTGCGCGCCGTCAGCGTCGAGGCCAAACATGCTGACAGTGGGAAACACGCCCAATGTCTGTGTTGCCTTGCATCCATCGCTCGCCCCGCGGCCGGCCCCGCTGTGGTCCTCATCAGAGCAAGGTGCGAGATCGTAGAAAATTGTTGTTCCGCACGGCCCTTCCGGCTGCAGGCTGGCTTGATCGCGATGCGGGCGTCACGCTAGAGGTCTTGACGCATGAACTTCGTTGTCCCCGCGATGCGTCATGTCGCCATTGGAACCTGCCCAGTGACGTCTCTCATACCACGCATCGTCCTGGAGCAACAGGCTATGAGCGGCATGCCGTACACGCCAACTGCTCCTCACGCGTCCGCGTGGTATTCGCGCCGGCATTCATTGGGCCAATGCTGAACGCTTCGCTTGCGGCTCTGCTCGTTCTCGCCGCGGTCGGATTGTTGCTGTACCTGGGGAGCCTGCTCTTCAATGCCGCGAGTATACCCCTCGGTGGCTGGCTTGAGCGGCGCCGGTTCGGGCGCTACGTGGCGCGCGCACAACAGTCCGACACGGCGTTGCGGGAGGGACGCCCAGATGACGCGCTGCGCGCCTTGCGCAGAGCGTTTTACCTGCACACCGTCAGCACGCCGTCCCTGGCGATGTCGGTTGCCAACCACCACACCGGCTTGCTGAGTCGGTTGATCGCCCTGACGGCGGATCGGCAGCACGGGACCGTACGGCTCTTGTCCTTGGCAAAGGTCGACCGTCTGCTGACCGAGCGCAGCGCGCTCCAGCGTCATTACCTCGCTGCGCGGCAGAGCCGACGTCCAAGCCGCGTACGCGAACTCCACCGCCAGCTACGCGCCAATAGCCGCGACCTGGCGGTCGCGCTGGAACACTTGATCGCCGAAGCGAGGGCGGCGGAGCACCCGGTGCGGTACCACTGAGACAGGGGCCGGCGGAAGCGGAAGGGGATGTGGAGCAGGGATGCCACCCCCACAGCCCCTGAATTGATTCCAGGCTAGGCGCAGGCTAGGGATGGGTGCCCAGGACCGGGATTGCAGGAAGGAGACGCGAGGTGGCGAGGCCAAAAACTCGGCTGGAGAAACATCCACGTATCGATCCGCGGCCGATCGACGAGCACATCACAGTGACCCAGTTGGTCGATCAGACCTTCCTGGCATACAACGCCGCCCGCTTGCGCGAAGCCTGCCACCTGTTCGGTCGCCGTATGTTGGCCGACGACGTGACCGTCGGCTTTAGCCTCACCGGCGCCATGACTCCGGCCGGCCTTGGCATGGCGGCAATCATTCCCCTCATCGAACACGGGTTCATCGATTGGATGGTCAGCACCGGCGCCAATCTCTACCACGATACCCACTTCGGTCTCGGCCTGGACATGCATGTCGGCTCGCCGTTCGCCAACGACGTCGAACTGCGCGATCAAGGGATTGTGCGCATCTACGACATCATTTTCGATTACACGGTCCTGCTCGAGACCGACGCCTTCTTCCGGCAGGTCATCGCGGCGCCCGAGTTTCAACAGCCGCTGGGGACCGCTGAATTCCATTACCGCGTGGGGGCTTACGTGCGGGAACGCGAGCGGGTGCTGGGGTTGCAGCGTCGGTCCGTGCTGGCGGTGGCGCACGAGTACGGTGTACCGATCTTCACCTCGTCGCCGGGGGACAGTTCCATCGGCATGAACGTCGCGGCCATGGCGTTGCAGGACAACAAGCTCGTGTTCGACGTCTCGCGCGATGTCAACGACACTGCCGCTATTGTGCTGGCCGCCAAGGAATCGGGCGGCAAGAGCGGGCTCCTGATGATCGGCGGCGGTTCGCCGAAGAATTTCGTGCTGCAGACGGAGCCGCAGATCCAGGAGGTGCTGGGCATCGCGGAAAAAGGGCACGACTACTACCTGCAGATCACCGATGCGCGTGCCGATACCGGCGGGCTGTCCGGCGCCACGCCCGGAGAAGCGGTGAGCTGGGGTAAGGTCGATCCGGCAGCCTTGCCGGACACCGTGGTCTGCTATCTCGATGGCACGGTGGGGCTCCCCATCCTGACCGCCTACGCCCTCGCCAACCGCGCGGCCCGCAAGCCCAAGCGGCTGTACGATCAGCGTGAGGAGATGATGGCCGGCCTCGTGCGCCGCTACCGCGAAGCATCGGCCAAGAAGTAATGCTTTCGCCGCGGATGGCAGGTGGCGTATGGCTGCTGGGGTAAAACCCGACGATACGCCATATGCGATACGCGGGCGCGCCCGCTAGTGCTCCTCGATGCTCTCGACTTCGAATCCCGTTTCTTCGATCATCCGCCGCGCCGCCTCCGCCGCCTGGCCCGGCGTGGTGAGGTAGCCTTCGACAAAGATCGAGTTGGCGGGGTAGAGCGCCAGCGACTGAAACCATCCGAGGTTGAGTTCGCGCCCGCCGGCAACACGGATCTCGGCGGCGGGATTCGTGAAGCGGAACAGACACAAGGCACGCAGGCAGTCGCCGGGTGTCAGATCGTGGCGCTGCGCGAGCGGTGTGCCCGCGATCGGGTGCAGAAAATTGACCGGTAGGGAGTCGACCTCGAGATCGCGCAACGCGAAGGCGAGATCGACGACGTCTGCGGGCGTTTCACCCATGCCGATGATGCCACCGCAACAGGCCGCAAGGCCGGCGCGGTGCACGGCGCGCACGGTCTCGACCCGATCCTCGTAGGTGTGCGTCGTGCAGACCTCCGGGTAGAAGCGCCGGCTGGTGTTCAGATTGTGATTGACCCAACCGATACCCGCCGCCTTGAGTTCGCGGGCCGTTTCCTCGCCCATCAGGCCCAGGGATACGCACAATTCGAGGTCGGGAAACGCGGCCTTGATCGCGCGTGCGGCGGTGGTGAAGCGGGCGACCTCCTTACGACCGGGACCGCGACCGCTGGTGACCATGCAATACCGCCGTGCGCCGGAGTCGACGGCGCGTTGTGCGCCGTCGACCAATTCCGCCACCGGATCGAGGCGGTAGCGCGAGATGTCGGCCTCGGACACCGCCGACTGCGAGCAGTACCTGCAGTCCTCGGGACACAATCCGCTGCGGGCGTTGCGCAGCAGGCAGATCTTTACCCGCCGCCCCCAATAACGCTCCCGAATGCGAAACGTGGCGCGGAGCAGTGCCGGCAATTCCTCGTCCGGCGTGGCCAGAATACCTAGCGCGTGGTCTTGATCGATTGCGCCGCCTGCAAGGACCGCATCGGCCCACGCGCACAGCGGCATGTCCGTGGGATGCTCGGCATCGGCGTGCATAGGCTGAGGACGTACCAACATGGATGGTGTCCCGCAAGTGCCTGTCGGCTGGCGGCCGATCGTACACTGGGTGCCATGATCGGACGGTTCTGGCACTTGCGGATTGTCTTGTCGTCAGCGGACGCGTTCCGAACCGGCAAACGCGTTCGGCTTCGGTTGCCGCGGCTGATATGAAGTGGATTGGGAACGAGGGACGTGTGCGGCAGCGTCACGATGGTCTGGCGGGCCCTGAGGATGGGATCGTTGACATGACGGCCCAGGCGGTTCCCGGGCCCGAGGAGGGAGCGCGATCATGGGCGATACAGCAGTCGCGGTGGAGCGGCGAGGACGGGTGTCGATTATCACGATGCGGCGCGAGGAGAAGCGTAACGCGCTGAACCCCGCCATTACCGCGGGCATCGACGCGGCGATGAACCAGCTCGAGGACGATGCGGAACTGTGGTGCGGCATCCTGACCGGAGGGCCGACGGTCTTTTCGGCCGGAGCCGACCTGACGATTGGTCCCGGTGAGCCGACGCCGCGGGGCGGACTCGTTGGGTTGATCCGGCGGCAACGGTCGAAACCCCTGATCGCCGCGGTCGAAGGCCTGGCGCTGGGAGGTGGGCTGGAGCTGGTCTTCTGTTGCGACCTGGTCGTCGCGGCCTCAACGGCGGCGTTCGGCCTGCCCGAAGTGAAGCGTGGCCTGATGCCGGACTTCGGCGGAGTCTTTCGCGCAGCCCGGCTGCTTCCGTCGAACGTGGCCCGGGAACTGTTGCTGACCGGTGATCGTCTCTCGGCCGAACGAGCGGAGCGTCTCGGTTTTGTCAACGTCCTTACCGAGCCCGGCGCCGCGCTCGCGGCGGCCATCGCGTTGGCCGAGCGGATTTGCGTCAACGCTCCGCTGGCGGTTCGCGAGTCGCTGGGCATCGTCAATCGGGTGGTGGCTGGCGACGAAAACGATCTGTGGGTACGCAGCGATGCGGCGCATCAGCGACTGCAAGGGACAGCCGACGTCGCGGAAGGCATCGCGGCGTTCTTCGCGCGCCGCACACCCGACTGGCAGGGCCGATAAGACCGTGAGCTACCGTCGTGCCCATTGCGTCAACCTGTGCGCCTGCATCACATCCTGCATGCTCTGGATGATCTCGTCGCCACCACGGTCGTGCATCAGCAGCTGCACGTGATTTCGGGTGACCTGGTAGTTCAGAACGCTCGGCGTGTAGCGCTTGCGCGCCTCAGATAGCCAGTCGATCCACGCCTGCCGATCGCACGCGAACTTGAGCAAGAACTGCTTGTGGTCACCGCGTTCGGTGAGGTGCCAGCCATGGCCGGCGGGGCGATGTCGGTTGGCTCGGGGCATCGGGCACAGCGCTTGGACACAACACCACTGCCGCCAAGAACGCGCGGCTAAGCCCGCATGTCGTCCTCAAGTAGGAGGTGTCTCAAGTCTACCCAAGGACTTAGGTCGGTCAAAGCACCGACTTGAACACAACGCGGGGCACAGATGTGCGGCTCAGTTATCCGCATCGGCAACCCTAATTAGTTTCCGTCTCGAAATGCGTCTAGGCCTTGTGACACAAA
>JAXLXM010000015.1:0-12962 GCA_046327925.1 Binatia bacterium
GGTGGAACCGATTTTTACCAAGCTGCTCGGTGGTCCACCCGTGCCGATGCATCCGGACATGGATCCGTCGGGAGGGCAGTTTGGTACCCATTACACGGTGGAGGGCTTGTACGCCATCGGTCCGATGGGGCTCCGCGATTCGGAACAACGCTTCCCGCCACCGAGCCGCGCGACGCAGCAGTACGCGGCGTGGATGATGCAGCAGCGGCTGGCGAAGCAGGGCGAGGGGCCGTTCCTGCTCGGGTTCCTTGTCGACGATATCGACAAGCAAATCGGCGATCTACGTACGCGCGGTGTCCGCTTTCTGACGAAGGAGCCCCTACGTTACATGGTCGGCCGTAATATCGTGGTCGACGCGAACACCACGTACGGCATGACGGTGTATTATGGCCAGCACGATCAGGACGCGTACGACCGGTGGATTGCGACCGATCCGTCGCGGGCGCCGAAGGAGGTAAAGCCGGCGCCCCGTAAACCGTACGTCGTGGCGGCGGCTGTGCATGATATCGATGCCGCGACCCCCGTGTTCGAAACGCTGCTGGGCAAGAAGGGCGTGCCGATGCAGCCGGAGTTAGATCCTTCCGGCCAGTACCTCGAAGGCGTGCACTTCGCGGTCGGCGGCTTGCAATCCTTCGCGCTGATCGCGCTACGCGATGCCACCCGGCGTTACCCGCCGCCCAGCATCGACCCGAGCCAGATCAGTGCGTGGTTGGTGCAGCGGCATCTCGACACCAAGGGCGAAGGACTCTTCTTCTTGGGACTGCGGGCCGACAATCTCGATGTTGAAATCGCCGGCGTCAGCAGCCAGGGTATCCGGTTCATGTTGCACGAGCCCCGCAAGTATAAAGTCGGCCGGCTCAACATCGTTGATCCGCATATCACGCCCGGTGTGACCGTGGGGTTTTCGCAGCACGATCCCGCAGCGTACCAGGCGTGGCGCGACAAGGGCTGAATACACCCGGCGTTGCCGTGAGACTCCGTACCTGATGTGAGGGTCGGAGGAAGGGAGGTCGTCACAATGGCGAAGGAAAAAGCCGCAGGGAATGGAAGGTACCCCCACTTATTGTCCCCGGGGCGGATCGGCTCGCTGACGCTCCGCAACCGTATCCTGATGTGTCCGATGGGGGATAATCTGGCCAACGAAGATGGAACGGTGGACGAGCGCGAGATTGCCTACTTCGAAGCGCGGGCGCGCGGCGGCGTCGGGCTCATCCTCGTGGGCTCGGTGCCGGTGATGTGGCCCGCTGGTGGGTACAACCCGCGGCACCCGGCGGTCTCCGATGACCGCTTCATTCCCGGTCTGGCGGAGTTGGCGCGGCGCGTCCACGCGCATGACGGCCGCATTGCCCTGCAACTGGTGCATGGGGGCAAGTCCTCGATGCAAGACATCGCCGCGAAGCGGCCGGTGATGCTCCCCTCGCTGCCGACCGAACAAGCCGCCCCAGATCCGCTCGGCGCGATGAACACGGGCGAAGAACTTGCGGCCATGAGCGAGCCGTTTATCGCTGCCGGCGGACAAGTCAACCTGCACGAGATGACCCGAGAGGAAATCGCCGCCGTCGTCACCGCTTTTGCCGACGCAGCGGACCGGGCCAAGCGTGCGGGGATAGACGGCGTCGAAGTGCACGGCGCCCACGGCTACCTACTCGACAACTTCCTTTCGCCCGGGACCAATCACCGCACGGACGAGTACGGGGGCCCGCTCGAGAACCGCGCGCGGTTCCTGCTCGAGACGCTGCGGGCGATTCGCGCTCGGGTCGGACCCGCGTACCCGATGTGGGTCCGGATCAACGGAACGGAGTTCTTCATGAACGGTAACACGGTGGAGGAGGCCAAGCGGGTTGCCAGTTGGGTCGAATCGGCCGGGGCCGATGCCGTGCATGTGAGTGCCCACGGTGATGCGAATCGCTTGATCATCTGGACCGAGACCGTCCCGCAGGTCCCGGGCTACCTGGTCCCGTATGCGGCGGCGGTCAAGCGCCAGGTGAAGATCACGGTGGTCGCCGTTGGCCGAATCGATCCGGAGATGGCCGAGGACATCATCGCCCGGGGCGATGCGGATTTCGTGGCCATGGGGCGCAAGTTGCTCGCCGATCCGGATCTGCCGAGCAAACTGGCGCACGGACATCCGGAGGATGTGCGCCCGTGCATTTACCAGTACCGCTGCATTGAGCAAATCTTTCTACGCCGGCCGGTGCGCTGCAGTTCCAACCCCGCGACGGCGTACGAACATGAGTTTGAATTGAAACCCGCAGCCGTGCCGCGCAAGGTGCTGGTCGCCGGTGGCGGCCCGGCGGGGATGGAAGCGGCTCGTACGGCGGCGCTGCGCGGTCACAAGGTCACGCTGTGCGAGGCGAGCACCCAGCTTGGCGGTACGACGTTGTTCTCGTCGCTCGTCAACGAGGCAAACGGAAAACTGGTCGAATATTTTGAAGCGCAACTGAAGAAGCTGCCGGTCGATGTGCGGCTGGGGCAGCCGGTCACGCCGGATCTGGTCCGCCAACTGGGTCCTGACGTGGTGGTCGTTGCGTGTGGAGCGCGACACGACACCCGCGGCCTGTCCGGAGCCGATCGACCGAACGTCTTCGACGGCCATGATCTGCGGGCCTTGATCACCGGGCAGGATCCGGCGTTGGCGGCGGCCAAGTTGTCGCTGCCGCAACGGGCCTTGCTGCAGGTGGGCCGGCTGGTGGGTGCGGCGGGTTCGATGGACCGCCTGCGCGATCTGACGCAGCGGTGGATGCGCCGCCGGTGCTGGCGATCGTTGGCGGCGGCCTGGTCGGCGTCGAACTGGCGAATTCCTATCGCCCGCGGCAGGCGGTCGCCATCCTCGACAGAGCGCCGGTCTCGGCAAGGAGATGGCGATGCCACGGCGCTGGCGCGCGGTCCATGTCCTGCGAGAGCACGGCGCTGAGATCCTGACGGAGGTGCGCGTGCAGGAGATTACCGATGCGGGCGTGGTGTACCTGAACAAGGAGAATTCCCGGCAGACCGTCGCCGTCGACTCGGTGATCCTGGCGTACGGTATGGTAGAGAACCGGACCCTGGCTGACGCCTTACGTGGGCTCGGCCCTGAGGTGCACGTCGTCGGGGATGCCCGGGGAGTAGGCTATATTGAAGGAGCCGTTCGTGGTGGCGCCACGATTGGCATGGCCATCTGATTGCTGAGCGGAGAGACAGCAATGCTGAGGTCTGAGAAAGTCCTGATTACCGGCCCAGGCAGTCAGGTTGCAGTTTCCGATCGCGCGAGAATTGGCGAAGCACAATGAGTCCATGGGCTCGCACGCTTGCGACCGAACGATCGCGCCAGTTCAGGAGGCTGTCGGGGTCACGTGCATCGTCGCCGACGCCGGATGTCCACGTTGCCTCCGGAACTGTACCAGCGAATAGGGGTGACAGTCACGGGACGTGGGCCGTCGCCCAGGCGCGGGGGCTGTCGTCCGTCCCCGATGGGACGTGTCGAGGGTGCTGCCAGCGCCTGTAGAACCGTGGCGATATGGCGACTGGTGCCGCGCCCACGATCCGCCGACCGCGGTCAACTTTGTTGTCACTGGCGCGGGAGGCTGTCCATCAGGCGAAGTGGTTGATTCGGATGTCATCAAGCGCTACTCGCTGCGGCCATGTCACGTTCCAAACCCACGAGCGGTTCAGCCATTGAACGAACGCGCCGCCGGCGCCGTCGGTTCGACGAGGGAGAGACGCGCGAGGCGCTCTTGGATGCCGCGGAAGAGCTGTTTGCGACGTTCGGGGTCGAGGGGGTTTCGATTCGATCGATCAATGCGGCCGCCGGCCTCGCGGCGCCGTCCGTCCACTACCACTTCGGTTCCAAAGATGACCTGCTATCCGCCGTGCTGCGACGCCGCACATCGTTGTCACGCACCGCCTGGACGAGCCGCTGGATGCATTGAGACAAACGGCAGCATCCTGCGGGTGCAGGAACTCTGTAGGCGCTGCGGCGGCGCCTACCTCGAGCTGCTCAGACGGAGCCGGTCAAGGGCATGCGCTGGCTGCGCCTGATGGGCCGCCTATGGCTGGCCGATGACCCTCGGCTGCTTCCGCTCAATGCCGAGACCGGTCACTTGACGGAGCGCCTCCTGGCGCTTGTCCACCGCATGTTCCCCGGCGAGCGGGAGCGCCTACTGAAGGTCCGGTGGCGCGTGGCGGTGAGCACTCTGACCCAGATGCTGGGAACCGTGGACACGCAGGGGGCAGGCCGCAGGAAAGGCGCGGGGGATGGTGTATTCCAGGCGTACGTCGACATGCTCGTGGAGTTCGTAGCGTCGGGTTTTTCCGCGCTGATGACAGCGTCGCGCGCCACGGCGGCGCGCAAACTGGGACGTGAGCTGGCGAAGGCCGGTGCGCGACGAGTACCGGGGACGGCGCTGGAGTTCGCCATGGCCGGTGACCGGCCGCGTCCGGCGGAGAGCGCGAGTCGGGAGGCGCTGATGGATGCCGCGGAAGAACTGTTTGCGGCGCTCGATGTGGAGGGCGTGTCGATTCGATCGATCAACGCGGCGGCGGGGCTTTCGGCGCCGGCGGTGCATTATCACTTCGGCTCGAAGGATGAGCTGGTGCGGGCGGTCCTGCGCCGCCGGGGCCAGGTGGTTACTGATAGCCTAGGTGGGCGCCTTGACGCTCTGGAGGCGCGTGGCCGACTCCCGAGCGCACACGAGCTCATTACCGAGATTGTCAACGCGTATCTCGATCTGCTCGCTCAGGAGCCGGTGAAGGGATTGCGGTGGTTACAGCTACTTGCCCGCCTGTGGTTGGCGCAGGACCCGCGATTAACTCCGTTGGACGCGGAAATGGGCGGGCTGCATGAGCGCCTTGTACGCCTGCTGGTGCGTGCCTTTCCGAGTGTGTCGAAGGTGTTGCTGGAAACGCGCTGGCGGCTGGTGGCCAGTACGCTGCTGCAAATGCTGGGCACCAGCGACGCGCGTGCCGCCGTGGGGGTGGAACACGGGGGACACCGAAGCGCCCGGGCCCAGGCAGGTGCGCTCGTGGAATTCGTGGCCTCCGGCTTCGACGCGGTGATGGCTCAGCAGCCGCACGCAACGCCCAGTCACGCGGTCCGGCATTAGGCGGTGCAGCGCGCCGAGGCGGCCCATCGCCGGGGTGCGTGGGCCATCGATTGCGCGGTGCGGCGATCAGGTTGAAGGACAAGGAGGACTGCCGCGATGGATCGTCTGCTCGACAAAGTCGCCCTGGTGACCGGTGCCGGCGCTGGAATTGGACGGGGTATCGCGCGGCGCTTCGCGTCCGAGGGCGCTACCGTGCTGATCGGAGAAATCAACGTGGACACCGGTGCACGGGTCGCCGCCGAACTCCGCGCGGAGTTCGACACCCGCGCCCAGTTTGTTCACGTAGACGTGGCCGACAAGGCCAGTGTCGCGGCGCTGGTCGACACGGCCGTGCGCATGTTCGGGCGCGTAGATATTCTGGTCAACAATGCCTGGGGTGGGGGCGGCTTCTGCCGGCTGGAGCACAAGACCGACGCGGACATGAAGCACGCGGTGCAACTGGGCATTCTCGGTGTATTCTGGGCCATGCAAGCGGCCTATCCACACATGCGTAGGCAGGGGGGGGGACGCATCATTACGATCTGCTCGCTCAACGGTCCCAATGCCCACCCCTATTCGGCCGACTACAACGCGGCGAAGGAAGCGGCGCGCGCGCTCACCCGGACGGCGGCGCGGGAGTGGGCGCGCCATAACATCCTGGCGAACGTCATCTGCCCGTTCGCCGTCACCGATGCCTTCGAAATGTTCCGCGACAGTTCGCCAGAGAACGCCGCGAGTGCGGCCAGGTTGCTGGCACAAGTTCCGGTTGGACGCATGGGTGACCCGCAACGGGATATCGGCGGGGTGGCGCTCTTCCTGGCATCCGAAGACGCGTGCTACGTGACCGGGAACACGATCTTCGCCGACGGCGGCGGCCACATCAACGGCGTGGCCTGGGATCCACCGGTCGCGGATTAGCGAGGTTGAGGCTCCGATCGCCGTGCCGGCGAGAAAGCGGCGGGCGCAGGTTACTCGACCGCCGTGGGTGTCGGCGTTGCCGGCGGCGGTTTGATGCCGAATTCTAGCGCCAGACGCTTGTTCCGTTTGCTCAGATCCACCTGCCCGAGATACTCCAGTTCATGGTTGGCGCGCGCGATGTATGCCCCGCCGACCTGCGCGCTGCCGTTGCTGATCTTGAGGTCCTTCGTCAGTTGTTCGTCCAGATCGCGGATGATCAATATGTTCCCGGGCCGCAAGGGATCCAGTTTCTCGGTTTCTTGCCCGTCTGCGCCGGCGGGGACCGCGTGCAACTGCCCCAGTAGCACCGGCGCCATCGCGCCCTCGGCGTCTTTCTGCAAGACGACGACGGCTTCCGGCTCCGCGCCGGCGGGTAGCAGCGAGCTTCTCTCGACCACGGCCACGGGTGGCGTGCGTTGCGGCGCGGCGACCCGCACGGTTGCCCCCGGAAGTTGATGCCACAGCGCCAGCAGGAGGGCGGCGCCCGCGACCGCAAGCGACAGGCTGGTCCACTGAACGCGATCACCCGGTCGAGGCCGTCCGATCGCACTGCCGAGAATGGCGCCAAGTAACGCACCAAGGATCCCCAGCGCGATGCGCGAAAGCAGCGCGATCCAGGTCCCGTCTGCCACCAGGCGCGAGGCGACGAGGCCGGCGACGCCGCCCACCACCAGGGACCACCCGACCTGTATAACGCCCATCCGCACCTCCTGCGCGAAAATGTGGACCCGTTCCCGCCACGCGTCCGGCGGGCAGCGCGCCGTCTATGCGCCCGATTGCCTCCGTGTGGCGGCGTGGCGACCCGCGTTGCGGCCGGAGAAGATGCAATCGGCAATTGACAGTCCGCTGACATAGGAGTGGGACGCGATGCCGACGGCGTTGCGCCCGGCGGCATAGAGCCCAGGGATCGGTACCCCGTCTGGTCGAAGGACCTGCCCGGAGAGACCGTCCACTCGCAGGCCGCCGAGCGTGATGCACGGCGTGAAGAACGTGGAGTTCTCTAAATCGCAGTTGATGGCGTAGAAGGGCGGTGTGCGAATTGGCCGGCGGTATTCCGCCGGCTTGCCGAAGGCGTCGGGTCCGTCGTCCGCGGCCTGCGCGTTGTACGCTTCCACCGTTGCGGCCAACGCGTCCGCGGACATTCCGCAGGAGGCCGCCAGCGCGGCCAGTGTCGGCGCTTTCTTGCGGTTCACGCGCAGGTTGACGAACGCGCTGAGCTTCTGAAATGCGGCCCCATGCTGTGCACGAATTTGCGCGCGGGCGGTGGCGGCCATGGTCGCGTCGATGACCAGAACGGCGTGACCACCGGCGCGTTCCGCGATGTGCTCCCCCAGCGTCGATCCGTACAGCGCCTCATTGCAGATCCGCCGCCCCTGGCGGTCGACGAGGATACCATAGGTAAACGCCTCGGGCGGATTGATGAAGCGCCAGGCGCCACAGCGGTCCATGTTGCCGACCGCACCGCCAACGCTTTGTCCTAGCAGAATGCCGCTGCCGTCGTCGCCTGGGGTCCCGAGAGGCCTCGTCTGTGCCAGTGCTGGGGCGTAGGTCTTCATCATTTCCGAATTGAAGACAAACCCACCGGCGCAGAGCACCACGCCGTTCCTGGTCTTGACGGTCCAGCGGCGCCCGGCTTTCGCCTCCAGGCGGGCGAGTGTCCGCTGGCTCGCCGCGGACACTCGGCGGCCCGTCAAGATTGCGCTCGTGGCGAGATGGAACAAAATGCGGTGCCAACGGGCCCAGACGGAGGACGTCGGCAGCGAGGCGACCTCGGCGCCGCGCACGCCGCCGGCGGCATCCGTCCGCAGCGCCAAGACGCGGCTGGCGTACCGAATCTGCGCGCCGCTTTGTTCCGTGGCTCGCCGCAATGGCCTGAACAACGCCCCACCGGTGAGTCCCGCACCGGCAACGCGCTGTCCTCGTGGCGCCGGCCGTGCCAGCGTATTGTACGGGGGCATCAACTCGTTGCCCGAGAAGTAGAGGGTGCATTCATCGCTGGGATACGAGGTCTTGAGGGCCGCGCCGCGACTGGGGGGAAAGGCGACCCCCTGCCGTTCCAGCCACGCGAGGGTGGCGAGACTGTCGTGACAGAAGCGTCGCAGCGTTTCTTCCTGCACGGCATCTTTGACCTCGAGCGCCAGGTAGCGAAACATCTCCTCGGGATCGTCATCATACCCCACTGCCTTTTGCTGCGTGGATCCGCCCCCCAGGTAGATAACGCCGCCGCTGCGCGCGGTGGCACCGCCCCCGTGAAAGCGGTCGACCACGAGCACGTCCGCGCCATGGCTCCGCGCCTCGATGGCGGCGCTGGCTCCGGCCGCACCGAAGCCGACGACTAACACATCGACCTCGAGGTCCGAGGCGATGGAGCGGTTCGCTGTAGTCGATGAAGCGGCCGGCGGCATGCGGGGCAGGAGCCTAGCGGGGCAGCGGCAAAAGGCAAGCGTTACAGAACCGTGTCGCCAGCACCGATTGCAGGGAAAATCGCCGGATGCGACCCAATGTCCCCAAGCGAGCGGCAAATACCCCGCGTGCGGACAACGAAAAGCTGGCGAGGAGATTTGAACTCCTGACCTGCTGATTACGAATCAGATTCAGCCGATTTCTCCCGCGAGCACTGGAGTTCGCTCGATTACGATATTTCCTTGTTTTACAAGGGTTTTACTAGTAGCGTTGGATTCGCTTGATTGCGATGCAGTGCGATGGATTTGCTTACCTGGTGCTTACCCGATGCTTACCCGGCAAACCTGCTGATTCCGGAGGTGCGAGGTGCCGAAGCTGACGAAACGGATGGTGGAAGCGACGCGACCCGCCACACGCGATGTGTACGTCTTTGATTCCGAGCTGCCCTGCTTCGGGCTTCGCGTGAAACCGGGAGGGGCACGGTCCTACTTTGTGCAGTACCGCAACGGTCGCCGGAGCCGGCGGCTGACCTTGGGCCGGCACGGGGTGCTGACCACCGAGCAGGCCCGGCATCTCGCGCAGGACGCTCTGGCCGCGGTCCGCAAAGGGGAGGACCCTGCGGCACAACGCAAGGCGGAGCGGGCCGCTGCCAGCTTTGCTGAGTTCGCCGAGCGATACTTCGCTCAGCACGCGGAGGTGAAGAAGAAGCCGACCAGCATTCGCAACGACCGTTTTCTCTTGCGTCGGCATGTGCTGCCCGCACTCGGCAAGCTGGCGCTGAGGGACATTACGCGGGCCGATATCGTCGCGCTGCACCACTCGTTGCGCACAACGCCGTATGTGGCGAACCGTGCCCTCGCGCTGCTATCGAGGATGTTTTCACTGGCGCATCTCTGGGGGGTGCTGCCGGACGGAGGCAATCTCTGCCGTGGCGTGGAGAAGTACCGCGAACACAAACGCCAGCGGTTCCTGTCGAGCGAGGAATTGACCCGGCTCGGCACCGTGCTGCGTGAAGTTGAACACGAGGCGGTCGAGTGGCCCACCGTTGTTCCGGCACTGCGCTTGGCACTCCTCACCGGCGCCCGGATAGGCGAGATTCGCACCCTGAAGTGGGACGATGTAAAATATGAGCGCGGTGTGCTCGAATTGTCCGACTCCAAGACGGGCGAGAAGACCGTCCAACTGAATGCCCCTGCGCTCGAAGTGCTCGGTGGCATCTCGCGCAAGGACGATAACCCGTACGTGATGTATGGCCGAGCAGCCGGCGCTCCCCTCGTGAACCTCAAGGACCCGTGGGGCCGCATCCGCGAGCGGGCCGGTATGCCGGACCTTCGGATACACGATCTGCGGCATTCGTTCGCGAGCACCGGCGCCGGACTGCACGCCAGCTTGCCCGTTATCGGCGCGTTGCTTGGCCATTCGCAACCCAGCACCACCCAACGGTATGCGCACTTGGCAGCAGACCCGTTGAAGGAGGCCGCGGAGCGGATCGGGTCGCGGATTGCCGCACAGATGAAGCCGGCCGAGCAAAGGGCCGACAACGTGGTCAACTTACATCGGCGTCCCGGATCGTAAGATGGGCTGTCCGGTGGTGACTGAGTATCCGACGGTGTAGATGATAAGCGAGGGAACTGCTTGCCACTGTAGAGGGTTTGCGTTTCAACGCTGAGTCGGGATACAGGACCACCACGATGACCGAAGCCGTTGAGCAGGTTGAGAAGCTGCTCTCCCAAATGACACCGGCGGAAAAGGCACAAGTGCTTCAAGCCGTTGTGCGTGACCTGGGCGACGCATTTCCGGGCATCGAGAGTACGCCTGGCGTGTGTGGCGGTGACCCCTGCATTGTACGGACCCGTATCCCCGTCCGTGCACTGGAGAACTACCGACGGCTTGGCCTCAGCGACGCGGATATTCTCCGCGCCTACCCATCGCTCCGGGCCGAAGATCTCGCCAATGCGTGGGCCTTTGTGCGTGCGCATAAGACCGAGATCGACCGGCAGATCCGAGAGAACGAGGACGCCTGAGCTTGGCGCGCCTGTACGCGAACGAGAACTTTCCCCAGCCAGTTGTGGACGCATTGCGCGCGTTGGGGCATGACGTGCTGAGTACGCGCGATGCGGGCCGGTCCGGTAAAGGAGTGCCCGATTCCGAGGTGTTGCATTTCGCAGTTTCTGATGGCCGCGCGGTCTTGACCATTAATTGGCGCGCAGGCCGCCGCATCTCGGGGGACATACATGGGCCACATTCGCCTCGGAGAGCTGCCGCGCACGCGACGATTCGATCAAGTCGTCGAGCTGATCGAGCGCGATGGCGATGCGGCTGCGGTGGCCGCTGCAGCGCTCGCTGCGGCTGAGGCAGGCTTCAGGCAGGCAGCCGAAGACGAGGGCCTTGGGCACGCGACGTGGCTACTTACGCAGATTCCACTTGCCGCCCGCGATCCGAATTACCTCGATCGTCTTCGCGCCATCGGAATACCTGTCGATCACGCACCGGGGCTGTTGGACATCGTGGGCGGTTTCAGTGATGCGATCGACAGCCACAGTCGGCGGACAGGCGGTCGCACCGACCTCGGGGAGAGGGCGCAGATGGCCGCGGTCGAAACCCTCACCAACGTACTTGGGGCAGAGCCGGCGCCGGATTCGCACCCGTACCTGACGCGCAAAGGCGTGCGCGCGCACGGGTTGCGGCTCGACGCTGGGGGGCGCCTGCTGGTGCCGTTGCACGATCCGGCGGGCGCACTGTTGAGCGTGCAAACGATCGAGTGCGACGGCGGCAAGCGGTATCTCGCCAGCGGCCGGGTGCGGGGCGGCTTCCACCTGCTCGGCGAGGTAAGCGACGCGGTGGCTGTGGCCGAGGGATACGCCACGGCAGCGAGCGTGCATGAGGCAACGGGGCTGCCGGTGGCGGTGGCGCTCGACTGCGGCAACCTACTGCCGGTGGCGGAGGTGCTGCGGGCGCGGCACCCGGCGGCGCGCATGGTGTTCTGTGCTGACGACGATTCCCGCACGGCGGGCAATCCGGGCGTGATGCATGCCACGGCGGCGGCGCGCGCCGTGGGCGGGTGGCTTGCCGTGCCGGACTTCGGGGCCGATTGCCCGGACGGCGCCACGGACTTTAACGACCTGGCGCAGCATGCCGGGCCGGGTGTGGTTCGCGCGTGCGTCGAGGCGGCTCGGCCGGTGCCGGCGGCCGGGAGCGTCGAGGCGGTGCTGGAGGACTGCGGCCTTACGCGGCTTGCCGCAGAATCGCCGCCGGCGGACGTTGAGGCGGTGCTTCGGAAGCTCGCTGAGGCGGTGGCGGGTGCTGATCCATTGCGGCGCGAGTTGGTGGTGGCGGCGGCAAAGACGTGCCTCAAGAATGCGAAGGTATCGAGCGGCTCGAAGCTCGTGGACGCGGCGTGCGGCGGGGCGCGAGCGGATGAAGCCGAGGCCAGTGCTGGCGCGACGCTCGCGCTGGCCGACCCCGAGCCGGCGCGGGACGCTGCGGACGGCGCAGTCTTACTTGATGCGATCGCCGAGGCGCTCACGCGGTACGTGGTGCTTGCTGACGGGGCGGCGGACGCAATCGCCTTGTGGGTGCTGCATACCTACTTGCTCGCGGCGGCGTGGTGCTCGCCGCTACTGGTGCTCACGTCGGCCGCGAAGCGGTGCGGGAAGGCGCTGGTGCTGGAGCTGTTGTCTTGGCTCGTGCGGCGGCCGCTGGCAACGTCGAGCGTGTCGCCATCGGCGCTGTACCGGACAGTGGAGAAATACGCGCCAACGCTGCTGGTGGACGAGGCGGACGCGTTCTTTGCGGCAAACGAAGAGCTGCGAGGCATCGTGAACTGTGGGCACACCTCGACCAGCGCGCGCGCACTGCGGTGCGTTGGTGACGACTCGGAGCCACGCGCGTTTTCGACGTGGTGCCCGAAGGCGGTAGCCGGAATCGGCAAGTTGGCCGATACGCTCATGGACCGAGCCGTGGTGATACCCATGCGTCGGCGCGCGGCCGGGGAGCATGTGGAAATGCTGCGGCGGGATCGGGTCGGCAAGGAACTGGAGCCACTGCGGCGGGCGGCGATGCGGTGGTCGCTGGACCACGCGGACGAGCTGCGGCCGGCTGATCCCGTGGTGCCGGGCGCGCTCCACGATCGGGCGCGCGACAACTGGCGGCCGTTGCTTGCGATTGCGGACGCCGCCGGCGGGAACTGGCCGGAGCGTGCGCGTCGCGCGGCGATCCTATTGGCGGACGGGGAAGACGAAGACGTGGCGGTGCAACTGCTCGGTGACATCCGGGAGGCGCTCGGGGGGGGGCGGCAAGCTGCATTCCGAGACGCTACTGGAGCGGCTGCATGCACTGGAGGGTCGGCCGTGGGCCGAGTGGCGGAAGAGTCGCCCCATGACGCCGACGCAGCTTGCGCGCGTCCTGGCACGCTTCGAAGTACGGCCACGGCAAGTATGGGTGGGGGGGCACAACGGGCGCGGCTATGACGCCGAGGACTTTGCGGACGCGTGGCGCCGGTATCTGTCTTCGGAGGCGGAAAACGGCTTTCGAGACGTTAGG
>JAXLXM010000016.1:0-9583 GCA_046327925.1 Binatia bacterium
GCAACGGGACCCGTTTCTTCCATGAGAAACCTCGCGCCGCGCGAGGTCAATTGCTAACAAAAGTCCGACAGGCTGCTAGCGGCCGCCGACGGCGCACAACTCGGCCAGGGCGCTGCCCAACTCGGGATAGCGAAAGACAAACCCGAGGCGCTCGGCGGCGCGCGGCAGCACCCGCTGGCTGGCCAGCAAGACCGTGGACATCTCGCCCAACGCCAGGCGCAGGGCAATGGCTGGGACGGGTAGGACCGTCGGCCGGCCGAGGGCCCGCCCAAGCGCGGACGCAAACGCGGCGTTGGTCACGGGAACCGGCGCTACCGCGTTGATCGATCCCGCGGCGGCGCGGTGGCCGATCAGGAACATCAACAGACTGGCGAGGTCATCGAGATGGATCCAGCTCATCCACTGTCGCCCGGAGCCCAGCCGGCCGCCGAGCCCGAGTCGAAATGGGGGCAGTATCTTCTCCAAGGCGCCACCCCCTTTGCCAAGTACGATCCCGATTCGGACGACGACGGTGCGCACCCCCAATACCTGCGCCGCAAGCGCTTCTTTCTCCCATTCTTGACACACGCGCGCCAGGAAATCATTCCCGGGTCTTGTACCCTCGTCCAGTCGTTCATCGCCACGGTCGCCGTAGTAACCGACCGCAGAGGCGGAAATGAGGACGGGCGGGCGCGCCGCGGGGTCCAACGCCGCAACCGCGGTCACCAGCGCGTGCGTCCCGGCGACGCGCGATTGGCGAATCGCTTGCCGCCGAGCGCGCGTCCAGCGGCGCTCGGCGACACCTTCGCCGGCGAGATGGACGATAGCGTCCGCAGTCTGGAGGACGCGCGGTTCGGGGCCGTCCGGCGGATTCCAGAGTACGCACCCGCAGCGCTCCGGTAACCGTAGGCGCGCCGCCTCGACGTTGCGGGTAAGCGCCAGCACCGCATGCCCCTCGACCAGTAGCCGCGAAACCAGTTTCCGCCCGATGAAGCCGGTTGCGCCCGTGATGACGACGTTCATCCGCTGCCTCGTGTCACCGCTCCACTCAAGGGCCAGGGGGCTCGAAGGCATCGTGACTCGGGACCGAGGATGCCACCTGTCAGGCCCGTGCGCCCTCAAGTCCTCGCGCCCTCAGGCTCTCCAGCCGGATCTGCTCACGCCCGACTCCCGGTTGCCAATGCCTCCCGATTCTTGTAGCCAAGACGAATCTACCTGCACGCTGCGTATCACGCCGTATGGCCGAACTGAACAAGACCTACGATCCTGCCGCCGTCGAAGACAAGTGGTACGGCTTCTGGGAAGCCCACGGATATTTTTCCGCGGATGAGACGCGCCCTGGGCCACGGTTTGCCGTTGTCATTCCGCCGCCGAACGTCACCGGTGTGCTCACCATGGGTCATGTCCTCAACAATACCATGCAGGACGTCCTGGTGCGCTTCAAACGTATGGACGGCCATGTGACCCTATGGATGCCCGGGACCGACCACGCCGGTATCGCCACCCAGAACGTGGTGGAAAAACAGTTGGCGGCGGAAGGGCTGAGCCGCCACGATCTCGGCCGCGAGCAGTTCGAGCAGCGGGTTTGGGCGTGGAAGGAGCGCTACGGCAGCACTATCCTTCGCCAGCTGAAAAAGCTCGGCTGTTCCTGCGACTGGCGCCGGGAGCGCTTCACCATGGATCCCGGCCTGTCGCAGGCTGTCCGTGAGGTCTTCGTCCGCCTCTACGAGCAAGGGCTCATCTACCGCGGCCAGCGCATCATTCATTGGTGCCCACGTTGCCACACCGCGCTGTCGGACGAGGAAGCCATTACCACGGAGGGTGGCGAGAACGGTTTCTTGTGGCATATCCGCTATCCCGCCGAGGATGGCGGTGGCGGGGTGGTTGTCGCCACCACGCGTCCGGAAACCATGTTGGGTGACACCGGAGTTGCCGTGCACCCGAATGATCCCCGCTACCGTGGCTTGGTCGGTAAGAACGTCATCCTGCCGCTGATGCAGCGCCCCATTCCGGTGATCGCCGATACCCACGTCGATCCAGCGTTTGGAACCGGGGCCGTCAAAGTCACCCCGGCGCACGACGCCAACGATTTCGACATGGGTCAGCGCCACGGCTTGGCGTCGTTGGTCATCATGGACACCGAGGCGTGCATCAACCAACGGGGCGGCTGTTACTCGGGCCTCGACCGCTTCGAGGCGCGCACGCAGATCGTCGCCGATCTCGAAACGCGCGGTCTGCTGGTCAAGACGGAGCCGTACCGTGTCCCGGTCCGCCGGTGCGAGCGCTGCAGCACGGTGATCGAACCCTACCTGTCGCAGCAGTGGTTCGTGCGCATGACGCCGCTAGCGCAACCGGCGATTGCCGCGGTGCGTGACGGCAGCCTGCGCCTGTCCCCCGAGCGCTGGGTGGGGGTGTATCTCCACTGGTTGGAGAACATTCGCGACTGGTGCATCAGCCGCCAGTTGTGGTGGGGGCACCGGATTCCGGTGTGGTATTGTGACGCCTGTAGCGCCGCGACTGTCGTACGCACCGACCCGACCCAGTGTGCCGCCTGCGGCAGCGCCGACATCCGCCAGGATCCCGACGTGCTCGACACCTGGTTCAGTTCCTGGCTGTGGCCGTTCTCGACCATGGGCTGGCCGGAGCAGACGCCGACTCTGCGCCGCTTCTACCCAACCGATACTCTGATCACCGCCGCCGACATCATCTTCTTCTGGGTCGCACGTATGGTGATGGCGGGTTACGCGTTCATGGGCGAGCGACCGTTCAGCGAGGTCTGCTTCAACAGTATCGTGCGCGATCTGCAGGGGCGCAAGATGTCGAAATCGCTCGGCAACTCCCCCGACCCGCTCGATGTGATCGCGAACTATGGCGCCGACGCTCTGCGCTTCACCATCGTTTCCCTGGCCCCGCCGGGCGAGGATGTCCGTTACGCGGTCGAGAAGACCGACCTCGGCCGCCACTTCGCCAACAAGATTTGGAACGCGGCGCGCTTCGTGTTGCTGAATGTGGGATCCGATCCCGTAGCGCCGCTGGCCGCGCTGACGCCCGCAGCGCTGGCGGCGCCGGACCGCTGGATTCTTGCGCGCCTGCAAGCCGCGATCGCGGACGCGCGTGCGGCATTCGACGCGTTCCGTTTCAACGATGCCGCCCTCGCCTTGTATCAGTTCATCTGGCACGAGTACTGCGATTGGTACCTCGAGCTGAGCAAGGTGGCCTTGTCGGCCGAGGATGCGGAAGCGAAGCGCACGGTGCGTAGCGTCCTCGTTCACGTGTTGGAACAGGCGTTGCGCCTGCTGCATCCGTTCATGCCATTTCTGACCGAGGAGATCTGGCACACCCTGCCGGTGACCAGGGGCACGGACAGCATCATGATCGCTCCGTATCCAACGGTCGATACCGCACGTCACGATGCGGCAGCGGAAGCCACTGTCGACCAACTTATCGAGGCGGTACGCAGCGTGCGCAACATCCGTGCGGAACTGGGCATTCCACCCAGCGCCGCGTTATCGGTGCACGTCGCTGCCGGCGCCCAAGGCGATCGGGTGCGTACCGTCGAACGGTACATGAAAGCCCTGGGACGCATCGCCGCGGTCGAGCTGCTCGGCAACAGCCAGCAGCGGCCGGCGGGGGAACCCTCTGCGTTGGTGGAGGGATTGGGCGAGATCTTCGTGGCCCTGCGCGGCGTGGTGGAGCCGGCTGATGTTCGCCAGCGTTTGGAGCGCGATCTCGCCAAGATTGACAAGGAGCTGGCCGGCGCGGACGGTAAGTTGAGCCGTCCCGATTTTGTCGACAAGGCGCCGGCCGATATCGTACACAAGGAGCAGCAGCGTGCGGCGGGGCTGCGCGAGCGCCGCGCCACGCTGCGTCGGCACCTGGCCGCAGTACGTGAGGAATCCTGAGAGCAATGGACGTCTTCGATCTGGCGGACGTGGAGCGGCTCATCCGCACGGCACTCGCGGAAGACATGGGCGCGGGCGACGTTACCACGCGGTTGACGGTGGCGCCGGAGACGTACGCCCGCGCCGAGATCGCCGTCAAGGAAGAGGCGGTTGTCGCCGGGGTGCCCCTGGTGCGCAAGGTGTGCGCCGCCGCGGGCGGCGGAATCGTCGTGCAGGAGTTGGTGGCGGACGGCGTGCGGGCAGCGATGGGCGACGTCTTGGCACTCCTCAACGGGCCGGCCCGCAAGCTGCTCGGCATCGAACGGGTGGCGCTGAACCTGTTGCAACACCTCTGCGGCATTGCCACGTTTACCAGCCGCTTCGTGGCCGCCGTCACCGGCTGTGGCTGTCGCATCGTCGATACCCGCAAGACCTTGCCTGGTCTCCGCACCCTCGAGAAATACGCCGTGCGCGTGGGCGGCGGCTTTAATCACCGACAGCGGTTGGATGACGGGATCCTGATCAAGAATAACCACATCACCGCCGCTGGCGGTGTGGCCGCGGCGGTGGCGGCGGCACGGGTCGGTGCGCCACACGGACTCAAGATCGAAGTGGAATGCGCCACCATCGGCGAGGTCACCGAGGCACTCACGGCGGGCGCGGAAATCATCCTGCTCGACAACATGGCCGCCGACACCATGATCGAGGCGGTGCACCGGATCGACGGTCGCGCGATCGTCGAAGCGTCCGGAGGCATCGATCTCGATAATGTCCGCAACGTTGCCGAGGCGGGGGTCGACATTATTTCGGTGGGCGCTCTGACACACTCGGCGCCGGCCATCGACATTCACATGACGCTATTCCTGGAGTGAGCTATGACGGACTGCGCGGATGGCGGCGTCGATCGGACATGGTATGGCGCGCCTTGCGGAAGATCGACACTCGACGGAATGCCAGGGAGATTGAGAGTCCGGTGAGCGTACCCGCCGCCCCCGCGCCGTTGTCGATCGAAGCCATCCGTCGTGCGCGCGCCCTGGCACGCATCGGGCGCTCCGTGCATTATTGCCACAGCGTCACCTCCACGAATAGCCTGGCCTCTGAACTGGCCGGCAACGGCGCCGCCGACGGCACCGTGGTCATCGCGGAGACACAAACGAAGGGCCGTGGCCGGCTCGGTCGCTCCTGGGTCTCCCCACCCCACCGCAACCTCTATCTCTCGGCGATCTTGCGGCCGCCCCTCGCCGCTAGCGCCGCGCCGCGGATCACACTGGTCGCGGGACTGGCGGTGGCGGAAGCGGTACGCGGGTGGACGCCGCGCGCAGCCATCAAGTGGCCCAACGACGTGCTGATCGACGGCCGCAAAGTGGCGGGAATCTTAACGGAATTGGAAGTGACGGAGGGAGAGGTCGGTTTCGTCATCCTCGGCATCGGCGTCAACTTGAACAGCGACGCCGAGGATTTCCCCAAGGAAGTGCGCGACCGGGCGATTAGCTTGTGCGCCGCCGTGGGTGGGGTTGTCGATCGCACGGCGTTCGCCGTCAACCTGCTGTCCCGGCTGGAGGAGCGTTACGAACAGTTTCTCCGCCAGGGGTTTGCCGCAATCCGCCCGTTGTGGGAAGGTCTGTCGTGTCTGAACGGGCGGCAGGTGGAGATCGACAGCGGCGGAACACGCCGCACGGGCGTCGTGCTCGGGTTGGGCGCGGACGGCGCCCTGCGACTACGGGACCCGGCCGGACAGGAGGTGTCGGTCGTGGCCGGTGACGTGACCGTGGTCGACGGCTATGCGTAGCGGCGCGCCTGGTTTCCGTGCGGCAAAGGTCTAGGGAGATGTTTCTCGCAATCGATGTAGGGAACACGCAAACCGTCCTCGGTGTCTACGAGGGGAAGACCCTACGACACCACTGGCGGTTGCAGACGGACAGCGGGCGCACCGCCGACGAGTATGGGGTGATCGTGCACTATCTGTTGGCGGGCTTCGGCAATCCGAGCATTCGTGGCATCGCCGTGTCGTGCGTCGTGCCGCCGATGAACGGCGTCATCGACGAGTTGTGCCGGATGCACCTCGGTGTCCCGCCGCTGTTTGTCGGTCCCGGCATCCGTACCGGGATGCCGATTCTCTACGACAAGCCACAGGAAGTCGGCGCCGACCGCATCGTCAACGCCATTGCCGCCTACGAACGCACGCGCGACGCCACCATCGTGGTCGACTTCGGGACGGCGACGACGTTCGATTACATTTCCGACAAGGGAGAGTATGTCGGTGGCGCCATCACCCCGGGCCTCGGCATCTCGAGCGACGCCCTGTTCGAGCGGGCCGCCAAGCTCTATCGCGTCGAACTGGCGAAACCCAGGCACGTCGTCGGGCGTAACACGATCCAGGCGATTCAATCGGGCCTCATCTACGGCTATGTGTCCCTGGTCGACGGCCTGGTGGCACGCATTCAGCGGGAAACCAAGGTCAAGGCCCGGGTGATCGCCACGGGTGGATTTGCCCCGCTGCTGGCCCCGGAATCGGACAGCATCGAAGAAGTGGACGAGTATCTGACGTTAGATGGGCTCCGCTTGATCTACGAGCGCAATACCCCGGACTGAATCGGAGGCATGATGGCTGATGATGTGAAGTTGGTTCGTAGCGTCGGTGTCATCGGTCAGGGAGGCGTCGGCAAGACCTCCCTGGCGGATGCGTTGCTGTTCGCGGCCGGGGCGACCACGCGCGTGGGCCGCGTAGACGACGGCAGTTCGAGCTTCGATTTCGAGCCCGAAGAAGTCCGCCGCAAAATCACGCTGACGTCCGCCTTCTACAGCCTGCCCTGGAAGAAGCACGACCTGACCATCGTCGACACACCGGGCTATGCCAACTTTCTGCTCGACACCTTGAACTGCATGCGTGCCTGCACCGGCCTGATTTTCGTGATGGCGCCGGCGGAGCATGAGTTGCGCGTCGAAGCCGAGAAGGTGTGGAACCGGGCGCGGGAACTGCGGTTGCCGGTGGTCGCCTTCGTCAGCCGGATGGACCGCGAGCGCGCCGATTTCCAGGCCGGTGTCGGCGACCTGAAGAAGGTGCTGGGCGCCAACCCCGTCCCCGTTCAGTTCCCGATCGGCGCGGCGGAGAGCTTTCGCGGCGCCGTCGACCTCATTCGCATGCGGGCGTTGCTGCTGCAGGCCGATGGCGCACTCAAAGACGACGCCATTCCCGACGACGTCACGGCCGACGCCGAGGCCGCACGCGAGCGCATGATCGAGAGCGCCGCCGAGGCCAACGACGAACTGACGGAGAAGTACCTGGAAAACGGCACGCTGACCAACGACGAAATCGTCCGTGCGCTACGCGAGGGAACGCTGGCCGGACGGTTCGTGCCCGTCTTGTGCGGCGCGGCGACCAAGGCGGGAACCTTGCAGCCGCTGCTCGATGCCGCCATCGAATACATGGCATCGGCTGCCGAGTTGGGCGTACTGGCCGGTCTAGACCCCAAGATCAAGGAGCCGATCGAACGGCGCCCCGACGCGGCGGAAGTCTTCTCCGCCCTGGTGTTCAAGACGATCGTCGATCCCTTCGCCGGCAAGTTGTCGATCTTCCGTGTGCTCTCCGGAAAAGTCGCCGCCGATTCCACCGTGCTGAATGTCAACAAGGGCGGCCGCGAACGCCTGGGGCACCTCTTCAAGCTCGCGGGAAAGAAACAGGTGCCGGTCGCGCATGCCATTCCGGGGGAGATCGTCGCCGTCGCCAAACTCAAGGAGACCGCCAGCGGCGATACCCTGGCCGATGAGAAAGCGCCGATCCTCTACCCCGGCCTGGTACTCTCGCCGCCGGCGATCTCCTTCGCGGTCGAACCCAAGAGCAAGGGCGACGAAGAGAAGGCGACGCAGGCCCTCGTGCGCATGATGGAGGAAGACCCGTCGCTGGAAATGCACCGGGATCCGCAGACCCGCGAACTCATTTTGTCCGGGGTCGACCAACTCCACATCGAGGTGGTGATCGAGCGCCTGAAGCGGAAGTACGGGGCGGAGGTGGAACTCAAGGCGCCAAAGGTGCCGTACAAGGAAACCGTCAAAGGAAGGGCCAAGTCGCAGGGCAAATTGAAGAAGCAGTCCGGTGGGCGCGGGCAATACGGCGACACCTGGCTCGAGATCGAGCCGCTGCCGCGCGGTAGCGGATTCGAGTTCGTCGACAAGATCGTCGGCGGCGTCGTCCCGAGACAGTACATCCCCGCGGTGGAAAAGGGCGTGCGCGAAGCACTGCCCGAAGGCATCCTCGCCGGCTACCCGATCGTCGATGTCCGCGTGACCCTGTATGACGGCTCCTATCACGAGGTCGACTCGTCCGAAATGGCGTTCAAGATCGCCGCATCGATGGGCTTCAAGAACGCCATGTCGCAGGCCAAACCGATCCTCCTCGAACCGATCATGTCCATGGAAGTGATTGTGCCTGACGATGCCATGGGCGACGTCATCGGCGATCTGAACAGCCGCCGGGGCAAGGTGCAGGGGGTCGATTCGAAGCCCGGCGGGAGCCAGGCGATCCGTGCGCAGGTCCCCATGGCTGAGGTGCTCAAGTACTCGCCGGATCTGCGCTCCATGACCAGCGGCCGGGGGTCGTTCACCATCGGCTTCTCGCACTATGAGGAGCTTCCCGCGCACCTGTCCGAGCGTGTGATCAAGGAGACGGAAGCCGCGCGCGCCGCGAAGGAATGACCCAGGACGAGGCCGATCTCCAAGCTATCGCCGACAGCGTCGAGCGGGGGGACGACCCGTACGTCGTTCCCGCCGAGTTGCTGGAGGAACCGGACGCCAGCGCGCCGATCAACAAGAGCCTCTACGCGCAGATCCTGCGCATGAGCGTCGGCGAGCGCATCAAGCTCGCGCTCAAAGGCAACCGCGACGCGCGCATGATTCTCATCCGCGACACCAACCGCCTCATTCAGCGCTTCGTGCTGCAAAACCCCCGTCTGAGCGACGATGAGGTCATCACCATCGCCCGCAACCGTAACCTGGATGTGGACCTGCTGCGCAAGATCGCGGAACACAAACAGTGGCCGCGTAACTACCAGGTGCGGTCGGCGCTGGTCACCAATCCCAAGACCCCGCTGGCCAGTGCGCTCCACTTCGTCGGCACGCTGATGGAGCGCGACCTGCGCCTGCTCGCCAAGAGTAAGAACGTCTCCGCCACCATCGTCGCGCAAGCGCGCCGCCTGCTGCTGCAGCGGCAGCAGTAAGCGGAACGTCAGTGCGTGAGCGCGTCGCGGCGTTGGCGCGTGTGGCGCCCGCCGCCGCTGCGTTCACGCCCGCGTACTCACGCTTCCCTGAGAAGATTCAGTGCGCCGCCCGCCTTGAACCACGCGATCTGCTCCGCACTGAAGCTGTGCCGGCACCGAATGCGCGCCTCGCTGCCGTCGGCGTGATGCAGAATGACCGTGAGCGGCTGGCCCGGGACGAGTTGCGCTAAGCCGACGATGCTGACCCGGTCGGTTTCCTGGACGGTGTCGTAATCCGCGGGATGCTGGAAGGTGAGCGGCAGCAGCCCCTGCTTTTTCAAGTTGGTTTCGTGGATGCGGGCGAAGCTGCGAGCGATCACCGCCTTGGCGCCCAGGTAGCGCGGCTCCATGGCCGCGTGTTCACGGCTCGAGCCGTCGCCGTAATTTTCGTCGCCCACGGCCACCCAGCCCAACCCCTCCGCCCGGTAGTGGCGCGCGATCCGCGAGAAGGGTATCCCGCCGGCGTCGGAT
>JAXLXM010000017.1:0-11613 GCA_046327925.1 Binatia bacterium
GGAGCTCATAGAGAGCGAGCTCTTCGGGTATCGCCGCGGGGCTTTCAGCGGCGCGACGAGCGAGTACATCGGCCTGTTCCGCGCCGCCGAAGGCGGTACGCTCTTCCTCGACGAGATTACTGAGATGAGTGCGGACACCCAGAGCCGGCTGCTGCGCGCCGTCCAGGAGCGTCGCGTGCGCCCGGTCGGCGCGACGCGTGAGGTGCCGGTCGATGTGCGACTGATTGCCTCGACCAATCGCGAGCCGGACGCCGCTCTGCGCGACGGTCAGCTCCGCGAGGATCTCTACTACCGATTGCAGGTGAACGTCTTGCGCCTTCCTCCGCTGCGCGAACGTCTCGATGATATCCCCATACTCGTCGAGCACTTCCTGACGTTGTTCAACGAGAAGTTCCAGCGAGCGGTGCCAATCGTGAGCATCGATCCCGCGGCGCTCAAGGCGCTGCAGCACTACGCCTGGCCCGGCAACGTACGCGAGCTGGCCAACATCATCGAAGCCGCGTTCACCTTCGGACGCGAACCGGTCATCCGGCCCGCGGACCTGCCGGCGCCCATCCATCGCCAGCCCGGACGCGCCGCCGGGACCAGCCCGTCAGTCGTGCCGTCCCTCGCTGAGGTGGAACACGACGTCATCCGCCGGGCGCTCGAGTGCACGCGAGGCAATAAGCTCGCCGCCGCGCGGCTGCTGCGGATTTCGCGCAAGAAACTCTACGCCAAGATCGCCAAATACGGCTTGTCGTGAGAATCGGAACTCGGGCGTTCGCAAGCCGCTCGAGCCGCCAACGGAGTACCTCGGCACGGCTGTGAGAGCGCTGGCGCAGGGTGTGCTAGCCATGTCGGGAGTGGACACCACTCCGCCTCGGCCGCCCCCTCCTCCACCGCCGGCAGCGCTGTTGCTCAGCCGCGATCTCGGGCTGCTCGCCGTGGTCGTCCGCGGCTGTCCGCCTCCGGCGGAAGTCGAGCGCCACGTCGACGCTCGCGCCGCGCTTGACTGGGCGCTGCAGCGCCAACCGCCGCTGGCGGTCGTCGACGACGCCGTGCTGCTCGATAGCGAGCGCGGCTGGTTTCTCGATCAGTTGCGCCGCTGCGTCCCCGACATCCGCATCATCTACGTCGCCTCGCGGCACGAGCCCGCCGTCGAACGCCGCATGCGGGGACACGGCGTCGTGTACTACACCGCCAAGCCCGTAGACGCGCAGTCGCTGCCACGGGTCGTCGCGCAGCTGCTGCGGCGGCTGCGCGGCTGAGCGCACGCTGCCGGCGGAGATTGGCGGAGTGTATCCGACGGCACCAACCGCCTTTGGTAGAATGCCCCGGTTGGAGTCACCGTTTGAAGCCCGTTGATTCCACCGGATGCAGCTGCCGCGGCCCGTGATGCCCAGTTCGCCGATCTAGGGGTGCGGGACAGCCAAAAGTAGTGACGGACGCTGCGGGCATGGTTGCTGCTGTGCGACGAGGGGACGAGAGCAGCGGGAGAACTGGGATGCGCCGACGGTGGTCAGAGCTGAGGCGGCACGCCGGGTCGGGCGACCCGCTCCGGTTTAACGGAGCGTCCAGGCGGATCTGGCTGCTCTGCGTGTCGGGTACGCTGGCGCTCGCCGTGCGGGTGCCAGCCGCGCCGCCACCGGACGCTGCCGCGGGCAAGGCGCTCTTCCAGGAGCGTTGCGTTGCCTGCCACACGATCGGCCATGGTGACAGGGTCGGTCCGGATCTGGCGGGAGTCACGCGGCAGCGTAGTGTGGACTGGTTGACCCATTGGATCAGCACGCCGGACGAGCTGCTGGCGCAGCACGACCCGGTGGCGACGCAACTCCTGAGCCAATTCCACGTACCGATGCCCAACTTCGGGCTGACGGCCGTGCAGGTGGCGGATCTCATCGCCTATTTGTCGCAGCCGCCCCCGCGGAAGGTGGCGCAGGCTGCGGCGCCGCCCGTTACGCCGGCGGTGGCGCTGCGCCCCGGTACCGCGGCCGCTGGCGAGGCGCTCTTCCTCGGGACCACCCGCTTGCAGAACGGCGGACCGCCATGCATGGCCTGCCACAGCGTGGCGGGTATTGGCGCGCTCGGCGGCGGCACGCTGGGGCCCGACCTGACCGGCGCTTACGGCAAGCTGGGCCAGGCAGTCATGAGCTGGCCGGAAATCATGCCGCCGATGCGTGCCATCTACGTCGCGCAACGCCTGACGCCGCAGGAGAAGGCGGACCTCACGGTCTTTCTGCAGGGCGCGCCGCTCGCCCGGCGTGCTATCCCCGCGATGCAGCGTCTGGCGTTGGCGGCCGGTCTCGGTGCCGTCGGCATGCTGCTCGCTGCTCAGGGGTTGTGGTGGCGCCGCCTGCGCACCGTACGCCGCCGATTGCTCGGACAGGTGCGGGCGGGACGACCCCCGGCGCCCGGTGCGCTCGGAATGAGGTAAGCCGGCATGGGGTGGATCCGCGATCTCGTCGACCCGAAGGCACGCCGCTGGGAAGAGTTCTATCGCAACCGCTGGCAGTACGATCACATCGTGCGCAGCACCCACGGCGTGAACTGCACCGGCGGCTGTTCCTGGCAGGTGTATGTCAAGGACGGCATCATTACTTGGGAGATGCAGCAGACCGATTACCCGCTGCTCGAGTCCAATCTGCCCCCCTACGAGCCGCGCGGGTGCCAGCGCGGCATCTCCGCCTCCTGGTACGTCTACAGCCCGATTCGGGTGAAGTACCCGTACGTGCGGGGAGCGCTGCTGGACTTGTGGCGCGCCGCCCGCGCCCAGCACGCCGACCCGATCGCCGCCTGGGCCGCCATCGTCGGCGACGATCGGCAACGTGCCCGCTACCAGCGCGCGCGCGGCAAGGGCGGCTTCCGCCGTGCCGCGTGGGAGGAGGTGTTGGAGCTGGTCGCCGCCGCCTGCCTGCACACCGCACAGCGCTGGGGCCCGGATCGCGTCTTCGGTTTCTCGCCGATCCCGGCGATGTCGTATTTTTCCTACGCCGCTGGTTCGCGCTTCCTGCAACTGTTCGGCGGTGTCAACCTGAGCTTCTACGACTGGTACGCGGACCTGCCCAACGCCTTTCCCGAGGTGTGGGGCGACAAGACCGACGTGTGCGAAAGCGCCGACTGGTACAACGCCAAGTATGTCGTCGCGATGGGGGCGAACCTGAACATGACGCGGACCCCTGACGTGCACTTCATTGCCGAGGCGCGCCACGCCGGCACCAAGTTCGTCGTCCTCGCCCCGGACTTCAACCAGGCCGCCAAATACGCCGACTGGTGGATTCCGGTGAGTGCCGGACAGGATACCGCTCTGTGGATGGCGGTGGTTCACGTCATTCTGAAGGAGTTCTACGCCGACCGCCAGGTGCCGTACTTCACGGATTACATGCGCCGCTACAGCGATGCGCCGTTTCTCGTGACGTTGGAGGTCGACGGCGACACACATCGACCGGGCCGCTACCTGCGCGCCAATCGGCTGGCGCGTTACGGCGACGCCGAACTGGGGGACTGGAAGCTGCTCGTCTACGATCGGGCCAGCGGCGCGCCGCGCATGCCGACCGGGACGCTCGGCTTTCGCTGGCAGCAGCGTCCCGGGCAGTGGAACCTGCAGATGGCGGACGGCCTCGACGGCGCACCCATCGATCCGCTCCTCAGCCTGCTGGGTCACGAGGATGCGCAATTGCCGGTGAGCTTCTACGAGTTTGCGGGCGGGACGACGCGGCGCTGTAGCGTGCCGGTGAAGTATGTGGAGACGCGCGACGGGCGCGTGACGGTGACCACGGTCTTCGACCTACTGATTGCTCAGTTCGGTGTCAGCCGTGGCCTCGCCGGCGACTATCCGGCCGGGTACGACGACCCCGGCGCCTATACGCCGGCGTGGCAGGAGGCTTTCACCGGCATCAGCCGCGACACGGTGTTGCGGCTGGCACGAGAGTTCGCTCGCAATGCCGAGAACACCCAGGGGCGCTCGATGGTCATCGTCGGCGCCAGCGTCAATCACTGGTACTACAACGGCCTCGCCTACCGCGCCCCGATCACCGCGCTGCTGCTCTGCGGCTGCTGCGGGCGCAATGGCGGGGGCATGAATCACTACGTCGGCCAGGAGAAGCTGACGCTGCAGGCGCCGTGGACGAGCCTTGCCTTTGCCCTCGACTGGGCAAAACCGCCGCGCCTGCAGCAGTCGCCCATCTGGCATTACGCGCATAGCGACCAGTGGCGCTACGAGGGCGACTTCACGGACTACGCGGCGGTGCCGCCGGCGGCGCGTTGGGCCGGCGGACACGCCATCGACCAGCAGGCGCGCGCCGTACGTATGGGCTGGATGCCGTTCTACCCGCAGTTTGACGCCAACCCGCTCGACTTGGTGAGCCAGGCGCAGCAGGCCGGCGCGCGCCAGCCCCAGCAGATCGCTCAGTGGATGGTGGAGCAACTCCAGACCGGGAAACGCCGCTTCGCAGTCGAGGACCCGGACGCGCCGGAGAACTGGCCGCGCGTGTGGTTCATCTGGCGCGGTAACGCCATCCAGTCAAGCGCCAAGGGGCATGAGTTCTTCCTGCGTCACTATCTCGGCACGCACGACAATGCCGTCGCCCCGGAGCGCGCCAAGGGGCGGGTGAAGACGGTGACCTTCCGCGAGCCGGCGCCGCGCGGCAAGATGGATCTGGTCGTCGACATCAACTTCCGCATGGACACGTCGGCGCTGTATGCCGACGTCGTGCTGCCGGCCGCCATGTGGTACGAGAAGAACGACCTCAACACCACGGACCTGCATTCCTTCGTGCACCTCCTCGGCGCGGCGGTGCCGCCGGTGTGGGGGGCCAAGTCGGACTGGGACATCTTCAAGGCGGTGGCGCGCAAGGTCAGCGAGCTGGCACCGGGCGTCTTTCCGCAGCCGGTGCTCGACCTGGTGGCGTATCCCTTGCAGCATGATACGCGCGACGAGATGGCGCAGCCGGAGGTGCGTGACTGGCGCGCCGGCGAGTGCGCTCCGGTGCCGGGCGTCAGCATGCCGCACTTGCAGGTGGTGGAGCGCGACTACGCCAGCCTCTACCAGCGCTTCATCTCCTTCGGACCGCTGGCGCGCGCCGACGGCCTCAGCGCCAACGGCGTGCACGTCCCGATTGCGCCGTTCTACGATGAGCTGCTGGAGAAGCCAGTGGGCGGCTCTCCCGACCCACACCACCTGCGGTGCGTGCAGTGGAACGGGCAGAAGTACCCGTCGCTGGAGGACGCGCTCGACGCCGCCAACCTGGTGCTGCATCTGGCGCCGGAGAGCAACGGCGAGGTGGCGCACGCGGCGTTCGCCGCCGAGGAGGCGCGCGTCGGCGTGCCGCTCGCCGACCTCGCCGCGCCGGTGCGCGGCGTGCGCATGACCTTCGGCGACATCAGCCGCCAGCCGCGGCGCACACTCATCAGCCCGTGCTGGACGGGAATGGTGAACGACGGCCGCGCTTACGCCGCCTGGTGTCTGAACGTCGAGCGTCTGGTGCCGTGGCGCACGCTCAGCGGTCGCCAACACCTCTATGTCGACCATCCCCACTACCTCGATTTCGGCGAGCACTTGCCCACCTACAAACCCAAGGTCGATCCGTGGCAGAGCGGCGACATTGTCGCCAGCCCGCATGACGGTCCCAGCCTGGTGCTCAACTACCTGACGCCGCACGGTAAGTGGCACATCCACTCGACGTACTCCGACAACCACCGCATGCTGACGCTGTCCCGGGGCATCGAGCCCTGTTGGCTCAACGACCAGGATGCGGCGCGCGTCGGCGTGCAGGACAACGACTGGGTCGAGGTCTACAACGACAACGGTGTGGTGGTCACCCGGGCCGCCGTCAGCTCGCGCGTGCAAGCCGGGACCTGCATGATCTACCACGCCACCGAACGCACCATCTCGGTGCCCAAGTCGCCGGTACGCGGCGGCTGGCGCGCCGGTGCGCACAACAGCCTGACACGCACACGTATCAATCCGGCGCAGCTGGCCGGTGGCTACGCGCAGTTCACCTACCAGTTCGACTACTGGGGACCGATCGGCGTCTTCACGCGCGACACCCATTGCGTGGTACGCAAACTGGGGAAGCTGGAGTGGTGAGCCGTCAAGCGGCCCGCAGAGGAGTTCGCGACCGTATGGATATTCGAGCCCAAGTGGCGATGGTCTTCCACCTCGACAAGTGCATCGGCTGTCACACCTGCAGCCTGGCGTGCAAGAACATCTGGACCGATCGCGAGGGCACGGAATACATGTGGTGGAACAACGTCGAAACCAAGCCGGGGACCGGCTATCCGACGCTGTGGGAGAATCAGGACACCTATCGCGGCGGCTGGGTGGAGAAGGGCGGCCGGCTGCGGCTGCGCTTGCAGAGCCGTCTGGCGACGCTGGCGAATCTTTTCCACAATCCGCGCCAGCCGACCGTCGACGACTACTACGAGCCGTGGACCTATCGCTACGACGACCTGTTCCGCGCTCCCGAAGGCGACGACCAGCCCACCGCCCGGCCGATCTCCATGATCAGCGGCCAGCCGATCGACATCGAGGCTGGACCCAACTGGGACGATGACCTGGGCGGCTCGCCGGTGTACGCCGCCAACGACCCGAACCTGACGCACCTGAGCGCCGACGAACGGGCGCAGCTCAATGCCCTGGAGCGCGAGGTGTTCTTCTATCTGCCGCGCATTTGCAACCATTGCCTCAACCCGAGTTGCGTCGCCGCCTGTCCCGCCGGCGCTATCTACAAGCGCGGCGAGGACGGCATCGTGCTGGTGAGCCAGGAGAAGTGCCGCGGCTGGCGGATGTGCATTTCCGGCTGTCCATACAAGAAGGTGTACTACAACTGGTCGACCGGGAAGTCGGAGAAGTGCATCCTCTGCTTTCCGCGTCTGGAAACCGGCCAGCCGCCGGCGTGCTTCCATTCGTGCGTGGGGCGTATTCGTTACCTGGGCCTGATTCTCTACGACGCCGACCGCATTACGGAGTTGGCCGCGTCCCCTGAGGAGGAACTGGTCGAGGCGCAGCGCACCATGCTGCAGGACCCGTTCGATCCGGCGATCATCGCCGCCGCGGCGGCCAACGGCGTGCCCGACGACCAGATCGACGCGGCGCAAGAGTCGCCCGTGTACAAGTTCGTCAAGCAATGGCGGCTGGCGCTGCCGCTGCATCCGGAGTTCCGCACCATGCCGAGTTTGTTCTACGTGCCTCCGATGCTGCCGGTGCGCGGCACGTTCACGAATGGCCGCTACGAAATTCCCGGCGACGACGGCGAAGGACTCGGTCCGATGCTCAGCTCGCTGGAACGGGCGCGCGTGCCCATCCGCTTCATGGCCAGCCTGTTTGCCGCTGGCAACGAGGAGATCATCCACGCGGTGTACCGCAAGCTCATGGCGGTGCGCCTCTACACGCGCTCGCAGCAGGTCCACGACGTCTCCGCCGCCGAGGCGCAGCTCGCCCTCGGACTGGCGGAGAGCACGCCCGAGGAAGCCGACGCCATCTTCCGGCTTACCGCCACGCCCACCTACGAGGAACGCTTCGTCGTGCCGCCGCTCGGTCGCGAACGGGCCATCGAGCCGATCAGCGATCCGTTCGCTCACAAGCCGGCGACCGGCTTCGGTCCCCGTACGGCGCCGGTGCGACGGTGGTAATCATGGGCGCTGGCGGTGCGCCCGCCGGGCGCATCCTGGAATGCTTCGCGGAGATCTTCAGCTATCCGGCGGGGCCGCCGGTGGCGCTCGCCGACGTCGTGCGCGCCGGCGAGACGTTGGTCCCGCCCGCCACCGACAGCGGTGCGCTGCTGCGCGAGTTCCGCCGCTCGGTGGCCAGCCTGCCGCTGGGCCGGCTGCAAGAGATTTACACCGCCACCTTCGACCTGCAGCCGCGCTGCTCCCCGTACGTCGGCTACCACCTCTTCGGCGAGAGCTACAAGCGCAGCGTTTTCCTCGTGGGGTTGCAAGAACGCTACCGCCAACACGGCGTGTGTCCGGACGGGGAGCTGGCGGACCATCTGTCCGCGGTGCTGCGCTTCCTGGCCGCCTGCTCGGATGCCGCGCCGGCCGAGGAGCTGATCGCCGAGGCGCTGCTACCGGCCTTGGACAAGATGCTCGAGGTGTCCGCAGCCACAACCGAAGGCGGACGGCGGCCACGGCCGTATGATTATGCGCTGCGCGCGTTACGGCTGGTGCTGCGCCACCGCCTTGCCGCCGCGGCGGCGGCCGAGGAGGAGCCGGCATGAACAACGAGATCCTCTTCGTGGTGTTCCCGTATGTCGCCACGGTGCTGTGCGTCCTCGGCGGGATATATCGTTACACGAGAGATCGCTTCTCCTATTCCAGCTTCTCGTCGCAATTCCTGGAGAACCGGCTGGAGTTCTGGGGAGCGGTGCCCTGGCACTACGGCATCCTCGCCATCCTCATGGCGCATCTGCTGGCGCTGCTCTTTCCCGGCGGCTGGGCCGTCCTGCTCGCGACGCCGGCGCGGCTCTACGCGCTCGAGGTCAGCGGGCTGGCGCTGGCGGTGATCACCATCCTCGGGTTGGCGCTCCTCATCGTGCGCCGGGCGAGCAACCCGCGCGTGCGCGCCGTGACCACGGCGCTGGACTGGGTTCTGCTCGCCGCGCTCTTGGCGCAGGTGTGCCTCGGGTTCTGGGTGGCGCTCTTCTATCGCTGGGGCTCCGACTGGTACGTGCGTACCGCAGTGCCCTGGCTGCTGTCGTTGGTCACTCTCAACCCGAGCATCGAGAACGTTACCGTCCTACCGTGGGTGGTGAAGCTGCACCTGCTCGGCGGCTTCGTGATCATCGGGCTGTTCCCGTTCACGCGCCTGGTGCATCTGGTGACCGTGCCGATCGGCTACCTGTGGCGGCCGTACCAGGTGGTGATCTGGAACCGGCGGGCGCGCCCGCTGCGGAACCCGTATATGGGGTACCAGTGAGTTTGTGAGAGGCTGTGGGGGGACCGCTCCCGCCCCGTCGTCAGCGCGCGAAATGGTCAAAATTCACCCACTCGATTTCCTGGAGAGGCCGTATTACGTTGACATTCGCACGCGCCGGCGCCGCAGAAATCGCCAAAAGCCACGCCCAGAGCGAAGTCGGACGGCGCCACGGCTGCCCAGTGCAGCTGCGATGACGAAAATCACGGTTTTTACTCTTGGGAACACCAACAACCGTTCCAAGTGAACCCGAAACCGCTCTACGTGCCCCACGCCAATCTTTAGTCGTTTGCAACCTGTGTATTGCGGAGAATCGCTTCATTTCAAGTCCGATGGGCTGCTAGAGCACCTCATTACGCCCGTACGGAGTGCGCCCGGAAATGCTCAACGCGACTCGTGCAGGATCTGACTGTGGCCCTGTCTAATAAATGTGGACGGGCTCGCTGGGGAAACCAACCGTGGGAACGAACGATAACGTGTACGGAATTGGCGCTTGCGCAAGTCGTACGTCTCTCGTTCCAGCTTCCGGCTCGAAAAGACGCCGGTCGCGTAGCCGTAGAACACCAGCGCGACCAGCATCGCCGGGTGGAAGGCGTCCGACCCGCGCCCACGGTATGCACGGGTCCGTGCCCCCAGATCCACCCGCGCCACGATCACCACCACGAACCGCGCCAGATGATTCTCCGGCAGCCACTCCTGCACCGATGGGGGCAACAGGTACGGCGTGTCGCGGTCCACGCTCACCAACCGTCCGCTCATCCTCTCCTCCGCATCCACTCGAACCGCTTCCGGCTGCCGTTTCATGCCACAATCACGCTACTCGGACCTAACAAAAGTCCGACAGGCTGCTGACTAGAGCATGCCGGTGACCGAATCCGAGCCTCGTGTCCTCCGCATGGCCGGCTGCGTCACGGCATTGTTGTTTGCCCTGGCGCTGCAACGTCTCCGGCCGCACCACCGAGAATCCCGCAACCCGTGGATGAACGTCGCCCTGTGGATGATCGACGGCATTGTGATGTTGGGCCTCTGTGGCGCGTGTACCTGCGGCGTCGCACACTGGACACAAGGGGCACGGCTGGGTCTATTGAACAACGTGATGCCGCCATCCTGGATCGCGCTGACCTCAACCGTTTTGTGGTTGGGTTTTGTCTCTTACGCCTGGCACCGGGCCAATCATCGCATTCCCGTGTTGTGGCGGTTTCACCAGGTGCACCACTTCGACGTCGACTTCACGGTGTCAACGGCTTTGCGTTTCCACCCTGGCGAATTGCTGTTGTCACTGCCGATCCGTTTGCTGGCGATCGTGGTGCTTGGCGCGCCGGTATTGGCGGTCGTCGTGTTCGAGGTGCTCTTGGCGTTTTCGAACCTCTTCGAGCACGGCAACATCCAGCTGCCGATGCGCTTCGAACGGCGCCTCGCCGCGCTGGCGGTGACTCCGGCTCTGCATCGCCGGCACCATGCGAGTCGGGTCCTCGATCTCGACAGCAACTTCGGGACAATTCTGACCCTGTGGGATCGCGCCTTGGGAACCTACACGAAGAGTTCGTCGGCGACGCACGTCACCACGGGCCTGCCAGCGGCACAGCCGTCCAGACCATCGGTGCGGCGCTCTGGCTACCGCTTACTCGGGGTCCAGTCCTGCGGTCGCTGTGATCGCTCGGCATCGCGATCCACCCCGTGTGCGCGCCGTGGCGGGATTGCCGGAGGTGCGCGACAAGACAGGTGCAAGAGGGACGCGGGCCCCGGTTCTCTCGACCCACCAGCGCTGTGCTGCCGCAGCGGGTCAAGGAACCACACCCTCCCCGTTCGGCCTGAGTGGCGCCTGCTCTTGGCGCCGTATCGAGGGCTGGCTGGTCGCCCAGGTTGCCGGTTTCTTCGTGCGGAGCAATTGCGCTATGGAAGGAAGTGTCACCAGGCCGGCCGGGTGTGCGTGCCGGCGAGTGGCGCGAGCCGATGGCGGGAACGAGGGCCGGCAATATCGATGTCAGGGTGCAGGCGCAACCAGCGGTGCCGTGCCGGGCGCCGGCGTATCTGCACCTGCTGTGGGAGCACGAGCTCGGCGAACTCGAGCCCATCCTGCGCGCTATCGCCGAACACCGCAGCCAGGTGCTGGCGCACTGGCACCGGCTGTACATCGTGCATTTCGGCGATCAGCGAACGCTCTCCGAGGGCGAGTTTCTGCAGATCTACGGCCAGGACCTGGAGGTGACGACGCGCAACCTGCGAGGCAAGGACATGGCCCGCTTCGCCGCCGACATCCGCGGCCTCGGCGAGGCCCTGGCGGAGCGCCGCGTACCCTTTCCCGAGGTAGTGGCCTCCATTCACCTTTTCGAGGAGAGCGCCCACACGGTCTTTCCAGAGCATCTGCGCAGTCCGGCGCTCTACTTCGCTTTCGACAAGCTCAGTCACTGCCGTATCATTGTGTTGTCGGATGCGTATTTCCGCTTCCCGGCCGCCAGCGCCGCGGCGCGTCTCCGGGACCTCGAGCGGGAGGCAGCGCAGTTGCCGCATGGAGACCGGCGGCGTTTTCACGGCCTGGTGGGCGGCAACCCGGCGATGCAGACGCTGTATGAACACATCGAAGCCGTGGCAGCGACGCGCGGGACGGTGTTTCTGGTGGGAGAGAGCGGCACCGGGAAAGAACTGGCGGCTCGCGCCATCCACGAGTGCGGCGCGCTGTCGCCGGAGCCGTTCGTCGCGCTGAACTGTGCCGCGCTGCCGCG
>JAXLXM010000018.1:0-2898 GCA_046327925.1 Binatia bacterium
CGTGCTCCGGGACGACTCCACCTACGCACGGCGGCATGCGGGTTTGTCGCTCGTCGCCGCGGCGCAGAGTTCTGCCACGCCCCCGGAGCAGCTGCCCACACTGTGGACGGGGACATCGAACATGGCAGCGTCTGCCACGGCTGTGACTGCGTGCTACCTCGCCGTCCACAATGTGGACAGCAGCTTCGCCCAGCATCGAGCAGTGGAGTCCGCGCCAGCAAAAAGACGGACGTTAAATCAAACCTCTCAAACACCACCTGACCATAACTCCGCTCTAAGCGGGCCGGACCCGGGAAATTTGTAGCAGTAGCGAGGCAATAACCGCGAAAGAAGTTCGCCCGATGGGCGAGTTTTGGTTGGACTCCTTATCTGGTTAGTGATATATGATTCAGATATGGCATCCGATCGCGCAGCAACTCAACGCCGGCGGCGCCAGCTGCGCGAGCAGTTGCGGGCGCTGAGCTGGCGGCCCCTGATGCGGGGCTCGCTGGTGGAGCGCCTGCGCCGCTGTGGTCGTGCCAACTGCGCCTGCGCCGCCGATCCCCGGCGGCGCCACGGTGGGAAGTTCCTCACCGTGCAGCTCGACGGCCACACGCACGCGCTCCACGTGCGGCCCGAAGACGAGGGCAAAGTGCGCAGCGCCCTCGCGGCATACACCCAGCTGTGGAACCTGATCAATGAGCTGACGGCGTGCGAGCTGTCCGATCTGCGGCGGGCGGCGCGGGAGCGCCGGCGCGCCCGGCGGCGCCCGCGGTGAAGCCGCGGCGGGTGCGGCAGCGTCGCCGGCAAGGTATCCTGCCGTTCGTGTTGGAAGCGGCCGCGCGTACCGACGTCACCGCCCGCGCCGGGTTACCCCTGGTGGTCGAGACCATGCGGGCGTTGGGAGTGGATAAGGTGGCGGGTGCGACCCTGCCGCAGCCCAAGCGGCGGCGGGGCTTTGCTCCGGCGCACAAGCTCGAGGCGCTCGTCACCCTGCTGGCAGCGGGTGGGGATCGCGTCGAGGACGTGCGGGTGCTGGCCGAGGACAAGGGGTTGGAGCAGTTGCTGGGCGCGCCGTTTCCCTCCCCCGATGCGCTGCTCGACTTTGTCGGACAGTTTCACGACCCGCGCTGTTGGGTGGGGCGACCGCCGCAGAAGAAGGCCTGGGTGGCGCCGGAGTCGGCGGGGCTGCAGAGCCTGGAGGCGATCAATCGCGCGCTGGTGGAGCGCGGTGCCGATCGCCGCCAGACCCGGGCGACCATCGACCACGACGGGACGATCATCGAGGCGCATAAGCGCGAGGCCACGGTGGCGTACGAGGGCACGCGGGGATTTCAGCCCCTGGTGGCGGTGTGGGCCGAGCAGCAGCTGGTCGTGGCGGACGAATTCCGGGACGGCAACGTGGCCGGCGGCGAGGACCCGTTGAGCTCGGTCCAGCGCGCGTTTGCCAATCTGCCCGCATGGGTCGGCGAGCGGCGTTTCCGTGCCGATTCGGCTGCCTACTATACGCCGCTGCTCAAATATCTGGTCCACGAGAAGATCGCCTTTGCGATCAGCGCCGACATGACCCAAGAACTGCGCGCGTGCTGTACCGCCGTCTCCAAGCGGCGCTGGGCACGGCTCGATGTGCGGGAGCGGGATGAGGTCGACGTCGCCGAAGTGGAGTTCACACCGGGCGACTGGCCGCGGGATGCCTGGCCGCTGCGCTACATCGCGTTGCGCTTCACGCCGCGCCAGCAGGAGCTGTTGGAGAGCCGCGGGATCACCTACCATGCGATCGTAACCAACCGGCGCGACCTCGACGCGGCCCAGCTGGTGCGCTGGCACCGCGAGAAGGCGGGCACCATCGAACACGTGCACCGCGTGATGAAGGACGAGCTTGGTGCGGGCGTGCTGCCGAGCGGGCGCTTCGGCGCGAACGCGGCATGGTTTCGCATCAACGCCCTGACCTTCAACGTGCTCACCGTACTCAAGCGTTGCGCCCTACCGGAGCGCTTCCGGGACGCGCGTCCGAAGCGCTTGCGCTACGAGCTGTTCACCCTGCCCGGCGAACTCGTCAACCACCAGAGCCAGCTCTCGGTGCGGGTGCCCGTGGGCGACCGGCGACTCCAGGAAATCGTCGAGGCGCGGCGGCGTTTGCTCGCGATGTACGACGCGTGCCGCCGAGCTGATTCGCTGCACGGCCTCTCCCTTCGAAGCATCCTGCCGAGATCGCGCCCTTCGATACGGCCGCGGTCAAGATGCGACCTACTCAGGGCGAACGGCTCTATTGCCTCAAGAAGGTCTCTTCCCCGTTCACCCTGAGTAGGCGTCCTCGTGTCAGGCGCCGTATCGACGGGGGCCCGCTTGGGTACCCGCAGCGCTCAACGGCCGGCCCCTTCGGTGCCACGGAGAGGCGGCGGGGCTGTCCGCGTCTTCGTCGGCGCCGGCCGGCGCCGAACGGGCGCCTTAGAGCGGAGTTATGGACCTGAAGGCTTGCATCGACTAGAAACCGCGGTACAAACCAGGACTGGCTCTCCAGTCCTCAACCGTCCACCAAAGCGGGACAGCTTCACAACCTCCCGTAACATGGGTGTCTCAGAACCTCCTCGGCATTTCTCCTCGTCATCGCCAAGGCGCTCGACGAAGTCGGCGCCGTGCCCCTCCTTCGCGCCCTCAGGGTCAAACCGGCCGACCCGGCCCTGCGTCCCCTTCCTGCCTCTTCCTGCCTCCCTGTAGACCCGATGAGAGAACGATCGGGCTGCCATATAAAAGAGCTTCACCGTCTCCCCGGAGCTCGTCATCACTTCGACACCGCTGAACCGACTATCCCCTGGGTAGACCTGCAACGACCTGTTCACGATAGCTTCGGTTGGTGCAACGACCTCCTGTCCTGGTGTGGAAACGAAATCGGTGCCTTGGTGGGAGTAGGTCCGGCCT
>JAXLXM010000002.1:0-932234 GCA_046327925.1 Binatia bacterium
GTGCGCTCGTGGAGCGCATCCAGCACTACTTTCTCACGTACAAACGCCCGCCGGGCGCCAGTGAAGCGCGCGTTGAGATTGCGGAGACCTACACTCGCGAGGCTGCCTACGAGGTGGTCCGGCAGTGCATGGCAGACTATGTCGAGCACTTTCGACCCGGTCACTGATGCCCATCGCCCGGAAGCGCAACGGTGATGTCGGCGGCTGGACCTTGTCGTCGCCACCATGCTCAACTCGAATCCGACAGACTGCTAAAATCTGAATTTTGGGGAGAAAGACGAACGCGCCAGGAGGGAATCGAACCCCCGACCCACGGCTTAGAAGGCCGTCCCGGGGCTCACCGATAGTGCCCACCCGTGGGCGTTTTCGGCGTTTTCCGGGGAATTACGCTCATCCAGCGTTCTGAGGTCTTCATCGGTTTTCATCGGCTTCCACGATCCAACCGGCACCACTACCGGCACCTGATCGTTCAGCCGAAACTGGTCATCGAGCAATGCTGCTTACGCCGCCGCGCCTGGCTCGGCAGGGGCGCCCTCGACGAGATAGTCGAGGATCTCACCCTGCATCCGCTCGATCTCAAGACGGTATCCTGAGCTAAGAGACGGCCATTCCTCCGGCCGGGCGGTTTGCCGTAGCGCTTCGAGCAGATTCTCGAACTTCGCTACTCGCTCGCGCGCCGCCGCCAACTCTTTGGGATTGTTGATCATGCTTGCACCTCGACAATACCACGTTTAGTCCCATCTCGCTTGGTTTGCCACGTCTCAAAGAACTCGGCCTCCAACGGCGCCGGAAGCATTCCTTCACGGAGCCAGAAGATGCTCGCACCATAACGGGCGTCTGCATCGGCGTAGGAGAAGAGCGTGCGGCTCTCACGGGGAGCGGACTCGACCCTGAAGTCCGCTGCCATCACCAGGACAACATCCACATCCCGCGGCTCGGCAGTAGTTGACACGAAGCTGCCGAAGACGATGAACCGCGAAAGCTTCCCGGTCCCGCTGGCGAGTTGGTGAAGCAGTCGCAGCTTTGCCAGCGCACGAACACGTGCGGCTGATCCAGTCCCAAACCGCTGGCCCAATTCGGGCCAATCGGTGACGTGAATACCGACGGGTAGGTCTCCGTTCTCGTTAAGCGCTGGTATCATCTGCGGGGCCATCCCCCTGGACCTCAGCGTTTGAGATCATCAAGAAACTCCGACGCTGGCTGAACACCTGTGATGAGTAGATGATCGCGCGCACGGGTTGCGGCGACGTACAGCAGATGGCGTTCTGTGTTGTACACCTCTTCGAGATCACTGTCGTCGGTCACGGCCTCGATGCGTTGCCGAAGGGGGATCACTTCGTCGTCGCAAGCCATCACCGCCACAGCGCGGAACTCCAGCCCCTTCGCGAGGTGCATCGTGCCAAGCGAGGCGTAGCCGCTCGTTGTTTCCACGTTGTCGTCGAGTACTTTGAACGGTAGCTTCGCCGAATCCGCGGCCACCCGGGCTCGGGGAATCTCAGCGACCGTCCGCACAAACACCCCGATCTCATGAGGATTCACGCCTTCCGTGATTCGATCTTTGAGCCAGGTGCTCACCAGTTCTGCCTCGGCCTCGGATGCCTCCAAAACTTGGATCGTTGGTGTCAGTCCGTTGAAGACGGAAATGGTACCGCGCCGGTCTTCCGTGTTGCCGTCAACGTCGGTGACTTGCGGTCCCAATAAGCGGTCGGCTTGAGCCCTGATCTGATGCGATGTGCGGTAGTTGATCCGGAGAGTCCTCGAACGGCCGCGAATGTCGACACCGAGGGCTTTCCAGGAGAATGGTTGCTGGAAGATGCGTTGGCCCAGATCGCCGGTGAAGAAAAGACCGTTTGGACGCCCGGCTCCCAAAGCCGCAAGAAGCCGTAGCTGCGCCACACTCACATCTTGCGCCTCGTCTACGACCACGAATTCGAATGGCGGCTTCTTGAGGGTGCCAAGCTGCGCCGCCAACTGACTCAGGAGGTCGGCATTCGTGATCAGGCTACGCGAGTCGAGACCGGTTCGAACACGATCAAACACAGCCCACAGGATCTGCCGTTGCTTCTCCGGCAACCTGGTCCTCCGACCGAGACGAACGACATCTCGATACGCATCCCACGTCTTGATTTGCCACGCGTCGACAACCTCATCCCACTCGGCCATCAAGAAGTGGAGGCTGAACTTCTGGGCCTCGGTATCTCGCAGGGCTTGCCCGAGCAGTTCGCGAATTGCTTCGCGCGTTGCGATTTCGGGCCGTCCGATGTTCCGTTCGTACAGTCGCCGCGCGACTCTGTTGAGGGAGTGCACCTCCAATCGTTCGGCGAGGCGTGGCTCGTTGCCGATAAGCCGTCGCAGCATCGTGCGCAGCACGTTTGCCAACGTGTCGGAGAACGTCGTTAGCAGCAGCCGCGCATCTGGATTGTTGCGGGCTAGAAAGACTGCCCGGTGTAGTGCAACGACTGTCTTTCCGGTGCCGGCCGACCCAGATATCCGAGCCGGCCCGCTGTAGTCGCGTTCGACAGATTCACGCTGTGCCGGGTGGAGAAACACGGTCCACTTCTCCCACGGATACTCCAGCGCACGTTCTAGCTCTTCGACGTTTGCTACCAGACGGAAGCGCCTCTGCGCGTCTGGATGCGCGAATGGGTCTGGTACCGCCATGACAGGCGGCGTGGTATGCGGCGTGGCACTGGTAGCAAGATCAAGCAGAGCCTCGGCAGCTTCCCTTGGCAAATGGTCAGCCAATTCGAGCAAGCTGTCCTCTGTCACCAAGCGCACATCATCCAGCCATTCGGCCGGCACACCGTAGCCAAGAAGGGTCTCAGCGGGTGTTGTAGCGAAGAGAGGTGCCTTGGGCGGTGCGGGCGTCGCAACCTCTACATACTTCGGAACGGCGATCTCTTGGATGCGTTCACGTATCTCTACAAGCTGCGCAGCACCGGTCTTGGGATGCGTCTCAAGCTTGCGCCGCTCAGCCCACTGGTAGGCGTCGTCGTGGTGTCCGACGTAACATAGCAGCAGGCTGGCGTCGGCACGATGAACTATGAGTCGGACATCCTGGCTCACACGAACAGACCAGAAGTTCTTGTCCTTCGCTTTGTCGAGCCGGTGGAATTGCATCCCTGGCGCAGCAGGGTTTACCTGCAGATCGAAGGCAGTTGTCTTGGCAGCCTTCTGCTCTTCACCGGTGAGCCTGGCCAAGCTGTCCGTAAACGTGTCGGCGATTCGAAATTGCATTGACGTTGCCCGGATGGTGTCCTTCAAATATTCGAGGTTTTCTCCCTGCTAGAGGAACCACGGCGTTCGTTCGAGAACTGGATGAAGGGTGAATGGCTCTGCCTGCCTCAGGAATGCAGCGGTGAGGTAGGCGATGTCCCCCGCGTACTTCAGTGTGATGGGCTCGCCACAGAATGAATCAGTCGATGCCCAGTTAAGTTTAGTGAGGTTCAGTACCTGCACGGCAAGAACCCTTAGATCCGGCTCCGCTCTTGGCAGACCTTCTGGCCGACATACCCATGCGGAGATCTCCAACGGCTTGGGCGTACCGAGAGAGCGCCGGAAGGGATTGTACCCAGTCGTTGAGAGGTAGATCCGGTTGTCGGCGACCTCAACGTAGCTCCCACGTCGAAGACTTCCGTCGGTCTCCGGGCGATTATCGTACCAACGAACGTTGTGATGTGAGTTGACCCATACAAACGTGAACGTTCCCTGCGGTCTCAGCTTGCGAGCCGCATCAAGGATTGCGCGGCGATCATGGTTCGCAAGTTTTGCGGAGTAGTGGAACACGACGCGAGGTGCAGGAGGTAATTGATTCTGCAGCTTCGTAATCGTCTCTTCGACGAGCTGGGCGAGATAAGTCGTGCGCTCCTCGAAGTTGAAATACGATGTATTGCCAGAATAGAACTCCCACTTCCCGTAGCTGTTAAACACATTCGCAAAGCCCATAATCCGTTGGCCGTCCCTTGACTGAGTGTACGAGAGCCCAACGAAGAAATCGGCGTCCGGGATAGCATCAGGAAGTACCCACGGCGTAATCCCACACTTGGCGGTGATGTTCAGGGCAAGATTCAGGTCCTTCCAGTCAGCGTTTTGAAGCGTTGGAGTATCGACCATCTGGCAAGGCACACCCTTCTCCAGCAGCAACCGCTTGGCAGCGTAGTAAGGCGCGGCGTGGTCGTCTAACGAATATCCCTGCTCAGGCGAGTGCACCAAGAAGATCCTCTTCAGCCGCGCGTCCCCCTGCCAGTCAGGATGTTCATCGAGAAGCCGTTCAATTTCCCCCCGGGAATCCTCACTCCGCTCCACCGTGACAATACCGGTGTGCGAAAACTTGGTGGCAAACGTCCGCTCGGCGCCTCGGTACTTGTATTTGCCGCTCTTCAATCGCTCGATCAGCTGGTCCATCTGATGACGCATTGAATGGACACAGATTGGGACTAGCTCGATCGCGTGCGGCTCTGCATCGTAGGTTCCGTACTCGGTAATTCCGCTTCGAACATCTGGGGATGAGTGATGCTGCCTGAACTCGACGACTGGCTCAGCCAGCCGGCGAACTCGAAAGCTCCTATCGGTCGCCTGTCCCTGCTCGGAGAGTTGCACTGGCTCAGTCGTGAGCGTGACCTCAATGTCGCTTAGCTGAATTGGGAATAACGTGTTGGCTATGTGCTGCACCATCGAGGAGATCTTTTCGTATCGTTCCCTCGCAGCGCCAGCCTTTGATGCGAGACTGTACCTCTTGATGGTTCCCGACAGATCGAATGCGATGTGCGCGCGATGCAGCAGTTCCTCCAACACCGACAGTGGGCAGCTTGGGATGACCGCATCTACTGGCACTTGATCGTCCGCTTCTGTGTCGAAAAAGTGGACCTTGGCAAACTCCGAGTCGAACTCAGTAATTCGGCCTTCGCGCCACCCTCCCTTGTTCGCAGTGCACCTTCGATTGATCAGCGTCTCGCGCGGCAACTGTGTAGCGAGTATGGCTAGTTTTTGGATGCTGAGGACCTGGCACTTGTAGTCGATACAGAGGTAGAAGCGGCCAAAATACTCTCGCACTTGGAACTCGTACGCAGGGTAGAAGCGCAATATCTGCTTCACGTCCTCAGGAACGTCGAGTTCGACGCCCCTCCTGTGAGCGTCCACCCGACTGAATCCAAAACGATCGATGAACCAGCCTTTCGCGACAAGAACGTCTCTCAGGGTCCCAACGAACTCCCGGTATCGGACGTTGAATGCTTCCCGGCTGACTGGTTTCTCTCCTTGGCGAATCCTCAAGAGGAAGAGGTTGCCGAACTCCGTAGACTTCATCTGGCTCGCAGCCAGAAGTGCGGCCTCACGTTCCGCCGCTTTGCTTTCGAGTGTGATCAGCGTTTCGTTCTCGGACAAGTGGTATCGAGGCGCGGGGAGGCCGATCGCCGTCATCTCCTTCAGCATCTGCTTTGTGCCCTCGCTGATCGCCTGAACGTAGGCCACCCCGTCCGGGTCCTTCATCAACTTGAGCCATTCAAGGAGTTTCGGGTTCCTTGGCCTAGAATCCAGAACGGTATCCTCTAGCGAGAAATCGTCTGGAAGGTCACTGTTGCGCTGAAGAATGCGCCCAGGATTCTTCACAATGAATGCATCCGAGTACGACTCACATTCGATCGGGATGCCGGTGCGGTAATCACGATGAGCGACAGCGTTTACGATCGATTCGTCGATGACCGTAGGTGGAAACTCTGGTTCGTCAACGAACCCTCCGCCCTCCTTGCGCTTTTGGTATCGTTTGAAGAATGCCGACTCGCGAAAGAACGTTCGCGCTTCACGAATTTGCTTTGTCAGCGGGCCGGTAAACGATTGCTCAAAAGTCGGCAATCCCCGCTGGCGGAATTGGTCTGAAGCTACTCCGAAACGAAGAAGGCGGATGTAGGAGCCGGGAAGGACTCGTTGGGGGTTCGCACCAAAGAATAGAAGGCCGGCGTTTGTAAACCAGTACTCTCCGTTTCGGCGAATGATTGCGCCCGCTTCATAGAGCACGCGATCAACTGAGAATCCCGATGTCGACCCAGGGTGGAATACCTTTCGAAATTCGGTGAAGACATCTTCCGCGATCTCACCTTCACTGAACGGGCAACAGAAGGCTCCCTCAAAGTCCACTATCCCTTTGGTGGCCCTGAGCTGATCGCGTTTGTCCTGTGTGACGATTGTGTTCTGGGGGCCGTTTCGAGACCATGCCTTGGGATTGCGCTCCGGCGTCTCGCAGATTCCATTGTCTGTGTGCGGAACGAAGATGAGGCAGATGGTCTTGGCAGAGCCGAGATCGTCCGTACACGGATGAAACCTGGCCTCCGCGGCTTGGTGATGGAGAAGTGTCGCAAAGTCGGTCAAGCTATTTCGTTGCTCTTCCGAGAGATGATCGATGCCCTTTACGGATCCATCAGAAGCGATACCCACAACCAGCAATCCGCCTTCGACGTTCGCGTTGGCGAAGGCGGATATGGTCTCCCTGATCTCTTCCCGCACGTCGCGCAGCTGACTCCGCAGGGTATTGCCAGTAGCGCTCGACTGACCAGCCTCCTTGCGGTCAAAGTGCTGTCCCTCAAAATCACTGTCCGAACGTTGAGTCAGGAACGCCCAGTGGCTTGACGGGTCATCGAAGACTTGTCGGGGCTTTGGTCTCGGCATGGACAGGCTTTCCTCACCTCGCAGTTCGACTCGTAAGCTCCGCCATCAGTCCACCCGAAACACCTTCATCACTTCATCCCCAAGGTGATTGATAACCTTCACCGCAATCCGCCCAGACCTCGGCTTCTCGAACGGCCGCGACGTGTCGCTATGCAGGGTCGCCCAGGCTTCTTCGTTGATCTCCGCCTTCAGTGTGGTCTTCAGCGCGCTGTAAGGATCGTTCGCGCCGAGGAAATATGCGTGGCGGACGAAGAAGCTCTCTTCGTTGTAGTCGGTGTCGATGAACCAGCAAGCGATGCCGTCGGCGCCGTCGCTGCGGACTTCGCCGGTGTTCGGATGGAATATGTCGACGCCGTTGACCTTCACGAGAATCTTTCCGTCGTCGGCGGCGAGGATGTCGATGTCCGGTTCGCCGAAGATGACGAAAAGGTTGCCCTTGCCAGTGTTCTTGAGCTCGTCGGACATGTGCAGGTCGGCGTTCATGCGTGCCTTCAGCACGGGAATGCGTCCGAGCTTGTTGAATTCCGAGGAATGGGCGTCGTAGTTGAACGCGCATGCGATCAACACGTCGAAGTCGGCGTCGCCGGCTTCGCGTGCCGCGGCGACAAGGTCGGGGCGCGACACAGTGCCGAATTCGGGGCCGATGAAAATGGCGGCTCGCTTCTCCGTGCCGGTTTCGGCATTCCCCTCGATGTAGCGCCCTTCAGCACACACCAAATCGCCTGGCCACGGCTTCAGCGAGGTGAATACGATCCTGTCCTCCTTGTGCGCCTGCTGAACGCCGGCAGCTTTCAGGTTGTCCAAGATCATCTCTGGGAACGTCTGCTTCTCGCCGTATTCTCCGCTGGGCTCCTTGATCAACTCGTCGTTCTCGTCGACCGCGAGCACCCGATGTGGGGAAAGGCTTTCGACGGTGAACGGCCCAGCCACCCGGACGATCTTCTTGTTCTCGTAGGGCTTGTCGTAGAGGTACTCAAACTCAGCCTTGGCGGCGATGGAAGCATCGATCTCCTTCTGTCGTGCAGTCCGAGCCTGCCACCAGTCGGCGTGCAGCTTTCGTTCAGAGTCGTGCCACTTGGGGTCAGCCTCACGCGAAATATCCCATTCCTGCCAACTCCGCTTGACCGCGGCGTTCAGCGATTCCCGAAGCTGGTCTAGAGTGGGTTGCCACTTCTCCCAGATGACGTCGATCTCAGTGTTGTTGGCGATGGACTTGAGCGTGATGTGAGGCACGCGCTCGTAGACAAAACCATAGCGGATATCGCCGCGCACGGGTTGCGTGGACGATGCGGTGCGCGTGACCTCAGCTTCCTTGATCTGCCCGTCGCGCGAGTCGGCAAGCAGGTAATAGGGATAGCGTGCCCCCATGACACGGGCTCGGGCCAGCGCCAGGGCTACCCGCGATGTATCGACGGTGATCCAGCGCCGCCCCCATTGCTCTGCGACGTAGGCGGCGGTGCCGGAGCCGCAGGTTGGGTCGAAGACCAGGTCACCGGGATCTGTGGTCATGAGGATGCAGCGCTCCACAACCTTCGTCACCGTCTGAACAACATAAATGCGCGGATCTGACGACGATCCCCCTGTTCCAGTATCCCGCCAGTTGTTCACCAAGGGAAAGATAGAAAAATCGTCAACGAAGCGCTTGTACTTCAACACCCTCCCCGAAGATAAGACACGGTCCGCCTTTGCCAGATTGAGAACGCCTGCGGGATGCGTTTTCCAGTGGCTATTGACACCTGGGTTGTGAGGCTTGCCGAACACTTCGAGTGTCGCGGCGCCCAGCGCGCCAGCACCCTGAGACACCATAGAGTCCTGTCGAAATACGCGAGCGCCCTCGGGCACTTCCTCTTCACCCAACCGCTCTGCCCGCGCCAAAGGGCGCTCAGTACCATCGGGCAGCCTGGCCCATACGTATTCACCGGTACCTTGCCCTCCAAGAACTTTGCTGAAGTAGAGTTGCCGAAACTTCGCCGACTTGATTGAGCGCGTATACCATACGAGGTAGTCGGAGACATTCGCTAAGAGCTCACTGGCTTGGGCAGTAGTCTTTGAAAAGGTGATGATCGATGCAAAGTTGTCGCCGCCAAAGATCTCGTCGAGCAACGCGCGCACACAGTGGAGATTTTCGTCGCCAATCTGCACGAATATCGAGCCGGAATCCGAGAGGAGATCGCGCGCGACAGTAAGGCGATCGCGCAGATAGGTGAGGTAACTGTGAACTCCGTCGCGCCAGGTGTCGCGGAAGGCCTTCACCTGCTCGGGTTCGCGGGTGATGTGATCCACGTTGCCGTCCTTCACGTCGCGGCTGGTCGTACTCCACTGGAAGTTGCTGTTGAATTTTATGCCGTAGGGCGGGTCGATGTAGATGCACTGCACCTTGCCGCGCATCCCTTCGCGCTCAGCGAGGCTTGCCATCACCTGTAACGAGTCGCCCAAGATCATGCGGTTCGACCAGTTCTGGTCGTGTTGGTAGAACTCGGTCTTGTCGACGCCGGCAGCGACGCCGTTGAAATCGGCGAAGAGGTCGGTTTGCGCTTCCTGTGCCTTTTGATCCGCCTTTGTCTGCCGTAGCAGCTCGTCGATCAGCACCTTGGAGTGCACCTTCTCCTGGATGTAAAGCGGCGGCGCGTGGACCACCAGATCGGACCAGTCCTGTTCGTCCTTCCCGCGCCAGACGAGTTGCGGATCGAGGTCGCGGTTGCGTCGTTGGTATGCAAGCTGGACCGGAGTCTGCTCCTCCTTCTGCAACACCGACTGGTATTCGGCTGTTGGGATATTCTTCCGCTTCGCCTCGCCGTGCTTCAGGCTCTCAACAGACTTCTTCGATTTTGGTTTCTTGGCCATGGCTTCTCTTGGCCCTATTCGGTCAGTGTCGAGTCTTCGCTGTCTCGGGCCAGATCATCGCTCAGCTCTTCCCCTTCATCGGAAGCCTGTACTTCTTCCGCGACCGTATGGCCTGTGGCGGTTGCGATGAGCGAAAGCAGTGCCTTGCGGCGCTCCGCCATGAAGGCCGAAAAATCATTATTTCGAAGCTGTGTGGCGGGGATGCAATGCGACGCGAGGTACTCATCAAGCACATCCGGGGCAATCGGCGGGTCCTGATACTTACCCCCGCCCTGTTCGAGCCTCTCCAAATAGTCAGATGGCGCGCCGCCGCCGATTATGCGATTCGTGCGGTAGCTCAGAGGAGTCTTGTTTACGACGGTGTCGTAGACCTTCACGTCGAGCTTCTGCCCCTGGCACCATGCCTGGGGGAAGATGTGGTGGATATCTACGCCTTCATCAAAGAAGACGGTTACGTCGTACGGCTGGCCGCTTCTGAAATCCCTGGCCCCCTCTCGCATCAAGAGGGCGTGTATTCCCTTGTACGCGGCGGACAGGCGGGTCCGCATCGTCAGCAGGCGATCTGCTCGAAAGACGCCCTCTTTAACGGTCGCGGGTTCAGGGCCGCCGTCTAGCCAGGCGGGAACTTCAACAATGTCTTTCGCGAACCGGCTCTCGATCGCCGATCCGTAGAGCTCACCGAATATGCCGCACCAGAACCACCGTGCAATCTTCGCCATGTGCGCGGTGTGTTCTGCTTTATCGCCGATCTCCGCAAAGATTGCTGCAAGCGGGACCAACTGAGTTTGGTAAGGGAGGTCAATGACCCGGTAGATGTTCTGCTGGCGGAGAAACTTCGCTGCAGTCTTGAAACCCTCTTCCACAGCGAGCTTGTGCTCCAGGTATGCGTCCAATGGCAGGTCCAGCAAAGACTGGCGGGTCGCTCGGACTGGCGGGAGGTCGTTCTCTTTGACTCCGGCCGCGACTCTTTCAGCTCTGACCTTCTTCGTATGCAGCAGAGCGATTGCCTGCAGGACGTCCGTACTGGCCACTTTCTCAAGTACACCTGCCGCTTGATCTGCGGCTCGCCCGAACGAGGCGAGCCGCTTCTGCATCCCTGGTTCGCCATTCGCACCTAGCCAGTCATCGCGCAGCTTATGACCTTTCGCTGCGTACATGGCTGTCAGGAGTTCAAACGCGTCGAGCGGCTTTCCACCGGTGTTCACCTTCTCGAACACCAGGCAGACGGCTTCGTGAGAGGTGTCGTGAGCCAAGGAGATGACCGGAACCAAGTATCCCTTGAAGCTTTGAAGCACTTGGTTCTTGAATTGCTTGAATAGATCCCGCTTGCCGAGATCCCCCTTCGCAATCCAATAGTCACCAAATCCGTCCTGCCAAGTGTCCCAATCGAACGCCTGATTCAAAGGAAACATCAATTGCTCGTACTCGGTCTGAGCAGTGGAGAGGTCGAGCAAAACATCTCGGTCAAAGTTGGTCTTGATCCGGCGATCCTCAGGCACCGCAAAGATCGCCTCGTCCGGATCAGCGCCGTCCTGCAACGCTTTGTGGATGTCGATGTAAAACCAGCGGCGTACCAGCTTCTTCTTGGGTGTGATTGTCTCCACGACTTGGCGGCGCATACATGCTTGGTACAGCGACGTCATGCGTTGCTGTCCATCCAAGAGGAGGTTTTCGGGTGTCGCGTCTTGCGCTGCGATCAACGCTCCCTCTACGGGCCGTCGCGCAAACGCGCTTGTGCCGTCGGGCTTCGTAGCGAGGGTCATAAGCGCACCGATCGGAAAGGCTCGCGACACAGACGCGATCAGGCTCAGTATTCGGTCTTCGGCCCACACCCAACTCCGCTGAAAGTCGGGCAGTTGGAGCTTCCCGCTTTCACAAGAATGAAGCAGCGTTTCGAGAAAGACCTTGTTAGTCTCAAATGTAGTTCGTGCCACGTTTTTTCCTCGTCTTGCGCCTCAAGCCGCCGGTGCGAAGCAGTGGATCATCTCATTGAACCTGCTCTCGACCTTGGCCTGGAAGTCGGACTCGATCTGATAGACTTCCGTGAATTCAGCAAAGGCCCAGCGACCATAGGTGCCGAGATGGTTCACGCCGGGCACCCAATAATTCTCCATCGTTGACTTCTTCTCCTTCGCGTCTTCACGTCGGTAACCCTTGATCTCGACGACCAAGCGCAAGAAATCCTGCTCGCCGCGGCCGTCATCCACCAGAACTACGAAGTCCGGAAGGTAAGTCCGCGTCTCGGACCCGTAACGGTATGGCACTTCGAGGCCGAGGTTGTGGTTCTTCACGTAGGCGAACACGCGTGGATGGGCTTCCGCAACGCGGCAGAATTCCGCTTCCCAATCGCTGTCGAGAACGACCCAGTTGATGTGACAGCGCCGTGCGTCGGTCTGCCAGCGATTCTTCTTCGAGGTGTTGAAATTGACGTGCATCGTCGACCCAGTGGGGTTGTACGGGTCGAGTACCGCCTTGATCGGCCGCTCGCCCTCGAGTGATCGCGTAATCCCCGCGGTGATGCGCTCGCACGCCATGTCGGCCAGCTCCTGGTACATGAGCTGAGCTGGATACGTACCGCCCTTACACACGAGGCAGGTGTCGAGCCATTCCTTGGTGATGCGCTTGAGTTGGCCGAAGAGATGGAGCTTCGGGTCTTCGCCAGGATCGCGCCACTTCGTGTAGAGCAGACGCTTGGCGACGTGGAACAGGAGAGTCGAGCGGCGCATGTCCTCTAGGTGCTCTAAGTCTAGGTCGACATCCTCCCCGATGATTCCGGCGTTCTTCGTTCTGGACGGGCCAACCAGATCCGGCGTGAGCTCCAGGATTGAATCGTCGTTGAACTTCGCCGTTAGCCGCTCCTCGGGTAGCTCAACTCGATAGCCTTCAACCCTCGGAAAGCGGATTTCCAAGGCGTCCCGCTCGGGTCGAACCGCCTTGACCTGCACCGTCTCACGCGGCGGTTGCGGCGGAGCGACAACAGGCTTGGCCGTGAAATCGAAGGGAATGCCAAGAACGTCGGCGTATTCCACGTTGAACAGGCCCTCGTCGTTGAGGTCGTACGACTGGCGGCGCAGGGCACGGCCAATGACCTGTTCGCACAGGAGCTGCGTCCCGAAGGCGCGCACGCCGAGCACATGCGTAACGGTGTTCGTGTCCCAGCCCTCGGTCAGCATGGCCACAGACACCACGCAGCGAATGGATTCGCCGAGGCGTCCTTGCTTGCCGACGGTGTTCATCACCTCGCGCAGCAAGTCGTTGTCCGTGATGTTCTCGGCCTGACGCTGGTCACCGGTACGCTCGACGATCTCGCGCCGGAATCGCTCGATCTCGTCGGCAGCCATAGCCCGGAAGTTGTCGTCCAGGCTCTCTCCGGACTCGAGCTGCTCGCTGTCGATCAACAACGTGTTCGGACGCGCGAGCGGGTTGCCATGCTCGTCAAAGTTGCGGAAGAGAGCGAGGCGGCCGTTCTCCAGCGTTGTCGAACCGTCTTCGTTCTCGCGGTGGAACCCAGAGATGAAATCGTACACCAGCTTCGAGGTGGAGGTGTTGTTGCAGACCACAATGAAACAGGGCGGGACGCGGATGCCGCTCTCTTGCCAGAGGTCGAATGTCTTCTTGTAGTGGCCGTAGAGGGCCTCCAGCGCCGTTTGCAACTCCACGGGGAGCGCCAGGGGATCGAGCGTTTTAGCCTTCCCACGCCCTTTCTTTGGCATGCGGGCGCGGATGTGCTCCCACAGGTTGCGGAACTTGGGCATATCAGTGCCCGGAATGTTGTCCGCTACCGGCACGCGCGGCAGCTTGACGATGCCGCATTCGATGGCATCCATCAGGGAGAAGTCACACATCGTCCAGGGGAACAGGGTGCCCTCGGCGTATCCGGAGCCACGCAGAAAGAACGGCGTTGCCGATAGGTCGATCACGCGCGCGATTCCGAGCTTGCGGTTCACTGCTTCGAGACCGGAGATCCAGAGCCTGGCGGCCTCGTTATTCTTCTCGGCCTCCTGCTTGTCTTCGCCCTTGAGATCACCTTCGTCGTCGTGGTCGGGCTTCTCGCGATAGCAATGGTGCGCTTCATCGTTGAGTACGAGGATACTCTTCATGCCCATGAGATCGGGCATCACGCGCTGGAGCATCTGTCCCTCGGTCTCCAGCGTGTTCAGCTCTTCACCGCGCCCCTGCAGCAGCGAGCGGCCACCTTTGGACAGATCCACGCGCTCACGCATCTTGAATGCGTGGTAGTTCGTGATGACGATCTTGGCTCGGTCGATGTCCGCTAGCATGTCCTTCGGAACGATCTCGCGGCTCTGGTAGTAGCTATCGGGATCGTTGGGCTGGAGCACGCGGAGGCGATCGCGAATGGTGAGACCGGGGGTAACGACCAGGAACCCACGGGTGAACTTCTTGCTGTTCGGCCGGCGGACCGCGTTCACCGTTTGCCAAGCGATCAGCATGGCCATGACCGTTGTCTTCCCAGTTCCGGTGGCCAGCTTCAGCGCTAGCCGCACCAATTCTGGATTGGCGTCGTTATTCGCATTCGCCAGGTGCTCAAGGAAACTGCCGCCGGCCTTCTCGTTTGGAGCCACCTCAGTCAACCAGATCACGGTCTCGGCTGCTTCGACTTGGCAAAAGAACGGGCGAACACTGCTGAAGGCGTGATGACGCCAGTGTTGTAGGAGGCGCGCTGTTTCCGGCGTGACGCGCCAGTCGCCCGGATTCGGAATTGCTCTCCACTGGTCAACCCGGCGGCGCAGCTCATTGATGATCGGTGTCGGATCGTACTGCTGCCGCTCAGTCGACAGGCCCTTACCTTCGTCGAAAACAAACTGCTTCTGATCGCCCGCCTTCCGCTTGCGAGGCTTGGGAATCGGGGTGATCAAAGAAACTCGTCGACGGCTCTCGACGATCTGTTGAGTCGGTTGCCCCTGATCATCAAGCTCCCAGTGCCGCGCGGGATACGCGTAGGGAGAGTTCAAAATCGGGTGTTCGAAGAAGCGGTTATCCATTCTCTGCATTCACGCTGGCCGACGGGCAATCGCTGCATCGTTCTGGTCGGCGATCTTCCTCATCGAGCCCGCCGTTTGTGGCGTGGCGACCGGGTCTTACCGGAAACTCGGACGTCTTCGTTGGCACTTCCCGATCGCACCCACTCATCAACTTCCGCGACTTTGAACTTCCAAAGCCGTCCGATCCGGTGCGCCGGCAGCGCCTTACGAGTGATCCAGCGATAGACGGTGTCCGCTGCGACACCCAGGTGCCGGGCGATTTCCTCTACTGAGTGCCACCTCTCGTCCACTGATCAACACCCCCACCGACGGCTAGGAGTCGCAAAATAACTGGCATAGTCGGAGAAAATCGGACAGCCGTCAACCTCGAACGATCGTGTTTTTCAAATGGCGCCCCGAGAATTCCCGCGCGCGCGCGTCATGCTAAGGTGAAACTCGCTTTGTACATCACGTGTAAGCTCGGGAGTAACCGGTTCGATTTGTTCGGGGGTCCGCGGCATGGTCGATTTCAAGAAGCGCATAGGTAACAAGACGACGGCGAGCGTGGTCGACCCGATCAAGCTCTACGCATCGCTCGATCGCGCGAGCGACAAAGGACCGCTACGGCCACTTCAAGAGAGGGTCCTGTCGGAGTGGCACGCGTCTCGTCGGGACGATCGCGACGTAATCCTCAAGCTGCACACCGGCCAGGGAAAGACCTTGCTCGGGCTACTCATGCTGCAATCGAAGCTCAACGAGGGTCATGGCCCCGCACTCTATTTGTGTCCCAACCACTTTCTCGTCAGCCAGACAGTTGAGCAGGCTCAGCAATTCGGCATCCGTTGCGTCACTGCCGAGGATGAGTTCCCCGACGAGTTCACCGAAGGGCGCTCAATTCTGGTTGCGGTTGTGCACAAGCTGTTCAACGGGCTCACAAAATTCAGGCTCGGCGCGAAGTCGCTGCCCGTCGGATGCCTGGTGTGAACGGCTGTTGAGAGACGCCTGATTCTAATTCGCTATCAAGATGAGACTAAATGTGGTATGTTCGCGGCATGGGCAGACCGCGACGGACGGATGTGGAGCTGGTGAGGCAGGCGCGGAAGGCAGTGGCACACGCCACCGGTCTACAGGAATTACGGGCGGCGCAAGCCGTGCTGCTGCCGGCGATGACGGGGGCAACCCTGACGATGACGGCGGCATTATTAGGGGTGGGGCGCGCCACGGTGGCGCGTTTGCAGGCACGCTTTCGGCACGCCGTGAAGCCCGCTGTCAGCAGGGCGCCGCGCCGCAATTGGGGCGGGCGCCGCAATGCGCTGCTCACGATCGAGGAGGAACGCGAGTTCCTGGCCCCCTGGGTGGAGCAGGCGCGTGCCGGCGGCATGCTGGTGGTGTCCCCGTTGCGAGCGGCGCTGGCGCAGCGGTTGGGCAAGCCGGTAAAAGCGTCGGTCGTCTATCGGTTGCTGGCGCGGCACGGGTGGCGCAAAGTGGCGCCGGATACGCGCCATCCCAAGAGCGATCCGCAGGTCCAGGACGACTGGAAAAAAAACTCCCGGAAACGCTGGCAGGCGTGCTGAAAGCGGAAGACGTGCGTGGTCGGCAGGTACGCCTGATGTTTCAAGACGAGGCCCGCTTTGGGCGCATGGTCAGAATCCGGCGCTGCTGGGCTCCTACACCGCAGCGTCCCGTGGTCGCCAATGGATACGAGCGAGAGTTTGTCTATGTCTACGGAGCCGTCAGTCCGCTGGAGGGAGAGCTGGACTGGATGATTTGCCGCAAGATGAACACCGAGAGGATGGGCGAGTACTTGGCGCAAGTCACGGCCGCCCATCGCGAAGAGTTCATCGTGATGGTCGTCGACGGGGCCAGCTCGCATGTGGCCAAGGATTTGGTGGTGCCCGAGAACATTCGTTTGCTACGTCTGCCCTCCTATTCGCCGGAGCTCAACCCGCAAGAGCACGTGTGGGACGAGGTGCGGGAGAAGGAATTTCCGAACCGAGTGTTTGCGGACCTGGCCAGCGTTACCGCTCAACTCGAAAGCGGCCTGCCCCGACTGGCCGGTGACCGTGAACGCCTGCGCAGTCTCACGGCATGGCCATGGATAGTTAGTCTCAACTTGAACGCTACTTAGAATAAGAGCGTTTGCGAGACTTCCTGGCTCTCATCGGTGACCCGCAACGCGGTGTAGGGCGCCGTGACGGTCGGCTGGGTCGCGAGCCCGGCGGTGCCGGGGGCGTGCACAAATATCTGGCGCGGGTAGCCGCCGGTGACGTCGACCCAGCTGAGGATGGAGCGATAGCCCGCCTGCCCATTGCCCTCCTGGTCGTACCAGAAGGAATAGGTGCGCACGGGAGTGCCGGCCGACGGCACGTCGGTCTTCACCTCCACGGTGGTCAGGCGCCGCGTCAACACCGCTCGCGCGCCGCTGAGGTCGTTCTCGATGTGATCCCAGCGATAGGTGTGTAAAGGGCGGGACGTAGCGAGCAATTGGAACAATTGAGCAGCGCCAAATATGGTGGCGTAGGCACTGGAGGCCGATTGTTCCGATTGTGCGCTACGTCCCGCCTTGCCCCACGTCCCGCCTTGCCCCACGTCCCGCCTTGCCCCACGTCCCGCCTTGCCCCACGTCCCGCCTTGCCCCACGTCCCGCCTTGCCCCACGTCCCGCCTTGCCCTTCTTGGGGGCCCGGTGCGAGCGGTTCAGTCAGGGTAGTGCGGCGGAGGTACCCTGATCGTGTACCGCTCTCCAGCTCGCTCGACCTGCCAGTCTTGTTCCCTGGTCGACTCTAGTTTCTTCACCAAACGTCCAGACACATCATACACGGAAACGCGAGTGATAGGTTCGCCGTCTGAGAGATGGTAAGAGACAACCCAGAAGAGTTTCTGGTCGGCGGCCACTCCGAACTCTGATGCCGACTCGGGCTGTTGGATCGTCGCGATTACTTTCCCATTTGGATCTACCAATAGACTCTCGCCAACAAAGTGGTGCACGCTATGCTGGGCTACGAGAATCCGGTTTGACTTATCCAGGATGTGGAGTTGGCCGATGAATTCGAACACTGGCCCACGCTGAGTCCCTTGCCAGTCGAGGATGGTTAACTTTTGCAGTGCGTCTTCGTACAAGACCTCCGTACGGATCAGCAGAACCCGCTGCCAGGCTTCAACCAACCTCGGCTTAGTCTCAACGGAAACCGGCTCTCCTAGCTCATGGGCGCGCAAAGGATCGGTGTGCAGTTCCTTGTAGGGTGAGAATTGCAGCACCACGCCATTAGCGAATCGGATCATTCCGTTCTCAATATGAGGTGGTGCTTTCGGCCCACACCATGCTGTACCTGAGGTCCCGAGGGTGAGCGCAACGATAGTTATAGCCGCCCTTAGGTGCAGCCGGAGGATCATCGTATTAGCTCCCAATCAATGCCTTTATGACCAGGTGGTTTGTGGTATCGGTCTATGTTCATAAATGGCGTTGTAACGCGCCCATTGCTCAGAGGAGACTGGGTTCCAGGATTCACTACGTTCCCCAACAGGTCGAGCCGCCCCAAATGAACATGCGGGGCCGTTGAATTGCCGTTAGTTGGGTTCGCATAGCGGCCAACGAAGTCGCGTGTTCTGATCTCTGTCCCAACGCGCTGAGTTGTAGACGGATCCATGTGGCCGTATGTGTCAACGCCGGTGGAGTTCCGCACTTTAACTTCGTACCCGTACCCCTGGTAAGGATCGTTCGGGTTTTCCCAGCGAGTCTCGACCACCGTTCCGCCTCGGACTGCGTATACCTCTGTGCCGGCCTCGTCGGCGGTCGTCGACGTAGCCGGGGTCTCCCGCGGCATCCTGCTTGGACCCGGGCCTTTCGGACGAGCAGTGCCTCCGCCGGTCGCCTCATCCGCGCCCTGGGGGCGCGTCTCCGCCTTCGCCGGTTGCGCCCCGATCCGTTTGCCGACCTCGTACAACGCCAAGCCGGTCAACACCGCTCCGAGCATGCCGCTCGCGTAATACCCGTTGTCAAAGGCTTGGTAGGTGCCGTACCCGCCGGCACCGATGCCGGCTGCAACGAAGGCCGCGTTTGCCGCGGCGCTTTCGAGCGATGCGATAGCTGGCTGTACGATCTCCAATCCGGCCCCCGCCGTCACTGCCGAACCTGTGAAGGCCATGAATCCGGCTGTGAAGCCCTGGAGCGGGTCTCCCGTTTGGATGCCAACATCAATCCCGGCGGCGATCCCCGCAACCACCGCGGCCTGGACCGGCTGCACCACGCCACCGCGCAGGCCGCACCCTTCTTTGCCGCACTGGCCCAACGCGGTGGCAATCTCGGGGCGGCCACTACCGGGCTGACCCGGCTCCTCGACCTCTACGGCGCCCCGGCGCTGGATGCGGCCCTGGCGCAGGCGCTCGCGGCGGACTCGGCTCATCTGTCTGCCGTGCGCCAGCTCCTCGAACAGCACCAGCAGGCCCGCCACCAGGCCCCGCCGGTGGCCGTGGCGCTGCCCGACGACCCGCGCGTGCGCGACATCGTTGTGCACCCGCACGACCTGGCCACTTCGACCGGCTCGCCACGGAGAACCCCGACCATGACGACAACAACGGACGATGAACTGCGCACCGCCGTGCGCCGCCTCGGCCTCTACGGCCTGCTTGCCAACTGGACACAGGTCCGCCACCGCGAATGGCCGCTGCCCGCTCTGCTCGAGTGAACAGACCGAGCGACAGCGCCGCTCCCTGGAGCGCCGTCTGCGCTTCGCTTGCCTCGGGGCCTTCAAACCCATGGCCGATTTCGACTGGCAGTGGGCCCGCAAGATCGATCGCGCCGCGGTCGAGGAACTCTGCTCTCTGGAGTTCCTCACCGAGACCGCCAACGTCGTCCTGATCGGTCCCAACGGCACCGGCAAGACGATGATTGCCAAGAACCTCGCGCATCTGGCTCTCCTGCGCGGACACTCGGCACGATTCACCACCGCCAGCGCCATGCTCAACGATCTGGCCGCTCAGGACTCCGCCTCTGCTCTGCACCGCCGCCTGCGCCACTACTGCCGACCAAGCGTATTGCTCGTCGACGAGCTCGGCTACTTATCCTACAACGCGCGCTCCGCCGATCTGCTCTTCGAGGTCGTCTCCCGCCGATACCACCAACGCTCGACGATCGTCACCACCAACAAGATCTTTGCCGACTGGAAGGAGGTCTTTCCCAACGCCTCCTCCGTGGTCGCGCTTATCGACCGTCTCGTCCACCGTGCCGAGATCATCACCATCGACGGCGACAGCTACCGCCTCAAAGAAGCTCACGAACGTGCCGCGCAGAAGGCCAAGACCCGCAAGACTCGGCGCTCCCACGATTCGCAATGACTCTCACCCGCTGCCATGTCGACGCGTGCGCTCCACTCGTACCGTCTCCGCCAGAATTACGCGGATTCACGCCGCCGCCAACAGGCGGTCTGCGTTGCCTTCTCCGCCCTTCATGGCGAAGGTTCTTCACTTAGGCCGCGGACCAAGACAGTTGTCAGCACTCCAGTCGTTAATGTTTCGGACTCCCCTATGAACCTCAGTGAAATGCGGAGCCATGCCATCGGTGATAAGCTGCATCAAGAACAGCACTATTCCGACGGTCGCGAAGCCTCTTACGAAGTAGCTTGGCCATGGCTGGCGGTCTCCTGGCGTCTCGTCGAAGGCGGTATAAAACAACAATGCCGTGAACTGCCACGAGCCATATATGAAGACGTTGAGAAACCATTGGCCCGTCGGATCGTCGAAGCAATAATTCGGGCTCATGTAATATTTCGTTTCGACCAATGGCATCAATGCAGCGAGCGGGAGAATGACGATGACCTTGACAAGAAAATCCGGAAGCGCGGCGATTCTCACCTTTTCGTAAATCCACCACACCATACGGAACAACGACCCCAGCAGCGCCGTATAGGCGCCAAACACCGCTATCGTCAGCGGGAGCATGAAGAAGGGCACGCCATTCGGATTCCACTCGGTGTTAAAGGCAAAATGTCCGTGCAGCACCTCGTACCATGGATCCGTTCCGAGGTAGCCGCCGACCATGGCCCATATGGACAAGAAACAACCTAACTTGAAACCGTACACTTCATAGAACGGCTTGCCGCGGTCTTCGGCAGCCCGAAACACAAGGCTCCCGAACCATGCGCCAGCGCCGATAAGGATGCCCTGCGTGCCAAGCAAGAGATCATTTGGTTGGCTATACGACAGTTTACGATTGAACCATGCCTGAATCGGCAGAGATATCAGAAAGAACACAAAATAATATCTTTCCGCCGCGCGCTTTCCGGGATTGGAAGAGAGGATCGTAAAAGGCCGGCTCTCTGCGCTCGTCGCACGCCGATCGGCGTATGCTGAAATTGTCATCCACGCACCCCCTTTTTCATAGCGTTTCGCCGGTAAATCATTGCCATTAGGTACCGTAGTATCCTGGTCCTGAGTCGTCCGTGCTCCGACGCGTCGTCAAGTACCCAGCGCATGAAGCGCCGGATCGGATAAAAGCCATCATGGGGAAGCCCTTCGACGCTTTGTCCTGCAACCTCTCCCAAACAGACCACACGCTGTACTCCCATCGAGGCCAGCAAGTCGCGCACCTCGGCCGCTCGCTCGCCCGGATAGATGCCCACCGTCTGTGTCGCCACGTTCGCATACCGGACGGCTTCACGAAGAGAGGGAACCGGCACCACGTTCACCGTCTTTGAGGTCGGATAGAAATCCACCGGGTCCTCGGAGCGTATCACCAGCCCGCGCCCGGAGCCGTCACCCCAGACGCGATAGATGGGGGCGAGCGTTTTGAGGCACTCGACCTCATCCTGCAACTCGGTCGGGAGCGGAGCGGCGACAGCCGAGGACAAGCCCCGATCTACGCCCAGTGCCCCCACCAAACGCTCGCAGAAGCGATCGATCTGCTCGATCTCACCCTCGGCGTAGATAAAGCGACTAGCGGCGCAGGCGTCCTGGTTGAAAATCGATACGTCGGTAGCCGCGCGCTCCACGGCATCGGCCAGCGTCTTTTCCGACCGATAGGCCTCGCGGCCAAGGAACGAAATCGACACCTTGGGGTCAAATGAGATAATCTCAAATCCCGGGCCAGCGTATTGCAACGCCCCCCGGACGCTTGTCTCACCGCCCCAGACCACGAGCTTGTCAAAAAACTGCGGGCGCATGATCGCGCTTTCGACACTCGAATCCCCGCCCCGCCAGTAGACGGCGGAAAACGAGCGCAGCGTGGGGTGCTGCGGATCAATCGCCGCCATCGTGCGCAGAATCGCAGTCGCCGTGAAAAGATCATTTCCGGGCAATTTCAGCAGGTGCACGCCTTTCGTTAGCGCACCGCGCACAATCGTCGTCACCGCCACTGCCGGTGTATTGCCCGCCATCACGTGAATGAGCCGCGGCGGAAACGCACGTACACGCGCGGTAGCACCAAACGGCCGTGCGACTGCGGCCCAGCCGTCAATCGCCTCCCAGCCGGTCTCTTGCTCGATTTGAAACTCCAGACCTTTGCGCCAGAAGAACCATCGTATATTCCGGTAGCAATTCTCGAGAATCCGTCGATCCAGTGAGCTGTGAGCGAGAGAAGACGTGAGCGCTTCCTGCAGCCATGCATTCTTATCGAAATCCAGTGCCTTCCCAACCTCCACCAGGAAATCGATGATCTGGCGAATCGGCACGTCACACGCGGGGAGCGGCTCCGTACGCGGCCAGACCAATTGATCGAGATCGAGCTGCGGACTCGCAAACGTGCCGAATTCCACATGCTCGACTGCGTCGTTGACCAGCGCGCCCTTGACGATGTGTGGAACTCGAATTGATTTGACCGGTGCGTTCACAAGAAACCTGTATGGCTCACCGGCCCGTCGTCTGGGCGGAGCCAACCGGAAAGAAGCCGCCTCCCATCAACGGGAAGTCGATGCAGGTTCTGATCCCCGGGCTCGCCGCGCACACCGAGGGGATGGCGTTGACGGCATGCATCGCCGTCACCAGGGATATGGACCGGCCAGACGAGGAGGCGATATCCAGACGACAGCGCAACGTCGGGTCGCCCTCGATTGCGAGCTCGTAATGCGCTTTGCCAGACGGCCAGTCGGGTGCGACGTCGTTCGAGACACGCCACACCAGCTCGTAGACGATGCGCGCTGCGCCGTTGAGCAGTCCCTCCATGCGCACACGCCGGGCCGCAACCGTGTTCGGCGGGATACGCCCCCACGGCAAGTCTAGAGGCGTTGGCGTGACGGCCTTTTCACGCGTCAGCGTGAAGTCGCTGTAGGTCAGGTGCAACGCATCTGCCACGAGCGAGAAACACGTGAAGAAGGCGTTGTTGCGCAGATCGCCGATCCCGTCGGCGGGCGCGTCGACATCCGGCGGCAGGCCCATGCCGATAAAGCCGGAAACGATCGATTTGGATGTGTACCCCGACATGTCGACGACTTCGACGACATGGATTCGATCGATCCGATTCGCGATCGCCGAGAGGCAAATCGGCAGCACGTCAAAAGAAAAACCCGGATTGATGCCCGTGCTGTGAAACGACGCCTGCCCTTTCCGGCACGCCTCCTCCAGACGCCGGCGATCCTCGGGCGACATCGCGTTGGGATGAATATGCCGGCTCACCGCGGTCGAAACGACATTCTTTCCCGATTCGAGCAGACGGCAAATGTCCTCAAGTGACCGGCCCGGATCCTTCGTCTCCCCAAGCGCATTGTACGCAACGCAATCCGCATCGATCGCAAGGATCTTCTCAACGTCGGTGGTCGCCTGGATGCCGACAGGAGCAATCCCGCACAGCTCGCCGACATCGCGTCCGTTCTTCTTCTTGTCGTAGACGAGCACGCCCACCAACTGAAATTGCGGGTTGGCAATCAGGGCGCGCAACGAGTGCGCACCGACATTTCCTGTAGCCCACTGGATGACTCGATGCGCCATCTACTTCCCCGCAGGTCGTTCCGGTAGACCGCTCATTCACCCACGGCACCGCGCACAAACGATTCGACCGTGCCCGCGCACGTCAGCTTGTCGTCACCGCCTTCGAGCTCGGAGTATCTCGCGATAGCAAGAATCGCCGGACCTGTGCGCCCAGATCGACTCGGCGAGTAATCGACCACCACACGGTCGCCGCTGATGATCCCGCCCCACCGACCGTCGATCGAGACGTCGAAAAGCCCCATGCGGCCGGTGACCTGCCCTTCTCTGGTCTCCAGCAGATGCTCACCGGCATCATCAAGTATCAACGGCACGACCCAACCGCTAAACTCATACCGGCCCAGATCGAACATGCGCCCCCCGGTGCTGGCCTCCTGCATGCCGTACCCTTGCGTGAAATGCCGCAGATCCAGCCCCATGAACGTCATTATCTGTTCGAGATGATCATTGGGTAGATCAAACCCCTTCGTGCCGCCTCCGCTGATTACATACGTGTCGGGATGGAAACACCCCTCCTTCAGGCCGCGCGCACGCGCGGCCTGAACTATGGCGTACAGCTGCGGTGTCATTCCGACAATGACCGAGGGTTCTTCACGATGGGCGAGGATCGCTTCCGTCATGGAAACCATCCGCTCATCGGCGAAGGTTCGTCTTGCCTTCATGGCCTGTTCGAAGGCGGCGATCTCCGATGGAGCGGCGGTGCCGTCGCCGATCTTCTTTCGCATCCTCGCCAGCATCGACAGATCGCTGATGCGCAGCTCCTCGTCGCTGAGGAAATACACGGCCCCGGGCCGCCCGTGTTTTTCAACGATGTTATTGAAGACCTGGGCCGGCCGATTGGGCGCCTTGCGTGGACCGAGGACGAAAATGGGTCGCCTGTGGCCCTGCAAGCCTTTCGGGACGGTGACTTTGTCGGTGAATGCGACGTCGGCGGCGGACTGATTGAGGAACGAAAGCTTCCCGCTGGTGCCGCTGGTCGCAAACACAAAGTGTCCGGCACTATGCAGCCGCTTTATCCACGCATCCGCATCTTGGACACCGGCGATTTCCACGCCCTTGACGGGATATTTCGACAGCGTGTCGAGCCACAGACACATGCGATCCCAGCGGCCGCGGTCGATGAAACTCTCCGGGTAACTCTTATAGACCGTGTGCGCAAAGAGCAGGGGCACAACATCGTCGAGCCTACGAATCGACTGGATACCGGCACGCTCGGCGAGTTGAGCGAGCACCGGAATCTTACCGCGGCACTCCTGGAATCGCCGATCGATCGCATCAATCCACAGGGGTTCCAGCTCCCGCCATGTCTTTGCCGAGGCGTCGTCGAGGTCCGAAAGCGAGATCAGTTGCTCAATACTGTCCTTCATGAACGAGTTCCGATCCTCACGCGCCCTACTTGACGTGCAATTCCACCCGGCGGTTCTGTGCGCGTCCGTCGGCGGTGTCGTTTGAGGCCACCGGCTTCGACTCGCCCATACCCTCCGAGGTGATCCGCGACCGCGCGATCCCGTGATCCACCAGGTAGGTCCGCACGGTCTCCGCCCGCCGGCGCGACAGTCCGAGGTTGTACTGATCGGTCCCGACGCTGTCGGTGTGGCCCTCGACGATGATGTCGACGCTGCCCTCGTTCTTGAGGACTTGCACGGCCTCATCGAGGATCGGCTTGGCATCGGCCTTCAACGTCGCTTTGTCGAAATCGAAGTGCACACTGCGCAGCACGATCTTCTTCTTTGCCGGCGGTGGGGGTGGTGGCGGGGCTGTCTGTGCCAGCGGTGCGGGTGCTGGCGCCTCCTGTCCCGGGGCGAAGTTATAGGTCAACCCCAGGCCGAAGGTGCGTGGGTCGCCGAAGTTCGCGGTCTGCCATCCTAGCGAGTTGCCAAAGTCGATGCCGAAGGTTCGATACTTGCGGTCGAACAAATTCTTGCCGAACACCGCCACATCGAGAGTGCCCTTCGCGAGCGGGATCTCGGCAAACTGCAGCCGTCCGTTGACGACCGCATACGCCCACCCGTCCACGGTGCGAATGACCTGTCCGGCGGTCAGCGGCTGGACAAACAAAACCATGTCGTTCTGCCAGAACACATCCATGTGCGCAGACAACGTGCCTTTCTCGGTCGGCGGCGCAACATAGGTGAGTCCGACCGCAACCTTGTGCGCAGGGGCGTAGGTGTAAGGGCGTATGTCAGCCGTGTCCGTCGTCACCGGTGCGCCGGTCACCGGATCAAATATAGGTCGACCCTGCGCATCGAATGCCTGCTCGATGAATTCGTCGAACTTCGGATCGAGATAGGCGTACATCGCTGACACCTCCACGCCCCGGAACGGAATCGCCGTCGCCTCGACCTCCACGCCATAAATGCTTGATTTCCCTGCATTTTCAAGGATACTTTGGACGCCGCCTGTCTGGCTGGCGCGGAAGGTGTTGATCACCTGGTTGGTGTAGTCGCTGTAGAACCCGGCGACATTGAGTCGCACCCGATTGTCCCACCACTGCGACTTCACACCTAACTCGTACTCTAACAATTCCTCCGGCTCGGTAATGTTCATCAGACGGACATCGGTGGCATCCGCGTTGACAAAGCCGCTTTGGTATCCCCGGCTCGCCTGAAAGTACGCCATGAGCTCATCCGTCACCTGGAAGGAGGCACTGCCGGTGAAGTTGATCGTATCCCCTCCATGAAAGGTCTTCACGCGTGTGGCATCGAAGTCGACCAAACCAGCAACGGGAAGTCTATTGCAGAAGTTGCCGCTGGCCGGGCCAGCGTGGAGGCACCGGTAGGACCTACGGGTATCGATATGGTCCACCGTGTAGCGCACACCGCCGGTCAGGCTGAGGCGATCGCCGAAGATGGGAGGCGTCACGGTTGCTTGTCCGTACCCCGCATAGGAGTCGTTCTTGCTAAAGTTCACTTGGTAGCTCGCTAGATTGCCGTTCTGTATCACTGACCGAGCCCACTCTTTCGAGTGCTCGCCATAGTAATAGAACCCCAGCGCATACTTGAGGCGGGGGGCTGTTCCAAGCAACGCCACCTCTTCGCTCCACGTCTGCAAACTGGGGAATCTCCGGGAGTCAACCACGTGCACCGGACTCCCATCGAGATCCTGCTCGACGGCGGCGCTGTACGAACGATAGTGAGCGACCGATTTCGCCGTGAGGGCGCCGAGCGGTCCGAAGTCACCGAGGTTCCATACCCCCGTCAGCAAATGCATCCTGTTGTTGCCCTCGTCAGCAAATGGGCGCGTCGCACCCTGGAGGTCGAACAAAAGGGCATTGTTGCCAATAGCCGACACCCGGTTCGGTCGGACGTAGGGTTCCAAGTAGAAAGCGCCGCCTGGTGTACCGGCTGGCGTTCCAGGAAACACTTTGATCACCTGCGTCGCTGTCGGGTGCTCTTGAAAGCGGTGGTATTCGAAAGCGTAGTCGATCGTGACGTCCCGCATCGGTTGCCACCGTACCGCCGTCATGGTGAAGACACGGCTCAAATCGCTCAGCTCGCTGCCACCGCTGGCTGGTACGTTGGTGGGGGACTGGTTCCGGTACCAGCCGTCGTGGCTCTTGTAGACGGCATTCTGGCGGAGACTGATCGTTCCAAGCGCATCCGACTGAAAGAAGCCGTTCTTGCCGACGATCGGCACGTTAAGGGTCACGCGGCCCTTGAAAGAGTCGAAATTTCCCACTTCCGTGCTCGCGGTCACGGAGGGTTCCTCGGTGGGCTTCCTGGTCACCATCTGGATCGCACCGCCGATGTTGTTGCGGCCGAAGAGTGTGCCTTGCGGCCCGCGCAGCACCTCTACACGTTCGAGGTCCTCCAAGTCGAAGTTGGCCCCGTACATTTTGGAGACAGCCACTCCGTCAATGTAGAGGCCCGTCCTGGCGTCCTGATGTAAGACTGGATTCCCTTGATAGAGGCCGCGCAGACCGATGACGAGATTCGAGGCGCCATTGGTGGACGTAACGTACAGGTTGGGCACGCTCTCGGTCAGATTGGCGAAGTTGGTCGCGCCTTTTTCCTCGAGCGCATTGCCGCTGAGCGCGGTCACCGAAATCGGGATCTCCTGAACGTTCTCCTCGCGTTTCTGCGCGGTGACGATGATCTCTTCGATTTCCATCTCCACCTTTGCCCCTGCCTGTTGCTTCCCCTTGGCTGTCTGCGCCCAGGTCGCCCCGGGTACGGCAACTCCCATAACCGCGAGCAAGCCAACGCCGCAAAGGCTTTTTCGTGTGATTTGCATGATCGCCCCCCCTTTAGTGTCGCCGCTGCTTCGTGAGCAATCGCCGCCCGAAACGAGCACCCACAGGTGAGAAAACGTCCCCCTGATAGCGAGGATGGAGGTAGCTGTCAACGATAATGTCACGAATGCAATCACAATCGTGCATTTTTATGATTGCGGGCGACAAAAGAATTCGCTAACGGTGCAATGGTCGAATGATCCAAGGGCCGTCCACCACAGTCACGACTGAGCGGCAACTCGCCCGCGATGCCAAAACGCGGCAGCGAATTTTAGACGCCGCTGGGCTTTGCTTTGCCCAGATCGGTATCCACCGGGCCACGTTGGATGACGTTGCAGCCGCTGCCCAAGTTTCCAAGCGCCTCATCTACAAGCATTTCGCTGGGAAGTCGGGGCTGATTGATGCGGTCATGGAACAGGTGAACACAGAATGGCGGCAGGCCAGTTCCGACGGGATCAACAACGCGAACTCGGCTACCGATGCGCTGATGACCAGCTTTCGCATGACGATTGAAGTTGCGAGTAAGCGCCCGCTTTTTCGCGCCATCCTGCGCCAGGATCTGAAGGTTCTATCGGCTGATCACCGGCTACATCTGGCGCAGACGCGGGCCCAGAGCCGTCAGCAAATAGTGGATGTCCTACGGTGGGGGGTACGCACCGTGGAATTCCGGCCGGACATCGACATCGAGCTGACCGCGGATGCGCTCATAGCAATTCGGGTTGGATTGGTGGCGCGTATATTGACCGCCAGCCATAGTGGAATAATTGGTGAGGATCTGGTTTCTGCCGCACTGGCACTAGTAACCCGCGGAGTTCTATCGCCCAAGGCTACTCCGTCCGTAGATGATGCGGCCGCGTCGGGTGTTGAGGATGCGGTTTCGCACCTCAGGAAGTGAGGTCCGTAGCTGCGCAGAGAATCAGCTCCCGCGACGTGATCCAAGCGCACCGGTTCGGAGGCGCGCCGGCCAAGGTGGAGACGGATTGACAATGAGGAGTTTTGGTCGACGTACCAATGATCCGCATAGGAGGCGAAAGGGAAGATCAGGGAGGAACAGCCGGACGTTGCGCGTTGGATCGAAACGGAGATCGGTTGGAAGATCGCCGCTGCCGTGCTGGACACCAATGTGTACGTCGAGGCCTGCCGCTCCGACGACACGCGCGCCCGTTTTCGGGCAGCGTTTTTCCCGCTTCCGCCGGCGACCTACCTTGCCGCGGTTGTCGCGTAGGAGTTGCGCGTCAATGCCGCCGATCGTCCCACCACGCGTACCGCGTACGCCTCCATCACCACGTCCGCGTTCGCGATCAGCCGTTTGAGCAACGCCACGCCCTCCTCGGAGGTGAGATTGAGCGTAATGTCGCGCTTTCCCGGATTCGCACCGGCAAAGACGTGAGCCCACTCCCAGACCGGCTCGCGAGGGACGGCGTTCGCGAGCCGCATGCCGTCCGGACGCTGGATGGATTCCACCTTGATGACATCCGCTCCCATGTCGGCCAAGAAGCAGGAGGCATACGGCCCCGCCCACATCGATGAGCGACAGCTGTGGACGACGAGCTTGCAACGCATTCAGCGTCAGGCCGGCACGCGCAAGGGTCCCCGGTGCGAAGCTCCCGACCGCCAGATCAGCGGTCGCCACCAGATCGCGTACGATTTGGCGGCCCGCCGCTGTCGCGATATCGGCGACCACGCTGCGCTTCCCGGCGTTCAGATGCTGAAACAGCGCCCCCTCGCTCCCCGCAGGAACGGATGTTCCCGACGCGCTCCACTGCCCGAGCGGGTCGCCTCCCGGCGGTTCAATCTTCACGACATCCGCCCCCGCGTCGACCAGCATCTTTGTGCAGTATGGTCCCGCGATTTCGGTCGACAGGTCGACGACACGCATCCCAGCCAGAGGCCAGCTTGATCCACCGTTCATGACATCTCCTTATGGACGCACACCTGTGTGGGCCCCTCAATCGATCCCCTCACGCTGACGGTCCTTGCTACCCCTGTTCTGCCCGCCCGATTATACCGTGATGCCCCTATCGACCGGCAACAGCGCTCCGGCTATCTTGCTCGCGTCGTCGGAAGCGAGCAAGGCAATGGCCGCCACGTCGACAGGCCGGCACTGTCCATCGGTATATGGGGGATGAGCGGTATAACAGCTGGAGAGGCATCGGCGGGCAACGGGCAACATCCCTTGGAGCAGCAATAGAACGCCCCAGGTCAGCGTCCAACCACGGGTTGCCCGAAATGCCAGGCCGAGTGCACGCACCGGATTGCGCAATTGCGCCATGGCCTTTGCGCATCGGGCTTTCCGCGAGTTGTACATTTCCACCACGCGAGCCTTAGCATCGTTCCCGGCCTCCACCCCGGCCCTCCTCCGTTGCCGGAGGTGGCGACAGAGGAGGGAGACCTGGTGCCGGCCTGCATTCCGGTTCCCTCCTCTGTGAGCACTTCCGCGAACGAAGGAGGGTTAGGGTGGAGGCCAGTGCGCAGGTGGCCTCCTCCAGCCATCTTTACGGCCACCTTGTATACTCGCTTGCGGGTTCAGCGGCTCGCCATGGCGCGGTGCAGCGCCCGCAGGACGGCCACCTTGTCGCGGGGAGACAGCATGCCGATCTGCGAAAGGATCAGCTGCGTTTTCAGCGTGAGAAGCTTACAGCGAAACACGGAGCTGAGACACAGTCCGGTGGCCGCCAAGTCCCGGAGCGTCACATCCGAGGGCCAACGGGGATTCCGAGCGTCCGTGATCATGCCGAGAACGGCGCACTGATGGTCGGTCTGAAAACGCTCGGGCGACAATACCACCGCCGGGCGCCGCGTGATCTGGCGCCGGTCGATGAAGGGAAACCGAACGACAACGACGCTCCAGGGGCTAAAGATCGCCATACGCCTCGTCGTCGTACGGCGAGGTCCATTCCGCCAGGTTGGCTTCCAACGGGTCTGTGTAGAGACACCCATGATACACGCGGGTTATCGCAGCGCGGTATGACGATCGTAAGCTGGGTGTCTCAGAATCTGCTCTGCCTCGGGTTCGGGAAGGTGTTCTCGGCGCGCGCCGCCTACATCCACGTCGGCGCGGCGCTCGGCACGATCATGGCCGCGAACGTCTGGGCGTGCATCCTGCCCGCGCAACAGGCGATGGTGGCGTCGATCCGCGCGGGCCAGCCGCCCGACCTGAGGCTCGGCGCGCGCGCCAAGGAGCGCTCGAAGCACAACACCTTCATCGTGGTGCCGCTCGTGATGATCATGCTCGCCAACCACTTCCCGACGCCGACCCACGCGCACGACGACGCGTGGGCGATGCTCGGCGCGCTCACGCTCGTCGGCTGGGCCGCGGCCTGGCTCTACCGCCGGCACTGAGCTCTGCGCTGATCGCGCGGCCTCGAGCCGAACGTCCTGGCCCACGCGCAGCTGGCGTCGCTGCCCGTGCCAGCCGCAAGGCTCGACGAAGCACGGCCGTTCCAGGGCCGGGCTCGGGTCGGCGGAGGCGGAGTGTCCGGGAATCCGCCGTTCTCGTGCCAGCAATCCGGCGCCGCGCGGCCTCGACCAGCGAGCGGCGCCAGGCGACCTCGTCCGCTCGACTCCCGACGGCCGGGCGTCGAATCAGGCCGGCTGACGCGCGCGCTCCCGGGCGAGTACCGTCTGGCGTACGAGCGCGAAGTCGCGCCCCAGCGTCCGCGCGCCGAGGAGGTAGAAGGCCCCGGACAGCGCCATCGCCGCGCTGCACAGCAGCAGCGCCGTCTCGAGGCTGCCCGTCGCGTCCGACAGGCGGCCGATCAGGATCGGCGACGGCACGTCGCCGAGCAGGTGGAACGCGAAGATCGACAGCGCGATGCCGGTGGCGCGGATCTCCGGGAGCACGACGCTCACGAGCACGGCGTTCGCGGGACCGGTGTTGAGGAACACCATCACCTCGGCCACGAATATCGCAGGAAGGTAGACCGCAGGCTCGGTGGCCGTGAGGCCGACGTAAGCGGCGGGAACGCCGACGAGCATGCCCACGCCGGACACGAGCAGGTAGGCGCGATCGGTGCGCCGCAGCAGCCAGTCGCCGAGCCAGCCGCCCGCGAAGGTGCCGATGAGGCCGGAGGCGACCGTGATCCCGCCGAAGACCGTGTTCGCCCGGTCGAGCGACAGCCCGCGCAGGCGCGAGAAGAAGGTCGGCATCCAGTAGGCCATGCCCCCGAGTGCGAAGGTCATGGCGGCCATGCCCAGCGTCGTGTAGAGGAACGACTGGTTCCGGAGCAGGGTGCGGGCCGAGGCCCACTCGAAGCGGTGCTCGTGGGCGGAGGAGACGCCCTCGCTCGCTCCACGCGGCGGCTCCACCATCCGCAGCACGAGCAGGCCGAGCGCGATCCCCGGCGCTCCCGCGATGAAGAACGCGTCGCGCCACCCGTAGTGCTCGCCGACGTAGCCTCCGAGCAGGAAGCCGAGCGCGCTGCCGACTGGGATCGCCACGTAGAAGAAGGCCAGCATCCGGCCGCGCGCCTCGAGCGAGAAGAGATCGCTGATGAGCGTGGCGGAGACGACGCCGAAGCCCGCCTCGCCGATCCCGATCGCCGAGCGGGCGACCAGCAGGTGGTGATAGCTCGTCGCCAGGCCCGAGAAGACCGTCGCCAGACTCCAGAGCAGCACGCCCGCCGAGACCAGGAAGCGCCGGGGCCAGCGGTCGCCGATCACGCCAGTGAAGGGCGAGGCCACCATGTAGGCCACGACGAAGATCGAGCCGATGATGCCGAGCTGCGTGTCGTCGAGGCCGAAGTCCTTCTGGATCAGCGGACCCACCGCCGCGATCACGTAGCGGTCGATGTAGTTGAGGAAGTTGACGCCGAAGAGCAGCGCGACGGCGAAGGCGGCCTGGCGGCGGGTCACCATGGCGAGCGCTAGCGCGCCACCGCGGCGAGCCACCCGTCGCGGCTCGGAGCGAGCGTCGAGGCCACCGTGAACACCCAGAGCGCCGTGACCGCGCCCGCGAAGACGTCCATCGTGTAGTGCGCGCGCAGGACGATCACCGTCGTGACTTCCGTGACGGCGAGCGGCGCGCCCAGCGCGGCGAACGCGGGCACGCCCCACGCGCCGAGCTCCAGGCACCCGTAGACCGAGACCGCGGTGTGTCCGGAGAAGAAGAGGTCGGAGGCCGTGCCGTACGTGACGAGCAGGGAGGGGAAGCCGGGGTGACGCCAGATCATGCCCTCGGGGCACGGCAGCGAGCAAAGCGCCTGGCAGAGCTGGCGCAGGCTCGGACCCATGACGGCCCGCAGGATCAGAAACAGGCCGAGCAGGTCCACGAGCCCCGAGGTCACGATCAGCAAACGGTTGGCCGCGGGCGGGTGCGCGAGCAGCCGCGCGTGGAGCGGAGCGGTGAGGTCGTGGAGAAGGTCCCCGATCCGGCCATCGGGGAAGGCGCGCTTCGCGATCAGAGCCTGGGTCCAGAACCAGCCCCCGAGGCCCCGCGCCACGAGCGCAAGGCGAACCGCCCAGAGTGGCAGCATCATCGCTCTCGCTCCTCCTTCATTCGGGCCACAGCTCGGGCACGGCGCGCGCCAGTGTGCGCAGCTCGGCCGCGAGCGCCCGCCGGCGCGCCTCGAGCCTCCGCGGCAGCTCGCGATCGCGGAGAAGGCCGAAGAGCGCGCGCAGCTCGCGTCCGACGCGGTCCAGCCGCTCGCGCCAGCCGAGCGCGAACATGCCCAGCGGGAAGAGCGCGGCCGCGAACGCCGCGAGCGCCCAGCCGCCCGCGAAGCGCAGGACGAGGAAGCCCTCGAGCGCCCAGGCCAATGGGTAGAGCAGGAGCCCCGCGGCGATCTTGTCCGTGGCCTCCTCCTCGGCGGTGCGATCGAGCCGGCGCACGACCCATCCCGTGAGCTGGTACGGGACGACGTGGACGGCGATGCCGAGGAGCGCGAGCGGAGCGCCGAGAAGCAGCGAGAGGCCCTCGCCGAGCACGATGCGCGCGACGACACCCGGCGCGCGCCTCGCCGACAGTTGCCGGACGGCGAGGCCGGCCTGCTCGAGGTCCCGCGCGAAGCCTTCGAGCTTCGAGCGGAAGGCCGCGGTGCGCCCGGGCGCGCCGGCGCGGACGAGCTCGTAGGTCCGCAGCGCGCGCCGCAGCCAGTCGACGCGCGTTTTCTCGTCCGCGGGCCGGAGGCCCGTTTCCTCCTGCCAGAGCTCCTCGACGAGCTCGAGGAGCGAAAGCGTGCGCCGGTCGTCGGCTTCGAGAATCTGGGCGCGCAGCGCCTCCGTCAGGCGATCGGTCAGGAGCCGTGCGGCGTCCTCCGGTTTTCCGGCGGCGGCCACGGCGCGCGCGTCGTCGGTCGGGAGCGGCGAGCCCACGAGCACGAGCGCGCGGCCCTCGCGGAAGGCGCCGGGCCGATGAAAGACGAGCCCGACCGGCAGCAACGCCACCCGTGCGGCGTCCGGACCCGCCTCGGCGGCGAGCAGCATGCGCGCGGCTCCGGTGCGCAAGGTCAGCAGCACCGGCTCGGGCCGTGTGCGCCCCTCGGGAAAGATCGCGATCGCGCCGCCCTCGCGCAGCGTGGCCGTGGTCGCAGCGAACAGCTCGGCGTTGCGCGCGGGGTCGTTGCCGGCTTCCTGGCGGCGGTGGACGGGCAGCGCGCCGAGCAGCCGCAGGAACGGGCCGACGAGCGGGTGGCGGAAGAGCGGCGCGTTCGCGAGCGTCCGCACGCGGCGAGGCACGACGGCCACCAGCAGCATCGCGTCGACCACCGCGTTGTGGTGATTGGCGGCGACGATCAGCGGCCCGTCGGCCGGGATGCGCTCGCCGTCGACCACGTCCACCCGCCGGTAGAAGAGCGCCAGCAGGAAGCGGACGAGAGCGCGGACCAGCACGTAGCCGAGCGGCGTCGTCACCGGGGGAGTCTACCCGGTCTCGGCGACCGAGCCCGCTCTGGCCGCGGATCGCGGCGTGAGTCCACGGGGAACACCGCGTGGAGCGGCCCGGCAGCGGGCCCGTCGGATAGTCCACACAAACGGGGTAATTGACATAACCCGGAGATCTCAGACGGTGCCGGTCCCCCCACAGCCTCTCAAAAACCCCACTGGCACCCTCTATATATACGGGCGAGAACAGTCAATGGGAGCCAATCCTGTATCGCAACACGCTCTCGGTCGATGCCCCGGCCAAGCCGGCAAAGGGCTACCACTTCACCACCGATATCGTGAACGACGCTATCCGGTGGATCCATCAGCAGGACGCCGTCTACGAGCCTCTCGACCTTGGTCGCGATTCCGCCTCGCCGGTCAGTGCGGCCTATGAGAGCCCGTACGCTTTCACCGGCGCGATCGAGCAGGTGCGAATTGATCTGCAGTGATCGGTTGTGATGCGGCAAGCGGCGCGACTTGTCCTCCAGCGCGCGCCGAGCTGGTTGCGCGTTTGCGGGGAGCGCCGGTTCCGTGCGAGAGGTGCAAAATGGGGCAGCTTGAGGGCAAGGCCGCTATTGTCACCGGCGCCGCCGCCGGCATTGGCTTGGCCACGGCAAAACTGATGGCGGCGGAAGGCGCCCGTGTGTTGGCGGCCGACATCAACGAGAACGGTCTGGCGGCGGTGGTCGACTCGATCAAGGCCGCGGGTGCCGAAGCCACCGCGTGCCGCACCGACATTACCGACGAGGCGCAGGTTGCCGCCATGGTCGAGACGGCGGTGCAACGCTACGGTCGGCTGGATATCCTGCACAACAACGCGCACACCGGCCAGCCGGACGACATCGATGTCGTGTCGAACTCGCGCGAGGTGTGGGACCGGGTGATGGCGGGAACGTTGTACGGCGTCGTCTATGGCTGCAAGTACGGCGTGCCGGCCATGCTTGCGAACGGCGGTGGATCGATCATCAACATGTCGTCCAACGCCACCCTCGGCGGTGATGTGGTGCGTGTTGCCTATGCGGCGGCCAAGTCCGGCGTCATTGCCGTGACCAAGTACACGGCGACCGTCTTTGGGAAGCGCGGCATCCGCTGCAACGCGATCTCGCCCGGCGTGCTGGTCTCGCCGGGGGCGGAGAAAACGTTCGACAGGCTCCCGGGTATGAAGGAGCTCATCGAGGACGAGGTGTTGGCTCCCCGCATGGGGAGACCGGAGGATGGCGCGCGCTTGGCGGTGTTCCTTGGCTCCGATGCGGCCGAGTTTCTGAACGGCCAGATCATCGCGTGCGACGGCGGGCTCAATTCCCAACTCGGCTCGGTCCCGCGGATGCGGCGTTTGATGAAGAAGTAGTCCTTGTAACCCTGGTCTTCGTGTAATGTAGCCTGCACTGCGAACTGGGATCAGTGGAGATGCGATGAGCGGAGCGGGGAGCGGCAGTGCCGCCGTTCACTTCGATTACTCGGGTGCAAGCGTGTTGGTTACCGGCGGCACCAGCGGTATAGGTGCGGGCGTCGCGGCTGCGTATCGCCGGGCCGGTGCGGAGGTCACCATCACCGGGAGGCGTGCCAGTGCGAAAGCCTATGACGCCGATCTCTCGGGCTATCGCTATCTGCAACTCGACGTCACCGACGCGGCGCGGATTGCCGCGGTGGCGGCCGCCGTCCCCACGCTCGATATTCTCGTCCACAGCGGTGGTGTCGCGCTGGCCAGCCTCGGCAAGGACGAGTACGAGCCTGACAATTTCGAGTTGGCGGTGCGCATGCACTTGACGTCGGTCTACCGCCTGTCGCGGGCGTGCCTGGACACGCTTGCGGCCAACCGCCTGCCGGGCGACGCGTCGGTGGTGGGCATCGCATCGATGTCGTCGTATTTCGGCATCGAGGTGGTGCCCGGTTACGGTGCGGCGAAGGCCGGCCTGGTCCAGCTGATGAAGACAATGGCGGTGGCGTGGTCGCGCCATGGGGTGCGCGCTAACGCGGTGGCGGCCGGCCTCATCCGGACGCCACAGACGGAGCGGACGATCAACACGCCCAAATACCTTGCGCCGCACCTGGCACGCACGCCGCTCGGCCGACCAGGCGAATCTGCCGAGGTCGCCGCCGCGGTGCTGTTTCTCACCAGTGCCGCCGCGGCGTAGATCACGGGTCAGACGCTGCCGGTTGACGGTAGCTTTTCAATTGCCGGCTGACGGCGGCCGTTTCACAGCCTGCGAGGCAGCGGTCGCCAAACAAACGGACGAAAGAGAACAGAAATCAGAGCGTCCGTCGTCTGCTGTCTATCGTCTGTCGTCTCGATAGCGGCCTTCAGCCTGCCAGTCTATTCAGCGTGCGGAAGCAGCGTTCCAACGCATCGTGGCGACGACACCGCCGTCGACCAGCAGGTCCGTGGCGTTGACGAAGCTTGCGGCCGGGCTGATCAACCACTCGACGGCCGCCGCGATGTCGTCCGGCGTGCCGAGGCGGAGACCGTGCCTGGCGGCGGCCCCCGCGTATGACCATTGACATATGACCATGGTTGGATATTGAGGGACCATGAAAGATGCTGTCGCCGTATCCGAACTCAAGACCCATTGCCTCCGTCTGGTCGAGGCGGTGGCGCGGCACCGCCGCGAGCTGATCGTGACCAAGCGGGGGAAGCCGATCGCGCGGCTCGTTCCCATGGGCGCGGCGGACGTGCCCGAGGCGCTGACGCGGCTTCGCGGCACGCTGATCGGTGGTGATCGGGTCGAGGATTTCGACACCGGTGCGATGTGGGAGGCGACACGGCGTTGACCGCGGTGCTGCTCGACACGCACGCGTGGGTGTGGTGGGTGAGCCGCCCGGAGCGACTCTCGCGGCGCCAGCGGTCCGGCATCGAGCGAACGCTGCGCCGCTCGGATGCCGTCGTCCTGGTTTCGGCGATTTCGTGCTGGGAAGTGGCCCTGCTGTGCCAGCATGGCCGTTTCCGCTTCGCCATACCCGTCGAAAGCTGGCTCGAGCAGGCGGCGGGCCTGCCCGGCATCGAGATCGTGCCGCTCTCGCTGCCAATCATCGTGACCGCGGCACGGCTGACGGCCCTGCGCGATTTGGCCGATATGCTGATTGTCGCCACGGCCCAACACCGCGGCGCACGCTTGGTCACCAGCGACACGCGCATTGAGGAAACGGATCTCATTCCGGTCGTGTCCTGAGCACTGCGCAGGCATCGCCCGGGCATCCCGGACTGTCCTGCTCAGGCATCGAGTTCCACGTCGAAGGCGGCGAGATAGTCGGCGAATACGGGTTCCAGCTGCTCTTTGGTGACGCCGTACTCGTCGAGCGTGTACCGCGGCCGTCCAAAGCGATCTTGAGGGTTGGCCACCAACCACTGCCGCATGCGGGATTCCACGTCCGCCGTGAACGGCTCGCCCGCCCAGGCGTAGATCCTCCGCATCTCACCGATCGGGTCGCGCATCAGGCTGGCATAGGCGGATAGATTCTTTGTCCGTAAGTTCTTTGCGTTTTGCGAAGCTCGCAGTCAAGCGGCATCGGCATAGAAGCCAATCCCTGTGTGCAACAGCGGTCGCGCCTGTCGCAACCTCTGGAAAGTGGTCCTTCGATTGGCCGAAAATGCAGCTCTATCAACTCTCAACCGCCAACTATCGACTCGTCGGTTTGGGCTCCTCACGGTTGGTTCTCTCGGGAATATATCCGGCACCCCGTTGTTCCGGAGGAAGATTGGCCCCTATCAACACGGCATCACAGAATCTGGCGGAAGATAGTTGCGCACCACAACGACCCCGTCTCTCGGTGGGGGGAAAACGAACCCAGCCGCGTCCCCGTCTTCTTTCAGATTAGCTGGGACCGTGCGCGTACTCCATATCTGAGTAAGCGACTGCATCGGATGCCGGGGATGCATCACCAGCCGAGGGTTGGCATCCGTAGCCACTCGCGAGCGGCCGTCGGCACCGATCTCTGTCACAACACGGCGGAACGTATCTGAGTTGTGTTTGACGACTTGGTCCATCGTATCCTCCCTAGTCTTCGTCTCGGCCCAGACCAATTTGCGGGGGAGTGCCAGCACTGCCCCTGAGAGGGCAATGATCGCGCTTCTCAGGAAGCCGCGTCGGCCCACAATGAGCTTCTGCTGAGAGTTTTGGTAAGCTTCACTTGCCAAGGCCATATTCGATCTCCTCATGTGACGCCGTTGCGGTTGGATCGCGCGTCACCGCCCCATCATCGCCAAGAGCGGCACGACACTTCACCCCCGCTACAAAGGCTGCAAAGGAGGGGCTGGCACGATTAGCTGCGCCTCAGTGGGGAGCAGTTTATTTGCCAAGGCTGCGGACTCGATCGATGGAAACCACGCGGCAATGCGGCGCGCTCGGCTGCTCGTCAGGTAACATGAAGCGCCAGTAAACGGTGCCGCTTCGCCTACCTGCGGTGTCGAGCCAGTTCGGCACGCCTGGGTCACGATGCGCGACCACAATCCGATAGCCGTTGTCGTCATCTAGCTTCATCTGCGCCTGATTCAGGTAGACGCGGCGATACCTGTAGTCCTCCGTCTGGCCAAACTGGTTCCAGAGCACAACTCCTGCGTATAGGCACTTCGGGAGCCGACCGTCCATGACTAGCGTCTCGCCCGGCCGAAGGGCGTAATGGCCCGCTGCATAGACAGCATCGACGGCGCCGTACCCCGAGCCTTCAGCACGATTCTTCCAGAGCTCTGGCTCCCCGATCCGATTTGGATCGCTGGAAAACCAGCTCGGCAGCTTTCCTGCTTTCGGAGGCAGCAGTTGGTTGCCGTACTTGGAGCGCACCCAGGTCGCCACGCGCCGCAGACGCTCGGCCACCACCTTGTCAGTGGGAGCTGCTGGCGCCTCGGCAAGGGGCTCGAGCGGCTCGATCAGGAGCTCGGGAACCATCGCGGGGTCGGTACTCGCAGGCGTTTTGTTTTGGAAATAGAAGCGCGCCATGACTCCGCCCGAGTCCTCCGCTAGCTTAAGCCAGTTTCCGGTTCTCTCGTCAGGACTCAGCACTACCTCAAAAGATCCATCTGCGGCGAACCTCATCTTGCGAAGATTGATATCGGATACGACCTGCCTCGCCCAGTCGCCACCGACGTCCCCGCCGTAAACCGTGAACGACAGGTAGATCTCCTTTCCTCGCACGCCCCGGATCCGGTAGGACCTGTCGCCGCGCAATGGAGCGAAGAAGTAGATGCCATCGGGATTGTCACCCCATTTCCGGACCGGGGAGATAAGGCGCACAAATTGCGGATAGGCGGGATCATTCTCCAGATATTGATCAAGGGCGCCCCAGAGCACCATCGCCAGGGCACGAAGAGCAAGGTGCACGTCCTGCGCCGACACGCCGCGCGTTTCATTGATCCACTGCTCATCAATCTCTGCAAGGGTGCGGAGAAGATCCCTGAAGGCCACCCTGCTGGCATTCATGTCGATCCTGCCCGTATTCATTTCCTTTTGTTTATTGCCTTCCGCAGCGCTACAGCCGTTCTGCAGCGGCAGCGCCAAACACGCGCCGGCGGTCCCCCCGGCCACCATGAGAAAATCACGTCTGTTCATACGAACCTCCCTTTTGCGAAGACCGCAAGTCACGGGACACTCAGGTAGCGGTCACCTCGACTGGAACGCCGTTCAGCACACTCGTCCCCGACAGTTCATCGACCAACAATTCATCCGCGAGGTGGTTCGCGTTCACGCCTGGTTGTTCGCGCCTCGCAACGGACAGACGCATATCAGGCGCAGTGTGGCCGAACCCATGCGGCAGCGAGACCACCCCCGCCATCATCTCGTCCGTGATCTCCACTTCGGCGTACACCTCGCCGACGCGCGAACGCACACGGGCGGGGCGTTGCTGCCCGCGCGGAGGCCGAGTCGGGCAGCATCCCGGGGATTGACCAGTAACGCGCAGCGATGACGGCCGCGAGCCAGCAGCTCGCTGTTGTGGAGCCACGAGGTCATGTCGCGCAGGTGCCGCCGGCCGATGAACACGAAGCCGCCGCCCCAAGTTCGGTCGCGCAGCGCGCGCCGCAACCGTCCCAGATCGCGCACCATCGGCTCATTCGCCAGTGGAATGCGCCGGCCGGGCGTCCGGTGGATGTCCGGCAGACGCGGCTCAAGTGGGCCGCGATCGATTGCATGCGGAACGCCGCGGATATTGGCCAACGACAGCCCCTCGGCATCGTCGTCGAAGCCGTCACCGTAGGGACCCGCACGCAAGAGGAGGTCGATCAGACGCAATGGACTATGCTCATTCCCAGGCTTCTGCCGCGCGACTTCCCGGCTTACGTGGGCGCACCGCTGTCTGCTGGAAGAAGTCGAAGTTGTTCTCCTCGAAGGCGGTGGTCGTCGGCAAAATGAGCTGCGCGAACCGAGTCGTCTCGTTCAAGTAGATGTCGATCGAGACCATGAAATCGAGGCTTGCCAACGCGCGCGCCAGCCGCTCACCGTTCGGCGTGGAGAGCACTGGGTTACCAACGACCGTGATCAACGCGCGCATGCGCTCATCAGCGAGCGAATCGATCTCCTCAGACATCACCGCAACGGGCAACTGCCCTTCGCATTCCGGCACGCCCCGCACACGCGAGCGAAAGCGCCCGTACTGAAGCGGCCTGGCGTCTTGCGGCACCGACTCCGCATGACCGGTCGCAGGGCGTGCAAACATGGCACCCTCCGCGCAATCGAGGTTGCCGGTGAGGAGATTCACCACATCGATCAGCCAGCTGGTAAGCGTGCCAACCTCCACCGCGCACGTGCCCGTCCGCCCGTAGCACACGGCTCGCCGGGCGGCAACGAAGTCGCGCGTCAAGCCCCGGATCGAGGCCGCATCGATGCCAGTGACCGGGGCGACCATCTCCGGCGAAAAGTCACGCGCCAACGGCACCAGGTACTTCATTGCTGCGTAAGGCGGTCATGTCCCCCCACGTACGGCCTCTTCGGCAACAGCCGGGAGCACCGCGATCAGGGCGAGCCGGCGCGCCACCCAGCTCGGCGAACGTCCGAGCAATGACCCCAGGGCGCGTTGCGCGATGGCGTGCGCCTCGATCAGTTCGCGCAGCAGCCAGCCCTCTTCGATCGCCGAGCGCACCCGGTTACGCTCTACCCGGAAGGCCAGCACCAAGGCATCGGCTTCCGATAGGTCGAGCAGCGTGGCCTCCGTGCTGTCGCGCTTGAGCGCGCCCAACGCCGCCACCCGCGCGTAGCCGTCGATCAGCACATAGCGCTCGACGCCGGCATCGATGCCGTTGGCGCGCACCACCAGCACCGGTTGCTGCTGCCCGTGCTCGCACAGCGCGGCCACCAAGCGGGCGATCCGGGGGGCGTCGGGGATCCGCAGCCCGGCGTAGGTCTTCTCCAGCCGATGAAATTCCACTTCCATGCCTTGTCCCACAGCATCGGCTGAGTGTGCTTCTATGGCCCCCGCACCTCCGACACCATGTCGTCGTGGCGCCCAGTAGCGAGGACTTGGCGCGATTCCCACGCTGGAACGCCGACTTGCTGGCGCACTGCGTCGCGCACGACGTCCTCGAGTAGTCGGCTGATTTCCTCAAGAATGGCAGAGACTTTCAGCCCCACCGCGCCTCGCACGGCGTCCCACGAGACTCGCCGAGCCGCAGCCCCGTGCCGCTCCTCAACGTCGGCACGCACGCGCTGGCGCAAGCCGGTGCGCCCGCTCGGCCGGGGATTCCCGTTGGCGCCAGCGCTGGCAGGCTCGAAGATGCCGCTCCCGCTGGCAGTCCGCTCGACTACAGACGTGTTGCCGATCGCCGGTGCATGGATGTGGACGAAACCAGCGCCGGCAGATCCGGCACGGACGCTTGCGGCTCATCTGGTCCTCCGAAACAACCCGGAGCACCGGACCGCTCAAACTCGCTCAGGTCAACAGTGGATCAATTCTGACAAACGGGGGCGGGTCAATTCCGGCGAGCGTCGAAGCCCGTGCACGGAGCAGTCTTTTTTGACCCTCGAATCAGCTCCGTGGTAAGCGCACAAGGCACTGTTTACGGAAAAGCAGGTGACACACATGCAGAGCATCGACGTAAGCGACTTGCCCGAGAAGACGGCCCGCGCCCTTGCCGAACAAGCGGAATTTCTCCGCCGGCAGCTGGCGGTAAAGAAGAAAGGGAGCCACAAACCCCACATCGAGTTTGCCGTGCGCCGGGACCAGGTCTACGGTCAGCTAACCCAACTTCCGCAGTTTGACGGCTGAAAATATTTTTCGGCGACCGCGTCCGCGAAAAACCTCGCGATATTGCTGGGGCGCGGTGAGCACGAACCGCGAAAATCGCGTGTAGTGCAAACTTTCGGCGCTTGTGCTGGTCGCGCCGCTGCTCGTACAACCGCCGCGTGGTGGAGGTGGGGCGCTGTACATTCGGCCATTGGTAGTGCGCAAGGGCGGAAAGACCTACCGGTACTTTCGTCTGGTGCGCTCGGTGCGCCGCAACGGGAAGGTGAAGCAGGAAACGGTCGCCTACCTGGGCGAGCTCGATGCGCGTGGCCGGCGCGAGGCACAGGCGCTGGCCGAGCGCATCTGCGGTGTCCGCGTCGATCAACAGCGGTCGTTCTTTGAAGACGTGCAGGGTCGTGAGCCCCAAACCGTTGCGGTTCGCCTGGACCGGCTGCGTGGGGAGCGCCAGCGGCGGTTCGGCGATGTGTGGCTGGGGCTGATGCTCTGGCAGGCATTGCAGCTCGACACGCTATGCGCCGAGGTGCTGCCCGTCGGCCATGAGAACGTTCCCTGGTCGTTGGTCGCCGCCATCTTGGTGATCGCGCGCCTGTGCGAACCGTCGAGCGAGCTCTACGTGGCCGAGCGTTGGTACGAGCGCACGGCCCTCGAGGACCTCCTCGGCGTCGCAGCCGAGCGGATCAACGAGGATCGCTTGTACCGCCTGCTCGACCATCTGGTCTGGCACAAGTCCGACATCGAGCACCACCTGCGCAACCGCCTGGGGGAGCTGTTTGCGATCGACTACGACCTGCTGCTGTATGACGTGACGAGCACGTACTTCGAGGCTGGCGCCGCGCAACGAGATGGCCCGGCGTGGGCATAGCCGCGATCAACGCGCCGACTGTCTGCAGGTCTGTATCGCGTTGGTGGTGACCCGCGAAGGGATGCCTCTGGGCTACGAGGTGTTTGACGGGAACACCACCGACGTCACCACCGTGAAGACCATCGTCGGGACCATGGAGGCACGGTACGGGCTGGCCCAGCGCATTTGGGTGATGGACCGCGGCATGTGCAGCAAGGGCAACATACATTGGCTGCAGCAGACCGGGCGCCGCTATTTGGTTGGGGCCCCGCGCAGCATCCTGCCTCGCTTTGCCGAGCAACTGGCCGACGCACAAGGTTGGCAATCGGTGCACGACGAGGTCGAGGTCAAGCTGTGCACCGAGCCGGGCAATCCCCACGAGCTCTTCGTGGTCTGTCGCTCCACGCAACGCCGGGTCAAAGAGCAGGCCATGCATACCCGCTTCAGCCTGCGCATCGAGTCCGCCCTCACGCGCTTGGCCGGGCGTATCGAGCGCTCCAAGAAGCCCATCGATCGGCAGCAGGTCGAGCGCCAGGTTGGCCGCCTCCTACAGCGCAACAGCCACGCCGCCAAGCGCTACCAGATCCGCTTCGAGACCGCGCCCGACCAGCCCGCACAGTTACAACTGCGATGGTCCGTTGACTCCACCTGGGAGGATTGGGCCGCACAGAGCGAGGGGGTCTATGTGCTCCAGACCAACATCTTGGACTGGTCGCCCGAAACGCTGTGGAAGACCTACATCCAGCTCACCGAGGCGGAGTCGGCCTTCCGCATTCACAAGAGTGATCTTTCCCTGCGGCCCATTTGGCACCAGCGGGCGGACCGGGTCCAAGCGCATATCCTGGTCTGTTTCCTGGCCTACGTCCTCTGGAAAACCTTGGAGCAGTGGCAGTCCAAGGCCAAGCTCGGCAACAGTCCACGTTTCCTACTCGACCAGCTGCGCGAGATTCACAGTGTCGACGTGGCGCTGCCATTAGTCGATGCCCCGACGAAGGAGGTGAAGATCCGGTGTGTGGTTCGTCCCGAGCCAGCCCAGGCTATGCTGCTTGAGCGCCTGGGGATCCGGCTCCCGAGCGCTTGCGCATCCCCGACGGCTTGCGCTGAAAATGTAGTGACAACTTTTGGGGAAAACCCCTTGAAATGCCTACGCTCGACCCCTCAAACTGCGGAAGTTGGGCTAACTCGGGACGAGATTTATGGCGATGACGACCGGCCTGGCGCTGATCGACACCAATGTTCTTGTGCACTCATTCTATAATGAGCAACCCCAGTATCCGGCTGCCGTGCAACTTCGCGACAGCGCACAAGAAGACGAGGCCGCGCTCTGCATGGCCCCGCAAACGGTTGCTGAGTTCTACGCCGTCGTTACCAACCCCCGGCGGGTGAGCGCCCCGTTCTCGCCTGCGGAGGCGCTCGCAGAAATCGATACGCTCCTCGCCTTGCCCGGTTTGGCGCTACTCACCGTTCCCTCGGACCTGGTCCAGCGTTTGACGCAGTTGCCGCGCCGCCGCCCCGCTCTCGGAAGGCAGGTGTTTGACTTGCAGCGTGTGGCCACCATGCTCGGAAACGGTGTGCGGCGGAATTACAGCTTCAACACGAAGGACTTCGAGCCGTTTCAGGAACTCGATGTCATCGTCCCAACGCTTCCGTGACCTCCGAGCCACAGCCCGGCACGTGAGTTGTGATGTCCCTCTCGCGGACCTTGGGTTGATCGCGCTGAAGGTGGATGGGCGTCACAAGACGTGACGCGCGTGGGCAGATGTGGGCGACGATCGCGGCGATGGTGAGCGCCGGCGGCACGCAGGCGATGATGGGGCGCTTCGAAGCCCGCGCGCTGCGGCCACCAGGATGCCGAGTACCCCAGAAGTTTGAAACTCGGAACAGTCGGAACCACGTCCCCCGGGTACGGGCCGTATTGCGAGAAACCGGCACATGGGCGGAGCTGCTGCTCAGTGGCACGCAGTATTTTCACCGATGGCGAACCGCCTGAGCGCATCGACCTGGAGCCCACGCGGCAGTGGGCACGGCAGCGCAGGGCGGAGTGTGTCCGAACGTCGTCGATTTCCGCGTCACGGATCGTTGGAGGGCCGATTTCTCCGTGACGCTGGTCGCTGCGGGGTGGACCAGCGCTCTCTTGAGCGTCGCCCCGGTCAAATTCCTGGTCTCGGAGCATGAACCTTATCTACAAGCGCTTGTTTTGGGCCTAGCGGCCGTTACACTCAAACGCCGGCCCTACGCCTCCATGCTTTTCTTTACCTGGTCCGCCAATGCGGCGGGCACCCCCTTCATGGTGGCACCACCATCCAACACCAACTCGCATGCAGTCATGAAGGCCGATTCGTCCGAGCCCAGGTAAACGACCAGGTCGGCGACATCGGCGCACACACCGGGCCTCGGCGTGAGATGTAAATTGTACACTGCCTCCTTCAGTTCCGGCGTCGCCACCATACCGGCGGTCAGTTCGTGAATGATCACGCCAACAATGATCGCATTCGCCCGGATACCACGGGTCCCATAATCGGTAGCTATCTGACGGGTGAGGGCATTCATTCCTCCCTTTGCGGCCGTGGACGCAGGAACACACGAAAAACCCCGAGTCGAGATTATCGAGGACACGTTGACGATGGAACCTCCGCCGGCACGCAACAAGTGGGGAATCGTATACTTGCAGCACCAAAAGGTTCCATAGAGCATCACCTTTACGACTGCGTCGAACTCCTCGGTGGTGTGGTCGGCCAGACATTTGTCCGAGGAAGCGGCAATCAAGTCGTTCGGTGCCGCGTTATTGACCAGAATGTTCAACCCGCCAAACGCTTGCACAGTCCCAGCCACGAGGCCCGCCACGTCGGATTCCCTGCCCAGGTCGGCAGGGAGAAAGATTGCCCCACCGCCGGACCCCTGTATCTTCTGAGCCACTCGGGTACCACGGTCGACATCGCGGCCCGTCACAACGACCTTCGCGCCTTCCTCAGCAAAGCGATACGCAATCTCCTCTCCAATCCCACGCGTCGACCCGGTCACCAAGGCGACTTTGCCCTCGAGCCGCGGGGTGCTGGTGTTGAGCCTACTTGAAACGCCCATTTCTGTGTCCATTGTCCACCTTTCTGTAGTTTGTCGTCCGCTGCTACCTGAGTATCTGCGATGGCATTCATGTAAAGCATTCCGAGTTGCCTAACGTCTTAATTCCGCCGATCCAGGGCCGAGAACCTATGTCTCCATGCTCTTCTTCACCTGGTCTGCCAGGGCGGCAGGCACCCCCTTCATCATGGCACCACCATCTAACACCAACTCGCATGCAGTCATGAAGGTCGATTCGTCCGAGCCCAGGTAAACAGCGAGATTGGCGACGTCGGCGCATTCACCGGGCCTAGGCGTAAGATGCAAATTGTACACTGCCGCTTTCAGTTCCGGCGTCGCGACCATACCGGCGGTCAGTTCATGAATGATCACTCCAACAATGATCGTATTCGCCCGGACACCACGGGTCCCATAATCGGTAGCTATCTGGCGGGTGAGCGCATTCATACCTCCCTTTGAGGCCGAATAAGCGGGAACACACGCAAAGCCCCGAATCGAGGCGATTGACGACACGTTGATGATGGAACCTCCGCCGACACGCAGCAGGTGCGGAATCGCATACTTGCAGCACCAGAAGGTTCCATAGAGATTCACCTTGACGATCGCGTCGAACTCCTCAGTGGTGTGGTCGGCCAGACACTTATCGGAAGCAGCGGCGATCAAGTTGCTGGGTGAAGCGTTGTTGACTAGGATGTTCAACCCGCCAAATGCCTCCACAGTGGCCGCCACGAGGCGTTGCACGTCGGCTTCCTTGCCGATGTCGCCAGCGACAAAGATTGCCGCACCACCGGAGGATTGTATCTTCTGAGCCACTCGGCCACCACGGTCGGCATCGCGCCCCGTCACAACAACCTTCGCGCCTTCCTGGGCAAACCGATACGCGATCTCCTCACCGATGCCACGCGTCGACCCGGTTACCAATGCTACTTTATCCTGGAGCCGGAGATTGCTTACGGTGGATTTGCTCGACCGAACGTCCACTGCCTGCCTCCTAATTCTCACGTTTTCACCGTGTAGGCCTACCGGAGCGTTACACGAGTCTGTTATCGTTACGGTGCTAGACCTGACCCTTAGTATGTTGCCGCGTCTACATGAACGCCGCGAAGCGCTCAGAGTAGAACCGATACCGTCGCGCAATTTCCTGCGGATCCAGGCCAAAGAAACCGGGGGACGCCGGGTGGAGCCGCTTGGGATAGGTTTCTTGCCAGCATCTGATTCGGTCAGTCAGGGCGCCGTCATAGTGCCACCCGAGCTTACGATAGAGCGCCGGTATCTGTTCGGCGGGGTCTGCGACCTGCCGCTTGTGGGAGAAATCGAAGAAACGAGCTTCACCGACACGATCCCGGAACGCCAGGGCTCTCTCCAGCCCTACGGCCCAATACTCCTGCTGCCGCTTACCATGGGCCTCGGGTTCGGGATTCGCGCAATACGCACGACGCATCTCGTACATCAGCGAGCACAGAGAGGGTAACGCCTTGACGGGATCGCGATGCGTCATGATGAACTGCGCGTCGGGATAGACCACGTCAATCGCGTCCATCGCGAACAAGTGCTCTGGAGTGCGAAGCGCCCAGCGCTTTGGGGGGCAATGCCACTGCAACAACTTGAGGATGCGTCGATGATAGCGATAAGCGGCGAGCTGGACCTCCTTTGAATGAACGAACCACTCTATATACGATGGCACATTTACGAAACAATCGTATGCATAGGACGAGAACGCAAAACTCTTGATGATCTGGCATTCCTGCGGTCCCGTGACACTGCGCGGTAACAGCTTGGCGAGCTCAGGCATCAACGCTTCTAAGGCATCCGATTCTTGTTGCCCAAGAGCAATACGCGGATCGTCGTGTTCGCTGGCAGTTTCCGGTGGCGGGCAGGGATGATAGGCTTCCCATTGACGCAGCACGCGCGTGTGCGGGTCTTGCGCCAGAATGAATCCCAGTGCGGTAGTACCGCTACGTGGCAGACTGACTGTGAACAGAGGCGCGACGATCTGTTCGTCGTCTATCTCCGGGTGGCGCGCGTACCAGCTTTCCACTTCCAGCCGATTTACGAGCTGGCTAATCAGCATCTCTGGAACCGCCGGCTCGCCCGCCTCAGTCAGCTTGCAGTCGCGGTTGATCGACTCCACCACCCGTGAAAGCGGTTCCAGGAACGATTCTTCACCGAAATCCGTTAGGCCGGTACGGCTACGCGCTTCATCCAAGAGTTTACCGGTTTCGATCATCGCTGATCTCCTGCTTCACTGATTTAGTGACCTGCCCCCGCAAATCCTGCCGAAACTTCTCGGCACCTCCATGCGGACCCTCACGGCTGGTACGCGAGACGACGCTCGTACGCCTTGCTACGAGCGGCCAATTCCACAGCGCGCTGCGCCGGAGTCAGTCGTGGTATGTCTTTGGGGAGCACTTGGTCAAGCTCGGGTATTCTTACCAGTTTCACTTCCCTGACCAAGCCATCCCCGCTGCGGGGTAGTTGAGGGAATTTCATCCACCGCACGAAGTAGCCGCCGATATCCATACCCCCGGTATACAGCCAGTTCGCAACGCCAGGGTCGGTCGGGGAGATCACATACGTGCAGCTCCCATCGGCGTTCGGATGCGTCTGGGTGTTGTTCAGACTGGCGCTGTGGCGGATGTGTTCACAAGAGATGCTCCAAGGATTGCTGACTACAAATCCCGTGTAGCGGGCGCCCATTGGATGGATGGTTATCAACAGCGCCTCTTCGTTCCCGAGCTTGTAATTGCCGACGCTCGAATAGCCCCACCCGCCACCCCGGGCTTGCGGCGTCGGTAGCAGGTTGGAAGGATTATCGAATAGGAAGAAGTGATTCGCCTTCAGCCAAAATGGCACGTCACCTTTCAACCGCTGGACCACTTGCGCCGCAAGATCCGCGTCGCTCAGCATCGTGGGATGCGCTGGCTGGTCCAAGCGGCGAATCTCCAGCCAGTCGGGATCCTGCGTTGACCAGTCCGACAGCACCGAACGAATCAGCAGCGCACACGCATCCCGATGCGTCTGGATGTGGTTGGCGCGGCCTTCGGCTGGCTCGGGGCTCAGGGTAATCGTATAGCTGCCGTCTGACGCAACCTCCAACTTGTCTTCGAATATACCGCCCAAAGGAGTGTCAAACTTCTCGCGGGAAGAGGAAGACCGGGACGGTACACCGGGAAGGACGAGGCCGTACGAATTGTCGTGATAGAGCTGGAACGATAGCGCCGCTTGACGGACACTTGCGGGACGGCCGTGAATTTCGTAACTACCGGCCGGATCCAGGTTAGCTGCGCGCGTTAGCATATCCGGATTGTCGTTGAAATAGCGTGCCCCGCCGATGCTGTGACCGAACCAGCTATGGGGAGGGGTCTCGATCCAGAAAACGCGGGGTTTAGACACATCATTCAAGATCGTGTCGTAGATCTCGGCCAAGATGCACTCGTCCACTCCTTGGTCCAGTGTCTTGCTGCCAGCAGGGGTCTTGGCGACAGAGTCGGCCTGAAACCGGGCCTTGGCTTCCACACGTGCCTGCTGGACTTCGGGCCGTTGCAGCAGGCGCAGGGCAGTACGTTCGACCTCGGCTTGGTCTTCCGTGGCCAAGGGACTGGCGCTGAATTTATTCGAGGTAGGAAGGCTTCGGGAATTCATCGTTTCTCCTGTTCAGCGAGCAGAATTGAGAGCGGCCCCTCGTTGGTATTGAATGGAGGGGCCAGCGAGCGATCCCCCATCCACGACCATCGCATGTCCCGTGACAAACGAGGCGGCGTCTGAACACAACCACGTTACCGCCTCAGCGACTTCCTCTGGCCTTCCAAGCCGCCCGACAGGATGGGCGAACATTTCGTCCACGTGCGGGAACTGTCGTGCGACGCGCTCCGCCATAGGCGTTTGAATGTGACCGGGACAGACCGCATTCACCCGGATTCCCCCCATGGCGAACTCCAAAGCGGCGGTCTTTGTGAGCCCGACTACACGTGCTTGCTGGCCACATAGGCGGAAAAGCCCGCGGCGCCGACCAGCTCTCCGGCTGACGCCATGTTGACGATAGTGCCCCCACCTTGCTTGAGCATCAGGGGAATCGCGTATTTCATGCACAGCCAAGCGCCCTTAAGGTTGACGGCCAGCGTTCGGTCCCAGTTGTCTTCGCTCCCCTCAGCAGTCGGTGCCAGTACCCCCTTCAATACCCGCATTGTTGAACGCGCAATCCAAACGGGCGCAAACCTCGACCACTTTGCCGATTAGCGCTTCCCCTTTGGCGGCCTTCGACACATCGGCTCTTACGAACAACGCTTCGCTGCTGGTTGCCTTGATTCTCTCCACGGTCTCCTCGCCAGTCTTGTCAACGATATCAGAGCCAATCACCATCGCCCCTTCTCGCGTAAAGCTCAGGGCCGTGGCCCGCCCGATACCCGAGCCACCACCGGTAACTAGGGCAATTTTCCCCGTCAGCCGTCCGGCTATATCCTTCCGCCTACGATTGATCCGACACGATTGTCGATATGTTGCTCGGCTTACAGTACGCTGTGCTACGCGTGGGAAGCTTCCTTGGCCATCTCGATACCAGCAATACGGCCAAACGCTTGTGAAGTGCTGGTACACGTGCCGCCGCGGTAATACTCGCCGCAGAGCATGGCGGCGGTCATTCCTGCCGCGTACAGCCCTGGAATGACTTTGCCTGCCGTGTTCACCACCTGGGCCTTCGCGTTGATGCGCAGGCCAGCACAGGTCACAGTGAAGCAATCCTTTGCCGATAATGACACCGCGTAAAACGGGGGCGTCTTGATCTCCTGGAGTTGGGTCGGATCCTTCTGGAACTCAGGATCCGCGCCGCTCGCCGCATGCCGGGTGTACGTCGCCACCGTCTCCCTCAGGCAATCCGCGTCGATCTGAAGCTTCCCGGCCAGCTCCTCGATTGTCGCTCCGGTCGTGATCGCCATCGTTGATCGCGCCTCCGCCGGAAAGGTGTCCATGATGGGCTGATCGACGACCACGTGGACTTGCGGGTAGATGCGCTCGTAGACGAACCGACCAAAACGCGCGTGGTCGATGGTCTCGGCTATGTAGCGCCGACCCGACTGATTGACCGCAATACCTTTCACCATGGCTTCCGTCCCCGCTTTGTAAGTGAGGGGAAGTTCCAGCACCACGGTAGTCATACCCGCCAGGTCCGCACCGACAGTTTGCCCCATCCGGATGCCCGTTCCGAGGTCCGTCGGGTTGGCCACTTGGATAGTCCCTTCGGCGTACGGCGTGTATTGCGCCACCATATCGCGGTTGGCACCAAAACCGCCGTTCGAGAGCAGGACGCCCTTTGTCGCTTTGTAACATTTCTCCGACCCGTCTTTTTGGCCGACGCCGACTCCGACCACCCGTCCGGTGTTGTCGGCGATCAGCCGCGTAACCGGGCTGTTTAAGTGCACCTGCACACCGGCGGCTTCAACGGCCGCACTGATCTTCGCCCAGTACGCCGGCGCACGACCGTAAATCAGGTGGTTGTGCGGAACGGGCGGCGTGATCGCGGCGATTTCCGGATCCGTTTCGCCGGTGACCATCACCAGACCGATCTTCTCCCGATCCGGCTGCATACTGTACCCGGGCGCGTAACCTTCTTTGAACACGACCCCGAGACTTTCGACAAAATCGAAAAGATCCTTCGCGGTGTCGGCGAATGCTCTGACCAGTTCGTCGGGTACCCGCGGAATGGCTGCAGCCTTCAGGAACTTGTAAAAATCATCGGCCGTCTCGTTAAAGCCATTGAGCTTCTGGATACGCGTGCCGCCGCCAACGGTGAAAGATCCGTCGTTGATCGCCGACGAGCCGCCGCCTTGCGCCTGCGCCTCGAGGATGATTACCTTCGCGCCGGCCCTCGCCGCAAACACCGCGGCGGTCGCCCCCGCGCCGCCGTACCCGACAATCACCACGTCGGTCGTTCCCTCCCACTTTGCCGGCAACGTCGAAGGGCAGGAACTCGTTGGCGCGCAGGAACTCATGGCGGTGACCTGCCCCAAAACCACCGCTCCCACGGTCACGCCACCGGTTTTCAAGAAACCCCGGCGGGACAGATCGCTCTTCACTTCTTGCTCCTCTCGATTGTCGTTCATATAGATTCTCCCTGCGCTGTTCACGGTTCTATCATGAGGGTGCGTTTGCCTGTACCGTCACAATCAACCGCTTTGCCCTTTCAAACTAAAGCCCCGAGAAACTGTACGTCAGTTGGATCCCGAAAGTGCGCGGGTCGCCGTAGGCGTTTTGAGCAAGGCCCAGTCCCGGACCAAGATCGAGTCCATGCACGCGGTATTTGCGATCAAGGATGTTGCGGCCGTAAACCGCAATATCCAGGCTCCCCTTCTGCAATGGGATGCCGTTGTAGGCCAAGCGGCCATTGAGCACGGCGTAGGCCCAGCCCTTATTGGCCTGCGCGCCAGGAGTCTCGTTGATGGGGGTAAAGTAGACCTGGTCCTGCCAGTACACGTCGATGTGGGCGGCAAAGGTTCCGGTGTTGGTCGGTGGCGCCGTGTACGTCAGCCCGGTACTGATTTGATGGTTCGGGGTGTACGGGAAGGACCGCTTCTCCCCCACGTTCTCTCTCCCGAGAATTTGACCGGTAACGGGATCCACGACGAGGTCTGTCCAGTTCGTATACGTTGGCGCCACAAAGGTATAGCCGAGGTTTGCCTCCAGCCCGCGGAACAGGATCGCGGTACCTTCGAACTCCATTCCCCAGATTTCCGCACGCTCGGCATTCGCCGGGATAGCCAGAGCCCCTCCGCCCGGGCTGGCACGGGATTCCAATAGCTGCATATCCTGGTAACGGCTGAAGAAGCCGTCGGCATTGGCGCGCAGCCGGTTGTCCAGCCACTGCGATTTGAAGCCGCCTTCAAAGGCCCACAGGGTTTCCGGCCTGAAACTCTGGAAGAACTCCGGAGTAGCGCCCGAGCCGTTGAATCCGCCGCCGGTGAAACCGCGGCTGACACGGACGTAGGTCATGAGGTCATCCGTCCACTGGTAGGCAATGTCGCCCATGGGAGATATCCCCGGGGCACCGTTGCCGTGGATGCCTCCAAAAGCCTTCCCTGCCGACGCCTTGTAGCCCGGCAGCATTGCGGAGGGGTAGAGCAGCTGGCCCGAGACAACGTCCATGTGGATTTGCTCTTGCGTGAAGCGCAGTCCGCCAGTCAGTGTGAGCCTGTCGCTGAGGACCGGCAGGGTCCAGGCGGCCTGGCCATAGGCTGCGTACGATTCCGTCTTACCCCAATTCTTGAACGGGACGTTGACCTGGCCAGCGAACAGCACCGCCTGCTGGGTCATAGCGCTGTTCTGGCCGAAGTAGTAGCCCCCAACCACGTAGTGGAAACGGGGCGCCGTCCCTACCCACTGCAGCTCTTGGCTCCACGTTTGCACGTCGACATTCTGGCCGAAATCCGCCACGGCCACTGGCGTCCCGTCAAAGTCGCCATCTGTTTGATATAAGAAGCTGCGATACGATGAGATCGACTTGAGTTGAACCGTACCGAGCGGGCCGACCTCGCCGACATCCCAGGCACCAGTCAGTATGTGTAGTCGCTGATAACCGTCATCGCGCGGCGGGTGCAGCTTGCCGTCGTGCATCAGGAGGGCGTTATTAGGAACGACGCTGGGGCGGTTCTTTTGGATGTAGGGTAGGATGTACAGTGGATTCGGGATGGTCCCGACATTCGGAACCGTCAGTGTCGGCAACGAGACGACCGAGCCTGGGTAGACGTACGTGAGCGGCGTTGCGACCTCGTTATTGCGGTAGCGATGGTACTCGAAGCTATAGTCGACGGTGATGTCGTTGAGCGGTCGCCACCGCAGCGCCGTCCAGTTGTACACGCGGTTCAGGTTGTTGTAATCGGCGGCACCGCTGGGCTGGGGCTGTGGTGGCGCGCCCGACGGCAGCGCATTGCGCCAGTACCCGTCGTGGGTCTTGTAGCCCACGGTCTCTCGTAGGCTGATCGTGCCCAGCGCGTCCGACTGGTAAAACCCGTTCTTGCCGATGAGGGGCACGTTGAACGTCACGCGACCGTTAAACGTTTCGTAGTTTCCGACGTCGGTCTTAAGGGTGATTGAGCGTTCCTCTGTCGGCTTCCTGGTAATGAAGTTGACGGCACCGCCGATTGTGTTGCGGCCGTAGAGGGTGCCCTGCGGACCACGCAGGACTTCGACTCGCTCGATGTCCTCCAGATCGAGGTTGTTACCGGCGACTCCAGACAAGTAGGCTCCGTCGACATAGAGGCCTACCTTGGTGTTAAACGCCGGATCCGGGGCGCCTTCGGCCAGTCCCCGGATCGTGACCGCCAGTGAGCTAACGCTGGACATGCCCGACCCGATGCGCAGGGCGGGCACGGCTTCTCCCAGATCGGTGACATCGCGTATGTTTCTATCTTGCAGCGCTCCGGCACCGAGCGCGGTCATCGAGATCGGCGTTTCCTGAATATTCTCTTCGCGCTTCTGCGCCGTGACGATGATCTCTTCGATCTCCGTCTCTGCTTTCGGCGCGGCTCGTTTCTCGGTGGCACGCTGCGATACGGCCTTTCCTGCCGTAGGGGCTTGCGCGATCGTGAGCGCACCCTCCGCGCTGCGGGAGTACCCCAGGCCGGAACTCTTTAGGAGCGTGTCCAATGCCGTCAATGGCGGCATCGCGCCGGTGACGGCCGGTGCGGTCTTGTCGCGCACCAGGTCGGCGGGTGCCATCACCGGTATCCCCGACTGTTCGGAGAACGAGACCAGAGCGTTCGCGAGCGGCTGAGCGGGGATGTGGAACGTTCTGGTTGCCTCCTGGGCGTAGGCGGAGGTTCCGACAATCATCAGCAACATAAGACCGGGACCCAATAATGCCGCCTTCTTCCAGCGAAATGGTGCGTTCATCGGGCTTGTCCCCCTTTCGATCCCAGCGCTCTTCGCGCCGAGCAGCGAGTTGCCTCTTGCGACATTCTGTTCCCGCAGTGTCACGTTGACTGTAAGACGGACGACCTCGCAGGATTCGCCAGAATATTTTCCTTCGTTGATGATTCCTGCAACGTATCCGGCAGATCCTCTTTCCGTTCCTCTCTTGTATTTGTTCCCCTCCTTGCCAAGGAGGGGGTCAGGGGGAGGTCGCTTCCGACACCCCCCAGCGCTTCAACAGTCGCAGCGAACGCGATAAACGCAGAACTCTGCGGGGCAACGCTACTGACGCGGAGCAAACCTTGTGGAAACACCTCAGAGGTAAACAACTCGGTGCGAAGTTTCGCCGCCGATACAGCGTCGACGCGTACGTCCTCGACTCCTATGCACCGCAGTCCAAGCTCGCCGTTGAGGTCGATGACGATTCACACTTTCGGTCGGAAGCGATGGCGTATGACCAAGACCGCACGGCGTACCTGAACAGGTTTGGCATCGAGGTTATACGTTTTACCAACCTCGAGATCTTCGAGAATATCCAGGGGGTGCTGGCCACTATCGAAGCAGCGGTCAAACGCAGGCTGACTACCGCCCCTAGCCCCCTCCTTCGAAAGGAGGGGGAACCCGTCATCCACGACGGAGCTACAGTCAGAGTGATCCGGCCGTCACAAAAGTCCTTGAGCGCCACTTCGCCTGTTGCCGCCAGCGAGCCTCGGGAGCGGCACCTTCCCAAGGAGGGGCCAAAGGAGGCTGCGCTCCCGGGGCTCACTGCAGCGCCGAAATGCTTCGCTACGGCAATTGGTCCAATCGCTAGAAGTGGGTCCTCTCCCATTCAAACCTCCGAGTCGGGCACACCCTCGGCTTGCGGCCCCGCCGGGGTTCTCTCGATGGTTCTGGTGGATCCGGCGGGAGCGATGGTGAGCGCACCATTCCCGCTGTGGTCGTATTTCAGGCCGGAGCCTTTCAAGAGCCGATCCAGCGCGGTCAGGGGCGACATTTTGCCCTCGACGGCGGGTGCCGTCTTGTCGCGCATCAAGTCGGCCGGTGCCATCACCGCTCTTCCTGACCGCTCCGCAAACACGACCAGCGCGTTCGCCAGCGGCTGGGCCGGGATGTGAAACATGCGTGACGCATCCTCGGCGTGGGCTTCGGCTACCGCCGAAGTCCAAGGTCCAAGGTCCAAAGCCCAAGGTGCCTGGCAAAGAGAATGGCGCCCAGCAGCGCGGCCGTATTCCAGCGAGATGCTCCGCTCACTTCCCTTCCCCATTTCGATGTTGGCGTTGGTCCCCGCACAGCGACGTGGCAGTTGCATTACCCCCTTGCGGCATTGTCCTGTCGGTCGTAAGACGGGCGAGCCCGCATGATTCGCCAGATTTCTTTTTTTGGCTCTTCTCAAAGGGGACCGTCAGAGCTGCCATCGGAGGAGGGGCGGCGGGAGGCCGCGCAGGCGGCCTTGGGTGCCCTTCGTTGCCGCGGCTTGAGCCGCCGGGTGCTCGTTAGAAGAGATCTCCAGCTTGCAGCCGGGCGCAGAACTCGCGTGCGGGGATGATCAGAATCCCGTCCTCGGTCCGCCTCGGCTTTGATTCGAGACACACCACCACGCGCTGGCCCACGCGGGGGTGGTCCTGCGCAAGGTTCCGTAGGCCCCGGAGGTGATCGGCGGTCACCTTGGCCGTAGCTTTCGCCTCGATCGCCGCCTGCAAGTCATTGACGACGAAATCCACCTCGATGCCGCTCGCGAGACGCCAATAACTCAGATGCGCGAAGGCGCCGCTGTAGGCATTGTGCGCACTCAGCTCATGGAAGATCCAGTTTTCGAACGCCTTCCCGTACAACTCTGACCCTGGCTGCAGCCGGCCGCGCCGGGCCAGGTGGTTCACCACGCCGACATCCGCGAAGTAGAACTTGGGCGCGGCGATGACACGACGCTTGGGGCGTTTGGTATAGCCGGACAACCAGCGACCGAGCAGTGTATCCTCAAGAATTTGAAAGTAGCCCTTGATGGTATGGCTCGAGACGCCGCACTCGCGCGCAATGGTAGAGAAATTCACCAGCTCCGCATCCGACAGCGCCGCGACGTTCAAGAATTCGGAGAATACGGGCAACGTGCGGACAAGGGCCTCCGCCGCCACTTCCTCCTTGAGGTAGTCTGCGACGTACGCGTTCAACAGTCGCTGCGGCTGCTCCGATATGTAGATGCGCGGGAGGTACCCGTGGTTGAGCATACGATCGAGGACGAAGTCGGTGCTCAGCTCGGCGGCGGTCAGGCCGTGCAGCTCGAAGCGAAGCGCCCGGCCGCCAAGGAGATTGGCGGCCCCGCGTTTGACTTTGCGGGCGCTGGAGCCGCACAGGGCGAACCGGACACCCTGGTGCTCGTGCAGCCAGTGAACCTCGTCGAGTAGCTGCGGCACCTTCTGCACCTCGTCGATGACGACCTGCGCTGACGGTGTGCCGCCCCTGGGCCGCTTTCGCGGCATACTCTTCGCCTGCCGTTCGGTCAGTTTCAACGCCCTACGTTTCAGGGAGTCAGCTTCGCCGGCCTGGACGATAGCGACGTCGACTGACCCGATACGATCGAACTCTTGCCGGAGGCGCTCCGGATTTTGCAGGTAGCGGCGGTACTCGTCGGCCTTGAGCAGGTCTATCCACAATGCGCCGGGGTAGGTTTCCTTCAGGAGGGTTGTTTTTCCAGTCTGGCGCGGCCCCCACAGGAAGAACGTCTCGGTTCCGGCGGGTGGAAGACAGGCAACACGCTTGAACATGTACTTCAATCTATCATGATTATCTGAGATAACAACTCCGGTCTAATCGACAAGGTCATCAGCGTCGTCCGAGGTGGCAGGCACTCTTCGAGACGGCCGCTGAGAAAACGCGGCCTCCTCAAGGGGCCGTCTCGAGGGGCTGTTCGCAAGGAGGGGAACCCCTGCCAAACGGTTCATTGGTAAGAGCCGCCTTCACTTGGCGGCGTCTCGAAGCGTGCGATCTTGGTACGATGCCGCGTAAGTGACGGGCATTGGAGCTGCGCCGCTTTCCTTTACCTCCGACGGGGCTTCAAGATGATCTGGCCATCATCCGTGCGTTCGATCTCGATCAAGTACGTTTTCAGCAAGCTTGCGAGTACGAGGTCGATCTGGTCCGTGCGGAACGCCGCTGTCACCCGCAGGTTGGCCAGATCCGTTGCACCAAAGACGATGGTCTGGTCGGAGTACCGATTGGCGTCCGCAATGACCTCGTCGAGGCTGGCGTCCACATAAACCAAATGTCCCTTGCGCCAGGCACCGGGTGCGGCTCCTTTCGTCTGCCGCACACCCGCGGCATCGGACACCACTCGTTGCCCGGCCGTGACAACGTGAGTTTCACCTACCGCGTTGGCAGCGGGTGCCTCCCCGGCGCCTTCCGAGCGGGTAATTTCCACAACCCCTTCGAGCACGGCGGCAAACACCTTACCCGGCTCCCGCGACACTTCGAACGTCGTACCCGTCACGCGCACCAGCGTGTCGCCCGCAACGACGGAGAACGGCCGGGCGGCGTTCTTCCGCACGCTAAAGAATGCCTCACCTTCGACCAGCGTCACCCGGCGCTCCCGGTGCGCGAAGCTGACCTCGATTCTCGAACGCGCGCCAACGGTCACCGTACTGCCGTCGGGCAACCGAACGTCGCGAATTTGCCCAACAGCGGTCGCATACTGCTGCGGCGCGGGGGGCCGCACGAGGTTCGGGTAAAGATTGAATGCCAGCAACAGGAGCAGCGCCGCAACCGTCCCGGCGGCGATGGGCAACGCGCGCTCGAGCACGGCATCGCTGAAAGCCCGCCGCGCCCGCCTGACGGCGGCGTGGAAACGTTCCCCCGGCGACGGCCGGTCGAGCGGCTCGAGCTCGGCGAGGTCGCTTAGCTGCGCCATCCCGTCCCACAAACTCGCCACCCGCCGGTAGGCCTGCGCGTGTCGCTCGCTCGCCCGCAGCCAGGCCGCGAAGCGCCGGCTCCCCTCGGCCGTCACATCGTCGGAGTTCAGATAGGCCAGCCATTCGCGCGCCTCCACTCCGATCCGTGCAATGTCCTGTTCCGGTTCCTTCATCAAACCGACCGCGGAGGCTGATGGCGTATGCAATACGCCATCAGCCATTCGCCAATCCTTAGCGCCCCGCTCGCTCCAAAGCCTTCTCTACCGCCGCGATCGCCTTACACACCTGGCGCCGCACATCCGACTGCGACCAGCCGGTCCGCCGCGAGATATCCGTGAAGGACTGGTTGTGCAGCCGGTGCAGCACGAGCACGCGGCGCTGCTTGCGCGGCAGCCGGCGGATCGTCTCGCGGACGATCCGCAATGTCTCCTTGCCGAGTAAGACGCGCTCGGGCGTGATTCCGTCCAGAATTTCTTCGCCCGCATCGGCCAGAACGGATTGCGCGTGCGCGGCCTGCGTCCGCGTACGCCGGCGATGATCGATGACGATGTTGCGCGTCGTGGCATAGAGAAACGCCCTGGGATTCTCGATCGAGCCGAGATGATCGATAGCGGCGAATCTGGCGAACGCGGACTGCACCACGTCCGCCGGCTCCGGCGGACCTCCCCCGAACTTCGCGCGGACATACCGGCACAGTTCCTGCCAGAATTGCGCGTACAGTCCGTCGATCAGTCCGCGTTCGTGCGCCGCTGCGCCCTTCTCCGCATCGCAAGGCACTGCCGTCACGCCGTGGTTCGTGATCGGCAGGTTGCTCACGGTCATCCCGGGGGGAGCCCACGAGTGGACTCAGCAATGCACCGGCGGCGGCACGCGGAATTTTCCGACATCCCTATTTGCCTTCCGACTACAGCGTACGCCGGTCGCTACCGAACTTCCCGCAACCTGTCAAGGCAATACGGAGTATGTCGCGAACGTTCCTAGTCGCTGCCGGAAAACCGCGAACGTGCGCTCCACGCGGCGGCGGTCATCGCGATCGCGCAGAAAACGACACTGATCAGGAGCGACGGCCCCAATGCCGGGATCGCCCCTACCGCGGCAGGGCGGTTGAGATAGAGACAGCGCCGCACGGCAGCCATGCCGTACGTCAACGGATTGATCCGCATCAGCCACGACAGCGGCGCCGGCGCGCCAGTCGCCGGGAAGAGGGCGCCGGAGAGTAGCCAGATCGGGATCAGGATGAGGTTCATGATGGCGTGAAAGCCCTGCGTCGACTCCATGCGCCAGGCGATGATCAAGCCAAGGCCCGTCAGGGCCAACGCGACGATGATCATCGTCAACAGGGTGGAAACCACCGCGGCCACCGACAAGGGAATCCCCAGGAGCGGCGCTAACACCAACAACAGGGCGCCTTGGCCCACGGCGAGCGAAGTTCCGCCGAACGCCTGGCCGAACACAATCGCCCAGCGTGGCACCGGGGCCACCAGTACGCCTTGCAGGAAGCCTTCGCGGCGGTCTTCGACGGTCGAGATGGTCGAGAAGATTGCCGTGAACAGCAGCGTGAGGATCAGGATGCCGGGGTAGAAATACTCGAGGTAGTTGGTGCCCGCCGGCGCCCCCGCGGGCCGGAACGAGGCATTGAGGCCGCCACCCAACAGCAGCCAGAACACGATGGGCTGCGCCAGCGCGCCGGTGACCCGACTGCGCTGACGCACAAAGCGCACCATCTCGCGACGCCACAATGCCAAGACCGGGAGCAGCGACACCGTCATGTGTCCGCACCGCCCGCCGTGTCAGCCGACCAGAAGCGGTGGCCGGTCAGGTGAATGAACACATCCTCGAGGGTGGGCTTGCCGTAGGTCACCAGGCTGACGTCCGCCGGGAACGCCTCGACGATATCGCGGACGAACTCATGTCCACGCGGCCGTTGGAGGCGCAGCGTCCCGTCGACGACCGCTGCCACACACGCATAGCGTTCCCGGATCTTCTGGGACAACCCGTCCGCGTCCGGCGTTTCGATCGACACCACGTCGCCCCCGAGACAGGCCTTCAACTCCCCCGGGGTGCCGACCCGCACCAGGTTTCCCTGGTGCAAGATGGCGACGCGGTCGCAACGCTCGGCTTCCTCCATATGGTGCGTGGTGAGCAGGACGGTCACCCCATCCTGCTCGCACAATTGTCGCAGGTACTGGACGAAATCGCGACGGGCGCCGGGATCGAGGCCGGTGCTGGGCTCGTCGAGCAACAGCACCGCCGGTGCGTGCAGGAGCGCCTTCGCCAGTTCGGTGCGGCGCCGCAGGCCGCCCGACAGGGTTTCCACGCGATCCGCCGCGCGGTCGGACAACCGCAGGCGTTGCAACATGACCCCGATACGACGCCGCAATGCGGCGCCGCGCAGGCCGTACAGATGGCCGTGGCAGACGAGGTTCTCCAGCACCGAGAGCTTGCCATCCACACTGGGGTGCTGAAAGACAACGCCGAGGTGACGCCGCACCGCCGCGGGCGCGGACAACGGATCGCCCAGCAGCAGTGCCGACCCGGCACTCGGCGCCAGCAGGGTGGAGAGGATCTTGAACAGCGTCGTCTTCCCGCCCCCGTTGGGGCCGAGGAGGCCAAACATCTCGCCGCGGAGAACCGAAAAGCTGATGTCGTTGAGGGCAACGCGCGCGCCGTACACGTGCCGTAGCCGGTCAACTCGGATGGCCTCTGCCGACATCTGGTCTCGGCTCAGCCGCTGGCGCGGGACAGCATGTGGTTGGGATCGATCGGCTGTCCGTGCGAGAATTCGACCAGATTGCCGTCGGGATCGCGGACGATGCACATGTAGCCGACGATGGCGCCAGCATCCGTCGGCGGCAACTCCAAGACGCCATCGGCCGCGGCGCGCGCCGCGATTTCGTCCACCGCTTGCCGCGATGGCAAGTCGTATCCGAAATGCGCCATGTGCGGCGGCCCGCCCGCCTGCGCCGGTGCGCTCGCAATGGCAACGATGACGAAATCCGGATCCTGCTGGCGCTCGCTCAGCCACACGACGCGCGTCCCATCATCCGTCCGGTCATGCACCAGGTGCAGCCCCGCGAATCGCCGGTAGAAATCGATCGTCCGCGCCGGATCTTTGACGAACAGGGCAACGTGCGTCAGGTGCGGGCGCGCCGTCATCCGGCGCTCATCCTGAAGGACAGAGGACAGGGGCTAGACAACAGACTACGGGGGACAGCGGACAAACGGCAGAGGTCAGACTCCAGGAACGCACGATTCGGAGCGACTATTGGTTGTCTGCTGTCTGTCATCTGTCGTCTGTCGTCTGTCATTTGGCGAAGCCCGAAACGTAGGGTAGACGCGCCGCGACCTGACGCACCTGCTCCTGCGCCTGCACGAGGATGCGGGTCGCATCCCAGGTCCCTTCCAGCAACTGCGTGCGCGCGCCCGCCGGCAGCGTGACGGGGTAACTCTTACCACGATAGGTGACGCCGAGCGCCGCAACATCCACCGTCAGATCGTGTGCCGGATCGTCCTCGACGGCGGCGAGCAGCGCCGCAACATCCGCCTCACTCCCAGTGACACATGGAATGCCCAGGCTCACGCAGTTGCCGAAGAAGATGTCCGCGAAGGATTCCCCCACCAGGGCCTTGATGCCCCAGCGCAGCAATGCTTGTGGGGCGTGCTCACGCGACGAGCCGCAGCCGAAATTCTTATTGACGACGCCCACCCGCGGGCCCTTGGCCTGGTAGCGCGGGTCGTCCATCGCATGGCCTTTGGAACGGCCGTCGGCTCCGAACCGCGCATCGAAGAACGCATACTGCCCCAGTCCGTCGAAGGTGATCGCCTTCATGTAGCGGGCGGGGATGATGCGGTCGGTATCGATGTCGTTGCCACGCAACGGGATTGGCCGGCCGGTGACTTGTCCGATCTGAATAAGGCTCCCCATGATACGGCATCCTGCACATAGCTTATGGCTGATGGCTTATGATCGGGCGATGGGCCTCGGCTGTCCGAGCCATACGCAATCTGCCATAAGCCATCAGCCGTTACTCCCCCAGCATCTCCCGCACATCGACCACGGCGCCTGCCAAGGCGGCAGCCGCCACCATGGCGGGGCTCATCAACAGTGTCCGGCCGGAGGGACTGCCCTGCCGTCCTTTGAAGTTGCGGTTGCTTGACGAGGCGCAGACCTGGGCGCCCACCAGTTTATCGGGATTCATGGCCAGACACATCGAGCACCCCGGCAGCCGCCATTCGAACCCGGCCGCGCGGAACACGTCGTCCAGACCCTCCTCCTGTGCGGCGCGCGCAACCGCCTCCGAGCCTGGCACAACCAACGCTTTGACATGGGCAGCCACGCGGCCCCGCCGCGCCACGCGCGCCGCCTCGCGCAGATCCGATAGGCGCCCGTTGGTACACGACCCAATAAAGGCGACATCGATGCGCGTGCCACGGATGGCCACGCCCGGCTGCCACCCCATGTACGCGTACGCGTCTTCCGCCACGGCGCGTTCGTCGGCGGGAAAGGCCTCCGGCGGCGGAATGCGCTCGTCGATACCGATGGCCTGGCCGGGGTTGATGCCCCACGTCACCGTCGGGGAAATCGCGCCGCCCTCCAGCCGGACCGTGTCGTCGTACGTCGCGTCCGGGTCGGACGCCATGGATTTCCACCAGGCGACGGCGCGATCGAAGTGTTCCGCGGGCGGGGCAAAGTGGCGGCCGCGGACATACGCGAACGTCGTCGCATCCGGGTTGACATACCCCAACCGGGCCCCACCCTCGATGCTCATGTTACATACCGTCATGCGCTCTTCCATCGACATCCGTTCGAGCACCGCGCCGCCGTACTCGTAGGCGTAGCCCACACCGCCTTTCACCCCCAAGTGGCGGATGATGTGTAGGATGACATCCTTGGCGTACACCCCGGGCGCCAACGCGCCATCGACGGCGATGCGCCGCACGCGCGGCCGTTCGATGGCGAGGCACTGCGAGGCGAGGATGTCGCGCACCTGACTGGTGCCGATGCCAAACGCCACCGCGCCGAGGGCACCGTGGGTACTGGTGTGGCTGTCCCCACACGCGATCGTCATCCCCGGCTGGGTCAATCCCAGTTCGGGACCCAGCACATGCACGATGCCTTGCTGGCCGCTGTTGGCGTCGAAAAAGCGAATGCCGAACTCGCGACAATTGCGCTCGATGGCGCTCATCATCCCTTCGGCCTGCTCGTCCGTGTACGGGCGCTTGCGGGTGTCCGTCGGAATGATGTGATCGACCGTGGCGAACGTCCGCTCCGGGCACAACGCTGGTAGTTCCTGCTCGCGCATCATCTGGAACGCTTGCGGGCTGGTGACCTCGTGAATCAAGTGCAGCCCGATGAATAGCTGCGTCTGCCCCGACGGCAGTTCGCGCACCGTGTGCGCCGCCCACACCTTTTCTAAGAGGGTCTTTCCCATAACACTGCGTTCACCGATAGCGTATTCACCTGCCACTTGCGAGCGGGCGCGTTGAGACAGACATCTCGCGCGCGACATACGTCGTTGTTTGGGGTGGGCACATCGCCTCCGGGATGCGGTTAGAGAATCCTCAGAGGGCCGGCGAAACGGTGAGCACAGGGTAGTTGAGGACTGCTCTGAATCAATGACCTCCGCAACCTTTCGCCGGCCCCTACGGTGGGAACGGTTGCTCAACCCCGCACCGGTCTTCCGCCCTGCCGCGCTCGGCCGCCGCCGACACACGGCACAGATTGAAGGTTGTTACGCTGTTCGTTGTCAGGGTGCGCTGCAACGGCCCATCGTTGTTCTGGTTCTCCGACCACGTAACCGCGTAGCGACCTAACACCCTAACAACCTCTCCCCACGGGCCGGCGGAAAAGCGGGGAGATGAGAGCGCGAGACGTCGCGGCGTCACGCACACACCGCCGCGGTATGCCGCGGGGCCGCGGCGGGCGGGAACCTCAGCTTTCCGCCGCTTGCTGCACACTCGACCAGCTAGCAGAGCAGTCGCCGATCAAGATGGCCTCGAAATCCTGGTTCGCGGCTTCGGCGACTGGGAGGCACGTGCGTAAGTCTGCCGCGTACTCTAGGATTATACTCGTGTCATCCTCGGTGACTGCCCGACCAAGAGAACACCCACATTCGTTGCGCTCACCGAAGTTTGAAGAAGTCCTCGCGCGAGATACCAGTGCCGTCGAGGATGGAGTTTAGCGTCTTGGGTTTGAGGCTGGTGTTCTTGTGGCAGGGCACGCAGACCATGCCGGGCTTACTCGGGTGGCGGTAGTATTGGTGGGAGCCGCGGGTGTGGTCGGGGCGCCAGCCTTGCCGTTCAAGGATGCGGACGATCTGTTGCGCGGTTGCCGTGAGCCGCGCCATGTTCAGCGGGGCATATTCACGGCAACAGGTACGACCAAGGGGCTCTCCTCGACGGGAATGGCCTCACCGTGCTTCCGCAGTGATTCGAGGTAGCCGACGATGGCCTCTTCGACCATCGCCCTGGCCTCTTCGAAGTTGTCACCTTCGGTCACCAGTCCCGGCAGAGCGGGAACCGTGACGGTGTACCCACCTTTCCCATCAGGATCGAACACAGCCGTATACTGGTACCGGTCGGCGTGAACTGCGGTCTTGCGCCTTTTCGAAGCCTGCTGAGCCATCGTTTTTGAGTGTAAGGGGCACGTGGTCTAATCGTCAAGCGATCCGGGTGATGCTGTCTGGCCACTCCAGGCGATCTGGTTCTTCCCTCCTGGTGTGTGCGTGGCGTCACGACGTCACGAAATTCCCCCGCGGTTCATTGCGGGGCCGCGGCGGGCCACGCGAGGAGGGAACCAGCAAACGCCCTGATTCCCTCCTCGCGCTCCTCCTGCCTGGCTGGCGCCGGGCCAGGGGAGCGATTGCACTTAATGACTTCCCCAACCTTTCGCAGGCAGTAGCGGCTGCCGAGCGTGCTCTGCGTGTTAGCCACGGTCACGGCTCGTGCTGCTGCAAGCACACGCAGGTCTTGGTTTTCCCGTCGGATACCTTTGAACGCTGTGGCGACTCTTTCATCGCGCCTCTGCGATGCGGACTTGCACGATGGTTGTGTGTGCCGACGCTCTTCATGCTCGTGCTCAGCAATGCGGCGCGCGTTATCGTCCCCCCATCGGCATGGCTGCCGGATCGGCCAGGGCGACTGTTTTGCCCTCGCCTTGGCCAGGCATCGCGGCCTCTCATTGGCAACCGCCGATCCAGATTTGGCAGCAGGCGCACGCGCCGAAGCCGTGGATCTCGTCAGCTTACCCGGTTCGAAGGGACGACGGCTCTGAAATTGCCCCCCCTCCTGGGCCTGGCGGACCGGAAAAAGGAATAGTCCATTTCCCCACTGGCCATGCGGTGCGTTCACCTCAGCTCCGCCAACCTGGCGCGCACCGCGCTCTCCGTCGCCGGCGGCAGTCCGAGTTGGAGGGCATGCTCGTATTGCGCACGTGCCGCGGCCGGGTCTCCCAAAATTTGTAGTGCCTCCCCCAAGGCGAGATCGATATCGGGATCGAGCGGGCTCACGCGCTGTGCCTGTTCGAGGAGCTGCCGTGCCCGTAGCAACCGCTCCCGCTTCCACGACTCGTCGTGTCCGCCGCCGTCATCCTTCACGCGCGTCAGGCTGACAAAGGCGAGGTTGAACAGCGCGTCCGCCGCTTGTGGGCTGACGCTCAGGGCGGCCCGGTAGTATCGCTCCGCATCGTCGAACCGCCTGTCGTTCAGCGCCAGGCTGCCCAGGTTGTTGTAGATCGTGAATCGCCCGCTGCCGTCGTTACGCCGTTGCAGCGCCTGGCGAAAATACTCGGTCGCCTTGGCAGCGTCGCCGCTTAGCTGGTAGGCGGTAGCCAGACTGCGCATCGGCAGGCCATCGGTCAGGTTCTTCTCCGCGGTGTCCTGCCACAGCGTCAGATTGCTCCGCCACACGGCGTTGCGCCGCACGGTGGCGACCGCGCCGGCGCAGAGGGGCAAGCCGACCGCCACAGCCAGCCCCGCACGCCCCACTCGCGAGCCGGTCGCCTTAAACAGGCGGAACGCACCGTAGCCGAGTAGCAAGCAGTAGCCGACCGACGGCAGGTACAAGTAGCGCTCCGCGACCGGCGCCTCCGGAATCTTGCTCACGATCGCCAGCGACGGCGCCAGGGTCGCACCCATCCAGAGCAGCAGGAACACCACCGGGCGGGAATCGCGCCGCCATGCCGTGAGGCCCCCAGCGATCACGGCCGAAACCGCCACCGCGATCGCCGCTAGGGCGAACGGACCCGTCGGCAGGTCGGAGATATACGCGCTCTGCCTCGCCGGTAGCACCATCTTCATCATGTAGTGCCCGACGGCGCCGATGAGCTTTGGCCCCAGGCCGTCAACGGGTCGGGTCGTCGGTCCGAGCACGCTCCCGAGCGCCACCTCCCGGGCGATCAGGTACAGCAGCAGCCCGACTGCGAATGGGCCGACCTGCCACACGCCCGGCAGACGTGGCGTTATGCCCGCACGGTCCCGCCTGCGTGCCGCCCGCCTGTTCGGCCGTCCCCACCCCTCCTTGCCAAGGAGAGGGGGAGGTTGCTGACGGGGCGTTTCGAAACCTTCCTTGCCACGTCCTTGGTAAGGAGGGGAACCCTTGCCAGCCGGTTCCCTGCTAGGAGGTCCCTTCCCCGCGGGAGGCGCATTCAACAACAAGCCGCCGACCGGCAGTAACACGAACAGACTGACCGCGGTTTCTTTGGCGAGAACGGCGACAAACGCCAGCATCGCAGCCACCGTGGCGCGCCAACCGGCGGAGCGCCGGTCGGAGAGGTACACCAGCGTCGCACCCAGTGAAAACACACAGGCGATGACGTCCGAGCGCCCCGCCCCCCAAGCCACCGACTCGGTGTGAATGGGATGGACGGCGAAACAGGCGGCGCCCAGTCCGGCCGCACGCGTGGCCATGGGGGTGTCACGAAACAGACGTAACCCCAGGCGGAAGACCAGGTAGGTATTGATGACGTGCCACACGACCACCGACAAGTGGAACATGAACGGGCTGGCACCCGCGACGGCTCGATCGAGCAGATACGACAGGGTCGTCAGCGGCCGATAATAATCGGGGCTAAACTGCGGAATGTTGCGCGGCATGAAGATCAGGTCGCGGACACTCCGAAACGCCAGCAACTGGCGGGTCAAGACAATCGGATCGTCCCAGACCAAGCCGTTGGCGAGGGCGTTGAGGTAGACCGCGGCCGCCACAACCGCCACCGCCGCACCCACGAGCCGCGGGTCGTCCCAGGCGTGGCCTCGGGGTAGACTCGCGTGCGGCGCTGGCGTCGCACGGCGACTCTGAGGGGGTGGAACACCCCCTGCGGCACTGGTTATCCCTTCTTTTCGGGAATGCGGAATTGGTCGTGACACGACTTACAGGTATCGAACATGGCCTGGGCCCCGCCGCGCACGTCGCCGCCGTTCTTGGCGGCCGCCGCCAATGCCGCGGCGTTCGCCTGCAGGTCCTTGGCGTCGCCCTCGAATTTCGCCCAGTGCTGCCAGATGTCCGCCTTCGCCCTCGACTTCTGATGCGTGCTCCCCGGCGGGAAGAGCGCCGCGATCCGCCCGGCGTCGTGCTGAATCCGTTCCGCCGCCGCGGCGACGGGCGCGGTATCGCCGGCTTTCATCGCATCGCCGATCGTTTTCGCATTCTTGCCGATACCCTCCATCAACTCGTAGCGGTCCCGAATTGGCCCCGCCGGCAGGTCCGCGGCGGAACGCGCGGCGCGCCCGGCCGCCACGCCACCCACACACAATACCAGAAGTCCCGTTATCCACGCTGTTCGCATACGTCTCCTCGCCTGAAGAATTGCCATCGGTGCTACTGGCCCTCCACATCGTTGTCAATCGCAGGAACCGTGCGCAGGTAGGCCGCCACTGCCCTCCAGTCGCGTTCCGGCGCGTCCTTGTAGCCGGGCCCGCCGTCCTGGCCATCGACGACATCGGCCATGAGGCCTTGCACATTGTCGAAGTTCGGCAGCATCCCGCGGGTCAGCACGGTGACGATGTCATCGGCGTCCCAGTCGCCGATTCCCGTCGCATGCGGCGTGATATTGGGCACCGCGTCTCCACCGGGTCCGTGTTTCTCTCCCGCCAGGTACCGGGAGCGCTCGGGTGCCCCGAGCAGATTGCGCGGTGTGTGGCAGTCGACGCAGATGGCCACGTGATCGACGAGATAGCGTCCCCGTTCGATGGGCGTCGTTGGCGCCGTGGCCGGTGCGGGTTGCGCGCGGAAGAACAGCATCCGCCACACACGGTAGCCCAGGCGCGCCAAGGGTAGTGCGCCCTCGGGTTCCCGATTCGGCCGGCGCACCGGCGGGAGGGTACGCAGGTAGGCGATCAGGTCCGCGACGTCGTCATCGGCCATCCCCGCGTAGTAGTAATAGGGCATGGCCGGGGATTCCGCGCCCCTCGTGCCGGCAACACCGGTACGAATCGCAGCTCGGATCTCCGCGTCACTCCATCGTCCGATACCGGTTTCCGGATCCGGGGTGATGTTGCTGCCGAAGAAGGTCCCGAATGGCGTCGGGATCTTCCCGCCACCGGCCCCGACCGGTCCCTCCGCCGCGGTGTGACAGCTACAGCCCCCGGCAAGCGCAAAAATCGCCTTGCCGCGTTCGGCGGCCGTCTCCGCCCACGCGGGCGTCGCCAGCATCCACAAACCAAGTACCCAGAGCGCCGTTCGTCTTACGCTCTGAGACTCGACGGACACGGTCGCCGGCCGAGACTGTCTGTGAAGCAACGGCATGATCAGTCTTCTTCGTCATTCCCGCGAAAACGGGAATCCATGCCCGCGGGTGGCGCCCCACCACGCTGCTGGTTACCCGCTTTCGCGGTCATGACAGGCCTGGACCGGCGGTTCCTCGGTAACATCACCCGATCTCCGCCAATTCCAGCCGCCCGGCCCAGCGATGTGCCAATACCGCCCGTAGCGGCTGCGATTCGGGCCGCTCGAACCGTGGATCCGCCTCCAGCCACATGTCGGCGGCGCGGCGGGTGTCCTGTAGAATGGCGCGGTCGCGGATGAGGTTGGCGACGCGGAAATCCGGCAGGCCGGACTGCCGGGTGCCCAGCAACTCCCCGGGGCCGCGAATCTCCAGATCGGCCTCGGCGATGCGAAAGCCGTCCGTCGTCCGCGCCAGCGCCTGCAACCGCTGCAGCGCCATATCCCCACGGTGAAACGGCGTCAGCAGCACACAGGTCGCGGCGCTGTCACCGCGCCCGACACGCCCGCGCAGTTGATGCAATTGCGCCAGGCCGAAGCGCTCGGCGTTCTCGATGACGATGATCGCGGCGTTGGGGACGTCGATCCCGACCTCGATCACCGTGGTGCTCACCAGGAGTTGCAGGTCGCCCGCCTTGAAACGGCGCATGACCGCATCTTTTTCGTTCGCCTTCATCTTGCCGTGCACCAAGCCGACGCGGTAGCCGGGAAACACGGTGCGGGCCAGTTCCCGCGCCATGGTGGTGGCGTCGCGAAGTTGGACAGCGTCCGAGGTATCCACCAAGGGGTACACGACATAGGCCTGGCGGCCGCCGTCGAGTTCCCGTTTGACCAGATCGTACACCTGCGCACGTTCGCCTTCGTGTCGCAACAGCGTGCGGACCGGCTGCCGCCCCGGGGGTAACTCGTCAAGCACCGATACTTCGAGGTCCCCGTACACCACCATCGTCAAGGTCCGCGGGATGGGCGTGGCCGTCATCAGCAGAATGTCCGGCGTGACATCCGGGTTGCCGCCCATGCGCCGCAGGGCCGCCCGCTGCAGCACGCCGAACCGATGTTGCTCGTCGATGACGCCGAGGCCGAGTCCCTTGAACGCCACACCCTCTTGAATCAAGGCGTGCGTCCCGACCACCAGCTGCACCTCGCCCGCCGCGATGCGGTCGCATTCGACACGCCGCTTGGCGCGGGTCAACTCGCCCGTGAGCAGCGTTGTCCCGAATCCGAGCGCCGCGGCGAAGCGCGCGATCGTGCCGTAGTGCTGTTCGGCCAGCACCTCCGTCGGCGCCATGAATGCCGCCTGATAGCCGTTATCGATCGCACGCAGCGCGGCAAACAAGGCCAGGATGGTCTTGCCGCTCCCGACATCCCCTTGCACCAGCCGGTGCATAGGATGCGGAGCCGCCATGTCGGCTTCGATCTCGCGCAGGACGCGTTCCTGCGCGGCGGTCAGGCGAAAGGGCAACAGGTGGCGCAGGCGGCCGGCCAGGTGTCCCCGGTCCGCAAGCGTCAGCCCCCGCTCCCGTTCCACGGCGCGGCGGCGCAACCCCATTCCGAGTTGGAGGAAGAACAGCTCGTCGAATACCAGTGACCGATGGGCGGCGGAGCGGCTGTCGTTGAGGGCATCGATATCGGCCTCCCGGGAGGGTTGGTGCAGGAGCCGCATGGCTTGCCGCAGATCGGTGATGCGCGCCGTCGCGACCACGGCTTGCGGCAACACGCTCGGCAAACGCTCGGCCCAATCCGTCACCACTTGCTGGACCACCTTGCGCATGCCACCGACGCTGATGCTGGTGGGCTTGTTGTACACGGGAAGGATTCCGCGCGCGTCGAGATCGGGATCCACATCGATCTCGGGATGCACCATTCGCTTGGTCCCCCCGACGCCGCCCTCGACCTTGCCGTACACCAGGCAACGCTGCCCGACCCGATAGCGGTCGCGAAAGTACGCGACCTGGTGATACCACGTGAGCGCCAGCAGGCCCGTGTCGTCGCGCAACACGCCTTCGAGAATGCGCCGGCGCATACGGCCAACATAGCGCTCGGCGAGATGTTGGATGTTGCCAACGACGCTGGCGGTCGCGCCGATCCGCAGCGCGCGCACCGTGCTCACCGTGCGGCGGTCCTCGTAGCGGAACGGTACGTGATAGAGCAGGTCCTCGACGGTGGCGATGCCGAGCCGTTTCAGCTGCTCGGCGCGTCGCGGGCCGATCCCGCGGACGAACTGGACTGGCTGCGACAGCGCGCGCAGGTGGTCCTCCGGGTCCCCGCCGCTGCGGCGGTACGGCGGAGCCGCCGTGCCGTCACGTGGCGCGCTCGGTAGACACGGGAAACGCGCGCCCACAGGCGCAGGGCGCGCGGCGCCCGTTGTCGACATCGATTGCCCCACCGCCCGTTCGGCGCTGGTTGCCGCACGATTCCGGAGACCGGCGCCAGACGCGCTGCCACGCAGCCGTTCCACCAGCGCGCGGCAGCGGGCAAGCTGTTCGGCGCGCCGTTCCGGGGGCACCTGCTCCCACTCCGCCAATGCTTGGCAGAGGGACTCGATATCCGTGCGGACGGGCCCGTCGCCAAGCCCGTCCAACAGCGCCCGTCCGCGCGCGGCCAGGGCCGCGGTAGGCAACCGGGTACGGGCCGCCGCCGCCGCCGAGGCCGCCGCCAGAAAGTCCAGCGGCGACGCCACCGCCTCGAGGAATTCGCCGAGGGCAACCATCATCGCCGCCCTGATGCGTCACTGCGCGGCGGCACCGTGCGCTGGCGTCGCCTCTCTGTCGGTCTCCCGATGGTACACCTGTAGGGGCCGGACGCAGAGGGCCTCCCGTTGCAGCAACTCCACACCTTCCGCCGCCGCTTGCGCCCCGGCGACCGTCGTGAAGTACGGCACGCGACATTCGAGCGCGCTGCGACGGATGGAGAACGAGTCCAACTGCGGCCCGAAACCTTTCGGCGTGTTGATAACCATCGCAACGACGCCGCGGCGGATGGCATCGACGATGTGGGGACTGCCCTCGGCGACCTTGTTGATGCTGTCGACGGTCAAGCCGTGGGCGCGCAGGTATACCGCGGTACCGCTCGTGGCGATCAATTGGAACCCCGCGTCCGCGAAGCGCCGGGCGGTCGGCAACATGGGCGCCTTGTCTTCGTCGCGCACGCTGATGAACACCGCACCGCGCGTGGGCAGGATCGTGCCGGCGGCGAGCTGCGCCTTGGCAAAGGCGGCCCCGAACGACGCCCCGATTCCCATGACCTCGCCCGTAGATTTCATTTCCGGGCCCAGCAGCGTATCGACCCCGGGGAACTTCGCGAACGGGAACACGGCCTCCTTCACCGACAAGTGCCGCGGCACAATCTCCTCGGTACAGCCGAGCGCCTCCAGTGTCTTCCCGAGCATGACGCGCGCCGCCACCTTCGCCAACGGCACGCCGACCGCCTTGCTCACGAACGGCACCGTGCGCGATGCGCGCGGGTTGACTTCCAGGATGTAGATCTCGCCCTCCTTGACCGCGAACTGCACGTTCATCAGCCCGACGACACCCAACTCGAGGGCAAGGGCCGTGACCTGCGCGCGGATTTCCGCCAGCACCGCGGTCGGGATCGACTTGGTGGGCAGGGAGCACGCACTATCCCCGGAATGCACACCGGCGCGCTCGATGTGCTCCATGATCCCGCCGATGACCACCCGCATTCCGTCCGCGACGGCATCGACATCCAACTCGATCGCATCGTCGATGAACTTGTCGATGAGGATCGTCCGTTCGGACGCCACATCGAGCGCGCGGATCATGTAGCGCCGTAGGTCCTCCTCCTCGTAGACGATCTCCATGGCGCGGCCGCCCAGTACGTACGAGGGGCGCACCAGGACGGGATAGCCGAGGCGGTCGGCGACGCGCACGGCCTCGACGACGCTGCGGGCGATGCCGTTCGGCGGCTGGCGCAATCCCAGCTTGGACAACAGGTCCGCGAAGCGCTCCCGGTCCTCGGCGCGATCGATGGCGTCGGGCGAGGTGCCGAGGATGCGGACGCCGGCCTGCTCGAGCGGCACCGCCAGTTTCAACGGCGTCTGCCCGCCGAACTGCACGATCACGCCCTCCGGCCGCTCCGCCGCCACGATGCTCAGCACGTCCTCCAGCGTCAGCGGCTCGAAGTACAGCTTGTCGGAGGTGTCGTAGTCGGTACTGACCGTCTCCGGGTTGCAGTTCACCATGATCGTCTCGAAACCGTCGTCCTTGAGCGCGAACGCCGCGTGCACGCAGCAGTAATCGAACTCGATGCCCTGGCCGATGCGGTTCGGACCGCCACCGAGGATCACGACCTTGCGCCGCGCGGTCACGCCCGCCTCGTCCTCATCCTCGTACGTCGAGTAGAGGTAGGGAGTGAACGCCGGAAACTCCGCGCCGCAGGTATCGACCATTTTATAGACCGGGCGGATACCAGCAGCCGTACGCGCCCGCCGGATGTCCGCCTCCGAGCGGTCCGTGAGTTGCGCCAGCCGGTGATCGGAGAACCCCATCCGCTTGGCGTGGCGCAGGATCTCGGGGGCCAACGTCCGTCCCGACCGTAGCGCGCCGCGAATTTCTGCCTCGGCATCGATGATGTGCTTGATGTTGTCGAGAAACCACGGATCGATCTTGGTGATCGCGTGCAGTTGCGCGGTGGTGAAGCCCTCGCGGTATGCCTCCGCGACCTGCCACAGACGCCGGGCGCTTGGGACCCGCAACCGGGCTTCCAGGGCGGAGCGGTCTACTGCCCGCGGCCCGCGGCCCTTGTCGTCGAATCCGTAGGAATCGATTTCGAGCGAGCGGATCGCCTTCTGGAGCGACTCCTTGAACGTGCGCCCGATCGCCATCGCTTCGCCGACCGATTTCATCTGCGGGCCCAGGATATCCGTGGCTTCCGGAAATTTCTCGAACGTGAAGCGCGGGATCTTGGTCACGACATAGTCGATCGTCGGTTCGAAGCACGCCGGCGTTTCACGCGTGATGTCGTTGGGAATCTCGTCGAGCGTGTAGCCCACGGCAAGCTTGGCGGCGATCTTGGCGATCGGGAAGCCCGTCGCCTTACTGGCGAGCGCCGAACTGCGCGATACACGCGGGTTCATCTCGATGACCACCAGTCGGCCGCTGTGCGGATGGACCGCGAACTGGATGTTGGACCCTCCCGTATCGACGCCGATTTCGCGGATGATGGCGACCGCGGCGTTGCGCATGATCTGGTATTCCTTGTCCGTCAGCGTCTGTGCCGGCGCGACCGTGATGCTGTCGCCGGTGTGCACGCCCATGGGATCGAAGTTCTCGATCGAGCACACGATGACGACATTGTCGTTCCCGTCGCGCATCACCTCGAGCTCGAACTCCTTCCAACCGGCGATGGATTCTTCGATCAGCACCTCGTGGGTCGGCGACGCGTCCAGCCCGCGGCGCAGTTGCTCGTCAAACTCCTCCGCGCTCGACGCGATGCTCCCGCCGGTGCCGCCCAGCGTCCGCGACGGCCGGATGATCACCGGCAAGCCTAGCCGGTCGAGGATGGAGTGGGCATCGTCGGCGTTCCGCGCGTACCCGCTGCGCGGCAGGTCGAGGCCGATACGTTCCATCGCCGCCTTGAACAGATCCCGGTCCTCCGCCTTCTTGATGGCGGGCAACTTGGCGCCGATCAACTCCACCCCGTAGCGCTCGAGGATACCGCCCTCCGCCAGTTCGATGGCCGCATTCAGGCCGGTCTGGCCGCCAATCGTCGGCAGCAATGCGTCGGGACGTTCGGCGTCAATGATGCGCTCCAACATGTCGGCGGTGATCGGCTCCACGTATGTCCGATCCGCCATGCCCGGATCGGTCATGATCGTCGCCGGGTTGGAATTGACCAGGATGACGCGGAAGCCCTCCTCCTTGAGCGCCTTGCACGCCTGGGTGCCGGAATAGTCGAATTCACAGGCCTGGCCGATCACGATCGGTCCCGAGCCGATCAGCAGGATACTCTTGATGTCAGTCCGTTTGGGCATGGGTCGATCGGTGAGTGGTTGTGCATATGGCGTAGAGCTCATTGCATATGGTCAGCAACATTTCTCGTCTCTTTGTCTTTTGCCGCATGCCATGAGCCATCGGCGACATTTCAATCGGATCGTCGGATCATTTCGACGAAGCGCTGGAACAGGTAGTTGGCGTCGTGCGGCCCCGGGGACGCTTCGGGGTGGTACTGGGCCGAGAAGATGGGAAGTTCGGCGTGCGCCAACCCCTCCACCGTACGGTCATTCAGATTGACGTGCGTCAACTGGGCACGCCCCTGCAACGAATCCACGTCGACCGCGAAGCCGTGATTTTGCGAGGTGATCTCCACTTTACGCGTCGTCAGATCCATCACCGGCTGATTGCCGCCGTGATGGCCGAACTTGAGTTTGTAGGTCCGGCCGCCCAGCGCCAGGCCGAGGATCTGATGGCCAAGGCAAATGCCGAAAATCGGCTTCTTGCCGACAAGCTCGCGCACGATGCCGGCATACGGCCCGACATCCGGATCCCCGGGCCCGTTGGAGAGAAAAATGCCTTGCGGCTTGTTTGCCAGCGCTTCCGCCGCGCTGGTGCCCGCGGGCACCACACGCACGCGGCATCCCATGCCGACCAGATTGCGGAGGATGTTCCGCTTCACTCCGAAATCATAGGCCACCACCAGCGGGGCTTTCGGCCGCCGCCCGCTTCCCTTCGGCCCGGTCGGTTCGGCGCCACGGCCGGCGTATCCGGCACCCAGCACCCATGGACCTTCGTCCCAGTCGTAGGGTGCGGCGCAGGTAACCTCCTTCACCAGGTCGCGCCCGATAACGCCCGGCAGCGCCTTCGCTTTGGCGACGAGGCTGACGGGATCCAGGTCGACCGTGGAGATCACTGCCTCCTGTGCGCCATGGGTGCGGATGTGACGCACCAGCGCCCGGGTGTCGATGCCCTGGATGCCGGGAATGTCATGTTCCTGCAGGTACGCCGCCAGACTTTGCTGGGCACGCCAGTTACTCGGCGTCTCCCAGTACTCTTTGACGATGAACCCCTGGACGAACGGCCGTCGCGATTCGACATCTTCTCCATTCACCCCGACGTTGCCGATTTCGGGGTACGTCATGGCCACCATCTGGCCGCAATACGATGGGTCCGTCAGGATCTCCTGATACCCCGTCATCGACGTGTTGAACACGATCTCGCCGCTTGCCTCGCCGCTGGCGCCGAAGCTGCTACCCGCGAAGACCGTTCCGTCGGCCAGCGCCAATAACGCTTTCATGGCCGCACTCCGGTGAGTAGTAACGCGTATCGCATGTCGCTTCTCGCCTGCGGGGATTTCTCAAGCGTTGGCACGCCAGACCAGCCGGCCGCCAACGATCGTGGCCACGGCTTGCCCCTGCATCTCCATCCCTTCGAACGGCGTGCTGCGGCCCTTCGAACGGAAGGCGCTCGCCCGTACCGTCCAACGTCGCATCCGATCGACCACCGCAATGTCGGCTGCAGCGCCGATCGCCAAGGTCCCAAGCGGCAATCCGAGGATGCGCGCCGGATTGATCGTCATCGCCGCTACGATCGTCTCCAGGGGAATCTCGGCCTCGCCAGCCAGACGCAAGGCCAGCGGTAAGGTGGTCTCCAGCCCGACGACGCCGTTCAAGGCCCGGTCGAATTCCACTTCCTTCTCGTCGCGGTGATGCGGCGCATGGTCGCTGGCAATCGCATCGATGGTGCCGTCGGCCAGACCGTGGCGCACCGCCTCTACGTCCTGCTGCGTACGCAACGGCGGGTTCATTTTGGCGTGGGTATTGTAGCCCTCCACCGCCGCCTCGGTCAGGGTAAAGTGGTGCGGCGCCGCTTCCGCGGTCACCGGCAGCCCCCGTCGCTTGGCCGTGCGGATCATCTCGACCGCACCCGCCGTGCTGACGTGCGCCACATGCACGCGTCCCCCCGTGCGCGCCAGCAACGTCAGATCGCGAGCGATCATGGCTTCTTCCGCGGCGGCCGGCATCCCTTTCAAGCCCAGGCGCAGCGACGTGGCGCCTTCGTTCATCATCCCTTCGGCGGCGATCAGCCGGTCCTCCTCGTGCACGATCACCGGCAGGCCGAACATGGCGGTATATTCCAACGCGTGCCGCATCAACCCACCGTTCATGATCGGCATGCCGTCATCGGATACCGCCACGATGCCGGCGCGGTGCATCTCGCCGATCTCGGCCAACTCCTCGCCCTTGAGCTGCTTGGACACGGCACCGATCGGGTAGACGCGCGCCAGGCCGGCGGCCTGCGCCCGCTCGCGGATGTACTCCGTCACCGCGGCGTTGTCGTTCGCCGGGTTGGTGTTGGCCATGCAGGCTACCGCCGTGAAGCCACCGGCAACGGCGGCGCGCGTTCCGGTTTCGATCGTTTCCCGATACTCGTAGCCGGGCTCGCGCAGGTGCACGTGCATATCGATCAGGCCGGGCAGCACCAGGCAGTCGTCGGCCGGAATGACGGTTGCGTCCGCCGGCACGTCGCCGCCACCCGTGTCCGACACCGCGGCGATCCGACCGTCCCGCACGAGGACGTCGTGCTGCCCGTGCAGACGGCCGGCGGGATCGATGACTGTGCCGCCGCGGATGAACAGTATGCCGCTCATCCCGCCTTCCTGCGCAAACGCGGCGCCGCCGTTTCGACCTCCGTCGCGCCCTCCGTTTCCGCCCGGCTCCGATTAATGAGCAGATACAGCACGGCCATGCGGACCGCGATGCCGTTGGTGACTTGATCCATGATGACGGAGTACGGTCCGTCGGCCACATCGCTGGCGATTTCCACGCCGCGGTTGATCGGGCCGGGATGCATGATGATGACGTCCGACTTGGCGCACGCCACCGCACGCTCCGTCAGGCAGAAATACCGCGAGTACTCGTCGACCGACGGAAAAAAATTCTTGCCCTGGCGCTCGAGTTGCAGTCGCAGCATCATGATGACATCGGCATCGCGCACACCCGCCTCGAGATCGCTGCTCACCTCGCCCCATTCGCGCAGTTCGGGGGCCAGCAGCGTCGGCGGGCCGACCAGCCGCACGCGCGCGCCGAGGGCTCGCAAGGCGAAGACGTTCGACCGCGCCACACGGCTGTGGAGGATATCCCCCACGATGGCGACCGTGAGTTCCGCGAACCGTCCCTTGCGTTCCCGAATGGTGAGCAGGTCGAGAAGGGCTTGCGTCGGATGTTCGTGCGCGCCGTCCCCCGCATTCACGATGGCACAATCGAGCCGTGCCGCCAGGAAGTGCGGCGCTCCCGAGGAGGCGTGGCGGAGAATGATGGCGTCGGGGCGCATGGCCGCGAGATTCCGGGCCGTGTCCAGCAACGTCTCCCCCTTTGTCGCGCTACTGGTCGCGGCGGACAGGCTGACGAAGTCAGCGCTCATCCGTTTCGCGGCAATCTCGAACGAGGTGCGCGTCCGCGTACTGGCCTCGTAGAACAGCCCCACCACCGTCTTACCCCGCAAGGTCGGAACCTTCTTGATCTCGCGCTCGGAGATCTCCTTGAAGGATGCTGCCGTATCGAGCAGATGCATCACGTCTTCGCTGTTGAGGTGTTCGAGGCCGAGAAGATGCCGATGTGTGAATGGCATGTTAGCGCTCCTCCGCACGGGCAATCACCACTTCGTCGCACCCGTCGCTTTCTTTCAGCCGCACGTGGACCGACTCGCTAACGGCGGTCGGGAGATTCTTGCCGACGTAGTCCGCGCGGATCGGCAGCTCGCGGTGCCCGCGATCGACCAACACCACCAGCTGCACGTCGAGCGGCCGCCCGAAATCCATCAAGGCGTCCAGCGCCGCGCGGATGGTCCGGCCGGTGAACAGCACGTCGTCGACCAGCACCACACGCTTGTCGTCCACCGCAAAGGGTATCTGGGTGCCTTTGACCTCCGGGCGCTGCTTGCTGCGGCTGAGATCGTCGCGGTACAAGGTGATGTCCATGATGCCGGTCGGCAACTCGACGTCCTCGATCGCGCGAATCTTGTTGCACAGGCGTTCGGCGATGTATACGCCGCGCGAGCGGATGCCCACGAGGACCAAGCCATCGGTGCCCTTGTTATGTTCCAAGACCTCGTGCGCCACCCGCGTGAGGGCGCGCTCGACAGCCTGCGCATCCATGACAATGCGTTCGGCGGACGCCATCGCAGACACAAAAAAACCCCCTCGCGACCGAGGAGGCCTTACACGCTCCGTATAGGGATTGAGAATGCCATCGTTACCCTTCCTGGCCTCGCGGGACCAGCTTAAAGGTTCCTGCCGCTGCAAGTGGACGCGGCTCAGTTAGGATCTGTGTATCGCGACCGGCGTTCGCTGTCAATGCAGGTTCGCCGACCGCGGTCGGCCCGCACGTCTTCGAGCCGTCATCACGTTTCCTCGCGTCCGATCCACTGCTCCAAGGCCGGGGCGCGGTACGCCGCGAGCCGCAGCAACAGCCGCTCCGGATCCCGGTCCTCGAGCACCAGCGCCCGATGCGTCGGTCGCACAAACCGTTCGGCGACGGCGTGATCGAAGAGCCCCAGCAGCCGGTCATAATAGCCCTCGACGTTGAGCAGCCCGCAGGGCTTGCGGTGCAAGCCAAGCTGTGCCCAGGTCACGATCTCGCAGAACTCCTCGAACGTGCCGTACCCACCCGGCAACGCCACGAAGGCGTCCGCCAATTCGGCCATCAACGCCTTGCGCTCGTGCATCGATCCGACGACATGCAGGGTCGTCAGTCCGTCGTGCGCCAGTTCCCTCGGAACCATGGCTTCGGGAATTACCCCGACGACGTCGCCGCCGGCGTCCAACATCGTGTCCGCCAGCACGCCCATCAAGCCGACGCGTCCACCGCCGTACACCAGGCCGATCTGCCGGCGTACAAGGACCATCCCCAGCGCCCGCGCCGCATCGGCGTAGGCCGCGCGGGCGCCATGGCTCGACCCACAGAACACGCACACCCGCCGCATACGCCAACCGTTCTTCCGCTCACCCGCCGCGACGGTGTCGTCGGACCATCACGGAGAATACCTCAATCACGGACAACAGACTTGGAGACGACAGACAACAGACACCACCCTGGCTGGATCTGGCCGTCTGTTCCCTGTTCTCCCACAGGTCTGGAGTCAGCCGCTTACTGCCCCAGGCTATCCTCGATGCGAATGAGCACCGATCGGGCACGCATGATGGGTAGGCGGTCGATCGTGTGCAGCGCCCGGCGTAGGTCGCGTTCGCGCGCATGGTGTGTGCGAATGACGATCGGCACGCTCGCACCGTGTTCGCGTTCGCGCTGGATGACGGCGGCGATCGAGATATGATGCCGGCCGAGAATCCCGGAGATCTTCGCCAACACGCCCGGCCGGTCGACCACCATGAAGCGCAAGTAGTACTCGCTCACCAGGTCGTCCATCGATTTGATCGGCACCTGCCGCTGCTGCGCCAATGGATAGCCCAACGGGGCCACGCGTCCGCGGTTCCCCGCCAGCAGATTGCGGCCCACTTCGATCAGGTCGGCCACCACTGCCGTGGCGGTCGGCATCATACCGGCGCCCAGACCGAAGTACATCGTGTTACCCAAGGCCTCGCCGTGCACGAAGATCGCATTGTACGCGCCGTTGACGTCGGCCAGGAGATGTCGGCTAGGAACCATCGTGGGGTGTACGCGCGCCTCGACCTGGTGGCCGTCGTGTTTGGCGATCGCCAACAACTTGACGACATACCCGAACTCGCGCGCGAAGCCGATGTCGCGTTGGCTGACGTGCCGGATGCCCTCGAGCGGAATGTCCGCGAAGCGTGCGGCGGTACCGAAGCCGAGTTGGACGAGCAACGCGAGTTTGTGCGCCGCATCGATCCCGTCGATATCGTAGGTCGGGTCGGCCTCGGCCAAACCTTGTGTCTGTGCCTCGCCGAGCACGGCCGCGAACTCCCCTCCGCATTGCGTCATCGTACTCAGAATGTAGTTCGAGGTACCGTTGACGATGCCGTAGATGGCGCGATTGCGATCGCCGGCCAGGCCTTCCTTCAGCGTGCGGATGATGGGAATGCCACCGCCAACGCTAGCCTCGTACCCGACGTCGACACCGGCCCGTTCCGCCGCCGCGAAAATCTCGGCGCCGTGCACCGCGAGCAGGGCTTTGTTTGCGGTGACGACACTCTTGCCATTGTCGATCGCGTGCAGCACGAACCGGCGCGCCGGCTCGTACCCCCCCATCAATTCGATCACCACATCGATCTTCGGATCGTCCAGGAGCTTGGCGGCATCGCCGGTCAGCAGCCTGCGGTCGACACGCACACCGCGGGCGCGGCGCAAGTCGATATCCGCGATCCGCGCCAGGCGCAGGCGCGCGCCCAGACGCGATTGGATGTGGGCCTGCTGGCGCTGCAGCAGTTTGATGACCCCGGTGCCGATCGTGCCGAAACCGATCAGTCCGACACGGATTTCCCGCGCCACGCGCCCCTCGTCACCCCGCTTGACGAACCGTCGTCGCGTCGGCGGTATTGAGGGCGCGGCGGATACCGCGGATGGCCTGGCGCGTGCGATGTTCGTTTTCGATCAAGGCGAAGCGGACATACTTGTCGCCGTATTCGCCGAAACCGATACCGGGGGAGACGGCGACCTTGCCCTCGCGCAGCAGAAACGTGGAGAACTCCAGCGATCCCATCTCCTGGAACGGCTCCGGAATGGGCGCCCACACGAACATCGTCGCCTTCGGCTTTGGCATGTGCCAGCCGATACGATTCAGCCCGTCGACCAGCACGTCGCGGCGGGAGCGATATTCCCGGCAGATGTCATCGACGTAATGCTGCGGGCCGTTGAGCGCGTGGATCGCCGCCACTTGAATCGGCTGAAACATCCCATAGTCCAGGTAGCTCTTGATGCGCGCCAGGGCGCCGATCATGGCCGGGTTGCCAACGGCAAAGCCCACGCGCCATCCGGGCATGTTGTAGCTCTTCGACAGCGTGAAGAATTCGACGCCCAGGTCCTTCGCCCCGGGGACTTGCAGGAAGCTCGGCGCCTGGTACCCGTCGAAGCACAGATCGGCGTAGGCCAGATCGTGAATGACCATGAGCGAATGCTCACGGGCGAAATCGACGATCTGTTCGAAGAAGTGCAGGTCCACTATTTCCGTCGTGGGGTTGTGGGGGAAGTTCAGGATCAGCAACTTCGGCCGCGGCCACGTCTGGCGCATGGCCTCGACGAGGTGTGCGAAGAAATCCTCGCCCGGAATGAGCGGGATGCTCCGCAAATCGCCGCCGGCGATGATCACGGAGTATTGATGGATTGGATAGGTCGGGCTCGGACAGAACACCACGTCGCCCGGTCCGACGATCGCCAGCGCGAGATGGGCCAGTCCTTCCTTCGACCCGATGGTGGCGACCGCTTCGCTGTCGGGATCCAGGTCCACGTTGTAGCGGCGCCGGTACCAATCGGTGATCGCGACACGCAGCTTGTAGATGCCTTTGGATACCGAGTAGCGATGATTCGCCGGCTTGGACACGGCGTCGACCAGCTTGGACACCACGTGGGGCGGGGTCGGCCCGTCGGGGTTACCCATACCGAAATCGATGATGTCTTCCCCGGCGCGCCGGGCCTTTTGCTTGAGGTCTCCGACGATATTGAAAACGTACGGCGGCAGCCGCTTGATTCGAGGAAAATCGTGTGCGTCCATTCGCTTAGTGTTCGCTCATGCACGGGAGGCTGTCCGCCCGACGCCAATTCCAACCGGTACGTGCACCTTGCGGTGTGCGAACCATAAGCCATTTGCGCGGCAGACGCAAACTTGCCCGTTCCCGAGGGCACACGGCTGCCACCTGGCTCCGCGGGTGTGCGTCACTCCGTGGGCGCGTCACTCGGCGCGGCCTTTGTCGGGGTCCGCCGGCGCGCTGTCGGGCGGCTGCGAGCCGCCGTTCTTGCCGTGGGTTTCCTGGTCCGGGGCCCGCGCCCCTTCGCACCCGTTGCCATAGTCTCGCCAGGGCCGACCGTCTCACCTGCCGTTTCGGCTGCGGCTTCCGGGGAGGCCTTCGTGCGCGAACGCCCGCCGCGGCCCCCGCGCCGGCTGGCACCGCCGCGGCTCCGCCGGCCGCGCGGCTTCGGTGTGGCCGGCTGTTCTTGGGTATCGCTAACGGACGCCGCGTCCGCGGCGACCTCCGCCGGCACGGCCGGCGCACCACTGGCAGCACCCGGTTCGGGCGTCGCAGCCGCCTCCACGGAAGCCGCTTCGGCAGGGAAGTCCGTTGCCTCGGGCGCGGACGCGTCTTCGCGCGTTTCGACCGCATCGACCGTGGAGACGGCGAGCCGCGACGCCTCGGCGGGTGGGGGCGTCATTGACCCCGCCACCTCTTCTTCCACTCCCGCGCTCGGCTCCGGCCGTTCCGCGCTCCGCTCCAACGCTTCGGCGTCCCTTGCCGTCGGCGGCGCGATCTCATCCGCCGTCAGCGTCTCGCCCGCCGCCGGCGCGCCCTGTCGGCCGCGCCCGCGCCGGCGGCCGCGTCGCCGCCGGCGGCGCTTAGCCGCTGCCGGCGGCGTATCCCCTTCCGGCGTGAGCGACGCGCCCGCGGTTGGGGGTTCCGCCACGGCGGGCGCTTCCGCCGTCTCGGTCGGCGCGGCCGTGGCTTGTTCTGGCGCCACGCCGCCCACGCGTGCTGGCAGTTTCCCTTGACCGACCTCAAGTCGCGAGCGCACCTCGAGCTCCAGTTGGTGCGGCATCAAGCCCTCTTTCAGCACCACCTGAATGCGCGTCGCGTAGCGGCGCTCCAGCTGCGCCAGATCGTCGCGCTTTTGATTCAACAGGTAGACGGCGACCTCGGGCGGCAGGGCGACGCGCAAGGCCGCCGCATCGCCCTGCGCGACCCGGTTGTGGATCTTGCGCAGGGCCACCAGGGCCGCCGATTCCGTCGTCCGCACCAGGCCATGTCCCTCGCACATGGGGCACGCGGTATACGACGACGCCGCCGCGGCCGGACGCAGGCGCTGGCGCGACACTTCCAGCAGACCAAAATGGGAAATACGCCCGCACTCGTGCCGCGCCTTGTCCTCCCGCATCGCCTCGCGGAAGGTTTTCTCGACCTCCGCCGCGTGCTGGGCACTGCGCATGTCGATGAAGTCGATGACGATCAGGCCGCCCAGGTCGCGCAGCCGCAATTGTCGCGCGATCTCCGTCGCCGCTTCGATGTTGGTGCGGTAGGCGGTTTCTTCCTGGCTCCCGCCGCGCACCGAGCGACCCGAGTTGACGTCGATCGCGGTCAACGCCTCCGTCCCGTCGATCACGATACTGCCCCCTGACTTGAGCGGCACGCGGCGTTTGTAGATCGACTCGATCTGCGTTTCGACGTTGAAGTGCGAGAAGATGGGCTTGTCGCCCTTGTAATGATGCAGCACGCCTTCCTTGCCGGGCATGACATCGTGGAGAAATTCCCGGGCGCGTTGATAAACTTCCTCGTTGTCGACGTAGATCTCGTCGACGTCGGGCGTGAAGTAGTCGCGGATGTTGCGCAGGACGACGTCGTGCTCGCGATAGACGAGCGCCGGGGCGCGCCGATTGGTCGCCGCTTGGCGGATGGTCTCCCATAGGCGCAGCAGATAATGCAGGTCGCGCTGCAGTTCGCGCGACCCCTGGTCGAAACCGGCGGCGGTCCGCACAATGATGCCGAAGCCGTCGGGCGGCTCCAGCTTGTCGATCAACTCGCGCAGATGGCTGCGGTCCGGCCCTTCTATCTTACGCGAAATGCCGGCGTCGTCGGAACCTGGCAGGAGCACCAGGTAGCGACCGGGCAAGGAATAGAAGGTGCTCAGCGTCGGCGGCTTGCTGGCGAACTCCTCCTTGGCAATCTGCACGAGGATCTCCTGGCCCGGCTTGAGAATCTCCTTGATCCGCAGCCGACGCCGCCCCTCGCCGCCGTTGCCGTTGTCGCGCGTCAGATGCGGGAGATTACGGAAGCAGATCTCGTCCAGCGGCAAGAAGGCATCGCGGTCGGCGCCGATGTCGACAAAGGCTGCCTCCAGCGCCGGGTGGATGCGGTGCACCACCCCCTTGTAGATGTTGCCCTTCAGGTGTTCGCGGCTGGCCGATTCAATCTCGAACGAGGTGAGGACGCCGTTGGTCACAATACCGACCCGGCTTTCCTCGGCATGCGTCATGTTGATGAGCATTGTCTTTGACATACAAACGTATCCACTCTTCCTCGCCACGGCGGACCCGCATGACGGCTCCTTGCAAGGGGCGGACACGCTGGCAGCGCAGCCCTATCCCCCCGCAGGGCGTTCGCGATCCCTGCCGCGGCGTCAAATCACGGGAGGCCTTGCCCCCATGGATGCGGCGCACACGCCCACCGATTCGGGCGCCGATCGCTCGGCCGGTGCGCAACCCCATACCGTCTTCCCCTAAATTTCCACTCAACCTCGTGCCGCCGTATCTCAGCAACACCGTGTCGGCTTGCCGTAGCGCTCTTCGAGCCTCCCGGCGAAGAAACGCCCGCGGTCCAACGGCCGCTCGTTTCGCCGTCGACAGCCGGCAACATAGCGTTCGTATTCCACGTCACCAGCCCACTCGCGCAGCGCGACGCGGAGCACCGACGTAAGCTGTCCCCAATATCGACCCATCCTTCCTCCTACCCCGCCGCCACCGCGCGGGAACGCATCAGGCGGTCACGCCCGGCACTCAACACCCGATACCACTCTCTGACGGAATCCACCACAATCACCGCCACCAGCACCATGAACAACGCCGTCAGCGCGGCGTCAAGTCGGTCGTTGAAAATCAGCGCCTGGGTCTGGGCCAGTTCGGCGCTACCGATCTGCCCCGCGGCGATGCGCGTTTGCAGCTGGTTGGCGTGCGCCAGGAACCCGATCCGCGGTTCCGGGCTGAAGACCTTGGCGTAGCCGGCACTGAGAGTGATGCACAGCAGCCACAGCAGCGGCAACAGTGTCGTCCAGGCGTAGAGCGCGCGCTCGGACTTGACGATCAGGGTTGTCGCCACCGCCAGGGCAATCGCGGCGAGCAGTTGGTTCGAGATCCCGAACAGCGGCCACAGGCTGTTGATGCCGCCCAGAGGATCCACGACCCCCTGGTACAAGAAATAGCCCCAGGCCCCCACCATGCCGGCGCTGGCGACCAACACGCTGGGGTACCAACTGGTGCGTCCGAGCGGCTTCCAAAAATGACCGAGAAAATCTTGCAGCATGAATCGTCCAACCCGCGTGCCCGCGTCCATTGTGGTGAGAATGAACAGGGCCTCGAACATGATAGCGAAGTGGTACCAAATCGCCATCACGGTCCTGCCCCCGAGCGTATTGGAGAAAATGTGCGCCATCCCCACTGCCAGCGAGGGTGCGCCGCCCGTCCGCGCGAAGAGGCTGCGTTCGCCGACGTCAACCGCGAGCTGTTCCATGTCCGCGGGGGTGACCGGGAATCCCCACGCCGATATCGTTTGCGTCGCCGCCTCGGGAGACGCGCCGACGATGCCCGCCGGGCTGTTGACGGCGAAATAGACCCCGGGCTGCAGCACCGTCGCCGCGATCATGGCCATCACCGCCACGAACGACTCCATGAGCATGGCCCCGTAACCGATCATGCGCGCATCCGATTCGCGCTGCAGCAGCTTCGGCGTGGTCCCGGACGCGACCAGCGCGTGGAAGCCGGAGACCGCGCCACAGGCGATGGTGATGAACGCGAACGGGAAGATCTTGCCGGCGAAGATCGGCCCGGTGCCGTCCGTGAACCGGGTCAGGGCCGGCAGCTGGACCGGCGGCAGGTAGACGGCGATCCCCAACGCCAGCGCCAGAATCGTCCCAATCTTGATGAAGGCACTGAGGTAATCGCGCGGCGCCAACAGCAACCACACCGGCAACACCGAGGCGGCGAAGCCGTAGCCGATGATCATCCATGCCAGTGTGGTCGGGCTGAAGGTGAACAGCGGCGCCCAGGCAGCGCTATCGCCGACCCAACGGCCGGCAACCACCGCGAGCAGGACCAAGGCCAACCCCCAGACGGTAGCTTCGACAACCTTGCCCGGCCGCACGAAACGCATGTACGCGCCCATCAGGATGGCAATCGGGATGGTGGCGCCAACCGTGAACGTGCCCCAGGGACTGCCCTTGAGCGCGTTGACGATCACCAGGCCGAGCACCGCCATCAGGATGACCATGATGCACAGGACGCCGGCGAGCGCCGCAAAGCCGCCCAGCACTCCGATCTCCTCGCGCGCCATCTGCCCCAGAGACTTGCCGTCGCGGCGCAGGGAGCCGGCCAGAATGAGGAAATCCTGGACCGCGCCACCGAGCACGACACCGACGATGATCCACAGGGTCCCGGGCAGGTAGCCAAACTGCGCGCACAAGGTCGGGCCGATGAGCGGGCCGGGTCCGGCGATGGCGGCGAAATGATGGCCGAAGACGATCCAGCGATTGGTCGGCACGAAGTCGCGCCCGTCGTTGAGGCGTTCCGCCGGCGTCGCCCGCCGGTCGTCCAGCATCAGCACGCGCACCGCGAGAAACTTGCTGTAGAATCGGTAGGCCACAGCGTACGTCGCCACGGCCGCCACCAGCAGCCAGACCACATTGATGGGCTCGCCCCGTACCAGGGCGACCATACCCAAGCCCGTCGCACCGGCGAGTGCCACGAGGGTCCATATCGCGTACCGCAATACCCGCATTTCTCAATCCCAGCCGGGAATATGCACAGAGGGGTCATCCCGACGCAAGCGCTCGCAAGCGATTGCCCCGCAGGCCCGCTTTCCTGTACCGTACCGTCCCGATGCGCATCGGCGATCTGCTGCGGACCGGCGACCCGGTCTTTTCCTTCGAGTTCTTTCCGCCCAAGACCGAGGCGGGGGAACGGAACCTGTTCCGCACGATCGACCGTTTAGGCGAACTGCGCCCGAGTTTCGTCTCGGTCACTTACGGCGCCGGCGGTGGTACGCGCCAGACAACGGTCGAGTGGGTGAAGCGGATCAAGCACGAGCTGGATATCGAAGCGATGGCCCATGTCACCTGCGTCGGCGCTGGCCGGCACGAGATCGAAGGAGTGCTGGCACAGCTGCAGGCGAACCGCATCGAGAACGTCTTGGCGCTGCGCGGCGACCCGCCACGCGAGCAGCCGCGCTTCGTGCCGGCCACCGACGGCTTCCGTTATGCCTCGGAACTGGTGCGGTTCATCCGCGAGTGCGGCTTTCCCTTCTCCCTCGGGGGCGCGTGTTACCCGGAGGGCCACACCGAGTGCCGCGATCTGGCCTTGGACCTCGAACACCTCAAGATCAAGGTCGATGCCGGCCTGGACTTCGTCATCACCCAGCTGTTCTTCGATAACGCCGACTATTTCGCACTCCGGGCGCGCGCGCGGGCCGCCGGCATCAGCGTGCCTCTCATCCCCGGAATCATGCCGGTGACCGACGTCGCACAGATCGAGCGCTTCACCTCGATGTGTGGCGCCAAGATTCCGGCGGCGCTGCACTATCGGCTGCATGCGGCGGCGAACGACGAGGCGGTGCGCGCCATCGGCATCGAGCACGCCACCGCCCAATGCCGGGAGTTGCTCGCCGGCGGCGCACCAGGTATTCACTTCTACACTTTGAACCAATCGCCGGCGACGCGTGCCGTATTCGAGCGATTGAAAGGCTGAGGCTGAGCCCGTGCCCGTCATCGTCACCTTCACCCCGCTGCAACCCCCCTCGCGGATGACGGTCGAGGGCACCGGCCGCTTACTCTCGCATCAATGCGAGGATGTTCAGGGCCACCGGCATCAACAGCGGCTGCCGCTCGGCAGCGTGCGCGGCGTGCTCCACCTGGATGCGCTGTGCCTCCACTGCGGCGCCCATTTCGTCTGGGTCGAAGACGACGCCCCGAGCGCGACTGCAAATCAGACGTAGCGAGAGCGGCGGGGGATCGATCTTCGCTACGCCATAGGCCTGACGGAGCAGCAGTCGATTGGCGGCGCACACGTCAACGGCGTCGCCCTGCGCGACGCCGTCAAGCGAGCGCGGACAGTACATACTACCGCAGAATCCCGCGGAACCACCGGTACGGATAGTAGAACGGCAGCAGCAACGGATGCCGGACGTGGTAACGCTCGCGCATGTACGCCGCCGACGGCACGAGGTGTGTCCATGCGTACCCCAGACGCCCGTGCCAGCCATGCATGCTGACCAGATCGTCCCGGAAGCGCCGGCCGGCTCCGCGCTCGGCGGCGGTGAGATAGCCCACGATGCGTCGCTCGTCGGCGGTCGGGCGCATGCGGCGCACGCGCTCCAGGATGTCCCCCGGCACAGCCGCCGGCTCGTCCTCGGCAAGCGGCAGCAACATCCGTTGTACCGCGATGACAAGGTCGAACGCGGCGGCGCGGTCGAGCAGCGCCGACCAGTCAAGCGTCGGCCCGTTCAGGGCGACGACCTCGGCGATATCGTTCTCCCACAACAGGTCTGCGCCGCCGTGGTGCAGCACGATGTGACCGCAGAGGTGGAGAAGCTGCGACACCGGATCGAGCATGAGCGCCTGGCGCTCCCCCAGTGCGAACGGCACCGCCTGGCGCCAACAGGCATCGAGATTCAAACGCTGCTGGTAGTAGGGCGAGTCGAAGAGGCTCCAGTGCAACTCGAGCGGGACAGGCACGGCGCCTGGCTTGGTGAGCAGCAATTCGTTCTCGTAGCCGGCGGCACCCGTACGTGTCTCCGCTCGTCGCGGCGTGAAGCCGCGCTGGGCGAGGCGGCGCACGGCAGTATCGAAGTGCTCGCGGTGGATGAGCAGGTCGACGTCCATCAGCGTGCGCAGGGCAATGTTATGGTATACGACCTTGGCCAGCGCGCCGCCCTTGAGGACGATCGACGGCACGCCGACGGCGTCAAGGGCCGCAATCGCGGTCTCGAGTTCGCGCAGCAGTACCAAGTTGTGCTGGGCGTTGGTCAGGTACGCCCGCCGGAAGCCGCGTCGCGCCTCCGCCGGCACGCAAATCTCGTTGCGCAGGACACCGTGGAGCAGGGGCGCAATTCGGCCGGCGCGGGCAACACGGATCACCTCCTTCCAGTCCAGCGCTCCGCGCGTCACCCACGCGCGCACTGCGGCGCCCGCCGCCGGATCGCGCCGGGCCCGCAGGCACAGGCGTAGGAAGCGGCGCGTATCGTCCATACGCGGTGACACGTACTGGAGTGCGCGAACGGGAGCAAGGGCGCTCCGCCCAGAGCGCACGGCTATTCTCCGGTCCCTTTACTCCCGAGCAGGAACTCGCCCACGGACGTCTCGGCGTAGTAGTCGACGCCAGCCGCGCGGGCGAACAGATCGGCGTTCCCACAGCCGGCGGCGCACGGGGCCAGGCCCATCGCCGTCGCGACCAAGTACATTGTCTGGTACAGCACCCCCACATCCTTCAAGATCAGGCTGTAGGCGATAGAGGTGTACTTCCACGCCACCCGCTGGAAGCGCGCGGCGACGACGATCAGGACCTGGAGCCGGTCTTTCGGGATCCTCGTGGCCAGGCTTGCGTCGCTGAGCAGCCCATCGCTGCCCTCGCGCGCCGCCACCGGGTCGAGGCAGTGACGCTCGGCATCGTAGCGGTACAACCCCGCGTCCAACCCGGCACACCGGTTCACCGAAACGTAGAGTTCGAGCGCATAGGCGCCGCCGCCGCTCGGGTAGGGACGCGCGGCCGAGGCAACGCGTACGGTGCCGTGCGGCGTCGGCAGCTCGTCTTCCCAATAGTCCGCCACGCTGCCGACACGGTAAAGGAACTCGCCGAGCTGACGAACGGTCAGCGGATTTGCATCGTACTCGCGAATCGAGCGCCGCGCCTCCTGAACACGTGCGAACGGCGGATCCACCTCCTCGAGGCGTTGCAGGTCCGGGCGCCATAGCGCAACCGGCCCGGGAATCGACCGCGACGGCAATGCCGGCGGCGGATCGAGGTCGCCAAGGAAGCGAACGGTGCCGCCGACGGGCTGGCCATGCCGTCCCCCCCGGCTGCGGGCGTGAAACAGGAGATCGTGAAACTCCCAGGAACGCAGCGCGGTCGTTTGGTCCTGCGCCGCATGCCCCTCCTCGGTCGCCTCCGATGCCATGCGCGCCGCTAGCAGCAACGCGACGAGCGCGCGCACCGCCCCCTCGGAAAGGGCTGGGATCCGTACGCGCATGTCCTCGACCCGGCACGGTCCGGCCAGGAAATGGACTAGCACCGCCGCACGCCAGTCGTGCAGCACGACCCGAGCGGACGCCAGCGGCGACTCGAGCACCAACTCTCCTCCCTCGGCTCGCAGGTATGCGAAGCGCGACAACAGGTGCGCACGCCCAGCGACAACCGCGCACGGCGCCGGCTCGAAGTTGGTGGCGACCGCCACCAGCGTCGCCAGGCGCACGCCGTCCATGGACACGGACCTCCGCGCATCGTCCGGAATTGTACCCTCCCATGACCACACCACCGACCCGCTCCTCACAGAAACATGGCCACGGGGTTGAGCTGCGCTTCGCTCAATGCTTCCGCGCACCAGCCGAGCCGGACCGGGACATCGTACAGACGGCCCGGTGCAAACCGTGGCCAGAAATGGCGGAGGCCGGGGACAATCGCCTTGACCACCGGCAGGCCGATGTCGGCTCGCGTCTGATCCAGGACCAACAACTCCATCCCGCAACGCTCCGCGATGGTCTGGCAGCAGCGCACGTCCTCGCGAAGGTCATCCGACCGGCAGCCCTGGTAGTCCGCGGCGCTGCGCGGCGGTCGTGCCGGGTCCGGCGCCAGATAGGGGTGCTCCGCAAGCGTCGCCGTCTCCAGCCACTGGCGCACGCTTGCTTCACCATCGGCCGGCCGGTTCGGTCGCGCTCGTCCGTAGCCCCACAGGACGCGCATGAGCATCTGGTTGAGCTCGGTGACGGCGCGCAGCACGGCGATACGCGGATCCAAATGCGCCCCGAATCCGCACACGATCTGCTCCGGGAACCGGTCGATGCGCCGCGATATCGCGGCAAAGACGGGGATCCGCAGATCTGCCGTCAGGTCGAGGACCACGAGATCGCGCCCCCGCTCCGCTAGATACGCGTCCACCCGGCGCAGGTAGGGCTCATCGAGACTGTCGAGGGCGACGGCCGGCCGGCGCGCCCGGCTGTACCACCAGAGGGCGACGCTGTCCCGCTCGACCAGCTCGAGAAAGCCCTGCAGGACGGCTTCCTCGATCGTATTGCCAGCGGCGTTGCCGTTGGAGCAGGCGATGCAATACGCCCCCTCCGGAAAGACCGGGAAGTCGTAAAAACAGAACGCCGTCGGGAGATAGCGTGACTCGCCGCGGGTAAGCGACCATACCGGCGTCCAGGAGACGACGGCGTGCTCGTCGAACGGCAGGGGCACGGCCTGCGTCAGTTCGCCGCGTGCGTTCCAGGCATCGCGCTCGCGATATTGGCGATCGCTGAAGCCCATGCACGCGTTGGGGTGGATTGCCGCGTCCCCGAGATCCACGAAGCGACTCTGGCGGCGTGGCTCCTCGCCGTGAAACACGCCGGAGTAACGCTCGAGCGCCTCGCACAGGGCACTCGCCCGCGCCTGCGCATCGGTCGCCCCTTTTCCGCCCGTGCGGCTGCGCAGGCCCTCCCGGAGCATGGCGAGCGTCCGCGGCGGACGCGAAAGGTTGGCGCCGGTGACGTAGGCGTGCATGACGTCATCCCGCTGCGTGCCGTTGCGTGCCAGCGTGGGCACGGCGCCGCTGATCGGACTGACGTGATGCTGGTAGCGCGCGATCGTCGCCTCCGGCGCGCGGCTGCGATGCCCCCCATCGAGAGTAAAGGTCTTGCGCCGGCTTTCGAGCACGATGGGACGTGCGCCGGCAGTCGTGAACTCTGGCGGGTCTCCGCAGGCAGGACACTGCGGGCGCCAGATGACGCGATGCGTTTCGGTACGCCACGACCGCACATCCAACGTGACGATCATGCCGTCCAATTCCGGCGCCTCGTCCCGCGCCAACCATGCTGCGACCGCGGATGCGGCGAGCTGCACCGCGATCTGCTCGGTGGCGCTCGTCGAGCCCTGCGCGACCGCCAGCGGCTGCGCCCGCCCGTTGCACCGCGCCAGGAAACGCTCGACGGAGCGGTTTGCCACGAGGCGCTGGGCCAGGCACGCCCAGCACGCCGTTCGCCCCGGCCGGAAGACGGGTCCCAACCAGACGACACAGCCGACCGGCTTCACCAGGAGCCATTCGCGATCCGCCGCGAGCGCTTCCTGATTGCAGCGATCCAACTCGGGCCGCAGGTAGTCGTCCGTAATCACCACCTGGCGTTGACCCTCGCGACGGACGCGCACGCCCAGGGCGTCCAGCGCCTCCCAGAGCGGTTCCAGATTGACGCCGCCGACGCCGTCGACCGATACGGTGTTGGCGGCCAGACGCTTCTCGGCCACACCGGGATCGACGCCATAGCTCGCCCACTGCGCCGCCCCTCTACCCCTTCCGTTCTCGCCGAACTCCGTCAGCAAGCCCTGCCGCTCCAAGTCCGCGAGGACGGATCGAACCGCGGCGGCAGTTGCCTGGCCACCGAGCGCGGCAATGATGCCATCGACGGAGTAGCGGCCATCGAGGTGCGCGGCCACCAACGCATAGAGCGGCTCCGGCAGGATGACGTGATCCGTCTCCGACAGGAGGACCAGCCCCTCACCCGCAACGATCTCGACACGCAGGTGCGGTTGAAACCTGGGCCGCTCGAGCATCGCCACGCCACGGTTCGGGGCGGACCGGCGCCGTCAGGTCGAATGGTGCGCGCCGGCGAGTTGCCCTATTTCGTCTTAAACCACTCCGCCAGGGACAACGCCGCGCTGCAGTTGCCACTCGAGCCGGACCCGCACGATTGCGTCTGTGCCGGCGCGGGCGCCGCGACCGAGGTTATCAACGGGAGCAGAAGCGAGATGGCGCCCAGCAAGCCGACCTGCCGCACGAACGCGCGCCGGGAGGCACGGGCATCCGCAGGCGACCGGGGCAGCGGCTCCTCGAGGAGGTGAACCGCATTCAAGCGGTCCAAGGTGTGCCACACCAGATTGTCGTCCGCTACCGGGTCGAGCTCCGTGCGAAGTATCGCCGCCAGTTCGGCGACGGTATGTTCGCCGTCCGCGTGGCGCCAGACGAGCGCGGCGGTGCGGTTCAGACAATGGCCGCGGCTCCGATCCGGATCGTAGACTAGCAGCTCGTCATCGAGCTGTTCCGAGAGCAAACCGTTATGCTTCGCGCGTGGCTTCATACGATCTCCTCTTCTACCGGGCGACGCAGGTGTCCGTTACGGTCAATTGTTACTACACTCGCATCCGCGAGCAAAGTCGCCGCGAGCGCCTCCGCTTCATCGCGCCAGCCCTTGCGCGCGCGCGCGCCGCGGGCGGCGCGCGCGAGAATCGCCAGCGTGAGCTCCGGACGCGATCGGGCCAGGAGGGTGTTCCCCATCAGGGCGAGCAGGGTCTGGCCTGGCGACAGGGCACGCGGCTGCCAGCGCGCCCCGGCGCGGTAGGCCGTCACCACGACAAGCCCTACGCGGAGCGGCCTCCGGCCGGCCAGGCCGCCCAGTGTTTCCACCGGGTGCGATTGTGGCAGCCGGCCCGGCCCGCGGATCCGTAACGGGCGCGCCCAGGGATGCACGCGGCCGAAGCGGTCCAGTACGGCAAACTCATCCGAATAGTAGCCGGCGCCAGCGCGTATCAGTGCGGTCACCAAGGTCGTCTTGCCGCTCCGGCTCCGCCCGGGGATGAGGATCGCCCGACCCCGCCATTCCACCACACCGGCGTGGACGAAGAGCCACGACCGTGCGGTGCTGGCGATGTGGAACTCCAGACAGGAACGCAGGAGGTCCAGTTGCATGCTGGGACCGAGAGCGCTTCGTCGCGCAACGATGCGATGACCGTCGTACACACGCGTCACGGACCGTTCATGGCGCCTCCCGTCGCGCCGGGTTGTACACAGGGAGAACAGGTGATCCACGCCCGGGGTGGCGGGCCGTGTGCGCACCGGTGGGAGGTATAACGGCAATTGCTCCAGAAGCGCCGCGTCGTCAACCCGCACGCCAAGGCGGACACCGTAGCTCACCAAGGACACGCCGCCCGCCCAGGGATGCGCGTCAAGCGTCGCCATGCGAGGGTCCGGCTGCGGGAGCCGCGGCAAGACCGTGGCCGACAGCGCGCGTTGCAGACCACCGAGCTCTGCGCCGCACGCCTGCGCGTCTTGTCGTGAAATGCACCGAACGCCGCGGTTTCGCGACACGGCTCGCTCCCCTAAATCCCTTGCGCGTCCGTGAAAAAATCACTGACCAACGATAAGCAACTGCTTTCGCCTTGACCCACGATAGCACTCGCCCCACAGGCAGACTATGGGGATCAGGCGAATCCACGGGCTCGTCACGGAACCGATCGACAACGAACTGCTCATTTTCAATCAGGCCACCGGCGAGGGCCACGCCGTCAACGAGCCCGCTGCGTCACTGCCGATCATCGAGCCCATGCCGGCCCCGCAAGCGAGTCGGAACCGGGTCGGAACCGGGTCGGACCAAGTCAACATCTTGATATTGTGTCCGTTTACGCGCGAGAAGGCCCCATTCTTCGGCCTCCGCGCCGCTTTTCGGTGTGGAAATGTTGGAATGAAACGGGGGACACCGGTTGCGTTGGTTGCAATGACTGGGGTCGGGAGACGATGTGGGAAATGAGCAGGGATAGGTTGCGTTGATTGCAGCCCCCAAAGCGGTGGGTGTCCCCGACACAACGGCAACGCCACCACGGACACGCGGACCCACGGTAATCAGACCACCAACTTCCGCGTGGCGACGCTCGTGACCCAGCAGGGGAACAATCCCCCCTACTTGAACCTGAGCTACGTCAGCTGCAACAAGACCGGGCTGCTAACCCCAGCTCACCGATCTGCGCGACGGCAGCGGGCAACGGCCAAGCAGCGCCAATTTGACCCATGACGGCGTGGGACGGCTGACGGCGGTGACCAACAATCCCTATCTCAATGGAGGACGGTTCCGAGACACCCATCCTACGGTTACTCGGTCACGCACATCGTGGGAGTCTTGAGAAGCAGCCTCTCGATTTCTGCTTTTTGACAGGAAGTCGGGGCGCCGGCCCGCGCCCACCGCGATGAGGTCTACGACGCCCTGGGCCGCCCCGTGCAGGTGCAGCGCACCGGGGTGGTCAATGGGATGGGTTTCGAGACACCCATCTTACGATCGCCATACCGCGCTTCGATAACCCGCACGATCAGTCGCGGATAGGGGGAGGGAGAACCGGTTGACCCGGTCCCCCCTCCCTCCGAACCGTACGGGCGGATCTCCCGCATACGGCTCTCCAGTCGGTGGTTCACCTTCGAGAGGATTGACAGGCCTGCACATGAGCTGCGGTCAAGGAGTACAGCCCATGTTCGGCAAAGAATGCGTTCGGCCAGCGCTGATGATCCCAACCGTACCCGCGGCCCCGCCGCCCTTGGTACTTGCGCAGGATGCTCCGCAGTCGCATCCGTATCCACCCATCCAACGGTGGAAACGTACTGCGCTGACTGTGCTTGAAGTATTCAAACCAGCCGCGCAGCGTCGGGTTGACTCTCGCGATGATCATTTCGAGGCTGTGCCCGTTGGTCCGCCGGGTCTTTGACCGGATCGTGTCCTTGAACTTCTCCAGGCTCTTCTGACGCGGCCACTTCATGCCGCGCTCGAAGTGGTACCCTAGAAAGTCGAACCCACCTTCGTCGGTGGCGTCCACTATCTTGGTCTTTTCCGTATGCAGTTTCAGTCCCGCCTGCGCGGTCCATTGCCGCACCTTCTCCAGCGCCCTTCGGGCCTCGGCCTGACTTCGACACAAGATGACGAAGTCGTCGGCGTAACGCACCATCTCGTACCCCTCGCTGGCCATGAAGTGGTCGAGGGGATCGAGGTAAATGTTGGACAGCAGTGGGCTCAAGACAGCCCCTTGGGGTGTTCCTGTCTCCGGGGTCCACTGCGCTAACCCGTCCATGACGGCCTGTTCCAGATACGATTCGACCAGGCTCACAATCCGGGCGTCCGTTACCTTCGCCCGCACCCGCTGCAACAACTGCGGTCTCGGAATCGTGTCGAAGTAGCTCTCGAGGTCGGCGTCCACTACCCAGTGGCATCCTCCCTCTAGTAGCTCTCGAGGTCGGCGTCTACTACCCCAGGCCTGCCGCACAACGCATCGCAAGGGTTCGAGCCAACGCCCGGGTGGCTTGGCAACCTCTCGTTGCCGTGAGTTCACTCGCCAGGTAGCGAGGACAATTGCTGACCCAGTTCCCGTTGGGATCGCTCAGCAAGAGAATTCTGCGGGCTTTGGGGAGGTCGTGGACCTTGCAAACGGCAATACACTGTGACAGCAGAATGTCGCGAGAGGCGGCTCGCTGCCTGGGGTGAACAATGCAGGGATTGAAAGGGGGACAAGCGCAATGAAAGTACCATGTTACTGGACGAAGGCGGCATTGTTGGGTCCCGGGTTTGCATTACTGGCGATGGTCGCAGCTCCGGCCTACGCCCAGGAAGCCGACAAGACTCTTCCGCGCGCCACCGACAAACGAGCGGCGCAGAAAGCGGAGACGGAAATCGAGGAAATTACGGTTACGGCGCAAAGGCGCGAGGAGAATATCCAGGAAACCCCGCTTTCGGTGACGGCGTTAGGCGCTCAAGCGCTGCAAGAGAAAAGCGTGCGCGACATCGTCGATGTCGGGGAGGCGGTGCCCAACCTGCGCGTCGCGTCAGGCCTCTCCAGCGGCAGCGCCTTAGCGGTCACCATCCGAGGACTGGCGCAAGCAAACACGGATCCATCCTTTTCCACCAAGGTAGGGCTGTACGTGGACGGCGTCTACCTATCGAGAGTCGTAGGCTCCAATCTCGATCTCGAAGACATCGAACGGGTCGAGGTCCTGCGCGGTCCGCAAGGCACCCTGTACGGCCGGAACACCATCGGCGGCGCGGTCAACTTCATCACCAAGAAGCCGACTGAGGAACGCGCAGCCACCATCAAGACCAACGTTGGCAACTACGAGACGTTCAACGGCCGCGTGACGTTTAACGTCCCCCTCATCGGCAAGAACGGGTTTTACCAGTCGGACGCGTTGGGCACGATCAGCCTCCGTGAGACTGTGGGCTACAAGACGCACGATGGATACTGGCGCAACGCCTTGCCCGCCGGAGCGCCGTCCGTCCCGGCGCCAAGCGGCAGTGGCGACTACGATAACCAGAACCGGATGTACAACTGGACCGCGCTACGGTGGCAGCCGCGCCACGAAATCACCGTGGACTACAGCTTCGAATACCACCGCTACCGCGATAACTCGATCGCCTTCCCGATCACCTACATCTATCCGGGGTCGGTGGTCTCCTTTCCCACGTTCCCGGTTCCGAATGTCGGAAACGTCCCAAACCCATTTTACCTGACGCCCTACGTCCAAAAGAACCGCCCCGATGCGGTGCCCAACAACGCCTTCCATGGGAACGACGGCAGGCTGCACCCGTTGAGCGATGACGGTCATCAGCGAATGCACATTCTGAGTGGTGCCTGGGATGTCGGCGAGGTCGGCTCGCTCGGCACGGTCCAACTCAAGTCGATCTCGTCGTATCGCAGCTTCTTATTCGAGACCGCTTCCGATTTTGACGGGAGCCCACTGGATTTCGCGCAATTTGGCCAGAGAACTGACTTGCAGAACTGGAGTCAGGAGTTGCAGTGGATCGGGACGGCGGCCCGCTTCCATTACGTACTGGGTGGGTACTATTCGGGAGAATACTACACGTTCAACCAGCAGGCGCGGTTGTTCGGCGGGCAGGTCAATCTCCCGTACAGGAACATCAATAAGACGAAGTCCTATGCCGCGTTCGGTCAGGCTTCCTGGACGCCGCCGGTGCTCAGCGACAAACTTACCCTGACCGCCGGCCTACGCTTCACCCAGGATCAGGTGCACATGGACGATATCGCGGGCCAGATGTTTGACCCGGCGGCCACGGCGCCGGGGTTTAAGGCCTCGGGAGGGAGGGCCTTTGGAGGCGTTCACGGCTCCGGCGTCCCGGGGCTATCTCCCGTAGGCGACGTTGGTTATCAGTGGACGGATCGCATGATGACCTATTTCCGCGTCAGCCGCGGTTACACCGGCGGCGGCTTCAACGGCTCGGGTGCCACCCCGGATTTCTTTCGCAGTTTCGAGCCGGAACGCCTCTGGGCCTTTGAAGGCGGTTTCAAGTCGCAGTGGCTGGACAACCGGCTGCGGGTCAATGCCGACGGCTTCCTCAGCTACTATCAGGATTTCCAGGTGTCGCTATTTCGTCCCAGTCCAGGCGGGGGCGTACTCAGTATCCCGGCGAACGCCGAGCGTGCGGAGATCTGGGGGATGGAATTCGAAGGTACCGTGATTCCGTTCCGCGGGCTGGAAGCGGACCTCACCTATGCCTTCTTGGCGCCAAAGTATACCAAGTGGACCGACCTCGTCGTGGATCCCGTCACCGGTCAGATCCTTGGGAGCGAGAGCGTGGCGGACCAGCGATCGTTCCCGTATAGCCCGAACCACCAAATCAGCGGCGGATTAACGTATACGGCGCCGCCGACCACTACCGGAACCTTCGTTGCCCATCTCGATGTGTACTGGCAGGACTTGGTCACCTTCACCCCCGCCAACCTCACTCCGGGCTCGCAGGCCGATGAGGGCTGGGCGTACGCCGTAGTCAATGGCCGCTTGGCGTACAACGGCATCCCGCTGTCCAAGGGTAGCCTGGATGTCGCGGTGTATGGCCGCAATATCTTCGACCGCGAGTACCGCGTGCATGGACTCGATTTCGGCCCGGGACTGGGCTTTTCCGGCAACAAGTACGGCGACCCGCGCACGTTCGGCATCGAGTTGGTGTACAATTTCTCGCAGCCTTAGAGGACGACAACGCCGTTGAACTGGACCATGGTTGAACGAGAACCCCTATGAGCAGCAATCGGGCCGATCGAGAAGGCAAGGACGCTCTGTCGCGCCGCGGTTTCTTGAAAACCGGTGGTGTGGCCATGGGAGCGGTGGTTCTAGGGCAGGCCACGGCTATCAGTTCCTGCACCCCAACGAGTTCGTGCCCTTCGACGTTGCCGGCCAAGTGGGAGGGAACGACCGACGTGGCGATTGTCGGGTACGGCGGCGCGGGGGCGACCGCCGCAGTGTTTGCAGCGCGAGCTGGCGCGAAGGTGCTCATCCTCGAGGCGCAGGCGCAAGGCGGCGGCTCGTCGGCCATCAACGACGGATCTTTCACGGTTGGCGGCGGCACCCGTATCCAGAAGCTCAACGGCTTTAACGAGACGGCCGATGATTTTTACAAGTACTTGAAGGCCGCGGCTATTCCACGGGTTCCCGACGAACTGGTGAGAACGTTCGCCGACACCGCGAAGGATCTCTTCGATTTTGTCGAAAGTCTCGGCGTGGTGTTCAAAGAAGGTTACGCGCCCGGGTACAGTATGCAGCCGGATCGGGAGAAGATCGGTCTGGTGATGGTCACCGGCGAAACGGATCCGGAAATCGCCGCGATCACGCCGCCCGTTCCGCACAACCACCTGATTTACGGGCGTGCGCCGGCGTACTGGGCGAAGATCAGCGCAGCCGTTGAAGCCGCCGGTGTGCAGGTACACTTGAACAGCCCAGCGACACGGTTGATCGCCGACGGCAACGGACGGGTGGTCGGCGTCGGTGTCGGCCAAAAAGACGGGTCGGAGAAATGTTACAAAGCGACAAAGGGTGTCTTGCTCTCGAATGGCGGTTTCGGTGCCAACCGCGATATGGTGGCGCAATACACGCCGTACGCCGAAGGGACTATCCAAGTGGCCAACCCGATGGACCTGGGGATGGGCATCCGGATGGGACAGGCAGTCGGCGCTGATGTAGCGGGCATGACCACCGTCGTGCTCGAACTTCCCCTCACCTACCGAGCAGGGACGGAAGCCATGGTGAAAGGTATTGCCGTCAATCCGTCGGGTCGCCGCTTCGTCGCCGAGACTGCCGATGGATCGCATTTTGGACGGTTCGTCTACGAGCGACTATACCCACGGATCTTCGTCATCGTCGACCGAAGTATCATGGATACCTTCCCGGAAGAGGCGCGAACGACGATGGGGATCACCAGCGGAGCGACGGTGGAGGAATTGGCCGGGACCATTCACGTCGATCCCCTGTGCCTGAGGGAAACGGTTGCCACATACAATAAACACGCGGCGAGCGGTGTGGACCCGGAGTTCCAGAAGGATCCAACCCAACTGCAAGAAATCAAGTCGCCCCCATTTTACGCGGTAGCACTGTCGCCAAAGGATTGCTTCACGGTGACCTGTGCTGGTTTGCGCATCAACGCGAAGGCCCAGGTGTTGAATTCGGCAGGCAAAGTCATTCCGGGGCTGTACGCCGCGGGAATGACCGCCGCCATGCTCTGCGGCGAGTACTACCGCGGCGGAACGTGTACCAGCACTTCGCAGGCGTTTGGCCGTATTGCCGGCATCGAGATGGCCAAGGAGGTATCTCATGCATAACCGGGTGTGCGGCCGGCCAGGGTGCAGTATGGAGCAACGTTAGGCGGTAGGCTATGGCCGGACGGCTGCAAGGGAAGATCGCACTGGTCACCGGCGGCGGCTCTGGTATCGGGCGGGCCGCGGCCCTGGTCTGTGCTCGAGAAGGGGCGACGGTGATCGTCTCCGACATTGTTGACCAGAGTGGCGACGAGACCGTCCGGAGAATCAGGGAGAGTGGTGGGGAAGCGTCGTTTGTGAGAGCCGACGTTTCGCACGACAACGACGTGAAAGCGCTCTTCGACACACTGGTCGCGGCCTACGCCCGCGTGGATTGCGCGTTCAACAACGCAGGGATTGTAGGGGTACCGGCGCCGACCGCGGAGGAGAGCGAAGACAACTGGGACCGTACGCTGGCCGTTAACCTGAAGGGGGTTTGGCTGTGCATGAAATACGAGATCCCCCTGATGATCGCACAAGGTGGGGGCACGATCGTCAACACGGCATCGGCCGGAGGGTTGGTCGGCGCTCCGGGCCTTTCCGCGTATGCGGCCAGCAAGCACGGCGTGGTGGGGCTCACAAAGACCGCCGCTTTGGAGTATGCCAGAGCGGGAATTCGGGTCAATGCGGTGTGTCCCGGGCACATTCAAACGCCAATGTCGGAACGCATCGCACGACAGTTCCCCGGGGTGGAGGAAATGTTGGCCCATCCTGTCGGGCGGCTTGGACAGCCAGAGGAGGTCGCTGAGGCGGTAGCGTGGTTGTGCTCGGACGCCGCCTCTTTCGTCACCGGACACGCCATGGTGGTGGATGGGGGATCGCTCGCTGGCCCATCCGTTCCAGACGGACGAGCCACCGCCCTCAATTTTGCTCGGTGAACGGGAAGAACCATGGACGTCCACGATCCTACGACATCTCACAAATCGGGCATCAGTTCCCTGGCTACGGCGGACCAGGCCGACGTCGAGCGTACGGCCCTGCGCCTGCTGCAGCGTTCCGAGGTACGGCAGGCTCGCGTGGAAGCCAAGGCCCTGTTCCAGGGCGACACGGTCGCCAAGACTACCGCGGGCAACAAGACACTGGACCAAGGAGTTGACGAGTGCATCTTGGCGGAGATCTACGATACGATCTTGCATGACACCTCGAAACCCCGCGTCTTCTGGATCGAGGCCCCTCCCCATAGCTGGTTCGGCCACAGCATCGGCGGGGCGCGGTATTTCAACGATAATCCGGACGGTGTCATGCGCGCCGCTCACCTGGATCCAGCCGGTAGTTACGAAATTCACGGCCGTCCAGGCGGGGGGCGTCAGACGGCGCTATCGTTGCAGCTCTATCACGATAATTCCTACGGCCTCGTCCTTCCCGGTGTGCCCTCCCGTTCTCCCTCTTCTCGCGAGAAATTCGACACGCCATTGGGCGGGCTGTTCGACGAGACCTTGCGAGTCGCGTCGGACGGGAGCTACACGATCACACTGAGCCCCGAGCCAACGGGTGGCCGCGTCAACCATATTCAAACTCAACCGGACGCTTGTGCGTTATTGATTCGTTCCGTGTTGTCGGATTGGGCAACGGAGACGCCGGACTGGATCGAGATGCACCGCGTGGACCGGCCGGCGGACGCTGCGACTCGGACTGACACGGAGCTTGCGGCGCACGTGGTTGAGCGCTTGAAGACGGATGTGCCGTTTTGGTTGAGGGCCAATCACTTCTTCTTGTTTGACAACCCATCGAACGTGCTGCCGACGCCGCAAGCCAGAGGTGGCGGGTGGGGCTATTCGAGCTTCGGCAATTACAAACTCGGCGTCGATGAGGCGTTGTCGATCACCATCCATCCCATGGGGGCGGGCTACACCGGTTTCGTCGTGACCAACCCATGGTGCATCTCGTGCGAACACATCCGTCACACGGGCAGTCTGAACAACACCCAGACGTACCCGAACGCCGACGGGAGCTACACGTATGTGATCTCCCCGGTCGACCCTGGCGTCGCCAACTGGTTGGACACCGGCGGCATGGATATCGGCGGTTACTTTGTGCGGTGGATGAAATTCCCGCAACTGCCGCGCACCGGGGAGGATTTGGTCAGGGAAGTGAAGCTGGTGAAAATGTCCGAGCTCGACCAGGTATTGCCCAAGGACACGCGCCGACTGACTCCCGCCCAGCGCGCCGTGGAAATGGCCGCTCGGGGCAAGGCGTACGAGCGTCGGCTGGCGTACCAGCCCTGAACGTCCACCTCGAGATGCCGAAACGTTCCGCCAGAGTTGAGCGGGCAGGCCATGAAATCGATGACGCAGGGGATCGACGATGATTGAGACCGGTCAACTTCTTGACGAAGCGCGTCGGCGCACCGGGCTAGAAGATTTTGGCGAAGAATCGTTCCGGGAGCCACTCGCACGCGTGGTGGAATCGATCAACCGCGACTGCAAGCTCACGGAGGTGGGCGAGCAGGCGATCCCAGAGATGTTAATTGGCCAGCTGGTAAACAGGCTCGAGGTGGAAAGCTGGTACGCACGCCATCCGGAGATAGACGACGAACAGATCGTCAGACCGCTAATCACAGCCAGTTTGCCGCGTAGCGGTACCACCGCGCTGGGATTCATTCTGGCGCAAGACCCCAACACGCGCGTGCTGCGCCAATGGGAGGCCTACCATCCCTGTCCGCCTCCGGAAAAAGCCACCGAACACGACGACCCGCGTATTGCCGTTGGGCAACAGGAGTCCGATGCTCTGGAAGCGTTGATGCCCGAGCTCGCCAAGCTGTTGCCGCGCAGTGTCACCGGGCCGCAGGAATGCCAGATCGTCAAGAGTTTCGCGTTCGTCTCTTATGCATACGATTGTTTCGTGAATGTACCGTCCTACATCGAGTGGTTGGTTCGATCGCCGGACGCTCAGCTCACCGCGTATCGCTACCATCGACGCGTCCTCAAGTTATTGCAGTGGCATTGTCCCCCAAAGCGCTGGGCGCTGCGCACGCCGGAACACCTGTTCGCCATGGACGCGGTCGACGCGGTGTATCCCGACGCGCAGTTCATCATGACGCATCGCGATCCGGTCAAGGTGTTACCCTCCCTGTGCTCGCTGATGTACGAAATGCGGCGTGCGTATTGCGCCAATCCCGAGCCCGAGGTCCATGGGAAACGACAGCAGGAGTTTTGGGCCGTGGGGATTGAGAGAGCCCTGGCGTTCCGGGATCGCGTTGGCGACTCTCGTTTCTTCGATATCTCCCACCGGCGTCAGGTGGCCGACCCCGCGGAGCAGATTCCGGCGCTCTATCGTAAGCTCGGATGGCACTACGACGAGGCGCTGACCGATCGAATCCGACGTTGGCAAGAAACCTATCCCAAGCGGCTCCACCCGGCCGCCCCCGGTTTCTTTGGACTGGATCCGCAGGAAATTGCGCAACGCTATCGGTTTTACTCCGAGCGTTTTGCGGCGTTCATCTAGGCGCGGCGGCGAACGAACCGGCAAGGCACGCACGTAACGATAACAAACACGTGTAACGCTCGGATGAGCGTGCACGATGTCAACGCGAGAATCAGGGAGAATGCAATGGATAGTCGATCGAGCAAGTCCACCGCAGGTAAACCCCGGCTACAGGATAAGGTCGCGTTGATCACCGGATCGACGCGTGGCATCGGCGAGGAGATCGCATATCGGTTCGCCGAGGAAGGCGCCAAGGTTGTGGTGACGGGCCGCGATGCCGACCGTGGCGGCCAAGTGGCTCAGAAGATACAGACGTGCGGTGGCGCGGCCGTTTATCTGCCTGCCGACCTGGGTAAAGAATCCGACGTGGAGGGGCTCGTAGCCGGGACTGTGCAGGCGTTCGGTGGCCTGAACATCCTGGTCAACAATGCCGCACCCACCTCGCTCATAGCCGCGTCGTCGGATAAGTGCATGGCCGACCACACCACCGAGGAGTTCGACGCCATCGTCAAAGTGGCGCTTTATGGAACCTTCTGGAGCTGCAAATTTGCGATTCCACATATGTTGCGTGCCGGCGGGGGTTCGATCGTCAACGTCTCCTCGATCGCCTCGATTCGAGGCTTTGCGTGCGTTCCCGCGTACTCGGCCTCCAAAGGCGGAATGAATGCCCTGACCCGCCAGATTGCGACCGATTATGGCACCCGCGGGGTGCGAGCGAACACGATCATTGTTGGAGTAATCATCCACGAATTGACGGCCGCCATGGTCGCCACGCCCGAACTGAAAAAGGCCGTGTACAATCTACATCTGACGCCCAGGCCCGGCGAGTGCGCCGATGTGGCGAGCCTCGCCGTCTACCTGGGTTCGGACGAATCGACCTTCATGACCGCGGGCGAGTTGCTGATCGATGGTGGTGCCATGATGAAGGGAGTGCCCGCCGTCTTGGCAGACCAGGTGAAAATTAGCCAGCAGGTCTGAATCGCCCCGCCGAGAGGCAGGAATACAAGACAGGGGTCGGCTCGAGTATGCCCCAGGGAAGAACTTCGCGACTCGAAAACAAGGTTGCCGTAATCACCGGCGCGACGCGTGGCATCGGCGAGGAGATCGCGTATCGCTTTGCCGGGGAAGGCGCAAAGGTCGTTGTAAGTGGACGCGATGTCGAGCGTGGCGGCCGAGTGGTAGACAAGATCCGAGCGTCCGGCGGTGCGGCCATCTACGCCCGTGCCGATGTCGGCAAAGAATCCGATGTGCAGTGTCTTGTACGGGAGGCTGTAAGAGCATTCAAGGGAGTGAACATCCTGGTCAACAACGCGGCACCGAATGACTTGATTGCCGCGTCATCCGATAAGTGCATGGCCGATCACTCCACCGAGGAGTTCGACGCAATCGTCAAGGTGATGCTCTATGGAACGTTCTGGTGCTGCAAGTATGCGATTCCGCACTTGTTGGTCGCCGGTGGAGGTTCCATCGTCAATGTGTCTTCCATCACCTCGACTCGCGGTTTTTCCGGTGTTCCTGCTTGTGCCGCATCGAAGGGCGGAATGAATGCGCTCACCCGTCAGATTGCTACCGATTATGGAACCCGTGGGATTCGGGCGAACACGATAATCGTTGGCGTGATCATACACGAACTGACTGCCGGTATGATCGCGACGCCGGAACTGAAAGAGGCAGTGTACAATTTACATCTCACGCCGAGGCCAGGTGTGTGCGCCGATGTCGCCGATCTGGCCGTCTACCTGGGTGCGGACGAATCGGCCTTCATGACTGCCTGCGAGTTGGTGTTGGATGGCGGTGCCACCATGAAGGGGGTGCCCGCCGCATTGCCGGACCAGGTTAAGAAAAGCATGGAGGCGTAGGGTCGGCGTTGGAGTGAGACGGCCGCGATGTTCCGCGGCGACGGGAAAGCGTATGGACACGCAACGAGAATCCTATGTGGCGCTGGTTACCGGGGCAAGCCGCGGCGCCGGACGGGGGATCGCTATCGGCCTCGGGCAGAAGGGCGCGACGGTGTATGTCACCGGCCGCACGACCAAACCCGGTGAAGCACCGCTGCCCGGGACGATCTACGAGACCGCCGATCTTGTTACGGCCGCCGGCGGTAGGGGTATTCCCGTTCGATGCGATCACGGCAAGGATGAGGAGATCGCCGCCCTCTTCGCACAAGTCGAACGTGAGGCCGGCCGGCTCGATGTTCTGGTCAACAACGTCGCTGTCATCCACGACGACGTCATTCGACCGGGGCCGTTCTGGGAGAAATCGATCGACCTCGCCAACATCATCAGTATCGGCTTGCGCTGTCATTACATCGCGAGCTTCCATGCGGCGCCGATGATGGTGCGCGACGGCCGCGGATTGATCGTGTTTACCTCCTCGTACGGGTCTGTCTGCTATATGCACGGCCCCGCCTACGGTGCGCAGAAAGCCGGCGTCGACAAGCTGGCCGCCGACATGGCGGTCGACCTCAGGGATCGCCACGTCGCCGCCGTGTCAATTTGGATGGGTCCGCTGCAGACCGCGCGTTTCGAGCGTGCGCTCCAGCAACGCCCTGAGCAATACGAGAGATTTGCGGAACTCGTCGAGACGCCGGAGTTCACCGGCTTCCTCATCGACGCGCTGTTCCGCGATCCCAACCTGATGGCGGTCTCAGGCAAGACCCTGATCGGGGCCGATCTCGGCATGCAATACGGAATCAAGGATGCCGGTGGCAAGCAACCCCCCTCGTACCGCGCGGTGCTGGGTGAGCCGCGCGAGCCGCACCCGGCCATCGTTCTGTGACCGATGGTTTCGTTCGGCGTCGCCACTTTTCGGATCTTCAGGGGATGTGGTGGGAGTTCGGATAGGGCCGGATTCCGGCAGGGCACGCCCCGGTCACGGGACCCGAGGCGGCGGAGGTGGCGGGGGCTCGCAGTGAGGCGCCGGGCCTGTGCGTCGATCTCGCAAGGGCCTCCGATCGTACCCCGCTCGGCAGAAAGGATGTAGTCGTGCAGATCGGTGTGTCCTTTCCCTACTATTCGCGATCTGAACCTACGCGGGATTTCGTGCTGTCCTGGTTCCGGCGTGTCGATGCCGGTCCGTTCTCCAGTATCACATGTGGCGAGCGCATCGTCGGGCCGTGTGTGGAGATGAGCGCCACGCTGGCGGCCGCGGCGGCAGTGACACAGCGCGTGCGAATCATCCCGAGTTTGTACGTCCTACCGATGCACTCCGCTTGGTGGGTGGCGAAGCACGCGGCCACTCTGGACGTGTTGTCGGGGGGGCGCGTGACGGTGACGGTGGGGGTTGGCGGGCGCGAGCACGATTACCGCTGTATGGAGCGGCCACGCACCCAACTGCTTTCGCGGATGGAGGAGCAGGTGCGGACCATTCGCCGCACGTGGGCAGGAGAAGTGCCATTCGAGGGGGCCGACGCGGTTGGGCCGCGACCGGTGCAGCCCGCCGGTCCACCGATCGTCGCCGGAGTGATGGCACCGCACTCGATCCGGCGCGCCGCGCGCTGGGCCGATGGCGTGTCTTCCTGGTCGGCCAATGGGGAGCGCAATGAATTGGCTGTGCAGCTCGACAACGTCCGCGCCGCGTGGGTGGAGGCGGGACGGGATCGGCCGCCGCGCCTCATGGCCGGCTTTTGGTACTCGCTGGCGCCCGATGCCGCTTCGCGTCTGCGGCAGTATGTGTACGACTACCTCCTTGTCGGCGGCCAGGCATTCGCTCAGGCCACGGCCGAGCAGATGACGCTCTCCAGTCCGGATGCCGTCCGCGGCGCGCTCGATGCGTATGAAGAGCTCGGTGTCGACGAGTGCGTGCTCAATGCGGCTACCGCGGATCTGGCGGAGATCGACAACCTCGCCGATCTTCTCGCCAAGCGCGGCTGACGGGAAACAGCCTCAAGCCGAAGAAGTGGCGACGGATCGTTTCCGGATCCCACGTCCGCGATGCTGCCGGAGAATCGAAAATCGGGAGGACGGAATGACGCAGGAGCATGCATCGAGCGACGCCATGACCGCCATCGAACGGGTCATCGCGCGCGACGAGATTCGCCAATTGGCCTATCGCTATGCGCTGGCCATCGACAGTCGCGACATCGACCTGTTGGTCTCGCTGTTCGTGCCCGACGTGCGAATTGGACCGAACGAAGCGGGGACCGAGGCGCTACGGAAGTTGATGATCGGGTCGCTGCGCGCGATCGGGGTTTCGATCTTGTTTGTGGGCAATCACCTGATCGATTTCGACGATCCCGACCACGCCCATGGTACCGTGTACTGCCGCGCGCAGGTGCAGGACGGGGCACGCTGGATCGAGCAGGCAATCATGTACCGCGATACGTACGAGCGCCACGACGGGCGCTGGCGCTTCGTCTGGCGTATCCACGAGCTGTGGTACGGGGTCGAGACCGCCGAACGACCGATGGACCAGGGGGCGGCCAACTGGCCAGCCCATCACGTCGGTCGTGGTACGCTCCCCGAGAGCCTGCCGACCTGGAAGGTCTTCTGGTCCACGGTCGGTACGTAGCGCCGCATGCTGCGCTCGTGGCGGCATTGCCGAGGTCGCCACGGCCCGGCGTGCTCCCGGTCCCGGCGGACGCCATCATGTGGGCCCGCGGAGGCATTGGCACCTGGATACTTCGATAGGTGAGCGGACCGTGGGGACCCAATCGCTATCTCGGCGGAAGGGAGAGTGACCAGCATGAGTGTAGACGGATTGTTCGATTTGACCGGTAAGGTCGCCATCGTAACAGGCTCGACACGCGGCCTTGGGAAGGCCATGGCCAGAGGCTTGGCGGAGGCCGGTGCCGCGGTGGTGATCAACGGCCGCACGGCCGAGGCGTGCGACACCGTGGCGCGCGAGATCTCGGCAGCCACCGGCCGTGAAGCGCTGCCGGCGGCTTGCGACCTGGGTGACTGGGATGGGCTGGCGCTCTTCGTGGAGAACGTGTTCCGCCGTTTCGGGAAGGTCGAGATCCTCGTCAACAATGCCGGCATCAACAAGCCTGATGTGGGCCCGATGGCGATACCGGTTACGCAGATCACCAGCGATGCGTTCGACCGGCTGTTCGCGGTGAATCTCAAGGGGCCGGTGCGCCTGGCACAATTGCTCGCGCCCCGAATGGGGGCGGCGGGCGGCGGCGTCATTATCAACATCACGTCCTTCACCGCGTATCGGGGCGGGAACGGGGCGGGCCTCTACGGTGCCAGCAAGGCGGGCCTCCACATGTTCACCAAAGTCATGGCCGAGGAGTGGGCGGGCATGAATATCCGGGTGAACACGGTCGCGCCGGGACCCTTCATGACTGACCTGATGACGGACGCGAACCGCGACCTGATGCCGGACTTTTCCGAGCTCTGCGCTCAGGCGACGTTACAGAAGCGGGTGGCGGATCCCGACGAAATCGTCGGCACCATCCTCTACCTCGCCAGCAACGCCTCTTCCTTCGTAACTGGCGAGGACCTCAAAGTGACCGGTGGCATGTTCTAGCGTACCGCTTGATACCCGCCGGCGACACCGTGGGGCGACAAGACAATCTGCCACAATTGATTATAACGGGCTCGAAACGACCCGGCGCAGGAAAGCAGGTAGTACCGCCACATGCGAAAAAAGCGCTCGCTGTAATGCGCTTTCAATGCCGCCCAGTGGCCTACGAAATTCTCGTGCCACGCCATCAGCGTCGGATCGTAATACGCGCCGAAGTCGTGCCAATCTTCGATGACGAACAATCCTTCGACGGCCTTGGTAATATGGCACATCGACGGTAGCATCGAGTTTGGGAAAATATACTTCGCTACCCAGGGATCGAATGCGCGCGAAGTCCTGAGCGACCCGATCGTATACAATACGCACAAGCCATCATCCTTGAGTGTTCGCTTTACCACCTCGAAGAAGGTTCGATAATTCTTGTAGCCAACATGTTCGAACATGCCGACGGACACCACATGATCGAACCTTTCGGTAAGGTCACGATAGTCGTGCAGTCGGATGTCGATCGGCAGGCCACGACAGCGCTCGCGGGCGAGCGCCGCCTGCTCTTTCGATACGGTCACGCCCACACCGCGCACGCCGTACCGCTCGGCGGCGTATTTCAATAAACTCCCCCACCCGCATCCAATGTCGAGCAGGCGCTGGCCTTCTTGCAGATTGAGTGCGCGACAGATGAGGTCGAGTTTCGCCGACTGCGCGGCGTCAAGCGTCGTGGCCTCGCGCCAATACCCGCTGCTGTACATGAACGTTGGCCCGAGCATCGCCGCATACAAATCGTTTCCAAGGTCGTAATGCTCACGCCCGATCGCAAACGCCCTACGCCGACTCTGCAGGTTACGAGCCAGCGACGACACGCCGGCCAGCACCACCGGCCACGTGATTCGAAGCCGCCGCGCGACGCCCGTCTCGAGGAGGCGTGAGAACAAGACATCCAGTTGTTCCGCGTCCCACCATCCGTCGATATACGACTCGCCGAGTCCGAGCGTGCCTTGTCTCATCACCCGCGCGTAAAACCCTTGGTTATGAATTTGCGGGTCCCAGGAATTGGGGCCGTTGAGCGCCACGCCGCTTCCCTCTAACAATCGTTCGATATGGCCTTGCCAGCGGTTCATACCGGATCCTGCGTACTGCTCTATTCGACCGGCCAAATTGCGGTCCAGCCATCTTGTTTAGGTGCCTTGCAATAATTATACGGGGTTCTTCAGGCTTGCCAATATCCCCGTATGACCCCAGGGGTAGACAACTTCCTCGAGGCCGCGCGTCTTGCTCCGCCAATGTCTGGTGTGCGAGAAGCGTAGGTCTCGAACGCGTGTGCCGAGCTGACGACGCGTTCGAGCCACTGAGGCAGGCGAGGGAGGGCGCATGAAATCCATCATTGCGATGATCGAAAACTACAAGTTCTCGAACGATCCACGGGAGCTCGGTATTGCGGGTCTCGCGGCCACCGCGCGTAAGGTCGAGGAGGTGGGGTTCGACTGGATTCTCACGGCGGAAACGCGCGGGCAGGACCCGTTCTTTCCGCTGCTCATTGCCGCCGAGCACACCAAGCGCATCGGACTGTTCACGGGCATCGCCGTCGCCTTTCCCCGCGTCCCCATGGTCACGGCTCAAATGGCGTGGGACCTCCAGCGCCTGTCGGGCGGCCGCTTCCACCTGGGCCTCGGGACGCAAGTCAAAGGCCACAACGAGCGCCGTTACAGCGTGCCCTGGGATGTGCCTCCCGGCCCGCGCATGCGGGAGTACGTGCAATGCCTGCACGCGATCTTCAAGACGTTCCAGGACAACGAGCACCCGACATTTTTCGAGGGCAAGTACTATCGTTACACCATGGCGCCGCCGGTGCTGACCGGGTTGCCGATCGCGCACCCGCACGTCCCGATCGTGTTGGGTACCGTCAGCCCGTATTTGGCGGAGCTCAGCGGCGAACTGTGCGACGGCGTTTTTCCGCATCCGGTGTGCACCGCGAAGTACATCCGCGAGCGCATCATCCCCGCGGTCGAGGCCGGCGCGCGCAAGACCGGGCGGACGTTGGCGGACTTCGATATCATCGGTTCCCCGATCATCGTCACCTATAAGAACGCCAAGGAAAAGGCGCGTGAGTGGGACCTCCTGAAGCGTCGCGTGTCCTTCTACGCGTCCACCCGCACCTACCACCGGGTGTTCAAGGTCCACGGATGGAAAGAGCTCGGCATGCGCCTGCATGCGCTATCCCTGGAAGGTAAGTGGGAGGAGATGGTGAAGCTTATCCCCGACGAAATGGCCGAAGAGTTCGGCACCATCGGCTACATTGATGAGATCGGCCCCATGCTCAAGGAGCGTTGGGGTGGGCTCATCACGACGATCAATTTCCCGACCGACTTCCCGCTGTCCACCAGCGAGGACGAGCGCCACATCGCGGACAGCATATCGCTGCTTCACGGCGTCCCGGGACCAGCGCTCGCCGGGACGGCGCATTGAACAGCACAGGTGCGAATGCCACCGCACGGTTTGCAGTTCTGGCAAGCGCTCACCTTTACCGAAACCGAGCAACTGCTTCCGGTTGTCCGGATCTGTGAGGAGGTCGGTTTCGACGGCGTCATCATGGGGGATCGCCTACTGCACTTCGAGCGGGTCCGATCCGGGTATCCGTAGGTGCAGAACGGGTCGCCGCCCTACGCGCCGGAGCCGTGGGCGTTGGACCGCGGGCATAGGCCTTGCTGAGAGAATGCGGATGCGCGACCAGGCGGCGGCGATCGGCATCGGTCACACGAACGTCCGCAGCCGCGCGCTGCGCACGGAGGTGTGCATGGCGGTGGAAGCTACGCTGGCGGCCTGCGACGATGCCGGGGTCCCGCCGTGTCCGGCTGACCGAAATCCCCCACATCCTAACCCAACTTCCGCAGTTTGACGGCTGAAAATATTTTTCGGCGACCGCGTCCGCGAAAAACCTCGCGATATTGCTGGGGCGCGGTGAGCACGAACCGCGAAAATCGCGTGTAGTGCAAACTTTCGGCGCTTGTGCTGGTCGCGCCGCTGCTCGTACAACCGCCGCGTGGTGGAGGTGGGGCGCTGTACATTCGGCCATTGGTAGTGCGCAAGGGCGGAAAGACCTACCGGTACTTTCGTCTGGTGCGCTCGGTGCGCCGCAACGGGAAGGTGAAGCAGGAAACGGTCGCCTACCTGGGCGAGCTCGATGCGCGTGGCCGGCGCGAGGCACAGGCGCTGGCCGAGCGCATCTGCGGTGTCCGCGTCGATCAACAGCGGTCGTTCTTTGAAGACGTGCAGGGTCGTGAGCCCCAAACCGTTGCGGTTCGCCTGGACCGGCTGCGTGTGGAGCGCCAGCGGCGGTTCGGCGATGTGTGGCTGGGGCTGATGCTCTGGCAGGCATTGCAGCTCGACACGCTATGCGCCGAGGTGCTGCCCGTCGGCCATGAGAACGTTCCCTGGTCGTTGGTCGCCGCCATCTTGGTGATCGCGCGCCTGTGCGAACCGTCGAGCGAGCTCTACGTGGCCGAGCGTTGGTACGAGCGCACGGCCCTCGAGGACCTCCTCGGCGTCGCAGCCGAGCGGATCAACGAGGATCGCTTGTACCGCCTGCTCGACCATCTGGTCTGGCACAAGTCCGACATCGAGCACCACCTGCGCAACCGCCTGGGGGAGCTGTTTGCGATCGACTACGACCTGCTGCTGTATGACGTGACGAGCACGTACTTCGAGGGGCTGGCGCCGCGCAACGAGATGGCCCGGCGTGGGCATAGCCGCGATCAACGCGCCGACTGTCTGCAGGTCTGTATCGCGTTGGTGGTGACCCGCGAAGGGATGCCTCTGGGCTACGAGGTGTTTGACGGGAACACCACCGACGTCACCACCGTGAAGACCATCGTCGGGACCATGGAGGCACGGTACGGGCTGGCCCAGCGCATTTGGGTGATGGACCGCGGCATGTGCAGCAAGGGCAACATACATTGGCTGCAGCAGACCGGGCGCCGCTATTTGGTTGGCCCCGCGCAGCATCCTGCCTCGCTTTGCCGAGCAACTGGCCGACGCACAAGGTTGGCAATCGGTGCACGACGAGGTCGAGGTCAAGCTGTGCACCGAGCCGGGCAATCCCCACGAGCTCTTCGTGGTCTGTCGCTCCACGCAACGCCGGGTCAAAGAGCAGGCCATGCATACCCGCTTCAGCCTGCGCATCGAGTCCGCCCTCACGCGCTTGGCCGGGCGTATCGAGCGCTCCAAGAAGCCCATCGATCGGCAGCAGGTCGAGCGCCAGGTTGGCCGCCTCCTACAGCGCAACAGCCACGCCGCCAAGCGCTACCAGATCCGCTTCGAGACCGCGCCCGACCAGCCCGCACAGTTACAACTGCGATGGTCCGTTGACTCCACCTGGGAGGATTGGGCCGCACAGAGCGAGGGGGTCTATGTGCTCCAGACCAACATCTTGGACTGGTCGCCCGAAACGCTGTGGAAGACCTACATCCAGCTCACCGAGGCGGAGTCGGCCTTCCGCATTCACAAGAGTGATCTTTCCCTGCGGCCCATTTGGCACCAGCGGGCGGACCGGGTCCAAGCGCATATCCTGGTCTGTTTCCTGGCCTACGTCCTCTGGAAAACCTTGGAGCAGTGGCAGTCCAAGGCCAAGCTCGGCAACAGTCCACGTTTCCTACTCGACCAGCTGCGCGAGATTCACAGTGTCGACGTGGCGCTGCCATTAGTCGATGCCCCGACGAAGGAGGTGAAGATCCGGTGTGTGGTTCGTCCCGAGCCAGCCCAGGCTATGCTGCTTGAGCGCCTGGGGATCCGGCTCCCCGAGCGCTTGCGCATCCCCGACGGCTTGCGCTGAAAATGTAGTGACAACTTTTGGGGAAAACCCCTTGAAATGCCTACGCTCGACCCCTCAAACTGCGGAAGTTGGGCTAACGTTCGTGAAAGGCCCTGGGCGGGTGAGCAACCCGTGGCGTGGGAAGGTGCTGGACACGTGAAGAAGCCGCGCTTGAGACTATGGCTGCGCGATCACGCAAGTGACCACTCGATCGCCTGTGTGCTTGGTACAAGGCGCCTACGCTGTCTATTCGCCGAAGGCGCGGGACGACGACTGGCACCGGTGGTTACGCGCGACACTGTCGGTCGAGCGCGCACTGCTCCGCGCGCACCAGGGGCGATGCCGCTGCCGGGGACTCCCGCCGAATGCGCACTACCTGTATGGGCTCGACCAGATCCTGGGTGCGTTGGACAAGGAGATCCAACGCAACCGGCGGCCTGCTTGATCCGCGTCGTTCGTGATCACATGCCGAGCGGGTTCTCCCAGCGCAAGTTCGGAAAACGTGCGAAGTCCCGGTCGGTGCTGCACAGGGTAAGCCCGTGTTCAATTGCGAGTGCGGCAGGATAGGGCGAGACACTCGGTGACCCGCTCCTACGCCGCGGTCACCACGAGTGGACGGGGAAACAGGCGTAGGTTGGTGGCGCTGCGGATGAACGCAAGCAAGGACGACCATGGCAGGCCGACGCGGATCGGAGCGTTCAGCTGGTCCTCCAACAGGCGGTGGGGGGACCGGCACCGTCTGGTAGCTCCCAGTTATGTCAATTGCCCCATTTGTGCGGGCCATCCACTGGCGGGTGTTCACGGGAGAGGTGCGCCCTGAAAACGAGAAATCGGGTGAAATCGTCCGGAATCGGGGTGAATATGCCCCCGTCACGGGCGTTTTTGGCGAAAAAATCGTCGGTAGCGCGAATCTGCGCGTCGATGACGATGTTTTTCGTTTCAGGGCGGCGAATTTCATGAGTAAATCGGTGCTTCCGTAGGGATTGAAGGACGGCTGCTTGCAGTTTTACTATCTTGCGTGTCTCAGGGCAACATTGTGGAGGAAATTTGAATGACTAAACCGTACTCGTTTTCGGTGCCGTTGCGTCTTGATGCGGTCACCGACTGGGACATAGAGACCGAGGTTGCCATTGTCGGTTTCGGCATCGCCGGCGCCTGCGCAGCGATCGAGGCCCATGATGCCGGTGCGAAGGTCACGCTTTTCGAGCTTGCCTCGGTCTCAGGCGGCAGTTCAGCGCTGTCTGGTGGGGAGTTTTATCTCGGCGGTAATGGCGGTACACCAGTCCAGCGTACGGCTGGTTTCGAAGATTCAACCGAAAATTTCTACAAGTACCTGATGATGGCCGGAGGGCCTAAGGCCGATGAGGCAAGGGTGCGTTGCTACGCTGAGGGAGCATGTACACACTTCGATTGGCTCGTCGCGCAGGGTATTCCATTCAAGGGAACCTATCTTCCCGGTAAGTCTATTGAGCCCACAACCGACGACACACTACTATGGTCAGGCAGTGAGGACGCTTGGCCGTTCTCTTGGCGCGTAAAACCTGTACCGCGCGGGCACACTGCACAAGCGGGCAGTGTCGATAGTGGCACACGAGAAGGTAGCCTGCGCTCTGGTTGGCTTGTTATGGAAAAGCTCACTGAGCGCGTGAACGCGCTCGGCATCGATACCCGCTTCGGTGCACGCGCATTGGCGCTCGTTGCTGATGCCGACAACCGCGTGCACGGCCTGGTGGTCCGCATCGACGGCAAGCCGCACGTGGTGCGCGCGAGCAAGGGCGTGATCCTGTGCACCGGCGGCTTCATCTGCAACGAGGAGATGATTCGCCACTACGCACCAGAGGTGCGCAGATGCCCCGGCCCGACGACAGCGGGCAACGACCATGGAGCGGGCATCCTGCTTGGTGCTTCGGTTGGCGCGGCAACCATTCACATGGGCGAGTTCTTCGCAACCCGTCCGATGTTTCCGCCCGAACAGTTGCTTTGCGGCATCCTCGTCAACGAACTCGGGCAACGCTTCATCAACGAAGATGCCTATCATGCACGTGTGACGCAATACATGTTGCGGCAACCAAACGATCACTGCTGGTTGCTGGTTGACAACTCGACCTTCGCTCGTCCTCAGGTATTCCAAGATATCGAGATCAGCGCGACCGGCGAGACTTGGGAAGAAGTTGAAACCGAACTCGGACTGCCCGCGGGCGAGCTGGTGCACACGATGGAAAGCTACAACCACCACGCCGCAAACGGCGAAGACCCGCTGTGGCACAAGGTTCCACAGTTTCTGAAGCCGCTCGCCGAGCCACCCTTCGCCGCGCTGAATTTCAGCGGCGATGCGGTGAAGGGTACGTCATTCACGCTCGGAGGACTCTCGACGCTGCCAACTGGTCAGGTGCTGACTCCGGACGGCAGCATGATCGAAGGGCTCTACGCTGCCGGGCGTACTGCCTGTGGGATTCCGCGCTGGGGTGAAGGCTACAGCTCGGGGATGTCGCTCGGTGATTCGAGTTTCTTCGGTCGTCAGGCTGGGCGGCACGCGGCGTTGAAATCACCAACAAGCGCACCGCAATAACTCACGGAACTGCCAGAAAGGTAAATTTCATATTTTCGATATTGTTTGGCAGTTTGCCATGCGTCCCATTTATAGGATACCAGTGAGGTTTCGGAGAGGCTGTGGGGGGACCGGCGCCGTCTCATAGCTCCCGGTTATGTCAATTACCCCGTTTGTGCGGGCTATCCGCTCTCTCCTCGTGACCTGCGGATCGCGGCGTGCCTATTTGGCATCGAGGAGGCGGAGCCGCGTCCGTGTCGCAGACGGTCGATCATTTGCGCTGAAGGACGGCGCAACTGGCTCATGCGCCGGGCGCCAATTCGCTGGCCAATTCTTCCACATAGCGCCGATAGCTGAACACACGTCCGCGCTGGCGACTGGTGAGCTCGCCGACGATTCGCAAGCGTTCGAGGCGTATGTTAGGTTGCTAAGTAGTCCATCTCACGAATTCGCTTACGTATTTCTTCCCCAGCCCCAGCCCGATGCGATCGCCCGTACCATTTAAGAAAGGCTCGGGTATGGGCGAGGGCTCGGGCTGGGAAGATTATCGAGAGAATACATCACCGTATTTCGGAAAAGGAGCACTAAGGTAAATCAACCCGACGCTCATCTCGGCCAGGGCATTTCGCGACCGAAAGCGTAGGGAACGCAGCTGTTTTTCTTCCCTTGCTGGACGCGGGCAGATCCAGCCTTCCGGCAATGATCCACGGGTGTACCCCCAACATGATCGCGCTGTTCGGGCAGGGGCGGTCCAAGCCTCGCTTCGCCAGTGGCTAGCGGCGGGTCATTGCGGCCGGCCCCAACGGCTGACCCCTGCCTCAACGTCTGAAACGTTGATCCGACCAACGTCGTGAACGTCGATCGCGCGAACGAGGCGCTGGCGGCCGGGAACCTCGATGTGCCTGGCCTATTCCCACGGTTGGAGTCCCTGCACGATACGCCCACCATCTTCCGCGTCGAGATGGGCCTCGACGCCCTGCCGACGGAGCCGGGGGTGCTCCTGATCCTTGGTCGCGGTCATGGAGCAGCTCTACCGGCATGCCGGCACCGCGGTCGGCCAGACGAGGCTCGCGCGCGACGCCGGGCTGGCCAACAACACCGTCGCCGCCGGCTGGATCGAGATGCTCTCGGATCTGCTCTGCGTGGGTAGCTCCCCCGCATGGGACGCCGTGAAGCGCGCGGAGGTGCCGCGCAAACCGGCGAAATGCCCGTTCGTGAACCTGCTCGCGGCAACGGTTTGGTCGCCCGATGCGCCGCGGGCCGCGGATGATCTAGATCGGCTGCCCCCCGAGCGCCAGGCGGCATGGCACGAATGGGCAGTCGCGCAGGAGCTCTTCCGCCGAGCGGCGGTCCGTGGGCAGGCCGACCCGGAGCGGATACCCCATTGGCAAGGCGGCGGTCATGAGTTCGATTTCGTCGTCGCCGGCGACGCGTTCATCGAGGTCAAGCGCGGCCAGGCCAGCGCCCTCGACTTCGCGTGGTTTTCGAAGGTCTTTCCACGAGGCCATCTCACGGTCGTGTGCGCCACCCCGTTCGACGCCGACCACGTTCGCGGTGTTGGCCTGGAAGCGTTCCTCGCCGGGAATGAGACGCACTGAGTTACGATGAGAGGCCGCGCATCGGTGATCCGCGGATATCATGGGTGTCTTGAAAACTACACTGCCCTCACGTCGGCTTGCCCACCGGACGCGATTGGATTGGGCAACTCGGCCGACTCGGCCGATGCAGCGGGCGTGTGCCGGGCTGTGCGTTCGACCCGAGAGCTGCCATTCATCTCGGTGCGGCAGGCCTCGACGTACGCGTTGGTGGCCAGCACGACCTTCATCGATAGATCGTACGAAAGCGGCCCGCCCGCAGGAGGGCGGCGAGCGAGTTCTCCTCGCGGTGCTCTTCAACGGTCTTCTGGAGCGCCTTGTGGATGGGTTCCGTAGCGGTCTTTACGTGAAACAGCCGGCGCACAGTTTCGATCAGCTCTTCATCGAGGTTGTACGTCTTCTTGCGAACCGCGGTGGGCATTGCTTCTCCATCTGGATCTACCGTATTTCGTATCATGATGACCTGTATGGAACGAACCGAGAAAAGCGGGGCGAGCGCGGTTGGTGCAGTCCCGCCGTTGGGACGATGGCTGTTGATCAGCATCGTCCTTTGCGCCATTACCTTTGTCGCCGCCACGCGCAACGCGAGCAGAACGTGACACGCCGACGGCACAGTGAACGGCGGTTCCATCAATAAGCCGCGGAGCTGGAATGCGCATCTACACGACCGTCCCGACCCATGACCCGGGCGACGCCGGCCGTGTGTTCCGGAAGTTGGCGGCGATCGAGTACGATGGCAGTTTCGCGGTCGAGTCGGAACACGATCCGTTCTTCCCGCTGGTCATCGGCGCACGGTCATGATCCCCGCTTTCAACCCTGGTCCGAACCCGTACGGGCCGCCGCCGGTCTTTCTCGGCGGCTTCGGCCTGCGCATGATCGAATTGGGGGGGGAGGTCGCGGACGGCTTCCTCGCGCATCCGTTCAACACGCGCAGATCGCTGCAGCAGAATGTCCTGCCCGCCTTGGAGCGTGGCCTGGCGAAATCCGGGCCGCAGTGCCATTCAGGTCACGTGTATCACCATGATGTTGATCTGCAGCACTGAGGAAGAATACGAGGCCGCACGTGTCTCGCAGCAGGAGCAGTTGGCATTCTACGGCTCGACACCGGTGTGCAAGTCAACGCTCGAGTGCCACGGCTGGGGGGATCTCCATCCCGAGCTGAACCGCTTGTCCAAGCAGGGCCGCTGGAACGAGATGGGTCGGATAATCACGGACGACGCGATGCGCGAGATTGCGGTCATGGGCCCCCGTCACCAGATCGCGTCGGCAGTTCGCGAACGCCTCACGGGGATTGCGGGCGCCGTGAGTCTGGTCAACAACCGCCACCCCGATTCTGGTCACTTCGGGGACATCGTTGCTGGCCTGCGGAGGCAGCTCGCTGGCGTCGGCAATGTGGACGAATCGCGAGGCATCGTAGGGCGCTCATGTGCCGGCTGATCTATCGGAATCGGCCGAATTCCGGAGGAAGGGTGAAATCTCATGAGAACGACGATCAAACCTTTGACGGTCGCGCTGGCGTGTGCCGTCGCAACGAGTGTGGCCCATGGCGTGAGCTGGGCGGCACCGCGCCGTGTGTGGACCAGTGCGCTGGAGACCACCGTACAAATCGAGCGCGAACGGCTGGCGCTTCGCATCCTGAGCAGCTCTCCGATGCAACAAGAGCTGCGAAAGGTGGAGGCGCTCTATGCCGCCGATGCGCAGGGCTCGACACTGGCCGGTCGGGCGACCATTGAGCGGGCGGCGAAGGCGATCACCCTGGCTGCGGTCAATTATGCCGTCGGCGAAGATAGCTCCCGGCCGGCGGCCTTCTGGTGCTGTAACGCGCCGCATCGCTGGGCGGGTTTGGACGTGCCGCGTTCCGGTTACGGGATCGACAACCCCGACAACGTGTACCGGTTGATCACCTTCGACGGGAATGCGCGGTACGAGATCCGCGGCAAGGTGAAGTCGCCTGGTCCTGCGGAAGAACATTTCGATCTGCGCGCCGGGCTTCCGGGGACCGGGCCGATGACGAATGAGGGCGGAAATCTCCTCGCCGGGCTCCGTAGCGATCAGCTGACCATTGCCGCGGACGGCGCGTTCACGATCACACTGGATAAAGACCCGGCCAACGGCCGACGCAACCATATCCAGTTGCCTCCGCAGGACGGGCTGCATATGACCGTCCGTGATCTCTTCACCGATTGGGCGACGCAGAACCCGGTATCGTTGGAGGTGCGCCGCCTCGGGCCGCCGCCCGTCACGCCGCCCCGCACGGAAGCTGAGCTGACTGCGCGCGCGGTTAAGATCTTATCTCAGATCGCGCCGTACTGGGTCAAATATGACAACCAGTTCATCTTCTCGAAGCCTGTTAACATCGTGTCGGAGCCCCGCGTCCGGGGAGTCGGCCGAGGCATGTCCGCGGGCGGCCACTTCCAGCTTGCTGACGATGAAGCGCTGGTCATCACGCTCGATCCGCTGGGCGCGAGATCGCTCGGCATCCAACTGACGGATCCGTGGGGCGTCGCCTACGAATACGTGGATCGCACCAGCAGCCTGAACAACGTTCAGGCGAAACCAAATTCCGGCGGGACCTACACCTTCGCTATCTCCGCGCGAGACCCCGGTGTCTACAACTGGCTGGACCCGGAGGGCTTTAGCGGAGGAATCGTCGCTGCCCGCTGGCAGAGCCTGCCTGCGAACGCCGATCCCACGCGAGCTGTCCGCGACGTTCGTGTGGTAAAGCTCAGCGCACTTCGACAGGCGCTCCCGCCAGAAACACGTTTCGTCACGTCGGCTGAGCGTGAGGCGCAGCACCTTGAGCGCTCCCGGAGCTATGCGCGGCGCTTCACTCAGTAGAAAGTGGCCGGCGAGCCGATCACGCTGCGCAGCGCTGTGGGGGCACCGCCCGCTGAGCCGCTGAGCCCCATCTCTGCCGCACCACGTATCGCACGGACGCTAGCCGACGCCGGCGCTCCCTTCGGCGTCCGCCAACTACGCGCTCTCTGCCGCATCCGCGGCGAAACCGTGTGCGCCACCCTCGACGTGGACCGTCTGAGGCTTGCGGTTGCCTGTCTCCCGCTCTATGTATTGTTGCCATGGCTTCTACGTATTCCGTAACTCAGGCACAGAGCCAGCTCCCGGGGTTGATCAAACAGGCTGAGGAGGGGCGGCCGGTGGGTATCCGGCGGCGGGATGAGACCGTGGCCTTTCTCGTGTCACGCCATCGGATGGAAGCAATTGTCGAGACGATGGAGATCCTCGCCAATCCCGACGCCATGAAGGCGATTGCGGAGCACCGCGGGGGCCGGACGAGGTTCCTTCCCCTCTCCACGCTCGACGACTGATCGGTGTGCGAGTCCGGCTGTCAGCACAGGTCGTCGAGTTCGTGCGCCGCCAGGCGCTCGAACCGAGGCGCCGCTTGCGCGGGGCGCTGCGAGACCTGAGGCGCGACGCCGGCGATTTGAAACCGCTCGAAGGACCATTGCAGGAGTACCACCGGCTGCGGGTCGGAGCCTATCGGGTGATTCTACGGTACGCGTCCCCGAAAACCATCGACTGCGTCTTTGCCGAACGACGGAGCATCGTCTACGAGGTATTCGCGGAAACCTTGATCGACCGACTGACAGGGAAACTCCAGTAGGCTCAATGCCCGTCGGCCATGCTTGGACAATCAATTCGGGGGCGACGACCGGCCTCGACGCACACATTGATGTCGAGCACGATCTTCATCGATAGACGGGGCTGGCAACTTCCGCGACGCCGTGCGTCTTGATCCGCCGATGTCTGGTGTGCGAGAAGCGTGCGTCTCGAACGCGTGCGCGGAGGTGACGACGCAGTCGAGCGTGTGAGGCAGGCGAGGGAGGGCGCATGAAATCCATCATTGCGATGATCGAGAATTACAAGTTCTCGAACGATCCACGGGAGCTGGGTATCGCGGGTCTCGCGGCCACCGCGCGCAAGGTCGGGGAGATGGGGTTCGATTGGATTCTGACGGCGGAGACGCGCGGCCATGATTCCTTCTTCCCGCTGCTCATCGCGGCGGAGCACACGCGCCATGTCACGTTGCATACCGGCATTGCCGTGTCGTTCCCCCGCAGCCCCATGGTGACGGCACAGATGGCGTGGGATCTGCAGCGCTTTTCGCGCGGCCGCTTCTGTCTTGGGCTGGGCACCCTGGTGAAGGCGCATGACGAGCGGCACTACGGCGACGTCATCACCACCATCAGCTTCCCAAGGACTTCCCCTTGCACACGGCCGAGGACCAGAAGCGAGCGCGGGAGACTCGCGAGTTGCTCCACGCCAGCGTGCCGTCACGGTTGCCGCCACCAGGAGGCGACCAGATGAACAGCGCGACCGCGTCCGCTGTGCGAGCGCCGAACGGCATGCAGTTCTGGCAAGCGCTCACCTTTACGGAAATCGAGCAACTGCTTCCGGTCGTCCGGATCTGCGAGGAGGTCGGTTTCGATGGTGTGATCATCGGGGATCACCTGCTGCACTTCGAGCAGGTGCGATCCGGGTATCCGTACGCCGAGAACGGACAGCCGCCGTACGCGCCGGAGACGCCGTGGCCCGAGCCCTGGTCGACCATCGCCGCGATGGCTGGGGTCACCACGACGCTCCGCTTCGCGACCGATGTCTACATCCTGCCGCTGCGCAACCCGATCGACGTGGCGAAGGCGGTCGCCACTGTCGCTGCGCTGTTCGAGGGGCGCGTGATTCTGGGCGCGGGGCTGGGCTGGATGAAGGAGGAGTTCGAGCTACAGGGCGTGGATTTCCGTACACGCGGCAAGCGGTGCGACGAATGCATCGAGGTCCTGCGGAAGCTCTGGAGCGGGGGCATGGTCGAGCACCACGGGCAGTTCTTCGATCTGCCGCGCGTCCAACTGCGTCCCGTGCCGAAAACGCGAATACCCATCTACCTCGGCGGAATGAGCCCGGCCGCGTTGCGGCGCGCGGCGCGGCTCGGCGACGGTTGGCTCTGCGCCGGCATCACCAGTGACCTGCTACTCAAAAATCTCAAGGTGCTGGAGGCGCTGCGCGCCGAGGCGGGGCGGCGCAGCGAGCCGTTCGAAGTGATCGCGCCGCTGACCGACCCACCGGCAGTCGACACGCTCAAGCGGATCGAGGCGGCGGGAACGACGGGGATTCTCAACTTTCCGTTCACCTTCACCGTTGCGTCTACGTCCACGGTGGAGCAGAAGCGGGCCTACCTCGAACGATACGGCAACGAGGTGATCGCCAGGATGCGGAGCCGGCGTTGAGCCCCGGACCCGAAGTCTGCCGGGCGACGGAGGGACCTGGGATGGTCACGTTGGACTCTGGACCGTGGACGTTGGACCCCGGGCATAGGCCCTGCTGAGAGCATGCGGATGCGCGACCAGGCGGCGGTGATCGGCATCGGTCACACGAACTTTCGCAGCCGGGAATTGCGCACGGAGCTACGCATGGCCGTCGAGGCCACGTTGGCCGCCTGTGACGATGCCGGGATGCCGCCGGCGCGGATCGACGGCATGTGCACGGTGAGTACCGACCTCACGGGTGAAAACAACCTGGCGACGGCGCTGGGGCTGAGCAACCTGCGCTTTTTCGCCGAGGTGCCTTTCGGTGGTGGCGGCACCTGTGCCGCGGTGGGCCTTGCCGCCATGGCGGTGGCCGCCGAACGCGCCGACACGATCCTTTGCTATCGCTCACTCAACGGGCGGTCGCGCCAGCGCCTGGGCGGACCGCGGCTACCCGACCCGCGCTTCACCAAGGACTTCCAGTTTTGTATTCCGGCAGGTCTTGCGACCCCGGCGCAGATTGCCGCGGTGATCGGCCGCCGCCACATGCACCAATACGGGACCACGTCACGGCAGTGGGCGGCGGTGGCGCTCAATTCCCGCGGCTACGCGGCGACGAATCCGCAGGCGCGGTTCTTCAATATTCCCCTGACGCTGGAGGACTACGAAGAGGGCCGCATGGTGGCGGAGCCGTTGCGCATCTACGACTGCTGCGTCGACAGCGACGCGGCGGTGGCGTTACTGGTCACCCGGGCCGAGCGGGCGCGGGATTGCAAGCAACGCCCGGTGTACCTCATGGCGTACGCTCAGGGCATGGGCAGCCGCACGGAGTTGATGCCCAGCTTCAGCCGTGCGGATATCGCCTGCTGCGAAGAGGCGCGCGAGTGCGCCGCGACGTTGTGGGGCCTGGCCGGGATCGGTCCACGCGACGTGGACGTCGCCCAGATCTACGATCACTTCACGCCCATGGTGCTCATTGCGTTGGAAGAGTACGGCTTCGTGGCCAAGGGCGAAAGTGGGCCGTGGGTGGAGAGCGGGGCGCTCGGCCGGGCCGGTGCGCTCCCCACCAACACGTCCGGCGGGCAACTGGGCGAAGCGTATGTGAACGGCATGAACCAGATCATCGAAGCGGTGCGACAGGTGCGGGGGACATCGGTGAACCAGGTGCCGAATGTCGAGATCGCGTTTGCGTCCGGCGGCAGCGGCGTCCCCACCTCGGCGGTGTTGTTCCGGAGATAGTCATACGGATGGAACGGCCGCTTCCGCAGATCGATCCCGATACGGCAGGCTTCTGGCGCGCGGCGGGCGAGAGGAGACTGGTCATCCAATACTGCCCGGTGACCGGTGCCTACCAGCACCCACCGCAGCCATTCATGGCGGGATGCGGATTCGACTGGGAATGGAGGGAAGTGCCGGGCACGGGGACGGTGTACTCGTTCACCATCGTCCATCCGCCCGCACACCCTGCCTTCGCGACGCCGTACGCGGCGGCGGTGGTCGACTTGGATGAAGCTCGGGTGCGGATCGTCGGCCAGGTGCGAGGGATCGCTCCGGACGCCGTCACCATCGGCATGCGCGTCAGGGTGGCGTTTGAGGTGGTCGGGGAAATCGGCATCCCGTACTTCGTCCCGCTATGAGCCTGGCGGCCCGCCTCGGGAGGCTCCGCCGACCTTACAGGAAGCTGGCGAAGACGCTGTCCGCCAGCAGTAATCCCCTTGGCGTGAGTCGCCAACGGCCGCGGCAGAATTCGAGCAAACCGCCATCGAGCAGGTCGAGGATTCGCGGAAAGAGCACGGGACAGTCGTCACCAAAACGCTTGCGAAATTCCGCCGCGTCGAAGCCATCGAGACAACGCAGGCCGAGAAATACGAACTCGCCGCGGGCTCTGCTCGCGTCGAGATCTTCGACCTGGTCGCACGCCTGGCCTCGCCGGGCGATGCAGCGAAGGTAGACGTCCGGAGCGCGCTCGTTGCTCCAGCGCCGCCCATAGGGGGCATTGGCGCCGGCAGTCGTCGCACGCGCGTACGAGTGCGCGCCGGCACCCACGCCAAGATAGTCGCCGCCGCGCCAGTAGGTCAGGTTGTGCCGGCAACGATAACCGGAGCGCGCGTAATTGGAGATTTCGTACTGCGTGTAGCCGGCCGCCGCGAGCATGTCTTGCGTGCCGGAGAACATCGCTACCTCGGTTTCTTCCGGCAATGGCCGCAGCACACCCTGCCGGCGCAGTGCCGCGAACGGCGTTCCCTCCTCGTAGGTGAGATTGTAGGCGGAGATGTGCTCAGGGGAGAGCCGGCACGCCTGCGCCAGATCGCTCTCCCACTCCGCCGGCGTTTGCTCCGGCAAAGCGAAGATGAGATCGATGCCGACGTTCTCAAAGCCCGCTCGCCGTGCCTGGTCTACGGCCGCGACCGCTTGCGCCGCATCGTGGATGCGGCCGAGCCGGCGCAGATGGTGGCCGTGAAACGATTGCACGCCGACGCTCAGACGAGTGACGCCGGCGGCGCGCAGCGCACGCAGCTTTTCCAAACTTACCGTCCCCGGATTGGCCTCCAGCGTGATCTCCGGCGGCGCGGAGTCATCGGCATGCCAGTGCGCGAAGGCCACGGACAGTAGCTGTTCGATGGACGCGGGCGCGAACAGTGACGGCGTGCCGCCACCGAAGAAGACGGTGGCGATTGCCGCGCCCCTCCACGGCGCCTGCCGCGCATAGTGGTCGAGTTCGTGCACGAGCGCTTCGACGTACTCGGCTTCGGGCCAGCGCTTCGCCGCATACGAATTGAAGTCGCAGTACGGACACTTCGCCTGACAGTAGGGAATGTGGATGTAGAGCCCGAACGGCACGGTTCGCGCAGTGTAGCGATGCGTGTCGCGGCGGCACAAGGGCGGCGCCGCCAACGTGACGGTAGCGGCGTGACCTTGGCCGCACCTGGCAGAGCGCGGAATTACCCCCCGTAGAAGGTCTTTTCGCCAAGCTCTTTGAGCCAAAGGGTGCCGTCGTCGGGGCGTCCCTCCGGTTGCCGCCGCACGCCCGCGTCAACCACCTCGCCGATGAATATGGAGTGATCGCCGCGCTCGACGGTTTCGACGAGCCGGCATTCCACATAGGCAGGTGTCTTCTCGAGGATTGGGGCGCCGGTCGTGCCCGAGCGGAACGGTTCCCCGCCGATCGATTGCCGATCGCGTTCCCACGACTTGAAAAAAACGTAGGCGAGGGATTGCTGACCCTTGCCAAGGACGTTGAGTGCGAAGGCGCCGGCCTCCTTGACAATACTATGCGCCCCGGAGTCGGCCTTGACGCCGACGGCCACCAGCGGCGGGTTGAACGATGCCTGGGTCACCCAGTTGACTGTCGCCGCCGCAACCTTCCCGTCTTTGCTCTCCCCCGTAAGGACGTACAGGCCATACGGAATCATGCGTAATGCCGTCTTCTTCGCGTTCGCATCCACTGTGCCGCCTCCCCCTGCAATTCTGTCCCGCTGTCAGCGTGCCAGCGGTCACCGTAGGGCGATCGCGAAGTTAGCGCAAGAAGGGAGAGCCACGGCAGGGGTGGCGCACGACGCGTGGTCCGAGCCACCGAGGCAATGCCGGTCACGGCGGGAACGGCAGGCGTTGTCCAGTTCCGCACAGTCGGTACACGCATGGCCGCACGGTGGAGGCGAGCCGAAAGTTCGCGCCGATCCCCGGCCGTGACGGTGCGGACTGCGCCTTGCTGGCGGCAACCGGCGATGCGCCGAAGCATCGGGGTTGGCTCCTCAACCTGGTCGCGCGCCTAGAGGCCGTTCCCATCGCGCCGGCTTCCTGACGGAGGTTGCACGGGGCTCGCGTCGTGCGCCAATCTATCGGCGTAACCCTTGATTCCATTGATGCATTCTGCATATGCTCGGCGCACGGCTTGTCGTTGATTGCATAAGTTTGGAGCGGGGAAGGTATTATGCATCGTACTCAAGACCTCCTGGGGATAGGATCGTTGGGCGGTGGAGAAGCCTCATGCGAGCCGTTGATGGGGATCAAGGCCTTGATGATGGCGGTGCTCGAAAACGGAATATCCTGTTACCTCAGTTCCACGCCTCGGCTCCGCGCCGAGGCGGAGTACTGGATCGGTGCCGGAGCGGACCGGTCGCCGTTCTCGTTCGCGGTGGTCTGCGAAACGCTCGCGTTGGAACCGGACGCGGTGCGCGCCGCATTGCGGCGGTTGCGTAGTGGCGACGCACCGGCGAAGCCCGCATTCGGCCGCCGGCGTGCCGGTGCGCGACGCCTCGGCCGCGGCGCCGAGCGTGTCGTCGGCCAGTTCGGTTCGCAGGCGGTTTGACTGTCTACCCGGCGCCCGGTACCATTCGGTGCGATGTTGGCGAAGGCGGCAGTTGCGGTGTTGGTGGCCGCGTTCGTGCTCGGCGGGGTAACCGTCTGCCCGCGCGGCGGCCTGTCCTGCCCGACGCGTAACCAAGCGCAACACCGTTGCTGCACGCAGGCGGAATCCCTGCAAGCTACGACCTGCTGCGTCGGTGCGACGCACGCCCCGTCTGCCGCCATCAGTCCGCCGGACGCGAACCCGGAGCGTGGCGCGTCGGCTCATCTGCTCGCTGCCGTTGCGGTGGCAACCGCCGTGCGCGGCGGCGATTGGCAGAATCGTACCCGCCATTACCGCTTTCTCAGAGTCGGCCCCGCGCCACCGCACACTCCACTCGCACAGCGCACGTCCCTCCTACTGTGATCGGCTAGCCGACGTCGTTTCCGTTTCGGTTGGCAACGCACTCCCTCGCCCAGCGACGCGTCGGGGTGTCTGACCAAGGAGGACGTATGCGTCGCGCACGACGTGTCATTGTTGTTACGATGTTCATCGCGCCGCTCGTGTGCCTGGCACAGGAGGGCGATGAGTTCGGTCAGTCATTGAACCTCGGGGGAGCGGCCGCCTATGCGCGCCGGCACAATCCCGAGATCCGCGCCGCGGAGGCGAGATGGCGTGCCGCGCAAGCGCGGCCGTCGCAAGCGGGCTCCCTTGCGGACCCGATGATCAACACCGCCTACCACAACGAGAGCTTCGACCGTCTCGAACAGGGACGAGGGGACTTCACGTTTCTACGTTTCGGCGCGGAGCAGGAGGTGCCGTTTCCGGGCAAACTCGCACTGAAGGAGAAGGTCGCGTCGCGCGAAGCGGATCGGGAAGGTGCACGGTATCGTACTGCGCTCCTCAACGTGTTGGCGCGTCTGCGGATCGCCTACGACGATTATTCCCTCGCCCACAAATCGATCGAGATCGTCGGCAGGAACAAGGACCTCCTCGACAAGCTCGCCCGGGCCGCGGAGGCCAGGTACCAGGTTGGCGACGGTCTCCAACAAGACGTGGTCCGGGCGCAACTGGAGCTGTCGATTCTCAACGGGCGGCTCACCAGCCTGGAACAGGCGCGCCAGAGCGCGGCGGCGCTGCTCAATGCGCTCCTCAACCGCCCAGCGGGCGAGCCGCTTGGCGTCCCGGCGCCAGTGGAGAAGCGCCCGCTCGCCTACAGTCTCGATCGACTCGAGACGCTCGCGCAACAGCAGTCGCCGGGCCTCCGGGCGGCGGAGTTCGACGTGGCGCGCGCCGAGGGTAATCTCGCCCTTGCCAAAAGGCAGTATTTCCCCGACTTCGTTCTGCGCGCCGACTATTTCAATAAAGCCTCGCTCACCCCCGAATGGGAAGTGGGAGCCGGCATTCGTGTCCCGCTCTACTTCTGGCGGAAGCAGGCCTACGGCGTGCGTGAAGCGGCAGCGGCGTTAAGCGAGGCGCAAGCGAGCCGGCAATTCGCTAGCCAAGATATCATGGCGACGATCCGGGATGCGTACGCCCAAGCCACCAGTGCCGAACGCTTGGTGCAACTGTACGGTACGGTGGTGGGGCCGCAGGCGGAAATCGCCCTGGAATCCGCGTCCGCGGCGTACCAGGTGGGCAAAGTGGACTTCCTCTCGGTGCTGGCCAACTTCACCACCCTGAACGACTACCGCCTGCGCTATTACGAGGAACTCGCGAACTTCGACAAGGCGGTCGCGCGCGTCGAAGCGGCCGCCGGGGTGTTGCCGGACGAGCAGCCGGGCCGAGAGCGCCCATGAGTCGCTGTCGATGGCCGGTCGCGGGCGTCCCCTTCAAACGGTTCAGGAGCGGCTTCGAGACGCCGCCAAACGAGGGAATGAAAGATGATTGCAATTAGCCGGAAGCAAGTTGTCGGTGCGGTGCTGATCGTCGCCTCCATTGTGGTCGGCGTCAGTTTGTATGTGTCGGCGAGATCCGGCGCCGGGGTGACGGCCCCGGCGCTCGCCAAAGCGCCGCGGTATCGGTGTCCGATGCACCCGACAATGGTGTCGGATCGGCCTGGCGATTGTGCCATCTGCGGGATGCGGCTCGTGGCGATCGAGGACGCCGAATGCGAGGGCGACGGGTCGACATGCGAACAGGAGACCGCGGGTGTCGACCCTCCGCCGGCAGGCGGCGCGCCGGACGCCGGGCACGACGCTCACCCCGCCGAACACGGGAAGCCGGCGACCGCGGGGGCCGGGGAGAAGCGAGTGATCTATCGCTCCACGATGAATCCCGGAGAGGTGTCGGACCGCCCGGGAAAGGACTCGATGGGCATGGAAATGGTTCCCGAGGAAGTCGAGCAGGCCCCCACGGGCGGCCACGCCACGGTCGAGGGCCGTGCGCCCCTCAAGATTTCCGGCAAGAAGCGCCAGCTCATCGGTGTACGGATCGCCGCGGTTGAGCAGGGTCCATTCGTGCGCACGATCCGCACCGTCGGCCGCGTCACATATGACGAAACCCGTCTGCGCAGCGTGTTCACCAAAGTCTCCGGCTGGGTCGAGCGGCTCTACGCGAATGCCACCGGACAACTGGTCAAGCAAGGCGACCCGCTGCTCACAATCTACAGTCCCGAACTGGTCTCTTCGGCGCAAGAGTACCTGCTGGCGCTGCGCGGGCGCGATCGGCTTGCCGGTTCCGAGCTGGCCGGCGATAGCGGCGAGCGTCTGCTGGCCAGCGCTCGGCGGCGGCTGTTGTTGTTCGACCTGACCCCGCGGCAGATCGCGGCGTTGGACCGCAAAGGCGAGGCGCCCACGACGATGACGCTGCATGCCCCGATCGGCGGCAACATCATCGTGCGCAACGTCACGCAAGGGGACCGCATCGAGCCCGGCACGAAGCTGCTCGACATCGCGGAGCTGAGTCGCGTGTGGGTGCTTGCCGACATCTACGAGTACGAGCTGCCGTTCATCCACGGCGGACAGCCGGCGACGATGACGCTGTCATACCTCCCCGGGCGGACCTTCGAGGGGCGCATCGCGTTCGTCTATCCGACCCTCTCCGAGGCCACGCGCACCGTGAAGGTCCGCCTGGAATTTCCGAATCCCGATTTCACGCTCAGACCGGAGATGTACGCGCAGGTCGAGATCCATGCCGACCTGGGACAGCGACTGAGTGTACCCGCGAGCGCGGTCGTCTCCACCGGGACGCGCGATATCGCTTTCGTCGAGCGCGGCGACGGCTACTTCGAACCGCGTGCGTTGAAGCTCGGCATCAAGCTTGCGGACCGTTTCGAGGTGCTCGACGGCGTGAAAGCAGGCGAGTCGGTGGTGAGTTCGGGCAATTTCCTCGTCGATTCCGAGTCGAAGCTGAAGGCGGCACTGGCGGCGGCCGGCGGCGAGGGGGCTGGCGGGGGCACTGCCCACTCACACTGAGTGCGGGGAGGCACCATGGTAGAGAAGATCATCGACTTCTCGGCGCACAACAAGTTCCTCGTTCTCATCCTCACGGCGGTGGCACTTGTGGGAGCGCTGTATGCCGCGCGCAATGTACCGCTCGACGCGATACCGGACCTCTCCGATACCCAGGTGATCGTGTACTCGCGCTGGGACCGCAGCCCGGACATCGTTGAAGATCAGGTCACCTACCCGATCATCACCGCGCTCCTCGGTGCTCCGCACGTCAAGGCCATCCGCGGATTCTCGGACTTTGGCTTCTCGTACGTATACGTCATCTTCCAGGACGGTACGGATATCTACTGGGCGCGCAGCCGTACCCTCGAATACCTGAGCAAGATTCTTCCGGCACTGCCGCAGGGGGTGCGGACGGAACTCGGGCCGGACGCTACGGGCGTGGGGTGGGTCTACCAGTACGCCTTGGTCGACCGGACGGGGAAGAACGATCTCGCGCAACTGCGCAGCTTTCAGGACTGGTATCTGCGCTACTGGCTGCAGAGCGTCCCCGGCGTGGCCGAGGTGGCCTCGATTGGCGGCTTTCAGAAGCAGTACCAGGTGAACCTACAGCCCGAAGCGTTGCTCGCCTACAAGATGCCGATTCAGAAGGTTGTCGAAGCGATCCGGCAGGGCAACAACGACGTCGGCGGCCGCGTCGTGGAATTCGCCGGTGCCGAATACATGGTGCGCGGGCGCGGCTACGCCCGGTCCATCGCCGACATCGAGGACATCGTCGTCGGCCAGGACGGCAACGGCACGCCGATTCGTGTCCGCGAGCTTGGGCGCGTGGTGTTGGGGCCGGAGATGCGGCGCGGCGTCGCCGACCTCGACGGTATGGGAGATACCGTCGGCGGCATCGTCGTCATGCGTCAAGGCGAGAACGCCCTCAACGTCATCGAGCGCGTGAAGGCGAAATTGGAAGAGGTACGTCCGTCGTTGCCGGTGGGCGTCGAACTGGTGACGACGTACGATCGCGCGGAGCTGATCGAACGTTCCATCGACAACCTGAAGCACGAGTTGCTGCTCGAAATGAGCATCGTCAGTCTCGTCATCTTGATCTTCCTCTGGCACATCCCGTCCGCCATCGTTCCGATCGTCACCATTCCCGTGGCGGTGTTCCTGGCCTTCATTCCGATGTACGCGATCGGCGTGACCTCCAACATCATGTCGCTGGCCGGCATCGCCATCTCCATCGGGGTGCTCGTCGACGGTGCCATCGTCGAGGTCGAAAACGCCTACAAGAAGCTGCAACTGTGGGAGGCAGGAGGCCGCCAAGGGGACTTCCACGCGGTGCGGTTGAACGCCCTCAAAGAGGTCGGGCCCTCCGTCTTCTTTTCGCTCCTGGTCATCGCGGTGGCGTTCATGCCGGTGTTCACGCTGGTCGACCAGGAGGGGCGGCTGTTCAAACCGCTCGCCTATACCAAGAACCTGGCCATGGCCATCGCCGCGATTCTGGCGGTTACGCTCGACCCGGCCATGCGAATGATGTTCTCGCGCATGGACCCGATCCGGCTGCGCCCGCGTTGGTTGTCGGCGGTCGTGAACCGCGTTGCGGTCGGCACCTATTACCCCGAGGACAAGCATCCGATCAGCGTGATCCTGTTTCGCATCTACGAACCCGCCTGCCGGTTCGTCCTGCGATTTCCGAAGAGCACGATTGTCGCCGCTATCCTGGTCATGGTAACCACCGTCCCCGTCTTTATGCGCCTCGGCTCGGAGTTCATGCCGCCGCTGTATGAAGGTACGCTGCTGTACATGCCGACGACCTTACCGGGGCTGTCGGTGACCGAAGCGCAAGACCTGCTGCAGAAGATGGACGTGCTCATCAAGCAGGTCCCTGAGGTCGAGCGCGTTTTCGGCAAGGCCGGACGCGCCGACACGTCGACCGATCCAGCGCCGTTTTCCATGATAGAGACGACGATCGTGCTCAAACCGACATCCTCTTGGCGGCCCATGCCGCGCTTCTACTCGAACTGGCCGCGGTGGTTGCAGGCGCCGTTACGCCACGTGTGGTACGACCGGATCGCGAAGGAGGATGTCATTGCGGAACTGGACCAAAAGCTCCGTTTTCCCGGGGTCACCAATGCCTGGACCATGCCGATCAAGGCGCGGATCGATATGCTCACCACCGGTGTGCGCACGCCGATCGGCATCAAGATCTACGGGGCGGACCTGCAGGTCATCGAGGAAATCGGCACCCGCATCGAAGCGGCGCTGCGCGAGGTGGCCGGTACGCGCAGTATCTATGCCGAGCGCACCGCCGGCGGCTTCTTCCTCGACTTCGACCTGCGCCGGGACCAACTGGCGCGCTACGGCCTGAGCGTCGAGGACGCCGAGACGGTCATCCAGACCGCCATCGGCGGCGAGCCGATTACCCGGACGATCGAGGGACGCGAGCGCTACACCGTCAATGTGCGCTACGCGCGCGGGGAGCGCGACAGTCTCGAGCGGTTGCAGCGCGTGCTCGTGCCCACCACGAACGGCGCCCAGGTGCCCTTGGCGGAGCTTGCCGACATCCGTATGGCCTCCGGTCCCGCCATGATCCGCGACGAGAACGGCATGCTCGCCGGCTATGTCTACGTGGATCTCACCGGGCGTGACGTTGGCGGCTATGTCGAAGAGGCCAAGCGACTGGTGGCGCAGCACGTGTCGCTGCCCACCGGCTACGCGCTGCAGTGGAGCGGGCAGTACGAGAACATGCTGCGGGTACGCGAGCGCCTGACGGTGGTCGTGCCGCTCACCATCTTCTTGATCTTCGTGCTGCTGTTCATGAACACCAAGTCGGCCGTAAAGGCCACCATCGTCATGCTGGCGGTGCCGTTCTCCGCCGTCGGCGCGGTGTGGTTGCTCTATCTGCTTGGGTACAACACCTCCATCGCGGTGTGGGTGGGCATGATCGCGCTCATGGGCCTCGACGCCGAGACCGGCGTGTTCATGCTGCTCTTCCTCGACCTCGCCTACCATGACGCCGTCCGACAGGGGAGAATGCGGACCAGGGAGGATTTGTACGACGCCATCATTCACGGTGCGGTTAAGCGTATCCGTCCGAAGATGATGACGGTCACGGCCGCCATGATGGGCCTGATGCCGATCATGTGGTCATTGGGGACGGGAGCCGATATGATGAAGCGTGTCGTCGCTCCCATGATTGGCGGCCTGATCACCAGCTTCATCATGGAGTTGCTCGTGTATCCGCCGATCTATGAGTTCTGGAAGTGGAACTTCGAGATGAAGCGGGGAACGGTAGATGTGAGCCAGCTGCCAATCTCGGAAGGACGTGGGCACTGAGCGCCCAGGATGGTCGCATGAAGAGCCGCCGCATTCAGCTCGTAGGTCTCGTCCTCATCGCCGCCGTCGCCGGCGGCATCGCGGCGCCGCGCGTATGGCGGTGGTGGACCGGCCCGCCGGCGGGGTATTGCCCGTACTGTCTGCGTCACGAGCATAAAGAGTCCGTGGTCAAGTTCCGGGCAAACGGCGGCCGGGTCACCGAGGCCTGTTGTCTCAGCTGCGCGCTCAATTACGGCCGCCAGTTGCACAAGGATGTGACCATCGTGAGCGTCACCGACCACGAGAGCGGCAAGCCACTCGATCCGACCTCGGCGCTTTTCGTGGTGGGCAGCGATGTGACGCCATGTACCCATGTGCACGAGGACATGCGAGTTGGGCCCCAGCGGGAGGCGTTTCCCGTCCGTTGGGACCGATGTTTACCGAGCATTCTGGCATTTCCGTCGACCGCTGCCGCGGAAACGTTTCAAGCGCAGCATGGCGGCCGGGTGCGGACATTGGCGGAATTGCGGCGGCAAGCGGCGGCCAGCGGTGCGCCATTGCATTGACACGCGGAGTCGGCGGGCGACGCCCGTTTATCGCTCCGAGTTCGGGCCGGCGTGCCCTCCGCGGCGAGCCGCTAATTCAGGACGCTAGCTCGGGGTGCAGCCGTTGAGTGCCCTTTGCACGGCGCTCACGATCTCGTCCACCGTGACCTGGCGATCGCCGTTCGCGTCACCGGCCAGACATTGCGGCACCGGTGCCGTGCCAAGCGCGATGTTCGTCATGGTCAGGAGCTCATCGACGGTTACGGCGCTGTCTCCACCGCAGTCGCCCGCGCAGGTGGCGTTCAATAGCACCGACACTGTACCGGTCGGCAGCGCATTGGGCGCGGCCAGATCGACCCTGCGGTCGTCGTTCAAATCCGCGGCGGCGAGGCCCACCGGTGTCGAACCGGCGGCGAGCGCAACGTCCCGCGGCGCCGCGAAGGTGCCGGTCCGTGAACCGGCGAATACCGAGACCTTATCCCGAGAACTGGCCGCCGCCGCGATGTCCGCAACGCCGTCGCCGTTGAAGTCGGCGATCGCGATGCCTTCGGGTCCGCTGCCCGCGCCGAGGTCTAACTGTATTGGCGCCTGGAATGCCAGGCCGCCTTGGCCATACAACACCGAGAGCGAATCCCCGAGATCGTTGGCGACCACCACGTCGATCGGACCATCGCCGTTCACGTCCGCCACCGCGGTTGCGACCAAGTGATCGAAGCTCGGCGAAGCGATCTCCGGCCGCGCGACAAACACGCCGTTCCCCAGGCCTTGCAGAACGGTCAGGGAACCGGTGAAGTTGGTGTCCCCTTCGCTGTTGGCGATCGCCAGGTCGAGGTGGCCGTCCTTGTCGAAATCCGCCGTTGCCAGCGCCGCGGGCGATGTCGAGACCGGGATCGCCCGCGGCGTGCACGCCGCGGCCTGCGGACAGTCAGTGCTTTGCCGACAGGGACGGGTGGGCTGGCTCGAACACACCGATAGTCCGGTGAAGGTGCCGTGGCCCGTGCCGAGCAAGATGGAGACCGAATCGTCCAGCAGATTGGGCGTTGCGAGGTCAGCAATGCTATCGCCGTTGAAGTCGCCAACGGCCAAGGCTTCCGGCGACGGGCCTGTGGGCGACTCGAGAGCGCTACCGAACGTTCGCTGGCCGAGGTTCGGGAGCACGCTGACCGAGCTTGCGCTTGCGTTCGCCGTAACGATGTCCGGTTTACCGTCGCCGGTGACATCGGCAATCGCGATCGCCACCGGCGTCTCGATAATCAGCGTCTGTGCCGGCGCCTGGACGGGGAGTGCCGCCGGGGCGGCGGCGAAGGACCCGTCCCCGCGACCCCAAAAGATCGAGACATCGTCCGAGTCGGCGTTGGCTACCGCGAGGTCGGCGTTGCCGTCCCCATCGAGATCCGCGGCTGCGATTGCGAGGGGACCGCCGCCGGCCGTGAGATCGGGTTGCCGTTGCACGAACGTCACTCGCGGCTGCGCGCTGGCGAGCGCACATTCGAGGAGAATCGCCAACAGTCCACAGGCAATCAGGTGCGCTTGCATCGACCACTCTTCGTATCGCCGTACGCTCTCTCCGTGAGTAGAGTCCGTGAATAGTAACGGCCGCGCAAGCCCTGGCGTTCGACGGGACGGCGACGAGTTGATCTCATGCGTCGGGCCGGATCGTCACTTTGATCGACCCGGAATGTTTGTTGGCCGCGGTTTCGAAGCCATGCGTGATCTGTTCGAGTGGGAAGCGGTGCGTGATCAGCCGTCGAAAGCGCTCGGGTTGGGCGGCGAGGAGTTGTAGCGCGATGTCGAAATCGGCCTGGGGACCTGGCCGATTGTAGGTCATCGATCCGATCATGCGCGCCTCTTTCATCATCAGAGTAAGGGCGTTGAAGGACGGTTTGGAAGTGAACACACCGACGACGATGACCGAGCCCGCCGGCCGCACGATCTCGATCGCCTCGTCGATGGTGTCGGCGGTTCCGCCGACCGTCTCGATCGCCGTGTCGACCCAGTCTCGCGCCGCGGCATCGCGCAAGGCGGCGCTGGCGTCCGGCCCGGTGAACACGCGCGCGGCACCGAGGTCCGCCGCCGCATCGCGTTGGTGAGGATGGCGCGCGGTGACCCACACTTCTCCGGCGCCCGCCGCCGCGGCGGCCGCGGCCGCCAGCAGGCCGATGCTTCCGGCGCCGAGAACGACCACGCGATCGCCCGCGCGAATGTTCGCGATGCGCGCCGCATGCACGGCGACCGCGAGCGGCTCGGCGAGGGCGCCGAGCTCGCAGTCGACGCCGGCGGGGAGCGGATAGAGGGCATGCAGCGGCACGCGCACATACTGGGCGAAGCCGCCGTCGTCGGTCATGCCGAGGGAACGGAAGTTGCGGCAGAGCTGATACTGACCGCTACGGCAGCACCAACACTCGCGACAGCCGGGGCAGGGCTCGACCGCCACACGATCGCCGGGGCGCACATGGGCCGACGCGCTGCCGACCGCCACCACTTCGCCGCTAACCTCATGGCCGGGGCACACCGGGAGCGACATGTTGCTGTGCAAGGCATGCAGGTCGCTGCCGCAGATCCCGCAATTGCGCACCTGGACGACCGCTTCGGTGGGGCCCGGCGTGGGCCGCGGAACGTCGCGGAGCTCCAGCGCGCCTGGTGACGCGAAGAACGCTGCTTTCATCGACAATCTCCCATGGCGGTTGTCCCAAGTCCGTAATCCGACGTCTGCTCGTGGCTCTCTCACGCTTACCGATTCAGGCTGAAACGGGCTTCGGCCACTCGATACAATCGCTTCCATACCACGCGATTCAACGCTGCCAAGGTCATCGCCATCGTCAAGACGCTGGCGGCGAGCAGGGGAAAGTCCGCCTGCGCGGTGGCCTCGGTGATCAGCGCGCCGAGGCCGGGGGCGATCAGGGTACGGTCCTTATAACGAAGGTACTCCGAGACGATACTGGCGTTCCAGGCGCCGCCGGCGGCCGTAATCAGGCCGGTTACCAGTTGCGGGAACACGCCGGGAAGGTACAGGGTCCGCCAGGCGGACCATCCCCGAAATCGGTACACGTCGAGCGTTTCTCGCAGATCCTGCGGAATAGCCATGGCGCCGGCGAGGACGTTGAACAGCACATACCACTGCGCCCCGAGCAACATCAGGGCCACACAACCCCACGAGAATCCGATACCGAGTGCCAGGAACGCGGCCGTGACCAGGGGGAACAGCATGGGGGCGGGAAACGCGGCCACGACTTGGATCAGCGGTTGAAAAAAGCGTGAGAGGCGAGGGGACAAGCCGATCCAGATGCCGGCCGGCACTGCCCATGCCGCGCCGAGGCACACGGCAGCCGAGGTGCGCAGGAAGGTCAGCGCCAGCGAGTACGCGATCGTCAGCCACTGCCGTGCCGTCACGTGACGCAAGAGCCCCGCGAGGTGGATGGTCCCCCAGATGGTGAGGCCCAGGACGAGCGCCGTGGCGATCCATCCTGTCAGCGTCGCGAGCATGGCGCCGCGGCGCGCAGCGATCACGGCGCCAGCGTCCCAGGTGGCCGCGCCGCCGCCGGCGGGTGGCCGCGGGCCTGGCACCGGCCTGGTGTCGGGTTGTGCTCTCGTGGGGCTTCGAATCACGTCGCGGATCCAGACCGTCAGACGGGACCGGCGCAGCAGGTTGAGTACCCACGACTCCGAGATAGTGGTGGCCTCGCTTTCCTCGATCTTGAATTTTTCCGCCCAGACGATGATCGGTCGCCAGACCAATTGATCGACGGCAACGATCATGACCACCATCGCGACAACGGCCGACAGCATGGCGGGGACGTCGCCGCGGTCGATCGCGACGCTCATGTAAGAGCCGATCCCCGGCAGCCGGAAGTCATGGGTGCCCAGCGTGAACGCCTCGGTCACGGTGAGGAAGAACCAGCCGCCGGCCATCGACATCATCGAGTTCCAGACCAATCCAATGGCCGCCGCCGGCACTTCCAGGGTGCGGAAGCGCGTCCACCAGCCGAACCGGTGCACCTGCGCCACGTCGCGGAGGTCGGTGGGTATGGCGCGCAGCGAGCCGTAGAACGAGAAGGTCATATTCCACACCTGGCCGGTGAAGATCATGACGACGCACGCCAATTCGAGCCCGGCCGTGGAGTGCGGAAACAAGGCGACCATGCCGAGCACGAGGCCGGGCAGAAAGCCGAGCACGGGAATGCCTTGCAGGATGTCGAGCAGCGGGATCATGACGCGCTCGGCGCGCGGGTGGTACGCGGCGACCGTTCCGTACGTGAGCGTGAACAGCAGCGACAATGCATACGCGGCGACGCCGCGTTCGAGCGAGTAGAGCGTGTAGCGCGGCAGGGCCCACGGCGACAAATCGATGGCGACCGTGGGTTGTAGCGGGGCCACCCAGCGCTTGGCCAAGCCCACGACGCCGGCGACCAGGGCGCAGAGAACGAGTACGACGAGCGCGTCTACCCAGAGCGTGGGCGCGTGCCCGAGCGCCGGTTGGCGCGCCAGCCCGCGCTCACGCCTGGGTCGCGAGCGCTTCAGCGTCAGTGCCGGCAAGGTAGACATGCTGCGTGTCCGGGTCGTAGCCGATGATCTCGCCGTAGCGCCCCCAGTCGATCACCGTTTCCAGGAGCGCTTCCGACGCTTCCGTCGGCAGGACCAATATGAGCTGTTCCTCGACGACCTCGGCCGGCAATCGCTTTGCCGGTGCGTTGTTGAGTAAGCGCAACAGGTAGGCGAACAGGCCCAACGCGGGGAGTTGCTGGTGCATAATCTGCTTGCGGGTGTTGGCGTCTCCGGCCGCGAACGTGCGGCCCAACGGCGTCAGGACGACGTCCTGTTGCGGGGTATCGACGAAATTCAGCAGCTCGGCCGCTTTACTCACCAGGATCACCGTGCCGAAGTCGAGGCGCAGATCCTCGGCGAGCTCGAACAAGTCGGTGCGGTCGCCATGCTCGTGCACGATGCGCAAGAGGCCGACCATCTCGCCGATGCGCGCTGGGGGTATGGGGACGATGCGCGGTGGGCGGCCGGGCGCACGCGCGGGCATGGCCTCGTCAGGCAGGTGGATGTTGGTGATCACCGCGTGTAGCGCATCCACCAGCCGCTGAAAGGCGGGGTCACGATAGTCGCGTGGATGCGGCAGCGAATTGGAGACCACCTCGCGGATCTGGCCGGGATTGGCGCCCAACACCACGATCCGGTCACTCAGATACACGGCTTCTTCAATGAGATGCGTGATGACGAGCAGGCTGCGCAGTCCGGTCTCGCCACGTGCCCACAGGGCGGCAACTTCCGCCCGCAGCGATTCGGCAGTAAGGACATCGAGCGCCGAGAACGGTTCGTCCATGCACAGCAATTCGGGACTGCCGACCAGTGCGCGGGCGATGCCCACGCGCTGCTTCATCCCACCCGACAGTTCCTTCGGGTACGCTTCTTCGAAACCGTCCAAACCGACCATGTCGATGACCTGGCGCACCCGCTCGGCCTCTTCCTGGGGAACGTAGCCCTTGCCATGGGTGCCGACGCGAACGTTTTCCTCGACCGAGAGCCACGGGTAGAGGGCGAAACTTTGAAAGACCACCGCGATGCCGGGATGGATGCCCCGCAGCGGGTGACCGTGGCAGAGCACCTCGCCGGCACTAGGCGGCGCGAGCCCGGTCAGAATGCGCAGCAGTGTCGATTTCCCGCACCCGGACGGACCGAGCACGCAGACGACCTCGCTCGGGTGGATTGCGAGATTGATGTCCCGCAGCACGAGCAGGTCGCGCTTGCCGTCGACCAGGAAGCGCTTCTCGACGTGCCGGACCTCGGCGATGGGCGCGCCGTTGTCCCGTGCGATGCGGTCATCCGCCGTGGGCATGGCAGCGGTGTTAGTCCTAATTGGCGAGGAATGGAAGAATGCGCGCGCGTACGTGCGCTCGTGGCGCCCCGCGCCCGCGGCGATCCCGGCGCGTCACCCGCCGTGTGGCCGCCGTGGCCATGCCGTGCATTCAGCTGTCGCCGGCGTCGAAGTTTCCTTTGACTTCGCGCAGCAGCGGCGACGGGTGGTGGGTTTGCCGGCTGGGGCGTGGCTTGCGGTAGACAAAGCGTGTCTGGCAACCGTGACAGTCGACGCTGTAGCCGCCCTGGCTGCGCCGGAACACGACGGTGACGATCTCGCCGTCCGCATGGCGGTGCTGCACCGCCGGGAATACCGATACGAATTTTTCCGTCATCGTAGAGCGGGGCGCACCCGCGGTCCAAACGTCGACAGTCCAAAGTGCAATCTCACTGTGCCCAATCGCTCCGTGACACGCGGTTCATCCGCCGGAGCAACCGGGCGCAGCGCACCAAGACTGTATGTAGTTGCGGGGAGGCGCGCGGTCAAATGCCGCTCCCGATCGACTCGACGGCTTACGCGCTCGTGGCTCTCGAGTCCGCGGAGCCGATCTCCAACAGCACTTTCAGGCTCCCCGGTACCGCGGCGGCGCGCAGCGCCCGTTCGCCGTCGCGCAACGGGAACCGCGCCGCGATCAACGACTCGACATCGATGCGCTGCTGTTCCAGGGCGCGCAAGGCTGGCGCGAATCGGCCACAGCGCGAGCCGACGAGCGTGATTTCGTTGATGACCAGTGGGGCGAGGTGAAGCCGCGACGGTTCGGCTACGGTGCTCTTGAGCACCAGCGTCCCCCGCGGCCGGGTCATGCGCACGGCGTCGGCAAACCCGTTCGCCGAGCCGCTGGCGTCCACGACGACCTCGGCGTCCACGCTCGCGCAGCGATCGAGGGCGCACGTCTCGATGCCGCGGCGACGGAGCACCGCCAGCTTGTCGTCATGCTTCCCTACCGCCAGGACCTGCGCGCCCGCGTGATGCAGGACCTGTGCAACCAGTAGCCCGAGTTTGCCGTCCCCGAGCACAATGGCCGGCGTGCCCGGTTGCACGCGCACTTGTTCGAGGATCTCGAAGGCCGCGGCGAGCGGTTCGATGAAGACCGCCGCCTCCGTCGCGATCGCCTCCGGCACGAGGTGCAGGTTGGCAACCGGTACGGCAACCCGTTCGGCAAACGCGCCGTCGGCGCCGAGAATGCCCATGACCGTCCGTTTTGCGCAGTGGCGTCCGAGCTGCCGTGCGCAGAGAGGACAGGCACCACAGGCGAAATTGATCTCCGCCACCACCCGCCGGTGCAGCCACTCTGCGGGTCCCTCCTCGACCACGCCGACGAATTCATGACCGAGTACGCCGCGAAAATTCATGTAGCCCTTGACGATCTCGAGGTCGGTGTTGCAGATGCCGGCCCACAACACCCGCAGCAACGCCATCCCGGGCGCTGGGCGCGGTGGTGGGCGCTCGCTCACCCGCGCCGTCGCGCCGTCCCATACCAAGGCCCGCATCGCGCACGCACAGTAGCACACGCGCACCGCTGGGTCAGTACGAGACGGCGGTCCGGCCGTTGTCCTTTGCGGCCGGCGCGCTATCGGCGAGGAACGGAAGAGGGCCCCGGCGCGCGTGCCGCTCATGCGGCTTGCGAGTGTTGACCGCTGCTTTCCGAAGTGGCGTATTGCTGGAACAGGTGGCCCCAGGACGTGCTGCCCAGCCAGTGTTCGAAGGTGTGCCGGTCTTTCAGCGGCCAGCGGAAATAGTCGTGGTAGGCCTCGGAGCCGAAGATGAACACGTTGACCAACGGGGTGCGGAAGAAGAAGTTCTGGATCCGCTTGAGCGGGCTGAACCACAGCAAATCGCCGACACGGCTGGCGAGGTTGTCGCCCACGTGAAAGCGCCAATTCTCCTGTGCGATGTCTTCGCCAACGATCTCGATCTCCTCCGGCTTACCGGTGCCCAGCCCGGTGTTGTGCGCAAGGTTGATGTACTTGATCGTCATCGGATCGAAGCCCATCATCTTGGCGGCGACGGCATCGATGGCGACTTGATCGGCGCTCGCGAGGATCACGTTCTTGACCACCGGGAACATCGTGCGCGGCCCCGGGCCGTTCCCGCACGTCGTACCGTCCATCACCGCGAACAGACCCGAGTGGATCTCCTTCTGGATAGCCAAGAGATCGACGATGGTTTCGTGGATCCAGCTGTGGGTGTAATGCCGCAGGGTGTTCAGTAAGCCGCCAAAGGCATTCTTGATGGCCCCGGTCGTGGTGGTGTAGATGTGGCACTTGACCGTCGGCAGATGCACGATGTTCTTGCCGACAAAGTAGTCCGGGATCTGGATCCCGCCGTAATCGCGATAGATGGCATCGAGCGCCAGCATCTTAGCCCGCGGCTGGTAGTGGATCCACTTCATGTCCTCAGGCTTGAAGTTGTAGAGGACCGGGATGTCGTAGCGGCGGAAGATGGGCATGTACTTGTTGAGGTCCTCGCCCTTGAACGCATCGGTGACCACCGTCTTGTTCTGCACGCAGACGAGGTCCTGGTAGTTGTGGTGTCGTAGGCCCAGGATCGTGCCTTCGAGCTGCCAGGGCGTCGTGTTGGCACCCGGGAAGGGGAAGTGCCAAGAGATATTGTCCTTCAAGATAGTGGTCGCGGACGCATCCAAGGAGTGCTGGAAATCGGCCATTTCCATCAGGCGCTGGTAATCGGCGAGAACGGTTTCCGGCTGTGTCTTCAGCACAGCAACCTTCGATCTGGGCATGCGTCACCTCCGTGCGCAGCATTCTAGCACGGGGCGGACCGCGGGCAATGCGCGGCAGCGACTATGCCGATGCCGTTGTCCGCGGTCGACAGTCGTCGGCGCGCCCGCGGTGTGATTTGACAGCCTGCGAGCACGCGGCTACTTGGCCCAGTTATCATGCGCGTTGTGTGTGGTTTCGTGCTTGCGAATGAGAAGGAGCACCAATGCGGTATGTGACGTCGGCCTGGGTCGCGATCACGCTTGCGGTCACACCACTGCTGGCGACGGCGCACGAGGCACCGAGGGCGCGCGACCGCCAGGCACGGGAGATTGAGGAGTTGCGGAAGGAAGTCGGCGAGCTCAGGGAAGCGGTGCGCAGCCTGCAAGAGGCGCTCCGGCAACAGCAGGCGACTGGCGTCCCCGTGGCAACCGGTCGAAGCGATCGGGAGCGACAGCTCGAAGTGGAACTGCGCGCCGCCATGCCGTCGCCGACGCCCGATGAGACGGTGGCTCGTGTGCCGGTACGCGCGCCCGGGCGCACGCAGGGCGCATCGTTGTTGAATCCGGACATCAGCGTCAATGCCGACTTCACCTTCCTGGGCACGGATAACAACCAACTCGATAAGGCCAACGAGTTCAGTCTCCGCGAGGCCGAGGTCGGCCTTCAGGCGCCGATCGATCCCTTCGCCCGTGCCGATGTGTTCCTGACCGTCGACGAGAGCGGGGATGTCGGCATCGAGGAAGGCTACGCGACCTTTCTTACGTTGCCATTCAATCTCCAGGCGCGGGCTGGGAAGTTTCGCTTGCTGTTCGGCAAGAACAATTCCCTCCACCGGCATGCCTTGCCGCAGACAGATCGCCCGTTCGTAGAAGTCGACAACTTCGGGGACGAAGGATTTGCCGGGACCGGTCTTGAGGTCAGTTATCTCGTGCCGAATCCGTGGGACCAGTACCTGCTGTTGACCGGAGAGGTGGTCAACGACCTCACCAGCCCGTCGTCGGGAGACCAGGGGAGTGCTCTAGCGCAGTCCGCGCCCGGCCGGAGCATGCGTGACTTCGCCTACGTCGGCCATGCGCAAACGTTTTTCGATCTGAACCCGGACAACAACTTCGAGTTGGGCACGTCGGTATTGTTTAACCTGCCACGGGGAGAAACGCAGACGCGCATCTACGGCGTCGACCTGACGTATCGGTGGCGGCCATTGCGGCAGGCGGGCTATCGCCAGTTCCTGTGGCGCTCGGAGGCGTATTTCACCGACAGGGAGCTGCGTGGAAGTGACGCCGCGGGAGTGCCGCCGAACGAGAGCAACACGTTCAATACGGCCGGCTTCTACACTTACGGTGAGTACCGCTTGGCGCAACGATGGGCGCTTGGCACGCGGGTGGACTGGACGGAGGTGCCGGCGCAACGGCGGGAAACGGAGTGGGGTGTGTACCCGTACGCGACGTTCGCTCCCAGCGAATTTGGGTATTTCCGCCTGGGGTATCAGTACGCGGTGTCGGATCAGTTGCGCGACAAGACCTCGAATCGGGTGTGGTTGCAGTATGACTTTTCCATTGGTCCGCATGGAGCACATCCGTTCTGAACTTACGGGAGCGAGACGGCATACCGGCATTCTTGAAGAAACACCCATGAACGCTGGTGACGCCCGCCTTCGCCCGGGACCTGACCGCGGGCGGCCGGCTCGCCGCCCGCTCCGGGCCCACACCACATGGCGTGCAATGCCAAACGACCGCGACACCGACCGGGCGTGTAACCATCGGCGCGCGGCGACGCCATGGGCGAGGGAGACGGCACCTCGGCGCGCACCCGGCCGGCTTGGGGCACTGCTGCTCGCATTGACGCTGACGATCGGGCAGTCAAGCGCTGCGCTCGCCAAGCTCTACGTCGTAACCACGACGCCCGATCTCGCGGCGGTCGCGCGTGCCGTCGGCGGCGACAAGGTCGAGGTCGAATCGCTGGCGGTCGCTACGCAAGACCCGCACGTCGTCGATCCAAAGCCCAGCTTCATCCTCAAACTCAATCGTGCCGACCTCTTCGTAAAGCGCGGCCTCGAACTCGAGATCGGCTGGGCGCCGGTACTGGAGAAGGGCGCCCGGAATGCGCACGTCCTCCCGGGTGGGCGAGGGTATGTGGATGCCTCGGCCGGTATTACGCCGTTGGAAATCCCAGCCGGACCAGTCAGCCGTGCCATGGGAGACGTCCATCCCTACGGGAATCCGCACTACCAACTCGATCCGGCCAACGCTACGATCATCGCGCGCGATATTGTCGATGGCCTATCGCGGGTGGACGAGGCCGATCGCGGCTATTTCGAGGCGCGGCTGGCCGAGTTCGCCAAGCGCGTGGACGAGAAGCTCGCCGGGTGGGTGCAGCTCCTGGCGCCGTATCGTGGCGCGAAGATGGTCACCTATCACAAGAGCTGGGACTACTTTGCCCAGCGCTTCGGGCTCGACATCATCGGCACGATGGAGCCCAAGCCGGGTGTTCCCCCGTCGCCAGCGCACTTGGCGCAATTGATTACCCTGATGCAGAAAGAGCACTGTAAACTGCTCATCAAAGAGTCCTTCTATCCTGAGAACCTCACGCGCGTGGTGGCGGAGAAGACCGGAGCAACGGTGCTTACCCTGCCGGACTCCCCTGGCGGAGCGGCCGGCACGGACGATTACTTTGGGCTCATGGACTACGACGTGAGACAGGTCGCCGCGGCGCTGGCGGCGGCGTCACACTGAGTGGGGCGCGGTGAGTCACGTGGCGACACAAGCGCTCGGCAGGTCGCTCAAGCGGGGGTTGGAAATCCTTCGACACGTTCGGCGTGAGCGGAGGAGTGAAATGAAATCGTCGGGGATGAGAACCGCGTATTCTACGCCTGTCGAAGCATGGGGTGCGGTCTCTCAGCAGTCTGTTGGGACCGGCGCCGGTGGATCAGGTTCGGCGGGGCCGCTGATTCAATTTGATCACGTGAGCGTGGGCTATCGGCATCACGTCGTCCTGCGTGATGTCAGGCTCAGCGTGGCAGCGGGGGAGTTTCTTGGCATCGTGGGGCCAAACGGTGCGGGCAAGACGACACTGCTGAAGACCGTGCTAGGAACATTGCGTCCCTTGAGCGGACGGCTGACGCATGGGTTGCAAGCCGGCACGTTCGGATACGTCCCGCAACGGGAGTCCGTGGACGAGACGTTCCCACTGACGGTGCGGGAAATAATTGTGATGGGGCGGTTCGCGCGCATCGGCTTGCTGCGGCGGCCGTGCGCGGAGGATTACTCCCGCGTGGTGGCGGCGGCGGAGTACGTCGGCATCGAGAAGTTGCTCGCTCGCCGGTACCGAACGTTATCCGGGGGGCAGAAACAGCGCACGTTGATTGCCCGGGCGCTCGTGGTGGAGCCGAGCGTCCTGCTGTTGGATGAGCCGACCAACGGCATGGATCTGCCCGCGGAGAAGGCGATCATGGAGTTGGTGTCGCGCTTGCACAGCGATGGCCAGCTCACGGTGATCATGGTGAGCCACCTGCTCAATGTCATCGCGGCGCACGCGCAACGGCTTGCGATCGTGGGCCACGGACGCGTGGAAGTGGGGCCGGCGGGCAGTATGCTGACGGCGCAGAAGCTGAGTGCGCTGTATCGCACCCCGGTGGTGGTCAGTCAGATCGATGGGCAGACAGTGGTGCTGCCGCAGGCGGGGCGATGATCGACATGCTGGCGCAGAGTTTTGTTCGCTATGCGTTGCTGGCCAGCGTGCTTGCCGGCGGCGCGTCGGCGTATCTCGGCGTCTACGTGCTCTTGCGGCGTATCGTGTTTGTTGGCATCGCGTTGGCGCAGATTGCGACCCTCGGTGTTGCGGTGGGCCACATCCTTGGTCTGCACGGAGCCGAAGCGGCCTTCGGGATGAGCCTTGTCGGCGTCACCTTCTTCGCCGCCCAGCGTGATAGCGGCCGGATACCCCGCGAAAGTGCCATCGGGGTGGCCTATGCCGCCGCCTCAGCATTGACCATCCTCTGCGTGTCTAAGAGCCCGCTGGGCGAACTGGACGCGCTCAGCCTGATCTTCGGCAACGTCCTCGGGGTTACCGAGGTACAGCTCTACATGCTCGCGGCGTTGGTGGCGGCGCTGACGTTGCTGCACACCCTGTTCTACAAAGAATTCCTCTTCACCGCATTCGATTCGGGGATGGCGGAGACGATGGGCTATCGCATTCAGCGGTGGGAGTTTGCATTCTATCTCATCCTCGGCATTGTGTTCTCCTTCAGCGTCAGCGTCGTCGGCGTCCTGGTCATTTTTTCATATCTGGTCATCCCGGCGACGGCGGCGCTGGTGCTCGACGTCGGCATGACGGCGGCGTTCGCGGTGGCGATCCTGGTGGCGGCGATCGGCGGCGCCGGCGGTGTCGTGCTGTCGTACCAATACGACCTGCCGACTGGGCCGACCATCGTGGCTGCGCTGACGGTCGTACTTTGCGGTTGTTGGTTGTCGCGGCGCCTCCGGCGGTTGCGATTTACGGGAAAGCGAGGCGGCATCGGTAGTTCCCCTGTGTCTCCGCCGAGAACACCCGACAACCAGCGAGTGAACGACGGCGGCAACAGATCATCGGCGAAATGGGGAACTGCACGGCGTGCATTCCTCGCTGACCTCGACAACAAGGGGCAATCATGAAGGAAGCGGCAAGGGCGGAGATCAACGAAAGAGCGTGCGAGGCGGGTGCGGGAACGGTAATCTGCGGCGGTTCCCTAGATGGTCTCGGCGACGGCTTCCTCCCGCATGCTGGGTTCGGACCGCTGGTGGAGCGGGACGTAGGCGCGGGTGACCTCCCCGGTGTAAATCTGGCGCGGGCGGGCGATGCGCTGCTCCGGATCGCGCACCAGTTCGGCCCACTGCGCCATCCATCCCGAGGTGCGGGGAATGGCAAATAACACGGGGAACATGGTCATCGGGAAGCCCATCGCCTGATAGATGATGCCGGAGTAGAAATCGACGTTGGGATAGAGCTTGCGCGAGACGAAGTAGTCGTCCTGCAAGGCGATGCGCTCGAGTTCGAGCGCGATGTCGATCAGCGGGTTCTTCCCGGTGACTTCGAACACCTCGTAGGCGATCTTCTTGATAATCTTGGCGCGCGGGTCGTAGTTCTTGTATACGCGGTGGCCGAAGCCCATCAACCGGCCCTCGCCCGCCTTGAACCTCTTAATGTATTCCGGCACGCGGTCCACCGTGCCGATTTCCAGGAGCATATGGATCACCGCCTCGTTGGCGCCGCCGTGCAGCGGGCCATAGAGCGCGGCGACGCCGGCGGCGATCGCCGAGTAGGGATCCACCTGCGAGCTGCCGACAGAGCGCACCGCATTGGTGGAGCAATTCTGTTCGTGGTCGGCGTGCAAGACGAACAACACGTCGAGGGCCCGCTCGAGCACGGGATTGGGTTTGTACTGCAGCTCGGTCATCTTGAAGAGCATGGACAGAAAGTTGCCGCAGTAGCTCAGGTCGTTGTCCGGATAGACGTAGGGAAGCCCGCGACTGTGGCGATACGCGAACGCCGCCAGTGTCGGCAGCTTGCCGATCAGCCGCCGCGTCTGCAGGCGGCGCGATTCCAGGTTCATGACGTCCTTCGCATCGGGGTAGAAGGTCGATAGGGCGCCGACGGTGCCTACCAGAATCCCCATGGGGTGCGCGTCGTAGCGGAACTCGTCGACGAACTTCTTGATGTTCTCGTGCACCATGGTGTGGATGGTGATGTTGTGCCGCCACGCCTCGAAGTGCTTGGCATCCGGGAGTTCCCCTTTGACGATCAGGTACGCCGTCTCCAGGTAGTTGCTCTTCTCCGCCAGCTCCTCGATCGGATAGCCGCGGTAGCGCAGAATGCCCTTGTCGCCGTCGATGTAGGTAATCTTGCTCTTGCAGCTGGCCGTGTTGGCCAGCGCGGGATCGTAGCCCATGAGTCCGCCGTCGTCGGCTGAGGTCTTGATCTGGCGCAGGTCGGCCGTGCGAATCGCGTGATCCTCGATCGGGATCTCGTAGTGTTTGCCGGTGCGGTTGTCGGTAATGGTGAGTGTGTTCTTGGCCATGCCTGTGGTCCTCGCCTCCGTCACATGCTTTATTTTTTATGGCAGAATTCTCGGGACTTGTCACAACGGACCGGGGACCCCGATCCGGGTTACGAGGCGGGCGTGCTCGTGCCTTGGAGGGTCCTCTGGAGCGCGTCCATCTCGATACCGAAGGTTTTCCAATCGCCTTGGCGCAGCGCATCCAGCGCCTGGCGATAGTGCGTCAAGGCGTCCGCGGGCGCGGCGCCGGCCGCGGGCGGTGCCGCGCCCGGTGGCGGGCCGAGGCCGGCGGAGGGTGGCACGGGTAGTGGCTCGGCGGCGAACAGCGCAGCGACCAGCGACTCGACGTTGGGGCTCATGACCACGCGATCCCCGGCCGAGGCAATCAGGCGTTTCAACTCGGGGAGTTCGCGCTTCTCGGCCCGCAGGTACAGGGGCTCGAAGTAGAGCAGGGCGTCGTCGATGGGAATGACCAGCAAATTGCCGCGGATGACGCGCGAGCCGGTTTGATTCCACAGCGACAGCTGCTGCGAGATCGTGGTGTCCTGATCGATACGCGCCTCGATTTGCGCCGGGCCGAAGATGAGCTTCTCTTTTGGGAAGGCGAACTCGATGACGCTGCCGTAATGCGGGCCGTCGCAGCGTGCGGCCAGCCATGCGATCATGTTGTCGCGGTTGTTTGGCACCATCGGCAACATCAGGATGAATTCCTCGTCCGCTTCCCCCGGCAGGCGCATGATGGTGTAGTATGGCTGCATGGTGCTGGTCTCGCCGCCGTAACTCTCTTGCGGAAAGCTCCACAAGTCCTCTTTGTTGTAGAACACCTCCGGATCCGTCATGTGGTAGGTGCCGTACATGCCGGCCTGCACGGTGAACAAATCCTCGGGATAGCGGGTGTGTTGGCGCAGCGCCGCCGGCATCGCCGACAGCGGCCGGAAGAGTGTCGGGAAAATGCGCTGGTAGACCTGGATGATGGGATCCGCGGAGTCGGCGACATAAAAAGTAACGGTGCCGTCATAGGCGTCGACGGCGATCTTCACCGCGTTGCGGATGTAATTGATGCCGCCGCGGCGGTTGCGCTGCGCATACGGCAGGGCGTCGCTGGTGGTGTACGCGTCCTGGAGCCAGATGAGCCGCCCGTCGCTGGCGACCAGGTAGGGATCGCGATCGAGTCGCAGGAACGGCGCAATTCGGTGGATGCGCGCCTGAGGTTGGCGCCGGAATAAAATACGGCTGCCGCTGGTAACGTTCCCGCTGATCAGAAGTTTGATATCGCCAACGTGCCAGGCGAACAAGGCGCGGCGCCAAAGGCTGCGCAGCGAGACGCCGTCCCGGCCTTGGTATGTGGTATAGACGTTTTCCTGCCCTTTGGCGTAATCGAACTCGGTGGTGCCACCGCCGACGACGACGTAGTTGCGCGCTTCCTCGCCGAAATACAATTCCGGACGCGCGATGGCGAGGCCAACGGGCGACACCGGCGGAATGTCCTTGACATAAAAGATCGGCAGTCCCTCGTCGTCGAAGCGATTGACCGGGCTCATGGCGATGCCGATGCCATGAGTGAACTTGAAGTGCTGATTGATCCAGGTTTGCGCGTCCGGCGGCAAGCGGGACTGGTTGAGCTCGCGCGCCGCCAGCATCACCTGCTGGTAGGTGCCGTTGACCACGTAGCGATCGATGTCCACATCGCGGAAGTCGTAATAGAGGCGGATTTCCTGCAACTGCCGGTAGGTATCGAGCAGCGGGCGCGGATCCCACCAGCGGATGTTCTGGATGGTGGTCTGGTTGGCCGCCAACACCTCGGGGGTCAACTTCCCGGCCGCCGGGAACGGTTTGCTCTCGACGCGATCGAGTCCGAAGCCGAAGCGGGTAAGGGCGATGTTGTGTACGATATAGGGTGTCTCGAGGCGGAGTTCGTCCGGCTTCACCCGATAATTCTGAAACACGCCGGCGATCACCCCTTCGAGAAGCGACCCGCCCAGCACCAGCACCACCGCGGCGACCGGTAGGCGAAAGCCGAGGGCCGCCACGTTGGCCGTACACAGTGCGGCGGCGACGACGGCCACGGCAGTCAGGACGGTCAGCAGCGGCAGGCGAACGTACACATCCGTATACGCGGCACCGAACACGATGCCATTGTCGCCCAGCAAGAGCTGATATCGCTGTAGGAAATAGTCCGCCGCCTTGACGATGAAAAACACGGCGAGCAGTGCGGACAAGTGGCGGATGGCGGCCGGGCTGATCCGCGGCGCCACGTCGCCGACATCGATGGCCCCGCGCGCCCAGTAGGCCCCGGCGGAGAGGACGATGGCGAGAAAGACGAGCGCGAACATCCCGTCGCGGACTACGCCGTAAGCGGGCAGTGAGAACAGATAAAATCCGAGGTCGTGCCCGAACAGGGGATCCGTGCGCCCGAACGGCACCGCATACAACCACTTGAGCAGGATCTCCCAGTTGCCCGCCTGCGCGATGCCGATGAACAGACTCAACAGCGCCGCCACGGCGACGGCGATCCCACGCCACGGCAGGTCCACCGGGGGGAGTTCGAGTAATTCCGGCAAGCCTTCGATGTGGATGCGGTCTCGCGACACGAGATGCAGCCGCCGCGGGTGTGGCACGGGCGCGCTCACCGCCAGCAATCCGTTCGCCAGCAACCATACGGCGGACACGCTGAGGCCGATCGCGCCAACGCACAGCTTTGCCCCCCAGGTGGTGACAAAAACGGCCCGGAATCCGAGCGTGTCGAACCACAACCAGTCCACCACCAGGCCGGTCAGGGTGGAAAAGCCGATGATGACGAACAGGACGAGTGCCGCAAGAATGGTCAGCGGCGCGGCGCGTCTCATATCACTGTCCCGCCGCGATCCGGTGAACGTGTTCTTGCACGACCGCGGGCGGGCACATGTGCATGAACAGGCGGCAGGCGACGATCAGCAGTACGAGGTCGTCAACCTCGCCAAGGAACGGAAGGACGTCCGGAATGATGTCGACCGGGAACACCAGGTACAGAAGACTGACAACCAGGAGCGCCTTGGGCCAGATCGACACGCGGGCATCGCAAAACAACCGCCAATACAGCCGCGCGAAGTTGGGCAAGTGCCGGATGACACGCAGCCAGCGCACGCCGGTGCCGGCAGCGGGCCATGGCGATTCGGCGCGCAGGCTCATGTCACTCTTATAGCGGCTCCGTAGCGGCGGGCCAACCGCATGCACCGCCGCCGGCGGCAACGGTTGGATCGCCTCGCGGAGACTGGCAGAATCACGGCGTCCAACGGCAAGGAGACGAAATGATCGATCTGTTTACCGCACCCACACCGAATGGTTGGAAGGTGTCCATCATGCTGGAGGAGATCGGACTGCCCTATGAAGTCCACCCGATCAACCTGCTCGAAAACCAGCAGAAGGAACCGTGGTTTCTCCACATTAATCCCAATGGACGCATCCCGGCGATCATCGACCAGGACGAGGAGAATTTTGCCGTGTTCGAGTCCGGTGCGATCCTCATGTACTTGGCGGAGAAGACGGGCAGGCTGCTGCCCGCGGAGCGGCAACGCCGTTCCACGGTGATCCAGTGGTTGATGTTTCAGATGGCCGGCGTCGGTCCGATGCAGGGGCAGGCAAACCACTTCTTCCGCTACGCCCCCGAGCAGCTTCCGTACGCGATCGCGCGCTATCGAGACGAGACGATCCGGCTCTACCGGGTCCTCGACCGGCGTCTGGCCGACCACGAGTACCTGGCGGACGACTATTCGATCGCCGACATTGCTACCTGGCCGTGGGTGCGCCTGCACCCGTGGGCCGGCGTGGAAACGGACGACATGGCCAACCTGAACCGGTGGCTGACGACGATGGCGGCGCGCCCGGCGTGCATGCGCGGCGTGGAGGTGCCGGCGCTCCCCGACGGTGGCCGGGACATGCAGCGTTGGATAGAGAAATTCCGCACGGGCAGGTCCTGATCGCCGGACACTGCCCACCGAGCCTAGCGCAACTTCCACAACTCGAGGGGTCGAGTCTTGGGTTTTCAACCACTTAGGTGGAAAAGTCGGCACTACATTTTACCGGCGCGCTTGAGTTCGTCCTGGGCGATGCGAATGCGTTCGGGCAGGCGTAGCCCGAGCCGCTGGAGCAAAATCGCCTGGGCCTTGTCGGGCCGGACGACGCAACGCAGCCGCAGCTCACGCCGTGGAGCTTGGGTCAGGGGCAGCACCACGTCGGTGCTGCGAATCCGTTCGAGCTCTTCGAGCAGGGTGCGCGGACTATTGCCGAGGCCGGCCTGGGATTGCCACTGCTCCAAGGTCTTCCACAGCACGTAGGCCAGAAAGCACACCAGGATGCGGCTGCGCACGCGGTCTTCCTTGTGATGCCAGACCGGACGGATGGACAGCTCGCTCTTGTGGATGCGGAAGGCTGCCTCAGCCTGCGTCAACTGCATGTAGGTCTGCCAGGTCTGCTGCGCGGTCAACTCCGCGACATTGGTGCGCAGCACGTAGCAGCCTTCGCTGATCTGTGCGGCCCGCTCCAGTCAGGGCGGATCGACCATCGCAGGCGTAGGGTGGCCGGCAGCGTGGTATCGTCGATCAGCTCGATTGCATAGCGGCCAGCGGCGCGCGAGTTGCGCTGCAGCAGACGGCCGAGTTGGCGCTCGATAGGAGTTCGGGCCAGCGGTTTCTTGGCCCGATCGAGACGGCCGGCCAATTTCTGCAGAGCGCTTTCGATGCGCGCGGCGAAGCGCTGGTGCATCGCCTGCTCTTTGAGACGCCGTGGCGCCGAGCGGCACAGCACCACCCGCAGCTTGCCCTCGTCGGCCACGCACAGCTTGCCTTCGACGTCCTCACGCAGCACCTGCCACCCGCTGGGCTCTTCGAGCTGCGCCCGCCAGCGTTTCCACTCGCTGCGTGGCGTGGCCACCACATACCAGCGCTCCTCTTGCTCCAACCAGGCAACGTTCTTCTGGCTCGACAGCCCGCGGTCCATCACCCAGATGCGCTGGGCCTTGCCATAGCGGCCTTCGACCGTTTCGACGATCTGCTGGAGCGTCTTGACGTCGGCCACGTTGCCGGCAAACACCTCATGCCCCAGCGGTATCCCCTCGCGCGTCACGATCAGCGCGATGTTTACTTGCTTGCAGTCGGGACGATGGTCCCGGCTGTAGCCGCGTTGGGCCAGCGGGTTGAGCAGAGCCTCGCCTTCGAAGTAGGTACTGGTCAGATCGTAGAGCAGCAGGTCGTACTCCAGGGCGAAGAGTTCGCCGAGGCGCTGCTTGAGATGCTTCTCCAAGGCCTCCTTATGCGGCAGGAGTTTGTCCAAGGCGCGATACAGCTGCTCGTCGTAGAGTCTGGAGTCCGGGATGCCGAGGATATCCTCCAACGCCGTGCGCCGATACCAGTCCTCGGCGATGTGCAGTTCACTCGACGGTTCACACAACCGCGCAATCACCAACACGGCCGCCAGATGAGCCCACGGCGTTCCCTGCCGACCGCACCCCAGCAACTCGCCGCATACCCCGTCCAACCCCAGGGCTTGCCACAACACCCAGCCCAACCACGCGGCTCCAAAGCTCCGGTCGCGCTCGACTCGCACCTGGTCGAGCCGTACCTCGACGCTCGTGGCCACTGCCGGCGCCTCTTCGAAGAGTTCGCGCTGCTCGCCACGGCCGGTGATCCGGCGCGCCAACGCTCGCGCCTTTGCTCGCCCGGCGGCATCCAACTCGCCCAAGTGGGCCTCGGTTTCTTGGCGCACCTTCCCCTCGCGCCGCACCGAGCGTACCAGCTCCCAGTAAACGTGATCCTTGCCGTCTTTGAATCGCGCCTTGTGCCGCAGGTACAACCCACCACCTCCCAACCACCACCAGTTTCTCAATCGCCAGGCGGGGCTGGCAAGGGGGTAGGTCGGCACTACACGCGTGTCTGCGCGGCCACTGCCAACGATTTCAAGATCTTGCTCAGCAGCCTACCTCCAAATTCGTTGCTTCGGCGCGCGAGTTGTGGAAGTTGGGCTAGCGCGACTTTGCGTAGTCGATCATGCCCTGAAAATCGACGACGATCGCTCGCTCGTTGCCCACGACCCAAGCGTCATGGCCCGACGGGAGGAGGGAGACATCGCCGGCCCGGCACTCGAACTCGGCGCCGTCGTCCATCACGACCTTGAGGACGCCGGCGATGTGATACTGGAAGTGCGGCGCTTCGCAGCTCTTCGTCTTCGCCAGGGGTTGGATGGACGTTGACCATCGCCAACCGGGCTCGAAGACGGCGCGCCCAACGGTTGCCCCGCCGATCGTCAGGAGTTCCAACCGCCCCTTCGGGAATTCGCGAACCTCGTCGGGTTTCTCAAAACTTTTCGATTGTGCCTTGTCCATTACCTGCCTCCTACCTGGATGTTGCCAGGGCGGCAGCCGGCACACCAGCCACTCCCTGCCGCACGCGCGGCGCGCCCGGTTGCGCCAACTGTCCACGCCGCGGCCGCCCGCCGAATGGCGACAGTCACGGTGGCGGGGAAGCGCCAGCTGATGCGATGGGGGGACCCTCCGTCGCTACCTGGCCGCCAACCGCTCGGTTCAGGCCGTACTGCGCCTTGTTGTACTCGGCGATGATCGTGAAGTAGTCGTGCCGTGCTTGGTTCAGCGCCTGCTGCGCCTGGATGTCTTCCAGCACGATACCGACGCCGTATTGCTTGCGCTCGCGCGTCAGCCGCAACGTCTCACTGGCCGAGCGTAGATTTTGCTTCGCCAATTCGATCTGGTCGGAGAGGGATTGGACGCGCGTCAGGGCTGCGACGACTTCAGCGGAGATGGTATCTCTCAGGCGGGTCTCGCCCAAGTGGGCCGCACTCAACCGTGCCCTGGTGCTGCCGATGCGGCCGACATCGAACAGGCCCCCCTGACCGATACGCCAGCTGAGGCCGATCGTATAATCCTGGGCCGTGCCGAAGGTGCTGGGTTCGTCGTCGTGGCCACCGCCGATGCCGCCCACAAACACCTGTCCGCCAACGGTGGGGATCAGCGGACCGTAGATTGCGCCGTTCTTCGCCTCGCGCGCGGCCGACACCAACGCCTGGCTCCGCTTCATCTCGGGTCGAGCGGCCAAGGCGCGTTGGACCATAGGTTCCGGCGCCGTAGCGGTTGCGAAGAGCGTGAGCGGTACCAAGCCGTCGTCCTCGGGCGTCAATTCGACGATCGGGTCGAGATGGAGAACGCGAGCAAGCTCCGCTGCCGCGATCCGCTGTCCGGCTTCGGCCTGCCGCAAAGCAATGCGGTAGCGCTCGGTCTGCGTTTGCACGCGGAGTTCGTCGGCTTTGAAGGCGATGCCCAGCGCTACCGCCTGATGCAACTGCTGTTGGTATGTCTGTGAGGTGTCCAACGCCTGCTGCGCCACCGCGACAAGTGCCTTGGCTTTGGCAAGCTCGAAGTATCCGTGCGCTGCGCCGAGAGTGGCATCCAGACACTGGGCTTGCAACGCTTGATCCGCCGCATGGGCCAATTGTCGGGCCGCGAGGGAATCGTAGATTGCGTCACCGAGCGGCACTTGCGCGGTCACGGTCGCGCCGGGAGCGTACGACTCGTAGTCTGTCTTACTGATCGTTCCCGCGGGGACCGCTTGCGCCCGGCCGTCGCGACGATGATAGGCAATACCTCCGCCGAACCAGGGAAAGAATCGTTCGAGTGCGCTGACGCGGTGCGCTTCGGCGTCGCGGAGGCGCTCGCGCGCGACCTGAATATCGAGGTTCTGCGCCCCGGCCAGACGCAGCGCGGTCGGCAGATCGATGGGATAGCGAGACGCGGGGTCGCTTTGGGCGTGAGCGCAGCAGATGCCGAGCGCGAGGGCACCGACGGTCAGAGTCGCCGATCGAAGCGCGCCTGTCGGGAATCTCACTTTGCCTCCGCAATCGTGATTGCCTGGCCGTCCTGAAGGGGTTGCTTGCCCGCGAGGATCACGGGTTGCCCCGCCGCTACGCCGGCGACGATTTCGACGTTGACACCGTCGTTGAAGCCGGTACGTACCGGCGTTCGCCTGGCGTGGCCGTCGGTCGCGAGAAAGACAAACGAACCCGATTTCTCTATCGCTACCGCGGCGGTCGGCAGGAGCAGTGCGTCCGGCTTGCCTTCGAGTGCCAGATGCACGCTCGCGTACATGCCGGGCCGCAAGTCGCCGGCCGGGTTGGGAAGCTCGATCTCGGTCAGCATGGTTTTCGTCGTTTGGTCGAGCGCGTACGCGGATCGCGTCACCGAACCGGAGAACACCTGGTCGCGCAGCTCCTCGACCGTTATCTCGGCGGGCACGCCGTTCTTGATGAAGGGCACTTCCCCCTCGGGCACGAAAACCTGGACGCGCAAGCGGCTGCAGTCCATCAGGGTGACGAGCGCGGCGCTCTGCGCCGGGGTCCCAGAGGTTGCCGCGGGAATGAACGCGCCCGGATCCACGAAGCGTGCGGTGATCACGCCGGCAAACGGCGCGGTGATCCGCGCGTACCGCAGCAGGCTCTGGGTGCGCCGCAGTTTGGCGCGCGCGATTTGCCACTGCCCGCGCAGGTCGTCCACGGTTTGCGGCACCACCAGGTCTGGCGCCTTGTGGCGTGCCTGAGTCATGCGTTCATAGGTGATGCGGGCCACCTCCGTCTCGGCCGTGTACTGCGCCTCGTCCGCCAGCAGTTCCGGCACGTCGATCTCGGCAAGCAGCTGCCCTTTCGTAACGCCATCGCCCTTGTCGACGGCGAGCGTCTTCAGATAACCGGCCACTTTGGCGTACAGCGTCGCCTCCTGATACGCCAGGATGCGGAACGCCGGCAGGGTGACCCTGCGCGCGATGGCACCGTGCTGCGGAGCAACTGTTCGTACAGCGATCGCAGGCGCCGGTCGCGGCGTGTCTGAGGCGTCCCCACAGGCGGTAAGTACGCCAAGGGCGAGCAGGGACGAGAACCATGCGGCCGTGCGCTGCGGGATCGTTCTCATATGTCTTCGTACGGTTCTTCGACAGCAGTGCGTTACGGCTCGTCGGGATCGAGCGATGCCGACCGCCGATGGGCGTGCGCCTGGATGAGGGTAAACACGGCGGGCAGTACCAACAGCGTTGCCACCGTTGCCATTGCCAGACCGCCGATGACCGCACGCCCCAAGGGGGCGCTCTGTTGGCCTCCCTCACCGAGTCCGAACGCCATCGGCGCCATCCCAGCGATCATCGCGAGGCTGGTCATGAGGATGGGCCGCAGCCGGCTGCGCGCGCCTTCGACCGCGGCGTCCGCGGCCGCCGCCCCGGCGAGCCGGCTGCGCTCGGCGAAGGTGACCATCAGGATCGCATTGGACACGGCCACGCCAATCGCCATGATCGTTCCCATGAACGATTGTATGTTCAACGTGGTTCCCGTCAGCCACAGCATGAGCACGACCCCGGCCAACACCGCCGGGGCGGTCGAGACGACGGCAAGGGCGAGTCTGGACGACTGGAAATTCGCGGTGAGGAGCAAGAAGATGACTACCACCGCAAGCAACAGTCCCGTGCGTAGTCCATCCATCAGCTGCCGTAGCGGCACGACCTGACCCCGCAGGGCCACGGTGACGCCCGCTGGCGGTTGGCCGAGTGCTCTCAAGGCGTCCGTCACCTGTGCGGCTACACTGCCGAGGTCGGAGCCCGCGATATTTGCGGTCACGGTCACCAAGCGCTGCATGTTGTACCGTTCATACTGACCAACGGCCGCCCCTTCGCTTACCGCCGCGATTTCGCGGAGTAACCGGCCGTGCCCATTGCGATCGGAGATGGGAATGTTCTTCGCCTGTTCCAGCGAGTCCATGCGCGACTGGGGGACCTGGACTTGAATCTGATAGGCGACGCCGCTGTTCGGATCCGCCCAATAATTCGGGACCACAAAGCGGCTGGACGAGGTGGCGGTAACTAACGAGCGGGACACATCCGCCATTCGCACCGCCATCAGCCCGGCCTTCTCGCGATCGACGTTCACCTCCACCGTCGGATAATCGAGCGACTGACCGAACTGTACGTCACGCAGCTCCGCAATACCTTCCAGTCGGTCTTTGACTGTTTGAGCGAAGGCGCGATCGGCCGCGAGGTTGGGGCCGCTGACGACCACTTCGATCGGTGTGGACGAGCCAAAGCTCATGATCCGATTGATGATGTCGCTCGGCTCGAAGGAGAAACTCACACCCGGCATGTTTTCGGCGAAGGATTTCCGCAGCCGTTCCTTGAGGGCTTCGATATCGACCGATGTACCGGGTTTGAGCTGCGCCTGGACCACGCCCTCCTCGGGGCCTCCATTCCACAAGTAGATGAAGTTGATGGGATACGCCGACCCGTGCACCCCCACAAAGGCGAGAGTGATGGCGACGTTTTCCGGGCCGACCGCGCGCTTGATGAGGTCGAGGGTCTGTATCGCCAGAGCTTCGGTGGTGTCAATGGTGGTACCGGCGGGAGCGCGAAGTCGAACCTGAAGCTGGCCCGCCTCGATGCGTGGGAAGAGGTCCGTGCCCAGCCGGAGCCCGACAATGCCGATGACCATCGCCGCCACCGCTAAGTAGCCGGTCACCATTAGCCGGGGCTGTGTCGTGAGCCGCACCGCGATGCCGGCGTACGCGCGTTGGAGTTGCGTGAACGTACCCGGTGCGTCGTGTGCGCCGGGTCCCCGGGCTTCGTGCCCGTGCAGTATCCACACGGCGAGGATCGGAACCAACGTGCTCGACAGCAGATAGGAGGCCACCATCGCGAAGCCGACCGCCAGTGAGAGCGGCACGAACATGGCCTTCACGGCGCCCACCATCAACAATGTTGGCGCAAAGATGGCCACCACGCAGAGCATTGCCAGAAACCGCGGTCCGACGGTTTCGACCGTCGCGTCCAGCGCCGCGCGGGCCAGTGGCTTGCCGCGGGCGAGATGCACGTGAAGGTTCTCGATGGACAGCGTCGCCTCATCCACCAAGACGCCGACGGCCAGCGCCAAGCCGCCGAGCGTCATGATATTGATCGTCTGCTTGGTTAGCCACAGGGCCAGCACGGACGCCAGCAGCGACAGCGGAATGTTGACGACCACAATGATCGCACTGCGCCAATCGCGCAAAAATAGCAGGACCATTGCTCCGGTGAGAAGGGCGCCCAGAGCGCCTTCCCATGTCAACCCGGAGATCGCGCCGGTCACGTACCGTGACTGATCGAATTCATAACTCACCCTGACGTCGGGCGGCAGCACGCTTTGAAACCTGGAGATGTTTTCCTTGACGAGGCCGACGACCGAGAGGGTGGAGGCATCGGCGCGTTTGGTCACCGGGATATAGACCGTCTCGCGTCCGTTCACCAGCGCGTGGCTCGTGACGATATCGGAACCGTCCACGACCGTGCCGACATCACGCAGGAACACTGTCGGATAGACACCCGCGCGCAGCGGGACCCGCGCCAAGTCCTTGATGTTTCTGACAACGGAATTGAGCGGCACCATCGGGTACTTGGCACCGATCGACATATTCCCGGAGGGGCTGATGAGGTTTGCGGCGGTGATGGCGCCGACGACTTCATCGGGCGACATGCGGTAGGCATGCAAGCGCTCCGGATTGAGGTTGATGACAATCGTCCGTGCGCTGCCGCCGAACGGTGGGGGGGCCGATACGCCCGGAAGCGTCGCGAACAGGGGGCGCACGCGGTTCAAGGCGAGGTCCTGCATCTCGCCGACGGTCCGCGTCGTGCTCGAGAACACGAGGTCGCCCACCGGCACGCTGCCGGCGTCGAACCGCATGACGAACGGCGGCACGGTGCCCGGCGGCATGAACGCCCGCGCACGATTTACGTATGCGACCGTCTCGGACATCGCCTGCGACATGTCCGTGCCGGGGTGGAATTGCAACTTGACGATCGCGGCGCCTTGGATGGATTTGGACTCCACGTGCTCAATGCCGGTAATGTACAAGAAGTGATACTCGTAATAATACGTCAGGTATCCCTCCATCTGCGCCGGATCCATGCCGCCATAGGGCTGCGCCACATAAATCGTTGGAATTCCGAGCGTGGGGAAAATGTCGCGCGGCATCTGGACCAGCGCGAACAGCGCCGCGAGGGTTACGGCGACAATACCAACGACGATCGTCAACGGCCGGCGTAACGCGACGTGGACGAGAGTCATCTCGGGCCTGGGATCGGGAGCCTAAGGGTTGGGCGCGCGAACGTTATCGGCAAGGGAAGTTGTGCGCTCATCGAGTGCTCCTGAGCCGTAATCCGTGACTATGCGCGCCCCATGCCCTGACGTCTTGCAAGAACAGCGGTACTTGGGATCGTCGAGTCCTCCACCAGCGTGTCCGGCACGACATCCCGCCGTTGGCGCGAACGTGCAATTGAAGCGGCGCCGCGCGACGTGGTGGCCGCCGCCCAGGGGGTGCGTCTTGGGATGTTGCAATGACTTCGACGTTTGCGATGCGAGCGACGATCTCGAACTTCATTCATCTGGCAACGTCAGACACCCATGCCAGAAATTTCGTTCGTCGTCTAACGAGCTTCCGGAAAAACCCGTTGGCTCGCTGGCAGGTGGCAAGCCGCCGCCAACGCCGATGTCTGCGTGATGGCACGATGGGTGTCTTGGATCGGTCGGCCTCATGACGGGGTGCCGCCGGACGGGTCGCCGGATGCAGCAGGTGTCACATGCGCCACCACGAGCTGAATCTGGGGGTAGGGCACCTGACCGTCGAGGTGCTCGTAGAGGGGCTTCAGGTAGGCGGTGCCGAGCGCGCGGACTGCGTGCGCGACGGTTTCATACGTTCGCCGATCGACCCACGGCGCCAGATCGGCTGGATGCGTGGCGGCGACAAACTCGGTCAGGTACGCCCAGGTCGTGCTCTCGGCGCGGTCCAAGGCCGTCATCACCTCCGGTACCGTCCAGCCTTTGGCGAACAGTGCGAATGCCGCTTGCTGGCCGGCGTTCCGGCGGTCGGCCCCGCCCCGCGACCGGGTGCCCGGGGCGGCATCGAGGGCCAGGCCGTGCGTACGGCAGTAGTCGGCAATGTGTTTGAGAAACGCCGGCCCGAGATCGGCGAGCTTGCGCTGGCCGATGCCGCGGACGCGGACGAACGCGGCTGCCGATCCCGGGCGCGTGCGCGCCAGCTCGCGGAGGGTGACGTCGCTGAACAGTACGTATGGCGGTACGCCGCGAGCATCCGCCAGCGTCCGCCGCAGGACGCGCAGGCTGTCGAACAGGCCGCGATCGACCCCTTCCCACGACTGGGCATCGACCGTCGTCGTGCGCACGGTGTGTTTCGCCTGCAGCAAGCGGACGGACCGTTGTCCACGCAACACCGCCCACGACGCTTCGGTAAGGCGTAGGACGGGCCGGTCGTCCGGCGTACGCTGGAGCAGGCCGGCGTCCATGAGCTGATAGACCATGTTGGTCAGCGTCTTCCGCTGCGCGCCCTTCATCAGGCCGTACGTGCTGAGTTGCTGGTGCCGCCAGCGGCGAACGCGCTCGGTGTTGGCCCCAAGTAACACGTCCACAATGTGCTCGGCGCCGAAGCGTTCGCCGGCACGGGCCACACACGATAGAATCTTTTGCGCCGCCACGGTGCCGTCCTCCAGGCCTTCGACTTCATCCAGGCAGACGTCACATGCGCCGCAGTGCGGCGACTCGTACACCTGCCCGAAGTATTCCGAAAGCGAGCGGTGGCGGCAGACAACCGCGGTGCAATAGTGGCGCATGTGCTCCAAGAGCTGCCGGGCGGCGCCGACGATTTCCGCGGCCGCGCCAGCCTCCGCCGCGCTCTTTTCCATCAGGCTCTCCCAGCGGATGGCGTCGGCGGCGGAGTAGAGCAAGAGGCACTCGGCTTCGAGGCCGTCGCGTCCGGCCCGTCCGCTCTCCTGCTGGTAATGTTCGATGGATTTGGGCATGGCGGCGTGGATGACGCAGCGTACATCGCTACGGTCGATGCCCATGCCGAATGCCACGGTGGCCGCGACCACGTCGAGCTGCTCCGCCGCGAAGGCTTCCTGCGTGCGCCGGCGAACGTCCGCTTCCATACCCGCGTGGTAGTGGGCGGCGCGCAAGCCTTGCTGTCGCAGTGCGGCGGCGACAGCTTCCGCGTCTTTGCGGCTGATGCAGTACACGATCGCGGCCTGGCCGTCGTGTCGCCGCAGGACATCGAGCACCTGTCGTGTCGTATCCACCCGCGGCACGACGCGGTAGATGAGGTTGGGGCGGTCGAAGACGCCCACCAAGACGGTGGGCGCCTTCAGGCGCAACTGGTCGGCGATGTCCTGGCGCACGCGCTCCGTCGCGGTGGCCGTGTAGGCGTGGATGCTGGCGCGCGGAAACCGCTCCCGCAGGGCGGCGAGTTGCCGATATTCCGGCCGGAAGTCGTGGCCCCAGTGACTGATGCAGTGCGCTTCGTCGATCGCAAAGGCCCGCACCCGCAGGCGCTCGACGAGCTGCAGGAAACGCGGCGTGAGCAGGCGTTCCGGGGCCACGAACACCAGCCGGTACTGGCCCGCCCCGATGGCGCGCTCGATGTCGCGCACGGCGGCGGCCTCCATGCCGCTGTACAGGGCTGCCGCCGGATACCCGCAGGCGCGCAGGCCGTCTACCTGGTCCTTCATGAGTGAAATAAGCGGCGAGACGACGATATCGGTGCGCTCCGCCAGCGCGGGCGGGACCTGGTAGCACAGCGACTTGCCGCCACCGGTGGGCATGACCACGACCGAATCGCGCTGCTCCAGGCCGGCGCGGATGGCCTGCTCTTGCAGTGGGCGCAGCCGGTCGAAGCCCCAGAAGCGGCGCACCACGCTCAGGATGTCAGCCAGGTCCGGATCCGGCGGTGCCTCGAGGTTGTGCATCACATATGTCTTTCAGATGTAATCTGACAACTGCGACGGCGACGTAGCAGACAGGGGCCTGCTTGGAAACAAGGTGGGCATTCCGGTGGGCACGGGACGGATCGCGGTGAACAACCGGGAGCCTGGAACCGGTTTCAAGACACCCATCACGTCCGCGCGCCAGAGATCCGCGGTCGGTCGATCGCCACAAGGCTGTCTCAGCCACTCCGGGCGTCGCGGGATATCATGGGTGTCTCGGAATCGCCCTGCCGAGCGCTTCGTGGTCGCGCAATGGAAGCAGGTGCGGGTGCACATCGATTACCACGTCGCCATCGAGTTCCACTACTACTCCGCGCCCCATCAGCTCGTGCACCAGGATCTCGATGCGCGCATCACGCCGACCACCGTCGAGCTGTTTCTCACGTCCGTTGCCACCGGAACCGGCGCTTCGAAAAGCGCCAGCGGATTCTTCCCGGCTGAGATCGTGGCTGCGATGAGCTTCGCGAGCTTCTCCAGCTGCGCGCGGTTTTCGGGGGTATCGGCTAGTTTCGTGATCCGCGCGTAACGCTTCCCTTGCCAGCGGAAGCGGAGCCGCAGATGGCCGCTACGTGCCAGAACTGAGCAGCCGATGTGCTTTCGCCGTCGCTTCATCGAGATCGATCACCGTTCCATCTGCGAGCGGGATGTTGTCGTCTCCCTCACGTTGCTGAGCCTCAATATACTGGACGATCGCTTCCCATGAAAAAATTGGCCGACTGTTCGGCCCATGGGGCTTGAAGTAGTGCTCGCCGAGCTTGAACGTACCGCGGACCATCATGCTCCGGATCGCGTCCGGGCTCCATGGTGTAAGTTCCGCAAGTTGATCGATGTAGAGATAGCGCCGCAAGCTCAGCCGTCCGTTCTCGAACAGGATGAGAATATGCCGGCATAGAATCAATGGGATCGCTTACTGCGCAAATTAGGGTCACGAGAGATCCGTCAGGCCAAGGCTGATCTTGATCGCTCTATCTACCTTGGCGATCGTCGCTGGTTTGGCAACACCGAGTTTCTTGACGAGGCGAGCCTTGTCTACCGATCGAATCTGGTCAAGGCGCACGACGGAATCGACGTCCAGACCGGCCTCCGGCGCTTTGATGAGCACGTTGGTCGGGTGCATCGGTAGCTTGAACTTCGACGTGATCGCCGCCACGATGGTGATGTTGCTGAAGCGGTTGCCCAGGTCGTTCTGGATGATCATCGCCGGCCGCGTTTTCTTGATCTCGCTTCCCTCGGTCGGGTCGAAGCGCACGACATAGACGCTGCCGCCTTTCGGAAACTGCCTTACTCCTTTTCCGCCGTTTGCCATGCTTCTTCGTCGAGGAGAAACCACTCCTCCGCCAGCTGTCGATTGATCTCGTTCTCGCGGAGATATCCTTCCTTGAGGGCCTTGCGAAGCCGTGTCTTGGCGGAGCGTTTCGCCTGCTCGCGGACCGCTTCATCGATGAAGCGACTGCGGTCGCCCTTCGGGGCAACGCGGTCAAGCAACTGCACGGTCTCCGCCGGCAGCGTGATGTTAATTCGTCGATGCATATGGGAGCCTCCAGCCATGCCAATCAATAATACACACCGAGAGTGTGGATCGTCAAATGTCGGGTTGCTGGGCCTGCAGCTTGAGACCCGATCGCGGGATGGATTAGTCCATCCCTGGCTGTTTCCACCAGGGAACAGGAGCTGCGGCGGGCGCGTTGGGTTTTGTCGGTGGCGGAGAAGGTTGGGGGGCTGGGAGACGTGGCGACGCGACTGGGGGTGGCAGGGATGGTGGTGTCACCTTGGTCGGAAAGTATTTGATCCAGTAAAGCCCAGTCCCCGGAAGGCTAAACGAAATGTACCGCTGGCCTGTTGGGGAAATGCCGAAGCGAAGGCCCCCAAAACCCCAACTCCCTCCAATACCATTCCTCGTCCAGTTCCATCGGAATGGACCTCTACGGAATGTCTTACGGAATCTCCAGCTCATCCGGGCTTCCAGCCTATGACGACTCTCTTGAAGTAGTTCGAAAAATTGATGTGAGAAACGGAGCCTCGTTCGCGGCGCAGCTTCTCTCTCTGGAAATAGATCGGACCGAGTTCCGCAGTGAGCTGCTGAATTCGTCGGTCTGCTTCAACGACGGTCTTTTGAAAATCAGCCGCCAACTTCGCTGATTGTTGCCTAACCGCAGCGTATTGCGGAAGGTAGCGTCCATTGACGGCACCGACGTCCTGCCTTCTCCTTTGCTGAATGTCAGTTCGCTCCTTGTCGATCGGCACGCGGTCGGCTTGCGAACGTGCCCGTGCCGCTGCCTCTTCAGCCCGTCGTCGTTGCTCATGTGTAGCGATGTCCCGCTCTAGCTGCAGTTGCCGAGCCGTATATTTTGACCTGATACCATTCAGTTCGCTTGGCTCCAGGGCCGCCGGCATAGTCCGCCGCGCGTTCGCTTCAATGGCGTTTCGCCAGGCTTGGATGGCAGTAGCACGGCTGTTCCCGATGCCTTGGACGCGTTGAACCGCGTAGAAGGAAACGTCAGCGGCTGTAGTAAAGCCGCTTGCAATCAATCGCGCTTTGAAAGTCCCTCCTACGCCGGGAATCGAAGCAGTCCGAATCGCGTTGTAGGCAAGATGCTTCTGAATGTGTTGTTGCTGGTGTGCTTGGAGGGTGTTTGTGATCTCAGCGGTTTCTGCCTGCCTCAAGCCGCTGAGTTCGGCTTGCATGGCCGTAATCCTGGCGCCGAGGTCGTTTTGGATCATTCGCGGGTCTTGAAGCGCCAGCTGTCGTTGCCGGTTTCGATGATGCTCACGATAGGTGGGTGAGCGATCCAGAGGCGGAAGGTCATCATCTTTACCGGCATCTGCCGCCGACGCTCGACGCCCATTCCGCCTCGGCAGGGTATCGTAACGAGGACAGGCGATATCGGTGAGGCGGCTGATGAGGGGGAAGAGGAGCTGCCCACCGGATTGGGCGAAGGGCAGATAGCCGAGCTCGTCGAGGACGATGAAGTCGACGCGCATGAGCGTGAGCACAAAAGCTGACGGTGTCGCTTGGGATTCTGATCACGTTTGATGAGGGGCGGTAGTTATCCCCCCTCGGGAAGCTTGAAAAAGCCGCCCGAGAGGGGCTCCTTCCAAGTTTGCGAGAACTCTGGATGGGAGGAGACCCTTGTACGCCGAACTGCTGGGAGACGCGACACTCTACGAGATACTTTTGCGCATCGACGAGGACCTTGCCGCGCAGGCACGAGCGGCGGGCTGTGCATGTGGCGGGCGCTTGCACAGCGCGGTCTATCCGCGCAAGCCGGGCGCCAGTGGCGCTCGGCGAGGAGTACGACGGCGGCAGAGTTTCTGCTGCGAGGTGGACGCGGATGTCCGGCGACGCACGACACCGCCGTCGGTGCGGTTCTGGGCGCAAGGTATACCTGGGCGCGGTGGTGGTGCTGGTGGGCGCGCTGCGACAGGAGCCGAGCCCGACCCGCGTGCGGGTGCTGCACGAGCTGTTCGGTGTGGGCGAGCGCACGCTGCGCCGCTGGCGGCAGTGGTGGCGAACGATCTTTGTGGAAGCTCGTTTTGGCGAGCGGCTCGAAGGCGCTTGGTGCCGTCGATCGCGGCACAGATGCCGCGCCCATGGCCGAGCGCTTCGGCGTGCAGGCCGGCGACGGACTTGTGCGCCTGCTGCGGTTTCTCTCGCCGAGCACGACCGCCTCCTGCGTGCTGGCAGGCGGAGGTTTTTGACAGCGAAGCGGCGCCCCGCAGAAGATGCCTGCTGCACAAGCCCAGGCGCTGGCGACGTACAGTTGCTCCAGCGAACTCGAAGGGAGCAACGCGATGAACGAGAACGGATCGGGCCACACCAGCATGGGCGCATCTGCGCTTTGCGGTGGTCGGGTCACTGCTAGCCGCACCGCCCGGCAAGGGCGAGCTCAAGGCGCTGGAGGAACTGAGCGAGGAAGAGCTGGCGTCACCCGGTCAGCCGAGGAGCTAGTGCGCTTCGGTTTTTCCACCATCGAGCGGTGGTACTATATGGCGCGGCGCGAGCAGGCTCGGCCAGTGAAGCGTATTGCGAAAACGGCCGCGGGCGCGACCTCGGCAAGCCGCGAGCGCGATCAGCGAAGGGCAGCAGCGCGTGCTGCTCGCGCAGTACCGCGGCACCCCGAACTGGAGCGCGCAACTGCACGCCGACAACTTTCCGCGCCCGGGTGCTTGCCGATCCGGGGCTGGGCAAGATTGCGTCGTACGCCAGCGTGCGTCGTTTTCTGCGTCGGCGTGGTTTGCGCAAACGCCGCGGCGGGGTGTCCGCGTCGGCCGGCGTGCGGCGCGCCGAGCAACGCATCGAGGAGCGCGAGGTGCGCAGCTTCGAGGCCACGCACGTCTTCATGGCACCTCGACTTTCATCACGGCCGGCGCAAGGTACTTACCGCCGACGGAGACTGGAGGTGGTTCCGCTGCTGCTTGGTCGCTCGATGACCGCTCGCGGCTGTGCTGCCACGCGCGGTGGTATCTGTTCGAGACCGCCGAGTGCCGCGATGCACGGACTCTGTCAGGCCATTCAGAGCGCGGTCTGCCGCAGGCGCTGCTTACCGACAACGGCGCGGCGATGCTGGCGGCCGAAACGCGCGAGGACTCACCGTCTCGGCATCGTTCACCACACCACGCGCATTCTCCGTACCAGAACGGCAAGCAGGAGCACTTCTGGACCCAGATCGAGGGCCGCCTGATGGCGATGCTCGAAGAGGTCGCCGACTTGAGTCTGGCGCTGCTCAACCACGGCGCCCAGGCCTGGGTGGAAATGGAGTACCACCGCCGCCGTCACGTAGTAACCCGAGACCAGGCAGACACCGATCGAACGCTTCCTGGCCGGCCCCGATCTGACGCGCCCGGTCCGCCACCCGAAGAACTGGTGGTGGCATTCACTGCCAGTGTCTACCGCATCCAGCGCCAGAGCGACAGCGGCACGCTGAGCCTGATGGGCCGCCGCTACGAGTGCCCAATCGTTACCGGCACTTGCGCCGGCTGCAGATCCGCTGCGCGAGCTGGGATCGCAGCAACGCATTGCTCGTCGATGCCGACCGCATCCTGTTACTCCCCGACTCTACCCCGTCGATCTTGCTGCCAATGCCGCCGCCGCGCGGCGTATCCAACGGACGCTCACCACCACACCCACCGCGACACCACCGCCGGCCGGCCAGATGGCCACGCTGCTCACCCATCTACTGGCCGAGTACGCCGCCTGAGCCTTCCCGCCGCGTACTTGCCGGGTGCCGGGCGAAACGGAGAAGCCATGATCCGTCATTTGCAGACTCTTTACGGCCTGAAGTGGAACCCCTTCCTGTCCGATGCCCCGCTCGAAGGGCTGCTTGCCAACGCGGCGGTCGAACACTTCGCCTGGCGTATCGAGCAAATGGGCGCCGAGGGCGGCTTCGCTCTGGTCGCCGGTGATCCCGGCACCGGCAAGTCGGTGGTGCTGCGCGCTGTGGTCGCCAAGCTCTTCGGTGCGCGACCTGCAGGTGGCGGTACTCGCTCGTCCGCATTCGCACGTCGCCGACTTCTATCGTGAGCTCGACGACCTCTTCGGCGTTACGCTCTCTCCGCACAACCGCTGGGCCGGCTCCGGGGTGCTGCGCGAACGCTGGCGAAAACACACCGAGTCGACGCTGGTGCGCCCGGTGCTGATCATCGACGAGGCGCAGGAGATGTATCCAGCCACGCTGAACGAACTGCACTTTCTTGCAGCGCCGACCTCGATGCCGCCGTCTGCTCACCGTCGTGCTGGCCGGCGACCGGCGGCTCTACCGACGGCTTTCGCTCCCCGGAACTGCTCCGCTTCGGTACTCGCGTATCCGCGTGCGCCTGATCCTCCAGACCGTCCCGGCCGACGATCTCGCGCGCACTGCGTGCGCCTGCCGCGCCAGGCGGCCGGCAACGCGGAGCTGATGACACCGGGCCTGATCGAGACGCTGTGCTCCATGCCGCCGGCAACAGGCGCATCCTCATGAACCTCGGCGCCGAGCTTTGCTCGCCGCCGCGGTGCACGACAAGCACCCGCGCCTGGACGAGCTCTTCCTGCAGGTGTGTGGCACGCCCCCGCGCGCAGCAACGGCAAGCGACGATGAGCATCCTGCCGGTCCTGCCCGCCGCGAAACTCCTCGCGCACCGAACAGCGCTGGCTGGTCGAGCAGCTCTGGGGCGCCGAAGCGGTCGGGATCATCGGCGGCGAGCCCAAGTGCCACCAGGTCGGCTTTCTCGCCCTCGATCTGGCCGTCTCGGTCGCTTCCGGCGCAATGCCTCGGCCGCTTCGCGGTCGCTCGCTGCCGGGTGCTGCTCTTTGCCGCCGAAGACCCGCTGCACGTCGTGCGCGAACTCGCAGGCATCACCGCCGCCCGCGGCCCTCGCTGAAAAACCTGCCGCTGTTCGTCATCACCGCCACACGGCTGCGTCTGGACGACTCGACCTGCTGCGAGCAGCTGTGCGAAACCGTCGAGAAAGCCAATCCCGCGCTGCTCGTGCTCGACCCTTTGTGCGCCTGCACGCCGTCGACGAGAACAACGCCGGCGAGAATCGCTCCTACTCGCCTCGGCTTCCTGCGCAAGCTTCAGCGCCAGCATCATCCTGCCGCCGTACTGGTCCACCACGCCCGCAAAGATGCCGGCCGCTTGCGGCCCAGGCGAACTCTGCGTGGCAGCTCCGGGTGTCCCTGCCTGGGGCGACTCCAACCTCTACCTGCGCCGGCGCGATCAACTCTTGCGACTTAGCGTCGAACACCGCGCCGCCCGCGCTCCCGACGACCTCACCCTGGAGCTTGCCGCCGATCCGCTCGCGCTGCGCATCGCAGGGCGACACCGCCCGAGCTCGCGCCCCCAGATCAACCCTCGCCAGCCGCACGTATCGAGCAGGCGCTGCTCGCCGCTGACGCTCCTCTCGGCGTCCGCGAGCTGCTATGCCGCATACCGCATTCGCAGCGAAACGCTCTGTGCCACTCGACACACTGCTCGCCGACGGCCGCGTGATCCGTACCACTGACGGCTACTCGCGCCTGCCTGACGACCCTTTCGATTCCGTTTCCGTCGGCCCCTACACCCGGCGGGGAAGCGAGCTCGGCCTGTCCATCAAGTTTCGTGAACGCCGCTCCATCGATTTTCGAGACCGCGCTCAGCATGAGCTGGAGAGCGCGCTGGCCCTGGCGCCCGTCGCGGCTCTCGGCCTCCAGGCGATTGACGAGATCGACCACGTTGTAGAAGCGGCCCCGCGCGCCGCCGCGAATGCAGCTACGCGCGATGGCGATCGCGAGGTGCGTCTTGCCGGTGCCGGGGGCCACCGATCAGCACGGCGTTGCGTTGCTGGTCGAGGAACTCGCCAGCGGCCAGCTCCGCACCAGCGTCTGGTTGATCGGCGTCTCGCGGCAAAGTCGAATGCGTCGAGTTCCTTGGCCAGTGGGAGCTTGGCGATGGCAGGCTGATAGGTGATCGAGCGCGTGCTTGTCGTTGACTTCGGCGGCGAGCAGGTCGCCGACAATCCGCTGCGGTTCGTGCTGGCGTTTGACGGCCGTGGCCATGATCTCGTCGTAGGCCACCTTCATGCCCAGCAGAGCTTGAGTGCGCCCATGAGATTGAAGATCTGCGTGCGGTCCATCGCGTGCTCCTCGGAGGTATCGTACCGCGTACAGTCCGCGGTGGGTTCGTGCTGCAGGGTGAGCGCCGCCGGGGTGCGCAGCGTCTCGGGCGGTCGGGGGTCACTGGCGGGCCAGGATGTTGAGGATGACGTCGGCGGAATGCACCCCGTGGGCGAGCGCTTCGGTGCAGGCCACTTCGACCGCCGCCAGGCCGTCGGCGGCGAGCACGGCGGTGAAGATATCGACCATCTGCCGATTGCCGTCGGGGGCACCGGCCAGCTTGCGCCGGACGCGCGCCATCGCCGCCGGCAGTGCCCAGTCCTTGAAGGGGGCGCCGTTGCACCGGGCGCCGGGCTTGCGGGCCAAGACCGGCACGTAGTGCCAGGGGTTGTCGATGGTCTGGCCCCGGCCACACAGGCGCCGATGCTCGGCGACTAGGCCCGCCCACGTCCTGCCGGATCACGAGGCGCTCGGCGTAGGCGTGCACCTCACCCGGTCGCCGAAGGCCTCGGCGGACACCGAGCCGCTGTTATTGGCGAAGCGCACCAGGCACGTCTTCGACGACGCCGGCCGCGTGGAACCCGTCGAAGTGTCCCGCATGCAGGACCAGCTGCGGTCGTTCGGCCTCGAACACCTCCCAGATCGTACTTGCTCAAAGCAGTTCAGGGTGACGGTGGGAGCGGGCGTAGCCCTGCAGCGGTCGACCAGGTAGTCGTTGATCTCCTCGTAGATCTTGTAGCGCAGGCGCGGGGTGAAGGCCGCTCCGCGCCACCCCGACCTGAAGTGCTCGACCTGCCCCTTCTCCCCAGCCGGCGGCCGGCGGTGCAGGCCACCGGGTCGACCAGGTAGGGGCTGCACATCTGCAAGCGCCGGTTGTCGCGGCGCTCGCCCTTGACGTAGATCGCCTCCACCGCCGTCTTCATGTTGTCGTAGATGCCGCGCCGGCAACTGCCTTTCGAACAGGGCGAAGGCCCGGTCGTGAGCGTCAAACACCATCTCCTGGGTCTCGCGCGGATACACCCGCACAACCGGCAGCCGACTGTCGGCACAGCCGCATGGGCGGCTTTGACCGTCTGGCATCCCAGAAGCACCACCTCGTGGCTCCAGTCGAACTGGTAGGCCTCCCGGCCTCGAAGCTGAGTGGCACGTATGTGGTCGCTACCGCCTGCCCGTGGGCGACGCTCCAGGCCCGCGCATAGCGGCGCACCGCATCGTAGCCGCCTTCGTCTCCATGCCGCAGCGCCAGCCTGAGCGGATCAGCGTCAGCTGCTCGCGCGTCGACTTCTCGGCGTTTGCGGTCAGCAACTCCTCAAGCTCGGCCGTCCAGCGGCCTAGCTTCGGGCGCGGCTGCGTCTCGCGGGCATACTGCGCATCCGTGTGCCCCGACCGAACGATCTTCCGTACGGTGTTGCGGGATACCCGCAGCTCACGGGCGATCTGCTTGATCGTCTTGCCGTTAACGAAATACTCGCGCCGAATCCGACCGATCGTCTCCACTGTCAGCATCCCCCATCACCCGCCTTTCGTGAAAAGCGGGCAGCGCATCACGCTTACCGGAGGGGGTCAATTTTGGACGCCGATTACCCCGGTTTGGGGGTCAAAATTGCACGCCGAAACACACCCCGCTGGGCGCAGCCTCAATGAGCTGCAGCCCGAGCGCGGCGGCACGGCGTTGAAGGTTCTTGCGAACACGCTCTTTGTAGCGCTGCTCATAGTGGTCGACGCCGGGGTCGGTGTACGCCGATCCGTAGCGCAGGGTGTTGTAGAAGAGAATCGCGATCTTGCGGGCGGTTGCCGTAACGGCCTCCGCCTTACCCACCCGGGCCCCCAGCCGCCGATAGAACGCGCCCAGCGCGGTATGCGTTTTGCCCACACTGATAGCGGCCATGCGGAGCAGCGCGGCGGCACGGTTGGCCGAGCGGCGGGTGGCGGAGCTCAGCACCCGCCCGATATCTTGTTGCCCGGCGCCAGGGTCAGCCACGAGGTAAAGTGCTTCGCGGTTGGCCACCGGCCCATGTCGTCGCCACCCTCGGCGACCAGCCGCAGGGCCAAGTGCGCTCCGATGCCGTGTATCTGGGTCGGATCGACGCCCAGCAGTATGTGTAGTCCTCGCTGCACGTCAAATGCCGGTTCGTTCTTCTGGCGTTTGCTGCCTCGATCCGCACGCGAATCTGGCGGCGCTTCATGACCTTGAGTGAGCCCCCCCAAGGTCTCTTCGATCTTCCGGTCGCAATCCCGGATGCGTGCCTCGTAGACCTCGTACAGCTCCAGCGCCTGTTGCAAGGCAAAGATATGCTCGGGACGATAGTGGCCCGTCAGCGCAGCGCGGATGGTCTGCCGTGACTCCTTGCAGCGGACGTCGCGGAAGCCCGCCAGCACATCGGGATCCCGCTCGCCGCGGAGAATTGCTCGGATGATGCGCATCCCGGTGACGCCGGTGATGTCGGACACAACGTGGTGCAGCGGCACGTTCATTTGGTTCAGCGCCTTCTGCATGTGCTGGATGTGAGACGCGGCATACTCGACCATCCGTTCTCGATGCCGCAAATACGCGCGCAGCGTGACCACCTCTTGCCGTGGTCGGAAACTCCCGCGCAGCAACCCATGCTGATGCAGCCGCTGGATCCACTGCGCGTCGTTGACGTCGGTCTTGCGACCGGGAACGTTCTTGACGTCGCGGGCGTTGACCAGCAGCACCTCGAAGCCTCGGGACTCGAGAATCTCGAACACTGGGATCCAGTACACGCCAGTCGACTCCATCGCTACCGTCGTGATGCCCGTCGCCCGGAGCCAGTCAGCCAGACAATGCAGGTCTCCCGTGAAGCTGCGGAATGTTCGTACCGGCTTCGCATCACGCTCCGCGCCCACCGCGACCACATGGAACGTCGCCCCGACGTCGATTCCCGCCGCGTGCCGGTGGACCACTGGCAGTCCGTCCTGGTCAGCGGTCTGCCTTCTTCTCCTCGCACGTGCCATCGTGTCCCCCTTTCCCTGTGGGACCCGTGAGGCGGGAAGGCGAATGGGTTCACTTTCCTAAACGGGATCGCCCCGGCGGGAACGTCACCACTGCCAAGTCCGCAGCCTTCCGTGGACCATGTTTTTTATCGGGATGACCTTCTCCAATAAGCGAACGGCCTCTCCTCGCGGATTTGCCCCCTCTCCTACGCCTCCCAGAGTTTCTGGCCAACAGGTGGGAGGCCGCCTCCCCGATGGTTTTCTTGGACCTCGATGATGATCTGCGCTTTCTCCAACTCGCGCTGCAGGCGCACTGTCTCACGCTCAAGCTGCGCTACACGAGCCGCCAACGGGTTCACCTGCGATTTGCGTCCACGTTTGCGCGGCTCCAAACTCGCCGCCTGTTGCGCCCGTCACGTGGTCAAGTGCGACGAGTACAAGCCCTCGCGCCGCAACAGCGCCCCGATCGCGCCGGGCGCCGTACAGCGCTCGGCTTCCCGCAAGATGCGTAGTTTGTACTCCGCCGTGAACCGCCGGCGCTGGGCCTTGCTAGCCACCTCGGGGTTCGGCCGCGCCGCCGCAGCAGGAGCTGGCTGCGCTCCGGTCGCTATCGCTCCCTTCGCTCCGCCAGCCCCTGCTGCGGTCCCATTTCCTGATACCGTCACTCCATTCATCCCCTTGCCTACTTCCTCCGCCCTCTACACTATTTCACCCAAGAGGAAATGTCTCACTGTCATTGGCACAGAGGTGCCTACCTGCGTGGCACCAAGCAACTGGTCGTCCGGACGGACCCCCCGCACGTGCCGCTGGTACCGAAAGGCCCGAGCAATCCATCGGGCGGCGGGGCACGACGCCGCCCGATGGCGTAATGATACCCCGAATGCCAGGCCCCATGACAAACATCAGGGGGGCACATATCAATGCTGAATAGTAATCCGCCGCATACTAGGGCATCTGCACATCCCTACGGAGTGGTCTACGCATTTATACGGAGATATACGGATGCCAGCGCCTGAGGCGACAGCCCGGTGCGGTGGTGCCGCTCGCCGGTTCCTGTGCGGGTAGCGCCGCGCAAGAACCGTCTCTACCGCGAGCCGCTGCCCCGCTCACCTGCGATAGGAATCGGCATTTCCTCGCAAGCGGAGGCTCCCGCACGCGATTTGTGTTGCGGAATCGATGATGCCAAACTCTCGTTGTCGTGCACCACCGGGCGTCTTCGCGTTTACTCCAGCAGATTCGCAGAACGGTCAAACGGTTCGAGATGTTGACCCCGGAGGACCATGTCCTGGTGGCCCTCTCGGGGGGGCCGGATTCCGTTGCCTTGCTGGGGGCGCTGGTGGCGTTGGCGCCGGAATTCGGGGTGGGCGTGTGCGCCGCACACCTGAACCACGGGCTGCGCGGGGACGAGTCGCTGCGCGACCAGCGCTGCGCCGAGGAGGTGGCCCAGGTGCTCGGTGTGTCGTGCGTCATCGGCATTAGTACGGTGCTGCAAGGCGGTCCGAATCTGGAGGCGCGGGCGCGGCGGGAGCGCTACGCCTTTCTTGCGCGTGCGGCCGCGGAACGACACTGCACGAAGATCGCGACCGGCCACACCGGCGATGACCAGGCCGAGACGGTGTTGATGCGGCTGCTGCGCGGCACCGGGTCCGATGGCCTGGCGGCGATCCGCCCCGTGCGCGATGGCCACGTCATCCGCCCGCTCATCGAGTGTTCGCGGGCTGCGGTGTTGGACTATGTGCGGGCGCAAGCCCTGCCGTTCTGCGACGACAGCAGCAACCATGACCCGCGGTTTCTTCGCAATCGTCTCCGTCAGGAGATCCTGCCGTTGCTGCGCGCACTCAATCCTGCGGCGGTGCGCAATCTGGCGGTTACCGCCCAGGAGGTGACCGACGCGCTGGCCTGGTTGCGGGCGCAGGACGAACGGCGCCTGGCGGCGGCCGTCGCCGCGGATGGGGCCTTGGCGGTGGCCGCGGTGCGCGCAACGGAGATGCCGCTGCGTACCCGCCTGGTGCGGGCGTGGTTGCGGCACCTCCATGGCGATCTGATCGGGTTGCACCGGGCGCATTTCGAGGCGGTCGCCGATCTGGCATGCGGGCACCGACCGAACGGCCGGGTGCGGCTGCCGGGCGCGCAATGGGTGGTGCGGGAATATCAGCGATTACGCTGCGTTCGAGCAACGACGGCGCCCATGGCTGAGCCTGAAGCGGAACACCCGCTGGTGGCCGGTGGCATCGTGGCATTGCGGTCCGGCTGGCGCATCCGCGCGGCACTCGAACCGATCACGGCGGCTTGGCAGCGACCGAGCGACTTGTTCGAGGCGGTGGCGGATGCGCGGGCCGTTGCTTCGCCGTTGGTGGTCCGCACCGTCCGCCCCGGCGACCGTATTCAGCCCCTCGGGTTGCGCGGGCACCGCAAGCTGCAGGATGTCCTGGTCGACCGCAAGATTCCGCTGGCGGCACGCCGCTCATGGCCCGTGGTGGAGTTGGATGGAGAGGTCCTCTGGGTGCCGGGGGTGATCCGCGGCCACCGGGCGCTGATTACCGCCGCTAGCCGCACGGCGCTGCGCCTCGTCGCCGAGGAAACGGCCGTTGCCGCTCCATAGTGCCTATGTTACGGTGACGGTTGTATTTTACGAAGCTATGCGTCTCTTGACCCTGGGGGAATGGTGAATCAGTTTTCGCGAAACGTAGCGCTCTGGCTTGTGCTTGGGTTGATGTTCCTTCTCCTCTTCAACCTGTTCAACAAGCAGCAGCAGAAAGAGCCGGAAATCATCTTCAGCGACTTCATGATCGCTGCCGAGAAGGGCGACGTCACCGAGGTCACGATTCAGGGTCGGAACATCCGCGGCAAGTATCATAACGGGGAGCGCTTCAAGACGTATGCCCCGGAAGACCCCGATCTGGTGAAAGTGTTGCGCGAAAAAGGGGTCAAGATCGCCGCCAAGCCCGAGGAGGGCGATCCGTGGTACGTGATCCTCTTCGTGCAATGGTTCCCGATGTTGTTGCTCATCGGCGTGTGGATCTTCTTCATGCGTCAAATGCAAGTCGGCGGCGGGAAAGCGATGTCGTTCGGCAAAAGCCGCGCCAAGTTACTGAGCGAAAACACCCAAAAGGTGACGTTCAACGACGTCTCCGGTATCGAGGAGGCCAAGGAGGAGCTCGAAGAGATCATCGCCTTTCTCAAGGACCCGAAAAAATTCACCAAACTGGGCGGCCGCATCCCCAAGGGGGTGCTGCTCGTCGGCTCGCCGGGAACCGGCAAGACCCTGCTGGCCCGGGCCATCGCCGGCGAAGCGGGCGTACCGTTCTTTTCGATCAGCGGCTCCGATTTCGTCGAAATGTTCGTCGGTGTCGGCGCCTCACGGGTGCGCGACCTGTTTGTCCAAGGCAAGAAAAACGCGCCCTGCATCATCTTCATCGACGAGATCGATGCGGTCGGTCGTCATCGTGGCGCCGGTCTGGGGGGCGGGCACGACGAACGTGAGCAGACGCTGAACCAGCTGCTCGTGGAAATGGACGGCTTCGAGACCAACGAGGGGGTGATCTTGATCGCGGCAACGAACCGGCCGGACGTGCTCGACCCGGCGCTGCTGCGCGCCGGACGCTTCGACCGGCGGGTGGTCGTTCCGCGTCCCGACGTCAAAGGGCGCGAGGGCATCCTGCGGGTGCACACCCGGCGGGTCCCCCTGGCCGAGGACGTGGATCTGGCACTGCTCGCGCGCGGCACACCCGGGTTTGCCGGCGCCGATCTGGAAAATCTCGTGAACGAGGCCGCCCTGCTGGCGGCCCGCCGCAACAAGGATCGCGTCGCCCACGCCGACTTCGAGATCGCCAAGGACAAGGTGATGATGGGTGCCGAGCGCAAGAGCCTGATCATGAGTCAGGAGGAGCGTCGCAATACCGCCTATCATGAGGCCGGCCATGCGTTGGTGGCCAAGCTGCTCCCCGGCGCCGACCCGGTCCACAAGGTAAGCATCATCCCGCGCGGCATGGCCTTGGGGGTGACCCAGCAGGTGCCGATCGACGACCGCCATTCCTACACCAAGGATTACATCCTCAACAGCCTCACGATTCGCTTCGGCGGTCGAGCCGCCGAAGAACTCATTCTCGGACACGTCACCACGGGCGCCGCCGATGACATCGAAAAGGCGACGGACTGGGCCCGCAAGATGGTCTGCGAATGGGGCATGAGCGATAGCTTGGGGCCGATGACCTTCGGGAAGAAAGAGGAGCAGATCTTTCTCGGCCGCGACTTCACCCAACTGCAGGATTACTCCGAGCATACGGCCGTCGAGATCGACGGCGAGGTGCGGCGCATCATCCAGGAAAGCTACCAGCAGGCGAAGGACCTCCTGAGTACGAATGTGGACGTGCTCCACAAGATCGCCGAGGCGCTGCTGGACAAGGAAGTGCTCGACGGCCCTGAAATCGACGACATCCTCCGGCAGTCCGGGCGCGGCAACGGCGCCACGCCGATCGCCGTGGCCACGAGTTCGGACGTTCGCGTGTGACGCGGGCGGCGAAGCCGGGCGCCGTAATCGTTTCTCCGTCAGGGTCGCTGGCTGCCAACGAGGATGCGCGGTGCGCGGCGGGGCCTAGTCAACCGGTTCGACGGGCGCGGGCGCTAGAAGCGTACGGGTAGTGTGACTGGCGGCAGCCGGCGGCGCAATTCCAGATGTGAATCCAGTACCTCCGACTCCTTCGCGTGTCCCATGTTCGAGCTGTTCTCCAATTTCCGCTTCCAGGACGCCATCGACATCGGGATCATCGCCTTTTTCATCTACCGCATCATCGATCTCATCCGCGGTACGCGCGCGGTGCAGATGCTTATCGGTCTGGTGGTGCTGTTTATCGCCTTTCTTTCTTCGAAGTATTTTGATCTCTACGCCCTCAACTGGATCCTGGATAATTTTCTCGGCTCGATCCTGCTGGTCATCGTCATAATCTTTCAGGACGACATCCGCCGCGCGTTGACCCAGGTCGGGACGCGGACGTTCTTCGGTTCGGAGGTCGGACTGAAAGGGCAGGACCTCGAGGAGATCGTGCGCGCCGCCGTGTCCCTGGCCGGCAAACACGTCGGTGCGCTGATCGTCTTGCAGCGCGAGGTGGGGCTGAACGACTGCGTTGAAGTGGGAACGCCGTTGGATGCGCGCGTCAGCAAGGAGCTGATCACCAGCATCTTCCTGCCGCACTCCCCGATTCACGACGGCGCCCTCGTCATTTACAAGGGACGCATCACCGCGGCGGGGTGTTTCCTGCCGTTGACGACCAACCCCCACGTCAGCAAGACCCTGGGGACGCGGCACCGGGCGGCGATCGGGCTGACGGAGGAGACGGACGCGGTGGTGATCGTCATTTCGGAGGAACAGGGGGCCATCTCCATGGTGCGCGACGGCCGGATGACGCGCGGTGTCGATGCCGCGACGCTGCGAAGTACACTGCAGAGGCTGCTGAGCTGATGCGAAGGTGGTTCGATCGGGGGCAGTTGCGATCCGCATGGGCGGCGGTTCGTGCGACCATTCTGGACCCGGAACATCTCCGGCAACTGGTGACCTACAACCTTGCGCTCAAGCTGCTGTCGCTGGCGATCGCGGTCAGTATCTGGTCGTTCGTGAATTTTGGGGAGCGCGATACGGAAGAGACGCTGCATGCCCCGCTCGAGCTGCGTAACATTCCGGCGCACCTGATGATTACCAGTCCACGCATCGATTTTGTCGATTTGCGCGTCAGCGGCCCGCGTGCCCTACTCGGACGAATCGATCGCGAGCGGCTGGCGATTTCCTTTGAGTTGAGCGGCGTGCGCCCCGGTCCCGCCGTCTTCCGGGTGGACACCGATCTGTTGAACCTGCCGCGCGGCGTCAAGGTGGTGCGCATTACCCCCGCCCAGGTGACGCTGGAACTCGAGCGCGTGGGACACAAGTCGGTCCCCGTGCATCTCCGCCTCGAGGGCAAGCCACCGGGCGACCTCCGTGTGACGGAGACGAAGGTGGCGCCGGACAGTGTCCAGGTGAGCGGTCCCGTGTCGGACGTCGACGACGTGCAGACCGCGAACACGGAGCCCCTGGACATCCGCCAGGTGGGGGCCGGGACGATTGAGCGCGAACTGGGCTTGGAGCCGCCCAGCGAGTACCTGTCGTTCAGCGCCAACAAGGTGGCCGTGCAGGTGCGTGTGGAGGAACAAATGGGCACGCGCGAGTTCAAGTCGGTTGTGGTGACCGTCCGCAATGCGCTCGTGCCGCACGCCGTCCGCCCGGAGCGCGTGCGGGTGGCCGTGCGCGGCCCCAAGAGGTTGGTGGACACCCTCGACCTGGGCAAGGGTGCCGTGTATGTCGACGCCGAAGGGCAGGCGTCGGGGAGGCGGGTGGTGCAGCCACACGTGGACCTTCCCGAGGGCGTCGAACTGCTCTCGATGGAACCGGCGAAAGTGCAGCTCTTCTTGCAGAAAGGGAGATCCACCGACCGTGGCGGCCGCTGAGGGCAAGCCTGCGCGCACGTTGTTTGGGACCGACGGCGTTCGGGGACTCGCGAACGTAGAACCGGTAACGGTGGAAACCGCACTCGGTCTCGGCCGCGCGGTTGCCGAAGTGTGCCGTTTGACACAGTCCGGTCGCGAGCGCGTGGTGATCGGCAAAGACACACGCCGGTCCGGCGACATGCTGGAAAGCGCCTTGGCCGCCGGCTTCTGTGCCTGCGGTCTCGATGTCGTACTGGCCGGCGCGATCCCGACTCCGGCGGTGGCATTCCTGACGCGCAGCCTGAACGCCTGCGCCGGCGCGGCGGTGTCCGCTTCACACAACCCCTTTCAGGACAACGGCATCAAGTTCTTTGCCGCCGACGGTTTCAAATTGCCGGATGCCGTGGAAGCGGAAATCGAGCGCCGCGTGGCCGCGGGCCGCGGCACAACGAGCCCTACCGGCAGCGACATCGGCAAGGTTGTGCGGCTTGACGATGCCGCGACACGCTACTGCGATTTCGTCAAACGCTGCGTGCCGGAGAGCCTGTCGTTATCCGGGTTGACCATCGCCGTCGATTGCGCCCATGGTGCGGCCTACCAGGTAGGTCCCGCGCTGCTCCGCGACCTCGGTGCGCGGGTGGTCGCCATCGGTACGAATCCGGACGGCACGAACATCAACCAGCGGTGCGGGGCGACACACCTCGCACCCCTGCAAGCGCTGGTCACGGCCGAGCGGGCGCAATTGGGGATTGCCTGGGACGGGGATGCCGATCGGGCGCTGTTCGTCGACGAGACGGGAGCCGTGGTCGATGGCGACCATGTACTGGCCATGGTCGCCGATGACATGCTGTACCGCGGGACGCTCAAGCACGCCACGGTCGTTGCCACCGTGATGAGCAACCTCGGGTTGGAGCGGGCATTGCGCGAGCGCGGCGCCCACCTGGTGCGCGTGAACGTGGGGGACCGCTACGTGGTCGAGGAAATGCGGCGCCATGATTACAACCTCGGCGGCGAGCAATCCGGCCACGTGGTGTTCCTCGATCGCACCACCACCGGCGATGGCCTGATCGCCGCGTTGGTAATCCTGCGACTCCTGATCGAACGCCAGCGGCCGTTGAGCGATTTGAAACGGGTGATGACGCCGTTTCCGCAGGTGCTGCTCAACGTACCGGTTGCGCGGCGCGGCGAGTTGGCGGCCCTGCCGCGTGTGCGCCAGCGCCTCGATGACGTTGCCGCCACGCTGGGCGAGCGTGGACGCGTATTGGTGCGTTTCTCCGGGACCGAGCCGTTGGCGCGTGTGATGGTGGAAGGGGAATCGTGGGTTGACATCCAGGGGTTGGCGGAGGAGATTGCCGCCGCCATTCGTACGGAGCTGGCACCATGATCGCACTCGGAGTGAATCTCGATCATGTGGCGACGCTCAGGCAAGTCCGGCGCACGCCCTATCCCGATGTGCTCGCCGCCGCCGCCGCCGCCGAGCGCGGCGGCGCGGACGGGATCACCGTGCACTTGCGTGAGGACCGCCGCCACATCCAGGACGCGGACGTCGATCTGCTGCGTGCCCGCGTCACCACCAAACTCAATCTCGAGATGGCGGCGACGGCGGCGATGGTTGCGAAGGCCTGCGCGGTGCGCCCACAAGACGTGTGTCTGGTGCCGGAACGCCGCGAGGAACTGACGACGGAGGGGGGGCTGGACGCTGCCGGGCAGGGCGACGCGCTCGATGCCGTGGTCGCACAGCTGCGTGCCGCCGGCATCCGTGTGAGCTTGTTCATCGATCCCGAGTTGCGCCAGATCGAGGCGGCCATGCGGCTGCGCGCGGATGCGATCGAACTGCACACCGGGACGTATGCCGACGCCATGACCCCCGCGGCGCGCGCGGCGGAACTCCTGCGGATCCAAGCCGCGGCCCGTGCGGCGGCGACGGCGGGGCTGACGGTCAATGCCGGACACGGCCTGACCCTGGACAATGTCGCGGCGATCGCGGCGATCGTCGCGATCGCCGAACTCAACATCGGGCACAGTATCGTCGCCGACGCGCTGTTTGTGGGCTTGGAACAAGCTGTCCGCCGTATGAAAGCGCGACTGCGTAGCGCGCGTCGCGGGTAAGGGGGCCGGCCATGATTGTGGTGACCGCGGCGGAGTCGCGCCGCCTCGATGAGTTGACGATTCGGCGATACGGGACACCCGGGCACGTACTGATGGAGCGCGCCGGCGCCGGCGCCACGACCGCGCTGCTCGAGCAGTTTCCCCATGTGCGCCGCAAACGCGTCCTCGTGTGTGCCGGAAAGGGCAACAATGGCGGCGACGGTTTCGTCATCGCTCGACTGCTGCGGCGCACGGGCGTGCGCGTCGAAGTCGCGTTGCTCGGCAACCCGGAGGACGTCAAGGGCGACGCGGCGCGGGCGTTGGCGGCCTGGCGGCGAGCGCGCGGCGCGATCACCACGGTCACCTCGGCCGCGGACATGGCCGCGCTACCGGCCAAGATGGCGAACGCCGCCGTGCTGGTGGACGCGGTGTTTGGCACCGGCCTCAACGCTCCGGTCGAGGGGCGGTACGCCGATCTGCTGCACATGATCAATGCGTCCGGAGTTCCGGTCTTCGCGGTGGACATCCCTTCCGGCCTCAACGCCGACAGTGGCGCCCCTCTCGGTGTGGCCGTACAGGCCGAGGCCACGGCAACGTTCGCCTTCGCCAAGGTCGGCCAACTCGTCTATCCGGGCATCGACTACGTCGGCGCGCTGGCAATCGTGGACATCGGCATCGCACCGGAAGCGGTGGCGGAGGTGCGGCCACGGCGACGGTTGTTGGAGCCACGTGACGTCGCCGCGCTGGTACCGGTCCGGGCGTCTGAAGCCCACAAGGGATCGTGCGGTCATGCCCTCGTTCTTGCCGGTTCGCGCGGCCATAGCGGCGCCGCGCTGATGACCGCACACGCCGTCGCGCGCGCCGGTGCCGGTCTGACGACACTCGCCGGGCCGGCCTCGCTGAATACGGTCTTCTCGCTGGGGCGTCCCGAGGTGATGACCGCGCCACTGCCCGACGTCGATGGATTCGTGCAATTCGACGAAGCCGGAATCCGCGCCCTCCTCGACGGCAAGGATGCGGTGGTGGTGGGGCCTGGTATCGGCACTCACGAAGATGCGCAGAAACTGGTGCGCTTCCTCCTCCGCGAGATTGCGTTGCCGGTGGTTGTCGATGCCGATGCGCTGACCTGTCTAGCGCGCGACCTTGGTGCGCTCTCGCGGGCGCGGGCGGGCGCGCTGCTCACGCCGCATCCGGGGGAGATGGCGCGGCTGACGGCAAGCGAGACGGCGGCAGTGCAACGAGACCGTATCGGGGTGGCGGAAGCGTTTGCCCGCACCCATGGCTGTACACTGGTGCTGAAAGGGGCGCGGAGCGTCATCGCCGCCGCCGACGGCCGACTGTGGATCAATCCCACCGGCAATCCGGGCATGGCATCCGGCGGCATGGGCGATGCCTTGTCCGGGATTCTGGGCGGGCTGCTGGCTCAGGGGCTGCCGCCGCCGGAGGCCGCGTGTCTCGGTGTGTATCTGCACGGGGAGGTGGCGGACCACGTGGCCGCGCGCCACGGGCAGATCGGGCTCCTGGCATCCGACGTCATCGACGGCGTGCCGGCGGGGATGCTCCGCCTCGGTGTGCCTATCGGGGACGCCACGCCCCGCCGGACGCGCCGGCGGATTGAATGACCCTCCATAGTCACAGCGAGGAACAGACGCACGCCATCGGCGTGCGTCTCGGCCGGCGGGTACGCCGCGGGGATCTCGTCGGGTTGCGTGGCGAACTGGGTGCCGGCAAGACCTGCTTGGTGCGGGGGCTCGCGGAAGGGCTGGGGATCCCTCCCCGTAAGGTGCGTAGCCCCACGTTCACACTGGTGAATGAATACGGCGGCGGCCGCCTGCCGCTCTATCACATCGACCTGTACCGCCTGGCGCCCTCCGCGCTAGACAGAGTGGCGTTACGCGACTACCTTTACGGCGACGGAATCTGCGTGGTCGAGTGGTTTGAGCGGCTGGGAGAAGACGCGCCGCATCTGGATATCACCGTTGTATTCGTGGGACCTCATGAGCGCGTGCTCGTGGCGGTTGCCGCCGGTGCCCACTACGATGCGCTGGCGCAGACGCTAAGTTAAGGATCGGAAGTTGGCGCTAATTATTCAAAAATACGGTGGTACATCGGTGGGCGACCCGACACGGATCCGGGCGGTGGCGGAGCGGGTCGCGGCGACGCGCCGGGCGGGTAATGAGGTGATCGTCGTGGTCTCGGCGATGGCCGGGGAGACGAATCGACTGCTGGAACTGGCTGGGAAGGTCGCGGAGCGTCCGGACGCCCGTGAGACGGACGTCCTGCTGGCGACTGGCGAACAGGTGTCGGTCGCACTGCTGGCGATGGCGCTGCACAACATGGGCGTGCCCGCGCAGTCGTTTCTCGGACACCAGATCCGCATCGCCACCGACAGCGTTTTCGGCCGCGCGCGCATCAAGAGCATCGAGGCGGACGCGATGCTGCAAGTCGTGCGCGGCGGCGCGGTGGCGGTGGTGGCCGGCTTCCAAGGAGTTGACGAGGACGCCAATATTACCACGCTGGGCCGCGGGGGCAGCGATACCAGCGCCGTGGCCGTCGCCGCTGCCGTCAAGGCCGACGTCTGCGAAATTTACACCGATGTCGCGGGCGTGTACACCAGCGATCCGCGTATCTGCCCGAGTGCCCGCAAGCTGGCGCGTATCTCCTACGACGAAATGCTCGAGTTGGCGAGCTTGGGCGCCAAGGTCTTGCAGATCCGGTCCGTCGAGTTTGCCAAGCGTTACGGTGTGCCGGTCCACGTACGGACGAGTTTTTCGGACGAGCCCGGAACGTGGGTCGTGCGGGAGGAATCGAGTATGGAAGATGTGTTGGTGACGGGCGTTGCCCACGACCTCAACGAAGCGAAAATCACCTTGCTGCATGTCCCGGACCGCCCCGGTCTGGCGGCGAAGATCCTGTCGCCGATCGCCAACGCGCACATCGTCGTCGACATGATCATCCAGAATGCCAGCGCCGACGGCTTCACCGATCTCACGTTCACCGTGCCGCGCACCGATTATCGGAAGGCCCTGGGCATGGTACGCGACGTGGCCACGGAAATCGGAGCCGACGGGGTGACCTCGGATACGTCGATCGCCAAGGTATCGGTCGTCGGTTTGGGGATGCGCAGCCATGCCGGGGTCGCGGCGCGCATGTTCCAAGTGCTGGCGCAGGAGGGTATCAACATTCAAATGATCTCGACGTCGGAAATCAAAGTGTCGGCCGTGATCGATGCCAAGTACGCCGAATTGGCGGTGCGCGTGCTGCATCAGGCACTGGTCGAAGAAGGGCTGCAGGAGGCGGGGGCGTGACCGCGGCGCGACACATCGACATCTACGATACGACGCTGCGCGACGGTTGCCAGGCGGAAGATATCGCCTTTACCGTCGAAGACAAGCTGCGCATCGCCGAGCGTCTCGATGACATCGGCATCCGCTACATCGAGGGCGGGTGGCCCGGCTCCAATCCCCGCGACGAGGCGTTTTTCGCCGCCGTCAAGCGGCTGCAGTTGAAGCAGGCGCGGATCGCCGCCTTCGGGTCGACGCGGCGCATCGGGGTGCGCGCCAGCGAGGATCACAATCTCAAGATGCTGCTGCGGGCGGAAACGCCGGTGGTCACCATCTTCGGCAAGACCTGGAAGCTGCATGTCCACGAGGATCTACACATTTCGGAGATGCAGAATTTCGAGGTCATCCACGACAGCATCGCGTTTCTCAAACGCCACACGGACATGGTCATCTTCGACTGCGAACACTTCTTCGACGGCTTCAAGGACGACCCGGCGTTTGCCGTCGAATGCTGTCGCATCGCAGCCGACGCCGGCGCCGACGTCATCTGCATGTGCGACACCAATGGCGGCCGCTTGCCCGACGAGGTGGCCGCCGCCACCGAGGCGGTCCGCCAGGCGGTATCCACGCCGCTGGGCATCCATTGCCATAACGACTCGGAACTGGCCGTAGCCAATAGCTTGACCGCGGTACAGCACGGTGTCGTGCAGGTGCAAGGCACCATCAACGGCATCGGCGAACGTTGCGGAAACGTCAACCTATGCTCGGTAATCGCCAACTTGCAGTTGAAGATGCATCGCAAAGTGGTGCACGCGGCACAGCTACGGCGCCTGCGCGACGTGTCGCACTTCGTGTGGGAACTTGCGAATCAGGAACCGAACAAGCGCCAGCCGTACGTCGGCCTCAGCGCCTTCGCGCACAAGGGCGGCATCCATGTGGCCGCGGTGCAGAAGAATCCGCAGACCTACGAGCACATCGATCCGGAGTTGGTGGGCAATCGGCAACGGGTGTTGGTGTCCGATCTCTCCGGACGCAGCAACATCCTCTACAAGGCGCAGGAATTCGGGGTCGATGTGGAGGCGGTCAAGCCGGCGGCCCGCAAAGTGCTGGCCGAGGTCAAGGAACTGGAGAATCGCGGCTTCCAGTTCGAGGGGGCCGAGGCCTCGTTCGAGCTGCTGATGCAGAAAGGGCTCAACGGGAAGCTGCGCAGCTTCCGCCTCATCGGCTTTCGGGTCATCGACGCGAAGCATGCGGAGGACCAGGCGCCGTATTCCGAAGCCACCATCCGGATCGAAGGGCCCGACGGCAGCATCGAGCACACGGTGGCGGACGGCAACGGGCCGGTGAACGCGCTAGACCGCGCGTTGCGCAAAGCGCTGCGGAAATTCTATCCCCAGATCGACGAGGTGGAGTTGCTCGACTACAAAGTGCGCGTCCTGGGCGGTGGCGAAGGCACCGGCGCGACGGTGCGCGTGCTCATCGAATCGGGCGACGGCCAGGACCGCTGGGGCACTGTCGGTGTGTCGCCGAACGTCATCGAGGCCAGTTGGCAGGCCCTGGTCGACAGCATCGAATACAAGCTCTATAAGGATCGCAAGCGCCCGCGCGGCAAGCGCGCGGCGGCGCCCGAGAGCACGACGTAGGAGGACCTTCAACGGCGTGGCAAGACCGACGCGAGGCGCGCGCGCCCTTGCACGACGGGGCTACCGAAAGCAACAACCACTCTTTGACAGGCGTCCCATGGACACGTTTGCGTTCCGTCGCCCAGGGCGTTGCCCTGTTCTGGCGGCTGGCCGCCCTTTCGGGGCTCGGAGCGAAGCGATACAAGCGCCGGAGGGACACAGCCCCAACGGGGCGGCGATTGATTAGCCCCGGGACATCGCCCCGGGCGGTGTCGGGCGTGACGGTTGTCTACAGCTACGATGATCTATTGTGACCATAACGCCACCACGCCGCTGCGGCCGGAGGTGCTCGAAGCCATGCTGCCGTTCCTGCGCGACGAGTTCGGCAACGCCTCCAGTGCCCACGCGCTGGGAGCGCGCGCCCGCCAGGCGGTGGAGCAGGCGCGCGCCCAGGTGGCGCGGTTGATCGGCGCGCAGCCGGCCGAGGTGGTGTTCACCAGCGGCGGCACCGAGAGCAACAATCTGGCGATCCTGGGGCTCGCGGCCGAGGTCGGTCGCAGCACGATCATCTCGACCCCGATCGAGCACGCCTCGGTGCGCGAGCCGGTGCAGGCGTTGCGTGAACACGGGTATACGGTACAGATGCTGTCCGTGGACCCGGTCGGGCGCGTGAGTCCATCGGAACTGGAGGCCCTGTTGGATGGCGGTCCGGCGGCGTTGGTCAGTGTCGGTTGGGCCAATAACGAGATCGGCACGATCCAACCCCTCGATGCCATCGGCACGCTGTGTCGTGCACGCCGCGTGCTCGTCCACGCCGATGCGGTTCAAGCGGCAGGTAAGGTGCCGGTGCACGTCCGCGGCCTCGATCTGCTGTCGCTTTCCGCCCACAAGCTCGGGGGGCCGAAGGGCGTCGGCGCATTGTACGTGCGGCGCGGGGTCGTCCTGCGGCCGCTGATGCTCGGCGGCGCACAGGAGCGCGGCTGGCGTCCGGGGACGGAAAACGTCGCCGCGATTGTCGGCATGGGAGAGGCGTGCCGGCTTGCCGCCGAGGAACTGGCGGCCTTTGCGGCGGCATCCCGCGTGCTGCGGGACGGTCTATGGTTCGGGCTCGAGGATGCGATCCCGGACGTGCGTCGCAACGGCCCGGGCGAATTGGATTGCTTGCCGAACACCTTGAACCTGAGCTTCGAGGGCATCCGCGGCGAGGCGTTGGTGGCAGCGCTGGACCTTGAAGGCGTCGCGGTGTCGAGTGGCTCCGCTTGCGCGGCGGGTGCGGGTGAGCCCTCGGCGGTGCTGCTGGCGTTGGGGCGCACGCGCATGACGGCGCGCGACGGCGTGCGCTTCAGCCTGGGCCGCACCAGCACGGCACAGGAGATCGAGCAGGTGGCGCACACCACCATCGCGGTGGTGCAGCGCATGCGCGCGGCCAAAGGGAGAGACCGTCGCCATGAATGAACCGCGGGCGGGAGACCGGGTCGTCGTGGCCATGAGTGGCGGCGTCGACAGCGCGGTGGCGGCAGCCCTGCTGGTGGATGCGGGTTACGACGTCATCGGTATCTCCATGCGCTTGTGGAGTGGGACGTCCGCGAGCGGTTGCTGTTCGCTGGACGATTTCCTCGACGCGCGGCACGTCGCGGCACGCTTGCGTATCCCCTTCTACGTGATGGACTTTGGCGACGCGTTCCAGCGGGCGGTGGTCGGGCCGTTCGTGCACGACTACCTGCGGGGTCGAACCCCCAACCCCTGCGTGCGCTGCAACCAGTTCGTCAAGTTCGACACGTTTTGGGAGCGGGCACGCGAGCTGGGGGCGCGCTGGGTGGCCACGGGCCACTACGCGCGTGTGCGGCGCGATCCGGCGAGCGGCGCGGCCCAGCTGTGGTCGGCGGTCGACGCGGCCAAGGACCAGTCGTACTTCCTGTTCGCCATCGGGCAAGCCGCGTTGGAACACACGCTGTTCCCGGTGGGCGATCTGCGCAAGACAGAGGTGCGCGCCCGGGCACAGGCACTCGGGTTGCCGGTGGCCAGCAAACCGGAAAGCCAGGAGGTGTGTTTTGCGCCAAAAGGGGAGTATGCCGCATTCGTCGCCAACTATGCCGCCGACCACTCGCCCGCCACGGGCGTCACGCCGGGAGTGCTCGTCGACGAGAGCGGGACGGTGCTCGCGGAGCATACCGGCATCCATCAATTCACCGTCGGGCAACGCCGCGGCCTGCGCGTGAACGTGGGCCGTGCCCTCTATGTGACGGCGATCGACGCGCGCACGGGCGTGGTGCGGGTGGGGCCGTTGGCCGCAACGGTCGCGCGCGGGCTCGTGGCCCGCGACGTCCATTGGCTTGCCGGTGCGCCACTGGCCGGCGGCCGGCGCTGCCGCGTCAAGATCCGATCGCGATTCCCCGCCACGCCGGTGACCGTCATGGTCGCGAACCGGGACGGCTTCGAGTTGCGGGCCGCGGCCGGTTTGGCGGCGGTGACTCCCGGCCAGGCCGCCGTCCTCTACGACGGCGAACAGGTGGTTGCCGGCGGCTGGATTGAGCGCGCGCTTCCGGCGTGAGAACGATCATGCGTGTGGCGCTGTCCACCCTTGGGTGTAAGGTCAATCGGTACGACACGGCGAGCATCGAGACGCATTTGCGTGCGGTCGGCTGCACGATCGTCCCGTTCGCCGCCGGTGCCGACGTCTACATCGTCAACACCTGCACGGTCACCGACCGCGCCGATGCGGAGAGCCGACAACTGGCGCGTCGCGCCCGGCGCTGGAACGCCGCGGCGCGCGTGATCGTTACGGGATGCTTTGCACAGATCAATCCGCGGGGCGCGGCCATCCCGGAAGTGGACCACGTGGTCGGGTTGAATCGCCTGCCGGATTTGGTGCGCGCGGTGCGGGCGGCGATCGAGGAGCCGGTCCCCCGCATTCTCGTCAATGACCTCCGCAGCGCGCGACAGGTCGGTACTCTGGGGGCCGAGACCTTCACCGGCCAGACACGCGCATTCCTCAAGATTCAAGAGGGGTGCGATCTGTTCTGCACCTTTTGCATCGTTCCCTTTGCGCGCGGTCGCAGCCGCAGCGTGCCGCCGCGGCAGGTGCTCGAGCAGCTTCGCCTGCTCGGCGCGCGCGGGTTTCAGGAGGTGGTGCTCACCGGTGTCCACCTCGGGGCGTACGGCGCCGATCTCGATGTGCCACTGGAGCTCGCGGCGCTACTGGAGATGATTGCCGAACGCCCGCCGATCCCGCGCATCCGCCTGAGCTCCATCGATCCGCCCGAAGTGACGCCGCGGCTGCTCGATCTGATGGCCGGGAGCGACATGTTCTGCCCGCATCTCCATATTCCGGTTCAGGCGGGGCACGGCGACGTTCTGCGCCGTATGCGCCGGACCTACGACACCGGCTTGGTACAGGAGGTGTGCGCCGCCATCCGCGAGCGGTTGCCGGAGGCGGCGATCGGGACCGACGTGATCGCCGGTTTTCCGGGAGAGACGCAGGCGCAGTTCGACGACGGTATGCGTCTGATGGATGCGTTACCCTTCACCTATTTCCACGTGTTCCCGTATTCGCGCCGCGCCGGCACGACCGCGGCCAAACTTGGCGGACATCTGCCGGCGGCCGTGGTCAAACAACGCGCCCGACGCCTACGCGGCCTCGGCCAGCGCAAACGTGCGGAGTTTGCGTACCGCTTTGTAGGCCGCACCGCCAAGGTGCTGGTCGAGGAAACGCCGGGCGGCGAGGGGCAGCGGCTCGCCGGCTATACGCGCAACTATCAGCGGGTGGCGCTTACGGGACCGACGGCGCTCGTGAATCGTGAGGTGGCCGTGCGGCTTGTCGGGTGGCAGGGCGAGTGCCTGGTCGGGGAACTGCTCGAGGACCACCACGGATGAGCGAAGCGGCGCTGCGGGAACTCGAGGCGCGACTGGGCTATTGCTTTCGCGAGCGGGCGCACTTGCGCGCGGCGCTGCTGCATGCGTCGGCGGCCGAGGTGGCTGGGCCGCGTACCAGCGAGCGCCTGGAATTCCTCGGGGACGCGGTCCTCGGCCTGGTCCTGAGCGACCTGCTGATCGAGCGCTACCCGGCGTGTAGTGAAGGCCACCTGTCCAAGTATCGCGCCACCTTGGTGAAGACCGCCAGTTTCGCGCGCAAGGCCCGCGAACTGGGGCTGAACGAACACTTGACGCTGGGCCGAGGAGAGGAACGGACCGGCGGACGCGAGAAAGCCTCGATCCTTGCGGCCGCCTACGAAGCGGTCATGGGCGCCATCTTTCTCGAGTCCGGCTATGGGCAGGTCAAGAGCATCGTCATCCGCCATTTTGGCGATGCCATCGATGGGGTAGGGCAACTCGAAACAATGGACGCCAAGACCGAGTTGCAGGAACGCCTCCAAGCCACGCATCGCACCACACCGACCTACCGCATCGTGCGGGAGGAGGGGCCCGACCATGCGCGCTGGTTCGTGGTGGAAGTGCTGCTGGGGGCGGAGGTGCTGGCGAGCGGCGAAGGCGGAAGCAAGCGCCGCGCCGAGCAAGCGGCCGCGCGCCACGCCTTGGAGCGTACGCGGGACCCTGCGCTCTCGTAACGCCGCCGTCCGCGACGCTGGGGTGCGCTGCAGCGACAATCCAGGGCGGCGAACACAATCCTGTGCACCCTGTTGTGTTAATCATGTTTTTTCGTAGAATTGGGCCGCTACGAAGCGGTGAGCGACAACTGACACGACAGCCGAACCCGAGATGTGGAGCCTGTCTCCACGATCCCCGGGGGTCGGCGATGCAAGAGGAGGAATCGCTATGGCACGGCAATACTACGAGCGACTGTCGGCGCAGGATCACACGTTCTTGGTCATGGAGGACAGTACGATCCACATGCACGTACTCGGAGTCCAAATCTTCGATGCCGGTCCGCTCAAGACCGCTGCCGGCGGCATCAACATCGACCTGTACAAGAAAGGCATCGAGTCGGTCCTGCATCTGGTGCCGCGCTACCGCCAGCGCCTGGGCTGGACACCGGTTGGAAATTGGCCGGTCTGGGTGGACGACCCGGATTTCAACATCGACTACCACGTCCGTCATACGGCGCTGCCCCGCCCCGGCAGCGAAGAACAGCTCAAGGCGCTGACCGCGCGCATCTCGGGACAACAACTGGACCGGGCACGGCCCTTATGGGAGTGGTGGGTCGTGGAAGGCTTGCAGGGGGAGCGCTTCGCGACGATTACCAAGATCCACCACTGCATGTTGGACGGCATGTCCGGGATGGACCTGGCGCAGACCCTGTTCACCACGACGCCCGAATACGAGATTCAAGAGCCCCGACACTTCGTTCCCCATGCGCCGCCCTCGGGCTGGGAGATGCTGCGGGATTCGTTGGTTCGGCGGGTGCGCTTGCCCCTGGACATTATCCGCGGCGTGCGCAGCTTCCGACGCGAGACGGATGACCTGAAAGGCGAACTGCTGACCCGTGCCCGCGCCATCGGCGATATGATTGGCTATACGGCTGTGCCGGCACAGGAAACGCCCCTCAACGGCCCGGTCGGGCCACACCGACGTCTGGACTGGCTGGAGATGCCGCTGGCACATTTCAAAGTGCTCAGTAGGGCGTTCGAGTGCACGGTGAACGATGTCGTCCTGGCCACCGTGGCCGGAGCCGTGCGCGAGTTCATGCTCGCGCGGCGCGTGCATCCGGAAGATATCAACTTCCGGGTTTCGGCGCCGGTGAGCGTCCGCCGACCGGAAGAACAAGGGCGGATGGGAAATCGCGTATCGTCCTGGATCGTCGAGCTGCCGATCGGCGAAGCGAGCCCGCGCAAGCGGCTGGAGGCGATTAAGAAGGCGACCAAGGATCTCAAGACATCGCAGCAGGCTCTCGGCGTGGAGATGATGATGGCGGTGATGGAGTGGACGCCGACGATGTTGATGTCGCTGGGCATGAGAGCCTCGGGCAGCGCCACGCACATGATCGTCACCAACGTCCCCGGGCCGCAACAGCCGTTGTATTTGTTCGGTGCGCGCCTGCTGGCGAGCTATCCGGCGGCGCCACTCTTGCCCAACACCGGCCTCAGCCTCGCCCTCATCAGCCTGGCCGGGAAGGTGTACTGGGGGTTCAATGCCGATTACGAACTGGTTCCCGACGTGCACAACTTCGTGAAGATGACCGACCACGCGTTCGCGGAACTGGCCGATGCCGCCGGCATTGACCTGGCAGCCGCGCCGCGGGAGATTGCCGCTCGCGAGGTGATTCCGCTGCGGTCGCGGAACGGTGGCAGGGTCGCGCGGCGCAAACACACCGCGGAAATTCCCGTGGTGCGCGCGGCTGGACAGCGGGTGCGCGCGAAAGCCGAGTAGCCCGGCTCCGGCGACCGCGGGTTGCGCGCGGGGCGCGCTGCGAGGAGGAGCGTGTATGGCGGACAGACAGTTCGAGGGCAAGGTGGCGCTGGTGACCGGGGCGTCGGGGGGCATTGGGCGTGCAACGGCCCTGTCGTTCGCCGAAGCCGGCGCCAAGGTGGTGGCTTCCGACGTCATCGTTCCCGGCGGTGAGGAGACCGTACGACTGATCCGCGCGGCAGGCGGCGAGGCGATCTTCGTGGCCACCGACGTCGGCAACGCCGCCGCTGTCGAGGCCTTGGTGACGCACACGGTCGAACGGTATGGGCGGTTGGACTGCGCCTTCAATAATGCCGGCATCAACGAGAACAACGTCGACGAATGGGACGAAGCGGTCTTCACGCGCAGCCTCGACATCAACGTCAAAGGCGTCTTCCTCTGCATGAAATACGAAATCGTGCAGATGCTGAAACAGGGCGGTGGCGCCATCGTCAATACCTCGTCGATCAATGGCATCGTGGGGTCCTCCGGGCAGTTGGGCTACCCGACGGGCAAGCACGGGGTCATCGGTCTGACCCGCAGCGCCGCACTGCGTTACGCCAGGGAGAGGATCCGCGTCAACGCCGTGTGTCCCGGCGTCATCCTTACCGCCATGACCGAGCGCGCCATGGCCAGCAATCCCCAAGTCAAACAGATGATCGAAACGATGACGCCGATGGGTCGCATGGGCGCACCGCGCGAGATTGCCGAGGGCGTCCTCTGGCTGTGCTCGGAGAAGGCCAGCTTCGTGACCGGCCACCCCCTGGTCATTGACGGAGGGTTCGTCGCTTTCTGAGTCCCCCGCCACCCCGCGTCAGTGGCTCGCCTCGATCAGGTGCGCGACACTGAAAAATTCTTCCTCGAGCCCCGTCTTGCCTCCCTGATTGAAGTACCACCCTTGTTCACCCGGGTATCGCGAACTCGGCAAGGCGGAGCGGGTGGCGTGGCTGAGCTGTAGATCCACCATGGTGACGCTGGGATTGAACGGCATCTCGTCCGGGTACTCGTCGCCAGAGGTGGCCGTCGCCCGCTTCTTGAAGGCGAACTGGCTGATCCACACCTTCCAGAGCTGGCCGGCGCGATCGGAAATGTCGCTGAACGGCACCAGGTACGTCTCCTTGTCGATGAACAGGAGACGCTTGCCGTAGGCGTACTGGGGTACTTTGGGAACGCCTTCGATCACGTAGACCTTGCGCTTTTCCCAGGTGTCGCAGAAGACGAAATCCGCGCCCTCGCAGTACTTGACCGGAAACGCCTCCGCATGGAACGAGGCGAGCACCTCCTTCTCGCCCAGGTATTTCCAAGTAAACCACGGGATTTGTCCGGCGTAGCCGCCGAAGCTGTCGGTGTCGGTGTCCTGCCCGAAGAGTGCGTCGGAACGCTGCGCACTCGAGAGGCGGCGCACGCGCCGCAGCGAAGGCATGTACAACCACGTGTCGTCTTGCCGGTCCGGGTTCAGATAGCGAATGCTGGTTTCGCCGACCCCCTTTAGGTCAAATGGTTCGAGGATCGGGTGCAGCGAGGCTTTGGCCCGCACGCCGTCGGGGTTTGGCAACTCGGGCTTGGGATCGACATACAGACGCGCGGTGTACCACAGGGTGCGAAGGTGATCGAGCAGGAAGTGGCGTTCGGCCTGGAGGGCGCCGGTGGCGCCGACCGGACCGGTGTCCGCATCGAAGTTACGTAGGTCCTGATCGTCGGTGACGAAGGGCTTATATTCGAAATTCCACATGATCTTCAGGGCGATCTGTGGATCGTTGGGATCGATGGTGGGGAAGGGCATGCCGGCAACATGGCCGACGAGCGAGCGGCCATCGGCAGCCAGCTTGGTCTGGCCGGCGTACTTGCCCGTGGCGTCCCGGTAGGCCTTGTTCCATTCCACCGCGCGGTACGGCACGATCTTCATGGTCATTCCGTGTTTGACGCACCACTCGACCCCCGGGGACACGAGATGCCGGATTTTATCGGCGTTCGCTTTGGTGATTAGTTCCCCCGGCTGCACATCGCCGCCGCAGGCGGTGCCTGCCCACAGCATGGCGGCGATCGGGATCGACAGCGCCAGCGTGCCCCTCGTTGCCGTTCGTCCCATTCTTCCTCCTGCAGGGCCCGGGTGGTGCGGTGACGCGGTACGCTTATCCGGCACCCCAAGCGAAGTCAATCTGGGGTGGCGGTAGCGCGGAGACCGCCGGGGCGGTGCCGCTGGACCTATTTCGCGCGCGACAGATACTCGCCGGATTCGGTGTCGACGCGGATGATGTCGCCGATCGCCACGAAGCCGGGAACCTGCACCACCGCACCGGTTTCGACCGTGGCTGGCTTGAGCACATTGGTGACCGTGGCGCCCCGCAGAGCGGGTTCGGTGTGGGTGACCTCCAGATCGACCGTCTTGGGCAGCGAGACGCCCATCGGCTTGCTTTCGTAGAACTCCACCTGTACCCGTAGATTCGCCTTCAGGTAGTTTACCGCATCCCCCAGTGCTTCGGCGTCGAGACCGATCTGCTCGTAGTTCTCCGTGTTCATGAAGTGGTACTGGTCGTCGGATTGATACAAGAACTCCATCTCGTGTTGTTCGAAGGTAACCCGATCGACCTTGTCTTCCGAGCGAAACCGATTCTCCAATTGCGTCCCGGAGCGCAAATTGCGCAACTTGGTTTGCACCATGCCGCGCCAGTTTCCCGGGGTGATGTGGACCACATTCATGACGCGGAAGAGGTCGTTCTGGTGCTTGACAATCATACCGGCGCGCAACTGGGTCGCGGGGATTAGCATTACGGTGTCGCTCCTTATTGAAACAGGGAAGTGGACACGATCCCTAACACCGCGGTCGCCGGCCCGCAACCGGCGCAGCGGCCTCACGCGGGCTTGGGAGCCATGAAGACGAGCAGGGTCAGTTGCCCGGCGCCGTTGTTGCGGACCGCGTGCGGCGCGCCCGCCGGCGCCAACACCGCGTCTCCGCTACGGGCGTCGCGATCCTCGTCGCCGACGCGGAAGCGTCCGCTGCCGTCGAGCACGAAGTAGACCTTGTCGGAGCCGGCATGTGCGTGCGCCACCTGCTCCTGGCCCGGGTTCAAGCCATACACGTCGCAGAACATACGTTCGGTATCGAAGAGGTTGACCTTTTTCATTTTCTCCGGCGAGAATGATGCCGCGGCACGAGCGTTCTTGAATAACTCCATGAGAGACTCCTTCATTCGGACCGCGGCCCTTGATTCCGCACGGCCGAGATTGATAATAGACTCTATAAGTCCACAAAGCGAGGCTGAACAAGGTACGTAATGCGACCGACGGATTCGGATTTTCGGGGCGCCCTGGAAGGGCACGGGCAACGGATCGAGCGCTATCGGCAGGGCACGATGACCGCCGACGAGTTCCGGCCCGTGCGTCTGAGTTACGGGCTCTACTATCAACTCGATCACACCAGCCACATGCAGCGGATCAAACTGCCCGGCGGCCTACTGACCACGGCGCAGATCGACGTCCTGGCGGACATCGCGGACGAGTATGCCCGCGGGGTGTTGCACGTCACGACGCGCGAGGACGTGCAGTTGCACTGGATCGACCTGGGTAGTGTGATGGACATCTACGAGCGCCTGCACGCGGTGGGTATCACGACTCGCGGCGCATGTTCCGACGGCGTGCGCAACGTTACCGGCTGTGTACACGCCGGTGTGCTTCCGGGCGAACCGTTCGACGTCACCCCGTATGTGTTGGCGGTCAACGAGTATTTCCTCTTCCATCCCCTCAATCTGACGTTGCCACGGAAGTTCAAGATTGGCTTCGCCTCTTGCGCGGAGGACTGTGTGCAAGCGGCGGTGAACGATGTGGCCTACTTTCCACACCTGCGCGACGGTGAGCCCGGCTTCGCCGTCCAAGCCGGCGGCGGCCTCGGCTCGCAGCCGTTTCTGGCGCGTCCGATCCGCGACTTCGTTCCGGCGGCGGACACGTTGATCGTTGCCGAGGCCATCGTGCGCCTGCAACACCGCTTGGGGGAACGGAAGAATCGCAAGAAGGCGCGGATGAAATATGTCTTCCAGCGTCTCGGCGCCGAGCGCTTCATCGCCGAGGTCGATCGACTGTACGCGCAGGTCGAGCAACAGCAGGGGGTGGCGCTGCGCGCGGAGTTGGCGGAGATGCTCGCCGGCTACCGTGCGGGGACACCGAGCAACCCGCCGTCGGCACTCGCGGTGGACGGCATTCCGGAGCTGGCGCACTGGGTGCGCACCAACACCTTCGCCCAGAAGCAGGACGGATATTATGGCGCAATGGTACAGTTGCCGTTGGGAGATGTGACCAGCGCCCAGTTCCGCGCCATCGGCAAGCTGGCGCGGGAGATCGGCTCCGGCGAGGTGCGGGCGACCAACGACCAGAACCTGCTGGTGCCTTGGATCCCCGGGGCGCGGGTCGCGGAGGTGCATCGCCGCCTGTGCGCGCTCGGCATGGGGGCTGCGGACGCGCTGCACATCAGCGACGTCACCTCGTGTCCGGGGGCGGATTACTGCAGCCTCGCCGTGGGCCGGTCGATGGGGATGGCGGCGGCGATCCGGTCGCACCTGCTGGCAACCAACGGGCAGGTGGAGCATCTGGGCGTCTTCCGTATCAAGATCAGCGGCTGTCCGAATTCCTGCGGCCAACACCACATCGGTGATATCGGGCTCACCGGCTTATCGCTCAAGGATGCCGATGGCCATCACCGGCCGTACTATTCGCTGCTGGTTGGCGGCCGGGTCGGCGAAGAGGGCGCGGCGGTCGGGCATCGTATCACCGGCCGGTTTCCGGAGGCCGAGGTGCCCAAGGTGGTCACCGCCCTGGCGGAATACTACCGCCAGCAGCGGCAGCCTGGCGAGCGCTTCCCCGATTTCGTCCTACGCCTCGGGACGGACCGCCTGACCGCGGTCGCCCGCGGCGCTGCCGCCGTGGTCCGCTAGCGATGGGTATGGGCGACGAGCACGCTCCCCTTGTGGCAGGGAGCCGGGACAACTTCTACCACGGCATCGTCTGCGCCCTGCAGCGCGGCGCGCAGCGCGGCACCATCCGCTCGGCCAGCGGGCGCGAGATTCCGTTCGTCTTCGCGCATGTGACCATGCTGGGTTCGCGCCGGCGTTTCGGCGAGCTGTACGAAGGTCTGCAGATCGGTTTCGACGTCAGCTGGACCTCGAAGGGCCTGCGCGTCTGCGTCATCCGCATTCCCGAGTAGCGAGTCCGCCGCGCCTGCAAGACCCGATCAATCTACCCGTGCGCAGCGTGGCAGGGTAATAGGCGACGACTTGCTTGAGTAGCTCGTGGTCTTCGGCGCTGGGTCCTACCGGCGCCGGCAGTGTGGGCCCGGAGCGGCGGCTAAAGAAGGAAGATCGGCGCGTAGCAACTCCACCGCGTGGCGGAAACTCACGCCCTCGGCTTTCATGACAAAGTCGATCGCAATTCCACCCTGCTGACCGGCGCCGAGACAGTGCCAGAGATTCTTCGCCGGGGTGATCACCAACGAGGGCTTATGGCCGCCGTGGAAGTGACAGAGCCCGATGAGATTGGTGTCGTGCGTCTGCAGTTCGACACCCCCCGCCGGTATTCTTCGGGCGCTACGTGGCCGTGCGTCTGCTCGATCGCGTGCCGAACGAGGAGCTGATCCGCAGCTGCATCGAGCGGCTGCAGCCCGCGGCGTTCGGCTGGCTCGAGAGCGCGCTGGGCGACCGCGTCAGCGTGGCGGACCTCGCGATCGCCTCGCCGTTCGTCAACCTGCGGCACGCCGGCGCCGAGCTCGACGCCGGCGCGCTGGCCGAAACTCGCGCGCTACCTCCAGGGGATCTGGAAGCGGTCGTCGTTCGAGGCCCTGCTGAAGGAAGAGTTCGGTTCGTGACCTCCGGCGTCACAGAGCGTGCAGGAAGGCCAACAGATCCTGCTTCTCCTGGGCAGTGAGCTTCACGCCGAGCACCAGGTTGAAGAACTCGACGGCGTCATCCAGCGTCATCAGCCGGTCGTCGTGCAGATAGGGCGGCGAATCCTTGATGCCGCGCAGCGGGAAGGTCTTGATCGGCCCGTCGGCGGACGCCTTGCGGCCGTTGACCGTCACCTCCGAGAAGAAGCGTTCGGTCCGCAGATTGTGCATGAGGTTGTCGGTGTAATACGGGGCCGGATGACAGGTGCCGCACTGTGCCTTCCCGTTGAAGAGCGCCTGCCCGCGCAGCTCGCTCTCGGAGGCCTGCGACGGATCGAGCCTGCCGAAGACGTCGAGCCGGGGCGCCGGCGGGAAGTCCAGCAGCTCTTGGAACTCCGCCATGAAGTGCACCTGGCTGCCGCGCTCCAGCGGATTGACTCCCTTCCTCGCCGCAGTCTCCGGATCGCCGTCGAAGTAGGCGCCGCGCTGCTCGAACTCGGTGAAGTCCTCGATCGTCTTCAGCGCGCGCTGCGAACCGAAGAGGCGCTGGATGTTCACACCGCGCAAGCTGGGCGTATCGATGCGGTGGCGGTGCTCGTTCGGGCGAATGTCACCCACCGTGTGCGTGGCAGCGTTGGTGTGACCGTTGGAGTGACAGTCGAAGCACGCGACTCCCATGCTGGGTGCGCGGCTGCGCCGGTCGAAGGTTGCGTTGAACTGCTGCTGCGGGAAAGGCGTCAGCAGCAGGCGCAGCCCTTCGAGCTGCTTGGGATTGAGCACGGCGTCGAAGAGCTCGTGGAAGTTGCTGAGCGTTACCACTTGCCCCCTGCTTACGTCACCCAGATCCGGCCGGGTCGTCAGGTAGATCGGAGCGGGGAACTCCGGGAGCATGTGCTGAGGAAGATCGAAGTCCAGATCGAAGCGCGAGATGTCGCGGCCGTCCTGACGCTTGATCGCGTCGATCTCCGCCTTCGGGAAGATCATGCCGCCGGCCTCGTGGTGCGGATGCGGCAGCGGGAGAAAGCCCGCCGGCCAGGCCTTGCGCTGCTTGATCTCCGCCGCCGACATCCCGGCGAGCTGGTCCCAAGTCACTCCCTTCGGGAGCTTGACGCGGACTCCGCCCTGCACGGGCTTGCCCTTCGACATCGTCACGCCTGGGGCGGCGCGGTCGGAGAGGTCGTAGCGCTCCGCGAGCATGCCCTGCTGGCGCTTGGCGAAGCTCGCCTTCTCGCCCTCGATGCGCTTCACCAGCGCGTCGAAGTCCTCGTCCGCACGCGCGGCCGGCGCCAGCAGCGGCGCAAAACTCACCAAGGCAAGTCCCAGGACCAGATGTTTCCGCATGTTTCCTGCCCCCTGCGCCTCCTCTGTACGATCAAATCACAGCTTGTGTCAAATGAAGAGGACCGCCCATAACTCCGCTCTAAGGAGATCGGTTCTGCCGAGGAAGAATCCGGCCGGCGAAGTCCAGCATGCCTGCTTCGCTTCCGCTAACCAGATGTTTTTGGGCGGAATTTTCCGTCCGTCGGGCGCAGAGGTAACTCGCAGAAAGCCTTGCTGGACATGGGGCGCCCACGATCCACGGCTCCTTAGAGGCGGTGTCGAGACACCCATGATACGCGCGGGTTATACAAGGGCGGTATGATGATCGTAAGATGGGTGTCCCGAACCCCCCGATCTCGCTTCGGGGCATCATGGGTGTCTCGAACCCCATTCGAACCATGCACTGTATTCGCTCATGGCAACTCCTCGACCGGAACATCCCGCGCACCGTCCGCAGGCGTTCTCTTGCTGTGGCGCAGCTGCGCACCCAAGTCAAATGCCGTGCCGCGGACCTCGCCGGACCACGCTCGATCTGCCCCACCGCCCGTGGTCGGGATTCCAACCGGAAGGCCGCGCGCGGGCGACACTGGGACTGCGCTGGATCACGTTCGTGCACGACGCGTCCGGGCATCGGGATGCTTTCACTTGACTTGCCGATCGGTTTCGTCCGATACGGATTCCGGTCCAAGTCCTTGTCGGGCAGGTGCACGCTGGCTGCTCGTGACGTGCACCACGATGCCGCCAGGACCAAGGGCAGCGGAGCGTGCGGCAATGTGCGAGTGCGAGACGGGAGCCGACCGACGCGCGGGAGCGAGGCCGCGTTGTGTACGGTACGGGGAGGACCACGCAGCGTCCGACATGCGACCGAGGTACGTGGTAATCGCGGCGGCGGTTGTTGTGCTGATGCTCGTGCAGCCGTATGCGGGTCTGGCAGCCTGTAGCTCGGTGAAGTTCAACGGCCCCCCGTTCCCGAATTTCGCCGCCGGTACGAATCCCGTGTCGGTGGCCATCGGGGACTTCAACGGCGACGGCATCCCAGACTTGGCAGCTGCGAACCTCGGTAGTAACAGCGTCTCGCTCTTGCCGGGGACGGGGACGGGCAGTTTCGGGGTGGCCATCCATTTCGCCGTGGGTTCGACTCCCACGTCTGTGGCGGTGGGGGAGTTCAATGGCGACAACGAGCTGGATCTGGCGGTGGCGAACTCTGGCGGCAACAATGTCTCGGTCCTGCTGGGGACCGGGGTGGGGAGTTTTGGGGCGGCGACCAATTACGCCGTGGGGACGAGTCCGTATTCGGTGGCGGTCGGGGACTTCAACGGCGACGGCAAGTCGGACTTGGCGGTGGCGAACTTCGGCAACAAGAACGTTTCGATCCTGCGGGGAACGGGGATGGGGAGCTTTGGGGCGGCGACCAATTACGCCGTGGGGACGAGTCCGTATTCGGTGGCGGTCGGGGACTTCAACGGCGATGGCAAACTCGACCTGGTAGTGGCGAACGCCGGCAGCAATAATGTTTCGATTCTACTCGGGACGGGGACCGGCGGCTTCGGTGCGGCCACTAATTCCGCCGTGGGGACGAACCCCGAGTCCGTGGCGGTCGGGGATTTCAATGGCGACAACAAACTGGATCTCGCGGTGGCGAACGTCAGCAGCAACAATGTCTCGGTCCTGCTGGGGATGGGGACGGGTAGCTTCGGGACGGCCGCCAATTTCGCTGTCGGTTTGAAGCCCTGGTCGGTAGCGGTCGGGGACCTCAGCGGCGACGGCAAGCTGGATCTGGCGGTGGCGAACTGGGATAGCAACACGGTGTCGATTCTGCTGGGGACGGGCACGGGCAGCTTCGGGGCGGCCGCCGATCTCGCCGTGGGGACAAATCCCTATTGGGTAGCGACTGGGAACTTCAATGGCGATGGGAAACTGGACCTGGCAGTGGCGAATACCATCGGCAACAATGTCTCGATTCTGCTGGGGACAATCAGCCTCGGGGCGGTCAGCAATCTTGCCGTGGGATCACACCCCTGGTCGGTAGCGGTCGGGGATCTCAACGGAGACGGCAAGAGGGACTTGGTGGTGGCGAACGGAGGCGGCACCACGGTCTCCGTCGTGTTGGGGACAGGCACTGGCAGCTTCGGGGCGGCCACCAATTTCGTCGCGGGGACGGCTCCTACGTCGGTGGCGATCGAGGATTTCAACAGCGACGGGAAGCGCGACTTGGCGGTTGCGAACTACCACAGCAACAACGTGTCGCTCCTGCTGGGGACGGGCACGGGGAGCTTCGGGGCGGCCACCAATTTCGCCGTGGGGACGGCTCCATACTCACTGGCGGTTGGGGAGTTTAACGGCGATGGCAAGCTGGACGTGGCGGTGGCGAACTCCGGCAGCAACACCGTTTCGCTCCTGTTGGGGACAGCCACGGGTAGCTTCGGGATGGCCGGCAATTTCTCGGTGGGGGCATCTCCGAGGTCGGTGGCCGCCGGGGACTTCAACGGCGACAGCAAGCTGGACCTGGCGGTGGCGAACGTCAATGGCAACAATGTCTCGATCCTCCTCGGGACGGGCACAGGCAGTTTCGGGGTGGCCAGCAATTTCGCCGTGGGGAGCTTTCCCGAGATGGTGGCAGTTGGGGAGTTTAGCGGCGACGGCAAGCTGGACCTGGCGGTGGCAAACTACGGTAGCAACACGGTGTCGATCCTGCGGGGGACGGGGACGGGCAGCTTCGGGGCAGCCAGCAATTTCGCCGCGGGGTCGGGTCCCACTTCGGTCGCCGTCGGCGACGTCGACGGGGACGGCAAGTTGGACCTGGCGGTGGCGAACTACAACGGCAACGCCGTGTCGGTCCTCCTGGGGACAGGCACAGGCGGCTTCGCGCTGGCCAGCAGTTCCACGGTGGGCTCGAAATCCAGGTCGGTGGCGGTCGGAGACGTGAACAGCGACGGGATGCTGGATCTGGCCGTGGCAAACGAAGGGAGCAACACCGTTTCTCTGTTGCTCAATACCTGCAATCCGTTTGCGCTCGGTCAAGCATGTGCCACGCACCAGGACTGCGCCAGCGGGTCGTGTGTGGATACCGTGTGCTGCAACGCCGCTTGTGGTGGCGGTCTCAGCGGCGATTGTCAGGCATGCAGCGTTGCCCAGGATGCGGCGGCCGACGGGACCTGCGGTCCGGTTGCCGGCACTACCATCTGCCGGCTCGCGGCCGGGCCGTGCGATGTGGCGGAGACCTGTGACGGCTCGTCCCTGACGTGCGCAGCCGACGCATTTGTCCCGCAAGGTGCGCAGCCTGCAGCGTGCAGTGGCACGCAGGCATGCGACGGTACGGGCACTTGCCGTCTGGCCGCCGGTCAAGGGTGTAGCGACGGCTCGGAATGCGCGAGCGGCACCTGTGCAGCGGGCGTTTGCACCGGTCCCCCAACACCGACCGCAACGGCAACACCTCCTGGCACCTCGACCGCGACGCGTACGCTCACGAGCACCGCAACGCCGACGCCGGTTCCGTGTGCCGGTGATTGCGACAAGTCCGGTCGGGTCACGGTCGATGAGATTCTCACGTTGGTGAGCATCGCCCTGGGAAACAAGCCCGTAACGGATTGCTTGCCCGGCGATGCGAATCGCGACGGACGCATTACCGTGGATGAGATTCTCGCGCCGTTGGGCCGCGCGCTGAACGGGTGCTGAACGCAGCAGGGGAGGGGACGCAGGGCCGGATCGGCCGGGTCTGCGATACCTGACATGCATCTCTGTATACAATAGGCACCGTTGCATGGCTCGTGCGCCCCGGCTGGACTTTCCCCGAGGCTGCTTCTCAAGACACCCACGATGTGCGTGACCGAGTAACCGTAGGATGGGTGTCTCGGAACCGTCCTCCATTGAGATAGGGATTGTTGGTCACCGCCGTCAGCCGTCCCACGCCGTCATGGGTCAAATTGGCGCTGCTTGGCCGTTGCCCGCTGCCGTCGCGCAGATCGGTGAGCTGGGGTTAGCAGCCCGGTCTTGTTGCAGCTGACGTAGCTCAGGTTCTAGTAGGGGGGATTGTTCCCCTGCTGGGTCACGAGCGTCGCCACGCGGAAGTTGGTGGTCTGATTACCGTGGGTCCGCGTGTCCGTGGTGGCGTTGCCGTTGTGTCGGGGACACCCACCGCTTTGGGGGCTGCAATCAACGCAACCTATCCCTGCTCATTTCCCACATCGTCTCCCGACCCCAGTCATTGCAACCAACGCAACCGGTGTCCCCGTTTCATTCCAACATTTCCACACCGAAAAGCGGCGCGGAGGCCGAAGAATGGGGCCTTCTCGCGCGTAAACGGACACAATATCAAGATGTTGACTTGGTCCGACCCGGTTCCGACCCGGTTCCGACTCGCTTGCGGGGCCGGCATGGGCTCGATGATCGGCAGTGACGCAGCGGGCTCGTTGACGGCGTGGCCTCGCCGGTGGCCTGATTGAAAATGAGCAGTTCGTTGTCGATCGGTTCCGTGACGAGCCCGTGGATTCGCCTGATCCCCATAGTCTGCCTGTGGGGCGAGTGCTATCGTCGGTCAAGGCGAAAGCAGTTGCTTATCGTTGGTCAGTGATTTTTTCACGGACGCGCAAGGGATTTAGGGGAGCGAGCCGTGTCGCGAAACCGCGGCGTTCGGTGCATTTCACGACAAGACGCGCAGGCGTGCGGCGCAGAGCTCGGTGGTCTGCAACGCGCGCTGTCGGCCACGGTCTTGCCGCGGCTCCCGCAGCCGGACCCTCGCATGGCGACGCTTGACGCGCATCCCTGGGCGGGCGGCGTGTCCTTGGTGAGCTACGGTGTCCGCCTTGGCGTGCGGGTTGACGACGCGGCGCTTCTGGAGCAATTGCCGTTATACCTCCCACCGGTGCGCACACGGCCCGCCACCCCGGGCGTGGATCACCTGTTCTCCCTGTGTACAACCCGGCGCGACGGGAGGCGCCATGAACGGTCCGTGACGCGTGTGTACGACGGTCATCGCATCGTTGCGCGACGAAGCGCTCTCGGTCCCAGCATGCAACTGGACCTCCTGCGTTCCTGTCTGGAGTTCCACATCGCCAGCACCGCACGGTCGTGGCTCTTCGTCCACGCCGGTGTGGTGGAATGGCGGGGTCGGGCGATCCTCATCCCCGGGCGGAGCCGGAGCGGCAAGACGACCTTGGTGACCGCACTGATACGCGCTGGCGCCGGCTACTATTCGGATGAGTTTGCCGTACTGGACCGCTTCGGCCGCGTGCATCCCTGGGCGCGCCCGTTACGATCCGCGGGCCGGGCCGGCTGCCACAATCGCACCCGGTGGAAACACTGGGCGGCCTGGCCGGCCGGAGGCCGCCCGCGTAGGGCTTGTCGTGGTGACGGCCTACCGCGCCGGGGCGCGCTGGCAGCCGCGTGCCCTGTCGCCAGGCCAGACCCTGCTCGCCCTGATGGGGAACACCCTCTGGCCCGATCGCGTCCGGAGCTCACGCTGGCGATTCTCGCGCGCGCCGCCCGCGCGCGCGCGCGCAAGGGCTGGCGCGATGAAGCGGAGGCGCTCGCGGCGACTTTGCTCGCGGATGCGAGTGTAGTAACAATTGACCGTAACGGACACCTGCGTCGCCCGGTAGAAGAGGAGATCGCATGAAGCCACGCGCGAAGCATAACGGTTTGCTCTCGGAACAGCTCGATGACGAGCTGCTAGTCTACGATCCGGATCGGAGCCGCGGCCATTGTCGAACCGCACCGCCGCGCTCGTCTGGCGCCACGCGGACGGCGAACATACCGTCGCCGAACTGGCGGCGATACTTCGCACGGAGCTCGACCCGGTAGCGGACGACAATCTGGTGTGGCACACCTTGGACCGCTTGAATGCGGTTCACCTCCTCGAGCCGCTGCCCCGGTCGCCTGCGGATGCCCGTGCCTCCCGGCGCGCGTTCGTGCGGCAGGTCGGCTTGCTGGGCGCCATCTCGCTTCTGCTCCCGTTGATAACCTCGGTCGCGGCGCCCGCGCCGGCACAGACGCAATCGTGCGGGTCCGGCCAAGTGGCAACTGCAGCGCGGCGTTGTCCCTGGCGGAGTGGTTTAAGACGAAATAGGGCAACTCGCCGGCGCGCACCATTCGACCTGACGGCGCCGGTCCGCCCCGAACCGTGGCGTGGCGATGCTCGAGCGGCCCAGGTTTCAACCGCACCTGCGTGTCGAGATCGTTGCGGGTGAGGGGCTGGTCCTCCTGTCGGAGACGGAACACGTCATCCTGCCGGAGCCGCTCTATGCGTTGGTGGCCGCGCACCTCGATGGCCGCTACTCCGTCGATGGCATCATTGCCGCGCTCGGTGGCCAGGCAACTGCCGCCGCGGTTCGATCCGTCCTCGCGGACTTGGAGCGGCAGGGCTTGCTGACGGAGTTCGGCGAGAACGGAAGGGGTAGAGGGGCGGCGCTGTGGGCGAGCTATGGCGTCGATCCCGGTGTGGCCGAGAAGCGTCTGGCCGCCAACACCGTATCGGTCGACGGCGTCGGCGGCGTCAATCTGGAACCGCTCTGGGAGGCGCTGGACGCCCTGGGCGTGCGCGTCCGTCGCGAGGGTCAGCGTCAGGTGGTGATTACGGACGACTACCTGCGGCCCGAGTTGATCGCTGCAATCAGGAAGCGCTCGCGGCGGATCGCGAATGGCTCCTGGTGAAGCCGGTCGGCTGTGTCGTCTGGTTGGGACCCGTCTTCCGGCCGGGGCGAACGGCGTGCTGGGCGTGCCTGTCCCAGCGCCTCGTGGCAAACCGCTCCGTCGAGCGTTTCCTGGCGCGGTGCAACGGGCGGGCGCAACCGCTGGCGGTGGTGCAGGGCTCGACGAGCGCCACCGAGCAGATCGCCGTGCAGTTCGCCGCATCCGCGGTCGCAGCATGGTTGGCGCGGGACGAGGCGCCGGAATTGGACGGCACGATCGTCACGTTGGATGTGCGGTCGTGGCGTACCGAAACGCATCGCGTCATCTGGCGCCCGCAGTGTCCTGCCTGCGGAGACCCGCCAGAGTTCACGACTGCCGGCGCACGTCCCATCGTGCTCGAAAGCCGGCGCAAGACCTTTACTCTCGATGGGGGCATCGCAGCCGCGCGCCGGAGGCGACGATCGCGCGCTACCAGCATCACGTCAGTCCGATCAGCGGCGCCGTGCCCACGCTGGCACGCAACGGCACGCAGCGGGATGACGTCATGCACGCCTACGTCACCGGCGCCAACCTTTCGCGTCCGCCGCGGACGCTCGCCATGCTCGGGGAGGGCCTGCGCAGCCGCACGGGCGGAAAAGGGCGACCGATGCGCAGGCGCGGGCGAGTGCCCTGTGCGAGGCGCTCGAGCCGTTACTCCGGCGTGTTTCACGGCGAGGAGCCACGCCGCCAGAGTCGCTTCGTGGATCTCGGGGACGCGGCAATCCACCCCAACGCGTGCATGGGCTTCAGCGATCGCCAATATCGCGAGCGCGATGCCTGGAACGCGCGCGGCGAACTGACGCAGGCCGTGCCCCTGCCGTTCGACGAGCGCGCCGTCGTCTCCTGGACGCCGGTATGGTCGCTCACCCGCGGCGAGTCACGCTATCTCCCGACGGCCTTCTGTTTCTACGACTACCCGGTTTTTCCGGAGGCGGCCTATTGCATCGCCTGCTCCAACGGCAACGCCGCCGGCAATACGATCGAAGAAGCCGTCCTGCAGGGCTTTCTCGAGCTGGTCGAGCGGGACAGCGTCGCCCTCTGGTGGTACAGCCGGGCGCGCCGGCCGGCCTTCGCCCTCGACAGTCTCGATGAGCCCTACCTGCGCCGGGTGGACGCCTATCTAGCGGAGCGGGGGCGCGATCTCGTGGTCCTCGACCTGACGGCAGATCTGAGATCCCGTCTTTGCCGCGATATCGCGGCGCATCGACCGGTTCCCGGAGCAGATCGTGTGCGGATTCGGGGCGCATTTGGATCCGCGTATCGCCGTGCTGCGCGCCGTCACCGAGCTCAACCAGATGCTCATGCGCGTCCTGTGGGGCAACGGACGAGCGCGACCGAGCCGGCCGAGCGATGGTGAAACGAGCGTGCGCCAGTGGCTGGAGACGGCGACGCTTGCGGAGCACCCCTATCTAGCGCCGGACCCAACACGACCGCCGCGCAGCGCCGCGGACTACCGGGGCTGCCGGTCGGATGACCTTCGCGAGGACGTGCGCTGCTGCCAGACCATCGCGGAGCGTTGCGGGATGGAGTTGTTGGTCCTGGATCAGACGCGAGCCGACATCGGCCTGCCGGTGGTCAAGGTGATTGTCCCCGGCCTCCGCCATTTCTGGCCACGGTTTGCACCGGGCCGTCTGTACGATGTCCCGGTCCGGCTCGGCTGGTGCGCGGAAGCATTGAGCGAAGCGCAGCTCAACCCCGTGGCCATGTTTCTGTGAGGAGCGGGTCGGTGGTGTGGTCATGGGAGGTACAATTCCGGACGATGCGCGGAGGTCCGTGTCCATGGACGGCGTGCGCCTGGCGACGCTGGTGGCGGTCGCCACCAACTTCGAGCCGGCGCCGTGCGCGGTTGTCGCTGGGCGCGCGCACCTGCTGTCGCGCTTCGCATACCTGCGAGCCGAGGAGGAGAGTTGGTGCTCGAGTCGCCGCTGGCGTCCGCTCGGGTCGTGCTGCACGACTGGCGCGCGGCGGTGCTGGTCCATCTCCTGGCCGGACCGTGCCGGGTCGAGGACATGCGCGTACGGATCCCAGCCCTTTCCGAGGGGCGGTGCGCGCGCTCGTCGCGTTGCTGCTAGCGGCGCGCATGGCATCGGAGGCGACCGAGGAGGGGCACGCGGCGCAGGACCAAACGACCGCGCTGCGTTCCTGGGAGTTTCACGATCTCCTGTTTCACGCCCGCAGCCGAGGGGGACGGCATGGCCAGCCCGTCGGCGGCACCGTTCGCTTCCTTGGCGCCCTCGATCCGCCGCCGGCATTGCCGTCGCGGTCGATTCCCGGGCCGGTTGCGCTGTGGCGCCCGGACCTGCAACGCCTCGGAGGCGGATCGCCGCTCGCACGTGTTCAGGAGGCGCGGCGCTCGATTCGCGAGTACGATGCAAATCCGCTGACCGTTCGTCAGCTCGGCGAGTTCCTTTACCGTGTCGGCAGCGTGGCGGACTATTGGGAAGACGAGCTGCCGACGCCGCGCGGCACCGTACGCGTTGCCTCGGCCGCGCGTCCCTACCCGAGCGGCGGCGGCGCCTATGCGCTCGAACTCTACGTTTCGGTGAACCGGTGTGCCGGGTTGGACGCGGGGTTGTACCGCTACGATGCCGAGCGTCACTACCTCGACCCGGTGGCGGCGCGCGAGGACAGCGATGGGCTGCTCAGCGACGCAAGCCTGGCCACGAGGATCCCGAAAGACCGGCTCCAGGTTCTGATCGTCATCGCCCGCGCTTCCAGCGGGTGGCGTGGAAGTACACCTCTATCGCCTACAGCCTGATCTTGAAGGATGTGGGGGTGCTGTACCAGACAATGTACTTGGTCGCGACGGCGATGGGCCTGGCCCCGTGCGCCGCCGGCTGTGGGAACGCCGATCTGTTCGCCCGCGCGGCTGGCGTCGACTACTACGCCGAGACGTCCGTGGGCGAGTTCCTGCTCGGGAGTAAAGGGACCGGAGAATAGCCGTGCGCTCTGGGCGGAGCGCCCTTGCTCCCGTTCGCGCACTCCAGTACGTGTCACCGCGTATGGACGATACGCGCGGCTTCCTACGCCTATGCCTGCGGCCCGGCGCGATCCGGCGGCGGGCGCCGCAGTGCGCGCGTGGGTGACGCGCGGAGCGCTGGACTGGAAGGAGGTGATCCGTGTTGCCCGCGCCGGCCGAATTGCGCCCCTGCTCCACGGTGTCCTGCGCAACGAGATTTGCGTGCCGGCGGAGGCGCGACGCGGCTTCCGGCGGGCGTACCTGACCAACGCCCAGCACAACTTGGTACTGCTGCGCGAACTCGGACCGCGATTGCGGCCCTCGACGCCGTCGGCGTGCCGTCGATCGTCCTCAAGGGCGGCGCGCTGGCCAAGGTCGTATACCATAACATTGCCCTGCGCACGCTGATGGACGTTGACCTGCTCATCCACCGCGAGCACTTCGATACTGCCGTGCGCCGCCTCGCCCAGCGCGGCTTCACGCCGCGACGAGCGGAGACACGTACGGGTGCCGCCGGCTACGAGAACGAATTGCTGCTCACCAAGCCAGGCGCCGTGCCTGTCCCGCTCGAGTTGCACTGGAGCCTCTTCGACTCGCCCTACTACCAGCAGCGTTTGCAATCTCGATGCCTGTTGGCGCCAAGCGGTGCCGTTCGCACTGGGGGAGCGCCAGGCGCTCATGCTCGATCCGGTGTCGCAGCTTCTCCACCTCTGCGGTCACATCGTGCTGCACCACGGCGGCGCAGACCTGTTGTGGGAGAACGATATCGCCGAGGTCGTCGCCCTGAACGGGCCGACGCTTGACTGGTCGGCGCTGCTCGACCGCGCCGCCGCGTTCGACCTTGTCATCGCGGTACAACGGATGTTGCTGCCGCTTGCCGAGGACGAGCCGGCGGCTATGCCGGGGGACATCCTGGAGCGCGTGCGCCGCATGCGCCCGACCGCCGACGAGCGACGCATCGTGGGCTATCTCACCGCCGCCGAGCGCGGAGCCGGCCGGCGCTTCCGGGACGATCTGGTCAGCATGCATGGCTGGCACGGGCGTCTGGGGTACGCGTGGACACACCTCGTGCCGTCGGCGGCGTACATGCGCGAGCGTTACCACGTCCGGCATCCGTTGCTGCTGCCGTTCTACTATCCGTACCGGTGGTTCCGCGGGATTCTGCGGTAGTATGTACTGTCCGCGCTCGCTTGACGGCGTCGCGCAGGGCGACGCCGTCAAGCGAGACATTGCGAGACACCCGTAGTACGATAGATAATTATTGACACATCTATGTCAACCATGTAGGTACTCTGCGTGCCGCAGCCCCGTTCCACCCAGATCGATCTCGAGGCCACCCCCTATTGCCATGTCATTAGCCGCTGCGTGCGCCGTGCCTTCCGGTGTGGCTACGACTGGGCCAACGCCACACACTTCGACCACCGCACGGGCTGGGCGCTCGACAAGCTGGCCGCACTCACTGAGATCTTTGCCATCCGCCTCCAGGCGTACGCGGTGCTCGCGAACCACCTTCACCTCGTCGTACGCATCGACACGTCGCAAGCACGGACGTGGAGTGCCGCGGAGGTGGTGGCCCGGTACGGAGCCTTGTTCCCCGCGCCGTGGCCCGCTGGGCGAGCCTCCCGGAGAGCATCCGGGCGCAGCGGCTCGTCCTGTGGCGGGCCTGGCGCCTGAGCGATCTGAGCTGGTGCATGCGCTGCCTCAACGAAGCCATCGCCCGGCGAGCCAATCGGGAGGACGCCTGTACGGGCCGGTTCTGGGAGGGGCGCTTGCGCAGCCAGGCCTTGCCATGGATAGTTAGTCTCAACTTGAACGCTACTTAGAATAAGTGGACCTGAACCCGCTACGCGCCGGGCTGGCCACCAGCCTGGCCGCCTCTGACTTCCCCTCGATTCAGCAGCCCCTCGATGAAACCACGCCGGCGCAGGACGAGCTGGGACGTGGGCCGGGCAGCCCCAGAGCGCGCATCGCCCCCCCCGCTCGCACGGTTCGCCGCACCGGGGAGCGTGCATCCCGATCGGGTCATACCCGTCGGTCACGTGTGGTCACACGAGGGGGGGATCGTCGTGAAAAACTGCGCCACCAGAGGGGGGCATCCTGGTGAACAACCCGCCCAGGGGAGGGGGCACGCTCGTGAAAATCAACATTGTGAGCAAACGGACACAATATCAAGATGTTAACTTGGTCCGACCCGATTCTTGACACCCGCCGCTGTGTGTCATAGCAGTTCAACCTTCCAGGTGAGGTAATCGCGCACTCGGCCGCGTCAATGGGTGTCCGAATGACAATCGACGTGGTTCCATACGCCAAGGGAGGCGCCCATGAGGCGCCTGGGGTCTTTCCAGTGCACACGTCTCACGCGCACCGCGAGGGTGCGCATTCGCCCGGATGTCGCAGGGAGTGCGCGGGTGCCGCCGTTGGTCGAGGATACGTGGCGTATCTGATACCGATGAATCCGCTGACGGCACGTGTGTCGTGCAATTCGATGGCCTGGTCTTTGGCCAGTCGGCCCGAGCGGCTGTGTACCGTGTACGTGCCATGGAAGTGCCCAGTCCTTCCGTTACCGGTGGTGCCTGGCGCTGCAAGCGCGACGAGCCTGGCTGGTTTCTGGAGGTCTATCTGCGCTCGATTGGCAATCTCTCGGGCAGTTCCCGGAGCGCAATCGAAGAGCGGGCATGGTCATCGCCGATTTCCAGCGATTCGATGTGATCGCGCACGGCGAAAGCCGTCATTCAAGAGGGGAGCAATAGCCGTGAAAGTCTTAAGCCTTCGGTGCAGCGTCGAACGGGAGATGGGGCGATGATCTTCCGAAACCGAGTTCCTCTTCTCCTCGCCCTGGTGTTGATCGGATCGGTACGCTCCGCCGGCGCACAGGGAAATGTAGTCGATCCGGTCATCGGCAGAACCTACGCCGAGTCGAAAGAAGGAGTCGCTCCTGGACCGAAGGTCGCCAAGGGGGCACCGAATGTGCTGTGGATCCTTTTGGATGACGTGGGGTTCGGTGCCAGCGGCGCCTTCGGTGGGCAGATCCAAACACCAACGATAGAGGGTCTGGCGAACAACGGACTACGCTACACGAATTTCCATACGACTGGCGTATGCTCGCCGACGCGCGCCGCACTGCTGACCGGGCGCAATCATCATGCGGTCGGGATGGGACTGTTCCCGCACAAGGTTCTGTCCGCCGAATTTCCCGGTTATACGGGCCGCCTGCAACCCAAGGATGGCACGATTGCCGAATACTTGCGCGAAAAGGGCTACAGCACGTACGCGCTCGGTAAATGGCATCTGACCCCCGACGAAGAAACCACCGACTTGGGGCCGTTCCTCCGCTGGCCCCTGGGTAAGGGGTTTGACCATTTCCTCGGCTTCCTGGGCGGGGCGCAGGATCAGTACACGACCGACTTGGTCGAAGATAACAATCATATCAAGCCGGATGGGCGGCACCTGAATGCCCAACTTGCCGATAGAGCCATTTCATACATTGACCGCCAGCGGCAACTGGCCCCGGATAAGCCCTTCTTTATGTATTTTGCTCCGGGTGCGACGCACTCGCCGCATCAGGTCGACCCGCGGTGGATCGACAAGTACAAGGGCAGGTTCGATGACGGTTGGGATGCGTATCGCGAACGGACGTTCGCCCGCCAGAAAGCGCTGGGGATCATTCCGGCCGATGCCGTTTTGCCGCCGCGCGATCCCAGGGTTCGGGCCTGGGACAGTCTCGGCGCCGAGCAAAAGAAGGTCTATGCACGATTCATGGAAGCGTATGCGGGCTTCTTCGAGTACACCGACTATGAAATCGGCCGCCTCGTGTCGCATCTGCGCGACCGGGGACTGCTGGACAACACGGCCATTTTTCTCATCGTCGGCGACAACGGCGCCAGCAAGGAAGGCTCCTACAACGGCAGCATCAGGGGCGAATTCGTCCCGCTGGTCGGCGACGACCAGGCGCAGCTGACGGAACTGGTCAGCAGGTATCGGCAAATCGGGACGCGCGACACGTACAGCAATTATCCCCTAGGCTGGGCGCAGGCTACCGACACCCCGTTCCGCTCCTGGAAACAGGATGCGAATTCCGAAGGAGGAACGTGTAACCCGTTGGTCGTGCACTGGCCGAAAGGGTTAGCCAAGAAAGGCGAGATCCGTACCCAATACGGCCACGTGATCGATCTGCTGCCTACCACCCTGGAGATCGCCGGCGCCCGGGTACCCGACACGCTCAACGGGATCGCCCAGACGCCGATTCAAGGGATCAGTCTCGCCTATTCGTTCGCGGACGCCAGCAGCCCGAGCAAACACACCCAGCAGTACTATTTCCTCTTCGGGTCGGGCGCGATCGTCAAGGATGGTTGGAAGGCCAGCTTCGCGTACCGCCCCGATTTTGTCGACCTGTATGGGACGTATCCGCCGCCGACGTCCGTGCCGAACAACGCTGGAAAGGAAGTCTGGGAGCTGTACGACCTCACCCGCGACTTCAACGAGAATCATAACCTGGCAGCTACCAACCCGGCCAGACGGCAGGAGTTGCAGGCGTTGTTCGAATCCGAAGCGAGCAGGAATCAAGCCTACCCGCTGCTCAATTGGAGCGACCTCCACCAGAAGTACGGCCCGTGGAGGAGCAAAGTAGCGGACCGCCAGGGGGAGTAGATGCCGTGCCGACGCCCACGCGCAGCCTGGAGAAACACCAACGGGCTTGCCAACACCGGAAGGCGCCGAGGAGAAACGCATGGGTCGCGAGGACACCTCCCTGAGGGCCGCTTTTCAAGACACCCACAATCTTCGTGACCGAGGGGCCGTAACAGGGGTGTCTCAGAACCTTCCCTTTGGGTGATCGCCCGCGGCGACCGATTTCGGGTCGCGTAACCGCGCCGTGCTGCGCACGCCGCATCGGCACACGTCGGCGGCTGGAGATTCGCTTGACTGTCGCCCTCCTCTCTGAGCTATAGGTAGTACCTATAGACCGCCGTTTGCGGTCCGCGAGGAAAGGGGACTGATGGCGATAGGCCATGCCGTGCTGGGGGTGCTGACCCGCGGACGGCGGTACGGTTACGAGATCCGGCGGGAGCTGGAAGACGAGTTCGGTGCCGCTTGGCGACTGGATTTCGGACAGCTGTACCGTGCCCTCAGCGTCATGCGACGGAACGGCTGGGTCGTGGGGCGCGTGGAGCCCGGCCGCGACGGGCCGGCGCGGCGGGTCTATGCCATTACTGCCCGCGGCCGTAGCGAGTTTCGGCGTTGGCTACGGCAACCGGTTGAACACGCCGCGCACGGCCGCGACGAGCTCCCCCTGAAAGTGCGCTTCGCGATGGCCGGTCCTCCGGCATGCGCCGGCGAACTCGTGGCCGCGCAGCACCGTCTCCTCGATGCGCGGCGACGGACGCAAGAGCAGCGGTCTGAGCGCGCGCAACACAAGAGCGACTCCGCCGCCTGGCTCCTGGCCGAAGCGCACCGCCGGCAGACCGACGCGGCTATCGCCTGGCTGCGATCGTGCGAGGCGGTTCTACCGGCGCGCCCGCGCTGTGCGCCGGCGGCGACCGAGACCCGCGCGTTGGTCGCGGGCGGTAGTGATGACCCGCTCCTCGAGATGATCGGGCGCCTGGCAACGGCTCGACATCCGGAGTTGCGGTTTTCGACGGAGATCGCGGGCAGTCTCGCCGGTCTGGTGGCTTTGCGCGAACAACGCGTGGATCTGGCCGGCATTCACCTGCTGGACGTGGATTCCGGCGAGTACAACGTCCCGTTCGTGAAGCACGTGCTGCCCGAGGAACGTATCGTCCTGCTCCATCTCGCCCAACGCGAGCAGGGGCTGATGGTTGCCGCGAGGAACCCCAAGGAGATTCGCCGCCTGCGCGACCTGTTGCGGCCAGGGGTGCGCGTGATCAATCGCCAGCGTGGGGCGGGAACACGGTTGCTCCTGCATCACCGCCTGCGCCAGGCGCGCATCGATCCGTATGCCATCGCCGGCTACGGAAGCGAAGCGCCGACCCACGGCGCGGTGGCCGCCGCGGTGGCGGCGGGAGCCGCCGACGCCGGGCCCGGCATTCGCGCCGTGGCCGAGGCGTGGGGACTCGAATTCCTCCCGCTGGGGTACGAGCGTTACGACCTGGCAATCCCCCGGGCGGTGTTCGACTCTCGGCGCCTGCGGCCGTTGCTCGAAGCGATGCACCGGAAATCTCTGCGGCGGACAGCGGCGGCGATGAGCGGCTATGACGTATCGCACATGGCCGAGATTGTCGCCGAACTCCGCTGAGCGAGGAGCATGCGCTACTTCATCGGCATCGACGATACGGACGTCCTCGGACACCGCCCGGGAACGGGGCGGCTGGTGCGCGATCTCGGCGCCTACCTGGAGACCCGGCGCGAGGCACGAGTGGTTGGTGTCATTCGTCACCAACTGCTGGTGGACCCGCGCATACCGTACACCAGCCACAACAGTCCCGCTTGTCTCGTTGCCGATGCGGAGGGAGAGGGCAACCACGTCGGCCAACGCCTGTTCGATGTGGCGGCCGGGTACGTCGCCACGCGGGCGGCGCCCGGTTCCGATCCCGGCGTGTGCCTGGGGGAGGCGGCGAGCATTGCCGATGCCGTCATCCACTTCGGCTGCCGTGCGAGTAGCGAGGTGGTGGCCAAGGCCGATGCGCTGGCGCTGGCGCGCCGCCACACGCTACTGCTGGTCGAACTGGGGGGCACGGGCGACGGCGTCATCGGGGCGTTGGCCGCGGTCGGGCTCACGGCCGAAGGCAACGCCGGCCGATTCCTCGAACTGGCCGGCGGTCTTCGTGGCTTCGGGGAACTGGTGCCGGCGCGTGCGTTGCGACAACGGGATATCGGTATCCTCTCGGTCTCGCGGAACGGCGAAGTGGTTCCGGTGGACGCGCGGATTGCGACTGGCGATTGGGTGCGGCCGCGGCTCGTCGGCGGTCGGCCGGTGTTGTTGGTGGAACGGGACGAGCACGGTTGGCGCTGCTTCGATCGCAGGACACCGCACGAGGAACCGGCGGAGTGATGGGAGCATCGCCGGCAATCGTGGCGGCCGAGCAGGCCGCGTACCACTACGGCGGAAGTCGCAACATGGTGGGACCGTTCGACCTCACCGTGCGCTCCGGGGAGTTCCATCTGATCTCGGGCCGCTCGGGCTGCGGCAAGAGTACGTTGGCGCGCATGCTCTCGGGACTGATCCCCCATCTCTATCGCGGCCGTTTCACCGGTCACGTGCGGGTCGACGGCCGCCTCAGCGATCGTGTCCCCCTCTGGGAGTTGAGCGCCCGAGTCGGCGTGGTGGCGCAAAATCCGGCCGCGCAGGTGCTGGCTTCGACGGTTGCCGACGAAATCGGGTTTGGCCTGGATACCGCCGGTCTGACGACTGGGGATCGCGAGCGTCGGTTGCAAGCGGCGCTTGGCGGCTTCGGGCTCGAGCACTGTGCGCGGCGCGACCCGCGCACGCTCAGCGGCGGCGAACAACAAATGGTGTTGCTGGCCGCGCTCAGTGCGCGCGAACCCCGTGCGCTGGTGCTGGACGAGCCGCTGTCGATGCTCGATCATGCCGTGTCCGCGCACGTGGTGGAGGCGTTAGCACGCCTCCGGCGTGACGGAACCGCGGTCGTGGTGTTCGAACATCGCACGCGTCCGTTCGCGCGGGTGGAGGGTCTGAAACGCCTACGCCTGGTGGAAGACACCGCGCCGGAGCGGCCGATGCCCGAGCTGCGCGAGCGCGTCCCCGCATTCCGCTTGCGCGCCACCGGTGTCGGCGTGGAGCTGGGAGGCCGGGGCGTCCTGCGCGATATCGACCTCGATCTCGCGGGCGGCCAGGCGGTGGCGGTGGTGGGGGCCAACGGTTCCGGCAAGACCACGCTGCTGCGGGCGCTGGCCGGGCTGCAGGCGCACCGTGGGCAGGTGTGTGCCGTGGGCGGCGGCGGCCGGCCGCTGCTTGGCATGTGCTTTCAGAACGCCGATCGGCAAATTTTCAATGCGACGGTGCGGCAGGAGATCGTGTTCGGCCTGCGCACGCACGACGAGGAGTTCTACCGTGCGGTCGTGGATCTGCTGGGCCTGGCCCCCTACGAGCAGACACCGCCGCTGCTGTTGAGCGAAGGGGAGAAGAAGCGCTTGGCCCTGGCGATCGCGCTCCTGCGACCGGGCTTGTGCGGCGTGTGTCTGGACGAGCCGACGCTCGGTCAGGACGCCGGTCAGCGCCGAATCCTGGGGCAGATTATCCGGCGACTGGCCGCGGCGGGGTACCTCTGCCTGATCGCCACCCATGACCTCGAGTGGGCGGCACAGTGGTCCGACCGTACCTTGGCGCTGCAGGACGGTCGGCTGGTCGCCACCCCCAGCCCCGATGACCCGGGTGTCTTCCGCTCGCACGTTCCGTTGAGGCCATGTCGCACCGCCGTCTAGACGCAATAGTCGCGCCGTCGTTTCTCCGCCGCGTCGACCCGAGAACGAAGCTTGCGCTTGCGCTCGCGGCATCGCTGTCGGTGATGTTGCCACTGGGCAAACTGGCCGTGTTCTTGGGCTGCTATACCGCCCTGGTGGCGGCGGCTGGGTTGACACGACCGGTGTACGATCGCGTGCGGCGGATCCGGGTGCTCGTCGGTGTGCTATTCGCCATCGATTGCGCGTTCGTCGGCCTCGGGTTTGCCGTGCTCATCACCCTCCGCCTGGGGCTCTTGGTGACCGCATTTACGCTGCTCTGCGCCACCACCACGCCGGAAGAAGTCCGCGATGTGCTCGAACGGTGCGGTCTATCTCGGCGACTGGCGTTCGCGTTCGCCACCGCCTACCGGTCGCTGGACCTGGTCGAAACCGAGTGGCGTGGAATCCTCGAGGCGCAGCGCGCCCGCGGCATCGTCGGAGACTGGCGAGCGACGCGTAGCTGGGGGACATGGCGTCAACGCCTCGGCGACGCGGTCGCGCTGGTGGTGCCGGCGGTGGTGTTGATGGCGCAGCGCGCCTGGTCGGTGACCGAGGCGGCGGCGGCGCGGGGGTTCGATGCGCCGGTGGCTCGGCCGTGCGTGGATCGCCGGCTCGCGTCGCTGGATCGCCTGTTGTTGGCCGGCGCGGCGGGGGTGTTCCTCGCGCTGTATGCCGTGCCGTAGATGAGGATCAGGATGAGCGAGCGCGCGGCACCGTCGCCAACGCACTATTTTTCGCTGTTCGAGTTGTTGCTGCTCGGCATGCTGGCCGCGCTGGTGGTGGTTGGCAAGGTCGCTTTGCGTTTCCCCATCCGCATGCCGGGGCACTCGGGGATCGTGTGGATGGCGCTGCTGGTGGTCGCGCGGGCGATCGTCCCGAAGCACGGCGCCAGTTCCTGCGCCGCCGGGCTCAGCGGGTTGTTCGCGGCGCTCATGGGGGTAGGCGACAAGGGGGCGCTGAACACGCTGCTGTCGTACGCCGCCGCGGGAATTGGCGTGGATGCCGTATGCGCGCTCGCCCGCGTGCCGGAACGCCCGGCGGTGTGCGCCGTCGCCGGTGCCGTCGGCAACCTGGCCAAGCTGGCCGTGAAAGTGCTGTTGGAATTATGGATAGGAATACCCACAGGGTTCGTCCTGCTCGGCCGGATCTACCCGGCGGCGACGTACGTGGTCTTCGGCGCCGCCGGCGGCTACCTGGGCTTTCTGGTCTTGCAGGCGCTGCGCCGAGCCGGTTTCTTTGCCTACTTGGCCGAACGACGCTGAGCCTTGCCGGTGTTCTGCTGCTTGCGACCGCGCCGGTGGCGGCCGTCGCGGCATACGATTTGGAGTCGATTACGGTGCAGGCGAGTCGCGTAGACGCTCTGTTGCCGGCGCGGACGGAGATCTCGCGCGAGGAAATCGTCGAGTCGCACAAGGATGAGTTCACCGAGATCCTGGAGTTGACGCCCGGCATGAACGTGCGTCAGGGCGGGCGCGGCGAGATGCGGGCCGACATGCGGGGATTCGATCAACGCGCGGTGTTGTTCACCCTCAACGGTGTGCCGGTATACGAGCCGTACAACGGCATCGTGAACCTGGATCTGTTTCCGGTGGAGATGCTCGAGAGTATCGACATTGTGCGTGGACCGTCCTCGTCTATCTTCGGGCCGAACGGCATGGCCGGCACGATCAAGATGACGACGCTCAACGCTGGCGCGCCGCTGGCGGCCGCGGTCGCCACTACCTGGCGGAATGCGGATTATTGGGACGTGCGCGCCAGCGCCGCCGGCACGCGCGAGCGATTCTCCGGTGTCCTGGGCGGCAGGTTCATGACGAGTGGCGGCTACCCGCTCTCCGGTGAGTTCGACCAACGGCCTCCTGGCCAACGGCGTCTCGAGGACGGCGGGACGCGCCTGAATAGCGATCGTGAAACGAAAAGCGCGTTCGGGGATTTCGGCTATGTGACTCCGGGGCAGGGCCGCGTGCACGTGACGGGATTGCTCTCCGAGGGCAGCTTCGGCATCCCGCCGAGCACCGTGGAGTTTCGACCTCAGTTCCGGCGGAATGACCGCCAGGAGTTCGATCACCTGCAGCTGGGGCTCGATCAGCCGATCGCTCCGGCAGCCGGCGTGAGCGCGGCGGTGTTCTATTCCCGGTACGATACGCGCGAGGGCCTGTTCGCCAGCTCGGATTTCGACACCAAGATCCTGACTACCGAGGCCGACAGTAACGAAGTGGGAGGCGTGGGGCACTGTGCCGTGGCACTGGGCGATCGCGACACGCTGACCGTCGGCGGACAGGTGCGCTGGGAGGATGCAACGATCTCCGACACGGTCAACGGGCGGCTCAACCAGGCCGACTTTACCACCGCCAATGCGGCGTTCGAGAATGTCTATTTTCTCACCCAACGCGTGCGGCTGGTCTCCGGTTTGAGTTATGACATACAGACCGGCGGCGGGCGCGGCACCGTGTGGGAACTCGATCCGCAAGGCGGCGTGGCGGTGGAGTTCGGTCGTTTCGGCATGACACACGCCGGCGTCAGCCGCAAAATCCGCTTCCCGACCCTACGGGAACTCTTCGACCCGGCGCAGGGCAACCCGGACCTCGAACCCGAGAAAGCGCTGGTCTACGAGGTCGGCCATCGGCTGCGGACGCGGTGGTTCTCCCTCGCGGCCAGTCTGTTTCGCAGCGACGTCAGCGACATGATCGAGAACGGGACGCAGGGAACGTCGCAGCGCGCGCTGAACCTGGACGATGCGGTGCTGCAGGGGGTCGAAACCGTCGTCGGCGTCGGGCTCGGGCGCCGCGGGAGGTTGGACCTCAATTACACCTACCTGGATGCCACGGCACGGAAGAACACACCGACGGGCAGCGGCGATTACTCGGACATCCAGCACAAACCGGCCCATCGCTTCAACGGCATCCTACGGATCTTCTTTCCATACGAATTCGCGACGCGGCTCGAAGGGATCTACACCTCGGACCAAGTGGAAACCTTCGGCACGGATGTCAGGGCCGGCGAGTTTGGGGTCTTCAATGTACAACTGACGAAGGCGTTCGGATCGCGCCTCGAGGTGTTCGCGGGGGTCGATAACATCCTCGATGCCGATTACGAACAGAAGCTCGGTGCGCCGGAGCCGGGCCGGTGGGAGTACGTCGGGCTACGCGCTCGCTACTGAGTCGGGAAGGAGACGGTCAGCGATGACAGAGCGGTACGCGGGATGCGCGGCGCTGGCAATTCGAATCGTGCTGGGCCTGGGCATTTTGGCAGTCGGCGGATGGTATTCGGCGGTCAATCCGGTACAACCACGACCGGTGCACGCCGGGACGGTCAGCGCGGGGATGTTAACGCAGCTAGACACCACGAACTGTACCGGTGACTGCAATGGCGATGCCCACGTGACGGTGGATGAGGTCCTCCGCTTGATCGCGGTCGCCTTGGACAACGGTGCGGTCGACGGCTGTGGCGCGGCGGACGTCGACGGGAACGAACGGATTACGGTCGATGAGATCGTGATCGCGGTGGACACTGCGCTGAACGGCTGTCCGGCCGTACCGCTACCTACCGCGACACCCACCGAGATTCCGTCCGCGGTGCCAACTGCCACACCAACCGAGACGCCGACCCCGGCTCCGACGGCCACCCCAAGCATTACGCCGGGCGGCCCGCTGCCGGTAGCCGACGCGGTTGCCCGGGACGGTAATGGGGTCGCGATACGTCTGAATCAGACCGTGACGACGGAAGGGGTGGTCACGGTGTCGGCCGGGGTGCTGGCCAACAACAAGCTGAAAGTATTCCTGCAGAGCGACGGCGCGGGCATCGAGGTCTACGACCAAACGGCGGCGCACGTGCCGCCGGGCGACTTTGAAGCGGCGCAGCGGTGTCGCGTTACGGGGGTGATCCGTCAGGCCGACCCCGCCGGGGAGGACGTGCTGGCCGGTACGGTGATGGTCGACGTCAGCGCCGGTTCGTGGACGGTATTGAGCGCCGGCAATCCGCTACCTGTCCCGCAAACGGCGACGCTCCATGACGTGAAGGTCAAGGGAATACCGTACGCCGGCGTGTTGGTCCGGGTCGCGCACGTTCAGAAGGTTTCCGGAACCTGGCCGGTACTGGGGAGCAAGACGACCTCGGTAACGATCAGCGACGACGGGGGCACCACCCAGTTGCCGCTGCGCTTCCAACGGAACACAATCACTGTGGATCTGGCGAACAAACTCAAGAACATCGGCAACGCGCCGTTCAACGTCGCGGGGATCGCCGTACAAAACGCGCTCGACGGCAATCTCTCCGCGAACTTCGAGATCTGGGTTCGAGGGGCGGACGACATCGCGGTGCCGTAGTGCCGGCCGTGCTCGGCGGGGCGGCGCTCGCGGGCGGAGCGCCGTCACCGCGTGGGGTGGCCTCGCACGACGATTACGACGGGACGATTTCGCCGTGGAGGCGCTGCTGGTACCAGGTCCGAATCAGGCCGGCGACGCCGCAGAACAAGCCGAGAATCGTCAGCATGCGGCCGCCTGTCAGGACCACCCGATAGAAATCCAGCTTCGTACTGATGAGCCGCTGCTGATCGCTACCGCGTTGCAAGGGCCTGAGCAGGGTGTCCGTGGTGTGCGCGCTCAATTCCGGAAAATCGTCGTAGTCCGCCGTCGCCGTTGGAATGGTGCCGGCCGCGAGTAATGCCTCGATCTCCGTGCCCTGGCTGATGCCGGTGTACCAATTGCCGGCCCCGATGGCGATCAAGAGCAATCCTACTGGAAGCAAAGCGCTCATACGCTGGCGCATGGTTCTTTGCTAACAGCAGGCGCTCCCGGTGGCAAGGTTGTGCGCCCCGCGTACGCCCCGAGGGGGGCGTGCGGCAAGGCTCTCGCCGGTACGTCACAGCTGCCGGAGGATCTGGGCGAGCACCGTCCCGGCGTCGAAATATTCCGCGGCCAACCGGCGAGCGGCCGCGGCGTTCGACTCGTAGTTGGCGGTCACACGAGACACGGCGACGACCGCCTCATCGAGTGTGCGGACGGCATAGAGTCCGGCGCCCGTCGGCAGGCAACGGCCGAAGCCGGTGTCCTGGGTGACGACGGGCCGCCCGGCCGCCAGATAGCAGGCGCTGCGGTCGCTGAACCAGCCACTGCTCAGCCGCACGTTGAGATCCTTGGCGGTGGTGAACTCCCCCTTGGACTGTCGGATGAAGTCGCGATAGTGCACGGCGTCCCGCGACGCGGCTACCGGATCGGTGATGTCCCAGCCATGGCGGACGAGCAAATCGCTGTCGCCCGGTGCGCTGCCGACATCCATGGCGACCGCAAAGCGCTCGCCCGTACGCTGCGGCAACTCCAGAAATCGCATCCACTCGGTACGTTTGCTCCAGGCGTACACCTGGCCCTTGAACTCCAGATCGCGGCGGCGCTCGTCCCAGCGGCCGATGGTGGTGAACGCCGCCCGCGCATCGGACGGCAATGGCGACCAGAGATCGACCGCGATCGGCTGGCGTGTCGGCCGCCAGACGAACGGTCCCGTCGGAATGATGCAGTCCGGCATGCCGATGTTTTCGCCGATGGTGAAATGGAGGTCGTGTTCCGACAGTAGCGCCGTCAGGGCGGGATCCCCACCGGCCGCGCGGATCTGGGTGAAAGCAGGATCGATGTCGATGAAGATTCTGACCTGTCGCTGATGCCGTGGAAGGCGGTTCACGGGTGCCAGCGTGATGACCGCGCGAGCGTCGTGCAGGAGGGTCTGGGTATCGACTCTCGAGAGGCCGTAGTGCCGGTCGGCCTCGGCATCCCAAAACGCCCAGTGCTGGCCGAAACCGAAGCGTTGGAAGAAGTCGGCGGCGAAAGCCACGCCGGCATCCGGCGGCACATGCATGTGGCCGCTTACCGGGTCGAAGCAATCGCCGTAGTACGCGGTGTCTTCGTAAAAATACGAGTCGAACCCGACGGCACGCAGCCCGAGCAGGAAGTGGAGGGCCTGCCACGCGTACCCGCCGAGGGGGCAGCGGACCAGGTACCCCGCGAGTACGATCTTGTCCGCCACGCTTAGAGCCCCGCCAACCGCGCCAGGCGGCCGAGGACGCGCCGGGCGTCCAGGTATTCGCGCGCAAAGGCGTGCGCCGCGGCGACGTGCCGCTCGTAGTTCTCCTCGACCCGGCGCAGCGCATCTGCCGCGCTGTCGAGGTCGGTGAATGTCAGCAGTCCCGCGCCGATGGGTAGGTGGGCCGCAAGCCCGGTGTCCTGTACGATGACCGGCCGCCCGGCCGCCAAGTAACAGGCGCTACGATCGCTGAACCAGCCGGTGCGGCCGGCGGCGTAGCCGTGCTTCACGACGGTGAATTCGCCGCGCGACTGACGGATATACGCGCGGTAGGAATCGGGCGTGGCACACTGTTCGCGCGGCAGGGACAGGTGCCAACCATTGGCGCCGAGCCGGCGATAGTCCGGTTCATCCGGATGGATGGCGAGGCAAATCTCGAGCGGCACCGCGATGCGCTGCGGCAGCTCGATGATGCGCAGAAATTCCTCCGCTTTCTGCCCATACCACACCCCCTGCCACTCCACCGGGCTGTAGCCGCGCCAGTCTCCCACCGTGGTGTAGGCGCGGCCCGCGGGGGCGGTGGATTCCCACTCGGCCAACACGACGGGAGGCAGCGTCGTTTGCCACGCGATGCCGCAGGTGGGGAGCGGGCAATCGGATGCACCGAGATTGAGGCCGACGGTGACATGGACGTCGTGTCCGCGCAAATTCATGTCGACACCGTACTGTTCCTGCCAGATCTGCACGAAGCCGGGATCGAGATCGAGGTAGAGGCGCCGCCGCACGGCGCCGAGGACGGAGGCCAGATGAAAGCGGCCTGAGCAGTTGATCAGTAGGACGGTATCGCGCGCCAGCCGCTCCAGATCGCGACGCGTCAGCCCGATCGCGCCGGGGCCATCCCATTCCAGTAGGGAGCAGCGGCCCATGAGATCGAACCGTTCCATCGTCTGGCGGAAGAAACGGGCGTTAGCGGACTGCGCGAAGGGAACCGCGTTCCACTCGTCGTCGATGCAGCGCGCGGCGTCGATGTGCTCGACATAATAGGTGTCGAACCCCAACTCGCGGAACCCGAGCGCATACTGGAGAAATGCCCAGGCATTGCCGGCGCCGCCGAGTGGGTGCGTGGCGAGGGCGCCGGCGACCATAACCCGTTGCGCCATCAGACGGCGCCTCCGGCGTGGCGACGGTGCATGCGGCGCGGTGCGACCGCGATCCGTGGTCGGTCGCTTGCTGCGAGCGCGGATGACACGCTGTGGGTGGAACTCACGAGACCCCCGCATCGTGCAAGAGACGCCGCAAGACCGTCGCGGCGGCGAACTCGCGTACGGCGAGGGCGCGGGCCGCTTCACAATGTCGGCGGTAATCGGATTCCACTTGCGCGATGGCCTCGACCGCCTCCTCCATGGTGCTGAATGCGAACAGGCCCTCGCCGGTCGGGTAGTAGCGGCGGAAACCGGTATCTTGCACGACCACCGGCTTGCCGAGGGCAAGGTAGGCGGCGCTGCGGGTACTGAACCAGCCGCTGCGCGACGCGACGTAGGCATTCTTGGCGATGCTCCACTCGGCGCGCGAGCCGCGCAGGTAATCGCGGTAGGCGTTCATGCTGCGCGACCGCTCGTAGGCGTCGATGACATCCCAGCCCTGACGGCGCAGTTCGTCTCGCGGGGCCGCGCCGGATACGGCCACTTGCAGAGGTACGGGCGTTCGCGCCGGCAGGTCTATGAACTTGAGGAACTCGACGTCCTTGCCGCCGTAAATGACGCCGGCGAGATTGGGGACGGTCACATCGGTTTTCCACGACATCACCGTGGTGTACGCACGCCTGCTCGGGTCGAAGGCGAACGGCCAGTCGTCGAGCACAATCGGCTGCCGGGTCGGCATCCAGCGGAGGCCGCACCGTGGAACCGCACAACTGGGGTCGGCGATGTTTTCCGCGAAGGTGAAGAAGCAATCGTGTGCACGGATCAATCCGACGGAATATGCCTGGTCGTCGGTGGCGGTGCCGTGTTCCACCGCCAGCAGCTTCGCCTGGCTGTAGCAGGGGTCACTGTCGAGATAGGCAATCCGGCGTGCGCCGCGGTAGGCGTCGCGCAGCCAGCAGGCGCCCGACACGTTCAAGAACAGATCCGCGCTGTTGCAGAAGGCCTCGACCCGTGCCAACGACGCGCCATGGTAGGTGCCGTCGGGTGCGCGCAGCGACCAACGATCCCGCATTGGGTGGCCGGCCCGCGCCAGCGTCTCGGCGAGGTAGGCGGTGTTGAATTCCACGGCATCGGTGAAGGTGTGCGCCCGGGGATCGTAGAGCCACTGCCCGGTATCTTCGAGGTAGAACACCTCGTGACCCAGCCGGCGAAAGCCGCTGACGTACGCGAGATAATCCCAAGCGACGCCGCCCAGTGGGTAGGCCGCGATCAGTCCGGTGACGACGATCTTCATGTGCGTGGTTGCCGATCCCGTGCCGCCTCTTGCGGTTCGCGTCGGGCCGATCGCCAATCGATGGGCGCGTGCGCTGCGCCACACCGATACGGGACATGCGCTGTGCGACCGCCGCGGCCCACGCTAGAGATCGACGGGCAGCTGGAGATACGCACGGTAGACGTGGTCCCGGTGCGCCAGCAGTAGGGGGGAGGCTGCCGCCTGGACCACGGGATCGGCGTTGGTGTACGTCTGCCGCAGCATCTCCGGCATCGGGCACTGCTCGTCGGGCAACGGCAGGATCATTGCCGCGAACGTTGCCCAGTAGATGTCCACTGCCGTCAGTCGCTCGCCCATGAGATAGCGGTGGCCGCCGCGCTGTTGCCGTTCGAGTCGCGTATGCAGCAGGCCGAGAATCTCCGCCACGCGTCGCGGCGCCGCCTCCGCCGCCGCCGGCGTGTAACCATATTTCCATGCGAGCGCCCGGAGGAACGTGTCGCCGGAGCTGTCGGCGTCCTGCAAACCGGGATGCAAGGCGATCAGCCGCATGCACCAGCCGAGACCCATCTCACCGCAGATCTCGTGACTCAAGCCGAGCATCAGCGCGCGCTGCTCGGGGTCGGCCGGAATCAAGGGCGGTTCAGGGCCGAGTCGCTCGGCGAGGAGCAGTTGATCGACCCAGGTCGTGCGCGGGCGCTCGTCGTTCCAGAGGGCCACCGGGGCGCTGGTTTGGCCTGTCCACTCGCGCAATGCCGCATTAGGCCCGCCGAGGTCGTAGCGGACGCGCACGAACGGAATGCGCTTTGCCCAGAAGACCCCCTTGGCGGCCTCTCCCCAGGGGCTGGGAACCCCCGGGAGGAGGATCATCCGCAACCCGGACATGTGCCGGGCCTGTTCGATATCGACGTAGTCGGCCATGGCCTCTTCCTAACGCGATTTCCCGAGAAACCCAAGTCACACTGAGCAGGCCGCAGTTGTCGGAGACCTGCCATTCCGGCTACAGTATCGCGCATGAACCCCTACCGAAGCCGTACCACGACGCAGGGCCGCAATATGGCCGGCGCGCGCTCGCTGTGGCGCGCCACCGGCATGACCGACGCGGATTTCCAGAAACCCATCGTCGCCATCGCCAATAGCTTTACCCAATTTGTGCCGGGTCATGTACACCTTCACGACGTGGGCCAGCGGATGAAACAGGTGATCGACGCCGCCGGTGGCTACGGCGTCGAGTTCAACACCATCGCCGTCGATGACGGCATCGCCATGGGGCATGGCGGCATGCTCTACTCGCTTCCCAGCCGCGATCTGATCGCCGACAGCGTCGAGTACATGGTGGAGGCGCACGTTGCCGACGCGCTGCTGTGCATTTCCAACTGCGACAAGATCACTCCGGGTATGCTCATGGCCGCCATGCGGCTGAACATTCCGACCGTCTTCGTGTCGGGCGGACCGATGGAGGCGGGCACGAGCGTGGGTACGCACGACGCGCAGGGACAGCCGCTCAAGTTGGATCTGGTCGATGCCATGGTGGCGGCGGGCGATAGCGGCGTGAGCGACGAGCAGCTGCTCGATCTGGAGCGTTCCGCATGCCCCACTTGCGGCTCCTGCTCCGGGTTGTTCACCGCCAACAGCATGAACTGCCTCAACGAGGCTCTCGGCCTCGCCTTACCCGGCAACGGCACCCTCCTGGCGACGCACCGGATGCGGTGGAGCCTGTTCGAACAGGCCGCACGGCAGATCGTCACGCTGGCCCGCCGCCACTACGTCGACGGCGATCGCAGCGTCCTGCCGCGCAGCATCGCGACCTTCGAAACGTTCGAAAATGCCATGACGCTCGATATTGCCATGGGCGGTTCGACCAATACCGTTCTGCACTTGCTCGCGATCGCGCACGAGGCCGGGGTGCCGTTTACCATGCAGGATATCGACCGGTTGTCGCGGCGGGTGCCGAATATCTGCAAGGTGGCCCCCTCCTCCCAGTATCATGTCGAGGACGTCCACCGCGCCGGCGGCGTGTTCACGATCCTGGGGGCGTTGGACCGTGCCGGGCTGCTGCACCGTGATGTGCACACCGTGCACGCGGCAACCATGGGTGAGGCGCTCGACGCCAACGACATCCGCCGTGCCAGCGCGTCGATGGCCAGTCAGCAGCGGACTGTCGCCGCCCCCGGCGGGGTGCGCACGACCGTGGCGTTTTCGCAGGACAAGTATTACGCGGCTGCCGACCGCGACGCCGTGCACGGCTGCATCCGCGAGGTGGAACATGCCTACAGCGCCGATGGCGGGTTGGCCGTGCTCTACGGCAACCTGGCCGAGGACGGGTGTATCGTGAAGACCGCCGGTGTCGACCCCTCGATCTGGACCTTCGAAGGACCGGCGCGAATTTTTCACTCCCAGGAGGAGGCCTGTGCCGCCGTCCTCGGCGACCGGGTGAAGCCTGGCGACGTCGTTGTGATTCGCTACGAGGGTCCCAAGGGGGGGCCGGGCATGCAGGAGATGCTCTATCCGACCTCGTACATCAAGGCGAAGAGTCTCGGCACGGTCTGCGCGCTCATCACCGATGGCCGCTTCAGCGGAGGCACGTCGGGTCTGAGCATCGGACACGTGTCGCCGGAGGCGGCGGAAGGCGGAACCATCGGCCTCGTGGAGGAGGGCGATCGGATCCGCATTGACATTCCCAACCGGCGCGTCGATGTCCTCCTGACCCCCGAGGTCTTGAAAGCCCGTCGCCTGGAGATGCTGGCGCGTGGGCACGAGGCGTGGAAACCGACCGGTCGCGACCGCAAGGCGTCGCAGGCCTTGCGCGCCTATGCGTTGCTGACGACCAGCGCCGCGCGCGGCGCGGTGCGCGACGTCGATCAGGTTGCGGGACGGGGCAAGTGAGCATTTCGGCGCCGCTCGCTGCGCTGCATCGCCGCATGTATGTATAGCGCGATGACATCGTGACATGGCGACGCCACGCCGGCGCGGAGCGCGTCCGCGCCGAGCCATTCGAAGCGACGCTCGCCGATCTCAGTCGCTGGTGGTTGGAGCCGTAACCGCCGGGTCGCCGGGTGCGCTCGTCACCCGGGTCCGAGGTCTCGGCGCCGTTTCAGGGGCGGGCCGGGTGCGTGGCATCTTGCGGACGTCGATGACGATTTCGTCTTCGTCGTTCGGTCTCTTGCAGTAGCCCAACTTCCGCAGTTTGACGGCTGAAAATATTTTTCGGCGACCGCGTCCGCGAAAAACCTCGCGATATTGCTGGGGCGCGGTGAGCACGAACCGCGAAAATCGCGTGTAGTGCAAACTTTCGGCGCTTGTGCTGGTCGCGCCGCTGCTCGTACAACCGCCGCGTGGTGGAGGTGGGGCGCTGTACATTCGGCCATTGGTAGTGCGCAAGGGCGGAAAGACCTACCGGTACTTTCGTCTGGTGCGCTCGGTGCGCCGCAACGGGAAGGTGAAGCAGGAAACGGTCGCCTACCTGGGCGAGCTCGATGCGCGTGGCCGGCGCGAGGCACAGGCGCTGGCCGAGCGCATCTGCGGTGTCCGCGTCGATCAACAGCGGTCGTTCTTTGAAGACGTGCAGGGTCGTGAGCCCCAAACCGTTGCGGTTCGCCTGGACCGGCTGCGTGTGGAGCGCCAGCGGCGGTTCGGCGATGTGTGGCTGGGGCTGATGCTCTGGCAGGCATTGCAGCTCGACCGCTATGCGCCGAGGTGCTGCCCGTCGGCCATGAGAACGTTCCTGGTCGTTGGTCGCCGCCATCTTGGATCGCGCGCCTGTGCGAACCGTCGAGCGAGCTCTACGTGGCCGAGCGTTGGTACGAGCGCACGGCCCTCGAGGACCTCCTCGGCGTCGCAGCCGAGCGGATCAACGAGGATCGCTTGTACCGCCTGCTCGACCATCTGGTCTGGCACAAGTCCGACATCGAGCACCACCTGCGCAACCGCCTGGGGGAGCTGTTTGCGATCGACTACGACCTGCTGCTGTATGACGTGACGAGCACGTACTTCGAGGGGCTGGCGCCGCGCAACGAGATGGCCCGGCGTGGGCATAGCCGCGATCAACGCGCCGACTGTCTACAGGTCTGTATCGCGTTGGTGGTGACCCGCGAAGGGATGCCTCTGGGCTACGAGGTGTTTGACGGGAACACCACCGACGTCACCACCGTGAAGACCATCGTCGGGACCATGGAGGCACGGTACGGGCTGGCCCAGCGCATTTGGGTGATGGACCGCGGCATGTGCAGCAAGGGCAACATACATTGGCTGCAGCAGACCGGGCGCCGCTATTTGGTTGGGGCCCCGCGCAGCATCCTGCCTCGCTTTGCCGAGCAACTGGCCGACGCACAAGGTTGGCAATCGGTGCACGACGAGGTCGAGGTCAAGCTGTGCACCGAGCCGGGCAATCCCCACGAGCTCTTCGTGGTCTGTCGCTCCACGCAACGCCGGGTCAAAGAGCAGGCCATGCATACCCGCTTCAGCCTGCGCATCGAGTCCGCCCTCACGCGCTTGGCCGGGCGTATCGAGCGCTCCAAGAAGCCCATCGATCGGCAGCAGGTCGAGCGCCAGGTTGGCCGCCTCCTACAGCGCAACAGCCACGCCGCCAAGCGCTACCAGATCCGCTTCGAGACCGCGCCCGACCAGCCCGCACAGTTACAACTGCGATGGTCCGTTGACTCCACCTGGGAGGATTGGGCCGCACAGAGCGAGGGGTCTATGTGCTCCAGACCAACATCTTGGACTGGTCGCCCGAAACGCTGTGGAAGACCTACATCCAGCTCACCGAGGCGGAGTCGGCCTTCCGCATTCACAAGAGTGATCTTTCCCTGCGGCCCATTTGGCACCAGCGGGCGGACCGGGTCCAAGCGCATATCCTGGTCTGTTTCCTGGCCTACGTCCTCTGGAAAACCTTGGAGCAGTGGCAGTCCAAGGCCAAGCTCGGCAACAGTCCACGTTTCCTACTCGACCGGCTGCGCGAGATTCACAGTGTCGACGTGGCGCTGCCATTAGTCGATGCCCCGACGAAGGAGGTGAAGATCCGGTGTGTGGTTCGTCCCGAGCCAGCCCAGGCTATGCTGCTTGAGCGCCTGGGGATCCGGCTCCCCGAGCGCTTGCGCATCCCCGACGGCTTGCGCTGAAAATGTAGTGACAACTTTTGGGGAAAACCCCTTGAAATGCCTACGCTCGACCCCTCAAACTGCGGAAGTTGGGGTAGGCCACCACGTCTTCCGGCTTGCCCAAGGACATCAATCCAGGAGCGACGTCGCCGGCCAGGCGCAGTCGGTGCTTTTGGCTGCGCCGCCAATGGGCGGAGCATCAAAGTCGCCAGACGGCGCGGCGATTTCCGACGTAGCGGAGAAACTGCGGCGGCCGATGCTGGTCGGGAACTTGGATGCGGAGTCTCGACCGCGAAGTTCAACAGCTTCTTCGTCGTGGCGCCCGACCGAAGTTTCCTGGGTGTCTCCCCCGTTCTTCGACGGTCCCCCTACGGCGCAGCGGCGCGCGCCTGTTCCCCTCGGCTGAACTGCGTGCGGTAGAGGTGGGCGAAGGCGCCCTGGCGAGCAAGCAATTCGTCGAACGTGCCGCGCTCGACGATGGCCCCGTCCTGGATGACCACGATCTGCGAGGCGCGCCGCACCGTGCTCAACCGGTGCGCGATGACGAAGGCGGTGCGCCCGCGCATGACCTCATCCAATGCGTCCATGATCGCGGCCTCGGTCGCCGTATCGACCGATGAGGTGGGTTCGTCCAGGATCAAAATGGGGGCGTTGCGCAGGAGCGCGCGCGCGATCGTCAGCCGTTGGCGTTCTCCTTCGGAAAGGGTGCCCCCCTGTTCGCCGACGACCGTGTCGTATCCGGCGGGCAGGCCTTGGATGAACGCATCCGCCTGCGCCATGCGCGCGGCGCGCTGGATGTCGGCGAAGCTGGCGCCGGGCCGGCCGTAGGCGATGTTGTCGCGCAGACTAAGCGGGAACACCATCGGCGGCTGCAGCACCATGCTCACGTACTGGCGCAGAGCGCCGAGCTTGAAGTCGCGGACATCGGTGCCGTCGAGCAGCACGTGCCCGGCGGACGGATCGTAGAACCGTGGAATCAAACTCACGAGCGTACTCTTGCCGGCACCGGTGGGGCCGACGATCGCGATCGTCTGTCCCGGTTGGACGTCGAGGGTGATGTGGTGCAGCGTCTCGCGCTCCGGCGAGTAGCCGAACGAGACGTCACGGAACGCGATGTGGCCGCGTGGTGGCGTGCGGAGATCCCTGGTGCCGTCGGGCACGGTACGCTCGCCCTCGAGAACTTCGACGACGCGTGCCATACCCACCCTGGCGCCCTGGACCGTGCCATACGTCTGGACGATGGAATTGATCGGCGCGTACAACGAGGCGAGATAGCTGCTGAACACGACCATATCGCCAATCGTCAGGGTATGCGCCCACACGTGGCGGGCACCGACCCAAAACACGGCGGCCGTGCCGAACGCCAGCACCAGATTGGTGCCGGCGCCGTAGGCCGTCTGCAACGTGTAGAGGCTCAGGCTGGCGCGCAGGCTGGCGGTGCTCTGGCTGACAAAGGCGCGGTGCTCGTCCTCCTCCTTGGAAAATGCCTGGATGACTTTGATCGCCGACATGCCGCGCTGGACGAGTTGATAGACCGCGCTCTCGCTCTCGCGCGCGTGCCGGGCCAGCTCGGCGATCCGCCGGTTGAGCAGCAGGATGGCGACCAGGAGAAACGGGCACACCGCGAGGGCGACCAGGGTCAGCAGCCAGTCGAGTCGCAGCATCACCACGAACATCCCGAGCAGCAGCATGACGGCCGAGAGCACCGGGAACACGCCGTTCATCGCCAGCGTCTGGATCGCGTAGGTGTCCCCGGTGACCCGATAAATCAGGTCGCCGACGGTGGCCCGCGAGTGGAACGAGAGCGACAAACGCTGGAGATGCTGGTACAGGCGGCTGCGCAGATCGTTGACCATGCCTTGCCCGATCGAGATCGTGGTGAAGTTGTTGAGCACGCTGACGGCGCCCAGTATCCCGTAGATCAGGACCAGGCCACCAGTTGCCAGCGCCAACAGGGCAGGGGGGCTCATGCCGGCCAGGATGGGCCAGGGCGGCGGCGTCCGCGGGAGCACATAGTCGATGACGAGCTTGAGCGGCCAGGGCTTGAGGATCTCGAGCGCGCTGAGCACAACAACCTGCAGGATGGCGAGTAGGAAGGCGGCGCGGTAGGGGCGCAGGGCGCGCGCGACCTGAACGGCCAGGTTCATTGGCGGCACCTCCGCGCGTCCCCTAACGTGTCGCGGCGCCGTTCACCGGTGTCAGTCCGAGTTGCTTTCCGACGATCTCGATAACGTGGTACATATCGCGCCCGAGCGCGTAGTGGTCGTAGACGACCATGCCCAGGTTGAGGAGGCCGAGGAGCGCCCCTACTTCCAAGGTTTCCGCCAGACCGACGTACCAGCCGACCATCGCCATCGTGCCGAAGCCCAGAAGCGTGATGCGCGATAGCCGGGATTCGCGCACCCGGCAGCGGATACGGAAGAAGCGCTTGCTGCCGCCGTGATTCTCCACCGCCACCTTCAGGTCAGCGGTGGACCAGATGCTGCGATGGATGGTGACATCGCGATCGTTCCAACCCTGGTCCACGGCGATGAGGTACTTGCGCGGGAGGAGGAACTGCATGACGGCGTGTAACAGGTGTTCCTTTTCGAGGCCGTGCTCCGACCAATAGGAGAGCAAGAACAGCCGGTTGAGCCATTCCACGCGCGCCGGCTGCGTCAGCTCCTCGAAGCGGATCTGCGCGACGTTGGTCATGCCCTGGATCCGATAGAGATAGCGTTGCGCGCTGCGCACCAGCGGGCCGAGATAGATCAGCGCGGTGAGCAGCAACCGACTGCCGATCCCGTCGTAGCGGGCGTCGACCCGCGCCCGCCATGCGCGCCCGCCGGCCCACAGCAGTGCGGTGAGCAACGGCACGCTGGCGACCAACTGGTTGCGGCCGGCCACGATCGCCCCAATCAGGAACACCAAGCCGATCACGTTCCATTCCAGGGTGAACGGCAGATAGGACAGCAACGACGAGGACGGTTCGTAGAGGGTTTGGAACAGCCCGCGCCCGAAGACACCGTGGTAGATCACCGGCCGCCGCGAGAACAGGGACATGCCCAAATCCCCGTAGATGCGGCCGATCCACTGCGATTGACCGAGCATGTTGAACCGAAAGGGATGTTTGAAATACAGCTGCGCTTCCGCTTTGCCGTACCCCATCTGTTGTTTCAGGTACGCTTTGATCGTGTTGCGCCGGAAGTGCCAGACCATGGCGGCGGGGCTGAAGCCGATCGGGTGCCCGTCGTTCTGCAGACGCCAGCACAGATCGACGTCATCGCCCGCCGCACGGTAGATCGGATCGAACCCGTGGATCCGATCGAGCGCCGTCTTGAGGAACGCCATGTTGCAGCCGGGAATGTGCTCCGCCACTTCGTCATCGAGCAAGACATGGGTTGGTCCGCCGGGAGCGGCGGCCACGCACGCGGGGATGCGAGCGTCCTCGGGTGGCGACAGATTTGGCCCGCCGACGGCGACGAAGCCGCCGTGGACGAACTTGTAGGCGAGATACGTCAGCCAGTCCGGATCGACGACGCAATCCGAGTCGGTGTAGGCGATGATCTCCCCGGTGGCGCACTGGGCGCCGACGTTGCGCGCCACGCTGAGTCCCTCGTTCTTCTGCGAGATGAGGCGGGCCTCGGGGTAGCGTTGCGCGATCTCGACGGTACGGTCCGTGGAGCCGTCGTTGACGACGACGATCTCGTAGTTCGGATAGCGCAGGGTGCGTAGCGAGGCCAGGCAGGCATCCATGGTGCGCTCGGCATTGTAGGCGCAGATGACGACGGAGATGCGTGGCGGTGGGTCGAGCGGGGGCGGCAGTTGGTTGGCGTAGAGGGCGCGGACGGCATGGTACGATGGCTTCTCTTGGCGTTCGCGGTCGACGAGCCCGAAGGCCCAGTCCTCGACCTGAAAGCCGCCGGTGAACCAGTCGTCAGTCCAGGAAAAGACGATCGTGCCGGCGACCCCGGACTCGAAGGCGGCCCGGACTTGCCACGACAGGATGCGCGCCTGTTCGACGACGCCTTCGCGTTGCGAGTCGATACCGAATTCGGTCAGGACCAGCGGCTTTTCCGTGGCCAGGTTCTGTAAGCGGGAGAGGTACCGGCGAAAGTCGTTTTCCCGGTGCAGGTAGACGTTGAAGGAGACGAAATCGAGAAAGTCCAGGTCGAGGTACTCGGTCGACGGGAAGTTGGCGTAGCTCACCAGCACATCGGGCTCGATGCTCTTAACCAGGGTGTACAGCTCGTACAGGAAGGTCATGACCCGTTCGGGCCGATGCCAGCGCACGATGTCCGGCGGGATCTCGTTGCCGATAAGAAACGCGAAGACGGCGGGATGTCGCTGGCAGGCGCTGACGCCGGTGAGGATCTGGGTGCGGATGTCCGCAAGTACGGTCGGTTCGTCGAGGAAGCAGACGTGCTCGGTCCATGGCAGGCCGACGAGGACGCCGAGGTCATACTCGCTGGCGAGGTCGAGCAACCAGGTCGGCGGTGGTGTGAAGGTGCGAAAGCAGTTGGCGCCCAGGTCGTGCATCAGGGCGAAGTCGCGTCGCACCGTCGCCAGTTCCGGAAACTGGGCGCCATGCGATCCCTGGGCGAACGGGCCATAGGAGACGCCGCGCAGGAACAGCTTGTCCTCACCGCGGAAGAGAAACTTTCCGTTGGCGCGCGGGCGCCGGTTGCGGTCCTCCACCTCCATGCGGCGCTCGATTAGGGCCGCTGCCGTGCCTGCCATCGTGTGATTACTCTCGGCCGCCGAGACGTGGCGGTTGCGGTGGGGTAGGTGTGGACATGGACGGGGCACCCTCAGAGCGGGTGGATTGTTGCTGGGCCACGGCCATCGCTGCGCGCAGCTTGTAGCACCAGGGACCGAGAATGCAAATGAGGCGCGGTCGGGGCGGCGTCACCCGATATCCGCAACGCTGCCGTCGGCGAGCCGCACCCGTTTCAACACCCGCGACGGCGGAAGCAGCCAGCGCTCCGCGGCAGCGGCCGGCGTCGCGACCACGACGATGCTGTCGGCGTCGGTCCAGGTGAGCGCGCCGAGATCGAATCCGGGCAGATCGACGTCGCGGACGGTGCGGTCGCTGAGACGCAACACGTACAGTTGCCGCCGGTTGCTGGGGTAGTCGAGTTCGGGTGCCGCGGTGAACGCCAGCTGCGTGCCGTCAGGGGAGAGGCCGAGCGCAGCGATGGTGGCCGCGCCACTGGCCAGGGTGGCGACGGATCCGCCGTCCACCGGGATCTCCCAGACCTGCCAATCCCACGTACCGCCGACCACCGCATACAGGCGGGTTCCGTCCAGCGACCAGCAATACTGCAGTCGATCCCGGTCCCAAGCCACGAGCAAGCGATCGCCACTGCCGTCCCGGTGGATGAGGCGAAGTTCGGTACCTGCGTCGCTCGCGGCCATGTACGCCACGTGCGTGCCGTCGGGCGTGGGGAGCGGCCGATCGAGCACCTGTCCCCGCCGCGTGACGACGACCGACTCCGTGCCGTCGCTATCGAAGCGCACGATGCGCTCGCGCTGTCCGGCGTAAATCGTGCCGTCGCTACCGACGGCGGGTGTCGTGCCGTGGCCAATGGTGCGCTGCGCGCCGGTGGCGGCGAGCGTGACGATCGCCGGCCACGCATCGGGCGACTCGGCGTAGCTGGCGACCAGGCGAGAACCGTCTGGCGACCAGGCGGGCGGTGCCAACATGCCACGCGCAAAATCCCAGGTGTGCAGGATCCGAGTATCCGGGCCGCGGTGCTCGACGGTCTGCCGCGCCCACGGGAACGGCGCCCCGGAGGTGACGGCGAGGTCGCCGTGCGGCGATGTGGCAACGAACAGGGGGGGGAGCGCACGGGGATAGCGGTTGTTGTCGCGGTACGCGTCAGCCCACAGGAGCAACGGGTCGATCACGGCGTGATCCGTCTCCGCGTCCCACGGCAGACGGTCCCCGACGTGTACCGCCGTCCGCACCGGTTCGCCGCCCGTTCGCTTGAACGTCCACAGATCGACGTCGGTAGCGACCGGCGCACTGCCGAGATTGCCGACGGCGATCTCCGCCGCGCTGGTGCCGTCGAGCGACAGGTCGACGTCTGAGGTGCCACGGACCCAATCGGCGAAGAAGCGCTGCAGATCCTCACCGCTGGTTTCCTGCAGCACCTCCTGGAGATCGCGCTCGGTGACCCGCTGGAACCTGAAACGTTCGATGAACTGCCGGAGGCCGCCGAACAGGCGCTCGTCGCCGAGTTGCCGGCGCAGCATGAGGGCGACAAACGCGCCCTTGCGGCGGATGCTGTCCCGTGCGCCTGGACTGCCAAGGGCGTCATCAAGCGCGGACATTCGGGCGAGGGCGCCGGTATGATGCGGGTCGAAGAGTTCTTCGCCACGGCGTCGCCATAAGCCCTCCGCCCCGTACGCGGCCTCGGTGGCCACGAGACTGGAGAATTCTGCCATCCCTTCATCCAACCACGCGCTCCCGGTCGCGGGCGACCACACGCTCCCGGCGACCGTTGCCCCCCACCAGTTGTGGGCGAGATAGTGCGCGATGCCGGCGAAGCCGTAATCCCCGGTGCGCAGCGAATGCATGGGCAACCCAATCAGCCCTGATCCGTCGTTGAAGCCGTCACCGAGACCGCGGTCGATGAACAGCGTGACCTGGTGGAACCCGGAATCGCCATAACGGCTGCCCAGGGTGCCGTACGCCTCGCGCATCAGACCAAGTATGCGGCCCGTGTCCAGTGGCGTGTCGGGTGGCAGATAGAGCCGATAGGCGGTGCCGTCGATCGTCGATGTGCTCGGTGCGAACTGGCCGGCGACCAGCGCCAGCCCAGTCACCGGCCGCTCCGTCGACCAGTGGAAGGCGCGAAGAGCGCCGCGCTCGACGTGTTCGGAGCGGACGCCGTTGTGCACCACGGTCATCGAACGTGGCACGGTCGCCGTGACGTCGGCGTGGAAGAAACTCTCCAGGTCGGTCGGGTACCAGAACGCATCGGCGGGGAGTACCACGTGTTGGGCATCGACCCACGCGGTCGTGTCGAACGCCGTGCTGGCGGGGCGGCCGGCGTACTCCAGGGTCAGTTGTACAGTCCCACCCTTCGCCACTGGCGCACCGACATCGACTATGGTGAGGAGCCACAGTTGATAGAACGAGACCGGGTGTGCGCCGCTATTCTCGCTCGCGACGCTGGCGCGGCGCACGCGCAGGCCGTCGTTCAACAAGAAGTAGAAGCGTTGACGGGCGTCGGCCACGCTCTGTATCCCGAGGGTTGCCGTGCCTACGATACCGCCGCCCGACGGGAGTACGACATCCAAGCGCACCCGCTCCGTACGCTGCCCGGCAAGCAACAGCCCGGCACGCGCCGTCACCAGCCGAAGAAGCGTCAGGCTGCGACCGGTCACGGTGAGGTATGCGGCGATGCTGCCGCCGACCAGGACGAGCAGGAGGAGGAGGGCCAGTAGCGAAACGGTTTGTTTGACGACGCGGGCGGCGCGGCGGAACAGAGAGGTCATTTCCACCGACCATACGAGTCGGCCGCGGCCGCTGTCAACGTGACCGGCGCGACCCGCGTTGACTGGCTTTCCGCCGTGGGATAACTCTCCGGCATGGTCAAGTGGTGGTCCATGTGGCTGGTGTTCGTGCCGCGGACCTGACGTTGGCGCCAGTCTGATGCCGATGTGCTCGGGACTCGCCGCGCTTGGCCAACTCCTGCTTGGAGTCGCGATCTTCGCGTCGGTGCTGTGCTATGTGGTCGCCTACCTGGAGGCGCGCCGTTTTCTCGGGCGCCGTACGCGGGCGACGATGCCCGGGAACCCGGTCGGACCACTACCGCCCGTGACGCTGCTCAAGCCGCTGAATGGGGCGGACGCCGACCTGCACGCCAACCTTGCCTCCTTTTGCGCGCAGGCCTATCCCACCTTTCAGATCGTGTTCGGCGTCGCCGACAGCACGGATCCGGCGGTGGGGGTCGTGCGCCGCTTGCAGCGCGAGTTCCCCGCCGTCGACATCGAGCTGGTAATCGACGCACGCACGTACGGCCCCAACCTCAAGGTCAGCAACCTCCACAACATCTATGCGCGGGCCAAGCACGACATCGTCCTCGTCGCCGATAGTGATATTCGCGTCGCGCCGCACTACTTGCGGCGCATCGCGGCCGAGTTCGACGACCCCGGCGTGGGCCTGACAACCTGTTTGTACCGGGGTGTGGTCCGCGGCGGTCTGCCCGCGGTGGTCGAGGCACTCTGCGTCAATACCGACTTTGTACCCATGGTGATGCTGGCGCGCGTGGTGGAGCGCCCCAGCTATGCGTTCGGCTCGACCATCGCGATGCGCCGTGCCGTGCTCGACGCCAGCGGCGGCTTCCTGCCATTGGTAAACTATCTGGCGGACGACTATCACCTCGGCAACCGTATCGTCACCCAGGGCCATCGTTTGACGGTGTCGGCCATGCTCGTGGACACCGTCATGAACACGGAGACCTGGCGCGCGGTGTTGGTCCATCAGGTGCGGTGGGCGCGCACGCAGCGCGTCTGCCGGCCCCTCGGCTACTTCGGCAGCGTGCTGACACACGGCACGTTGTGGGCCAGCGTCAACCTGGTATGCCACCGGTTCAGCGCAGGTGCGCTGGCGCTGGCGCTGCTGATTTTCGCGCTGCGCACATTGACAGCCAAGGGGATCTGTCAACGTTATGTGGGGGTCAACCTGCGCGCTGAGGAAACGCTACTGGTGCTGATCAAAGACCTGTTCACCTCGGCGATCTGGCTCTCGGCCTTTCTTGGCAGCACGGTACGGTGGGGTGGCCGCCGCCTGCGCATCATGAAAGATGGCCGGATGGTGGAGGTCGCGCCGCTCGTGACCGCCGAGGCGCGGGTGCGTCCGCAGCCGTAAGGCGGATGATGCGCCCGGCCGCTGTCCCCTTCGGCCCGCGGGGGATGCGGTAGTCGTCCATGCGCCCGGGGGGCGGATCAATTGGTACGGCTGATCAACTGGTCGATCACCGCCACCAATTGGTCCTTATCGGCGGACGGCGGGAGCACACCCAGATTGCGACGCGCACTGGCGGCATGGTCGTTGGCGACCAGCCGCACTTCGGGAAGCACGTCGCTGCGTCGGATACGTTCGAGTGTTGCGCGTACGGCGGCGTCACTGAGCGCCCCATCCTCGAAGGCCCGTGCCACCTCCGGGTCCCGACCCAGGGCCAGGACGAGGGGCAGCGAGGGGTTGCCATCGCGCAAATCGAGGCCAACCGGCTTGCCAACACGTTCCGCCGTGCCCTCGATATCGAGCAGGTCGTCGACCACCTGGAAGGTCATGCCGACATGGTAGCCACACTGGGCCACCGACTCGCGGACCGGCTCGGGTGCGCCCGCCAGGTACGCGGCGATGCGTGCCCCCTGCTGGAAGATGCTTGCCGTCTTGCGGCCAATGATTTCGAAATAGTCTTCCATCGTCACCGCGGGGTTGTGCCGGAAACGCCCCTGCATGATCTCGCCCTCGGTCAGGGCAATGCAAGCCTCGGCGGCCCAGTTGATCACTTTGGCATCGAAACGCCCGCAGAGTTGGAACGCGCGGCTGAAAATGAAATCGCCGGTGACCAGCGCGTTCGGCAGCCCGAACCGGCGGAAGGCGGAGTCTTTGCCGCGACGAACGGGACTCCCATCGATGATATCGTCGTGGAGCAGGCTGGCGGAGTGGATCAGTTCCAACGCGCTGGCGATGTCGACAATGTCATCCAGCGCTCCCCCGCCGCACGCGCGGAACATCAGCACGGTCACCGCCGGCCGGACCCGCTTTCCGCCGGAGCCGATGAGATAGGTGGAAATACCGGTCAGCAATTCTTCACGGGACTGAATCTGTTCGGCGAGACGCGCTTCGACCAGTTCGAGAGCGGCCGCCATGGTCGGTTCGGGTTGGCGCAAGCGCGCGGTGGCACGGAGTTGGGTTCTAGAACTCACACGCGATCCTTAGTTCTTCCTGCGCCAGATAATGTGAAAACGCCGGACGAGTCAAGGAAGCCGCCGTCAGCACCGCCGGTGGAACGCACGCAAGCTGCGAATCGCGCGTTGATTTTCCGCTGCGCAGCCGTTAGGTTCGAAATGGCCGCGACGCTCATGGATCGCGCACCCGCGGACATAAGACGGCTCGGAAAGGAGAGCGTGGAGGTCCTCTGGACCGACGGGCACCGGAGCGTCTATCACAATCGCTACTTGCGCGATCGTTGCCCGTGCGCGACCTGCCGGCAACGGCCGGTCCGGTCGCTGCCGATTCTGCGCGGCGCCGACGTGCATCCGCTACGCATAGCGGTGGTCGGCCGCTATGCCATCGGCATCGAGTGGAGCGACCGACATACGACGAGCATCTACGGTTACGAGACTCTACGGCAGATATGTCCCTGCGAAACCTGTCAAAGTGGCGTGGGTAAGCCCGACGCAGCATGACCACCATCGACGATATCCGCGAACGGCTCAGCGAGATTCGCCCGCTGGGATTTCCGCATGACGTGGTCGCGGCGCGCATGGTGCGCGGCATCCATCACCAAGACGGAGTTGTGGCAATCGTCCTCGAACCGCCGGCATTGGCGCCGCCGATTCTCAGCGCCATGGTTGCCGACATCCGCCGGGCGGTCGGCGCATTAGACGGGGTCAAGGAGGTCAACGTCGAACTCGGACGCGGCGCCCCGCCGACCGGCGGCGCACGGCCAGGCCAACCGGCAGCGGTCGAGGAACCGGGCCCATTGCCGGGGATTGGAGACATCATCGCGGTCGCCAGCACGAAAGGGGGCGTCGGCAAGTCTACCGTCGCCGCCAATCTCGCACTCGCGCTCCACCGCCTCGGCCGGCGCGTCGGCCTGCTCGACGCCGACGTGTACGGACCGAGTGTGCCGATCATGTTCGGGGCCAGCGGAGGGCCGCGGCCGTCGGAGCACCACCGCATCGCCCCGCTCGAGCGTTACGGCCTCAAGCTGATGTCGGTCGGCTTCTTTCTGGACGATCAATCCCCGGTCATTTGGCGCGGGCCGATGGTCATGGGTCTCGTGCGGCAGTTTCTCAAGGACGTCGAGTGGGGAGAGCTTGACGTCCTGGTGGTCGACCTGCCTCCGGGCACCGGCGATGCACAACTGACGCTGGTGCAGCAGGTGCCGTTGGCCGGCGGTGTCGTGGTGACCACGCCACAGGACGTGGCCACGCTCGACGTGCAGCGCGGCATCGCCATGTTCCGGAAGGTGAACACGCCACTGCTCGGTATCGTCGAAAACATGAGTTATTACGACTGCCCGAAGTGCGGCAGGCGTGAGGATGTCTTTGGCGCCGGTGGTGGCAAGCTGATCGCGGCGCAATTCGGCGTACCGTTGTTGGGGCAGATTCCGTTGCTTGGCGACGTGCGCACCGGTGGGGATGAGGGCAAGCCCATCGTGGTCGATCGCCCGGACCATCCTATCAGCCTCCTATTTGTCGACATTGCGTGTCGGGTGATCGAGGCCGTCGACGCCGACCGCCTGCATGCGGCGCCCCCGACGATTGTTGTATAACGACCCCCTGCGGGTCCGAGCGCTGGGCGCCCGGTGCTTGCGGCGTCCGCGGTTTCGACTTTCCGTTTTTCCTGTGCTAGCGGTGGCGCAGTACTCTGAGGAGGTAGGAGCAATATGGCGACGATCATCACGGAGGAATGCATCAACTGTGGTGCCTGCGAGCCCGAGTGCCCGAATACGGCGATCTACGAGGGCGGCGCGAACTGGGAGCTCGACGGTGCGACGCATCCGGCCATCAAGGACGACATCTACTACATCGTTCCCGATAAGTGCAGTGAATGTGTCGGCTTTTTCGACGAGGAGCAATGCAAGGCGGTTTGTCCGGTGGACTGCTGCATTCCCGATCCGAACAACCCGGAGACCGAAGAGGTGCTGATCGAGCGGGCGCGGAAGATGCACCCCGACCGCGAGTTCGCCGCCGAATTCCCGTCCCGTTTCCGCAAGTAAACGCACGCGTCGCGCAACCAGGCAGAGCCTGATTGCAGTGCCCCAGCGAGTATCGGAGAAGCGCAGTACGACCGCTGGTGTGATTGGTGGACTACTACCCATCCATACTCGAACAGGTGTTTGCACTGGCCCTGCTGGTGTTCATCCTGAGCACCGCAGCGATCAGCATTCGTGCCTACCTGCGTCGGCCGCACGATCTTGCCGGGCTGCCCGGTTCGGCCGTGCTCGGTCCTAGCATTCGCGGTTGGTACATCGATAATCTCTCGCCATTCGAGGACTTCTTTGTGCGCCGGAGCGTGGCGCCGGCGTACCTCTCGTATGCGCAATTGATTGGCAGTGTCCTGGTGACCGTGTGCTACGCCGCCGGCATGGTGTTCACGGCGGGCTGGCTGTTGCTGTGTACCGGCACACTCGACATCATCGACGGCCGTGTGGCGCGGCGCACGCATGGCGGGAGTGCCCGGGGGGCATTCCTGGACTCAGTGGTCGATCGCTATGCCGACTCGCTTGCCTACCTTGGCTTGGCGATCTTCTTCCGGACCTCGTGGGTGCTGTGGGTCGTGCTCGTCGCGTTTCTGGGGACGCTGATGGTGAGCTACGTGCGCGCCCGCGCCGAGGCGCTCGGGGCGGAGTGCCGAGTCGGCTTGCTGCAGCGGCCCGAACGCTACGTCATCCTGGGCTTTGGGTGTATTTTCGGTGCGCTGATCGAGCACATGACGCCGTGGCTGCACGCCCCGCATTATTGGCTGGTGATTTTGACCGTTGCCGTGCTCGCCGTGCTCAGTAATGCCTCGGCCGTGCAACGCGTCGTGTATGTCCTGGGCGTCTTGGGAGATCGTTCCGATGCCTGAGGCGACGGCGCCCGAAGCGCTCGCGCAAGCGAAGCGGGTGCTCGGTATGTTCGTCGCCATGCTGGGCAGCGGCATCGTCCTGGAGAGTGCCGCGGTGTGGACGGGGCTGGGAATCACGGTGGCCGGCCTCGGCCTGATGATCTGGGGTCTGGCCGCGACGACGCGCGAGTCGGCGGGCGACGCCGCGGCGACGCGGCGCGCGTCGGAAAGTGCGCCGTGAACCGCAGCGTGCGTATTGGCCTGAGTATCGCCATCTCCGCGGTGTTCCTGGGACTGGCCGTGCGCGGCGTCAAGTGGAGCGAGGCGGGGGACGCCCTGGCCCGGGCCCAGTACCTCTACGTGGCGCCTATGGTCGGGATCACCTGGTGGACCCTGTTTATCCGCGCGCAGCGCTGGCGGCTGCTGCTGCGTCCGGTGGGCACGCCCGCGATGCGCACGCTGGTGGCGGCCACCAACATCGGATTCATGGCGAACATGCTGCTGCCGCTGCGCATCGGCGAGGTGATCCGTCCGGTGCTGGTCAGCCGCAGAGAGCGGGAACCGCTGAGCGGAATTCTCGCCACCGTCGTGCTCGAACGGATCTTCGACATGTTCACCATCCTTTTTCTCTTTGGCGTCTCGGCATCCGCGGTTGCGGTGTCCGACGACGTGCGCCAGTGGGGATATCGACTCTTCGGGTTGGCGGTCATCGTGGGAGGCGTGGTTGCCCTGGTACGCTGGCAGGAACGGTTGGCGTTGCGGATCATCCGGACGTTGCTCCGGCCGCTGCCACGGCAGGTGGCCGAGCCCGCCGATCAGTTTCTGCGGGGCTTTGTGCAGGCCCTGGAAATCCTCGACAGTCCGCTGGCGTTTCTGCAGCTCCTCGGGTGGTCGCTGTACCTGTGGGTGGCCATCGCCTCGATTTACCTCTGCGGCTTGTTGGCGTTCCAATTGCCGGCGCCGCTGCTCATGGGATCCGTGGTGGTGACCGCCGTCGTGGCCATTGCCGTATCGGCCCCTTCGGCGCCAGGCTACATCGGCGCGTTTCAGGTGGGCTGCACCCTGTCCTTGGCGATTTTCGGTGTCTCGAAGAGCGATGCGTTCGCCTACTCCATCATTTTGCATGTCACCCAGTTTGTCGGTGTTGTCGCGGCCGGGCTATATTCGCTGGCGCGCGAGGGGATGACGATGCGGCAACTCGAAGAGGTCTCCGAGTCCAATGCGCGAGCGGTTGCAGGGTAAGACCGTCGTTCTGGGGCTGACCGGCGGGATTGCCTGCTACAAGGCCGCGGAGTTGACTCGGGCGCTGCGGCGCGCCGGCGCCGTTGTCCGCGTCATGATGAGCCGTGCGGCGCAACAATTCGTCACCCCGCTGACGCTGCAGACCCTGTCGGGGCACCCCGTCGCCACCGACACGTTCGATCTGACGCAGGAGTCGGAGATTGGCCACATCCGGCTGGCCGACTCCGCCGACGTGATCGTCATTGCACCGGCAACGGCCAATATCATCGGTAAGATCGCCGCCGGAATTGGCGACGATCTGATCGCCACCGTCTTACTGGCAACCCGCGCGCCCGTGGTATTGGCGCCGGCCATGAACGTGCACATGTATGAAAACCGGATCGTGCAGGCCAACCTCGACCGGCTGCGCCAGCTCGGCGTGCGGATCGTCGAACCGGACGAGGGTTTCCTCGCCTGCGGCTACGAGGGCACGGGCCGGCTGCCGGACGCCGACGTCCTGCTGGCCGAGGTCGAACGGGCCGTCTGTCCCCAAGACCTCGCCGGCGAGCGTGTGCTGATCACGGCGGGCCCGAATCGGGAGGCGCTCGATCCGGTGCGGTTCATTTCCAATCGCTCTACCGGGAAAATGGGGTTTGCCCTTGCCGAAGCCGCATGGCGGCGCGGCGCGGAGGTCCGCCTCGTCGCCGGGCCGACGGCACTGCCGACCCCGCACGGGGTCCGCCGCCGCGATGTTACCACGGCCGAGGAAATGCGACAGGCGGTTCTGGCGGAGGCGGAGACGGCCACGATCATCCTCATGGCCGCGGCCGTGGCCGACTACCGGCCCGCGCGGATCGCGCAACAGAAATTGAAGAAAGGCAGCGGGCCGATGGTGCTGGAGCTCGAACGGACCAGCGATATCCTGGCGGAGTTGGCAGCGCGAAAAACGACACAATTCATTGTCGGGTTCGCCGCGGAAACGGAGCAAATCGCGGCCAACGCGGAACGTAAGCTGGTCGCCAAGAACCTCGATCTCGTCGTGGCCAACGACGTAGGGGCGCGCGACACCGGTTTCGCGGTCGAGACCAACGCCGTGATCGTCATCGACCGCGACCGACACCACGAATCGATCCCCCTATCGAGCAAGGCGGAGATCGCGGACGGTGTGCTCGACCGGGTCGTGGAACACAAACGCCGCATCGCTGGCCATTGAGTCGCGCCCGCGGACCGACCGGCGACCCATGGGCACCGCGAAGCCGCCGCCGGCGGTGAAATTGATCGCCGGTCTATTGGCGGCCTCGGACGGCCTCCTTGCGGCGGCGCGCCGCGCGCTCGGCGACCGGTTTGGCGCAATGGACGCCATCTCCACCGCGAGCGCCTGGACGTTGAGTCCCTATTATCGGGACGAGATGGGAGAGGCGATCCGGCGCCAGTTCGTCACCTTTGACCGGCTCATCGCCCCGGACGCGCTGCGGGACGTCAAGCAGCTCACCAATCGAATGGAGCAGGCGTGGCGCACGACGGCCGGCCGCCAGGTCAATATCGATCCGGGGTACCTCGCCACCGACAAGCTGGTGCTGGCATCCACCAAGGATGCGGCACATCGGATCTACCTGGGGAACGGCATCTACGCCGAAGTGACGTTGCACTATTGCCACGGCAGCTTCAGGGCGTATCCGCACTCCTATCGGGATTACGCCGCACCCGATGCGCTTGCCTTCTTCAATAGCGCTCGCGCCCGGTACGTGCGGCAGCGGCGCAGCGTGTGAGCCGAGAAGAGATCGCCTCTGAACCGGCGGCACAACGGACATCCGATCGACGGATGACTGACCCGGCTTCAACACCAACAGTGGCGTCCGTTGTTCGCGTGCGCCGAGGGCGTTGTCGCGGCATTCGGCAACGATCGCGGCCCCACGGTTACCTGACGGCCGCGAATGCCAGCGCCGGTGGCGGATCCAGCGCCGGCAGCCCGCGCTGGATGTTGAGCGCGTCGACCTCATCCTGCAATTGCGTGGTGAGTTGCCCGCGCCGGTACAGCGCCTTGAGCGTGCGCCGGATGTCCTTGGCCAGCGCAATGGCCTGCAGTCCCGTCGGATCGGCAGCCTGGCAGGCGGAGCGTTTGCCGCGCTGCAGCAGGTCGAGGATGCTCTCGCGGCAGGCGAGGTTGTATTGCCCCACCAGATCGCGGGAAAGGGGGTGCCGCGACAGCCGGCTGACGCGCTGCATGATGCGGTGCCACTGTTCGAGATCGTGGACGGCGATGAACGAATCGAAGATGCGCTTGTTGGTGCGGAAGGAAAACAGCGTGCGCGCCACCACGCGTTCGACCAAGGCGTCGCAGTGCGGAAATCGGTGGCCGCGCAATTCATGGATGAGCGTGCGGCCGACAGCGCGCTGCACGGCGTCGAAGCGCGCCTCCCAGTAGATGTGCCGCAGCGTGCGGGTGCGGAAGCTGACAATCAGTTGCGTCGGTACATAGTGGTTGTGCGAGTAGACGTCGCCGGCCAGATGCGTCAGGTAGCCGTACGCGAATGCGCGCTGCGCCGGAGTGTCGGCGCGGCGCAGGATGGCCCAGCCGACTTCCCACGAGTGACAGTGGGCCTGCTGGGCGCGGGTGTACTTCTTGGCCACGGTGATGTCGGCGCCGATGCAGCCGTAGAGGTATTCGCGCCGGTGCCGGCGCAGTAATTGTTGAAGCGATACGCCCAGGATGGTAAGGTTTTCCAGCACTTCCGAGCCGTGCGCCAGGTGGGTAAGCGGTCCCCACGCCCACGCTTGAGACGGAGCGTCGAGCACCAGGAGCAACACAGCGAGTACCCACCACAGCATCGTATGAATCGTACTCCCCCGTCCGAACCGTCACAAGTCGCCTTGCGTACGCTGCTCGGGCAGCTGCGCGCGTACATCGAATACCAACAGGCGAGCGGCGCCGACGCCTTTCCGCGCTCGACCGGCGCCGCCGCCCCGGTCACCATTCCACCGCGCGCGGCATCGCTACCGGCGGAACCGCCCGAGGCGGCGGCGGACGCGCCGATGCAGGCGCTGGAGACGGCGGCGCCACAGAGGGTTCCACGCGCTACCCCCGCGGTGATGGACCCGCCGATGTCGGCCGGCGCCCGGCAAGCGGGGACGTTGGCGGCGTTGCGCGAGGAGATCGGCGACTGCCGGCGCTGTAAGCTCTGGTCCGGACGAACGCATCTCGTCTTCGGTGTCGGTCATCCGCACGCCAGGCTGATGTTCGTCGGTGAAGGCCCGGGACGGGACGAAGATCTGCAGGGCGAACCGTTCGTCGGCCGTGCCGGGCAATTGCTGACCGAAATCATCACCAAAGGCATGAAGCTGCGGCGCGAAGACGTGTACATCGCGAACGTCATCAAGTGTCGTCCGCCGCACAACCGCAATCCCGAAGCCGACGAAATTGCCGCTTGCCAGCCGTTCCTGCTGCGCCAGATCGAACTCATCCGGCCGCGCGTACTGGTGGCGTTGGGCACCTTTGCCGCCCAGACATTGCTGGGGTCGCGGGTGCCGATTTCGCGTTTGCGCGGCCAGTGGTACGACTATCACGGCGTGAAGCTCATGCCGACGCTGCATCCCGCCTATCTCTTGCGCAATCCGAACGACAAGAAGCTGGTGTGGGCGGATATCAAGTTGGTCATGGGTGAATTGGACCGGCAGATGGAAGATGGCGGATAGCGTATGGCGCCTGACAGGGGCCCGGGTTTCCGGCCCTACGCGCCGGCCGGAGGGTTGGTCCTCTATTGTGTTGGCCCTCGTGCCACTCGTCCTTGCGGCGGTCGTTGACACGGCGCGCGCGACGCCGGCGAAGCACGTCGACCTCATCGTCGTCGACGCGGGAATCAATCCCGCCACCGCGGATTTCATACACGAGTCCCTGGGGGTCGCGGAGCGTGATGGCGCCGCCGCACTGATCATCGAACTCGATACGCCAGGCGGATTGTTGGAGTCGGCGAAGGCGATCGTCAAAGACCTCCTCGGCGCTCGCGTCCCGGTCATCGTCTACGTCGCGCCCAGCGGCGCCGGTGCGGCGTCCGCGGGTGTCTTCATCACCATGGCGGCGCACCTTGCGGCAATGGCGCCGGGGACGAACATCGGGGCGGCGCATCCCGTCGGCGGCCAAGGGGAAACGATCGGCGGCGACATGCGCGAGAAGGTCGAGAACTTCACCGCATCGCTGAGCAAAGCGATCGCCCAGGACCGCGGCCGCAATGTCGACTGGGCGGAAAAGGCGGTGCGGGAGAGTGTGTCGGCGACCGAGCAGGAAGCTCTAAAGCTGCATGTGATCGACATCGTGGCGCCCAGCGTCGAGGATCTGCTGCGGCAGGCCACCGGGAGGGAGATCACCGTCAATGGGCGGCGCGTGACGCTCGAATTGACCGGTGCGGACATCGTTCGTCACGACATGCGGTTGAAGCAGAAGATCCTCAATATCCTCTCCAATCCCAACGTTGCGTACCTGATGATGATGGCCGGGATCCTCGGCCTGTACGTCGAGTTCACCCACCCCGGAGTGTTCTTCCCGGGCATCGCCGGCGCCATTTGTTTGCTGCTCGGCATGACCGCGCTGCAGGTGCTGCCGATCAACTACGGCGGCCTGGTCCTGCTGCTACTGGGCGTCGGCCTGCTGATCAGCGAGCTGTTCATTCCCAGTTTCGGTATTCTGGGTATCGGTGGTATTGTCGCGTTTGTGCTGGGGTCGCTGCTTCTCTTCGATACGCCCGCGTCGACGCTGTCGGTGGATCCGAACATCGTGTACGCGGCGGCCGCGACCTTTGGCGTGTTCACCTTGTGGGTCAGTTACCTGGTGGTGCGCACCCAGCGCCGCCGATCGTCACTGGGTGCGGAAGGGCTCGTCGGCGAGGTCGGCCAGGTGCGGCAGCGGATCGACGGCAGTCGTGCCGGTAAGGTGTTCATTCACGGCGAGTACTGGAGCGCGGTCGCGGCTGCGCCGATTGAGGTGGGCGAGCGTGTGCAAGTGGTCGGCGTCGAGGCGCTGCAGTTGACGGTCACGCCCGCGGCGAACCAGGCGAAACAGCCGGGCACGCGCGGCAGTTAGCGCGGGCGAGGAAGGGAGGCGGCAATGTTGTTCGGTCCAGCGGCCACGATATTCATCGTGCTGGTATTCATGGTGATTAGCGGGATCAAGGTTCTGAAGGAGTACGAACGGGCCGTCATCTTTCGGCTCGGACGCCTGGTCGCCGCCCGCGGCCCGGGCATGATCTATGTGATCCCGTTTGTCGAGCGCATGCAGCGTGTCGAATTGCGTACCGTGACCATGGACGTGCCGCCGCAGGACGTCATCACCAAGGACAATGTCTCCGTCAAGGTGAGCGCAGTGCTCTACTTCAGGGTGATCGACGCCAATCGGGCGGTGACCAACGTCGTGGATTATCTGTTTGCCACCTCGCAATTGGCGCAAACCACGTTGCGCAGTGTGTGCGGCCAGGTCGAACTGGACGAATTGCTGGCCGAGCGCGAGAAGATCAACACCCAACTGCAGGAAATTCTCGACGCGCAGACCGAGCCCTGGGGGATCAAGGTGGTGACCGTGGAGGTCAAGCAAATCGACCTGCCGCAAGAGATGCAGCGGGCGATTGCCCGACAGGCGGAAGCCGAGCGCGAGCGGCGCGCCAAAGTGATCAATGCCGAAGGAGAGTTTCAGGCCGCACAGAAATTGGCGGACGCCTCCGCCGTCATCGGCCAGCACCCGATGGCCCTGCAACTGCGTTTCCTCCAGACGCTGACCGAGGTCGCCTCGGAAAATAACTCCACCACCATCTTCCCGCTACCGATCGACCTGATTGCGCCGTTCCTGAAGGAGGCGAAGAAACCGGGGGGACAATAGCGCGGGGCGCCCAGGTCCCCGGATTCCCACGCCCCCAAACTTGACTCTCCCAGGGCCATATGATTTAGCCCCAAACGTACCGTCAATCTAAACGCACAGGCACCCCGATCCGGTGCCTCTTTTTTTATTGTCACAGGCATGCAGAGTGTCGCGCTTGTAGAGGAATCGTCCCAGCCGGCCTTGGCGCTATCGGACTTCCGGTTCGACCTACCGCCGGCGCTGATCGCGCAGGTGCCGGCGGAACGGCGCGATCAGGCCCGGCTCATGGTGCTGGACCGTGGCCGGGCGACGCTGGCGCACGCCGATGTCCGCGCACTGCCAGGCTATCTGCGCGCCGGTGACCTGCTGGTCGTCAACGATACCAAGGTTTTGCCGGCGCGGCTGTTCGGCAGTACCTCGACGGGGGGCGCAGTGGAATTGCTCCTGGTGCGACCCACGGCCGCATCGGTGTGGCTCTGTCTCGGCAAACCGGGCCGCCGCTTGCGCCCGGGGGTGAGGCTCACCTTGCCCGAAGGCGTACGCGCCGAGGTGACGGCCCGGCAGGGAGACGGCCGCTATAGCGTAGCGTTCGTGGAAACGGTGCCGCTGGCTGCGCTGATGGAGCGCCACGGCGAGGTACCGCTGCCGCCGTATATCCACCGCCCGGACGGGCCGTTGCCATTCGATCGCGTCCGCTACCAGACGATCTTCGCGGCACGCGCGGGGGCGGTGGCCGCGCCCACCGCGGGCCTGCACTTCACCGACGAACTGCTCGCCGCGCTCGAGTCGCGTGGCGTGCGTCTCGCGCGGCTGACGTTGCATGTCGGACCGGGCACCTTCCTGCCGGTACGCAGCGACGACTGGCGCCAGCACCACATGGAGGCCGAGTGGTGCGAGATTCCCAACGCTACGGCCAGGCTGATCGCGCAGACCAAAGCCGAGGGCGGCCGCGTGGTGGCGGTGGGGACGACCACCACACGCGCGCTGGAGTCCGCGGCAACGCCGGCCGGCGTCGAGGCCGGCGGACGGTGGGCGCAGGCGTTCATCGCCCCCGGTTACCGCTTTCGGGTGGTCGACGCGCTGTTCACCAACTTCCACTTGCCCGGCTCCACCTTGCTGCTCCTCGTGAGCGCGTTCGCTGGGCGCGAACGGATTCTCGCGGCCTACGCCGAAGCGATCGCGCGGCGCTATCGCTTCTACAGCTACGGCGACGCCATGCTGATCTCCTAGCCCCCAGCCCGTACTCGCGCCCTCGCCTATGTCCGCATTCGAGCCCCTACGCACACCCGCCTCACGGCACCGGGAAGCGGGGCAAGCCCTGGGGGCGCCCGCGGGGGGCGGTCAAGAGATCTTCGAGACCATCGCTGGCGCTCCCGGCACCGGCGCCCGGCGTGGTCGTTTGAAGACCGCGCATGGCGTGGTCGAGACGCCCGCGTTCATGCCGGTCGCCACGCAGGGGACCGTCAAGGGCATCACCCCGGCGCAACTCCGCGAGGCGGGCGCCAGTATCGTACTGGCCAATGCCTACCACCTGTCCCTGCGGCCCGGAAGCGCTCTCATCCGCGATCTAGGCGGGCTGCACCGGTTCATGGGCTGGGATGGCCCGATCCTGACCGACAGCGGCGGATACCAGGTGTTCAGCCTGGCGCCACTGCGGAAGGTATCCGACGAGGGCGTTGAGTTCCGCTCCCATCTGGATGGTCAGACGTTGTTCCTGACCCCCGAATCCGTGGTCCGCCTCCAAGTCGATCTCGGGGTGGATATCGCTATGGTGCTGGACGAATGCGTCCCCGCCGGGGCGACTCGGGCGCAGGCCGCGGAGGCGGCGCGGCGCACCCTGGACTGGGCGGCGCGCGCGCGCCGCGTCGACATGGCGCCGGGACAGCTGCTGTTTGGCATCGTTCAAGGGGCCACGTACGTGGACCTGCGCGTCGAGCAGGCGGACGAACTTGTGGCGCTCGACTTTCCAGGCTATGCCGTGGGCGGATTGAGCGTGGGGGAGAACCGAGACATTACGATGACTGTGGCAGCGGAGACCGTCGGCGCCCTGCCGGCCGACCGGCCGCGGTACCTGATGGGTGTTGGGTTGCCGGAGGACCTGATTCGTTTCGTGGGTATGGGCTACGACCTGTTCGATTGCGTGCTGCCGACGCGAAACGGTCGTAACGGGATGCTGTTCACCGCGGCCGGGCGCATGAACATCCGCTTGGCCCGCTATGCCCGCGATCCCGCGCCTGCCGACCCACGCTGCGCTTGCTACACCTGCCGGACCTTCAGCCGGGCGTACCTGCGGCACCTCGGCGCGGCGAACGAGATGCTCGGGGCGCAGTTGCTGAGCCTGCACAACCTGCACTTTTATCTGCACTTGATGCGTGACATGCGCGCCGCCATCGCCGACGGCCAGTTCGCCGCCTGGGCCGCGGAGCGCCTTGCGCGCCTGACCGCGGAGGTTGCCACATGAGTTCTCCAGCCTGGGCGCAAGCGGCATCGGGCGCCGCCCCGTCGGCCCTCATCCAGTTCGCGCCGCTGGCGTTGATTTTCGTCGTGTTTTATTTCCTGCTCATTCGCCCGCAGCAGCAGAAGGCCAAAGAGCAGCGGACGATGATCGACAACCTCAAACGCAACGATGAAGTGATCATGGCCGGCGGGCTGTACGGCAAGGTGGTCGCTCTCAACGATAAAGTCCTTACGTTGGAAATCGCGCCCAACGTGCGCGTGCGCGTCGAGCGGGCACAGGTGAGCACCCGCGTCAAGGGCGTCGCCGCGGACGACACCAAGGAAAAAGAAAAGGATAAACAGAAGTGAGAAATCAGAGCCTCCTCTATCGCAGCTTGCTCGTCGCCGGCCTCACCATCGTCGCGATCGTGTACCTGCTTCCCTCGTTCGTGAGCGATCTGCCCGAGTTCTGGAAAGAGTATCTGCCCAGTCAGCGCATTCACCTCGGACTCGATCTGCAGGGCGGCACGCATCTGGTGATGACCGTGGACGTGCAGAAGGCGCTCGAGAATTACCTGGACCACCAGATCGACGACATCAAACGGGAAGCGAGAGAGGCAAAGATCGGTCTTACCGGGGTGGAACGTAAGAACACCAGCCTGCAGGTGCGCGTCGGCAATAGCGATCGGTCGGCGCTCACGGATCTGCTCAAGGAACGCTTCCCCAATCTCACCATCGACAACTCCAGCACCGAAGATGGGATGGCCAATCTCCACCTGGTGCTGACGAAACGGGAGGAGCAACACCTGCGCGAATCGGCCCTCGACCAATCGCTCGAAACCATTCGTAACCGTATCGACCAGTTCGGCGTCAGCGAACCGATCATTCAACGCGAGGGAACGCAGGATATCCTGATCCAACTCCCCGGGATTCAGGACCCGCAACGGGCCAAGGAACTGATCGGACGCACCGCCGTATTGGAGTTCAAGATCTTGTCGGAGGTGCCCAATGCCGACAGCTACATTACCGGTAAGAGCCCGTTGCCGCCGGGGACCGAGGTCCTCAGCGGCGCCGAGAGCGACCGCGGCGCCGGCGGCCGGGGACAGGCGCCGAAGTACCTGGTGGAATCGAAGACGCTGATGACCGGGGATGTCATCTCCGACGCCCTGGTGCGGCCCGCGACCCAGCTCGAGGGTCCGTACGTGGCGCTCGAACTCAACGCGCGCGGTGCCCGGCAGTTCGAGGAGCTGACCGGCGCCAACGTCGGGCGGCGTCTGGCGATCATCCTGGACAACAAGGTCTACTCGGCCCCGGTCATTCGCGAGCGCATCGCCGGGGGCCGCGCCTCGATTACCGGGAGTTTCGATATCAAGGATGCGCGCGATCTGGCCATCGTGCTGCGGGCGGGGGCGCTGCCGGCGCCCGTGCACGTGGCCGAGGAGCGCACCGTCGGCCCGTCGCTGGGAAAAGACTCGATCCGCCAGGGGGTGACCTCGTTCGTGGTTGGCGGCTCGCTGGTGATCGCTTTTATGCTCATCTACTACAAGTTCGCCGGGGTGTTGGCCGACCTCGCCCTGATCCTCAACGTCCTCTTTCTGCTCGCCGCATTGACGGCGATGCGCGCGACGCTGACGCTGCCGGGCATCGCCGGCATCGTGCTCACCATCGGCATGGCGGTGGACGCCAACGTGTTGATCAACGAGCGCATCCGCGAAGAGCTGCGTCTGGGCAAGACCGCACGCGCCGCTATCGAGGCGGGCTATCAGCGCGCGCTGCCCGCTATTCTCGACACCAACACCAACAGCTTCTTGGCGGGGCTGATTCTCTTCCAGTTCGGCACCGGGCCGGTGCGGGGCTTCGCGATCACACTGTGCATCGGGCTTGTCAGCAGCGTGTTCACCGCCGTCGTGGGGACGCGGGTGGTGTACGACTACCTCCTGAGCGCGCGCCGCCTGCAGACCGTGAGCGTGTGACCTATGCAAAATCTCAATTTCGTCGAACTCATCAAGCCGGGGACGAACTTCGATTTTATCCGCCTGCGCACGGCGGCGCTGGTATTCTCGTGGGTGCTCATCGCCATCGGCATCGCCTCGTTCATCTATCACCGCGGCCCCAATTACGGCATCGATTTTTCCGGTGGCGTCATGGTGCACCTGCGCTTCGCGAAGCAGCAGCCGATCGAGGGGATCCGGGAAGCGCTGACCACCGTCGGGCTTGGGGAATCGACCATCCAAGACTACGGCGCCAACGGTACCGAGTACCTGGTGCGCCTACCGGTGGAAGCCAGCGAGACCAAGGGCATCAGCGAGCAGATCACGCAGGCGTTGGGGACCAAATTCGGCAAGGACGCTTTCGAGGTCCTGCGCGTCGAACTCGTCGGGCCGCGGGTCGGCAAGGAACTGCGCCAGCGTGCGTTGCTGGCCGTGGCGTTCGCCACCCTCTTGATGGGTGTGTATATCTGGTTTCGCTTCGAACTCCGCTTCGGCGTGGGAGCGGCGATTGCCCTCGTGCACGACGTGTTGATCGCGGCGGGGGCGCTGTCGTTGGTCAACTACGAGATCGATCTGACCGTGGTGGCGGCGTTGCTCACCGTGGTCGGCTTCTCGGTGCACGACACGGTTATCGTGTGCGACCGGATCCGCGAAAACATGCGGAAGAATCGCCGTGATACGATGGCCACCATCATCAATCGCAGCATCAACGAAACGCTCAGCCGGACGATCTTGACCACCGGCACGGCCATCTTCGTGGTCCTGTCGCTCTTCTTGTTGGGTGGGACGGTGATCCGTAGTTTTGCCTTCACTCTGCTCGTGGGTTTCGTCATCGGGACCTATTCCTCGATCTTCATCGCCTGTCCAATCGTGCTGTGGATGGATCCGTCGCGCGGCCGTCGCGAGGCGAAATAGCCGTTCCCCCGCATGGTGCGGCGTTGGCAGCTCATTCCCCACCATCCTGACGCCGAGCAGGCGTTGTGCCGCGAGCTGGGGATCCCCCCGCTGCTCGCGCACCTGCTCGCCGTGCGCGGCCTGACCACTCCAGGCGCGGCCCAGGCCTTCCTGGACGCACGCCTGTCGGCGCACCTCCGGTCACCGATGCTCTTCCGCCAGATGCCGGCGGCCGCGGCGCGGGTCATCGAGGCGCTGCGGCGCGGTGAGCGTATCGGTATCTACGGCGACTACGACGTGGACGGGATCAGCGGCAGCGCCATTCTGGTGCGCTTCTTCCGCGCCCTGGGCCACGATCCTGCCGTGTATATCCCGCACCGGCTGCGCGACGGATACGGCGTGACCGCTCCTGGCGTGCGCCGGCTGGCGTCGGACGGTACCCGCCTGATGATCACGGTCGACTGCGGGGCCGTGAGCCATGCGGAGATTGCGCTGGCGGCCACGCTCGGCATGGATGCGATCGTCTGCGACCACCATCAGGTTTCGGGTACCCCGTTGCCCGCACGCGCGGTGCTCAACCCGATCGAGGCCGATGCCGGGTTCCCGTTTAGTGGGTTGTGCGGCGCGGGCGTGGCGTTTTACCTCGCGCTGGGCGTGCGCCAACGCCTTCGGGAAGGCGGCGAGACAGCGCTGCCGGATGTGCGGCGATACCTCGATCTTGTGACGCTGGGAACCATTGCCGATATCGTACCGCTGGTCGAGGAAAACCGCGTCCTGGTCAAGCACGGCTTGCGTGAGTTGCTGCAGACGCAATCGCGCGGCTTGATGGCGCTCAAGGCGGTGAGTGGTGTCAGCGCGGTGTCGGCGGGGGTGGTCGGCTTCCGGTTGGCGCCGCGCATCAATGCGGGCGGCCGGCTCGCTGAAGCCGCGCGCGCGGTGGAATTGCTGGTCACCGACGATGCGGCACGCGCGCAGGCGCTGGCGGCCGAATTGGATCAGGAGAATCGCACGCGCCAGACGATCGAACAGGACATCCTGGCCGATGCGCTCCATCGTGTCGACCGCCAGGTGGATTTCGCCGATCGGCGCAGCATCGTGTTGGCGTCACGGGACTGGCATGCAGGGGTGATCGGCATTGTCGCCTCGCGATTGGTCGACCGCTTCTACCGGCCGACGGTGCTGCTGGCCGTCAATGGCGACACCGGTCTCGCACGGGGCTCGGGGCGCAGCATTTGGGGCTTGAACCTGCATGAAGCGTTTGCCGCGTGCCGCCACACCCTGGAGGGGTTTGGCGGCCATCGCATGGCCGCCGGCCTGAGTATCCGAGAGACGCAGATTCCGGCGTTTTCCGAGCTGTTCGAGACGGCAGTGCGGGCGGCGACACGGCCGCAGGACTTCGTCCCGGAAACCCGGATCGATGCCGAGCTGCGGCTGGCCGCCATCGATGCCCGCCTGCTGACGGATCTCGAGCGGCTTGCACCCCATGGCCCCGGCAATCCGGAGCCGATATTTCTAGCCAGGCGGGTCCGCGTGGTTTCCCGCCGGACGGTCGGGGAGCACCACTTGAAGCTCGCGGTCCGCGATGCGGAGCGGACGCTCTCCGCCATTGGCTTCCGTATGGCTGGTGCGGCCGTCGACGAGGGCGCCTGGCTCGATATCCTGTTCTCCCCCGAGTTCAACGAATGGAACGGGAATCGCACGCTCCAGCTGCGGTTGCGCGATTTTCGTCAAGCAGGGTAAGGACTGCCGCGGCGCGATGCTCCGGCGGTGGCGCAGATTTTGGCCGGCAATGCAAGTTGGCGTGAACCTTGACTGTGGTAACACAGCGTGTTAGCCGTTGGGCCGCCAGGGAGCACTTGCCGGCACGAGTCGTGTGTGATGGAACGAGACGACGCAATTTTGAACAGCCGAGATGTCGCTGAGATTCTCGACCTGAGCCCCGACACCGTGAATGAATACGCCCGCAAGAGCATCTTGCCGGCAATCAAGAAGGGCCGGCAGTGGCGCTTCCGTAAGCGCGACATCGCGCTCTTCAAACGTCAGCTGCGTGGCGAGACGGCGGCCTGAACGGGTAACGGCCGGAGTGCCGAGGCAGAGAGACGGCAGAGCGGAGAGACGATGAGCAGCATAGAAGGGGCGCAAGCGCACCAAAGCAAGCTCTACTACGAGTTTTCACACCTCTACGACCGGATGTTTGCGTGGGTCTTTTACCCGCGCATCGCGCAGGTGATCCACTCCCTGCACATCGAACCTAGCGCGCGCGTGCTCGAAGTCGGTGTTGGCACGGGATTGTCTTTGGACGCGTACCCGACACACTGCCATGTTACCGGTGTGGATTTGGCACCGGACATGCTTGAAAAGGCCCAGGAGAAGATTGTCCGCAACGGCTGGCGGCACCTCGACGTTATGGAGATGGATGCGCTCAACCTGAAGTTTGCCGACAGCGCGTTCGATTACGTGATGGCGTTCCATGTCGTCAGCGTCGTTCCCGACGTCAAGCGCATGATGGCCGAGATGCTGCGGGTGACCCGGCCAGGGGGGACGATCGTCATTATCAATCACTTTCGCAGCCGCAATCGTCTGTTGGCGGCGCTGGACAGCCTCATTGAGCCCGCGACGCGGCGGCTCGGCTGGCATACCCTGTCCCTCGAAGAGGTCACCGGCAACGTGCCGCTGGAGATCGCGCGCACATACAAGACGGCGAAGCGCTCGCTGTTCACGATCGTTATTGGCACGAACCGCAAGCGCTGAGCGGACCTCCTGGTCGTTGCCCCTGACGGTTGGCACGACAAACGACGAGTCCCCCCGGCAACTCCGCCGACGGTCGGTGTCTCGTTCGCTCTTCTCGGTCTGTGTAGACAGCCGGCGACGGGCGGGCGGGCGCCGGTTCCAACGTCAACGCCCACGACAGCTTGCGCTGGGTATCCGTTATCGCGACGTCCGCCTGCCGCTCTGCCGTACCATTGCAAAGTCAATTGTGGCACTTCCGGCGTTTGGTTATAATGCCCCCGTTGTTGGCAGCGTTCGGCAGAGGAAGGTATCGTAGTCAATGAATGCCCGTAAGTACAAACTGAACATCATACTCGTGTGCGTCGCGACCGGGGTGCTGCTGTTCGGTGGACGCTTCGTTGGCCGGGTCTCGGCGGTGGCCAAGGAGACCTACGACAACATCGAAGTGTTCACCAATGCCTTGGCCCTCGTGCAGAAGAATTATGTCGACCCCGTTACCACCAAGCAGCTCATCGATGGCGCCATTACCGGAATGCTGAGCGCACTCGACCCACACAGCTCGTATCTCCCTCCCGACCTGTTCAAGGAGCTGCAGGTGGATACGCGCGGCAGTTTCGGAGGTTTAGGCATCGAGATTACGACGCACAACAACGTGTTGACGGTCGTGTCGCCGATCGAGGATACCCCGGCGTACCGCGCGGGTGTCAAGCCCGGGGACCAGATCATCAAGATCCAAGACGAGTTTACCAAGGACATGCCGCTGGTCGAGGCGGTCAAGAGAATGCGTGGAGCCCCGGGAACGAAGATCCATCTGTCCCTTCGCCGTGAAGGGCTACCGCGTCTCCTCGAGATGACGCTCACCCGCGAGGTCATCCGGATCCAAAGCGTCAAGTATCGCATGCTGGAAAAAGGGTATGGCTACCTGCGCATCACGCAGTTCCAGGAACGGACCGACGACGATCTGCAGCACGCACTGACCAGCCTGGAAAAGGATAGCGGCGGAGCGCTGTCGGGACTGGTGCTCGATTTGCGCAACAACCCGGGCGGCCTGCTGACACAGGCGGTCAAGGTTTCGAACGAGTTTGTCGACTCCGGCTTGGTGGTCTACACCGATGGCCGGCTGGAAAGCCAGAAACAGAAATACTTTGCGCACAAAGGCGGGAGTCACACCGAGTTTCCGATGATCGTGTTGGTGAATGCCGGGAGCGCCAGCGCCTCGGAAATCGTGGCCGGCTGCCTGCAGGACCACAAACGCGCCCTCGTGCTCGGTACGCAAACCTTCGGCAAAGGGTCGGTGCAGACGATCCTGCCGTTGGATGAAACCTCCGCGATTCGCTTGACGACCGCGCGCTACTATACCCCCAACGGCCGTTCGATTCAGGCGACCGGAATCACACCTGACGTCGTCGTCGAGAACGTCATCGCGCAAGCGAAGGCCGGTGGTGGCGCGGTGCCGTCCTTTCCGACGATTCGTGAACAGAACCTGCCGCGGCACTTCGGGAACAAGAAAAACGGGGGGTCGGAGTCGATCGAGCCAAAATTGGAAGGGGAGCAGCCGGAGCCGGAAACCGAACCGGCGGACACCGACGTGCCCCTGACCCGTGAGGGCGAGCTCGGTAAGGACCCACAACTCGACCGCGCACTCGAACTGCTGAAGAGCTGGAATGTGTTCAAGACCGTTGTGGCGCAGAACGCGTCCTAACGGTCCCGCCAGCTCGGCGGCGGCTCCAGCAAGGCTGTCGCGACGGCGCGCCGGGCGTTTGCCGCGTCCGCTGACGCTCACGTCCGAAACGCCCCGGCGCTGGCCGACTTGGGGGAGCGTCGTCGGGTTCTTGTGCTGCGGCGTCCTTGCCGTCCTCGTGTTCTTGATCGTCTCCGCCCTGCAGGATGCCGAGGCGCCGCCCGCGCCCCCGGTGCGACCGCCGCCCAACTGGGCTGCCGACTTTCCCGAACGTGTTGAGCAGGTGACCGCGGCTCTGGGCCAGGTACCGCTGCCGCTGCCGACACCTAGCGTTGCATCGCAGGGCGGCGGCCGCGCACGCTGGTCGCTACGACGGTACGAGCTCACCATCCCCAAGCCACCGCCGGTCCCACCGCTTGCGCAGATATTCGTGCCGCTGCGCGCCGCGGTATCGGGAGTCACGGTGGGTGTCAGCGAAGGGGACAAGGGCGCCACGGTGCAGATCGGCGTCGATGGCCTCTTGACCCACATCATCGGACTGCGGTGGTTGGAGCGCCGCCCGCAACTTGCCATCGTTGTCGACGATCTTGGCGCCAATCTGCTGATTGCTCGCGCGTTTTCCGGGATCGAGGCGCGGCTGACGTTTGCCATCACGCCATTTACGCCGTTCGCGCAAGAGACGGGCGCCTTGGCGGAGCTGTTTCGCCGCGAAGTGCTGTTGGGGACGCCCGCTGCCGCCCGGAGCGGGGAAGGGGAGGGAGTGCCCACCTCGCCAAGCGCAAGCCGTGCGGCTATTGGACGCTGGCTTGGGGACAGTATGGCCTCCGTGCCGCAGGCGATCGGGATTTACGGCCGCTTGGGTCTGTCTCCCGACGCCGACCCCGAGCGGCTGCGGTGGCTCCTGACGGAGGCGAAGGGCCGCAAACTGTTTCTGGTCGAGCCGGGTGGTCCAACGGACGCCACGCCATGCGCAATGGCCGCGGCCATGCAGATCGGTTGCGCAGGCGATGCGGTCGTTCTCCAAGCGAGCGACGACCAAGATGAAATACGGCGACAATTGGAGAACGCATTGACCATGGCGCGCACGCGCGGGCAAGCGATTGCGGTCGTGCCGCCGTTGTCGGCGGCCGTCTCCGCGATTCGGTCGGTGATGGCGTCCAGCACCGCGACTGAAGTCGACCTGGTGCCGGTCTCGGCGGTGGTCACGCAGGCGCGATAGAGCGGCTTGTGGGCGGGGGGCCCGGGGGCTCGAAAGTCGGATTCCCCAAGCCCTCCAGCCCTTCTTGTCGCCGCGCTGATCGATCTGGTACAGTTTCCGCATGCAATTGCCGATGGATCTGCCCGCCTTGCACGCGGTGCTCACCGTGTCGCAGCTTAACCGGCGCATCCAATCGACGCTCGACCGTATGTTCGACGAGGTGTGGGTCGTCGGCGAAATCTCCAACTTCCGTGTGCCGCCGTCCGGTCATTTTTACTTCCGTCTCAAGGACGAGCGCAGCCAAATCGCGGCCGTCATGTTTCGCTCCGCCAACCAGACGCTGCCTTTTCGTCCGGAAGACGGCCTGGAGGTCATCGTCCGCGGCCGCGTGGGCCTCTACGATGTTCGCGGGGACCTGCAATTCTATGCGGAATCCATGGAACCGCGCGGACTGGGTGGCTTGCAGCTGGCTTTGGAACAATTGAAACAGCGGCTGGCAGCCGAAGGCCTGTTCGCCGATGCGCGCAAGCGCCCACTGCCGTTCTTTCCTCGGACCGTGGGGGTGGTGACCTCGCTGAAAGGGGCGGCCATTCACGATGTGCTCACCGTGCTGCAATCGCGCTGTCCGGGGATCCATGCGTTGGTCCGGCCGGTGCGGGTGCAGGGGGATGGTGCCGCCCCCGACATCGTGCAGGCGATTGCCGATCTCAACGAGGACGGGCGGGCCGAGGTCATTATCGTTGGCCGGGGTGGGGGCTCGCTGGAGGATCTCTGGGCCTTCAACGATGAACGCGTCGTCCGAGCGATTGCGGCGTCGCGGGCGCCCGTCGTGTCGGCGGTGGGCCACGAAATCGACGTGACGGTTGCCGACCTGGTGGCCGACCGGCGCGCGCCTACACCGACCGCTGCCGCGGCCATGGTCGTTCCGGAGCGGCGCGAGTTGCTGGCGCGGCTGGAGCAATTGGATGGGTCGCTGCGCCTGGCGGCACGGCGGCACCTCCGCCGCCACAGCGACCGCATTGCCGCGTTGGCGCGGCATCTGCGCGACCCGCGTCAAGTGCTGAAGAATATGCAACAGAGGATCGACGAGTTGAGCGAGCGTACGCTACGCGCTGCCGGCGCACGCCTGCGCTTCGCGCAGCAGCAGCTCCGGGGTACCGCCGAACGGCTGCAGGCACTGAGCCCGCTGGCCGTGCTGCAGCGCGGCTACAGCATCACTCGCCACGCCAGCGACGGCGCGGTGGTGCGCGATGCCGCCACCCTGCATGCCGGCGAGGACTTGCGGTTGATGTTCGCACGCGGTAGCGCACGGGTGCGGGTGGACGAGACGACGGAGTGAAGGGAGGGTGTGGGGGCCTGGGGGCTTGAGGGGGGTCGTCCCCACGCCCTCAGGCCCCCACAGCTACAAGTCTCAGGGGAGCCGTTCGGATGAAGACCGCGAAGGACACGAAGCGATTCGACCAGGGAATGGCCGAGCTGGAGGCTATTGTGGGCCGCATGGAATCCGGTGAACTGCCGTTGGAAGAAGCCCTGGCCGCATTCGAAGCCGGCATCGCGCTGGTACGCGCACTCAACCAACGGCTGAGCGCGGCGGAGGCGCGCATCGAAGTGCTCAGCCGTGATGCACAGGGAGCCCTGCGGACGCAGCCGGTATCGGAGCAGGAACTGAAGGAGTAATGCGCATGACGATATACACGGGACGGACGGAGTGAATCTGTCCGTCTACCTGGCGCAACGCCAGCAGCGAGTGAACGCCTTCCTCGATCGCTGCGTTCCCGCCACGCTTCAGCCCGAGAAACTGGCCCAGGCGATGCGCTACTCGCTGCTGTCCGACGGCAAGCGGGTGCGGCCGATCCTGGCAATCGCGGCCTGCGAGGCCGTCGGCGGCCAGATTGCACGCGTGCTCTCGTTCGCTGGCGCGCTGGAAATGATCCATGCCTATTCGCTGATCCACGACGATCTGCCGGCCATGGACGATGACGACATGCGGCGCGGCCGGCCGACCAACCATATCGTCTTCGGCGAGGGCATGGCGATCCTAGCCGGCGACGCGCTGCTGACCGAGGCCTTTCGCCTCATGGGCGAGGCGGCGGTGCGGGCGGGTGCGCGGCAGGCTGCCGCGGTGGAAGCCTTGGTCGAGATCGCGAAGGCGGCCGGAGCCTACGGCATGGTGGGTGGCCAGGTGGCGGACATCGATGCCGAGGGTAGCGTGCCGGACCTACCGCTGGTCGAATTTATTCACGTGCGCAAGACCGGTGCCCTGATCCGTGCGGCGGTGCGGTCCGGGGCCTTGCTTGGCGGCGCGCGTCCACACCAAATGCGGGACCTGACCCGCTATGGCGAGCTGATCGGTCTTGCCTTTCAGGTGGCCGATGACATTCTCGACGCCGAAGCGCCGAGCGCCTTCACGGGCAAGAATACGGGTCGCGACCGAGAACGACAGAAGGCCACCTTCCCCGCGGTCTTGGGCCTGCCGGCCGCAAAGGATCACGCGCGCAGCTTGCTTGCGGAGGCGCTGGCCACCCTGCTGCCGTTTGGGCCGAAGGCGGAGCCTCTCGCCGAGATTGCCCGCTTCGTGGTCGGACGGGCGTGCTAGGAGAGGGTGGGACGAAGCGCGAACGTCTCGACAAGCTCCTGGTGGATCGCGGCTTGGTTGGTAGTCGCGAGCGGGCGCGGCGGCTCATCATGGCGGGCGAGGTCTGGGTGCTCGGCCGGCGTGTCGACAAACCGGGAACACCGGTCCCCGCGGATGCGAGTGTCGATGTGCGCGGAGCCGATATCCCCTTCGTCAGTCGTGGCGGCCTCAAACTCGATGCGGCACTGGCACACTGGGCTATCGATGTCAGCGGCCGTATTGCCGTGGACGTTGGTGCATCGACCGGAGGATTCACCGACTGCCTGTTGCAGCGAGGTGTTCGGCACGTGTACGCGATCGACGTAGGCTACGGCCAATTCGCCTGGGCGCTGCGCCGGGACCCGCGGGTGACCTTGTTCGAGCGCGCCAACATCCGCGACTTCGATCCCGCGCAGCTCTCCACTTTGGCGGAGGTGGCGGTCATCGACGTTTCGTTCATCTCGTTACGTCTGGTGCTACCGACCGTGCTCAAGCTGGTTGTACCCGGCGGCGTCGTGTTGCCGCTGGTGAAGCCGCAATTCGAGGTGGGGAAGGGCGAGGTCGGCAAGGGTGGGGTGGTGCGCGATCCCGAACGGCAGCAAGCGGCAGTGGATACGGTACGGGAGTTTGGTGCGACGCTCGGCGTGATCTGCCACGGGGACTGCCCGTCGCCGATTCTCGGCCCCAAGGGCAACCAGGAGTGCTTCCTGTATTTCACGGTTCCCTCAGTGCGCTAGCACCCTGCGACCGTGCGTCTTTACAAATTGACCAGCCTCTTCACCCGCGCGTGGGGAATGTTCGGGCTTTCGGGGTTGACCGTGACCGTTCGGCGGCTGGGCGCGATTACGAGGTCCATGTCCTCCATTGGCACTGCCCCAAGCAAGACCTCATCTCCAAGCACCAGCGCACCCCCGAAACAGATCCTCCCGTCAAAAGCGATACGGATGGGGCCAACGTATGGCACCTTCCGTGTCCGCCCGTCGGCGACGGAAACCTCGCGTTCCGATTCCGTCTCGAGGCCGAGTTGCAGGGCGACATGTTTTGGGATGCAGAGCATGAGCGTACCCGTGTCGGCCAGAGCTCGCACCCGCAGCGGTCGAAGCTGCGGCTCACGCGGGTTGCTCAGTTCAATCTCCGCATAGGCGTGACCCATGTATGACGTATAGGTGAAACAGGCCTCGACTGCCACTGGTTGAAGAGGAAGGTAGGCGTCGGCCACACGTGCCACCCCGCAACGAAAAAGGGGAGGAGCGATACGCTCCTCCCCTTTGGTTCAAGCCGGTGTCAGTCGGATCAGCGGGCCGCCATCGCCATCCGCTTCAGCATCCAGGCAATCGCCAGACCGAGGCCGGAGATCATCAGCAAGCCAGGCGTTGAAGTCGGCGACGGCACCACTGGGACTGGCGGCCGCGTCCTGGTCGGTGACGGCGTCTGGGTTGGTGTGGATGTTGGCGTCGGCGTCGGCGTTGGCGTCCGAGTTGACGTGGGAGTCGGCGTCGGCGTTGGTGTCGGGGTAGTTGTCGGTGTCGGCGTCGGGGTGGGGGTCGGTGTCGGGGTGGCCGTTGGCGTTGGTGTCGGGGTGGCTGTTGGGGTCGGTGTCGGCGTCGGTGTGTCCGTTGGCGTCGGTGTCGGTGTCGGTGTGTCGGTTGGCGTCGGTGTCGGTGTCGGTGTCGGTGTGTCGGTTGGCGTCGGCGTCGGCGTCGCTACGTCCAGTGAGGCCGTGCCGATATTGACAGCAGAAAGATCGTTGTCACAGTTTGCTTGGCCGAAGGGGAAGCCGGCGCGCTCCTCGACAACGTATGGCGTCACATCGGGATTGGACCCAGTTTCTTTCCGGATCTGGAACTGGACATGGCAGAAATTGGTACTGCCTGCGGGGATGACCAACGCTGGCGACAAGCTGAACACCACCTCATTGGGGCTCGTGCCTCCTGCGACGAGGTTCGAGGCGAATGAAATACCGCTACAGTCTGTTGTGATCGTGGCATCACCTTGGTAGCGGATGATTGCACCTTGGTCCGTGCACCCCGGCAAAGAACTGACGTCGCAGTCCAAGTCGAAGAAGATCTGGTTGATGGTGATCTGCGTGCCGCCTTGAATGGTACTGGCACCAATGGTCAGTTGAACGGTATCGACAGACCCTTGGAGGTTCGGGGATTGTACAACCGTATAGTCGATGGCCAACGCCCCGTTGCACGAGTTCTGCGCATTAGCAGTGGACGCTCCACTCACTAGCAGCAGAGCCACCAAGCTAAAACGAACTAGCTTGGCAAAGTCCATTCCGCCGAATCCCGCTCCACTACCCAGCCGGTTGCGCAAAACCAGAGAACTCACATCTCTATCGCTCATCCACGCCTCCATCTTCTCCGCTGCGAACGAGGGAAACGGTACCCCCCTGTGAAACGTCCTATGCTCACGCCACTCCTGTTAGCGCGATAAGCGCTGTTGACCCATTTGTCTGAGCATCCACGCAATCGAGATCCCCAGCCCCGAGATAAGAAGCAGTCCGGTTGGTGAAGTTGGCGATGGCACCACCGGTACGGGCGGCGGTGTGTTCGTTGGGCGCGGCGTTTGAGTCGGGGTATTTGTAATCGTTGGGGTCGGCGTTGGGGTGCGGCTCGGGGTCGGCGTCGGCGTGTCGGTTGGAGTAGGTGTCGGAGTGGGCGTTGGCGTCTCTGTCGGTGACGGTGTGGCGGTCGGCGTCGCTACACTCAGTGAGGATGTGCCGATATTGAGAGCAGAAAGACCATTGTCGCAGTTTGCTTGGCCGGAGGGGAAGCCGGCGCGCTCCTCGACAACGTATGGTGTCACATCGGGATTGGAGCCAGTTTCTTTCCGGATCTGGAACTGGACATGGCAGAAATTCGTGCTGCCTGCAGGAATGACTAACGCCGGCGACAAGCTGAACACCACCTCGTTGGGGCTCGTGCCTCCTGCGGCGAGGTTTGAGGCGAATGAAATACCGCTACAATCTGTCGTGATGGTGGCATCACCTTGGTAGCGGATGATTGCACCTTGGTCGGTGCACCCCGGTAAAGAACTGACGTCGCAGTCCAAGTCGAAGAAGACCTGGTTGATGGTGATCTGAGTCCCGCCTTGAATGGTACTGGCACCAATGGTTAGTTGAACGGTATCGACAGACCCTTGGAGGTTCGGGGATTGTACAACCGTATAGTCGATGGCCAACGCCCCGTTGCACGAGTTCTGGGCATAAGCGACTCCAGATGCGGCCAGCACGAACGCTCCCACCAAGACACAACCGACCGTCCTTAAACCCGCCGCTCGTGGCAAAACTTGGTGATGCCGGGATGCCGTCTCGCGCATTGTCGGATTCCCCTTCCTAAAGTCCATCCTCATCTCCTTCTCGATTCGAATCGCACAACATCCCGCTCCGAAGCATCGCCGCTGAGCCGAGACCAGCCATTCGCGCATACTTCGACAAAAACACGTTTGCTTCTAATCACAATTCGACCGTTTCGTCAACCCAAAATCCCAGAATAACCGGTTCCTACCGGGCGGCGTGCCGTCCCGTGGGTGGCGTGTGACGTGCGCGTGCGCTAATAACAAACCAAATTGATTGTGACCAGAGCGTTTCGTGCTTGATTTATCAACGGGAACCCCTTAGTTTGGCCTCAATAATGGTTACGGCGCGGAGCATTGAGCCGAGCGGTCGGCGGAGCGGGGAGCGTGGCTCCAACCGAATCCCTACCACGATGTCCCAGTGGTTGGTTTCGTCCTTAGATATGGCCTCCGAAAAACTCTCAGGGTGTGCGGGGAACAGAGTTTCACACGCCGCATTCTGCTGTTTGCCGTCAGCGAATCGTGCGCTGCGACTCCCGCCCGGTTTCTCGCGGCAGGGGTTCAAGACGTTGGCACCCGCTTAGCGGCGCCACAAACGTGACGATCGGTCAGAGGGTGTGACGACCGTTGCTGCATCCATCATTAAAGACGCCGCAGATGCGCCGCGACTCTCGCATCGACCGGAATTCCGTCAACCCTCGTCGTCGAGAGGACCGACCGCGGATACTGCCGACGGTGGGGGTGGCTCGATGATCAGGACGATTTTCCGTGTTCTAGCTTGCCTGTTAGCCGTGGCGCTTTACGCCGAGCGGGGAATGGCCTCGGCTCCGGCGGCGCTGGACCTGGTTGGCTATGTTCTGGACGTTGGGCAGGCGACGGATGTGGCCATCGATGTCCAATCCGGTGTGGCGTACGTCGCTTCGATGCAATTTGGGTTGGCTGCGGTGGACATAACAAATCCCGCACGTCCGACCGTCTTGTCGACAGCCAGTCCGGCGTTTTACGCGGACCACGTTGCAGTCGATGGTTCCGTGGCGGTTGTCGTGTCGGGAAGCTCCGGGCTCACCGTGATCGATGTGAGTAATCCCCGCGTACAGCCCTTGAGGCCCGTAGGATACCTCCTCGGGACATTTCGGGGCGTTACGGTGGTGGGCAGCACGGCGTATGTCATCCAAACGGTTGCTGGCAACCCCGCCCACTCCGATCTGGTCGTGGTTGACCTCAGTAACGTAGCCGCCCCGAACATCATCGGGCGCGTGACCGTTGGCGCCAGTGACTTCGTCGGGGTTCGCGTCGTGGGATCCATCGCGTACGTGACCGCGGGCAGCACCGGACTCAGAATCGTGGATGTCAGTAATCGAACGGCCCCGAGGATCATAGGCACTGTGGCGATGCCTGGGGCGGCTCAATCCGTGGATGTGGTCGATGGCTACGCCTATGTGGCGGCATCGACGGCGATGGTGGTGGTTGACGTACGGACGCCGAACCAGCCAGTCGTCAAAGGGTCTATTGCGGCGACCGTGACGAACGTGATAGCCGCGAACAACACGGTCTATGCGTTGGGGGACTATCAATTTCAGCTCTTCGACGTCAGCGCGCCGGGCGCGCCGAGGCTGCTGAAAACGATGAGCAGTTACGGCGCCCAAGGCCTCGATATGCGTGGCAATCAGGTATACCTCGCCAGTCCCGAAGTGAGTAGCGTTCCGGGTGTCTGGAGCAAGGGCGGGTTGTACGTCGTTGATGTCGCAAGCCCCTTTGAGCCGTACGTTATCACGAACGTATACAACGGCTTTGACAGCAAAGGGATCGCGACGGACGGGCGACTCGTCGTTGCGACGGGCAGTTCTTGGGGCCTGCGGGTGTTGGACGCCAGCAACACCGGTGCGCCGGTCATCGTTGGCCAAATGGCAGGGACATTCGGTGCTGTCGGCATGACGCCGTCGCGCGTCTACGTGCTGCAAACCGTACCCGGGAATCCGGCCCATGTTGACCTCGTTGCACTCGACATCGGTGTGCCGAGCCGGCCGAGCGTCCTCGGCCGGGTGACGATGAACGGGGGCAGTGCGCTCGACGTCAAGGTCCTGGGTACGCTGGCCTACGTGGCGGCGAGCAACGGCGGACTACAGATCGTCGACCTCAGTACGCCGAGCAGCTTGAGGATTATTGGCTCGGTGACGATGCCGTATGCTGCCGCGACGGTGGACGTCGGTACGGCGGGCTACGCCTACGTGGGGACATCGGGCGGTGTCTACGTCGTCGACGTACGGACGGCTACAAGCCCGAAGATCGTCGGCTCCATTGCCACCGCGGCGTCGGCGGTGGCCGCCGCGAACCAGTTGGTCTATGCGCTCGATGGCAAGCAACTCAAGGTCATCGATACCACAATCCCCAACGCCCCCGTGCAGGTCGCTGCGCTGAATGGCGTGTCGGCCCAGGATATTGTCGCCGCCGGGAATTGGGTGGTGCTTGCCACCCCCGCGCTGAGTCACACCGACACCAGCGGCGGGGTGTACCTGGTTGACGTATCCGAACCGACCCAGCCTGCCATCATCGATCAGGCGATCATCCCCGGCACCACACGTTCCGTAACGGTTTTCGACAACATGGTCTATGCCGGCGACGGCGCCAGCACGCTCGACATCCTCAGGATCAATCCGACGGGGCCGGTGAGTACCCCGACCCGCACCGCCACCCCAACACCGATCCGGACGCCGACGCCGACACGGACCACGGTCCTACCAGCGACGGCCACGCCCGCTGGTGTCGCCGGCCTGATACACTACTTCAGCAGCGCGACGCTCGGGGTGAGCGGGACCTGGGTGCAGTTGACCAACTTGTCGGTTGGTGGCGGTGCCGCACAGACAAATGCAACCGGCCCGACCGGCCAGTTTGCGTTCCCGGGCATCGGCGGCAGCAACTGGCAAATCCAACCATACAAGACCGGGGCGACCAATAACCCTGCGGACGTTAACGACGCCGTCGCCGTGCTGGAGGCGGTGGTGGGTCTGCGCACCCTGGGTACCGAGCAGCAGTTTGCCTGCGACGTGTCCGGGGACGGCTACGTCGATGTCAACGATGCGACCGTAATTCTGCAGTACGTGGTCGGCCTGATTCCGCGCTTCCCGGTGGCCCAGGCCTGCAATTCGGATTGGGTGTTCATCCCGGAAGCCGGAATCGTACCCAATCAAGAAGTGACTAATCCGCAGATCGCGACGACGTACTGTCAGCCCCACGGCTCGATCACCTTCCGGCCGTTGGCGGGGCAGGCGAACAACCAGAACTTCTCAGGCGTGCTCTTTGGAGATTGTCTCGGCCGCTGGCAACCAGACGCGGGCCGCGCCGCAGCGATGAGCGTCGGGTCGCAGAAGACCGCGGCAATCCGCGTCGGACGCTACCAACGGCGTTCTGGTCGGCGACTGCTTGTCCCTCTGAATATTGCGGGCGGCCTCCGCGGCTTTTCGGCTCAATTGCACTACGATTCATCGCAGCTGGCCGTAATTGGCGTACGGCCGGTCGTCAAGAGCGGTGGCGTACTGACGCAGACGAATCTGGGTACGCTGGGGGTGCTCAATGTCGCCGCGGCGAGCTTGCAACCGCTGCCGCGCGGTCAAGCGCTCATGATCGAATTCGTAGTCAAGAACCGCAGCGTGGGTGCCACAACCGTCCGTCTTGAAAGCGCGGCTGTCATTCATTAGCCCTCCGCCGCAGCAGTTAGCAACCTTGTCCGCCCTCTCTGTATGAGCGCCCTCCCTGCGACAGCGGGGATCCAAAGAGCTGACAGCGGTTGGCAACCGCGCATGGATGGCGGTTGTCGCAATTGTCGAAAAATGTGTAGGACCACTCGATACGGCCCCGGGCGGCGGCGTTCTCGAGGCGAATGGAAACAGCTGGTCAAATCACTCCCGCCTTTCGGCCCGAGAACCCGCCCTTTCTTGGCAGCCTATCGAGAGGTGCCCACGGGGAGAAGATCGGCAATCTCTGCTGTGAGTATGCCATCTGGTGCAGCGAACATTTCCGACAGTGAATCGCCGAGTTGCTTACGACGGCTCCCGCATGGCCTTGGTCGTGACGTCCGGAACGGCTGATGTGGGATCTTCTTGCCTCTTAACCTTGCGGGAACTTTACGTATTGAAATCTTGACAAAAACCCAGTAGTTTGCCTCCCCACCGCAATCTTGGCACGAAGGAGGGAGCCGGGTGGTAGGATGAGTGGGGAGGGTGACTTCGGCCAAGTCCGTGCCGCAGTGGTCCTGGTCTGGGTTTTTCGAGCCGTGCGGGCTGAACGAAATTCCCACCATCCAAGGGAAGAAGCGCTTCGGGTTACGCATCTCCCTGGTTGTAATCAGCAAGTCATTTCCTGTGATCCTCGCTGCAGGGGCTCCCAAAATTTGCCAACCGCTTGGCGGCGACAGAATCCTAACGGTCGGCCAAAGTTTGCGGTTGCTGTTGGTGTAGGGGTAACAGACACGCCGCAAATGGGCCGCGTCCGGGGCGTGGAACGGAATTTGGTTAACCCTCGTCGTCGAGAGGACCGACCGCGGATACTGCCGACGGTGGGGGTGGCTCGATGATCAGGACGATTTTCCGTGTTCTAGCTTGCCTGTTAACCGTGGCGCTTTACGCCGAGCGGGGAATGGCTTCGGCTCCGGCGGCGCTGGACCTGGTTGGCTATGTTCCGGACGTTGGGCAGGCAAAGGATGTCGCCATCGATGCCCAATCCGGTGTGGCGTACGTCGCTTCGATGCAATTTGGGTTGGCTGCGGTGGACATAACAAATCCCGCACGTCCGACCGTCTTGTCGACAGCCAGTCCGGCGTTTTACGCGGACCATGTTGCAGTCGATGGTTCCGTGGCGGTTGTGGTGTCGGGAAGCTCCGGGCTCACCGTGATCGATGTGAGTAATCCCCGCGTACAGCCCTTGAGGCCCGTAGGATACCTCCTCGGGACATTTCGGGGCGTTACGGTGGTGGGCAGCACGGCGTATGTCATCCAAACGGTTGCTGGCAACCCCGCCCACTCCGATCTGGTCGTGGTTGACCTCAGTAACGTAGCCGCCCCGAACATCATCGGGCGCGTGACCGTTGGCGCCAGTGACTTCGTCGGGGTTCGCGTCGTGGGATCCATCGCGTACGTGACCGCGGGCAGCACCGGACTCAGAATCGTGGATGTCAGTAATCGAACGGCCCCGAGGATCATAGGCACTGTGGCGATGCCTGGGGCGGCTCAATCCGTGGATGTGGTCGATGGCTACGCCTATGTGGCGGCATCGACGGCGATGGTGGTGGTTGACGTACGGACGCCGAACCAGCCAGTCGTCAAAGGGTCTATTGCGGCGACCGTGACGAACGTGATAGCCGCGAACAACACGGTCTATGCGTTGGGGGACTATCAATTTCAGCTCTTCGACGTCAGCGCGCCGGGCGCGCCGAGGCTGCTGAAAACGATGAGCAGTTACGGCGCCCAAGGCCTCGATATGCGTGGCAATCAGGTATACCTCGCCAGTCCCGAAGTGAGTAGCGTTCCGGGTGTCTGGAGCAAGGGCGGGTTGTACGTCGTTGATGTCGCAAGCCCCTTTGAGCCGTACGTTATCACGAACGTATACAACGGCTTTGACAGCAAAGGGATCGCGACGGACGGGCGACTCGTCGTTGCGACGGGCAGTTCTTGGGGCCTGCGGGTGTTGGACGCCAGCAACACCGGTGCGCCGGTCATCGTTGGCCAAATGGCAGGGACATTCGGTGCTGTCGGCATGACGCCGTCGCGCGTCTACGTGCTGCAAACCGTACCCGGGAATCCGGCCCATGTTGACCTCGTTGCACTCGACATCGGTGTGCCGAGCCGGCCGAGCGTCCTCGGCCGGGTGACGATGAACGGGGGCAGTGCGCTCGACGTCAAGGTCCTGGGTACGCTGGCCTACGTGGCGGCGAGCAACGGCGGACTACAGATCGTCGACCTCAGTACGCCGAGCAGCTTGAGGATTATTGGCTCGGTGACGATGCCGTATGCTGCCGCGACGGTGGACGTCGGTACGGCGGGCTACGCCTACGTGGGGACATCGGGCGGTGTCTACGTCGTCGACGTACGGACGGCTACAAGCCCGAAGATCGTCGGCTCCATTGCCACCGCGGCGTCGGCGGTGGCCGCCGCGAACCAGTTGGTCTATGCGCTCGATGGCAAGCAACTCAAGGTCATCGATACCACAATCCCCAACGCCCCCGTGCAGGTCGCTGCGCTGAATGGCGTGTCGGCCCAGGATATTGTCGCCGCCGGGAATTGGGTGGTGCTTGCCACCCCCGCGCTGAGTCACACCGACACCAGCGGCGGGGTGTACCTGGTTGACGTATCCGAACCGACCCAGCCTGCCATCATCGATCAGGCGATCATCCCCGGCACCACACGTTCCGTAACGGTTTTCGACAACATGGTCTATGCCGGCGACGGCGCCAGCACGCTCGACATCCTCAGGATCAATCCGACGGGGCCGGTGAGTACCCCGACCCGCACCGCCACCCCAACACCGATCCGGACGCCGACGCCGACAGCGGTATGGACTGCAACCTCAACGCGGACACCCACAGCGACGTGGACCGCGACTTGGACCCCGGTCCCGACGTGGACGTCGACACGGACCCCAACGCGCACGCCGACGCCTATCCCAACTTCAACCCCGACGCGGACCGCTACGCCAACGGCAATCGCGACGCCTACGTGGACTGCGACCGGCACGCCGACGTTCACGCCGACCTGGACCCCAACCTGGACCCCGACGCGGACCGCTACGCCAACGGCAACCGCGACGCCTACGCGGACGGCGACCGGCACGCCGACGTTCACGCCTACCTGGACTCCAACGCGGACCGGTACGCCGACCGCAACCGCGACGCGTACGCGCACGGCGACCGGGACACCGACGTTCACGCCCACCTGGACGCCGACGCGGACCGCTACGCCGACCGCAACCGCGACGCATACGCACACGGCGACCGGCACACCGACGTTTACTCCAACCTGGACACCGCCGTGGACCCCAACGCGGACGGCGACAGCGCTTCCGACCTCGACGCCGACCGTAACCGCCGATCCCGCTGGCATCGCCGGTCAGGTGCACTACTTCAGCGGCGCGACGCTTCCGGTGGATGGGGTGTCCGTACAGTTGCTGAACCTGGCAAGCGGTGGCGGGTCGGCACAGACGAATGCAACCGACTCGACCGGCCAGTTTGCGTTCCCAGGCATCGGCGCCAGCAACTGGCAAATCCAACCATACAAGACCGGGACGTCCAGTAATCCCGTTGATGTTAACGACGCCGTGGCCGTGTTGGAGGCGGCGGTGGGTCTGCGCACCCTGGGCGCCGAGCAGCAGTTTGCCTGCGACGTGTCCGGGGACGGCTACGTCGACGTCAATGACGCCGTCGTGATTCTGCAGTACGTCGTCGGCCTGATTCCGCGCTTTCCGGTGGCCCAGGCCTGCAATTCGGATTGGATGTTCATTCCAGAAGCCGCCGCCGTGCCGAACCAACAGATTATCGGCCCGCAAATTGCCACGGCCTACTGTCAGCCTAACGGCGCTATCGCCTATCAGCCACTGGCGGGGCAGGCGAACGACCAGGATTTCTGCGGCGTGCTCTTCGGAGACTGTCTGGGCCGCTGGCAGCCCGGTGGCGGTGCGGCCGCGATCGGGCATGCGTCGGCGGGGGGCACCACCAGCATCCGCGTTGGGGAGCCCGTGCAGCGCTCCGGCCGTCGTGCGCTCGTTCCGCTGCAGGTCGCCGGCGGCGTTCGCGGGTTCGCGGCAGAGGTGCGCTATGACGCCACGCAGTTGACCGCGGTGGGGGTGCGGCCGGTCGGGCGTCAGTCCCGCGCCCTGGTGCAGGCGAACCTGGACACCCCTGGCGTGGTGCACGTTGCCGTGGCGAGCACCGAGGCCTTGCCGCGCGGTCAGATGTTCGCGATCGAGTTTGCGCTCAAGAACAGGCGCGCCGGGGGCAACAGCATCCGCCTCCAACATGCGACGGTGGTGCGCTAACGCCTCGAAACACCGTCCGCATCGACAGACGGACATTTTCGTACGGCGCGATGCGTTTGGAACGGCGCGGCGAGCCGTTGCCTCGTTTTTCCTCGCCCGATAGCCATGCTACACCGTGGCCCGCGACCTGCATGGTTACGGTGTAGCCGCAGCGTTTGATTGGAACATGCGCGACCGCGTTCGTTTTTCCGGAGGAATTCTGCTTGCCGCCCTGGTGGTAGCCTTGCGGCTGCAGACCGCGGGGGCGACCACCTTCGTGTTGATGGACGAGGAGAGCTTGCTGCGGTCGTCGGAGGTGGTGCTCGTGGGGACGGTCACCGCCATCGAGGCCGGCGTCGATTCGGAAGGCGTGATCCATACGTACGTTCACGTGCAACCGCGGCGCGTGATCAAGGGGGCGCTGGGGCCGGACGAGGTGGTCTTGCGCGAGCCGGGCGGCAGCACGGGCGAGTTGGAGCAACGGGTGTACGGCGTGCCCGAGTTCTGGGTAGGCGAACGGACGTTGCTGTTTCTGTCGCGCAACGCGGATGGGACGCTGCAGACGAACAGCCTGGCCATGGGGAAGTACAGCGTCGTGGTGGATGCGGCGGGGCAGGCCACCGCGGTACGGGAGTTCGGGGACAGTTCGTCGGTGTTGGTCCCGGAGACGGGGGAACTGGTGGCGGCGCCGCGGCAGTCGCAGCGCTTCCTGCCGTTGCTGCGGCGGTTGCGCACACTGGCGCACGCCGACCGGCGCGCGCGCCACGCGCCGCGGCCGCTGACTACGGTGCCCGCGGAATTGCCGGCGCTGGCGACCCGCTTTCAGGCGGCCTACACCTTCCTGGGGTCGCCGCCGGCGCGCTGGTTCGAGCCGGACAGCGGGCAGCCGGTGGCCTACCTGGTGGATGCCACCGGCGACCAGGCGTTGGGATTCGCGAACTCGCGGGCGGCGGTCGATGCGGCCCTCGGGGCGTGGACCAACGTGGCGACATCGAGCCTGGTGTTGCAGGACGGCGGCACCACGGCGCCAGGCCCGTTTAATCAATGCAGCATCAACCGCATCGTGTTCAACGACCCGAATCGGGAAATCACCGATCCCGCCAACTGTGCCGGCGTGCTGGCGATGGGCGGCTACTGCGCCAGCGGCAACACCAGGGTTGTTAACGGCACCACGTTCAAGCAGATCACGATCGGGAGATTGACGTTCAACAACGGCTGGGGCGGTTGTGCGTTGTGGACGCTGTGTAACCTGTCGGAGGTGATGGCGCACGAGCTGGGGCATACGATCGGCTTGGGCCATTCGAGCGATAGCGCCGCGACCATGTATAGCTATGCGCATTTCGATGGTCGTTGCGCCAGCTTGCGCGGCGATGACATCGCCGGTGTGAGCTTCATCTACCCGCAATCCGGTCTGCCGACCGCGACCCCGAGTGCCACGACGGCGCGGACGGCGACACCGCCCGGTGAACACGGACCGCGACGCCCACCGAGCGCGCTACGGCAACTGCGACGCCGACACCGCCGCCGACCGCAACCCGGACCCTCACGTCGACGGCAACGAACGCCTACCTCGGCGCCGACAGTGTCACCGACCAGCGCGCCGACGTTCACGCCGACCCGGACAGCGCCGACGCGAACGGCAGCCGCGCAGCCGACAGCGACGTTCCCCACATCCACACGGACACCAACCACGATCCCGACCGGGACCCCGACGTGGACGCCGACGCGGAGCGCAACACCCACCGCGGCTGCTACAGCAACTGCGACGCCGACACCGCCGCCGACCGCAACCCGGACCCTCACGTCGACGGCAACGAAGACGCCTACCTCGGCGCCGACAGTGTCACCGACCAGCGCGCCGACGTTCACGCCGACCCGGACGCCGACGCGAACGGCAACCGCGCAGCCGACAGCGACGTCCCCCACCTCCACACGGACACCAACCACGATCCCGACCGGGACCCCGACGTGGACGCCGACGCGGACCGCAACACCCACCGCGGCTGCTACAGCAACTGCGACGCTGACACCGCCGCCGACAACGCAACCCGGACCCCCACGCCGACGGCAACGAGACGCCTACCTCGGCACCGACGCTGTCACCGACCAGCGCGCCGACGTTCACGCCGACCCGGACGCCGACGCGAACGGCGGCAACCGCGCAGCCGACGGCCGAAAAAAAGCCAGCGGTGCCCCCACGTCCCCGGACACCAACCACGATCCCGACCGGGACCCCGACGTGGACGCCGACGGCAACCGCCACTGCGGGATCGCCGGCCTGATCCACTGTACCAGCGGTGCGACGCTTCCGGTGGATGGGGTGTCCTTCCAGTTGCTGAACCTGGCAAGCGGTGGCGGGTCGGCACAGACGAATGCAACCGACTCGACCGGCCAGTTTGCGTTCCCAGGCATCGGCGCCAGCAACTGGCAAATCCAACCATACAAGACCGGGACGTCCAGTAATCCCGTTGATGTTAGCGACGCCGTGGCCGTGTTGGAGCGGCGGTGGGTCTGCGCGCACCCTGGGCGCCGAGCAGCGGTTGCCTGCGACGTGTCCGGGGACGGCTACGTCGACGTCAATGACGCCGTCGTGATTCTGCAGTACGTCGTCGGCCTGATTCCGCACTTTCCGGTGGCCCAGGCCTGCAATTCGGATTGGATGTTCATTCCAGAAGCCGCCGCCGTGCCGAACCAACAGATTATCGGCCCGCAAATTGCCACGGCCTACTGTCAGCCTAACGGCGCTATCGCCTATCAGCCACTGGCGAGCAGGCGAACGACCAGGACCTGCTGCGGCGTGCTCTTCGAGGACTGTCTGGGCCGCTGGCAGCCGGGTGGCGGTGCGGCCGCGATCGGGCATGCGTCGGCGGGGGGCACACCACCAGCATCCGCGTTGGGGAGCCCGTGCAGCGCTCCGGCCGTCGTGCGCTCGTTCCGCTGCAGGTCGCCGGCGGCATTCGCGGATTCGCGGCAGAGGTGCGCTATGACGCCACGCAGTTGACCGCGGTGGGGGTGCGGCCGGTCGGGCGTCAGTCCCGCGCCCTGGTGCGGGCGAACCTGGACACCCCTGGCGTGGTGCACGTTGCCGTGGCGAGCACCGAGGCTTGCCGCGCGGTCAGATGTTCGCGATCGAGTTGCGCTCAAGAACAGGCGCGCCAGGGGCAACAGCATCCGCCTCCAACATGCGACGGTGGTGCGCTAACGCCTCGAAACACCGTCCGCATCGACGAACGGACATTTTCGTACGGCGCGATGCGTTTGAACGGCGCGGCGAGCCGTTGCCTCGTTTTCCTCGCCCGATAGCCATGCTACACCGTGGCCCGCGACCTGCATGGTTACGGTGTAGCCCGCAACGAACGGTGGAACATGCGCGACCGCGTTCGTTTCGGAGGAATTCTGCTTGCCGCCCTGGTGGTAGCCTTGCGGCTGCAGACCGCGGGGGCGACCACCTTCGTGTTGATGGACGAGGAGAGCTTGCTGCGGTCGTCGGAGGTGGTGCTCGTGGGGACGGTCACCGCCATCGAGGCCGGCGTCGGTCGGAAGGCGTGTCCATACGTACGTTCACGTGCAACCGCGGCGCGCTGATCAAGGGACGCGCTGGGGCCGGACAGGTGGTCTTGCGCGAGCGGGCGGCAGCACGGGCGAGTTGGAGCAACGGGTGTACGGCGTCTGCCCTTCTGGAGTAGGCGAACGGACGTTGCTGTTTCTGTCGCGCAACGCGGATGGGACGCTGCAGACGAACAGCCTGGCCATGGGGAAGTACAGCGTCGTGGTGGATGCGGCGGGGCAGGCCACCGCGGTACGGGAGTTCGGGGACAGTTCGTCGTGTTGGTCCCGGAGACAGGGGAACTGGTGGCGGCGCCGCGGCAGTCGCGGCAGCGCTTCCTGCCGTTGCTGCGGCAGTTGCGCACTGGCGCACCGCCGACCGGCGCGCGCGCCACGCGCCGCGGCCGCTGACTACGGTGCCGCGCCAGGTGCCGGCGCTGGCGACCCGCTTTCAGGCGGCCTACACCTTCCTGGGGTCGCCGCCGGCGCGCTGGTTCGAGCCGGACAGCGGGCAGCCGGTGGCCTACCTGGTGGATGCCACCGGCGACCAGGCGTTGGGATTCGCGAACTCGCGGGCGGCGGTCGATGCGGCCCTCGGGGCGTGGACCAGCGTGGCGACATCGAGCCTGGTGTTGCAGGACGGCGGCACCACGGCGCCGGGCCCGTTCGAACAGTGCAGCGTCAGTCGCATCGTGTTCAACGATCCCAGTCAGGAGATTCCCGATCCTGCCAACTGCGCCGGTGTGCTAGCGATGGGTGGCTATGCCCGGCTAACGCAAGGTAGTCAACAACGCAATTTCGTCCAGATCGCGACCGGGAAATTGACGTTCAACAACGGCTGGGGCGGTTGTGCGTTGTGGACGCTGTGTAACCTGTCGGAGGTGATGGCGCACGAACTGGGGCATACGATCGGCTTGGGCCATTCGAGCGATAGCGCCGCGACCATGTATGGCTATGCGCATTTCGATGGTCGTTGCGCCAGCTTGCGCGGCGATGACATCGCCGGTGTGAGCTTCATCTACCCGCAATCCGGCCCGAAGCCGGCGACCCCAACGGTGACGCCGGTGCGGACGCAGACGCCTACGCTCGCGCCGACGGCCATGCCAACGCAGACCGCGGTGCCGACACGGACGCCGACGGTAGCGTTCAATCCGACGGCAACCGCGGCACCCAACGCCTCGCCGACGCCGGCGTGGACGGCGACGCCCGGGCCGACGCGGACAGCGACACTCGCCGTTAGTCCGACCGCGACGCGTACGTGGACGCCGACCCCGGTGCCGACGGCGACGCCGTCGGTGGTCAGCATCAGCGGCCGCATCCGCTATGCCGGCAGCGGCCTGGCGGTACCAGGGGTCACGATTCCGTGGCGAGGGCTGTCCGCGGGCAGCGTGCACACCGATCCCACCGGGCAGTTTGTCATTACCGGACTCGCATCGGCGTGGTGGTCGATTCAGCCCGCGAAGACGGGCGACGTGGACGATGCGGTCGACGTCGTCGATGCCGCGACCGTCCTCGAGGCGGCGGTCGGTTTGCGGCTGTTGAGCGGCGCACAGCAACTGGCGTGCGACACCTCGGGTGACGGCCGGATCGCCGTCGACGACGCGGTCTTGATTCTCCAATACGTGGTGGGAATGACGGCGCAATTTCCAGCGGCCCAGAACTGCGGTTCCGATTGGGGGTTCATTCCGCAGCCGGCGCTCGTGCCCTTCGAGCTGCAGTTGCAGCCCATCCTCAGCCGCAACAGCTGTCAGCTCGGGGCGCTGAGTTTCGAGCCGCTGGTTGGCAGTGCGAGCAACCAGGATTTCGCCGCGGTGGCGTTCGGCGACTGCAACGGCGATTGGCAGTCGGGTGGCGCGGGCGGTGCGCGTGCGGCGCGGCGCAGCGCCAGTTCGGTACGCCTGGGGCGCCCGCGCCCCGCGGATCGTGGCCGCGCGCTAAGGCTACCGCTAGCGGTCGACGATCGAGAGCCCTTCCGCACGTTGCGGGTAGACGTCGCCTACGACGCGGCCGCGATGCGGGCGACCGGTGTACGCCTGGCGCCGTCGGCCGCGCAGGCACTCCTGCAGGTCAACCTGAGCGTGCCGGGTACCGTCCGGCTCGCGCTAGCCAGTGTCGCACCGATCCACGGCGGTCCAGTCGCGACGCTGGAGTTCGAGTCGGTTGGCGCTCGGCAACCCGCCGCCGACGTTGCGCGGGCAACGGTCGTGCGGCAATAGTGCGCCGCATCAGCGCGCGAGCTTGGCTTTGTGCTTGTGGCGTGGACCCTTGCCGCCGGCTGCCGGTGCCGCCGCGGCGGACGGCGCCACGGATGTCCGGTCCCGGCCCAGCAATTGGTTGAAATGAATCCCCGCCCAGATGGCGAACGGGAAGAGCTGCGTATCCATGCTCTGCGCGAACGAATCGCAGAACTGGTAGAGCCGCCGCACGGAGTCGCTATAACCGCCGATCTGACTGGCGTAAAAGGCCTTCACCGTGACGGCGATATCCAGCACTTGCAGAAACAGGGCGATTCCCAAGGCTAAGGCCAAGCGCCCAAACCGTTGCCGGTACGAGCGCGCCGGCGTCGCGAGCATGAGGGGGATGAGCAACACCAAATTGGCCTGTACCCATTCCGCGGGGATCCCTTGCGGCGGCAGCGCCACCAGGCGGTGGCGGTAAAAGATAGCCGTTCCTTTGACCCACATCTCGGTCACCTGATGCCAGTGGGGATCGCGCGAAAACTCCGTCAGGTGGAGGAACCCCGCGGTCAGGGTCGCCAGGACGTGGGTGTACGCCGGTGCGAGCGGCGTCCACAACAGGTACGTGAACGCGAAGACCACCAACAGGCGGAGCAGGAAGACGATGGGCCTAATGCCCAGGCGCATCGGCAAAACGTCCGGCCCAGAACAACCAGGTCGCAATGGCAATCGCGACGACGAGCGCCTGGGCAATGTAAACGTGCGTTTCGTGGAAGTATTCGTTGAAGAACAGCCCGATGATAAACAGTCCGACCACGCGGAGAAGATTGACGCCGTGAATGACGCCCAACCCCAACGCGGTCCCGATCCACTTGGAACGCCAGCCGGTCGGGAAGGCGAGTACCGCGGAGAGGTAGATGATGCTCGGGACGGCGCCCGAACAGGCGGGGCTGACGTCCACCACGAATTCACCCGAGCCAAGATTGGTGCCGTCGATCTGCACCGGGAATCCGACGACCATGCCAATGACACGCAGCAGCGCCCAGCTCAACCAGGCGCTCAGCTGGGCCAGCATCCACGCAATGTCGACCCGCTTTACGATCGGAGTGTAGGTCAGCAGGGTGAAAAAGACGGTGATGAGCAGCACGAACGTGCCGACGACCCGAATGGTCAGCCAGTGCGGCGCGAGAAACGTAGCGATCGATTTCCACATAGTGATCACGGCAACGGACGTTGAGATGGCTAGGCAGCGATTCTACGAGCGGCTCGGATGTAGTCGAATCTGTGCGCTACGGCGTGACGCTCGGCCGGGAGCAGCGAATGGTTCGGATGCTGTCGAATGCTCAGCCGTCGGCCTGTGGCTGCATCTCCAGGTCAGGTGGCGGGACATCCGGCAATTTCCAAAGCAGATAGGGCTTCCCCTTGAGTTTGTGGTAGGCGTTGGCGGCCTTGATCGATTTGTGGAAGGCGTCCTCGAACGCGGCCCGGTCCATCTTTCCGATCGCATCCTGCACCGGTTGCCAATTCTTTTCGAGGAACTGCCGCAAGGCGTCCGCGTGTTTCGGCCGCGTGAACGCGCAGAGGTCCAGCAGTCCGCGGATCTCCTTCGCCTGAAACGCGGCCAGCGGCCAGTTTTCGGCCTGCGCCGCATAATAGAGCTTCCAGGTACGGGTGCCGATCTCCGGCATGATACGCGCCAGGCCCGGTTGGATTCGAGCGATGTCCTCGATGGTCATCTGCCGGTGCCCGCTCCAAACGCTGAGCCGCTTGATTTGTTCCAGGATCTGTTCGTCATCCATGCCGCCGACTCCTTGGATGCTATCGACCTACCAGGCCAGGCGGAGCGTGTCTAGACGGCGTGGGGGCATCGGAGCCTGTGGGCCGGGGGTTCGTCAGAGGTCCACAAGCCTCCACCTCCGCGGGCCCCCAAGCCTTTCCCGGCCGAGGCGGGATTGATTCGCCGTGGCCGCATCGGTATCAACGACGTATTTTGGTGCTCGACCTACGGAAGAACCTGCGCCGCGCCAGGAAGTTGCCAATGTGCCCTGTCACCGCGGCGCGTTATGCCGCCGTGGCGATGATTTCATCGGCGGCAATCGGGTGCGCCTGGCCGCACAGGGGTGCCGGTGCCCCGTCCCCGCCCATTGCTCCGCGACAGGCCACAGTCACCGTGCACGAATCGTTGGGCCTGGCGCGCGAGCACTGGCCAATAACGGTCGGCGTGCCGTTCCCGTCCGGCAGCGTGCACGACGTGTCGCAACTGGTGGTCACCGATGATCGCAGCCAATCCGTGCCGACGCAAAGCCGCATCCTCAGCCGCTGGCCGGACGGTAGCGTGCGTTGGGCGTTGCTGGACTGGCAAGCGCACCTTCACCCCCACGAATCCACGATATACGAAATCGCCGATGGCATCCCCGCGCCTCCAGCGCCACGCCTGAAGGTGTTGGAGTGGTCCGACCGCATCGACGTCGATACCGGGCCGCTGCGCTTCAGCGTGCCGAAGCAGCGCTTTGCCTGGCTCCAACGGGTACGTCTCAAGGACCGCGAGATGCTCACGGCGCCAATCCGTTCGGCGCTGGAAAGCGACGGCAGACACATCGAGGGCCTCGCGCCGGACTCGGTGACGATCGCCGACGCCGGCCCGCTACGGGCCCGGATCGAGATCCGTGGGCACTACGCGGCGGACTTCGATTATGTGGTGCGCATCGACGCCTACGCCAACCAGCCGTTCGTGCGCATCCTGCACTCCCTGGAGCAACATAACGACGAGGCGTACACCATGCTGCGTCGCCTCACCGTCGCCATCCCGATCGGCTTGCGCGGCCAGCCGTGGTATCGCGCCGGTCGCGAGGGGGCCCCGCAGGATGCCGGCCGCCTTTCGGCTGAGGGGTTTGTCCTTGCGCAAGAGGATAACGAAACCTTGCGCGTAGACCGACAACGGCAATCTGGCCATGCCGCCGGATGGGTCGATGTCGGCGACGAGCGGTCTGGCGTCGCGGTGGTTGCCCCATTTTTCTGGCAGCAGTACCCGCAGAGCTTCGAGGTGCGCCCGAGCGCGCTCCGCTACAACCTGCTCGCGGCGGACACCGCGCCGGTTAAAGTCGGCACCGGTGTGGCGAAGACGCACGAAATGTTGCTCTACTTCCATGGGAGCAAGCCACCGCCGCAAATCACCTTGGCGGCCTGAACGAGCCCGAGCGGGCGTGGGTGGATCCGGTGGACCGTGGTCACCGGTGCACTGCTGCGCGGCAGCGTGTCTCGTTCGGCCGAGACCGAGCCGTTCCTAAGCCCTGAGCGCGGCCTACCAGCGTTACCGGGAGGAAGCGGCTCGCGAGCCGTGGGACGATAGTGGTGAGGTGGAATGCGGCGACGCTTCCGCACGTCCGCGGCACGGGTTTTTCGGCATGCTGAACTGGGGCGACTGGAATTACCCAGGCTACCATGATCGTACCAGGGGCTGCGACGCGTGGGGCAACCTCGAGTACGACATGACGCAAGTGTTGGCCCTGGCGTTTGCGGCGACCGGCGAGAGCGTTTACTACGACGGCATGGTCGCGGCCGCGCGCCACTTCATGGATGTCGACCACATCTACTACCGGCGCGATCACCCGGACTGGGTCGGGATGAACCATCCCGGGAAGCCGCTCCACTTTGCGTTCCAATACGGCGGTGTCGATCTTGGTCGCACGTGGACCGAGGGGCTGCTGTCCTACTACTATCTGACCGGTGACGACCGCAGCCTGGATGCGGCCCGCGGCATTGCCGACTTCCTCGTGCGTCGGGCGGAGACCCGTGACGTTCAGCGAAGCCCACGGCAGTGGGGCTGGCCACAAATCGCGCTGCTGGCGGTGTTCGAAGCCACTGGCGATCAGACCTATCGGCAGGCCGCAATGGTTTATGCCCGTGAGGGCATGAAAGCGTACTCCCCGCGGGCGATCTCGGACTGGCGGTTGGGTATCCTGGCCGAAGGCTTGACCTACACGCACTGGCTCAGCCAGGACGCGTCCATCGAGCGTTGGCTAACACGCTACGCTGCCGCGGTAAATGGGCGATGGGAAACGGCGGACCCACGCCTGCTGCCCGCTTGGGCATATGTTGGCCGTCAAGGCGGACAGGGCGAGTATACCCGCCGCGCGCGTGCCGCCGCGGGCCGCCTGTTCTTTGATGGGGCAAGTTCAGGCAAGACGTTTAGCATCGCCGGTCGCACCGGCTTCGGCCTACTGTCGACGACCGGTCTACAGGGAAGACAGCCGTAAATGCGGTGCCGGGGGTGGCACACACTGGAAACGCGAGGCGGCCAACGGCACAATACGTAGGGTTTCGGAAACCGATATTCCGTCTAGAGCCCGAGAAGGAGCCGCCGCATGCTCAAACTGTACTATCACCCGAACTCGACCTTCGCCCGCCGTGTACGGATCGCATTGCTCGAAAAAGCCATTCCGGCCGAGTTGGTGGAGGTCGACATGGCGGCGCGGGCGCACCGTGCTCCGTGGTACCTGGCGCTTAACCCATACGGGCGTGTCCCGACACTCGATGATGACGGTTTCGTCATCTATGAGTCGGCCGCCATCCTTGAGTATCTTGAGGCAACCCATCCCGCGCCGCCGCTGGTGCCCCCCGACACGCGCGGTCGCGCCCTGGTGGCCATGCACGTGAAGCTGTGCGATCTGCAGCTGGCCCGACAGACCGGTACCATTATCTTTCCCAAACGTTTCCTGTCGCCGCAGCGCTGGGACCTGGGACTGATGGCGCAGGCCAAGCGTGAAATCGAAGCGCACCTCGAGCTGCTCGAGCCCCAGTTGCAGAAGAAGGAATATTTGGTCGGCGAACGTTACTCCCTGGTGGAAGTGTGCTACACGCCGTTCGTCGCGTTTTTCCCGCTGATGGAAATCACTCCGCCGCCAGCTGTGGCCGCGTGGACTAAGAGAATGTTACAACGCTCCAGTGCCTTGCAGACCAAACCGCCGCGTTGACGCAAGCGCCGTCCTGACGAAAACGGAAGTGGATGCCTGTTTGACTTCGATGTGGCGGATCGCTCAAGCGGCTTTTCGCGCCTTGGCTCGCGGTGCCGCGGTGAACCGCCCGCGCCAAGTGGCTTGCCACTGACGCCCTGGACCCTCGTGGGCCTCCATTTCCTCGGGGTGCTCTAGAAGGTAGATGCGGTGCAACAATGCTTTCGGATCACTCCATCGTCCCAGCGCCCTCAGGACCGGTTTCCGCGCCTCCCAGGCAACGACCCGCTTTCCCGCGATCACGATCTGAACTTGACGGAGAACATCGCTGTTCTTGAGTGCGCTCTTTTTCATGACTGCATTATGGACATTTTGAGTCCGTGATTCAAGCCCAGGCGGCGCAAGAGTTGTCGAGATTTTGGGCTGGAAGACGCACTGCCCGGAGCCGAATCGCTTATTTGTGTAGAAACCGGGCGCTCCCAAGGCGCCGCGGTTCCGGTCAGCCGGCCGCCGCGTGCCGCCGGGAACGGTGCTTCGTACGCTCTTTCTTCGCCCCTACCGCCGATCCGGGGACTGGTGCACGATCGATCCGTGCGGCCAAATTAAGGATCGCATCGACGTACGCTTCGGAGTGGTTGTATTGCCAGATGACACCGCGGCGTTCGGCGCGCGACAAACCGGGGCGCCAACCGTGCTGCGCCAAGTAGTAGCCGCAGGAGGCGATCGCGTCAGCCGGATCGTCGAGGTTGACGTGACCGTCAGCGTCGGCGTCGATGCCGTATTGCAGGTAGCTGGTTGGCAAGAACTGGGGAAAGCCGAACGCTCCGGCGCTGGAGCCGCGGATGTCGAGCGGGGCGACGCCGGCGCGTTCAGCGATGGTGAACACGGCGCGGACCTCGGGATAGAACATGCGCTCCAGTTCCGTCGCTCGTTCGCGGAGTTGCAACAGAAGGGCCGGCGAAAGGGGGCCGTTGGCATCCGCATGACGATCGACAACGCGCTGCAGATTGTCCGGGGCATTGGCCATGGCAAGGCGCGCCAGACGCGCCAAGACGAGGTGCGATCCGGTGTTGCCGCCGCAGCTACTTTCGACAAATAAAATCGCGGTGATGACGGCCGCGGGCACGCCGTGTTGCCGTTCAGCGTTGGTGAAGTCGTCGCGATAGCGGGTGCGGCAAGCGCGGGCCGCGGCGACGCTCGCGGGGCGGAGGAAGCGCCGATACCATGTCCGGGGTTCGCGCGCACGGTAGGGGGAAAAGTTGAGTTCCGTGAAGCGTGCGATGCGTGGATCGCGGAAAGTCTGGGTCACCTGCTCACGATCCACGCCGTCAGCGACGAGCCTGTCCATGAGATAGCCCCAGCCATGCTCGTCCGCCAAAGCCATTAACGGGATCGCCGAAAGGAGAACGAGCAGCCACACGAGCGGCCGGACCCGCCGACTATGCATCTGCACTCTCCGGCGCGGTCGAACCGGCAGGGACGTCGATGGCGAGATGCGCCCGCCCGCGCCACTGAGCGAATTCGACGAGCGACTCGACACGGCTCGGGCTTCGTTCCACCTGACCTCCGCAGCTCCGACTGCTCCCGCACTGTACCAGTTATTGCCTGGTACGCCAGGGGAGCGGAGCGCGGGCGCATCGACGTCGCAGCCTGGTGTAGGCATGCCGCGGTGGCCGTTTTGGCTCTACGGCATCCCGGTGTAACATTCACGAATGCGTACGGGACTGGAACGGCTGCTGGACGATCCTCGACGCTGGTTGGCCGGTGCGCGTGTCGGCCTGGTCGCCAATCCGACCACTGTCGATCGTGACCTTGTGCACGCGGTCGATCGGTTGCATCGGCATCCGGACATAGACCTACGGCTGCTGTTCGGGCCGGAGCACGGCATCCGCGGCGCGGTGCAGGACATGGTGGGCGTTGGTGACGGCCGCGACCCGGTGAGCGGCGTGCCGGAGGTGAGCCTGTACGGGCAGACGTTCGACTCGTTGTCGCCCACGGCCGCCCAGCTGTTGCAGATCGACGTGCTCGTATTCGACGTCCAGGACATCGGCGCCCGGTACTACACCTACGCCGCCACGATGGCGCTGTGCATGCGCGCTGCCAGACCGGCACGGGTGAAGGTGCTCGTGCTCGATCGGCCCAATCCGATCGGTGGCGAACAGATCGAGGGCGGCGGGCTGGAGCCGGGACTCGAAAACTTTTGCGGACTCTATCCGATCCCGCAACGGCATGGGCTGACCGTGGGCGAACTGGCGCGTCTGTACAACCGTAGCTTCGGGATTGGGTGCGAACTCGACGTCGTGCCCTGCGAGGGCTGGCGGCGTAGTCAGTACTACGATGAGTGCGATCTCGCGTGGGTGATGCCGTCACCGAACATACCGACGATCGATACGGCCATTGTCTACCCTGGTATGTGTCTGCTCGAAGCGACCAACCTTTCCGAAGGTCGCGGTACGACGCGGCCCTTCGAACTCGTGGGTGCGCCGTTCATCGATGGGCGCGCGTTGGCGGACGAACTGCGCCGCTACGATCTGCCGGGAGTGCGGTTCCGGCCGTGCGCCATCGAGCCGCGTTTTCACAAGTTCAGCGGGCAGCTCTGTGGCGCCATCCAGGTACACGTCACCGATCGGCACGCCTTTCGACCGTACTGTACGGGCCTGGCGGTGCTTGTCGCGGTGAAGCGATTGTGGCCGGAGGCGTTCGCATGGCGCACACAGCCCTATGAGTTTCGCGAGGATGCGCCGGCGATCGATCTGCTCACCGGCCGGCCGGCGGTGCGCGCGGCGATCGATGGCGGTCGGGAACTCGACGCGGTGGTACGCCTCGCGTGTGACGGGACCGCGGTCTACGAAGCCGGACGGGCCGCGGCACTGCTGTACGACTGATTCGCCACCTCCCGGCAGTGGCCGGTACGGCGGTCGCTTGACACCTGCGGGTGCCCTTGTTAGCGTCGGCGCACCGTGGTCAACAAAGTCATTCTGGTCGGTAATCTCGGCAAGGATCCTGAGGTGCGTTTCACACCGAACGGCCGTGCCCTGGCGAAATTTCCGGTGGCCACCTCGGAGCGCTGGACGGATCAGGACGGGAACAAGCAGGAGCGCACCGAGTGGCACAACGTTGTGGTGTGGGGAAAGCAAGCCGAGGCCTGCGGTCAGTTCCTGGCGAAGGGCCGGCAGGTCTTCGTCGAGGGATCGATTCGCACGCGCCAGTACGACGACAAAGACGGCAACAAACGGTATATGACCGAAATCGTCGCGCGTGACGTGCGCTTCTTGGCTGGCGGCGGCCGCAGTGGCGCGGAAGCCGGTGGGATTCCGGCCGGTGAAGACCCCGGCGGTCCTCCGCAGGACGACGACATACCGTTCTGACGGGTCGCTCCTCAGCGCGCCGAATCTCCGGCGGCGCCTCGATTCTAGCGCCTGCGTGCGTCACGACACGCGCAAAATGGTGCTTGCCAGGCCCCGTGCGTGGGCGCATCCTGCCGCTGGCATGTTCTCGGCAATCCCATTGCGGCGATGGCTGGCTATTTGGGCGGCCTGTGTGGATGCTGCGTGCCCGGCCAGGCCTCCTGGCCGAGACCCGGCGCTTTGTCCTCAACCTGCGCAGTTCGGTGACATCGGTTTGCAATAATTGCACCGCGGCTCCGAAGATTCCTGAGCCCCTGACGGGGAGCTTCGATGTTACCGTCCTGCCGCTCTCGTCGGTGTACGACGTGGCTGCAGTGACCAATATCCAACTGGCGAGCGACAGTTACAGCATCTCGGGGAACGGGTTCGTGCAACGACTGGGCCCGGATCGGCAAGCGATGGTGCTCGACGCGACCGTCAATGGCGAACCGGTGTTGCTGACCAGCGGTCGGCGCCAGCATGCCGCCCCCGGAAGCATCACCATTATCCTGTCCTCGTCGCGTCGGGGCGAACGTACCTACGTGCTGGTCATTTCCGCCTCACCGGTCAATGACCAACAGCCCGATATGGATGGCGACGACGTTCCGGACGCCCATGACAACTGCCCCATGGTTGCCAATGCCGGGCAGGAAGATAGCGACGGCGACGGCGTGGGAGACGCGTGCGACGAGTGCGCGGAGACCCCTGCCGACGCGCCCGTGACCGAGATGGGCTGCAGTGCCGCTCAGATGTGCCCATGCGATGCCCCGCCCGGCGGTGCGCAATGGCAGAACCAGAGCGAATACCTTCGCTGCGTCGCCAAGGCGGGCCGGGAGTTGTACCGCGCCGGCCAACTGACGGTGGCGGGACGGCGTGACCTGCTACGGCGCGCTATGCGGTCGGGCTGCGGCCGTACGGTTGTCGCGCTACGCTGAGGGGCCGGTTCCGTTCTCGAGTCGCGCGCGGTGGTCTCACCAACGACGCTCGGGCCGGCTTCACTTCCGTTTCGTCCCGCCGTAGCCGTGAGTGGATTCCACCGCCGACTTGGTGGCGGCGTTCAGGTAATCCAAGACCTTGGGGGGATCGAGGCGCACGTAGAGATACATCACCGCTGCGCCACAGATCAGCCCGTACACAAATTCCCGCATCGTTTCCCCTGCGGTGCCGTATTATACTGGCCGCGCGTGGCGCGGTCAAAACGCGCGGTCACCGCGGGTCGCGACGCGGCCCTCGTGCCGGTGCAAGCGATGCTCTGTGTGCCCGGAAACAACCCAAGCCTCGCGGAGGGAGGGGATGCGGAAGCCAATCTTGACAAGACGTTCCATTTGCGTGCAGATACGCGGCGTTTGTGTTGAATGGTCCGAGACACTCACTCACTGAACATTTGAAAGGAGCGGGGTATGGCAGCGTTGCTGGAGGGAAAGGTTGCGATCGTTACCGGCGCCGGACGCGGGATCGGTTGTGCGGAGGCGCTGCTCTTGGCGAAACACGGCGCGAAAGTGGTGGTGAATGACCTGGGTGCGCATTTTGACGGTACCGGGGCCCCGAGTGCGACGCCGGCCCAGGAAGTGGTCAGCGAGATCAAGAAGCTGGGTGGGGAGGCGATCGCCAACGGGGAAAGCGTGTCCGACTTCAAGGGTGCCAAACGCATCGTGGAATGCGCGCTCGACACCTTCGGCCACCTCAACATCGTGGTCAACAATGCCGGCATTCTTCGCGATCGCATGATCTTCAACATGTCGGAAGAAGACTGGGATTCCGTGGTGGCAGTCCACCTCAAAGGCTCGTTCAACATGAGCCGGCACGCGTGCGAATATTGGCGGGAAGAGCACAAGAAGGGCAATATCCTGAATGGCCGGATCGTCACGACGTCTTCCGACGCCGGGCTGATCGGTCCGATGGGACAGGCGAATTACGGCTCATGCAAGGCCGCAGTGGCGCTGATGGCCATTGCCATCGATAACGAGATGGCGAAGTACGGAGTCACCGCGAATTCCATCGCGCCGTTGGCGCGGACCCGACTGACGACGGAAGCGACGCCGTCCTCAGCCCCGATTTTCGGTCGCGAGGTGAAGCCCGGGGAGTTCGATGTGTTCGGCCCCGAGAACGTGGCGCCGCTGGTGGTCTGGCTCGCCAGCGACGATGCCAAGGACGTGCACGGGGAAGTCTTCCGAGTGGGTGCCGGGGCGGTCTGGCTGATGAAGGGTTGGCACACCGCCGGTAAGATCTATCAGCGCGCGGTGTGGGATCCCGCGGATCTCGGTCAGAAACTCAAGGCCGAATTGGCGAAAGGTATCACCGCGAAAGAGGACCTGCGGGAGGTCATGACCAGCGTCATGATGTGACGCGCACGGGGCGGCCCTCGCGGGGAGCTCTCTCCGTGCCGCGTTACCGGAACATCCTGTTTATCTGCCACGCGAACACCAGTCGCAGCGTCATTGCCGAGGCGCTGCTCAAGAAGATGTTGATGGATCGTGCGCCGCACGACCACCTGTCGGTCGTCTCGGGTGGCATCGCCGCGTACGCCCGCGATGGAGCCTTGGTCTCGATGGACGCGCGCCTGGTCCTGCGCGATTCCGGCATTCATGTTCCGGCGGACCGGGGGTCGACAGACCTCAAGCGCAATCGACATTTGATTGCCGATGCCGATCTCATTCTAACGATGACGGCAGGACAGATGGACACGTTACGCGAGGCGTTTCCCGAGGCTGCGGGTAAGGAGGTCTACACGCTCAAAGCGTTCGCAGGGTGCCCGGGGGACATCGAAGACCCGGCCGGTCAGACCGAGGATGTGTTTGCCGCCTGTCGGGATGAGATCCGATCCTGCCTCGAACGGGCGTGGACACGGTTCGTGACCGCCGCCCCCTCCGGTTCCTGAACGCCGGCCCTGTGCGCGCCAGGTGCGACGGATGGCGGTTGCGCCGGCACGGCGTTGGTGCGAGTGTACGCGTGCCAATGCAGGACACGGCATTTCAGAATCCGCCCGACGCGGTGCTGCGCGATATCCTGGCCCGCCCGCGCCGGATCGCCGTCGTCGGCTGCTCGCCCGACCCGGGACGCGACAGCCATCAGGTAGCACGGCTGCTTATGGAGAAGGGACACACGGTCATTCCGGTCAATCCCGGAGCAAAGGTGATTCTCGGGCAGCACTGTTACGCGTCGCTCGCTGCGGTCCCCCCGCCAATCGACATGGTCGACATCTTCCGCCGCCCGGATCAGGCCGGGCCGGTTGTCGATGCGGCTATTGCCGTCGGTGCTCGTGTGGTGTGGTTGCAACTCGGGGTGATCGACCACGCCGCGGCGGCCCGTGCACAGCGCGCCGGACTGACCGTGGTCATGGATCGGTGTCCGGCGATCGAGTATGACCGCCTGTTCTGAACGGACCATGCGTTGGGAAGTCCTCAAATCGGAAGTCGTGTGTCGGTGCCGGATCTTCGCCGTGCGGCGCCGCGGCGTGCAGGGAACGGGGCATCACGTGGGAAGAGGAGCATGGGAATGAGTACGGCAAACCCCACCGAACGCATCGTGGAGTGGGTGGCGCGGGTGCAGTTCACCGACGTGCCACGGCGTGTGACGGAGGAGGCGAAGAATCAGATTTTGAGCGTCATTGCGGCTGTGCATGCCGGCCATTTTTCCGAGGCTGGACGTATGGTCAGCCGCACCGTGAAGGAGTGGTCGGGCGGGAAGGATGCGACCATGATTCCGTCGGGGGAGCGGACGTCCTTGTACAGCGCGATTTTTTCGAACACCGCGCTCAGCCTGGCACTGGATTACGACGATTACCTGTTCGGGGGCCACACCGGACATTCCGCGGTCCTCGTGACGCTCGCCTTGGCCGAGAAGCTCGGCATTAGCGGTAAGGACTTTTTGGTGGCGCAGATCCTGGCAAACGAGATCGAAGGGCGCGTCGGCGCCTCGGTATCGCGCGGCCCGCTGCACGACCCCTTGGCGGCATGCATTCATCTCATCGGTGCGGCCGTGGTTACCTCCAAGCTACTCGGGTTGGACACGTCGCGGATTCGATCCGCGATCGGTCTGGCGATGAGCCAGCCCAACCGCGTGCTCGAACCGGGGGCATTTGGCTCCGACGGTCGAATGCTCGCGGTGTCCATGACCGCGCCGCTCGGGGTGCAGGCGGCCCAGCTCGCGGCCAATGGCCTCTGCGGTGCCACGGATATTCTGGGCGATGCGCATGGCTTTCTCGGGAGCTTTGGCCAGCCGCCGCTCGCCGGGGCGTATGAAGGACTGGGAACGGTCTGGTTGAGCGATACGCTGTGTTACAAGATCTACCCCGGCAGTGCCTTCCTGGACACGACCATCGATTGCGTGTTGACGCTGGCGCGCCAGCACGCGATCGATGCGCGTAAGGTCAAAGCCGTGCGCGTGGCGGCCAACCCGGTGACTGTGGAGATGCAGGCGGTCGCGGCGGCCTACGTCAAAGGTCCGGAAAGCCTACCGGCGGCGTTGCACCTGCATCTCGGGTACAATGTCGCTGCCGCGCTGATGGATCGTGAGCTGACCGCACGCCAATTCAGCCGAGAGCGTATCCGCGATCGGGCCACGTGGGATCTGGCCGCACGGGTATCCCTGGGTGCCAGCGAGGCGATGGCGCAGCGCATGCGGGAACGCGCGGTGGTGAAGCGAGTGAAGGATGATGCGGGCGAGGCGGTCCATTTTGACCTTGGCAGCGTCGATCTCGGCGGCTTCAAAATGTCCTGCGGGGCGCAGGTGCGCATCGAGCTGGAAGACGGTCGGACCTACGAAGCCGAGCAGGAGGTGCCGTTCGGGGCAGCGGGACGGCCATACGACGAACGCCGCAAGTCCGTCGAAGACAAGTTTCGACGTGAGACCCGGTATACCTTGCGCAAGGAGAAGATGGAGCGGGCCATCGATCTCATCCTGCATCTCGAGCAGGCGAATTCAGCGCAGCTGCGTGAACTCGTCAGGCTGTGTTGCTCGGAGCGCAGTTGACGGCCGGGGGCGCCGTGGTGCGATGAGCGATTTCCCGCAGCCGCTGCCGATGCTGCGGGTGCCCGGCTGGGAACGGGTGCCGCGGTTGGTGCACGGCTTTTGCGGGCGGCGCGGGGGAGGCAGCGAGGGTGCGTTCGCCGAACTCAACGTTTCGCTCGCGGTGGGTGACGACCCGGAAGCCGTTCGCGAAAATTGGCGGCGCCTTGGGGAGAACCTCGGCAGGGGCGTCCGCTTCCGCAAAATGCACCAGCGCCACGGCGACGGCTGCGTCGTGGTCGATGGCCACGGCAGTGAGGAGCCGGAGGCCGACGCGCTGATTACCGCTGCGTCAGGGCTCGCACTCTGCGTTCTGACGGCCGACTGCGTGCCGCTGTTGCTGGTGGCCCCCGAGCGGCGTGTCGTCGCTGCCGTACACGCGGGGTGGCGTGGGACGAGGCTTGGCATCGCCCGCCGGGCGGTGCGCGTCATTCGCCAACGCTTCGGAGTCCCGCCGGCGGCGCTGCACGCCGCACTTGGGCCATCGATCGGAGCGTGTTGCTACCAAGTCGATCGTGAGATTGCCGACGACATCGAGCGCCGCTGGGGAGCGATGCCGGAGACGGTGAGGCCGGATGGCTGCAAGCGTTGGCTCGATCTGCGAGCGATCAATCGCACATTGCTGACGTCCCTGGGCATCCCCCCGGGGCAGATTGCCACCATCGGGCCGTGCACCCGATGCGCCGGCGACGCGTATTTCTCCTATCGGGCGGTGTGTCAGTCCGAGGCGCGCGGTACAACCGGACGCCAGGTGAGCTTCATCGGATGGAGCGCATGACTTGGAAAGGGGCAAGGGCTCTGATACGGTGCGCGTGGAGGAGCGAGCCTATGAAGCGACTGATCATCGCTGGTCTGATCGTGTTGGCCCTGGGAGCCAGTGCCGGTTCCGCGCTTGCGCTCGAGGACGATTACGACGACACGCAATCGCATCCTCTGCGGGTCGCTGCCTATCTGGCCTATCCGATCGGCTTCACCGCAGAGTGGCTGGTGTTGCGTCCGTTGCATTACATCATGTCGCGGCCGTATCTGGAATCGATGTTTGGGCACACGGGCCACCAGGAAGTGGGGACGTATCACTGAGCGAGCGGTTCCAAACCGGCGTAGCACGCCATCAGCTTCTTCCAACTCCCCTGGTCGAACCGAACCGTGAGTTTGGTTCGCTCGCCGTTGCCCTCAACCGCGCGGATCGTTCCCGACCCGAAATCTCGGTGGTGTACTCGTTGGCCGACGGCGAAGCCGCCAGCGCTTACGGAGGGGTGTGCACGGATTGCGCGTCGCTCCCGGTGGCGGTGAGCGGGGAGTTGCGAATAGGAGTAGTCGATTACCTCTTCGTCCGCATCCGCCGGTACCGCCGTAGCGCCCTCAAGTCGGAGCACGTCGGCGGGAATTTCCGCCAAGAAGCGCGACGGTCGGTTCTGCTGTGCGCGGCCGTACAGATGGCGTTGCTCGGCGTGCACCAGAAACAGGCGTTCGCGGGCACGCGTGAAGCCGACGTAACACAGCCGGCGTTCTTCCTCGATCGCAGCGGTCTGCGCCAGTGAGCGTCCGTGCGGGAAGAGGCCTTCCTCCATCCCGATGATCAGCACCACCGGATACTCGAGGCCCTTGGAATTGTGCAGTGTCATGAGCGTGACGCGATCGCGCGCGGCGGTGTACGTGTCCACGTCGGCGACTAGCGCGATCTGCTCGAGGAAGGCGGCGAGGGAGGGTTCTACAGCGGTGGCGTCGAACTCGGTCGTGGCCGCCAGCAACTCGTCGATGTTCTCGGCACGCGTTTCGGCGTCCGGCGTCCGTTCGGCCTGTATCCGATCAAGGTAGCCCGTTTCGCGAAGGATACCGCGCAGCAATGGGGTGACGGCGCCGTCCGCGAGCGCGCGGAGGCGCGCACACAGGCGTACGAATTCGGTCAAGCGCGCGGCGGCGGCGGGGGTGATCGGGATGTTTGGGGCGTCCGCCAGTACCGTCGCCGGGGTGACACCGCGCTCCCGCGCGGTGCGTTCGAGTACGTCCACGGTGGTCTTGCCGATGCCCCGCGGTGGAACGTTCAGGATGCGCAGGAGGCTTACGCTGTCGTCCGGATTCGCGAGCACGCGTAGATAAGCGACCAGGTCCTTGATCTCCTTGCGATCGTAGAACCGGGTGGAGCCGACGACGGTGTAGGCAACCCCCTGGCGCGCCAGTTCCTCTTCCAATGCGCGCGACTGTGCGTTGGTACGGTAAAAGACCGCGATGTCTCCGCCCGCGTAGCGGTCCGTGAGGGACTGCTGAATTTGACGGGTGACGTAGCGTGCCTCGCCGCGCTCATCGGCGGCGGTGTACAAGGTAACCGGTTGCCCAGCGTCATTAGTGGTCCAGAGCTGCTTTCCCTTGCGGCCAGCGTTGTGCCGAATGACGGCGCCCGCGGCCGCCAGGATACGCTGGGTTGACCGATAGTTCTGCTCCAACCGCAGCACGCGTGCACCGGGGAAATCCGCCTCGAAGTCGAGGATGTTCCGGATGTCCGCCCCACGCCAGCGGTAGATGCTTTGATCGTCGTCGCCGACCACGCACAAATTGCGATGCGTGGCGGCGAGCAACCGCAGGATCTCATATTGTACGCGGTTGGTGTCCTGGTACTCATCCACCATAAGGTAGCGAAACCGGTCTTGGTAGTATGCCGTCACCGCGGGGTTGCGACGGAACAACTCCACCGTACAGAGCAGAAGGTCGCCGAAGTCCAGCGCGTTGTTGGTGCGCAGCAGTTCTTGGTAGCGCGCGTAGACGTCCGCGAGCACGCGGGAGGCCGCGTCCACGGCGAGTCCCCGCAGGTCGGCCGGGGTGCGGCCGTCATTCTTTGCCTGGTCGATGGCCGCGATTAGCCGCGCGGTCGGGTAGATTTCGTCGTTCAGGTCAAGGTCGGCGGCGACGCGCCGCAGCAGGGCGCGCTGGTCGCTTTCGTCGTATATTGTGAAATCGGCGCGGCGGTCGATACCGGTGGCATGTCGCCGGAGAATGCGGGCGCACAGCGAATGAAATGTCGTCAACCATAATGCGCTGCCCACGCCGGTCAGGCGCTCGGTGCGCGCGTGCATTTCGCGCGCCGCTTTATTGGTGAATGTGACGGCGCAGATTTGCGCCGGCGTGACACCGTGCGCGGCGATCAAGTGTGCGATGCGGTGCGTCAGTACGCGGGTCTTGCCGCTGCCGGCGCCGGCCAGCACCAGCAACGGCCCGTCCACGTGCAAGACCGCTGCGCGCTGTTGGGGGTTCAACTGGCTGAGATCGGTCGTCATCGGCGCCGGCACTCTAGCGGTGCGGGTCGCTGAAGTGAAGCGGCTGCCTGGTATCCTTGAGAGGGATGGTGGCGGCGTGGTACGGTCCGCCGGTGTACCAGCGGAAGGACGCCGTCTATCGCCGCGCGAAGGGCGCCGGCTACCGGTCGCGTGCCGCCTTCAAATTGCTGGAGTTGGCGCAGCGCGGGCGCCTGCTGCGGTCTGGAGACCATGTCGTCGATCTCGGTGCGTGGCCCGGGGGTTGGCTGCAGGTGGCGGCGCAACTGGTGGGCCCGAGCGGCAAGGTCGTTGGGGTCGATCTGCAGCCGATCGAGTCGCTGCCGCAGGCCAATGTGGTAACGGTCGTCGGCGATATCGATTCCGCATCGACGCAGGCGAGCATTCTCCGAGCGTGCGCGGGGCGGGTCGACGTCATGTTGTCCGACCTGGCGCCGAAGTTGAGCGGGATCCGTTCCCGTGACGAAGCGCGCGTACAGGCGCTGGCCGAGACCGCGATGGCGTTAGCCGAGACGTTGCTCAGGCCCGGAGGAATCCTGGTTGTCAAACTGTTCATGAGCCCAAACCTGCCGCAGTATGTCGAGGCACTACGGGCAAGCTTTGCGAACGTCCGGACGGCCCGGGTCGAGGCGACGCGGAGGGGCTCCGCCGAAATCTACGTCGTGGGGAAAGGCTACCATGGCGCTACCAAGCGCTAGCGTTATGCCACTGGCGCAACATTGACACCGATAGCGCAGGTGATTTGCGCATTGAGAATTACTGCGCCTACGTGCGCCTAGGTGGCGCGGAATTCGCTGCGTCGAGCGACGGTTACGCTGCGGCTTATGCTAATAATTCATTTGACATCGGCGAATATGCGCGGCATACTCGCGCGCCATAGAAATAAAACTTCGTTGTCCGGGGTTCGCTAAAGGGGTTGGCGGGGAGGTAAGAGGGGTGGCTGCGGCATCGTGGATGGGCGTTGGGAGCGACTGGGCCCAGCGTGCGGCGCGCGTATTGACCGGCTCGCTTTCCGATTTGAATCCGTTCCGGAGCGACGAGCCGTACCTGAGCCTCGACATTGGCTCGAGCAGCGCCAAGTTGCTGGAGGTCATCGGTCACGCGGGCCAATTCCGGTTGCTGAATGCGGTGGTGCTGCCGACGCCCGCATCCGCGATCCAGAACAACATGGTGGCGGAGAGTGGAGCGGTAGCCGAAGTCATTCGCGCCGCCCGCGAGAGTCAGGGCATGCGCGCGCGCAAAGTGATCGCCGCGGTTCCGGGCCCGGCGGTAATCATCAAGCGCATGACGCTGCCGGCGCAAAGTGCCAGCGAACTCGAAAACACCATCCTGTTCGAAGCCGGCAATTTCATTCCCGAAGATTTGGAAAATGTGAACCTCGATTATCAAGTTACCGACTACCTCGACGACGGAAAGCGCATGGATGTCCTGCTGGTGGCGGCCAAGAAAGAGATCGTCGCCAGCTACGCCGAGGCAATTCGTGCGGCCGGACTGTTGCCGGCGGTGATCGATGTTGACTATTTCGCGCTCGAGAACATGTTCGAGATCAATTACGACATGCCTGCCGACCGCGCGATCGCTCTGGTCAATATCGGTGCGCGGTATTCGTCGATCAACATCCTCAAGGGCGGTCGGTCCACGTTCACCGGCGACGTGCCGGTGGGCGGCCGGGATATCAGTGAAGCGCTGATGCGCGATCTGAGTCTGTCGATGGACGATGCGGAATTGGCCAAGGCCGGGAAGGTCAAGGAGGGCGTCGACCGCGAGCAGGTCGAGGCGGTGATTGGGTCGGCGGCAGCCGCGCTCATCGAAGAGATCCATCACGCCCTGAGCTTCTTCTGGACGGCTGCCAGCGACGAGACGATCGACGCGATCTACGTGAGTGGGGGCGTGGGCCGTATGGGGGGGTTGGCCCAGCTGCTCAGTGACCGGGTCGGGGCCCCGGTCGAGGTGGCGAACCCGTTCGCGCGGCTCGCCGTGGACACCAAGCTGGACACGCCGGGGTTCCGTGGGCACGCCGCCGAATTCGCGGTGGCCGTGGGTCTGGCGACGCGCCGGCCGAACGACAAATGATTCGCATCAACCTCCTGCCGACCAAGGAAGCGCAGCGGGCGTTCGACCGGCGCCAGCAGCTGTCGCTGGCGGCGCTCGGCTTTTTGATGGCGGTGCTCTTCATGGTGGTTCCGTACATGCTGCAGACGCGCCGGCTCACCAATCTTGACAACGAAATCAGCCAGCTGCGAACCGAACTCGCGAAGCTGGACGAGCAAACGCGGGAAGTACGCGACCTGGATAAGAAGCGTGCGGAACTGGAAGCCAAGCTCAAGGTCATCGACGACCTCAAACAAAAGCGCGTCGGCCCGGTCCACATTATCGAAGATCTGAGCACCGCGACTCCGGAAAAGCTGTGGTTGGTGGAATTTGCCGACGTCAACGCCCTGGCGACGATCACGGGGCTGGCGTTGGACAATCAAACGATCGCCACATTCATGCGGCAGCTGCAGAGCTCGAAGTACTTTTTCGATGTGGATCTCGTCGAAACCTCGCAGAGTGAAGCCCTGCGCGCGCCGGCTGGCGGCGAGGGCGCCCGTTTCAAGAAATTCATCGTCAAGGCTCATGTGGATTACTTGGGTAACGGCGGGAAGGCGGCCGTGGCGCCGAGTCCCGGTCCCGCGGCGGCGCCGAAACCGGGGGCCTGAGGGATGCGTGGATGAACGACCTGCTCGAGCGCATATTCGAATTGCCCGCGCGCCAGCGGATGCTCATCCTGGTCGGCGGCGTCGCCTTGGTGTTCCTCGCCTACGCGTACTTCCTGTACTGGCCGCTGAGCGCCGATATCGCGGCGCGGGAGCGCCAGCGGGATGACCTCGTGCATGATCGCACCCGGAAGCTTGCCCTGGTGGCGAATCTCGATCGCGCGCGCGCGGACGTGGCCAGGCTCAATGGCGACCTGCGTGCCGCGCTGGCACAACTTCCCGATACCAAGGAAATTCCGGATCTGTTGAGCAGTATTTCGTCGTTGGGGCGCGAGTCGGGTTTGGAAATCATCCAGTTCAAACAGCGGCCGGAGCAGTTTGAGGATTTTTACGCGGCGGTACCGGTCGACATCCTGGTGCGTGGGGCGTACACGCAGGTGGCCGCCTTTTTCGACAAGGTCGCGCGCATGGCCCGGATCGTCAACGTGACCAACGTGGCCATCAAGGGCGCTGCCAAGGCCGACGGCGATGTGGTGCCGCTCGACACCTCGTGCGCCGCGGTGACCTTCCGCTTTCTCGATGAGGCCGAGCGTGCCCGCATCGCCAAGCAGAAGGAAAAGGAGAAAGCGGGCAAATGATGCGTGGGCTGCGGATACTCCTCGCGGGCTTGGCGTTGGCGTGGGTGGATGCGGCGCACGCGCAGGAAGCTGCGCCGGCAGCGGGTGAGACCGTGGGGGGCGATGCCGGCGTGGCGGCCGCGCAACCGCCGTTGCTGCGCGACCCGTTTCGTCCGTTTACGATGAATATGCGGACGCAAGCACCCATCCACATCACGCCGTTACAGCGCTTTGAGATCGGGCAACTCACCCTGGTGGCGACCGTGTGGGAAATGAATCCCCCACGCGCACTGGTCGAGGACAGCGCCGGAATGGGGTACGTCATCACCCTGGGCACGCCAATTGGGCCTAACGGTGGTGTGGTCAAGGCGATCGAACCGCTGCGGGTGATGGTGGAGGAGCGCGTGTTGGATTTCTACGGCACGGAGCGGATCAACCGCGTCGTCATGGAGACACCGAAGGACGAGCCCAATCAAGCGGGGCGGGAGCGCGAATGATGCGATGGAGCGGGTTGGGAGCATGGCGATGTAGCACGGTCGTGCTTTGCGTCGCGGCGCTTGCGAGCTGTGCGCGAACCGTGATCACGTCGGAAGAACCGGTTTCGTCGGCGACCTCAGCGGGGGCCGGCGCCGAGCCGCGGGCGCTGGCTGAAACGGCGGTCCCACCGCCGCCGACGGCGGGACCGATGGATATTCGTGAAATCAAACTCATCGATGACAACGGCCAACACGGCTTGTTTGTCAAACTCAGCCGGGTGCCGGATGGTGTCGAGCATTACGTCCTCAGTCAGCCCAGCCGGTTGGTGATCGAGGTGGCCGGCGCCGCGGAAGGCGGGGACACGGTGGCCCACAAGTACCCGGTGCAGGATCCCGTTCTTCGCGAAATCCGCGTGGCGCGACACGCGGGGAAGATCCGCCTGACGGCGGAGGTGCGCGGCGATACCGTGCCGACCCCGAGCGTCGATAGCCTGAGCGATACGGTGATCGCGTTCTTGGGGGAACCGAACGGCGGCAAGCAGCCGGTGCGCGAGCAGGTCGTGTTCACCCGCCGCGCACTGGAGCAGCCGCCCGTGCACACCGCGTCGGCGGCGCAGGCGGACGGTCGCTCCGGGCCAGCCGATCCGCATGCGGCACGCGCCGCGGGCGGCGCTGCTGGCGGCTCTGCGACTGGACGCGGGAGTGATGCGCAGGATGCGGGCGGCGCCACGATGCGGCAACCGTACCATGGCCAACACGTGTCCCTGGATTTCAAAGACGCGGACGTACACAACGTCCTGCGTCTGCTCGCCGAGGTCAGCAAGCTCAACATCGTTGCCACGGATGACGTGCGCGGAAAAGTGACGCTGCGCCTGTTCGATGTGCCGTGGGACCAGGCCCTCGATATCGTGCTGCAAGTGCTCAATCTCGAAAGCGAGCAGGAAGGCAACGTGATCCGCATTTCGACGGTGAGACGGTTGCGTGAGGAACGCGAGGAGTTGCAGCGGGCGCAGGAGGCCGCACGCGCGGTGGAGCCATTGCACGTCGAGTACCTCAGGGTCAACTACGCTAAGGCGCTCAAGCTGGCGGAAATCATCAGCGGTGCGGCACACAATGTCACCGCTACCCGACAGACCACACGGAGTGCCGAGGCGGAATCTGGGATCTTGACTACACGCGGCAGCGTGTTTGTCGACGAGTACTCGAATACGCTGGTCGTGCGCGACATTCAACGCGGCATCGACAACGCCCGCGAACTGGTACGCCGCCTCGATGTGCAGACGCCGCAGGTACTGATCGAATCGAACATCGTCGAGGCGACAACCGAATTCGCGCGCGATCTGGGCGTCCAGTGGGGCTACCGCTACCTGGCGGGGCCGAACACCGGCAACCCCACCGGCGTCAATTTTCCCGGCAGGATCGGCTTCGGCGGCTCCGGGCTCGGGACGGGCACCGGAGCGGTGCCGTTCATCGCCGACTTTCCGGCGAGTTCCGTGGTGGCCGGTTCCGGGTCCGCACTGGACCTCGCACTCGGATCGATCGACGGCAGTCAGGCGTTGGATATCCGCCTGACCGCTTTGGAGCAACAAGGCAAGGGCCGCGTCATTTCACGACCGCGCGTGGTCACCCTGAACAATGTGGCCGCGACCATCAAGAGCCTCACCATTCTTCGGGTGAAGCTGCCGTCCACGGGTACGGTCATCAACACCGGGGCGGGTGGCGCCGCCGGCGGATCCTCGACGGCCACCGAGAAGATCGAGACGGGTATCATCTTGATTGTGACACCCCAGGTATCGTCCGACGGCTTCGTGCTGCTGGATATGTTCGCCAAGTCGAGCCAGGCTGACTTCACCCGCACCGTGGACGATATCCCGACGGAAATCAGCCGGGAAGCGAATTCCCACATCCTGATCAAAGACGGCCAGACGGTGGTGCTGGGTGGAATTTATCGCGATGTGATGGCGGACCAGAGCACCGGAATGCCCTTCTTCAAAGATATCCCTGGGCTCGGGTGGCTCTTCCGCACCAACTCGAAGGCCGATCGACGGGAGGATCTCCTGGTCTTCTTGACCCCACGGATCATGAGCGGGCCGAGCCAGGGATTGCCGACGGCCGAGGACCTCTGGACGCACCGACAGTGAGACGGCCGGCGCATGGTTCGGTGGCATAGCGATTCCCTCGGCGTCGTCGCGTGGTCCATGGCGAGTGCGGGGGCCACGCACGGGTGGAGCGAGCGAGACCATCGGTGAAGTCGAGCGGGAAGCAGCGCGCGGGTGCGCGACAAACAGATGTGTTGACGGTCGACCTCGGCGCCCGTGCCTACCCGATCGTGATCGGCGGTCACGTGCTTGACGAGCTGGGTCCGCGGATGGCGGAACGCCTCGGAACCGGGTCGGCGGCGGTGATTACCAACCCGACCGTCGGCGGTCTCTACCTGGAACGCGTCGAGTCATCGCTGCGTGCGGCCGGATTCGCCGTGACGACGGTCGACATTCCGGACGGCGAAGAGCATAAGAGTCTGGAATCGCTCGCGCGGATCTACGATCGGCTGCTGGCGGAGCGGCCGGAACGGAACTCCCCGATCGTGGCGCTTGGCGGCGGCGTCATCGGCGACCTCGCGGGCTTTGCCGCGGCGACCCTTCTGCGGGGCGTGCCATTTGTCCAGGTACCCACCACGCTGCTTGCGCAAGTGGATTCCAGCGTCGGCGGCAAGACCGGCGTCAACCATCCGGCTGGGAAGAATCTCATCGGTGCGTTCTACCAGCCGCGGCTCGTCCTCATTGACATCGCCACGCTGAAGACGCTCCCGCGGCGCCAGCTCGCGGCCGGCCTGGCGGAGGTGATCAAATACGGTGCCATCTTGGATGCGGAGCTGTTCACATTGCTCGAGCGGGATCTCGATCGGGTGCTCGCGCTTGACGATGCGCTCATCCGCAACGTGGTGCGACGCTGCTGCGAGTTGAAGGCCATGGTGGTGCAGCGTGACGAGCAAGAAACGGACTATCGCTCGATCTTGAACTTCGGGCACACCCTGGGGCACGCGGTGGAGGCATTGACCGGATATCGACGCTATCTGCACGGCGAGGCGGTGGCGATCGGTATGGTCGTCGCGGCGCGCGTCTCGTGTCTCAAGGGGCATTGCGAGCGCCAGGCGTTCGAGCGGCTCACGCAGTTGGTGCAACGGGCGGGGTTGCCGACGGCCATGCCGCACGAGTTCCCCGAACCGCAACTGGCGGCGGTTATCGGCGGCGACAAGAAAGTCGCCAGGGGCAAGGTAAAATTCGTGTGTATCGAAGACGTGGGTCGGGCGCGCTTCGAGCACCTGCGGGTGCCGGAATTGGCCGCGCTGGCGGCGCAGTGAACGGCAAGGGAGGATGTCATGCGGCGGCTCTTCGGATTGATGACGGCGATGCTTCTGGCGGCGGTGCCGTTCGGGTGTGGTTCGACCGGCGATGATGACGCGTTGGTGCTGCAATTCATCCGCTTCGACAACACCGGCCTCACGCAGGCGGATTCCGTGGGCGAGACGAGCGCGGACGTGGACATCGTGCAAGACGTGTGCGCCGTCACCGGGGGTGGGGTGGCGACCTTCGAGCCCTATACGAACACGCGGATCAATGCGGTGTTCCACAACTACGAAGCGTCCGACATCACTCTCAACAAGATTGTCATCGATGCGGGCGCGAATTCCGGCATCCCCGTGGTGACGCACGCATTTACCGGCGTCGTCCCGGGCGGCCGGTGCTTGAACATCCAGCGGGCCTGCGCCGCGGACGAGGATTGCGAGGGCGGCAGGTGTATCCACACCGACACCACGGTGAGCGGGATTCTCTTGTTCGATTTCTACGACAAGGCCCATATGCTTCCCGGCACGTTCAGCGTCAAGGTTACGTTCTTCGCTACCGATCCGAATAACTCGTTCGAGGTCCGCGCCGACTACGTGGTGCACTTCAACAATTTCGACAACTGCACGGAGACCGCCGGCGGGGCGGCCGCATCCTGAAGCCGACCGGGAGCCTGAGGAGGCATGAAATGGGAGCCCACATGAGAAGAGCGCAATTGGGCCTGGTGGCGGGCCTGGCGGTGCTGGCGGCCAGTTGCGGGGGTGGCGGCGGCAGTGGCGGAACGATCAGCACGGGCTCCCCGCAGAATGTGCAGTCCCCTACGGCGGTGCCGACCCTCACCCCACCGCCGACACCGGTTCCCGTCCAGCCGACGGCAACCCTCACGCCGGTGCCGGCATTGCCGACGTTCACCCCAACCCCGCTGCGCGCGGTGGCCAACGGCACCGAGCGCACGATTGCGTCGGATGCCGGGTCCCTCACGCTGCGTATCCAAACCGTCGATCTCGTCCTGACATCGGGCCGAAATACCACACCGTTTACCGTCTTCATCAACGATTCGCGGGGCCGGCCGTTGGCCGGTATGCCGGTGTCGCTGGCGGCGTTTGCGGGATTGTCCATTGCGGTTCCGGGGACGACGGGGACCGTTGGTGCGTTTGGCGAGACATATATCGACGCCACCACTGGTGCGGACGGATCGGTGACCGGTGTCGCCGCGGGGAAGACTGCCGGAAAATTTGCCTTGAGCGCATCGATCAAGGCGGCAGCCGCGCCATATCAGGGTTTGAACGGGCTATCGGTGACCTTAACGATCGTGGTCTATCTTCCGCCCGGCGTGACGCCCACCCAGGGCGTTGGATCGACGGTGACTCCCGGGGGGACGACGACACCCGCACCAACGCCGACGCCCCTTCCTTGCCAGGACGTCAAGACGATTATCGTCCAAACCGACACGCCGAATATCAGCAGTCAGAGCGGCGGCAGCGCTAAGATCACCGCGGTCGTGTTCGATTCGAACAACATGCGGGTGGCCCGTGTGAACGTCTTGTTCGATGACCAACCGCGCATCGGTACGTTCGGCGAACTGGTGGTGGCCACGGACGATCAGAGCGGTACCGCGGCGACCACGTTGACCATCCCGCCGGGATCCAGTTTCGGGACGCTGACCATTTCCGCTTCGGCATGCGGCATTTCCGGCAGCGTGGCGATGAACATCGTATCCGGCGTCAGCACCAAGCCGGTGACGACGGTCGTCCTGCAGGCGGATCCTTCGACCGTCGGAAGCCTGGTCGGCGGCACGGTCAACCTGACCGCCGCGGTGTTCGACGCCGACAACAGCCCGATCAACGGGATCGATGTCCTGTTCGTGACTCCCGTCGGACACGTCAGTCCGCTGACGGATCGTACCACGGTCACGGGTTCGCAGAACGGCATAGCCACTTCCGTCTTGCAGATTCCGGCAGGTACGCCCGAAGGGAAATTGGTCATTACGGCGTTGGCGGGTGGTGTCAGCGGGGGGACGATCATTACGGTGGTGCCTGGGCGCGTTCCTCCGGGAACGATCAACCCCGGCGTTCCGCCGGGAGAACCCGCGGGCATTTCGCTCGGCGCCAGCCCGACACGCATTCAGGTCTCGGGTACCGGCGGTACGGAACTCGCCACGGTCATCGGGAGAGTGTTCGACAACAACGGCAACCCGTTGAGTGGCGTGCGCGTGCATTACCATGTGGTGACCGGGCAAAGCGCTCCCGGGTCCGTGATTCTCGCGGTGACGACCCCAGCGCCCACGGCGTCTCCCACGCCCGTCCCGGAGACGCTCTGTCAACCTGAGGATCCGGTGGCGGTGTCCGACGTTGCCGGTTTCGCCGTCATCCAGGTGCACAGCGGTCCCCAGCCTGGCCCGGTGACGGTGGCGGCCTGCGCGGATACAACGGTCTTCGGAGTCCCGTCGCCGATCCGCGAGCAGAGCACCATCGTGACGGTGACCTCGGGTCCGGTGAGCCGCCTCAATGTCGCCATCAACAACGTGGCGAGCGATAACAACGACGGGACATTATTGACAATGGTGAGCGCGATCGTCACCGACGCGCAAGGGAATCCGGTGCAGGACGGGACGGCGGTGTTCTTCGAGGTCTTGCCACTGGATGCCGCCGATCCGGCGCGTAATGTGGCGCTGGTAGGCAGTGCCATTACCAACGGCTCGCCAGCGTGCGATACGACGCAATTCCAAGAGCAGACCGGCATTCCGATCTCCCCGCAGCCGGGGGATGCGATCTCGTGTTTGAAGTACCCGATTTACCTGCAGGGTATGGAAATCCGGGTGCGTGCGTCGGTAGCCGGTGTGGTGAACAGCGTTAATGGGCAGGCGCTGACGCTGCCGGGCTTCATCGGCGATTTGGAGGCGACCGTCATCCCGTCGACGATCACGGTCAGCGCATCCGCGTCCGGCCTCGCCAAGGTGCAGGTCGTCGCACTCGATCGAAATTTCGACCCCCTGCGGAACGTACGGGTGCGTTTTACCACGACCGTGGGTACCATCGACCGGTCGGTCTTGACTGACCAGGATGGGGTTGCGAACGCCACGCTCACCATTCCGGCTGGGACCGCCGCGGGAGCGGCCACCGTGCGTGTTTCGGGTGGCGGTTTGCTCATTCCCATGGCCGTGCCGATCATCAATACGGGCGGCACGGTGTCGCCGCCAACGCAGACGCCTGGCCCTGGCGGCCCGCAGCCCGGCGCGATGCACTTCGTCGGCGCGCAACCGGACACCATCGGTGTGCGCGGCTCGGGCTTGCCCGAGCAATCGATCCTCACCTTCCAAGTGACCGACGTCCTCGGCAGTCCGCTTGCCGGCGTGCCGGTGAATTTCTCGATTGCCCAGGTGTCGAATGAGCAGGTGAGCCCGGCGCAAGGCGTGAGCGACGGCAACGGGCAGGTACGCGCGACGCTCACCAGTGGGCAGCGCGCCCTGAGCATCCAAGTGACGGCGCAAATCACGGCCGTGTCACCGGCGATCACCACCCGCTCGACCGCGGTCAATGTCCTCGGCGGGCCGCCGTCACAGCCGAACTTCAGTTTGGCGCGACAGTTCAACAACATCTCGGGACGGGTCACCTTCGGCTTGCAGAATCGCATCACCGCGTTCGTGGCGGACCGGTTCGGCAACCCGGTGCCACCCGGGACCGCCGTCAACTTTACCACCAAGGCGGGCGCGATCGGCAATCAGACAGCGACCGATTCCCTTGGGCAAGCCACGGCCACGCTGGTGTCGCAAGAGCCGGTGCCCGATTCGGGCATCGTGGTGTCGCTCGCCACGACTGTGGGCGAGCGGCCCTTCGTCGATGTGAACGGCAATGGCATCTGCGACGCTCCCGACACACTTCTGCCGATTGCCGAGCCGTACTACGACGCCGACTGCAATGGCGCCTACGATGCCGGCGAGGATTTCATCGACTTGAACGACAACGGCACGTTCGACACCGATCAGGGCAGTGGAACGCAGTCCTGTACGGACCAGGTCACCATCTTCGAGAGCACCTGCACCACGTTCTCCGGGCAGACCAGCGCGGTGCTAGTGCCGTCAGGCTCGGGAGCCGTGGCGGCGGGGGGGGCGCGCGAGTTCGTCTTGTGGGTCAGCGACAACCCCAACATGATCGGCTTTGGAGTTGGGAATCCCATTGTCGGCGGCTCCACCGTGAGCCTCGCGGTGGTCGGTGGGCGCGCAAAGATCAATGGCCTTTCCACGTTCACGCTTCCGGACGCACAAACGCTGAATCAGGTGAACGAGATCAATAAGTTCCCGTTCACCGTGACGGACGGCAACCCCACGGCGGCGACGGCCCAGACCGATACCATCGTGGCCACGATCACCTCCGCTCCCGGGTCATTGCCCGCGGGTGGCAATGGTTCCTTGACCATCCAAAGCGGGATTACCTTCCTGGCGGCGCCGACTCCAACGCCGGCGGCCACCGCTACCTTCACGCCGAGCCCAACGGCGACACCGGTGGCCTCACCCACCCCCACGCCGCTGCCGCCGAGCGTCGCACCGCTGCAGGCTTTCCTGGCTGCGGGTAGCGGTGCGCCGCCGATCGGATGTAACGGCGCGACCCAGACCTTCGTGGTCACCGGTGGCAGCCCGCCGTTCACTGTCTTCCCGGGTGGTGGCTGTATCAGTACCAACAGTGTTCCGGCGTCTGGCGGCTCGTTTGTCTTCACGGCCGGCAGCACCCTCGGTAATTTCACGATCACGGTGACGGATGCGGCGGGGAAGACGGCGTCGGCCGGTGTGACGATTCAGGGACCTGCGACGCCGACTGTCACCTTTACGCCTCCACTGGGGGCAACATTCACGGTGACGCCAACTGCGACAGCGACGCCACCGCCCGGATCGATCCAATTCCTCGGCGCGACGCCGGCGGCAATCGGTGTGCGTGGTTCGGGATTGCCTGAGCAGGCCGTCCTGACATTCCGTGTGCGTAACGTGACGGGTGGGCCGATCCCCGGGGTGACGGTGCAGTTTACGCTCTCGGGGACCGGTTCGGAAAGTCTCAATCCGCTGACGGCGGTTAGCGATCCGGATGGCGTGGTGCAAACTGCCGTGACCAGCGGCGTGCAAGCGACCAGTGTGCGCGTGACGGCATCGGTGCAAAGTCTACCGGGAGTCTCGGCGCAATCGACCGCGGTTAGCATTCTGGGGGCACCGCCGGCCATGAATCACTTCAGCATTGCGGCCGCGAAGCTCAATATCCCCGGACGGGTAACTTACGGGCTGGAGGACCAGATTAGCGCCTTCGTGAATGACCGGTTCGGGAACGCAGTCCCGCCCGGGACTGCCGTCTCGTTCATTACCAACGCCGCCAGCGTCGTGAGTCCGACCACGACCAATGCGGCTGGCGTGGCGACGGCAACCCTGCTGAGCGAAGGGGTTGTCCCGCCCAGCGGGATCGTGACCGTCTTGGCCTACACCCACGGGGAGGAGTCCTTCCTGGACAATAACGGCAATGGCATCTTCGACACGGGCGACGCGATCTTGACGGACGACGTCGCCGAACCGTTCATCGATTTCCGCCCGCCTCCTGCGGATCTACTGTTGCCCCCACCCAACGACGGCGCTTGTACGGTCCCGGCTCCGAGCCCGGCGTGCAACAATCGCTTCGACCCTAACACCCCGTTCGAGTTTTTCACCGACACCAACGCCACCGCTGTGTGGGATAGCATTTCCACGACGGGCAGCGGCCAAGGACAACATGGCGTGTGGGACCACAACATCCTCGTGTTCGATACCGTGCCGATCACGTTCTCCGGACCGACGCAGGCGCCAGTATTGGAGGCATGTCAACCCGGACCCTGTAGCGGCTTTCACTTGCTGCCCGGTCAATCGATGGCCTTCACGATCGACGTGCACGACGACCTGCGGAATCCGTTGACAGGCGGTTCGACGATCAGCGTGACGACGTCCGGGGGCAAGATTGACGGCGGCAACATCTCGGTGCCGGACGGGGAATCGTTCAATCGACTGGTGCCTGGATTGACGCAGTTCACCTTCGTCCTTTCGGTCGATGCGACGGTGGATAAGACGACACCGGCGAATATTACGGTGACGATTGCCTCGCCCAATGGGAACGTCACCACCGTTCTGACCAGTGGTGTGGTCGGTCCGTGAATGTTGGTTGCGGCGGGGCCCGGGCGTAGCTGGGCTCCGCCACTGGCTTTTCTCTGGTCCTTTCTGATAGACGCGGGACCATGGCCGCCAAGCGCGCATCGAGCCCAGAGCAAAAGGACGGCGGTCTCCGCCGAGTGTTGGTGCTCCACGGTCCAAACCTGAATGTGGTCGGCACCCGGGAGCCAGGGATATACGGACACACCACACTCGACGAGATCGATGCGCGCTTGCGCGAACTGGCGAAGACCCTCGGCATGACGGTCGACTGCTTTCAGTCGAACAGCGAGGGCGCATTGATCGATCGGATTCAAGCGGCGCGCGGAACCGCGGGGGCGATCGTCATCAATGCTGGCGCGTATACGCATACCAGTGTGGCCATACGCGATGCGCTGCTGACGACGGAACTTCCGGTCGTCGAGGTGCACCTGTCGAACATCCACAAACGCGAGTCATTCCGCCGCCGGTCGCTGATCGCGGACATCGCCGCGGGGCAGGTGGCCGGCTTCGGTGCGGACAGCTATCTGCTCGGTTTACGGGCGGTGGCGGGGCTGCTGCGCGCGCGCAACTGAGGATGCCGCGGCGCGAGTGCCGGCGTTAGACGGTGGGAACGGCGGCCGGCGTGTATGCCGTCCGTAACCGGCGGCGTTGTGCGTGCCGGTCGAGCGCGAGGTCGATGAGGCGGCCGATCAAGTCCCGGTAAGGGATCCCGGAGGCCTCCCATAGTTTCGGATACATGCTGATGGTCGTGAACCCGGGGATGCTGTTCAACTCGTTCACGTACCAGTCTCCCGTGCCCCGATCGAGAAAAAAATCGACACGCGCCATCCCAGCGCAGTCGAGCATCCGAAAAACGCGCAGCGCAAGCGCCTGGACGGCAGCGGTTTGTGCGGCGGTCAGCGGCGCCGGGATGATGAGGGCGGCGCCGGCGCTGTCGATATACTTCGCCTCGTACGAATAAAAATCCGCCGCCGGACGGATCTCGCCCGGTACCGACACTTGGGGCGCATCGTTTCCGAGCACGGCACATTCGATTTCACGCGCGTCAACCCCCTTTTCAATCAGTACCTTCGTGTCGTATGCCAAGGCGGCCTCGATGGCCGCGGGTAGATCGTCGACCGCCTTCACCTTGGTGATCCCCACCGAGGAGCCGAGGTTGGCCGGTTTGACAAACAGCGGTACGCCGAGGGTTGCCGCCAGCGCAAGCGTCGCGCTGGCCGCGGTCGCCCATTGCCGGGCGGAGGCGGTGACAAACGGGACGACCGGCAGGCCGGCGCTTTGCAGTAGCCGCTTCTGCACGTCTTTGTCCATGCCGAGCGCTGAGCCGAGGACGCCCGCGCCGACGTAAGGGATGTCTGCCAGCTCCAGCAATCCCTGGACGGTGCCGTCTTCGCCATAGGGACCGTGCAGAACCGGGAAGACGACGTCCACGGTCGCCATCGCCGTGGCCGGTTTCTCGCGGTCGACGAGTTCACCACGGGTGGGTGCGGGAACCAGCATGATACCGCTGTTGACGCCGTCGAGCACCGCAAGCGGTGCGTCGGTCAAACGGCGGAACGCCGGCTCGTCAAGGAGGTGCCAGTGCCCTTGCCGATCGATGCCGATCAGGCTGAGAGCGTACGACTCGCGGTCGATCGCGTCGACGATGCAGCGCGCCGACCGTAGCGAAATCTGATGTTCGCCAGAGCGTCCCCCGAAGATGATACCGACATGGACTTTCCGATTCGGCCTCGTCACCGCCACGCCTCCTCACGGCGCAGACGGTACCACACTTTCGCCGTGGGCTCACGCTCCGGCGGCGCCAAACTGCTGGAGTTCCCGGGGGCGCCACCTGACGTGCCGGCCGCGGCCTCTCCGCCGCGCGGATGGACTGGTGCGCCGATCAGGGCGTTCCGCCCCACTGTCCCATGCGGTACTTGAACGCACGGCCGCGGTGCGTTGAGCCGTGCAATTCGATGAAGAGCAATCCGCGCATGACCATGGTGAAATACAGGACCAGGCCGAGGGCTGCGTCTTGCGCATAGATGCTCAAGCCGCGCGCGGGAAGGGCAATGACTGCGATCATGATAGCGGCGGCAATCAACGTCGCCGGAAACCACTCGATCCAGTTCTCGGTGATGAACTGGTAGCTCTCCGCCAGCAGGGCAGTGGGGGCGTAATGGCCCATGTAGATCAGCTCGGGTACGGCATTGAACAAGATGAACATCACCAGGCGGAGGAAAAGCAAGATGACGTCGCCCTGCGGGAGCTGTCGGACGGCGGGGCTGGCCAGGGTGAAGAGCCAGAGCAGAAACATGACGCCAACGACGTCCCAGAGGTAGCGGCCGAAGCTGTGGCGGAAGTCGTTCAGGGTGACGCGTGAGGTGCGAACGATCATTTCGACGAGATACAAGAACGAACCGAGACACACGGCTTGAACGAACGTGACCGCGAATCCGCCGGCGATGCCCAGCGGGATGGCAAGCATCGCGGTGACCGTCCGGATGACCTGATATACGACGAGGGACCCGAGGACGGGCCAATTCTTCACCGCCAATCTTGCCGCACGGGCAAAGACGTGACGGTAAATCTGCACGGTGACGACGAGCCACTCCAGGGGTTGGACCACGGTAGGCACGGACTGTAACCCCGCCGCCCACAGGGGTCAACTGTCAAGGATGCGGGAGTCCCGCGGGCACGCCGATGTGCGACCAATCATGGTGGGCATGCCTGAATTGCATCGTAGCGGCCACGGCATCTTGAGCCCGGCCGATCGCGCGCGCCGCTGCGGTGCCGGCACAGCCAGCGTCGGTCTTGGCGTCCTTCACGCGTTCGGCGCCGGTGTGGACGTGGTGGCGATCCGGTGTGGCCGTCGCAGCAGGTCGTCGCGTAGCACGTCCTTCACATGGGCGTTGAAGCGCTGGTCGAAGAAACGAGCGGTGAGCACCAACCTGCGGCCGTCCTTGGCGGTCAATTCCGCGCGTTCGAAGCGCTTCATCACCCGGGCCACGTTGGCGCGCGAGGCGATGGCGAATTCGGCTAAGTCGGCGTGTGTCACCGGCAGATCGATGAGGACACCGCCTTCGGTCTCGCGTCCGAAGTCCCGCGCCAGCACACCCAGTTCATGTACGAGCCGTTCCTCCATCCGCAGGCCGAGCAGGCAACACTTGTCGTACAGCAAACGGCTGAGAACCCGCCAACTGAAAGACACGATACGCAGCACGCCCGGCGGTGGGGAGTTCGCCACCAGTTCCGCCATCATTTCGTTGGTGATAATGGCCACGGTGGCATCGGTGAACGCGCTTGCCGAGAACAGCCGCGGCTGCCCTTGATCCGCATACCAGTTCAGTCCGAAGAATTGCCCCGGCCGGATGAGTTGGACGCATACCGTCCCCGCGCCTGACGGGCAACTGACTTTGACGGCGCCGGCTGCCAGGAAATTGACGAAATCGGCGGTGTCCTCCGGGCTGAAGATGTTCTGGCCTTTGCGCCAGTGACTCAATTGCGCGCTGCGCGTCAGCAACTCGATGGCGCCCGCGGAAAGGCCCATCCGCCGGCCGACGTCGCTCAAGAGCGCCCGCAAGGGCTCCTTTTGCATGCGCAGGACCACGTGTCGACTCCGCGCGCCGGTGCTCCGAGACCCGAGCGTGCTCGTGATGGGTTCCCACGGATCCCCTCACGAGTCAAGGTAGCCGTTTGCAGGTCGCCGGCGGTACGCCGCCGGTTGCGTCGGGTCCGCGCGGTGAGTACTGTTTGGATGCGCCGCGGCGCGAGGGGATGTCGCCTCTGTTATGACGGTAAGAGATGCGGAAGAGACCGCGTGGGTGATCGATGTCGGCGACGCGACGTTCGAGAGCGCGGTCATCGAGCGCTCGCGGCACACGCCGGTGGTGGTGGATTTCTGGGCCCCGTGGTGTGGCCCATGCCGGGCGCTAGGGCCGCTCCTGGAGCGACTTGCCGCGGAGCACGCGGGTGCCTTCGTCCTCGCGCGCGTGAACGTCGATGAAGCCCCAGGGCTGTCCGCCGCCTTGCGTATCGGCAGTATTCCGATGGTCCTCGGTTTTCGCGACGGCGCGGCGGTCGCCGAATTCGTGGGCGCACAGCCGGAAGCGGAGGTGCGCGCGTTTCTGGAGCGCGTGCTGCCGAGCGCTGCGGATCGTTTGGTCGCGGACGGCGAGCGGCTCGTACGGGACGGCCGTCCCGGCGACGCTGAGGGCGTGTTCCGGCGGGCCCTCGAACTCGATGGGCGTTGCGAGCGTGCCCTCCTCGGTGTCGCGAAAATCGTGGCGGACCGGGGCGACGACGGGGAGGCGATGGCGTTGTTGGAGCGCATCGCGCCCGGCTCCGTGCGCACCGAGGCCGATCGGCTGGCCGCCGCGATCCGCGTGCGTGAAGGGGCGGGCGGTGACGAGCGATCGTTGCGCGCCAAACTAGCGGCCGACCCGAGCGATCTCGCGAGCCGGCTCTTGCTGGCGCAGGCGTTGGCGGCGGCGTCGCGGCACGCGGAGGCGCTCGACCAGTATCTGGAGATCGTCCGCCGGGATCGCGGCTTCCGAGACGAGGCGGCGCGCAAGGCCATGTTGGACATCTTTGCGCTGCTCGGACCGCAGCATGACGTCACCGCACACTACCGCTCGGAACTGGCCAAGGTGTTGTTCAGCTGAGCAGCGCGACGACGGCGTCCTCGTGCGTCCGGTAGATCCGGAATATCGATGAGAACCCGGCGATATCGAGGATCTCCTTGATTAGCGCCTGGGGAGCCGACAAGGCGATCTGGCCACCCGACGGTGCGAGCCGCTTGGCGGCAACGAGCAGGATTCGTAGCCCTGCGCTGCTGATGTAATCCAGCCGGTCGCAGTCGACCACGAACCGCCCCTCGCCTGCCGCGATCAAGCCGAGCAGCTTTTCTTCGAAGAGCCCGGCGTTAGCGGCGTCGATCCTTCCCGCGACGCCGAGCACGACGACCCCGTGCCGCTTGCTCTCTGCGATCTCCATATGCGTCTCCTCGCGTTCGCCGCCCGGCCTCGTTAGGGTTTCGCCGCTACCGTCTTTTGCAACACCAGGATGTTCTTACCCCCTTCGCGCCGGTACTCCAACCGGTCGACCACCTGGCGCACGAGATGCAGGCCAAGACCGCCGGCCGGCCGCTCGGCCAGCGGTGCATCCAGCGCGGGTGGAGCGACATCGAGCGGATTGAACGCTTGCCCGTCGTCCTCCACCTCGGCGGTGATCTGCCCGGCGATCACCGCGAGGCGCAGCACGATGTCATGCCCGGCGCCATCCGTGAAGGCGTACGAGATCACATTGGTCAGAATCTCATCCAACGCCAGGTTGAGCTGGAAGATCGCCTTGTGCGCCAGCCCATGGGTAGCGCCGAACGCCTCGACCATGCGGCTGACGCGTTCGATCTCGGTGAGCGCATTTCTTACGACGATCCGCTGGTGGTCCATTCGCCGTTCCGTGCGCGCATTCTCCTACGAGGCGCATCGGGTACGCAATGCGTCGCGGCGGCCGATCGCAGGCTTGACGCTATCGCGCGGCGTGTTCTATCGATGCGGGGCACATCAAGGCAAGGCTATGACGCCACTGGCGACAACCCACTCGGTCGCACGCCGCTATCTGTCGCTGTTCGTCTCGCTGCGCGGCCGCCTGATACTGCTCGTCTGTTTCGCCACCGTCCCCGCGCTGCTGTTCATCTTCTATGTTGCCGCCAGGGAGCGCCAGGCGACCATGGAACGGATGGAAACCGAGGCGCGGCAGCTGGGCGGCCTCGCCTCGCGGGAACATGCCCACCAACTGCAGGGCGCCCGCGATCTCCTGCTGCGCCTGCGCGAGCCGCTGGCGTGCGAGGGCGGCGGCACGGACGCGCCGCCCTGTCCCGATTACTTGCCGGCGCTGTTGGCCGGACTGCCGCAGTTTGCGACCATCGCAGTGCTCGATGCGCAGGGCCGACTGCTGTGCAGCGCGGTCGGCGTCCACCATCCGCTCAGCATGGCCGACAATCCCGCTTTCGAGCGCGCGCTGGCGTCCGAGCATGTCGAAGTCGGTTCGTATGTGATCGGGCCCATCGTCGGTCGCCCGGTGCTGCAGGTGGCCTACGCGGTGCGCGACGCGGCGGGGAATCCGTGCAAAGTGGCGCTCGTGGCGCTCGACCTGCGCTGGCTCGACCGCTTGGCCCGGCAAGCGCAGCTACCCCCAGACTATACCTTGCTCATCACCGATCGGGATGGTCGAGTGCTGGCGCGCTCCGGCGACGTGGACGCCGGGGTACCGGGCGGGTCGCCGGAGATTCCTGGTCTCCGGCACGTGCTGCGGCGTACGGAGGGAACGGTGCTCGAAATGGGCGCGCGACATGCGCGCCGCTTCGTCGTCGCCACGCCGCTGGAAGACATCGGTGGCGTGTACGCGGTCGCCGGCCTGCCCTACGAACGTGTCCAAGCCGCGGCGAACAGGGCGTTCTATCGGACGATGATCGGGCTGGTGTTCCTGACGCTGTTTACCGTGACGGTGGGCATCGCCGCCGCCGAAGTGTCGGTGTTGCGCGTGTTGCGCGGCCTGTCGTACACGGCACACCGATTTGGCGCCGGTGACCTGGCCGCCCGGGCGGTGCTGCCGGGGAGCTATGGCGAATTGCGAGAACTCGCGGAGGCGTTCAACGGCATGGCGGATGCCCTTGCCGTACGGCATCGGGAGGCGATCGCGGCGCAACAGCGACTCCGGGCGCTGTCGCAGCGACTGCAAGTGGCGCGCGATAGCGAAGCGGGACGCATCGCGCGCGAGTTGCACGACGAGCTTGGTCAGGTGCTGACGAGTGTGACCATCGAGCTGACGCGGCTGCAGAGAATTTGCATTCCCGACAGCGACCGCGACTGTGCCCAGGCCATGAAACAGTCCGTTGCCGATATGATCGACCGCGTCCAAGGGGCGATCGAATTCGTGCGCCGACTGGCGTCCGAGCTGCGTCCACCGGTGCTCGATCGTCTGGGGATCGCGGCCGCCTTGCGCTGGTTGGCGAGCGAAATCGAAGCGCAGTCCGGGCTTGCCGTCGTCCTCGACCTGCGCCACGTCGGGGAGCCGTGCGACAACGCCGTTGCCCTCACGTTGTTTCGTGTCGCGCAGGAGGCGCTGACCAATGTGGTGCGCCACGCGGCCGCGACGGAAGTAAAAATCGACCTCGTTGGCAGCGCGGACGCGCTTGAGCTCAGCGTGCAAGACAACGGCCGTGGGATCGACCCGAGGATGACCGACGGGCAGCGCTCGTTGGGGCTGTTGGGCATGAAGGAACGGGCGCAATTGGTCGGCGGATCGTGTACAATTACCGGCACCCCTGGGCATGGAACCACGGTGGTGGTGCGCCTGCCGCGGCAGCCGCCGGACACGTTCGTGGACGGAGAGAACTGATGCGCATTCTGCTTGCCGACGACCATGCGATGTTCCGCTCCGGATTGCGACGCATCCTCGAAGATGAATTCCGTGGCGTCGAGATCGGCGAGGTGGCGAGCTGCAAAGAATTGCGCGAACAGGTTCGGGCCTCCCCCTGGGATGTGTTGATCCTGGACGTGTCGTTGGGAGAGCGGAACAGTCTGCACGAGCTACCGAAGGTAAAGGAGATGCGACCGGCCCTGCCCGTCATCGTGCTCAGCATGTATGGCGAACGGCAGTTCGTGGTCGAGGCCATGCGCGCGGGTGCGGCGGCTTACGTGACCAAGGGACGGCCGCCGGACGAACTTTTCCGGGCGGTGCGTACCGTTCTCGCCGGCCGCCGCTACCTCGGCGAGGCGCTGGCCGAACAACTCGCGGACCATTTGGCGATGGACACCACGGGCCAACCGCACGAGGCCCTGTCGCCGCGCGAGCTCGAGGTCTTCTTGCTGCTCGCCGCGGCGCTCTCGGTGTCGACGATCGCCGAGCGGCTCGGGCTCAGCGTCAAGACGGTGAGCACCTATCGCACCCGCATCCTCGAAAAGATGTCGCTCCAGTCCAACGCCGAGGTCATCCAGTACGCGGTACGGCACGGCCTGGTCGCGTGATCCTGTAGGACAGACGCGGACAAGAGTTTTTTCAGCGTCCTACGAGACTATCGGACCGTAACCGATACACAAACGCGCGGTTTCAGGCGATCCTGGGACCGTATGATTGAGAGTCGGTCAAGAGCGCAGGCGATCTTCGCACCGGTCACGCGGTGCATCGAGCGCGACCTCGCGACGCTCCACCCCTCCTATTTTGCCGCCGCGATGGCGACCGGCATCGTGTCGATCGCCTGCTGGCGTCTTGGGTTGCTCGCCTTCGCCGAATTGCTGTTTTGGGTGAACCTTCCCTGTTACGGCTTGGTGTGGTTGATGACGATCGCACGGGCGGTTTTTCATCGCGACGCCTTCCTACAGGATTGGGTGAGCCACTCGCGCGGACCCAGCTTCTTCACGGCGGTGGCTGCCACCGCCGTGGTCGGATTGCAGTTCATCCTACTGCGCAACGATCCGGTCGTTGCCATGGTGTTGTGGTGTGTGGCGACCGGCCTCTGGCTGATCTGCACCTATTCGATCTTCGTGGCGTTGAGCGTCCGCGATGACAAGCCGTCCCTTGCCGACGGCATCAACGGTGGCTGGCTGCTGGCCGTCGTGGCCACCCAGTCCGTCTGCGTGCTCGGCTGTGCCGTCCTGCCGTACTATGTGGTCGACCGCAACGCCGCCGCGTTCCTGCTGACGGCGTGCTGGCTATGCGGCGGCATGCTGTACATCTGGATGATCTCGCTGATCTTCTACCGCTACACGTTCTTCCGCTTCCTGCCGTCGGATCTGATGCCGCCCTACTGGATCAACATGGGTGCGGTGGCGATCTCGACACTCGCCGGGGCCGCCCTGCTCGGCGATCTGGGCGACACGGCGCTTATCGTGTCGATCAAGCCGTTCGTGCTGGGGTTCACCATCCTCTATTGGGCGACGGCCACCTGGTGGATCCCGATGCTGTTCGTGCTCGGCATCTGGCGGCACTTCGGTCACGGCGTTCCGGTGCGCTACGATCCGCTGTACTGGGGCCTGGTGTTCCCGCTGGGGATGTACTCCGTGTGCACTTTCCGGCTGGTCGCCACCTTCGACGTGGCCTTCCTCGTCTGGGTATCGCGCGGATTCGCGATGGTGGCGCTCGCGGCATGGCTACTGACGTTTTTTGGACTGTTGAGCAACGGCGTGTACTTGTTGGTGCTAACGATGCGATCCGTTACGCGGGCAACGCAAACCACCGAACGCTCCGGCGTTCGAGAATCTTTGATAGGAGGATAAACATGATGAGCACACACTCAGGCTCCAGTTCCGTCGGCGCGGTGTCAGCCGGAACGGTTCCCATTCACGCTGGCAGCGCCACGAAGGCCGATCGCGTCGCGCGTGTCCAATCGCAGCAACGGACTGGCGACCGACTGATCCTAGCCGGCTTCGTGGTGACGGTCGTGGGCGTCATCTTGTATTGTGTCGCCTGCTTTGCCGGGGGCGTGGATGCGAGTCTGGCGGCGATTCTGTTCGACAATGTCGTACCGTTTGCCCGGGCGACCCTCGTCGTGCTGGGCATCGGGAGCGCGCTGTGGCTGGTCGGCTCGTTCATGTATCTCAATGCCACGATCACGGAAGACGAGATCGCCGGGGCCGATGCCAGCTCGACGGGCGATGTCGAACACCTCGATCGTTGAGCCTCATCCGGTGTGCGGGGCAATGCAGCCCCGCACACCACGGGCGCACGACGAGTACAGGTCGGGCGTGCGGCGTTGCGACTGCTGTCAGCCGGCCAACCGCGCTTTTTCCACCTCGACTCGCGTCCCCCGATCGTGGCCTCCCGGCGTTCCGATCATGATCCTGCACTGCAGGTGGAAGTATCCGCCGGCTAATTGAATCGGATTCAAGGGACTGGGCGTCAGTACCTGATCGGAACGCCCGTCCTTGAACTGAAACGGCTCCCATGCGTGGTAGACGATCACCTGGCCCGGCTTCACCGCCGGCGAGACCTGGGCGTGGAGCGTACAGTCGCCGATATCGTTATGGAGGCGCACCAGGTCGCCGTCGGCAATGCCGCGCATCTTGGCATCGTCGCTGCCCATGAAGATGACCGGCTGCCCGCGCTGTAACCCCAGCAGTTTCTTGTTGTCACGCCACGCCGCGTGTATCGACCAACGGTTGTGCCCGCTCGTCAGTTGTAGCGGATAGTCACCGCCGATCGCGGGAAGGGGCTTGTACACCGGCAGCACTTCCCCCAACTCCTGGTAGAACGGGTGATCGATGTAGAACTGCATGCGGCGTGTCAGCGTCGGCCAGGGCATCTTCTTCTGCACATACCAACTGTTTGCCACGATCGGTTCGTGGGGCTCGATATCGGCGGCGTTGCCGATGTGCGTCACCCCCATGCCCACCGCGGTAAAGCGCTCGAAGCCCTTTTCCTTCAATTCCTTCCAACTCGTGCCACTCAAGTTGTCGGACAGCGCGAGGATCTCTTGCAGCAGGTCTTCCGGATTGTCTTCCGTAAAACGGCCCTGGAACGTAAAATCGTCGTAACATTCGTCCAAACGCCGCTGCCCACCGTGGCGATCGGTATACGTTGTGATGCCGCGCGCTTTGGCGCGCGCCTGCAGCTTCTTCAGTAACAGACAGTGGAACACCCAATCGCTCTTCGAATCGCCCACCGGTTTCACCGCCTCGACGGTTGGGTGGCTGAAGGGCGCGAGAGCGGTGCTCCAGGTGATATCGTCGCGCTCGTAATAGCCCGCCGCCGGCAGGACGTAGTCGCTATAGCGGGCGGTGTTGCTCATGCGCCAATCGAAGGTCACCAAGAGATCGAGTTTAGGCAGGAGATGTTCCACGAGCTTGTGGTAGCCACGGACGCGGCGGAAGGTGTTGCCCCCGACCGAGAACAGGATGCGTGGCGGTGTCTTCGGCACAAACTGCCACCCTTTGTCCACCGCCTCCTTGAGGTAGTCATCGAACTCGCGTTTGACGGCCGGGTCCCAACGTTTGGCGCTACCATACAGATCCTTGAGGCCGCCGTGCTGATAGTAGAGCAGGGTAGGGGGGATCACGTTGCCACGCGCATAATCCCGGCGGGCAAGCTCGTAGACCATCATTTCGTTGGTATACCCCGCCATCTTCATCTTGAGCATCTCCAGCCCGTTCTTTGCCGCCAGCAAACCGATCCCGATCTTGGGAGCGTGCTTGCCGCTGGCCAGATTCAGCGGCTCGGCGCCGGAAACGGACAGCATCGGGACCGCCGAGTAGCCCGCACCGTGCTTGCCGAACTGGCCGGCCAGCGCGAAGACCAGCAGTATGCTGCGCTCCGCCTCCAGGCCATTGTAGAACTTGCCGAAGTTGGTCTGCGTGATGTTGGCGCACGCCTGCGCCTCCGCGATACGCCGGGCCAGGTCGCGTACGACCGCGGCCGCCACCCCGGTGATCGCTTCGGTCTGTTCCGGCGAGTAGTCCTGGAGTTGTCGCGTGAGACGCTCGAAGGCCGTGGTCACGCTCACCGTCCCCTCGCGTGTCTCGACGTCAAAGGTTCCCTCCAGTGCCGGTTTGATCGCAGCCAGTGCCAGACTGCGCTTGGGCGCCGGGACGATTTTCTGCTGTCCGATGTCGAACATGAAAAAGTCATCGTCCGCGCCAGTGGCGGACATGTCGCTCCCGCGCAGGAAGCGTCCGGTATCGCGTCGAATCAGGAACGGCAGATCGGTCTGTTCCGCGATGAAGTCCGGTTTGTACAGTTTCTCCTCGACCATCACCCGTGCCATCGACAGGGCCAAGGCGGCATCCGTACCGATGTTCACCGGCACCCATTCGTCGGCGTGAAACGCGGAGGGGCTGTAGTCGGGCGCAATGGTGACCAGGTAGGCGCCCTTGTAGCGGGCCTCGTAGATGAAGTGGGCGTTGGGAATGTGAGTGTAGATGGGATTGCCGCCCCAGATAAGGATGAGGTCGCTGTACAGCAGATCGTCCATCGAACTGGTGAATAGCACCTTGCCGGTTGTCACCGCGACACCGGGGGCGTGGTCACCCATCTCGGTGGTGTCCTCGAGGAGCGGAGTGTCGAGCAGATAGCCGCTCCGTGTCAGGCCCAGGGCGTGACACCCATTGCTCGATGACGAGCCCAGGTCCCAGTAGATCGAGCCGGGACCGTCGTGTTCCGCGACGATGGCATCGATGAACTTGTCGGCGATTTCGGTGAGCGCCTGGTCCCAGCCGATCCGTGTCCATTTGCCCGCACCCCGCTCGCCAGCTCGTTTCAACGGCGCCGTCAAGCGCGCTTGATCGTACATGCGGTCGCTGTAACAGGCGCCTTTCTGGCAACCGCGCGGATTGAAGTCCGGTAGGTCGGGGTTGGTTTGCGGATACTGCGCGGCCTGCTCTTCGCGCCAGACGATGCCGTCCTTGACGTACACGTTCCAGGCGCAGCGCTGGTAGCCGCAGTTGGAGTGATGGGTGCCGCGAACGACGCGGTCCCAGGTCCACTTCCTTCGGTAGATGTCCTCGACGCCACGGTACTCGATGTTACCCGGTGAGTTGGGGCTTTGCGGCGTGTCTGGTTGATCCAGATTCCGACTCTCGCCACGGTGGAGGTTCAGCAGCGTCAGCGCCAGTGTGCCGGTGGCTGCCTGCAGAAAGCGCCGTCGTGTCAGCAACCCAGTGAGGTAACGTTCCTCGCTCGCGCAACCGGGATTGGTGCGCGAAGCGAATGGATGATCCTTCCGATTGTGTCCGTTACGCATCGCTCGTCCTTTCGTCGGTTACCGCCCCGGTTCACAGGCGCAACTCTCGTTGACCGGCGTGTGACATCCGCGGGGCACCGTTGTCAAGAATGGCGGAAGTGCGCCGGCACGCCTGTATGGCGCCGGACCGCGGGTTTCCTTTGCCCATCATTGCGATAATGGTATGCGATGGCCTCCAGAGTCTCTGCCGGGGAGGCGCTGCCGCGGTGCGTTCGTTCGCAGGAAGCGGTGTGTGGCGGTGCGCAGGAGAAACGTATAGTGATCGTGGTTGCGCCTGTGCGGGTACCCGGTCGAGTTCCATGCGTGCCTGCGTCGGGACGGGCACGTGGGGGAAAACGATGGCAGAAAAGCGAATCGATATCGTCCAGGAGTTTGTCGACCTTTATAAGCAGGAGGAGATGCTGGCTTTTTTCGAGTTCCGCATCGGGGGCCCGCGCGGGACGGCGGGGCTGTGCCGCATCTCCAGGCAGAAGGGGGACGCTGCCGGCACGCGCTACTTGTCGCTGACGTTCCTGGTGGACGCGCCCGACGACACGAGCCGGGCGGCCGCCGACGCGGCGTTGAATCGGCTGGACGACGCCGCGATGCAGGCCGCGCTCCCCACTATCGCGGCAGTGGTGCCGATCCCCGTCATGATCCACGGCGGCGAGAACTACGTCCGGCAGGTGGACGTGATGCTGCGCGCGCCGGGCGAGGTGAGCAAAGCCTTCGTCAACGATCGGTTGCTCCCGGTGGTGTTCAGGCTCTCGGGAATCACGACGACGGCGGTCGAATGGTGGGATGAGAGCGCCGCGGCGGCGCCGTCGAAATCCGCGGAATCCGCCGAGCCACGCACGCCACTGCTGGGGGCGCTGCTTGCACGGTGGCGCAAGTAGGGGCACGGTGGTCGAGCCGTGAACACGGGGATGCCCGAGGAGGCAAGGGCGTACGCACGACCCACGTCGTTGCGCGACGTGGTGTCGTTGCTACGGCCGACGCAGTGGAGCAAGAATACCGTGCTGTTCGCGGCGCTGATTTTCTCCAAGCATCTTTTCAATGTCGACGCCGTCGTGTTGGTGACGCTGGGTTTCGTTGCCTTTTGTGCGTTGGCCAGCGGCACCTATGTGATGAACGATCTTTGGGACTGCGACCGCGACCGCGAGCATCCATTGAAGTCGTTACGTCCGCTCCCATCCGGACGCGTGCGACACGGGTCCGCCGTGGCGATGGCGGTTGGCCTGGTGGCGGCGGGGCTCGCCGGAACGGCCCTGCTCAGTCGGTGGTTCGCTGTCCTTGCCGGCCTCTATTTCCTCTTACAGGTCGCGTACACCTTCTGGTTGAAGGAGGTCGTCATCCTCGACGTTATGGCGATTGCCGCCGGTTTTGTCATACGCGCCGTCGCCGGCGGTGTCATCATCGCCGTACCGGTGTCGCCCTGGCTGATCATCTGCACGTTCTTGTTGGCCTTGTTCCTCGGCTTCTCCAAGCGGCGCCATGAACTGATCTTGCTCGAAGGACGCGCTACCGACCATCGCGCAAGCCTCAGGGAATACAGCCCCTACTTCCTCGATCAGATGATTGCCGTGGTCACCGCGTCGACGGTGGTGGCCTATGCCATTTATACCGCTTCGCCAGAAGTCCGCGAGAAGCTTGGAACGGACAAACTCTACCTGACCATCCCTTTCGTGCTGTTCGGGATCTTCCGCTATCTCTACCTCGTGCATCAGCGCGAGGAGGGCGGTAACCCGACCCAACTCCTGCTCTCCGACCAGCCGCTGCTCGTCGATGTCTTGCTGTGGATTGTAACCGCGGCGCTGCTGCTCTATTGGAGGCCGTGAGCCCGGTTGGCGACGGCGTACCGTGACCCGGCGCCCATGTCGCGGCCGTATGGTTTGCTTGTATCGGGTGGAAACTCGGGTACACTTCGCGGTCGAAGCGCTACGTTGGTCGGTTTCACATCGAGAAGGGGTGCGCCATGGATATTGGACGGGTAGGCATTTGGAACTTCACGTTGGAATTGCTCCCTGCGCGGCAGGCGCAGGCGGCCGCGGCCGAGATCGAAGCCCTGGGCTTCAAGGTCGTGTGGATTCCGGAGGCGATGGGCCGCGAGGCGTTCAGCCACGCGGCGCTGTTGTTGGCGGCGACTCGGCACCTTGCCGTTGCCACCGGAATCGCCAGTATCTTCGCCCGCGATCCGGTGACCATGGCCGCCGCCCAGAAGACACTGACGGAGGCGTATCCGGACCGTTTCCTGCTGGGCATGGGTGTGAGCCATGCGCCCCTGGTGGAAATGGTGCGCGGCCATCGATACGAGAAGCCGCTCACCACCATGCGCCACTACCTCGACGCGATGGATGCGGCGCCGTACGTCGCCGCGCCGCCGAGCACGGCTCCCGTACGCGTGATCGGCGCACTGCATCCGAAAATGTTGAAACTCGCGGCGGAACGCACCGCGGGCGCACACCCGTACTTCGTGCCGCCGGAACACACCGCGGAAGCCCGCCGGATCATGGGGCCGGGCCCGCTCCTGTGTCCGGAACAGGCGGTGGTGCTCGAGAGCGACGCCGGCACGGCGCGCGACATCGCTCGGGCGCATATGGCTACCTATCTGGGTCTGCCCAACTACGTGAATAACCTCAAGCGGTTCGGCTACACCGACGCCGATGTCGCGAATGGCGGCAGCGATCGTTTGGTGGACGCCATCGTGGCATGGGGCGACATCGACGCCATCGTTCGGCGGGTGAAGGCGCATCACGATGCCGGCGCCGATCACGTTGGCGTCCAGGTGCTCGACGCCGATGCACGTGCGCTGCCGCTGCGCCAGTGGCGGGAACTGGCTTCGGCGCTGCTGGGATAACGGCCTGCCTGTGGGAAAAGGATTCCCCCCGCGAGCCGGAGTGCGTCTAACTGGCGCGTAACGGCCGCGTCTCCATGACCACCGGCGCCGGGCGTCGCCGGGGTCGCGGCGTTGCGCGTGGCCGGGCTGTCGCGTCAGCGGCAAGCTGCAAGCTACGAAAGGACGACTCGATTGCTTGCTGAAATTCGTGCAAGTCTGTCATGGCTTCCCAGTCGCCGTTGACACCCCAGAACAGCCCGCCATTGTAACTGAACAGCCCCACCGTGATTCCCATATTTTCGAAGAGCGGGACGACCGGGTACGCGGTTCGCATCGGCGCGCCGCACAGATAGAGTGGAATTTGCGGTCCAGGCACGTTGGTGACGACCAGGTTGCAGGCGCCCGCTCGTGAAGCCAGTCGCACCACCTGGCCGAGCAGGCTCGGAACGGTCCACTCGCTGACGGTCGTGAGCACCTGCGCCCCCAGCGCGTGTCGTGAGCGCTTGAGGTTGGCGGTGGTTCGCTGGACGGCACGCAGCCGCGCGACGGGATCCGCCACACGCACCGGAATCGGAACGACGATTTCCGTCAGGCGGTTCCCCAGATGTCCGCGTTCCTCGCCGGTACGCAGTGCCACCGGCACCATGGCCCTGATCTCCAAGCCGTTCACGGCGATGCCGCGCTGCGCGAAATACTCGCGCAGCGCCCCGCTTGTGATCGTGAGCACGAGATCGTTGATCGTTCCCCCCAGCGCGCGGGTGACCGCCTTCAGATCGCGCAAGTCCATGTTCAGCCAGTCGAAACGCCGGTGCGGTCCGACCCGGACGTTGATCGGTGTCTCGGACACCGGACTCAGCGCGGGGGCGACCGCCTCGAGCACGCCGGCGAACGATTGTCCGAGCGTGCGTACCGCGCTCTCCGGGTGGTTGATGGCGGTGCGCATCGCCTGCCACGCCGTGGTCGCCTGCGTTGCACGCCGCTGCAATTGATCGAAAAGCAAGCGCGCCTCGCTTGGATGCGATCGCGGCGCCCACGGATGCGGCGGGACGATTGCGGTGTCAGGGGTTGGCTGCAGAATTGCCGCCATCACGTCTGCGGCGGAGACGCCGTCGACCATGCAATGGTGGTTCTTGGACACCAGGGCGAAGCGGTCTCCAGCCAGTCCCTCGATCAGCCACATCTCCCACAGGGGGCGACTACGGTCGAGGGGTTGTGACATAATCCGGCCAACCAACCGTTTGAGCTCGCGATCGTCTCCGGGGCGGGGCAGGGAGGCGTGACGCACATGATAGCTCAGCCGAAAGCGTTCATCGTCGACCCAGATGGGTAAGCGCTCGAAGGGGATGTACGCCAGGCGTTGGCGAAAACGGGGCACGAGATGCAGGCGTGATTCGATGGTCCGGCGAATGCGCTCGATGTCGATGCCGCCGCCTTCCCGGCGGAGAGGGCCCGCATCGAAGATCATCACGCCGCCGACGTGCATGTGATGGTTGTCGTCTTCCAGGTCGAGAAACGCCGCGTCCATGGCGCCTAGGCGCTCATAATCAATCACGGGTCACCTCCGGTCGGTACACAGAGAACTCTCGGGCGATACACCTCAACCAGACTAGCTCCCGCGCAGCATGACGTTCAACCCACGATCGCGATTTTGTGCGTGCCGGGGCTTTCCCCAATGGGGCCGGCGTTACCGACGGGGGCTCGACCTGTGGTGGCGGGCTCGCGCCGAGCCGAAATGGCTCGTAGTAGGTGCGCAATCAAGACGGACGGGTGTCCGCGCGGTAGTGCAACGCCAGCCAGACTGTGGGCTCCACCGGGTCCGTCCACTCCACCCGATGCCGCCGGTGCGCCGGGATAGTGACGTAATCGCCGGCGTGCAATCGCACCGGCTCGCGGTCGCCTTCGAACAGCAGTCCCGCACTGCCGCGGAGCACGATCACCCATTCGTGAGCGGGCTGATCGTACCACTCGCCCGGCGGCGTGGCGTGGCCGCTGGAAACGATGCGTTCGAGGCGCGCGGAAGCCGTTGCGATGAGCGGAACAACGTCCTCGTCCGCAAGCGTCCGCGGAACGTCGGTAAAGAGATTCTCTGGTCGGATCAGGTGGCGCCCTTTCTCCTCTACGCCAAGGCCTTCTGGAGGGCCGGCCGCGCCTCAAGCCGCGCGACGTACGCGAGGGTGTTTGGGTGTGCGTCCGACAACACCCCAAACCACTTCATCATGAGGACCGTGTACCCCATCATGATGTCGGCTGCCGAGAACTCGGCGCCGAGCAGGTACTGCTTGCCCGCTAACGCTTGCTCGACCACACCCGCCATCGCCACCGCGCGCGTACGGGCATCGGCGACGACCGCCGGGATGCGTTCCGCCTCCGGTTTGACCATGGTGTGCTGTGCCATTTCACTGAAGGGTGGGCTCGCTGTCGCCTCGGCGAAATGGATCCACTGCAGGAACAACCCCCGCGCCGGTGTGCCGGGCGCTGGCGCTAGCCGGCCGTTGCCATACCTTTCGAGGACGTATTCGACGATGGCACCCGACTCGAACATGGTCAGATCGCCGTCTTGAATTACCGGCACCTTCCCGAGCGGGCTGATTCTCAGGAACTCGGGCTTCTTTAGGTTCTGTGGCGTGAAATCGAACTTTAGCAGTTCATACGGAACGCCCAGTTCTTCGAGCAGCCAGAGGACGCGAACGGATCGGGTCTGAGCGCAGTGGTAGACTTTCATAGGGACTCCTTTTCAAGGATGCGACGTTTGCCGCGCGGTTTCGCCGTGGCGGCATGCCGTATCCCACAGCCGGTGCAGCAACGCAAACCGCTACCGCGTGCTCTTGACGCTGCGCAGTTTCTCATCCATGCTCTGGCCGCAATCGATGCGGGTGTCGAGCTCGATAGCGGTACTGCCGCGCGCCGCCTCATGGCGTGGACAACCTATGGACGACACCACGGGATGAAATTCCGCGCAGTTGGATCCGCGTCAGGATGGCGCCAGCGTATGTGTCCGTCAGTAAGCGTTGGCTCGCGAGCGTCGATTTTGGAACCATTTTCAGTTAGGGTTCGGCGCGCATGGCAACCAAGAAGCGTATTTACAAGGTGGTGTTTGCCAACCAGGGCAAGGTCTACGAAGTGTACGCCAAGAGCGTGAGCCAGGGCAGCTTATTCGGTTTCGTTGAGGTGGAGGGGCTGCTCTTCGGCGAGAAGACAACCGTCGTGGTGGACCCGTCGGAGGAGGCTCTGCAGCGCGAGTTTTCCGGCGTCGAGCGCACGTACATCCCGCTGCATGCGGTCGTTCGGATCGACGAAGTGGAAAAACGCGGCAGCAGCAAGGTCCATCCGGTTGCCGAAGGAGGCGGCAAGGTTACCCCGCTTGCAACAACGATCTATACGCCCGTCAGGAAAGATTCCTGAGCTGCCTCCCTTGCGTGCGCTCACGGCGTCTGGGAGCGAATGGCGCCGGTCATGGGAACGAACAGGACGTCATCGAACCGTTCGACAGCGAGCCCGCTCTCGGTCTTACGGCCACGGATGAGCGTCTGGTACGCGCCTTCACCGAGCGGCATCAGCAGTCGTCCTCCAACCTTGAGTTGAGCGACCAGGCGCTCGGGGATCCGCGGCGCGGCGGCGGTAACCACGACAGCGTCGAAGGGCCCCTGTTCTTCCCAACCGTAAAATCCGTCGCCGGCACGAACGGTCACATTCCGGTACCCCAAGCGTACAAGCCGCTGGCGTGCGGTGTCCGCCAAGACCGGGTCGATCTCGATCGAGTACACCTCGAGCGTGAGAGCCGAGAGGACGGCCGCCTGATAGCCGGAGCCGGTGCCGATCTCCAGCACGCGGTCGCCGCTGTGCAGTTCCGCCAGTTGCGTCATGACAGCGACGATATAGGGCTGCGAAATCGTCTGGCCGCCTCCGATTGCCAGGGCGCGGTTGTCATACGCCCGGCTGCGGTCCTCAGGCCGGACAAATTCCTCGCGCGGCACTTGCGCCAAGGCGTGCAGAACGCGGGAGTCGGTAATGCCTTCAGCGCGCAGTTCCGCCAATAGTCGCGCGCGTGCGGTGGTGAAGTCGGACGGAGCGTTAGGAGCGGACGACGGCATCTGGCACCCAGCAAGTCCGACGAAACCTGTGACCCACCATATGACGGCCCATACACCCGGAGCGAGAATTACATGCACACGCCGGCGGCTTGCAATGGCAGCGCGTGTGTCGCCCGATTCCCCCGACTTCCGGTTGCGTGCCATCGTACCCGCGGCGCGGCGCCGACCACTCCTGTACGTAGTCATTCGACGTGCTACAGTCGAGCGGCGCTGGCACCTGCGGATGACGTGTGTGTCGGGAAAGGGACGATAGATGGAACGGCACCTGTCCGTGCGTGCAAGCATTCATCAAGCCCTGCTCGACGGCCCAGTGACCGCCCGCGACGTGTCGAGACTCGTCGGCATTCCAGAGCACGACGTGGCGTCACACTTGGAGCACCTCAGCCGGTCGCTAAAGCACACCGGGGAAGAACTGCGCATTGAGCCGGCGACATGCCTCGATTGCGGTTTCGCATTCGCCCAACGGCAACGCTTTACGAGGCCAAGCGGCTGCCCGAAGTGCCGCAGCCGGCGGATTCGCTTCCCGCGATTCCGCATCGAAGCGCTTCGCTAAGCGCGGCCTGAAATCCCGCGTCCGCATGACAGGGCACACAGGAGCCGCCATGCGGTCGCCTGCGGCGTTCGGTTCGCAGAAACGGCACGGACCGGCGACGCATGCCGCCGGCCCGTGTACGGGTGGTGAACGGGGAGGGGCGCGCTCAGACGTCGAAGTAGAGGGCGAATTCGTGCGGATGGGGGCGCAGGCGCATGGCGCTGACCTCGTTGGCCATCTTGTACTCGATCCAGGTGTCGATCACGTCCTCGGTGAACACGTCCCCCTGCAGCAGAAATTCGTGGTCAGCCTTGAGGTTGGTGAGGGCCTCGTCGAGGCTCGCCGGCATGCTCGGCACGTCCTTGAGCTCCTCCGGAGTCAACGCGTAGATGTCCTTGTCGAGCGGCTCGCCCGGGGTGAGCCGCTGGTGGATGCCGTCCAAGCCCGCCATCAACATCGCCGCAAACGCCAGATAGCCGTTGCTGCTCGGGTCCGGGAAACGCACCTCGATGCGCTTGGCCTTCGGGCTCGGACTGTACATCGGAATGCGCACCGCCGCCGAGCGGTTGCGGCTCGAATACGCCAGGTTCACCGGCGCCTCGAAGCCCGGCACCAGCCGCCGGTAGCTGTTGGTCGACGGGTTGGTGAACGCCGCCAGCGCCGGCGCATGCTGGAGAATGCCGCCGATGTAGTGCATCGCCAACTCGCTCAACCCCCGTAGCCGTTGCCCGCAAACAGCGGCTTGTCCCCCTTCCAGATGCTCTGGTGCACGTGCATGCCGCTGCCGTTGTCCCCGAACAGCGGCTTCGGCATGAAGGTCACCGTCTTGCCGTGCCGCCAGGCCACGTTCTTGCAAATGTACTTGTACCACATCAGCGCGTCGGCCATCTTCACCAACGCCATAAAGCGCAGATCGATCTCCGCCTGCCCCGCCGTCGCCACCTCGTGGTGCTGGCGCTCGACCCGCAACCCCACCCCTCCATCGTGCGCACCATCTCGGTGCGAATGTCCTGCTGGCTGTCGGTCGGCGGCACCGGAAAGTACCCTTCCTTGTAGCGCGGCTTGTACCCCAGGTTCGGCCGCTCCTCGCGCCCGGTGTTCCACTGGCCCTCGGCCGAATCAAAAAGTAGTAGCCCGCATGCTGGTTCTGCCCGTAGCGGATGTCGTCGAGAATGAAGAACTCCGGCTCCGGCCCGAAGTAGGCCACGTCCCCCACCCCGGTCGACTGCAGGTAGGCTTCGGCCTTGCGCGCGATGTTGCGCGGGTCGCGGCTGTAGTCCTCCTTGGTAATCGGATCGACGATGTTGCAGATCACCGACATCGTCGGCTCGGCGGTGAACGGATCCATCACCGTGGTGGTCGGGTCGGGCATCACCAGCATGTCGCTGGCATGGATCGGCTGCCAGCCGCGGATCGACGAGCCGTCGAAGCCCAGCCCCTCCTCGAACACCGCCTCGCTCAGCTCGCTGACCGGAATGGTGAAATGCTGCCAGATCCCCAGAAAATCGTTGAACTTCAGGTCCACCGCCACCGCTTTGTGGTCCTTCACGTACTTCATCACTTCTTTCGCGTTCATGCCGCTCGTTGCTCTCCTCTCTCCGCCCTAATGTGCCGCCGGAAACCGCGGCCGTCAGCTGCATGCGTACACGCATTGCGACGGCGGTGCCAGGCGATACCCGTGCTGTCGTCAGGACATGTGGCCGCTGGAATTGGATAGACGCTGCTTACGACGCTGGCAATGCTGCGTTCTTGAGCAGCAGCACGCGCCGCCGTAGTACAAGGACGTGCTCACCGGCCTGATTCCAGGCCCGCGTCTCGACGTAAAGAACCCCACGGTCCGGCTTGCTCTTCGATGCCGTCTTTTCGAGAATTTCTGTTTCGGCGTAGATCGTGTCACCGTGAAATGTCGGTCGCAAATGCCGAACGTTCTCGTATTCGAGATTGGCGATGGCGTTCTGGCTGATGTCTTTGACACTCATGCCGACGGCGACAGCGAAGACCAGTATCCCGTTCACCAGGCATTTCCCGTGCTGGGTTTGGCTGGCGTAGTGATCGTCGAAGTGGATGGGGTTCGTGTTCATCGTCAGCAGGGTGAACCATGTATCGTCGAAATCGCGGAGTGTCCGCCCAGGCCAGTGCTTGATCACCTGGCCGACAGTGAAATCCCCAAAAAACGGGCCGTGCATTGTTTGTCTCCCCGTACCGCACCCTGGGCGCGATCAGGACAGCCCTGACGACGTGAAGGTGAATCGCCGCATGCTCACATTCAGCAGCAAACCGATCGCGATCATGCTGGCCAGCAGCGATGAACCACCGTAGCTGAAGAAGGGCAGGGTGATGCCGACGACCGGCAAGGAGCCGGTCGCCATCCCGATGTTGACCAGCACCTGACCGAAGATCATGACGGTCACGCCAAAGGCCAGCAACGTTCCGAAGGTGTCGCGCGCGCGCATGGCGACGCTCAAGCAGCGCAGCATGAGCAGGAGGTACAATGCCACCAAGACGGCGCTGCCGAGGAACCCCCACTCCTCGGCGAAGACCGAGAAAATGAAGTCGGTGTGTTGCTCGGGGAGAAAATTCAACCGGTTCTGGGTACCGTGAAGGTAGCCTTTGCCTTCGAGCATACCCGATCCAATGGCGATCTTCGACTGAATAATGTGATAGCCGGCGCCGAGGGGATCGGCGTTGGGGTCGATGAAGGTCATCACCCGCCGCTGCTGGTACGGTTTGAGGTGATGCCAGACGAAGGGAGCCGCTGGGACCAGGACGGCGGCGAGCAGGAACACGAGACGCAGGCGCAGTCCGGCGAACAGCAGCAGGCTGGCGACCGTGATGCCGAGCGCGATGGCGGTCCCGAGATCCGGCTGTTTCAGGATGAGGGCTGCGGCCGGCGCGAAGAGGAGGACCGCTACCGCCACGCTGCGCAACGCCAAGGGATGCTCCGCGACGTGTCGATGCAGATGCCGGGCCAACGCCACGACCAGTGCCAGTTTGGCGAACTCAGACGGTTGAATGGTGACGGGACCGAGGACAATCCAACGCCGCGCACCACCGCCCGACGCCCCAAGTACGGCGGTCATCAGGAGCAGGAGGATTGCCGCGGCGTAGACGAAATATGCGTAGCGCTCCAGCCAGTGATAGTCAAAGCTGACGGTCGCCAGCAGCCCGATCATGCCGAGCGCGGCCCACAGCACTTGCCGGGTGAACAGACCGCTCATCAGGCGACCGGGGACGTGGGATGCGCTGAGGACCGTCATTAGGCCGCATGCGATGACCAACAAGGCGGCGACCAGGAGCCCCCAGTCGAAATTCAGAATGAGGCGCCGATCAATTCTGAGCATACTTGGCGTCCTCGCGCGCCTTCTTGAGGTCGAAGTAGGCTTGCATTACTTGACGGGCGATGGGGGCGGCCACGGCCCCGCCGCCACCTTCGGCGTGTTCCACCAAAGTGGCCACGGCGATTTCGGGGGCATCCACCGGGGCATAGGTGACGAACCACGCGTGATCGCGCTCCTGCCACGGCACCTCTGACGACTTGACTCGCTTCTCGCCCATCTTTACGACCTGCGACGTCCCAGTCTTGCCGGCCGCGAGGATGCCGTTCAAGCGCGCGTTCTTGCCGGTGCCGTTTGGCGCGTTGACCACGTCGCGCAGCCCCTCGCGGATCTGCATCAGCGTCGTGTCGCGCACGTTGAGCGTGGCGACAAGTTCCGGTGTTTCGGTGCGGACGATCGTGCGGTCCGGTGTGGCGATGTTCTTGACGTAGTGGGGCCGAAAGCGCTTACCGACGGCCGCCATGCTGACCGCGTTCGCCATCTGCAGCGGCGTGGTGGTGACGTATCCCTGTCCGATCCCCACCGACAGCGTCTCGCCGGCGTACCACGGCTGATTGAAGCGTCGCCGCTTCCACGCGGTGTCGGGAATCGTCCCGGGTTTCTCATGCTCCAAGTCGATGCCCGTCGGTAAGCCCAGCCCGTAGAATCGGGCGTAGCGCGCGATTGTATCGATTCCGAGCCGCTGTGCCACCTGGTAGAAGAACACATCGCACGACTGGACCAGGGCGTCGTGAAGGTTGACCGAGCCGTGGCCCCCTTTGCGCCAGCAGCGGAAGTAGTGGTTGCCGAACTGCATCCCTCCGGGACAATGGATGCGGGTGAACGGGTTGACGACGCCTTCCTCGAGAGCCGCGGTGGCGACGATGATCTTGAACGTCGAGCCCGGAGGGTACTGTCCCTGGACGGCCCGGTTGTTCAAGGGGTGGCGCTTGTCGGTGAGCAGGGCGCGCCACTCGCCGCGACGGATCCCGCGCGCGAATAGATTCGGATCGTAGGAGGGGCGGTTGACCAGGGCCAAAATCTCGCCCGTATTCGGGTCGAGCGCCACCACGCTGCCGTCGTGATCGCCCATTGCCTGCCATGCGGTCTCCTGTAAATCCCGATCGATGGTCATCGTGACCGTGTCTCCCGGAGCTTCCTCGACTTCACGCAGCACGCGCAACTTGCGTCCGACGGCATCGACCTCGATCTGCTGCCCACCGTCGACGCCGCGCAGATACGATTCCAAGCGCTTCTCCAGTCCGACTTTGCCGATCAGGTCGCCGAGACGATTGCGGGGATCCACCTGCAGATCCTGTTCGCTCGCCTCCCCCACGTATCCTACGAGGTGGGCCAAGCGCTCCTCAAGCGGGTAGCTGCGGCGCGACGTCATCTGCAAGCTGACGCCAGGCAAGTCGAGTTGGTGGGTTTCGAGGGCCACCATTTCCTCCCAGCTCAAGTCGCGCCTGATGGTGATGCCCTCGAACGGCGGCCGCGCGCTCACCTGCGTCAACAAGCCGTGCATGTCGGCCGCGTCTTGTCCCAGCAACTGCGCCAGGTTTTCGACCGTCGTGCGAACGTCCCGGGCGTCTTCCGGGACCAGCACCCCGTCGAACGACGGTCGGCTGTCGACGAGCACGCGGCCGAAACGGTCGAGCACGGTCCCCCGTGTGGCCTGCACGCGGTGCAGGCGAATGCGGTTGTTCTCGGAGAGGATGCGCATGTCCTCTCCGTGCAGGATCTGCAGGGTCCACAAGCGCGCCAGGAGCAGCGCAAAGCACAGCAAGCCGGCGCCGATCGCGATCAGCACGCGTTGGCGCAGGACCCCCGGCACTTCGTGCTGGCTGATCGGGACCACCTACCCCTCCTCCGTCACCGCCAGCTGCTGCGTGCGGGCGAGCACGGAGAACATTGCCGGGCTGAGCATGGCCGCCAGAACCGCCTCCAGCAGCAGGTAGTTCGCCACCGCCTGCCAGATGGTGGCCACCGACAGGAAGTAGGCGATCAGCAATAGGACAATCGTGGTCTTCAACAGCGATGCCAGAAATACCAGGACGATCTTCGAGACGGCGTTGTCGACCCATAGACGCCGCGAAGTGAGGTACACCAGGGTGAAGACGAGACACATGGCAAAAGCATTCAGTCCCACCACGCTGCCGGAGAAGGCATCTTGCAGGTAGCCGAGCAGGAACGCGCCGACGGCGCCGCCCACCGAGTGTTGGTGCAATCCCAGGTACACACAAATGATGAGTAGCAGATCGGGAGTGGCCCGTCCGAGCGCCGCCAGTGGAAGCAGGGTGGTCTGCAGCAACAGGGCGGCGATCGAGATAGTGGACAGGACCACTGCTGCACGCATGATCGAATGCTCAGGCTGCGCCGCGGCCGCGAGAGCGGCTGGCCCGGCATGCTCCCGATCGAACGATGGCGATCACGGGAGGGGCTCCGCCGACTGCATCATCCCCCGGCTCACCAGCACCTCCTCGATTCGGTCCAACGGCACACTCGGTTGAATGTCCGCAAGCTGCAGCAAGCCGCGGTTGCCTCGCGTAACACGGGTCACCTCGCCGATCATGATACCCTTGGGGAAGATTCCGTCCAATCCGGACGTGACCACGCGATCCCCCACCTCCAGGTCTTCGTCGCGTTTGACGTACTTCATCACGCAGCGGCCGTCGAGAGCGCCTTCCACGATGCCGCGTGCGCGGCTGCGTTGAACCACTGCGTCGATCCCGCTGTTGTGGTCGGTGAGCAGCAAGACCCTGGCCGCGTGGCTGCCGGTGGCCATGGTGTGTCCAACGACGCCGAACGGCGACAACACCGCGGCATTCTTTTGCACGCCATCCGCGGACCCTTTGTCGATGGTCAGACTGCTGAACCAGGGCAGTGGGTCGCGGGCAATGATATTGGCGACCACCATATCGCCGACGAGCGTCGCGCGGAAATCGAGGAGTTCTTCGAGCCGCTTGTCGGTCTGCTCCACCTCCGCCAGCCGGATGGCCCGCTGCTCAAGCTCGACCACCCGCCGGCGCAGCGTCTCGTTTTCCTGTCGGGTGCCGACCAGATCGACATAGGTCCGCCACGCCCTCGCCAGGGCGTGGATCGTGGCCGCCGCCGCCCGCTGCAACGGCCACATGCCGTCCAGGACGATGCCGGTCAGCGGGTCCGTACGGCGGCGGGTGCTGGCGCTGGTCGATAGCAGAAGCAGCGCGATCAGCAACAACAATCCGGACGTGAAAACGATGCGGTTTCTCCGGACGAATTCCAGCATGAACGGCAATGAACTACAGCGTCAGCAATTCACGGTGTCTGGAACCGCGGCGGATGACATCCGCTACAGCGTTACATCCTTCAACAACGAAAGCTCATCGAGGATCTTGCCGGCACCCATGGCCACCGCGGTGAGCGGGTCGTCCGCCAGCATGACCGGGAGACCCGTCTCTTCGCGCAGCAGCACGTCCAAATTGCGCAGCAACGCGCCGCCGCCGGCAAGGACGATGCCCTTGTCCACGATGTCCGAGGCCAACTCGGGTGGGGTACGCTCCAGCGCGATGCGGACCGCGTCGACGATCTGATTGATCGGTTCGAGCAGTGAGTCGCGGATCTCCTCGTCCGACACCTCGACGGTCTTGGGCACCCCCGCGACCAAATCGCGACCCTTGATTTCCATGGTCTGGATCTCGTTGCCGGGGTACGCCGAGCCGATGGTGATCTTGATCAGCTCAGCCGTACGCTCGCCGATCAGCAAGTTGTACTTGCGCTTGATGTACTGGACGATGGCTTCGTCCATCTTGTCGCCACCGACCCGGACCGATTTGGAGAACACCACGCCCTTCAGGGATATGACCGCGACCTCGGTCGTTCCGCCGCCGATGTCGACGATCATGTTGCCGGCCGGTTCGGTGATCGGCATGCCGGCTCCGATGGCGGCGGCCATGGGCTCTTCGACCAGGTAGACCTCGCGTGCGCCGGCCGATTGCGCCGACTCGGTGACCGCGCGCTTCTCCACCTCGGTGATACCGAACGGAACGCCGATGATGATGCGTGGACGGACGAGCGCTTTGCGGTTGTGGATCTTCTGAATGAAGTAACGCAGCATCGCCTCGGTGATTTCGAAATCGGCGATCACGCCATCCTTGAGCGGGCGAATTGCGACGATCGACCCCGGCGTCCGGCCGAGCATTTTCTTGGCTTCCGCGCCGACGGCCAGCACCCGACGCCCGCCCCGGGCTTCTTTTTGGACGGCTACCACCGAAGGTTCGTTACAGACGATCCCTTCGCCTTTGACGTAGATGAGTGTGTTAGCCGTTCCCAGATCGATCGCGAGATCGTTGGAGAACATCCCGAGAAGGAAGTCGAAAAACATAGACAGTCGGCGCCTGCGTGAAAGGATCGTCTACAAGAATTCCCGTGCCAGGGCAAGTTTGCGGTTCCGCGTGGCCGCGGTCTCCGCGGCGAAACGGCGCGCGCCGTCCCGGTCTCGGCGCGCCGCCGAAACCTAACAAACTCCGATATCAATTCCAGTCCTTTTTTGCTTATAATCGCCGCCGCTGACCGGGCTGGCGAGCCGGGCGGCGGCAGGATCTGTCGAGCGTATCGCGGGCGATGATGAATCGAGCACTGCTCAGCTTGCTCCTGGGACTGTGCGGTGTCCTCGTGGGGGACATCGTTTTTCGCGCCAGTTTGCTGCAGCAACTGCGCCCGACGGTCCTGTCTCCCTCGGACCAGGCCGTGGTCGAGCCTCCAGTGCGGGTGGTGTGGGAGGGCCCGCGGCAGATGCGGGTCCTGCTGTCAATCGTCGGCGACGCGCAACGGGACCTCGGTGTCCATGAGTCGCCCTTCGAGATTCCGAGTCATCAGTTCGTCAGAAACGGCGGCTACGGCATCGAACTGCGCGCGCTCTGGCTCGGCAACTGGATCCGCGCGCTGCGCTGGTTTCAGGTCCATGACACGCCTGCGGAGCGACGTGCCCCAGCCGATGCGAAAGACACTCGCTGGGAGACGAAGGACCTCCTCCACGCGTTGGAGATCGCTCGCGCCGGCCGCGAAAAGGCGCAGGAACGGACGCGGTTTCTGCAGGAGGAGAACGCCGGGCTGCGCGACGAGAGCGAGCGTCTGGCCACGCAACTCGAGGCGCTGTACAAAGCGCAGGAGGATGACGCTGAACGGAGCGCCGAGCTGGAACGACGCCTGGCGCAAATGGGTGAGGAGAATCGTGGTCTGGCGGAGGAGAACGCCGTGGCCCGCCAGCGCCTGGCAAGCGTGATTCCGTGCAGCGTCTGGGGCTATGTCAATTTCCCCCGCCCGCAGACTGTACCGCCCACCCGCCGCCTCGTGACCGTCAGCGACACGCGCGGTCAGGTGTTCCGCATCCAAGCCGATTGTGAACTCGTCCGGCACGGTGACCCGACAGCGGCCTCGGTGTGCTTCTGCGTCGGGAACTCGTGGGGCGGGTGAGGTGAGATGGCCCGCCGCGCCCAAGCTTAGCGCACGGCACCTCCGCGCGAGTCCGTCACGGGGTCGCCCTCGGCACGCGGCTGCCGCACCGGCGCCTTCACCACCTCGTCCTTCATGTCCCCGCCGGCCTCGCGGGTCACGTCCATCACCACGCCGGACTCCTCGGTGACCGCCCGTTGCACACGGTTCAGATCGACGAGGGATTGGAGGCCGAGCTTGTCGATCAAGCGCAGCGCTTCGCGATACGGACCCGGCGTCAGCGCATAGATGTCTTTGTGCACCTCAACGAATACATGCCCGTCACGGACGCCGACCTTGACCGGTTGATAGACGAATTGGCCAGGAGTGCCGACCGGCACCATGGGAAACAAGCGTGCAATATCCTCCGGATAGAGCCGAACGCAGCCGTGGCTGACCTGCATGCCCACCCCCCAGGGAATGTCGGTGCCGTGAATCGCATACATCGGTAGGGTGAGCTCGAAGCGGTATTTGCCCAGGGGATTTTCGGGATCCCCCCCGGCGATGAAATCGGGCGCCGGCTTGCCGTCCCGCCGGTGCTCCGCTTTGATCGATTCCGGCAGGACCCACCGTGGATTGACGGTCTTTCCGCGAATGCGAAACTTCCCCTGCGGCGTGCGCCAATCATCGCGCCCCAGACCGACCGGGTACGTGGTCACGATTTCCGTTCCCTCGGCCCCGCGCCGGAAGTAGTAGAGGCGCATCTCCGGGATGTTGACGACCACACCGGTGTACTCGGTGTCCGGTAAGACCCAAGACGTGGGGAGCAGGATCGTTTGACCCGCCGCCGGGATCCACGGATCCAGTCCCGGATTGGCGTCCGCCAACTCGTTGTATCCCAGATCGAAGTAGCGGGCGATGTCGAGGAAGGTGTCGTTCTTCTGGACCTGGTAAAAGCGCGACGTACCGATGACGCTATGCGCACGCTGCGGATCGCGGCTGGCGACGGCGACGAACGGGCGCGCCACGCTCGGCTTGTCGGTGAACACCTCCTCGGTCCACCCCTCCGCCCAGGCCTGCCCCGCCACGGCGACCAGCAAGGCGAATAGTGCCGCGCACCGTGCCTTCGAACGTAGGAACATCTGAAGCAAAAGGGATTACCCGAGCGAAATCGCATTCCGATCGGGCGGAAAAGCGAGAACTCGTGAAACGCAACGTCTATTGTTCATCGTCTCCTAGGAAAGCACATTGCCCGAGCGAAACCAAGATCGGACAGAACTGTGGCCCCGAGCAGGCTCGGGGCCACAGGCAGCCATCGGGCTCAGTGCACCGTGATGGGCACCTTCTTGCCGGCCAGCTCTTTCGGCGCCTTCATTGTCACCTCAAGGACGCCGTCATGATAGGTGGCCTTAATCGAGTCGGTGTCCACGCCGTCGGGCAACTCCACCGCACGCTCGAAGCGCCCATACGCAACCTCCCGATAGAAGTAGTCGTTTTCCTTGCGCTCCTCCTTTGCCCGGCGATCGCCGCGCAGCACAAGCCGATGACCTTCCACGGCCAACTCGATTGCCTTTGGATCGATGCCGGGTAGGTCAGCCCTTACAGTCAACTCGCCGTCGCGCACGAAGCTTTCAATGGTCGGCATGGTTGCAAACGCCGGCGCCCGCCACGTGCTGGGAAACCACCCTTCCTCAAGTCCGAAAAAGCGGTTAAACAAGTCGTCGATATCGCGGTGCAGGGTGGTCAACTCCTTGAACGGCCTCCATGGCGCTAGGTCTCTCATCGTCTTCACCTCCTTCCCACCGAAAGAAAATTAGGTACGAACCCTGACCGTTCAAGGGGTGTCGCGCGCGGGCCGAGCGCCGAGATGAGCGCCCGCCTTGTCTTTAGAGCAGTGGTTGGGAATACTCGCGGCAATGGCGACGGGACAGTTCACGGTTGCGATTGCCCAGATGAACCCGCGGCTCGGGGACCTCGAGGCGAATTTGGCCGTCTACGAGGAGCGCGTCCGGTCGGCACGGGGAGTGGGGGCCGACCTGGTGGTCTTTCCGGAACTCTCCCTCACCGGCTACTTCTTGAAGGATATGGTGTCCACCGTGGCGCTGCGACTGGATGCGCCGGAAGTCCAGCGGCTTGCGGCCTTGAGCCGGGATGGTGGCCTGGTCGCCGGGCTCGTGGAGGAGACGAGCGATTATCGCTTCTACAATAGCGCCGTCTATTTTGAAGATGGTCGTATCGTGCATGTGCACCGCAAGGCGTACCTGCCAACTTACGGGCTCTTTGACGAAGGTCGTTACTTGGCGCGCGGCGACCGCATCCGCGGTTTCGACTCGAAGTTCGGCCGCTGCGCCATGCTAGTTTGTGAAGATCTGTGGCACCCGTCGGCGGTGTGCATCGCGGCGCTGGACGGCGCGCTCACCATCGTGTGTCCGTCCGCAAGCCCATTGCGCGGCATCAGCGACGCACATGAACAGGATGACAACGCCCGGTACTGGGAGTTGATCAATGCGATGTATGCGCAGACGTTCGCCCTATTCATCGTGTACGCCAACCGTGTGGGTTTCGAGGACGGCGTCGGTTTCTGGGGCGGCTCTGAGATCGTCGATCCGAGCGGTGGACGGGTCGGCAAAGGGCGGTACTACGAGGAAGACTTGCTCGTCGGCGAGGTGAATCTCAAGCGTGCCCGGCGCCAGCGCGTGATGTCCCCGCTGTTGCGCGACGAGAACATCGACCTGACGATCAACGAATTGCTGCGCATTCGCGGCCGCATGGAGAGTTCGGCGCCGGCTGGCTCCCCCGCGCGGGCAGGGTCAAGACGGCGGGGCGCACGCCGCCACCGCACGTCGGCGACCTCGGAGCGCGAATGACCGAAGCCGCAAAGGCATCCGCGGCCACGCGTACGCCAGCGCAGCGGCTGTTACTCCCCACCAATCCGCCGCTCGTGCACCGCCTGCTGACACGATTCATCCGCAACGAAGTGCGCAAGGTTGGTGTCGAACGTGTGGTGGTGGGTCTTTCCGGTGGCGTGGACTCCGCCGTCAGCGCCATGCTCGCGGCGGAAGCGCTGGGGCCCGCGAATGTCCTGGCCATCAAGATGCCCTACCGCACCTCGAGCGAGGAAAGTCTGCTGCATGCCGACCTCGTCAGTGCGCGCGCGGGGATTGCCTCGCTCCGCGTGGATATTACCCCACAGATCGACGTGTATTTCGAACGCTTCCCGGAGGCCGATGCGTTGCGGCGCGGCAACAAGATGGCGCGCGAGCGCATGACGATTCTCTACGATCACTCGGCGCGCTGGCAGGCGCTGGTCCTGGGAACGAGCAACAAGACCGAGTTGCTGCTCGGCTACGGCACGCTCTATGGCGATATGGCGTCGGCGCTCAATCCCATTGGGGATCTCTACAAGACGCAGGTGTGGGCGCTTGCGCAAGAGATCGGCGTTCCCGAAGACGTCATCCGCAAGCAGCCGTCGGCCGACCTGTGGGCCGGGCAGACCGACGAAGCCGAGCTGGGCTTCGGGTATCGGGAGGTCGACCAGTTGCTCTACGCGATGGTCGATCGGCGATACTCCCGTGCGGAACTCCACGCGGCGGGCTTCGCCGAGTCCTTCGTGTCGCGGGTGGGCACGCTGGTGCGCAACTCACAATTCAAGCGGCGCCTGCCGGTGATCGCCAAGGTGTCGCAGCGGACCATCGATCGGGATTTTCGTTACGCCCGCGACTGGGGTCGCTGAGGGCCGTGCCGGCGTCGCGGGTGGGTGCTGACGGGGTCGCGGATGATGGTCGTGGGCGGCACGCTGTACGTGGTGGCGACACCCCTCGGGAACCTGGAAGATATCACCCTGCGGGCGCTGCGCGTGCTGCGCGAAGCGGATCTCATTGCCGCCGAGGACACGCGTCACAGCCGCAAGCTGCTGACGCACTACGGCATCACCACCCCGATGACCAGCTACCACGATTGGAGCGAGCGCGAGCGGGCGCCGCGGTTGGTCGCGGCGCTCAAGCACGGGAAATCGATCGCCCTCATATCCGATGCCGGGACGCCCGGCATAGCGGACCCGGGCTATCATTTGGTGCGAGCGGCGATCGCGGCGGGGGTGCGTATCGAACCCGTTCCCGGGCCAGCGGCGGTGACCGCCGCCTTGAGCATCGCCGGCTTGCCGACGGACGGCTTCGTCTTCGAAGGATTCATGCCCGCGCGGCGGCACGCGCGGCGCGCGTTTCTTGCCGGCCTGGCCCACGAACGCCGAACCGTGGTGCTCTATGAAGCTGCCCGGCGTCTGTTGGCGTGCTTGCACGATCTGCACGAGGTGCTCGGGCGGCGGCCCATTGTGGTGGTGCGCGAACTCACGAAGATGTTTGAAGAAACCCTGCGTGGTGCCGCCGCCGATCTCGCCGTGGAGCTGCGACAGCGCTGGGGCGAACGGCCGCTGCGCGGCGAGGTGACACTGCTGATCGGGGGTGGGGAGGGTGAGACCGGGGTGGCGGCAACGGAAGACGTGGCCGCGGCTATCGAGCGGTTACGCGGCGGGGGAATGAGCTTGAAGGAGGTGGCCCGTGTCCTGGCGCGGGAACGTGGCCTCTCGCGCCGCGAGGTGTACCAGGCCGGACTGCGCATGCGGCACGGCTAGCCGCCGGACGGGAGGCGACGGGCGAGCCGCTCACCGCCGTATGCCGAAGGAGTCGAACTCACCAATATACGGCAGCCAGCGCTCGTCGAAATCGGTGACCAGCGCACCCGGCGGGCCGACGCGGCACCACGCGGCCAAGCGCCGCAGCGGCACAGTGGGGCCCTCGGCCACCACCTCGACCCCGCCGTCCGGCGTGTTGCGGACCCAGCCACCGAGGGCCAACCGGCTGGCTTCATCCCGGGTGGCGAATCGGAACCCGACGCCCTGCACCCGCCCCTGCACTCGCAGCGATAGGCGCGCGCGATCGTCGTCCTGCCGATTCATGGGGGCGCCTCCGCTGCCGCGGTCCCCGTTTCGATAAGGCGCCGCAGACCGGCCTCGTCGATGGCGAGAACCCCGAGTTCGCGGGCCTTGTCGAACTTGGACCCGGGGTCAACGCCGACCACCACATAATCGGTTTTCTTGCTCACCGAACCGCTGACGCGACCGCCATGTGCCTGGATCGTTTGGGCGACCTCGTCCCGGGGAGCGGACAGGACGCCGGTCAGCACAAAGGTCTTCCCTGCCAGCGTGCCCGCGTAGCGGCGCCGCTCCGCGGTCGGCCGCAAGCCCGCCCGCGCGAGACGATCGAGGACCGAGCGGTTTTGCGGCGAATGGAAGAAGGCCCGGATGGCCGCGGCGGTTTCGGGACCGACCTCGCGCACCGCCAGTAGCTCGCCCTCGCTGGCATGTTGGAGCGCCTCGACGCTGCCGAAATGATCCGCAAGCACGGTGGCCATGTGCTCCCCTACCTGCGGGATGCCCAAACCGTAAAGCAGCCGCGCCAGGGTAGCGCGCTTGCTGCCGGCGATGGCGTCGCACAGGTTCTGTGCGGACTTGTCGCCGAATCGTTCCAGTTCGACGAGTTGCTCCTTCGTCAGGTCGTAGAGGTCGGCCACGTTCGTAACCCAGCCCTTGTCCACCAACTGCGCCACCAGCTTTTCGCCGAGGCCGTCAATGTCGAGCCCGTGCTTGGAGCCGAAGTGCCGGATGTGCTCGCGCAATTGCGCCGGGCAGCTCATGCCGATGCAGCGAAAGGCGGCGGCGTCGGCTTCGCGCACGACGTCGCTCCCGCACGCCGGGCAGGTCTTCGGCATGTGGAACTTGCGCTCGCGGCCGGAGCGTTTATCGAGTACGACCTTGACGATATACGGGATGACATCCCCGGCGCGCTCGATGAGCACGGTATCGCCGATGCGGACATCCTTGCGCTCAATCTCGTCCATATTATGCAGCGAGGCGCTCGATATCGTGACGCCGCCGACGGGCACCGGCTCCAGTTGCGCCGTCGGTGTAATGACGCCGGTGCGTCCCACGGACGGGACGATATCGCGTACGACCGTGGTGCCCTGCTGCGCTTTGAATTTGTACGCGACGGCCCAGCGCGGCGAGCGCGACACCTCGCCCAGCTGCCGTTGCAGCGCAACGCGGTTGACCTTCGCGACCATGCCGTCGACTTCGTAGGGCAGCGTCACACGCCGTGCCGCCATGTCGCGGTGGTACGCCACCACCGCTTCGGCATCGGGCGCAATGGCGTTCAGGGGGTTGGTCTTCAAACCCCACGCCACGAGTGCCTGGAGAAACTGCCAGTGAGTCTCCGGTTGCCACCCGACGATCTCACCACAGCCGTGACAGAAGATATCCAACGGGCGCGCCGCGGTGATCCGCGAGTCGAGTTGGCGCAGCGACCCCGCGGCGGCGTTACGGGGATTGGCAAACAGGGGCTCGCCACGTGCGGCGCGTGTTTCATTGAGCTGGCGAAAGGCCCGTTTGGGGAAGATGATTTCGCCGCGGACCTCCAGGCGCTCCGGGATCGGCGGACCGCCCGCGCCGGGACGAATGAGGCGCAGCGGGACGCTGCGAATGGTCTTGACGTTGGCGGTCACGTCCTCGCCGTCGATCCCGTCGCCGCGCGTCGAGGCCACAGCCAGTACCCCCTTCGCGTACACCAGTTCCACGGCGGTACCGTCGAGTTTGGGCTCGGCCACGTATTCGACCGGCCCACCGGCCTCTAACGCCCGCCGGATGCGCCGGTCGAACTCGCGAAACTCGGCTTCCGCCATCGCGTTGCTGAGGGACAGCATCGGCAGCGTGTGCCGGACCGACTGGAACTTTTCCGCCGGAGGGGCGCCAACGCGTTGAGTCGGCGATGCCGAGTTGCTCAACGCCGGGTAGCGCCGCTCCAACTCCGCGAGCCGGCGAAAGAGGCGATCGTACTCCGCATCGGAGATCACCGGGTCGTCCAGTACGTAGTAACGATGATTATGGTAATCGATCGTTCGCCTCAGCTCCTCAGCTTCTCGCTCGACGGCGATGGGAATGGTTTGGCGCGTCACCTTTTTACTATATCGCGTCCGCGGCCCTGGGCAATTGGCGGTGTGGCGAGTGCGCGGCAGGGTGTCGCACTCTCTGTGAGACGCGGCCCACAAACACGGTTCGGGTTCTTGCGGCGGGTACGATTTTGTGCCATCAAAGATAAAAGGGCGGTTGATCCCAAGGGCGGAAGGAGGTGACAGGATGCGGTTTGGAATGACGAGCAAGGTGGCGGCCGGCATTATCGGTGCGCTGCTCCTGAGCGGTGTCGCGGTCGGGTGCGCCAAGAAGCCGACTCCTGAGCAGGAGGCGATGGCATCACGCGTCGAGGCAGCGGCCAGCAAGGCGGAAGCGGCGGCCCATAAGGCCGAGGCGGCGGCGAGGAGCGCGGCGGACGCGGCGCAGCGTGCGCAGGCATCCGCGGACAAGGCCGAGCAGATGTTCGCGAAAAAATTGCGTAAGTAACTGACGGTGCGACAGATGGGCGGAGTCGCGCGGTTGTGTGGGCGTCGCGTGTTTCGCCCGAAGGAATGGTTCTGGCAAGCAAGCAGGTTCGCCGCCTCCTATTCGGTGAGGCGGGGCGTGGCAAAGGCGCCGCGTACAAACAAGGAGGTGACGTGATGAGATTCGGAAAAATGAAGCCGGTAGTCGGAGCGGTCGCAGGAGCAGTAGCCCTGGCTAGCTTGGCCGTGGGTTGTGGGCCGACGCAAGCGGAGAAGGATTTGGCGGCCAGAATGGAAGCCGCCGCCAGCAAGGCGGAGATGGCCGCCAGCAAGGCGGAGGCGGCGGCGAAGAGCGCCGCGGATGCCGCGCAACGCGCGCAGGCGGCAGCGGACAAGGCCGACGCAATCTTTCAGAAGCACATGCGAAAGTAAGCCAGCCGTCTTTGGGTCCTGCGCAAAAGGGCGATCCCTGGTGGTCGCCTTTTTTGCGTTCAGAAGGTCGGGGACCGTCCGGATGTCCATAGGTGCCGACGCCGCGGCGTCCAGCGGGGCACCTGTCTATTGCGGCGCCGGAGTCCCGCCTCCGTCGGCGGTTTCGGCGCCCGTGGCGTTGACGATGGTGCCGGGGGACGCGCTAGACGAGCGAGAGCATGCCGGAGCGTGACGCGGGTGCTGAGCGACAGGTGGAGTTCGCCGCCGTCTTGCGTGCGGCAAGCACGGGTGCGTACAAGGCGGTCTACCTGTTCGTAGGCGAGCCGTTCGAGACCAGGCCGGCGGCACAGGCGCTGATCGATCTGCTCGTGCCGGAAGCGCGCCGTGCGTTCAACCTCGAGACCTACGACGGCCGCGGTACCGCGCTCAGCCATATCGTCGATAGTCTGCGGACGCCCGGCTTCTTCCCCGGTGCCAAGGTGGTATGGATCCGCGAGAGTACGGTGTTCGTGTCTGGCGAGAAGCGTCCCGACATTACCGCCGCGTTATTCCGCGCGTGGAACGAGGGCCGCGCGCCGGACGCGGCCGACAAGCTGCTCACATTGGTTGCGTTGGCGGGATGGAAAGACGACCAGTTTCGCGAAACTCGCTGGGCCGGGATCGCCAAGACCCGGCTGCGAGAGGTGTTCGGTGTCGAGTTGGAAGCGGAACAGTTGACACAGTTGCAGGCGGTGCACGCGGCGTGCGTGGCGCGTGACCTGCGGCTCGAAGCCTATCGCGATGACGGTGCGGCGTTGATCGATCTCCTCGATGCCGGCATGCCCGCGCAGGCGGTGCTCTTGTGTACGGCGTCCGCTGTCGATGCGCGCAAGCGGATTTGCAAACGCATCCGCGACCTTGGGGTGCTGATCGACTTCAGCAGCGCGCGCGAGCGCAGCGGCGCGTTGAGCCGGGACGCCGTGGACGATCTGGTCCGCCGCATCGTAGGGCAGGCGGGGAAACGTCTGGAGCCGCAGGCGCACGAGCTGATCCTGCGGCGGGCGGGTAGCGATGCGGCGATTCTGGCGACGGAGCTCGAGCAGCTCTGTCTCTATGTTGGTGACCAGCCGGCAATTACGGCCGATGCGGTGCGCGCGGTGTTCCGCGACATGGCCGAGTCGTGGATTTTCGATTTCACCTCGGCGCTGGCGGGCTGTCAGCTAGCGCAAGCGTTTCCCCTGCTGCGCGGGCTGCTGGCGCAAGGAGAGCCTCCCCTGCGGTTGTTGGCGATGGTGGCCCGCGAGCTGCGTTTGTTATTGATCGCGCGCGAGTGCCTGGACGACGCTCTCGCCGGCACGTGGCGCGCGGAAGTCAATTTCGGCGCCTTTCAGGCGCGCATCCTCCCACAGCTGGATCCTGCGACACGCGAGGCGTTCGGGAACGTTCATCCCTATGCGTTGTACCGCCGGTTCCAGGATGCGGCACGTGTCCGTGGTAAGGCGCTACGGCGCGCCCTGATCCGCCTGTCCGAAATCGACTGGCAACTGAAGACCTCGCGGAGCGATCCCGCGCTGCTCCTCGAAGGATTTGTTCTCGATTGGTGCCGTAGCGGCCGCGGCGCCGCTCAACCCGCATGCGTGGCATGAAGACGCTTGGTCCCGCTGCCGTCTCCAGCATCGAGGGGGATCCCGTGGCCCCGGCCAGCGCGGCACGCGACAACCGCGGCACGAAACTCCGCTCCCGGGCGGACGCCCTCATCGCCGATGTCAGGAGTTTTCCGCGGTTACTCTCGGCCGCGTCGGCGGGATTCCTTGCGGACCGCTGCCTGCAGTGGGCGGCGGCGTTGGCGTATTATACGCTAATCGGATTGGTGCCGCTGTTGATTGTCACCTTCGCGGTCTTCAAGTGGCTCGGCCTGTATCGCCGGCTAACACCGTTCATCGTGAACACCATCGGTGCGGGATCTTCGGAAGTGGCCTCGCACATCGTGCGGTTTATCGACCGTACCAACGTCAATGCCGTCGGCGCGCTGAGCGTCGTGGTAGCGCTGGTGGCGGTGTTCGGCATCCTGGGAAACGCCGAACTGTGCTTCAACACCATCTGGGGCGGCCTGCCCGGGCGGCCGCCGTGGGCCAAATTGCGCACCTTCACCGGCATTGCCAGCGCCCTCCCGGTCATGTTGCTCTTGGCGTTGGTAACCACCAGCTTCCTACGCCGCGGGACCCCCGCCTGGACGTTCTTCGAGCAGTTGTACGTGGGTGACGCGCTGTTGATGGCGTTACGCTTATCGCCGTACGGCCTGCTGTGGACCAGTTTTACGTTGCTCTACACGGCGCTGCCGAATCGGCCCGTGCGCTTGCGGTCGGCGGTCGTCGGCGCCGTCGTGGCCGGGTCGCTGTGGCAATTTGCGCAGTGGAGCTATGTGACCTTCGTGATCAAGTTGGTGCGCTACAGCGGATTTTACGGCGCCCTCTGGCAGCTTCCCATACTCTTGGCGTGGGTCTACGTCGCCTGGTCGATCATTCTCCTGGGCGCGGAGTTTTCCCGGGTGCATCAGGAGGCGATGGACTCCCGGCTCGAACGCGGCGGCATGGCCGCGCCGGGTTCGCCGCCGGCGGCCTCACCGGCGGAAGCGTCAGGCGATTACGCCGGCAGCGCGTAAGTCGCTCAGGGCGGCTGCGCCCAGTCCGAGCACACGCTGCAGAACCGCGTCGGTGTGTTCGCCGAGGAGGGGGCCCGGCCCGCATGCGCCGCCAGGGGTCCTGGACAGTTGGAAGGGTGGGCGCTCGAATACGACGCACTGTCCTTCCGGGGTCGTGAGCCTGGTCCAATACCCGCGGGTCCGCAGGTGCGGGTCGTGCCGGCAGAGATCGGCGGTGTTGGCGACGAGTCCGGCAGCGATGCCGGCGGCCTGCAACGCTGTCATGACGTCCTCGGCACGGCGTGGTCTGGTCCACGCGCTGACGTGCGCATCGAGTGCGCCACGGTGCCGAAGCCGTCCGTCATGGTGTGCGAAGCGCTTGGACATGGCCCAGCCGGGATTGCCCAGCGCGCCCCGGAAGCGTGCCCAGTCCGCCGCGCCGAACACGGCGATGGCGCACCAGCGATCGCGCGCCGGTCCGGTTCCGGGCAGATCGGCGCAGCGATACACGCCGTGCGGAGCCGCCGCTTGTTCCTGCGAAGCGTTGTCCACTGCCTCGACCGCACGGGGATGGTTGAGTACCTCGATCAGGGTCGGGCCAAGTAATGCCGCGAGGTTTTCGAACTGGGACAGATCGATGAATTGCCCTTCGCCCGTGCGTCGCCGGTGCCACAACGCGATGAGAATCGCCAACGCACCCGCGTGACCGGCCGCCATGTCGGAATATGAGAATCCCCAGCCCGCCGGCTCGCCGCCCGCATGGCGCATGGTCAGGCTGTAGCCGGCCATGGCCTGCAGCGTCGGACCGTAGCTGACGAAATCCCGGTAGGGACCGGATTGACCGAAGCCCGACATGCTGAGCGCGATGATGTCCGGCTTCAGGCGGCGGAGTTCGCCGTAATCGAGTCCCCAATTGGACATGACGCGGGCGCTGAAGTTGTCCACGACAACATCCGCTGTCGCAATCAGTTGCCGTACCAGTGCGCGCCCGCGGGTGGTGTTGAGGTCGACAACGACGCTCTGTTTGCCGCGGTTCAGATTGCCGGCCAGGCCGGCGCGTCGCGATCCGCCTTCGGGGGTGTCGCGGCGCTCGATCTTAATGACCTCGGCGCCATGGTCGGCCAAGACTCGTGTCGCTACCGGTCCGGCGATGACCCACGTAAAGTCGATGACGCGCACGCCATGGAGACTCGGAGTTTGCGGCCCGGGAGTGGCGCGGCCGATGTCCTGGCCGGCGGCGCCGCCCGCAAACCCCGGAGGCGGTGTTGCCTGCCTTGCACCGCGGCATTTTGCGGACGCGACCGGCGGTGACGGGGGAGGGCGGTCGATCCATTCCGCGAAGACTTCATCGGTGTGCTCGCCGAGCAGCGGCGGGCGGCGGCGCAGGCGCCAAGGCGTCTGGCTGAACACGTACGGGGCGCCCGGATACCACAGACGTTGCCCACATTCGTCGTGCTGCACGGGCACGAAGAACCGGCGCGCGACCAATTGCGGGTGCGTTGGGAGCGCTTGCGGCGCGAGCAGCGGTGCACACGGGATGCGCCGCAGTTGGGCCGCTTCCACCAGCGTGTCGACGGATTGCTCCGACGCCCAGGCATCCAGTACGTCGAACAGGTGGCGACAATTGGCTCGCCGGTGCCGCACATCTTCCCACGCCGGTGCGCCGAGATCCTGCGCCTGGCCATCCGCCTTGACCCACTCGAGCAACGTTGTCCAGTCGCACAGGGCGCTCTGTAGCGCATAGCCGTCGCGGCAGCGCACGGCGCGGAAATCGCCCGTCCAATGCAAACTGCCCTGCCGCTCGACGATCGTCCCGTCCTCGCGGAAGCGACTGCTGGCATGTTCGAGCGACGCGGCAACGGATTCCTGGATACTGACGTCGATCCACTGTCCGAGGCCGGTGCGCTGGCGCACCAAGAGGGCGAGCACGATGGCGATCGCCGCTTGTGTCGATGCGCTGTGATACGCTTGGAGCCCGAGCCCTTGCAGCGGCGGTTCGTCGGGGAATCCGTTCGTGTACACCATGCCGCCGAGCGCCTGGGCGACGAGATCCGATGCGCGAAAGCTACGGTACGGGCCCGTTTGGCCGAATGGCGTGACGGAAACGAGGGTGATGCCTGGCTGGCGATCGACCAGTGCGGCATGGGAGAGTCCGTGGGCATCGCGGGAGCCGGGCGCGCTGGTGTCGATCACCACATCGGAGGTCGCGACCAGTGCCAGGAAGCGCGCCCGGTCGGCGGGCCTATCCAGGTCGAGACACACACTGCGCTTGTTGGTGCTGTAGTGCCAGAAGAAGAGGGATCGGTTCGGATGCGTCGTCCCCCCATGGAAGGGGCCGATGCGGCGCATGTCCGTGCCGGCGGGCGGTTCGATCAAGACGACGTCGGCGCCCATATCGGCGAGCAACTTGCCACAGTAGGCGCCCGACACGTTGGCCAGGTCGAGCACGCGGATGCCTGCCAGTGCGCCGGGGGCGTCGGCCATGTCCGACCGGATAGGGGCGCGCGCCGCGGAAGTCAACGCGCTGACCGTCGCCGTCGGCGCCCACGGCCGCGAGCTGCGGCGGTTGGCGCTAAAGACGCCCCGACAGCAATAGGGGGCGAAAAAGCTTGCCCCTTGAAACCGTCCGGCAATCGACTAGGAAGGCGCCATGTCCAGTCTCTCCGTCGGTGACACCCATATCCACTACGAGCAGACGGGCAGTGGGACGGATCTCGTGCTGATCCATGGGTTGGGTGGCGATCTGCACATGTGGGATCGTGCGGCGCCGCTCTTTGCCCGCTACCACCGCGTCCTGCGTTACGATGTGCGTGGTTTCGGAGCCTCGGGAAAGCCGCCGGGGCCCTATTCCGCCAGCCTGTTCGCACGCGATCTGCATGCGTTGTTGGTGGCATGCGACGTGCGTTACGCACACATCGCCGGCTGTTCGATGGGCGGCGTCATCGCGCAACGATTCGCGCTGGATTACGGCGCGTTGGTGCGCTCGCTAGTGTTGGTCAGTACCTCCAGCGAAGTCGGCCCCGCCGCGGCGGCACGCTGGCAGCGGCTGGCTGAGCGGTTGGAGCAGGAGGGCTTTAGCGCGCGCACCGCCGACATGTCGCACGCCTTCGCTCCGGGGTTTGCCGACCGTAATCCGACGGTGGGCGCTGATGTCAATCGGCGCACCGCGGCCAACGACCCCCGCACCTATGCCGCCGCCGCGCGGGCGATGGGCACCTATGGCTGGACCGCCGAACTGCCGCGTCTGACCGCACCGACCTTGATCGTGCAAGGATTGCACGATCAGCTCACCCCGCCCGGAGGTTCGGTGCGGATGAGCCGTGCCCTGCCGCACGCACGCCTGCTGATGATTGCGGATGCGGGACACAGCGTGCCGGTCGAGCAACCCGAGGTGTTTCAGCATGCCCTGCTCGCTTTCACGGCCGGGGTGGACTTGGTCGCGGCGTCCACCCCGCCGGCGCCCCGGCGTTGACCTCGCCCACGGCCGAATCGCGCGCCCGCGGTAAACGCGGGCGACCGCCCGGCGCGGCCCGTGCATGGCCATTCGTACGCGAGTGTATTGCAAATCCCGACGCCGTGGGTCATTACAACCGTACCCTGGCTTGAGGTATGAGACCCCGCACGGATCGCCGGCCCTGTTGTCCCGCGCTCAGCAGTTGTCTTGCGACGGCGGTATTCCTGTTGGGTGCCGCTGCCGCGGCCGCCGCCGGGCCTCGGGGCGACGCCAACTGCGATGACCGCGTGGATCCGTCAGACCTGCCGGCGGTGATCGAGGGGATTTTCGGCAACAGTCACTGTAGCGGTGTGGACGTGAACGGCGATACGCTGGCGACCGCCGCGGACCTTGTGAGCGAAATTCCGCTGCTCGTGCCGGTGGTGTCCCCCTCGCCTTCAGTCAGTCCCTCGCCCACCCACTCACCTATGGTGTCGCCGACGCGGACCATCACCGGCACGCCGGCGCCGGCCGGATCGCCGACACGCACGCCAACCGCCACCTGGACGCCGACTATCACCGGGACCCCGACGTGGACCATCCCGCCTACGGCGACGCGGACGTTTACGCGCACGCCGACGCGCACACGGACAGCCACAGCCACGGCCACGGCAACGGCGACCCGTACCCCGACACCGACACGAACTGTCACCCCGACGCCGACCGCATCGCCGACACCGACAGCCACGCGAACGCCGACAGCCACGCGGACACCAAGCCCGACCGCGACCGATACGGCAACGTCAACCCCGACGCGGACACCAAGCGCGACGCCGACGCGGACCCCGAGCCCAAGCGCGACACCGCTGCCTAGCGAAACGCCGACGCGGACCCCAAGCCCGACGGCGACGGCATCGCGAACGAGCACTGCAACGCCGACACCGACGCCGACGCGTACCGCGACCCCGACTGCAACCGACACGGCGACGGCAACCCCGACAGCCACCGTCACGCCGACGCCGACGGCCACCAACACAGCGACCGTCACACCAACGTTCACAGTGACTCTCACGCCTACGAGTACACCGACGGCCACGGCTACCCGCACAGCCACCGACACTCCAACGGTGACGGCATCCCCCACAGTTACGGGAACACCAACGCCAACCGGGACCGCCACGGCCAGCGCGACGCGGACACCGACGAGAACGGCCACCGCGACTGTGAGCGCTACGCCGACCCGTACAGTGACACCGACAGTGACGGTCACGTCGACGCGGACGATGACGAAGTCCGCGACCCCCACACGGACGCCCACGAACACGGCGACAGTGACCGTGACGCGCACGCCCACCAATACGGCCACCGAAACCCCGACGCGAACATTCACGCCGACACGGTCATTCACGCCGACGCCGACGATGACCTTCACACCGACGGCCACGGCGTCGCCGACCCGGTCGCCGACGGCGACGGCGTCATTTACCGCAAGCGCCACCGGCACACCGACACGCACCCCGACGCCTTCGGCGACCCCCACGCCCACCCGGCAGGGGCCGAGCGTTACCTACCTCGGCGTGTTGAAACACATCGACGGGTGCGTGTGCTGTACCGACCCGTGCGATCCCGAGCCGACCCCGGTCATGGAAAATGGGCGCTGGGTGTTCCCGGTTCCCGGTGGAAATTTGCTGCTCGTCGTCGAGGGGCGGACGGTTGACGGGCTTCCGCCGGCAATTGGGAGCTATACGAGTCCACCCAACCCTATCGACGGTCGTCCGGACATTCAGATCGAAACCACGCAGGCCCTTGGCCAGGGTAGCGCCGCGGTGTGCGACGATGGCTTCCATGCCCCCGTATCGGATGGGGGAGGGGTGTTTCCGATTCCCACCCCCGATTTCAGCTACGAGAGCACGATCACCAACGCACTGAACGACTTCGGTTGCCGATTCGAATTCCACCTCAACGCCGACCAATGCACCACCTGCGGCGATGCGGCGACGCCCTGCTTCCGCGGCGGCGGTAGTCAGGCCCAGTTTTGCAACCGGGCGATCAACCTGGCGGCGTTCAAGCCCGGCGACTCGCTGCTGACGGTGCGCTTGCGCGACCAGGAAGGAAACATCGGGCCGACCGCGCAGATCGTCGTCCGGGTGGCGACCCCCACGCCAATCCAGTAGCGGCCGCGATCGGGATTGTGCGGCCGGCGGCGCGATTTTGCAAAAGCGTATTGCAAACCCGGACCGATGTAGGCATGTGCTAGGGGTCGATGCGGAACTGGAATGCCTGGCACAGCCAGCTTGCGTGCCGTCGCGTGGCGGGACGGGTGGCGATCGTGGTGACGGTCCTGTGGCTGTGCGCGGCGCTGGCGCGTGGCATCGACCTGCCCGGCGACGCCAACTGCGATGGCGGGGTCGACGCTGCCGACCTCAAAGCGGTGGTCGACGGGATCTTCGAGGGTAGTGCGTGTCTCGGGATCGATGCCAACACCGATGGCCTGCCCTCCTCCGCCGACCTTTCCGCGGAAATCATGCTGCTGGCGGTGCAGGCTCCCACACCGACAGGTACCGTGAACGTCACGCCGGCGCCGACGGCATCGGCTACGCCAGTGGTGGCCGCAAGCCCGAGCGCGACGGCGACCGTGGCGCCGAGCGCGTCGCCGACAGTCACGCCATCGGCGACGGCTTCCACCGCCACCACTCCGCCCCCGAGTCCATCACTGACAGCGACGCCGGCGGTGAATCCCTCGGCCAGCGCGACGCCTTCCCAGATCGCTAGCACGACGGGGTCGCCAACCGCCACCCCGTCCAACGTTCGTAGCGCCACCGCGACGGGAACCGCCTCCACCGGTGTGACCGCCACCATTGCGCCAAGCGCCACGGCGACCGCATCGCCCAGTCCGACTTCAACGGCGACGCGGACACCCACCGGGCTGTCGTTGCCGAGCGCGACGCCGACCGGTGCGCAGAGCCCGACGGCGACACTGCTCCCCAGCGCGACGCGGACACGGACCGCCAGCCCGACGTCGTTGCCGAGCGCAACGGCGACGCGGACGCCCACCCTGCCGTCGTTGCCCAGCGCGACGCCGACCGGCACACAGAGCCCCGCGGCGACACTGTCCCCCAGCGCGACCCAGACATGGACCGCCAGCCCGACGTCGTTGCCGAGCGCAACGGCGACGCGGACGCCCACCGGGCCGTCGTTGCCGAGCGCGACGCCGACCGGTGCGCAGAGCCCAACGGTGACACTGTCCCCTAGCGCCACCCCGACGCGGACATCGAGTTCAACCGCGACGTCGCCGCCCAGCCCGACGCCCACGCCGACACCGACATGGTCCGCGAGTCCCACGGCGACACCGTCGCCTAGCGCCACCCCGACGCGGACAGCGAGTCCGACCGCGACGTCGCCGCCCAGTGCGACGCCGACACCGACATGGTCCGCGAGTCCCACGACGACGCCGTCGCCTAGCGCCACCCCGACGCGGACACCGAGTTCAACCGCGACGTCGCCGCCCAGTGCGACGCCGACACCGACATGGTCCGCGAGTCCCACGACGACGCCGTCGCGCACACCGAGCCCAAGTCCGACCCCGCCGCCCAGCGGGACCCCAACGCGGACGCCGAGCCCGAGTCCCACGCCGAGTCTGTCCCCGTCGCCGTCGAGCACGGTCACCCGGACGCCGACGTTTACCGCGACGCCAACGGGCACGCCCACCTGGAGCGCGACGCCAACCGCCACGGGGACACCGACAATCACGTTAACGCGCACGCCAACGCGGACCGCAACCGGCACGCCGACTTTTACCGCGACGCCTTCGCGGACCCCAACCGCGACGCCGACTCGGACCGCCACGCCCACGGCATCCCCGACAGCGACACCAAGCGCGACCACGACTCCCACCGCGAGCCCGTCGCCGCTACCGTCCTCCACCGCGTCCCCGTCCCCGAGCTTCACGCCGTCGCCGCTGCCGACGGTGACGCCAACTTTCTCGCCAACGCTCACGCCGATCCCGCCGACGCCGGCGGGCCCCCGGATACTCGCTTTTGTCGTCGTCCCCGCGAACGGCTGCTACTGGTGCGCCGACGATAACTGCAATTGCGGCGGGGCGCCGACGCCGACGCCGCATACCGGGCCGGGCCCGCAGGTGTTCTCCTTTCCTCAGGCCAGCGGAATGAAACTGGTGATCGAAACCGGCGATTCCGCCGTGCCCACGCCAAACTCGTTCGGTTGCGAAGCGGGCCTGGGTGTGCAGGTCGAAAGCACCAACCAGTTGGGCCCGTCGGCCACGGCGCTGTGCAGCGGTGGAAGTTTCGATTCTACCTACCACGGCAGCGTGCCGGCGATACCGATACCGCATTTCGACTCGCCGGAGATTGCCGATGCCCTGCAAAGCTTTGCGACCACCTTCACGACATACACGTCGGGCGGGTGGTGTACGCCGGATCCCACCGGGGAACCGGTGCAAGGGCGGACGATCAGTGCGGGGACGACACGGCAATTCTGCACATACCCACCGGGGATGACGTCCTTCCAGCGATTTCCACCGGGGGATACGCTGCTGACTGCCCGTTTGGTGAACGCTGCCGGCACACCGGGGCCGACGAAGCAGATCATCGTGCGTATCCCGACGATGACGCCAACGGCCAGCTTTACGCCCACGCGTACCCCGACCCTGACGCCGGTGCCGAGCGCGACCGCGACGCCTTCGTACTCACCGACGGCCACGCCGTCCGTGACCGCAACGGCCACACCGTCGGAGACCGCAACGGCCACGCCGACACCGTCGGAAACCGCGACGGAGAGCCCCACCCCTGGCTAGAAGCCTCTTCAGTAGGGAGATTCGAGCGTGATCCTCCAGCAGCTGCGCCATTCACGTACGGGCGGGTCCCGGCGCCCGATCTCGGGCGCGGCACAATTTTTCCGCTTTCCATGGACAATTTTCCATTTACTCTTGACTAGGTTTGGGTAATGCGGCATAGGTAGAAACGGTATATGAGGGGGTCGGAAGGCGACCCTTGTGAACGTAAGACGCTGGAACTGCCGAAAGGAGGCGCACGATGCGTGGATTAAAGCGGAGTCCTGGGCTGTTTGGGCTTGGGGTGCTGCTCGTAGCCTTGGTGGTGTTTGCGGGGCATGCCAGAGCCGACATCGCGAGCGATCAGTCGGGCTCGATCATCATCTTTCCTAAGGTGATCGCCGATGGGTCGCGGGACACCTTTATTCAAGTCGCCAACACCACAAACAGTGCCGTCGAGGCGCATTGTTTTTATATTAACGCGGCGGGCGCGTGCTCCGTTACTGGGGCGTTCTGTGACGTCGATGACGATTGTCCGGCGCTCACCGATCCTCCGGTGTCGCAGGTGTGCGTGCACGTCTGCCGGGAGCTCGACTTCGACATTGTGCTGACCCCGCAGCAGCCCACGATTTGGGCTGTCAGCCAGGGCCGTTCCCCGGGGCCGCCCCCGCCGGGAATCTTCATCGGGAACGTGCCGCCGCCCCCGCAGCCCTTCGTCGGCGAGCTGAAATGCATCCAGGTGGATCGCAGTGGGTTCCCAACCTCCGGCAACGCTCTGAAGGGTGAAGCGTTGATTGGGCCGAGGCAAGGTTCTACGGCACCACCCTATGGGAAGGCCACTCAATACAACGCCATTTCCGTGATCGCCGCTAGCGGTGCCGGTGGTTCGAACGTGGTACAGTTCGGCCCGGGACAGTACAACGCCTGTCCTGAGAAGTTGATCGTGCCGCATTACGCGGAAGGTGCGGTCGACGGCTTTACCGGTGCCACCGTGAACGCCGAACTTTCGTTGGTGGCATGCACCGAGTTGCTGGAGCCACAGGTCGCGACCTACTCGAATGCAAATATCGTTTCATGGGACGAATTCGAGGATCAGTTTAGCGTCGGACTGCAGTTCGGTTGCTCCGTGAATCGGGGTTTCTCCGACATCAGCTCGACGCAATTCAGCGCGTCGATCGGTGGCAGCCTGAGGAAAACAACAATCAGGCCACAAGGCGGGTACCAGTGCTATAGCGGCACCGATCGATGTCACATTTGCGGAGTCTACGGCTCGACCAATCCGGATCTGGCCGAGACCGATCCGCAGTGCGCTATAGCCGGGCCGAATGCGGTGGTCGGCAACTGCGCGTGCAATCCTCAGGACCCGGGCGCATGTCCTGGCTCCGATCCCGATCTCGGTTGCCGGCAATCCCCTGGGCTCCTCGGTGTCGTCGAGGAGTTCTATACGAGCCCACTCAATACTGCTACCGCGGCAATCAACATCTACAACCAAGGCTCGCGGCCTGGCGATGTGATCGTGCTGCCTCCTCTGCCATAGGGTGATGGGAGTAAGGTGCGGCCATGCAGTTACCCGAAGTTGGCAGGAATCGTCGCTTCAGTGCTGAGCGAAACGAAAGGAGATTCACAATGGTGAAGATGACACGAGCTGCCTCAGTAACGGCGCTGGTCGGACTCGCGCTTGGCATCGCGACGCTCGTGGCGGCGTCGCCCGCGCGGGCGATCGGTACGTCGGACCAAGCGGCCTCAATCCTATATTGGCCCAAGGTCGTCTCTAATAGCTCTACCGATACGCTGATCCGGCTGGAAAACGTCCATACCTCCCAGCCTACGCAGGCCCACTGCTACTACATCGATGCCAACAGCCACTGTTCCAACAATCCGACACAAATCTGCGACCCACAGCGGGCCGAGTGCGGCGCCGGTGCATGCGTTCCCGGGTGGATGGAGATCGATTTCGACGTTGTGTTAACCTTCGAGCAGCCGCTCATGTGGCAAGCAAGTAAAGGGCTCAGGCGGTCGGACCTCCCCTTGGTTCCTGGGAAGCCGCCGGTATTGGGCGGTGCCTGCAACGAGAACGGATTGCCCTGCGGGTTCTCCTACCCGGGTTGCACCTGCAACTTCGGTCAGACCAACGCCGGGACCGGCATTCCCCCGGTGCCGGAAACGCCGTTCGTTGGCGCGTTGCAGTGCATTCAATACGCCGCTCCTCAGGGAAGCATCCCGGCCCGTCCGGATAACCAGGCGGGTGCGACCAACAAACTTATCGGGCAGGCGACATTTGTAACAGGTGGGGGGTCCGGTCCTGGCGGCGTTTCTCTCGATGCCGCCTCGTACAACGCGACGGGCTTGCGCTTCAAGGCGCCAGAGGCCGGAGTGCCGAGCAATCAACTGCGGCTGGATGACATCCAATACGATAGCTGTCCCACCGTCCTCGTGCTCGATCACGTATTCGACAATCCTCCCGGGGCCGCTCAGGCTCCGTGGGGGAACAACGTGACAGACCTGACGTTAGTGCCGTGCGGCAACAATTTTGCACAACAGATCCCCGGCTCTGTAACCGCACAGTTTCTAGTGTTTAACGAATACGAGCAGCGTTTCTCGACTACGCGCGCGGTTCCCTGCTTTCTGGAGAGCCCACTGAGTTTGCTGGACACGACCAATCCCACACGTTCGATATTCTCTATGCAGGTGGCGGGAACATACGCTGGTCAAACGAGAATTCGGCCGGTGGGCAATGCATCCACGGGGCGTGGTTTGGTGGGTGCGGCGTGGCTGCAGACGGACGTTTTCGGTAGTGCAGCCTATAATCTCCATCAGAGTGGCAGCCCTTCCTTTAGCGGTGGGTTGCAGCCTGACATCATTACTTTGCCGTAAGCGGGGCGAATCGATGCGTGAGAGGGGCCTCATGCGGGCAATCCGAAGAAGGAGGAAACTCATGGGTACGATGCAGCGCCTGCGCGCCGGATGGCTGGTGGTAGCCCTCGGGTTGTGCATGGTCCCGGCGGGTCGAGGGCACGCCCAAGTGAACACGGAACGTCCGGGATCGCTCTTGATCTTTCCGAAAGTTGTCAATGATGGAACTCGGACCACAGTGATCCAGATATCCAACACGGGAAACTCTCTTGAGGAAGCCCGGTGCTTTTACCTCGACGGCAAACGGTGCAGGGATACCGATTTTCATCTGACCCTGACCAAGCAGCAACCGACGTTCTGGGACGTCGCGGAAGGTAGAACGGTGCGCAACACGCCGAATCCGATACCTGGCATCATGCCGGGCCCCGTTCCACCGGTACCGTCGGGGTTCACCGGCGCGCTCATTTGCGCATCGGTGGATAGAGGTGGGGCACCGGCCGGTACCAACTCCCTTATCGGCAAGGCAACTCTCTACGGTCCCGGGGATAATTCGTCGAAATACAATGCCATCGCATTCACGCATGGCTCGGGTGGTAACCAGGCCGACAATGACCTTGGCTTGGACGACGCCGAATACAACGCCTGCCCGGGTGCTGTACGAGTCAACTTCCCCAACCCTTCCGCGCCAGATCCTGTGATCGTGGCTTCCGGGAACTGGGGGCAATGCAGCGTCTCAGGCACTCCCTGTAACGGCGACGCCGTCTGCCCGGTGCCGGAGACCTGCCTGGATGGAATTTGCTCGGACGGTACCACAAGGTGCGATACGGCCGGGCTCGGTCCGAGCTGCCCAGTTGGCGTCTGCAGCGCGCTCACCGGGAGCGTGACCAATGTCACCGTGCTACCTTGCAACCTGAACTTGGACACACTCCAGCCAACGGCGCTTGCTCTCTCGCTAAATGGCTCGGACGGCGAGCAAAACCCGCTGAGCGGGTCGAAGAATCTGTCGTGCTGGGAAAGTTTCACCTTAGAAGCACGGACAGGCTGCTCGACGGGCCCTGGGCACGCGTGCCTGACCCCGCCCGCAACGGAGTTTGCCACAGTAAATATCAAGTCGACCTCCGGAGGTCCGTTCGTTGCTGTGGCGGAAACCTTCCACTTGGATACGGCCGGAAACGCTTCGAGCGCCGCGGTCAACGTATTCATGGCGAAGGGACTCTGCTCGGATACCAGCGCGAATGCCGGGCAGGTGTGTAACAACGACTCCGACTGCTCCGGAGGTACGTGCGTAGCACCGGCTCCGCCACCGGCAGGGGCGGGCTCGGCTATCAATCTGCCGGCATACTGAGAGGTGCAGAGATGCGGACACTCAAAGGTGCAGTAGGCAGAGGCACGAGGAGCGAAAGGGGACGGGCAATGGCGAAGCAAGTGTTGACAACCACCGCGACAAGTTGCGTCGCGGTAGCTGCCGTGCTCTTGGCAATGGTGCCGCGCGTCGAGGCGCAACTTGTCGCATCGGACCGCACGGCAGGCTACATCGTATTCCCACACGTGGAGATTGATCAGCTTGGCCAGTTCAGTCCGGGAAGGGAGGTCGATACGACTTTCCAACTCACTAACACCGCGACCTCAGGGTGCAGGATCGTGCACTGCTTTTACGTAGACGCGACCAAACACTGCGCCAACAACCCGAGCGTCGCATGCCGCACAAATGCTGACTGCGGTGGGGGTAGCTGCGGGATTTTCACTGGATCAGCGCCGGACTGCAGATACGTCCGAAATTTTTGGTTGTCGCTTAGCGCGGGCCAGGCAGTCGGCTGGAGCGCGGCGAATGGGGGCCAAATGCCCGTGGATCCACACTGCTACCGGTCCGATCTCTCAACTATCCCACCGGTCGGTGCCGATGTTATGATCGGCGAACTGAAGTGTGTAGAGGTGGAAAACTCTGAGGTGGATGGCCGTCCGATTAACGCGAACGATCTGAAAGGGGAAGCGACCATTTCCGAGGTTGCTTTCGGGTCGCCGGGTTTTGTCGACGTGCGTTCCTACAACGCGGTTGGGTTCCCAACTGTGGCCACTGACGGTGCGCCCCAAACGCAAGGGGCGGTTTGTTTGGGAGCGACGACTAGCGGCTCACCACCAGCGCCAGCCCCGGGTGCCGTCTGCGGAGTCGCGACGAATGCGGCATGTCCGAGCACAATCGTCATGAACCATTGGTTCGATTTTGCACCGGGTGTGGGTACGGGCGATCCGGTTCGGACGAATCTCATCTTGGCGCCATGTAGCGAGGACTTGAACATACTTGGTCCGGGTATGTCACCGGCTACAACCATCCAGTTTCTGATCTATAACGAATTCGAACAGCGGTTTTCCGCGAGCACCTCTTTGAGTTGTTTACGGAAGATGCAGCTTTCGCAGATCGACACCTCGCCGGGTGGTGAGCTGTTCTCGATATTCAGCGTCAACGTACAGGGAACGTTTACGGGCCAGACACGGATCCGCCCCGTCCTGGGAAGCGAGTTGGACAAGGGGCACGGGGTGATTGGATTGATGGAAGAGTGGTATGGCTCGTCGTCTGGATCGCAGGTGACCTTGTTTGGGTCCTCGGAAGCCAACTTGGCATACACCGTGCCGATCACCGGTAAGGCCGATGTGGTGAAGTTGCCGTCGTACTGATCGGCGAAGCGCTTGGGCGTTTGGGGCTGGTCCGCTGGGCCAGCCCTTTTTTTTGGATCGATTTGAGCCGGGCTGGAATGTGGTGGGGTGCACGGCATGGCGCCGATGAGGGTCCTCGTCGTCGACGATAATCTGGATAGCAGGCGTATCCTGGTGTACCGCCTACGGCGGCTCGGTATCGTGCAGATTGCGGAGGCAAGCAATGGTGCCGAGGCGTTGCGGATTATCCGGTCGGATCTCCCAGACTTGATCATGATGGACCTAAAGATGCCCGTAATGGATGGTTGGGAGGCGACCCGCGCCATTCGATTGGAATTTCCGGAGCGCCACATCCCGATCATGGCGATCACGGCGCAGGCTATGGCGGGGGATGAGCGGAAGGCGCTAGCCGCTGGCTGTGACGACTATCTGGCAAAGCCGATCGTCGACGCGGATGTGATAGCACAGAAAATCCAGCGCCTGGTGCCCGGTTGGCAACCGGAGGCCCGGAGGCAATAGGCGATTTCGGGCTGCATGCCCTATTCTTCGGGGTCGGGATCGTCGTCGGGGGAATACGGTTGCACGGCTGCGGCTGGGTCGACAGGGCGATGGCCGAGTGCTTCCGAAAGGCGCCTGGCGACGACGATGAATCCGGTGTGCCCGATCATTCGGTGCTCGGGACGGACGCTGAGATTCTTGACGTGCCAGAAGCGAAGCAGGGATTCGAAGGACTGGATAGCCGCGAACCCACCGTGAGCGCGTAGGCCGTCAACGAATTGCTTTACCTGGAGTACGGTCGGTACATAAGCGAGGATGAGGCCGCCGCCGCGCAGGGCCACCGCGGCGCTCGGCAGGAGGCGCCACGGCTCCGCTAGGTCCACGGTCAGGCGGTCGACGTTGCGTTCGTCGATGCCGGCAAAGGCGTCCGCGACCTTGACGGTCCAGTTCGGTGTCGGTCCGTGGAACTGCAAGACGTTGCGTTGCGCCATTTCCGCGAAATCGGCGCGAGCCTCGTAGGAAATGAGACGGCCGGCCGGACCGATGGCGCGTAACAGCGCCAGGCTCAATGCGCCTGGGCCGACCCCGACCTCTACGACTGTCGCTCCGGGATAGATATCGCCCCAGAGAAGTATCGGGCCGATATCCTTCGGATAGATCACCTGTGCCTGGCGTGGCAAATTCGGTACCAGTTGGGCGAAGGTCGGCCGCAGCAGGAGGAACGCTTCATTGGCCGTGTTATGGACGAAACAGCCTTCCGCAAGCCCGATGAGGTTATCGGCGAGCAACGTGCCGCCACGAATATGGAGCCGGCCGCCCGGACGGAGGACGCGCAGATACTCGCGTTGTTTGGAGTCGATGAGCAGGATGGCGCTGCCCGCTTGCAGGATAGCGGAGTGCGGTTGCTCCATGACAGGATCTCTTAGCACTGTCGGCGGGAACTAGCGCGCGTCGGTCTGCGGCAACGCGACGTCTCCGTCGCGCGGCGTGTCGCTATGACCGAGCAAAGCGCAGAAGGCGCATACGGTTCCGAACGCGGGCATTCCGCAGCGCTCGCACGAGCCCGGCGGCGGGTCGGTTGGCGAAGCGAATCGCGGCCGGCCAAGCCGAAGAAAATCCTGAAGGAAGGTCAGCTTCGTCCCGGGCATAGCGGCTTCCAGACGGTTGAGGGCATCCTTGTACAGTAGCTGCGTTGCGCCCTCGCTGTTCGGACATTCGTCGATGACATAATCGATGCCCCGCACGAAGGCGTACGCAGCCGTCTCGAATTCGCTCAAGCGAAAAAGCGGCTTGACTTTGCGTGCGAAGCGCTCGTGCGTCGATTCCAACACGGGATGTTGCTTGCCGAGGTGATGCATCTGCCAGCGGAGCAGGTTGCCCAGGAGTCGCGCTGCTTCATCGTCGAGGTTATGCCCGGTGGCCAGAAGCGCAAAACCGTGCTCGAAGGCGAGTCGGTCGAAGTAATGGCGCTTGATCGTGCCGCACGCGGCACAGGCGGGGCGATGTGCGCGGGCGACGACCGATGGCACCGCCAGGCCGTCCTCGTCTAATCGCGCCGTGATCAGCCGCAGGCCATGCGCGTCCGCGAAGGCCTGGGTCTTCTTCGTGGAGGCGGCCGAATAGTCACCGATACCGAGCGCAAGATGCAGGCCGGTGGCACGATAACCCAGTGCGGCCAGGGCATCCCACAGCGCCAAGCTATCCTTGCCCCCGGAGACGGCGACCAGGACGTCGTCCGTGCGGCTGAACATGTGTTCCTTCTCGATGGCGCGTTCGACCTGGCGTTGGAAACAGAAGACAAAACAGCTCCGACAATACGCCGCGTTGTGGTGGCGGACCTGGATCTCCGCTTTGCTCCGGCAGCGTGTACACTTCATGATGCGCCCCCGTCTCACCCTCCGGAAATGACATTGCGAATTTCGATACTCTCGTCCGGCTCGACCAGGTCGCTGTCGCACAGCAGACTGTCGCCACGGATCACCATGACGGTACCCGGGAGCAACCCAAGCCGTTGCAGGATATCGGAGACACGACGGCTTCCGTCCAATTCGACGTGTCGACGTTGGGGGAGCACTGTGATCCGCATGCGAGTGTCGCACAATAAGAAAACGATGTCGGGGAGTCAACGCGGGCGCAACGCGCGAGCGCGCCACGCAAGCGTCGCCAGCGAAGGGGTGGTGGCGACGAGCCGCGGTTACAGCACCTCAAGGAGACGGCTCAAAATGCGATAGGTGAGGCCCCAAATGGTGTGCCCTTCGTACACATAGGTATCTTGCTCGAGTTCGAGCCCTGCAATGTCGAGGCGAATCCGTCCTCGGGCTTCTGGCTGCCTAAGGAATCCCAGGGGAACCCAGAATGCGCGGTCCACCTCACGCCGGTTCAGGGCAAATTCCACCGGGGCGTTGACGGCGAACACGAACGGGGTGATCACCAGCCGGATCGGCCGGCCGCCGGCGAAGGCCGGCAGGTCGTCCAGTTGTCCAAGCAATTGCCCGTGCGCGCGCAGATCGATGCCCACCTCTTCGCGGGTTTCCCGCGATACGGTCATTAGGAGGTCTTTGTCAGATGGATGTTCACGTCCACCCGGCAGCGCCATATGCCCCGACCATGGGTCGCCTTCACGCTCCGACCGTCGAATGGCCACGAACTCCGCACCCGCGGAGCCCTCGCGTAATACGACGGCGACAGCCGCATGATCGTAGCCGTTTTCCGGAAAGGCTTCCGGACGATGCGCCAGCAGGCGTTCGCGAATGAGAGCGACTTTCATCGGACAGACAGGCCGGATTCGATTTCTCGTCTACTTCTACTTTTAGTCGGAACCACGCGAACGCGCCAGCCGCGGCGTTCGGTTCGGTCGGGGGGCGGGGTTTCGCGCGCCGCCGATTTTCGCTATACAATCTACTTCAAAAAAGGAGACACGATGGCTCGTATAACCGTGGAAGACTGCTTGGAACAGGTGCCTAACCGGTTTCAGTTGGTGCTCTTGGCGGCGCGCCGTGCGAAGCAGCTTCTCAAAGGTGCCAGACCGCTGGTGGACAGCGATAACAAGGAAGTGGTTTCGGCTCTGCGGGAGATCGCGGCAGGCAAGGTGACAATGCAGTATCACGAGGCGGAGCCGTCCGGATCTTGAGCGGTTATCGACACATTTCGCTCCACTCCCTCACCGCGTCGGCACCAGCCGGAGGGCGCCGGCTGACCGGCGGACGTCCTGAAGCTAATGGCAGCTAAGGATTTGTACCAAATCCTGGGACTTGGTCGCGGCGCCACCCCCGAGGAGATCAAGAAGGCATACCGTCGTCTGGCACGCCGGTACCACCCCGATGTGAATCCCGGCAACAAGGATGCCGAGGAACGTTTCAAAGAAATCTCGCATGCGCACGACGTCTTGAGCGACGCCGACAAGCGTAAACTTTACGACGAATTTGGCGAACAGGGGATAGCGGCGGGATTCGATGCGACGCGCGCCCGGGCGCAGAGCCAGCAACACGGGTGGCAAGCGGGCGGGGGCTCGTTTGCCGGCGGCGGGTTTGGTCGCTACGAAAACCTCGAGGATATCTTCGGCGACTTGTTCGGCAGTGGCGGGCGCCCCGTGCCGCAGGGTGGCCAGGACTTGGAGACGTCGGTCGAGATAGGTTTGTTGGAGGCCATCCGCGGTGTCTCCACACAGCTGAACATCGAACGCCCGGAGCGCTGCGAGGCGTGCGGCGGCTCGGGCTACGCAGCGGGTTCGGAATCGACGTGTCCCGAATGTCAAGGGCGCGGGCGAGTGCAGGTTGGGCATGGGCCGGTCGCGTTCGGGCGGACGTGCGCACGTTGCGGCGGTTCCGGACGGGTCGGGGTGCGGCCATGCGCAACCTGTAACGGCGCACGGCAGACGCGGCGGCACGAGCGCCTGAGCGTGCATATTCCAGCCGGTGTCGATACGGGATCCCGGGTTCGAGTCGCCGGGAAGGGCATACCTGGCAGCGGCGGGTCCGCCCCCGGCGATCTGTACATCGTGGTGCGCGTGCGTCCCCACCCCCGCTTGGAACGGCGCGAGTCGGACCTCTATATGGATGTCCCCGTAACCGTCGGCGAGGCGGCTTTGGGAGGAACCATCTCGGTGCCGACGCCCGACGGTCAGGTGCGCGTGCGGGTGCCAGCGGCTAGCCAAAGCGGGAAACTGCTGCGCATCCGGAGACACGGCGTACCCGCGGTCAAGGGGGGATCGCGCGGCGACTTTTACGTCCGCTTGATGGTACAGGTGCCCAGCGACAGCAGCGAGACAATCCGCCAGGCCATCCAAACCGTGGAATCCGCGTATGGCAAGGATCTGCGCAGCGAACTGCAACTATGAGGCGTGGCCGCGGCCGACACGCGAGCGTGCCCGCGGTACGGATCGCTGACACGTGGGTGGCGAGTCTATGCATCGATATATCAAGCTGACCGAGGTCGTCTCCGAACTTCACGTCAAGAGCGAGTTCGTGGACTTGCTCGAATCCGAGGAGGTGATCCATCTCAAGCGGAGTTCGGAAGGCGATCTGCTGATGTCCTCCGAGGATGTGGAGCGTGTCCGGCTGGCGCTGGTGCTGATGGGAGAACTCGACGTGAATCTGGCCGGAGTCGAGGTCATTATGCACATGCGCGAGTCGATGTTGGCGATGCAACACCAGTTCGCGGAAATCCTCGATGCGCTCGTGGTGGAAGCGCGGCAACAACCGCGGCGCTGAACGTGCGTTCGTGGCGAGGTGCGGTTGCCGGCCCCGGCGAAGCCGTTTACATTCGAGACTGTGGTTGAGTGCATGACTGACGAGCGCGAACCGCTGGAGGTCGTGGAAAGCGCCCCCGACACCGTGGCCAAGGGCGCCGCGGAGGACGACGAGCAGGAGCGCGAAGAGCGCGGGGCGCTGGTCAGTTATGACCCGCTGCAGCGCTACCTGACCGAGATCCGCCGTTATGCGCTGCTTTCGCGCGATGAGGAGCACCGCCTTGCGGTGCAGTACGTCGAGCACCAGGATATCGAGGCGGCGTACCGCCTGGTCACGGCGAATCTGCGCCTCGTCGTCATGATCGCACGCGAGTACCAACACGCGGTGCGCACCCTGCTGGATCTGATTCAGGAGGGAAATATCGGGCTGATGGAGGCCGTAAAGAATTTCGATCCCTACCGCGGGATCCGCTTCCCCTCCTATGCGGTGTGGTGGGTCCGCGCGTATATCATCCGCTACGTCATGAACAACTGGCGCATGGTCAAGATCGGCACCACGCAAGCGCAGCGCAAACTCTTCTTCAATTTGCAGAAGGAAAAGGACCGGCTCGAAGCCGACGGCTTCGTGCCCGGGCCCAGACTGATCGCGCAACGGTTGGATGTGAAGGAGTCGGAAGTCGTCGAAATGGAGCAGCGGCTGTCCGCGCGCGACCTGTCGGTGGACGCTCCGGTGGAAGCCGGCGAAACGACCACGATGCTCGACTTGCTGCCGAGTAAGGAGGCGACGGTCGAGGAGGAAGTAGCCTCCGCCGAATCGCGTACCCTCATCTCGCAAAAGGTACGGGCGTTCGGCGAGACCCTGAGCGGCAAGGAAAGAATCATCTTCGACGCCCGTCTCATGGCGGAAGAACCGTTGACCCTGCAGGAGATCGGCGACCGCTATGCGATCAGTCGGGAACGTGTGCGCCAGATTGAGGAACGCGTCAAGAAGAAGCTCAAGGCGTATCTGCTGGCGGAATGCCAGGATGTGGAAGATGTGGTCAGCGACATGATCCGCTGAGCCGCGCCCATGGATCATCCGTGACCGCCAGCCGCATGTGGCTGGGTCCGCATGCGGCCGGCCCGTAGTCGAAGCATGTGCGCTGGCCGCGCGGCTGGTTGCGGCAGTGACCGGCCGATTGTATAGTCGCGCACGTCAACAGCGGCAGGGAGTCCAATGGCGCAGATGCATGGTGGGCGTGTGGTGGCGAAGGCATTGCGAGCCGAGGAGGTGTCGTACATCTTTACGCTCTGCGGTGGACACGTGATGCCGATCTACGACGGATGCGTCGACGAGGGCATTCGCGTCGTGGACGTCCGTCATGAACAAACGGCGGCGCACGCCGCTGACGGCTGGGCACGGGTCACCGGCCGGCCGGGGGTCGCGGTGGTGACCGCGGGCCCCGGACTCACCGATGCGGTGACGGGTGTGGCCAACGCGCATCGCGCGAACGTTCCGATGTTGATCATCGGTGGGCAAGGGCCGCGCCCGTTCGCCGACATGGGGTCGCTGCAGGACATGAATCATGTGGACTTGATGCGCCCCATTACGAAATGGGCCGTGTCGGTTCCAGAGGGGCGACGCCTGGCCGAGTACGTCAGTATGGCGTTTCGCGTAGCCACGACCAACGTTCCGGGACCGGTGTATTTGGAGACACCCATCGATCAACTCTTCAACGAATACGACGAGGCGCACGTGCCGTTCCCGACCGGGTACCGCACCGACGCCGGCGTTGCCGGCGACCCGGTGTACGTCGAGCGCGCGCTGGAACTCCTACGCACGGCCCAGCGACCGGTGGCGATCGTCGGCAGCCAGTTGCGATGGTCGAAACGCCGGGATGCGTATCCGACGTTCGCGCGCACGTTTGGGATGCCGATCTATGTCAACGGCTTGGGGCGGGGGTCGCTGCCACCCGACAACCCCTACTTCTTCGCCCACACGCGCAAGGAGGCCCTGAAGCAGGCCGACGTCGTTCTGATTTTCGGCACACCGTTGGATTTTCGCTTGGGGTACGGGCGCGATACCCATTTCAACTCCGCGGCGGCGATCGTTCAAGTGGATCTGGACGGCGCCGAGATTGGGCGCAATCGGCCGATCGATGTCGGGATTGTCGGCGACTCCGGAATCGTCATGCAGCAATTGACGGATTTGGCGGTTGCGGATGGGTTCGCGGCGGCGATGATCAAGCCGTGGCTGGACGCGATGCGCGCGCGAGAGACGCGCAAGTGGGACGAGATGCGTCCGGAACTGGAATCCGCGGCGGTGCCGATCAACCCGCTGCGGGCTTGCAAGGAGCTCGCGGAGGTGTTGGGCCCCGACGCGATCGTCATCGGCGACGGCGGGGACTTCGTGGCGACGGCGGCATCGGTGGTGCGCGTGCACCAACAGGGGCATTGGCTCGATCCCGGGCCGCTGGGTACTCTTGGGGTCGGACCGGGCTATGCCATGGCCGCCAAGTTGGCACGACCGGCGAGCGCGGTGGTGATCGTGTACGGCGATGGATCCTTCGGTCTGAATGGCCTTGAATTCGAGGCCATGGTTCGGCAGAAGATCAACGTCGTCGGGGTTGTCGGCAACGATGCGGGCTGGACGCAGATTCGCCGCGGACAAGTGCAGATGTACGGTGAGGAACGTGCCGTGGCTACCGGTCTGAGCTTCACCCGCTATGACCGCGTCGTCGAAGCCGTGGGCGGGCATGGCGAATACGTCGAGCGTCCGGAGCACATCCGTCCGGCGCTCGAGCGAGCGTTGGCCGCGGGGAAGCCGGCACTGGTGAACATCAAACTGGGGGCCGGTACGTTTCGTCAAGGGTCCGCCTCGGTGTGATGCGGACGGCCAATCCGATTCCGTCAGCGACGCATGCAAGAGACGACGGCAGCGATCATCGTTATCGGCAACGAGATCCTCTCGGGCAAGGTGGTCGATACCAACGCCGCGTTTCTTTGCCGCGAATTGCGGGCGCTCGGCGTTGCGCTGCAGCGCATTCTCGTGATCCCCGATGACCTTGAGGCCATTGCCGATGCGGTGCATGACTATCGGACGAGGTACGACGTCGTCTTTACGTCGGGAGGCGTGGGGCCCACCCATGACGATGTGACCATCGCCGGCGTGGCGCGCGGCCTCGGCCGTGCAGTCGTGCGGCACCCGCTCCTGGAACAGCGGCTGTGCGAGTTCTTTGGCGACCGGATCAACGACGCGCGCCTCAAACTGGCGGAGGTCCCTGAAGGCGCCGACCTGATTTTCGCCGGCGATGTGCACTTTCCCACCATTCGCGTGGCAAATATCTATGTCCTGCCCGGCATCCCCGAGATCTTTCGCGAGAAGTTCCTCGCCATCAAGTCGCGCTTTGCCGTCGATCCGTATTTCCTCCGCGTGGTCTATACGCGCGCCGTCGAGAGCACGATCGCGCGCTACTTGAACCGAACGCTGGAGGTCTTTCCGCTGGTGCAATTGGGCTCGTATCCGAAGCTCGGCGATCCGGACTATGCCGTCCGCATTACCCTGGAATCCAAAGATCGCGACTACCTGACGCGCGCCTTCGACCACCTGATGGCGCAACTCCCCTCGGACTCGATCGTGCGCACGGAATGAGGTTGGCGGAAGGAGGGATAGTTATGTGGCGGAGATTCGTGACGATCGGGTTGCTCGTGGCCGTATTGTGGCGTCCCGCGGCAGCCGATGACGGCGGCAGCGTCTGGAGCGATGCGGGATGGGGCGTGCTGACGGTGCTGACGAACGTCGTCTACATCCCGGCCAAGGTCGTCTACGCGGGGGTCGGTACGGTGGTCGGCGGCCTGGCCTACGTGCTGACCATCGGCGATTCCGATACCGCACAGAGGATCTGGGAGCCGTCGCTCGGCGGCACGTATGTGGTCACACCGTCCATGTTGCGGGGCGAAGATCGCGTGTCGTTCAATGGCGGAAGTTCATCGCACGAGTGAGTTGCCGGGCGTCGGACGGAGGTGGGTATGGCCAGAAAGATCCTCGTTGCGGGTACCGCCGTGGCCCTCGCGCTCGTGGCCTTCGGCGTCTACAAGGCGCTGCGCGTTCGCAGCGAGGCCACAAAGTGGTCTGGCCCGGTCAAGGAAATCGTCGAGGAGCAGGTGACCCACGAGGACACGGTGACGCGGAGCCGCTTCGTGTCGTTGGTCGATGCCCCACTCGCCGCGGTCCAGCAATCGATCTGGAATGTCGAGAACAGCCAGGGCATCGTCGAGAACATCAAACTCTCGAAGCTCTTGGAGCATAGCGGCAACACCAAGCTGGTGGAGATCCACTTGCAGTCGCTGAACTTGCCGCTGCAGAATTTCGTCATGCTGTGGACGCTCTATCCGGACGAGCATCGAGTCGCGTTCAAGACGGTGAAGTCGCAGGTGCAAGACATCGAGGCCGAGTACCAGCTACAGGCATCGCCGGACGGCACCAAGACGCGGATCGTGTACACGACGGTGGCCAAAGACAAGATTGCCGTGCCGTTTCCACAGTCGGTCATGGATAGCGCCACCCGCGAGACCTACGTCAACACGGTGCGCGGCATCGAGAACAGCATCCGTGGGCGCGTCGGCGGCGCGGCGAGTTGACGGGCCACGGCGCGTGCCGCCACATCGAGCCCGTTTCGTTGCCGGTGTCGCCGATGCGGCACACCTGCCCCGCCTGGCGCAGCCGGAAATCGCCTTTGCGGGCCGGTCGAACGTCGGCAAGTCGTCACTCCTCAACCGCCTGGTCGGCCAGCGCGGGCTGGCGCGCGTCAGCAAGACGCCGGGGCGGACCCAGCAGATCAATTTCTTCCTCATCGACGAACGGCTCACCTTCGTGGATCTGCCCGGCTACGGGTTTGCCCGCGTACCTGCCAGTGTGCAGCAACAGTGGAAGGCGCTGATCGAAGGCTACCTGACGCGGCGCGCCAATCTGCGTGGGGTGGCGGTGATTGTCGACCTCCGTCGCGGTGTCGAGAGCGACGACCGGCAACTGATCGACTACCTACGCGCGCAGCGTGTCCCGGTCGTGCTGATCGCAACGAAAGCCGACAAACTGGCATTCGGCGAGCGCCGCCGCCGTGCCGGCACACTCGCGGCCGAGCGCTGCGAAGGGGTGGTCGCCGTCCTCCCGTGCTCTGCGCAGACAGGACTGGGTGTGCCCGAGCTGTGGGCGGCGCTCGAGGCTCTCAGCGTACGTGCCGGGCGACGGCTTGCGTAGCCTCGATCGATCGGCACTACCGGATTGATCGGTGTCGTCGGACCTCGGTTGTTCTGCCGCGGACCCGCATGCTAGAGACAGCGCTATGGCCACTTTCTGGATCGGCACCTCGGGCTACAACTATAGGGAGTGGAGGGGGTCATTCTACCCCACCGATGTTGCCGAGCCGGATTTGCTCAAGCACTATGCCGCACGCTTTCCCACGGTGGAGCTCAATTACGCCTTTTATCGCATGCCCACTGTGCGCACATTGCAGGCATGGGCCAAGGACACGCCGGACGTTTTTCATTTCTCCCTCAAGGCCCCACGCCGCATTACTCACGATCTGCGCCTGCGGGATGCAGCGGACCCGCTGGCGTATTTTTGCGATACGTCCAAGGCCTTGAAGCGGCGCCTGGGCGCGTTGCTCTTTCAGTTGCCGCCCTTTCTCAAGCAGGACGTGCCGCGCCTCGAGGATTTCCTTCACCAGCTCCCGCCCGGATATCGAGTGGCGTTCGAGTTCCGCAACCCCAGCTGGTTTACGGACGAGGTCTACGACTGCCTGCGGCGTTTCGACGCCGCCATGTGCGTGACCGAGCACTCGGACCGCTGTGTACCCTTCGAAGCGACGGCCAGCTTTGGCTACTTGCGCTTGCGCCGATCCGATTATGCGGATGGCGAGCTCCAGGGTTGGGCGCACCGGCTGCTGGATGCTGGGGCGCGCTGGTCCGACGTCTTCGTGTACTTCAAGCAGGAGGACGCCGGAAAGGGTCCGCACTTGGCTGCGCGGTTGGCCCAGATGGTGGGGCACGCTCCTGCGTCCGCCGCCACGGCGCCGCATCCCTAGCGGGATGGGGTGGAACGCGTGCGGCGGGTGCGCGCCAGCCGCTTTGCCCGAGCCTGCACGACGCGATTGAACGCGTCCGCCAACGCTGCGTTCGCCATCGGCGGCAGCACGATCAGGCTTGGTCCTGCAGGTTCTGGCGGCGGCACTTCCACCTCCACGGGCACGGCCGTGTTCTTCACCTGACCGGAGAGAAGGAAAATGTCTTGCACCAGGTTGGCGCCGAGCCGGGCGTTGAGGCGGTCGCGAATCGCGTCCTTCATGAAACGCAACTCCTGCATCCATGTGTGCGTCGCTACACCCACAACGAGCACGCCGTCGCGAAACCGCAGCGGCTGCGCGCGGCGGGCGATCGTACCGCCAACCTCGTCGTCCCAGAACGTCCAGATGCGGTAGGCACGGAGCTGCTGCTCCGGGTCCACACGCGCGAGCACGCTGCTCAGCACGTCGCCGACGGAACTGGGAGCACCGACCGCGCGTCGCTTTCTCATGCGACGGCTATTGTACGCGTTCGCGCCCGCGAAAACGAGGCGGCGGCGACTTTCGCCTAATATTCGGCATAAATTTTGTTGACAACGCTATATGTTGGGTGTATTCGACGGACGTACACAAGATGAAGGGGGATGGCATGATGCAGGAGCCGGCGCGGACGCGGGGCGACGAGGAGCAGGCAGGGGTGGCGGCGCCAGGGAAGGGCCTGACGGTGGCCCGGTACTTTACCGCCGCCGATATGGATCCGCTCGATGCGGTGGAGTGGGAGCTTCGCGATGCCGTGATCACCGGCGAAAAGGGTGATGTGGTCTTCGAGCAAAAAGGAGTGGAGATCCCCAAGGCCTGGTCGCAGCTCGCTACCAGCGTCGTGGTATCGAAGTATTTCCGAGGACCGATCGGCAGTCCGGAGCGTGAGCGCAGCGTGCGACAACTCATCGGACGTGTGGTCGGCACGATCCGCGGTTGGGGCGACGCGCAAGGATACTTTGCCACGGCGGACGATGCGCAGACCTTCGCTGCCGAGTTGACGCATCTGTTGGTCGAGCAGAAGGCGGCATTCAACAGCCCGGTATGGTTTAACGTGGGCATCGAGCCGAAGCCGCAATGTTCGGCCTGCTTCATCCTTTCCGTCGACGACACCATGGAGTCGATCCTGGGCTGGTATCGCAACGAAGGGATCATCTTCAAGGGGGGATCCGGTTCCGGCGTAAACCTGTCGCGCATCCGTTCGGCGCGGGAAAAGCTTGCCGGTGGCGGTACCGCATCGGGCCCGGTGTCGTTCATGAAGGCGGCCGACGCCTCTGCCGGCGTCATCAAGTCCGGCGGCAAGACCCGGCGCGCCGCCAAGATGGTGGTGCTGAACGCCGATCACCCCGACATCGTCGAATTCATTCGCTGCAAGGAGGAAGAGGAGCGGAAGGCGTGGGCCTTGATCGATGCGGGCTATGACGGCTCGCTCGACGGACCGGCCTACGGCTCGGTTTTCTTTCAGAACGCGAACAATTCCGTACGGGTCACCGATGCGTTCATGCGGGCGGTGGAGGACGACGCCGGCTGGCAGACCCGCTACGTCTGCGACGGCGGCGCCGCCGATACCTATCGGGCGCGCGACCTCCTGCGCATGATCGCGGAGGCGACCCACGTCTGCGGCGATCCGGGGATGCAATTCGATACGACGATCAACAGCTGGCATACCTGTCCGAACTCCGGCCGCATCAACGCGTCCAACCCGTGCTCGGAGTACATGCATCTCGACAATTCGGCCTGCAACTTGTCCTCGTTGAATCTCATGAAGTTCGTCAGTGATAGCGGTGAATTCGACACTGCGGCCTTCCGCCATGCCGTCGGCATCATGATCGCGGCGCAGGACATCATCGTCGACAAGTCGAGCTATCCGACCCCGCAGATTACCGGCAATGCGATGGCGTTCCGCGAACTCGGTCTCGGCTATGCGAACCTGGGTGCACTGCTGATGGCGCTGGGGTTACCGTACGACTCGGAAGCGGGTCGTCAGTATGCCGGCGCGGTGACCTCGCTCATGTGTGGCGAGGCCTATGCGCAGTCGGCGCGGCTGGCGCAGCACCTCGGGCCGTTCATGGGCTATGCGGCGAACCGCGAGCCGATGTTGGAGGTGATCGCTCGCCATCGTACCGCGGCGCACAAGCTCGACTCGGCCTACGTGCCGCTGGAACTCCTCAGTGCCTCGCGGGCGGTGTGGGACGACGCCTACGCACTCGGTCGAGCGGCGGGCTTCCGCAACTCGCAGACAACCGTGCTCGCCCCCACGGGCACGATCGCGTTCATGATGGACTGCGACACCACCGGCGTGGAGCCGGACATTGCCCTGGTGAAATACAAGAAGCTGGTCGGTGGCGGCATGCTGAAGATCGTCAACAATACCGTGCCGCGCGCGCTCAAGCGGCTGGGATACGAGTCGAAGGACATCCAGTCGATCGTGGAGTACATCGAAGAGCACGACACCATCGAGGGCGCACCCGAGCTGAAGGATGAGCATCTGGCGGTGTTCGACTGCGCCTTCAAGGCGGCGCAGGGCGTGCGCGCTATCCCGCCGCTCGGCCACCTGCGGATGATGGGCGCGGTGCAACCGTTCATCTCGGGGGCGATCTCGAAAACCATCAATATGCCCAACGCCGCCACGGTCGACGACATCGCGCAGGCATACATGGAGGCGTGGCGCCTGGGCGTCAAGGCGGTGGCTATCTACCGCGACGGATGCAAGCGGACGCAGCCGCTCAACACGGCCAAGCAAGAAAAGCACGCGGCGGCGCCCGAATTTCACCCAGTACGGCGGCGGTTGCCGCAGGACTGCCGGTCACTGCGTCACAAGTTCGATATCGCCGGGCACGAGGGCTACATTCACGTGGGCCAATACGAGGACGGTACGCCGGGCGAACTGTTCATCAAGATCGCCAAGGAGGGCAGCACCATCGCCGGCTTGATGGACACCATCGGCATTTTGACCTCGATGGCCATGCAGTACGGGGTGCCCTTGGAGGTGTTGGTGCACAAGTTCAGCCATGTGCGCTTCGAACCGTCGGGCTTTACAAAGAATCCGGAGATCCCGATCGCCAAGTCGCTCATCGATTATATTTTCCGCTTTCTCGGGACACGCTTCCTCAATGCCGAGCAGCGCTCCGAGATGGGCTTGGGAGGAGTGGAAGCGAGCGCCCTGGACAGTAAGGCGCAACACGTCGAGCGGCAGGGGATGGACCGGGATGCGACCGTCGGTGCGCTGGGGTTCAGCCCGCAGGCCGATGCGCCGAGTTGCTCGGATTGCGGCGCGATTATGATTCGCAACGGCAGTTGCTACAAGTGCCTCAATTGTGGCGCTACCAGCGGCTGTTCGTGAGCGCAGCGCCCAGGCGGAATTCCAACTGGATTCGTTGACGATGTGGAGGAGGGAAGGCGTGGCGGCGGTGATGCGGGGCGGGGCTTTCCCTGCGGGTGGCGGCGGCGGCCGAGGTTGACTCGGGCGGGGCGCCCGTTATGGGCGCCCCGCGGGCGTGCTTCCGATGGCTGAAACCAACAGCCGTCGGAAGAGAGTTGTCTTCAAGTGCGCGATCAGGTCTCTGGCATCGTCGGGGGAACCGTCGCTCCTGAAGTGCTGGATCAACAAACCCGCGAGCGCCGCCATGACCAAACCGGCCTCGCGTTCGGGCTGGGTTTCGTCGCGAAAGATACCGTGGCGGCGGCCGCTCTCGAAAATTTCGGCTAACGATTTACGGAAGACGCGGTACAACTCGTGTACGCGGCCGAGCACCTCATCCGGTTGGCGGTCCCCTTGTAACGTGAGGTTGAGAAAGAAACGCACGGAATCCACATGTTCGTGTACGAAGTCGTAGAAGAGGTCAATCAGCCGTTCGATCTGCTCCCGTTCTCCCAGGCCGTCGAGACTGTCCACATCGATGAAGTAGGGCTCTAACGTCTTCCGCAGCGCGCTGCGATACAGTTTCTCTTTGGAATCGAAATGCCAGAAGATCAGGGCCTTACTGACCTTCGCCTGCCGTGCAACCTGGGAGAGGGAGGTGTTCTCGTACCCTTGCTCCGCGAACAGCCGGCTCGCTGTCGCAAGGATCTTTTCCCTTGCGTGGAGGGAGTCGATTTGCTCACTCGGTGACATCGGCCGGTCCCCTGCTGTGGGTAAGCTAGAGGAAGATGGCGTGCCCTGTCAACGCGATTTTCGGCAGCGATTATCGGTTGCGCACCTCGGACAAGTCATGCAATGTACTTGCCGATGATCGGATCCGCGGTCGGGTTGAGCGGCGCGCTGCGTTGGGGTGCCGTAGTCCTGGTATTGGCTGCCCTCGGCGTAATCGTGCAGCCACGGCACGCGAAGCCGCCGGTGGCCGCGGCTCCGCCCCCAGCGGCTAGCGGTGTCGCGCAGCAGGACGTGGCGCAGCGGCCGGGAACCTGGTCGCTGCGGGCCGGCGGGTGGTATATCCGCGTGGACGGGGCGGAGGTGCCGGTGCCGGCGTTATCGGAGCTGACCGCGGCGCCGCCGCATGTGCGCCTGGCGATCACCATCTCGCCCTACGATCGGCTGATCGCACATCATGCCGAGGCTGAAGGCTTCGATTGGCGCCTCGTGGCGGCCTTGATTTTTGAGGAATCGGGTTTCAACCCCTTCAGTCGCAGCGACAAGGGTGCGGTGGGATTGATGCAGGTCCGACCGATCGCCGCCGAATCGGTGGGCGCGGCGCACTTCGAATTGCCGGCGGACAATGTGCAGGCGGGCGTGCGCTACCTACGTCAGTTGGACGACATGTTTCAAGGAGTGACGGGTCGCGAGCGACTGCCCGTCGTCCTGGCGGCCTACAACATCGGGCCCGGGCATGTGCGCGATGCGCAGACCTTGGCGCGGCGTTTTGGGTACGATCCCAACCGGTGGGAGAGCGCGCTGGAGCTTATGCTGCCGTTGCTCGAAGAGCCGTCGCTATACGCCCCGTTGCCGAACGGTTATGCCAAGGGCCGCGAGACGGTCGCCTACGTGCAGCGCATCCTCGACCGCTATGAGCGCTACCGGGCACAGACGGCAGTGTCGGTTGACGTCGACTGACGATGCCCCAATAGCGGTGTGTGCCTGCTCCGCGCGCGCCCCACGCCTTGAACGGACGGCGCCTGCGCCCCGCCCCCGCAGCAGTCATGCGTGAAGCCAACGTGTGCCGAGGATGACACCGTACCGCTGCGTTGCTCCCTTACTGTTTCGGCTGGGTCCCGAACGCGCTCATGATCTGGCGATGGGCGGTCTGGCGATAACCGAATGGCTGCTGGCGCGCCGCGGCGCTCCCCGGCCATTGACGCACGCGGCCTTGGCGCAAGAACTTTGGGGGATCCGTTTTCCGAACCCGGTAGGTCTGGCGGCCGGGTTTGACAAGGACGCACGCGCGGCGCACGTGTGGCCGCTGTTTGGCTTTGGTTTCGCCGAACTCGGGACGATTACTGCCGCGGCGCAGCCGGGGAATCCCAAGCCCCGCCTGTTTCGACTCGCGCCCGACCGGGCCATCGTCAACCGGATGGGTTTCAACAACGCCGGGGCGACCGCGATCGCCCAACGGTGGGGTACACAGCGACGCCCGCCGGCGATTCCAATTGGGATCAATATCGGAAAATCGCGCGCCACACCTGTGGAGGATGCGGTGGCGGACTACGTGCGCAGCTATCGGCAGTTGGCCGGTCGTGCGGACTACGTGGTCATCAACGTCAGCTCGCCCAACACCCCAGGCCTGCGTGAGCTGCAGACGCCGGCGCACCTGGTCGCGCTGCTCACCGCGTTGGGGGTCGAGAACGAGGCGCTGGCGCGCAGTCAGGGCTTGGGGCGCCGGCCGATCCTGGTCAAGATCGCGCCCGATCTGGCGGACGAGGCACTGCCGGAGATCGTTGCGGCGGTGCGTCGGGGCGGCGCCAGCGGCCTCGTGGCAACCAACACGACGACGCGGCGGATCGGTCTGCGCAGCGCGTGCGACGAGATCGGCGGCCTCAGCGGCGCACCGCTTCGGGAACGGGCAACCGCCGTGGTGCGGACGCTACACCGGCTCGCGGGTCCGGACCTGCCGATCATCGGCGTCGGCGGGGTCTTTGGGGCGGCGGACGCCTATGAAAAAATTCGTGCTGGCGCATCCCTGGTGCAGATCTATACCGGCATGATTTACGAGGGGCCCCGGCTGGCCGCGCGGATCGCACACGGCCTGGTGGACCTGCTGCGGCGGGACGGCCTGCGTCACCTTGGCGAGGCGGTCGGAAGAGATGCTTGACCGCACTCGCGTGGTCGGATGCAATGGCTCGGCGGTGCCGACACGCGCCCGCCGAACGACCGCTGACGAGCGCTTGCCATGACCGAGGGAAATATCCTGCGCGACCTGGTCGTACTCTTCGCGGCCGCGCTTCCCATCGTCTACATCTTTCAGCGCCTCAATGTTCCCTCGGTCGTCGGCTTTCTCATCGCCGGCATCGTCATCGGTCCCAATGGGGCCGGCCTGATTGCACAGACGGCCGATGTGGAGAGCCTGGCCGAACTGGGGCTGGTGTTGCTGCTCTTCGTTGTGGGCCTCGAGCTGTCGCTGGCACAACTGGCGCGGTTGGGGCGGATCATCGTCTGGTCGGGCTGCATACAGGTGTTTGGCACCGGCGCGCTCGGGTACGCGGTTGCGTGGCTGCTGGGATTGAGCCTGTCGACCTCCCTGTTGCTGGGATTCCTGCTGGCGCATTCGAGCACCGCGATCGTTCTGAAGACCCTGAGCGATCGGGGCGAAATCAACGCTCCGCACGGTCGCCTCACCGTCGGCATACTGCTCATCCAGGATCTGTCCCTGATTCCCATGATGCTGCTGGTGCGGCTGTTGGCCACGGGCGAAGCGATGTCGTGGCTAGCGGTGGGGACGGTGCTGCTGCAGGCGGCCGGGACGGTCACGCTCATCATCGTTGCCGCGCGTCTCTTGATGCCGGCGGTGCTGCGACAGATCGTCACATTGCGGAGCCGCGAGCTGTTTACCGGCGTCGTGATCCTGCTCTGCCTTGGCACCGCCTGGTTGGCGGCCTGGGGCGGCCTGTCGTTGGCGTTGGGCGCGCTCATCGCCGGGCTGGTCATTTCGGAATCGGAGTACAGCCACCAGGCGATCGCGGAAATTCTGCCGTTCCGCGATGCCTTCAACAGCGTCTTTTTCATTTCCGTCGGGATGCTGTTACGACTGGACTTCCTCTGGGCGCATCTGCCGCTGCTAATTGGCAGCGCCGTGGCGCTCATGGTGTGCAAGACGGCGGTGACCGCCCTTGCCGTGGCGTCTTTCTACCGTTCGGTGCGTGTCGCCATGACGACGGCGCTGTCCCTGGCACAGATCGGAGAACTGGCCTTCGTCTTGGCGCAATTCGCGTTGCCGGCCGGTTTGATGACAGCCCAGCAGTATGAGGTGTTCGTTGCCGTCGCGGTGCTGTCGATGATAGCGGCACCGTTCCTGATCTTCGCGGCATCGCGAGTGAGCTATGCTCCGCGCGGACTGCTTGCGGGAACCGAGGTGGAAGCGGATGCGGCGCAGCTACCGGTGCGCAATCACGTGCTGATTGTCGGCTACGGACTCAACGGCGAACACCTGGCGCACGTGTTACAAGAGACGGGCTTGCCGTACCTGATTCTCGAGATCAATCCCGACCGTTTGGCGGTCGCCCGCCGCAACGGCGAGCCCAGCTTGTACGGCGACGCCACCCGCGGCGAGGTGCTGCGCCAGGCCGGTGCCGCGGCGGCGCATGTGGTGGTGGTGGCCATTTCCGACCCGGTCGCCACCCGCCGGATCGTCGCCTTGACCCGGCAGCTAAGTCCGCGGGTGCCCATCATTGTGCGTACCCGCTACGTGGCCGAGATGGACGACCTCCAGCGTCTCGGTGCCACGGAGGTGATTCCGGAGGAATTCGAAACGTCGGTGGAAATCTTCGCGCGCGTCCTGCGCCGCTTACGGGTGCCACGCAATGTCATCACCCTGCAGGTGGAGTTGATTCGCAACCAGGGGTACAGCATGCTACGCGGACTGGCGCTGCCGCGACAGACGTTGGATCAACTCGACCAGATTCTGGCCGCGACGACGACGGAAAGCTTCATGGTGCCGAAAGGTTCGCCCGCGGCCGGCCGCACGATCCGTGACCTGCAACTGCGGAAAATGACGGGAGCGACGGTCATCGCGGTGGTGCGCGGTGGGCAACCGAGCACCAATCCGTCGCCGGATTTCGCGATGCAACCGGGGGACATCCTGGTGATGGTGGGCAGCCACGGACAGTTGGATCAGGCGCTCACGCGACTGGGTGCGGCGGCGGAATTGCCGGCGTTGCGGCCGTGATCGGTGTCCTCCTGGGTCTTGCGGCGATCGCCGCCGTGACCGCGGTCGCGTTCCGGCGCTGGCAGCGATCGTGGACTACCCGCCGCCGGCCCGGTGCAACCCTGCAGCGGGCGCTGGCCGTGACCCGCTTCGACGAGATCGATGCGCTGCTGGAGGGACGCGTCTGCCGGTGTGGGGCACCGCTACGCAGCGCTGGGGAAACGTCGCGGCTGCTGGGAAGCCGTCGTTTTCGCATCGTGCGCCTGTTCTGTCCGGACTGCGAGCGCGACGAGGCGGTATACTTTGACGTGACACGCGTGTTTCACTAGGTTGAGAGCGGTATGGGTACGGAGACATTTCGGGTCCACGTCACCAAGGATTACCTCAAGTTTTCGGCGGCACACTTCATCGCCTACACGGGATTTCGCGAGACGCTACACGGCCACAACTATCGCGTCTCCGTCGCCATCGAGGGTGCCCTGGGGCCGCAAGGCTATGTGCTCGATTTCGGTACCGTGAAACAGGTGGCCAAGCGAGTGTGCGGCCGTTTGGACGAGCGATTCATCATCCCGGCGGAGAGCGATTGTCTGCGGGTGTCGTCGGCGGGATCGCGAGTCACCATCCGCTACGAGGACGACGAGTTTTGCTTTCCGCGCAAGGATGTCGTCCTGCTGCCCATCGTCCACAGCTCGGCCGAAGAGCTGGCGCGGTATCTTGCCGGCGAGATCCGCCAGGAACTACGGGCGACCGGCCTCGATGATTTCCATGCCATCGAGGTGGGCGTCGAAGAGACTACCGGGCAGGCGGCGTATTTCCGGGAAACGCGATGAGCCAGAGACGATCGTGGCGGAACGGCCTGTTCGGCATCGTAGTCCTGATGCTGGCCGGCTGTAACGCGAAGCTGCCGGAAGCGGATTCGGCGGGTGCCAAGCTGTACGCGGCGCGCTGTGGGACGTGTCACCGGCTCTACGCACCAGGTAGTCTGACGTTCGAGATGTGGAAAATCCAAGTCGAACGCAAGCAGGGCATGATGGTGCGCCAGGGCTTGCCCCCGCTGACGCCGGACGAGCGCGATGTCATGCTAGCCTATCTGAAGCGGCATAGTGAGTAGCCGCGGGATCGTAGCCATGCCGTGGCCCACGGATCGGATTGACGTGTCGCTTGCCGCGGGTTCGGCAGCCGATGTGCGCGCGGAGTTGCTGGTGGCAGTGGTTGGGGCGGATTGGCGGTCCGGATCGGTTGCGGCCATTGACGCCCGGTTGAATGGTGCCTTGGCTGCCGAACTCCAACGCCAGGGCTTTCGCGGTGCGGACGGACAAGTAGCCGCATGTCAGACGCACGGTAGCCTGCGGTGCCCGGAGGTGTTGGTGGTCGGTGTGGATACAGCCCTCGGTCCGGAGGCGTGGTACAGGGTTGCCGATACGATCGTCAACCACGCGCGGGGCGCCAAGATGCGCACGGCGGCCATGGCGCTCCCAACGGATACCGATGTGGACGCTCTGGCGACTGTCGTCGAGGGCATTGAACTTGCCGGTTACCGGTTCGACCGTCTGAAGTCGGTGCGCAAGCCGCCCCAAGGCCTTGAGCGCATTCGACTGCTGGGGATTCGTAGTCGTGAGGCCGTACACGCAGGTCTCGAGGGGGCGCGCCTGGCGGCGCGTGCCACACGCTACGCGCGCGACCTGGTCAACCTGCCGGCCGCGGTCGTGACCCCGCGTTACCTCGGACAGGAGGCACGGCGGATTGCGCGCGCGCAGCGATTGCATGTGCGTGTCCTCGGCCCGCTAGCGATCAAACACGCTGGCATGGGGGCGCTGCTCGGCGTGGCGCAGGGCAGCGCCGAGCCACCGTGTTTTCTGGAACTGACGTACCGCCCGCGCCAGCGTCCGGTGAAACGAATCGCGCTGGCAGGCAAGGGGATCACGTTCGATAGCGGTGGCCTGTCGCTCAAGACGGCGGAGAGCATGCAAGCGCAGAAGCGCGACATGGCCGGCGGCGCGGTCGTGCTGGCGGTTATGAGCGTCGTACGCGACCTGCGGCTGCCCGTGGAAGTGCGCGGATACGTGCCGGCCACCGAGAACATGCCCGGCGGGCGCGCCCTCAAACCGGGAGATGTCGTGCGCGCGTACAACGGCAAGAGCATCGAGGTCCTCAACACGGATGCGGAGGGCCGGCTGGTGCTAGCCGATGCACTGGCCTACGCGGCGGCGGCAAAGCCGGATGTCATGATCGATCTGGCGACCCTGACCGCGGCGGTGCGTACCGCCCTGGGAAATCGCTATGCCGGCGTCATGGGTACGGATGCGGCGCTGGTGCGCGCGTTGATCGCCGCCGGCCGTGCCTGTGGCGAGCATCTGTGGGAGCTCCCCTTGGTCGAAGCCTACCGTGCGGATCTCGACAGTACGGTGGCCGATCTGAAGAATATCGGCGATGGCGGCTCGGGCGCTGGCACTATCGTGGCCGGCCTGTTTCTGCGGGAATTTGTCGGTCGCACGCCGTGGGCACACATTGACTTTTCCAGCACCGCGGTCGTCGACAAAGCCGTCCCCTGTCACCCGCGCGGCGCCACCGGCTTCGGCGTGCGCACGGTCCTCCGGTATCTCCAAGGAATCGGCCGTTAGGGATGTCGCCGCAGTCGACGAGCCGCCTCTTCAAGAGTGCGTTCGACAACGCGCCCATCGGCATGCTGTTGATCGGACCCGACGGTTCGACATTGGATATCAACGCCGCCATGCTCGCCATGGTTGGGTATTCGGAGGCCGAATGGTACGAGCGCAGCATCGTGGACCTACTCCATCCCGATGACGTGCCAGCCGCCCAGGCGAACATGCAAGCGCTGCTTGCGGGGGCGCAGCAGAGCTACGAGGTGGAACGGCGATTCGTCCACCGCGATGGCCGCGTAATTCCGGCGGTGGTCACGGTGTCCGCCATTCGTGATGACGCGACCATGCCGGCGCATGTCATTATCCAGGTACAGGACATCACCGAACGCAAACTCGCCGACGATCGGGCGTACTTCCAGGCGAGCGTCCTCGATCACATGAGGGAAGGCGTGATCGTGGTGGATGAGTCCGATGTCGTGCAGTATGCGAATCGCGCGCAAGAGCGGCTGCTGGGGTACGGTCCGGGCGAACTGGCCGGTAAACCGGTGGTGTCGATTGGCCTGCAATCCGCGGAGAAGAAGCGCGAGATTGTGGCGGCCATCAAGCGCGACATCGAGGTGTCCGGCGAGTTCTCGGGAGAGATCGGCGGTTACAGGAGGGATGGCAGCGCGTTCGTGTCGGCGTACCGCAACAGCCCGGTACAGCTCTCGGGCCGTCGCTATCGGTTGGGGCTGTTTCAAGACATCACGGAGCAGAAGCGGGCAGACGCCGCCCTGCGCGAGAGCGCGGAGTTATTCCATAATGCCTTCGATCACGCGTCGATCGGCATGTCATTGGTGGCTCCCGATCGCGGGATCGTGCGCGTCAACCACGCCTTTTGCGCGATCCTGGGATATTCCAAGGAGGAGCTCGTCGGCCTGACCTTCCGGGAGTTGATTCATCCCGACGATCTTGCGGCGGCGCAGGCGGATGCGTCTCGGGTCGCCGCCGGCGAGATCGACGTCTACCGGGCCGAACGCCGCTATCGACACAAGTCGGGACGTCTCCTGTATGCGCAAAGTGGCGTGTCGGTTGTCCGTGACCGTGACGGCAACGTGCGTTTCTATGTCACCCAACTCGACGATGTGACCGAGCGCAGAACGGCCCAGGACCAATTACGTAAGGCCCATGAGGAGCTGGAATTGCAGGTCACCGGCTTGCTCGACAGCATGACCAGCGGCTTCTGCATTATCCGTCCGGATTGGACGATCGCTTACATGAATCGTGGCGCCGAGGCGCTGCTGCGCCTGGACCGCAATACCGTCATCGGCCGAAATGTCTGGGAGGCCTTTCCCGAGGCGCGGGGCACGACGCTCGAAACGAAGTACCTGGGGGCGCTGTCGCAGCACGAACCCTTCGATATCGAGAACTATTTTACGCCGTTGGCCAGTTGGTTTCGTCTCCACGTCTATCCCACCAGAGAGGGGATCTGCAGCCTATTCGAGAATATCAACGAGCGGCATGTCGCGGAGGTTGGCGCGGTGAGCGATATCCTGCGCACGCTGAACGCGGAAGCGGACGTGCGCTTGGCGTTTCCCTCGGTGTTCACCGCACTGCGACGGTTGACGGGCTGCGATTACGCGGGTGTCGGAACGATCGCCGGCGAGGGCGTGCGCGTGCTGACGCTCGGCCCGCACGGTGCGACGTTCGAGGCGAACCGGGTGTGGCCGCTGGCGCAGTTTGGCCCCGCGCGGGAGGTGCTGACGGGTGTGCCGCATGTGGCGCCGGACCTGAGTACGGAATTGCATTCCGAACTGACGCGAACGGCGTACGCCGCGGGCTACCGCTCGAGCATTACCCTGCCGTTGCGGAGCGGAGAGCGCATTTCGGGGATGCTGAATCTGATGTGGCATCGGGTGGCTGGATTCGACATATCGGAGATACCGGTCCTCGGTCATCTCGCCGGTGCGTTGGGTCTGGCGATCGAGCGCTCGCGTTTGTTTGAGGAAGTGACGAACGGACGCGAGCGGCTGCAAGCACTGTCCCTGCGCATCATGGAGGTGCAGGAATCCGAGCGCCGCCACCTGGCGCGCGAGCTGCACGACGAGGTCGGTCAATACCTGACGGGGGTGCGCTTCCTGCTCGACGCCGCCGGACGGCAGTCGGCGGCCTCATCGGCGGATGACCTCGGTGAGGCGCGGCGGATGATCGACGACTTGGTTCTGCGCATACGGAATCTGTCTCTCGACTTGCGGCCGGCCATGCTGGATGACTTCGGTTTGCTGCCAGCGCTGCTCTGGCTATTCGACCGCTACACGTCGCAGACTAAGGTACGGGTGGAGTTCGCGCACCAAGAGATGGATGCGCGCCTGCCGCGTGAGATCGAAACGGCGGCGTATCGGATTGTCCAGGAGGGGCTGACGAACGTCGCCCGCTACGCGCGGGCCACCGAGGTGGCCGTGCGGGTGGCGAGGGACGCTGGAGAACTCGCGGTCTTCGTAGCCGACCGCGGGGTGGGGTTCGATCCAGCCGAGGTGTTGGCCGGCAGTCGCGGCTCCGGGCTCGCCGGGATGCGCGAGCGAGCGGAATTGCTGGGCGGACGGCTACACGTGGCCTCGGCGCCGGGCGAGGGCACGCGTCTGACCGCCGTGTTGCCGCTGGCGGATCCTGGAGATTCGGTCGCGTGACACGACATAGCGGCGTCGCGCGTGGCTCCGCGTCCTACGTAACTTTACGCATAGACAGCTTGCCTTGGCTTGTACTAACTCAAGCGTGCCATGGGTGTGCCGGAGAGTAAGGCTCGCGCGGTGGTGGCGGTGCTGATCGCCGACGATCACGAAGTCGTGCGCCTCGGGCTCCGTCGTATGCTGGAGGCCGAAGTCGGCTTTTGTGTTGTCGGCGAGGCGAAGGACGGCCTTGAAGTGCTGCCGGCGGTCGAACGGCTCCATCCGGACGTGATCGTGCTCGATCTGATGATGCCGGGTCTCAATGGCGTGGAGGTGATCCGGCAGGTCATGGACGTCGCACCCGCAACCCGCATTGTCGTGCTGTCGATGCATGCCAACGAAGCCTACGTGGTTGACGCGCTGCGGCAGGGCGCGCAAGCGTATGTGCTCAAGGGGTCGGATGGTGCCCTGCTGATCGAGGCGATCCGCGCGGTCCTTGCGGGCAAGCGCTACCTGAGTCCACCGCTGTCCGAAGGGGCGTTGCGGGCGTACGTAGACAAGACGAATGGGGTACCGCAAGATCCCTTCGAGGCGCTTACGCCGCGCGAGCGGCAGGTGCTGCAGCTAGCGGCCGAGGGCCACAGCAATGCGGCGATCGCCGAGCGGCTCAGGATCAGCCGGCGGACGGTCGAGACCCACCGCGGCAGTGTGTGCCGCAAACTCAATGTGCGCGGCCAAGGCGACCTGGTGCGGTACGCCCTGCAGCGCGGGATCGTGCGCCTGGATTCGTAGGTGCGGGCGCGCGCGCCGCTTGTCCGGACGTTCCCGGTTTCGTAGACTGCCATCGATGGGATCGAGTTTCGGACGGCTTTTTTGCGTGAGCACGTTTGGCGAGTCGCATGGTGGTGCGGTCGGTGTGGTGATCGACGGCTGTCCGCCGCGGCTGCCGCTGGCGGTGGACGAAATTCAGCGCGATCTCGACCGGCGACGGCCGGGGCAGAGCGCGCTCACCACGCCGCGCGACGAGCCCGACCGGGCGGAGATTCTCTCCGGCATCTTCGGCGGCCAAACGCTTGGCTCGCCCATCGGCATCATCGTCCGCAACGTCGACGCGCGTCCGGCGGCCTATGCCGACATCAAAGACACATTCCGCCCGTCGCACGCCGACTACACCTACGAAGCCAAGTACGGTATCCGCAATTGGCAGGGAGGCGGGCGCGCCTCGGCGCGCGAAACCATCGGCCGGGTCGCCGCCGGTGCCGTCGCACGCAAGCTGCTGGCGATCGCCGCCCAGGTCGAGGTCTTGGCCTACGTGACGCGGGTGCACACGATCGCGGCGGCGGTGGATGCGTCGCGCGTGCGCCTGGAGGAGGTCGAATCGAATGTCGTCCGCTGTCCCGATGCCGCGGCCGCGGCGGCGATGATCGCGCGTATCGACGCGGCGCGACGTGCCGGGGATTCGCTGGGCGGGGTGGTCGAGTGCGTGTGCCGCAATGCGCCGGCTGGGCTGGGCGATCCGGTGTTCGATAAACTCGAAGCGGATCTGGCACGGGGTATGATGTCGCTGCCGGCGTCGAAGGGCTTCGAGATCGGCAGCGGTTTTGCGGGAACGGCGTTGACGGGCATCGAGCATAACGACCCGTTTACCGTCGACGCGCGCGGCCGCGTGCGCACGCTCAGCAATCGATCGGGCGGCATCCAGGGCGGCATCAGCAATGGCGAGGACATCGTTTTCCGCGTGGCCTTCAAGCCGACCGCGACCATCAGCCTGCCCCAGCAGACGGTGGACCGCCAGGGCCAGCCGGTGACGCTACAGGCGCGCGGCCGCCATGATCCGTGCGTGCTGCCGCGCGCCGTACCCGTGGTCGAAGCGATGGCGTGCCTGGTCCTCGCGGACCATCTTCTGCGCCAGCGCGGCCAGTGCGGCGCATAATCCACCGCGCGCCGCTCTGCCGCGTCGCGTGGCGGCAGCTAACCGCGGACCGCCAGTTTCGCCTCAAAATTGCACTTTCGGTACCTGCTGCGCCTCCTTCGGCGCCTGGAAGTATTTCTGCTCCGTAAACCCAAAGGCACGGGCCGTGAAGTTCTGCGGGATACGCTTGATGTAGCTGTTGTATTCGCGTACCGCCTCGTTGAAACGCCGGCGTTCCGTCGCCAGCCGATTCTCGGTTCCCGCCAGCTCGTCGGAGAGGCGGGCGAACTGCGCGTTTGCCTTGAGATCCGGATAACGCTCCGCGATCACGAGAAGTCGGGAGAGTGCGGAGGACAGGTCGTTGGCCGCGTCGATCTTCTGGTCTCGACTGCCGGCGCCAACCAGGCGAGACCGGGCGTCGGCAATGTGATCGAACACCTCCTGCTCATGCGTGGCGTACCCCTTGGTTACCTCGACCAGGTTCGGAATCAAATCGTTGCGACGCTGCAGCTGGTTCTCGACCTGCGCCCACGCCGCATCGATGCTTTCACGCATCGAAACCATGGAGTTATATCCGCAGCCGGTCGCACCGCTCGTCAACGCCACCGCCATGATCCATATTCCTATCGTTCGTCTCATTGTCCGCCTCCAGTCGAATCAAGGACGCCGTCCGTTGCGGACGGCTCACCAGTCACCCCCGGCACCCCCGCCTCCGAAACCGCCACCGCCAAACCCCCCGAATCCGCCGCCACCGCCCCCGAATCCGCCTCCGAAACCCCCACTGTTCCCCCCGCCGAACCCGCCGCCACGACTGCGCGGTCCCAGGAACAGGGGTAGCAACGGGAAACGGAATACCAACAGCACGAATATGATGAGAAGGAGGATGGGAAGCAATGCCGAGCTGATCGGCTGCGTGCGGCGCCCGACGGCGCGCCCGGCGGGCGCACTGTCGAGCCGGACGCCAGCGCCGCGGGCGATGATGGCTGCCATCTCTTCGGTGGCGGCCCGAATGCCGCCGGCATAGTCGCCACGACGAAAGGCAGGGCGCACCAGCCGGTCGCGGATTTCGCCGACACGGCCGTCGGGGAGAATACCTTCGATACCGTAGCCGGTCAGGATGAACATCTTGCGGTCCTTGATCGCCGCCAGGAACACAATGCCATTGTCCTTCCCCTTCGTTCCCGGCTTCCAGGCTTCGGCAATCTTCATGGCATAGTCGAAGGCCGTCAGCGGCGCGGTGGAATCGACGACGACGACGGCGATCTCGGCCCCGGTCTTGTTCTTGAGATCCTGGATCAGAGCGTTGAGGTGCCGGGTCGTCGTTGCATCGACGACGCCCGCGAAATCCGAGACGTAGCCGCGCGCCACGGGAATGGTCGGTTCCTGCGCGCTGGCGGTGCGCAACACCGCCAGCAACAGGGCGACGCCGAGGACACTGACGCGCGGGAGCGACGGACGACGAGTGGAACCCACTGGTTTGTCTCGGAGCACGCGTGGTCCGCCGGCGTCAGTTCCGGTTGCCCGACTCGGGCAGAGCGCGATCGACTACCGCCACCAACGCCTCCACCTCTTCGAGGTAGACGCGAAAGGCCTCCTCGATCGCATCGGGCCAGGGCTGCATACCGAGCTTGATCTTGAGGAGGTCGCGCATGACTGGAAAGCGCTGTTCAAAGTGCGCTTCGAACTCGTCGAGCACGGCCAGATAGCGGATGTGGCTCGTCCCACGGCGCAAGCGGACGAAGTTCCGCATGACAATGACGAACGTCTTCGCCGAACTCAGCATCAGGTTCTCCAACCGTTTGCGGTCGGCGCCGACCTCGGCATAGAGCGCGCGCAGGCGCAGGAGCTTGCCACGGACCTCGTGTTCGGCCTGATAGCGCAGGTGGCGGCCGTCGATTTCCAGCCGCGCGAACAATTCTTCCCCGTAGAGCACCCGGTGCTGCTCCTTGATGTCGTGGAATTCCATAGGGAACACATCGCGCGCCTGTTCCACGAAACGCCGATCCAGCAGCAGCGGAGTGGCCGCGCCGAGCGTGTGCCACTTCGGCAAGTGCTCGTGCAGGGCCTTGAGGTACGGGAACGTGCAGTGCTCGAGGACGATGGCCAGGTTGAGGTCGGACTTCCCCGGCACGAAGTCGTCGCCGGCGGCGCTGCCGTACAGTGTGAGACTGACCAGTTCCCTTCCGAACACGAGTCGGATTTGTTCGGTGAGCTGCGCGATGGCCTTCTCGGTGCGCGGGTCGAGCATCGGCTCAAACTATAGGGCACGCCCCGCGGTGTCGCAAATCTCGATGCCCGCGTGCGGTCGGCAGCCCTCCTGGTGCGCTGACGTCATCCGCTCGTAAACTTCCGCAGGGCAGCGCCGGTAAGCGAAATGAAGACCCCCTCGGCGTCCGCCGTGACGGTGTCGCCGTCGTAGAGGCGAGCCGCGGTGAAGATCTTACGCCCATCGACACGCTCCACGGTGGCTTCGACGCGCAGCTCGGTGCGTAACGGCGTTGGCTTGCGGTAGCGCACCTTGAGCGTGCCGGTCATCCCCGGGTTGCCTGTCATCCATTCGGCGAAACCCAGCACTTCGTCGAACAGCGCGGCGACCACGCCGCCGTGTACAGCCCCCGGCGGGCCCTGGTACGCGGTCCCGAAGACGACTCTGCCGCGCACCACGTCCCCATCCGTCCAGAGGGTCACCGGCGGGGCCACCGGGTTCGCCAGGCCAACGAGCGGGCTCAAGTCGAAGAAGGCGGACGGAGTGTTCAAGGCCGGGTTGCGCGGATGAAGCCGCGGGGCGCGGTGTCGGGGTAGGGTACGCAGACGTTCGGCGACGCGCTCGACACGGTCGGTGGCGGCCCGCAGCTCGTCCTCCGGGGCCTCCGTATTCATCAGCAGCTCAATGACATCGCGGAGCGCCGCCGCCAGACGGCGCTTTTGCTTCCAGACCGGGCTGTCACCGAGCCGCGCGTCCTGCGCGTCCTTCGTTTGGTGCGATCGGGTGTCGCTCATGCTCAGCGTGCTGTAGCACACCGCGACCGGCATCAAAACCGAACCGACAATAGATGCCAGACATCGGACGACAGACCTCCGTCCTCTGTCCTCTGTCCTCCCTCCCCTGGTCGCTGTACCACCGGCGTGTAACTCGTTAGGATGCGCCCGTGCCGCATCCGGTAGTCGAAGAGGAACTCAGGCAGCTCGAACAGGTCAAGGCGGCGCTGGACGCGCCAGCCGCTGTGGTGTCTCCCACGGAGGAGTCGGTTGCCGCCGAACTGACACGCCTGCGCGAGATGATGGGGGAAGGTGCCAAACTCGAGGACCAGCCGGCATTGCTGGACCAGTGGCACCGGCAGTCGGCCCTGTTGGAGCAGCTCCGTGCGTCACGCCAGGCGCCGCGGGTCGATCGCGGTTCGCCGTATTTTGCCCACATGCGCCTGCGAGAAGGGCGGGCGCTACGCGAGGTGCTGCTCGGTAAGGCGACCTGGCTACAGCGCGGGGTGCGCATCGTGGATTGGCGCAATGCCCCGATCTCGCGCATCTTCTATCGCTACCGGCAGGGCGAGGAGTACGAGGAGGAGATCGCCGACCGCACCGTCAATGGCGAAGTGCTGGCGCGGCGGACGGTGACGATTCGCGAGCGGACGCTCCATCGTGTCGAGGCGCCGGAAGGAGTCTTCGCGCGCGACGAACGCGACGCCAGCCAGTGGCATCATGCGCGGGTGGAATTGCCCCGTCTGGCGGGCGGGGAAGGCGCGGCCCTACGCGCGCACCCGGCGGGCGCAGGCGAGCACCGCCGCCTGGGAACGGATCCGCACGGGATCCGCCGGCGCGCCGACAAGCACCTGCCCGATATCGCCGGGCTGATCGATCCGCGGCAATTCGAACTCATCACCCAGCCCGCCGCGGGGTTCGTCGTCATCCGCGGCACCGCGGGTTCGGGGAAGACTACGGTCGCGCTGCACCGGATTGCCTACCTGGCGTACGCGGATGCGGGAATCGATTCCGCCCACACCCTCGTCGTCGTCTTCTCCCGTGCCTTGCGCGATTATGTCAGCTACGTGCTGCCCGCACTGGGTGTGCGCCACGTGCAGGTGCGGACGTTCCACGAGTGGGCGGCGGAGCAGACCCGCCGGTTGTTTCCCAAACTGCCGCGGCAAACGCGCGAAGACACGCCGGCGCTGGTCCAGCGCTTGAAGTTGCATCCGGGGTTGCTGGTCGCCATGGACACGCAAGTGCGGCGCGTCGGCGGCGCGCCGCGGCCGGAGCAGGTGGTGGACGACTGGGCCAGCGTGCTGAGCCGGCCGGCACTGCTGGAAGAGGTGTTCGCGGCGGTGGCCCCGCAGGCGTTCACTGCCGATGAACTCGCGCGGGCAACGACATGGAACCGCGCCCGCTATGACGAACTCGCCGCCTGGATGGAAGGCGACCCGCAGGCGCGGGCGCAGCTCGATCCGGAGGACGATGCGCTGCTCCTGCGTGCCTGGCAGCTACGCATCGGCACGCTACCGCGCGGGAACAAACCCTTGCGCTATCGCCACATCGCGATCGACGAAGTGCAGGATTTTTCGCCCGTCGAGGTGCAGGTGCTCCTCGGATGTCTGGACGAGCACCGTAGCCTCACGTTGGCCGGCGATACCCAGCAGCACATCATGAAGGATGCCGGGTTCACCTCGTGGGCGGGGTTCTTCCGTGACCTTGGGCTCGAGGGCACCGAGGTCAATACCTTGCAGGTAAGCTACCGCTGCTCGCGCGAAATCGCGGAATTCGCGGTGGGGATCCTCGGCGACCTGCGGGAAGACGAGACGCCACCGCTGACGATGCGCTCCGGTCCGCCGGTGGAAGTGTTCCGGTTTACGGATCATGGCGCCTGCGTGGCATTTTTGGCCGATGCTCTCAAGGAGCTGTTGTGGAAGGAACGTCTGGCGTCGGTGGCCGTCCTGACCGCGTCGCGGGAGCTGAGCGCGTTGTATCATCGCGGCCTGGCAAACGGCGAGGTGCCGCGCCTGCGCCGCGTCGAGAATCAGGAGTTCACCTTCGCCCCCGGGGTGGAGGTGACCGAGATCGAGCAGGTGAAAGGGCTGGAATTCGACTACGTGATCTTGGTCGAGGCCAGCATGGCGACCTTTCCGGACACCCCGATGTCGCGCCGTTTGCTCCACGTGGGCGCGACCCGTGCGGTGCACCAGCTGTGGTTGACCAGCGTTGGCACCCCGTCGATTCTGGTGCGCGGCCAGCTCCGCGACTAGCGCTCGGCGCAGCGGCTCACCCCGGTCGCCATGTAGACCGAGGGTCAGGGCTCAGGTATCTTCGGTCGCGTGAATAACGTGGTGGCGGTCATTTTGGGTGGTGGGCGTGGGACACGGCTCTACCCGCTGACGCAATTGCGCAGTAAACCGGCCGTTCCCCTGGTTGGGAAGTACCGGCTCGTCGATATTCCGATCAGCAACTGCATCAACTCCGGGTTGCGTAACATCTTCGTCTTGTCACAGTTCCAGTCCGCATCGTTGAACCGGCACGTGTCGCGTACCTATCGTTTTGACCCGTTCTCGAGCGGCTTCGTGGAGATCCTGGCGGCTGAGCAGACCGAGGAGAGTACCGACTGGTATCAGGGAACCGCGGATGCCGTACGCAAACAGCTGCGTCGCTTCCTGAGTCGCGGCGCCGAATGCATCCTGGTGTTGTCCGGCGACCAACTGTACGTCATGGATTTTCGCAAGATCCTCGCCGTGCACATTGCCAGCCGGGCGGACATCACGGTGGCGGCAACGCCGGTACCGGAAGCCGAGGTGTTCGAGTTTGGTATCCTCCAGATCGATGCTGCCGGAACCGTGACCGACTTTGCCGAGAAACCCCGCGATACCTCCGTGCTGGGCCGCCTGGCCCTGAGCGAGCGAATGCTCGATGCGCACGGCGTTGCTCACGATCGCCGTTACCTGGCGTCGATGGGGATCTATGCCTTCCGCCCGGAGGTCTTGATCCAGGTTCTGGAAGACCCGATGCAAATCGATTTCGGCAAGGAGGTCATTCCGCGGGCAATCTCCACGCATCGGGTCCACTCGCACTTCTTCACCGGCTACTGGGAGGATATCGGGACCATCCGCACATTCTTCGCGGCGAACGTCGATCTGGCTTCGGATAAACCGCCCATCGACCTGTTCAGCGAGGAGGCGCCGATCTATACGCGTCCGCGCTTTCTGCCGCCGTCGAATCTGCGCGCCACCCGCGTCCACGAATCCATCGTCTGTGAAGGTTGTCGGATCGGCGAGGCGGAAATCGATCGCTCGGTGGTGGGCATCCGCAGCGTCATCGGCGACGGGGTGCGTTTGTCGCACACCATCATGATGGGCGCGGACTATTACGGCGAGTCGCGCACCGAGGCGGACAAGGATCGGTCCGTGCCCGTCGGAGTGGGGGCGGGCAGTGTCATCGAGCGCGCCATTATCGACAAGAATGCGCACATCGGCGAAGGCGTCGTGATCCGGCCTCAACAGCGCGTGCAGAACTTCGACGGCCCCGGTTACAACATCCGTGACGGGATTGTCATCATCCCGAAGAATGGCGTGATCCGGTCGGGAACGGTCATCTGAGTGGAACCGCGGCAGATTTATAAGGGACGTGTCGTCGATCTGCGCCTCGAAGAGGTGACCTTGCCGAATCGTGTCACCGTCACTCTCGAACTGGTTCGCCACCCCGGTGCCGCGGCGGTCGTCGCGCTCCATGACGACGATTCGGTTACCCTCGTCTATCAATATCGCTACGCCGCGGGGGGCTTCATCTGGGAGATCCCAGCGGGCAAATTGGATGGGGACGAGGAGCCGGCGCGCTGCGCGGCGCGCGAGTTGCAGGAAGAAGCGGGCCTCCTGGCCGCCGACTTGCGGCAGGTCGGGACGATCTTCACCGCCCCCGGCTTTTGCGACGAGCGCATCCACTTGTTCGTGGCGCGCCGGCTGAGCCCGACCGCTCAGCGCCTCGAAACCGATGAGGTCCTGTCGGTCAAGCGCGTGCCCATCGAGCGGGCGTTGCGGATGATCCGCGACGGCGAGATTCAGGACGCCAAGACCATCGCCGGCCTGCACCACGCCGCCGAGTTCCTTTCCGGGCACGGCCGCACCGAGTAATGGCGCACGTCGATCGAATGTACGGGCGTTTGGTGGCCGCACTGCGTGCGCAGACGGATCTCTCCGACACCTTGCAGTTGCTCGAGTGGGATCAGGAGACGGTGATGCCTGCCGGCGCGGTCGAACGGCGTGCCCGGCAGATAGGGACGCTGGCGGCGGTGTTGCACGAACGGCGAACCGACCCCGCGTTCTTGGCGCTGGTGGACGAGCTGGCGGCCGCCGGTGACGAACTCGAAACGCAGCAGGCGGCGGATGTGCGCGAGACGAAATGGCGCCTCGATCGCGCTCGCTGTCTCGATCCGGAACTGGTGCGCGAGCGCTCCACGTTGCACGCGCAGGCGCGCGCCGTCTGGGTCAGCGCCCGTCGTGACAACGACTTTTCTGCCCTCGCTCCGTGGCTCCGCCGTGTCTTCGATACCGAGCGCCGCATGGCCGCTGCCATCGATCCGCGCCGGCCAGCATACGATGTTCTCCTCGAAGAGTTCGAGCCCGGCATGTCGGCGGAGACTCTCGACCGTCTGTTTCGGGAACTGCACGCTGGGCTGCAGCCATTGGTCGAACGCCTCCAGCGCACGGCCGAACGGCGCCACCGGCGTGCCGGTGCCCTGTGCGGCGTCTTTCCGGTCGACGCGCAGCGAGGCTTCAATCGTCTGGTCGCCGGCCGCTTGGGGTTCGTCTTCGACAAAGGCCGCCTTGACGAGGCCGCTCACCCGTTTACCGCGACGGTCGGCGACGATGTCCGCATCGCCACCCGCTACGCCGCCGACGATCTCCGCTATGGCCTGTACGCGACCATTCACGAAACCGGCCATGCGCTCTACGAGCAAGGGCTCGATCCGGTTGCGTGGGGAACCCCGTCCGGAAGCGCGTGCTCCTTTGGCATCCACGAATCGCAGTCGCGGCTGTGGGAGAATCAAGTCGGACGCTCCGAGGCGTTTTGGAAGCATCTGCTGCCGGCGGCACGCGAAGCGTTTCCAGCGTTGGCAGGACGCTCGCTCGACGCCGTCCTGTTCGCGGTGAACGACGCGGGCCCGTCGCTCATCCGCACGGAGGCGGACGAGATCACCTACAACCTCCACATCATCTTGCGTTTCGAACTCGAGCGCTCCCTGATCGACGGTACTCTCGAGGTCGCGGCCCTACCGCGGGTCTGGCGCGAGCGGATGCGGCGGTATCTCGGGATCGAGCCGGAATCGGACCGTGATGGCGTCCTCCAAGACGTCCACTGGTCAGGCGGCGCGATCGGGTATTTCCCGAGCTATGCCCTGGGAAACGTCTACGCCGCCCAACTCTTCAAGGCGGCGCAGGCCGAGATCGGCCCTCTCGACGACGCCGTTACCGCGGGCGAGTTCGCGGTTCTACTCGGCTGGCTGCGCCAGCGCGTCCATCGCTTCGGCCAGACCTACCGGCCGGTCGAGCTGATCGCCCGGGCGACCGGGGGAGCGCCGACCGTTCGTCCGTTGCTCGAACACCTGGCAAGCAGAGTCGCCTTCTTGGAAACCGTCTCTTAACAATCGATCCTCATACCCCCGCCCCCGCCATCCTTCCTTATCGAACGTTTCTCCTGACTGGGGCAGCAAACAAATTCACCAAAATCCCTAATGAAGCATTGACGGCGATTGTCGCTGTCGGCTATTTATTAGGTCATCAAAGTCCGTGGCCTTATGAAATTCGGATACGAAGAGAGCGAGTTCGACCATATCGATCTGCGGATCCTGGGGCTGCTACAGGAAAACTGCAAGCTGCCATTGGCGAAAATTGGCGAGCGAGTGGGTCTGTCGGCGCCGTCGGTGATCGAACGGGTTAAGAAATTGGAGGATAGCGGCGTGATCACCGCCTATCGCGCCATTCTCAATGCGCGGCGGCTGGCGAAGGACGTCACGGCGTTCATCGGCGTGTCGATCAGCCACCCGCGGTTCATCGCCGAATTCGAGCGGGACATCGCCCAGCTCGAGGATGTCCTTGAATGTCATCATGTGACCGGGCGGCATACCCTCTTGCTCAAGGTCAAGGTGGCGAACACCTCAGGGCTCGAGGCACTGATCAGCCGGGTCCGATCGGTTGACGGGGTCGAGCGGACGGAGACCATGGTGGTGTTGTCGACGCATACCGAGCGGACGCAGGTGGCACTTGCGCTCGGGAGCGGGGTGTCCCCGCGGCGTCCCCGCCGTGTTGGGGAGAAACCGACGATCGAACTCAAAGGAATGTGAGCACATGAGGGAGTCACGCGCATTGCGCAAGCAAGGACTGTACGATCCAATCCACGAGCACGATGCTTGCGGTGTCGGCTTCGTGGCCAACATTAAGGGGGCCCAGTCGCACGACATCATCGACAAGGGCTTGGAGGTGCTGCAGAACCTGGCGCATCGCGGGGCTTGCGGCTGCGACCCGACGACCGGTGACGGTGCCGGGATACTGATTCAGTTGCCGCACGAATTCTTGCACGCGCAATGCCGGCCGCTGCGGATCGATCTGCCAGACCCCGGAACCTATGGGGTTGGGATGGTGTTCCTGCCGCGCAATGTGTCCGAACGCAACGTCTGTCAGGAGATCTTCGAGCGCATAGTCCATGAGGAAGGGTTGCGCCTGCTCGGTTGGCGTGCCGTGCCCGTCGATCCCTCCGCATGCGGCGAACTCGGACGGCAGATGATGCCCGAGATCCGTCAGATATTCGTCGGCGCTGGCCGTCAGGTCCGCGATGCCGAAGCGCTGGAGCGGAAACTGTACCTCGTACGCAAGCGTGTCGAGCGTACCGTGCGGGAAGCGGGCCTGTGGGATGCGGAAAGTTTCTACATACCCAGCTTCTCGTGCCGCACCGTGGTGTACAAAGGCCTGCTTCTCCCTGAGCAGATCCCGCAATTCTATGCCGACCTGCGCGACCCGTCCCTGGTCAGCGCCCTGGCGCTGGTCCACCAGCGTTTCAGCACCAATACGTTTCCCTCCTGGGACCGCGCCCATCCCTACCGCTTCCTGGCCCACAACGGCGAGATCAATACCCTCCGCGGTAACGAGAACTGGATGCGCGCGCGGGAACGTTTGTTCTCCTCTCCGCTGTTCGGCGACGACATCAAGAAGCTGCTGCCGATCATCACCGAGGCCGGTAGCGACTCCGGCAAATTCGACAACGCCCTCGAACTTCTGGTGCGCACCGGCCGCTCCCTGCCGCATGCCATCATGATGATGATCCCGGAGGCCTGGCAGAAGCACGAGAGCATGAACGACAACAAGCGGGCCTTTTACGAGTACCACTCCTGCTTGATGGAGCCCTGGGACGGCCCCGCCTCCATCGCCTTCACGGACGGCCGCCTCATCGGTGCGGTGCTCGACCGCAACGGCTTGCGCCCGTCGCGCTACGTGGTCACCAAGGACGGGTTCGTCGTCATGGCCTCCGAGGTCGGCGTGCTGGACATTGCACCCGAGAATATCGTCCACAAGGACCGGCTGCAGCCGGGTCGCATGTTCCTGGTGGACACCGAACACGGGCGGATCGTCGGTGATGACGAGATCAAAGAGACCATGGCGGCCCGTAATCCCTATCGGAAATGGCTGGACGGGCAGATTGTACAGCTCAACAAACTGCCGGCTCCGAAGACCCCGCCCCCCCCGTACGATCCCGATACCCTGCTCACCCGCCAGAAGATGCAAGGCTACACCGCCGAGGACCTGCGCTTGTTGATGGCGCCCATGGCGATCAATGCCCAGGAGGCGGTTGGCTCCATGGGGAACGACACGCCGCTGGCGGTGCTCTCGGACCGACCGCAGATGCTGTTCAATTACTTCAAGCAACTGTTCGCGCAGGTCACCAATCCGCCGATCGATCCGATCCGCGAAGAGTTGGTCATGTCGTTGAAGACGACCATCGGCCCGGGCAAGAACCTGTTCGACGAGACGCCGGCCCACTGCCATCAACTCGAACTCGACAATCCGGTGATCGGCGATGCCGCCCTCCAGCAAATCAAGGAAATCGCCGACCACGGCCTCAAGTCGATTACGCTGCCGATCCTGTTCCCGGTTGCCGAAGGTGGTGGCGGTCTGCGACGCGCGCTCGATCGCCTCTGCTGGCAGGCGACGACAGCGATCGAAACGGGGTACGGTATCCTCGTCCTCACCGACCGCGGCCACGACGACACGCGCGCGCCGATTCCCAGTTTGCTGGCGACCGGCGCGGTGCACCATCACCTCATCCGCGAAGGCATCCGTACCCGCTGCGGCATCGTCGTCGAATCCGGCGAACCGCGCGAGGTCCACGATTTCGCGCTGCTGATCGGTTACGGCGCCGGAGCGGTGAATCCCTACCTCGCCTGCGAAACCGCGGTCGACATGGTGCACCAGGGGACACTGAAGGACATCGATCCGGAGACCGCGGTCGAGCACTATCTCAAGGCCGCCAACAAGGGACTCCTCAAGGTCATGACCAAGATGGGCATCTCGACGGTACACAGTTACCGCGGAGCGCAAATCTTCGAGGCCATCGGCCTCGATCGCGACGTCATCGACCGGTACTTCACCTGGACCGCGTCGCGCATCGGTGGCGTGGGACTCGATGTCATCGCGCGGGAGTCGGCCATGCGGCACCACCAGGCCTATGCGGTGTCGCCGGCGTTGGACGGCGAACTCGATGCCGGTGGCCAATACCAATGGCGCCGCCGCGGCGAGCACCACATGTACAATCCCGACAGCGTCGCCAAGCTGCAGCATGCCGTGCGCTCGGGGAGTTACAAGACCTTCAAGGAGTACTCGACGCAGGCCAACAACGAGAGCGAACAGCTCTGCACCGTGCGCGGTCTGCTCACGTTTCGGCAGGGCACACCGGTCCCCATCGACGCGGTCGAGCCGGCCACGGAGATCGTCAAGCGCTTCAAGACCGGCGCGATGTCGTTGGGCTCCATCAGCCGGGAGGCGCACGAGACCCTGGCGATCGCCATGAACCGCATCGGCGGCAAATCGAACACCGGCGAGGGTGGCGAGGACCCCACGCGCTACGCGGCCGACGCCAACGGCGACTTGCGCCGCAGCGCCATCAAGCAAGTAGCCTCCGGCCGCTTCGGCGTTACCAGCCACTACCTGGTCAACGCCGACGAGTTGCAGATCAAGATGGCTCAGGGCGCCAAGCCCGGCGAGGGCGGACAGCTCCCGGGCCACAAGGTCGATGACTACATCGCATCGATCCGCTACTCCACCCCCGGTGTCGGGCTCATTTCCCCGCCGCCGCATCACGACATTTATTCGATCGAAGACCTGGCCCAACTGATTCACGACCTGAAGAACGCCAACGATCGGGCCCGCATCAGCGTCAAGCTGGTGGCCGAGGTGGGCGTCGGCACGGTAGCCGCGGGCGTGTCCAAGGCCAAGGCCGATGTGGTGCTCATCAGCGGCGACTCCGGCGGTACCGGCGCCTCACCCCTGACCTCGATCAAACACGCCGGCATTCCGTGGGAACTGGGCCTGGCGGAAACGCAGCAGGTGTTGGTGATGAACGACCTGCGCGGACGCATTCGGGTCGAGACCGATGGCCAGATCAAGACCGGGCGCGACGTCGCCATCGCCATCCTGCTCGGCGCCGAAGAAATCGGCTTCGCCACGGCGGCATTGATCGCCTCCGGCTGCGTGATGATGCGCGTGTGCCACCTCAACACCTGCCCGGTCGGCATCGCGACGCAAGACCCTGTCCTGCGCGAACGTTTCGAAGGCAAGCCCGAACACGTGGTCAATTTCATGATGTTCGTTGCCCAGGAGCTGCGCGAGATCATGGCGGAGCTGGGGTTCCACACGGTCGACGAAATGGTGGGCCGGGTCGATGTTCTCGAAACGCGCGACGCCGTCGATCACTGGAAAGCGAAGGGGGTCGACCTGACGCAAGTGCTGCACAGACCCGATGTGCCGGCGACCGTGGCCATCCGCTGCATCCAGAAACAGGACCACGGCTTGGATCAGGCGCTCGACCGCAAGCTGATCGAGCTGGCACAGCCCGCCCTCCTGCGCCGCGAGCCGGTCAAGGTCGACCTCCCGATCCGCAACGTCAATCGCACCGTGTGCACCCTCTTATCCGCGGAGATCTCGCGACGCTTCGGCGTCGATGGCCTGCCGCCCGACACCGTCAATATCAAGTTCACCGGCTCCGCCGGTCAGAGCTTCTGCGCCTTCCTGGCCAACGGCGTCTCGGTGACCCTCGAGGGCGACGCCAACGACTACTTCGGTAAAGGGCTCTCCGGCGGCTTGGTGGTCGCCTACCCGCCGCGCACCGCCCTGTTCGCGGCCGAGGAAAACATCATCGTGGGGAACGTCTCCCTATACGGCGCCACCGGCGGCGAGGTTTTCCTGCGCGGCATGGCGGGTGAGCGCTTCTGCGTGCGCAACAGCGGTGTCACCGCAGTGGTCGAAGGCGTGGGCGACCACGGCTGCGAATATATGACCCGGGGCCTGGTGCTCGTGCTCGGGCCCACGGGCCGCAACTTTGCCGCCGGCATGAGCGGCGGCGTTGCCTACGTTTTCGACGGCGACCGCGGTTTCCGCAACCGCTGCAATCTGGGAATGGTCGAGGTCGAACCGATCGCCGAGCCGGACGGCGAGACCATTCATCAGCTGATTCGCCGGCATTACGATTACACGCAAAGCGCCGTGGCCTGGCGGATGCTGTCCGGCTGGAAACAGTTCGCACGGCAGTTCGTGAAGGTGATGCCGGTCGAATACCGGCGGGTGCTTGCCCGCCAGCATCTCGATTCGGATGCGGCCAAGCTGGCTAGCGTTTGAGGCGGCCGGCGAACAGTCGGCAGACGAAAGTCAACCCCTATGGGAAAGATCACAGGATTTCTGGAATTCGAACGCGAGATGCCGAAGCGCCGGCCCGTGCAAGAACGCCTGCGCGACTGGCGCGAGGTGGAAGGGAAACACCCGGACGACAAGCTGCAGCGGCAGGCGGCACGCTGCATGGACTGCGGGGTTCCCTTCTGCCACAAGGGCTGTCCGCTGGGCAACATCATTCCGGACTGGAATGACCTCGTCTACCGGGGGCGCTGGAAGGATGCCATCGAGCGGCTGCACTCGACCAACAATTTTCCCGATTTCACCGGCCGCATCTGCCCCGCGCCGTGCGAAGAGGCGTGCGTGCTCAACATCAACAGCGATCCGGTCACCATCAAGCTCATCGAAAAGCAGATTATCGAGCACGCGTTCAAACAGGGCTGGGTGGTGCCCGTCATCGCGCCGCGGCCGACCGGCAAACGGGTCGCCGTCGTCGGTTCCGGACCGGCGGGGCTCGCGTGTGCCCAGCAATTGGCACGGGCGGGGCATGCGGTGACCGTGTTCGAACGCGCCGACCGCATCGGCGGCTTGCTGCGCTACGGGATCCCCGACTTCAAACTGGAGAAACAGGTCGTCGATCGTCGCCTGAAGCAAATGACGGCGGAAGGGGTGACGTTCCGGCCCAACACCAATGTGGGCGTCGATTATCCCGTCGATCGACTGCGTGCCGAACACGATGCCGTGGTGCTCGCGGGCGGGTCCACCGCGTCGCGCGATCTGCCGATCCCCGGGCGCGCGCTGAAGGGCATCCACTTCGCCATGGATTTTCTACCCCAGCAGAACAAAGTCGTGGCGGGCGACAAGGTGCGTAATCAACTGACCGCGAAGGGCAAGCACGTCATCGTTCTCGGTGGCGGCGACACGGGTTCCGACTGTGTCGGCACGTCGAACCGCCAGGGAGCCGTGTCGGTCGGTCAGTTGGAATTGCTGCCGCAACCGCCGGGCCGGCGTACCGACGAGGTCGCGCCTTGGCCGTACTGGCCGATGCTCTTGCGGACGTCGTCGTCCCACGAGGAAGGGGTCATGCGCGACTGGAACGTGAGCACCACGCACTTCTCGGGCGACGAGCACGGTCATGTGCGTAAATTGCACGCGGTGCGCATCGAGTGGGTCAAGGGCGACAACGGCCGCCCGGTCCTGCGGGAAGTTCCCGGCAGCCATTTCGAGCTGGACGCCGAGTTGGTGCTCCTCTGTCTTGGCTTCCTCGGTCCGGAGCGCAAAGGCCTGCTCGACGATCTGGGTGTGCAGATCACGGACCGCGGCAACGTGGCGGTGGATGCGAACTGGATGACCGCGCTGCCCGGGGTCTTTTCCTGCGGCGACATGCGGCGCGGACAGTCGCTGGTCGTCTGGGCGATCTGGGAGGGACGCGAATGCGCCCGCGGTGTCGACCAGTTCCTGATGGGCCATACCGATCTGGCGGCCAGCCCCGGCCCGTTCTGATGGCGGATAGCCGCCGCGGGCCGTTCGCCCGCGCCACCGATCCCCATGGTGAGCCGATGACGGAATTGCTAGGTTGAAAACATGCCGGAAAACGAAGACAGCACTCGAACGACCAACGACAACGATTTTGCCGCTCTGTTCGCGGCGAGCGAGGCCACCATCTCGCCGCGCCGGCACATCGCGGTTGGCGACCTGGTGCGTGGCCGGGTGATGGCGATCGGACACGCCGCGGCGTTTGTTGGCATCGGCGGGAAGGGCGAGGCGACCATCGATCTTGCCGAGTTCCGCGATCCCGCGACGGGACAACCGACGCTTGCCGTGGGCGATCTGCTCGAGGCCACCGTCGTGGACGACGGCGGCAAGTCCGGGGCGATCGTGCTCAAGCGCACGCTCGGCCGGGGCGGCCATGTACCCGCGGAACTCGAGCAGGCGCAGGTCCACGGCATCCCGGTCGAAGGACTGGTGACCGGCGAGAACAAAGGTGGCTTCGAGGTGCAGCTCGGCCCGGTCCGCGCATTTTGTCCCGGTTCGCAAATCGACCGGCGCCGGCCGGGCGAGCGCGCCCCGGCGGCACAGTACATCGGCCAACGCTTTCAGTTTCGCGTCACCAAGATCGAATCCGGTGGCCGTAACGTGGTGGTCTCGCGCCGCGAGCTGCTCGATGAAGAGGCGGCGGCGCAGGCGGTGCGGACATGGGACACGCTGCAGGTGGGCGCCGTGGTGCAGGGGAGGGTGAGCAACCTGCGCGACTTCGGCGCCTTCGTCGACCTCGGCGGGGTGGAAGGACTCATCCACATCAGCGAGCTGGGTTACGGCCGGGTCGACCATCCGTCCGAAGCGTTGGCGATCGGTCAACTGGTGGATGCCCAGGTGCTCAAGATCGAGGGTAGCGACACGGAACGCCGGCGGGTGGCGTTGTCGCTCAAGGCCCTGGCAGCGGATCCGTGGACCACGGCGCGCGAGCGCTTTCCGCTGGGCGCCACGGTGCGCGGTAAGGTGCGTCGCGTCGAAGCCTTCGGGGCGTTCGTGGAAATCGCTCCGGGCCTCGACGGCCTGGTGCACGTTTCCAGACTGGCGCTCGACCGCCGCGTCTCGCATGCCCGGCAGGTCGTCGCCATCGGTCAGGAGGTCGACGTGACCGTCCTCAGCGTCGATCTCGACAAGCGGCGTATCGCCCTGTCGATGGTCGAACACGCGCGCGAGGTGCGCGACGCCGCCGTGGCGGCGGAACGGGTGGAAGAACAGGCACGGGTGGCGCAGACCAATGAGCGGCGGACGCTCGGCACGTTCGCCGAGCTGCTCACGGCCTCACGGGGGAAGAGATAGAGAAGAGTGGGGCGTAAAGAGTGGGGAGTGGGGAGAGGGAAATTGCGGAATTGCTAGATCGCGGAATCGCTCGATTGAGGGGGATCGAGACCTTCGCTCCTTGCGAACTTGACCGGCAGCTCTCCGATTTCGACTTGCGCAATCCAGAAATTGAGCGTTACTGGCTGACCGCTCGCCCGTAGGCGTCGTCGAAGCGGACGATGTCGTCTTCGCCGAGGTAGTCGCCGTTTTGCACCTCGATGATCTCCAGCGGTACGGTGCCGGGGTTGGCGATACGATGGTGCATGGTGGGCGGCACGTAGGCACTCTCGTTCTCGTGCACGAGCCGTTCGACCTCCCCGAGCTTCACCAGAGCGGTGCCGCGTACCACCACCCAGTGTTCGCTACGGTGCCGGTGCATCTGCAGGCTCATGCGCTCGCCCGGCTGCACCACGAGACGTTTGATCGTATAGCGGTCGCCGCGTTCGAGCACGGTGTAGTGACCCCACGGCCGATAGGTGGTGACGTGCTCGTCGGCCTCGCGGCGGCCCTGCTGCTTGAGGCGTTCGACCACATGCTTCACGTGCTGCGCGGCGCCGCGGCGCGCGATCAGCAGGGCGTCGCCCGTCTCCACCACCAATACCTCGGACAAGCCGATAGTGGCGATCAAGCGTTTGTCCGACAGGATCAGCGAATCGCGCGTGTCGAGGGCGAGGACGTCGCCCAACGTCATGTTGCCGTGCTCGTCCCGCGCCAGCAGCGTCAGCAATGCGTCCCACGATCCGACGTCGTTCCATTCGAGATCGAGCGGCAGGGTCACTAGGCGGTCGCTACGTTCCATCACCGCATAGTCGATGGAGACGTTCGGCATCGCGGCGAACTCGCCCAGGGCGCGCGCGTATCCGTCTCGAATACACGAAGACACCAGCGGCGCGTGGCGGTGCAGCTCGTCGAGAAAAACGCCGATCTGAAAGGCGAACATCCCGGAGTTCCAATAGTAGTCGCCTGAGTGCAGATACTGCTCCGCCGTCTGTCGATCGGGTTTCTCGGTGAACCCCTCGACCGCGCGGTAATCGCATCCGGGGATCGCCCGCGTCTTGAGGTAGCCGTATCCGGTTTCGGCCGACTTCGGTGTGATGCCGAAGGTGACGATGTATCCGGCGCCGGCGATCTCCCGCGCGCGCTGGAGATATTGCGCGAAGCGCCGCGGCGGGTCGAGGACATGATCCGAGGGCGCGACGAAGAGCACCTCGTCGAGCCGTGCCCCCAGGCGGTCACGGCAGAAGGCGGCGGCCAGCGCCAGCGCCGGCGCCGTGTTGCGGCTACAAGGTTCGAGCACGACGCTCGGCGGCGGCGGGTCCCCGAACAGCTGCAGGAGGTCGCCGCGGACGTGAAACTGGTAGTCCGCATTGGTCAGGATGACGATATCCTCGGGTGCCACGGTGCCCGCCAGGCGCTGTACGGTCTGCTGAAACAGCGACGGCATACCATTGATCTTGAGGAACTGCTTCGGGTAGTCGGCGCGCGACAACGGCCACAACCGCGTGCCGCTGCCGCCCGCGAGGATGATGGCTTTCATGCCTGAGTTCCTCACTTACAGACAACAGACTTGGAGGCGGCAGACAACAGACAACAGAGAACAGACGACAGAGAACAGACAACAGACAACAGACAACAGAGAGCAGACAACAGACCTCTGTCATCTGTCCTCTGTCGTCTGTCCTCCGTCGTCCGTCCTCTGGCCTCCGTCGTCCGTCCTCTGGCCTCCGTCCTCTGTCGTCTGACCTCCCACCGCTTCCAGACTCACTCGGATGCGGCGCAACGGCACGCCGTGCGACCGGCAGGCCGCGGCGGCGGTGGCGAGGCGTGGCGCGAGTATCTTCGCACTCGAAAGGATCACCTCCCGCACACCGTTGCGATCGAGAATGCTGTCAAGTTGTTCCACGCCGCCGATCACCGGTACGCCGTTGACGCGTCGCCCCCACAGCGATGCTTGGTCGTCGACGAAGCCGACCGGGCGGCAGCCCAATTCCGGGTGCCGCTTGAATTTCGCGAGAGCGGCGGCGCCTCCCTCGCCGGCGCCGTAGATCAACACCGGCCGCGTCGCACGCTCGTGTGCCGCCTCCGGGTTGGCAAATAATTCGAGCACCTTGAACGCGGCACGAGCCCCCATCGCCAAGGTGGCGGTCAAGTAATAGTCCAGCAATAGCGCCAGCACCGGCTGCTCCGGCATGCCGTAGAGGAGCACGATGACGGCCGCGGCGGCGCCCTCCGCAAGAAAGAAACTCTTCACCAGCGCGACCAGGTCTTCCACGTTGCTGTAGCGGAACGCACGCTCATAGGTGCCGGTATAGGCGAAGATCCCCAACTTCACCGCCACCACGACGGCGACGCTTTGCAGGAAGGTGTTCCTGATCTGGAGATCCAGCGATCCGCCGTGCACGGCCAGCAGCGCCCCGAAATAGGCCGACGCCACGAACGTGGCATCCGCACAGAGCCGGCCGATGCGTCGATTGAAGACCGGCAAATCCAGGAAGGGCAGGAGAGTGCCGCGCTGGAGCACCTCCATCTCGTGGTACCCGAGCTTGCGGATGGCGCCGAAAGTGCCCACCGCCACGGTGGCGACCAGGATCGCGTTCTGGAATCCTTTGAGGCTCACCGCCAGAAACGCCAGCACGCTCAGCGCGACGCACGCACCGTAGAGCAACAGCACCGCGCGCCGCTTGGTAAACCCCATGGCGAGCAGCCGATGGTGGATATGGTCGCAGTCGGCGCGGAAGACGGAGGCGCCGCCGATCACGACAAAGCGATGCTCATTGTGCTCGCGGTCGGTGTGTACCACGTTGAGGACGCGCAGCAACCGGCGCACGATGGCGAGCACGGTGTCCATGATCGGCAGCCCCAGCGCCAGCAGCGGCACCAGCACGACCACCGCCGTGGTGCCCTTTTGCGCGCCCTTGATCGACAGCACGGAGAGCAGATAGCCGAGCAACAAACTACCGCTGTCGCCGAGAAACACGGACGCCGGATTGAAGTTGTAGCAGAGGAAACCCAGCAGCGCGCCCGACAGCGCCGCGGCCAGCATCGCCACCTGCACGTTGCCGCCGGCAAGACAGACAACGAACAACGTCGTCGACGCAATCAGGGCCACGCCGGTGGCGAGACCATCGAGTCCGTCGATCAGATTGAAGGCATTGGTAATGCCTACGACCCACAGCAATGTGAGCGGCGTGTCCAACCAACCCAGCTCGATTGCGGTGCCGGTGAACGGATCGGTGATGGCGTGAATGCCGTGCCCGCCCCACAGCACCAGTCCCCCGGCGAGGACTTGGAATCCCACCTTCGGCAAGGCGCCGAGGCTCCAGATATCGTCGGCGACGCCGATGGCACAGACGATCAGCATCCCCGTGAGCAGCCAGCGCCAGCCCCAACCGTAGACCCAGAACATCTCCAGGAAGTACAGGTCGACCAGCATCCCGAGTGCCAGCGCTCCGAGGTACGCCAACAACACCGCGAGGCCCCCAAGGCGTGGAATCCGCCCCCGATGCAATCGCCGGCCGCCCGGTTCGTCGACGGCACCAAGGCGGAACGCCAGCCAGCGCACCGCCGGCGTGCACACCAACGCCAAGCCCATTGCGCTCAATCCGAGGAAGCCGTACTTCGACATGGAAGCGTCTTGGCCTTACGGATACTGCAGTCTAACGAGAATAGCCGAACGGTCAACAAGAAATTTCCGAGCACTGCGCCAACCTCACCCCCCGCCCCTCTCCGACACGGAGAGGGGCGCGCACGCCCAGGATCTCAGACTCCCCCTTCCCGCGCCGGGAAGGGGGCCGGGGGGTTAGGTCGATTTGCCCCAGGCCGGTGCGGGCCGGCAGCGAACCAACCTCAGCCCCCGCCCCTCTCCGACACGGAGAGGGGAGCGAAAGCCTTGGATCTCAGGTCTCCCCCTTCCCGCCCCGGGAAGGGGGCCGGGGGGTTAGGTCGATCAGCCTCAGCCCGTGCACCCCGCGGGAGGCGCTCCGACCCCTACCTCGTGCGCTATCCGCCGACATGCTCCAGATCGTGCCTGACCATATCCGTTACCAGGTCCCGAAACCCGTACCTCGGCTTCCACCCCAGCACCCTACGCGCCTTGCCGGCGTCGCCGAGGAGGAATTCCACCTCGGCGGGGCGGAGCAGGCTCTCGTCGGTCTTGACGTAGTCACGGTAGTCGAGGCCGACCTCGGCGAAGGCCAGCTCGCAGAATTCGCGCACGCTATGGCTCTCGCCGCTGGCGATGACGTAGTCGTCCGGCTCGGGTTGCCGCAGCATCAGCGGCATGGCGCGGACATAGTCCGCCGCATGGCCCCAGTCGCGCCGAGCCTCCAGGTTGCCCAATACCAGCTCGGTCGCCAGCCCCAGCTTGATGCGCGCCACCGTGCTGGTGATCTTGCGGGTGACGAACTGTTTGCCGCGCCGCGGCCCCTCGTGGTTGAACAAGATGCCGCTGCAGCAGAACATGCCGTAGGCTTCGCGGTAGTGGCGGGTCAGTTCGAATCCCGCCACTTTACTGATGCCGTACGGGCTGCGCGGGTGGAACGCGGTCGTTTCCCGCTGCGGGGTCTCGAACGCCTTGCCGAACATCTCGCTCGACCCGGCGAAGTAGAAACGACAGCGCGGCTGCAACTCGCGCAGGGCGGCGAGCAGATAGTGCGTGCCGTTGATGTTGGTGTTCATCGTCGAGAAGCCGTCCTTGAAGCTCTCGGCGACATAGCTTTGCGCCGCGAGGTGGTAGCACTCGTCGAACGGCTGCTTGGCGACTGCCTGGAAGATGCTGGCGTAGTTCTCCAGCGTCGCCGGGTGCAGTTGGATACGGTCGCGCAGGTGCGCGATCCGGCTCAGGCGGCGTTCCGGGTCTTCGATCGCCACCGGCCGCAGCAGGCCGTGGACCTCGTACCCGGCCTCGATCAACTGCTCGGCAAGATAGCTGCCGTCTTGCCCGGTGATGCCCGTGATCAGGGCTGTCGTCGCCATTGTTCGACGCATGTTCTCAAAGGGGAAAGCTACAAGCTGATCTGCCTACCTATCGCTTTTCGTTGTGAGCTATAAGCTTTCAGCTCTCGTTTGATCACGTTGCCACCTCACGGCTCAGTCCCAGCTGTACCCGGATTGCGGTTTCGACATTCGCCATGTCCGCCGACGAGAGGCGGGCGACACGATCGATCATGCGTAGCTTGCTGACGGTGGTCAGTTGATCGGCCATCGCTTTATTCGGTCGGCGGTTCACGGTCACTGTCGCCTCGCTTGGGTAGATTCGGCCTGCCCGCGTCGTCAGGGGAACGACCTGGACACGATTCAAGTGGGTATTGGCGGCATCGTTGCTCACGACCACTGCGGGACGTTTCTTTCGGATCTCCCCGCCCACCGCGGGATCGAAGTTCACCCACCAGACCTCACCGCGTCTCATTGCGGACGTCACCGACGGTTCCCTCGGCCCAGTCGAGCGCGGCGGCTTCACGGCGTTCATCGGCCGCCATTTGGCGATATGCCGCGTCCAGGTGGTCCCCCTCCACGTGTGGCCGCACCAGCCGCTCGATAAACCGGCTGATGCGACGCCGTCCGACGACGGTATGCAAGCCGTCGTAGACGCGCTCATCGATCGTAATGGTCAGTTTGCGCTGCATACGTCCTCCCACACGTGTTGAATACGTGTAGCACGAACCGGTGCCGACGAGAACCCGTACCTAGCCGCTCTTCTTTCCCTGATTCTTCTCCAGCCCCGCCAGCCGCTCGCCAAACCGTTTCGTCAGCAGGTCCCGATGGAAACGCCGCTCGGCCACCTGACGCGCCCGTACGCCCATGGCGCGCAGCTCGTCGGGGGCCGCCCGTGCCCTGCGAATCACCTCGACCAGCGCGGCGACGTCGCCCGGCGGGGTGACGAAGCCCACATCCGCCTCGCGTGCCAGCACCGCAACGTCCGCATCCGCTTCCATCATCGCCACGTACGGCCGGCCGGCGGCGAGGATGCCGTAGACCTTGCTCGGCACCATGCAACCGGCAAGGCCGGCTTGCAGCGGTACCAGGTGCAGGTCGGCGGCGCCGAGCGACTCGGCCAGCGCCTCTTTCGGCTGGTACGGGAGGAAGCGGACATTGGGCAGGTCTTCCCGCCGTGCGTGCGCTTCGAGGAAGCCTTTGCGCGCCCCATCGCCGATGAACACGAACAGGACGCCGGCGTCATCGCGGAATCGCCGCGCTGCCTCCAGCACCGACTCCAGTTGCTGCGACAGACCGAGGTTGCCGGAGTACATCGCCACGAAGCGGCCACCGAACTGGGCGCGAAAGCCGTTCTGCGACAACGGGCGGATCGCGTTGCAGTCGACCCAGTTCGGTACCACCGCGATGCGTGCGGCCGGCACACCCTTGCCCAGCAGCCGCCGGCGCATGTCCTCGCCGAGGACCACGATCAGGTCGGCCTTGCGGAATGCCAACCGGTTGGCCCATCCCAGCAGCGCCAGCAGCGGCCGGCTGCGCATGCCGCCGGTGATCGCGGCGATGTCGGGGTAGATGTCCTGGCAGTAATAGACGAAGTGGCAGCGCCAGCGAGCGCACAGCAGCACCGCCAGCAGGCCGAGCAGGGGAGGATCGGTTTCCGCCACCACGACATCCGGGCGTGCCGAGCGCAACGCCGCGGCCGCCGCCAGGGCGTAATAGCTGCCGAGATTCAGCAGCCGGCCGAGCAACCGCCGCTTCGGCAGCCGCGTGCCCCAGGTGCGCGTGACGCGCACCCGGCCGAGCATGTCCTGCCGCCACAGACCACGCCCCCGCGTGTCCACATGGTACGAAGGCCCTGCAATCACCGACACCTCGTGGTCACGGCTCAGGTCGGTGCACAGCTCCGTCAACAGCTGCCCCGTGGCTTCCAGGTCGGGCCAGAATGAACGGTTGAGGAAGAGGAGGCGCATGGGAGAGATTGCGAGGAGTGAGGATGAAGGAGTGAGGAGTGAGAAGTGAGGATTGAGGAGTGAGGATTGAGGAGTGAGGATCGAGGATGGAGATGGTTCAACTCACTTCTCACTCCTTCATCCTCACTCCTCTACTTCCGCACCACCGCCTTGCCGATCGCCAGCGTGTCCATGCGCGTACGCCGGAAGCACTCGATGGCCTCCTCGGGGCGGTTGACGATCGGCTCGTTCTCGTTGAACGAGGTGTTGAGCAGCACCGGCGTGCCTGTGCGGCGGCCGAAGCTCTCGATCAGGCGGTAGTACAGCGGGTTGTTCCGCCGCGACACCGTCTGCAGCCGGCCGGTGCCGTCGACGTGGGTTACCGCCGGGATCTCGGCGCGCCTGGCCGGCTTGATGTCGTAGACCTGTGTCATGTACGGCGTCGGATAGGATTCCTCGAAGTAGTCGGCCGTGCGGTCTTCCAGGATCGACGGTGCGAACGGCCGGAAGGCCTCGCGTCGTTTTATGCGTTCGTTGAGAATGTCCTTCATGTCGGGACGGCGCGGGTCGACCACGATCGAGCGATTGCCCAGCGCTCGCGGCCCCCACTCGCCACGCCCCTGAAACCAACCGACGACGTCGCCCCCGACGATGCGCTCCACCGTGCGGTCGCACAGCTTCTGCTCGTCCTCGATCCATTCGTATCGCAGTTCCGCCGCCTCGAGTGCGGCGCGCACCTGCGCATCGCTGTACTCCGGTCCCCAGTACGCGTGCTCGAGCACGAACTGGCGCGGCTGGTCGAGCACCTGGTGCCAGACATAGAACGCCGCTCCGACGGCCGTCCCCGCGTCGCCCGCAGCCGGGTGGATGTGGAGTTGGCGAAAGGGACTGCGTTGAAACAGCTTGCCGTTGGCGACACTGTTGAAGGCGCAGCCGCCCGCCAGACACAGCGCCTCGGCGCCGTGTGCCCTGGCGCCGCGTGCCTTGGCACCGTGTGCCTTGGCGCCGTTGCGCGTGGCGAGGTCGCCGGCGGCGTGGAAGTAGATCTCCTCCGCCATGGCTTGTACCGAACGTGCCAGGTTGCGGTGTCGGGCTTCCAAGGATTCGCCCTGCCGCCGCGCCGGGCCGAAGCGCCGCACCCACGCCTCCGAGAATACCGGACCCATTTCCGGATAGCCGTTGTCCCACTGCATCTCCACACCCTTGGAGTGGTGCTGGAAGTAATCCAGGTCGAGCTCGAACTGTCCGTGCGCTTTCAACCGGACGATCTGGCGGAGGGCGTCGAGGTATTCCGGCTCGCCGTAGGGCGCCAGGCCCATGACCTTGTACTCGTCGCCGTAGCGATCGAAGCCGATGTACTGCGTGCAGGCGGTGTAGAAGAGGCCCAAGGAGTGCGGGAAGGAGACCCAGTCGTCGATGTCGAGGCGATTGTCCGTGCCGTGGCCGAACATGGTGGAGACGAAGTCGCCGAAGCCGTCGATGGTGAGGCAGTCGGCGCGCTCGAAGGGCGACAGGAAAAATGCCGAGGCCATGTGGGCGCGGTGATGTTCGACGTTGTGGAACTGGGCGCGCAGCGACGCCGGGTCGATGTCGAGGGCTTCGGCCAGGGTGTGGCGCAGGTCGCGTACGCGGCCCATGTTTGCCAGCCGCTCGCGGATGGCGGTAAACGACGGCCGCTTCGCGAGGGCGAACAGGAGCTTGTTGTGCAGGTGTGCGGACGGATCGCGGCCGATGGCCACATGGTCCAGGTCCGCCGGCCGCACCCCGGCGACATCGAGGCAGAAGCGGATCGCTTCCGCGGGGAATCCGGCCCAGTGCTTGATGCGCCGGATGCGCTCCTCCTCGATGGCGGCCACGAGCCGGCCGTCGATGACCAGACACGCGGCGGAATCGCCGTGGTAGGCGTTGATGCCGAGGAGGATCATACGGAATTGCTCAATTACGAAAATGCGGGATTGCGGGATTCAGGACAGGTCGAGGAGGAAGGATTGAGGAGTAAGGATTGAGAAGTACGAGTCGCAGTTCGTGGAAATGGCTGAATGGGTCAATCGGAGCGTCGGAAGCAGCAACCGCCTAGCCTACGAAAGCCAAGGGAGCAATTGAAGCAGCACAGCAAAAGCGGAAAGCAAGGCTCCTTCGCTATTGCATTCGGCTTGGAGCTTTTTTCGCGCGGACGATGGACCTTGAACTCTTCTTTCCGCGGCGGAAAAGGCCGCTTGAGTGCGAAATTCGGGTAGTTTCAGAACCAAAGATAAGGCTTTGCAGCCTCTTAGCATGGTCCGACCCGCGGGCGAGGGCGGCAAAGACGAGGCCGTCGTCATCGCGCAGCCGCCGTGCCGCCTCCAGTACCGACTTCAACTGCTGCGAGAGGCCCAGGTTGCCGGAGTACATCACCACGAACCTGTTGCCGAACTGGGTGCGGAAGCCGTTCTGCGACAAGGGGTGGATTACATTGCAGTCGACCCAGTTCGGCACCACCGCGATGCGCGCCGCCGGCACGCCCTTGTCGATCAGCCGCCGCCGTATGTCCTCGCCGAGGACCACGATCAGGTCGGCCTTGCGGTACGCCAAGCGGATGGCCCACCGCAGCAATGCCAGCAGCGGGCGATTGCGGATGCCGCCGGTGACCTCGGCGATGTCGGGGTAGATGTCCTGGCAGTAATACACGAAGCGGCAATGCCATCGAGCCCGCAGCAGCACGGCCAGCAGGCCGAGCAGGGGCGGGTCGGTCTCCGCCACCACCACGTCCGGCCGCGCCGAGCGCAACGCCGCGACCGCCGCCAACGCGTAGTAGCTGCCGAGATTCAGCAGCCGGCCGAGCAAGCGCCGCTTCGGCAGCCGCGTGCCCCAGGTGCGCGTGACGCGCACCCGCCCGAGCATGTCCTGCCGCCACAGACCACGCCCCCGCGTGTCCACATGGTACGAAGGCCCTGCAATCACCGACACCTCGTGGTCACGGCTCAGGTCGGTGCACAGCTCCGTCAACAGCTGCCCCGTGGCTTCCAGGTCGGGCCAGAATGAACGGTTGAGGAAGAGGAGGCGCATGGGAGAAATTGCGCGATTGCGGGATTTGGCAGAGGCGGAGGAGACAGTTGCGAGTTTCGAATTGCGAGCGACGAGCTCAGGGTGAGCGGACTTCTCTTTTGATTTGAAATGAATCACCCAACCGCTCGTGCTGAGCTTGTCGAAGCACGATTCCGGAGAAAATCGACAGTCCCTTGGTAAGGAGGGGGAAGGCTTGGTCGTGACATTACATTTCGGCGGCGGCTGTCGAACGACCCAAGAGTATCTGGCCCACGGTTCCCCTCCTTGCTGCGCTTGACCGCCTAGCGCCATCGCCGTAATTGTAGGCTCATTGCGGGTAACGGATGGCAGACTTCCTCATTAGCGACCGAGCCGAGGAGATACGGCAGATCGCGCGCCAGCACGGCGCGCGGCGCATCCGCGTGTTCGGCTCTCGCGCTCGGGGTGACGCGGGCGCATCCAGCGATGTCGATCTGCTCGTCGAACTCGAATCCGGTCGCGACTTGCTCGATCTGGTGGCACTCAAGCAGGACCTCGAAGCGCTCCTTGGTTGTCCCGTCGACGTGGTCGAGGAGGAGGGACTGAGTCCGTATCTGCGGGAGCGTGTACTGGCCGAAGCGCGCTCGCTATGAAGGACGACCAGGTGTTTCTCGCCCACATCCGGGACGCGATTGCCCGGATCGAGTCCTACACGCACGGGGGACGCGGGGCCTTTTTGATCGATACCAAGACGCAGGATGCCGTGATGCGCAACCTCGAGGTCATCGGCGAGGCAGTGAAGAATCTGTCTGTCGATCTCCGAACGAAGCACCCGGAGGTGCCGTGGAACCGCATTGCTGGCATGCGCGACGTGCTGATTCACGAGTACTTCGGGGTCCGGTTGGAGACTGTGTGGAATGCAGTCGAGCATCGCTTGCCCGAGCTAAAGCGGTACGTCGCCGGACTTCTCGAGTCTTGAAGACGTTTGTGCTCGGGGGGCCGCCGGGAAAAGCAACCGCCCCTCTGGCCCCCTCCTTGGTAAGCAGGGGGAAAGCGTGGTCGCGACATTACATGTCGGCGGCTGCTGTCGAACGACCCAAGAGCATCCGGCCCGGGATTCCCCTGCTTACCAAGGAGGGGCTAGGGGAGGTCGCGGCGTGTGCGGACATCCGCAAATGTCCGAACCCAACGAGCCGCGTCCGGGTCTTGCCGCCAGAATACAAATCCGGAGGACAGAGGTCGGAGATCGGAGGACAGCGGTCGGAAGTCAAAAGCACAAAGCCTTCGCTGTCGCTTGCCGCTTTGCGCTTTCCGCTTGCCGCTTCTTCTCTCCCCGACCGTGGACTATCCTTCGCGCAATCGCGCAATCCAGCAATTAAGCAATGCAGCCCTCTCCCCGACCTTGGACCTTGGCCTATTCCTACGGCAGGAAGTCAGCCAATGCGCACCCGACCACGAGCCCGTCGACGTGGCGAAAATGCTCGTCGTAGCTGAAGAGGGCGAGCCCATGCTGCAATGCCGTGGCTGCCACCCACAGGTCGTTGCTGGGAATGGGCTTGCCCCGGCGGCGCAGGGCGAGATACGCGTGGGCGTAGAACCCGCTGGTGGTTTCATCGACCGGGCGCACGGTCACGCGGGGAGACTGCAAGAAGGCTGCTAGTTCCGTGCGGTTGCGTGCCTCACGAGTGCCCAGCGCGAAGCCGGCTAGTAATTCGCCGAGCACGACGGTGCTGAAGGCGATGTGCTCCGCATGACGGATGATGTCCAGCGCCCCTGTGTCCCCGCGCTTGAAGGCGACATAGGCGTTGGTATCGAGCAGCAGGCGATTCACCGCCAGCTGTCCTCGTCGACGCGCTCGCAGTCCTCGATCGCGCTCAGAAAGGCTTCGGCCTCGTCGGCTGTCCACGTACCCGCCAGGGCGTCCAAGTCGTGGTGCACGACGCGCCGGCGGGCCCGCTGCAATCCCAGGCCCTGGCGCGTGAACTGCTGCAGCAGCGTGTTCACGCTCACCCCTTCCCGCTTGGCTCGCGCACGCAGCTGGGCAGCGGCTTTCTCATCCAATCCTCGTAGGCTGAACGCTGCCATCATCCACCTCCCGGGGCTAGCATGCTGGCAGTAGTTGATAGCACGCTGCTACCGCTTGTGCCACCAATGAGCCGCGGGTTTAGCAACTCTCCCAGGGGTGCACCAGTTGAAAAGCGCAAATTTCTCCATGTCGTTCTCCGCTCGTCGCTTCTTCTCTCCGCGACTTTGGACTGTCTTTTTCGCCCTGAAAAACGGCCGAATAAGCCGAAAGTTGGGGTCAATTTCAGGGGCAAAGATGCAGTCGGCATTGTGCCCCATCATTGGGCGACCACACTGGACATCAAGTCCCGGCGCAAGCGACAATCTCCACAGCGTCGTGGTCGCCGTTCATCGTCCCCTGCCAGCAGCACGTGCACGAGCGCGCTAACCGTCTGCTCGTAGTTGAAGCTGCTCAGCCTACGCTTCCTGGGACCACGAGTCCGCAGGGGCTCACTGACTCACGGTGACGGTGCGGGGCGTGGTAAGTTCCCGGACATGGGCGAGATCACCACGGGCAATCGGGCGAATCTGCGTGGACAGCAGGGTGACGACGGCGACGGTTTCCCCAGCCAACGTCATGAACTCAACCTCGTAGCCGGCACCCCCTCGATGGATGTGCACCACCGTGCCGATATCGCCGGCCTGCAGGCCAGCAGCCGGGAGATCTTCGCTCAGCACAACGGTATCGTGTTCCTTCGTCATCGGTCTAGCCGAGAGGATACGCGGTGATGAGGCGGGGTGCAATCTCGCCGTGATCCAGTTGCCACACAGTGCGGATCAAGGGGGTACGCCCACTGGGCGTGTTGAGCGGACCGTCAACTTCATAGCGTGGGCCGAAGCCAGTCTCCGTCATACGGCTCACCTCGTGCCGCTGTCCGTGTTCGCGCAACGCGGTCGCGAACACTTCCACTGCGCCTCGCCGAAAGCCGAAGGCGCCAAAGAACCGTGCCTTGCTGGCTCCGTACCGGTGCGTCGTGCTGAGCAGATAGTCTCTGATCTTTGCGTGGTCCACGACGGCAAACTGCGCGTTCGGCAATTTCACTGGATCCCTCGGAGGCGACCAAGACCAGGAGGAAGTCAGAGGTCCGAGGACGGAGGTCGGAAGTCAAAAGTGGAAAGCAGAAGGCAGAAAGCAGAAGGGTCTGGCGATCGCTTGCAGCTTGGAGCTTTCCGCTTGCCGCTCCAACCTGGTGTCGATTTCAGGGCCAAGGATCAGCCTTTCCACCACGCCACGGTCCGACCCGCAGAAGGGACTAGGCGGCCTCGCGGCGACAAGAGCTCAACAGGCGCTGCGGGCCCGCTAACCCTTCCGGCATTCCACCCCAAGGGCCCCTTGCCACCGTTCGAGTTCTTCCACCTCCAGGAACTCGGTGTCCGCCGAGTCTCCATGAGCGGCTCGCCGGATCCCGATAAAGCCGATGTTCGCGAGCTCGCCGGCGACGCCCTTATAGTCCCACAACGAACGGTGCAAACTGTTGCCGAGCCACGAGCGAAGGAATGCGATCGGGCCGCTTTGCCGCCTATCCGCTGCCAAGCCGGATTCGACGATGAAGGTGGAGCACGCAGCCGGGTCGCTCGAATCACGATACGCTTGCACCAGGGCTTCGAGGTCGGGCATGACCAAACGAAAGATACCCCCCGGACGGAGGAGGGCGAAGGAGTTTCTGAGGGCGACCCGAAAGTCAGCCAAGGACAGATGTTCAAGCACATGCGAACAGTACAGGCCGGACACGGAACCAGGCTGCACGGGAAGACCTTTGAGAATGTCGCCGTACTCTGCGGCTGCCGGAAAGCGCGGAAGCCTCCCGCTGAGAAACAGCCGGCCAAAGACGGGGAGGCGTTGCAAACGCAACGTCGGGCTCGCATCGAAATTGCGCCAACCCGGCGGCGCGGAGAGACCGCAGCCGTACTGTACGTAGATCGGTTCCGGCACGATGTTAGCGAAGCGCGTTCGGACGGATTACTCTGGCGGAGGGAAACGTTTGCTCCACGCCATCAGGAGTCGAGGCTGGGGATCTACCGCCGGCCATCGCAGAAGGGCTCGGGCAACTTAGGCGGGCGGCACAAGGCGTCGGCAACTCAGTAGCTTGGCTTCCAGCAGCAACAGCGAGAGGAGCAGCTCGAAATAGGTCCGCTGGAGCGTGTAACACCAACCGCGCCAGCCGTCCAGGATCAAGCCTTTGCCGAGAAGGATGTAGAAAGGAACGAATAGGGGAGCGATGAGAATGTAGCGACGAATTCTATCCTGCGGGCGAAGCTCGCGAACTGGACGAGCTAACAACTGCTCTGCCTCCAATCGGGCGTAGCGTTCTTGCGCTGCGAGCCAGTATGAAAGTGGTTTTCGGTCATCATGATAGATGACACCCCGCAGAAATTTGGAAGGTCCGCCTACGTTCAGCAATTGCGTGTGTCCGTCACTCGCGTAGCGGCATACAGTGCGACGAAACAGTACGGCGCGGGGAGGATACAGGGAGCCGCGAAGTGGCCGCCCGTTGACGCAGTACCGGAAGCGGGAATAGTAGCTGACTACGTCGGAATTGGTGGTCAACGATTGCAACTCGACTGCCAGCTCTGGCGAGAGCACATAATCCGCATCCAGGGCCAGGACCCAGTCTGTGTTGACCTGGTCGAGTCCAAAGTTCCATTGTGCGGTGTGATTGTCGAATGTGCGCTGGACGATTCGGACATTGGGATACGATCGCGCGATTTCCAGTGTGGCGTCCGAGCTGAAGCTATCCAACAGAACGATCTCGGGCGCCCAGGTCAAACGTTCGAGAGTCCGCCGCAGATTGGGTTCTTCGTTGTAGCTCAGGACGAGTGGTGTGATGTCTGTCGCGTGCATTCAGTGAGCCCTGTGCGGCTCATGTTCGGTGACGAGCGACAACGACCATGGTCTTGGCCAGGCAGGGAATACGGCCAAGCCGGTCCACACTAAGCACCTCGAAACCAGACTCTTCCAGCAAACGGGTCATCGTATCAACCGACCAGAACTTGATGTGCCCGTGGTCCCACAGGGCGGTCAGGTGGGCATCCCACTTGCCAGCAACCGACAGCGCAAGATTCTTCCAATAACCGTGATAAGGGGTGGACAGGATGAAGATGCCGTCCGGCATCAACATTTGTCTTACGGTGCGCACCAAGTCGCGCGGTGCGTACACATGTTCAATAACCTCAAGCGCGCATACTGCGGGGAACGACCCAAAGCGGGCGGCAAGGTTGTCGTCAGCAGACGTGACCTCGAAACGGGCATTAGGGTGATTCTGCCTGGCATGTTGGATGCCGGAAGCTGAGGGATCTACCCCGACAACCTCCCAGCCCCGCGAAATGAACCAGCCGGCCGCGTACCCGTTGCCGCACCCCAGATCGAATAAGCGCCGACTACCCCTGAGGTGCTGCGCCAAGCGTCGTTCGACGACGGGAAGGAGTACCCCGTGCATGTGGTGCGGCATCCCGGAATCGTATCTGTATTCCGCCATTACGGCTTCTGCGCTTTTGCCCTGCGAGGCAGCATCGGTTCAGTGTGTTCCCGGGCGGTGCGCGCCGCGGTTCAGCACCCCACGGTAGGCCGCCAGCAACCCCGCACCCATGGCGTCCAGCGAGAAGCGGCTGGCCGCCAGGTGCCGCGCGTTGATGCCGCAGCCTGCGCGGAGCGCATCGTCCGAAAGGAAGCGCACGAGCGCGGCCGCTACCGGCGCGGGTTGGGGTGGTACCACGAGGCCCGCGTTGCTGGCTGCCACGTCATCGCTCACTGCCACGTCCCTGGAGAGCACGCACGGCAAACCTGCGGCGAGGGCCTCCACCGCCGCGATACCGAAATTCTCGGAATATGACGGCAGCACGAATACGCTCGCCGCGGCCAGGGCGGAAAGTTTATCCGCCCCATCGAGAAAGCCGCACCAAAGCACATCCTGGGCTATGCCGAGCCGCGCTGCTCGATCGCGCATCGCTTCAATGTAGCTGTCGTCCCCGTTTCCCGCGATAACCAACAGGGCGGAAGGCCGGTGCTCTCTAACACGAGCGAATGCTTGAAGCAGCAGGTCTACGCCCTTCTTCGGGTCGATGCGCGAGAGGAACAGCACCACATTGCGACCGAGTGTTTCCGGCCAGCTTTGGCGGAAGCGCTGCGGTCCCGGCATGTTTTGAAACGGCGATAGGTCAATTCCCAGAGGGACGACAACGCCCCGTGCCGTAGCTACCACCTCTCTTGCCTCTGAGCGTTCCCGCGCGCTGGTGTAGTGCACTGCCGCCGCGTCCCGGAGCAATGGGCGTTCGATCCAACGCAAGGACAACGACTTCAAGAAAGCCCTGCGCCGCGTCCTACCATAACGGTCTAAAACTCCCAGGGGGCGGATGATATATGGAACGCGCTGTCGTCGGGCACACCATGCGGCGGCGACGCTCGCGAACGAAAAGAGGGCATGGATGTGGACCAGATCGTAATCCCTGACATGTTTTGTGAGCCACAGTAGGAGCGGGAGAGAACATTTGTAGAATTCGCTCTGTTTGCGGAAATAGTAGCGGTTGGAAGCGTTGCTTCGTACGCGCTGCTCGAGCGGCACGGCGGCGTGTCGCAACGGGCCATCGTCGTCGGTCGTTGCCACCGTAACCTCGACATTTGCCATTGCGAGAGCCCGTTCCATCAGCGGCATCGCGAAACTTGGTCCGCCGTGCCCCAGCGCTAGAGACGGAATGACGTGCAGGGCTTTCATCGTCGGCGTGGACTATGAAAAAAACCGGTGGCGGCGTACGGCGGCGCGCGCCCGACCGTTCCAAAGTGTCAGGGGGTAGGCAGTTTGACCCGCCCCTGTGTGTTGAACCGGCCGCGCGCGCGTGCGCCATCTCCGGCGGGGACGATCGCCCGGAAGGCCGCGAAGAACATGAACGCGGCGACCAGGGATACCCATAGATTCATGATCTGATAGGTGAGATCCGCTTCCAAATTGATCAGATTCGTCATCGCCGCGATGGCCATCACGGTCGGCAGAGAGAAGCCCGGCGTGGCGGCGCTCCAGCGAGTCATGGCAGCGGCAAACAGACCGATGAACAACGCCGCACCGATAACTCCGATGTAGCCAAAGTTGGCGAAGGCTTCGGCGATGGGGCCCCATCCTATGGCCGTTTGCGAAGCCGATTCCTCGGTTTGAATGCCGTAGTGAACGTTGAGCAAAGTCATGGCGGCCTGGCTGGCGATCTTCTCGGGGGCAAGGAAGCGGGGTATGAGCATTCCGGGCAGAAGGGCATAGGTCGCGCCGCCCAGGAACGGAACTTGATCGGGTGTCCGCTGTTGGACGAACAGCAGCATCTGGAGCAACGCCGCGCGATCGACGACATCCTGGCCCATCGAGCCGGCGGCGAGCGCCGACATTCCCGTCCCTATCCACTCGGCGGCGAATCCCGGTATCTCGCGCAAGGAATGCGCTCCGCCCCCCTGTATGCCCGGCTCCCAGTACCTGTCACGCATCTCCGCTTTGCCGGCGTGGAGCACGAAGACGACGATGAAGACGGGAACCACCGCACGCCAGGGGACGCGCCTGCTGCTGGCGGCGTAACCGAAGACCGCCGCCGCGCCAAAGACCAGCCCCATCACTAAGAACAGACCGCTCCAACTTACTGCCACGGTCGCACCCAGGGCGGTGACCGCGACTTGCCATGCAAGCCCATGCAACCGCCCGCGCGCACGGGCGATGCCGAGCGCGTAGGCGCCGGCGGCGCTACAGGTGAAGCCAATGGCGCGCACCACACCGAAGGATGATCCAAACACGCTCAACCAGCCGGAAATGAGCGCTACCTGAAATGCCAGACCCGTTGCAAGACCGACAATCGCGAAACGAGCGATCTGCGAGTCGACCGACCAGTCCCACCTGGGCTTCCGATTCGATTCGGATCCGCCGGTTAGCGCCGCGGAGGCGAGGGTCGCGACCAGCAAGAACAGGCTGACGGTGGCCTCTGCGCGCCAGACTTCCCACGCGGAGTACTCGGAAACCATGGGATTCCGCATCGCGACGGGAAGGGCATAGAAGATCAAATGCATCGCACCCATTGCCGCCAGTACAGGGATGCCCTTGCTGCCACCCCAAGTCCACAGGATCGCGGGCAGGAACGCAGTCACTACCACCAGCAGATAGCCGACCAGTTCCAGGGAGGCATCTATCCTCATCACCCCGAGCAGGCCTGTGAGCGCCATCGCCAGGACGACGGGACGGTAGGCGCCGGGCGCGGATTGCCTCTTCGCGAGGGCGACGGTTGTCGACGTCATTTGCCGCATGCGTAAGATACGGACTCCATGATTGCCGCCTCGGTACTGGCGATGTCGAAAGCCCACGCGCTTCGCCCCGCCGCGTGGCCGGTCTCCGCGAGCATCTCCCGATCGGCCGTCATCTCGTCGAACATGCGCAGCATTGCCGGGAAATCGGCCCACGGGAAGATCCGGCCACAGGTCGGGCTCACCAGATCCGCGGCGCAGCCGACGCGGTCGCTCACCAAGACCGGCCGGCCACACGCCAGGGCTTCGTTCACCCCCAGCCCCCACGTCTCTCCGTAGGCTGACGGCAGGACGAAAACGTCACCGAGGCGATAGACGACCGGCATTCGACTCTGATTCTGAAATGGCAGCACGCGAAACCGGTCCGGATCGGTGCCGGCAATGGCGTAGACGTCGCCCGCGAGCTCGCCATCGCCGACCATAACCAGGAGAAGGTGGCGATCGTGCGACGACTGTACCGCACGCATCAGCTCCACCGGCCGCTTCTTACGCTCGAACTTTCCGGCGAACAGCAACACGCAGCGACCATCCGCGATCCCGAGCTGTTGCCGCCAGCGCAGGGCCTCACGCTCCATCGCCGCCGCGGGTTCGGCGAACCGACGGACGTCGATGGAATGGGGACACCGATGTAAGCGTTCCGGACCCACGCCGAAGGCTTCGTAGTAGGCACGGTTGGCCGCGCCGGTGACCAGAAAGGCGGCCGGCCACGAATACACGTATCGCAAGAGACGGCGCTTGACCGACCATTTCGGCCCGCGCCGGTGGGCGCCCAGCAAGTGGGAATCGCCGCGAAAGAGGACCGGAACGCCTCGTTTGACGAGACCGCGCAATGCCATCAAGTGCGACAGCCATGCCCAGCCCGTCAGATGGACAGCATCGGGACGCCAGGCCATGACACGTTGCACGAGCGATGGGTTGCGCAGGCCGAAGAAACGATGCGTGCCCGGATCCGACGAAAGGTTTGCAACGTGTTCGAACTCGTAGCCCTGCGTCAACGGGATGTCCCAGGCGACGGGCGTCTTGAAGCCGTGGTCGTGTACGGCGGCCTGGCCGGCGTGCCACGTAAAGAAGACCTTGATGGCGATGTCGTCGCGTTGGGCCAGTCGCCGGTAGAGCGGTGCGTAGTACTGGATCGGATGGGAGACGATGAAGGCGAGACGGAGCGGGGAGCGGGGAGCGGGGAGCATGGAGCGCTTTCTTCAGACAAATGGCGCGACCGCTTCGTTGACGCACCGCCGATAATCTTCCCAAGTGCAGCGCTCGGCCTGTGCGCGGGCGGCTCTACTCACCACAGGCAACCGATCTCGGTGTTGAGCAAACCACCGAAGGCTTCCCACCAACGCGTCCAAATCACCGCATGGTAGCAAGCGCCCGCTGTCCGCGCTGACGATATCAGGACCGGCCGTGGCTTCGGACGCAATCGCGGGCAAGCCGCAGGCCATCGCCTCCAGAAGCACCAATCCGAAGCCTTCAAAAAAGGATGGGAACACGAAGACGTCCGCGGCACGGTAGCGTTCGCGCAGCGCCGCCGGGGAACAGGCTGGTCGGTGAGTCACACCGTGTGGCAACGTTACTCGCTTCCTCTCCGCCAGTTGCCATGTCCCGACAAGTTCCAGTTCGGCATCGCGCACGGCCGCCTGTTCCCAGGCCTCCAAGAGCAGCGGGATACCTTTTCGAATGGAGGCCTGGCCGACATAGATAAAACGCAGCCTACCACTGCCGTGGCTTCTTGGTGCGGGATGCCAGAATGCCAAGTCCACGCCGTACGGCGCTCGCGCCAACTGCTTGTTCGGATGGAAAGCACGGATTGTGCTTTCGACAAAAGTACTGGGAACTAATACCAAGTCGGCTAATTCCATCTCCCGGCGCTTCTGCTCCGGGCGCACGTAGCGGCTGGACGGCAGACCGCCCGCCGGCAGCCAGTCAGCGTATTTGCGAGCCAGTTCCGCCTGGGTCCGTTCCCACGCCGGGTAGTAGCCGATCGGCATGTCGTAGAGGCAAGCCTTACCACGCCGCTTGGCTTCTTCGAATTGCCACAGCGAGCAATCTTCGTAGGCATGGACGGCAGTCACCGACGGGCGCCGGCATGCGCGGCGCATGGTGCGCATAAGCCAATCGTTGGCTTCGTAGGCAAGGCGCTCTTCGCCACGGCCCAGGGCGCGTTGGATCAGCCGGCGGCTTTCGCCCGCCCGGCCTTGAATCTTCGGCGCATCCGCGAGTGGCGGGAAATGCCGCCTGGCAAAGCGGCGTGCCAGAGGCCGGAGTGGCGGCAGCGAGCGGAGTAGACGCAATGCGGTATGGGACGGCATCCACGGCACACAAAAGGCATCCAGTCGCGCCGCCTCCAAGTGCGCCAGCGCTGCATGGTGGGAGTTCGGGTTGCCGCCGGGATGGCCGAAGAGGACGCTCATGGTCAGCACACCGATCTGAGTGCCTGCTGCAGTTTCCGGTCAGTCGCTACAAGGTCCGGCAAGAAGATGCCGCATCAAATGCTTCCCCGTCCAGAAGTCGATCGAAGATCGCGCACTGCGCACGGGTAAACTGCTCGGCTGACCAGGACGCAAGCTGCTGCTCGATCGTGGAGGCGTCGAAGCTTGATGTTGCAAGCCATCGTAATCCTCGTGCTACCGTTTCGCTGAACGCTGGCTCGCTGGGGTCGGACTGAAAGCTGCTTACGCAAACATTAGAAAAGCTCGAAGCGATTCGACTCACCAGACTGTCCGCATGAAACAGCGCGACCAGCGGGCGGCGGGCAAGCACGCAGTTGAAAAACTTGGAAGCTGTGTAATCGCTGGAGTGGGAGCCGATCAGCAGGATTCCATCGCTCTCGCAGTAGAGAGAAAGTACTTGAAAATAGGGGATGCGCTCGGAATGTTCGATAACCATGTCAGCTACACCATGGTGTCGAGCCAGCGGCTCGACCACCTTGAATGAACGATGGGCGGGTGAGTAGTTTGTTCCAACGAAGAACACGTCCAAGCGCTGGGCGAGTTCAGGCTGCGCGCGTTTGAGGGCGGCCAACTGTCTGAAGAGAACATCAAGGACAGGATACATATCGGGTCCAATGCGCCCGGCGTACACCCAGCGCACCCGATCGCGGTCTGGAGCAAAAACCTCGTGGCGGATGTTTTGCCTGCGGACAAAATCAAAATCCTCCTGTGCCACACCGAAGGGCAAGACGGTGAATTTCGATCGATCCAGCCATGGATACCGCGTCGACAGAGTAGAGACGTAACCATCGGACACCGAAATGATGTGGTCGGCGGCTCGAAGAGTCAGGGATTCGCCGCGTCGCGCCAACATCTGACCCACACGGTACTTCCACCACTTACCCGGCACCGTCTCCCGCGTGTACAAGAGCGCACCGCCATGGAACCACGGATCCTGAAAGTCGTAGACTACTCGGCATGCGAATCTTCGCTTCCACAGTGGCCCTAGCAGGAACGAAGGAAACACGGTCGTGGAGAAGAACACAACCTCAAACTCCGCCTGTTTCAGCAACTTCACGCCCGCGGCATAGAGCGGACCCAAGCACCGATAATCGAGGTGACCGAATCCGAATCGGCGGCACTGTCCCTCGTCCCAGGCGGGTACAGGCACGACTCGTACATCAGCCGGCACGCTTGCGGCGAGCCACGGATCGTCCAGACTATCGCTGGTTGCCGAGGAGACGCAAAGAACCGTCGGCTCCCAGCCAAACCGCCGATAGTAGGGCAACGAAGCACGGATCCGGTGATGGTCGGGGGCATTCCTAGGGGGAAAGCGCGGACTAACGATCAGCAGGCGACGCACTCTAGGTTGCATGGCTGAGTCCGGCACTGTGGTCCGCTTGCCCGCGCAATAGGCGGCCATAAAGCGCCTCATACTGTGTGCCGACAAGTTCCGCGGAGAACTTACCCTCGACCCGCTGGCGACAATCTCGTCGGTTCAATTGGCCGATGCTGTCTACTGCTTTGCACGCGGCATCAACGTCGTTGACGAGGAATCCGTCCACGCCAGACCTGATAATCTCTGGCAATGCGCCGCGCGGACACGAAATAACCGGAGTGCCGCAGGCGAGCGCCTCGACGAACACAATGCCGAAGGGTTCGTCCCATTGAATCGGAACAATCATCGCTGATGCCGAACCGAGGAGCTTGGTTTTCGCTGTGTCGTCGACCGGCCCCACGTAGTCGACGCCGCTCTTGCCGATATAGGGCCTTATGGTTTCATCCCAATAAACACGATCGGGTCCCGTGTCGGCATGATTGCCCGCGATCAGCAACCGGCGGCCCGTTTTCAGAGCGACTTCTATGGCGAGATGGACACCCTTGATTCGCTCAATCCGACTGAGGAACACAAGTGGTGCATCGTCTGGCACTGAGGAAGAGAATTCGTAGCGCTCAGTGTCGACAAAGTTTGGAATGGCATGCCAGGTTCCACCGTATGGACGACCCATGTTCGCGATGAAGTCACTGCAACCGGTGAATGCCAAAGTGTCTCCAGCCAAGCGTGATGCAATGGTTATCTGCGTGCCGCCCGTGAACCGCTGGTACGACATGACCTTGGGGTGTCGGCTTGGCAGAAAGGGCATCAGGTACATCAGACGCGAAAAACAGTGAATGACCGCTGGCCCGAATTCCATTGCCGCCGTACGTAGGGCGACCGTGTTCCTCAGGTGTGCCCCGGCCGACCGCGGTTCCAAGTGGGGCCATCCGAGAAAATAGTCGACCGGAGCTGGCGACTCCGGGTGCGCCACCAACCCAACCACGTGTCCATGCCGCCTCAGCGTGTCTATCAACGAGGCCACAATTCGCTCGATTCCACCATAATATTGTGGCGGCACGGGTAGCACTGGATCTGCCGTGAGGAGAAGTTTCATGTGCCGGGCCAATGTTTGCTTAACTGCGGGCGTTGAGGGTTCCCGTTCAGGCCTGCGGTACGATTATTCGTCAGTTGAGAGGAAGTGCTGTGCCGAGCGTGTTGCTGCTTCCCTTCCGCCCGTGCTACTGCATCGCGAACATTCGGTATCACTTCACTGCTTCAACATACAATGAATAATGCCTGTGTTGATCCTGATCGATCGCCAAATGCGGATCGAGGGAAATTTCAAAGGACTGCTTTACGACGCGTGGAAATCCCGCTTTGCGTAGCGCAAGCTCGAGCGTCGTGAAATCCCAGCCGAACAGGTGCTCTCCATTCTGGTGAAATACCAGATTAACAATATGGGCGGGCGTGTAGATATCGGATGGTAAGTGTTCGAGATCCCAACCGAGCTCCTGGAATTCGGACGCCGACTGTTTGACGTATGCAGACATGAAACGTTCTGCATCGGGGACGACTATTCGAACGGTACCTCCCGGTTCCAGTATGCGCCAAAACTCACGGAAGACCTGCGGAACATCATCTCGAAAGTCCAAGTGCTCGATCACGTGTTCAGCAAGAATCCGTTTCACTTGCGCATCTCTGAAGGGTAGCCGCCGCCTGATGTCGTACGCGAAGGAGAGGTCCGCGTGATTCGCGCGGGCGTCGATGTTGATCCAACCGTTAATTCCCCTGCCGCCACTGCCGAAATTTACTGAAAGTCCATTCAACTTCCTCAATCTCAACAATTGGAGGTGGTAACGAAGGTCGCAGGCATTAGAAAGGCGCTGCGATAGGCAGCCGAACTCGAAGCGCAATATATCGAAGGTGCGGCGATTTATGGGAAGCTTCGGGATGAGCCACGTCCCTATGTCATGTTTCAGCTTGGCCACGTGCGGTAGCGTTCCGTAGGCGAGCCCTTGGGTGCCCAAGCAATGAGGCGCGATCACCTGCTCCGTTTGTACTGAAGGAACACTGAAATTACATCGTTGAAGCCGAGCCAGCCGAGGGTCCCCTTGATCGCGTCCTTCCACAACACGTCTTGCGGATAGGAAAAATGCTGATACCCGCGAACTCCACGCACCGTGAGATCCACGGCGGCCGCGAGCCGACGCAGATCCGAGGCGCGAAAATAGTTGACGTGATCCACCTTGTAGTAGTGCCAGCGCGTGCCGGTCAATCGCGCCCCCCAGCCGCCAACATGAGGCACTTCGATTACGATGAGCGCTCCGGGGTTCGCCAGAGCCTTGACGGTGGCCAGCGCCGCCTTGGGATTGGGGATGTGCTCGAGCACATGATACATCGTTAGCACATCGAAGCGTTCGGACAGGGCGGCCAGTTCGGATACTTCAGCGCATCGCCAACGCACTTGCGGAGAATGGGTGCGAAGATACGAAATGATGCGCGGCTTCATGTCGATTCCGGCGCACGCGAATCCCTTCTCGTTCAAGGCGAGCGCAACCTCCCCCTTGCCGCAGCCAATATCGAGTGCCCGGCCGGGTGGGCGCTTGAACCGCAGGATGTCCCGGACCCGGCGTTGGATGTGAGGTAGGCCGGGCCGAATGGTCCCGATTTCTGGTTCATCGAACACGTATTGAGCGTTTCTCGGATACTCGGGCGCTGCCGTATCCACGAACCGGAAGCCGCAGGAGCGACATTGGAGAACCTTGAAGCCAGACCAGCAGGCGTAGGTGCGGGCCTGAGTGAAAGCGCAGATCGGGCAGTGCACGGAAACACCTGCGGAACGGGGGCGCGGCAGTGGATCAGCCGACGGGGGCCGCCCAGATATCGGCACATGGAGGCCAATTGGAGGGCTCGACCGCTGCCGCCCAGTTTCGACCGATCGCAAACAGCCGGTAGCCATGCTTGCGGAAGAACTCGGCGAGCTGCGGGACAGTCCCGCCGCCGCGCGATGCATACTCCGCGTTGTATTCGAAAACGACGTGTGGGCGGAACCTGGCGATGGTTTCCTTGGCGCCCTTGAGCACCGGCCACTCGAAGCCTTCCACGTCGATTTTGATCAGATCTACGCGGTCGAGCTTCGCGGCGGGAACGATTGCGTCGACACAACGGGTTTCGACACGAAGGATCTTTTCCTGCGAATCCACAGTATGTGCGACGACATGGCCGTCGCCGGAACTGGCATCCTCGGCGTCAGGGCCATAGAAATCGACGGTGCCCTCGCTGTCCGCCATTGCAAAGGGGATCACGTCCACGTGCCCAAGTCGGTTGAGGTTCAGATTTTGCGCCAGTTTCAACCGCACGGAAGGATTGGGCTCGGCAGCCAGCACCCGCCCACTTGCGCCGACGAGGCGGGCCATGAGGAGAGTGTGCCAGCCGACGTTTGCACCGACATCCAGCGCCACCCCACCGCTTGGCAAGACCGCCCGAAAGATCTCGCGCAGCTCTGGCTCATAGGTGCCGAAAAACGCGACATGCCAACCGAGCGGCACACCCGGCTGAGCCAGAAAAACGACCCCGTCGCGCGCCACGCAGATTTCTCTCATGGGCCGGCATTTTTCCGGGGAGGCAAAGGTCCGGACCACCCGTTCCCAGCCCGGGGGCTTGCCAATGCGCTGCCCGACCCACGACAGGATTTCAACGGTTCGATTCATGAGTACTGTGCGCACGTGGTGCCCTGCGCAGAGCGCGCGTGACACTTGCCAGCAGCACTGCTTCCTGACGCTCCCAACAAAACGTTTCTTGTGCTGCTCGGAGTGCAGCCGCCTTCGCGCACCTCAACCTTTCCGGCGGACCAAGAAGCGCATTGAGCTGGGTAGCGAGTGCGACCGCATCTCCCGAGGGATATAAGCGCACGGCATCGGATGCCTGCGCGGCCACTTCCCGCTGTCCTGCGGTATCGCTGGCGACCACGGCGACGCCAGCCAGCAGGTATTGCAGCATCTTGTTCGTGATTGTCAGGTCGCGGCTGCGCGCATACTTCATTTCGCCGGCGAACCCGATGTCGTGTTCGGCTATGCGAGATAATAGCTCGTTACTTGGTACGAGCCCATGAACGAAAATCCGATCGCGCCAGCCTTCCGGCATGCGCGCTGAGAACCATCGATCGAAACCGGCAACTGGTTTCCCTCGGAGGTGAATCTCGGCTGGCTGCGCCAGGTGCGGCAACGCCGCAAGCAATTCCTCCAACCCCCGTCCCGGGCCCACGGTTTGGGAGTACCAATGAATTGATGGAATCCGCTTGTCCCGCCGGTCCCTCCTGAGGTGGTCCAGCCTCTGTCGATCAACCCACGAAAAGGAATTGTAGATCACGGTAGGTGGCAAGCATGCGTATGTCGTCGCCAATGCCTCGCTCATCGCGCGGGAAGGGCACGTCGTATGAGCACCGTCCTGCAGGAGTTGCTGCTCGAGTTTGCGCAGCACAGGAATTGGTCGGCCTTCTCTTGCCTCCGGCAAGAGATCTTCAGAATACCAGTCCTCCATATCTACGCCCACGAGCCTTCCAGTTCGCATCAATTCCAACGCCGCAGGAAGTGCAGGTTCTAAGTGCGCGATGTAGAGCTGCGCATCGATTTGCCCTGCTTGTCGGTAGAGGGCTCCGGTCGCAACGCCCAGTTGAAATTGGCTATGCACGCCGGTCCACCGGGATAGATCTCGTGCTACCTTGCGCAGCCCGCGTAAGAATAGCGCGTGCGCCCGCGCTGCCAGACGACGCGACGTGAAATCGAGCACGGGAGTGAATTTGACCGAGATGTCCAGAAGGATTGAACGGTCGCGCGCCTTAAGTGCTGGATCGAACCAGCACCCAAGGACATGCACGTGGTACCCCGCTCGCGCGAGTGCGGCAGCTTCCTTAATCACTCGCGGATTGTGGCAGAGGTGGCCCCCGGTCAAAATTGCGATAAGGCCTTCCGTGCGCAGGTTCGCAGAGGCTCTCAGCGTGCACCTGTCCGCGATGGAATAGTCAACGCGGTTTCCAAGGGTAGCTCACCGGCAACACTCAGGCCATAATTTCGCCAGGAACATCTGCCCATGGGGCGCAGACATTACGTTACGGTACTGCCGCAATGACGTGGATTTCATGGTCCTCGCTAACGACGTTACATCCATAACCCAACTGGACAAGCCATCCTAGCACGTCACCTCCACTTGCCCCAACGCTCTCTAGAGCATGTGGATGGAGACTCAAAGCGAGACGCGGGTGGTACTTGCGGAGGGTAGATTCGGCACCCCTCAAAACCTCCCACTCCGCTCCCTCGACATCGATTTTGATCACGGTTGGAATCGCTTCCAGGATGCTGACCTCTTGGTCGAGGGTAGTGACATCGACGAGTACCTGCGAAAAGCCCTCAACCGGAACCAATCCACTCATGCCTTCAGTGCGCTCAGGCAAGCAGTAGAATGCTGCGCGACCGCGAACGGCTCCGCAACAGGCGCGACGTATGAGCGTTCTATCCTCGCCGCCATTCCACCTGACGTGCTGCTCCAGGTAGCGGCGGGTGAACGCATGAGGTTCATAGGCGATCACACGTCCAGAAGGACCAATCCCGTTGAGGGCAACAAGAGTATACGTCCCTATATGCCCTCCAATATCGTACACAACGTCTCCTGGGCGCAACATCGCGGCAAATGCGCGGTAGGATTCAAACTCAACAGTCTCCCAGTCTTGTGTGGCAAAATCGGGATGAAGGCGAATTCTAATACCGCCGACTGCTACCACAATGCCATGCTCAGAACCCAGTCGGTTTATCAGGCGCAAATATGGCCTCCGCATAACGCGCCACAATGGCGTCAGCGATCGGAGCAGCGGTGCATGCCGTACTCTTTGCGCAAATTTGCGCAGGATTTCGGTCGTGTGAATCATCAGTCGTCAACGTTAGTGGAGAGCTCACACGCTCCTGCAAATGTCCAACATGCGACTTGTCGACATGGGAATGGACAAGTGCTCCAACACAAATGCCCTCGGGTCATACCGGTTGCGCAAGGCGTTCTCAAAAAACTGGTCGAACCTGGCCTGGAACTCTTCAAGGTAACCGAACGTGATGCCACAACGCTCATCGAAGTAGGGCACTGATGTCGCTCGTACGGTCGGCCGGTTGTACTTGAACCTTACGGGGTCCAGCCAATACCCTTGATCCCAAGCGATGACCGGCACGCCGCATGATAGGCACTCTTGATACGCCAGGCCCTGCGTCTCATGCTGGGACAAGAAGATCATCACCCGGCATTGTGCGAGGGCGGCGCGGAATTGCTCCTCGCCGTAGTAGCCGTAGCGGATCTCCGTGAATGACCGCCTCTGTCGCTTCAGATAAGTCCGGATCGGGTCAATCAGTGACGCCTCATGGCGATCATGCTCCCAGATTACTTTGTCATACAGCAGGACGTCCGTGGTCTTGCTTCCCGGCGCAAAAGGCTGCCAGGTGTCAGTGTCGATGCCTGCGGGCCATAACGCGAAGATATCATCGTCGTATACTTGGGCTGACCTGACAAGGTCCAGCGCCCAACTGGAGTGCTGTAAGTATTTCCGGATGTTGTATTGCCTGCAAAGGTCCGGCAACTCCGCTGGGTACGGGAACCCAACTGCCGCTATGACCGGCGCGCTCCGGCGGATTCCCCGAAGCCCCTCCGCCCCAAGCCCAAACGAGATCACGATCTTGGATCTCGAGAGCCGGAGGAGCGGGTTGTTGTAGGAATACGGGACCTGTCGTCGGCTGAACCCACGCAAGAGGTTCCGGACAACCTTCTCCATGCCGCTGAAATTGGAACGCTTCCCTCTGAGAATGCGCCGTGCGATTGGGCGAAGATACTTGTCCCCTCGTACCCACCGGTCCCGCTCCTGGCGGTATACAATGTCAAGTCTGTCGACCACGATTGAGAATGCTCCCGTGGCTTCGCGGGCTAGCCGGTGACTATGGCTTCACTTTGGCGATTCAGTCCCACGAAAGGTGTCAGAGCCCAGCGCAACTACCTCGCTGTAAGGCCCCTCTGTGCCAATGAGATACAGCACGGACCGCGGAAGACGTGGTGCTCCGACCCTGTGTCGCTATGCACGGGAGTTAACTCAAGCTGAAGTGAGGTACTCGGTCTCGAGCGGAGCCTACTCATGAAACACCATCGTTGCGGTCCCCGGGTGCGTGCGACGACGTGCAAAGGGAAGGCACTTGCGAATTGTTGTCTTGCCGCGCGAGAGAATCGCGTCGCGCCAATTGAGCAGAATTTCGGCGGCGAACTCGCTCTTGTATTTTTCGCAGGCTAGGTACCTGTACCTCGGCTCGTCGACCTCCAGGCTGATGTTCTTGCTGATGGGATCGTTTGCTGACCAGAGGCCGTTCGCCGGACGAGGGAACACGATCTCGCCCGCCTCCGAGAGGTAGGCTGCCCACCAGAGGAAAGTACTGTTCGAAATCACGATCTTGCGAAACTGTCTTATGAAGGCAAAGTTATCCAGTGCGCTTGGTGGCCGCACTATGGCCTTGTGTCTTGTGCTGAAGTATCTTACGAATCCGTCGTCAGGGTCGTTGGTGCAGACGAACACCCGATCGTGCTCGAGTAATGCCAATGCATTATCGTAGTACGACAGCGGCAGGCCGTGTTGCGGAATGTAATCCCTGCCTCTTCGAATGCCGACCACTACGTCATTCTCGGAGATGCCATAGTCATGGCGGTCGTGCACAGCCAGCCATCTCCGCACGGCGGCCGCGCGTGGCGCATAATATTCGGTGCGCTGAAAATACCCGCTGACGATTACGTGGTACTTTCCATCGGACTGCTGCATGAAGGAAAGGTCGGGTTTTTGACCACGCAGGACAACGACGTTGTTCGACTCGAATGAATGACCATCGACGGTCTCGTACGTACCAGGAAACCCATCGATCGGCGGCGCGACCAGCCTGTATTGGAGCGCCTCGGCCAAGAGCCGTCCAAAGCAATATTGGAAAAGATGATTTCCCAAATTACCATCGTAGAACACCTCGACCATCACTCAGTCCATTTCAGCGTCGACCGACGCAAGTCGATGGGTCAAGTCACCGCTTCCATCGTTCCGTCGCCTTATGATGCTTGCCTTCCTACCCCCCGCCGAGACATAAATGCATCGATGCCGTCGCCCGCTGATCTGGAGAATGGCGCAAGCACGCTGCTGGCATGGTCGTGCACGGACCCAGCGACTACGAGCGAGCACGCGCGATCCTCGCTGTGCCGTGGTGGCGTCGACTTGCTCGCTCGCCGCGAGATCTAAGCATGGGGCAATCGTCGCCAACTCTTCGCTGGTTCGGACAGCCGATCGATCCGTTCGACGAGCCGTGGTATCGATTCGGTCGCGTCCTTTCGCTGGTTGAGCGCTGTACGGCGATACCCATGAATGCGAAATGGTTGGATGTGGGTTGCCAAATTGGGCAATTCATCAAATTCTTGCAAGCCAGGCAACAGATTGTCGCGGCGGGAATTGACGACTTCGATGAGAAGGGCGTCCGCGAAATTTGCCGCAAGTACTTTCACATCGAGATCAAGGACGCAGGCGAGGTGTTCGACGGCTCCTGGCGTTACCGGTGTCGTCGTATCGATAAAGTGGGCTTCGACATCGACGAAAGGTTTTCTTTCGTTTCGGCCTTGGAGGTGTTGGAGCACATGATCGATACCGACGCCTTTCTCAGGGAGTGTCACGAGCACTTGGAGGCAGGGGGGCACCTTGTGATCTCGACACCAAATCTTCATTCCCTACGTAATCGCGTGAAATTTCCTTTCGGTGGCTACCCCAGCGGAATGGAGTACAGAACCGTCGTGCACCACGTCAGGCTGTACAACGCCACAGTCCTGATTTCTCATTTCAAGGAGCATGGCTTTGAGCTGGAGGCCATTAGCGGCGTCAATTTCCTGCCGATTAAGTTCATCAGACAGGGGCGAGTCACGAATATTGATGCGCGGCTAGCGGACTATGCTGCGAGCCTTTGTGGCAACATCATCGCGGTGTTCAGGGCTGTGCCGTGACCGTTGGGCATTCGGGGCCTAATGATTCTAGTTGGTGTTTTGGTCAAGGTCTGCGCCCACGATCCTGAATCGCTGCCGCATGTGGTTCTCCAGATGGCGGCAAGATATCCGTCGACCCGATACCGGAGGGGGTAGCATTAGATGGGTAAGCTGGATCATTGCGGCAACGTGACCGACCGCACATAGCGCACCATGCTGCGCCGGAGCGCCAGCACGCGCTCCGTGAGGCGGAAACCGCACGTCCTGTAGAGTACTCCCAAGAGTCCTCTCTCGGGTGCCCTGAACTCGGGATCGAGTCGGAAGATCCAGTCGACCACTTCGTAAGCAGCTTCCAAGTGGGTGTAGGCGATCCAGTGAGCGAGGGGCCAGAGAACTTTGATGGCCGCCTGCTTGCGTCGCAGTGTCAGCTCGCCTCGTTCGTCGAGTAGCCGGAGAATCTGGCGGTAGATATACAACTGCTGAATGTGCATTCCGACGCCGCCAAGACCTCCGCGGAACTGCAGGCGCGCCTTCGCGTGGTGACGATGGCACAACGCAGGTTCCCGACTCACCGCGATAGATGGGTTGCGGATCGCGACTTCGAGCATGAAGCAGCGATCGTCGCGTGAGGCGAAATCGGAGGCGGGGAAAAGGGTGCGGTGCGGGATGCCGTGAATGAAGGCCCGGCGGAACAGAAATGCCGAGTAGTGCGAACCAAATGCTTCCCCCAGTTGCTGCGCGATAAAGTCGTCTGTTGGAACCCAGGGCAGCGAGTCGGCCAAGGTGTCGTCGTGGTAGATGTCCATTCCCGCAACGACGACATCCGCATTCGTTTGTCGCGCAATCTCGAATTGGAGTTCGTTCGCTCTGGGGTTAAGCCAGTCGTCCGAATCGAGGAATCGGACGAAATCTCCTGTGGCGGTTTCCAGCGCTTTGTTTACGCCCGATGGCTTTCCCCACCCTTCACCCGGGATAGCAATCACACCGGGTTGGTTGCGGAGCCAATCTGCCGTGCCGTCCGTGCTCGCGTCATCAATGACGATGATTTCCACCTTGAGCTGAGAACTGTGGCAGGACGCGACCGCCTTGGGCAGCGACCACAAGCGGTCTTTCGTGGGGATGATGACCGAAATGTCGTTCACGAGCGATGTCGGGTCAAAATCGACCGGAGGGCCGTTGGCGCCTCGGCCCGAACAGCCGATGAAAAAGAGGTCGCAGTAGGCGCTTGGCGAAGTTCCGGATCAGCCACGGCCAGCTAAAGGTCAGCTTGACGATCGTGGTGGCGAGCCAGCGTGGCCAGCGGCGCTCGCAAACAAGAGCGAGGCGGCGCACTTCCTGTTGATAGGGGTAGTCGTGGATGTCGCCGCCAAGGAAGTGCACGAGTCGGGGCCGCAATTCCTCTTGCTCATACCAGGGGTTGTGCCGCGGGTCCCCTTTGAAATTCCTCAACAGAGCGTGCCCGGCGAACACGTCCAGCTCGACGCCACACGGGCCGGCGAGAAGGCTGTTCATGATGTCGCCGCGCTCTGGAAGAGGCTTCTGACCATGCAACGCCATTGCAAGCGAGATCAGAACCTCATCGTTCGGCGATCCGCGAAGCCTCTTGAAGCCGATCTCATCGTAGCGAGGCAACAGCGCGCGCGCCGTTTCGTACACGCGGGTACAGGTCTCGCCACGCTCGAGATAATAGACTCCTCCGTTGAAGCGGGGTAGCGCAGGCACTCCAAACTGCCGGCAGATAGCCCGAACGTCGCCGAACCATTCCCCATTGCGGACCTCGCGGCCGATGACGGAGACGCACTGGCCAGCAAAGGCATCGAATGCCGATTCGAGCGATCCCACGCAGAGACAATCCGCGTCAACGAATAGCGCGCTGTCAGCCGGCGCGAGCTTGTCCAAGTAGAGCTTGGGTGCAAAACCACGGCCGTATTGGTTGGGCACCAAGCGGATCATGGGTAGGTCCTGGACGTCCCTGGGCAACGTAGATGCAGCCGCATCCGTGACGAGAAAAAATGGAATCTCGCCGTCGCCATGCCACTGCCGAAACGAGCGTGCCAGGGCGCAAGCCATGCGGAGGTAGATGAGCTTGCCCACGGCGATGGTGAATACGGCCCGCCTCCCCACGTTATGAGCCCTTGCTTAGACTGTCAAAGTTTGGTCGAAGGCATCAAGCAGTCTCTGAAAGACTCGCTCAGCAGTGTAGCTCCTCCGCATCACCTGCAGGCCCCTTTCAGCAATTGTGGCTCGTTCGGACGGATGAGTGATCAGCCAATCTAATCTTTCATACCAGTCCTGTGGTGACGTCGCGAGAAACCCGTTGTAACCGTCCTCGATGAGCCCAGGGTTCTCTCCATAGTTTTCGCAAACCGCGACCGCCTCTCCGCTCATGTAAACCTTTGCCTTAAGCGTTCCCCGAGCGCGTCCGTCTTCATTATGAAAGAGCGGGAAAAGGCCTATATCAAACTTCAAAATTTCGCGCACCATTTGCTCTTGAGAATAGGTGGGTAGGCATGATGCGCGAACCCGCTCAAACGGAGGTAGGGCCGATTCCGGAGCACCAACAACCCGTAGTCGCAATTGTGGGTATCTAATAGACAGGGCTTCTAGCGGCTCCAAAATCTTGAACAAGGGCCCAATGTTGCTTTGCCCCCCAATCCAGCCGACGACAATTTCCTCTGGGCTTCGCCGAATCTTAGCTCTCCATCGATCAAAGACTTCCAATTGCGGGGCATCGTCGATGACAAAAGTCCGTGGGTTAAATCGTGTAGCATAGTTAGAAAGATAATTGTTCTCACAGATTACAGCGTCGACCTCGCGTAACATTGCATCGAGTTCCGCCCAATCTCCATTCTTCTGTAGCCAAAGGGCATCATTGATGTCCATTAGGACACGCGGACGGCGGAGTCGGCGCAGTCTCTGGTAAAGGCTCAGACTTGGAGACTTGACAATACTCACAAGATCAAACCCTTGCGCCAGCGCCACGATCCTTCGATCCTGCCGTATGCTTAATTTGTTATATAAAAGGTTAAGAATTGGTCGGAAAGCACGAACAAGAATTCTGTGTTGCACCGTATGCTGGCCATATAGCAATTTAATAATGCTCTCAGGGTGCCGGCTAACAAAGTGAGCCCGCCACCTGCTGCTTCGATCGAATAGTGATTTGAACTGCAACGCTCGCACCATGCCGGTAGGCCAACGCAAGCCACAATCAAGGACAACCAGCACCCGCTTGGATCTGTCTCCTATCATCCACTCTCCCTGGAGGACTTGGGATGGCCCCTCAAGTTAAATTCACCATCCGGTGCGAATAACCGTACATATCCGCTCGACATCATCCAGGTTCATGCGCGTGTGGAGAGGAAGTACCAAGTACTTCTCCTCCACCGCATCCATGCTGGGATAGCCAGGCTGGCGACCACCGAAAATCGTGTATCGGTCGTTGCGGTAATGGACCTGCGAGGATTCGATCCCGTTATCCCGCAATTTCGCCATCAAGCTCTCGCGATTCTCAGCGAGCACAGTGCACATCCACGCAGCGTGCTGACGATCCGTGTAGCCAGTACCAATCACAGAAATGCCTGGTGCTTTGCGCAATTCGTGTTCGTAGGCCTTCAGGAGCGAGCGGCGGTGTGAAAGTATCCAATCGAATTCTTCCAAGGCAGCCAATCCAAGCGCTGCCGCGATGTCAGTCATCTGATACTTATAGCCAAGTTCGTAGATGTCATTTTGCCAGTACCCGCCCTGTTTGGCCTTCCGGTCAATACCAAACCAACGAAGGCGGCGAGCCTTTTCCACCAAGGAGGCATCCTTGAATAGGAGCATGCCTCCGTCCCCGGTCGTAATGCTCTTGATTGCCTGAAATGAGAAGACCGTGAAATCCGAGAGTTGGCCGATGGGTTTGCCGTGGTAAGTTGCACCAAGTGCGTGGGCCGCGTCTTCGATCAGGGTCAGCCGGTACTCGTCAACTAAAGCATGCAGCGCATCCATATCACAAGGCAAACCGCCGTAATGGACACACACGATAGCCTTGGTTTTGTCGGTAATGCGGCGTCGGACATCCTTGGGATCGATATTCAGAGTATGAGGCTGAACATCCGCAAATACCACATTAGCTCCCATGTAAAGAAGCGGGATATTGGTTGCCGTGCACGTGAAGATTGGAGCAATTACTTCGTCCCCGCGATCCAGCCCGGCCAAGATATAAGCTAGATGCAGGGCGTCCGTTCCAGAGCCAACCGCTATGGCGGGGTGCCCGCCACCAAATCTGGCGCTGAACTCATTCTCGAACTCTTCCACGCGTGGTCCCTGCCCAATCCAGCGCGTAGCAAGGACTGCGGCGACACGCTGCGGCGCTGTCGTTGGAACGTGCGGATGAAACAGCACGATGTGATTTTGTCGCGGTTCCATTAATGGAAACTCGTTCATTGGTCCCTCAGCCAAGGATCGCTTGAGAGATGCTGGCGGTGTTTTCATATCTGCTCCTTACTGCTGAATAAGAGTTCTCATGCGGATCTGACAAATAGCACGTTGCGCATGCGGCCGACGCGATGCGTTTTGGGGAAATTGCTTTGGTCAAAGACCTCGTGAGCTAACCCATGATAGGCAAGCCTATACCCCGCCCGCGCGAGGATGCTGACGAGTTCATCGAAGTTCAGAAACCAGTATGGCAAAACCTTACCACGCAAGTTCAACTGTTTTGTTGCGTAGGTTGGGAAACTCCCGGCCGCCAGGCGTGCCAACAAGATATAGCGTGCATTCAGCGAGGCAAGGTCATGCAACAGGCCCTTGTAATCTTCGACATATTGGAGAACGCTGTTAGCATATACAATATCGCAACGGCTCCGGACTGCCGGAATGTGAGTATAGAACGCGATACGGTCATCCAGTTTAAATAGATTGCGCCCAGCTTCACACATATGCGGGAGATCGACATTGTGATATTCAACCAAGGATCTGTTCGGTAACGTCGCCAGCAAGTGGACAAAACCTGAGCCCACCCCGCCGCCGAAGTCCAAGATACGAACGAGACCGGTTTCGGCGGCCAACGAGGCAGCAATTATGCCCAATGGCTCGTGCCATAGGTGAGGTTGTCTTCCGGAGTGAAATTCATTGAGCGCAGCTCGGGTCCACGCGACATGCTTTTGGACTTCTTGAGGGTCATCGTAATCAGAATTGTGTGTCGGTACATCGCGGAGATGAGAATAAATACCCTGCCACGTGAACTGAGGCTGAGAGAGCAATGGCCGCCCACGGATCAGGTCGATCAGGGCGGGCGGCAAAATAGCTTTGGCGAACCGGCGCAGGACCGTCGGAGGGGTCAATGGAATCACGAAAGCCGTTGGGTGCACCAGGGGATGAGCGGCGCAATCTTACCAGGCGTTACGTACCCTGGGTAAGCACAGTTTACCGAGCCGACAGGGGTGACGTTGAGTTTGATGCGAACAGGGGAGGGTTGAGGTATACACTCACGCACACGGTGTATCGCCGCATTGATTTGGAGGTCGTAAGTTCGGCCGCCAAGAAAGTTTGCGGGAATCGTTGCGCGTGAGCTGAATCGACCGGGTAGCGTCCTCGGAAGCCCAGAGTCAGCACCGTTGTGTAAACTTTCGAAGAGGAGGGTGCCGTCAAGATCGTGGAGTAGAAAATAAACGTGAAAGCCCGATACTTCTTCCAGTACGTCGTACTCGACCACAATCTCCAAAGGCCTCCCGCTAACGACGTCAGGGCTGCTGTGACCGTCCTGCAAAATGTCGACGGCGCGCAGCCGGAACGTTCGATCGGGAGGGATCTGTGCAATGACACGAGAAAGCTCCGCTAGTGTCGCTCCAACTTGGGGGCCTTGGAGATAGCGTTGAACCACTTCGCTGCTTTCGCCATCACTGATCTTTCTGCCGCCAGCCAATAACAAAGTTCGGGTGCACAATTGACAAACAGCCTGCATATTGTGGGTGACAAAGATCACAGTGCGATATTCCCTTGCTGCAACCTGCTGCATCTTGCCCAAGCATTTCTTCTGAAATTCGGCATCCCCAACAGCCAGCACTTCGTCCACGACCAGGATCTCTGGGTCCAGGTGCGCCGCGACCGCGAATGCTAGCCGGACATACATGCCGCTGCTGTAGCGTTTCACTGGCGTGTCCAGAAAGGTCTCCACCTCCGCAAACGCCACGATCTCGTCGAACTTTCTCCCTATTTCCGCGCGTGTCATTCCCAGGATCGCCCCGTTGAGGAAAATGTTTTCGCGCCCGGTCAACTCCGGGTGAAACCCCGTGCCTACCTCCAGGAGGCTGGCCACACGCCCCTTGATCCGCACGCGTCCTTCGGTGGGCTCCGTGATCCGACTGAGGATCTTGAGCAGCGTACTCTTCCCGGCCCCGTTGCGGCCGATGATGCCCAGGACCTCGCCCTGTTTCACCTCGAACGACACGTCCTTCAACGCCCAGAAATCCTCGGAGGAGGGGGGGGATGAAGGATTGAGGATTGAGGATGGAGGATTGAGGATTGGGGATGAAGGATTGAGGATTGAGGATGAAGGATTGAGGATGGAGGATGAAGGATTGAGGATGGAGGATGGAGGATTGAGGATGGAGGATGGAGTTGAGCTGTCTTGATCCTTCAACCTTCCTGCTTGCTCGGTGTTTCTTACTCCGCGTGCGAAGCGAAACGGGGCTTTCAGTTTTTGCGCCAGGACGTCACGTAAGGCGACATACCGCTGGCGCTCCTGCTGGTGGGCGATGCGGTACTTCTTGCCCAAGCCTTCTACGGAGATGACGGTGTCGGACATTCTATGAACGGAGTGAGGAGCGAGGAGTGAGGATTGAGGAGTGAGGATTGGGGAATGAGAAGTGAGAAGTGAGAAGTGAGGAGTGAGAAGTGAGGAGTGAGAAGTGAGGAGTGAGGATGGCGCATCAGGCAAGCCAACTCAATCCTCTATCCTTCCTCTTTGATCAATCCTCAATCCTTCATCCTCTATCCTTATTCTTGAACGATTTGATGAGGCCCTTGTTTAAAGCCCCTACCTCATCGGCCAATGCCTGGACCGCCTGCGACGTATCGTCCGCAGCCAGGCCGTTATCCCGAACGACGTACACCAGCGACCGGACTTCGCCGGCTGAGGCGCGGGCCATGTTCCAAAATTGGAGCTTCTCGGTCGCATGCGATCGTTCGAATCCTTCAGCCAGATTGGTCATCGCTGACACTGCCGCACGTTGGAGTTGATCGCGGAGTCCGAAGTCGCTCGACAATGGCTTGTGTTTGCAGAGGGCATACACCGCGTTGGTCAGTTCCCTGGCCTTCTGCCAGGCGGTCAGGTCTTCGAAGCGCATCGGCAAGAATAGGAGTGAGGATCAAAAAGTGAGGAGTGAGGAGTGAGGAGTGAGAATCGAGGAGTGAGGAGTGAGGAGTGAGGATCAAAAAGTGAGGATTGAGGAGTGAGGAGTGAGGAGTGAGAAGTGAGGATTGAGTTGATCCTGCTCAATCCGCGCAGAAAGTGAAACGGAGCCCTCATTTTCTGCGTGAGGACGTCGCGCAGGGCCGTGTAGCGCTGGCGCTCGGCTTGATGGGCGATACGGTACTTTTTGCCCAGGTTTTCTACGCCGATGACGGGGGCGGACATGAAAAGAGGACCACGGGGCTACGGAAGAGGACTACGGGACTACAGGACAGGGGAGCCTGTGGTCTTATGGTCTCGTGCGGTAGGCGCATCAGGCGACGGGCCGACTTGCCTTGATCTCGACCAAGTTCTCCCCCGCCTGAAGTAGCGCCAGAGTGCGTGGCCAGCAAGAAGAAAACACGCGTCGCAGTTCGCGGTTACCGAGATTTCCGCAGGTGAGCCAGACGATTTTCGGCGGCGCTCCACGATGCGCCTGCAGTTGAATGAAATCCTGATCCTTCGTCACCACGACCGCGCCAGCCGATCGGGCTCGTTCGAAGATCTCCGCGTCAGAGGCGGTTAGGAGGCCCAGATCACATATATGGACCGACTGAACCTTCCCAGGTTCTTTCACCCATTGAGCGATCAGGGGCGGGAGTTGGGCGTCAATCCAGATCAGCAACGAGGTGCCGCGATCAGCCACCTAGAACCTGCGCTCGATGTCGGTTCGGCGGGACCGCTCCGCGCGCTGACTCCAGTCGCTTCCACCTGCGGCCCGAAGCTTGCGGCGGACGTGTTGGGTCGCTACGACATGCCAAGTCCCACATGCTGCTAGGCGGCCAGGGTTGGATGGTCGAGCCGCCGCGCCGCATACATGAGGCAGGCGGCGATGTCGTCAGGCTCCAAGTACGGAAAGTCCGCTAAAATTTCCGCCTGCGTCTGCCCCGCCGCCAGTAATTGGAGCACGTCAATTACGCGTATTCGCATGCCCCGAATACACGGCCGGCCACCACACTGCCCTGGATTGATCGTAATCCGATCAAGAAAGTCTGCCATTGACGACAATACTAGCTCAACGAGGTCGGATGAGTCCAACGTCGCACCCGCCCTGCGGTCGGATCGGTGACTTGGCTCAGGTTCGTCAGCAGCGTGCTCTTGCCGGTACCGTTGCGCCGACGATGCCCAGGACCTCGCCCTGCTTGACCTCGAAGGTCACGTCCTTCAACGCCCAGGAATCCTCGGAGGAGGGCGAGAAGTGAGGATTGAGAAGTGAGGATTGAGAAGTGAGAAGTGAGGATTGAGAAGTGAGGATTGAGAAGTGAGGATTGAGTTGATCCTTGCTCAATCCGCGCAGAAAGTGAAACGGAGCCCTCATTTTCTGCGTGAGGACGTCGCGCAGGGCCGTGTAGCGCTGGCGCTCGGCGTGATGGGCGATACGGTACTTCTTGCCCCGGTTTTCTACGCTGATGACGGTGTCGGATATGAGGAAAGGACTACGGGACTACAGGGCTACGGGACAACATGACGATGGAGTACGGGAAACGAAAATCGCGGGGCTAGCGAGCTTCTGACCCGGTGGTCCTGTTGTCCCTTCATCAGAGGACCGGCAAGAGCGCCCGGAAACCGGCTTGCTCGTAGTGCCGGTCGTTGGTGAAGGCGTCTATTATTCCCGCGTCTTGCATCACGACGAAGCTCGCGCAGTCGACCAGCCCCCAGCTCTTGTCTGGTCGGCTTGCGTAGAGCGCGATGGCGCGCTCGGCCAAAGTTGGGGTAATGGAGAGCAAGGTGGCGCGAGGGCTGGTGCGGACGATCTCCACGGCTTCGACAAAGCGAGCGCGCACGGGAGTGCGCGCCAGACCATTTCCGGTTTCTGCCACCACCCAGTCGGTCACCACGATTGAGGCGCCGCGTCGGCCGAGGCGCGTCCACGTCGCATCCGCTGCCGCGTGTAGCGTGTCCGAAGCATTGAGCAGCGCAATCCAACCGTTGGTGTCGAGGAGGACCGCGTTAGCGGTCATCCGTGGCCTTCGGGTGGTCGTAGAGATAGTGGTCGATGTTCGTGGCCAGATCGGCGACGCCCGTGGCCACGGCCAGGTCGCCCATCTGGAACAGCGCGTCATGGTCGCCCGGGCGCTCGCCTGGCAGCGGCGATTCTACCTCGATCCGCACCACCGCACCTTCGGGCAGCCGGACACCGCGTTCCAGCACCACGACCCCCCCGTGTACTTCACCGCGATACGTCATGCGCTCACCTGCTGGATTTCAAGTTGGCCTTCCTCACTCCTTCTTCTCTGATCAATCCTCAATCCTTCATCCGTCATTCTTTACGCGGTGACTGAATCCTCGGCGATGTTGTTTGACCATGAAAACCCGCGGCGGGCAGTTCCTCCGCATGACGATAGACACGTCGCCGATCCAAACGACGGGCGGCTCATGCGAAGTTGATGTTAGCGCGGATGCCCGCTTCACCCGCGTTGTCCAAGAGTCGGATGAAGGCCGCCCGCTCCAGCGTCCGCGACCGACGTCGTACCAGAATGATGATACCGCAATGCGCCACGCGGGTGGAGGCGGCCACGAAGTCGTCGCGATTGCAGGTGACAAGCACCTCGCCGCGCTCGCCGGCGAACCGCAAGACATCATGGTCAGTAGTGGAGAGCGGCAGCACGGTTCGCAGGAGCTGCACCTGGTGGCCTGAAGCCCGGACGGTGTAAGCCAGGTCGTCGGGTACGTCGTGGTCGAAAAGAAATTTCACGTAGCGTCGGCCGCCATCTGCCGTGCCACCAGTAGGTCAATCTCGCCGCGATGATCCTCGTAGTAGGCCAGACACTCGTAGACCTGGGCGCGGGTGAGGTTTGGGAAACAACGGCTTACGATGGTGTCGACCGATTCTCCGTTTTGGAGGAGGCTGATGACGTCATGTACGCCGATGCGTGTTCCCGCCACGAGCGCGTTGCCGCTGCGCACGCCAGGTACACGCGTGATGTAAGCGTACGATGTGCACGCAGTCGCTGTTGTTTCCCCAACACTCGTCGTGTTCGCGCTCACCAGCATACACTAACTGGTCGTGACGGTCCGTTCAATGAGGTAGCGAGCCAACACGCTGACCAAGGAAGGACAGCCATCGGATCCGCGCTCTTGCCGGCACCGTTGCCGCCGACGATGCCCAGGACCGCGCCCTGCTTGACCTCGAACGACACGTCCTTCAACGCCCAGGAATCCTCGGAGGACGGAGGGCGGCATCTTGTCCTCTGACCTCTGTCCTCCGTCCTCCGATCGCCGTCCTCTGGCCCGCATCCACCGCAGCGGTGCGGTGAGCTTCTCGGTCAGCACGTCGCGTAGGGCGGTGTAGCGCTGACGCCCGGCCTGATGGGCGATGCGGTAGCGCTTGCCCGGGTTTTCGACACTGATGACTGTGTCGGACATGAGAGGAGGACTACAGGACCAAGGGACTTGCAAGTCTGTGGTCCTTTGGTCCGTGGTCCCGTACTTCCACTCGCTTGCCGGACCTCGAACGACACGTCCTTGAGCGCCCAGAAGTCTTCAGAGACAGAGGTCGGAGATCGGAGATCAGACATCTCACCTTGTTCGCTAGGCTTTGCACAGGAAGACCGCGTCCCAGGCAGGCTCGTCAAGCCCAAGCGCTGAGGAATTCGACCTGGTCGCGCATCTCGGCGGCAGACTTGGCAGCCGCGAGTCCGAGAAGACGACGCATTTGCTCGCCCACAGTGTACCGTTGCTGCTGCGCCAAGATCAGCCCCGCATGCGAGACGCCCTGCGCCTGAAGGCGATAATAGTCGGCGACATTGAAGCTATAGAGGACACGGCCCTTCCTCGCCGCAAAGGCAAGGTGGTCTTCGTCCGGGCGCTCGATCATGTTCGCTTCCAATGCGGTCATCACGTCGAGCCCTCGTGCGCGCAATGCCGAGAGCAACGCTGTGTCCATGGTGTCTTCGTCGAGATACAGGCGGATCGTCACGCGGATTGCTTGGCCCTGGTATGCTGCCGTTCGAGCTGGTCGGCCTCGGCTTCCTCCGCTGCCAGTTCGGCCTCAACCCGTTCGCGATTAGCGTGATAATAGGCCAAGGCGGCATGGACCTGAGCCAACGTGAGATGTCCGATTCTGTCGGCGATCTCTTCAGGGGTTAAGCCGAGCTTGTACCACACCCCGACGTGCCGCACGGACACGCCCGTGCCCGCGATGCGCGGCCGTCCGCCACAGATCCGGGGCGTCTGGGTAATCAGGCTGCCGATTTTCACAATCGCCTGTGCACGCATAGCCATAAAATGAAGGATGTTTTGTTGGGCGTCAAATGCGGGGCACCGAAGGAATTCGAGGTCGGAGATCGGAGGTCGGAGGTCGGCATCTTGTCCTCTGCCCTCTGTCCTCCGTCCTCCGATCGCCGTTCTCTGGTCCGCGGCCAGCGCAGCGGCGCCGCGACCTTCTCGGTCAGCACGTCGCGTAGGGCCGTGTAGCGCTGGCGCCCGGCCTGATGGGCGATGCGGTACTTCTTGCCGAGGTTCTCTACAGTGATGACGGTATCGGCCATGGTCTAAAAGGAGTGAGGATTGAGGATTGAGGAGTGAGGATGAAGGATGAAGCATCAGACAGGCCAACTCAATCCTCACTCCTTCATCCTCTATCCTTCCTCTTTGATCACTCCTTCATCCTCACTCCATTATTCGGAAATACAGGACCACGGGATTACTGGACGACACTACGGGACAACGGACAATGGGACTTGCGGGTCTGTGGTCCTTTGGTCCCGTCGTCGTGTGCTCCGCTCTTGCCGGTCTGCGATCCGGGCCTGCATGGTCAGCAGCGGGCGCGTCAGGCGGCGAGTTTTTTCATTGCGTGGCGGATCGCCTCGTCCACCTCGATCGCCTTCATACAGCGGTTGTCGTGCGGGCATCGATCGAGGAAGCAGGTGTGACAGGGGACCCACTTCTGGAGCACCACGTTCCGCGCGCCGTAGGGGTGCCACTTTCCCCGTAGCTGCCAGAAGGAAAAGAGCGAGATGGTCGGGGTACCGACGGCGCTGGCGAGGTGTTGCACGCCGGAGTCCACGCAGATGGCGAAGCGGCAACGGCGCAGCACTTCGCAGGACTCGGGAAGAGTGAGCTGCCCGGCGAACGACAGCGCGCTCGGGCCGATGGTGGCGGCGATGCGTGCGCATTCCTCCGCATCGACCGGGCCGCCCAGCAACACCACGCGGGCGCCGCGCGCGGCGAGCCAGGCGCCGACTTCGGCAAAGCGCTCGGGGGGCCATCGGTTCGTCGAGCGCTTCGCGCCGGGGGCGAGCGCCACCCATCCCGTGGCGCCGCCCGCGGGTAGCAGGGTGTTCACCCGTGCCTGGGCCGCGGCGGTCCGTGGCAGCGCGAACTCCACGGGGCCCGCCGGAAAGCCCGCGCGGTCGACGATGGTGAGGACGCGGTCCACCTCGTTGGGAAACGCCAAGTGTTCCGATTGCGCCTGTCGCGCCCAGTGCAAGGTGTCAATGTGCCAGCCGCGTGCCCAGCGCGCACCCGCGAGTCGGGCGAAAATCATGTCGCGGAACTCGCGAAGCGGGGACGAGAGACTGGCGGAGAGGTTGAGCCAGACGTCGAAGCGGCGATGCCGCAAATCCATCGCCAGACCCCACCGGCCTCCCAGGGTGGCGATGTCGCCGGCTTCGTAGCAGCGGATCTCGTCGATCCAGTCGACTCCCTCGATCAGCTCGCGGGCGCCGGGACTGTTGCGCCGGCCGGTCGACGTCAGCAGCGTCAGATGCGCTTCCGGATAGGCACGCCGCACGGCGCGCAACGCTGGAAGCGCGCAGGTGATGTCGCCAATATGGCCGATGCGAAACACGACTACGCGCCGGGCGCTTCTCGGACGCCGCCGCGGCCAGAGCAGCACCGCGAACAGGCGGAGCGCCGCATTGATGAGCCGATACGCGACCCAGACCGCGGCAGCCTGGAGCTGACGTACTCGCGATGCAGTTGGCTTCCAGCCCGCATACCGTGGCTCGGCCGCAGGTGCTGCATCTTCCGGCCCCCCCCCCGCCGCCGCGGGCCAACCGGCTACGGTTTCGGTGGGACAAGGTGTCGGTTCGGACTGCGTCATGGGAACGACTTGGCCCAGGGACTGCGAGGACAGAGGACTACGGGACTACGGACCGAGCAGGGCATGGTGCGACTGCGGGATTGCTGAATTGCTCGACCGCGGAATCGGAGGAAGATTACGGGACTACCGGACCGGAGAGGACTACGGGACTACGGGACTACAGGACAACGGGACTAAACGCCTTGCGCGACTGTGTCATCGCAGCTTCTTCCGTTCGGCTCAAGTCAGCCCACAATGCCTCCATCACGCGGAGCTTTTCGTCCGTGGTCATTTCATCGAGTGGCAGGGTGATGGTCATATGTTGCACTCTATCGCCATCTCTTCGTGACTCAAAGCCTGGAGGACCGGAGCGCTATTCGCAAAGGGCCAAGTGGTAAGAGCTAAGACACCGCGCTACTGGCGTAGGGTGCGGGAGAAGTTGGTGAGCTTGCGGCTCAGGGTGTCGCAGGCGGCCAGGAGTTCGTCGGCCTCGCCTTCGTGGAGAACCCGTCAGATGATATCCGCAAAACTCTTCTCCGTCCGTCTGAAGTACCGTACCCCCAGTGCCAGCATGACGACCACCACGCCGAGGGACAGGCCGAAGCCGGGCCAGTAGATGGCCGTCTCGCCGCCCAATATGGCCCAGCGGAAGCCGTCGATGACGCCGACCATCGGGTTCACCGAGTACAGGGTGAACAGGGTGTCGCCGAAACGCTCGCGGATCACCGTGCTGCTGAAACCGACGGGAGAGATGTACAGCCCGAACTGCACCAGGAACGGGATGACGTAACGGAAGTCGCGGTACTTGACGTTCAACGCCGTGATCAGCAGCCCCGGCCCGATGGCTGCCAGGAAGGCGATGGCGACGAACAGCGGCAGCGTCAGCATGCGCCAGTCCGGCCAAAAGCGGTACCACACCATCAGCGCCGCCAGGATGCCGAAGGAGATGAGGAAGTCGGCAAAGCTGGTGATGACCGCGCCGGCCGGGATGATCATGCGCGGGAAGTAGACCTTGGAGATGAGATTGGCGTTGCCCACCAGGCTCTGGCTGGCGGCGGACAGCGAGGTGGAGAAGAATTGCCAGGGGAGCATGGCGGCGAAGACCATGACGGCATAGGGCACGGCGCTCGGAGCGGGGAGCTGGGCGACTTTGCCGAAGATCACGGTCATGACGATCATGGTCAACAGCGGCTGCAGCAGCGCCCACAGCACCCCGATGACCGTCTGCTTGTAGCGCACGGAAATGTCCCGCCAGGCCAGGATGTAGAACAGCTCGCGGTAGTTCCACAGGTCGCGCCAGTACTGGCGTTCGGTACGTCCGGGTTCGATGATGAGGTCGTACATCGGCGAGGACAGAGGACGGAGGACGAAAGACGGAGGACGGAGGACAGAGGACGAAGACAGAGGACGGAAGACGGTTTAGCGGCCGGATATCAGGAACGGGGCTGGGTTCTTGATCATGCTTCCGCGCATGCGCCCAACCGAGCGGTTGGCGGCGGACAGTTCGTCGTGTTCCCCGTCATCGATGTAGCCGCAGTCGCGGGCAAAATCCAAGGCGGTATCGGTTTCGTTCGACTCGCCGTCGCAATCAGTCAGCTTGCTTATGAAATGCGCTTCGTAGCGTCGCTTGGACCATGCTTCACGTAGATTCAAGCAGACGGATCGTGACGACCGCCGAATCTGACTGGTGAGTGCCCAGCGCTCTTGGGGCGGAAATTGTCGGCTCAGCTCAAAGATGCGCATCGCCAGGCGGTAGGCCAGTAGATAGACTTCAAGATCCTTCGCGGGTTCAATCTTCACGACAGCCGACCTCCGACTTCCGTCCTCTGTCCTCCGACCTCTGACTTCTGACCTCGGGTAAGATTCTTGCCATTCCTGAGCGCCGCATACAGCGCCCACGGTCTCGACCAGTGGACGTTGCCGTTGAGGTACTCGTGCCAGAGGTATTCGAGAGCGCACCGGTTGAAGAGGGCGCCGTTGCCGCCCGCCGTTCCGAGCAGCCCATCCTCGATGACCGCGCGCCAGGGCCCTTTCATCCAGTGGTCGAACGGGAAGGTGAAGCCCATCTTCGGGCGGTGCGTGCACAGGCGCGGCAGCGGGGAGGGCAGGGCGTCGAGCAGCAGGCGCTTCGTCCCGCCGCGCAGGATCATGGCGGGGTGCGTTCGGAAGAGCGTCTCGGCGAGGACATGGTCGATGAGCGGCACCCGGATCTCCAGGCCGTGCGCCAGGCCGAAGACGTCGCTGTCGCGCAGGAGTTGGTTGTGCATGTAGCGCCGCAGCTCGAGCTGCATGACCTGGTGCAGGACGGAACGGCCGTTTTCGGAGGACGGAGGGCGGAAGACGGAGGACGGAAGACGGAGGACGGAAGCCGGACATCTGTCCTCCGTCCTCTGTCCTCCGTCCTCCAAGGCATCTTTGCGTCTGACGATCTCCGCCAGGACGTCGTCGCTCAGTAGCGCCTGCGCTTGCGAGGGCATGAACAGGCCGCGGGCGGCGTAGTAGAGGGTGTCGGTGAGCGAGCCGGGCTGGGCGAGGGCCTCGATTTTCTTGGACTTGCCCATGAAGTAGGGGCCGACGCGTCCGATGGCGCGCATCGCCGGCGCAGGTAGCGCGGAGAACAGCGGGTGCGTGCGCGCGATGCGGCGAAACGACGGGTAGCCGGCGAATAGCTCGTCGCCGCCGAGACCCGACAGTGCGACTTTGAGGCCGGCGGCGGCGGTGACCTGGGACACGAGATACGTGTTCAGCCCATCGCTGGTGGGTTGATCCATGGCCGTGAAGAACCCGTCCAGTCCCGCCAGCATCATGTCGCTGGTCACCGAGACGTCGGTGTGACGGGTATGAAACCGTTCGGCGATCTTGAGAGCGTACGGCGCTTCGTCCAGCTCGGTTTGCGGGAAGCTCACCGAGAATGTGCGCACATCGCTCTGGCCCGCCAGGCGCATGAGGCTGACGACGGAGGAGGAGTCGATGCCGCCGGAGAGGAACGCACCTACCGGCACGTCGGCGACGCAGCGCAGGGCGACGGCCTCGCGCAGGACGGGGCGTAGGGCGTCCAGCGCTTCCGCGCGGCGCACGAAGGCCGCCGCGCCGCTGGGGAAGTCCCAGTAGACGTGCCGCGTCTCGCGCCCCGCCTTCCACTTCAGCCAGGTAGCGGGCGGCAGACACTCGATGCCCGCGGTGATCGTGCGCGGTTCGGGAACGCTGCCCCAGCGCAAGTAGTCCCACAGCGCCAGGACGTCGATTTGCGACGGTGCGCCGGGCACGGCGCGCAGCGCCTTGACCTCGGAGGCAAAGGCGATGCCTTTCGGGAAGCGCCACAGGTACAGCGGCTTGATCCCCATGCGGTCGCGCGCCAGGACGACGCTGTTCTCCAGGCGGTCGTAGATGGCGAAGGCGAACATGCCGCGGCAGTCGTTCAGGCACGCAGGGCCTTGGGAGGATTGAGGATTGAGGAGGAAGGATTGAGGATTGTGGGCGTAGGCTTCCAAAATGACCTCGGTGTCGCTTTGGCTGCGGAAGACGACCCCTTCGCGTTCCAACCTGCGGCGAATCTCCTTGTAATTGTAGATCTCGCCGTTGAAGACGATCTGATACCGTCCGTCGGCGCTGGCCATTGGCTGGTGGCCGCCGGGGGAGAGATCAATAATCGCCAGCCGCCGGTGCCCGAGCAACACTTCCGGCTCTTCGTAGATGCCGCGATCATCCGGCCCGCGCGCCGCCATCACATCCAGCGCCCGCCCGAACGCCTCGACGCTAAAGTCACGCGGACCGATATAGCCGAGGATGCCGCACATGGTTAAGGACAGTCCAAAGTCTAAAGTCCAAGGTCCAAGGTCGGAAGACGGAGGACAGAGGTCGAGGTTGCCAGCCCGAGGTCAGAGGACGGAAGTCAGAGGTCGGACGTCTGACCTCGTGGATCGCGCAATTGCGCGTCGGGGCCTTGGAGTATGTGACGATCGCTTGGAGAATCAGTTCCTTGCCGGTCTGCGGCACCGCTGATGGAGCAAGCGGTCATAGTCGGCGTGGGAGCCGATCCAGAACCAGACAATCTCTTCGCCCGTTCGCAATCCGACGGCTCGGTAATGACCGCTGATGCGTACGGAGAAGATTGGCTCCGTAGCGTGCACCGGCTTGAAGTGCAGGCTCGGGTGATACGGGTCGCGCGCGAAGCATCGGTAAGCACGGCGAGCTTGACGTCTGACTTGCGGCGATAACTGCGCCAGGGCGTTGCGAAAGCCCAGGGTGGTGCGCGAGATCACAGTTTGTCTGGGTCAAGTTTTTGGCTACGCCCAGCGCGATACTCGGCCCTCGCCTCGGCCGCCAGGTCCCCCAATACATCCTGTGACTGGCTGAATAATTCGTCCCACCGTCGCTCCCCTGCGAGTTCGTCGAGGACGGCGCGAGCCAGCGCATCCTGTTCGTCTTCCGGAAGTTTCGCGGCCTCTGCGAAGGCTTTGTCCAAGAGCTGCGTCATCTGATCGACTCCAGAGATTGGTCTAGCAATGGATGGCCCCAGGACCAAGCTCGGATGAAGACGTGAGGACGAGGTCGGGGGATCAAGCTGGGGTCTGCTCACGAGGTCCGAGGTCCGCAGTTAGACCTCTGATCTCCGACCTCCGACCTCGATCCTCTTCCGTTCATCCTTGCTCCGCCTCCACCATCATCTCCACCAGTTCCCTGAACCCCACCTTCGGGGCCCAGCCGAGTTGGGACCGCGCCTTGCTGGCGTCGCCGAGGAGGACATCGACTTCGGTGGGGCGGTAGTAGCGCGGGTCGACCGCGACCAGGACGCGGCCGTCGGTAGCGACGCCCTGTTCGGCGTCTCCGTCGCCCTGCCAGCGCAACGGCAGGCCGGCGTGGGCGAAAGCGAGGTCGCAGAATTCGCGCACGCTGTGGGTCTCGCCGGTGGCGATGACGTAGTCGTCCGGGGTGTCGGCCTGCAACATGCGCCACATGGCATCGACGTAGTCGCCGGCGAAGCCCCAATCGCGGCGAGCGTCGAGATTGCCGAGGAACAGGCGCTCCTGCTTCCCGGTGCGAATGGCGGCCGCGGCGCGCGCGATCTTGCGGGTGACGAAAGTCTCGCCGCGCCGTGGCGATTCGTGGTTGAACAGGATGCCGTTGACCGCGAACATGCCGTAGGCCTCGCGATAGTTACGGGTGATGTAGAACGCGTAGGCCTTGGCGGCGGCGTAGGGCGAGCGCGGATAGAAGGGTGTGGTCTCGCGCTGCGGCACCTCCCGTGCCAGGCCGTACAACTCGGACGATGACGCCTGGTAGAAGCGCGCCTCGAGTCCCAGCTCGCGCATGGCTTCGAGCAGACGTACGGTGCCCAGGCCGGTCACCTCGGCGGTGTACTCGGGCACGTCGAACGACACCTTGACGTGCGACTGCGCCCCGAGGTTGTAGATCTCGTCGGGCCGCACGACCTTCAGCAGCTTGTTGAGCGACGACGCATCGTTGAGGTCGGCGTACACCAGCCGCAGCCGCACGTCGGGGTCGTGCGGATCCTGGTAGAGGTGGTCGATGCGCGCGGTGTTGAAGCTGGAAGACCGGCGGATCGCCCCCCAGACCTGGTAGCCCTTCGCCAGCAGCAGCTCGGCCAGATACGAGCCGTCCTGGCCGGTGATGCCGGTGATCAGGGCGCGGCGGGGACTAGGCATGGGGAATTGATCGTCAGCGCAGACGGAGGGCAGAGGGCGGAGGTCGGAAGACGAAGGACGGAAGACGGAGGACGGATTACCGGTTGGAGATCAGGAACGGCGCTGGGTTCTTGATCATGCTTCCGAGCATGCGCCCGACAGAACGGTTCGCAGTGGACAATTCATGGTGCTCCGCGTCATCGATGTAGCCGCAGTCGTGGGCGAAATCCAAGGCCGTGTCAGTTTCGTTCGATTCGCCGTCGCAATCGGTCAACTTACTCACCAAATGAGCCTCATACCGTCGCTTCGACCACGCTTCGCGTAGATTCAGGCAAACGGATCTGGACGATCGCCGAATCTGTCCGGTGAGTGCCCAGCGCTCCTCGGGCGGAAATTGTTCGCTTACCTCAAAGATGCGCATGGCCAGCCGGTACGCCAGTTGATAGACCTCAAGATCCTTCGCGGTCTCAATCTTCACAGCTGCCGACCTCCGTCCTCTGTCCTCCGTCCTCCGGTCTCCCGGTACCACTCGATTGTCCGCTTGAGCCCTTCCCTGAACGGCACCTCGGCCCGAAACCCAAACGCCCGCTCGGCGCGAGACACGTCCAGGCAACGTCGCGGTTGGCCGTCGGGTTTGGAGGCGTCCCAGCGGATGTGGCCGCGGAAGCCGGTGAGTTCGGCGATGAGGTGGACGAGGTCCTCGATGCCGATCTCGTGGCCGGCGCCGATGTTGACCGGGTCGGGGGCGTCGTAACGTTCGGTGGCCAGCACGATGGCGCGGGCGCAGTCGTCGACGTAGAGGAACTCGCGGCTGGCCCGGCCGCTACCCCAGACCTCGATGCTGTCGTCGCCGCGGTCGACCGCGGCGCAGCATTTCTTGATGAGCGCCGGGATGACGTGCGACCTGGCGGGATCGAAGCTGTCGCGCGGGCCGTACAGGTTGACCGGCAACAGGAAGATAGCGTGGAAGCCGTACTGTTCGCGGTACGCCTGCGCCTGCACCAGGAGCATCTTCTTCGCCAGGCCGTACGGCGCGTTGGTTTCCTCCGGGTAGCCGTTCCACAGGTTGTCTTCCTTGAACGGGACAGGCGTGAACTTCGGATACGCGCACACGGTGCCGATAGCGACGAACTTTTCCAGTCCGGCGTGCCGGCCTTCTTCCATGAGTTGCACCCCCATCATCAGGTTCTCATAGAAGAAGCGGCCGGGATTCTCCCGATTGGCGCCGATGCCGCCCACCTGCGCCGCGAGGTGGATGACGATTTGCGGCTGCGCATCGCGGTAGAGCCGCCGTACGGCGTCGCCGGAGACCAGGTCGTAGGCGCGACTGCGCGGCACGAAGACCTGCGCCCCGGCCTGTTGCAGCCGCTCGACGACGTAGGAACCGAGGAAACCGGAGCCGCCGGTAACGGCGATGCGTTTGGCTCGAAGAGAAAGCATAGAGGACTGAGAATAAAGGATCGAGGATTGAGGATCGCGTATTTGTGCGCTGGGACGCAATCCTCAATCCTTCATCCTCTCTCCTTCAGGGTTGCCAACTCCCCCCGCGCTGCCTCGACCTGTTGGCGCAGGTCCGACGACTGGGCGGCGATGTCCAAGGCGGTGGCGATTCGGTTCGCTGCCTGTGGCCGGCTAAGCGTGGGGAAACTGTCCCAGCGGGCGAGGTACCAGCGGGCGACGGTCAGTTGGAAGCCGCGGTCGTAGGGGGCCAGGCCGGCGGCACGGCGCACGAGGTCGTAAAGTGCATCGCCGGCGAAATCGGGTCCGGGCTGGTAGATCGGTTCGACGGCTCCCACCAGGCCGACTAGCGCGTGCGGCTGTAGCGGCGCGGCCCAGAGGGAACGGATGTAGGCGAGAATGGCGTCGTCGAAGATCCGGTCGAGTTCGGTCGATGGTGTGGTGGGGTCGACGCCGCGCGCCACCAACTGCATGCCCAGGCCAGCCTGGAACTTGGGTGCGCCGGGGACGAGGTCGGCGGCGCGGCGTACGAGCCGCAGGGCCTCGTGCGGCGCCGGTTCCTCCCGTGGAGCGGTGAGATCCGTGAGACGGAGGTTCGGGTAGACGGCGGCGTAGGCGGTGTCGGCGGTAAGTTGGCGCCAGACCAGGCCGGCCCAGAACACACAGAGAAGAAAAGTCCAAAGTCCCAGGTCCAAGATCCAACGTCGAGAAGACAATTGGTTGACGACTTTGGACGTTGGACGTTGGGCGTTGGATTGGCGATCGGATTCCCCGGCTTGCTCCCCCGTGAGTCGGACCAGGCTACCGATGAGAACCGCGAACACCAACGCATTGGCGGGGATGTGGAGGTTGAAGTCGGTGAGCGAGTGCAAGAGCATCGCCAAAACGCCGGTGGCGAGGCCCCAGCGGGTGAGGTTGACCGGCGTCCAGTCCTCCGCGTTCCGCAGCGCCCGCAGCACACGCCGGCCGAAGCCCGCCAGTAGAGCGAAGGTCAACAACGCGGCCGGCATGCCGGCCTCGGCGATCCACTGCAGGTAGTCGTTGTGCGCGTCGCTGACGCCGAACTGCCACACATCCACGGTGAGCGGCCGAAAGAGCGGGAAGATGGCGGAGAAGTTACCGAGGCCGATGCCGAACAGCGGGAAGCCGAGGGCCATCTTGACCGTGTCGGCCGCCAGGGCAGGGCGGCCGGGATCGTCCTGCAGAAACCGGCCGAAGAGTTGCGGGAAGGTCAGCCAGAGGATGGCGACGGCGGCGATTCCGCCGGAGAGCACCGGGGAGCGCTGCCATCCGGTCCCCCTCCTTGCCAAGGAGGGGCCAGGGGAGGTTTGACGCCGCCCCGCGACTCGACCTCCCCCTTCCCCCTCCTTGGTAAGGAGGGGGGATTGCCCCTTCGGTCTCAGCCGCACCATGATGATCAACGCCGCCACGCTGGCGCCGAAGGCGGAGCGCGAGCCGGAGACGGCCATGGCTACCAGCAGGATCAGAGCAACGGCGGCGGTGCCAATCAAGCGGCCAATGGTGGTCGAGAACGCGTCGATGTAGAACCGCGTGCGAAAAACGGAAGGGGCGTGCCGCAACGCGCCGGCTTCCAGCCGCAGTGTGCCGTACCACGTTGCGGCCCGTGCCAGGGCGATGGGAAAGATCATTTCCAGAAGTCCGGCGTAGTGATCGCGATTGAGATACGATCCCATGCAGGCCGAGCGGCACTCGTACCAATAGAGCCGGGGTGAACTGGCGCCGGTGGCTGTTTGCGATACGCCGTAGAGGGCTTCGAAGATGCCGATGGCAACGAGGCAAGTGAGCACTGCGTTCACCGCGGCCAATCCGCCGTTGCGCCAGGGATAGAAGGCCATGACGGCGGCAACGACCACGTAGGCAGCGCCGAGCGATAGCGTCGTGACGGTGTCGTGTGGCACCAGCGACAGCGGCCGCCAGGCGCCGGCACCAGGGAGATCCGCCGTAGCGGGAACGCGTGGCGGCTGGAGATCGAGCGGTTGACGTAAGGCATCGAACGGCGCGCGCGCCGGCCAGCCCGGCAATGCCTCGACGGCGATGGCGAAGGTCTGCGGCGACAGAATCCGCAGGACCCGCGGCGGCAGCGGGAGTAACGGGATGAAAAGCAGGATGGTCAGAATGGCGAGGCCGCTGCGGAATGTCGAAATGCGGAATGGCGCGGTTGCCCAGAACCGTCCCCCCCTAACTAAGGGGGGGCGAGGGGAGGTTGACGGGCTAGCCAAGCGCCGCAGGCCCCACACCATGCCGAGGACCGCCGCGGTCATCTGAATGACGGCGCGGCCGCGGAAGTAGACCGCGCCCATTGCCAAGATGGAGATGACGATGAGCAGGGCGGTCAGGAGGCGAACCGTGGTGTCGCACCAGAAAACAAGCTTGACCATGGCAACGTGAGGATTCGTGTGTCGTATCCATCGCCGTTCAGGGCTGAGAGCGAACGGCCGGAAGTATAGTAAGGATAACAGCCCCAACGGGGCGGGCATTCATCAGCCCGGGGCATCGCCCCGGGCGGCGTTGGTCGCCGGTCGCCGACCACACGCCGTCACGGGTGGCCGATGGACGTGCATCGTCGTCGACGCCCTGGGCGACGCCGGTCGCCGGTCGCCGACCACACGCCGTCACGGTGGCCGATGGACGTGCATCGTCGTCGACGCCCCGGGCGGCGTTGGTCGCCGGTCGCCGACCACACGCCGTCACGGGTGGCCGATGGACATGCATCGTCGTCGACGCCCCGGGCGGCGTTGGTCGCCGGTCGCCGACCACACGCCGTCACGGGTGGCCGATGGACGTGCATCGTCGCCGACGCCCCGGGCGGCGCCGGTCGACGGTCGCGGACCACACCCCGTTACAGGTGGCCGATGAAACTGTATCGTCGCCGACGCTGGGCGGCGTTGGTCGCCGGTCGCCGACCACACGCCGTCACGGGTGGCCGATGGACGTGCATCGTCGTCGGCGGACGCCGGTCGCCGGTCGCCGACCACACGCCGTCACGGGTGGCCGATGGACGTGCATCGTCGTCGACGCCCCGGGCGGCGTTGGTCGCCGGTCGCCGACCACACGCCGTCACGGGTGGCCGATGGACGTGCGTCGTCGACGCCCCGGGCGGCGCCGGCCACAATTAGTGTGTCCGGCCTCTCCGACCCGGTGTGCTTGCCGGTCGGATCTCGCGGAGTGGGCCGAATCCGCGGGCTATGCTTACGACACGATCGGCGTCTGCGTGGCGTAGGGCGGGCGCGTCGGCACCAGGGTCGGGGCCGGCATACGTCGGGCTTGTGCGAGTTCGTCGGCCGCGGTGACGGGGACCGCGTCCTCTCCACGATGGCGGGTGCCGGACGCTACTTGCGCGTGGGACAGCATGAGCACGGTTCCCAGCAGGACTAGCGTGGCCAGCACGAGATTGGCCGGCCGCGGCCGCGCGCCGCGGGCAGCCAGCGCGAAGATGGCGACGGCTGCCAGCATCGAGATTACCAGGGGCATAAGGCCTCCCTTCCGCGAGTTCGGTTCTTACGAGACGATCGGTGTCTGCGTCGCGTACGGCGGGCGCGTCGGGACCAGGGTGGGAGCGGCCGGCCGCCGCACCTGCGCCACGTCGTCGCCGGCATTGGGGGCGGCTACCACCGCGTTCTCGGAGCCGCCGGCGGGGCGCAACGAACCGGAGGCCGCTTGCGAGTGCGACAGCAGCAGCACGGTGCCAAAGAGCAGCAGCGCACCGGCCACCAGGGTTGTCGGCCGCGGCCGTACGCCGCGGGCGGCGAGGCTGAAGATGCCAACAGCGGCCAAGATCAGCGCCACCAGGACCAGACCCGCCGGCGAAATCGCCGGCGCCAGACGGGAGCCGTAATTCAACCGCACGTCGTCGAGTAGCACGCCGGTAGTTTTGATCCCGTCGCCGCCGTCGTCAGCGACGATGAACTTGATCTCCCAGGTGCCGGCCGAAGGAATCGGATACGTGGTGTTGCGGAACGCCGTACGTCCGAAGCCGGAGTGATGGCAGTCGGTCGGGCCGCCCGCAGGCAAGGTCAGGACCTGGTAGTCGACACCGTCCAGTTGCGTGGGGTCGATGAACACGAACGTACCCTGATAGAAGCCGGTGCCGCCGTACGCCGGGTTGTAGACGTTACCCGCCGTGACCCCGAGAATCTGAATCGGCGAACCGGACGGGCTGATCGGTGTCAGCAGCACCTGGAAATTGTCGTGCAGCCAGTTCTGGTTCGAATCGCGCTTCTCGCCCGCCAGATAACTCCAGGTGAACGATATCGAGGCCGGAACCTGATCGACGGAGAACTGTTGCGAAATGATGGTACGGTCGCGTTCCCAGTGGCCGTCAGAGTCTTGGTCCGTGTTTGGCGCGGTGGGTTGGTTGGTCGACGTCGGACACTCGGCCGGCTCGTCGTTGGGCTCATTGGGGTTGTTCGGATCTTTCGTGCCGCTGGGGATCGAGGATACCAGCGCAAAGTGCGTTCCCTCCGGCGGGACGACCGTGCCGAAACTGATTCCGCCGGCGAGCAAATCGTCCTTGGTGAGTACCTGGGCGCCGTAGTACGGTGTGCCAGCGGCTGGAACAGGGAGTGCGCAATCCGGGTAGGTTGTTGGAAACGGGCTGACGGGCGGCATTGCGTCATGTCCCACCACCGTCCACCCGGCGAAGCCGTCGTAGTAACCGACCGCACCGTTCGTCACGCATACCGGGTCGCTCGGTGGCGTGAAGCTGCCGGTCTCGAAGCCCCCGTTGACGATACCGGCCGCACCGGCCTGGGACACAGCGGTTGCGGCGAGCAGCAGCGTCGCCACCCCAAGCCCACTCAGTTTTCTCTGCCACATAGCAGCATCCTCCCTTCCGTATGAATCACCCGATCGCCAATCGCTCTTCAAATTCCGGACACGCTACCGCCATCCAGGTGAGCACCTGGTGCCGCGTTGCTCCGCATGACCGGGTTGGCCGCCGCTGCGGCCTGCCCGAAATACAACCACCCTTCAACAACTTGCCGGCATCGGTTGCCGCGGTGCTTGAACAGGCTCGAGTCGGTGACACCGCACGCGCTCCGGGTAAACGGAAAAATCGAGTCGCGTTGGGAACGGGGGCCGTTCATGCCGAGCCTGTCGAGTGCGGGCGTCCCTGATGCTCACCATTTCGTCAAGTAACGACCGGCGCCACCGCCGCCCGATCCAACACCACGCGGGCCTGGTATTTCAGCGTGTCGAGCAGGATCGCCACACGATCCGCGCCCTTCAACCCCTCTTGAAAAATGCCGGTGTAGCCCTGGAAACTTCCGGCTACGATCTCGACCCGTTGTCCCGGTTCCAGCGCCGGCGGCGCGAGCACGACGCAGCCATTGTGCATGTGCGACTCGATGCTGGCCAACAGCCCGGGCGGCACCACCGCCAGTTCGCCGCCGAAGGCGACGACGCCACGGACGCCATGGGCATAGTGCACGGCGCGAAAATCCTTGCCGGCGTCGAATGCGGCGAATAGGTAGTTGGGAAACAACGGCCGGACGATTTCGCGCACGTAGCCGTGCAAAATGCCGCGGTGCCGGTAGCGTGGGCAGAACAGCCCAGGGCAGTACGGGCGCAGATTGACCTCGGCGAGATGTTCCCGGCGCGGCTGCGTGTGCACGACGTACCACGGCAGGTCCCCGTTTTGCAGCGTCGTCACGATGGGGCGCTCGCAGGTCAGGCCGGGGAGGTCGCGAAGATCCTTCATGCGCTGGCCTCGTCCTCGGCGTCGTGCGTGGCGCCGTAGCCGTCGCCGTACCCCGACGAGTGATAGTAGCTCTTGTGGTAGTGCCGATAGTAGTAATAGGAGGACCCGCCGCGCTTGGGGTCGACGCAGTTCAGTACGACACCCAGGGTGTTGGCGCGCACGTTATCGAGTTGCGACACGGCCCGCTGGATGATGTCGTGACTCCACTCGCCGCCCTTGATGACGAACAGCACGCCGTCGGTCTTGGTCGCCAGGACGACGCCGTCGGTGACGCGCAGAATCGGGGGCGAATCGACCAGAACAAACTCGAACTGCTCCTTTAGCGTGCTCAAGACGTTGTCCATCGCCCGCGAGCCGAGCAATTCGGCTGGGTTCGGGGCCGTGGTTCCGGCGGGCAGGACGTGGAACCCATGATCGTTCGGCAGCCGGTAACCGCCCTCGCCGAAAAGCGGCGATCGGGTCAGCGCCTTCGCCAGGTCGCACTGGCCGGCGAGGACATCTGTGAGGCCGGGGTGACGAGGCACGTTCAGTGTCTTGTGACACTTCGGCCGGCGTACGTCGGCGTCGACCAGCACCACGCGCGCGCCGGACAGCGCCAGGCTCACGGCGAGGTTGACGATCGTCAACGTCTTGCCCTCGCCCGCCTCCGTGCTGCTGACAAGAACGGTCTGCGGCGGACGTTCGGGTGAGGAGAACAGGAGATTGGTGCGCAAGGTGCGGTAGGCCTCGCTGACGAGCGAGGTGGGGTGCAGCACCGGAATGATATTGTGTCCGTTGCCCTTGCCGTTCGCGGTCCCGTTGGCGCTGTCGACGGCCGCCCCGGTACCGTTGGCCGTGCCATTGCCGTTGACCTTCTCCGCCGGATTCGCCCCGTACCCGTACGCATGCGCCGCGGACAGCGTGCGGAAGTTCGGGACGACCGCGAACGTCGGCAGGTCGAGGGCTGCGGCAACTTCGTCGGGCGTGTGGATGCGGTTGTCGAGACGCTCGAGCAACACGCAGCCGAAAGCGCCGATGGCGAAGCCCAAGAACAGGCCCATGCCCAGGTTGCGTTGCGTCTTCGGGAAGCTGGGAGCGCCCGGTACCGTGGCGCGGTCGACCAGGCGGACGTTGGCCCAACGATAGGCTCCCGAGTTCAGGTCGGCTTCCTTCACCTGCTGCAAGAGGTTATTGTAGAGCTGTTCGTTGCTCTTCACGTCGCGATCGAGGATAGAGAGTTGGACCAGTTGGCGATCTTCCTGACTGGAGGCGTGGGCGAGCGATTCGAGGTTCTCGCGCAGATCGTTTTCCTTGGCTTGGAACGCCTTGTAATTGGCTTCGAGCCGTTCGCGCACCTGTACCGCGGCCGTTTTCAGACGATTGCGTAGCGCCTCGACCCGGGCGCGCGCCGCCACCATGTCGGGGTGATTCGGACCGTAGTCCTGCAGGTTGGCCTGGTAACGGGCGCTGTGCGCCAGGAGTTCGGTGCGCAACGCCTGCAGACTGTCGTCGTTGAGGGTGTTGGCGAGTTCGTCCGCACTCTGCGCCGCGGCATTGCGGTATGCCGCCTCGGCGATGATGCGCTGGCCCTGCGTTTCGGTGAGCAGCTTGTTGAGTTGCTTGAGGGATTCCTTGGTGATGGTGCTGTTGTTCTTGGGCAACCCGACAATGCCGTGCTCCATCTGGTAGTCGGTGAGCGCTTTGCGTGAGGCTTCGAGTTGTCCCCGGACCTGCTTGAGCTGTCCGCCCAGCAAGCTCTGGGCGTCCTGCAGCGAGGCGACCTTGGTCTCGATATCCATGTCGATGAAGCCCTGGGTATGGGCGTTGGCGATGGCGGCGGCAACGTTCGGATCCGTGTGCGTGACGACGACATCGGCAAGCGAGGTGCCGCGCACCGGCTGAATGGCGATAGAGCGGTAGTAGCGCCCGATGCTGGCGGCATCGACGCCTTCCCATTGCTGGTTGGGGTCTTCCGTCTTCTTTTCGTCCGGCCGCACCCCGAACATCAGCCGGAAGCGGTCGACGACGGCGGTCTTGACGCCGCGCAGTCCGTCCCACAGTGGGCTCAACAGGGACGGGGTTTGGGGAGCGGGGGGCGGGGGCGACGCCCAGGAGGTGCCTTTGCCGCGTTCGCCGTTGATGACGCGCGCTGCCAGCACCTTGGTGGTCAGCAGGCGTGTGGCCAGGGCCGGGGCGATGTAGAGATCGAGTCCGCGGATGTCGGCGACTTTTCCCGGTGGCAGGGCTTCCTTGAACTCTACGGTCGCTTGCGTGACGTACAAGCGCGGCTGGCGAAACGTCACTACCGCCGCGATGCTCAATCCCAACAGCGTGGCGCCGAGCAACAGCCAGCGCCGCCCGTAGACCATGCGCCAGTAGAAGTGCAGATCGTGGTCGACGCCGGAAAAACGCTGGCGTGGGCGCACGATTTCCGGCGTAACGGTGCGCGGCGGCGGCAGGGCGGCGGGGTCGGTGTCGTAGCCGTTCATCGCCAGGTTACCAGACGCTTGCGGTACCGCCGACGCCGAAGTGGACGATCGCGGTCAGGGTCTTGTAGACACCGTAAACGGCGGCACGGCTGCCGTCCGCGGGCACGACGATGCGGTCGTTGCGCTCGAGGACGACGTCGTTGATCTCTTGCCGGGTGATGCGATCGAGATCGACGTTCCATTGCTTGCTCTGTCCGGCGCCGGTGGAGCGAATGACGGTGATGTGCTGTTGGTCCGCAGGGTACGTCAGTCCCCCGGATGCGGCGATGACCTGCGTGAGTGTCATACCGTACACCAGCGGTACGGGTCCAGGTTTGGCAACTTCGCCTTCGATGAAGGCGATGCCGGCCTCGGGGATGATGATCTGATCGCCGCCGCGCATCGGCAAGGCGAGCAGCATTTGGTGGGCGCTGCCGGGATGCGCGTCGATCACCAAGCCGCTGCTGCCGGCAGCCGGCAGCGCATTATTGGCGGTGGGAAGCGTCAGCGCGGCCGGCGGCACCGCGTTCGCGCCGTTGTTGGGGTCGGCCGGGCGTAGGAGGATGTAGTTGCCTGCGCCCTGGGTTAGCCCGCCGGCCATGGAAATCACGTCGATGAGGGTTTGCCCGCCGCGCGTCAGATAGTACATGCCCGGCTTCGGAACCGCGCCCAGGACGATGACGCCCTGGCCCTGATAGTCCTTCAGAAAGACGCTGACCATGGGTTGGCGCAGGACCTGATCGCGTTGCAATTGGCCGACGATTTCCGCTTGCAGTTGCTTGACGCTGAGGCCGGCGGCGTGCAGCGGCTTGGTCATGGGAAGGCTGAGCATGCCCTGATCGTCGACGCGCACCTCCACGTCGAAGTTGCCGCCGTTCTCCACGTGAAAGCCATAGATCATGATGCGCAGCAGATCGCCGGGCGCGATTTCATAGTCCGCCTCGCTGTTTCCACGCTGCCGTGCCGCCCACAGGGCCTCCAGGCGTTGCTGATTGTCGGGAGTGAGTGCCTGATCCAGAGGACGAACGTCCGGCGCCGGGGGAACGCTTTGCCGGGCGGCGCAAGCGGCGAGAAGGAGGACGAAGGCGACGAGAATAGCGACGGACCTACGGGAGCATACGGACCCGCTGTGCCGCCCCTCAGCGCGGCACCAGGCCCCCTTCGCTGCACCCTCGGGTGGCACACGACCAGGGATTGCCGGCGACATGATCTTTCCTTGATGCTGCACTCGGTCGTTCAAGGCCGGCGCAGAATACCATACAAGGGTGATTCGTCAAGCGTAAATTGCGCAATCGGCCGCTTTGTTTCCGGCGATATTTCAAGGGCCTACGTAGAATTACGTAGATACGGGCTAATGCGCCGCGGTGGTTGTGAAGCAATGGGCACGTGCCGGCAGCGAACGCCTCCCGGGTCGGTCCCAGTTGCGGGTTCGCGCGTATGTCAAGCTCGAACCGAAGGCAACGCCCGGTGCGCGGGCCGGGCCGGGTTGGGCCAAGAGGGACCGGCGCTGCCGAGGCCTGCATCCGATCGACATTTCGACGATCGGCTATCGTCTCGGAATCGATCCAGGGCATACTGTTTAATGTCGCGGGGGCTCCGTGTTGACCTGGCGGCGATCTCGCATAGGATAGCCGCGAAGGAGGCGCGCATGCGCATTTTCAACGACATCACCGAAACGATTGGCCGCACGCCACTGGTCCGGCTACGACGCGTGACCGGCGGCGCCGGCGCCGAGGTGCTCGCGAAACTGGAGAGCTTCAACCCGTTGGCGAGTGTCAAGGACCGCATCGGTGTGGCGATGGTGGTCGCCGCCGAGCGCGACGGTCTGCTGCACAAAGACAGCATCATCATCGAGCCGACCAGCGGCAACACCGGTATCGCGTTGGCCTTCGTGTGCGCCGCCAAGGGATACCGGCTGGTGGTGGTGATGCCGGAGACCTTCAGCGCCGAACGGCGCGCCATCATGCGTGCGCTCGGGGCGGACACCGTGTTGACGCCGGCGGCGGAGGGCATGGCCGGCGCGGTGCGGCGGGCGGAGGAGATGAAGGCGAGCGACAAGCGCTACGTCATCCTACAGCAGTTCAAGAATCCCGCGAACCCGGCGACCCACCGGCAGACGACGGCGGAGGAGATCTGGCGGGACACCGACGGCCGCGTCGATATCCTGGTCAGCGGCGTGGGAACCGGCGGCACCATCACCGGCATTACCGAGGCGTTGAAGCACCGCAAGGCGGGGTTCCGCAGTATCGCGGTCGAGCCCGCCGGCTCGCCGGTGCTCTCCGGTGGCGTGCGCGGGCCGCACAAGATCCATGGCCTGGGCGCGGGCTTCGTTCCCGACGTGCTGCGCCGCGATCTGCTGGACGAGGTCATCCGGGTGAGCGATGAAGAGTCGTTCGAGATGACCAGACGTCTGGCGCGCGAAGAGGGCATCTTCGGCGGCGTGTCGTGCGGAGCGGCGGCCGTCGCGGCGGTTGCCGTAGCGCACCGGCTCGAAAACAAGGGCAAGATGATCGTGGCGATTTTCCCCGACACGGGCGAACGCTATCTGGCGGCGGGCCCGTTTCAATAGCAGGTTGTTGGGTTGTTGGTTGTTACGTTGTCAGGGGGCCGGAGACCGTGCCAAGACCATACGGAAACACAACAACCTAGCAACCTAACAACATAACAACTTGTTCGCCAACGGCAATGAGCTCCGACAATACACCACACGCATCGGCTGCCTCCGGGGACACCGCGAGAGCCATCGATCCCGTCTGTGGCATGTCGGTCGATCCGGCCACGGCGAAGGGCGGACACTTCGAGTATCGGGGACGGCACTATTATTTCTGCAACCCGCGTTGCAATGAGAAATTCCGCGCCGTGCCGGAGGACTACCTGTCGGGTAAGGCGGCGGGCGCGAGGGTGCCGCGAACGGCACCGTCGGCAGGGGGTCCCGCAGACATCCACACCTGCCCGATGCACCCCGAAGTGCGCCAGGCGGGTCCCGGTTCGTGCCCAGACTGCGGCATGGCACTGGAGTCGGAAGACATTGGTCTGGCGCTGGTGACGACACAGTACGTCTGTCCGATGCACCCCGAGGTGGTGCGGGACGCCCCTAGTACGTGCCCGATCTGTGGGATGGCGCTCGAGGCGCGCAGCGCGACGCCGGTGGAGGCGCCCAATCCGGAGTTGGTCGACATGACCAGGCGGTTCTGGGTGAGTCTGCTGCTCTCGGCGCCGGTCTTTGCGCTTGCCATGGCGGAGATGGCTTTGGGCACGGCGCTGCCGCACAGTCTGTCGGGGCGCTCGGCCGTTTGGCTGCAGTTCCTGCTGTCGACGCCGGTGGTGGTATGGGGCGGCGCGCCGTTTTTCGCACGTGGCTGGACGTCGTTGTTGACCGGCCGGCTCAATATGTTCACCCTGATCGCGATCGGGACGGGGACGGCCTACGGCTACAGCGTCGTTGCGGTGTTGGTGCCTGGGATTTTTCCCGCTGCTTTTCGCGGGCATGGTGGCGGCGTCGCCGTGTACTTTGAAGCGGCCGCGGTGATTACCACCCTGGTGTTGTTGGGCCAGGTGCTCGAACTGCGTGCGCGCCGGCAGACCTCCAGCGCCATCCGCGCCCTGCTGGGTCTCGCGCCGAAAACGGCGCGGCGCTTGTGGGAGGGCGGCGCCGAGGAGGATGTTCCCTTGGACCGCGTGCGTGTCGGCGATCGGTTACGGGTGCGGCCGGGGGAGAAGGTGCCGGTGGACGGGACTGTGGTGGTGGGACGCAGCGCGGTCGACGAATCGATGGTGACCGGCGAGCCGATGCCGGTCGAGAAGGCTGTCGGCAACGGTGTCACCGGGGGAACCCTCAACGGCACCGGCAGTTTGGTGATGCGGGCGGAGCGCGTGGGGAGCGACATGTTGTTGGCGCAGATCGTGCGTATGGTGAGCGTGGCGCAACGGACGCGGGCGCCGATTCAACGCGTTGCCGACCGCGTCGCATCGTACTTTGTACCCGCCGTGTTGGGTGCCGCGCTGCTGACGTTTTGCGTGTGGGCCCTCGTCGGCCCGCAACCGCGGATGGCCTACGCCCTGGTCAACGCCGTCGCGGTCTTGATCATTGCCTGCCCGTGCGCGCTGGGCCTGGCGACGCCGATGTCGATCATGGTTGCCGTAGGGCGCGGGGCGACCGCGGGAGTGCTGATCAAGAACGCCGAGGCGTTGGAACTCCTGGAGACGGTCGATACCGTGGTCGTGGACAAGACCGGCACGCTCACCGAAGGCAGACCGCGCGTGATGGCGGTGGAAACCGCCGCCGGCCAGGCTGGCGACGAGGTGTTGCGACTCGCCGCCAGCCTCGAACGCGGCAGCGAGCATCCGCTGGCCGGCGCGGTCGTGCGTGCCGCGCTGGAACGGGGGCTGGTGCTGGAAGATGCCAGCGCCTTCCAGTCGCGTCCGGGGCAAGGTGTTACCGGCGCGGTCGGCGGCCGTTTGGTCTCCCTCGGCAACCGCGCTCTGCTCGGCGAACTGGGGATCGATGCCGCGCCGCTGGCGGCGCGTGCCGCGGCGCTGCAAGAGGCCGGGCAAACGGCGATGTACGTCGCCATCGACGGGCGGGCGGCGGGGCTTCTCGGCGTCGCGGATCCGATCAAGGCGTCGACGCCGCCGGCCATTCGTCTGCTGCACGATGCCGGGCTGCGCATCGTCATGTTGACCGGGGATCACGGGACGACCGCGGCGGCCGTGGCGCGCACCCTGGCGATCGACGATGTGCGGGCCGAAATTCCGCCGCGGGAGAAAGGCGAGGTGGTGCGGCGGTTGCAGGCCGAAGGACGTGTCGTGGCCATGGCCGGCGACGGCATTAACGACGCGCCGGCGTTGGCTCACGCGGCGGTCGGCATCGCCATGGGAACGGGGACCGACGTGGCGATCGAGAGCGCCGGCGTCACCCTGGTGAAGGGGGATCTGCGCGGCATCGCGCGCGCCATTGCCCTGAGCCGAAAGACCATGCGTAACATTCGCCAAAACCTCTTCTTCGCGTTCGTCTACAACGCGCTTGGGGTACCGATAGCGGCCGGGCTGCTGTTCCCGACGTTCGGGCTTCTGCTGAGCCCCATGATCGCCAGCGCGGCGATGAGCGTCAGCTCGGTGTCGGTCATCGGCAATGCGCTGCGGCTGCGGCAGGCACGCATCTAGCCGGTAGAGGTATCGATCCCGGGCGCGCCTGATCGCGCCATGGTCTCCCAGGGCGGAGCAGTGTAAGGTGAGGTCGCTCCGGAAAGGAGCGTCGATCAAAGGAGGTCATTTGGCGTTTCGCGGAAGAGGCCCTCGGTTTGTCCCACCACCGCCCGATGCTCATCGCATCAATCGTCACATTCGTGTCCCACAGGTCCGCCTAGTCGGGGCGGACGGAAGCCAATTCGGCATCGTGCCGATCGAGGACGCGTTGCGGCGGGCAGAGGAAGCGCAACTCGATCTTGTCGAAGTGGCACCGACGGCGCAGCCGCCGGTGTGCCGCATCCTCGACTATGGGAAGTTCAAGTACCAGCAGCACAAGAAGGAAGCCGAGGCCCGACGCAAGCAGGCGACGACCACGGTGAAGGAGTTGCGGCTGGGGTATCGTACGGATGTCGGCGATCTGGAACGGCAGATTCAGAAAGCGCGCGAATTCCTGACGGAGGGCGATCGCGTGAAGTTCTCGTTGCGCTTTCGCGGTCGCGAAATGGCCTATCAAAACCTCGGGCGCGACAAGCTGACCAAGGTGTGCGAGGCGCTGAGCGACGTGGCCACCGTGGAAGGCACGCCGCGCATGGAAGGGCGCCTGATGGGCGTGGTGTTGGCGCCGGGCGTCAAGAAAAAAGCGACGAGGACCGCTGTGCCCCGGAGAGAGCCTCCCAAGGAAGCGCCGCCGCCTGGGCCGGCGGACGGACCTGCCAGCGCCTGATGGCCTTGCGGCACGCGCGCGGGCACGCACGCTTCGACCGCGAGTAGCTGCGCTCCGCGCGTGAGGCGCCGGCGCTGCCAGCCGTGATTGCCAGTTGGCCGGTCGCGGCGGCGCCGAGTCAGTGTGGTCGGCGCCCGGACTCAGGTGCCGGCGAACCGGTTCATGCCGCATTCTTGACTCCTCGGCAGGGCATTCCTATGCTTCCGCCCTGGCATGAACGACGGGAGGACGACACCCGCTGGCCGATGTTGCGAGACGACAGCAGCATTCAAAACCGGCGCCGCCCCGTGGCTCGGTGATGCCGTGGCGGCGGTCATCCTCGCCGGCGGTAAGAACAGTCGAATGGGGGGTGCCGACAAGGCCTTTTTGACCGTGGACGGTCAAAGCGTCTTCCAGCGCACCCTTGACCTCTTGCGCCGGTGTTTTCCCCAAGTCGTGGTGGCCAGCAATCGGCCGGAAAAATATGAGCCGTTTGCCGTGGAGGTGACGCGGGACGAGTTTCCCGGATGCGGTCCGCTGGCGGGGATCCATGCCGCCTTGGGTCTGGTCCGCCATCCCTACGCCTTTGTCGTCGCCTGCGACATGCCGTTCCTGCGGGTGGAACCGATCGCCTTTCTCGTCGAACGCATTGCCGGCCAGGACGCCATCGTTCCATGGTGGGATGGGGATATCGAGCCGTTGCATGCGATCTATGCCTCGGGGTTGCGGGCACCGATGGCGGCCGCACTGCACGCGGGGGCGGTCGGCATTCGCGATTTCCTGCCCACGATCCGGGTGGACTACGTTCCGGAGGCCGCGATGCGCCGCGTCGCCGGAGCGGAGGAGTCGTTCCGTAACGTCAACACGCCAGAGGAAGCAGCGCGATTTGCCGTCCAAGTGCATCCCTGAAGACGCCGGCCGCAGTATGATCGTGGGCATTGACGCCGCGGGCGGGGGACAGTACAGTGCGCCCGCTTCGCAACGGGAAATTGCGGGCGTCGCCGGCACTCCGGGTGGATGGCGTCGCAACGGACCGTGCGTCTGAACAGCCACATCACGTATTGCTCCTCGCTCGATGGAAGACGACATCATCCGCCGAACCTTTCGCGACTGGACCGCGGGATCGAGCCCGCTCCAATCCCGTGTACAGTTGTTCGAGCGTGTCCGTGACATTCCGTATTGCTACCCCGCCAGTCGCGATCCGGCGGAGGTGCTCCGCCAGGGACGCAGTTCGTGTTCCGGTAAACACGACCTGTTGGGCGAGTTGTTTCGCCTGTTGGGTCTGCGCGTCCGTCCCATGATCGGCCGACACCGATTCAACGAGTCGCCGTTGGCATTCCCGCCGGAGATGCAGGAGACGTTGCGCAAGAACGAAATTGTCGATTTCCACGAGTACCTGCAGATCGCGGTCGACGAGACGTGGATCGACGTCGATGCCACCTGGGAGCGAGGGCTGCGCGACTTCGGCTTCCCGGTGAACGACGAGTGGGACGGGCGGAGCGCGATGCTGCTGAGCGTCGTGCCCGAGGAGGTCATCGTTGCGGAGGGCGATCCCGCGAAACGCAAGGAAGAACTGCTCTCGCATCTGACGCCGCGCCAGCGCACCTTGCGCCGCCAATTCCTCGAGGCCCTCAGCCGGTGGGTGCAGGACATCGGGGTGGAGATCCAACGCGAGGCGGTCCGGTCGTGAGCGCTGACGAACTGGTCGACGTGGTCGACGAGAAGGATCGCGTGGTGGGCCAGGCGACGCGCCGGGAGGTGCGGGCCAGGAACCTCCGTCACCGCAGCGTCTATATTCTCGTTTTCGATTCTGCCGGGCGGCTGTTTGTGCACCACCGGACGGCAAACAAGGACGTCTTCCCGGGCCACTGGGACGTGGCGGTCGGTGGTGTGGTCGCCGCGGGCGAGTCGTACGACGCGGCCGCCGCGCGCGAATTGGCCGAAGAACTCGGCGTGTGTGACGCGCGCCCGCGGCGGTTGTTCCCTGTCCGTTACGAGGACGCGCGTAGCCGCGTGAGCGGGATGGTGTACAGCTGCGGTAGCGATGGTCCGTTCACGCTGCAAGCCTCGGAAATCGCCGGGGGCGACTGGATGGATCTCGATGTGGCGATCGAACGTACGCAGCAGGTTCCGTTCTGCCCCGACGGCTTGGAGGTGCTGCGGTTGTACCTGAGCAAACTCGACGCCGTGCGCGGCGCGCAGCGGCCAGGTAACGCCGGCGACGCCGGTTGAGCGCGGCTGGTCAGGTCGGGGTGGGATCCCGCTTCTCGACGGTGCGCACACTCGACTCCAGGACGGTCTTGCGAACGCCCTGGGCGTTTTCGATGGTGAGTACGCCACCCTCGACGGCCACGATCGTAAAACGACCGGCGGCGCTCATGAGGACGACCTCATCTCCGACACACAGCATTTCGCGCGACCTCCATCGCCGAGCAGAGCCATAGCGTCGCCGTCTCCGCGTAGCAAACGGGCCGGCGGGTGCCGGAGGTGTGCCGGCGTTCGTTGTCGTGGCCGCGGGCATATGTTACGGTCCCCCCTCGATGTTCGCCGAGCACGCAGAAGCCGACCCCGGTTGGGAGGACGATTGCGCATTTATGTTGCAGGCGCTGGGGCTGGCGCGACAGGCCGCCGCGCGCGGGGAAGTTCCGATCGGTGCGGTGGTGGTGCGGCACGGGACGATCGTGGGAAGCGGCCACAATGCCCCGATTGCCCTGAACGACCCGACGGCGCATGCCGAAGTGCTGGCACTGCGGGACGCCGCGCGCGCGGCAGGGAACTATCGGCTTCCGGGTGCCACGTTGTACGCCACCGTCGAGCCGTGCGCGATGTGTGTGGGAGCGTTGCTGCAGGCGCGGGTCGCGCGCGTCGTGTTCGGTTGCCGCGATCCGAAGGCCGGCGCCCTGGGATCGGTGTGCGATCTGCGCGCGGTGCGCAGCAACCATGGCTTCGCGATCAGTGGGGACGTGCGCGCCGCGGAAGCGCGGGCGTTGTTGCGGGAGTTTTTTCGGGTGCGGAGAGGTGCGTGAGCCCGGTTGAAACGGCACGACTCGAAATCGTGTGACCCTTCGGGGTCCGTGGGTTCAAATCCCACCCTCTCCGTTTGTTTCCGTTACTCCACTCCGGGGAGAGTCGCTTGCGAGTGACTCATGCCGCGCCGGGATCGGTCGGCGTCGGGCGCGTCAGCACCTCAAGTTCCCGTCGTACCCGTTCGGCGTGGGTTGCCGGCCAGTAGACGCGCCGGCAGTGCGGGCAGCGGACGAAGCGTGTCTGTGTGGCAAAGACGTAGGGCGGCACACGGCCGGCAACGTCATCCTTGGCGACGGGGGTGACGAGGAGGTTGCAGCGTGCGCAGCGGGTAAACATGTGCGCCCATGGATCGATGGCAAAGCTCGCCAGGACCTGTTGCACCTGCTCGCGGAAACGATCGCTGGCGATGAGCAGCAACGGGACATCTGCGTGCCGCCGCGACAGGTGCCGGTCCCGCGTAAGGATGACGCGGCCTTCCGTGCGCGCCTGGCGCAAGAGCGTGCGCCCGGACAGGTGCGCACCATAGGTGGCATCCTGCCCGATGATGCGGAGCCAGGTAGCGAGACGCCCGAGCATTTTGTCGACGGCAAAGCGGTGGACCATCACATTTGTCCGGATAAGATAGTCGGGCGGAGCTGACGGGAGCAAGCCATGCGTCGAACGGCGGCGTTCTGCATCGTATGCGTTTGGTTGGCGATGGTGGCACTACTGGTGCGCCGGACGTGGCAGGCGGCCCCAGCTGCCCCATCGGTGACCGGCGCATCCGGCCCCGCGGACCGCGACGAGTGGATGAGTGTTTACCACGAGGGCGTGAAGATCGGCTACACCCATGCGCTCGTGCGGGCCGACGGCGCCGGCGCGTATTTTGTCGAGGATGCGCTCCTGCGACTCGTGGTGCTGGACACGCCGCAAACGGTGCAGACCCGGATTCGCGGTCATGTCGCAAGCGATTCCAGCCTGCGCGACGTCGAATTCGAATTGCGGAGCGGCGCGGGCACCTTGCGTGCGACCGGCGTGGTCGAGCCCGCCGGTCTCCGCCTGAAGGTTGCCACCGGGGCGGACGTGTCCGAACAGGTGTTGCCGCTGCGCGAGCCGGTGTTCCTCCCGTCGCTCGTCCGCACTGCGCTGAACCGCGACACGCTCGCGGCCGGCCATCAGTTCACCGTTCTGGTCTTCGATCCGGTGAGCCTGAGGAACGACCGTATGGTGGTGACGGTCGACGGTCAGGAAGCGCTCCCCGATGTCGGCGGTGCCGTGCAGGCGTGGCACGTACGCGAAGAATTCCGCGGTTTCAAGACGACGGCGTGGATGGACGCGGATGGAGCGGTCCTGCGCGAGGAAGGTCCGCTGGGGATGGTGTTGGTACGGACGTCCGCCGAGCAGGCGCTGCATGCGGATTGGACCCCCCAAATGGCGCATGATCTCGCGGCCCACGCTTCGGTACCGGTGGCGCGACCGATCCCCGAGCCGCGTCAGCGGATGTCGTTGCGGGTGCGACTTTCCGGAATTGCCCCGGAGCGGATTCCGGTCGATGAACAGCAACGACGCGACGGGGACGTCCTCACGATCGTTCGTCCGGCGCTGGCGCAAGTGCTTTCATATCCGCTGCCGTGCACGGTCGGAGCCCGTGCCGACGACTTGCAGCCGACCGCGTTCTTGCAAAGCGACCACCCGCGGCTGCGGCAATTGGCGCGCGACATCATCGGCAGCGAACACGATGCGAAGCGGGCGGCGGTGTTGCTCAACGACTGGGTGTACGACCATTTACGCAAGGTGCCCACGGTGAGCATCCCGAATGCGCTGCAGGTCTTGGAGATGGGCCAAGGCGACTGCAATGAGCATGCGGTGCTGTTGGCGGCGCTGGGGCGGGCGGTTGGCCTGCCCATGCGCCTGATCGCGGGCGCGGTCTATATCGATCACGCCTTCTTCTATCATGCGTGGTGCGAAGTGTGGCTCGACCGCTGGGTGCCGATAGATCCCGCCTTGCACCAGTTTCCGGCCGATGCCACGCACATCAAGTTTATCGTCGGCGGACTCGACGACCAGATCGGCATGATCGATATCATCGGGCACCTGGGCGTGGAGGCGCTCGATTGACGGCGCGGGTCCACGCGGCGGCGTGCGCGAACCCGCGCGCACTGCACCGACGCTCTCCCGTCTTGCCGCTGGCGCAAGCGAACTGCTAGAAACAGCGTCCATGTGGCCGCGAGAGTGGCGGAACTGGCAGACGCGCTAGACTTAGGATCTAGTGGGCAACCGTGGGGGTTCGAGTCCCCCCTCTCGCATTCCGGCGGCGTTGAAAGCGCGCCGAATGGGATGAGGATGGTCCGCCGCCATGGGCCGTGCGCGGGCAGAGTTTCGCGCCGATGCTGGGAGCGGTCGTTCTTCCAGGACCTGCCGGCCACCTGCCGCACCTGAAGCCCGGGCAGCGTGGAATCGACCAAGTCGGGAGATCGTCACCGGAATGCGGCTTCAGTGCGCCTCCGATGTCCAGTCGTCCGGGAGCGCCCAGAAGGTCCGGAATTCTTGTGCGAACGCCTCGCTCAGGGTCATGCTGCTCGTATACATTTCGGCGATGAGCGGGTGGAGCGTGCATTGCAGCAGATGCTGGCGCGCTGCACGCCACCACTGTTCTACCGGCACTGCACGCCGCAGGCGCTCGGCACGCTTGGCGGCACGCCGCCGCCCGGTCGCCACCGGATCGACCCTCCACGTCTGCATGGCGTCATCGTACGTGGCGACGATGCCGTAGATGCGTTCGGCGATGTCCGGCGTGGCCAGGCCGTTGTCGAGGTCGCGCATGACCGCCGCCGTGTCCCGCTCAATCGGATCGCCAAAGCCACCGGGCGCGCCGTGGGCGTCAATGGCAATGTCGCCGTCGCGAAGCATGAACGGCTCTGGGATATGGTGGGGGTGGCAGACCTTGGCGGCGACGGTCTGTTCGTAATCGGGATGCGCGGGATGGCCAATTTCGTGGACCAACGGCCGCCGTTCCGCCATGAGCTGCGGGGCGTTGGTGTCACGCACCAAGGCGCGTGCGAGCTTACCGCCCGGGTACCCGCCGCCGAGCCCAAGGTTGGGCAGGATGAAGTGCGTGCCGCCCGAAACGAGTGCGGAGCCGACGATGTCACGGCCTCGGTGGATCATGTTGATCCGCAGCATGCAGGCCCCTGAGCGGTACTTGCCGTGGCCGACCGAGTACGGATCGAGCCGGCGGGAGAGCTCGAGGCGGGGCACGAATTGCTCCCAAATCTCGGTGTTGCCGCTATCGGGCTCCGGTGTGTGCAACAGACCGCCAGGGTCGAGCCCGTCGCGGATACCGCTGGCGGCGGATCCGAGCGTGCCGGTGCCGGCGGCTATGAGCGCCCGGCGCTTGCCGTATTGGTCGTACCCTGCCATGGCAACCCCGTAGACGCCACGGAAGCCGAGCATCTCCTCGTGGAATCCGCGCATGTAATACGCGTGGCTCAGCAGCGTGAGCCACACGCAAAAAGTCTCGATCGCCGTTGCCCAGATGTTCGCCTGCGCCAGGGGCCGCGTGTCCTCCGGGTGGAACAGCGACCCATGGGGCAGGTGGAGGTCGAAGGGAAGCAAAGAGCCGAGGTTGGCCCGGCCATCATAGGACAGCGTCTGCACCACGCCAATGGACAGGCAGCCCCACATGCCGGACGGTGTCGCGTTGAAATTGTGCCAGCCCCAATCGCCGGCACCCTCGAAGTCGAGCGCGACGGTGCCGGACGCGTCGATCCGCATCTCCAATGGTGCCAGTCGAATCACGTCGCGTTTCGCGGGCAGCCATGAGACCGGTTGCTGTGCCATATAGTACTCGAACGCCGCCACGTTGCGGTAACGCCCGGGTATGGTGCGCTGGCGCAGCCGGTCGAGCTGGTGGCGCCGTTCTTCTTCGATGAGTTCCCGTGTCGCCGCCTCGAAGTACGCCAATCCAAACTCGCGGATCAGCTTCTCCACCTCCCGGCGCACATGCATGTTGGCCGCGATCGCACCCTTGCGGTCGAGCAGGAACATATCGGCCATGTCGAAGCTGAGTTCGCACTTGACGACGATGTCGTGGCGTAACCGATCGTTGCTGCCGACTTTCTCGCCCGCGAAGCGGATCCCGTCCGTGGCGCGCTCGACGTTGGGCACGGGCATGCAGCCGGGGCTGACCGCGCCGATATCCATCTCCATGATGACGGTGCAGGCCCACGCCACCAACTCGCCCTCCCAGAAGATCGGCAGGATGTCGTACACGTCGGCAGGGTGCATGCCGGCGACGCTGCACTCGTTGAACCAGAACAGATCGCCGGGACGAATGCCGACCCTCTCTTCCCAGTCATGCTCGATCATCCACTGGATGGCCTCGCCCATGGGTCGGATGTGGACTTGGATACCGGTCGACTGGGCGATGTTGTCTCCCTCGGGCGTGTAAATTCCGATGGCCAGTTCGGCTACCTCGCGCACGTAGGGGGAGCCGGAAATCATCCTGGTCGTCTCGCGTCCCGCGATGAGCGCCGCCAACATGCGCGAGTGGAACAGCTCGGCTTTGATCGGGTCTCGCCGCAACACCTTCGGCTCCGTGATCCCGGCGTAGCAGCCGGTCGCCTGCCACAGGCGACGGCCCTCGGCGAGCAACTGCCTCAGGGTCTGACCACGGGCGCCGATGCCTGTCGGCGGCATGAGTTCGGCCGGTGGGCGTCTGTTGTGCTCGATTGCTTCGGTCACGGGTGGCCCCTTAGGATTACGCTGGTAACAAGCTTTCCAGTTGGATGGCATGCGGGCCTGTGGGCTCGGGCGCGATCGTCAGCGTTCCTTCCGGGCGTAAGCCCCCAACCCCAGCCCTGCGGTTCACTCCGCCGCAGATCCGAGAGGTTGGCAAGCGTTTGCCGAAATAGCCGTCATGATGCTTGTATGCCACATTCTGCCGGAGACGCAACGTCGCGAGGGCATCCGACTGCCGGACAGCAACCAGGTTTCCTCCGCGACATCGAGACTACGAAAGGAAAAGGCGATGGCGACGATAGCCTCATTCGGTACATACGTTCCGCTGTTCAGGCTTTCCCGGAAAGAGATGGGAGATGCCTGGGGGGTGCCGGCCGTCCCCGGCGAGCGGGCAGTCGCGAACGGCGACGAGGACAGCATTACCATGGCCGTGGCGGCGGCGGCGGATTGCCTGGCAGGGATCGACCCGCGGAGCATCGACGCCCTCTTTTTCGCCACGACGACCGCGCCCTACGATGAGAAGCAGTGTGCGGGAGTGATCGCGGCTGCCTTGGACATGCGTAAGGACATCAACACCGCCGACTTTACCGGCTCGCTGCGCGCCGCCACGACGGCGCTGCGAGCGGCAGCGGCCGCCGTCGATTCTGGCTCGGCAAGCAGCATTCTGGTCGTCGCCGCGGACTGCCGTCTCGGTGAACCGCAGTCGGCGTGGGAGCAACTGTTGGGCGACGGGGCCGGTGCGGTTGTGGTGTCCAAACACGGGCCGGCAGTGCTGCGGGGCTTCCGGTCCATAGCCGGTGAGCAGATGGGCGTCTGGCGGCGCAGCGACGACCGGTATATCCGCTCGTTCGAGATCAAGGCCGAGACACGGTACGGATACGTCGAGAGCACGGTGCGGGCCGGGAAGGCCGTTCTGAGAGAGTGCGATGTGGCTCCCGGCGCTCTGGCCAAGGCCATAATCAGCGCCGGCGATCCGCTGAGCCTCGGGGGCGTCGCCAAGAGCCTCGGCCTGCGAAGTGAACAGTTGGAGGACATCCTATTCCTCTCGGTGGGTAGCCCCGGAACGCCGCTGGTACTGATGATGCTCGCAAGTGCCCTCGCCCAGGCCAAAGCCGGCGATCGGCTGCTGGTGGTCAATAGCGGCGATGGCGCGGATGCCTTTCTGGTAGAGATTGGAGAAGGCTTTGCGCCGGCAGGGGGCCGTAAGGGGCTCGCCGGTTGTTTGGCCCAACGGCGGAGCCTGCCCAACTACAGCGCCTACGCTCAGCGCCGCAAACTCATGAAACGAGACGAGCCCGACCCCCGGGGCTCAGCCGTCACGTATTGGCGCGATACCAACATCGTGTTGAACTTCCACGGCGGTAGGTGCGCCAAGTGCGGCGTCGTGCAATACCCCATCCCCCGACTGTGCAATGAATGCGCCACCAAGGACCAGATCCAAGAGGTCACGTTGGCCAAGACCGGACGCGTCTTCACCTTCACACTCGATCACCTCGATGCGGGCCAGTACGTCAACACCCCCGTGCCGCGATTGGTGATCGACTTGGATGGAGGCGGTCGGGTCTTCCTCTCGATGACCGATGCCGACCCGCAGGAAGTCAAGATCGGCATGGCCGTGGAGGTGATCTTCCGCCGATTGCACGAGGGGGCGGGCTTCCATAACTACTACTGGAAGTGCCGGCCGGCGATGGAGCCGGTTTCATAGTGCCAGCCGGTCCCCGCATGGACACACGAGCACAAGGAGAAGGCCATGGGAAGCATCAAGGATAAGACGGCGATCATCGGTGTCGGCTGCACGAAATTCGGAGAGCTGTGGGAGAAGGATGCTGAGGACCTGATCGTCGAGGCCGCCTTTGCGGCCATGGACGACGCCGGGGTCGGTCCGGACGACATCGAAGCGACCTGGGTCGGAACGCTCTATGATTTCACCGGTCTGAGCGGCAGTGCCGCTGCCGAGCCGCTGAAGCTCTTCGGGCGGCCGGCGACGCGGGTGGAGAACTTCTGCGCCTCCGGCATGGACGCCTTCCGCAACGCCTGCCTTGCGGTTGCCTCGGGCGTGTACGACGTGGTGCTGGCCTGCGGCGTCGAGAAGCTCATGGATGTAGGCGGCTCGGGGCTGCCGGTGGACATGGGGCACCCGGTGATGCGCGGCGCCAGCGCCCCAGCCCTGTTCGCCCTCGCGGCGACGCGCTGCTTTCACGAGTACGGCTGGACCAGGGAGGATCTGGCGCATGTCGCCGTCAAGAATCACAAGAACGGCGCCCTGCACCCGAAGGCCCACTTCCAGCGTCCCGTCACCCTCGATACGGTGCTCAACGCGCCGATGATTGCCTGGCCCCTCGGACGCCTCGACTGCTGCGCCATGTCCGACGGTGCGGCGGCGGTGGTGGTGACCAGGCCCGAGATCGCCAGACGGAGCAAGCACAAACACGACTACGCACTCACCAAGGCCAACGCGGTGGCCATGCACACCATACGGCCGGTGTATCGGAGTTCGTTCGATTTCCTTGGCTTTCCCGCGACACAGATCGCGGCACGGCAGGCGTTCGCGGATGCCGGCATCGACAACCCCGCCGAGGAAATCGATCTCGCCGAGGTCCATGATTGCTTCACCATCACCGAGATCCTCAACATCCAGGACCTCGGGTTCTGTGCGCGCGGCGACGGCGTGAAGTTTGTGCGCGACGGGCACGCGGATGTCGACGGTAAGGTAGCGATCAACGCCAGCGGTGGCCTGAAGTGCTTCGGTCATCCCATCGGCGCCACCGGCTGTCGCATGTTGTGCGAGGTCACGAAACAGATCCAGGGTCGAGCCGAGGGCGCGCAGGTGAAGAACGCGCGCCCGGGGTTGGCCCACAACTTGGGAGGACCGGGCTCGGTGTGCGCCGTGACGATCCTGGGTCTGCCGGAGTAACGTACGGCCGGCCGGAGGGTGCACTGGACGATATTCAGACTGACGCGGCGACGACTGGTGTCGCTCGACAACCCTTTCGACCAGGAGTTCGCAAGGTGCGGCAGGAAGACAAGATAATTTGGCCCTTTGATGGCAGCGCCCCGCTCCGGAACACGAGCGGGCAGAACCGCTGGTCGAGCCGTGCGCGCGACGTCCCCACGGCAATCGAATCGTTTATCGAGCCTTTTCGCCAGCTGGGTATCGAGCTCAAGTGGGGCATCCGCCCGGGGTCTCTTGCATTGCGGTATCGCTGCGAGGCGGAGGGAGCACGCCGCAGGTGAACTTCGAGTTCTCTCCGGAGCAGGAGTCGCTGCGGCAGACAGCGCGCGGTTTTCTGGAGGAACACTCGTCTCTGCGCGTGTGCCGTGCGGTGATCGAGTCCGGCCAGCCTTGCGCCGGGGATCTGTGGCAGAGGGTCGCCGGGCTCGGCTGGTTGGGTGCCACCATTCCCGTGGAGTACGGTGGCGCCGGGATGAGCTACCTGGAGCTTGCCGTGTTGGCTGAGGAGATGGGGCGGGTCCTGGCGCCGATTCCCTTCTCGACCAGCGTCTACCTGGTTACGGAGGCGTTGCTCCTGGCGGGGTCGCCAGAACAGCAGCGAAAGTACCTGCCGCGGCTCGCAGCCGGCGAAGCCGTTGGGGTGCTGGCGCTTGCCGAGGGCGTCGGCCGGAGCGGTACCACGAACGTCTCGACCCGCTTCGTCGGCGGCGTACTCAGGGGAACTAAGCTGCCGGTTCTGGACGGTGCGGCGGCCAATTTCGCCGTGGTGTCGGCGCGCGGCCGAAAGGGCGTGTCGCTAGTCATAGCTGACCTCGACGCCGCCGGGGTCGAGGTCGAGGGCTTGCGGTCGTTCGATCCGAGCCGGTCGCTGGCCAAGCTGTCCTTCGCCGCGGCACCGGGAGAATTCCTGGGCGGGCAAGGACGGGGGGCCGCCGTGCTGGAGCAGGTGCTCGACCGTGCGGCGGTGCTGCTCGCCTTCGAGCAACTCGGCGGCGCCTCGCGTGCCTTCGAGATCACCAGAGCATTCACCCTCGAGCGCTACGCCTTTGGCCGGCCGATCGCCTCGTTCCAGGCGCTCAAGCACCGCCTCGTCGACGCCTGGGCGCTGATCGAGCTGGCGCGCTCGAGCTGCTACTACGGCGCCTGGGCCTTGTCTACCAACAACGCGGAGTTGAGCGCCGCGGCCAGCGTCGCTCGCCTGGCGGCGTCGGAGGCGTTTGTGCGGATGGCGGAGGAGATGATGCAGATGCATGGCGGGGTCGGCTACACCTGGGAGTACGACTGCCACCTGTTCTATCGTCGCGCCAAGCTGCTCGCGGCGGCACTCGGCGCGCCGTCGAGCTGGAAGCACAAGCTGATCGATCGCCTGCGGGCGAGTCGTACCTGATGCCGATCGGATAGCGCGAAAGGAGCCCCATGGATTTCAACGACACGCGCGAAGAGGCGGCGTTCCGTGCCCAAGCGCGCGATTGGCTGGAGGCCAACGCGCCCCTCAAGCGGCCCCAGGATCGCGATCCGGACCTGCTGGGCGAGCGCATCGATGCGGCGACCCTGCAGGCGGCGAAGGCCTGGCAGAAGAAGAAGGCGGACGCTGGCTGGGCATGCATCGGCTGGCCCGAGGAATACGGAGGCCGCAGTGCAACGCCCATCCAGTGCGTCATCTGGAGCCAAGAGGAGGCGCGCGTGCGTACGCCGCCGAACATCTTCCTCGTCGGCCACGGCATGTGTGGACCGACCATCATGGCCCACGGTACCGACGAACAGCGTCAGCGCTGGCTGCCGAAGCTCCTGACGGGCGAGGAGATTTGGTGTCAGCTATTTAGCGAACCCGGCGCGGGGTCCGACCTGGCGGGCCTACGTGCCAGTGTGGTGCGCGACGGCGACGAATGGCTCCTCAACGGCCAGAAGATCTGGACGACTGGTGCGCAGTTCTGCGACTGGGGGGTCACCATTGCCCGGCACGATCCGAATCTTCGCAAGCACGAGGGCCTTACCTTCTTCGTCGTCGACATGCACGCGGCGGGCATCGCAGTGCGCCCGATCACTCAGATCAACGGCGGTCAAGGGTTCAATGAAGTGTTCTTCACGGATGTGCGGATACCGGACACGTTCCGGCTCGACGCGGTTGGTGCGGGCTGGCGGGTCGCGATCACGACGTTGATGAACGAGCGTGCCACGGTTGCGGGTGCGGGCGGTGGAGTGGACAGCTTGTTGCGGCTCGCCGAGGAACTCGAGATCGACGGTTCACCCGCGATCGAGGATCGCGCGGTGCGCGAGAGGATCGCGGAGTTCTATGTGCGCTCCAGAGGCGTCGAGCTAACCGGGCGCCGCATTATGAGCGCGCTCTCCCAGGGCAGGATCCCGGGGGCCGAGACGAGCGTGGTCAAGCTGATCGGGGTGCGGCTCTCGCAGGAGATCTCTGGCTATGCAATGGAGCTGCAAGGCATAGGCGGTACGATGCTCGAGGCGGAGTTCACCCCGAGCGCAGGGCGGTGGCAGCAGCGCTATCTCGGCATTCCCGGTATGCGCATCGCCGGGGGTACGGATGAGGTGCTACGCAACATCATTGCCGAGCGGGTGCTGCAACTACCTTCCGAGGCGCGATACGATAAGGATATTCCGTTCAATCAAGTGCCGAGCGCCCCGTCGAGCTGCGCGACCGAACGGATCGGCAAGTGAAAGATCTGTAGGCACCGCGAACCCGGGATCACCCGGTGTTCACAGCGTTGCGCAGGGCTGCCGGTTGACTCTCTGGTGCCGACCGCCGCGCTCTCCGGCGAGGCCTTGGCCAGTGGATGCATCGGGCGCGGAAAGGACGGATAACGATGCGACCCCCCGGATGCCGGCAGCATCGGGTCGCCGGCACGCACCGTGTTGTTCGATACGCCGGCGGTGCTATCCTGTGCCGTATGGGTGAGCGGCGAGAAGATCTGGAGAGCGACGTCGGCGTTGCCACGACGACTAAGGTCAAGCGCAAGCTTAAGGAACCGCAGATGTACAAGGTGCTGCTGCTCAACGATGACTACACCACGATGGAGTTTGTGGTCTTCGTCCTGCAGAGTATCTTTCAACGTCCTAATGCCGAAGCGGTGCAGATCATGCTGCATGTGCACAAGACCGGTATGGGGGTGGCTGGGGTATACCCGCACGAAATTGCGGAGACGCGGGTGGCGCAGGTGGAGGCGGCGGCGCGGGAGTTCGAGTTCCCGCTACGGTGCCGGCTGGAGGAGGCCTGAGCATGCGCATCAGTCGAGAGCTGGAGGCCGGGCTCGCCCTGGCGATCAGCGAAGCGCGCCGGCGCCGGCATGAATTCCTGTCGATTGAACACCTGCTGTACGCGTTGCTCCACGATGACGATGTGGCCGAAATCATTCGGCACTGCGGCGGTGACGCCGCGGGCTTGAAGCAACAATTAGAGCGATTTCTTGACGAAAAAATCGAGCACCTGGCTGCCGGTGTGGAGATGGCGCCGCAGCAGACGTTGGGGTTCCAGCGCGTCATTCAGCGGGCGGCTGCGCATGTGCAGTCCGCGGGAAAAGGCGAGATTCTCTCGCGCAACGTGTTGGTGGCCATATTGCGTGAGCCGGAATGTCATGCGGCCTACCTGCTCGAGCAGCAAGGGATCACGCGACTCGATGTGGTGAGTTACATCTCACACGGGGTGTCCAAGATTGCCGAGGAGCCGAGCGAGCAAGGCGAGGTGGACGACGACGGTGCGGAGTCCCGGCGCGACGACCAGGCGCCGGGAGAGCCCCGCAAGGACCCGCTGTCCCTGTTCACCAGCGAGTTGGTCGCTCGGGCTGCCGAAGGGAAAATCGATCCACTGATCGGACGCGCACAGGAGTTGGCGCGCACCGCGCGGGTGCTTTGTCGGCGACGCAAGAACAACCCGGTCTTTGTGGGTGAAGCCGGCGTGGGCAAGACGGCCCTGGCGGAGGGGCTGGCGCTGCAGATTTGCCGGGGCGAGGTGCCGGCGGCATTGCGTGACGCACGGATCTATGCCCTCGATATGGGCGCGCTGCTGGCGGGGACGCGCTTTCGTGGCGACTTCGAGCAGCGCCTCAAGGCGGTGATTGCGGCCTTGCGTAAACGGCCCGGCGCGATTCTCTTCATCGATGAAATTCACACGCTGGTGGGGGCCGGCGCCACGAGCGGCGGCTCGATGGACGCCTCCAATATTCTGAAGCCCGTGCTCGCGTCCGGTGAGTTACGCTGCATCGGTGCGACGACCTTCCATGACTACAAGACGTATTTCGAGCGCGACCGGGCGTTGGCGCGCCGCTTTCAGAAGATCGAGGTGCCCGAACCCAGCGCCGATGAAGCCCATGAAATCCTCAAGGGTTTGCGCCGCCATTACGAGGAACATCATGGGGTGACGTATACGCACGGCGCGCTGCGGGCCGCCGCGGAATTGGCGGCGAAATACATCAATGACCGCCATCTGCCCGATAAGGCCATCGATGTCATCGACGAGGCCGGGGCGATCGTGCAGATGCAGCCGGCGGGCCAGCGGCGGAAACGGGTCAGGGTAGGAGATATTGAACACGTCGTGGCGACTATCGCGAAAATTCCGCCGCGCAGCGTATCGATTTCGGACCGCGAGCGGTTGCGGAACCTCGAGCGTGACCTGATGCTTTCGGTGTTCGGCCAAGACGAGGCGATCCACACGCTGGCCTCGGCGATCAAACTGTCGCGCTCTGGGCTCGGGCATCCGGAAAAACCCGTTGGCTGCTTCTTATTTGCGGGTCCGACCGGGGTCGGCAAGACCGAGGTTGCCAAACAGCTCGCGTCCGTACTCGGGGTCGAGTTCTTGCGCTACGATATGAGCGAGTACATGGAGCCCCATACCGTATCACGGCTGATCGGCGCGCCCCCCGGTTATGTCGGCTTCGACCAGGGCGGGCTGCTGACCGATGCGATCCGCAAGACGCCACACGCCGTGTTGCTCCTCGACGAAATCGAGAAGGCACACCCGAACCTGTTTAACATCCTCTTGCAGGTCATGGATCACGCCACGCTCACCGATAACAACGGTCGCAAGGCGGACTTCCGCAACGTTATCGTGATCATGACCACGAACGCCGGCGCGCAGGAGATGGCCGCGACAGCGATTGGCTTCGGCGGGCGGAGCAATGCGGACAAGAGCGCGAAGGCCATCGAGCGCCTGTTCAGTCCTGAATTCCGCAATCGCCTCGACGCGACCATCGCATTTGGCGCGCTGTCCCGCCCGGTCATTGAACGGGTGGTGGACAAATTCATCCTCGAACTCGATGCCCAGTTGAACGACCGGCGGGTCTTTCTGCAGTTGACGCCGGCGGGGCGCAGCTACTTGGCTGACAATGGGTACGATCCGGCGTTCGGCGCGCGGCCGATGGCACGGCTGATCCAGAATGAAATCAAAGGTGTCCTCGCCGACGAAATCCTGTTTGGCCGGCTGCGTAACGGGGGTCGCGTAACCGTCGATGCCGCGAACGGCGCATTGACCTTCACGTACGCGCCGAGTCCCCCACCATCGACAACACGGACGCCATCTCGCAACGCGGCAGCGTCGGAGGCGCCATAGTTGCCGGCTAACCTCGGTGGGCGCAACCGCGCGATCATTTGCGTATTGGGCTGTGATCGTTCAGCCAGTCCAGCTCAGCCGCCACCGCCGCGCGTTCCTGCCGGAGTGCGGTGTGGACGGCGCTGGCCAGGCGTGTGTCGGTTACGAAGTGCATGCTGAGCGTGGGGCGCGCATCGAATCCGCGCAGGCGCTTGAACTCCCCGCCGGCGCCCGGTTCGAAACGTCCGATGCCTTCGCGCAAGCAGTAGTCGATCGCGGCATAATAGCAGACGTTGAAGTGGAGGAAGCGCAACTCTTCGAACGCGCCCCAGTAACGCCCCCAGAGTACGTCATTCTTCCGCACATTGAATGCGCCGGCGATGATGTTGCGGCCGCGCCGTGCCAGGATGAAGCAGAGACGGTGCTTCCAGCGTTGACGGAGTAACTCGAATAAACGTCGATTCAGGTACTGCCGGCCCCAATACAATTTGTCGATCGTCGTCTTGTAGAGTCTGAACATGAGATCGAACAAGTCGTTGGCAATATCGGTTCCGGCATGCACGGTGATGTCGACCCCTTGGACGGCCGGTTCCTGGCGCTCCCGCTTGATCTGCGCGCGGCGCTTACTGCGAAACGCGGCCAGATAGTCTTCGAAGGTGAGCCAGCCGGGATTCGTCCAGTGGAACTGGTAGCCGACGCGCGGCGCAAAGCCGATTGCGCCGAGGGCCTTTGCTTCGTCGGGCAGGCAGAAGTTGACGTGCACGGAGGATAGCCCGGTCTGCCGGCACATATCCATCAGTGCCTCGGCCATGATCCGGATCGAGCGGGAGCGATCGCTGTCAGGGTGGGTGAGGAAGCGGGCGCCGGTTGCCGGGGTAAAAGGCACGCCCACCAGGAGTTTGGGATAGTAGCGGATCCCGCTGCGTCGTGCGGCCTCCGCCCAGCTATGGTCGAATACGAACTCCCCTTGGCTGTGGCCTTTGAGATACACTGGGCAGGCGCCCGCGAGTTGTACGCCGTCCCACAGGGTGATGTGGTGCGGCTGCCAACCGGTCTCCGGCGCTACACAACCGGATTCCTCCAACGAGGCCAACCACGCCCACTCCAAGAATGCCGATCCGTTCCCGACAAGGGCATCCCACGCCGCCGGTGGAATGTCCGCGAGGCCCTGTCGAATTTCGAGGCTCACTGCAGCGCTGTCGCCCCCGCGTGCAGGCCGTTCGCTTGGAGCGACACGGGCGGTGTGGGCCGGGGGTTGCTCGGCGGAAATCCCGGAACGCTATTTCTCGATTCCGAGCAGGTCGATCTCAAAAACGAGCGCGGCGCCCGGCTTGATCTTTGGGGGCATGCCGTGGTCCCCATACGCGATGCTGGCGGGGCAAACGAGTTTGCTCTTGCCGCCGACCTTCATTTTCTGCACGCCTTCGGTCCAACACGGGATGACCTGATTCAGAGCGAAGGTTGCCGGCTGGCCGCGCTGGACTGAACTGTCAAAGACCGTCCCATCCATCAGGGTGCCGTGGTAGTGGACCTTCACCTTGTCGGTCGCCTTGGGTTGTTCGCCGCTGCCGGGTTTGAGTTCCAGATAGACGAGACCCGAGTCGGTCTTGATTGCGCCCTTTTCCTTGGCGGCGGTGTCCAAGAGGCTCTGTGCCTTCTTCTTTTCCGCTTCTGCAACCGCGGCATTTCGGACGCGGGCGAGTTCTTGGATTTTCGGGCGGATCGCATCGACGTCCACCCGCTTGTCATGGTTCAATACCCCGTCTGCGAGCCCGGCCTCGACCAGTTCAAGCTCTGCCTGGTTCAGCGCAAACGGAGCGAGATTCTGGCTGAGTAGCACGCCCAGCGCATACATCACTTTCTGATCGTCAGTCTTCAGTTCCGGACCCGCGGCACGAGCCGATGACGCCATCACCAATACACCAACCGCCCCGGCGATCACCGGCACACACTTCTTCATTCGCTTTCCTTTCGAGAGTCTGGGCTGAGGCCTGGCTTTAGTATCCACGTTCCGTGAGGAGCGCAAGCGCACTGCTGGTAGGAGGCTGGGCGCGCCGATGAGCGCGACCAGCCTCCGGTGATACGGTGATCCGCTGGTGTGCCGATCAGTCCACGTAGGCGCGCAGCCCCTGACCTTCGCAGATCGGCAGCAGCTGACGGAGGGCGCGGGCTTCAAGCTGCCGGATACGTTCGCGACTGACGCCGTATCGACGGCCAACCTCTTCGAGGGTTAGCGACTGGCTATCCGAAGTGCCGAACCGCAACCGCAAGATATCCGCTTCGCGTTGCGGAAGGTGAGAAAGCGCCACTTCCAGCTGCTCGCTCAGATCCACCGCGGCCGCACCCTGCTCCGGATCGTCGCTTTCGTTCGCCAGCAAGTCCTCCAAGGTCCGGTCGTCATCCGCACCGAGCGGCGAATCGAGCGAGAGGCACTGGAAACTCTGGGTCATCGTCTCGAGCCTACCGGCATCGACGCCACTCGCTTCCGCAAGGGCTTCGCGCGTGACCTCTCCATCATGTTTCGTTTGCAACCGCTGGGTTTCACGACCAACCTTGCGCCGGAGTTGATTCCAATGCACCGGGGTGCGGATGAGGCCGCCGTGGACGTCCCCGGCCCGGCCTATTTGTTGCCAGATCCACCAGACAGCATAGGTTCCGAACTTCACTTCCTTAACCGGATCGTATTTCTCGACCGCGCGAATGAGGCCCAGGGTGCCCTCCTGCACCATGTCGAGGAACGACACCCCGGCCCGGCGGTAGCGTTTGGCAAACGAAATGACCAGGCGAAGATTCGCTTCGATCATGCGATCCCGGAGCCGGCGATAGGTGGTCAACTCGCTGTCGACCGCCTCGACGAATTCCCGCAAGCGGAGCCGTGACGCAATCTGGGGCTCGATGCGCCGACGCGAGCGCAGAAGACGCCGCGCGTACTCCAAAATCATGACGGTTTCCCGTTCGCGAAAATCGTCGTTCGGCCGAATCACACTGCGGCCGTGCTTCGGCAGGGCGGCTGAAGTCAGGCGCGGGAAACGCCGCAGGAGGCGCCGAATTCGGTTGCGCGAACGGACAATGGCGCGCGCGATTGCCTGCTCCTCCTCCGGAAGCAGCAGCGCAGTAGTCCCGACGTCTTGGAAGAAGTGGGATTGCAGATCGTAGTCGCCGGTCTCCTCGGGCGCTTCACGCCCCTCTGCCTTGAACTCTTCGGAGCTCTCTTCCAGACCTATATCGTCTTCTAAAGTATCGTCGTCTTCCACGTTTAGCGCCAGGGCGCCAAAACCGTTATCCATCGATCATGCCTCTTTTTTTGTTGAGAAATGCCGGGCGTTGGTGGCTCGTCGATTAGACGAGGACCCAGCATGCAAATTCAAGTGTACCGCCTCCGGGCGGACGCTGCCTGTCGATTGCTCTGCTCCCGGTCATTCTTCCTCTGGAATCGGCCGGATAGGGGCCTCAAAGTCCACCCCGTCTTCCTGCGCCTCGGTTACATCCTCCGTTCCTGCTGGCTCCTCCCATGGGGCCATGCCGATCGAGACCTCTTCCCGGCTCCTATCTTCCCGTTCCCACAACATCCCGTGAGCCTGCAGATGATCGTCGACAATCTTCAAGCCCATCACGTCTGTAATGGTCTGCAAGACGATCTGGTGGGCGCCTTCACTCGGCACCGAACCGCCCAGGTGAACCACGCCACGCCGGCAAACGATCCGTAATTCCTCCATATCGACACGGCGGTCTTCGCGCAAGAGCTCACGGATGGCCTCCTCAATCTCCGTGTCGCTCAAGCTACTGTAGTCAGGCGTCCTTTCCGGTGTCGCAGGAGACTGGGCGCCGCCTGCGGGAGCGGCCGGATTGCCGCGTTCGGTCTCCTCGGCACAATCCCGACAATACCGTGTTTCGGGAATCGCCTCTAGTCTCGCCAACGGAATCCGCTCGCTACACGAAACGCACTTGCCATAATGCCCATCACGCAAGCGCAGCAACGCCCGGTCGATTTCGTCCAATTCGGTGACTACCCGGTCATCTAAGCGTGCGAGCAAGCGAGCGGCGCGCACCTCCCGGGCGGTTTCCTCGAGTTCCGCTTCGCGGTCTAACGCGATCTCTTCCAGATCTCGCTGGACTTTCCCAACCTCTTGCACAAGCGCCTGGCGCTTTGCGGTCAGAACTCTTCGGAATCGTTCGAGATGTTGCGCATCGGCGCTTACCCGCTTCGCCATGATCCGTGTCCGCTCTCCGAGGCCAGCCCCAGTGTAACCACGCTTCCCGGCGAATGCCAGCAAATCCAGACGATTACCGGAGAAGTTTGACGCTGCGGTCGATTCTCTCTAAGCTGCGCGCCATTCGATGGTATGGGTAAGATAATGACGAAGCATCGGGCGGTCATATCGGTCATCGGGCATGACCAAAAAGGTGTTGTTGCGCGTATCTCCACCTATTTGGCCGGGTGCAGCATCAATATCGAGGACATTCAGCAACGCGTGATGGAGGGCTTGTTCATCATGACGATGCTGGTAGACATCAGCGACCTGAACATCAACCTCGATGAGCTGATTCTCGGGCTCAAGCGGATTGGCGAAGACATCCACATGGAGGTCACGATCCGGCTCCACGGGAGGAAAGAACCCAAACGAGTGGCCGTCCTGGTTAGCAAAGAAGCACACTGTCTCGAGCGTCTGATTCGCGATCGAGAACGGGGTGTCCTAAATGGCGACTTGCGTGTGGTCCTGTCCAATCACGATGCCCTCCAACCGCTGGCCGCAGCCCACAACATTCCGTATTTCTGGCTACCTGCAACCGACAAGGCGGCGCACCAGGCGTTCTTGCTGGAGAAGCTGAAGGAAAACCGAGCCGAATTGGTGGTGCTAGCGCGCTACATGCAAATCGTTGGCCCGGCGGTTGTCGAACAGTACCGCGACCGCATCGTCAATATCCATCCGTCGCTGTTGCCCTACCACCCTGGGGCCAATGCGTACAAGCAAGCCTACGAGGAAGGGGTCCGGGTATCGGGGTGTACCGCACACATCGTCACGGAGCAGCTCGACCAAGGACCCATTATCCTCCAGGACGTATTTCACATCCGCGTGGGAGAGGACACGCTGGAAGAGGTGAAGGCTCGGGGGAAGGCGCTCGAAGCAGCGGTGCTGGCGCAGGCAGTCGAGCTCTTTCTTAATGACCAACTTGTCGTGCGGGATCGGAAAGTAATCTTCCGGCCAGGCTACCTCGCGGAAACGGCCTAGCCGCGCCGCAGTCGCACGAAGACGCTTGTCGCGGGGAACTGGCGCAGTTATCCTCCCTGCAATGAGAATGCGTTTGGTGGCTTCCGTGGCCCTCGCCCTCCAAGCGATTCCGGCGGCGGTGTTGGGGGTGACGTTGAGTGGTGCGATGATCTACTCGACCGACCACTACGGGAACCCGAATGCATGGAACGCGCAGAAGGAGGAATTTGCGCTCGGGCAAGTGTGGCGGACCCAACTCGGCGGCGATTGGTTCGGTCTCGGCCTGCTTGCCGGACTTCCGCCGGCGAACTCGGATGCGCCGGTCCTCAACTCGTCCAACTTCGGCATTGAGGTATCCCTGATGGAGGGGGAGAACGACTTCACGGTTGTTGGCGAGCCGAGCGTGCTGACGCGAAACGAAGAGTTTTCCCATTTTGCACTGAACCTTTATTTCGATGGGGTGCTCGACCGCCCGGGGATTTCGGTGCTCTTTCCCCGCTACAGTCCGCGTCGCGGTAGCCCGCCGCTGCCAAACGTCGCGCCGGTGACCTACGCGCTGTCGCTTGCTGGCATAAGGGCACCTGCCCAGGCGACGTACACTGACGGCGTCGATCGGGTCTCCGTAATAGCGGTTTCATTCCTCCCTCCCGAGAGATTTGGGGCCGACTATGACAAGGTGTCCGCACATGCCGTGTTGCCGAGCAGTGCGAGTCCCGGGCCGGGCGGCAGCGGGGCAGACGGCTGGGGAGGATTCGATTACGTCGGCGTCTTACGGATCAACGTCGAGGCGCTGGGGAACGCGGTTGCACCGGGCGCGCCGGCAGTACCCGTTCCGCAAGTGGTCATGCCGGGGGTGGTTGTTGGGCAGAGCGTCGGAGGGGATGCCGGTACCGTCACGGGTACGGTAACCGGGGAGACGCCCAGCGCGGACGGCCACGGGGCGTCCGCGAGCGTTGGGGATACATCGGTGGACGATCCCGGGACAACGCCGACGGTGGTGCAAACGCCAACGCCGGGCGGAACCGCCGTGAGGGCGGAAACGGCGCCCACAAAGGCCGCTACGGCGCTGGCCACCGGTGCTGCCACCAAGCCACTGGTCACGCCGACACCCGCAGCCACGCAAGCGAGCGGGCCCCTTCGCGCAGGGCAGACGCCCACGATTCCGAAGGGCTCGCCGGCACCGACGGAGCGGCGACCGGAACCCACCGCCGTGCATGACGGGGTGTGAGGTTCCGTTAGCCGGATTCGGGGTCTGGGAATGCGGATATTGGCCGGGTGGCGCGGCGCGCAGCGGTAAGTGAATACCGGTTCGTTAACGGATCCAGAAAGGGTTTGGATGCGGGTTCTTGTCGTCGGAGCGTCCGGTTTTGTCGGCAGTCGTCTGCAGGAGGTGTTCCCGGGCGAATGCGTGGGAACCTATCACTCGCATCCGGTGGCAGGATTGCTTCCCCTCGACGTCCGTGATCGCGATGCGGTCGATCGCGTCGTTGCGGAGGTCGCTCCCGACCTGATCTTCCACCCGGCGGCGCAGGCACATGTCGACTGGTGCGAAACGCACGTGGAGGAGTCCTTCGAGATTAACGTCCATGGCGCGCGCAACGTTGCGGAGGCCGCGCGCAAGGTGGGCGCGCGCTACATCTATTTTTCGAGCGACTATGTGTTCAATGGAGCCGCCGGTCCCTATACCGAGGATGCCACACCGGATCCATTGAACGCTTACGGCAGGCAGAAGTTGGCGGCTGAATGCCTCGTTGCGCAAGATCTGGAGAATTACCTGATCGTCCGCCTGTGCGGGGTCTACGGATACCAACGCGAGGGGAAGAACTTTGTCATGGCACTGCTGGAGCGCGGGCGACGCGCTGAGTCCATGAACGTGCCGTGCGATCAGTGGGGGACGCCCACGTACGCCGCCAGTCTGGCGGCTGCCGTCAAGGCATTGGCGCTGTCGGCGCATCGCGGCATAGTCCACGTCGTTGGACCGGAATGCATGGATCGGGCGACTTTCGCGCGCCTCGCGTGTGCGGTGTTCGGGCTCGATCCCGCATTTCTCCGCCCGTGCAGGACCGCGGAACTGCAGCAGGCGGCACCACGGCCGCTGCGCGGCGGGCTTGTAGCGGAGAAGGTTCGCGGGCTCCTTGGCAGTCCACTGCTCTCGCCGCGCCAGGGATTGGAGTTGATGGCGCGCCAGGTGGTGCGCGAAGGGTGGGGTGCGTAGAGCCGGACACGCCGCGTCCCCAACGTAGGGGCGATTGCGACCGAATGCGGATTGTGTCTACGCTGAGGGCTAGAAGGCCGTATCCCGTGCCCGACGGTAACGCCAGGCGGGAGCGCGGAAGCGAACGGCCGAGGATGGATCTGCAAGGCCGCCGCGATGGCGGGCGCGGCCGGGAAGGGAGGCGATTGTGGTCGGGGCTGACACGCACATCGAACAACTGAGCATCAACACCATTCGCACGCTGGCGATCGACGCGGTCCAGAAGGCAAATTCCGGACACCCAGGCCTTCCATTGGGTGCGGCTCCAATGGCGTACGCGCTCTGGCAGCACCACTTGCGCCACAATCCAAAGGATCCGCTGTGGCCCGACCGGGACCGTTTTGTCCTCTCTGGAGGGCATGGGAGCATGTTGCTGTATGCGTTGCTGCATCTTACTGGCTACGACATCTCCCTGGACGATCTCATGTCGTTTCGTCAATGGGGTAGCCGTACGCCGGGGCACCCCGAGATGCACCAGGCGTGCGGCATCGAAGCTACCACCGGTCCTCTGGGGCAGGGCACGGGCAACGCAGTTGGAATGGCAATCGCCGAGCGTGCACTGGCGCATCATTTCAACCGTCCCGGCCATACGATCGTCGATCACCGGACGTACGCGTTGGTGACCGATGGGGACCTGATGGAAGGGGTATCGGCGGAGGCTAGCTCGTTGGCGGGCCACCTGCGGTTAGGGAAACTCATTTTTCTGTATGACTGCAACCATGTGTCGCTCGACGGGCCGACGTCGCTGGCGTTTTCCACGGAAAATGTCATGGACCGATATCGGGCGTACGGCTGGCAGGTGCTGCGTGTCGAAGACGGCAATTCCAACATTGGCGCAATCGATGCTGCGCTCGTGGCCGCCAAGGCCGACAACCTGCGTCCCTCGCTGATCCTGATCGAAACCACCATTGGGTACGGTTCGCCGCATAAACAGGGGACGTCGGAAGCCCACGGCAGCCCCTTGGGCGTGGAGGAAACGGCGCTCACCAAACAGGCTTTGGGCTGGGACCCGGCGCGGAAGTTTTACGTTCCAGACGAAGCGTTGGCGCGGTTTCGTACCGCGATCGCGCGCGGGGAACAGGAGCAAAGGGAGTGGCGGAGACGCTTCGATGCGTACGCACAGGCGTATCCCGATCTCGCCGCCGAGTGGCAACGGATGATGCGCCGGGAACTCCCGCCGCAGTGGGACAGCGAATTGCCTTCCTTCAGTCCGGCCGACTCGCTGGCGACCCGACAGGCAGGCGGGAAGGTGCTGAACGCCATCGCCCAGCGCGTGCCGTGGCTCATTGGCGGAGATGCGGACCTCTCCGTGTCGACAAACACGGCTCTGAAGGAAGGCGGATCCTTCGATGGGCAGAGTGGGGCGGGGCGCAACCTCCACTTCGGGGTGCGAGAGCACGCCATGGGGGCAATCGCAAACGGGTTGGCGTACCACGGTGGTCTGCGCCCGTTCGCGTCGACCTTTTTTGTATTTTCGGACTACATGCGGCCACCGGTGCGTTTGGCGGCATTGTCAGGTCTGCCCGTAATCTACGTGTGGACGCATGACTCGGTCGCCCTGGGTGAGGATGGCCCGACACATCAACCCATTGAGCACTTGATGGCACTGCGAGCGATGCCGAATCTGGCGGTCGTTCGTCCATGCGATGCCAACGAGACCGTGGAGGCCTGGCGTTGGGCAATGACGCAGCAAACGGGGCCCGTGGCGATCGTCCTCAGCCGTCAGAAAGTGCCAACGCTCGACCGCCAACGGTTCGCAAGTGCAGCCGGACTGGCGCGCGGCGCGTATGTGTTGGCGGAGGCCGAAGACGGACCGCCGCAGGTGATCATCCTGGGGACGGGGGCCGAGGTCCATGTGGCATTGACCGCCCGTGCCCGCCTCACGGCAGAGGGGATCGCTACGCGCGTCGTTTCGATGCCGTGTTGGGAAACGTTTGCCGCGCAGAGCGCGGACTATCGCGAGTTGGTGCTTCCCTCGTCCGTGCGCGCGCGGGTCTCCGTCGAAGCGGGGGTGACCTTCGGGTGGTGTCGTTGGATTGGCGACTGTGGAATTGCCATCGGTGTCGAACGCTTCGGGGCCTCCGCTCCCGGCGAGGTGATATTGGAGAAATTCGGGCTGACGGCGGACAACGTCGCTGCGGCGGTACGCACGCTCGTTGGCCGGTAAGTCGCCGTTCCGGTCTTTCAGTTAGTCAAAGACGACGAAGCCGTCCGAGAAGTGGGGCGGCCGGTTTCGCCGAGAGGGTTGTCAGGTCTACGACGCTGCCGTCTGTCCATGGTAGGGGGAGACGTGCGGAGATCATAGATTGACCTCCGCACGTCGGGCGGAGCGGCCGCCAAATTCGCAACAGGCGCCCCGTGCGCTCGTTCGAGTGCGGCGTGGGGTCTGCAACTTCCTGCAGAGGGACCTGAGGCTCTGCCGAAGAGAACGGCAGACGCCAATCCACGACTCCTGGCAGGTGGCACGCAGCGTGGTTCGGTCCGGACCCGTCGGAAAGCGTCACGCCGGTGCATCTCGAGCGACGCGTACGGCCTTCCACAGGGCGGTAGTATTCGCGCGGATCAGGTCGGCTCCCCCTTGCGCTAGCGCTCGTCCGCCCAGGAGATCACCGCCAACGCCGAGGGCGGCAACCCCGGCATCGATGAACGCTGCGATATTGGCAAGTGAGACACCCCCCGTCGGGACCAGTGGAACCTGCGGGAGCGGTCCTCGTAAGGCACGGATGTACTCGGGACCCCCCAGCGCACCACAGGGGAAGACCTTCACCATGTCCGCGCCGCCTCGCCAGGCTGCGTGCACCTCCGTTGGCGTCAGCGCGCCCGGGATGCAGAGCTTTTCGGCCCGACCGGCAACGGCGACCACGTCCGGGTCAAAGTTTGGGGCAACAATGAATTCGGCCCCCGCGGCGATCGCGGCGCGACACGTGTCCGGGTCGAGGACCGTTCCGACCCCAGGTAGGACCGTGCTGCCGTAGCGTTCGACGATCCACTTGAGCAACGCTAGGGCATCGGGCACGCCGGTGGTGATCTCGACAATGCCGATACCGGTGGCGAGAACGGCCTCGGCCGCGCACCGCGCCTCCTCCGTCGAGGCCGTCCGCAGGATTGGGATCAACCCCACCTCACAGATCCGGCTCAGCGCGTCTTGCTTTGACCACACCATGCGCCGTCACCTCGGTTCGTTACTCAGCTCCTTCGTAGCGGAGCTGGAGCAGCCGCATGTAGGGAACGCAGTGATGGCGCTGCTTGACGAAGTCACGGGCGCTCGCCAACGGCAGTCCGTGCGCGGTGTGGAGGTAGGCGATGGCCACGGTCGGCGCGCGGTTCATCCCGGCGTTGCAGTGCAGATAGACGCGCTCCCCCGCACGCAGCAATTCCGTGAGTGCGCCGACAATCCCGTCGAGAAGCTGTGCGAAGGTCTCGAGGTCGCAATCCGGGACGGGCATTCGTTGGAACCGTAGCCCATGCTGGCGATACGCATGCTGGAGGTGGTGCAGATCCAAGCACTTGCTGGCGAGGTCGGAATCGTCTTGGAGGCTGAAGACGGTGGTTACCTGGTGCGCCGAGCGCAACCAATCGGCATCGTCTGGCGCTGGGTACTCGCCGATCAGGAGATTCGGCAGAATGACCGTACAAGTCGGCCGACACGACCGAACCAGAAAGATTCTGTGCGAGTCCATCGTCACTTGTGGATCACGATGCGCCACTCGCTGGCGTGGTGCTCGACATCCAGTACGGCGTACCCCTCGGCTTCCGCCGCACGCGGAATGTCGCGTGCGCCTTTCGGATCGTCAACGATCAATTCCAATTCCGCGCCGCGCGGGAGTTCCTCGATGTGCAGCTTGGCCTTGGCCCAACTTAACGGGCATCGCACGCCTCGCAGATCAAGGCGCATGGCCGCGTCCTGTCTTCACGAAGCCGGTTGCTGCGGGCTTGGTGTTGCGTAGCTTGGTGCGCTGCAAGCGGGTTGCTATAGTCGAACGTTGTGATGGCGTGCGTAGTAGTCTCGGCAACGATTGCTCCTGGCCGGATCGGGGGCGGTACGAAGTGCCGGCACGACAGTCCTGTAGCGCTGCGCCGGTCTCTGCGCAAACAGGGCACGGATGGTTACCGGTCCAGGGGGCGCGAGCGTGCACGCAGGCCCTGATGATCGATACGTTCTCCGCGGTGGGGGGACGACTCGCAGGGAAGATCGTTTCCGCATCGACTACCGAGGGGAGCTGAACCCGGCGCAGTACGCAGCGGTGGTCAGCACTGACGGGCCCATCCTGGTGGTGGCCGGCGCCGGGACTGGAAAGACGCGGACCCTGATTTTCCGCGCCGCGCGTCTTGTCGAGAGCGGCGTCGATCCCACCAATATCCTACTGCTGACGTTTACCCGCCGCGCCGCTGGGGAGATGCTGCGGCGTGCCAGTCTGCTGCTGGACGGACGCTGCGATCGGATCGCGGGCGGTACGTTCCACTCGTTCGCGAATATCGTGCTCCGCCGCTACGGATCGGCGCTGGGGTTGCAGGCCAACTTCACCATCCTCGATCGGGCGGACAGCGAGGACGTCATCAACCTCCTGCGCGCGAGCCTGGGATTCGACAAGAAGGAAAAGCGCTTCCCCCGTAAGCAGCTGATTGCCGAGCTGTACGGCATGACGGTCAACAAAGGGATGCCGCTGCGGCAATTGGTGGAAGAGCAGTACAGCCACCTGCTCGATCACCTGCCCGACCTGACGCAGCTGCAGGCGCGCTACGCAGCGTATAAGAAGGAGCGCCATTTGCTGGACTACGACGACCTTTTGCTCACGCTGCGCGATCTGCTGAGCACACAGCCGGAGGTACGACAGCGACTCGCACGCCGGCATCGGTACATCATGGTTGATGAGTATCAGGACACGAACGCGTTGCAAGCCGAAATCGTCGGCCTGTTGGCTGCCGAACACCGCAACGTCATGGTGGTCGGCGATGACGCGCAGAGCATTTACTCTTTCCGCGGCGCAAGCTTTCGTAACATCATGGATTTCCCGACGCTGTTTCCCGGGGCGAACATTATTGCGCTGGAAGAGAACTACCGCAGCACACAGCCCATTCTCGACGTGAGCAACGCGATCATCGCGCGGGCGCGGGAGCGGTATGCGAAGACCTTGTTTACGGCCAAGGGCAGCGGTCCGCTGCCGATCCTGGTGGCGGCGGAGAACGAACAGTTCCAGTCCCGCTTCATCTGCCAGCGGGTGCTCGAACTGCGCGAGGAAGGCGTGCCCATCGACGAGATCGCCGTGCTGTTTCGCTCGAGCTACCACTCCTTCGACCTGGAGATCGAGCTGGCGCGGCACGACATCCCGTTCGTCAAACGCGGGGGATTCAAGTTCGTCGAGACGGCGCACATCAAGGACGTCCTGGCACACCTCCGTATCCTGGCCAATCCCGGTGACAGTGTGTCCTGGCACCGCATTCTGCTCTTGCTCGAAGGCGTGGGGCCGCGCACCAGTGCGGAGATCCTCCGCTGGATTTCCGCGGAAGGCGCGCCGCCGGCACGGCTCGAGAGCTTTCCCCGGCGCACCATGGCGTCGGACTTGCAGGCGCTCGCCAACCTCTTGCGTCGTTTGCAGGAACTGCGCACGGAGCCTGCCGAGCAGGTGAACGAGGTCGTACGTTATTACGAGCCCATGCTCAAGCGGCTACATCCGGAGGACCATCCCAAGCGCCGCAAGGACCTCGAGCACTTCGCCACCATCGCGACACGCTATCGGACGCTTGAAAGTTTACTGACGGATATGGCGCTGGAGCCACCGACCGATAGCATGGCGGATGTATTGGCGACCGATCCCGAGGAGGGGTTGCTGACGCTCTCGACCATTCATTCCGCCAAGGGCTTGGAGTGGCACTCGGTTTTTGTCATTTGGGCGGCGGAAGGCAAGTTTCCCTCCGAGTACAACGTGCACAGCGCCGCAGAGGTCGAGGAGGAGCGCCGCCTGATGTATGTCGCGACGACACGCGCGAAAGAGCAGCTGTACCTGAGCTATCCCATTACCATGTACGATCGCAGTCTCGGCGTGGTCATGGGGAAGCCCTCACGGTTCGTCGAGGGCCTGCCACGCGCCGTCTTGCGCCCCATTACGCTGGTCGAGGCGGAAACCGCCACGGAAAACTGAGGGGCGGCGCATCCCGCTCAACCGGGGACGCTGCGAACGGTGCTCGCTACGCGTTGCCACGGTGGTTCGTCCGTCGTGCGACCGCGAATAGGGAGAGGCCGAATGGGCAACGAACGTGCTCTTCCAAGCGCAAGAGCGGAACCAGCCGGTCCTGAATGCGCGCCTGGAAACTGGGGACGGTGCGGCGCCGCAGGATGCATGCATTCAGGTACCACCCGAGCATGCCGAGCATGTTGAACGCGTCGATGCGCTCAAGGGAGAAGCCTGCTGCCTCCACCTTGCGCTGCAACTCATCCCGCGCGTAACGGCGGTGATGGCCGATCGCACGATCGATCTCGCCGTACAGGCGGCGCGTCGCAGGGACGATGAGCAAGAGGCGGCCCTCCGGCGCAAGGACGTCGTGGAGCCGTTGCAGGGCTCCGACATCGTCGGCGACGTGCTCCAACACGTTGAGGCACAAGACCGTGTCGAAGCCACTGCCCACCGCCGCGGGCAGGCGATCGGCTCCCATGTCGAACTGGACGACGCTGATGTTGCTATGGTGTTCGAATTTGGCATGCAGCGCCGCGACATAGTCGGGGTTGATGTCCGTCGCGACTACGCGCTCGCGAGACGCGACAAAGCGCGTCATGTTCCCAATGCCGGAGCCGACCTCGAGCACCCGCGCTCCGACGTACGGTTGCATTTTGCTCCACAGCCAGCGGTTGTAGCGGTGCAGAGTGGCCATGCGCTGTAACGTTCGATAACCGGGATTGTGACCGAGGTCGTCGACGACGGCGAATCTCAGAATCGTCCACAGCGCGGCAACACCGTCCCGCCAGCCGATCTTCTTACCCTCGAGGTAGCTCCGCCCGGCGTACGAGATCGGTACCTCGTAGATACGTAGACGCAGGCGAGCGAACTTGGCTGTGAGTTCCGGTTCGATACCAAAGCGACAGGACCGCAGAGGCACGCCGTTCAGAACCTCGCTGCGGAACGCCTTGTAGCAGGTCTCCATGTCCGTGAGGTTTAGATTGGTACACATGTTGGACAGCATCGTCAGGAAGTGGTTGCCAACGGCGTGCCAGTAGAACAGCACTCGGCGGGGGGAACCCGAAAAGCGCGAGCCGTAGACCACGTCTGCCTTGCCGTCGAGGATCGGCTGGAGCAGTGTGAAGTAGTCGCCCGGGTCATACTCCAAGTCGGCATCCTGAATGATGGTGATTTCGCCGGTGGCGGCCGCGATGCCGTCTCGGACGGCGACGCCCTTGCCTTGATTGTGCGCATGAACAATCAGGCGAATCTCGTTTGCGGTGCCGGCGTCGGGTCCGGCCGCGGTGATGCGATCGCCGGTGGTTCGCAGGCCCATGCGGCCCAGCTCGTCGCGCGTGCCGTCGTCGGAGGCGTCGTCGACGACGATGACCTCCTTGTTGAGGGACACGGCACACACGCGCCGGAGCAGTTCGGCAATTGTGCCGCGCTCGTTGAATACCGGAATGATGACGCTGAGTTTCACGATATCCTGCCGTCGCGTGCGCATGCGTCTACGCCGTGCGTTGCGTCCGCGCCGCAGGACCGCGACGCCGCTGGCCGTAGAGCGTTGTTCCGGCAAAGGTCGGGTCGCATCCTGATGAGTGTGATGCCAGACCGGCGCTTGGGTGGCAAGGCTGGGATGGATGCGCCTGTGGTATACGGATGGCCAATGGTCGACGGTGTGGCGGTTTTGCCTGACGCAATTTTCTCCACGGCGTAACTCTTCGCTTTCTTTTGGGCAAAATGCGGAGTACAGTGCGGACCCGAGGATAAGAGCCGAGCGTTGGGCTGGCACCGAGCCGATTGCGGTCTTATCGGGGTGCGAGCGAACCGACTGAGCGGTCTGTCTCACGGCGGGCCGGGGATGTGGTGATGCGGTGATGTTGGATTCGGTGCACGCATGATGCGCGCGTGGCGAATGTACACACGAATGAGTGGGGGACGTGACAACCGCCACTCGCCACGGGCGTGTCTCGGTTCGGTGGTGGTGCGGGTAGTGTGCGCACCGTTGGGCGTGGAGGGATCAATGGAAATGTACAGAGGCGCGCCGTGAGCTGGCAATCTGATCCGCAGGGCGTTGCCGTGGCGCTCGGGCCCCCGGGAGGCGCGGGCCGCAAGCGACGCCGGCCGCGCGCGCAGGGACAGCGGATGCCGCACCGCGGGCTCGGACAATTTGAGGGTGCGAGTCGCGAGCGGATCTTTCAAGACCTCGAGGGTCTGCTCCGCCAGTTGCGCGAGGAAGCGGAAGCGTCTCCCGCCGTGGCTGCCGAAGAGATCAGCCTGATGGCACAGGCGGTGAGCACTTTCACCCGCGCGTTGGAGGAGCAGCCGGACCCAATCTCTGAACGGGTGCACTGCGAGTACCAGCGCATTCGGGAGAAACTCGTGCAATCCCTGCGTGGCGAGCGTCGCGGGGCGGCGGGATAACGGCAGCCGGCGCGACGTACGGTGGTGTCCACGCCGCCGGCGTCTATGACCGGGGCGACGGGCCGCTCTTCTCCTCCGTCATGCCGCTCGCGGGCTCGTAGACCATGTGGCCGAGGCGGTTGCGCGTGAACGCGCGGCGGCCGTCGACGTAGAGCGAGAAACCCTCGGGATAGCCGGCGTAGCGCGGCTGTCCGTCAGGTTTGTCCCAGACGATGGTGAGATCGCGACCCTGATAGCGTAACCGGTCGAGCAGGAAGTGATCCCAGCGCAACGCTGCCGGCTGCAACTCAATTTTGGCATCGATGCGCGGGGTCAATCCCACGACCCCCTCGACCACGAGGGCGCAGTACATGGAGTGGAAGTCGTGCGGGATTTCCGACGGCCTCGGACGTTCCGTGCGCTGATGCGGTTCCCATTTCGAGTAGTATTCGTGCGCGTTCGGGCGCCACAGCGGGTCATAGGGGTTCACACCGGGATACATCAGGGCCGTGAAGCGTTCCATCAGTTCCATGAAATGGTCCGCGGTGATGATGTCTTGATGGTAATGCTTTAGCACCTGAAGTAAGGTTCGGGCGCCCATGCTGATCGGGTGTGGTGCAATGTTCCGCGTCAGGCCGTCCATCTCCCAGGTCCATTGGCGGTAGTGGAACTGGCTGGTGATGACCGGCGGGAACCGTGCCCAGAACTCCTGCGGATCGACAAACTTTTGCAGTGCGCGCAGGTAGCTTGGTTCGTCGGGCGCCAGCAGGGTGGTGAACGGGAAGAAGCCATGCAGCTCGCGAACGAGGGCGCGGCGGTGGTCGGGAGTCCGTTGTGGATAGAAGAAATGGCTGCTTTCGTCCCAGAGGGACTGGACGGCGGCGCGGCGGATACGCTCGGCCACGCTATCGAACTCGGCGGCAAGGGCTGCATCCCCCGCCTCCCGTGCGAGTTCGGCTACCCCGCGGGCGTTGGCGTAGACGAAGGCGGCAAAGTCAACGCGCTCGAGATTCGGCGGCTGATCGTTGAGGTCAAGCTTCAGGCCTTGGAAGAACCAGTAGGAAAGGATGTCGAGGTCATAGCCGGTGACGCGCGGTTTCTGTCGTTCGGGCAGGTTGTCCGCATCGTCGTCGTACAGGTGCAACCACGCCCGAACGTCGCCAGCCATCGCGGGCAACAGCGCGCGCAAACGCGCCAATGGAATGCGATGGACACGATGGAATTCGGCCACTGCCGCAGCAATCCAGTGCGAGTAGGTTTCGCCCCAGTAGGGGCTTCCCGGCGGGTCGACCACAGCGCCGTTCGCGAGATTGCGGTAGCTGTTCTCCGCCTGCTGCAGGCCGAATTCCGGGTCCCGGAGATATGTCAGCTCCTTCAGTTGTGCCGGCACCGCGAAAGAGATCACATTGTCGAATCCGAGCTTGCCTTCGTAGAAACGGTAGCCTCTCATGTCGGCGGTGTCAGCCCGCGTCATGTTGAAGCGCACTACCCACCAGCGGTAGTACCACATCTTCTTGAAGGCCGGATCGGACGCGTCGAAATAGGGAACGTTGTCCGCGAACCAGCGATTATACGTGTGCCGATGCTGCTGTCGCAGGTCCTCCGGCACACTGGATGTCGCATTGCCGCGCGCGTGATCCTCGAAACTGACGGCCACCTGTGCCGGTGCCGCCGCGCCCTCGGCGGGGATTTGTAAGGTTCGGCGCAGGTGAATGGCGGAGCCATCGAGCCGGAAGAATCCCGGGGCGTCGAGGTAGGCGAACAGACGAAGGTGTTGGAAGTTTCCACTGCCCAATAACGGATACGACGGGTTGGCATCGGCGTTGGGCATCGTGAAGTACCCGGCCAAGACCTCGATTGCCAACCGGTGCGGTTGACGATCGGTTGAGCGGGCTTGGTAGGTACACACGGCGCGGTCGTCGGCGGTGATGTACTTGTACTCCTCGATTTCCAAGGGGGCGATGACGTAGGTGACACGGGTGTGACTTGGGAATCGTTCGATGCGGTACTGGTCGTCATAGATGACCACTGGACTGCCATCGACGAAGAACTGGATGTCAAACAGCCGTTTGAGGCAGAAGCTGGAATGCAGGTAACAGAAGCTGCCAGCGAGGCCCGGTTGATGGAGCAGTTCGCGGTTCCAAAGGCGATGCCCGGTAGAAAGGAGGAGTCGATCATCGTCGAGCATGAGCTCGCGCGCTTGCATCGGCGGCAATCCCCGTGGGGGCATCTGAAAGACCTGATGTGCCAAGACGCGATCGATGAAGGCATCTCGTGACCGCACCTGGCCCGCCACCTCGGGGGGCTCGAACTCTAACCAGCGGCTGAACAGCGTCGGCGAATCGTCGGTCGCTGTGTCGGCCGTGTGGGACGGCGGCGCCGTCGACCGTGTCGGTATGAGCATCCCGGCCGCGATGAGCACTCCTATGAGCGCTGCCGCAAGCCAGAACCGCTTACGCCAGGAGTCTCGCATCGCCGCGGCACGTTAGCACGAAAACGGACGACAAGGAGAACGCGGTCGGTGAGGGGAGGGCGAAAGCGGAGTTCAACGGTGAACGCTGCAATGCACTGCCGTCCCCGTAATGTCGTAGTGCCCTCCCTCGGGGCAGGAAGGGATTCGTACGCCATCCGCCTCAAGCGCGGCAAGGCTCGGGGTCTCTCCGGCATGGTTGACGGACCACAGGGCGATGTCGCGTTCGATGTTTTGGCGATTTGTCCGACATGCGACGGCGCGGCTGGCGTTGATGGCGACGAGCCCTGGACGGTGTTCCGACGACGTGTCGCGCACGCGGAAGTAGCCGAAATAGAGTGCGGCGGCGATCAGCAATGCGAGGAGGACCGAGACGAAACTGAAACCCCGTTGGCGGCTGGAGCGGACTGTCGTCGCGTTCGCCTTCGGGCACGGGTGGCTGCCGTCATTGCCCCGGTAAGAATACATGCAACTCTCCTTTCATTATTGAGACGGTCGGCGCGGTGTCACCCGCGGTCGGCCATCTAGCCTTCTCCCCCGGCGTTTGTACAGCCGGGGCGGGCAGTGTCGCTTGAACCTGTCGCCGTGTCAGCGTAGAGTTGGACGAACGTAACGAGATCGTCCGACGTAGATCGATCGAGCTGCGTCAATCGCAGAGGAGTGGTAGACTAATGACCCAGCTAGAGGCTGCGCGCACCGGTATCGTCACAGCGGAGATGCAGCGCGTCGCGCTGCGCGAAAACGCGACCGCCGAGTTTGTTCGTCAGGAGGTCGCGCGCGGCCGGCTGGTGATTCCCGCGAACGTCCGGCATTTGGCTGGAAGTGCGGGTGATGCTCCCGTGAGCGGCGCAAATGGCAATGGCGCGAGCCTGACCTACCCCGATGCTACGGTCGGCCACCCGGGTGCCCGGAGCGGTGCACGCCATTGGGTAAACCAGACGGTGGCACAGCGATGGCAAGCGATCAACGATCCCGCATACATGTGCGGCACGCGCGCGCCGAAGCGTCTCGACCCCACCGGCATCGGTCGCATGATCACGACAAAGATCAACGCCAACATCGGTGCGTCGCCGGTGAGTAGCGGTACGCAAGCTGAGGTGGAAAAGCTCCAGTGGGCGCAAAAATTCGGCGCGGATACGCTGATGGATCTATCGACGGGGGGGAACCTGCACGAGTGCCGCCAAGCGATTATCGACCATAGCACGATACCCATCGGCACGGTGCCGATCTACAGCATGATTGTGGGTCGTCGCATCGAGGATCTGACCTACGATGTCATCCTGCGCGAGATCGAACGGCAGGCGAAGCAGGGCGTTGACTACTTCACCGTCCACGCGGGGCTATTGAAGGAGCACCTGCCCCTGATCAAGCAGCGCCTCACGGGAATCGTCTCGCGTGGGGGCTCGTTGTTGGCCAAGTGGATGATTGTTCACAACAAACAGAACCCGATGTATGAGATGTTCGATGAGATTAGCGCCGTCATGCGCGACTATGATGTGACCTATTCCCTTGGGGACGGACTGCGCCCCGGTTGTTGTGCGGACGCATCGGATCCAGCACAATTGGCGGAGCTCCACACGCTCGGCGAGCTGGTGCATCGGGCCCGCGCGGTCGGTGTGCAGGCGATGGTGGAGGGCCCGGGGCATGTCCCCTTGGACCAGATCGCGTTCAACATGCAACTGCAGCAACGGGTGTGCGACGATGCCCCGTTTTACGTGCTCGGGCCCTTGGTGACGGACGTGTTCCCCGGGTACGACCATATCACCAGCGCGATCGGGGCGACCGAGGCGGCCCGTGCCGGAGCCGCGATGCTGTGCTACGTGACGCCGAAGGAACATGTGGGTCTACCCAAACCGCAGGATGTGCAGGCCGGCTGTATTGCCTACAAGATTGCGGCACATGCCGGTGACATCGCCCGTGGCATTTCGGGTGTGCGTCAGTGGGACGACGATCTCTCCAAGGCTCGTGCGGCCTTGAACTGGCCAAAGCAATTTGAACTCGCCTTCGATGGCGATACCGCCCGTGCGCTGCACGACGAGGACTTGGAGATCGATACCGATTTCTGCGCGATGTGTGGTCACGACTGGTGCAGCATGCGTATTTCGAAGGAGATCACGAGCTTTGCCAGCGGAAAGGATCCGGATTTTCAGCCCGAACGGCGGGTGCTGCGGAGTCCAGGCGTGGCCGAAGCAGGGCAGCAATTGCTGCGGCAGCGGACGCGCGTACTTCCGGTGCTGCAAGGGAAGCATGCGTGTCACAGCGAGATCACGCCCGACGCGGCCGTCGCCAAGGCCCTGCAGACAGAGGGTGGTGCCCCCTAGGCCGGGTTACAGCCAGCGGGCGTTGAATGCTGCAACCGATTGCGCTAGCAGTGCGCCATGCTGAGAAAATATGCCTGTGCCGGTGTGGTGGTTGCGAGCCTGATGCTGGCTACCGCCCTAGCATTCGCTGGTGTCGAAGACTGGAATGATGCCAACATCCGCTGGATGCCCTACCAGGAAGGACTGGCGGCTGCCAAGAAGAACCATCAGCCGATCTGTTTGATCTTTTACACGACGTGGTGTCCGCACTGCGCCAACTACTCGAAGGTCTTCAGTCATCCGGAGGTGGTGAAGAAGGCGAAGTCGTTCGTGATGGTCCGGCTGGACAAGGACAAGAATCAGGAACTGAGCAAGCAGTACAAGCCCGATGGGGAATATATCCCGCGCACATTCTTCCTCTCATCGGCAGGTGTGTTGGACGAGTCTCTTACGGAAGAGCGGCCGCAGTTCAAATACTTTTACAGCGAGAGCGATCCGGCGTCCCTGCTCGCGGGGATGGATCGCGCCCTGAAGAAATTGCATTAGTTCGCTCCTGGATCGACACCCAACGCCGGTGCGGCACCGGGCGGACTGGTGGCGCTCAGCCGCTCTAATCGAGCGTATCCGCCACGATATCCGTGGCGGGATGTTGGGGCGGTAACCCCGAGCGGGCGATTCACTCGAGGCTCAGGAACAGTCCGTATCCCAACAGGATGTAAATAAGGTTGGCGGCCCAGGCGGCTACCACCGCGGGCAAGACCCCGCTCTCGCCGAGTGCATTGGCGAGGGCGAGCAGCACCCAGTAACCAAACCCCAACACCAACCCGATAGCGACGATAGCGGCGACGCTGGGATGCCGCACGGCGCGTCCCGCCAATGGAATCGCCACGCAAGCGAGCACCAGCGCCGCGAATGGCACTGACAATTTCATGTTGAGGTCGACGAGATAACTTGAGGGATCAATTCCTTTTCCGGACAGCTCGTGCATGCGTTGACGAAGATCGAGATAACTGAGTTCATCGGGTTCGCGGTGCACCTCGAGAAAGTCGCCGAGGCTTTCCGTGATGACGACTTCGTCGGGACTCATCACGCGCGTCCGGATCTGCCCATCGTCCCCGATTGTGCGCTCCGAGGCGCCGGACAGCAGCCATGATTGACCTGTCCATCGTGCCGAAGTGACCTCGATAATACGGCGTAGTTCGAAATTCGGGCCGATCTGGTAGATGGTCAGACCAAGTAGCGTCCCGTGGCGAGGGTCGATCTGGTCGATGTTATAAAAACCGTTGGCGCCATGGTACCAAATGCCGCGCTCGCTCAGTATCCCGCGTTGCGGTCGCTTGCGGATCTCGATGTTGTTGATGTATTGGCAGGCCCGGGTGCAGTAGGGAACGATGGTTTCGTGCCACAGTAGCGTGCCCACGCTAATCGAACCCGCCAGCACCAAGAGGGGGAACGCCGTTTCCGACAGGCTGACCCCGGAGGCACGTAAGGCGACGAGTTCATTGCGGCGCGAGAGCATGCCCAGGCTCAAGAGCATGGCCGCGAGTACGGCCGGTGGCATGATCTGCGTCAGGATGAGCGGGATCTTGAAGAAGAAGTAGCGCACCGCGACGAGGGGGTCGGCGTGATTGCGCAAGAGAACGTCGAAGCGATCGAAGAAATCCACGATCAGGTAGATAATCAAGAAGGCCAGTACGACCGGAATCAGCACCGCGACGCACTCGCGGATGAGGTACCGGCCGGCGACAGAGAGTATGCTCGGGCGGGCGCGCATAGCTTCAGTGCGACCGGAAGCGCAGACGCGATGCAACGCGATGCCGCAGTCCAGCAAGCCAGCGGTCGAACGTGAGTGCCCGTGTCACGGTGCGCTCACGCGCGGCGCGGACGAACAACACGCTTGCCAGGAGCGTCAGCAAGATGTTGGGTAGCCACATGGCAACGCCGGCTGACAGCACGCCCCGGTGCCCCAGGCTCTCGCCCAGCGACAATAGGACATAATAGATGAAGATTAGCGCGAGGCTGAGGGTGAATCCGCGGGACCGCACGGCACGTGAGGGTTGAATGCCCAGGGGGATGCCGATGGCCGCGAATGCCAGGCAGGCGAATGGAATGGAAAACTTTCGGCGCAATTCGACTGCCTCGCTGAATGCCGTTTGACCCGCAGCGTGCTTACTGTTGATCGCCTGCCGCAATTCGGGGATGGTCATCTCGCTGACGTCTTTCTCGCGCGGACGCAGATTGGTCAGCGCCGTGTTGAGATCGAGCGTGATATCGTAGACGCCAAAATCGGTACGGTGGTAACTGCGGTCGCTGGGGTAGAACGCGTGGATGCTGCCGTCGACCAGCCGTAGCGTCAAGACATGCTGGCGTTCGTTGGGGACCAGGAGGCCGAGTTTGGCCACGACGGTATTGCGCTGGCCGGTATCGCGGTTGTCGGAGATGAGCACGCCGCGAAGCGAAGTCCCCGGGGGCTCGATATGGTCAACATAGATCACCAAGCCGGAGAAGTCGTCGTTGAACACCTTCTCCTTGATGCCGGCGCTGGCACGGGTCTTGGCAATTTCATACAAGCCGCTATGCAGTAGGGTGTTTCCCCAAGGGCGCGCGTATATGGATAACCCGAGCGCTACCACGTAGACGGCAACGGCAAAGAGAGCCACAGGTCGCGTCAGCTGGAGGAGGCTGATGCCGGAGGTCTTCAGCGCAATGATCTCGCTATCGGAGGAGAGGCGGCCAAAGGCCACCAGGACGCCCAGCAGCAAGGCCATGGGTACCGTCACCTCCAGGAATGCGGGCAGAATGTAGGAAAAAAGCTTGAGGACCTGGAGCAGCGGAACGCCGCGGTTGACCACCATCTCCACCAACTTGAGGATGCGCGCGACCAGCAAAATGAGCGTGAACACCGCCATCCCGAGTCCGAACGGCACAAAAATCTCACGCAGAATGTAGCGGTTGATGATGGACACTGGGAACCCATGGTAGTGAAACGGCGGAATCTTGCAAATCGAGACACCGCGGTGGCGGCGCAGGAGCGCCACATCTATGGGGTACACCCCGTCACGGCGTGGTTGCGCTCGCGGCCGGACGCCGTACGCGCCATCTCCTACGACCCGCGGGTCGGACAGCGTCTGGCGGAGGTGCTCCACCTGGCGCAGTCGGCTGGAATCGCGACGTATCCCCGTGGCGACCGGGCGCTGGCTGCCATGGCTGGAACGGGACGGCATCAAGGGGTTGTTGCCGTGTGCCAACCCTTCCCCTACGCGGATCTGCAAACATTGGTTGAGGCCGCTCCGCCGCTGTTTGTCGTTGCCGATCAATTGCAGGACCCCCACAATCTGGGAGCGTTGTTACGCACGGCCGAAGCCGTCGGCGCCGGCGGAGTCATCCTTCCTAAGGACGGCGCTGCGGGCGTGACGGCGGCCGTTGAGATCGCGGCCGCCGGCGCCACAGCCCTGGTTCCCGTGTGCCGCGTCACCAATCTTGTCCGAACGATGCGCGCGCTCAAGCGGGCCGGCTATTGGAGCGTCGGCCTGGTGCCCAAGGCCCTGCTAAGCCTGTATGAGGCCGATCTACCGGCGCGCGTCGCGGTGGTTGTTGGGGGCGAAGCGGGAATGCGTCCGCTCGTGGCGCGCGAATGCGATTTCGCGGTCGCGATCCCGATGCAAGGGCGGATCGACTCGCTCAATGCCTCGGTTGCCGCCGCAGTGACGTTGTATGAACTGCTCCGCCGGAGCACGCGGGGGTGCCCTGGTGAGCGATATTCCCAAGGGTTGCCTTGACAGGGTCCCCCAGGTAGTATACCAAGCACGTTTTGCGCCAGGTTCCTTTGCACACCGATTGGCGGGTTCGCACGGGGTGGTGGCGCGGCAGGGCCGATGTAGCTCAAGAGGTAGAGCGACTGACTTGTAATCAGTAGGTTGCCAGTTCGATTCTGGCCATCGGCTCCAGTGTGCGGAGAGGTTCCCGAGCGGCCAAAGGGAGCAGACTGTAAATCTGCCGGCGAATGCCTTCGGAGGTTCGAATCCTCCCCTCTCCACCAGGACGAAATGAAAAATTGGTGACAGAAGTAGGGCGCGGGAGTAGCTCAGTTGGTTAGAGCATCAGCCTTCCAAGCTGAGGGTCGCGGGTTCGAATCCCGTTTCCCGCTTCATGTGAAGCAATCGGAGGTTAGCGATCGGAACAGCAGCAGGCCGGGAAGCGGCACGTCCTGAGGGCCCAGGTAGCTCAGTCGGTTAGAGCACCTCCTTGGTAAGGAGGAGGTCGGCGGTTCGATTCCGCTCCTGGGCTTGCCCAAGACATAGTAGCGAGAACAGTCATGGCGAAGCAAAAATTCGAGCGCAAGAAGCCGCACGTGAACGTGGGGACGATCGGGCACATCGATCACGGGAAGACGACGTTGACGGCGGCGATCACGAAGGTGTTGGCGGCGAAGAAGCTGGCGAGTTTCATACCGTTCGATCAGATCGACAAGGCGCCGGAGGAGAAGGCGCGGGGGATCACGATCGCGACGGCGCACGTGGAGTACGAGAGCGACAAGCGGCACTATGCGCACGTGGATTGTCCGGGCCATGCGGACTACATCAAGAACATGATCACGGGGGCGGCGCAGATGGATGGGGCGATACTGGTGGTGGCGGCCACCGACGGGCCGATGCCACAGACGCGGGAGCACATCTTGTTGGCGCGCCAGGTGGGGGTGCCGGCGATGGTGGTGTTTTTGAACAAGGTGGATGCGGTGGACGACCCGGAGTTGCTGGATTTGGTGGAGTTGGAGGTCCGCGAGCTGTTGTCGAAGTACGAGTTTCCGGGGGACGAGATCCCGATCATCCGGGGCAGTGCGCTCAAGGCGTTGGAGGGGGATGCGGGGGAGTTGGGGGAACAGGCGATCATGAAGCTGATGGCGGCGGTGGACGCGTACATTCCGGAGCCGGTGCGGGCGCTGGACAAGCCGTTTTTGATGCCGGTGGAGGACGTGTTTACGATCAGCGGACGGGGGACGGTGGCCACGGGGCGCGTGGAGCGGGGGCGGGTGCGGGTGAGCGAGGAAGTGGAGATCGTGGGGATGCGGGCGACGGTGAAGACGGTGGTGACGGGGGTGGAGATGTTCCGCAAGATCCTGGACGAGGGGCAAGCGGGGGACAATGTGGGGTGCTTGCTGCGCGGGGTGAAGCGGGAGGAAGTGGAGCGCGGGCAGGTGTTGGCGGCGCCGGGGAGCATCACGCCGCATACCAACTACGAGGCGGAAGTGTACGTATTGACGAAGGAGGAGGGGGGGCGGCACACGCCGTTTTTCCAGGGGTATCGGCCGCAGTTTTACTTTCGGACGACGGATGTGACGGGGGTGGTGACGTTGCCGGCGGGTACGGAGATGGTGATGCCGGGCGACAATGTGCGGGTGACCATCGAGTTGATCACGCCGATTGCGATGGACGAGGGACTGCGCTTTGCCATCCGCGAGGGCGGCCGCACGGTCGGCGCCGGCGTCGTCGCCAAAATCATCAAGTGAGGGGGGCGGGCCGATGCGCGATCTGATCTCGTTTCAATGTGAACAATGCAAGCGTCGCAACTATACCGGGTCGAAAAACAAGAAGACGACAACCGAGAAACTCGCCTTTCGGAAATTTTGTCCGTTTTGCCGCACGCACACGGTTCATAAGGAGTCCAAGGTCTGACGCCTGGAGCGGAAACCGGACAGGATAGGCGGAGAGACCGTGGCGGTTGAGATGAACGTGTCGGGTCAGTAGCTCTAATTGGCAGAGCACCGGACTCCAAATCCGGGGGTTGCAGGTTCGAGCCCTGCCTGACCCGCTCTGCAACAGACCGAACGCACGCACAGTGAAAATGGGAATACAAGAGCAAGTGGGAAAAGTGCGGGAGTCGATTCCGCATGCGACCACCTTCCTGACGGAGGTGTGGAGCGAACTGAAAAAGGTCCATTGGCCGACGCGCAAGGAGACCTACGCGGCGACACTGGTCGTGGTCATTATTACCCTGATCGTTGCCGTGTTTCTCGGAGTCGCCGATTACGCCGTTTCCCATTTGGTGCGGGCCGTGTTGAGCTGAAGCGCCATGGCGAAGCAGTGGTACGTTGTGCATACCTATTCGGGGTTCGAGCACAAGGCGAAGGCCGCACTCGAAGAGCGCATCCGCACACTCGGCAAGCAAGAGTTCTTTGGCGATGTGCTCGTGCCTGCGGAGAAGGTCGTCGAACTGGTGAAGGGCCGAAAGAAGACTTCGTCGCGGAAGTTCTTTCCCGGCTACATCCTGGTCAATATGGAACTCAATGACGAGACCTGGCATGTGGTGAAGTCGGCTCCGAAAGTTACGGGGTTTGTCGGGGACGCCACACACCCCGCGCCGATTCCCGAATCTGAAGTGCGCGACATCACGCAGCAGATGGCGGAAGGCGCGGTACGGCCCAAACCCAAAGTGCTGTTCGAATCGGGCGAGAGTGTCAAGGTGATCGATGGGCCGTTTCAGGACTTCAACGGCGTCGTCGAAGAGGTCAAGGCGGACAAGGGCAAGCTCCGCGTGTTGATCAGCATCTTCGGACGCGCCACGCCGGTCGAATTGGACTTTGTCCAAGTCGAAAAAGCTTAATGCCGTATTGCGGAGGACACCGTCGTGAAAAAGGTGATCGCAGAGATCAAGTTGCAGATACCCGCCGGCCAGGCCAATCCGAGCCCGCCGGTCGGCCCCGCCCTCGGGCAGCGGGGCGTGAACATCATGGAATTCTGCAAGGCGTTCAACGCCCAGACGCAAGCCCAGCAAGGGCTGATCATTCCGGTCGTTATTACCGTGTATGCGGACCGGTCCTTTAGTTTCATCACCAAGACGCCGCCCGCGGCGGTGCTCTTGAAGCGCGCCGCGGGCTTGGAGAAGGGCTCGGGCGAACCAAACAAGAAGAAGGTTGGGAAAGTAACTCGGGCACAGGTGCGCGAGATTGCGCAGCTCAAGATGCCCGATCTCACGGCTGAGAGCGTCGAAGCGGCAATGCGTACGATCGAGGGGGCAGCCCGAAGCATGGGGCTCGACGTGGTCGATTGAGCGAGGATTGCGATGGCGAAAAGTGGGAAACGGTATCGCGCGGCACTGACGACGGTAGACCGCAGCAAACGCTATGCGCTTGATGAGGCGATCCGCTTGGCGGCGAGGAGCGCGGCGGCGAAATTCGACGAGACGATGGAAATCGCGGTACGCTTGGGTGTGGATCCCCGCCAGGCAGAGCAGAACATCCGCGGCACGGTGTTGTTGCCGCACGGGACGGGCAAGACCGTGCGCGTGCTGGTGTTCGCCAAGGGGGAGAAGGAGCGCGAGGCGCGCGACGCCGGAGCGGATTTCGTCGGCGGCGAGGACCTGGTGAAGAAGATCAGTGCGGAGAGCTGGCTGGAGTTCGATAAGGCGATCGCGACGCCGGATATGATGGGCCTCGTCGGACGCATCGGGAAGGTTCTCGGCCCGCGCGGACTGATGCCGAACCCGAAAGTGGGGACGGTAACCCTCGATGTCGCCAAGGCCGTGACCGAGCTCAAAGCCGGGAAAGTGGAGTACCGCGTGGAGAAGGCCGGCATCGTCCACGTGCCGATCGGCAAGGTGTCGTTCGGGCCCGAAAAGCTGACGGACAACGCGCGCGCGCTACTGAATGGACTCATCCGGGCGAAGCCGGCCGCGGCCAAAGGGAACTATCTGGTGAGCGTCTCCGTCGCCGCCACGATGGGTCCGGGCGTGAAAGTGGATCCGACCGCGCTGCGGGCGCAAGCCGCCTGAGGAGGAAGTGGTGAACCGCGAACAGAAAACAATCAACGTTGCGGCGCTCCACGAGCGCTTCAGGAAGGCCACCGTCACCCTGCTTGCGACATCGCAGGGCTTGAATGTCGGTAAGGTGCAGCAGCTTCGGCGTGCGCTGAAGCAGGCGGGCGGGGAATACAAGGTGGCCAAGAACACGTTCGCGCGCCGTGCGTCCAAGGACACCGCGTTTGCTGCCCTGCACGATCTGTTGGACGGACCGACGGGGCTGGTGTTCGGCTACGCGGATCCGGTGGCGGTTACCAAAGTCTTGGTGCGTTTTGCCGAGGAGAACAACAAGCTCGCGATCACGGCGGGCGTGTTGGACGAAAGGCTGCTCGAACCGGCCGCCGTCGACGCGCTGGCAAAGTTGCCCAGCCGTGAGGTGTTGTTAGCGACACTGCTGCGCACGATGCAGGCGCCGGCGGTGCAGTTGCTGCGCACGATGCAGGAGCCCGGGGCGCGCGTGACCCGCGTCGTCGATCGGATCCGTGCGCGCATGGAAAATCCGGAATAAGGATTCAGCGATAGAGGAGGATGTCCGATGAGTGAAGGAATGGTTACGCGGGAGCAGGTGAAGGATTACATCAAGAATATGAGCTTGATGGATGCCGCTACTTTGGTGAAGGAACTCGAAGACGAACTCGGCGTAAGCGCCGCCGCACCGGTGGCGATTGCCGGGCCGGCGGCGGCCGCGGGACCGGCGGCAGCGCCCGCGGAGAAAGAGGATTTCATCGTCATGCTGACGGGCGCGGGCGAGAAGAAGATCCAGGTGATCAAGGTGGTCCGCGAATTGACGGGTCTCGGCTTGAAGGAGGCCAAAGACCTGGTCGACGGCGCACCCAAGCCGGTGAAGGAGGGGGTGCCAAAGGCGCAGGCCGAGGACATGAAAAAGAAGATCGAAGAAGCTGGGGGGACGGTGGAGTTGAAGTAGGCCTTGCTCGGGGGGACTAAGGAGTCGCAATGGGTTCTCAGGTAGCGAATAATCTGCGTTTTCGGCGGAGCTTTGGGCGGATCAAGAAGATCATCGAGATTCCCAACCTCATCGAAATCCAGAAACGCTCGTACGAAGAATTTCTGCAGCGGTCGTTGCCACCGGCCGAACGACGCGACGCCGGCCTGCAGGGCGTGTTCCGCTCGGTCTTCCCCATCAAGGACTTCAATGAGACATCCTCGCTCGAGTTCGTGAGTTACGGTCTCGGCGAGCCGAAGTATTCCGTTGACGAGTGCCACGAGCGGGGCATGACCTATGCCGCACCGCTCAAAGTCACCATTCAGCTCGTCATTTGGGAGGTGGACCCGCAAACGGGAGCACGGTCGATCAAGAACGTGAAGGAGCAGGAGGTTTACTTCGGCGAAATTCCGTTGATGACCGAGAACGCGACCTTCATGGTCAATGGGACCGAGCGGGTCATCGTCAGCCAATTGCACCGGTCGCCCGGCGTCTTTTTCGACCACGATAAGGGCAAGACGCATGCGAGCGGGAAGCTGCTGTACTCGGCCCGCATCATCCCGTACCGGGGATCGTGGATCGATTTCGAATTCGACCCGCGCGACATTCTCTACGTTCGCATCGACCGCCGGCGAAAATTTCATGCCACCGTGCTCTTGCGCGCGCTCAACATGACGACCGAGGATCTCCTCAACTACTACTACAAGACCGATACGATCCTCCTTGAGGGTCGCAAGATCGCCAAAGCCTTCAAAGCCGATCAACTCGGCGGCTTGAAGGCGACACGCGACATTCGCGACGCCCACAACGACCTGATCGTGAAGGAGGGCCGCAAGATTACCAAACTCGCGATCAGGCAGATGGAAGCCGCCGGCATCAAAGAGATCCCGATCACGATCGAGGAAGTTGTGGGGCGTGTGGCGGCCCATGACGTCGTCGATCCGAAAACCGGCGAGGTGTTGCTGGAGTGCAACCAGGAGCTTACGGCGGATCGCCTGGAGAAACTGCGCAACCAAGGCATTGCGGCGGTCGAGGTGCTGTTTCTCGACGATCAGCATATCGGTCCGTCGCTGCGCAATACGGTCCTGCTCGACAATATTCAGAGCTCCGACGAAGCTATCATTGAGATCTACAAGCGCTTGCGGCCCGGCGATCCGCCGACTCTGGAGACGGCAACGAGCTTCTTCAACAACCTGTTTTTCAATGCGGAGCGGTACGACCTCTCGCGCGTCGGCCGCCTCAAGGTGAATCACAAGCTGAAGTTGCATGTCCCATTGGACCAGGGGACGTTGCGGCGCGAGGATATTTTGGAGGTTGTCCGCTACCTGATTGAATTGAAGAACGGGAACGGCACGATCGACGATATCGACCACCTGGGCAATCGTCGCGTGCGCGCCGTCGGCGAGTTGGTGGAGAACCAGTATCGCATCGGCTTGGTGCGGATGGAGCGCGCCATCAAGGAGCGCATGAGCCTGCAGGACATCGAAACACTGATGCCGCAGGAACTGATCAACTACAAGCCGGTGTCCGCGGTCGTCAAGGAATTCTTCGGTTCGAGCCAGCTCTCGCAGTTCATGGACCAGACCAACCCCCTGTCCGAAATCACCCACAAGCGCCGCCTCTCGGCGCTCGGACCGGGCGGACTGACGCGGGAGCGGGCGGGCTTCGAAGTGCGCGACGTACACCCAACGCATTATGGACGTGTTTGCCCGATTGAGACCCCGGAAGGGCCAAACATCGGCTTGATTGCCTCGCTGTCGACCTACGCCCGTGTGAACGAATTCGGCTTCGTCGAGACGCCGTACCGAGAAGTCGAGAACGGTCGCGTAACCGACCGCATTCGCTACCTGTCGGCGCTCGAAGAGGAAGACCACGTGATTGCCCAGGCGAATGCGCCCATCGATGCCAAGGGCGCGTTCATCGTCGACATGATTTCCGCCCGGCTGGGTGGCGAGTTCAGTATGGTGCGGCCCGATCAGGTGCAGTTCATGGACGTGTCGCCCAATCAGCTGGTCAGCGTCGCCGCGTCGCTGATCCCGTTTCTGGAGAACGACGATGCCAACCGTGCGCTGATGGGGTCTAACATGCAGCGCCAAGCGGTTCCGCTACTGCGTACCGAAGCGCCGCTGGTGGGGACGGGCATGGAGCGGGTCGTGGCGCGCGATTCGGGTGTCACGGTCCTCGCCAGGCGAGCGGGGACCGTCGAAAGCGTCGATGCGACCCGTGTCGTCGTCAGGGTGGACAAGGTTAGCGATGTCGGCCGCGATCCCGGCGTGGACATCTACAACCTGACCAAGTACCAGCGCTCGAACCAGAATACCTGCATCAACCAAAAGCCCGTGGTGCTCGAAGGCGACCATGTCGACGCCGGCGACGTCATCGCCGATGGTTCATCGACCGAGATGGGCGAATTGGCTCTGGGCCGCAATGTCCTCGTGGGCTTCATGCCCTGGGGTGGCTACAACTTCGAGGACTCGATTTTGATCAGTGAGCGCGTGGTGAAGGACGACTACTTCACATCTGTCCACATCGAGGAGTTCGAGTGCGTGGCACGGGACACGAAGTTGGGGCCCGAAGAGATCACGCGGGATATTCCCAATGTCGGCGAGGAAGCGCTCAAGGATCTCGATGAGAGCGGGATCATCCGCATCGGCGCGGAAGTGCGGCCGGGCGACATCCTGGTGGGAAAGATCACTCCGAAAGGCGAGACGCAGTTATCGCCGGAAGAGAAGCTGCTGCGCGCCATCTTTGGCGAAAAGGCGGGGGAGGTGCGCGATACCTCGATGAAGGTGCCGCCCGGGGTCGAGGGGACCGTGATCAATGCCCGGGTCTTTTCGCGCAAGGGAGTCTCGAAGGATGAGCGCAGCCGGCTGATCGAGGACGAGGAAATCGCGCGCCTCAAGAAGGATCAGCAGGACGAACAACGCATCATCCGGGATACAACCCTGAAAAAGGTTCGCAGGCTGCTCGTCGGTAAGACCACGGCGACACGCCTGACGGACGATACACGCAAGGTCCTCTTGCCGAAAGGACACGAGATCGCGGCGGCAGACCTTGAGGAGATCCCCGCCGCGCAATGGGCCGACATCAAGGTCGGGGACGAAAAAACGGATGAAGAGTTGGGGCGCGTCGTGGAGGCGATGCAGGAGCAGTTCTCTCTGATCCGCATGGTGTTTCAGGAGAAAATGGAGCGCCTCAAGGGAGGAGATGAGCTGCCGCCTGGTGTCATCAAGATGGTCAAGGTGTTTGTGGCCATCAAGCGCAAACTCCAGGTGGGCGATAAGATGGCTGGCCGCCACGGCAACAAGGGCGTTTTGTCGCGCATACTTCCGGAAGAGGATATGCCCTATTTGGAGGACGGGACGCCGGTCGATATCGTACTCAACCCGCTCGGGGTTCCGTCGCGTATGAACGTCGGCCAGATCCTGGAAACGCACCTCGGTTGGGCGGCGCGGGCGCTTGGCGTGCAACTCGTCGAGCACCTGAATGGCCGTGGTGGGGAGCTGCGCGAGCGGATGCGGGACCTGTACGGCAAAGGCGTTGGCGACTTGGTCGATGGATTGAAGGACGACGATCTGCAGCGGCTGGTGCAGAAGGCGGCCCACGGCATCCATGTCGCCTCGCCCGTGTTCGACGGTGCCGGCGAAAACGAGATCTTCGGGCTCCTTAAACGAGCGGGCTTGCCGCCTACCGGCCAGGCACGCCTCCGTGATGGTCGGTCTGGGGACGCATTTGCCCAGCCGGTCACCGTGGGCGTCATGTACATGATGAAGCTCCATCACCTGGTGGACGACAAGATCCACGCGCGATCCACCGGGCCGTATTCACTGGTGACGCAGCAGCCGCTTGGCGGCAAAGCGCAGTTCGGCGGACAGCGGCTCGGCGAAATGGAGGTGTGGGCCCTCGAAGCATACGGTGCCGCTTTCAGCCTGCAGGAAATGCTGACGGTGAAATCGGATGACGTGGCCGGCCGGACCCGGATGTACGAGGCCATCGTCAAAGGAGAAAACGTGCTGGAACCCGGACTGCCGGAGTCCTTCAACGTCATGATGAAGGAGCTGCAGAGTCTGGCGCTCGATGTCGAGCTGCTGGAAGAAACGGCGGCTGGCGAGGACCGCCCCTAACGTGGGGAGTGCACGGAGGAATCATGGAGGATCTCTTTACCCTTTTCGAAAAGCCGAAGAATCCGCTGAGCTTCAACGCGCTACGCGTGTCGTTGGCGTCACCCGACAAGATTCGTTCGTGGTCACACGGGGAGGTCCGTAAGCCGGAGACCATCAACTACCGGACCTTCAAGCCGGAGCGCGACGGCTTGTTTTGCGCGAAGATCTTCGGACCGACGAAGGACTACGAGTGCAATTGCGGAAAGTATAAGCGGATGCGCCACCGCGGCGTCGTTTGCGAGAAGTGCGGTGTGGAGGTGATTCAATCGAAGGTGCGCCGCGAACGGATGGGCCATATCGATCTCGCCACCCCGGTCGCGCACATTTGGTTCCTGAAGAGTCTCCCCAGCCGGATCGGAACCCTGCTCGACATGACGCTGAAAGAACTGGAGAAAGTCCTCTATTTCGAGTCCTACGTCGTAACCGATGCGGGCAAGACCCAGCTGACCTACAAGGAGTTGCTGAACGAGAACCGCTACCGAAAGGCGCGTGAGGAGTACGGCGACGGGTTTGACGCGCAGATGGGCGCGGAAGCGATCCGGACTCTGTTGAAAGACATCGACGTCGACGAGCTCTCGGCCGAGCTGCGCATCGAAATGCGTGAGGCGACCAGCGAGGCGAAGCGCAAGAAACTTGCCAAGCGTCTCAAGGTGATGAACGCCTTCAAGGCATCCGGCAACCGGCCGGAGTGGATGATCATGGAAGCGATTCCGGTTATCCCCCCGGACCTGCGGCCGTTGGTACCACTGGATGGTGGCCGCTTTGCCACCTCCGACCTCAACGATCTCTATCGGCGCGTCATCAACCGCAATAATCGGTTAAAGCGGCTGATGGAGCTCAACGCGCCGGATATCATCGTCCGCAACGAGAAACGCATGTTGCAGGAGGCGGTGGACGCGCTGTTTGACAACGGGCGTCGCGGCCGGGCGATCACCGGACCGAACAAGCGGCCACTCAAGTCGCTGTCCGATATGTTGAAGGGGAAAAGCGGCCGGTTCCGTCAAAATCTGCTCGGTAAACGCGTCGACTACTCCGGCCGTTCCGTGATCGTCGTTGGCCCCGAACTGCGCCTGCACCAGTGCGGTCTGCCGAAGAAGATGGCGCTCGAGTTGTTCAAGCCGTTTATCTACAACAAGCTGGAAGAGCGCGGCTTCGTGACCACCATCAAGAGCGCGAAGAAGATGGTGGAAAAGGAGCGCCCGGAAGTCTGGGACATCCTCGACGAGGTGATCCATGAGCACCCGGTTCTGCTCAACCGTGCCCCCACCCTCCACCGGCTCGGCATTCAGGCGTTCGAGCCGATTCTCATCGAGGGCAAGGCGATCCAACTTCACCCGTTGGTGTGTGCCGCCTACAACGCCGACTTCGACGGCGACCAAATGGCGGTGCATGTCCCGCTGTCCGTGGAAGCCCAAGTCGAGGCGCGCGGTCTGATGATGTCGACCAACAATATCCTCTCGCCGGCGAATGGGAAGCCGATCATCGTACCAACCCAGGATATCGTGCTCGGCCTCTACTACATGACGCGCGAACGGCCCAATGCTCCTGGCGCCGGCAAGCGCTTTGCGGATTTCGCCGAGGTCCGTATCGCTTACGATCAGGGCGAAGTGGACCTGCAGGCGCCGATCAGCGTGCGACACGACGGCAGGCTCGTCGACACCACCGTCGGGCGGGTGTTGATGTACGAGATTGTGCCGCCGGAAATCGCCTTCGGCGAAATCAACCGGGTGATGAAAAAGAAGGAACTGGGCGGGCTCATTGACCTGGCGTACCGGTACTCCGGCAACAAGGCGACGGTGATTTTCGCCGACCGGCTCAAAGACCTGGGTTATGACTACGCCACGCGTGCCGGCATCTCGATCGCCATCAAGGACATGGTCATCCCGGGCAACAAACCCAAGTTTCTCGATGAGGCCCAAGCGGCGGTACGCGAAATCGAGGAGCAATACAATCAAGGATTGATCACCGACGGCGAGCGTTACAACAAGGTGGTAGACATCTGGGCGGAGGTGACGGACCGCATTGCCGATGAGATGATGCGCGAGCTCCAAACCGAGACCGTGGTGACGGAGAAGGGACAGCGGCAGACCGGATCGAGCTTCAATCCGATTTTCATGATGGCCGACTCGGGCGCTCGCGGTAGCGCGCAACAGATCCGCCAACTTGCCGGTATGCGGGGGCTGATGGCGAAACCCTCCGGTGAGATAATCGAGACGCCGATCACGGCTAACTTCCGCGAGGGATTGACCGTGCTGCAATACTTCATCTCCACGCACGGCGCGCGCAAAGGGCTCGCGGACACCGCGCTCAAGACCGCAAACTCCGGGTACCTCACCCGTCGACTGGTTGACGTGGCGCAGGATTCCATCATCACCGAGGAAGACTGCGGTACGATGGACGGGATCGAGATGAGCCCACTCGTCGAGGGTGGCGAGGTGATCGAAGGGCTGGGCGATCGGGTGCTCGGTCGTGTCGCCCTGGAAGATATTCTCGACCCGTTTACGAGCGAGACCATCGTTCGGGCCAACCGGGAAATCAACGAAGAGCTGGTGAAGCGCATCGAGGACGGCGGCTTGGAGCGGGTCAAGATCCGATCGGTGCTCACCTGTCAGTCCCGCCAAGGGGTCTGCATTCGCTGTTACGGCCGGGACCTCGCACGTGGTCACATGGTCAACCTCGGGGAAGCCATCGGCGTCATCGCGGCGCAGTCGATCGGCGAACCGGGAACCCAGCTGACCATGCGGACATTCCATATCGGCGGCACGGCGAGCCGCCGTGCCGAGCAAACGACGCTGGAGCCGCGCAACGACGGTTTCTTGAAGTTCGTCAATCTGTCCACCGTCACCAACAAGGACGGCGATCTGGTGGTGATGAACCGCAATGGCGAGGTGGTGATTGTCGACCGTCCGGAGCCGAACCGTGAGCGCGAACGTGAGCGCTATTCGATGGTATACGGGGCGAAAATCAAGAAGAAGGATGGTGCCCGTGTCAAAGCCGGCGAACTGCTGGCCGAATGGGATCCGTACACCAACCCGATGCTGACCGAGGTCAGCGGCACCGTGAAGTTCGGCGACATTCTCGAAGGCGTTACGATGGAGGAGCGGGTCGACGAGCGCACGGGTCTGTCGACCAAAGTCATCATCGATTGCAAGGATCTGGACAAGCGGCCACGGGTGTCCATCAAGGACCGGGATGGCAAGACGCTGCGGCTCCCGGGCTCGGAGGCCTATGCGCGCTACGTGCTGCCGGTCGGGGCGCATATCCACGTGACCGAGGGCCAGGCCATATCCGCCGGGGACGTGATCGCAAAGATTCCACGCGAGACCACCAAGACCAAGGATATCACCGGTGGCTTGCCGCGGGTAGCGGAGCTCTTTGAGGCGCGTAAACCCAAGGAGTTTGCCGTGATCAGCGAGATCGACGGCACGGTGTCCTTCGGCAAGGATACCAAAGGGAAACGCAAGGTCGTGGTGACCCCAGAAGTGGGCGAGCCGCGGGAATACTTAATCCCCAAGGGTAAACATATCAGTGTCCACGAGGGGGACCAGGTTCGGGCCGGCGAGCCACTGATGGATGGTTCGTCCAACCCGCACGACATTTTGACGATTCTGGGCGAGAAAGCGCTAGCCAAGTATCTGGTCGATGAGGTGCAGGAGATTTACCGCCTCCAAGGCGTGCGTATCAACGACAAGCACATCGAGGTCATCGTGCGCCAGATGCTCCGCCGTGTCCGCATCAAGGAGGTCGGGGATACCGAATTCCTGATCGGTGATCAGGTGGAAAAATGGCGGTTCGAAGAGGAAAACGAAAAGGTACTGCGCTCGAGCGGCGAACCGGCCATTGCGGAGCCGCTGCTGTTGGGCATCACCAAGGCCAGTCTCTCGACCGATAGTTTCATTTCAGCGGCGTCATTCCAAGAAACCACGAAAGTGCTGACCGAAGCGGCCATCAACGGAAAGGTCGACCATCTGGTGGGGCTCAAGGAGAACGTGATCATGGGCCGCCTGATCCCCGCAGGAACTGGCGTACCACGGTACTCGGACATGGAATTGATTGTCGAGGGGGCCGAAGAAGAGGCCCTGCAGGAGCCGATTCCCGTCGTCGCCGAGGCGATCGAGGGATAAGCCTTGACTTCGGCGGATAGTTCGCATAAAAACTGCTGTTCATTTGTCTAGCCAAAAAGCGCGCGTAAACACATGCCAACGATCAACCAACTGGTTAAACAGGGTCGCGTCAAGCAGCGTCGCAAAATGACCGCTCCGGCCCTGCAGTGCTCCCCACAGAGACGGGGCGTGTGTACCCGCGTCTACACGTTGACTCCGAAGAAACCGAACTCGGCCCTGCGGAAGGTTGCGCGAGTGCGGCTGACGAATGGGATTGAAGTGACGACATACATCCCGGGGATCGGTCATAACTTGCAGGAACACTCGGTGGTGCTGATTCGCGGCGGTCGCGTCAAGGATTTGCCCGGCGTCCGCTACCACGTCGTCCGCGGTACGCTGGACTCGATCGGTGTGCAGGACCGAAAACAGGGCCGGTCCAAGTACGGCGCCAAGCGCCCCAAGTGAACTGATAGGATACGCACAACATGCCGCGCAAAGGAGAAGTGCGCCGTCGGGAGATACTGCCCGACCCGAAATTTCATGATCGGATGGTGGCCAAGTTCATTAACGCGATGATGGGTCGCGGGAAGAAGAGTACGGCCGAGCACATCATGTACGGCGCACTCGATCTGGTGGGTGATCGCGCCAAGGAAGATGCGTTGGGGGTCTTCCGGCGCGCGCTGGATAATGTCAAGCCCGTTGTCGAAGTACGCTCGCGCCGGGTCGGCGGGGCCACGTATCAAGTGCCGGTCGAGGTGCGTCCGGCCCGGCGGACGTCCCTGGCGATGCGCTGGCTGGTGTCGAATGCGCGCGGAAGAAGCGAGAAGTCGATGGCCGAGCGATTGGCGGGAGAGTTGCTCGACGCCGCCAACAATCGCGGGGCGGCCATCAAGAAGAAGGAAGATACGCATCGCATGGCGGAAGCCAACAAGGCGTTCGCTCATTACCGCTGGTAGGATTGCATCGAAAGGGTGAACTTGGTGGCCCCGATCGCAGGTCGCCGTACACAAACACATCATGGCTCGGAAAGTCCCACTCGAACGCACGCGCAACATCGGCATCATGGCGCATATCGATGCCGGCAAGACGACGACCACCGAGCGCATCCTGTACTATACCGGAATCAATTATAAGATCGGCGAAGTCCACGAGGGCACCGCGACAATGGACTGGATGGTCCAGGAGCAGGAGCGCGGAATCACGATCACCTCGGCGGCGACCACCTGTAGCTGGCGGGATCATCGCATCAACATCATCGACACTCCCGGACACGTCGACTTCACCATCGAGGTGGAGCGCTCGCTGCGCGTGCTCGACGGCGCGGTGGCGGTGTTCTGCTCGGTGGGCGGCGTCGAACCCCAATCGGAGACGGTGTGGCGCCAGGCGGATAAGTATCGCGTTCCCCGTATTGCGTTCATCAACAAGATGGATCGCGTCGGCGCGGACTTCTTCCGCGGTGTGCGGATGATCCGTGAGCGACTGCGGGCAAACGCCGTCCCGGTGCAGTTGCCGATCGGCAAGGAAGAGTCGTTTCGGGGCGTCATCGACCTGATTGCCATGAAAGCGATTCTGTGGGACGAGGACACGCTGGGCGCGCGCTATCGGACGGAGGAGATCCCGGCGGAACACCGGGAGACCACGGAACAGTACCGCGAACAACTGCTCGAGGCGGTGGCCGAAAGCGACGAGACCCTTCTGGAAAAGTACCTGAACGGCGAGGCCATTTCCGAGAGCGAGGTGCGCCATGCCGTGCGTCGCGCCACGTTGGATATCCAGATCATTCCGGTCCTGTGTGGAGCGGCGTTCAAGAACAAAGGCGTGCAGCCGCTGCTCGATGCGGTCGTCGACTTCTTGCCGGCACCGACGGACGTTACGGCGGTACAGGGCGTGAATCCGCAGAGCGAGGCGGAGGAGTCGCGGCCCGCGGAGGACGAGGCGCCATTTTCCGCCCTCGCCTTCAAGATCATGAGCGACCCCTTCGTCGGCACCCTGACATTCATGCGCGTGTACTCGGGTGTTATCGAGTCTGGTTCCTATGTATTCAATTCCACGAAGGGCAAGAAGGAGCGCATCGGTCGTCTCCTGAAAATGCACGCGAACAAGCGCGAGGACATCAAGGAGATCGGTGCCGGCGACATTGCGGCCGCTGTGGGCTTGCGCGATACGACTACCGGTGACACGCTTTGCGACGATACCCACCCGATCGTCTTGGAATCCATCGAATTCCCCGCACCGGTGATCTCCATTGCCATCGAGCCCAAGACCAAGGCGGATCAGGAAAGACTGGGCGCGTCGTTGCAAAAATTGGCGAGCGAAGACCCGTCATTCCGCGTAACGACCGACCGTGAGACGGGACAGACGATCATCGCGGGGATGGGGGAGCTCCATTTAGAGATCATCGTGGATCGCTTGCTGCGCGAATTCAAGGTCGAAGCGAACGTCGGCAAACCGCAGGTGGCGTATAAGGAGACGGTGCGGAAGACCGTTGAGCGCGAAGCGAAGTTCATTCGTCAGACCGGTGGGCGCGGCCAGTACGGACACGTCGTTCTGCGGGTGGAGCCGCTGAAGGCCGGCAGCGGTTTTGAGTTCGCCGATTCCACCAAGGGGGGAGCCATTCCACGCGAATATATCCCAGCCGTCGAACGCGGCGTACGCGATGCCATGGAGACGGGCACGCTGGCGGGCTATCCGATGGTGGACGTCAAGGTGTCGTTACTGGACGGTTCGTATCACGAAGTGGACTCGTCCGAGATTGCCTTCAAGATCGCTGGCTCGATGGCATTCAAGGATGCGACCAGTAAGGCGAGTCCCGTGATCCTGGAGCCGATCATGTCGGTAGAGGTCGTCGTGCCCGAGGAGTTCTCTGGTCCGGTGTTCGGAGACCTCAATGGGCGCCGCGGACGAATTCAAGGCATGGAGAGCCGTGCGGGGGCGCAGGTGATCGCCGCCAACGTGCCGCTGGCGGAGATGTTCGGCTACGCAACGGATTTGCGCTCCATGACGCAAGGACGAGCCACGTACACGATGCAGTTTTCACATTATGAACCGGTGCCGCAACCGATTTCGGAGGAAATCACGGCGAAGGCAGTTGGGGCGTAGCGCCAACCGGGACGGATTGAACTGGAGGAGCAGGTCATGGCGAAGCAAAAATTCGAGCGCAAGAAGCCGCACGTGAACGTGGGGACGATCGGGCACATCGATCACGGGAAGACGACGTTGACGGCGGCGATCACGAAGGTGTTGGCGGCGAAGAAGCTGGCGAGTTTCATACCGTTCGATCAGATCGACAAGGCGCCGGAGGAGAAGGCGCGGGGGATCACGATCGCGACGGCGCACGTGGAGTACGAGAGCGACAAGCGGCACTATGCGCACGTGGATTGTCCGGGCCATGCGGACTACATCAAGAACATGATCACGGGGGCGGCGCAGATGGATGGGGCGATACTGGTGGTGGCGGCCACCGACGGGCCGATGCCACAGACGCGGGAGCACATCTTGTTGGCGCGCCAGGTGGGGGTGCCGGCGATGGTGGTGTTTTTGAACAAGGTGGATGCGGTGGACGACCCGGAGTTGCTGGATTTGGTGGAGTTGGAGGTCCGCGAGCTGTTGTCGAAGTACGAGTTTCCGGGGGACGAGATCCCGATCATCCGGGGCAGTGCGCTCAAGGCGTTGGAGGGGGATGCGGGGGAGTTGGGGGAACAGGCGATCATGAAGCTGATGGCGGCGGTGGACGCGTACATTCCGGAGCCGGTGCGGGCGCTGGACAAGCCGTTTTTGATGCCGGTGGAGGACGTGTTTACGATCAGCGGACGGGGGACGGTGGCCACGGGGCGCGTGGAGCGGGGGCGGGTGCGGGTGAGCGAGGAAGTGGAGATCGTGGGGATGCGGGCGACGGTGAAGACGGTGGTGACGGGGGTGGAGATGTTCCGCAAGATCCTGGACGAGGGGCAAGCGGGGGACAATGTGGGGTGCTTGCTGCGCGGGGTGAAGCGGGAGGAAGTGGAGCGCGGGCAGGTGTTGGCGGCGCCGGGGAGCATCACGCCGCATACCAACTACGAGGCGGAAGTGTACGTATTGACGAAGGAGGAGGGGGGGCGGCACACGCCGTTTTTCCAGGGGTATCGGCCGCAGTTTTACTTTCGGACGACGGATGTGACGGGGGTGGTGACGTTGCCGGCGGGTACGGAGATGGTGATGCCGGGCGACAATGTGCGGGTGACCATCGAGTTGATCACGCCGATTGCGATGGACGAGGGACTGCGCTTTGCCATCCGCGAGGGCGGCCGCACGGTCGGCGCCGGCGTCGTCGCCAAAATCATCAAGTGAGTTGCGGGAACGGGAGCGCTTACCGCATCGCGACGGCAGCGGACGACAACGGCACATGGGCAGGCGATAAGCGAACCTATGAACGAGAAGATTCGAATTCGGTTGAAGGCATACGATCACCGCTTGTTGGATCAGTCGGTGAAGGAGATCGTCGAAACCGTGCGCCAGACGGGCGGGAGAGTGGCTGGGCCGATCCCGTTGCCGACGCAGATCGAACGGTTCACGGTGAATCGGTCGCCCCACGTCGATAAGAAATCGCGTGAGCAGTTCGAGATTCGCACGCACAAGCGGCTGCTGGATATTCTCGAACCAACGCAGCAGACGATCGACGCGCTGGGCAAGCTGGATTTGGCGGCAGGAGTAGACGTAGAGATCAAATTGCAGTGAGTCCCAGCCGCGCCGCCCGCTGCGGACGGCGGAATGCGGCATCTGCGAGAGCTGACACCACCATGTTAGGACTGATCGGGAAGAAACTGGGGATGACGCAGGTCTTCGACCCCAAGGGGGAGTTGATCCCTGTGACCGTCATCGAGGCTGGCCCATGCACGGTGGTGCAGGCGAAAACGGCCGCGAGCGATGGCTATTCGGCGCTTCAACTCGGATTCAGAGAGAAGAAGGTCCAGCGGGCCACGAAAGCCTATCGCGCGCATTGCCTGAGGGCGGGTAAGGGGGTCTTCAGCGTGCTGCGGGAATTCCGGGTGACCGATACCGAAGCCTATGCCGTTGGCCAGGAGATCAGTGTCGAGACCTTGTTCAAGGCAGGGGACCTTGTCGACGTGACCGGCACGACAAAGGGCCGCGGCTATGCCGGTGTCATCAAGCGGCACGGCTTCGGAGGCTTCCCCGGAAGCCACGGGACTCACGAGTACTTCCGTCATGGAGGTTCGATCGGTAATCGGTCGTACCCGGGGCGCGTCTTCAAAGGCAAACGGATGGCGGGACAATACGGCAACGAGCGCAACACCACGCAGAATCTAGAAGTGATGGAGGTTCGGACGGCGGAAGGGCTGTTGTTGGTGCGCGGTGCCGTTCCGGGAGCGCGCGACGGGCTCGTAATGATCCGGCCGGCGATCAAGGAGATGCGTCGTGGCTGAACCGATCACGGTGTCGGTAAAATCGCAACAGAACGCGGTCGTCGGAGAAATGACGCTCCCGCCGGCCGTCTTCGCGCAGCCGGTGCGCCGACACTTGCTGTACGAAGTTGTCCGTATGCAGCAGGCTAATCGGCGGGCGGGGACGTCGGCGACAAAGACGCGCGGCATGGTCAGTGGTGGCGGCAAGAAGCCGTGGCGGCAAAAGGGCACCGGGCGCGCACGTGCCGGTAGCTCGCGCTCGCCGGTGTGGCGCGGCGGGGCGGTGGTCTTCGGACCGCGGCCGCGTGACTACGCGTACCGCTTGCCGGCGTCGGCACGCAAGGCGGCGATTTGCTCGGCCCTCGCCGCCAAGGTGCGCGAAGGGAAGCTCATCGTCGTCGACCAAATCGTCCTGAATGCGCCAAAGACCAAGGTCCTTGTCCAGTTGCTGCGTGAGCTTCAGGTCGACAATGCCCTGATCATGACCCAAGGGCGCGATGACAGCTTGGAGCGCGCCGCGCGGAATCTGCCTTTGATCAAGGTGCTGCGAACGGAAGGCGCCAACGTCTATGACCTGCTGCGCTACGACCGGCTCATCCTGACGCAGGCCGCCGTGAGTGCGTTGACCGAGAGGTTGGGTGCATGAAAGACCTGCATCGTGTCATCACCGCGCCGCTGATCACGGAGAAGGGCACCCTCGTGAACGAGCAGGGCAACCAATTCGTGTTCAAGGTCCGGCCAGAGGCGAATAAAATCGAGATCCGTCATGCGGTGGAAACGCTGTTCAAGGTGAAGGTGGAACAGGTCCGGACCAGCAACTACCTGGGAAAGTTTCGCCGAGTTGGCAAGTCCATTGGGCAGCGGCCGCGATGGAAAAAGGCCTATGTCACCCTGGCGGCAGGGCAACGGATCGACTTTTTCGAGAGCGTATAGGCTATGGCACCCCGGCAATATAAGCCAACATCGGCTGGGCGCAGATTTCAGAGTGTCCTCGATTTCTCGGAGTTGACCGACAAAGCCCCGGAGCGTGGGTTGCTCGCTCCGCGTAAACGGAGCGGCGGGCGCAACGCGCGGGGCCGCATGACCAGCCGACACCGCGGTGGGGGCCATAAGCGCCGCTACCGGCTCGTCGACTTCCGGCGTAACAAGGATATCGTGCCGGCCCGCGTGGCTGCGATCGAATACGATCCCAACCGCTCCGCGCGCCTGGCCTTGTTGACTTACGCAGATGGCGAGAAGCGCTACATTCTGGCACCGGTTGACGTACGCGTCGGAGACGCGGTGGCCGCAGGGCAAGGGGCCGATATCAAGCCGGGCAACGCAATGGAGTTGCGGCAGATTCCGACCGGCACCATGGTTCACAACGTCGAACTGAAACCTGGACGGGGAGCGCAGTTGGCGCGGAGCGCGGGCGCCGCCGCCCAAGTCATGGCCAAGGAAGGTGCCCGGGCATTGCTGAAGCTGCCGTCGGGTGAATTGCGCTATGTGCAATTGACCTGTCGCGCAACGATCGGGCAGGTCGGGAATGTCGATCACGAAAATGTGTCGTTTGGAAAGGCCGGCCGTTCCCGCTGGCGCGGCCAGCGTCCGCACGTCCGTGGTATGGCGATGAACCCGGTCGATCACCCGCACGGTGGCGGCGAAGGTCGCTCCAAGGGAAACCACCCGCAGTCTCCCTGGGGGCAGCCCGCTAAGGGGTACAAGACTCGGCACAATCCCCGGACCGATCGGTTCATTGTGAAGCGGCGAAGCCGGTAGGAGCAGGAAGTGGCGCGTTCAGTCAAGAAAGGTCCGTTTGTGGATACCCACCTTCTGAAGAAGGTGGAGGCGATGAATAGTGCGCGCGAGAAGCGGGTGATCAAGACCTGGTCTCGGCGGTCGACGATCACGCCGGACATGGTGGGTCACACCCTGGCGGTGCATAACGGTCGCAAATTCATTCCGGTCTTCGTGTCCGAGAACATGGTCGGACACAAACTCGGCGAGTTCTCGCCCACGCGGACATTCCACGGGCACTCTGGCGATCGCAAGGCCGAGGTGAAGTCCGCGGGGGCGAAGGCATAGCAATGGAAGCACGGTCCGTCAGTCGTCATCGCCGGGTTGCTCCGCGCAAGGTGCGCGGGGTCGCTGACCTCATCCGCGGCAAGAAAGTGGGTGAGGCACTGATGATCCTCGACTTCATTCCAAAAAAAGGCGCGCGCCTATTGGCGAAAACGCTCAAGTCGGTCATTGCGAACGCGGAAAGCCAGCAGCGCGTTGACGTCGACCGGTTGTATGTACATCGCGTCATGATCGACGGGGGTGCTACGACGAAGCGCTTTCTGCCGCGGGCGCACGGCCGGGCGACGCCACTGAGAAAGCGTAGCAGCCACATCACCATCGTGGTCGACGAACGCTAAAGGGGAACATGGGACAAAAGACGCATCCGAAAGGATTTCGACTCGGCATCACCGAGCACTGGGATTCCAAGTGGTTCGCGCGCCGCGAATATCCCGAGTTGCTTCATGAGGACCTGCGCATTCGGAAATTCCTCAAGGAACGCCTCTACCATGCCGGCATCTCGAAGGTCGAAATCGAGCGGGCAGCGAACAAGGCCAAGATCAACATTCATACGGCGCGCCCGGGGATCGTCATCGGCAAGAAGGGTGCCGAGATCGAGAAACTGAAGGGGGAACTCGGCAAACTGACAAAACGGGAGTCATTTATCAATATCCATGAGGTGCGTCGGCCCGATATCGACGCCCAGTTGGTTGCTGAGAACGTGGCTCTCCAGCTCGAGCGCCGTGTCGCCTTTCGGCGGGCCATGAAAGAGGCCGTTGGCCGAGCGATGCGGATGGGTGCGCAGGGCGTGCGGATCCAGTGCGCCGGGCGGCTGGGCGGCGCGGAGATCGCCCGCGTCGAGTGGTACCGCGAGGGGCGTGTGCCGTTGCACACCCTGCGTGCGGACATCAGCTACGGCATGGCCGAAGCCAAGACCACCTACGGACTGATCGGCATCAAGGCGTGGATTTTCCGTGGCGAGGTGCTGACCAAGGAAGAGGAGAAGCAGCGCGCCGCGGTCGGTGCGTAGTGCCAACATGTTAGCGCCAAAGAAAGTTAAGTATCGGAAGCAGCAGAAGGGGCGCCGGGGTGGCTCGGCACTCCGCGGCTCAACGCTCGCGTTCGGTGACTACGGATTGCAAGCGACGGGGCGCGGTTGGATGACCGCCCGCGAACTGGAGGCGGCCCGCGTCGCGCTGACACGGCACATCAAGCGTGGTGGCCGAGTGTGGATCCGCATCTTTCCGGACAAGCCGCTCACCAAGAAGCCGGCGGAAACTCGTATGGGCAAGGGGAAAGGATCGCCGGAAGTGTGGGTGGCGGTGATCAAGCCGGGCCGGATGCTGTTTGAGATGGAAGGTGTCTCGCAGGGCACGGCGCGCGAAGCCTTTCGCTTGGCGGCGCATAAGCTGTCGATTCCCACGCAATTCCGGGAGCGCCTTGGCGCGGTAGGAGCGGCACATGGAGCCTAAGGATTTGCGGGAGAGCTCCGACGACGAGTTGGGGGTCAAGGAACGCGAGCTGACGGAAGCGCTCTTCTTGCTGCGCCTGCGGCACAAGACCAATCAGCTGGAGAGTTCGGCGCGCCTGGCGCAGACCCGACGTGACATCGCGCGGATCAAGACCATTCGACGCGAGCGTGCATTGGAGAGGAGCCGCTAGTGGAAGCGGGTAATCGCGGCAAGGCCAAGTCCCGTGAGGGCATGGTCGTCAGCAACAAGATGGATAAGACGGTGGTGGTGCTGGTCGAGCGCCTGGTGCAGCATGCCAAGTACAAAAAGCACCAGCGCCGTCGCAAGAAGCTCAAAGCCCATGACGAACAGAACCGCTGCGGCATTGGGGACCGCGTGCTGATCGGCGAGACGCGGCCGTTGAGTCGAGATAAACGCTGGGCCGTGCGGGCGATTCTCGAAAAGGCAGTGTGAGGAGGCTCGTCGGCGTGTTGAGCCGGTGGGAATGGACATGGTGCAGTCGGAAACCGTACTGGATGTCGCGGACAACTCGGGAGCACGCAAGGTCTTGTGCATTAAGGTGCTCGGCGGTTCGCGGCGGCGCTACGCTTCGCTCGGTGACATCATCGTGGTGTCGGTGAAGGAAGCGATTCCAAACGCCAAGGTGAAGAAGGGCGACGTGATGAAGGCGGTGATCGTGCGTACCACCAAGGAGGTGGGTCGCGCCGACGGCTCCTACATTAAGTTCGATTCGAATTCGGCGGTGCTAATCGATAACCAGCGCGAGCCTGTTGGTACGCGCATCTTCGGGCCGGTCGCACGCGAGTTGCGTGCGAAGAAATTCATGAAGATTCTGTCCCTGGCCCCGGAAGTCTTGTGAGCACGGACATGCATGCCCGTATTCGAAAAAACGACACCGTAATGGTGGTTGCCGGACGCGAACGCGGAAAGACCGGCAAGGTCATTCGCGTGCTGGCGGCTGACAACCGCGCCGTCGTCGAGCGGCTCAACCTGGTGAAGCGCCACACGAAGAGTCGCGGCGCACAGAGCCCGTACGGCATCGTCGAGAAAGAGGCACCCATCCACCTGTCGAACTTGATGATGATGTGCGACAAGTGCAATGCGCCGGTGCGCTTGGGAAAGCGGCGTCTCGAGGACGGGCGCAGCGTGCGCATCTGCCGCCGCTGTCGGGAACAGGTCGATAGGTGATCCAATGACCGTGCGGCTAAAAGAACGGTACCGCAAGGAAGTGGTGCCTCGCTTGATGAAGGACCTGTCGTACAAGAACTGTATGCAGGTGCCGTGTCTCGACAAGATTGTTATCAACGTCGGCTTGGGCGAGGCGATTCAGAACGCCAAGCTGCTCGACCAGGCGGTCGTGGAATTGGCTGCGATCAGCGGCCAGAAGCCTGTGATCACCAAAGCGCGGAAGGCGATCGCCAACTTTAAATTGCGTGAGGGCATGCCCATCGGTTGCATGGTAACGCTGCGCGGCAATCGCATGTACGAATTTCTGGATCGTTTGGTGAACGCGGCGCTGCCCCGCGTGCGCGATTTCAAGGGGGTATCGGACGGCTCCTTCGACGGGCGGGGAAATTATTCCTTGGGGGTGCGAGAGCAGATCATTTTCCCCGAGATCGATCTCGACAAGGTGGAGAAGGTTCGGGGGTTGACCATATGCATCAATACCACAGCACGAACCGATGCCGAGGGCAAAGCGCTGTTGCGGGCGCTCGGTATGCCGTTTCGCGCGTAGGAGATCAGGTGGCAAAGACGTGTTTACGCATTAAGGCCCAACGCCCTCCGAAGTTCAAAGTGCGGTCGTATAATCGATGCCCGCTGTGCGGGCGACCGCGGGCGTTTTACCGCCGCTTTCAGATGTGTCGGCTCTGCCTGCGGCTGTTGGCGCGCAAGGGGGAGATTCCCGGATTGACGAAGGCGAGCTGGTAGGTGATGCGATGGGTATGACCGATCCGATTGCCGATCTTCTGACCCGTATCCGCAATGGTGCGCATGCGCGGAAAGAACAGGTTGACGTGCCCTGGTCAACCATCAAGGCCCATGTCGTCGAGGTGTTGACGGCGGAAGGGTTCCTCAAGGAACACAGTATTGTCGAACAACAGGGCCGCCGGCTGCTGCGCGTGTGGCTCAAGTACGACAGCCAGAGCAAACCCGTCATCTCCGGGTTGCGGCGGGTGAGTAAGCCCAGTCTGCGCGTCTACGTGGGGGCCAACGAGATCCCACCGGTTCGTCGCGGATTGGGGGTGAACGTGTTGTCCACCCCGGCGGGCATTCTGACCGATCGCGAGGCCCGCAAACGCAACGTGGGCGGCGAGATTCTGTGTTCGGTGTGGTAGGTCGTCATGTCCCGTATTGGTAAAGTGCCCATTCGTATTCCGGACAAGGTCAAGGTCCACGTTACCGACGATGTGGTGCGCGTCGAAGGGCCGAAGGGAACCCTGGAACACCGGCTACCGCCGGGCCTGCGGCTCGACGTCGGAGGCGGTAGCCTGCAGGTGACGCGTGCCAGCGAGAGCCGTGCGGTGCGCGGCCTCCACGGCCTGACGCAGCGGTTGCTGGCGAACATGGTGCAAGGGGTAGACGCCGGATTCAGTCGGACCCTGGAAATCGTCGGGGTCGGCTATCGCGCGGAGAGCCGCGGCCAGGCAATCCACCTGAGTCTCGGGTACTCCCATCCGATCCTGTTCCAACTGCCGCCCGGCGTTCAGGCGCGCATCGACAAACAAACGGTGGTGACACTCGAGAGCATCGACAAACAACTCCTGGGCGAGACGGTCGCCAACATTCGGCGGCTGCGCCCGCCTGAACCCTACAAGGGGAAAGGTATCAAGTTCGCTGGAGAAGTGCTGCGTCGGAAGGCTGGGAAGGCCGCCGGTGCGGCGGGAGCCGGGTGAGTATGACATTGGCGACAAAGGATCTAGCGCGCCTGCGGCGCCAACAGCGTGTCCGCAAGCGTCTACAGGGGTCGGATAGCCGGCCGCGGCTGTGTGTGTTCCGCAGCGGCAGGCATATCTATGCGCAAGTAATTTCGGATGAGACCGGTCGTACCTTGGCAGCGGCCTCGACGTTGTCGCGCGACCTGAAGGGGCACGTGCAGCGCGCGGGCACCCGTGACGCGGCAAAGCAGGTCGGGATGCTGATTGCGCGGCTGTGTCAGGAGCGAGCGATCCGCGCGGTAGTATTCGACCGCAATGGCTTTCTCTACCACGGGCGGGTCAAGGCGTTGGCGGACGCCGCGCGTGAGGCCGGCCTGCAGTTTTAACGAGGGCGGAAGGACTACGACGCATGGCCGTTGGAAGAGGTAGGGAGCGGCTCGAACTACAAGGCTCCGAGCTCAAGGAAAAGGTCGTTCAGATCAACCGCGTCGCCAAGGTGGTGAAAGGCGGCCGGCGCTTCAGCTTCAGTGCCCTTGTGGTGGTCGGCGACAGCGCCGGCCGTGTAGGGTACGGGCTCGGTAAAGCGAACGAGGTGCCCGAGGCCATCCGCAAGGCGATCGAGCGGGCGAAGAAGACGCTGGTGTCCGTGCCGCTCATCGAGGGGACGATCCCGTACGAGGTGCAAGGGCGCTTCGGTGCCGGTCACGTCATTCTGCGACCGGCCGTTGATGGTACAGGCGTGATTGCCGGCGGCGGCGTGCGTGCGGTCGTCGAACTGGCCGGGGTGCGGAACGTGCTCACCAAGTGCATTGGTTCCAATAATCCTCACAACATGGTCAAGGCGACCATGGACGCGCTGAGCGAACTGCGGCTCCCCGAGGATGTCGCCACGCTGCGTGGCAAGAGCCTCGAGGAAATGCGGGGTTAATACGCATGGCAGAGGCAACGATGTTGAAGGTGCGGCTCACCCGGAGCCCTATCGGGAGTACGCAGCGGCAACGCCAGACCTTGCGCGGCTTGGGCCTAACCCGGGTCGGCAAGACCGTGATCGTGCATGACAACGAACCGACGCGCGGCAGGATCCGCGTCGTTCAGCACTTGATCGAGGTGATACGCTAAATGAACCTGAGTGATTTGTCGCCAGCCCCCGGATCGGTGAAGGGACGGAAACGCTTAGGCCGCGGGGTTGGATCGGGCAACGGGAAGACGTCTGGGCGAGGACACAAGGGTCGCGGGTCGCGATCGGGCGGCAATACGCCGCCAGGATACGAGGGGGGCCAGATGCCCCTGCAACGCCGGTTGCCCAAACACGGCTTCCGCAACCCATTTCGTCAAGAGTTTAGCGTCGTCAACATCGGTCAATTGGAGGCGTGCTTTGACGTGGGGAGCATCGTCGACGCGGCGGCGCTGCGCGCCCGTGGTCTGGTGAGCACGCTGAAGCGTCCGATCAAGATCCTGGCTGACGGTACCCTCACCAAGGCGTTGACCGTCAAAGCCGATAAGTTCAGTGCCGCAGCGATCCAACGGCTGCAGGCGATGGGCGGCACGGCCGAGGTAGTCCAGCGTGGTTGAGGGTTTCCAAAACGCGTCGAGAATCCCCGAGCTTCGGCGGCGGTTGTTGTTTACCTTCGCCATGCTCGCGGTGTACCGTGTCGGCGTGGCCATCCCGACTCCCGGCATCGATGGGAAGGCATTGGCGGCGTTCTTCGAGCAGGCGCGTAACACCATGTTCGGCCTGGTCAACTTGTTTTCCGGGGGTGCGTTGGAGCGGTTCTCGATCTTCGCGCTGGGGATCATGCCGTACATCAGCGCGTCGATTATTCTGCAACTGCTCACCGTCGTCGTTCCCTACTTGGAGCGCCTCTCGAAAGAGGGCGAGGCGGGCCGCCGGAAGATCACCCAGTACACCCGCTACGGCACCGTGCTGCTGTCGCTCGTACAGGGGTTGTTCATCAGCATTGGGATCGAGAAAATCGAGGCACCGGGCGGCGGGTCCGTGGTGTTCGCGCCCGGCTGGGCGTTCCGCGTGATGACCGTGATGACCCTCACTGCCGGGACGGTGTTCATCATGTGGCTCGGCGAGCAAATCTCCGAGCGCGGTATCGGCAACGGCATCTCGCTGATTATCTTCGCCGGTATCGTTGCCTCATTCCCATCAGCGGCAGCCACCACCGCCGAGTTCGTTCGCGAAGGCGAAATGGGGGTGCTGGTGCTGTTGGCGATGGTTGCCTTCATGATCCTCGTGGTGGGCTTCATTATCTTCATGGAGCGCGGGCAGCGTCGCGTACCGGTGCAATACGCCAAACGCATGGTTGGTCGTCGCATGTACGGTGGCCAAAGCTCGCATCTCCCGTTGAAGGTCAACACCTCGGGCGTGATTCCGCCGATTTTCGCGTCCTCGCTGTTGGTCTTCCCTGGAACCATTGCCAGTTTCGTGGACCACCCATGGGCACGCGCGGCGGCAGAGTACTTGATGCCCGGTGGGTTCTTTTACGATATCCTCTACGTCGCGTTGATCATTTTTTTCTGCTACTTTTATACAGCCGTGACCTTCAACACCAGCGATGTCGCGGACAATATGAAAAAGTTTGGCGGCTACATTCCGGGGATCCGGCCGGGACAGCGGACGGCGGAATACCTCGATCGTATACTGGTGCGCGTTACGCTCGGCGGCGCCCTGTACGTGGCGGCCGTTTGCGTTTTGCCGTCGATTTTGATCCGACGTTTCAACGTGCCGTTCTATTTCGGCGGCACGGCGCTGATGATCGTCGTCGGGGTGGCGCTCGACACCGTGGCGCAAATCGAGACGCACATGCTGACACGCAGCTACCAAGGCTTCATGCGACGCGGCCGGTTGCGGGGTAGGCGCGGCTAAGCAGGCTGGTGCGGGTGCGTGTCATTTTGATGGGTCCCCCCGGTTCGGGCAAAGGGACGCAAGCGAAGCTGTTGTCCCAGCGCTTTGGCGTGCCGCACGTGTCTTCGGGAGATCTATTGCGTAGTGCAGTGAAGCGCAAGACGCCGGTGGGACTGCAGGCGAAGCGGTATATGGACCGTGGGGAGTTGGTGCCCGACGAGATTGTCCTGGGGGCGGTTGAGGAACGACTGCGGGAGGCCGACTGCGCCGAGGGATTCATCCTCGACGGCTATCCGCGGACGCTGGCGCAAGAGAGCGCGTTAAGTGCGACGCTGGCGCGCATGCAGACCCGGATCGACCAGGTGGTGAGCTTGACCGTGGCACCGGAAGAAGTGGTGAAGCGGCTCACTGGCCGGCGTACCTGTCGCGATTGCGGCGCGCCCTACCACATCATCTTTGAACCGCCGCGGAACCCCGGCATCTGTAATCACTGTAACGGGGAGTTGTTTCAACGCGACGATGATCACGAGGACACGGTCATGGCTCGCCTCGACGTATACGAGCGCAGTACGGCGCCGCTCATCGCGACGTACCGGCGCGGCGGCGTGCTGTGCGAGGTTGATGGAATTGGAGGCCAGGAGCAGGTGCTGGCGCGCATCCTGGCCCGGGTGCGGAAGAGCGAATGATATCCCTGAAGTCGCCGCAGGAGATCGAGGTGATGCGCGCCGCCAATAGAATCGTTGCCGAAGTGCTCGCGGAACTGCGCGAACGGGTGCGCCCAGGGCTGGCAACGGCGGAGATGGACCGTGTTGCGGAGGAGCTGACACGGCGGCGCGGCGCGGCGCCTGCCTTCAAGGGATACGAGGTCCACGGCCGCGTCTTCCCAAGGAGCGTCTGCATTTCCATCAACGATGAAGTGGTGCATGGCATTCCCTCGGAGCATCGCGTGCTTCGGGATGGAGATATCGTCGGCATCGACTTCGGGGTGTGCTACCAGGGATTCTACGGTGACGCGGCGCTTACCGTCGCCGTCGGGCAGGTGGATCCCGAGGCCACACGGCTCATGCAGGTGACCGCGGACGCCCTGCAGCGTGGGATCGAGGAAGTGCAGATCGGACGCCGGCTGGGCGATGTCTCGGCGGCGATCCAGGAGCGCGTGGAGCGCGATGGTTTTTCGGTGGTGCGGGACTTTGTTGGTCACGGCATTGGGCGACGCCTGCACGAAGAACCGCAAGTCCCGAATTTCGGAACGCGCGATCGCGGAATACGCCTGCGTGAAGGCATGGTGTTGGCGATTGAACCGATGGTCAATGCCGGCGGTTCAGATGTGACGATTAAGGAGGACGGCTGGACGGCGGTCACCAAGGACGGCAGTCGGTCCGCCCACTTCGAGCATTCGGTGGCGGTGACACGTACGGGCCCGTACGTGCTCAGTCATCCCTAGGAGCAAGCAAATGAAGGTGCGGGCATCGGTCAAAGCGGTGTGTAAAAAGTGCAAGATCATCCGCCGTGCGGGCGTGGTTCGTGTGCTGTGCAGCAACCCGCGCCACAAGCAACGTCAGGGCTGAGCGAAATCCGGAGCGAAAATTATGGCACGTATTGCAGGTGTTGACCTCCCGCGCAACAAGCGGATGGAAGTGGCCTTAACGTACATCCATGGGATCGGGCGCGCGTCGGCGCGGCGGATATTGGCGCAAGCGGGGGTGGAGCCGAACAAGAAGACCGACGTCATCGGCGACGATGAGTTGGTGAAACTTCGTCAGATCATGGATGGATTCAAGGTCGAAGGGGATCTTCGCCGTGAAGTCGCCATGCACATCAAACGCCTGATGGATATCGGTGCCTATCGCGGACTGCGCCATCGTCGCAACCTTCCCGCGCGTGGCCAGCGCACCCATACGAATGCGCGGACACGAAAGGGTCCCCGACGCGCCATCGCCGGAAAGAAGGCACCGCCGTCAAAAGGCTAGGACGGGGCGAGGAGCACAGCAATGGCTAAGGAAAAGGAAGAAGGCGCCAAGCCGGCTGCCGCAAAGGCAGCACCGAAGCGTCGCAAGACCAAGAAACTCGTGAGCGAGGGGGTGGCGCACATCCATTCGACCTTCAATAATACGATTATCACCATTACCGATCCCGTGGGTGCGACCATCGCGTGGTCAAGCGCTGGCTCGGTCGGCTTCAAGGGGTCGCGCAAGGGAACCCCGTTTGCGGCACAACTGGCCGCAGAAGCCGCCGCACGGAAGGCCATGGAATTCGGCTTGCGCTCTGTCCAAGTTTTCGTGAAAGGACCAGGTGCCGGTCGGGAGTCGGCACTGCGCTCGCTGCAAGCGGCGGGATTTGCCGTGAGTGTGATCAAGGACGTCACGCCGATCCCACATAACGGTTGCCGACCCCCGAAACGGCGGCGGGTCTGACACCAGGAGGAACGCCTTGGCTCGCTATACTGCAGCAGTTTGCCGGCTCTGCCGGCGCGAAGGGTTGAAGCTCTTCTTGAAGGGAGAGCGGTGCTACACCGACAAGTGCGCCATCGAACGTCGCAACTATCCGCCCGGCGACCACGGCCAGGGGCGGAGCAAGTTCTCTGAGTATGCTATCCAACTGCGGGAAAAGCAGAAGGTCAAGCGTATCTACCGTTTGATGGAGCGCCAGTTTCACCGCTACTTTGTAGCGGCCGAGAAGGCCCGCGAAATCACCGGCGAAAAGTTGCTGCTGCTCCTGGAGCAGCGGTTGGATAACATGGTGTATCGGATGGGATTTGCGACCTCACGCAGCGAGGCGCGGCAACTGGTGCGCCACGGGCACTTCTGCGTCGACGGCCGTAAGGTCGACATTCCGTCCTTCCTGCTGCGACCGGGCCAAGTCGTCTCGGTCGGTGAGCGCAGCCGTTCGGTGGCGCGCATTCTCGAGGCGTTGGAACAGGCGGAGCGGCGCGGCGTGCCCGACTGGCTCGAAGTTCAGCGCGAGGCGTTCAGCGGTCGCGTCAAGGCGCTGCCGACGCGTATCGACTTGACCATGCCGATCAACGAGAAGCTGGTCGTCGAGCTGTACTCAAAGTGAGCCCATCAGGCTGACGAAAGGTAATGGAGGTTCGAACAATGTTGCCGCAACGAAACTGGCGGGATTTGATCAAGCCGAAGAAATTGGAGGCTGATGAGAAAAGCCTGACCGCCACCTACGGTAAGTTCGTGGGTGAGCCCTTCGAACGTGGCTTCGGGATCACGATCGGAAACTCGATTCGACGGATCTTGTTGTCGTCGCTTCAGGGCGCTGCCGTCAGCGCGGTGAAGATTCGCGGCGTGCTCCATGAGTTTTCGACCCTGCCCGGCGTCCGCGAGGACGTGACGGATCTCGTGCTGAACCTCAAGGAGGTCCGGCTGCGGCTCAACGACGGTGCGGAAGATACCGCACGGATCGAGGCCAAAGGAGAAGGTGAGGTTAAGGCGGGTGACATAAAGGGCGGCGCAAACATCGAGATTCTCAATCCCGATCTGCACCTTGCCACCTTGTCCAAAGAGGGCAAGTTGGATGTGGAGTTGACCATCAAGACGGGTCGGGGCTACGTGCCGGCCGAGCGAAACAAGGACGAGAGTGCCGCCGTGGGAACCATCCCGATCGACGCCATTTTCTCTCCCATTCGAAAGGTGAACTATACCGTTACCAACGCGCGCGTGGGACAACGCACGGACTACGACCGGCTGAATTTGGAGGTGTGGACCGACGGCAGCGTTCGTCCGGAAGATGCCGTGGCCTTTGCCGCGCGCATCCTGCAAGACCAACTTGCCATCTTCGTGAACTTCGAAGAGGCGCCCGAGACATTGGTAGGAGCGGAGGAAGGGCACCTCGGCCTCAACGAGAACCTGTTCCGCAGCGTGGCGGAACTCGAGTTGTCCGTGCGGTCCGCCAATTGCCTGCAAAATGCTGGCATCAAGTACATCGGCGAACTGGTGCAGAAGACCGAGGCGGAGATGCTGAAGACCAAGAACTTCGGACGCAAGTCGCTCAACGAGATAAAGGAAATTCTGCGCGAAATGGGCTTGGATTTCGGGATGCGCATAGACAACTTCCCTGCACGGGCGGAATTGGACCGGCGCCTGGCGAAGGAGAAGGAAAGCGCCTGAGGCGCGGCGGCGTCCGGCGAGACGCGTGCCCGGGCAAGCGAGTCGATCATGAGACACTTGAAAGCTGGACGAAAACTGAATCGGACCTCCGCCCACCGTAAGGCGTTGTTTCGTAACCTCGTAACCTCGCTCATCGAACATGAGCAGGTGCAGACGACCGATGCCAAGGCGAAAGAGCTGCGGCGCATTGCGGATCGCATGATTACCTTGGGAAAGCGCGGCACACTGCACGCACGCCGACAAGCGGCGTCCTATGTGCGCACCCGCGATGCGGTCACAAAGCTGTTCGAGGATGTGGCCGGACGGTTCCGCGAGCGGCCAGGTGGCTACACTCGTATCATCAAGCTTGGGCACCGGCACGGCGACGCGGCGTCGTTGTCGCTCATCGAGCTAACCGACCGTGGCGAAGCGGCCAAGGCCGAAGCGGAACGCAAACGCCAACGGCGCGCCAGACGCGCGGAAAAGAAGGCGGCACCGCCGGCGACACCGCCAATCGGCTGAACCACACCAACCGGCCTCGCGCTCCGGGCACGGTTGGCGTCGTTGCGGCGCGCGCCGACGACGAATCTCCTCGACAAGCGTCGCCGATTTGTCCGGGGCGCCGATGAACGCATGCGGGCGCAGCCGAGGGAGACTCCCACTCGTAGGCGGTGATCGCGGTCAGGGGAATAGTTTGCACGTCGGCGGCGAAGACCCCGAGTCCTGGTGGCGCGACGCCCGCTACCCATGCCGTTCCATCGACGCCCGGCAGCTGATCTTGCCGTGCCAGCGGGTACGGTGCCACATTTCTCAGGTGTGCGCCGACGGGACGACTGGCGGCGGGCGCGCGCTTTGGTTATCGAGAGTGCGGCTTCATGCGTGGCGGTACGATCGAGGGAGTCCCGGCCGCGAATGCGCGGTCGACCGGTCGAGGCGTACGGCCTGGAAATTTTGTTGAATCGCCTGGGGCGATTCACTAGGTTGGGGGCTGGTGAGACAATAATGCTATTCAAGGTTGACGTGGAGACGCTGGATCCCGTGCGCCGGCGCCTTGCTGTGGAGGTGCCTGCGGATGCGGTTGCTGCCGAGCTGGCCAGGGAATTTGCTGGGCTGGTACGCTCCGCAAAGGTGCCGGGCTTTCGTCCGGGCCGCGTGCCGCGGCAGGTGTTGGAGCGCATGTTCGGAGAGCGGGTGCGCGCGGAGGTGCACGGCCGCTTGATCCAGCAATCGTATGCCGAGGCGCTCGAACGGGAGGCTATCCCCGCCGTGGGGCAGCCAGAGATTGTCTCCGAGCACACTGCGCCAGGCGCGGAGCTTCGGTATCACGCCACAGTGGAGGTAAAGCCCGAGGTGCACGTCGACGGTTACGCGGGGTTGGCGGTGGAGCGTCCGATCCTTCGGGTGGCTGAGACCGATATTGATGGCTACCTCGAACGGCTACGGACCTCCCTGGCGCAGCTCACACCCGTGACTGACCGTACGCAGGTGGTGGCCGGTGACGTCGTAACAGTGGACTACGAAGCACGGAGCGACGGTCGCCTGATAGGCCGTGGCGAGCGGCGCGAGATCGAAATAGGGCACAATGGCTTTCCGCCGGACTTCGACGCTCGGCTGATTGGCGTCGAGGTCGGCGCTGCGCCGGAGTTCGACGTGACGTACCCTACCGACCATGCGGTTGCGGAGTTGGCCGGGAAGACGGTCCACTTCCGGACGGTGCTCCATGCCATCGCGCAGAAGGAATTGCCGACCCTCGATGACGATTTCGCCAAGGATCACGGGGAGTGCTCGACGCTTGCGGAACTGCGTCAGCGCGTCCGCAGGCAGCTCGAGGAGGAAGCCGCGCACCACGCAGACGAACTCCTGCGGCGGGCGGTGGTGGCGGAACTCGCGAAAGGCCAGGATGTCCCTGTGCCGGGCAGCATGGTGCAGCGTCGTGCACAGGCGTTGGCGGAGGAGGTTCTGTACGGGTGGCAACAGCGGCGTGGTCGATTGAAAGACGAGGCGGAGGCGCGGGCGCACTTACGCAAGGAATTGGAACCGCGTGCGCGCGAGCAGGTGAAGGTGGCGTTGGTACTCGAGGCGATCGCCCGACAGGAGGGGCTGACCATCGGCGATGAGGACATCGACGCGCACGTGAGCAGCCTGGCGCAGTCGGCCGGGAAGGCGGCGGAGCAGGTACGTGCGTTGTATGAGAGCCCGGACGCTCGGCAACAATTGCGGGGGCAGCTGCTGCAGGCGCGTGCGATCGATTTGGTCATTGGCCGCGCGCGGATCACCGACGTGGAAGCGCAATCGTCCGTTGCTGACGTGGCGCAAAGTGGCTAGAATCGAGCTGGGCAAAGGACAGGTAACATCGATGAATCTTGTCCCGATCGTCATTGAGCAGACCGGGCGCGGGGAACGCGCATACGACATCTATTCGCGGTTGCTCAAAGACCGCATCGTCTTTCTCGGCTCGCCGGTCACCGACGAGATTGCCAACCTGGTGACGGCGCAATTGTTGTTCCTGGAATCGGAAGACCCGGAACGTGACATCCATTTCTACATCAACTCCCCGGGCGGCTCGATCACCGCCGGCCTCGCGATTTACGATACCATGCAGTATATCAAGCCGCAGGTGACCACATTGTGCCTGGGGCAGGCGGCGAGCATGGCGGCGTGGCTGTTGGCGGCTGGGGCGCCCGGAAAACGCTACGCGTTGCCGCACGCACGCATCATGATCCACCAACCGCTTCTCATGGGTGGGATGCAGGGCCAAGCCTCCGACATCGATATCCAGGCGCGGGAGATCCTGCGCATCCGCGAGCAGCTGAACAACATCCTTGTCAAGCACAGCGGACAGAGCCTTAAGAAGATCGAGAAAGATACCGACCGTGACCTGTTCCTGACCAGCAAGCAGGCGGTGGAATACGGGCTTATCGACGAAGTGATTGCGACGAGGCCGACGAAGAAAGTGTGAGGGATGCTATGGCCAAGCACGGGGACGACCGCGGCGGTAACCTAGTTTGTTCGTTTTGCGGCAAGAGCCAGGACGAAGTCCGGAAGTTAATTGCCGGGCCGACGGTCTACATCTGCGACGAGTGCATCGACCTGTGCAACGACATCATCGCCGAGGAATGCGATCAGGAGGAAGGCCTCGCCTCGACCTCGGCGGTCCCCAAGCCGGCGGACATCAAGAAGGTGCTGGACCAGTACGTGATCGGACAGGAGCGCGCCAAGAAGGTGCTCGCGGTGGCCGTCCACAATCACTACAAACGCATCGATAGCCAACTGGTGACCGGCGATGTCGAACTGCAAAAATCCAACATTTTGCTCATCGGTCCCACGGGCTCGGGGAAGACGCTGCTGGCGCAGACCTTGGCGCGCTTCCTCCAGGTGCCGTTTACCATCGCCGACGCCACCAGCCTGACGGAAGCCGGCTACGTCGGCGAAGACGTGGAGAATATCATCCTCAGCCTGCTGCAGAATGCCGACTACGATGTCGAGAAGGCGCAGCGCGGCATCGTGTACATCGATGAAATCGACAAGATCTCGCGCAAGGGAGACAATCCGTCGATTACGCGCGATGTATCGGGCGAGGGCGTGCAACAGGCGCTCCTGAAGATCATCGAGGGGACGACCGCGAGCGTGCCGCCCAAGGGCGGTCGCAAACATCCGCAGCAGGAGTTCCTGCAAGTCGACACCGCGAATATCCTCTTCATTTGCGGCGGCGCCTTCGTGGGGCTGGAAGAGATCATCCGCCGGCGGATTGGCATGAAGGGGATGGGGTTTGGCGCCGATATCCGCCGTAAGGAGGAACGCAGCGTCAGTGAGTTGTTGCACGAGGTTCAGACCGAGGATTTGCTGAAGTTCGGGCTCATCCCGGAGTTTGTCGGGCGGTTGCCGGTGATCGCCACACTCGACGAACTGGGCGAGCAGGACTTGGTGCGTATTCTGCGTGAACCAAAGAATGCCTTGACACGCCAGTATCAAAAGCTATTCGAGATGGAAACCGTGCATCTCAAGTTCACCGACGGGGCGTTGATGGCGATCGCACGCGAGGCGCTCAAGCGGAAATCCGGCGCGCGGGGCCTGCGCGCGATTCTTGAAAATACGATGCTTGACGTTATGTACGAGATTCCGTCACAGCCCGCTATCAAAGAGGTGCTCATCTCCGAGGAGGTGGTGACCAAACGCGAGCAGCCGATCGTGCTCTACCAAAAGGCGGCAGAGACGGCGTGACGACCGCCGTGCACAGGAAGAGGAAAGCGACCTATGCTGTTTCGGAACGATAAACGGGACAACCCGGGTCCGGGTGGAGGCGGCTTGCGCGTTCCGCTGTTGCCATTGCGCGATATCATCGTCTTCCCGCACATGGTGGTGCCGCTCTTTGTCGGGCGCCAGAAGTCCATTCGCGCCCTCGAAGAGGCGATGAATAAACAGAAGTACATCCTCCTGGCCGCGCAGCGGGAGGCGAAGACGAATGAGCCGAGCGAAGAGGACATCTTTCGTGTCGGTACGCTGGGGACGGTGGTGCAGCTTCTCCGTTTGCCCGATGGCACGGTGAAGGTGTTGGTCGAGGGAAAGAAACGGGCCCGCATCGTACGCTACCTCGACGAGGCGGAGTATTTTCAGGTCATCGCCGAGGAAATCGAGGAGAGTTCCGAGAAGACCACGGAGGTGGAGGCACTCATTCGGTCGGTTAATTCCACCTTTGAAAACTACGTCAAACTGAACAAGAAGATTCCACCCGAGATGATCATGTCGGTGGCGGCCATCGATGATGCGGCACGCCTCGCGGACACCATCGTCGCGCATCTCGGTATCAAACTCGAAGACAAACAGACCCTCCTCGAGATCACCAATCCAGCCGAACGTCTGGAGAAGGTACTCGGACACATGCGTTCGGAAATCGAGATCCTCGAGGTGGAGAAGCGCATCCGTACTCGCGTCAAGAAACAAATGGAAAAGACGCAGAAGGAGTACTACCTCAACGAGCAGATGCGCGCCATCCAAAAAGAGCTCGGTGAGAAGGACGAGTTCAAGAACGAGATCCAGGAGCTCGAGGAGAAGGTCAAACAGAAGAAGATGTCGACCGAAGCCAAGGAGAAGGTCGACAAAGAGCTGAAGAAACTCAAAATGATGTCGCCGATGTCGGCCGAGGCGACCGTCGTCCGCAATTACATCGATTGGATCATCTCGTTACCCTGGCACGAGTACACGGAGGACAAACTCGACATCAACGAAGCCGAGAAAGTTCTGGAAGCCGATCACTACGGTCTCGAAAAGGTCAAACAACGGATTCTGGAATACTTGGCGGTGCAGTCGCTGGTCGGACAACTGAAGGGTCCGATTCTGTGTCTGGTTGGTCCGCCGGGAGTTGGCAAGACCTCGTTGGGGAAATCGATCGCACGGGCGACCGGCCGGAAGTTCGTGCGCGTCTCGCTCGGTGGCGTACGTGACGAGGCCGAGATTCGCGGCCACCGGCGCACCTATATCGGCGCGCTGCCCGGCAAGATCATCCAGTGCATGAAGAAGGCCGGGTCTGGCAACCCGGTCTTCCTCCTCGATGAGGTCGATAAGATGTCGACGGACTTTCGCGGCGATCCGTCCTCCGCGTTGCTTGAGGTGCTCGATCCCGAGCAAAACTCGACCTTCAATGACCATTATCTCGATGTCGACTACGATCTTTCGAAGGTCATGTTCATCACGACCGCGAATACGCTTGAGCGGATACCGAGGCCGCTTCAGGATCGCATGGAGATCATCCGGATTGCGGGGTATACCGATTTTGAAAAACTCAACATCGCCCGGCGCTACCTGGTGCCCAAGCAACTCGATGCGAATGGCTTGAAGCCCGAGAACCTCGAAGTCTCTGACAATGCCATCCTTGCCCTGATTCGCAGCTACACCAAAGAGGCCGGGGTTCGAAACCTGGAACGAGAGCTGGCATCGATTTGCCGTAAGGTGGTCGTCGAAGTAGTAAAATCGGACCGCAGCGCGAAAGTGCTGGTCACCGGAAAGAATCTGCCGAAATACCTTGGTCCCCCGCGGTTCCGTTTCGGGAAGGCCGAAGGAGAGCAACGCGTCGGCGTGGCTACTGGTCTGGCGTGGACGGAGCTTGGCGGGGAGTTGCTGGCGACGGAAGTCACGGTGATGCCGGGAAAGGGTAAACTGATTATCACCGGGCGACTTGGCGACGTCATGCAGGAGTCGGCGCAGGCAGCCCTCAGCTACGTTCGCTCGCGTGCCGAGGAATTGGGGCTGGATCGCGACTTCTATCAGCGGGTCGATATCCATATTCACGTGCCTGAAGGGGCCATTCCCAAGGACGGGCCATCGGCAGGTATTACGATGGCAACGTCGTTGGTGTCCGCGCTCAGCAAGATACCGGTTCGGCATGATATTGCCATGACCGGCGAGGTGACCTTGCGCGGCCGGATACTTCCCATTGGCGGGTTGAAAGAGAAGGTGCTTGCCGCGCACAGGGGCGGCATCAAGACGGTTTTGATTCCTGCCGAGAACGAGAAGGATATCAAAGAAATCCCACCGACGATCCTCAAGTCGGTTGCCATCCGGCTGGTCGATCATATGGATCAGGTACTGCGACAGGCGCTGGTGCTCGAACACCCAGAGGAGTTTCTGCGCACCCCGCCGGTGACGCCGCCGGTCACCGTGCCGCCGGGCTTCGTGGCGCCGGCGACCGAGACCGATGTGGTGACGCACTGACGCCTTCACGCACTGACACTTTCTTGACTTCGACGGGAGGCACTGTTATACGGCGGCACCACGTGAGCGAAGCGCGGGGAAGGGTTGCCATGACGAAAGCCGATTTGATCGAATCCGTCGCCAGCAAGGCGGACCTGCCGCGGGCAACCGCTGAGCGTGCGGTCAATATGCTATTTGATGATATCGTTGCGGCATTGAAACAGGGCGACAAAGTGAATATTTCAGGCTTCGGTACCTTCTCGGTGTCGACACGGAAGGCACGTACTGGCAGAAATCCAAAAACAGGGGAAAGTATCGAAATCTCCGCATCGCGCGCCGCAAAGTTCAAAGCGGGGAAAACCCTGAAGGATTCGCTAAACTGACTCCTCGGCGGGCGGTTAGCTCAGCGGGAGAGCATCGGCCTTACAAGCCGGGGGTCATCCGTTCAAATCGGATACCGCCCATTCTGTAGGACGTCACACTTCGCGGGGGAGTGTGCGAATAGGGGTTTCGAAGAGAATAACGAGCAATCGATCGGGGCGCTATTGTATCGGGGTGGTAGTTCAGCTCGGTTAGAACGCCGGCCTGTCACGTCGGAGGTCGCGGGTTCAAGTCCCGTCCACCCCGCCACGTTGCTTCGCGCAGAAAGCCCCTCCGCCGAGGGGTTTTCTGCTTCACCGGACAAGTTAGGATTACCATTATGAAAACCAGAACGCACATGCCTACACGGGAAGACGCCCTCGCCGGACGCCGCTGGTACGTCATCGACGCCAACGGTAAAGTCGTCGGGCGGCTTGCGTCGCGCATTGCGAACATCTTGCGGGGCAAGCACAAAGCGAACTTTACCCCACATGAGGATGTTGGCGACTTCGTGGTCGTGGTCAACGCGGCAGGCGTCCGCTTTACCGGGAATAAACTGTCGGACAAGCTGTATCGACGGCACAGCGGTTATCCTGGCGGCCTGCGTACCACCGCCGCCGTCCGCGAACTGCAGGTGCATCCCGAACGCGTGTTGCGGCAGGCGGTTGAAGGTATGCTGCCAAAGAATCGCCTCGGTCGACAGTTGGCGACAAAACTGAAAATCTACACGGGCCAGGAACATCCGCACGCAGCGCAGCAGCCGCAGCCGCTGGCGGAGTAGGAGTCTGAGGATGACCGATCGAAAAATCACTCACGATGCCACGGGGAAGCGTAAGAGCGCGGTCGCCAGGGTTCATCTTTCGGCGGGCAGCGGCCAGGTGGTGGTCAACCGACGCTCCCTGGAGGATTACTTCGGGCGGCCCACCTCGCGCATGGTCGTGCAGCAACCATTCGAGTTGACGGGAACGGCAGGGCAGTTTGATGTTGCGGTGAATGTCCGCGGTGGCGGCGTCTCCGCGCAAGCTGCCGCGATCCGTCACGGCATCACCCGCGCGCTGATTGAGACCAACGGAGAATTGCGCCCGGCGCTCAAGAAAGCTGGCTTTGTCACGCGCGACCCACGCAAGGTGGAGCGCAAGAAGTACGGCCGGCACAAGGCTCGTAAACGGCCGCAGTACTCGAAGCGCTAAACGGTCAATCCCTTCCGCTCGGTCTGGGTGGTCGGGCCTCGGGGTTGTCGCGGCGGAGCGCTGTTGCGCGTGTGCGCTGGCGGCTGACGTTGTCGACCCTGCCTCCGATGACGCGCTGCAGGTAGCCGCGGGCGTTGGCTGATTGCGGTGCGTGTCTTGTGCGCGCTTCCCGCTCCGTACCGACTGCGCCCCCCTCCCGTCCGTTCCGCCCAGTGACTGAGGTGAGAAACTAGCGGAACGCGGCGAAGTTGGGTAAAGAGGGTGGGGATGAAGTACGTCATCTTACAACCTGACGGAGTGGCCGACTGGCCGATCGCCGAGTTGGGCAACCGCACCCCCCTGGAGTACGCGCACACGCCCCATATGGACTACCTCGCCGGTGGCGGCATGCTCGGGATGACGCATACGATCCCGCAAGGGTGCCCGCCCGGCAGCGATGTCGGGACGATGAGCATTCTCGGTTACGATCCGCGACGGTATCACACCGGCCGGTCTCCGATAGAGGCCGCGAGCATGGGTGTGGAATTGCGGCCCGAGGACGTCGCCTTTCGCTGCAACCTGGTGTCTATCGAGGGCGGTACGATGTGCGATTTCACCGCGGGGCACATCTCGAGCGAAGAAGCGGCGGAAATCATTGGTGACCTGCAACGGGAACTCGGTCGCGGCGGCTTCGAGTTTCACCCTGGTGTCAGCTACCGGCACCTGTTGGTCTGGCGGGACGGCAAGGCCGCAATGAGTACGACGCCACCTCACGATATCACCGACCGACCGGTGGCGGGGTACTTGCCGGATGGTGACGGTGCCGACGTGTTGCGGCGGTTGATGATGGCCGCGCAGGAGATTTTGGCACAGCACGCCGTCAACCAAGCGCGCCGTGAACGCGGGCAGCGACCGGCCACGTCGATCTGGTTGTGGGGGCAGGGAAAACGGCCGGCCTTGCCAACGCTACGGCAGCGTTTCGGTATCGACGGCGGCGTAATTTCCGCCGTCGACTTGGTGAACGGGTTGGGTATCCTGGCCGGGTTCGAGGTGATCCGCGTACCTGGGGTGACAGGCTTTCTCGATACCAACTACGAGGGAAAAGCCACATTTGCCTTGCGTGCGCTACTGGAGAAGGACCTCGTGTTTGTGCATGTCGAGGCCACGGATGAGACCGGACACATGGGCGATGTACAGAAGAAGATTCAGGCCGTCGAGGACTTCGATAGCCGGATCGTCGGCCCTATCCTGAAAGGGTTGCGGGACATTCCCGAGTGGCGACTATTGATGATGCCCGACCACGCCACGCCATGTGCCTTGAAGACGCATTCGTCGGACCCTGTGCCGTTTGTGTTGGTCGACGCGCGAGACCTTCGGGTTCGGGCCGAGGAGCGTGCGTACGGTGAGCGTGCTGCGAGCGCGACCGGGGTCGTGGTGGCGGAAGCGCACACTCTTCTTCCCGATCACCTCGTAAAGTTGTGAGTAGGAACGACTTATGGATCGAAATCTTGCGCTCGAGACGGTGCGGGTTACCGAGGCGGCAGCCTTAGCGTCAGCCCGATTGATGGGACGCGGCGATGTCGGTGCGGCGGATCGCGCAGCCACCGAGGCCATGCGGAAGGCGTTTCGCTCCATCGCCATCGACGGCGTGGTGGTCATGGGCGAGGGAGAACAGGGCGACGGTGCGCTGCTGTACCGTGGTGAGCGAGTGGGGACAGGGAGTGGACCGGGAATCGACGTGGTCCTCGACGCCCTCGAGGGGCCGACGATCTGCGCCACCGGCGGTTTCAATGCGCTGTCGATTATCGCCTTCGCCGAGCGCGGCGGGTTCTTGCGCTGTCCCGACACGTACATGGAGAAGATCGTCGTCGGTCCGGAGGGCCGCGGCCTCATCGATCTCGATCAATCGCCCAAGGATAATCTGCGCGCATTGGCGGATGCCAAGGGGGTGTACGTCGCCGACCTGACGGTCGCCATTCTCGATCGTCCGCGGCACGCCGGCCTCGTCGCTGAAATACGAAAAGTCGGGGCACGCATCAAATTGCTCAGTGACGGCGATGTTGCGGCCGGCATGGCGACCGCGAAGCCCTGCGCCGGTATCGACATCCTGCTCGGTGTGGGCGGCTCGCTCCAGGGCATCCTGACTGCCGCGGCGATGCGCTGCACTGGCGGGGACATGCAGGCGCGCTTCAAGCCACGCAATGACGAAGAGGGTGCACGCTTGCGTGAAGCCGGGATCACGGACCTGGGGAAGAAATTTACGATCGAGGAGATGGCGTCCGGCAGCGTCATGTTTGCCGCCACCGGAGTCACCAACAGCGATACGCTGCGCGGGGTGCGCTTCTTCAAGGGTGGCGCGATGACGAATTCCGTTGTCATGCGCTCCCGGACCCACACCGTGCGCTACATCGAGGCGGTACACCGCTTCGACCTCAAGCCGGAATACTGAGGCTGGCGGATGCCGTATCGCAACCTTCTCGTAGAGCAGGATGGGGCGGTGTCCACCGTCACCGTGAATCGCTCGCAGGCGCTCAATGCCTTGGATCCGGCGACGCTCGACGAGTTGATGCACTGCTGCGAGGGACTGCGGCTGAATGCCGACGTGCGGTGCGTCATTTTGACCGGCGCCGGTACCAAGGCGTTCGTCGCAGGGGCGGACATCGCCGCCATGGTTGCGATGTCGGCACTGGAAGGGCGCGCCTTTGCGCGGCATGGACAGCAGATCATGCAAGCGCTGGAGGAGTTGCCCATTCCCGTGATCGCCGCCGTCAACGGCTTCGCCCTGGGCGGCGGGATGGAACTGGCTCTTGCCTGCGACCTCATCGTGGCATCGCAAACGGCCAAATTCGGCCAGCCCGAAATCAACCTGGGTATCATTCCCGGCTTTGGCGGGACCCAACGTCTGGCGCGACGCATCGGCGTGGCGGCGGCCCGTCTGCTGATCTATTCCGGTGACATGGTGGACGCGGACGAAGCGCTCCGGTTGGGGGTGGTTAATCGCGTCGTCGCTGCCGCGGACCTGATGTCGGAAGTGCACCGGCTCGCTGCCGTGCTGGCGGCAAAGGCGCCGGTGGCAATACGGCAGGCGAAAGCCGCGATCAACCTCGGCCCAGACGTTGCCCTCCGGGATGGGTGTCGCTACGAGGCGGAGGCGTTCGCGGTAGCGTTCGGTAGCGCGGACCGTATCGAGGGTATGCGGGCGTTCTTGGAGAAGCGCCAGCCTGCTTATCGAGGTCGATAGCGAGTTCGACCATGGCGTGGGAGGCATGCTACACAACGCCGCTCGAGGCCGAGGCATATGTGGTGAAAGGATTCTTGGAACACTACGGCGTGCCGTGCGTTCTGGAGAATGACCGCTTCGGTGTCCAGCCGTTAACGTTTTGCGCACTCGGACAGGTGAAAGTGCTGGTGCCCATGGACTGGCTGCGCGTGGCCCGCGGGTTGATCAAAGGGCGCGAGAGTCGTGGCCTACGAGTCATCCGAGGAGGCACGGATGCCGAAGTCGAAGACTGAGTGGCTGCGGTCGACGTATCCGCGCTCGGCTGACCGGCTGCCGAATTACACCACGATATCGGGTGTGGACGTCGAGGCGCTGTACGGTCCGGAAGACCAGGTCGACTGGTCCTACGATGCCCGGCTCGGTCATCCCGGGGAGTACCCCTTCACCCGTGGCATCCAAGCGAGCATGTACCGCGGCAAACTGTGGACCATGCGCCAGTTTGCCGGTTTCGGAACGGCAGAGGATACCAACCGGCGCTTTCGGTTTCTGCTCGACCAGGGGCAGACTGGCCTGTCCACCGCCTTCGATATGCCAACGCTGATGGGGTATGACGCCGATCATCCACGGGCGCTCGGTGAGGTGGGTCGCGAAGGCGTAGCGGTGTCGAGTCTGGCGGATATGGAGGCGCTGTTCGCCGATATCCCGCTGGATCGCGTGACGACATCGATGACCGTGAACTGTACGGCAAGCGTGTTGCTGGCCATGTACTTCGCTGTCGCCCAACGCCGTGGAATCGCGTGGGACAAGCTCGGTGGGACCATTCAAAACGATATGCTCAAAGAGTTCATTGCCCAAAAAGAATGGATCTCACCTCCGGCGCCGTCGGTCCGGGTCGTGGTTGACATGATCGAGTTCTGCACCCGCGAGGTGCCGCGTTGGAACTCGGTATCGATCTCCGGTTACCACATCCGCGAAGCGGGGTCGACGGCCGTGCAGGAACTGGCGTTTACGTTGGCGGATGGGATCGGCTACGTGCAAGCGGCGATTGACCGCGGCCTCGATATCGACAGCTTTGCGCCCCGCCTTTCGTTCTTTTTCAATGTGCACAACGACTTTTTCGAGGAGGTTGCGAAGTTCCGTGCCGCCCGCCGGATGTGGGCGACCGTCGTGCGCGAGCGGTTCGGCGCCAAGAACCCACGCTCGTGGCTGCTCCGTACCCATGCGCAGACGGCGGGCTGCAGCTTGACCGCGCAGCAACCGCTGAACAACGTGGTTCGGGTGACCATGCAGGCGTTGGCGGCCATTCTCGGGGGGACCCAATCCTTGCATACGAATTCGCTGGACGAAACGCTGGCGTTGCCGAGCGAGCAGGCGGCGCTCGTGGCGTTGCGAACGCAGCAAATTATCGCTGACGAGACCGGGGTGAGTAACTTCGTCGATCCCCTCGGCGGAAGCTTCGCCGTTGAGGCGCTGACGGATCGGCTCGAGCGGGAAGCCTTCGCGTATATTCGTCGGATCGACGAGATGGGCGGCATCGTTCGGGCCATCGAGTTGGGCTTTCCCCAGAAGGAGATTGCCGAGGCCGCTTACCGGTATCAACGCCAACTCGAGCAGGGCGAGAAAATCATGGTGGGCGTCAACAAGTACCAGACCGACGAGGGGCCGCCGATCGAGCTCTTGCGTATCGGCACGGATGTGGAGCGCACCCAGGCACACCGCGTGCGGGAGCGTAAACGGGCGCGGGAACACACCGCGGTTCGCGCGGCGCTGGAGCGCGTGCGGCGTGCCGCGGTCGATAACGTGAACGTGATGCCGCCGATCATCGCGGCGGTGCAGCAGGAATGCACGGTCGGTGAGATCGCAGACGTATTTCGTGACGTCTTCGGCGTGTACCGCGACCCTGCGTGGATTTGAACGAGGTAGTCGACAGTAGAGGGTCGTTGAGAATGCGGTGGAACGGCTTTTGGGTGTTGGAACGGGTTCTCGTCCAATCCCCAGTGAACTTTCGATCATGAACTCTCCTGGAGGTTCCCTTGCCTGAGAAGCGTGTACGTATACTGGTGGCGAAACCCGGATTGGACGGCCACGATCGCGGCGCGAAGATTATCGCGCGCGCCCTGCGTGATGCGGGTTTCGAGGTTATTTACACAGGGCTGCATCAGACGCCGGAGATGATTGCGGAAGCGGCGGCGCAGGAGGACGTCGACGCCATCGGGCTGAGCATATTGTCCGGTGCGCACATGACGCTCTTTCCTGCCGTGATCGATCTTCTCAAACAGAAAGGGATTGACGACGTCGCACTCTTTGGCGGCGGCATCATTCCCCCGGAGGACATTCCGGAACTCAAGCGACTGGGTGTCAAAGAGATCTTCACGCCGGGGGCGTCGACCGAGGATATCATTACCTGGGTTGCCGCGAACCTGCGCCCGCGTGAGGCGTAAGGCGGTAACGAACGAGACGCTGCCCGATCCGATGCATGCATGCCGCGCCGAACCCGATCGGGTCGGCGTGCTCTGAAGCGCGCAGACGCGATCCCTGTAGCGTTGCCGTCCGCAGGGCGGCGCACGCATCTGCCAGGGGGCCATCGCGGCGGGTCGATCTGGCGCATCGAAATGGAGGGCAGGCGCGTGAGCAAGCGACGCAACGCATGGCGCGGCGGTGGGCGGCAGTCGATTATGGGCTTTCTCCTGATCGTGGCGTTGGGTCTGGTCGCCCTGTACGTATGGAGGGGGTTCCAGGCATCTTCATCACCCCTCGTCCCGGCCTCCCGCCAGGCCACAACCGGGGAACCCCAGAGCCCCTCGCCGGAGACGCGTGAAGAGTTCAGTGAGGCGGAGCGCCGCGGCCTCGAGGAGATCTTGAGGCAGCACGGCGCCGAGCGGACGCGCTGATTCGCGCAATCGACGATGTTGGCCGTGCGCACCGGCCTTCCCCTGGTGGTTGCCTGCTTCGGCGGGCACTATCGTAAAGTGACATAAAACTCCGACCATTTTGCCATTGGTTCTTCCTCTGGTTGGTGTGCTATTCACGCGACGATCGTGGACAGTAGGCACTTGCCTTGGGGGATTCACTGTTGTTGGCGCTGCGCGCAATGCGGGGGGCCGTTCGATTCAGTGGGGAGGGTTACGTATGGCAAACATCGGGAATTCGATTCGATTCGGACTTGGGCTGGCCTTGCTCACCGGGCTGGCCGTACCTTCGGCCGGTTGGGCGCAAGCCGCAAGAAAGGGGGCGCCGGGGCGCGCGGTGGAAATCGAAGAGATTACGGTCACCGCGCAGAGACGCGAAGAGGCGATTCAGGAAACGCCGATTTCCGTCACGGCGCTTACCAGTGAAGCCCTGCAGAACAAAGGGGTGACTAACATCGCCGATGTCGGTACTGCCGCACCGAATGTGCGTATCACCGGATCCCCGGTGAGCAACAACATTTTGACGGCTTCAATCCGTGGGCTGGCTCAGGGGAATCCACAAACCGCGTTCGCGCCCAAGGTGGGGATTTACATAGATGGGGCGTACATCGCGCAGATAAAAGGGTCCAACTTTGACCTCGATGATATGGAGCGGGTCGAGGTGTTGCGCGGGCCGCAAGGCACGCTCTACGGCCGCAATACGATCGGCGGCGCAATGAATTTCATCACCAAGAAGCCAACCGAGGAGCGCGCGATCACGCTCAGCACCGAGGTGGGGAACTACGAGACGTTCAAAGGGCGCCTCACGTTCAACCTGCCGCTGATCGGTAAGAATGGCTTTTTCCAGTCCGATGTCCTGGGGACGTTGAGCCTGCGACAGACCGCCGGCTACAAGACGCATGAAGGTTTCTATCGCAACGCACTGACAGCGAACATGCCGTCTTCTCCCAAACCCGACGGTAGCGCCGATTTCAGCGATTTGAACCGCGTGTACAGTTTCACGGCGCTACGCTGGCAGCCCACCCGTGACATCACGGTGGACTACTTGTTCGAGTACCACCGATATCGCCAACACGCGACTGCGTTCCCGCTCACCTACGTGTATCCGGGCTCGCCCGTATCCCGCCCGCAGGTCCCCAGCTTGTACGCCGTGCCTTACATTCAAAAGAACCGTCCCGATGACGTCCCTGGGCATACGATCGCACAGGCCGGCCTCCCCTATACCGATCAGAATCGCGATGACGGGAACCACCATTTGAATGTCCTGACCGGCGCCTGGGACGTCGGCGACGTCGGGCCCCTGGGCAGCGTCACACTCCAGTCGATCTCCGAATATCGCAGCTTGTTGGCCGAGGGGCTCTGGGGCCCGGACGGCACACCGCTGAGCATCGCCAACATCAACACACCGAGCGAGATCACGCATTGGAGCGAGGAGTTGCAATGGATCGGCACTGCGCCGCGCTGGCGCTACATTCTGGGGGGATACTACTACGGCGAATACGACATGTACCGCTCGCGGCAGACCTTCTTCAATGGAGCGTCGCGGTCCGCCTACAAGAACTTCAACAAAGTCAAGTCGTACGCCGCCTACGGCCAGGGCACCTGGACGCCACCGATTCTCAACGACAAGCTCAGCCTCACGGCGGGCCTGCGTTTCACGCAAGAGCAGATCCATCTCGATCACATTGTTACAATTGCCACCCGCGGACCGTTTAGTAAGTCGGGCGGGAAGGCCTTTGGGGGGATTCATGGTCCCGGTGCCCCTGGGATCAGCCCGATGGGTGACATTTCCTACCAGTGGACGGATGAACTGATGACGTATGTGCGCGCCACCCGCGGTTATTCCGGTGGCGGATTCGACCCCACGGGTGCGATCCCGGAGTTGTTCAAGAGTTTCAAGCCGGAGACGTTGTGGGCCTTCGAGGCCGGGGTGAAATCGCAGTGGCTAGATAACCGGCTGCGTCTCAATGCCGACGGGTTCTTCAGTTATTATAAGGATTTTCAGACAACGTTGTTTCTTGCCAGTCCGACCTTGGGCGCACTCAGTGTCAGCTCGAACGCCGAGCGGGCCGAAATCTGGGGGATGGAGTTCGAAGCGACAGCGATTCCGTTTCGCGGTTTGGAAGCGACCGTGGCCTATAGCTTCCTGGCGCCGAAGTACACCAAATGGATGGACCAAAAGTTCGATGCCAATAACCGGCCGATTTTCGGCCCCGATGGGAAACCTGTCTTGGAGAGCGTGGCGGACCAGCGGGCCTTCCCACACAGTCCTAAGAATCAGGCCACCGTCGGGCTCACCTATACCGCGCCACCGACCACTACCGGAACCTTCTCCGCACACCTCGACGTGTATTGGCAGGACAAAGTGGTGTTCGTTGCCAACAACCAGACCGCGGGTTCGCAAGCCGATGAAGGTTGGGCGTACGCGTTGGTCAACGGCCGCCTGGCGTATGCCGGCATTCCTTTGCAGAAGGGCAGTCTCGATGTCGCGGTGTTTTCCCGCAACCTTCTCGACCGGAAATACCGGTCGTATGGCATCGATTTCGGCCCGGCACTCGGCTACGCGGGCAACGTCTACGGCGATCCACGCACCTTCGGCGTGCAACTGACCTATAACTATTCCGCTGGAGCGGAGCCCCTGGCGCCGCCCCCGGCCCCGGTGGCCCAGGCCGCGCCACCTCCGCCGCCGGCCAAGAAGAAGATCGTGCTGCGCAGCGTGCACTTCGACTTTGACAAGGCGACGCTGAAGGCCGAGGCCAAGCCCATCCTCGATGAGGCCGTGCAGGTGCTCAAGCAGGAAGGCAGCGTCGACATCATCGTCGAGGGCCATACCGACAGCGTGGGGACCGACCAGTACAACCTCGGTCTGTCGCGCCGGCGAGCGGAGACCGTGCGGGCCTACCTGGTGGACCACGGCATCGCCAGATCGCGCATCACGGCGGAGGGCATGGGCGAGGCAAAGCCGGTGGCGTCGAACGACACCGCCGATGGGCGGGTGCAGAATCGCCGGGTGGAACTGCATGTGAGGTGACCGCTCCTACGCGCAGACCGACGAGCGCGATGGGGGAGTGTGCGTTGGCGGATCCGCGGAATCGGTGTGAGGCGCGAATGTCGCCTGGAAGGGCAGAAACGACGCGACCCGCCTGAGCAGCGGGGCCAAGATCTCATTGTAGACGGAGGCGTGATTTCAAGTATCTTTCCGCTTGCGGGTGCCAACGCAGCTCCGTCGTTGGCGCTCGCGCGACGATTGGAGTTGCCGGGGCGACTCCACGCAGGACGGAAGGATAGACGGTGGTTGTGGGCGGGACGGTTATTGTTCGTGCCGTGCTAACCGTCGTGCTCGGCTTGATGACATCTTCTGGCGGTTGGGCGCAGACGTCCACGGGCAAGAAGGATGCAGGCCGGGGGGCGGAGGTCGAAGAGATGACCGTTACGGCACGCAAGCGTCAGGAAAACGTGCAGGAGATCCCGGTCTCGGTGAGCGCAATCGGCAGTACCGCGATCGAAGAAAAGGGGCTGACGAATGTCGTCAGTCTGACCGAGACCGTGCCGAACCTCCATGTGCAGACGTCCAGTCAAGGCAACTCTGGCCTCGTCATCGCCATGCGCGGGACAAGTCAGTCGAACCCGAATCTCGGCCCGAATCCAACAGTGGGACTCTACGTCGACGGGGTGTACATCGCCAAGATCCAGGCGGCCAACCTCGATTTGGACGATCTGGAGCGCGTGGAGGTCCTGCGGGGACCGCAGGGCACCCTGTTTGGTCGCAATACCGCCGGCGGAGCGGTCGCGTTGATCACCAGGAAGCCGACGGAGGCGCGTGCGATCACGGCCGGGACCGAGGTGGGCAATTATGACGCGTTCAAAGGCCGAGTGACGCTCAACGTCCCGCTAATCGGCAAGCAGGGCGCCGTTCGGTCGGATGCCGTTGGGACGCTCAGTTTCAGAGAGACCGCAGTGTACCGATCGCATGACGGCTACATGCGTAACACCGGAACCGGCGGCGCCAAGCTCAAAGACTTGAGCCGTGTCTCTAACATGACTGCGCTGCGGTGGGTGCCACGCCGCGACCTCACCTTGGACTACACCTTCGCGTATCACCGTTTTCGAGAAGCGCCCTATGAGACTCTCGTTACCTACGTGTATCCGGGATCCCCGGTCTCGGGGGGGAACCAGACGCTGGATCTACGGCCGTACATTCGCAAGAACCGCGTAGATACGATGGCCATCAACGCCGTCGTCTTGAACGATGGGGCTCTCACCCGGAGCAAGGACGATGGCAACGAGCGCATGCACAGCATCACCGGGGAGTGGGATGTTCGCGAACTGGGACCGTTCGGCCGCGCGATCCTGAAGTCGATCTCGGCCTACCGCGCCTGGAACTTGGACCAAGCGGGGGACTACGACGGCAGCCCGCTGCCGGTTTATTCGATTAGCAACTATCAAAACCTCGAGCATTGGAGTGAAGAGCTGCAGTGGCTGGGGAGTGCCCCACGGGTCCAGTGTGTCCTGGGGTTCTACTACTACGGAGAGCACTCTACCAAGCGCGGGCAGCAGGTAACCTTCTCGGGGAACACCTACCACTTGAACACCGCGAAGAACAGTTCCTATGCGCCCTTCGGGCAGCTCACCTGGACGCCGCCAATAATGGACGACAGGTTGAGTCTGACCGCGGGGCTGCGCTACACGCGGGAGAACCTCCATACTCGACGGACGTTCCGGGACCTCCGGAACGGTGCGAACAGCTTCGACCTCTCGTCCGGACGGGGCTTCGGGGGTGCCGATGCGCTCACGCCGTTGGTAGACATGGCCTATCAGTGGACGGACAAGATGATGAGCTATGTGCGGGTCAGCAAGGGTTACCAAAGTGGGGTGATCAACGCCTCGGCGGGCTCGCCCGGGGCGTTCACCGCGACCAAGCCGGAGACGATTTGGTCGTACGAGGCGGGGGTCAAATCGCAGTGGTGGGAGGACCGGCTGCGCTTCAATGCCGATGTGTTCTATAGCGACTACAGCGACCAGCAGGTCTCGACTTTTCGCGCCAATCCGGCCGGCGGCGTGAGTAGCACCATCGAGAATGCCGGCAAGTCTCGCTACTATGGCGGTGAGGTGGAAGTGGCGGCGATTCCGCTGCGCGGCGTCACGCTCTCTGGAAACTACAGTTACTTGAAGGCGCGTTATACGCAGTTCCTCTCGCAACGGATCGATCCGATGACTGGCAAGCCGGTCTTGGACGAGAATGGCAAGCCCGTCGTGGATGACGTCAGTAATCAGCAGCGGGTGAACTATGCGCCCGAGCATAGTGTTTCGGTAGGGCTCACGTACACGGCAGCGCCGTGTCGGCGCGGGACATTGTCGGCACACGTCGATACGTTTTGGCAGGAGTCCATGTACCTCGGCGGCCAATCGCCATTTGCGAGCGCGGTGCTTGGTGCGTGGAGCTATGCGCTGGTGAATGGGCGGGTACAGTTCGCGGACATCCCGCTCCAGGAGGGGCACCTCGATGTTGCCGTGTTCGGCCGTAACTTATTCGACCGGAAATATCGGATCGATGGGAAGGATTTCGGTGCGGGCCTCGGGTACATGGTGAACACCTATGGCGACCCCCGTACCTTCGGCCTCGGAGTGACCTATCGCTTCGCCGCGTCGTAGCGATATCAACGTCATCCGGATACGTCGACCCGTGCGGCGCGGACTCGTCGGTATTCGGAAGGAGAACGGGTATGTTTCGGCATCGCAATAGACCCCTGCTCGCCAGCACCTGGGCTGGAGTCGCAATGCTTTTTCTCCTACGTGCCAGCGTGCTTGCAGATCTTCCGGCAGCAAGCTCCAATACGTCGAAACAAGTCAGTGGCCTGGCGCTATTCGAAAGCCGTTGCCAGCTCTGTCATGGGCCATCGCGACGAGCGTCGGACCAGGAAGCGTTATCCAAGCTGGGAGCCCAGTCCATCTATGAGACGATCACCTCGGGCTCGATGAAGGATCAGGCCGCCGGACTGACGGAAGCGGAACGTCGGGCAATAGCGGAATCCTTGGGAGGCCTCGAAAAGACAGCCGCTACACCGGCAGCGCCCAAGTGCGCGGGTACCGTGCCGGCGTTTCCTGGCCGCGATGAGGAGACCGCGTGGGGCGGGTGGTCGCCGGACCTGGAAAACACCCGCTTCCAAAGCACAAGCAAGGCCGGTCTGACGGCAGAGGAGGTGACGCGGCTGGAACCGCGCTGGACACTGGTGCTTCCCAACACGGCGTCGCTGGCCAATCAGGTTACCGTGACCGGCAATTGGCTCTTCCTGGCGGGACGGGATGGGACCATCTATGCACTGGATCGCCAGACGGGTTGTGCGCACTGGACTTACAAGGCCGAGACACTGGTGCGTACCGCGCTAGTGATCGAGGGCAAGTCCATATATTTTGGCGACGGATCGGGTACGGTCTACTCTTTGGACGGATCGACCGGGACGCTGCGCTGGAAGCGAAAGGCGGACGAGCACCCGAACGCGCGGATTACCGGCGCACCAACGGCCTATGACGGAGTTCTGTACGTGGGCGTGTCGTCGCACGAGGAATCGGCCGCCGCCGCTCCGTCCTACGTGTGCTGCACGTTCCGTGGCAGTCTCGTCGCCATGGACCTGGCCACCGGGAAACAGGTCTGGAAAACGTACACCATAGACAAGGCGGCGAGAAAGCAGGGTGCGAATGAACGTGGCGTCGAGCGGCGTGGGCCGTCCGGAGCGCCGATCTGGTCGGCGCCGACAGTGGATACCAAGCGCGGGCTGATTTATGTGGGAACCGGGAATAACTATTCCGACCCGGTGACCAGCACCGCGGACGCGGTTCTGGCCTTCGATCGGCGCACCGGGGCGCTTCGCTGGCATCGCCCCTTGACTCCCAGCGACGCATTCAATGCCGCGTGTGTATTGACGGGAAGCGCCAATTGTCCAGAGAGCAAAGGTGACGATGTGGACATTGGCGCCTCGCCCGTGCTTGTCCGAAGGGCCGGTGGACCTGACATCCTCTTGGTTGGGCAAAAATCCGGCGTGCTCTATGCGCTCGACCCGCAGCGGCGCGGCAAGCTGCTCTGGGAGCGGCGATTGGGCAAGGGCGGTATGACCGGCGGCATTCTGTGGGGGCTCGCGACCGATGGACAGCGCGCCTATGCGGCCATTCAGGATCTGGATTTGCCGAATAATCGTGCCGATGGATCGATCAATGCCGTCGACGTGGCGACCGGAACGCTTCTGTGGCGAACGGCAAACCCGCCGGACGCGTGCAAGGATCGTCCTAAGGGTTGTTTCACCGGCATGACGGCACCGATCACGGCAATGCCAGGCGTGGTGTTCGAAGGATCGCTCGATGGCCACTTGCGCGCATTTAATGCGGAGACCGGCAGCGTCATGTGGGATTTCGATGCCGTACGCGATTTCACTGGCTTGAATGGCATGGTGGGACGTGGCGGATCGATCAGTTACGCGGGCGTGACGTTGGCCCACGGATTTGCCTATCAGACGACGGGATATTCGTCTTTTGGTTCGGGGATGGCGGGGAATGTGTTTATCGCGTTTACTCCGGCTAAACGGTGATAGGCCGCCGAGCACCGACAGCAGAGATGACCGCGAAGAACAAGGTCATCGTCGTATCGGGCGGTGGTTCCAGGCTCGGCAGCGCGCCTGCCGTCAACGTGGCGCGCGCACGGGTACGCGTAGCGGATGCCGCTCGCAGCCAGGCCAAACTCGATGCGGCCGAGCAGCGCATGCGCACAGTCGCACCGCTGGTCGCCGCCGGCCTGCACAGCGCACTGGTGCCCCTGATGTCCGACCTCATGACGCGGTCGTCGATCGAGATCGCTTCCTCGTGGACCCCGTTGGCCGGCGAGAACGAACCCAAGCAGGCTCCGATCGACCTTGGCAGCCGTGCGGGTGGCCCGCAGCGGCTGTGCCAACTGTTCTTCGTGCGCGGCAACGTGCGCGACGTGATCGGCCGGTTTCATGCCTACACGGACCGTATCGCCGGCGAAGGCCGTGCGGCTGCGCATCTCGTGGCGCCTTTCTTCCGCACCAAGGTCGGAACCGACGCCTACACCGATCAACTCTGGTGAAGCCGTGAGGTATGCGGCGATGTCCAAAGACCATGAGATGGCCACGCTTGGCGTCGGCGTCGAAATTACCGATCGAACGATTGGGATTGGGAAAGTTGCCAGATTGACTTCCGAACGCGGCTATTCCTCGATATTTGTCAGTGAGCATACGCATGTCCCCGTTGATTCAAGGAGCGTTTCTCCCACCGGCGTTCCGCGGGATTGGGTGAAGCGTATGCCCGACCCGTATGTGACGCTTGCCGCCGCGGCTGCCACGACCGATCTGGAAGTGGGAACATCCGTGGCGCTACTTGCCGAGCACGAACCTGTCGTCTTAGCCAAGGCGATTGCCACCCTGGATCAACTGAGTGGGGGGCGTTTTGTCTTGGGCGTCGGTTGGGGGTGGCATCGAGAGGAATTCGAAAACATTACCCACAAATCGCCGCACGAGCGGGTGGCCATGTTGATCGAGAACCTTGCGGCGATGCGGCGCCTCTGGACGGACGAGGAAGCCGAATATATCGGCAAGTATGTGCAAATTCGGAAGTCGTGGTCGTGGCCAAAGCCGGCGAGACCTGGGGGTCCGCCGGTCTTATTGGGGGCCCCCGGTACGACGCGTAATTTTCAGAGAATTGTCGCCTGGGCTGATGGCTGGATTCCCCAGATGTCTGGACTTGATAGTGAGGTATTTCCGGCCCAGCTTGATGCGCTTCGCCGGTTATGGCGGGAGGCGGGGCGTGCCGCATCGGGGCCCGACATCACCGTCTTTCACCCGCCAGGATCTGCTGACGATGTGCGCAGGGGTTTGGAGCGAGCCAGTCAACTGGGCATCAAGCGCGTACTTGTGCGAATCATCGAGGAGCGTATGAAAGATTTTGAAGCCATTGTCGACGCGGTCGCGCCCGCAATTCCTGGCAGGTAATCGCATGTTCGCATCCATCCGAAAGCAGGCGTATGCCATGGTCGCCCAGCCGAGTTTCCAGAACGCCGCTCGAGACCGAAGCGCCGCTGTACAACGCCGCCCGTGCCCGGTTGGCGACGGCTACCCGTGACATCCATTTCTGTTGATCGTGCGCCGATCGCGAACCCAAGAAGGAGGAGCAAATGAATCGACAGTTTTATGGATGGAAACTGACGGTGGTCCTATGGGGCATGGCGGTATTTGTGCTCGGGTTTGCATCGTATGGCGGTCCCATCATGAACACGTTCATGATCACGGAGTTGCAGCTCGACAGAAAGTCATTGGCGCTTGCGAACAGCGCGTTCTCCGTGTGTATGGGGCTGGTTTCTCCGCTGGCGGGCTATGCCGTGAGCCGGTGGGGCGGCCGAGCAACGATCTCCGCCGGCATTCTCCTGGCCGGCCTGGGTTCGCTGGCTCTGGCGACGGTCGTCAGCAACGTGGTGGGCGTTGTGATCGCATACGGCGCGATCATCGGTTCCGCTACGGCGTTGGGGGGGCACGTTCCCGCGAATGCGGTGATCGGCTATTGGTTTCGGAAAAGACTGGCGCTGGCGCTGGCGATTGTCTCGACGGGGACAAGCGTCGGCGGATTCATCGCCTCGCCATTGCTGACCAAAGTCATTGTGGCGACCGGTGGAAATTGGCGTGCCGGGTGGTTTGTCATTGCGGCAACATGCGCCATCGCGTTCATTGCCGCGATTCTGTTTGTTCGAAATAAGCCCTCTGATGTAGGGCAGTTGCAGGACGGTACAGCGGACGATCGTTTCCAAAAAGATTCCCCCAGTCCAAAACCGGCGTCGCGCGTGTACAAGACGGAGAAGGAATGGATATTCCGTGACGCCATGCGCAATCCAATTTTCTGGATGATGATCCTCAGCTTGGGGGTATCCACCTCCGTGTGGGGCATTCTCGTCGGGCACGGTATGGCTTTTTTCAGGGACCTGGGCCATCCGCCTGCGACGGGGGCAGTGTTCCTGAGCTGCTTGATTTCCTCCGGCCTCGGGGGAAAAGCATTGTTTGCCGCGCTCGGCGACCGCATCGAACCGCGGTTCCTATGGAGCGCATCGCTGTTCGCCATTGCCGCAGCCATGTTGATGGTTGCCAATACGACGTCTCCGATCAAGCTCTATGCGTATGCGATCGTTTTGGGATCCATGGCTCCGGTCGGCACCCTGAGCATGTTCACCCTGACCGCGAATTACTACGGGAAGACCGTTTACGCGTCGCTCATGGGTGTGATCGGGCTGTTCATGGCTCTCCTGCCGTCGAGCGTCGGTTATTTGGCCGGCATGGTGTTCGACCGTTTTGGCAGCTACTGGTGGGCATTCAACACGCACGCAGGGATTGCCATTCTGGCGGCGCTGGTGCTGCCCTTCGCCATCACCGGGCGGCGGACCGTCGCGCGCCTTGACGTTGCGTTACATGCCTGCGCAACCAAGGGTCCGGCCTAAGGTTTCGCCATGACCTCCCTCTTCGACGAGTTCAAGTTGACTGGCAAAGTCGCGATCGTCACGGGGGCTGGCAAGGGCATCGGTGCCGGGATCGCCGTCGCCTTTGCCGAAGCGGGCGCCGACTTGGCGTTGAGCGCGCGCACGAAATCCGATCTCGACGAAGTCGCTGCGCGCGTGCGGGCGTTGGGCCGGCGGGCGCTGGTCTACCCTCTCGATGTGATGCAACTCGACCGGTTGGCGGGACTCGTCGACGCCACTGTCGCCGAGTTCGGCGGTGTGGACCTCCTCATCAACAACGCCGGCGGATCGAACGCGAAGCCGTTTCTGCAATCGACGGTGGAGGAGTTCGAGTGGTGCTTTCGCTTTAACGTTTCGACCGCATTCGAGATGACGAAACTCGCGGTGCCGTACATGCTGCGCCGCGGCCAAGGTACGATAGTGAACGTCACCTCGGTAGCCGGTCACAAGTCGGCGCGTGGTTCGGTTACCTATGCGACAGCGAAGGCGGCGCTCTCGCATTTCACCCGCAACGTGGCCGCGGATTTGGCGCCGAAGATCCGCGTCAACGCGGTCGCCCCGGGCGCAGTCGAAACCCCGGCGCTGTCGCGTTGGCTCGAACGCTTCGGTGAAGTCCGCCAGCAGATGATCGACCGCACCGCGATGCGCCGCAACGGTCGCGTGGAAGATATTGCAATGGCGTGTCTTTACCTCGCATCGCCGGCGTCCGCTTGGGTTACGGGCAAGATCCTGGAGGTCGACGGCATGGCGCAGCAGGAGCTGGTCGACAAGCACATCCCAGATCTCTGAGCGAATCGCCGAGCGCGATGTCCGTCGTTCACAAGTCGCCCTCGATGGTGCTGGGTAATGTGGTGCGTGCGCCTTTGCCGAACGGACTGGGCGCTGCTCGGGTCACCGTCCGTCGGTGCTTGATCGGCGGGGAGCGGCGGCAGATGCTCGCCACCAGCGGCCTGCGGTGGCCCGCGAAGAGGAGCGACACGTGGTGCCGGTAGGTGCCTGACCGCGTGCCGGAGTGACATGATTTTCACCGGGTTCTTCCATGTCGAGGCCTTTGCGCTCGATGGTATACGCACACCGGTAAAATGCCTCGAGTACGTCCAACGGCGGACCGCCACCAAGGCGGCGGAACTCTAGCGCACGGCTCTGCGCGTCGCCGATCGCACTGCTTCGTATCCGATGCCGCAAGGCGCCGAGGGCACCAGACCGCTTGCGATCCGCTGGTAGTGTCCGGCCCGCAAGAGGTGTAAAGAAATACAGATACCAATAAAGAAAGGTGTACGGTTATGGCAGAGTATGAGATTCCGATGATCATTCGCGGCAAGGCGATTCGCGATCACTTGGTGACCTATCCCGTGAGGCGGGCTGGGATGACCTTCCGCACGCCCGACATGAGGCACTACGTCGATCAGATGATTCTGCGCGACGCCAGCGGCATGGCGGACTTGTATGACATCAGCTCATCGGAGATTGTCGACTTCTTGGTCGAACTGGCAAGCTGGCTCTCGCCCGAGAAGAACGAGCACATCAAGCTGGCCTTGGAAATCAACTTGCAGGCCAATGTGCAGTCGCGCGACATCTTGTTCCAGATCTACAACAGCTCGTGTAAGAGCATGACCAGGGCGAGCATGTTGGACTCCCTGGAAAAGTCGATTGGCTTGTCGGTCCTGGACGGCTGGGAGCGCCGTCAGCTCGAGGATAGGGAGGTGCTCGTCAGGGCGATCGGTTCGCGCACGGTCAGTCTCAATCCGGGCAACTCGCCGGCGGCGGCGGTGGGCGGCATAATGCAAAGTGCGCTGCTGCGCTGCGACACGATTGTCAAGTTTCCGGCCAACGATCCCTATACGGCCACGGCGATCGCCTTGACCATGATTGAGATGGCGCCGGACCATCCCATCACGAAGCATTATTCGGTGGCTTACTGGAAAGGCGGTGACCGGGAAGTCGAGGAAAAACTGTACCAGCCGGCGAACTTGGAAAAAATCATCGCCTGGGGAGGGTGGGCCTCGATGCGGCAAGTCCGTAGCTATCTGGTCCCCGGCATCGACCTGGTCGCGCTCGATCCCAAGACCAGCGCCTCGCTGATCGGGCGCGAGGCGTTCGCATCACGAGACACGATGGTGTACGCGGCGAATCAGCTTGCCAAAGATGTGGGGATGTTCAATCAGGCGTTCTGCTCCAGTTCTCGGGTCGCGTTCGTCGAGTCCGGGACCGATGCGGCCGGGCTCGCGCAACTCTGCCAGCTTGGGGAACTCGTCTATGCGGCGGTGCAAGAATTGCCGCTGCAGGTGAGTTCGGTCTGCCCGGATTTCAGCCCGGCGTTGCGGCAGGATATCGAGGGGATTCGTAACGATACGCGGTTCCGCGTGATCGGCGTCAAGGATTCGGAGGGGGGTGTCATCGTATCGCAGGTCAGCAAGCCTGTGGATTTCAAGGACCTGCTGAACTTCCGTGTCGTCAATCTGGTTCCCGTCGACCGGATCGAGCAGGCGTTACAATGGATAACGATGGATACGCAGACGATCGGTATCTACCCGGAGCCTCTAAAGGAACGGCTACGCGACCGATGCGCGATGCATGGCGGCCAGCGGCTCACCACGCTGGGGTGCTCGCCATTCGAAGGGGGAGGCGCGCCCCACGATGGTATGGAAGTCTACCGGCGCATCGCACGCTGGGTCACCATCGAATACTTCGATGCCGACACCGTACAACGCGGCGCCGGGATGGTGTGCCAATCCTAACCGGGTGATCGGGTAGGCGGCGAGTCGGGGATTGGCTGCTCTGAGGAGAATCGACATGGAAACCACTATCGGAACACCCCAGGAACTGTCTGGCTCCAAGATCGTCTGGACCATGCTGCAAGAGGAAGGCGTGGAGTACGTGTTTGGCGTCTCCGGGATTACGAATGTCCCGTTGTTGCATGCGCTGAAGCAGGTGCCGAACCTGAAGTTCATCCACGCCGCGCACGAAGACACGGCCACGGGGATGGCTGACGGCTATTGCCGGGCAACGGGTAAGCTTGCCGTCGTCGTGGTGCACAATGTTGCGGGTGCCTCCAACACGATCGGCAACTTGCATAATGCATTCAATGCGGGGAGCCGCATTCTGGTGATCGCCGGACAGAACGACGTCCCGATCGAATGGAGCGAACGGTACATGGACGTGGATTTCCGGCCCATGATGAGCCAGGTGACCAAGGGCTGCTGGGTGGTGACCCGCGGCCAGGACCTTCCGCTGGCCGTCAATCGTGCCATCAAGGAGGCCAAGACGGCGCCGACCGGGCCGGTCTTCCTTGCCATACCCACGAATATACAGGCGCAGACGATCAGGTACTTCCCGTTGCCGCCGCACGGTCGTCGTGTCGCCATGGCGGTCAATCCCGAGCCCGGCGCGTTGAAAACGGCCGCGCAATTTCTCGCCTCAGCGAAGAATCCGGCGATATTTGCCGGACGTGCCGTCCCCGATTCCGAGGCTGTCGCCGAGCTGGTCAAGCTCGCTGAAACGCTCGCTGCGCCGGTGTATACCTGTCTCGAAACAAAGCTGATCTTTCCGACAAGTCATCCCTTGTACAGCGGGCGGGTTAATCTGGGGGTCGATGGCCTGCGAAAGATGGCCGCCGCTGCCGATGTCTTGCTGACAATCGGTAGCGACTTGTTCTTGCATACCGATTGCTCCGACGCGCCGATCGTTCCGGCCGGCACCAAGGTGATTCAGATCGACCTTGAGCCACACGCGCTAGCGAGGTACTGCCCCACGGAGGTGGCGCTGCTCGCGGATCCAAAATCCGCGCTACGCGCTCTTGCCGCTGCCGTAGAAGGTTCGGTATCGACGACCGAGCGTCAGGCACGATGGGATCGGGTAACCGGCTCGTACCGCCAGAAGAAAGCCTCGTTGGCGGCCTGCTTGAACAAGGATTGGCAGGCGGTGCCTATCGGCTGGGGAGCGGCGTTCAGGGAGATCTGCGCATCCCTGCCGCAGGATGCTGCCGTGGTTGAGGAACTGGCGTCATTTTACGGACAATTCTCGAAGATCGCCGAATTCCGGGAGCCGGGTAGTTATTTTACCGTTGTAGACCATCTCGGGTGGGGCCTGCCCGCGACGTTGGGTGCTGCGCTGGGGAGTCCGCGAAAACCGGTAATCGGTGTGTTGGGCGACGGGACATCCCTGTTTGCCATCCAGGCATTCTGGACGGCGGCGCGCTACCAGATTCCGGCGGTGATGGTGATCCTCAATAATGGCGGTTATGGCTGTATGCGCGGTCTTTTCATGGGATATGGCATGGCTACGCCGCCGGCCATGTCTCCCGAAGACTGCGCGTCGTATGACATCAGCGGTTTGAACTTCACCAAACTGGCAGCGGAGTTCGGCATTGAGGGACGGCGCGTCATGGAGCCTACGGGGATCAGATCCGCCATCGAAGAGGCGATCGCCCGCAACAAACCTGCGGTCGTCGAAATCATGGTTTCTCCGGACGGTGGTACGGCGCTCGAGTTGTACGGGGTCCTGACGAGCTGGTGATTTTCTGGCGTTCTCTGGAAATACTCTCTGGCGATCGCGTGTCGCAGCGGACCTGAACGCGCGGTTCATGCAGGCATCGGCAGGGGACGCGATCGGTCGCGTTCACCGGCCGGCCGGTGCCGGGGCTAATTTGAGAGGTAGATTGTGACTAGGGAACACAGATCTGGACCATTCGTCCCATATCGGGGTCTCGACCTTACTGAAGATGCCAGCGCGTACTGCGGGAAACTGCTTGCCGACTTGGGTGCGCGGATCATCAAGGTCGAACGGCCAGGTGGGGACCCGGCGCGACACGTCGGCCCGTTCATGAACGACATCCCCGATCCAGAGCGGAGCATATCGTGGCATGCGTTCAATTCCAGCAAGCGCAGTATCACGCTCGACCTCGAGACGATTGAGGGGCGCGAAGAGCTCAAGACGCTGGTCGAAACCGCCGATTTTTTCATCGAATCCTACCCGCCCGGCTACCTCGACGGGTTGGGTTTGGGATACGACACGCTAAGCGAAATCAATCCCGGACTCATCCTTACGTCCATTACGCCTTTCGGGCAGACGGGGCCCTACCGCGCTATGAAGGCCTCGGAACTGACCCTTTGGGCCATGAGCGGGACGATGATCAACTGCGGTTACCTGGACCGTGCCCCTCTAGGTCCTGGTACCCCACAGTCGTACTTGCACGGAGCGTTACACGGGGCCGTGGGCACGGCACTCGCATTGCACGGGCGGAACCTGACTGCGAAGGGCCAGCACGTGGATGTGTCGATCCTGGAGGCGCTGCTGCGGGTGCCGGTCACGGCCCCCCAGTCGTGGTTGCACAAGAGAATGCTCATTCCACGCGCTGGAAACCGCCAAGGATATCCGCCCCACCTCGCGCCATTGCTGGTCTGGCCGTGCCGCGGTGGCGAAATCATGTTCAACATGTGGGGCGGGGTTTTCGGTCGGCTGGTACAGCGTCTCGTCGATTGGATGAACGAGTCCGGCCGTGCCGGACATCTGAAGGATGTCGACTGGAACAAGCTGGATGTAATGACCTTGTCGTCGGAGGATTTGGCGGCCAACGAAGAGGTGTTTCTTGCGTTCTTTGCGGAACACACCAAAGAGGAACTGGCGGATGAGGCGTTCAAGAGGCTTTTTCCGCTGGCCCCGGTACGCAACATGGCCGAAGTCTTTGCGGATAAGCAACTCAGGGCCAGAAACTTCCTGGTGGAAGTCGAGAATCCCGCGCTAGGTGGGAAAATTGTCTATCCAGGGGCGCCTTTCAACCTCAGCGCGACGCCGTGCACGGCGCCGACGGCAGCCCCCCGCATTGGCGAGCACAATGCGGAGATTCGCGCCGAGCTGGCGTCGGCAACTCGCAGTGCGGGTGTTGTCGCGGCGCCGCCCGATGGAGAAGGCGCGGCGGAACATGGCAAAGGTCCGCTGGTGGGCTTCAAGATTCTGGATTTCTCCAGAGCCATCGCCGGGCCGTGGAGCGCTTCATATCTTGCCGACTTCGGTGCCGAGGTCATCAAGATCGAAAGCTTGGCGAATCTGGACAATGCCCGGACCACGGGGCCGTACAAGGACATACCCGGCGATATCGATGGGAGTTATTTTGGCGTCATGGTCAACAGCGGAAAGCGTGCCATGGCGCTGAATTTGAAGACGGAGAAGGGGCTCGAGATCGTCAAGAAGTTGATTCGTTGGGCGGACGTGGTGGTCGAGAACTATGGACCGGGCGTGATGGACCGTTGGGGGCTGGGCTACGCAGGGGTGCGGAAGCTCAACCCGTCAATTGTCATGCTGAGCTCCAGCAGCCAGGGGCAGACGGGCCCGCTTGCCAACCTGATCGGTTTTGGCACCGAGCTCCAGGGCCGCAGCGGGTTCACCTATATGACGGGATGGCCCGACAGAATCTCGGTGCCGCCGACCTCGGCGTATCCCGATGTCATTGCTCCCTGGTTTGGCGCCGTCGCTATACTTGCCGCGCTCGACCACCGCGGGCGGACCGGGCAAGGGCAATACATCGACCTGTCCCAGCACGAGACGGGCGTGACGTTCCTGTCGCAGCCGTTGCTCGATTATGCGATCAATGGCCGCATACTCGAGAAGCATGGGAATCGATCTCCCGATGCGGCGCCGCATGGAGCGTATCCCTGCCGGGGCGACGACCGTTGGTGCGCGATTACGGTCCTCGACGAATCGCAGTGGGAAAGCTTCCGGCACGCTCTAGGGAATCCTGCGTGGGCGCAGGATCGCCGCTTCAGTACGCTGGCGGGAAGAAAAGCGCACGAGGACGAGCTCGATGCGCTGATAGCGGCGTGGACCAGGGAACGATCCGCCGAAGAAGTAATGGCGCTGCTCCAGCGAGCGGGTGTGCCGGCCGGCGTGGCGCAAACCGCGGAAGATCTCGTTGACAAAGATCCTCATGTGCACGATCGCGGCTTTTTCATTTTGTTCGACAAGCCCGGCTTCGGCGATTGCCTGCACTACGCCTGGCCGGTGAAACTTTCGCGTACGCCATCACGGCCGAGCTACGGACCGCTCTACAATGAACACACGCATTATGTCTGTAGCGAGATTCTGAAAATGCCCTCCGACGAATTCGTTCAGTTGTTGAACGAAGGTGTGTTGCGATGAGATCACTGTCTTGCTGGAGACTGCGAGACTTTCGGCGCTCACAGCGAGGGGGAGCCATCCCCCAGTTCCGATTCGTCGTGCTCCATTCGGTGCCCAACCATTTCACCAAGCGAACCTGAGGCTGGCAGCGTAGCTGAGGTTGCGTACCGCCGGCGACGGCTGCGCTGGTGGCGCGGTTGAAGGGTAGCGGCGCGCAGATAGCCGCGCCCCGGACTTGGCGGTCGCGCCAACGGCCTGGGCACGGTGCCCGAGACCGACACGCCCGAGGTGAGATCTCGTTGGGTCTGGTGAAGCTCCGGCCGTGGCCGCTTTGTTCGACGATCGTGCCGCTATCGTGGCGGGAGATGGTGCGGATGTGCCGGATAGCGCGCGACGAGGCCGTTGACTATTTGGTCGAGTTCGGTAAGCACCCGAGCGTTGAAGCCAATCCGCATCAATCGGCGTTCGCTGACGAAATTGGCACGGCTAGACAACGCGTGCGTGATGTGGTCAGACGGAACACCGTTGGCCATCTTGCGCAGTTCACTTGAAGGTCAACCGTGGACCCGGTGGCGTTGCACCCCATGCCCCAACGCTGAGCGTGGCAGACGCTCGCGGCTGTCAGCGTGTCATGTGGAATCCTGAGCCAATGGGCGTGCGGAGGCACTACAGGAAGGTCCTGCTGCTGGCCATCTTCGGCATCTCCGCGGCGGCACTGGCGCAATCCCCCGGCAGCCAGCTGGAAGTGCAGACGATCGAAGTGATCGCCACTACCCCGTTGCCGGGTATCGGCGTGCCGAAGGATCAGATTCCCGCCAACGTCCAGGCTGCCACCAGCGCGGACATTCGGAGCCAGAGGCCTCTGAGCCTGGCCGACTTCATGAACGAGAACCTGGCCGGTGTGCATATCAACGATGCGCAGAGCAGCCCGTTTCAGCCGGACGTGAGCTTCCGCGGCTTCACCGCGTCGCCGCTGCTCGGCAGCCCCATCGGCATCTCGGTGTTCGTGGATGGCGTGCGCGTCAACGAATCCTTCGGCGACACGGTGCTCTGGGACCTGATCCCCACCGCCGCGATCTCCACCATCGACCTGATTCCGGGTTCCAATCCGGTCTTCGGTCTCAACACCCTGGGCGGCGCTCTAGCGGTGCGGACCAAGTCCGGGCGCACCGATCCCGGGCTGGAGGCCGAGTTCTCAGGCGGTTCCTACGAAAGACGATCCGCGCTACTCAGCTATGGCGGCAAGTGGGGCGGCTGGGACGCATTCGTGGCCGCTCAGCACTTCGAAGAGGACGGCTGGCGCGATCACTCGCCGGCGCGGGTGAGCCAGTTCTTCGGCAAAGTTGGCTGGCAGTCCGCCACCGCGGACGTCGATGTCTCGTACACCTACGCCGACAACAAGCTGATCGGCAACGGTCTGGTGCCGGAATCGCTGCTCCGTCAGCACGGCGAAGCCGTCTATACGTTCCCGGACGAGACCAAGCCCGAGCTCAATTTCGTCAATCTGACCGGCAGCCACGCGCTGACCGGTAATGTGCTGTTGACGGGCAACGTGTATTACCGCTGGCTGACGGTGGGCACTTTCAATGGCGACGCCGAATTCGAGGACGGCGGTACGCCGCTGGACCCGACCGATGACGAGGTGGAAGCCGAAAACCGGCGTACGCACACTGTCCAGCGCACAGCTGGGGGGACGCTGCAGCTGACCCATTCCGGCGCTCTCGGGGGTCTCAAGAACCAGTTCACCGTCGGCGCGAGCCACGACGAAGGCCGCGCCGAGTTCTCCCAGTTCGGGCAGGCGGCGGAATTCACCCCCGAGCGCGGTACCATCGGCGAGGGGGAATTCGAGCGCAACACCTTCGTTCGCGGCCGGAACGAATATGACGGCCTCTACCTCACGGATACCCTGTCGCTCGCCGATCGGCTGCATCTCACCCTTTCCGGGCGTTACAACCGGGCGCGGCTGAGCATCAAGGATCTGTCCGGGGAAGAGCCGGAGCTGAACGGCTCCGACACCTTTAGCCGCCTCAATCCGGCCATCGGCGCGACCTGGGCCGTTGCCCCGGTCGTTACGCTCTACGCCAGTTACAACGAGGGCTTTCGCGTGCCAACGCCGGTGGAATTGACTTGCGCCGATCCGGATGCGCCCTGCTCCCTGCCGGTCTCCTTTGTCGCCGATCCGCCGCTCGACCCGGTGATCGCCAAGACTTGGGAAGCCGGTGCGCGCGGCCGACTGAGCGTCCTCAACTGGAACGTGACCGGCTTCCGTACCGATCTCCAGGACGACATCCTATTCACCGCCGTGGGTGGCAGCCAAGGTTTCTTTTCCAATGTGCCCAAGACCCGCCGCCAGGGTGTCGAGCTCGGCCTCTCCGGCAAGGCCTCGCGCGCTACTGGGTACTTCAACTACGCGTATCTGGATGCCACATTCGAATCCTCAGCCGAACTGTTCAACCCCGTCGCCAATCCGCTCGATCCATCTCAGCCGGAAACCATTAGCGTCAAGCACGGCGATCGGCTACCTGGCATCCCGCGGCATGTGGCCAAGCTGGGCGGAGAATTCCGGTTTACCGATGCGTTCTCCGTGGGTGGCAATGTCATCTACGCCTCCAGCCAGTTCCTACGCGGCGACGAAGGTAACGACCACTCCCCGCTTTCCGCTTACACCGTGGTGAATCTGCGGGCCGACTACCGAGTGGCCGGCGCCTGGCGCCTGTTTGCCAACGTGGACAACGTGTTCGATGTGGAATACGAGACCGTGGGAGCATTCAACCGAAATGGCTTCGACACCAGCGGCAAGCCCCTGGAGGGCGTAGGCCCTGGGCAGGTGGAGCGCTTCGTGTCCCCGGGTGCGCCGCGCGGTTTCTGGGTGGGCGTTGCTTTCAGCTTCGGGGCCAAATCAGCCGGCACTGCGTCGAGCCAATAGGCTCCTGCAATGGGCACATGCGGCGATGAGGATACCATGAGGCTGAACACGATCCGTACTCCGACTAGCCCGACGCCGAACTGTGCCTACCGTTGGATCGGACGGCCCTCGCCAGACGCCTCCTCGTCTACGGCTCCCCACGCGCTGCCCTCCATCGCCGATCGGAAGGAAGCGATCTCAGATTGAGTAGACCGGTTCCGGTGGGTAGGTCCCTGTATTTCTGTGCGGGACCGCAACCTTTTCTGAGTTGACTGGAATCGCGAGTCGATGGTAGGGTCCGCGCACAATGCAATACCGGCGGCTGTATTCGGCACGGGAGCGGGATATGCCTGTGGTACCGTGCCGTTGCGGCTCTCCCCCGGCCTTGGCGGTACAGCAATGTAGGGACGGCCGTTGGGTGCGCCGCCGGGCCGGAAGCGTCCAATGACCGCACACGCTGTGGGGTATATCGGGTTGGGGGAGAATGCCTATGACGGAGAATACCGTCAATTTCCAGCAGCGGCGGAGGCGGGGTTCTACCTGCAGCGATTCGCTGGCTTGAACGCTCTCCTGTCCGACCGCCCGCATCGACACGATTTTCAGCATATTTGCATTGTCCAATCCGGTTATGGCCGCCAGAGGATCGATGGGCATCGCGTCGATTTTCGACCGCGGAGTATCTACCTCATCGCAAAGGGCCACGTTCACGTCGTCGAAGAATGCGTCGCCTTGACGGGTTGGCTCATCCGATTCATGGATGATTTCTTGCCGGCTCGCCTGGTCGGCGAAGGGTGGGATTATCGCCTCAATCTCTTCAACCAACTCGGCCCCAATTGCAGCCTCGCGATCCAGCCCGATGAGATGCCTGACCTGGAACTCCTGCTGAAGCTGCTGGAAACCGAATATGCGCAGCCGAGCGGCATGTTCAAGCAAAGTGCGCTCCGGCATTTACTGTCGCTCTTGATCGTTCGCGTTGAGCGGCTCCACGAACAGGCGGTACATACGGCGCACCATGACCACGAAGAACGCGCGATCTATCAAAGGTTCATAACGTTGTTGGAACAGAATTTCAGCGCGTGCCACGATGTCGGGTATTACTGCGAGCAGCTAGGCGTTGCCTCCTTCAGGCTTTCGAAAATCATCGGCCGGGTGCTTGGCCGGGGCACAAAACAGATCATCGAAGAACGTCTGGTCTTGGAGGGGAAGCGCTACCTGCTCTACACGAACGTTCCCATCAAAGAAGTCGCTTTCATGCTCGGCTATAGCGATCCGTTCCACATGAGTAAGACCTTCAAACGCCTCGTCGGTGTCACTCCGCATGCATTTCGAGAACAGCATCGCACGCAAATGTAGCGGTGGCTCGGAATTCCAGGACCAAACGCGTCTCGTTCGGGTACCGGGCCAAGCGGTGCCGTAGCGCGCACATCCCTGAGGCAGACGGGCGCCAGCGGCCGCTCGACGGTCTCCACCATCCCTACATTCGTTGCATCGCCGTCGTCGCGCGAATGTACGCAGGCCGAGTCATCGGCCGGACTTCCAGGGGCCTGACAACGTGTCGGATTGACATAAGTTTCAGCGGGTTCTTCCATGGCGGCGCCGTGCCCTCGCTGGTATAGATGCAATTGGAAGATGTCTCGGTGACGGCTTCGATCCGGTGCCTGGCGACGGCAAGGTCGTCTATGCGTCCAGCTTCCAGTATTGGGCCTACTCGGTTTCCGGCGCGGCTCTAGGTGGGGGCTTCTTGGTTGGCGATTGCAGTGCGGGGAGTCACCGGAGGAGGGTGGGACGTTCCTCGTGAGCACACCGAAGACTGCTGCCGAAATCGATCGATTCGCGAATGCGGCGGAACAAGCGTTGTACGATTGCGAATTCTTCAAATGACTGCAGCCCGTAGGTGTCGAGGTGGGAAAGCCGGTACGCGAAACTGAGGGCACCCAGAAGGCGAAGGCCGGAGGCCCGTCGAGCGGCGGACTGGACGATGCGGTACCCTGGGATTACGGAACGGTGCGCACACCGCTGTCGATCGGATCCATCTCCATGCGCGTGTACCCGCACGAGCTCTCCGCGCGCGAGCAGGTCGCGGAGGCGCGGCTGCAGGCGCGCATTGCGGTCGAAGCCGGATTCGACGGAGTGATGCTCGCTGAGCATCACTGCGGTTTCCCGGGCTACTTTCCGAACCCGCACCAGATCGGTGGGTTCCTGCTCGCGGCGATGCCGCACGGGTGGATGGCGCCGGCGCCCATGCTGCTGCCGATGCTGCCCTACGGTATGTTCGCCGAGTATCTGGCGTGGTTGAACGCCGCGTACCCGGGACGCGTGGGCGCCGGCTTCGGAGCGGGTGCGTTCCAGGCCGACTTTGCGATTGCCGACGTGCCGTTCGACACCATCAAGCAGCGGTTCAGGGACGCGCTGCCGAAAGTCGTTGCGGCGTTACAGGGCCAAGATACCACGGCGCTCGCGGGTGACCGTGCACTGCGGGCGTGCACGACCGACCCGGTGCCGATTGTGGCCGCGGCGCAGAGCCCGCCCGCTGTGCGTCGTGCCGCGAGGCTCGGCATCGGCGTGCTTTACGACTCCCTTCAGACCAGCGCGCGTTTGCGCGAACTCTCGGACGCCTATGACGCGGCTGGGGGTAGGGCGGCGAAGATATTGATCCGGCGCGTGTGGATCGGCGACCCGCCGGCGGAGAACGCGGCTGCGCAGATGCAGGCCTTTCGCGCGGTCGCCACGGATCGTGCCGCGACCCACTGGGGCGCCGCGGATCTACTCGTGCACGGTCGTGACGGGATCGAAGCGGCGGAACGCCTCGCCGAGGTGCTCCGGGAGTCGCATGCGAATGCGGTGAACATCCGCGTGCATCTCAAAGGCCTGACGCCTGAACAGGTACGGTCGCAAATTGAACGCTTCGGTGCTGAGTTTCTCCCCCATTTCCGGTCGATTTGGCTTACTCGCAGCGATATCTTATCTAGTCGCACCGAGAATTCGATTGGCTATAATCTTCGTGCGGACCGGAGGTAACGGACTACCGCGTCCGAGGAAGCCCAGGCGTCGGCATCGGCTTTGGGGGCCGCGGGACAGCCGTGAATTCGATTCCCTCGACCATCAGGATAGCGACCCATGCATGTAGATAGAGATCCGGAGGACGTGGCGATATTCAAGCAACGTCTCGCCAAGGACCCCATATGCTTTATTGAATATCCGGCCGAGGTGGTTTTCTCGCTCCCCCCCGCGGAGTTGGACGACATCCGCTTGCCCTTGGCCCAGCAAAAATTTGCCGCCGCAAGAGACCGTGTCCCGATGGTGCGGCAGTTGGCGAATCAGAACCAAATCTCTGCCATTGGCAGCTTTAACGACCTACTTCCCGTTTGCTACAACCAGGAGGCGTTCAAGAGCTATCCCCAGTCCTGGCTCGAAACCGGGGATTTCAAGCGGCTGACGAAATGGCTGAGCAAGTTGTGCGCGGCCGACCTGAGCGCTGTGGACGCCTCATCCTGCGAACTGATCGAGGATTGGATTGCGGTGCTCAAGCAGCAATCCAGCGTCGATCTGATGATTTCCGCCAGCGCGGACGGCAAGGCGTCCTTCCTGCCACGGACCCGTCAGGAATGGGTAACGTTCCAACGAGTCAGTTTCTGGGGGGTCCAGTCGTTGCTGAAGGGCCCCAAAGGCGAATCGCAGGCATTGCGTCCGGGCGTAGATCGAGTGCCGCTGGTATACCTCGGGGCGCGCCGCGGTGCGCGTAGCTGGCGCTTTCTCGATTTCTACGAAGAAACCTTCGGCCCCGGCCTGGTGGATACGTCACTCGACTATATCGATTCAGACTTGCTCACCTTGGCGGGTCGCATTCGTGAAGCCAGCAAGAAAGGCGAAGCCGGGTCGCTCCAGATCAGCCCCCAATTGCTGGCACGCAAGGACGAAATTGCCCGCCTCAATGCCGAAAAGCCGCAACGCGTCGAGGCCCTGATGCAGCGCCTGCTCAATGAGTATCGCGGCCGGCGAATTATTTTCTACAGCTCGATGCAAATGCTCTACGATCTGGCACTCCGCTTCAAGGCCCAGGGGGTCAAGGGCGCCTACGCTCCCGACTCGTATTTCTCCTGCGGCGGCGGATTCGCCGATGGCAAAGAACCGCCGAACTGGAGGCAGGATGTTACGGAGGCGTTGGGCATATCCGAAAGCGCGATCCACGTCGGATACGGAATGCAGGAGGCCCTCTCGGGCATGCAGATGTGCGGCCAGCGCAAGTACCATGTGCCAGTGATCATGATTCCGTTCGTACTCGACGAAGCGACCGATCGACCCTTGCCGCGCACCGGTAGGCAAACCGGGCGTTTCGCATTGTTCGACCTGCTGCAGGACACCTCATGGGGCGGCTTCATCACCAGCGATCGCGTCACGATCACCTGGGATCGGCCGTGCGGTTGCGGGCGCAAGGGCGCCTATCTGGATGCCGCCATCAGCAAGGTTGTCGATAAGCAGGACGACAAGATCGGCTGCGCCGGGACCGCCGGTGCCCTGGCCGACGCGACCGACTTCCTGTTGAAGGCATGAGCCGGAATGCGGGACAGGGTGCTAAACGAGGCACACCATGCATCGACGAGTTCTGTGTGAGCGGATCCCCTCTCCGAGTTCATTGCACTTGTCCGCCCACCCTGAGCATGTTGAAGGGTGTTCAGACGCCGATTCAGCGGCGCGTTGAATTCATCAGAGAAGGACCGCCAAGATGAGATACCGGATTCCCATTGTTGCGCGCGGCGAGGTCATCGAGGACTACGAAGTCACCCACAAGGGGCGCTATGGGGCGGATTTCGTGTGCCCCGACCCGAACAAATACCTGCCGAAGATCCTGCTGCTATCGCGACGCGAGATGGAGTCGCTGTACCAGATATCTCTTGGAGATGTCGTGGACTATCTGGTCGAGTTCGGCACGCACTGGAACGTTGAAACCAACCCGCACCTGCAATGGGCGTTGGAACTGGCGAACGTATTCAACGATGTCTCGGTGGGCCTTGTCAAACACGCATGGTCTGGCCAGAAGAATGCCGTCAGGCGCGAGACGCTTGAAGCCATGATTGACACGGTAGGCCGCGAGCATCTCGAAGGCTGGAAGCGCTACGACCGGGCGAACGGACGTATTTCTCATATCCATGCCTTCGGTGTGCCCACGGCCCATGTGATTGCCGGTAACGGTCCCGGGCCCGCCATGATGACCTTCGTGCGCAACGCGTTGATCCGCGGTTATGCGATCGTGAAGATCCCGTCCAACGAACTGGGCACCGCGGTCGCGCTGGCGCGCACGGCTATCGATATGGCGCCCGACCACCCTTTGACCAGGGCCTTCTCCACGGTTTATTGGCGCGGTGGCGACAGTGGGTTCGAAAGCAAGCTCTACCATCCGCGCAATGTCGAGCGCATCGTGGCCTGGGGCGGTTTCGCTTCAGTCACGCATATCGCCAAGTACGTGCGCCCCGGTATCGATCTGGTTACGTTCGATCCCAAGATCAGCCGTTCCGTGCTTGGGGCCGGTACGTTCGCTTCCGAGAGCAGCATGCGCGAGGCCGCGATTAGGCTCGCGGACGATGTGGGCAACGGCAACCAGAACGGCTGCACCAACTGCCGCGTGTCGTATGCGATTGCCGACGGCAGCCCGGCAGCCCTCGACAAGATCAAGCGCTTCGGCCAGATGGTGTTCGACGAGATCCAGAAACTGCCTCCCGAGATCAGCAGCGAAGCCATCCATATGGACCCTGGTTTTCAGTCCAAGGTCGCAGCCTTGGCGATGCTCGATGACGATTACCACGTCATCGGCGGGGACAGGCGCGGTGGCGTGATCGTTTCCCTTGGCGGCGACCAGGTCGATTTTGCCGACGATCTCAAGTATCGCACGCTGAATATCGTTCCCGTAAAGGATTACGATGCCATGCTGCGTTTCATCACCCGCGATGTGCAAACCGTCGGCGTCTACCCGGAAAGCGTGCGCGACGAGTTGCGCACCACGCTGGCCTTGCACGGCGTGCAGCGCATTACCTCCCTGGGCTATATGCGCGAATACAACGCGGCGATCGATCCGCATGACGGCAACGAGGCCTTGCGCAAGATGTGCACCTGGGTCGTCGCCGAGGATTGTCTGACGAACTACGCGCCGGCGCTATGGCGCAAACCGGCGGCGGAGGCAGCCGCGTGACGACGCCTGCCAAGACGGCAACGACAACCATGAGCCTGAACGACTACATTGAGGTGCCCAGCGACCTGCTATATCGGCCGCGTGCGCAATGGGAATCGTTCAGTCGCCGCGATGTCGAGGCATTCCAGGTCGCGGCCGCGCGCCGTAAGCTGGCGCGACAGGCCAATCGCATTCCGATCGTCGGCGACTTGTTGGGCGGCAAGGATCCGTCGACCTTCGAATGCCTCGACGATTTCGTTCCCATTCTGTTCAATGACGATATCTACAAGAGCTACGATCCGGCTTGGATTGAGAACAACGAATTCGGCAAGCTGACGCGATGGCTCGGCGGCCTGACGACGCACGATCTCGGCGGCGTCGACATGGAAGGCTGCGACTGTCTGACCGAGTGGTGTCGTCGCATCGACGAACAGGCCGGTATTTTCGTCTGCCACTCCACCGGCACCAGCGGCGTGCTGAGCTTCGTCCCGCGCTCTCAACGCGACCGCGATCTGGTGGTCGATGGGTTGGTGTGGCAAAATCAGCCGCTGTTCGATCCGCACCAGCGCAACGATGTCACCTACTTCACCATGAATCCGCGGCGACAGTACCGGATTACGCAGGCCGTGTACGACGGGCTGGAGCGGCGTTATCTGCTTCACCCGGTGCAAGCATTGCCGGTGTTCAGCAGTCCGGAGTTCGCCATTGCTCAAGGGAGATTGCGCAAAGCAGCCGCCGATGGCACGACGGACACCTGTCTCAAAAATCCCATCGTTGCGGCCCAGCGCGATGAAGTGGAGCGCTTTCAGCGCGAATTGCCCGGATTGATAAAGCGCTGGACGGAGAACCTCATGCAGAACTTCCGTGGCCAGCGCATCTATTTCCAGGGCTCGTTCGAGAAGGCATGGCAGATCACGCAGCAATTCAAGAATGCCGGTGTGACCGGAGCGTTTGCGCCAGAGTCGGTCTTCGCCCTTGTCGGCGGCATCAAGGACGGCAGCAAGTTGCCGGATGACTGGCAGGACCAATTCAGGCGAGCGATGGGTGTTGACGCAGGCAGCCTGGCTTCGAGTTGGGGAATGTCCGAACTTCTTACCAGTGTGGCCCAGCAGTGCCCGCGGGGGATGTACCACTTCTTGGTTCATAGTATTCCGATCCTGCTGCAACCGAAAACCCGCACTCCCCTACCGCGTAAGGGGGTACAAACGGGCCAGTTAGCGGCGCTGCAGGTGATTGCTGAAGACTGCTGGGAAGGCGTGATCAGCGGCGACCGGGGGACAATCTACTGGGATCGCGTTTGCGCCTGCGGGCGCGACGGTGCGCTCCTCGACCCCGGTAGCATCCGCCGTTTGTAGCTCCTCTCTCGCAGGCGATGTTTCGCTTTGGGGCGGGATGTTCCAATACGGGTGTGAGCGCACTCTCGCAGTGGGTTCGAAAGCGCAGCCGAGGCGAGCCATGCAGCCGCCGCGGGGCTGCTGGCCGATCTGGAAGAATCCCTGGACCAGCTTCAACCGGAACACCTGCGCCTCCCGGCACAGGAGCCGTGAGCCGACCAGTTTCGCTTAACCTTTCGGTCGTGGACAGCATCGAAGAAAGCGGATACGAACGATCAAGAGGAGGATGGCGATGAAAATCTCGACTCTCGGAATGCTTCTTGTGCTGTGGACCGTAGCGCTCTTTGTCGCACCGACACCGGTCAAAGCGCAAGCTCGGAAAGGTCCGTGCGGTGAAGACCTGCAAAAATTCTGTGCCGGCATTCAGTCTGGGGGTGGCCGCTACCGCGATTGCCTGAAGCAGCACGAGGCGGAGCTTTCGGCCGCGTGCCAGGAGCACTTGAAACAGACGCAGGCGCGGGTCGCGTCCTGGCGTCAGGCGTGCGAAGGAGACGTGCAGAAGCTGTGTAGCGGAATCGAGTCCGGCGGCGGCAAGGTCGCCAAGTGCCTGCGGGAGCACCGGAGCGAGCTGTCGGCGAGCTGCAAAGAGCAACTCGCTAAGGGGCAACACCGACACCGTAGCAGTCCCGCCACTCCCGCCCAGTAATCCGAGGAGTAGCGGCGACCCCGGGCGGCGCTGTCACCGTGGCGCCGGGAGGGATCAGAAGATTTCGTATTCCTCGGTGAGGAACACGGCGGAGCGGGTAAAGTCGATGAACTGCGCCTCGTCTTCGTACAGTTGCTGCGCGGCGGCCAGCGCCGCGGGGTCGCCCGCCTGCAGGTCGTCGATACTGTCGAACCACACCTCGGTGATTCCGTCATACGGCTCGGCCGCGCCGCGCGAGGCACGTAGCGCATCGGTCACGGGGCCGGGGACTGTGTGGCTCTGCACATAGCGCCGCATGGTCGGCAAGTGCTCGCGCAGCCGTTTCACCAGTGGCCCGTGCACTTCCAGCCAGCGTCGCAGAAACGCTTCCGGCGTCAAATCCGCCCGGCGGCGACAGCAGAACACGATCTTTACCATCAGCGGTTTCCGATAGGTGGAACGGCGGCCTGGGCGTGTCTGGCGGGCGACCGCGCACGCCCGTTACCTGCCGCGCGTTGCGAGGATGCCAACATCGCGGCCTCAGGTTCCGGACATGAAGGGCGCGAGCGGGGCCATATCGAAGTAATCGCGCCAGGCGGAGATTGTCCCGCTGCGTACTTCGAACACGCCGGTGACCGGGAGTTCGAGCCACGTTCCGCGAATGAGGAACCGATCCGTGCGTTCCGTCATCACTACGCCGCCGGCACCCTCGGCCCAATGATGCACGATCCAATCGACTTCCGATGCCATGTTGAGGAATGGTTCCAGCATCTCGCGAATGGCGGCGCGGCCGGTAACCGGAGCGATGGGCATGTTATGGTACACTGCGTCTTCCGCGAATAGTGCCAGCGCCGCATCGATAGCTTTGCGGTTACAGGCCTCGATTAGACTGCGGACGATCGCGAGACTCATGGGTATGGTTCCTCTCTGGCAATCAGTGCGTGCGCTGCGGCGCCGGCACGATCGCGTCGAACACAACCGGCAGGTGCCGCACGCCACGCAAGACCGCGCCGGTTGGGCCCGAGACGTCATTGGTGGCGAGCCGGAGTCCCTGCAGGCGATCCAATAAGAGTCCGAGTGAGACCTGCAACTCCGCGCGCGCAAGGTGGGATCCGAGGCAAAAGTGGGGTCCCGCGCCGAAGGTGAGCGAATCCCGTTGGGGCCGCTGCAAGCGGAACTCGTCGGGTGCCTCGAATACGGCAGGGTCACGATTGGCCGTGGCGTTGCCGAACAAGAGGATCGAGTTCGCCGGAATAGTGACACCGGCAATGGTCACCTCACGCTCGGTGTAGCGCGGCTGTAGGCAGATGGCACTGTACAGGCGGAGCCCCTCCTCGACAGCGTCCGGGCGCGCCTCTGGGCGTTGGCACAGCGTGCGATAGAGTTCGCGATCGCGGAGGACCGCCCACAGGAGGCTCCCCATCGCCAGATACGTGGTGTCCGAACCGGCAGGGAAAATCAGGCGAATGAAGGAGAAGATTTCCTCCTCGCTCAGCCGATGCCCTTCGACCTCGGCTGTGACCAGGAGCGAGATCAGGTCGTCGCGTGGGGCTGCCCGTCGCGTATCGACGATCGGCCGGAGATAATCGCCGATGGCCTTGCGTGCGGTCAACGCGGTTTGCGGATCCCACGGGAATGCGAACAGTCCCTCAAGCCACCGCAGCAACTGCGGCTCATCGGTGACCGGGATGCCGAGCAGGCGCGTGATGACCCGGAAGGGATATCGGCGGGTGTAGCGGTCGACCAGATCGGCAGTGCGAGGACCGCCGGCACCGTCGAGCGCGTCAATCATTTCGTTCGCCAACGGCACGAGCAGCGATTCGAGGTATCGCCGTACGCTGCTTGGCCGGAAGGCGCCGGAGACGAGCAAGCGATTGATGCGGTGCTCTTCGCCTGTCATGCAAAGTAGCGTACGCCCCTGCGCCGGTGCGGAATGGCGCAGATACGCGGCGGCCGCGGGTAATCCTTCCTCATCGCAGTACGCGGCCATGACATCGTCGTGCCGTAAGATGACCCAGGCGGTCTGGTTCAGGTAACGCACCGGGACGACTCGGCAACCGGTCTCGCGTACGGCGGAAAGACGCGCGTGGAAGTCCGGTACCGGATCGACGGCAAAGTCCACGTCTTCGCACGCGTACCGTATCCCGGCTGCGATGGAATCGGCCACGAAATCTCCTCAGGCGGCTACAGTCGTTGCCTTCTCCCGTAATCGGGATTCCCGCCTCGGTCAAGGGTGCGCCCCGGTAGGGGTGGGCACTAGTTCGGCTCGACCCACATCGTGGCGTTGCGCGTCTCCAGCAACCAGGGCACAGCGGCGGGATCGGGAGCGAGTCCTGTGTCGAATTTCATGAGGATGCGCAACGGCAATTCGCTGCGATAGAAATCCTCGAGGGCAAACCAGCGCCGCAGTCCGTCGGCGACGCGGAAATCCTCCGTTGGTGCCATCGTCCCTTGGAGTGGCGCGACGAGGACCGCGGATGCGATGCTGCCGTTGAGTCCGTGGGCGCTCTTGTCAACCGTGAGGAGTCCCCCGCTGCTGATCCGGGAGCCGAGCGGACCCACATGGCAGAGCGGCAAGACCAGCCGTCCATCCTCCGCCAGTTGCTGGATCCAGGCCGGCGCGATGTCGGCGGCGCCGGCGCTGACGAGGACGCGATCGAAGGGTGCGGCATCCGGTGCACCGGCGGCGCCGTCATCGCAGTGCACCGTGACGTTGGTGTAACCGGCCCGTGCGAGGAAGGCGGAGGTGCGTTCGCTGGCGGACTCGCTCGCGCATACCCCGATGACGGATCCACGCTCCGCCACTAGGTCGGCGAGTAACGCGGTAACATACCCGCTACCCGTCCCCACGTGCAAGATACGCATCCCTTCGACCGCCGCGAGTTGTTCGATCTGCCGCGCCGTGGTGCTCGGCGGCGGGCACCAGAGTTCGCGCTCCGGAGCGACGGCAACGGCGACATCGGTGTAGACGCGACAAGGATCATCGGTGCGAACGCGCTCGGTGCCAAACAGGTCGCGAGCGATCACATATGGGGGACTGGTAAGCGTGTGTCGCGGCACCCGGCGGAATGCCTGCGCCACGGCGGGGGTGCCGATGATCCGCCGGTGAAGCAAATCGTCCACCATGAGGTTTCGCGCTTTGTCTATGTCCGCCTCGGCGCGGGGCATGTAGAACGCACTCATTGTAAGAATGCAGCCTGCCGCCGTCAATTGCTAGCCCGTATGCCAGCAGTCTACCCTGTTGCGTCTGCATCGGGATCGGCGACCCCCCGGGTTTGCAGGCGCCTCGGCGACGCGGGATTCTTCCGCGCCGGTGGCCGAAGGCGGGCCGGGTACCGATCAACGCATCCCGAGCACGTCGTGCATGGCGTAACGACCCGCCGGTTGATCCGCGAGCCAGAGACCGGCGCGTATCGCACCGCGCGCCAGACATTCGCGGCTCTGCGCGCGATGCGTCAGCTCAATGCGTTCGCCCAGGCCGGCGAAGATGACCGTGTGGTCGCCTACCACATCCCCCCCGCGTAAAGCGAGGATCCCGATTTCCTTCTGTTGCCGTTGCCCTACGTTGCCCGAGCGCCCGTACACGGCACTCGCGGGGAAGTCCCGGCCGGTGGCGTCCGCTAGTGACTGTCCCAACGCGAGGGCGGTGCCGGAAGGCGCATCGACCTTCATACGGTGATGCATCTCGACGATTTCCGGATCGAAGTCCACGCCGAGAGCGCTCGCCGCTTCCCGTACCAGGCGTTGTAACACCGCAATGCCGACGCTCATGTTGGGGGCCACGACCGCACGTGTCTCTCCAGCCAGGCGATCGATCAATGCCTCCTGCTCGGAGCTGAAGCCGGTTGCACCAATGACGATGGCGCTGCGCTGTTGGACAGCGGTCCGGAGATGCGCTACCGCGGCGGTCGCGGTGCTAAAATCGAGGATCACCGTTTCCGCTCGTGCGAGCGCTCCCAGGTTATCGCCAATTGGGACACCTACGGGTCCGACTCCGGCCACTGCGCCGGCATCCTGGCCGAGGGCCGGGTGACCGGTAGCCTCAATGGCGCCAACAAGCGTAGCGGCGGGATTCTGAACGAGAAGACTGACGAGGGTGCGGCCCATACGCCCGGCGGCGCCGCACACGATCATCGAGGTAGCCATGCGCTCTCACTCCGCGTGCTCAATCCGTTTCCAGCAATCCGTAGTCGGCCATTATGGCGCGCAGCTTTGCGCGTGGCGTGTCGGTCATCGGTAACAACGGCAAGCGCAGCTCGTCGCGGCACAGGCCCATCAAAGCGAGCGCCGCCTTAACCGGAATGGGGTTGGTCTCGAAAAAGAGGGCACGGACGAGCGGCAGCAGGCGATAGTGCAGGCGCCGGGCGGTCTCCCAGTCGCCTTTCCGGCACGCGCCGACCATGTCCGCCGAGTGTTGGGGCACCACGTTCGCCACCACGGAGATGACGCCGACGCCGCCGACCGCCATGATCGGCAGGGTTAACGAATCGTCCCCGGAGTACACTTCAATCCGGTCGCCGCACAGGCGGATGACCTCTTGCACCTCGTCGAGCGAGCCGGTGGCGTCCTTGAGCCCAATGATGGCATCGAGTTCCGCCAGCCGCGCGATGGTCGTCGCGTCGATCTTCGAAGCCGTCCGGCCGGGAATGTTGTATACAATTAGCGGGAAGCGGGCGCGCTCGGCAACCGTGCGGTAGTGTTGGTAGATGCCCTCCTGCGTTGGCTTGTTGTAGTATGGGGAAATCAGCAGGGCTGCCGTCGCTCCCGCGTCTCTTGCGGCTTGGGTCAACGCGATCGCCTCGCTCGTGGAGTTGGAGCCGGTTCCGGCGATGATCGGGACGCGCCCGTGGACGATGTTGACCGCCAGCCGCACCACCTCGGCGTGTTCCTGGTGCGTGAGCGTGGCGGATTCGCCGGTGCTGCCGCACGGAACGATCGCCGACGTTCCATGCTCGATTTGCAACTCGAGCAGTCGTTCGAACGCCTCCGCATCGATACGGCCATCGCGGAACGGTGTGATCACCGCTGTCATGGAGCCGCTAAACATGAGTGGGGTCCTTCCGTGCTTCAAACGTCGATCTCACCGCTGAATACCTCATCGGCCGCGCCGGTCATCGACACGTGGTTGTCGGCACGCCACTCGATGTCGAGGTCACCGCCGTTGAGCTGTACGACGGCACGGCGGTCCGCCAGGTCGTTTAGCACCGCGGCGACCAGGGCGGCGCACGCTCCCGTTCCGCAGGCTGCCGTTTCGCCCGAACCGCGCTCCCACACCCGCATACGCAGTACCGTGCGGCTGTGGGCGGCAACGAACTCCGTGTTCACCCGTTCCGGGAAGAACGGATGCTGCTCGAACGGCGGTCCGAGCCGATCGAGCGGCAGGGCGTCGACATCCTTCACAAAGACCACGCAATGCGGATTCCCCATGGAGACGCAGGTGACGTTATACCATACCCCGTCAATCTGCAGCGGGGCGTTCACCACACGACCCTCGGCAGCGACCGGTACACGCGGTCCGTCGAGTATCGGCTCGCCCATGTCAACGGTCGCGCGGGGTACGCGGCCATTGACCGGGTGGAGCTGCACGGTCTTGATGCCAGCGTCGGTTTCAATACGTAGGCACGGGCGGGGCGCGTGGCCGTGTTCATAGATGTACTTGGCCACGCAACGGATACCGTTGCCGCACATCTGACCGCGGCTGCCGTCAGCATTGTACATTTCCATCCGGCAGTCGGCGACTGGGGACGGACAAATGAGGATGAGCCCGTCGGCGCCGATTCCCGTGCGCCGCGGGCTGACGCGACGGGCCAGGGACGGCGCGTCGGAGACCGTTTGGGAGAAGCAATCGACGTACACGTAGTCGTTGCCAATCCCGTGCATCTTGGTGAACCGCAGCGTTGCCATGTCAGCGAAGTCCCGGCGGGATACGTTCCCCACGAACCAGGTCCTCCAAGGACTCGCGCTCGCGGACGATGTGGAAGTGGGCGCCATCCACGAGAATTTCGGGCGGTCGCGGGCGGGTATTGTAATTCGACGCCATGACGAATCCGTAGGCGCCTGTGCTCATCACCGCCAAGAGATCGCCGCTGTCGACGACGGGTAACTCGCGATCCTTGGCGAAGAAGTCACCGCTCTCGCAGACCGGGCCAACGACGTCTGCGATGATCGTCGAGCCGCTGGGGCGGCGTACGGGTTGGATGGCCTGATAGGAGCCGTAGAGGGCAGGGCGAATGAGGTCGTTCATGCCGCCGTCGACGACCACGAAGTGCTTCTCGTCCGTAACCTTGTGATACAGCACCTTTGTCAGGAGCAGGCCGGCGTTACCGACGATCACGCGGCCCGGCTCGAGGATGAGGGTGACCTCCAGGCCGCGCAATCCCTCCACCATGGCGGCGGCATATTCGCGCGGCTCGGGCGGCTTCTCGTCATTGTAGGTAATGCCCAGGCCGCCGCCCATATCGAGATAGCGGATGTGGAAGCCTTCCGCTTGTAAGCGTTCCACCAAATCGCGAATGCGTTCGAGCGCGTCGACAAACGGCGGCACGGTGGTCAATTGCGAGCCGATATGGCAGTCCACGCCAACGACCTCCACGTGCGGCAACTGCCGGGCGCGGCGATAGTCATCGAGGGAGCGCTGAATGTGAATCCCGAACTTGCTCTTCTTGAGTCCCGTCGAAATGTAGGGGTGCGTTTTCGGGTCCACATCCGGGTTGACGCGCAAGGCCACCGGTGCTTTCGCGCCGAGCTCTCCGGCGACCAAATTGACTGTCTCGAGTTCGGCCGGAGACTCGACGTTGAACATGAGGATGCCGGCGGTGAGCGCGTTCCGAATCTCCGCCGCGGACTTACCCACTCCGGAAAACACGATTCTTGTCGGATCGGCTCCGGCCCTCAGCGCGCGATACAGTTCGCCGCCGGAGACGATGTCGAAACCGCTGCCGTCGCGCGCAAACGTCCGCAGGACGGCCAGGTTCGAATTCGCCTTGACGGAGAAACAGACGAGGTGCGGAATGGCTCCGAAGGCCTCGTCGAACACCCGGTAATGCCGCCGTAGCGTCGCCAGGCTGTATACGTAGCACGGCGTACCGACACGCTCGGCTATGGCGCGTAGCGGCACGTCTTCGGCGAACAGCTCTCCATCACGGTGTTGGAAGTGGTGCATGCTCTGTCTCGTTTGGTACGGCACGTTCCACCGTCACGGCATTGGACGGCTCACTAAAGTACTGATCGAGCGTAAAAGATACAACCCGATAGAAATACACGATGCCGGCGTGCGTGTCGCGATCGAGGTACTGGAAACGTTTGATCTGTCGGAATCGATCTCGATCGCCGACCTCGAGGGTGCTCACGCGGACAAATGGGGCACGCGGATCGGTGCCGACGGCACGCTCGATCACGAACCCTGCCAGATCGGATATTCGCGAACCGTCAGCGTACAGGACAGGGCGGCTCCAGGAGAGTTGGGTGCCCTCCGCCACATTGACGGCCTCGAGATCCGAGATCGGCCTGGGTAGCACGTCCTCGGGCGGGCGTGGCGGCGCTTTCCGCCCGCAACCGGCGTAGGGCACGCACAGCAGCATGACCACGAGGTATGCCATATGGGACAACCGCGCACGGTGGACCGGGCGTTCTCTTGTCCGCAGAGCGATCACCCTCCGTGCCTCTTGATCTGGCGGCGCACATTTTCGGGAGCGGTGCCGCCAACCGCGCGGCGCCGCCGGACTGCCGCTTCCGGGTTGAGCCACTGCTTGACGTCCGCGGCGAACAGCGGCGAGAATCGACGCAGCTGCGGCACGGTCAGTTGTTCAAGACCGCGCAGGTTGCCTAGACAGTCTTGCACGATCGTCCCGACGATTCCGTGTGCCTCGCGGAACGGCATGCCTTTGCTGGTGAGGTAGTCCGCCAGGTCGGTCGCCAGCGTGTAGCCGGCGGACGCCGCGGCACGCATGCGTTCCCGCTTGATCCGCAGCTGGGGAATAAACGCGATGAGGAGGCTCAGATTGGCGGTGAGCGTGTCCACACTGTCGAATACGGGCTCCTTATCCTCCTGGAGGTCGCGATTGTAAGTGAGTGGGAGACTCTTGAGTACGCTCAGCAGGGCAACCAGATTGCCGTAGAGACGTCCCGTCTTCCCGCGGATGAGCTCGGCGACGTCCGGGTTCTTCTTCTGCGGCATCATGGAGCTGCCGGTCGCAAAGGCATCGGGCAACTCGATAAAGCCAAATTCCTGGGAGGACCAGAGGACGAGGTCCTCCGCCAAACGGCTTAGGTGCATGCCGGCGATCGCGGCGGCCGCGAGGAATTCCACGGCAAAGTCACGGTCGCTCACCGCATCCATGCTGTTGACGCAGACCGAGCGAAATCCAAGGCGGTGGGCGACGTAGGCGCGGTCGATCGCGAAAGTCGTCCCGGCCAGCGCGCCGGCGCCGAGCGGCGAGACGTCGAGACGATTGCGACAGTCGGAAAAACGGCCGGTATCGCGCTCCAGCATTTCGGCATACGCCAACCAGTGATGCGCCAAGAGCACCGGCTGGGCCGGTTGCAGGTGCGTATATCCAGGGAGAATAACGTCCTGGTCCCGTTTGGCGACTGCCGCCAGGACGCGGCGCAAGCGTTGCACCAGGCTGAGGAGATTGGCGACTTCGGCCTTCAGGAAGAGGCGCAGATCGAGTGCCACCTGGTCGTTGCGACTACGCGCGGTGTGGAGTTTCCCGCCGACCGCGCCGATCTTCTCGATCAGGCGCCGTTCAACGGCCATGTGGACATCTTCGTCGCCCGGCCGCTCGCGGAACGTGTTGTTGGCGAATTCGGTCTCGATCTGTCGCAACGCGGCAGTGATGCGCCGCGATTCCCGCCGCGGGATGATCCGTTGCTGCGCCAGCATTTCGCAGTGCGCGATGCTGCCGGCGATATCGTAGGGGTAGAGCCGCCGGTCGATTGGAAAGGAAGTCGTAAACGTTTCGACGAGGCGATCCGTGGGCTCCGCCATCCGACCCGCCCACGCCTTGTGCGTTGAAGACATGCCGCGGACCTTACCGTAACGGGTGCGGCGCTCCAAGTGCTGCACGGGACCGGGTGGGCTGTCCGTGCCCCTCAGGAGATCAGTAGACCCACTTGTTCTTGGCGTAGCCGAACAGCTCGGTGACGCTGGTTTTCTCCACCGGCTCCGCGGCACTGAGTCGCGCTTCCTCAACGGTACGCCCGCGTTTTGTATAGCGCACTTCGAAGTAGGTCATCTGGCCGACCGGCGCGCTGCCGCTCCCCTTCACCACGCAGCTATGGTCTTTCGTATACCCAACGTACTCGCCTTCAACGCCGTCCGATCCGGTGTTCCAGCTGATATGGGAAAGGTTGTCGTCTTCCCGGGCCACCAATTTCCGCATCCAGTCCTCGCAAAAGACGTCGAACGCTTTCTGGAGATCCTCGGGGGTGGCCTGTGCCGGCGATTTCTTTTTCACCCCGGCCTTGGCTACGTTCACTTCACCCGCCCGGCCGACGCCACCGTAGAGAAGACCGATCATGACTATTGCCGACATTGCGACTACCCGCATGAACCCTCCCGTGCCCCGAACCGTATAGCATGATCGATCGAATCGGCGAAACGGCTGGCGGGACCCAAAAACTACCGCCGGCCGTCCGGAAAATCATCCAGTGCGCGATGACGGACGAAGAGGCGCGTTTTCTCCTCGACTTGCCCTGCGCGCGAGCGCGCTGGCCGCAAGGGGTTTCGTTGCCACCGTACATGAGCGCGACGTGAGCGGCGGCTGCGTCAGGCAATGCTGCGTCAACGCGATTGCGCTGCAGCGGGGGGGCGGCGTAGCCGTCACCGGGAGCGCCAAGGGTTTGGAGTGCGGCGTGTGCGTGCCGGCGTGCAAGACCGAAGCGCCCGTTACCCTGGATATGGTGGGGCCGCCGGAATTGATCCCGGTGGGTTTCACCGGTCCCTCGGTGGTCGGCCACATGCAAGACGCGCCCGGCGGCGGCGGAGCCTGACCCGTTTACCCACAGTTCCTCGCGGCTTGCGAGGACGACGCAAGATACGTATCGCGTGGACCATCCGGCACATCGCCAGGACCTGTACATCCGGCCAGCGGCGCCGAATGCCATACGCGTCATGTTTGAGGTATAGGCGTGGCTTGACAGTCCCCGGCTGCCGGGCGTATTTGCGAATCGAGGGGACAACCCATGGTACCGGCCACCTCGGCCATCGAGCCGGTGGTGCGCACTGCCCGTGCCGCGGTACTCTCGCTCCTGACCTTCGGAGGAGCCGTGCTCGACAGCGCGATCGCCGCCGGTTCCGACGCCACCCCGACGCACAGGGTGGCCGCCGCGGCCAACGTCGCGCTGGAGATCACTAAGAGCCGGCAATTCGCGCTGCCGCTGTGCCCGACGCGCAACATCGCGTACACCGTTACGCTCAAGAACACTTCAATCGAACCGTTTCCCGTGCTTGCCAGTATCATCGACACCATACCGGCCGGCACCACCTATGTGCCGGGAAGTGTCGTGGGTGGGGGCCATAACGCAGCACTTGCCCGCATCGAGTGGTTTGGGTTCCTCGCTCAGGGTCAAAGTAGGAGTGTCGGCTTCTCGGTCACGGTCAATCCGGGAACGCCAGACGGTACCCGCATCATGAACACCGCCACCGGTACGATCGGCGAGCTTGGCGCTCCGATTTCAACCGACGATAGCGTCGCTTGCGCCAGCGCCACGGCGACGGCCACCCTGCGGCCGAGCCCAACGCGCACGCCTACACCTACCGGCACGCCGACGCGGACGGCCACCCGGACCCCGACGCGGACGGCGAGCGCGACGGGCACCGCGATACACACAGCGCCACCGACCGGCACTCCTGTGCCCTCGTGTAGCGAGTGGATTGTCATACTCGGGAGCAGCGGGGCGACAACCTCCCCTGACTCCACGGTGGTCACCGACATCCAGATAACCTTCGTGCAACCGAGCGACGCCGCCTGGACGTTCACGTCCCTGGGCGCCCCGCCTGGGGTCTCGGTGCAGTTCGTGCCCCCGGCGTTTGCCGGCATCGGCAGCACAGGCGTACGCATTGGCGTGGGCACCGGTGTCACACCCGGGACGCACCAGTTTCGCCTCGTTCCCACCTGTCTCGGTCTGCCGCTGCCGTTCGTGTACACACTGACGGTCGTAGGGCCGACACACACGCCCACGCCGACAGCAACCGGGAGCACGACACCCACGCCCAGCCCCACCCCGACGGCTAGCCCATCGCGTACACCGAGCGTCACGGCAACCAGGACGTGGACTCCGACGCTATCGCCCACTCCAACAGCCACCGCGACCCCGACTCCGATCCCGCCCGCCGTGTTACTCATCCACGGGTGGGGCGGTTCTTGCGCGTCATTTGCGACGCTTGAGCCATTTATTGAGCAGGCTCTCGTGGCCAGCGGATACTTCTCGGATGTCGCGACCGCGCGGCGCCGCGTCGAGTGCTTCGACGTCCTCGGAGGCGGACAGGGTTTCACCTGGCAAGACGGCGGCATTTCAGGCGGCATCACGCTCAGAGACTACGTCGAGCGGCCGGGTGGTTTTGCCGATCGGATGGCACCGATCCGCAACAATCAGATCGACATCGTCGCGCACAGTTTCGGCGGCTTGGTATCGCGCTACTACATCGAGCGGCTCGGCGGCGCGCCGAAGGTGCGCACGCTGACCATGTTGGGCACCCCGAATGCCGGTGTGTGGCTGGGATATCTGACGCCGTTGTGCAAGCTGGCCCCGCTGTCGGGGCCCCTGGCCCTCGTCTGTGCCGCCTTGGAGACGCAGGCGGTGCACGACATGGCTCCAGACTCATTCTTTCTCGGGTTACTGAATGCGGGTTTGGTCACGTCCCCTACGGATTACTTCGTCATTGCCGGGACGGGCGACGGCAGCGTTGTCTACTGGGACGAAGCCTTTCCAAACGATTGCGTCGTCAGCTTGGCAAGCGCTGGCGGACCGTTCCCGCAGCAGACTGGGAGCCGCAGGGTCATCCACACAGACCTTCCCGGACCGCCGGTGTGCGCCGCGGTCACCACGCTGACCAATGATGCGCCCGCCGGTCCGTGCGCGTCCGACACGCAGCATGTTCTTTGCGACGTCGTGCGGCGACTCGAACGGCCGGTCACGGGTGGCGGCGCAAGCTTTCCGCCGCGCCCGTACGCTGCGGCGGCGCCCCTGCCGCCCGCCGGGGTGGCACCACAGACAGGCGTCGCTTTCAGCCCCCTCCGACCAGGCGAGGTTCAGAATTGGCCGGTCATGATTGACGCCTCGGTTGCCGAGGCCCGCTTCGTGCTGTTCTGGGTAAGCGACGGGGGCTGGCCGTTGCTACGACTGAAATTGCGTAAACCTGATGGCACGCCGATCGTAGAGTCCGGGCCGCAGGTGGCATACGCCGCGGCGCGGCCTCTCATCTCAGGCCTCACAGTTGACGTCTATGAAGTGACCGCGCCGGACGTGGGCCAGTGGACGATGACGGTGGAAGGAATCTCGGTGCCGTCCGCAGGCGTTTCGTATGCGGTTATGGCATTCCTGGATAGTCCCGTGTCGGTGCAGGCAGCGCTCCATCCGCCTGCCGGTACGCGTGGCGAACCCATCACGCTCGAGGCACGCCCCATCGGCAGCGGGATGCCGATCGCCGACGCGACAGTTGTCGCAACCGTCGAGAGCCCCTTCGGCACCGTGCGACAGCTTGTTTTACGCGATGACGGCACCGCCGGTGATGAAATGGGCGGCGACGGACGGTACGGCGCGGTGTTCCACGAGACGCGTACGTGCGGCACCTACACATTCCGCTTCGAGGCCGCCGGCGCTGGTGCCGGCGGTCCCTTTAACCGGCAGACCTTGGCGTTGGCGAACGTCCGTGCGACCGGCGATGCCGTGGGTAACGCCTGCAATTCGGATGACGACGGCGATGGGCTTACGGACGAGGCGGAGGTTGTCGCGCTGCAAACGGATCCGTTGCGTGCCGACACGGACGGCGACGGTGTCGGTGACGGCTGCGAGACGGCGAGTGGTTCCAACCCCACGGATGCGGGCCAGGTCCCAGGCGTGCCGTGCCCTCCGCCGACCCCGGTGCCGGATGCTGGCGACGCAAACTGCGACGGTGCGCTCCTCGCCGACGATCTCAGCGCCGTGGCGATGGCCATCTTCAACCCAGTGGCAGCGAATCTGTGTCCACACGCCGACGCCAACGGCGACGGTCGGGTCAGCGCCGCCGACGTGCTCTCCGTGGCTACGCGACTGCGCAGCGTGCCGCCATGAGCGTTCGCACGGCACGCGCAGCCGAAGCGTAGTAGGTATGATCCCGCTCATGACAGCTACAGGCATGTTGACTCCGGAGAGCGGGCCCGTAGTACGGGGATTTGAGAGTCGGCCATCAGGAAACCGCTGGCAGCCGCTTGGTCCGTATGGCGGGATCGTCAGGGCGTTCACTCCGTTTCGCGAGGTGCGGAGGGAGGCAGGTCATGTACAAACGCTCATGCTCCACGTTGGCCGCGGGCATTATGTGTTTTGTGCTCGGCGCGCCATGGCAACCCGGTGCCGCCTCCGCGCAGACCGGCGGCGGCTACGACCTGCGGCTGAACACCATTGACGGTGGCGGCGGTACCTTCAGTACCGCCGCCAGCTACGCACTCGGCGGCACTGTCGGCCAAGGGGATGCGGGCAGGCTTACCGGTGGCACGTACGCACTCAATGGTGGCTTTTGGTTTGCGCTCCGGGCACAAACCTCGCCTACGCCGACTGCAACAGTGCCCGGCACGGCAAGTCCAACGTCGGCGAGAAGCAGCACCCCGTCGTTCACTTCGACGGCTACGCCTCCGCGTACGGCGACACCGACGGGCACCTTTGCGCCTGTTGTGACGCCCACTCTCACGCTACCCGTGCCTCCCACGGCCACCCCCACGGCGGTGTCGACTCCGCGGTGCACCGGCGACTGCCGCAACGACGGGGCGGTCACCATAGACGAACTCCTGCAAATGTTGGACATCGCACTCGGAACCCGGTTGGCGACGGACTGCCTGGCCGGCGATGCCGACGGCAACGACGAGATTACCATCGGCGAGATCCTTACGGCGGTGAAGTACGCACTGGAGGGCTGTCCCGCGGCACGGGCGGGCCCCGAAATCGCGATTGTTGGGGCGAGTTCGTAGACGTTGCCGATGAGCCGTTTCGGCGACAGGGTTTATCGCTGCGAGGGGAGCGAAGTTGCCCTGGATCTCAGACGTTGAAGGTTGAGCGGCGGGCGCCGCCCGCGCGCGGGAGGAACCAAATGAATGCGCCATTGCGCTACGGATGGGTCATTGTCCTGGTGGTGGGGGCGGTCGGTCCGCAACGGGCGACGCGTGCCGCGGCGCTGGACTCGCTATTCACCTACCAGGGGCAGGTGCTGAAAGACGGTGTGCCGTACACCGGCTCCTGCGATTTTCAGTTCCGCTTGTTCGATGCCGAGTCGGGCGGCACCGCGGTGAGCGAAATGGGATCGGCCGGCGGTCTGCCGGTAGCGAATGGCCTGTTCACAGTCGGGCAAAATTTTGGCGCGCTCCCCTTTTCCGGTGCCGACCGCTGGCTAGAAGTTGCCGTCCGCTGCCCTGACGGTTCTGGACCGTACACCACGTTGAGCCCGCGCCAGCAGCTCACTGCCACGCCGTACGCTCTCTATGCGGCGTCGTCCGGCAGTGCCGGCGATCTGGTTTGCACCGCATGTGTCTCGGAGACCGATATCGCAGGGGGCGCCGTTGGCGCCGTGGCGCTCGTCAACGGCGCGGTCACCGGTGAGAAGATTGCCGCTGGCCATATCCTCCCCGACCACACCAGCTTCAACTACGCCAACAGCAGCGAGAAGGGCGGTCCGGCCATAGATCTGACTTGTAACGGCTGCGTTGGCTCGACCGATTTGGCGGATGGGGCCGTGGGCTCGCAGGCGCTGGCTGACGGTGCGATCACGTCGGCTAAGATCTTCGCCAACAGCATCAGTTCCAGCGATGTGCTGTTTAGTTACGCCGCAAGCGGGAGCAAAGGTGGTCCCGCCGTGGACCTGGCATGCAGCGGATGCGTGGCCGGGTCAGACCTCGCCGATGGCGCCGTAGGCACGGCGAAGATCGTACCGGGAGCCAACGGCCAGGTGCTGGCGACCGCCGGCGGTACGGTGCTCTGGCAAACGTCCGCCGCCGGCGATATCTCCGCGGTGAACACGCCTGCCGGATCCGGTTTGAGCGGTGGCGCCACTGCCGGTGATGTGACGTTGGCCGTGAACTTCACCACCGCCGGCGGAAGCAACGGCAGCGCTTTCGCAGCCGCCCGCGGCGACCACACCCATTACGGAGCGGCATGGACGGGTGCAGCGACCACAGGCCTAGCGGTCGTCACGACCGCAAGTGCAGCGCTGGTCACGGGATTGTACGGCAGGCAAGGGAGCGGCGCGAGCACCGGACCCATATCCCCGGGTGCGGGTGTTTGGGGCGACTCTGCCAACGGCAGCGGCGTCGAGGGCACGAGTGCCACCGGTCCGGGCGTGAAGGCGACAAGTACCAGTGGTCCCGGTGTCGACGGGGCGAGTCAGGGCGGCTACGGCGTTTCCGGGCGCAGCACCAACAATAGTGGCGTCTACGGCTTCAGCCCCGGCCAACGGGGCGTCGACGGCACGAGCACCAACGGCACGGGCGTTGTCGGCGAGCATGTCGGCACGACCGGGACGGCACCGGGGGTTTCGGGGATTACCGACTCGGCAACCGGCGCCGTATTCCCGTTCACGGATCCGGCCGCGGCCGGCGTGCTCGGCCGGGTGACCGCTACGAGCCCGGGGGCATATTCGACCGGGGTACGCGGAATCAACGCGGGTACTGCGGGAAACGGTATCGGGGTGTTCGGCTCCCATGCCGGTGGCGGTTGGGGGGTGTACGGCACCGCGGTCACAGGGACGGGTATCTACGGGCGCGTGACCGGTACCAGCGGCATCGGTGTGCGTGCGGACGGTAATGGTTCGAACACCACGGCGTTGTATATTGCTAACGGCGCCATCAAGGTTCCTGCCGCCGCGGCGGCGCCTGTCTTCAGACATGCGGCCGACGCCGGCAACTTCTTCGTCGATGTGTTGGGGGGCGCCAACGGGACGACCATCGATCACCCGCTCGCCAACGGCGACCCGAATGCCGTGCTTATCGTAACGGGGCGCAGCCGCCCACGGCCATTTCCCTTGATCGGTTGGGAGAGCGCTCCGCTGGTGACCGTCAATTACGACACAAACGCGGGCCGCTGGCGACTGGTGAGTGTCGGCTCGAATATGGAGATCGGGGACGAGTTCAACGTGCTGGTGGTAGAGCAGTGAGCGTGTGCGGGTCGGTGTCGGGGTGGGGACGGCGGCCGATGCGTGTGGGCTCTAGGCTTCCCGCAGCGTCAGTTCCTGCTGCCGCAGGTGTTGAATGCGGTCACGCAGCTCGGCGGCGCGCTCGAATTCGAGCGCGCCGGCGGCGGCCCGCATGTCCTTCTGCAGGGTGGCGATGCGTTTGGAAATTTCGGCGAGCGACAGGTATCCCTCGGCGGCTTCCGCAACCGCCGGTAAATCGACGTAGTCCGCTTCGGCTGCCGCCGCCCAGGATGTGCCGATCGCTTTTTGGATGGTTTGCGGCGTGATGCCGTATTCGCGGTTGTATGCCTGCTGGATTGTACGGCGGCGCTCGGTCTCGGTAATCGCCCGCCGCATCGACTCGGTGGTGCTGTCCGCGTACAGGATCACCGTGCCGTTGACGTTACGCGCCGCGCGCCCAATGGTCTGAATGAGCGAGCGTTCCGACCGCAGGTAGCCCTCCTTGTCGGCGTCCAGAATGGCCACGAGGGACACCTCTGGGAGATCGAGCCCTTCCCGCAAGAGGTTGATTCCGACCAAGACATCGAAGACTCCACGACGCAGGTCGCGGATGATTTCCACCCGCTCGATGGTCTCGATGTCCGAATGCAGATAGCGGACACGCAATCCGAGTTCGTGATAGTAATCGGTGAGATCCTCCGCCATCTTCTTCGTCAGCGTGGTGACCAGCACCCGCTCGTTGCGCGCGATGCGCTGGCGGATCTCTTCCAGCAGATCGTCCACCTGGTGAGCCGCCGGGCGCACGACGATTTCCGGGTCCGTCAGCCCGGTCGGGCGGATCAGCTGTTCGACGATCACACCTCCCGCCTGGCGGAGTTCGTAATCCCCGGGCGTTGCCGAGACGTAGACCACCGACTGCGTCAAGGCCTCGAACTCCTGGAAATTGAGTGGGCGGTTGTCGAGCGCCGAAGGCAAGCGGAAGCCATACTCCACCAACGTCCCCTTGCGCGAGCGGTCGCCGCGGTACATGCCGCCGATCTGCGGAACGCTGACGTGGCTCTCGTCGATAAAGAGCAGCCAGTCGCCGGTGAAGTAGTTGAGCAGGGTCGGGGGTGGCTCGCCGGCCTGACGGCCGGTGAGATGGCGCGAGTAATTCTCGATGCCGGGACAGAAACCCATCTCGTGCAGCAACTCGAGGTCGTACATGGTGCGCTGCTCCAGTCGCTGCGCCTCCAGCAGTTTGTTCTCGGCGCGTAGCTGGGCCAAGCGGTCCTTCAATTCCTGGCGGATGGCCGTGATGGCCGACTCCAGTCGATCGGGAGTCGTGACGTAATGGCTGGCAGGGTAGATGGCGATCTTATCCAGCCGTCGCAGTACCTGGCCACGCAGCGGATCGATTTCCGCGATCGTTTCGATCTGATCGCCGAAGAACTCGACCCGGAGCGCGCGCGCCTCCTCGTAGGCGGGGAAGATTTCGACCACGTCGCCGCGGACCCGAAAGGTGCCGCGGTGGAAGTCGTAATCGTTGCGCTGGTACTGAATATCGACGAGCTTGCGCAACACCTGGTCGCGGTCGACCACGCTGTCGCGTTCGAGAAATAGAAGCATGTCGAAGTAGGCTTCCGGCGAACCGAGACCGTAAATGCAGGAGACGCTGGCGACGATCAAGACGTCGTTCCGTTCCAGCAGGGCCTTCGTGGCCGAGTGGCGCATCTTGTCGATCTCGTCGTTGATCGACGAGTCCTTCTCGATATACGTGTCGGTGCTGGGGACGTACGCTTCGGGCTGGTAGTAATCGTAGTAGCTGACGAAGTAGCGCACGGCACTCTCGGGAAAGAGCGTCTTGAATTCTTCGTACAATTGCGCTGCCAGGGTCTTGTTGGGAGCGATCACCAGGGTGGGCTTTTGGATGCGTGCGGCGACGTTGGCCATGGTGAACGTCTTCCCGGAGCCGGTTACGCCGAGGAGGACCTGCTTGCGTCGCCCGGCGTGGATCCCTTCCGTCAGCTCACCGATGGCGCGTTCTTGATCGCCCCGCGGTTCGAAGTCGGCGACTAGTTGAAACTGACCTTCACGCCCCACGACGCCACCCTACAGCAGATTGGTATCCGCGTGAAGGCACGGGAGAGGCGCGACGGCGGTGCACGCTGGCGACGGTACCTGCACGGCAGCAGCCGCGGTTGAGGTCTCCGATGGTCGCTGCCCGCGGACACCTTTCGCGCGTGTTTGATAGCGAAAGAAATGCTATGGAATCTTACTGAAATGATTCAATCGACACGGGTGGAGGCAGACGGGATGGATGCGGTGTGCGATCCGTCCCTTGAACAACACCTGGAGCGCATCGAGGGGTACATGCGCGGCTGCGCGCTGCTGACCCACCCACACGTTCCCAGCCCGCTGCGCGACGAACTCTCTGCGTTCCTGTGGGCGGAGTTGCCGGCCGCGGTGAATGTGTGGATGGATGTCGTAATTCCCGGGCTGCGGATTGCAGCGCCGGAGCGTGAGGAACTGCGCGCCTCCATGTGTGCGGCCTTGGACGGGTGGATTCGCCACATCGCCGACCCGACCGACACGGCAACCTACGTGTATCTGCGTAATCACGTGAGTCGCTCCTTCATCGCGCAGTTCCCCGCTTCCCGCTTTCTCAGCGGGCAGATGAAGGCGCGGCAGATCCTCGCCGATCGGTTACGCGTCGTCTACCGCCACGATACCAACCGGCGCGAGGCGCTCCTGGCGTTGCTGCAGCAGGAGTTCCAGGAGCGCATCCTTCACATCTCGGATTTCTTCATGGAGGCGCGAGAAGAGGCCCTGCGTGAACAGGAGGCCAGTTACCGGAAATCCGTCGAATACGCGCCAGCCGCGATCTTCAAGCTGGATCACGAGTTGGGGATCATCCTCGATGCCAACATCGTGGCGCAGAAGACCGTGGGATTCAGCCGCGACCAGATTGTCGGCATGCGGATTTGGGACTTGGTCCCGGCCGACAAGCGCGAGGGCACCAGACGTTTGCTCGAGGAAACCAGACGGCACGGTCACTCCAGCAGCGAAGATCTGCAGCTGCAAACCCGTACCGGCAAGGCCGTGCCGGTGTTCCTGAATGCCGGGGTGTTCGAATACGGGGCGCATCGCTTCTTCCACTTGATCTGTGTGGACATTTCGGACCGTAAGCGTTTGGAGAGCCAGTTGATCCAATCGGAAAAGATGGCGGCAATCGGCCAGCTGGCGGCCGGTCTTGCGCACGAGATCCGCAATCCGCTGGGGATCATCATGAACGCGTTGTATGACCTCGGCGAAGTCCTTGAATCCACGATTCCCGCGGTGGAGGAGGATCTGAGGATCGCCAAGGAGGAAATGGAGCGGGTGCAGGCCATCATCAACAACCTGTTGGAGTTTTCGCGCGAGTCGCGCGCCGAGCTCGAGCGGGTAGATATCAATGACCTACTGCGTCGGACCCTCCAACTGATGAACAAGAGCCTGCAAAACAATGGGGTGAAGGTGATCGCCGAGTTCACCCCGCTCAGCGCGTGTGTGGCGAATCAGAATGCGCTGCGCCAGATCTTTCTCAACCTGATCGCCAACGCTGCGCAGGCCATGCCGAATGGAGGCGAACTGCGGGTGCGGACGGAACCCCTCCTCGACGGACGCATTCAACTGCGGTTCAGCGATACCGGGGTCGGCATCCCTTCCGAACACCTAAATGACATCTTCAATCCCTTCTTCACCACCAAGCCCCCCGGCCAGGGGACCGGCCTCGGCCTGTCCGTCGTCCATTCGGTGGTGAAGCGGTACCACGGCGACATCCACGTCCAGAGCGCGGTCAACGCTGGCACCACCTTTACCATTCAATTCCCCTGCCCGTGCGACGATAAGGCCTTGTACGGCCTGGGCGATGGCCCGCTTGAACCCTGACGCACAGCGCCCGTGCGTCCTGCGGAGGAGACGGTTCTGATCGATGGTGCGTGAGCGAGGTACGGGCTGATGCCGGCGCCGGTGCGAGTGCTGTTGGTCGACGACGAGGTGAACATGGTTCGGACCCTCGCCAGGATTCTCGAACGCAAGGGCTACGACGTCGACGCCGCGGGGACAGGCCAAGAGGCGTTGGGGCGGTTATCCGCGACGACATACGACCTGGTGATCACCGACCTCAACATGCCGGTGATGGACGGCATGGCGCTGTTACGGGAAATTCGGCGGCGCCAACTCAACCCGGCGATCATCGTGCTGACCGGGCACGGGACCATTCCATCCGCGGTGGAGGCGATGAAACTCGGGGCGGGGGACTATCTGATCAAGCCGTGCCATCCGGACGAATTGCTGCTGGTGGTGGCGCGGCTCCTCGAAGTAGGACAGTTACGCCGTGAGGTCGCCAAGCTGCGGCGGCAACTGGGTCAGGCGGATCGTCTGGGGGAGATCATCGGCAAGAGTCCGCGCATGCAGGAGATCTATCAGGTCATCGATGCGGTCAGTCAGAATAAGAGCAATGTCCTGCTGTCGGGGGAAAACGGGACGGGTAAGGAATTGGTCGCCCGAACCATTCACGCCAAGGGTCCGCTGGCGACACGCCCGTTCCTGGCGATCAATTGCGGCGCCCTCTCGGAAACCCTCTTGGAAAGCCAGCTGTTCGGCCACCGGAAAGGGGCGTTCACCGGCGCTATCGATGACCACGACGGTGTCTTCCAAGCTGCCGATGGCGGCACGCTGTTTCTCGACGAGATTTCGGATATCCCGTTGCCGCTCCAGGTGAAATTCCTGCGCGCCATTCAGGAGAAGGAAGTGACGCCCTTGGGTTCTACCCGACCGGTGCGCGTCGATGTGCGCATTGTCGCGGCGACCAATCGTAACCTGGACGAGGCGGTGCGTGACGGCGCGTTCCGCACGGACCTCTTCTACCGGCTGAACGTGGTGCCCATCCACTTGCCGCCGTTGCGGGAGAGGCGCGAGGACGTGCCGCTCCTGGTGGAGCGCTTCATCGTGGAGTTCAGCCGGGCATATGGCGTCGAGCCGAAGCGCGTGACGCCAGAGGCAATGACGCGGATCGTCGAGTATGCCTGGCCGGGAAACATTCGTGAACTGCAAAACGCAATCGAGCGCGCCTTTGCCCTGTCGTCGGAACCGGAGATCACGTTGAGAGACCTGCCACCGGCGATCGTGCGGCGCGCGGATACGGTAGCCCATACGGAGGCGGTGGCGGGGCTGCTTCCGCTCGAAGAGGTTGAGCGCCGCAGCATTCTGGCAGCCCTCCAACGGAGCGGCGGCAACAAGAACCAAGCCGCGCGTCTCCTGGGCATCGATCGCCAACGGCTCTATCGGAAGATTGAGAAGTACAGACTGGTTTCCTGACGTAGGTTGGTGCGCGTCACCACCGGAGACACCGTGCGCTACCGGTGCGGCCGGCGAACCATGCGCGTGGCACGCCCTCAGTAACCGAGACCGCGAATCGTCTCGTCGTCCAAACCGAAGAAGTGGCCGACCTCGTGAATTACCGTGTCTCGAACTTGTGCCCGAATTCGCTCGGGCGAGCGGAACGCACGGACCAGGGGTCGATAGAAGATGCTGATCTTGTCAGGCAGGGCGCCGCTGTAACCGCTGCCGCGCAGATGCAAGGGAATCCCCTGATACAGGCCGAATAACGTCTCGCGGCGGCTGTCCATGCCGAGCGATCGTAGCAGCTCGGGCTCCGGTTCGTCCTCGATGACAATCTCGACGTTGTCCAAACGCCGGAGGAATTCGTCCGGCAGCTCATCGACTGCCGCTCGAACCAAGTCGGAGAACTCGGCCCGGGTCATCGCCCGCAGGGTAGCAGATTTTTTCCCGCGACGCAGAGCACGATGCATGCAGCGCGAGGCATACGTCGCGCTACCCGGCAGGTCGTCCTCTCTGCCAAGTAGTGCCTTGACCGGCCAGGTGAATCCTGACACAACCCGGGAAATCGATGATGAAGCCCTCGTCTCTATTGCTATGCGTTTGTGGTCTGGTCGCCAGCTTGGGTGTGGCCTGCGGCACGTCAGGCTCCGAACCGACATCCTACCCGGAGGTGCGCTTCCGTGTCCGCCCGAGTGGAACCGCAAAGTTTACTGCCGCACTGCGGACCAACGGAATCCTACACAGCTTTCCGGCTGGGACGACGTTTACTGCCACCTCGAACTTCGATTTCTACCTGGAAGGCGCTGCCCCCCCTTACGGCGGCACTTTTACGTTGACACCCGACAGTCCTGGCGGTTTCGAGGTGGTGCTGACGGTGACCGGTCAGAGTGAGCAAACCGCAGCGGCCGACGCCGCTCACCCGGAGGCCGTCGTCGGGAGTACGGCACCCGCCACACCTCCGAGCTCGGAAACACGCTTTCACGTCTGTCTGCCGCTGCAGGATTTCTCGACATGTTTCGGTTCGAGCGATCCGGGCGTTTTCGGGGTGACCTTCAACGGTTCCGTCGGCGACCCGTACAATACCTACATCTTGTTCGGTACCACCCCGAGCATCTACTACTTGGAAGGGGCGCGCGAGACGGTAAACGGGGTCTTTGCGCTACAACCGTCGACAGGCCAAACGCTGGTGGCGCAACTGTTTATTAATGGGAAGCTGATCCAAACCGAGTCCGGCGCCCACGACGTGTTGCTCAAGGAGAACTTGTAGCGCGGCTTATCAACATTCGAGCGCTTGCGAAAGCAAACTGCAGCAAATTCTGCCGGAGTCGTCGCAGCAAGTGTGCGGCGTCGTAAGTCTTTGATTATCCAGTTTATTTTGTCTATTAGGCGCCGCTTAAAACGTAGGCAAATCAATGCAGCCCTTGCGGGATAGGGCCTGCAGCGTCCTCATCAACAGGTTATCCACAGCGTCTGTTGACGAGGACGATCAGGCGGCGGTGGCGGCGGCGACGACCTTCTTGGCGGCGTCAGCCATGTCGGACGCCGAAAGGATGTTAAGTCCAGACTGCGACAGGATCTTTTTGCCGATGTCGACGTTGGTTCCCTCCAGGCGTACCACCAGCGGTACGTGGAGCTGGATCTCGCGTGCGGCCTCGACGATACCACTCGCGATGACATCGCATTTCATGATGCCGCCGAAGATGTTGACGAGCACCGCCCGGACGTTGGCGTCGGACAGCAGGATTTTGAATGCGGCGGTCACCTTCTCGGCGCTGGCGCCGCCGCCGACGTCGAGGAAGTTCGCCGGTTCGCCGCCGCATTGCTTGATGATGTCCATCGTCGACATCGCCAGTCCCGCGCCGTTGACCATACAGCCGATGTTCCCATCGAGCGAAATATAGCTGAGGTCGTACTTTGCCGCTTCCGTTTCCTTCGGATCTTCTTCCGTAACATCGCGCAGGTCGCGGATATCGGCGTGGCGGAAGAGGCCGTTGTCGTCGAAGGAAATCTTTGCGTCCAGCGCCAGGACATCGCCCGATGTGGTCAACACCAACGGATTGATTTCGGCAAGCGAGGCATCGCACTGCACGAAGGCTTGGTAAAGAGCGTTCATGAACGCGACGGCCTTATTGACCGACTCCTTTGGAATGCCGATACCAAACGCGATCTTGCGTCCCTGGAAGGCTTGGAGGCCCACGGCTGGATCGATCGGCTCGCGCAGGATCTTCTCCGGGGCCCGCGCCGCCACTTCCTCGATTTCGACGCCACCCTCGGCACTCGCCATGAGGGTCGGCCATCCGCGCGCGCGGTCGATGACCATTCCCAGATAGAGTTCCCGGGCGATGGCGCACCCTTCCTCCACAAGGACGCGGCGCACCTCGCGGCCAGCGGGGCCCGTTTGGTGGGTGACGAGCTTCCTGCCGAGCAAGCCGCGGGCAAACTCACGGGCGTCCTCCGGGGTCTTACACACTTTCACGCCGCCGGCTTTGCCGCGGCCACCCGCATGGATCTGTGCCTTCACCACGCAAATCGCACCGAACTCTCGGGCAATCGCCTCGACCTCGTCCGCTGTCGTCGCCACTGTGCCGCGTGGGACCGTCACGCCATACCGCTTGAGAACCGCTTTCGCCTGAAACTCATGAATATTCATCGACCGCAACCCTCTTTTCTACTTGTGGCGACCGAACAGGTCCCCAGCGCTACGCTTGGTTGGTACTCAAGAACCGTTCCGTCGCTTCAACCAGTTCTTGGACGTGAGCCACGGAGCCTCTGAGCGCTGCACGTTCCGGCGCCGTCAGCTCGACTTCGATCACGCGCTCGACGCCGCCGGCCCCAATCTGCACCGGAACGCCAACGTAGAACCCATTAACCCCGTACTCGCCTTCGAGCAGCGCGGCACAGGGCAAGACTTCCTTCTTATCGAAAAGATAGGCCTCGACCATACGGATGGCTGCATGTGCCGGTGAGTAGAATGCGGAGGTCTTGAGCAAATTCACAATTTCACCACCCGCGTTGCGCACGCGTTTCTCGATGGCCTCCAGGCGGTCGTGCTTGATGAGGCGCTCGACTGGCACGCCGGCGACGTTGCAATGGCTGCGAACGGGAACCATATCGTCGCCGTGTCCGCCGAGGACGATGGCGTGCACACTGGTGACGGAGACGCCCAATTCCATCGCCACAAAGGCGCGGTAACGTGCCGAATCCAAGACGCCTGCCTGCCCGACGACGCGTTGTTTGGGGAAGCCGGTGAGACGCTTCATCGCAGTGACCATGGCATCGAGTGGGTTGGTGATGACAATGACAAACGCCCCAGGCGCCCGTTCCTTAATGTTCGTGGCTACGTCCCGCATGATCTTGGTGTTGATGGACAGCAGGTCGTCGCGGCTCATGCCGGGCTTCCGCGGCACCCCGGCGGTTACGACGCAAACGTCGGCGCCGGCGATTTCGTCGTACTTGTTGGTCCCCACAATCGCGGCATCGAAGCCCTCGATCGGAGCGGACTCCAACAGATCCAGCGCCTTGCCCTGAGGCAGCCCTTCGATGACGTCGAAGAGCACGACGTCGCCCAGTCCCTTCAAGGCACTCAGGTGAGCCAGGGTGCCACCGATCATTCCCGCGCCAATCAGCGCGATCTTCTTGCGTGCCATACCCATCCTCTCGCTATGTGGGATGAAATCCGATCTGCCATGGTGGTAGGGGGTGTCCCGCTACGAAGCCGATCCGCGCCACCACCCGCGCTGCTTAAAGCACTTTGAATCCGGCGCGGCAAGTCGATCTGCCTTGCGGCCAGGCCTGAAGCAGCGCGCCTTCAGCGACCGAAAAGACTACGTAATCCGCGCTCGATCGATCCACCGGCGCCTTCGGATCGGTGCGCTGGCGTGGCGTCCTGTGGCGGGCCCAGCAACCTCCCGAGGAGATCCTTGAGGCCCCCGGATCCAATACCCTGTGAAAGCCGTGCGACCAAGTATGCGGTATCCGGCTGCGGCTTGGCGACGCCGAGCCGTCCACGCAAGCGAAACGGAACCGCAAGCCGCCCTTGGTCATCGAGCAGGAAACGCGCCTCCTTGACGTCCGACACCACATCGCGGCTGAAGGCCTGCGACATGGTCAGTACCCCGAGCAGATCCGCATCCTGGTCGAATCCGATCCACCCCGTTGCGCGCACCGCGAAATCGTCCGCATCCACACTGAGATTGTCGGTGTGCAGGCGCTGATCGGCAATTCGAAACGTTGCGTGGAGGGAGCGGAGGTGCGTGTCGGGATCGGCAGCAAGCATGGTGTACCTGGCTTTCACGCTGCGGGAGACGAGGTCGCCGACGACCGGCAGGTTGGAGAGCCGTCCCAGGAGATCGCGCACCACGTTCACGCCCCTGATCTCGCCGTGTGCAAGGTCGGCTTCCGCCTGGCCGGCGACGGACGAACGGATGGCCTCGGCCGTATTCCCCGTGGCACGGAGATCGAAACGCAAGGTACCGTCACCTTCGATGCGTCGTGCGGCATCGTCGCTCCCGAGTCGTAAGATTTTGCCGATGGCGACCTCGGCGCACTCTCCTTTCAGCGCGACCGGACCGTCGGCACGCCGCGGGATCTCACCCGTCAGTGTGCAATGGCCATCGAAGGCGCGTCCGCTGATTGTCGAGAACCGCACGCTGGCGGGGGCGACGACTGCTTCGAGATGCAGACTGTCGATGCGCAGCGCCTGTGGACCGAGCGGACCGACGGTGCCGTCTATGCGCAGTGGGATGGTTGCCGAATTCGCCAGCGGACCGACGCTTCCCCGCAGGCGGATGTTCCGGTTCTCCGCCTGCAATGCCGCAGACAGGTCGAATGAGATCGACGTGTTCCCGCCGACATCTCCAACCGAGAGATCGATTTGGCTCAAGACCGTTACGCGGGGCGGCGATTGGGTGGCGTCGGTTAGCGTGATGGTCCCGTCAGCGATGTTCGCCCGGCCAATGATAAGAGGGATGTGATCCGGCGAGAGATGGCCGGCCGGCGTGGCGGAGGGCGAGCCGACCTCTAACGGCAGGGCCTGCCGGCCGATGCTTTCGAAATTCCATCGTCCGTGCGCATCCCGATGCAGTGCGATGTGCGGCGCCTGAAGCTCGATGCGTCCCACGTCGAGTTCCCCGTGCAGTAACGGCAGCAATTTCGCCTGCGCAACGACGGCGCGGGCAGCGACGAAATCCCCGGTACTGAACCGCGGATCGTCGGCAACGCGGACCTGCTCGACACGCACGCCGATGCCACCGCAAAGGTTGACCACCATACGTTCGGCGGACACGGGGCGACCGATGGTGGTGCGGATCTGTTCAAGAATGCGTTCGCGATTTTGTGCGATGATGCGGTTCGCGAACGCGGCTGCGATACCGGCAATCGCCGTCGCCAGCAGGGCGAGTATGGCCAATATCCACGCGAGTCTTCGCATCTGCGGGAACGGTACGCCCAGTCGGCAGGGAGGTCAATTTAGACCGGCAATCTGGCGGGGGTCAGATTGGTCGATGAGGAGAGAGCCCTATGGGCTTCACGTACATTCGCGTCGGCTGAGACAGCGGGATCGCGCCGCTGGCGTGTAACTGCGCCGCAACACGCGAGGCGACGACGCCGGCGATGGGTGCCGAGGTCACCTGCGCGCGTGCGGCGACCGCGGTGGCTGCGCGCTAATTCTTCTTGCCGAACAGCGCGTCGAGTTGCCCACGGGCGTCAGCCGACCGCGTCCGCGTGACGGGCCCGCCGATGCGGTAGGCGAAATAGTCGCAGAAGTTGCCGACGGTCTTGTCGCCCTGCCGTTCGGCGTCGGGCTCGCGGCACTGGTTGTGGGCGGCCGGCGCAAAGAAGCTGCAATTCAAGCAGCAGTGCAGGTCGGCGCCGCAGCGCAGGCAGGCATCGCGGCGACCGACGCGTTCGATGGGACCGATGGCGCGACCGCAATCGTGGCAGAGGCGTTCCATCCCGTTCTCTCCGGTTGCGTATAGCATAACACCGATCGTTCTTGATCGGTGAGGATGACGGTTCCTTGTCGGCGCCGCAGCGGGCGGAAGGGGTTGGCTCACTGGCGCTCTCAAAGGGACCGAGGATACGACCCCCGGGGCAGTAACCGGGGCGCACCTACAATCGACGGCGCCCGCTCGGACGTTCGCTGCTGCGCTCTGCTCGACCCGTTTCGTCGTTGTAACAACTGCTTGTCCTGCAACGTCGGGAGTGTTGAATCTAATGACGAGCACGACGGACGAGTAGAAACCCTTGACTGATTTTCCCGATGTGGTCTATTTGGATCCGGTGACGCGCCGGTGCCGCGTGCCGCCGAAAACGCGATCTGGTCCATTCCGTCTTTCTCTGTTAGCCGATCTCGATACCGCAGGGACGCCATATCCAAGAGGGAAGAACTCCATGGAAGTGCTCTCGAACTCAGTAGGAAGGAAGGTCACGATGGCGGTGACGGGGCTGGTCATGGTCCTGTTCGTCATCGCGCACCTGTTGGGAAACCTCACCATTTTTGCCGGCCCCGACGCTATCGACGCCTACGCCGCGAAACTGCACAGCCTGGGCCCCATTCTCTGGATCTCGGAACTTGTCCTGGCCGTCATGCTCGGCCTGCATGTGATTTTCGGCATCGTGCTGACGCTGGAGAACAGGGCGGCCAAGCCGGAGAGGTACGCGGTGAAAAACATGATGAAGGCCACCTTTGCCGGCCAGACGATGATCTGGACGGGACTGCTACTGCTCGCCTTCATCGTCTACCACCTGTTGCAGTTCACCTTGCGGGTGACCCCCGACATCGTGTTGGGACACGACGCGAAGGGCCGGATCGACGTCTTCACCATGGTGTTGAGCAGCATTCGGGTCATCCCGATCGCCCTGGTCTACCTGGCCGCCATGGTCGCCCTCTTCCTGCACCTGTACCACGGGATTCAGAGCATCTTCCAAACCATCAGCCTGACGAACGACAAAGCCCGCCCGCAATACGAGCGCTATGGGAGGCTCCTCTCGGTCCTCTTGCTACTCGGGTATTGCTCCATTCCCATACTCATCCTCGCCGGCTTCGGCGTTTTCGCCAGATAGGGGGTTGACCGTGATACTCGACGGCAAGGCACCGACGGGTGCGATCGAAAAGACCTGGGATAAGCACCGCTTCGAAATGAAGCTGGTGAATCCCGCGAACAAACGCAAGTACAAGATCCTGGTGGTGGGTACCGGCCTCTCCGGGGCGTCCGCCGCCGCGTCGCTTGCTGAACTGGGATACAACGTGGAGGCATTCTGTTACCAGGATAGCCCCCGTCGCGCACACAGCATCGCGGCACAGGGTGGGATTAATGCCGCCAAGAACTACCCCAACGACGGTGACAGCATCTACCGTCTGTTCTACGACACGATCAAGGGCGGCGACTTCCGGTCCCGCGAAGCGGACGTGTGGCGGCTGGCCCAGGTCAGCAACAACATCATCGACCAGTGCGTCGCGCAAGGGGTCCCCTTCGCGCGGGACTACGCCGGGTACCTCGATAACCGCTCCTTCGGCGGTGCCCAGGTGTCGCGAACCTTTTACGCCCGGGGGCAGACGGGACAGCAGCTGCTGCTGGGCGCCTACTCGGCGCTTTCCCGGCAGGTCAAGCTGGGGACGGTGCGGATGTTTCCCCGCACCGAGATGCTTGACCTCGTGGTGATCGACGGCGAGGCGAAGGCCATCACGGTCCGTGACCTGGTGACGGGGGAGATCCGGGTGCACACGGGGGATGCGGTGCTGCTGTGCACCGGCGGCTACGCGAACGTCTTCTACCTCTCCACCATGGCCATGGGGTGCAACGTCACGGCGATCTGGAAGGCGTACAAGAAAGGGGCGTTTCTGGCCAACCCGTGCTACACGCAGATCCACCCCACGTGCATCCCCCAATCGGGGGACTACCAGTCGAAACTGACGCTGATGTCCGAGTCGCTGCGCAACGACGGCCGGTGTTGGGTCCCCAAGAAAAAGGAGGATTGCACCAAAGCGCCCGGCGCCATCCGCGAGGAGGACCGCGACTATTACCTCGAGCGCAAGTACCCGAGCTTCGGAAACCTCGCGCCTCGCGATGTCGCGTCCCGGGCCGCAAAGGAGCAGTGCGATGACGGCCGCGGTGTCGGCCCCGGCGGCCGCGGCGTCTACCTCGATTTCAGAGACGCGATCCAGCGCCTCGGTGAGGACACCATCCGTGAGCGCTACGGTAACCTTTTCGAAATGTACGAGCGGATTACCGCCGAGAACGCCTACAAGGTTCCGATGCGGATCTACCCGGCCCCCCACTATTCGATGGGCGGCCTCTGGGTGGACTATAACCTGATGAGCAATCTTCCCGGCCTCTTCGTCTTGGGGGAGGCCAACTTCTCGGTCCATGGGGCGAACCGACTGGGTGCCTCCGCCTTGATGCAGGGGTTGGCGGACGGGTACTTCGTCATCCCGTACACGATCGCCCACTACCTCGCGCAGACCACGCCGGGGACCGTGCAGGCGGATCACTCGGAGTGCCAGAAGTCGGTCGAGGACGTGCAGACGAGCACGAAGCGGCTGCTTTCGATCCAAGGCCAGCGAACCGTCACCGAATTCAGCCGTGAGCTCGGCACGCTCATGTGGGAGAAGTGCGGCATGGCGCGCAGCAAGGAGGGCCTCAGCGAAGCGATCGGGACGATTCCCGCGATCCGCGAGGAGTTCTGGAGGAACGTCAAGATCCCCGGCAGCGGCGCGGACTTCAACCAACAGCTGGAGAATGCCGGGCGGACGGCCGACTTCCTCGAGTTCGCCGAGCTCTTGTGCCGGGACGCGCTGCACCGCAATGAGTCGTGCGGCGGCCACTTCCGAGTGGAGTACCAGTACGAGGACGGCGAGGCGAAACGGGACGACGCCAACTACTGCTATACCGCGGCCTGGGAGTGGAAGGGCGTGGACCAGGCGCCCGAGCTGCACAAGGAACCGCTAAGATTCGAGTCCGTGAAGCTGGCGGTAAGGAGCTACAAGTAATGAGCGCGCGCGCCGACGAGCAGAAGACGATGACCCTGACGCTGGTGGTATGGCGGCAGCCGGGACCGAACCGGCCCGGGCGGTTCGAGACGTACACCGCGGCGAACATCACCGAACATCACTCCTTTCTGGAGATGCTCGATGTCGTGAACGAGGACCTGATCAAGGAGGGCAAGGACCCGATCGCCTTCGATCACGACTGCCGCGAAGGGATCTGCGGGATGTGCTCCATCGTCATCAACGGCAAGCCCCACGGCGGGCAGATGCGCACGACTGTCTGCCAGCTCCACATGCGGAAGTTCAAGGACGGCGACACAATTTACCTCGAACCATGGCGCGCCCGCGCTTTCCCCATCGTCAAGGACCTGGTGGTGGATCGCGGAGCGCTCGACAAAATCATCCAGGCGGGCGGATACACATCTTGCCACACCGGCGGAGTCCCCGACGCCAACGCTACGCTGATCTCCAAAGCGGAGGCCGACTATGCCATGGATGCGGCCCAGTGCATCGGCTGTGGGGCGTGCGTGGCCGCGTGTCCGAACGGCTCGCCCATGCTCTTCGCCGGGGCCAAGGTATCGCAACTCGCCGCTCTGCCCCAAGGGCAGGTGGAAGCCCCGCAGCGGGTGGCCAGGCTGATTCAGGCGATGCAGGACAATGGCTTCGGAAACTGCACGAACCACTACGAGTGTCAGGCCGCTTGTCCGAAAGATATCGACGTGCAGTTCATCGCTCGCCTGAACCAGGAATTCCTGAAGGCCATGTTCCGGGCGAAGTCCGGCTCTCATACGTTTGTCGGGGAGTAGCGCGGCGCGCGCCGTGTTCTCCTTGCCGCGGGGGCGGTGGCTTGGTAAGGATCGATAGCGCTGAGATCCGACCCCATGCTGACCGCAATTGCGGAGTTTCAACGTACCTTACTGGTTGAAGACAACGCCTCCGCGCATACGGTGCGCAACTATATCAGCGACCTGCGGCAGTTGCGGGCGTTCCTGCTGGAGCATGGGTTCGGCCTCAATAGCGCGGGCGACGACGTGGCGCCGGAACGTATCGATCCGCTCGCCGTCCGAGCGTATGTGGCGCACTGCCTGCGGCGGAATCGCCGGAGTTCGGTCGGCCGCAAGCTTTCGGCGGCCAGGGGATTCTTCCGCCACCTGCGGCGGCGGGGCCGTCTCGATGCGGATCCGACGGTCGGCATTGCCACCCCGAAAAAGCAGCGGCAATTGCCGGTACACCTGACCGTCGATGACATGTTCCGACTGCTGGAGGCGCCCCCGGCCGATACGCCCGCTGGCTTGCGTGACCGCGCATTGTTGGAAGTGGTGTACTCCTGCGGTCTACGGGTGAGCGAGCTGGTCGGCCTCGACTGGGCGGACGTGGACGACGGGCTGGAGCTGGTGCGGGTCCGCGGGAAGGGCGGTAAAGAACGCTTGGTGCCGATCGGGCGCACGGCACTAACGGCGTTGGGAGCCTATCGCGCGCGGCTGAGCGAGCTATGTCCGCGGCGACTGGTCGACGGTGCGGCGGTGTTCTTGAACCGGCGTGGCGGGCGCCTGACCACGCGTAGCGTTGCGCGCATGGTGGAACGCTACGTTGTCACAAGCGGCGTGGCGACCAAGGCCAGCCCGCATGCGCTGCGGCATAGCTTCGCGACGCATCTCCTCAATGCGGGCGCCGATCTGCGGGCCATCCAGGAACTGCTGGGGCATGCGACCTTGTCGACGACACAGAAGTACACGCACGTGAACCTCGATCAGCTGATGCGCGTCTACGACAAGGCGCATCCGCGCGCGTGAATCGTCGCCCGGCCACGCTGCGCGCCCGGACGCGCCGCGGGCGCTTCAGCTGCCTGCCGAAAGCTGCTAGCTGGTGAGTGCATGACAGCACGACCGCAGCGGGCCCACACGTTCCGCAGCACTACCATCGTCGCACTGCGCCACCGGGGTCAGGTGGTCATGGCGGGAGACGGCCAGGTGAGTCTGGGGTCGACGGTGATGAAGCATGGCGCGCGCAAGGTGCGCCGGATCTACGGTGGCAAGGTGCTGGCCGGATTCGCCGGCGCGAGCGCCGACGCCTTCACCTTGTTCGATAAGTTCGAAAAGCAATTGGAACAGCACGGCGGCAACTTGCGTCGCGCCGCGGTCGAGCTGGCCAAAGAGTGGCGCACGGACCGCGTCCTGCGGCGGCTCGAGGCGCTGCTGATTGCCGCCGATCGCGAGGCCCTCCTCGTGCTGTCCGGGAGCGGCGACGTGATCGAGCCGGACGACAACGTCATCGCCATCGGCTCGGGTGGAAACTACGCCCTCGCTGCCGCCCGCGTGCTCATGCGGCGTAGCGACCTCGAAGCCCGCGGCATCGCGGAAGAAGCGATGCGCGAGGCCGCGGCCATCTGTGTCTACACCAATGACCAAGTGGTGATTGAAGAGCTGTGAAACGCCGTCGATCGTCAAGCGATCGGCAGGGCCGGATTCGGAGGCCCGCCTTTGCTGCGCTCCACTGCCGACCGATGGTCGAACACGTGTCCCGGCGCCGCGCTGGTTGCATCGCTGCCCCAGCGTGATACCTAAAGAGTCGAATGAGCCAGATGACGCCCCGGGAAATCGTCTCGGAGCTGGACCGATATATCGTCGGCCAGCGAGCCGCAAAGCGCGCGGTCGCGGTGGCCTTGCGCAATCGCTGGCGGCGGCAACAGGTGCCGGAGGAGTTGCGCGAGGAGATCGCACCGAAGAACATCATCATGATCGGTCCGACCGGCGTGGGGAAGACGGAGATTTCGCGACGGTTGGCGAAACTCGCACAGGCCCCGTTCATCAAGGTCGAGGCCTCGAAATTCACCGAAGTCGGCTACGTCGGACGGGACGTCGAGTCGATGATTAGGGATCTGGCCGACCTCGCCGTGAAGATGCTCAAGGATGAGGAGCAGCAAAAGGTTGCGTTGCGGGCGCGCGAACTGGCGGAAGAACGGGTGCTGGATTTGCTCCTGCCGCCGATGCATGTCGGTGAGCGCCGCGTACAGGCGATGGGAGACCGCGAAGCTGCCGACACTCCTGAGGAATCGGGCGCGGCGACGCGCGATAAGTTGCGGCGGATGTTACGCGAGGGCAAGCTGAGCGACCGCATCGTCGAGCTCGAGGTCACCCGGGCCGCCCTGCCCATGGTGGAAGTCTTCACCCCGCAGGGTATGGAAGAAATGGAGCACCAGCTCAAAGATCTGTTCTCCAACCTGATGCCGAAGAAATCGAAAAAACAGCGGGTCAGCATCGCGGAGGCGATCGAGATCCTGACGCAGGAAGAAGCCGGCAAGCTGGTCGACATGGAGGTGGTGACCAAGGAAGCGATCCGGCGCGTGGAGCAGTCGGGCATCGTGTTCATCGACGAGATCGACAAGATTGCGGGGCGCGAAGGCATGGCGGGGCCGGATGTCTCCCGCCAAGGGGTTCAACGCGATCTGCTGCCGCTCGTGGAGGGCAGCACGATCAGCACCAAGTACGGGATCGTGCGCACGGACCACATCTTGTTCATCGCCTCGGGCGCGTTTCACATCGCCAAGCCCGCGGACCTGATCCCCGAGTTCCAAGGCCGCTTCCCTATCCGCGTCGAGCTGGAACCCCTGACACGCGAGGATTTTGTCCGTATCTTGAGCGAACCGCAGAACGCGCTCGTCAAGCAGTACGTGGCCCTGATGGCCACCGAGGGGGTGCGGCTGCGCTTTACCGAAGATGCCGTTGACGAAATTGCCGCGATCGCCGCCACCGCGAATCGGAACATGGAGAACATCGGCGCGCGGCGGCTGCATACGGTGATGGAGCGCTTGCTGGAATCGCTGTCGTTCGAGGCCCCGGAAATGGGTACGTGCGAGGTAGTGATCGATGCGCAGCAGGTCCGTGCCAAGTTGAATGACATCGTGACCAACGACGATTTGTCGCGCTACATCCTGTGAGCCGATCGTCAAGCGTTGAGAGTCGCGAGTCGTAAATGAGACGTTTGACCCGCATGCGGATCGTCGATTCTTGATGTCGACTGTCGGCAGTCGAGCGGCCCAACCCAGACACCATGGAACATCTGATCGCCAAAGCGGAGGTGCTACTCGATGCCCTCCCGTACATCCGGCGGTACTCGGGAAAGATCATGGTCATCAAGTACGGTGGCCACGCAATGGTCGACGAGGACCTCAAGGAGAGCTTTGCCCAGGATATCGTGCTGCTGAAGTTCGTCGGCATCAACCCGGTCATCGTGCACGGCGGTGGTCCGCAAATCGGCCAACTGCTGAAGCAACTCGGCATCCCATCGCAATTCGTCCGTGGGATGCGCGTCACCGATCGGCAGACGATGGATGTGGTCGAGATGGTCTTGGTGGGCAAGATCAACAAGGAGATCGTCAACCTCATCAACCATCACGGGGGTCGCGCGGTGGGACTCTCGGGGAAGGACGGTGGCCTCATCCTGGCCAAGAAGCTGACGGTGGAATCCGAGGAGATCGGTGCCGGGAAGGTCGACATCGGCTTGGTTGGGGAGGTGCGCGCCATCAATCCGCTGGTCATCGATTCCCTCGATCGCAGCGATTTCATCCCGGTCATTGCACCCGTCGGCGTTGGCGAGCGCGGCGAGACCTACAACATCAATGCGGACTTGGTCGCCGGGGAAATGGCCGAGGCCCTCCACGCGGAGAAACTGATCCTGCTGACCGATGTGGAGGGGATTCGCGACGCCGGTGGAAACGTCATGTCGACGCTCGACATGGATCACGCCGCCCAATTGATCCGCGACGGCGTGATCTCGGCGGGAATGATTCCGAAGGTCGAGTGTTGCATCGACGCCTTGCGCGGCGGCGCCAAGAAGACGCATATCATCGACGGACGGCTCCGGCACGCCGTACTCCTCGAGATCTTCACGAAGGAGGGGGTCGGTACGGAGGTGGTGCGTGCCCACAGCCGCGGGGGAACCCCTCGAGTCCAGTCTCCGAGGGCCAAGGGCGCCAGTCCGAGGGCCAAGGTCTAGGAGCGGCCGCCCGCCGCCTGAGGTTGTGGAGACCGGTGCGCTGGTACTCTGCGCGCGTTTCCGTTAGGAAGTCCGGGCATCCGCCGATTCTCGACCGTGGCCGTTCATTCCAGCATGACCAACGAAGACATCATCGCGCTGAACACCCGCTACCTGTTCCCGCTGTATGCGCGCGCACCCATCGCCTTGGTGCGCGGACACGGCTGCCGCGTCTGGGACGCGGACGGCAAGGAATATCTCGACTTTTTCGCCAGTACGGTGGTCGTGGCGCTGGGGCACGCGCACCCCAGCGTGACGCGCGCCATCGTGGACCAGGCACACAGGATCTTGCACGTCTCCAACCTGCACCATAGCGAGCCGCAAGCGGTGCTCGCGGAATTGCTGTGTACCCATTCCTTCGCCGACCGCGTGTTCTTTTGCAACAGCGGCGCGGAGGCCAATGAGGCGGCGATCAAATTGGCCCGCAAGTATGGCGCGGAGTTCGGTGACGGACGCTTCGAGATCCTCACCGCGCTGGGTTCGTTTCACGGGCGGAGCATCGCGACCATCGCGGCCACCGGTCAGGAAAAGGTGCGCGGCGGTTTCCAGCCGCTGCCGGACGGCTTCCGCTACGTGCCCTACGACGATATCGAGGCGCTGGCGCAGGCGGTTTCCCCGCGCACCGTCGCGGTGATGCTCGAGCCGCTGCAAGCGGAGGGCGGGATCGTAGCCGCACACCCCGAGTACCTACGCAACGTGCGCGAGCTCTGCGATCGCCACCGGCTGCTGTTGATCCTGGACGAGGTGCAGACCGGCATGGGCCGCCTGGGCACGCTGTTTGCGTATGAGCAGAGCGGCGTGACGCCCGATATCATGACCCTGGCCAAAGGGCTCGGTTCCGGCGTCCCGATCGGTGCCATGGTGGCCACGGAACAGGTGGCGCGCGGCTTTACCACCGGCGCCCACGGCTCGACCTTCGGTGGCAACGCCCTCACCTGTGCGGTCGGGGTGGCGGTGATGCGCGCGCTCACCGAGGAAGGGGTCGTCGAGAACTGCCGCACGCAGGGACGGTACCTGCGCGAGCGTTTGCTCGATCTGCGGACGCGCCATGAGCGCATCCGGGACGTGCGGGGACAGGGCTTGCTGCTGGGCGTCGAGTTGGACGGCCCCGCCGCGGCCGTCGTCGATGCCTGTCGCGACGCGGGGTTGCTGATCAATTGCACGGCCGACAAGGTGCTGCGCTTCGCGCCGCCGTTGATCGTGGCGCAGTACGAAATCGACCGCGCCCTCGACATCGTCGATCGAGCACTACGCCAATGAAGCGCGATTTCCTCGGCTTCGATACCTTTAGCCGGAGCGAGTTGGAGGAGATCCTCCACCTGGCGGCGCGCCTCAAGCGCGACCTGAAGGATGGACAACTGCCGCCGCTCCTGGCCGGGAAGGCGATCGCCTTGATCTTCGAGAAGCCGAGTTTGCGGACACGCGTCACGTTCGAGGTCGGTGTGAGTCAACTCGGTGGCACCGCGGTCTACCTGACTCCCAACGACATCCAGCTCGGCCAGCGCGAGTCGGTCGCCGACATCGCGCGCAACCTGGAGCGTTGGGTGGATCTCATCATGGCCCGCACCTTCGCGCACGCGACCGTGATCGAGCTGGCGCAGTGGGCCGGGATCCCGGTGATCAATGGCCTGTCCGACCGCTCGCACCCCTGCCAGGTGCTGGCCGATTGCTTCACGCTGATCGAGAAGCGCGGCCGTCTCGATGGGCTGCGAGTGGCGTTCATCGGCGACGCGAACAACGTGGCCAATTCGTGGATCGAGGCGGCCGGCGTGTTTCCCTTTGCGTTCGTGCTGGCCTGCCCGCCAGGGTACGAGCCCGACGTGTCCGTTTTGGCGGCCGCCCGCGCCTCCGGGGGCCGTGTCGAAGTGACCCACGACGCGTTGGCGGCGGCGTACGCGGCCGACGTGGTCTATGCCGACGTGTGGACCAGCATGGGCCAGGAACAAGAAACCGCGCGCCGGCGCCGTGACTTTGCCGAGTATCAAATCAATGCGCGCCTGTTGCGGCACGCCAACCCGGAGGCCGTGGTGATGCATTGTCTGCCCGCGCATCGCGGCGAAGAGATTACCGCTGAGGTGATCGAAGGTCCGCAATCCATCGTCTTCGATCAGGCCGAGAATCGCCTGCACACGCAAAAGGCCATCATGGTGTGGCTCAACGAGAGGATGAAGAAACACCGTTGACCGCATCGGGGTGACGCGGACGCGGATGCACGGGTCGCCACTGCCGCGCCCGACGCGCGCGGATTCGACGGAATCGACCCACAATCAAGGATCGACACATGGCAGATCAACCCAAGAAAATCGTTCTCGCATATTCCGGTGGACTCGATACGTCGGTGATCCTCCGTTGGCTGATCGACACGTACGACGCCGAGGTCGTAGCCTTCTGTGCCGATCTCGGCCAGGGCGAGGAACTAGCCCCGGTGGAGGGCAAGGCCAAGTCCGGCGGCGCCTGCGCGGTGTACATCGAGGACCTGCGCGAAGAGTTCGCGCGCGATTTTGTCTTTCCGATGCTGCGGGCTAACGCGGTCTACGAGGGGACCTACCTGCTCGGCACCTCGATCGCCCGGCCGTTGATCGCCAAGCGCCAGGTCGAAATCGCCGCGGCCGAGGCCGCGGACGCGGTGGCGCACGGCGCCACGGGAAAAGGCAATGACCAGGTGCGCTTCGAACTGACCTACTACGCGCTGCGGCCGGATATCCGGGTAATCGCGCCCTGGCGCTTGTGGGACCTCAATTCCCGTTCGAAGTTGATTGCCTATGCCGAAAGCCGGGGCATTCCCATTCCGGTGACCGCGGAGAAACCCTATAGTTCCGACCGCAATCTGCTGCACATCAGCTACGAGGGTGGCATTCTCGAGGATCCGTGGCGCGAGCCGTACGACGACATGTTCGTGCTGACCGTCTCGCCGGAAATGGCGCCGGACAAGCCCGAGTACGTCGAAGTCGATTACGCGGCGGGCGATCCGGTCGCGGTCAACGGGGAGCGCCTGTCCCCGGCTACGCTGATCGAGCGCTTGAATGTGATCGGCGGCCGGCACGGGATCGGCCGCGTCGATCTGGTGGAGAATCGCTATGTCGGCATGAAGTCGCGTGGGGTCTACGAAACGCCCGGCGGCACCATCCTACACGTGGCGCATCGGGCCTTGGAATCGCTGACGTTGGACCGGGAGGTGCTGCACCTGCGCGACGGTCTGATCCCGCGTTACGCCGAAATGGTCTATTACGGATACTGGTTCTCGCCGGAGCGGCGTGTGTTGCAGACGGCGATCGACGAGGCGCAACGCGCGGTGACCGGCACGGTGCGACTCAAGCTCTACAAAGGCAACGTCATTCTGGCCGGGCGCAAGTCGGCGCACTCGCTCTACCGTACGGATATCGCTACCTTCGAAGAGGACTCGGTCTATCGGCAGGCGGATGCGGAAGGGTTCATCCGGCTGAACGCGCTCCGACTGAAGATTCAGGCGCGGATCGAAGGGAAGCAGTGACCAAGCGCTCAGCTCTGGGCTGTCAGCTCCGCAATCGGTACGGATGCTCGCTTTTTTCATTCAGAAGTCGAACGCTGATCGCTGACCGCTGAAAGCTCGGTACGATGAAGGTCGGGATCGCGGGGTTTCCCCGCAGCGGCAAGACGACCGTCTTTAACGCGCTGACGGGTCAACACGCCGCGGTCGGCGGCTTTACTGAGCTCGGGAAGGTACACCTGGGCGTCATCAAGGTACCCGATCCGCGTGTCGAGCGGCTGAGCGGAATTTTCCACCCACGCAAGACCACTTACGCCGAGATCGTTTTCGCCGACTTTCCCGCGCCGCATAGCAGTGGGGCCGAGGGGCACGGGGGCAGTGCGCTGGACACGGTGACCCTGACGCAGATGCGCGAAACCGACGCCCTGGTCCAGGTGGTGCGTGGCTTTACCGACGAGGTTACCGGGGAATCGCCGAATCCGGTGCGCGACCTGACCAACTTCAGGAGCGAGTTGCTCCTGGCGGATCTGGTGTTGATCGAGAAGCGCTTGGAACGTCTCAAGAAAGAGAAAGGGAAGGAGCACGAGCGCGCGCTGCTGGAGCGCTGTAAGCGGACGCTGGATGAGGAGTTGCCCTTGCGGCACCTGGCGCTTACCGCGGAGGACGTAGCGGTAATTGCGGGCTTCGGATTTCTCTCGCGGCGACCGCTGATGATCGTTCTCAACGTCGGCGAGTCCCAGATCCACGAGTCGATGCCCGCGGCGGTCGAGGACTGGGTGCGGGCGGAGGCCGTCGAGGGCCTGCTGCTCTCCGGTAAGATCGAGATGGAGATCGCCGGATTGGAGCCTGAGGACCGGCAAGCCTTCCTCGACGATCTCGACCTCCCCGCGGCCGCGCGCGACCGCTTTGTCGCGACGGCCTATCGGCTGCTCGATCAGATCAGCTTCCTGACCACGGGCGAGGACGAGGTGCGCGCCTGGACCATTCGCCGGGGAACGACGGCGATGAAGGCGGCGGGCAAGATCCATAGCGATATCGAGCGCGGCTTCATCCGCGCCGAAGTCGTGCACTACGAAGACTTCGTGCGTCACGGCAGCGAGGCCAAGTGCCGTGAGGCCGGCAAGTTCCGGCTCGAAGGCAAGGAGTATGTGGTGCAGGATGGCGACATCATCCATTTCCGCTTCAATGTGTGAGATGGTGCGGTGCGGGTGGCCTTGCGATGACGCGCTGAAATGGTAGAAATAATGCGATGGTGAGGACGTCGCACGGCGCTGACGGCTGCGGTCGGGATGTGCGGATGGTCGTGACTTTCGAAGGATGTATCACAACCATCGTACTGCTTGCGGTTACGCTGATGGCCACCGCCACGCTGGCGTTGGCGCAGCAAGCGGCGTACGCCCGCACTGGGCCTGAGTCCGCACAGAGTCTGGCGGAGCGCTCCCTCGATTGCTTGCACCGTGGCGAGGACGCGGTGAATAAGGACGAGAAAGCGGCTGCCTATCGCGAGGGGCTTGCGTTGGCGAAGCGCGCAGTCGAGGCCGACGACACCAACGCCGATGCGCACTTCGCAAGCTTCGCCAACGGCGGTCGCCTGATGCTGGCCGAGGGGGTGACGGCGAACCCGTTCAACCTCCTGAAGGTCAACCGGGAACTGGATCGGGTGCTGGCACTGAATCCCAACCACGTTGACGGCCTGGCTGCGCGCGGCGCGATTTACCGCCAGTTGCCTTCGATGTTGGGAGGGAGTCTGGAGAAAGCCGCGGATTACCTCGGTCGCGCGGTCGCCCTCGATTCCGATGCGCTGGGCTCGCGCATCGAGCTTGCGGAAGTATATCGTGACATGGGGCGGCCGGAGCGCGGCGTGCCGTTGTTGGAACAGGCGATGCAAGTGGCCGAACGCAAGGGGAAGCATCGCCAGCTGCAAGAAGCACGCGAGTTGCTGAGCCAACTGCAAGCGGCGCACAAGTAGGTCCGGCTTCCGCCGGATAACAGCCTCCTCGCGTACGCCGACCCCCAGATCTCCATGTCAGCGGAACACGCGGCAGGCGCCACGCAGCCGCGTATGCCCCAGCGCTCGCCGATGCGGGGAGCGCTGGGGCGCGACGAAGTCAGCGGCCGACGAAATGGACAGGTTGTTCGCCGTCGATCATGTCTGGCGTCACGACGTAGTCGCCGTTGACCGTAGGGTTCCAGATGTTGTGCGCGACCTCGGCGTCCCCAAGGGTGAGTACGTACGCGGCGCCGCTGGTGAGGGCACCGGTGCCTGCGAAGACCACCTTGGCGGGAAGGTAAACGACGTTTGCCAGGACGGTCCCGACGTAGGTTAGCGGGTTGTGGTGTTCCTCCTCACCCTCCTTCACCGCGACCGCGGTCCCGGCGGCGCCACCGGCGGCGGCCCCGGCAACGACCGCGACACAGCCGCTCGTATGAAACATCAGAACACAGAGCAGCACACGGAAGCACGATCGGCGGCATCTCATCGCTGTGTCTCCAGAAACCCTACGCAGGGTAGATACTAGGCGCCTCAGGGAGGCACTTGTCAACGGGGTTTTGTCGTGACCGTTGCAGAGCGCGTCAGCGCGGCGATGTGCCCGGATCTCGTGGGGTGCGTGCAACGCGGCGGGCGGCGCGACGGTTGCGAGGTGTGTCTCCCGTCGGTACGGGTTCGGCCTCGGCTGCGCCGGGAGGTGCGGGTTCCGCGGCCGCAACAGCCGCGGGGACCGCAGCCGCGGCTCCACTGGCCAAGGGCGACGGAGCGGCAGCCGGGCCTGTTTCCGATGCCTGGGGTGGCGGCGCCGCTCGCCGTGGTGGCGGATTACGGGGAGTAGGCCGTTCGGTCTCGATCGGGGGGAGCGTGTACAACCAGATAAACAGACCGACGATGACACCGATGGCGAGCACCGTTGCCGCCACGGCGCCGCCGATCAGCACCACGTTGAGCAGTTGCCAGAGCCGGTCTCGGCCTTCGGGAGATCCGTCCGCTCCGATACGCAGCGCACTCATGACTTCCACCGAAGACACTACTTACACCAAGAATCGGGGCGGACGCGAGCGTACGGCCGTGAAACCTTGAGACGGCTGCGTCCAAGTTGCTATCCACAGTGGCATGCGAACGGCGCGATCCCAGTCGCCCGATGTCCCCGCAGGCCATCGCTCGGGCTTCGTGGCCATCATCGGTCGGCCCAACGTTGGAAAATCGACACTGCTGAACCAGGTGCTGGGGCAGAAGGTGGCGATTGTCACCCCGAAGCCGCAGACCACGCGCGGGCGTATCCTTGGCATCTTGACGCTGCCGGATGCGCAGATCGTCTTCATCGATACACCCGGATTGCACCGACCGCGCAGCCTGGCGAATCGCCGCATGGTGGAGGCGGCCGAACACGCGGCGGCGGAGGCCGATGTGCGTCTCTGGGTCGTCGACGCGCGGGTGGGCATCGCGGCCGGCGATCGCACTATCGCCGGCCAGCTTGGCAGTGGAGCGGAGACCTGCGTCGCACTCAACAAGATCGACGGCCTGGCGCGCAATGCGTTACTGCCCCTGCTCGCGACGCTCGACGAGCTGCTACCCGGCAGACACGTGATTCCGATCAGCGCTCTGCGCCGGACCAATTTCAAGGAGCTGATCGCGCAGATCGTCCGCCTGTTACCGGCGGGCCCTCGGTACTATGACCCCGAGGTTTTTACGGACCAGACCGAACGAATGCTGGCGCAGGAGGTGATCCGGGAACAGGTGCTCTTACAGACCGAAGCCGAGGTGCCGTACGCCGTCGCGGTCACCATCGATCGGTTCGAGGAGAAGGACAAGCTGGCGGTGGTCAGCGCGACGATCCATGTCGAGCGCCCTTCGCAGAAGGCCATCGTCATCGGAGCGGGTGGCAAACGGATCAAGGAAATCGGTCGCGCCGCGCGTGTGGAGTTGGAGGCGTTGCTGGACCGCCGCCTCTATCTCGAATTGTTCGTCCGCGTTCAGGAAGAGTGGAGCAAACGGCACGCGCTGCTCAAAGAGTTCGGCTTCTGATGCCTGCGCGTCTGGATCGTGGGAATCCGACCGCGCTGCCGGACACGGCGATACCGAGCGCGGCGGCTGTGCCTGGGGTTCGCTTGCCGGTGGTGGCCATCGTCGGGGCACCCAACGCCGGCAAGTCGACACTCTTCAACCGTCTGGTCGGTGGGCGGCGCGCCATCGTCGACAGCCAGCCGGGCGTGACGCGTGACCGCAATGTCGCCACCGCGGAATGGGCGGGGAGGGCGATCGTGCTCGTCGATACCGGCGGGCTCGACGAGCGGCACACCTCATCGCTGGCGGCGGCGGTGCACGCTCAGAGTCTGCGGGCGGCGCAGGAAGCCGACGTGGCGATCGTGCTGTTGGATGGACGGGCTGGCGTGACACCGGCGGACCGTGATGTCGTGGAGCGCCTGCGGCGGTTTCGCACGCCCGTCGTGTATGCCGTCAACAAGCTCGACACACCGGCGCTCGAGGACGCCGCCGCGGAGTTTTTCGCCTTGGGCGTCCCGGAGGTGCTGCCGGTGTCGGCGGCGCACGGGCGCGGCATCGCGGAGTTGATGGATCGGGTCATCGCACACCTGCCGGCGAGCCCGGAGGCGGGAGAGCGCGCGGAGCATCCGATCCGGCTGGCGATCGTCGGGCGTCCGAATGTGGGCAAGTCGTCGCTCGTCAATCGTATCCTCGGGTTCGAGCGGGCGATCGTCGATAGCACTCCGGGCACCACGCGCGATGCGATCGACACGCCGTTCCGCCGCGGGGAGCGCGACTATGTGCTGGTCGACACGGCGGGCATCCGGCGCCGCCCCCGTGTCCACGAACAACTGGAGCGCGCAAGTGTCTCCCGGGCGCTGAGTGCCCTGGAACGGGCTGAGGCGGCGTTGCTGGTCGTCGACGCCACCGAGGGGATGGCGGATCAGGACGCACGCATCGCCGGATACGCGTGGGAACGGGGCAGGGCCTTAGTGCTGGTCATCAACAAATGGGATGCCGTGCCGCGGCCGCAGCGCAATCGCGCCCGCGTGCTGGAAGCCTTGCACAGGGCGTATCCGACGCTCGCCGACGTGCCGGTCGTCTTCCTCTCAGCCCGCACTGGCGACGGCGTCGACGGCCTGTTCCCCGTCGTCGATGCGGTGGTGGGGGCCCATCGCCGGGAGATACAGACCGCACGTCTCAACGAGGTACTCGCCGAAGCGACGCGGGCGCAAGCGCCGCCCAGCGTTCAAGGAAAACGGCCGAAGTTCTTCTATGCGACACAGACAGGCACGGCGCCGCCGGCGTTCGTGCTTTTCGCCGGTCGCCCAGAGCTGGTGCCGGCGTCATACCAACGCTTCCTGGAAAACGCCTTTCGGGCGGCGTTTAAGCTTGGCGGCGTACCGTTGCGGCTTCGCTTGCGGCAGCGGCCCAAGGCCACGCGCGCGGAGCGCACGTGAATGCGGCTCACGCGTTGTGATCGCGATAGGAGCGGGCGTAGCCCACGTACTGCTCCGCGGACCACTTCAGTTGAGCGATTTCCTCGGGCCGTAGCGCGCGGGTCACCTTGGCCGGGCTGCCCTTGGCCAAGTGGCCGTGCGGTATATTGGTTCCCGGCACCACCAGGGAGCCGGCAGCGATCATGCAATCGTCTTCGATATCGACACCGTCCATGACGATGGCCCCCATACCGATCAGGCAGCGGTCGCCGATCCGACAGCCATGAAGAATCACCGCGTGCGCCACCGTGACGTCGTCGCCGACAACGGTGCCCCAGCGGCCGCGAGTGACGTGAACCGTGGAGTTGTCCTGAATGTTCGTTCGCACCCCGATGCGGATATGATGCACGTCGCCGCGGATGACGACGTTGAACCAGACGCTGGAGTGCGCGCCGATGACGACATCGCCGATGACTTGCGCGCTCGGGGTGACGAAGGCGCTCGGGTCGACTTGCGGCAGCACGCCCCTGAAGGAAGTCAGCATAGTGCAACCGTACCGAAAACCCCGCGCCGGCTCAACGCGAGCCACGGGCGCGCCGGCGGCGGGAGGCGCCGGCCGCGGTATGGGTCGCCGGCGGTGAATGGCCACAACATATAGTGGCGCACGATGGCGCCTTGCCAAACCGGTTGGGCTTTGGTACGAACGTTCATGATTGTCATAGCAGCGTTAGCCACCGATATTTGCAGGCCCACCGACGCGTCGTCCGGTGGGCTTGCGTGCCTGTGGAGGACACGTGATGGGGACCGGAGGAGGGTGCCATGTTCACCTTTGATCTGCGCGAGGGGTTGACCTTCGACGACGTGCTGTTGGTGCCGGCGCGCGCCGATTTTCTGCCGCGCGAGGCCGACCCTGGCACGCAACTTACCCGCCGGATCCGGTTGAATATCCCGCTCGTCAGCGCCGCCATGGACACGGTGACGGAGTCGCGGACGGCGATTGCGATGGCGCAGGAGGGCGGCATCGGCGCCATCCATCGCAACCTCCCCATCGAACAGCAGGCCCTGGAGGTGGAGAAGGTGAAGAAGTCCGAGAGCGGCATGATCCTCGATCCGGTGACCGTCGCTCCCGACCAGCGGATCGTCGATGCACTGGAAATCATGAGCCGCTACCGCATTTCGGGTCTGCCGGTGACGCAGGGCGGCAGGCTGGTCGGGATTCTGACCAACCGCGATCTACGCTTCGAAAAGCGACTCGACCGCAAGGTGCGAGAAGTCATGACGTGCGAGAACCTCATCACCGGACGGCCTGGGATCGGGTTGGAGGAAGCGAAGGAGATCCTGCACGCCAATCGCATCGAGAAGCTGCTGATCGTGGATAACGAAAATCACCTGAAGGGGTTGATCACGGTAAAGGACATTCAGAAGGCGGCGCAGTTTCCCAACGCTTGCAAGGACCATCTCGGCCGGCTGCGCGTCGCCGCCGCTGTTGGTACGGGCGACGACCGCGTCGAGCGCGTCAGTCAACTGGTGCGTGCCGGGGCGGACGCGCTGGTGATCGATACGGCGCACGGGCATTCGGCCAACGTCATTGAGACGCTGCAGGAGATCAAGCGCAACCATGCGACCATCGAGGTCATCGCGGGCAATGTCGCCACCGAGGAAGGGGCGCGCGAACTGGCGCGCGCCGGTGCCGATGCCATCAAGGTCGGGATGGGGCCCGCCTCGATCTGTACGACGCGTGTCGTGTCGGGGGTCGGCGTGCCGCAGCTGACCGCGGTGGCCGACTGCGCCAGGGTGGCGCGCGATTACGGAATTCCCGTCATCGCGGACGGTGGCATCAAGTTCTCCGGCGACATCACTAAGGCCTTGGCGGCGGGCGGACACGCGGTCATGATCGGCGGTCTGTTTGCCGGCACCGAGGAGAGTCCGGGGGAGACCATCCTCTACCAGGGGCGTACCTACAAGCTCTATCGCGGGATGGGCTCACTCGAGGCCATGCGCGAACGCGAGGGCAGCCGCAACCGCTACATGCAGGACGACGAATTCGAGCAGATGAAGCTCGTACCGGAAGGCATCGAGGGCCGCGTCCCGCACAAGGGGCCGCTCTCGTTTATCGTCACCCAGTTGGTCGGCGGGTTGAAGGCCGGCATGGGCTATTGTGGCTGCCGCACGATCGCCGAATTGCACGAGAAGGCCGCGTTCGTACGGGTGTCGCACGCATCGCTGGAAGAAAGTCACGTGCACGATGTCTACATGACGAAGGAACCGCCGAACTACCGGAGAGACTGAAAAGGGGATCGGCGGTCCGCGCTCGGCAGAGGAATTCGATGAGGAGTATCCTGGATGGGTCGATGGAGAAGGCACGATTGGTCAACGCCGATGTCTGAAGCGCACGCCGGCGGCCGATTGCGGACAGCGTGCGTATGATTCTCGTCCTCGACTTCGGCAGCCAGTACACGCAGCTCATCGCCCGCCGGGTGCGTGAGGCCCGGGTGTATTGCGAGATCCATCCGTACTCGCTCGGCCTCGATAAGATCGAGCGGCTTCGACCCGAGGGCATCGTGCTGTCGGGTGGGCCCGCAAGTGTCTACGAGAACGATGCTCCCTTGCCGGCGCGCGAAGTGACCGAGCTGGGCGTGCCCGTCCTCGGGGTATGCTACGGCATGGGGGTCTTGGCCCTGTTCGCCGGCGGCGAGGTCGCGCGCGCGCCGCGGCGCGAATACGGGCCCGCGGACCTGGTGCTCGACGACGTCCGCGACCTCTTCGCGGGACTCCCTACGGACCCGATGCCGGTGTGGATGAGCCACGGCGACAAGCTGGAGCGCCTGCCGCAGGGTTGGCAGGTGCTCGCCCACAGCGCCAATTCTCCGGTTGCCGCCTGTGCCGATCGCGACCGCCGGATCTTCGGTGTACAATTCCACCCGGAGGTGGCGCACACCCCGCTGGGCAAGGAGATCCTCGCCAACTTTATCTTCCGTGTCTGCCGCGCCACGGCCGACTGGACCATGGAAAGTTTCGTCGAACAGGAAACGCTGCGCATCCGACGGCGCGTTGGCACCGCCGGTGTGGTCTGCGCCCTTAGCGGCGGCGTCGATTCGGCCGTCACCGCGGCACTGGTGCACCGCGCCGTCGGGGATCAACTGACCTGCATTTTCGTCGACAACGGGGTGCTCCGGTTGGACGAAGCGCGCCGGGTGATGGCGTTCTTGCAGGAGCATTTCCACTTCCGCATCAAGATGGTTCCGGCCGGCGCACGCTTTCTGCGGCGTCTGCAAGGAGTGGAGGATCCCGAACAGAAACGCCGGACCATCGGTGCCACTTTCGTCGAGGTGTTCGAGGAGGAGGCGCGCGCACTCTCCGACATCGCCTTTCTGGCGCAGGGGACGTTGTACCCGGACGTGATCGAATCGGTGTCGTTCAAAGGACCGTCGGCCACCATCAAGAGCCACCACAACGTCGGCGGCCTCCCCGAGCGCATGCACCTCAAACTGCTGGAGCCGCTGCGCGAACTGTTCAAGGATGAGGTGCGCGTCCTCGGGAAGGTGCTGGGCATCCCCGCCTCGATTGTGGGCCGGCATCCCTTTCCGGGACCGGGGCTGGCGATCCGTGTCCTCGGTGAGGTGACGGCGGAACGGGTGGCGATCCTGCAGGCGGCGGAAGCGATCGTCGATGAGGAGATCCGCGCGGCGGGGTTGTACGATCGGCTGTGGCAGGCGTTTGCGGTGTTGTTGCCGGTGCGCACGGTGGGTGTCATGGGCGATGCGCGCACCTACGACAATGTCGTGGCCATCCGCGCCGTCGACAGCGTCGACGGCATGACCGCGGACTGGGCACGGCTACCCGCCGACGTCTTGGGGCGCTTGTCGAGTCGCCTGATCAACGAGGTGCGTGGGGTCAACCGCGTGGTCTACGATATTTCCTCCAAACCGCCGGCGACGATCGAGTGGGAATAGGGGTAGAGGTGCAGCGCTGGTGCCGCTACGTGACGCCGATGCGGGGCGTCGATCGACCTGCGAGGGTTGGCTGAGGAACGCGCGCCGATGTCGTTCGTCCATCTGCACGTGCACACCAAGTACTCGCTCCTCGATGGCGCGAACAAGACGGAAGCCTTGATCAGCGCCGTCAAGGCGGCCGGCATGCCGGCGGTGGCCATCACCGACCACGGCAATATGTTCGGCGCCGTCGAGTTCTACAAACGCGCCAGCGAGCAGGGCGTGAAGCCGATTCTCGGTTGCGAGGTCTACGTGGCGCCGCGCAGCCGCCACGACAAAGGAAACGGCCGCGCGGACGATTACGAGGCCGGAGGAAATCATCATCTGATCCTGCTGGTCACGAATGCAACCGGATATCGGAATCTCTGCCGCTTGGTGACGTTGGCGTATACGCAGGGGTTCTACTACAAACCGCGCATCGATAAGGAACTGCTGCGGGAATACAACGGCGGCCTCATCGCGCTGTCGGGCTGCCTCGCCAGCGAGGTCAACCAGGCCATTGTCGCCGGCAGCATCGACCGCGCCCGCCAGGTGATGGAAGAGTATCGTGCCCTCTTTGACGGTCGCTACTACGTCGAAGTCCAGGACAATCGCCTGCCGCAGCAGGAACGTGCCAATGTCGAGTTGCTGCGCCTGGCGCAGCAACTGAGTCTCCCGGTTGTCGCCACCAACGACTGTCACTACCTGCGACCGGACGATGCCAAGGCGCACGAAGTGCTGCTCTGCATCCAGACCGGGAAGACGCTGAGCGACGAGCGGCGGTGGCGCTTCGAGACCGACCAGCTCTACGTGAAGAGCCCGGACGAAATGCGCGCCGCGTTTCCCCGCTGCCCGGAGGCGGTGAGCAACACCGTCGACATCGCCAATCGCTGCGATTTCGAGCTCGCCTTCGGCAAGTATCAGTTCCCGGTTTTCGCCACGCCGCCGGGCGAAACCCTCGATGCACACCTCGACCGGGTCGCACGGGAGGGGCTGGACGCCCGTTTCGTGCGCCTCCGCGCGCAAGCGGACTGGAGTGCCGAGCGCGAGCGGACCTACCTGGACCGGTGCGACCGGGAACTGAAGATCATCAAGGAGATGGGCTTCGCGGGCTACTTCCTGATCGTCGCCGACTTTACCAATTTCGCCAAGCGCAAGGGCATCCCCGTCGGTCCCGGGCGCGGCTCGGCGGCCGGCAGTCTGGTCGCCTATGCGCTGCGCATCACCGACATCGATCCGCTGCCGTACAATCTCCTCTTCGAGCGCTTTCTGAACCCCGAGCGCAAGTCGATGCCCGATATCGATATGGACTTTTGCTTCGAGCGCCGCGACGAGGTCATCCAGTACGTGCGCGAGAAGTACGGCGAGGACCGCGTCGCGCAGATCATCACGTTCGGGACCTTGAAGGGGAAACAGGCGATCAAGGACGTCGGTCGCGTGCTCGATTTTCCGTTCGCGGAGACCGACCGGATCGCCAAGCTCTACCCGGCGCCGAAACAGGGCAAGGATTTTCCCCTGGCGGAGGCGCTGCAGATGGAGCCGCGCTTGCAGGAAGTGCGCAAACGGGGCGAGCGCGAGGAGCAGTTGTTCAGCTACGCCGAACGCCTCGAAGGGCTGCTCCGGCACGCCTCCAAACACGCCGCCGGCATCGTGATCGGCGCGCAGCCGCTGGTCGAGAGCCTGCCGTTGTTCAAGGACAAAGACGACGCCGTGATGACCCAGTACACCTACGGCGACGTGGAGAACATCGGACTCGTCAAGTTCGATTTTCTCGGTCTCAAGACACTGACGATGGTGCATAACGTCGTCGGCCGCGTCCGCGACAATCGCGGGGTCGCCATCGACTTCAGTACGTTGCCGCTCGATGACCGCGCGACCTACAAGTTGGTGGCCAAGGGCGATACCGTTGGCGTGTTCCAACTCGAGAGCGGCGGCATGCGCAAGGTGTTGACCCAACTGCGCCCGTCGACGTTCGAGGACATCGTCGCGGTGCTGGCGCTGTACCGCCCGGGTCCGCTCGACAGCGGCATGGTGGAAGAGTTCATCAAGCGCAAGCACGGCAAGGAACCGATCAAGTATCTGCATCCGGCGCTGGAGCCGATTCTACGCGACACCTACGGCGTCATCGTGTACCAGGAGCAAGTGATGCAGATCGCCCAGACGCTCGCGGGGTACACGCTCGGTGATGCCGACAATTTGCGCCGCGCCATGGGAAAGAAGAAGAAGTCCGAGATGGATCGCGAAAAGGAACGCTTCATCTCGGGCGCCGTGGCGCGCGGCGTGGCGGAGAGGCTGGCGCGCGAGATCTTCGAGCAGATGGAAACCTTTGCCGCCTACGGCTTCAATAAGTCGCATTCGGCCGCCTATGCCCTGATTTCCTATCAGACGGCGTACCTCAAGGCCCACTACCCCGAGGAGTTCATGGCCGGGCTGATGACTCTCGAGATGGGCGATACGGACAAGACGTACAAGAACATCGCCGAGTGCCGCGAGCATGGCATCGCTATCCTGCCGCCGGACGTCAACGAAAGTCGCGAGGACTTCACCGTCGGACAGCCGCGTGAGGACGGGGCCCGCCCGATTCGGTTCGGTCTGGGTGCCGTCCGTGGGGTGGGTTCGAAGGCGATCGACGCGATTCTTAGCGCCCGCAACGACGGTGTCTTCACCTCGATGGGGGATTTCTGCAAACGCGTCCAAAGTCAGCAGGTGAACAAAAGGGTGCTCGAGAGCCTGATCAAGTGCGGGGCGTTCGACTTTACCGGCGCGCCGCGGCGGCGACTGCTCGACGGGGTGGAGCGGACGTGCCAGTGGGCGGGGCAGAGCGCACGGCCGGAAACCGTCAATCAGATGGGGCTGTTCGCTCCAGGCAGTATCAAGGAGAGCAACGCCCAGCCGCCACCATTGCCCGATGTCCCCGAATGGGACACGAAAGAGCTGTTGCGGGCGGAGCGCGAAACGATCGGCTTCTTCATCACCGGACATCCCCTCGACAAGTATGCCCGCGACCTGAAACGCTTCGCCACGGCGACGACGGCCGAACTGCGTAGCCGCGCGCACCAGGACAAGGTTCAACTCGGCGGCGTGGTTCTGACCCTGAAGTACAAGAATAGTCGTAAGGGCGAGCGCTACGCGACGTTCAACCTCGAGGACCAGTGGGGAGCGGTCGAAGTGATCGCCTGGCCGGAGACCTATCGACGCTGCGAACAGGCGATCCAGGCGGGCGAGGCGGTCTTCGTGAGCGGCACCCTCGAAGTCGGTGAGGAGCGGTGCCAGATCATTGCCGAGGAGGTCTCCGCGCTGCTCGAGGCCAGGGAAAAATCGGCCAAGGAAGTGCACTTTGCCTTGCCCGCGGAGCGCGTCAGCGAGGACCACCTGCGCAGGTTGCGGCAAACGCTGACGCAGCACCGCGGCGCGTGCAACGCGTTCTTGCACTTGTTGCTGCCGAACCGGACCGAAACGGTCATCGCCTTGCCGGCGGATTTGAAAGTCGCGCCCACCGAGCGCATGGTCGAAGACGTGGAACGCCTCTTGGGCGACGGGGTGACCTCATTTCAGTGAGTTCCGATCCGCACGCAGCGCGCCGGGAACGGAGGAAAGCGCCGGATCGACTCGCAGGCGGCAATGACGGTGGCCGGCGGGCGGAAGTTGCGGTGTTGGTTGGCACGACACGCCCGGACGCCGCCATCATCGACGGCGAGGAGTCGCTGGCGGAGTTGGGGCGGCTGGCCGAGACCGCCGGCGTTACCGTCAAAGCCACCGCGCTGCAGGCCGTGCGGCGCATCCATCCCGCGACCTTCATCGGTTCCGGCAAGGTGGAGGAGATCCGCGCGTTGGTGATGGCGCAGCAGGCCACTGTCGCCATCTTCGACGATGCCCTCTCTCCGGCCCAGCAGCGCAATCTGGAAGCCACGCTGCGCGTCAAGGTCATCGATCGCAGTCAGCTCATTCTCGACATCTTCGCGCAGCGCGCGCACAGCCTGGCCGGCAAACTGCAGGTCGAGCTGGCACAGCTTCAGTACTTGCTGCCGCGCCTGACCCGGCATTGGCAGCACCTGTCGCGGCTCGGGGGCGGCGTCGGCACGCGTGGACCGGGCGAAACCCAATTGGAAGTGGACCGACGCCGCGTGCGCGAACGGATCGGCGCGCTGCGACGCCGCCTGGCCGAGGTGACGCGGACACGCCGCCTGCACCGCGACAGCCGGGCGTCCGTGCCGTACGCCACCGTGGCGCTGGTCGGCTACACCAACTCGGGTAAGTCGACGTTGATGAACCGCGCGACCGCGGCCGGCGTGTTGGTCGAGGATAAACTGTTTGCGACCCTCGATCCGACCGTGCGGCGCCTCATTCTGCCGAGTGGCGGCGCGGCGCTGTTGATCGACACGGTCGGATTCATCAACAAGCTGCCGCACGGCTTTGTCGACGCCTTCAAGAGCACGCTCGAAGAGGTGCGGACGGCGGACCTGTTGCTGCATGTCGTCGACGCGAGTAGCCCGCACGCCGACGAACAGACCCGCGTCGTCGAAGCGGTGTTGGAGGAGCTCGGAGCGGGTAGTACGCCGCGAATCGCCGTCCTCAACAAGATCGACCTGCTGCCGCCGGGACACCGCCCGTTCGGCAGTCAGCCGTCGCGCTGCCCTATATCCGCGCGGTCGGGCGACGGGGTCGAGGCGTTGCTGCGGGCGATCGACCAGACCTTGCAATCGGGACGCGAACGACTGCACATTCGCCTGCCCGGCGATCGTGGCGATCTGTTGGCCCGCTTGCACCGGGCCGGGACGGTGTTGCATCAGGACTATCACGACGGTGCGATCGAGGTGACCGCGCTCGTGCCGCCCAAGGTGGCCGGCCAGGTGAGAAAAGCAGTCAACAGTCGGCGGACGACAGGCGAAAATTGAAGGAACCGATGAAGCCTCCTGCGAGCGACCCGCGGTTAACCGGTTGGGAACGCGCGATGCGGGTCGCTCCAGGCGCGACGCACATCCCATGCTGACATTTCCGAACTTTCTCACGCTCCTGCGTATTATCGCGGTGCCGGTGTTTCTCATCCTGGTCAGCAACCGCCACTATGCGCCCGCCTTGGTGCTGTTCCTGGCGGCCGGCATCACCGACACGATCGATGGAGTAATCGCACGCGTCATGGACTCCAAGAGTGCGTTGGGTGCGAGTTTGGATCCGCTGGCCGACAAACTGCTGCTGGTGAGTTCGTTTCTGATGCTGACCTGGATCGGGGCGATCCCGCCCTGGCTGATGATCTTGGTATTGACCCGGGATGCGGTGATCCTTGGGGGCTACCTGGCCATCTACTTCGTCAGCACACCGATCGAGGTGAACCCGACGCCGGTGAGCAAGTTCAATACGTTCTTGGAGATGTTAACGGTTGGCTTTGCCTTGGTCACCTTAGCGCGCCCCGATATTCCGATGGCGCAGATCAACCGGGTGGTCTGTCATCTTACCGGAACCACGATCGCGATCTCCGGCGTGCATTACGTTTACAGGGGGCTGTTATGGTATCAGCGGCAGGGCGCCGCAACCGAGACGGAACCGCGACAGCAGGCGCGGCCGGGTCAGGGATGATGCGGCGGTGGTTCCCGCGATCCGCTGGAACCTGAACATCCCCGACGCTCTCGTGGGCGATTGGCCACGGTGGATCGGTCCGGGGAAGGTGCGGCGTCTTAGGGGCTGCGCTCGAAGCGGCAGGCTTCGACGCCATTTCGGTCGCCGATCACCCTTTTCCTCCACCGAGTGGTTGGCCCATGGCGGCCATCACGCCCTCGATCCGCTTGTCGCCCTCTGCTTGTTCGCGGCGGGTACTCGACGGACGGGTACGGCCACTACGCGCGCTTGATGAGACGCACGATGAAGAGGAGCACGACTGCGCCAATGGTCGCCACAATGATGCTACCGAGAAGTCCACCGCCGGCGGAAGCGCCGAGAGTGTCGAACAGCCACCCGCCAACGAAGGCACCAATGACACCGACAATCAGATCGCCGACGACCCCGAAGCCACCGCCCTTGACCAGCACCCCTGCCAACCAGCCGGCCACAAGACCCACGACGAGGAACCACAGCAAATTCATGTCACGCTCCTTTCGCGACCGACACTTGCAGAAGCCGCGGGCGGCGGCAATCCATGGAGCGTTATTTTTTCGCACTGGCGCTCCCGTCAGCGTGGGTGGCAGCGGGCATGATAGCGGCGGCGAGACGTTCGCTGGCAGCGGTGGCCCGGCCGGCGCCGACAGTCCACACCGCTGCCGACCAATGACTCGTAGGGTCCCGTCACGGTTGACGATCGACAACCGGTGCGGGGATTTTCGGGTCAGGATTCGCCACCCCTCTCACGAGGCACCGCCGCGGAGGGCCGGAAACAATTATTGCTTCGATGTGACACAATTTTGCAGCGAACGTGCTTCCGTAGGCGATCCGGAACGCGGTAAGAGCGCCGCGTACCTCTTGGAGGTCAATCGCAGCGCCCTCCGTAAGTCATCAGGGCGCAGGAGGGGCGGTAAGGATACCGATGGTCACGGGCATTACGCGGCGGACGTTCCTGAAGACGACCGGCGGAGCGCTGACGCTGGCGCTGCTGCAGTTGGATTGGCTGGCAGGCGACAGGCGGACGGCGGCGGCTGGAGTGCTGCCGGAGGGAACGACGGAGTACCGGAGCTGGGAAGACGTCTACCGCAACCAGTGGACGTGGGATCGCATCGGCAAGAGCACGCACTTCGTCAACTGCTGGTACCAACGCGGCTGCGCCTGGAACATCTATGTGCGTGACGGTCTCGTGTGGCGCGAAGAGCAGGTCGGCGCTTACGCTCCGATCAATGCCGAGGTGCCCGATTTCAACCCGCGCGGTTGTCAGAAGGGCGCCTGTTACAGCCAGCGCATGTACGACGCGACGCGCTTGCGCTACCCGCTCAAGCGTGTCGGCGCGCGCGGCGAGGGGAAGTGGAAGCGGATCTCCTGGGAGCAGGCGTTGCGGGAGATCGCGGACGTCACGATCGATGCGCTGCGCACCGACGGTGCCGGCTCGGTGGTGTTCGACGAAGGCACGGCCATCAGCAACGGCTGCAACGGGCTGGGCCTCTACCGCACCCACATGATCCTCGATACGCCGCTGATGGATATGAATGCCGAATGCGGCGATCATCGGCCCGGGGTCTGGGCGACGACCGGAAAGCTGATGTTCTCGGGATCGATGGACGACGTGTTCTACTCCGACCTCATCCTGATATGGGGTGGTAATCCGGTCTACACGCAGGTCCCGAACGCGCACTTCATCAACGAGGCGCGCTACCACGGGGCCCGGGTCGTCGCGATTGCACCGGACTACAACGCGTCGGCGATTCACGCCGACCTGTGGGTGCCGGTGAATGTCGGCAGCGATGCCGCGCTGGGACTGGCCATGTCCCATGTCATCGTCGAGGAGGGGCTCTACAACAAAGCGTTTCTGGTCGAGCAAACCGATATGCCGTTGCTGGTGCGTACCGACACGCAGCGCTTCCTGCGCGGCGCCGACCTGCGGCACGGTGGCGGCGACGACGTTTTCTACGTTTTCGATCAGGTCGCCAAGAACATCGCCGAGGCGCCACGACGAGAATTGCGCCTGAACGGCATCGAGCCCGCTTTGGAAGGAGAGTTCCAAGTGGACACGGCGAACGGGAAGGTTACCGTGACGCCGGTCTTTGCGCGCTTGCGCAAACAGCTGGCGGCGTACTCTCCGGACGCCACCGCAAAGATCACGGGCGCCGATCCCGCGGTGGTCCGCAATCTGGCTCGACAGATCGGCAAGGCCAAGGCCGCGATCGTGTTGGCGCAGGCCAATTTCTCGAAATTCTACCACGGCCTGGAAATGGAGCGCGCGCAGCTCCTGGTGCTCACGCTCGCGGGCCATTGCGGCAAGAAGGGCACGGGAATCACCGGCTTCCCGTATATCAATCTGGGTGGCGTGGACGGTATGGCCGCGGCCAGTGGCTCCCTGCCCCCGAAGCTCGGGTTGCAGGCGTTGGCGGAAAAAATGGCGCCGCACGTGGCCCAGATGAAGGAGCGGGGCTACAGCACCGAGATGACGATCTACCAGCAAAGCAAGGCGCAGTACGCCAGCGGGGGTACGCCGGCCGCGGGGATCTTCATGTATGTCCACGGCGGGCTCGGGAAGTTGTACGGCCGCTCCAAGGAGTGGGACCCGCATCTCAAGCGCGAGCTGAAGGACTATCTGGCCGAAGCGTTGCAAAAGGGGTGGCAGGCGGATCCGTCAGCCCTCCGCCCTCGCGTCTTCTTCCAGGTGGGCGGCAATATCGTGCGGCGTATTCGCGGGTATAATCGCCTGTTCGACGACGATGGCCTGTTCGCCAAAATTCACACGTTCGTCACCGCGGACCCGCGCATGAGCAACACCGCGCTCCACAGCGACTACGTGCTGCCCAGTGCCGGTTGGTACGAGAAGGACGATATCACGTGGTCGGGCGGGTACGCGCCGTACGCGCATCCCACGACGAAAGTGGTGGAGCCCATCGGCGAGGCGAAATCGGACTGGGAATTCCACGCCCTACTGGTCAAGGCTCTGCAGCAGCGCGCGATTGCACGGGGGATTCGTACCTACAAGGATCGTGGCGGCAACCAGAGGCGGCTCGACAACGTGTACGACGAGTTTACCTTCGGCGGGCGCTTTACCGAGTCGAATCCGCACGAGATGCTCGATGAGATACTGTCGCTCACCGACAACCTCGGGGGCATCGGTTGGGAGGAACTCAAGCGCACGGGTTTTGCGCGCTACACCGGGGTGGGCACGGGGCTGATGGGCATTGGCAACGCCACCGACATCAAGCCTGACGAAACGATCACGGCGAATACGTGGCACACGGAGCAGAAGCTCCCCTGGCCGACGCTCACCCGCAGGATCCAGTTCTACATCGACCATGATTTCTTTCTCGAGCTGGGAGAGGAACTGCCGGTGCACAAGGACAATCCGCCCATCGGCGGCGACTATCCCTTGCAGCTCACCGGCGGGCACACCCGCTGGTCGATCCACGCCACCTGGCGCGACCAGAAGCACATGCTGCAGCTGCAGCGCGGGGAGCCGGCGATGTTTATGGGTCCGGCGGACGCCGCGGCGCGTGGCATTCATGACGGCGATCGGGTGCGCGTGTTCAACGACCTGGGATCGTTCGAGATTCAGGTGAAGCTGTCGGCGCAGTTGCGACCGGGCCAGGTGATCGTGTATCACGCCTGGGAGCCGTATCAGTTCAAAGGGGGCCTCTCGTATGCGTCCATCGAGCCCGCTCCCATCAATCCGGTCCAGCTCGCCGGCGGCTATTTTCATCTCCAGCCGATGCTGGCCGCCGGGGCGCCGGGGAGTCCCGATCGCGGGACGCGCGTCGACGTCGCGCGCATTGCGCCGTCGCCGTGAACGGCGATCGGCACGTACGCGGGGAACGTTGGCGTCTGTATTATATCGTTTGATAGGTTTTGCGGATTGTGATACGGAACGCCGCATCGTGTATGCAGTTCGATTCGATGCGCGGGCGGCGTGCCAGGGGTACGTGTGCCGCGGCGCTCGGGAGAGGGGAACGAAATGCCACGGTTGCTGAGGGTTGCGGGTGTCGGCGTGGGCCTTGCCATGATCGCCGGGCCGGCGCTGCCGCCGCCCGCCTGGGCGCAGGCGGCCAGGGGCAGAAAGGCCGCTGCTGGCGCCCGGGTTGAGACCGAGATCGAGGAGATCACGGTTACCGCCCAGAAGCGCGAGGAGAGTATTCAGGAAACCCCCATCTCGGTGACGGCGCTCACCGGGGAAGCTCTGGAGAGCAAAGGGGTCGGCAATGTCGTCGACCTGGCCGCCAGCGTACCCAACATGCGGATCACCTCGAGCCCGGGCAGCGGGTCCACGACCACGATCGCGATCCGCGGCTTGGTACAGGCCAATATCGATCCGAGCTTCTCACCCAAGGTGGGCCTGTATGTCGATGGTGTCTATATCGCCGGGCTCAAAGGGTCCAACGTCGATTTGGAAGACCTCGAGCGTGTCGAAGTGTTACGGGGACCGCAAGGAACGCTGTATGGCAAGAATACGATCGGCGGCGCCGTGAACTTCATCACCAACAAACCGAACGAACAGCGGTCGATTACCCTCAAGAGTGAAGTCGGGAATTTCGAAACGTTCAACAGCCGGGCGACCGTCAACGTGCCGTTGGTCGGGAAGAACGGATTCTTTCGGTCCGACGCCCTTGGGATAATCAATCTGCGCGCAACGGCGGGATATAAGACCCACGACGGGTATTTCGAAAACTCGCTGCCCGCGGGGGCGCCTGCCCAGCCCAAGGCGGGCGGTTCGGCGAACTGGTCGAACCTGAACCGTGTCTTCAACTTCACGGCGTTACGCTGGCAGCCGCGCAACGACGTCACGGTGGATTATGCGTTCGAGTACCACCGCTACCGCAACCATCAGAGCGCCTGGCAACTCACGTACATCTATCCGCAGTCGATCGCCGACAGCATGTACAAGCTGCCCCCGCCGTACCCGCCATTGGTCATTCAGAACCCCTTCTACCCGGGCGGGCTCCGCCCCTACGTTCAAGAGAACCGCTCCGATTCCGTTCCCAGCAATCCCCTGTTCATGAGCGACCTGCAAACCCTGCATCAGAACCGCGATGAAGGTAACCACAACATGCACTCGCTGACCGGCGCCTGGGATCTCGGCGAGGTCGGTTCGCTGGGCAGTGTCACGCTGAAATCGATTGCGCATTATCGTACCTTCACCGCGCAATCCGACACCGATATCGACGGCACGCCGCAGCACGTTACGGACTTCGCCAACTGGCTGAACACGCAGACGTGGAGCGAGGAGTTGCAGTGGATCGGGACCGCTCCCCGTATACGATATGTGTTGGGCGCATACTATTTCGGCGAGTACGATAGCTACCGGCAGCAACAGGTGATCTTCGGCGATCAGCCGCTGGCGGTAAACAACTTGCCCTACCGGAACTTCCGCAAGAGCAAGTCATACGCGGGTTACGGGGAAGCCACGTGGACGCCGCCGATTCTCAGCGACAAACTCAGCTTGACCGCCGGTTTGCGTATCACCCAGGAGCAAATCCATCTGGACCACTTCTACGGCAAGGCCGTGTACCCCACTTCCACGGCGGCCGCGCTCAAGAACGTGGGAGGTAAGGCTTTTGGGGGCATCCACGGCGCCGGCGTTCCTGGGGTCGACCCGACCGCCGACGTTACCTACCAGTGGACGGATGCGGCGATGACCTATTTCCGCATCAGCCGCGGCTTTGCGAGCGGCGGCTTCAACCCTACGGGCGGCATCTCCGAGCTGTTCCGCAGTTTCAAGCCGGAGTCCCTGTGGGCATTCGAAAGCGGTTTCAAGACACAATGGTTGGACAACCGGTTGCGACTGAATGCCGATGGCTTCTTCAGCTACTATCAGGACCTGCAAGTCTCCGTGTTCCGTTCCAGTCCGACCTTGGGTGTGCTCAGTATCCCCGCGAATGCCGACCGCGCGGAGATCTGGGGGATGGAGTTCGAAGGGGCAGCAGTCCCATTCCGCGGCCTCGAAGCCAACGTGAGCTACAGTTTTCTGGCACCGAAGTACACCAAGTGGCTCGACCAGAAGTTCGACGCCAACGGAAACCCCGTCTTCGACCCCTCCGGAAATCCGGTGCTGGAGAACGTTGGAGACCGGCGCACTTTCCCGTTCGCACCCCGCAATCAACTCGCCGTGGGGCTGACGTATACGGCACCGCCGACCGCCACCGGGGTGTTCTCCGCTCATCTCGACACCATGTGGCAAGACAAGGTGATGTTCATCGCCAACAACGAGGGCGCGGGCGCACAGGCGGACGAGGGGTGGGCCTATGCGCTGGTCAACGGCCGACTAGCCTATACCGGTATTCCGCTGCAGAAGGGCACGCTCGATCTCGCCGTCTGGGGGCGGAATCTTTTCGACCGAAAATACCGGACGTTCGGTATCGATTTCGGTTCCCAGCTGGGCTTCGCCGGCAACGAGTACGGCGATCCGCGTACCTTCGGTGTCGGGCTGACGTACAACTTGACGGCGGGAGAGGAGGCGCCGCCCCCGCCGGCGCCGGTCACACAGGCGCCATCGCCACCCCCACCGGCCAAGAAAAAGATCGTGCTGCGCAGTGTGCACTTCGATTTCGACAAGGCGACGCTGAAGGCGGACGCGAAACCGATTCTGGATGAGGCGGTGCAGGTGTTGAAGCGGGAAGGCGGCGTCGACATCGTTGTCGAAGGCCATACCGACAGCGTCGGGACCGATGCGTACAACCTCAGCCTGTCGCGGCGTCGTGCGGAGACCGTGCGCACCTACTTGGTGGATCGCGGCATCGCGCGGTCGCGGATCACGGCGGAGGGGTTGGGTGAGTCGAAACCCGTGGCCTCCAACGAGACTGCGGACGGTCGGGCGCAGAACCGCCGCGTCGAACTGCACGTGACGTAGCCCAATCGCTTGCGCGCAGGAGGCCGGGCACGCGCACGAAGGTGGTTGCAGCCAATGTGGGCGTGCGGCTAAAACGGCGGGAGTGACGACGGCAAGTTCCCCGAACGTGATCGTAGAGGAGGTGCGCATGAGTTTTCCGAAGACAAAACCCATACCGAAGTCCCACCAGGACATCCTGACGAACCGAGCGACCGGACACATCTGTACGATCCGCAAGGATGGCCGGCTGACGGTGAATCCGGTGGGGCTGATGTTCGATGGCGAATACGTCCGCGTGAGTACCGTGAAGTCGCGGCTGAAGTACAAGAACCTGGTGCGCGACCCGCGTGTCGCGATTTCGGTCCCGCATCGCAACAACCCGAACCGCTACATCGAGATTCGCGGAATTGCCGAGTTGACGGACGATCCGGATCGCGCCTTCGTCAATTCGGTGGCCAAGGCGTACATGGGCGTTGACGTCTACCCGTTCGATCAGCCGGGTGACGAGCGGGCGATCATCACCATCCACGCGGAGCAGGTGTCGGCGCCGGACATCCCGTTGGAGGACGCCCCGCCGACCGCATCCGACGGCGAAATCGGCAGGCGCGACTGCGACATCAACAAGGGCATCGCGACGGATTTCGTGGCGGCGATCAATCGCGGAGACGTTGAGACCGTCGTCAATGCGTACGCGGAAGATGGCGTCTGCTGGACGCCCGGTTCGATGCCCATCTCGGGGACCTATCACCGCGAGCAGATCCGCGCCTTTGCGAAGCAGATTTTGGATGCCTTTCCGGGCGGGCTGAATATGGCCGTCAAGCGCATGACCGCCGAGCAGGATCGCGTGGCGATCGAAGCGGAGTCGCACGCGCGGCATGCGAGCGGGAAGGAGTACAACAATCAGTATCACATCCTGATGCGCCTGCGGGGAGGCAAGATCGTGGAGTGGCGCGAGTACATGGACACGATGAAGGCCAACGCCGTGCTCTGCGGCCAGGCGTGACGGGAGTCCGCAACCGTCGGCACCGCGCCGGCGCGGTCAACCGTCGAGGGATGTCAGCGGGTGTGCCTTCAGGTACGCCAACAGAAAGTCGCTGAACGCCTTGACGCGGCGGGGCACCTCACGCGTGGCGGGGCGCGCGATATACACATAGCCGGGCATACGATAGCGCGAGAGCACCCGGACCAGCTGACCCGCGGCGACATCGCGCTCGGCGAGAAAGGTCGGGAGCACGCCAAGCCCCGCACCGGCACGGATCGCCTGGCGGACGAAAAAGATGTCGTCGGAGCAGATGCGGCCGCGAAACTCGAAATTGGCCGGCCCGCCCGCACTGTCGAACCGTAGCGACGGCAGCCCACGGAAGACGACGCATTCGTGGGTGCCCAGGTCCGCGGGTGTGCGCGGCGTGCCGTGACGCGCCAGATAACTGGGGGCGGCGAAGAGTTGCGCCGCAAGCGGGCTCGCAGCACGCACCACCAGCGTCGAGTCTTTCATGCGCACCGGTCCGGTGCGCAGCGCGATATCGAAGCCCTCGATTGCCAGGTCGAACACGCGGCTGGTCAGGTGGATGTCGACGCGGACCGCGGGATAGCGTGCCGTGAACTGCGTGACCGCATCCGCAAGGAGCGTGGTGCCCAGGTCGATCGGTGCCGTGACCCGCAACAGCCCGGCGGGCTCTCCCAAGCGCTCCGGCAGCTCGCTGATCGCGCGTTCCAGCGCGGCCACCAACGGCGCCGCCCGCTCGCGCAAGGCGGCGCCCGCCGGACTCAAGGTGACGTGCCGTGTGGTGCGGTGCAGGAGCGGCACACCCATGGCGGCTTCCAGGCTCGCCACCCGCCGGCTGACCGACCACTTCGGGAGCCCCAAACGCTTGGCCGCCGTGGAGAAGCTCGCGGCCTCCGCCACCGCGACGAAAATCCGCAGCGCATTGAGATCCATAGGCGCGGTGGCGGTCGAATCGAGTTCCATTGTTCCACGGGTGCGACGGCATTCTGCAATGGATCTCCTTTCCCAGTCAAATGCGGACGCCCAGGATGGGAAACGGGCGGCGTTTCGGTGCGATTGTTGCGACAGCGTGACGGTATTTTGCAGCGAGTTTGCTTTCCGCGCCGACTCCAACGCGGTAGATAGCGCCTGGGCGACGAGTAGCCGCGGTGCTGCTGGAAGGGCGTGAGAATCGTGCGACGGCTGGCCGCCAAGCGATGAGTTGAAAGGAGATCGTCCATGGAAGGGATCGTTTCCGAATCGAGCGTCACATCGTCCGGCGGCAGCCGCGTGGCAAGGGTGACAGCCGCCGTCCGCGGGCGGATCCCGCTCGACGAAATCAACGAACTCGTTGGCTTCACGCCGCGGGTGCAGCGACTCAAACAGCGCTACCTGGAGGCGCGTTCCGCCATCGATGGTGAACGGGCCAAGTGGTTGCTCGAATCCCTGCGACAGACCGAGGGGGAGCATCCCGCCAAGCGCCGCGCCAAAGCGTTTGCGCATGTCCTCGCCCGGATGACCATCGTCATTCGCGACGATGAGTTGCTCGTGGGGGCCATGACCCGCTTCCTGCGCGGGGCCTTGCCGTCCGTGGAAACCAACCCCAAGGCGCTGAAAGCCATCATGGAGCAGGTTGGACCGCAGACGGCCGCTTCGCCGGTGACCGAGGCGATACTCGAAGAAGCCGATCGGCTCGATATCATCGCCGCCTGCGACTACTTGATGGACACTTACGCCGGCAAGCGCGGCGACGAGGCGAACGACAAGGCCGGGGGCGGATTGTGGCCGGCCATGTGCGAGGCGCGCATGGCGATGCGCACCCCCGGGTCGCCGCAGATCCTGCCGGCCGGCGCGGACTACGACAAGATCCTCGACGTCGGATACAACGGGATCGTCCAAGAGGCGCGCGAGCGCATCGACCAGATCCGCGCCAAAGTCAACGGCCACGGACTGAGTGCCGAGGATGCGGATAGCATCGAATGGCTGGAGGCGGTGATCATCGCCGTTGAGGGGATGATCCACCATGCGCGGCGCTACGCGACCCTTGCCCGTGACCTCGCCGCGACAGAGCGGAATCCCCAACGCCATCGGGAACTGCTGGCGATCGCCGACGTGTGCGAATGGGTGCCGGCAAACCCGCCGCGAACCTTCCACGAGGCCTTACAGGCCTACTGGTTCACCGCGGTCGGGCACGATGTCGAAAAGGCGCAGTCCAACACGTTCGTCGGCCGCTTCGACCAATATATGTGGCCGTACTACGCGCGTGACATCAACGCCGGCGGCATTACCCGGCAGGAGGCGGCGGAGTTGGTGGGCTGCCTCTTCATGAAATGGACGGGGCAGGAAGCGTTCTTTTTCATCGGCGGCAACCGCTCGCATCAGGAGATCGCGCAGGCGAATTACTTTGCCAACGTCACCCTGGGCGGTGTCACCCGCGACGGTAGGGATGCGGCGAATGAATTGTCCTGCCTGGTCTTGCAGGTGGCCAAGCAGGTGAAGACGCATCAGCCGCACATTTCCCTCCGCTATCATCGCACCCTGGCGCCGGAGTTTCTCGACAAGGCGATCGAATGCAATCGGGATCATGGGGCCGGGATTCCAGCCTGGTTCAATGACCGTATCGGGACCGAATACTTGATGGATCGGGGCGTGCGCTGGGACGATGCACGCGACTGGGCGATGGCCGGTTGCGTCAACACCTTGTATCCGCAGAGCGCCGGCTGGATCCGCAGCGGCGTGGGAGGCAGTTTCATTCACCACGCGAAAATCCTCGAACTGGCGCTCAATAACGGCATCGAACCGTACACGGGCGTCCGGCTCGGCGTCGAAACGGGCGATGCCGCGCAGTTCGGTACGTTCGACGAGGTGCTGGCCGCGTATCGCGCGCAGCTCAATCGCTACTACGAATGGTCCGTCGGCTGCTATCGCGCACTGGAGGGGCCCTATTACGAGGACTCCGATTACTTTCCGTTCATCTCCGCCTTTCTGCAGGACTGCATCCAGAAGGGAAAGGATGTGTCGCGCTTCGGCGGCCGTTACCAGGAACTGGAGGCGTTCTCGTTCGTCGACCGGGCCATTACCGACACCGCCGACTCCTTGATGGCGATCAAGAAGGTCATCTTCGAGGACAAAAAGGCGACCATGGCGGAGCTGCTCGACGCCCTGAAAAACGATTGGGAAGGGCACGAGGAACTCCGGCGTGCGTGCCTCGGAGCCCCCAAATTCGGCAACGACACGGACGAACCGGATCAGATGGCGGTCGATCTGTGGAACTATACGGTGGACAGGGAGCAGTCGTATCGCGACGGCTTCGGGCGCCGCTTCACGATGTTCCGGCAGGGCGCGGCCTGGTCGACGTGGGCCGGGCGCCGCACCGGTGCGCTGCCGAACGGACGCAAGGCATGGACGTCTCTGGCGGACGCGTCGGCCTCGCCGATGCAGGGCTGCGATGTCAAGGGTCCGACGGCAACGATGAACTCGGTGGCGAAGCTCGATCCGATGTTCATGGAGGGCCCGTTGCTGAATATGAAGTTCACACCGGGAATCCTGCGGAAGAAGGACGGGCAGCAGAAATTCGCCGACTTGCTGGCCACCTATTTCGACAAAGGCGGCTTCCACGTCCAGTTCAACATTCTGGATCGGGAGACCCTTCTGGATGCGAAGGCGCACCCGGAAAACTACCGCAGCCTGGTCGTCCGCGTGGCCGGGTACAGCGCGCTCTGGGTGGAGCTGTCACCGGCGGTGCAGGACGAGATCATCAGTCGCACCGAGCAACAGATGTGCTGAGGGCCGCAGTCGAGGGGCGAGTCTAAAGGATCGCCCCCGATTCCTTGAGAGCGGCGATTTCCTCCCACGACAGTCCACGCTCGAGGAGCACCTCCTCCGTGTCTTGTCCCATCTCGGGGCTCGGGCGCAGGGTGACGCGCCGCTCGTCGAACTGGACGGGGCTGCCGACCAGCCGGAACCGTCCCTTGTCGCCGCCATCCACCTCCGGGAGATAGCCGTTCACCAACGCCTGCGCATCCTCGCGGATTTCCGCCGGAGTTTGCATTGCGGCCCACGGGCTCTCCATGGTTTCCAATCTCACGCGCCATTCGTCGAGGGTGCGTGTGGCGAACGCCGCGTCGATCTCCGCGATGCAGGCGACGCGGTTCTCGAAACGTGCCGCATCGGTGGCAAACCGCGGATCGTCGATCAAGTCGGGACGGTCGATATGCCGGCAGAAATCGGGCCAGTGACGCGAGGCCTGCAACAACATCAGCATGATCCAGCGACGATCGCGTGTCGCGTACGCGTTGGTGACCGGATTGAAATGACTGGCGCGGTGATACGGCGGCATCCAACGGTCGGGGTCAACGAGACCGCAGGCGACGATATCGGGCGCGAGCACCCACATGGCCGTATTGAGTAGTGAGACGTCAACGACGCCCGCAACACCGGTACGCTCGCGGCGGAGCAGGGCGGCGGCGACGCCGCCGGCCAGCGTGAGCGCGCCAATCGAGTCGCCGAACGCCGGCCGTTGCATTACCGGCTCAGTTGCTTCCCTGGGGGTGAGGCTGGCCCCGAGGCCTCCGCGTGACCAGAATGCGGAGGCATCGTAGCCGCCCTTCTCGCTGTCCGGACCGTGCGGTCCCTGGCCGGAGCCGCGGACATACACGATCTGTGGATTGACCGCCCGGATGTGCTCCACGTCGATTTCCAGCCGGCGCCGCGCGTCGGGAAGGAAACTGGTGACGAACACGTCGCTGTCCTTGGCCAAGCGGTAGATCAGGTCACGGCCGCCGGGCGTGCCGATGTCGAGGCCGACGCTGCGCTTGCCACGGTTCGACTGCTGCATCATGAAGTCGATGTTGCCTTCCTTCGACTTCCATCCCATGGCCGAAAGGCCGCGCTGCGGATCGCCGGTGACGGGATGCTCGATCTTGATCACATCGGCGCCCCAGTCGGCCAGTACGGCGCCGGCGGCGGGGACGAACCACCACTGCGCGACCTCGATAACTTTGAATCCGCTTAACGGTCCGTCCATCGGCACGCGCTCACGCCAGATCGAGCTTGAACAGCTTGATCGCGTTGGTACGAAAGATCTTCAAGGCCTCGTCCGCCGGGACATCCTTGAACCGATCCGTTGCGATCTGGCGCGAGTTCGGGAAGGTTGTGTCACTGTGCGGATAGTCCACTTCGAACATCATATTGTCGATCCCGATGTGGTGCCGAGAGGTGATTCCCACCGCGTCGTCGAGGAAGTTGGCGAAGATCTGCCGGTGGAAATAGAAACTCGGCTTCTCCGTGATGGGCGGCTTCGCCCAGTGCCGATGCTTGTGGTAGACCTCGTCGGCGCGCTGCAGCAGATACCCGATCCAGCCAACCCCGCCTTCCGCCGAGACGAACTTCAGCTTCGGGTGGCGGTGCAGCAGGCCGCTGAAAATCAGGTCGGCAATCACGGTGAAGTTGGCGGTAGGCCCGACCGTGATGAACACGGTCGCAGGGGAGCCCTCGCCCGGCGCGAGCGGCAACGAGTTCTTTTGCGATCCTGATGCGATGTGCATCGACACCGGCACGTCCGCCTCTTCGACCGCATTCCAGAGCGGTTCCCAGTAGGCGTCAGCTAGCCGCGGTAGGCCCATGCCGACCGGATCGTTCGGCATCGACAGTGCCTTGTGCCCGAGTGTAAGGCCGCGATGGAATTCGGCTACCGCCAGCTTCATGTCCCACAGCGGTACGATCGTCTGGCCGACAAGACGCTTCGGATTCGCCGCGCACCAGGTGTCCGCGAGCCAGTCGTTGTAGGTCTGCAGGCAGCGCAGGGCCAACTCCTTGTCGGTCGCTTCCGTAAACGTCTGGCCCGCCATTCCGGGAGTGCTGGGGAACAGCACCTGCGCTTCGATGCCGTCCATGTCCATGTCCTTGAGGCGTTCCTTGGGATCGTAGCACCCCGGCCGCATATCGCTGATGCGTGCGGCTTTGGGGTTGTAATCCTCCACTCGCTTTCCCGCCATCGATGCGAGCCCCGTGTTGATCAGCTTCTGATCCTCGAACACCCAGCGCTGCTCGCCGTCGATCTCCGTCAATTTCGGCGCGCGCTCCTGGTATTTGGCTTCGAGTCTTCCATTCCATACATCCGGCGGTTCGATGATATGGTCGTCCGTCGAGATCAACATGTAATCCATGGTCGTACCCATCCTTTTGTTCGAGGAATTGCCTCCCCGCTGGCGGGGTGGCTTATGGTTCGATTAAGCAGAGCGGCGCAACCTATGTCCAAGATTTTGTTCGCATCAAGCTCATAGAATCCTGACATAGGTCATGCGTCAGTCAAGACAGGCTCCCGTCGGACGCTGGTCGTCGAAATTTCAGGGTTGGGGTCTGGCGCGAAAATTCTCGTGCTCCGCGAGGCAGTGCTCGTAATCGATTGATCCAGGTGGTTGGCTGTGTGACCGCGGCCAACGGCGCTCCGGGCGAAAAGGACTTTGTGGCGGCCACGTTCCGGTCAACGTCCAACGGTTCGATGCCGCGACGCTGTTCACCAGTGGCAGCGCGAAGCTCGAGGCTAATTTCGTACCAACGTGTATTCAGATGGTCGACGAGATCCGCAAGGCCGCGTCCGAAAAGCCGGTCGAGCGCACCCTGTTGGAGCAGTTCGATCCTGCTCTATGGGGCGGGGTTGCGTCTCCGCGAATGCTTGCGCCTACGGGTGAAAGATGTCGATTTCACCCGCAACGAGATCGTGATCCGTGAGGGAAAGGGGAACAAGGATCGTGTGACCATGCTGCCCGGCAGCGTCAAAGAGCCGCTGGCCGCCCATTTGGAGCGGGTGCGGCGCGTGCACGCGCGCGATCTGGCGGCGGGCTTCGGGCGCGTGCAGTTGCCGGACGCGCTGGTCCGGAAATACGTGAATGCGAACCGCGACTGGGGCTGGCAGTGGATCTTTCCTGCCTCGAAGATCTGCCGCGATTCGCGCTTTGGCGAACCGTGGCGCTAGCACCTGCACGAGTCGGTGCTGCAAAATGCCATCCATGCCGCCGCACGGAAGGCCGGGGTGGCGAAGCCCGTCGGACCCCACACCCTACGCCACGGCTTCGCCACCGATCTACTGGCCGCCGGCTACGACATCCGCACGGTGCAGGAACTGCTGGGGCACAAGGATGTCGCGACGACGATGATTTACACACATGTCCTCAGCCGCGGCGGGCATGGCGTGGTGAGCCCGGCGGACCGGCTGTGATGGCGTGGTAATGGTTAAGGTGTTAACCCGCCTGGCGCCGCGGGCTATCACTGTGTGGAATTACGCAAAGAGCACATGCCTAACTGCTTGAATTCATGGTGGAGGCCGGTGTATGAGCGGCCCATGAGAACGACGGTGTTAACCCGCCACGGCTGGCGTGGGTTGTCGCTTTCATTGATACGCCGAATTCAAAGTAGGCCGCCAGATGGCAACATCCCAGCTTGACGCCAAGGTCAACAGCCGTGGCATTTGCCGCAGTAGGAAGGCATGAAGATCATTCGCGCCGGCAGCACCCCTTCAACCAAAGGTCCCGCAGACTGGTTTACAGGAAAGGTCCGCGTGGACATGCTGTTCAACCGCGATGCGCCCGACCGGGTGCAGGGTGCCCATGTCACCTTCGACCCCGGCAGCCGCACGGCTTGGCACGCGCACCCCTTGGGCCAGACGCTGATCGTGACCTTCGGGCGCGGTTTCGTCCAGCGCGAGGACGGACCGATCGAGGAAATCCGCCAGGGCGATGTCGTTTGGTTCGCTCCGGAGGAACGCCACTGGCACGGCGCTGCCCCCGACACCGGCATGAGCCATATCGCCCTTCAGGAAGTGAAGGACGGTCAGGTTGTCACCTGGATGGAGCACGTCACCGACGCCGAGTACGGAGCCTGAAGCCCAAGGAGAAACCCCATGTATGCAACGATCATGCATGGCCCGGGCGATGTCCGCTACGAACAGGTCGCCGATCCGACAATCGAGAAGCCCACAGACGCCATCATCAAACTTTCGGCTACCTGCATCTGCGGTTCCGACCTTTGGCCCTACCGCGGCCTGTCGCCGCAGGACGGCCCGGCGCACATGGGCCACGAGTATTGCGGCGTAGTGGTTGAGGTCGGCTCCGAGGTCCGCTCAATCAAACCCGGCCAATTCGTTGTGGGTTCTTTCTGTCTTTCGGACAACACCTGCCCGCATTGTCGCTTTGGCTTCCAGTCCTCTTGCCTGCAGCACGAGCTCATGACCGGGGCGCAGGCACGCTATGCCCGTGTGCCGCTGGCCGATGGCACGCTGGTCGCGACAGCGCAGATGCCGGACGCGGGGATGGTTCCGCATATGCTGGCCGTCTCGGACGTGCTCGGCACCGGTTGGTATGGCGCGGTCGCCGCCAATGTGCGCGAGGGTGGCACGGTCGTCGTGGTCGGGGACGGCGCGGTCGGGCTGATGGGCGTGATGGCCGCTTCGCAACTGGGCGCGGGGCGCATCATTACCATGAGCCGGCACGCGACTCGCCAGCGATTGGCCCGCGAATTTGGCGCCACCGACATCGTCGAGGAACGCGGCGAGGATGGCATCGCCCGCATCATGGACATGACCGATGGTGTTGGCGCTGAATCGGTGATCGAAGCGGTGGGCATGGCGCAGTCGATGGAGCAGGCGATGGGCGTCTGCCGTCCCGGCGGGACCATCGGCTATGTCGGCGTGCCGCACGGTGTCAGCTTCGACGGCCAGGATCTGTTCTTCAAGCAGCAGCGCATGCTGGGCGGACCCGCACCGGTGCGGCGCTTGTTGCCCGACCTTCTGAATCGCGTGCTGGAGGGCAGGATCGAGCCCGGCAAGGTCTTCGACCTCGTCCTGCCTATCGCGGAGGTGGCAGAGGGCTACAGAGCGATGGATGAACGCCGCGCCATAAAGACCATGTTGCGCGTTGATGAATGATCAGGTTGTGACCTCACAAGGAGCGCCGAAATGAAGGGTGTCACAGTCGTTATCGGCGCAGGCGGCATCGGCCAGGCAATCGCCCGCCGGATCAGCAGCGACCGCCACATTCTGGTGGCCAATCACAGCCAGGAGTCGGCCGACGCGGCCGCTCGGGTGCTGGAAGGTGCCGGGTTCGAGACCACCGCCATGCAGGCCGATGTCTCTGACCGTGCGATGGTTCAGGCAGTGGTTGCGAAGGCGCGGGAGCTTGGGCCGATCAAGGCACTGGTGCAGGCGGCGGGCGTCTCGCCGTCACAGGCGCCGATTGCAGCCATCCTCAAAGTCGATCTTTACGGCACCGCGATGTTGCTCGAAGAGTTCGGCAAGGTCATAGCGGACGGCGGCGCAGGCGTGGTGATCTCCTCGCAGTCCGGCTACCGCATGCCCGCACTGACTGCCGAACAGGACGCGCTGCTGGCCACCGCGCCCGCCGAGGAGTTGCTGAAGCTCGATTTTGTGAGAGGCGTCAAGGATACTCTTCATGCCTATCAGATGTCGAAGCGTTGCAACTCGCTTCGCGTGCGCGGCGAGGCGATCAACTGGGCGAAGCGGGGCGCGCGGATCAATTCGATCAGCCCGGGCATCATCGTGACGCCGCTGGCGCATGACGAACTCTATGGAGAACGAGCCGATTTCTATCAGGCGATGCTGAGGAATATGCCCGCCGGTCGCGCTGGCACCCCCGACGAGGTCGCGGGCCTTGCGGCGCTGATCATGGGACCGGAGGGCGGCTTTATCACGGGCAGCGACTTTCTGATTGATGGAGGGGCTACGGCGAACTTCTATTACGGCCCTGACGCAAGAAACTCATAGGGGCGTCCAGTGGGCAGGCCGATGTCCCCTGCGATCAATCTGAGGTCGAAGAGTGGACACAAATCGTCTCGAAGCATTCAGTGATGGCGTCTTTGCGATTGCCATTACCCTACTCGTCCTAGAGATCAAGGTTCCCCCGGTTCAGGCCCTTGGACTCGGCCTGCTCAACCTTTGGCCGTCATATCTGGCCTATGCAATTAGTTTCGTAGTCATTGGCGCGATTTGGGTCAACCACCACGCCATGTTCGACTGGATCGTGCGCGCCGATCAGACACTTCTGCTTCTAAACACCCTGCAGTTGATGTTTATCGCATTCTTGCCATTTCCAACGGCAGTTCTATCCGAGGCGTTTCATGCGCACTCAGGACAAGATATTGCCACTGCATTCTACGCGGGCACGCTGACCACAATCGGGATTTTTGTGACTGTGACGTGGTGGTATGCGGCATCACACCGCGAGTTGCTGAACGAAGCGATTTCTCCCGAACAGGCGAAAGCTATTGGGAAGCGGTTCCTCGTAGGCCCGGCGGGCTATGGTCTCGCGACCATTCTTGCATTCGTCAATTCGTGGCTATCGATAGCGCTATTCATTGCGCTGAATGCGTACTTCCTGTGGCCGCATCGTCATGGATTACGTCACGATGATCGACAGCCTGAGCAGGCCGCCTAACTCTTAGCGGTTTGGAGGGGCCGAGCCAGACGAGGCGGCGCCGTCGTGTCGGGAAGTCCAAGGCGAGCGCCGCTCCAAACCGTGGTTGAACCACGCCGCAGTGGGACGGTGCGGCGCGCTGGCAGAGTCCCTTATGAAGAAATTGGCGCCGCGTGTGGTGTGTGCAGCCGAGGAACCATGCGGGGGGCGAGCGAGTGCGGTGATCGGGGGTGGCGGGAGACAGCCGAGTGAGTCTGGTGGGGGCCGGCAGCGCGGCGGATGTGGGGAGGATGCGCACACCGCGGCGACGCTGCGGCCGGCGAGCGGCGGTAGTACGCCACGAACTGATAGACCGAGCGCAGATACTCCGAGCGCGTCACCTCGGCGTAGCCGCGCAGCCGCAGGTCACCATCCATTCGATCACGCAGTGCTCCCATGAGACACCTCCTGTGTGTGGCTACCGGCCTGCGTCCATCGCAGGCCGGTGGGAGGTGTCAGGATGATGCGCCGCGACGATGAAAACGTTTGCGCCGCGAGGTATGCCGCGTCAGAATTACTTACGCGTGAATCAGCAACCGCAAACCGAAGATGTTCGTGATCAAAACTGCCGCGCAGCGGCTTGGTTCAACAGTTCGCTCCAGCCGACCGCCATCCCGCTACGCGGGCTGTCGGCGGCTGAGCTCAAGCGTTAGACGCCCCAAGACGACGCGCAGAAATGAACACGTGAGGTAGAACTTGGCGAAGCGCAAGAACAACGCAGAGGCAGGCGAGACAAGCGCCGCCACCGTCGGCTACGAAGCCCAGCTCTGGCAGATGGCCGATGCGTTGCGCGGCTCGATGGACGCCGCGGAGTACAAGCACGTCGTCCTCGGCCTGATCTTCCTCAAGTACATCTCCGACGCCTTCGAGGAGCAGCACGCGAAGCTCGTCGCGGACAAGAAGAGCGGCGCCGACCCGGAAGACCCCGACGAATACCGCGCGTTGAGCATCTTCTGGGTCCCACCCGAGGCCCGCTGGCAACACCTCAAGGCCCAGGCGCGCCAGAGCACCATCGGCCAGCTCGTCGACGACGCCATGGCCGGCATCGAGCGCGACAACCCGGCGCTCAAGGGTGTGCTTCCGAAGGACTACGCCCGCCCGGCGCTCGACAAGACTCGCCTCGGCCAGTTGATCGACATGATCAGCAACATCAAGGTCGGCGACGAGGCGAGCCGCGCCAAGGACGTGCTCGGCCGCGTCTACGAGTACTTCCTTTCGCAGTTCGCGAGCGCCGAGGGCAAGAAGGGCGGCGAGTTCTACACCCCGCGCTGCGTGGTTAAGCTCTTGGTTGAGATGCTCGAGCCCTACCGCGGCCGCGTGTACGACCCCTGCTGCGGCTCCTCGGGCATGTTCGTGCAGTCGGTGGAGTTCATCCGCGCGCACGCCAAGGGAAACGGCAACGGCGGCAAGGCCCCCAAGGGGACGAAGCCCGACATCTCGATCTACGGCCAGGAGTCGAACTACACGACCTGGCGGCTGGCGAAGATGAACCTCGCCATCCGCGGCATCGACGGGCAGATCGCGCACGGCGACACCTTCCACAACGACCGCCATCCCGATCTGAAGGCCGACTTCATCCTCGCGAACCCGCCGTTCAACGTTTCCGACTGGGGCGGCGAGCGCCTGCGCGACGACAAGCGCTGGCAGTACGGCACACCGCCGGCAGGCAACGCCAACTTTGCCTGGGTGCAGCACATCGTGCACCACCTCGCGCCCGCGGGCGTGGCCGGCTTCGTGCTGGCCAACGGCTCGATGTCGTCCAACCAGTCCGGCGAGGGCGAGATCCGAAAGCACCTGATCGAAGCCGACCTCGTGGACTGCATGGTCGCGCTGCCGGGCCAGCTCTTCTACTCGACGCAGATCCCCGCGTGCCTGTGGTTCCTGGCGCGCGACCGCAAGAACGGCAAGTTCCGCGACCGCCGCGGCCACGTGCTCTTCATCGACGCGCGCAAGATGGGTCGCATGGTGGACCGCACCCACCGCGAGCTGACCGACGAGGACGTGGCCCGCATCGCCGTTACGTACCACGCCTGGCGCGGCGAGAAGGAGGCGGGCGAGTACGCCGACGTCCCCGGCTTCTGCAAGAGCGCCCCGCTGGAGGAGGTGCGCAAGCACGGCCGCGTCCTCACGCCCGGCCGCTACGTCGGCGCCGAAGCGCAGGAGGACGATGGCGAGCCGTTCGAGGAGAAGATGAGGCGGCTTGCCGCGACGCTGCGAGAACAGCAGGCCGAGGCTGCGAAGTTGGATGCTGCGATCGCGGTCAAGCTGAGGGAGCTCGGGTATGGCGGGTGAGTGGAGGCGGGCTTCCCTTGGCGCCCTCTGTGACGCAGGAGTTGCTGAGCTGCAGACCGGACCATTTGGCAGTCAGCTCCATGCATACGACTACGTAGACGACGGTGTTCCTGTAGTGCCAACCGAGGCGATCCGCGGTAGGCGAATCGACCACTCGGTGCTGCCGAAGATCACGCAAGCCAAAGCGCAGGAACTTGAGCGACATCGGCTGCGACTTGGCGACATCCTCTTCGCCCGACGAGGCGTGCAGGCCACTGGGCACGTCGGATGCGTTCGCGACGCCGAGGATGGGTTCATTTGCGGGACCGGAGCGATTCGCCTGCGCATCACCCGCGCCGGCGTCGAGATTGACGCCGACTACCTTTCACACGTCCTCGCGAACCCAACCTCGGTCGCGTGGTTCAAGTTCCATGCGATTGGCGCAACGATGCCGAACCTCAACGAGGGGATCATTCGGTCGTTTCCACTGTTCGTGCCGCCGCTCCGCGAACAACGCGCCATCGCCCACATCCTCGGCACGCTGGACGACAAGATCGAGCTGAATCGGCGGATGAGCGAGACGCTGGAGACGACGGCGCGCGCGCTCTTCAAGTCGTGGTTCGTGGACTTCGACCCCGTCCGCGCCAAGGCCGAAGGCCGCGACCCCGGCCTCCCCCAGCCCCTCGCCGACCTCTTCCCCGCCCGCCTCGTCGACTCCGAACTCGGCGAGATCCCGGAGGGGTGGGAGGTGACGAGACTGGGCGCGCTGCTGGAGCTCGCGTACGGGAAGGCGCTCAAGGCCGAGGACCGGCGCGATGGTGAAGTCCCTGTCTATGGCTCAAACGGCCTGGTTGGTTGGCATGACGAACGACTCGTCACAGGTCCCGGGATCGTCGTAGGTCGAAAGGGCAACCCCGGGATCGCCACGTGGGTGGCTACCGATTTCTTCCCTATCGACACCACGTTCTATGTCGTTCCGAAGGCAAAGTGCGGAAGCCTAGCGTTCCTCTTTCACGCTCTCCGCACTCATGACCTCGCTTCGCTTGGCGCAGACTCGGCGGTGCCAGGGTTGAATCGGAACCTCGCGTACATGAGTAGCCAAGTCCTTCCCGCTGCGCCGCTCCTGGCGCAGTTCGAAGGCGTCCTGAACCCGCTATCGCGCCGTGTACGCCGCGTGGTCGATGAGTCCCGCACTCTCGCAGCCCTCCGCGACACGCTGCTCCCGAAGCTCATCTCCGGCGAGCTTCGCCTCGACGATCCAGAGCGCATCCTCGCGAGGGCCGGTTGATGAAGCGCGAAGCCAAGCTGCTACTCGAGAAGGCCTGTGACGCGCTGGTCCTCTCCATCGAGCTGTTCAACCGGCCCCACGAGCGCGGACGGGTCAGCAGCACGCTGATCCAACTCGACCACGGCTTCGAGATGCTGATGAAGGCCGCACTCCTGCACCGCGGCGGCCGCATCCGCGAGAAGCGCGCCAAGGAGACGATCGGGTTCGACGCCTGCGTCCGGCGTTCGCTCAGCGACGGGGCGATCCGGTATCTGAGCGAGGAACAGGCGCTCGTTCTCCAGACCATCAACGGGCTCCGGGACGCGGCGCAGCATCACCTGCTGGAGATCTCCGAGGGTCAGCTCTACGTCCACGTGCAGTCGGGCGTCACGCTCTTCCGCGACCTCCTGAAGAGCGTCTTCGGTCAGGAGCTCTCCTGTCATCTGCCGGCGCGGGTCCTGCCGGTGTCCACCTCGCCACCGACCGACCTCGCGACGCTCTTCGATACGGAGGTGGCGGAGATCAAAAAGCTGCTCCGCCCGGGCCGACGCCGCCGGGTGGAGGCACTCGCGCGGCTGCGGCCGCTCGCGATCCTGGACGGCACGATCCGGGGGGAGAAGGGGCAGCCGAGCGACGCGGACCTGCGGCGGCTCGGTGAAGACATCTGCAAGGGAAGGACGTGGGGAGACGTGTTCCCGGGTGCCGCTGCGGTGGAGATCACGCCCGATGGCTCTGGTCCCGGGCTCGCGCTCCGACTCTCGAAGAAGGAAGGCATCCCGATCCAGCTCGTGGCCGAAGGAACGCCTGGCGCTCACGTCGTGGCCGTGAAGCGCGTCGACGAGCTAGGCTTCTACAGCCTGGGCGCCCGGCAGCTCGCGGAGAAGGTCGGTCTGACGATGCCCAAGGCCGTTGCGGTTGTGGATCACCTCGGCCTTCGCAGCGACTCGGAATGCTACAAGGAGATGAAGATCGGAAAGGCGGCCTTCAAGCGGTACTCACCAAAGGCGATCGAGAAGATCCGCGAGGGGCTAGAGAAGGAGAGCGCCGAGGAGATATGGAAGAAGCGGCGCACCGTGGCGAGGAGGGCAGGCTGATGCCCGAGAGCCACGGCGGCCAGATCGTCGTCTACGAGGCCCCCGACGGGTCGGCCCAGGTCGAAGTCCGACTGGAGCGCGAGACGGTCTGGCTGTCGCAGCGGCAGATGGCGGAGATCTTCGACACCTCGACGGACAACGTGGGCCTCCACCTCAAGAACGTCTTCAGCGAGGGCGAGTTGGATGAGTCGGCAACTACCGAGGATTACTCGGTAGTTCAGACCGAGGGCCGCCGAAGCGTGCGGCGGAGCGTCCGCCACTACAACCTCGACGCCGTCATCTCCGTCGGCTACCGCGTGAACTCCCGGCGTGGCACCCAATTCCGCATCTGGGCCACCCGCACGCTGCGGGACCACTTGCTGCGCGGTTACACGCTGAACGAGCGGCGGCTGGCGGAGCGGGGGCTCGGCGAGATCGAGCAGGCCGTGGGGCTCCTGGCTCGCACGCTGACCACCCACGCCCTGGTCACGGACGAAGGGCGGGCCGTGCTCGACGTCGTCCAACGCTACAGCCGCTCCTGGCGGCTCCTACTCGAATACGACGAGGCGCGGTTGGCGGAGGGTCCGGGTTCGCCCGTGGCCCCGGCCGCTCGGCTGACCCTCGAGGAGGCCCGAGCGACGGGCGCGCGACTGCGCGCGGACCTCGCGGCGCGCGGCGAGGCGGGGACGCTCTTCGGCCAGGAACGCGGCGAAGCCCTGGCCGGAATCGTCGGCGCCATCGAACAGACGTTCGGGGGCGAGGCGCTCTACCCCAGCGCCCAGGCCCGGGCCGCGCACCTGCTCTACTTCGCGATCAAGGACCATCCGTTCTCTGACGGCAACAAGCGCATCGGCAGCCTGCTTTTCCTCGACTACCTGCGGCGCAATCACTTGCTCCTGCGCGCAAACGGTGAGCCGCGCCTTGCCGACAACGCGATGGTGGCTCTGGCCCTCCTGATTGCCGAGAGCGAACCAGCCCAGAAGAACTTGATGGTCCGTCTTGTCGTCAACCTGCTGGAGGATGGCGGATGAGCGATCGCCGCCTCAGCGAATCCGATGTCGAAGATGCCGCTCTGGCTTGGCTGGAGGCCGGTGGCTGGCAGATTGCGCGCGGGCCGGACATCGCTCCGGACATGCCCGAGGCCGAGCGGCGCGACTACGGCGAGGTGGTCCTCGCCCAGCGCCTGCGCGACGCGCTCGCACGCGTCAATCCCGAGCTGCCCGCCGAGGCACTGGATGATGCCTTCCGCAAGCTCATACGGATCGAGGGCACGGACCTGATCCAGCGCAACCGCGCGCTGCATCGCTTGCTGGTGGATGGCGTGACGGTCGAGTACCGCACGCGCGAGGGCGAGGTCCGCGGCGCGCAGGCGCGGGTGATCGACTTCGACGAGTCGGGCGGCAACGACTGGCTCGCGGTCAACCAGTTCAGCGTTACCGAGAACAAGCACAGCCGCCGGCCGGACGTGGTGCTGTTCGTCAACGGCCTGCCGCTGGCAGTGCTCGAACTCAAGAACGCCGCCACTGAAGACGCCACCATCTGGACCGCCTTCCAGCAGCTCCAGACCTACAAGGCCGAGGTGCCGGCGCTGTTCGCGCCCAACGCGGTGCTGGTTGTGTCGGACGGCGTCGAGGCGCGCGCCGGGACGCTCACCGCCGGCCGGGAGTGGTTCAAGCCGTGGCGCACGATCTCGGGCGAGGCGGTCGCCGACGTGCACATGCCCGAGCTCCAGGTCGTGATCGAGGGGATGCTGGCGCCGCGGCGCTTCCTCGACCTTGTGCGCGACTTCCTGGTCTTCGAGGACGACGGAAGCGGGCGCCTCGTCAAGAAGATGGCGGGCTACCACCAGTTCCATGCAGTGCAGGTGGCCGTCGGCGAGACGCTGCGCGCGGCGGAACTGGCCCGTGCCGATCGGGTGGCCGAGGAGGCCGGGCGGTATGAAGCGGGGCGCAAGCCCGGCGGCAAGCCCGGCGACCGCCGCGTGGGAGTCGTCTGGCACACCCAGGGCTCGGGCAAGAGCCTGACCATGGCGTTCTACGCCGGCCGCATCGTCCGCGAGCCGGCGATGGAGAACCCGACGATCGTCGTGCTCACCGACCGCAACGACCTCGACGACCAGCTCTTCGGCACCTTCTCGCGCTGTGCGGAACTCCTGCGCCAGCCGCCGGCCCAGGCCGCGTCGCGCGCACATCTGCGCGATCTCTTGTCGGTGGCGGCCGGGGGGGTCGTGTTCACGACCATTCACAAGTTCTTCCCCGAAGAGAAGGGCGACCGGCACCCGACGCTCTCCGAGCGGCGGAACGTGGTGGTGATCGCCGACGAGGCGCACCGCAGCCAGTACGACTTCATCGACGGCTACGCACGGCACATGCGCGACGCCCTGCCCCATGCATCGTTCATTGGCTTCACCGGCACGCCGATCGAGCTGCAGGACGCCAATACCCGCGCGGTGTTCGGCGACTACATCAGCGTCTACGACATCCAGCGGGCCGTGCAGGACGGTGCGACGGTGCCGATCTACTACGAGAGCCGGCTCGCCAGGCTCGCGCTCGACGAGGCCGAACGGCCGAAGATCGACCCGGACTTCGAGGAGGCCACGGAGGGCGAAGAGGTCGAGCGCAAGGAGAAGCTCAAGTCCAAGTGGGCGCAGCTCGAGGCGGTGGTCGGTGCGGAGAAGCGGCTCGAACTGGTGGCTCGGGACATTGTCGAGCACTTCGAGAAGCGGCTGGAGGCGATGGACGGCAAGGCGATGGTCGTCTGCATGAGCCGGCGCATCTGCGTGGAGCTCTACCGGGAGTTGGTGACACTCCGGCCCGCGTGGCAGGACGAGGACGACGCCCGTGGCGCGATCAAGGTGGTGATGACCGGCTCCGCCTCGGACCCGCCGGACTGGCAGACACACATCCGCAACAAGCCCCGGCGCGAGGCGCTGGCCAACCGCTTCCGCCACGCCGCCGATCCGCTGCGCATCGTGCTGGTACGGGACATGTGGCTCACGGGCTTCGACGCGCCGAGCCTGCACACGATGTACATCGACAAGCCGATGCGCGGCCACGGCCTGATGCAGGCCATCGCACGGGTGAACCGCGTCTTCCGTGACAAGCCGGGCGGGCTGGTCGTGGACTACCTGGGACTCGCCCATGAGTTGAAGGCCGCCCTGGCGACGTACACCGAGAGCGGCGGCACCGGCCGCACGGCGCTGGATCAGGACGAGGCCGTGGCGCTCATGCTGGAGAAGTACGAGGTGTGCTGTGGCCTCTTCCACGGCTTCGACCGGTCGCGCTGGACGACCGGCACGCCTCAGGAGCGTCTGGGCCTGCTGCCCGCCGCGCAGGAGCACATCCTCAAGCAGGAGAACGGCAAGGACCGCTGCGTGCGGGCCGTGCGGGAGTTGTCCCAGGCGTTCGCGCTGGCCGTGCCGCACGAGGAGGCGCTGCGCATCCGTGACGACGTGGCCTTCTTCCAGGCCGTGCAGGCGGTGCTGGCCAAGCGCGCCCCGGGGGAGGCGCGGCCAGAGGAGGAACTCGATCAGGCCGTGCGGCAGATCATCTCCCGCGCCGTGGCCCCGGAAGGCGTCGTGGACATCTTCGCCGCAGCCGGGCTCGACAAGCCGGACATCTCGATCCTGTCGGACGAGTTCCTGGCCGAGGTCCGGGGCATGCCGCAACGGAACCTCGCGGTCGAACTGCTGCAGAAGCTGCTGAAGGGAGAACTCGCGACGCGCCGCCGCAAGAACGTCGTGCAGGCGCGGTCGTTCGCCGAGATGCTGGAGCAGACCATCCGGCGCTACCACAACCGGGCCATCGAAGCGGCGCAGGTGATCGAGGAGCTGATCGCGCTGGCGAGAGAAATGCGCGAAGCGAACGCGCGCGGCGAGACGCTGGGTCTGTCCGAGGACGAGCTGGCCTTCTACGACGCGCTGGAGACGAACGACAGCGCGGTGAAGGTCCTCGGCGACGACACATTGCGAGCGATCGCGCGCGAGCTGGTCGAGACGGTGCGGAACAACGTCACGATCGACTGGACCCTGCGTGAGAACGTGCGCGCGCAGTTGCGCGTGCTGGTCAAACGCATCCTGCGCAAGCACGGCTACCCGCCGGACAAGCAGGAGAAGGCCACGCAGACGGTGCTGGAGCAAGCGGCGCTGCTGTCTGCGGAATGGGCGACGGCATGAAAGGGGCGTCTAACTCTTAGCGGTTTGGAGGGGTCGAGCCAGACGAGGCGGCACCGCCGAGTCGGGAAGTCCAAGGCGAGCGCCGCTCCAAAGCGCGGTTGAACCACGCCGCAGTGGGACGGTGCGGCGCGCTGGCAGAGTCCCTTATGAAGAAATTGGCGCCGCGTGTGGTGTGTGCAGCCGAGGAACCATGCGGGGGGGGCGAGCGAGTGCGGTGATCGGGGGTGGCGGGAGACAGCCGAGTGAGTCTGGTGGGGGCCGGCAGCGCGGCGGACGTGGGGAGGATGCGCAGACCGCGGCGACGCTGCGGGTAACAGCCAGGCACGGCAGTGATCGGAAGGAAGCGCCGGCGTCATGTCGTCACGTGTGTGGCGGCGGTTGGTCGCGGCGGCGGCGCGCGGGCACGAGGGTGGCGATCATAAAGAAGGTGGTTCCCTGGCAGTTCGGGCAGCGGAGCGTGGGGTTGGCAAGATGGTCTGTGGTGGCGTCGCTGTGGACCTCGGTTAGTGCAGTCGGGGCCGTGTCGGGTGGTGGTGGTGGCGGGTGAGCTTGCTCGATTAGCGCGCTCCTCGGCCACACCCCGCCCGTGGCGGCACCTGCCGGACTCGAGGACCAGGCCTCTGGCAGCACTGCCGACACGCCCCCCGAGGCACCACCGCCACCCTGTCCGATCTGCGGCGGCCCGGTGCGCGTCGTCGAGCGCCGCGCACCGTCACCGCACGATACGTCATGAGCCTCGCGCTCCACCACAGCCGCCTCCCCGACGGACAAGCTCACGCCTTGTGGCGCACCGCTGCGCCTGCCGCCGCCTGCGGCGCTGTCAGCCCCCCTCCCGACCGGCCCCCGTCCCTCCTCGTCGCCCTGCCACCACCCTGTCCGTCTCACTCTGCACCCGACCGCTGGGCTGCCTCTTCGTTGCCACGCCGACGCCTTCTGCGATAGAAGCTCCATAGGGAGCACCGCTTCGTGGCACGCGGTTCAGTTCCACGGGGTCTTTTCGCCATCCGGCTTGTCGGTCGCGTCGTCGCCACCACCGGCCTCGTTGCGCCGGATGCCGGAAAAACCCTTAATCGTTATGCACCGGAGCAAAGCGGTGCTCGATAGGGCCGTTGTTTCGCTGGTGTCATCGCTTGCACTCAGCGCCTGCAGTAGCTCGTTGCAGGCATCGGCTCCGGCGCGTTCGGAACACGTGCCAATCGATGTCTGGCTGCTGCGATCTTATGGTAACCACCGAGTGGTCATCCGTCGTGTTTGCAACTCCGAGCACTGCTACACGCGGGGAAGCCTTGAGACCTTCGTTAAGAACGACGCGGCGCATCCAGTTCACATCGTGCCGATCAAAGAACTCGAAGAGTACTGGTGGTCGTTTGTGACCGACGTGACGCCATCAACGTACCCGCACGAGCACTTCGACATCACGGCCGTCGACACTCACGGCACGAATGCGGGCTTCACGTTGAGGATCAGACCGCAAGGGGACGGCTCCTACAAATCCGAGATGCTAGAATTCAGGTCCGGTGCGGATGTTGATCCCTAGAACCCAGGCGCCATCGCGTATCAAGCGCAAGGATCGGGCCGACTTGAACGTCAGCCCAACCCGCGAACGTCTATTAGCGGCCACTGATGCGCGACACGTGGTGCACCATCGGGCGAGCCATGCTAGGAACGCACGTTGGAGGTTTCCATGGACGCGAGGAAGTCAGATCTTGAGCAGAAAGTTCTGCGACTACCGGTGACCCAGCGGGCGCGATTGGCCCGTGTTCTTCTGGAGAGCCTCGATGAGGAAATCGAAGAGGATGTGGACGCTGCATGGGCCGCGGAGGCCAGGCGACGAGGCGACGAGCTTCGGAGCGGCCGGGTGAAGGGGCGTACATCGGCTCAAGTGCACGCTCGTGCTCGTTCGGCTCTCTCGGCGCTGAGGTGATGGAGGTTATCTACCATCCAAAGGCCGACGATGAGGTGCTTGAGTCTGCCAGGTTCTACGAAACGCGCAGCAAGGGCCTGGGCTGGCGGTTTCTCAGAGCCATACAACGGGCGGAAGCGCGCATCGCGCGGTCTCCTCACACATTTCCGTTTTTCAACGAGCCGGTTCGGAAATGCGTCCTAGCCGGGTTTCCGTTCAACGTTCTGTTCCAGATCGAAGACGAAGTGGTGTTTGTCGTCGCGGTCGCGCATCAGCACCGACGGCCCGGCTACTGGCGGCGGCGACTACGGGGCCGTGCATAACAAGCGCCTCGAGACCGACGCGCAAAGAAACGCGCGCGGCTCAGGCGCAAGCCGTTAGGCGCACAACGGAGGTGCTGCGCTGACCCGGGATGCATCTCATGACCCAACCAACGCAAACCATTTGGAGAATCCACGAATGACCATCGCCCGAATCACCGCTGTTGTTATCGCCGGCACCCTGCTGGCCGCGTCGTCCGCCGGCGCGGCCCCCCAGGATCATCCCCTCATCAAGCCGTACGAGGGATCCGTGATGTCGCGGCGGGACGACCTTGGCCACAGCACCTACAAGGTCGTAACGTCTCTGGATCCGAAGGGAACGACCGACGACGAGGTCATCCAGAGCATCACGGCCAGCGGCAACCTCTCCCGTCTTTTTTACGAGAACCCGCATGATCGGTCCCAGCTCGAGATCCTCACGAATTACAAGGAGGCGCTGCAGGCTGCGGGGTTCTCGATTCTCTTCGAGTGCGGCGACAAGGACTGCGGGCCGTCGTGGGCGGGAAGCCGCTGGGGGCGGGTAACCGGAATGAAGTACACGTCTTCCCCGCTGTGGTATCTGTCGGTGAAACGGGTGTCGGACCAATCGGAGACATATGTGGCGATCGCCGTGATGAAACCCCGCCACGAGATCGACATCCTGGAAGTGACGGCGATGGAGAAGGGGCTGGTGACCGTGACGGCCGAGGCGCTGAAGCGGGGGCTCGCCGCGGAGGGGAAAGTCGTCCTGGACGGGCTCTTCTTCGACACCGACAAGGCGGTGCTCAAACCCGAGTCGAAGCCGGCTCTCGACGTGATCGGACAGTTCCTCGAGGACGATCCGTCGCTGCGAGTCTTCATCGTGGGACATACGGACACCGACGGAACACTCGAGTACAACATGATGTTGTCGCTGAACCGGGCGAAGGCCGTCGTGGCGGCGCTGACCACAGACTACGGGATCGCTGTGTCTCGCCTGTCCGCGCACGGGGTTGGGCCGCTCAGCCCGGCGAAGACGAACCGTTCCGATGCCGGTAAGTCCGGCAATCGCCGGGTGGAGATGGTGGCGCGCTGACCTCGGGCAACGGAAGAACGCCAACACGACCTGCATCAGGATCAGCCCATGGTCAGTACGTGCGCCAAAGGACGAAGGGCACAACAGCATGCAGCGGACGGCGCTTCGTGCCGCCGCTGAACCGGAGCGTTAGCCTCCACCATTGGCAGCCGCACAAAGGTTACGGTATTGTCGCAGGGAGGGTTGAAGCATGCAGCGGACAACGATTCCCGAACCACCTGGATTTGCGGAGCTGTCCAAGGCCGAACAGGTTCGATATCTGCAGGATCTTTGGGACCGAATCGCCGAGAGGCCGGGAGAGCTGCCGGCTCCGGAAAGCCACGTAGAACTCGCAGAGGAGCGCCTCGCTGAGTACCGGCGTGACCCGAGTCGCGCTCGCTCAGCGTACGAGGTCATCGACCGCCTGGCCGAGAGGGCCAAGAAGTCGCGGTGATCGAGTATCGGTTGATTTCGGAGCCGCCCGCCGATCTCGATGTGGAGGCGGCATTCGAGTGGTACGAGAATGAACGACCAGGACTTGGGGCGGAGTTCCTCGATGAGCTTCGCGCCGCCTACAAGCGCATCGCCGATGGGCCGCTCAAATACCGGGAGCTACGCGGCGGCATTCGTCGCGCCCTTCTCAGGCGCTTCTCGTATGCCGTCTACTTCGCCATCGAAGCGGACATCGTTGTCGTCGTCGCCGTGCTGCACGCCAGTCGCGACCCCGCGGAGTGGCAGCGTCGAAGAGGCTAACTCGCCGCTCGATCCGGCGGCGGGTACGGGCTGCACGCTTGATTCGCAAGGGCCGTTTACCCGCCGCGGCTCAGCGGCACCACGTCGAACTGATGTGGAACGCCATTGTCGAGCCCGGGACCTGTGGTCATGCTGGGGGGGCGCTGGGTGCGTGTTGCGGGTCGATCCTGACCCTGGCTCGCTTCATGATCGTCGATCCTGGGGCTGCTGTGCGCGTCGGTTTTGCGGCACAGCAACCGGAGAACGGAGGAGGGGGGCGGTGCGGCCCTTGTGGAGCCAGGTACCGCGGTGGGGCGGGGCAGTGGTCGCGGCATGTTCGCCGCGGGTCGTCGAACAGGACGCAGGCCACAGGGCGCTTCGACGCGCAAGCCGCCGGCAACAGCTACTTCCCAGGTAGTACAGCCACCACGCTCACCCTCGACGCTACGCGAGTGAGACGACACCATTGGAATGTGTGCGTCAATTCCGTAGAACACTTGACCATCGGATAGCATTACCGCCTTGCGTCCGTATGCCTCGTGGGCCGCGCCTCGACTTCGCGGGCGCTCTCCATCACGTGGTCGCACGCGGCATCGAACGACGGCGGTGGCGTGCACCAGGCAGCCGGCAGCGTGCGAGCACGCTACGTGGTGTGGCCGTGCGAACCGACGGCACGGGACCGCTGGGATGAGATCGGAAGCGCCGATCGGTGAGTAACGGTTCGGAACCGACGGCGTCAAGCCGGCCGGGAGCGTTAACCCTACGCGAGTTCGAGGTCGGTCTTGCTGAAGTCTTCTCCGACGTAGAGCGACGGCTCGTGCGTGAGCGCGCCCGTGGCGTAGCTGAGGCAAACGCCGAAGTCTAGCCGCGCGCGGTGGCGGCCCTTGCCGAAACGCCGATAGGCATCGTGGGCGACGCGCCAGTGCTCGTCGCCAAACGGCACCGTCTCGATGGCGAATTCCTGCAGGAAACGCTCCAGCAATCCGCGCGCGTCTCTCCCGAGCCTGGCCGTCAGCACGATGGCAGTCTCGCTCGGCGTCGGCGCACCAGCACCGGCGCGTTCCGCGGCCGCCAGCTTCGCCAGGACATCCTCGAAACCGGGATCTCGGAAGGACACCGCGACAATTGCCGAGGTGTCAACGATCATACGCCGGCGGGCCCGTAGCCGAGGATCCCCTCTTCGGCACGACGGCTCAGGCGGTGGCCGGTCAGTTTCCGCGGAATCCGCGGCTAGCCGTTCGCCCTCCCTATTCTTGATGTTGAGCCCCACGTGGTGCAAGTAATTGCTCTGGTAGAAACTTGCAAGCAATCTACCAATGCCGACGATGCTTAGGGAGCCTGCGGCACGCCATGGCTCGCGGCATTGCGCGGTGCCGGATCTTCCGCTCCGATACGGAGCGTACGGATCGGGTCGCGTACCTGGCCACCAGCCTGGCCAGTTCCGAGTTCGCCTCGATCCAGCAGGGGCTTGACGAGGCCACGCCAGGGCGGAGGCAGGCGCGGTACGGGCGGGCGGGCCGGCCTCAGAGGAGACCCCGCCACCCCGTGCTCGCTCCGTTCGCCGCGCCGCTTGAGGCGCACGCCGGCGCGCGCACGCGGTGCCGCTTACAGCTTCGCGATGTTCACGCGCGTGTCGCGATCGACGGCGTTGGGTTCCCAGTAAGCAAAGCCCCATTTCAGGTGGCCGTAGTCGCCCACGAGTTGTGTCGGCTTGATGGGGCTCGGCACGATGGATTGGTGACTTCTCCCCTCATGGAACTGGAAGGGCTCCCAGGCGTGGTAGAGATGGACCTGCTTCGGGTGGATGGTTCCCGTGGGCATCGCGCGCGCGACGAAACTGCCGAGGTCGTTGGACACGCGCACCAGGTCGTGGTCCCCAATGCCGCGCTCGCGGGCGTCCTCGCTGTTGATGAAGACCACCGGTTCGCCGCGCTGCAGGCGCAGCATCATCGGGTGGTCGCGCCAGATCGCGTGGATGCTCCAGCGCGTGTGACCGTTGGTGAGCGTGAAAGGGTGGTTCCCGCCGGCCGTCGGCGGGTCCTTATGGGTCGGCAGTTGCTCGCCCACCTCGATGAACCACGGGTGATCGACATAAAACTGCTGGCGTCCGCTGAGGGTCTTGTAGGGGCGATCCTTTTCGACGAAGTCGCGCAGGGTGGCCACCGGCTCGTCCTCGCGGTAGGTGGAGTAGAAGTTGCTCGTCGTCGAGAGATCGGGGCCCAGACTGCGGACGCGGACGGCGCCTCCTTGATGGCGGAGGTCGTCGAGCGTGATCCCGGCAGCGGCGCTCGACGTGCTGAGGATGAAGCGCAGCACGTCCTCCTCGGCGGCCGGCCCGAAGCGCCCATTGTCACTGAAGCGTGCGTCGAGCGTCGCGATGTCGCAGGGCCTCCCGCGGAAACTCGCGATCTCGGCGATCCCACGCTTCTTGGCCTCCGCCGCGACACGCTGGGCGATCAACGAATAGATCTCCCACTCGGGTTTCGCTTCGCCGAGCGGTGGCGTGGCGCGATCCCCCAGCGTGATATACGGCACCAATCCGATCATGTACTTGAGCCCGACTTTTTCGTACCAACCAGCGGCCGGGAGCACGATGTCCGCGTGGCGCGCCGTCTCGCTGAGGCGGAACCCGATATCGACGATGAGCCGCGCCTTGGTGAACAGCGTCTCGCGGACACGTTGGCCCATGCGGGTGTGACGTAGGATGTTGCCGAGGATCGATATGATCACTTCGGGCGGTTCGCTGGTCTGCGGCACGCCGATGGGGAAATGGCCTTTCTTCAGCGCCTCGTCCAGGTAGGCCTTCGGGGGGCGGGGTAGGGCGGGATCGCCGTACTGCGGTTTCAGTCGGGCCTCGGCGAGTCCGCCATGGACCGTGTGGAACAAGGTGCTCGAGATGTAGCCAGCACTGCCTTCGGCCTCCGCAGCCGCCGGATTGGCGGCCATCGCCGCGGCGAGCGCTGCCATCGTCGCCTCGTCGAGGTGGTCCAAGAGGCCGACCAAGGCGATCCCCTCGAGGTCGATCCAGCCGCTGGTGTGCCAGCCGCCGCCGGGTCGGCCCAGGTTCCCGGTGAGCGAAGCCAACAGGATCTGCGAGCGCTGGATGAGATCGGCATGGTAGTTCTTGCAGCCGCCCAGTCCTGAAAGAATGAGGGCAGCCGGCGCCTTGGCGAAGCCCCGCGCAAAGCGACGGATCACCTCCGCGCTGACACCGGTGATACGTGCAGCCTCCTCCGGGCGCAGTTTCTGCAGGCGCTCGCGCAGCAAGGAGAAGACCGTGCGCACAGGCACGCGCTTGCCCGACGCGAGCGGCACTTCGGTGCGTGTGTCCAAGGCGGGACGAACGCCGTCCGGCAACGTGAGGGTCCGCTGCGCGCTGCCTTTCGTGCCCGGCGCCCACACCAATGCGTTCTTCGCCTCGTCCCAGAAGGCGAAGCGATCGTCGCGCCCACCGGGCACGACGTCCGACTCGCGCAGCAGTTGCTGGTTGTCGTTGCGCACGAGAAACGGCAGATCGGTTTGCTTGCGCACGTAATCGGCCTGCAGCAAGTTCTCCTCGACAATCACCTGGCACGCGGCGAGGGCGAGTGCGGCGTCGGTACCTGGCTTCGGAGAGATCCAGAGGTCGGAGTGGATCGCGCTCTGGTTGAAATCGGGTGCGATGGTAACCACCTGCGCGCCGCGGTAGCGCGCCTCGGTGAGAAAATGCGCATCCGGTATGCGGGTGACGACCGGATTGATGGCCCACAAGACGACATAGCTCGAGCGGAACCAGTCGTCCGAACTGCCACCGGTCCATCCGGCGCCGAGGGTGATGACACCGCCGAGAGCGAGGTCGCCGGCGTGGGCCGAAGGATCGGCGATGGGTGCGCCGATCTGGCGGAAGAATCGCATCGTGCCGGCCAATGTCACGCTGTAATCGAAGTTGACCCCCAGATCGCACAGCACCCCGCCGCCACCCCGGCGTGCGAGCGTGTCGACAAGATTCGCGGCGATCTCGCCGAGCGCTTCGTCCCAGCTGATGCGTTCCCATTTGCCGCCGCCACGTGGCCCGACGCGCCGCAGCGGGTACAGCACGCGCGTCGGCCCCGTCATGAGGTTGGCGCACGACGCCCCTTTCTGGCACCCGCGGGGATTGAAATCCGGTACGCTGGCGTTCGACGCGGTGTACGGCGCGGACTGTTCTTCGCGCCATACGACGCCGTCGCGGACATAGAGATTCCAGGCACAGGCGGCGACGCAGTTCGCGTTCGTATGCGTGCCGCGTGCGACTTTGTCCCATTGCCAGCGCTGGCGGTAGACGTCTTCCCAGCCCCGGTATTCCGGTACGGCCGCCGGCGCGCCCGCCTGGCCCTCCGCCCAGGAGAGCCGTTGCAGGCTCAGCGTGACACCGATGCCAGCACCGAGCTTCAAGAATCCGCGCCGGGACAACACGATCATCTACCGCTCTCCTGCCAAAGGTACGTTAACCAAACGGGGTCGATAGCCGTCAAAGACATTGTTTGCATGGAGAGCATAGAATCGTCACATACGCGACGGTGGAAAGCGTTTGCGGTTCATCGTGCGGCGTGGCATCCCTGGCGACGGACGCGATGACCACGCGCGAATGCGGTTCGAGGAAAGCGTTGACGCGCGTCATGGCGTCGGCGTAATCGTTCTGGCTGGCTGTGCCGCTGGCGTCAACTACGAAGGGAGAGACGAATGAAAATCGAGACAACCATGCTGAGTCCGGATACGGCGCAGTATGCCGGCACGGGGGCAAAGGGGTGGAGCGTGGAGGGCATCGCCGCGGCCGCGCGGAGGGTGGAGGAGCTGGGGTATGACGGCGCGCTGACGCCGGAAGCCGGCCATGATCCGTTCGTGCCGCTGGCGATCGCTGCCGAGCACACAAAGCGCATCACGCTGGGCACCAACGTGGCGATTTCGTTTCCACGCAGCCCACTGGTGACGGCCCAGGTTGCGTGGGACCTGCAGGCGCTTGCGAACGGACGCTTCCAACTTGGCCTGGGGACGCAGGTGAAGGGGCACAACGAACGCCGCTACGCGGCGCCGTGGACGGCCGCACCGGGCCCGCGCATGCGTGACTACCTCCTGTGTGTGCGCGCGATGTTCGCCAGCTTTCAAAACCCCAAGAAGCCGACCTACTTCAAGGGTCCGCACTACCAATTCAGCATGATGACGCCGTTCTTCAATCCCGGGCCGATCGACCACCCGCAGGTGCCGATCTACCTCGCAGCCGTCAACCCGTACATGTGCCGTCTCGGTGGCGAGTTGTGCGAGGGAGTCCGCTTGCACCCGCTGTCCACCTTCCGGCACACGAAAGAAGTCGTGCTGCCGGCGATCGCCGAAGGCGCCGCGAAAGCGGGCCGGGACGCCGCCGGGATCGACGTTGTCGGCTGCCCGTTCTTGGCCGTCAGCAAGACGAAGGAAGGGCTGGAGAAGGCCAAGGCGGCGGTGAAGCAGCGCATCTCCTTCTACTCCTCGACGCGGACGTACCACTCGGTGCTCGAGTTTCACGGCTGGAAGGACCTCGGCATGCGGCTCCACCAGCTCTCGTTGGAGGGCAAATGGCAGGACATGCCCAAGCTCATCAGCGACGAGATCATGGAGGAGTTCGCCATCGTCGCGATTGGAGACGAATTTGCGGCTAAGGCGCGAGAACGCTGCAAGGGCATCTTCTCCACGTTTCTCATCGATGGCGCCCCCGAGCTGCAGCGCGATGAGCAGTGGCTGCGGGCGTCGATCGACGAACTGCACCGGTAAGGGACAGTTGTTAGGTTGCTAGGTTGTCAGGTTGTTACGTTGCTCCGTAGAATCGGAATATCTGATTAGAAACGTAACAACATTACAACTCCTAAGAAACATCGGCGCTAACAGGTTGGAATTGCACGAGTTGAAATCCGAGAGAGGCGGCGCGTTTGGAGAGGGAGCGGAGGGTGCGCTCGCGGTATTTGGTCTCATAGTAGTTGACGCCCGGGTCGTGGTAGGGGTGGCGATACTTCCACATGTGGTAGAAGATGCGAGCCAGTTTATGAGCGGTGGCGGTGATGGCGGCAGCGGGGCCGAGGCGGGCCCGCATGCGGCGGTGAAAAGCGCCCAGGGCGGTGTGGCTGTTGCCGGCAGCCTGGGCGGCGCGGCGCAGGGCGGTGGCCACGCGGCTGGCGACCTTGCGGGTCTTGCTGCTCTTGACGGCACCGCCGGTGATGCGGTTGTCGGGACACAGCGCGACCCAGGAGGCAAAGTGCTTGGCGGAGGGAAAGCGGCTCGGGTCGAGGCCCACCTCGGAGAGGAGGGTTTGGACGGTGAGCGCGTCGAAGCCGTCAATGCGTGTGAAATCGACGCCAGCGATACGGTGGAGGTGGGAGCGCAGATCAAAGTGGGGTTGATTGCCGCGGGGCTTGCGGGAAGTCGGCTGGAGAGGCTCCAGGGGCGTGGCGGTCGGGTCGAGCGTGGTGTCGAAGCTCGCCAGGTAGTGCTCGATTTGGCCATCGCAATCCCCGATCATCTTGCGGTAGGTGTCGTACAGTTCGACGCTCTGCCGCAGGGCAAACAGGTGCTCAGGGCGGTAGTCGCCGTGGAGGGCCTTGGCGATCTGCTCGCGGCTGGACCGGATGCGGGGGTCCTTGAGCAGGGCCAGGCGCACCGGATCACGTTCCCCGTCGAGGATGGCGCGCATGATCCGCAGGCCGGTGGTGCCGGTGATGTCACTGATCACCTTGTGGAGTTGGACGTTCATCTGGGTCAGGGCCTTCTGCATCCGTTGGATGTGGGCGGCACAGTCGCGGATGAGCGTGTCGCGCTGGCGGATGTAGCTGCGCAGGACACAAATCTGATCAGCGGGCCGGAACGAACCCGCCAGCAGCCCGAACGTGTGCAGTTGCTGGAGCCACTGGCAGTCTTGCACGTCGCTCTTGCGGCCGGGGACATTCTTGACATGGCGGGCGTTGACCAGCTTGACCTCGAACCCCCGGCGGTCGAGGATCTGGAAGAGCGGAATCCAGTAGACCCCGGTGGATTCCATGACCACGGTGTCGATCCGGCACCCCTCCAGCCAGTCGGCCAGGCGGTCGAGATCGGCCGTGAAGCACTCGAAGCGGCGCACGGGCTGCGGATCACGGTCCTCGGGGACGGCGACGTAATGCTCGGCGGACCCGACGTCAATGCCGGCGGCGTTGACGTGGACCGTTTTCAGGCTGGCCGGCAGGCCACTGCCACGGGCCACGGTTTTTCGTTGTCGTCGCTGGAGCGGTGGGATCGCTGTGCTCATCACGGCTACCTCCGTACGAATAAGCTGTGCTCTGGCCCGAGAGGCGCCGTTAAGCAATCTCCTAAACGGGATCGTCCCCTGCGCCACCGCGGACGTCACCAATGCAGCAATCGCAGACCTCCCAGAACCATGCTAACAATCGGGCCCCACGGCACCATTGGCGCTGCGGTCTTGGCTGCCAGAGCACGCCCCCTGTACCTGCCAAGACAACCGGCTGCAACGGGACCCGTTTCTTCCATGAGAAACCTCGCGCCGCGCGAGGTCAATTGCTAACAACCGACACCGTGCTGGGGGAATCGAATGAGCATCACAATTGACCTGAGCGGACAAACCGCGCTCGTGACGGGCGGTGGAACGGGGATCGGCTTGGGCATCGCACGCCGCCTGCTGCAAGCCGGCGCAACGGTGACCATTGTGGGGCGACGCCAGGACGTTCTCGCAAACGCGGCGCAACGGCTCCAGCCCGATGTCTGTGCGGGAGCCGAGGTGCGCTGCAAGGGATGCGATGTCACCGTCGAGGATGATGTTGCTAACGCCGTGGCGTTTGCAGCCGACCGGAACGGCCGCCTGGACATCGCCGTCGCCAACGCCGGGTCGGGTAGCCCGGGTCCGATCCTTGGCCAGACCCCCGACAGCTGGCGCTTTTCCTACGATATCAACGTCATCGGCTCGGCGATGACCATCAAACACGCCGCGTTGGCGATGAAGGACTCCGGAGGCGGCGCGATCGTGACCATCTCCTCGGTGTCGGCGTTGCGCACGGCGCTGTACATGGCGCCCTACACCGTGACCAAGGCCGGCCTCGATGCGCTGGTGCGCTGCGCGGCGTTGGAACTCGCACCCTTCAACATCCGGGTCAACAGCATTCGCTCCGGCCTGGTGTTGAGCGAAGGGGTGATGATGTCGTTGGACGACAAGCTCCGCGAAGAGGTCCTGGCCCGGACGGTACTCGGTCGCCCCGGCGAAGCCGAGGAGATCGGTGACAGTGTCCTGTACCTCGTCAGCGGGCTGTCCCGCTGGGTGACCGGTCAGGCGTACAGCGTCTGCGGCGGCCTATCGGTGTGTGAACACGAGGACCACAGCAGCTTGTCCCGCCGCCTATTCGGTGACGCGCAGTTTGAAGCACTGACGGGCCGGCCCGCCCGGCCTGACTGAGAAACACCGCCGGTCCGGCCGCTGGTGGCGGGGCGGCCTCGGAGGAAGCCGGCCGTCAACCGTGCTGCCGCGGAAAGGGATACGATGTCGCTCTCCGGCAAGAAGATCTTGATCACCGGCGCGACCGGCCAAGTTGCCGGTCCGATCGCGCATGCCCTGGCGCGGAAGAACGAGGTATGGTGCATTGCGCGGTTTACGAATCCCGACGCGCGCGCGGCTCTGGAAGCGAATGGTATCCGGACGATGCGTTGTGACTTGGGTACGGGCGACTTCGGCGACCTCCCGCATGACTTCACCCAGGTGATCCACTCCGCGGTTGACGTCTACGGGAGCGATTTCGACGCGGCCCTGCGGGTGAATGCCGAGGGCACCGGTCTGCTCATGGCGCACTGCCGGCACGCGGAGGCGTTCCTCCATATCTCCTCATGCGCGGTCTACCGAGATCACCCCGACCCGCTGCATCCGTACAAGGAAACCGACCCGCTCGGGGGCTATGCGCTCTACGCGCCGACGTACAGCGTCGCGAAGATCGGCGCCGAGGCGGTGGTACGAACGCTGGCGCGGCAGTTGGGGCTGCGCGCCACGATTGTCCGGCTCAACGTCGCCTACGGTACGGCCGGTCACGGCGGTGTGCCGGTCCAGCATTTCGCCACCATGCTGCGCGGCAAGGCTATTCCCATCCTCCGCGGACGTCCGAATTACTGCTCGCCCATTCACGAGGACGATTTGGTTGCCCACGTGCCGCCCTTCCTCGCGGCGGCGTCGGTGCCCGCGACCATCGTGAACTGGGGTGGTGACGAAGTGGTCACCGACATCGAGTTTTGCCGCTACCTCGGCGAGCTGGCGGGGGTCGAGCCACGCTTCGAGGAGAGCGACTACGCCTTCAACTCGTACGTTACCGACAACACGCGCCGCCGTGAGTTGGCGGGGCCGTGCCGCGTGCACTGGCGTGACGGGATGCGGCGCGTCATCGCGGCCCGGTTTCCGAACGTGCCGTTGGGCGCGGCGTGAGCTGCGAGGCGTGCGATGCGGGCAGCAGTCTTCGAAGGGTACGAACAGGTTTCGGTTCAGTCCGTCCCCGCCCCGGTACTCAGCGCACCCGACTCGGCGACGCGACGAAGTTGATCCGCGATGTTGGACGTCGGACTTTAGACTTTGGACTGCGGGCAAAGCCGGTGCTGTGATGCAAGACCCGCCACCCAACCGCCCGTTTGCGATCAAAGCGATCAACAAGATCGGTGGAGTGGCACAAACCCTCGGCCTGGTTGTGCCCGGTCTCGACCCGGAGAATCTGCTTGCGACCGCCGCGAAGCGAACCGGTCTCAGCGATTTCGGCGACCGTTCCTTTCGTGAGGGCCTGGAGCAATTGGTTGCCGCCCTTGAGGGGGAAGCCCGCTTGTCACAGATTGGCCGCATCGGTACACGTGCCCGGTTGCTCGACAATCTGTGCACACGCCTGCAGCTGATCGAGTATCGCCAGCAGCACCCCAAGGTGGCGCAGCAGCAGATTGTGCGACCCCTCTTTGTGCTGGGGTTGCCCCGCACGGGTACGACGATCTTCTACGAGCTCCTGGCGCAGGATCCCGTCCATCGTGCCCCCATGAGCTGGGAGGTCGACGAGCCGATGCCGCCGGCGCAGCGGGAGACCTACGCCAGCGATCCTCGTATCGAACAGGTCGACCGCAAACTCGCACAGGTTGAGGTGTTGGCTCCTGGCTTCAAGTCCATACATGAGATCGGCGCCACCTTACCTCAGGAGTGCAGCGCGATGTGGGCGACCCAGTTCTGGGGCGAGGTGTTCGGAACGCCGTATTACATTCCTTCGTTCCGGCGCTGGACCCTGGAGTACGGGGCGGTCCAAGCGTATCGCTGGCACCACCAATTCCTGCAGCACATGCAGTCCGAGTATGCGCGGGAGCGTTGGGTTCTGAAGACGCCGCCGCACCTCGCCTACCTGAACGAACTGGTGGCGCAGTATCCGGATGCGGTGATCGTCTGGACCCACCGCGATCCGCTTTCGGTCATCGGCTCGGTATCGAGCCTGGCGTGCACGTTACGCAGCGCCATGAGCGACCACATCGACCCGATGGCCACAGGTCCGCTCGAGGCCGAGTTCTTTGCCGCCTTGCTCAAGCGAGGGCTGGAGCAGCGGGAGGCGATGCCCGACAGGAGCACCCGGTTCTTCGATGTCGCGTTCAGGGACATCATCACCGATCCGGTGCCGGTCATCGAGCAAATGTACGCTCACTTCGGCTTCGAATTCAGCGACGGGCTGCGGCAGCGGATGCAGGGCTATCTCGCCAGCCGCCCACGCGAGAAGCACGGCACGCATCGCTACGCACTCGAAGACTATGGGCTGAGCGCGGAAAAGCATGGTCTGCTGTTTTCCGAGTACTGTGAGCGCTACGCCCGCTTTATTGCAGCCCAGTGACACGCGGCGCCTGCCATGTATTCAAGCGTCGGGTGACCGCGCTTCGGTGTTGGCTCCGATAGAGGAGGCGAAGACATGCCGTCGAAGAAGAGCGGGGAATTCGCGGACCGCATTGCGGTCATCACTGGTGGCGGTCGAGGGTTTGGGAAGGCGTTCGGAGAGGCGCTCGCGCAGCGCGGGGCACGGGTCATTCTCGCAGACATCGATGGCGCGGCTGCCGACGAGGCAGCCGCCGAAGTGCGTGCCGGCGGTGGCGCGGCGTTTGCGGTACCCTGTGACGTTGCCGACGAGGCTCAGGTCAGCGCCGCGATGGCGCGGGTCGTTGCCGCGCACGGCGGCATCGATATCCTGATCAACAACGCCGGCCTACACTCGGCCGCGTACAATGCGCCGATGGCCGCATTGGGGGTGCCCCGATTACGCCGGCTGTTCGATGTCAATGTGCTGGGCGTGATCATCTGTTCGCTGGCGGCGCGCGGGGCGATGGCGGGGCGTGTGAACGCTGCGATCATCAATATCTCCTCCTCGGCGGCCTACGGCTGTCACACGGCCTACGGCGTGTCGAAGCTGGCGGTTCGCGGCCTGACCATGACGTTGGCGCACGAATTCAAGGCCGACGGGATTCGCGTTAACGCCATCGCTCCCGGGCTGATCTTTACCGACACGATCCGGGCGGAGCTGCCGCAGCAGGCCATCGACCTCGTGATGAGGCAGCAGATCGTGCCACGCGAGGGCGAGGTCAGGGACATCGTCGAAGCCATGCTGTATCTGGCCTCGGGCCGATCGTCGTTCGTGACCGGCGAGACGCTGCGGGTGAGCGGCGGCTTCACGTTGGCGATTTGAGCGGGCATGCACATTGGCAAGCGTTCGCAATTGAGAGAGGAGGGACTGCACATGTGTGCGGACAACCGCTGGGAGTTGGGGATCGAGACCTTCAAGAAGGTATACGGAGACGTGATACCGGCGCCGCCGAAGGAGGCCGGTGATTTCGGCAAGCTCTGTATCGAGCAGCAGTTTGCCGAGGTGTGGGCGCGCGACGTCATGAGCATCCGCGACCGACGCCTCTCCTTGCTGGGCGTCCTCATGGCCTTGGGCGAAGAGAATCCTTTCCGCATTCATGCGGAATCGGCCCTGGCGAACGGTGAAATCATGCCGACGGAGCTCAACGAAGTGGTGATCTTTCTGACCCCCTACGTCGGCTATCCCCGGGCCACCAAGGTCCTACCCATCGCGGCCCAGTTGGCGCAGAAATACAAGTAGAGTGCAGAGTGTCTCACCGGGCTGGTAACTGCGGACGCAGAGGGAGGCTGCGATGTTGCTAAAGGATAAGGTCGCTGTAATCACCGGAATCGGCCCTGGAATGGGGCGGGCGATTGCGCTGGCTTTCGCCCGTGAAGGCGCGAGCCTGGCGCTCGGGGCGCGTACGGAGGATCGGCTGCGGGCCATTGCCAAAGAGGCGGAAGCGTTCGGCCACCCGGTCATCGCCATGCCGACGGATCTGGCCGATGAGCACTCCTGCCACCAGATCGTGCAGGCCGCGATCGAGCGCTTCGGAGGGGTGGACATCCTGGTGCAGAACGGTGCGGACGGCGGCGATTTCAAGTCCGTCATGGACGCCAAGCCCGAGCGCTGGCATCGCATCATGGAGGTCAACTTCTTCGGCACGGTGTACCTCGTTCAGGCGGCGGTGCCCTCCATGAAAGAACGCGGTGAGGGCCGCATTATCCTCATCAACTCCGGCGCGGGCGTGGATCCGATGCCGAACTTCGGTGGCTATGGTGCCTCGAAGGCGGCCCTGGCCAGTCTGGTGCGGAGCCTGGCGACGGAGCTGGGCCAATTCGGCATCCGTGCCAACGGCGTCCATCTGGGGCCGGTAGCCGAAGAGCATCATCGCCAGTGGCAAATCATTCAAGCGCGCAAGGCCGGCGTTACGGTGGAGGAATTCTACAAGCAGTTCACCGCGATCTTTCCCCTGCGCTATGTGCCGTCGCCCGAAGAATGTGCCGGGACCGTGCTGTACCTCGCTTCGGACCTGGCGCGCCCGATCACCGGCCAAGCGCTTTTCGTCAACTGTGGCCGGTTCGGGACGTGATCGGATCGCGCCACAAGAAGGAGAGAGACACCATGAGGAAGTACCGAGTCATCCAGTGGTCGACGGGCTGGGTCGGGCGCTTGGCTCTCCACTCGATCGTCCGCCGAGAGGACATGGAGCTCGTTGGCCTCTGGGTTCACAGTGAAAGCAAAGAGGGAGAAGACGCCGGCACGCTGGCGGGCGGTGCCCCGGTCGGGGTGAAGGCCACGCGCGACGTTGATGCCCTGCTGGCTCTTGACGCGGACTGTGTGTGCTACACGGCGCACGGCGAAACCCGGTTGAAGCAGTGTATCAAGGACGTTTGCCGGATTCTGGAAGCGGGCAAGAATGTGGTGACTACCTCGCTCGTGGGTCCCATCTACGGACCGGGCATGGATCCGAAGGCCAGAGCCCCTCTGGAAGCGGCCTGCCGTGCGGGTGGCACCTCACTGTTTGCCAGCGGCGTCGAGCCTGGCTTTTTCGGAGATTTTCTGCCCCTCGTCCTGGCGACCATGTCGGAGCAAGTCCGTTCGGTCCGCACACAAGAGATCTTCGGGTACGAGAAGACCCCCACTGCGGCTACGATCTTCGATTTCTTCGGTTTCGGGCGGCCGCAAAGCTACCGGCCGATTATCATGATTCCGGGGGTGCAGCGCGCGGCGTGGGGGCCGGCGGTGCAGATGGTCGCGGGAGGGCTCGGCGTCACGCTCGACGAGATTCGGGAAACCTTCGAGACCGAAGTGACCCCGCGGCGCTTGGAGGTCGCTGCCGGTGTGATCGAGGCGGGTACGGTGGGGGCCGTGCGTTTCGCAACCATCGGTATCGTGAAGGGCGAGCCCGTCGTCGTCATCGAGCACGTGAACCGGATGAGCCGTGAGATCGCGCCGCACTGGCCGAGCGCCGAACGCGAAGGCACGTACCGCCTGATCATCCAGGGCAACCCGAACATGACGTGTGAATTTCATTTCGGGGAGTCGGACGAGCGCAGCAGCGATGACGGCATGACGGCGACCGCCATGCGGGTGGTGAATGCGATCCCGTACGTGTGCGCAGCCCCGCCGGGATTGGTCAGCGCCCTGGATCTGCCGCTGACGTTGCCCAAGCACGCTGTGTACCGATAGATCCTGGACGATTTCAACGACGGCGGAGCCGCGGGGCTGGAACTCGGCCCACGGACCTTCGGCGGAATTCAGCTCGAATGCCTCGGTGCCGGAGTACACCGCCACCCCCGTCGCCCCGGCGACAGCGCCCATCAATGGCCGACATTGCCTGTGGTCCATTGAATTACCCGATAGGTCATATCCCGGCTCCAAACCATCGTGTTGGTCACGAAGTGAGCTGCCGCCAAGAGGTGGATCAGTTTGTACTTTCCCATGATTCTTCGTTGTGCCCTCTGGCAGGCTGGCCGCGGGGCGGGCGTTGCTGGCCTGGATCGCCGGATGGTCATCCCACCCGGCGGGTCGCGTACTTCACGTGCCCGGGTAACGCCTCACCCTTTGCCGCCCGCGCAATTCTCGCTCCGAGGCCCGGGCTCAAATGGCCGTCGCGCGCGAGATCCCGAAACAACGCCGCCATGTTTTTCACGTCGAAGAAGTCGCGTTGCCACGACCACATGAAATTCCCGGCGTAGCGGAACCACGATCCGCCCACACCGGCGATCTCGTAGTTCGATCCGTCCGGTCGTTTGAACGGTGCGATCTGTTTCCAGAAGCCCACGATTTCGCCTTGCTGCTCGTCAATGAGCACCTGCTCATAGGAGTAGGTCCACCCTTCGAGCCCTTCCATTTCGGTCCCCAACGCCCAATCGTGAATCTGCTGGCGGCCGCGTGCGATGAAGTCCTCATGCGGACCCATGTTCCAGTAATACAAGGCGTCTTCCGTGTAGAAGGGCGACAGGTGCTTGGGCCAATCGTTGGCGGCCTCGGCATCTTGGTTGGCTTTGAGCCACCGCCGCATCATCTCCTCGAGTTCCGCACGTGGAAACGTACCCATCGATCGGTTCTCCTTCCTTGATTCGTCAGACACTCAGACCCACCAGTGCCGCGGGCGATATCCTTGCGAGTGCATCCACGACTCACCCCGTATCCGTAGCCGGCTCCGATGACGATCGCCTCCGCGGCCTTCCCGCCGACCGCGATGCGACCGCGGTACGTCGCGACCGGCTACGTCCGCCACGCGACTAGGCCTTCCCTGTACTGTACTTGGCCGCCATCTCCGCCGTCACGATCTCGGCATCGGCGGCGCGCTGCAAGTGGTGCTCTTTCACGAAGGCGCCGGGATCGGCCGCATAGTCCACGATCTCGTCGGTCATACGAATGCTCCACCGGCAGTGCGGTTCCGAGGGATTGGCGCGAGGGGGCAACTTGATCGGATCGATGCGGATCTTTGGATTCCACCGCGCCGCGCCGTGACGGAAGCCGAACAGCTCGAGGTGCCCGCAGATTTTGTTGACCGCGTAGTCCATGGCGGCCGGACCCTGGCGCTCGCCGGTCTCCGGCACCGCACACATCGGCGTGTGCATCTCCCAGCTCCCGTCACCCGTTTTCTCGAACACCAGCTTCATTCGCGAGATCATTGCCGGCAGGCACTGCCACACCTTCAATGGCGCGGTCTCGTCGTTCTGGTCCGCGAAACCCATCAGCGTGCCGATGATGTGGTTCTCGATATCGCCGCAACCGCCGTCGGCAAACCATACGGCGTGATGGAGCCGATCGGCGACCTCCGGCCCGAACTCCTTCGCCACCTGGGTGTACCAGTGCCGGTTCACGCTGCCGTAGATGGTCCCGCCGATCTCCACCAGCTTCTTCAACGCCTCCTTCGAGAAATCGTCGAGCGTCACGGTCTCGCGGAACGGGCCGCTATAATCGTCCATTTCCTTCTGGCTCATTGCGCGCACCTCTCGTAGGATTTATTATTACGTGTGCAATAATCTACACGGGGGCGCTTTGCAAGCACTACTCACGAAAACCGACCGGCCGGCACACCCGGGCGTGCCCCCGGGGCCAGCGCCCGACGCCGCCCGCGCTGGCGGAGACGTCCGTCCTTGCCGTGACGGTAACGAGCGGTCGTGCTCGTGCCGCGCTCGCTCCGCCGGCGCTCCTGCGCGTCTATTATTGGAGTCAGAAGCCGCTGCGTCAGGCGGCGGGTCTGCCCAGAGCATGTGGACGACAGACTTTGGGTTGCGGGGGATTCCTCCACGCTCAGGCCGATGAAAAAGGCCCAGCATCGGAGCGTGACTCTGGAGCGCCGCAGGCCGAGCGCTACGCCTCGCCGGGCACGGTGGTGTGGGCTGGCAGCAGGCTGTCCGCGCGAGCGGCGATCGTAAGGCGTGGGGAGAGGTCGAATGTCGCACGGGCGATCATGGTGAGACTACCGCGAGAGTGGACTCATCTCCGTGGCGGTGTGTGCGTTTCGCCGCTGAACACTCGGCGCCCGACCGTTATCGTTCGACTGTCCGATCAGCGGCGGACGAATCCGCGGGCGCCAAAGGCCGCGATGTCGTGCGCCATGACGATCCCCGGCTTGGCGGCCACTGTTGCCGGGATAGCATTCACGGCGGGCATCGCGGTGGCAATCATCCCCAGGCCCATGAACCCCGCTTCCTGCCAGTCGACGGGTGGCATCATCATGACGTGTGTCCTGACACGCGGCACGCCATCCACTTCCACAAAATAGCCGTGGCGGACCTTGAAGTGCTCTTCCACATGCGGTCCCTTCAACCACTGGAAGCGCAGGATGACGAGGTCGCGTCCCTTGACACGGCCCCGCCAGCGGCCATCGACGGCCGTGATCGTCCCCTTGCGGATCGTCGCATAGCCCAGCTCATTGTCGGCGGTCGCCACGGCGTAATCCGCATCGTAGCTAATCTCGTCGAGCGCCATACCCAGGGCGTCGGCGATCATCTCGACGGCGTCGCCGAAGACCGCGGTGGTCTGGCGACCGCCCTCATCTAGCCCGGGCGTTCCGGGCAATTGGCCGAAACCGACGCGCACTTCGGTTTCCCAACTGTCATAGGCGGTGGAGTCGACCGATTCGAGCACGCGGACCTGATCGATGCGTGAGCAGATCTGGCTGCTGACCACCGCCATGACATCGGCAAAGCCGGGGTTCACGCCCGAGCCATAGAGCGATGCGCCGCCCTTTTCGCCCGCGGCCTGCAACATGGCGCGGTTCGATTCACCCAACGACCGGCCGGTGATGAAGGCTGCCGTTGAAACGACATTGACTCCGCCTTCCAACAGCCGGCACAGCACGTCCACATTCGGCCACATCGGCGTGTAGACGCAGGCATCGGGCTTCAGCGCGATTAGGGCGGGGATATCGCCGGTGGCCACCACGCCTGTCGGCGTATCGAGGCCGCACAGTTCGGCCGCGTCCTTGCCGACCTTTGCGTTTCCGTGCGCGTATACACCGACCAGCTCATACAGCGGATTTTCGATGACGGCGCGCAGTGCGCGGCGGCCGATGTTGCCGGTGGTCCATTGAATTACCCGATAGGTCATCTCGTTGCTCCTCGCCCCTTGTATTGGTGGCCAACTCGAGAAGGGAAGATCACGCACGGCATAGCCGGCTCACAGACGAAGCCGTTTGGCCGTCGCTTCGAGCGCACGGCGCTTGGCATTCAGGTCCTTGTGCGCGGGATTCGACAGGAGCACCGCCCCGCGGTTGGGCTTGAGACCCTCGAGCGCCTGATAACGGGCGACGTCGTCGAAGTTCGTGAGGAACAGCATCACGTCAAAGCCATCGATGGAGTTCCCCAATGCGGTTCGCGCCTGCTCCAGCGCGCGGAGCAGCTGCGTTGCCTGCTCGAAGCTCGTGTTCATCGGCAAGTACCCATCGCAACGTGCCGCCCGGCGAATTGCGGCGGGGCTCGTGCCGCCCACCCAGATGGGGATGTGTTGCTGGGGAACGGGAAACATCGCACAGCGGTCGAAGCGGTAGAACCGGCCCGAGTATTCGGCGTACCCGTCGTCCCACAAGTCGCGCAGGATGTCGATCATCTCGTCCGTGCGGGCATCGCGCGTGCGGAAGTCCTTCCCCATCAGCGCAAACTCTTCGGGCAGCCAACCCACGCCGATGCCGAAGGCAAAACGATACCGCGAGAGCATCGCCGTGGTGGCCACCTGCTTCGCTACGGGAAAGGGGTCGCGCATCGGCAGGACATAAACACCCGTTGCGAACCGGAGGGTTCTGGTGACGGAGGCCATCGCCACGACCATGCTCAGCGGGTCGGGAAACAGGTCGTTCGAAAGCGTCGGGTGACCGAGGGGATGGGGTGTCGTAAACGTCTTGGGAAAGACAACGTGATCGGCGAGGAGGAGCCCCTCGTACCCGAGTTGCTCGGCATCCTGTGCGAGTTGCAGGTAGTCTTCGACGGGCTCGTATTGTGCCAGCAAGACCCAGTATTCCAATTCAGCACCTCCTTCTTCGCGCGTTGCTGATCATTTCATCATTCCCTCGGCCATTTAGACACGTTGAGAACCCCCCGGCTCTGCCCGGGGCATGATTACTGTTTGGCGAGATCGATGGACCGGACAATACCCGCAAACCGCTGCTCGATCTTCACACGTTCGGGAGATTCGTGCGTGACGATCCACGGTTGATTTTGCTCGATTCCGCGCAGCAAATTCCGCACCGCGTAATCCGGGTCGATGGCCTCTTCGCCGCCCGTACCGCGAATTACCAGCTGGAGATCGCTTTCAGTCAGCGGCGCTGAGCTGCCGAGCTCTCGGGGCCGGTTTCTCCCGCTTTGAGCGATCCGCGATTTTACTCCTCCAGGTACCAGCAAGGACACCCCGACGCCGTCGGTACAGAGCTCTTCCCGCAAGGTTTCGCCATACGCCATCACCGCATGCTTGCTGGCGTTGTAGATGCCTTTCCCCAGCCCCGCACCCAACCAGCCCGCCATCGATGCCGTAATGACGACGTGCGCATTACCCGGGTGCTCCTTCAGTATGGGCAGAAATGCCTGCACCGTATGAACGGTGCCCATGACGTTGACCGAAAACACCCACTGCCAGTCTTGCACACTTCGCTGGTCGAGGCGCCCGAACACCATCACCCCAGCGTTCGCACAGACCAGGTGGCAGGTGCCGAACGTAGTCTTCACGTAATTCGTAAGCTCTGCCACGCTGTTTGCATTGGCAACATCGACGCGACAGGCAACTGCCTGACCACCGCTGTCGGCGATCGCCTTGGCGATGTCGCCCGCCGCCTCCGGCTCAATATCGGCCACAACGACCTTCATGCCGGCCGTGGCCAACAGGCGTGCGATGGCCGCACCGATGCCACTGCCGCCTCCGGTAACCACGGCGGTAAAGCCTCGAAACTCTTTCATTCCCGTCTCCTGCTCACAATGACCGACCAACTTCAAAATGGCAGTTCGGCCCGGAATGTCGCCCCGGCCATTTTAGGCCTTTTCCGCCGCCAAGCGCCTCACTGCCGCGTTGGCCACCTGGATGTTCGGCATTCCGGCATAGACCCCAAGATGTAGAATGAACTCCTGTAGTTCCTCGATTGTAATGTCCCCGCTCTCCACGGCCGAGCGGACGTGAACATTCACCCCGATCTCTTGGCCACCAATAGCTGCCGCGGTAAGCGCTATCCAGCGACGCTCTTTGCGCGTCAGGACTGGTCTCGTCCAAATCTCCGCAAAGATCGTGTCGATCGTAAATGCCGTCAGCGGGTCTGCAGGTTCAGGGCAGGGCATGCAGGTGACTTCTTCAAACTTCTTGATTCCCATTGACCTACGCTGAGCCTTCTCGTCGTGGTCCATTCGATAATCTCTCCTTCTCATCGGATTCTTGCTGGCGAGATCAAAGGCGCGGAATTTGTTCGCAAACCGCTGTTCGATAGTCGTAACTTCTTGAGACTGGTGCGTGGCAATCCACGGCTGATTTTGCTCGCTTCCACGCATCGAATGATATCCAGCAGCGCTCATCTTGTTGACTGTAGCGCTCATCCGTGGAATTAGATTCACACTACGATGCTGCCCAGCCTGATCAGAAGTGAGCAGTTCCTCAGGTTGATCGACGAACTGGGATTGGATCAGAGCATCTTCACCAAGCGGCTCCCCAAGAACTGGTATCTGCTTCCCACTTCTGAGTACCGCAAGCGCTGGGGTGAGGCTTTCTACGTTACCGCCCAGGAGTTCCACACGCCCGGTCTGGCTGCACGGCTGGCCGAGAAGTTTCCGGCGGGTTCGACGGTATTGGATGTCGCAATGCGGTGTGCTCCCAACCTGTACGAGGCTTTCTTGCGCCACGGGAGGTATTACCGCATGGCATGCTGGGAGGTACAGGCTCACGCGGATATCGAGCGCAAAGTGGTGCACATCGAGCTTCCGCCTCCGGTCCGCCCCGAGGAACCGTGGTGTGCCCCCTTGAGAGAAGTCAGCTTGGCAACCCTGCTGCAGACAGGGCGCGCGATCACGGGATTTCCCCTCCAGCCTCGTTCGGTGAGCTTCACTCATGCACGGCCGCACGACACGAGGGAACTGGAGGTTTTTTTTCATGCGCCGATCCGGTTCGGCGCCCGCTCCAACGAGATGGTGTTCAGCTTGGATACGATGGTTCTCCCGCTTCCGGATGCCGATCCACAGGTCTCGGAAGCCGTGACTGACTATCTCGATAGATTGCTCGCGAGATGCTCCCATGGCCTCGTCTCCATCGAGGAGCGTGTATACCACGGCATACGGGAGCGCCTCGACAACGACAACCGCACTCCGAACATGGACGAGGTGGCCAAAGCGCTGGGCATGAGCGAGCCGACCTTACGGCGAAGATTGGCCATGAGGCGCCTGTCGTTTGAGAAAGTGGTCGAGCGAGTCCGAAGCGATTTGGCCAGAGACTTGCTGGTAAATAGCCAGCAACCCCTTACCGAAATCGCCTTGTCCACCGGCTTCTCCGGGTCAAGTGCTTTCGCTCGGGCGTTCAGGCGCTGGCATGGTCAAACACCTTCCGATTATCGGTCCACAGCTCAGACCAGCCGACCGGCTGCAGTTCACTAATCGATAATCCTCGGGTTTCTTTCCACGCTCCTGTCAGGGCTGCGTGCCGGCGTGCCAGCGCACCTTTGCGACGGCGCCGCCATCAACGCGCAGATCTGTACCGGTGACGTAGCTGGCGGCGGGGCTGATCAACCACTCGATGGCGGCGGCGATATCGTCGGGAGTGCCGAACCGCTGTACACCGCTCATTTTCCGGAACTCCACTCCCCGGGGATGTGCCTGCTCCAGACGGCCCATCGGGGTAGCAATCAGTCCTGGACTAATCGAGACCACGCGTGCCCCGCGCGCCGCCCAGGATGCCGCTACGGCTTGGACGCGCAGTTGATTGCCGCGTTTGGAAATGCAGTACGCCTGCACTGAGTCATCGGCTTGTCGCTCTTTGATGAAATCCACCAACTGAACAGTTGGTACGATTGCCAGGCGGCGCTCCAGTTCCGGCGGCAACTGAACTTGGTCGCCAGCCATACTGGCGATCACGACTGCCGCTGTGCCCTCCACCGCCAGCGGTAGGAAGGCGTCGAGAACCAGCGCGGTGCCGAGCAGGTCCACAGCGTAAACCCGCTCCGCCGACGCCATTTCCGGCGACAGGCCGGCAGTGTGCACGAGAGCGCGCAGCCGCCAACAGCCCGGCCTTCTCTGCTGCGGAGGCAAGCGCGGTCACCGATTTTGCGTCGGCGACATCGATGAGCTGCGGAATCACGTCGTAACCATCGGCGGTCAGGGCCACTGCGGCGGCTTCCAGGATCGCGGGCTTGAAATCAGCCAGCACCAGGCGGTGTCCTGCTCCGATCCGGCGCGCACAGGCCAGACCCATGCCACCGATTCCAGTGATCACGATCACATCCGGTCGCATTGCTCCTTCAATCTACGCGCTGGCCACGGTGATCGGCGACGGACCGCGGGCCCATTTTCAATCCCCGGCCCTTCTCAACCTGAGTGCTCACTCGACTGCTACTACAATTTAGGAACTACTTTCGCCCACTCCTTGTCCATCTCAAACTGGAAGGGGTTCAATTCCCAGCGCAGAGGCGACCACTTCTGCGGCCAAGGGCTCTCAAAGATCGCTATGTAAACATAGCCCAGTCGGGCGGCGACATCCTCCACACTGATGCCCAACTCTTGTGCGATATCCTTCTCCGAGCACCCTTCGGGTTTGGAAGCCATTACCCGCAACACCTGTCGTACGCCCTCAGTGAGGAGACCCCACACCGTGCGTATCTGCTCTTCCGACCATGGCTTGCTGGCTTCCTTCGGGTCGTGTGGGACTCCTGGCCCCATCCGTTTGCTTTCCTGCCAATAGGGGAACGGGTTTTCCTCTGGTGCGACTATCTTCGCCTCGCTCTTGCTCGCGATCTCGCCTATTTTGCTCGGTGGAGCGAGTTTGATGTTTTTGTATACCAGGTTACGGTTGTGGAAAAATGCCGAATTTTGACCGGTCGCGGCATCATCTAAGTGAAATACGGGAACCATAAATTCCCTTGCTGCCTCCCCCCGGTCCGCCTGCTCCAGGAACGTTTCGTCTCCCGGTAGGTGGTAATTGCGCACGGTCATGTAGCCGAGCTTCGGGTTCACGAGCTCAAACACGATGTCGAACATCGTCATCGGGAACCCGGGGTCCATCTGCCTTAGCTTGAAGTAGGATTCCACATCCCCTGGTTTGATTTTGAGGGCGTTGCAGATATTCCTCGCGACCAGCGGACCGGCAACCATCCACATGGAAATGTCGCACTCTACCGCCTCCACGTCGCCGAACCTCTCCCGTACCACTCTCAACCATTCACCCAACACGGTGAGGTAGGCTCGCTGATACTCCTTGAGCAGGGTTATCAACATCTCCTTCGACAAGTGCTCCGGTCTTAAATTCGGATTGAACGGACCACTGTAATCCTGCAGTTCATCCATTCGTATCTCCTTTACGCTGCTCTTCTCATGTCGTAGAAATCCCCCTTCGTACGGAGCCCTGGTTACGATCCCGTGAAGTTATAAGTCAGCTGAAGGCCAAAGGTGCGCGGCTCGCCGTACACGTTAAAAGCGAAGCCAAATGCGGGGCCGAAATCGGTTCCATGAACCCGATACTTCCGGTCCAATAGGTTGCGGCCCCACAGTGCTACGTCGAGGGTCCCCTTCTGGAGGGGGATGCCGGCGAACTGCAGTCGCCCATTGACGACGGCATACGCCCACCCCTCGTCCGCCTGGGCTCCGAGGGTGTTGTTATTGGTGATGAATACCACCCGATCCTGCCAATAGGTATCCACATGCGCCGATAATGTTCCGCTTTGGGTCGGCGGCGCGGTGTAGGTGAGGCCCACCGTGAGTGAGCGCGGTCTCGAAAATCGATGGAGCGGCGTTCACGAAACTTGATGGACGGGTAGCGTTTCCCGTTTCCGTTTCCCGCCGGGTGTAGGGGCCGACGGGAAACGGAAACGGGAAAGGGTCGTCAGGCAGGCAGCGAGTAGCTGTCAGTGGTACGGATCACGCGGCCGTCGGCGAGCAGTGTGTCGAGTGTGGCACAGAGCTGCTCTGCTGCGAATGCGGCATGGCGCGCAGCTCGCGGACGCCGAGAGGAGCGTCAGCGGCGAGCAGTGCCTGCTCGATACGTGCGGCTGGCGAGGTTGATCTGGGGGCGCGAGCTCGGGCGGTGTCGCCTCTGCGATGCGCAGCGCGAGCGGATCGGCGGCAAGCTCCGGTGAGGTCGTCGGGAGCGCGGGCGGCGCGGTGTTCGACGCTAAGTCGCAAGAGTTGATCGCGCCGGCGCAGGTAGAGGCTGGAGTCGCCCCAGGCGCGGAATTCGGAGCTGCCACGCAGAGCTCGCCCGGGGCCGCAAGCGGCCGGCATCTTGCGGGCGTGGTGGACCAGTGCGACGGCGAGATGATGCTGGCGCTGAAGCTTGCGCAGGAAGCCGAGCAGTGGAGCGACCTCGCCGGCGTTGTTCTCGTCGACGGCGTGCAGGCGCACAAAAGGGTCGAGCACGAGCAGCGCGGATTGGCTTTCGACGGTTTCGCACAGCTGCTCGCAGCAGGTCGAGTCGTCCAGACGCAGCCGTGTGGCGGTGATGACGAACAGCGGCAGGTTTTTCAGCGGAGGCCGCGGGCGGCGGTGATGCCTGCGAGTCGTTCGCGCACGACGTGCAGCGGGTCTTCGGCGGCAAAGAGCAGCACCCGGGCGGCGCGAGCGACCGCGAAGCGGCCGAGGCATTGGGTGCCGGAAGCGACCGAGACGGCCAGATCGAGGGCGAGAAAGGACTTGCAGCACTTGGGCTCGCCGCCGATGATCCCGACCGCTTCGGTGCCCCAGAGCTGCTCGACCAGCCAGCGCCGTTCGGGTGCGAGGGTGGTGCCCGCGCGGGCAGGACCGGCAGGATGCTCATCGTCGCTTGCCGTTGCTGCGCGCGGGGCGTGCCACACACCTGCAGGAAGAGCTCCTCGTCCAGGCGCGGCGCGCTTGTCGTGCACCGCGGCGGCGAGCAGTTCGGCGCCGAGGTTCATGAGGATGCGCCTGTTGCCGGCGGCCATGGGAGCACAGCGTCTCGATCAGGCCCGGTGTCATCAGCTCCGTTGCCGGCCGCCTCCAGCGCGTGGCGCACGCAGTGCGCGAGATCGTCGGCCGGACGGCCCGAGGATCAGGCGCACGCGGATACGCGAGCCCAGCGGGAGCAGTTCCGGGGAGCGAAAAGCCGTCGGTGAGCCGCCGGTCGCCGGCCAGCACGACGGTGAGCAGACGGCGGGCATCGAGGTCGGCGCTGCAAAGAAAAGCGCAGTTCGTTCAGCGTGGCTGGATACATCTCCTGCGCCTCGTCGATGATCAGCACCGGGCGCACCAGCGTCGACTCGGTGTGTTTTCGCCAGCGTTCGCGCAGCACCCTGGAGCCGGCCCAGCGGTTGTGCGGAGAGAGCGTAACGCCGAAGAGGTCGCCGAGCTCACGATAGAAGTCGGCGACGTGCGAATGCGGACGAGCGAGCACCGCCACCTGCAGGTCGCGCACCGAAGAGAGTCGGGCGACCACAAAGCGCAGCACCACCGACTTGCCGGTGCCGGGATCACCGGTGACCAGAGCGAAGCCACCTCGGCGCCCATTTGCTCGATACGCCAGGCGAAGTGTTCGACCGCCGCGTTGGCAAGCAGCCCTTCTCGAGCGGGGCATCGGACAGGAAGGGTTCCACTTCAGGCCGTAAAGATCTGCAAATGACGGATCATGGCTTCTCCGTTTCGCCCGCACCCGGCAAGTACGCGGCGGGAAGGCCTGTGGCGGCGTACTCGGCCAGTAGATGGGTGGAGCAGCGCGGCCATCTGGCCGGCCGGCGGTGGTGTCGCGGGTGTGGTGGTGAGCGGTTCGTTGGACACGATGCGCGGCGGCGGCATTGGCAAGATCGACGGGTAGAGTCGGCACAGGATGCGGTCGGTGTGCGCATCGACGAGCAATGCGTTGCTGCGGATCCCAGCTCGCGCAGCGGATCTGCAGCCGGCGCAAGTGCCGGTAACGATTGGGCACCCCGTAGCGGCGGCCCATCAGGCTCAGCGTGCCGTCGCTCTCCAGCGCTGGATGCGCTCGACGACGCAGTGAATGCCACCACCAGTTCTTCGGTGGCGGGACCGGGCGCGTCAGATCGGGGCCGGCCAGGAAGCGTTCGGATCGGTGTCTGCCCGGTCTCGCCGTGACGGCGGCGGTGGTACTCCATTTCCACCCAGGCCTGGGTGCTGCGGTTGCGCCAGACTCAAGTCGGCGACCCCTTCGAGCATCGCCATCAGGCGGCCCTCGATCTGGGTCCAGAAGTGCTCCTGCTTGCCGTTCTGGTACGAGAATGCGGCAGTGTGGTGTGGTGAACGATGCCGAGACGGGTGAGTCCTCGCGCGTTTCGGCCGCCAGCATCGCCGCGCCGTTGTCGGTAAGCAGCGCCCGCGGCAGACCGCGCTTCTGAATGGCCTGACAGAGTCCGTGTACCAGGCACTCGGCGGTCTCGGAATGGTATACCACTGCGCGCGTGGCAGCACAGCCGCGAGCGGTCATCGAGCACGCCAAGCAGCAGCGGAACCACCCAGTCTCCGTCGGCGGTAAGCACCTTGCGCCGGCCGTGATGAAAGTCGAGCGCCACAGCGCGTTGACGTGCGGTCTTCGAAGCTGCGCACCTCGCGCTCCTCGATGCGCTGCTCGGCGCGCCGCACGCCGGCCGACGCGGACACCCCGCCGCGGCGTTTGCGCAACCACGCCGACGCAGAAAACGACGCACGCTGGCGTACGACGCAATCTTGCCCAGCCCCGGACGCGCACCCGGGCGCGCAAGCTGTCGGCGTGCAGTTGCGCGCTCCAGTTCGGGTGCTCGCGGTACTGCGCGAGCAGCACGCGCTGCTGCCCTCTTCGCCGATCGCGCCGCCGGCCGAGGTCGCGCCGCAGCTTGCGCCGCAGCACGCCCACCGGGTCGCGCCGCTCGCGCCGCGCCATAGTACCACCGCTCGATGGTGGAAAACCGAAGCGCACTAGCTCTCGGCTGACCGGGTGACGCCAGCTCTTCTCGCTCAGTTCTCCAGCGCCGCCTCTCGAGCTCGCCCTTGCCGGGCGGTGCGGCCAGCAGTGACCCACCACCGCAAAGCGCAGATGCGCCCAGCGCTGGTGGCCCGATCCGTTCTCGTTCATCGCGTTGCTCCCTTCGAGTTCGCTGGAGCAACCGTACGTCGCCAGCGCCTCGCTTGTGCAGCAGGCATCTTCTGCGGCGCCGCTTCGCCGTCAAAACCTCCGCCCGCCAGCACGCAGGAGGCGGAGTTCGCTCGGCGAGAGAAACCGCAGCAGGCGCACAAGTCCGTCGCCGGCCTGCACGCCGAAGCGCTCGGCCAATGCGCGCGGCATCTCTTGTGCCGCGATCGACGGCACCAAGCGCCTCCCGAGCCGCTCGCCAAAACGAGCTCTCCACAAAGATCGTCTGCCACCACCGCCGCCAGCGGCGCAGCGTGCGCTCGCCCACACCGAACAGCGCCTGTGCAGCACCTGCACGCGGGTCGGGCTCGGCCCCGTCGCAGCGCGCTCACCAGCACCACCACCGCGCCCAGGTATACCTTGCGCCCCAGAAACCGCACCGACGGCGGTGTCGTGCGTCGCCGGCATCCGTCCACCTCGCAGCAGAAACTCTGCCGCCAGTCGTACTCCTCGCCGAGCGCCATCGGCGCCCCGCGGGTTTGCGCGATAGACCGCGCCGTGCAAGCGCCCGCCACACGTACAGCCCGCCGCTCGTGCCTGCGCGGTGCTGTCCCCGTCGATGCGCAAAAGTATCTCGTAGAGTGTCGCGTCTCCCAGCAGTTCGGCGTACAAGGGTCTCCTCCCATCCAGAGTTCTCGCAAACTTGGGAAGCGAGCCCCTCTCGGGCGGCTTTTTCAAGCTTCCCGAGGGGGGATAACTACCGCCCCTCATCAAACGTGATCAGAATCCCAAGCGACACCGTCAGCTTTTGTGCTCACGCTCATGAGCTGGTTCTTCGGGGCATAGGCGAACGCTCGTTGGTCCTTCACATTCTCAAGGACAGGGTTGCCCGCAGAATCGAAGATCGGATTACCTTTGGCGTCGAATTTCTGGTCGAGCCACTTCGTGTACGTCGGGGCAAGAAAGCCGTAGTCTAGCGTTGCCTCAAGGCCGGGGAACGGGATCGCCGCCCCCTCGAACTCCATGCCCCAAATCTCGGCTGTGGCGGCGTTCGTGAGCAGGCTGGCCGGCCCGGTGGCCACGCTAGCCCGATACACGGAGACCTGCAGGTCATTATAGTCGCTGTAGAAACCGGTGGCATTGAAACGCAGCCGATTGTCGAGCCACTGTGACTTGAAGCCGGCTTCGTACTGCAGCAACCTTTCCGGCTGGAACCCCTGCGCAAACGTCTGCGGGGTGCCCGCATCCCCAGCGAACCCACCGCCTCTGAAACCACGGCTGATCCGAAAATAGGTCATCAGGTCATTGGTCCACTGATACGAGAGGTCACCCATGGGCGAGAGCCCAGGCACACCGGAGCCGTGGAACCCAAAGGCTCTGCCATGCGACGCGCTGAAGTCATTAGCGGGGTGGTTTATGTCGCGGAAGAACTTATCAACGTGTGCTTGCTCTTGCGTGTACCGCAGCCCAACAGTAAGGCTGAGCTTGTCGCTGAGGATCGGTGGCGTCCAGGTGAGCTGCCCGTAGGGTGCATAAGACTTGAGCCTCGAGAAGTTCTTGTTCAAGAGATTCACACTGCCCAAAAAGGCAACAAAGGGATTGTCGTACTGCGCGTTCTCGCCGTAATAGTAGAATCCGGCGACGTAATGGAGGCGTGGGGCCGTTCCCACCCATTGGAGTTCCTCGCTCCAGTTCTCGGTATCAGTCCGGTTGGAGCCGTTCGCAATCTGCAAGGGGGTGCCATCGAGATCCAAGTTCTGATTGCTGACAAATTTGCGGTAGGACGCGATCGACTTCAGGGTCACGTTACCCAACCCTGGTAACTCACCAAGGTCCCACGCGGCCGTGAGGATGTGCATGCGCTCGTTGCCATCATCGCTCGCACGATGCAGGCGAGGGAAGTCGAGGCTCTCGTATACGTTGTTGACAGGAATCACATCGCTGCGATTCTTTAAGATGTATGGCCGGACGTCCAAAGCAGGACCGAAAAGTCCCCCCACGGGCGAGTTGGGGTAGACGAACGTGAGCTGGACAGGAGTCTGGGAATCGCGATAACGGTGGTACTCGAAAGAGTAATCAACTGTAACGTCTTTGGTCGGCTGCCATCGCAGCGCCGTCGTGGTGAATACACGGTTCAAGTTCTGTAACCTACTGGGGCCGTCCGGCTTGCGGGTGGTTGGCTGGCCCTCTTGGAGTCCGTTGCGGTAGTAGCCTTCGTGGGTCTTGTAGCCTGCAGTTTCTCGGAGGCTGATGATGCCCAAGGTATCCGATTGGACGAAACCGTTTTTCCCGACTAGCGGCACATTGATAGTGGCCCGTCCGTTGAACGTGTCGTAGTTGCCCGCCTGTGTCGAGAGTGTGATCGAGCGCTCCTCTGTCGGCTTGTTGGTGATGAAATTGACGGCACCCCCGATCGTGTTGCGCCCATACAGCGTGCCTTGCGGTCCGCGCAGCACCTCAACGCGCTCGAGGTCCTCCAAGTCGAAGTTGGACCCCATCATCTTCGAAATGTAGGCGCCATCAACGTAGAGCCCAACCGACATTTGGAGCGAAACGTTCGGGTTCCCTTGGACCACTCCACGTAGGCCGATCGTCATGCCTGAGGAGCCTCCAACGTTCGTACCGACGCGCAGGTTTGGCACGGCCGCGCCGAGATCGACGATGTTCTTGACGCCTTTTTGATCAAGCTCTTCGCCTCGTGTTGGTGGCGGCGTGAATCCGCGTAATTCTGGCGGAGACGGTACGAGTGGAGCGCACGCGTCGACATGGCAGCGGGTGAGAGTCATTGCGAATCGTGGGAGCGCCGAGTCTTGCGGGTCTTGGCCTTCTGCGCGGCACGTTCGTGAGCTTCTTTGAGGCGGTAGCTGTCGCCGTCGATGGTGATGATCTCGGCACGGTGGACGAGACGGTCGATAAGCGCGACCACGGAGGAGGCGTTGGGAAAGACCTCCTTCCAGTCGGCAAAGATCTTGTTGGTGGTGACGATCGTCGAGCGTTGGTGGTATCGGCGGGAGACGACCTCGAAGAGCAGATCGGCGGAGCGCGCGTTGTAGGATAAGTAGCCGAGCTCGTCGACGAGCAATACGCTTGGTCGGCAGTAGTGGCGCAGGCGGCGGTGCAGAGCAGAGGCGGAGTCCTGAGCGGCCAGATCGTTGAGCATGGCGCTGGCGGTGGTGAATCGTGCCGAGTGTCCGCGCAGGAGAGCCAGATGCGCGAGGTTCTTGGCAATCATCGTCTTGCCGGTGCCGTTGGGACCGATCAGGACGACGTTGGCGGTCTCGGTGAGGAACTCCAGAGAGCAGAGTTCCTCGACCGCGGCGCGATCGATCTTGCGGGCCCACTGCCAGTCGAAATCGGCCATGGGTTTGAAGGCCCCGAGGCAAGCGAAGCGCAGACGGCGCTCCAGGGAGCGGCGCTGTCGCTCGGTCTGTTCGTACTCGAGCAGAGCGGGCAGCCATTCGCAGTGGCGGACCTGTGTCCAGTTGGCAAGCAGGCCGTAGAGGCCGAGGCGGCGCACGGCGGTGCGCAGTTCATCGTCCGTTGTTGTCGTCATGGTCGGGGTTCTCCGTGGCGAGCCGGTCGTAAGTGGCCAGGTCGTGCGGGTGCACAACGATGTCGCGCACGCGCGGGTCGTCGGGCAGCGCCACGGCCACCGGCGGGGCCTGGTGGCGGGCCTGCTGGTGCTGTTCGAGGAGCTGGCGCACGGCAGACAGATGAGCCGAGTCCGCCGCGAGCGCCTGCGCCAGGGCCGCATCCAGCGCCGGGGCGCCGTAGAGGTCGAGGAGCCGGGTCAGCCCGGTAGTGGCCGCCCCGAGATTGCCACCGCGTTGGGCCAGTGCGGCAAAGAAGGGTGCGGCCTGCGCGGTGGCGTGGTGCAGCCGGTCCAGGCCGCGGTGGTGGCGGGCGGCCTGTTTCCAGGCGACCAGCTCGCGCACGTGCTCGTCGTTTTCCACCTCCTGGCCCTTGTCCCAGCTGCGCCGATGGGTGGCGATGACGATCGACCCATCGAAAATGCGTACCGTCTCTAGCGTGGCCCGCACGACCACCGAGCGACGCACGTACGGAAAGGGCACCGAATAGTCGTTGAGATCGAAGCGCACGTAGGGCGTAGGGGCGACTGCCGTCTCAAAGCGATCCTCGGTGGAAAAGGGATTGTCGGGTAGGGCGAGCAGGTGTGCCTTCTCGGCGTCGAAGACCTCGCGTACGCGATGGCGGTGATCCTCGGGACACAGCCGCTCGGCCGCCACCGTCTCGCACCAGGTGTCGGCTTGGGCGTTGAGATCGGCCAAGTCGGTGAAGGTGCGGGCGGCAAAGAAACTTTCGCGGATATAGCGAATGGTTCGTTCGACACGACCCTTCTCGTTTCCCCGGGCCACCGCCACCGGGCGTGGTTCGAAGTGGTAGTGGGCGGCCAGTTCGAGCAGCGTCGGATGGAAGTGAATGGCCTGGCCGACCCGTTCGAGCACGGCACTTTTCAAGTTGTCGTAGAGTAGGACCCTCGGCACACCGGTAAACGCGGCAAAGGCCGCGCCATGACCGCGCAAGAAATTGGACATCGCCTGACCGAGGTAGAAGCGCATAAACACCTGGCGCGAGTAGCTGAGCACCATCACGAATCCGCACAGTGCCCGCTCGGCCCGACCGATGCGGAGCTTCCCGAAGTGCCCCCAGTCCACCTGAGCCTGTTCGCCCGGCAGCGTGCGCAGCCGCAGATACGCTTCGGCCACAGGCCGCGGACGATAGCAGGCCACCATGTGGCGAAAGTGGTCGGGACTGCCACGGTAGCCACGCCCCCGAACCATCTGGTAGAGGCGGCTGGCGCGAAGCGTCGGGTACTTCTCCAGCGTGTCGCGAATCAATGGGACGAAGGGGTCGATCATCGAGGGGCGAATCGATGCCAGACCCGGCGGCTGACCGGCCTGGGCAAGCACCCGGCGCACCGTGTCGTGATGGACACCGAGTTGGGCGGCGATCGTGCCGATCTTCCACCTCTCCGCATGCCACAAGCGCAGAATCTGCGCCTCGCGTTCGGCTGAGATCATCGCCGTCACCACGCCACGTCGTCGAAGCTGCGGCTGTCACACTCGGTGCATTCATCGAAGCGACCCAGCCGCCGTGGGGGCCGGGCTGGCTGGCGAATGAAGAAGCTGACCAGCGCGCTCTGCTCGGGCCAGCTCTCTTCAGCACCGCAGCGGCCCAAACCGAGCGAATCGCAGACCGGGTGATCCACACCAATCACAACGCTCAGCGGCGCGCCGCTGCACAGCGCCAGCCCTTCCAACATGGTGAGCAGCGCCCGGGGGTGTTTCGGGGTACGGGGCAAGGCCGCGCGCAGCACATCGCGCCCACTCGCCCCGCTCACCCACACCCAGATCGTCGTCGCCCGCACCTCCACTGTCGCATGCCACCCCGTCGTGCCTTTGCCCGTTCGCATCGTCGTTGCCCTCCGTGATGGTCCCGACGATGGCAGAGGCGGGGGGCACGCAGAATCCGTGATGCGTCACTTTCTCGCGGTGACGGGCTCGCCACCGACACTGTCGGGCCGCGTGCCGCAGCCTGCCCCGAAACGTCTGCTGGTAGCGGCCGCCCGCCCGTCTCACGCACTCCTGGCGCGCCGTCCGGGCACATTCCCCCCGGCAATACCGCTGGCCATGATCGCAGCTCCGGCAGATCCGCAGCTGGCGCTGACAGCGGGCACAATTCAACAGCCGGTCGCTGGCGACCTCGATCACGATCCCTCCGACTGCCAACACACTGGACAGCGGGCCGTGATCGCGTCATTGTCGCTTCAACGGGATAGGCGTCTGGCGGCGATCACACGACGATCACTGCGCTGATTCCCGGAAGGCTCGAGGGGGCTACCTCGGGCCTTCACTTTATCGGCAGCGCGCCTCTCTTATCGCACTACCCCTGCCGCAGGAAACTCCAGTCGCCGAAACGGCTCCTTGCGTTGCCTGCGGCATACAAAACGGTAAACCAACATCAGAAAAAGATCGACGCCAATCTCAACACCCAAACCGTAATCTCAGGTGGCGAACAATTCTGGCGGCCGCACACGCTATCCGCCAGATTCAGGCGTCTCTCAACAGCCGTTCACACCTCCCAAGGCTTTGACCGAAATCGGGATCTCCTGGATGTTCTCCTCGCGTTTTTGCGCCGTGACAGTGATCTCTTCGATTTCCACTGCCCCCACGCCCGCCTTCTTTGACTTGGCCGCTTGTGCCCAGCCTGCCGGCGGCACGGCCACTCCCACAGCCAGTGCCACACCGAGGCCAAAGCGTATCGAGTTGCCGAGCTGTCGTGGCATAGTCTTCCTCCGTTCGGATCTCCTCAAGCGCTCTACAGCTGACTCTGCTCGATTCCGCGCAGTAAATGATATCCCTCAGCGCTCATGATGTTGCCTTTAGCGCTCATTGTGTAGCTCAAGGCAGCTGGACGGCGAGCATCAGCCGGCTGGCTGCCGATTCCGACCGAAGCCGAACAGTGATTCCGATCGAAGGCGAACAGCGATTCCGACGGAAGCCGAACAGCTGTTCGGAGGCAAGCAGAACACCTCTGGGCGGTGAGACGCTGCGGATGGAGGGGCGCCGGACCCTGAGCCCTGTCTCCCTGATGCAGTGGCCGATCCCGGTCCCCGCCGACTCGGAACAGTTCGTCAACACGCCCCTGCACACTAGGGAGTTTGACAGGCGCCGTCTTGCCGTGGCAAGCGGGCGCCCGTCCGGGCGGTACAGTTGGCAGCTCCGAACGGCACACCAGTTGTGCCTGAAAGCCACACTGCGTCCGCGTGGACGGCCCCGGCATCGGATGGTGTTGCAACGAGCCGCAGGAGCGGGCCTCCCCCAAGGAGGGGCCCGGAGGAAACCTCACCCCCGCGGCTCAATGCAGCTTTTCATGTCAGATCGGTGCGCGCCCAGGTCACCGTTCGTATTCCACAACGGCGCTAGCCAGCGAACACGCATACCGGCCGGGGCGTCGGAGTGGTCACTTCACATGCAATTCCACCCGGCGATTCTGCGCACGTCCATCGGCGGTGTCGTTCGACGCCACGGGCTTGGCCTCGCCCATCCCCTCCGCCGTGATGCGCGACTTGGCGATGCCGTGGTCGACTAAATATGTGCGCACGGTTTCCGCACGTCGGCGCGACAGGCCGAGGTTGTACTGGTCCGTCCCGACGCTGTCTGTGTGGCCCTCGACGATGATGTCGACGCTGCCTTCCTGTTTGAGCACCTGCACCGCCTCATCGAGGATCGGCTTGGCATCCGCCTTCAGCGTCGCCTTGTCAAAGTCGAAGTGCACGCTGCGGAGCACGATCTTTTTCTTCGCCGGCGGTGGAGGCGGCGCGGCCTGCACCACCGGCGCCGGAGGGGGCGCCAGAGGCTCTTCCCCCGCCGTATAGTTATACGTCAGCTGCAGGCCGAAGGTGCGCGGGGCTCCGTAGGTGTTGTTGGCAAACCCGATCGATGCTCCGTAGTCGACCCCACCAACGCGATACTTCTTATCAAAGATATTGCGGCCGAACAGCGCCAGGTCGAGCGTCCCTTGCTGGAGGGGAATGCCCGCGAACTGCAGACGACCGTTGACCACTGTATAGTTAGGGGCCTCCATCGCCTGGGCGCCAGCGGTGCTATCGTTTGCCAGGAAGGTCTCGTTGTCCTGCCAGAACACGTCCAGATGCGCCGACAGCGTGCCGACGCTCGTCGGCGGAGCCGTGTACGTCACGCCCAGGGACGCCTGATGATCGGGAGTCCACGCCCACGAGCGCTGGTCGGCGACGTCCTCCAGCACGGGGTTGTTGTTCGCATCGTAAATGGGCTGATTGTTGGCAGTGAACTTCTGATCGAGCCATTTCTTGAACGAGCCCAACGTGAGCCCGTATGTGGCCGTCACCTCGACACCGCGCAGCGGAATCGCTGTGACTTCCAACTCGCTGCCCCAGATCTCCGCCGAGTCCACGTTCGACAAAACAGTGAGCACGCCGGTCTCGCGACTGGCGCGGAAGACGTTTTGCTGCAGGCCCGTATAGTCGCTGTAGTACCCGGCCGCATTGACGCGCAGGCGGTTATCGAGCCACTGCGACTTGAACCCCGCCTCGTACTGCAGCAGCTTCTCCGGATCGAACGGAATGACAAAGGCGCGGGGATCGCTCGTCTGCCCGTTGAACCCGCCGCTCTTGAAGCCGCGTGCGACGCGAAAGTACGTCATCAGCTCGTCCGTCCATTGGAAGGCGATGTTGGCCATGGGCGAGACGGCATCCCATCCACCAAAGGCTTTTCCCGCCCCCAAATGCCAATCCCTCAAGCTCGGCGGGACGGGGAGCGTGGTGCTGTTGCAGACGTTCACGGGCCGACCGCCGATGACGCTGATGACGCTCACGCACTTGTTGTTCCTCTCCGTATGCACCTGTTCTTGAGTATAGCGAATGCCCCCAGTGAGGCTGAGCCGGTCGCCGAAAATCGGCGGGGTCACAGTCACCTGCCCGTACGGGGCATAGGCATCAATCTCGCTCTCAGTGGTGTAGGGGAGATTGGTGGCACCCGCCAAGAACACCGTGCGCTGGATGAGTTCACTGTCCTCACCGTAATAATATGCCCCCAACACATAGTGGACACGCGGCGCGCTGCCGACCAACTGCAGTTCCTCGCTCCAGGTCGTCGAGAAGTTGTTGCTCCCGGCATCTGCGACATGCAACGGACTGCCGTCCCCGTCCGTTTCCTGTTGGTGGAAATAGTTGCGATAGGATGAGATGGACTTGAGGGTCATATCACCGAGCGGTCCCATGTTGCCGAGATCGTATGAGACGGTCAGCATATGCAGGCGATGGTTGCCGTCGTCCGTCGCGCGCACGCAGTGGGTGAGGTCTCCCGTCGCGCTGTTGCACAGGACGTTGGCGCCAAACGAACTGACGCGATTCGTGCGAATGTACGGCCCGAGGTAGAGGGGATTGGGAGCACCGCTCGCGAGCGTCGGCGAACCCACCGGTCCGGCCGGATAGGTGTACGTGAGTTGTCGTGCCCAGGGCGCGTTCCGGTAGCGGTGATACTCGAACGCATAGTCGAAGGTGAGCGGCTTGACCGGCTGCCAGCGTAGTGAGGTCATGGTGAACACGCGGTTCAGGTTGCTCAGGCTATCGCTGCCGCTGGCGGGCACGTTGGTGGGCGACACATTATCGACATAGCCGTCATGATGATGGTACATCACCGTCTCACGCAGGCTGAGGGTCCCGAGGGCATCGGACTGCAAGAAGCCGTTCGTGCCGATCAGCGGCACGTTCACGGTAACCCGTTGTTTGAAGGTGTCATAATTGCCAGCCTCCGTGCTCGCGGTAATTGAGCGCTCCTCGGTCGGCTTCCGGGTGATGAAATTGATGGCGCCGGCGATGGTGTTGCGCCCGAAGAGGGTCCCTTGCGGGCCGCGCAGAACCTCGACCCGGTCGAGATCCACCAAGTCCAGGTTCGAGCCCTGTACACCCACGAGGTACACGCCATCGACATACAGGCCGGCCCCGGTTTGAAATGAGGGGTTGATCGCCGAGGGGACGGCGATGCCGCGGATGCCGACGGTGACCCCGGATGCGGTCGCGGAGTTCGCGGAGATGCGCACATTCGGCGCTGCTTCCCCAAGATCCACCACGCTGGAGACGCCCTTCTCTCGGAGTTCTTCGCTGCTGAGCGCGGTGACCGAGATCGGGGCCTCTTGAATATTCTCCTCGCGCTTTTGCGCGGTGACCGTGATCTCTTCGATTTCCAGTGGCCCCGCGCTCACCTGCTTCGACTTGGCCGCTTGTGCCCAGCCTGCCGGCGGCACGGCCACTCCCGCAGCGAGTGCCACACCGAGGCCGAAGCGTATCGAGCTGCCGAGCTGTCCTGTCATAGTCTCCCTCCGATTCGGAGCCTCAACCGCTCCACAGGTGACTCTGCTCGATTCCGCGCTGTAGATGATATCCCCCAGCGCTCATCTTGTTGACTGTAGCGCTCATTGCCTACGTCAAGGCAGCTGGACGGCAGCACCGAGTTGCCATGCGTCGTCCACCTGGGTAGAAGGCCAGGAACGCGACAGATCGCGTCGATTGGAGGTCACCACGCATGCGCCCAACCTATTTCGATCGGTATCCAACCATTTCTTTCGAACGCGATGCGCAGGGGATTCTCCTGATGCGTCTGCATACCAACGGCGGCCCCGTGGTGTACGCCTCGCAGAATCACAGCGATTGGTGCTCGGCGTTCTACGATGTCGGCGCCGACCGCGACAACCAGGTCGTCATCCTCACCGGTACCGGCGACGCCTTTATCAACCGCTTCGGCTGGGACAAACCCAATACCGGCCCTGCGGATTGGGACCTGATCTACTGGGAAGGGAAACGGCTGTTGCGCAATCTGCTCGACATTGAGGTGCCGGTGATCGGAGCGGTGAACGGTCCGGCCACCATCCACGCCGAGCTCGCCGTCCTCTCCGATATCACCTTGGCGGCGAACACCGCGACGTTTCAGGATCAGCCGCACATTCCGTTCCGCACCGTGCCCGGCGATGGCGTGCACATCGTCTGGCAGGAGCTGCTGGGAATCAATCGCGGCCGCTATTTCCTCCTCACCGGTCAAACGCTGTCGGCACAGCAGGCCTTGGACCTCGCTGTCGTCAACGAAGTGCTGGCACCGGAACAGTTGCTACCGCGCGCCTACGAACTGGCGCGGCAGCTGGTGGCGCTGCCGCCGCTGACACGGCGCTACACGCGGGTGGCGCTCACACACCGGATGAAACGTCTGCTCGACGAGGCGCTGGGGTACGGCCTTGCACTCGAAGGCTTGGCGGCGTTGGACACGATGCAACAAGCTGCGCGGCCGAAATAGGGGAGAAATCCACATGAACGTCGATCTGAGCAACAAGGTCGCCATCGTTACCGGTGCGGCGGGCGGTATCGGTGCGGTGTACGCAAAGGCGCTCGCGGAGAGCGGCGCGCAGGTGATCGTCGCCGACCTCGATGGCGGCGGTGCGGAAGGCACCGCAGCCGGATTACGTGCGGCCGGGCATGCTGCGCAGGCCTGCGGAGTTGACATCACCGATTCGGAGCAGACGCAACGCATGGCCGAGTTCGCCCGGGCGCAGTACGGCGGCATCGACATCCTGGTCAACAACGCTGCCTTCATGAAAGCCGTGGGCACACCGCTGCTGGCCTATCCGCTGGAGTTGTGGCGCGCCACCATGGACGTGAACGTCAGCGGGACACTGCACTGCATTCGGGCTGTTGCGCCGCTGATGATCGCGCGCGGCGGCGGGCGCTTCGTCAATCAGACGTCGGTCGGCGCCTACGAAGGTGGCCACGCGTACGGCATCAGCAAGCTCGCAGTCCAGGGCATGACGGTGTGGTTTGCGCAAGAGTTGGGCGGCAAAGGCATCACGGTGAATTGCATCGCGCCGGGAATGATCAACACGCCCGCGGGCGATGCCTCCCGCCCTCCTGCGATGCTCAAAGGTACCGCTGAAGCCGTTGGGCGAACCCGAGGACCTCGTGGGCGCGCTGCTGTATCTCGTCTCCGATGCTTCGGCGTGGGTAACGGGCCAGATCATTCGCGTCGATGGCGGCTGGATCAAACGGGTCACCTGAACCCACCACCGCAACCTGCCGGGACCTGCTCGGCGCTAGCCGCAAGTTCAGCATCGCCCGGCTCGATTGCTTCGACCGCACCTGGTTCCCGCCCCGCGTGGCCGATGTGGGCCGGCTGCGGGTGCCGCAAGCGCCAGCAGTACCTCCGGAGGCGGTTCAGGCATAAGGTGAGTTGCACAGCGACGCACCAGGAGGCTCCCGAGGCCTCGAGCATCCTGCTGTCTTCAATGTCTTGCGCAAGACAACGTGATCGGCGAGCAGGAGCCCATCGTGCCCGAGGTGCTCGGCATCTTGTGCCAGTTGGACGTAGTGCTCGACGGGCTCGTATTGTGCCAGCAAGACCCAGTATTTCATGTTCACCTGCTCGCTGATGCCGCGGGCGTGGTGGGCTGCAACATCGCGCGCGGTTCCGGCGCCCCACTGAGATTGGCGTTCACGCGCTTGACGATCCTCCACCCCGCGGAGGTCCGGCGCCAGTGCCACGTGTTGGCGGACACGCGTGCCACCCAGAAGCGATCGGCCTCGGCGTCCCAGCGGATGTTCAGCGCGTAGCTGCGGCCCGTTGCCTCGTTGCCATCGACGACGACATGCGGCACGGTCAGCACATGCCCACAGCCGTTCTGGATCAAGTATTGATGGCCGCCACCGTTGACCATGCCGGCAATCTCGCGGCGGCCGGTAAACGGTCCGAATCCAGCGACATCGAAGACGCCGTCTTCCGTCCACAGGCCGGCTGCAGCATCCGCCGAGCCGCTGTCGACCGACGGCCCGTACTGCGCTACGAGCTGGACGATCTCAACGTAATCCTGCAGGGCCTGCACGCGTTGCGTGAGTGCGGCGACCTGCTCGCGCAACGCTTCGACTTCGCTCATGCTCCTCCCCTTCCTGCTCTCCTGAACGGTGGATGTATCTCGGCTGTGGGACTGTGATTACGTCTCGCGGGCTTTACGCAATGGCGCGGTTACGGTCCCGAGCAATCCCAGGTCTGCGCCAAGCTCTTCAGCCAACTGCGACGCCACCAGGACATCCTTGTGGACGAAGCGCCCGGCGGCGGCCATCAGCCCCGCTGGGGAACCCATCAAGGCCACGAGCGCCAACGCCGCACTGTTGCCCGAACAATGTCCCAACGTTCGTGCGAGCTCTCCCGCATCGATCCCGAACGTGCGGCCCACGCGGGCGGCCTCGATGGCCAGCTGAATGTGCGCGCCGAACATGAGGTTGTTGATGAGCTTCAGGCGGTGGCCCATTCCCAGCGCTCCCACATGCAGCACCGGGTTGGCATAGCAGGCAAACACGGGCCGACAGCGCACCACGGCGGCGGCTTCACCGCCGACGAGGAGGGTGATGGTGCCGGTGGCGATCTTGCCGGGCCCGCCGCTCACGGGAGCATCGACGACCGCAATCCCGCGGGCGTTGGCGTGCGCGGCGATCGTCTCGACCGTCTGTGGGCTCCCGGTGGTGTGCACGACCAGGAGCGAGCCGGGCTCCATCGCGTCCACCAGGCCATCGTCGAGGGCGATGGCGCGCACCTGCTCGTCTGTGAAGACGAACACGATTACGATGTCGCGACCTTTGGCCAGCGCGTCGATCGCATCCACCACTTCGACGCCCGCCGCCGCCAGTTCAGCGCGCAGCTCCGCACGCCGGACCAGCGCGGCCACCGGGTGGCCGGCGGCCAGGAGCCGATCCACCAGGGGGCGGCCCATTTCCCCCACGCCGATGACGCCGATGCGGACAGGAGCGGAAACGGTCGCTACGCTCATGCCAATACCCCGACCCTGCTGTGCGAGCTCCCGAGCAAGTTACCGACCATTGCGCGTCTGACGAATTCCCTTGCATGAGTCGCCGTCGGCACCGGGACGGACAAGCCGGCCGCGAGCTCGATCGCCAGTTCCAGGTCTTTCTCGCCTATGCGGCCTTGGCTGTCCAGGAAGGCGCGGCGCTGCTCGTTCGACCCCGGAAAGTGCGTGGCCGCTCCGACCATTCCGGCCATGGACGGCGTCAATGCACCGTTCCGCTTCATCACCGTCGCCAGTTTCTCCATGGCTACACCGCCGGCAGTGGCGAGTGTGAACGCTTGCCGCGCGATCAGCAGTTCAACCCACGTGACCAGGTTGTTGCAGATCTTCAGGACCATTCCGGAGCCGAGCTCGCCCACATGGATGATGTCGGTAGAGAAGACCTCCAGCACCGGTCGCACCCGCTCCGTGATCTGTTCATCGCCACCCGTCATGGTGAAGACGAAAGGTTCACCGGCCTGGATGACGGTACGCGTGACGGGCGCATCGATGACCGAAATCACTCGGCGGCAGCCTTGCTCGGCCAGGTCCACGACCGTCGCGGGCCGGATGGTGCTGTGGATCAGGACGACCGAGCCGGCCGCCATGTTCGCCAAGAGGCCCCCGTCGCCCTCCAGGACCTCGCGCACCTGTTGGTCATCGCGCACGCAGACGCCGACGATCTCCGCATGCCGGCCGACGCTGGCAAGGGAGTCGGCCAGTTTGGCCTTGCCGGCGAAGGCCTGTAGGGCCTCGGGAAAGACGTCGTACACCATCAAATCAAACGATGCCTCGGCGAGCAGTCGCGCTTGATTGCCCCCCATACTTCCCAGTCCGACAAATCCAACCCGCATATCACTCTCCTCTGCGCACGGTGCGCATTGTGAATGTTTCTGAGTCTTCCATAGAATCGGTCGGCACGGGTTCCCCTGCTTAGCAAGGCGCGGTCAGGGGGGGGCAAGACGCCGCGCGAGCCCGGCTCGGCCGCCTGCCTACCCGCGCAGCCCTTCGCTTGGAATCCGCTCGGGCAGGAGCAAGGCTGCGCTTCAGCTCCGCAAGCCAATACGTGCCGCTCCGCTCCAGATCGATGCTCGCGGGCGACACCAGCCATTGGCTCATCATGCCCCGCAGTGTGCTCACGATCAGCAACGCTTGGCTGTCGAGATCGATATCCCTGCGGACCTCGCCTCTGGCGATACCGGCCTCAAGAAGACGCCGAATGTGCCGCCGGCTTTCGCGATCCAACGCCGCGACGGCCGCGGCGCGCGCGCGGAAGTTCTTGGTCGCATGGCGGACGAGGGCTTCACTGGTCAACACCAGCAAGGCACGCAGGCGCTCCGGTTCGCGAGCGGCGGTCGGGAACCACTCTTGTGCCGCGTTGAGGAAGGCGGCGAAACCGCCCTCCGGGTCGATCCCGAACAGACCCCTCGCACGCGGCGTGGTCATGATCGCCTGCGCCGCGCGAATCAAGAGATTCTCCTTGGTGCCGAACAGATGCGCCGCCAGCCCGCGGCTGTACCCCGCTGCGATGCCGACCTCGCCAAGCGTGGTCGCCACCGTCCCCCGTTCGGCAATGCGCCGGATCGTGGCGTCAAGAATCCGCTGTTCCGAGCGCGCACGCCGTTCGGCCTGCGTGCGGCGCGGGCGCTTCGGGGCCGCGCTGGTTGTGGCCTTCGAGTGGTGTAGGGGCTTCATCTGTTGACTGCGCTCACCATGTGTGGTTTGTCTGCCACACGGCTACTTGTTATGCAACAAGTATCTTCACGGCACCTGGAACAGGACGGCGTGGAGGTGCATGAGCCGGTAGGAGGGCCTGCGATGAATTCCATGGATGCGTACAATGGACCGTTCGATCCGGATTTCGAGCTGAGCAAGCTGTCGCGGGCCGCCCTGGCGCGGCTCGGCCGGGAGTACATGCTCTTTCAACACATCCGCGATCGCGCGGGCGGCGGCATTCTCGGCCGTCGATTCGGCCCGGCGGGCATGACCCAGGTCGCCGTCGATTTATGGATCGGCGCAAGTCCGGTCTACAACCGGCGCATGCGCAAGCTGCTCAAAATCGCGGGCGATGGGGTGACGGCCACCTTCAAGGGATTGCAGACCGACGTGGGATTTCCGCACCAATTCCAGGCCGTCAAGTACCATGTCGAGCACGAGAAGCGGGGTGCCTTCTGGCTGACGTTCTGCGGCGTCTACGAGCACATTGCGCTCGGCTCTCGGTTTAACCCCAAGGCGATCAAAAATCTCTGCCATGACATGGAGGACACGACCTTCCTTGCCACCGTCCGTGCGGTGAATCCGAAAGCGGACTGCTTGCCCGACGTGCGCCCACCGCTGGCGCCCGGCTACACGGGTCCGACGTGCCGGTGGGTCGTGACCATCGACGAGTCGCGCGACGTGGTTCCACCGACCGAGGTGTGCCGCCTCATCAGTCGCTCCAACGCCGCACAGTTCGAGTACACCCTGCCGGCCGAACCAGGAACGGACGGCATCCACGACTACAGCGGGCCTTTTCTTCCCGATCTGGCGCTCGAGGACTTCTCGCAGCCGTCTCTCGCCGTGCTGTGCAAGGAGTTCGCCATGGCCGACCACCTCCTCAACCGCAGTGCCCACATCTGCGTGCGGCAGCTCTGGGGCGAGGAGCTCATGCGGGAGATTGCGGCGGTGGAATGGGCCGTGGCGTCCCAGATCTACACGGTTCGGCTCCGCCGGGCACTGGACATCCAGGGCACCGATATGAGTGCGATCCTGAAGACGCTGCAGGTCGACCCTGCCTTCCCGCCCGAATACGTGAAGCGGGGCTTCCAACTGGTGGATGACAAGCACGGCTACTTCTGGATCGAGGACTGTGCATTGCTGGCCGACGATCCGGACCGCGGGTGGCTGACCCTGCTGTCCACGGTCGAGACCCCTGGCTTCGATGGTGTGGTCGCGGCGGTGAATCCGCAGGCAGGCTGCCGTCCGATCTCGCCAGCGCAGGGCCCGTCAGCCAAGGGCAAAGCAGTCTCCGCCTGGGAGATCGTGATCGACGAAAGCGCTGAGCCGCGTCGGGCGCCATCGGTCCAGCCTATGCTGGCCGACGAGCTGCTGAACTTTCCGTTCACCTCGCGTGCGCAAGGGTGAGCACCGATGCGGGCGGTGCGCGTACGGCGCGCCGCCCGCGCGTCCCAACGGCACCGACGGTCTGCTTGCGGTCGCGTGTCGAGGGATTGGCGGCGTGTCGAAGCGGGCGCCCGCAGGACTTGCTAGCTGACCAGTAAGAAGCTCCTTGACATAAATCTATCAAGTGTAATATATCGGCGCCCAGGGTATTGGATCGATCGGGCTCCTTTCATTGCCCGAGGCGCCAAGCACTGAAGATTTGTAACGCACGCAATGCGGCCATCCGCATTGCCGCGAAGGAGGGGACTATGCGGTTCGTGACGAGGGCGATCCGGCTCGGCGGGGGACTGGCGGCGGTGATCGCTCTGGGCATCCCGGCGATCGGTTGGGCACAGGCGGCCAAAGGTCCGAAACCGGCCGGCGCCCGGATGGAGACGGAGATCGAGGAGATCACCGTGACGGCGCAGAAGCGCGAGGAGAACATCCAGGAGGTGCCGATCTCGGTGACGGCGCTGACAGCGGAGACGCTGGCCACCAAGGGGGTGGGAACGGTGCTGGACCTCAACCAGAGCGTGCCCGGCGTGCAGGCGCTGCCGGCCTCCCAGGGCGCCTCGAATTTCGCGTTCTCGGTGCGCGGGATCCAGCAATCCAACAACAACATGGCGCAGAACCCGAAGATGGGGCTCTACGTCGATGGCGTCTACATCGCGAAGCAGCAAGGCAATAATATGGACCTGGAGGACCTCGAACGCGTCGAGGTGCTGCGGGGGCCGCAAGGCACCCTGTTCGGCCGGAACACCATCTTGGGTGCCGTGCAGTTGGTCACCCGCAAACCGACCGAGGAGCGTTCCATCATCGCCAACACGGAGGTCGGCAACTACAATGCCTTCAAGGGGCGGCTGACCGTCAACATGCCGCTGATCGGGAAGAACGGGTTCTGGCAGTCGGATGCGTTGGGCACCATCAGCCTGCGTGAGAACGTCGTGTACAAGCACAATGACGGGTACGTGGACAACGTGTCCCCGACGGACGTCAAGGCGAGTGGGGCTGCCGGTTTGAGCAGTTTGAACCGTGTGTCTACCTGGACGGCGGTGCGGTGGCAGCCGACGAAGGCGGTGACCATCGACTACGCGTTCGAATATAACCGCTTTCGGGAAACGCCCACCGCCTTTCAACTCATGCGCATCCTGCCGTACTCGCTCTCCGATGCGAAATACCGGATCCCTAACACCAACACGATCATCAACAACCCATTCCTCCCCGCGGGGGGCCTGACACCGTACGTTCGGCCGAACCGGGAGGACGCCATCGGCAACAACGCCACCCCGAACACTCCCGACCTCAGTGGCCCGACGCACCGGCTCAACGAAGACGGCAACAATCGCATGCACTTCCTGACCCTGGCCTGGGATCTCGGCGAGCACGGGCCGTTCGGCAACCTGACGGTGAAATCGATCAACCACTATCGGAACCAATTCATGTCGCACAGTTCCGACCTGGACGGCAGCCCCCTGGCCGGGTTCAGCGGCATCAATCACACCAATCTGTCGACGTGGAGCACCGAGGAACAGTTGTTGGGGACGCTGCCGCGCATCCATTATGTGCTGGGCGCGATCTACTACGGCGAGCAGACGACGGCGGACGCGGATGCGGTGGTCATGGGGGGCAAGCTGACGAACAGCCACCAGTTCAATACCAACTGGGCGGATTCGTACGCGGCCTTCGGGCAGGCGACGTGGACGCTCCCGATTCTGTCGGACAAGCTGAGCCTGACGGGGGGGATTCGGTACAACCAGGATCACACCCATTCGGACAAGCTCTTCCAGTGCCTCGGGGGGGCGGGCTGCGCGTCGGCCCCGGCCTTCAAGAAGGGGGTGTTCGGGGATTTTGGCGGCGCCGACGCGATCACGTTTACGGGCGACGCCTCGTATCAATGGACCGATAGCGTGATGACGTATTTTCGGGTGAGCCAGGGCTGGCAGAGTGGATTTGCCAATCAGGACGCCACCGACCAGCGGCTGTTCAACGTGGTCGACCCGGAAAAGATGTTGACCTACGAAGGGGGGCTTAAGTCGCAGGTGTTCGAGAACCGGGTGCGCGTGAATGCGGACATGTACTACAGCACCTACACCGATCAGGTGATCAACACGTTCCAGGCGGGGCCGACGGGCCCGCAGGCGTTGCTGCAGAATGCCGGCAAGTCGCGGATCTGGGGGGCGGAGGTGGAAGCGACGGCGATTCCGCTGCGTGGCGTCGAGGTCGATGCCACCTACACGTACTGCAATGCCAAGTTCACCGAGTTTCTGGAACAGGCGTTCGATGCGCAAGGGCGGCCGATTGAAGATAGCAACGGCACCCTGGTGAAGACCGATGTGTCGGATTTTCGGCCGCTGACCTTGAATCCCAAGCACAAGTTTAGTGTGGGGGCCACCTACACGGCCCCGCCGACCAGTGCGGGCGTCTTTTCCGCCCGGGTCGATACGTTCTGGCAGAACGACCAGATCATCTTCACCGTGCCGCTGCCGGGCAACGCCGGGGTGCGCAACGTGGATGGGTGGGCGTATGCGGTGGTCAACGGGCGCCTGCTATTCTCCGAGATCCCGCTGCAGAAGGGGAGCCTCGACCTCTACGCGTTCGGGAAGAACCTGTTCGACCGCAAGTATCGGACCTGGGCCATCGACTTCGGGGATTCGTTGGGCTTCACGTCGGCCGCCTACGGCACCCCCCGCACGTTCGGGCTGGGGTTGACCTACAACTTCAGCGAGGGGGCGGCGCCGCCGCCCCCGGTGCCGGTGGCCCAGGCGGCGCCACCGCCGCCGGCACCACCGGCGAAGAAGAAGATCGTGCTGCGCAGCGTGCACTTCGACTTCGACAAGGCGACGCTGAAGGCCGAGGCGAAACCGATCTTGGATGAAGCCATCCAGGTGCTGAAGCAGGAGGGCAGCGTCGACATCGTCGTCGAGGGCCACACGGACAGCGTGGGCACCGACCAGTACAACCTCAGCCTATCGCGCCGGCGGGCGGAAACCGTGCGGACCTACCTGGTTGACCACGGGATCGCCAAGTCACGCATCACGGCGGAGGGGTTGGGCGAGGCGAAGCCGGTGGCGTCGAACGACACCGCCGACGGCCGCGCGCAGAACCGCCGCGTGGAACTGCGCGTCAAGTAGATTGTCAGGTGGCGCACCACCGGCTGTTGTTGACCACCGGTGTGTCTGCGCGAAATGGGGCCAGGCTGCCCCAGCGGTTGCCATCCGATTGGGACGGACCCCTCCTCCCTCGGAGGCACGGGGGCCGGGGAATGCCGTGTGATTCCCCGGCCCTTCTTGCTCACGACTACTGAAATGCTGGCCGCGTGCTGGCGGTCTGGCGGCGTGATATGGGCGGGAGGCACGCAGAAAGGGGGAGCAGATGGCCTACAAGGTGGTGCAATGGGCAACCGGAGGCGTCGGCAAGGAAAGCCTTCGCGGTATCATCGAAGATCCACGACTCGAACTCGCGGGCACCCTGGTCTACAGTGCGGAGAAGGACGGGCAGGATGCCGGCTTGATCTGCGGTCTGGATCCCGTTGGCGTCACCGCGACCCGTGACCGCGAGGCCGTCCTGGCCCTGGACGCGGACTGCGTTTGCTACACCCCGTTGACTCCCGATTTGGACGAGGTCTGTCGCATCCTGGAGTCCGGGAAGAACGTGGTCACCACGGCGTTCCTTTTCCACCCACGCTCGATGCCGGCCGAGGATCTGCGGCGGCTCGAAGCCGCATGTACTCGCGGGCGCACTGCCGTGCACGGCACCGGAATCAACCCGGGCTTCGTCGGGGACTTGCTGGTGCTCGTACTGTCCGGATTGTGTCGTCGGGTCGAGCACGTCCATGTCACCGAACGCGGCAACTGGACGCTGTACGACTCGCCGGAGTTGATCTTCGACCTGGCGCGATTCGGACACGAGCCCCAGGAGGTGACCCTCGAGAATCACCCGTATGCGCGGTTCATGAGCGGCCTCTTTCTGGAATCGGTGGGCATGGCGGCGCAGGGGATTGGCATCCGTCTCGACGACACGCGTACGGTACAGGAGCTTGAACTGGCAAGCACGGAGTTCGAGGTGGCTGGGCGCCCGGTGCGAGCGGGGACCGTCTGCGGGCAACGCTACCGCTGGCAAGGCCTGCGCGGGGGGCAACCGGCCATCGAAATAGAGGCGCTGTGGACCGTCGGCGCGCATTATCCGGCACAGTGGCCGAAAGCGGAAGATGGGTGGACGGTGGTCATCGAGGGCGAGCCCTCACTGCGGGCGACCTTCATGGCCCTCGCGACGTTTGACCGGACACGACGCGTGTCGGTGGGCGAGCACGCGAAGGCCGCCACGGTTGCCACCGCCATGCACGCGGTCAATGCGATTGTGCCCCTGTGCCAAGCCGGACCGGGGCTGAAGACGTTTCTCGATCTCCCATTGATCACCGGCGCCCACGCCGGTGGAGCCTAACGCTCTGCGTTTCAGACGGCGGTGCGGACCATGGTGTCAACCGGCGGGCTGGGTGTTGACAGATATCTATCAAGCGGAATATTTCCCGCGGGACACTTTCGGGGCATGGAGGAGGTCATATGAGCAGTCAGCGGTCCGAGGCTGGCGCCGTCCAGCGGAGCGGCGTGCGGATTCCGGTCTGGGCCTGGTTCACGCTCTGGATGCTGGTGTGGGTGGGCATACCGATGCTGCTGCACTATGCCGTGCACGGCGTCGTCAACGGCTGGCAATTCACCATCGCCTTCTTTCTGGCCATCAATCTCAACATCTGCATCTGGGAGATTTGTCTGGTGATTCGGAACCGCGACATCACCTACTGGAATACCGATCCCGCCGGTCGCGCCGTACGTCCGCCGTCAGGCATCTTCCTGCAGCGAAAGTCTCTGCGCGAGATGGCCACCACCCAGCCGTGGGCGCAGATCTGGTCCGAGTATGTGTACTACGACCCGTCCTATGCTGACCCCCGTTCGTACGGTTTTTGGGGCGATGTCAGCAACGGGTTCAGTACGCTGCTGCCCAGCATCTTCTTCCTGCTGGGCATGACGGTGCCGATCGTCTCGCCCGCGGTCCTCGGCATCGTCGGCGTGATGATGTTCTGGCAGAAGGCCTATTGCACATCGGTGTACCTCATCACGTACCTCTTCCACCGCCGCTGGGTCGGGCGACCGCTGGGGTGGGTTATGCTGGCCGTGGGCGTGAGCAACGCGGTGTGGATCGTCTTCCCGTTGATCGGCGTGTACGCCTGCATCCGCCTGATTCTCGAGAATCGTTTCGATCTGTTTTGGAATTAAGGTTTCTCCGGCAAAGCCGCTGCCTGCGCTGGCCGGGCAAGGGAAATGACGACGAGGACGATCTGAACTCATGTGCAGACAGCGGGGCGGATGCGGGGAAATAGTCCCGGCCAACCGGCGCCGATGGCGGCAGCCTCCAGGTAATGCCTGACGGCATCCGCGACTAGCGCGCGCACGTCGCGTCCTTGTCTGACAGCCGTGGGCGCTCGGGTGCGGCCGGCTACGACCAGATGGGGCTCGTCGGACGCACGTCAGCCGAGATCGCGTAGAAAGCGGAGTAGGGCCGTGTTGACCTGCTCCGGCTCCTCCTGTTGCAGCCAGTGGCCGCAGTTCTCGATCCACACCGGCTCACGGAGATTCGGAACCCAGTCCGTGGTTGCGGCGACCGCCTCCCGCGTCTGACCCAGGATCGCGTCGTGCTCGGCACCGATGAAGAGCGCCGGCTGCTCGACGCGCAGGCCGGCGAACGGTGCAAGCAACTCCGAGCTGAGATCGATGCAACGGTACCAATTGATCGCGTGCCGGAATGTGCCCTTGCGTTCGAACTCGGCGGTGAAAACCTCGAGATCAGCCTCAGTCAACCAATCCGGTAAGGCGGGTGGCTCGCGCAGGCAATCGTTCAAACAGCGCGCCTCCCAGTTGAAGAAGCGATACTGATCGCGCGGAATATCGCCGGAGATCGAATACAGGAAGCGGCGCAGTGTGCCACGAATGTCGCGGTCGAGTTCGGCCTCGGCGATGCCTTCGTCCTGAAAATACAGAATGTAAAGGAATCCACCGCCGACCATCGCACGTAGCAGATCCGTCGGGCGGACCGGATTGTGGTGACTGGCTGCGGGGACGCTCATGCCGACGACGGCGCGAAAACGGTCGGGGCGCAACAGCGCCGCATGCCACGCCACCGGTGCACCCCAATCGTGGCCGACCACGACTGCCGTCTTCTCTCCGATCGCGTCGAGCAAGCCGACGAGATCGCCCACCAGGTGTAGCAACGTGTACGAACGAACGTCGGGCGGCGCGTCGGTCTGCCCGTAGCCCCGCTGGTCGGGCGCCACGACGTGGTAACCGGCGTCGGCTAGAAACGTTACTTGGTGCCTCCAGGAGTACCAGCTTTCGGGGAAGCCATGACAGAGAAGCACCAACGGTCCCTCGCCCGCCTCGGCGATGTGCATGCGGATGCCGTTGGTCTCCACGAATCGGTGGCTGATGGTGCCCATGCGTGCGTTCCTCCCCAGTTAGGCTTGATGATGGGACCATGACGCAGTGTCGCCGTCCCGGCAAGCGCACCGGAAATGTCGGTTGACTAGGCCGGCGAACGTTGGTAGCTGAGTGGCCAGCAGTTACAATCATCGATAATTGTAATAACGTTGCGGGAGATGGCCATGGAGCTGGACGGCAAGGTGGTGATCGTGACCGGCGGCAACCGCGGCGTGGGCCTCGGGATCGCCCGACGGTTCCTGCAAGCCGGGGCAACCGTCGCCACTTGTTCGCGGCGCAACCTCGATCCGCCGCCGGCGGCCGAGGGGATCGCAGGGGCGCTGGAGCGGTCGATGCATCGCCGCTGCAATCACCGGCATTGGGAGGAGATCGACACGTTTGTGAAGGAGGTTGTCGAGCGCTTTGGCCGGCTCGACATCCTGATCAACAATGCCGGCGGCGCGTTGCCGCTCGAGAAAGTTGAGGAGGTCGGCAAGGTGCCGGCCGAGGCCAGCGGCATCCGGCTGGGAGACATCGATCCGGGGTACGTGGCGCCGCTGTTTCACAAGCTGGTGATAGAGAACAACCTCCTGGGACCGCTGTGGTTCGCCCTGCGAGCCTATCGGGAGATGGCCACGCAGGAGACCGGCGGCGCGATCGTGAATATTTCCAGCAGCGCGTCGAGTCCCGCGGGTTCACCGCATCTCGTCTCTTACGGTGCGGCAAAGTCAGGCTTGAATCAGATGACCAAGTCGCTGGCGGTCGAGTGGGGGCCGAAGGTGCGGGTGAACTGCATCGCGCTCGGTCCGTTTCTCACCGAGAATATGCGGAGGATCGTTCTTCCGAAGGACGAGACCGGGCAGGAGACCTACTTCTCGGCGGTGCCGTTGCATCGGGCCGGCGAACCGACGGAGGTTGGCGACGTCTGCGTGTTTCTTTCTACCAAGGCGGCCGAGTTCATCAACGGGGCGACGATCGCTATGGATGGCGGGCTGATGCCCGGTCCGCTGCTCGGATTTGGAGCGTTGTGATGCGAGAATTCGCGCTGCGGCTCATCGACGCGATGCTGGCGCTGGATCTGGCGGCGCTGACATCGATGTTGGCGGCGGAGGTCGTGTGGCACGTTCCGCCATTTGCGCAGCGGCCGCCGATCCACGGCCGCGATGGGGTGTTGAGATTCATGCAAGACTCGCAGAGTGCTTATTATCAAGCGGGAACGCTGCGCTTCGCGCCCGACATCGTGATTGCGGAGGAAGCCAATGCCGCCGCGGTGCTGGGCACGCTCACGGCCCGGACGATCCACGGTGGGGCCTACGAAAACCGGTACAGTTTTTTCTTCCGTCTCGCGGGCGGCGGGGTCGTCGAGGCGTGGGAGCTGCTGGATACGGCGCATCTCCGCCGGCAGATGCGGTGAGGCGGTTGCGAGCCAGTGCGACTGCGTCGTCACCCCGCGGAAAAGGAACAGGCTATGGCGTATCGAGTGATTCAATGGGCGACGGGTGGAGTCGGGAAGCTGGCACTGCATGCGATCTTGGGGCGCGCCGATTTCGAGTTGGCCGGCGTACTGGTGCATAGCGAGGCCAAGGGCGGTAAGGATGTTGGAACCCTGCTCGGGCAGGCACCCGTCGGTGTCACCGCAACACGCGATGTGGACGCCATCCTGGCGCTCGAAGCGGATTGCGTCTGCTACACCGCGCACGGCGAGACACGCGTCAAGGCGTGCCTGAAGGAGATCTGTCGCATCCTCGCGTCCGGCAAGAACGTCGTTACGACATCGATCCCGGGGGCGATCTATGTGCCCGGGATGGAGCCGGAGATCGCCGCTCGCCTCGAGGCCGCGTGCAAGGCCGGCGGCACATCCCTCTTCGGCAGTGGTATTGAGCCGGGCTTTGCCGGCGATCTGCTGCCGCTGACGCTCATGACCATGTCCGAACAGGTGCGTTCGGTGCGCAGCCAGGAGATCTTCAGCTACGCGGACTATCCGGTGGCCGCGACGGTGTTCGACGTGTTCGGCTTCGGCAGACCGCCGGCGTTCCGGCCATTGATGACCCTGCCCGGTGTGCAGCGCGCGGCCTGGGGCCCCGCCGTCCAGATGGTGGCCGCCGGGCTGGGGGTAACCCTGGACGAGATGCGGGAGACATACGAGACGGTGGTCAGCGAGCGCCGTTTGGAGGTCGCTGCCGGTGTCATCGAAGTGGGCACTGTCGGTGCGGTGCGCTTTGAAACCATCGGCATCGTCAACGGCGCGCCGGCCATCGTGATCGAGCACATAAACCGCATGAGCGCCGACATCGCACCGCATTGGCCGAGCGCCGCTCGCGACGGGACCTACCGCGTGATCATCGACGGCCGGCCGAGCCTGACCTGCGAGTTCTTTCTCGGCGACGGCGTCAAGACCCACAGTGTCGATGGCATGATCGCCACCGCGATGCGCGTGGTGAACGCGATCCCGTATGTGTGCGAAGCGCCGCCGGGGTTGGTGAGCGCGCTGGACCTGCCCCTCACGCTGCCCCGGGGTGCCATGTGAGCGACCACGGCGCACCAGGCGCGCTCGGGCGTCCGGAGCGAATCAACTATTGAGAAAGGAGCCAATAATATGTCTACGACGATGACGCAGAACGCCACGCCGGCACTGCGACTACGGGGAAAGGTTGCCATGATTACCGGAGCCGCGTCCGGTATCGGACGCGCCATGGCGCAGCGGTTTGCGGCCGAGGGCGCTTCCATCGTGGCCGGTGACGTGCACGCGCAACGGCTTGAGGAGACGGCCGCCGGTATTCGTGATGCTGGCGGTAGCATTACCGCGGCGCTGGGGAACATCGCGGAGAAAGAAACAGCGGAACACCTCGTCGACCTCGCGTTCAGTACCTACGGACGGCTCGACGTACTGTGCAACAACGCCGGCGTGATGGACTACATGCAGGGTGTGGGGGAGGTGTCCGATGACATCTGGCAGCGCGTGCTCAGCATCAATCTCAATGGCCCCATGTTTACCAGCCGCCGTGCCATTCCACGCATGATCGCCCAAGGGGGCGGGTCCATCGTCAACACGGCATCGGCGGCGGGCGTGAGCGGTGGCCTTGCCGGGGCGGCGTACACCGCGTCCAAGCATGCGCTGGTCGGACTGACGCGCAACACGGCCTGGATGTACACCAAGCAGGGCATCCGCTGTAACGCCATCTGTCCGGGCGGAACGATCACCAACATCAGCGAGTCGATGGCTCCCGACCGAATGGATATTTCCGGGGCGCAGCGCATGGCCGCCTTCAGCGCCCTGATGCCGGCCATGTTGGAGGCAACTGACATTGCCAGCCTCGCGCTTTTTCTTGCGACCGACGAGTCGCGCTATATCAACGGGGCAATCATTCCCGCCGATGCCGGCTGGATGGTCCTTTGATCCGCAGGCCTCCGTTTTGGAGACGGCGAGGTAACCGAATTGCGCCGGTCCGGTAATGCGGCTGACCCGGAAAACGTCGAAAAGGGACTGGACGCGATGACCCGCGCTGCCGATTGGCCGCTCACCGGCGTCCGAGTCGTGGATTTGTCGGCCGACATTGCCGGGCCGTACTGTACGAAGCTGCTTGTCGATGCCGGCGCGGAGGTGATCAAGATAGAGCCGCCGGGGGGCGACCCGCTGCGACGGTTCTCCGCGTCCGGCACGGCGATTCCTGCCGGGAAGGACGGCGCGCTATTCCAGTACCTCAACGCCTCCAAGCACAGCGTGGTGGCGGATCTCGACACCAAGGAAGGCCGCGAACGTGTCCTGGACTTGAGCGCCACGGCGGATGTTGTCGTCGAGAGTCTTGGGGCCGGCGAGATGGCCAGCCGCGGCCTGTCGTTCGACGTGCTGCAACAGCGTAATCCCCGTCTGGCGTTGGTTTCGATCTCGCCCTGGGGACAGACCGGTCCCTGGGCGCACCGCCCGGCAACGGAGTGGACGCTGCAGGCTGCGACGGGATCGACGGCAAGCCGCGGTCTTCCGGAACGCGGACCGGTTGGCCTTGGCGGACGCATCGGAGACTGGATCGCCGGCTCGTATGCGGCGGTGGGAGCCGTGATCGCGTGGATATCTGCCCGCCAGACCGGTAGCGGCCAGCATGTCGATCTTTCCACGTTCGAGGCGATGCTTACGGTCATGCCTTGTTTCGGGGACCTGCACGGACAGCTCCTCGGTGGAGCTGCGCTGATGCAGCGGATCGAGTTGCCGGGCGTCGAACCGGCCAAGGATGGCTGGGTTGGGTTTTGCACGACCACCGGCCAGCAGTGGAAGGATGTTTGCGGCCTCATCGGCCGCCCGGAACTCGGCGAGGACCCGCTGTTCCAGGATTTCTCGTATCGTATGACCCACGTGAACGTGCTGTGCGAAGCGTTTCACGCGTACACGCGGCAGCACACGGTCGACGAGATCGTCGAGACCGCGACCGCATGGCGCATCCCGTGCAGCCCGGTCGGCAACGGTCGCGACGTGGTTGGAATGGACCACATGGTGGAACGTGGCGTGTTCATCGAGAACCCCGGCGGGTTCCTGCAGCCGCGTACGCCGTTCCAGATGGAGAGGACGCCTCCACGGCCAATTGGGCCGGCGCCGAAGTTGGGAGAGCATGGGGACGATACTCCGCCGAAGCGACAGCGTCCCACCGGTACAACCGGCGCCGAGACGCCTGTTTCGCTGCCCCTCGCCGGCCTGCGTGTGGTGGACCTTACCGCCTTCTGGGCCGGACCCGCGGCGACGCTGCTTCTCGCGGACATGGGCGCCGATGTGGTCAAGGTCGAGTCGATCCAGCGGCCGGACGGCATGCGCTTCGCCACCGCGATTCGCACGGATCCACTCTGGGAACACTCGGCCGTATTCCACGGCAACAATGCGGGAAAGCGCGGCATCACGCTGCACCTCGCGTCTGCGGAGGGACGCGCGTTGTTTACGCAACTGCTGATGACCGCGGACGTGGTGGCGGAGAATTTTTCGGCGCGCGTGATGGAGCATTTCGGACTCGGCTGGGACGCGATCCATGCGATCAATCCGCGGCTCATCATGCTGCGAATGCCGGCGTATGGTCTCGACGGTCCGTGGCGCGACCGGCCCGGTTTCGCGGCCAACGTCGAACAAGCGTGCGGCCTCGCCTGGATCACGGGCTACGCAGACATGCCCCTGATCATGAACGTCTGTGACGTCGTCGGTGGTATGCACGGGGTGTTTGCCCTGCTGATGGCGCTCGAACATCGCCGCCAGACGGGCGAGGGACAACTGGTGGAAGCGACATTGCTGGAGCCCGCGCTTAACGTCGCCGCCGAGCAGGTGATCGAGTACTCCGCCTACGGAACGCTGCTATCGCGCATGGGCAATCGCAGCCCGTACGCAGCGCCGCAGGGCGTCTACGCTTGTGCCGATCCCGACGAGCGCCTCGCCCTGGCGATCGCCAACGACGCGCAGTGGCAGGCGCTCTGTTCCGTCATCGGCGCGACGGACTGGGTGGCCAGTCCGGAACTGGGCACCCTGGCGGGCCGGCGTGCCGCGCACGACGCCATCGATGCGCGCCTGAACGCCTGGCTCGCCGGCCGCACACGCGAGGGTGCGGTAGACATGCTCGTCGCGGCCGGGGTTCCGGCTCACGCGCTGATCAACGGCTACCACATCATGCCCAATCCCCAGCTGGAGCATCGGGAATTCTTTCAGGTCCTCGATCATCCCATCGTTGGAAGGATTCGCTATCCGGGCCTGCCGATGCGCTTCTCTGGCTTCCCGCGACACCTGCATCGCTGGGCGCCACCGCTGCTCGGCCAGCACAACGATGCGGTGCTCGGCGGCGAGCTGGGCTTGTCGCCGGAGAAACTCGCCGCGTTGCGCGAGAAGCAGGTGATCGGCGAACGGCCAACCTTTATGTGATGAGGGCAGGGGACAGTGGTCAGAGGTTAGCTGCGTATCTGTGGACTGCGAACTGCCAACTCGGCGATAATGGTGGAAGGCATCGACGCGACGGTGATCGACATGAGCGTGTTTCGTCCAGACATCATTAAGGATCGGGTGGTATTGGTAACCGGGGGGGCGACCGGCATCGGGAAGGAAATCTGCCGCACGTTGGGCGCGCACGGCGCTCGTCTGGCAATCGCCAGCCGCAAGCAGGCGAACCTCGAGGCGGCACGTGCCGAGTTCGAGGCGGAAGGGCTCGAATGTCTGGCGCTGCCCTGCGATGTCCGCGAGCCGGAGCAGGTCGAACGGGTTATCCAAGCAATCCTCGACCGCTACGGGCGGCTCGATATTGTGGTGAACAACGCCGCCGGCAACTTCCCGGCGCCGATTGCCTCCATTTCGTACAATGGTTTCAAGTCGGTGGTGGCGATCGACCTGCTCGGCACGTACAACGTGTCGAAGGCGGCCTTCGACGCTTATCTCAAGGACCACGGCGGCAACATCGTCAATATCACCGCCCCGTTCGCGCACTGGGGCCCGAGCTTCCAGTCGCACGTGGCGGCCGCCAAGGCCGGGGTCGACTCACTCACGCGTACCTGCGCCGTGGAGTGGGGACCGCTCGGGATCCGGGTGAACGCCGTAGCGCCGGGGGCCATTGGCGGCACCGAGGGCATGGCGCGCTTCGCGGGACTGGCCAGCGACCGACCCAGCTGTCCGCTCGGGCGCCTCGGGACCTGCGATGACATCGCCAATGCGGTGCTGTTCTTGGTGAGCGATGCGGCGGCGTATATTACCGGTCTCTGCGTGGTGGTCGACGGTGCCGCCACCATCGACTTGCTCAAGCTCCCCGTCCGATAGGCTGGAAGCAACAGGGGAGAAAGCGGTCTCGTGGGTGCCTACGGCCCGGATCGACCGCCGTGCGAGGTGAATGAAAGGGGGTTCCATGAAGGAAGAGCAGCCGAAGCTTCAAAGCGTCTTCGTCGCGGCACATCATGTGCCGCCGCCAACGTCCATTAGCCCGGAAGCGCAGGCCTTTCTCTCCGCTGCCGCTACGCCCGTGCCGCGACCACCGTATCCAGCACTCGAGGACAAGGCTGGTTGGAAGGACTACATCGCCTGGGCGAATCGGGGGTTTCCGTTGGTGCCCAGCCCCGGCGATTGGGAAATCAAGAGCGAGACTACCGCCCTTGGTGGAGTCCCCACCTACTTGGCCAGTCCGCCTGCGGCGGGCGGAGAGCGGGTCTTTCTGGACATCCATGGCGGCGCATTGATTATGGGCGGAGGAGAGCTGTGCCGCGCGATGGGGGTGTCGATGGCACGGCGGGTCGGTGTGCGTACGTACTCTGTCGACTACCGCATGGCTCCGGACCATCCCTATCCGGCCGCGCTCGACGATTGCCTGAGCGCCTACCGTGCGGTGATCGAGCGGCATGCACCGGGGCAGGTCGTCGTCGGCGGTGCGTCCGCCGGCGGCAATCTGGCGGCCGCGCTGATGTTGCGTGCGCGCGCCGAAGGTCTGCCCCTGCCGGCGGGCCTGGTGTTGTTGACGCCGGAGCTCGATCTGACCGAGTCCGGCGACACGTTCCAGACCAACCGCGACATCGACGTGGTCTTGTGCCGTGGCCTTCCCGAGGCCAACGCCCTCTATGCCGGCGGTCATGATCTCGCCCATCCCTATCTCTCTCCGCTGTTCGGCGATTTCAGCAAGGGGTTCCCGCGCACCTTCCTGCAAGCCGGCACGCGCGATGTGTTCCTGTCGAACGCCGTGCGCATGCATCGCGCCCTGCGCAAGGCGCGGGTCGAGGTCGAGTTGCACGTCTTCGAAGGGATGCCCCACGGCGGGTTCTTCGGCGCACCTGAGGACCAGGAGCTGAGCGCAGAGCTGCGGCGTTTTGTCGACGAGTGTTGGTCGACCGCCGCCCGCTAAGCGAGACCGGGACCGCGTGCGGACGGTGGAATGACCGAACTCGTGATGCGCGAAGGGAACGCTATGACTGATGAAATCTGGCAGGCGAAACTTTCACGGACTCGTGAGGCCTGGCGCCAGTGGTGTGCGGCGCTCGAACGCACGGGCGTGACGGCGCTTGAGAACACGTTGACTCGCGAGGAGATCGACCTCGCCGAGGGCCTGCGTTACCTGACTCGCAACGTCCGCTTGGCACTCCTCTCCGTTATGGAGAACGACGACCCGGCGCACCCGTACCTTCACCGGTCGCTGGGCCCCAGTCTGAAGATGGGCGGCGACAACCCGTGCGGCCTGTACCTCTCCGCGCCGCTGAACGGAAGCGACACCTACCGGGTCAGCGGAACTCGCGGGTCGGCAACCTGGGTCTCGTTCATGGCACAGCGCAGTCACGAGTGCTTCGCTCATGGCCTCGGCGTTTTCGGCGACGCCATCTTCACGCCCGAGCTTGAGGTGGCGCCCGACGGCACCTTCGAGATGATCCTGTCGCCGCGGGAACAGGCGGGGAACTGGATCGAGACCGACCGCTTCGCTTCCTTCTTGAGTATCCGCCAGTTCTTTGGCGATTGGGACGATGTCCGCCCGATGGATCTTACCATCGAAAACGTTAGCCGCGGCCGGGAGGTGAAGAGTACGTTGTCGTTGGACGGCGCGCTGGCGCAATTGGCCCGTAGCGCGCAGATGTTCGGCCTCTATGTCCCGGCGATGCAATCCGAGATGCAGTCCAAGGGCGGCTCGGTGAACGCCTTCGCCACCGATATCGGAGATCCCACATCGAACTTTGGCGGGGTGCCGGGTGGCAATGCGGTGACCACCCGCTGGCGGTTGGCGGCGGGCGAGGCGTTGGTGGCCCATGTGCGCCCCCCGGCGCCGTGTCCGTATTGGGATGTGCAGGTCGGCAACCTGTGGTACGAGAGTTGGGATTATCGCCACTTCTTCTCCGGCCTGACCTGCCGCCAGGCGGCGTTGCACGATGATGGATCGGTGACGATCGTCGTGAGCGAGCACGACCCGGGCGTTCGCAATTGGCTCGAGACCGCCGGCCATCGCCAGGGGCACATGGCCATACGCTGGCAACTGACCGAGGGGCAGCTGCCGCTGCCCACCTGCACAGTCGTCGAGGTTCACAAGGTCGCAGCGCTCACGGGTCTGCCCGCGATTGCGGCCGATGAACGCCGCGCCCAGCGCCGCTTGCAACGCGCTGCCGTCGACAGGCGCTTCCGGCTGTAGAGCGTCTGTGGTAGCAAGCCAGTGATCGGCACGGCCGTGGCAGTGCCGAACGAGAGAAGAACGTTGTGGTCGATTGCGCCGCGACGTCGGCAACTGAAGAGGAGGCAGCCCGGATGGAACGGAGGGATTTTCTCATGAGCTCAGCCGCTGCGGGACTGGTCGCCTTGGCGCGCGGCGGTGCGGGTGCGACACCGACCCCGGAGGCCGCCGGTGACGCCTCGGCGCAAGCGCTGCGCGAATTGGCTGAGATGATCGCCGAGTTGGAGAACGGCTACGTCGGACCGGAGCGCGTGATGCATACGCCCGGCGAGCGCGCGGCCGGTCGGTATTCGCTGGTCCACGCGCTGCTGCACGGTTTCCAGTTCTGGTTCGAGGCTGATCCTGCGCGCCCGCTCTTCCACCGCTGGCACACGGTGACGAAGAAGGTGCTGGGAGACAACCCGGATGCCGTCTACTACGGAACGGCAATCGATCCGGCACGGAGCTACCGCATCCGCAGCAATCTCGCCGGTGCCGTCTATACGTCGTACACGGCCGAGGCGGGCACGAAGGACGGGCATCTGTCGGCGCGGCTTGCCTCGACCCTGAACGACACCCAGTTCGACATCGCGGCCGACGGCGGCTACCAGATCATCGCGAGCCCGGAACCCCCGCCCGGTGCGAGCGCCGACAATCCGCGCAACTGGCTGCGGTTGACCCCGGATGCGGGGAGTATCACGACCCGGCACTACTTCGAGTGGCAGCGCAGCGCCGGTGCCGATCCGGCACTGCACATCCCGATCGTCATCGAACCGCTCTCCGATCCGGGACCGCCGTCCATCATGGATGACCAAGCCGTTGCCGCCGGCATCCGCCGGGCGATCAACTTTGTCCGTGGGGTCACGGTGGACATGCGCCACATGGGCGACATCGATATTCCATGGGTCTCGCGCGAGCCGAACGTGTTCCGCAACCCGACCAGCCACGACGGCAACCTGGCAATCGGTTACGCGGCACGCGATAACGTCTACCGGCAGGCTCCGTATGAGCTTGGACCGAACCAGGCACTCGAGATTCGTAGCCGTTTCCCGCGCTGTCGCTTCGCCAACGTCATGCTGTTCAACCATCATATGCAGACGCCGCCCTATCCTGGACATCGCGTGTCGTTGAACCGCCGGCAGTTGCACTACGAGTCCGATGGCAGCTTCCGCATCGTCATCGCGCATCGCGACCCCGGCGTGCCGAATTGGATCGATACCGCGGGGGCGCCGTCGGGTACGGTCTACTGGCGCTTCTTGCTCCCCGAAGAGAACATCGCTCCGCTGCGCACGCGGGTGTACTCGCTCTCGTGAGCGATGGTCTGCCCCGGCCCGAGTCCCTGTCTATCCGTTGCGTGATGGCTACGACCTTCGCACCATGCGGGAACTGCTCGGTGCCCTGCGGATGACCGCACGACGATGGTGTACACGCACGTCTTGAACCGCGGCGGCCGAGCCGTGCTGAGTCCTGCAGATCGGCTGTAGGGAGGTGCCGCCCCGCAGGCGGACATCGCGCGTTGCGCTGCCCCCTCCCGCTTCGGGGTCTGGTGTTAGGCTGCGCAGTGTTTGCCGCGCTTCAACCGCAAGCGATATACGGCCCTGTGAGCATAGTAGGTAGGATCAACAAGGGCATACGCCTAATGCCGGGAGCCAGAACATTGCGTGACAGTCAGCACGACCTTGTAGCCTGTCACGCGACGAACGGTGGAGGTCGAAGTAGGCCAGTAGGTAGTTCGGCATGTCGGTGCCGCTCGGCTCTATGACGACCGCCGCCGCGGCAGAATTTCGCTCCCACCGTGCGCTTGCCGGGCTCCATCAGTGCGGGTACGGTATGCCCTAGTTCGGAGCGTGAAGGATGCAATCTGACGAAATTGAAGCCGCAGAGTTAGCGCTCGCCCCGGAAGCGCGTCTGCGGCTGACACACGCCTTAGTCCGTAGTCTCGAATCCACGGACCCGGAGATCATCCGCGGCCTGTGGCTCGACGAAGCGGAGCGGCGAGATGCCGAGATGGACGAGGGTGCCGTTGACGAGGTCCCCGGTGATCGGGTGCTTGCTCGGATCCGAGCCAAGTATCCGTAATGCTCAATCTGACGTTCAACCCGCTCGCAGAACGGGAATATGAGGTGGCGGTTGAGCGGTACGCAGCGGAACGACGTGATGTGCACGGTCGCTTCATCGAGACGTTCGAAGCTGCGATTCTGCAAATCCGACAATTCCCGGAGTCGGGACCACTGGCCAGGGGAGCGATTCGGTCGGAGGTTCTCTCGGGGTTCCCGTACACGATTTTCTATTCCGTCCGCCCCTCGAAGCTGCGGGTCCTGGCCGTTGCCCACCAACGACGTCAGCCGTTCTATTGGGTTCGTCGTCGCCGATGAGTCGTCGCGTGCCGAGGCGGTGGCGAGTTGCGTTCCGGCCGAGGCCGACCAAGCCGCTCGACCCGGCGACCCAACAACCCCGCGTCGCCCAACGCGGGTCAGCGGCGCGACGCTCAAGAGCACCGACGGCGGTGGCACGATGGGTCCAGTCATGACCTTCGACGACCGCGTCGGACGCGACCTGTTCGGCGGCTGAGGCGGCTTCCGTGGAACCGCCCGCGGGTCAACGATTCGCAAGGGTGCGGAAGCCTCTGCCGCGCAGCAGGCGCTCGTCGGCGCTGACCAGGGTCAGTTCGTAGACCTCCGCCGTGGCGGCGAGGAAACGATCCGCCGGATCGTCGTGGTCGACGCGCACGGCGCGGCTGCGCAGCGCCACGTCACGGGTCAGTGCCGCCTCGTGCATCGGCACGCGCGACAGTGCCGCCTCCACCCAGTCAGCGGCGGCAAGCCCGGCCTGCGGCTACAACCGCCCGCGCTCCGCAAGTAGCAGGAACTCCCAGATGCTGATCGGCGACAGCCAGAGATCGTTGTTCCCATTTCTGAGAGCCGCGGTGACGCGTTTCGTCAAGCGCTCGGGCGCGACGTGACTCCACACCCAGGTGTGCGTGTCAAGGAGCAGGTTCACTCGATCGCCTCCCACTTCGCCAGGTCGCTCTAGGGGCCGACAATGTCGCCACGAATCGTGAGCGTGCCGCGCAGCGCCCCCAGTCATTCGCTCGCCGGCTTCTCGGGCGCCGCCGGGACGACGCACACGACCGAGCGCCGACAGACAGGTGGCTTTGAACTTCGAGATCGGCATGGTCTCCATAGCCTGTAGCATACCAAAGTCTGCGACCATGGTTGACACGTCCGGACAGCGAAATCCGGCGTCAGGACGGATCGGCTTCGAGGTAGCGCAGGAGTAACACGAGAAGTTCCTCCGCGAAGGCGGCGCTGTCGAGCAGGTCCGGGCGCTCCTCGATCGCATAGCGCATCGCCGCGGCGATGGTTCGTGTGACCAGCGCACTGGCGAGGGCGATGTCGGTGACCCGCAGGTGTTTGCGGTGGCGTTCGAGCACGCGCGGAAACCACGCGTCGAGTGACGGTTGCCCATGGGCTGCGGCCCGCTCGTTGGTGGCCTTGAGCAGGTCAAAGGCACTGTGGTGGCGGCCGTAGAACTGTTCATTGAGGCGGGAAAAACTGCGGTGCATCTCGATTTCGCTGTGGATCACCGCGCGCAGCGTCTCCTCGAGCGAGTGCCGGGCGATCGCGTCGATGCCGCGCGTCCGGAGAACCAACGCTTCGGCATCGGCAGCAAGCTTCGCGGCGAACACGGCGGCAACGATCGCTTCCTTGTTAGGAAAATATTGGTACAGTGAACCGACATTGACGCCCGCCACTTCGGCGATGCGGGTGGTGGTCAGATGCTGCGGCCCCTCCTGCTCCAGAATCTTGATGCAGGCTTGTTCAATGGCCGCAACCGCCTGGCGGGCTCGTTCCTGCTTCGGCTTTCTCCGCGGCTCCAGGAGAGTTGGCGAAGTCATACGCCTGTCTTCAGTTCGCTGAGGGGCCGAATGTAAAAGGAAGCCATCCGCATGTCAATTCAGCCACAAAATCAAGCGCTTTCACCTGGTGCGTGCTGCTTGAAACGCGAATTGACAGAGCGCTCGATAGCGAGGCAAGAGCACGCATCGTGGAGGAGTCGCATGCGTGGGCTGGAAGGCAAGGTAGCGCTCGTCACGGGCGCGAGTCGCGGTATCGGAGCGGCGATCGCGCAGCGGTTGGCAGGGGAGGGCGCCGCGGTCGCGGTGGTGGCCCGTAGCCTCGATGAACATCCGCCGAATGCCCCGGGCACGTTGCGCGAAACCGTGGCGACCATCGAAGCCGCCGGCGGTCATGCCGTCGCCATTCAGGGCGACGTGATGGACGCACAGTCGCGGCGGGAGTTCGTGGCACGGTGCCAAGCCGAGGTCGGCCCCATCGATATCCTGGTCAACAATGCGGCCTGGGGGCCGTACCGCCCGTTCGAGAAATTCTCCGAGCGGGACTTCCGGCTGACCTACGAGGTCAACGTGCGGGCCCCGTTTGAACTCTGCCAGTTGGTCCTTCCAGGGATGCGGGAGAAGACACGCGGCTGGATCCTCAATATCTCGTCGGAAAGCGCAGAGCACCCGCAGGGGCCGCCGTACCCGCAGTGGCTGCAGACAATGGGCGTCCATCTGTACGGCAGCAGCAAAGCGGCCCTCAACCGTTTGACGACCGGACTTGCCGCGGAGTTCTATGCCAGCGGCATTGCGGTCAACAGCCTGTCGCCGGTGGCCGCGGTGTTGACCGCGGCGGTGTATGCGACGGGGGCGGACAAATGGCTGACCCCGGCGATGATCGAGCCGGTGGAGGCCATCGCCGAGGCTGCGCTAGCGCTGTGCTCCGGCGACCCCGCGCAGCTGACCGGCCGGATCGCCTACAGCCTGCGCCTGCTGGAAGAACTCGGGCGACCGATCCGCACCCTCGACGGCCGCGCACTATATGTGAGCGCCGAATCGACGAAAGGGAAACAGTAAGTCGGGGGAGGCTTGGCGCGATGATCATGTACTTCGATTTCCATACCTACTTTCGGATGTTCCGCCTGGCGCTGAAGGAGGAGAACCCCGCGGGGCGCCGGCGTCTACTGTTCATCCTGCTCGTCGTCGTGCCGATTGTGGCGACGTTCAACGCCGTGTGCTTCTTTCTCGATGTCATCCTGTTCCCCGGTCTGCGCAAGGTGGACGTACGCACCCCGGTGTTTCTCATCGGCCATGCGCGTGGCGGCACCACCCTGATGCACCGCCTCATGAGCATGGACGGCGAACGCTTCAGCTCGTTCATGTTCTACGAGCTGTACTTCCCATCGGTCCTGCAAAAGAAGGTGATCCGTTTTCTGGCGGAATGCGACCGCCGCTATCTGGGCGCGCGGATCGAGAAACGGGTGCGAGCCTGGGAGGCGCGGAAGTTTGGGCCGACCAACGATATGCACCGTATGGGGCTCACGTTGCCGGAAGAGGACGACAGCATTCTCATGATGTCGTGCGCGTCGGGCTTCTGGATCGTGCTCTTCCCGTACATGGGTGAGCTGGACTTCTATTATGTCGATCAACGCCCGGAGAAGAGCCGGCGCCGCATGATGCGGTTCTACCGCGAATGCATCAGGCGGCAGCTGTACCTGAACGGAGCCGACAAGATCCATCTCAGCAAGAACCCGCTGTACTGCGGCCGCGTCGAGACGCTGATCGAGACGTTTCCGGATGCGCGCATCGTGGTGCTGGTGCGCAACCCTGATGAGACAATTCCCAGCTTGCTCAAGCTCCTGCAGCGCGGCTGGCGGATGCGCCACTGGGAGGATGCGAAGATCCGCCGCGCGTTGCGCATCGTCGCCGACATGTCATTTCATACGTATCGCTACCCGTTCGAGGTCCTGGCGCGGCACCCTGAAATCCGGCAGGCCACCGTCAATTATCCCGACCTGATTGACCAGCCGAAGCGCACCGTGGAACAGGTCTATCGCGAACTGGATCTTCCGCTGTCGCCGGCGTTCAGTGCCGTCCTGCAGAAGGAGGAGCAGCGGGCGAAAATTCACGAGACCACGCACACGTATAGCCTGGAGGAATTCGGCCTACAGGGGGATGAGATCCACACGGTGCTGGGCGAATTCTTTGCGCGCTTCGGATGGGACGAAGTACCCTCGGTCCAAACGAGTGAAGCGAGAGTATGATGGTGGAACGACGCGTCGGCGGATGCTGTCGGTGGATGTCCCTCATGCTGGGTGAACTTCGGCAGGCTGGTACGCGGCGACTCGATCTGAGAGGCGCTCGCCGACGCGATTCGCCGGGCGGGTATGGTGTTCGCCCTCGGGGAGGTCAGGCGCACATCGGCAAACCCTACAACCGGCCGAAAGTCTAGAGAACGGGGTTCCAAACGATGAGGAGGTGCACAGTGGCAAACGTGGCGTATCTTCGCTTAGGCGTGCGGCTGGCGATGCTTGTCGGCATTGCCGTTCCTCACTGAGCTGGGGACAAGCGGCGAAAGGGAAGGCGGCCGCCGCGGCGGCGCCGGTGGAGATCGAGGAAATCACGGTGACGGCGCAGAAGCGGGAAGAGAACCTGCAAGAGGTGCCGATCTCGGTGACCGCGTTGACCGGCGATGCCCTCGAGGCAAAGGGAACCAGTTCGGTCTCCGACCTGGTGCAGAGTGAACCGAACGTGTTTGTCAAGCCCGGCGCCACCACCGCGTCGTAGACGACCTTTAGCATGCGCAGGGTCAACATCGGAGATAACAGCCTGGCGGAGAATCCGGCCGTCCGGCTCTATGTCGACGGGGTGTACATTGCCAAGGCGCAGGGGTCCAACCTGGACATCGAGGACCTCGAACGGGTCGAGGTGCTGCGCGGGCCGCAGGCACTCTGTACGGCAAGCACACCATTGGCGGCGCGGTGAACCTGGTGAGCAAGAAGCCGAACGAGGAGCGGTCGATTACCGCCCTCACCGAGGCCGGCAACTACGACGCCTTCAAGGCCCGGATGACGGTCACTGTGCCGCTCATCGGCAAGAACGGTTTCTGGCAGTCCGATGCCCTAGGGACGATCAGCCTGCGCGAGAACGTGTCCTATCGCTCGCACGAGCCCTACGTCGAGAACCGCTCGCCCACCGACGTCCCGGCCAGTGGTGCCGCGGGCTTCAACAACCTCAACCGGGTCTTCAACATGACGTCGGTGCGCTGGCAGCCACTCAAGAACGTGACGATCGACTACGCCCTCTCCCTGGCGCCGGGCAGACCATCGAGCACGTCGGTTGGGACGCGGTCTGGCGCGTGTGTCAGAGCGGACTCAAGGTCACCACAGGGTATCTCCCCGAAACCATGCAATACCCGCGTCGCCGGTTTCTCGAGGCTGAGGATAACCACGTGGTGTTCCAGTTCACGATGACCTGCAAGACCAAACTGGGGCGAGACTACGTCAATGACTATCTGTTCCTGGTGAAGTGTCGCGATGGAAAGGTGGCGCACATGCAGGAGTACTGGGACTCCAAGCAGGCCTACGATCTCCTCTTGGCGTAGGACATCGAAAAGGAGCAGTCATGGGAAGACTTGATGGGAAGGTTGCGATCGTAACGGGTGCCGGCCAGGGCGCCGGCCGTGGCATTGCAGTGGCGATGGCAAAAGAAGGCGCGGCGGTCGTCGTCGCGGAAATCAACCAGGCCACCGGCGAATCTACGGCGACAGAAATTGCCGGGTTCGGGGGAAGGGCGTTCGCCGTGTTCTGCGACGTCACACGGAAAGCGGATATCGACAAGGTCGTTGCTGAGACGATCTCCAGATTCGGCGGCATCGATATCCTGGTGAACAACGCCCAACAGTTCATGATGCCGACCCGTCTGGAGGACACCGGCGAGGACGTGTGGGAGAGCTGCCACACCTCGGGCCCGCTGGCACACTTCCGCCTCATGCAGGCGTGTTTTCCCTACATGAAGGAAAAGGGAGGCAAGATCGTCAACCTGGCGTCCGGAGCCGCACTGCGTGGCGACAAGTACTTGAGCGCGTACGCCTCTGCTAAAGGCGCCGTGATCGCGTTGTCGAAGACCGCGGCGAACGAATGGGCGCGGTACAAGATCAATGTGAACGTGATCTGTCCGATGGTGGTTAGTGAGGCAATGAGAGCGTCGATTGGCACGCCATTCGACTTTTACACGCCATTGGTCAAGGGGTGCCCGATGAAGCGCGGCGGCGATGCCGAGATGGACATCGGTCGCTGCGCGGTCTTCCTCGCCAGCGCCGACTCGGAATACGTGACCGCGTGTGTCTTGAACGTGGATGGCGGAGCGGCAGACTTGTCGCCGCTGGATTTGGGAAAAGCTGGCTTCCTAGGTTAGGTTGCGGTTATACAGTTTCCATGTCACAGGCGCTCCCGAGGGGCGTTCTATGAGCAAGGGCGTTTGTCACAGGCGGGTCGTGCTGATCCTTGGAAGCAGTCATCTCCTGGTCTCGTAATGTGCGGGCGCGCCGCCTTGGGACCAGCGATTCGGCGTTCAGCGACGGAGCGTTGGACGGTGGGCGGGGTTCCGCAGGTCGCGCGTTTACGACAGATCGGCTCGTTGAGCGAGTGAGACGCGATTCGGCATTGATAATGGGTCGTTCCCTGTCCGCACGAAAGGGAGGCGAGAATGCGACATGACGCTGCTCCTGGAATTTCTCGACGAACGTTTCTGCGCGGTGCCGCGGCGGGCACCGCTACCCTTCTCCTCGATCTGCATTGCCTGGGATTCCCCCCGGCAAGTGCCGCTATGCCGGGGGCTGAGCGGCAGTATCGCCACTGGGAAGATCTCTATCGCGAACGCTGGACGTGGGATCGCGTCGCGGTGGGTACGCACGCGTACGCCAACTGCGCGGGTTCGTGCGCCTGGAATCTCTATATCCGCGACGGCGTAATCTGGCGCGAAGAGCAGTCCGCTCCGTACAGCGCCTCGAATTCGACCCTCCCGGACTGGAACCCGCGGGGCTGCCAGAAAGGAGCGAGTTGTAGCTCGCTGATGCTGGGGCCGGCGCGCCTGCGCTACCCGCTACGGCGTGTCGGGAAGCGCGGAGCGGGGCGGTGGAGGCGCATCACGTGGGACGAGGCGCTGGATGAGATCGCCGGTTCTCTTGTGGACACCTTGGCGCGCCGCGGGGGTGAAGGCGTGCTTTGCGAGATGGGCTCGAATCACGACCTCGGCCCGGGCTGGGCCAGCCTCATGCGCTTCTTCCGCCAGATCGGCGGCATGGTCACCGATATCAACGGCCAGTTGGGCGACGGGAACATGGGGGCGACGCTGACGTTTGGCATCCCGCTTCCCGGCGGCTCCTCGGACGATTGGTTTCGCTCGCGGTACATTGTGATTTGGCAGTACAATCCCGTCGTCACCCGTATTCCCGAGGCGCATTTCCTCAGCGAGGCGCGCTACCACGGCACCCGCATCGTTACGATTGCGCCGGACTACAGCCCGAGTGCGATTCATGCCGACCTCTGGCTGTCGCCACGCCCCGGCACGGATGCGGCCTTGGCTCTGGCAGCGTGCCGGGTGATCCTCGAAGAGCACCTGTACAATGCCGATTACGTGCGCGAGCAAACTGACCTTCCGTTTCTCGTGCGCACCGACACGCGGCACTTCCTGCGCGAAGCGGACCTCGTGGCCGGCGGGCGAGACGATCGCTTTGCGTGTTGGGATGAGGCGGCGAAGGAGATTTTCTGGGCCCCGGGAACCGCCGGCAGCCCCGAGCGCACGCTGCGTTTTGCGCCGGATCGACGTCCCGCGCTGGAGGCGGAGGTGCCGGTGCGCCTGGCTTCCGGGGAAGAGATCAGGGTGCGCACCGTGTTTTCCATCCTGCGCGAGCGCCTTGAGGCCTTTTCGCTAGAAGCGGCCGCGCGAAGCACAGGGATCGGCACCGACATGATCCGGCGCTTTGCGCGCGAATTCGCGTCCGCGCCGGCGGCCCTCATCCTCGGGGGCGCGAGTGCCACCAAGAACTACCACGGCGATTTGATGCAGCGGACGCAGATACTGCTCGCCGCCCTCACCGGCAACATCGGCCGAGCGGGCGGCGGCTTTCGGATCATGGCGTTCTTCCATTTGACCGGCCCAACCCTGGTCGCCTTCATGGATGGCCTGGGCGAGCAGGACCTCGCGAATCTCGCTGCGCGGTCGAAGACCGAGCCGCAGGCGGTTGCCGAAGACTTCACGTCGGCGTACATCTCCGGCACGATTTTTCACGCCCTGCACGGGGGATTGCGTGAGATGCAGACGAACCCGGCGTACGGCGATCCCGGCCTCCCCCGCTCGCCCAACGCCTATCTCACCGAGGCCCTGGAACAAGGGCATCTGCGGGTCGGCCCGCCGCCCGGGGCCGACCCGCCGGAAGTGTTGATCTCGGCGTACGGCAATGTGCTGCGCCACATTCGCATGGGCGATCGAGTGCGCGACAGCCTGTTTGCGCGGGCAAAGCTGGTGGTCGATATTGGCGTGCGCATGAGCGAGACGGCGCGTTCCGCTGACATCCTCCTGCCGGCGGCCGCCATGTACGAAAAGATGGGCATCAAGTACGCGGTCGCGTATGTGCCGTATCTTACCCTCGGAGATCGGGCGGTGCCGCCGCTGGCCGAATCCAAACCGGAATGGGAAATCTTTTCGCTGCTCGCCGAGCGCGTCGCCGCCGAAGCCAGGCGGCGCAAGGTGACCGAGGTGCGCAGTCACCGCGGCCAGCCCTGCGATCTCTCCCGCTTCTCCGAGCGCTTCAGCGATCGCGGCCGTTTCGGAGCGCGCGACGAAGAGGCGGTGACGCGCTTCATGCTCGCCACGTCGCGGGCGGCGCAAGGGATCACCCTCGAAGAGTTGCGCGCCCGTGGCGGCGCGGTGCGGCTGCGCGATGTCGGGGAGGAGAGCTCGTGGACGGGGATTTATTCCGAGTATCGCCAGGACGAGCCGGTGGTGCCGATGCGCCACTTCGTCGAGGAGAAGCGGCCGTATCCGACATTGACCGGCCGCCAACAATTCTACATCGACGCGCCGCTGTTTCTGGAAGTGGGCGAAGAGTTGCCCATCCACAAAGAACCTCCCGCGGCCGGCGGCAACTACCCGTTCACGCTCACCGGCGGTCACACCCGGTGGAGCATCCATTCGATCTGGCGCGATCAGGACCTCATGCTGCGCCTGCAACGGGGGGAGCCGGTCGTGTTCCTGAACGAAGCTGTCGCACGCGACCGAGGTATCGCGGATCATGAGTACGTCCGCATCTGGAACGACGTGGGAGCATTCGTCGCCCGCGCCAAGCTCACCGGGTCCATGCACCCGCGTCAGGTCCACATCTACCATGCCTGGGAGCCGTACCAGTTTCGCGGCGGCAGCAGCGATCAGCATTTGTGTCCGAGTCCCATCAAGGTGACGGAGTTGACCGGCGGTTACGGCCACCTGCATCGTGGCGTGGCCTACTGGGATGTCAATCAAGTCGATCGCGATACTCGGGTCGAGGTGAGCAAGGCCTGAACGCTGGCAACAGCGCGAGCGTCGAGGAATTCATGAGCCGACCGATCGAAGCCGCCGCTCCACACGGAGCACTTGCCGGTCTGCGGGTGATCGAATGCGCGCAGGGGATTGCCGGGCCCTACGCGGCGATGCTGCTCGCCGAACAAGGCGCCGAGGTCCTCAAAATCGAACCACCTTCCGGCGATCCTGCGCGGCGTTTGCCTGGCTTTCACGTCTGGAACCGCAGCAAGCGCAAAACCTTCATCGACCTCAGGACCGTGTCCGGCTGCGGCCATCTGCGCCGGCTATGTGCTGTGGCCGACGTCCTGATCTCGGATTGGTCGCCTCCGGCTTTACCGGTGACGTACAACGAACTCGCCGCCGATAACCCGCGCCTGGTGCATTGTTGGATGCCGCCCGCCGGGAGTCAGGGTGAGATGGCAGGAGGCGCTGCCAATGACGATCTGGTGGCGGCTCGCGGCGGCTTGCTTGCGACCCAGTGGGCCCGCCGTGAAGGCCCCGTGTTTTTGACGGTCCCGGTTGCAAGCTACGGCGCGGCCATGCTGGCGGCGGGAGCGGTCTGCGCCGCGCTCCTGGCGCGGGAACGCACCGGCGTTGGGCAGCAAGTGGAAGTGTCGTTGCTTGCGGGGGCAATGGCGATGCAAACCGGCACACTGCTGATGCACCCGGCGGTGCAGCGGGTGATGGGTGTGTGGCGCGATCCCCAGGGCTCCATACCGGTGTACCGCCTGTACGAAGCACGAGACGGATGGCTGTTCATCGCGTGCGCCACGCCGACGTTCTGGCATAAGCTCTGCCTTGCCATCGGACGGCCCGAGTTGGTTTCCGATCCCCGTTTCGAGGCGGCGCCATGGGGGATTCCAGCGGAGCATGGCCTCGAACTGAAAACGATGCTGCGGTCCGTCATCTACCAGCGCTCCCGCGATGAGTGGCTGCGGATTTTCGCGGAGGCGGACGTTCCTTCGGCCCCCGTGCTCAGCCGCGCCGACTTCATTGACGACGCGCAAATCCAACATTTGCAAATGGCGCAGCGCATCGTCGATCCGATACTGGGACGGACGCTGCAGATGGGCGTGCCCGTGAATCTGCGGGGTACACCTGGGGGGATTCGTGGGCCGGCACCGGCGTTGACTGACTCGGAACCTGAGAGCGTTGGGATGTGGGAGCGTGGGGGCGAGGCGTCCGTCCGAAACGCCGCCCGCGTACCCGCCGCCGCTCCCGCCGCTGGCGGTGCGCTGGGAGGGCGATTGGTGCTGGAGCTTGGCGGCTACATTGCGGGACCGCTGGCAGCCACCGCCTTGGCCTGGGCGGGGGCTGATGTCATAAAGATCGAGACCCCGCAAGGCGATCCGTTCCGCGCCTTCGGCTTCGGTTTTTACGGTTGGAATCAAAGTAAGCGCGGTTTGGCGCTCGACCTGACGAAACCTGGCGCGCGGGAAGTCCTCGCCGATCTCGCACGCAAGGCAGATGTGTTGGTGGAAAACATGCGGCCCGGGGCAACGCGCAGGTTGGGCATCGACTACGACACCGTGAGCCAGCTCAACCCGCGGTTGGTGTACGCCAGTATCACCGCTTTCGGCGCGAGCGGTCCGCGTGGGCGGGAAATGGGGTTTGATCCCCTCCTACAGGCGCGCTCCGGTATCATGGCGGCGCAAGGCGGTCACGGCGGAGCGCCGATCTTCTTTGCTTGCGGTGTCGCCGACTACAGCGCGGCCTTCCTCGCGGCATTTGGTGTCACGGCTGCGCTGCTTGCCCGCGAGCGGACCGGTCTGGGCCAATTGGTGGAAACGAGCCTGGCACAAGCGGCGATGGCTGTGCAATCGGGCGAGTTCATTTTCTACGATGGAAGGCCCGATATGGAAAACGGCGGCGCGGATCTGCTCGGCCGGCATCCTCTGCGCCGTGCCTATCGTTGTCGGGACGGGTGGATCTTCGTGTCGGCAGAGGCGGGCTCTTGGTGTCGCACCACGCCTGGCGGCGAGGTGACGCAACTCGAGCAGGCGCTCCGAGCGCTGCCCGACTTTGCTCAGCTGACGCGAGAGCCCGTCGAGGGCGCGGATGCTGAACGGCTCGCGAGTCTCTTTGCGGAACGCCTGCGGCACGAAGTGCTCGCCGAGCTGTCGACACTGGGTATTACCGCCGCCCCGGTGCGGAGCATCGAGGAAATCTTCCAAGACGACGGTATCGCCGCCAATCGGCTGCTCACGACCAGTGCGGCACCACCCTGGGGAGAGTTCCGGCAAACAGGTGAGCTGGTGAAGTATCGTGGCACGCCCGCCCCGGTGCGGACGGGACCGCAGCTCGGCCAGCACACTGAGGAGATCCTGCGGGCCGTGTTGGGGTATCCTCCGGAGCAGATTCAGCGGCTCCAGGCCGCGGGTGCCGTGCGGATCGAATAGCCAGACCCGAGCGGACGCCGCCGCTTTCCTTGGGTGCCTGCTCGATCAGCGCAGCTCCTCTTGCCTGGGCTCGGTCTACCGCGCAGCAAACGTAAGTGGGCGACGGAACCGAAAAATACCAACTGTAAACCGATAGCTTGCGCGGGGCTCGTCGCCTGGAAACGCGAATTGACACAGGGAATCGTCGTGCGCGAAAGAGTGCACGCTAGCGAAACAAGCACGAGCGGGCCGACGGGGATCATCGCGTGCTCCTGGCGAACGCGGCCCGCAGTTGTGGGGAGGCAATTGCCAGAAGGAGGGAATTAGATGAATAGGGTCCAATCGCTTTGCGTCGTGAGTGTGCTCGTCCTGGCTGGTTCGATTGTGCCGCGTGCCACTTGGGGACAACGCGTAGGCGGAAAGAAGCCAGCGGCGACCGCGGCGGTGGAGATCGAGGAGATCACCGTTACGGCTCAGAAGCGCGAGGAAAGCCTCCAGGAAATCCCCGTCTCGGTGACGGCATTGACGGGCACCGTGCTCGAGGAAAAAGGGACGAGCTCAGTCGCCGAGTTGGTGCAGAGTGTTCCGAATTTGTATGTCGCGCCCGGAGCCACGACGGGATCGGCCACGACGTTTCAAATGCGCGGTGCCTACATCGGGGACAACAGCCTGGCGTTGAACCCGGCCGTCGGGCTCTACGTCGATGGGGTGTACATCGCGAAGGCCCAGGGGTCCAATCTGGACATTGAGGACATCGAACGGGTCGAGGTGCTGCGCGGGCCGCAAGGCACGCTGTACGGTAAGAACACCATTGGCGGTGCGGTGAACCTAGTGACGAAAAAGCCGAGTGAGGAGCGGTCGATCACCGCCGTGACGGAGGTCGGCAATTACGATGCCTTCAAGGCCCGGCTGACGCTCAACGTACCGCTGGTCGGCAAGAACGGGTTCTGGCAGTCCGATACCTTGGGCACGGTCAGCCTGCGCGAGAACGTGTCGTACCGCTCGCACGAGCCGTACTTCGACAACGTGTCCCCCACCGACGTCAAGGCGAGCGGCACCGCGGGATTCAATAACCTGAACCGGGTGTTCAACATGACCAGTCTGCGCTGGCAACCGCGCAAAGACGTGACTATCGATTACGCGTTGGAGTACCACCGTTACCGCCAAGCCCCTCGGGCGACGCAGCTGACCTATATCTATCCGAACTCCCTGGCGGACACGAATTACAGATACACGTTCCCCAACGGTGCCTCCATCGTGATTCCCAACCCCATCTATCCCGGGGGCTTGACACCGTATGTGGCAAAGAACCGGGTGATGTCGATGGGCAACAGCGCGGTGTGGACCACGCCGGACGGGGTGAACGTCAACAAGAAGGGACAGCGGCTGCAAGACGATGGTAACCATCGGATGCACTCTCTGACCGCCGCGTGGGATCTGGGGGAGCTGGGCGCACTCGGCAGTGTGATGCTGAAGTCAATCTCGAGCTATCGTGCCTGGAGCGGCGACAACTCCTCTAACATCAGCGGCAGCCCGTTGCACTTCTTCGACAGTTTCAATCACACCAATCTCGATACGTGGAGCGAAGAGCTGCAGTGGATCGGCACCGCGCCACGGCTGCGCTACGTGGCGGGTGGGTATTACTATGGCGACCACATTAGCGATACGAGCTCCCAGGTGCTGCTCAACGGGAACGCCCCCTCCCGCTTTGTGAACTACGGAAAAGACAGTTCCTGGGCCGGCTTCACGCAGACGACATGGACGCCGCCGATTCTCAACGACAAGCTGAGTGTAACGGCGGGGCTCCGCTTCAGCTATGACCATGTCAATTATGAGAAGACCTACCGCTCCTACTCGGTGACCGCCGGCATCACGAGCTGGTCCGGGTCCGTCGCCAAGGGCTTCGGCATCCACGGCACCGCGTTACCCGGCCTGTCGCCCATGGGCGACGTCTCGTATCAATGGACGGACAGCTTGATGACCTATTTCCGGATCAGTCGCGGTTACCAGAGCGGCGTAGCGAACGGGCGGGCGGGCGATCCAGTCTCCTTCAGCCACCTGGCCGATCCGGAGAAGCTGTTGTCCTACGAAGCGGGATTCAAGTCGCAGTGGTTCGACAACCGTTTGCGACTCAATGCCGATGGATTCTACAGCGACTACACCGACCGCGTGGTCGGGCTCCAGAAGTTCACCTCCGGCGGGGCGATTATTTCGCTTGAGAATGCGGGCGAGACGGAGATCTGGGGGGCGGAGCTGGAAATGGTGGCCATCCCGCTGCGGGGCCTCGAGGCAAGCCTGGCCTATGCGTTCCTGAGTCCGAAGATTACGAAGTGGGTTGCGCCGTTGTTCGATACCAATAATCAGCCGATTTGGACCAATCCATGCGGGCCCGGCGGCGTACCGGGGGTCAATTGCAACACGGTGCAAGCCACGAAAGACCTGGCGGACGAGCGGGTCACCGGCTACACGCCTGAACACACGGTGACGGTAGCGCTCACCTATACGGCGCCACCGACCGCGAGCGGTGTGTTTTCCGCCCATCTCGATACGTACTGGTCCGAGGGCTTCCACACGGGTGCGATCCCTTTAAATACGGACACGTGGAGCTATGCCGTGGTCAACGGACGGCTGCAATTTGTGGACATCCCGCTGCAGAAGGGGAGCCTGGATGTCGCGGTTTTTGGCCGGAACCTATTCGACCGGAAGTATCGGACCTGGGGCTTCGACCTCACGTCGGCCCTTGGTTGGCAGGTCAACAATTACGGCGACCCCCGCACGTTCGGCATCGGTCTAACCTACCACTTCAGCCAGTCGTGACGCACATGGTTGCTCCACGGCACGCGGGAAGGATGGCCGCTTGCCGCGCCTACCTCCGGACGTCGGCGTGAAAATAGGTAAGCAGAGGAAATGGGGGAAAAGCTCGTCGCCGTCGCGTTCTTTAGCGCCGCTCTTGCGGAGCGCGAGGCGGCCTTTGCTGCGCACTATGCCGAATGATCGTGTGCGCGAACGTGTGCCGGATCGGTGCCATTCCGTGGAGCCTCCCGCCGAGGCCCTGAATCCTGCTGGTGCCGTGGATCGAGGGAAGGGTGCAACAGCCAGTCCATCTCCCCAGGCCCGCGGAAATGCTTCGTGCGGACAGATAGGTGGCTGTCTGAGGAGGAGAAGCAGATGGTAATAGTCAGGACACTGACATGGTACGTGACGGGGGTCACCGTGGCGGTCGCCTCGGCAGTCTGAACGGCCACCAGGCGGAATTCGATGCTGACGGGGCACTGCGCTATGTCGTCGCGCACCAAGACCCCGGCGTCCCCAACTGGGTCGACACCACCGGCCACCCGCAGGGATTCATGACGGCACGCTGGACCTACCCGCAGATGCCGGAGCAGATTCCGACGGTCAAGGTGACGAAGGTGCCCTTCGCGCAGATACGTAGTCATCTGCCCCCCGAAGTACGGACGGTGGCGCCGGATGAGCGGCGGCGGCAGATTCGGATCCGCCAGGAGCACGTGCAGCGGCGGTTCCGGCAGTACTGACGACGCCAGCGGACGCCGCAGGCACGCTGGGGTGCTCTCCTTAGCCCAATAAGTCAGCCAGCTTGACCACGCGTGCGGTCGGCACAGGCGCTTCCTTGGCCATGACCCAGCGCAGCGTAATCATCCCCTCGCGGTGACCTTCCGTGTCGAGCCAGGTCACGTCCGGCAGACCGGGATCCCGGTGAGAGACGACGATCGTGACCGATCCGTCTGGCCGATAGCGGGCGCGGTGCTTGTTCGTCCATACCGGACGAAAGCGGTACTCGAGCGACTCCGCCCAGTAATTACACAGCAAGAAGCTCCAGTACCGGCACTCGGGCGGCGTGAACTCGATCACCCAGGCCTCGTCGGGTGCGAGCTTCCAGTACGCACCGAGCGGGCGGATCTCCGGATCGCCGAAGCTTTCCGCCCACATCTTTTCGTCCGTGGGAAGAATCGTGTTCGGCGTTTGCAGCATGCGATCGGAGAGCTGGGCGAATGCGGTGGCGGTTCCGACCAGGTTGCGCACCGCTCGCTGCAGCCCCTTGACGAGGCGCAGCGACGACAGCGGCGGCGGCGGGGCGAAATTGAGGCGCTCAAGGGTGAACGGGATGGGGGTTTCGGTCGCGGCATCAGGGCTCGACCATGTCGGCCAGGTGACGCCCGGTCTGCCACGCAGCGGCACGGGAAACTCGGTCGGGCCGTTATTCATGGTCTGCCGGATCACCAGTGTGGTCGTGTCCGGTTCAAGTCGGATCCAGTTTCCGGAATGCTCTCGGGTGCTCAGCATCAATTCGAACCGGCCATCGGGGCCAGTGGGAATGTCGTCGGCGTTCAGGTGGGCGATGCGGCGGCGGCCGCCACGACCGAACGACCCGCCATACACGTTGATGCTCAGGAAGCTGACATTGCCCCGCGCCCCGGAGAGCCGGTATTCATAGTTCTCGCTGATCCGCGCCCACAGGTAGATCTGATCGGGATTGTCGACGCCGAACTTCAGCGTTTCGTGCATCCATTGGATGATCTGTGGCGCCGATGGATCGCCGTATTCCAGGCTGAACCGCAGGCCTACGCGCAAGAGCCGCGTCAGGTAGCGAAAGCCCTCGGCACGGTCGACGTCGGTGTCCGGCGCGTGCTGCAGCACGATCTGTCCCGCCGCCTTGAGACTGTCACAAAACTCCTCCCAGGCCTTGCCGGTGCGCACGTTCTCCGCGGCCAACTGGTGGTCGTCCATTTTGCCTCTCCTCCTCGATCGCATGCGCATGTGTCGCGTTCCATGGCTGCGTCCTGTTGCCCTACTTGAGCGGCGCGTGTCAATTCGCGTTTCGGGCCGCCGGCGGCGGTGTAAAGGGCTTGATTCTCCGGCCGTTTCGACGGCCGGACGATCTCGCTTTACATTCCGCGCCGCAACCCGATCGCCGCCGGCGTATGGCCTCACCGTTCCCCCGGTCGATGCCCCGCGATGTCAACACGGACGCGTCGGTTTCGGTTTGACCTACCGCTTCCGCGCATCGTAAGAGACCGGCATTCAAACGCAATGCGGATCCGAAAACGCGGTCATCGATAGGTGAAAGGGAGGGCTGATGCGAGAGCTCGAGGGACGAGTTGCAGTGATCACCGGCGCGAGCACCGGTATCGGTCGCTCCATCGCCGTGGAGTGTGCGCGCGCCGGCATGCGTGTCGTGTTGGCGAGCCCGAATGTCGAGCGCCTGACCGCCGCCGTCGAGCGCGTGCGCGCCGCCGGTGGGCAGGCGCTCGGTGTGCCCACCGACGTGAGCGACCTGGCGGCGGTCGAGCGTCTGGCCGAGGCGGCGCTCGCCGAGTTCGGTGCCGTCCACTTGCTGGTGAACAACGCCGGGGTCTATCGGCCGGGGTACATGTGGGAGATCTCGCTCGAGGAATGGGAGTGGGTGATTGGCGTCAACCTGTGGGGGACCGTTTACGGCATCAAGGTCTTCTTGCCGCACATGCTGGCGCAGCCCGAGGGCCACGTGGTCAATGTCGCCTCCTGCGGCGGCCTGATGACCTCGCCCACCCATGGACCCTACACCGCGAGCAAACATGCAGTGGTCGGGCTATCGAAAGCGCTGCGTGCCGAGCTGGCGATGAAGGGTGCCGCGATCGGTGTGACGCTGGTCTGTCCCGGCATGGTGGCGACCGACATCACGTCGCAGCTCGAGCGGACGGGCCCGGGCGGTAAGCCAAGACCCGTCGATCTAGCGCCCGAGGTGGCGGCGATGTGGGATACGATTCTGACCGTCACCGACGCGGGAATCCCGGCCGACGACGTCGGCCCGATGGTGCTCGACGCCGTGCGCCGTGAGCGCTTCTGGCTGTTGCCCAATGGCGAGCAGTTCTTCCCCGTGTTCGACGACGAGTTGCGCGCCCTGAAGGCGGGTGAGTAGTGGTACGGACCCGGATCGACGAGGGGTGCGAAGATACGCTCGGCGTGCGAATTGACGCTCCCGACTTCGATCGTACGGCGCCGTGGTGGACGCCAGAAAAGGCTGGGGTGCTAACCGCCGCCTATCGCCAGCCATTCGATTTGGTCGCGGATGCCAATCGGAGCCACGAAAGACCAAAGGCCGCTGAAGTTGCCTCCAACGGCCCTTGTCGGAATTGGCTCCCCGGGCCGGACTCGAACCAGCGACCATTCGGTTAACAGCCGAACGCTCTACCGACTGAGCTACCGGGGACCACGCAGCGTCGAACGTGTTCGGTACCAGGTGAGGGGTCGAACCAACCGTGCGACGAGCTGAGTTCCGTACCACACGAAACACCTCGCTTCAAGTTTCCCTGCCGGCGCCCTCGCCGTGACCAGCTGCGTCGATCTCACGGCGCACGGCGCCGTCCGGCTCCTGGGTGCGCGCGTCGTGCAGAGCGCGGCGCGCCGCATAGTCGTCGATCCTGCCGAGCGCCCACGCCGCATGTCCGCGGACCAACGCGGACGGGTCGCTGTGCAACGCCGCGGCCAGCGCCGGCGCCGCCGCCGGGTTACGGGTATTGCCCAGGGCCACCGCCACGTTGCGTGCCAGGCCCTCGCGGTGGGTGCGCCAGATTGCCGTGGTGCGGAAGCGGGCACGGAAGGCATCGTCGCTGAGCGCCAGCAACGCGGGAAGATATGGTTGCAGCGCTTGCGTGTCCGGCGCACCGTCGTGCCGCGCCAGGCGTTCGTTCCAGGGACACACCTCCTGGCAGACGTCGCAGCCGAAGATCCAGTTGCCAATGCGGGGACGCAGCGGCGGTGGTAGCGCGCCGCGGTGCTCGATGGTGAGATAGGAGATGCAGAGGCGGGCATCGAGAATGTATCCCGGAGCGAGTGCCTCCGTGGGACAGGCCGTCAGGCAGCGCGTGCAGGTGCCACAACGGTCCGGCAGTGCCGGTTCGGGTGTGAACTCGAGGTTGCTGAGCATCTCTCCGAGGAAGAACCATGAACCGTACGCCGTGTGCAGCAGGTTGGTGTTCTTCCCGAACCACCCGATGCCGCCGGCCGCTCCCCACTCGCGTTCGAGAATCGGTCCGGTATCGACGTACACGCGTGAGACGGCGGTGTGCCGCAGCTGCGCTACTTCCGTTGCCAAGGTGCGCAGCCTTTCGGTGACAGTGGTATGGTAATCGGGCCCCAATGCGTACGCCGCGATGCGGCCGCGCAGCTGCTCACGCCAGTCGATTGCGGGCACGGGAGGCGGCAGATAACGATATCCGACGGTGATGACACTGCGTGCGTCGGGCATGACCAACCGCGGGTCGAGCCGCTTCGCAACCCCCCGCTCGATATAGTGCATGCCGGCGGCATTGCCCGCATCGAGCCAGCGGCGGACAAAATCGCCATGGGGCGGGGGCCCGAGCGCGGCGAAACCGCACAACTCGAAGCCGAGCCGGCGCGCCGCCGAGCGGATGGGCTGCTTCAAGGAGTCCACGCTCAAGGCTGCGAGCGAAAAGATACACGCTCAAAGCTGCACGCAAGAAGCTTGAAGCGTGTAGCTTTGATCGTGTTGCGCAAGTCCCTCTCACGCCTGCGCGCTCGGGCGCTGTTTGAACGCGCGCAACCAGCGGGCGACGTTGGTGCACGACGGTTCGATCGCGACCTGTCCGAACTCGGCGAACTCCAGCGCAGCCAAGAGTGTGCAGTCGGCGATGCTCGGTCGATCGCCGGCCACGAAGGGGTGGTTGCCGATGCGCGCGTCGAGCACGTTGAGGGCCGTATGGAGCTGTTTGCGTGCGCTTTCGGCGGCCTCCGGGGACTGTTTGATGCGGCCGGCAAAGAACGGGCTGGTGTTCTGGAAGATCGTACCCACACGTTGCAGAACGGCCAATTCCGCAATGCGTTCGAGTTCGCGCACGCGGGCACGCTCGAGAGGCGACGTGCCGATCATCGGCGGGCTAGGGCGCAGTTCCTCCAGGTACTCGATGATGACCAGCGATTCGGTGAGGCAGCTGCCGTCGTCGAGCTCAAGCACCGGCACCCCGCCCAGCGGATTTTTGCTGAGGAATTCCGGCGTTCGAGTTTCCCCGGCGGCGATGTTCACCGGCTCGATCGGGATGTTCAGGCCCTTTTCCGCCAGGTAGGCGCGCACCTTCTTCGGATTCGGGGCCATGGCGAAATCGTAGAGCTTCATTTTCTCTTCTCCTCCTGCTGTAGCAGCGCCCCTGTCTCGGCCAGAGCGTGTTCGTACGCGGCCAGATCCCGCGCACCGAACAAGACGAACCGCGCCAGCGTGACGCGCGACCCGGCGGCGAGTGCGCGGGCGACGGTGGACGCCGCAATACGTGCCGCCTCCGCGATCGGGAAACGGTAGGCGCCGGTACTGATCGAGGGGAAAGCGATGGTGGTGACGCCGTTTTCGATCGCGACTTCGAGGCTGCGGCGATAGGCACGGGCGAGGAGTTCCGGTTCGCCGTGGCGGCCGTCGCGGTATACCGGGCCGACCGTGTGGATGACGTATTTCGCTTTCAGTCTGCCGCCGGTGGTGATCTTGGCATCGCCGGTTGCGCAGCCTCCGAGCTTCTCGCACTCCGCCAGGATCGCCGGCCCGCCGGCGCGATGGATGGCGCCATCCACGCCGCCACCGCCACGCAAGCTGCCGTTCGCCGCGTTGACGATCGCCACGGTGTCCTGCGCCGTGATGTCGCCACTGACCAACTCGATACGGCTGCCGCCAATGGAAAGCTCACGCATGGTCGTTGGTGCCGATCATTGCCCACGTGCTCGCGTGGTGCAACAGACGACAGACAACAGACAACAGACAACAGACTTCAGACTTCAGACTTCAGAAATCTGTCGTCTGTCCTCCGTCGTCTGTCGTCTGTCATCTGTCCTCCATCCTCTAGATGCGGTGCACCTCCTCTTTGCGAAGAGGCGCCGATTTTGTATCGTCGGGGCATGAGTGTGCAGGACGACATCGTTGCGGTATGCCAGGCGGCGCGCGCGGCGGCACGGATACTGGCGGGAGCGGGGACCGCGGTCAAGAACCGCTGCCTGCGGGATGGGGCGGCACGGCTGCGTGCCGCGGGCGCGCGCTTGATCGACATCAACGGCGAGGACGTACAGCGCGGGCGCGAAACCGGCTTGTCGGCGGCGCTGCTAGACCGGCTGACGCTCACCCCGACACGGGTCGAAGCCATGGCGAAGGGTCTGGAAGAGGTGGCCACGCTACCCGATCCGGTGGGCGAGACCATGGCGCAATGGCGCCGCCCGAATGGCCTGGAGATCGGCCAGGTGCGGGTGCCCCTTGGTGTGGTCGGGATCATTTACGAGTCGCGCCCGAACGTGACGGCGGACGCTGCCGCCCTGTGCCTGAAGGCGGGCAATGCGGTGGTATTGCGTGGCGGGTCGGAGGCCTTGGCAACCAATGGGGCCATTGCGGCCGTCCTCGCCGAGGCGGCCGCGGCCGCCGGCCTTCCGGCCGCGACCATCCAGTTGATCGCCACGGCCGACCGTGAGGCCGTGCAGGTCCTGCTGCGCCAGGACCGCTACATCGACGTCATCGTACCGCGTGGCGGCGAGAGCCTGATTCGCGCCATTACCGAGTCATCCCGCGTCCCCGTGATTCGGCACTACGCCGGCGTCTGCCACACCTATGTCGACGAGTTCGCCGATCTCGCCATGGCGGAGCGTATCTGTCTCAACGCCAAGGTGCAGCGCCCGGGCGTCTGCAACGCCATGGAGAACATGCTGGTACATGTGGCAGTGGCCGGACGCTTCCTGCCGCCGGCGATCCACCGGCTGCGGGAAGCCGGTGTAGAAATCCGCGGGTGCGAGCGCACACGACGGATCGTGCCAGGCGTGGCGGCCGCGACCGAGGACGATTGGCATACGGAATACCTGGATTTGATCCTGGCGGTGAAGGTGGTCGACTCGGTGTCCGCTGCGATTGCATTCGTCAACACCCACGGCAGCGGCCACTCTGACGCCATCGTCACCGAACACCTGACGCATGCGCGCCAGTTCCTCGCGCAAGTGGACTCGGCGGCGGTCTACGTCAATGCCTCGACCCGGTTCACGGACGGCTACGAGTTCGGATTCGGGGCGGAGGTGGGGATCTCCACCAATCGCCTGCATGCGCGCGGGCCGATGGGATTGCGCGAGCTTACCACCTACAAGTACGTGGTGTGCGGCAGCGGGCAAATCCGCGAATGATAGGTGCACGGTGCCAACCGGATTGTCGGTGAAGCAACCGCCAGCGCGATCCGGGGCGCACCGCATCGGTATCTTGGGGGGGACGTTCAACCCCATCCATCTCGGGCATCTGCGCAGTGCGGAGGAAGTGCGCGAAGCCCAGGGCCTGGACCGGGTATTGTTCATTCCCAGTGCCAGCCCGCCGCACAAGCGCCGCGCGGGCCTGGCCTCGGCGGCGCACCGCCTGGCAATGGTGCGCCGGGCGGTGGCGGGGAATCCGTTCTTCAAGGTCTCCACCATCGAGATCGAGCGCCACGGGCGTTCGTACTCGGTCGATACGCTGCGGGCGCTGCGTGCGCGCATGCCGGGCGCGGCGTTCTCGTTCATCATGGGTCTCGACGCGTTCCGGGAGATCGACACGTGGAAGCATCACGAGGCGATTTTCGAGCTGTGCGATGTGCTGGTGACGTCGCGCCCGCCCACGGCGGAAACCGTGCTGTTCGATCTGCTTCCGGTTGCCGTGCGCGACCAGTTTTGTTACCCTGACGACGAGTTGACGCACCGCACGGGAAATCGCATCCTCTTCCAGCGTATCAGTGGTCTCGACATCTCTGCCTCCTCGATTCGGGAACGGGTGGCCGCGGGCCTGTCGATCCGCTATCTGGTGCCGACCGCGGTGGAACGCTACATCGCACGCCACAGCCTGTACGGTTGGAGGGTCGGTTGACGCCGGTTGACGAGCGCGCCAAAGCGCTGCTGTGCGTGCGTTTCGCCCTCGAAAAGAAGGCGTACGACCTTGTGCTCATGGAGGTCGGTGCGTTGTCGTCGCTGGCGGATTATTTCCTGGTATGCACCGGGCGCTCGGACACCCAGGTGCAAGCCATTGCCCAGGGCGTTGCGGACAACCTCGGACGCCTCGGTCTGCGACCGCTCTCCATCGAAGGCCTTACCGGCGGACAGTGGGTAGTGATGGATTACGGCGACGTCATTGTGCACATCTTCTACGAGCCCGTGCGCGAGTTTTACGATCTCGAGCGGCTGTGGGTGCGTGCGCCGCGCGTGAAGCTGCCGGAACCGTACCGCAGTCAGGTCGAGGACCTGCGGTTGAGCGGCGAACTGCGCTAACCGGTCACGGCCAGGGACACATGAAGCGCGCGCTGGCGGTCGTCATTGGCGTGGCCATGGTCTGTCTGGTGGCGTACCTGTCATGGCTGAATCCCGCCGCCGTGGAGTTCCGCGTGACCCCGGCGCGCAGCATCCAAGCGCCGCTCGCGGTGCTGATCGTGTTCGCCTTCGTGGTGGGCGTGATCCTGGTGAGCGCGGTTGTGGCGATCCAGGCGGGTCGCCGGGCGCTGACCGCGTGGTGGCAGGGCCGCGAGCAGCGCCGGATCGACCGTATCGAGAACTGGCAAGAGCGCGGAGCGGAATTGATCTGGAAGGGGGAGACGCATCAGGGCCGAGCGCTGTTGCACAAGGCCTGGCAGCGCCGTCCGGGGAATCCCGTGGCGCTACTGGCGCTCGCCGACTCGCTATGCGAGACCGGCGAGTATCGCCGTGCGGGTGAATTGCTCGGCGAGGCGGCCGGTCAATCGCCGGCGAGTGCGGACGTTTTGTTCGCCCTGGCGAAAACGCATCGCTGCGCGGGTGACGGCGTCGCCGCAATAGCCGTGCTCGAACGCCTGCGGGCGCTGCACCCCTACGCTCCGCGTGTCCTGCGCGCATTGCGCGATGTCTATCGCGACGCCGGCCGGTGGCCGGACGCGGCGGCCGTGCAGGAAACCTTGACAGCCCACGTGCACGATCCGGCGCAGGCCGCCGGCGAGCGCGCCTGTTTGGGGGCCTTGCGCTATCAAGTCGCGACGCATTGCGACGAGCCCGGGGCTCGTGTCGAAGCGCTGGAAGCGCTGGCCGACAGTCGCGGGTGCGGGCTGCCGGTGTGGGTCAGCTTGGGGGATGCGCTGGTGGCTAGCGGCCGTGCCGACGAAGCCTCCGTGGTATGGGAACGGACGCTACGCACGCATCCGCGCACGGTGCTGGTAGAGCGCCTCGCCTCGATCGCGACCGAGGTGCGCCATCGCGAGCGGTTACGCGCGCTGCTCCGCAAGCTCCGCACCGATCAGGTGCGCGCCGATATGGTGCGGTTGTTGGCGGCGAAGCTGTACTTGCAGGACGGGCATACCGAGCAGGCGGCGCAGGAATTGGGCGCGCTGCAGCAATCCGATTCGGCCCCGGCGTGCGTGCATCGCCTGTGGGCGCACATTCATCGCCAGCGCGGCCAGGTCGAGCAGGCGCTAGCCGCGTATGCCCAGGCACCGGGGAATGCGCCGGCGTATCGGTGTACCGCGTGCGGCCGAATCGCACGCGAATGGACCGGCTACTGCACGCAGTGCCACGCTTGGGATTCGTATCGAGCGGAGGTCGAAATCGGGGCGTCGTGAGCGGCCCGTGGGAGAGCGCCGCTCACGACCTCAGAGTCGTCAGGCGGCGGGGACGTACGCGTTCTTTTCCAGGTACGCCATGATCGTCGCGACGCAGTCTTCTTCCGACTGCGCATGCGTGCGGATGGTGATTTCGGGATTCAAGGGTGGCTCATACGGCGCCGAGATGCCGGTGAACTCTTTGATCTCGCCGGCCCGAGCCTTCTTGTAGTGGCCCTTCGGATCGCGGCGCTCGCACTCCTCGGGCGAGCAGTCGACGAACACCTCGAGGAATTCGCCAGACTTCGTCAGACTGCGCGCCTGATCGCGGTCGGCGCGATAGGGCGAAATGAATGCCGTGATGTTGACGACGCCGGCGTCGGTGAACAGCTTGGCGACCTCACCGATGCGGCGGATGTTCTCGTTGCGGTCCTCCGGCGAAAAGCCGAGATCCTTGTTGAGGCCGTGGCGGACGTTGTCGCCGTCGAGAATGTAGGCGTGGACGCCCCGATCCCACATGGCCTTTTCCAGTGCCACCGCAACGGTCGACTTGCCAGAGGCCGGAAGGCCGGTCATCCAGAGGGTGCAGGACTTGTGGCCGGTGACGGTCTCGCGATCGGCCTTGGTGACCGCACCCTGATGCCACACGACATTTTTTGATTTCAGGTTTGCCATAGACGGAACCCTTTCGAGTCGAGGATACTTCTCCTTAGTGCAGTTGGTACGAACTGGCAAGGGGCACCCGGGCTGGCAACGGCGCGGCCGTGGACAATCCTGGGTTCGCATGCGCATGCGCCCCGCACTCTCAGGAACACCCATGCGGTCCTACTAAGCGCCGATAAATTGACTTCGTCCCGCCGAGCCGTTACGGTGCGACGCGAACTGAGGACGGGTAAACGTGAGCATACTGGTCGACAAGAACACAAAGGTTGTCACCCAAGGAATTACTGGCTCCACCGGACAATTTCACACCCGCGCGTGCCGGGACTATGGCACGCGGATGGTTGCCGGCGTCACCCCGGGGAAGGGCGGGACGGAATTCGACGGAATCCCGATCTTCGACACGGTGAGTCACGCGGTCGCGGCGACAGGCGCGAATGCGTCAGTGATCTACGTGCCACCGCCATTTGCCGCCGACGCCATCATGGAAGCGGCGGATGCCGGACTGCCCCTCGCGGTGTGCATCACCGAGGGCATTCCGGTGCTCGACATGGTGCGGGTACAGCGCTACCTGCAAGGCCGCTCGACGCGGCTGATCGGTCCGAACTGTCCCGGCATCATCACCCCCGGCGAGTGCAAGATCGGCATCATGCCGGGATACATTCACAAGCCCGGGAGCATCGGCGTCGTCTCGCGCAGCGGCACGCTGACCTACGAGGCGGTGCACCAGCTGACCGCGTTGGGCCTCGGCCAATCGACATGCATCGGCATCGGTGGCGATCCGATCATCGGCACCGGGTTCATCGACGCTTTGGAGTTATACGAGAAGGATCCGCGGACCGAGGGCGTCGTGCTCATCGGTGAAATCGGCGGATCGGCGGAGGAACTGGCCGCCGAATTCGTTCGCCAGAACATGACCAAGCCCGTGGTGGCGTTCGTGGCCGGGCAGACCGCGCCTCCGGGTAAGCGCATGGGTCATGCCGGCGCCATCATCGCCGGCGGGCGTGGGACCGCGGCGGACAAGATCGACGCATTCGAGCGTGCGGGCATCCGCGTCGCTAAGAGCCCGGCCGAACTGGGCAGCACCATGGCGGCAGCCCTGGCGGAGCGCAAGCAATGATCGAACAGACCCTCTCCATCGTGAAGCCCGATGCCGTACGCAAGCACGTCATCGGGGAGATCCTGCGCCGCTTCGAGGCGAACGGCTTACGTCTCGCGGCGGCCAAGATGACACAGCTTTCGCCCGAGGCGGCGGCACGATTCTACGCGGTCCACAAAGACAAGGGGTTCTTCGGCAGCTTGACGAAGTTCATGTCGTCCGGTCCGATCCTGGTGTCGGTGCTGGAAGGCGACAACGCGATCGCGAAAAACCGCGAGATCATGGGTGCCACCGACCCGGCGAAGGCCGCTAGCGGGACGATCCGGCGTGACTTCGGAACCGATGTCGAGCAGAATGCGGTTCATGGGTCCGACGCTCCCGATACCGCGCGCTGGGAAATTTCCTTCTTCTTCGGGCAGCTTGAAACGCACCCCGGTTGAGTCGGGGGTGCCGTGCCGCGCCGCACTGACCGTGCCGGCGCTGCGCGCGTGGATGGCCGAGCGCGGCGACCCGCGTTACCGCTCCGCGCAGGTACTGGCGTGGGTCTATCGCCGTGGCGTGAGCGACTTTGCGGCCATGAGCGACGTGGCGCAGGATCTGCGCCAGGCGCTGGCGGCCGCCTTTGTCATCGCGCGGCTGACGCCAAGCATCGTCAAGCGCTCCGCGGATGGGACCCGCAAGCTGCTATTTCAACTCGACGCACACGCCGCGATCGAGTCGGTGCTGATTCCCGATCCGCCACGGTTGACCCTGTGCATCTCGTCGCAGGCCGGCTGCGGCATGGGTTGCGCCTTTTGTGCCACGGCGCGCCTGGGACTGCTGCGTAACCTCTCGGCGCACGAGATCGTCGGCCAGGTATTGGCGGCCCAGGCTGAACTCCAGTGCGGCGAGCGCATCAGCAACATTGTCTTTATGGGCATGGGAGAGCCGCTGGCCAATTACGATGCGGTCGCCGAGGCCATCGAGATCCTGACGGCGGAATGGGGCGTGGGGTTTTCCGCGCGGCGCATCACCGTGTCGACCGTGGGCCTGGTGCCGGCGATGGCGCGCTTGGTGCGTGACACGGCGGTGCAACTGGCGGTGTCGCTCAGCGCGACGACGGACGCGCAGCGCCAGCGCCTGATGCCGGTCAATCGTCGCTACCCGCTCGAGGCGTTACTGACGATGTGCCGGGCGCTGCCGATCCCGCAGCGCCGGCGTATTACCTTCGAGTATGTCATGTTGGGCGGCGTCAATGACACGGTCGAGGACGCCGACCGCCTGGTGCGGCTCCTGCACGGGATCCCCGCCAAGGTGAATCTCATCCCGTTCAATTCCTTTCCCGGGAGCGGCTATTCCCCAGCGTCCGATACCACGATTCGGCGCTTTCAGGAGCGCGTGCTCGCCGGCGGGTTGCACGCCAGCGTCCGCCACAGCCGCGGGCAGGACATCCAGGCCGCTTGCGGCCAGCTCGCCCTCGCCGGCGGCGCTGGGCCGCGCGCCGGAACGGGTAGCTCACGCTGAAGAAGGGCCGTCACCAGGGATTTGCGGATCGATTCCCGAGCGCGCGCATGAGTCCTCACACGTACAGGTAGCGGACGACCGTGCCGGGCATCGGTGTCATTCTCAACCCGCGCGCCGGGAGTAATCGGAAGCGGCCGGAACGCCTGCGACAGTTTACCGAAGCGGTAGGCGATGACGGGCTCGTGTGCGCCACCGAATCGCTTGCGGAAATGGACGAGGTCGCGCATGACTTGCGCGCCCGGGCCATCGACATTCTGGCGGTGTGCGGCGGCGATGGTAGCTACTTTCGGACCTTGTCGGCGGTAGTGCGGGCGTATGGCGGGGAGCCGCTGCCACGGTTCTTGCCCCTGCGTGCCGGATCGATGAATACGATCGCGCGCTCGCTGCTCTGGCGCCACGGGACGCCCGAGCGGGTACTCGAACGGACGGTTGCGGATTATCGTGCCGGCCGACCCTGCGAAACCACGGAACGGCATCTGCTCGGTGTGAATGGCCATCACTTTGGCTTCATGGTGGGCGCGGCGGCGGTGGTCAATTTTCTACGGGAGTATTATGGCGGCCCCGGTAGGGGCCGCTGGACGGCGGCAAAGTTGGTGGGGCGCGTGGCGGCGTCGGCGGTGGCCGGGACGGCATTGGCGCGCACGGTTTTTCAACGCACCGAAGCCGACATCGACTGCGACGGGGAACGGGTGCCGCACCGGCGGTTCACGGTGATCTACGCCAGCAGCATTCGGGATATCGGTCTGGGGTTCAAGGCGACCTACCTGGCGACGCGGAAGCCCGGGTTTTTTCATCTCCTGGCCGGTCCCGTGCGCGCGCGGCAGGTGATTGGCGGTTTGCGCCGGCTCCGGCACGGCTGGCCGCTCGAGGTGGACGACCTGTACGATAATCTGGCGGCACACGTCCACATCGATTTCGCTCGCCCGACGGAGTACATGATCGATGGAGACGTACTGGGGGCGGTGAGCCAGCTCGACATTGTCAGCGGTCCGCGCCTGAGCATTATCTACAAGTGAGGCGTCGCGCGCCGATGGGATATGGCCGCGGGCGGACGGTTTGCAAAGCATCCGCGATATGCCATACGCCGTACGCCCGGGCTTGAGATGACCAGACGCAGCCACGGCGCCGAGAGGCGCGTGCCGCAAGCCCGCGAGAGGAGTCACGTGAAGATCGTCGGAGTGATTGGCGGAAGCGGCTTGTACGATATGCCCGGACTGCAGGAAGTCACGCGGGTGCGGTTGACGACGCCGTTCGGTCCGCCGTCGGACGAATTCGTCTGTGGGACGCTCGCCGGCACGCGCCTCGTGTTCCTCCCGCGTCACGGCCGCGGTCATCGCCTACTGCCATCGGAACTGAATTTTCGTGCCAACATCTATGGCATGAAGAAGCTCGGCGCCGAGTGGATCATCGCCATCGCCTCGGTGGGCAGTCTGCGAGAGGACATCGCACCCGGGCATCTGGTGGTGCCGGACCAGCTCCTCGATCGCACCGCGCACCGCCAGAGCACGTTCTTCGGCAATGGCATCGTGGCCCATGTCTCCTTCGCCGATCCGTTTTGCGCGGTGGCCGGTGGCGCGCTTGTCGAGGCAGCGCGGCGCGCGGGAGCAACGGTGCATCGCGGTGGCACCTATGTGTGCATGGAAGGACCGCAGTTTTCTACGCGCGCGGAATCCAGGTTCTACCGCCAGATCGGCGGGGCGGTCATCGGCATGACCGCGCTGCAGGAAGCCAAGCTCGCCCGCGAGGCGGAGATCTGCTTCGCCACCCTGGCACTGGCGACCGATTACGATTGCTGGCACGAGAGCGAGGGCGATGTCGTTATCGAAGACGTGCTGCGCATCTTGCGCGACAACGTGGCCACGGCGCAGCGTGTCATTGCCGAAACGGTGCAGCGGTTGGGACACCCGCGGACCTGCGCGTGCGCGCACGCCCTGGAAAACGCCATTATCACCGATCGCGGTTGCATTCCCGACGCGCTGCGGCAGGATCTCGACCTGATCATCGGGAAGTACGTCGGGTGAGGAACCGAGGGGCTGGTGCCCGCGGCTCTGGGGAGGGAGCATGAGCATCCTTGTCGTTGGGTCGGTGTTTTTCGACAGCATCGAAACGTTGCACGGCCGCGTCGAGCGGGCCCTCGGCGGTGCGGCGACGTATTTCGCCGTGGCCGCCAGCTTCTTTACCGGGGTGCGGATGGTGGCGGCGGTGGGGGAGGATTTCCCTGCCGAGGAGATGGCGTTTCTGGCGGGACGGGGCATCGATCTGGCAGGTCTGCAGCGCCGGCCGGGCCTTACGGGCGCCTGGGCCGGGCGTTACCACGAAGACATGAATCAACGCGACACGCTGCGACTGGAACTCAACGTGTTCGCCGATTTTCGCCCGCAATTGCCGGCCGGCTATCGCGACGCGCAGTATGTATTCCTAGCCAACATTGACCCGCGCTTGCAGGCGATGGTGTTGGATCAGCTCCCCGCGCCGGGGCTGGTTGGCTGCGATACCATGAACCACTGGATTTCGGACTCGCGTAGCGAGTTGGAGCGCTTGCTATCGCGGGTGCATGTCCTGGTGATCAACGACGAGGAGGCACGCTTGCTCAGCGGCGAGCGCAACGTCGTGCGGGCGGCGCGCCGCCTGCTGGCGATGGGTCCGCGGAGCGTGCTGATCAAGCGCGGCGAATACGGGGTGATTCAGTTCGCGGCCAATTCGGTGTTTGCGGTGCCGGCGTTCCCGTTGGAAGAAGTGTTCGACCCGACCGGGGCCGGGGACAGCTTTGCCGGTGCCTTCATGGGTGAACTGGCGCGTTCCGGCGACACCTCGGAGCCCGGTCTGCGTCGCGCCATCGTCTACGGCAGCGTCGTGGCCTCATTCGTGGTTGAGGATTTCGGCATGCACCGCCTGCGCACGCTCACCAGGGAGGAAATCGACCGCCGCTACCGCCAGTTCGTCGCGCTGACGGACATCAACGGCACGTAGCGGCCGACAGGGTCGTCGCACCGCACCGGCCGTCAAACAAGACAGGTTGTCGCCTCTCGGGCTACCGTGCCGAGGGTATGACAGGTTGCCGCGCTGCGGCCGCGTTTACGAAGCGGTGAAGTGATACGTGAGTCCGAGGCCGAAGGTTCGCGGTTCGCCATAGTTATTGACTTGCCAGCCCAAGGCGCCGACATCGAAACCGAACGTCCGATACTTGCGATCGAACAGATTACGGCCGAACACCGTCAGGTCGAGGCCGCCCTTTCGCAACGGAATATCCGCCAACTGCACGCGGCCGTTGACTACCGCGTAGGCCCAGCCGGAGTAGTTGAACGGGCCGGTAGCGCCGTAATCGACGCTGCCTTGCCAATACGTGTCGACGTGCGTCGACAGCACGCCCGCGGCGGTCGGCGGCGTCGTGTACGTGAGCCCCACCGAGATCGTGTGCCGGGGTGCCATCGGGAACCGACGCTGGTCCGCCACGTCTTCCATGATCGGGTTGCCTTGCGGGTCGAACTGCGGAATGCCATCGATGAACTTCTGCGCCACCCACTTGGTGTATTTGGGCGACAGGAAAGCATAATTCACGCTGGTCTCGACGCCGCGCCACGGCGCGGCGGTCAGCTCCACCTCGCTTCCCCAAATCTCCGAGGCGCCGGCATTTTCGTTGCGAGACACCTCGCCACCGACCTTGGTCACCGCCGGAATCGCCACCACCTGGTCGGTATAGTCGCTGAAGAACCCGTCGGCGTTCAGTCGCAGGCGGTTGTCGAGCCACTGCGACTTGAACCCGACTTCGTACGTCCATAGCTTCTCCGGATCGAGCACGTTGAAGAGTCTGATGTCGATCGTGTCGGCATTGACCGTGCCGCTCTGAAATCCGCGGCTCACCCGGAAATAGGTCATCGCGCTCTCGGTCCACTGAAACGCGACCGCGCCCATCGGGGTCAGGGCATCGGCGCCGTCGAAACCCTTGCCCACCGAAGCCTTGAAGTCCGCCACTCCGCCGGCGCAGGTGTTGACGACCTGGCCGCCAACGAGCTGTAGGGTCACCAGGCATGCGTGCGTCTTGTGTTCATGGATGTGATCGGCGGTATACCGCAACCCCGCGGTCACGGTGAGCCGATCGTGGAGGATCGGCGGCGTCCATGCCAGCTGTCCGAACGGCGCAAAGGAACTGTTCTTGCCGATGTTCACGTCCTTGAGGATCGACCCACCTCCAAAAACGATCGATTCGAACACCTCGGTCGAATGTTCCCCGTAATAGTAGGCCCCCAGCACGTATTGGACACGCGGGGCCGCTCCCACCCATTGCACCTCCTGACTCCAGTGATCGAGGTTGACGTGGTTGTTACCCTCGAACAAGTGCAGGGGGCTGCCGTCGATATCGAGCATGTGATCCGTGGTGAGCGCACGATAGGCTGAAATCGACTTCAGGGTGACGCTGCCGAACCAACCCACCGTGCCCAGCTCCCAGGTCCCGGTGAGGATGTGCAGGCGATTATTGCCGTCATCGGCGCGGCGGTGCGGACTCAGGTCGCTGGAGAACACCGCATTGTTACCGATGGCATCCGCGCGATTCTTGCGGACGTAGGGTCGCAGATCGGCGGGAAAGCCGTCGGCGAGCCCGCCGGGCAGCACGTAGCTCACCTGAGTGGCAGGCGGCGCCTGACGATAGCGGTCGTAATCGTAGGAGTAATCGACGGTGAGGTTGTTGGAGGGCTGCCAGCGCACCGCCAGCAGGTTCGTGACGCGGTTCAAATTGGTAAAGCCGGCGCCCCCACTGGCCGCGGGGATCGGGGCGTTGGGCGGGGCGAGATTCCGGTAGTACGGCTCGTGCGAGCGATACGCCGCATTCTCCCGGATACTCAGGGTGCCGACGGCCTCCGACTGGAAAAAGCCGTTCTTGCCAACCAGCGGCACATTGAGCGTCACTCGGCCCTTGAAGGCGTCGAAGTTGCCGACCTCCGTGGCCGCTGTGATGGAGCGCTCCGCGGTGGGTTTCCGGGTGATCAGGTCTATCGCGCCGCCGATGGTGTTGCGGCCGTAGAGGGTGCCTTGCGGGCCACGCAGCACCTCCACCCGCTCGAGGTCGTCCAAATCGAGATTCATGCCGGGGATTTTCGCGATGTACACCCCGTCGACGTACAGTCCGACCGTTGGGTTCAATGCCATCCCAGGGTTGCCTTGCGAGGTGCCGCGCATGCCGATGGCCAAGGTCGACTGCCCCAGCGGCGACGACACGGCGAGCAGGTTGGGTACGCTCTCGGTCAAGTTGCCGATACTGGCCGCCCCCGTGCGTGCCAACGCGGTAGCGGTCACCGCGGTGATCGACATGGGAATTTCCTGGAGGCTCTCCTCGCGCTTCTGCGCAACGACCGTGATCGCTTCGACCTCGAGCCCCAGTTCGCCCGCGACGCGCTTCTCCGCGGCCCGCGCAATCGTGTCCTCGGCATGGGCGCCGGCACCGGTGGCGAGCAGCACAGCGACAACGGCGCGGCGCAGTGTGGTCGTACTCCGGCGATCACAGGCTCTCGGTGCCATACCCGCCTGCCGCCGTACCACGTCGATACGCGGCGATCCAGCGCCGCCGCGCCGAGATCGATCGGCGCCCGACCCTGAGCCGTTGAACGCTCCTCGCTGCATCCCGCGATCGAATCCTACGCCGTGTTGACGCGCCCGCGGAATTCAAGAGCGTCTTGCCAGGGGTATCGGCGGTGTGGTCCGGATCCGTGGCGCAGCGCGTTGACTTCGTTTTTTCCCCTCGCTATACGCCTAATGCTGTTTTACGCCTGAGATGACCGGCGATACGCCGAGGGCCTGGGGGCAGACGCCAGGCCCTTTTTCGTATCGGGCATGAGGAGGAGCCGTGAGATTGTGTGTCGTGGGCACGGGCTACGTCGGCCTCGTGGCCGGGACCTGCTTTGCCGAGAGCGGGAACGATGTCGTCTGCGTCGATATCGATGGCGAGAAGATCGCCCGTCTGCGCGACGGCGACATCCCGATCTACGAGCCTGGTCTGCAGGAGCTGATCAAGCGCAACGTCGCCGAGGGGCGCTTGTCCTTCACTACCGATCTGGTGAGCGCGGTGCGCCAGTCGCTGGTCTGCTACATCGCCGTGGGCACGCCGCAGGGAGGCAACGGAGCCGCCGATCTCGCCGCGGTCATTCGTGTGGCGGCGGAAATCGCCGGCGCGATGGACGGTTATCGCGTCATCGTCAACAAGAGCACGGTACCGGTAGGCACGGCCGAGCGCGTGCGACAGGTGGTCGCCTCGCGCACGAATCATTCGTTCGATGTCGTGTCGAACCCGGAGTTCCTCAAAGAGGGTGCGGCGGTCGAGGATTTCATGAAGCCGGACCGGGTGGTGATCGGCAGCGACAGCCCGCGGGCAACCGAACTCATGAAAGAATTGTACAGTCCGTTCGTGCGCACCGAACGTCCGATCTTGGTCATGTCGGCCGCCAGCGCCGAGATGACCAAGTATACCGCCAACGCCATGCTCGCGGCCCGCATCTCACTCATGAACGAGTTCGCCAACCTGTGCGAGCAGGCGGGGGCGGATATCACGGACGTGCGGCGCGGGGTGGGTTTCGACCAGCGCATCGGCCACCACTTCTTGTTCCCCGGCGTCGGTTACGGTGGCTCCTGCTTTCCGAAGGACGTCAAAGCGGTCATTCGTAGTGCCGCGGAGCACGGCCTGGAATTCAAGCTGTTGCAGGCCGTGGAGGAGGTCAACGAACGCCAGAAACGCACCTTGGTCGATAAGATCATGGCGCACTTCGGCGAGTACCTGCGTGGCATGCGCTTTGCCCTCTGGGGCCTCGCCTTCAAGCCGCGTACGGACGATATGCGCGAGGCGCCGGCGCTGACCGTCATCAATGCGCTGCTCGATGCCGGAGCCGAGGTGCACGCCCACGATCCCGAGGCGCTTGCCGAAGCGCAGCGTGTTTTTGGCGGCCGCATCCACTATCACCGTGTGAACTACGAGGCACTCGCGGATGCGGATGCGTTGCTCGTGGTCACCGAATGGAACGAGTTCCGCCGTCCGGATTTCGCGCGCATGCGCCAATTGATGAAGCGGCCGGTGATCTTCGATGGCCGCAATATCTACGAGCCGAAGGAGATGCGCGACCTGGGCTTCATCTATTATTCGGTCGGCCGGCCGCCGGTGAGACCATCATGAGAGGGGCGACTGTCGACGGACGAGAGTCGACGCTCACGGTTCTTCAGCTTGAAGGAGCGCGCGTGGGGTACGGTGCTTTCCGCTTCCCGCATTCGCCTTTCGGCTCCCCGCACGGCAGGGGGCCGTACTGATGTCACGGATTCTCATTACCGGCGGTGCCGGGTTCATTGGCTCGCATCTGGCCGACCGCTTGCTGGCGGCCGGTCACACGGTGGTGGCGCTCGACAATCTGTTCACGGGCCACGTGCGCAACATCGGTCATCTGGCGGGGCACGAACGCTTTCAGTTCGTCAAGCACGACGTCACCGAATACATTTACGTCGGCGGCAAGATCGACGCCATCCTGCACCTTGCGTCGCTGCCGAGCCCGGTGGATTATTTGCGCGAGCCGATCAAGACCCTGAAGGTCGGCGCCTTGGGCACCCACAAGGCCTTGGGTCTGGCGCGCGCGCACCGCGCCGCCTTTCTGTTGGCGTCGACCTCGGAGGTCTACGGCGACCCGCAGGTTCATCCGCAACCGGAGTCCTATTGGGGGAATGTCAACCCCATCGGTCCGCGTGGCGTCTACGACGAATCGAAACGTTTCGCGGAAGCGATGACGATGGCGTATCATCGCTATCACGGCATCGACACGCGGATCTGCCGCATCTTCAACACCTATGGGCCGCGCATGCGGGCCGACGACGGCCGCGTGGTGACCAATTTCATCGCGCAGGGCCTGCGCGGCCAACCCTTGACGGTGTATGACGACGGCTCGCGCACCCGGAGCTTTTGTTACGTGAGCGACCTGGTGGAAGGCATGGTGCGCTTGCTCGAGTCGGGCGAGGTCGAGCCGGTCAATCTCGGAAACCCCATCGAAATGACGGTCCTCGACTTTGCCAAGACCGTGCAACGGCTCACCGGCGGCACGTCGGAGATCGTCTTCGTCTCGCCGAAGGACGAACGTACGAAGGACGACCCGCACATTCGGCAGCCCGCCGTGACCCGCGCCCGGGAGCTGTTGCGCTGGGAGCCGGCGGTCGGTTTGGAGGACGGTTTGCGGCGCACGATCGACTACTTTCGAACGGTGTTGGGAGCGGAAGCCCTATGAGAATCCTGGTGACCGGTGGCGCGGGGTTTATTGCTTCGCATGTCGCCGACGCGTTTGTGGCCGCCGGCCACGACGTCGCGATTCTCGACGACCTGTCATCCGGCCGGCGCGAGAACCTCAACCCCAAGGCCCGCTTCTACCAGCTCGACGTGCAGGATGCGGCGGTGGCCGATGTCTTCCAGCGCGAGCGCCCGGAAGTGCTCTGCCACCACGCCGCGCAGATGGATGTGCGGCGGTCCGTGGCCGATCCCATATTCGACGCCCGCGTCAACCTCGTGGGCCTGCTCAACCTGCTGGAACAGGGGCGCCAACATGGGCTGCGGCGGGTGCTGTTCGCGTCGACCGGTGGCGCAATCTACGGCGAACAGGACGTGTTCCCGGCCCGGGAGACGCACAAGACGGAACCGTTGAGCCCCTACGGGGTCGCGAAGCTGGCCAGCGAGCGTTACCTGTTTTTTTACAGCGCCACGTACGGCATTTCCTACGCCGCCTTGCGCTACGCGAACGTCTACGGCCCGCGTCAGAATCCGCACGGGGAAGCGGGCGTGGTGGCCATCTTTTGCGAGAAGCTGCTGCGCGGTGAACAGCCGGTCATCAATGGCGACGGTACGCAGACGCGCGACTATGTCTACGTCGGGGATCTGGTACGGGCGAACCTGGCAGCGCTGCAGTCGAAGTTCACCGGCGCCCTCAACCTGGGCACGGGGATCGAGACCGACGTCAACGCGTTGTTTCGGACGCTGGTACGGTTGTGTGGCAGCGCGGCGACCGACGTGCACGGACTGGCCAAGGCCGGCGAGCAGCGCCGCAGCGTGATCGACAACGCCCTGGCGCAGCGCGTGCTCGGCTGGCGTCCGGAGGTGACGCTGGAGGCGGGCTTGCAGCGGACGGTGGAGTTCTTCCGCCAGCGGGTGGGGACGAAAGCGTAGCCAGACTGCGCGATTGCATGGACATCTCGCAGATCCGCAATTTCTCGATCATCGCGCACATCGATCACGGCAAGTCGACCCTGGCCGATCGTTTGCTCGAGTTCACCGGGACGATCACCGAGCGCGAGCGGACCGCCCAGATCCTCGACAGTATGGATCTGGAGCGCGAGCGCGGCATCACCATCAAGGCGAGTGCGGTGCGCCTGCGGTACCGGGCGCGGGATGGTAAAGAGTATGTCCTCAACCTGATCGACACGCCCGGGCACGTCGACTTCACGTACGAGGTCTCCCGTAGTTTGGCGGCCTGCGAAGGGGCATTGCTGGTCGTGGACGCCGTGCAGGGCGTCGAGGCGCAGACGGTGGCCAACGCTTATCTGGCGCTGGACAACAACCTCGAGATCTTGCCGGTACTCAATAAGATCGACCTGCCGGGCGCCGACCCGGAGCGCGTGCGCAGCGAGATCGAGGAGATCATTGGGCTCGAAGCGACGCATGCCGTGCCGACAAGCGCCAAGCACGGTATCGGAACCGAAGAGGTGTTGGAAGGGATCGTCGCGCATTTCCCGCCGCCGCGCGGCGATGCCGGCGCGGCGTTGCGGGCGCTGATGTTCGATAGCTGGTTCGACCCCTATCACGGCGTGGTGGTGGTGTTGCGCGTCTTCGACGGCGTGGTGCGCAAGGGCAGTCGCATCGCGATGATGGCCGGTGGCAAGACGTACGAGGTCACGCGCGTTGGAGTGTTCGGCCCGCGGCCGGTCGAAACCGACGCGTTGGGTCCCGGCGAGGTCGGGTTCCTCATGGCCGCCATCAAGGAGGTGTACGAGACCAAGATCGGCGACACCATCACCGAGGCCGCACGCCCCGCCAGCGCGCCGCTGCCGGGCTTCAAGGCGGTCAAGCCCATGGTGTTCAGCGGACTGTATCCCGCCGACACGGCGCAGTACGGACCGTTGCGCGATGCCGTCGAAAAGCTGCGGCTCAACGATGCCGCCTTCACCTACGAACCGGAAAGTTCCGCGGCGCTGGGTTTCGGCTTCCGCTGCGGCTTTCTGGGGTTGCTGCACATGGAGATCATCCGCGAGCGCCTGGAGCGCGAGTTCGGCCTCAGCCTGATCACCACGGCGCCCACGGTGGCGTACCGCGTCACCACCCTCGCCGGCGCGGCGCTGACGGTGGATAGCCCGGCCAAGCTGCCGCCCGTGCAGGAGATTGCCGCCATCGAGGAGCCCATCATCCTCGCCACCATCCACCTGCCGGAGAGCTTTCTCGGCGGCGTGCTGAAACTGTGCGAGGAAAAGCGCGGGCGACAGCGGGAACTGAAGTATCTCGGCCGCGGCCGCGTCATGCTGACCTACGAATTGCCGCTGAACGAGATCGTGCTCGATTTTTACGACCGCTTGAAGTCCGTCAGCAAGGGATACGCGTCGCTCGACTACGACTACCTCGAAGTTCGGCCATCCGACCTGGTCAAGCTCGACATCCGCATCAACGGAGATCCGGTCGATGCGCTGTCGCTGATCGTGCATCGGGAACGCGCCTACTTGCGCGGTCGGGAATTGGCGGAGAAGATGCGCGAACTCATTCCGCGCCAGATGTTCGAGGTCGTCATCCAAGCCTCGATCGGGAGCAAAGTCATCGCCCGGGAAACCGTGAAGGCCTTGCGCAAGAACGTGACGGCCAAGTGCTATGGCGGCGATATCACCCGGAAGCGCAAGTTGCTCGAACGCCAGAAGGAAGGCAAAAAGCGCATGAAGCAGGTGGGCCGCGTGGAAATTCCCCAGGAGGCCTTCCTGGCGGTGCTCAAGGTCGAGTCGTAGCGTCGTCTGCTGTGCGTGATTTCGGTATGCGTGTCGCTCGCCACTGGGCAGAATACGAGCTCTCGCACTTGAAGGGCGTCGTCGTGCGCACAACCGTCTGGCTACCGGCGCTGAACGTTGGATGGTGGACGGTGGACGTTGGGCTGACGTATGCAGGCGCCGCTTGAGTCATCCTCGTCCGTATCGGTGAGCCCGGACGTGCCGGTCACCATGAGCGGGCGACGCGGCAAACGCGTTGTTCGGGAATATGCCCAAGCGCTAGCCACGGCACTGTTGCTGGCCGTGCTGGTGCGCAGCTTCGCGGTGCAGGCCTTCAAGATCCCCTCCGGATCCATGTTGCCGACCCTGCAGGTCGGCGATCACATCCTGGTCAACAAGTTTGTCTACGGTCTCCGAGTGCCCGTGCTGGGGACTCGTCTACTACCGCTACAAACGCCGCGGCGCGGCGACGTCGTGGTGTTCGGGTACCCGATTGAGCCGTCGAAGGACTTCATCAAACGGGTCGTCGCCGTCGCCGGCGACATCGTACAAATTCGCCGGAAGCACGTTTACATTAACGGCGTGCCATGGAATGATCCGTCCGCGTACTTTGCCGATGGCGAGACAGCAGAGCGGGGCCGCAGTCCGCGCGATGAGTATGGACCGGTCACCGTGCCGCCACGGCATATCTTTGTAATGGGCGATAACCGCGATCGGAGCTATGACAGCCGCTTTTGGGGGTTTGTCGATCTCGACGAGATCAAGGGAAAGGCCTTCGCGATCTATTGGTCGTGGGACGGGACGGACCGCTGGGTCCGTTGGGATCGCGTCGGCATGCGCATCCAGTGAGGTTCGGGAGGACGGTTGTGATTGATGTTCGCAAGTTCCTAAGATGGATCTGTATATTCGCCGGCACGCTGCTCGGCTCGGCGCCAGCGGTGCTCGCGCAGCCGCAGCCGCCGGTGTTCAGTGCCGCCAGCGGCTGGCCGCTGCCAGGAAGCGCTCCCGGGGATGCGTTGCCGATCGTCGCGCTCGCCGATGTGGGCGCGTACCCTTCCGGAGGGCCGCCCGACGGCAAACTGGACATCGTAACGGCGCTGCAGGGGCCGATGACCGCGGTTGTCCTGTTCGGCAAGGGCGACGGTACGTTCCCGAGCGACAATGGTGGAACGCCGCTCGATCGGATTCCAACCGCCATGGTGATTGACGACATCGATCAGGTCGAAGGGAAAGATCTGGTCGTCGCCGATACCGGCAGCGTTGCGTTCATGCACGGCAGCAACGATGGCGCATTCGACCCATCCGATCCTACCCCCCCACATAACGCCCAGGACAGGGCCAATTGGGTGTGCGTGGGGCATAGCTGTGCGGCGCCCGTCGGGGCACAGGTGGTCGCGCTTGCGGTCGCCGACGTCGATGGCAACGGTAAGATGGACGTCGTCGCGGTTGACAACGTTGGCCAGGGGGGCGTGATGGTCTTGCTGGGGGATGGCAGTGGCAATTTGACCCCGGGGAGCCCGATTCCCGCTGCCGGCAGTTGGGCGGTCGCTGTCGGGGACTTCAATAAGGACGGCGCGGTCGACCTGGCGGTAACAAACCGGAACAACAATCCGGCGCCCGCGGTGACCATATTCCATGGGAACGGGCACGGCGCCTTTACGTTGGCGCAAACATTGCCCTTGGGCATGGACGGCGACCCCGTTGCCATCGCCAGCGCGGATCTCAATGGCGATGGGCGGCCCGACCTGGTGGTGGCGAACCAAAACGCCGACAACCTCGCGGTGTTCGTGGCGCAGGCTGACAACTCGTTTCAGGCGGCACAGTTCTTTAGCTCGGGGACGAAGAGCAGCGGTCCCAATGGGGTGGCACTCGTCGATGTCAGCGGCGACGGTAAGCGCGATGCGGTGGTGTCCAACGGCGCCAGCTCCGATGTCAGCATTTTGCTCGGCGATGGTACCGGTAGGTTCGGATCGCCGCGCGCCTTCGTCGCGCATCAGGAACCGCTCGCGGTGGCCGCTGCCGACCTCAATAATGACGGCGCTGCCGACGTGGTGGCGATCACGCAGGACGGACAAACGCCCAGCGCGATGGTGCTGCGCGGCAACGGGGACGGCAGCTTTGCGGCGGTCGAGAACGTGATCGTTCCTCCCAACCCCAAGATGGCGGTGGCGGGCGACGTGGACAATGACGGCTTGGCCGATCTCATCGTGGTGCCGACGACCCAGAGCGGCGGGGCCGGGATACTCCTGGTTTACCGGGCTCTGGCCGCGGGTGGGTTCGCCCCGCCGGTGACGTTGCAGTCGCATGCGGATGTGCTGTCGGCGGGAGCCGGGGACTTCAACGGCGACGGGGTCCTCGATGTCGTGGCGCTGAATGGCTTGACCCAGGACGTGTCGCTGTTCCTGGGGAGCCCCACGGGGCTGCCGGGCACACCGGCGAATGTCCAAGTCGGGACGGGTGCCGCGGCACTGGCGGTGGGCGACTGGGACGGCAATGGCCTCCCGGACCTTGCGATCTTGCGGCGCAGCGGTAACCTCGGCGCCATCGATGTGCTGGTGAGTGCCGGAGGAACGTTCCAAGGCAAGCCTTCCATCCCGCTTACCTTCGCTCCGCAGGCGATCGACTTGGGCGATTTCAATAACGACGGCAAGCTCGATCTGGCGGTCGCCAATGGCGGGTCGAGTGCCTTCTCCGTCCTCCGCGGTGCCGGCGACGGCACCTTTGCGGCGCCGACCGCGGTGACGATACCAGGTGTGCTCAGCAGCCCAATCGGTGTGGCGGCCGCCGATTTCGATGGCGACGGCACTGACGACGTTGCGGTGTTACTGGCGGGCTCGGACAATAAGGCACTGGTATTTTATGGCCCCAACTTCGCTGGGTCACCGACGGGACCGCTCCTGCAGGGGGACCCGCCGTCGGCCTTGATCGCGCGCGACCTGAACGGGGATCTCGTCCCTGACCTGCTGGTCACCAACCAGGGGCTCTCCAATGCGGTCGTGCCCTACCGGTTCACCAGAGCGCCTTCGAAAGTGTTCACGAAGGCGCCGCTCGTGACGGTCGGCCGCATGCCGATAGGTTTGACGACCGGAGACTTCGACGGCGACGGCAGATATGATGCCGCCACGGCGGATAATCAGTTCGCCGGTACGGTGTCGGTGCTGACCAATATTGCCGCAACTCCCGCAATTATTCGGGGGGACGGTAATGGCGATGGGAAGCTCAGCGCCGCCGACTTGGTGACGGTGGCGCGCCAGGTGGGCAAGAGTAGCAGCACGCGTGTGGAGAGGCTCGCCGGAGCAGCGTATCCCAATACCACCGCCGGTGCCGATGCCAATGGCGACGCCGTGGTCACGGGACAGGACATCTTCGCCATTGCCTACCGGCTCTTCCCGCGGCTGTAGATCTTGGCCATGGCAAGTGAAGCGCAACTCCAGGAGGATTTGAAAACCGCGATGAAGGCGCGGGCCATGGAGACGGTCTACGTGCTCCGTGGCCTGATCGCCGCCATCAAGAATCTGAAAGTGGAGAAGCAGGTGGGCGAACTGCCGGAGGCGGAAATTGTCGCCCTGGTACGTAAAGAAGCCAACAAGCGTTTGGAAGCCATCGAATTTGCCCGCAAAGGCAATCGTCAGGATCTCGTCGATCAGAACGAACGCGAGAAGGTGCTGCTCGAGAAGTATCTGCCGCAACAGTTGGGTACCGAACAATTGGCCACTGCGATCCAGCGGATCGCCGCCGAACTCGGGACGACGCAGATCGGGCCGGTCATGGCGACGCTTCGCGAACGGCATGCCGGGCAGTTCGACGGCAAGCTGGCGAGTGAGCTAATACGGAAACTGACGTGAGGGCGTGGGGGCTTGATTGCAGACCCTCACGCCCCCAAGCCCTCAGGCCCCCACGCCCCCAAGCCTTTTCTTCACCCGTTCGAGCAACTCCCGCTGCGCGGGGATCATCAGGTCGTGCGCTTCCGCGATCGGGTAGAAACGGCACACGTTGTTTTCCTCGTCGTGATGCAGGCAACGGCCGTGCGCATCGATTGCGGGCTCGCTGCTCGGGTCTACGGTCGCCCAGAACGCGTGCACGATCTTGCCGGATTTTTGTTTGACGCTGCCCAGCGTGGCCCGGATCCGCACCGTCAGGCCCGTTTCCTCGTGCGTTTCGCGCCGTGCGGTGGCGGCGATCTCCTCGCTGCCCTCCACCAGACCCTTTGGGATACCGAACAGTGGCCGTCGGAACGTCGCTCCGCGCGGATGGACCAACAGGACTTCCGTACGGCCGTCCACCGTGCGCGTCACCAGGCAACCGGCTGAGATCGGCGGCATGGGGATCAGAGTTCAGACGACAGAGGACAGACGACAGACTTCCGACACCTGTATTCTGTCCTCTGTTCTCTCCGGCGGGCACTCAGGCCGTGCCCGCCGTCCACTCCTCCGGCGTCAGCGTCCGCAGACTGAGCGCGTGGATTTCGGATTGCATCCCCGCGCCCAAGGCCGCGTAGACGGCGCGCTGCCGGGATAGCAAATCCCGATTGCGGAAACGGCCGGACACGATCACGACGCAGTAGTGTCCGCCACTGCCCGCCTCGGCATGGCCGACGTGGCGTGCGCCGTCGTCGATCACTTCCAGATGTTCTGGGGCGAAGGCGGAGCGCAATGTATTTTCGAGCCAGGAGACACGGTCCATGACAGGTCTTGTAGCCGTGCGCCTCCCGCTTTCCAAGGTGGTCACTCGACCGCCAACAAAGCGCGTGCGGCCGCGGATTGTGGGCGGTCGAGCACGTCGTCCGGTCTGCCGCATTCCGCGATCTGGCCAGCCGCAAGAACGAGCACGCGGTGCGCGACGCGGCGCGCGAAGGCGAGTTCGTGAGTTGCGATGACCATGGTCTGGCCGCGGGCGGCAAGGTCGGCGACCACCGCCAACACGTCGTCCACCAGGCGCCGATCGAGCGCCGAGGTCGGCTCGTCGAGCAGCAGCACCCCGGGCTCCATGGCCAATGCCCGGGCGATCGCCACGCGTTGCTGCTGGCCACCAGAGAGGGTATGCGGAAAAGCCTGCGCAAAACTACCGAGCCCGACGCGCTCTAGCAATTCCCGGCCGCGGGCGTTGGCGGCGGCGAGCTCGATGCCGAGGACACGCCGGGGCGCCTCGGTGACGTTGCCGAGCACGGTAAAGTGCGGGAACAGGTGAAAGGCCTGAAAGACCATGCCCACCCGGCCGCGTACGGCGCGCAGCGCCGCGGCGTCGGTCCGTTCGCTCATGCCCGGCCGCAGCCGCAAACCGGCAATTTCCACCGCGCCGGCGGTGAACGGTGTCAGATAATTCAACGCCCGGAGCAGGGTGGTCTTGCCACCGCCGGACGGGCCGATGATGGCTAGGACCTCGCCGCGGTCCACGTTGAAGTCGATGCCGCGCAGGACTTCCACGCTACCGAGCCGCGTGCGTAGTCCCCGCACGGTGACTACCGGTGCGGCGCTCATGTCGGGGCCAGCCGCCGTTCGAGCCGGCGTGCCAGCCGGGACAGCGGGTAACTGAGCGCCAGATAAAGCGCCGCGCAAAGGAGGCCGGGGGCGAGCCAGCCGCGGACATCGACGGCGGTGATGGTCATCTGCTTGGTCAGCTCGACGACCGTGATCACCGACACCAGAGACGAATCTTTAAGCAGCGCGATGAAGTCGTTGGCGATGCCCGGGAGCGCTACCCGCAGGGCCTGAGGCAACACGATGCGGCGCAACGCCAGCCCCCGTGACATGCCCAGGGCCAGGGCCGCCTCGGACTGTCCGACGGGCACCGCCTGCAGGCCGGCGCGGTAGAGTTCCGCTTCGTACGCGGCGTAATTCATCCCAAGGCCCAGCACGGCCGCGGTGAACGCGTTGAGCGTGAGGATCGGCGCCAGGCCGTAGTATAGGACGTACAACTGTAACAGGACGGGCGTACCGCGAAACACTTCGATGTACAGGGCGCTCAGGGCGCGTGGCCATGCGCCGCCGTACCGGCCGGCGAGACTCAGCAGCAGACCGCCGCCGATGGCTACCGCCATGGCGAGGGCGGAGATGATCAGCGTGAACCCGGCCCCCCGCAAGAACAACGGCAACTGCGCCCATATGCGCGGCCGTGCGCGGCCCGGCGCCGCGCCGGAGGGTGACGGATCGGCGGCGACGGCCTGGCGGTCGTTCCACAAGCCCCAGCGTAGGAGGATATTGCGCAGTTCGCCCTCGCGCTGCATCGCAGCTAGTGCGCCGTCGACGACCCGCAACAGTTCGCGGTCGTCGCGGCGCAGCGCCGCCGCGTACCATCCGTCGCCCACCGTCGCCGCGGCGCGCAGACCCGGGCGTCCGAGGCCGTAGCGGTTGGCGATGATGTTATCGAGTACGACGGCCGCGATCCGTCCCTGTTCCAGATCGAGGTAAGGCTCCTGCACGCCTTCGTACAGCACCACCTCGATCCCCGGCGTCGCCGTGAGCAAGTCGTAGGCGAGCGAGCCGTTCAGGGTGCCGACGCGCTGCCCGCGCAGGTCCGGCAATTCCTCGAACGGCGCGTCGCGGCGCACCACCAGCGTTTCCGTGAAGGCGTAGTACGGGCGGGTGAACGCTACGCGGTCGCGGCGTGCGGGCGTGATTTCCAAACCGTTCAGGATGACATCGAAGTCGCCGCGTTCCAACGACGACACCAGGTTTTGCCAGTCGGTTTGGACAAATTCGGCGCGTACCCCGAGACGCCGCGCCAGCGCCTCGGCAATCTCCACCTCGAAGCCGATCAGCCGGGAGCCGTCCTGGGGATCCTGGTAGACGTAGGGCTCCCCACCTTGAATATCTCCGCCCCAGCGTAGCGTGCCGCGGGTGCGCAACCCCGCCGCGGCGTCTCCGTCGGCGGCGGCCAGACGACCGATCAGCAGCAGCGCCAGCACCACGGCGTGCACACGGCACCTCATGCGCTGCCGTTTAGCGGAGGCGGATTCCACCGGCAAGCGTTGCGGGAGCTGGCTTGCACGCGGGCCACCGCGCCAGCTAAGGGACGTTACGTATCCGGAGGTGTTATGGCACTCGTCGCCGACAAGAAGGCGCTGATCTTCGGCGTCGCCAACGACCACAGTATTGCCTGGGCGATCGCGCAGGCCCTGCATCGCGAAGGCGCGGAACTGGGATTCACCTACGTGAACGAGGCGATCGAGAAACGGGTGCGGCCACTGGCCGAGTCGCTCGGTGTGAGTACGGTTCTCCCATGCGACGTCAGCAAGGACGGCGAGATCGTCGGGACCTTCGAGGCCATCAAGGAGCGGTGGGGGCAGGTGGATATCGTCATCCATGCCGTGGCGTTCGCACTGCGGGAGGAGCTGAAGGGTCGCACGCTCGATACGTCCAGGACGGGCTTTCACCTGGCGTTGGACATCAGCACCTATTCGTTGATCGCGATTGCCCGCTGCGCCGAGCCGCTGATGACTCCAGGCGCCTCGCTGTTGGCGCTGTCATATCTCGGTGCCGAGAGGGTGGTGCCGAATTACAACGTCATGGGCATCGCCAAGGCGGCGCTCGAAGCCGGCGTCCGCTACCTGGCCTATGATCTCGGACCGCGGGGCATTCGCGTCAACGCCATTTCGGCCGGGCCGATCCGCACCTTGTCGTCGGCCGGCATTTCCGGATTCAAGGACATGTTGCATCATCACGAGGCGCGCGCCGCGCTGCGCCGTGGCGTGGCTAGCGATGAGGTGGCGGCCGCCGCGCTCTACCTGTGCAGCGACCTCGGCAGCGGCGTCACCGGGGAGGTACTGCACGTCGATTGCGGGTACAGCATTGTTGGAATGTGACGGACAGACGACAGACAACAGACGACGGACAACAGACGACGGACAACAGACGACGGACAACAGACGACGGACAACAGACGACAGATTACTGACCTCCGCATCTTGAACGTACGGCATGAACTTTGGACGTTGCACCTTTGACTTTGGACTACCTTCTTGATGCGGCCGATCCTGTTCCATATTGGCGGCGTCTCCATCCCCAGCTTTTGGGTGATGGCGTTCCTCGGCTTCTTCGCGGCGTTCGTGGTCGTTCGCAGCGAACTCGTGCGACGCGGGTACGGCGTGGATCTGGCATACGACGTAACCTTGTACGCGTACGTCGGCGGATGGGTAGGGGCGCGGTTGTTTCTCATTCCCAGCGCCTGGGAATTGTTCGTAGGCGATCCCATCCGGTTTCTCCTGATGTCGAGCGGCTGGGTCTGGTACGGCGGCGTCATCGGCGGAACGCTGGCGGTGTGCATTCTCGTCTACCGGCGCCACCTGCCGACCTTGGTGATTGCCGATGTGGTGGCGCCGGCGTTGGCGATCGGACTGGGGATCGGGCGCATTGGATGCCAGCTGTCGGGCGATGGCGACTACGGCATTCCGACCACCTTGCCTTGGGGGATGAGCTATCCGCACGGTGTGGTGCCAACCGAGGAGCGCGTGCACCCGGCGCCGGTCTATGAGGCCGTGGCGTGTTTCGCCATCTTTGCCTATCTGTGGCGCCGGCGCTGGCAGCCATCCGCGGCCGGCTCGCTGGCCGGGCGATATCTGATACTTTCCGCGGCCGTGCGCTTCCTGATCGAGTTCGTCCGCCGCAACCCCGCGTGGCTCGCCGGGTTGACGACCGCGCAGTGGACCAGCGTGGGGGCGGCGCTCCTCGGCGTGGCGCTGCTGCGTGCCCGCGGCGGCACTCGGGTTGCGTCGGCGCCCAGGCCGACGTAAGATTCGCGCGTGAGGTCCTGCTTGCTCGCTGGGATGCTCCTGCTGGTCGCGACTGCCGCGGGAGCCGACATCGTCGCATGGCGCGACGCCGAGGGCGTTCAGCATTTCACCAATGTCGAAGCGGAGGTGCCTGCGGCGTACCGGCAGACGACCCAGACCATCGTCGATGAACGGGTGTGGCGGGCGCCGGCGGAAGCCTCGGAGCAGCCGTCGTCGGGTGCCAAGGCAAGTGAGCCGGAGCGGACGGCAGCGGTGGTGTACGACTCGCCGCCGGCGGCGGAGGCGTACCTTGCGGGGCTGGAACGTGGGCTGCAGCTGGCACGCGCGGCACGGGGCGGCGATGTCACTATTTCCGGACCACTCGCGGTGGCCACCTCAGCCGCTGGCGGGGACCACTCGGGTTACTGGCTGCCGGCACGGGGTTACCCGCTGGTGACGACGTCGTTCGACCGTGGGCGCTCACGGCATCGGACGTTACGCATGCTGCTGCAGGATCAATTCGCGATCGACGAGGACGGACCGTACGTCTTCGAGGATGTCTTTCATCCCGCACCGCTCGGTGTGGCGCTCAATCCCTTTCTGCCGCGCGGCCTCCCGCACGGAATCCCGCGCCACGTGCGTGTCATTACGCGATAGCCGCGGAGACTGCCGTCGCGACGAGCTACCATGGGGCACCCCCGCCTTCTCGACAGGACGCAAAGCGCCCTCGTGGTGATCGATGTGCAGCAAGCCTACCGGGGCGTGACCTTCGACCACGAACGCATGCTACGAGGGGTCTGCCGCTTGATCGGGGCGGCAAAGCTCATGGATGTTCCAGTGCTGGCCACGGAGCAGTATCCCAAGGGCTTGGGGCATCTGCTGCCCGAGATCCTCGAAGCGTGTTCGGCGGGGATCGAGGTGATCGAGAAGCGCTCGTTGAGCTGTTGCGGTGAGCCGCGATTCAACACGGCGTTCAGCGCCCTGCGCCGGACGCAGGTGGTGGTCTGTGGCGTCGAAACGCACGCCTGTGTCAATCAAACCGTGCACGACCTGCTGGCGCAGGGGTGTAAAGTGCACGTGCCGCAGGATGCGGTGTCTTCGCGCTTCGAGGCGGACCACCGCGTCGGATGGGCGAAGATGCTCACCTCGGGCGCGATTCCGACAACGGTCGAGATGGCCTGTCTGGAGTGGGTACGAACGGCCGCCGCGCCGGAGTTCAAGGCGCTTCAGCAGTTGATCAAGTGACGTCTCAGCGGTGAGCGCAAACCCATGGTCGAGATCCAGGCCTTGGCTACCGACTTGTTCCGCATCGGTGCGCTGCGCTTTGGCGACTTCGTCCTGAAGGACGGTCGCCATTCGCCATTTTACATCGATCTGCGGGTACTGATCGCGCAACCTGCCGTGCTCCGGCGGGTGGCGCAGGCGATGGTCAGCCGCGCCGCCGCGCTGCCGTTCGATTGCCTGGCGGCTATTCCCTACGCCGGCCTTCCCATCGCCGTGGCGATGGCGCTGGAGAACGAACGGCCGCTGGTCTATCCGCGTAAGGAAGCCAAGGAGTACGGTACGCGCCGGCTGGTTGAGGGCGTGTTCCGCAGCGGCGACCGCGCCCTGGTGATCGACGATGTCATCACCACCGGCGGCGCAAAACTCGAGGCGATCGCACCGCTACGCGATGCCGGCCTGATCGTGGAGCACATCTTGGTGGTCGTCGACCGTGAACAGTCGGGCGAGGACACCCTGGCGCGGGCGGGGCTGCGGCTGCACAGCTTGCTGAAAGTGCGCGAACTGCTCGATCGGTTGCGCGCGGCGGGGGCCATCGGCGACGCCGAGGTGCAGCGCGCACGCGCCTTCTTGGAGGCGTAAGGCTCCCACGGCCGCCGGTGTTGGCATGGTACGCGCGGCTTGTTTGCCAGCGGCCTTCAGATCTCAGACCGCGGACCACGAAGGGCGTTTCCCGCACCCCGGAGCCTGACGGCCGAGGGCCGATTTCGTGCGGCTGGGGTGGGCCTGCCGCCCTTTCTCCGTGAGCCGCATTCTGCTTACAGACCGACATGCCGACGGTGCGCAGGTTTAGCCAACAAGGATTGCGGGTGGTGTTTCAACATGTTGCCGGTCCGCTGACCAGCATCGCGTTGAGCGTGCGGGCCGGAGCGCGCTTCGACGGTACACATCCGGGCATTGCCCACATGGCCGAGCACATGCTGTTTCAGGGGACCGCGACGCTCGATCAGGTGGCGCTCAACCGGCGTGCGGCCGAACTGGGCGGCGAGCACAATGCCGACACCGGCTACGAAACCATTTCGTTGACCTTTGAAGTGTTCAACGAGGATGTGGACGACGCGCTGGGTCTGCTGGCCGAGCAGTATTACCACAGTCAGGTGAGCGAGGACCGATTGCGCAAGGAACGACGCGTGGTCATGGACGAGATCCGCGGCCGCCTGGACGATCCAGCGGATCGCTTGCACACGCGCGCCTGGCAACTGTACTTCCGCGGGGCGCTGTCCCATCCGGTGTGGGGTAGCATTCGAAGTCTGCGCGGCATGCAAGCCGGCCACGTGATGGCGTTTCTGCAGCGGTATTTTACCCACGAGCGCAGTGTGCTGGCCGTGGTGGGTGGTCTGGGGGAGGCGGCCGTACGCGCCGCGGTGCGTAAGCACTTCCGGGGAAAACGCTCTGGGGCGCCCGGACGGGTGGCGCCGGTACGGTTCGGCGCGGCCGGCCACCACCGGCTCCGCGGTGGAGGTGGCCAAGCCTATGTGATGAAACTGATTTCGGTGCCGCCGGAGCCACGCCAGTTGATCGCCGTAGGCCTGGCCCTCGATCTGGTCGGTGCGGATCCCGACAGCCGGCTCTTCCAGGAGATTCGCGAACGCCTGGGATTGGGATACGAAGTGTCGGCGACACTCGACTGGGGGGCTGGATGGGCGGTGGCCGTGGTCTCCGCCAGCGCGTCGCGGGCTGCCGCACAGCGTCTGGTGCGTGCCGTCGAGGAAACCTGCCAGCGGGCGGCGGATGAGGGCTTTACGGCGGACGAACTGGCGCGGGGCAGGAAGAAATTGCGCTATCGCTATGCTTCATTGGCTGAGAGTCGGTTCGATCGTGCGCTGGCGCTGGCGGAAGGAACGCTGCTCGGGTTTCCGCTTCCGGAAGAGGCCGAGCGGATCGTCAGCCGTATGCCCCAGCAGGAAATCGAGGCAGCCTGGCGCCAGGCCCTGAAAGGACGCACGCTGCTTGCGCTACTCGCCGACTGAGAGGGGTAACCGACAGACATCCTACAGGCACACACCGTGATGCTCCCGCGCGCGCTGGCCATCGGAACCTTGGTCGCGGCGCTGTCCGTTGCCGCACCAGGCTGGGCAGCGTGCCCTGGCGATCTCAACCGCGACGGCGTGGTCACCGTCGATGAGATCCTGACGACGGTACAGACCGCACTGGGCGATTGTCCGTTGGCGCCGCCGGCGTGCCCCGGCGACGTGGACGGCGACGGCCGCGTGACGGTCGCCGAGGTCCTCACGGCAGTGAGCGCCGCCCTCGACGGGTGCCCCGATCTACCGACCCCGACCCCGACCCCGACGGCCCTGACGCCGACGCAGACCCACGGTGCCACCCCGACATTCGCGTCTAGCGCGACCCCCTCGCAGCTACCCACGGTAGTGCCGAGCATCACAGCGACCGTGACCGCTACCGCATCCGCCACCGTCACAGCCTCCACAACGGCACCCCCGACGCAGACGGCGACGGCATCCGCGGCGGCCAGTCCGTCGGCAACGCCATCCTCCAGGGCAACGGCAGCCGGTTCCGCCACACCGACCGCCACCGAGCGCGCATCGGCAACATCCATAGCTACCGCAACGGCGAGCCATTCGCCCACACCGCCGCCCTCCTCAACCCCGAGCTGGTCAGTTACGCCTACGGCGACCGTGACCGCGAGCGCATCGGCAACGCCGTCAGGATCTGTGACACCTAGCCGGTCTCCGACAGCGAGTCCATCCAGGACCGCGAGTCTGTCGGCGACACCGAGCCCGTCGCCGACCCCGAGTCCATCGGCCATGCCCACGGCCTCGGGCACGCCAACGCTGACGGCGATCCCGTCGCCGAGCCCGACGTTCGCTGCCTCGCCGACGTCTTCCCCCTCGGCGACAGCGAGCCGGACAGCAACGCCGACGCGCAGTGTGTCGGCCACGCCGACAGTAACTCGAACGCCCACCCTGACCGCCTCGGTGACCGCAACCGCCTCCGCACGCCCGAGCGTGACACCGACGCCGTCCGTAACCGCCACCCCCTCGGCAACGCCAACCCCATCGGTCTGCCCGTTCGACTTCGATACGGCCCAAGCAACCCCAGCGTGCAATTTCAGGGGCCCCACCAATGCCGATCCCCTCTGCCCGAGCGATCTCGAGGCGTTCCTCAATGGCGATGGCACCAATGTCGCCGTGGCCATCGGCGTGATCATCGACGACAGCCCCGATCTGGTGCTGTTTGCCGCCACAAGAGACTCTGCCACCACCGCCCAGGTGACGAGCTATCAATACGGACAAGGGACCGTGGCGATCGCGGTGACCGGGCGTATCCAACTCCTGCAAGACGGCGGCGTGCTCAGCGTTACGGTGGACAGCCCGCTGGGATCCGAACAGTGCAGCTTCAGCCAGTACAGTGGCTCCTTCATTGGCGTGGTCGGCGGCTAGTGGCGCTCGGCGGAGAAGAGATTTGCGTACGGGCCACGATAGGCTAAGGTGACACCGATGCGCTACACCTGTCCCAGATGCGGGGAGATCTTCGTTGGCCAGCCGGCAGGCGGTATGTGTCCCATGTGCGACGCGGCGCTGGTGCCCGAGCCACAAACCCACGAAGCTGAGCCGCACGGCGAACAGGAGGGATTTCCCTCTCCGAGACGCCGCCTGTAGGGTGACGCGGGTAGAGAAGGAACCTTGCGCGGAGCGCCGACGGGGGGAAGGGGCCGGCGAAATGGCAGTACGGGGGAGCGCCCCGTCCGCGGTCGAGGACGCGGCCGCCACTGGAATCCGCAACGTCCTCGGGGCGCACGAACTGGTTGCCATGTGGAGTAACACGCGCATGGTGGTGCTCACCGCCATCAGCGCCTCCCTGTACGCGGCGATCCTCATTCCCTTCAAGGTGCTGCCGATCATTCCCGGCGTGACCGAGTTCCGCCCGGCGAACGCCGTGCCGGTGGTCTGTTCCTTCCTGTTCGGGCCCGCCGGTGCGTGGGGTGCGGCTATTGGGAATGTCATCGGCGACTTTTTCGGTGGCATCGGCCCGGGCGATCTCTTCGGCTTCCTCGGAAACTTTCTCTACGGATTGATCCCCTACAAGATCTGGGAGGCCATCACCGACAGCGATCCCGTGCCGCATACGCCAGGAACGTGGATCGCGTTCGTCGCCGCCGTGCTGCTGGGCAGTGCGGTGTGTGCGCTGAGCGTCGGCTGGGGCCTCAATCTGCTTGGCTTTGTACCGTTCTCGGTGCTGGGCAACATCGTCTTGGTCAACAACTTTCTCGTGGCGATCGTGCTGGCGCCGTTCCTGCTGGCGGTGATCTATCCGCGGGTGAAACGTGGCCGGCTGCTGTATCGCGACGTCTTGTGGCGGCCGCCGCGCGCACCGTGGGCCCGGCGGTTGGGCCTGGTACTGGTGGTGGCAGCGACCGTTGGCGGGATGGTGCTTGGGAATCTGCTGTCCGCGGGCCGGTTGTCCGTGCCCGTGCTGCCGCAGGCGGTGGCAGCGAGCACGACCCGGGCGGCGGAGGTGGGCGTCGGCATGCTTCCGGTGATGGTCCTCCTTCTGGTCGGCGTCCTCCTTCTCTAGAGTGGCGATGCGGTCGCGGGATAGGGTTGTCGGTGTCGCCGATGCACCGGGGTGCGGGTCGAATGGAAGCCGGTGAGATGCGGATCGACGACGCACCAGGTGCCGGGGAAGACGTCGTTTGTCTGGAGCACGTCAGCTTCCGCTACGCCGGGCAGACCGAACCGGCGCTCCGTGATGTGACCCTGCGTGTCCGTCAGGGCGAAATGGTGGTGGTTATGGGGGCCACGGGAGCTGGGAAGAGCACGCTGGCGAAGTGTCTCAACCGCGTCGTCCCGGCATTTCAACCGGGCGAGTTGACCGGCAACCTGGCGCTCTTCGGCCAGCCGGTGCGGCACGAAGGAGTGGCGGAATTGGCGGGCCGGGTGGGTCTGGTATCGCAAGACTTCGAGGCACAACTCTTCGCCACCAACGTGGTGCAGGAAATCGCGTTTGGCATGGAACAGCTTGGGGTCGGTGCGGAGGAGATGCGCCGGCGGGTGCCGAATGCCCTGCAAACCGTCGGGTTGGCGGGCTTTGAACGCCGCGACCCGGCCACCTTATCCGGTGGCGAGAAGCAGCGCCTGGCCATTGCCGCGACGCTGGCACTGCAGCCGCGGATACTGGTGTTCGACGAGCCGACGACCGATCTGGATCCGCTCGGCAAGCTGGAGATTTTCGCCGTTCTCGCGGCGATGCGGCGCCAAGGGTATACGCTACTGGTGATCGAGCACGAGATCGCCGCGGCCGACGACGCTGACCGGCTTGTCGTCATGAGCGAGGGGCGAATCGTTGCGGACGACGCACCGCGGCAGGTGTTAGCGCGGGTAGACTTCTTGTCTCAGCATGGGGTACGGGCGCCGGATCTGCAGCGGCTGGCGGCACGCCTCGAGTTGATGCCCCGCCCATGCTCGCTGGACGGGGCGGAACGGATGCTTCGGGGGTTGGGGGCTGGGGGCCGGGGGTCGGAAGGGGAATCGAGGGCACCTGGGCTAACCCCCAGTCCGCGATCGCTACCCCCTTTGTTGGTCGCCGACAGGATCCAATTTTCCTACGCCGACGGTGCGTGGGTGCTCGATGACGTGTCGGTAACGATCGACGTGGGCGAATTCGTCGCTATCATCGGGCAAAACGGCTCCGGGAAGACCACGCTGGCGAAGCACCTCAACGGACTGCTGACGCCGACAGCCGGGAGCATCCGCTTGCGTGGAATGGATATCCGCGGCGTACCGATCAACGCGGTGGCGATGGACGTCGGCTATGTCTTCCAGAATCCGGACCATCAGATTTTCGCGGGCACGGTGTTCGACGAGGTCGCCTTTGGGCCGCAAAACATGTCGCTGCCGCCGGCGGACGTAGGCGAGCGGGTTCAGGGCGCGCTGCAGGCCGTCGGCCTCGGCGGCTTGGAGGACGAGGATCCGTTCCTGCTCGGCAAAGGGCAGCGACAACGCCTGGCGGTGGCGTCGTTGCTGGCGTTACGGCCACGAGTACTGATACTCGACGAGCCGACCACCGGCTTGGATTTCGCCGAGCAGCGACAGATGATGGACCTCCTCCGCGGGCTGCACGCGCGGGGTATGGCTATCGTGATCATTACCCACACCCCGTGGGTGGTGGCGGAGTACGCGCAGCGCGGGGTGCTGATGGCCGGGGGCCGGGTCCTCGTCGACGCCCCATTGCGGCAACTGTTCGAGCAGGAAACGTTGTTGGCGGAGGCGCATTTTTGCGCGCCGGACGTCACCCGGCTAGGCCGGCGCTTCGGCTTCACGCCGCTGTCGGTGGAGGAGTTCTGCCAATGGATGGACGCAGGTGGTTGGGCCCGGGCCACAGGTCAGCGGCCGCGGGCGGCGACTGACGACTGAGGGGCGACGGTGGTCTGATTCCCATGTCGCTATTTCTGTACATCGAGCGCGCGACGGTCGTGCACCGCCTCAATCCGGTGGTGAAAGTGTTCGGCGTGTTCTGCCTATTCCTTGCGGCCTTTGTCAGCCAGCGGCCGAGCGTGATGCTGCCGCTAACGGCGAGCGTCGGCGCGCTGATCGTCGGTATTGGCGTACAGCGAAACGTCTGGCGCCTGCGGGTGTTGTTCGTGTTGGTGTTCGTCATGACCTTCGTGATCTGGACGCTGTTCTTCGGCGCGGGCACGCCGGTGTTCGAACGCGGTCCCGTCCGCATCAGTGTGGCGGGCCTGCAGTTCGCACTCGGCATGGCGCTCAAGCTGGATACGTTTCTGGCGATCGGCGTCCTGTTCCTGTCGACGACGCGAATCGAGGAGTTCGCCTATGCGCTGACGCGCTGTGGACTGCCGTACAAACTGGGCTTCACCATGACACTGGCCTTCCGTCTGGTGCCCGTGTTCCTGGACGCCGCGGTTACGGTCGTACAAGCGCAGCGGTGCCGCGGATTCGATTTCGACCGGGGGAATCTGGTGCAGCGCATGCGCCGCTATGTGCCGGTGATTGTGCCGGTGTTCATGGGCGCGCTTCGGCGCGCCGACGGGATGGCAATGGCCCTCGAAGCTCGCGGCTTCCAGTCCGGCATCCCACGCACGAACTTCGATCGCTTCGCGTTTCGAGCCTCCGACGCGACGGTGGCACTGGTCCTCGGCGCCATCGCCGTACTCTACGTCGGATTGTGGTTCGCCGGGTATGCGACCGTCTCCGTGGTGTGACGGACGCAACGACACGCGGAGCCGTGTGCCGATTGTTTAGCCCGGTCCGGGTTGAACGGGGACAGGCTCCTTGTCGGTGCTGAACGAAAAAGGAGCCTGTCCCCGTTTCCAAGCGGCGGAGACGATTACGAGTCGGACCGGCGCTTTGCCCAGCGCGAGCAGGAAAATGCTCGTGCCGCGGTCATCCTGCTGGGAGCGACGGGCAACCGCCCAGGGCGACATTGATCGCCAGCAGAATCTCGTCGATGGTTATTTGGCCGTCGGGGGTGGCGTCAGCCGGTGCACATGCCTCTAGAGATACGTTGCCCAGGGCGATGTTGACGCTGAGCAGAATCTCGTCGACGGTGACCAGTCCGTTGCGCGAGCAGTCGCCCGGACAGGCGGGCGTGGGGGTGGCGGTTGCGCTAGGCGTTGGCGTGGACGTCGGAGTCTCGGTTGCGGTAGGCGTTGGCGTGGACGTCGGGGTCTCGGTCGCGCTCGGCGTCGTTGTCGGCTTGGGCGTCTTTGTCCGCGTCGGTGTAAACGTGGCGTTCGGCGTCGCCGTGATCGTGGTGGTCGGTGCCGGAGTATAGGCGGCGCCGGAGTAAAAGATGCCGTAAAAGAGCAAGTTGGCGGTGGCGTTGTGTTGCGACGCCGTCAGCGTGGTGTAGTCCGGCACCGAACAATAGGTCAACGTGGTGACGATGACCTTCCCGTTTCCGTGCCGGTACTCGACCCAACTGGGCCCGGCGCTGTTTTGGAGAACCTTGGTTGTTCCGCTGGGCACAGGATCGACAATGCCAAGGTCCGTATTTGTCCAGTTGTCGAAGTCGGCGGCGCTCAGGGGAATGCCACCGCTGCCGAGGCCGGTGACATACGGGTGCGTGTCCTCCAAAATCGTCTCGGCATTGTTGGTTCCGGCGACGACACCGACATCGTCGGGCGCGATATTCAGCTGACTACCCAGCGTCCCTCCGGCGTTGATAATGGCCACTCCCCCCAGGGCCACGAACTGTTCGACCACGCCCCCCGGCTTTACCAACTGTCGTAACTGTTCGTACTGGGTGGCGTTCAGCATTGGCGAAATGTAAATGCCGCGGTATACGTTGCGAAGCTGCAGCGGATCCTGCTCCAGCGTCAGTGCGAACGTCGCGGTGGCGTTCCGCACCGCGACCGTTGCATGGCGAAAGAGGTCGAACGCGCACGATGCGTTCGTCGGGTCGTCGGTGACGAACCAGTAGCCGAACTGCGGATCTGGCGCTGGTGTCGGGGTCGGTGTCGCGGTTGATGTCGACGTCGGGGTATTGGTGGATGAGGGAGTCGCCGTCACGGTGGGAGACGTGGTGGGCGTGATGGTCGGAGGCACTGTCGGTGTGGCGGTCGCTGTCGGGGCGGCGGTCGGGGTCGCGGACGGCGGTGGTGTGGCGGTCGCCGTCTCGGTCGGTATGGGCGTGGCGGTCCCTGTCTCGGTCGGTGAGGGGGTGGGTGTGTCGTCGGCGGTTGCCGTACCGCTGCCGACCACTGCCAACATCAGGACGCAGAGCAGGGGAATCGTGTGTCCGGGGCGTGTGCGACGCCGGTGTCGTGGATGGTATCGGGCACGGTCTGCGGTCGTCCGCAACAGGCGAAGCTCATTCATGCACATCTCTCCCACCGCCTTTACGCGCGCGCTACGGATTGCTCTCGCTCGCCGCCCAGATCCGACTGTCCTGAACGGCAACCATGTTTATGCCGGTGGGCGCCGCATGGTCAAGGGGAATTGGAACCGCCGTGGCCGTGTCGGCTGTGCGGCCGACATGCCCGCCGCTCGGGCGCCGCTACGGTTCGGGGCGCGTAGCGCGGTTTACGCGCTGGTCTTGCGCTTCGCGGCGCGGGCGGGCTTACGGGTCGCGCGTTCTGGGGGCCGTGCATACAACTCGGCCATGGAACGAGAAATGAGCTGAATGGCGTAGGCGCGTGGCAACACCCGCTGCGTCAGGGCGGTTACGGCCTGGTTGAAGCGCCCGGCAACTTGCTGCGGCGATTTTCCCAGGGCGTCCAGTGCCGAGGCCGCAGTCGGGCCCACTTCCATGATTGGCATCGCCGTCGCTCGATCGAGGCGCGGTTTCGAGCGCGAGAAGCCGCCAGTGCGGGTAGAGCCGGGCAGGAACGCCAGCACATCGACGCCGTGGGTCCGCAATTCCTCCCACAGGCCCTCGCCCAGTATCAGGTCGTACGCCTTGGTCGCCGCATAATTGGCAACGTACGCCGTGCCCTGCAGGGCGGACATCGACGACACCAGGATGATGCCCCCGCGCTTGCGAGCCACCATAGCGCCGCCCAGGGCATGCGTGAGCGCCAGCGGGGCGCGCACGTTCACGGCTACAGCCTGCAGATGATCCTCGATTGGCCGTTCGAGAAACAGGCCGACGCCGCTGATCGCGGCATTGTTGATCAACAACCCGACTTCCAGCTGGCGAGTAAGCGCACGGATCGAATCCAGAAAGCGGGGCTCCGCCAGGTCCACGACCTTGGTGCGCACACGGCGCCCGGTTTCTCGTCGGATCGCGGACGCCGTTTGTGCCAGGCTTGCGGCGTCGATATCCACCAGAATCAGGTCCAGGCCGCGTCCCGCGACTTGGCGCGCAAACTCGGCCCCGAGGCCGCCGGCCGCACCGGTGATCAATGCCCAGGGTCCGTACTTGCTTTGGAAGGACATCACACCTCTCCTTTCTGGCGCCGGCGCTGGCGGTTTTTCAGTGGTGCGTCATGCGCTGGGTGTCGGTCCGGTACTGACGCGACTTAAGCCGCCGCGGTGGTCGCGGTCGCCGTTGCGTGCGCATTGCGCAGCCCGCAGAACTCTTCGTAGTCGATCAGCGTGGTGACGGTGGGGTGGGCGCCGCACAGCGGGCAGTTCGGATCCTTCCGTAACTTATGGATGCGCGGCTCCATGCTCAGCGTATCGAAATAGGCCATGCGCCCGATGAGCGGCTTGCCGACCGCGAGGATGAGCTTGAGGGTCTCGATCGCTTGCACACAGCCGATCAATCCGGGGAGCACGCCTAGGACGCCCGCCTCGGCGCAACTCGGCGCCGCACCCGGCGGCGGCGGCTCCGGAAACAGGCAGCGGTAGCAGGGCCCTTTCCCGGGATAAAACACAGATGCCTGCCCTTCGAACTGGAAGATGCTGCCGTGGACGTTGGGTTTGCCCGCCATGACACAGGCGTCGTTGACCAGATAGCGCGTGGGAAAGTTGTCGCAGCCGTCCACGATCACGTCATAGTCGGCGATCAGCCGCATGACATTCTGCGCGCTCAAGCGTTCCTGGTAGCCGATCACCTTGACGTCGGGGTTGAGTGCGTTCAGGGTCTGCCGCGCCGATTCCACCTTCGGCATACCGATACGGTCGTTGGTGTGGAGAATCTGGCGTTGGAGGTTGCTCAGGTCGACGGTGTCGTGATCGACGAGGCCCAGGGTGCCGACGCCCGCGGCCGCAAGGTAGAAGGCCGCCGGCGAGCCCAGGCCGCCCGCACCGATCAGCAGGACTTTGGCATTCAGCAATTTCGCCTGGCCCTCTTCCCCCACCTCCGGCAACAGAAAGTGGCGGCTGTATCGAGTGAGCTGCTCCGGGTTGAACTGATGTTCTTGCTGCCACGGGTAGCCGGCCCCCTTCCACGCCGAGTAGCCACCGGCCATTGAGATGACCTGCTCGTACCCCATGTCCTTCAGTTGCTTTGCCGCCAACAGAGAACGGGTGCCGCCGGCACAATAGGCGATGATCGGCACTCGCTTATCGGCAATGGTTTGTTCGATGCGCAGTTCGAGGTAACCGCGCGGCACGCTGACGGCATCGGCGAGGTGCCCTTCGCGGAATTCTTCCTTCTCCCGCACGTCCAACAACACGTACTGGTTGCCGTTGCCCAGGCGGTCCCTGACCTGGTCGATAGTCCACTCGGGCACGTCACGTCGAGCTTCTTCCATCAGGTCTTTGAACGTCTTTCCCATCACCGTGCCTCCTAGCGTGCGCGGACTGCAACCGCGGTCGCGGCTCAGGCGCGAGTCGAATATCCGCTGCCTCAAGTTTATAACGTCGCGGCGGCACGGAGTCCACTCGCTCGTGCCACACGGGGAAGGCGGGTCAATGGCAGCGGTGGGGACCCGGCGGGCCGATGGCGCAACGCGCCTCTTCGAGGTGGAATTCGAGGATCTCGCGCAACCGCTCGGCACGCTCCGCCAGGGTCAGTGCTTCGAGCAACCCCTGCTTCTCGATGGGGGCGATTTCCAACGCAAAGGAAAAAAAGTTTACCAGCAAATCGTCGGTGAGGGTGCGATCGTGCAGCAAGCGGTACGCCGGGCTATGCGGATCCCGACCGAGGAATCCGGTCAGCAGGTCCACAAGCCGGGAGCGGCTAGTGCCGTCGATCGACCGTGGGCCGTGGATCCGCCAGTGCACCGCCGCTTGGCGGTACGGTTTGTCGAAGATGTGACGATCGATACGGTATTCGCGGAATCCATGGAGTACGATGTTGCACTTCCCTTCGGGCAACGGCTCGAGATTGACGATCTTGCCCGCGCAACCCGTTTCGAAGATGTCGGGGTTTTCGAAATAGTGCGGCTGCCACTCTCCGCGCAGCAACGCGATGCCGATGATTTCGTGCGCCGATGCGGCATCGCGCACGAGTTGGCGGTAGCGCGGTTCGAAGATGTGCAGCGGCAACGGCACGCCCGGGAACAGCACGACGTTGGGGAGCGGGAATACAGGGATGATCGGCGGCACCTCCATGGCTGCTTCAAGACATGGCACGCCGGGGCTCCGGGTGCAATTGGCGGGCGACGGCCGTCAGGCAAACGCCGGCGCCACGGCGCTGGCGAACAGATCGAGCGTCTCGGGCTGATTCATGTCGCCGAACAGCGTGGTGAAGAATGTGACCCCCTCGCGGCTGCGGTTGCGAATGGCGTCGATCAGTTGGTCCGGGGTGCCCCGTAATGCGGTCTGCTCGATGTTGAAGGTCGAGCCGAGGGCCTGCTTGGCAAACTGCATCTTGCCGCGCAGATCCTTTTGGTTCCGCCCGAGCACCATGACGCTCTGTTCCGACACTTCGATCGTCTGTGGGTCCCGCCCGATGGCATCGCAATGCCGTTTGAGGACGTCGAGCTTTTGCGCCAGGAGCGTGGCGGCGTTGTTGGGGCAGTTCCAGATGTCGGCATGCTCCGCCACCACGCGCAGCAAGCGCTTTTCGCCGGCGCCCCCGATCAAGATCGGCGGATGCGGTTTCTGGATCGGCCGCGGATTGTTTACCGCCTCGTCGATGGCGTAGTACTTGCCTTGAAAACTGGCGCGCGGCTCGGTGAGGAGCGCCTTGACGATGCACAGAGCCTCCTCCAGTTGCTCGATGCGCACGCGCGGCGAAGGGAACGGATAGCCGTAGGCCACGTATTCCTCCTCCATCCATCCGGCGCCGAGACCGAGGAACAGCCGTCCGCTGCTGACGTTGTCGAGGCTGGCGGCCATCTTCGCCACCAGCGACGGCGAGCGGTAGGAATTGCACAAGACCAACGTGCCGATCCCGATACGTTCGGTGACCGCGGCGACGGCGGACATCAGGGTCCAGGCCTCCAAGTGGTCGAAGTCGGGGAGGCCACGGCTCCACATGTGATCGACGAACCACACGGAATGGAAACCGAGGCGCTCCGCGAGCTGAACGCGCTCCTTGATCACCGTAAACGGCAAGCCAACCTGGGGCAGGAACAGACCGAATTTGATACGGCTCACGCGGTGGCCTCCCTCGGTATTGGGTGATGGGGCCCGCTAGCCCCAGAAGCATCCCCAGTGATCATGGTCGATCTCCTTGAGACACGCCTCCAACGTGCCGACGAACGGCTGATCCTGCCCGTCCTGGTACGGCACCCAACGCCCGTTGGCACGCTTCCAGTATAGACCGAGTCTGGGTCCCTTGGGCCGCAACTGCGCGATGTGCAGAGCCACCTCGCGCCCATTCCACTCGCTGACATAGCGATGGAGGATGGTGAACCCCCAGCGGCCGGTCTTGCGGACGTCAATCTTTCCGTGGCCCCGCAGTCGCGGTTCCAGCGCGCGCCGAACGTAGGTTGCGGTGAAATCGCCCAGCTCACCCTCTCGCGCTTGTACCGTCGCTTGCATTCCCCCACTCCCTCAGCGAGCCGTGCTGACCGAAACCAAGCACGCGGCCGGATACTAGTGAAAATTTGCACGGTTGTCACCCGAAAAGCCGAACTCCCGTGCGCGCCGGGCGGTGGGCCCGGAGTTGACAAGACCTCGGTTCTGTCGGCTATTAGAAAGGAAGGAGAATTCTGTACGGTTCCATGAAGAAACGAGTTGCGGTGGTCGGTGCCACGGGCATCGCGGGACAGCAGTGTTTGGTGGCGCTGGACCGCCATCCTTGGTTCGAGACAGTGATGGTGGCCGCCTCGGAGCGCTCGGCGGGCCGGAGCTACGCCACGGCATTGCGCGATGCGAAAACCGGCGCCCGGCGGTGGTGGTGCAACGAGGAGCCTCCGGTGGAGGCGTTGCGATTGCCCGTGGAAAACGCGTCCGAGCTGAACCTGGCCGGCATCGATGTGGTCTTCAGCGCGGTCGAATCCGAGGTGGCGCGGGAACTGGAGCCGCGCTACGCGCAGACAACGGCCGTGTTGAGCACGGCGTCGGCGTTTCGCTACGAGGAGGATGTGCCCATACTGGTGCCAGGCGTAAACCTGGCGCATGCGGCGCAGCTCGATATCCAGCGCCGCCGGCGTGGCTGGCATGGCTTCATCGCTCCCTTGCCGAACTGCACGACCATGGGGCTGGCGATTACCCTCAAGCCGCTGGTCGACCAATTCGGTGTCGAGCGCGTGCTGATGACCTCCATGCAGGGAATTTCGGGCGCCGGCCGTTCGCCCGGTGTGGTAGGCCTCGACATCGTGGATAACGTGGTCCCCTATATCCCGAGCGAAGAAGAGAAGGTGGCGCGGGAGACGGCGAAAGTTCTCGGCCTGTTGGGCGAGGGTGGGCTGGCGCCGGCCGCCTTCCCGGTCAGTGCCACCTGCACGCGCGCCGCGGTGCTCGAAGGCCATACTGAAGCGGTGTCCGTGTCGTTGGGTAGACACGCGACCCTCGACGAGGTGGCCGCGGCGCTGCGCGCCTTCGGCGAGGCGTTTGTGCGCCTCGGGCTACCCTCGGCCCCGCAGCGTCTGATCACCCTACACGACGACCCGTTTCGCCCACAACCGCGCCTGGATCGCGATGCGGACGGTGGTATGACGACGAGCGTCGGCCGGCTGCGCCCCTGTGCCGCGCTGGAGCACGGTGTGGCGTATCTTCTGGTGTCGCATAATACCAAGATGGGCGCTGCCAAAGGAGCGGTGTTAACCGCGGAGTATCTGGCAACCGCGGGGTACGTCTAACCGGACGGTTGCCGGCCCGCGCGGCTGAGCATGATGGCAGGCACGGAATTGCGCGGGGAACGCGTCCGCCTGCGCGACTTTCTTCCCGAGGACATCGACGACGTGTTCGCGTACGCCTCGGATCCTGCCGTAACCCGCTCCGCGGGCTGGACGCCGCATCGCACGCCGTTCGACAGCATGGCGTACATCCAGCGGTGCCTGTCGGACGATTGGGGACCGATCACCTTCGCTGTCGAGAACCTGGCCACGGCGCGCGTGATCGGCGTGATGGACATCCGCATCGTCAGCCGCCTGTGGGGGACCGGCGAGATCGGCTACACGCTCGCCCGTACGTCCTGGGGGCAGGGATTCAACGTCGAGGGTGGGCGCTTGCTGCTCGACTACGGCTTCCGCGTCATCGGCTTGCGCCGCATCCAGGCGGTGTGCAATGCGGATAACCACCGATCGTATCGCACCATGGAAAAGCTGGGCATGCTGCGCGAACGTTTGCTGCCGGCCGTGCGGCTGCCCGACGGCCGCACGGCCGACCGCGTCGTCTATTCGATAATGAGACGGGACTGGGAAACCCAGCATCCGCGCTCCGGGTGAGATCGCGCCGGTGACGGCCCGCCGCCTGCGCGGGCGCCGGCCACTCTACCCGGCGGCCGATCGACAGCAGGTGCGGACGGGACAGTGGCGGCACTGCGGTGCGCGGGCGCGGCACACGGTGGCGCCCAGATCCATGATCGCTTGGTTGAAGCGGTCGGCGCCACGGGCGGGCGTGACCGCCTCGGCGAGATTCCACAGGCGCTGCCACCAGCGGCCTTTCGGAGGTCGACGTCGAATAGCGAAGACCCGACTCAGAACCCGTGCCGCGTTGGTGTCGAGGATCGCGGCGCGTTGCCCGTATGCGAAACTGAGCACTGCGCCGGCAGTGTAGCGGCCGATGCCCGGCAAGGTTTGGATCGTGTCGAGATCCGCCGGCAGTTTGCCGCCATGGTTGGCGGTGACGCGCTGTGCGGTGCGGTGCAGGTTGCGCGCGCGGGCGTAATAGCCGAGGCCCTCCCACGCCTCGCGCACTTCGAACGACGAGGCGTGCGCGAGGGAGTCGATCGTCGGGTACCGTTGCAGGAATCGAGGATAGTAGCCGATCACGCGGTCGACCTGCGTTTGCTGGAGCATGACCTCGGACACCAAGATGCGATAGGGATCGCGCGTCCGGCGCCAGGGCAGATCGCGTCCGTGACATGTATACCAGCGCAGCAGGCGCCGCCGGAACTGCCGTACCCGCGCTGCATCGGGGGTTCCCATGAAGTGCGTTGTTGTAGCCCACGGTCGCACGATTGGATAGTGCGCCCGCGGCGACCGCCAGGTTGTGATCGCACCCATCGTGTGGTACCCCCACGAACTCGGGTTGTCGCGGAAGATTCGGGAAAGCAGTGACATTGCCATGGTGGCGGCAGCACCTCAGCACCGGGCGGAACTGGCGGCCATGGCGTCCGACGTCTCGTCCCCCGCGGAGGCCGAAAGCCCCACGGAGCAACGCGTCGGGCTGCTACGCATGCTGCTTGGCGCGCCGAAGAATCCGCTGGATCCGCATATCTTTCACCAGGTTTCTCTGGTGGCGTTCCTGGCCTGGGTGGGCCTGGGCGCGGACGGGCTGAGTTCGGCCTGCTACGGTCCGGAAGAAGCGTTTCTGGCCCTGGGGCCGGACCGGTTCCTGGCGCCCTTCCTCGCCTTGGCGACCGCGCTCACCGTGTTCGTCATTTCCGCCAGCTATTCGCAGATCATCGAGCTGTTTCCGAGCGGGGGTGGCGGATACCTGGTGGCGAGCAAGCTGCTGGGGCCACGCGCCGGGGTGGTATCGGGTTCGGCGCTGGTGATCGACTATGTGCTCACGATCGCCATTTCCGTCGCGAGCGGCGCCGACGCCATCTTCAGTTTCCTGCCGCTGCCCTACCAACACGCGAAGCTGTTGACCGAGGTCGTGGTCATCGCCGCGTTGATCGTGCTGAACCTGCGCGGGGTGAAGGAGTCCGTGACGCTGCTGCTACCGATCTTTCTCGGCTTCATCGTCACGCACGCAATCGTCATCGGCTATGCGGTGTGGCTCCATGCCGGCACGATTCCGACGATTGCCGTGAACACTATCGGGGAGACTGTCACCGGCGTGCGCGAGCAAGGGTTCTTGTTTACGCTGATGTTGTTCCTGCATGCCTACAGCATGGGTGCCGGGACGTACACCGGGATCGAGGCCGTCAGCAACGGCTTGCCGATTCTGCGCGAGCCGAAGGTGCAGACGGGTAAGAAAACGATGTTGTACATGGCCACGTCGCTGGCCTTTACCGCCGGGGGTATCCTGTTCGCGTACCTGTTGGTGGGCGTCGAACACCGGCCAGGGCAGACGCTCAACGCCGCGCTGGTCGCGCGCTTGGTGGGTGACTGGCACCTCGGCGGCTTGCACGTGGGGGAAGGATTTCTCCTGTTGACGCTCGTCTGTGAAGGGGCGCTGCTGTTCGTCGCCGCGCAGACCGGCTTCCTGGACGGGCCGCGCGTCCTGGCGAGCATGGCGGTCGATTCCTGGGTGCCGCACCGGTTTTACCAGCTTAGCGATCGGCTGGTGACCAAGAACGGCACCCTGTTGATGGGCGCCGCGGCTCTGGCGATTCTCCTCTATTCGCGAGGGCAGGTGCGCCTGCTCATCGTCCTCTACAGCATCAACGTGTTTGTGACGTTCACGCTCTCGCAGCTCGGCATGTGCATCCACTGGTGGCAGGTGCGGCACGCGGAGCCGCGCTGGCGGCACCGCTTGGGGATCAACGGCCTCGGATTGTCGCTGACGAGCGCCATCCTGGCCGTGACGCTGTCGCTGAAGTTCGAGGAAGGCGGCTGGGTGACGGTGGCGATCACCTCCGCCTTGATCGCCATGTGCATGTGGATCCGCAGTCACTACGGGAAGACCAATCAGTACTTGGAGCGGCTCAACACGATTCTGACGGCGGTGCCCGCCGTCCCGGGCGTCCGCGCGCTGCCCGTCTGCGATCGCGCTGCGCCCACGGCGGTGCTGCTGGTGACCGACTACAACGGCATGGGGATCCACTCCTTTCTGGCGATCCCGCGACTCTTCGGCGAGCACATCAAGCAGTTTCTGTTTGTCACCGTTGGTGTGATCGATTCGAGCCGCTTCAAGGGCGTCGACGAGATCGATCATCTCAAGGCCTCGTCGGAGGAATCTTTGCGGCGCTATGTCCAGTTCGTCAACGCGCAGGGGATGTGGGCCGATTATCGGTATTGTCTCGGCACCGACACGATCGAGTCGTTGGTGCAGCTCTGCCAGCAGGTGTCGAAGGAGTTTCCGCGGGCCGTGTTCTGCGCCGGGAAGCTGGTGTTCGCCGAGGAGACCTTTCTCACGCGCCTATTGCACAACCAGGCGGCCGCCACCCTGCAACGGCGTCTACAGTTTGCCGGACTGCAGATGATCGTGTTACCCATTCGGGCGCTATGAGCGAGGCGCGTGCGCGAACAGGCCGGCGCCACCCGGCCGCGGCGGGCGGGCGGGCGGCATTGCGGCGGTTGGTCGAGGCGGCGATGGACTTGGAGCGCCTGGCCATGCTGCTGTATTGCAAGTTCGAGAGCCGCTTTGCTGCGGTCGAGGAGCTGCGCGCCTTCTGGTTCGACATGGCCCAACACGAGTCTCGTCATTTCGGCGCGCTGGCGCTGGTGGCGGGGTTGCTGGACCGCTCCCCGAATCCCAGCTTTCAATCGGTGGCCTTGTTGACACCGGCGCGCGTACAACATCTGCGGCGCCTGTTGACCCGGTTTCATGCGGAGGCGGACGAGGCGCTACCCATCGAGCGAGCGTTCGCCATGGCGGTGCAGGTCGAGGGCTCCGAAATCGAAGATGTCGTCTTGGACCTGGTGCAGGCGTTGCGCGGCGATCGCGAGCACGAGCGTGCGACCAAAGCGCTCATGCACGATCTCGGCGACCTGAGCTTTATGATCGAGAAGCACACGGCCGACCGTGATCTGTTGGCGCGGGCGGACCGACTCCTGGAACGGCAAGTCAGCCGCCTGCGATCGCGGCCGCTCAAGGCGCGGCGCGCCGGCCGCCATCCGCTGCGTTGAGCGCGGTGCGGCGCGGTCGGACGGCGGCGGCCACCCTGACAATTCCGTGAGCCTGTGGTACAGAGCGGTCCGCTTCAGGGACGAAATCATGTCGAGGGTGCGTGGGGCTGCACTGACGCTGGCACTCTGCCTGCTGGTGGCGCCGGCGGTCGCGGCGGAACGGCAGCCGGCGGCGATGCTGATCGAGGCCGACAGCGGCCGCTCGTTGCGCGAAGTGGACGCCGACGCGCCCCGCCCACTGGGGTCACTGGGCCATTTGATGCTCTTGCTCGTGAGCCTGGAGCAGGCGGACTTGGGACTGCTCCGCCTGCAGGTCCCCGTCACCCTGGGAAGCGCCGCTGTCGGCAGCGGTGCGGGCGGTTTCCGTGTCCCCCTGCGCGCCGAGAAAGCGTACTTGCTCAGCGACCTGCTCAAGGCGGTAGCGGTGGCCTCGGCTAGCGATGCCGCCTTGGCGGTGGCGGAGGCGGCGGCCGGGTCGGTGCCGGCGTTCCTCGACTTGATGAACGCTCGCGCCTTGCGCCTGGGACTGCATTCGACACGGTACACCAGCGTCGGCGGGAGCGACGGCGCTGGCGTCGCCCACGTGGAGGAAACCACGAGCGCACGCGATCAGGCACGCGTGGCGGAGACACTGCTCCGTCACCCCACGGTGCTGGAGTGGACATCGGCAAGCGGGGTTCCTTTTGACGACGGCGCGGTGGTGCTTCGCAATGGCAACCAATTACTGGGGGCGGTGCAAGGCGTCGACGGCCTGCAAGTCTCGAGCGCTCGGAGCGCGGCGGGCGCGAGCTACAGTGTGGTGGCGACGGCGCGGCGCGGTGCCTTGCGGTTGGTGGTCGTCGTGCTGGACGCGCCGGATACGGCGAGCCGATACAATACGGCGGCGGAACTGCTGGAATGGGGGTTCGCGCACTACGAACGAGTGGAACTGATCCGCTCCGGTGAGCCGGTCAACCTCCCGGTGCGCGTCCGGCATGGCTCGCTACCGCAGTTGACACCGATCGCCGGTGAAACCATGTCGTTGCTCCGGGAGCGCAACGCCGAGCGCGACCTGCAACTGCGCTATCAACTGCCGGTTGCGGTCGATGCCCCGGTGAAGCGCCATCAGGCCGTCGGGGAAGTCATTGTCGAGGAACGGGGCCAATTGCTCGCCGTCGTTCCGCTGCTCAGCCCCAGTAACATTTCCGCAGCCGGGGGGCTGGCTGTCGACCTGCCGTAGTCCGGCCGCAACGGCGCGGGTTGCGATGGTCACCGTAACCGATGCGGGTGCTCAGCCGCCGTCCCTGTCGGGCTCTCCAAATCCAAAATGCCCTCGGCCAGCGCGCGGACGTCGTCGTCCGGGTCGGTGAGGGCGCGCTCGATGGCGTTGTGCGCGCGCTCGCCGCCGACGTCGGCGAGCACGCTCAGCGCCTCGAAGCGGATGTCGGGGGACGGATCGCGCAGCGCATCCTCGATGGCGTCCACGGGCGGCTCGCTGGTGAAGTCGGAGAGCGCCTCGAGGGCGGCCATGCGCACCTCGTCATTGCGATCGGAAAGCGCCTGGGAAAGGATGGCGGGAGCGTCCGGGTCGTCGGTCGTCGCAAGCAGCGCGATCGCTGCCAGTCGGCGATCGGGATCGGGATCCTCGAGCGCCATCTTCTTCAGGGTTGGCGGGTCTTCGTCCGGTTGGGCGACGGACGGGTTGGTGCTGCCGTGGGCCTCGGCTGCGAGCGCGTCACGCGGTTCAATGCGACCGCCGTGTGGTAGGAAGTCGGTGGTCCCGCCAGCGCTCCGCGGCGCTCCGGCGGCCGGTACCGCCGGCTGACCGATGGCGCCCAGGGCCTCGTGTGCATCCGGGCGGTCACTGCGCAACTGGTTCAGGCGCTCGCGCACGCGCTCGCTCGTCTTCGCTCGCGCACGGCCGGGCGGCAGCTCCACGCTCGGAGGCGACGGCCGCAGCACGAGTGCCGCGACCCCACAGAGACTAGCGACGCCCACAACGATGGTTGCTATACGCATCCCGTGCGTCATATGCAATTTGCCGCTGGAGCCGACGCGGCCCAACCCTCTGCTCTGCGCACGTGCCGTAGAATAGCAGCGCATGCCATGAGCCGGAAGACGTGACGGGCGGGAGAATATTCAGCGCCGGCAATCGGTTGCATCCGCAACTTGCAACTTCCGCAGGGCTGCTTTATCCAGGCTCACGGATGGACGCGCTGATGCAGCCTGGCGGCGGAACGCGAAACTCCCGACCGTCCTGGGCCGGGTGCGACGGGGCCTGGCGGTGAGCGTCCTGCTGCGCCTCACGGCGCTCCTGTGCGTGAGCTGGACGGTTGTGCTCCTGGGGCGCAAGGAGTTGGTGATCGGCGCAGCCCTGCTGTCCCCGATGGTGCGCGCCCTCGCGAACGCGTTGGGTATCGCCAACCTGGTGCTGGCATACGTCTTCTGGTGGGCCGCGCGCGATCCCGCTGCCAGCCGTAACGCCGTGTATGCGGCTATTGCGTTGCTCGGGCTGAAGATTGCCAGCGACCTGTACGATCTGCTGCGGCTACTACCGCCGAGCCAGGCGGTGGTCAGCCTCGCCGATCTGGTGGTGAGCCTGGCGTTGCTGGTGGGGATACTGGAGAGCCTTCCCAGGATTCTGGGGGCGCGCACGCAACGATCGAAGGTGACCTCGGCAACGGGGGAGACTGGGCCACCGGACGCGAGGCGGTAGCCAGCCGGGCGCTCCGGTCAATCTCGCCTGATGCCGTCGGGCGGCTTTCCTGTCACCCCGCGGACCAGCCGCTCTACCACCTGGCCGTAGCGCGCAACCTCGTTCGCTGTCTCGCATGGCAGGTCGCGAAGCTGCTCGCGCGCCGCCAAGGGCATTGCGCGCCATTCCGCCAGATGCACCTTGAACCCAACGCGGTCGAGTTTGTCGCGTACCGCCCGTGGCAGGAGTTCGAGCCGCTCCTCGGCGAGCCGATCGGCTTCGCGTTCTCGTGCATCCCGCATAGCTACCTATCCGAGCAGCGTAGATGCTGACCAAAGTGAACCAGGGGTCATATAGGGGTACGGCACCTCTTCATATACGAGGCATTCGGAGCGGGCAAGAGCAAGGGCGGGCCTCGCCGGGTAGGCGCTCGATCCCGCGTTGAACTGCAATTGGGTGAAGGTTATTGCAACTTCCGGAAGTTTCCAGGATAAGGTGTTTGTGATTGCCGGGTGGGGGAGCGGAACGGCTCCAGCGGCGCAGGATGTGTTCGCTGGCGGCCCGCATCCCACCGGGATCGGCCAGGGACATTTTATTCCCGAGAAAGTGGATTGACCTGGCGGTTGCGAACATGCAGAACAACACGGTGGCGATAGTGGCGATCCCTGCCGCGCAGGCCGCGGCCTCAACGGTTCGGGAGCGGTCCACAAAGATCGTGACGGCGGTTGAGAATGGCCTGTTCGGGTGTGTCGCATGACGCCGAGAATTGACGATTGGATTGAGGAGTCGGCCTGATCGAGACCGACTGGGAGTCTGTATATGAGAGGACCATCTGTTTTGAGCATCGTGGCGCTGTTGGGGGCGCTGGCGGGAGAAGCCCGCGCCGCCCAGCCTTGTACGAACCAGGCGAACTGCGCCCAGGTCAGCGTAGGTCCCGCAACCAGTGCGCCGGGTGGTACCGCGACAGTACCGGTCAGTTTTCGGCAGGGTGGCAGCAGCGGGATCGGCGAGATTGCGGCGATTGCGTTCACCCTTACAATGCCGAGCGGCACGCCTCCGCCGCTCACACTGGCGGACTGTACGCCGAACGCCAGCGATAGCGGCCGACCGAATGCCGCGCAACCCGATCCCGCGATATCGAATTTCAGACTGGTCATCGAGAATGCCTATTGCACGGCCTCGCGCACACACTGCCTCTGTCCCGGTAGCGGGAGCGCTATCAACCCCGACAGCTTCGTGAATGTGGTCATCTACGGACCAAATCCGCTGCCGGCACCCGGGCCGTCGCCAGTGGTGATTCCGACGTTGCCGCTCAATGGCCCACTATTCACCTTGGCATTGGCCGTCAATGGTAGTACCACCCCTGGCTCCATCAACCTGCACGTGCTCAACCAAGTGGACGACGTGAGCGAATCGGGGGTGAACAAACCGCCGTTTACCGCCTTGCTGTCGGTCGGCGACAAGAATGCCGTCGATCAAACCTGCGGTTCCGCGATTCCGCCCTGTAACAGTCTCTCCAGTATCAGCCAGGTCGTGGTCAGTGACGGCAGTCTGACAATCGCGACGCCCTGCGTCGGCGACTGCAATGGCGACCGGCAGGTGACCGTCAATGAGATATTGACGATGGTGAACAGCGCTTTGAGTAGTACAGCCGGGTGCCTTCCCGGGGATGCCAACAAGGATGGTAGCATCACGGTGGATGAGGTCGTCTTGGCGGTGGATAATGCGTTGAATGGGTGTACGCAGTAGGCCGGCATCGCCGCTCCGGCGATGCGCAAGCGGACAGGCCGATTCAGACCGGGGTAGTCTTGAAAATTGGGTGCTCAGGTTATAGACAAACGTCGGGTTCTTGAGGTAGGTACACGCTGTGCGGCGGAATACACTTGGGTCGCTTGTTGCGAAGAATGACCGCAGGAAGACGAGGAGGCACCATATGGGAAAGTGGACTCGACGGCTCGCGGAAGGCACGGTGCTCGGCGCTTTTGCCTTCCTCTGTGTGGGAACTGCTGCGGCCCAAGCGCCTTCGATCAATGTCGGATCGGTCAGCGGCGCCGCCGGTTCGCAGGTCAGCTTTCCGGTGACGCTTGCACTGAACGGCTCTGCCGCACAGGTGGCTGGGACGCAGAACGATATTGCATTCGATGGCAGCACGCCGATCGCGGTGCGCTCGGGGAGTTATTGTGCCTTGACCCCAGCGACAACCTGCGTCACGTCGGCGGATTGCCCGGTGTATCCGCCGCCGTTCGACCATGAGGCCTGTGTCAACAGCCAGTGCGCCGTGACGGCGCAGAGTTGCTCGGTATCTACCGACTGTCCGCTGCAGCGTGAAGCGTGCGTACCCAGCCCGACCGGTGCTCCAGAGTGCACGGTGAACCCGGCGATCGGGAAGGATGGGTTTTTCGCCTTCACCCCGAATGGATGCACTGGGGCAGCGTGCACAGGTATCAGCGCCATCATCGTCGCGGTCAACAACCTTACGGCGATCGGCGACAATACGGAGCTCTACACCTGTAAGGTGAATATCGATTCGAGTGCGACGGGGGATCATCCGCTCACGAACGGCGGAGTCGTTCTGGGAGACACAACTGGACAGCCGATCCCGGGCGCGACGGGAAACAGTGGAACGATTAGCGTAGGCGCTAGCGGAGATGCGGACGGCGATGGTGTTCCAGACGCAAGCGACAACTGCCCGTACACGGCCAATGCGGACCAGAAGGACACCGGAGGGATCGGTTCAGGGTCGGCACCGGATGGGATCGGTGATGTGTGCCAGTGCGGCGATGTGAACGGAAACGGCGTGGTCACCCTCGCCGACAGCACGATTATCCTTCGGTCGCTACTCGAACCGCCGACAGCCACCCAACAGAATCCACAACTGTGCGACGTTGGAGGAACGTCAGGGTGCACCCTGGCGGATGCGACAATCATCCTTCGTGCCAACCTCAGTCCACCAACGGCTACCATCCTACAACGATGCGCACCGGCAAATCCTCAGCAGTGAGGCCAAGGGCAAACGGCGAGAAGCGCACTTCCGTCACGACGGCACACAAGGAGGCTACATGAAGAAGGAGGGTTCCGGGATGATGTTGATGAACAGGGTTGGCGCCTGCGCGCTGTTACTAACCTTTGGCCTAGCCTTGGCCGCTACGCGACCGAGCGTGTCGGTGGCGCTGCCCATCGTGCAATTTTCGCCCTCCACCATCACGAACGGCGGTTGCGGCGGCGGTGCCACCACCACTGCAATCAGCGTGTCGATCGATCCGAACGGGTTCGTCATGGGGGCGTTTTTGCTCAAGTTCACCGTGGTGCCCGCGGATATCAACCTGGTGAGCGTAACCGGGGCGTCCGGCATCTCGGCGTCTGGCTCCGCTGGAGGATCGCAGTTCAGTTTCGGGGCGGCGTTTCCCACGAACCAGACGTCCCCATTTTCCGTCGGTACCATAACTGTGCAGGGCTGCACCGGCGGCGCGCAGATGACGTTATCGCAGCAGACGTATACGGACGGGGACACCTTCGAAGATACGAATGTCACTACGCCGGTCATCGCGGCCACGGTGGCTGGAGGTGGCGGGGCGACGGCGACGCCGACCAGCCCGGCGGCAACGCCAACCCCAACGACGGCGGTGGCAACGGCCACCCCGACGACGGAGCTCGCGACGGCAACCCCAACGACGGCTGTAGCCACAGCAACACCGACGATCGTACCGGCCACGGCGACGCCCACCAAGCCGCCGACCACGGCCACCCCGACGACGGCGCCGGCCACTGCGACCCCGACCGGGGCTCCGGCAACCGCCACGGCCACGAAGGCGCCGGCCACGGCGACACCGACGATCCCGCCGACGACCGGTCCGGGTACGCCCTCGCCAACGCCGGAACACGATAGCGATGGCGGCTGTCAAATTTCCTCGGCCGGTGGTGCTACCGGTTGGCTGTTGCTGATTCCCGCGGCGGCCCTGCTCGTCGTGCGCCGCAAACGTCTTCCTTAGCTGCGCAGCGTGACGCACACATGAAACGAAGGGGGCTCGGATTGAGCCCCCTTCGTCTTTCTGCGGACGGCGAGCAACCCTGCGGTTGATCCCAGTGTGCGCGTCGCGTAGACATGGAATCCAAGATGGTGTTCAGTGCCGGACGCGAAACGGCACCTGTCGAGTGCTGGTTCCATACGTGGGGTGACCGCCAGAAGGAAACGATATGATGCGGGTTAGTATGGGCGGTCGACGTGCCATCATGGCGGTTGTTGCTGCCGCCTTCGTGTCGGCAACGGCGGAAGCAACGGTGTCGCTGCGCATTGGGTCGACGCAGGGGGCGCCGGGGTCAACGGTGACGTTCCAGGCCACCCTCGAGTCGGGCGGCGCGCAGGTCGGCGGTGTCCAGAACGTGATCGCGTTCGATCCCGCAACCCCCATTTCGTCCTGTGCGATTCATCCCGCGTTGGCGGCTCTCAGCCGCTGGAGCTTGCAGCCGCAGGGTTGTACGCCACTGGTCAATTGTACACAGGCAAACTTCGTCATCCTGACCTTCGGGTCGGTGCTCGCGGATGGTTTCCTGTACCAGTGTGAAGCGAAGATTTCCGCAAGTGCGCCCGGCGGGCTTTATGCGTTGCCGTGTTCGGAGGCTAGAGCAAGCGATCCGACCGGACAGGTGTTGGCGGTTCAGTGTACGGATGGCCAGGTTGAGGTCGTAGCGACAACCCCGACGGTGACACCGACGCCGACGCCAACGACAGTGCCAACGCCAACCGTGTCACCGATCCCGCCGACCGTCACGGCCACGCAGGCGCCGCCGACTCCCGCCGGTCCGGCTATGCCGACATCGTGGGAAGACAATGACGGCTGCCAGATTGCGTCGTCCGGTGGCGGCTTCGTGTGGTTATTGCCGGCTTTCGTTGGGATCGTGCTGCTGTGCCAAAAGGCGCGGCGGGGAAGGCGATAGGTAAGTGACGGACCGGCCAAGTTCATTTCGACGGGTAGCGGTTACCGGGCTGGGCTTGGTGACCCCGCTCGGTAACGATCTGGCAACAAATTGGAAGAATGCGCAGGCCGGGCGGTCGGGGATTGCGCCGATCGCGAACTTCGACGCCTCTCAACTACCGGTCCGCATCGCCGGCGAGGTACGGGATTTCGACCCCCTGCACTTCGTCGACAAGCGTGACGTGAAGAAGATGGACCCGTTCACCCATTTTGCGGTGGCGGCGGCGCAAATGGCGGTGGACGACGCCGGCTTTGCCATCGACGCTGGCCTGGCGTCACGGGCAGGGGTCGTCATCGGCGTAGGCCTCGGCGGAATCGGCACGCTGCTTGACGCCCACCAGAGTTTCCTCGATGGCGGCGTACGCAAGCTCTCGCCGTTCATGATCCCACGGATGATTGCCAACATGGCGCCAGGGCAGATCGCCATTCGCTTTGGCGCCAAAGGCGTCAACTATGCCCCGGCCAGTGCGTGCGCATCGGGCGGACATGCGATCGGTGAGGCGTACCGCTTGATTCGCCTCGGGCTGCAGGATGCCATGATTGCCGGCGGCGCCGAGGCCGCGATTACCGGACTCAGTGTTGGTGCTTTTGCCGTCATGCGGGCGCTATCCACCCGCAATGACGAGCCCGAACGGGCTAGTCGCCCGTTCGACCGCGAACGGGACGGGTTCGTCATGGCGGAGGGAGCAGGTGTGCTGATCCTCGAAGAATACGGCCGTGCGCTCGCCCGCGGCGCCCGGATCTATGCCGAGATCGTCGGGTACGGTGCCAATGCCGATGCATATCACATCACCAGCCCGTCGCCGGACGGCGAGGGTGCGGCCGGGTGTATGCGTCTAGCGCTCGATGACGCCAACCTTCAGGCGAGCGACGTCGATTACATCAACGCCCATGGAACCTCGACGCCGTACAATGACGCCAACGAGACGCAAGCGATTAAGCATGTCTTCGGGGAACACGCCAGGCGGTTGGCCGTCAGTTCGACCAAATCGATGACCGGCCACCTCCTCGGGGCGGCCGGGGCGGTGGAGGCGGCCTACACCGTGCTGACGGTGTACGACGGCGTCATCCCGCCGACGGTCAACTACGAGGTGCCAGACCCGGAGTGCGATCTCGATTATGTTCCCAACCAGGCGCGCAGCGCGACGGTTCGGGTGGCGTTGTCCAACTCCTTCGGCTTCGGCGGGACGAACGCGTGTCTGGCGTTCCGACGGTCGGGTGACTGACGGTTGCGGGCGCCGGCGCGGAATCGCCGAGGACGCCGGTAACCGTAAGCGCAGCCACCGGGTGCGCCGAGGCGGCATCTTTGGCGGTGAAAACGACGCTCGAAAAATTGTTCCAGCGGCGCCTGCTGTTCGTGGCCGGTAAGGGTGGGGTCGGCAAGACCACCACGGCATGTGCGTTGGCCCTGTTGGCGTCACAGCTCGGCAAGCGCACCTTGCTGACCGAGTTGGACGGGGCGGGGCGGGCGGCCTATCTGCTGGGCGTGCAGCCCGGGCCGCTGGGGCTGGCGCGCCGCGCCGGGCCGTCACTCTCGGTGATGAGTATCGAGGGGACCGCCGCGTTGGCCGAGTATCTGGAGATCATCCTTCCGGTGAAGCGTGTGCTCCGAGCGGTGTTTGCCAGTCGGATCTATCGGTATTTTGTGGCCGCCGCACCGGGCCTGAAAGAGCTGATGACGATCGGCAAGATCTGGTACGAGGCGGACCGGATCGACGAGTCCGGCAAGCGCCCGCTGTGGGACCTGGTGATCGTCGACGCGCCGGCCACGGGCCATAGCCTGCAGTATCTGCGCATGCCGGAGGTCGCTCTGAAAACGTTTGGCGCCGGTGTGGTAGGGCGCGAAAGCAAACGCATCGTTGAGCGCCTGGCCGATCCGCACCTCACCGCCGTCAACCTGGTGACCACCGCGGAAGAGATGCCGGTAAATGAAACGGTCGAGATGTATCAGCAGGTGCGCGACGATCTGCGCATCCCGCTCGGCATGCTGTTCGTCAACCGGGTGCATCGTGCGGAATTCGACGCCGCCGCCATCGATCGACTCGATCGCAAGTTGCGCAAGCTGCAGAAAGCGCGCGAGCGGACGATCCTGACCGAAGTGGTGAACCGCGGCCGGGAGGAAGTCGGGTGGAGCCGGATCAACGACGTCTATCTGCAGCGCTTGACGAACGAGGTCGCTCTGCCGCGCATCGAGGTGCCCTTCCTGTTTGCCGAGGAATTTGGCGTGCGCGAGGTGCACACGATCGTGACAGCCATGGCGCAGGGCGGTGGAACGTCGCGGGGAGCGGCGCATGGCCGCGCTTGAGGAACTGCTCCGCCGGCATCACATCGTCATCTGTGCCGGCAGCGGGGGGGTCGGCAAGACCACGACGGCCGCCGCCATTGCGCTGCGTGGCGCTCTGGCCGGGCGGCGTACGGTGGTGCTGACCATCGACCCGGCCAAGCGACTCGCCAACGCACTGGGGATGCGCACCGTTGGCGGTCCCACCTCGGTGGTGACGGACGACAGCGTCAAGGCGGGGATGTTGACCGCCATCATGCTCGATCAAAAAGGCGCCTGGGACGAACTGGTCGAGCGCCAGGTGTCCGAGCCCGAGACCCGCGACCGCATCCTCAACAACCACTTCTATCAACACCTGTCGCAGAGCTTCGCCGGCTCGTACGAATACATGGCCGTCGAGCAGCTGTGCGAACTGCACGCCAGCCGCAAGTACGATCTGATCGTGGTCGATACCCCGCCTACCCGTCACGCACTCGATTTCCTCGAGGCGCCCCAGCGGATCGCGGACTTCCTCGACAAACAGGTGATCAAGTGGTTCGTGCGTCCCTACTTCTCCGCCGGGTGGGGCACGCTGCAGCTCATGAACCGCACGGTCGGCTTTCTCTTCCGCCGCCTGGAGGAGGCCACGGGCATTGCGGCGCTCATGGAGGTCTCCGAGTTCTTCGCCTCGATGAGCGGGTTGTTCGAGGCGTTTCAGCCGCGCGTCAAGCGTGTGTACGAGTTGCTGCGCTCCCGTGACACCTGTTTTGTCCTGGTCGCGACGCCGGAGGAACAGGTGCTCACCGAGGCCGAGTACTTCTGCCGCAAGGTCCGCGAGCTGGCGATGCCCTTGCGGGCGGTAGTGTTCAACCGCACGCATCGGGAGATGGCGGGTGCGGAGGATGACGTTAGCGGGGATGAGGTGAGTCGCCTCGTCGCACAGGTGCTCGGCGAGGCCGCCGCGGCGCCCGTGACCGACAACTTCAGCCGTTACGAGATGCTCGGGCGCGGCGATGGGTTGCGTATGGAGGCCTTCCGTGGCTTGCTGCCCAAGGGTGTTGTGGCCATCGAAGTGCCAAACTTCACCAGCGACCTGCACAGCTTGGCCGACCTGCGCGCCATGCATGCGTTTCTGTTCCCCGAGTAGAAGGCCCCATGCCGGCTGCGTCGTAGCCGCTCCATGCGCGCGGCCCGCCATGTGTGCACATCTGCCCGATCCCTTATGATGTACGTGATGACAATGAGAGTGTTGATGCACTCGACACTACTTCACGATTGCGTCGCCATCGGCTAAGAAGGTGGAAAGCGAACGAGGGCAGGGCCGCGGCGATGCCCAGGGATAGGGGAGCACAGATGACGCGAAGCGAATTGCGAGTCCGCGATCTGAAACAACGGGAATTTGCTGGTGGCCGGTTGATGAATGTGAAGATCCCCGCCTACATCGGCGATACCATTGAACGAGTAGCGAGGGAGCTACGGGCCTCGAAGACCGAGGTGGTCATCGCATTGTTGAACGAGGGCCTCGACGCGGCGTCGACGGCGCTTAAGGACCTCCGGTACGCGAAGGCCAGGCGCACAGGGCAGAGTCGCCGCTCCGCGTAGTGGTCGTGCGGCGCCGTCAGTTGCCGGGTCCGTAATGACTCTTCCGCTTGACCACGATCTCCCGTTGGAGACTGAAGATTTCCACCGGCTCGGTGGTCGTGTTCGTGCGGACGAACTTGTGTCCGTGCAGGGTGGTGGCGACGATGCCGAGATCGGCGCGGCCCGGGTAGTCGCGCGTGTCGCGGATTTCGGTCGATGCGAACACCGTATCGCCGGCAAATAGCGGCGCCGTGTGTCGGCCGGATGGATACAACAGGTCGGCGACGGCATTATCCGCGACGTCGGGGCACGACAGGCCGAGGCATATGTTGAAGGGGATCCCGCCATAGACGATAAGCTGTCCGCCGATGTATTTCTCGGGGTTCTGGTCGATCAGGTGCTGATTGCAATGCACTTGTGAGGTGTTGTCGAGCATTGCGGTCAGTGCCACGTGCTCCGCGGTCACGACGCGGCCGCGCGAATGCTCGATACGGTCGCCGCACGTGAAGTCCTCGAAATACGTGTCGGCGCTGGTTAGATGCGCCAGTTCGGCGTAGCGGCGGTTGCGGGCGTAGTCCGGCAGATGCGGTTCGCATGTCACTGGGGGCACCTCCGTGAGGCTGGCGTCGCGCACCGCCGCCGCCGGGTCGCGTTTCCACACCTGCACCTTCCGCTCGTAGGTGAGGACCACGTCGTCGTGCTGATTGCGGCCCGAGGTTTGTACGTGCACCACGCCACGATCGGGCTCACGGCTGGAGGCCTTAATGCCGAGGACGATCGAGGTGACCTCGATCGTGTCTCCGATATAGACGGGGACCCCGAAGCGCATGTTGATGTATTCGAGGTTGGCGCGGGCGTTTTCCGAAATGTCCTCCACGCTCTGGCTGAAGACGACGTTCATCACCAGCCCGGGGGGTACCACCAGATCGCGGAAACCATAGCGCTCGGCGTAGCGGCGGTTCTTGTAAAGTGGATTGGTGGTCATGTTGAATTCGGTGAAGGCGTTGAAGAGCCCCTCGGTAACCGTCTTGCCCACCTTGTGGCGAAACACCTGGCCGACACGAAAGTCTTCGAGAAAATTCCCCTTCGGTTTCCTGATGGTTGCCATGGTCTACTCCAGAGCGTACAGCGTGCGGTCGCGGGTTGGAGCGGCATGATGGCAAGCGACACCAAGAGTGTCAACGCCAGCGCCACAGCAGCCTCCGCAGTTCGAGCATCCGGACATTTCCAGCATTGACAGGCGGTCAGGGCGGATAGTAGGCGAGCAGCGGAGACCGCGTTTTTCGTGCCCGTTGCGCGCACGCGCGCGGTTCTCGGGGGGAGCCGGAGGGCATTGGCGGAGACAAGCGCGGGGCGCATGCAGAAATGACAGCTCACGTTCGGACAACTCGGTATTTGGTCGCGCTCACTCTGATGTGGGGCGCCTTGTCCTTCCAGTGGACGGTGCTGGTCAATAACGTGGTGCCGACGCGCGTGCTGCTGTTCGCGACCGAGAACACGAAGGGACAATGGCTGGGCCTGGTCACGCTGGTCGGCGCGGTGTTTTACATGTTGACGGCCCGATCGCCGGCGTTATCCCGATGCCGCGCCGGGGGCGGACGCCGGCGTCCCGCTGTGACGTTAGCCGATCGCAGGCGACAAGGAGATTTGTGCCCCTTGGGTTCCCTCCGTGCTCCTGCTACTGTCGCCCGGCGTACGGTGGCTGACGCCGATAGCCTGCCTGCGCGGATGGCCATTCTCTACGATGTTCGGGGACAGCGGGGAACCGCCATGGATGGTGAGAACTGATGGCACTACTGGTCCTGGTCCGTCACGGTGAATCACAGTGGAACTTGGAGAATCGCTTCACCGGCTGGGTCGACGTTCCCCTGACCGAGAAGGGCCGGTCGGAAGCACGGCGTGCCGGGGAGAAACTCCGGCAGCTTCATTTCGACCGGGCGTATACCTCCGTCCTGCAACGGGCGACGGAAACGCTTGATATCATCTTGAACGTGATCGGTCAGCAGGGCCTTCCGGTGGCGTACGATCAAGCCCTCAACGAACGCCACTATGGCGACTTGCAGGGCCTCAACAAAGCCGAAACCGCTGAAAAATTCGGCAAGGAACAGGTACACATCTGGCGCCGCAGCTATGACGTGGCCCCGCCCGGTGGGGAAAGCCTCCAGGATACCGCCGCGCGGACACTCCCGTATTTCCAGGGGCACATCCTACCGGACTTGCGTGCGGGCCAGAACGTGCTGGTCTCCGCGCATGGGAACAGTCTGCGCTCGATTGTCATGGAACTGGACCGCCTCAACAGAGAGCAGGTGATGGAACTCAATCTCGCTACGGGGATTCCCATCGTCTACGAATTCGATCCGGAACTCAGAATCCTCTCGAAGCGTATCCTCGACGATTGACGGTGAGGCTGGGTGCAGGCTGGCAGGAAGCGATGCTTGCCGAGGCGACGCCAGCCGTTGCTGTGGAAACGCCAGAACACCCTTTAGCAATAGCCTATAAGCCGTTGATGGAATAAATGTTTGTCAAGTCCATTTGGTATCCGTCGGGGCGCGCTCCCGGTGTTCGGCCCGGTAATCATGACGCGACGAGGCTGCACCATTGGGGGGCCGGGCCTAAGAACGCTCGGCAATCGGGGTAGCGAATGCTTGCAGAATTTCGTTGCGGCTGCACGTCTTCCCGTGGTAAGGGCAACGGGCAGCGTGGCGACGGATGGTTCGCCCACGTGCGCGGTCTGTAGAGCCTTTGGAGGTATGGAAGAGCGATGAAAGCGCTGTTGGGAGACGCTACCGAAACGTGCCTGCGCGCCTCCTTGAAGCCGGAGGAACGACTGCTGCTGGCTGTGGTCGAGTCGGCCTATTGGGACCTGCGTAGTCCGGATGCTGACCGCTGGCAGACGGCGCGCCATTACTTCCTGAACGAGGAGGAGGGACACACTTTCAGCTTTGTGTCCATCTGCCAGCACTTCAGTTGGTCGCCAGGTTCGATTCGGTCGCAACTACGCTCCTTTCTGGAAGGACCACCCGATAGCATGCTGATCGCCGCGTGTTAGGTCCGCCCGCTGATCGTTGCGGGCCGATCTTGTTACAGGGCAAAGGGACGTTCCAGGAGAATTTCTCCCTGCGGACCGACCAGATAGACGGTAACGGTGTCGAACGGTGGCCTGCCCACGGGGTGGGGAATCGTAGCGTTGATGCGTGTCCAGCTTGAGGTCAGTCGGATCGCCTGACCCGACGGTGGGCTGCTACCGCGAAAGTGCCCGCCGGTTGTGAGCGCGCGCGCCGCTTCCTCCGGCCACGGTACCCAGAGTTTTGGCGAGGCGTGCTCGTTGCGGGCGACGACGTATACGTAGCAGTCGATCGGCGCCCGCGCGCTGAGCCGCATACGTAGGGCGACTGTGAGCCGTTCGGCGTCGGAACTCTTCTCTCGACGTGCGGAAAATCCGCTCAATTCGATGAGTGGCGCAGGCGCTACGGGCTCGGCGACCTGGTCACCGCCAGGTCGCTGCTGAGTGGCGCGATACGTCAGGTAGCCGAGGACCGCGGCCAATGCGACGAGGGCGGCATACGACAATGAGCTGAGCAGACGCTTTTGCCGTCCTGATCGGACTTCGGCCATGTCGTAGGAGAGTAGGACGGAACGCGGCGCGGTGCAATTGTCAGAGGCGTCGATGCTCCACGGCGCTGGCGCGTTCGAGGCGCGTGGCTGCTGGCGCATGGGCCATCCAACCCATGCGCCAGCCGATACCCCATGGCCGCGTAGCGACTTACTTGGTCTTTGCTTTCTTCCCGTCGGCGTCCGGCTTGACGTCAACCGATGTGGCGGTCATTCGGTATTCCACGGTGACTTTGGCGCCGACCTTCAAGTCGCCGGTCACTTTCGTGGAGGCATCGCGCCCGATCTCCCAGCGGTCCTTCCCCTTTTGCACGACGATCGTGCTGTCCGTGACTTCCAGCACCGGCCCCGTCACCTGGTAGCCTTTCGCCCCCGCCTGCGCCATTCCGGCGACAAGCATACTCGCGAGCAGCACCACCATTGGAATAGCTTGCTTCAGCATGTGCGTCCTCTCTGCGATCGGGCGCCGTGCGCGCGTTCGCTCTTGGCAAGGCCTGACGGCCCCGGCGTGGTCCCGCAAACGGATCGGTTTACTTGCACTGGCTCGGTTTTCTCTTGGACATGTACTTGTTGACCGAATATCTGCCGGCTTTCAAGACCGAGCTACGGGCACGCGATTTTTCCGCGCCCGCACCCTCCAGGCAGGCAAGAACGGCAGTGAACTGATCGTTGTCCTTGCAGCTTTGAAGGTATTTCTGTTGTCCCGCACCGCCGGCAGTCGTGCACGCATCGCAAGTCGTCTGCCACTCTGCCTGCTCCTCGGCCATAGCGGCTGGCGTCGCCAAGGCAATTGTCAGAACTCCGAGAACGATACCCTTCTTGATCATATAACCCTCCCTTTTCTTGTCGAGCACTGCCCAACACGTTTGTCAATAGCACAAACAGAAACGCTCCTCCACCGCAGGGTAACGAATAAGAAGTGATTATTGATCACGCTGACGTTTTCATGTCGGCGGGAACTCCATTCCGTGACAAGTCGTATTTCAAACTCGGAGGAACGATAGAGCCGCGCTGCAGCGGGAACGACAGAGCGGGCGACAACGACGATGCCTCTTGATCGTATGCTATATGCCATGGGTCCTAGGCGGTCACGCACTGAGGTCCGAGGACCTGCATCGCCAGAGGCAGAGAGGCAGGACAGGCATGCAAGCGCAATCGACGAAGCGGGAAGAAGGGCGGGAGATCTATCTCCAGCCGACGTATTTCATCGATGCGGACCACGCGAGCGTGCGATCGTTCACTGCGGGGGCGATCGCGGGCATGGAGGGCGATGTCGCACGGGCGGTGGGTCTCTATTACGCCGTGCGGGACGGCTTGCGCTACGATCCCTATTCGACACAACTGACACGGGAGGCGTCGAAGGCGAGCGCGGTGATCGCCTGCGGTCGGGGCTACTGCATCTCCAAGGCCGTCGTCCTCGCCGCAACGGCGCGGGCGGTCGGGATTCCCTCGCGTCTCGGATTCGCCGATGTACGCAACCACTTGGCGACCGAGCGTCTGCGGCAGGCGATGGGGACCGACATCTTCTACTATCACGGCTACACCGAGCTGTTCCTGGAGCGGCAGTGGGTCAAGGCAACTCCGGCTTTCAACATCGAGATGTGCGACAAATTCGGGGTGCTGCCGCTCGAATTCGATGGCCGGTCCGATGCCATCTTTCACCCCTTCGATGCCACCAACCGGCGTCACATGGAATACATCAACGACCGCGGTCACCGTGCCGATCTACCGTTCGAGGAATTGCACGACGCCCTACACCGCTTCTACCCCATCATGTACACGATCCAAGCGGACGCGGATTTCTACGCCGACGCCGAAGCGGAACGGCGCTGACGGCGGGGTACGGTCTGCACGATGCCGCCGCGGCGATCTTGACCGAGCCCGCGATGGCGGGAACCATGGTCCCAGTGTGGCGGCACATTCCGTCAGAACAGAAAGGCGAACACCATGGGTGACCTCGGCAATCTCGCAATCCTCGTTGGCGGCGGACCGGCGCCGGGGATCAACAGCGTCATCGCGGCCGCGACGATTCGCAGCGAATTGGAAGGCGTGGCGGTATTGGGCATTCGCGACGGCTTCGAGTACCTGATGCAGGGCAAGACCGAGTGCGTCGCGCCCCTGTCGATTGACGAGGTCCGGCGACTGCACTTCCGCGGCGGCTCCTATCTCGGGATCGCTCGTGCCAACCCGACGCGCGATCCCCGCCACTTGGAGAACTGCGTCAAGACGCTCGAGCGACTGCAGGTCTCGCAATTGATCACCATCGGTGGCGACGACACGGCATTTTCCGCGATGAAACTCTCGGAGGCCTCCGGCCGCCGCATCCGCGTGGTCCATGTGCCGAAGACGATCGACAACGATCTCGACCTGCCGCCGCATATCGACACCTTCGGTTTCCAGACGGCGCGGCATCTCGGCGTCGAGATCGTCAAGAACTTGATGGTCGATGCCTTTACCACGACGCGCTGGTACCTCGTGATCTCCATGGGCCGTAAGGCTGGCCACCTGGCGCTTGGGATCGGCAAAGCCGCGGGCGCCACGCTGACCTTGATCGCGGAGGAATTCGGTACCGAGCCGGTGCGTTTTTCGACGGTCGTCGATACCCTCGTGTGTGCCATCATTAAACGCCTTAGCGAAGGACAGCGGCATGGCGTTGCGGTGATTGCGGAAGGACTGATTCTCGACATCGATCCGAAGGATCTTGCCGGCCTCGAAAACGTTGAGCGGGATGCCCACGGCAACATTCGCCTGGCCGAGATCGACATCGGCGAGATGCTGAAACGGGCGGTCACTCAGCAACTGCGGCAGTTGGGGATCAAGACCACGGTCGTGTCCAAGAATATCGGCTACGAACTGCGCTGTGCCGACCCCATTCCCTTCGACATGGAATACACGCGCGACCTCGGCTATTGCGCCGCCAAGTACCTGCTCGACGGCGGCGATGCGGTCATGGTGTCGATGCAAGGCGGCCAGTTTGTGCCCATCCCGTTCCAGGCCCTCATGGATCCGAACACCGGGCGCGCCAAGGTGCGACTGGTCGATATTCACTCGACGCGCTACGCCATCGCACGCCGATATATGATCCGCTTGCGCCGCGACGACTTCGACCAGCCGGCGTTCCTCGAGCGCTTTGCGGCTACGGCGGGAATCTCCGTGAGCGAATTTCGCCGGCGCTACGAGTACCTGGTGCGGACCGAGCCGCCGCACCTGGTCTTGCGGCGCACGGTGTAGGCACTGACGGATCGCGTGGCTTGCGCTGGCGTCGAGGCGCTTCGTCGTTGTGTCGCCATGTCCCCGAAAGCACGTTGCGAAACGATCGCTCTCTTGCTGCTGTGGAGTGTGGTCGCCGGCGCCGCGCCGCCCCCGCCGGCCAGCGCGTTTCTCGGCGGTCCGGCGTTCGTGGCACCGGTGTTTTCCCCGGACGGCGAGCGGATCGCCTGTCTCGTACGGCAGGGGGACCGTCTGATGGTCGCGGTGCGTCCGACCGGCGGCGGGGCGCTGCAGACGCTCGCGAGCATCGCCGAGCCGGACGTGATCCCGCGCTGGCTCAAGTGGACCACTGCCAGCCGGCTCTTCGTGAATGTCGACATCGCCGACGCGCGCGTGCCCACCCGATCGGCCCGCGCCCATCGCGTGATCGCCATCGACCTTCAGCCGGGAGGCGCGGGCGGAGTGGAGACGGGAGACGGTGGTAGCGGCACGCGGGCGGAGTGGGACGTGCCCTGGCAAGACGAGATCTTCTACTGGCAACGGAACGACCCCATGCATGCACTGGTGCAATACCGGGATCCGGGGCAGCCGTACCCGAGCGTGAAGGCGGTGGAGGTGGAATCGGGGAAACTGACGAGCCTGGTGCCAAGCCACCCCGGCGTCGAGTACTGGCTTGCGGATCACGACGGCGAGGTGCGTGCGGGAGTCGGGCTTGCGGGGGAGCGCTACCGGCTGTTCGCACGCGCGAGTACGGAGGCGGAGTTCGAGAAGATCGAAGATTTCGCGGTCCGCCAGGCAAGTGGGCCCACGTTCGCTGGCTTCGGCTTCGATCCGACGACACTCTACGTGTGGAAATCGCTCGATGGGCGGCGGGCGTTGTACGCGTATGACCTGTCCGCGAGGCAGGTTGTGCGGCTGGTGTTTGCGCACCCGGCGGTCGACGTCGATGGTCTGGTATTCAACCAGGGTCGGCGCGAATTGATCGCGGTCGATTACATCGACGACGGCCCGCAACGACACTTCCTGGATTCCGATGCGGAGCGCGATCAAGTGACGATCGACCGGGCGTTACCGGGGACCTTCAACGAAGTCGTCAGCCAGAATAAGGATCACACACGGGCCATCGTTCGTGCCGGGAGCGATACACGACCGCCCGCGTACTACCTATTCGACCGCGCGCGCAAGCCGGCACGGGCGGAACTCCTCCAGAGCTTCTATCCCGAACTGGCAAACGTCGATTTGGCACCCATGCGATCGGTCTCCTACCGGGGCCGCGACGGGCTGAACATCCCGGCCTACCTGACCATCCCGCCGGGTGCGGAGCCCAGGAACCTTCCCGTCATCATCCACCCGCACGGCGGGCCCGGGGTGCGGGATTTCCGCCAGTTCGATCCGGAGGTCCAGTTTCTGGCCAGTCGTGGATTTGCGGTATTCCAGATGAACTTCCGCGGCTCCGGCGGCTATGGAGAGGCCTATCGCGAGCGGGGCTTCCGGCAGTGGGGGCAGGCCATGCAAGACGACGTCACGGATGGGGTGCGCTGGCTGATCGCGCAGGGTATTGCCGACCCCGACCGGATCGGCATCTACGGTGCCAGCTATGGCGGTTACGCCGCACTCATGGGGCTGGTGAAGACGCCGGAACTGTACCGCGCCGGCGCCGCCTACGCCGCCGCGACCAACCTGCCGGCGTTCGTCGCCGCGAATCCACGCATGTTTGCCGAACACGAGCGCGGGGGGACGACGCGCGCATGGACCGACACCACGACGCAACAGGCAAACTCGCCGTACCACAACGCGAGCCGGATTATGGCGCCGGTGCTGCTCGCGCACGGAGCGGACGACGACCGTGTCCCCGTGGTCCACGCACGCACGATGGCGCAGGCCTTGCGCGCGGCGGGAAAGGACGTCGAGTACCTTGAATTCGCGCATGAGCCGCACGGATTCCTCGCGGCGGCGGACCGCGTGCGCTTTTACGAGCGGCTGGCTGGGTTTTTCGAGATACACCTTGCTGCGCCAACGGTGTCACGAACGCCAGAACGGTGACGCAGGGCAGGGATGGACGATGCGCTGGGCGGGGCTCTACCGCGAGCGGGCGTCGGCGACAATGATCCGGTTGGCACCCGGGGTGATCTGACGAAAGTGCGGAGGGAGACCATGGCAAAATATCTACTGAAAGCGGCGTATACCGTGGTGGGGACAAAGGGACTGCTCAAAGAGGGCGGCTCCGCGCGCCGAGCCGCATTCGAGCAGGCAGTGCGGAGCCTGGGAGGAACGGTCGAAGCGTACTATTACTGCTTCGGTGAGGCGGACATTGTTACAATTGTCGATCTTCCGGATGCGACGTCGGCCGCGGCGCTGAGTCTGAGAATCAACGCCGCCGGGGCCGTCGCGTCGGCGACCACACCTCTGGTCACCGCGGACGAGATCGATCGGGCGTGTAAGAAATCGGTCAAGTACCGCCCGCCCCGTGGCTGACGGCTGAAAGCCCGCTGCGGGCCGGCGAGTGCAGCGCCGTCCGTGGTGGCTGAGCGCGTGACCGGTGCGATGTTTGGGCCGGTACGCGGAGGGGCGCAACGATCTGCTTACGGTCCGCAAGCGTGCCGCGGTGCGGCGAGTCACTCGGCGTGGAAGGCCCGATGCGCCCGAGGCGTCGTAAACAGCAATCGTCCGGTGCGTCTACCTGGGGGCGATCGTGTGCCCCTTTGGCGGCCCGTGGGGACTGCGCATGGACGCACGCGGTGCGTCCCATCCTCCGGTCGGTCGCGTAGCGATCGAACCGTACCGTTAATTGTTCGAGCGAGAATCGCGCTCGCTGGTCCTGTGCGCCTTTCGGCGGCGAACGACTGCGTCCCCTGTCGAAGCTAGGCGCAGGCCGCCAGAGCCGCGCACGCATGCTCCCGGATTGCATTCGACGTGCGATGAGAACGGCTTACGGCATCATTAAGCTTGACTTGATTAGGGCACTTGACCTAAGAGGACGCAGAATCGGCCGATAAGGTTGTCGATCGGTTGGGGGCCCATGGCACACGAGACCAGGGTGGAGATCATCGAGGCAGCGGAGCGACTGTTCGCACAGCACGGCATGGCTGGCGTGTCGCTGCGTGAAATCATTGCTGCTGCCGGCCAGCGACACAAGGCGGCGGTGCGCTATCATTTCGGCTCGAAGCAACGCTTGATCGAGGAGATTCTCAATCACCGCGTCGATGTGATCGATCGGCACCGTTCGGCGCTGCTGATGGCGGTCGAACGCGATGCCGACGGTGACTGCCTGCGGAGAATCGTGGAAGCGCAGGTGCGGCCATTATTCGACCTGGTCCAACCCGGCTCGTATTGGGCACGGTTTCTTGCGCACCTGTTTCAGGACGCAGCTTACCGGCATGCCGTGCCAGCGGACGCGCCGTCACGCGCGGCCGGCCGCCGTATTGCGAGGCTCCTGCGCAAGGCGCTGCCAGAGATCCCCACGGGGGTTCTCGTGCTCAGGCGCCAGGCCGCGTGGCGGCTGGTGATTCAAGAGATCGCCGTGCATGAGCGTGAGCTGGCGGCCGGGCGCCGGAAAGCCGCGTCGTCGGCCGCTCTCGCGAGGGGACTGGTGGACATGGTCGTTGGGATATTGAGTGCGCCGGTGTCGCCGACGCGACGACGTCCGGCGGCCGTTGCTGGCGATGGCTCGGCAAGCAGCGTACCCACGGGTCGAAATGCTGGAGTGCATAGTCAGGGACATGTGCGGCAACGGTCACAATCGTAGCCGATAGAGAACCCGGCGATCCGGGCGGGGCATCGGAAATGGAGGCGGAGAAAGGCAGAGACTCGAACATGGACGCGCTTCGGTACGGTACTGGTCCTCGCGGTAGGGTTGCTCGCTCCATCGGCGAGTTGGGGCCAAGCGGCCAAAGGAAAGAAGGTGCCCGCCCCAAAAGTGGAAGCTGAGATCGAGGAGATCACGGTCGTGGCGCAAAAACGCGAGGAGAGCATTCAGGAGGTGCCCGTTTCGGTGACCGCGCTCACCGGCGAGACGCTGGAAGACCGAGGCGTGTTCGACGTTGAAGCGGTGGGGCAGGCGGCACCGAACGTCCGCATCGCTGTGGGGGCCGGCGGCAGCGCGGGCGCCGTGGTCGTCATGCGCGGCACGGGGTCAGGGAACCCGAACCTCTCATTTCAAACGGCCGCCGGTTTGTATGTGGACGGCGCTTACCTCTCCAAGCTCCAGGGGTCCAACCTCGATCTGGAGGACCTCGAGCGGGTCGAAGTGCTACGCGGACCGCAAGGCACCTTGTACGGCCGCAACACGATCGCCGGCGCGATCAACTTCATCACCAGGAAGCCGTCGGACGAACGCGAAATCACGCTCCGAACCGAAGCCGGCAACTACGACTACTTCAAAGTCCGCGCGACCGTCAATGTGCCGCTGATCGGTAAGAATGGGTACTTCCAGTCCGACGCGATTGGCACGCTCAGCCTCCGTCAGACGGTAATGTACAAATCGCACGACGGCTACTGGCGCAATCAATCCCCGACAAACGTACCGGCGGGCGATCGGCGGCCGGCCTATCAATGTGTGTAATAACCCGGCAATCCCCAACCCAGCGCTGAAAGATTGGACCTCCTCCAGGGGGAAGGGATTTGGTGGAATGGATGGGTTCTCACCGATGGGGAACGTTGCCTACCAGTGGACGGATGAGTTGATGTCCTATTTTCGCATCGCCCGCGGCTTCAAGAGCGGTGGTTTCAACGGCAGCACCACCGATCCCCGGGCGTTTGCCATTCCCTTCGACCCCGAGAAGCTCCTGCAGTACGAATTGGGCTTCAAGTCACAGTGGTTCGATAATCGCCTGCGGATCAACGCGGATGGGTACTACAGCGACTACACCGACCTGCAGCAAAGTACTATCCGGAGCAGTCCGGAAACCGGGGCACTCACGATCATCGGCAACGTGGACTCGGCGGAGATCTGGGGCAGTGAAGTGGAGGTGACTGCGGTTCCGGCACGTGGCGTCGAGTTCACGGCAACCTACGGCTTGAGTCTACCGAAATTTCTGAAGTGGCTCGATCAGAAATTCGATGCACAGAATCGCCCTATTTTCGATGCCGAGGGGAAGCCTGTGCTCGAGAACGTTGCGCACCAGCGGAAGTTCGGCATCACGCCGCAACACCAGGCGACGTTCGGCGTCACGTATACGGCCCCGCCGACGCGCACCGGGATTCTTTCGGTCCACCTCGACGCCTATTGGCAAGACCAGGTGCTCTACAGTGGCACTAACATCACTTCTCCCGGGATCCAGGCCGTAAAGGGAGCCAACTACGCTTTGGTCAACGGCCGGGTGCAATTCGTCGACATCCCACTGCGGAGGGGCAGCCTCGATCTCGCGGCGTTTGGACAGAACTTATTCGACAAGAAGTATCGCAATGCCGGTGTCGATTTCGGTGCCGGGCTGGGATGGGCAACCAGCACCTATGGCGCGCCGCGCACCTTCGGCCTGCAATTGACGTACAACTTCACCGCATCGTGAGCGGAAGGAAAGGATCTCCGTGGCAACCGTGAGAGGGGTTACACTCGCGTTGTTGATTGCATTTGGTTCGACGATTGGTTTCGGACAACAGTCCCCGCCCGAGGCGGCGGACCCGCTGGCGAGCGCATTCCGCGAATACCAGAACCTGTTGGACCAAGCGGAGGGGAGGAGCCGATGGCAGCCCGCAACCCAGCCGAAAAAGTGGGAGGGATCAGGTCATGTTGCGTAGATTCTTAGCCGGAGGCTCATACAGGCTGAGCAGCACGCTGATGTTGCTCTGCCTGTGCGCTCCACCGGCCATGGGGGAAGAGCCCGTCCCGCAAGCAGTGTCCTCGTTCAGAGGGAAGATGGGCAAGGTCATCGAGGATTCCGTGCCGGCCTGGCCGGCGGCCCCCAAGGCACCGGCCGGAGCTCCGAATGTGGTCCTGATCCTGCTCGACGATGTCGGGTTCAGCGCTACCAGCACCTTCGGGGGTGCCGCGCTGACTCCCGCACTCGATCGCCTGGCCGCCGAAGGCTTGCGCTACAACCGCTTTCACACCACGGCGCTGTGCTCGCCCACGCGTGCGGCGCTGCTTTCCGGGCGCAACCATCACCGAGTGAGCTTCGGCACGGTGACCGAAATCGCCAGCGGTTTTCCCGGATACGACCAGTTCTGGCGCAAGGATGTCGTGCCTCTCCCCGAGGTCTTACGTCGCAGCGGATACAGTACGGCGGCATTCGGTAAGTGGCACAATACGCCGACGTGGGAAATTAGTCCGGTTGGCCCGTTCGACCGCTGGCCCACCGGGCTGGGGTTCGAGTACTTCTACGGTTTCATGAAAGGCGCCGCGAGCCAGTGGGAACCGGACTTGTATCGTAACACGATACCGGTCGATCCAGGCAAGACGCCGAACGAGGGCTACCACGTCACCACGGATTTGGTGGATGAGGCCATCCGCTGGATCCGCACGCACGAATCGGTTTCCATGGGAAAGCCCTATTTTCTGTATTTCGCCACCGGCGCCACGCACTCCCCACACCACGTCCCGCGCGAATGGATCGAGAAGTACAAGGGCAAATTCGATCGGGGTTGGGACAAGTTGCGCGAAGAAACCTTTGCGCGCCAGAAACAGCTCGGTGTGGTTCCCGGCAATGCCGACCTCACGCCGCGGCCGAAGGAGATGCCAGCCTGGGACAGCTTGTCGGCCGACCGGAAACGGCTCCTGGCGCGCGAGATGGAAGTGTACGCCGCGTTTCTGTCGCATACCGATTACGAAATAGGGCGGCTTCTGCAGGCCGTGCGCTCCGGACCGAACGGCGACAACACACTTGTCCTGTACATTGTCGGCGACAACGGCGGCAGCACGGAAGGAGGCCTTGACGGCTCCGACAACGACACCGCCTCCTACTTCGTCGGCCGGCCCGAATCGATCGAAGGGCAGTTGAAACACATCGATGAATTGGGCGGTCCACTGCACCTGAACAACTATTCTTGCGTGTGGGCTTGGGCCGCCGGCACTCCGTTCCAGTGGACGAAAACGGTTGCCTCGCATTTCGGCGGCACCCGCAACCCGCTTGTGGTCTCCTGGCCCGCAAAAATCAAGGACAACGGCGGTGTGCGTACGCAGTTCACCCACGTAAACGACGTGGCAGCGACACTGTTCGAGGCGATCGGCATCGCGTTTCCGACCGTGGTCGACGGAGTCAAGCAACTGCCGCTGGACGGAACGAGCTTCAGCGCCAGTTTCGACCATCCCGACGCGCCGTCCAAGCATCGCCTCCAGTACTTCGAGATGCTCGGCAACCGCGCTATCTATAAGGATGGCTGGATCGCCGCCGCATTGCACGCGATCCCATGTCCGACGACGGAGCGCAGCGAGAACTTCGATGCGGACCGTTGGGAACTCTACAACATCGAAGAGGATTTCAGCGAAGCGCACGACCTCGCCGCGCAACATCCGGAAAAGGTCAAAGAACTGCAAAGGGTGTTCGACCAAGAAGCCAAGAGGAACAATGTCTACCCGTTGCTGAACGGTATAAGTCTGCACGATCCGTCTCGGCCGTCGCCGGCCAAGGGAAGGAAGGAGTTCATCTATTACGGCGATACAGTGCGGATTCCGGTGGCCGCGGCCCCGTTGCTTCTTGGTTCACACCGCATTAGCGCCGACATTGAAGTGCCGGCGAGCGGGGCGCACGGGGTAATCCTTGCCGACGGCGGGCGTTTCGGCGGATTTGCCTTGTACGTCAAAGGCGATCACGTCGTTTACGAGCATAACTTCTTCGGCCGTAGCCGCGAGACGATTACGTCGAGCACCCGCCTGCCGGCGGGCAAGGTGCGAATCGTGTTCGAGTTCGACCGCCTGGGCGAGCAACGATGGGCTGGGGGAAAGGCCGCTCTCTCCATCAACGGACAGCCTGCAGGCGAGGGGCGGCTCTCGCACGTGGGCCTGCCGTCGTCTCTCGATACACTCGATGTCGGTGAGGAACACGGCTCGCCGGTGAGCAACCAGTACGAGATTCCCTTTCGCTTTACGGGGAGAGTCGACAAAGTGGAGGTCGAGTTGCAGTGACCAGGCTCGCGTCACCGCTTCGCCGTAGGCCCGCCGATGATGCTGCTGGAGGGGCGAGGCGTCGAGCAGTCCGGACTTACGAAATTGCGCTGTTTGGAAGGAGAGTCATATGGTGCGGCTCGCGCGGTCCCTGCGGTTCGTTGCGGTCCTGACGGCGTGCGTTGGGCTGGTGGCATTGGCCGTGAGTCGGGGCCAATTTGCTTTGGGCAAGGAGAAGGAGACAGCGATGAAAGCAGCGCAGACAGGGGACAGCGCCGCGGCACGAGCGAGCGCCGAAGCGGACTTGCGGGTCGCATGGGACGAGATGATCGCGAATCTCGTCCGTGCGCGCGAGGCGATAGACAACCCGCGGCTAGATCCTCCACCCGCGACCGATCGGAATCTTGCCGAAGGCTACCGCTATCTGCTGGGATTCATATACGGGACTATCGAGCGCGCGCTCTCCGAGGATACGCGGTTTCCAGAGATCCGCGTGGCGTTGCACCCGTTGCACAAGGCGACGATCGAGAATACGGACGCCCTCTACCTCAAGGCGCCGATTGATGCGGATGCAACGTACCTCCTGAAAGGCAAAGCCCAAGACCATCGCCACTGGCGCGGCGAACCGGCGGCGCCGTCGGGGAGGAAGGCGCCGCAGTACGTGTGGTTCGGTGCGAACAGCGCCTACACCGGGGACAGCGGCAGCCTCGCGGAACTGAACCCGAGCGTCAGCGCGGATACGGGTACGCTTGACTCATCCAATCTTCTCGTTGAACCCGACGGATCCTTTCAAATCATGGTGGCGCCGAAGCGTCCCGACGGCTATACGGGCAATTTCATTGCGACCAAAGCCACCGTGCCGTGGAAGAAACCGGATGGCACGGTGGTGCAGATCGAACAGACCGCGCATTACCTGACTGGGCGCGAGCTGTTCTACGATTGGGCGCGAGAGGATCCCTTGGATCTCTACATCGTCCGCGTGGGCGAGGAAGGCCGGCAGCCCGCACCGATGGACCCGTCGCAGGCCGCGGCGCGGATGAAACGGGTGGGCGAGATCGTCAACAACCAGATGCGCTTCTGGAACGAATACTACGCGGTGCTGCTCGAAGCGTACGGCGATCGGAACGGCGACGGCAAACGCTTCATGCCACGCAACGACCTCAACGGCCCCACCATTCCGACGGGCCAGTTCGGGTCTGCCCAGAGCACGAACGTCTATGCGGGCGGAATCTTCGAACTTGCCGAAGACGAGGCGCTCATTGTGGAGGAACGTATTCCCGTACCGCCACTTTACATCGGCTTTTGTCTCGGCAATCTGTGGGGCGAATCCACGGACTACGCCAACCATGTGAGCAGCTTGAATGGCTTTCAGACGGAGCAGGATGCCGATGGCGTGCTCCGCTATGTGGTTGCGCACCGCGACCCCGGCGTGCCGAATTGGGTGGACACGACCGGTCTGCCCGAAGGGTACATCGGTATACGGTGGGTGTATTCGAAGAGACCGGATCGATTGCCAAGCACGAAGGTCATGAAGGTGCCCTTCACGGAGATTCGCCGACACTTGCCCGCTGGAACGCGGACGGTGTCGGCGGAAGAGCGCCGCAATCAGATCCGCCTCCGGCAGGAACACGTGAATCGACGCTATCACCACTCCTGACCGCGCGGCGGGGCAACCAGGGCACGGATGTCCAGCTTCAGCGCCGGTACGCTGCTAACGCGCATCGTTGGGCAGCGTGTCGGACGACCGCACAATGGTGCCATCTTTGGGCGCATGATCTCGTTCATGGTCATCGGCGAAGCCAACGGCGCGCCGCTGCTCGGGATGATCCGCGACGCGACCGGCAGCTATGCGCCAGCTCTGGGGAACGTCGTGCTGACGGACGCTGTGGCGATACTCTGTATTACCGGCTTCACGCCGCCCGCCCAGGCGCGGGTGAATCCAGCCGAGAAACGAGGATCGGAAGGAGGGGGCGGATGATACTCGACGACTTTCGACTGAACGGGAAGGTGGCGATCGTCACGGGCGGTGGCCGGGGCATCGGCGCCACGATTGCCGAGGCCTTCGGCGAGATCGGCGCATCGGTAGTGTGCGCCGCGCGGACCCGCAGCCAAGTGGACGACGTCGCAGGCCGCATTCGCGCACAGGGCCAAGAAGCCTTTGCCGTCGACTGCGACATCACTTCAAGCGAGGGCGTTGCGCGCCTCATCGGCGAGACCGTTGCGCGCTACGGGAAGATCGACGTGCTGATCAATAACGCCGGGGGAGGCGGACTGGCAGGTGGGCATGGGCCGACCGCGGCGATCACCGAGGAGCAGATGATCAGCGCCTTCCGGCTAAACTTCCTGGCCGCGGTCAGCGTCAGCCGAGCAGCCATTCCTCACATGAAAGAGGCGCCCGGGACGATCGTCAACATTTCTTCCGGCTTTGCCCGTGTCGCCAATATCGGTTCACTGCTCTATGGCTGCGCCAAGGCCGCCCTGGAGCAGGCGACACGAATGATGGCAATGGAGTTTGCCCCCGGCGTGCGCATCAATGCGATTCGCGTCGGCGCCGTGCAATCGGAGAACATGAAGGCGAATCTGCTGGCGGTCTACCCGGGAATCGGCGAGAAGTTGGCGGCCTGGACGCCCGTCGGGCGGCTGGGCGTCACACGGGATATTGCCTTGGCGACCATCTACCTCGCCTCCCCGGCTTCCGGTTACGTGACCGGCAAGATCCTGGACGTCGAAGGGGGCATGGTCGTCGAACGGTCCGTAATGGAAATCATCGCCCGGTCCGAGCGGCTCCAGCGCGCGGTAATGCCGACCGCTTGAAATCCATCAGCGACATTGGCGGCCTCCCATGAGCCACGAACACACACACGGCAAGCAGTTCCGCGACAAATATGGCCCTTGGGCGCTGGTTACCGGCGCGGCGCAGGGGATCGGCAAAGCGTATGTCGAGGCGCTCGCCCAACGCGGGCTGCGGGTGATTTTGGTAGACAAGCAGGAGGAGGCGCTCCGCCAGGTGGCGGAGGAACAGCGACAACGGTACGGCATCGACACGCGTGCCGTCATTGTCGACCTCGCCGCCCCCGAATTTATCGCCACCGTCTGTCAGCACACCGAGGACGTTGCCGTTGGCCTGTTGATCTGTAACGCCGCCCTCGGAACGATCGGTCCGTTCCTCGACGAACCGCTGGAGGATCTGCGGTTGGCCATCGCCATCAACTGCACAGCGCCCGCACTGCTGGCGCGCGTGTTTGGGAAGCGCATGGCGGATCGAGGCAGAGGTGGAATCATCCTCATGGCGTCGGGCACTGCCTACTACGGCAACCCGTTTGTCGCCAGTTACGCGGCGACCAAGGCCTACAATCTTATCCTGGGCGAGGGACTCTGGTACGAATTGCGCGATTGTGGCGTCGATGTGTTGGCATTCGTTCCCGGCCCGAGCAACACCCCGGGGCTGCGGAAAGGCCGGCCGGCGCTGAAGGAGGGCGTAGAGGCCGGTACGATCAAGTTGCCGTCGCGCGCCGCGGAAGCCGCTTTGCGGGCGTTGGGCCGTGCACCGAGTGCCACACGCGACCTCCGCATAGCGCTGCAAATCGCGTTCACGACGCGGATCCTTCCCAGACGCAAGGCAATCGAGAGCTTTGGAGGCCGGTTGGCGATGCTGCAGCGGACGCGTCGGACCCAATAGGCAATAGCTTACCCGCCAGCGATGCCGCCGCATCAGTGTCGAGCCAATGTTCCCAAACGCGTCCAATGGTCGAGCCCTCGGCTGGACGTTGGTTGCCGGCGGGAAACGCAGCGCCCCCTACCGATCGGTGGTTCCGCACGCCTGCGACATTATGCGTGTACGCTTGCCGTGGAGGGGGGGGCTGTGGTCCGATGAATGTCGGCCGGTCGCTTGTGCCATCCGTGGCTGCTGATATATGCTCTCCCATCTTGACGGATGGACCCCGGATGGGGCGCAACGCCATGCACGCCGCATACGGGACAGCGGTAGTGGAGGACGTCAAGCAGTTCGTCTCTCTCGAATGGCGCGCAGCGTATACGGTTCACCCCGATGATGCGCCGCAATGTGGCGCCATATCGAGGGACAGGGCGTGACGTGCAACGGGCATGTCCGTCGCGCCGAACCGGCCCGGAGGAAGGGCCGGCGCGCGGGACGACCGCGACGTCATTCGGTACCCGAGCTGCTGCGCGCCGCAATAACGCAGGATTTTAGCAGCGGAGCCAACGACGGATCAGGAGGAGGAGATGCAGTTCACAGGCAAAGTTGCGATCGTGACCGGGGCGGGGCAGGGCATCGGCGAGGCCTATGCCAAGGGGCTCGCCGATGCCGGCGCGCGTGTGATGGTCGCCGAGCTGAACGAGGCGCAGGGCCGGCGCGTGGCCGCGGAGATCACGGCCAACGGCGGTGACGCGCGGTTCGTGCGCACCGACGTGGGGTTGTCCGAATCGACGCGCGCCATGGCGGCGGCGACCGTCGACGCCTTCGGCGGCATCGATTTTCTCGTCAACAACGCCGCTATTTTTCATAGCATGGCGGTCGCACCGCTCATTAGCGTCGACTGGGAGTACTACAAGCGCTTCATGGACGTGAACCTCAACGGTGCGCTCCTGTGCGTGCGGGCTTGCTACGAAGCGATGGCGAAGCGCGGTGGGGGTGCGATCGTAAACCAGTCGTCGACCGCCGCATGGATGGGCACCGGGTATTATTCCCTGGCAAAGCTCGCCGTGAATGGTCTGACGCAGGCGCTGGCGCGTGAACTGGGCCCGCTCAACATCCGTATCAATGCCATCGCGCCGGGTCCGACCGACACCGAGGCGTTGCGCTCGGTGGTGCCAGAGCCGTACGTGAAGCAGATGCTGGCGCAGATGCCGCTCGGTCGCCTCGGATCGCCCAGCGACATGGTCGGTGCCTGCCTCTTCTTGCTGTCCGACGCGGCGGCGTGGGTTACTGGGCACGTGCTCAATGTCGACGGCGGCCAGCTGATGCGCCCGTGACTCCAGGATGAGCAGAGGCATGATGGCAGCCGCGACGACCCTCAATCCCGAAACCCGCAACCTGATCGCCGGCCGACTGGTCGCGGCCGAAGGCGGCGCAACCTTCCCGAACGTCAACCCGGCGACCGAAGAGACCATCGGTGTCACCGCTGACGGTACGCGCGCCGATATGGATCGGGCGATCGCCGCCGCCCGCCGCGCCTTTGACGAGACCGACTGGGCAACCAACCACGCCTTTCGAGCGCGCTGTCTGCGGCAACTCCACGACGCGCTGGTCGCCGCGACGGAAGAGCTACGCGCCATCGTCGTCGCCGAGGTGGGCTCGCCCGTGAGCATGACCTACACGGCGCAATGCGACGGTCCCATCGGCTGGGTGCCTTACTGGGCCGACCTCGCGGAACGCTACGCGTATGAGAGCCCGATGCCGGACACGGAGGCGATGGGGATCGCCAGCCGGCGTCTATTGCGGCGTGAGGCCGCCGGCGTGGTTGGCGCGATCACCCCGTGGAACGTGCCGCTCCTCCTCAACTTATGCAAGGTCGGACCGGCGCTGGCGGCGGGCTGCACCGTGGTCTTGAAGCCCGCGCCCGACACGCCCTGGTGCGGCACCACGCTGGGCCGTTTGATCGCCGAGCAGACGGATATCCCGGCGGGCGTGGTGAACGTGGTCGCCAGCTCCGACCATCTGCTGGGAGAGATGCTCGCCACCGATCCACGTGTCGACATGGTAACCTTCACGGGCTCGACCGCGACCGGCCGCCGGGTCATGGCCAATGCCGCCGGTACGGTGAAGAAGGTGTTCCTCGAACTCGGCGGCAAGTCGGCGACCATCATGCTCGACGATGTCAATCTCGACGTCGCGCTCGCCGCAATCGGCATGATCTGCATCCACGGGGGGCAGGGATGCGCGATCACCACACGGCTGCTGCTGCCGCGATCGCGCTATGCGGAAGGCGTTGAGCTGGCGCGCAAGTCGTTCGAACGCGTTGCCTACGGCGACCCGACGAACCCCGCGACGATCCAGGGTCCGCAGATCAGCGAGCGGCAACGCCAGCGCGTACTCGCGCACATCGGCAAGGCGAAGGTGCAGGGGGCTCGTCTGCTGACCGGCGGCAAGATCCCGGCGCATCTGCCGAAAGGATACTACGTCGAGCCGACGCTGTTTGCGGACGTGCATCCCGACTCGGCGTTGGCGCAGGAAGAGGTCTTTGGACCCGTCCTGGCGGTGATTCCCTTCGACGATGACGACGATGCCGTACGCATCGCCAACAATTCGATCTATGGGCTCTCGGGTGCGGTGACCAGCGCGAGCGCGGAGCGCGCGTTGGCGGTGGCGCGACGGATCCGTACCGGAACCATCGCGATCGGTGCGTCCATGTGGTACGCCGTCGACACCCCGTTCGGCGGTTACCGGCAGAGCGGCATCGGCCGTGAAAATGGCGTCCTCGGTTTCGAGGAATACCTCGAAACCAAGGTGATCAGCCTCCCGGTTAGGGGTTGAGCGCGCCGCCGGTCAACCCCTGTTCGTGCCTCAGACCTTGGCGGTCTCGGCGAGTACTTTTTCGACCGCGTACATGACCGGCACCGTGCGCGGATAGCCGATGTACTGCGTCAAGATGACGGGGATTTCACGCAGTTGCTCGCGCTGCAATTCACCCTTCGCGAGTGCGGCCTTGAGTTGGATCTCGATCAGCGAGGCGTCCGCCGTGGCCGCAATCACCCCGATGACGATGAGGCGGCGATCGCGGATGCTCATCGCCTCACGGCTCCAGATGTCCGCGAACAGGTTGTCGAGCATCAGGTTCTGGAACGGCAAGTCGCTGTCCGACGGCGTCGGCAGTACGCCTCCGTACACCGCATCGAACATCGCCTTGCCTTTTTCGCGTCGTTGGTCAGCCATTGTCTCTCCCTTCCGCATGGTCACGGAGTTGGGCGCTTGGGGGCTTCGGTCACTTGAAAAATCCGCCACACCCCAACGCCCGCCCCATCACAGTCCCATAAAGTTGGCCCCGAAAATCGCCACCCACAGGTCGTCGAGTAGCAAAACGAACATACACACGCCGGAGGCCTCGATCAGGATGCGAAAGTACGACCACGGCGCATGGTCCGGCCGTTCATCCAGACGATACACGTTCGGGAAGGTGCACAGGAAATCGAGGCTGTAGAACCAACTGCCGAGCTTTAACATCGTCGGTACGTCGAGATACCAGACATTCGTGGATGCCGGCGCGGTGATGTACAAGAAGGTCTCCGCCCAGGCGAAGAAGAAGGCCGTGGCGACGACCGAAGCGGCGAAGGCGATTGCGCGGGCGCCGGGTATCCAACCACGCGAGAAGTTGTAGATCCGGCGGATCACGACGACCCCGGCAATGTGGTAGACGGTGAAAAACGCCATCGTGTTGAGATACATGCCGACGGGGATGCGCTCATGGTTCGCAAGCGCGGTCGCCTGGGGCGGACCGAGCAATTGCGAGTCGAAATAAAGCGTTACGGCGTCGAACCGGTAGCGCATGCCGAGCACCTGAAAGAAGTACTCGGTGTGAAAATAGGTCATGAAGAAGACGATGACGGCGACGTAGAGCTGGAACTTGAACCACCAGCCTCGGTACCAGACGATCCCGCTGCGCCGGCGGAGGATCAGGGGTAGGATGACGCAGTAGGGGAACCACATCAGGAAATTTTGGGCGATGTGCCAGAAATTGCCGGCGTCGAGCCAGCCGGCCGCCTGGATGATGGCGTTGTACGCGAAAAAGATGGGAATGAACGTCAGGTAGAAGCGCTCCGCCCAAGCCTTGTCATCGTTGGCGGACAGCCACCTCCGACTCTCCGTCCACGTCCGTGCGTCTTCCGGTATATCCGTATAGACCGTGTTTGCCATACGGCTCCCCCTTCCTTACGATCTGCGGTGGCGCGTCCGAGGACCGACGCCGATTGCGGCGCAGAATACACGCGGGACGGCGTGCCGCGCAACGGACCGACAAAAGCGATTGCGCCCGTCCCACGCGGTGGGCTATTGCGGTTCCCAATACGCATGCGGAGCATGAACGGAGGGTCGAATGGGATTACGTGTCATACAGTGGTCTACCGGAAACGTCGGGTATCACGCGCTGCGCGCAATTATCCACCATCCGGACCTGGAGCTGGTCGGTGTCTTCGCCCATAGCCCGGGTAAGGTCGGGAAAGACGCCGGCGAACTCTGCGGGATCGAATCGGTCGGGATCGGAGCCACGAGCGACGCCAAGGCGCTGTTGGCGATGCCGGCCGATTGCGTGGTGTACATGGCCCAAGGCGAGCCGAGGCCACGCGAGACGGTAAACGATCTGTGCATGATCCTCGAGTCGGGGAAGAACGTGGTCACACCGTCGCTCATCTCGCTCTACTATCCGCCGTTCGCCAATCAAAAGATCCGCCAACGCATCGAGGACGCCTGCCGCAAGGGCGGCGTGTCGCTCTACGCGTCGGGTCTGGACCCGGGTTTTAGCGGCGACGTGCTGCCGTTCACGCTTATGAGTCTGTGCGAACGCGTTGACAGCGTGCGCGTGGCCGAGCTGTTCGACCTCGGCACCTACAACGATCCGGCGTTCACCGGCGAGTACTACGGCTTCGGGAAGCCGATCGACTACCCGGCGGCACTGTTTGCGCCCGGCGGAATCAAATGGGGCTGGGGCGGCATTGTGCAGATGACGGCGGACGCCCTCGGGGTCAAGCTCGACGACATCCGCGAAGCGCATGAGCGGCGTGTGACCCCAAAGACCCTGCATACGAAGATGATGACCGTCGAAGCGGGCACCGTGGCGGCGTTGCACTTCTGGGTCGAGGGAATCGTCAACGGGCGCCCGGTGATTGTGGCGGAGCACTTTAACCGTCTGGGCAGCGACATCTTCGATTGTGCGCCCGACTGGCCAAAGCCGCCGGAGGGGCTGCCATCCTGCTATCGGGTCCAAATCGAGGGTTCCCCCTCGCTCACCTGCTACCTCGGGATCGAGGGATACGATGGCGATCACAACACCGGCGGGGTGACGGCGACCGCGATGCGTGTGATCAACGCGATCCCGGCGGTGTGTGCCGCCAAGCCCGGCATGCTGTCGACACTCGATCTGCCGCTGGTGACCGCACGCCACCTGATGTTCACGTGAGACGCCCAGGACGGGCCCTCGCGCCGATCCACCCTTCCGTGAGAGCGGCTGGGGATGGCCGACCGCGTCAGTTCAGTTCGCAGGGAGGAGGACGACCGTGAAAGTACGAACGCAGATACCGGCCCGCCGTCGGGCCAAAGCGGCACGCGTCGGGTTCATCGGGCTCGGAAGCATCGGCTTGCCGATGGCCAAGAATATTGTCGCCGGCGGCTTCCCGCTGACGGTATTCGATGTAAGTCCGGACCCGCTCCGGGAACTCAAGGCGTGCGGCGCCCGGGTGGCCACGAGTGCGGCGGCGCTTGCGCGGGAGTGCGACACGATCGGCATTTGCGTCAATACCGACCAACAGGTCGAGCAGGTGATACTTGGCGACAGGGGGCTGCTGGCGAGCGCCATGCCGCATACCATCGTGGCGATTCACAGTACGATTCGCCCAAGCACCGTTCTCAAGCTGGCATCGATTGCCGCCGAGCATGACGTGCACGTGCTGGACGTCGGCATCACCGGCGGCCCGCATGGCGCGACGGCACAGTCGCTGTGTTACATGGCCGGCGGCGATGCGGTGCTCGTCGAGCGCTGCCGCCCCGTCTTCCAGACATCGGCGAAAACCATCGTGCCAACCGGACCGCTAGGATCCGGGATGGCCACCAAGCTGTGCAACAATCTGATTACCTACCTCGAGTTTCTTGCCGGATCCGAGGCCTTCCGCCTTGCCGAAAAGGCGAAAGTGCCGCGTGACGCCCTCACGGCGGTGACCCAAGCCAACGGCGTGATCACCCCGTTCATGCGGATGTTTCTCGCCGGCATGGCCGGGCCGGCATCGGAAACCAACAGGGCGGCGCGCGCGGCTTTTGTTCAGCTGGCGGAGAAGGATCTCGCCATCGCTTTGGACTTTGCCCGGGAACTCGGCGTCTCGTTGCCCGCCACCGCCTTAGGCGCACAGCTAATGGCGGACATGGTTGGGCTTAGAGATCGGCAGCCGTGTTGAGTGCTCATGGGAGGGAGTGACCATGCTGACCAAGGCTGAAGTGCGTATCGATGTGACCGAGCGCGTCGGGAGCGGTGCGCGGTTGGAGATGGCGGCAACGGTCGTCGCCGCCACACGTCCACTACCGCATCCGTCGATCGTGTGCTTTGCGTTTCCCGGTGGCGGGTACAATCGACGCTATTTCGATCTTCAGTTCTCCGGACGCCCACGGTACAGCCAGGCGGAGCACCATGCCGAACAGGGGTTGGTGTTCGTGGCGTGCGACCACCTCGCGGTTGGGGAGAGCAGCGTTCCCGAAACGCCGCTCGACGAAGGGCAAGTGGTCGTCGCCAACGTGGCGCTCGTCGACGGTGTGCTGGCGCGGTTGGCCGCTGGCGCAATCGACGGTATTCCCCCTCTACCGGCTCCCGTGACGATCGGTATGGGCCAGTCGTATGGAGGTTTGCTGCTGATACTGCAGCAGGCGGCCCATCGCGTGTTCGATGGCGTCGCGATGCTCGGCTGGAGCGCTATCCGAACGGTAGTGCCCGTCGCGGATGGTCGCGACGTCTCCATCGCCTTTGGCGAGGTGCCCACCAGTGGCCTCGAGCATCCGTTCCGCCACGCCTTCCACTTTACGGACGTGGATGAAGCCCTGGTCGAAGAGGATCTGCGCGGGTGGCCCTACCGCATGGGTACCCCCGTACCGCGGTGGGCCGCCACCAGTTTGCCCGGCGGCCCGCATGCGGCGATCCGCGATCCGGTGGCACTGCATACGGTGGCTGCCGAAGCGGCAGCTATCGACGTGCCTGTGTTCATCGGCAACGGCGAAATCGACGTCTGTCCCGACCCGCGCGCGGAGCCCGGCGCATATGCGCGATCGCCCGATATCACGACATTCATCCTGCCGCGCTCCGCGCACATGCACAATTTTGCCGGAACGCGCAAGCTGCTGTGGGACCGGTTGGCGGCGTGGGCCCAGGGCGTTGCGGCGACATACCGGGTCCGAAAGTGAGCCGCTCACCCAGTCTCGCTGTGGACGATGCGGGTGCCAGCGGCAACCAGAGCGGTGATGTGGCGGGATCTGGCGCCGCCAGAATCACGCCGCGCGTGGCGCGCAAGGACGTGTAGGCGTATGAGTTGCCGACCGCCCGAATAGGCTGTAATTCTCGCGCCACCCCTGACCGCGGATACCTGGATTGAACGGAGGTCATGGCTGCTTTAGAGTGGCGGTAGTCACTCATGCGGCCGCGCGTGAAAGATCCATTCAGTTGCTATTCCCACCTGCTCGGCGTGGCGTTGGCCATCCCGGGCCTGGTCTGGCTCATGCTACGGGCTGACGGTGAGCCGTGGCGCACCGTCGGCTGCGCGATATACGGTGCGACCCTGATCGTGCTGTACACCGCCAGCACCCTGTACCACTGGTCGCCCGTACCGCCGCACCGCGAGGCGCTGTTGCAGCGTTTCGATCACACGGCGATCTATCTGCTGATTGCCGGCACCTACACGCCGGTGTGCCTGGTGACGCTGCGCGGCGCGTTCGGTTGGAGCCTGTTCGGGGTCATGTGGGGATGCGCGGTCATCGGTTCGCTGCTGAAGCTGTTTTTCCGCGAGTTGCCGCGCTGGTTGAGTACCGCGTCTTACCTGGGCATGAGCTGGGTAGGGGTGGTTGCCGTGGTGCCCTTGCTGCGCGCCCTACCGCTGTCCGCGGTTTCGTGGCTGTTGTTGGGCGGGCTGTGCTACACGGCGGGTGCGGTGATTTACGGATTGCGGCGTCCCGACCCGTACCCGGAGCGGCTGGGGTTTCACGAGATCTTTCACGTGTTCGTGCTCGCCGGCAGCGCGCTACACTTCGTCTTCATCGCGCGTTACATCGCCCCCGATGTGTAGGCGGACACCGTGGCATCTCCCGCTGGTGGGGGAGGTCGCTTATCGTAAGGCGAATGGCGGGCCGTCAGGGCGGGAACGCGGGCGATCTCAGTAGATGCCGCCCAGTTTGGTGTGATCCCAGCTCGACACATGTTCCGGCGTGACCTTGATGACGACGCGTTTGGTGGCCTGCCCTTTACGAATCATATCGATCGCCTCGGGCGCGAGTGTCATTCCCAGCATCTTCTCGTTCACCCGTACGATCACATCGACACAACCCTCGACGTCCGCGATCAGCTCCGCCTTGCCGCGAACGAGGACACCCTTGAGCGTTTCGTACGTTTCGCCCGATTCCGCCATCACCGCCACTTTCGGGTTGCGGCGAATGTTGACCGCCTTCTGCGATTTCGCGAACGTCGTCATGAGAATATCGTCGCCGGCCATCGCGTACCACATGGCGACCGCATGCGGGTACCCCTTGCCGTCAATGGTCGAAAGCGTGATCGTCTTGCGACTATTCAAGAAGGCGTGCTGTTCTTCCGATGTCATCGCCACTTGACTGCGTCGTTTCATACGGTACTCCCTTTGCCCTAGGGCGCTCGCCGGGCGGGTTGGCAACTATCGGTGAACGATGACGCTGCGTGCGACCTCGCCCTTCTGCATGGCGTCGAAGGCGGCATTGATTTCCTCCAGCTTGATGCGACGCGAGATCAATTCGTCCAGTTTGAGGCGCTTCTGCATGTACAACGACAGCAGGTACGGGATGTCGCGGCGCAGGTTCCCCGAACCGTACAGGCAGCCGAGCAGAGACTTTTCTTCGAGCCCGAACATAGCCCCCGGTGCGGCGATGTCCTGCCCAACCTGCGGCACGCCGACGACCACGGCGGCACCGCCGCGGCGCAGCGACCAAATCGCCTGCGTGATCGTCTCCTGCGCGCCGATCACCTCGAAGGCGTAGTCGACACCCAGGCCATCGGTCAGGCTGCGAATGGCATCGGGCGCGTCGGTCTCTTTGCCGTTGATGACGTCCGTGGCGCCGAACTCCCGTGCCCACTGCAGCTTGCGGTCCACCAGATCGACGGCGATGATCTTCTCGGCACCGCAGATAGCCGCGCCCTGAATGACGTTGAGGCCAACGCCGCCGCAACCGAATACCGCCACGGTGTCCCCGGGACGTATCTTCGCCGTATTGATGGCGGCGCCGACGCCGGTCATCACGCCGCAGCCGATCAGACAGGCGCGGTCCAGCGGAATGTCCGCCGGGATCTTGATACACGCCGCCGCGCGCACCACGCTGCGCTCGGCAAACGTGGCAATGCCTGTCATCCGAAAGATCTCTACCCCGTCCTTGCGGAACGTTCCCTCGGTGCCTTCCATGAAGCCCTGATGCGACAAGGTGCACAGGTACGGTTTGTCTTTGAGGCAATAGGCACACTTGCCACAGGCGGGCGCCCACGACAGCACCACATGATCCCCCGGTTCGAGTTCCGTTACGGCGGAACCGACTTCCTCGACGATTGCCGCGCCCTCGTGGCCCAGGACCACCGGCGGCGGCATGGGAATCTTGCCTTGGAGCAGCGACAGGTCGGAGTGGCAAACGCCGCTCGCCGCCATCTTGACCAAGACTTCCTCCGGCCGCAGTCCGCGCAGTTCGACCGATTCGATTTTGAGGGGTTCGTTGTAGTTGTACATCACCGCCGCTTTGGTCATGGGTCCTCCGTTTGAATGAATTCGTCGTCCGAATGGCGTTGCCGCCCGCGACGGTCGATTTAGCGGGGACGATTCCCCACGGCGGTGGGCCCGTCACGGCACCGTACCGCCCCCGAACCGCCCGGAGAAAAGCCTATTCGCGCAGGCGAGTCAAGGTGCGTCACACGAGCGGTGCGCGGCGGCGGTTCGAGGATCAGAACTCCTCCAGACCGGGTGTGGCCAGGCGCGCGTGGATGGCGCCATCGACCGGTATCAAGGCGCCGTTGAGGAACGCCGCGGCGTCGCTGGCAAGGAAGACGGCGACGTCGGCAATGTCCCGCGCGGTACCCAGGCGGCCGGACGGGACCTGCCTGGCATAACGTGCGGCCCCGTCGGGGTAGGTGTCGAGCCACCTACGCAGCCCGGGGGTATCCATCGGGCCAGGGGAGATCGTATTCGCTCGGATGCCGGACCGCCCATACTCGACAGCGACGCTCTTCATCAAGCTGATGACGCCCGCCTTCGCGGCGCCGTAGGCGGCGAGACCGCTGACGGCATTCATACCGGCCCCAGAGGTGGTCGATAAGATTGTGCCGTGCCCTTGCCGCAGCATGACGGGGAGCGCCGCGTGCACGCCGTAAAAGACGGAATGCAAGTTGAGTGCGACGATCTGAAGGTAGTCCTGCACGTTCATGCTGTGCGTTGGGGCCGGCTGCGCGCCGCCGGCAACGTTGAGCAAGATGTCGAGCTCCCCGTAGTTGCCGACGACCGTGTCTACGAGCCGTTGCATCTGTTCGGCCGAGGTCACGTCCGTGCGACAAGAGGAGGCGCGCCCTCCCGTCGCGGCAATTTCGTCGACCACGGCGCGCAGCTTGTCGTCGTCGATGTCGCTGGCCGCTACGACCGCGCCCTCCTGCGCAAAGCGCAGGGCGCAGGCGCGCCCGATACCGCTGGCCGCCCCCGTGACGATTACCGTCTTACCGTTGAGTCCAAGGTCCATAGCGTACTCCCGTCGCGGACGTCGTCCGCGGTCCAAGGGTTAAAGGCCAAATTGGCTCCCCGAAAATTTGGTATTGCGCGACGACCGTCCGGCGGCGAGGCTCACGGCCGTCCACTTCCGGGCACTGCGACCGCGAGCGCGCGTATGGTGCCCTGAGGTCGCACTGTCCGATGCGGTTTAGAGATCTGCTCGGCGGTGCATACAAAGAGCGTGCGGCGGTCGGCGCCTCCGAGCGCCACGGCGAGCGGGTGCTGTTCGAAGGTCAACGCGGTGGTGGTCTGGCCTCCTGGCTCGATGCGCAGCACGCGTTTTCCGATGGGTTCCGCCACCCACACGGCGCCGGCGGCGTCGAGGCAGATCCCGTCTGGCGGGGCGTATTGCTGTCCGGCAACCGGCGTGAGCTGCGCAAACACCTCACGGTCCGAGAGGCTGCCGTCGCCCATCACGGTGAAGCGGCTGACCCGGGATCCCCCCGGCTCCGCCACGAACAAGTCGCACCCGTCGGCGCTCAGGGCAATGCCGTTCGGGCACAACAGGTCGTCGGCTACCGTATCCACACGGCCGTCCGGTCTGACGCGGATGAGCGGCGCCGGACGAAACGCCGTGGTGCCGCCCCACATGTCGAAGCCGAAGTGGGTGACGTAGGCGGTTCCGTCATCCGCTACAATCATGTCGTTGCAAGGCCAAGGCACGCGCGCCGCGAGGTCGGCGTGCACCGCCGGTCCATGCTGCTCCAATCGATAGATCTGTCGCCGCTCCATGCCGACGACCAGGAGGCGGCCATCGGGCAGCCAACCGAGCCCCCCGGGATCGTCATCGTCGAACCGGTGAACCAGATGACGGGTGCCATCGAGATCGAAGCGGTACACCGTCCGTCCCCACATGTCCGACATCCACAGTTGGCCGTCGTGCCAGCGCGGACATTCGGGAAGGTGAAAGTCTCCGGCAAACATCAGCGCTGTGTGCATGGAGGCGTCCTTGAAGCAGTCATGCGCCGTCTCGGTCGGCGCGCCGGTTATAGGCCGCGCCAGTGCGGCGGGCGTTTCTCCGCGAACGCTTTGAACGCCTCTTCCAACTCGCCGGTATGCGTGCACATCACCTGCGTGCGATTCTCCATGTCGAGCGCGTGCCGCATGCTGGGTGCGTCGATGGTTTGCCACATGGTTTCCTTGGTCATCCACGTGGCCAGCGGTGGGTTCTCGCGGATCTGGCGGGCGGTGGTCAGTGCGCGGTCGACGACGCTCCCGTCGGGGACGACATCCAAGACGAGGCTCATGTCGTGGGCTTCTTGCGCATCGAAGATGCGGCCGGTGAGCATCAATTCCGCCGAACGTGAGGCGCCGACCAGGCGCGGCAGCAAGTAGCTCGTGCCCATGTCGCAGGCGGAGACCCCCATCTTGATGAACCGCGCGCCAAAGGTTGCCGAGGCGGCGGCATAGCGGATGTCGCACGCCAGGGCGAGTGCGAAGCCGCCACCCATCGCCGCACCATTCACGGCGGCAATCACCGGCTTCGGACAGCGGTGAATCTTTTCGTGGAGAGACGCCAGGTGGTCTTGCGACAAGAGCACGGTCGCAACCTTGCCCATGCCCGCGGTGGCGGGCGCGGCCTGTCGGTCTTTGACGTCGGCGCCCGCGGAGAAACCGCGCCCGGCACCGGTGAGGATCACCGCGCGCGCCGAGCGCTCGGCGCCGATGCGGTCGAACGCCGCATGCAGGGAGGCGATCAGCCCCTGGCTCAGCGCGTTGAGGCGTTCGGGACGATTCAATGTGACGAGCACGATGCCCGGCTCCAGTTCGTGCACCAGCAATGCGGCAGTCGTCGATTCGGTCATGCGCCCACTCCATTCTGGCCGGACACCGGCAGCCTCCGGTCCTGCGGTTGTGTGGTCGTTCGTTGGTAGCACCGTGGGCCGGAACAACCAAGCAGCCGCGGGCGTCGCGACGGCGAGGGTTGATATGCGAGTGGTCGTTGACCCTGCTCTCCTGACCAGTGAAAAAACGATGGCACATCTCCGCGCGGAATGCTTGAATGGCGCCGCGATCCACGGTCATTGCGGACCGGAGGTTGACGGCGTCATCGAAGGAGGAACGGCTGTGAGTAAGGTTGCGACCCATGAAGACGAAACGACCACGCGTTCGTTCGTGGAATCCGAGGAACTGTTCCACGAGCGGGCAATACGTGCCGCCGGGCTCAGCGATTTTGGCGATCCTAGCTACCGCGAGGGGATGCGAGTGGCACTGCGGGCGCTGGACACGGAGGCCAGACTGCACGAGGCCGGGCGCGCCTCCGTGCGTGCGGGCATCGTCGATATGCTCACCGAACGACTGCGGTCGGAGGAGCAGTTGAGACGGCACCCCGAGGTGTTACAGGTGCCGATCCCGCGGCCCATCTTCATCACCGGCTGTGTGCGCACCGGCGGTACCGCCCTGCAATATCTCATGGGTGCGGACCCCGCGCTGCAGGTGCTGCCGGCGTGGTTGAGCGCCAAGCCGCAGCCGCGGCCCCCACGCGCGACGTGGGAGAGCAACCCGGATTTCCAGGCGGTGCAGGCGGGCCTTGACGCCTACCACGCCGTCGATCCGCGCCTGCAGGCCATGCACTTCCGCGCCGCGGCGTGGCCGGACGAGTGTGGGCCGATGATGCGACAGGACTTCACCGACGACTATTTCGAGGTGGTGGGCACCGTGCCGTCGTACGAGCACTGGTTTCATGACACCCGCCATCCGCATACGTACATCCGCCATCGCAAGCTGGTCCAACTCATCGGCTCCACCCATCCGGACCGGCGCTGGTTATTCAAGTATGGGGCGCACTTGCGGGAGCTGGACACGCTATTGGACGTCTATCCCGACGCGTGCATCGTTTACGTCCACCGCGACCCGTGCGAAGTCATCTCCTCGTATACCGGCATGGTGGCGATCTACCGCGCGCTGCACGAGCGCGACATCGACCGCCATGACATCGCGCGCACCCAAATGGTCGCGTGGGGGGAGGCGTCGAACCGCGCGCTCGGCATCCGCGACCGCCACGCCTCCACCCAGTTCTTCGATATCTACTACGAGGAATTCATCGCCGACCCGGTGGGCTCGGTGAAGCGCATCTACGCCTACTTTCAGCAGCCGCTGTCTGCCGAGAGCGAGGCCGCCCTGAACAAACATCACGCCAACAATCCCCAGCACAAGCACGGCAAGCACCAGTATTCGACCGCACAGACAGGCTTGACAGAGCGCCAGATTCGCGACGCGTTCGGCCCCTACCTGGAGAGGTATTTCCCGGCGTCCGGCAAGTGAGGAAGGAGAGCAGCGCATGGCAGGAAGGAAGACGGCCTGGAACACGGAGACCGATGTCGTGGTGGTGGGCAGTGGGGGCGCCGCGCTCACCGCGGCCATCCTCGCTCGCGATCAGGGTGCCGACGTCCTGGTGGTCGAACGCAGCGACAAGGTCGGCGGCACCACCGCGGTTTCCGGTGGAGTGCTGTGGATTCCCATCAATCGTCACGCGGAGGAGTTGGGAGTTCGGGATTCGCGTGCGGAAGCGCTCGTGTACTGCAAGCGGTTGGCGGCGGGGCGGGCCGGGGACGACCTGGTGGAGACGTTCGTCGATGCCGGTCACCAGATGGTGCGCTACCTCGAAGAGCACGATGCGGCGCGGTTCACGGTCTGGCCTACGCCGGACGATTATGGGGAACTGGAGGGCGGCAAGGCGAGCGGTCGGTCGCTCGAGCCGCAGCTCTTCTCCACCGGGCGACTTGGCGAGTGGGCCGACACGCTCCGAACGGCCCCGATGTTCACCCTGCCGCTGACCATGACCGAGGCCTACGTCCTGCTCACCGCACCGGAGAAATTCTCCATGGATGTGGTCAAACAGCGGACGGCTGAGGGCATGGTCGGTTGCGGGCGTGCGCTGGTTGGCTGGTTGCTGCGGGCGTGCCTGGACCGCGGCGTTAGCGTTGCGCTGCGGACACGGGCGCGACAGTTGGTGCGCCAGCGCAACCGTGTCGTCGGCGTGCGTGCCGAGCGGGACGGCGCGGAGGTGCTTGTGCGGGCGCGGCGCGGCGTGGTCTTGGCCTGCGGCGGGTACGAGTGGAACGATACCTTGACGACACGGTTCCTGCCCGGCCCGATCACGCATCCGTTGAGCCCGCCGTTCAACGAAGGCGATGGCCTGCTCATGGCAATGGAAATCGGCGCCGACCTGGCCAACATGGACGAGGCCCTCTGGATCCCGGCCGGAGCCGTTCCCGGCGAGTCCTACGAGGGGCGGCAGTTGACGCGGTTCCTCGCCACCGAGAAGAACGGCGCGCATACCATCGTCGTGAACCGCTATGGACGCCGGTTTGCGAACGAAGGCTTACCGCACAAGGGTATGGGCTATGCGCAGCGCTATTTCGATCCGCATCCGGCCGTCTACGACTATCCCAATCTGCCAGCTTGGGCCATCTTCGACGGCCAGTACCGTGAGCGGCAACCGGTGCTTACCCTCATGCCCGGTAGCCCCGATCCTACGTGGCTGACGCGGCACGAGACGCTGGACGGCTTGGCACGCGAGGTGGGGATCGAACCCGCCGGTTTACGGGTGACGGTCGATCGGTGGAACGCGTTCGCGCGCAACGGGAAAGACGAGGACTTCCGGCGCGGCGAATCGCCGATCGAACAGTTCGGCGGTAATGTGGGCGATGGTCGCCCCAACCTGGGCAGCATCGAGAAGCCACCGTTTTATGCGCTGCCGGTGCGTGCCGGTGCCCTGGGTACCTCGGGTGGGCCGCGCACCAACGCCAAGGGGCAGGTGCTGAGCGTGAGTGGCGCGGTGATCCCCGGCCTCTATGCCGCGGGTACGGTCGCCGCCAGTCCAACAGGCAGAGGTTATTACGGTAACGGCGGCGCGATCGGTCCCGCAATGACCTGGGGTTACATCTGCGGCCTCAACGCCGGCGCGGCACGCTGATGGGACGGGGAGTTGCCGGGGCGCGGCATGCCGCGCCCCGGCAGGGTGATCGGATCAAGCTCCGACTTATTCGGCAGTGAAGTTGTAGACTACCTGTAACCCGAAGGTGCGGGGATTCCCGTAGTTGTTGGTGGCGAGGCCGAACACCGGACCGAAGTCGATGCCGTAGGTCCGGTATTTCCGGTCGAAGATGTTGCGGGCGAACACCGCCACGTCGAGCGTGCCCTTCTGCAAGGGGATGCCGGTGTAGGCCAAGCGCCCGTTGACGAGATAGTAGGCCCAGCCTTCGTCGGCCTGCGCACCGGGAGTGTCGTTGTTCGCGATAAAGACGACCTTGTCCTGCCAGTACCAGTCGGCGTGGGCCGAGAACACCCCCGTCGTGGTCGGTGGCGCGGTGTACGTCAGGCCGACCGAAATCTGGTTGCGCGGGCTGAAATTGAAGGTGCGGTCGTGCGCGACGTTTTCGGTTACTGGCTTGCCGTTCTGGTCGAAAATCGGGTTGCCGTTGGCATCGAACACCTGGTCGTTCCACTCGGTGAACTTTGGGGCGATGAAGGCGTAGTTCCCCGACACTTCGACGCCTTCGAACGGTATCGCCAGGCCTTCGAACTCCATCCCCCAGATCTCGGCCTTGTCGACGTTGGAGGGAATGCTCAAGGCCCCCAAGGTGGGCGTCGCGCGGAAGACCGACTGCTGCAAGTCGGAGTATTGACTGAAGTAGCCGTCGGCATTGACCCGCAGGTGGTTATCGAGCCACTGCGACTTGAAGCCCATTTCGTACTGCAGCAGCCGCTCGGGTTCGAAACTGTTGAACAGCTCGGGCAGCGAGGCCGTGGGATTGAACCCGCCGCCGGTGAAGCCGCGGCTGACACGACCGTACAGCATCAACTCGTCGGTGGCCTGGTAGGAAATGTCGGCCATCGGCGAGATGCCCGGAGCCCCCTTGCCGTTGAAGCCCCCGAAAGCGCTTCCCCGATCCCCCGTGAACCCCGGGGAGGTGGAGTACGATCCGGCATCCTTCCCCCAGATGTGGGTCAAGTGCACCTGCTCCTTGGAGAAGCGCATGCCCGCGGTCAGGCTGAGCTTGTCGCTGAGGATTGGCGGCGTGTACGTGATCTGCCCGTACCCAGCGTACGACTTGACCCGGTTGAAGTTCTTGTAGGGCAGGTTGTTCAGGGCGCCGAAGAAGTTCTGCGATTCGTGCTGCATGGCGTACTCGCCGTAGTAGTAGCCGCCAACCACGTAGTGGACGCGCGGTGCGGCGCCCACCCACTGCAGCTCTTGACTCCACGTCTGGAAATGGTTGAGCTGGCTGCCCTCCGCCACGTGGTAGGGGCTGCCGTCCAGATCCTGATCCGCCTGGTACGCCCACGTGCGATAGGCAGAAATCGACTTCAGGGTGACCGTTCCGAGCGACCCCACATCGCCCATGTCCCACGCGCCGTTCAGGATGTGCATGTGGTTGTTGCCGTCGTCGCGTTGCTGGTGGAGGGTGTTCGTACCGAACATCAGTAGCGCATTGTTGGCGAGCGAGTCCTCCCGGCTCTTTTGGACATAGGGTACCAACCCCTGGGATGAGGGGGTTCGGGATGGGAAGTATCCCGCCGCCGGGCAGGCGAAAGTTGTAGGTCTTATCCACGATGGACCCTGGGTAGATGTAGGTCAGAAATGACGCCGTGGGATGATCGCGATAGCGATGGTATTCGAAGGAGTAGTCGATCGTGATTTTGTCGGTCGGTTGCCAGCGTAGCGCCACGGTATTGTAGACGCGGTTGAGGTTCTCGTAATTGCCGGTCCCACTGGTCGTCGGGGTGGCGGGCATGCCCGCCGCGAGCGCGTTGTCGTAGTAGCCGTCGTGGGTCTTGTAGCCGAAATTGTTTCGCAGGCTCAGGGTGCCCACCGCCGGCGATTCGACGAACCCGTTCTTGCCGATCAGCGGGACGTTCACCATCAGGCTCGATTTGGAGGTCTCGTAGTTGCCGACCTCCGTCTTGACTCTGATTTCACGGTTCTCGGTCGGCTTCTTGGTAATGAAGCTGACGGCGCCGCCGATGGTATTGCGGCCGTAGAGAGTGCCCTGCGGTCCGCGCAGCACCTCGACGCGCTCGAGGTCGTCGAGGTCGAAGTTGTTGCCGACGATCTTGGCGATGTACGCGCCGTCGATGTACATGCCGGCTTTCGGCTGGAAGGCGGCTTCCGGGTTGCCCTGGGTCATGCCGCGGATGGTGATGGTCGTACTGGCCGGACTTCCGGGGTTCGCAGCGATGCGGACCGCCGGTACCGCTTCGCCGAGGGCCACCACGTCGGTCACTCCCTTGCGCTCGAGAGATTCCGTACTGAGCGCGGTCACCGAGATCGGCGTTTCCTGAATGCTTTCCTCGCGCTTTTGCGCGGTCACGGTGATCTCTTCGATCTCCACCGGCGCTGCCGCCGCTTGCTTCTTGGCGGCTTGCGCCGAGCTGTCCGCCGGCATGACAAGCGCCCCGGCGAGCGCCAGGGTCGCGAACTTCCACGCCTTCTTGGTCCGACTGATCATCCTATCTGCCTCTCCTTCACCCGTACGTGCTCTGCGTGGGCTGGTCATCTTTCGTACCCTCTGACATTCGGGCTTTCCCGTCTTGCTACTCTCACCCCTTTGAAGTCAAGGATAAGTTACTCGGCTGGAGTCGATAGCCTAAGCGGGTAGGTGAGGTAGACCTGCAGGTATCTGTAAGGGTGCAACCGAAGGGGCGCTGGAAGCCTCCGATGTCGTGTGGTCTGGCCGCCGAAGTAACATCAGTCGTGGTCCAGCCGAAAGGGATAGCGTTGGAAAAGACTTTGCAAGCGAGAAGTACCCCGCGGGGGCGCAGCAGGCGGCGCCCCCGCGGGGGTGAGCGGACAGGAATCCGACTTACTTGACGTGCAATTCGACGCGGCGATTTTGTGCGCGCCCGTCAGCGGTGTCGTTCGACGCCACCGGCTTGGACTCGCCCAGGCCTTCCGCGGTAATGCGCGAGCGTGCGATCCCGTGATCGACCAGGTAGCCACGCACCGTTTCGGCCCGCCGGCGCGATAGGCCGAGGTTGTACTGTTCGGTCCCGACGCTGTCGGTATGGCCTTCGACGACGATGTCGACGCTACCTTCCTGCTTCAGTACCTGGATGGCCTCATCGAGGATCGGCTTGGCATCGGCTTTCAGCGTGGCCTTGTCGAAGTCGAAGTGGACGCTACGCAGCACGATCTTCTTCTTCGCCGGTGGTGGCGGAGGCGGTGCGGCCTGGACGACCGCTGGCGGTGGAGGCGCTTCCTCTCCCGCCGTGAAGTTATAGGCGAGTTGCAGCCCGAAGGTGCGGGGATTGCCGTAGTTATTGATGGAGAGGCCGAACCCCGGACCGAAGTCGATGCCGTAGGCCCGGTACTTCCGGTCGAAGATGTTGCGGGCGTACACCGCCAGATCGAGCGTGCCCTTCTGCAAGGGGATGCCGGTGTAGGCCAAACGCCCGTTGACGAGATAGTAGGCCCAACCGGCATCGGCCTGCGCGCCAGGGGTTTGGTTGTTAGTGATAAAATCCACCTTGTCCTGCCAGTACCAGTCGGCGTGTGCCGAGAACACCCCCGTCGTGGTCGGTGGCGCGGTGTACGTAACGCCGACCGTAATCTGGTTGCGGGGGGTGAAATTGAATGTGCGCTGGCCCTTGACGCTTTCGGTTACCGGTCTGCCGCTTGGATCGAAAATCGGGTTGCCGTTGGAATCGAACGCCTGGTCGTTCCACTTGGTGAATGTTGGAGAAATGAAGGCGTAGTTCCCCGACACTTCGACGCCTTCGAACGGTATCGCCAGGCCTTCGAACTCCATCCCCCAGATCTCGGCCTTGTCGACGTTGGAAGGAATGCTCAAGGCTCCCAAGGTCGGACTGGAGCGGAAGACGGACTGTTGCAAGTCGGAGTATTGGCTGAAGTAGCCGTCGGCATTGACGCGCAGGTGGTTATCGAGCCACTGCGACTTGAAGCCCAATTCGTACTGCATCAACCGCTCCGGCTCGAAACTGTTGAACAGCTCGGGCAACGAGGCTGTGGGATTGAACCCGCCGCCGGTGAAGCCGCGGCTGACACGGCCGTACAGCATCAACTCGTCGGTGGCCTGGTAGGAAATGTCGGCCATCGGCGAGATGCCCGGCGCCCCCTTGCCGTTGAAGCCCCCGAAGGCGCTTCCCCGATCCCCCGTGAACCCCGGGGTTGTGGAATACGATCCGGCATCCTTCCCCCAGATATGCGTCAAGTGCACCTGCTCCTTGGAGAAGCGCATACCCGCGGTCAGGCTGAGCTTGTCGTTGAGGATCGGCGGCGTGTACGTGATCTGCCCGTACCCAGCGTACGATTTGACCCGGTTGAAGTTCTTGTAGGGCAGGTTGTTCAGGCCGCCAAAGAAGATCTGCGATTCATTCTGCATGGCGTACTCGCCGTAGTAGTAGCCGCCAACCACGTAGTGGACGCGCGGTGCGGCGCCCACCCACTGCAGCTCTTGACTCCACGTCTGGATATGGTTGACCTGGCTGAACTCCGCCACGTGGTAGGGGCTGCCGTCCAGATCCTGGTCCGACTGGTACGTAAAGGTACGATAGGCCGAAATCGACTTCAGGGTGACGGTTCCGAGCGGCCCCACATCTCCCATGTCCCACGCGCCGTTCAGGATGTGCATGTGGTTATTGCCATCGTCGCGTTGCTGGTGGAGGTTCTTCGTGCCGAACATCAGCAGCGCATTGTTGGCGAGCGAGTCCTCCCGGCTCTTTTGGACATAGGGTACCAACCCCCCTGGGATGAGGGGGTTCGGGATGGGAAGTATCCCGCCGCCGGGCAGGCGAAAGTTGTAGGTCTTATCCACGATGGACCCTGGGTAGATGTAGGTCAGAAATGACGCCGTGGGATGATCGCGATAGCGATGGTATTCGAAGGAGTAGTCGATCGTGATTTTGTCGGTCGGTTGCCAGCGCAGCGCCACGGTATTGTAGACGCGGTTGAGGTTCTCGTAATTGCCGGTCCCACTGGTCGTCGGGGTGGCGGGCATGCCCGCCGCGAGCGCGTTGTCGTAGTAGCCGTCGTGGGTCTTGTAGCCGAAATTGTTTCGCAGGCTCAGGGTGCCCACCGCCGGCGATTCCACGAACCCGTTCTTGCCGATCAGCGGGACGTTCACCATCAGGCTCGACTTGGAGGTCTCGTAGTTGCCGACCTCCGTCTTGACTCTGATTTCACGGTTCTCGGTCGGCTTCTTGGTAATGAAGCTGACGGCGCCGCCGATGGTATTGCGGCCGTAGAGAGTGCCCTGCGGTCCGCGCAGCACCTCGACGCGCTCGAGGTCGTCGAGGTCGAAGTTGTTGCCGACGATCTTGGCGATGTACGCGCCGTCGATGTACATGCCGGCTTTCGGCTGGAATGCCGCTTCCGGGTTGCCCTGGGTCATGCCGCGGATGGTGATGGTCGTACTGGCCGGACTTCCGGGGTTCCCAGCGATGCGGACCGCCGGTACCGCTTCGCCGAGCGCCACCACGTCGGTCACTCCCTTGCGTTCGAGAGATTCCGTACTGAGCGCGGTCACCGAGATCGGCGTTTCCTGAATGCTTTCCTCGCGCTTTTGCGCGGTCACGGTGATCTCTTCGATCTCCACCGGCGCTGCCGCCGCTTGCTTCTTGGCGGCTTGCGCCCAGCTGTCCGCCGGCATGACAAGCGCCCCGGCGAGCGCCAGGGTCGCGAACTTCCACGCTTTCTTGGTCTGACAGACCATACTCTCTACCCCTCCTTCACCCGTACGTGCTGTCTGCGAACAGATTCGTTTTTTCGTCGTCTGACGTGGGTGCTTCTCTCTTTCTGCCACTCCCGCAGCCTTGGTGTCAAGGGTAAGCCCAGCGGTTGCAGCTAGCCCACCTTCTCGCCCGCGCTTCCAGCACAACGCCCACCGGCGTTGGCCAGCGCCTTCAAGCGCCCCATCATAGGGCGTCAGTGAGGTGCTCGTGAGGCAGGTTCTGGCCTTCGATCAGAGGAGCACGGCGGTACGGGGCATGGGAGCATGGGCGCGCGCAATGAGCCACGCTCAAAGATCGAGCACGAGGTCGGAGGTTGGCTCCGCGCAACAGATCAGCGCTTCACCGGGTTTCGGCACGATTTCCGGGTCGGCATATTTCACCGTGCCCTCCACCACCCGCGTGCTGCAGGCAAGGCAAGCGCCAAAGCGGCAGCCATAGGCTGCCGTGATTCCGGCCTCCTCGGCGATTTCAAGCAGCGTCGGTTCTCCCTGCGTCCATTCCGCTTCGACGCCCGAGCGTTCGAAGCGGATGGCGTAGGTTCTGGCGTCCGCACGCCTACCGCCATCGGACGCTTTCTGCCTCAATGTGCTGAAGAACTTCTCGGTGTGGATCTGTTCTTCACGCAAGCCCAGTTCTCGCGCCATCGCGTGGACGGCGGAGGTGAAGGACTCGGAGCCGCAGATGAAGGCCTCGATATTGGGTAGATTGACGAGTGCGGAGAAATGTTCGGGGGTGATCCGCTCCGAAGAGTGGTAATCCGCCCCCGAGACATCCCGAGCTTCCGGTTGGCGGTAAATGGTCCAGTCGTGGAAGTCGATCAGCGTACCTGCAAGTTCCGCAAGCTCCCGCTTGAACACATGTGTGGACGAGTTCTGGGTCGCATGCAGCCAGAACACCGTGCGCGCGGGGTTCACGCGGGCAATGGCCTGGAGCATGCTAAAGAGCGGGGTAATGCCGATGCCGTTGCTGATGAGGGCAATGGGCGCTGGCGATTCCGGTACGGCGAAGAATCGCCCACTTGGCCAGCGCACGTCGAGTTCGGCGCCGACCTCCACCTCGTCCTGAAGATAGCCGGACCCCGCACCGATGCGCTTCACCGTAATGGCGTAATCTTCGGTGGCGGTTCCGGCCGCACTGTGAGCGTGAGCACAAAAGCTGACGGTGTCGCTTGGGATTCTGATCACGTTTGATGAGGGGCGGTAGTTATCCCCCTCGGAAGCTTGAAAAAGCCGCCCCGAGAGGGGCTCCTTCAAGTTTGCGAGAACTCTGGATGGGAGGAGACCCTTGTACGCCGAACTGCTGGGAGACGCGACACTCTACGAGATACTTTTGCGCATCGACGAGGACCTTGCCGCGCGAAAAGGCACGGGCAGCGGGCTGTGCATGTGGCGGGCGCTTGCACAGCGCGGTCCTATCCGCGCAAACCACGCGGGGCGCCGATGGCGCTCGGCGTGGAGTACGACCCAGCAGAGTTTCTGCTGAGTGGACGGATGCGGCGACGCACGACACCGCCGTCGGTGCGGTTTCTGGGGCGCAAGGTATACCTGGGCGCGGTGGTGGTGCTGGTACAGGCGCGCTGCGACAGGGGCCGAGCCCGACCCGCGTGCGGGTGCTGCACGAGCTGTTCGGTGTGGGCGAGCGCACGCTGCGCCGCTGGCGGCAGTGGTGGCAGACGATCTTTGTGGAAGCTCGTTTTGGCGAGCGGCTCGGGGGCGCTTGGTGCCGTCGATCGCCGGCACAAGAGATGCCGCGCGCATTGGCCGAGCGCTTCGGCGTGCAGGCCGGCGACGAGACTTGTGCGCCTGCTGCGGTTTTCTCTCGCCGAGAGCACGACAGCCGCCTCCTGCGTGCTGGCGGGCCATGGAGGTTTTGACAGCGAAGCGGCGCCTGAAGATGCCTGCTGCACAAGCGGGCGCTGGCGACGTACGGTTGCTCCAACGAACTCGAAGGGAGCAACGCGATGAACGAGAACGGATCAGGCCACCAGCGCTGGGCGCATCTGCGCTTTGCGGTGGTCGGGTCACTGCTGGCCGCACCGCCCGGCAAGGGCGAGCTCAAGGCGGCGCTGGAGGAACTGAGCGAGAAGAGCTGGCGTCACCCGGTCAGCCGAGAGCTTCGTGCGCTTCGGTTTTCCACCATCGAGCGGTGGTACTATGTGGCGCGGCGCGAGCAGCGCGACCCGGTGGGCGTGCTGCGGCGCAAGCTGCGGCGCGACCTCGGCCGGCAAAGCGCGATCGGCGAAGGGCAGCAGCGCGTGCTGCTCGCGCAGTACCGCGAGCACCCGAACTGGAGCGCGCAACTGCACGCCGACAACTTGCGCGCCCGGGTGCTTGCCGATCCGGGGCTGGGCAAGGCCGTCGTACGCCAGCGTGCGTGTTCGTCGGCGTGGTTTGCGCAAACGCCGCGGCGGGGTGTCCGCGTCGACCGGCGTGCGGCGCGCCGAGCAGCGCATCGAGGCGCGGTGCGCGGCTTCGAGGCCACGCACGTCAACGCGCTGTGGCACCTCGACTTTCATCACGGCCGGCGCAAGGTGCTTACCGCCGACGGAGACTGGGTGGTTCCGCTGCTGCTTGGCGTGCTCGATGACCGCTCGCGGCTGTGGCGCACCACGCGCAGTGGTATCTGTTCGAGACCGCCGAGTGCGGTACACGGACTCTGTCGAGCCATTCAGAAGCGCGGTCTGCCGCGGGCGCCTTACCGACAACGGCGCGGCGATGCTGGCGGCCGAAACGCGCGAGGGACTCACCCGTCTCGGCATCGTTCACCACACCACACTGCCGCATTCTCCGTACCAGAACGGCAAGCAGGAGCACTTCTGGACCCAGATCGAGGGCCGCCTGATGGCGATGCTCGAAGGGGTCGCCGACTTGAGTCTGGCGCTGCTCAACCGCAGCACCCAGGCCTGGGTGGAAATGGGCTACCACCGCCGCCGTCACGGCGAGACCGGGCAGACACCGATCGAACGCTTCCTGGCCGGCCCCGATCTGACGCGCCCGGTCCGCCGCGAAGAACTGGTGGTGGCATTCACTGCCGGTGTCGAGCGCATCAGCGCGCCAGAGCGACGGCACGCTGAGCCTGATGGGCCGCCGCTACGGGTGCCCAATCGTTACCGGCACTTGCGCCGGCTGCGAGATCCCGCTGCGCGAGCTGGGATCGCAGCAACGCATTGCTCGTCGATGCGCACACCGACCGCATCCTGTGCCGACTCTACCCCGTCGATCTTGCTGCCAATGCCGCCGCCGCGCGGCGTGTCAACGAACCGCTCACCACCACACCCACCGCGACACCACCGCCGGCCGGCCAGATGGCCACGCTGCTCCACACCCATCTACTGGCCGAGTACGCCGCCACAGGCCTTCCCGCCGCGTACTTGCCGGGTGCGGGCGAAACGGAGAAGCCATGATCCGTCATTTGCGAACTCTTTACGGCCTGAAGTGGAACCCCTTCCTGTCCGATGCCCCGCTCGAAGGGCTGCTTGCCAACGCGGCGGTCGAACACTTCGCCTGGCGTATCGAGCAAATGGGCGCCGAGGGTGGCTTCGCTCTGGTCACCGGTGATCCCGGCACCGGCAAGTCGGTGGTGCTGCGCTTTGTGGTCGCCACGACTCTCTTCGGTGCGCGACCTGCAGGTGGCGGTGCTCGCTCGTCCGCATTCGCACGTCGCCGACTTCTATCGTGAGCTCGGCGACCTCTTCGGCATTGCGCTCTCTCCGCACAACCGCTGGGCCGGCTCGGGGTGCTGCGCGAACGCTGGCGAAAACACACCGAGTCGACGCTGGTGCGCCCGGTGCTGATCATCGACGAGGCGCAGGAGACCTTGTCCAGCCACGCTGAACGAACTGCGCTTTCTTTGCAGCGCCGACCTCGATGCCCGCCGTCTGCTCACCGTCGTGCTGGCCGGCGACCGGCGCTGCTGGCTCACCGACGGCTTTCGCTCCGGAACTGCTCCCGCTGGGCTCGCGTATCCGCGTGCGCCTGATCCTCGAAGACCGTCCCGGCCGACGATCTCGCACTGCGTGCGCCACGCCGCTGGAGGCGGCCGGCAACGCGGAGCTGATGACACCGGGCCTGATCGAGACGCTGTGCTCCCATGCCGCCGGCAACAGGCGTCCTCCCGCTGAACCTCGGCGCCGAACGCCACGCCGCCGCGGTGCACGACAAGCGCCCGCGCCTGGACGAGGAGCTCTTCCTGCAGGTGTGTGGCACGCCCCGCGCAGCAACGGCAAGCGACGATGAGCATCCTGCCGGTCCTGCCGCCGCGAAACTCCCCTCGCACCCGAACAGCAGCGCTGGCTGGTCGAGCAGCTCTGGGGCACCGAAGCAGTCGGGATCATCGGCAGCGAGCAAGTGCTGCAAGTCCTTTCTCGCCCTCGATCTGGCCGTCTCGATCGCTTCGGCACCCAATGCCTCGGCGCTTCGCGGTCGCTCGCGCCGCCCGGGTGCTGCTCTTTGCCGCCGAAGACCCGCTGCACGTCGTGCGCGAACGACTCGCAGGCATCACCGCCGCCCGCGGCCTCTTTGAAAAACCTGCCGCTGTTCGTCATCACCGCCACACGGCTGCGTCTGGACGACTCGACCTGCTGCGAGCAGCTGTGCGAAACCGTCGAGAAAGGCAATCCCGCGCTGCTCGTGCTCGACCTTTGTGCGCCTGCACGCCGTCGACGAGAACAACGCCGGCGAGGTCGCTCCGCCAAGCTGCTGCGCAAGCTTCAGCGCCAGCATCATCTCGCCGTCGCACTGGTCCACCACGCCCGCAAAGATGCCGGCCGCTTGCGGCCCGGGCGAGCTCTGCGTGGCAGCTCCGAATTCCACGCCTGGGGCGACTCCAACCTCTACCTGCGCCGGCGCGATCAACTCTTGCGACTTAGCGTCGAACACCGCGCCGCCCGCGCTCCCGACGACCTCACCCTGGAGCTTGCCGCCGATCCGCTCGCGCTGCGCATCGCGAAGGCGACACCGCCCGAGCTCGCGCCCCCAGATCAACCCTCGCCAGCCGCACGTATCGAGCAGGCACTGCTCGCCGCTGACGCTCCTCTCGGCGTCCGCGAGCTGCGCGCGCCGCATGCCGCATTCGCAGCGAAACGCTCTGTGCCACACTCGACACACTGCTCGCCGACGGCCGCGTGATCGTACCACTGACGGCTACTCGCTGCCTGCCTGACGACCGCTTTCCGTTTCCGTTTCCGTCGGCCCCTACACCCGGCGGGAAACGCGGAAAACGAGCGCTACCCGTCCATCCAAGTTTCGTGAACGCCGCTCCATCGATTTTCGAGACCGCGCTCACTGCTCAGCGAATAGCTGCGCAGAAAGGGTCGAGCGTGACCTGAAGGCCTCAGGCGGAAAATCAGATGTTGTCCGGGAAGGAACGGAAACGCCTGTCCGGGCGGCATCTTGAAGCCGAAGCTGATGGTGTCGGCCGTTTCACGCCGCTTCCTCACGACGCGTGCCTTATAGAAGGGAGTGAGCGGCGGGGGACCAGGCACTTCGCCGCGGGCGATGTTCTCCGGAAGCGGCAGGATCTTCGAACGGATCGCGCGAAACTTTGGCTGCCGTTCCAGAAACACCTCGTCTCCGACTGAAATCATACCGGCCTTGCGGATATGGCAATAGGCGCCCAACTTCAGTTTGGTCACCCGGTTCAGAACGAACCCCATGTGCGGTTCGGCCTTCAGCCCCATCTGCGCCTGCGACGGCATCACGCAGCGCACCGTCTCCTCGCCGCAGTTCAGAACCGCATCGCCGATCGCCAGATCGTAACCACTCCAGCCGAGCTCGGGAAAACCCCCGGCCTCCACGCCCTCGATATAGAAGTTCGGGCGAAAGCGGCGCGGCGTGACATCGAGGCCCGGATGATAGCTCTCCAGCGTCGCAAGCGAGGCCGACGTCACATAGTGGAGCGGATAGGCATCCTTGTAGGAGCCGCGCGGGGAGAAGAAATGATGCAGCTCCTCGATCATCTCGGGTTCGTAGGTCGAGAAATCGGGGTAGGGGTCGTCGGGGTTCAGCCCCATGCGCTGTTTGGTGAGTTCCGGGGTGAACGGACGGCGCAGGCGATAATGTTCGGCATTCGATGGAGGAAGGAGCGGCCAGAGTTCGAGCGGCTGGCCGGCGATTGCGGAAATCGCGGCATTGACAGACGGATCGCTCGTCATGAGCTTGCGGCCGTCAGGCAGGGTGATCTCGGCGTGCACGACGCCATAACCGGGCTTCGGCTCATCCCGATAGGCGGCGCCAACGGTAAGGAGCGAAGTGAGCACCTTGCAGTTCACCAGTTCGCCGGTGCGGATGTTCTTCAGGGCCCAGCGCCGGTCGCCAATGATTCCCGTCTCGTCGAGCATCGCCGAAACCAGCGGCTCACCGGCCAGCGACTTCACCGGATATCTCCACAGCCCTCCGATCCTACCGATCGATTCCATGATTTCCTCGCGGACTTGCGAAACGTGCGGAACGGCCACTGATTTTGTCCCGTCGAGGAAAACACGTCAAGCGGGATCCGGCACTCTCCCGCGCGGCGCGATGTGGCGTGTGCCAGGGAATCGCGATAGGGAGACGTCAGGCGCGGCTCCGTTCCAAGTCCAGCACCGCGCCGCGGTCGCGTGCGGCGAACTCTTGCCGGAGGCGTTCGACATCCGCCGCCGTCAGCGGCCGGTACGACCCGTCATCCTGGCGCCGCCAGACCGGGTCGACGCATTCCCACAACTCGGCACGGAGGTGGCGTTTGACGATCTTGTTCGTAGGGGTCACGGGGAACTCGCGCGCCACACGTACGTAGCGCGGCGTCCATTTCGTGCCGAAGTCCTTCTGGGCGGCGAGAAATGCACGGAAGCGCGCGTCATCGAACGCGGCGCCCTCGCGCAGCAGCACGGCCGCCATGACGTCGTCGCCGACAATGGCGTTGGGGACCGCGTAGACCGCCGCCAGGACGATGTCGGGGTGGCGTACCAGCACCGCCTCGACCGGCGCGGCGGCGAAGTTCTCGCCATCGACCCGCAGCCAATCGTAGTTGCGGCCAGCGAAATAGAAGAAGCCGTTGTCGTCGCGATACCCGAGGTCACCGGTCCAGTAAATCCCCTGGCGCGTGCGCTCGTTGTTGGCGTCGGGGTTGTTCCAGTAGCCTTCGAAGTTCGCCGCGGTCTGGGTGTTGGCCATCTCGCCGATGGCATCGTCCGCGTTCAGCAGGCGGCCGTGCTCGTCGAACCGCGCGCGCGGGCACTCCTCGCCGGTGTGGGGATTCAGCACCACGGTTCCGGGCACGCCGACCCCTAGCGCGTTTGGCGGCGTGTCGGGGGTTCTGAGGGTCGACACGCCGCCCTCGGTGGACCCGTAGTTGTCCGTAACGCTGCAGCCGAAGCGACGCTGGAAGCGTTCGATGTCTTGCGGTGTCGCCTCATTACCGAAGCAGCGCCGCAACGGGTTGTCGGCATCGTCGGGTTTTTCGGGTGTCGCCAGAATATAGCTCAGCGGCTTGCCGACGTAATTCATATAAGTGCAGCGGTAGCGGCGGATGTCGGGGAGGAAACCGGAGGCCGAGAACTTGCGCCGCAACGCCATCGCCGCGCCCGCCGCCAGGGTCGTCGCCCAGCCGACCTGGATGGCGTTGGAGTGGAAGAAGGGCATGACCTCGTACGTGACGTCGTCGGGCCCGAGCGCAATCGCCGGCATGTCTTTGGCGATGGTGGCGATCGACAGCAGGCGCGCTTGCGAACAGATTGCCGCCTTCGGGTCGCCCGTGGTGCCCGAGGTAAAGATCAGGGTGTGCGGCGCCTTGGGATCGATGGCGACCTGTGGCGCGGCGCGCCCCGCGTACGGACGCAAGCCGTCGTGCCACGTGGTCGAGTCGATCACGATACGGCGCTCGGGAGTCATGGGCAACTCCACTCCCTCGAGGTCCGGCAGATGGCGCTCCTCGGTAATCAGCATCTGGCACTCGGCATGCCGGAAATCGCGCTCCAGTTGCGCGCCGCGCCGCGTCGGATTGATGCCGACAATCGTCGCTCCCCCCAGTGCCGCCGCGCCCAGGAGCATAGGATATTCCGGCACGTTGTCGAGCAGCACGCCGATATGGAACGGTCCCTCCTGGCGGCGATCGAGGAGCCAGTGCGCGCGCGCCACGCACGCGTCGACGTACTCGCGGTAGGACCAACATCGATCTTCGAACAGCAGAAAGGTGCGGTCGTCATCCGCACGCGCCAGGATGAGTTCAGCGAACGATTGCACGGTGTACCTCCTCGGACTCTCGAATTGTCACGTCGTTACCCGTCCGGTGTCCGCTCTCCAGCCGGTCTGCGGGCGGTCTTCCTACGACTCCGTCTCGCGCGCCCACTGCGCGATCAACTCAGGGCTCTTGTCGACGCACTCCTGCGTGTCTGGCAGCGGTGCGCCGAGCCACTCGCGATAGAACGCGTCGAGGTCGGGGAGGGCGTCGAAAATCACGGGGTAGCCGAGCGGTACGGTTTCGACCTTGAGCAGCGTCGCGCACGTCGGACAGATGTACTCGCGGATTTCGCTCAGTTCCGCACTGGGCGCGGTGTGCCCGGGATAGATCTCCTCGACGCTCTCGCGGCTGTCGCGGGCGAGAATCAGGGCGTGCAATTTCCAGTTGCAACGCCAGTCGCCAAATTCGTGACCGCAATCGCACTTGACGATGCGTCGATCGCCCTGCTCGACAATGTAGAGATGCGCGCTGAGTGGCAGGAGGATTCGCTCCGGCCACGGCACGCGTGCCTGCAGAAGATCGCGTAAGCGCTGGAAGCGGTCATCGTCCTTGGGCGCGCTGACCACCTGGCGCACCTGGGGCCAGGGCAGCTTGCCGTCGATAAGGTCGGCGAGATCGTCAGGCGAAAGGGACATCAGTGTGCCTCCGGATTCCAATCGTCGGGGAGCGCCCAGAAGGCGCGAAATTCGCCGGCGAAGGGCGCGCTCAGTCGCATGCTGCTGGCGTACATTTCGCCGATGAGGGGGGGCAGCGCGTGCGTCGTCAAGCGCCGGCGCGCCGCGCGCCACCACTGTTGTACCGGCACGGCGCGTCGCAGGCGCTCGGCACGCGTGGCGGCGCGCCGCCGGGCGGTGGCCGCGGCATCGACCGTCCACGCCTGCGCCGCGGTGTCGTAGCTCGCCGCCAGGCCATAGATGCGCTCGGCGATGTCGGGCGTCGTCAGACCGTTGTCGAGATCGCGCTTGACCGCTGCCGGGTCGCGCTCGATGGGATCGCCGAAGCCGCCGGGCGCCCCGTGGGCGTCGATGGTGATGTCGCCGTCTTGCAGGGTGAAGGGTTCGGGGATGTGATGCGGGTGCCAGACGTCGGCACTGAGGGCCTGTTCGTAATTCGGATGCGCGGGATGGCCGATGTCGTGCACCAGCGGCCGGCGTTCCGCCATCAGTTGCGCAACGTTGGTGTTGCGGACGACGGCGCGCATCAGTTTGCCGCCCGGGTAGCCGCCACCGAGGCCGAGGTTGGGCAAGATGAAATACGTGCCGCCCGAGACCAGCGCGGAACCGACGATCTCGCGCCCGCGATGAATCATGCCCATGAGCGGCATGCAGGCGCCCGAGCGGTACTTGCCGTGGCCAACGGAGTACGGATTGAGGCGGCGGGAAAGTTCGATATAGGGTACGAACTGCTCCCAGATCTCGGCATTGCCGTTATCGACCTCGGGCGTGGGCAGCATGCCGCCCGGGTCGAGCCCGTCGCGGATGGCGCTGGCGCCGGAGCCGATGGTGCCGGTGTGCGCGGCCAACAGCGCGCGCCGCTTTCCGTACTGGTCGTACCCGACCATGGCAATCCCGTAGGCGGAGCGGAAGCCGAACATCTCTTCGCGGAAGCCGCGCATGTAGTAGGCCTGGCTGAGGGTGCCGAGCCAGACGCAGAATGTCTCGATCGCCGTCGCCCAGATGTTCGCCTGCGCCAGCGGCCGCGTATCCTCCGGATGAAACACCGAGTTGCGCGGCAGGCGGATGTCGAAGGGGAGCAACGAGCCGATGTTGGCGCGCCCGTCGTACGACAGCGTCTGCACCAGGCTGATCGACAAGCAGCCCCACATGCCCGACGGGGTGGCATTGAAGTTGTGCCACCCCCATTCGCCGGCGCCCTCGAAGTCGAGAACCACGCGCCCGGACGGCTCGATCCGCGTCTCCATCGGCGCCAACCGAATCACGTCGCGCTTGGCTGGCAGCCAGGACACCGGTTGCCGCGCCATGTAGTACTCGAACGACGCGACGTTGCGGTAGCGTCCTGGCACGGTGCGCTGGCGCAGGCGCGCGATCTGGCCGCGGCGCTCCTCTTCGATCAGCTCGCGGGTGGCCGCCCGAAAGTACTCCGGGCCGAACTCGCGGATCAGCTTCTCGACCTCGCGGCGGACGTGGATGTTGGCCGCGATGGCGCCCTTGCGGTCGAGCAGGAACATGTCGGCCATGTCGAAACTCAACTCGCACTTGACGACGATGTCGTGGCGTAACCGATCGTCGGTGCCGACCTTCTCGCCGGCGAAACGTACGCCGTCGGTGGCGCGCTCGACATTGGGCACCGGCATGCAACCCGGACTGACGGCGCCGATATCCATTTCCATGATGACGGTACAGACCCACGCCACCAACTCTCCCTCCCAGAAAATCGGGAGGATGTCGTACACGTCGGCGGGGTGCATGCCGGCGACGCTGCACTCGTTGAACCAGAAGAGGTCGCCGGGACGAATGCCGACGTGCTCCTCCCACTCGTGTTCGATCATCCATTGGATGGCCTCGCCCATGGGGCGGACGTGGGCCTGGATGCCGGTCGATTGCGCGATGTTGTCTCCCTCGGGCGTGTAGATGCCGACGGCCAGTTCGGCCACCTCGCGTACGTACGGCGAGCCGGAAATCATCTTGGTGGTCTCGCGGCCGGCGATGAGCGCCGCCAGCAGCCGCGAGTGAAACAGTTCGGCCTTGATCGGATCGCGCCGCAACAGGTGCGGCGCGGCGATGCCGGCGTAGCAGCCGGTCTCGCGCCACTGGCGGCGGTTCTCCTCAAGCATCTGCCGCAGCGTCCGACCGCCGGCGCCGATCCCCGCCCGCATCGCGGCACGGACGGGCTGCTGGCCGGCTATCTCGTTCGATTCATTCACCGCACGCCTCCTTGGTGGAGATCCGGAGTCGGGGGACTGACTGCCGACTCCGGCTCCTGTCCCGGCTCGTGGACCCGCGTCCCGGATTCCCGCCCCTTCGCCCATTCTCGAATGACCTCGAGACTCCGATCGACGCACTCCAATTGTTCGGGCAACGGCGCGTGGAGCCAGTCGCGATAGAAGCCATCGATATCGGGGAGGGCGTCGAAAATCATCGGGTAGCCGACCGGCACGGCTTCCACCTTTAGCAATGCCGCGCAGCTCGGACAGATGTATTCCCGCACTTCGCACAGAGCGGGGTCCGGGCGGCGCACGCCCGGGTAGATTTCCTGCAAGCTGTTCTCGTCGTCGCGTCCGAGGATGAGGGCGCTGAGCTTCCAGTTGCGGCGCCAGTCCCCGAACTCATGCCCACAGTCGCACTTGACGATGCGCTGGCCGTCTTTCGCGACAACGTACAGATGCTCGGTCAGCGGCAGCAGGATCGTCTCCGTCCACGGCACGCGCGCTTGCAAGATGTCGCGCAGCCGCTGGAAACGGTCATCGTCTTTCGGCGAGCTGACGATGTGCTTGAGCTGCGGCCACGGCAGCGTGCCGTCGATGAGGTCCGTAAGGTCTTGGCGCGACGGGGACATCAGTGCACCTCCGGGGTCCAATCGTCGGGGAGCGCCCAGAATTCGCGCAGCTCCCGTGCGAAGGTCGGACTCAGTTTCATGCTACTGGCGTACATTTCGCCGAGCGACGGGTGGAGAGCGCGGTCGGCCAGCCGCTGGCGTTTGTCCTCCCACCAGGTGCGCGCCGGCACGGCGCGGCGCAAGCGTTCCTCACGCTTGGCCTGGCGCCGCCGTGCGGTGGCCTCCGCATCGATCTCCCACGCGGCCTGGGACGGATCGTAGCATGCCTCGACGCAGTACATGCCCTCGGCAATGTCCGGCGTGGTGAGCCCATTATCGAGATCGCGCTGGACGCGGAGCGGGTCGCGCTCGATCGGATCCCCAAAGCCGCCGGGCGACGCGCTGCCCGAAATGACGATGTCGTTGTCGGTCAACGCCACGGGTTCGGGTAAGTGGTGCGAGAGTGAGACGTCGGCGCGGAGCATGTCCTCGTAGTCGGGACGGTTCGGGTGGCCGAGCAGATGGATTAGCGGCTGGCGCGCGGCGACGCGTGCGGCGACGTCGGTGTTCCGCAGGATGGCCAGAAAACGCTTGCCGCCGGGGTAGCCGCCGCACATGCCGAGGTTCGGCAAGATGGTGGAGGTGCCGCCGGTGGTCATCGCCGAGCCTACGATGTCGCGTCCGCCGTGGATCATGAAGAAGTGCGGGACGCAGGCCCCGGAGCGGAACTTGCCGTGTCCGACCGAATAGGGATCGAAGCGACGGGAGAGTTCCAGGTAGGGAACGAACAGCTCCCAGATTTCGGTGTTGCCGAGATCGACCTCGGCGGTGACCAGGATGCCACCCGGATCGAGTCCGTCGCGCACGCCGCTGGCGCCGGCCGCCGGGATGCCGGTGGGCGTGGCCACGAGCGGGCGCCGCTTGCCGAACTGATCGTAGCCCTGCATGGCGATCGAACCGCCGGAGCGAAAGCCGAGCATCTCCTCGCGGTAGCCGCGCATATAATAGCCTTGGCTGAGCAGGCCAAGCCAGGCGCAGAAGGCGTCGATGACCGTTGCCCACGCGCAGGCTTGCGCCAGCGGGCGCGGATCTTCCGGGTTGAACAACGAGCCCTTCGGGACGTGGATGGCGAACGGCAGGAGCGAGCCCAGATTGGCGCGCCCGTCGTACGACAACGTCTGCACGATGGCGATCGACAGGGAACCCCACATGCCCGAGGGGGTGGCGTTGAACGGGTGCCAGCCCCACGCGCCGGCGCCCTCGAAGTCGAGGGTGACGGTGCCGGAGGTGTCGATCCGCATCTCGATGGGCGACAGCCGGATACGGTCGTGCCGAGCCGGCAACCACGAAACCGGTTGGTTCGCCATGTAGAACTCGAACGGCAGCACGTTGCGGTAACGGCCGGGGACGGTGCGCTGCCGCAAACGGGCGAGTTGGCTGCGGCGCTCCTCTTCGATGAGTTCGCGGGTGGCGGCGCGAAAGTACTCCAGTCCGAACTCGCCGATGATCCGCTGGACCTCGCGGCGTACGTGGATGTTAGCGGCAATCGCGCCTTTCCGATCCAGGAGAAAAATGTCGGCCATGTCGAAACTCAGCTCGCACTTGGCGACGATGTCGTGGCGCAAGCGATCGTTGCTGCCGACTTTCTCGCCGGCGAAGCGTACGCCGTCGGTGGCGCGCTCGACGTTCGGCGCCGGCATGCAGCCGGGCGTCACGGCGCCGATGTCCATCTCCATGATCACCGTGCACACCCAAGCCACCAACTCGCCCTCCCAGAAGATCGGCAGGATGTCGTAGACGTCGGCGGGGTGCATGCCGGCGATGCTGCTCTCGTTGAACCAGAACAGGTCGCCGTCGGCGATGCCCACCTTCTCCTCCCAGTCGTGCGCGATCATCCACTGGATAGCCTCGCCCATGGGCCGGATGTGCACCTGGATGCCCGTCGACTGGGCGATGTTGTCGCCTTCGGGCGTGTAGATGCCGACCGCCAGTTCGGCCACCTCGCGTACGAACGGCGAGCCGGAGATCATCCTGGTCGTCTCGCGGCCGGCGATCAGCGCCGCCAACAAGCGCGAGTGAAACAGTTCGGCCTTGATCGGATCGCGGCGCAGCGCCTGCGGCTCCGTGATGCCGGCGTAGCAGCCGGTCTCGCGCCACCGGCGCCGGCTCTCGGCGAGCATCTGCCGCAGCCTCTGGCCACCGGCGCCGATGCCGCTCGGTGTCGCGGCCTTGACCAGCGGCCGCTTGTCTTCGTTGCTCGCGTTGTTCACAGTGCGTCTCCGGATTCTGGCCTGAGGGCTTGGGGGCCTGGGGGCTTGAAGGGCGTCTGACAACCCCACACGCCCCCAAGCCCCGATCCTTTGTCAGCGCAGCCACAGCACCGACAGTTCGTCCATGGACACGCGCCGGCCGGGCGGCACGCAGTACGTGGTCGCGGGGGCTTCGAGCACCGCCGTTCCCGCCACTTCGTTGCCCGGCTGCAGCGCGTCCATATCGTAGAGTGCCGCCTCCTGCCACTGGCCGCGATAGTAGATCCGGCGCGTGCCCTTGTGCGCCGCCGCCGTCGGTTGTTTTCCCTGGAGGGGCCGCCGTACCAGTTGCGGTTTCACCTTGGGGATGGCGGCCTCCAGGCCGAGCTCGAGAATCTGGAACCCGGCGCGTTCGTGCTTCGCCACCCCCGCGTAGATGCGCTCGTAGTGCTGCTCGAAGGCGGCGAGCAGGCGGTCCATGTCCGCCGCGTCGCGGATGCGCTCCACCGGAGAGCGGATCTCCAGGTCCTCCATCTGCGCTCCGTAGCGCACATAGGCCAACGGCCGGTACGCGGCGCGCTCCGCGGGCAGACCTTCGGCCGTGAAGTCATCGCGGGCCTGCTGCTCCAGTTCGTCCCATACGGCGTTGACGCGCTGCCCCATGGCCAATTTCCACGTGGCGTCCGCTCCGAACGGGATGAAGATCGTTGTCGACTTCTCGTAGCGATGAATGAGATCGACCGCCGCCGCGCCGAAGGCGGAAAAGCCGGCCGCCCACGGTACCGTGGCGACGCCCCGGAATGGCAGATCCTCGGCGTAGAGCGCGACCAGCAGCGGCCCCGCGCCACCGTAGGAGAGCAGGTGGTAATCGGCCGGCGAAAAGCCGCGCACGCTCAGGGTCGTGCGCAAGTGTTCGCGCAGCGTGCTGGAGATGAGTTGCAAGACGCCTTCGGCCAGGTAGTACGGATCGACGTCGAGGACGCGGGCGCACTGCTGCTGCAGCGCCCGTAGCGCCTTGTCGATGTTGAGCCGCAGCTTGCCCCCCAGGTAGTTGTCCGGATTGAGCAAGCCGGTGATCAGCGCGCAGTCCATCACCGTCGGGACTTCGTTCCCCATGTCGTAGGAGACCGGTCCGGGATCGGCGCCGGCGCTCTCCGGACCGAGCGTGATGCGGTGGGTGATCGGATCGACGGTGACGTACATGCCCATCCCCGCGGCGATCGTGTCCATCACCAGCGTCGGCAGGTTGAACAACCGGCGCGTGATCACCACCTCGCGGCGGACGAGCGGTTCGCCGCCCATGATGAGGCCGACGTCGAAGCTGGTGCCCCCCATGTCGGCACAGATCCAATTGTCGATGCCTAGGGCCTGCGCCAGATAGCGTGCGCCCAACAGCCCGCCGATGGGCCCGGAGAACGCCGACTCGTGCAGGCGTGGGTAACGGATGTTCGCCACCCCGCCGTGCGAGAGGACGACCAGCAGGGGATGCCGAAAGCCGCGCTCGCGCAACTGGCGCTCGATGGCGTCGTACTGCCGGCGCGCCGGCTCGACCGCGTACGCGTGCAGGACCACGGTATTGAGTCGGCCGTGTTCGCGCGCGATCGGCACCAGGCGGTGCGACAGGTGCACGGAAACCGTGCGGCCGCGCTCCCGCATGACCTCGCTGGCGATCTCGGCGAGGCGCAACTCGTGTGCCGGGTTCAGATAAGAGAACAGCAGGCAGACCGCGATGGCCTGCACCTCCGCATCGAGCAATTCGTGCAGCGCCTGGCGCACCTCGTGCTCGTAGAGCGGGATGGCCTCGGCGCCGAAACAGTCGATACGGCCGGTGACGCCCTTGACCAACTGCCGCGGTACGAGCGCTGGAGGGTAATGGTGCGCCGCATGGTGCAGCGTGTCCTGGTAGGATAGCCCTACCCAGCTTTGACACGTACGCTGATGGATGAAGATATCCTCGTCGCCGCGGCGCGTGATGACGCCGACCCGTTGGCCGGTTCCGGTGATCAACGCGTTAAGCATGGCCGTCCCGGAATAGACACTGGCATTCACGCCGGCCAGCAGCCGCCGCGCCTGTCGGTCGAAGTCGATGTCCCAGTAGTGAAAGGCGTCGCGCAACGATTCCAGAAAGCCGACGCTCTGATCGTGCGGTGTGGTCGACGCCTTGCCAATGCTAAAGTGGCCGTCCGTGTCCACGACGATCACGTCGGTCATCGTCCCGCCGGTGTCGCAGGCAATGATCTGGGCGCTGCGGCCGATGTTGTGTGTCCCGGTCATGCGTTGGTCCTTTCTCGCGGCCGCCACGCCTTGCGCGGTCCGTTAGCCGGCCTCCTACGCCCAGGTGTATACCGCGCCACTGGCGCGCGTCCAGTGCGCCGACGCTCTAGGCATCGGGGTCCCTCTTGTGCCGGTGCCGAGAACGAGGCCGGGATTCGCGCGGCGAGCGGCTGCCGGATTGTACGCGGCCGGGCTTTTCGCATAGAGTGCGGCGCATGCCGAGCGCACCGCTGACCCATCTGAACGTTCTCGATCTGACGGACTTGCGCGGCGCCCTGGCGGGGCGTCTGCTTGCCGATCTGGGAGCCGACGTCACGAAAGTCGAGCCGCCGGGCGGAGACCCGGGGCGCCTGCAACCGCCGTTCGCCGGCACGGTGGCCGCGGCGGACCGCTCGCTACCGTTCTTGTATCGTAATGCGAACAAGCGTGGCGCGGTGATCGACCTGCAGGACGCCGCCGGACGGCGCCGCTTCGCGGCGCTGTGCGATCAGGCCGACATCCTGATCGAAAACTTGGGCGGCGCGGGACAGCGCCAACTCGGATTGCTGCCGGAGGAGGTGCGCGCGCGGCATCCGCACCTGATCCACGTCGCCATGGCCGATTGCGGTCTCTCGGGTCCACATGCGGACTGGCGTCTGGAGCCGTTGCCGGCGTTCGCGTCGTCCGGGGTGCTGTTCGCCTCCGGTTTTCCCGAGCGGCCGCCGTGCTGGTTGCCGGGGTACATCGCCCATGACGGCGCTTCGGTGTTTGCGGTGGCCGGCGCGCTGATAGCGTTGCTCGACCGTGCGCGCCAAGGCCAGGGACAGACGATCGAAGTGTCGGTACAGGAGGCGGCGCTACATGCGCTCTACCCGTGGTCGATCCCGGTGGTCGACTGCGCGCGGCGGTTCCCGATGATGCCGGCGGCCGTGCCGCGCAACGCCGATGGCAGTTACCTGGTGCTGCCGACGGCCGACGGCTTCATTCGCGTCTGTACCGTCACGCCACGACTGTGGCGGAACTTTCTCGCTCTGCTCGGTCAACCCGAAGCGCTTGCCGGGGCCGAGTGGGAGACGATGATGTATCGTATCTTCAACGGCGACGCGATTCGGGTGGTGGCCACGGAACGGTTGGCGCAGCGCACGCGGGCGGACGTCCGTGCCGAGGCGTTGCGGTTGGGCCTGCCGATCGCGCCCGTCAACACGCCGGACGAATTCGTTGGCGAGCAACAGACACACGTGCGCGGCTATTTCCGTAAGACCGGCTTCCCGCACCTCGGGGATGCGCCATTTGCGCCCGTGCCGATCAACATGTCGGCGAGTCCGGCGGTGCTGCGCCGTCCGGCGCCCACGCTGGGGCAAGACGACGCCACGGGCTTCGCGCCGCGCACCGCCGAGCCTGCCCGTGCGCCGGATGAGGGCGGGGGATTGCCGCTCGCCGGCATCCGCGTCATCGATCTCGGGGTCGGCGCGGTGGGGCCGGAGATTTGCTGGTTGTTCGTGGAACTGGGGGCCGAGGTCATCAAGGTGGAGTCGCGACAGAACCTCGACTTCCTCCGCCTCACCGCACTCGAGCCCGGCGAACACAACCGCGCCTTCTCGTTCAATGCGGCGTCGCGCGGCCAGAAAAGCGTGTGCCTGAATCTGCGCACGCCGCGCGGCCGGGAACTGGCCCTGCGGCTGTGCGCGACGGCGGACGTGGTCATCGAGAACAACCGCGGCGGCGTGGTGCGGCAATGGGGGCTCGACTACGACGATGTCCGCCGCGTGCGCGCGGACGTCATCTACGTCGCCTCGCAAGGTTTCGGGCGGGGCGGCCCGCTGGGTGAAGCCGCGGCCTTCGGACCGTTGAACTCGTGTTTCGCCGGCAGCAATTGGCTGTGGAACCATGCGGACGCACCATACCCGGCCGGCACCGCAACGAATCATCCCGACCACATCGCCAGCAAGCTGGCGGCGGTGGGGGTCCTGGCCGCGCTCGAACACCGGCGCCGTACCGGTGAGGGGCAATTCGTCGAGCTGGCGCAGACCGAAGCGGCGGCATACTTCCTCGGAGAATACTACCTCGAAGGGCCGTGCACCGGCCGGCCGCCGCAACCGCGGGGCAACGCTTCCGCCTACGCGGCCCCCCATGGCGTCTACCCCTGCAGCGGCGAGGATCGCTGGTGTGCCATCGCGGTGATGAACGACGAGGACTGGCAGCGGTTCGTGCACTGCCTCGGCTGGCAGACGCCGCCCACATGGAATACCTTGCCCGGCCGGCTGGCGGCGCGGGCCGAGATCGATGCGCGCCTCGCGGATTGGACGCGAATCCGCACGGCGGAGGAGGTCGCGATAGCGCTGCAAGCCGCCGGGGTGTCGGCCATGCCGGTGCAGAACGGTCTCGATCACCTCGCCGACACGCACCTGAGCGCGCGTGGCGCCCTCGTGGCCATCGAGCACCCCGAGACCGGCACCGAACACCATCCCGCCAACCCGATCCGCATGAGCCGTACGCGTCTCCAGGTGGCCGGCGCGGCGCCGCTGCTGGATGCGGACACCAGGGAGGTGCTGAGCCGCCTCCTGGAACTCGAGACCGCCGAGATCGACAAGTTGATTGCGGACGGGGTATGCAACTAACCGTCCGCTGTCGGCGCAACGGCGGTCGGATGAACGTACTGGAAACGACAGGAGGATGGCGATGCACACCGTAACGTCGAAGTTGGCGAGCGCTCGATGGACGCTGGTCGCGGTGCTGGGCGTAACGCTTGGGCTGTTCGGTGCCCACGGGCCGTCCGCCTGGGCCGAAGAGGTGCTGCCCAAGCCGCAGCCGTTCCGCGGCAAGATCGATGCTTCCATCGCCAAGTCGGTGCCGGCCTGGCCCGCCGCGCCACAGGCCCCAGCGGGAGCGCCCAATGTCGTGCTCATTCTGCTCGACGATGTGGGTTTCGGTGCGGCGAGCACCTTCGGTGGGCCGACGGCGACGCCCGAGTTGGACAGACTCGCGGCCAACGGCCTGCGCTACAACCGCTTTCACGTGACCGGCATGTGCTCTCCCACCCGCGCGGCGCTGCTCACCGGGCGCAACCATCATCAGGTTGGTTTTGGCGCGGTCGCCGAGGCGGCGTCCGGTTACCCGGGCTACGACATGACCTGGAAGCGCGAAACCGCATCCATAGCCGAAGTGCTGAAGCAGCACGGCTATAGTACCGCGGCCTTCGGCAAGTGGCACAACACGCCCGGCTGGGAACTCGGGCCGACGGGCCCCTTCGCGCACTGGCCGACCGGTCTCGGCTTCGACTACTTCTACGGCTTTTTCATGGGCGAGAACAGCCAGTGGGAGCCCATCCTGTATCGCAATACGCTCCCGGTCGATGCCCCGGCGACGCCGGCGGAGGGCTACCACTTCACCACCGATATCGTCAACGACGCGATTCGGTGGATCCACCGGCACGACGCCGTGGTGCCCGGCAAACCGTTCTTTCTCTATCTTGCGCCCGGTGCCACTCACGCGCCGCTACAGGTGCCGAAGGAGTGGATCGCGCCATACCAGGGGAAGTTCGATCGGGGCTGGGACGCGTTGCGCGAGGAAACCTTCGCTCGGCAAAAGAAACTCGGGGTCATCCCCGCCGATGCCGAGCTGACGCCCCGTCCGGCCGAGTTTCCGGCTTGGGGTTCGCTCTCCGCGGACGCGCGACGGCTGGTGGCCCGCCAGATGGAAGTGTATGCCGGCTTCCTCGCCCATACGGACCATGAAGTCGGCCGCTTGTTGAACGAGATTCGCAAGGCCCCCTACAACGACAACACGCTGATCATCTACATCGTCGGCGACAACGGTGCGAGCGGCGAGGGCGGCATGGAGGGCAGCGACATCACCTACGCTTCCAACTTTGGCGCCGTCACGGACCTGAAGACCCAACTTTCCCATATGGCGGAACTCGGCAGCGAGAAGCTCGACAACCATTACGCCACCCCGTGGGCCTGGGCGGCGAACACGCCGTTCCAGTGGGTGAAGCAGATGGCCGGCCATCTGGGCGCGGATCGCGACCCGATGATCGTGTCCTGGCCGGCGCGCATCAAGGACAGGGGCGGGCTGCGCACCCAGTTCCAGCACGTGACCGACGTCGTGCCGACGATCCTCGATGCGGCCGGCATTGTGGCGCCGGATGTGGTGAATGGCGTCACCCAGCTGCCCATGGCGGGTACGAGTTTCCTCGCCACGTTTGGCAACGCGCAGGCGCCGAGCCGGCATACGACCCAGTACTTCGAGATATTCGGCAATCGGGGGATCTACAAAGACGGCTGGTGGGCCGGTACGATCCATACGCTTCCCTGGTCCCGGAAGCCGGTTGCCCCGACACTCGATGAGGATCGCTGGGAACTCTACCATCTCGATGTCGACTACAGCCAAGCCCACGACTTGGCCGCGCGGGAGCCGCAAAAGCTCGCCGCGCTACAGGCGGAGTTCGATAAGGAGGCGCGGCGCAATCAGGTGTATCCGCTGCTCCCGACTCCATATGCCGGCGTGCCGTCGCCGGCCACGGGCCGCACCGCGTTCCAGTTCGCCGGCGACGTCACCCGCGTACCGCAATCCGTGTTGCCTGAGCTGACACGCTCGCATCGCATCACCGCGGACCTCACCGTGCCGGCCAAGCCGACGCAGGGCGTCATTATCGCCGAGGGCGGCCGCTTCGGTGGCTTCAGCCTCTATGTTAAGGACGGCCGGCTGGTGTACGAGAATAACACCTTCGGCCAGTTCCATACCGCGCTTACCAGCGCGCAGCCGTTACCGCCGGGTCAGGTGCAGGTGGTGTTCGACTTCGTGGCCGATGCCGCGCCCTCGTCTCCCATGGTAAGCGCCGCGTCGGGCCTCGGCCGGCTCTCCGTCAACGGCAAGCCCGTGGCGGAAGGTCGGTTCGAGCACTACGGCGTATTCCAATCGTCCATCTACGAGCCTCTCGACATTGGCCGCGACTCCGCCTCGCCGGTCAGTGCGGCCTACGAGAGCCCGTACGCTTTCACCGGGACGATCGAGCAGGTGCGAATCGATCTGCAGTGAGCGAACGCGGTGGGCACGCGGTGCCGCGTGCTCCTGATCCGATGCTACCGCCGCTGACGCCGCCAACTCGCGCGCCGCCTCGCCGCGCAGGTTGACACTGGGCCGCGGGACGGGCGAGATCGAGTGACGAGATGGTTGACGGCGGATTTCGCAGGTGGATCATCGTCGCCACGGTCGTGCTGTCGGCGATGCTGGAACTGATCGACACGACGATCGTCAACGTGTCGTTGCCGCAGATGATGGGCAACCTCGGTGCCACCTTGGATGAAATCGCATGGGTGGTGACGGCCTACATCTTTGCCAACGTCATCGTTCTGCCCATGGCCAGTTGGCTCTCGGGTCTCATGGGGCGCCGCAACTACTTCGTCGGGTCCATCGTGTTGTTCACGTTTGCCTCGTTCTTTTGCGGGCATTCCGCCAGCCTGTGGGAGCTGGTCACCTTTCGCTTCGTGCAAGGGGCGGCCGGCGCCGGCTTGATGTCGACGTCGCAATCCATTCTGGTGGAGACCTTTCCGCCGGACGAGCTGGCGTTCGGGATGGGCATTTTCGGCACCGGCGTCGTCGTCGGCCCGCTGATCGGGCCGACGTTGGGGGGATGGATCACCGACAATTACACCTGGCCCTGGATCTTTTACGTCAACGTCCCCATCGGCGCTCTCGCAACCGCCTTCGCTCTGCTATTCATCCGCGACCGGCGTCAGGAACGTCAGGTCGAGCGCGTGGACTGGCCGGGCATCGTGTTGCTCATCTTGGGAGTCGGCGCGTTGCAAGTCGTCCTCGATCGGGGGGAACGTGACGATTGGTTCGCGGCGCCGTCCATCACCGCCCTGACGATCGTCGCCGCCCTCGGTATCGTCGCCTTCGTCTGGTGGGAGCTCAGAGCCCAGCATCCGGTCGTCGACCTGTCCGTGTTGAAGAGTCGGACGGTTGCCGCCGGCACCTTTTTTACCTTCGTCCACGGATTCGGCCTGACGTCGTCGCAGTTCATCTTCCCCGTGTTCATTCAACACCTGCTCGGCTTCACCTCGCTGCAGTCGGGGCTGTTGATGTTGCCGAGCAGCATTACCTCGGCGTTCATGATGCCGCTCACCGGCCGCTTGCTGCGCGGAGGGATGTCGCCTCGGCTCATGGGTGTCGTGGGGTTCCTCGGGTTTTTTGCGTTCACGTGGACACTCTCGCAGTCGACCTTGGCGTCCGGCCCGGCGGACTTCTTCTGGCCGCTGATTCTCCGCGGCTTTGGACTCAGCCTGCTGTTTGTGCCGGTCACCACCCTGGTGCTGGCCGGACTGTCTCCGCGGGCAACGCATCAGGTGGTGGGATTGACCGGCATGATGCGGCAACTGGGCGGGTCACTGGGCGTTGCCCTGGTCGCCACGTTTGTCCAGCATCGGGCTTGGGCGCACCGCCAGGACCTCCTCCGCTACGTCACACCATTCGATTTGCCGTTCCGGGAACGGTTGCACGCGATCGTCGCCGGCCTGATGGCACAAGGCTCGCCGTTTACCGAAGCCCAGCTTCAGGCATACGCGGCGATCGAAGACACCGTAACCAGACAAGCATTCCTGCTGACCTATATGGATGCCTTTCGCATCATTGGCGTATTCTTTCTGTGCTGCATGCCGTTGTTGCTGTTGTTCAAGCGCAACGCGGCCCTGGCGGCAGGGACGTTTACCGAGTGAGTCTGCCGGGGTGTCGTGCGACACTCGAACACCCGACCGTCGGTTACGGCGGGGAATCGTGTTTCCTGGCGGAGTCGCCAGATCGACGAATGTAAGCAATCGCTCCGACGGCCGGCGTCCGTCGCCGAACCTGAAGCCTTGCGTGCCTGGTCCTCCTGGTCGCGCGGCCGCAGAATGCAAGTTGACAGCGGGGATCGGTTCTGGGCAAGACGAGGCAGAGGACGGATGTCGGTGTCAGAGGACAGAAGGCTGATCTCCGATGCCGGTCAGTCTGGCGATAAATCGGAAGGAGGACATCATGGCTGAGATGAAGGATTACAGTGGCGAGTTCAAACCGGATTTTCAGTTTTCGGACCTGTCCAAGGAGACGTTGGTCAAACTCATCGAAAATTACCAACGCATCTTCCAGGGGCTGGTGGTGCTCACGGTTGCGGCCCTGCAGCAGAAACTCGGCAAGGACGAGGGCCAGCGCGTGTTTAACGAGGTCTACCGGCGCTGTATGGAACGCTATGCCGTTCCGCTGGTCCGGGAGGCGTTGAACCTCCACGACGACAACGTGATCTCCATGTTCAAGTACTTCCAGAACGCGCCCGATGGGTGCCGTGGCGACGGCATGTACGATTTCGATTTCCAGGTCGCCAGCGACAACGACGTCACCTACGTCGGGAAGTACTGTCAGAACGCGAGTTACTACGAGAAGCACGGCGACATGGACGGCATGAACCGGCTGTGCGCCGCGGGACCGGGAAGCTTCGAGCACGAAGCCTATGAAGTCATTTCGCGGATCTTCAATCGGGAGATGAAAATGGAGTGGCCGCTGCTCCCGCCCCGGGCCAGCAAGGACGCGCCGTTTTGTCGCTGGCGCTTCTGGATCGACAAGCAGTCGGAAAGCGAAGCCTGACACCGCTGGGACACGAGCTTGGTCACCGTCAAGGCGATGCGCGGGCGTACGCTGCGAGGCTGCGCGTATCTCGATGTCAGGCGTGCGCTCGAGTCGGGAGCCCGGCGGGAGAGAAGCGGATGACGCATGAACCTATTGAAGTGGATGTGAGGTTCCCCACTGTCGAAATTGAAACTGACGCCGGCGCGATCCGAATGAGATCGGGGTTGTGAACGCCATCCTCCAAGGCATGCTGGGGGCGCCACAATGGCCATCGCTACGGACGCGTAACAATTCGCGAGAAGGGCAGCCAGGGCATTCCTTGGTCGCAATCGCAAACCATCTTGGAGGGATCGAATGGCGGAAGCGGTAATCGTCGAGGCGGTGCGTACTCCCATCGGCAAACGGAACGGGTGGCTCTCGGGGCTCCACCCTGCGAAGCTGCTGGGCGCCACGCAGCGGGGACTGCTGGAAAGAGCCGGCGTCGATCCCGCCAGTGTCGGACAGGTCATCGGTGGGTGCGTGACCCAGGCGGGTGAACAAGCAATGAACGTCACCCGCTACGCCTGGCTCAGCGAGGGGCTGCCCTACAACGTCGCGGCGACTACCATCGACTGCAATTGCGGCTCCGCCCAGCAGGCGAACCACATGATCACGGGTCTCATCGCCAACGGCTCGCTCGATAGCGGCATCGGTTGCGGGGTCGAAGCCATGAGTCGCGTGGGGTTGGGCGCCGCGGTTTATAACGGTCCGGGATTTTTCCGCCCTGACGAGTTCCCTTATGACGAGCCCGGCAGTCAATTTGTTGCGGCCGACCGGATCGCCCAAAAGCGCGGCATTACGCGTAAAGACGTCGACGAGTTCGGCCTCGCCTCGCAGCAGAAAGCGGCGCGTGCCTGGACCGAAGGCCGTTTCGAGCGTGAAGTTCTACCGATCGACGCGCCGGTGATGGGAGCGGAGAATCAGCCGACAGGCGAGCGTATGACTGTGCGCCGCGACCAGGGGCTGCGTGAGACCAGCCTGGAGGCACTTGCGACGCTCAAAGTCATGAATGAAGGCGGGATACATACAGCGGGCAATTCATCACAGGTGTCCGACGGAGCCGCGGCGGTCCTGTGGATGACGCGCGAGCGCGCCAAGGCACTCGGCCTCAACCCCCGGGCGCGCATTGTCGCGCAAGTCATGGTTGGGTCAGACCCCTACTACTCGCTGGACGGTCCGGTCGAGGCCACGGAGGCCGTACTCAAGAAGGCCGGGATGACGCTGAAGGACATTGATATCGTCGAGATCAACGAAGCCTTTGCGGCGGTGGTCCTGTCGTGGGCGCGCGTGCACAAAGCGGACATGGACCGCGTGAACGTCAACGGCGGCGCCATCGCTCTCGGTCACCCAGTGGGCTCCACGGGCAGCCGCTTGATCACCACGGCGCTGCACGAACTGGAGCGCACCAACAAGACGACCGCGCTCATCACCATGTGCTGCGGCGGCCACATCGGAACGGGGACCATCATCGAACGGATGTGATCGACGCGGCGGCGCGGCGGTGACCGCCTTGCCGCTCGACACGCACGCGTGGGTGTGGTGGGTGAGCCGCCCGGAGCGTCTCTCGCCGCGAAGATTTGGGCGGGCAGAGGAGGTTCAGATGGCGAATCGCTCAAATGACGTGGGCGTCACGTTCCCGACGGTCGAAGTTGAGCACGACGCCGGCGCGATCCGCGAGTTCGCGCAGGCCGTCGAAGACCTGGGCTTCAGTCACTTGATGGCCTATGACCGCGTGCTCGCCGTCAATCCCATCAACCGGCCCGACTGGGCCAGCGTCTCACCCTACACACACGAGTCTCCGTTTCAAGAGCCGCTCGTGCTGTTGAGCTATCTCGCGGGGCTGACGCGCACGATCAAGCTGGTCACGGGGGTAGTCGTCCTTCCGCAACGGCAGACGCTGCTGTTTGCGAAACAGGCCGCGAATCTCGACCGGTATTGCAACGGACGGTTGCGGCTGGGGGTGGGCCTCGGTCACAACGCCGTCGAGTACAAGGCGATGGGCGTACCGTACCAAGGCCGCGCCGCCCGACTGGAGGAACAGATCCATTTCCTGCGCCGCTTGTGGACCGAACAATGGTTTTCCGAAACCACCGGGTTTCATGAGATCGTCGATGCCGGCATCTGCCCGTTACCGATCCAACGGCCCATTCCCATTTGGATCGGGGTATCGGCGCCCGCGGCGCTCGATCGCGCGGCGCGGATCGGTGACGCCCTACTATGCTACCGCGACGTCAGTCAGGCCGCGGAAACGGTCAGTGGCTTTCGGGCGGCAGTCCAGAAGCACGGGCGCGACCCCGACCAGATACGTGTCGTGAACAACATCATCCAAGGCATGCTGGGGGCGCCGCATTACAGCCCGGAAGAGCTCGCGCTATGTGTGGATACCTGGCGGACGGCGGGTGCCCGCGCGGTGAATCTGCATACGATGGATATCGGTCTGCGTGGGGTCGATCGGCATCTCGCGTACTTGCGGAATGTGGCGCAGGCGCTCGAACTCGGTCGCCAGGCGAAGTGAATCGCGCCGCAGAACCCTGCCGTGCGGTCCAAATGGAAGTCAGGAGGCCCGCGCTCGGCGGGCGCCTCGTCGAACGATGGACTCAGGACGCCGAAATGCGAACATCGCACGACGTCTGCCTCGCAATAACATAGCGAACGAAGGAGAACGCAAATGGCCGACCTGGAAGACTACAGTGGAAAATTTCGATCGGATATCCGTTACGAGGACTTTTCGAAGGAAGCTCTGGGCCGGCTGATCGAGGAGTACTGCCGCCTCGGGTTCCGCCTGGACGGGACCTGGCAGGAGGTGATCCGCCAGCGCCACGGCGTGGAGGAAGGCAAGGCGGCCGAGAATGAGGTTTGGGAAGCCCTGGTCCCGTTTTGGCAGTCTCGGTTTGCGAAGGCCCTGCGCATCCAGGGCAGCGACGTGGCCACCTATCTGAAGCTGCTGCAGATGGACCCGCAGATGTGTTACCGCCTGATGGGCGTCGAGTGCGAGTTGCACGACGAGGACCACGCGACGCTGCGCGTGAAGACCTGCCACGCGGTGAAGTACTACAAGCACACGACCGGAGATATGGAGACGCTGGCGGAGATGTGCGCGCTGGACAAGCGTGCCTTCCGGCGGATCGCCGCCTACGTCAATCCGGAGATTAAGCTCGAAGAGGTGTTCTTACCGGTGCACGAGGGTGCGCCGGACTGTCCGAACTGCGAGTTCCGCATCTGGCGGGAACGCATACCGGCCACGGAGAACAAGGGGAGCGGCAATGAGTAAGAAGGTCGCCTTCATCACCGGCGGGAGCCGTGGCATCGGCGCTGCCAGCGCGGTGGCCCTGGCGGAGAAGGGCTACGATGTGGCGCTGACGGCCCGCACCCTGAAAGAGGGCGAGACTTACGAATACTTCATCGCGGGCAAGATGGCTACAGCCCCGCTACCGGGCAGTCTCGAAGTCACCGCGGCGGAGATCCGCAAACGCGGTCGGGAGGCTCTCCCTCTGCGCATGGACCTGTTGGATCGCGCCTCGATGGAGGCCGCCGTTGCCGAAACCGAGGCAAGACTCGGGCCCATCGATCTGCTGGCGAACAACGGCATCTACCAGGGTCCTGGGGCCCAAGATCTCTTCGCCGACCTGACCATCGAAAACCTCGAAAAGACGTTGCAAGGCAATCTGCTCTCTCCCATTGTGCTGATCAAGCGGGTCCTGCCCGGCATGCTCGCGCGCCGATCGGGGATCGTCATCAACGTGGTCTCCGCCTCGGCCACGATCGATCCTCCCGCGCCGAGCGGGAAAGGAGGGTGGGGCTTTGCCTACGTGGCGGCAAAGGCGGCCCTGATTCGATTACCGGGAATCCTCAACGTCGAGTACCCATACCCCGACTGCGGGGTGCGCTTCTTCAGCCTGGAGCCGGGCTTCGTGTTCACCGAAAGCGCCAGGGCCTCCGGCCTATCCGAGAAGTTCGCGGAACAATGGGGTGGAGCGCCGCCGGCAGTGCCCGCCGCGGCGATGGCGTGGCTGGGCACCGATCCGGGCGCCGCCGAGTGGCATGGCAAGATGGTGGATGCGCAGCGCCTGTGCAAGACACTGGGTCTCGTGCCGGGCTGGCCCAAGCCGAAGCGTCCGCTTGACGGCAAGGACGAGGGGTATGACTGCCGAGATCGTTGAACAACACAGACAGCTTCTGGAGCAGTTCTGGAAGGGCCTCACTCGCGGCGATCGAAAAGTTCTCGCGGCCACGCTTGCCGACGATGTCGTCTGGCACGTACCGCCTTACTATGTCCGCTTGCGCGAAGACCACGATGCCCATGGCCGCGATGAACTGGTGAAGCTGTTTCTGGATCACTCCGCCGATTTCTACCAGCCGCGGACGGTCAGGCTGCAGCGGATCTTTCTGATCGCCGATGAGCAATTTGGAGCGCTCCAGTTCATCAACAGTTGCAAGACCGTCGCGAATGCCGACTATGACAACATTTACGTCTTCGCATTCCGTTTCGCTGCCGGCCGTATCGCCGAGGGCTGGGAACATCTCGATAGTGCCTGGTTCAATCACGTCATCCACGGTCGCGACTGAGGGGCGGTGCACCGCGACGCCGGCGGGCGGGTTCCGGCTTCGGTTTCTTCCGGGGTTGCGGCGAAATCGGTGCGGGCAGACGGATCCGCCCCCGACGTGGCGGTCAAGCCGATACGGGAACGCCGGAGCCGTCAAATCGCGTGAGTCGCCAGAGAGTCCACCGAACCGGTACTGCTTGCGGGCCGCCGTCGAGCAAGGCTATGTCTGTAACCGGACGCTGGCGGGGGGGTATGCGGTCCCGGCGGTCGTCGGCTGTGTGGCGTCGAAAATCAGTGAGGAGCAACCATGTCGAGCATGAATTACGACGTTGTGATTTGCGGCGGCGGCAACAAGGCGTTAATGCTGGCGATGTACCTGACGAAATTCGCGGACATGAAATGCGGCATTTTCGAGCGCCGCCACGAGGTCGGCGGCGGCCTGGCGACCGAGGAAATCGCCGCTCCCGGCTTCCGCAGCAATACCCACGCGAATCTCATGCTGCCATGGTACTGGACACCGCTGTACCGCGATTTCCCGGAGTTCTGGGACTACGGCGCGCAAATCGATCAGTACCGCTGTAGCGACGGAGCCATCTTCCTCGACACGCAGAAGTGTCTCGCCATCTACAGCCAAAAGGTCGATCCAACGCAGGAACGGACGGCCGAGCAGATCGCCCGCTTCTCCAAGAAGGACGCCAATACCTGGCGCAAGCTCTGGGCGCTTACCAATACGCCCGAGTTTCAGCGGGTGCAGTACGACACCCTGATGAATCCCCCCGAATGGTGGCAACGGCCGGAGTTTCTGGAGCGGCAGATGGCGGTCTTCGGTCTGTTGCAGCAGGCCGACATCGACCCGATGCCGTACGTGACCGCGTCGCCAATCGAGGCGGTAAGGATGATGTTCGAGAGCGAGGAAGTGCAGTACACGGTGCTGCGCTTCTACCCGTCAGGGGCGATGAACGTGCGCGACGCGAGCAAGGGGAAGAGCCTGCTCGGCATGGTGAGCACGTTGCCCAAGATGGCGTTCGTGCGCGGCGGCACGCACGCGGTCGCCCATGCCTGCCACCAATGGTTGGTGCAGCATGGTTGCGAGTTCCACGTCAACAAGACCGTGACCAAGGTGCTGCACGACGGCAAGCGCGCCTCCGGTATCCTCCTGCAGGACGGCACCGAGATAGACGCCCGCAAGTTGGTGGTCACCGCCGGGCTGAGCGTCATGCAACTGCTCGAGTTGGTCGGTCGCGACGTGTTCGGGCCGGAGATCTGCACGAAGGTGGACAACCTCTCCTTCGACAACATCGGCAACATCATGTGGTACAGCTTCGCCCTGAACGCCGCACCGACGTACACCGCCGAGGCGTTCAACCCGGACATCCACGAGACCTTCTGGCTCGGGTTGACGGTATCCTCGGACCTCGAGCATCTCGGCCGCGAGTGCGATGAGGCATCCAAGGGTAAGATCCCGACAATGGACGACTTCAACCCGGTGGTGTGGTGCCACAGCCTCGTCGACCCGTCGTACGCGCCGCGGGGCAAGCACATCGCCCAGCATGAGATGCAGGGGCCGGGAGCATTGAAGCTGTCCGAGGCGGACTACCTGCGGCTGAAGGACCGGCACGCGAAAGATATGATCGCCTTCTGGGGGAAGTTCGCCCCGAATATGACCTGGGATAACGTGATCGGCATCGACACCAACAGCCCGTATGACGTACGCCGTATGGCCAATCTGGCGCCACACGGCAACTTCGCCGGTATCGATAAGTCGGAGTCGCAGGACGGCGTCAATCGACCCACGCCGGAGTTGGCGAATCACCGCACGCCGATCGGGAACCTGTACTGCACCGGCGGCTACTGGCACATCGGCGGCGAAGCCAGTGCGGCCGCGGCATACAACTGTTACAAGATCATCGCCGAAGATCTGAAGTTGGAACAACAGCCGTGGCAGGTGGCAGGCAATGAAGAGCCGGATTCGTTGATCGAACAGCAACGCCTGCTGATCGAACGAGTGCGCACGACATTTCCCGTCGAGCCGAAGAAATAAGCCGTGGCCGCCACGGCTGTCGCGCTTATCCCTGGTGAGCCAAACGCAGACCGGGTACCGGACTGCGGGTCTTGAGCACATACGCCGTCGCATAGCTGCCGATGTAGAGATCGCGCATGTCGGCGCCACTCCAGGTGACGTTGGTGGGGGTGGCGAGCACGCTGCCGGACGGGTCGTCGACGACAGTGACCAGCTTGCCCGCGGGCGTGATGGCGACGATCTTGTTGGCGGCCACCAGTGTCACCCACAGATTGCCGTCCACGTCAAAGCCGCAGCCGTCGGGACAACCCAGACGTCGTTGGTCCTCCGGAGGCCGCGGTGTCCCCGTCGCGGTCAACGGTGAAAAATATTCGCCTAGACGCGGGCCGTATTCCTCCGGCGGGCCCAGCGTGCCGTCGGCCTTGATGGCATAGCGTAACACGTTGCAACCGGTGGTTTGACAAACGTAGATGTGCGACTCGTCCGCATCGAGCGCCAGGCCATTGGCAAATTGGATGCCCTCCGCCATGATCTCGGCGACGCCGTTCGCGCGCACGCGGTAAAGCATGCCGTCGGCGCGGCCGTCGAAACAAGCGGTAAAGGGTTCGGACGACGTCGAGTGGCTGCACCAGATGTTCCCGGCGCGGTCGACGATCGGGTAGTTGGATGTGCTCAGCCGGCGTCCCCCAATCTGCGCGCACAGGACATCGAGCCTGCCGGCGTCCGGGTCTAGCCGCTGTAGCAACCCGTTTCCGAAGTTGGCGATGACGATGCGACCTTGCGCGTCCATGTTGATGCCGTTGGGTTCGCCGCCCGCATGCCCCACGCGGCGTAGGCCGCCGCCGGGGAGGATCTCGGCGCAGGCACTGTGCCGGTCCGAGGCCCAGACACGCCCGTCACGGCCGACGACGACGTCCTCCGGACGTGCCAGGCCATGCCCCACACGCTCGAAACTGGAAAGGTCGATCGTAGATAACGTCATACGCGTTCCTCCTCCACGCTAGCGGCTTGCTGAGCGATCCCACCCCTTACGGCGACACGTTCGGACGGAGCGTGTCCAATGGTGTTCAGCCCTACTTTCGACAACCTGGTAGGCCAGTGTGGCGTGGCGGTCAAGCAGGAGGAACATGGACGATCTGGGGCGGCGATACCGCGGGCGGCGATACCGCGGGTTGAAGGGAAAAGGCCGGTTGTGTATCGTGCGCGCGTCAACTCGATTCGGCTGGAGCTATGTCCGACCACTCTCCCGTGCCGTCGTATCCGGACCGGCTGCGCCTCGACGGCAAACACTTCATCGTTGTCGGCGCCGGCCAGGGCATGGGCCGGCAGTCGGCGCATGCCCTGGCGTCGGTGGGGGCGAAGGTCATGTGCGTGGACATTGCCGAGATGCTCGCCGTTCAGGTCGCCGAGGAGGTGGGCGGCATCCCGTGGGTCGGCGATGTGACCCGACGTGACGACGTCGAACGTCTGGTTGCCCACGCGGAAGACACCCTCGGCCGCATCGATGGGTTTGTCGATATTATCGGCATGGCGCGCTGGGGCGGGGTGCTGGACATCGACGACGACACCTGGAATTTCGAGTTCGATATCTGTCTGCGGCACGCCTATCTACTGAGCCAAATCGCGGGGCGCCGGATGCGCGCGAGCGGCGGTGGCTCGATGCTGTTCATCGCGTCGGTTAGCGGCCTTACCGCGGCGCCCAATCATGCGGCGTACGGCGCCGCCAAGGCCGGGTTGATGGCCTGGGTCAAGTCACTGGCGGTGGAACTCGGCCCGCACAACATTCGCGCCAACGCGATCGCGCCGGGCAGCATCCTCACGCCACGGATGCAGGCGCAGCTGAGCCAATCGCAAATCGACGCAAGCGTGGCGCTGACTCCGTTGCGCCGCCCGGGTGTACCGCCCGATATTGCCTCCGTAGCGCTCTTCCTCTCCTCCGATCTCGCCTCGTTCGTTTCCGGCCAGACACTGATCGTCGATGGCGGCGTTACCGCGAGGTTTCCCTATGCCGTGTTGTGAGCGTCCGGGCCAAGGGCCAGCGGCCAGCGGTCGGGTGGCGTTTCCCGATCCCCGGTCCACAATCGGCAGCTCCAGGTTCCGTTGAGGATAAACATGGGACTCCCTCTCTCCGGCCGGACCGCGTGGGTCACCGGTGCAGCCAGCGGTATCGGACGCGCGATTGCGTGCGAGCTGAAAGAATGGGGAGCCAGCGTTGCCCTGCTCGACCTGGACGCACGCGGCGCACGCCAGGTCGCCAGCGAGATCGGTGGCGTGGGTATCCGCTGCGACGTGGCCGTCGAGCAGTCGGTGGCGCGTGCGGCGCGGAAGTTGGAGCGACAGGCGGGCATGGCGGACATTCTCGTCAATGCCGCGGGCATCTCGCACGCGGAACCCGTTGCCACGCATGGTACCGCCAGTTGGCGGCGGGAACTCGATGTCAACCTGAACGGGCCGTTCTTCATGACCCGTGCGGTGCTTGGCGGAATGATGGCGCGCGGCTACGGCCGCATTGTGAACATCGCGTCTTCGAGTGCCGTTCGCGTGGGGCTGGGCGTGGCGGCGTATGGCTCCGCGAAGGCCGGTCTGATTGCCCTGACGAAAGCCGTTGCGAACGAGGCGGCGGCACACGGCGTGACGGTGAACGCCGTGGCGCCGGGGCTCGTGGACACCGCGATGATGCGCCGGATGTTTCACACGACCGAAGCCTTGGAGGCTCTGGCCAGCAACTCGCCGCTGGCGAATCCCATGGGCAAGCTTCTGCAGCCCGAGGACATCGCGCATGCCGTCGCCTTTCTCTGCCATCCGCGGTCGTGGAGCATCACCGGCCAGGTGCTGCACGTCAACGCCGGCGCCCTCATGCCGTGACGCGATGGCGTATCTTGAATGGCCTATGACATGTGGCGCGTAGGCGTTGGCCGTGTGCGCTCGACCACGCGGTGCAACGGTCGGTACCCAAGAACGGACGTACAAGCGAAGGAGGCGTGCGATGCGATTTCCCGAGTTGGGAATTTATCTGCTCCCCGGGCACACGGACGCGCCGGCGGATATGCTGGGCGAGGTGCGCGAGGCGGAGGCGCTTGGTATTGGATCGGCGTGGATTTCGGAGCGCTTCGACGTGAAGGAAGTGGGCGCGCTCAGTGGCGCGGCGGCGGCGGTGACCAAGGACATCTGGATCGGGACCGGGGCCACGAACATCAACACGCGGCACCCGCTGCTGACGGCCAGCCTCGCCACCACGGTCAGCCGGCTTTCGGGCGGCCGCTTTGCGCTCGGCGTGGGGCGAGGCATTCCGATCCGCGCCGGCATGATGGGGCTCGCTCCGGTTACCAATCGGCAGCTTGCCGAGTTCGTCGCGATGATGCGCCAACTCTGGCGCGGAGAACGCGTGATGGGACACGACTCGGCGCTGGGGACATTCCCGTACCTGCACCAATCCGATTGGATGCACGAGTCCATTCCGATCCTGCTCGCCGGCTTCGGCCCGCGCAGCCTCGAGTTCGCCGGCGGCCTCTTCGACGGCGTGATCCTGCATACGTTCATGCCCGACGATGCCGTGGCCCGCGCCGTAGGGCTGGTGCGCCGCGGCGCGGAGCAAGCGGGCCGCGATCCGCGGTCGGTGAAGGTGTGGACCGTACTGGCGCTCGCCTGCAACGCCTCTGAGGAGCGCCAACTCAAGCTGCTCACGGCGCGCATGGCCACCTACCTGCAGGCGCCCGGGTACGGCGAGCTGCTGTTCAAGATCAACGGCTGGGCTCCGCAGGGGCTCGACAGGTTCCGCAGCCACCCTGTGGTCCAATCCATCCCCGGCGGTATCGACAGTATGGCGACGATCGAGCAGCTGCGCGCCATCCGCGACGTCGTGCCGCGGGAGTGGCTGCCGGCGGCGGTTGGCACGCCGGAGCAGTGTGCCCGCCGCATCGTCGATCAGTTCGACGCCGGCGCCGATGGCGTCATCCTGCACGCCAGCCTGCCGCGGGAGGCGGCGCCAGCCCTCGAGGCTTATGCCGCAATACGCCCCGCTGTTCGCTTCGCCGGCCGCACCGGGCGGCCAGCCTGAAGTTCCCCGTCCCTGCGGCCGGGATCTGGGAGGCGGGGTGCGTTTGCGGCGTGGTCCGCCTCGGTGTAGGCTGCCGGCGTCAAGACCAAAAACAGCGTCCGCCGCGTCTGGTGGGACGGGGCGCTCTCGCCGGTGTGCGGGCGCACATTGCCTGAGTTCAACGGGAGGTCGGCATGGACCTGTGCGTTGGCGTTTCCGGGTATTCCCTGTCGGCGGTGCGTCGCGGAGCGTGCCGCGTCGTGAGCCGGCACCTGTTCGGCGCGCTGGCGGCGCTGCTGCTTGGCACGGCGCGCGTCGGCGCGGATGTGCCGGCGTCGATCAATTACCAGGGTCAGGTGCTGGGCGCCGGAGGCGTCCCGGCGACTGTTCCGGTGAACATCGACATCGGCATCTGGGACAGCGCGACGGGCGGCGCCCGACTGTATCGCGAGCAGCATCTCAACACGCCGTTGGCAAACGGGGTGTACAACATCCTGCTCGGTGCGGGCGCGAACGTCCAGGGTGCTTTCGGCGTCACGACCTTTGCCGCGCCCGGCCGCTGGCTCGAACTTGCCATCAACGGTGAAACGCTGGCGCCGCGGCAACCGTTCAGCTCGGTCGCCTACGCGTTGCGGGCGCAGCAGGCCGATACGGTCGATGGGATCGACGGCAGCGCGATCGTGCCGCGCACCGGCGGCAGTTTCACCGGCGCCGTTGCCGTCAACGGACCGAACGGGAGCGGCAATGTGTTCTTGGGAGCGGGCAGCGACCCCAACTTCGGCTTTGTCGGAGCGCTGAACAGTGGGGGGCAGATACGCGCGTCGCTGGCGGTGGTCGGAGCCGGCGACGGCTCCGTCAGCGCCTACCGCGCCAACGGCAGCCTTGCCACCCTGATGGGTGCGGTCGGTAGCGGCGGCCTGGTAACGGTGATGAATGGCGACGGCAACGTCGCCTCGTTCTCGGCGACGGATCGTGGCGCGGGAATGCTGGAAATGCTGGGGCCGAACGGGAAGCGCAATGCGCTGCTCGGCGCCTCGCCGAATAATGCCAATCGCGGCACGCTGACACTGAACGACGCTCAAGGCGTCACCAAAGTGCTGCTGATCGTCGACGACAACAGCCAAGGCATCGTCGACGTGGTGAACACGAAAAACCTGCCGGCTGTCGGCGTGCGCGTACTGTCCGGCGGCGACGGCATGGTCTTTCTCGAAGGACCACAGGGTGACCTCGGCAACATCAACGTCCTGCTCGGCGCGGTGAGCGGCGACCCGAACCGCGGCTCGATCGCCGTGGCCGATGCCAACTCGGCGGTGCGGGCCGGCCTGTTCGTCAATTCGTTCGGCCAGGGGCAGGTGTTTGCCGACGTGAAGAACTTCGTCGTCGACCACCCGACGCAGCCGGGAAAGAAGATCGTCTATGCCAGCCTGGAAGGACCGGAGGTGGCCCTCTACCACCGTGGCGTTACCCGATTGGTGGATGGGCGGGCAACCGTTGTGTTGCCGGAGCACTTTGTCGCACTGGCGGTGCCGGGGACGGCAACGGTGCAACTCACGCCCGTGTCGCTGGAATCGCAAGGCCTCGGGGTAGCCGGGATACACGCGGACCGGATCGAGATCGGCGAGCTCCACCAGGGAACGGGCTCGTACGACGTACACTTCGTGGTGCACGCACTGCGGCGAGGCTACGAACGCCATCAAGCCGTGGTTTCGACGGAAGCGTTCGGTAGCGGCGCGGCCCTCTCGGGCGCAGGGGATCCGGTGGAGATCTTGAAGCCGCCCGTGGTCCCGCGCGCGCTGGGCGGCAGTGCCGCCGGTGCGTCGGCCACGACGCAGCGTGCGGAAGTGGAGTCGGTGGTGGCTGCGGTGGCGGCGACCTCCGCGCGGTAGTCGAGCCGTTACCGATTCGGCACGTCGCGATGCGGGTACGGTACGGGCAGAGTCGAAGGATGCAGCAGGCCGTCGCCGCGGTGGCGATTGCGGCGCTGCTCCCCGTGCCGGTCCGCGCGGCACCGATGGCAAGCACCAGCTTCTCCGTACCGGTCTCGGCGTTGAGCGGTGGGGGCGCGGCCGGCATTGGATTGGCTGGAGGTGTCGTCGGCGCGACGATCGGTCAGGCCGCGCCGCCGGGGCGGACCATTGGTGGCGCGGTGACCAACGCCGGTGGTGTGTGGCCCGCGTTTCGTCTGGCGGCGCCTGCCACCCCCGCGACCGTGACGCCTACACCGACAGCGCTGCCGACGCGCACGGCCACGTTGCCGACAGTTGGCGGCAGTACCCCTACGCGCACCCGCACGCCAACGCCCATCGTGACCGGCGGCGCCACGCCGACCGGCACGGCGGCGCCGCCGCTGACCCCCACACGGACGCCGACAGGCGGTATAACGGCCAGTCCAACGTCGAGCCCGACAGCTGCACCAACCGAGATCGCCGGTTTCTATGGGCGTGGCGATGCGAATTGCACGGTGACCCTGTCGGCTGCCGACGTGACCGGTACGGTGCGGGGCGTGACCGGTCAAAGTGCCTGCCAGAACGACGACTGTGACCGCGATGGGCAAGTGACGGCAGCCGATGTCGACTGCGCCGCGCGCTGCCTGTTCGGTGAATGCCCTATTCCACCGTATGCGCCGCAGATCGCAGCCGTGCTGCCGCACAGTGCGGCCGGCATCGTACCGCTGTCAGTGGTACGCGTTGTCGGTACCAACTTCGGCTCGGGCGAGCGGCTCCGGCGCGTGATCGTCGGCGGTGTGGCGGCCGAGTTCATCGACGCGCCTTCTGCGACGGAATGGCTGGTTGTGGTTCCCGAACTGCCGCCGGGCAACGTGGATGTGGTGGTGTTCAACGGCGACCTCGCCAGCGCGCCGTTTGCGATCACTGTCGTCGCGCTGGTGCCCATCGGAGCGCTGGACACCTTCGAAGGCGCACTCGATATGCTCGACTCGCTGTTGGTGCAGTTCCTCACATTGGACTTGGACAGCCTTTACGGCCAGAGCGCCGCGGCAGTGCGGACCACAGTGATGGATTTCCGCCAACAACTCGGTGCGCAACGTGCGGCCCTGCAGACGGACCCGGGATACACGGCTGAGAAACGCGCCATCCTCGACGCGCTATTCGACGGTGTCGGCCTGCCGGATATGCTGCGCGCGGCGCTCGACGCGTTCACGGCTGCGGCTGCGCAGACGGCGGGACGCGGCGGGACGGCCGCCCTGGCGCCCACGGTCATCACCCGCATCGTCGGTCAGACGACGCGGGTGATGGCGACGCAGTTGGTGCGTGTGGCCCCTGCGGTCGAACTCCCCGCGCTGGCAAGCGTCGGTGCGGCCTTAGGCATCGTAGCCGCCGTGGTGGCCGTGGCAGTCGTCGCGGCCGATACGCCCATTATCACCAAGATCATTCCAGGCCTTGCCCGGCCGGGGGAGGTTGTCGAAATCGAAGGACAGGGATTCGGCGCGCTGCCGCCGCTACCGTCGCTACTGGTGAAGACGAAGGGTGGCACGATCGCTGTCCCCGCACTGGGTTCGAGCGGCGGCCTGCTGCAGTATCCATTCCCCGCTGCGGTTGGTGTGTGTGGCCGGGTGGACCTCGCCCTACAGCGGTTGCTGAAGACGTCGAACACGGTGACAGTCGGCGTTCAGCCGGTGCTCAAGGAACTGCTCAATACGTCGGCGGTGCCGGGAGCGGAGGTGACCCTACGGGCGTCTGGAGCGGTAGGGTGCCCGGACCTCGCTTGGACGGCGGAGTTCCCGTACTTGGTGAACTCCCAGCCGGTGCTGCGTGAGTTGAGCTTTCTTACCGATGTCGGCGTCGACTTTCTGCGATTAACGGTGCCCGAGCTGCTCCCACCCGCAACCTATGGAGTCCGCCTGAAAGTTGGTGATCTCGAGAGTGCGGAGCAACTCCCACTCCGGGTCGCCAACCCCATCGAGGACCTTGAAATCAAGTGCTTCACGGGTGTTGAGGACCGTTTGGAGCGTTTGGTGCTCCCGCCCGGCCAACCAGCGGAAGGCGTCTGCATGACGTACCCCAGACCGCTGGGCACACGGTTTCCGCATCCGCGCTTGACCTCGTTCTACTGGAGCTCTTCGCCGCCGGCGATCGTGGTGCTTGAGTATCCGGGCATGGTCGCGAACGTTAAGGCGGTGAGCGTGGGAGAAGCACGCATCACAGTTGAACTTTTCGTGTCGGGTCCGGACGGTAGACCGTACTCGCTGGCGCGCAGCGACGTCGGGTATCAAATGCGAGTGGAGGAGGCCCCGCCTCCGACCCTGGCCCCGAGTCTCACACCAACGGCGACGCCGCTTGGTGACGTCCTCGGCTATGTGGGGATGACCAGCGTTGACCAGCCGCTGCAGGTGTTGGATGCGACCCACCAGCGCGTGGTCGGGAGCATCCCGCTGCGCGCCACCGGTGTGGCCACCGACCTCGTCGTCAGCCACGACCGGGCGCGCGCATATGTGCTGCGCTCCGCCGCACCGCTGATGTTTGTCGATGTCCTCGACTTGCGGACGCACGCCGCGCTCGCGGCCATTCCCGTCTGTGCGGGGGCAGCCAAGGCCGCCCTGCGCTCCGACGACGCGTTCTTGTACGTCGCGTGCCGGGGTGAGCACCGAGTCGAGTTGATCCGCACGGCGACGAACACGAGCGAGGGTACCATCGAATTTGACCTCGGCGATCGCCCCAAATTCGTGGCCGTGGCGCCTGCAGGTGACCGCGCCTACGTCATCCTCGACCCCAATGATGACATCGCCATCATCGACACCAACAGCCAGCAATCGATACGGCGAATCTCGGGCTTCAGTGGCAGCAACGCTGCCGTGGCCTTCTCTCCGAATGGCTCGCTGTTCTATGTCCTTTCGCTACATGCGGTCACGGTCTACCATGCGCAAGGCGACTTCGCGGCGCAAATCGGTATCGAGAATCACGGCAGCCTCGAACCGATCGACATCGTTGTCACTCCGAATGGCCTGAGGGCTTATGCGAGCATAACGGACCCCGTCGGCGCGGGACGTGTCATCGCGATCGACTTAGCGACCAAGCAAGTCGTGAAAGTACTGGACTTCACGAAGCCCGCGTTCCACCTTGCGCTGACACCCGACGGCTCGATGCTCTTCGTGACGGGACGCGTGTCCGGTACCAAGATCCAGGTGATTGCGACGACCACCGACACTGTCGTCAATCAGATTGATCTGCCCCGGGCGGGTGCGATCGCCATCGTCAATGCGCCGTAGCGGACGATCGGGCAAATGGGCTACCGCTACCCGATGACGACGGGGTTGACCGGACTGCCGGACGCACCGACCACCGGCATCGCGCCAACGACGAAGAGTCCCTCGTGGCAGCGGTCACGGGAGAGATCCGAGAGCAGCAGATGCTCCAGGAACGTGGTTCCGCGCTTGATCACCGGGAGCAGGCGAACGAACGTTCCGTCCGCGGCTGCCTTGTCGTGCGATGCCAAGGCGGCAAGCAATGCAAAGGCTGCCCGCTTGACGAATTCGTCTTTGCGCGCGGCCCATTCGACGATCTTGCGGCCGGCAAGAGGTGTCTTGTCGAACACGTTCATGCACACCTGGTCGCAGACATCCCAGGAATTGAAGTCCTTCACCCACGCCTCCATGCTGGTCTCGGTCAACTGCGCCGGGACCGCGATCATGGACGCCACAATCCGGGCCTCCGCGATCCCGGTTTTCCAGAGTGCGAGGGCCAGCCTGTGGTCGTTGCCCACTGCTTTCGCGATCCGGCGCATCTCCGGGACGGCGACCCCCAGCCGGTTCTCGATGGCGATCCCGAACCTGGCCATTCCGGCGAGATTGGCGGGATCGGCTCTGGCGTGAAGTTGGGTGAGAATGTTCGCTGCGGATTTCATCCGGACGGTGGACGGTTGCACAATCCTCACGGAAGTCCTTCTCAGGAGTCGTGTCTCCGAATCGGCGATGTCCGCACCGGAAGCGGTGGCGACTTCTCGGGTGTACAGGTTGGGCGGAGCGATACGTGCGTCGAGCGGCCGGCGGCTCAGCGGCCGCGTCCTTCAAGCGGTCCGCTTGAGCCGCGTGTTCGGCGTTCCACGCCGGCGGCGTGACCGCTCAGTGGCTGCTTCAGCGGTGTCCGCCAAGAGCCGGAGAGCGCGGGTGACCGACTCCGTGTCTGGAAAAACCTCCACCAGCTCTGGCTCAACCAGCACGAGGTTGGTGCTCGCAGTTGCCTGCCGGTAGTATTTCCCGCGAACTCCACCCTTGAGCTGCGACAGGTGGCACTCGGTTCGCACGTCGTCAGTGGTCTTCTTCGCCTCTGCCTTCTTCATGCTGTTTGCGCTCCCTCCGGGTCGCGTCCCGTGCGCTGGTGCGCCCCGCGTTCATCAGCTGGCCTTTTTGAGTTGCTCGATCGTGCGAGCCGGGCGACTTTTTGCGAGGGCGTGAGAGGACTGCAGGTTGGTCCAGAATTGGGGAGTCGTGCCGAAAGCCTGGGAAAGCAACCAGGCGGTCTCAGGCGTGATCCCTCGCTTGCCACGAATCAGCTCGTTGATTCGCTGCACCGGGATGCCGAGATGCACCGCCACCTCCACCTGCGAGAGTCCAAGTGGCTCGAGAAACTCGGCTCGCAACACCTCCCCAGGATGCGTGGGAATGCGATTACGCGGAATCACGCTTGAGTCTCCTTTCAATGGTAGTCGGTGATGCGTACATCATGCGCGTCGCTGCCCGCCCAACGGAACACGAGCCTCCACTGGTCGTTGATTCGAATGCTGTGGAAACCGCGGAGAGCCCCGCGCAGCGCCTCGAGTCGGTTCCCGGGTGGAGAGCGAAGATCGGACAGCGTCTGCGCAGCCTCGAGCACGTCCAACTTGCGTAGATCCGCCTCACGGATTTCCGGCGGCAGGCCAGCAACGAGCTTCGGTGGTTCGCCATGATACAACGCCTCCGTCACCTTATCGCCAAAGGAGACGATCACGCGACAAAGACCTTCATCTCGTACCTCTTAGCGGATTCACGGATACCGTGCAACCATGTGTCCGCCGCCTGCTCGATCGAATTGTTAGATCTCATACCGCTCGATCCACGAACACTCGTTCGCGGTGATACCGCAACAACTGCGCCTGCTGGCGGTCTGGAGCACGACGCAAATTCATCGGAATGCCGAAGTATTCCCGTTGGCGTCGATCTAACCGGCGCGACACCATCATGGTGCCATCGGATGAAAAGCTAACGAGTCCACAATCGAACAAGCAGTCGAGGTCTGCGACAAGCGGCAACCCGTTACGAGGGTCCAGCCTCATCCGGTCATCGCTGGCCGACCATGGCCTGATGTGCGATGCCCGAATCACTTCTCGGGTTGTGCAACCGGTGACTGCGCATGCATTGCCCCAGAGATCTAGCACCGCTTGCCTAAAGCGACCCTGCCCGAGACGAGCTAGAACGAATTGCTCGATCTCAGTCTTATCCGGGGCATTGCCTGCACGTCTCGTCGCAAGTGCAGCAAGATCGTTGGCCAATCGATCGGCGGCGCCTTGCTCGGTCTTCCTTCCTCCCGCCCGCCGCGCGCCAGTGGTTCTCGTCCCTGACAAGTAAACAGGATTCTGCGGCCCTCGCTTGCCGACGAGGTCGAACAAGGACTCCGGACAATCTAGCGGTCCCGCTACATTTTTGAGGTGAAACACATAGGAGCCGCTCCGCTTGCGTTCGGTGTGGTCACGATCCGCAATCCAGACGCGGCCTCCGCGCCTAGGCAGTCGATGGTAGACCAAGAGCCACGAGACGTTGCGTGCAGTCAGGCCGTTTTTCCAGTAGCCGGATGTCGCGCGACGGCCCCGCACTCTGAGGTTCAATGGCCGTCCAGCCGTATCGGTCTTCGTGATGTAGATGAGTCCGCCGGCTTCCCGCGCGCGCCTGAGTCGGCTTCGAACTGCGTTCAGCGTCAGCGAACCAGCGGCACCTGAGATCACAGAAGCCCCCTGCGCACCGTTGAGATCAACAATTCGACTCTCGAAGGCACTCCGCTACCCCTGTGACTTTCCGCAGCATAGCGCCCTCGGCGTCGTGGGGCTTGCATGAAGCGTAGCGCGCTTGTTCGTCAGGCAGTTACCTTGGTTGTGCGCCTCCGATCTCTGGGCGTGCTGCGCGGTGCGATTGCGCGCACGAGTACGCCTCATGCGTCCGACTCGGTTTGGACCGCCGCTACCCGATGACGACCGGGTTGACCGGACTGCCCGACGCGCCGACGACGGGCAGTGCGCCGACGACGAAGAGGCCCTCGTAGCAGCGGTCGCGGGCGAGTTCCGAAAGCAGCAGGTGCTCCAGGAAGATGATCCCGCGCTTGACCATCAGCTCGATGTGCACGCCGACGAAGATGCCGCGGTCGAACGGCAGGACTTCCACCGCCGCGTTGTCGGCGCCGATCGCAGCGATGTCTTGGGCGGCGACCCACTCGGCCGCGGCGAGGCCGATGCCGGGCTGATCGTGCGGCAGTGCCTCGCCAGCCGCGGCTCGTGCCGCACACAGGTCGAGCCAGCCGGTGCGGACAAGGAGAATGTCGCCGCTGCCCAACGTACTACCCTGACGGTCGCGACAGGCCGCGAGTTCCATGGGGGTAATCGCGTGCCCCGGCGGAAGCCATTCGACGCCCTGGTGCCCCGGCAAATCGAGAAGCACGGCCCGGCCCGCGAATGCCGGCGTCTTTTCGATGCCGCAGCGCGCCGCACCGCGGTGCGTATGGAACGTGTCATTGAGGAAACCGTTGTAGAGTGCGCCCTTCGTATAGATATGGCAGAGGGCGTCCATGTGGGTGTGGGTGTGCGAGGGTAGAAGCAGCACATCCTCGTTGGCGCCGTCGGCGGGCCCCGCCCCCCACGGTCCGAATATGTCACCGTCGGTGCGATCGAGCAGGTTATAGCGCCGCGGCGCCCCGCGGTGCGCCATCGCCAAGTTACTGTCGCGCCGAATCGGTACCGCCAGGGGGTAGACCTTCCCCGTGGTACAGCCGCGCGTCGCGGCCAGCACCCGGTCCGCCGTGAGTAGATTCAGGGCGCCGCGCTCGTCGTCCGCTCCCCAGCGGCCCTGTGGACCGTCGAGGCTGGTATCGCCATGGGTCATTCTCGACGCCTCGCGGCCGAGCATGTCAGCATTCCTGCCAGTCGACGACGGAACAGAAATCGAGCGAATTGGGCCGATCGACGAAGATCTCCTCGTCGGCGCCCGCCTCCACGCCGATGGAAACCTGGCTGACCGCGGCGAGAAAGCCGTCGACCGAATCGAGGTGCAGTTCGGAGACGCTGTCCACGCCCCAGACGCCTACCCCCGCGGCCTGGGCCGCCTGCTTGGAAACGGCCGGATCGACGTGGAACTGCACGTACCCGCGAATCCCCGGCGTGCGCAGGCCGAAAGTCGAGTGGATTTCCGCGTAGCGACGGAGATAGGCCTCGTGCGTGAATGCGGCGTTACGCCGCATCAGGTACTGGTAACGGATCGGTGTGCGCGACGGTGCGATGAACACACGATCCTCGCCCACCAGGGCCGTGCAGAGGTCGGCATGCACGCTCTCGGCAAAGCGCTCGGCGAAGCCGTCGACCAGGGGCAGCAATTGTGCGGCGGCGCTCTGTCCGTCGGAACGGATCTCAAGTGTGCCGCGATACGGAGTCCGTGGCCCAAAGGGATCGCTGGTGACCCGCCGCATGGCGTTCACGGCACGGACGGGCGGGACGGCCTGCTGGCGCAGTCGCGCCACCTCGCGTGCGAATACCTCGCCGAAAGCGGCCTCGGCGCCACTTCGGACCACGATGTGCATCAAGAGCCGCATCATCTCTCCCGTGCGCTCGGCACACGCGCCAGCCGTGTGCTGGTCGCGGACGCGTGCCGAGGCGAAAACGGCTGCCGGGGCGGGGGATGCGCGACGTATCCCCCGCCCCGGCAGCACGGAGTAGTGTACGGGAGAGTACATATCGCGGCGGCGGCGGGAAAAGCAATTGGCGCTCGCTTGCGGCGCCGGCAGCTTGGACCCAAGCATGTTGAAATAGTTCGAGCGGTCAGCCTATAGGTGCCCATAGTGACGGATTCGTAGGGGGTGCGGCATGGGAGTTCTCGATGGAAAGGCGGCGGTGGTCACCGGTGGCGGGCGTGGCATCGGGCGTGGACACTGCCTGCACCTGGCCGCCGCCGGCGCTGCCGTGGTGGTCAACGATGTCGACATCGGCGAGGCGCGCGCCGTGGTCGACGAGATTGGCGCGCACGGCGGTCGCGCCTGTGCCAGCGATGCCGACATCGGCTCGCGGCAGGGCGCCGAGCAACTGATCGCCCAATGTGCGACGGCGTATGGCAAGATCGATGCTCTCGTGAACAACGCCGGCATCGCCCGCGACCGCTCGTTTCTCAAAATGACGGACGGCGAGTTCGACGACGTGATGCGCATTCACCTCTACGGCACCTTCTGGTGCAGTCAGGCGGCGGCCCGCCGCATGCAAGAGCAAGGCACCGGCGGCGCCATCGTCAACACCACATCCGCCGCGCATTTCGGGAACTTCGGCCAAACCAATTACGCCGCCGCCAAGGGCGGCATCGCCTCGTTGACGTACACGCTGGCCATCGAGTTGGCACGCTACGGCATACGGGTGAACGCCATCAGCCCGCTGGGGACGACGCGGATGTCGGCGGCCGTCATGGGCGACAGCAAAGCGCCGTTTATCGACCCGAGCCTCAACGGGCCGATGGTGGCATTCCTCTGCAGTGACGAGGCGGACTACATCACCGGCCAGATCTTCGGTACCGGTGGCGACCGCATCGTCCTGTTGGAACAGCCGAAATACGGCCACCGCATGATCAAGCCGGGCGGGTGGTCGCTGGAGGATATCCGCGCCCACTTCAAGAACAATCTGGGGAACGCGCTCGAACCCGTCGGGCTGTTCAAGAACCCCTACCCGTTTTACGCCGGTGTCAAACCGCCAGGCACGACGGAGCGGGCATGACCGGCATTACCGCCTACGGCGCCTACGTGCCGCCCACGCGGTTGCCGTTCGCGGTCATGGCCGGAAAACGGACGGGCGAGAGCGGTCCGGAGCGGGCGGTGGCGTGGCACGACGAGGACAGCGTGACGATGGCCGTGGCCGCGGCGGCGAACTGTCTGCGCGGCATCGCGCGCGCCAGTGTCGGCGGCGTCTTCTTCGCCTCGACCACGTATGCCTTTCGCGAAAAGCAGGCGGCCAGCCTCGTTGCCAAGGCACTCGATCTGCGCCGCGATATCGTCACCGCTGACTTTGCGGGATCGTTGCGGGCCGGCACCACGGCGTTGCGGGCGGCGATCGATGCGGTCAGCGCCGGTCGCGCCGCGAGCGTACTCGTGGTCGCGAGCGACTGCCGCATGGCGGCGCCCGGTTCGGCGCTCGAGCGCAACCTCGGTGATGGGGCCGCGGCGTTCCTGATTGCCAATGATCGGCCGCTTGCGACATTGGAAGACGCAAGCACGCATACCGACGAGATCGTCGATGTGTGGCGCACGGAAGCCGACCGCTTCGTGCACGCGTGGGAAGAGCGCTTCGTGGTCGACCGCGGCTATGGCGACAACGTGCGGGAGTCGGTGGCCGCGCTGCTGCGCAAGACGGGGACGGTGGCAGCGGGCTTCGACCGGTTGATTCTGTACGGACCGGACGAACGCAGCCATGCCGCCATGGCACGGTCGCTGGGATTCAAACGCGAACAGGTACAGGATCCGTTCTTCGGTCGGCTCGGCAGTACGGGCGCGGCGTTTGCGCCCATGTTGCTGGCGGCGGCGCTGGAGACGGCACGGCCGGGCGATCGTCTGTTGGTGATCAGCTACGGCGATGGCGCCGAGGCGCTGACGTTTTGCGTGGCGGACCGTGCACGCGACGCGGACCCGACCCGCGGTGTGTTCTGGCACCTCGAGCGGCGGCGCGCCGTTGCCGACTACGATGCGTATCTCAAGGCGCGCAATCTGACGGCGCGGGAATACGAGGCGCCGCGCGATCAGGGCCTGTCGGCGACGGTGCATTTCCGCGACCGCGATGCCGACATCTCGTTGCGCGGTCAGACCTGTCGTCGCTGCGGCGCCACGCAGTTTCCCATGCAGCGGGTCTGCGCCGCGTGCCATGCCAAGGATGACTTCGAATCCGTGCGGCTGTCGGACCGCTCGGCGACGGTGGTCACCTTTACCTTCGATTACTTCTTTCCGCGCCCGGACCCGCCGACCGTTGTCGCTATCGTCGAGGTGGAGGGCGGCTGCCGGCTCCATATGCAGTTGGTCGAGTGTTCCGCCAAGGACACACGCATCGGGCTTCCGGTCGAGTTCGTCTTCCGCCGGATACACGAGGTAGGGGGCCGGCCGAATTACTATTGGAAGTGCGCGCCGGCGGCTTCTTGAGGAGGGGCGATGCGGGACGGAATTCGCGACAAGGTCGCCATCGTCGGCGTCGGCTGCTCTCAGTTCGGCGAGAACTGGGAGATGAGCGCGGCGGATATGATTGTCGACGCCGCCTACGAGGCGTATGCGGACGCCGGCATCGACAACCCGCACGAACGCATCGACGCGGTGTTCTGCGGTTCCATCTATTCCAATCGTGGACCGCACGAGGTGGCCGATGCCCTGAAGTTGTTTCGGCGGCCGGTGACCATGGTGTCCAATTACTGCGCGACGGGTACCGATGCGTTGCGCTGCGGCGTCATGTCGATCGCGGCCGGCATGTACGACACCGTGCTCGTTGTGGGCTACGACAAACCGAAGGATCGCGGCGTGGCCGGCCCGAGCGTGGTCATGAACGCCGTGCGCGACCTGCCGCAAACGCCAGCGGGGTGGTTCGCGTTCGCGGCGGCGTGCTACTTTCGAAAATTCGGCGCGGGGCGCGACGATCTCGCGCGGATCGCCGTGAAGAACCATCACAACGGCACGCTCGCGCCCAAGTCGATGCTCAAGCGCGAGATCACGGTGGAGGACGTCCTCGGCGCACGCATGATTTCGTGGCCGTTCGGGCTGTACGACTGCGCGGCGCAGTCGGACGGCGCCGCAGCCGCGATCGTCACCCGCCGCGATCTCGCGCGCACATTCCGCGACGATTTTGTGCTCGTGAAAGCGGTGACCGTGCAGGCCGGGCCCAATCCGCAGACGGATGCGGGTCATGACTTCCTGTCGTGGAAACCGACCGTGTACGCGGCGGAGGACGCTTACCGCCAGGCGGGCATTACGAACCCGCGGAGCCAGATCGACATCGCCCAGGTGCACGACTGCTTCACGCTTACCGAACTGCTCAGCTACGAAGACTTGGGCTTCTGCCGGAAGGGGGAGGCCAAGGCGCATATCGCCGCCGGCACCTTCGAGCTCGGCGGCGAGTTGCCCATCAATACGGATGGCGGACTGAAGAGTTTTGGGCATCCGACCGGGGCGACCGGTGTCCGCATGCTCTACGAGAACACGCTGCAATTGCAGGGGCGGGCCGGGGCGCGCCAGGTGAAGAACGTGTCGGTCGCCCTCAGTCATAACATCGGCGGACACCCCACCGCGTGCGGCATCGCCATCCTCGGCATGCCCTGAATCGTCGTACAGGACCGTCATGACCTTCGAGACCATTCGCTATGAGCAGCAGGAGCGCGTAGTAACCATCACGCTCGCTCGCCCGGAGCGCCTCAATGCCTTCAATTTGACGATGGCGCAGGAACTGCGGGCCGCGTGGGAAACGGTCAAGCGCGACCCCGACGTGGTGTGCGTGGTGCTCACCGGGGCGGGCGAACGTGCCTTCTGTACGGGCGTCGACGTGGCCGACGTGGCGCACGGCGAGACGCAGGAGAGCGCGGCGGCGGAACGCCAGCACAGCCCGTGGTGTCACCTGACCGCGGTGCAGAACCGCTGCTGGAAGCCGGTGATCGCGGCGGTCAATGGTATGGTGTGCGGCGGTGGACTGCATTTTATCGCCGACAGCGATCTGATCCTCTGTTCCCAGACGGCGACGTTCTTCGACACGCACGTCAAGGTGGGTCTGGTGGCGGGCCTGGAGCCGGTGAGTCTGGCGCGACGCATCCCGCTCGAGGCCGTGCTGCGGATGGCGTTGCTGGGGGGTGCGGAGCGCATCGACGCCCGCCGGGCATACGAGATCGGGCTTGTCGGCGAGGTCGTGGCTCCCGACAGGCTCCTGCCGCGCGCGCACACGCTGGCGGCGGCGATCGGCCAACACTCGCCCACCGCGCTGGCGCGTAGCAAACGCGCGATCTGGGAGGGCCTCGATCTTGGGCTCGATGCGGCGCTCGAGCGTGCCTGGCGGGTCATCAAGGAACACGCCGATCATCCGGACCTCAAGGAGGGGAGCCGGGCGTTTGTGGAGAAGCGGCGGCCGCGGTGGGGGCCGTGTGTCGACTAGGGCTGGGGCTGGGGTAACACGACATGTACCGGACGATCGTGTGCGAGGTGGACGACGGAATCGGCACGGTGACCTTGAACCGCCCGCAGGTGCTGAACGCGTACACGCCGGAGATGGGCGAGGAACTCGTCGATGCGTTCGCACGCCTGCGTGGAGACGATACGGTGCGCGTCCTCGTCCTGACCGGTGCGGGACGCGGTTTCTGTGCCGGGGTGGACCTCGCGGTATTGAAGCACAGCCAGGCGGGCAACGGCAGTGCGCAATACGGCACACCGCAATTGGGCGATGAGGCGTTCATTCGCACGTTTCCGCTGGAGTTGGCGACCTATCCCAAGCCGGTGATCGCGGCGATCAACGGCGCGGCCATTGGCGTAGGCGTCACCATGACGCTGCCGTGCGACGTACGCCTGGCGGCCGACACCGCGAAACTGGGGCTGACGTTCACCAAATTGGGTTTGCTGCCGGGCCTCGGGAGCACGCATCTGCTGCCCAGCCTCGTCGGCATGGGCAACGCGCTGGAACTGATGCTCACGGCGCGCGTGATCGATGCGGCGGAGGCGGCAGCCATGGGGTTGATCAACCGTGTCGTCCCGGCGGCGACGTTGATGGAGCAGGCGCGGAGTGTGGCACGCCAACTATCGCGCTACGATGCGGATGTCTTAGCCGCGGCGAAACGTCTGCTGCGCCAGGGTGCCGGCGTTTCGATGGCGCAGGCGATGCGCGACGAGCATGCGGAAAGCGCGGCGTTGCGCGACCGACGGGCACGGCGCGGATGATCGAGGCGGAGAGTGTCTGGGAACTGGTAACGCGGCGGGCGGCGCGGACGCCCGACCTACGGCTGGCGATCGACGAACGGGATCGAACGCTGACGTTCGCGCAGTACAAGGCGGCCGCGGAACGGGTCGCCGCCGCCCTCATGGAACTGGGCGTCGGGGAGGGAACGCCGGTGTCGTGGATGCTGCCGACGCGCATCGAGGCGCTGGTCCTCAGTGCGGCCCTGGCACGGTTGGGTGCGGTGCAAAACCCGATCCTGCCCATCTACCGCGAGCGCGAAGTGCGCTTCATTGCGCGTCAAACGAAGGCGCGACTGATCGTCGTCCCTAGCGTCTGGCGCACGTACGACTACGCGGCGATGGCACGCGCGATCGCGGCAGAGCAGCCCGGCCTGGCGGTACTGGTTGCCGACCCCGCTCTTCCCGAAGCCGATCCCGTGGCGCTACCCACGCCGCCCACGGCGGCTTCGGCTGGAGACGCACCGGTGCGCTGGATCTTCTACACGTCGGGAACCACCGCGCAGCCCAAGGGCGCACGGCATACGGATCGGACCCTCCTGGCGACGTCGCGCGGTATGGCCACCGCGCTCGATCTGCGCACCGACGATCGTGTGGCCCTGGTGTTTCCTGTCACCCATGTCGGCGGGTGCATCTGGCTGTTGGCGGGATTGATGGCGGGCGCGATGCATATCCTGATCGAGGTCTTCGATCCGCGGAGCAGCATAGACACGCTGGCGCGCAACGGGGTGACGCAGGCGGCCGCCGGTACGGTGTTCCACCAGGCCTACCTGGCAGCGCAGCGTGCGCGCGGCGGTGCGCCGATCTTCCCGCACGTGCGCGCCTTCAACGGCGGCGGTGCGCCGAAACCGCCACAATTACACTACGACCTGAAGCGCGAGGTGGGCGGGATCGGCATCGTCTCCGGCTACGGGCTTACCGAGTGTCCGATCGTTGCCATGAACACCACACGCGATCCGGATGAGAAGCTGGCCTACACCGAAGGCCGGCCGAGTCCGCCGGGCGCGCGCATCGTCATCGTCAAACGCGGCGGCCAACCGGCCGCACCCGGCGAGGAAGGGGAGATCCGCGTCTGCGGGCCGCAACTGTGCCGCGGATACGTCGACAGCAGGCTGAATGCGGAGGCCTTCGACGAGCGCGGGTACTTCCGCACCGGCGATCTTGGCATGCTGGATGCCGACGGTTACCTCACCATCACTGGGCGGTTGAAGGATATCATCATCCGCAAAGGGGAGAACATCGCCGCCAAAGAAGTCGAGGATGTGCTCTACCGGCATCCGAAGGTGGCCGATGTGGCTGTCATCGGCCTCCCGGATGCCGACCTGGGCGAACGTTGTTGCGCCGTGGTCACCTGCCGCGATCCGCACGCCGTCCTGCGATTCGACGAGATGGTCGCCTTTCTGAGAGCGCAGGGGTTGATGATGCAGAAGATTCCGGAGCGGCTTGAAATTATCGAGCGGCTGCCGCGAAACCCCGCGGGCAAGGTTTTGAAGACCGAGTTGCGCGCGCGTTTCGGGCGCGGCGTACGCTGAGGAGCGAAAGACATCCAGTGGCGAGCAAAATTCATGTCCGCCTCGAGCCGCTAGGCAAGATCGTCGAGATCGAACGCGGCGATTCGCTCCGCTCCGTGTTGCAGCCTTTCGGAGTGGAGTTCCCGTGCGGCGGACACGGACGGTGCGGCGCCTGTCGCGTCAAAGTTTCCACCGGCAATTTGCCGGTGACCCCGGATGAGTCGGAAATCCTGTCGTCGCGGGAGCTAGCGCAAGGTTGGCGGTTGGCGTGCCGCGCGGCGGTGGATACCGCTCTCACGTTGGAAATTGGGCAATGGGAGACGGTCATCCTTGCGGATCATTCCAGTTTTGCCTTCGTGCCACGGCGGGGGCACGGTATCGCGGTCGATCTGGGGACCACCACCATCGTTGCGCAGTTGCTCGATCTCGAGAGCGGACATGTGCTGGCGGTGCGCACCGCGGTGAACCCACAGACAGTGTATGGCGCCGACGTCATGCACCGGATACACGCCGCGCTGCAGGATCGCCGGCAGGCGGAGCTGGTCGGCCAGAGTCGTCGTGTCGTCGGCGAACTGTGCGCAAAGCTGTACCGCGGCGCCCGGCTGCAGGGCGCGCCGATCGAGCAGGTGGTGATTGCCGGCAATACCGTCATGCATCACTTCTTCTGTGCCCGCGACGTAACGCCCTTGTCTGGCGCCCCCTTCGAACCGGTGGAGGGTGACACCTGGGTCGTTCGGGCGCACGAGCTCGGTTGGACACTGCCCGGCGATCCGACGGTCCGGTTCCTGCCGTGCGTCGGTGGCTTCGTGGGCAGCGACGTGCTGTGTGGTGTGTTGGCAACGCGCATGCATTGCAGCGAGACGCCGTTCATCCTGGTCGATCTCGGGACCAACGGCGAGATCGTGGTTGGCAACCGTGAGCGCATCTTCTGCGCCTCGACGGCCGCAGGTCCCGCGTTCGAGGGGGGACGGATTTCACGCGGCATGCGGGCGACGACGGGCGCGATCAGCGAGGTGTGGAGTGAAAACGGCCACCTGCGCTGCCACGTGATCGGCGACGTCGCCGCACGCGGCGTGTGCGGCAGCGGTCTCGTCGATGCTGTGGCGATCGGCTTGGACCTCGGCCTGATCCAAGCGAGCGGGCGGCTGGCGCACGGCGGCCAGCCACTCGCTCTGGCGCCGTCGGTGATGTTGACGCAGGGCGACATCCGCGAACTGCAACTGGCCAAGGCCGCCATCGCCGCCGGCATCGAGATTCTGCGCGAGCGGTTCGGTACCGCGGCACGCGCGCCGATCCCAGTCTACCTGGCGGGCGCCTTCGGCAACTACGTCAACAAGACAAGCGCGCGGCGCATCGGTTTGATCAACGCACCGGAGGCGAGCATCGAGCCCGCCGGCAACACCGCACTATTGGGGGCAAAGTTGGTCTTGTTCGGTAATCCGCCCGCGGATGAGCTGCACCCGATCCGCGCGCGCATGCAGCACATCTCGCTGGCCACGGTTGCGACGTTTCACCACAGCTTCGTCCGCGAGACGCGGTTTCCGGATTGCTGAAGAAAGCCGCCAGAAAATCCAGGACCCTCACCAGTGTTCTGAGACGGTCGGCTGTTCAAAGACACCCATCTTCTGGGCGGTTCAAGACTGATCAACGGTCGACGGTGTAGAGACACCCATCTTCGAGGCGGGTGCGCTTCGCGAGAGAGCCAGAACCGCTAACGACGTTCCGCGGTGCCGCGCGAGAGCGACCACCGCACTGCCGCGGCGTAGGCAACTCCGAGGCGCGGTGCGCTGGCCGGTCGGGGCTGGGGGAGGTGCGCTCCCCGCAGCGGACGCAACTGTGCGCTCGCGACGGGCGCGGCACGGCTGAGCGGTGCGGACGAAATGCACCTCAGGCGGCGCGGCGAAACACCCGCTTGGCCCAGGTGCTTCCCTTCGCCTTTTCCCGGTCGGTCCGGGCACAGTGGACGGCAATCCGGTGGACGTGTCCGACAAGCGCAAAGAAATGCCGGCGATAGTTCGTCACCGTTTCCACCCAGTGGGCACTGTGGATGCCCACCCGTTCGAGCAGCCGGCAACTCTCATCCGGCAGCGGTCCGCCGGCACCCGCCGCGCCCACCGCCGCCCCGGTCGCCGTCAACAGTTCGACATACTGCGCGAACGTGATTGGAAGGTCCGGCGCCGCTTTGCCGTCCCCGGGCCGCGCGAATTGCACCAACGCTGGTCGCTGCCCGCGTGCCGTGCCATCCGTTCCGGCTGGCTCGGCGTCCCGGTCCTGTGTGGCCCCGCCGAGGCGTTGCTGAATCGAGGTAAAGGCCGATGCGGTTAGATTCGCTGCCAGGCCCGCACGCATAGGATTCAGATCCACGTAACTCATGCAGGTCAGGAGCGCTGCCTCGTCCAGCAGGGCCTGGCTGCGAAAACGCCCCTCCCAGAACCGCCCTGTACAGTTCTCTTCCCGGTTGGCGCGGCGGGCGATGGCCTCGTTCAGGCAGCGCATGAACCAGCTCAGATCGCTCAGGCGGGCGCGCCACAGGGCCACGCGCTGCGCCTTGTACTCCTCGGCAAGCCCCGCCCAGCGGTCCACAGCGTGTGGGAATAGGGTGCCATAGCGCAAGACCACCTCCGCATCACTCCACTGTCTCGCCTCCGCGCTGTCGATGCGTACGACGAGGTGAAAGTGATTGGAAAGGACCGCATAGGCGTGGACACGGATCGCAAAGATCTCGGTGAGGGCGGCCAGCTTTTCGAGCACCCACGTCTTGCGGTGGTCGAAGTGAGTGGCCGTGGCGCGGTCAAACCCACACAGGAACGCACGGCGTACGCAGCGGCTGATGACGTGGTAATAGGGCGTTGCCTCGATGTCGATCTGCGTGTAGCGCGGTTGTGGCATCCACAATGAGTAGCTGAAGGACTATGGCATGTCAACAACTACCTGCCAAAGCATAAACATAGTGCTGCCGTGATGACGCGAGAGCGACCGGCACCTCCGTGTAAGGGATCGTACCATGCCCGTCTCAGAATCTGTTCGTGTTGGGCGATCTGCCAACCGACGGGGGCACGGTTTCGTACGCAGTTTCAAGGCACCCATGCATTCCCGGTTGCGATGCGCGCAACGTGTCTCAAGAAACCTCCCCGAAAGCCATATGCCTGCAACCGAGCCCCCATACGATGGGTATCTCGAAAAACCTCTCGTGGGTATCTCCAAGAACCTCGCGATACGATGGGTGTCTCCAACAATCTCTCCTCCAAGAATCCCCTCTGCAAGAACATGGGTGTCTCCGAAAGCCTCACCCGCTCCGAAAAAAGAATCGAAAATCCTGGGTGTCTTCAAGAACCTCCCCTCTGCAGGAACATGGGTGTCTTCACTTCAAGAACCCTCCAAAGGCTCCGCAAGAACTTGGGTGTCTCCGAACGCTCCACGATTAAGATGGGTGTCTCCAAGAAGCTCTCCGCCGTGCCCCAGAGCTCATCAGCGCGGACCGGGCCTGCTGTGGTGCGCTCGTCAATCCAGCTTGTGGAAGGAATCGGGTATGGCTCCGACGGCCCTGGCGGTCATGCCTTGCGTGACAGTTCGTAGTACTTACCGGTCTCGATCATGGCGCGAAAATTCTCGGCAATTACATTCGGCGGCACGCTGCAGCCGCTACCCAAAATGAACCCGCCGTCACCGCCAATCTCGTCGATCAGACGGCGGCAGTGCGCCGCGACCTCGGCGGGCTTCCCGATCGACAGCAACGCGGCAGGGACGTCGCCGCGCAGACACAGATGCCCGCGCAATGCCTCCTTGGCGGCGAAGATGTTGGTCGCGCCATCGAGTTCCAGCACGGCGGACCCTCGGGGTAGCTGGCGAAAGTAGGGAATGTTCTTGTCCCAGCATTGGTCGAGATGGAACAGGGTGACGATGCCTTCGGCCCAGCAGGCCTCGACGATGGCGCGGGTGTACGGCCACCAGAAGCGCTCGAAAATGGCGGGCGGATAAAAGTAGCCCGACGCCCGTTCTTCGGTCAGCAGCCACAGGTTGATGCCGGAGGCCTTGATGAGTGGGATCTGCTTGGCAATCAAGTCGGCCGTCATTCGGCGCAGCGCCGGCTCCACCAGTTCGGGATGGTAGTAGAGGTCCTGCGTGAACGGAACCATCGAGCGCATCAGCGACAGCGTGAAGAAGGGGTGAAGTCCGTAACCCATGAAAAACGGCTGCACGCTGCGCCGGCGGCATTCGTCGGCGAACCGCCCGAAGCTCTCGACGGTGGAGGCCAGTGTCGCCGGTAGGTCAGCCGGCGGCAGGTCGCTGACGCGCCAGAGATAGTCGTCGTAGAAGAAACGTTCCATTCCCACAGCGCAGATCGTCGCGTAGTCCGCGCGCCGCATCACCTCTTGCTCGTCGATCTGAAATGGCTGATCGTCCGGCAGGTCCTTGCCCGGTACGCGCATCTTGAGCGGATACGAGCCAAGCGCCTGCAGTTGGCGCGGGACGGCCGCCGCGGGGTAGGGGTTTTCCCATCCCCCGTAGCCATCGAAGATCTGAAAGAAGGTGTCGACGACGAACGAGCTATCGCAGGCAACCTGCGCCAACGTCAACCCGGCAAGCGCCGCGACCGGCTCGGGGAGTAGGGTCGGCAGCACCGGCACGCGATCGGGTTTCTCCAGACGGATCGCGGCCCATAGCCGCTCTTGGGGAGTCATACGTTCACCGCTCATCCCGCCGCTCCTTCCGCACCGCCATACAGTACTCGATGCCCGCCGTGGCATCGGTGGTCTGAAAATCGGCCCCGACGTGCGCCTTGACCTGAGGCGTGGTCACGCCCCCCCCAATCATGAGCTTGAGGCGGTGGCGCCAGCCGGCCTCCCGCAGCAGATCGGCGGCGGCCTTCATGCTGTCGAAGGCGGTGGTCAGCAAGGCGGAGAAGCCGACGAAATCGGGCTGTACCGTCTCGACGGCGGCGACCACCGCGGCCGGCTCCGTATTGACGCCGAGGTCGTGTACGTCAAACGCGTGCGCCCGCAGCAAGGTGGCCACGATGTTCTTGCCGAGGTCGTGGATGTCGCCGCGCATGGTTGCCAACACCACGCGCCCGCGAGGTGCCGGCGAACGCGTCCGCGCCAGTTGCGGTTCGAGCGTCGCGGCGGCTTCCTTGAAGATCTCCGCCGCCAACAGCAGCTCGGACAGGTAGTAGTCGCCTTGTTGGAAGCGTTCGCCGACCAGGGTCATGCCGTCGCGGCACGCGGCGAGGATGGCCAGTGCGTCCTCGCCTTGCGCGATGCGCGCGTTGACCATGGCCAGTGCCTCCTCGTGCCGTAACGTGGCGATGGCGCTACTGAGTGTGTCGGACATGCTACCTCCCGCGGCGTGCCGTTGGACTGAGACGGATGACGTTATCCGATTCAGATGCTGATGGGATAGCGTCCCCAGCGATGCGCCGCTTCGACCATCCATTGTAGCCGTGTCGCATCGACCAATGCATGACTGTGGGACGGGGCGAGGATATAGCCGCCGCCCTTGGCGGCGGCGCGGATCGCGGACTTGACCGCCTCCTCGATTTCCTCGCGCGTTCCACGCACGAGCAGGTGCGACACGTCGAGATTGCCGACCAGCACCAGCTTATGGCCGACCTGTTCGCGCACTTTGGCCAGATCCATTCCCGCGGTGGGCTCCAACGTGATGATGCCATCGAATCCCCAGTCGATGAACTTGTCGAGGAACAGATAAATATTGCCGCACGAGTGCCAGATCAATTTCTTCTTGTAGCGATGCACCAGGTCGGCGATACGCCGATAGCTTTCCCCGTACAGGGTGTCGATCAGGTCGGGACGCATGAGGGGGCCCGTCTTCTGCCCCAAATCGTCGCCGCCGAGGACGACATCGACGTCGGACTGCAGCACGCCTTCCAGGTAGCGCAGGTAGAAATCGGTATGGAAGGCGATCACGCGTTTGACGAAGTCGCGCCGCTGGTACACGAGTTTGGTGAAGTTGACGAACCCCATGGGCTGCCAAGAGTTCTCGAATACGCCAGGCGCCGCGAAGCCGATCGACAGAATGCGGTCGTTGTATGTCTGCGTCAGACGCCTGTGGAAGGCCGCCGCGTCGGCGATGATCCGCTCGTAAACGGGCCGCTTGTGCTCCACCCACGCTTCCCACTGCGCTTCGGTCTCGCACAAGGGGCGCGCGTAATTGGTGATCATGTTGCCCTTGCCGTCCGAGCCGATCTCCCAGACACGACCCCAGACGTCGTGGAAGGCCATGCCCAACGACGCGGCGGGGTCGGGGTTGAGCTGCATACTCCAGTAGAGCGACCAGTTGGCGTCGAACCCCAGCTCGATCGCGGTCTCCAGCAATGTAGCGGCGTTGCGATATGCGACGCGCGTCGCGTACCAATGGTTGTTCATCAGCGTGCGCAACGCCGAGCGCACGACCGGCGTCCGCAGCATGCCGACGACGTCGGTCGGTTTCTTGTTGAAGACTTGATTGGCGGTGGCGGTGTCGAGGATGAGGCCCATGACCGGAACGCGATCCGGCTCGGCATGCGCCATCGCCGTGAGAAAGCGCTCGCGAAAGTTCATCGCGCGCTCCAGCCCTTCAAAGTATCGGTTCCGGTCACGGCGTCCGGGGCAAACGCGTCGGCGCCCACCTCGTCCGCGAACTTCTGCGTCATGGCGGCGCCGCCGACGATCACTTTGACGCTGTCGCGCAATCCGGCTCGCTTCAGCGCCGCGATGACGTCGCCGACCCGGCCCGCGGTGACCGTCAGCAGGCACGACATGCCCAGCGCCAGCGGCTCACGCTTGCGCGCCGCGTCGACGAATCTCTCCACCGGCACGTCGACGCCGAGATCCACCATGTCGAAGCCCGCCGCCGTGGCGTAGCTGACGAAGATGTTCTTGCCGAGGTCGTGCAGGTCGCCGGCGACGGTACCGACGACGATGGTGCCCAGGCGTCGCGTCGTTCCAGCCGCCAGGCGTGGCGTCAACAAGTCCATGGCGGCTTTCGCGATCTCGCCGGCGTACACCAATTCGCCGACGAACCATTCGCCATCCTGGAAGCGTCTGCCGACGATCTCGAGGGCGGTGGTCAACGCACCGACGGCATCGTCGAGCGATAAGTCACTGCCGCCGTGAATGACGGAAGTGACCTGGCCGATGGTGGCATCCATGTCCAAATTGAGCAGCGCATCGCTAATTCGTTGGGCGGCCTGACTGGTCATGATGCCGGCTACCTTCCACAGTCAGGCGCCGCATGCAAGAAGATGCGCGAGGCTTGCGACGACCCGGCCGCATACCGGAGCAGAGCGGCGACGAGGTCGGCCGGATGTTCTAGGAGTATGTGCCGGGTAGCCAATACGCCGGCGGCGGGGTCACTGTCTCCCCTTGATGAGCACATCGACGACGTGCGGATCGGCGAGCGTGGTGGTGTCGCCGACCTGATCGGCGGCCCCCTCGGCGATCTTGCGCAGGATGCGGCGCATGATCTTGCCCGACCGCGTCTTCGGTAGGGCGGCGGCGAATTGCACCTTGTCGGGGACGGCGATGGCGCCGATCTCCGTGCGCACGTGCCGGTTCAATTCCCGCTTCAACGCGTCGCTTTCGTCCACGCCGTGCTTCAAGGTCACGAACGCATACAGGCCCTGGCCCTTGATCTCGTGCGGCACAGGCGCCACGGCGGCTTCCGCCACCTGCGGATGGCTGACCAGCGCGCTTTCCACCTCGGCGGTGCCGATGCGGTGGCCGGAGACGTTGACGACGTCGTCGATTCGCCCCAGCAGCCAGTAGTCGCCGTCTTCGTCGATGCGGCAGCCGTCGCCGGTGAAGTAGATGTTCGGGTACATGGTGAAGTAGGTGTCGATGAAGCGGTCGTGATCGCCCCAGGTGGTGCGCATGATGCCGGGCCATGGCTTCTTGATGCAGAGCTTCCCGCCCTCGTTGCATCCCGCCGCGGTGCCGTCGTCGCGCAGCACCACCGGTTCGACACCGAAGAAGGGCCGGCTGGCGCTTCCCGGTTTCGTGGTGTGCGCCCCCGGCAACGGGGAAATCAGAATGCCGCCGGTTTCCGTTTGCCACCAGGTGTCGACGATGGGGCACCGTTGCTTGCCGATGACACGGTGGTACCACATCCAGGCTTCGGGATTGATGGGCTCACCGACCGTCCCAAGGATGCGGAGCGACCGCAGGTCATAACGGTTCGGCCACTCCTCGCCTAGGCGGATCAGCGCGCGAATCGCGGTTGGGGCGGTGTAGAAGACCGACACCTTGAACTTCTCGATGACGCGCCAGAACCGGCCGGCATCGGGAAAGGTGGGGATACCCTCGAACATGACGCAAGTGGCGCCGTTGCACAGGGGCCCATAGACGATGTAGCTGTGGCCGGTCACCCAGCCGATGTCGGCGGTGCACCAGTACACGTCGTCCGCATGGATATCGAACACGTACTTGTGCGTGAGCGCGACCTGGAGGAGGTAGCCGCCGGTGGAATGCACGACGCCCTTCGGCTGGCCGGTGGAGCCGGAGGTGTAGAGTATGAACAAATAATCCTCGGCATCCATGATTTCGGGGGCGCACTGTGCGTCGGCGCCCGCCATCAAGTCGTGGAACCAGAGATCGCGGCCTGGGACCACCGTGCATGGAGCGTCGTTGCGCCGTACGAGGACCACCTTTTCGATGCTCGGGGTATGCCGCAGGGCATCGTCGGCGATGTCTTTCAAGGGGATATGCTTTCCGCCGCGGAGCGCGGCGTTGGCGGTGACGAGGATCTTGCAGCCCGAATCGTTGATGCGTCCGGCGAGGGCGTCGGCACTGAAACCCGCGAAGACGACCGAGTGGATGGCGCCCAGGCGGGCGCAGGCCAACATCACGACCGGGAGTTCGGGAATCATGGGCAGGTAGACGGCGACGCGGTCCCCCTTCCCGACGCCGAGGGACTTGAGGACGTTGGCGAACTGACACACCCGTTGGTGCAACTGGGCGTAGGTCAGCGTCGCCACGTCATCTTCCGGCTCGCCCTGCCAGACGATCGCCGGCTTCGTGCCATTGGTGGCGAGGTGGCGGTCGAGACAATTGACGCTGACGTTGAGCCGACCGTCCTCGAACCAGGTGTGTTGGATCTTCCGGTTGGCGCTGTCCCAGACGTATTTCCGGCCGACGGTCGGCTCCCGGAACCATTCGAGCGTGCGGGCCTGTTCGAGCCAAAAGGCGTCAGGTTCGTCGATCGAGCGTTCGTACATCGCCCGATACTGCTCGGCGTTCAGGTGTGCCGCTTGGATCGCCTCCGGGGAGGGCGGAAACGTGCGATCCTCGTGGAGGAGGGAACTCGTCGAAACGGTTTGGCTGTGCTGGCTCATGGTCGTGTCCTGTCCGCTGTCCCTTCCACAATTTTTCCGCGTCGCCACGGCCTCATCCGCTGACCGGCGCGCCACGTGTCGCAGCGGCTATCAACGGGTAAGAGCGAGGCGGTACAGGTCGATATACGCGATATGATTTCTTATTCTTCAAGCCGGCGCAACCGGGTATGGGGTGCGCACAAGAAAACCCGCATTCGCCGTCGGCCCCGCGTCCGCCGGTGGCAGCGCGACACCGCGCCGGGAGCGCCGCACGATGGCGACGTAACGCTCACATACGACGAGGCGGCTGGGCGACGTACCAAGGTGTGCGAGGGACGGAGCGCCCCGACCGCTGGCAACGACGACCCAGCCATTGGAGACAGCGTGTGTCGCGATGATCTCCCCAGCGGTCCCGGTGCGTGCAGGCCGCTGCCGAGATAAGCAATTCTTCTTCCGTTGACGCGCGTGCAGCCAAGAAATATCAACAAAATATCAGTTGATAGTAGCGTACGATACGTGATAGGAGCGTGGCACTGCTCGTCGGAGGGAGTGCCAGCGATGCGGCCACGAGGCGTGGTTGAGCGAGGTGGGGACCTTGAGCCCTGCGGGAGATGCCCGCCCGGGGGGTGTCGCGATAGCGGTGAGCGTTCGCGGAGTACGCAGGAGCGCACGTGCCGAGAGGGTAGACGCACAGACGACATGGAGGTGTGACATGCCACGCAAGGCCTATGTAGTGGATCTGGCGATTGCGGATTTCGCCGCCGCGGTTGCGGACTTCCGCACGGTGTTTGGCATCGAGGGAATCCCGATGTGGGAGGAATATGAGCCCACCGGGAACACGTGGGGCATGCACTTCCCGGTGGGCGGGCTGCAGGCGTTCGGGCTGATGTCGCCCAAGGCGCATGCGAGCGGACGAACGGCAATGAACCTGACGGAGGTGCTCGCCACGCGCGGCGAGGGCATGACGTTGATTGGGTTCGTAGCCCCCGATCTGGCGGCGACCCAGGGGGAACTGCGGCGCGCCGGGGTGCGGTTGATCGCCGACGAGCCGTGGCGTGTCGGCGATGAGAACATCAATATGACGGAGCAGATACATGGCGTGACCCTGGCGTTTGCGCAGCACGACATCGGACATTGGGAACGCTGGGAGCGCGGCGAACTCCGGGCGGTGCACCCGCTTCCAGTGCCACCACCGCCGCCGTCGCTGTGTCGGCGTGTGCAACGCGCGCTGAGCGTCGAGATCGCCGTGCAAGACTTGGACACCGCGACGGACGATTTTGCGTGTCTTAGGACCCGCGCAGCCGGTTGCCGCGGCACAGGTGGCCGACGGGTTATGCGGGGCCGACTTCGCGGTGGCTGGGTTAGCGCGGATCCGGCTGGTCAGCGTCCGGAGCCCGGCGTCAGCCCGGGCCCAGTTGGTGTCTGACTGCCTCCAGCGGCGCGGCGAGGGCGTCATACTGATGGAGTTTCAGGTCGAGGACGCCGCCCGCACCCAGGCGGAACTGGCAGCGGAGGGAGTGGCGTTCCTTCCGGGACCGGTCCGTCGAACTCCCACGGCCGCCTACACGTGTACGCAGCCGATCCATGGCCTGGCGATGGAGTTCGTCCAAGACGTGTAAGGGATACAACCGTGCCCGCGCACCGCGGGCGCATCAGGGGAGGGCGAAGATGATGCAGGTTGGAACGCTACGGTCTGGCACGGTGCTGGCGATCGCCGTTGGCTTCCTTGTCCCGTCGGTTGCTGACGCACAGGCGGCCAGAGGAAGGAAGGCTGCACCGGGCGGGGTGGAGATCGAAGAGATCACGGTGACCGCGCAAAAGCGCGAGGAGAACATTCAGGAGATCCCGATTTCGGTCACGGCAGTCAGCGGCGAGATGCTGCGGGAACAGCAGGTGACGAAGATGCTGGAACTCACCCAGGTCGTGCCCAATCTGCATATACAAATGACGACCGGCAGCGTCTCGAACCTCATCCTCGCCATGCGTGGAGTGCAGGTAGGCGACAACAACATCACGGTGCAACCGCCTATCGGACTCTACGTCGATGGCGCCTACATAGCGCATCTCAACGGGAACAACCTGGACCTGGAGGACCTCGAGCGCGTCGAGACCCTGCGCGGGCCGCAAGGTACGCTCTACGGGCGTAATACCATCGGCGGCGCGATCAACTTGATCACCAAGAAGCCGACTGATGAGCGCTCGATCACGGTCGCGACCAGGGTCGGCAACTTCGACACCTTCAAAGGCCGGGTGACCGCCAACATTCCGCTGGTCGGCAAGAACGGGTTCTTCCAGTCAGATGCCCTGGGGACCATCGCCATCCGGCAGAATGCGGCGTACGAGTCGCACGACGGGTATTTTCGGAACACCTATCAACCCAAACCCAGGGACTTGAACGATCTGAATCGGGTCTTTACCATGACGGCGCTGCGGTGGCAGCCGCGCAAGACGATCACCATCGACTATTCGTTCGAATACCACCGCTATCGCAACGGCAGCACGTTGGGGCAGGTCGCGTACGTGTACCCCAAATCGCCCGTCGATGGCGGCTTCTTCAATCTGAACCCCTACGTCCACTGGGGCCGTATTGACGGGACGCCGCTCAGCAGTGACCTCATCATGCCCGACAGGCAATACCATCGGCCGGCCGATGATGGCAATCATCGCATGCACAATTTGACCGGGGCGTGGGACCTCGGCGAAGTGGGGCCGCTCGGCAGCGTCACCCTGCGATCGATCTCGTCCTACCGCCTCATATCCCTCGAGCAGGTCCAGGATCTCGACGGCAGCCCGCTGCAGCTCTTTAACGCAGACACGACCCAGCGCTACGAGCATTGGAGCCAGGAGTTGCAATGGGTTGGCACGGCGCCGCGTGTGCACTACGTGTTGGGGGCGTACTATTTTGGCGAGTACACGACGGACCACAACCCCCAGTCGATATTCAATAACGCCTCCCGCACCGTCTCTGACAACACACAGACCGTCTCCACCATTGCGCCCTTCGGGCAACTCACATACACGCCGCCGATCCTCAACGATAAGCTCAGCATCACGGGCGGCATTCGTTATACACACGAGCAGGTGCACGTCGATCGGAACTATCAAAGCCTCTCGAGTCCCGCCCTCAGTTTCAAGTCCTCGCGGGGCAAGGCCTTTGGGGGCACCGACGCGATCTCGCCCTTGGGCGACATCTCTTTTGAGTGGACCCCGGAGGTGATGACCTATTTTCGGGTCAGCCGCGGATTCCGGAGTGGCGGGTTCAATGGTCGGGCGAGCACCCCTAGCGCGTTCGCCATACCATTCAACCCGGAGAAGCTGACGCAGTACGAATTAGGCTTCAAGACGCAGTGGTTCAACAACCGGCTGCGCCTCAATGCCGACGGGTTCTTCAGCGACTACAAGGACCAGCAAGTGACGGTGACCCAGATCAGTTCACTCTACGGTGCGGTGTTTACCACGGCGAATGCGGCGTCGTCGGAACTCTGGGGGACGGAGGTGGAGCTGACCGCGGTGCCGCTGCGCGGCCTCGAAGTCACGGGGCAATACGGCTTCCTTACCGGGAAGTACAACGAGTTCAACGATATCGTCGGTGGCAAACCGGTGAACGTGGCCGACGAGCGGGAAGCGATCCGGGCGCAGCCGCCACAAACCATTACGTTGGGGGCGACGTACACGGCCCCGCCGACCAGCCACGGCACGTTTGCGGCGCACATCGATGGATATTGGCAGGACAGAATTCTGTTCGACCTTCAAGGCCCCCAGATCGGCAGGCAGGGCAACTACTTCCTGGCCAACGGCCGGCTGTCGTTTACCGGGATTCCGCTGGCGAAGGGTGGCCTGGATATCGCCGTCTTCTGCCGCAATCTTCTCGACAAGACGTACAGACAGTTTTCCTTCGACGGTACCCCGGCGCTCGGCTGGGTCCCCGTCTACTACGCCCCGCCTCGGACCTTCGGCCTCGAGTTGACCTACAACTACACGCACGCGGAGGCAGCGCCGCCACCGCCGCCCGTGGCGCAAGCCGCGCCGCCGCCCCCTCCCCCGGCGAAGAAAAAGATCGTGCTGCGTAGCGTACACTTCGATTTCGACAAGGCGACGCTGAAGGCCGAGGCCAAGCCGATCCTCGACGAGGCGGTGCAGGTCCTGAAGCAAGAGGGTAGTGTCGACATCATCGTCGAGGGCCACACCGATAGCGTCGGCACGGAGCAGTACAACCTGAACCTCTCGCGCCGGCGCGCCGAAACGGTCCGGCGCTATCTCGTGGAGCGCGGAGTCGCCTCCTCGCGCATCGCCGCCGAAGGCATGGGCGAGTCGCGGCCCGTGGCCTCCAACGACACGGCTGATGGACGCGCGCAGAACCGCCGTGTGGAACTGCACGTGAAGTGACTGCCGCAATGGATGACCTTCACGAACTCGAAGCGATCAAGCGGCTCGAGGCCAAGTACTTCCGCTGCTGCGACCTGCATCTGTTTGACGAGTTGCAGGACTGCTTTACGGCGGATGTGACCGCGCACTATCACAGCGGCCAATACACGTTCGAAGGCCGCGCCCAATCGATGCGGTTCCTCCGCGAGGCATTTGCCCCGGCGATACTGACCTCGCACCACGGGCACGCGCCGGAGATCGAGCTGACGAGTCGGACGACCGCCGTCGGCATCTGGGCGATGCAAGATATCTGCATCGACGTCGCCGCGGGCACCAACTTGCGCGGCGCGGGGTTTTGCCGCGATGCGTTCGTGAAGATCGACGGGCACTGGAAGATCAGGATGATCAGCGACGATCGCATCTACGCGGAGATCGAGAATCGCGCCGACAGCCCCAGCCTACGGCTGACGGACAATTTCGTCACTCGAGTACTGGGTCACGGGAATCGGCGGGCGGCGACGGTGCCCGCCGCCTGACCGCCCGCGCGCTTTCGACGCGGGCCGCGAAACCGTGGGAGGGTTTGTGGAATTGGGAGAGAGATTGAAGCCCGTTTGGTCCCACATTGGCATTTGCGTTTCGGACATCGAGCGCTCCAAACGATTCTATTGCGAAGTATTCGGGTTTGTTGCGACCGACTTTTACGACGTCGGGAACGACTACCGGGGGCTGATGGAAATGGCGCCGGCCGTGAACGTCAGGCTCCTGTCGCAGTTTCTCCAAGTGGGAGACGGGGCCACCCGGATCGAGCTCCTGTATTTTGAGTCGCCCGCCGCCGATGGTCCGCGCACGCGGCGGCGAATGAACCAATTTGGCATGACCCACATCAACTTCCGCGTGGACGACGTCGACGCGGTCACCGCCAAGATCCGTGCGTTCGGTGGTGAGGTGCATGACCACACCCGGACGAAGTTGGCAAGCGGCACGGACGTAGTCTACTGCAACGATCCCGACGGGGTGCGCATCGAGGTGTACAGCACGGGCCGGTAGGATCGGCGCGTTTGGTCCTGCATCGCGACACCCTTGGCGACGGCTTCACGAGGATGCATGGCACGGAAGGTTGCGTTCATTACCGGGGCGAGCCGCGGCATCGGTAAGGCAGCGGCGATCGCGCTCGCCGAGGCGGGCTACGATGTCGTCGTGACGGCGCGCACGGTGCAAGAAGGAGAGCAGCAGGAGTACAGCCCGACCGTCGCGCGCTCGGCCGTGATGGCGCTGCCCGGGAGTATTCACCTCACTGCCGAGGAGGTCCGCAAGCGCGGCCGCGACGCCCTCCCCATCCGCCTCGACCTGCTCGACCGCCGTTCGATCGATGCCGCCCTCGAGCAAACCTTTGGCGAGTGGGGCCATATCGATGTGCTGCTGAACAATGGCATCTATGAAGGGCCGGGTGTCCTGGACCGGTTTCTCGAGGTCAGCGAGGCGATGCTGAAGCAGATGTTCGACGGGAATTTTTTCGCCCCCGTGCACATTACCCAGAAGGTGCTCCCGTCGATGCTGCGCCGCGGGCAAGGCGTCGTCATCAACATGACCTCGGGCGCGGCCTTCGACGATCCGCCCGGGCCGGTCGGGGAAGGCGGCTTCGGCTTCGCCTACGGGGCCTCCAAGGCCGCCCTGCAGCGGATGGCGGGCATACTGCACATCGAGCACCGGCAGTCCGGCATTCGCGCCTACACCGTCAACCCTGGTCTCGTGTGGACGGAGGCCATGACGGCGCTGTTCGCCAAGATCTTCGCGCAAGGCTACCGATCCCACCCAACGTGGCGGTGCGCCGCCGGTGGTACCCGCGACCGTCATCGCCTGGCTGGTGACGGCCCCCGAGGCCGTCCCACTGAGCGGCCAGCTCATCGACGCGCAGGCCCTCTGTGCGGAAAGACGGTTGGTGCCGGGATGGCCACGCTGATGCGATCCTTGCGTGAGCGCGCGTAAGTTGCGGGTAGCGGACGCACAACGGAGGATCACGCGATGGAGAGACTGCTTGGCAAAGTGGCCATCATCACCGGGGCGGGGCAAGGAATCGGAAGAGGAATCGCTCGCCGGTTTGCGTCCGAGGGCGCGAAGACGGTGATCGCCGAGATCGACCCCGATACGGGGGAGCGTTCGGCGAACGAGATTCGCAGTGACTTCCAGGTCGAGTCACGGTACATGGCAACGGACGCGGGAAACAAGGAGAGTCTGCAGGCCATGGTCGGCCAGACTATGGCGGCATTCGGGCGCGTCGATATTCTGGTCAACAACGCGTGGCACGGCAGCAGCATCGCGCGCCTCGAGCAGAAGACGGACGAGACCATGCTCCGTGGCTTGCATGTGGGTCTCCTTGGGGCCTTCTGGGGGATGCAGGCGGTCTTTCCGCATATGCGTGCAGGGGGCGGCGGGCGCATCATCACCATGTGCTCGATCAATGGCGTCAATGCCCATATGTACACCGCGGAGTACAACGTCACGAAGGAGGCCGCCCGTGCGCTCACCCGGACGGCGGCGCGCGAATGGGCGCGACACAATATCCTGGCGAATATCATCTGCCCCTTTGCTGCCACGCCCGCGTATGAGACGGCGCGGATTCGCTCCCCCGAGAACATCGCCGAAATGCTCAAGCAGAACCCGATCGGGCGCGCCGGGGACCCCGAGCAGGACATAGGCGGCGTGGCGCTCTTCCTGGCGTCGGACGATTCTGGCTATGTGACCGGGAACACGATTTTCGCGGACGGCGGTATCCACATGAACGGCGTCTCGTGGGCGCCGGTGCTTCCGGAGGAGTGAAGCAGCCTGACCACATCCATGATCGTCTTTCTGGCGTCCGAGGAGGCGCGCTTCGTCACTGGGACGGTGATTCGAGTCGACGGCGGGATGCTGACCCCCCAGCCGTCGTATGCCGACCTTGTCGCGGGTGGTCCGTGGCTCACCCCTGGGCCGTCCGTGCGCTGACCGCAGCGTAGGGACGCTTCCGGAAGACGCTGCCCCGCGACGGCATGAGCGTCGCTGATTGGTGCCGCTCGTGCCGTGAGCAACTTTCACGCACTTATCACTTGATAGTAGCGTCTGATATGTGATATCCGTCCGGAATCGTAAAAGCATGATGACCAAGGCGTTGGGAGCGACGCGGTCCCGCGCTGGTGAGGCGGGCGCGACCGGGTGGTGACGACGCGACAAATGGTGTAGAGCAGTTCGGCTGACCCCGCGGCTCGATGGGCAGTCGGATCCGGATGGCTGGGAAGGCGGTCCCCCTCCGTGCCTCCCAGCCGTCGGATGCTTCGGCTTCAAGCTGCGGGCAGCGGGTCCTCGGTAGTGTGCAGTGTGGCGCGGTGGGCGCGACGGCATGGAGTTCGATTATGTCATCATAGGGTCCGGTAGCGCGGGCTGCGTGCTGGCAAACCGCCTGTCGCGCGACCCGCGCAATCGGGTATTGCTGCTCGAGGCGGGCCCACGCGACTGGAGTCCCCTAATCCACGTGCCCATCGGTTTCGGACTGCTGCACGCGCACAAGCGGCTGAACTGGAATCTGACGTCCGTACCCGAGCCCGCACTCGGCGGCCGTGTCGTGGACGTTCCGCTCGGCAAGACGCTCGGTGGCACCAGTGCGATCAACGGCATGCTGTACCTACGCGGTCAACCGGAGGACTACGATGACTGGGCCGCGCAAGGCAATCGCGGCTGGTCCTACGCGGAGGTCCTGCCGTACTTCAAGAGATCGGAGAGATACGAAGGCGGTGCGAACGCGTACCACGGCGGAGAGGGCGAGTGGTTTGTCGGCGCCTCACGCTATCGGCCGCCCTTGGCGGAGGCGTACCGGCAAGCGGGGATGGCGGCCGGCCTACCGGCGAATGACGATTTCAATGGCTCTTCACAGGTTGGGATCGGTTTCCCGCCCGTAAATCAGAAGAATGGACGGCGGGCGACCAGCGCGACGGCGTTCCTGCGGCCGGCCCGCCGGCGTCCGAACCTTGTGGTGGAGACCGGTGCGGCGGCGCGCGCGCTCCTGTGCGAACACTCGCGCGTCGTGGGCGTGCGGTACGCGCGCCGCGCGCAAACGCACGAGGTGCGGGTGCACAAGGAGGTGCTGCTGTGTGCTGGGGCCATTCATTCGCCCCACCTGCTGCAACTGTCCGGCATCGGCCCGGCGGCGCTGCTGCGCAGCCACGGCATCACGGTGGTCTGCGATCTCCCCGGTGTCGGTGAGCACCTGCAGGAGCAGGTGCTGATCGGCGTCGGCTATGAATGCACGCAACCCGTTACATTGGCGGACGAGTTTGCGCCGCATCGCTTCCTCCAGCACCTGCTGACGTTCGCGTTCGCCGGGCGAGGACCACTGACCCAGGGCGGGACAACGGTCCTGGCATTCTGCCACACATCTGGCAATCACGCCCAACGCCCCAATTGCGAACTGTTCTTTCTGCCCGTCGGCGCCATGCTCGCGATAGGGAAGCGCATCAAAATGCGGCGCGGTATGATGACGACCGCCTACCCGTTACGGCCTCAGGCGCGTGGCAGTGTCCGCATCCGGTCCGCCGATCCGGCGGCGCCCCCGCGCATCCTGCACAACCTCTTACAGAGCGATCATGACGTTCGCGAGTTGGTCGACCTGGTTCGGTTGCAGCGCGAATTGTTCGCCCAACGGCCGCTCGACCGCTACCGCGGTCCCGAGGAGTATCCCGGTACGGCGGTCCAAGGCGACCAGGCGATTCTCGAATACGTGCGCGCCAACGCTCGGCCGGGTCACCACCCGGTCGGCACGTGCAAGATGGGGCAGGATGAGATGGCAGTGGTGGACGGGCGGTTGCGCGTCCGCGGTGTCGACGGCTTGCGGGTGGTGGACGCCTCGATCATGCCGGCCATTATCTCGGGCAATACGAGCGCGCCGGTGGTGATGATCGCCGAGAAAGCCGCCGACATGATCCTCGAGGACAGGGGAGCCGCGGCACCGCGGTGAGACAGCGCCAAGAACCACGAGCCATGAACAGGGAGCAGGAGGCCATCAGATGCAAGTGCTACCGCCGTACGTGCAGATCCAAAACCTGTTGGGCACTTACGCGGAACGGCTAGACGCGGGGGACTTCGCCGGCGTTGCGGAGCTGTTTGCCCACGCCGCGATCACGGTCGAACGCCTCGATACGCACGCCGCCGGCGTCGCGGAGGTCCAGGCACTGTACGAACAGGCGACACGCCGGTTCCCGGATGACGGGACGCCGCACACCAAGCACGTAACGACGAATCTCATCATCGAGATCGACGACGCGGCCGGATCCGCGAGCTGCCGTTCCTATTTCTCCGTGTTCCAAATGACGCCCGACCTGCCGTTGCAGCCCATCATACAAGGACGATATCGGGACCGTTTCGAAAGCGTGGACGGCCGTTGGCGGTTCGCGCACCGCCACATGATCACGGACCTCGTCGGCAACCTCAGTCAGCACCTGCTGCACGAAATCAATCTGAAATGAGCACCGGGGAGTGGTCCGTGCACCGAATGCACATGGGGTGACTATGAAGTTCTGGCAATCGATAGCGTTTGTGGAGCCCGCGCAGGTCTTCGACGTCGCGCGAATCTGTGACGGGCTGGGATTCGACGGCCTGATGCTCTCCGACCACCTGCTGCACTTCGAGCAGCTACGGTCGCCCTACCCGTATTCGCTGGACGGGACGCCACCGAACTTCGCGCCCGAAACGCCGTGGCCGGATTCCTGGTCGCTGGTCGGGGCGCTCGCCGCGATCACGACCCGCCTGCGCTTCTTCACCAGCGTGTACATCCTGCCGTTGCGCAATCCGGTCGACGTGGCGAAGGCCACGTCCAGTGTGGCGACGTTTTGCGACGGCCGCGTCATCCTCGGTGCGGGCGCCGGTTGGATGAAGGAAGAGTTCGACGTCCTCGGCGTGGACTTCCGCACGCGGGGCCGGCGCTTCGACGAGTGCATCGACGTCCTACGCAAGCTGTGGACTGGCCAGATGGTGGAGCATCACGGCAGGTTCTTCGACTTTCCGCGCGTACAGATGCGCCCCGTCCCGCAACAACCGATCCCGATCTACATCGGCGGCAAGAGCGCCGGGGCACTGCGGCGCGCCGCGCGCCTGGGCGACGGGTGGCTGGCGCCGGGCTTCCCGACCCCCGAGGCCGCGGCACCGGTTCTGCGCCGTCTGGAAGCGTTGCGCGCCGAAGCCGGGCGCAGCGGGGTACCCTTCGCTGCGGTGGTCCCGTTGGCCGGCCCACCGCAACTGGAGCTGCTCAAGCCTGCGCGATCTGGGCGCGGACGGGTATTGCGGACACCGCTTAGCTTCGTGCTCGGCACCAACTCGACACTGGAACAGAAACGCGCCTACCTCGAAGGGGTGGCGAATAACGTGATCGCAAAGCTGTAAATCCGTGTCCGGAAGTGGGCCGCCGAGCGGCGAGAAGCTCGCAGCCGAGGAGACAGTCATGGAGAAGGTGTTGCTGCGCGAGCGTCACGGGGAGATCGAAAAGCTGATTCTCAATCGGGAAGGGCGTGGCAACGCGCTGAACGTACCCCTGCTTGCGGCGCTGCGAGCCGCCTTCGCCGAACTGGCGGCCGATCCGAGCGTGCAGCTCATCGTCGTCACCGGCCGCGGCAACACGTTTTGCGCCCAGGCGGACGGGGGGGAGTTTTTCGGTGCCCCGGATTCCGCCCACGCGTTCATGATCGTGGCGCGCGACCTCTATCTGTTCATGCGGACCGTGCCCAAGCCGATCATCGCCGCGGTCAACGGACTCGCACGCATGGGCGGGCTCGAGCTGGCGTTGTCCTGTGACCTGATCGTCGCGTCGAGCACGGCCGTGCTGGGCGATGCCCATCCGGGTGGCATCCCCGGCGGCGGTGCCTCGCAACTGCTCCCCGGTGCGGTCGGTGTGCGGATGGCCCGGTGGCTCCTCTATACCGGCGAGATGCTCTCGGCGCAGCGGGCATACGAGGTGGGTCTCGTGCAGCAGGTGATCGAAGCCGCGCACTTCGACGCCGGCGTGCTCGATCTGGCGCGTCGCATCGTGTCGAGGCGCATGGGCAATTCCCTGGCGCGGATCAAGACCTTGACGGCCAGGCGGTGGCCACCGGCCGAGGAACTGGATTTCGAGATCGAGCAGGCGTTGGGTCATTATTTCGAGCCCGAGGTCGTTGCGGCCATACCGGGCTGGGGAGAACGGGAAGGCGTCTTTCGCTAGGCCGCGCTCCGGCGTGAGGCGTGTAAAGAGGAGCATGTGCATGGTTGACACCGACAACATTGCCGTCACATTGCGGCGGCTCGTCGATCGGGCCGACATCGAAGACCTGCTGTGCCGTTATGCCCGCGCGTGCGACACCAAGGACTGGGAGTTGTACCGCACGGTCTTCACAGCCGAAGCGGAGATCGACTACACCAAGGCCTATGGTATCCGCGGCCCGGTTGCCGAGGTCAGCCGCTGGATGGCGAAACTGATTACCCCGGACTACGTGCCGAAGACCCAGCACATGCTGGCGAACGTGGAAATCACGGTCGACGGCGACAGCGGCCGCGCGCACGCCTACTACATCAATCCGGATGTGCGCTCGGACGGTAGGGGCGGCTGCGGTCTGCTCCTCAATGGTGGCTACTACACGGCGACGGTCTGCCGCACAGCCGACGGCTGGCGTATTGCGCGCCTGGCCGCGGAGGTCGTCTTCTCGCACGCCGGGGAGTTGGAGCAGGCGCAGATCCGCAACGTGGAGCGGGAGTCGTCATGAGCGACCGGCGCCGCGCGCCAGGCATTTCCATCATGCCGTCCGGGCTCTATCGTATTTTGGGACCGGGTCTGCAGCACACGATCGAGGTGGCGCGTATCGCCGACGCGGCCGGGGTAGACGAGTTGCTGCTCGGCGATCACGTCGTCATGAGCGATCGGACCGACCGCTATCCATACGGGCCTTTTGCCTGGCCATCCGAAGGAGTCTACGACGATCCGACCACCGCGCCGGCTGGCGAGAAGATCAGCCCTGCCGAGCCGGCATGGCCCGAGCCGCTGACCGTGTTGGCGGCGCTGGCGGCGGCCACGACGCGGCTGCGGCTCGGCCCTGGCATACTGCTGGTTCCGCTCCGCCCCGCGACGCTGTTGGCCAAGACGGTTGCGACGCTGGATGTCCTGTCCGGCGGAAGGGTAGAACTTGGGGTGGGCGTGGGCTGGCAGCCGGAGGAGTACGCGGCGCAAGGGTTGCGCTTTGGCGATCGGTGGCAACACCTCGAGGACACGCTGCGCGCCTGCCGGGCGCTCTGGGAGCAGGTGCCGCCGGTGTCGTTTGCCTCGCAGACCGTCAGCTTCGAGCGCGCGTACTGCATGCCTCAACCGCTGCAGCGACGACTGCCCATCTTCTTCGGGGCCCGCGCGACCCCGGCGCTGGCGCGGCGTATCGCGGAGTTGGGCGACGGCTGGTTTCCGCTGGCCGCCCGGTCGCGCGAGGAGGTTGCGGCGGGCGCGACACTGATTAAGGAGGCGCTGCGTGCCGCCGGGCGCGATCCGGCGTCGTTGGCTATTCGCGTTCCGCTCACGGTGCGGCGCAATCGTTCGGGTACGATTGACGGTCCGGCGACCATGGCCGCGGTGCCGGCTCTGGTCGAGGCCGGTGCGAGCATGCTGTGGGTGGTAGTCGGTCCGCACCTCGGGCTCCGGTCGATGCGGGAGGTCGGGGCGTTCATCGAGGATATCGCCGCCCTCAAACGAATGTGAGCGGCGCGCGGTGGGTGAGGGCCAGGCTACACGGACAAGCAAACGGTATTGCACGTTCAACCAACCGGGAGGTGA
>JAXLXM010000003.1:0-475707 GCA_046327925.1 Binatia bacterium
CAAAAGGCCGGCTGCCCCGAGTACAGCACCAACGCCTTGAACACCGAACGGCTGGCGTGGTTGTGCAAGGGCGAATGCTATAATCCTGGCGACGAGCGCAAGCGGATCGCTCGCATCGAGGTTGTGCGCATCCGGCCGCAAGCGCGACCGGGCGAACCCGTAGCGCCGCTCATCGAGGACAAGTGGCGGACGTTTCCCTGTGCGCCCAGCGCGGCGGGCTGCGCGGTCGAGTTCGATGACCCGGATTTCGTCGTTTCCGGTCGTCCCGCCGTGTATTACGTGCGGGCCATCGAAGAACCCAGCCCCGCCGTCAACGGCGGCAATCTGCGCTGTACTTACGACGAGTCCGGCAAGTGCATCGAGGTTCGGCCCTGTCATGGCGATTACCGCACGAGCGCCACCGACGACTGCCTGAGCCCGATCGAGGAACGGGCCTGGTCGTCGCCTATCTTTGTCGACGTGCCGTGATGGCTAGTGCGAACGGGCATCCGGCGGCGAACCGTCGTCCCGCCGTGCTGTTGGCCATGGGCGCCCTGGTTGGTGCGGGCCTTGCGGCCGCCGGCTTGAGCACGGCGGCGTCACCCGGTCGGGGCTGGCTCCCGGAGCGTGGCGTCGCCCGAGTGAACGACGAGACCATCCGCATGGAAGACTATCGGCGCGTGCTCGACGCGTTGGCGCAGGACAAGCGGGATCCGCTCGACGACGCGCAGCGGCAGCGGGTGCTGGACCGCTTGATTGACGAGGAGTTGCTCGTCCAGCGAGCCCTCGAGTTGGGCCTCGCGCGCTCGGACAGCAAGGTGCGCAAGGACCTCGCTACCGCGGTGATCGACTCGGTCCTCGCCGACACTGGTGACGTCCAACCTACCGACGGCGAGTTACGCCGCTTTTTCGCGGAGCGACGCGATTTCTTCGCCGGACCCGGTAGGCTCCGCGTGCGCCAGGTGGTGTTCCGGGCGCGAGATGGGGAACGCGCGGACGCCGTCCAGGCGCGGGCGCGACAGGCGGCGGACCGCCTGGGTGCGGGCGACGACTTTTCCGCGGTGCGCGCCGCACTGGGCGACGCGGAAATCGTCGACTTGCCGGAGGCGCTGCTGCCGCCCGCAAAGCTCGTCGATTACGTCGGACCAACGGCAGCGCGGGCGGCGGCGGCGCTCGCGGTGGGGCAGGTCAGCGACCCGGTGGCGGCGGGACCGGTGTGGCATGTCATGCAAGTCGTCGATCGACAGCCGGATGCGGCTCCGGATTTCGAGGCGATCCGCGCGCAGGTACTCGCGGAGTACCGCAGGCAAGCGGGGGAACAGGCGCTGCACGCGTATCTCGGCGAGCTACGGGCGCGGGCGAGGATCGAAGTCAGCGGCCGATTGCCGTGAGGCGGGAGGGAATCATGCCTCGACACACTCGGCACACGCGGCTTGGCTATCGCTTTCAGAAGGGATTTCCGCTCCCCCTCGGCCTCGCACTGGCGGTCGTCTTGCTGGCCACCTCGGCCGCGCTGGCGCACGACCGGACGACCTCGTATTCGACCTGGGAGATCCAAGGCCGTGCCGCCCACGTCACGCTGCGGATGTCCCTGCTCGACGTGTCGCGATTTCCCTGGGCGGCGCAGCCGAACCTCGAGTCCACCCTGGGCGCGTACCTCGGCAGCCATCTCGCACTGATGGCCGGGGACGCGCCATGCGCCATCAGCGATGGGCCCCGGCCGCTCGCCGGGGCCGCCGGACGCGTGGTGTACGAATGGCGCGTGCGCTGCCCGGAGGCCGGAGCGCTACGAATCCGCAGTGCCGTCCTGCTCGATGTCGCGCCCACGCATCTGCATTTTGCCCGGGTGACGCGCGACGGCAACGGGCCTACGGAGCGCCTCTTGTCCGAGCGGGAACCGGCATGGCCCTTGGACGAGCCGGCGGCGGTGCGCACGCAAGAACACGCGGGCACGACCATCGGCGCCTATATCCGCTTGGGTGTGGAGCACATCCTCAGCGGCTACGACCACCTCGCGTTTCTCTTGGCGCTCTTGTTGATCGGCGGAGGCTTTGCCCAGGTCGCCCGTGTGGTCACCGGCTTCACCGTCGGGCACAGCATCACGCTCGGCCTGGTCGTGTTGGGATACCTGCGGCCGAACCCCGCGCCGGTGGAGGCGCTGATCGGTTTTTCCATCGCCCTGGTGGCGGCGGAAAATGTGTGGCTCACGGGCCGCCGAAGCGCCATTCTTCCCTGGACCATCGCCGCCGCCCTCGGTCTGATTGCCGTGGCCGCGGAACGTGGCCATGGGCGGGTGCCGGCCCTGACCCTCGGGGGACTGGCCGTGTTCTCGCTCTGCTACTTCGGTCTGCTGCGACGCGCCTCGCGAGTTTCTTCGTTGCGCTGGGCGATCGCCTTCGTCTTCGGGCTCGTCCACGGCTGCGCGTTCGCGGGGGTTCTGGTGGAGGCGGGGTTACCGACGGAACGGTTGGCGGCGGCGCTACTCGGCTTCAACGTTGGCGTCGAGGCCGGGCAACTTGCCGCCGTGGCCGTGATCTGGCCTCTCCTGCGCCACCTGGAGACGCGGCGCGAGAGTTGGCGGCTCGCCGTTTTGGAGTACGGCTCGACCGCCGTGCTGGCGCTCGGTGTCTTCTGGTTCGTCAGTCGCGCGTTCGGATAGCCCGCCGCGGCCGATGCCGGGTTGACGAAGGCGGAAGCAGCGGCGTCCGTGCCGCACGCAATTGGCGCTTGACTGTTCTAATACGGCTGTTCTAACACTGCCCGCACAGGCGGGAATGGCGGGGATCCAATGGCCGATCGGACGCGGGAGCGAATCCTGGTGGCCCATGTTCGTCGGGATGCTAAGCGCCCCCTACCGCCGGACGCGCGACGAGTGGCGGCGCGTGGTTCGAGCGGCCGATCGAGGGATGCCGAGGTCGCACACGGAGTGCGGCGAGGCCATGACTCAAGGGGGAGCGGATGAGACGTGGGGTGGTGTGGAGCATTGTCGGCCTGATGGCCGGCGCAATCCTCACGTGCCCGGTCCTGGCACAGAACATCCTGCCGCGGCCGGAGGCACCGTTCGCAGGCGTAATCGGCCGGACAGCGAAAGAGTCGACGCCCCAGTTTCCCGCGGCGATCGCCCCAGCGAACGGCGCGCCCAATGTCTTGCTCATTATGACCGACGACGTGGGCTTCGGCGCTTCCAGTCCGTTCGGGGGACCGATTCCGGCACCGACGCTGGAACGCCTTGCCCGGTCCGGACTTCGCTACAACCAATTCCACACGACGGCGCTCTGTTCCCCGACTCGGGCCGCCCTCCTCACGGGGCGCAATCACCATGTCGCGCACTCCGGGATCATCGCCGATATGGCCACGGGCTTCCCGGGGTACGATTCGCTGTGGCCTCGCAGTGTGGGGTCCATCGCCGAAGTGCTCGCGCTCAGTGGCTACAACACCGCGATGTTCGGGAAGCACCACAACGTGCCGGACTGGCAATACAGCGCGGCAGGGCCGTTCGATCTGTGGCCGACCGGGCTCGGGTTCGATTACTTCTTCGGCTTCATCGGCGGGGACACCAACCAGTGGCACCCTGCGTTGTTTGAGAATACGCGGCCAGTCAGTCCGCCCGCCGACGATCCCACCTACATCTTGGACCGCGATCTCGCCGATCGTACGATCGCATGGATCCGTGCCCAGAAGGCGGTGGCCCCCGAGAAACCCTTCTTCGTGTATTACGCTCCAGGCACATCGCACTCGCCGCACCACGCGCCGAACGAGTGGATTGCCCGGTTCAAAGGCAAGTTCGATCAAGGGTGGGACCGGGTGCGAATGGAAACCTTCGCGCGGCAGAAGCGCATGGGGATCGTTCCGGCCGGCACACGACTCACGCCCCGGCCCAAGGAGATCCCTGCGTGGGACTCACAGAGCGCGGAGCAAAAGAAGGTGTTCGCGCGGATGATGGAGGTCTACGCCGGGGCGCTGGCCCACTGCGATTACCAAGTCGGCCGGGTCCTCGACGCCATCGCGCAACTTGGCGAATCCGCGAACACGCTGGTCATCTTCATCCAAGGCGACAATGGCGCGAGCGCCGAAGGAACGCTGCAGGGGATGACCGACGAGATGGCGGTCATGTCCGGTGGCATCACCGAAGATATGCCGTATCTCCTGTCGATGTTGGACGAGATGGGTGGCCCGACGACCAGCGGGAACTACCCGGTCGGCTGGGCGCACGCCATGGATACGCCGTTTCAGTGGGCCAAGCAGGTCGCCTCACACTTCGGCGGCACGCGTAACGGCCTGGTGATCTCGTGGCCAGCGCGGATCAAGGCACATGGCGAGATCCGCCCCCAGTTCCACCATGTGATCGATGTCGTACCCACGATTCTGGAGGCGGCCAACATTCCGTTCCCGAGCGTTCTCAACGGGGTGATGCAGCGGCCGCTCGAAGGGGTCAGCATGGTGTATTCGTGGGATCGACCGCGGACGCCCTCGACGCACACCACGCAGTATTTCGAAATGGTGGGCAACCGCGCCATATACCACGACGGCTGGGTTGCGGCGACGACACCGAAACGCCTCCCCTGGATGATCCTGGGAGCGGACACCGGCGGCCCTGACAGTTACGAGTGGGAGCTGTACCATGTGACCGAGGACTTCGCTGAAGCGACCAACCTGGCGTCGTCCAACCCGACGAAGCTGCGCGCGCTCCAGGAAATCTTGGCGGATCAGCTCGAGCGCTACAACGTGTTGCCGCTGGATGACCGTTTCGGCGAACGCGGCTATTTTTCCAACCGGCCAAGCCTCATTCATGGCCGGCGCACCTTCACCTATTACCCGCCGCTGGTCCGAATTCCCGAAGGGGCGGCGCCCGATTTGAAGAACAAGTCATATTCCATCACGGCGGAGGTGGAGATTCCGCCCGGCGGCGCCAACGGCGTGATCGCCACGCAAGGCGGTGCGTTTGCCGGTTGGGCGCTGGTCACGATTGCGGGAAGGCCGCTATTCGCCTATGCGGTCTCCAACCAGGAGCAGCACAAATACCGATTGGCGGCAAGCGAGTCGGTGCCCGCTGGTAGACACAGCCTGCGTTTCGAATTTGCCTACGACGGCGGGGGAATAGGAAAGGGCGGCACGGGAACCTTGCTCGTGGACGGCAAGCGCATCGCGCAAGGATACATCGAGCGCACGGTCCTTGGGCGGTTCTCGATCGACGAGACCTTCGACCTCGGCGAAGACACCGGCACGCCGGTGATTCCAGAGTACCGCGTCCCGGGGACGTTTACGGGCACGCTGCACAAGGTCGTCATCGAACTCGCACCCGGCCAGCTGACCGCGGCCGACCTGGACAACATGAAAAGAGCCGGACCTGCGGCGAAACACAGCAAATAGGCAAGAAGGGAGACACACAGTATGCAGATGTACAGTCGGCTGACGGCACAATCGGTCCTGTTCCTGATGCTGCTATGCGCGACGGCAGGGGCGCAGAGCGCGCCGAAGCGCACCGTTCTGCCTCCACCCGAACCGCCGTTCCGCGGTAAGATCGCACCGCTGAGCACCGACTCCAAGCCCGACTATCCGCAATGGAACACGGCCCCGGCGGGTGCGCCGAACGTTCTCCTCATCCTCCTTGACGACACCGGCTTTGGACAGCCCTCGACCTTTGGGGGACCCATCGCCACACCCAACTTCACGCGGATCGCCGAAACGGGGCTGCGCTACAATCAGTTCCACACGACCGGCGTTTGTTCGCCCACCCGGGCGGCGCTGTTGACCGGCCGCAATGCCCATTCGGCCGCGACCGGTACGATTACGGAACTCGGCGAAGGCTACCCGGGATACACCACGATCCTTCCCAACAGCACGGCGACCATCGCCGAGATCCTGCGGCAGAACGGCTACAACACGGCGATGTTCGGGAAGTGGCACAATACTCCGGACAACGAAACCAGCGCGGCAGGCCCGTTCGATCACTGGCCCACACGCCTGGGATTCGACTATTTCTACGGCTTCCTCGGCGGCGATACCGACCAATGGAACCCGGCCCTCTACGAGAATCTGAGTGCCGTCGAGAAACCCGCGGGGAGGAAAGATTATCACTTCACCACCGACATCGCCGACCACGCCATCGCCTGGATGCGCGAGCAAAAATCGATCGCCGCGGACAAGCCGTTCTTCGTCTACTGGGCGCCCGGTGCGACGCACGCGCCACATCAGGCGCCGCGCGAATGGATCGACAAGTTCAAGGGCCAATTCGATCAGGGTTGGGACAAGGTGCGCGAGGAGACTCTGGCCCGGCAGATTCAAATGGGCATCGTCCCGCCGGGAACCAAGCTGACGCCGAGACCGCGGAACATCAAGGCGTGGGACGAGCTGTCGGCCGACCAGAAGCGTCTCTACGCGCGCATGCAGGAGGTCTTCGCCGGCTTTCTCGCGCACACCGACCACGAATTCGGGCGTCTGGTCGACGCCATCGAGCACATGGGCATCGCCGGCAATACGCTCGTCATCGTCTCCATCGGCGACAATGGGGCGAGCTCGGAAGGGCGATTCGACGGTACACTCAACGAATCCGCGATTCTCAATCAATTGCCGGAGGCTGGAGAACTCGAACGCGCTTTGGCGCGAATCGATCAGCTCGGCGGGCCATATGCGTACAATCACTACCCCGTCGGCTGGGCGGTTGCCGGCAATACGCCGTTCAAGTGGATGAAGGCTGTCGCCTCGCACTTTGGCGGCACGCGCAACCCCTTGATTATTTCCTGGCCCAAGCGCATCGCCGACAAGGGTACCATCCGCTCGCAATTCCACCACTGCATCGACATCGCACCGACGATCCTGGAGGTTGCCGGGATCGCCGAACCGACCGAGGTGAACGGGACAAAGCAAAAGCGCATGGAAGGCGTCAGCATGGCGTACACCTTCGACGCACCGAACGCGCCAACGCGAAAACAGACGCAGTACTTCGAAACGTTCGGGAACCGCGGCATCTACAGCAAGGGATGGATGGCGTCCGCCTTCCGCATCGCAGGGTACGATCCCACGTTCGGGGTCCTCAATCCGCTCGATGCCACGTGGGAACTGTACAAACTTGACGACGACTTCAGCCAGGCCAACGACCTCGCCGCACAGAACCCGCGGAAGGTGAAGGAGATGGCAGACCTGTGGATGGCGGAGGCGAAGAAATACAACGTGCTGCCGCTGACGGTATTCAACACCTTCGATGTCGCGCAGCGGCCGGGCTACACACGCGGGAAGAGTTCCTTTACCTACTTCCCCGGAACCATACGGGTCACCGAAGGTAGCGCGCCGAACATCCGCAATCGTTCGCACCGTATCAGCGCGGAGGTCGTCCTCCCCGCGGGCGGGGCCGAGGGCATGCTGGTCACGCAGGGCGGGCGCTTCGGCGGCTACGCGTTCTTTGTGCGCCAGGGGAAACTCTACTACGTGTACAACTTCATCGATCGCGAACGCTATGTGGTCGCCTCGACGCAGCCGTTGCCATCGGGAAAAGTCGCCCTGGCCATGCACTATGCGTTCGACGGCGGCAAACCGGGGAGCGGCGGGACCGTCACCTTGCTGGCCAATGGAAACGAAATCGGCAAGGGCCGCGTCGAGAAGACGATTCCCTTGCGCCTGTCCCTCGATGAAACATTCGACGTCGGCGAGGATACGGGAACGCCGGTGGTCGAAGACTACCAGGTCCCGTTCCCCTTTACCGGGGAATTCGATAAGCTGACCATCGTCTTGGAATAGGCGCCCATCTACGAACGGACGGAAGGAGAACGAATGGCCGACGCTGCGCGCTGGGTAACCGCCACGAGGCCGTCTTCTCAACCTTTCCGGCTCTGGCTGTTCCTCCTCTTGCTTGGTGGCGGCGTGGCGGCCTCCGCGGGGCGCGCCGACGAGTCGAAAGGACCCACCTACGCCGACCCGGCGACCGGGTTCTCGATCTCTCTGCCGGAGGGCTGGAAGCGGGACAACGCGCGCCAAGAGGAACGTGACCGCTTCTTTCACAACGTCAAGAACATGGGGCTGCTGGTGCGCGGCATCCCATTAACCGGCGACATGGGGTGCTCCGCATTCTTCGTATCCCCCGACTCCAAAGCGTACGTCGAAGTCCATTGGGGTGATTCGCCCGTGCCGGTCGAGCCGAAGCTGGCGTTCGCTTTCACGCCCCACGAAGTCTACCACACGGGGTACGCGCGCATCGGCGATCCCGTCATCGATCCGATTACCAACAACGTCACGCAAGAGTTCCGCGCCAAGGACGGCATGGCGAAGGAACTCTACAGTGTACGCGTCGATCCGAATCGGGTGCGGGTGGTGACGTGCGGCGCGGCGACCGAGGCCGCCTTTAAACAGTACGAAGCGACCTGCGATCGTATCCTCAAAGGCGTCAACGTCGCCGCCGTCTCCACGGTTTCCGAACGCCCGCGGGAGGATCCGCCGGAAGATCCACAGCCGTTCCGGATCACTGCCGGTCCCTACCTGCAGAACGCCCAGAAGACTGGAATCACGATCATGTGGGAAACCAGTCAGCCGGCGACATCGAAGGTGCGCTACGGGTTGGAGCGGCTGACGCCGATGGGCGACACCTTCATGGTCGAGGTCAATTACACCGAGAATGCCGGAACGGACACGCCAACGAAGCTCCACGCGGTCAGCCTCAACGGCCTCGAACCGCACATCGTGTATCACTATCGAATCGTATCGCGCCTGCCGTCCGGAGAGGAGACCACCTCCGAAGATGCGGTCTTCCGGGTGGCGCCGGATGCCAGCACCCCGTTTAGCTTCGTCGTCTACGGCGACAGTCGGCACCCGGCCACGTCCGACGGAGCCTGGGACACGCACGCCAAGGTGGCGCAGGCCATCCACGCGGCCAGGCCGGACCTGGTGCTGCACACCGGCGATCTGACGCTTGATGGGAGGCAGCACAAGCGCTGGCTAACCGAGTTCTTCGCTCCGGCCAAGTCGCTGTTCAGCGACACGCCGCTGTACGCCACCATGGGGAATCACGAGGCCAACGCGCACTGGTTCTACGACTTCTTTTCCTTGCCGCCGCCGGAGAACTACTACTCGTTCGATTACGGCAACACGCACTTCATCGTCCTCGACAGCTACGCCAACGTCAAAGGCGTGGCGGACTTTGGCGTCATTGGCAAGGACTCGGCCGAGTACCGCTGGCTGGTCAACGACCTGAAGTCCTCCAAGGCCAAATGGAAAATCGTCACCCTGCACCACCCGATTTACGACTCCAGCTTTCAGTCCGACCCCGGGTCGCTCCAACTTCGTCAGCTCCTGAGTCCGCTCTTCGAGCAATACGGCGTCGACCTGGTGTTCAACGGCCACGACCACCTGTACGAGCGCTCCTATCCGATGCGCGCCGGCAAGGTCGACCTCAAGCACGGCATCCCGTATATCACGAGCGGCGGTGGCGGAGCGGAACTGCACCAATTCCTGCAACGGAAGAAAGCGGAGTTCGTCGTTACGGGCCAGGTGGTACCGCATTACTGCGTAGTCGCCGTGGCCAACGGCTTGCTGGAAATGAAAGTGTTCGACCTCGATGGTCGGCTCATCGATTCGCTGACGCTCGCCAAGTAGACCGCGGCGTGCGTGGGCGGCGGTCCGCCGCGATCGCCGATGGAAACCGCCGCAGCCGGCGTTCGGAACGGACGGCTGGTCACGGCTCGGGGATTTTGCGGGCCTCGGCGGCCGTCACCTGAATCGCCCTCTGCGCGGCAAACCCCGGATTGCCCGGGCCGTTGGTGACGCCGCCGTCGACCAAGAGATCGGTGCCGGTGACGAAGGCAGACGCGGAGCTCGCGAGATAGAGCACGTGCGGTACGATTTCGTGGAACGGCGCGACGCGCCCCAACGGCGTAACCGCGATGGTCATCGCCTTGCGTTCCGCGGTCCAGCCGCCGCCGTACGTTGTCTCGAAGGGTCCCGGAGCCAGCGTGTTCACCCGCACCTCGGGCGCCCACTCCTTCGCCATGATCCGCGAGAGTCCTTGCAGCGCCGCCTTTGAGCCGCGGTACAGCGCATGTCCGGTCGTCCCAATCCACACGGCGGCGGAGATCACGTTGATCACGCTCCCCCGGCCGTTGGCGCGCAGATAGGGTAGCGCATGGCTGGCCAGGAACATCGGGCCGTGCACGTTGGCCCGGTACACGCGCTCGGCGATTTCGGGCGTAATGTCCGTGATCAGCGCGCCAAAGGGATCAGCCGCGTTGTTGATGAGGATATCGATCCCGCCGAAGCGCGCGACGGCAGCCTGTACAATGCCCGGCAGAGCCGGATAGTCGCCAATGTCCGCCTGCACCGCGATCGCCTCGCCACCCTCGGCTTCGATCGTGCGCACCGTGGCGTCGAGGTCGGCCCGCGTGCGGCCGGCGAGGACGATTCGCGCTCCGGCGGCTGCCAGCCCGGTCGACATCGCCCGCCCCAGACCCCGGCCACCGCCGGTGATTACCGCGACCCGCCCCGCCACGTCGTACGCCGCTCGCGGGTCCGGAGTCGTGCCCGCGGTCTTCTCCCACTCTTGCGCCATATCGGGTCCTCCTCTTCCTCGACTGTACCGCGCACAATACGTGCATACGATCGAGCGATTGGCAAGAACGCGATGCGCGTCGTTCCAAACGGTACCGTCTTCAGGTATCGTCCATAGCGCCCTATGAGCGAGACGCCACGCGAAGGACTGGTGCGACTGACGCACATCATCTACGCGCTGCACGCGTTCAGCGCCCTGATGGGGGTGTTGTCGTCGGCGGCCGTCGTGACGGCGTTCCTCACCGGATGGCCGTCGATCCTCGCCGTGATTCTGAATTACGCGAAACGCTCCGACGTCCGTGGGACATATCTCGCGTCCCACTTCCGCTGGCAGATCCGGACCTTCTGGTTCGCGCTGTTGTGGGTGGTCGTCGCCGTCCTGCTGTTCGTTACCATCGTCGGTATCCCGTTGGCCTGGCTCATGGTCGTCGTCACCGGCGTCTGGGTGCTGTACCGTATCGGGCGTGGCTGGCTGGCACTCAACGACGACAGCCCGATGGAAGCGTAGGCGCCAAGCATCCCGCTTCCCCCGCGCCAACCGCGGCTCTCCGCTCACAATCCTTTCGGACGGGTACCGATGACCTCTTCCGTCTCGAGTGCGGCAATCTGCGCCGCGCTCAAACCCAGCAGAGTCCCGAGAATCTCGTGATTGTGTTGCCCGAGCGTCGGTGCGGGGCTTCGCAGCCAGCGATCGACGCCGGCGAAGCGAAAGGGGAGGGTGGGAATCGGGTGCGTGCCGACCGCGGGATGCGCGCAGGTTTCGAAAAAGCCCCGGGCGCGCATCTGCGGATGCTCACTGGTCGTGCGTGGGTCGACAACCGGCGCGGCCGGCACGCCCGCGGCAACGAGGCACTCCACCAGCGCCGGTAGATCCCGCTCCGCCGTCCAGCGTTTGAGTTCCGCATCGATGCGGTCGTGCGCTGCGGTGCGGCCGGCGAGGGTGTCGAGTGTCGATTCGGCGGCCCAGGACGGCTCGCCGAGAACGCGTTTGAGCGATTGCCACTGCGCATCGGTGGCAATCGACAACGCCAACCATTGCTCGCTACCGCGGCACAGGTACAACCCTTGCGGAGCCACGCCGGCCGAACGGTTGCCGGTGCGCCGCATGAGGTTGCCGTAAGCGGTGAACTCCACCACCTGCTCGGCGGCGGCGTTAAGCGCACCCTCGACCATCGGGGCCTCGACGAACTGCCCCTCGCCGGTCGCCTCACGCGCCCGCAGCGCCACCAAGAGGGAGAAGGCGGCGTGCATGCCGGCAAACGGATCGCACGGTCCGCGCGGAATGCGCGGCTGATCGTCGGCGTGGCCGGTGATCCAGGCAAGCCCGCTCATCTGCTCCATGGTTTGTGCAAAGCCGACATGATCGCGCCACGGTCCGCTCAGCCCGAAGGCCGGCATGCGCACCATGATGAGGCGCGAGTTAAGCGCGTGCACGGTGTCCCAATCCAGACCGAACTGCTCGATCACCCGCGGACTGAAGTTTTCGATAAGCGCGTCCGACATAGCGATCAGGCGGTACAGGATGTCACGGCCGGCCGGATGGTTGAGGTTGAGCGTCAGCCCGCGCTTGTTGATGTTGGCGGAGAGGAAGATAGCGCCGAACTCCCACCACTGTTCGTGGCCCGTGAACGCGCCTCCGGCCAGCCGGATGCCGTCGGGGCGCTGAATCGATTCGATGTGGATGACATCCGCCCCGAGCGTCGCCAATACTTGCGCCGCGGCGGGGCCCGCCCACCAGTTGGACAAGTCAATGATGCGCAACCCGGCGAGCGGCAACGGTTTGGGGCCGCGTGCTTCGACGGCCGCGGGCGGCCGCGGCTCGACGCGCCCGCTATGTTCGCCGAGTCGCGGTGCGGGACGGCTCGCCGATGGAATCTGTCCGTTGATCCGGTACGGCGGCCGCGGGTGCGTGAAGGTGTCCGTGGGGTCGCGCACGAACACGCCCCGGGCGACCAGATGTTCGTGGTGGCGCACGGTGTCGCCGTTGTGGATAGGGGAGACGGGTATACGCAACGCCGCTGCGCGTTCGACGATCTCCGCGGTGCGATGCGTCGTCGTCCACGCGTGCATCAGTTCGTTCCACTCTTGCCGGCGAACGATGCGGCCGTAGACGGCGGCCAATTCCGCGTCGTCGAGCAGGTCGGGCCGCTCGATGAGGATCAGAAAGTCGCGGAATTGCTGGCCGGAATTGGTGCAGAAGCCCACGTAGCCGTCGGCGCTGGGCTCCACCGACGGCGTTTCCACCGAGCGTGCCGGGGCCGCTAGCGGGGGCCGGCCGAACATACTCCAGAACAGGTCGGTGAACAGCGCGGCGGACAAGTTCATCGCCTCGAGCAGCGATACGTCGACGTGTTCGCCGTGGCCGGTGCGACGCGCACGATGGACGGCGGCCAGCGCCGGCACCGCGGCGAACGCGCCCCCGACCCATTCCGTGAGGCGGCCGCCCGCCTGAAACGGCTCCTTGTCCGGGAAGCCGCGCACACCGATCGAACCCGCCTCCGCTTGAATGGTGAACTCGGTGGCCGGGCGATTGCCCCAAGGGCCGCCCCGACCGAAAGGGGTGATGGACAGCCACGTGAGGCCTGGAAACCGTCGCGGCAAGTCGAGCGCATCGACCGTCCCGATGGGTAAGTCCTCCACCAGCAGGTCGGCGCCGGCGATCAGGTCGAGCACCGCGCTGTCGGTGGGCGCGCCGACGACGGAGCGCTTCGAGGCGTTGAGAAAGCGGAAAAACGCACCGTCCTCGCCGTGCAAGTCCGCACCGGTCGCCGACCAGTGGCGCAGGGGATCGCCACTCGGCGACTCGACCTTGATCACATCGGCCCCCGCATCGGCGAACAACTTGGTGCAATAGGGGCCGGCAATACCGCTGGATGCGTCGATGACGCGAATGTCACGCAGCCAAGACACGGGCACTCCCTCCATCTCCATGTAGTCTCATCTTCAGGTGCGGAAGCGCGCCGCGAGCGGCTGCCGCTGGATCTTCCCCGTCGGCGTATGTGGGATCTCCGCAACGATATGCAATTTCTTCGGGGCCTTGAAGCGTGCGAGACGGTCCAGGCAAAAGGCGAGCAGTTCACGTTCGCTGGCGTCCGCTCTGAGGACGACGGCGGCGTGCACTTCTTCGCCATACTTGGGGTCGGGTACGCCGAAGCACGCCGCCTCGGCAACGGCGGGATGCGCGGCCAGCGCCGTCTCGATTTCCAGCGGCGAAATCTTTTCGCCGCCACGATTGATCAGTTCCTTGATCCGCCCGGCGAGCGTCAGAAAGCCATCGGCATCGAGGATGCCCTCGTCGCCGCTGCGCAGCCAGTCGCCGAAGAATGCCGCAGCGTTGGCCCGCGGGTTGTTGCAATAACCGCGCGTTACACTCGGACCGGCGATCGCGACCTCGCCACGCGCCCCGGCGGGCAAGATGGCGCCGCGCTCGTCGCGTATCGTGACGACAACGCCCGTGGACATCCCTACGGTCCCCGGTTTGCGCGTGCCGGGTGGGAGCGGGTTCGCGGTCATCTGATGCGCGGCCTCCGTCATCCCGTACGCTTCGACGACCGCCACCGCGAAGCGCGCTTCCAGTTGCTTCCACAACTCCGGCGGCAGAGCGGCGCTGCACGAGCGGACGAATCGGAACGCGGTTGCGGTGACGTTTTCTTCGACGGCGCGCTGCAACACGGTGCGGTGAATGGTCGGGACGGCGGAATACCAGGTGACCCGATGCGCGGCGCAGTGCGCGAAAAAACGGCGCGCGGAAAAGCGCGGCGGAACGACGATCGAACCGCCGGCGTTGAGTGAGGCTAGGGCGGCACCGAGCAACCCGTGCACGTGGAAGAGCGGCATGACGATGAGACTCGTGTCCGCCGGCGTCAACCGGTAGGTGGCGCGAATCGTCCGGATCGACTGCATCAGATTCCGGTGCGTCAACGGCACGGCTTTCGGGCGACCGGTGGTGCCGCTGGTGTGCAGGAAGAGGGCGATATCGTCCGGTCGCGGCATGTCGGCGGAGGCTGGCGAAGCATCGACGGGACGGAGCGGTGCGACCAGCACTCTGTCGTTTGGACCGAGATGCGCTTCCCAGAGCGGCACCGCCAGCGCTGTGGCCGCCTGCCTGGCCGTGGCGGCGCCGGCCGGTGCCACGATCACCGCACACGCCGCGGCATCTTCGATGCAAAAGCGTTGTTCCGGTTCCGTGAGCGCGGGATTCAACGGCGCGGCAACGGCCCCGATCCAGGTGACCGCCAGGAATACGGCGACGAACTCCAGACCGTTCGGCAGGACGATCGCCACCCGGTCGCCACGGCCGATGCCGCCTCGACGCAGCGCCTCGGCAACGGACCAGACGCGCGCCGCGAGCTCGGCATAGGTAAGGCACGGGCCCCCGTCGGGAACGACAATCGCACTTCGCCGCGCATCGTCCGCGCTGAGGACATGCAACAGTGTGTCGTCGGACGTTGGGTTGCTGTCGTCACGGCGCACACGAACCGTCTCGTTCATCTCCCTTCGAGGTTCTCCTCTCCTATTTTCGCTGGCACCGCGACCACCTGGACGTGGTTGGGAACGTCCTCGGAGTTGACGTGATCGATTTCCGCGGCGAACGCGCGTGTCGCCAGGATCGGCAACGGACGAGCGGTCGGACCCATGACGGCACCATACGGGAGAAATGGCCGGACCGCCATCGCGGCGCGCGGCGCATGTGCGCCCCTCGCGGCGATTTCCGTAGTGCGTGTCGCGCACCGTGCGTAGCGCCTGTCTTTCGGCCGGCGCGGGCATCGGGTAGAAGGACGGCGATGACATCGCTGTCGTCTCCAGGGCACCGCATTGGGATCGACCTTGGCGGCACGAAAATCGAAGGGATCGTGCTCGATCCGGCAGGTCAGGTGGTCCACCGCCACCGCATGGCGACCGAGAGCGGTCGCGGGTACGAGCACATCCTGAGCCGCATCGAGGCCGTTGTCGAGCGGTGTCGTCAGGTGGCGCCGGAATGCACGACGGTGGGAATCGGCACTCCCGGCGCCGTGCGTGCCGACGGGACGATGAAGAACTGCAACACCACTTGCCTGAACGGGCGGCGGCTGTTCGACGATCTGACGCGGCGGCTGGGCGTCAAGGTCTGCATCGAGAACGACGCGAATTGCTTTGCGCTCGCCGAAGCCGTCGCGGGCGCCGGGCGAGGGGCGCCGCTGGTGTTCGGCGTCATCCTCGGGACCGGTGTCGGCGGCGGGATCGTCTACCGCGGCGAAATGCGGCGCGGCCTGCAGGGCATTGCCGGAGAGTGGGGACATCACGGCATCGATCCGGCGGGGCCGGAGTGCTACTGCGGGCAACGCGGGTGTGTCGAGCGTTGGATCGCCGGTCCCGCGATCGAGGCGCATTACGCCGCACTGGCCGGCCTGACGGCAACCGTGCCGAGAATTGTAGAGGCGTTTCGTGCCGGCGAACCGGTCGCGACACAGGTCATGCGGCGGTTCATCGATCTCTTCGGTCGGGCAATGGCGAACGTGATCGCGATTCTGGATCCGGACGTCATCGTCCTTGGCGGCGGTCTATCGCGGATCGACGAGCTGTACACGCTCGGTCGCGAGGCGATCGCCGGTTACGTGTTTAACGATGAGCTACGAACCCCGCTACGACGCAATCGACTTGGAGACTCCGCCGGCGTGATTGGCGCCGCGATGCTCGTCGCCGCGCCGGGGTGACGCACAAATACCGCCTCGTGGATCGTCGCTCCACGTGCGACTCCCTTGCGCTCGAACGCCGTGGGGCCGGAGCGCGTCGAGCGGCCGCTGCGATCCCGCACGAACGAACCGTCCGCAGCGAATGTGCGCTCAACTAATTCGAACACGTCGTCCACATCCGTGGCCGTGAACAGCCGGCCGCCCGGAACCAAGGTGCGCGCGACGGCCGCGGCGAATGCTGGCGTCCACAGGCGCCGGCGGCGATGGCGGCGCTTCCACCACGGATCTGGAAAGTAGATGTGATAGGCGGCGACCGCGGCGGTCGGAACGATGTTGCCGACGATGCACGCCGCGTCGGCGTTGAGGATGCGGACGTTGCGGATGGCCTGCGCCTGCACGGCCTGCTCAAGCCGATGGGCGCGGCTGCGTGAATTCTCGATGCCGAAGAAATTGGTCCGCGGAAACTGCCGCGCGGCGGCCATGATGAACGTGCCCGTGCCGGGGCCCACCTCCACTTCGACCGGCTGGTCGTTACCAAAGATTTCGCACCAGAACTCGGCTATGGTCATCGCATGAGTGGCGGCGCCGCCGTGTCGCTCGCGCCGCGCGGTAAGAGGCGCCACGCGACTGTCTTACGATAGCAAGCGGCCGCCATCAACCGGCAGGATCGCGCCGGTGATGTAGTCGTTCCCCAGCAACGCCAACACGGCGTCGGCGATATTCGCTGGCCGCCCCTGCCGCCGCAAGAGCGTCCGTTCGATTTCCCGCTGCCGAAGCAGCGGGTCGTAATCGTCCGGAAAAAGCACCGGCCCCGGTGCGATCGCGTTGACGCGCACCAGCGGCGCCAGTTCGGTCGCCAAGGCCTGCGTCAACGCAATCACGCAGGCCTTGGCGACCGAGTAGGGGAGGTAATCTCCCCAGGGGCGCAGGCCGGCGACGTCGGCGAGGGTCACGATGGCACCGCTGCCCTGCGCGTACATATGCAGGCCGAAGCGATGGGCGCAGAGAAACGCGCTGCGCAGATTGTCGGCCATCGTCGCGTCCCAATCGGCCTCGGTGAGGCTCGCCCAGGGCGTCCGCCGGAAGCTGCCGGCATTGGCAACCAGGATGTCGATCCGGCCGAATGCGCCGAGGGTGGTGTCCAGCAGGCCGGCCACATCCCCCGCGTCGGCGACGTTGCCGCGCACCGCCAACGCCCGCACACCGGCACGGCAGGCCGCCGCCGCGGTGTCGCGTGCCGCATCCTCGGAGTGGCGGTAGCTGATAGCGACATGGCAGCCGGCCTGCGCCAGGGCCAGCACGATCGACCGCCCGAGGCGGCGCGCCCCACCGGTGACCACGGCGACCTGTCCGCGGAGGTCGTGCATCAGGCTTTTTCGGGATCGAACTGGGGTTCGAGGAAGACCTCGGTCGGACACACTCGCGGCTCAAGGGTCAACACCTGCACGATGCTTTCCGCAATGTCGTCGGGACGCAGAAACTTGGTGCGATCCACCCGCCGATTCGGCGGAACGAGGTTCGTATCGACATACCCCGGACATACCGCGCAGACGCGGATGCCACTGTTACGCACCTCGGCAAACAAGCCGCGGCTGAAGGCAACCAAGCCCGCCTTGGCGGCCGCGTACACCGACTCGCCGGGCCGCACACCATGCGCCGCAACCGAGGCGACGTTCACGATCGCACCGTGCTTCCGTGCCAGCATGCCCGGCAACAGCAGGCGCGCGAGTACCATAGGTGCGCGCAAACAGGTCGCCAGCAGGCGATCCCACTCGGCGACCACCCCCCGCGCAACCGCCCGGCGCGGGGGCGCCCAGCCGGCGTTGTTGATGAGCATCGTTACCGCGCCCAACTCCGTGGCCACGTGCCGCACGGCGAACTCCAGCTGGTCGTCGTCGGTCACGTCGGCGGGCACCGCGAGCGCGCGACTGCCGAGCGACATGGCCGTCTCGGCAACCTCGCGGAGCTGGGTCTCGGTACGCGCAACCACGGCCAGCGAACAGCGCGTACGCGCCAGCCGCAGCGCCGTGGCACGGCCAATACCTCGACTCGCCCCGGTGATGAAAACGACCTCATTCTGAAGCTCTATCGGCATGGCGCCGGTGGCTCGGAGACGCAAAGCGATCCGTCAGTCACCGACACCCTCGGGTGCCGCACTGACTTCGGGCCATTGGTCTTGGTCGGCGTCATCGGACTCCTGCCGCTCGTCCGAGTCCTGCGCTGCAAGGTCGGCGGATTCGGTCGCGGCCTGCAGCGCCTCCGCATCGTGCTCGGCGTGGTCCGAAGGCTGACGTGCCTGTCGATCCGCTTCCGGCAGGTCGCCTTCCGTAGCTTCGTCCGGGAGCGCCTCCCCGCCGTTTGGTGCGGGCTCGAGCGGGAGCGTTGCCTCGCGCGGTAACGGCTCAATCCGGCGAAGCCGCTGCTGCAGTTGCCCGAGTCCGCTTACGGGTGCGCCGACCACTTCGCGTAAAGGGCTGTCAATATCCTTGGTGACCGCGCCAGCGGAGACGTCGGTTACCGTCCGCCGCCCGGAGGAGCGCAACCCGGAGGTTACGGGTCCGCCGCTGATTTCCCGCACAGGGCCGCTGACCACGTCACCGGTCACCGAGCCACGAACGGAATGCCCGCTCAACGAACCCGCGTTGCCGTCACGGAGCCCGATGGCGCCCGCGCGCACCGGCCGGCTGCCGCTGCCGGCGTGCGTGCTGAGTTCACGGAGCGGCCCGCTATCCTGCCGGACCGGGCCACCGACCGTCTCCGCGGAGACGAGACCGCGGCAGACAAGGATCACGACAGCACCGATGAAGAGCCGCGATGTCCAGCGAGTCATGGCCACATATTGGCGGAGGCTGGCCGGCAGCGCAACGTCAACGTTGGGCGCCACGAGTCTCCCCGCGAACCCATCGAGCGCCGGGCTGGTACGGTGCGCCTACGTGCCCACGATGAAGGCCACGCTTGTGGTCCCGCTGCCACCGATGTTCAGGGTGGCGATCTTTGTGGCTCCCTCGATCTGGTACTCGCCGGCGTCGCCCGTCACTTGCTTGAACGCGTCCAACACCTGGCGGACTCCCGTGGCACCGACGGGGTGGCCACAGCCGATGAGGCCCCCGCTGGGGTTGATCGGCATTCTGCCTCCCATCTCGATCGTGCCGTCCTCGACCGCCTTCCAGGACTCGCCGGGCGCGGTGATGCCGAAGTGATCGATCGCCATGTACTCGGAAGTGGTGAAGCAGTCGTGGGTCTCGATGCCGTGCACGTCCCAGACATCCGCGATGCCGGCGCGGAGCATGGCGTCCAGCACCGTCTGGCGGGTGTGCGGAAGGACGTACGGATTGCCGCGACTTTCGGCCACCTTGGCGTCGAATTCGATCGGTGCCGTGTGGTGGCCCCAGCCTAAGAGTCTTGGAAATCTGGCCAATGGGATACCGCGGCTCTTGGCGTACGCGGTTGCCGCCTCTTCCGAGGCCAGAAACAAACAGACGCCGCCGTCGGTCACCTGCGAGCAATCGGAGATCTTGATGCGTCCACCGATGACCGTATTGAAGTTGTCGATCGAGCGGGCGTGGTCTTCCGTCATGTACCAGGTGCGCGTCTGTGCGTTGGGGTTGCGCTTGGCATTGGCGTAATTCACGGTGGCGATGCGCGCCAGGTGCTCATCCTTCAGGCCGAAGCGCTTGTCGTACTCATCCCCGAGGCGGCCGAAGAGCTTGGGAAACGGGAACTCGATCCCTTGCGCTTCCCGTTCGTACCAGGCGGCCGTGCCGAGGTAGTCGCCACCGAGCTTGGGATTGACGGTCTTCATCTGCTCGACGCCGACCACCATCGCGCACTCGTAGCGGCCGGCCTCGATCTCCGCCGATGCGGCCAGAATCGCGATGCTCCCCGAGGCACAGGCCGCCTCGTGGCGCGCGGTCGGGAGGCCGCTGAAGGCGGGATCGGTATCCAGCAGGAAGGCGCCGAGGTGGCCCTGCATGGAGTACAGCTCGGCGGCGAAATTGCCGACATGGGCCACGTCGATTGTTTTCGGGTCGAGGCCAGTGGCCTCCAGCCCGCCGGCGACCGCCTCGCGCAACATGGCGACGATGTGCTTGTTTTCCTTGGTCCAGTTGCGCGCGAAGTCGGTCTGATATCCACCCAAAACGAAAATGGGAGCAGCCATGATCGATCTCCTTGTGTCACGCGGCGAAGAAGCGGCCGATGTTGACGTGGGGCTCGCGGAACAACCGCTGATCCGGACGATGTGCCGCCTGTTCCAGTGCGCGTGGGACGGCTAGTCGCAGGCCATCGAGCAGCTGAATCGTGGTGCGCACGCCGAGGACGTCGATGAGCGCCGTGGGTGGCGCCCAATTAAAGCCGAAGCCCATAATGCGGTCGACGTCGCGGGTGCTGGCCACGACTTCGTGTTCGCCAACGCGGTTCAGCGCATAGCTGACGTAGCCGAGAATGACGCGCCGCGCCAACTCCGCCTCCGCGCCCGCGGCCTCGGCAAAGACCCTGAACGCTTCCCGGTAGCGGCCCACACGGTTCAACCGGCGCATCTCCTCGACGAACGGAATGGGACGCACCGGGGTGTCGCGCATATCCTTGTAACCGCCCGTTTGCGGATCCAAGACAAGATTCAAAGTCTTGGCGCCTTCCTTGACGCGGCGGAAGAAACCGCCGCGCTGCGGCGTCTTATCGCCCAGGTGGCCGTGGGCGACCAGTCGCTGCATGTACGCCGGCAACGCAAACGAGCCATGCGACTCGTCCTCGGTGTTGGCGTGGACATTGTCGACAATCGCCTTGTGCACATCCCACCCCACCAAATCGACGGTGGCGAGGGGAGGCAGGGCGCGACCGGTATGCGGACCGATGAGGTAATCGGCGAACGCCACCCCGTGCGTTTCCGCGAGGATAGCGACATCGTTGAGGACCTTGAATCCGATGCGGTTGCCGGCAAACGCCGGCTTGTCGGCGGCGACGATGGCGACCCGACCGAAGCGCTTCTCGAGCAGACGGACCACGGCCGGAACCAGCGCCGGATCGGTTTCGGCGTGTGGAATGACCTCCGTGCCGACGATCACGTTGGGCGGGTTGTAGAGGTGCATGCCGAGAAAGTTGCGCCTAAAGCTGTCGCTGCGGCCACGGGCCATTTCGGCGATCGACAATCCGGACGAAACCGTGGCGACAATCGAATCCGGCCGCCGGCAGCGATCGACACGGGCGAAGAACTTCTTCTTCAACTCGATATCTTCCGCCAGCGCCTCGAAGATCAGGTCCGCCTTGGCGACCGCTTCTTCGAGTTCGTCACCGTAGGTGCCGACCGAGATCCGGTCGGCAATTCGCCGCGCACGCGCCATGTTTTCCGCGGTCACCAGCCCCTCGTGCGCCTTCTCCGCCGTACGGGCCAGGAACACGACCTTACAGCCGCCCGCCGCAAACACTTCTCCACTTCCGGCGCCCATCGTTCCGTTGGCGCCTAGAATCACGACGTCGCTTATGTCAATCATCTTTCCCCTTGCTGCGAATCGATATGCCGGCTGTTCGTCGGTACGACGAACCGGGCCAGTTGGTCCGGTCAAAGCGGAATGCGTGCCACTATAGAGAATGCCCAAAGCTAGCGCCAGTCGCGGCCGGCTGCCGCTTCTTGAGCAAGGTGGTGTGCCGGTTGCCGCACTCGGTTTGGAAAGGATATGGCTGAGATATGACTCGACGACAGGACGCCTGGCTGATGCGGACCTACGCGGGGCACACGGATCCGCGGGCCGCGAATGCATTGTTCCGCACGAATCTGGCCAAGGGGCAGACCGGGCTGAGTGTCGCTTTCGACCTGCCGACGCAGACCGGCTACGACTCGGACGACCCGATGGCGACCGGCGAGGTCGGTAAGGTTGGCGTTCCCGTGTGCCACATCGCCGACATGGAGATGCTGTTCGCCGATATCCCGTTGGCGCGGATGAACACGTCGATGACGATCAATGCGCCCGCGGCGTGGCTGCTGGCGCTGTACGTCGCCACGGCGGAACGGCAGGGCACGAGCCCGCGGGAGCTGCGGGGAACCACGCAAAACGACATCCTCAAGGAATTCCTCGCCCGCGGCACGCACATCTTCCCGCCCGAGCCGTCGTTGCGGCTCACGGCCGATACCGTTGCCTATAGCGTGGAGCACATGCCGAAATGGAACCCGGTGAACATCTGCAGCTACCACTTGCAGGAAGCCGGTGCGACGCCGGTGCAGGAACTGGCGTTTACCCTCGCGAATGCCTTTGCGGTTCTCGATCGCGTCCGCACCCGCTCCGGAGCGCGCATGCCGAACGTCGTGGGTCAGCTGTCGTTTTTTGTCAACGCCGGCATCCGCTTCATCGAGGAGATGTGTAAACTGAAGGCGTTTGTCCGCCTGTGGGACCGCTACACCCGCGAACGGTACGGCATCGAGGACGCCGCCAAGCGCCGATTCCGGTACGGGGTCCAGGTCAACTCCCTGGGCTTGACCGCGCAGCAGCCGGAAAACAACGTGCAACGCATCGTGCTGGAAATGCTGGCCGTCGTCCTGTCCAAAGAGGCGCGCGCCCGCTCGGTCCAGCTCCCCGCCTGGAACGAAGCCCTGGGGCTACCGCGCCCGTGGGATCAGCAGTGGTCCCTGCGCATCCAGCAAGTGTTGGCATACGAAACCGACGTACTCGATTACGATGGCGACATCTTCGACGGTTCACCGATCGTCGAGGCCAAGGTCGACAGTCTGATGCGCGACGCGGAGGCCGAGTTGGCGCGTCTGCAGCAGATCGGCGATGCCGCCAAGACGATCGAGGTCATGAAGCGGGCACTCGTTGTCAGCCACGCCGAACGCCAACGTCGGATCGAGAACGGCGAGCTCACCGTCGTCGGCGTGAACACGTTCACCGAGCATGAACCTTCGCCGCTCACCAGCGGTGACGCAGCGAGCATTCTGCGCGTCGATCCGGAGGCCGAGCGTCGCCAGATCGAACGGCTGCGCGCCTTTCGTAATGCTCGCAACGACAGCGAGGTGAGCGGCGCGCTTGCGGCCTTGAGGGATGCGGCATTGGACGGTTCCAATATCGTGCCCGCCTCCATTCGCGCCGCACACGCCGGTGTCACTACCGGCGAATGGGCCGCGACCTTGCGTAAGGTATTCGGTGAGTATCGCGCGCCAACAGGTCTCCAGGGCGCTACTTTCTCGAGCGATGCCGCGGCGCTGGCGACGCTGCGCGCACGCGCGGGTGCGGTCTCCAGAGCCCTGGGCCATCCGCTCCGGCTGTTAGTGGCCAAGCCCGGTCTGGACGGTCATTCCAACGGCGCCGAACAGGTGGCGGTGCGCGCCAAAGAGGCCGGGCTGGAAGTGATCTACGAAGGTATCCGCCTGACCCCTGAGCAGATCGTTGCCGCCGCCGCCGATGAGGACGTCGATGCCATTGGCCTGTCGATCCATTCGGGCTCCCACATGACCTTGGTGCCGCGCATCACGGAGCTCCTGCGCGAGCGCGGTCTGGGTACGGTACCGGTCTTTGTGGGCGGCATCATCCCGGAGGCGGACCAGCAGGCGTTACGGGGCGTCGGCGTGACACGCGTCTACACGCCCGGACAAGCCACGCTGACGGACATCGTCAGTGACATCGTGGAGACGACCGCACGGGCGTCCAACCCGGCGGGCGGACAAGCCTGAAGCGGGATCGGGATGGGCGGCGCCGCCGTCCGTGGCCAACGGCGCGGGCTTGCGCGACCGGTAGGCCGCGCGGTAATCTCCTCGACAAATCTACCAGGGAAGCGTACCCCAGAAATCCGTGCGTCCGTCGTCGATCGTTGTCATTGCGGGTGCTGCCGCCTGCCTCCTCGGGGCCGCGTATGTGGCCGTGTGGCGCCGTCCGCAGACGCTCCCAGCCGCAGCGGATTACGCCGTCGGTGCACTTGGCGACCGTGAGGCCACACTTCCCGTTACCTCTCCCGAGGACGGCACGACTGCTGCGATTCGCCAGTCGATCGAGTGCGGACACCGCGCGCCCAACGAGGAATCGCGGCGGCGGTGGCGTCTCCTGGGGGATTTCTACCGCCGGCGCGCATATCGACCGGCCTGGAGTACGCCCGTCGGGGCATCGTCGGACGTCGCGGACCTGCTCGCCGCGGTGGCAGCAGCGGAGCGCTACGCGCTCGATCCGGCCGCCTATGGCGTCACGCGGGCCGCCATGCAATCACAAGAGAGCGGCGAGGGAGGGGATGCCGCGCGCGCTCGCCGCGACGTCGAGCTAACGCGGATCTTCATCAACTACGCTCGGGACTTATCCCGAGGCCGCGTCGTCCATCCGGACTTCTATCCCGCCAACGATCCCGATGCCGGCGCACGGCTCGAAACCGCATTGGCTGAGCATCGTATCCCCGAAATCCTTGGACAGATGGGCCCGGAGCACCAGGGCTACCAGCGTTTGCTCGCCGTGATAGCGCGCTATCGACGCCTCGCCGCCGCGGGAGAGCCGCCCGCCGTAGCGGATGGCCCACGCCTGAAACGCGGCGACAAGGACGGGCGCGTGATCGCGCTGCGGAGCCGCCTGACGGCGCTCGGCGATCTCCCGGCTGCGGCTCCGCAGGGAGCAGGTTCGCGTGCCGCTCAGGTGTTCGACCAGGAGTTGGAGATGGGCCTCCGCAACTTTCAGCGGCGCCACGGGCTGGAGGCCGACGGCCGTCTGGGCAGCGCAACGCTGGTCGCACTGAACGTGCCCGTGCTCGACCGCACCCGGCAACTCGAGTTGAACCTCGAACGCTGGCGCTGGCTGCCGGCGGACCTGGGCGAACGCTACGTGGTGGTGAACATCCCCGACTACGTATTGAGCGTCATCGCGCGCCATCCGGACGCGAGCGGAGGCGGGGAGACGACGGTGATGCAAATGCGGGTCGTCGTGGGCGTCACCGAGCAGCCGACCCCCGCCATGAGCGCATCCATATCGCACCTTATCCTGAATCCCTTCTGGAACATCCCAGGGAAAATTGCGGAGAAGGAATTGTTTCCGGAGCTGAGCAAAGATCCAGGGTATTTGGCCAAGCGGCAGATCAAACTGGTCAGCCGAGGAGCGGATCGGCGCGCGGTCGATCCCCGCAGCATCGACTGGAGAAACAGCGCCTGGCGTGAGAACTACCGCTTGCGCCAGGAGCCAGGACCCGGAAACGCCATGGGCCAGTTGAAATTCGTGCTGCGCAATCCGTTCGGCGTGTACCTGCATGATACTCCGAAACGCCAGCTGTTCGCGCGGCGGAAGCGAGCCGGGAGCCACGGCTGCATACGCGTCGAACGGCCGAACGAGTTGGCCACATACCTCCTCGGTGGGACGCAATGGACGGCCGGTGCCATCGGCAACACGCTGTCGAGCGGCACCAGCAAGCGCATCGATCTCCCCGTGCCGATCCCCGTATACTTGGTGTACTTCACCGCGTGGGTGGGTGCCGACGGGACCGTCGAGTTCCGTGACGATGTCTACCGCGAAGATGCGGCCTTGGATGCGGCGCTCCGCAGGGAGGTCGGGTTGCTGCGTTTGCGGGCATGCGTCCAAACAGCACGACGGGAGTCGAAACCGCCACCGAATTGAGTTGAGACGTGGAGTTTGCGTGCGGGATCGCGCACGCCAATGTGCCCGGAGAGGCTCGGGATTAGAAGGGGGCAAGGATGATCGACTGGTTACGCGTACGGTTCGGCCGGCGGCCGTGGTGGATGAACGTTCTGATGCTCATCTGCGCGTACGTGGCGTTCGTGCACATCCCACTCGACCTCTTGCGCACACCGATCGCTCGTGATGCCGAGGTGTGGTTTGGGATCGCCCTTCACGGCTGGGCGGCCAAGGCGACCGAGCTGCTCCACTGGCTCATCTATCTGTGCGGCGCGTACGGCTTCTGGCGGATGCGGCCTTGGATGTGGCCGTGGGCGTCATTGTATACCTGGCAGGTGGCGCTTGCCGTGTTTGTCTGGGAACTCCACGCCGGCCATTGGCTGCGGGCGCTGGTCGGCGGGGCTGCGATTGCGCTCGTTGGCCGCGCCTTGTGGCGGGCGCAGGCGGCGTTCGATGCGCACGGCGTTCCCCTGCGCAACCGTTACGGGGAATGGGCCCTGGTCACGGGCGCCTCCGCCGGCATCGGGGCCGAGTTCGCCCGCGCGTTGGCGCGCGAGCGCATGTCGTGTGTATTGACCGCGCGACGCGAGGATCGCCTGCAGGCCCTGGCCGCCGAACTCGAACGCGTCTATGGGGTGGCTACGCGTGTGGTCGGCGCGGACCTGACGACCTCCGGCGGGGTCGAGCAACTGATGCGCGCCGTCGACGACCTGGAGATCGGCGTACTGGTCAACAACGCCGGCTTCGGTTACGCGGGACGCTTCGAGCGACAAGAAGCCGAACGCCTGCAGGCGATGATGCAGCTCAACTGTGTCGCACCGGTGCTGCTGACGAAGGGGGTGCTCCCCGGAATGCGCGCCCGCGGGCGCGGGGCGGTCATCATCACCGGCTCCGCGGCTGGTGCTCAGCCCGTACCATTGCATTGTGTCTATGCCGCCACAAAGGCGTTTGACCGCTTCCTAGGCGAGGGACTCTGGGCCGAGTTGCAGGGCACGGGCGTCGATGTGCTGGTTCTTGAGCCGGGCCCGACGCTCACCGAGTTTCAATCGGTGTCGGGGGAAATCGTGCATACGGGGCAACGGCCGGAGGAGGTCGTACGCACGGCTCTTGCGGGCCTCGGGGAGCAGCCGTCAGTCATCGCCGGGTGGTACAACTGGCTCCGCGCCAACGCCGCGCGTCTGGCGCCGCGCTCCTTGGTGGCACTGGCGGCGGGCAAGGTCATGGAGCAGTGGACGCCGCCGGAAATGCGGTAGCCGTGTGCGTACTGGATTATCGACGATGAACCGCGGGCGACGCCCGCACTGAGGAGGGCATATGGCAGGACGTGTGCAGGGTAAGGTGGCAATTGTGAGCGGTGGCGCCCGCGGGCTGGGAGGGGCGACGACCCGTCTGTTGGCGGCCGAAGGCGCCAAAGTCGTGATTGCGGATATGCTCGACACGGAGGGACAAGATCTCGCGCGGCAGATCGGCAGCGCCGCGGCGTATCGCCACCATGACGTCACCGACGAGGCGAGTTGGCAAAGCGTGGTTTCCGAGACGAAGCAGCGGTTCGGTCGTATCGACGTGCTGATCAATGCCGCCGGCGTCGTCTTCTTCGGTACCGTGGTCGATACGCCGAAAGCCGAGTTTGAGCGGATCATCGGCGTTAATCTGGTCGGTACGTTCCTCGGCATCAAGAGCGTCGGCGCGACGATGATGGCCCAAAAAAATGGCGCGATCGTCAACTTCTCCTCCGTCGACGGGATGAAGGGCACCAACGCCATGGGGGCCTATGCGGCCAGCAAATGGGGCGTGCGTGGGTTGAGCAAGGTTGCAGCCATGGAATTGGGCCCGCACGGTATCCGCGTCAATTCCATTCATCCCGGCGGCATCAACACGGTCATGGGCAACCCGGGCGCTCTGCGCGGCGACGAACTGAACACACCGTACCGATGGCAACCAATCCAACGCATCGGCGAGCCGGAGGAGATCGCCCGTACCTGCCTGTTCCTGGCCAGCGACGAGGCATCGTACATCTGCGGCACCGAGATCGTCGTCGATGGTGGGATGGTGTGCGGGCTCTACCAGGACATGTTGCCGGGCGCCCCGACCGGCTGAGCGAGGGATGGAACGACCGTGGTCGCTCGGCGCGACGCGCGCGCGCCGGCGTATTGTTGCATGCGGCCGCGATTTGAGTCACCCTCTCGCCGAGAACGCGGCCGCCATCCGGGCTAGTTTGCCAATGGCCGGCAGCGCGAGGTTGTAACGATAGGTCCGGTAAGGCGATTGCGGGTGGGATAGGCCAGCAGGGCCGTGGTGCCCGAGGAGGATGTATGCAGCTGAACCTGAGTGCTTCAGAAGCCAGCGTGCTGCGAGAGGTGCTGACGTCGCACCTGGCATCACTGCGCGTAGAGATTGGCCGGTCCGATCACCGTGAGTACCGGGACATGCTGCGGCAGCGCGACGAGGTCTTGGAACGCATAGTGGCTCAGTTGGGACCCAGCGACGCGTAGGCGGTCCAGTGTTAGCGCACGGGGCCGGGAGGAGGCGGAGGCGGCGTTCCCCGTGGCGGAGGCGGCACGTTCCTCGGTATATCGGCAACCGGTGGTGGCTCAAGATTGTGCCCTGAACCTCGCGGCGCTTGCTGAAAACCACCCGGAACCGGTACCTGGTGCCCCTTGGCATACATGCACTGAATGTAGGACATATCGTAGCGGCGCTGCACCTCATATTGCGACCCGCCCGCCTGGTCCACACCCGCGGCGGTGCCACCGAATAGCCCGACTCCAGAGCCCGCGGCCGCACCCATCGCGGGATCGCCGGCCGCCGCGCCTATGGCCGCCCCGGCAGCGGCGCCGACCACTGTTCCGACGGCGGCGCTGGTGACCGCCGATTCGGTCGCCGCCTTGTTCGTGGTCGTGCCGGTCTGCTGGAGCGCCCACTGACGACAGACGGCGTCGTCGTACTGAAATTGTGTAAAGTCCTTGCCACTGCCGGGCAGTACCATCACGCTTGGACCGGTGGGAACCGTCACGCACCCTGCCAGCAGCGATAAAGCGAGAATTGACGAGTAGTGTCCGTATTTCATGCGCATGCTCCACGGTTCATCGAAATGCCTACCCCGGCGGTTGTGGAACTCTAATCCAGGCCTCGCGACATTTCCCGACCTCCGGGTAATAGCCCTTAGGGTTTGGACAGTAGTACCAATTCGACTGCGCAGGTGCGGCGGCTGGTGCCGGTTCTTGCTGGATGTACACTGACGGCGCCTCCTGCAATACCACTGGGGGGGAGCTATAGTAATAGTCCGAGGCGTACCAGCCGGGATACGGGTAGAATGGGCCCCACCACGGGACGCCGACGTAAACGCCACCATACCAACCCCCGTGCCCACCGTACCAGCCGCCGTGTCCGTAGTGGCCGCCATGTCCGTAGTAGCTGCCGTGTCCGTGATAGCCGCCGTGCCCATACCACGAGCCACCACCATGCCCGGACGATGCGCCTCCGTGCCAGCTACCGCCTGCCCGCGACGCCCCGCCCGGCGCACTCCCATGCCATCCGCCGCCCGTTCCCCGGACACCGCCAGGGCCACCGCCGCGCATCCCCGCCGCACCGCTCGGCCCGGCCGCACGGCCGGCCGATCGGCCGCCACCGCCGGGAGCGGCGTAGACCGGCTCGATCAGCCCAAGCACCAGTACCGCGGCTAAGATCGCCTTCGCTGTCCAAAACTTCATAATTCCTCCCGAGGGTCGGACCGGTCTGCCACCGAGGTTTTTCCGCGGTCCTGTTCGCACTCGACGTCCCCGCGCTCGCACCTGCAACCGCGCGCGCGAGTCGCTTGCATCTATTCCCCGCGTGCTGCCGCGCATCTCCTGACGCTCCAACGGCGCGTGAACCGAAAAGTTGCGCACGGGGCCCGGGGGCCAGCTGGGCTACTCCTCAGCCCTTCACCGATCGTCAATTTTGTACGGACCTGACAAATCTACGCAGATTTGGTCGCTTTTCACAACCCGCCAGCCGGTCCGCGATCCCAAAGGGATATCAGCGATCCGTAGCGGCATCTGTTTTGCTAAAAGTTGGACGGCTCAGGTATGGACAGCCGAACGTTGCAGCCAGCACAGCTCGACAAGAAGCACACGGTCATCTTGCTGCGCTCGGTCGTGGTCATTTCGACGAGCTACCTCATTATATTCGGCGAAGCCCCGCAAGCGCCCGCCAGCATTGCGTACATTATCGCGCTGTTGCTGACGAACGTTGCACTGGCGCTGACGCCCGGGCACTGGTTCCACCAGCCGGCTTTTTCCGCCGGCCTTCTCCTGGGCGACACCGCGGTCGTTCTGGTTGGCCTCTACATGACCGTCGGCTGCTTCTCGCAAGATTTCCTCATCATCTACTTTTTCACCATCTTCTTGACGACCGCGACCTCGAGCTTGGCACAAATCGCGGTTGGCGCCGCGATGGTCAGCGGACTCTATGGCTATTGGCTGTTTCTCACGGCGGAGGGCGCACTTGGCGCAGGGCAATGGTTGCGCCTGCCGTTCTTCTTCATCGTCGCGGTGTTCTACGCGTTCATGACCGAGGAGACGAAGCGGGAGCGCTATGCCCGCGAGCGCGCAGAACGCGAAAGTGAGCGCCTGCGCCTGCTCGTGCGTCTGGGAGGTGTCTCGCCGCGGCCGAACGCCGCGGACGAGCTCGTGCGGCACATCGGCAGCCTGATCCAAAGCGCGTTCCCGCGTCTGGTGTGCGATGTCGGTGCGGATCCTTTTGCCGGTGAGGGCGGGAGCGCCGTGTTTGCGCTCCGCGCCGGTCCGCACAACTATGGAGCGCTGCGGGTGCGGACGACGGACGGCTCGCCTCTGTGGCCCAACGAGACCGCCTTTTGTACGGTTGCTGCGTCGATTGCGGCCAATGCCCTGCACTCCACTGAGCAGGCAGGGATCGCCGACGACGGCGCCCGTATGCGGGAGGCCTTCCTCTCCACCCTGTCGCACGAGTTGCGCACGCCATTGCACGTGATTCTTGGCAACGCCGAAATCCTAAACGATCTCTCCGTGGTGGTCGCCGATCCATTGGCGCGCGAATCGGTTGAGCGATTGCGCGCAAATGCCTGTCGACTGCTCGACCTGATCCAAACGATGCTGTGTTTCGCCGAGTTGCGGGCTGGGGAGACCAGCGTTGCGTTGGAGCGCGTCGACCTGCGGGCCGTGTTCGACGAATGCCGCGCCAACATGCGCGAGCGGCTTGCCGGCCGGCCGATTCGCTTCGCCATATCCGTGGCCGACGGCACGCCGCTCGTGTACACTGACGCTCGGAAGCTGCGGTTGCTCCTCGACAGCCTGCTGAGTAACGCCGCCAAGTTCACCGAGACCGGATTCGTGGAGTTGAGCGCCCAGCCCTGTGCGGCGGGTGTCGAGATCGCCGTACGGGATTCCGGAATCGGCATCGATCCTCAGGATGTATCCAGGATCTTCCAGGACTTTCACCAGCTCGATCAGTCGCTGACGCGACCGTATCAGGGCCTGGGGTTGGGCCTGGCCCTGGCGCGTGAGTTGGCGTCCGTGCTTGGAGGGAGTGTGGATGTCGAGAGCGCACCGGCCCACGGTTCCACGTTCCGCGTGCGGCTGCCGATCGCCCCAGTACGCCAGCCACGCGCTACGGCGCGGCCGCTCGTCTCCACACCGGCCCTGGTCGCCGTTTCCTGAACGGTCCGCATTCAGCGGGCAGGGCCGTTGCCAGCGGTCGCCGCGCGCCGGCGGGCACCAACGGCCGAACCAGGATCGCACCAAATCATCCCCCGACCCGTAGGACTTGCCGTAGCTCTGCGCGCCCCATACACACTTGGGTACGCTTCACCCACTTTGAAACGGGAAGGTGATGAATGGCAGATGTGCTGATCAAGACTTTGAAGAACGGACCGCTGCAGGTGCGAGGTCCGATCGAGTTGATTGACACCGGCGATGCTACGTTCACACTCGCGAAGGATCCAGTTTATCTGTGCCGCTGCGGTCAATCGGCCGATAAGCCCTTCTGTGACGGTACCCACGCTAAGATTGGATTCAAGTCCGAAGAATCGGCCCGCTGAGGTAGCGTGGCAGGGCGCGACCGCGGCGTGCGACGCGGGCAAGAACGCTGAGCCGTCAAGGCGGATACTTTCCTTGAGCAGCGACAGCTTGCCAAGGCAACCTTGACCGATCTCGGGTCTGCGTGGCACGCTGCCATTGATCCCCCGATGAGCCTGCATCGCGCTACGAACCGATGAGCACGCCGCTCCGTACGGCGCGCACAGCCGAACCTGAGGGCGCGCACCTCGACGTCAGTTGGATCTTGCCCAACCTGGCCATGGGCGGCCGCTTTGCCGCGGCAGCGGTTGCGCACCTGGTGGATGGTTTGGGGATCCGCAATATTGTCGATCTGCGCTGCGAAGACAAGGATGACGAATCCCTGCTCCGCAGGCATGCGGCCGAGTTGCTTCACCTACCGACACTCGACGGCTCCGCGGTTGCCAGCGACATGTTGCACCGCGGGGTGGAGTGGATCAATCGACAGCTCGATCGCGGCGAAAAGGTGTTGGTCCACTGCGAGCAGGGCATCGGGCGCAGCGCCCTGTTGGTCTGTTGCATGTTGGTCAGCCGTGGGCGCACGCCGCGTCTGGCCATCGAGCAGGTGAAGGACGCGCGCCCATGTGCGGCGCCCAGCCCAGAGCAATTGCGAGCGTTGCTCGAGTGGACCGCGGAGTGGTGCCGGGCGCAGCGCGCACCGCGCCCTCCGGATACCCTCGCGGACTTGACCGCCATCGCCTATCGGCACCTGACTCGGCGATCCACGACAGCCGCTGACCCACCGCGCTGGTTTCGGTTTTGATTCGCCGCGTGGCCGGCCCCGGAGGACGACATGGAGGACGACTACTTTCTTCGCGAGATGGAACTGTTCATCGATCACCGCGTCGATTGGCAGCGATATTTCGGGCTCAGCCGCCTTGAGCCGGTTGAAATCGGCGGCGAGATCGCGACCTACAAAGCCATTCTGCGGACCGCGGCCGAGGTCTGCGAGGACATCGCCGCCACCGCGGAGGGGCACTGGCACGAGGAGGTCACGTTGGTTGACGGCCGCGTCGTCGTACCGCCCCACATAGCCGCCGGCTACGAGAAACTGCGGGCGGCCGGCCTGGTCTGCCTGACGCTGAGTCCCGCCTACAACGGGTACGGCCTCCCTTTGGTGCTCAATTGCTACTTTCTCGAGATGCTCGCGCGCGCGGACGCCAGCCTGATGACGATCGTCGGCTTGCAGACGGGGACCGCACAGGACATCCAGCACTACGGTACGGACGAACTCCGGCAACGATACCTGCCGCGGTTTGCGAGCGGCGAGTTGCAGGGATGCATGGACCTCACCGAGGCGCAGGCCGGCTCCGATCTCGGCGGCATTGTCACGCGCGCGACGGAGGAAAACGGCCGCTATTTCCTCGATGGGGAGAAAATCTTCATCACCAATGGCGGGGCCGACGTGCACTTGGTACTGGCGCGCGACGCCGCGACGTTCGTCCAGAGCCGCGGGACCACCACCGGCCTGAGCCTGCTGCTCTGTCCGGCGATTCTGCCCAACGGCACGAGGAACGGCGTCCGCGTCGCCCGCGTCGAGTCGAAGCTCGGCATTCACGGTTCTCCCACCTGCGTCATCGAGTTCGAGCGCGCCGAGGCCTTCCTCTTAGGCGAGCGCGGCGATGGCTTCCGCGCCATGCTCGATTTGATGAATGCGGCACGCCTGGGGGTGGCGGCGCAAGCGATCGGCATCGCCGAGGGAGCGTACCGACGGGCGCGCGCCTATGCCGCCCAGCGGGTGCAGTTCGACGCCCCGATCCTCGAGCAGCCCCTCATCAAGAACCTGCTCACCAGCATGGTCATCAACATCCAGAGCGCGCGGGCGCTCGTGTACCGCACATGCGCCTTGGTCGACCGGGCGGACGCTCTGCGCGCGCACCTGGGCTCCGACCGGGGCGAGCGCGATCCTGAGCGCTCCGCCGTGGCGCAAGAGCTCGAGCACACCGCGCATCTGGTCCGCTTCTTTACGCCGCTGTGCAAGTACTACGCGACCGAGATCAGCAACGACGTCACCCGCAAGGGTATTCAGGTGCACGGCGGCATCGGTTACATGGCGGAGACAGCGGCGGGGCACTATCATTCGGACTCGATTATCACCACGATCTACGAGGGCACGTCGGAGATCCAGGCGAGCTTTGCCCTCAAGGAGATGGCCAAGGGGGCGCTGTTTACCACGCTCGAGCAGACGCGCAGCGAATTGGAACAACTCCGGGCGACGTACCCGGAGGCGGTCGAGCAGGTAGGTGCCGGCATACAGTGGATCACGGACGCGGTGTCGACGCTGCTTGCCGATCCGCAATACGCGCTGCTGAACGCCAAGCGCATCTGCAAGATGGTCGTCGATGTGGTCATCGCCGCGGAATTGCTCCTGCAAGCGAACCTGTCGGACGCCAAGCGCGAGTTGGCCATCACCTTCATCCATCGCCGCATGCTTGCGGTGGAGATGAACGCCCGCCGCATTCGCAGCGGCGACGCGTCGCGCATCAAACGCTACGACCGCATTATCGGATTGACGGACGGCGACACGTGAGTCGGCCCCGCCGGCACACACGCATCGCTCCACGTTCCTTGGGGCGGCCGGCGTCCGATTGTCGGCGCGACCCCGACGTTGCATGGCGATCGCAAGCGCATCGCTGCTCTATTTGACGAGGCGACCTGAAATGCCGTAAGTGCCTCAACACACGCACGCCCCTGTAGCTCAGGTGGATAGAGCACAGGATTCCTAATCCTGGGGTCCCGCGTTCGAATCGCGGCGGGGGCATTTATTTTTCAGGCACTTAGGAACGCTCTGCTCTGCCAACCGGGGCCGTGGTGTCCAAAAAGTGTCCACGTCGGTCATCCTTGGTGTCCAACGGTGTCCATGAAGAGCTCGCGGGCGAGGTCGTTTACCGCCTCGGTCTTGCGGTCACGGAACCAGTGGGCATACACGCGGGCGGTGACGGCGCTGTTCCCGTGTCCCATCAGGTTGGCCACCCGCGTGATCGGTTCGCCCTTCGCCAGCATGATCGACGCGAACGTGTGCCGCAGGCCGTGCATGTCGATCGCGCGTTCGATCTTCGCCGCCTTGAGGGCTGGCTTCAGTACATACCGAATCACGTTGCTGCGATGCGCCGGCTTGCCCTCAACGGTTGGGAATACCAGCCCTAGTTCACCCTTCGGACAGGCCAACCGCCAGACCTTGAGGGCGCGCACCAGCTCGGGCGGAAGATCGAGCGCCCGCCGGCCGGCATTGGTCTTCGGCGGGTAGAACTTCGCCCGTGTAACCTCCGCCTTGTCGATCTTCGCCCATGACAGGGAGCGTCGCACCGTCAGTGTGCCCGCCTCAAAGTCGACGTCCTCCCATGTGAGGGCTAACGCTTCGTCGTGGCGGATACCCGTCAACGCCACGGTCTGCAGTAGTGTGCGGTGGAAACCGACCGGGGCCGCGTGCAACAGCCGCCGCAGCTCCTCAGGGCTCAATACTTCGTCGGCTGAGACTTCGGCGTCGGTGCGCTCGCCCGCGTCGCCGTCGAGCAGCTCCGCGGCTCCGACCTTCAGGCGCTCGGCGATCTCCGCCGGGTTCGTTACCGCCTGACGGTGGCGAATGGCGAACTTGAACACCGCCGCCGCCGTCGTGAGCATCTTGTTGACGGTTTGTGGCGCGAGCCCCGCACTACGCCGCTCGGCGGCAAACCGCTCGATGGTGCCCACGTCGATGCGGTCGAGCCGCAAGAGCCCGATGCCACGCTCCGGAGCCAGCAGGTGGTTGTCCAGGTGCACGCGCCATTGCTCCAAGGTGGCCGGCCGATAGGCGTTCGCTTTCTTGCCGTCGAGCCACTCACGGGCCACCGCCGCAAATGTCGGGATTTCCCGCGGCGCAATGAACGTACCGGCCTTGAGCGTGTTCTTCACGGTCGTCAGGTGCTCGTCGGCTTCCTTCCGGGTCGTAAAGAACTTGCGGTAGCGCCGGCCCTGGACGTCCCGCCAGTCAATCCGATACTTGCCCTCTGCAATCTTCCGTAGGTTGGCCATGTGCTCACGTCCCTTTCCTACCGACTGTCGCGCGCCACGCGACGTATTCGTCAATGTCCGCATGGGTCAGCCCATCAAAGCCAAGCTGGGTGAGCACCAACGCCAGGTAGGGCAGCCGCACTCGCTCAGCGAGCGCCCGGATGGACTCCTCACTACTGAAGGCGTCAAATGCCTTGAACCCACCCTCCTCGAACGCCGCGTCAATGAAATCCTCGATGCACGTGATGCGCTCCGGGGATGTTTCAAGCTGTGCCTCGTGTCTCTTCTTGCTCATGCTGCGTTCCTCCTCACAAGGCATTCTATACTCAGCGCTGAGTATCGAGTCAAGAGATTTCGTTCTCAGCGTCAAGTATGGTAGAAGTCGCGAGGTATGGCGTGGAAGCGAAAAAACCCGGCGGCTGTGGCATTAGGGAAGCGTGGCGCGCGTGCCCGCAACGTCAATCTCACACCGGAAGAGCGAACCGAGATCGCGCGCAAGGCTGTCCAGGCGCGCTGGCAGAAGGCGAAGAAAGAACAACCGCCGGAGTGATCCGGTACCCGGCCATCACCGGCAGTGCCGCAGCAACTCCGCTGCCATGTACACGGCCGCATCGGCCAGCTCCTCGAAGCACTCCCGCCGGAAGTCGCGCGGGTCCGTTGCCGGGTCGAGGTTCCCGTATTGCCGCCGGCCCAGAAGCAGGCGCTCCGCGACCAGGAGCAACACCCTGAGTTCTGCGGCGCCCAGTTGCTCAGCCACGGTGTGCAACCGGTCCAACTGGCGCATGGCGTCGGATGCCGCCGGCGTCGGTTCGCCCCATTCTTGGCAATCGTCAGCAAACGGCATCGTGAGCCCTTCCTGTGCCCGTTCCCGGTGCCGATGATGGTGAGGTGGCCCCTGCATCGTCTGTGGGTGTGATCGTCGATTCTGGGGCTGTGTTCTCGCTCTGTACCGCGGCGGATTTGCCGAACCGGTAGGGTGCGAGCCGTTCCGCTTGCTGTCGCTTCTGTTCCTCGGACACCTGGCGCCGTCGATAGGGCTTGAGCAGTGCCAACACCTGCTCGATATGATCGACGTGGAACCGGATCAGCACCTCGAGGTCACCTTGGGCATGGAGCACGCACGGCAGCCGGCGCAACTGTGCTCCGATCCGGGGCTTGTCGGTCATCGCCAAGAGGATGCCACCGAAGGGGGAGACCGCCCCATACCGACAGCGGATCTCCATCAGCCAGGGCCAATCTTCCCGCGCCCACTGGCTTTTGGTCTTGCCGTCCGCTTCCCAGCCGATGCGATACAGGTGGCCGAAGCGTTCAGCCAGGTTGATGCAGGGCTCACCCATCGGATTCCTCACGATAGCCACTGATGGGTTGGACACCCGATGGACACCGACCCTTGCCAGTGTTGCGCTTTTCGGCACGTACAGGATTGGCAATCATGGTGCCGTCGCCGCGCTCGAGGGCTGCGAGCACTGCGCTCGGGCGAAACTTCCGCAGCCGACCGACACGGATTGTCGGAATCACGCCACGGCGGGCCATCTCTCGAACCGACCACGCGGGGCGATCAATCAGCGGCGCTAGTTCGGTGGCGTCAACCAAGCGCTCGGGCTCAATCGGGCGGGGCAGGGGAACCGTCAGTCTTGCCCATGCGGTCGCCTTCGCCGCTTCGAGCGCACCGACCAGCCGCGGCAAGGCATCCTGCGCCGTGGTCTCGGCCAGCCGCTGTAGCTGGGCAGCGAGGGCGGTGAGGTCCGGCGTCGAGGTCACGGCATGCCTCCCGTCCGGCCTTGGGTTTGGGGTACCCCCCGGCCTCTCGTATTGGATCGGGACCCATGCCGCATACGTGACCCTCGCACGCGGGGGCCGCGATATTTTTTTTCACCCTCGCGCGGAGACTCGGGACGTGTCGGGCAGGGATGAAACAGCAACCGCTCCATGTCCACGAACCGTTGCCCGCAGTGCCGACATTCCATCTCGAACCAGTGCTTGCTTTCGCTCATTGCAGCACCCGCCCGGTGTGCGAGGTCATGCCGCCGCCTCTGCCTCCAGGTAGCGTTGCAGCATTTCGAGCCACACCTGCCTATGTGCCTCGATGGCTCCTCGAAAATGTGCCTCGATAGGGCCGCCTGGCTCGGCCGCGAACGTATCGATTCTGGCCTCCGTGTCGCGGAATCGTCGGCCAAGATCCGGCCGTTCATCCATCATCCATCGGTATGCCTGGCCAACCGTGATTGGATTCCAGGTGTGCAACTCGGCGTGAAGGTCGTGGAGCATGGCCAGGCAGTCCGCCAACGTCATTCGGTCGGTCGGCGGTGTCGGCATGGTGCGGCTCAGGAGCGCCAGTAGCTCCGGCTTGTGGTCTGCAAGCGTCCGGCGCAGCTCCGGTGTGACGGTGCCAGCGGGAGCCTCGATGCGCAGCTTGTCGCCTTGGACCGTAACCGTGGCACCAAGTTGACGCAGTGAATCGAGGAGGGTTTCAGCGGTCATACGTCCACGACATCGGTGCCATTTCTTGGTTCCGAAATGCTTGTCCCCGACGCTGGTTTTTCTTGTCCTCGCCCCTCGGGGAAGCCCTCGATTTCCGCAAAATCACGGGGACAAGAAAACATTGAGGATTGACGCGGGTTTTCTGCCGTTTTCAGATTCTTGTTTTCTTGTCCCCCGTATATAGTGGGGACAAGGGTACAAGAAACGAGATAGTGGTATCGGTCGCCCTTCCTTCCCGTACCGATGCGGTCAACTTTGCCGTCGACAACGAGCGCCCTGAGGGCTTCGCGTTTGGCCTCGTTGCGCCCTTCGACATGCTCGTTGATCGTGGGTTCGTCCACCGGCTCGGTAAGACCGACGAGGTAGTCGAGGATGGCCGTCTTGACGGCGGCCACGTCGGCTTCCTTCCTGGTCCCACCGGCCGTGACCGCCCGTGTGGTTGGGTTCAGGTCGATCACCGTCTCGGCCATATCCTCGCCTACGCGCTGAACGGTCGATAGGGTCCGGTACTTGTCCGACCGCTTCAAGACCATGAGGCTGTCGACGCTGCCGGCGATGGCAGTGGAGCCAAGCGGGCTATCCACGTCCGCTCTAGCGTCACCCTTGGCCGAATGATGTGTGAGCAGAACGCACGCACCTGTGTTGCGGGCCAGGCGAAGGACGGGATCCAGCGCTTGCGTGACGGCCACGTAGTCGTTGCCATCGCGCACGGGGACGAACCGGAACAGCGGATCGATTACAACCAAGGCGATGGGTTCGCCACGTCGCTTGAAGCGATCCAGTTCGCTGCGCAATTGCGCCATGCCGTCCTCTGGCGTTGCGCCGACGAACACATGCAAGGGCGCGTCAACATTAACCCCGAGTGCTCGGAAATGTCCCTTGACTTGGCTCCGCTTTTCTTCCAGCGCCAGGTAGAGCGCGGCACCTTGCGTGACCTTGCGCCCGAGAAAGTCACTGCCTTCGACCACCGCCTTGCAGAGACACCGGGCCGTGGTCGATTTACCGGCCTTCGGCTTCCCGACCGCGACACACAGGCCACCTGCTGGCAGTAGGCCGTCGACAATCCATTCCTCGGGCTCGTCCGGCTCGGCCAGAAGGTCCTTAACGGACGTGAAGACCAGTCCCCCGGCCTTGGGCACATCGTTCGGCGCCCACGGCGCCGCCGCGCCGTCGACCAGTGCGCGCAACTCGTCGACCGTGTGCCCAGCTGCAAGCCAGTCCGACACGTCGCCCTTTGCGGGGAGCATCGGCAGATTGACCACGCGCACGCGGCAACCCAGCCCATGCAGGCTTTTGGCGACGGCTTCCGCGTGCGTCCGGCCGGGTTCGTCGTTGTCGGGCAATACGACCACGTCGGCTCCGGCCAGGGCGTTGCTGTCGCCGTCTCGCCACTTCCCCGCCCCTCCGGGGTTCGTGGTCGCGCACAAGCCAAGCGTCGCCAGCGCATCGGCGTCCTTTTCGCCTTCGACCACGTACACCGTGCGCCCGTCCCGAACGGCCGCGACAACGTCGGGCAGGCGATAGAGCACCCGGTCAACACCCTTCAGGGTCCAAACCCACCCGCCGCTGCCATTGGGGCGTCTAAACCGGAAGTTCTTCGGCACCATCCGGCAAACCTGATAGACAAGATGCCCATCGGCGCCGCAGTAGTCGTACACCGTGGCGATATGTGGCGCGGAACCCCTCCCGTTTTTCAGGCCGAGCCGTTCGGCCAGGTCCTGCCAACCGCCACCGGTTCTGCAGGCGTCGCAGTGCCACACCGCCTTCTCAGGATGCCACCGTGCGGACGGGTTGTGATCGTTGTGAGCAGGGCAGAGGAAACGCAACTCCGCGCCCTCTCGGCGGGGGCTGCGTTCCTGGAGTGCGCTCTCGATTTGCCTCAGGATGCCGGCTGGAGGGGCTGTCATCGCTTCAGGCTGTGTCGCCATCATAGGGCCGTACTTCCGACCCTGGCGCGGCCCGCTGGGGGCTTCTGATGAGCTGTTACGAAGCCGTCGAGCTCGGACTTGCGGAACAGTACTCGTCCGCGAAGTCGGTCAGCCGGAATCTCGCCGCCGCGAAACACCCGGCCCAAAGGCTCAGGCCGCGTCGGGCTCATGGGCGCCACCGTCGTCGACGTTCTCGATCAGCGTGTGAGCGTCCTTCGGTGGCACACCCAGGGCACGCGCGAGCCGCGCCAGTTCTCCCGGATACGGTCGCGCGTATCCGCGCTCCACCTTCGACACAATTGACTCACACAGCTTGGCTTCACGTGCCAACCGTGCTTTGGACCACTGGCGTCTGTTGCGTTCTAGCGTGAGTCGTATCATCGGCCTTTCTTTCCTCCCACAAAGCTTGCTTCGGATCTGAAACCGCAATCTCGGTCAGGGTCAAGGAGTTCTGCTTCCCAGCTCGGGGCGTAACCTCTGCCTGGGGCTACGCAATTTGGAACCTCAAGCTCGTACCGGGCGCCGGCCGAGAAAGATGGGTGAGTTGACTTTTCGTCGGTGGCCATTCGCTTTTTCCTTTACGCCGGTGGTAGGCCGCTCCGCTTAGGGAGGATTCCGCCATGCGTGTCCTGATTGTCCTTGCTGCCCTGGTCGCCATCATCGCCGTTTCGCTGAGTCAGTGCGGGCGCTATCGGCTCGTCACAGACAAGACCGCAGGCATCGCCTGGCGGATCGATACGTGGACGGGCGGAGTCTGCCTCACAACGCCGCTGCCGAACTTGGGCCTTCGTACTGTATGCGCCAATGATTGGCAGCCTCCGGGCGCTCGCGACGCCATCGATGCCCTCGGTGAGCGGCGGACACCAAGAGCTGATTCGTTCAAGCCCCTCACTCCGGGCCAGTAAGGCGCACATCATTGCCCGTCCTTTTCGATCTCGTCGGCGATGTCCCGCATGGCCTGGACGACAATGGCGCTGCCCCCGCACCGGTGCCCATCTTAAAGCAGCCCACGCCGTTTCCGGCGGGCGAACTCCCGAAACGGTCCGCGAGACGCTGAGCAGCGCGCCTCGCCGCCCCTTGGGCCGTTATCCTGCTTGGGAAACTGCGCGCCAGGCGGTCAAGTCAGGTGCCCAGCGCCCGCAGAAAGTCGGAGGCGTCGCCGTCGATCACTTAGCGCCTTGCAACCGACCGATGGTCAGTTCAAGGACGCGGAGCCGGCGGGCGTGGTCATTCAGCTCGTCCACGATCCCAGGCTCCGGTTGTAAGTCGGGCGGCACCAGCGGGTGACATGGTAGGTCAGGATTGGGACCGATGGCCGCCTCAAGCGCGTAGATCCGGTCGGCGTAATCGTCCAGCCTGGCGTTCAGCTCGTCGCGTAGGTTGTCGACTTCGATGCGCGCACCTTCGCGTAGGTTGTGAAGGTCTTGTTCGTACGGAACCCACAAGATGTAAGCAAAGCCGGCCGCGTATGATCCCATGAGGAGGGCTTGAGCCCAGGGAGGGCTGCCGTACCAGACCGAGGCGATGGGCACGCCCACCACCAACGCAGCGAAAAAGGCAGTGACAAGTTCGACGTGCACAGTTTTCTTAAGGTCAGAGTTGTTGCCAGCGCTTTCGATTCTTCCCATAGCTCTCCTTTCTGCCTGGACGTGCGGCGACCAGAAATGGTCGGGGAAACCGGCGGGTGCGCTTCGCGTCCGCATCTCTTACTCGTCTTCGTCGTCCTCGATGTTCTCGTTCTGCCGTAGCGAACGGCTGCCGCGGGTATCGTGCTGGCGCAGCCAATGGCGGTCTTGGGGAACGTGGCCGGTGAACGGATTGATCTCATTCGGATGTTGCCGGTGATCGCGACATCTGAGCCCGAGTGAGTTCAGCGGCCGCCTTCCGCCAGCGCACTGGTGACAGCCCAAGCCTCGCCGCCCTTACGCGCCGCACCTCCCACCGCTGCACCGCCTGCGCCCTGCGTGCTGCACGCTGCGCCGCATCATCGCCGCGTCTGGTGGCAACCCTCATGAGCAGCAGCACGCCCGACCTGATCGCGGCAATGCGTACCCGGTCGCCAACCTGCAGGCCGGCCGCACTGAGCACCGCAGTGCTCTGGATTTCCAGCCGCAGCGTCTCCCACAGATGCCCGGACACATAGCGCTTCCCCTGCCGGACTGTGGCCTGGGTCGTGACGTAGGCTGAGTGAGAACGGTCACTCATAAGTGCTCGGTATTACGGGCCGCACAGCGAGACAAGGGGGCGCTCGCGTGCGGCCGCGCTTCCAGTGTCCATCAAGTGTCCAACATGGTTCCGACAGCGATCAACACAGAGCAACAGCGCAGCCGTAGAACCGTTGATTTTCCTACGTCCTGCACCCCCGACAGACACCGGCCAGCAGAGCAAACGCCATTCCTAATCCTGGGGTCCCGCGTTCGAATCGCGGCGGGGGCATTGTTCGGCGCGCGCCGCGACAGTTTCGCGGCGCCGCCTTCTCGCTTCCGTGGCGGTGGCGGCGGCTTTGCGGTATCGTGCGCGGCAATGGAGTTCAGCGGCAAGGTCGTGCTGGTCACCGGGGGCGCCAAGCGTGTCGGCCGCGCGATCGTCCTCGAGTTGGCACGCGGCGGTGCGCGCATTGTCGTCCATTGCCACGCGTCACGCGCGGATGCGGAGAACACGTGCGTGGCGGCGCGCGCGCTCGGTGCGCGGGCGGCGGTAGTCACAGGCGACCTGGCGGTCAGCGCCGACGTGGAACGCATCGCGACCGCGGCGGGCGCCGCCTTCGGTCGGGTCGACGCGCTGGTGAACAACGCGGCGGTGTTCGCGCCCACACCCGTCGCCACGCTGACCGATGAACAATGGGATCGCACGCTGTCCATCAATCTCAAAGCGCCATACCTGTTGGCTGTACACCTCGGCCGTCTCATGCACGCAGGGCAGGGGGGTGCAATCGTCAATGTGGCCGACTGGGCCGCCATGCGGCCCTATCGCGGGTACCTGCCGTACATGGTATCGAAGGCCGGCCTGATCGCGCTGACCAGGGGCCTCGCCAAGACACTCGCACCGACAGTACGCGTGAACTGCGTCGCGCCGGGTCCGGTCCTCCCGCCTGAGGATTACAGCGATGCCGAACGCAGTGAGCTGATGCGGGTGACGCCGCTGCAGCGGCTGGGCACGCCGGAAGATGTCGCGCGCATGGTGCGCTTCCTGATAGCGGAGGCCACGTTCTCCACCGGTGGGGTGTACCTTGTCGACGGCGGCCGCTTGCAGGCCGCCGCCGCACACTCCAATACCGACTGACTGTGGGTGTCCGATGCGGCGCAACCGCGGGACGGCGAGTGCGAACGGGGGCAGGGCCGACAGTGCGGTCCTGGTCAGCGGCGGCCTCGATAGTGCCGTGCTGCTGGCCGAACTGGTCCGCGACGGACAGACGGTGCAGCCCCTCTATGTGCGCAGCGGCCTGCGCTGGGAACGCGTCGAACGCTACTGGTTACGTCGCTTCGTCGACGCGATAGCCGCCCCGCGCGCGCTGCCGCTCGCCGAACTGGCACTCCCGGCAAGCGACCTTTACGGCACCCACTGGAGTATTACGGGCGCCGCCGCTCCGGGCTATGATGCCGCGCTCGATTCCAATTATCTCCCTGGCCGTAATCTCCTCTTGCTGAGCAAGGCGGCGGTGTTCTGTGCCCAGCATGAGATCGGTGCGATTGCGCTGGCCGTACTGCGCGACAACCCGTTCGCCGACGGGAGGTCGATGTTCTTTCGCCGCTTCGCCGCCGCCGTCCAGAGCGGGCTTGCCGTACCCTTCAGGATTTCCACGCCGTTCCGCCGGCTCTCCAAAGCCCAGGTCATTCGCCGCGGAGAGGACCTGCCGCTGCAGATGACGTTCTCCTGCGTCCAACCGTCGGGCCGCCTGCATTGCGGCGTTTGCACGAAATGCGCCGAGCGCCAACGCGGCTTCGTGGCGGCGCGCACACGCGATCCAACCGCATATCGCGCACCCGTACCGTAAACCCAGTACGACCTTCGGTGCCGCGACCGGGACTCCAGCCTTGTGTCGCGAGCCGCTTTTCTTCATATCTCGAGACATGGCTGTACCCTCCGCAGACCTGGAGCCAGTGCGGCACGGCAGCGATCGGCGGGCCGCGGATATGCGGTCGCTGCGCGAACGCTTGCGGAGTGCGCGCCGCGCGCCGGCACCGCCACGGCGCGCCGCGGAGGTCTTCACCGCCGGCGATCGACTGTTGATCGCCAACAGCACGCCCGAGCTCGCCGGCACGCCCGGCGATTGCGTGGCGCGCAACGTTGGTCCGACGGTGCTCCGCTGCGACGGGCGGCACTGATGGCGCTGTTGCGGCGGCTCGGTTGGAGCCTGATCATCTTGCTCGGGGTGACGTGGTTGACCTTTGTCCTTGCGTTCATCGTGCCCAGCGATCCCGCACGCACGGTCGCCGGACCCAAGGCGGATGCGCAAACGCTGGCGACGATTCGTCGCGAGTTGGGACTCGACCAGCCCGTGCCGGTCCAGTATCTACGCTATCTCGGCCGCCTGCTGCAGGGTGACCTCGGCCGCTCCTACCTGACACGGCAGCCAGTGTCGACGGCGATCATCGAGCGACTCCCCGCCACGGCGTACCTGGCACTGACCAGCCTGGCGACGGCGGCACTGCTCGGCATCGGGCTCGGCTGTTACACTGCGCTGCGTCAGGGCACCGCCGCGGATATGGCGGTCCTGGTTGGCTCGCTGATTGCCCTGTCGCTGCCGGTCTTCTGGCTCGGCATGATGCTGCTGTATTTTGTCGCCTACCGAGCGCGGCTGCTGCCGCTCGGCGGCTTCGGCGCGCTCAATGTCGTCTTGCCGGCGGCCACCCTGGCGCTCGGGAACGCGGCCTACTACACACGCCTGCTGCACACCAACATGCGCACGGTGCTGCATGACGATTACATCCGCACGGCGAGAGCCAAAGGCCTGTCGTCCTTCCGCGTGTACGGTAGACACGCCCTGCGGAACGCGCTCATCCCGCTGGTCACCGTGTTGGGACTCGATTTCGCCGGCCTGATGAGCGGCGTCGTCCTCACCGAGACCGTGTTCAACTGGCCTGGCCTCGGACGCCTCGCGGTCGAAGCGGTGTTCAATCAGGATATCCCGTTGATCATGGGCACGGTGCTGTTCAGCGCGGTACTCGTGGTGGGCGTGAACATCGTGGTCGACGCGGTCTATTTGGCTATCGATCCGCGGATGCGCTACCCGCGGCAGTAAGTGCGAAAACACACGGAGAGCGATGACGGACGCGGGGCAGGGGAGTGAGCGGTACCTCGCCGGCATCGGCGCTGCCATGGTTGTGCTCCTGGTGCTGCTGGCGTTGAGCGCTCCATGGTTGGCGCCGTTCGATCCGCTGAAAGCGGCGAGCGACAGTCTCGGCGACCCGCAGCCGCCGGGACCCCGGTATCTGCTGGGAACGGACGAACTCGGCCGTGACGTGCTCAGCCGGCTACTCTTCGGCGCGCGCATCTCGTTGCTGGTGGCGGTCGTCGCCACCGGCCTCACCTTGCTGATCGGCGCCACCATTGGTGTGAGCGCGGGATACTTCGGTGGCTGGATCGATACCCTATCGATGCGCTGTACCGATGTCGTGCTCGCCTTTCCGGCGTTGCTGCTGGCGATCGCCCTGGCGGCGCTGCTCGAGCCAGGCTTGACGGCGATCCTCGTGGTCATCACGCTGGTCAGTTGGACGGGGGTGGCGCGCACGGTGCGCGGCGAAGTGCGCTCCCTGCGCGAGCGCGACTTCGTCAAGGCGGCGCGGGCGCTCGGCGCCGGGCCGCTGCGCCTGATGCTGCGGCACATCCTGCCCAACGTATTGCCGACGATCATCGTCATGGGTGCCCTGAGCACGTCCGCCACGGTGCTCCTCGATGCCGGCCTCAGCTATCTGGGCCTGGGCGTGCCCGTTCCCACGCCAAGCTGGGGCCGGATGATCAGCGACAGCCAGACGTATTATCGGCTGGCGCCGTGGCTGCTCGTCTGCCCGGGGCTGGCCATCGTGTACGCGGTGGTGGCGTTCAACTTTCTCGGCTACGGCCTCCTGGCAATCGTCAGCCGACGCGCCAGCCGATGACGGCATTCCGTAATCAGGCGCCGCCGCGCACCGGTTGCGGTTGCGTACGCTGGGTAACCGGCGTCCGGCGATACGGTCTGCCGGCGCTGATCCTCGCGGCGCTGTGGTTGGCGGCATGTCGACCGTCCTCGCGGGAGGGAACCGAGGCGCCGGCGTACCTGCGGTTGGCGGGTCCGGACGACGTGCCCACCCTCGATCCGGCACGGGGCTACGACACGGCCTCGTGGCAGTTCGAGCAACTGCTGTTCACGCCGCTGGTGGACTATGACGCCGAGGGGACGATTGTGCCGCGCCTGGCGCGCGCCTGGGAGATCTCGAGCGATCACCGCGTCTATACGTTTCATCTGCGCGACGACGTGCGCTTCAGCAATGGACGAACGGTAGGGGCGGCGGACGTCAAGTACGCGATCGAGCGCGTACTCGATCCGCACACGCGCTCGCAGGGCGCGGAGTTCTTCCGGGGCATTCGCGGCGCCGACGCATGCACGGAGGCGGGCTGTGCGGTGGCCGGTATCGAGGTGGTGGAACCGTACCTGCTGCGCATCACTCTGCGGGAGTTCGACCCGCTGTTCTTGCACAAGCTCGCCCTGCCGTTCGCCGCGCCGGTGCCGGTGGAGGAAGTGACACGCTGGGGGGAGGACTTTGCCCGTCACCCCGTGGGGAGCGGACCGTTCGTGTTGCAGGAGTGGGTTGCCGGGCAACGCCTGTCGCTGGCGCGCAATCCGGCGTATTTCCTCCCGGACCTGCCGCGGTTGCAGGGCGTGCAGCAACTGGTCGGCGTCAATGACGACCTGGCGTGGCTCAAGTTCGAGTCCGGGCAACTCGATATCTCGAACATCCCCCCGGCGGAGTTTCCGCGGGTGGTAGGCGCGGCGCGCTACCAACCGCTGCTCCATCATGTGACGACGATGACGACCAATTATCTCGGTATGAACTGCCGCATGGCGCCGTTCACCGACTGGCGCGTACGTCAGGCACTCAACTACGCCATCAACAAGGAAAAGCTCCTTCGGCTCATCAACAAGCGCGGCGTCGTCGCCAAGAGCTTTCTGCCACCGACCATGCCCGGATACGACCCCCAGCGCGTCGGCTATCCCTTCGATCCGGTACGTGCGCGCGCATTGCTGGCGGCAGCCGGCTACGCAACCGGTTTCCGCACGACGCTCTGGGTGCGTTCCGACGAGACGGCGTTGCGCCTGGCCCAATCGGTACAACAGGACTTAGCGGACGTTCAGGTGCGGATACAGATCAAGGCGCTGGCCTGGGGGCCGTTTCTCGAGGCGGTACGGGCGGCGGATCTGGTCCCGTTCTTTTACCTGGGGTGGCAAGCCGATTTCCCAGACCCGAGCAATTTCCTGGAGGTGCTCCTGCACTCGAAGAATATCGGATCCAACAACAATACCAACTACGCCAATGCGGCGGTCGACGCGCTGCTCGATCAGGCGTCGCATACGGTCGAGGCGGACGCACGGCGAGCTCTGCTGCGCCAGGCCGAAGCGCTCGCGATCGCCGATCCACCCTGGGTGTTCCTCTTCCATCCGGTCACTTACGAGATCGTGCAGCCGCGCGTCCGCGGCTTCCATCTCCACCCGCTGCGCCCGCCGCGGCTCGACGAAGTCTGGTTCGCGGATCGCTGACGCACGACCGCGGTTCCGCGATAGCGGCACCGCTCGCAGCAAGCCGTTTGCCTCGCCCTAACGCGGCGGCGCGGATGGCGGCTGTGTCTGCTGGCCTTGCATCTTGAAGATGAGATCCGTCACCCGCATTGCAATTCGCAGTTTGCCCGCCAATTCCTCCATTCGTCGATGCTCTTCGTCGAGCTGGCCGCGAAGTGTCTGGTTTTCCGCCCGCACGGCGGAGACTTCGCTCGCGCTTGGGACATCGGCGGCAGGCGCGCTGCGCGCTAGTGCTAGTTGCCGTTCCAACTCGGCGGTACGCTGTTGGCTCTCCGCCAGGCTACGATTGAAGCTCTGCGTGATATTCCGCTTCTCCTCTTCGAGCTCGCGCAAGCGCGCCCGCAGTTCGGGGCTGGTGACCGTCGCGGCCTGGGCCGCGGCGCGATCGCCGGCCGCACGCTCCTGCAGCGCGCGGAATTCTTCGGCCATCCGTTCGCGGGCTGCATGCTCCTTGTCCAACTCCGCCCGCAGCTCCGCGACCTCCTGCTTGGCGGTCGCCAGCGCCGCTTGTGTGGCGGGGTCGGGCCCGTAGGGTGGCGTCGAGGTTTCCTCCTTCAGCCGCGCCAACTGCGCCTCGATGCGCTGGCGCTGCGCCTGTTCGTCCGCCAGCGCCGCCCGCAGGCCGGCAATCGCGCCGGCACTCTCCGCCGCGGCGCGCTGGTGGCGCCGCTCCTCGCTAGCGTGGCCAGCGGCCCCTGCCGCCGGAGACGGCGCCGCCCGCAGCGCGTCGGTCGCCCCCGCAGGTTCCGCCGCCGTATGGGGAGACGGCAGCGGCGGTATGCCTCCGGCCGCCGCACTCGCGACGCGATCCAATTCGGCTTGCAGCTGCGCCTCGTGGTCGCGCCGGCGGGTTACCTCGGCCTCGAGCCGCTGGATTTCCGCTCCCCGTTGGTCGAGTTGCGCCTGGAGCTCGGCGTTGCGTTCCTGCTCTCGGGTCAGGGCGCGACGGAACATGTACGCACGCCCCGACATCGTCGCCGCGGAGCGGCTCCCCGGTTCGCCCACCGCCGCCTTCGGCGACGGAGCGCTGCCAGGGGAGGAAACGCAGGATGCCAGCACCAGCACCAGCAGCACGGGACGGGGGAACGGTGCGCCATGGTGGAACCACATCGTGCCGCACCCCTTCATCGCGCGCACGGTATCGACTGGAGAGGATTTTGTCCAGCGTTTCGGCGTTACGTGAGCGGCAGAGCGATTTCCGTGTGCTCCGTCGTGCACGGCGGGCCGGCCGCATGCCACAGGCGGAAGCGACGCGCGCGCGCCGAGTACATCAGCACGCTCGACGACCGCGTGCCGAAGGTCGGGGTGTGCACGCACAGATTGTTCGGTGGGCCATGGTCGCGCGGATCGAGTGGGGTGGAGTGATCGGACAGGATCAGGCGCAGCCGGTGGAAAAAAACGTCGCCGGTCGACTCGGCCAGCAGCGGGGCGAGCTCCGCGAACAGACCGTAGGATTTGGCAATCCGCGGACACTGCGGATCGTTCAACTCCAGATTGGTGAGCAGATGTACGCCGGGTTTCAGCACGGTCGCGATCATCGTGCCGCTGTTGTTGCCGATCACCCACGCGGCCTGGGGAGAAGCCAAGAGGAGGTTGAACGGGTTGTACCGCGTACCCACATCGCGCAGCACGCGCGCGCGCGCCGCCGCGACCGAGGCCTCGCGCAGGGCCTCGAGACAGAGCAGGCCTCGCGAGCGACGCTCGGGGTCGGGTGGAGCGCTGCCGCGGCGGTTGAGCAGGCCTGCGACGAGGTCGTGCGCGTTCACCCCAAGCCAGGTTCCTCCCGCCCGCAGGTCGCGCCCCGCAACCACCCACGGCGCGGCGACGAGCGGAGGGGCCGCCAGTTGCGCGGGTGCCGCGGTCGGGCGATCGAAGAACTCGTCGCGGTTTGCCGCCACGACCACGGGGAAGTCCGTGCTCGCGTGGAAATAAATCGCCAGTGTACACACACCGCAATTATTCCCGCAGCCGCGGCGCGCACGCAAGGTGCGGGCGGGACCTTCCAGGACGAGACGTGTCAATTGTTATGCTGGCACTGCTGTGTTAGCGTTTTCGTCCATGTCGCCGGCAGCGGATCAGTTCGCCTCGATCGAAGCGGTCGTCGAGCGCTTCGGGAAGCAGCAGTACATTTGCAGCCGGCGCATCGCCACGGTGGTGTACCTCGCCACGCACCTGCGGAAGCCGATCCTCGTCGAGGGGCCCGCCGGCGTCGGCAAGACGGAGTTGGCCAAAGTGCTGGCACAGGCGCTGGGGTACGAACTCATCCGCTTGCAGTGTTACGAGGGCTTGGATGAGGCCAAAGCCCTGTACGAATGGGAATACGCCAAACAGCTACTCTATACGCAGATCCTGAAGGACAAGATCGGCGAAGTGCTGAGCGGTGCCGCGACGCTGCACGACGCCGTCGACCGCCTTGCCCGGCAGGACGATGTCTTCTTCTCCGATCGGTTCATCCTGCCGCGCCCCCTGCTACGCGCCATTTTGGCCCCGGCACCCACCGTCTTGCTGATCGACGAGATCGACAAGTCGGACAGTGAATTCGAGGCCTTCCTGCTCGAGGTGTTGAGCGATTTTCAGGTGAGTGTGCCCGAGCTCGGCACCCTGCGCGCCACCCACATCCCGCTCGTGGTGCTCACCAGCAACAATGCGCGCGAGGTGTCGGACGCGCTCAAGCGGCGTTGCCTGCATCTGTACATCGATTTTCCGCCGGCGGCACAGGAACTGGAAATCGTCCGGCTCAAGGTGCCCGACATCGCGCCGGCGCTGGCCCAGCAGGTCGTCGACGTCGTGCAACGGGTCCGCCAGTTGGACCTGAAGAAGGTGCCCAGCATCAGCGAAACCCTCGATTGGGCGAAGGCGCTGAGCTTGCTGAACGCCGACCGGTTGGACCAACAGTTGGTGGAGGATACCCTGAACACCATCCTCAAGTACGAAGGCGACATCCGTAAGGCCCAGGACGAACTCAAGGATTACCTGCAGAAGCACGCGGCCAGGGTGGCAGCGTCGGGCGTGGCGGCAAACGAGAAGGATCTGCTGCACTAATTCGCGAGCGACTCCTTTCCAGCGCGCATGGACGATAAGATCATCGCCTTTGCGAGCCTCCTGCGGCACAACGGCGTGCGCGTCTCGGTGGCCGAGAACATGGACGGCCTGCGCGCCCTGCGGATCGTTGGCCTCGGCGACCGCGCCGCATGCAAGGACGCCCTCCGTGCGGCGATCGTCAAGCGCGCTGTCGACGCGCCCGTCTTCGATGAGCTCTTCGATCTCTATTTCAGCGGCTTGGCGCCGATGGTGCGCGACAGCGCCAGCGGCCTCATGGCCGCACTGCAGATCGGCGAGGCCGAATTCCAGGACCTCATGGAGGCGCTCGCCGATATCGTTGCCGATCTCGACTTCGAGCTTTCGGAGCTGGCCACGGCCCTGTTGCGTAACGACACCGGGCGCCTCGAGCGCATGCTACGCGAGGCGGCGAAGGCGGCCAAAGCGCACACCATACAGCGGCCGTTTCAAGAAGGTCGCTTCAACCACGGTGTGGCGCAAGCGATCGGTCTCGGCGCGCTCGCTGAAGAACTGGCGGAGCTGAAAGCGCAGTTGGGCGAAGCCCCGGGCGATCCCGCGCGACTGGAACGGCTACGCCGGCTGATCGACCGTCGCCTGCAGGACCTGACCGACTTGATCAAGCAGGCCGTCCGCGTCGAACTGGAAAAGCAGGATCAGTCCGTGCGCGAACAGCAACGGTTGCGGAACCTGGCGGACAAGAACTTCTACTATCTTTCCGAGGACGAGATTCGCCGCATGAAGGAGGCGGTGGCGAAGCTGGCGCAGCGGCTGAAGAACGTGGTGGCCATTCGCCGCCGGCACGCCAAGCGCGGCAAGTTCGACCTGCAGGACACGTTGCGGAAGAACCTGCAATTCGGCGGCGTGCCGTTCAAGATCCGCTTCGATCGGCGTACCCGCGACAAGCCGCAGGTGATGGTGCTGTGCGACGTGTCCGATTCGGTGCGCAACGTGTCGCGCTTCATGCTGCAGTTCGTGTATTCGTTGCAGGATTTGTACTCCCGTGTGCGCAGCTTCATCTTCGTCAGCGAACTCGGCGAGATCACGCAACTGTTCGAGGAACAGGACATCGGCGCGGCCATCGAGCAGGCGCTGAGCGGCGGAGTCATCGACGTCTTCGCCCACTCCGACTTCGGACGCGCATTCCGTGGTTTTCATCGGGACTATCTCGCGGCGGTCAATAAACGAACGACCGTCATCGTACTCGGCGATGCGCGTAACAACTATAATCTAGCGCAGGAATGGACCTTGAAGGACATTCAGCGGCGCGCTAAGCAGCTCATCTGGCTCAACCCCGAGAACCGGCTCACCTGGGGCTTCGGTGACAGCGAGATGGACCGCTACCTGCCGTTCTGCGATCTCGTCGAAGAGTGTCGCAACCTGAATCAACTCTACCGCGTCATCGATCGACTCGTGCGCTAACCGCGCAATGGGATTGACGCCGCGAATTCTTTCTGGGCAGAATGATCGCCACCGGGATACGCAAGGTCGGACAATGAACCTCGATGAATCCATTCTAATGAGCGTGGGAGGTCTCACGCTCGACCCGGTAACCAAGACCCCGATCGTTATCCTCAAGGACCGCGAGAACAAGCTGAACCTACCCATCTGGATCGGCCTGTTGGAAGCCACCGCGATGGCAACGGAACTCGAGGGGATCAAGATGGCGCGGCCAATGACACACGATCTGCTGCGTAATGTGCTCGCCGAGCTTGGCGCGACCGTCGATTGCGTCGAAATCACCGACCTCAAGGAGAACACGTACTTCGCCTCGATCCACATCCGTGTGAATGGCGACCAACGTACCATCGACTCGCGCCCGAGCGACGCGATTTCCCTGGCGCTACGGACCAAGAGCCCGATCTACGTGAACCGCCGCGTCATCGAGACGTCCAGCGTCTTGCAGCAGGCCGAGGACGCCAACGAAACCGACCTGTCGAACGTCTCCCGTGATAAGTGGGCGGAGATCCTGGAAAAGATGTCTCCGACCGACTTCAAGTATAAGATGTAAGCGGGCCCGCGGCCCGCCCATCGCACCCCCGCAAGTCCCGTTTGGTGAACGTATGGCACGACGCCGATTCCGACGTAAAGATTTGAAGCGCCCTGACGAGTTCGTAACCCAGGGCTGGCATCTTGTGACCTGGGCAGGCGAGAACTCCCGCCAACTCTCGTGGGGTCTGGCAGGTGTCGTCACGGTGGCGCTTCTGGTCACCGGGTTCGTTTCCTTACGGAGCGCGCGCTTACGGCAGGCAAATGACGATCTTGGCCGCGCTCTGGGCGAGTTTCGCAGCGGGCACTATACCACCGCCGCCACGCAACTCGGCGAAGTGGGATCGCGCTGGCAGTCGACGGCGCCCGGACGCATTGCGGCGCTGTATGCCGCCAATGCGGCGCTGAAAGCGCAGAATCTCGACGCCGCCATCGCGGGTTTTCAGGCGCTTGCGGGCTCCGGCGATTGGCCGTCCTACCTGCGCCAGGAAGTCTTGATCGGCCTTGCTTCCGCCTTGCATCGTAAGGGCGACATGACGGCGGCGGCCACGAATTTCCAACTAGCCGCAGCCCTCGCGGGCCCGTATCGCGCCGCGGCGATCTTTGGCGAAGCGCGCTGCCGCGAACAGCTTGGCGAAACGGAAAAAGCAGGGGAACTCTACAAGCGCTACCAACTCGATTTCCCCACCGGAGCGGAGAGCGAGTTGGTGGCTGCACGCCTGCAACAGCTGACACCGGCAACTTAGTTTACATAACGTATCTTATCGGACGCTAAACTTGTCAAGCGCTGCGTCCCGCAAGTGACCCTGAGGCCGCCCCACGCCGCACGCATTACAGCGTCGTTACCGGGCACAAGCTGACTTGACCGCACCGACGGCGAGGCACGCGCGGCGGCGCGCCCACCGGTCCCCACCAACAAATGTCCGCTTGTGGGCTTGCGGCTTACGGGTGCAGCCCAAATCCGAGGAGCCCGGCTTCCTCAGGCAGGCCCAGCATGCAGTTCATGTTTTGTATGGCGGAGCCGGCTGCGCCCTTTCCCAAATTGTCCAGCGCTGAGAAGACCACCACCCTGCCACGCCGCTCGTCAACATCCGCACCAATCTGCACGTAGTTCGATCCGGCCACCGACGCCACGCTCGGATACGGCAGGTATTGCCAGCTTGCCTTTGCATCCTTTTCCATGTCGAGAATGCGGACGAAGGGTTCGCCGCGGTAGGACTCCCGATACAGCGCCAAGACCTCCGCACGTCCGATCTTGCGGTTGAGGAATCCATGGCAACTCGCGAGAATTCCACGGGGAAACGGCGCGTAATAGGGTGTGAAATTGATCGTCACATTGTGCCCAGCGACGGCGCTGAGTTCCTGTTCCATTTCGGCGGTATGGCGGTGGCCGATGACATTGTACGGGAAGGTGGAGTTGCCGATCTCGCTCTGATGCGTCGGTACGGTGGGTTCGGCGCCGGCGCCCGAGCTTCCAGAAAGGGCATCGACGACGATACGCTCGGGCTCGATCCAGCCCGCACGCACTAGTGGGGCAAGCCCAAGAATGGTGGCGTAGGCGAAGCAGCCGGGATTGGCAACCAACCTGGCGGCGCGGATAGCGTCGCGGTGCAATTCGGTTGCGCCATAGGGGGCCTCGGAAACGAGGTCCCAGCTCACGTGCTTGGCGCGGTAGACCCGTTCGAACAAGGAGGCGTCCTTGAGCCGGAAGTCCGAGCCCAGGTCGATCACCTTGCCTCCCTGCGCAAGGTGCTGCCCGGCGCGGTCCATGGACTCCCGTGACGGCAGACACAGGAACACGGCATCGCACGGGGTTGCCTCCGCCTCCTTGATAAAGCGCAGGCCAGAACCCAACAGGTTACGGTGGATGGTTTCAAGTTGTTTCTCGCCACGCGACGTCACCCAGCTCAGTTCGACGCGCGGATGTCCGAGAAGCAAGCGTAAGAGTTCTCCTCCCGAATAGCCGGAACCGCCAACGACGCCCACGGTCACCTTCTTGCCCGCCACAGATCGTCCTCCTTGTTGGCGCGACCTTAGCGGGAACGCGGCCGCCGCGAAAGGCTTCGTGTCGCTGCCCTCGGTGCCAGCACCGCGGGTGTGCGTGCCGCTACGTTCCGCGCCCGGCAGGATGCCGACCTGGCTAACGGCGCCCGACCCGCCTCACGCATCCAGCTTGGCACGCAAGAGTTCGTTGAGCTTCTGCGGATTGGCCTTGCCCTGCGTCGCCTTCATCACCTGACCCACGAAGAATCCGAAGAGCTTGTCCTTCCCGCTCCGGTACTGGGCAACTTTGTCGCTATTGGCGGCGATCACGCTGTCGATGGCCGCGACGATTGCACCCGCATCCGAGATCTGCGTTAGCCCCTGTTCCGCGACAATCTGCACGGCTGTCCTGCCGGTACTCGCCATCTCCTCGAACACCGCCTTGGCGATCTTGCCGCTAATCTCGCCGCTGTCGATGAGTTGGAGCATGTCCACCAGCCGTTCCGGCGCCACCGGCCAATCGCGGATGACGAGCGCGCTATCCAGCTTGCGCTCACGGATGACCCTGAGGAGATCGCCCATGACCCAGTTACTGAGCGCCTTGGCATTACCGTAGCGGCCCGCCGCAGCCTCGTAATAGTCGGCAACATCCTTGCGCTGCGTCAACACCTCCGCATCGTACGCCGGCAGTGCGTACTGCGTGACGAACCGCCGGCGCCGGTGGTCCGGCAGTTCCGGCATCGTGCGCCGTACCGCTTCGATCCATTCCTCGGTAACCATCAGGGGCAAGAGATCCGGTTCCGGGAAATAGCGGTAATCGTCGGCAAACTCCTTGGTGCGCATCGACCGCGTGACCTCGCGGTCCGGATCCCACAGGCGGGTCTCTTGGACCAGGGTCCCTCCCCCATCGAGGACATCGGTCTGGCGGCGGATCTCATAGTCAACGGCGCGTTCGACGGCGCGGAAGGAGTTCATGTTCTTGATCTCCACCTTGGTGCCGAGTTGCGCCGCGCCGAACGGCCGAATGGACACGTTCGCGTCGCAGCGAAAGCTGCCCTCCTCCATGTTGCCGTCGCAGATTTCGAGATACTGCAGTGTGGTGCGCAGCTTGCGGAGGTAGGCGCTGGCCTCCGCTGCGGAGCGGATGTCGGGTTCGCTGACGATTTCCAGCAACGGCACGCCGCAGCGATTGAAATCCACCAGGCTGGCATCGCCGTGCGCGTCGTGGATGTTCTTGCCGGTGTCCTCCTCCATGTGGATGCGCGTCAGTCGAACCGCCTTCGCCAGCCCGTCCGTCTCGATCTCGACGACCCCGCTGAGACACACCGGCAACTCGTACTGGCTGATCTGGTAGCCTTTGGGCAGGTCGGGGTAAAAGTAGTTCTTGCGTGCCCAGCGGCTGTAGTGCGCGATCGTGCACCCCGTCGCCAGGCCCGCACGGATGGCAAACTCCACGACACGGCGGTTGAGGACCGGCAAGGCGCCGGGCATCCCGAGACACACCGGGCAGGTGTTTTGATTGGGCGGTGCGCCGAACCTGGTCGAACAGCCGCAGAAGACCTTCGACTGCGTCAGCAACTCGGCATGCACCTCTAGGCCGATGACGGGCTCGTAGTTCATAAGGCGGTTGACCGTGCACAGCCGACGATTTCCCGGTGCCATTCCGTCGCTTGCTCGTACGCGCACGCCGCTTGCAAGACGGTCTCCTCCTCGAATGGCCGTCCGACAATCTGCAGGCCGATCGGCAGCCCCTGCCGGTCGAAACCGCAGGGCAGCGAAATGCCCGGCAATCCCGCCAGATTGATCGAAATGGTGAAGATGTCGGAGAGATACATTTGCAGGGGGTCGCTGGTCTTTTCCCCTAACCGGAACGCCGTCGTAGGCGTTGTCGGGGTGACGATCAGATCGTGCGTGGCAAAGACCTGCTCGAAGTCGCGGCGGATAAGCGTCCGCGCCTTCTGAGCCTTCAGGTAATAGGCATCGTAGTAACCCGCCGACAGCACGTACGTCCCGAGCATAATCCGCCGTTTCACCTCGGTGCCGAAGCCGCCCGCCCGGGTTCGCCGATACATGTCGAGCAGCGAATCGCCTTCGCCCAGGCGTAGGCCGTACTTGACGCCGTCATAGCGTGCAAGGTTCGAGCTCGCTTCGGCCGTTGCGATCACGTAGTACGCGGCGATGGCGTACTCGGTGTGCGGCAACGAAACCGGACTCACTTGCGCTCCAAGGTCCTGCAGGACTCCGACCGCGGCGCGCACGGCGGCTTCCACGTCCGGCTCTATCCCCGCGACAAAGTACTCCTCCGGGATGCCCACCCGCAGCCCCCGGATGCCTGCGCCGAGGTGCCCGACATAGTCCGCGACCGGGCGCGGAACCGAGGTCGAGTCGTGCGGATCGTGCCCGGCGATTGCGCCGAGCAGGTGCGCACAGCCGCTGACGCTGTGCGCCATCGGGCCGACCTGATCGAGCGACGAAGCGTAGGCAATCACCCCGTACCGGCTCACGCGCCCGTACGTGGGCTTCATCCCAACGACGCCGCAAAACGCGGCAGGCTGACGGATCGATCCGCCGGTATCCGTACCCAACGTCCCCAAACACTGGCGGGCGGCAAGCGCCGATGCCGACCCACCGGAGGAGCCTCCCGGCACCCGCTCGAGGTCCCACGGATTACACGTCGGCATAAAGCCGGAATTCTCGGTGGACGAGCCCATCGCAAACTCGTCGCAGTTGGTCTTGCCGATGCACACGGCACCCGCTTCGACAAGCCGCCGCGTCACGGTCGCTTCGTACGGTGCGACGAATTGCGCAAGGATACGCGATCCGGCGGTACTGCGAACGCCAGCGGTGAGAATGACATCCTTGACTCCCACAGGAATACCGAGCAGCGGACCGGCCTCGCCCCGCGCGCGGCGTTCATCCGCACGCTGGGCCTGCGCCAAAGCAACGTCTTCAGCCACGGTGATGAACGAGCGCACCGTGCGGTCGGTCGCGGCGATGCGCTCGAGAAACGCCCGCGTCAGCTCGACCGCACTGACCTGCTTGTGGGCCAACAGTGCCGCCGCTTGTTCGAGACAAAGTGTTGTAACGTCCAACGCCCGAAATCCCGTCCGCTAACTTTGCAGGTGCACGCCGTGAGGCCGTGTTATCGCGTGCGCGTCGCCGTGCCTAGTCGATGATCTTCGGGACTTTGAAGAAGTCACCGTCCCGCGCCGGGGCATTCGCGCGTAGCGCTTCGGCCGCCGGCACGTTGCTCACGACGTCCTCGCGGTAGGCCTCCGCCATATCGACGACGTGCGCCGTCGGTGCGACCTCAGCCGTGTCCAGCGCCGCGAGTGTTTCGAGGTGTTGCAGAATGTGATCGAGCTGCTCGGTGACCGCCACCTCGTCCGCCTCGCCTAGCTCCAGGCGCGCCAACATCGCGATGCGTCGGACCACTTCTCGGCTCAAGGGCATGCGCTGCGCTTAACACATGCCCCGATCCGCTTCAATCCGTTGCGGCGGCGCCAACGCTGGCGCCACGATGCGACGCAAGCGTTGCTCGCCAGTCTCATGCGACGCGTTGTCTATGGTATGACAGCACATTGCTTGCATTGGACAGTAGTGATGTAACTGTGTATACAGAACTTCAACATCGATTCGACGATTCGCGAGCTCGACCGGGCGTTTGCCTGACGAGGCACGGACACGATGCTGCGATGGCTCACGCACGGCAACTACTTGGCACCGATGGCGAACGCTGCGCGGAGCGCTTCGTCCGTCGCCAGCGCTATGTCATTCTGCAGCGCAACTACCGCTGTCCGGTGGGGGAGGTCGATCTCGTGGCCCTCGATGGCCGCACGGTGGTGTTCATCGAGGTGAAGACCCGAACGCACGACGGTTTCGGGAGCCCAATCGAGGCCGTCGACGTCCGCAAGCAGCGGCAGATTCGCCGCGCCGCGCAGTACTACCTGAGCGTGCACCGCCTGCATGATCGCGACGCGCGATTCGACGTCGTCGGGGTCTGGCACGAACAGGGCGCCATCCGCTGTCAGCTGGTGAAGAACGCCTTCACGCTCGACTGACCAGGTTTATGCCTGCAGCCCAACACCTACCGCCCGCGCGCAGCATAAGGCGGGACATGCGGGTTCGGGCGATTCGTCCGGGAACGATGGTGCGTTCGGTGTGGATCGACGGCCGCATGCACGTCACAGAATTGCACGTTAGGCACCATCGTCCCTGATCCTAAGGGATCACGAAAACAGGATCGGTGAGTGCCTGGGTTGTACCCCACTTCGACGATCCTTCGGCGACAACGGACTGTCTGCGTGCCTGACGTTCTGAGATGAGATATCCGATCATCCCGATCGGGATCTGCAACAGCAGGGAAAGAAGGCCCACCGACAACAGCCGCAACATGTGCGATCGTCGGATCGCGACAATTAACCCGTCAATCGAGTCTTGCACCTACGCACCCCTGTTCCATTGGCTGGCCGTAGTTCGCTTCATTTCAGTCTCTGCGTGCCGGTTTACGCACCGCCCAACGGACGGCGTGCGCTTGAGCCGAGCGCGTCTCTTTACGCGTCGGCCGCCAAGCGTTGGTTCGGCCTACACGAGGCGGTCATACTCTGCATGCGCACCGATCCAGACCCACAACATGCCATCTTCGACTTCGACCGCCAGCGCCCGTGGTGCAGGCCGACCCGCACAGACCAAAATTCCCGAGCTTCTTGAAGTGCAATGACGGGGGCCGCGGATCGTTCTTGAGAAGCTCATAGCTCTTGTCGGCCAGGGCGCGAATGGCCTCCGCCAGGGCCGCATAGCGTTCCCAGAAACGACCGCTGGCGCAATGCTTCACAGAGGCCGAGTCTTGCCGGCGCGATGCTCAGCTACGGCCTGGTCAGCGAGAAAATCGAGTTTTCCTGCTGCCGAGTCCGCTTCGATCTGTCGATCCCACCGAGCATGATCGTATTCGATGAACCATTGCCGCAACCGTACAAACGCTTGGTCGTCGAGATTTTGGATCTGTCGCTCAATCTGCTCAACGTCGCTCATGATATCCTCGGGCAAACACAATTGCAGCGTAAACGTCGCGACCAGCCGAACGGCGTGGCGATGAGCCGCGCGTTCTTCTCGCGTCGGGCTCGATCGCCGGGTTAGGTGGCTGTGAACGCAGCATGGCGCTACGCACCTCGATGAGCCTCTTTGTAGGCCTTGAGGATCGAATTGATGCGAGTTTGGTACCCCCTACCGCGACCGCGAAACCATTCGATCACGTCCGCATCGATCCGCAGAGTCACCTGAGCTTTTCGCCCGATAGATTTCAGCCCCTTTCGTACGAGTCCCTTGGCGAACGCATCCGGGGACACTTCCGGAATGTCGGAGAGGTCGATCGCCTCACCACTCCCGAATCTTCGCGAAGTAGCTCTTCTCTTCATTCTTGGTTGCCTTCCGTATCGAGATAAACCGGATCGAGTCGCCGCGCTCAGTATGGGCCACGGCGACGACCCGCCCGTTCAGAATGCCAAACGTGATGAAGCGCTGCTCGTCGTAGTCGAACCGAGTGTCTTCAACGGTGACCGTGTAGCCGTCAAAGACTCTCTCCGCGCCAACGAAGTCGAATCCATGCTTCCGGACATTCGCCTTCCGCTTTGCCTCATCCCAACCGAACCGCACCATCGAACTGTAGCTACATAACGTAACGACAGCAAGCAGGATCCACCCGATTCCACGCCGACAGGCTCAGCCACCGAACGTAAAAGGGTTTTTCCGCCGTCCGGCCGCACGAATGGATCGCGATGAGGTCGGAAGCTCATCGGCCGGATGGCGGAAAGGCCCCGTTGAACTGAAGCGCTGACCACGGATGCTCCCTCTGGCTATGGGGCTTTATCGAAGATCGGTGCCGGAAGGCAAGCAGGGAAGATGCAGTCGGAAGGCCGGGGAGGCGGAGCCGGGGGCGATGAGGACCGTTGCATCATGACGTTGCAGCGGGCGCGGATGAGCGTGGGGGCGGGGGTGGTTGGAAGAATTCGGCGGCAGGGCGGAGCTTGGCTGTTCGGTCAGGATCCGGCCGCTGTGATGGAGCTGGGGATGTGGTCGAAAAGCGGCAGGCGGGGTCATGAGGTGTCGTAGCTGAGCGGGGTGGGCGCGAGAATTTCGATCACGCGCATGGGAGCGCCGCAGGCGGGGCAGCGGCCGGTAGCCGAGCGGGTGGATTGGGTTTCGGCGGTGAGGGAGGTGCCCTCGATCGGATCGCGCTCGGGTCGGGGTGCCGGCGATGACTGCCCCAGGAGCTCTCGAGCGCGTGCAAGCTGTTCTTTTCGCCCGCAGTTGGCCGTGATCGCGTAGTGTCGGCTGCGCATGAAACCTTTGGGCAGGACGTGTTGCAGGAAGCGGCGTAAGAACTCGGCGGCCGCCAGGGTCAGCTCTTTGCGTTTGTTGTGATCGGCATAGTCGCGGTACTCCAAGCGCACCATGCCACCGCCCACGGACAGAAGGGGACGGTTTCGAGACACCCATATTACGACCACCCTGCCGCATATATCAGGCGGGCAAACCGAGGAGGCGCTGTCGAGACACCCATGTTACGACCACCTCGCCGCGCATATCGTGGGTGTCTTGAAAACCCTCCCCGCTACACAGCCGCGATCTGTCCGAAATGGCTTCGGACAAGGCAGGGACCCTCCGAGTCCCCATCAATGCCATCCACAACACGATCTCGGGTCTCGGGGACGTACGGACGAGAAGGGGACGGTTTCGAGACACCCATATTACGACCACCCTGCCGCATATATCATGGGTGTCTCGAAAATCTGGGTGTCTTGAAAACCTCGCCTTCGAGCACGCCGCTGACTGGACCCGGCACTGACCGGTGGCTGGCCTTACCACCGCCGCCGGTACCCGCATCTCAGTGCGCCCGCACGCCCCGTGCAAGCGTGATCAGCAGTGCCCGCGTGCGCGCCACCGAATCGGGCTCCGGCGGCGCAGGGAACGGGACTGCGATAAGTTCCGTCGCCCCGATCGCCGCCAGGTGCTGCACCTGCTCGGCAACACTGTCCTCGTCGCCGACGATGGCCACGTCGCCCGGCCCCTCCACCCCTTCCCGATCCAGCATGGCGCGATACGAGGGCATCATGCCGTACATCCGGAAGATGTGCCGCGCCCGTTCCCGGGCCGCGGTAACGTCGCTGGTCACCGCGATCGGCAACCCGACGACAATCCGCGGTGCCGGGCGGCCGGCAGCGGCCGCCGCTTCCCCGATGCGCGGGATGGTGTACTCCCGCAACGTCTTGGGCCCGGTCATCCAGGTGATCGTCCCTTCCGCTTCGTTGCCCGCCAGCGCCAGCATCTTGGGCGCCAGCGCCGCCAGGAGGATGGGACACGGAGTCGAGCCGGGCACCTCCACACTGGCGTTGACGCTGACCTGGCTGCCGGCGACGCTCACCTTGCCGCCGCGGATGAGGGGCGCCAGCGCCGCGAGGTATTCCTTCATGTGGGTGTACGGCTTGGCGAAGGACAGGCCGAACATCGATTCGATCACGATCTGGTGGGAGAGACCGATGCCGAGAGAAAAGCGGCCGCCGGTCGCCGCTTGCACCGTCAAGGCCTGCTGCGCCATGGCCACGGGATGGCGCGAAAACGTCGGCACCACGGCGGTGCCGAGCGCGAGACGCGACGTCGCGCGACCGATGAGGGCGAGCGCGGTCAGCGCATCGATGCCGAAGATGTTGGCCAGCCATCCGCTGGCAAAGCCGTCACCTTCCGCCCGTTGCGCCTGCGCAATCAAGTCGTCCAACGTCGCCGCCCGCCCGCCGATTTCGCCGATGCCGATGCCGATCTTCATGTCCGGTCCTTTCCGCCACTGTCGTTCCGCCCCCATCGAGTAGCACAGCGGCCGCACCCAGCGCGACACCGCTCGCCCATGGGAGCGCGCGGGGACTGGCGTCGAATCGGACGCCGCGTTAGGGTGATCGGCGTGACCAACCTGACGCACACCGAAAAGAGCTGGACAGGAGCGACGCGACCGATGCCCGATGAATTTGACGACCTGCCGAAACCCGAACCCAAGGAAATCGATGAACAACGTTCGATGGAACTGCGCTTCGTGCTCGAGGATGCCATCCTGCGGGCCAAGCCCAACGCCGACGAACACTGTCAAAACTGCCTCTACTACCTGAATCCCGACGAGGAAATCAGCTACTGCTGGCACCCGAAGCTGCGCATCCTCGTGGGCGGCGAGTGGTGGTGTCAGTGGTGGGAGAAGATCCCCGAGGAGTGAGGCGCCCACAACGCGCCGGCCATGCGCGTCGAACCGATCGGCATGGTGGCCTGCCCGCCGCCTCCGGTTCGGCCGCACGCACGTCCGTCGTCAGCCAAACAGATCCCCACGCGCCGCGTGCGTAATCGCGACTACGGCCGGATGCTTCAAGCGCCGCTCGAGGGATACCGCATAGAATCGTGCGCGCACGTCGCTGGCATGACCGACCAGCGCCACTCCATACTGCTTCCGGACATCCACTTCGATCGCCGTCGGCACGGGAAAGATCCCGGCCCCCGCCTGGCCAAAGGCCTTGAGCAGGGCGCTGTCCTCGAACTCGCCCACGATCCGCGGACGAATCGCCTGCGCTTCCAACCACTGGTTCAACGATCTCCGTAACGCCGTGGGCGCGGTCGGCAGCAAGAGCGGTGCGCCGTCGAGCGAGCGCGGAAACCCCCGGTGGTGCGTGCGCGCCAGGGCTGCGCTGGCGCAGAAGCTCACGCCACACTCGCCGAGCAGATGGCTGAAGACCTTCACCTTGACGGTGGGGGCCGGAGGCAGGTCGGTCAGGACGAGATCGAAGGCGTGCGCGGCCAGTTCCATCAGCAGCCGCTCCGCTTTGTCCTCCCGGCAGATCACGCGCACCGGATCCGGCAGCGCCAGCACCGGTTGCAGCAAGCGATAGGCGATCCGTTTGGGGACGACGTCGGCGACGCCGACTGCGAAACGTATCGACCCCTTGCGCCGCCCGCGGACCGTGTCGAGCAGTTCCTGTCCGAGCGAAAAGATCTCGTCCGCATAGCGCAGGACGTCTCGGCCGCCTTCGGTCAGAACCAGGTTGCGTCCGACACGCCGGAAGAGCTTCTCCCCGAGGTTCTCCTCGAGGCTGCGCAGCTGCGCACTAATCGTCGGTTGGCCGAGACCCAACTCCGCGGCCGCCCGCGTCACGCTGCCCCGATGTGCCACCGCCCAGAAGTAGAGTAGGTGCTGATAGTTCAGCCACTCCATCGCCAAGACGAATACATCGATACAACCGATATGTCACGACAAATTATCCATTTGTCGGGCAGCGTGACGATGGTTACACATGCGGGTGCTCGGACGCCGCGTGCGCGCCGCTTCCGCGTGGCGAGATCGCGGCGGGCGGCCGGCGATCGAGCAGGAGTCGAGGATGGCTGACAAAGTGTTCGGAGTGCGGAGACCGTCGAACGAAGCGGAGGTCTTTCGCCGTCAGGAAGCCCTGCTGATCCGACAGCGGCGCAGGGAAGAAGAGCGCCGCGCGGCGCGCGCCGCCCTGGCCACGGCGTCGCGCATAACTGATCCGGTGCTCCTCGATCAGCTTGTGGCATTCGGGGTCAGCGCCGATACGCTGACCGCGCTATCGCTCGTGCCTCTGGTCGAGGTCGCCTGGGCCGACGGATGCGTGGAGGACGCCGAGAAGCAGGCGATCCTCGCCGCCGCACGCGCGGCGGGCCTGGAGGAGTCGGGCACCGGTTATCGGCTCATCGACGGTGCGCTCTCGAAGCGCCGCCACCCCCGGCTCAAGCGCATGTGGGAGCAATACATTGCCAACATTTGCGCAACGCTTCCGGCCGCGGAACGCGAGGCGCTCCGAGCGGAGCTACTGCGCCAGGCGCATGCCGTCGCCGAAGCCGCCGGCGATGCCATGGGCCTGGGTTCGAAGGTGTCACGCCAGGAAGCGACGCTGCTCGCCGAAATCGCGGCGGCCTTCAACGGCGCCGCCGCGGCCCCACAAGCGTGATCCGTTCGTCCGCGCGCCCAGCCTACCGCGACCGAACCGGCTTATTCGAGAAGGAGAGATGATGAAGCGCATCGTGTTGTTTCTGGCCACCAACATCGCCATCCTGCTGGTGCTGAGCATCGCCTTGAACCTGCTCGGCATCGAACGCATTCTGGACGCGCAAGGGGTCGGGCTCGACCGCTCCAACCTGCTTGCCTTGGCCGCTGTCTTCGGCATGGGCGGCTCGTTCATCTCGCTGGCGCTGTCCAAGTGGACCGCGAAGCGGCTGACCGGGGCACGGGTAATCGCCGCGCCAAGAAATGCAGCCGAGGCGTGGCTGCTGGAGACGGTACGGCAGCACGCGACCCGTGCCGGCATCGGCATGCCGGAAGTCGCCGTCTACGACTCCCCGGATGTCAACGCGTTCGCCACCGGAATGAACCGCAACCAGGCACTGATCGCCGTCAGCAGCGGGCTCCTCAGCGGCCTGCGGCGCGACGAGGTGGACGCCGTTCTCGCGCACGAGGTGAGCCATGTGGCCAACGGCGACATGATCACGCTGGCGCTCATCCAAGGGGTGGTCAATACGTTCGTCATCGTGTTGTCGCGCGTCGTCGGCCACGCCGTCGACCGCGCGATCTTCAAGACGGAACGCGAGCACGGACCCGGATTCTGGGTCACCACCATCGTCGCGCAACTCGTCCTCGGGATTCTGGCGAGCATCGTCGTCTTGGCGTTCAGCCGGCGCCGCGAGTTTCGTGCGGACGCAGGCGGCGCCCGACTGGCGGGGCGCGACCGCATGATCGCCGCACTCGAGCGCTTGCAGCGCGCGCAACCCGAGCCATTGCCCGACCAGATGGCAGCCTTCGGCATCGCGGGCGGCGGCGGGCGCGGCCTGCTGCGCTTGTTCATGTCGCACCCACCGATCGAGGAGCGCATCGCCGCGCTGCGCGGCACGGCAGGCTAGCCGCAACGGAATGGCAGGAACGCCGGCCCTACGCGTCGAACGCCTGCCCCAACTTGGCAGCCAACGCGCGGCAACTCGCGCGAAGCCGTTCCACATCGGCCTCCAGCCGTTCGAGCCGGACGGCAAGATCGGCGATCGGGGTACCGACCGGCCGTGCGCTTTCCGCGGCCGCGGTCGGGTATGCGGGTGGCGGCGCGTCGAGCGGATGCAGGTCAGGGCTCAAGAGCTGGACGAAACGTTCGGCACGCGAGCCCGGCGACGGCGGCAACCGCTTGACGAATCCCTTGTCGATCAGTGGCGCGAGGATCGCCGCCAGCGCGTCGAGCGACTCGATCGGCTGCATGCGGCTGACCCGGGTGCGCAATTCCCCGGCGCTCTGCGGGCCACGCATAAGCAACTCGGCCACGATCGCCAGCGCGCGTGTGTCGAGGCCGAGCCCGTCCTTGCCGTTGTGGCAGTACTTCTCGACGCGGCTGTTGGCGGGGAAGACCTTGCGGGCGAGATACTTCTGCACCAGCCGTTCCAGGGCCATCGACACTTGATCGTCCTCGAGCGAGAGGATGGGATCGCGGTTATTCTTCTGGTTCGCACCGTTGGTCGCGGCGTTGATCGACAGCGGGTATTGTTCCGGGGTCGTCAGCGCCTTTTCGATCAGCACCCCAAACAGCCGCGCTTCGTACGGATCCAATCGAATGTCACGTTGCATGGTCGCTGCACGCTAGCAGAAGCCCATCCGGCTCGGAATCGGCAATCGCCGCACGATGGAACAGTCACGCACGAGGGAAGGAACGGGCGAAGAGCTGCTCGATCGCCGCTTTGCCATTGTCGCGTAGGAAGCGTGTGCCGCTGCCGGCGAAATGCGGATGGCGGATCGCCGGGTCAATCGCGGCCTGCCATGCCGATCCAGTCCACTGAAACCAGCCGTCGCGGTCCTGATCGAACACACAGAGCGGCTTGTTGCACAGCTTGGCAAACTCCGCGCCCCAGCCGGTGCCTCCCATGACCGTCTCGTCCTCCAGGATCTTCCCGACGACGTAGATCTCCTGCGCGTTGTTGATCTGGTGCCAAATCGTTTGCAGCACCTTCTTGATGTAGTCCGTGTCGGGATAGTGGCGGTGCATCAGCTTCGAGACGTACGCCAGACTGACGTCGCCATGCTGCAACTCGGCGTGACTCAAGGTGCGCACGCCGCGCGTGCGCTCGATCCGATGCCCATCGAACGTAAAATTGACCTCTTCGATGCCGTAGCGGTCCGCCGTCGCGCCAAAGGTGGCTTCCGTCCCCTTCAGCCCACCGCTGAAGAGAACGCATTCGCTCGGATTCATGTGATTGGTGTCCTCCCTGCCCGGAAATGCGCTGCCCATGCATAGCGAAGCCACATCGCGAATGTAAGGGAGGCCGCGCCGCGCACGCCGGCGGCAGGAGTCTGGCGCACGTAAGGAATCAATCGACGCTAGGCTTCCGCACCGGCGTCGGGAACCAGAACTCGACGCCCGTCTCGGCGGCAGCGGAGGCTGGCATCGCGCTCGGCGGCCGGCCACCGGTGCGCAACAACTCCTCGATCACCGGACGGCAACGCGTAACGCCGGACTCGTTACCGCAGGTTCCGCTCCCACTGCCGGTGGCGCGGTTGACCTGCTCAACCGTCGTCGCCCCCGCTTTGATGGCATCGGCAATCTTGCCCAGCTTGATCCCCTTGCAGATACACACCACCCGGAGCCGGGCGCGGATCTCCTCTGGCGTCAGTTTGGCGGACATAGGCAGTGTTTCATACACCGACAGTTGCGCCGCGGCGAAACCCCACGCACGCTCGTACGTTCTGCATTGTTGGCGTTTGCGGCAGTCTAGCGGGAAGGCACACGAAGTGCACCCACATCGGAAGAAATCCAACACCGCCGGAAAGCACGCAAATAAGCGGTCGCGTCCGCACACTGAACGACGGGTGCCCCAGGGGCGCCCGTTCAACCCCGATGAGGCGATTCGTAGAGCGTCGCCGCCCACACCCGTTCCAGCATCATTCCGGCCTGGCTCTGCGCCAAGCGCACGGTCTCGGCATCCGGCGCGTCGTACAGACAGATCATCCGGCATCGGTCTTGGGCGAAATACGTGCGCAGGAACCGCACGCGATACGCTTCCAGGCACCAAGCGCCACGCTCCTCCATGGCGTGCACAGATTCGAAGTCCACCGGCTGCGGAAACCGACGCTCCACCACCACCAGCGCCGACTCGTTGGTGCGCAAAGGGGCCACCGCCGGCAACGCTGGCGGCGCGTGCACTGAGGCTGGCCACAGCGCGGCGTACGGTTGATCCAAATGACGCAGTACGTTGCGCAGTGACTCGGCGTCGGGCGCGTCGAAGAAGCAGACCAACTGGTGGCCGTCGAGCGACAGTAGGCTGCCGACGTGGCGCACGCGGTACTGCTGCATGCACCATTGTGCCTGGTGCTCCAGCGCCTCAATGTCGGCAATTCGGATAGGCGACGCCAGGTACTGCTCCAAAATTACCGACTCCATCAGGCCCCCTTTGTCCGGCGGCGCGGCCGACCGGTCGAGCCCGTCGCCCGGCCGCCTGCAACGCCGGCGCGTAAGCCAGCAACCGCGGCACGCGCTTCCGCCGACACCTTACGGATGGTTTCGGACGCCACCTCTGCCAGTCGCCGTTTGTAGCCCAACTCATCTCCCTGCAGGGCAGCCGCGCGTGCCAGAACCACGCGCGCCAGCACCTCGTCGCTCGGACGCTCCAGACGTTGCGCGTGTCGCAGCGCTTCGTCGGCCCGCCGACGCGCCGTGTTTGCATCACCTCGCTCTAGGTCGATCTCGGCTGCAGTTCTCAGCACATAGGCCAAGCGCTGCTTGGCATCGGCCGCACGCAACTCAGCGAGGCCGGCGTCGAGCTCCGCAGCCGCTTCCGGCATCGACGCGTAGCGGCACAGCGCCGACACGGCGCGGGCGAAGGGAGCCTCGCTGCCTTCGCGCAGACGGCCGGCGATCCGCACGAGCTCGGCACAGAGCGCCTGCGCCTCGGCAATACGCCGGCGCTGCAGCTCCACCATGGCGAGGTGCTCCAAGGCACGAAATTCGCCAAGTTGGTCCTCGTCCTTGCGGCAGAGCTCTCGTGCGCGCCCGAAGTGCTCCGCCGCGGCAGTGAGGCGGCCCTCATACAGGCGCAGCATGCCGATCGCATCGGGAATCGCGGCAGGCTCGATGGCGAGGCGGGTCGACAGCGCCCCGGCTTCAGACACCATGGCGTCGGCTTGGCTCAAGTCGCGTTCGAGCAGCGTCAAGCAACGCGCCGCTTCGGCCAACGCCACGACACGTTGGCGCGCGTCGCCCAGGCGGCTGACCTGCTCGGCACGCATCATCTGGCGTTGCGCATCCGACCACTCAGCGCCTTCCCAACGGATGTAACTGGCGACGTGGAAGCCCAGACGCGCGTGTTCCATGCATCCCTGGTCGAGGGCGCGCTGCGCCAGTTCCTCGACGATGCGTGCTGCCTCGGTCGGCCGCCGCGGCCGGTGTGCCGCGTAGCGGATTTCCGCCAGTTCGAGCATGAGTCTCACCCGCTCCGGCTCCGGCAACTGCTCGGCATGGTGCATTCCCCGCCGCGCCGTCGCGTTGGCTTCCGTGCTGGCGAACAGCCGCAGGCACCGGCGGGCCGCCAGCACACAAGCACGCGCTGCCGCCGCAGCGTCACCCCCCAGGGCCGCGTGATGGGCAAGCTCCGCCGCCACCGTTTCGTCCTCTGCCAGACGGGACTGAAGGGCGGTGGCGATGCGCTGGTGCATGAGTTTACGGCGCGGCCCCGACAGCTCGGCGTAGACCACCTGCCGCACGATCTCGTGCGCGAAGGAGTATGCCGTGCCGACCGCGGCGCCATCACTCACCGCCCGCAGCAGGGCGTGGCGCTCCAGGTTCTCCAATGCCGAGACGAGCCGCTCGATGTCGAGCGGTGCGAGATCGGTCAATCGGCGTACCGGGAACGTCGGCCCGACCACGGCACCCCAGCGCAGCACCTCGGCGGCATCCTGCGGCAGACGCTCGACACGGTCCCGCACCAGCTGACGGAGCGTCGCCGGAACCGCACCCGCACCGTGCGCCTGCGCGCGCGCCAGCTCGAGCGCGAACAGCGGATTGCCGGCGACTTCGGCGGGGATGTTCCCCATCTCGGTGCCCGGTACGGCTTCGCGAACCAACGCTTCGGTCTCCACCGCACTCAGCGGGGCAACGTCGATCTCAGCCAGCAACCCCTCCCGTCGCATGCCGCGCAAGAGGCGCAGCATCGACTGGTTGTCGGGGAGCTCGCCTGCACGCACCGCTAGCACCATCAAGACGGCACGGTGGCGGCTCATACGTGCCACGTAATGCAGCAACTCGGCGGACGCGTCGTCGCACCAATGGGCGTCATCGACGACCAACAGCACCGGGGGAGCGCTGTGCGCACGCGCGGCAATCAGCTCGACGACGGCACCGAACAATCGATCGCGGCCGGTCTGGTCACTGGAGGAGACGTCCGGCTCCGCAAGCATTGGTGCCAAGTCGGGCGCGATCGTATCGCCCACGGTGACCGCCGCCACGCGGCGCAGCGCGTCGATCCAGGGGACGTACGGACGGCGCATTTCCGCTTCGTAGGCACGCCCGTCGAGGACCGTCCCGTCGCGCCGGCGCACCGCTTCCAGCAGCTCCTCCAGCAGACGCGTCTTGCCGATGCCGGGTTCCCCGGCAATGGTTACCGCCCGCAACCGGCGCCACCGCATCACCTCTTCGAGCGAAGCGATGAGCCTCGTCCACTCACTCTGCCGCCCGATCAGTCGCAGCGTGCCTGGACTCGCCGGCACCAATCCCACTGCAGCCGGCGCCGGCGCGGGGGCCGCGCGTCGCGAAGCGCCGTGGCCGATGCTCCGCCACGCCTCGGTCAACCGCTCGACCTCAGACAACTGCAGGTCGCGAAACAGCCGTTGGGCGGAGTCGTAGTGCCGCTCGGCCTCACGCGCACGTCCAGACCGAACGAGGATCTCTAGAAGGGAAATGCACGCACCGACATTGAGCGGATCGGCCTGCGCCAGGCTGCGCGCGTGCGGCAAGGCCTGCTCCGGTTCCTCGACGAGCCGGTCAACGAGGCTGCGCAGAACGCGAGCCTGCAACACGCGCGCTTCCTCGCGCATCGCTACGCACCAGAATTGAAACTCCTGAAAGTCCGGTAGCTCCAACCCTTCGAGAAACTCCCCACGAAACTCCGCCGCCAGGCCCCCCAACTGCTCGCTGGTGAGATCGCTTGCCGGCGCCGTCAGCTGCTCGCGAACCGTGAACAGATCGACCCGCGCCCCGGCGGCATCGAACCCCACCCCGCCGCCATCGGCAACGATGCGCTGTACTCCGCAGTCGTCCACCAGTGCCCGCAGCTTACTCAAGCTCCACCGTAAGGCCGCGCGTGGATCATCGGTCACGTCCCAGAACATGCCGCACAGCCGGTCGCGCCGTTGTGGCCGCTGGGTGACGGCCAGGTAGGCGAGTAGGGCGCGCGTCTTCTTCGACGGTGGCAATTCGAGGCGTTGCGTGCCCCGCCAGAGCTCGAGCGCGCCCAGCACCCGCAAGCATAGCGACGGCAGCGCCCGTACCGCATCCGCCTCCGCGGTGCGCCGCGAATGTCCCGCTCCATCCGCCCTCGGGGTCGCCACGGCCGTCCGCTTCGTCTTGGCCACTGTTTCCCCTGCGATCGACACCTACGCAAAAAGCTCGGCGCCGGCTCCCGATCCGCTCAAATCCGTTGATTTCACGGAGCTCCCGATCCCTCGACCTCTCAACTCATGCAAGCGTTACGAGCTTACCTGAGGCAAAGGCGTGTTGAAACAGGGGGGAGATAACGAAAATTCCACGCACGTTCCAACGGTTATTCACACGGTCCGTGCACTAGAGCTGTTGACAACAACCACGGCGGCCGCAGACAGCGGTCGCACAGAAAGGAGAGGGATCATGGAACACAATTACACGTATCAAGCGATGCTCGCCGCCTCGGAGCGAGTCCGCTGGCGCGTCGAAGACCTCATCGGCGGTGACAAGCAGCTCGACTTCGACAAGCCCTTTCTGCCCGCGTCGTTGGCACGCGCCGACGCACTGCCCTTCCTCAGCGAAACCGAGAAGCGCGTGCTCAACCAGATCCGTGGCCACGACTACCTGTACGTGTTCGGGCTGGTCGAGGAGTTCATCCTGCCGTTCGTGCTCGACCACGCGCGGACCCATTTGCATGCCGACGACTATCGCGTGCGCGCGCTGCTCAGCTTCGCCGGCGAAGAGGCCAAGCACATCCATCTGTTCAAGTGCTTCCGCAGCGACTTCGAGGCTGGCTTTGGCACGACCTGCGAGGTGATCGGTCCGCCGCGCGAGATCGCACGGGCGGTGTTGTCCCACCACCCGCTCGCCGTGGCGTTGGTGATCTTGCAGATCGAGTGGATGACGCAGAAGCACTACGTCGAGAGCATCCGTGACAATCAGGACCTCGATCCGCAGTTCAAGAGCCTCTTACGCCACCACTGGATGGAAGAGGCGCAGCACGCGAAGCTCGACACCCTGATGGTCGAAGCGCTCAGCCAGGCGTGCAAGACCGAGCAGATCGACACCGCCATCGACGAGTATGCCAAGATCGGCGGGTTACTCGACGGCGGCCTGACGGCGCAGGTTGAGTTCGACCTGGAGAGCTTCGAACGTGCCACCGGCCGCGTGTTCGACGAGGCCGAACGAGAGAAGTTCCTCGCCGTGCAGCGGCAGGCGACACGCTGGACCTTCCTGGGCTCGGGCATGACGCACGAGAACTTCCTCGCCACCCTCGGATCGTTGCGCCCGGCCGCGCGGGAGCAGGTCGAAAAGATGGCCCCGGCGTTCAGCTGACATGCCGGTCACGAAACCCACGTTCACAATCGAACCATACACACAAGACAAGAGGAGAACGAACATGGCACACGCAGCATCCCAACGGCCGATCATCGCGCCGGTGAATGGCATCAACCTGCAGGCACTGCAGGGTGTGATTGACGATATCAAGGCCGACCCCGCCAAGGGCAAGGTCGAGTTCCGGGTCACATCCGCATGGATGGGACAGACCCGCAGCCGGACAACGGTCGACTCGTACCGCATCGGCGGCCAGGAGGTCGCCCGGCACTTCGAGGTCAACGTCGACGAGCCCTTCGAGTTGCTCGGGCAGAATAGTGCCCCCAACCCGCAGGAGATGCTGATGACGGCGCTGAACGCCTGCATCATGGTCGGTTACGTCGTCGGCGCCGCGGTCCACGGCATCACCCTCTACGAACTTGCCATCGAGACCGCGGGCGAGCTCGATCTGCGCGGCTTCCTGGGCATCGACGAGACGGTGCCTCCCGGCTACGAGTCGATCCGCTACACCGTGCGTATCAGGGGCGACGGTACAGCGGAACAGTTTCGGGAAATCCACAACACCGTCTGCCGTACCTCGCCAAACTACTTCAACCTGTCACGGCCGATCCGGCTCGACGCCGAGCTGGTCGTGGAAAAGTGACGGAGACGGCGGCTGGCTCGGAGGCTTGGGGGCTTGGAGACGCCCGTACCCAGCCGGGGCCCTCACGCCCCCATGCCCTCACGCCGCAACGCTCCCAGCGGATCGAGATCGAGCACTGCGGCGCAGGTGCGGCCGAGAGCGGCGCGGCCGACGGCGGCGGCTTGCATACTGGCCGAGGCGCACGTGACCACGGCGGAGCACAATGCCCACGGAACGTGTAAGCGGTATTGCAGCCAGGCCTCGTCGAACGCCGGCGCCGCGACCCCTTGCGCGCGTAGCGCTGCCAGGTAGTGGCCGAGCAGTTCGCGTTCGTGCGTGCGGCGCAGCGCCGTCGGCACGGAGGTGACGAGGAAGTACGCCACGTCCCGCAGTCCCTGACAGCGCTGCACCACCTGCCAGTCGAGAAAGCCCACCGTTCCCGCCAGCAGGTAGAGATTGCCGATGTGAGCGTCCCCGTGCACCACCGTCTGCGGCCCCCGGCCCCAGGCGGCCTCGAAGGCATCGCGCCGCTCCATGATGCGCGTGGCGATGGCGTGCAACCGCGGCGGCACCACCTCGGGAAACCGCCGTAAGGCCGGGACAACCGCCGCCGCACAGGCATACCGTTCCGCCGCCGCCACCGGACGGTGGTCCGGCGCCCGTAACCAGGCGAGGTCTGCGCGCAAGCGCGGGCTGTTCCAGAAGCCGGCGTGCAGGCGGCCGAGTTCGCGCATCACCGTACGCGCCAGGTCCAACGACACCGCGGACGCCGCATCCATAAAGCGTGCGCCGCGCAGCGCCACGTCTTCGAGTACGAGGACGAAGCGCTGCGCCGGTCCGGCCAGGCTTGCGTGGAACAGCCAGGGACGATCGACGGCCAAAGCCGGCGCGATCTCACGGTAAAAGCGCACCTCGTGCAAACCGAGCCGCATGAGGTTGATGAACAGACGCGTGCGCGGATCGGGCGGCGCCGCTTTGACGAAGACCGATGACGGGGGGACCGCATCGCATCCCGCAAGGTCATAGACGAGCCGCAAGCGGGCGCGATCCGTGGTGCCCGCATGGCGGTTGGCCAACTCGATGGCATGCACTCGGGCACCGGGATAGTCCGCCCGCAGTGCCTGCGTCAGCCACTGCGGCGTCAGGTCCGTCGCCGCCCGCGGCACATCGCCGGCGCCCCGGATGCGTTCAGCCACCAGGGAGCAGGATTCGCGCAACAACCCCGCGGTCAGGGCAACGCGATCGCGCACCGGATCAGAGCGCTCCGCGCTTCCAGGCGGGTTCGACGGCGCGCACGTCGACGACGATGCCCGACAGGTGCGCCATGCCCGACAGCGCCTCGATGTTCTCGCGGCCGTCGCCGGCAAGATGATTGGAGTTCACCCCCGGATGCTGCCGGGCGACCGAGAGGCCATCGGCATCGGCATGGCCCCAGCCGTACGGCAACGCCACCGTACCCGGCATCATTTCGTCCGTCACCCGCACGGGGACCTGCAGCGCATCGAACGCCGAGGTCACCTCCACCACGTCGCCCTCGCGCACCGCCAACTGCGCGGCGTCGTCGGGATGGACGTAGAGGTAGTTGGTGCGCTCGCCGACCAGCCGCGGGTTGTTGTGCATCCAGGAATTCAACGAACGCAACTCGCGCTTGGTGATCAATTTGAGGCGTTCGCGGTCCTGCCGCTCCCGCGCATAACTCTCCTCCAACCGGCGCGCATCGGCGACGATGTCCGCCGGCGCCAGGTGCACCTTGCCGTCGTCGGTGAGCACGCGCGGGGTACCGAGGAAGGTCCCCGGCCGGTTCTCCTCGAGCAGGCGCCCGTGCGGCCACTTGCGCAGATGCTCGCGCCGCGACCCGACGCCGGCGCGCCGGAGCATGGCGCCGATGAGCCGCTCGGGGGTGGCCGCCACCGGCCGCCCCCAGCGTGAAAGCGCCAACCGCGCGTTCAGCTGCACCGCCCAATGGCGCAGGGGTGAACCGAAAAGCGTGACCCCCGCCGCATGCGCCAGGCGCGTGTAAATCCACCACTCCGGGCGCACGTCGGGCGGTGCCTCGAGGACGGGGTCCGTGTAACAGATGTAACGCACCGGCGTATCGCCCAGGAGACTGTGCATCGCGTAGGGCAGGTCGGCACGCTCGAGGAAGGTGGTCGCCGGCAAGATATAATGCGCGAGGTTTCCCGTTTCGTTGCGGAACAGGTCGATGCTCACCACCAGTTCGAGCTGGCGCATCGCCTCGGTAAGACGGCCGCGGGGATTGGGTGCCACCAGCAGCGGATTCCCCGCCTCGACGATGAGCGCCCGCACACGGTCCGGCTCGGACCCCAAGATGTCGTCGGCGAGCAACGACGTCGGGTAGCTGCCGACAATCGTCGGCAGGCCATCGCGACGGTCGACCGCGCGCATCGACTGTCCGGTGCGTTTACCTTCCGCCGGCCAGTCGAAGATGCCCTGCCCCATCAGGCTGCCGCCGCGCCGGTCGAGGTTGCCCGACACAGCATTGATGCACTCGAGCAACCAGGCGCAGAGCGTCCCGTGACGGCCCTGATTCACGCCGGTGGACATGTGCAGCGCGGCGCCGTCGGCCGCCGCATACGCGGTCACGAGCTTGCGCAGGGTGGCGGTAGGGATGCCGGTGACCGTCTCGGCGCGCTCGGCCGTCCACGGCGCAACGACCTGACGCAGTTCCTCGAAACCGGTCATGTAGCGCTCGACCCGCGGCCGGTCGACCCGACCGCGAACGATCAGTTCATTGAGAAAGGCCGCGAGGAAGAACACATCGGTGTCGGGGCGGATGAAGAGGTGCTCGCCCGACCGTGAGGTCTCGGTCCGCCGGGGATTCACGAATACCACACGGCCGCCGCGCCGCACCACCGCGCGTAGCCGCCGCACCGGATTGGGGAGATGGAACAGCCCGCCGCCGGAGACCGCGGGATTGGCGCCGAGGAAAAGGAGGAAACCGCTGTGGTCGACGTCCGGGAACGGCAACCGGAAGCAATGGCCGTACATATCCTCGCAGACACGGAACTTGTTGGCGCAGTCGAGGGAACTGTTGCCGTAGATGGAGCGCGTGCCGAGCGCGGCAAAGAAGGCGCCGCGGAACAGCGGCGCGATGAGATTCACGCCGGTGGAGGCGCCTCCGTAATACCCCACGGCCTGTGGGCCGTGCGCCGCGGCGATCGCCCGCAGACGGGTCCCGATCTCGCGCAGTGCCTGCTCCCAGGCGATGCGTTCCCAGCGCTCCCCCACGCGCTTCATCGGGTGGAGGATGCGATCGGGACTGTGCTGTACCTGATCGAAGTGCACCCCTTTGACGCAGCTGTAGCCGCGGGTAGCGACGTGCTGGGGATCCGGTGCGATCGCCGTCACGCGGTTGTCCTCGACGGTCACCGCGATGCCGCACATGGTCTCGCAGATCCGGCAAAATGTGTACCGCGTCTCCCCCATCGCCTTCGTCTCGCGCTCCATGGCCGCGCCCGGCGTCATGCTGGCCACGCCTTGAGGGCTTCCCGCGCGCTGTTGTAGCCCGGCAGTGCGGTGATCCCCGGGCCGGGATGACAACCGGAGCCGCACATGTAGAGATTGGCGATGGGGGTGCGATAGTTGCACCATCCGGGCACCGGCCGCCGATGCCACATCTGCCCTGGATGGAGCAACCCATGCGCAAAGTCGCCGGCCGTGATGCCAAACTTCGATCCGAAATATTCGTGTGTCAGGATCGCCTGGTCGACGATGGATTTGCGGAAGTTGGGCGCGCGTTTGTCGATCTGATCGATCACCCGGTCGGCCATCACCTTCTTCAACTCGTCATGCTGCGCCGGCGACAGGTCGGCGGGGAAATAATGCGAGAACATCGTGCAGGTGTAGTAGCCCGGCGGCGCGAGGCTGGGATCCATGAGGCTCGGAATGTAGCAGTAGCTGACCGGATCGTCCGGCACCCGATTGCGCCGGTACTGCTCCCAGCAGTGCGAGAGATGTTCGGGCGACGGGATATAGCTCGTCAGCCAGCGGATGTCGTTCTCGTTGGCGAATGCCATGTGTCCGGTGAACTCCGGGAGAGCATTCAAGGTCAGGTGCAGTTGGATATAGCCGTTGGTATACTCGATCTCCCTCACCGCGTGCACGAACTCCGCGGGGAGATGCCGCTCGCCGACCAGTTTGATGAACGTGGAGCGCGCGTCGACACTCGAAAGCACCAGCTCCGCCGAGATGGTCTCGCCACCGCGCAAGCGGACACCGACCACCTTGCCGTCCTCGATGAGCAATTGCTGCACGTCAGCGCGGTAGTGCAGCGTGCCGCCATGCTCCTCGAAACCCTTCAAGATGGCGTCCGCAATAGCGCCGATGCCGCCCTTGGGCATTTTGAACAGATTGGCGGTACCGCTGAGCGTGTAGTGGTAGGCCATCGAGCATGCCGACCCGGGACTGTACGGCCCCAGGTGCGTACCATCGATGGTCATGGCAGCCAGCGACCCGGTGATGCAGCGATGTTTGGTCGGGTCGGGAAAGAACTTGCGGATCAGGTCCATCGCGCTGCCGTAAAAGCAGCTCAACAAAGTCTCGCGCGTTGGCGCGTCAGGGGCAGCGGCAATAAGGGCGTCCAACGACTCGGGCACCTTGCCCCGCTCGGTCGCGAAAATGTTGCCGAGCACCTGCAGGTGTTCGAACAATCCCATCAACCCCTGTAGCCCGTCCGGACCGTGGTTGGCCATGAGGTGCTGCATCATCTCGTTGGGATCCGCGTGCGCCACGAACGGTGGATCCTCGGGAGCCCCGAAAACGCAGTACGAGGTCCGCGGCGTCATGATCTCGACGCCGTACTTGTCCAATTCCAGGATGTGGTGCATTTCCTCGGGGAAGACCAGCAAGGCCCAGGCTCCAACGTTGTGCTTGAAACCCTTGAACAGTTCCTTGGTGATGGCCATGCCGCCCACCTGGCCGGTGCGCTCGAGGCACAGCACGCGCAGCCCCGCCTTGGCCAGGGTCACCCCTGCCGCCAGTCCGTTGTGCCCCGCCCCGATGACGATCGCATCGTAATCAGCCATCATGGGTTCCTTTCCGATTTTCCTTGCCGCCCCGATTAGGTGCGCGCGCCGATCACGCCCGACACGCTTCGTCTTTCTGCATATGTGCGCGCCTGCCGCTGGGATTGGCGCAATCAGGGGAGCCAGACCCTACATAACGCACTTCTCTCGTTTCGCTGATGCATCATACGGTGTGCGCATGATGTTTGTCATGGTTCGCGTGGATGTTTCGTGACGCCGGCCCTACGCGGTTGACGCCAGCAGCGGCGATCAGACGTTGTCGTGCCCGCCGGGGTTGATCGCCGTACCGGGACCCGCCATCGGTGTGAGTTGAAAAAACCCGTGGCAGCACCTGGGACGTTTGCATCCCGCACGGCTGGACCCCCTAAACTTACGACGGTGCGTCAACGGTTTGCCGGCGTTGCGGCCGCAACGGCGGTGTCAGATGTCTCGCGGGACCAAAACAGTGAGCCATCGCCAAGGCATGACGGTTGCTACGATCTTGGGACGCATGTTAATCCGGGCATCGGAGGCGGAAAAGCGGAAGCAACTCTTCCTGATCTGCCGCTACACGCTCATTCTCGCCACCAGCGCCTTGATCATGTCGGAAATCGCCAAAGACGCCTCCCCATTGCCGGTGGTCTTGTTGGTCTCGCTCGCCATTGCTTCGAATCTGGCGCTTGGTCGGGTAGAGCCGTTCGGCTTCTTCGATCCGTGGATGCAGGCGCCGGTCATCGTCTCCGACACGGCGATGATTTCGATTTCCCTGCTTCTTTCCCGCGCCAGTCAGGAATCGTTTCTGTTCTTCTTCTTTCTCCTGATCATGGCCGCGAAACTGGAGAGTCTCGTCACTCTCGGGATCTGCGCGGCGGCGATCGGTTTTGCCAGTTTTCTCCTCGGCGCCGAGCACTCGGGGTGGGCATCGCCGACGCTGATGCGTGTGCCCTTTTCGTTCGCCACCGGCTTGTTCTTCGGGTACGTGGTGTTGCCGGAGCGCAGCGGCCAGATGTACCCGTTCTACCCGTCGTCACCGCCCCGCGGACAACGCGACACCCAAAAACGCGGCGCCGCGAGAGGGACACGCGGCGGCGCCGCGAGCGCAAGTCGCATCACCGCCGGCTGACGCCAACGCCCGCTGCCCTACTCGGGCCACTCGGGTGGCCAATCCCGGCTCACGGTCAACTGCCAACGGGGCGGGCGGCGCTCGACAAAGGCCATGACGCCCTCGATGGCGTCGGGTCGGCCCATGACCACATGATGCAGGGCGGTCTCCTGGCGCCCGACCTGCTCCCGCGTCGTCCACTGGTTTGCCCAGAGCAGGCGCTTCGATAGCGCGGCGGAGAGCGGGGCGACGTTGACCGCAATGTCACGCGCAATCGCCACCGCTGCCGGCAGCACTTCGGCGGCAGGGAGGACCCGACTCGCCAGTCCCCACTGCGCGGCCTCCTCTCCGGAGAACGTACGCCCGGTGAGGAACAACTCGGCGGCACGTGCGAAGCCGATGGCGCGCGGCACGCTCCAGTGCGCGTAGGCGTCGGGTATGACGCCGCGGCGGACGTGCACGAAACCGCACTTCGCCTCGTGCGCGATCAGCCGGATGTCGCACTGCATCGCCAGGGTGAGCCCGATCCCGATCGCGTGGCCGTTGATCGCCGCGATCACCGGTTTGCGCACCTCCCAGGCCGCCACATCGACCGCCGCGGCGCTGAAGCTCCGCTCGTCTTGCTTGGCGAACGTCTCGGCCCCGGCGGCCATGTCGGCGCCCACACAGAAGGCGCGTCCCGCCCCGGTCACAACCACGGCACGAATGTCGTCATTGCGGTCGCACTCGCGGTAGGCCGCGGCCAGATCGATTCCCATGCGGCCGGAAAACGCGTTCAAACGGTTCGGCCGCTGCAAGGTGACGATCGCCACCTGGTCCCGCACCGCGAACGCAATGTCCTCGTACGCCATGGTCTGGTCCCTCACGCCTGTGCCGTGGGCACCCGTTTGCACGCCGCAACGATGACCCTCCAGGCGTCCGGGTCACCACGGTCGGGCCGCCCGTGGTAGCAACTGATGCCGACGCGGTCGACCAGTCCGCCGTAGCGCGCCTGCAGCCGCGCCGGGAGATCCTTCGGCTCGCAGCGAATGGTCAGCGTGTCGAGCATGCGGTCGTCGATCAAGCCGCTCATCTCGGCCCACCGCCCCTGCTTGGAAAGGGTGTTCAACTCGTCCTGCAGCGGGCCCCAGCCGTGGGTCTCGAGGACGACACGGTACGCCGGTGTGGAACTGTAGAAGGCCACGCTGGCGCGCGCCACCTGCTCCGCCATGCGGAACTCCTCTTCGGTAAAGCCCGTGACCACCGCTGCCTGGCAGGCGATCTCGAATTCCGCGCCGCTGCGACCGGCCCGGCCAAATCCCTGGCGCAGCGCGGGCAGTGTGGTCTGACGGATGAATTCCGCACTGTTCAGCGGGTGGATGACGATGCCGTCGGCCACCTCCGCCGCTGCGGCGGTCATCGGGGCGCCCACGCCCGCCATCAGCACGCGCGGGGGACCGGCTGGACTCGGCGACGGCGCGAACGTCGGAATCATCAGTGTGTGCCGATAGAACTCGCCGCGGAAGTCGAGCCTGGCATTCTCGTTCCAGCACCGCCAGATCGCCTTCAGCGCCAGTACCAATTCGCGCATGTGCGCGATCGGCTTGCTCCATGTGGCGCCGTACCGCTTCTCGATATGGGTCTTGATTTGCGATCCAAGACCGAGGACGAACCGTCCCCGCGAATACACCTGCAAGTCGTGGCACGTGTGGGCAAGCTGCAAAGGATTGCGCGGCAAGGCGATCGCCACCCCCGTCATCAGCTCGATACGGGTCGTGTGCTCGGCGCCCAGCAACAGCGGGAAGAAGGGATCGGACCGTCCCTCGAACGTGTAGGTGCCGTCGTACCCGAGCGCTTCGAGTTCGCGAGCCTCGACCGCCGCCTGCCTCAGCTCCGTGGCCATCAAAGGCGCGTCGATCTTCATACCGCTGCCAAATCACAAGCGGCGACACGCGGCAAGGGGCAGCCGCGTATCGCGGATGGAACAGGGATTACCGGCGGGCCAACTTGCGGAGGATCCCGAAGGCGCGCGCCCCGGCGGCGCCTTTGGGCGCGCCGGCCGCCGCGGCGTCGTTTCGTTGGTGGTGGTGTACGAGTGTGAGGTGGCCGCGCGGTTGGCCGTGGTGCGGTCCGCCGTGGCGCCCACCAAGGACCAGCGTGAGCGGCGGGTGCCTGCCGTGCGCCTCCGTCCGTTCGTCCCCGAGACTCGGGACTGCGCCACCAAAGATCGAAATGTCGTAAACGGTGCCGCCGCCACACTCGACGCTGGGCGGTTCACACCACTCACCTACCACTGTCGCTACAAGTGCTCCGGCTGAAAGCAGAGAACTCACCAAAACGATGCCACCGACGATGGCGACCAGGCTACTGGCTTGAGTGAACATGCTACCTCCTCCCACGCCACGCGTCCTCATCCGTCCTATTACCAGGCTAGCCTGCGCTGAAACTGCGTCAAGTCGATCTTCTCCGCACGCCCACCGCGGCCGCTTCGCCGCTAACGCCATGCGTCTGCCATGCCGGAATGCCGCTTCCGTACGCACTCGAAAAACCGCCGAGCGACCGTTCTGTTCTCGTGCGACGCTCAAAAGCTCGGCATCGCTCATCGAAGCGGCGCGCGGGAAGACCTTATGCGCGGCAAGAACATTTTTCATATTGGCTCCGCGGCAAGAACTCGCGTGGGCGACGAGCCCATCGCACGGCCCCTCGTCATGCGCTCGCTTGCGGGCGGTGTCGGTCTTCACGCATATAGTTTGATTGGAGGAGACCTCTATGCCGACAACCGTGCCCGGATTACCGGTCGCCAAAGGAACGCAGTGCCTCGAATTGCTGCCGAGTATGGCCAATCGCCACGGCTTGATTGCCGGCGCGACGGGCACCGGGAAGACGACGACGCTGCGCGTGCTCACCGAGCAGTTCAGTCGCATTGGCGTGCCGGTATTCTTGGCGGATGCCAAAGGGGACCTGTCGGGCCTGGCGCGCGCCGGCACGACGAATCCCAAGGTCGCCGAACGGCTGACGCAGTTGGGAGTGAAGGACTTCAACTTTGCCGCGTGCCCGGTCGTATTCTGGGACGTCTTCGGCGCGGCGGGGCATCCCGTGCGCGCAACCATCTCGGAGATGGGGCCGCTGCTCCTGGCGCGGCTGCTCAACCTCAACGACACCCAGAGCGGCGTGCTCACGGTCGCGTTCAAGGTGGCCGATGACAATGGGCTCCTCCTGCTCGACTTGAAAGACTTGCGCGCCATGCTGCACTTCGTCGGCGACCACGCCGGCGAGCTCAAAACACAATACGGCAACGCCTCGAGCGCCAGCATCGGCGCCATTCAGCGCGGACTACTGGCCCTTGAGCAACAGGGCGGCAACCGCTGCTTCGGCGAGCCGGCGCTCAACCTCGACGACCTCATGCAAACGGACGATCGTGGTCACGGCATTGTCAACATTCTCGCCGCGGACAAGTTGCTGCAATCCCCCACGGTGTACTCCACACTGCTGCTCTGGATGCTGTCCGAACTGTTCGAGCGGCTTCCGGAAGTGGGCGATCCCGAGAGACCGAAACTGGTATTCTTCTTCGACGAGGCGCATCTGCTCTTCGAGGACATTCCAAAGGCGTTGCAGGACAAGATCGAGCAGGTGGTGCGGCTGATCCGTTCGAAGGGCGTCGGCGTGTACTTCGTCACGCAAAGCCCACTGGACATTCCGGACACCGTACTTGGCCAATTGGGGAATCGCGTCCAACATGCGCTACGCGCCTTCACGCCCAAAGACCAGAAGGCGGTCAAGGCGGCAGCCGAGACCTTCCGCGCCAACCCGAAGCTCCGGATCGACCGCGCGATCACGGAACTCGCGGTCGGAGAGGCCTTGGTATCGTTCCTTGACGCGCGCGGTACGCCCGCCATGGTGGAACGCGCCTTCATCTACCCGCCGTGCAGCCGGTTTGCGCCGCTGGCGGACGACGAACGCCGGCAGGCGATCCGCCAGTCACCCGTGTACGGCCATTACGAACAGGCCGTCGATCGCGAATCGGCCTATGAGAAACTCACGGCACGGGCGGCGGCGGACGCCGAGGCGCCGCCGACCTCGGCCCGCAAGGCGCCGGCCAACGCGACGGTGGCGGTGCTCGAGGCCTTCGCCAAGAGCACCGCGCGCGCCGTCGGCAGCAGCTTGGGCCGACAAATCATCCGCGGCGTGCTGGGCTCAATTCTCGGCGGCCGGCGACGCTGAGCGCGCGGCGCCCGGGACGACCCCGGCACTTACCATGGGGCGGCGGCGTACGACCAGGTTTCCGTCAGCGCCTGTCCGTTCTTTTCCAAGAACGCCCGCAGTTCGATCGCGGTCGTCTGCTTCGGCCGGATCTGGAAGGTGAGCCGCCAACCGCCGCTCACCGGATTCTTGACGACGTGCTGATCGAGGAGTTCGGCCGCCGCCGCGCCGCCCGCAATCGACACCACGCCACGCGGCGCCTGGTCGGCGCCGAGGGCCCGTAGCGCGTCGCCGTCAAAGTCGATCACGAAGCGGTTGGCATTCGCCACCATGCCCCAATCCCGGCGCGTCGCCATCACCCGACCGCCCGGCGGACGCGCGGGGTCATCCCCGTGCCAATACATGGTGTATGCAAACGCCAGCGGTTCGCCCGGCTTCGGCTGCTCGCGCGGCACCCAGTACGCCACGATGTTGTCGTGAATATCCGTGTTCGTCGGAATCTGTACCAGCTCCACGGAGCCGTCGCCCCAGTCGCCTTCGGTGTCGATCCACACACTCGGGCGCAAATCGGTGCGCGTCTCCAGATCCTGGTGATGGTCGAAGTTGCGATCCCGCTGCAAGAGACCGAAGCCTTTCGGCTGATGCATCTGCAACGTGTTCACCTGCAGCGCTTGCGGATTGTCGAGTGGGCGCCACAGCCACTCGCCGGTGTTGAAGTGCAGCAACAGGCCGTCGGAATCGTGCACTTCCGGGCGAAAGTCGACGAATGGGTGCAGCGTGTTCTCGCCGTGGAAGAACATGCTGGTCAGCGGTGCAATCCCCAGTTTTTCCACCGGCCGACGGAGAAAAAGCTTCATCTCCACACGCACCAGCGTCTGGTCCCCGGGTTCGATGACGAAGCGGTAGGCGCCGGTGACGCTTGGACCATCGAGCAAGGCGTACATCCTCAGTATCTTGGCATCCGGGGCTGGGCGCTCGAGCCAGAACTCGCGGAAATAGGGAAACTCCTCCTTAGTGTCCGCAATCGTGTCGATGGCGATGCCGCGGGCGGACAACCCGTACACCTGATGCCGCCCGAGGGAGCGGAAGTAGCTGGCGCCGACAAAGACGATCAATTCGTCAAGGTAATCCGGCGTGTTGAGCGGGTAGTGGATGCGGAAGCCGGCATAGCCGAGATGCCGCGGGATTTTCTTGGCGAACTTGTTCTTGCCGTAATCGAACTGGTCGGTCGAGAACTCCACCGGCCGTACGCCGGCGGCATCGACGACGTTGATGGCCACGGTGCGGTCATAGTACAGGCCCGGGTGAAAGAACTGCAGCTGGAACGGCAACTGCGCATCGCGCCACAAGGAACGCTGCGGTCGAAAGCGGATATCGCGCCACTGATCGTAGTCGATCTTCAGCAGCCAATCGGGCACCTGGCCTGGCGGAACAGCGAACGGCTCGCGGGCAAGTTGCTCCGCCTTGACGGCAACGTCGTCGAGCGTGAAGGCGCGGGCGCCGCCAGGCGGCAGGCCGGCCGTCAGCGCCAGAAATACGCCGCATGCCACGGAGATCCATTGGCGGGTGCACCTGACGCCCAGTAACGTTGCATGGCTGATCATCATCATAAACCCCCTTCGCCCGCACACACCAACAGCCAAGCGCCGACCGCCGGAGTGGCTGCCCATGTGTAGCATCCCCGCCGGGGGCGACTCTAGTGAAGGTTCTGTGAGGTTCTGAGAGAGGTTCTGAGACACCCATGTTCCGAAGAGAGAAGTTCTGAGGAAGTTCTGAGCCACCCATGTTCCGATCACCCGTCTACGCATATCATGGGTGTCTTCAAGGCCACGGCAGGATCTCTTTGACCGGCTGACCCGGCCCACCCATGGCAACGACGCGAACGGCCAGAACGTCACTAACATACGCACCTATTGCTGTATGCCGGGGACCAGCCAACAGAATAGCCATCGGCTGGCAAGCGTCACGACCCAACCGAGGCCGGATCCCAAACCTCGCTATTGTTTGAATCTGAGCTACAGCGGGCATACTCCCTACGAGGAGATCTCGGCAAGAGGTTACGTGACACACCTATTACGATCGGCTGTTATTGACATCGTGTTGTCGACTGTGTATTCAGCGTACGTGCCGCAGCCCCGCTACACGCAGATCGACATCGAGGCCACCTCCTATTACCATGTCATCAGCCGTTGCGTGCGCCGCGCCTTCCTGTGCGGCTACGACCGGGCCACCGCCCAGTGCTTCGACCATCGCAAAGGCTGGGTGCTCGACAAGCTCGCCGCGCTCACCGAGATCTTTGCCATCCACCTCCAAGCCTATGCGGTACTCGCGAACCACGTCCATCTCGTCGTGCGCATCGACACGGCACAGGCCCGGGCGTGGAGTGCGACGGAGGTGGTCGCTCGGTATGGGGCCTTGTTCCCCCGCACCGCCGCACGCTGGGCCAGCTTCCCGGAGACCATCCAGGCGCGGCGAGTCGCCCTGTGGCGGGCCCGGTTGAGCGACCTGAGCTGGTTCATGCGCTGCCTCAACGAAACGATCGCTCGCCGGGCCAACCAGGAGGACGGCTGTACGGGGCGGTTCTGGGAGGGGCGCTTTCGCAGCCAGGCCTTGTTGGATGCCGCGGCCGTGCTCACCTGCCTGAGCTACGTGGATCTGAACCCCCTGCGCGCCGGGCTGGCCACCAGCCTGGCCGCCTCCGCCTTCACGTCGATTCAGCAGCGTCTTGAGGAGGCCACACCGGCGCGGGGGAAGGCGCAGCACGGCGAGGTCGGCTACGCCCCGAGACCGCGCCGCCCCACCCTGGCACCGTTCGCCGTGCCGGGGAGTGGCGGTCCCGATCAGGAACTTCCCGTCGGGTTCGCGGAATATGTGGAGCTGCTGACTGCGACGGGGGCGGCGGTGCGCGCGGGGCCCTCCGCCGCACCGCTCGAGGAGGCGAGCCAGCGGCTGCTCGACCGCGTGGGTATCGACCACGCGCACTGGGTGGAGACGGTACGCGACTACCGCCGCCATTTCTTCACGATGGTCGGCCACGTGCAGCGGATCGCGATCCACTGTGCGCGCACCGACCGGGACAGGGCCAAGGGCAGCGTCTGGGCCCGACGGGTGTTTCGCCGCGCCGCCTGACACGCACACCAACCCCATCCCCCCGGTAACCCAGCGGCCCAGGGCCCGACCCCCGTTGCGTGTCGGGACCTGGCTGGACCCGGCTCGCGGCACCCCCATTCGCATCGTGACCCCGCGTTCACGGGTCTCTCGCGGAACCGCGGATTCCGTTTACAGTCCCAGAACCATCACCGCCGGATATCTTGGGTGTCTTAATTCAAGGGCACACCAGCGGAAATCTTGGGTGTCTCAATTCACGTTTCAATTCACGTCATTCGCGTTCGTCGCCGGCGAATATCGTGGGTGTCTCAATTCAACTTCTTCGTCGCCGGCGAATATCGTGGGTGTCTCAATTCAACTTCACGGACGGTGCACACGCTGTGAGTTGCATGTGCCGGCGCACGTCGTCGCCGACATTGAGTTCTTTACCGCCACGGGTTACCGGCAATCACGGCATTTCTTGCAGGCGTCGATAAAGCGCGCCGATCGATTCCGCATGGAAGCCATCAACGCGTAAAGTCAATCGGTTGGCCACAGGCGTTGCCGCCGGCATTGTAGTCGTACACCAGCCGCCCGCCGTAGTCGGCGCCCTTGGTCAGCGTGCCTAGCAGAACGAGCAAGAGGAGGACAAAGATCCTCCTGCCGCGGTGCGGAAACGGCCGGGCTGTAACTGCCCAGAACGTCAAGACCAAGGCGAGCCCGAGCGTTCCCAACATGAAGCGTTTGTGCGGCACCAAGAGCTCGGAGCGCACCGAGCGGGCGATCATGACGCCGGACTCGGCGTACAGACCTGTTCCCACCGCCGCGATCGCCGACAGCAAGCCGAGAGCGAGGAGCCAGCAGGCTGGCCACGCCCATTCGTCACGTCCGGCGATCCAGGCAAGCAGGTACAGGAGCGCCGCGCTAGTCAGCAGCGCCACCGGAAAATGCACCACCAAAGGATGAGTATTCTGCAGGTGCAGCGCGCCTGGAAGGAGACCTTCCAAGACGCGCGTCACTTGATCGACTCGACCGTCAGAAACGTGCTGCCTCCGTTCGCAAGCACCTTGCCTGTAATGGTGGCTTCGCTTCCCATCTTGCCGATCACGTTGTCAGGCAGCGCGGCCTTGTCCTTGTTCGGCAGCAGGACATAGAGCTTGTTGGAGCCGTTTTCCAGCAACCCCACAGGGATACCTTTCTTGGCACAGTCGATCGCGCACTGTTTGTGGCTTGCACCTCTGGCGCCCATCGCGGTGTAACAAAAAGTGTCGACCACCTCGCCGGTGATAGTCTCCGCGGACACCGCTGCCGCAGATGCCACGCCCACGAAGACTCCCAGGCTTACGACGCCGAGCTTTCTCATACCAACCTCCTTGCGATATTGTCCGACCTTCGGTCCAGCGGTCCACATGCAACACTGCTGACTCTACCGTCGGTGGCGTCAAGTAAGAACCGGCGCAGTTTGCGCCGGCGCAAACTGCATGACGACTGCGACGACCGGTTGTCGCCGCAGCCCTTCGCGCATGGAAGGACGAAAAGATCGATGTCTCGAAACCACGCTCAGGCGGGAAAGCGCCCCATGCGGTACATGGCGACCACGACGGCGCCGCCGAGACCGATGTTGTGCTGCAATCCGACCTTGGCATCCTTGACCTGCCGCTTTTCCGCCAGACCGCGGAGCTGCCAGTTGAGTTCGCTGCACTGGGCCAGGCCGGTGGCGCCCAACGGATGCCCCTTTGAAATCAGGCCGCCGGACGGGTTCACGACACACTTGCCGCCGTAGGTCACCGCCCCCGACGCGATCAGCTCGCCACCCTGACCCTCGCCGCACAGTCCCAAGGCCTCGTAGGTGATCAACTCGTTGGCGGAGAAGCAATCGTGCAACTCGATGACGTCCACGTTTTCCGGTCCGAGACCCGACTGCTCGTACACCTTGTGCGCCGCCGCGCGGGTCATGTCGGCACCGACCAGGGCAATACAGCTCTTGGAGTCGAACGAGCTGGGTAGATCGGTCACCATCTCCATTCCCACAATCTCCACCGCTTGCTTCCGCAAGTTGTGCCGCTTCACGAAGTCCTCGCTGGCGACGATCGCCGCCCCGGCGCCGTCCGACGTGGGACAACACTGCAGCTTGGTCAGCGGCGCGTAGATCATCGGCGCGTCGAGAATGTCCTGCAGCGAGTACTCGTCGCGAAACTGCGAATAGGGGTTATTGACCGAGTGTTTGTGATTCTTGTAGCCGATCCGCGCAAACTGCTCTGGCTTGCTGCCGTACTTCTCCATGTGCTCGCGGGCCGCATTGCCGAACATCTGCGGCGCCGGCGGCGCCGGCGTGAACTCGCGGAGGGAGAACATCGCCTCCGTGTGCCGATCCATGGGGTGGATTCGATCGCCCCACTTGGCACCGAGGGATCCCTTCTCCATCTTCTCGAATCCCAGCGCCAGTGCACATTCCGCAAGCCCGCCTTCGACGAATTGCTTGGCCATGAACAATGCCGTCGAACCCGTGGAGCAGTTGTTGTTGACGTTGTAGACCGGAATCCCCGTCAGGCCGAGACCGTAGACGGCTCGCTGACCACACGTCGATTCGCCGTAGCAATAGCCGACGCAGGCCTGCTCCACGGCGCCGTACGGAATGCCGGCATCCTGCAATGCCTTGGTGCCGGCCTCCTTCGCCATGTCCGGGTAATCCCACTGTTTCGAACCCGGCTTCTCGAACTTGGTCATGCCTACGCCGACGACGAAAACTTTCCTGCCCATGACGAACCCTCCCTATCGAGATTGGGCACCGCCCGCGGTAGCCCACGTGACGGGGACTCTCATAGCCCCATCGACCGGCGAAGAAAAGCACGCGCTACGCCCGCCGCCAGTGTCTCAGGTGCCCGCGCCGCCGACCACACGGGCCGCTCGCCGGCCCACTCAACGGCGGGTCGATCTCGAATCGCCGCCGTGCCGGAACGCCCCCACAGGGTCGTGCCTCGACCTCTTTTTCCCGTCGTGCGCGCATGGTATTGATTTCTTAATCGTTTCGGAGAGGGCTATGCGTCGTGTCGAAAAGGCAGCCTTGGGCGGCGCCGCGGTGTTGATCGTCATCTGCGGCGTCGCGCTCGTAACCGCCATCCGCCGGCCGCAGCTCGCCTTTCCCTCCTGGCTCACCGCCCTCCGGCCCGCCAGCGCTCGATCGGCGACGCACGGCGGCGACACCGCCATCGCGGCCGGCCGGCGAATCTTCGAACAAAAAGGGTGTGTGGCCTGTCACACCACCAATGGTACGCCGAACGTCGGCCCAACGTTGAAAGGCCTGTACGGGAGTACCGTCGAATTCGAGGATGGCTCGACACGCACCGCGGATACCGCCTACCTGGAGGAGTTCATCCGCAATCCCAATAGCCGGACGATCAAGGGATATCGAGCGCGCATGCCCAAGATCGAGCTGACCGACGGAGAGTTGCGCCAACTGGTTGCCTATCTGCAATCGCTGTCATAGAAACCCGCCACCGCGCCCGCGCTTGCACGGCAACTGGCCGGCGTGTCATGCAACGTTTGGCATGTCGGCCGCGGAAGACAATTCGACCAGGCGCCGGTCGATCGCGGCAGCCGTCACGATGTGCCGGAAGTGCGAGCGCTCCAGAGTCGATGATGCGTTACGAAGGCACCGTCTATCGCCCGCCAAGTGAGGCGGGCTCGCTCATCGTCCAAGCGACGCTGGCGTGTCCGCACAACAAGTGCGCGTTCTGCGGAATGTACAGCGGCCGCAAGTTCCACGTCCGTCCGCTGGACGAGGTGATCGCGGACTTGGACAGCGCACTGCGGGCATATGGCCCAGATGGCGTGGAAACCATTTTTCTCGCCGACGGCAACACGGCCGTCCTACCGACCGAGAAGCTCGTCGCCATCGGTGCCGCCGCCAAGGCGCGCTTCCCGCACCTGCGGCGCATAACGACGTACGGCTCGGCGAAGTTCCTGGTCAAGAAGAGCCTCGACCAGTGGCGCGCGGTGGCGGCGGCGGGGATCACGCGCATCCATTCCGGCCTGGAGACGGGCGATGCGTTGACGCTGCGTGCCATCGACAAGGGCGTCACGCCGGCGGAGGCGGTCGACGCCTACCGGCACGTCATGCGCGCCGGCATCGAGCTGTCCGTCTACCTCATGGTGGGCGTCGCCGGCGTCGAACGCTCGCGCGAGCACGCTCTCGGCAGCGCCGCCGTACTGAGCCGGGCGCCGCCGGCATTCATCCGCCTGCGCACCTTCATCCCGCAACCGGGCACGCCGTGGCACGACCACTGGCGCGCGGGAGGCTTGACCCTGCTCTCCGCCTACGAGGCTCTCCACGAAACGCGCTTACTGGTGGAACAGCTCGCGGGGCCGAGCACGCTGCTCTCCGACCATATGTCCAACTTCCTCGACCTGCGCGGCCGCATCCCGGAAGACAAGGCCGCAATGCTCGCGGAGATCGACGCAGCCCTACAGTGGCCGCCGAAAGCCTTCCGCCCGCCGACCGAGCGCCTCGTCGGGCTCACACTCTGACAGAGCATCGTCGGGCTCTCCCCCCGCTCCGCCGGTGTGATCCCGGCGCCGACATCGCGCTTGCCCGGCGATGGAGCGACATCACGGCGTCGATTCTTGTCCATCGCAACGGCCACGAGCGAGCGATTGTACCCGGTCTTCCTCCTATTCTTCCCGAAGCAGACTGAAGTACAAGAGCCGAGAAATTGGCACCCCCCTTGCTTGGGTGGCGGCACGCCCATATAAGGCTCGCGACGATAACGGCATTGCCATGTCGCATCGAAGTTCGCGGCACAGGCGTGGTGGACGAGAAGGATGGTTGGAATGAGAGCACACCGGCATCGAACCCTTACACTGCGAACACTGCTTATCTCCTTGTTCTACGGCGGCTCCGTCCTGGCTGCGGTGGCGGCTCCGTCAAATCGCACCGGCGGCGCTTCTCGGTCAGGGAACCCGCCAGTGGCCGGGGCACGACATGAGCTGGTGATCGTCGATGCTGCCGTGCCCAACTACGAATTCCTGGTCAAAGATATCGGTCGCGGACATGCCGGTGTGAGGGGCGACGTGGTCGTGCTCGGCGCGGATGCCGACGGACCGTCCGCGATCGGCCGCATCCTGCATGGCTATGACCACCTCGATGCCGTCCATATCGTCTCGCACGGCAGCGCGGGAACGCTCCAGCTTGGCCACGCGACGCTCACCGAGGCTGACCTGCGCGCGCACGCCTCCGCTATCCGAACCTGGGGCACGGCGATGCGCCCGGGCGCCGACCTGCTCCTCTACGGTTGCAATGTGGCCGCGGACGCCGCCGGCAAGCGGTTTGTTCGTACCCTGGGCGCGCTCACCGGCACCGCTGTAGCGGCCAGCGAGAACGCGACCGGCAACGCCAACCAGAACGCGGACTGGGACCTGGAATACAAGACCACTCCGCTGGCGACGGCCGTGGCCTTCAGCGAAACGGCGCGGCGAACCTGGCAGGGGACGTTGGGAATCGTGGAGACGCACTTCATCCCCCTCCCGGAAACCCAGGTTCGCGCCGCGATGCTGAAGCTCTACGCATCGACAGGGGCTACCATGGTCAGCGTGACCTCGATGGTGGTCACCGGCAACAACACCGTGATCTATTATGATCAATGGGAAGACGGCTACGAAGTCGACCTCGAGCATCCGGCGCAGGCCACGACGCAGGTGTGGGGCGACGGCAATATCGCAAACGGCTGCGCCCCGGGGCACCCGTGCGCCGTGAATGCTGACGACGTGCTCGCGGCCGGTGAGGTCATCGCGCTCCGCAACAACATCGTCCTGCCTTACAATCCCGCGCTGTATCAATTCGACGGACGCGACAAGTTCGGCTCCACCAAGGCGCTTGCCGTTACCCGCGCCGCTTGGGCCACGACCCCGGGCACGGTGCTGACGACCGCGGTCGAGGTGCCGGCGGTACGCGATTACGGCACCAATTTCAAAATTCCCGTCGGCGAGGATGTGATTTCGCCGCCGCCGCCGTCCTCCTCGATGTTCGAGTACGTGTCGCTCGAAGTCATGGCGGCACAAGACGGTACCGTGGTGACCATCGATACCGACGGCCCCGGCCCGACGCCGGCGATGGCTCCCATTACCTTGAATCAGGGCGAAGCCTATCAGGTCAATGGCGGCATCAAGTTGGGCGCCACCCTGACCGCCACCAAGCCCGTGCAACTCCACGTGATCACCGGCGACATCGGGGCGAACTACGAATCACGGTCGTATACGATGTACGACCAAAGCACGTGGGGAACGAGCTACTACACCCCGGTGGGCACCGCGGCTACCTGCACCCCCCAACTGTGCGCCGGATCCCCGCCCGCCAGCGCCGGCACCAACGGCGAGGAAGCGTACATCTTTTTCTACAATCCGAGTACGACGACCAACCTGGTCGTCAACCAGGTGACCAAGGCGGGCGCCGGCACCGTCACCGTTCCCTTCGGAACCAATGGCGGTTGGTCGCAAGTCCTGATGCCGGCGGGCTCCGGCGGGCACTTCTTCACCAGCGCCAATTCGCAGTGCACCGCGGCGGCCGTGCCGAATCCCTGCTGCACAGGTTCCGGTACCGGCACCTGTAGCGGTGCCGTACCCTTCTTTGCCTACGCCACCATCGGCGCACGGCCGACCGCCAACAACGTACACGACTGGGGCTTCTCGCTCGTGCCGGAGAATTACCTGACCACCAAGGCCGTGGTCGGCTGGGGACCGGGAAGCGACGGCCTTCCGCCCACGAAAAACGGCAGCCCGGTCTGGGTTACCGCGGAAGCGGCCACCAGCGTCTATGTCGATTACGACGGCAATCCGGCCACTGGACCGCTGACCGACCCGAACGGCAACCGGTACGACCTACTGCTCCCTCTGACCGCGTACTCCTCGGTGCGCATCTTCGACCCCGACAAAGACCAGACGGGGATGACGCTGTACACCCTCGACGGCACGCGGATCATCGTCGCCTGGGGTGAAGACGGCGCCACCGCCGGGTCCGGCAATCCGTACCTCGACATGGGGACGACGGTGCCGCCGTTCCCGGTGCCGATCGTGATCAAGTCCAATCGACTGTACACGGATAACAATGGCAACGGGCTGCTCGATCCGGGCCCCCCGAGTGACGTCATCGAGTACTCGGTCAAAATCGACAACTCCGGCATCCTGGTGCTCGGCAACGTGCTGGTGATCGACGCGCCACCGGCGCCACTGGTGTACGTCGCGGGCTCGACCACGCTCAACGGGGTACCGGTCGCGGACGACACCATCGGCACGCCCTTTCCGGTCGACAGCCCCGGCTACGTCGTACAGGTGATCAATCCCGGTGACTTCGCGGAGTTCAAGTACCGCGCCACCGTCAGCGGCAACCCCACCAGCGTGCAGAATATCGTCACCGTCAACGGCGGCGGCGCGCCGATCACCGACCAGAACACCATCCCGGTCAACAACCCCGGCAGTCCGGCAACGCAGTGCACCCTGTCGTTCACCGACAGTGGCGGCACCGGCGTCGCCGGCTATTCGTCCGGTCAGCTCATCTACGTAACGGTCAACGACAACGACGCCAATACCAATGCCGCCAGCGCACAGACCATGACGGTGCTGGTGAAGAACCTGACGACGCTCGACGCGCAGACCGTCACGTTGACGGAAACCGGCGTGAACACCGGCGTTTTCCGCAACACGAGCGGTCTGCCGTTCTCGGACACTACCGGCCAGACCTCCGAGGACGGCACGCTGTACGCCCGCATCGGCGACACCATCCAGGCCTATCGCACCGATCCGGTCTACGGCGACCAGTGCAGCGACGGCACGCCACCGGCGATTTCGCCGCAGAGCAGCATCAAGCAGCTCTACTTGCGCAGCGACGGGGTCGACAACGATACCAGCGGCAGTCTCACTCGGGTCGACCCCGTCAACGCGACGCCGACAGACTCGACCGTCTCGATCACGGCCGCCCTGAGCAGCGGCAGCAGCACGGTAGCCGATACCTTCGCGTCCGTTGCCTACAACCTGAACAGCGGCACCGCCAACTGGACTGGCAACTGGACCGAAGCGAACGACACGGGCACGGCCCAATCGGCTAGCGACGGGATGTGGCGCGTACGGAGCGGCTCGCCCGTGACGGGAATCTACTTGGCGTTTGGCCGCCAGAACGGAGATACCCCAGCGAATCGGAGTATCTATCGGGAAGCCAATCTTTCCGGGGCAACCTCGGCTACGCTCACCTTCGACTTCCGTCGCAACTCGCCGATCATCGATGCCAGCGAAGGGGTCGACCTGCAGGTCTCCGGCGATGGCGGAGCGAATTACACCACGCTTGCCAGCTATCGATGGTCGGTCAACGACTCGAGCTGGACGCCCGGGGTATCTTTCGACATCAGCACCTATATTGCCAGCAATACCCGTATCCGATTTATCGGCGTCGGCGCCACAGCCCGCGACGATAACCATCTCCTCTTCGACAACATTCAGATCGCATACAGCGGCGGAAGCGGCACGACCGCCACCTTCACCCAGACACCCGCGCTCGCCGGCCCGCTCAGTCTGCCAAGCGGCGGCACCGTCGGAGCGATCGCCTGTGTCAACATTGTCAGCGGCTCGATGCCCCCATCGCCGACGATCGGTGCGACCCTGAAGAAGAACGGCAGCGCGATCGGCATCACCTGGAGCCCGGCGAACCCGACCTATTCGGCAACCACCGCGACCTGCAACAACGGGCCGGGGCTCACCTGGTCGGGCACACTGAACGGCGCGGTCAACTTCGTCAGCACCGACGTGATATCCCTCGATATCGGTTCCTCACAATCGGGCGTCACCTTCAACATCCAGTACGACGCCAATACCAAACCGTCGCGGATCTCGTTGCCGACAACGACGGTCATCGGCGTGACCTCGGTTGGCGTCTACGACGCCGCGTACCCCGGCGGTAACTTGATCACCGCGGGCTTCAACGGGCAGACGGTCTACGTGCGCGCGGTGGCCAATGACCCGTTCGGGCCGGCGGACATCGCCCCCGCAACCGGCGGTGCGAGTCTGACGATCACCCCGCCTGGATCGGCGGTGACGCCCGCCGTCGTGGCCACGGCCGGCGATACCAAGACCTTCGAGTACACGTGGAACACCCCCGCGACGCCGGGCGTCTATCAGCTTGCGTTCACCGCGAAGGAAGGCTGGGAGAATACCATCAGCGCCAGCGCCGGCACGCAATTCAGCCTGTCGTTCCAGGATACCGGCACCCCCAGTACCACCCAGTTCATCCATAGCGGCGGCGCGGACGCGCCGTCGTACGCGCAGAACGAGCAGGTGTGCGTCAAGGTAACCGACGCCGATCAGAACACCGATCCGCTGGTGGCCGAAACGCTGACGGTGACGATCGCCAGTTCCGGTCCAGACTCGGAGACCGTCACGCTGACCGAAACCGGCATCGACACCGGCGTCTTCACCGGCTGCGTGAACGCCAGCACGTCCAGCGGCGCGGGCAATAACAACAGCACGCTGCTCGCTCCCGCGGGCGCCACGTTGTCGGTAACCTACGTGGATCCGACCGATGCCACCGACACCTCCGGCGACACCGCCTTCGTCCTGAGCGGCAGTCCCGCGATCGCGATCGCCAAGACACTGGTGAGCCCGGCGAGCGGCCATGCCTTCGTCAACGACGCGGTGCAATTCAGCCTGGTTGTGACCAACACCGGCAACACCAGCCTGACCCCGACTGTGACCGACACCTTCCCGGCTTGCCTCGCCTTCGTGTCCGCCAACCCCGTTCCGTCGGGCGGCAGCGGCGCGGGTCCGCGCACCTGGAACCTCGCCGCATTGGCGGCCGGCACGAGTACGACCATCACGGTCAACTTCACGGCGCAGTCGGGTAGCTGCTCGCCGGACAACAACGCCACCGTGACCACTGGCGGCGGACCGACGGCGACCGCCTCGCATCCCGTCACCGTGACCGGGCTGACGGTCACCAAGACCGTCCAGGGCTCTCCCAGCGGCGTCGTCGGCACACCGGTGACCTTCCAAATCCAGGTCAACAACACGGGCTCGGTGGCAATCGACACTCTGCCGCTGACCGACACCTTCAGCACCTGCTTGTCATACAGTTCCGCCACGCCGCCCGCCGATGCGAGCGCCAGCGGCTTGGCGCAGTGGAACGATCTGGCCAGCGTCGCCAACGGCGGCCCGCTCGCGGCGGGCGGCACCAAGACGGTCACCGTGACGTTTGACGCGATCGGCGCATGCAACCCAGCGAACAATACCGGCAGCGTCGATTTCGCCGTCGACGCCAATGGCACGAACGTACCTTCCGCAAACGGCAGTACCGGTGTCGTCACCACCGCGGCCAGCATCAGCGGGCAGGTACGCGACGACACCGACGGCGACGGCAATCTGGGCGACCCCGACGCGGGTATCGCCGGCGTCACCGTGCGTCTCTACCGCGACCTCAACGGCAACAACCAGGTCGATTCGGGCGAACCGCTGGCCGGACTGACCACCACCGACGCGAGCGGCAACTACTCCTTCGGCAACCTCGGCTTGTACCAGTATGTGATCGCCGAAACCGATCCAAGCGGCTATTACAGCACCGCGGACTCGGCACCGCCCAACGACAACCTCATTCCGGTGACCATTACGGCCGCGCAAGCCTACGCGAACAACGACTTCCTCGACTCGCAGTTCGCCGGACTGATCAATGGCTATGTCTATGCCGATCCGAACGGCAGCGGTGTCCAGGAACCGGGCGAGACCGGGATCGGCGGCGTGACCGTGGAACTGGTCGACCCCACCACCAACCTCGTCGTCGCGACCACCACGACGAACGTCAATGGCCATTACCGCTTCGACAGCGTGCCGGCAACGGGCGTCGCGTACATCGTGCGCGAAACCGATCCGGCGGGTTACACGTCGACGACACCGAACAACGTGGCGGTCTTCGTCGACGGCACGCACGCCTCGACGGTCGATTTCGGCGACCAGTCGCAGGGCACCGTCTCCGGCGTGGTGTTCAATGACGCCAATGGCGACGGCGTGCAGAACGCCGGAGAAACCGGCATCAACGGGGTGACCGTCACCTTGTCCGGAGTCGGCTCCACCACCACCGACGCCAGCGGCGCCTACTCCTTCTCCGGCGTCGCGCCCGGCCCCTACACCGTCACCGAGACGGATCCGTCGGGCTTCACCAGCACCACCACGAACACCGTCTTCGTCAGCGTCGCCAGCGGTGGCGCCGCCACGGCCGACTTCGGCGATCGGCAGCAGGGAACGATCTCGGGCACGGTGTTCACCGACCTCAACGGCAATGGCGTTCTCGACCCGGGCGAGACCGGGCTGCCCGGCGTACTCGTCACCCTCGATGGCACAACGATCGCCTACACCGACGCGAACGGCAATTACACTTTCAGCGGCGTGAGCGCCGGCAATCACACGGTCGTCGAAACCGATCCAGCGGGTTACACCAGCACCACCGCGAATACCGTGCCGGTGGTCGTACCCGCGGGCGGTGCCGCGACCGCGAACTTCGGCGACATCGTCAAGGGCACTGTCTCTGGCGTAGTCTACGACGATGTCAACGCCAACGGCGTGCAGGATCCGGGCGAACCGGGACTGCCCGGCGTGACGGTCGGCCTGTACGACGGTAGCGGCACGCTGGTCGACAGCACCACGACCTCGAATTCCGGTGGGTACACCTTTACCAACGTGGCCGCCGGCGGTTATACCGTACGCGAGACCGATCCCGCCGGTTTCACCAGCACGACGCCCAACATCGTGCCGATTAACGTGCCCGTCGGCGGCGCGGCCACCGCCGACTTCGGCGATCAGGTGAAGGGCAGCATCGCCGGCACCGTGTTCGAAGACCTCAACGGCAACGGCGTCCAGGATGCGGGTGAACCGGGCATCGGCGGTGTCATGGTGGCGCTGTCGAGCGGCCCCACAACCACCACCGCCGGTAACGGCGCCTACATCTTCACCAACGTGGCTCCCGGCAACTACGTGGTCACCGAAACCGATCCCACCGGCTTTACCAGCACCACCTCGAACACGGTGCCCGTCACCGTGCCATCGGGCGGCGCGGGCAATGCCGACTTTGGCGATATTCCGCAAGGCACCATTTCCGGTGTCGTCTCCGCCGACCTCAACGGCAACGGCATTCAGGATCCCGGCGAAGCGGGCATCGGCGGCGTGACGGTCACGCTGGACGGCACGACAACAACCACCACGGCCGCGGACGGGTCGTATTCGTTCACCGGCGTGAGCGCCGGCAATCACACGGTCGTCGAAACCGATCCGGCGGGTTATAACAGCACCACGGCGAATACCGTGCCGGTGGTCGTGCCCACGGGCGGCGCCGCCACCGCCAACTTCGGCGACCAACCCACGGGCGTCATCTCCGGCGTCGTCTATGTCGACACCAATGGAAACGGTATCCAAGACCCGAGCGAGCCTGGGCTGGCGGGCGTCACCGTCGAGGTCCAATCTGGCGGTTGCACACCGGCATCGAACTGCCCGACGGTGACGACCGCCGGGGACGGTAGCTACATCTTCACCCCTGTCGCACCCGGTCCGTACACCGTGCAGGCCTACCCCCCGGGCGGCTATACCTCCACCACCCCCAACCCATTGCCGGTAACCGTGGGCTCCTCGCCGGCAACGGCTGACTTCGGTATGCGTCTGGACGGTTCGATCTCCGGCGTCGTCTTCCTCGATAGCAACGGGGACCTCACCCAGAATCCCGGCGAGCCCGGACTCGCGGGCGTTTCCGTGGTTGTGACCGGGACACTACTCGGCGCGTCCTGCCCCGGTGGCTGCCTGCTTGTCACCCAGGCGGATGGTTCGTACCTGCTCACCGGTCTAGTCGCTGGCTCCTACTCCGTCGTGGAGACCAATCCGAGCGGATACGTGAGTACCACGCCCGATACGGTCAATGTCACGCTTTCGGCCGGCGGCTCAGCGACGGCGAACTTCGGTGATCAGCAGTCCACGCCGACGGCCACCCCAACCGCGACCCCCACCGAGACCCCGACGCCGACGGCCACCCCGACCGCGACCCCCACCGATACCCCGACGCCGACGGCCACCCCAACCGCGACTCCTACCGAGACCCCGACACCGACGGCCACCCCGACCGCGACCCCCACCGAAACCCCGACACCGACGGCCACCCCAACCGCGACCTCCACCGAGACCCCGACACCGACGGCCACCCCGACCGCGACCCCCACCGAAACCCCGACACCGACGGCCACCCCGACCGCGACCTCCACCGAAACCCCGACGCCGACGGCCACCCCGACTGCGACTCCTACCGAGACCGCGACGCCGACGGCCACCCCAACCGCGACTCCTACCGAGACCGCGACGCCGACACCAACGCCGGGGGCGGATCTGTCACTCACCAAGGTCGTGGATAACCCGTCGCCTGGCATTGGGCAGATCGTGACCTTCACCGTGACGCTGACCAACGGCGGCCCGTCGGAGGCTACCAACATCGTCGTCAACGACCTGCTGCCCGCCGGTCTGTCGTTCGATGACGCGACCGCAAGCGCGGGTACGAATTACGATCACACGACTGGCGATTGGACGATTCCCTCGCTGGCCGGCGCCGGGAGTACAACGTTGGAGATCAAAGCAAAGGTCATCGCCGTAGGCGATAAGACCAATACGGCACGGATCACCGACGCCGATCAACACGATCCTAACGACGAAAACAACGAGGCAAGCGCTACCATCGCCGCCCTCTTCGACCCACCGAGCGGTCGCAAAGTAGTCAACGCGGCGAACCTGCCTGAGCTCGAGTGGCGCATGGTGTGGATCAACAGCGGCAACAACGCGGCGATGAACGTCCAGATTACCGACCCGATCCCGCCCGGCACCACCTACGTCGCCGGCAGCGTCGTGTGCGCCCCGCAAGGAGTGTCCAGCACGACCACCTGTGCCTTCGGTGCGGGGCCCAACCGCATCTTCTGGCAAGGAGTCATCGGTCCGGATCTGGGCGCGACCGATGAGGGCACCGCCGCAAACGAGGTTGTCATCACCTTCCGCGTCACCGTGCCGTCCACGCTGCCGCGGGTCGTCAACCAGGCCAAAGCATTGACCGACACCAACGGCGATGGCTTCTTCACGGATGAAACGTCCGCCGTCTCGGTCTCGGCCTCCAACCCGGCGCTGTGGACGCGCAGCGGTACCACCGCACCGTTGCTGTCGCCGGCCGGATTGGGCGCGACCGTCGGGATCTTGGCGGCCCTGGGCGCGTGGAATCTACGGCGACGATGCCGCCGACCGTAGGACTTATCCGGGCCCCGAACAGCCGTCGTCCACGCACCTGGCCGCGAATCGTCACATAGGGACAGGAGCCGAACCACCACGCACCCGCGTGGTGGTTCGGCCCATATCGCCGTGGTAGGATGCGGCCGCTCGGAAGAGAGGTCATGTCCCCGCCCGCGGCGATCGCGGCCACACCCCAGGCGAAACGGAGGAGACGATGGGCACACTGGACAATCGAATCGCGGTGATCACGGGGGCCGCTTCCGGTATCGGACTGGCCACCGCCAGGCGCTGTGCACGCGAAGGCGCCACGGTCGCCGGCCTCGACGTCGCCGCCACCGGCGCGACCGGATGGGACGAGGTCCGCAACTACGCGCCCGCGTCCGTGCTGCTGCAAGCGAACGTCCTCGACGAGGCATCCGTGCACGCGGCCGTCGGCACCGTCCTCGAACGCTTCGGCGCGCGCATCGACGTGCTGGTCAACTCCGCCGGCGTCTCGAGTTTCGGCGCCGCCCACGAGCTCCCCGCCGAGGAATGGGACCGGGTGCTGGGCATCAATCTGCGCGGCTCCTACCTGGTCACCAAACATGTCGTGCCCACCATGCTCGCGCACCGGCGCGGCAGCATCGTGCACATCGCCAGCATCGAGGGTCTGGAAGGCATGACCCAGCAACTCGCCTACGGCGTCTCCAAGGGCGGTGTCGTACAGATGACCCGGAACATGGCGGTGGACTATGCGCGCGACGGGATTCGCGTGAATTGCGTCTGCCCCGGCGTGATCGACACGCCGATGACCGAGCCGCTGCTGCGGGGGTTCAAAGCGATCGGCGATCTGGTGGTCGAACAGCACCTGCTCGGCCGCTTCGGCCGGCCGGACGAGGTGGCGGCGGCGATCCTGTTCCTGGCGTCGGACGAAGCCTCGTTCGTCACCGGACACGCGTTGGTCGTCGACGGCGGTTACACCGCCGGGCGCCGTTACGGGCCGTAACCTGAGCGCGCCTACCGCGACCGCAAGTCGGCGACGATATCGCCGAAGTGGCCGGGGTCCGGATTGCGGTTGTTGACCAGGCTCACCGAGTCGCCGATCCCGGCGAGGCGCTCGCGCACGGCGGACGCCACCTCCCGGCGCGGCCGCATCACCGCGATCTCTTGCATGATCTCGTCGGTGATCAAACCGTTCATCTCCTTCCACCGACCTTGCTTCGATAACCGGTTGAGCTCGGGGTGGAGATCCCCCCAGCCGTGACAGTCGAGCACGGATTTGTACACCGGGGTCGAGCCGTAAAAGGCGAGCTGTTCCTGCAAGGAGGCGCGCGCCACCTGATACTCCTGTTCCGTGGTCCATGTGACCACCATGGTCACGCATACGATCTCGAAGCCGGCGCGTGTTCGTCCCGACCGTGCCAGGCCGCGTTCGAGCGCGGGGACCACCACCTGCCGCAGCGAGCGGCGTGTGGCAAACGGGTGCGCGAGGAAGCCGTCGGCAACCTCCCCGGCCAGTTCGATCATCCGCGGGCCGAAGCCGCCGAGAAAAATCGGCGGCGGACCGTAGGGGTTCGGACCGGGATTGAAGGCGGGGATCATGATCGTATGGCGATAAAACTCGCCGCGGAAGTCGAGCTTGGCGCGCCCTTCCCACGTGTCCCAGATCGCCCGGATCGCGCGCACCAGCTCGCGCATGCGCGCCACCGGCTGCGACCAGGTTTCGCTGAAGCGGTTCTCGATGTGCGGCCGCACCTGGGAACCGAGCCCGAGCACGAAGCGCCCGCCGCCGATCACCTGGAGATCGTAGCCGATGTTGGCCAGCACCATGGGGTTGCGGGCGAAGCCGATGGCGACGGCGGTGCCGAGCCGCAGGCGCTGCGTCGCTCCCGCGGCGATGACCAGCGGGAAGAAGGGATCGTGCTTCGATTCGAACGCAAAGCCGCCGTCGTATCCGATGTCCTCCAACTCGCGGAAGACGCGGCCCGCGTCACGCGGATCGCCGGTGGCAACGGTGGTGTAGATGCGCATAGCCGTCTCCTCTCAGGAGCCGACGCCGTACACCGGCAAGCTGTCCTCGAGCGCGGCGAGCGGCCGCGCCGCGCGGTCCTTGTCGGAGAGCACGGGGGCGCTGACCGGCCAGGCAATGCCGATGTCGGGATCGTTCCACAGCAGGCGGATTTCGTCCGCCGGGTCATAATAATCGGTGCACTTGTACTCGACCTCCACCCAATCGCTGAGGGCACAGAAGCCGTGTGCGAAATTCGGCGGCACGTAGCACTGCAGACAGTTCTCGGCCGAGAGGGTGAGGCCGACCCAGCGACCGAAGGTCGGGGAACCGCGGCGGATGTCCACGACCACGTCGAAGATCTCCCCGTGCAGGACACGCACCAGCTTCCCTTGCGGCCGGCGGCGCTGGGCGTGCATTCCGCGCACGGTTGCACGCGCCGAACGCGAGTGATTGTCCTGCACGAACGGCCCAGGAATGCCGGCTTCGGCATACCGGCGCGCGTGGAAACTCTCCAGGAAGAAGCCGCGGTCGTCGCGGTACACCGCGGGTTCGATCACCAGGACTCCCGCCAATTCGGTGTGCAGAACGTTCATTGCTTCTCGCCTCTCGGATCGGGAGCTCGCCGCGACGACGCGCGCTGGGCCTCCCGGCGCTACGGGTTCCCCGGGTGCGCCGGCAAGCCGAGGCGCTCGCGCCCGTAGCGCCCCGCCTGCACCGCCGCGCACCAGTCGCGGTGGTCGAGATACCAGCGCACCGTCTGTCGCAGTCCCGCGGCGAAATCGTGTTGCGGCGCCCACCCGAGTTCCCCGCCGATCTTCCGCGCATCGACGGCGTAACGCCGGTCGTGGCCGGGCCGGTCCTCGACGAACGTCATCAGACTGGCGTAGCGTTCGAGGCGGCGCGCGGCCAGCCGCGGATTGTGGCGCGCCGGCAACAGATCGTCGAGCACGGCGCACAGGCGATCCACGAGGTCGCGGTTCGTGCGCTCGTTGTGCGCGCCGACATTGTAGCGCTCGCCCACGCGACCGCGCCGCAAGACCAGGAGCATGGCCGCGCAGTGATCTTCGACAAACAGCCAATCGCGGATGTTGCCGCCGTCGCCGTAGATCGGCAGCGGCTGACCCTCGATGGCATTGAGCAAGGTCAATGGGATCAATTTCTCGGGAAATTGATACGGACCGTAGTTGTTCGAACAGTTGGTGAGCAGCGCCGGTACGCCGTAGGTCTCGTGGTAGGCGCGCACCAGATGGTCGGCGGCGGCCTTGGAGGCGGCGTACGGCGAGTTGGGTGCATAGGCGGAATCCTCGGAGAACAGGCCGGTGGTCCCCAGGCTGCCGTAGACCTCATCGGTCGACACGTGCAGAAAGCGGAAACGGCTGCGCTGCGCCGCGTCCGCCTCCGCCAGGAAGCGACGCGTCGTTTCCAGCAACTGGAACGTACCGACAGTGTTGGTCTGGACGAAGGCGCCGGGGCCGTCGATCGACCGATCGACGTGCGATTCGGCCGCCAGATTGACGACCCAGAGCGGACGATGCTCGCGGTACAGCTCGTCCATCGCGGCGCGGTCGGCGATGTCCGCGCGCACGAACACAAAACGCGGGTCGCGGCTGATCGCCGCGAGGCTCTCCAAATGGCCCGCGTAGGTCAGCTTGTCGACCACCACGACGCGGGCGGCGGTCGAACGCAGCACGAGCCGGACGAAGTTGGCGCCGATAAACCCCGCCCCGCCCGTCACCACGATGGTGTCCATACGCCCTCCGCTCCGACCATCCGCTACTTGGCTTCGACCAGCTCCAGCACCCGTTCCGGCGGCCGGCCAACGACGGCGCGATTGCCGCGCACCACGATGGGGCGTTCGATGAGCACCGGGTGCGTGGCCATCGCATCGAGCAGTTGCTCCTCCGAGCTGTGCGGACCGAGGCCGGCTTGCTTGTACTCCGCCTCTGTCCGGCGAATCCACTCGGCTGGCGGCAACCCAAGCTTCTTGCGCAAGCCGGCCAGCTCGGCCCGCGTCGGCGGTTCTTTGAGGTACTCCACCACGCGCAGGGGAAACTCGTGCGCCTGCAGGATCGCCAGCGCCGCACGGCTCTTCGAGCACCGGGGGTTGTGGTAGATGGTCAATCTTTCCATCGGCTCCGAACGTAGCGCGACCGCGCCCGAGCGTCTAGCGCTCGCGGCCGGTTCGGGACTCGAGCAGGATGGCCGCGACCACTGCCGCACCATTGGTCTCAAGCCACAGCAGCCGGCGGGCGGCTGCCGTCGCGCACAGGCTCCCAGTCAGTCGGCACGGGGAGGGGCGTAAGGCCGTGAGGAGATGGACGGGCAACCGCGACATGCCGCCACGGCCTCCGGCCCTCAGACCGTTTCGCGAAGGAGCACCGAGACCGAGACACGCCTTGCCCCGGCCGCCCGAGCTGGGCTATTCACGGCCCACGAGTGGGATGAACTCCTCTCGCGGGGACGATCCACTGAAACTTGGCCGTATGGAAATTTCTCCATTCAGCCGACATCGCTGTCGGCGATGCGTGCGGTTACGGTGAGCAGGGTGTCGCGCCATCGTGGCGGCCACCCGCATGTCCGGCGGCCTCGAACGGCAGAACCAACCGGCGACCACGGCGCGCACCTTTCCCCCGCCGTCACGCCGGCAACAACGACGACGGTGCTCGGCCTCCTTGCCCTCTGGCCGCTGCTGGTCGTGTATCTCTCCTGCTTCAGGCGTTCGCTCATCGACGACGCCTTCATCACGCTGCAGTACGCCTCCACGCTACGCCATCACCTGCACTGGGGATTCTTCCCCGACGCCGTGACCAACACGGCAACGTCGCCGCTCAACGTCGTCCTCACCGCTCTCGCCGGAACCGTCGTCCCCGACATGGTCGACGCCGCCATCTGGCTGGCGAGCGTCGAGGCGCTGGTGCTCGCCGCGTGTCTCGGCCTGCTGTCGCGGCGGATCTTTGGTAACCAGTACTTCGGTGCCCTCGCGTTTCTGGCCACGATCGCCAACCCGCTGCTGATGTCGAGCATCGGACTCGAAACCCTGCTCTATGTCACCTTGATGGCCGCCGGCCTCTGTCTGCTCGTACTCCGCCGGTGGCATGCTCTCGCGGCCTGTCTGGCACTGCTGACGCTCACGCGCCCGGACGGAGTCCTCATGTTCGCCGCGCTGCTCGTGCTCGCGATCCCGGGGGCTGACGACAGTCACGCACTGGTGCGCGGCACGGCGCGCCACGTGGTGCCGTCGCGCCCGTGGTGGCGGGGCCGTCCGAGCTTCGTACTGGTCTATGTGCTCTGCCTGGCGCCGTGGTACCTGTTCGCATGGTTCCATTTGGGCTCGCTCCTGCCCGACACGTTTTTCCTCAAGGTCCGCAACCCATGGGGCTCCCTCACCTTCGCGAGCGGCGCTTCCCTCTACGTTTCGCGCTACCCCTGGCCGTCATTGCTGTCGCTCAGCCTGGTACCGTTCATTCCGCTCTGCGCGCTGCGCCGCGGTCGCGACCTCCCAGAGGTCTCCCAGTTGATGCGCGTTTTGGGCGCGTTCGCGGTGGCGTACTCTGCCGGGTACGCCCTGCTAGGCCCTGGTCCCTATCATTGGTATTACGCACCGCTGGCGATAGCCGGCACGTGGATGGGGGCCTTGGCGTTGGCATCTCAGTATGCCCGCACCGCACACCGTTCGGCGCTCGGGCGAGCGGCCTTACTCGCCACCCCTGCCGTCGCGATCCTCGGGATTGCGGCCCACTTCCACCGGGCAGGCACATTCGTTCCGACGGAGGCGCCGATTCACACCAACTGGGCAACGCACGATCGGTATCGGGAGGTCGGGCTGTGGGTGCGGGACCACACGGATCCGCGAACGAAGATCGGGCTACAGGGCGAAGTGGGGACGTTGGCGTTCTACTCCCAACGTCAGTTGATCGAGGCATTCACCTGCCGCGGTGCGCTCGAGCCGTTGCTGCGGGCGTATCGGACACGCGGGGGTATCGTTGGCTGGCTGATGCGGTGCAATTTTTTTTGGCTCGGCAGGCCACCGTCGTGTGGTACCGCCGATGACTACCTCGTTGGCTCGCCACGCCCCGTCGACGTCGCCGCGATTCCCGGCCTCGTCCGCAGTTGGCACACGTCGACGACGTGGATCGCCGATGGTGCGATCCTGTTCGCGCACCGGTGATTGCCGCGACCATGGCGCCAACCCGCCGTTGCATAGTCGCCCTCGCGTTTCGACCGGCTCGCTCCGAGCGGAAGGCTGCGTGCTTCGTAAGGATTTCCGCCCAGCGTGCGCCCGTCGAAGGGCAAGCGGAACGCCCTCTCCAACAGGCTGCTACCCCAACCGCTCCAGCACCGCGGCGCACAGCAACGGGAACATGATTTCGTGATGGCCGGTAAACCGGTAGCCCTGACCGTCGGGCGCGGTCGGGCGCTGAACCACGTTGACGCCCGGCCGGTAGTGGCGAATGAAGTCCATGTCGACGGTCACCAGCCGATCCACCCGCTTGCCGACGTTGCGCGCCAGATTGAGCGCCTTCACGAAGACCTCGGGGATGACCACGGCCGAGCCGAGATTGATGAACACCCCGCCGCGCAGGCCGCCCACCACCGCCGCCAAGCGCCGGAAGTCGCGCAAGCTGGCGGCGCCGATCGCGGCGCCGTCGGCGCTGGGATGCATGTGGATGATGTCCGTGCCGATGGCCACGTGCACGGTGACCGGAATGCCGAGGCGCGCCCCGGCCGCGAGAATGCTCAGGCGCGTGTTGCGGAAACCTGCCGCCAGGATCTCCCTGCCGACGGTCTCGCCCAGCCCGCGATCCGTGCCGGCGGCGGCGATCGCCTGGTTGAGAAACCGCCCGGTCTCTTCCGCCATGCCGAACTGACCTTCGACCAGGTTGGTGGCCACGTCCTCCGAGGTTTCACCGGTATACGCCAACTCGAAATCGTGCACGATGCAGGCGCCGTTCATGGCCACGGCCGAGAGGATGCCGCGCTCCATGAAGTCGACGATCAACGGGCTCAGGCCGACCTTGATCGGATGCGCCCCCATCCCCAGCACGATGCGTTTGCCGGCGCGATGACGGGTGGCGATCGCCTGGGCGGCGGCGCGGAAATCGCGTGCCGCCAGGATGTCCGGCAAGTCGGCGAGAAACCGCCCCAACGACATGCCCCGGCGCGGCGGCGAGGCGATCAGCCGCGTCGCCACGGTGCTCCGCCGCGTGCGCAAGGGATAGGTTCGCACGCGCGACAGGTCGAGCGCCGGCGGGTCGTGGCGTGTCATCGTTCCCGTCGTCTCCCTCGACCTCTGGGGACCGTCGATTCTTGCCGGCGGCCGCCGGCGAACAATACGGCGTCCACCTGCTCGCAAATCACGTGGCCGACCAGGATGTGCGTTTCCTGAATGCGCGCGGTCTCGGTGGTGCCGCCGACGCGGAGGATCAAATCGCCGGCACGCGCGAGTTTGCCACCGCTGCCGCCGGTCAACGCGATCGTACGCACTCCGATGCGCCGGCACGCCGCCACCGCCCGCAGCACGTTGGGCGCATTGCCGCTGGTGGAAATCGCGATGGCGACATCGCCGCGGCGGCCCAACGCCCGTACCTGTTTGGCGAACACCTCGGCGTAGCCGTAGTCGTTGCCGATGCTGGTGAGCGCGGAGCTGTCGGTGGTTAACGCGATCGCCGGCAGCGGCGGCCGCTCCATCTTGAAGCGATTGACGAACTCGGCGGCGATATGTTGCGCATCGGCGGCGCTGCCGCCGTTGCCGAAAAGCAACAGTTTGTTCCCGGTCCGGAACGTCTCGACGATGAGAGCGACGGAGTGCATCAGCGTCTCCAGATTCTCCCGGAGGAACTGCCGCTTGACCGCAATGCTGGCCGCAAATGAACGAGTGATCTCCCGACGCACGCGCGGCACCTTACACTAACCCCAATCCGAAAGAAACGTACCGGTCGGCAGTCGTCCGACGCCAGCGGCGGTCGCGGCTTGCCTATCCGCGAGCGTCCGTTTACGAACTCTAGTCAGCCATGCCCATCGTGCCGCTTCTCGTCGTGTTGCTCGTATTGCCCGCGCACGCGTTCGCCGCCTGGGGAGCGCACGGCATGGTCGCCGCCGATCACCGGCTGGCCTCGTTGGCCGGCGTGGAGATGCTGCACCGCGGCGGCAACGCCATCGACGCCACGGCGGCCGCCGCCTTCGCTGTCGGCGTCGTCAACCCGGCCTCCTGCGGCATCGGTGGCGGGGGGTTCATGCTCATCTACCGTGGTCGGACCAGACAAGCCGTGGCGCTGGATTACCGCGAGCGCGCACCGGATGCCGCCTGGCGCGACATGTTCGTCCGCGACGGCAAGGCGGTCGCCGACCTCAGCCGCCGCGGCGGCCTGGCCGTCGCCGTGCCCGGCGAGGTCGCGGGTCTGGCGGCGGCCGTGCGGCGCTACGGGAGACTGCCGCTGGCAACCGTGTTGCAGCCGGCGATTCGGTATGCGCGCGACGGTTTCGCCATCGAGCCGCACCTCGCCGAGGAAATCGCCGAGGCCGCATCGGAGTTGCACGCCGACCCCGCGCTGGCGCGCACGTTTCTGCACCCCGACGGTTCGCCGCGGCGCGCCGGCGAAATCGTGCGGCAACCGGAATTGGCCGCGACCTTGCAGCACATCGCCGACGCCGGGCCAGCCGCGTTCTACCGGGGCGCCATCGCCGCGCGCATCGCGCGGAGCGTGCAGAGCGCGGGCGGCGTGCTGACCGCAGACGATCTCGCGCAGTACCGTCCCAAGTGGCGCCGCCCACTGCGCGGCGGCCATCGCGGCGCTACGGTGATCGCCATGCCGCCGCCCAGTTCCGGCGGCGGCGTCTTGCTCGAGATACTCGGCATCCTGCGTCACGACGACCTCGCCACCCTGCGGCACAATTCTCCCACCTATCTCCACCTCCTGGCGGAAGCCATGCAGGACGGCTTCGCCGACCGTGCCCGCTTCTACGGCGATCCCGACTTCGTTCGCGTTCCGCTCGCGGAACTTCTGGCGCCGGCCAACACCCTCGCGTTGCGGCGCCGGCTGCGCGCTAGCGGCACCCTGGGGCACGACGAGTACGGCAGTCCTATCGGTCACTCCGCCCGCGGTCGTGCCGCCGCGGCGGATGCCGGGACGTCGCACGTCTCGGCGATGGATGCGGATGGCAACGCCGTCGCCTGCACCACAACGATCAATACCGCCTTCGGCGCAATGCTGGTAGCTGGCGATACCGGCATCATCCTGAACAACGAGATGGACGACTTTTCCGCGCAGCCAGGCGTACCGAACGTCTACGGCCTGATCGGAGCGGAGGCCAATGCCATCGCACCCCGCAAGCGGCCGCTGAGCAGCATGACGCCCGTGATCGTCGTTCGCGACCACGAAGCCATCCTCGCCGCCGGCGGCTCGGGCGGACCGTTGATCATCAGCGCCACCGCCGAGGTGTTGTTGAATATCCTGGATTTCGGCATGGACGCTACCACCGCCGTTGCGGCGCCGCGCGTGCATCATCAATGGACACCGGCGGTGCTCACCGTCGAGCCGGGCATCCCGGCGCTGACGCGGCAGGCCCTTGCGCGCTGCGGTCATGTCGTGAAAGAGATGCCGGATATGGGCGCCGTGCAAGCGGTCCGCCGGACTGCCGGCGTCTTCGAAGGAGCCGCCGACCCGCGTAAAGGCGGGGAAGCGGCGGGGTGGTAAGCGTGGGTGCGGCAGCCGGCACGGCGGCAGCGCAACCCTGGTGGTCGTCGCGTTGGTTCAAGATCGGCCTCAGCGTCGTCCTGCTAACGGTCTTGCTGGTCAAGACGGATCTGTCGCAGCTGTCGCGCGCGGTCGCCAAGGCAAACCCCTGGTGGGTGCTGCTCGCCACCGTCGGCTATGTGGCCAGCCAGCTCGTGAGCTGTTTTCGCTGGACGATGCTGGCGCGGGCCCTCGGGTTCCATGAACCGTGGGGCCACTTCTTCGGGCCGTATTTCACCGGCATGTACATGAACCTGTTTGCGCCCAGCACCGTCGCCGGCGATATCGGCAGGGCGCTGCTCATCGGCGGCCAAAAACGTAAGACGCTGGCGTTCACCACGGTCCTTGCCGACCGCGGCTTGGGCTTTATCGCCCTCAGTTGGATCGGCGCGCTCGCCATTCTGGCGCAGCCCGGCTACCGGCTGCCCCGATTACTCTATTACGCCGCCTGGGTCATACCGCCGGCGACCGTGCTCGGATGGATGCTCGGCCCGCCGTTGGCCGTTCGGCTATTTTCGCCCGGCAATCGCTGGCGCGAGATGGTGGAGCGCGATCTGGCGCCGTACTGGCGGGACGTGCGATTGCTGGGGTTGACCAGCCTGGTCGCCGTGCTCTTCCACGGCATGCAGATCGTCACCCAGGTGTTCCTGGCGTGGGGATTGGGCATCCGGGCGCCGGCAGCGTTCTTTTTCGTCTTCATTCCGGTGGTCAACATCGCCGGGATGTTGCCGATCAGTTTCAGTGGCATCGGCATCCGCGAGTACGGCTACATGTACTTTCTGGCCAAGATCGGCGTCGCCCGCCACACCGCGGTGGCTCTCGGCCTGCTATCGAGCGCCGTGGTCCTGGTGGCCGGGCTGACCGGCGGTCTGGTCTTCCTCCTCTGGAAGGCCCCGGCCCCGACACCTCAGGTCGAAGAAATAAAGCCCGCCACCCCCTAGCCCCAGCACGAGCAAGAATCGAAGTGGGGCTCGAACGGGGGATGGACTCCCCACCCTCATCCGACATCCGTCGTCTGTCCTCCGTTCTCTGTCCTCCGTCGTCCGTTCTCGGTCGTCTGTCCTCTCTTCTCTGTCCTCTTTCGGCCCGAGGTGTTACTCTCCCGCCATGCCTGCACAGGAACGCTCCTCGCGCACGCGCGACATCGCCGTCAACCGTCGTGCGCGCCATGACTTCCACATCGAGGAGGCCTTGGAGGCCGGCCTGGTTCTCACCGGCAGCGAGGTGAAGTCGCTGCGGGCCGGGAAGGCACAGCTCAAGGATAGTTACGGCCGCATCGAGCGCGGCGAGGTGTGGTTGTTCAACGCGCACATCAGCCCGTACGCGGCGGCGGCGCAGTTCGGGCACGAGCCGACGCGCTCGCGCAAGCTGCTGCTGCATCGCCGGCAGATCGCGCACCTCATTGGCAAGGTGAAGGAGCGCGGGCTGACCCTCGTTCCGTTGCGCCTGTATTTCAAGGATGGCCGCGCCAAAGTGGAGCTGGCCCTGGCCCGCGGTAAGAAGCTCTACGACAAGCGCGAAGCGACCAAGGAGCGCGAAGTGCGGCGCGAGATGGACCGGGCGTTGCGACGATAAGGACGCGCCTGCGGAACTTGCGGTCCGCGGGGGTGAACGCTAGGGTAACCGCTCAGGAGCAATCGACTGTCGACTATCGGCTGCTGTTCATGGGGGCGATCTGGGTTCGACGGGGGTATGGAAGGCTCCGGTTGCGTGCACGGGATCCTGGGTACCGTAAAACCCCAGGGCTGCTTAAACGCAGACGAACCACTTGCACTGGCTGCCTAAGGGCAACCACGTCTGACCTATCCGAGCCCGTAGGGTAGGATCAGGCGTCGCAAATCGGGATAAGCGGCGGCGACTGCTCGGACGCCGTCGACGAAAATCCTCCTGCGCCGAGGCTTCGGAGGACGACTCCTACGGTGCGTAAGCGGAGGGGGAGACGAGCTGGTGATCGGGAATCCTGGTCGTGGGAGTCTCGGTTACGAGAACAAACCACGAACCTACGCACGTAGACACCGCGGTTGACCGCTTCCGGACGGGGGTTCGATTCCCCCCGCCTCCACTCCTTTTCGGCTGGAATTTCCAGCACTTACGATTTTCTTGGGCTCCTCGGTGCCCATCCGGTGCCCATCGCTGCCCGGGCTCCGGTACAAACCGGCGATCCGCCGCCCGTCTTCGCGCCGCAGGTTCTTCATGAACTTGCGGTAGTGCTCGAAGATCATCCTCTCAGACGTGCCGCACACCTGCGCGACCCAGCCGGGGTCTTCGCCGGCCGACAACGCCAAGCTGATGAAGGTGTCGCGGATGTTGTACTGCCCGCGCGCCCGGAGCTCAATCTTCCGCAGCGTCGGCAGCCAGATTTTCTTGTGCAGCCGCTCCTGCGAGAGGGGATGGCCGTCTTCGTCGGTGAACACGAAGTCGCGCTTGCCGGTCTGAATCGAGCGCCGCTTCAACCGCCGGAGGGTGGCGAAGATAGCCGGGTCGTAGCGGCAGTCGACCTCGCGCTCGCCGGTCTTCGGCGGCGCCTCTACGCCGCCCCAACGGGCGATGCGACCGCGCTTGATCTGGACCGTCTGCCGGTGGAAGTCGAGCCAGTCGAAGCCGATCGCCAGAATCTCCGACGGTCGCCAGCCGAGCCGGAACCACACGTCGTAGAGGTCACGGTACCAGGCCGGCACGGCCTCAACGAAGAGCTTCACCTCGTCGACGGTCAGCGGATCGGAGTTCGACCGCATCAGCGCCTTGCGGCGCCGGCGCGTCAGCTTGGGGACCGGGTTGGTATCGATCAGGCCGTCCTCGACGGCGTCGGCCATCGCCTTGTGCAGAATGCCGAGGATGTTCCCGGCGGTCTTGCCGGACAGCTCGTCGTCCTGGAGCTTCTTGCGGAAGTCCTTGCAGCGCGCCGTCGTGAGCTGATTCAGGCGCAGCTCGCCGAAGGCCGGCTTCAGGTGGCAGCGGATGACCGACTCGTCGTGCATCCACGTCGAGGGATGCAGGTCGGCGCCGTCGGCCACCTTGCCGTCCTTCAGGAACGGCGAGCGCCGCTTGTGCCAGTCGTCGAGGTAGTCGCCGACCAGCGGTATCTGGCCTCGCTGCACGATCACGTCGTGCGGGTAGAAGTCGGCGAGACGAGCGCCGTTGGGGAAATGCTTGCGGTAGTCGAAGGCGCCGAGGGCGATCTCGCCCTGGATCACTGAATAGAACGCCTCGGCCCGTCGCCGGTTCTCGCGCGTGTCTTCGAGTCCAGTGAACTCGCGGCAGCGCTGCGACTTCCAGCGGAAGTCGAGGAAGAGCTTGCCCGATTTACTCCGGATGCCCATTGCGTCGATTCCTCACCAGGGGAAGCGGCGCCGTCTCGGCGATCGACTGCTGCTCCACCCACTCTCGCATGGCCTGCCAGGAGAACATGATCCGGCGTCGGCGTTTGAAGTAGTGCCGTCCTTCGACGAGCTCTCCGCTGCTGACCATGTTGCGAATCGAGGCCTCCGTGTACGGGATACGTTCCGCGAGCTGCTTCGCCGAGAGATAGCACGGCTCGCCGTTCATCTGCGATGTCGCCGCGGCCAGCAGCGGCAGCGGCGCGGACCCGCCGTTGCTCAGCACGGCCGCGAGGTCGCCCAGTGCTTCGGCCTCGGCAAGCCGAGCGGCCTGGAGCTTTCGAAGCACATCAGCGAAGCGTATCGCAACGTCCATAAGGCATCCGATTCCGATGCCGTACTTTGTACCCGAACGCCGGAGTCCCTGCGTAGTTCAATCATTGATTACCCCCCCCTCCGCGGTACCCACCGGTGTTCACGCCGAAGGAAGCCCAACGCCCAACGTGCAGGTGAAGACGACGCTCCGATGACGAGCCGCCTACCGCTGGCTTAAGAGTCTTATCTCGCGAACCACGTGCTCCCAATCGACCGACGGAGTCATGTGGCACCAGGAGATTCGAATAGCCCCTTGAATCTGCTCACTCGTGCATCCCATCGCCCTGAGCACGTGGCTGGGCTCGTAACTGCTTGATGTGCATGCAGAGCCGTTAGAAATCGCGATGAGGCTCTTGAGCGCCACCATCAACGCCTCAGAATCGAGCCCGGGGAACGAAACGTTCACGACGCTCGGCAGTACCCGATCGGTGTCGCCGTTATAGCAAGGCTCCAGTGGATCAATTGCATCGACCAGTGCCTGTCTGAATTGTCGGCAGTATTCCAACCGTGCCGATGACTCGGCGCACGCAAGTCGAGCAGCTAAACCGAAACCCGCTATCAAAGCGACCGGAAGTGTACCTGGACGGAGTCCACGCTCTTGCCCACCACCGAAGCAGAGAGGTGTCAGCGGCGGACGGGAATACTTGCGGCGGCGCGCAATGAGCGCGCCGACCCCCTTTGGTGCAAAGATCTTGTGCCCACTCGCGCTGATGAGATCGATGCGTCGGTTGCGAAGAGGGGTGAGGTCCTTTCCAAAGCCTTGAGCGGCATCGACATGAAAATACGCCGGGTGGTCGGCCACCTGCGCTGCGAGTTCGTTGAGCGGTTGGATCACTCCGGTCTCATTGTTGACGTGCATAATGGAGACCAGCCAGGTGTCCGTCGCAGCGCCGCTTTCAAGGAATCGGGATCAACCCAGCCGCCGGTGGATGATGGAAGCAGCGCAATCTCGAACCCTAGTCGGCCAAGCTCGCCGACTGGTTCGAGAACCGCTTTGTGCTCGATCGCCGTGGTGATGATATGGCGCCGACCGCTCGCTCCGCGGCGCGCGCCAAGCCGAGGATCGCAAGATTCGTGCTTTCTGTTGCGCCGCTCGTAAAAACAACTTCGTCGGGCTTGGCATCGACGACCGCAGCAACGTCCTCCCGCGCTCTCTGAACTGCACGCTTCGCCGTGAGTCCATACTCATGGGTACGACTGCCGGCATTTCCGAACTCGGCATCGAGAAAGTGTCGAACGAACTCGCTAACGCGCGGGTCGACCGGTGTGGTTGCGTTGCAGTCGAGGTAGATTGGATGACTCATCGGACGCCACCGGCAACCATGTCTACCACGCCCCATGTACGTTTCAAAGTCAGGTGCTGTTTGTTTTCCGAGTTGACTCCGGGCCGGCAGATTTGATACTCCCCGGCTCACGAAAGGGGAAGACCATGGCAGCAACGACGGCTGGAGCCGACCCCGAAGCCGCTTTTGCCTATCTCTTCCCGGCAATTAGGGGGCATCCAGGCGCGTCGGGAGTACTACGTCTCGATGTGCCCGCTTCGGCTGCTGCCGAAGATCTTTCTCTTCGACGAGGAAGAGCTCGTTCCCGAACTTCGCGCCCAGCGCTCGCTCAATCGTTCCCGAGTACCTGAAATTGCCCGGTACGTGCTCGGGCACCGCGACGACTATGTCTTCTCCGCGATCACAGCTTCGGTCGACGGAGAAATGCGCTTCGAGCCTTTTGGAGCTGGCGCGGAAGCAAGCCGAATCGGAATCCTCCACATCCCGATGTCCGCACGGTTCATCATCAACGATGGGCAGCACCGTCGGCGTCGCGATCGAAGTCGCGCCCGAGAGAATCCTAATCTTGCGGACGAGAGTATCGCGGTCGTGTTTTTTCAAGACGTCGCTCTCAACCGATGCCAGCAGATGTTCGCTGACCTCAACCGGCACGCTGTCCGTCCGAGCAAGTCCCTCGGCGTTCTCTACGATCACCGAGACGATCGCGCGCAACTTGCAAAGCTCGTGGTGCTGCGGTCACCCGTATTCCGAGATGTGGTTGAGATGGAGCGCAGCACTTTGTCGGTTCGCTCGCGAAAACTCTTCACATTGAGCGCAATCTACAGCGCAACATCTGCCCTGATGGCTGGCATCGAGGATGGTCCAGACGGTGACCGGGTGACGGTCGCTTCGTCGTTTTGGGAAGAAGCCGCAAAGCACTTCCACGAGTGGCAGCTCGTACGGCAGGGGAAACTCACCGCAGGAGAAGTGCGGCGAGATTTCATCCATTCTCATGGAATTGTCCTCCAGGCGCTCGGCAAAGTCGGCAACGTGCTGCTTCGGCAGAGTAATCAAGGATGGAAAAAGTCGCTCAAGCGAATCAAGACCATCGATTGGTCTCGCTCGAACACCAAGGTGTGGGAAGGCCGTGCAATGATCGGGGGACGGGTATCTAAGGCCGAGCAGAATGTCACGCTCACCACAAACATACTCAAGCGACAGCTCGGGGTTCCCCTATCTCCCGAGGAACAACGGGTCGAAGACGCCTTCTCACGGGGTGACCATGTCGGGTAGTACACAGAAGTCGGCATTTGCGGAGCACGGACTCCAGAAGACGGTCTCATCTCTGCTTGAGGAGATCCGCGACCTCTACTGCTCAGACACGATTCCGTGGGTCATTGGCTACAGCGGAGGAAAGGATTCAACTGCCACCCTCCAGCTGGTCTGGAACGCTGTTGCCGGCCTCACAGAGACCGCCCGCCAAAAGCCGATTCACGTCATCAGCACTGACACACTGGTCGAGAATCCCGTCGTGGCCGCATGGGTGACGAACTCACTTTCGACGATGGAGCAGGCAGCACGTCGGGCAGGGCTTCCCATCCATCCCCACCGTCTGACGCCAGAGGTATCAGACACATTTTGGGTGAATCTCATCGGAAGAGGATATCCTGCGCCGCGGCCGAAGTTTCGGTGGTGCACGGAGCGTCTCAAGATCAAGCCCTCCAACACCTTCATCAGTACCGTCGTGCGCGAGAACGGTGAGGCGATCCTGGTGCTGGGCACGCGTAAGGCGGAGAGCACTGCGCGCGCACACAATATGACAAAGCACGAGCGTCGGCGCATGCGGGAGCGCCTGAGTCCAAACGCCAGCCTCCCCAACTCATCGGTGTTCACGCCAATCGAGCATTGGAGCAACGACGATGTGTGGCTCTTCCTCATGCAGGAGCCCAATCCGTGGGGGTACAACAACAAGGACCTCTTGACGATGTACCAAGGCGCGTCAGCGGACGGTGAATGTCCGCTGGTGGTGGATACAAGTACTCCGAGCTGCGGCGACAGCCGCTTCGGGTGTTGGGTGTGCACCCTCGTCGACCAAGACAAGTCGATGCACGCCATGATCCAAAATGATGAGGAAAAGGAGTGGATGCTCCCGCTCCTTGAGCTTCGCAACGAGCTCGACGCCCCCGATCGCCACCTTCGCGACTTTAGGCGCATGGGAGGACAGGTACAGCTCTTTCATGATCAGCCGATTCCCGGTCCTTACGTGCAGGAAGCGCGTGAGCACTGGCTCCGCAAGGTCTTGGAAGCTCAGTGTTGGGTTCGCACACATGGTCCATGTCATGTTCGGACCATCGAACTAATTACCCATCCGGAGCTTGAGGAGATTCGTCGGATCTGGGTGGTTGATAAGCACGAAGTTGAAGACAATCTGCCGCGTATCTTCGAAGAGGTGACTGGTAGTCCATACGAGGGAGCACGTATCCACGACAGCCCAATTCTGGGATTCGACGAAATGCAGCTGCTGCGGGAGGCTGCGGACGGGGATAACCTACACTATCAGATGGTCCGCGAGCTGCTCGACATCGAGTGTCGATTCAGCACCATGTCGCGCCGGGCGGGTCTCTACGATGCCCTCGAACAGGCGTTCAAGCGAGGGTTCTTTTCGAGTCCAGAGGACGCAACAGAGCGCGCCCAGAGACGTCAACGCGCTATCGCTCAGGCCCGAGCAGGAACGTATAAAGAGCCTCCCGCTTCAGAGTCCGGGAGCGAGACTGGAGATCTGCCGAAGGAGCTCGGCTCGTGATTCTGGACGAAGTTACGCTGCACAACTTCGGCGTCTACCGTGATCGTCAGACGATCACCCTTTCGCCGCCGGCCCGCGACCAGCCAGTCATCCTGTTTGGTGGCCTCAACGGTGGAGGGAAGACGACGCTCTTGGATGCGCTCCAGCTCGTCCTCTACGGAAGGCAGGCACGGTGCTCAAATCGGAACGGCCTCGCATACGAAGATTTTCTGCGTCGATGCATCAATCGAGCAGTCGCCCCCTCAGAAGGAGCGGCAATCGAGCTCCAATTCCGGCGCCGCTCCGAAGGGAAGGAACACGTCTATCGCGTGCATCGTTCGTGGGTGGAAAACGGATCGGGGATGAAGGAGAGGCTCGAAGTCCTACAGGACGGCAGGTTCGATTCAGTCGTGACCGACTCCTGGGGTGAGCGGGTACAAGAGTTTCTTCCTGCGCGACTCTCGCAGCTGTTCTTTTTCGATGGTGATCGAATCGAGGCCCTCGCCGACCTCGAGAGTTCTTCTGAGCTTCTTGCGAGCGCAATCAACTCGTTGCTGGGTCTCGATTACGTAGATCGGCTTATGCGAGACCTCCTTGTTTCGAGCCGCCGGAAGCGAACCGCTGCCGCATCGACCGCTGAGCGTCGGGATATTGAGGAACTTGGCCGGTCCTTGGAAGAGATCGAGAGTCGGCGCACGGGGCTGGTGGAGCAGCGGGCAGCGCTCCAGAACGAAGTTGATCTCTGGGGAAAGCGGAGTCGGCAACTGGACGAGCGATTTCGTTTGGAAGGCGGCGAACTCCTACAACGGCGAGACCAGCTTGAGGTTGAGCGCAGTGCGAAAGCGTCACAGATCGAGAAGGTCGAGCAGACTCTCCGAGAGTTGGCGGACGGTGCCCTTCCCTTGGTCATGGTGGGAGGACTTCTCGACGTGGTTGCGTTGCAGTCAGACGTCGAGCAGCGTGTCGCGGTGTCCCGGGAGCTTATCCAACTCCTTGACGAGCGAGACCGAAGCCTTCTCGATGCCGTACTTGCACTTGATCCCCCCGCGCACCTCACTGACCATCTCACGGATTTCCTCAGGAGTGACCGTGATCGACGCGCACAGGATGCGGCCGCCGATTGCTACCTGGAGCTCAGCAGCTCTGCCAGAACCTCCATTGCTGCCCTCCGTGCCCAACTGACCGTGGACGCGCAGATTGCTCAGGAGCGCATTGCCGCGGTGGATCGAGCAACCTCCGATCTTATCGGCGCGGAGCGGCTTCTTGCGGGAGTCCCGGACAGCGCCGCCCTTGAGCAGCTCATGAGTGAACGAGAAACGTGTCGTCTTCGCCTCATGGACGCGAACGCTCGTCTTGGTGTGATCGATGAGGAAATCGCGCGTCTCAACAGGGAGATCGAGCAGAAGCGTGCGAGACTCGCCGCGCGTATTGAGACCACCGTCGGCGAAGACTTTGGTCGAGAAGACGCCACACGCATCGTACAATACTCGCAACGCACGCGGGGCACGCTCGCGCGGTTTCGCGAGGCTGTGGTCGAACGGCATGTCTCTCGAATCCAAGCGCTTGTATTTGAGAGCTTCTCAACTCTCCTGCATAAGCGCTCACTCGTTCAGTCGCTGACTATCGATCCGAAGACGTTTGCACTTACGCTGCGCGACCAGATGGGAAACGTAGTCTTGCCGGAACGACTCTCGGCCGGCGAACGACAGCTTCTCGCGGTCTCACTCCTCTGGGGATTGGCACGTGCGTCTGGTCACGCGCTTCCTGCGATCATCGATACGCCTCTCGGACGGCTCGACACGCAACATCGTAGCCACCTTGTGGAGCGGTACTTTCCCCATGCGAGCCATCAGGTCGTGCTCCTGTCCACGGATGAGGAGATCGATGAGCGCCATTATGCGAAATTGCGGCCATGGGTCGGGCGTGCCTATCGGCTCGCTCATGACGACGCGAGCGGAAGTACCCGCGTTGAAACCGGGTACTTTTGGTAGGAGCTGCGATGCCGGTGGAAACGATCCGCCTGTCCCAGCAGGCGAAGGAGCATCTGATCAAACTCAAGCGCCATACGGGAATTGCGAATTGGAATGTGCTTTGCCGGTGGGCGTTTTGCACGTCGCTTGCAGAGCCGAGCGTACCGGCTCCTGCAAAGTACCCCGCTGACAGTTCTGTGGAGATGACGTGGCGTGTGTTCGCGGGAAGCTACCACGAGATCTATTGGGCAATCCTGAAAGCGCGGTGCAGACAGGATGGCCTGCCGCTCGATGAGGAGACGCTCGCGACTCAGTTTCGCATCCATCTGCACCGCGGGATCGCGTACCTCGCGGCGAATCGGCGCATCCGTAGCATTGCCGACCTCGTTCGACAGCTCCCTCTTGCTGATTCCACACGGCATTGAGCGCGTCTGCGACAAGCATTGAACGGCATAAGACGGCGCTTCGGCGAAGCGATCTTTCGCGCCCGATGCGACTCGCGATCGATGATGGGTTGATTACTTCGAACACGACCGTCTTCGATTTTGGTTGCGGCCAGGGCGACGATGTTCGCAACCTTCGTACGCGCGGCATTTCTTCATCGGGCTGGGATCCCGTACATCGGCCAGGCGCCGCTCAGTCGCCGGCAGACGTAGTAAACTTGGGATACGTCATCAACGTTATCGAGAATGCTCAAGAACGTGCCGCGGTGCTCTTCGCCGAGCGTGGGAGCTTGCGGAACGGGTGCTCGTGCGCTGCGCGGCTTACGGTTGAGGCAAGGGCGACCACGGACTCCGTATGCGCGGATGGATATCTGACCCGGATCAACACCTTTCAGAACTTACTACGAACAAGGAGAGCTTCGATCGTGCCCGACGGGGTTCTTGCTGTCAACGCCGAGAAGCTGACCCTTTCAACGCTCTAAAAGTGACCTACCCCCAGGGTTGAATGATTCCTGCCACCTCTGGCGATGTGGGAGGCATGAAGGAGCGGAGCGACTGGAATGCCTTCCACATCGCGGCGCACCGCGCCCCGGTTCCTCGGGTTAGTTGTCGTTCGGGGTGTCCACCTCCTTGCGCTGCCGTAATCGCCGCGTCCGATAGGATTCGCCCTTGTCGTCAGCACCTGGGCATGGTGCCCCAGGCGATCGAGGAGGGCGGTGGTCAGCTCGTCCGTGAAGACCTGCACCCACTGCTGAACGCCAGATTCGTGGTCACGATCGTCGAGCGGCGCTCGTAGCGATCACTGAGCAGGTTGAAGAGCAGCTCGCCAACCAGCCTGATCGAACGGCACGAACCCCAGCTCGTCCACGATCAGCAGATCGACGCGCCGGTAGCGCTGGTGCAGCCGTGTCAGCGTGCGCTCGTCGCGGGCCTCGATCAGCTCGGGCAAGGCGCACCAGATCCGCGGCCCGTGTGAAGGCGACCCGGTAGCGCCGACGCGCCGCCTTCCACGCCCAACGCGATCGCACTGTGCGTCTTCCTGGTCCCGATCGGACCCGCCAAGATCAGATCCTCGTGTCGGTCAATGTACGCGCAGCTCATCAGCTCAGTCAGCTTCGGTCGAGAGATCCCCTTGAGCTCGCTCCAGTCCACTTGCTCGAAGGTCTTCACCTCCGGAAAGTGCGATCTCTTCAGCGCCGCGCCGCGGCGTGATCGCGGCGGGAGTGGACCAGCCTCCAGCAGCTGGAGCAGAAACTCCTCGTACTGCCATCCGCCGTCACGTGCCTGCCGGGCCAGCTCCGCACACTGCCGCAGCACGGCAGGCATCCGCAGCTCCCGGCAATACTCGCGCAGCATCGCCTCGCGCGCTGCCGCCTGTGCCCCACTCCCCTTACTCATCGGCGCCACCGTGGCCGAGCAAGTGGTCGTACGCCGCTACCGATGCCGCTTCGACCTCATAGCCAGCCAGGCTCGACGGCACGGCCGTTCGGAGCGGCTTCGGCGGGGTCAGGACGCGACCGAGTTCCAGGAGATCCCCCCGATTTGATGCCAATGCGGCCTTCACCGCCTGTGCCACTGCGTCTTCGCCGTGATCGACGACGGCGCCCAGCACGCGCGCAAAGACCGAGCGGCCTCGCGTGGGCCGTGGGTGTCGACCAGCAGCCGCCAGAGGCGCCGTACGGCTCGCCGAGCTCACCGAGCAGCTCGGCTGCCACCTGGCGGACCGCCTGCGGCTTCCGCGCGAGCTCCGGCAGGTAATGGCGATACCGAATGTGCTTCTCCCCAAACCGCTGGCGCTCGACGACGAGGTGCTCCTCGCGTACGACGATCCGGATGTCTTCGGGGCCCCACGTAGGCTTTCGCCTCCAAGCGCTTCCAGTGACTCGGCACTGAGTAGACGGCGCCGTCGATCGTCACCGTCGGCCCGGCTGCTCACCGAGCACAGCACCACCTTGCGCGCCTCGTACGCCACCGCCGCCAGCGGCAACAGGCCCCACGCTCCTGCGCGAAGCGCTCGGCACTGCTCACGCCGTGCGGATCGCAGCGCTCGCGGCTGGCCCGCTCCAGGCGCGCCAGCAGCTGCTCACTGACCGCCCGCAGCGACGGGCCCGTCGGGATCGGCACCAGCTCCCGTAGCCGAATCCCTTGCCCCGGCTCTCCACCCCACCTTTGTCATGTCCGGTGCCCGGCCGCGCGAAACAGGGCTCGAACAGGTAGTGGCTGGCCAGGGCCTGAAACCGTACCGTCAGCTCGCGCTCCGGTACCACCAGCCGCCGCACTGCCGACGAGAGATTGGGTCATAGATCAGCCGATGCGGCACCGCGCCGAAGTGCTCGAACGCCTTCACATGGCCGTCGAGAAACGACACCTGGTCGGCCCACTCGTAGAGCCACGCGAAGTCGCGCCCCGAGTACATCAGCCGCATGACAAACATCCACGCGCGTCGCCGCTCGCTGCCGACCTCCACGGTCACATCGAAGAAGTCGACCTGGGCCTCGTCCCCGGGGCGGTGCACCAACGGGACGTACGTCTCGGCCCGTTGGCGCCGCCGCTCCCGCCACCAGTCCTGCACCAGCGTCAAGCCGACTCGCTGTCTCTCGATCAGCTCGCGATGCAGGCGCGCCGCCGTGATCCGCTGCTTGCCCGTCGTGCGCTTCGTCCACTCTTCGACCAACTCCTCGAGCCAGGGCCATCGCCTCGAACACCGGCCGCTGCCGTGCCTTGCTCTGCTTCCGTATCGGCTCGGACACCGCCAAGTACCGCCGCACCGTGTTCCGGCTCACTCCCCATCTCGCGGCGACTCGTCGGATCCCGCGCCCTTCCACCAAAACCTTGTGTTCGATCACATAGACCTGATCCACTTCAGCACCTCCGCTACCTCCTCCGAGATTTGGTCGTCCCGGTCCGGTAGCAAGTTGCTGGGGGTGGGTCAGCTTTTCACCGTTGGGTGGGTCAATCTTCTAGCGTTGCGTACAGTTCTTCAGTGCTCCAGCGTTCCTGCCGCACCGGGCGTCTTCATGTCTTCCGAGATCCGCCGCTGCGAGAATCGTTCGTAGCGAGTCGCTATCGTCGTCGTGGAGCGGCACCTCGGCTCAGGCGCAGCGACGTTCTGCTTGAGCAGCGCCGCGATATCCTCGAACCGTTGATACAATTTCTTACCGCGCGCGGTCGCCTCCCAGCAGAGGATGAACTCTCCGATGCACAGTCGATCGCGATGCGTTCGAAGCCTCCGGCGCGCCTACACGGTCATCCGCCGGGCCAGTCGTTCGCATGATTGGGATGCCATCCGCAACGAACGCGCACAGGATCTTCTCCTGTATCTCGCACTCTGCGCGGGTTTCGGGGGCGTCCCCAGTTCACTGCCCTTTCCACGCGATCTTCAGCTTGACGTCCGTGCCTTCTTTTCGACGTACAAGCGGGTGCGCGGGACGTAGCTTTTAAACGCGCTCCTATTCTCCGCAGGGGACGCGCAGCAAATCGACCGCGCGTGTCGTGGCGCTGGGGTGGGGAAGCTGATGCCAACTGCCCTACCTCCACGTCAGCGCTCCCCTTCGTCCCTGCGATCCTTCGGACGTACGAAGGGTGCGCACGTAGCTACATAGGTGCGGTCGAAGCAGCGAACGTCGTTAAGCTTCAGCGAGCCCAACCACAGGTTTCCTACCTAGCCTACCCAGATTTTGAATCAGTCGCACATCCTCGCCTGCAGGCATCGCTGACCGTGGATTCGCAAACGTTTCGAGTGCAGTATCGAGACTACCGCGGCTCCGATAATCCCTTCATCTTGCACCGCAAGGAAGAGTTGCTTCACGAATCACATGCGCTGCGCGCAAAGTTTGCGCGACTGACAAGCGAGGAGATCAAACGAGGGCTCTTCGAGAATCCGAGCGAGATCGGTACGTGGAGCGGCTGGGAGCGAGTGCTCGATTCAAAGAACCTCAAGATCGCCGGGCATCGACTCCTTCGACGACATCGGTAGAGCCGTCCAGCTCTCGGATGATTTCAAGCACTGCGGGGAGATACTCCGCAATCTGCGAGCGGTTCGTTCCTTCCAGCAAATGTGTCGGGATACATCGCAAGAATTTTGACTCATCCTGTGGGCGTTCTCGAACGAGCGCTTCGATCATCGTCTTTCGAAGGAGCCCCATGCCCGGCCGATCGGGCTGCAGATCGGGCTGAAGTGTGTTCTCGCGGAAGCTGATCAGACGGGCTCGAATTCGTTCCTCGGCATCATCAGCGGGCAGCTCGTTTTCACCAGCCTCGTCACAGGAGCGCGCAAGACTAGCTGGGTGTGCCGAATCCGCTTCTGTGTCATCGCTGAGTTCACGTAACACCTCGGCGATCAGGTCATGGTAGGTCTGTCTCGGGCCATCACCCCGAAGTCCAAGATCGCGAACCGACAGGCTGCCCGTCCTCGCACTCATCGAGGTCGGTAGCGGACGCAAGGACATAGCGGGCGCCGCGCTTGGTCCCGAGCTGGCGAACGTGCCCAGTGTCGAGCAGATACAGGATTGCGGGACGCCAGAGTTCAATCGACAGCCCAGGAGAGCTCTAATAGCTCGCTGCGTCCTCGGGGCGTCCCATCAATCACCGCCTGGAGTCGAGACACCCATCGGGCTTCGGACGCATGTGGCATCCTTCACTCAATGAGCGTCCGTAGGACCGCTGCATCCATGCCAGGTAGATCGGTCGTCTCCGTCGTGGTTCGTGCTTCCTCGATCAGGTCGAGCAGCACATCGAGGGGGGTCTGCCCCGGACTCGAACACCGACGATTGAGTTCGACCAAGCCGGCATGTGCAAACTCTTCAAAGATGGTTGCGCGCTCATCCTCCCGTGTCTCTCGCAGTGCGTCCAAGTGCTTCGCTTCCTCGACGGCGAGTGCGGAAAGGAATCCGTCATCCACCGCTTTTTCGAAAATATCGAACCTGATCGCGGTTCCTGCGTCGCGCTGCCCAAGAGGAACCCTCCTGCCAAGATGGCGGCCGAGAGCGGCAGCAAACATCAGGGCCTTTTGCTTGGTTTCGAAGAATGGAAAGTCGTACCCCGGTTGCGTGGTAGTAAGTCGATCGAGCGTTGATCGTATCCCTGAGTCCGCTGGTGCACTGATGCGTCGTTCCATAGGTCACACCTTCCGGATACGGTAAACTGGTCGCGTCGCCGGTCGACACCACATACGGGTGTTCCTCTCCGGCAATCGTGATCGTTCGATCAGCGTCGGGCTTGGTGGTGTGCAGCTCCAAGACATACTCACGCCCGATGCGTGCCCGCATCGCCGTCTCGACCTCGTCTCGCCACTGGGTATTCGACGCCATGACGACAACCTGGTCTGCAAGAGCTGGAATCCACTCAGCCACCTTTGCGCGGTAGTCATCTTCCAGAGAACCGAACGGTGAATCCATCACGAGGGGGTAGTGTCCGCCCACGTTGATGCCATGCTGTTTCCCGGCGTTCTCTCGCGCTTTGTGGACAAGACTGCCGACGAACGAGAGTGCCAAGACCTGCTTCTCGCCCGTTGAAGCCCTCGAACTGGCTGCGGGTGTCCTCCGACAGATTTGCGAGCAAGAGGCGATAGTTCTCCGTGACCGACGCGTCGTAGTCCTTGATCGCGGCGTCATTCCAAATTTCTCGGATCTGCTTATCCAGTGCCGAACGAACGTCATCCTTTTGAATCTGGGCTACCGCGTCGAGGGCGTCGGACACGCGTTCGACGGCCTCAAGCTGGCGCTTGAGTACTGCGCCGCGCTCGTTCTGTACTTCAAGCTTCTTGATTTGCTTGTTTACGTCAGCGCGGTCACTTTCGTTCTTCCGGATTTCATCTTCGACTAGCTGTTGTCGAGCACGGTGCGTTCCTCGATCGCGCAAGAGCCGCTGATATCGCTCCCGCAAGCGGACCGCATCCTCACCGAGAGTTGGATCGCCGAGCTTCTCTTCCACGATGGCCAGCTTTTCCTTCACGTCCCGACGCTCGTTGTAGAGCGACGATAGTTTCGCAAGCTGGCGATCAAGCGAACTGAACAAATCCGCGCGGCGATCGCGAAGACGCGGGATCTGAGCGCTGAGGTAAGAAATGTTCTCTTCGAGATCAGCGAGTCCGGTTGCCTGCCGCCATACTTGCAACTTCTTGATCTCGGTCGACCCTTCATGTGGCGCCCGCAGATACACCCGAGGATTCCAGAAGATCGTCGACAAACTGCGGCTTGATTTTCGCCGGAATCTCGCCTCGCTGTCGCGCAGAAGCAACCAACTCGGTCGCCTTGTCCAGAACCGGGGACGCGAAGGCGAGATAGCCGTTGCGAGAAATGGCGCTGCCGATCTCTTTCGCGCCTCGTCAATCTCCCTCCCGAGGCGTTTCTCCTCCGACCGGCAACGTATCGCGCTGTGTTGTAAGTTCGCGCAGGTTCTCGGCTGCCGCTTGCTTGCGCTCGACCTTCTTCATCTCCTTGGTCAACGCGGCGGCGTTCTCGGCGAAGTTTCCGCGCCTCACCGAGCTCTTCATGCTCTTGCTCAAGGTCGCTCAGTCGCCCCAGAGCGTCCTTCAGCTCAGAATCGCCAAAGGACCGAGATCGTCGGCAAGTTGCTTCGCGACCGCTTGACGGAGATGTCGTCCACCCCGCTCATATACTTCGATATCAAGGAGTGTCTTGACCCCTGATTCGACCGAGTCATACGCGTCGGGGCTTGCGAGCCTCTCGACCCGCTCACCGTTGAAGAAAAAGAACGGGTAGAGGGCCTTCGGCAAGATTTGTTCGATCCGCTTTTGCCGCGCCGCATCACTCGTACCTATCGTCTCCAGTTCGCCAGAAGCGCCGACCTCCACAGATCCAATCTGCTTCGCCCGGTCGAAAGCTGTTCGCACCGTCCTTCACACTCTTGCGGCTTCGTTGCACACGATATACTTCATCGTGATACTCGAACCGAAGGGCGACGGAGACACACATCTCCGCACCAATTGATGCCTCCGCAGCGGCGCGCTCGTTCTCGAGCTTATCCGGCGCCTCCAGATCGCTCGTGGTTTCGCCATATAAGCACCAAATGAACGCGTTCAGCAGGGCGGTCTTTCCTGATCCGTTGTACCCGTGGAACACGGTGATGTTCTTCTTGGAATCACTCGACCCAAATTCGATACTCTGCTCGCCGTAGAACTGCCGAAAGTTCTCTATCTCCATTTCGAGCAGCTTCATTTCACCGCTCTCCGTACTGCTTCAAGCATCTCGGTTGTGACGCGTGGCCGCTCAAGGTGCAGGTTCGCGGCCTCGATCTTGATCACTTCACTAAAGAGCTTGCGTTCGTCCTCGGTCAGCCCACCGAGAACCTTCACAATCTCTGACTTTACACGCTCGCGGTTTCCATCGTTCATTTTTCAGCACCCCATTCAGCGATCAGGCCGAGGGCCGATGCTACTTCAAACAGTTCCGCACGGGCGAGTGGTCCATTCTCGGCCAGATTGGCGAACCTTGGCCGCGCGGCGAATCGATTCCCGAACAAGCGCCGAATCACCCGGAACTCGGCGGAATCCCGGGATTGATACTTTCCAGCGGCGGACGCACGAAGAAGCCGAAAATCTCTGCACGGCGCTTTCCCATATCCGTGCGCAGAACGCGACCTCTCCGCTGAACGAACTGACGCGGATTGGTACTACTTGCGAGAATGAACGCCGTCTTGGTTGCGGGGACATCGACTCCTTCGTCAAGGCACCGGATCGCAACCAGTAAGGCAAGTCGCCGGCGGCAAACATGGATAGAAGTTCTTGCCGGCGAAGGGCCGGTGTTTCCGCAACATACTTGGCGCACGTCATCCCGAGGTCGCGGCCGATCATGCGTGTTGCTTCTTCCACTTGACGTGGTTTCACCGCCTGTCGTCCATCTGTCCATCTCCACAATACACGAGGATATGCGTATCCTTGCGCCGCGGTTCCAATAGCTCTCGCAGTTTGGGAAGTTTCCTGCGAGCGGATGCAATGAGTCTGCATCGCCGATGAGCAGCCGCAGAGCAACTTGGCTGAGTGGCCCATCCTCTCCCCGTGCAAGTATCGCCCAGCCGCGAGAGGGCATGGTCGTCCAGCTCGTCAGGATCAAGGTCAATGAGAACTGGATGGTACCTGTACGGCGTAAGAATCCTGTCATCGATTGCCTCACGAAGCCCATATCTGAAAACTACTTTGCCAAAGTAGCTCAGCCGATCGGTGCCTTCCTCATCCATCCAACGGTCAGGGGTAGCGGAGGAGCCCCAGGCGGTCGCGTTGTCTGGAAGGCAAGATATGACTTCCGGGAAGTTCCGTGCGGATGGGCCTCGTCTCCAATGAAGAGGAACGGCTTTCGTATTCGTGGGAGCAATCGCTGGAGAGGTTCGTTGATTAAGGTACTGCTCGTCGTCACAAACGAGAGCACCGGGCGATATCCGGCGTTGAGGGCGTGAATTGCCGCAGAGAGTTCCTCGTACCAGGTCGACCATGACTCGGCGCATCGGATCGGATGAAGACCAAACCGGCGCGCAACCTCGCACCATTGATCAACCAAGTGAATGTATGGGGCAACAATGCCTATCGCCATCCCAGGGCCGATGCGGTCGTAGAGCTTGGAGGCAAGCATCAACGCCGTCACCGTCTTGCCCGATCCGGTCGCCATGTGAAGGATGCCCGCACCACCTGCCGCACCCCACTCCCTGATTGCATCGCGCTGATGCTCAAAGAGATGGATGCTGGATGGGGGGACGAGGGCTTCGGGAAAGCTCCGCGGAAGGGACGCAGGTCGAGGCTGCTCGGGCGGTCTTCCGACCGTTTCTGAGTCGACCGGCTCGATCAATTGGGCGCGAAAGGCATCCACGAGGGAGTATACCTGCACCCCAGGCGTCTCGTTCTTCCACAGTTGGAGGAACTGAAGTTCGATGCTTCGGGCACGCTGTCGCTCGTCACGGTCCGCCCAGCTCGCAAACACATCGACCCGCTCGAAGTTATCGACCCACGCAGAGTATGACTCGTTGGTGCTTCCGCAAAATGCGAGGACACTGTTGGCGTCGTCGGCAAAGAGGCCGAGTTTTTCGTGGTACAATGCTCGTTCCGAATTGGACGTTCTCACCGCGATCCGCATTTCAAGGAGCCCCCGCACGACAAGGTCGCAGAGAATCGCGCTTGTGTCCTTGCCAGCGAATACTTCTGCCAAGCTCTTCCGTGTACCGGAGGTCAAACTGGGTCGCTCGTAGATCGCTTTGGCGAGCGCATACGCGTCCGGCGGTTGGAGGCGTGGTGAGCAGACAACCTCCGCGCGGCGGCCCGATGCAAAGAACGCGGCAAATTCGTCCCGTACTACGTTGAATACGGAACTTGAGAAGAACGCTGCTGCGCGCTGATACCGTGAAGAATGTGGCAGTGCGAGCGCGAGGAAATCTCGCCCGAGGATGTGGGAAGAGCTGCGGTAGTGGTTCCTCAAGTCGAGGTTCACAAGGCTTTGCATTCCTCGGCCTTTGACGGTCTCTGGTCAACCGTCGAAGAGCGGAAACGGGGAATGATGACGTTCGGGTGCTCTCCCCAAAAGGCCGATTCCTCTCTCGCAATTGCCGCGCATTCATGTACCAAAATTGCCTCGATATCCAGCCGAGCGGATAGTCGGAGAAAACGGCAGGACGGTCAAGGGTTTCCAGGTAGGCGCACCGTGCTTCATGGCACCTGAAACGCCGTGGAAAGTCAGATCGAGATCCGTTCGATCTCGTCGAGGCTGACCTGGCCGTTGGTTCGCTCGTAGAGCTTGGTCGTCCGCGGCGACTCGTGTGCGGCGATCTGCTGTGCATGCTCGAGCGTGCCGCCGTTCTCCAGATAGGCGGTGATCCCGGTGGCGCGGAACGTGTGGCAGCCGATCTTCGTCGGGATGCCAGCGGCGCGCGCGCGGCGACGGATCATGCGCCAGGCATCGGCCTGACGCATTGGATTGAGTGAAAGTGGCCGGCCCGGGGCGGTCGCCAGCGTTCTGAAGAGGGGACCGCCGGTCTGGTCGCGGATGCCAGCGGCGTCGAGGTAGGCGTCGAGGTACTGTTCGAGCGTGTGGTGGACCGGCACGACGTGCTCCTTGCCGCCCTTCTCGTGCAGCCGCAGCTTCCAGCGCTTGCCCTCGGCGAAGTAGTCGTCGACCTTCAGGGTCAGCGCGGCGCCGATGCGGGCGAAGCTGAAAACAAGCAGGCCGATCAGCGCGCGGGCGCGAAGGCGACGGATAGAGCAAGGGCGCGAGACGAGCGGGAAAAGGCGAAAACCAGCTTGTGCAAACTGGGTTGCAGAAGTTGTTCGGGGTTGAGTGGCGCGAGGAGCGCAACTCAACCCCGGTCTTTTCCCCGCGCGCCCTGGAACTATCCGGCGACTGAAGCGACGGCCGCACGCATGAAATGGCCCGCGAGCGGCACCCGGCGGTAGGAACGCGAAGCGCGCCGGGTAGAGCGAGCCACCCGGAGAGAGCCGCGACTAAACCGCCGGAGGCGGGCGGCGAACGCAGGCACGGTGGGGTGAGACTGGGCCGACGGTTCGGGTCGATTCTCGGGCCGGATCGCGCTTTTCTAACGCACCATGAAAATCAGCGTGCCGCCCGATATCGAGCGTCCCTCACCGCGCGCGCACACGCGCTTGGAACGACGCCGGAGCTCCTGGCGGTGGACAGTCCACGCAAACACTATTCCTCGGAGTCGGACTTGGACGAGGAACCAGCCAGGACGAGCAAGGCCAAGACGTTCGCGGATCTGCTCGATGGATACATCGGCGTCCTCCACAGCAGCGAGTACGTACCGGGTGGCGCCCAATTGTCCGAAGACACCGGAAAGAAGTTCGCCGAGGGTCTCGCGCGGAAGCGCACGGCTGGCCGAGCACGCGCACCATCGTTGCGAACGGTGCGAAATCACCGTTCATGACCGCCGCGATGACCTGCTCGACGCGGTGGTTGCGAGGAATGAAGGCTGGATTCGCGCGTCGCATCAGCCGTGCTCGCGCCGCGGGCCGCGTACGATTACTGCCGATCGTTAGGGCGTCGATCCCCGGCGGTAGGCACTGATGACGGCGCGATCGGGGTCAAGGCCCAGGCCCGGCCCCTGTGGGACCGAGATCCGACCCTCCCGCGGAGTGAGGGCATCGCCATAGATGGATGCCTCCAGATCGAACCAGCGCCACTCGATCATGGAGTCGGCGGTACCCAGTGCCGCGGTCGCGTGGATGGCCGCGAGCAAGCCCGGGCCGTCATAGAAGGAGTGCGTCATCACCGGAATGTTGCGGATGGCGGCGAGCGGGAAGACCTTGCACAACTCGCTGATGCCGCCCATCTTGGCCGGGCTCGGCTGGACGAAGTCCACCGCTCCCGCGGCGAGCATGCGCTCGAATTCGATCAGCGTCGAAACGTTCTCGCCGGCCGAGATCGGAAGCCCGGTGACGCGCCGCAGCTCGGCGAGGCCAGCGAAGTTCTCCGGCGGCCAGAGCGGCTCCTCGAGAAACTTGAGCCCGACCGCCTTGAGTTCACCGGCCACGGCACGCGCCTCGGCCACGGTCCAGGGACAACCGGTGTCGACGATCAGCTCCACATCCGGACCGGCCTCCTCCCGGGCGGCGCGGATCGCCGCCATCGTTGCCTCGTGCAGCTTGACCGCGCGAAACCCGGCATCGACCGCCTGCCTGACCACCGCGCGCAGCAGGGCGGGATCGGAATAGCAGGCCAGACTCGCATAGCAGGGCATGTCGGTCACGCCGCCGCCGAGAAGGTGCGACAGCGGCGCGTTGGCTCGCTTACCGGCAATATCCCACAGGGCGATGTCCACGGCCGAGAGCCCAAAGGTGAGCGGTCCGCCCCGACCGAACACATGAAACTTCCTTTGAACCGCGTGCATCAGGGGCCGGATACGACTGGCGTCCTGGCCGATGCACAGCGGTGCGATCAGCGCGTCGACGGCGAGCTTGACGGAAGCGACGGCGCTATACCCAAAAGCTTCCCCCCACCCCTCGATTCCGTCTCCGGTCGTCACCTTGACCAGCAGCGAATCCGCGGCGGCAAGCTTATCGCCCCACAGACGCGCACCGGGTGTGCTGCCGGCCCGCCACGGGATGCGCAGCGGGATGGTCTCGATCTTGGCGATGGCGGTGGCGGGGTTGGCGACGGTGGAGGACATGCACGGCTCCTTTGGCAACCCAGACGCGATCGTCTCGGGCGGCTCGGCTATCGGGATTCGCGAACGCGCTGCTTACGCTCTGACCGTAGCCGCAGTACGCCGGGCGGGCAAGGCGGCGCGGGGCCGCAAGCGGCGCGGCCGCGGGCGGCACGGCCGCAGGCACGACCACGCTGGCGGCTGTCGTCTTTCTGGCAAGATGACGCACGTCCGTGGCGCGACTGCTCAACGAGACTTGCCTTGTCCGGCACCTTGTCATAATTTTGCGCCCTCTTCGCGTCTCCCTGCCGACCGCCATTGGGCGAGCCGGCCTGGAGGAGCAGACGATGCACGGACCGCTGAGCGGCATACGAGTCCTCGACTTTACCTGGGCCCAGCAGGGACCCTACGCCACCGTCATCCTCTCCGATCTGGGCGCGGAGATTATCAAGGTCGAAAAACGAATCGTTGGCGATCTGGGCCGCGGGGTCACGAGCGACTGGTACCAGGGAGACGGTTTCTGTCCCTACTTCTGGGCCCATGACCGCGGCAAGAAGAGCATCACCCTGGACCTGGCGCAATCCGCGGCCAAGGAGATCGTGTTGAAGCTCGCCGAGGTCTGCGACGTCGCCGTCAACAATTTCCGGCTGCACGTGATGGATGCGCTCGGCATCGGCTATGAGGCAATGAAGCGCCGCAACCCGAAGATCATCTTCGCCCGTGCGACCGGTTTCGGTTCACAGGGGCCGCTGGCCCATCGCCCCGCGTTCGATATCGCCGGCCAAGCCATGGGCGGAATGATGAGCGTCACCGGCATGCCGGGAACCCCGCCGCAGCCCGCCGGCGCTTGCATCGCCGACCAGACCGGCGCGACCAATCTTGCGCTGGCGATCCTCGCCGCGCTCGTCGCCCGCGAGCGATACGGTGTGGGACAACAGGTGGAGGTCTCTCTGTACGGCTCAATGATCGGCCTGCAGGCGTGGGAGATCGATAGCTACACGGTCTGGGGCCAGTTGCCGCCGAGAGCCGGGAGCGCACACCCCCTGTTCCAGGGTGCTCTCTGGGGGAGCTTCGAGACTGCCGACGGCTGGATCGTCCTGGGCGGCGTCAGCGACGAGCGCTGGCCGCGCTTTTGTGACGCGCTCGCTTTCCCGGAACTCGCGAACGACGCGCGCTTCCAGCACGGCATCGACCGCGCCAAGCACGGCGTCTTCCTCACCGGTCTGGCGCGGGAACGGCTCCGCCAGCGCAACACCGCCGACTGGCTGGAGGTGTTCGAGCGCTACGATCTGGTGACCGCGCGCGTCCAGAACTACGCCGATATAGCGGAGGATGCCCAGGCCCGGGCGAACGCGTACATCACCGAGGTCACCGACGAGCAGCGGGGCGCGATGAAGATCGTCGGCTCGCCAATTCATCTCTCCCAGACTCCTGTCCAGCCGCAGGGCTGGCCGCCGGAGCTGGGCCAGCACACGGAGGAGATACTTCTCGAGATGGGATACACCTGGGAAGACATCGGTCGGCTGAAAGACCGTGAAGTCATATAGAGCCGCGGGGTGACCAGCGTGGAACATACGGAGCACCTGTTTGCCGGCTACATCGGCTTCGTCGACCTGAGCAAGAGACGCTCTTGGAGAGAACGCGTCCCGCGCCAGTGGGCTAAGGACTTTATCGGTGGCCAGGGGATAGCTTCCTGGCTCGCGCTCGATCTGATCCCCCGTGGATGCGACCCTTTCGGGCCGGACAACGCCGTCATCCTCAGTGCCGGCCCCTTCATCGGGACGATGGTGCCGGGCGCCGGCAAGCTCCTGTTGAGCACGAAATGTCCGGCCAACAATCGGTATGGGTACGCCAGCAGCGGCATCTTCGCCGACCAGTTGAAGCGTGCCGGTTTCGATCATGTGGTGATCATGGGTACGGCCGTACAGCCGGTGTACCTCCTCCTGCAAGATGACGAGATCGCCATCATCGACGCGGCCGGCCTCTGGGGGCTCGATACGTACGAGACGACCGATGCCCTCTGGGCGAAGTATCCGGACGCCTCCATCGTCGCCATCGGCCCCGCCGGGGAGAATCTCGTGCCCTCCGCAATCGTCCTGGGCAATAAGTTCTCGACGGCGGGGTCCGGCGGGACGGGGGCGGTGCTGGGCAGCAAGCGGGTGAAGGCGGTCGTCGCGCAGGGGACACGGCCGGTGACGCTGGCCTGCCCACCCCGGTTCATGAGCCTGACCAAGCAGGCCATCAAGGAGGTCATGGGCGGCGACTACACGATGCTCTGGCGGGAGCTGGGCACGCTCATTCAGTACAACGACTTCGCCGGCCCCACCTTCGAAGCCCGTAAGGACGCGATGGTGGGGGACATCGACACAACGCGGTACAACGCCTTTTTTCGCGAAAAGATAAAGGACAAGAGCATCACCTGCCCGAGTTGCCCGGTCGCCTGCAAGCACCGGCTACACGTCCTGGAAGGTCCGCATCGCGGCACCGTCATCCCGGTCTCCTGCTCGGCAGGCACCTTCAGCGGCCCGTTCATCTGGCAACCACGGCTGCCCATGGAGCGCTACGACGAGGCCGTCAAGAGCACGGAGCTGATCAACCGCATGGGGATCAGCACGGTCACGGGACCGCTACTCGACATGATTCATCTATTCAACGACGGCGTCCTGACGAAGGAGGACACCGGCGGTCTCGATCTCAGCTACGGTAACCTGGAGGGCATCAACCAGCTCATTCTCCAAACCGCCCACCGCACAGGTTTCGGCGCGGAGGTCGCCGGGCCCTTCGGCGAATGGAAGAAGGCGCTGGCGCCCAAGCTCGATGCCTATGTCGATTTCCGGGGGCAGAACATCGGCACGCGCGATCGCGGCGAGGACACCGGCGGCCCGAAACGGTGGACGGTCCTCGGCTTCGCCCCCGTCATCGACCCACGGAGTAACGGCCCCACCACCGCGTACCACTCGCCGGCCTACATGGTCGGTCGCTCCGCCGCCAGCCTGCGGCGGTGGGGAGAGCGCATCGGCATTCCGCGCGCCGAGCTCGACGTCGTATTCACCGGCGAGCGCGACGGATACCGCACGGCGGCCCTGACTCGTTACGTCGAGCTGTACAACCTCGTCGAATACTCGCTCGGCATGTGCCAGCGCCCCTTCATCAACCGCGCCATGCCGATAGATCGGGTGGCGGCTCTGTACACGGCGGGAACCGGTATTGAAGTCACCCCCGCGGACCTGTACGCGTCCGCCTCCCGCATCATCACGGTGCAGCGTCTCTTCAACGTGCGTGAGGGTTGGACGCGAGCCGAGGAGGAGTACCCCGCGGGCTACCTGCGCGCGGAAGACGAGGCCGAGTTGCGGACCACCTTGGATGAGTACTATCGGCTGCAAGGCTGGAGTATCCGCACGGGGATACCGACAGAGGCGACGCTGAGCGCTCTGGGCATACCCCCGCAATCGGCGCGGAAGGCCGCCCGTTAGCGGGAGACCGCGCACAGCAGGCCGGCATAGCCGGCGGGAAGGAACGCCATGGCTCGCGCAAACAAGGACACGGATTTCCAGGTGCACGCGGAGCTGTGCGTCGGCTGTCAATACTGCGAGCTGGCCTGCTCCTTCGTCAAGTTCGAGGTCTACGATCGCTCGCGGTCGTACATCGTCGTTTCGCGGCATCACGAGAGCAAAGTGCCCGAGACCTACAAGGTGGTCTTCACCGCTGACTGCGACTCCTGCGGCGTATGCCTGGAGTACTGCTACTTTGGCGCGATCGTCAACCTCAAGCACCCGAAGCTCCTGCCGCCTCTCCCGGAGCCGAAGCTCTCCAGGACGCTGACGGAGCAATAGCTCGAACGCGGATCGGCGGCGGGACTTCTCGATGACGGGTCGCATCGGTCGACTGTCGAAACGGCGGTCGTGGAGCGGTCTCTCGCCGTACGCGGAGACACATCGTCAGGAAGGACGGCATGGTGAGCGACACCTATCATGAACCGATCGCGCCCCTATCGGCGGACACGTGCGGCATGCGCCGCGCAATCGTCAGTCCGATGGAAAAGAAGGAGAGAGCATGACCGCCGCCGAGATCTGGCAAGAGTTCTGCGAGTTGTTGAAGCCCGCCGCCGGTGTCCTGACGCGCCCGGCCATGGCCGGCGATGACCGCCACCAGATCAACGGCGTCCGCTACCTGGCGGGCCTCCTCGACAGCAGCTTGGATCTGTGGCTGCACGGGGCCGATCCGGATCGACCCTTTCTGTTCACCGTTTACAACCAGTGGAAGGGCTGGAGTCTGGAAAATCCCGATGCACTCTACTTGCGTACCCGGGTTCGTGGCGACGCGACCTACCGCATCTCGGGTCGGCGCGGCGGCGCGCCCTATCTGGGATTCGAGCTCAGTCACGGCATCTGGAGCTACGCACAACCGGTGAAGATCCACCGTAGCCTCGCCAGCCGAGACCTGGCCGTCGGCGCCGATGGCCGATTCGAAATCACCCTCAGCGCCCAGCCGCGACCGGGCAATTGGCTGCAACTCGAACCGGACACGGAGTGGCTCCACATCCGGCAGTTCCTTCACGACTGGGTGGAAGACGAACTGGCCGAGATCCACATCGAACGCACCGACCGCGTTCCCGGGCCGCGCGACATCGACGCGGACCAGATGCGGGCCCGCTTACGCGAGGTCGCCTGGTTCGTGGAGGAGGAGGCAAGGCTGTGGGCGGACTATTGTCTCCGCATGCGCGATCTGCAGGGCGTGAATGTCATGCCGCAGCCGACCGCGCCCGGGGGGAGTGCCGATGACCCGACAAAGGAGTCCGGGGCCCCCGAAAACGAGTATTCCCAGGGCTACTACCGGCTGACGGATGACGAAGCGCTGCTCGTGGAATTCGATCCACCACGCGCGGCCTACTGGAACATCCAGCTCGGCACCATGTGGTACGAGCCACTCGACTTCGGCCAACATTTGCAGAGCTACAATGACCATCAGGCCTACGTGGGCGCCGACGGTACCTTTCGCGCCGTCATTGCCCATCGCGACCCCGGCGTGCCGAACTGGCTCGACACCGGCCGCTTCCGCGAAGGCGTGGTGCTATGCCGTTTCCAGTTCCCCGAGACCCCGGCACCGCGGCCGCGGACGCGTGTGGTCCGGTTCGACTCGCTCGCTCAGGTCCTGCCGGCGGATACACCACGCATCGACGAGCGCACGCGGCACGCCGAGCTGGCACGGCGCCGGCTGGGGTTGAGCCGGCGATTTCGTTGAACCGGATCGGGTGGGTTGGCGCACCGTACCAGCGCCGCACCAAGTTTGCGGGCGAACGGTTGGAGATCGATTTTGCCCGCTTCTCCCCGCACACTCCGAGAAGGCACCATCTCCTCCGGGGCCGTATCGAGGGGGTGTTCGCGGCAATCGGCAGTTCCTTCATGTAGGTTGCAAGGAAATTTGGAAACTGTTAGTCGAAATAGATATCGAGCGCTTGTTATATTTTTTAGGCGGGCCGCTGCGCGGCGGGCGGTGAGATACTCTCGGTGAGGTGCCGGAAGGCCGCGGACGTCAGGATCGATCGAGAGGGAGTCAGCAAGATGGGAAAGGCAGAGCGCGACATCCGCGTCGTGGTCATGGGGGCCGGCATGGCGGGCATCCTCAGCGGCATCAAGCTGCTCGAGGCCGGCATCACCAACTGCACGATCTACGAGAAGGCCGACCGTGTCGGCGGCACGTGGCGCGAGAACACGTACCCGGGACTCACCTGCGATGTGCCCTCGCACGCCTACACGTACTCCTTCGAGCCCAACCCCGACTGGAGCCACATGCTACCCCCAGGCGCCGAAATCCTGGAGTACTTTGAACGCACGGTCAGAAAGTATGGGGTAGACCGACTACTCCGCTTCAACCAGGAAATCGCCAGCTGCGAGTACCGCGCCGGACGCTGGCGCCTGCGCACGAAGCAGGGCACCGAGGACGAGGCCGATGTGGTGATCGCCGCCACCGGCGTGCTGCACCATCCGAACTATCCGCGGATCGACGGGCTCGACTCCTTCCGCGGCGCGTGCTTCCACACCGCACGCTGGGACCACGGCGTGGCGCTCGACGGCCGCCGCATCGGCGTCGTCGGCACCGGCTCGACCGGCGTGCAACTCATCTCGGCGCTCGCCGCGCGCGCGGGCAGGCTCTATCACTTCCAGCGCACCGCGCAGTGGATCATGCCGGTCGAGAACCCGGCCTTCACCGAGGAGCAGAAGGCCGCCTTCCGCGCCGACCCCGCGCTGTTACACTACATGCAGAACCAGCCCGATTACCTCGCCAACGTCGAGCGCTTCAACAATGCGCTGGTCGATGCCGACTCCGCGGGCATCACCGAAATCGAGAATACCTGCCGCGCCAACCTCGAGAACAGCGTGCGCGACCCCGTGCTGCGCGAGAAACTGCGACCGACCTATCGCGCCGCTTGCAAGCGCTTGATCTACTCGCCCGACTACTACCAGGCCATCCAGCACCCGAACGCGGTGCTGGTTGCCGACGGCATCGCGCGCGTCGAGCCCGCCGGCGTGCGGCTGAAGACCGGCGGCCTGATCGAGCTCGATGTGCTGGCGCTGGCCACGGGCTTCAATGCCCATATGTTCATGCGCCCGATGAGCGTCGTCGGCCGCGGCGGCGTGCAGCTCAGTAACGTGTGGGCCGACCGCCCCAAGGCCTACATGGCGATCGCCCTGCCCGATTTCCCGAACTTCTTCATGCTGAATGGCCCGAACGGACCGGTGGGTAATTTTTCGCTGATCGATATCGCCGAGCAGCAGCTGCATTACATCTGGACCTTCATCGAGAAACTGCGCGCCGGCGCGTGCCGCGAGATCGCGCCGACGCATGCGGCGATGCAGGCCTTCGAACGCGACCGCATCGCGGCCGCCAGGAAGACCGTGTTCGGATCCGGCTGTACGAGCTGGTACCTCGACGCCGAAGGCGTGCCGGCGACCTGGCCGTGGACGCGCACGCGCTTCTGCGAGGAGATGAAGGCACCGCGGCTGGACGCCTACGAGCTGGTCGTGTGAACGGCAGGCGGTACGCCGCCACCGGTGGTCGCCGGCTTCGACGTCGGCACGCCGAAGCCGGTTCGAGGAAATGAGCCCCGGCAGCGGTCACTTGACATGCAACTCCACGCGGCGATTTTGCGCGCGCCCGTCGGCGGTGTCGTTGGCGGCCACGGGTGTCGACTCACCCATACCCTCGGCCGTAATGCGCGACGGCGCCACGCCGTGGTCGACAAGATAGCGGCGCACGGTTTCCGCCCGCCGACGCGATAGCGTGAGGTTGTAGGCATCGGTGCCAACGCTGTCGGTGTGGCCCTCGACCACGATGTCGACACTGCCTTCTTGCTTGAGCACCCGCACCGCCTCGTCGAGGATCGGCTTGGCATCGGCCTTCAACGTCGCCTTATCGAAGTCGAAGTGTACGCTGCGCAGCACGATCTTCTTCGTGGCCGGCGGCGTGGGGAGCGCGTGGGTGGCAGGAACTGGCGGAGGCGGCGGCGCTTCGGCTCCCGCCGTAAAGTTGTAGGTCAGGCCGAGGCCAAAGGTCCGGGGGTCGCCGTAGCTATTCGACGACAGGCCCAGCCCGGGGCCGTAATCGATGCCGAACGTCCGGTACTTCCGGTCGAACAAGTTGCGGCCGAACACCGCAAGATCGAGAGTCCCCTTTTGCAGCGGGATGCCGGTGTAGGACAGTCGGCCGTTGACCAGCGCATACGCCCATCCCTCGTTGGCTTGGTAACCGGGGCTCTGGTTATTGACGATGAACACCACCTTGTCCTGCCAGGTCGCATCGATATGTGCGGAGAAAACCCCGGTCGTTGTGGGCGGCGCCGTATAGGTAAGGCCACCCGTGAGTTGATGTTGCGGGCTGTACGGGAACGCACGCCTGTCGGCTACACTCTCCAGGACAGGCTTTCCCGAGGGATCGAACACCGGAGAGTTGTTGGCGTCGAATTTCTGGTCCAGCCACTTTGTATACTTGGGCGCCAGAAAACTGTAGCTCGCGCTCGCTTCCAGACCCGGCAGCGGGATCGCCACGGCCTCGAATTCCGTTCCCCAGATTTCCGCGGTGTCGGCATTCGAGGGGATACTGACGTACCCCAGGGTTGGACTGAAATGGAACACCGAGACCTGCAGGTCTTGGTAGTAACTGAAGAAGCCATCGGCATTCACCCGTAGCCGGTTGTCGAACCACTGCGATTTGAAGCCGCTTTCGAAGGCCCACAGCCTCTCCGGCTTGAATTCCCTGAACAACTCCGGAATCGAGCCGGTGGGATTGAACCCGCCGCTGGTGTATCCGCGACTAACGCGAAAATACGTCATCAGGTCGTCCGTCCACTGGTAGGAGATGTCACCCATCGGACTGATCCCCGGGGCACCGCTGCCGTGTAGGCCACCAAAGGCCTTGCCCCCGACGTTGGTGAAGCCGGAACCCGTCGACGCCGGGTAGACCGCCTTGCCAAAGAAATGATCCAAATGAATCTGTTCTTGCGTGAAACGCAGACCCGCCGTCAGGCTGAGCTTGTCGCTGAGGATCGGCGGTGTCCAGGTCGCCTGCCCATATCCCGCGTAGGCCTTATCCTTGCGGAAGTTCCGGTAGGGGAGGTTGCTCGCGCCCTTGAGGAGTACCAACTGCTGGCTGTAGGTATTGTACTCGCCGAAGTAGTACGCCCCGAGCACGTAGTGGATGCGGGGCGCCGAACCGATCCATTGCAGCTCCTCGCTCCAGGTTTGCGTGTCGAGTCTGATACCGACATCCGTGACGTGTTGTGGCGTGCCGTCTGCATCCGCGTCGGTCTGGGCCACGAAGCTGCGATAATTGGCGATCGACTTCAACGTGACCTTGCCGAGGGCCCCGATCTCGCCAAGATCCCAGGCTCCGGTCAGCGTGTGCATGCGATGGTTCCCGTCATCGCGGTTCTGGTGCAGCCCCTGCATGTTGCTCATGAACAGCGCATTGTTGGGGGTGACATCGGAGCGGTTCTTTTGGATGTATCCCACCAACCCACCAGGAAAGACGGGGTTGGGAATGACCACCCCACTGGGAAGCCGGTACATGCTGTCCGAAATAGACCCGGGGTAGACGTAGGTTAGCTGACGCGCCGCCTGATGATCGCGGTAGCGGTGGTATTCGAAGCCATAATCCACCGTGACGTCCGCGCGCGGCTGCCAACGTAGTGCGGTGAAATTGTAGACGCGGTTCAGGTCATTGTAGTCCGCTCCACCGCCGACCGCCGGCTGAGACGGCGCGTTCGCGGGAAGCGCATTCCGGAAGTAGCCCTCGTGTGTCTTGTAGCCGGCGGTCTGGCGCACGCTCAGCATGCCAATCGTGTCCGACCGATAGAAGCCGTTCTTGCCGATCAACGGGACGTTGACCGTGAGGCGGCCGTTGAACGTGTCGAAGTTGCCGACCTCGGTGCGCAGCGTTGCCGAGCGTTCCTCATTCGGTTTCTTGGTAATGAAATTGACCGCCCCACCGATCGTATTGCGGCCGTACAGGGTGCCCTGCGGTCCCCGCAGCACCTCAACCCGTTCGAGATCCTCCAAATCGAAATTGGAGCCTTTGAGCTGCGAAATGTATACGCCGTCGACGTAGAGCCCCACTTTCGGCGAGAACGAGGGATCGATATTGGCTTGGCTGAGACCACGAATCGAAATCGTCGTAGTGGAAGGACTCCCCGGACTATCGGTGATACGCATGTTCGGCACGATGGTGGCGAGATCGACGACGTTGCTCACGCCTCTTGACCGAAGCGCCGTCCCCGTGAGAGCCGTCACCGAGATGGGCGTTTCCTGAATGCTCTCTTCCCGCTTCTCCGCGGTGACGGTGATCTCCTCGATCTCCACCGCGCTGCCCTGCGGCGCTTTCTTCCCCTTCGCCGCTTGGGCCCAGCTTGCCGGTGGAATGACCACGGCAAGCGCCACTACCAGCCCGATCGACCATCTCATGATTCTTCTATCCATGATCGTCCCCCCTCGGCTAGACCTTCGAGCCCAAACGCCACCCGCATTCGACGCCGCGCCGCGTGGACATCCCGACAGCCGTGCCGCACCCTTTTCCTTGCGGCGCAATTCTCGGCGCCCAAGTCGGTACGAACGCACGGTCTTTCGCTCACGCCGCTAGCGACACGGCCAGGGGCCTACCATGACCAGATGCATCTCTCAAGCGGCACATTGAGGCGGAGGGACAACAGCGGTTAACGCAGCCCGGTACACGACGGCGCCGGCTGCGTACCCAGGTGCAGTGCACGATCCGCACGCTTGCCGAACACGCGCGAAGATACTAAGTAGCCTGCCCTACGCCGCCTCCGGTTGGCGTGCTGTGGGAAGGATGGATATGTGGTCGGCAAGAGCATAGCGGTGGCGCGTAACCATCACCCTCACGATCGGCACCACGTGCGCGTACCGTCATGAGCCGGGGGGCACTCGAGGGAATCAGCATTCTCGATCTTGGGCACCTGGTGTCCGCGCCGTTTTGCGCGAAGCTGTTCGCCGACTTCGGCGCTGACGTCATCAAGGTCGAGCCACCGGCGGGCGACCTCGCCAGACAGTGGGGGCCGTTTCCGCATGACCGCCCCGATCCCGAGAAGAGCGGGCTCTTCTTTTTCTGCAACACCGACAAGCGCGGCATCACGCTCGACGCGAGTACGCCGCACGGCCGCGACATCCTGCTGCAACTGGTGCGTCACGCCGACGTCGTCATCGAAAACCATCATCCCGCGCAAATGCGCACCTGGGGCATCGACTACCCCGTGCTGGCGGCAGCGAACCCGGACCTCGTCATGATTTCGGTGACGCCGTTCGGTCAGACGGGACCGTACAGCGCGTGGCACGGATACGATTTGAACGCGTTCCATCTCACCGCTGCCGGCAGCCGCTATCTCGGCCGCCCGGGGGAAATGCCACTCGAACCGGGGACGTTCACCGCCGATTTCTACGGGGCCATGACCGGCGCGGCCTGGGGGCTCGCCGCGGTCTACGGCCTGCGCCAGGCCGGCGGCGGCCAACATATCGACGTCTCCTGCGCCGAGGTCATCGCGGCGGTGTTCGTCGCCCTACAGACGGTTGCGGCATACGCTCTGGACGGAACATTCGAAACGCGCTCCGGGGTCGGCATGTCGCTCGCCGCCCCCGCCAGTATTCTGCCGTGCAAGGACGGCCACGTGTGGATGCTGGCATTGCAGCCGGGCCAGTGGAACGGCCTGAAAGAGGTCATGGGGAATCCCGAATGGATGCAGCGCGACATATTTCGGGACATGTTCGCCCGCGGCCAGAACCAAGACGTCTTGTATCGCGAGCTGGCACGCTGGACGGCGGCGCACTCGAAGATGGAAATCATGGAGAAATGTCAGGCCGTCGGCTGCCCCGTCACCGCGGTCTTCACGGTGGCGGAAGCCGCGGACCACCCGCACCTGCGCGAACGGGGGTACATCGTCGATCTCGATCATCCCGTCCTCGGCAGGGTGCGTGACTTCGGCGCCCCATTCAAGCTTCCGAAATGCCCCGGCGGTCCACGACAACCGGCGCCCCTGCTGGGTCAGCACAACCGCGAAATCTACAGTGGCCTTCTCGGCATGACGGCGAACGACATCGAGCGACTCCACGGCGCGGGAGTCATTTGACTGGAGCGGCACATGGCGAAGGCGCTTCCCCTCACCGGTATCCGCGTGGCAAATTTCGGCTGGGTGTGGGCGGGCCCCGTCGTCGGGCAGACGCTCGGGTTCCTCGGGGCGGAAGTCTACAAGATCGAGTCGCGCGCCCGCATCGACCTGATCCGGACGCTTCCGCCCTTCGCCGGTGGCATTCCGGATCCGGACCGCAGCATGCCCAATCACGCGGGCTGGGCCGGAAACGGCAGCGTCAGCCTAAATCTCAAGATGCCGGAGGCCCAAGAACTCGCGCGCCAACTCGTCAGCCGCTGCGATGCGGTCGTGAGCAATTTCAGCCCTGGTGTCATGGAGGAGTTTGCGCTCGGCTACGAGCGGCTGCGAGCGGTCAAGCCCGACCTCGTGATGCTGTCGATGCCCGCGGCTGGGCTCTCCGGCCCGCTCAAAGACGTGAAGACGTATGGCATGAGCCTGACCAGCATCACCGGGCTGGACAGCCTCACCGGCTATGTGGGTGGGCCATTGATACCGTTCGAAAATGCCTTCACCGATCCGCTGATCGGCATCATGGGTGCATTTGCCGTGCTCACGGCGCTCCGTCACCGCGACCGCACCGGTACGGGACAGCACATCGACTTCTCGCAGCAAGAGTCGATGATGCCCATGGTCGGTCCGGCCTTCATGGACTACGTGTTCAACGGGCGCATCGCCGGCCCCATCGGCAACCGCCACCCGCTGGCCGCCGCCGCCCCGCACGGCCTGTTTCCCTGTGCCGGCGAGGATCGCTGGATCAGCATTGCCGTGACCACGGAGCGCGAGTGGCACGGGCTGGTCGCCGCCATGGGCGAACCCGCGTGGACACGGTCGCGCGAATTCTCCACGCCGGCGCTGCGTGTGCGCCATATCGACGCGCTGCACGCGCACATCGCCGAGTGGACCGTCGGGGCCAACGACTATGAACTCGCCCACCGGCTGCAACAGCACGGAGTCGCCGCGGCTCCGGTGCTGGACGTCGCCGACTTAATGAACGATCCGCACTACCGTGCCCGCGGCACGTTCATCGAAGTGACCCACCCGCTCGGTTTCCGCGAAACGATCTACGATGGGTACGTGAAAATGAGCCGCACGGAGCCGGACGTTCGTCCCGGCCCGTACATCGGCCAAGACAACGATCGGGTCTTCAAAGAAATCCTTGGCCTTTCGGATGAACGTTACCGCCAGTTGATCGACACCCAGGTCATCTACTGAGAAACCGCCTGTGTTCCCTATCGCAACGGCGTGGCCCGGACCGGGCGCCGAGGCAGGCATGCGACACGACTCGACGCAGCTCTTGCAAACACCCCGTCGTACCGGTATCCAACCTCAGCCTCCGTTTCAGTCGAGGCCCAAGCGGAGTCGGATTGAGGCACTGGATTAGGAGAACCGCGGCGGCGGCAGTAGTCGTGTGCTGTCTGCTGCCCGCTGCCGCACCCGCGCGAACGCGCGATTCCCGCTTACCGAAGGTGAGGGCCTGGCAAAAGGACGCGCAGCGATTTCCTTCCACACCCACGCAGTGGCCCCGGCGCGAGGTGCTGGATCTGGCGCTGCGGGCGTACGGCTGCGGTCGAGCTGAAGGGCGGTTCGACAGTGCCATCCTCACCGTCATCGACTACTCGCTGCCGTCGACCGAGCGGCGGCTGTGGGTGATCGACCTGGCGAAACGCCGGATTCTTTTCCATGAACTCGTCGCCCACGGACAGAACAGCGGCGAGACGTACGCGGTGGATTTCTCCAACCGGCCGGAGTCCCGCCAGTCGAGCCTCGGGCTGTTCCGCACGGACGACGTGTACGACGGCGGGCACGGCGAGTCGTTGCGCTTGATCGGCCTGGAGCCGGGGATCAACGACCGCGCCGTGGAGCGGCGCATCGTGATGCACGGCGCCGCCTACGTGAACCGGCGCGTGGTGCGGCGCTTCGGCCAGCTCGGCCGTAGCTGGGGCTGCCCAGCGGTGGATCGCGCCGTCCTCCCGCACATCGTGCGGCGCATCAAGGAGGGCACCGCGCTCTTCGCCTACTATCCAGATTCGCGCTGGTTGCGGCAGTCGCGCTTCCTGCACTGCGACGCACACGTGGCGGCCAATTAGCCAGTGCCGGCGCAACGTGCGGCGAAGGTGCGGTCGGCATGCCGTAACGCGTTCGCTGGCGCTGGCCCAGGGAGACGGGCTACCGATCGACGACGCCGGGCAGCGCCGATTTCACTGATGGGTTCGTGGCGAAGGGGCGTTCGCGACCTTGCGCCATCGGCGCCCCTGGTCCTCGCAGACCATCAGTCGTCATGCCCGGCCGGAGCCGGCCTGTCAGGCGGATCGTCCGTCCCTCCGCCGGCAGATGCGATCAACGAACTGAAATCGGGCCCGCGGCGCAGACTCTGCCCGCCGTCGACGCTAATCGCCTGCCCGGTAATGAAGCGCGATCCCGGTCCAATGAGAAAGCGGACCAGCTCCGCGACATCCTCGGGCTCACCGACATGGCCGAGGGGGATGTTCTCCACATAGCTGGCGAAGATCGGGCCGTCGCGATCGATAAACTCCATGATCTCGGTCGCAATGAACCCCGGACAGACCGCATTGCAGCGGACGCCGGCCCGCCCGTACTCGTCGGCGGCATTGCGCATCAACTGATCGATGCCCGCCTTGGCCGCCGGATAGGCCCCGAAATACGGGTGGGTGACGTGCGATGCGAGCGAGGAGATGGCCACAAAGGAGCCGCCGCCGGCCGCGACCAGATACGGCGCCACGTGTTTGAGGCACAGAAACGCACCCACCAGATTGACATGCAATACCTGCACGAACGCCTCGCGGTCCTGCGCATGCAACGGGGCCGGCGCTCCTCCGCCGCCGGCATTGGCGACACAGCCGTACAAGCGGCCCGGCAGGCCGCGTGCGCACGCGACCACGCGCCGCACGTCCCGTTCGTCGGTCACATCCGCCACCACGTACTGTACGCTGCCACCGTGGCTGGCCGCCGCACCGATGCGCTGAGCGGCATCGGCGAGCAGCGCCTCGGTCCGTCCGCAGATGGTCACCGCCGCCCCGTCGGCGGCAAGCCGGGCGGCGCAAGCACGCCCGATCCCGGTGCCGCCACCCGTGACGATCACCCCCAGTCCGGCCAAGCGGCCGCCGCCCGCACTTCCGTCACCCATGTCGCCGCGACTCCGTCCCGTTAAGTGTTTCGTTAAGCCCTGCGACAAGATCTCGCGGACCACACGCTCCTCGATGGAAGCGCGCTACGGCTGGCAGGAGAGCGCTCACGCCCCAGCCTGCTTCTCCGTGGGTGCCTTCACTTCGCCGCACCGTCGTCGCCGTGACCGCGCGTACGCCCAACGCAGAGACGACAGGTTACCACCAGTATCCTTGCAACCCCAGATCCGTACCCCATGGCTGCCAGCGGCGCGGAAACGTGCGGTTGGCCAGCACGTCTTCAGGCGGCGGCCAAAAATGCAGTTCCGTGATCGCGACGCGCGGGTAACGGTATTTCAGGTCGTCCAGCTTCTCCGTCACCGGCGTTTCCAGCGTGCCGGTCACGGTGACGTCTTGGCCCTCGTAGACGCCGCGGGCGTAGAATTGCGGCGTGCAGGCGAGGAAGCGGCCATCGCGCTGCGCGCTATCGAGCGGTTCGCCGCCGCTGTCGAGCGGCCGATCGACGATTTCGAAGCACGTCTGGCTCTCAGTCGGTGTGACACTGGCAACCTTTCCACCCCAGCGCACCTGCTGGCCGACGAAATTTTCGAAACGCGCCCGCGTGACGGAAATCGCCGGCGCACGAGGCGGCGGTGCGGCCGGTAGAGCGCAAGCGGCCGCGAAGAACGCAATCGAAAAGCACGACACCGATCGGTACATGACGCACATCCCTTGCCGTTAATCTACCACACGCTCGCCCGGGCGTCTGCAAGGCAATGGCGGCCAGGATGCGATTGGGTGTGCGTGGGGAGCTCTCGCTCGGAAGTTCGGGATCGCGTCGCCAGCCCGGTGCACGTGAAGAATTGTACCGATCGAACACTGGCCGCCGGTCGCGCGGCGCGAGTTTCCCGTCTTGCCGTTGGCGGAACTCGCACCACGGTCGCGGTGATTGCTCGTGCGCAAACAAGCCGTCTGCACACTGAATTAGCGAGGTGTCACAATAGGAATCGAGAGGTGTCGTCATGCTGAGCAGCGTTTCGGAGCGTGTCATCCGTCTGCTGTTGACCCCCGCGGTTCTCGCAAGCCGATGGGGGATCCCGCGCGGCGGACGCGATCATCGCGACCTGCCGGTCCCGCATGCGAGTCCGGGCCTTACCGCAAAGATGATGGCGGACGAGTTATTTTTCTTGTCCGAGTTTGCCCTTGCCAAGCATCTCTCGATGCGCGACCGCCACCGCGTCGGCTCTGAAGTGGCGGCCGCACTCGAGCTCTACGAGGCGCACGGTTGGCTGAGCGCTCCGGAGCGCTACCTGGGCACGCCGCCGCCACTGCATGCGGCGCGCTTGTGCCACAAGGAATGCGGACGCTGGCGCTTCCAGGCTCTCTCGTTCGACAGCGCCTACGAACCGTATCGCGCCGAACCCGGACGAGACCGCTGGCTGAGCTATGTGCCCAACCGCACCGCGCATGCGTGGGTGCTCGAGCATCGCGGGCGGCCGCGTCCCTGGCTTCTGTGCATTCCAGGCTACCGGATGGGTTCCCCACGCATCGATTTTCGGGGCCTCTCCAGCGACTGGCTGTATACCCGGTGGGGTTTGAATGTTGCCATACCGGTGCTGCCGTTCCACGGACCGCGCGCCATTGCCCGCCGCAGTGGCGACGGCTTTCTGACCGGCGACCCGCTCGACACCGTGCACGCGGTGGCGCAGGCGGTGTGGGATATTCGTCGCATCCTGAGCTGGCTGCGCAGCCGCCACGCACCGGGGATTGGACTCTACGGCGTCTCGCTCGGGGGATACCTGGCGGCGCTGATTGCGTCAGTGGAGGCCGATCTCGGTTGCGTGATCGCGGGGATACCGGTCGTCGATTTCAGCCATCTGGCACACTGCCACCTGCCGCCGCCCGTGTTGTGGGTGGCGGAGCGCCTCGGCCTCGTGTCGGACGAGATCGAGCAGCTCATGCGCGTCATTTCGCCGCTCGCGCTCGCGCCGCGCCTGCCGCGCGAGCGCCGCTTTCTGTTCGCGGGGTTGGCGGACCGGCTCGTGCCGCCCGATCACGTGCGCAAACTCTGGCGCCATTGGGGCTGCCCTCGGCTGGAATGGTATGCCGGCGGCCACCTCTCGTTCCTGTGGGCCACAGAGGTTCGGGCGCTGATCCACGAGGCCCTCGCAGTCTCAGGATTGCTGCCTACGCCGCGGCGCAGGGTCGCCGCCGTGGTCGCGCTCCCGGCGCCGGCCATTGCCGCGTGAGGCTGTGTCCACAGCGACAATGAACGACGGTGGCGCGGCGGGAAGGGTATGACGATCAAGCGTCGTTCATGGCACGCGAGTGAACCAACGGTTCATAGATTCCGGACTCCGTCGATACGGCCCCGGAGAAGGTGCGCCCGACTCGGAGCGACCGGAACGATGCCTGAGAAGTCACTCTCGGACCGTTCGCGCCGAGTCGCCGCTTGCGGAGCCGGACACCGCCGGCAAGTCAGACGCCGCGTCGACCGTCCCGCGGCGCCGGATCGACGCCGAAAATGTCCACCCAGCGGGTAAAGAAATCTTCGCTTCGCTGGAGGCCGTGCAGCGCGACCCATTGCTCGTCGCTGACGCGGGCGCGGCCGGCGACGTTGCGCTGCGCGTCCGCGCCCACGAGGTAGCGCAGCCGCGGCCGCGGGTCTGCGAGTGCGGCCGCAATGGCCTCGGCGACCAGTTCGGACGAGGAGCCTTCGGCCGCCTCGGCGGCGAACACCGCCCCCGTGCGCCGGTAGGTGTCCGCATAGGGCGTATTGCTCGGCCACGGCCGCCCCTTGCTTTGCGCGGCGGTGAAGGTCAGGCCCGGTTCGACGATCGCCACGCGAATCCCGAACTGCGCCACCTCGATGGCGAGCGTCTCCAGGGCGGTTTCCATGGCGAACTTGGAGGCGCAGTACCCACTACATGTGGGCTGCGTGATGCGCCCGGATTGAGAGGTGACGCCGACGATGCACCCCGCGCGCTGCTGGCGAAAGTGCGGCAGCACCGCCTGCATGCAGCGGATACCGCCGAAGTAATTGGTCTCCATCAAACTATAGAAGGTGGCCAGGTCGGTTTCCTCGAACGCGTTCCCCGCATGAAACCCGGCGTTACTGATCAGATTGTCGATGCGGCCGGCGGCATCGACGACAGCGGCGATCGCCGAATGGACGGAAGCGGTGTCGGTCACGTCGAGCTGCTGGACGTGCACCTGCAACCCTTCCTGCTCGGCAGCCGCACGTAACGCGGCGCTGCCGTTGAGGTTGCGCATGGTCGCGTACACCCGATGTCCGCGGCGGGCCAGTTCCAAGGCCGTGGCTCGGCCGATACCGGTGCTGCTCCCGGTGATGAGCGTGACGGGCATCGCGGCCATGCTCCCACCCTTACCCCTTGTTGAAGAACGCATCGATCTGCTCGCAGATGTACGCCATGTCGTCGTCGGAGCAAGCGTGCGTGCAGGGCAGGATCAGGCCGTATTGCATCACTCGATCCGCGTTGGGCAGGCCCCGCGGGTCCGCGCGGTAGGGCTTGTCCTTGAAGAACGGCTGCCGTGTGACATTCCCGGTCCACACCATGCGCGTATCGACGCCGCGGCTCTCCATGTGCTGTTGGAACGTCGCCCGTCGCACGCCCGACTCGGGTCGAATCAGGATCGGGAACATGTGCCAGGCCATATCGACATCCGGCGTGATACGGGGCGCGATGAAGACTTCGGGATACTTCGCCAGGCTGGCGTAGAGTTGCGCGGCATTGCGCTTCCGCTGAGCGAGGAACCGCGCCAGTTTGCCGATCTGCACGATGCCGAAGGCCGCGGACAATTCCGACGGCTCGAAGTTCCAACCGACTTCGTCGAAGATGAACAAGTCGTCGTACTCGATGCCGTCGATGGTGGAGAACAGCGACCGATCGCCTTTCTTCGAACCGTAGAACTTGATCTCGCTGCGGCGGCCCCAACGGCGCAGCAACAGGCAGCGGTCCACGAGGGCGGGATCGTCGAGCAGCACCATTCCGCCGGTGCCCGCGGCGGTGATGATGTGCGACATCGCGAAGCTGGTGACGCTGATGTCGCTGCGGGCGCCCGTGGGCGTGCCGCGCAGCGTCGCGCCGAGGCAGTCGCAGCTATCCTCGACAACCCGCAGCTGGTGCGCATCGGCGATGGCGCGAAGGCGATCCCAGTCGGGGCAGTTGCCGATGAGATTGGGCACCAGCAGCGCACGCGTCCGCGGCCCGATGTTACGCTCGATGGCCGCGACATCGATCTGGTAGGTATCGTATTCGACATCGACCAACACCGGCACGATCCCGGCGCGCACCATGCAGGCGATGTCGGTGGAGAAGGTGACAGGCGAGGTGACGATCTCGTCGCCGGGCTGCAAGCCGAGCAACTCGACCGCCAGATAGAGGGCCGAGGAGCCGGAGTTGCACATGACGCCGCGTTTCTTACCGAACAACGCCGCCACCAGGCGCTCCATCTCGCCCACTTTGCGCCCGACGCGCAGCGCCGTCTGCCCACCGCGGAGCACCGACACGATCGCTTCAATCTCCGCCTCATCGTGCACGCTGCCCGCATACTCGACACGCCGGATCGTCTTGTCTTGGCTCATGATGTCCGCATTCTCCTCTCAGCGCGGGCTTTGCCCGCGGTCCAAACTTGACGTCGTGCTCGATCGCACCCGGCCGCGGCATCGATCCCGCGGTGCGGACCGGCGGCGGCCAAGAGCAGGTCGTCCCACCGTGCTCCTCACCGGTGCCCTCACGGCATGGCGATGCCGGTGGACACGTTCGCCACCGACTCGAGATGGCGCACCTGGTCGACGATCCCGTCGATGGTCCGCTCAGGGAGGACGTCGTCACAGAAGTCGTGAAACTTGCGAACGATTCGGTCCCACGTCGGCCGCGTCTCGGGGGTCCACGGATCGCCGTCGCAGTACTCCGTTGTGCGCTCGTAGCGCGTGCCGCGCGCCCACACGCTCAACGACCCACGCGTCTTCCGAAAGCGCCGGATCCGGCTCTGCCTGAAGGCACGCAAGACCTCGTCTTTGGCCTCCTCGTCGACACTCGTGTGAATCCGCGACGCCAGCGCCCACACTTCCGGATCGGCGAGCGTCTCGTTCGCGTACCACCGCGGCCCCGGACGGCGGCCGAGCGCAGCGAGCGCCATGACGTACGGAATGTTGAATTGGGCATTCAACGGCGCACGGTGGTCGAGTTCGATATTCCGCGGCGGTTCCCGAAACAGCGACATTGCATAGGCCATCGGATTCAGATGGATCTCGATGCGTTCGATATCCCGCGGGGAAAGCTGCTCGTCGCGCATGATGGCGCGCAGCATGCCGATGGGCGCATGGGTGAAGCGACAGGACGGATAGTACTTGAGGCCGGCCTCGAGAATCCACCACTTCTGCCCGAGCTCGGAGACGAGCAGTTCGAAATCCGTGCGCAGACTGCCCTGCGCGCGCAGGAATCCGGGGTCCCGGTTCAAGCACTCCTGGTCGCCGATATAGCCGTGCGCCGCCAGCCGCGCCGCCAACATTCCCGCATGCGCCGTGACCGCGTTATTCTGGGTCTTCATCGAATCGAACGCGCGCCGCGTCGACATGTCCAACGCGCCGGATGTGGGTGCCAGCCAACTGACGAGACCGAACAGGTTGCGCATCCGCTCGCGATCCAAGCGCGCCATGACCGCGGCGCTCGTCCCGGTGCCGAAGGCCGCGAACCCCATCCCCTGCAGGGGCGACCACTGAAAGGTGCCGTCAACCTCGTCCATCAGCAGCATGGCGAGATTCAAGCGCGCGTTGATGTCGAACCCAAGGGCAACGGATCGGATCAACTCCGCGCCCGACCCGCCCAGGCGCTGCGCTTCCGCCAGCCCCGCGGCGACGCTGAACACCGCGAAGTGGCTGGAGGTGAAGAAGTTGTCGTCGGCATCCAGTACATTCATGATCTCCGCATTTGCCATGACCGCGTGGACCGCCGGCAGCCGCTGTGACAAGCCAAACACCGTGGCCTCCGGCGGCCCCCCGAGCGCAGCGACGACGGCGTGCATCATCCGGCTGCGCTCCAGCGCCGCGCCGGCGATCCCGCAGACGAGGGAATCCAGAATCACGAGCTTGGTGTAATCGACAACCTCGGGCGGAAGCTGCGCGAACGCCGTGTCGTGCGCGAAATCGGCAAGCTGCTGGGCATAGGTTGTCATGAGCGAAAACCTCCTCTGCTCTTGTGCTGCGGGATACCCAGCGGGTTGGAGTGACTCCCCGATGGACATCATGCTCGAGTACTCCATAACCCCGATCCGAAAATAAGTCACGCTGCCAACGCCTGAGACATATCCTCATGGCGTCATCGAGTCGCGGGGCGGGGACGGCACACTGCTGGCGCCCGTTCGCCACTCTGCGAGCATCGGCGGCGGCAACGCGCCGTCCACCCCAAACGCCGCGAACGACCCGTCGAGGCGTGCCCACCCGGAGAAGACCGGCACGCCCTTGCCAGGGAGCGGAACCGTTGCCGAACGCGCGCTTGGTGGGTCCGCCTACTCAGACCGATTGAACCGCGGCGCTCGTCGTTCGATGAACGCCAGCGTCGCCTCCTTGAAATCGGGTCCGCGCATCAGCCGGTCTTCCGCCTCCGCTTCGCCGTACAGCACCTTGGATGTATCCGCTTCGCACATGTTGTCCCACACCAGCCGCTTGCTCGCCAGGAGGGACGACGTGGGATGCGCGGCAATCTCCTCGGCAAGCGCCAACACCGCGTCCATCAACCGGTCGTGCGGCACCACCTCGGTCACCAAACCGATGCGCTCGGCCTCCCGCGCATCGATGCGGCGGGCGGTGAGTATCAGGCGCATGGCGTGCGACAAACCGACGGTTTGCACCCACAGCCGGCTGCTGCCCATGTCCGGCATGAGCCCCATACGCACATGCCGGTCCTGAAACTGCGCCTGCTCCGAGGCGATACGGATGTCGCACGAGAGGATCATGGTGATCCCGCCGCCGACGGCCAGGCCGTTGACCGCGACGACGACCGGTTTCGAGTTGCGCATGAGCTCCAACCAACGGAGCTGGGAGCGGTAGGTCGCCGGCTCGCCGCCCCCGCCCGGTGCCGGCTCGGGGTTGTTCCAGTCCTGCACGTCGAGACCGGCGCAGAACGCGCGGCCCTCTCCGGTCAGGACGATGGCGCCGATACTGTTGTCCCGATTGAAGACGTCGAAGGCGTCATACAACTCGGCGATCAGTTGCATGGTGATGGCATTGAGCCGCTCGGGTCGATTGAGTTTGACGATACCGACGCGGCCGCGCCGCTCGGTAAGAATCTGTTCGTAGGTCATTCTTTCGTCTCCATCGGTCGTGCGCGCACGAGTACTCGTCGCGAGCGTTCGGTCGTCATCCTACCGGATGCCTCGAGCCGCGGGCAGGGAGATCCCAGTACGGCGAAGGATCCACAGTCCGCTCACTCGGCGCCCGGTGGAACGTGAGCGGATCGGCGATCTCACCGAATCCGTTGCCGGGCTTCCGTCGTGGAGGACTCCGGTAGACATGCTGGTTCCGGAAAGTCGCCATATTGCCACCCCATCAGTCGGGAGCAAACCGGTCGCGCACCAGGTCTTCGGAGATGCGCCACAGGCGTTGTGCCAGTGCCGGGTCGACGGCGTAAGCCTTCACGCCCTCGTTGGCGGCCTTGGCATCGTTGACCTCCGCCACGTGACAATCTTCCAGGTACAGGCCGCCCCGCCCGTCCAACTCCGGTGCGCTGGCCGCGTACACGGCGGTGGCGGCGCCGGCCGCGACGGACTTGGTTTGCAGTTTTCCGCCCGGCGTGTGCCGTTCGACGGCGGCGAGGTCCTCCGCGGTCAGATGCCGGTTCAGCTCCGTGGCAATGGCACCGGGATGGACGGCATAAGCGTGCACCCCCAGCGGTCCGAAGCGGCGGTCGAACTCGACCGCAAAAAGGACGTTTGCCGTTTTCGACTGGCCATAAGCCACCCACGGATTGTACGGACGCTTCTCGAAGTGGAGATCCTCAAACACGACCGGCGCGACGCGGTGGCCGATCGAGCTGACCGACACCACGCGGCTAGGCGCCCCGCGGCGCAGCGCCGGAAGGAGCAACCCTGCCAGCAGAAAATGTCCCAGATGGTTGGAGCCGAAGTGGAGTTCGAAGCCGTCTTCGGTCGTGGCAAACGGGCAGGCCATCACGCCCGCGTTGTTGACCAGGACGTGCAACGCCGAATGCCGCGCGAGCACTCGCCGCGCGCACGCCCGGACACTCGCCAACCACCCCAGTTCGAGCTCCTCGACTTCGACTTGCTGGTTACCGGTTGACGCGCGAATCGCTTGCGCCGCGGCATTCCCTTTTGCCAGATCGCGGGCCGTCAACACGACGCGGCAACCGTGGGCCGCCAACGCGCGCGCCGTCTCCTGCCCGAGGCCGCCCGAGGCGCCGGTGACCACGGCCACCTTGCCGCGCAGATCGATCCCCGCCAGCACCTCGGTGGTCGTGGAGTGTGCTCCAAACCGTCTCATGTGCCCTGCGCCTTTCGACACCGTCTCGGCGCCGGCTGGACACCAGACAACCGGCGAACGGACGCCAGACGGACGGACAACAGCGTCCACCCCAGCGTTATCCAAGGTTCCGTCTGTCGTCTGTTGTCTCCAAGTCCGTCGTCTGTCGTCTCCAAGTCTATGGTCTGCCCCCTCCGCCGCCTACTGCGCCGCCGGCTTGGGCGGGCGCTTGGGCAGCTTGCCATTATCCCAACTGAAGCCGCGCTTCGGCGTGAACACGATCCAGCGCCAGTCCTTGCCCATCGCCGTGCTTTCGTTGCGAGGTCTGGGCGGGTTGCCGAAGCCGCCCTGCAGATATTTCTGGCCCATGCGGTCGCGCACGACGGAATTCAAGTGTTCGTCGGCGGCCTCCGCGGCGGCGTCTTCGAGCACCTTCGCGGCACCTTCCCACATGACGCCCTGCAGCTCGGGATAGCGCTCGTGGCGGTCGACCGTCACGCTGCACAGCGGATTGCGTCGCAGATTCCCGATCTTCCGTCCACGCGTATACGCGTACACCTTACCGCCCGCCCAGCAGAACCACAGCGGGGTCAGATTGATGCGTTTGCCCGGCCCGTGCGTCGCGATGCGGGCGATCCAGGCCTCGTTCATCAGCCGTTCGATCTCCTCGTGCGTCAGCGCCGTACCACCGGCAATCTTCATCGTGCCTCCTCCCATGAGTGGATGAGTCCTTGGAGCGCGTCGCACCAGACTCGGCAAGGCGCACGATACGGCACACACAGGTCGGTGATCAAGCACTCCGACACGGTCCGCTTTCGGGGACCGGCGTCAAGAGCGGTGCGCAGTCCGCGGTCGCCATGACGCCCACATTCGGCTGTTGCGCGCCGCGCTACGCGAGCGGCATTCCCATACGGGCAAGTTCGTCCATCACCCGCAGCAACCCCGCCTCGTACGCCGGTTTCGGTTTGACGGTGTCGATGTCGTAGGCGTCGGGAAACGGCACCTGTTCGGTGTTCGTAATTCTGACCTGCGGCAGGAGCTCGTCAACCTTGCGCATGATGTCCTGACAGAGGGCATTCGCCCTGTCAGGCGATAGTCCCACGCAGCCCTTCATCATGCGGTCGACAAGGCGCGCTTCCAGGCCGGTGTGGCCCTCCACCCAGGCGTAGGACAGCCCGCTGGCCACATACACGGGGACGCTCGCGGCCGCTTGCCACAAGGTCAGCGGGGTTCGCCACGCGTCGACGATGCCGCACACGCCGCCGCTCCCGGTGGCGACGCCGAGATGACGCTCCGCGGCGCGCAACGCCCCGCTCATGGCCCAGTGGGCGTCGCGTGTGGCCCAGGTGCCGTCGAGGTGACTGGCAAAAAAACTCATGGTGCGCCCGTGTGCGTAACTCATCTGCCCGAGCGCATTGGCAATCATGGTGACGGCGCTCTCGGCGGCGTCGCGGCACAGACCGCCCAGACACGACATGGAGCTCTGCCACGGTTCGATCCCCGTGATTTCGCAGTACTGCGCCAGCAGCAAACGGCTCCAGTCGATTTTCTGCTCCGGCATGATGTGGATGCCGATCTGCGTGTTGTACGCGTCGCGATAGCCGGCATCCATCACGGCCATCGTGCCGCTCGGTGTGCTGGCGGTGCACAACAGGCCGAGCGGCATATGCAATCGCCCCGCCCGTTTCAGCGCTTCGCGCAACGCCTCTTGCTCCCACAGGGCCACGTACACTTCGCTCAACGTACCGGCCTTGGGATCGATATTGTCGAGACGCGCCAGGCCCGGACAAATGCCGATGCCTTTCACCGACTCCTCCTGCGCGAAGGACATCACGTACGGAACGAACCACTCCTTCTTGGCGACGCCGGAAACCCCGGCGTAGCTCGTCGGTGCCCACGTGTCGGTGCCCTTCCGATAGCGGAGGGTCATCAGGTCCGGAAACTTGCCGAAGCTCACGGAGGCCGGGGTTTCCCGCGATTCCTGGGCGATCCGCTCGATCTCGGCCTGGGTGTACTTGATCACCCGCTCGGTGCCCATGTGATACAGCCCGATTTCGGCCAGCAGCTGCACACCGGCATGGAACACCGCATCCGCGGTACGGTCATCCACGACGAGCTGCGTGGGGTCGTACTTGATGCCGTAGTCGGCGACGAGCGCGCGCACCTTGAACGCGAACTCCAGGTCGAAGTCGTCGGCCTTCATCACCGGCCCGGTCACCGAGCGGTCCTGGAAATCCATGATCGGGATCATCGCTTCTCCTTTCGTGCGCTCACGACAACGTCGTCGCCCGGCGACGGAGACCCACTGCGGCTGGTGACCACGCTCCCGCGCGAGCACCCGGGACGGGCAACCGGCGGGCCGCTCGCTGCCGCTGTCTTTCGGCAGCCGGGCGATCGACTCGTGGCGCGGTCATGCACCGCGTCGAGCCGCCGCGCGACGCGGTCGCACACGCGGAGGTCATCGCCCACCTGTTGGCGGAGAGGCGCCGGCGATCGAAACGGTTACGCCGTTGCCACTCTCACCGCGCGCGCCGCTGCCAGCGACGCCCACGCTCCCGCAGGAGCACGGCCACGGGGATCAGTAGCCACCACGCTCCCCCGGAACGATTGCCTGGCGCCGGAGCGGAGACGGTGCACCCGCCGTCATCGTCATCGCCGCTCGTCGGCACCGGCGTTGCGGTTCCGGTCGTCGTCGGCGTGGCGGTTCTGGTCGCCGTCGGCGTGGCGGTTGGCGTCACCGTCGGCGTGGGCGTGAACGCCACCGTTTCCGTAAGGTGGGCGGTCTCGGTCGCCGCGGCGATAACGTCCGCCTGATTGAACGGAAAGTTGACCCACTTCTTTTCGGAGAACAATTTCGTCATGTCGTCATAGTGCGGCGAATCGGGGTTCGTGGACTGTGAATAGGTGAGCACCGCCCGAATGGCGGGACCGCCGCTGGCGAATTCGGTGGCCATGATCCAGCTCGAACCGGAGGTCACGTCAGGGTACCCGCCGGCGGCGGCGACAAACGGCGCGTTGATGATGTTGAACAGACCCGACGGTTCGATCCCGCCGTGGATAGGGATGCGCGCGTCGTTGCGGGTCACGTACTGGAGATCGCCCAACTGCGCATCGAGCGCGATGCCGGCATTGCGCAGCGTGCGCACCGCCGACGCCAGCGCCTGCAGGGCGTTGGGATTGTTCGTTGCGTTGAGCCCGCGCGGCGTGTTGACCGGATCGTTCACATCGAAGGGGACGTCGTAGTTGAACGTGTTCCCCAGCGTACGGCTCGCGCCTATCGCCGCCCGCATGAACTCGCGAAACAGATGCGCGCCCTTGCTATCCAGGTTGTCGTGCCGGTCCCAGGCCGCCAGCACCGGGCAGGCGGCGCTGATGTCGACGTCCTCCGTCGGGTTGCTCACCGGCACCACCGGATTGTTCTGGCAGAGCGTGACCAGCCCGTCGCCGAGGATCTGCGCGGTGTAGGCCTGGTCGCTCATCATCAATCCTTGCAACTGCTCGAGCGTGAATTTGTTCGGCGCACCTTGGCCATCCGTACCGTCCAGGCGCTTCTGGATCATGGAGAGCGCCGAACGGGTGCGCAGCGTCCGCTCCGTTCCGATCGAGCCGAGGTACGGTGCGTCGTAGGTCAGCGGCTGGTTGGGATTCGACAGCCATGGGCTGTCGTTGGAGTTGTCCACATAGTCCGTGCGGTAGAGATAGGGGAGCTTGCTGGGCCCGAGGATGCCCGGAATTACGGCGTCGGGGTCGTTTTTCCACATGCAATCCGAGCGCGATCCGTCGAGCACCGGGACCGGGAACGGCACCGTGCATGCGGCCACCTGGGCACTGGTGAGGTTCGGGCACGGAATCGGATCGGCGTAGAGCGTCTCGCCCGACGAATCCGCCGCCATGAGGTTCCCCGTCCAGAACTGCCATTGATCGTGGACCGCCTTCAGTTCGTGCACCGTCTTGGCCTGGTATTCCGGGAGCAGCGCATCGAGGCTGCGCCAGCCGGCATCCGTCGCGCGCACGGCGTACGCATTGGACGTCGTCCACGGGAAGCCGCCAAGCAGGAGCGCTCCGAAGTGCGTCGAGTAGAAGGTGTGCGAGCGGCTTTGCAACCCGCCGTTGCCGTCGGCCATCTGGACGGTGACCGTCTCGGTGAGCATGTCGCGCTGCGCGCCGTCGAACAGGTATTTCGTCGGATTCCCGGAAACCAGGTTCAGCCGGTAGAACGTGTTGAGCGGGGAGGTCGTCACGGTGTTGGTGAAGGCGATGTCGCGCGTAGTGCCGAAGCCCACCTGCGGGCGGCCCATCACATTGGCGCCGGCGATGTCGAGTTCGCCCGGGATCGTCTGGTGGAAGGCCCAGAATCGGAGGGTGCCAGTCCAGTTGAGATGGGGGTTGGTGAGCAGCATGCCGGTGCCATTGACCGTGGCATCGCGGCCGAGGCCGAGACCGTTGCTGCCCTTGTCTCGCACAGACTCAAGCAGCGCCACCACGCTCGCCAGCTTGTCCTCCCGCGCGACGCCGAGCGCCGTTTCCGCGCCTGACGCCGCGGCCCCCGCTGCCGGTGGAGCGGCGCCGACGATCTGGGCCAGCAGGAACGGATAGAAGAAATTCATGCGGGAGATGCGGCGGAAGTCGATTTCGCCGATCTCTCGAACCCAGGCCGCACCGCGGCAACTGGGGTCGGGAAGGTTGTTGACGCCGGTGTCCCGCAGGTAGCGGTTGTAGCCGGCGGCGGCCCCCCGAAACACTTCCGCCTGCCGCTCGTCGACCGGCTCCCACGCCTCGCCGCGGTCGATATAGAGCTTGTAGAAGAAGTCGCTATTCAGGTTGGCGTTGTTCGCCCCCGCCCCGAGGAAGCGGGAGCGTTCCGCCGCGTAGGTGAGGAATTGGTCCGCCAGCAAGCAGATGTTGTCCTGCGCCATCGCGTATCCGGTGCCGTAGCCCAAGCTGGCGTAAGTGTTCGCGACGATGTGCGGGATCCCGCCTTCGGTGCGCCGGACCGTTGCATCGTACGTAACCTGGCCGTGCACCGGGACAGCGCAGGCAGCCAAGACGATAAGGCCGACTGCCAACTGCCGAATCGGGAACGTGCTCCCCAGACGAACGTCGAACCGCTTCGGATAGACCCTCATTCGATTGCCTCCTTGCTGTGGGCGCTGCCCCCGAAATATCGATACCGTTTCCCTCCTTAATCACGGAACGAACCTGAACCGCAAGTAGCTCCCTGGCGCTCCCTCAAGCGGAGGGCCATTCCTGCCACCGTCATTTCCGCGTGAGGGGACAATCCATTGCCCGGACGCGACGTCTTGGATGCCGCGTTCGCAGGCATGACGATCCTCCCCCTTCCGAGCCGAATTCCTTACAGACTCGGTGGCGCGCGACGGGACATCGTGCGGCCCGACGGCAGCGGACTCCGGCCGCAATCCGCCGCTGGCCAACAAGCAGTTAGATAGCTTTCTCTCCGACCTTATGACACCATATCTAGTAATATGCTACCGTGGCTTGGCGTCACGCTGCGTTCGCATCTCGACAACGGGAGCGCGACAGCAATTGCGACAACGTTCGCCGACTACCTCCGCGGCGTCCCGCCCCTCGCCCTTGTCGCTGTCGGCATGGTGGCGGGCGACGCCCTCGCCGGCCCGGGGTGCGCCATACCCGCCTTGCTGCCGGCGGTCGGCTGCGGCGTGGCGGGTTTCTGCCTGTTCCAGTCGAACCCGGCGTGGAGACGGTGCGCGTTGCTTCTCCTGGCGCTTTCCCTGGCGCACATCCGCGCCGATTGGGTGTACCGCCCGCAGTTTGCATCCACTCACGTAGCCGCGGCACCGCAACGAACGCCGCTGTGGATCGAAGCGCTGCTCGCCGACGATCCCGAAGCGCACGGATCGCGTAGTCGTTTGCTGCTCGACGTCACACGGCTCGACGACGGTGGCGGTTGGCGCGCGGCGCACGGGTACGTCTGGCTGACGATCGAACGGCCGCAGGAAGCCTGGCAAGCCGGCGATATCATCCAAGCACGGCTCTCCCTGCGCCGGCCGCGGAATTTCGGCAACCCGGGGGAGTTCGACTACGAGGGCTACCTGGCCCGGCGTGGCGTGTATGTCACCGCGTTCGCCAACGACGACACCGCTATGCGTCCGGCCGGGCACCGTCTCGATCGTCGTGTTTCTCGCTGGTTGAGGCACTGGCGGCGTGACGTCGGCGCGTTGTTGCGGCGTACCTTGCCGGAACCGCAGGCCGGCGTGCTCGCCGCGCTCATCGTTGGCACCGACGGCGGGCTGCCGCGCGACCTGCGCGCCGCCTTCAGCCGCGCGGGTGTGAGTCATGTGCTCTCCATCTCTGGCTTGCACGTCGCCCTGGTCGCCGGCACGGGGTACGCCGTCTTCCGTTGGCTGCTGGGGCGCAGCCGCTGGCTATTGCTCGCGGGCAATGTTCCCAAGCTCGCCGCCGGGTGGTCGGCGATCCCGGTCCTGCTCTACGCCGGCATTGCGGGCAGCAATATCGCCACGATCCGCTCCGTCGTCATGATCCTGGTGGTGGCGTTCGCGGTGCTCGTCGATCGCCAACGCCACTTCATCGCCAGCCTGGCGCTCGCCGCCATCCTGATCCTGCTGTCATCGCCCGGCGCCGCGCGCGACATCTCGTTCCAACTCTCCTTCGCGGCGGTGCTCGGCCTGGTGTGGGGCATGCAGCGGTTCTGGCCGTGGTGGCTGCGCTGGGAGGAAGAGCGCCTGGTACGGCTCCGCGGCCGGCCAGCCCGCGGCCGGATCACCCGCATCTGGCGCCCGCTGGCCGTCTCCGCCGTCGTCTCCCTCAGTGCGCTCGCCGCCACCACGCCGCTCACCGCGCTGCACTTCAACCAGGTGTGCCTCGTGGCGCCGCTGGCGAACGCGGTCGTCGTCCCGTTGCTCGGCTCGCTGGCCGTCGGCCTCGGCTTGCTGGCCGCGCTGCTGCTCCCGCTGTATGAACCGCTGGCACAGGGCTGCGCGGCGATCGCCGGGCCCATCGTCTGGCTCGGCCTGCGTTGCGTCCACATGTTTGCGGCCCTTCCCTACGCCGCCGTCCGCGTGGTCACGCCGACCGCTCTCGAAATAGCGCTGTTGTACACCGGCATGGCCGCGTCGCTGTGGCTGTCCGGACAACCGCGTCGGAGGGTCCTGGCGGTGGTGACGCTACTGGCGTGCGGCGACGCGACGTGGTGGTACGCCGAGCGCTATCACCGGCCGGACATGCGCATCACGTTCTTGAGCGTCGGCCAGGGAGACAGCGCGGTGGTCGAGTTCCCGGGCGCCGAGGTGATGGTCATCGACGCCGGAGGGGGGCGCGGCGATGCGTTCGACATCGGCGAGCGGGTCATCGCCCCATTTCTCTGGAGCCGGAAGATTGGCCGAGTCGACTACTTGGTGCTCAGCCATGCGGAATGGGACCACTACGGCGGATTCGCCTTCCTGGTGTCCCACTTTGCCCCCCGGGAGTTCTGGTCTAACGGAGCCGACGCCACCACCGCGGCATTCGCGCGCCTCCAACAACTGCTCACGGACGGCGGCGTGCGGCGCATGGCCCTCCACCGGGGCGATGCACGGCAGATTGGGCGTGTGCGTGCCACGATCCATGCACCGGCGTCGCGGGCGGAGCATGCCTCCGCCAATAATCGATCGCTCGTCCTCGCTCTGGCGCTCGGCGATACGCAGGCGCTGTTCACGGGCGACATCGAACGGCGGGGCGAGGAAGACCTGGTGTCAGCCGTAGCTACCGCGTTGCGCAGTGCGATCGTCAAGGTCCCGCACCACGGCAGCGCCACATCGAGCACCCCGCGCTTCCTGGATGCGGCCGCACCGCGGCACGCCATAGTGTCCGCGGGCTTCGCCAACCGCTTTCGTTTTCCCCATGTCGCGGTGGCGCGCCGCTACACCGCGCGCGGCTGTCGCCTGTGGCGCACGGATCTGGACGGCGCGGTACGCGTGCGCCTGAACGAACGCGGCGTACTCGAAATCGCCGGCGGGAGACGCCGCTGACGCGCGGCTCCTCAGGTGGGCTCGGTTTCCGAGAGCTCCTTCATGATGCGCTCGGTCATCTCCGGAAACTCGGTGCCGAAGATTGGTGGGATTTGCAGCGCCCGCGCCAGATACTCCAGTTCCGCCTGCCGCCAGGGCGCCGGCGCCGGCTCCTGCAGCATCTTGTCGCGCTTCAACCCTTCGACCACGGCCGCATCGCGCGGGAACGGCTGTCCGACGCGATTGAGCGAGAACTTCTCCGCGAACGCCAGGCGCGGGCGCTGTCCACCCGCTTCGGCCGATTCCGCCGGATAGCCGACCGTCTGGATCACCAGAATCAGCGATTCCGCCGGGAGACCGAGGACGCGCTTGAGCTTCTTCTGCGCCGGCTGACCGATCAAGCACGTGCCCAAGCCTTGTTCGAATGCGACCAGCGTCGCCTGCGCGATGCCCTGGCCGCAGTCCATTTCCGTAATGCCGCCCTGCCGCATTCCGTGCCCAGCCGCTTTGAAGAAGGGAATGAGCGACTCGTTGAGATAGCGATGGCTTTCCGCCTTGTCGATGCCCACCGCGCCAGCGTCGACCAACTCGTGTAGGCGGTCGCCTTGCACGTCGACCAGACTCCAGTCGAGCCACCAGACGATGAGCACGGGAGCGATCCGCAGTTGAAAACCCGCAAGGGACGAGCCCGGCGGGATGGCATCGAGGACATCCTTGGGCGCCGTGGCCCGTTCGACGACAACCGCCTTCAACGCTTGAACGTTGCCCCAAAAGGACGACAACCGCGCGGCCTCGAGCATGCGTTGGATCTTTTCCCGTTCGACGGGCTTGTGCGGCAGGAGATAGCGCATGGACCGCCGGCGACCGATCGCTTCTCTCAGTTCCATTGGAATTCCTCCTTGAGCGTTTCGGATATTGGCCTGGCGGCGCGCCGGGCGCCCGTTTGCGGCGGCAACGGCCGCGCGCACCGTGGCACCGGTCCCCAATGGCTGGTCTCGATGTGAAATGCAAGGCCCTGACGGGCGGGGGCCCCGAGGGGCGGGCCGGATCGGCCCGGTCCGCGCAGGTGGCTGGGCCCCGTCGCCGGTGCCCAGCCACCTGCGCCGCGGGCGCCAGCCTGTTAGTAGTGGCGCGCCTGGATCCGCCGGGCGCTCTGCTAGATCGTGTGACGCCTAAGCAGGCGGACCGTGGCGCGCACCACGTTTTCGGTCATCCGGCGCTCCCCCGTCGCGGTTCAATTGCCGCGCGCGAATGTGCTAGTGGTCTTCTATGTGGGCCGCGGCCCGCAAAGAGCCGCCCGACCGGAGGAGAGAGCCTTGGATTCGAGAACACCCGATCAGCCGTTGGTTGCCGACTTGCGGACTGCGATCCGTGAGATTCCGGATTTCCCCAAGGAAGGCATCCGTTTCTACGACATCACCACGCTCTTCGCCGACGCCCGGTGTTTTCAGCGGGCCATCGATGCGCTGGCGAACCCGCACATCGGCCAACCGATCGACTATGTCGTCGGCATCGACGCGCGCGGCTTCATTCTGGGCGCCGCGTTGGCCTACAAACTGTGCAAGGGCCTGGTGGTGGTGCGCAAGAAAGGGAAACTCCCGGCCCGCACTCGGTCCGCGAGCTACGCTCTAGAATACGGCGTCGATGAAGTCGAGATGCACCAGGATGCGTTGCCGCCCGGGTCGCGGGTCATCATCGTCGACGATCTGCTGGCGACCGGCGGAACCGCCGCGGCCGCGGTGCAACTGGTGCGGGACTCGGGTGCCGAACTGATCGAGTGCGCCTTCCTGGTGGAGCTGGACTCGCTCGAGGGACGCAAACGTCTCGACGGCTGCCCCGTGGTCTCCCTGGTGCACTACCCCTAAGCGATCTATGGTACCCTTTGCATCGCGGATGCCTGAAAGGAAAGAGGACTCATGCCAGCACGCCATCTGTTCACGTCAGAGTCGGTAACCGAAGGGCATCCCGACAAGGTCGCCGACCAGATTTCCGATTCGATCCTGGACGCCTTTCTCGGCGAAGACCCCCACTCGCGCGTCGCCTGCGAGACGCTGGTGTCGACCAATCTGGTGCTGATTGCCGGTGAGATCACCTCGTCGGCGCGCGTGGATGTGGCCGCGGTGGCGCGCGACACCATCCGGCGCATCGGCTACACCGATCACGACATCGGCTTCGACTGCGATCACGCCAACGTTCTCGTCAGTCTCAAGCGGCAATCGCCCGACATCGCGCGCGGGGTCGATCGCGGCGGCGACGAACAGGGTGCCGGCGATCAGGGCCTGATGTTCGGCTTTGCGTGCGCCGACACGCCGGAACTCATGCCGCTACCGATCCACCTCGCCCACCGTCTGACCCGCCGCCTCGCCGAGGTGCGCCACCAAGGGATCCTGAATTTCCTGCGACCCGACGGGAAATCGCAGGTGACCATCGAGTACCGCGACCGCAAGCCCTATCGGGTCGATTCGGTGGTGGTGTCGACGCATCATCGCGACGACGTCAGTGACGCCCGCCTGCGCGCGGGCATCGAAACGGATGTGGTCCGCGCCGTCGTACCCCGGGAGTTGATGGATCGCGACACCCGCATCCTGGTGAACCCCACGGGTCGCTTCGTGGTCGGCGGACCGTTGGCGGATGTCGGACTCACCGGACGCAAGATCATCGTCGACAGCTACGGCGGCCACGGCAGCCATGGCGGTGGCGCCTTCTCCGGCAAAGATCCGTCGAAGGTCGACCGCAGCGCCTCCTACATGGCGCGCTATGTGGCCAAGCAGTTGGTCGCCGCCGGCCTGGCGCAGCGCTGCGAGTTGCAGGTCGCGTACGCCATCGGCGTCGCCGACCCGATGTCGATCATGGTCGACACGAAAGGCACCGGGACCGCGCCGGACGAGCACCTGGCCGAGTTGGTCGGCCGCATCTTCTCCCTGCGGCCGGCCGCCATCATCCGCCAGCTCGATCTGCTCCGCCCCATCTACCAGCAGACGGCAAGTTACGGACACTTCGGACGCAACGAGCCGGGGTTTACCTGGGAGCGTACCGACCGGGCGGAGGACGTGAAGCGCGCCGCGGGAATGTAGAACCGACAGACAACAGACTTGGAGACAACAGACGACAGACGCAGCCGCTGTAACCGTTCGGGACGGATCTGTCATCCGTCCGTCTGAACTCCGATGTCTCGCCGTCGGTTGTCCCGCAAGTTTGAAGGAGAACGAATATGGATTGGGGAATGCAACATCGTTTAGCGAACATCGTGCCGCCGGAAAGCGGTCGCGCCGTGATGCTGGCGGTGGACCATGGGTACTTCCTCGGCCCCACCGGCGGGCTGGAGGCGCCTGGGCGGACCGTAGCCCCATTGCTGCCGTATGCGGATTCGCTCATGCTCACCCGCGGCGTCTTGCGACAGTGCGTGGACCCCGGCAGCCGCATCCCGGTGGTACTGCGGGTCTCCGGCGGCACCAGCATCTTGACGGAACTGTCCAACGAAGACCTCACCGTGTCGATCGAGGATGCCATCCGGCTCGACGTGTCGGCGCTGGCGCTGTCGATCTTTGTCGGCACCGAGAATGAGCGGCGCACACTGGCAAACCTTGCCAAGCTCGTCGACATGGGCGAGCACTACGGCATCCCGGTATTGGCCGTCACCGCGGTGGGCAAGGACATGGCGCGCGACGCCCGCTACCTCAGCCTCTGCTGCCGCATCGCCGCCGAACTCGGTGCGCGCATCGTCAAGACGTACTACTGCGAGGGTTTCGAGGAGGTCGTCGGCGGCTGTCCCGTCCCCATCGTCATCGCCGGCGGCAAGAAGATCGAGGAACGCGCCGCCTTGCAACTGGCCCACGACGCCGTGTCGCGCGGCGCGGTCGGGGTCGATATGGGGCGCAACATTTTCCAGTCGAGCAATCCGGTCGGCATGATCCGCGCGGTGCGCCAGGTCGTGCACGAGAACAAGGCACCCGACGAAGCCTTCCGTTTTCTCACCGGACTGCACGGGGCCGCCGCGTGAGATCCTGACGAAACCGCCTCGAGATACGCGCCCCCCGAACAGCGCGGCCACGCTGAATGAACCGTTCGGCAAGGATTCCCCTGCTTACCGAGAAGGGGTTAGGGGAGGTTCCGATGCGCCGTGGCGGCAACCTCCCCCAAGCCTCCTCCGTGGTAAGGAGGGGACTCTTTGGCCCTCTGGCAGCGCATCGGTCGGGGACGGGTGCAAGAGGCGCGCATGCGTAGCCGCTGGAACGACGCCGACGCCGCGGCGGCAATCGAACGCTGGGCAGCCGCGCACGGCCACGATCTGGCGCTGTGCGTTTACGCGTCACGCTTGATCGGGGCAGACACCGACCTGGTGCTGCACGGGGGGGGCAACACCTCGGTCAAGACGCCCCTGCCGACACTGTTCGGTGACGTCGCGACCGCGCTGTGGGTCAAAGGATCGGGCGGCGACCTGAGCAGCATCGAGCCGGACGGCTTTACGGCATTGCAGCTTGCGCCGCTGGCGCGCCTGCGCCAACTGAACACCCTTACCGATGTCGAGATGGCCAACCAATTGCGCCTGCACCGGGTCCGCGCATCGGCGCCGACGCCGTCGGTCGAAGCGCTGCTGCACGTTTTCCTGCCGCGGCGCTTCGTCAATCACTCGCACGCCGATGCCCTCCTCTGCCTGAGCAACCAGCCGGCGGGGGAACGCCTCCTAGGCGAAGCGCTTGGCGCGCGTATCGTCGTGCTACCGTATATCGCGGCGGGGTTTCCACTGGCGATAGCCGTGTCCCATGCGTACGAGCAGCAACCGGACGCCGAAGGCATTGTCGTCGCCAAGCACGGACTGTTCACCTTCGCCGACGACGCGCGCACCGCGTACGAACGGCATATCGCCATCGTCGATGCCTGCGAACGCTTCATCGCCGCGCGCCGGCCGGACCGTCTGGTCACGCCGCATTACCGCGGCGCCACCGCGCCGGCCGACCTGGCGGCGGAGGCGGCGCCGCTCCTGCGCGGACTGCTGGCCGAGCGCACCGCCGACCAGGACAACCCCTACCGCCGCCTGCTGCTCGACTGGCGCGCCGAGGCTGGAGTGCTGGAGTACGTGAACAGCGCCGAGGCGGCTGCGTTTGCCGCCACTGGCCCGCTGACGCCCGATCACGTAATCCGCACCAAGCCGTTCGCTCTCCACGTCGCCGATCCCACGTGGGGCGATGCGCCACGGTTGCGCGCACAACTGGCCGCCGCGGTCACGGACTTCACCAGGCGTTACGAGACGTACGCTGGCGCGTTCGCCGCGCGGCACGGCGCACCCACAACCACGATCGATCCGTTACCCCGCGTGGCATTGCTCCCCGGCGCCGGCGCGTTTTGCTTCGGCAGAACCAAGCGCGAAGCGCAGATTGCGGCGGACATTACCGTCCACGGGCTACGCATCAAAGCGCTGGCGCATGCCATGACCGGCTACGAGCCCGCCGCCGCCGAACACATGTGCGCCATGGAATATTGGAGCCTGCAACAGGCGAAGCTGGGCACATCGCTGGACCGGCCGCTCGACCGGCACGTGGTCCTCGTCACCGGCGCGGCCGGGGCGATCGGATACGGTGTGGCGAAGGTGTGTGCCGAAGCCGGGGCGCACGTCGTCCTCACCGACATCGAGGTGCACCGCCTGGCACGCGTCGTCGCCACGATCGAAGCGGCGCATGGGACTGGCAGCGCCACCGCGATCGCGATGGACGTCACCGACGCCGCCTCCGTGCGGAGCGCTTTCCTGGAGGCTTGTCGCCGCTTCGGCGGCGTCGACGTGGTCGTGGTCAACGCCGGTATCGCGCATGTCGCCCCGGTAGTGGATCTGCACCAGGACGATCTCGATCGGGTTATGGCCGTCAACTTCACCGGAGCGTTTCTGACCGTGCGCGAGGGCGCGCGTGTGCTCCGGGCGCAAGGCCTCGGCGGCCACATCGTCATCAATTCCTCGAAGAACGTTTTCGGACCCGGCAAGGATTTCGGCGCCTACAGCGCCTCGAAGGCGGCGGGACACCAATTGGGGAAGGTGGCGGCGATCGAATTGGCGGGGGACGACATCCGCGTCAACATGATCAACGCCGATGCGATCTTCGGCGAAGATGGCGTGGGGTCGGGGTTGTGGGCCACCGTCGGCCCGGACCGCGCCCGCAGCCGTGGCCTCGCTCTCGAGGAATTGCCCGAGTATTACCGCAGCCGGAATCTTCTGCGGGTGCGGGTCACGGCGCGCCATGTCGGCAATGCCGTCGTCTTCTTCGCCAGCAATCGCACCCCGACGACCGGCGCCACGCTCCCGGTCGACGGCGGCGTGGTCGAAGCGTTTCCGCGCTGAGAGCCCCGGCACCCTAGGCTGAAGTCCTGCGGCTACAGCCTGACGGCTTTATTGAACATCCGAATGTCGGCGCGGGACTTGAGCCTGCGCGACAGCCTGACGCCGGACCAGAAGATGCCGGCGCAGGACTTCAGTCTGCGCCGATCTGGCGGCCCGAGAACGTCAGCTGCGGAAGATTTCGTAGCAGCGGCTCTGGCCGTCGCGCTCGCGGCGGACACGGACGGTGATGACGCCGTCGCTGTCGCACGCGTACGTCTCGCGGATGCGCTCGCCCGCCAAATCGGCACGACGAGTGATCGCCGCGGGCTGCAATGCACCATCGATCGGGATGGCGGGGTCGTACGGGAACAGCACATCGGACCACCGCCGTGCGCCGGCCCCCGGCTGCCCCTGTGCATCCACGCCGGCGCACTCGTAGTAGCGCAGGTGCCCGATATTGTGCCGTGGCGAGTATTCCACGGCCCGGACCAGCGGCGGGCCGCCAGGCGGCGGCAGCCGCGTGCCGGCAGCGAAGATCGGCGCGAAGACTTCCCGCTCGCCGTGATCCGCGAGGCGCAGCACGCCGAAATGCCGTGACAGAATGTCATGCAGCGTCACCTTCTCCGCGCTATGGATCGCCGCCCCCATCGCGGTCGCGGTGAAGGGTTTGTCGCTCATCACGGAGCGCACCGTCGGGAAGCGCGCCGCGATCATTTCCGCCACCAGCGGCAGCTTCGAGGATCCGCCCACGAGATAGATCGCATCGAGCCGGTCCGGTTCGACGCCGGCGGCACGGGCAGCGCCGCCGCGGACCAGACGTTCCAGCGTCTCGATCGCCGGTGCGATCGCCGGTCGCACGCGCTCGAAATATGCCGGCACCGGGACCGTGCACGTGCTGCCGTGCAGCCCGACGTCGGACGGAACCAGGACGAGGCTGCGCACTGCACCCGAGGCGATGCTCTCCTTTTGTTGGCACGCATGGCGCAGGAGTTGCTCGGCCTGCACGTGCGGCACTGTCGCCAGATCCAGCCCCAACTGTTCGGCGAACATCTGCGCCAGCACCCGATCCAGATCGTCGCCGCCGAGTTCCTCCACGCCCGCGGCATCGATCACGGTGAATACGCCGCCAGCGATGCTGACCAGCGAGCAATCGAACGTCCCGCCGCCGAAATCGAATACCACCACCGTGGCCGACAGTTTCCTCGCCGCCGTCCGGTTACCGCGCACCAGCCGATCGGCAAACTCGATGGCGGCGGCCGTTGGCTCGTTGAGCGAGCCGATGACCTCGAATCCCGCATCGTTGAAGCATTGCCGCGTGATGTAGCGCTGTGCGCCGTTGGCATTTGCGGGCCAGGTAATCACCGCCTGCAACGGCTCGGCCGCATCGAACAAGCCGGAGTGCCGCACCGACTCGCGCAGGGCGATGGCGAACCCGGTCAGCACCGCGGCGGTATCGAAGCCCCCCGGGTGCACCGCGTGGCCGATGCGGCCACCACCGACGTACCGGCGCAAGTCGCGTTTGATCGACCGGAGCACACCGTAGCGGCGCTCGGCGCCCGGCCGTGCCAGACAGCGCTCCGCGTCCGGACCGTACAGGAAACGCCCGGTGCCGTGCTCGTACGCCAGCAACGACGGGAAGACATCGCGCACGACCCGACCGATCGCCGTGTCGACCCCGTGCGGCACCACTGGGTAGCGGCCGCGATCGCTGCAGACCACGACCGTATTGGTCGTGCCGAAATCGACTCCCACGCGCGCCATGGCTACGACCGTTGGTTGACCACGACCGCGGCCTTGCTCACGACCGCGCCGCGTGCCGTGCGGTAGCCGGGCCGCACCGTCTCGAGAATGACGCCGTCCGGAGCGTCCGCCTGCTGCCGTTCCCCGACAACGACGTGGATCAGCGGGTCGACGACATCCATCGCCTCGGCCTCGAAGCGCACCGCGCCCAGATCCTGGAGCAACCGCTCCAGGCGGTCCACGATACCGGCACCGCCTTGCGCGGCCACGCCGGCCGCGTCCGTTCTGATTTCGACGAGTGTTCGCACCACCGATTCCGTACGCTGCTCGATGAGGTCGCTCAGCACCCGGCGCAGCGCGTCGACCTGCGCCTCCACGGCAGCGTCGGCGCTGCGCGGCGGCGCCAATCGCTCGATCGCCGTAATCGCACCCCGGATGTCATCGCGCAGCGCATCGAGTGCCGGTGCTATCGCCGCACGGATGACCGCGGCATCGGCCGCCGGCGGTGTCCGCACACGCGCCGGCGCCGGCGCCGCGGCCGCTGCGCCGATACGCTTCTTGGCCGCGGGTTTGCCGCGTGACACGACCTTCGTCGCGGCCGGCGCCACCTCCGCGGCGGACTCCGTTTTCCCTTTGCTGGCTGTCTTTTTCAACACCGATACTCCTCCGACGCGACGCGCCCGGGGCAATGCAGTGGCCCGTTTTCTCGATGAACGCGACGCTCGCTGCTACGAATGGTGAAGCAAGCGTCCGGCGCGGTCAAGTCTGCAGCCGGCCTGCGCTCCGTCCTATCGCCTCGTTCTTCCTCGGCTCGGCGTCCGTGACACGAGGTACCCTCGACAAGGCGCCAAAGAGGTGACAACATCGCCCCGTGCGGCACACACCCGGCGTCTCTCGATCCTCACACGTTGACGAACACGCGAAATCCGTGAGCGGGCTGCGCACACCACAGGCGCAATGAGAATCGGAATTGGGATCGGGGAACTGGCCGGACGGCCGTTGGCGCTCGACGAGTTGATCGCACACGCGCAACAGGCCGAGCAGGACGGCTTCGCTTCGGTGTGGCTGGCCTCCGCCTTCGGCATCGATCCGCTGATCGCGGTGGCGGCCATCGCCCGCGAGACCGCGCGCATCGAACTTGGCACCGCCGTCGTCCCGACCTACCTGCGTCACCCGGTAGCGCTGGCACAGGAGGCGTTGACGTTGCAGGCGGTGACCCGTGGCCGCTTCGCGCTCGGCATCGGCCTGTCGCACCCCATGGTGATCGAGTCCATGCTCGGCCTGTCCTACGCCAAACCCTTCACCCATATGAAGGAATACCTCGCCGTCCTGAACGCGCTGATCGGCAATGGAACTGTGAGCCATGACGGCGTCGAGTTTCGGGTCCACGCGAACGTGACGGCGCCGGGGACCGCCCCCTGCCCCATCCTGCTGGCGGCGTTGGCACCGAAGATGCTCGCCCTCGCCGGTGCGCAGTCGGCGGGCACGATTACCTGGATGACCGGGCCCAAGACGCTGCGCGATTACATCGTGCCGCGCATCAATGCGGCGGCGGCCGCCGCTGGCAGACCGGCGCCGCGCATCGTCGCCGGGCTGCGTATCGCGGTCACCGAGGAAGTCAACGCGGCGCGCGAGTGGGCGAAGAACGCTCTGCAGTTCTACGGCCACCTACCGTCGTACCGTGCGATGCTGGATCGCGAAGGGGTCGAGGGCCCCGCGGACATCATCGTCGTCGGCAACGAGGACGCCGTCGGCGAGCAGGTGCACGAACTCCGCGACGCCGGCGTCACCGATCTGCTTGCGATTCCGTTCCCGGTTGGCACGGAACGCCAGGCATCGTTGCAGCGGACGCGAACGCTCTTGCTGAAACTGAATGGGGGCGAGGTGTGTTCGGCACCGAACCGCGCCGGCGGCTAGACCATCCAATCCGAGAGTCGTCATTCGGTGCGAATGTGTTCTCAAGCGATCGTCGATCTTGGACTTCGGATCATGCATGTCGGACCGTGCGCTTGGGTTGCGTCGTCCGCGTCGAGCGGAGGCCGGTGCCATCGTGAAAAATGCGGATAGCCCCTCGGAGCCGCCGCGCATCAGCCAACCGGCGCATCCGCGGCGGCGGATCGAACCGCTCCCGGCGAATCGTCCGAAGCCGCGGGAAGAAGATCCCGACGCACCGCGCCGGGTCGCCGATATCCTCTCGCACCCGAGCTACCGGGAAGCCAACGAGGATGTCGACTTCCTGAATCGGGACGAAACCCGTGGCGTGCGCCTCCAACTGGACTACTTCAAGCCGGAGTGGTTCCTCGAACAGCACAAGGTCGTGCACACGATCGTGGTCTTCGGGAGCACCCGCATTGCCGAGCCGGCCACCGCCCAGCGAAAAGTCGAACAGCTCCGGGCGGCGCTGGCGCAGGCCCCTGACGACGCGGAGATCCGCCGCCGGCTGGCGGTGGCACAGCGGACGCAGGCCAAGAGCGACTACTACCGGATCGCGCGGGAGTTTGGCCGTCTGGTCGGCAACTGCGGCGACGGGCCGCACGATTGCCGCGTCGTGGTCATGACCGGCGGCGGCCCCGGCGTGATGGAGGCCGCCAACCGTGGCGCGTTCGACGTCGGCGCCAAGTCGGTCGGCCTCAACATCGCCCTGCCGCATGAGCAGTTCCCCAATCCCTACATCACACCGGAGCTCTGCTTTCGGTTTCACTATTTCGCGCTGCGCAAACTGCACTTCCTCTTGCGGGCGAAGGCGCTGGTGGCATTCCCGGGCGGCTACGGCACGTTTGACGAGCTGTTCGAGACGCTCACCCTGGTGCAAACCCGCAAGATCGAGCCGGTCCCCATCGTCCTCGTCGGCGAACGGTACTGGCGCCAAGCATTCAACGTCGATTTCCTCGTCGATGAGGGCGTCATCGACCGCGAGGACCGCGACCTGTTCTGGTACGCGGAAAGCGCACAAGAGATCTGGGACGGCATCCTGCATTGGTACGACCTCACCGGCGCACCGCTACTGCCGCCGCGCTGAGCGCCGCTGCCCGCACGCAACGCCCGGCGCGCCCGCTCCACCCCTTGAGCCGGCGGGCAGGAGCCAGGGGATCCGACTCCCGCCCGCCGGCTTCCGAGTGCCGGGGCACGGATCAGGCCAAGTACGCGTCACAACGCTGCGTGTCAGAACGGCGCGGAGACGTTCCCGCCGACTGTGAGGCCACACGTCTAGCCCCTGGAGGATAGCGCGGCGCCATCGCCGCTGCGCCGCTTGCGCATGGCGGAGAAAAACTCGCGCGCCTCGCGCAGCATCCGCTTGCGCTCGACCGGGCTCTTCATCATCTTCTTCGCGGCCTTCATGAAATACTTCGGGCGGAAATAGTACTTGCGGTAGAAGCGCTCGACCGCATCGAAGATCTGCTCGGCCGAGGCCTCCGGGTAACTCACCGTGCAGCGCTGGTAGCCCGCCTCGTCGTTGTAGACGTCCTGCACCAGGAAGTTGTGTTCCTTGACGTAGTCGTAAAAATGGGTCCCCGGGTACGGCGACGCCAGTGACACCTGGATGGTTTCCGGATTCATTTCGCGCGCGAAGCGGATCGACTCGTCGATGGTCTGCAGGGTCTCGCCGGGCAGGCCGACGATGAAGGTGCCGTGGATAAGGATGCCGAGCTCGTGACAATCCCGGGTGAAACGACGCGCCCGTTCGAGGCTGACTCCCTTCTTGATGTTCTTCAGGATCTGCTCGTTGCCGGTTTCGTAGCCGACGACGAACAGTCGTAAGCCGCCCTCCTTCAACGCCCGCAACGTGTCGCGATCGACATTGGCGCGCGCGTTTGTCGACCAGCACAGCCCCAACGGCGTGAACATCCGTGCCAGGCGCACCGCCCGCGCCGGATCGGCGGTAAAGGTATCGTCGTCGAAGAACAGCTCCCGCATTTGTGGGAACAGGCGCTTGATCTCTTGGACTTCCTCCAACACGTTCTCCGGACTGCGGGTGCGATACGCGTGGCCGGTGGTCACCTGCGGCCACAGACAGAAGGTGCAGCGGGCGGGGCAGCCGCGGCCGGTATAGAGGGACACGTAAGGGTACTGGCAATACGGACTGTTGTACTTCAGGTAGTCCAGGTCGCGGTGGTAGATCCGGGTCACGAACGGCAGCGCGTCCAATTGTTCCGTGGTCAGCGCCGCCGCTTCGGGATTGTGCGCGATGCCGCCGTTGTGGCGATAGCTGAGGCCGGGGATGGAAGTCCAGTCCTTGCCGATGGCCACGTCGCGCAGGGCGTAGTCGAACTCCTTGCGTGCGATGAGATCGATGGCCGGCGACGAGCGCAAGGAGGCGTCCGCCTCGATCGTCACATGGCCGCCGACGAAGGCGATGACACATTTCGGATTGGTGTCTTTGATCATCTGCGCCGTGCGCGCATCGAGGCGAAACGACGGGGTGCTGGTGTGCACGACGACAAAATCGTACTCCCGCGCGATCGCCACCACCTGCTCCTGGTTCAAGTGTTCGGGGGGGGCGTCGAGGACACGACTGTCCGGGATCAGCCCAGCCGGATAACAGAGCCACGTGGGGTACCAGAAGGACCACACCTCGCGCGTCGCCTGGTACCGCGACCCCGCCCCGCCGTCGAAATCCTCGTAGGCAGGCGGGTTCAAGAAGAGCGTCTTCATACGACTCCTGTTCTGCTCTCGTCGGCGGAATCCACCCGACACGATCAAGCTAACCGACGGCCCCGGCAGGTGCAAGGCACCAGCCGCCAGCAGCCTTTTCCTCACCGCCAAGCTATGATTTGATGGCGCGATGGCCGTGGGGACACGCCGCAAAAGTCGAGGTGCGTGGGTCGGCATGCTCGTGTGCGTGGGGTTCTTGTTCGTCCGCGGCGACCCTGTACGCGCGGACTTCACGATCATCCCGCTGCCGGAAGTGATCACCGACCCGAACGAGGGCACCACGGCCGGATTTCTCTCGGTCGTCCTCCTGACCACCGAGGCCAAGACCATCCGTAGCATCATCGCGCCAGACGTACGCTACAATGATACCTTTGGCGTCTACCCGAAATTTCGCTTGTTCGACTACCCCAGTCCCAAGCAGAAGTATTTCGTCATCGCCGGTAAGGGAACGAAACTGGGGGAGGACGTCGAATTCAGCTACGAGGGACAAGACCTCTTCGACGGCCGGCTCGACCTCCGCGGGATGGTGCGGCATGAACAGGACCCGTTCGAACGGTTCTATGGATACGGCAACCACACGCCGCAATCCAACGAGACGAACTGGACCTCGACATCGGAGGCCGGCCAGTTGTCTGCCGGCCTGACCGTCCTGGGATCGGTGCAGGCCTTCTGGCAGCCGCGGGTGCGCCTCGTACGCGTCGGCAGCGGCAGTATCACTTCACTACCGAATCTCCGTAATTCCGCTTCCGGATTCTCCACGGTCGAGGGCATCGACGGCGCGACCCTCGTCGGCAATCGCTTCGGCGTGGCGTACGACGATCGGGACGTGCCCGACATCCCCACCCAGGGTATGTTCGCCACCGGCAGCGTCGAGATCGTCGACAAAGCCGTGGGCAGTACCTACTCCTTCATCAAGTATGATCTCGAGGCCAAGGCCTTCGTTCCACTGCGAGCGGACAAGAAATTCATCGTTGCGTTGCGGGCGGCGCTCGACTACCTGCAGCACGGGAACGGCACTCCCTTTTACGAAAAGCATACCGTCGGCGGTTTCCACAGCCTGCGCGCCTATGGCGGCAACCGCTTCAACGACAACCACCGCTTCGTGTTCCAAGGGGAATTGCGCACCAACATCTACGAACGCGAAGTCTTCGGCGTGCGCGCCCACCTCGAATTGGCGCCGTTCGTCGATCTGGCCAAGGTATTCAACACCTCCCGCGAGTTCCCGCTGGAAGATTTGCATCCCGTCGGCGGCCTCGGCGTCCGCGCCGTGGTCTCCCCGCAGGTGGTAGGGTACGTCGACTTCGGGACGTCCGGCGGGGGCCCCTCCGTGTTCACCGGAATCGATTATCCGTTCTGAGAAAACCCGGCGGATGACAGTTGGCAGTTCGCTCATAGTTGCAGACCCTCAGCAATAAGCAATGCGCCATGCATCAGTACCTGGATGAGCTGAACCCGGCCCAACGCGCAGCGGTCGAGCACGGCATCGGCGGTGCGCAACGCCCTGCCGCCGGCCCCTTGCTCATCGTTGCCGGCGCCGGTTCCGGCAAGACCAAGACCCTCGCCCACCGCGTCGCGCATCTGCTCCTGCACGGCGTTGACCCGGAACGCGTGCTCTTGCTGACGTTCACGCGTCGCGCGGCCCACGAAATGTCCCGCCGCGCACGGTACATCTGCGCCGAATCCCACTCCGTGGCCCGCGCCCGACAACTGCAGTGGGCCGGCACGTTCCACAGCATCGCGAACCGCCTGCTACGGCTGCACGCCGCATCCCTCGGTCTGTCCGCGTCGTTCACGGTCCTCGATCGCGGCGATGCCGAGGATCTCCTGAACCTGCTGCGCGACGAGTTGGGGTTGTCGAGCCTGTCGGCGCGCTTCCCGAAGAAGTCCACCTGCATGGCGATCTATTCGCACGTGGTAAATGCGCAGCGCCCACTCGAGGACGTTCTCGGCACCCTCTTTCCGTGGTGCGCGCGCTGGGGCGACGAACTGCGCGGTTTGTTCCAGGCCTACGTCACGGCGAAGCAGGAGCGCAACGTCTTGGATTACGACGACCTGCTGCTCTACTGGCACCAGTTGATGATGGCGCCGGACCTGGCCGCGGCGGTACGCCGGCGTTTCGACCATGTGCTGGTGGACGAATACCAGGACACGAACGCATTGCAGGCGGCGATCTTGCTGGCGCTAAAGCCGGACGGGCATGGCCTCACCGTCGTCGGCGACGACGCGCAGGCGATCTACTCGTTTCGTGCCGCCACCGTCCGCAACATCCTTGATTTCCCCGCTCGCTTTGCGCCGCCCGCCGCCGTGATCGCCTTGGAGCGGAACTACCGCTCGACCGTCCCCATTCTCGACGCGTGCAACGCGGTCATCGGTCTGTCGAGCGAGGGATTCGCCAAACGTCTGTTCTCCGACAAACAGTCTAAGCAGAAGCCGCTGCTGGTGACAGCGGAGGACGAGGCCAGGCAGGCCGAGTATATCGCGGAGCGTATCCTCGAGCATCGCGAGATGGGCATCGCCCTCAAGCGCCAGGCGGTGCTCATGCGCGCCGGCCACCACAGCGACCAGCTCGAACTCGAACTGGGCCGCCGGAACATCCCGTTCGTCAAGTACGGCGGATTGAAATTTCTCGAGGCCGCACACGTCAAGGACCTGCTCGCCGTCTTGCGCTGGGTGGAGAATCCGCGGGACACCCTGGCCGCATTCCGCGTCCTGCAACTGCTGCCGGGCATGGGCCCGCGCCAGGCGCGCGCGGCAGCCGACCATTTCGGTCGACGGGGCTTCACATTCACTGCACTCTCTTCATTCCGCGCACCCGCGGCCACGGCGGCAGACTGGCCCGGCCTGTGTACCCTCCTACGCCAGCTCCACCACCATCCCGGCAACTGCGCGGCGCAGGTCGGCCTCGTGCGGGCTTGGTACGCACCGCATCTAGAACGCTTATACGAATCCGCCGAAATGCGCGGCGGGGACCTCGAACAGCTCGAGCAGCTCGCCGCCGCGTACCCGTCGCGGGAACGCTTCCTCACTGAGCTGACACTCGATCCGCCCGGCGCCACCGGCGACGAAGCCGGCGCGCCGCATCTCGACGACGACTACCTGATTCTGTCGACCATCCACTCGGCCAAAGGGCAGGAGTGGGACGCTGTCTTCGTCCTCAACGTGGTCGACGGCTGCATTCCGTCCGACATGGCCACCGGCAGCGCCGCCCAAATCGAAGAGGAACGGCGTCTGCTCTACGTCGCCATGACGCGGGCGCGGGAGCACCTCTATCTCGTGCAACCGCAGCGTTTCTTCGTCCGCGAGCAGCCCCGCTTCGGCGACCGCCACATCTACGGCCCGCACTCCCGTTTCCTGCCGGAAGCGATCTTGCATCATTTCGAGCGCCGCACGCACAGCCGCACGCGCCCCGAGGACGCACCCGAGGCCACCCGCAGCGCTGTCGATGCCGGTGCCCGCCTGCGCGCCATGTGGGACTAGCCAATCGTCCTTTGCCGCCGCCGAGCGGCCGTGGCAGTATCAGCCGGACATGACGACCTTGCGCGTTCAGTTCATCCACGGTTTGGAAGGCAGCCCCAGCGGAGCCAAGGCACAGCTGTTCGCGGCGCATTTCAGCGCGCTGACGCCGGCCATGAACACGCACGACTTCCCGGCGTGCGTGGAGTTGCAGGCACGGACGCTGGCGTCCTTCCGACCCGACGTCCTGGTTGGCTCCTCCTTTGGCGGGGCGGTCGCCGTCGCGTTACTGCAGCGCGGCGATTGGCGCGGACCGACGTTGCTGCTCGCACAGGCCGCACGTCATTACCACCTGCCGATGCGGTTGCCCGAAGGCGTCCACGTGTGGCTGGTCCACGGCCTCCGTGACGATCTCGTGGACCTCGAGGACAGTCGCACCCTGGCACGCACCGGCACACCGGGACTGGTACGCTTGATCGAGGTGGACGACGACCACTCGCTGTCCGCGACGGTCGCGAGTGGCCGGTTGGTCGAGATCGTCCGCGAGTTCGCCGCTGACGCTATTCGTCCTCGATGAACGACTTGACCTGGGCAAGGAGCTGGGCGTTCGGCTCCATGCCGTGCTCCTTGGCGTGCACCGCTGCTTGCCGCAACACCTCGTCTTCATTGGCGCCGCGAATGACGTGATGGCAATCGCTACTCGGATTGACCTTTTCGCAGCGGATGATCTTGGCCATACGGAGTCTCCTTTCGATCGCACGAATTGTCGGACTGTAAAACAAGCGTATACCCGCACATCTCCTGGTCAAGATGGGGCGGAGCCCGATCGGTGGCGTCTACCGAGTGGAAGTTCGCGTCGTCCGCGCCGTCGGCGTTGCGGTGACCGGGTCCTCCGGCCAGTGGTGTTTGGGATAGCGCCCGCGAAGTTGCTTGCGGACCTCGGGATAGGTGCGACGCCAGAAGCTCTCCAGGTCGTCGGTACGCTGCACCGGGCGGTGGTTGGGGCCGAGCAGTTCGATCACCAACGGCACCCTGCCGCGCGCCAGTCGCGGTGTGGCCGTAAGGCCGAAGAGTTCCTGGATCCGCGCCGACACGGCGGGCGGCTTGCCCCGCTCGTACCGCACCGGCACGACACGTCCCGTCGGCAGCCGATACTGCTCCGGCGCCTCACGCTCCAGCGCGCGGCGCTGCGGCGCCGTGAGCGCACGCCGTAGCGCCGACATCAGATCGGCGGCCCGCAATTCCTGGAGGCTGCACCGGCCGCGGCAGAGCGTGACGACGGAGGCCGCCATCACCGCATCCGGATCCGCCGGCAAGTCCAACTCGGGCATCGCCCGCTGCAGGAATCGCAAGCGATCGAGGAAATGTTGTTCGGCCGCACCAGGTTGCGCCGCACCGGCCGGGTCCAGCTGGACGGCCGCGGCGAGCACTTCGCCGGCACGGATCGGGTCGACATCGACTCGGACACTTTCGTCCAACACCAGGTCGTGGAAACGGACCTGTCGCCGCTCGACCACGCGCTGACGGTCCGCATCGTATAGGAGTTCCCGCACGTGATGCATCGCCTCGGGAAACATCCCCTCAAGCCAGACGGGCTCCACGGCACTGGCGACCCAAACCTTGGCCTCGGACAGTTGCGCCTGGCGCCCGGCCTCAATCTCTACCGCAACAAAGAGCGCCGCCTCGCGCACCACGCTGCTCGGCATCAACACCACGCCGGTTCCACCCACCATGACACCCCGCGGCGCCCCCCTTTCGCGGCGCCGAACGACTCTGTCCGGAAAGCCGGCCAGGACACAGCGCCGCAAGGCCTCGTCCTCGGCTGAAATGTCCCCGCCTTGCCGAGGAGGGTGCGAGGGGGAGGTCAAACCTACGGCCGCCATGCCCCGCGCTCCCGCTTGATGCGCAGGACCGTTCGGGCCGAGCGCGTGCAGTAGGTGGCGCCGCGTCCGCTGCACGGTCCGCACGGCGGGCGGATCGAGATCGAGCCGGCGGCAGGTGGCCGCGTCGAAGTCGGCACGCGCCGCTTGCTGAAAGAGTTCGCTGCGCAGCAACAGGTCCGATGCGCCGGCCGCCCACAGTGTCTCGCAAGCGGTACCGAAGGCGCGGTGTTCCCGGCAGATGTCACGCTCCGACGCCAGCGCCGCCAGCAGGGCGCCGGCGTCGGCGCAGCCGCGCCGTTCCGCTTCGATGAGCATGCGGGCCAGGCGTGGCGGTGCCGACAGAGCCAGCATGCGCCGCCCAGTGTCCGTCAGCCTTCCGTTATCGTCGCCGAGCGCACCGAGTTGGACCAACAGCCGCTCCGCGCGCCACACGGCGGCGTCTCCCGGTGAGTCGAGCCAACCCAGCCGACGGGGGTCGCCGAGCCCCCAAGCCCGGAGTTCGAGGACCGTCGCAGTCAGATCGAGGCGCATGACTTCTGGTGTTTCGAGCGCGCGGCGCCCGTCGTGATCCGCGCGGGTCCACAGCCGCAGGCAGCATCCGGGCGCAGTGCGCCCGGCCCGACCCGCACGCTGATCGGCCGACGCACGGCTTATGGGCATGACCCGGATAGCGTTGATCCCGTGGCGGGCATCGAACCAGGCAAAGCGCGCCAAGCCCGAATCGATCACCGCCGTCACCCCTTCGATGGTCAGCGCGGTCTCGGCAACGTTGGTCGACAGCACCACCTTGCGGCGCGGTCCGCGCCGAATGGCACGCTGCTGCGCTTCCAGTGGCAGGTCGCCGTGCAGCAGCACCATGTCCAGGCCGCGCGCGCGGGCGAGCGGTTCGATCGCGGTAGCGGCGCGCCGGATCTCGCCGCTACCGGGCAGAAAGACCAAAATGTCACCCCCGTCATCAGCCGCAGTCAGGAGGCGTTGCAGCGCGACGGCAACGCGGGCGGATAGCGGCCGGTCGTCAGTCCCCTTCTCGTACTCGATCTCGACCGGGTAGGCCCGGCCCTCGGACGTCAGCACCGGACAATCGCCGAGGTAGGACGACAGGCGTTCGGTGTCGAGTGTGGCGGACATCACAACCAGTTTGAGGTCGGGGCGCAGGGTCTCCTGCAGTTCGCGGACCACGGCAAGCGCTACGTCGCCGGGCAGATGGCGTTCGTGAAACTCATCGAGGACCACGACGCCGGCGTGCTCAAGGAACGGATCACGCGCAAGTTGCCGGCCGAGCACGCCCTCGGTAACGAACCACAGGCGCGTCGCCGGCCCCCCGCGTTGCTCGAAGCGCACGCGGTAGCCGACCTCGCCACCAACTGTGCCGCCGCGCTCACGGGCGACGAATTGCGCCGCCGAACGCGCGGCGATACGTCGCGGTTCGAGGACAAGCACCTCCTTGCCGGCAGCTAGACCCACGTCGAGCAGCGCCGCCGGCACGCGCGTGGTCTTCCCCGCCCCGGGGGGAGCGCGCAGGACCAGACGCGAAGCCCGCGTCAGGGTGGCGATGACGTCCGGCAGCAGCGGATCGATTGGCAGGGGGCGCACGGTACGGACTCAAGCGCGCTCCGACAGGGGTGTCAATGCAGCGGCAACACGCGTGGCCGCGGCTGCGCACGGCCCTGCCAATCTTCTCGAGCAGGGCCGTGCACAAAGGGGCGTCGCCACGCAGCGTCACACTTACGGGGTCAGCGTCGGCGAGGCTTGCACCGCCCATGGAGTCGGCGTCGCGGTTGGCGTTGGACTCGCCGATGCGGTCGCCGCCACCGTCAGCGCCCGTGTCGGCGACGGACTCGGCAGCGCGATAGAAACCGTGGCACTGGGTGTCGGCGTCGGAACCATGGGCACCGGGCAGCCATTCAGCGCGAAGGTCACCCCAATGACGATCTCGTCCACCGTGATCGTCCCGTCCTTGTTCAGGTCTCCCGCTATGCACGCCGCCGTGGTGAAGTTGCCGAGGGCAACGTGCACCATGGTCAGCAGTTCGTTGACGCTCACCTGGCCGCGGCCATCGCAATCGCCGAAGCAGTCGGGAATCGGCCCGAACGGGTTGCTCACCTGCGGCGTATCGATCGGGTCGTTGGTGTCGAACACGATGCGTGCCTGGGCGGTGATCGACGTGCCGATGCCGGCGCCGGCCCGCGGCCGGATCGTGTAGGTGACGTAGCCTTCACCGATGGGCGAGGTCACATTCGGCGGCAGGAAGCCGGACAGCGGATCGCGCGGCGTCAGGCCGGTCACCGGGTCAACCGAGACAAACTCCCACGTTACCATGCCGGTATCGAGGTCGAGGTTGGCAGTGATGTCGAGGTACAGGCCATGGGTGGTACGCAGGTCGAGGCGCTCGCTGTAGAAGGTCAGGCCGGGCCGCACGGTGACGGTGACGGTCACGTTATCGAAGTTGAAGCTGCCGAGCTCGAAGGTGCGGTAGTCAAGTCCGGGATCGAGCTGTTCGGTGATGCGCACCACCTGCGCCGGCGCGGTGGCTTGCTTGTCGTTCTCGAAGCGGATCTTGTAGGGCAGCGTCTGGTCCGGCGTGATCCAGTGAGCGGTGCCACTGCCCGCAGGGCCGATGATGTCGTTGGGATCGTGGGAGGAGACCAGCCCGGTGCCCAGCTCCGCGGCGGGTGGGGTCCCGAACAGCCAGCCGCCGGTCAAATCGTTCAGTTTGGTCCACGCCGATTGTGCACCCTCGTCGACGCCCGGGATGTACCGAATCGCGGTGCCGACGGCGTAACCGAAGACTGCGGCGACAGTGCCCGCCACAACGACAGTTCCCGCGCCCAGTGCAGTGACCGGAGTATTGAGCGTGGCCCACAGGCCCGTGGTCGTCCCGACACCCGCCGCGGTGGCGGCAGACTCGGTCGCAGCGGCGCTCTGCACGGCCGTCGTTGCGGCGGCGCGGCCCGCCGTGGTGACCACGTTACGCCCGGCCGTTGAAACCAGATTCCGCCCCGCATTCGTAAGGATCCGTTGGCCGGCACTCGAACCGCCACGACCGAAGAAGCGTTTGAGGCCGTGGTCGGTCAGCCGCCGGACCCCCGTATACTCGCGGTACGGTCCGCGAATCGCCCCGGGCTTGAACATGTTCTTGACCCATTCCATCCCCGCACCGCTGCGGGGATCGACGCCGGGAATGGGGCAGTTCGCCAAGTTCCCGTTCAATGCACTAAAGGGATTGTAGAATCCGGAGGGGTCGACCGCCTCCAAGGGGCTGTTGTTTACATACGCATAGAGGTTGGTTCCGGACACCAACCCGAGCGGGTCACGCTGGCCGAAGCGGCCGGTGCGCGGGTCGTAGTAACGAGCCCCCATCATGTGCAGGCCGTACATCTCGGTCATGACCCCCAACTCGCCAACGTACTGGAACGGGTTGTCGAGGCTTTCCGTCCGCAGAAGCGGCTCGCCGTATGGCAGATAGGCATACCGATTGACGGCGGTGCCGCTAGCGTCCGTCAGCTCGCTCGTGTGCCCGGTGGCATCGAAATCGTAATAGTGAGTTGTCCCCGCAGCATCGATGCGGCCGGCCAAGCCCAAGCCGTGGACGTATTGCGCAATTAGACTGCCAGCACCGTTGTACGTCGCGACCACATCTCCCAACACAGGGTCGATCACGAATTCCGTCCGCACCCCCGCATGCTCAGCCGCCACGCGGTTTCCGAAGGCGTCATACTCATAGGTCCAGACCCCATCGGGACCCGTCGCAGAAACCAATCGATTCCCGTCGTCATAGCGGTACTGCCAGCCATCACTGGCTTCGTGCCACCCGATGAGATTCCCGGCGGCATCGTAGGTGTAGGTGGACGACCCAGCGCCGGTATACTGATTCAGTGCGTTCAGGGCATACGTGGTGGGCACGCCGTTGCGCACCGCGCTGCGGCGATTGCCCGCCGCATCGTACGTGTACGCGAGCAGCTGATTCGGCATTGCCGGATTGACCGAGGTGAAGGCTGCGCCGGTCAATTGCCCCGCCGCATCGTGCTCGTACGTCCATGCGCCATCGAGGGTCGACAACGTAGCCAGGCGGCCGGCGTCGTCGTACCCGTAATCGAATCGTGAAAGGACGGTGCCGTCCGCACGGTGGTTCACCAGGTGCGCGACACGGCTGGCCGCATCATACTCGTACAGGGTGTAGGTCCCGTTTCCCATGTCACGGCGTGCGAGGCGCCCGACCACATCATACGCATAGCCAACGATCAGGTCGTTATTGCCGTTGCGCAACGCGGCCACTCGCCCGGCCGCGTCATACGCGTAGCGTACGGCCTGTCCGCCATCGGTCCCGCTACGGCTGCGCCGGCCGCCGGCATCGTACTCGAACGCCAGCCAGTGGCCCGATGGATACGTGATCCGCGTAACCCGATCGGCGTCATCATAGACGAAGCTCGTCGCACCCCCCGCACCACTCGTGGTGAGCACATTACGGTGCGTGTCGTAGGTAAAACTCATGGAGGCGCCATCGGAGAAGCCCATGGACACGAGGTTTTCACCAGGGCCGTAGGCGTAGGTCACACCACGCCCAAGGCCTGAAAGCCACTGCGTAATTTGACCTGTAGATCCATATTGCAGGCGGTCGCCGGTGCCATCCGGGTACGTCAGCCCCAGCAGGTTCCCGTGCGCATCGTAATTGAGCCGCGTGGTATTCGCTGCACCGTCCGTCACCACCGTCGGCCGGTTGGCGCCGCCCTCGTAGTCAGCGGTCACGTGGTGGCCAAGCGGATTGGTGGTATCGATCGGGTTTCCGTCGGCATTGAATCGATACACGAAGCTGCCGCCGGGAGGTACGCTCAAACGGGTGGGCAGCTGCCGGGAATCGAATAGCAGCGACACCGTACTCCCCGATGGATCGGTGATGCGGGCCGCAGCCCCGGCGTCATTCGAGAGCACCGTTGAGGACTGGCCCAGCGCATTTGTCTCCGTGAACGCACCGGCACCTCCATAAGTGTAATTCCTTTCCTCCGCCCCGCCATCCGCGTGGGAGTGGATGAGGCGCCCACGCGTATCGTATTCGAAAAACAGGTGTGTCTCATCCGGGAACGCCACCGATGCCAGTGCGTGCTCCCGCGGCGAACCCTGCCCCTGCAAGTAGGTAAACGTCATCGCTCCATCAGGGCCGGAGAAGCGGATGAGATGTTCGCCGTCCCCGTCGTAGCCATAGGTGGTGCGCCGCCCGACGGCGTCGACGGCCTCGGTGATCCGTCCGTGGCCATCGTACGTGAACGTCACCCGATCGCCGTTCGTCTTTGTCAGCGACGCCGTGCGCCCGCTGGAATAGTCAGCGGTGACCCTATTCCCGTTGAGTTCCTCAATGAAATCCAATGTTCCATCAGGACGGAACACCACGCGCTCTCCATCCGTCTCGAGCAGCTCGTAAGCGCCGGCGGTCACGGTCAGCGTGGCGAACTCACCGCCAACGCCGCGATAGGAACCATCCCCTTGGCGCAGGAAGAAGCGCTGGGCAGCGGCGAGGCCAATCATGATGTTCCCGGAAGCGTCGACGTTGGCCCGCATCTCCCACCACGCCGGCACCCCCCGACCAAAGCCGCCAAGGGCGTAGCGCTGGGTGAGTTCGTACAGACCTGCCTGGTTCAGCTCGAAGGCCAGCAGCCGCTGGACGTCCCCAGTGTACTCACCGAGGTGACTCAAGTAGGTGGCATCCTCCGCCAGCGCGGCGTCGTACTGCCCCACTGTCGTTCCGACCTTGGCCGTGAAGTTGGCGAAGATTGCCTCCCACGCATCCGCAGGGACGAAATCGGGGCGCATGACCGATTTCGCTGCGTTCCAGTCCCACGGCTGATTCGCATCCGACAGCACCCAGAGCTTGCCGGTGATCGTGCCGCTCCCGGTCGTCGGCTGCATCTGCAACGTGATCGTATTGTGCGCCCCCGGGGGCAGCACGCCCGCCGGCCCCGCGCCGTTGATCCCGAGCAGTTGGACCGTCGCATACGCGAACGCGCTCTTGCCCGGCAGTTGCAGCTTCGCGTTCTGCAGAGACAGCACCATGAGCGGCGCCACGGCGTCCGTGTTGCCGACGTTGGCGTATTCCACCGTCACCGTCTCCGTCCAGTCCGGTCGCATCGCCTTCGGCATGGTGAGCTGCGCCTGCACCGTGCCGGGCGCACCCACGGCGACGGTGAACCCGTCCGCCAGCGACGCCGTCCGTGCCCCGTCGCTCACGCGCACGCCGTACGCCCCGGTCGACAGCCCCGCCAGGTCGAAGGTGACGTAGGCGATCGAAGAGTCGGACAGGAACACCGACGTTGCGCCATGCACGCCACCGTGGGCATCGATGATTTCAAATGTCATGTCGGAGCGCAGCTGCCCGCCGTGCACGGTGAGGGTGACCGGCCCCGCGTTGCCCACCACCGCGGGGCCGACCCACTCGAGAGAGAAGTCCAGGACCCGCGCCCCGATGGTGAATCCGGCGGCGCCGCCGGACAATGCCGCCGGATAGGCCAGGACATAATACGTCTGCGCTGCCGTGCTCGCCGCCAGCGCGCTGACTTCCGGCGCGTTGCGCTCGCTCTGCCGCGCGTCGAAGCGCACGCGGCTCGGCATGTAACCCTGCCCGATGTACAGCTCCGTCACCCCGCCCGTGCCGGCGCGGTCGAGGCGCACCAGCACATCTTGACCCGCAGCCGGGTTGAACTTGAACCAGTGCGCCTCGCCAACCGCACTGAACTGGCGCGACAGCCCCGCGCCACCGATGACCAACCCCGGCAGATCCAGCGCCACCGGCGCCAGCGACTGGCCGGTGTTGTTCTCCCGGTTGCGCCCTTCGAACACCTCGCCGCGCGTGTTGGTCACTACCTGCCAGTAGTGCGTGCCGACCACACTGCCCGGCACACGGATGTCGGCCGATGTCGACAGGCTCTGCCCCGGTCCGAGTCGCGCCCCATCACCCACCGCGACCTCGGCCGCGAACACGACCGTCGGATTGGCCTCCGGGCTCAACACCAGATTGACCGTATCGTGCCACGGCCCCACGACCTGGGCGGAGCCGGTGTTGGTAATGGTCCACTGGACACGGACCGTGTCCCCTGCCACAGCTGCGGTCGGCCCACTGACGCTGGAGACGACGAGATCGAGGTTGGAGGCAGCGGTCTCGACGAACTCGTACGCCCCCATGTCGGCGTACGCGCCACCCGCCGTGGCGATGCCGGTATTGGTGGTGCGCGGGTCGTCGTAGCGGGGCGCGCCGACGCTATCGGTCTCGGGTGCCGCCGGACCGTCGGCCGCATCGATCGCCGGCGAACGGTAGTCGAGCCGATAATCCCCGTGCTCGCGATCGACGTAGTGCGGATCACGCGAAAGGTTCCCGTTGCTTGACGTCTGATCGGCGGTACCACGGTAATTTACCGACGCCGAGCCAGATGCTGCCCATACGTCGCTGTACCGCACCGACGCCAGCGTGCCGAAATCATACTGGATGCCAGATTCGTAATTGTTGCTCACGATGGTGTTGGTAATGTCCATCGTGCCGCCGTGCACCAGTAGACCGATCCGGTTGCCGTCGACCGTGCAATTGACCACGTGCACTTGCGAGCCGGGATGCGCCGACACGCTCCGATCGATGTCCGTGAAAATAGCGTTCTCGATCGTCACCGTTCCGCCCCAGGCCAGAATGCCGTCGAAGAACGTGTCACGCAGCAGGCTGCTGGTGACGGTCAGCGTCGCGGCGCCGTTGGTGCGGATCATGCCGGTCTGGTCCCAGTTGCCCGAACTCGTACCGCCGCCGTAGCGCAACTCGACATGATCGAACGTCGCCTCCGCGGCGTCCACGTAAATCCAGCGCCAATCGCCCGCCTCGGGCTCGGAGGTGTTGCCATCTCCATTCGTGTCCCCGCCGGCCGTGTCGTCCCGGATCGACGTGAACACGATCCGCTCCGCAACTGACCCCAGGGCGACGAGGTGGCCGCCGGGCTGCACGACGATGCCTTTGTACGCATCGAACTTGACCACGGCGCCAGCATCGATGGTCAAGGTCGTACCGCTGGGCACGGTGACATCGCCTGTCACGCGATGGACGAAGGTGCCGCGCCAGCGCTCGTTGCCCACCAGTATCCCGCTGTGGTTGGATTGCGTGTAACGGAGTTCAACGAAGGGCGTGTCGTTGAACGTCCCGGAACCGCGCGTGTTGATGCCGCTCCAATCGCCCGGACGCGGGAGACTCTGACTGCCGTCGAGATTGGTGTCGCCGGACACGTCATCGGTAACGGAGGTCAACACGATCGGCGCCGCTTCGGTCGCCGACGCGTCGACGACGCCGCCGTCCTCGACGATCATGCGGGTGCCCGGGGTAAACTTGACGACGGTGCCCGGTGCGATCGTGAGGCGGACGCCGGCGGCCACGAGCACGTCGCCCTCGACGACATGCACGTGGCCCGGGCCCCACGTTTCATCGACCGTCAGACGCCCGCCGTGCCAGACGAGGGTTGGGTCGTTGTTCACGACCACCTGGCGAAGCTGCTCGTTCACCGGGGAACCGGCCAAGTCCCGCCAACTCGCGCGCAGTTCGTAGCGGCCATTCGGCAGCGGGCGCGTGTCCCACGCCACTCCGCCCCTGGCGGGATAGTCGCGGCCGAAGACCTGGGTCCCGATAATGCCGGTGGCATCCGCCGTGGAGTGGAGCGCCGCTGGATCGATGTCGAATGCGGTCCAGCTCAACGGCGTCACGCCGTGCACAAGCGTGGTGGGCGGTTCGAGCCAGGTGAAGCGGTTGAGCCACGGTACCACGAGGACGCCGCTGCTGATCGCACTCCCTTTGCCACCCGGGTTCAGTGTCGGATGCTGTGGTCCGCTCGCATCGCCCCACCAGTTGTAACGCGCGTCGATGTCGACACTCGGCGTCGTGTTATGGATGCCGTTTTGCGCGTGGTCCGTGATCGCCGCATAAGCGATCGTGACGTCCGCATTCTCCACGTAGAGCCCGTGGAGGGCGCTGCTCCGCACTTCGCCATGCTTGATTTGGATGCTGCCGCCGCGGACGTCTACCAGGCCGCGGCCATAGACGCCAAGGTGATCGTACGCCCCAGAGCCGCCGTAGCCGATGAAGCTGTGCCGCAGCGACACCTGACTGCCCGACAGGAAGCGCAACCCCGCCCATTGCCCGCGCGTGCCGGTGCTGGGACCGTCACCGTTGGTGTCCCCACCGTGGGCGTCGTCGCCGATGCTGGTGAACGCGATCGGGGCCGTGAAGGTGCCGTCCGCCTCCAGCGTGCCCGCGATCTGCAGCACGTCACCACCAGCGGCAAACTTGACGACCGAACCCGGCTCCAGCGTCAGGCGCGCCCCGGCGCGAATTGCCAGGCCGCCGTCGACAACCATCGGCGCGTGCGGGCTATCCCAGCGCAGAAACCCCTGGGTGAGCCCGCCGCTCACACGCAAGCCGTTCTTCGGTGCCACCGACTGATTGTGTTCCACCGTGATCTGCGCCGCGCTGTCGGCAATGCGCACATAGGCACCGTAGTTCCCGTTGGCGCTGAAGACGTTTCCGCGCAGGGCGAACGGCGTTCCCGGATCGATGCCGTCGTCGTACACGCCATTGCTCCTATTTCCGATGAACTGGGTATTGGTCACGGTCACGCTGTGGTTGGCAACGTACAGACCGTGCTGTTCACTGGCCTGCACGGTGCAGTGGTCGAGGCTGACATCGTTGCTGAAGCTCTCCAGCATGCCTGCCGTGTACCGGCCGGCGTAGTCGTAGGCTCCCGACCCGCCGAAACCGACGTAGGCGTACGCCAGGCTTCCCGTGCTCCCCGCGGCGAAGCGCAGCGCCGACCAATCAGCAGCGACACCGACGCTGGCGCCGTCGCCGTTGGTGTCGCCGCCGTGGCTGTCATCGCGCAGGCTGGTGAACGCGATGGGCGCCGCATCGGTGCCGGTCGCGATGAGAGTCCCGTTGACCACGAGCACATCTCTTTGACCCGCGAACTTGACCACCGTTCCGGGCTTGACCGTAAGGGTGGCCTCGGCCGCCACCGTAAGCCCACCGTCAATGACAAGCGGTAAACTGCCGGTATTGTCCCACACGGCATCGCTGGTGATGGTCCCGGCCAGACTGAACCCCGCCCGCTGGGTGCCGCTGCCAGTGTTGCCCTGGAAGGTGATCTGCGGCGGATTGCCGTTCAAGTCGAGGCGGGCGGCGCCGCCCTGGCTCCCGCTGAACACGTTCCCCGTGACCACCAGCGGCACGGCCGCATCGAGACGATTGTAATTCAATCCATAGCGCACGTTGTCGCTGACCGCCCCGTTGGTGAATGTGACCGTCGCACCTTCCGCGTACAGGCCGTCCCGCCCGCTGGCGTCGAGCGTACAGTGGTCGAAAGTCACGTCGCTACTGAAGCATTCCACCATGCCGACGCCATACCGGCCGGCATAATCGAAGGCCCGGGAGCCGCCGTATGCGATGAAGGTGTAGGCCAACCGGCCGCTGCTCCCCGCGCTGAACCGCAGCCCGGACCATTGCCCTGGCTGGCCCTGGCTCGGGCCATCCCCGTTGGTGTCACCGCCATGGGCGTCATCGCTCGCACTGGTGAGCACGATCGGACTGCCGCCCGTGCCCAGGGCCTGCAGTGTACCTTGAACGACCAGCACATCTCCCGCGTTACCAAACTTCACGATCGTGCCAGGATCGAGGGTAAGCGTGGTCGCCGGCGCAATGGTCAGGCCGCCGCTGATCAATAGCGGCAAATCGTCCCCGTTGTTCCACGTCAGCGATCCTTGATTCAATCGGCCATCGGCGCGGAAGCCGTTCTTCGGCGCGGTCGCGACGTTGCGTTCGAACGTCACCGTGGCGGCAGCGTCGGGGAAATGCAGCCACCCGGCCGCCGTCCCGTTGCCGCCGAAGTGGGTATCGCTGACCACCAACGGCACCGCCGCGTCAACGCCGTCCCAGTACAACCCGTACAGCGTATTATCGCTGACCTGCCCATTGGTCACCCGCACGCTGGCAGTATTGGCATACAGACCGCTCTTCCCGCTGGCGCGGATGGTGACGTGGTCCAGCGTCACGTCACTGCTGAAACTCTCGAACATGGCCGCGCCGTAACGCCCGGCATAATCGTAGGCACCTGAACCACCGTATTCGAAGGAGGCATACGCCACCCGGCCCTGACTGCCGCTCTCGAAGCGTACGCTGGCCCACTGCGCCGGGGCGCCCGTGCTGGCGCCATCGCCGTTGGTATCTCCCGCCCGGCTATCGTCATTCGCACTCGTAAAGGCGATGGGGAGCACCGCGGTGCCCTCCGCATGCAGAGTACCCTGAACGTCGAGCGTCGTCTCGCCACCCGACAGCTTGACCACGGTTCCCGGCATCAACGTCCACGTCGTGCCCGGAGCGACGAGAACCCCTGGAGTGATGAGCAGCGGTAGATTCCCGGCGTTGTCCCACAGCAGTGCCCCTTGATTGTGCCGGCCATCCGCGCGAAAGCCGTTCTTTGCGCCGGTCGCGGTGTTGCGCTGGAAGGTGATGGTGCCGGCGGTATCACGGAAATGCAGCCAGCCGGCGGCGCCGTTGCCGCTGAAGGCGGTGTCGGTGACCACCACTGGCACGGCGCCGTCAACGCCGTCCCAGTACAAGCCATACGCCGCATTATTGCTCACCTGCCCGTACGTCACCTGCACGCTGGCGTTGCTGCAGTACAGCCCGCTCTGGGCGCTGGCCTGCAGGGTGACATGATCCAAGGTGACGTCGCTGCTGAAGCTCTCCAGTTCGGCCGCGGCGTACCGGCCGCCGTAATCGAAGCCGCCCGACCCGCCGAAGCCGACGAACACGTACGCAAGACGCCCGTGGCTTGCCGCTGCAAAGCGCAGCGCCGACCAGTCGCCTGCCTGGGCTGTGCTGGGACCGTCGCCGTTGGTGTCGCCGCCGCGGCTATCGTCCTGGAGGCTGGTAAAGACAATCGGGGCGCCGCCGGTCCCCTGCGCCGCCAACGTCCCCTGCACGACCATGGCCGCACCGGCTCCGCCGAACTTCACGACCGTGCCCGGCTGGACCGTGAGGGTGACGCTGGCGGCCACGGTGGCGGCGCAGTTGTTGACCACGTAGACGTTGGTGGCGGTCCAGACCGTGTTGCCTGAGATCGTACCGCAGGCGTTAACGGTGGCCGCGTCCGCCGCACGAACCAGCGGCGAGAGGGGTCCACCGAACGCAAGGGCCAACAGCAGCAGGATTGCCTGCGGGCACGCACGATACCACCCCGGGCAGCTCCGCGGCACGCAGTTCAGGCCCCCGTTGACCGACGCCCCCTCCCGTGTCCGGCTCATAGGACAGCCCCCTTCCGCCGCTGGGGATTTGCATTTCCCGCGCCAGCGCCGGCTGCACGATCGCTTCGGCGCGATTTGCTCGGTCGTTGTCGGATATGAGAAGTGCCTGGAGCAGGAGAACGTGCCGACGCTCACGGGCCGCGCGGCCGGCGGCCGCAATCAGGAACGTGGCGTGTCCCAGTTCACCGTCGGCCAGCCGCGCTTGCGGGCCAGGCGGCGCAGGCGCGGATCGGGATGGACCGCGACCGGCCGGCCGACGGCTTCCAGCATGGGGACGTCCGAATGCGAGTCGGTGTAGAATGCGGCGCCGGCGAGGGTGGTGCCGTGCTCGCGTACATAGCGCTCCGCGAGCACCACTTTGCCGGGCCCGAAACAGAGCGGCTCCAGCGTGCGGCCGGTGAAGCGGCCACTGGCGTCCACCTCCGCGCGATTGCAGACGTAGTCATCCAGTTGCAGGTCCCGGCACACCAGTTCCGACAGGTAGTTCGACGACGAAGTGAGCAACACCACGCGCTCGCCGGCCTGGCGATGCGCCTGCACCGCGGCGGCGGCGCCGGGCCGGAAGAGCGGGCGCACCAACTCCGCGTAGAAACGCCCGACGCGCTCGCGCATAGCGGCCTCGCGCTGCCCTGCCAGCGAGGCCGCGCCGCGCCGAATGGGCTCCGCCATGTTGACGCCGCCGATGGCGTACCGTAACAGCCATGACATCGCTTGCAGCGCTTGCCGCCGGCTCATGCGGCCGCCGGCCACCTCGAAGCGTACCCACAAGCTGGCCGAGTTGCGGCAGATGAGTGTCTTGTCGAGATCGAAGAAGGCAATCGCCGCAACCATGCGCACCGCGTCCTACCGCATGAAACCACAGCAACAGACGCCTTCACAAGCGCCGGTGGACGAGGTCTCGCGCGACACGCGCCGGGCCGTTCAGCCGTCGGCGCTGGGGTGCCGGCGCGGTCCGGTGACCTCGGCGGCAGCACCCTCGCCTGTCGGCGTAGATGCCAGAAAGGTCTCCAGCGCCCTTCTCAGGCGCTCCATCTCGCCGACGAGGGCAGTGTACGCGTCGTTGCAGTCGGATAGGTCTCCCCTGTTCCCCATCCGTTCGAGCCGCTGCGCCGCCGCCATCACGGCGGCACCGCCAACGAGACCGGCGGACCCCTTGAGCCCATGGGCGACAAACGTCAATCCAGACGCGTCACTCCGGGCGATGGCCTCGTGGATCTCGCGCACGGTGCGCTCGGCTTTGTCTTGAAAGCTCACGACCAGGTCGCGCAGGAGGGCGCGGTCGCCGTCGAGCTGATCGAGCGCGGTCTCCGTATCGAACACCAGTGGAGCCGCAGGCGCACGCGGCGCCGTCTCTTCGACAACGGGTGAACGGGACACCACGGCAGCGATCACCTCCAACAACGCCCGCAGGCGCACCGGCTTACACACATAGGCGTCCATGCCGGCGGCGAGGCAGCGTGCACGATCGGCGGGTGCGCTGTAGGCGGTCATGGCGACGATCGGCAGGTGGGGCGAACGGGCGCCGGCACTGGCGCCTCCGGGATCGGGCTGACCGCGATGCCCGCGCTCTTCGTCTGCCCGGACGCGCGCGGTCACCGCAAATCCGTCCATGTCGGGCAACTGCACATCCATAAGCGCGAGGTCGAAGCGCTGGCGCCGCAGCGCCGCCAGGGCTTCGGCGCCGCTGCCTGCCACAACCACCGTATGACCGCACCGTTCGAGCCCACTGACGGTCGCGCGTTGACAGAGTTCGTTGTCCTCGGCCAGCAAAATCCGCAACGGCGCCGTCGCGGCCGGCGATGCGACCGGCGCCGTTGGCGCCGCGGTCACCGCCGGCACGCCCAGCGCATCCGCCACCGCGCGCAGCAGGTCGGACTCCTTGATTGGCGTCACCACGCAGGCGGTTACGCCGAGTTGCCGGCAGCGGCCGGGGTCGACACCCTGCTGCGTCACCGCCATGAGGATGGTGGCGGCGGAGGACAGTTCGGGAGTGAGACGGATCACTTCCGCTAACGCCAAACCGTTCATCTCGGGCATATCGGCATCGATCAGAAACAGGCGGTACGGCTGCTGGGCGCGACAGGCGTGCCTGGCGGCAGCCAACGCGGCCAGGCCACTCTCGGCCACCGCCGGCTGCAACTGCCACGCGGCGAGAACCTCGGCGAGGCTCTCGCGAGTCCCCGCATGGTCGTCGACCACCAGGATCGGCACGCCGCGCAGTGCCGGCGGGAGTACTGGGTCGGTGGCAACCGCGTCGGGGGCAGGCGCGGCGAACCCGGCGGTGAAATGAAACGTGCTGCCGCGACCCATTTCGCTGTCCACCCAGATGCGCCCGCCCATCATCGCCACCAGCTGGGACGCAATCGCCAACCCCAGTCCGGTGCCCCCATACTTGTCCGCCGTCGAGCGCTCCGCCTGCTCGAAGCGCTTGAAGATCGTCTGAAATTTTTCCGGCGAGATGCCGATGCCGGTGTCACGGACGGAAAAGTGCAGGACGCACGCGGGCCGGTCATCGGCCGGCGTGCCGCGCACGCGAGCAGCGGCGGACCGACCGGCCGCCACAGCCGCCGTAGACTCCCGCTCCACCTGCATCACGACTTCCCCGCGCTCAGTGAACTTTACGGCATTGCCTATCAAATTGACGACGATTTGGCGCAGGCGTCCCACATCGCCGACCAGGACAGTGGGCACATCGGGGGCAATGCGACACGCCAGTTCCAACCCCTTCTTGTGTGCGCGCACCGCCAGGGCCCGCAGCGTGTCCCCGACGCAGTCCCGGAGGTTGAACGGACGCCGATCCAGTTCGAGTTTGCCCGCTTCGATCTTGGAGAAGTCGAGGATGTCGTTGACTACGGAGAGCAATGCGTCGGCGGACGCCGCCACGATCTCGAGGTAGTGGCGCTGCAGCGCATCGGGGTCGGAATCCAGCGCCAGCTCCGTCATGCCGATGATGGCGTTCATCGGCGTCCGGATCTCGTGGCTCACGGTCGCCAAGAACTCGCTCTTGGCCTGTGCGGCAGCCTCCGCGGCCGCTTTGGCCCGCTGCAATTCCACCTGATAGCGCTTGTGCTCGGTGATATCGCGAGCGGTGACCAGCAGCCGATCCTCCGCGCCGATACGCGCGCGACGCAGGCTCATCTCCATCCAGAACAGATGCCCGGCGCTATTGCGGGCGCGCCATTCGACGAGTTGCGGCTCGCCCTTCGCCGCGCGCCGCATCACCGCCAGCGCATCGGCCTGCGTGTACGGCGGCTCGCCCGAGCTCAGCGCACCGGCATCGAGCCGCAAGACCTCCGCGCGCGTGTAGCCGTACAACTCGCACATGCGGCGGTTGACATCGACGATGGCGCCGGTGGCCGGGTCATGCACGAAGATGGCGTCGTTGACCGAATCGAAAATCGTCCGGAAGCGCTCCTCGCTCTGGCGCAGAGCGCTTTCCGTGCGCTTACGCTCGATACCGACCGCGATCTGGTCCGCAATCGACGCCAGCGCCGCCATCGTCCATTCCCCGAGCGGCGAACGGGCGAACATGGCCATGACACCCACCAAGCGGTCTTCGACCACCAAAGGATAGCCGGCAAAGGCGACCATCCCCTCGCGCCGCGCCCATTCCGGATCGCTGACCTGAGGGTCGGCCAGCACGTCATTCGTCAGATGCGGCTGGCGTGACGCGGCAATCGCGCCGATCTTGAACTGGCCCACCGGAATCCGGCTATGCGGGCCATCCAAGCGCGTGTATAGGCCAGCGCTCGCTTCCAACTCCAGCACCTGCGTTTCCGCATTGAAGGTCCAGATGCGGGCGAACGCGGCGTCCAGATGTCGGACCACGGCCTCGGCACAGCGCCGCAACATGTCGCGCGCGGCATCGCCACTGGCGAGGGCGATGCCGACATCCCCGCCCAAGGCCGCTTGCCGTGCGCGCTCGGCCAATGCCCCCTGCGCCCGCTTGCGTTCGGTGATGTCCTGTTTGATCGCAATAAAGTTCGCGATCTCTCCGCTCGCGTCCCGTAGGGGCGTGATGGTCATCTCCTCGTTGTACAGTGTGCCGTCTTTTCGCCGATTGACGATCTCACCGTGCCAGACGCGCCCCGAAACGATCGTTTGCCACAGATCGCGGTAGTACGCCGAATCCTGCCGCTCCGACTTGAGGATGCGCAAGTTCTGCCCGTCGGCTTCCCGAAACGTGTACCCCGTAAGCCGAGTAAATGCCGCGTTGACCCAGACGATGACGCCCTGCCTGTCGGTGATCACGATTCCGTTGTCGGCAGCCGCCAACGCGGCACTCAAGAGGCGGAGTTGTTCCGCCGTGGGCTTTCCACCTGTACGTTCCTGGAGTCTCTTCATCCCACATCTGCCTGCTGCGCCGCCGCGTCTATCGCCGTCCCGCTACCCTGTCTCGCCTCTCTGGTCATGGACCGGATCGGTGTATCCATATCCTGCGGGAAGCAATCTTCTTGCCAGACCTTGGGCTCTTCAATCATCGGCCAGAAACGTCGTTGATTACAGGAGATTCATTTCCGGAGTGCCACAAACTGTCCCACCGTGCACACGGTGTTAGCGTACCACTGTCGGCGGCGCACCGCATCGCCGGGCCCGCTCATGGACTGGGGCGCGGCGGTAGCGTGCGGTCTCACCGCGGTCGAGGGCGGACAGGTCGCAGCCTCCGCGTATCGCCGCGGCGATCACGCCGTGCAAGCGTGCGGCTGGTATCGCTAGCAGATGCGCGGCAGTTCGCTGCCGGACAGCAGGTCAATCGGCCGCTCGCCACCGATCGCTGTCCTCAGGAGCACCGGGACCTGGCCGTCTTGGCGCGCCTCAGCCCGGCCGATCCACGCGGCGCCACCCCCGAGCGGATGGCGCTTGAGGGTATGCAGCAAGCGCTCGGTATCTCCGGGCGCCACCCAGATCAGCATGCGCCCTTCGCAGGCAAGGTACAGGGGGTCCAGGCCCAGCAACTCGCACGTGGTCAACGTCTCGGAGCGCAGCGGTAGTGCGGCCTCCTCGATCACCAGGCGCAGCCCCGCGCGCGCCGCGACCTCGTGGCAGGTAGTCGCCACCCCACCGCGTGTTGGATCGTGCATGGCGTGGATTTCCGCGCCGCTGGAAAGTACGCACTCGGCGAGGTCCCCGAGGGGTGCGCAGTCCGACACCAGCGCAGAGCCCGACATACCGTGGCGGCAGGCCATGATGGTGGTGCCGTGGTCACCGCAGGGGCCGCTGATGACGAGATCGTCGCCGGCCTGTACGCGGTGATCGCCGAGATCGCGCCCAACCGGCACCACACCCAGCCCGGCGCTGATGGCAAACGCTCGGTCGCCCTTGCCGCGCGGCACCACCTTGGTGTCGCCCGCCACGAGCGCCACGCCGGCCTCCCGGCACGCCCGCGCCGCCCCTTCCACCAACGTGCGCAGCAGTTCGCCCTCCAGCCCTTCCTCGAGCACCAGCGCCCAGGTCAACCACAAGGGTCGCGCGCCGGCAACCGCCAGGTCGTTGACCGTACCGCACACCGAAAGGTATCCGAGATCGCCGCCGGGGAACACTGGCGGGTCAACCACGAAGGCATCGGTCGTCATCGCCGGGCGTCCCGGCGGCAGTTCCGTGAGGATTGCGGAATCGGACAGCGTACGCAAATAGGGATTGTCGAACGCCGGCAGAAATACGTGGCGGACCAGTTCGTGCGTCAGCCGGCCGCCGGACCCGTGCGCCAGGAGCAGGGTCTCACCGCGCTTCATGCGGCCGCACCCGGTCGGAAACGCTCATGCCGGTACCACGCCGCACAAGTCCCTTCGCTGGACACCATACAGGCACCGATCGGCGTATCGGGCGTGCAGCCATGGTCGAACAGCGGACACTGCGGCGGTTCGACCACGCCCTTGAGCACCTCGCCGCAGCGGCAACCGCGCGCCTCGCATGGCTGCGGCACGGCGACCGCCATCGTCGATGCGTCCCGATGCGCCCACGCCGCCCGCAGCCCCAGACCGGACCCCGGGATGTCGCCCAAACCTCGCCAGCGGGTGTCCACCGGCTCGAAGAAGCGGGCGATCAACGCTTGCGCGTGCCGGTTCCCATGCGCACGCACGACGCGTGCATAGAGATTGGCGACGCGGGGCGCGCGCTCGACGCGCTGGCGCACCAGTTCCTCGATACCCAACAGGATGTCGGCGGGGGTGAAGCCGACAACGGCGGCCGGCACCGCATACTCCGCGCACAGGAACGCGTAGGCGTCGGCACCGATGACCACCGACACGTGGCCGGGCAGCAGAAAGCCGTCGACCTGCACCTCGCCATCGGCCACCAGTGCGCGCAGCGGCGGTTCGATCAACTTGCTGCCCGGCAGAATGTGGAAGTTCCGCATCCCTTCGGCCTCCGCCTCCGCCAGCGCCGCGGCCACCGTCGGAACGGTCGTCTCGAATCCGACGGCAAGGAAGATGACCCCCTTGCTCCGCTGCTGGCGCGCGATACCGAGCGCATCGCGGGGAGAGTAGACCACGCGGATATCGCATCCCCGAGCCCGCGCTTGTTCCAAACTGCCGCCGCTCGACGGCACGCGCATCAGATCGCCGAAGGTAGCGACGATAACGTCCGGCAGCGCCGCCAAGGCTTCGGCGCGATCGAGATAGTCGACCGGGGTCACGCACACCGGGCAGCCGGGGCCCGAGATGAGACGGATGTTCGGCGGCAGCAATCGGCGAAGGCCGGCCGCCGCAATGGCGTGGGTGTGCGTCCCGCAGACTTCCATGAACGTCGCCGTGCGCTCCAAGCGCGCCGCCCACGTCCCCAGCCGCTGGACCAACGCGGCAACGGTGCCGCGGTCGGAGAAGGCATCGGGCGTGTTCATCACGGCGCCCCCTCGTCCTGGACCAGCGCGTCGAGCAACTCGAGCGTCTTCTGCGCCTCATCCGCGTCGACCGTCGCCAGCGCGTAGCCCGCATGCACCAGGACGTACTCGCCGATCTGCGCCTCCGGGCAAAGCATGAGTGAGATTTGGCGTTGCACGCCGCGCAACTCGGCGGTGCCGTCCCACTCGCCACGGCCAACAAGCTCCATGGGTATGGCCAAACACATCAGCGCCCTCCTTCTTCTCTCGGAACCAGCTGACGCGCCACACTGACGGTCGCCAGTACGGCCTGCCCGTACGCCAGCCCGCCGTCGCCCGGCGGCACCTCACGGGGCAGCAGCGGGCGAAACCCGACCCGTTCGAGTTCAGTCCGCAGCCCGTCCCGTAACAAGCGGTTGATCATACACCCTCCGCCAACGGCAATGACATCTACCCTAGCAGGAAACACCCGCCGCGCGAGCAGCGCCGCGAGCCGACAAAACGTGGCATGGAAGCCGGCCGCCACGCGGGCGTGCGACTCGCCCGCCACAAGTCGGTGCGCGGCCGCCGCAAGCAACTGGGCCGTGGGCAGTTCCGGGACGGTGGGCGGCAGTACCATCTCCGGCCATGGTTCGACCGACGCCGCGCATCGACCGGCGAGCGTCTCGAAGCGCGCCGCGGCCTCGCCTTCCCAGCCGTTCGTCGCGACCAGACCCAACAATGCGCCCGCCGCCTCGAAGACACGGCCGGCGCCGGTGGCGCGCGGCCAGCGGCCGCGACATGCGAGTTCGCGGACCTGCCGCACCTGCCGCTCGGACGCAATCCTTGCCAGGGGCAGCGCCGCGGGCAGTTCGCCGTAGCCGGCCAGCGCGAGCGCCGCGACGGCGACGCGCCACGGTTCGCGCACCGCCCGCTCGCCGCCGACGAGCGGCAGCGGCGTGGCGTGCGCGACACGCCCCCACCGCAACTGTCCGTCGAGCCGCAGCCATTCGCAGCCCCACGCCGTGCCGTCGGTTCCCCAACCGCTGCCGTCGAGTATGAGGGCCGCGCGGCACGCCTCCTCCGCGGGAAACGCACCGTGCTCGCCGAGTACCGCCGCCGCGTGCGCCAGGTGATGCTGCACGCGCAGGACGCGCCCGCCACGTTCGGCTGCCAGCCGCTCCGCCAGCCACGTGCTCGGGTAATCCGGATGCAGATCGGCGCACAGGACGCGCGCATGCACCTCGAGAAAGCGTTCGAGGTCCGCTGCCACCTCGTACAAGAACTGGCGCGCACGCTCGCTATCGAGATCGCCGACGTGCTGCGATAGAAACGCACCGGCTCCCGCCGTCACGCACGCCGTCACCTGCAAGTGCGCACCGAGCGCCAGCACCGGCTCCGACGAGGCCTCGGGAAGCGCCAACACTCCCGGCACCCATCCCCGGGATCGGCGGATCACCACCGGCCCCTGGCGCGTCGCGCGGACCACCGAATCGTCCATGCGGTGGACGATGTCGCGGTCGTGCAGCAGCACCAGGTCGGCAATGCCGCCCAGGCGTGCTTGCGCTTCGCGGTTGCCGCGACAGATCGGTTCGTCGGTCACGTTGCCCGACGTCATCACCAGCGCCGGATAGCGCGCCTGGCGGAAGAGTTCGACATGCAACGGTGTCGTCGGCAGCAAGACGCCGACGTCGTCGACGCCGGGCGCGATGGCCTCCACCACGACCGCATCCGGCCGGCGCGATGCCAGCACGATCGGGGCGTGCGGCGAGCGTAGCAAGCGCTCGTCGTCCGCCTGCAACACAACCAAGCGGCGCGCCGCTTCGACGTCCGCGACCATGATCGCCAAGGGCTTGGTCGGGCGGCGCTTCAAGGCGCGCAGCCGGCCCACGGTTGCCGCATCGTCGGCACGGCAGGCAAGCTGAAAGCCGCCCAATCCTTTCACCGCCACCACGTGACCGTCGGTCAGCGCCGCCTGCGCGGCCGCAACCGCCGCATGCCCTTCGGCGATGGGCGCCGCTCCGCTCTCCGCAAGCCACAGCCGCGGCCCACACGCAGGGCAACAGATCGGCTCGGCGTGGAAGCGGCGGCTGCGGGGATCGGCATACTCCGTCGCGCAGGCGGCACACAGCGGGAAGCACGCCATCGAGGTACGCTGACGATCGTACGGCAGGCTGTGGGTCAACGAGTAGCGCGGCCCGCAGTTCGTGCAGGTGGTGAACGGATAGCGATAGCGCCGATCGGATGGATCCTCCATCTCGCCGCGGCAGTCATCGCAGAGCATCGTGTCGGGCGGAATGAGCGCCCGCCGCCGCGGCCCCGCGGCCGAGACCACCACGTTGAATTGTCGCTCGCCGAGCGGCGCCGCCGCGCTCGCCTCCATGGCATCGAGGCGGGCAAGCGGCGGCAGGTGCTCGCGCAGGCGGCGTTGAAAGGTTTCGACGGCTCCGGTTGGACCCTCGACCTCGATCAGCGCACCGTCGGGATCGTTACGCACCCACCCGCCAAGGTCGAGCGACACGGCCAGGCGATGCACCGCCGGCCGAAACCCCACCGCCTGCACCACGCCGCGGCAGGCCAGACGTACGCGGATCACGTCGACTGCTCGCATCTCGCGTATCGCCTAGCGCAGATCGCCAACGGTTCCAAACGATCTCGCGGGCATCGTTGGGAACGGCGTGTCGCGAGGGGCTTCCCAAACCATGCGCAATGGGCGATAAGGCCTCGGCGACCATGCACGAATTGGCCCTGGCTCAGGCAGTGATCGACACCGCGCTGCAGGCAGCAGAGCAAGCCGGTATCCAACGCATCGTACGGATCGCGGTCCGGATCGGGGAACTGCAGCGGATCGAACGGGACTGCTTCGCATTCGCGCTCAAGGAGGTGATCCCCGCTGCCGACCCGCGGCTGATCGACGTGGCCATTACCATCGAAACCGACCTGGCCCAGTTCCGCTGCCGCCCCTGCGAACACCCGTTCGCGCTGGCGGACGTCAGAGCCCCGGAAGACGACGCCGCGGCAGAGGCCATCCATTTCATTCCCGAACTGGCGCACGCGTTCCTCCGCTGTCCTCGCTGCCAGAGCCCGGACTTCGAAGTGCTGGCGGGGCGTGGCGTCACCCTGCAAACCCTGGAAGGGGACGCGTGAATCATGGACCCCCGGCGCGCCGGAATCGAGCGCCGACTCGCCGGCGTCCGCCGCATTCTCGCGGTGACCGGCGGCAAGGGCGGGATCGGCAAGAGTTCGGTGGCCGCGATCCTGGCGCTGGTGCTGGCGGAAAAGGGCGTGCGCGTCGGCCTGCTCGACCTGGATGTCACGGCGCCCACCAGCCACGTGATTCTGGGCGCCGGCGATTGTGTGCCAACCGAGGAGTTCGGCCTGCAACCGCCGGACGTGCACGGGATCCGTTTCATGTCCGTCAGCCAGTTCCTCGGCCGCCATCCCGCCCCCCTGCGCGGTCCCGATGTCACGAACGTCATACTCGAACTGCTGGCGGTGACCTGCTGGAACACGCTCGACGTGTTGGTCATCGACATGCCGCCCGGTCTCGGCGACGTCAGCCTCGACCTCGTGCGTCTGCTGGGGCGTGCCGAGTATCTCGTCGTTGCCGGGCGTTCCCCTGTCGTCGTGGAGACCGTGCGCCGCATGCTGCATTTCCTCCGCGAGATGCGCGTCCCGATTTGCGGCGTTGTCGAGAACATGGTGCGAGCGCCCGGTGCGCTAGTCGAGCAACTCGCCCGACAATATGACATGGACTATCTCGGCGCCCTGCCCTACGACCCTCACCTCGACGATGCCAATGGCTGCCCCGCGCGAATTCGGCGGACCGCACTGGCCGCCGCATTGCGCACGGTGAGCGAGGATCTGCGCGCCGCGCCGCGCATCTGAGTGGCGCGGCGACCGCAGGCGGCTTCCCTATCCGACACCTGCTTGACTCTGGCGCGGTCGCCACACAATCTGTGCGCTGGCCCCGCCGAGCGCGGCCGGCAAGGAGGACTTCAACGTGCCCAATGACATGAACGCCGTACGCGATGCGATCCTTTCGGGAAAGGCCGGCGCACAGGACTACGCCGCACTGCCGCTGCCGAAAACCATGCGCGCGGTCACCACACACAAGCACGAGATCGCCCTGTTCGACGGTCTCGACAGCCGCCAGAAAGACCCGCGACGCAGCCTGCATGTCGACGAAGTGCCGGTACCCGAACCGGGCCCCAACGAGGCCGTGGTGGCCGTGATGGCGTCGAGCATCAACTTCAACACCGTCTGGACCGCCATCTTCGAGCCGTTGCCGACGTTCCAATTCCTGGAGCGGCATGCCAAACGCAGTCCGTGGGACAAGCGCCACGACCTGCCCTACCACATCATCGGCAGCGACGCGTCCGGGGTGATCTTGCGGACCGGGCCAGGCGTCACCGTGTTCAAGCCAGGCGACGAGGTTACGATCCACTGCAACTACGTCGATCTGCAGTCCCCCGAAGGCCACGACGATTCCATGCTGGATCCCGACCAGCGTATCTGGGGTTTCGAAACCAATTTCGGCGGCCTGGCGGAGATCGCGCTGGTGCGCGCCAACCAGCTCATGCCGAAGCCGGCGCATCTCACCTGGGAAGAGGCGGCCTCGATGCCGTTGGTCAATTCCACCGCCTACCGCATGCTGGTGAGTCGCAACGCCATGCAGATCAAGCAGGGCGACATTGTCTTGGTCTGGGGTGCCGTCGGCGGCATGGGCGGCTTCGCGCTGCAATACGTACTGAACGCGGGGGCCTATCCCATCGCCGTCGTGTCCTCGGAAGAACGGGCGAAACTGTGCCGCACCGTCGGCGCGCGCTGGGTGATCGACCGCAACGCCGAGGGCTACCGTTTCTGGAATCCCGACGGGACGCAGAACCTCGGCGAGATCCGCCGCTTCGGGAAGAAGATCCGCGAGATGACCGGCGGCGAGGATCCGGATGTTGTCTTCGAGCATCCCGGGCGGGAGACGTTCGCCGCCAGCGTCTTCGTCGCGCGCCCCGGGGGCAAGATCGTCACCTGCGCCTCCACCTCCGGCTTCATGCATGAATACGACAACCGCTATCTGTGGATGAACAAGAAGCGCATCATCGGCTCCCACTTCGCCAATTACCGCGAGGCCTGGGAAGCCAACCGGCTGGTGTGCAAGCGCGCCATCCACCCGCTCCTGTCGGAAACCTATCCCCTGGAGCAGACGGGCGAAGCGGCCTACCGCGTGCACCGCAACCTGGCCTTCGGCAAGATCGGCGTCCTCTGCCTGGCGCCGGAGGAAGGCCTCGGCGTGCGCGACCCGGGAGGCCGCGCACGGCACATCGGGCAGATCAACCTCTATCGCAACGCCGCCAAGGGCGAATTCCGGTTGGTGAAGACGCAACCGTGATGGCCACCCCTGGCTCGACGGGCTTGGCTGAGAGACGGCGAACGACATAGCCCGGGGGGTCTATTGTCCCTGGGCTTGTGCGGTGTCCCCCACGCAGCGGCGGCGGAAGCCGCCATGGACCGCAAAGGCGAAATTGTCGAGCACCGCCGGGTCGAGCGGGTCGCCGTTGAAGGGGATGGTCAGCGAGGGTAAGCCCTCACGCTCGGCGACGTGAAAGAACTGGGTCTCGGCGAGCTTACTCGGCATGCATTCGTGCGGCCCGACGTTGACCACGCCGTCGATCATGCCGTTGCGCCACTCGTGGATGGCACTGCCGAGCGTGAGCACCGCCTCGCCATACAGGCCGCTGCGCAAATAGGGCGCCGACGCCGCCAAGGCCTGTTGGACCGTGCCGCGCTCGTGCCAGCCGAGGTGGCGGGCAAGCGCCGCATAGGTCAGTTGTTGCGTGCGCTGCAGTGTCGCCGTGCTCAGGTAACTGCCGAGCGTGCCGCTTCGGCCGGCATCGCGATTGCACCAGTGCAGGTACTCCAGCCATTCGTTGAACGGCGCTTGATGGACGCGCATGCCGCGCTGTTCCAGTTTGTCGATGATGAAATCGTTGGCGAAGGGGTCGCAGCGCACGTAGATCTCGCCGACCACCGCCACCGTCGGCAGCGAGCGCTCCATCTTGACGGCGGCGTACGCGCGCCCGGCACGCTGGAGGATATCGGCAATGCCGAACAGCCGGCCGGTCATCACCTGGAACAAGGCGTCGCGCGTGGCCGGTTTCCGGCTGGCTTCCTGTCGCGTCCGCTCCACGAGTTCCGCGGCGTACTGCGCATATACCGCCGCCGCGGCGCCTGGCGTCGCCTCCACCGGCCGCACGTCGTGAAGCCCCTGCAACAAGACATCGGTGGCGTTCCAGCCGATCACGCAGAGGGGGAAGATCCCTCCGGGAAAGCCGTCGCCGTAGTTGCTTTCGACCGGCGACCAGACGCGCACCCGGTCGGCCCACCGCTGTTGCTCCAATACGATCTTGTGCAACACATTGTAGACCCCAAAACGACAAGGGCCGTTTGAGCGCGGCATCGCGAAGGCGAAGCGGGTGTCGGTGGTGCGCTCGCGTTCGAGGCGTTGGAGCAGGCTGCCGAGGGTGAGGCCCATCGGCAGGCACTCCTTGCCCGAGGTGTGGCGGCGGCCGATGCGCACCGTCTCCCGATCCGGCATCGGCAAGCTCTCCGCCGGCACTCCGGCGCCGGTGAGCGCCGCGGCCAACACGTCCGCCCCGGGTCCAAGACGGGGGATGAGCACGACCTCGCCGCGCGCCCGCATGTCGGCCGGCTGCACCCGAAGGCGTTGGATGGCATGAAAGTCGTTGGCGGGTGCGGGCGCGCGGTCGCCGAGGCGGTCCTGGTGGACGCAGTGGAGGAAGGCCTCGACGCGGGTCTTGGTGCCGGCGTCGCCGGAGTGGCCGTCGGTTTCGATGACGGCGAACGGCTTGCCCTGCATGATGTAGGCATAGAAATGCAGACTGAAGCTGTCGGGGCCGCAGGAGTAGTTCGAGCACCACAGACTGTAGACCCCCGGTGTGCGCCGGAGCTGGTGCGCCGCCCGCAGACTGCGCTGACTGTGCCCCCAGTACACGTCCTCGAACACCGGCACCGCGGCGTCCACCGGGTAGCAGTCCACCGGAATCGGCAACGCCCCCTGCTCGCGCACGATGGCCGGCACATTGGAGTTGAGCACGGCGTTGTAGATCGTGTACGGCCGCCCCAACACCACGATCGGCACCACGTCGTGCGCCGCGCAGAACTCCAACGCCTCACGCCCCAGCGCCACGCACGCCGCCGCAAACCCCTCCTGCGCCGTCCGCGCCCGCTGATACGCCCCCAGCCACTGCGGTCGCCCGCGCACGCCCAAGGCCTGTGCCAGCCGCTCGCAGCTCGCCAGAAACTCCGGCGACTCCAGGTTGGTGCGCCCCACGTCGATCACCGGCGAGAGCAGCGTAGGCGGGGCAGCCGCGCCGAGATCCCAGCGCAACACGTCGGCGCTGCCTTGCACCACCGGACACACCGCCGCATGCGCCTCGCCCGCCGTGCGCTCGAGGCTGCGCACCATCGGCACAAACACATAGTCCGGCCGCTCCTCGGCCAGCGCGCTCACCAAGCCGTGAAACTGCTGCATCGGCGCGCAGAACGGAATGTGCGCCCCCTCGATCCCGCGCTTGAGCGCCGCCTGATCCGCCCCCCGCCGCACGCGCAGATCGAACCCCAGCTCATCCAAGAAGGTCGCGAAGAACGGGAACAGCCCTTTGAGCTGAAACTCGTCGGTGAGCGCCACCAGTGGCCGCCCGCGCCGCGTGCCGGTGTGCGCCACCAGCGCCTCGACCAACTCCTCCCGGGCGCGAAACGGGTCCGGCGCCCGGTCCGGCAGCTTGCGCTTGCCCGTGCCCTTGTCCCACAGCGAACACCCGCCCCCCCACATGAACCGCTGCGTGCGCGCCGCCACCCGCGTGGTCAACCGCTCGATGCGGCAATAGTTGCCCGCCCCGCCGCAGCCTTGCGTCGATTTGCAAATGAAGGTGTCTTTGCCGGTCACCTGCGCATCCAGAAAGCGCTGCGGCTGCACCCCCGGCTCGCCGTCCGCCGCCAAGGCGTGGCGCGCCAGCAACGCGATCCCCAGCGCCCCCACCGTCCCCGGGTTCGGCGGCACGATCACCGTGCTTCCCGTCTGCCGTGCCACCGCCGCCGCCAACGCATCGGCCGCAAACGGCATCCCCTGGCAGAAGATCACCTCCCCCACCGAACGGCTCCCCTTGACCCGATTCAGGTAATTCTGCACCACCGAATCGTACAGCCCGGCGACGATCGCCGGGGTCTCCACCCCCGCCGCCACCGCCGTGTCAATCACCTCCGCCATGAACACCGAACAGTGCTGCCCCAACGACACCCCGCCGTCACTGCCCAGCGCCACCGCCCCCAACTGCGCCACCCCGTCGATCCCCGGAAACTTCCGCCCCTGCTCCTCGATGAACGAGCCGGTCCCCGCGCTGCACGCCTCGTTCATCGCCGCGTCCACCACCCGGCCGGCCGCCAACCGGATGTATTTGGCGTCCTGCCCCCCGATCTCGAAAATCGTATCCACCCGCCCGTCGTAGTGCAGCGCCCCGGCCGCGTGCGCCGCGATCTCGTTGAGCACGTAGACCGCCGCCGGACCGTAGCAGGTCGCCAGCAACGAACCGACGATCTCCCGCCCGCTGCCCGTCACCCCGCACCCCACCACCGCCCGGCTCCCAGCCGCCCCGTCCACAAACCGCCGCATCAGCGCCTGTGCCGCCGCCACCGGCTGCCCGTTGGTCGGCAGGTAGCTCTCCCACACCGTCTCTGCGCGCTCCGTCGCCAGCGCCACCAACTTCGCCCCCGTCGACCCGATGTCGAACCCCAGGATGACCGGCCCCGTCCCCTGAAGTGCGCCGGCCGCCGGTCGCGGCAGTCGCCGCACCCGCTCGAGCGCCGCCCCCAGCGCCGGCACCGCATCGAACGCCGCCAGCGCGGGCGGCGCGAACAGCGCCGCCAACGCCGGCACCGCGCCCCCCTGCTCGGCCGCCACCACCGCCGCCCCCAGCGCCTCCAAAAACACCACCTCGTCCAGGCTCGCCTCCAATAACTCCATCCCGCGCGCCTGTAGAAAACGGGCGAACTGCCGCCGGATACGCGCCGCCCGCGTCACCCCGCCGACGAGCAGCACCTTCGGCGGACTCACCCGCGGCTTGAGCAACACCTGGACGTTCTCGCACACCGCGTCGTACAGCCCCGCCAGAATCCGCGCCCGGTCCTCGCCCTTGTTCGCCAGGTGCGTCATGTCGGTCTTCAGAATCACCGGGCAGCGCCCCGACAGCGGCGCGGGGTTCTCGACCTCCGCGCACAGCGCGCTCGCCTGCTCGATGCTCACATCGAAACGCTGCACCAGCTGCCGCAGAAAGTTCCCCGTCCCCTGCGAACAGCGCGAATTCTCCCGGAAGACCTCCGTCCCGCTCGGCCGCAGCTCCAGCACCGAAAACCCGTGCCCGCCGATCGACACCACCGTCCCCGCGCGCTCCGGGCGCACGAACCGGAACCCCGCCGCCTGCGCTTGCTGCGTCGGCACCCGCGCCAGCCGCAACTGTTGGGCGCAGCGCCCCGTCGCCGCCGCCCCTCGCACCCCTGCCCACCCCACCGCCGCCAGCAGCTCCCGCACCGCCGCCTCCGGCGCCTTCCCGTGCTCCGCCGCCCACCGCCCCGCCCACCGTAGCCCGCCCCCGACCCGCACCACTTCCGCCACCTTCACGCTCTCCGCCCCGACGTCGATCCCCATGTACCGCTCGCTCATCGCTTATGCTCCGTTATCCGTATTCTTATGCCAGCCGTGCGACTGTCCGAAAATGACATTGGTCAGCAAAGGAACAGCGTCCTGACGGCAGCCATGGCCTGTCCACATCCGCACGGTCAACGATCCGCTGTGCGCAAGTACCGCCCAATCCATCGCCCCGGCCGCGGCGCGGCGGATCGGCCATGGGCGGAATACGGCGCCGGCGCGACGCAGACGTGTAACGGCGGTGTGGCTTCTCGGTGTGCTTGGGACTTGCATCCGCACGCCGCTCATGCCATCTCCCGAGCCGGAGAATTGCATCGTGCGGAAGATTTTTCTCGCCAAATACGCGCAAAGCCCGTTCGGCAATCTCCGTGACTATCCAATTGACGCGATGCTCCGGGACGCCGGCGCGCACGGGCTGAGCGACATTGACCGTGGTGTCATCGAACACGTCGCCATCGCCGGGGTGTTCACGCCCTTGCTTAACAACCAGAGCTTGCTCGCCGGCCTGGTTGCCATGGACCCTGCCTACGCCGGCAAGAGCATCAAGAGTGTCGCCAACGCCTGCGACTCCGGGAGTCTGGCGGTGACCGATTGCGCCCTGACCGTCCTGGCCGGCCAGGCGCACGCGGCGCTGGCCATCGGCCTGGAGAAAATGCACCCGCTCGAGGGCAAAGTCGACTCCAAGAAGATCGGCGAAGCCCTTGGCACCGCCGCGCATCCGACGGATCTGTTCCCGCCGCTCACCTTCCCGCACAGCTTTGCCATCATCATGGACAGATACTTGCGAGCCTATGGGTGGAGCGAAGACGACATGGCCTGCATTCCGCCGTTGTTCTACGAGAACGCCACTCACAACCCGCTAGCGCACATCCACAAGACCAAGGCCCCGATCACCAAAGAGACCGTGCTCGGCAGCCTCCGGCTGTTCAGCGATCCACCGCTACCGCTCAAGCTCTACGAATGCTCCCAGATTTCGGACGGGTGGGCGCGCATCCTGGTGTGCGACGAGGAGGGGCTGGAGAGGCTGGGCGTGCCGCGGTCGGCGGCCACGGAACTGGTTGGCTTCGGACATGCCGCGGACAGCTTGTCGATCGCCTCGCGGGGCGAGAACCTCCTGAAGCCAACGGGGGCCACCCGCGCCTTCCACGCGGCAATGACCATGGCTCGCGTCAAGACCGAGGACCTGTCCCTCCAGGAGGTGCACGACTGCTTTTCAGTCATGGCGGCGCTTGCGGTGGAGATCACAGGCCTCGCCGAACCGGGGAGCGGATTGCGATACTTCCTGGACGGCCGCGCCGCACGTGGGAGCGAGTGCCCCATCAACACCTCCGGTGGTCTGATAGCCAAGGGGCATCCCGTCAGCGCCACCGGCATCGCCATGATCGGCTGGGTGCACCAGCAGCTTCTCGGCCTGGTCCCGCCCGCATTGCAGGTGACCAACGCCCGGGTCGGCTCGACACTGAACATCGGCGGTCCCATCTGCAGCACCGTGGCCACGGTACAGAAGCCCGCGTAGCAGCATCCGGCGAATTGTGGTGGCGGTAGCTGTCATGACCGGCTGGCGATGCCGCAACCCCACGGCAGCGCGACTGGCGCTGTGCCTGTTCCTAGCGTCGGTTGCGGTACCGCGCCCCGGCCTGTTCTTTCACGTTCATAGCGCCGGAGACCACACCCACGTTCATCACGACAGTCTTGCCGCCGAAAGCCCGCATCATCGGGATCATGATGTTGGCCGCCCCCAGCATGCGGCCGATGGCGCAACCACGAACCACAGCGCCGAGGTCGAAGCGCCGCATCCCGCAAACCTTGGCCACTGGCACTGGCAGAATCCGTTTCATCGTCTCGCACCGGCGGCCCACATATCGCTAGTACGGTCAGAGTTCATCCAGCCCATTCCGCGCACCGATGGAAGCGATTGCCCCATCGGATCGCGCGTCTCGGCCCACGCCCGAGCCCCTCCGCCGCTCCCCTCCTGTTGACATCCCGAAGCACGTTCTTCCAGCGACCCGCGCCGGCGCGGCCTCATCAGGGCCGCGGCTGTCGTTGTTCGTTCAGCAACGGAGGGCTCACCCATGCCATGGGCGACTGTGTTGTTGTGCCTCGTCCTCGGAGCGGTACCGCTTCGCGTCGAGGCGATCGCGGACGATCATGATTCGCCGGGACGCGTGTCCCCGGCAACAACTATGAACACCACGTCGAGCGAAGTGTTGGAAACCGAACACCCGACGAAAGCCGCAAAGCGACGTGCCGGACGCACGGCCGCATCGCCAAAGACCGAGGAGGAAATCGAACACATCGTCGTCGAGGCCAAGAAACCGCTGACGGCCGCGTCCGCCGACGAAATTCGCGCACGCGACTACGAAATGCGGCCGCACGCGACGACGCAGGAGATCTTGAACAACGTGCCCGGCCTGGTCGTGGCGCAGCACCAGGGCGGCGGCAAGGCCACGCAGTATCTCATCCGCGGCTTCGACGCCGATCACGGCTCCGACTTCGCCGTCTTCGTCGACGATCTGCCGGTGAATCTGGTGACCCACGCGCACGGCCAGGGATATGCCGACCTCAATTTCTTGATCCCGGAAACGGTGGAGGGCGTGCACTTGTTTAAAGGTCCCTACTTCGAGCAATTCGGCGACTTCGCCAATGCCGGGGCACTGCAGTTCGTCACCAAGGATGAGGTGCCGGGGACGTACGCGCGCGCCGAAGGCGGATCGTTCGACACCCAACGGTATGTGGCGATGGCGTCGCCGAAACTGAGTTGGGCCAAGAGCTTGCTCGCCGCGCAGGCCTACTTCACCAACGGCCCCTTTGAAGATCCCCAACACTACGCGCGCTATAACGTGTTCACCAAGTTCACCCTGACACCAAGCGCCGACTCCACGCTCGCGCTCTCCGGCAGTATCTATAACGGCGACTGGGACGGGTCCGGCCAGATCCCGAGGCGTGTGGTCCTCGAGGGCGTCTTGCTCGATCCGCTCGCGCCGGGCGGGGAACGATCGTTCGGCCGCTTCGATGCCATCGACCCGAGCGAAGGTGGCTCCAGCGATCGCGAGGATCTCAACCTCCATTATCGCTACACCCCCAGCGCGCAAGACGAGTGGGCGTTCCAGTTGTACGGGAGCCGGTACAAACTGCGCCTGTTCTCCAACTTCACTTTTTTCAGAGATACGGGTCTGCGCTTCGTCCAGCGGGCACCCGGAGCGATCTGCGACCGCGCACGGGGTGACTGCGGCGGATCCAATCTGTTCGTCCCTGGCGACGGCATCGAACAGAACGACCAGCGCGAACTCTACGGCGCGCGCGTGCGCTACACGCGCAACTGGGCCCTCGGTGGCCGGCCGGCACAGAGTCAGATCGCCATCGACAGCCGCAACGACGAGATCAGCGTCGCCCTGCACCGTCAGGTCCAACGGCAGCGGTTCTTCACCATCAACCAGGTGAGCGTAGCGGAACGCTCGGTCAGCGGCTTCATGCACCACGAGATCTTTCTCTCCGACGCGATCCGGTTTGAAGCCGGCTTGCGCGGCGACGTATTCTTCGTCGACGGCCACAGCCACCTTCCCGCGGGCGACAGCACCGATGACCGCTGCGACCCGCAAACGGACCCGACCTGCGATCCGAACTTCACGGCCGTCCCGATCGCCGGGCACTTGATCGACTCCATCGTCAGTCCGAAGGCCAACCTCATCGTCACGCCACTGCCCGACACCGACCTCTACTTCAACTTCGGCACCGGCTTTCATTCGAACGATGCCCGCAACGCTTTGCTCGCCCGGAGCAACCCGCAACAGAGTAACGATCTCGACGGACTCCTGGTGCGTTCTCTCGCATACGAAGTGGGAGCGCGCACCCGGCAGTTCGACCGGCTCGACCTGGCCGCGGCGCTGTGGTTGATGGATCTCGACAGCGAACTGGTATTCTCCGGCGATGCCGGCAACCAGGAGACGGGCGCCGGCGGCAGCTTCGAGCCCAGTCCAGCGACTCGGCGCTGGGGCATCGACTTCGAAGCGCGCTACCGGATCGCCGACTGGCTGTTCGCCGACTACGATCTGAGCTATGCCGACCCGCGGTACCGGGCATCCGGAGACGCGATTCCGCTCGCCCCGACACTGCTCATGAACGGCGGCCTGACGGCGGAGTTCGCGAACGGATTCTCGGCGGCACTGCGGACACGCTTCCTCGACGATCGCCCGGCGATCGAGGACCGCAGCCTGACGGCAAGCGGCTACACGCTGATCGATCTGATCGCCAGGTACCGTTGGCGGAATCTCGAAGTGTCGCTGGCATTGCTGAATCTGTTGGACACCGATTGGCGCGAAGCCCAGTTCGGCGACAATACGTGCGTCTATAGCGAGGCCGCCGGCGGCACGCCCGGATGCAGCCGCGCCCCCGGCAAACAAGACCAGCACGCCACCGATCCGCCGGCGGATCTGCACTTCACGCCGGGAAACCCGTTCGGCGTGCGCGCCGGGGTAACGTGGTTGTTCTAATGTGTGTCCCATGAGTGCGTTTGGGCCAGCCCTAAGATTTCTGTTGACAAACGGGCGGCAAGGTGATTTTAATGAGTCGTACTCATCATGGTGCGACAAAGAGCATGACGGAAATCGCCGACGTGGCGACAGGCAACGATACCAGAGAATATTGATAGTGGCTCACCTCCACACTGAGAGCGCAGTAGAAGAGGAGAGATGCGATGAGCGAGAAGAAGACCTTGGCACACGGGGACCAGGCGGCCGGCGCTGCCGGCAGCGAGCGGCCGGCGCCCCGCCTTGCGGCACTTTCAATGGACGAGGTTGCGCGGATCGCGCCGGAGGCCGGCATTCCAGCGGAGCTGACTGACCGCAACCTCTTCCGCATCCTGCTCCACAGTCCGCGCGTCGCCAAGGCGATTCAGGAGTTGCTCTACGCGCAACTCTTCGGCGGGGCGTTCGATGGCCGCCTGCGCGAGCTCATCATCATGCGCCTCGGCTGGGCCACCGGCTGCGATTACGAGTGGGCCCAGCACTGGGTTAGCGGGCAGAAGGCCTTCGGTTGCAGTGCGGACGACCTTCTGGCCGTACGCGAGTGGCGCACCTCGCCGCGCTTGGGCGCCGTCGAGCGGGCCGTGCTCGCCGCTACCGATGAAACGCTTGCGACCGGCACGATCTCTCCCGAAACCTGGACGCTCTGCCAAACGCATCTTGGCAGCCCGCAAGCGTGCCTCGAACTCGTCACCGCGATCGCCACGTGGCACCTGATCTCGCGAGTGGCCCGAAGCCTGCAGATCCCCGTCGAGGAAGACACACCCTCCTGGCCGCCTGACGGGCGCGTTCCGTCTACCGGGATGATGGTGTGACGCGGAGGTCCTCACGATGATCAATAAGGTTGTTGGCAGCGCTGCCGAGGCGGTGGCCGACATCGCCGACAGCATGACGTTGCTCGTCGGTGGCTTCGGGTTATGCGGAATCCCCGAAAACCTGATCCACGCGCTGGTGGACAAGGGTCCCAAGAACCTCACCGTGGTCGCGAACAACTGCGGCGTCGACGACTTCGGCTTGGGGCTGTTGCTTGCCAACCGCCAAATTAAGAAGATGGTCGCGTCGTACGTCGGGGAGAACAAGACCTTCGAACGGCAGCTCCTGAGCGGTGAGCTCTTCGTGGAGCTCAATCCCCAGGGAACGCTGGCGGAGAGGCTGCGGGCGGGAGGGGTCGGCGTGCCCGCCTTCTACACGCCGACGGCCTACGGCACGCAGCTCGCCGAGGGGAAGGAGACGCGCGAATTCCAGGGCCGCCGTGCGGTCCTGGAGCAGGCGATCACCGGGGACTTCGCGCTGGTCAAGGCCTTCCGGGCCGACCGCCACGGGAACCTCATGTACCGCAAGGCGGCGCGCAACTTCAACCCGCTTTGCGCCATGGCAGGCAAGGTCTGCATTGCCGAGGTGGAGCAGTTGGTCGAGATCGGCGAGCTGGACCCCGATTTCGTGCACACGCCAGGGATCTTCGTCCACCGCGTCGTCGTCGGCGAGCATTTCGAGAAACGCATCGAGCAGCGCACGACACGGCCGCGCCCATTGAGCTTACACGGAGACCCGCCATGCCCCTGAATCGTGAGGAAATCGTCAAGCGTGCGGCACAAGAGCTGCGCGACGGCTACTACGTGAATCTCGGAATCGGCATCCCGACGTTGGTGGCCAATCACATACCGGAGGGAATGGAGGTTATGCTCCAATCGGAGAACGGCATCCTCGGCTACGGCGCATTCCCGTTCGAGGGTGAAGAAGATGCCGATCTGATCAATGCCGGTAAACAGACGGTGACGGAGCGGCCGGGAACGTCCTACTTCGACTCGTCGCTGTCGTTCGGCATGATTCGCGGCGGACACATCGATCTGGCCATCCTCGGAGCCATGCAAGTCGATGCTAACGGCAGCATCGCCAACTACGTGATCCCCGGCAAGCTGGTTAAAGGGCCGGGGGGGGCGATGGATTTGGTGGCGGGCGCCAAACGCGTGATCGTCACCATGGAGCACGTGGCGAAAAATGGCGAGACGAAAATTCTCGAAAAATGCACCCTGCCGCTCACCGGCGTTGGCGTCGTCACTCGCATCATCACCGACTACGCCGTGATCGACGTCACCCCGAGGGGGCTCGTGCTGGGCGAGAAGGCTGCGGATCTCACCGCCGAGGACATTCAGCGCGCCACCGAGCCGCGACTCATCATTTCGCCCCAGCTGCGTGACATTGCGCTGTGATGTCGGCCGCGCGAGACGAGACTAGCGACGGCTCGACCATGCTTACCCGCTTGGGCATGCGCATCTCGGCGGCCTGCGAGCGCTACTTTCCGGACGCGTTCGTCTTCGCCCTGGCGGCGGTCTTCGTCGTGCTCAGCGGGGGGCTCTTGCTGGGCGAGGCGCCGCTTAAGCTGGTCAACGAGTTCGGCCACGGCTTCTGGGTGCTGGTGCCGTTCACCATGCAGATGGCCCTAGTCATCATCGGCGGTTTCGTGGTCGCGAGCTCGCCGCCAGTCACACGCCTCATCCGTTTACTGGCCGGCATACCACGAACGCCGCGCGTCGCCGTTGCGTTCGTGGCGTTGTTCTCCATGCTCACCTCGATCCTCTCCTGGGGGCTGTCGCTCGTCTTCGCGGGCCTGCTCGTCCGCGAGGTGACGCAGCGGGTGCGCGGCATCGACTACCGTGCCATCGGCGCCGCGGCCTACCTCGGCCTGGGCAGCGTCTGGGCGCTCGGCCTCTCGTCCTCGGCGGCGTTGTTGCAAGCGACGCATTCCGCCATTCCCGCGGCGCTCCTGCCGGTCACCGGCGTCATTCCCCTGTCGCAGACCATTTTCCTTTGGCAGAGCCTGCTCCTCGCGGCCGTCCTAGTGGCACTGTCGGTGGCTATCGCCTATTTCTCTTGTCCGTCGCCGGCGCAGGCGAAGAGCGCTGCGGCGATGGGCGTGCGGTTCGAAGCGCTGACCGTGGCGGTCGAGCCGCCACAAACGCCCGCCGAGAAGCTCGATGCGAGCCCGATCCTCGGCGTGACCATGGCATTGTTCATGCTGCTGTTCTTGGGCATCGAGGTCGCCCGCAAGGGCCCCGTCGCCGCCACCGACCTCAACAACTTCAATTTCGCCTTCCTGGCCCTGGGGCTGCTGCTCCACCGCCGGCCGCGGTCGTTCCTGCGCGCCGTCGAAAGAGCAGTGCCCGCCACCAGCGGGGTGCTCATCCAATTCCCATTCTACGGCGGCGTGTTCGGCCTCATCTCCAACACCGCCATCGCCCCGTTTCTGGCCGGCGTGTTCACGCGCATGACCACGCCGGGCACCTTCCCCCTGGCCGTAGCCGTCTATTCCGCCGTGCTGGGCATGCTGGTACCGTCGGGCGGCGGCAAATGGATTGTCGAGGCACCTTACGTCATGGCGGCCGCCAACAGCCTGCAGGTCCACCTGGGCTGGACGGTGCAGATCTACAATGCGGCCGAAGCGCTGCCGAACCTCGTGAACCCGTTCTGGATGCTACCGCTGATGGGAATATTGAACGTAAGGGCGCGAGACCTCGCCGGGTACTCCATTCTCCAACTCCTCTTCCACGTGCCGGTGGTCTTGTTCCTCTGCTGGCTATTCACGCAGACCCTGTCGTACGTTGCGCCGACTTTGTAAGAATAGTGAGGAAGCGAAAGATAGCGAATAAGGAGGACACATTATGGAGTACCGTCAAGACCTGTGGGATCCGAGCAACCAGTGGGATTGGGTTAGTCGCGTGGCACGGGGCAAGCTGCCGCCCCTGGTCATCTCGGTGGCCATCACCGGCGGCGTACAGGGCAAGGAGAGCAATCCCAATCTGCCGGAGACGGCGGAGGAACAGGCGCAGCAAGCCTATGATGCCTACAATGCGGGGGCGTCGCTCATTCATATCCATGCCAGAGTCCCCGGCCAGCCGTGGCAGACGAGCACCGACACGGAGGTGTACCGCAACGTCAACCGCCTGGTACGCCAGAAGTGTCCGGAGATCATCATCAACAACACCTGCGGCGGTGGGCAGGGCGCGGACCAGAGCCAGGCACTGGCGCCTTTGAGCGCCAATCCTGAGTGCGCCAGCCTCGATATTGGCCCGCTGGCAACACGATTCACGATGAAGAAACGCCCGGAAGCCGGTCGCATGGAAGATCAACATTTCGAGTCCATCGCGCCTTTTGGGTACAGCCAGACCGAGAACTACGCCAAGGCCATGCTGGAAAAAGGCGTGAAGCCGGAAATTGAAGTATGGCACCCGGGCAATTGGTCGATGGTGCAGAACCTCATCGACAAGAATCTCGTGAAGCCGCCGTACATGATTCAACTCGTCTTTGGATTTTCGAGCGGCCTCTACCCCACCCCGAAAGACGTCATCTACCTCGCGGAGACGGCGCCCAAGCCGTCCAATCTGTGCGTGCTGGGTGTAGGCCCGTGGCAAACTTCGGTCCTCACGATGGGCATTCTGATGGGCATGAACGTGCGTACGGGGATGGAAGACAATCTGTACCTAGGTAAGGGACAACTCGTGCAGAGCAACGCACAACTCGTCGAAAAAGTGGTGCGTATCGCGCGGGAACTCGGCCGCGAGATCGCCACGCCAAAACAGGCGAGAGAGATACTCGGGTTTTCGCCGACGCCTACCCAATACTGATTCACGATCGAGTTTCCTTGCGGTCGAGCCCATCGTACAGAGGCAACGGACATGGCTAGCAGCCTGTCGGAGTTTGCATCTCGTAGCGACCCAACGGGGAGCGGTCCCGCCGAACCGACGCCGACCGCAGGTCCCAGTGCTCTGGCGAATCTTCGGGTTGTCGAGATCGGGCAAGGGGTCTCTGGCCCGTATTGCGGCAAATTGCTGGCCGATCTGGGGGCCGACGTGGTCAAGGTGGAATCACCGATGACCGGCGATCCTCTTCGCCGGGCGGGGTCGTTTCCCGACGATGTCCCCGACCGGAGTGCGGGCGGGCTGTTCCGATACCTGAACGCCAATAAGCGGAGCATCGAATGTGCTCCGGGTTCCGTGGCCGGCAAGCAGGCGCTTCTTGCTTTGGTGGCGGGGGCCGATCTGGTGATCGAAAACCTGGGGCCCGGCGTTCTCGAGGGGTACGGTGTGGGATGGGACTGGCTCGAGCAAGCCAACCCGAAGATCGCACTGGTCCGCATCTCGGATTACGGTCAGACGGGGCCGTATTCAACTCGCCCCGGCACCGATCTCACCGTCCAGGCGGCGGCAAACTGGGTAAGCAACCATCACAATCCGAGCCAAGAGCCGGTGCAGGCCGGCGGCCGGCTAGCGGACTTCACTGCCGGTGTCTATGCCGCTACGGCCGCACTCACCGCCGTGTCCATCGCCGCCGCTGGTGGAAAGGCGATCAGTGTGGACGTGTCCAAGCAGGAGTGTCTCACCTCCTGCATCGGTGCGGTTTGGCTGCATGTCGAGAAATTACAGGCGATGGGATGGGGAATACCCGCGGAACGGTATTTCCCACTGCCGGGTGTGGTCCGATGCAAGGACGGTCTGGTCAGCGTCAATGCGCTAACCGGTCAACATTTCATCGATTGCTGTCACTTGCTCGGCGTGCCGGAGTACAGTTCCAAGCAATTGGAAATCGCGTATGGCGGGACGGAATTCGATGCCTTCTTTCGCGATATCGCGCCGTGGCTGAAGGAGCGGACCGTTGAAGAAGTCGTGGAGCTGTTCCAGGCGGTGCGCATCCCTGCCGTGCCCATCTCCGACGGAAAGACGCTCCTCGATCTCCCACAATTCAAGGCGAGGTCATTCTTCCTTCGAGACCCTCAGGGAAACGTCACTCAACCCGGTTTCCCCTATCGGCTCGAGCTCACTCCCGCAACACTGCGTAAGGGCGCTCCACGATTGGGGGAGGACAACCTGGCCACCGGGTCGGCCCCATGGCGACCGAGAGAATCCGCGCCGATCGCGGCGCGGAGGAACAAGCGCAATTTTCCATTCGAAGGCTTGCGCGTACTCGATCTGGGGGCTTTTTGGGCCGGGCCATATGTGAGTTGCTATCTGGGCGCATACGGGGCGGACGTCATCAAGGTAGAGTCCATTCAGCGGCCGGACGCATTCCGGTATCACACCGCTTATCCGCAAGAAGGTCCGGATTGGTACGAGCGCAGCAGTATCTGGCAACACGCCAACTTGAACAAGCGTGACCTGACGCTCAACCTTGAGGACACTGAGGGTAAACATATCTTTGAGCGGCTAGTGGTCAAGGCCGATGTGTTCATCGAGAACTTCTCGCCCAGGGTGATTGACAACTTCGGGTTCAGCGTAGAGCGCCTCAAAGAGATCAATCCAAATTTGATCATCGTGCGCCTGCCGGGATTTGGGTTGGAGGGACCGTGGCGCGAATTCTCCAGCTTTGCCATGCCCCTGGAGCAGGCGAGCGGCATGGCATGGGTTACCGGCCACCCCGATGGCCCTCCCTTGAACCCCGGAGGGTATGCCGATGCGATCGTCGGAATGCACGCCCTGGTGGCGTTGCAAGCCGCCTTGCTCTACCGTGAGCGCACCGGCCAGGCGCAGATGATCGAGGTGCCCCAGATCGAAGTCGGGGCGTGCATGACCGGGGAACAGGCGATCGCCTATTCGATGACCGGGAAGATCATGGGGCGAATGGGAAACCGCTCCGACACGATGGCTCCGCAAGGGGTGTATCCTTGCTTGAGCGGCGAGTCAGTCGCGGCATCCATCAGAGATGACAGCGATTGGCAACGTTTCCGGGAAATGCCCCCGGTTCATACATGGGCGATGGATGAACGTTTCTCCTCGCTGGCCGAAAGGCGCGCCCGCCACGATGAACTCGACGGTTTGATCTCCCGATGGACAAGCCGGGTCACGGCGGATTCGGTGATCGCCACACTCCGGGATGCGGGCATCCCCGCGGCAATCGTGCTCACCCAGCCGAACATCGTCAGCGACCCGAATCTCGTCGCCCGAAAATTCTTTGAAGAACTCGACCATCCGCGGACGGGGTTATGGCGCTATTCCCGGTGGCCGTGGCTTCAGTCCGTCGGGCCGACAGGGACCCACCGATCCAGAGCGCCTCTGTTGGGCGAACACAACTATGAGATCCTACACGGGGAACTGGGACTTTCAGACGATGAGATCGCTCAACTGGCTGCGAAAGATGTTGTTGGCACCGTCCCGAAAGGACTAGGGTGAAAGGGGGACCGGGTCCAACCACCCGAGCTGCCCCCCGGGGCACCGCGGATCGATCCAGCCGAGCCATGGCCCAGACCGCGGTGAGAGCGCGAGCGGCCCGCCGCACCCCGGCCGAACGCAGCGCCGAGATTCTGGCGATCGCCTTGGAGGTGTTCTCCGAGCGCGGCTACGAGAACACGCCCGTGTCGGTGATCGCTGACCGCCTCGGTGTGGTCGAGGGGACAATCTACAAGTACTTCGAGAGCAAGCGCCAACTGTTGGGGAAAGTGCTGGTGCACTGGAACCGGGGGATGATCGAGGAGTACGTCAAGCACCTCCCGGGCATCAAGGGGACGCGACAGCGCTTGCGCTACGTCATCTGGCGCCATGTGCAAACCATCCGGGAACGCCCCGTCCTCTGCCGGATAATGTTCAGCGAGGTGCGTGCGGAATTCGATCACGCGCAGGCGGCTTTCTACGAGGAAAACCGCGTCTACACCAGGTTCTTGATTACGGTCTTGGAAGAAGGAGTGGCCTCGGGCGAATTCCGCAAGGATCTGCCGCTCGAGCTGGTGCGCGACATGGTGTTTGGCTGTATCGAGCGTCACAGCTGGAATTACATGTGGGGACGGGGCGGGCTCGATGTCGACACCATCGTTGACCAGATCGTCGCGATCATCTGTGATGGCATTTTGGCTCCCAATCGAACCGTCGCGGTGCGCGACGATTCCGATCGTCTCGCCGGCCTCGTGCAACGGCTGGAAAACTTGCTTCCGCCGCACACCGATCGCTCAGAACCGTGATGGCGTGCTGCCGCAGAAATGGGGCAGTCCCCGCCGCGCCGCTCAGCCAGATGCAACAAGGGCCGGGTCGATCAAACAACCGTTGCGGAAGGCCGTGGCACGATCGCTCTGCTCGAGCGCCCGGGCCGCGTACTCGGCCTCGGCCGCGACCGGAGCGCGCAACAGCGTCCGCTTGAGGAGCTGGCGAAGCACCTCGATGCCCAGGGGGAGCGCCATGTGTGGCCGCAAGAACGTCGTCTTCGGCTTCACCCCCGTCGTCGCGGCGCCGAAGGTGGCCATGAACGCCTCGCCTTTGCGCTGCGCCACCACGTTGGCCGCATCCAGAAAAACGGGAAACCGGTACGTCATGCGTGCCGCCGATGCCGAAGCGCGGAAATCGTTGCCGAACGCCACCATCCAGCGCGCGTGGTAGATCCGGCAGGCCTCCTCCGAAAAGTCCCTCCGCACAAACAGCTCGTGGACGGTCTGGGCCGCCAATTTGCCGCCGATCATGCCCGTGTGGATGCCTTCGCCCGTCAACGGATCGGTCTGGCCCGCCGCGTCGCCGACCGCGAGGAACCGTGCCGCGCTGGTGCGCGCTTCGCCGCCGAGACGGATGGGGGCGACGCGGACCCGTTCCATCGCTTCCGCCCGCGGTCCCAGTGCGCGTTGGATGAAGGGATCGCGCATGATCTTATCGCGGTACACATCGATCAGCCGATCGTTGGTAATCGCGCCGCCGGGAATCGCGTAGGAGCCGACGTCAATGTCGTCATTGTAATGCCGGAAGATCGCCACGTATCCCGGCAGAATATACCTGGGGTAGAAGAGGACACCGCCCGATTTGAAATTGTGCGTGCCGCCACGGAAGTACTGGCGCCCGGCCACCGCCTGCGCTGGCGTCGTTACCACGCCCAACGTCCGCGCCAAGCGGCTGTTGGCGCCGTCGGCCGCTACCAGCATGGTGCCGCGAAAGCGCCGGCCATCGTGGCAGCGCACGGTCCATAGGCCGTCCGCCTCCAGCGCCGCGGCGGCGACGTTCGCCTCCTCGCATAGTTCCGCGCCGACCTCCGCCGCCCGCCGGGCGATGTGTTCGTCGCAAATGCTGCGCTTGATCGCATAGACGCGGGTACCGGGGGCGTGGCCGTCCGTACCGCTGCCGATGTAACTCTCCCCCGAGGGCGACACGAATCCGCCGGACACGGCGTCGCGCACCAACCCTTCGGCCTCCAGGCGCTGCAGCACACCCATGTCCCCGAGCAGGTCGAGCGCCGGTGCGCACCAGGCGTCGCCGCAGATCTTGTCGCGCGGGAACCGGGCCTTCTCCAGCAACGCCACCCGCTTGCCGCCCGTGGCCAGGTAGTACGCCGCGGTGGCGCCGGCCGGCCCCGCCCCGACGACAATCACATCGTAATTCGCCGCACTGGCTCCCGCCGTCATCGCTGCCGCACCCTCCCGCTCGCCGCCTCGATCGGCACGCGATCATCCGCGGCGATCATCCCGGTACGGGCGAACGTCAAGCCGTGCCGGCAGGCCGACGGGGCGGCGCACATGCTCATATCTTCGCGATGACGTCGTTGCCAAAGCGCTCGCACCAGCGGCGCAGATCGTCGAGGGAACTCGCGGGCGCCGAGACCACCGTGCGGGCGATCCCGAGGCCCGCGTGAGCTTCCGCCGTCGCCAGATTGGCCGCGCCACCGCAGGTGAGCGCGATCGTGGATGGGTCACGGCCGTTGGCACGTGCGCTTTCCGCCATGACGGCCCGCAATTCCGCGAGTTGCTCGCCGTGTACACCGAGGGGGTAAAAGCCGTCCCCAAGCCGTCCGGCCCGCCGCGCGGCGGCCTTGCTGTGGCCCCCGACGACGATCGGTACCCCTCCGGACTGAACCGGTTTGGGTTGCGACACGACATTCTCGAAGCGCACGAACTCGCCGGCGAAGCTCGCCACCGGCTCGCGCCACAGCGTGCGCATGACGCGGATATACTCGTCGGCGCGGCGGCCGCGAGTATCGAAGTCGGTACCGACGGCGTCCGCCTCCTCACGCACCCAACCGATGCCGATGCCCAGCTCCATGCGGCCCCCGGAAAGCCGATCCAGTGTTGCCAGTTCCTTGGCCAGGATAACCGGGTTGCGTTGCGGCAGGACGAGTACGGACGTCCCCAGCCGGAGGCGCTTAGTCGCCGCCGCGATATACGACAGCCAGAGCAGCGGGTCGGGCTGCACCACATCGGCGTGGAACGGCGAGCGCCCGCTCGGATCGTACGGATAGACCGACTTGTACTCCACCGCCATGACCACATGTTCCACGACCCAGACCGATTCGAAGCCGCACGCCTCGGCCATCTGCGCGAAGGCGGTGGCGTATTCGCCCTCTTCGATCGGGGCCCGCGCGTACGGTGGGATGATGCCGAACTTCATGCTACCGTCCTCCTCTCTGGCATGCCCGGCCTTATAGCCGGATTCCATCGCGCCCGAAAGACGGCGGTGCGCTCGCCTCCGCGGACGCCCGGCGCGGAGCGATTCACCCCCTGGATTGCGCCTGTTATACTTGCGATGGTATCGCTCGCGGCGAAGGAGATTCCATGACAGACTCGGCAGCATCGACAGTACGACGCTATCAATTATTTATCGACGGACGGTTCGTCGACAGCCAGTCCGGTAAGACCTTCAAGAGCATCTCTCCGCACGACGGCTCGGTGGTCGCCGAGGTCGCCGAGGGCGACAAGGCGGATATCGACGCCGCGGTCGCCGCCGCCCGCGCCGCCTACGAGAACACGTGGTCGTCCATGCCGGCGGGCGAACGGGCCAAGCTGTTGTTGAAGATGGCCGACCTCATCGAGGCGCGGGCGATGGAACTGGCGCAACTCGAGACCCTCGACATGGGCGGTCCCATTATGCTGACCAGCGGCATGGCGCCGCACACGGCGGAAACCGTGCGCTACTGGGCAGGCATGACGACCAAGATCCATGGGATGACAACGCCCTGCATGCGGCCCGGCGAATACCTCGGCTACACGTTGCGCGAACCCCTCGGTGTGGTCGGCGGCATCACTCCCTGGAACGGCCCGCTCACCATGGCGGTGTGGAAGACCGCCCCTGCGCTTGCCTGCGGCAATACCGTCGTATTGAAGCCGGCGGAACATACGCCCATGACGGCACTGGAAGTGGCGCGCATCGCAGCGGAGGCGGGGATCCCCGACGGCGTCATCAATGTCGTGCCGGGATTCGGGCCGACCGCCGGCGCCGCCTTGGCACAGCACCCGGGCGTGGACAAGATCTCGTTCACCGGCGAGCACGTCACCGGCCGACTGATCGTGCAGATGTCGACCGGCAATCTCAAGACCGTCACTCTCGAGCTGGGCGGCAAGTCGCCGCACATCATCTTCGACGATGTCGACCTGGAAACCGCGGTGAGCAACGCCCTGTTCGGTCTCTACCTCAACAGCGGGCAGATTTGCGCCGCCGGCACGCGGCTGCTGGTGCAAGACACGATCTACGATCGCTTCGTGGAGCGCTTCGTCGAACGCTCGCGGCAGATTGCCATCGGCAACCCGCTCGACTTCTCCACGCGTATGGGACCGTTGGTCTCCGAGGAGCAACTGCGCAAGGTGCAACGTTACGTCGAAATCGGCAAGAAGGAAGGCGCGCACCTCCGCTGCGGCGGTCGGCAGCCCACGGACCCCGCGCTCGCCAAGGGCTTCTACTACGAGCCCACGGTTTTCGCCGACGTCGACAATACCATGCAGATCGCGCAGGAGGAGATTTTCGGTCCGGTCGCGTCGATCGTCCGGTTCCGCGACGAGGCCGAAGCGGTCCGCCTCGGCAACGACGTGATTTACGGCCTCGCCGCCGGCGTGGAGACGAAGGATATCACGCGCGCCCACCGGATCGCCAAGCGCCTGCAGGCCGGGACCGTATGGATCAACACCTGGCACATGGTGGAGGCCAATGCGCCCTTCGGCGGCTACAAGCTGTCGGGCTGGGGACGGGAGAACGGCTTGCCCATGGTGGAGCATTTGACGCGGCTCAAGCAGGTCTGGGTGGACCTGAACGACTTCACCATGGACCTGTTCGCCATGTAACGAACACCGCGCGGTGCCGACAACGATGTCCGTTTGTGAGGGATTGACACCGCGGGCCAGAGCCCTGTTGGACCGGGTGCGCGGCGACGACACCCTGCCGTCGGATCCGCTCGCCTTGATGATCAGCGGCGGTTGCTGCGGCGGCACGGCGCCGGTGCTCTGCCGCCAGTCGAACATCCTCGTCGGCTTCGATGTCCAACTCGGCGAAGTGGACGGCATCGGGGTCTTTGCCCATCCGCAGCACGCACGCTACTTGGTCCGCGATCGTTTCGAGATCGATGCTATCGACGATGTCCGCAGCGACACGTTTTCTCTGGAAATCGCCTACGGCGGACGCTTTGTGTTGCGTGAGCTGCCGGCGCCGTCTACATAGGCGGCGGCACACAGTCGCAGCAAACAGGAGGGAGCAGAGACATGCAGGTGCACACGCAGCTTTTCATCGGTGGGGATTGGGTGCAGCCCGCCACCACGGCCACGATCGAGGTGACCTCGCCACACACCGAGGCAGTCATTGCCCGCGTAGCCGAAGGCCGGGAGGCGGACATGGACCGCGCGGTCGCGGCGGCACGCGAAGCCTTCGATCACGGTCCGTGGCCCCGCCTGCGTGCCAGTGAACGCGCCGACGTCATGGAACGCCTATCGGCACAGCTGCAACAACGGTCCGAGGAGATTGCCAATACCATCACCGTGGAGATGGGATCGCCCATCACCTTCTCGCACTTGGGGCAAGCGGGGGCGCCGGTCCGGCTGCTCGAGTTCTATGCAGACCTGGCGCGCCGATACCCGTTCGAAGAGGTGCGCGAGGGCATGCTCGGCCCCATCCTGGTCCGCCGTGAACCGGTGGGTGTCGCGGCGTGCATCATTCCGTGGAACGTTCCGCTCGTCACCGCGATGCTGAAGCTGGCTCCGGCGATGGCGGCCGGGGCGACCGTGGTGCTCAAGCCGGCGCCTGAGACCCCGCTCGACGCCATTCTCCTCGCCGATGCGATCCGCGACGCTGGGGTCCCGAAGGGCGTCGTCAACATCGTGCCGGCGGGGCGCGAAGTCGGCGAGCACCTGGTGCGGCACCCAGGGGTGGACAAGGTGGCGTTCACCGGCAGCACGGCGGCGGGCCGCCGCATCGGCGCGATCTGCGGCGAGCAACTCAAACGGCTGACGCTCGAGCTGGGCGGCAAGTCCGCCGCAATCATCCTCGACGACGCCGATCTGTCGGTCACGATGAGCCAACTGCTGCCGTTGGCCACCATGAACAATGGACAAGCCTGCGTCGCGCAAACGCGCATCCTGGCGTCACGCCGCCGTTACGGCGAGGTCACCGATGCTCTGGTCGCGGCAGTGCGCGACATGCGGGTCGGCGACCCGATGGACCCGGCAACCGCGTGCGGCCCGCTGGTGGCCGCCCGCCAGCGCGAGCGCGTGGAAGGCTACATCCGCAGCGGCCGCGACCAAGGGGCGCGGGTCGCCTGCGGCGGCGGTCGGCCGGCCGGCCTGACGAAAGGGTGGTACGTGGAACCCACGGTCTTCGTCGATGTCGATAATCGTATGCGCATCGCACAGGAGGAGATCTTCGGCCCGGTGCTCTCCGTGATTCCCTACGACGACGTGGAGGACGCGGTCCGCATCGCCAACGACTCCGACTACGGTCTGTCGGGATCGGTTTGGTCCGCCGATGTGGACAACGGTGTCGAGGTCGCGCGCCGCATTCGCACGGGAACGTATGCCGTCAACGCGTACAACCTGATGGATTTCAGTAGCCCTTTCGGCGGCTTCAAGGCATCGGGGATCGGCCGGGAGTTGGGTCCGGAAGGACTGGCGGCATACCTCGAGCTCAAGCAGATCAATCTACCGATGGGATACGAACCGAAGCCGCAGTAAATCCACCCGGCACGGTCGCCACAGGCTCGGTCGTGGCCGGCAGCGCAACACGATGGCCATGGCGTGCCGCTGGCGGCGGTGTTCAGCCTGGCGTCGCCCCAGGTTTACGTGCCCGGATCGTCAGCGACCGCACGCCGCGCGCCACGGCGTGCACGTCGACGCCCGCCGCCTCCGCTTGGCGCCGGAATTCCGCGGGCATCGTGGGCAGCACGGTCTCGCCAAAGCAGCGGTCGGCGACCACCTCGGTGTCGGTCAAGCCCGCTGCGGCGATGGTGTGCAGGTACTCCTGTCGCAGCGCGGCGCCAGCGATACAGCCGGTCAGCGCCCACACGTTCTCGGCGATCGCCGGCGGCAGGCGTGCATCCAGGACCACGTCACTGATCACTATCCGTCCGCCGGGCCGCAGCACGCGCGCGACCTCGCGATAGACGGCGGCCTTGTCCGACACCAGGTTGATGACACAGTTCGAGATGACCACATCGATGCTCTGGTCCTCGATCGGAAGAGCCTCGATGCGCCCGGCGCGGAACTCCACGTTACCGTAACCGCCGGCCACCGCATTGTGCCGCGCCCGTTCCAGCATTTCTGGGGTCATATCGACCCCGATGACCAGGCCTGACGGGCCCACTTCGCGTGCCGCCAGAAAAGCGTCGAATCCGGCCCCGGAGCCGAGATCGAGCACCGTCTCGCCGCGGCGCAGCGCGGCGGCAGTCAGGGGGGCCCCGCACCCCAAGCCGAGGTTCGCGCCGCTGGGTACGTCGCTCACATCGCTCTTGGAGTATCCTATCTCCTCCACCGCGTCCGTCGAACCCGCGTCGCAGCACCCCGGGCCACTGCCGCCGCCCCGACGGGCGATCTCGGCGTAGCGGTCGCGGACGATCCGCCGGATCTCTTGATCTCGCTCGGGTGTGCTGGTCACGATTCCTCCCCTAACAGCCGGTTGTTGGTTGTTACGTGGCTCAGCGAACCCAGGCATTCCGTCAACTAACAACCTAGCAACCAACAACCTAACAACGTGTCTTCTTTGTCGTCGCCAGCAGCCCTTGGCAGCACGCGAAATTGGCGAAGAATGCGCCGCAGCAGCGACGTAGCTCCGCGGGGTTGATCCGGTAGTAAACTTCCCTACCGCGCTTGTCGGCGGTGACCAGCCCGGCGTCCTTCAGAATTCGCAGGTGGTGCGACACCGAAGGCTGCGTCATGGCAAAGTGCCCTGCCAGGTCGGCCACACACATCTCGCCCGCCGGTTCGAGGAGGGCAAGCATCTTCTGCCGGGCCGGATCCCCGAGCGCGCGGAAGGTACGAACAAAGTCCGTCATGGCGCGGTCTGCCCGCCTCCGTTCCCAGCGACACAGCGCGGCGCCAGCTTCAGGCAGAACCCCGCCGGCCCCGATCCCCGGAGCCCACGCAGCGAGCCACCAGCGTAACCGGGCCGGTGCCCCACGACAGTCACGATCAACGCCAGCGCAACGGCGACGCCAAGCCACACCCAGACGGTACTCCACACCAAGAGCGGCGATAGTGCGGGCTCGGCCTCGAGGTCACCCACCAGCGCGCCAGCGAACGCAAATCCAAGCCCGAGAGCAACCATGCCTTCGACTCTCCTCTCTTGCTTAGATGTATAGACGCATATCTATTCGTGTCAAGGGGGGATGTGTGGTAACTGTCAGGGCGAATCCGCAGAGCAAGGTCGGTCTCGGTTTCATACCGCGCTCAACTGCCATCCCTCCGCCACGAGCAACTGTCGCACTCGCCCTTCGATCTGGTCGCGAATCGCACGCACCCGGTCGACGGCCTGTCCTTTGGGATCAGGCAGTTCCCAATCGTCACGCCGGAGGCCCGGCACCACCGGGCAGTGTACGCCGCAGCCCATCGTAACGCGCAGTTGCGCACCGGCCGCCAGCTCATCGGTGAGCCGGCTGGGTCGGGCGTCACTCAGATCAATGCCGACCTCACGCATGACCGCCACCACTTCCGGGTGGACATGCGCCGCCGGCGCCGTACCGGCCGAGAGCGCGCGGGCGCGACGGGGATCGGCAAGCTGATTGAAGAAGGCCGCCGCCATCTGCAAGCGGCCGGCATTGTGCACGCAGGCGAAGATCACGGTCGTCATGGGAGGGTACTTAGCCGGCGCCTTCGGTGGTCGCGCAAGCGGCGGCCGCCACGCCCTGCTTGCCGAAGTGCTCGCGCCGGAGCCACAACGCCACGTTGACCAAACCGATCAAGACCGGCACCTCGACCAACGGCCCGATCACCGCCGCGAATGCTGCGCCATGGTGGATGCCAAAGGTCGCGATGGCGACCGCGATGGCCAGCTCGAAGTTGTTCGACGCCGCTGTGAATGAAAGCGTCGTCGCCTGGCCGTAGGTCGCGCCCACCTGCTTGCTCATGGCAAACGAGACGAAGAACATCAGCACGAAGTAGATGAGCAAGGGAATGGCGATCCGCACGACATCGAGTGGCAGCTGCACGATGTACTCGCCCTTGAGCGAGAACATCACGATGATGGTGAAGAGCAGCGCGACGAGGGTGATCGGGCTGATCTTCGGAATGAAGGTGTCATGATACCATTGCTTTTCCTTCACCTTGATCAGCGCAAAGCGCGTGATGATTCCGGCGAGGAACGGGATGCCGAGATAGATGAAGACGCTCTTCGCGATCTCGCCGATGGTGATGTCGACCGCCACACCCTTCAGGCCGAACCAGGTCGGCAACACCGTGATGAAGACGTAGGCATAGACCGAGAAGAAGAAGACCTGGAACATCGAGTTGAATGCGACGAGCCCGGCGCAGTACTCGGTATCGCCCCGGGCCAGATCGTTCCAGACGATGACCATCGCAATGCAGCGCGCCAGGCCGATCATGATGAGCCCGACCATGTACTCCGGCTTGTCGGGCAGGAAGACGACCGCCAGAACGAACATGAGCACCGGGCCGACGACCCAGTTCTGCAACAGCGACAGGCCCAGGATGCGCCAGTTGCGGAACACGCTGCCCAGCTCCTCGTAGCGGACCTTGGCCAGCGGCGGGTACATCATGAGGATGAGCCCGGTGGCGATCGGGATGGAGGTGGTCCCGTATACGGGGTACGTCTCAATTTTTGAGCACGGCAGGGGGAGGACGGGAACGTCCGATATCCGATCTTATGGCACTTACCCCGTTAATAGGGACTAACGCGGACCTGCGGCCGCAACCAAGTGGGTGAGAGGCTGGACGCCGTGAGCGAGGCGTAGCGGCTTGCAATGTGAAGGGCGCTGCAGTTCGATCGGCGCCATGGATGCCTTCCTTGCCAAACATGCGGACGCTATCGGCGGCGTGTTGTCGTGCTTCGATCGGGTACTGTTCCGTGGCTACCTGCCGCTGATGAGCGGATACGCCATGGCCGACTTTCTCCAGCGCAAGCAGGTGAAACGACATACGCTCAAAGCCTTCCTGCTCACGCAGGCCGAGCGCGTCAAGAAGCACGCACTGTCGCTGGCCGCCGCGGCCAAGCGTCCACACCAGTACCTCAGCGGCCCGACACGCAAAGAGGAGCTTGCCCGGCAAATCGCTGAACGGGACGGCATTACCGACGGGCTGGTCTGTGTGTTCTCGGTGCTGGAACCGTGCCGGACCTTTGCGCTGGTGTGGAAGGAGGCGCATCCGTTTGTGCGGCCGGCACAGCGCAAGTGCCTGCAGCTGTACTTCTACTTTCTGGACCGGCAGCTGGGTCTGATCCACGTCAAGGGGCAGACGTGGTTTCCGTTTCCCATCCACGTCTACGTCAATGGCCACGACTGGTTGGCCCGCCGCTTCGATCGGCGCGGAGTAACCTACCGCAAGCAAGACAACGTCTTTGTGCACGTCGATGACTTCGAGCGGGCACAGAAACTGGCCGACGGATTTGCCAGCGTCAACTGGCCGCGTCTGCTCGGGCGCTACGCCCACAAGCTCAACCCGCTGCTGGCCGATTGGTTAGCCGAGATGGAGTACTACTGGGTGACCACGCAGGCCGAGTACTCTACGGACGTGCTGTTTGCCAGCCAGCAGGCACTCGAGGAGTTGATGCCGCGGCTGTTCACCTACAGCACCCTGTATTTCGAGGCGCGCGACGTGCTGTCGTTTTTGGGCCGCAAGCTCTCGGGCAATTTTCTGGGCGAGGTGGTCACCGACCAGGTGGACTTCAGCCAGATGCCTAAACGATTGCCGGGGCGGCGGGTCAAGCATCGGATGAAACACAATTGGCTCAAGATGTACACCAAGGCAGGCGTGGTGCTGCGGGTCGAAACGGTGATCAACGACCCGACGGAGTTTCGCATCCGCCGGCGCGCGCGACGCCATAATCGGACCGTGATGGCGTGGGTCCCCCTGCGCAAGGGCGTCGCCTTTTTATCGCGCTACCAGCGCATCTGCGGGCAGTGTAACGCGCGTTACCTGGAGGCCTTGGCTCAGGTCGACGATCCCACCCCCGCCCTGCGAGCGCTCGATGCTCTGAGTAACCGTGCGCCCACCGCCAACGGCCGCGGCGAGCGGGCCTTCAACCCGGTGGCCCGCCAGGACCGCACACTCTTCGAGGTGCTCATGAGTGGCGAGCATCTCTTGCGTGGCTTCACCAACCGCGAGGTCCGCGACAAGCTGCTCCGCGCCGCCTTCCCGCTGGCGCCCGATCCCGCAAAGCAGTCCAGCCAAGTCACACGACTCTTTCGCCGCTTGCACGCCCATCAGCTCATCGCCAAGATCCGCGTTCGCGCCGCTGGCGCTCCTTCCGACCGCCGGAAGTCATGGCCGCCGCCATCAAGCTGCGCGAGGTTGCCTACCCGGGCTTCTATGCTGATGCCGCTTGACTGCAAGCTTCGCAAAACGCAAAGAACTTACGGACAAAGAATCTATCCACTCCGGCGGCGCTCAGCCATGGGCCGGTGGTGTACAACATCGCGAATTGGACCGTAAATAATCCAGTTCCTGGGGACGGCACGGTCCAGGTCGATAACGTGGGCAACGCGAGCGTCACGGCTTTCGAACAGAACGCCATCTGGACGGCTCCGGCTGCGAGCCACACGGCGGCGCCCACGTTGAAACCTTTCATGCTCGGGGTGGTGACGGTGCTGTTGCTGGTCATCGCGCTACGCAATCTGCGCCGTCGGCATGGCTAGCTCTCCCGCGCTGTCATTGGAGCGAGCGTCAACATCGACCGGTAGCGCGCTGGCCTAACTCCAGGCCGCGGCGAAACGCACGCCGCGCTGAGCGGCACGGCGTTCGGCTTCTGGCCCGATCTGAGCTAAGCTCGGAAGCGGAGATGCGCAGATGATTCAGACGATCGAGGCCGTCATTGATGAGCAGGGCAACGTCCGGTTGCTAGCGCCGATCCGTCTGGCGGCAGCACGGCGAGCGCTCGTTACGATCCTCGAGGAGCAGCCGACAGCGGGTGCGTCCGAGACAGCGCTCCTCAGCGAGCAGGCCCTCGGCGAGGACTGGAACAGACCTGAGGAGGACGAGGCGTGGTCGCACCTGCAGCCGGTGCGGTAGTCCTGGTCCGATTCCCGTTCTCGGATCTGTCGCAAACGAAGTTGCGCCCCGCCGTTGTCCTTGCCGATGTTGGGCGCGGGGACTGCATTCTCTGCCAGATCACGAGCAAGCCGTACGGCGATCCCAATGCGATCGCGCTCGACAACGCCGCCTTTGCCTCCGGCTCCCTGCGCGTCACCAGCTACGCTCGTCCCGCGAAACTCTTCACCGCGAATCAGAACCTGATCACATCTCAGGTTGGCAATCTCAAGCCTGAGATGCTCAAGAGTATCGCTCAGGCGGTGGCTAGCATCGTCAATGTCGGGAAGCTGCCATGAGTCACGTTGGCCGAACCCGCCGCTCCAGGCGACGGCCAAGAGCGGGCCGCGCCTGAGCGGCACGCCGTTAGAAATCACAGGGGGTTTGTACAGTGAAAAGTCTCCTTATCGCCCTAGGCTTGCTGATCGGTGGCTGCGTCACAACAAGCGCCTACGATGCTGAGCAAGCGGCCTACAAGGATGCCCGGTCTGTTGACACCGCCACTTACCCCGTTAATAGGGACTAACGCGGACCTGCGGCCGCAACCAAGTGGGTGAGAGGCTGGACGCCGTGAGCGAGGCGTAGCGGCTTGCAATGTGAAGGGCGCTGCAGTTCGATCGGCGCCATGGAGTGCCTTCCTTGCCAAACATGCGGACGCTATCGGCAGCGTGTTGTCGTGCTTCGATCGGGTACTGTTCCGTGGCTACCTGCCGCTGATGAGCGGATACGCCATGGCCGACTTTCTCCAGCGCAAGCAGAGCGAACGACATACGCTCAAAGCCTTCCTGCTCACGCAGGCCGAGCGCGTCAAGAAGCACGCACTGTCGCCCGCCGCGGCCAGTCACACCAATGCCGCCAGCGGCCCGACACGCAAAGAGGAGCTTGCCCGGCAAATCGCTGAACAGGACGGCATTACCGACGGGCTGGTCTGTGTGTTCTCGGTGCTGGAACCGTGCCGGACCTTTGCGCTGGTGTGGAAGGAGGCGCATCCGTTTGTGCGGCCGGCACAGCGCAAGTGCCTGCAGCTGTACTTCTGCTTTCTGGACCGGCAGCTGGGTCTGATCCACGTCAAGGGGCAGACGTGGTTTCCGTTTCCCATCCACGTCTACGTCAATATTACGACTGGTTGGCCCGCCGCTTCGATCGGCGCGGAGTAACCTGCCGCAAGCAGAACTATCGCTTTGTGCACGTCGATGAGCTTCGAGCGGGCACAGAAACTGGCAAACGGATTTGCCAGCGTCAACTGGCCGCGTCTGCTCGGGCGCTGCGCCCGCAGCTCAACCCGCTGCTGGCCGATTGGTTAGCCGAGATGGAAATGCTACTGGGTGACCACGCAGGCCGAGTACTCTACGGACGTGCTGTTTGCCAGCCAGCAGGCACTCGAGGAGTTGATGCCGCGGCTGTTCACCTACAGCACCCTGTATTTCGAGGCGCGCGACGTGCTGTCGTTTTTGGGCCGCAAGCTCTCGGGCAATTTTCTGGGCGAGGTGGTCACCGACCAGGTGGACTTCAGCCAGATGCCTAAACGATTGCCGGGGCGGCGGGTCAAGCATCGGATGAAACACAATTGGCTCAAGATGTACACCAAGGCAGGCGTGGTGCTGCGGGTCGAAACGGTGATCAACGACCCGACGGAGTTTCGCATCCGCCGGCGCGCGCGACGCCATAATCGGACCGTGATGGCGTGGGTCCCCCTGCGCAAGGGCGTCGCCTTTTTATCGCGCTACCAGCGCATCTGCGGGCAGTGTAACGCGCGTTACCTGGAGGCAACTGGCTCAGGTCGACGATCCCACCCCCGCCCTGCGAGCGCTCGATGCTCTGAGTAACCGTGCGCCCACCGCCAACGGCCGCGGCGAGCGGGCCTTCAACCCGGTGGCCCGCCAGGACCGCACACTCTTCGAGGTGCTCATGAGTGGCGAGCATCTCTTGCGTGGCTTCACCAACCGCGAGGTCCGCGACAAGCTGCTCCGCGCCGCCTTCCCGCTGGCGCCCGATCCCGCAAAGCAGTCCAGCCAAGTCACACGACTCTTTCGCCGCTTGCACGCCCATCAGCTCATCGCCAAGATCCCGCGTTCGCGCCGCTGGCGCGTCTCCTTCCACGGCCGCCGAGTCATGGCCGCCGCCATCAAGCTGCGCGAGGTTGCCTACCCGGGCTTCTATGCTGATGCCGCTTGACTGCAAGCTTCGCAAAACGCAAAGAACTTACGGACAAAGAATCTATCCACTTCGTCGCGATCTTCGCTGTCATAGCGCTGTGGGAGGCGGCTGCCCCACGCCGGCGACGGGGCTATTCGAGGTTGCGGCGCTGGCCGAGCAACCTGGCCGTCGTCGCCCTGAACACCACTCTCCTGCGGCTGCTGCTGCCCAGTACCGCGGTGGGCATGGCGCTGGTGGCGGAGCAACGTGCCTGGGGCCTGCTCAACAACCTGTTCCTTCCCTCGTGGCTGGGGTCGATCGCCGCGGTGCTGCTGCTCGACCTTGCCATCCACCTGCAGCACGTCATGTTTCACGCCGTGCCCGCGCTCTGGCGGGTCCACCACCGGATGCATCACGCCGACCTCGACTTCGATGTGACCACCGGCGTTCGCTTCCACCCCATCGAAATCGTCCTGTCCATGCTGATCAAGTTCGGGGTGGTCGTGGCGCTCGGAACTCCAGCCCTCGGCGTACTGATCTTCGAGGTGCTGCTGAATGCAACGCCGATGTTCAATCATGGTAATGTTTCCCTTCCCGAGACGCTGGATCGGTCCCTTCGGTGGCTTGTGGTCACGCCCGACATGCACCGCGTCCATCATTCGATCGTGATGGTCGAAACCAACAGCAATGTCGGCTTCAATCTGCCGTGGTGGGATCGGCTGCTCGGCACCTATCGCGATCAACCCGCCGCCGGTCATGAAGAGATGACGATCGGCGTCGAGCAGTTCCGCGAAGCGCGGGAACTGTGGCTCGACCGGATGCTGCTCCAACCGTTGCGCGAGCCTGGGCCTGCATAGGCGCGCACCTGAAGAGGCGCGGCATGAATACCCCCATGGCTGTGGACTGGTGCCGGCATTGGGAGACCGTATATCAGACGCGGCCGCCAACCTTGGTGAATTGGTACCAAGAGCATCCGGCGGCCTCACGCGATCTGATTCGACGGACCGGTGTCAGGCGGACGGCCCCGATCATTGACGTCGACGGCGGTTCGTCTCGCGTCGTGGACGGCCTGCTTGCCGGTGGATTTCGGGATGTGACCGCGGTCGACGTGTCGGCAACCGCCTTCCGGTATGCCCGCGGACGGTGAGGGCTGGCGGCAAGTCGGGTGACCTGGAGCGAGACGGACATCACGACCTTTGTAGCGCCCCCTCAATTCCAGGTGTGGCATGACCGGGCCGTTTTTCACTACCCGACGGAGGCCGTGGATCGGCAACGCGACCTGGCGGCGTTGCGTACCGCGCTGGCACCGCGCGGTCTGGAACCGCGGAAAGACGACGTGCTCCTCGAGCGTCTCGTGGTAGTCCTCGACGAAACGGCGGATGATCCCTGCGGCGCTCACGATCACCGCAGGGTCGAGGTGTTCGCTGCTCTCGATGCGGCGGGCGGCCTCGTCGTAGATGAGCAGAATGCGTTCGAGAACGCCGTGTTCCTGCATCAGGTCTTCGCCCGGCGTAACTTCAGCTTCCTGTTCGGCATTGTTGAGTTCCCCGGCTTTCTTGCGCGTCGCCACGCAGCCAGTGAGCGCAATTCCTGCAACGCACCCGACAGTGCGCAGGAACGCCCTGCGTCCGGGAATCACCGCTAGGATCGCCTCTGTGTTCATGACTTCCTCCAGATTGTGCCTTCGTGATCCTTCGTCTCGGTTCGTGCGCGCCGGCACTTCCGGCGAGCCGCGCGTTCGTCCGCTGTCATCTCTCTACAGAAGCAACTTACAAACTTCGCGTGCCCGCTGCGACCGCGAGCGCGCCCGGCAGTCCTCAGCTCAGTGCGCCACGCCGCCCAGGGCAAGCCCGATCAGCGCACCGCCGAGCACAAGCCACGCGGAGTTCACACGCAGGCGCAACAGCAAGAAGGCGCTCGCCGCGGCGAGCACCGCGGTGGTGACGTCAACCAGCGCAGCTCGTGCCAGGGTGAACGTCACGACGGCCATGAGCGCGAGCGCCCCGATGTTGACCCCGTCGAGAAATGCCCCCGCCGTCGGCGAGCGGCGAAGACGCGGTACAAGCGGCCCGCTGATCGCCACGAAGACAAAGGACGGCAGAAAAATGCCGGCGGTGGCAACGACCGCGCTCGGCACGCCACCGAGCACGTAACCGACGAATGTCGCGGTACTGAAGACCGGCCCAGGCGTGATCTGTCCCATTGCGACGGCATCGAGCAGCTGCGCATCCGTGAGCCAATGCCAGTGTTCAACGAGGTCGGCGCGCAGGAAGGCGAGCAGCACGTAGCCGCTGCCAAAGAGGATCGAGCCGACTTTGAGGAAGAACAGGAACAGTGCGGTCAAGCTGAACGGAGTGCTGACGGCCAGATTGGCAGCCGCAGTGGTGACAAGGGAGGGGATCGCGATGCTCGGTGCGGCCCATACACCGGTGCCCATACATCGCTGCGGCGCACCTCCAGTCATGCGGTGCGCCGCGGCCGCACCCGTGGCCAACAGCACCGCGATCTCATTGACGCCAGCGGCGCTCGCCGCCACGGCCAAGGCCGCCAGCGCCGCAAGCGGGGCGGTCTTGACGGCCGTTCGGACCAAGCCCCAGAGCGCTTGGACGACGACAGCGATGATCACTGGCTTGACGCCGTAAAGCAACGCGCCGGCTTGCGGCCGCGTGCCGAAGCGGACGTAGGCCCACGCCAAACCAAGGGTGATGAGGCTCGCCGGGACGATGAAGCAGACGCCCGCGACGACGAGACCGGCCCCGCCGGCTCGCTGGTGGCCGATGTGCATAGCCATCTCAGTCGAGTTCGGACCAGGAATGAGGTTCGTCGCCCCGAGCAGATCGAGGAAGCGCTCGCGCCAGCCAGTGGCGCCGGCGTACGACGGCGTCGTCCATGATCGCGATATGCGCTGCCGGGCCGCCGAAGGCGGTGGTGCCGAGCCAAACGAAGAGCAGCCCCAGATCCCTCAACGAGGTCTCCGCCCGGGGGCGGACCGCGGAGATATCGCCGGCTCCGCGTTTCACAGCCTGCTCTTGGCACCGAACGGGCTGAGCGCGTGCGGACCGTGAAGCAGCTCGGCATGGTCACGAAGGGAGAAATCGGGCTGCTCCAACAGCACGGCGATGTCGACGTGGCTGTGCGGATGCGTCTTGCCCGCCACCGTCGAGCCGAATTGCCGTATCAGCCGCGTGCGGTATTTGTGCGCGATTGCTTCAAACCGCCGGTCCATGGCGCGAATCACGCGGCGACTTCAGCACGAGCGGCCTGGGAAGCACAGCGCCGGGGTGCAGCCGTCGGGCTCCTCAGCCAGGCGGGCGACCTCCCCGCGGGGTGGTTTACTCTGCCGGCGCCACGCCGAATATCAGAAAATACTGCTCCGGCAACATGGTGGGCTGCTCGACGAGCGCGTATCCCGCCTCGGCAAGTTCGCGGATCACCTGTGCCAGCGCCACCTTTTCGATGGGTCCCATCTTCGATTCGGGTTTGAAGTCGATGATGGCAATCCGGCCCGCGGGGCGCAGCGCACGCCTGAGTCGCCGGAAGTAGGCGGACCGATCCGTGAGATGATGATAGGTGTCGACGACGACGATCAGGTCGACCGGCGCCGGGATGTGCGGATCGTCAGGGCTCGCCAGGACGCCGTCGATGTTGGCGAGCCCGTCACGCTTGGCACGCTCGGTCACGTATTCGACCATCGACGGTTCGACGTCGATGGCGAAGACGCGTCCTTCGGGAACGGCGCGGGCGAACCGCACGGAGAAATAGCCGGTGCCCGCACCGATGTCGGCGACGCTGGCGCTCGGCGCGAGGGCGAGCGTTCGGATGACGTCGTCGGGTTTCTGCCAAGGGTCGCGTGCGGGGTCTTCGAACCGGGCAACCCAGTCCTCGGCGTGCTCGAACCGATGGTGGGCATGGTAGGGCCGGCGATCTTCGTCGGGACGGAGCGCGGGCTGAGTGCACGCGGCCAGCAAGGCAAGCATCGGTACCAACAGACGTATGGACGGCATCTCCCTGGACCTCAGATCGGGTAGGTCACGATCTCCGTAGCCTTTACGCTCACCCACACCTCGCCACCGCGATCGAGGTGCAGTTCCGCCACCGCCGCGGGTGTGATCTCCGCAACGATCGGCAGCGCACCGCTGACGCGCACACGGACCCGTGCCCCTTCGACATCGAGACCGGCCAGTTGACCCAACCACACATTGCGCGGGGTGCCCTCGGGGCGACGGCGGTGCAACGCCACGGCACGGGGATGGATGACGAGGTAGACCTCCCCGCTACCGGCGCCCGGTGCGGTCAGCAGGCCGCCGTCGCTCAGTTCCACGTGGTCGCCCATTGCCTGACCACGGAGCAGGTTCACACCCACGAGATCCGCAACGTAGGACGACCGCGGCCGTTCGGCGACCGCGGCCGGTGTCCCGCTCTGCACAATACGGCCGTTTTCCAGCACCACCAGATGCGACGCCAGCGCCATCGCCTCCAACGGGTCGTGGGTGACCAACAGCCGGATCCCCTCGAACGCCTCCAGGTGGCGGCGCAACGTGCGGCGGACCTCGGCGCGCGTGCTGACATCCAATGCGGAAAGCGGTTCGTCGAGTAACAGCATGCGCGGCGCGATCGCCAAGGCACGCGCCAGAGCGACGCGCTGCGCTTGTCCGCCGGACAACGCGGCAGGTCGTGCCGAGGCGTGCTCGGCCAGACCCACGCGTTGCAGCCAGTCCAACGCACACCGTCGGGCTTCTTGGCGCGACTGGCCACGGCAGCGGAGGCCGAACGCGACGTTGTCGAGCGCCGTGAGGTGCGGAAACAAGAGGTAGTCCTGGAACACGACACCGATCGGCCGCCGTTCCGGCGGTACGCACCAGCCAGCAGCCGCGTCCTCCAATACCTGATCGTCGAGGACGACGCGCCCGGCCGTCAGTGCGGTAAGCCCCGCGAGGGCGTCGAGGAGCGTACTCTTGCCGGCGCCGTTCGGCCCGAGGATGGCCACCACCTCCCCCGCTTCCGCGTGCAACTCAAGGCGCAGATCGAGTGCGCCGCGCACCACGTGCACCGCGGCCTCCAAGCTCATACGAAACTCCCAAGATGCCGCCGCAACCCGATGAGCACCGCCAGCGACAAAGCGAGGAGCACCAGGCTCAGCACCACCCCCGCCTCGGGGTCGCTCTCGAGGGCCAGGTACACCGCCAGCGGAATCGTCTGCGTGCGCCCGGGGAAATTGCCGGCAAACGTGATCGTGGCGCCGAATTCGCCGAGGGCACGCGCCCAACAGAGCACCGCCCCAGCCTGAACCGAGGGGCGAATCAACGGCAGGGTCACGCCCCAAAAGATCGTCCACCGGCCGGCGCCCAGGGTACGCGCCGCGTCTTCTAGGCGGCGATCCATGGACCCCAGTGCGCCTTCGACGGTGAGGACGAAAAACGGCATGGCCACGAACGTTTCGGCCAGCACCGCGCCAGCGGTAGTAAAGGGGAGGCGAATGCCGAAGGCGGAATCGAGCCACTGGCCGAGAAGGCCGTGCCGCCCAAAGGCGAACAGCAGCGCCACGCCGCCGACTACCGGCGGCAGGACGATCGGCAACATGGTGATCCCGCGCAACAGCGTACGCCCGGGGAATTGCGCCCGCGCCTGCACCCACGCCAGCGGCAGCCCCAACAGCACCGAGCCGGCAGTTGCCGAGAGCGAACACACGAATGACAGCCACAACGCCGTGCGCGCCGCTGGCGCGGCGAGCGCCCGCCACACGTCGGTGCCGGCGGCCCGCCACAGAAGCCCGGCGAGCGGGACGGCAAACAGGGCCGCCGCCAGCACCGCCACCAGGGCCGCCGCCAACGGCACCGCCGCGCGTTCGCGGCGGCGTCTCCAGCGCTTCACAGGCACGGACTCTTGACCGCGCGCCGGCGCGCGCCGGCCGGCCGACTACGTGGCAATCATCACCTCGGTGGCTTTGACGACCGCGGTGACTTCGTCGCCGACCTTGACACCGAGGCGATCCACCGAGCTGCGCGTGATCGCCGCGACGATTTCGTTGGCACCGACCTGCACGATGACCTCGGCCATGACCGTCCCGAGCGTGATCTTGGTCACCTTTCCTTTCAGCCGATTGCGGGCGCTGAGTTCCATCGCTCTCTCCTTCCAAGTCGAATATATGTCGAAGCCCAAGGCAGCGCGAACCGTGCTCCACCGATACCGTACGCGGATCTTCTCAGCGGCGGAGAAACCCGAAGCTCGCCAGCACCTGTTGCCCCTCCGACGACAGCACGAACTCGATGAACAGCGCGGCGTTGCGGTCCCCATGCTGCACCCGCGCGATCGGGTAGCGTGCGAAGACGTTCGACGACGCCGGAATGTCAACGCCTTCGACTCTGCCGGCCGCCGCACGCACATCGGTCACGTACGCAATCCCGGCGTCCGCTTCGCGCATGGCGATCTTGCTCACCACCGCCTTGACGTCCAACTCCTGACTGGCAGCCGGCGCGACCACGCCCGCCTTCGCGAACGCCTGGGCGGCGTACCGCCCGCAAGGTACGGTCGGACCGCAGAGCGCGATCGTCAGGCCGGGGTTCGCCAGGTCGGCTAGCGCGACGATATGCTTCGGATTGCCAGGAGCCACGACGATCTGCAGCACATTTCGCGCGAACACCCGGGGGGTGTCCGCGATCGCGCCGCTCGTTACTAGCCGCTGCATGCTGGCCTCATCGGCCGAGGCGAAGACATCCGCCGGCGCGCCGTCCTGAATCTGCCGCACCAACGTCGGCGAGCCCGCGAAGTTGAACTGCACCTTCATGTCGGGATGAACGCGCTCGAAGCGGTTGGCGAGCGCTTGAAACGCGGCCGCGAGCGAGGCCGCGGCGAAAACCGTCAGCGGCCGCGCCGCCGCCGGCGCCACGCCCCTGCCGATACCGGCACGCTGCGCGCCGGCGCGGCCGACGAGTCCGACAACCGCGAGCAACGCCGCAACGGCGGCAGTTCTACGCGTGCATATGAAAGCGTCTTGCCCCACCATCCCCGGATCAGAATTTCACCGTCGCATCCAGCTGTGTCCGCAGGAGCGTCGGATTGCCGGTGAGCGGCGCGTTCGAAAGCTTGCGATCGAGCACGTTCTCCAAGAACCCTTTGGCGGTAAGCTGCAGATTCGGCAGGAGCACGTAATCGAGCCGGAGCAGGTGCGCACTGAGATTGGTGGCGCCCTTTTGGCTTGGCCGCGCGGCACCCGCGGTGGCGGGAGCCGTCGAAAACTCGTTGATGTCGCTGGCACTGAAGAGGGAGAGCACGGCATCCTTCTCCACCCAGATATAGGTGTACGACAGACCCCAGTCGCCGGGATTGGCGAGGCGGGCATGGTACCAATCCCTGCCGGCGTCGCCGATTCCGGCGCCGACGTACACGCCGACGTTCCGCCCCTCGGCGCGCGTGTTGTAGGCGACCTCGCCGAACAGTCCGGCGGGAATACCTACCCCCAGTGGATCGGGCGCACTCAGCTCCGTGGCCACCGTGAGTACGTTGAAGCCCGATTTGTAGCCGACGATCTTCCCGTTGTTGTCCTTGACGACGGAATTACTGTTCGCCAAGGAGCCATTGTAATTCGAATTCGCTTTCGAATTCGTCGGCGGATCGTTGTACGGGTTCAGCGACCGCCGGGCGACGGCATTGAAACGATCGAAGTAGTAGTCCGCCACCGCCACCGTCCAATTCGCCGTCGTGCCGAGGGCGGCCTCCGCGACAATTTGTCCGCCGGGCATCCAGGGATCGCCGCCGTCGGACACCTCGTCGATGACCCACTGAAACGCGTTCACCCGCAGCCCGCGCAGGAATCCCTCGCGTTGCTCGACCACGTTGAGGGTCTCCGTTGCCCCTTCGGGGGAGACGTCGTCATCCCATACCAATTCGGACAGGCGATAGCTGTTGACTCCGAATTTCCCGGCGGTCACCGCGATCCAACCGGGGTCGATGTGGAACGTGCGGCCCGGCGTCAGTGTGAGGTAGGCCCAATCGAGATTGATCGATTTGCGGGTGAACGTATCGCCGAACGATTGGTTGGTCGAGATCGGATCGTCGCCGTCGCCATTGGCGAATCGGAGCGTCGCGCTGGCTTCGTCGCTGACGTTGGCGCTCACACCGATGCGGGCGCGGAAACGGAAGCGGTTCCGCGCACTGCGATCTTGTTGGTAGAAGCCCTCGTGACGCAAGCGGACATCGCCGAACGGCGTAAACACGCGCACCCACTTCGGTAACTTCGACTCCGCCGCCGCGCGCTGCGCCGCCTCGGCCTCCGCCTTTTGTTCCTGCTCCGCTTGGCGGGCTTCTTGCAGCTCCGCGGGCGTGATGATGCCTTTCTCGACCAGAATGTCGCCCAGGTCTTTGGCGTGCGCCTCCCTGGGGGCACACACGCTGGGTGGGATGCAACTCCACCAGACGATCAAGAACACGATAGCGGTGCGCACCGAACGGGTGACGCCGCTCGAACGAGTGCGCTGCACAGGGTCCTCCGCGATCGATTCGCGCCGCGCCGGAAACACGCTCACACGCCCACCGTCACCAGGGTCCCCATCGCGCTGGTGTCGTAGCCCGGCAGTTCGCCGAGCGTGCGGCGCAGGGCCTGCGAGCGCAGCGCCCGCGCCAGCGCTTGCAGACGCGGATCGTGTGCCGCGTCCTCGCGGTAACAGAGGTCGTAGTCCTCCTCGCGTACGTTGAGGAATGGCAAACCGGCCTCGGCCGCGGCCAACCGTACACACACCCCCGCTTGCGCCCACCCCGTGCGAATGGTGGCGACCACGCCGGTGTGGTCGCTCGCGATATGGCGATAGCCCCTCGGAACCTTGCGGTGGTCCCGCAAGATCCAATCCAGGCACCGCCGCGCCCCGGAACCGGGTTCACGCCCCACCCAGCGCAGGTTCGCCGCCAGCGCCTCGCGGACCGACTTGGCACCGACTTCCGGGGCCAGGGCGAGGCCTTCCTGCCAGCGGCCAAGGCGTATCAGGACGTACCCGGGACCCATCAGTTCGCGCACCGCGCGTTCGTTGCCGCCAGGAGCGTCGCGGTCTTGCAAATGGAGGCCGGCGACGTGGACGACTCCGGCGCGGAGTAGCTCCATTGCCTGGCGACTCGAGCGAATGAACGGCAGCACCCGGATCCCCGCCGTGCGCGCCAACTCGGCGACCAGCAGTCCTACCGCCGGATCGCACCCCGCCAGCACCAGGGTATGCTCCGCATCCGCCTGCGCACGCCACTCGTAGGCACCGGCGCGTAATACGCCGTCAGGGGGCGCGCTGCCGATGGCCGTGCGCTCGACGGGATACAAGCGCACCACGTTTCCAATACGCGCCCGCCAGAACGGGCAGGGCTCGCCGGAGGCCGGCCACGCCCACTGCGGTTCGCCGTGGCGCCGTGCGTTGCTCAGGCTGAAGAGATCCTCCACCCGACACTCGAACGCCGCCGCCAGCGCCAACGCCGCGGCGGTCGAGGGTACCACACGCTCGGTTTCAATGGCGCTGACGGCCGCGCGGGAAAGGCCCGTCCGCCGCGCCAACTCGTCTTGCGACCAGCCCCGCGCACCGCGGTGAGCCTGCACCCGATTGGAAATTGCGCTTGCCATTATCGTGGCATAGCTGACACGAACGTGCCTGGTCAAGGTATCGGTCGAACTATCGCCTGCTCGGCGCGACGACGGGGGCGCGGTCCGATCTAGTGGCGCGGCAGGTAGCGCCTCGGGTCGTTCATGAACTCCTCACGGCAGCGCTCACTGCAGAAGAAGTACCACGTGCCACCGTACTGCGCGCGCGGATTGTCGGCTGAGGCGGAAAGACTCATCCCGCACACCGGGTCGACGACATCGTTCTGCGCCGTTTGGCGATCGTGCCGCGGCGCGGTACCGGCATCGGCGGTCGCGGCGGCGCCAATGTCGATCGCCGGTGCCGGCGCGGTCGGTGCCTCCAGCATGGCCGCATCAAGCACCAGGCGCCGCAGTGCGGCCTCGTCGCCGCTGTCGTACACGCCCCGGACAGACAGGTTACGATCCACAAGGGAGAACGAGCTGCTATGCACAACCGGATTGACAGGATCGGGAACGGGTTCGAAGGCCGCCCGCATCCCTCGAGCCAGGGTGCGTACGCCTTCGGTGCCGGCATTGAGCAACAGCCAGCGCGTGTCGGCATTCCACCGCCGCGCATATTCCCACAGCGCGGCGGGACTGTCGAAGTCGGGGTCGACGGAAAACGAAACGAAGCGCACATCCGCGGCAGGAAGTGCGCTGCGCACCTGCGCCATCCGGTTGGAAATCCGCGGGCACACCGTCGTGCAACGGGTGAAGATGAAGGCGGCGATCCACACGTGCCCGCGCAAGGATTGTTCGGTGGTCGGATGTCCAAACTGATCGACGGCAGAGAACGCCGGCACCTCCCAGAGGATCGGAAGCGACCGGTCTTGGCGAAACCAGTTGCGAATCGGTCGGCCCGAGTGCGAGAAGACAACGAGCGCCGCACCTAGGAAGGCGACACACAGGCCCGCGGTGCCGATCGGTATCCGTCTCGCCTTCCCGGTTGCCATCGCTCCACTCTGCCCTGTGCCGGCGCCGGCGGCAACGGCACGCGCCCCGCGACCAATCTTGCGGCGTCGCTAGCGCGCAAGACACCGGCCACGTCAGCGCACATCCGTACGATCAAGGCGCACCATCCGGGCTCCTTGCGTGAAGATGGAACGGGTGCCGCCCTCCGCCACGTGGCGCCAGACCCTCTCCGCGTCCAGCACCACGGTCCCGGCGAGCATGGAGATGCCCCAGCCGAACCATGTCGGCGTGAGAGGCACGGTGGGTCCGACCATGACGATCTTGGCGTTGCGGCCCAGTTCGAGAAGGCGAGGCAGAGTCTTGTTCCAGAGGGCAGTGCCGGTGACGAACAGGTAATCCTGTTCCGCTAGAATGAATTCACACGCCGGATCCGGAAAGTCCGCCGCTTGTGGTCGCCGTTCCAAGATCGATAGCTCGCACAGCGGCGCCAGGTCGCCGAGGTCGGGGAAGCGTCCCACCACCGCCACCTTCTTCCCGGTGAGTTCGGTGCGGATTGCCATGAACACACTCTCATTCGTTTGCGCGGCGGGATCGATCGTCCACTGCCGATCGACGGTCGCCGGCGCATTCCAATAGGAGTTCGCGGCAGCGGCGCCGAGGGCCGCCTCGAACGGGTTCCAGGACTTCAGCAGCGTCGCGAGGTCCCGCACCGTGCGGCCGCGGAGACTCCCCGCTCCCGAAAGGGAACACATCCCTTCGTGCGGCGTCAACGCCAAGCCCACACCGGCCGAACGCACCAGCGTCCAGCTACACCCGAGGAGCACATCCTCAGCAATCACATCGCCGGGAATCGAGTCGATGAGTTGGTCATACAGCGCCCACCGCGGTGACATGCTCGGCGCCGGGGCGGCTGGGGGTTCAACTGCATGTCCGTGGCGCTGTTCCTTCATAGCGGCTCTTCCCCCTTAACGCACGGCCGGCAAACCCTGGCCATCGTCGATGCGCTTGAACCACCGCCAGTCACGGGACTATTGCAGCTTGGTCACGACCTTATCGGTGTACCGCTTGATGGCGTCGATCTTGAACTCGAGGGGAGAATTCCAGTCGCCACCGATGTAGAACCAGGGGGCGACGTTCACCTGGGTGACGCCCATCTGCGTCAGCGTCCGGTAGGTGTCGAGCTTGGTGGTGTCGACGCCGCAGATCATCTCGAACGGCCGCTGGTCGGTGCCCAGCTCCTTGCGCCAGCGGTTGACCTCGTCGATCAGGGCCGCGTTTTCGCTGAGCTTGGCGGACGGCGTCACGAACCCGTCCGCGATACGCGCGGCGCGCCGCAGCACCGGACCGGCCGTGCCGCCGATAAGAATCGGCACCGGCTTGCGGCCCACCGGACTGATCTGCAAGCGGGGGATCTCGTAGAACTTGCCATGGTGCTCGAACATCTCGCCGGTGAACGCCTTACGCAGGATGTGGATCATCTCGGCGCAGCGCGGCCCACGCTCCGCCCACTGCTGGCCGCAGATGGTGTAGTCCTCGGGCCAGGGGCTGGTCCCCACCCCAAGCACCAGCCGGTCGTTCGAGAGGGCGGCAGCGGTGGCGGCGGCCTTGGCCACCAGCATCGGGTCACGCACCGGCAACTTCAGCACATTGACGAGCAGGGTGACCTTCTTGGTCGCCACCGCCAGTGCCGAGCACATGGAGAACGGGTCGGGGAAGTCGGTGTTGCCGGACCAGTAGCGCTCACCGGTTTCGGTGTACGGATAGTCAACGGAGGTCTTCTCGAAGAAGAACAGCCCGTCGCCGACGTTGACGTCGTCCCAGCCGCAGGCCTCGGCAGCCTGGGCCAGCGGAATGTACTGCTCCAACGGGGAAAATGTCGCGATCAATGAGAACTTCATGGCACTCCTCCTTAGATGGCGCGGGCCACCTTGGCGCCTTCCGCGATGGCTTCCAGGGCACGCCGCGGTTCTTTCGCGTCGCCGATGACATGAACCGCGGGCACACGGTCCGCGAGCGCATCGCGTAAGCCGTCGACCGGTTTGCGCGTGCCACACGCCAAGACCACGTACTTCATGCCGGTAATGATCTCCTCGCGTCCTTTCCTGTCAACGACCGCCCCATCGTCCGTTATCTGTTTCACGGTCGCCGAAGTCATCACCGTGACGCCCTTCTCTCGCAATCGCCGCATCAGCAGCATCTTAGCCGCGGTATTCTCATCGATGGCGATCGCCGGTTTCGCCTCCACGATGGTCACCGTGCTCTCCGGACATAGAAAACTGTCATTGGGGCCTGCAATCGCATCGGCGATTTCACAGCCCACCCGACCGCCACCGACGATCAGGACGCGGGCCGGTACGGGGTTGACCTTCGCTTCCAGGATATCGGCGGCGGCCAACACCCTTGGTTTATCCGCACCGGGGATCGGCGGGAGCACGGCTTCGGCCCCGGTGGCGACAATGACGACATCCGGTTTCCTCTCCGCCACCAGATCCGGCGTGACCTCGGTCTCCAATTCGACGTGCACGCCCTCCTTGCGCACCTGGCCGGAGAGGTATTGCACCCACGTGGCGACCTCCTGCTTGCCCGGCGCCAGCGCGAGGAGGTTGAGATGGCCGCCCAACCTGTGGCTCTTCTCGCACAGCGTCACCGTGTGGCCGCGCTGGACGGCGACGCGGGCCGCTTCGAGCCCGGCAGGCCCACCGCCGGCCACCAGCACGCGCTTGGGTGTCACGGCCGGAACGAGTACCATCTCTGTCTCCCGGCCGAGGGCCGGATTGATCACGCAGGACGGCCTCCCGTCCCCGCTCAGGCAGCCGATGTTACATGCGGGACAGGGCGCAATGTCGTCAAACCGGCCCGCCGCCGCTTTGTTGGGGAAATCCGGGTCCGCCAGCAACGCCCGGCCGAGGACAACCATGTCCGCATGACCGTGCCGCAGGATGTCCTCCGCCAATTGCGGCGTGTTGATGCGGCCGACCACCAGCACCGGCACGTTGACCACTTGCTTGAGGGCCGCGGCCGCGCCGACGTTCAGGCCGTGCGGCGTGCCCATCGGCGCAAGGACGTGCGTTTCGAGTTCCGGCATGACACCACCCGACACCTCGAAGGCGTCGATGCCGGCGGCCACGAGCTTGGGCGCGATGTACAACGTGTCGCGCAGCGTGCGCCCGCCGAACACATACTCGTCGCCGGAAATCCGCATGAACACCGGGAAGTCGGCGCCGGCCTTGGCTTTGATGTTCGCGGCCACCTCCAGCGCGAAACGTAACCGTCCGTCCGCGCTGCCGCCGTAGGCGTCCGTGCGCCGGTTGCGGAGCGGGGACAGGAACGAGCCAATGAGCATGTAGCGATGGGCGGCATGCAGTTCGACCGCGTCGAACCCGGCCTCACGCGCGCGCCGGGCGGCGTCCCCATATTGCTCGACGATTTCCTGAATCTCCTCGATCGCTAGTTCACGACAGGCCTGCCGCGTCGTCTTGCAGAACGTCGGGGACGGACCCACCGGCTGGATACGACCGAGGAACGAATGCGACTCGGGCCCCGGGTGACTGATCTGTGGCACCACCGTGGCGCCGTACTGGTGCATCTTGTCCGCGAAGCGCTTCATGCCCGGAATGAGCGCGTCGTCCCACAAACCCGCGCTGCCGGGGTAATAGGGGAAGCGTTGGTCTACGACCATGGTCTCGACAAACAGCAGCCCGGCGCCACCCTTGGCTCGAGCCTCGAAGTAGTCGATCATCTGCGCCGACAGGGTTCCATCGCCGGTGGCCCAGTTGGTGGTCATCGGGGACATGGCGATCCGGTTCTTCACCAGCATCCGCCCGATCTGGATCGGGGTGAACAGCTTCGCCGGCACTGCCATCTCGTGTCTCCTGTCGTCTCAATCGGCCGATCCGCGCCCCCCTGCCCGCGCAGGCCGACGCCCTCCACCGATATCCCCTGCGCCTGTAGCCCGCTCGCTCGGTTCTTGCAAACCCGCTGCCCCCTACCTGTGCAAGGGGCGCTCCGAAACGGACCTCCCCCGTGGTCCAAAGGGACGCAGAACAAAGTCCGCATCGTCCCTACGTGCCGCGGTGTCACGTTGGTTGACGTATAACGGCAGGCGTTATACGTTCCTCATGTGATCAAGAGCTTTCGCGACAAGGATACCGAGGCTCTTGCGCACAGAAAGCGTGTGGCGAAATTCCACTCTTTCGAGCGGGCGGCGCAGCGAAAGCTCCGGGAATTGGACATAGCCACCAGTCTCGGCGATCTTGCGGCAATCCCAGGAAATCGCCTCGAAGCGCTCAAGGGAGACCGCAAGGGACAGCACAGCATCCGCATCAACGATCAATTCCGCATCTGCTTCATCTGGAAGGGGGGCGACGCTCACGACGTGGAAGTCGCAGACTATCATTGAGAGCCGCCACGATGGCAGCAAGGGGAAGTAAGGTTATGACCAAGCCGAAGAAGCTCCCACCGATTCATCCGGGCGAGATCCTGCTTGAGGACTTCATGAAGCCCTTGGCACTCAGCATGAACAAGGTGGCCTTGGACTTGCGGGTGCCGGTGACGCGGATTGGGGAAATTGTGCACGGGCGCCGCGGGATAACCGTGGACACCGCCCTGCGGCTCGGTCGCTACTTCAAGATCAGTCCGCGATTCTGGCTCAACGCGCAGGCGGCGTACGATCTCGAGGTCGCCGAGGATGACCTTACCGCGCAAGTGGAACGCGAGGTGCAGCCGATCGGGGCGCAGGGATAGCCCCGCCGCAGCAGCGGCGGAAGGGAGATACGGAACGATCCCGAGCCTTCCTCTCCTGCACCACCCGCTGGAGAGGGTCGGGGCGAGGTTTCCTACGGCGTCGGGGCGGTGATGCGGGAGTCACGACCTACGCAGCTATGCTCGCCGCGCGCGGCACCGACGGCCGCGACGCCCTCGGCGGATCACCACGCCGGGTTATCGCACGCACACCTGCCCGGAGATCGGTGATGGCTTGAGAGGAGAATGAAACAAATGACACTACGTCTGCCGATCGCGGTTGCTATGTAGCGACGTGCTCAGGTCGGTACTTCCCAGTCTTCCACGGACAAGCCGGACACGCGTGCGAACTCAGCTACGTTGTGGCTCACGAGCACCAACTTGTGCGCACGGGCTGTCGCAGCGACGATCAAATCGTTCGGCCCAATTGGCGTGCCGGCTCTCGCCAGGTGTGTACGAATGGTTGCGTGTTCCTCGGCACACCGGTCATCGAACGGCAGCGACACGAATGGAACAAAGAAGCGACGCGGGAGATCGAGGTTCTCCGTCGCGCGTGCGCTCCGGTGTGCACCGAACAGCAGCTCCGCCTTCATGATCGCGCACAGGCAAATCTCCGAGGGATCGTGCTGTCGCAACCGCGTAATGAGAGGAGCCGACGTGTTGTTGAGGATGCGGATGCAGGCGTTGGTGTCGAGCAAGTACACTCAGAGCTCGTCCCGCGATTCGAATTCACCTTGGGGAAGGCGTGCGAGGGGCTCCCCCTTCCACGCACCGACAACCTCGCGGAAGAACCCGGATGGCCAGCCGCTGGTGATGTCCTGGCAGACGAGTTCCGCCACATAGCCGGAGGCGGTCTGTCCCCGCGCCGCTGCCTTTTCCTGCAACTTTCCAGCAACATCGTCAGGAAGATCTATTCCCCAGTGAGTCATCGACGGATGCAGAATATCAGGCCACCCCAGCATCATCCACTGATGCCGGTGCGCCTTCATAGAGCCCATGAACCTTTGGCGGAATGGAGCTCCCTCTCCGGCCGCACCCGTAGGAGAGGGTCGGGGTGAGGTTTCCTATCTGGTTGGCACGGGACTGGCCATTTCTCCGAATGAAGGACGCTCTGACACGAGGGGGCGCGCGCCGCCTCGTCGAACGGGCGTCACTGGAACTCGAAGAGGGCGAGATGATGGCGTTGGTTGGACCAAGTGGGTGCGGCGAGACCCCGTAGCCGCGGACGGAACGGCCTTGACAGCGGCGAACCACCTGTGGTCCACACGGACCCAGCAATGGCAGACGCAAACGCCGCGGGCTTCCGCCCGCAACAACAGGAGCACCGACCATGAGCGCGTCGAAATTCTCCCACCTGCTCTCCCCCGGTCGCATCGGTCCGGTGGAATTGCGCAACCGCATCGTCATGGCCCCGATGGGGTCGTACATGGGTGGCTTGGACGGCCACATCACCGAACGCCACAAACGTTTCTATGAAGAGCGCGCCCGCGGCGGCGCCGGGCTGATCACCACCGAGGTCGTGGCGGTGGACTGGCCACGCGGGGCGGCGATGATCAACCAGCTCGGGCTCTCGGACGACACATTCATTCCGGGGTTGCGCGACCTCACCGACCGTATCCACGCGCTGGGCGCGAAGATATCGGTGCAACTCCAGCAAGCCGGGAAAGTGGCGGTCAAGGATCTGGCGGAGGGGCGCCCGATGGCGGTGCCCTCGGCCAATGTGCGGGCGATGGAAGGCGTGCTCGACGACCTGACCGCGGACGAGACCGCGAAGATCATGCGGACGTTTTCCAAAGCCGATCCGTCGAACATGTTTTGGGAAATCGATGAGGAAGAAATTCAGCGCCTCATCGGTTGCTTTGCCGATGCCGCCGAGCGCGCCAAACGCGCCGGCTTCGACGCCGTCGAGATCCACGCCGGCCACGGCTACCTGGTGCACGAGTTTCTGTCCCCACATTGCAACTTCCGCACCGACCGCTGGGGTGGGACGCTCGACAACCGCGCCCGCTTCCTCTGTGAAATCCTGCGGGAAACGCGCCGCAAGGTGGGCACCGACATGGCGGTCTGGTGCCGTCTGGATGGCGAAGAGAAGGACGTGCCCGACGGCATCAAACGGGCCGACGCGCTGGCGACCGCGCGCATGGCGGTCGCGGCGGGAGCCGATGCAATCCATGTCACGCGCTACGGCGGACCGTCGGGAATCGGCTTCGCCGCGATGATCGTGCACGACCCCGGCGAGCTCCTGCCCTACGCCGAAGCGGTGAGAAAGGCGGTGAACGTACCGGTGATCGCGGTCGGGCGTCTGCTCCCGGAAGTCGCCGAGAGCGCGATCGCCGACGGCAAAGCCGACTTCGTCGCCATGGCCCGGCAATTGTTGGCGGACCCCGAATTGCCGAACAAGCTGGCGCAAGGACGGCGTCAGGACATCCGCCCCTGCATCCACTGCTACACCTGCGTCGGCCAGATCTTCATCAACGAAGTGGTCAAATGCGCCGCCAACCCCGCGTGCGCACGCGAGGCCGAATTCGAAATCACACCGGCGCCGAAGCCCAAGCGGGTCTTGGTCGTCGGCGGCGGGACATCCGGCATGGAAGCCGCCCGCATCGCCGCACTGCGCGGGCACCAGGTCACGCTCTGCGAGAAGAGCGAGCGGCTGGGCGGCACGCTCTGGTTTGCCTCGCTCGTCTACGAACCCAACGGCCAGCTACTCGATTACCTGGAGGCGCAGGTGCGCAAACTGCCCATCGAGCTGCGGCTGGGACAGGAAGCCAACCCGGCCCTGGTCGAACAGCTACGGCCCGACGTCATCCTGATTGCGGTCGGCGCGCGCCGCGAGCGCCCCCCCATCCCCGGCGTTGAGCGAACGAACGTGTTCAGTGGCGACGACCTGCGTGCCCTGATGACTGGCGGCGACAAACGCGTCGCCGCGGAGAAACTGTCGCTGGCGCAGCGCGCCGTGCTCAAAATGGGGAGCTTGATCGGCGTCGCCGACCGCGTCGCCCTCAGCCGTGAACTCTCCAAGCACTGGATGCCGCTGGGCAAGCGCGTCGCGGTTGTCGGTGGCGGCCTGGTCGGTCTCGAACTGGCCGAGTTCCTGGTCGAGCGCGACCGTGAGGTCAGTGTGATCGAGGAAGAACCGACGCCGGGCGCGGAGATGAGTATCCCGCGGCGCTGGCGCGTCCTGCACATCTTGCGCACGCATGGTGTCAACCTGCTTATGGAGGCGCGCGTCGAGGCGATCACCGACGCCGGGGTGGTCTATGTCAAAGATGGCAAACAGCAAACCGTGGCGGCCGACTCGGTCATACTCGCCTCCGGCGTCCAAGAAAACCGCGCCCTGGCGGAGGCCCTGGGGAGTACCGGAGCTGAAATCCATCTCCTCGGCGACTGCAAAGGTGTCGGATACATCGAGGGAGCGTTATTGGACGCCAACCAGATCGTACGTCAGATTTGAAAGCTGGCACCCGCGGCGCGGACCAGGTAAATGGAGAGAACCAATTCCCTTGACAAGTCGCGACAGTCCACATAAACCAAACAAACGTTTGTTTGGTTGTATTTGTCTGGCATACTGCAGCCTACGAAGAATCTCCCCAAGAACGCAATTGACGCACAGAGAGGAACGGCGATGGCCAGCAAGGAAATGGCACGGCGATTCATCGGTGAGGCGGACGTCTACAATGAGTATTCGAACATCATCGACTACACCCTGACGGTGTTCATCGCCAAGGCCGAAAAGGAAGGGAACGCGCGGTTTGCCGCGGACCTGCGCAACCTCAAGGCGACCTACCATCCGGACTTCCAGAAAGCGATCGAGATCACCGAGCAAGTGTACGCCGACGCGTTCACCGATGACGAGTTGAACGACTTGATCCTGTTGCACAACAATTCCGCGCTCAAGAAGGCGCGGGCGCATGCCGCGAAGCTGCTCAACACGATCCTGGAGCGGGTGATGGCGGTATCGCCCTGACGAATCCCTTTTCGGCGGAACGAAGAGACGGCTCCCGTTCGGCCACGGACGACCGGGCGGTCCGTGCATTCGGCAAGTAGGCCATCGTAGAGAAGGAAAACACGACAATGTTCATGAGATCAACAGGGCTGGGAAAGGCCGAGCTGGTTGCGGAGCTCACGACCCTCAAACGCCAAGGCGACTACCTCATCATGGAGATGCAGACGTCCAAGCCGGTGCGCTGGAAGATTCGCGGGGCGATGAGCCGCAAGGATATGAAGATGCTTCTCAAGGCGATGCTTAAGCTCTCGATTCTCTCCTTCCTGGTAAATGTCCGCGGATGGTTCCGAGAGCCCGGCCATCCGGGAGACTACTGAGAGCAGGCTTGGGGACTTGCGGGCCTGGGGGCTTGGGGTACCGTTGCCGGTAGGACACGCCCTCAAGCCCACAGGCCCCCGCGCCCCGTTTCTGACAAGCGGAGATCCGAATGGCTGACAAAACGTTCGATGCGGTGATCGTCGGCGGCGGCAACAAGGGGCTGCTGCTGGCATTGTACTTAATCAAATTCGGCGGCATGAGTGTCGGTGTCTTTGAGCGACGCCACGAAATCGGCGGCTGCCTGGCCACGGAGGAACTTTCCGCCCCGGGGTTCCGCGGCAACACCCACGCCAACCAGATTTTCCCGTTTTACTACGCCCCCATCTACCGCGACTTTCCGGAGTTCTGGGACTACGGCGCGCGCTGGGAGCAGCACCTGTGCAGCGACGGCTTCGTGTTCAAGGACAAGGAAAACTGCCTCGCCATTTACAGTGTCAAACACGACCCAACGCAGGAACGCACGGCACGCGAGATTGCGCGCTTCTCCCAGACCGATGCCGACCTCTGGGTGAAGCTCTGGAACATCCACAACAGCGATGACTACCAGCGCATGACGGCCGATATGCTATTCAAACCGGCCGAGGATCGGATGACCGGCGAGGTGATGGAGCGTCAGGCCATGGTCCTTCCGAAGATGATGGAACTAGGCTGGTTTCCCGACACGCTGACGATGAACGCCAGCGGACTGCGGGCCGTGCGGGAGCGCTTCGAAAGCCAGGAACTCCAATCGTGCATCCTGCGCCAGGCCATATCGAGCGTGGTCGATATCAACGAGCCGGGATACGGGATGCGCACCTTGGGCTTGGCTCCCATTTTGCCGCTGATCGGCTTCAACCGCGGTGGCACCCACCAGATCGCCCACGCCGCCCATCAAATCCTCACGCAGAGCGGCTGTAAGTTCTTCACCAATCAGCACGTGGACAAAGCCATCATCCAGAACGGCCGCGCCACAGGCATCCGCCTGGCCGACGGCAGCGAGGTCGCCGCCCGCAAGATCGTCGTCAGCACGCTGTCCCCGAGCCAACTGATCTTCGAGCTCATCGGCGAGGCGCATGTCGACGCGATCCTGAAGCGGCGCGTGCAGCTGATTCAGGACACCTTCGGCTGCCTGATGTGGTACCAGTTTGCGGTTCACGAGGCGCCGAAGTACAAGGCTGAGGCCTTCAACCCCGACATCCACGAAACGTTGTGGCTCGGTATGCAACCCGATCCGGACCCCATGCACCAGGCGCGCGAGTGCCACTACCAGAAACTGCGGAAGTTCCCGCCGATGGACGACTACGCCCCCACCGTGGGCTGCCACAGCCTGGTGGACCCGAGCTTCGCGCCGCCGGGCAAGCACGTTGTCTACAATGAACAACTGGCCCCAGCCGCCACGACCTTCACCGAAAAGCAGTGGCTGGAAATCAAGAAGCGCTACGCCGACGAATTGATCGCCTTGTGGCAGGATTATGCCCCGAACATGACGTGGGACAACGTCATCGGCGTCGACACCAACAGCGCCTACGATCACCGCCGCATGCGCAACCTGGGTCCAAACGGGACGATGGCCGGCATCGACCGTTCCCCGTTCCAGATCGAAGAAAACCGCCCGACGCCCGAGCTGGCCAACCACCGCACGCCGATCGCGAACCTCTACGCCACCGGCGGGTCCTGGCACGTCGGCTCCAACGCGGGCTCGACCGAAGCGTACAACTGCTACCGCATCATCGCCAAGGATCTCGGCCTCGACAAACCCTGGGAGCAGGCGGGCAAAGAGGAGCCCGATTCGCTCGTCGAGCAGATACGGTGGGTGCAGAAACGGGTGCAAGACTCCGTCTGAAATAAGCGCGCGTTCGGCCCACAATCCACTACTCAGAGACGAGGATACGCAAATGGCACAAACCTACGACGTGATCATTATCGGCAGCGGCCCTAATGGCCTAACGACCGGCGCCTACCTGAGCAAGGCCGGGCAGAAGGTGTTGCTCCTGGAAAAGCGCTTCGAGGCCGGCGGCGGTCTCGCCACCGAACAGGTGACGATTCCCGAGTTCTACCACAACACGCACGCCGTCTATATGTTAATGGTCGACTACGCCCCGGTGTATGCGGATTTCCAGTTCGAGGAGCGGTACAACGTCAAGCACATCTTCCCCGACCTGCAGATCGCCATGCCCCTGGCCGATGGCCGTGCCGTGTGCATCTACCGCGACGTCGAGAAGACAAGCGCCTCGCTCGGGCAGTTCTCCAAGAAGGACGCCGACAGTTACCGCGACATGCACCGCCGCTTCGACGAGATGATGAAACACATCCTCGGACCGCAGACCTATGTACCCTTCGATGCGGCGCCGATGATGGCGGCCAAGGCCGAAATGACGGAACTCGGGCGCGCCCTGACCGAATACACCGAAAAGACCCCGGAGGAGATCGTCTGCGAGCTGTTCGAGAACGAACAGGTGCGCACCTTGATGCTGTACCTTGCCTGCCACTGGGGGCTCGACTACTCGCAGTCGGGGGTCAGCTACATGGTGCCGATCTACCTCAACCGCGCGTGCAATCTGCGACTGACGGCCGGCGGCTCGCACCGGGTGTCCAACGCCCTGCTCAAATCGGTCTTCGAGCAGGGTGGCCAGATCCGCACCAGTGTGCGCATCAAGCGCATCATCGTCGACAACGGCACGGCCAAGGGCGTCGAACTCGAGGACGGCACACAATACCTCGCCAACACCGCCGTGGTGAGCACCATCGACACGCACCAAACCTTCTTGCAGTACGTCGGCGAGGACAAACTCGACCCGGAATTCGTCGACATGATCAAGATCTGGCAGTGGGAGAAGTGGAGCCTCTGCGTGTCGCATCTGGCCCTGGCGGAGCCGCCGCGGTTCGCCGCCGCGGCCACGCAGCCCGACCTGAATCAGGCCTTCATCCATGTACTCGGCTACGAAAACCTCGCGGCGCTGAAAGCGCACTGGGACGCGATGGGCAACGGCGAATTGCCGGCAACCGCCGGATTCAATTGTTGCTTCCCCAGTGTGCACGACTCCTACCAGGCGCCGCCGGGACGCGCCTCGGGCCTGATCTCGCAAATGGCGCCCTTCGACCTGCGGGACGGCGGTTCGCAGCGGTGGCTGAACTACAAGTACCGGGAAGAGACCACGCAGCGCCAACTGGCGATCTTGCGGCGCTACGCCCCGAATCTGACGCCCGAGAAGGTATTGTGGACCAACATCACCACACCGGCGGACATCCAGAACAAGTTCGCCAACATGGTCAACGGCAGTTACAAACAGGGGGCGTACCATCCGCTGCAGATGGGGTACCTGCGTCCCAACCAGGACTGCTCGCAGTATCGGACCCCGGTGAAAAATCTGTACCTCGGTGGCGCCAGCGTGGCGCCGGGCGGGATGGTACTGTTCGGCCCCGGCTACAACTGCGCCAACGCCATCGCCGAGGATTACAACATCCAAAAGTGGTGGTCGGAACCCGCATACATCACCGCCGCGCGGGACAACGGGTACATCTAACCCCGATGCGACAATAAGTTGGCCTCTGTCCGTGCGGCGGCACGCCAGCCTTGCAGTGGACGCACCACCGCAAGGCGTCACCCGCAAGCGGACGGGAAGGAGGAATGGAGTGAGCGGCAAGAACGACCGGAAATCGTTGGCGGCTACCTTCGAACGGCACGCCGGTGAAGAGGGAAAAATCCTGGCACAATACCGCTTGCTGTCGGAACAGTTGGGGGATAGTCCGTCGGGCTTTCTCGTCAATCACATCCTGACCGAGGAGGAAATGCACCACCTGCTCTTGACCACGGTCGCCTCGTGGCTGCGCCAACACGCGTCCGCAGATGAGCCGGCGGTGCCCGCGGGGGTCGATACCGCCGCGCTGCTGAAGCTGACGCGCGCCCTCCGCGAGCACGAGACTGAAACCATCTACGCTTGCCGTGCCTTGAAGACGCAACTGCCGGCGCAAGAGCGCGACCTGATCGGAACCTTGCTCGACGTGGTGTCGCTGGACAGCGAGAAGCATCAGCGCCTGCTCGCCGCGATCGAGCACCTACTCGCGGCGTGAGCCGCATCGCGGCGGAGAAAGGATCGGCGATGGAGCAGAACAACGTCGCGCGGACCTCGTTCCGCGAGCGCTACGGACCCTGGGCGGTCGTGGCCGGAGCATCCGAGGGCATCGGCGAGTCCTTTGCGCGGCAACTGGCCGCACAGGGTCTGGGACTCGTCTTGCTCGCCCGCCGTCAGGAACCGCTGGAGGCTCTCGCGCAGCGGTTTCGCGCATCCGGCACGCCAGTGCGCGCGGCGGCGATCGATTTGACGCACGCCGATCTGCTGCGGCAGGTGCGTGCGGCGACGGACGACGTGACCATCGGACTGCTGGTCTATAACGCCGGCGCCACGCACGGTGCGAACCCGTTCCTCAGCCAGCCGGTCGAGCACGGCCTCGGTCTCATGCACTTGAACTGTCGCGGTCCGCTCGTCCTCGCCCATCACTTTGGAGCGCGGATGGCGGAGCGGCAGCGCGGCGGCATGATCTTGGTGACGTCGATGTCGGCGGCGGCCGGCTGCGCCCGCAACGCCGTGTACTCGGCCGCCAAAGCCTTCGAATTGATTTTCGCCGAGGGCCTGTGGGCGGAATTGCAGCCGCGCGGCGTCGAGGTCATGGCGTGCGTCGCCGGCGCCACCCGCACGCCGTCCCTCATCAACGCCGGCGCCCGCTTTGAGGGCGGGGAGTTCTCGATCATGGAATCCGATGACGTCGCGGCGGAAGCGCTGGCGCATATCGCCGACGGGCCCATATGGGTCGTCGGCGAGGACAACCGGCGTATCGCCAAGTGGTTCTGGCCCACGCCACGCCCCGAACTCATCCGCGCCCTGAGCGCCGGCACCGCGGCGATGTGGGATTGAGCGGCCCTGCACCCGCATGCCCGCGGGCCTGCCGCACCCGAAGTTCCCCGAACAAGACGGCTGACAACCCGGGATGACGATCAGGAATGGCTTCTGACTGTCTGCAACCACAAAACGAGTTATTCTCGACGATGCGATACACATGGGACGAAGCGAAGCACCGCCGCAACGTCGCCAAGCATGGCCTGCACTTCGAGGACGCCGAGCAGGTGTTCTCCGGGCCGTGCGTCAGATTCGAGGACGATCGCTTCGACTATGGAGAAGAGCGGCTGATTACATTGGGCTTGCTCTGGCGGGACGGTTGGTCGTCGTCGCCCACACGCCCCGCGACGACGGAACGCGGATCGTCTCCATGGGAAAGGGAAACGGACGTGAGCAAGAAATCTATAAGAAGCGACTTGGCGCGGATTGACCGGATGCGCGACCGCGACATTGACTCTTCGGATATTCCGCCGCTCGACAAGACATTTCTCAAGAAGGCGACGATGCCCTGGCCGTCGGCGAAGAAGCAATTGACCATCCGCTCCCGCAACTCGGCTCGGCACCGCTCAGCTTCCCCCCGATGCTGGAAGCCCACCACACGTCGAGTAGCGCGGGGGACTCGCACCCCCGCGCCCTCACAGAACCGGACGTGAAACTCTCGCCTCATCCGGCTCCTACGATCCAGCCTCCGGCCGCACGCCGAGTTCCCAGAGGACCATCAGCTTCGGATCCCGTTGCGCGATGCGCCCCAGCCAGTGCATCGACGCCCGTTCCCGACGGCGCAGCCGCTTGTACTTCCGTCGCGCCCACGCCGCGAGGGCCACGTTGAGATGGCGGAGCACCTGAACACACTTCGAGCGGTAGAACCGCCCGTAGTAGTTCATCCAGCCGCGCACCGATGGGTTGACGAGTTGCGCGAGATCCTCCAGGCGCTGGTTGTTCCTGGTGGCCGCCATCCGCCACTCGCGGATGGTCGCACGGATCGCCTTGGCGGCCTTGGTGCTGATCGCTGGCAGAAAGCTTACAAAGTACTTTCCCCAGCGATTCTTCGCCCGTCGTGGTTGGAAGGTGTAGCCCAGGAAGTCGAACCGTATAGGTTCATGCTCCCCACGCCGATCGTCGTCCTTGCAGTACACGATCCGGGTCTTCGTGGGATGAAGCTCCAGACCACATTGCGCGAACCGATCGCGGATGGCCGCCCGCACCGCTTCGGCTTCCCGCTTGTTCCGGCAGTGGACGATGGCATCGTCCGCATAGCGCTCAAACACGATGTGCGGGTACATCCGTCGCATCCAGTGATCGAACGCATAGTGCAGGAACAAGTTGGCGAGCAACGGACTGATGACTCCGCCCTGCGGCGTGCCCTTCGTCCGCGGCTCCAGGGTCCCATCCGGCCACTGCACAGGAGCACGCAGCCACCGCGCAATGTACAGCCGGACCCAGGCACTATCGGTGTGGTGGGCCACGGCTCGCTCAACCAGCTCGTGATCCAAACTGTCAAAGAAGGCTTTGATGTCCAGATCAATGACCCAGTCCGCTTGCCAGCACCGTTGCCTCGCCATCCCCACCGCATCGAGCGCCGAACGGCCAGGCCGATAGCCATACGAGTCGGGGTGGAACACCGGTTCCACCTGCGGCTCCAGCACCATCTTCACGACCGTTTGCGCCACTCGATCGGCGACTGTGGGAATGCCAAGGGGACGCGTGCCCCCACTGTCCTTCTCAATCTCAACGCGCCGCACCGGCGGCGGAAAGTACGAGCCCGACGACATCCGATTCCAGATCTTGTACAGGTTGCCCTGGAGATCCTTCTCGAATGCCGCCAGCGACTCGCCATCGACGCCGGCTGCACCGCGGTTCGCCTTCACCCGCCGGTATGCTTCCCAAACGAGTTGCTTCGGGATGTCGTAAGGCTTCGCTTCAGGCACAGGCTCCTCCCATTGCTGGTTGGCTTGCGCCGTTGGCCAGATCGCCGGGCTCCGTCGCTCCACCCGCATTACCAGGTCTCTCCGCTACCACAAGCCCGTCCGCCCCTGCGCCTCGCCTCGGTACTCGGCTCCTCATGGGTCCACCACTTGGAGGTCTCCCTTCACATCGAGGCCACAGGTTCCCACGTTCCACACAAGAGCCTGCGCTGGGCTCACGCCGTCTTCATGCCGGTCATCACTCGGGCAGTCAGCAGGCATCTCCCGAACTCCATCCCGGGCCAACAACTGGAACCCGGTTTCGATGACATCCCTACGCTTTCGACACATCCTCAACGGTTCACTCTCGTTCGTCTTCCCAGCACACACCTGACGGGTTCGTCCCGCCTTTTCCGTCTCGCTCACCACCCCGGTCATTGGGCCGAAGCAGCATCCGGTGGTTTGGACCCTGGTCCTGCAACCCGAGTCCGAGGGGCCAGCCCTCATCTCTTGTGCAGCAAGGCTGCTTTGAATCGGCCTCTACATCACGGCCTCCTCTCCGCGCCGTCGTGGCGCACAATCATCCGCGTACCTCGTGAGCTGGTAGCCTTTGCGCCGCATCTCCTGATCGAACGGCGTCAGGAGAATGTTGCTCAGCAAAGGCGATACGACCCCGCCTTGCGGCGTTCCGCGGTCTGTCGGAAAGAGTCGACCCTCGCCGTAGCTGCCGGCAGTGAGCATGGCCTCGATCAGGCGCAGTACCCGTCCATCGGACACTCGTTGAGCGATAAGCGTAAGGAGCTTCTCGTGCTCGACGGACCCGAAGAAATCCTTCAGATCCGCATCTACGATCCATTCCTTACCTGCTTCGATTTCCTTCCAGACTTTCCGCAGCGCGTCCTTTGTCGACCGCCCTGGCCGGTATCCGAAGTTGGCCTCGTCGAACACCGGCTCGAAGATCGGTTCCAGCCGATTGAGCACTGCTTGCTGGCACACCCGATCGTAAATGGTCGGGATTCCCAACGTACGATGCTCGCCCGGCTTTCCTGCCTTCGGGATGTGCGCGCGCCTCACAGGTTCTGGGGTGTAGCTGTCGGTTCGCAGCTCCTCGTGCAGTTGGTCGAGACGCTCTTCGAGCTGCTCGCCAAATGCCTCGATGCTCTCGCCGTCAACTCCCCCTGCCCCCTGGTTGGCTTTGACGCGCTCCCAGGCGATCTCCAAGTTCTTCCGCTTGTACACCTTGTCAATCAGCGAGTGGACCTTCCTCGCCGCCGTCGGGTTGATCCAGTCCGCCAGTCTCCTCGGTCGATGATGTTCGGGTCTTTCACTTACGGAACTCTCCACCTCATCAACCTTACTCATCTCGCTTCCTGTCTCTCCCCGACCGTCTTCGCCGGTTGGCTTCCCCGACCCACTCGGTCGCCAAGCTTCTGGTCGCGCGGCTTTCACCGTGCTTCTGGTACTATCCAACCGTCCGACTACTCCCAGAGCGCCGCTTCCCATTTCGCTTGCGCTTATAGGGTCCCTTCCCTCGGTGCCACCCGAGGACCCTGGGAGTTCTCCTGGGGTCACGCATTGGTCTTCCGTACCGTGCCGTCCGCAAACACCTTGGTGCGGTGGGTGTATGAGAACGCCTTCGCCCCCATAGTGCGGGCTCGACCTAGCCCCACCTTTGGCCGACCGGTTCGTCACTGGGGTTGACCCCTTCGACTACGGCCCGGTACTTCTCCGCATACCCTTCGGATCCCACCTCGCGGTGGGCACCCTGTCCTCCGAAGTCCTGCGAGCGGTGGCTGCAGGTCCGCCTTGGCTGTGTCCGGCTTTCGCTTTCGTGCCCGTTTAGGCCTCTCCATACCTTCCTCTCACTCCGGCCGGCGAGGCATTACCCCCGCCTTTGGATACGGCGCTCCTCATCTGAGCGCCGGAGGGACTTCAACCCTCCTGACCAGTGCGCTGCCCAGCGCACAATATGGCCTCTGCTGACTCCCCGCCAGGTTGCCCCAGCGGGGTCTCCCCAGGTAAGAACGCGTTGCGTCCCGGCACGACCGCCGCATTTACCTCCGCGACTGAACCGTCGACTTCGCTGTGTTGTGCCAGCTCGTCGCCTCACGTCGGCCTTCCTATGCGGTTCTTGTCCATCGGCCCGCCGGTTTCCCCTAGCCTTCCTCCCCCCGACCGGTTACCCTGCCGGAGTTGGCTTCGAGTGGTAGTTGTTCATGTTTCCATGATCGGTTCTCCTACAGGGGACTTTCACCCCATTTACAACGCGCCCATGCTGGGCGCACACAAGCCGATCGAGACCGACGCGAAAAGAACGCGCGGCTCATCGCCAAGGCGTTCGGCCCAAGCGCGCGGAGCAGTGGTTGATCGTCCGCTGAAGTGATACTGTGAGGCATGTCGAAGCTGGACAAGACGAAGGAGCAGATCGCGTATCTCAGTTCTGGTTGGGCGTGATGGTTGTCACCGACATCAGTTTAGTTTAGCCCAACTTCGCCCCATTTTTTCAAAAATCCGGCATCGCGATCGACATTCCTTAATGATTTCAAGTATCGGACTACCAGATTTGAAATGTAGTGACTAAAATATTTCGGCAATATGTTGACAGATGAGCATCACACATGCCATTAGTCACGAGTCCGAACCGCAGTCGCGAAAGAAATGTAGTGACTGAAAAATAGCGTAAGGTGCGGATTTTGCGGAGTTTCGATTCTGGAAAGGGCGAAGTTGGGTTAGTAGGCTGGCTGGTTTCGAGTGCCGGCTCAGCACCCGCTCACAGGACTGCGGGCGCGCTTGTAGCCGTCGTGGCGATCACAGCGTCTGGTTTCATCGTTCACCGCCGGGTCGAGCGACTCATCGACGCACTGGAGGAGCTGTAAAGATGGAAGTCCTTTCGACAATCGTTCTGCTTGCCGTGGCGCTCGCTTTCGCCATGATGGCGCTGGATGCGGCGCGCCACGGACAGTAGCGGCGTCGGGCCGAACCCGCCGCTCGATCGGACCGCGGGCTTGAGCGGCACGGTTCAGATCGAAGCACCGCGGCGTGCCCGCGGCCGCTCAGCGGCACGCCGTTAGGCAGCTCATGGAGCATTTGTTGTCGCTCACCAGAAAGCGCGGTTTTCTGGACGTGCGCCGAGAGCGCGCGGAAGCGAGACGGTCTTAGGGAGTTTGCGGTCCGGCCGTCTCGCCTTCGGCGCGGGCGTTCCGTTCCGCTTGCAATGTAGTAAGGGGAACGGGAACGGGCAGAGATCGTTGGTCGGGGGCGGTGAAGCCATCGGGCCCGCGTTGGATGAGTTGCTGGGCGCGTAGCCGCGCCAGTGCGTGCCCGAGGGTGGCATTGCGCACCTGAAGCGCGGCGCGGATGGCGTCGCGGGTGAGCGCCCCGTCTGTGCGGCGGAGCAGCTCGTGGATGCGAGCGGCGAGGAGGTCGGCGCCGCGGGGTCTGGGGCGGTGCCGTCATCATCGACGACATCGAGATGGGGCGTGGGCTGCTCGGCCAGGATGAGTCGGAAGGGTGCGGGCGCCGGCGCCGCCCGATGCTCGACGGACAAGGTGAGGTGGTCTTCGCGCCGGCGCAGGTAGAGGTTGGAGTCGCCCCAGGCGTGCAGGTCACCGGAGCCGCGCAGTGCTTGACCGCCGAGACTGGCGGCGGCGTTCTTGCGCAAGTGGTGGACGACCATGATCGCCAGACGGTGGCGGCGCTGGAGAGCGCGCAGCTCGCTGAGCAGCGCGGCCATGTCGGCGGCGGAGTTCTCATCCGCGCGGTGCAGGCGCACGAAGGGATCGAGGAGCAACAGACGTGGTCGCATACGCTCGATGGTGGCGTTGAGCCGTGCGCGGTCGAGCGTAGAGTCCAGGCGCAGCGATGGCGTGGAGAGCAGGAACAGATCGAGGTCGGCAAGCTCGAGCGTGCGCGCGCGCGTGATGGCCAGCAGTCGCTCGCGCAGCTGCGCCGGGCCATCCTCGGCGCCGTAGGCGAGCACGGGGCCGGGCGAGGCGACCGGAAACCGACCGAGGGCGTCACTGCCGGAGGCCACGGCGACGGCCAGCTCGAGAGCGAGCCAGGTCTTGCACGACTTCGGGGTGCCGCCGATGATCCCGGCCCCTTCGGCCGCCCACAGTGGCTCGACCAACCACTGCTCGCCGCGGCAGCGCGTGGGCAGATCGGCCGCGCGCACCACCGGCAAGGGAGCGCAGGCGCCCGGGGCGTCTGGATCAGCCGCGCTCATGTCGCCCCGCGCAAAGACATTCCACGACACCCATGTTGTGTCGTATAGTTATTGACATATCCATATCACTCATGTAGTCGATCAGCGTGCCGCAGCCCCGTTCCACCCAGATCGATCTCGAGGCCACCCCCTATTACCACGTCATCAGCCGCTGCGTGCGCCGCGCCTTCCTGTGTGGCTACGACCGCGCCACCGCCACACACTTCGACCACCGCAAAGGCTGGCTGCTCGACAGGCTGGCCACGCTCACCGAGACCTTTGCCATCCACCTCCAGGCCTACGCGGTGCTCGCGAACCACTTTCACCTCGTCGTACGCATCGACACGGCACAAGCACGGGCGTGGAGTGCCGCAGAGGCAAAGACATTCCACGACACCCATGTTGTGTCGTACGTGCCATAAGATTCGGATATCGGACGTTCCCGTCCTCCCCCTGCCGTGCTCAAGAATTGAGACGTACCCCGTATACGGACCTTCCAACGCTCGGATGACGGCGCAGTCCGGAACGTGAGCCGGTCGGTCATCAGCTGCGCGCTCTTGGCGGTCAGGTCTTCGTTGGCGAGCAAGTAGGGCAGGGCCTCACGAATGGCCCATTGATCCGGCGAGGCTATTTCGTCAAGGAACGATCGGAATAGCTCCCCGTTCACTTCAAATGGCTCATCTTCTGGAATGTCCGCGCGGCTTACGTCGCGGACCATGTCAGCGCGCTTCGGCACCGTCCACCTCCACCTCCGCGTGTCCGGCGCTGAAAAAGAAAAGGGCGCCGGACGTGCTGGCGCGACCGGGAACGTAAGTCCCGACCGTGCCTACCAGTCACCGGCGCCCGTGAGGGTAGCCGCTATTTTCAGATTAGAGCTTGTACTCCGTAATCAGGCGCCCGCAAGGGGGTACGTGAAGAAAGCGTTCACAATTTCAAGACGCCGGTTGGTGCAGTACGACCGGCGCTGCCGCGCGCGCTCTTGGAGCGTGTCGAGCGTATCCCCTTTGTGGGCGGCCTCGCTCCACCACGCAACCCCAGTAAATCCACGAGCTTCGTTGCGGAACACTGCCTGCGACGCCTCATCCACTCGTCCCGGAACATGCCGAAAAGATCCGTAACGGCCCACGAAAACCGAAACGGTCTCGGGTCGGCGGCGCGAATCCTGCCGGTGTCCGTTGAAGGCGACGGTCGTACGCCGTGCCGGTCTGACCGAACGACTCGGCCGCGAGCGTATGTTCTTCAATGCGAGCGCAGCGATCGAACGTTACCAGGCGCTGGATTCGGCGGTGGGTGGTACGGTCCCGCCCGTTGTCTACGGGTCGGCCTCCAAAGACGACGAGGAACTGGCCATGGTGAGCCGATCGATGTTTGAAATCCTGCTGGGTACGGCCGCGTGCATCGATGTGCCCGATGCCCATGTGGGGGGATGGGAGCGTAACCAGGATCGCGGTCTTCGACACGGACGCGGTCGTCGGCTGCCAACACACGACCCGAATTCGGAGCGGGCACGTGACCTTCGATGCAAGCGTGACGCAGATCACCCAGGGCGTCGTCGATGGCGGCAAGAACGGTAGCTGGGAATAAGGCGGGCGCCGGGACCTTTCCACCAACCTTCGAGGCGAACGCGAAGGACAAGGTCGGCCAGAAGGCCGTGTTTCGATATGGCTCGGCGCCGAGCCATCATCCGAGGACCTGAAGAAGGCGATGTTGGGTGGATGAAGACTGCGCTGGGGCAGTTGTTAATCAGCGCCCCAAATTGCTCCCGGCCACGGGCGGCCGCGCTCGTTGATTTTGGTCGTGAACCCGACAAAGGGCCTGAGATGATTGGGAACTTTCGCGGCCAATGAGAGTGCCTGCTGCAACGCCATCCGTCGCTCTGACCGCTGGAAACGTCAGTTGGCACATGCAAGAGCTCGGTGGTAAGCCTCCCCTTGACCTTGCACCCGCCTGAGTCGCTCAGAGGGTGCTGGCCACGCGTGGTACGAGCGGATAGTCTACGGTGGTAACGTGGTGATGACACGCTTGTGTAGGACACGATGGTGGGTGGCCTGCGCTGGGTTGCTGCTGCTGACCTGGACCATGCCCTGCACCGCGGCCGACATCCGGAAACGGGTCCTCATTCTTGACTCCTTCGGGCGCGATGTGGCGCCGTACGCAGCGGTTGGGACGGCCTTTCGGACCACGCTCGCCGAGGAACTGGGGCAAGCAGTCGATTTCTACGATGCGTCGCTGGATATGGGAAGGTTCGCGAACCGGGAGAGGCAGGGCCTGCTCGTGGACTTCCTGGAGGCTCGGTTCAAAGAGCGTCCGCTGGATATCGTCGTCCCGATTGGGGCGCCGGCCGTCAGGTTCACGTTTCAATACCGGGAACGCCTTTTCCCGGGAATACCGATTGTGTTCACTGGAGTGGTGCCGCGGCTAATGCCGCCCGGCCTTCTGCAGACCAATGCCACCCTCGTGACACAAGACGTCAATATCCCGGGCATCGTCGAGGACATCCTGCAGATGCAGCCGGAGACTACCAACGTCGCGGTGGTAATCGGTGCATCAGAGCTGGAGAAGTTCTGGGCGGCCGAGATCCGCCGCGAATTCCAGGTGTTCACCGATCGGGTTGGATTCACCTGGCTCGATAATCTACCCCTTGCACAAGTGGTTGAGAGATGCGCGGCACTCCCGCCGCACTCGTTCATTCTGTACGTTTTTTTCCTCGACGACCCAACGGGGGTTCCCTTCAATAATGACGACGCGCTGGAACGCGTGCATACCGTCGCGAACGCTCCCTTGTTTGGCTATTTCAACAGCACGGTCGGTCGCGGAGCCATCGGGGGGCACCTCTATCAGGATTCGGAAATCGGTGTGCGTGCCGCCCGCGTTGCGATGCGGGTGCTTCGCGGTGAACGAGTCGAGAGGATCCCGCCGGAAATTCTCGATGATCCGGTTCCCATCTACGACTGGCGCGAGCTGCAGCGCTGGGGAATCAGCGAGACACGCCTGCCGGCCGGCAGCCTCATCCGGTTCCGGCAACCCACCTTCTGGGCGGTGTACCGGGGGTGGATCGTTACCGTCGTCGTGTTTTGCGTCCTCCAGACCACCCTGATCATCGGCTTGCTGGTCAATAGGGCGAAGCGACGCGTGGCTGAAACAGCGGCGCGCAACTTCCACGGGCGATTGCTCCTCGCCCACGAGGAAGAGCGGGCGCGGCTGGCGCGCGAACTGCATGACGACGTGACGCAGCGCCTGGCATGCCTGGCCATCGATGCCGGACAGATCGAAATGGCGCCGTCCGGCCCGACGGTGAGCGAGGCCGTGGGTGGCATACGGGAGGGCCTGGTACGCTTGAGCGAGGACATCCACGCGCTGTCCTACCAACTGCATCCTTCGACACTGGACGATCTCGGTCTGCTGACAGCTCTCAAGGCTGAATGCGAGCATTTCAGCCAGCGCGAATCGATCCCGGTGGAAGTGCGGCTCAGCGAGATCACAGAATCGGTCCCCCGCGAGGCGGCCCTCTGCGTCTTTCGCGTGGCCCAGGAGGCGTTGCGAAACGTGGGGCGCCACGCTCGGGCGCGCACGGTGGAGATCGCGCTGCGGAGCCTGGACAGAGGGCTGCAATTGGCGATTCGCGACGATGGCATCGGCTTTGATCCGAAGATCCAAACGGGTCTGCACCTCGGCCTGGCGAGCATGCGCGAGCGGGTTCAATTACTCGGGGGCGAGCTCGACATTGAAAGTGCGCCCGGCCAGGGTACAACGATTCTGGCCTGGGTGCCCTTGAAGGTAGAACTGCGATGAAGCCTCGTCCCCGCATACTGCTCGCTGACGATCACCGCATGGTGGCCGAGGCCTTGAAAAGCCTGCTCGCCCCCGAGTTCGAACTCTTGGACATCGTGGAGGATGGACGCGCCCTGATTGCGGCCGCCAGCAAACTGCGCCCGGACGTCATCGTGGCCGACATCACCATGCCGCACCTGAACGGTTTGGACGCCCTGCCGCAGTTGAAGAAGGACAATCCATGCGTGAAGGTGGTGTTCCTGACCATGCATAAAGACGTGGCCTACGCCCGCCGGGCGCTGGAATCTGGCGGTTCGGCGTTCGTGCTCAAACACTCGGCCCCGGCCGAGCTGCTCGACGCCATCCACGCGGCGCTGGACGGCAAGACCTATCTCACTCCGGCGCTGGCGGGAGACGTGTTGCGGTCCATGAGACGCGACCCGGAGGAGACCAGCAATCCCGTGGCCCTGCTGACCCCAAGGCAGCGGGAGATTCTGCAACTGCTGGCCGAAGGCCGCTCGGCAAAGGAAATCGCTGCCGCGCTGGAAATCTCCACCCGCACGGTAGAGTTTCACAAATACCAGATGATGGAATCGTTGGGCCTGCACACCAATGCGGAGCTGGTGCACTTCGCCATCAAGCACGGTATTGTGGCGATCTGACGCAAAACCTACCGGTCCACTTTGGGGGAAACACGTTCCCCACACGGGGCCGTGCGGCGGCTCGGCTTCTTGATTCGACCTGCGCGAGACATGGGTCGGCCCATCCTCGTGGGCACCTGGTAATTTTTCAGTACCGAACCCCGTAGTTTTGCGAGGTCACAGCCAACCGGACATCGGGTATGGTTCGCTCCGTGTGGCGCCACGGCACAGAGGCGCCGATTAGTGCGGAAGCACGGAGCGACGATGACGGCAGACCAGTCGTTCAACCGGGTTCTCAGGATCCTGGACGCCGTCCGCTCCTCCGGGCCGCCCCGACGAGTGGACTAAAACAAATCCCCGAATTCTCATCCTGCACCGATCATGAAAACCACCCTTACGACAGCCGCCATCGTTCTGTCCTCACTCGTGGCGCCCATCAACTTGTCGCTGGCACAGAACGCAAGCAATAACGCTCCCTCAGCGACGCGGGAGTCCAAGCCCAGTGACGACGCCGCCGAGTTGGCCAAGAAGCTCCAAAACCCAATTGCCGCCCTGATCAGCGTTCCGATCCAAAACAACTTCGATTTCGGCGCTGGTCCCGGCGGTGACGGGTTCCAATACAAGGTCAATATCCAACCGGTGATTCCCATCACCCTGAATGAGAATTGGAACCTCATTTCCAGAACGATCCTGCCAGTCGTTTACCAGGATAAGATCTTCGGGAATACGAGCCAGAGCGGCTTAAGTGACACCCTGCAGAGCCTCTTTTTCTCGCCACAGAAACCAACCAGCGGCGGTTGGATCTGGGGTGCAGGGCCAGTGTTCCTTTTGCCGACCGCGACCGACGATCTGCTCGGGAGTGAAAAATGGGGAGCAGGTCCGACTGCAGTCGTGCTGAAGCAGGAGAAGGGATGGACTTACGGCATGCTGGCTAACCAGGTCTGGTCGTTCGCCGGGGAAGAGGGGCGCCAGAACGTAAACTCCACCTTCTTGCAGCCGTTTGTTGCTTACACAACAAAGCGTCAAACAACCTTTACCATCAACTCTGAATCGACCTACGACTGGGAAAACGAGCACTGGACCGCGCCGCTGAACTTCATGGTCGCGCAACTCGTAAAAGTCGGAAAGATGCCGATCCAACTTCAGGTCGGAGCACGCTATTACGCGGATAAGCCCGAGAACGGCCCGGACTGGGGGCTGCGTTTTACCGCTACTCTCCTATTACCGAAGTAGTCGGGCGCAATTGGACACGGAATGACTCAGGATCGGCCTGGGAGTGAATGGCCCAAGTAGGTTCGGCCCAATGAGAACCTCGCTGGCACAGCTGATGATGTCCCACAGATCGCCGCTGGACACGGTGAGCGGGATCTGGTAGATGTGATGTGTGGCGGTGGTAGTGGAGGCAGCCGGGCTGGCATTTCCGGCCGCGGTCATCAGAGAGATCCGCGCGCGGATCAAGAGAGATGAGGGAGTGGCTCGCACGGAGCTGTCGCGCGAGGTGTGCCGGTGGATGAACTGGCGCGCAGCGAACGGGCAGCTGCGTGAGATGAGTTGCCGGCTGGCGCTGCTGGAGCTGGAGAGGCGAGGGGAACTGGTCCTTCCGGCGCGCCGCTCGTGTGTGCGCACCCGCTTGGCGGCGCAGCACTGGGAGGGGATCGAGGATCGGCAGCTGCGGTGTACGATCGAGGAGCTGGGCGAGATCAAGCTGGTCGGCGTCAGCGCCACAGAGGATGGGGACCTCTCGGGTCTGTGGAACGACCTGATCGCGGGCTACCACTACCTGGGGTACACGCCGTTGGCCGGGGCGCAGAAGCGCTACCTGATCGCGAGCGAGCATCGCGGCTATCTGGGCGCTCTGGGCTTCAGCGCGGCGGCGCGCCGGGTGGCTGTGCGGGATCAATGGATCGGCTGGAACGACGAGGTACGCGCCGGGCAGCTGCATCGGGTGGTGTGCAATTCGCGCTTCTTGCTGCTGCCCTGGGTCCACGTGCGCAATCTGGCCTCGCGTGTGCTCGGGCTTGCCCGGCGCCGTTTGGTGCGGGACTGGAAGCAGAGTTACGGCTATGAACCGGTGCTGCTGGAGAGCTTCGTGGAGCAGGAGCGCTTTGCTGGGATCAGCTACCGAGCGGCGAACTGGGTGGAGCTGGGAGAGACCACGGGGCGGGGCCGCCAGGACCGCGCGCACGCCTGCGCCGGGAGCAAGAAGAAGGTGTTCGTCTACCCGCTGGGCGAGCGCTGGCGGGAGCGGCTGGGGGTGGCGCCCGCCCAAGCCTCGGGGGACTGGGCCGAGGCTGAGTTTGGCAGCGCCCGCTTCGGGGATTGCCGGCTCACGCAGCGTTTTGTATCCATTGCGCGCGATTTCTACAGCCGCCCGCAGGCCAACATTCCCAAGGCGTGCAACGGCGAGCGGGCGAAGGTGAAGGCGGTGTATCGGTTTCTGGACAACCAAGAGGTGACGCTGGCCAAGCTGCTTAAGCCGCATCAGGAGCAGACCCTCAAGCGCATGGCCGAGCACAAGGTGGTGCTGGCCGTGCAGGACTCGACCTCGCTCAACTACACCGCCCACACGCTCACCGCGGGGTTGGGACCGATCGGGACCAAGCACAGTGGAGCCCTGGGCCTGATCGTACATGACACGGTGGCGGTCACTCCCGAGGGGCTGGCGCTGGGCGTGCTCGATGCGCAGGTGTGGGTGCGCGACTGGGAAGACAAGCAGGCCGGACGTCCCATCGAACAGAAGGAGAGCGTGAAGTGGCTGCGCAGCTATCAGCTGGCGGCCAAGCTGCAGGGCCAGCTCAAAAAGACCCGTGTCGTCAGCGTCGGCGACCGCGAGGCCGACATCTACGAGCTGTTCGCCATGGCTGGCGAGCACATCGAGGCGGGAGGGCCGCACCTGCTGGTGCGTGCCAGCGAGGACCGTTGTCTGGCCGAGACGCAAAAGAAGCTGTGGGACAGAGTCCAAACACAGCCGCTGGCGGGTTACCGTGAGGTGGTGGTGCCACCGCGCCCCGGCCGCAAGGCGCGCAAAGCGAATCTCTCGGTGCGTTTCTGCGAGGTGGTGCTCAGCCCGCCGCAGGGCAAGAGTGCATTGGGGAATATCCGGCTGTGGGCGGTTCATGCCCGCGAGCGGCGAGCACCGAGCGGTGTGGAGGCCGTCGAGTGGATGCTTCTGACCACAATGGAAGTGAACGACTTCGATCAGGCCTGCGAGAAGCTCGACTGGTACGTGCAGCGCTGGATGATCGAAGTCTTCCACCGTACGCTGAAAACCGGCTGTCGCATCGAGGACCGCTTGCTGCGCACCGTGCCCAGACTCGAAAACTGCCTGACCATCGACATGATGGTCGCCGTGCGCATCATGCATCTCACCTGGCTCGGCCGCACTCACCCCAATCGACCCTGCACCATCTACTTCGAAGACAATCAGTGGAAGGCGCTTTCGTGCTTTCTCACCCGAAAGAGAACACCGCAGAAGACCACTCCCAGCATCCGCGAGGTTGTCGGCTGGATCGCGAAGCTCGGCGGCTATCTCGGTCGCAACTCCGATCGCGCCCCCGGAACCCAGGTGCTCTGGGAAGGCATCCAGCGCGCCGACGACATCATCGAAACTACCAAGCTCTTTACTAACTTCGATCATGGCCCCTAACAACTCTCGCTGTGTCCAGCTTGCATCTGTGGGGCAAGATCAGCTGGCACAGAAGTCAGCCAACAACCTGCGCGAGACATGGGGCGACCCGTCCTCGTGGGCACCTGGTAATTTTTCAGTACCGGACCCCGTAGTTTTACGAGGTCACAGCCAACCGGACATCGGGTATGGTTCGCTCCGTGTGCTGCCACGACAGAGGGGCGCCGAAGAGTGCGAAAACCGACGATGACGGCAGAGAAGTCGTTCAATTGTGTGTTGCTTGCGGACCGTCACCACGGTCTCACGGAAGGCATACGTGGCTTGCTCGAAACGCTGTTCAAGACGGTGGTGATGGTGGCCGATGACACCTCCCTGCAGGAAACTGCCCGCCGACTGCAGCCCGAGATGGTCGTGGTGGACATCTCGCTCGCCTGCGAGGGCAGCCTTTGCTGGCTGCAGCAGCTTCGCCAACGCTGCCCCGAGACGAAGCTGATCGTGCTCAGCTTCCACGATCAGCCCGCTGTGCGCGCCGCGGTCAAGAGATGTGGGGTGGTCGATGGCTTCGTCCTCACGCGCGCCATTGCGACGGACCTGCTGCCGGCGGTGGAGTCCGTCCTGGCCGGTGATCCGCCATTCACCCCGAGAAGCGCGAACGGGTCTTGAATCTCATGTCTTCAGCCAACACGCGTCGAAAAGAGAAGGGAACCGAACGATGACAAGCGAACGCAATTCCGCCGCGCTCTCCGCGCAGGAACAGGCCATTGCCGACGGTAAAAGGGTACTGCACGGAACCGCGACGGAGCGGGTCCTCAGAATGTTTGACGCCATTCGTTCCTCTGGGCCGCCCCGCGTCGCCCTGGAGCGAGCGGTCTACTTCACGGAATCTTTCAAGGCCACCGAGGGCCAGCCGCTGGTCTGGCGCTGGGCAAAGGCCTTGGAGCACATTGCCAAGAATATATCGGTCGCCATCTTCGACGATGAGCTGATCGTGGGCCGGCCCTGCACCTGGTTCGGACGGTACTCGCTGGTGTACCCGGAGCTCGACGGCACGATCATCCGAGACGGAGCAAGAGCTTTCATTGAGGCCAAAGAGGCCGGAGCCCCGGATGCAGTTACCGTAACCGAGGAGGACAAGAAGGTCATTGATGAGGTCCTCTTCCCCTATTGGAATGGCAAGGACTTTACCCCCAACTTCATCAAGGCCCTGCCTCCTGAAACCAGACACTTCACCTGGGGTTCTGACCCCAAGAATGTCGGGACCACGCAGACGTTCGTGATCGTCTCTACTTCAACCATGCGACATTCCCAGAACTGGGTCATCGACTTCGGGAAAATGCTGACGCGGGGGTGCAAGGGCATGCGCGAGGAAGCCCAGGCGCGATTGGCCGCGCTGGAAGACCCGCGCAATCTGGCCTTCAGGAAGCCCTTCTACGAAGCGGCGATCATCACCTGCGACGCGTTGAGCCTCTTTGCGAGGCGCTATTCCCAGTTGGCCGCCGAGATGGCAGCCAAGACAAAAGACGGACAGCGCAAGAAGGAACTGGAGGAGATCGCGGCCGTCTGCGCGTGGGTCCCGGAGAACCCGGCGCGCACCTTCCGGGAGGCGGTCCAGGCGCAGTGGTTCACCCAACTCTTCTCGCGTCTGGAGGAGATGGTCGGAGGGCAGATCAACGCCGGCCGGATGGACCAGTACTTCTATCCCACGTACAAGAAGGACATCGAAGAAGGGCGGATCACCCCGGAAGGCGCGCAGGAGCTGTTCCAGTGCCTCTGGCTGCACATGATGCAGAGCATCGAGTCCCAAATGTCACCATCCGCGGCCAAGGGCCGCGAGGGATTCTCCCACCACGAGACGGTGACCATCGGCGGCCAGACCACCGACGGTTTCGACGCCACAAACGAGCTTTCTTACGTGCTCCTGGAATCGACCCGGCCTCTTCGGAGCAGCTACCCGGAGCTGGGGGTCCGGATCCACGCCAATACGCCCGACAAGTTCCTGCACGCCGTGGCCGAGACCATCAAGGACGGCAAGGGCTCGCCCAAACTGATCAACGACGAGTTCGAGGTGCCTTGGTTCATGAGCAACGGGATCGTGAAGCGGGAAGCCCTGGATTACGCCATGTCGGGGTGCTCGGAATCGCGCCTGCCCAACCGCGAGACCCACAAGACCGGCAATGCCGGCATCAATTACGGCGCGGTCATGGAGATGACTCTCCGGGATGGCAGGATGAAGATCTACAAGGACGAGCAGTTTGGCCTGAAGACGGGTGACCCCAGGAACTTCAAGACCTTCGACGACCTGTGGAATGCCTTCCGGCTGCAGCTGGAAAACGTCACCAAGCATATCATGATCCAGAACTATCTGGCGGCTGCGTTGAAACCCAAGTATATCGCGGCTCCGCTGGCCTCCACGCTGCACGACCTGTGCATGGAGAACGGCCGGGACCTCCACACACACGCAGATTACATACCGGGGGCGCTGGATGCTTCCTGTATCGACGGGCTCGGAGGGTTCGCGACCTGCATCGATTCCCTGGCTGCCGTGAAGCACCTCATCTACGACACGAAGAAGCTCACCTGGGACCAGCTCCTCGAGGCCCTGGAGAAGAACTGGGAAGGCAAGGAGGCCATCCGCCAGATGTGCCTTAATGCCCCCAAGTACGGCAACGGCATCGAGTGGGTCGACACCATCGGCTACCAGATACAGCGCACCGTCATGGAGTATGCCCACAACCATCCCAGGCCGCATGGCCAGAGCGCCAACATGCGCATCATTCCGATAACCTTCCATAACCCCTGCGGCAGGGTGACCATGGCCACACCGAACGGCCGGCCGGCCGGAGAGTTCCTCTCGGACGGGATCGTTCCCTCGCACGGCTGCGACACCAAGGGGCCAACGGTGACCCTGCAGTCCATCGCCCGGGCGACCTGCCAGATCTATAAGGAACACCGAGAAGACCTGCTCAACATGAAGATGTCGCCGGCAAACGTTGCCGGAGAAGAGGGGACGCGCCGCTTAATGCAACTTATCCGCGCCTGGTGCAGCCAGAAGCACGCGCACATCCAGTTCAATATCCTCAATAAGCAAACCATGCTGGAGGCGCAGAAGAACCCCGAAAAGTACCGGGATCTCGTCGTGCGCGTTGCCGGTTACTGCGCGTACTTCACCGACCTTTCGCCCTCGCAGCAGGCGGAGATCATCGCGCGGACTGAAGAGCAATGAGCTGAGCTTGAGAAGACGCGACAAGAGGAAGCGATCGATCGGATTACCCGATTATTCGAGAGCAGCCGGCGCCGAATGGGCGGACGCCGCAAAACATCATGCGCCACATTCCCAGCACAGGAAGCGGCGCCAATAAATGAAGGGAGGAATCAGCAATGGAACAGAAGATCGTATTAACAGGCATCGCCCGGTCAAAAGGGAAAGCCGCTGGCGAAGCGATGGTGAATCGCCAACGGATTGGATGGGCGTTCAACCACGTCGGCAACGAGGACGGCATGGTAATGGCGCCAGGCGCCGATATGAAAGGCAAAATCGTGACCGGCAAGATCTTCGTCTATCCCACGACGGCAGGCTCCACCAGCGGCGCCTTCAGCCTGTATTACAAGTGCAAGGTGTCCCACCACGGCCCCGCAGGCCTCATCTGCCAGGAGGTTCATTATATCGATATTAACGGCGCCATTGCCGGTGAAATTCCCGCCGTGGATAAATTGGACCAGGACCCGATCACGACGATCAAGACGGGCGACTGGGTTGAGATCGACGCACCCGAAGTCGGTGAGAAGGCCACTGTGTCAATTACCCGCAAGGGGTAATCTCTTCCAACGAATTAGAAGATAAAACGTTAAGGGAGAAAAATATGAAAGCAAAAATGAAACTTACAACGCATCAGCAAGAAATGCTGGATGGCAAGCATGGTGAAGCCAAGCAGTTTTGCATGGACAAACTATTGGATTTCGGCAAAGCGGTCGAGGCGACGGAAATGGTGGACCTTGTCCTCACGCTCAACTGCTGTCCCATCTACGTGAAGGATCGTCTAGAGCCGAAGAGACTGGCGAAGCTCAATGAATACGACCTGGGACACAGCCCGCTCTACGACCCGATCTTCGCGATGAAAGACGCGCATGTCCACGACGAATCCGGCACCGAGTGCGGAAACGATCCGTACATGATGCAGTTGGACAAGGCCCACGAGATCAAGGGACCACCGAACGGCAAGCCGTGGAACTTCGAGCTGCCTGGGAAGGGCAGCTTCAGGCTGGACCAGGAAATGGTCGCCGGCTTCCAAGCGGGCTACGACAAGCTCATGGAGCATGGCTGGCTCCCCTGGCTCTCGTGCAACCCCTACCTCAATACCCGCATCCCCAAGATGGGCGAGTACGCGGCCAGTTCGGAGTCCAGCGCCGCGTGTTATATCAACACCATCCTTGGCGCCCGGACCAACCGGGAAGCCGCCATCAACACGATCTACTGCGCCTACACCGGCTGCCTGCCCAAGTATGGCAGCCACCTCGATGAGAATCGCGCGGCCAAGTGCATCGTGGAACTGACTGACGAGGTTCGCGATAACATCAAGGGGATGGCTGATTGGGGCGCTTTGGGTGCCGCCGTCGCCGAGAAGGCGCAAAACCGGATCATGGCCGTGCTCAACCTGCCCAAAAAGATGGGCCCAGGAGCGACCAAGAACTTAATCTCGTGCGCCTCGCCGGGCATGAACGACCCGATGTTGCACCTGATGGGCTACACGCCGGAATCCCCGACGCTCGAAGCCGCATTCAAGGGCAACATGCCGAAGAACCCCGAGCGCCTCACGGTCACTATGGAAGACGTCGTCGAGATGTACCGCCACCTCAACGCCATTTCGCCGGCCCCCGGTCCGGAAAAGGCAAAGCCAGTGGACATCGTTATCTTCGGTTGTCCGCACGCGACCTGGGATGAGGTCCGCGAGGTTGCGCGCCTGGTCAAGGGCAAGAAGGTCAAGGAAGGAGTGAAGCTGTGGGTGCAGACCGACACGCCCACCTACTTCATGGCCCAGCACTACGGCGATACCAAGACCATCGAGGATGCTGGCGGCCACATCTTCCACCAGACCTGCATCGCCATGTCCCCGATCCGGCACTACCCGAAGGGCACAGTTATCGCCACGGACAGCTTCAAGTACGTGAAGCTGGGAGGCGGCTTCGGACCGAAGTGGATCTATGGCAACCCGGAAGCCCTCGTCAACGCGGCAGTCACCGGGGTGTTCACGCCGACCGCGCGCTGGGAATACTGGAGCAAACCACGGAAGGAACGCTTAGACAGCGAAAAGGAACGTCCTCTGTATCAGGGGGAACGCCCGATGGTCGACTAGCAGCGAGCTTCCGTCTGGAGATGCGCCGAGCGCCCCCGGTTCGCCGGGGGCGCTCGAATCCGCCCGACTCTTGGCAAACAACATGAGCAATTCGCCGAAGACCATCACCAATGCCCTCGCGAAACCGTGCCCGAAGCTTGGCCTTCGGCAGCGGATTTTGGCGGCAAGGTGAAGATCGAGGGCAAGGATCATGTCATCGCTGCAAGCCACCACCACGGGAAGTCGAGAGAAGCCCAAAGATGTTCCAGGCCTTAAGGCTCAAACGCCGGTTCCCTTTGTCGACACCAACATCATCCCTGACAGGAATGCGGGGATAGGAAGCCTTCTGTGGGATCTGCAGAGTCCTCAAGATCCTGACCGGGACGGACCGCCTCTGTTGGATCCCGAGTTTGCGTTCATTGATGTCGGCGTATCCCGTGCCAAGGTCTCGACCGCCTTGAAGACGCTTCTGGCAAGGGACCTCAGGATGGACGTGGAGTATGTGGCTACGGAACGCCTTGAGGCGGTGCCTTACGCGAACGTCACTCTCCTGGGAGATAGGGCGGAGAAGATCCGTGGGTGCCTATCCGGGATGATTTCTTCCAAGGAGACCACGCGCGAGGTCAAGGACTGGCATTGTGTGGTTGATCGTATGGGCAAGGTCTCCTCCGTCGCCTATTCGTACAATCTGCATGGGAATGAGGTGTGGGAGTCGTATTTCATGGGCCGGACGTTCATGTACTCCGGTCGAGAAGTTGAGTTCTCCGACCCAAAGCTGGATGAGATGCTGACCCCCGATGTGACGAAGATCGAGGCAAGGATTGATCTGGAAAGAAAGCGGGATGGCGACCCGAGCCAGCCTGCACCTTCCTGGGACGGGTACAGGATGGAAAGGAATCCTCTGGAGGAAGGTCTCGCGGAATTCGGGATCACCTTGCAGAAGACAGATGTTCCTCAACGGATCAAGGACAAACAGAACGTCCTGTTCCTGGGAAATGTCCTGAATCATTATTCGCAAGATGAGCAGGCCCGTGAGCTCGACAGGATTGCGGCGAATATGGAGGAGGGGGATATCGTCATTGTCCAGGTGGATGAGGTCGAGACGTCTTCTATCGAAGTCCTACAAATCAAAGGGCAGGGGGCTCAGAAGACGCGTGAGCGCGTGAGGTGGATCAATACCAAAACGCTTGAAGCCCAGACGCCTTTGGGCGGCCCGGGATCGCGGCGGCAGATTCACGTGAAGCCGGCAGTAGACCGGATGGCCAGCCGTCTCATTCAATTCCTCGGGATGAAGGTGAGCTCCCCAGAGTGGAGTCAAGAAGCTCACAAGGCCCTTGTCCATCGAAACATCAGTCATGTCTTCCGCACATTCTTCAGAGCCTTGCCTGTTGAAGAGACTCTTCGTCCCGCTATCCGGGAGGCCTTGCGGAGGTTGCCATCCGAGGGAGGCCCGAAGGGGATTCCGGTCTTCAAGGATGATGCGAAAGATGCCTATGGAGGCGCGTTGGGGTTAGACCCGAGTCCCATTGTGTCAGAAGCAGATTTGATCCACCTCGGCCTCAGCAACCCCTAGCGCGGAGGCGACAGGCGCCTGGGAAGCCGACGACGAGAAGTGGAGCGGGCCGCTGCTGTTCAAGGTTAGCAAGGTGACGATGCTCGGCAAGCGGCCCGTGAAGTCACCGCTGCATAAGGGGGTAAGACGGCGTCGAGGGGGATACCATGTCGATGTATCCGAAGAACATGCTGTTCACGTCGGAGTCGGTGACCGAAGGCCACCCGGACAAGTTCTGTGATCAAATCTCCGACGCGGTGCTAGACGAGTGCCTGCGACGCGACCCGCTCGCCCGCGTCGCCTGCGAGTGCTACGTGACGATGGGCGTCCTCATCATCGGCGGGGAGGTGACCACCACGGCCCTGTTCGACGTGGCCGAACTGGCCCGGAAGGTCGGGAACGAGATCGGCTACACGTCGCCAGCTTACGGGTTCGACGTCAATACCGCGGCGATCCTGAGGACCATCCACGCCCAGTCGCCGGACATCGACCTTGGGGTGACGAAGGAGGCCGGGCAGATCGGGGCCGGCGATCAAGGGCTCATGTTCGGGTACGCCTGCACCCAGACGGCAGAGCTGATGCCGCTGCCGATCCAGCTCGCGCACCGGCTGGCGATGCGCCTGGCGGAAGCACGCAAGAAGAAGGAACTCCCCTACCTCGGCCCGGACGGGAAGACACAGGTGACAGTGGAATACCAGGACGGCAAGCCGGTCCGGGTGGAGTACATCGTGATCGCCGCCTCGCATACCGATGCCGTGGTAACACCCGACGGCAGGTACACCACGGAAGAGGCGACGCGGGAGATCATCGACAAGGTCGTACGCCCGGTGGTCGGTGGCCTCATGGACGCCAAGACCACGGTCACCGTCAACGGCACGGGGAAATTCCTGGTCAGCGGCCCGCAGTGCGACACCGGCCTGACGGGCCGCAAGATCATGGTGGACACCTACGGCGGCTGGTCGGTCCACGGAGGTGGAGCCTTCAGCGGGAAAGACCCGACCAAGGTCGATCGCTCGGCCGGCTACATGACCCGATACATCGCCAAGAACATCGTGGCGGCCGGGCTGGCGGCGGAGTGCCTGGTGCAACTGGGGTACTGCATCGGCGTGGTGGACCCGGTCTCCGTAATGGTGAACACCTACGGCACGGGCAAACTCCCCGAGGAAACCTTGGCCGCACTGGTGCGACAGGTGTTCCCGTTGTCCCCAAAGGGGATGATCGACCACCTGAAGCTCAGACAGCCGGGGTACCTGCAGACCGCGGCGTATGGCCACTTCGGCCGGCCGGAGTTTGCGTGGGAGCGTACGGACGCGACAGACGAGCTGCTGGCGAAGACGCGGAAGGCTTGACGGACCTCAGTCCAGCCAGCCGAATGGGAGACGGTTATGACCACAAAGAAACGGCGAATTGCCATCAACATCGGCAGCGGTTACCTGCCGGGTCTCGATCTCGTGGTGGCTGGAGCGGCGTTGGCGGCGAACGGGCTCGGCTGGGAGATCGTCGGTATCCGCGATGGCTATGATGGGCTGCTCTATCCCGAGCGCTATCCCGAGGGCGGCACGGTGATTCTCCGTCCCGGGATCGCGGAGGCAGCCGGCCGCGGAGGGAGCCTGATCGGCACTGCCGCACGCACCGATCCGTTCCGCGTCCGAACGACCAACGACGAGCACCAGATTGACGAAATCGACCGCTCCGGTGACGTGCTGGAGGCCCTGCGCACGGCGGGTGTCGACGCCGTGATCTCGCTGGTCGGTGGCAGTGCGGTCACCGGACTCCATGCGCTGAGTGTCGCCTTCAAGCTGCACCGTCAGGGACTGCGCACCGTTTGCGTGCCCAAGTCGGTCGAGAACGAGATAGCCTCCGTGCCGCAGGCCCTTGGCTACAATAGCGTACTCTCCCATACCGCCGAGATGCTCGAGCGCATCCGCACCGGAGCGCGGGACATCGGCCGCCTGGCCGTAGTCGAAGTCCCGGGGCAGCACGCCGGCTGGCTGGCCTTGCAGTCCGGTATGGCGGCGCTTGCGGACGCGGTCCTGTTGCCGGAGATTCCCTACGATCTTGCCAAGGTCGCTAGCGCGCTTGCCGCCCACGAGGGCGAGGGCCGGCGTCCCGCGCTCGTCGTCGTCGCCGAGGGCGCCCGGCCGGCGGCCGGCAGCGGCGCTGCCGCCCCTGACGCCGGCGGTTTGCGCGCAAGCCTGACGCCCAACGCGGATCCTGAGTTCGGCGAGGGCGAACATGTGATCGACCGCGCGGGGGCCGCGGCGAAGTCGGTGGCCCTGGCCCTGCAGCGCCTGACCGATCGCGACGTGCTGCCCTTTTCACTGGGGCACCTGGTCCGCGGTGGAGACCCGACAGCCGTAGATCGTCAGCTTGGGCTGGCTTATGGCGCCGGGGCTGTGCGGGCGCTGCACGCGGGTGAGGACGGGGTGCTGATCACGTTCCAGCCACCGGACCTCAAGACCGTCCCCATGCGGGAGGCGCTCAACCGCATTCGCACCATACCGGCGGCGAGCGAACTGATACAGATCGCGCGCGCTCTCGGCATCGCGTTCGGTGACTAGCAACCTGTCGGACTTCGAAGGATGAAGCGACCCAATGGGGAGCGGGCCCGCCGAAGGGTCACTGACCCAACCGACGCCGACCGCTCACAGGTCCTAGAGGAGAGACCATGACTCTACGTACCGAGAGCACCGTAACGCCGACCGGTCGGGTTCTTAACATCCAGCACTTCTGCACCAATGATGGCCCCGGCATCCGCACGAATGTTTTTCTGAAAGGCTGCTCGCTGCGGTGCAAGTGGTGCTGTAACCCAGAGAGCATCCATCCCAAGCCTGAGCTCGCCTTCGACCTCAAGAAGTGCATCGGCGAGAAGGAATGCGGATTGTGCCTCAAGGAGTGTCCCGAGAACGCGATCTATGTCGTCGAGGCCGATGGTAAGGTACGCATCAACTGGGACCTGTGCACGAACTGCGGCAAGTGCGTCCCCGTGTGTCCGCCCGAGGCGCTCTCCGAGTTCGGGCGAGAGATGACGGTAGACGAGGTGCTCGCCGAGGTGGAACAGGATGCGTCGTTCTACCACGAGTCCGGCGGCGGCATCACGCTGTCCGGCGGAGAATGCGCCCTGTATCCCGATTTCAGCGCCGCACTGCTCGCCGAAGCGCACCACCGCGGCATCAACACGGCCATCGAGACCGCGGGCAACGTGCCCTGGGAGTTTTTCCGCCGGGTGGTCGAACACGCCGACACGGTCCTGCATGACCACAAGCTCAGCGACCCGGTGCGCCACAAACAATGGGTCGGGGTGGACAACGCGCGGATCAAGGCGAATTACCAGCGCGCGTACGAAACCTTCCCGGACAAGAGCTTCATCGCCCGCACCCCCGTCATTCCGGGCGTCAACGACGACGAGGAGCACATCTGCGCCGTGCTCGCCTTCATCCGGCCGTACAAGAACGTGGTCGACTACGAGCTCCTGCCCTATCACCGCTACGGCGAAAGCAAGTACGGGTTTCTCGGGCGCGTCTATGGGTTGAAGGATTTCCCGTCCCTTCCGGCCGAGACGCTGCACCGGTTGCAGGCGATCATTGACGAGGCATTCGGCCGCAAAGCCCCGGTTACATGAGCCGTCTCCGTTTCATTCATTCGATCAGAGTCTTGTCCCTGTAGCGATTCAGAAAGAGGCGCATACAATGCACGAATTCTTGTCACTCGCATTGACTCCGGTAATTCTGATTTACGTGGTCAGTGGAATGCTGGCATTGGGATTGAGTCAGACAGTCAGCCAGATTCTTGGACCTCTTCGCAGCATACGTATAACGATCTCAGCGGTGGTAGCGAGCTACATCATCCTTCCTCTTCTTGCTACCTCAATTGCGAGGCTCTTTGGTCTTGATCCGTCACTGAGATACGGCCTGGTGCTGTTGGCCATGGCAGCAGGAGCGGAGGTAGGCCCGATCTTTACGGCCAGATCAAATGCGAATGTATCACTTGCCGGCGGTCTTCTTGCCATGTCGATCAGCATCACCATCATATACCTCCCTGTTATGCTTGGAGTTTTTCTCCCTGATGTTCATTTCGATGTTACGCATCTGCTGTTGAAGCTAATCCTTACAATCGTGGTGCCGCTGTGTCTCGGTCTCTTCATTAGGTCACGCTTTGAGACGACGGCCCATGCTGCTGAAAAGTACCTGCATCTGATTTCACGCGTCTTCGTGGTACTACTGCTATTAACGCTCGTTGGGCTTTTTTATAAACAAATCATTGGCCTGCTTGGCACATATGCAATACTTGCTGCGCTGATTTACATCGTTGCCGCCTTTGGAGTCGGCTACCTGCTTGGATGGCCGGAACGCAGTACAATGCTTGCCATGGGATTCATGCATGGTGCACGCAATGCCAGCATTGCGGTAATGGTCGCAAATAGCGTGTTTCGTGATCGGCCGGATGTGATGCTGACGATCGCAACGACGGTCATACTTATGCTGGCGATACTCATACCGGCATCGTTGTTGTTGAGAATCGAGCCAGGTTCGGCGGAGCCGGCGGCACACTGAAGCCGTCCATCGCGAAATGCTTGACAGTATCACCATTCGTGCACACCTGGCCCTCACGTATCCGGGCCTATCTCGTGTTGGCGAGAATCCGGTGCGGGGTCTGAAGGGCGCCTCAGGTCCGCGGGGGCGCAGTTGATGAGGGCCCGAGACGAGTCAGCGACGAGTAGCGTTGCTGGGCTCTGGTCGTGGTCTTCGCCTTCATTCCCTTCTTCATGGTCAGAGAATTTGGAAGAGTCCTCGGAGAGGGAACGATCGCCGGACTCTTTTTTCAGCGGCGATCAGCCCTGGCGGTTCAAGGTCCTCTGGACATTGGTCGGGCTGCCGGGAGGAGCGAGGATGAAGGCTCAGTATCATAAGACGTTTGGTACCGTGCCTGCTCGGCCTGATCACTCTCGCCGGGTGCGCCTCAAAGGGAGCAATGAGCGCGTCGCCGGACCCGGCCGCCGACTTCTCCCAGCGGATTCGCGCCGGGCTGCCGAAGCCCGCGGCCACTGATTCGCAAGAATGAGCGCGGTTATCTGAGAAGCGGGAGGTAAGACGATGGCTACCACGAAAACGGCTGTGAAAGACAAAGCTCCCACGAGCGAGACTGGTAGATTTGAGCCGGTCATGCGCTCGCGCGACCAGCGCGTCGCCGACGGCCAGGCGTTGCGCGATACCGTGCCGCGCACGAGTCACGCCGGCTGGAAACGGCCGGCCAAACGCCGCGATCCCATCGCCATCCTGAAAGAATCCAACCGGGATCGACTACCCGAACTGGTGCCCGTCCGCTACGGGCGCATGTTGGCCAGTCCCTTCACCTTTCTGCGCGGGTCAGCGGGATTGATGGCCTCTGATCTGGCTACCACCCCCACTACGGGCATTCGGGTGCAGGCGTGCGGGGATTGCCACCTGCTCAATTTCGGCCTGTTTGCGACGCCTGAGCGCAATCTGATTTTCGACATCAACGATTTCGACGAAACCCTGCCGGCGCCGTGGGAATGGGACGTGAAGCGCCTGGCGGTCAGTTTTGCGGTGGCCGCCCGCGACAATCAGCTCACCGACAAGCAAGCCCGGGCGGCGGCGGTCGAGTGTGTGCGTGGGTACCGCGTGCGGCTGCGCGACTATTCCAAGATGAGTCCACTGGAAGTCTGGTATGACCGTCTCGATGCCCAGACGATCATCGACATGGCCCCCAATGCCAAGATCAGAAAGATTCGGGAACAGATCGTCTCACAGGCACAGGAGCGCATCGGCGATTACCTGTACCCGAAGATCAGCGGCGAGGTCGGGGGGCGGCGGCGCCTGATCGATCAACCGCCGGTGCTGTTTCATGTTACCGCAAAGGGCTTTGAGCAGACCGTTCGTGAGGCACTGGCCGCCTACCGATCCAGCCTGCCCGACGAGCGCCGGGTGCTGTTGGACCGCTATCGCATGGAAGATATCGCCATCAAAGCGGTCGGCATCGGGAGCGTGGGCACGCGTTGCTACGTCGGGCTGTTCTTCTCCGCGGAGAATCACCCCCTGTTGCTGCAATTCAAGGAAGCGTGTCGCTCCGTGCTCGAGCCCTATGCGGGCAAGAGTCAGTACGAGAATCAGGGGCAGCGCGTCGTCACGGGGCAGCGGCTGATGCAGTCCGCCAGCGACATCTTTTTGGGCTGGACGCATGGCCGCGAGGGGCGCCATCTCTATGTGCGTCAGCTGCGGGACATGAAGATGTCCGCTCCCATCGAAGGGGCGTCGGTCGAGCAACATATGCTGTACGCCGAGTTGTGCGGTCGGACCCTGGCCCACGCCCACGCGAAATCCGGCGATGCGGCGCTGATCAGCGGCTACCTGGGAAAAACGGACACCTTCGACCAGGCCATTGGGGAGTTCGCCATGGCCTATGCGGAACAGAATGCGAATGATCATGCGGCGCTGGTGGCGGCGGTGAAAGCCGGACGGATCAAAGCGCTGGTGGAGGAGGAGAAGGCATGAAGCGCATCGCCGACCAGCGGTCCATGCCGCTCGTGGGGGAACGGGTCCCCCGGAGCCTGATGACCCCCATCGTACCCGGGGTCGTGGTGTCCCTCATCCAGTCGGGCGCTGGCGGAATTTCATGCGTCGGCAGCATGGCCGAGCTCAGTGCTGAGCGCCGCTGCTCAGCGCGTTGTCGAACCTGGGTGTGTGCCAGGAGAGACGGGATACAACCAGCATGAATCAAGATTCACCATCTGCCGAGAAGATCCAGTCAGGCCCGGCAACGCTGAGGTTCGATGTGGTCGCCGGGCTGACGGCCGCAGCGGTCGTTTTGCCCAAGGCAATGGCCTACGCGACCGTAGCCGGTCTGCCCGTCGCCGTTGGCCTCTATACCGCGTTCATTCCGATGGTTGTCTACGCCCTTCTCGGCTCGTCGCGGGTGCTCAGCGTCAGCTCCACCGCCACCCTGGCGATCCTGGCCGGTACGCAACTCGGTGTGGCGGTGCCGGACGGCGACCCGGCGAAGCTAATCACCACCGTTGCCACCCTCACCGTTCTGGTCGGCGCAATGCTGATGCTAGCGGCCCTGCTCCGCCTAGGATTCGTTGCCAGCTTCATTTCCACACCCGTCCTGACGGGCTTCAAGGCGGGTATCGGCCTCGTCATCGTACTGGATCAGGTGCCAAAACTGCTGGGCATCCACATCGCGAAGCACGGCTTCCTCCGTGATGTCCTCAGCGTCGCGCATCACGTGCCCGACTCCTCGCTGATCACGCTGGCCGTGGCGGCGGCGACGCTGCTCGTCCTGATCGGCATGGAGCCGTATACGGGGTACGTCTCAATTCTTGAGCACGGCAGGGGGAGGACGGGAATGTTGAGGGTTTGATCCGCCGTCCGGCCCGCGATGCAGTGCGCAGCTGAGCTGGGAGGTGGACGGCCGGAGGGCGGATAAACCGCGTTGAACTGAACCGCGTACCACGAACGGTTGCTCCCTATGGGCTTTCTAGCCCACGGAGCGTGTGCACGGCAAACAATTCGGAAGCGGCGCGCAGCTAGTCGTGGGGGAAAAGGGGGCGAGCGCAGCTGTTGGGAGGTGCTGAATCCGGGTCGCGCGCGTGCGAAGACGCACGGGTGCATCACCACCGGCGTGGTCGTCACAAAGGGTGCGAGCGTGGTGGACAAAGGCGGCCTGCTTCATGAGGTGTCGTGCGGTTGTGGAGCGACGATGTCGATGATGCGCAGTCGGGCGCCACAGATCGGACAGGGGGCGCGTGGTGCCTCGCTGTCGGGGGCGTCGGTCTCGTTGCCGTCGGCGTGGGGAATGCGCGGCTCCAACGGTTCGCGCACAGGTGCAGCGCTGGTGACGCCGAGCAGCTCGCGACACCGCAGCAGCTTTTGTTCGCGATGGCGGTTGGCCACAAGGCCGTAATGCCGGATGCGCATGAAGCCGCGCGGCACCACGTGCAGCAGGAATCGACGCAGGAATTCGGCCGCGGGCAGTGTCATCGGCTTCTGGGCGTTGTGGTCGGCATAGTCCTTCCAGACAAAGCGCACGGTGCCGTCGCCGACGAAGAGGATACGGCGATTGGAGATCGCCACGCGGTGCGTGTAGCGGCTCAAATACTTCAGCACCCGCTCGGGGCCGCCGAACGGGGGTTGGGCATATACGACCCAGTTGGTGTGCTGCAGCGTGGTGAGCAGAGTGTGCCACGGTTGGGGGTCAGCCAGGGGTCCACACTGGCCGGTGAATCGCAAGTCGCCGCGGCCGCGTAGACGGGCGAGCGCCGCGAGATACTTGCCGCGAAACATCTTGCTCAGGGCTTTGACCGGGAACAGAAACGGACGGCGGTGGCGCTGGCGGCGCACCGCGATCCACCGGGATCGATCCGAGCTGAGGCCGCCGCCGGTCACCACGCAGTGCACATGGACGTGCTCGGTGAGGTTCTGTCCCCAGGTGTGGAGCACCATGGTGATAGCGGGTTCAGCGCCGAGGTGCTTGGGATCGCGAGCAAAGGCCAGCAGTGTGGCCGCCGCGGCACGGAACAGGAGGGCGTAGAGCGCCCGCGGGTTGACGCGGATGAGCGGATTGAGTGCGTGCGGGAGGGTGAAGACGACGTGGAAGTAGTCGACGGGTAGCAGCATTGCCTGCTCGGCGGCCATCCATTTCGCGCGCGCGGCCCCTTGGCACTTCGGACAATGGCGATTGCGGCAGGAATTGTAGGCGATGCGTCGATGCCCACAGGCATCGCAACCCTCGACGTGCCCGCCGAGGGCGGCGGTGCGACAGCGCGCGATCGCCCGCAGCACCTGTCGCTGGGCCGACGAGGTGGGGTGCGTGCGAAGGAACGCCGCGCCGTACGCCCGCACGACATCGGCGACCTCGTAGCGCGGGCGCTGGGCTCCGGCCGTCGTCGCCCCAGACGACAGCGCCAGCATCGACTAGCGGGCGGGTGGCGGCACGCTGGGCAGCTGGTCCAGTGGCGAGACCTGCGTGGCCACGCGCTGCGCGCGCAGATGCAGGTAGCGCATCGTCGTTTTGATGTTGCCGTGTCCGAGCAAGCTTTGGAGCGTGACCACGTCGGTGCCGCTTTCGACCAGATGCGTGGCGAAGGCGTGTCGCAAGGTATCCGCGTAATGCCCATGAACCGGCTCTGGCGACGATCTGCTATCGCCACCATCCATTTCACGGTGAAGAAGTAGAGGTTCTGCGTCGAGCACGAAGCTTTGGAGCGGCCAGCGTACTGGTGCGGGTACGGCGGAATGGAGTGCAGCTCACGCTGCCGGCCTGGATGCTAGACGGTGTCTGTTGTGCACAGCTCCGCTTCGATCGCCAGCCGCCGTTGGTAGCGCTACCAGCGCTGATCGCGCTGCGTGAGCTGCTCGACGCTCAGTCTCTGCTTGCTTCCGTCGGGCAAAGAGCAGCAGCCAGGACGCATTCCAAGAGCAGGGAGGCGAGGGATGCGTCAGGACAAGAGGGTCAGCCGGTCACAGCACACATTGCCCTTCGTGCGCCGGGAGATCTGGCAGAGTCTGCCGGCTGAGCAGCGCCGGCAATGTAGTGATCTCTGTCGACAGCTTCTGCGGGCGATCATCGAGTACGCAGAGGCATTCAACCGGGAGGACAGCAAATGAGTGATAAGATTCGTATGGAACATCTTGAACGAGTGGCATATGTGTATGTGCGACAATCAACTCTGCATCAGGTCCGCCATCACCGCGAAGGACAGCAACGCCAGTATGCCCTGGCCGACCGCGCCCGCCAGCTCGGATTTGCGCGCACCGAAGTCGTTGACGACGATCTGGGCGTGAGCGGTTCCGGCAAACAGGAGCGGCAAGGGTTCGCCCGTTTGCTGACTGCCGTCTGCGAAGGCGAGGTGGGCGCGGTCTTTGCCCTGGAAGCCTCGCGCTTGGCGCGTAACAACCGCGACTGGCACAACCTGATCGCCCTGTGCGCACTGAACAACACGGTCCTGGTGGATGACGACGGGATCTACGATCCGTGCCTGATCAATGACCGGCTGCTGTTGGGCCTCAAGGGGACGATGAGCGAGTTCGAGCTCAGTCTGTTTCGCCAACGGGCCCGAGAAGCTTTCGAGCAGAAGATCAAGCGGGGCTGTGCCCTGTGGGAGTTACCCGTGGGATTCGTGCGCAGCGAAGAAGACGGTGTCGAGAAGTCGCCCGATCGCCAACTCCAGCAAGCCATCATGACGGTGTTTGCGAAGTTCGATGAGCTCGGCAGCGCTCGCCAAACCATGCTGTATTTTCGTGATGAGAAGTTCTTGCTTCCCGAGTTGGTGCGTGGCACGGGAGGACGCGAGGTTGTTTGGCGCTTGCCACGGGAGAGCCGCGTTCGGCAGATCCTGCGCAACCCCTGCTATGCGGGCGCGTTGGTCTACGGCCGCACCGCGGCGAGCCGACCGGCCAAGGGGCAGCGTACCAGCTCGGGAGCCCGACGCCCGAGAGCGCTGGAAGACTGGCGGATCTTGCTGCGTGAGCATCACCCGGGGTACATCACGTGGGAGCAGTACCTGCATCATCAGCGCGTGCTGGAGGGTAACGTGTCACGACGGGATGGGAGCAGTCCAGGAGCCGCGAAAAATGGGGCCGCGTTGCTCTGCGGTCTGCTGCGGTGCGGCCGGTGCGGGCGGATGATGTTCGTGTCCTATGGGGGAGTAGCGGGCAGAGTTCCGCGCTACGGTTGTCGGGGCGGTCGCACGGAGCGGGGCTCGGCCTCTTGCCAGTCATTGGGCAGCTTGCGTGTCGACCGCAGGGTTGGCGACGTGGTGCTCGAGGCCATTGAGCCCGCGGGCATCGAGGCGGCGATGCAGGCAATGGAGCGTGCGCTCAACGAAGACCAGGAGAAACAACGAGCGTTAGAGATGGCGTTGGAAAAAGCGCGCTATGAGGGCAAGCGGGCACAGCGCCAGTTCGATGCGGTCGATCCCGACAACCGACTGGTTGCCGGCGAGCTGGAGGCGCGCTGGAACCAGGCGTTGGAGCGTGTTGCCGAGGTCGAGACCCGCATCACCGCTCAGCGCGCGCAATTCCATCCGTTGAGTGCAGAGCAAAAAGAGCGGCTGCGGGAGCTGGGCAACGACTTGCGTCTGCTCTGGTATCATCCGGCGGCTCCGATTGAGTTGAAGAAACGAATTGTGCGTACGGTGATCGAGGAAATCGTGGTCAACAGCACCGAGCAGTCACGGCAGCACGCGCTGCAGATCCACTGGAAGGGCGGCGTGCACACAGAACTCCGGGTCAGCCGCAACGGCCCCGGACAGACACGGCACGTGACCGACGAGAAGGCCATCGAGCTGCTCACGGAGCTGTCGAAGATCTGCGACGACGCGACCATTGCTCAGGTGCTCAACCGGCTCGGGTATCGAACCGGCACGGGCAGTACCTGGCGTGTGCATCACGTCCACAGCATGCGCCACTGGCGCGGCCTGCCGAATCATCGACGCAGTGGAGAGTGGCTCAGCCTGGAAGAGACCGCGCGCGAACTGTGTGTCAGCAACACGGTGATCAAGCGGCTGATTCGGGACAATATTCTCCCGGCGCGCCAGGTGGTCCGCTACGCGCCCTGGATCATCGAACGGAGCGGCCTCGAATTGCCTGCAGTTCGCAATTCCGTCGACGCCGTACACCAAGGTCGCAAGCGTCCGCGAACTGTTTCCGAACAACCCGAATTGCCCATGAAATCAGGCATTCTTTGAGAGGTGTGCATTATGTCGAGACGTGGCGCAACGAATGAATGCTTCCCTGCTTGCGAATGCCCGCGCGAGCCTTGGCGGCGTTGTAGATGCGCTGCGCGCTGCTGGTCGCCATGGGCACCGTCGTCCCGCGGCGGGGGAACAACCACTCCGTGGGCCGATAGATGCGGTAGTACACACGCAACTCCTCCAGCAGCCGGGGCGACAGGAGCGTGTAGCGATCCTTGCGCCCCTTGCCTTGCTCGACCCGGATGAGCATGCGCTGCGAATCGATGTCACCGACCCGCAGACGGACGGTCTCACTGACCCGCAGCCCGCCGGCATACGTCGTCATCAGCAAGGCGCGATGCTTGCGATTGACCACGCTCGCCAACAGCCGCGCCACCTCTTCGCGGCTCAAAATCTCCGGCAGCTTCTGCGCGCCCTTCGGCAACGGCACGGTAAACGCCGCGCGGGCACGGCCGAGTGTCGTCTCGAAAAAGAACCGCAGTGCCGCCACCGCCACCCGACAGCTACTCCACGCCAGCTTGCGCTCTTCGATGAGGTGTACCAGATATTGCTGCACCTCCGCCTCGCTGAGCTGATCGGGCGAGCGATGGTAATGCCTGGCCAGATCGCCGACCACCCGCAGGTAGCCCTCCCGTGTCCTCGCGGAACGCCCGCGAACCAATAGATCCTGTTCCATCCGCGTACGCAGAATACCCATGCTGACCTCCCTTCGGTTGGGGTCGCGCCGACGTGGCACGACCACGTGAAGGGCCGAGTCTGCCGCACAGGCTCAGTCAGATGGAACGCGGATCAACCGTGAAAGGAAGCGCTTACTTGGTCGAGACGCTTGCGTCTGAAACCACCGCGCAGCGGTTTAGTTCAACCCCGATTATGTGCCCCGACACATAATCGAGGACGGTGATTGCCGGCACACCACCGATGTACTCGTAGGCGTGCACGTTGGCTTCGATCCACGACGGCTTGTCCTGCGCCACACACGCTTCGGCATAGGTGAAGCTGGAGGCGCCCAGCGCTGCCACGAAGATCGGGCACTGGCTGACCTCGCCCGTGGCCGGGTCGATGACCTCCATGCTCATGCCGGCGAAGTCGACGAAGAGCTTCTCACCGGCGCGGTGCTCCTGGCGCATCACCACATCGAGTTGGCCGCGCCACTGCCCGTAGAGTTCGCAGAAGCGTGAGTAGCCGTACCCCTGGGCGCCGTGCTGCGCCCGGTACTCTTGCCAAAGCAGTTCGAGCGTCACCCCGCGCCGCTTCAACTCACGGTAGAGGTAGGCGAATGGCGGCATCGCCCGATCCCGCCGACCCACCGGCGGCGGATACAGCCGCACCTCCAACGCCGCGTCATCGACTGCGTCGGGCAACGGCCAACTCAATCCGGCCGCCGCCGCCCGGCTCTCCACATCATGCACCGTGCTCGGTCCGACTCCGCAGCTCAGAGCCGTCTCTCGCAAGGAGCGTTTGAGCCCCCATCGCAGCCGCAGTATTTCCTTCGTGTTGCGCATAGATACCCTCTTGGCCGCCATCGCCTCCTCCTCCACCACGTGGATTTGGAGCGGCTCTGTACCGGCCTTCCCTATGCGCCGCCACGCTCCCTCCGCCCGCGCCGTCCATCTCCTCCGAGGTGTTCGGCTTGCCTAGGATTCGGTGTTCGGCTTCGTCGGAACGGGTGTTCGCCTTCAATCGGAGTCAGTGCTCGGCTTCAATCGGAACGGCTGTTCGGCTTGCGTCGGAATCTGCAACGCTCGTCGTTGTGGAGAAGTTCGGACCTCCCGGTTGGGGGGAAACCCGGGACCAGGACATGAAACTGAAGGTACCGATGCTACGGCTGACGATGCCGGTCAACGTCCGTGGCGATCCGAAAAGTGAGACCAACACGGAGACATTCCAGGGCGTGCGAGAAATCCAACTCGCCCAACTGCGTGATTACGAGGAATACCGCGATAGAAAGGTCGTTGTCCGAGGGACACTCTCCGCAGGGCTGACGGGCTGGGAATTCACCAAGGTGGTAATGACAGTCACGTCCATCAGCGCCAGCCCGTAAGGGGCCACCGCCCATCAGCGGTACACCTCGCGGCGGTGGCGGACGCGCATGATGCGCACCAGGCGGGCCGCGTCGTCGATCTCGTAAACGACGCGGTAGTCACCCACACGGATGCGATAGTCGTCATGGCCAGAGCCCTGCAGCTTGCGACAGCCGGGTGGCCGCGGCGTAGCTGCGAGCCCCCGAATGGCCGCAATCACGCGGTGAAAGATCGCGGCGGGCAGCCGCTTGAGATCGCGCTCGGCTGCTCCCGAGAGGACGATCTCAGGCATCAGGCGCGTAGGATTTCAGGAAGTCGTCCAAGCGCCGAAACTTCACCGGCCGCCGCCGCATGGCCCGCAGCACTTTGAGGTCCTCGGCATCTTCGGCACGTTCGAGCAGCTCGCGGTAGTGCTCGATGTCGAGAATCACCGCCGCGGGCTGGCCGTTGCGGAGCACGATCTCGGGGGCGGTGCGCTTTCTCGCTCTGGTGCTCTTACTCGCCATTGCTGATTTCCTCGCGCCTTATTGCCGTTGTGTCTGCTGTGTCACCAGCGCTTCGACGACCTCGAGAATCTTGCGCTGCTGCTGCCGCGGTAGTTGCGAGACGCTCTCGAAGACGCGCCGCGCACGCCCGACCGGCCCACCGCGCCCGTTTCGCGCCGGCTCTGGCTCTAGCAGCTCTTCGACGCGTACGCCGAGGATCTGCGCAAGCTTGGTCAACTGCTCCGGCCGCAGGGCCACCTCTTTGCGCTCCCAGAGTGCATAGGACGGCTGAGATATTCCCAGCTGCCGGGCCACCTGTTCTTGGGTGAGCCCCGCCGCTTCGCGCAACGCGCACACTCGCGCTCCGAACCTGGATCGCTCTGATTGCGAAGGACGACCGACTTTCATGTCGTCTATGTACACCAGGGTTATAGGTGGGGCTTGCCTGTCCATAGGTATTCTCTATAATCCGCGACGGATCGAAAAAGTGCAAGAGGCCCTTGACAGGGTTTCACAGAATCGAGGTTTGATGGCCCGTATCCCAGAAGACGAGCTCCAACGGCTGAGGGAAGAGATCGCCGTCGAGCGATTGGCCGCGGCCTACGGCATCGAGCTCAAGCCCCACGGTCACAACCTCATCGGCCTCTGCCCGATGCACACCGACCACGAGCCGAGCTTCGTGGTAACTCCCAACCGAAATTTGTGATATTGCCTGGGGGCTGCGTAATCCGACGAAGGCGAACGCCTGGTCCGATGATGGCGAACACCGTCGGAGCGAAGCGACGTCGTTGGTTACTTGCCTGCTGAGCCCTCCTTCGTCAAGCGTGTTCGTGTCGTGTTCATCAGTCCTCCGGTGGTGCCTGTCGGTTCAGGCGTGATCGAGACGGCGCGAGCGGGTTATCCATAGCGGGCATTCGTTGCTCGGCGCGCCCACCGACCGGGGCCTACCATATGGCCCCCCGGGCGCGCCGAGGCCCGCTGTGGGTAACCCGAGCCGAGCCGATCGCGCGGGGTTGTTTTGAGGGTGCATGGTCGCCTCACTGTTTGTCCGACGGCAGCGCAAGCGTCGACCGCTTTTTGCGCATCGACTCGCCGTGCATGGCGAGGTGGTGCGCACTGTGGATGATCCGATCGAGCGCCGCGTCGGCGACCGCGGGATCGCCGATGTACTTGTGCCAGTCCTTGAGCGGCAACTGCGCAGCGATCAGGGTGGCGCGTTCGCCGTGCCGGTCTTCGATGACTTCGAGCAGATCGTGGCGATGCTGAGTGGTGAGTGGAGCCAGCCCCCAGTCGTCGAGGATGAGCAGATCCGTCTTGGCCCAGCGGGCGAGTAGGCGCGGCAGCGAGCCGTCCCCGTGGGCGATGTGCAGTTCGCTGAGCATCCGCGGGACGCGGCGGTAGATGACCGAAAAGCCTTCACGGCAGGCTTTTTGTCCGAAGGCACACGCCACGAAGGTTTTGCCACAGCCCGTCGAGCCGGTGATCACCAGATTCTGCTTCTTTTGGATCCATTCGCAGGTCGACAGCCGTCGCACCAGGTTATGATCGAGCCCGCGGGGATGACCGAAGTCGATGTCTTCGACGGCAGCGGCCCGGTCACGCAGGCGGGCCATTTGCAGCCGGCGGGTGAGCCGGCGTGCCTCTCGGTCGGTCCCCTCGCGGTCGACCAGAATGCCGAGACGGTCTTCGAAGGCCAGCTGCTGGTAGGAGTCGGGGTTGTCGAGTTGCTCGCGCAGCGCCCGGCTGAAGCCAGGTAGGCGGATCTCACTCAGTTTCTGGAAGGTCTCTTCATGGGTCATGGACGGCAGTCCTCCTAGACGTGGTAGTATTCCGGGCCCCGGATGTTTTCGTGATCGGTGGGCACGCACTCCGGTTCCGCCCGCAGGGGCAGCGGCTGCTGCTCCAGCCCGTGCTTGAGAATGGAGCGCACGCTCCGGTAGCTCGGGGAGGCGATGGCCAGCGCGCGCTGGCACGCGGCTTCGACGCGCTCGGCGCTGTAGCGCTTGCCGAGCCGGATCAGACCGAGACTGGAGCGGAACCCCTGCTCGGGATGCGGCTTGCGGCGCAGGATTTCTTCGACCACCGCCGCCGTGTGTGGACCGATCGTCTGCGCCCACCGGATCAGGCGTGACGGGGTCCACTCGGCATAGCGCCGGTGGGAGGCGGGCCGATGCGCCGGGTCGGTGGTGAAGCCGCCGCGGATCCGGCTGCGCAAGTGCGAGGCGACCCGGCGCCCTTTGTGGCAGGCCTCGATGATGCTCGTGGTGGCGCGCACCTCGACGCGCGTGCCGACCAGCGGATGGGGCACGCTGTAGCAGTGGTGATCGAACTCGAAGTGGTAGTCGATGTTGACGCCGACGTTCTTCCACTCGGGCCGCTCGAAGCGTGTGCGCGGCAGCGGTTGCAAAGCCGGTCGATCGAGTTCCTGCCACCACGAGCGCCGGGAGCCCTCCAGGCGTGAGAAGGGCCGGTCGTTGAGCCAGTCGAGGCGCTCGCGCAGGGCGCGATTCAGCTCGGCGCGGCTGAAGAAGGTCTGGTGGCGCAGCGGCGCAAGCACCCAGCGTTCCACCTGCTGCACGGCGTTCACGACCTTCGCCTTGTAGAAAGCTGCCAAATGCAAATGACGCACCACTTCCGCGAGAGATTCGGATCACCCATCCGTTTCATCCGCTGCGCGGGCAATGTTTTCGATTGGTCGTGCACAAGCAGTTGTGGGGCGAGGATCGCGTGACGTTCGAAGACGCGGCCGGCGCTTTGTGCTCCGTTCCCGTGAACTGGACGGATCTGCTGCCGGCCGAGCCCTATCTGAGCGTGGGACGCGGGCGCTCCCGCTTTCGGATTGCGGATTTGCGTACTCTGGCGGACCTGATTGCAAATCTGGCCGCCGCCAAAGACGCGAGGGCGTAGGGATGTCAATCGGATTTCGTCCAGCATGTCATAGAGATTTCGTCCATGTCCACGATTGGGGTGCTGTGAATCAGGGCGTAAATAGGGCTATTATCCCAATAGATGGCGGCCGATCCGGATCGATAGGCCTTGACAAGCCCGGAGCGTGGGATGTAATTAACTCGACAGATGGCGCGTCGACCTCACCGCGAAGATCCCAAGCGTGCCGCCTTGCGGGAAGCGGGCGCGTTGAACGCACACCCCGAATGGGTGCGCGATTCGGTGTTTGCCGGCCACGAGTTCTTCGATCCGCGCGACCGCGTGCAAGTGAAGTACGAAATGCTGCGCCGCCATCGCGTCGACGGCCAACCGGTGGCGGAGGTCGCCCGTACTTTTCAAATCAGCCGTCAGGCCTTCTACGTGGCGCAGGACGCGTTTGCCACCCAGGGACTTCCGGGCTTATTGCCCCAACGTCCGGGACCAAAAGGGGCGCACAAGTGCACCGAGGAGATCCTCGACTTCGCCGAGCAGTGGCACGCCAACGCGGCGCCGTCATCGACGCAATCGATGGCCGATGCGGTGCGGCAACGCTTCGGTGCGACGATTCATCCTCGCTCCCTGCAGCGCGCGTTGGCACGGCGCAAAAAAATACCGCTGCTTGCGGCCCTACGCCGCCCCTGACCGCGGCCGCGGCGCAGGTGTTGGCCGAGCACTACGAGGCGCTGCGCGGCGAAGCGACGACGGCTGTGGGGACATCCCCACGTGGCCACGGGTTGGCCCTGTTCCTGGCCCGCGGCATGAGTGCGTGGATAGCCGCCGTCTGCACGATGCTCCGCACTGGGGCGCCCGCCGGGCGGGCGGACACCGCCGCCGCGGCTGGACAGCTCCCGCTGGCTGGCATCCAGGGCCGCGCAGAGCTCACGACGGTGTTGGCGGGCTTGGTGCTCGCCTGTGTGAGGGAGGAGGTGGGAGATGGAGACTCCGGGCAAAGTGAGAAGCGATCATCTACGACGTCAGGCGTATCTGTACGTGCGGCAATCCTCGCTGCACCAGGTGCACGAGCACCGCGAGAGCACGGCGCGCCAATATGAGCTCCAGCGGCAGGCACAGCGGCTCGGGTGGTCCGCCGAGCAGGTGGTCGTCATCGATGAAGACCTCGGTCGGTCTGGTGCGTCTGCCACCGAACGCAGCGGCTTCCAGCGCATGGTCGCGGAGGTCGGTTTGGGGCGGGTCGGGCTGGTGATGGGGTTGGAAGTCTCGCGCCTGGCGCGCAATTCCAGCGACTGGCACCGCTTGCTGGAGATCTGTGCGCTCTCGGACACGCTCATCCTCGACGAGGACGGGCTCTACGATCCGAGCCATTTTAACGACCGCTTGCTGCTTGGCCTCAAAGGCACGATGAGCGAAGCCGAGCTCCACCTGCTGCGCGCCCGACTGATCGGCGGGCAACTCAATAAGGCCCGCCGCGGCGAGCTCTGGATTCACCCGCCCATCGGGTATGTCTTCGACCCAACCCGTCAGCATCTGGTGTTGGATCCGGACGAGCAGATTCAGGGGGCAGTTCGGTGGCTCTTCGAGACCTTTCGGCGCACCGGTTCGGCGGGACGAGTCGTGCGGTACTTTGCTGTGGAAAAGATCCGCTGGCCCCGTCGTCTCGTGACGGGACCACGAGCGGGCGAAATCGTCTGGGGCCTAATGGAGCATCATCGGGTCCTGCAGATGCTCCATAACCCCCGCTACGCCGGCGCGTTCGTCTACGGCCGCCCTCGCCAACGCCATGTCAGTGGCGGACGTCACGTGCGCTACTGTCGGCTGCCCCGATCGGAGTGGAAGGTCTTCATTGCCGATCAGCATCCGGCCTACCTGAGCTGGGACGAATTCGAAGCCAATCAGGCCACACTGCTGGCCAATGCAAATCGTGGGAGCGCGGAGCGGCGCAAGAGTCCGGCGCGCGAGGGAGTGGCCTTGCTCCAAGGGATCGTCGTCTGCGGCCGTTGTGGGCGCCGCATGACCGTGCGCTACGCCACGCGCGCGGGGCATCCCGTGCCCGATTACACCTGCCAGCGGCGGGGCATCGAGACTGGCCAGAATCCGTGTCAAATCGTGCCGGGGACGGGTCTGGATCAGGCGGTGGCGACCATCGTTCTCCAGTCCGTCACGCCCGCCGCGCTGGACATCGCGCTGGAGGTGTTCGACGAGGTGCGCCAGCGGCAGGCGGAGGTCGATCGCCAACGCCGCGCGCAGGTGCAACGCGCCCGCGAAGAAACGGAGCTGGCACAACGGCAATTCATGTTGGTGCGGCTCGAAAACCGGTTGGTTGCCGACCAGCTCGAGCAGCAATGGAACGCCAAACTACTGCGCCTCCAACAAGCGGAAGACGAGTACACGCGCATCCGCGAGGCGCAACTGGAAACGGTCACCGAAGAGACCCGCGCCCGTGTGCACGCCCTGGTTTCAGATCTCCCCACAGTGTGGCACGACCCACGCACGCCGACCCGCGAGCGCAAGCGCATGTTGCGCCTGCTCATCGAGGACGTCACGCTCCTGCGGACGCACACCATCGCCATCAAGATTCGCTGGAAGGGCGGTGCCATCAGCGAGATCGAGCAACCGGTGCCCAAGGGCGCCCCCGATCTTCGGCGCACGCCGGCCGCCATCGTGGAACACATCCGCGCCCTCAGCACGGAACACACCGACGCCGAGATTGCGCGTGCGCTCAACGCCCGCTCGCTCCGCACCGGCACAGCCCAGCCGTTCACGCGCTTGCGCGTGCGGCATCTGCGCGACGTCCACGGCATCGAGTGTCTCGACGACCATTTGCAGCGTGCCGGTTGGCTGACCGTTCCGGAGGTCGCTGCTCAACTCGGCATCCATCCCGACACCGCCAAACGGTTTGCGGGAGCCGGCATCCTCGCGGCCCGCCGCGCCGATGACCGCGGCCGTATCCGTTTTGCGCCGCTAACAGCTCCGTGCCCGCAGGCGCACCCCGGCAAACGATTTCGCGATCGCTGCCAGTATCCGAAACTTGCCGTGCAGCCACGAAAGGGGTTGCAATATGGAGCCTGATCCTTATCCCGCGGATGGCGCACCCGAGCGGGAATGATGGTGGTGCCATAGTGATCGGCCATCTCCCGGTAGGCGGGATTGAGCTCGGGCTCGTAGAGGTCGGGCCGCGTGACGGCGGCTTTGAGGTTATCCGGCACCGTGAGCGTGGTTTATGCGCAGCGCCGCATTATGCGGAGGAGCGAGGCGGTGCCCTTGAAAACACCGACGTGCCAGCAGATTGATCTTCGCATAATGCGGGCATGGTCTCAGAGCGACTCCAGCCATCCAAGCAGCCGATCATCGCGTTGCCATGGCGGCGGTTTTCCCGGTCTGGAGCGGGAGTCGAGCTGGTTGAGGGCCGCGCGTTTGGTGTCGAGGTTGGCCTGTGCATAGTGGTTGGTGGTGTCGAGTTGCGCGTGGCCGAGCCAGCTGCGGATGACGGTGACATCGACACCGGCAGCGATGAGATGGACGGCCGCTGTGTGGCGAAACGTGTGCGGCGAAACGCGTTTCGCTTTCAGGCTTGGGACCTGTTGGGCGGCGGCGCGGACGTACTGTCGGAGTCGAAAGCGCACCCCAGCGGCGGTGATTGGACGAGCGTCGCGATTGACGAAAATCGGTTGGTCCGGGGCACGGGGGTGGTATCGGAGGAGTGCTTCAAGCAGGTGAACCGTCTCGGGCCAGAGCGGACAGATTCGTTCTTTGCGTCCCTTTCCCAGCAAGCGCACGTGCGCTGGCGATTCGAGCCGCATCGCGCGCGGGCAGACGTCCAAGGCTTCCTGGATGCGTGCGCCGGTGTTGTAGAGGAACGCCAAGAGGGCATGATCGCGTTGACCAAGCGCGTTGGTGCGATCGGGTTGCGCCAGGATCGCTGCCACCTCATCGGACTCCAGGTAACAGAGGGTTCGCTGCGGTCCGCGCTTGGTGGGAATGCGCAGGACTTCGGCGCACTGGGCGAGCGCCGAGGGATCGCGTTCAGCGACGAACGCGAAGAAGCTGCGCAGCGCCGCCAGTCGGCAGTTGCGGGTCATGACGCTGGCACCGCGGTGGTGCTCCACGTGGTGGAGGAATTCGAGGACTGTGGCGGCGGTCAGGTCTGCCCAACTCAACGCCTGTATGGGCCGCTTCTTACGGTCCGCCACGAAGCGCAGAAACAGCCGCCAGCTGTCGCGGTACGCGAGCACAGTGTGGCGGGAGGCGTTGCGCTGCTCGAGCAACCAGTGATGAAAGAAGTCGTACAGGAGTGTGGGAAAATTGGGGCTCAGCGACATGGGACACCTCCCGACTCTGCCAGCACGGCGGCCCCGACGAGATGGAAGCGTTTACTGGCCTCCTGCAGCAATTCCTGCGTGATGGTGAGGTAGACAAGAGTGGAGTTGATGTCCTTATGGCCGAGGTAGGTGGCGAGGTGTGGCAGCCGCGTCTGCGCGTCGACGCCGGCGCGATACCAGTCGGTCAGACGGCGCACGGCGAAGGCATGCCGCATATCATGGATGCGCGGGCCGCTGTGCCCGCGAGCAGGTTTCAGCTCCGCGCGCCGCAGCACGCGGGTGAGCAGCTTTTCGATCGTCACAAAGGAGTAGCCTCGACGACCTTGCTCCTGCCAAAACAGTGCGCGGTCGGGCTCAGCGGGAGCGCCTGCCCGTCGACGCGCTTCCAGGTATTCGCGCAAAACCGCCACGACGGTGGGTGCCAGAGGCAGCCGCCGATGCTTGAAGAACTTGGTGTCGTGAATGTCGAGCGTTTCGTCGTCGAGATTCAGATCGCCGAGCACCAGCCGCACGACCTCGCCCAGACGGAGCCCCACGCAATACGCCAACACGATCATGGTGTAGAGAGTCAGGGGGCGCAGTGGCGCGTGAGGAGAGGGCATGGAGCGGGCGGTGTCGAGCAGCCGTTTCACCTCGTCGGGCGAGTAAATGTAGGGCGGTCGCCGCTGGCGCTGTACGGCACGCCGGAGCTGACGGTCCACTGACGGCATCGGCGCAGTGGGATCGGTCCGCTGAAGCGCTTTGGCGAGGACCCGGCCGATGCTCAAGCGACGCAACTCACCAGCAGGGGTAGCCGCGAGACGAGCCCATCGGGACGCAAGGGCCGACAGCGATTGCGTTGCCACGTCGGACTGCGCTTGGAGAAAGCGGTCAAAGCGGAGAAAGTCACTGGCATAGGACTCATACCGGAAGCCCAACGTGCGCATCCGCTCGATGTGGTCTTGCATCGCCCGTCCCCAACGACTCGCGAAACGAGGCGCCGGCCGCAGTGCTTCGAGGGCGCGCGCGGGATCGGAACTGAGCAGCGCCCGAACAATGGGCGTCGTCACGCGTTGACCATACGTGCGCCGCAGTGCGGCAAACGGGTTCTGGGCAAGGTGTCCATTGACGACCAGCCAATCGAGATAGCGGTCGGCCAGACGGGCGCGCTTGAGGATCATCTGGAGGGGCCAGACGGTGGCCCGCTTGCGCAGCCATTTTTCGATGTGGGAGCGCGTTGGCAGCATGCTGCGTCGGTGTGGGACTACCGAGCGGGCAAACTCGCGCAACAGGCATCGATAGCAGTGCCGTGCCAGTGTGGTGCGCAGCGACAAGGAGCGGACGTACACATCAATGGTGTCGATGATGGCGGTGCTGGACCTAGTCATGCGGGCACCTCCAGCGCGACCGCTCGCAGATCGGCAGTGGCCAGTTTGAGGTAGACCGCGGTCGAATCGGTTGCCCGGTGCCCCAAGAGATCGCCAATGACCTTGAGCGGCACCTGGGCGCGGAGCAGGCTCACGGCATGGGCATGACGAAAAGTGTGGGGCCCGTGTTTGCCGGCAACGCGAACTCCCGCGGCCGCCAAGCGGCGGGTCACGAGCGTGTGCAGACTCGAGCCATCTTGGAACGGCCGGTAGGGTGCCCGTGAGCGCAGGAAGACCTCGCGGGCGGTACTGGGCGGTCGGCTGTGGCGGAGGTAATCCAGGAGCGCGTTGCCCGCTGGCTCCAGCAAGGGCAGCAATGATTGGGCGCCCGTCTTCGAGTGACGGATCCGCAGCACTCCATGGCGCCAGTCGATGTCGTCGAAGCGCAATGCCGTGATCTCGCCGGCGCGCAGCCCGTAGGTCGCCAGCAGAGTGACGATCGCAAAGTCGCGGCACCCCTTGGCCGTGCGATCCTTGCGGGCCGCGCTTAGCACGGCGCGGACGTCTTCGGGCCGCAGCGCGGACGGAATGCTCTCGAAGGCGTACAGTGTCGGCGCACTGACCGCCGGAGAGAGGTCCCTGGAGACCAGCCCCGCGCCGTGCAGGTAGCGCAGGAAACTGCGCAGATGGAGCGCAAGGCTCTTCCGGGTCGAGCGCCGGAGCGTCAGTGCTCGTTGCCGCAGATACTCATCGACCTGCGATACGTTGAGCTGGAGCAACTCTGCCGCGGTGCCGTGCGCGCCGAGCCAGCGTAAGAACTGCTCACCTCGCTGGCAACGATCGGCGATCGTCGCCGGTGCGAGGCCCCGCACCTCAGTCAACCATTGAGCGTACTGCGTGCCGATCTCCCGGTGCCAGCGCTCCGTGGAATTTGTCGGGGTGGGAACAGGCGGCCACACGCTTTGCGTCAAGCGCAGCAGCTGATGCACCCCACTCGTGAAACTGCAACGCCACCGCGCCAAGTCGCGTGGAGAGCGTCCGTGTCGTTGCCGATAGCGATGCAGCTCGCACCGAAGATATGCTCGCACATGGGATGGCAACGCGCTCCCGATGTCGACGCGTCGATTCCCCAGGTAGGCAAGAAACCGACGCGCCACAGCGGTGTAGCGCCGCCTGATCTGTGCCACATATCGCTCGGATTGCAGGTGCGCTTCCAAGCGCTGCATCCAAGCCTCGCCACCGAAACGTCGAGACGACATAGTGCACCTCCTTGGTGATCTCCCAAGGTAGTGCACACTAAGAGCGGGCAAATTATGAGAAGGAAATCCTACCGTGAGCCGCGCGGGGAGCGGCTATCCCCGTCTCCTCCGCATAATGCGGCGCTGCGCATAACCCGCATTATGGGAAGCTTCCCATAAGGCCGGCACGCCCCCGATGTCCTCGTACGTGTGGATGTGCGCTTCGATCCACGACGGCTGGTCCTGCGCCTCACAAGCCTCGGCATACGTGAAGCTCGAGGCGCCCAGGGCTGCCACGAAGATCGGACACTCCCTCACCTCGCCCGTGCGCTGGTCGACCACCTCCATCGTCATGCCCGCAAAGTCGACGAAGAGCTTCTCGCCGGTACGGTGCTCTTGACGCATGACGACATCGAGCTGGCCGCGCCACTCGCGGTAGAGATCGCAGAAGCGGGAGTAGCCATAACCGTGCTCCCCATGCTGCTGGCGGTACTCCTGCCAGAGCAACTCCAGGGTCACGCCCCGCCGCTTGAGCTCCCGATACAGCCGCGCGAACTCCGGCACGGCCCGATCGTGTCGGCCCAGCGGAGGCGGATACAGTCGTGCCTCTAACGCAGCGTCGTCCAGGTCTTCGGGCAGCGGCCACGACAGCCCGGCCATCTCAGCGCGGGTCACCACGTCGTGCACCGTGGCGTGCCCCACCCCGCAACTCCGCCCCGTCTCCCGCAGCGAGCGTCCCAGGCCCCATCGGAGCCGCAGTATTTCCTTGGTCTTGCGCATAGACACCCTTTTCGCCGGCATCACCACCTCCGCCACATGGATTCGGAGGTGTTCTGTACCGCCCGCTTCTATACGCCGCCACGCTCTCCCCGCCCCGGCCGCTCATCGCCTCCGAGGTGTTCGGCTTGCCTCGGAATCGGTGGTCGGCTTTGTCGGAACAGGTGGTCGCCTTCAGTCGGAATCAGTGTTCGGCTTCAATCGGAATGCCTGTTCGGCTTCCGTCGGAATCTGCAGGCGCAGCAAAGGTTGGTTTTCTGGGTGCGAAGGCCCAATCGCCATACAGCCGTGAAGAACTCAATGCGGAGTTCAACCGGCAATCGGCCAACGACAGGTCCGGCCTCAATCTCTCCCTCCCGCCCAACAGAACGTACGACGTCAGAGTTGGCGGCCTCATTCCCGCTCTGGCCCGGGGTGCTATCACGCTCGGTCCTAACGTCACGTTCAGCAGCCAAAGCGCAATGTCATTGGGAACGCTAGCGCACGAACTTCGTCACGTCGCGCAGCTCCAAGCTCTGGGCATCTTACCCTTCGGAAACGAGTATTCTCGGATCATCCCGGCCCAGGTACGTTATAGCATTACGGGCGATCAGGGGGCTTTGTACAACAGACCTGGCAGTTCAGTCTTCGGTGCGCGCCTTGAGCCAGGGTACTAGCTGGGCCGAGAGGAACGCGTGGAATCTCGACGTCCGCAGTCTAAGCAGCTCCTGCTGCTGGTACTAATCTGGTTTCTGTCCGGGTGTCCTCCGTATTCCGTCGTCTTCCGCCCGGATGCAGCAGTGGGTTTGAAGAACCTTGGGTTGACACATCAAGATCTCGATAGCGTCGTCGTCGACGACACCGTTGACTTTAGCGTGTCAGCCCTGCGCTGGCAGTACACCGGCGGGTACATTGATGTCCAGCTCAGGTTCGGCGAGCAGCGCAAATTGCCGATCCAGCTGCGCACGGCGGACCTCTACGTTACGGACGATCGGAGCCACCGCTTTGATCTCTACCAATTGCAGTACGATACGGGAGCGACGGGATGGGTGACTGCTTATCATGGCGTGACGGGGGAAAAGGAGATCCAGGATCGCTACGTGCTCGACCCAAAGGTGAAGAATCTGCACCTGACGTTTGCTGCCGACTTCGAGCACTTCCCGGAGCGTGTGGTCCTCCATCTCGAAGGGTTTGAGGTGGGCGGGCAGCCGCTGGCTTTTGTATATCGCTAGCACGTTGACTGCGACGACCTTGGCAAGGAGCAGCGAAGGATTCAGTCTCGATTCAAGAGTGCCGGACCATTCGATCTCTGTAGATGAGGGACACTCCGGGGTCGTAGGAACGACCGTTCCGAGTTCGGGACGCCGCGCTTTGCGGAACTGCTTGTAAAGGGCGGTGGCGCCGCAGCGCGTCAGCGCACGGCGGTGCGGCGGGGCTTGTGGTAGGCGGGGGACGCAGCAGCGATCTTGCGCATGGCGTCGCGGTCATAGACGCGCTCACCACAGTCGGGGCACTCGAAGAACTCCAGCCTCGGCACCACATAGGGTTGGTTGTGGTAGGTGCGCCGGAGGTCGCGGCAGACGCGGCGGATCTTCGGGCTGCCACAGGTGGGGCAGCTGGTGAAGCGTGGTGTTGGTGTTTTCATCACTCGGCTCGCTTCGAGGAGATCAGAAAGTAGTAGGTCTCGCGTTCGGCATCGATCAGAAACTTCCCCTTGGTGTAGATCGGCACCCCGCGACCAGATTGGTGCCCACGATGACGTAGAGCTTCTCCGTGCGCTGGGGGCGCCGCGGGCTGCGTGAGCGCAGCGTCTTGTAGATGGCCACTGCGTTGAGAATGGCCTCGGCGATATCGCTCTCGCCGAGCCCATCGGCTTCCAGCTCCAGGCTGGCCTTCTCGCTGAAGAGATAGCGGCCGGCCAGCACGGCACGTTTGATGCGGACCAGGACATCATCCATCGCGGCGGATTACTCCGCCTCGGCTTTGGCGAGGAAGGCGTCGAGCGTGCGCAGCACCGCTTGCTGATCCCGTACGGGCAACCGATCGAGCTGCTGGAGCCGGCGCAGGATGCTCCGATTCTTCATGTTGCCCGTGCGTGGTGGAGCGGGGTGTAACCCGAGCAACTCATCGGAAGAGACGCCGAGGATCTGGGTGAGCTTCACGATCAGCTCACCGTGGAGCCGCAGCGCCCCGCGCTCGTAATCCGACACAATGGGCTGCGAGACGCCCAGGCGCTCGGCCAGCTCCTGTTGCGTGATGGCGCGCTCCTTGCGTAGCCGCGTGACGCGCTGCCCGATGGTTTCGATCCCTGCCGGTGGTGTGAGTCTGCGTTTCTTCGGCACCCGGCGTTCCTCCCTGCCTATGGCGGCAGGCATTGTAGCGCACGGTTGGAGTGTTGCGGGTGTCAGCATAGGGCATCCCTCTGGACTGATACGCCACTATCCTATAAATGCTTGACGTATGCAAGGCGGCTCAAAACATTTCTCTTCTCGCCCTTCCGACTCTTGACAGGTTTTCACCAGAGCGAGGTTCCGTGGCCCGCATCCCACAGACAGAGCTGGAACGGTTGAAAGAGATTCCACTGGCCGACCTCGCCCGGGCACGCGGCGTAGAGCTCCAGGCGCACGGCGGCAACCTCATTGGCCTGTGTCCGTTCCACAACGACCATGAGCCCTCGTTCGTCGTGACGCCGGCCAAAAACCTCTGGCACTGCCTCGGAGCGTGCCAGCAGGGTGGAAGCGTGATCGACTTCGTCATGAAGGCCGAGGGCGTGAGCTTCCGCCATGCGGTGGAGTTACTCCGCGCCGACTTTCCCACCTTAGCCGCTTCCGGTTCTGTATCGAGACTCCCTGCGCCAGTGGAGCCGACCGCCGAAGACCACGAGTTGCTCAAGCAAGTGGTCGCCTACTACCACGCCACGCTGCAGCAGAACCCCGAAGCGCTGCAGTACTTGGAACGGCGCGGCTTACAGTCAGCCGAGATGATCGAGCACTTTCAGCTCGGCTTCGCCAACCGCACGCTGGCGTACCGCCTGCCAGCGAAGACCGGCGCCGCTGGTGTCGTTCTCCGCGGCCGCTTGCAGCAGCTCGGCATTCTGCGCGAGAGCGGCCACGAGCACTTCAATGGCTGTCTGGTGATTCCCGTCTGCGATGAGCACGGGCTGGTGACCGAGATCTACGGCCGCAAGCTCATCCACAAGCTGCGCGCCGGCTCGCTCTATCACCTCTACTTGCCCGGCCCGCACCGCGGCGTGTGGAACGTGGAAGCGTTGCAGGCCTCGAAAGAAATCATCCTGTGCGAAGCACTCATCGATGCGCTGACGTTTTGGTGCGCGGGCTTCCGCAACGTCATCGCCAGCTACGGCGTGGAGGGCTTCACCGACGATCACCTTGCGGCCTTTCAGCGCCACGGCACCGAGCGTGTGCTCATTGCCTACGATCGCGATAACGCCGGCGACAAGGCGGCGGAGAAGCTCGCCGAGAAACTGACGGCCGCCGGCGTCGAGTGCTTCCGGGTCCAGTTTCCGAAGGGCATGGATGCCAACGAGTACGCACTCAAGGTCACGCCGGCACCCAAGAGCCTCGCCGTGCTGCTGCGTCACGCCGAGCGGCTGGGCAAGGGCGCGCCGCCCGTCGAACCCACGATCGCCGAGCCTCCAGCAGCTAAAGAAAGCGAAAGTGACGAGTCCGCTTCCGAGGTCTCGGTGATGGATCCGGCGCCGCTCATCGAACCGGAACCCTCTTTTCCTTTAGCTGCTGAAGTCGCCTCGCCTATTCCGCCGGCGCCGGCGTTGGAAATCCCGACCGAGGTGGAGCCCGAAGAGATCGTGATCCGGTTCGGCCATCGGAAATGCCGCGCGCGTGGGCAGGCCAAGAACCTCGGCTACGAGCAGTTGCGCGTCAATGTGCTCGCCGCCCGCGGCGATGCCTTCCATGTCGACACCCTGGACCTGTACTCGGCCCGCCAGCGGGCACTCTACATCAAGCAGGCCGCGGAAGAGCTGGGGCTCAAGGAAGACGTGATCAAGAACGACCTCCGCAAGGTGCTCTTGAAGCTCGAAGAGCTGCAGGAGGCGCAGATCCGTAAAGCGCTCGAACCAGAGGAGCAGATGCCGGTACTGAGCGAAGCGGAGCAAGCGGCAGCGCTCGATCTGCTCAAAGACCCGCACCTGCTGGACCGCATCCTCGCCGACTTCGAGTGCTGCGGCGTCGTCGGCGAAGAGACCAACAAGCTGGTCGGCTACCTGGCGGCCGTGTCGCGCAAGCTCGACGAGCCGCTGGCGGTGATCATCCAAAGCTCATCGGCCGCCGGCAAGACGTCGCTCATGGTGGCCATCCTGGCCTTCATGCCCGCCGAGGAGCGGGTGAAGTACTCGGCCATGACCGGGCAGTCGCTCTTCTACCTCGGCGAGACCGATCTGCAGCACAAGATTCTCGCCATCGTCGAAGAGGCCGGTGCCGAGCGGGCCAGCTACGCGCTCAAGCTGCTGCAGTCCGAAGGCGAGCTGACGATCGCGTCGACCGGCAAAGATCCCGCCACGGGCAAGCTGGTGACGCACGAGTACCGCGTCGAAGGGCCGGTGATGATCTTTCTGACCACCACGGCCGTCGAGATCGACGACGAACTGCTCAATCGCTGTCTCGTGCTCACCGTCAACGAGGACCGCGAGCAGACGCGTGCGATTCACCGGCTGCAACGCGAGCAGCAGACGCTCGACGGCTTGCTGGCGCGCCACGAGCGGGAGCGCATCCTGGCCGTGCACCGCAACGCCCAGCGGCTCTTGCGCCCGCTGTGGGTCGTCAATCCATACGCCCGTGCACTCACTTTCCTGGACACGCAGACGCGTACGCGCCGCGACCACGTGAAGTACCTGACGCTCATTCGCACGATCGCGTTGCTGCATCAGCATCAACGCCGGGTGCAGATCATCCAGCAGCACGGCCAAACGCTGCCGTACATCGAGGTGGCGCGGGATGATATCGCGCTGGCCAACCGCCTCGCGCACGAGGTGCTCGGCCGCTCCCTTGACGAGCTGGCGCCGCAGACGCGGCGGCTGCTCACGCTGCTCGACGCGATGGTGACCGAGGCCTGCCGGCGCTTGGAAATAGACCGCAGCGACTATCGCTTTCGCCGCAAAGACGTCCGCCAGCACACGCAGGGGGGGGCAGGAAGGGGACGCAGGGCCGGGTCGGCCGGTTGGACCCTGAGGGCGCGAAGGAGGGGCACGGCGCCGTCTTCGTCGAGCGCCGTGGCGATGACGAGGAGAAATGCCGAGGAGGTTCTGAGACACCCATGTTACGAGCACCTTGCCGCGCTTGGCGCTGTTGGGGGACGTAGAAGGAGCAGTCCGAGGTGCTGGAGACCGAGGAGGTGGCAGTCGCCGGAGACGATGCGGAAACGTCAGCAGCGCGTCATAGCTTTCGTTGTCAGGTACAATCCCTGTTCTGTCTTCATGCGTAGATCATTCCGACACGTGACAAACGCCACATCGGCCTACGTATTTCTACGTAGTCCGTGCCGATCCACACGGGAGAGCCGGCGGAAGCGCTGGCCCACATTGCCGGCGGCCCGACCTGGAGCGTAGGCGAGGATACCCGGCGCATCGCCGCGAATTTCCAGCCCGTACCACGCGTCGCTCATCCGTACCCTCAGCGCCGGCACCGCCGCGATGTGGGATTGATGGCCGTTGCGGACACAGGTCCAAGCGTTGGTAATTCCCCCAGAACCTGTTAGACGAACCGCAAACAACAGCTCCCCACCGCAGTCGACCGACACAACACGAGGCCACGTACTATGGCAATGCCAACCGATATCGAAATCATCGACCTGATGATGGGTATCCCGGGCGAGGACAACAGCGGCTGGTACGATTTCATCAAGCCGCTGCTGATGGATGACGAGAGCCGTACGCTCTTCGGCATGCCGGCGCAGTACATGTTCAAGGACATCCCCAAGGCCGGCAAGCAGGACGATTACATCCGGTACACCATCGTTCAGATGGACAAGCACCGCATCGAACGCGCGATGATCGGCATCGACGATCGCAACGCCGTGCACCTCGAGGCGGTGACGCGCTATCCGCGGCGCTTCTTCGCGTCCTACGAAGCCAACCCGAATCGCGGGATGGAGGAGGTGCGCAAGATCCGCCGCCTACACAAGGAACGCGGTATCAAGGCGGTGACCGGGTTCCCGTCCGGCCTGCTCCCGCAGGTGCCGATCAACGACAAGAAGTGGTATCCGATCTACGCCACCTGCGTGGACCTCGACATCCCCTGCTGCCTCTGCGTCGGCGTGCCCGGACCCCGGCTGCCGCTGGAGCCGCAGAAGGTGGAGCATCTCGACGAGGTCTGCTGGTTCTTCCCTGAGTTGAAAGTGGTCATGCGCCACGGTGCGGAGCCGTGGACCGATCTGGCGTGGAAGCTGATGCTCAAGTACCCCAACCTCTACTACTCGACGAGCGCCTTCGCACCGAAGTTCTATCCGAAAGACATCGTGCACTTCGCCAACACGCGCGGCGCCGATCAGGTCATGTACGCCGGCTATTTCCCCATGGGGCTGTCGCTCGACCGCATTTTCAAGGACATGCCGGAGGTGCCCTTTCGCGACGAGGTGTGGCCGAAGTTCCTACGTGCGAACGCGCTGCGCGTGTTCAAGCTGGATGCGTGATCGGGGGCCGTCCTGGCAACGCCACTGGCTCGGAGGCCGCGAGCCACCCGTCACCCGGCGGGTGGGCAGCCCCGTGGGAACGACGCAAAGAGGAGAAGATTCCGTCGATGAACAACGTTCAAGGCAAAGTGGCCGTCGTGACCGGCGCCGGCAGCGGCTTCGGGAAGTTGACGGCGGAGAAATTGGCGCGCCTGGGGGCCAAGATCGTCCTCGCCGATGTCAACCCGGATACCGTTCAGGCGGTGACCGACGGCATTACGGCCGAAGGCAACTCCGCCGCGTACATCGTGACGGATGTCGCGGCCCAGGAGCAGGTCGAGCGCATGGCGGCCTTTGCCGTGTCGACCTTTGGCCGGATCGATATCCTGATCAACAACGCTGGAATCATGCCGTTGTCGCTGTTCGCCTCGAAACGCACCGATGCGTGGGATCGGTGCATCGACATCAATCTCAAGGGCGCGGTGTACGGTATCGCCGCGGTAATCGACCGCATGACCGCGCAGGGCGACGGGCACGTCGTGAACGTGTCCTCCGTGTACGCCAATCACACCCACGCCGGCGTCGGCGTCTACTCGGCCACCAAGGCCGGGCTCAAGATGATCTCCGACGCGCTGCGCGCCGAGACCCGCGGCGTGATCAAAGTGTCTACCATCTACCCCAGCGGCGCGGCCACCAACCTGGGATCGACCGTGCTCGATTTCACCGTGGTCGGCGATTTCTGGGGAAAGCACACGCCGGAGTTCACGCAGGCGATGACGAACGATCCGGACAGCGCCACCGCGCCCGACATGACGGACCTCAAGGCGCTGATGCTGTCCGCCGAGGCCATCGCCGACGCTATCGTTTACTGCGTCAATCAGCCCAAGGGGATCACGATCGGTGACCTCGTCATCCGGGCATCGAATGAGGCCATGATCTATTGATGCCGGCGACCAACGGGTCACGCACCGTCCCGCTGGCCCCCTCCGCGACCTGATTTCGATTCATCTGGAGCCCTGAAAGGGCGGCGGAACGTCAGCCCTGGGCCAGGATGGCGCCGGTGATAATCGACGGGTCCCCATCGCCCGGCGCCCGCGTCCACTCGACTGAAAATCGATCGACGAGCTTGGACCATACGTCCGCCGGCTTGGTATCGAAGATGCTCGTGGCATCGGCGGGTGCGATGAGCCAATCGCCGCGCTCGATTTCGTGGTCCAGTTGTCCCGGTCCCCAGCCGGCGTAACCCGCATAGGCACGCAGTCGCACCGTCTTCCCGGCACCTCTCGCCACTTCGCGCAGCACCTGCATGCTGCTGCTGACGTGGACATTATCAAAGATCTGCTGCGCCCGCTCCAGCCGGCCTTTGGAACGTACGAGCAACAGGATCGAAGAGAGCGACACCGGCCCGCCGACGAAAAGCCGGTCGTCGCGCTTCTGCAATTCCTGCACCTGCGGGAAGGCGGACTTGAGCCGCATCTCGGTCGGACGGTTGATGATGATACCCATGGCGCCACCGCCGCCGTAGCTCAGCAGCAGGATGACACTCTCGGCGAAGTTGGGGTCGCTGAGGCTGTGCTTGGCAATGAGAAAGTGGCCCGCTGCCGGTTGGGTACTCGGCGGCAGGCGCCCCGCGCGCACTGCCACCACAGGATCCGCTGCCGCCACCGCCGATGCGGGCAACGGGCTCGGACAGTGTCCGCCGGCCGCGGTCAGCGCCAGCCATGTACACAGCACCGGGATGGTCATCGTAGGCCGTCCGCCGTTTGCTCCGCTCGCCCGCGGCAGGGCACCATGCCCTTAGCGGCGCCGGAACACCGGTTGGCGTTTCTCCTTGAAGGCGCGCGGGCCTTCCTTGGCGTCCTCCGACGCGAAGACGCGCTGCCCATACTCGAACTCATGCGCCAACGCCTCGGCCTCGGTCATGCCGTCGGTCTCGTGCAGGGTGCGCAAGATGGCCTCCACCGCCAGCGGCCCGTTGCCACAGATGACCTCCGCGATCTCGCGCGCTTTCGCCAGCGCGTGCCCGTCGGGCACCACGTGACCGATGAGCCCGACCGCCAGGGCCTCACGCGCGCTCAGGTGTTTCCCCGTGAGCAGAATTTCGGCCGCGTGCGTGTACGGAATCTGGCGCCGCAGGCGCACGGCGGAGCCGCCCATGGGGTACAACGACCAGCGCGCCTCGGCTACGCCAAAGCGGGCGCTCTCCCCCGCGACGCGGATCTCGGTGGCCTGCAGGATCTCGGTGCCACCGGCGATCGCAACGCCCTCGACCGCGGCGATGATCGGCTTGGTCGGACGGTACGAACGTAGAAGCGCCTTCCAGTGCAACTCGGGATCGCTGGACATGCGTGCCAGGAAATCGATTTCCGGATCCGTATTGGCATCGTCTCCCGCCATCGAACGGAGATCCGCGCCGGCGCAGAAGTTCCCGCCGGCGCCGGTGAGGATGATGCAGCGGATATCGTCGCTCGTCGATGCCTCGACAAAGGCGTCGTACATGCGCACCAGCATCGCGCCGGAGATGGCATTCAGGCGCCGCGGGCGGTTCAAGGTAATGGTGAGCAGGCGATTTTCGCGTTCCACAATGGCATCGGGCATGGAGCGTACAGTACGTCACCGGCGCCGGTGCATGCAACAGGCGTGCGGGTACGGGGACGTCGAAGGCGATCTTGCAAGACAATTTTCCACCCCGCTTGCAGTGTGTTAGGGTCATGGTTTCGGAGCGACGCCATGAAGCATTGCCTGGTCACCGGAGCCGCGGGACTGCTGGGGAGAAATCTCGTCAAGACATTGCTGGCGCGCGGCGTGCGCGTGCGCGCGCTGGTGCACAGCACGCCGCTGCAGTTGACGCACGAGCGTCTCGAACACTTCCGGGGAACCCTCACGGATCCGCTGCGGATGGTCGCCGCCTGCGAAGGGGTCGATACCGTCTTCCATACCGCCGTCGTGATCGCACTGCTCGGCGGCCGCAGCGTCACGCGGGCCTACATCGAACCCGTCTGGCAGGTCAACGTCGGCGGGACCGACAATTTGCTCGCCGCCGGCCGCCGGCAGGGCGTCGAGCGCTTTGTCTACACCAGCTCCGTCGATGTCTGCTTGGACGGGAAGCCCAACATCGAAATGAACCAGCGCACGCCGTACGCGCTCCACCCGAAGAGCGTCTATGCGCAGACCAAGATCGCCGCGGAGAAGCTCGTGTTGGCGGCCAATGGCCAGGAGGGCTTGTACACGTGCGCCATACGCGCCGACGGCATCTACGGACCGGAACCGAATCTCATCTTCGACGCGATGCTGGAGATGGCCGTGCGTGGCCTCCTCAAAGTCGGCGTCGGCAGCACCGACGTCCTACAAGACAACTCGTTTGTCGAAAATCTTGTTCACGGCGAGTTGCTGGCCGCGGAACACCTCGGGCCCAGCGGCACGGCGTCGGGCAAAGCCTATTTCATCAACGATTACGCGCCGCAGAACATGTTCGAGTTCGTCCGACCCATCCTCGAGGGCTTGGGCCTGTCCTGCCCGAAGTACTTCATTCCGCGCGCCGCCATCGCTCCCTTCCTCACCCTCTGGGAACACCTCCACTTTCGCCTCGGCATCCCCGCGCCGCCTCTCAGTCCACACGAACTCGATAAAGTGACGATCAGTCATTACGGCAGCATCGAAGACGCGCGGCGAGACTTGGGCTACGCGCCGGTCAAGACTTACGAGCAAGCAATCGCCGAGTGCCTGCCATACTGCCGCGCGCGCTTCCAGGAACTGCAGCGGCAGCGCACACGGGGTGCGATCGGGCCGACCGAGTCCTGAGCGCTACGCGACACCGGGCACGGGGATCGGGACACGTCGCGCTTGCACCGAGCGGACGGCCTGCTACGAAATCCGCATTCCTGCAGCCGCGTGGTCGGGAAATCCCGCGACGGAGAAGCGTTTCATGCCAGAGGCTCGGATTGGCGGCATAGGCATTCACTACAGCGAAGTCGGCGAGGGCGAACCGCTGCTTCTGATCATGGGCTTCGGCATGCCTGGCGACGCCTGGCTGGCATCGCTTCCGTTTCTCCAAGGTTTTCGCGCCATCTATTTCGACAATCGCGGAACCGGCCGCAGCGAGGCCCCGGACGGCCCCTACACGATCGCACAGATGGCCGGCGACGCCGCCGGCATTCTCGACCACCTGCGGATCGACAGGGCGCATGTTTACGGCATCTCGATGGGCGGTATGATCGCCCAGGAGCTGGCGCTGCGGCACCCGCGCCAGGTCCGATCGTTGGTCCTGGGCTGCACCACGTGCGGCGGCGAACACAGCACCGTCGGAGAGCCGGAGGTCATCGCCACCCTGTTCGACGCCATCCAGGGTATGGCCACCACGGATCCGCAGAAGTGGATCGATCTCCAACTGCCCATCATGTTCCCGCCGGAGTGGCTCGCCGCCAACCCGGGAGCACGCGACGCGCTGCTCGCGCTGGCGCCGTTACTCCCCCCGACACGACCGGAAACCGCGCAGAACGCCATGGCCGGCATCGTCGGCTGGACGACCTACGACCGACTCCCCGCCCTCGCCGCACCGACGTTGATCGTGCACGGCGACAAGGACGTCATCATTCCGGTACAGAACGCATACGTCCTCAAAGAACGCATACCGGGGGCGCAACTCCACATTGTCGCCGGGGCAGGGCACGGTTACCCGGCACAAGATCCGGTGGCCGTGCACCAACGGATCGCTGCCTTCCTGCAGGCGCACTGACGCAACGCGCGTCGCCATGCGAGCCCTCGGCGTCGTTATCTCCCGCCGAGAGAAGCAACCCGACGCCCTCACACGTATTCCCATCGCTGCGCACGGCGAGGTCTCCAATTCTCAAATCTGGGCAAGGTTGGAGGCTCATCATCGCCTGTGATAGGAACGGAGCGCCGCAGGGGTCCGCGAAACGGGTGCGGGTCAGGCCGTACAGTCTGGGCGTCATTTTTGCTTCTCGGCTCACTCGACACTGGCTTCTCAGGCCCAGAGCAATCCGGGCGAAGCGAGACAACCCCAGGGAAGGGCTACGAGCACGATCGGCATGAACAACGAATTCGTGACAATCGACGGCAATGAAGCAGTGGCATCGGTCGCCCATCGCATCAACGAGGTCATCGCCATCTACCCCATCACGCCATCGTCGCCGATGGGCGAGTGGGCCGACCAGTGGAGTTCGGAGCGCCAGCGGAACATCTGGGGGACGGTGCCCTTGGTCGTCGAGATGCAGAGCGAGGGCGGCGCGGCCGGCGCCGTACACGGCGCGCTGCAGGGCGGTTCACTGACCACCACCTTTACCGCGTCGCAGGGACTGCTGCTGATGCTTCCCAACATGTACAAGATCGCCGGCGAGCTGACGCCGATGGTGATCCATGTGGCGGCACGCTCGCTCGCCGCACAGGCCCTGTCCATTTTCGGCGATCACAGCGATGTCATGGCTACCCGCGGCACCGGGTTCGCCCTGCTGTGTTCCTGTTCGGTGCAAGAAGCCATGGACTTTGCCGTCATCGCCCAGGCTGCCAGTCTCCAGAGCCGCATCCCGTTCCTGCACTTCTTCGACGGCTTTCGCACCTCGCACGAGGTGTCGAAAATCGAGATGGTCTCCGACGACACATTGCGCGCCATGATCGACGACGCGCTGGTGCTCGAGCATCGCGCCCGCAAGATGTCGCCAGATCACCCCGTCCTACGCGGTACGGCACAGAATCCGGATGTCTACTTCCAGGCGCGAGAGACGGTGAACCCATTTTACAATGCGTGCGCCGGCCTCACGCAGGCAGCCATGGACAAGTTCGCGCGCATCACCGGGCGAGCCTACCGGCTGGTCGACTATCATGGCGCACCGGATGCGGAGCGCGTCATCGTAGTGATGGGTTCGGGCGCCGAGGCTGCGCACGAGACGGTCGATTATCTCACCCAGCAGGGCGAGAAAGTGGGCATGCTGAAGGTCCGGCTGTATCGCCCGATCGATACCCGCGGCTTCATGGAAGCCCTGCCGGCAACCACCAAGACGCTTGGCGTACTCGACCGCACCAAAGAACCGGGGAGCGGCGGCGAACCGCTGTATCTCGACTGCGTCACCGCTGTGCACGAAGGCCTGCAGGCCGGCTGGGGCGCGCTCCGGCGCATGCCCACGATCGTCGGTGGCCGCTATGGGTTATCCTCGAAGGAGTTCACCCCCGCAATGGTAAAGGGGGTCTTCGACAACCTGGCGGCCGGCAAGCCCAAGAACCACTTCACGGTCGGCATCCTCGATGACCTCACGCACACCAGCATCGACTACGATCCCGCCTTCTCGGTCGAGCCGGCCAACGTCATTCGCGGTTTATTCTACGGTCTGGGGTCCGACGGTACGGTCGGCGCCAACAAGAACTCGATCAAGATCATCGGCGAAGACACGGAGAACTACGCCCAGGGCTACTTCGTCTATGACTCCAAGAAGGCGGGCGCGGTGACCGTCTCGCACTTGCGCTTCGGCCCCAAACCGATCCGCTCCACCTACTTGATCAGCCAGGCCAATTTCCTCGCCTGTCATCAGTGGGTGTTTCTCGAGCGCTACGACATGTTGCAGTACGTCGTGCCGGGTGGGGTCTTCCTGCTGAACAGCACCTACGGGCCGGAGGACGTGTGGCAACATCTGCCCAGGCCCGTGCAGCAGCACATCGTCGCGCGGCACCTGAAGTTCTACGTCATCGACGGCTACAAGGTGGCGCGTGCCAGCGGCATGGGCGGGCGCATCAACACCGTCATGCAAGTCTGCTTCTTCGCCATCTCCGGGGTGTTGCCGAAAGACGAGGCCATCGCCGCGATCAAGAAATCCATCCAAAAAACGTACGGCGGCAAGGGGGACGAGATCGTGCAGATGAACTTCGCCGCGGTCGATCGCACCTTGGCGCACTTGTTCGAGGTCGCCGTGCCCGCCCACGCCGACAGCGCCATCGAGATGCCGCCCCCGGTGCCGCCGCAGGCGCCGGCCTTCGTACAGGATGTGACTGCCCGCATGATCGCCGGCTTGGGCGATAGCCTGCCGGTCAGCGCCCTGCCGGCGGATGGCACCTATCCGACGGGCACCGCCAAGTGGGAGAAGCGTAATATCGCGCTCGAGATCCCGGCGTGGGATGAGCAAATTTGCATCCAGTGCGGCAAGTGCACGATGGTGTGCCCGCACGGCGTCATCCGCATCAAGGTGTACGACCAGACGCACCTCGCGAACGCGCCGGAAACGTTCAAGGCCTGCGCCGCCCGTGACCGCGAATGGCAGGGCTTGAAATACACCATTCAAGTGGCGCCGGAGGATTGCACCGGGTGCGGCATCTGCGTCGACATCTGCCCCGCCAAGAACAAGACGCAGACCAAGCTGAAGGCGTTGAACATGGTGCCGCAGCCGCCGCTGCGCCAGCCGGAACGCGAGAACTGGGAGTTTTTCCTCACCATCCCCGAACTGGATCGCCGTCAGATCAAGGTGGGGACCATTCGCCAACAGCAGGTGCAGGAGCCGCTGTTCGAGTTCTCCAGCGCCTGCAGCGGTTGTGGCGAGACGCCCTACATCAAACTGGCGTCGCAGTTGTTCGGCGACCGCATGCTGGTCGCCAATGCCACCGGCTGTTCGTCGATTTACGGCGGCAATCTGCCGACGACGCCGTGGACGCACAACGCCGAGGGCCGCGGACCGGCGTGGTCGAACTCGCTGTTCGAGGACAACGCCGAATTCGGCCTCGGCATGCGTTTGGCGATCGACAAGCAGAAGGAATACGCGAGCGAGTTGCTGCGCAGGGTGGCAGGCCAGGTCGGCGACGAATTGGCCGCCGCCATCCTCAGCGCCACGCAAGCGGACGAGGCGGACATCTTCGACCAGCGCGACCGCGTCGCGGCGCTCAAGGAGAAACTGCGCGGCATCGACGGCAACGATGCGCGCCAGTTGTTGGCCGTCGCCGACATGTTGGTCAAGAAAAGCGTCTGGATCATCGGCGGCGACGGCTGGGGCTACGATATCGGCTACGGCGGCCTCGACCATGTGCTCGCCACCGGGCGCGACGTCAACGTCCTGCTCCTCGACACCGAAGTCTACTCGAATACCGGCGGCCAGATGTCGAAAGCGACACCGCGCGGCGCCGTCGCCAAGTTCGCCGCGGGGGGCAAGCGGGCCCCCAAGAAGGATCTCGGCATGATGGCGATGAGCTATGGCACGGTGTACGTCGCCCGCGTCGCCATGGGCGCCAAGGACGAACACACCCTCCGGTCCTTCCTGGAAGCGGAAGCCTATCCGGGCGCCTCGCTGATCGTCGCCTACAGCCACTGCATTGCCCACGGCATCGACATGACGACCGCGATGCAGAATCAGAAGGCCGCGGTCGACTCGGGCCAGTGGCTGCTGTACCGCTACCACCCCGAGCGCGCGAAGACCGGCGACAATCCGCTGCAATTGGATTCCGGCGCGCCCAAGCTCCCGGTGGGCCGCTACATGTACATGGAAAATCGCTTCAAGATGCTGACCAAGAGCAACCCGGAAGACGCCGAGCACCTGCTCAAGCACGCACAGGAGGACGTCAATACGCGCTGGCGGCTCTACCAGCATCTGGCGGGACAGAAACTCACGCCGGAGTCCTGAGACCGAAGGAGCACCGGGCGCGCACCGCGGCACGTCGGCCAAGCAAGGGAGCTGTGGAAAAATGGACCTGACAACAACGTACCTGGGCCTGACCTTGCGGACACCACTGGTGCCGTCGGCGTCGCCGCTGTCACAGGAGATCGACAACGTCCGCCGCATGGAAGACGCGGGGGCGGCCGCGGTGGTGTTGTACTCCTTGTTCGAGGAGCAGCTCATCCTCGATCGCCACGAGCTCGACCACCGCCTGACACAAGGGACCCACAGTTTCGCCGAGGCGCTCACCTACTTCCCAGAGCCGAGCCAGTTCCACCTGGGCCCCGAGGGCTATCTCAATCACATTCGCAAGGCGAAAGCCGCGATCGACATCCCGGTCATCGCTAGCTTGAACGGCGCGTCGCTAGGCGGGTGGACCGACTACGCCAAGCAGATGGAGCAGGCCGGGGCGGATGCCTTGGAGCTCAACGTCTACTACATCCCCACCGATACGGAACAGACCGCCGACGAGGTGGAGCAGACCTATATTGACATCCTCAAAGCGGTGAAAGCGGCGGTCAGCCTTCCGGTCGCGCTGAAGATCGGCCCGTTCTTCAGCAATCTGGCGCGCATGGCGCGCGACATCGACGCGGCCGGCGCCGACGGCGTGGTGCTGTTCAATCGATTCTACCAGCCCGACGTCGACCTGGACGCCCTCGAGATCCGTCCACACGTGCTGCTCAGTACGCCCCAGGCGCTGCGCCTGCCGCTGACGTGGATTGGCATCCTCTACGGTCACCTCCGCGCCAGCCTGGCCGCCACCAGCGGCGTTCACGACGCCGAGGACGTGTTGAAGATGCTCATGGTCGGCGCCGACGTCACCATGCTGTGCTCGACGCTGTTACAGCACGGCATCGCGCATATTCGCGTCGTCGAGCAACGGTTGCGCGAGTGGATGGACGCCCACGAGTACATTTCGGTGCGGCAGATGAAGGGCAGCATGAGCCAGCGGAACTGCGCCAACCCGTCCGCCTTCTCGCGCTCGCACTACATCGGCTCGCTGCAAAGCTATCGGCCGTTGTGACGGGTGCCGCAGGCTAAAGTCCTGCGGCTACGCTAGGGGGCTGTCTGCAGGTGCAGGACTTCAGCCTGCGCTGCGGCGACGGAAGCCATCGCCCTGTAGGCGCAGGACTTTAGCCTGCGCGTAGCCTTGAGCGCTCAACGCGGTTCCTGCGCCGGGTAACCGCCGCCGCCCTGTTCGTTCCGCAGGCTCTGGTCGGGATTGACGTAGATTTCCACACGCCGATTCTGGGCGCGGCCTTCGGGGGTGGCGTTGGTGGCCACCGGCTGCGACGCGCCGCGGCCGAAAGTGGTGAGTCGTACCGCATCGACCCCATCGGCGGCCAGCTCTTCGGCCACCGCCTGGGATCGGCGTCGCGACAGCTCGTCGTTCGACGCTTCGCTGCCGCGGCTGTCGGTGTGGCCGATGATCTGCACGGTCGTCTGTGGATAGCGGTTCAAGACCTCCCCAAAGCGCCGCAATTTCTCGCGCGCTCCCGGCTGCAGTTGCGCACTGCCGGAGGAAAACATCACGTCGCTCGGCATCACCACCTGCAATTGCTCCTGGTTCCGGCGCACGCGGTCCTGCTCCGCCAGCACGCCTTCCATTTCCTTGGCCTGCCGGTCCATGTAATTGCCGATGGCGCCGCCCGCGAGCGCACCAACCACGCCGCCAATCGCCGCCCCCTTCCACGCCCCTTCGCCGCCGCCGACGATCGCGCCGATGGCCGCGCCGGCCCCCGCACCTGTCGCCGCGCCCACTCCGGCGCCCTTCACCGTGCGCGGCGCCCCCTGGTAGGCCTCGCATCCGACGAACGACAGCACCAGCAGCGCAACGATCGACGCTTGTAGCAAACCTCTCGCGGTCATCGGCACCTCCCTCCGCCGCCCCACTGTGACCCGCCGCGCCACCGCGGTCAACACACTTTCCGTCGCCACGGAGTGTCCCACCTCCCGTCCGTAACGATGGTTGAAGCGGCCGCCTCCCCGGCGTAATCTGCAAAAAAACACGGAGGTCGAATGGAACGCTACACCTTGATCGCGAATCTCGCGGAGCAGGACATTCCGTCAGATGGAATCCTGAGCCGCACCGTCTACAACGATGACCAGGTGAAGGCGATCGTGTTCGCCTTCGGAGCCGGCCAGGAGCTGTCGGAGCATACCGCGTCGATGCCCGCTATCGTCCAGATCGTACAGGGAACCGCACGCCTGACGCTGGGCAGCGATCCGATCGACGCGAAGGCGGGCACGTGGGTCTACATGCCCGCGCAACTGCCGCACACCCTGCAGGCGCGCACGCCGGTCGTCATGCTGCTGTTGTTGCTGAAGAAGCAGGCAGCGCCCGGTGGAACGCTCGCACCGCCCGCATGATCGGATCCGGCGCGCCCCAGGCCGTCGCACGACCGCCCTCCCTGGCTTGAGTTTTCGACATGACCGTGATTGGCTGGAGCCTTCGGAGCAACCGCCATACCCTGAGGAGGCCCAGTGCAGGTCGGGTTGGTCAGTCAACTTTGGCGTTACCCTGTGAAGTCGATGGGCGGGGAACGGCTGCAGCGTTCCCGGCTGGAGGTGTTCTACGGTATTCCGGGCGACCGCGGCTGGGCGGTGTGGGACGAGGAGGCCGGCGAGTTGTGCAGCGCCAAGAAACGGCCCGCTCTGCTGCACTGCGTTGCCCGCTACCGCGAGGAACCCCAGGGCGCGGCGACACCGCCGATCCTGATCGAGCCCGGCGATGGCCGCGTCATCGCCGGCGAGGATCCCCGTGCGGCGGCCGATCTCTCGGACGTCATCGGCCATCGGTTGCGGCTGTGTGCTCGCCGCCCGCCGGACGACCTCGATCATTACCGGCGGGCGCGACGCATCGAGGACCCCATTGCCGCGATTCGTCTCGCGGCGGAACTCCTCCCGGACGAACCCGTTCCGATGGACAACTTCGATGACATTGCGCCCGAATTGTTCGAGTTTGCCACCCCGCCGGGAACCTATTTCGACGGCTACCCATTGCATGTGATCACCACGGCATCGCTGGCCGAGCTGGCGTGCCGCACCCCAGGCGCGCGGATGGACGTGCGGCGATTTCGTCCGAACATCCTTGTCGACACCGGTGCCGGGACGCGCGGATTTCCGGAACTCGACTGGTGCGGCAAGGAACTACGCATCGGCACAGCGCGCGCACAGGCGGTGGCGCCGATGATACGCTGCGCGATGACGACGCACGCGCAACCGGGTCTCCCTAAGGAGCCGGCAATCATGCGCACCCTCGTGCGCGACGCCAAGATGAATTTCGGCATCGGCCTTAAAATCACCGTCGCCGGCGCCGTCGGCATCGGCGACACGGTGGAAGTCGTGTAGCAACAACGGCGCCCACGGGCGCACGGAGAAAGGGGAAGAACGCATGGCAAACATCCAGCATATCCAACCACCCGGCCTGGCCGAGGCGCAGGGATATTCGCACGTGGTCACCGCCACCGGCGGCACCACCATTTTCATCGCCGGCCAGGGCGCCTACAATGCGAACAACCAACTGGTGGGCGCCGGCGATCACTACGCGCAGACCAAACAAGCGTACCGTAATCTGTGTGCCGCACTGGCCGGCGCCGGGGCGACACCCGCCAATATCGTCAAGTCGACCATCTATGTGGTGGGTCTGACCGACGCGGTCCTGGCCGATTTTTCCAAAGCCATGAACGAGGGCTGGGACGGCCAACCGATGCCGCCTACCGCGGCGACGCTGGTCGGCGTCGAGCGCCTCGCCTATCAGGACATGCTGATCGAGATCGACGCCATCGCCGTGATCTGACCGCGCACACCGCATGTCGACACCGGCGGCGTCCGCATCGGGTAGGCAACCCACCCCACGCCGCCCGAGCGCACAGGCCGCACGCTGGCTGGTCCGCCATCCGCGGTTCGTCGTCGTCGCGCTTCTGCTGGTTACGGGGCTGCTGGGGATCGACGCCGCGCGCATCCGCATCGAGAGCTCGATTGACAGCGTCTTGCCGGCGCACGATCCGGCGGTCGCATACTACGAGCAGGTCCGCGGCACCTTCGGCAGCGACGACGTCGCCGTCATCGGGGTGCGCGCCGAGGATCTGTTCGCCGCCTCGACGCTGGAGAAGATCGCGCGAGTGACCGACGCGGTCAGCCGCCTGCCCGGCGTCGAGCGTGTCCTGAGTATCACCAACGCCGTCGACCCGGCCGCCGACGTGTTCGAACCGCCGCTCCTCCTGCCGCACATTCCCCCAACCGCCGGCGAGGTGGGGGCGTTGAAGCGGACGCTCGCCAGCACACCGTTGTACGGAAAGAACCTGGTGGCCGAGGATTTCAAGGGGGCCGCCATCAACGTATTCTTCAAGAACCTGACCGACGCCCAGTACGCCGATTTCGGCATCGACGGCAAGATACGCGCGCTCTTCGCCCGGGAAGCGGGGCCGGAACGCTTCTTCTACACCGGCGCCGGGCACCTGAAGCAGTCCGCTGTCGAATCGATGCGACATGACCTGGTGCGCTTCACGCCGGTGGCCCTCGCGCTGGTGCTGCTGGTGCTGTGGCTATCGTTCCGCAGTGTGCGCGGCGTCCTCCTGCCAATAGTGTCGGTGCTGATGGCGATCGTGTGGACGCTGGGGGTCATGGTGCTGGCGGGCAAGTCGATCACGTTGGGCACCTTCGTCTTGCCGCCGCTGCTCATCGTGGTCGGCAGCTCTTACGGGATCCATGTGCTGGCACGCTACTACGAACAGGTGCAAGCGGGCGTCGACCCGAGCGAGGTTGTGGTCCGTGCGTTCGAGCGCGTGTGCCTGCCGTTGCTGATCTCCGCCCTGACAGTGATTGTCGGTTTCGGCTCTCTGGCCGTGAACCGCATCGCCGCGATTCGCGATTTGGGGCTGTTTGCGGTCGTCGGTACGATCTTTCTCGCGGTGACCTCCCTCACCTTCATTCCCGCCGTGCTGCAATTGCTTCCGCCGGAGGGGACTCCCGCCCGGTCATCATCGGCGGTCGCGCTGCCGGCGTGGTGGCTGGCACGCGTCGCCGGCGGCGCGTACGCGTGGCGCCGCGCCATTCTCTGCTCCGCCACCGTACTCGCCATGGTGGCGTTGGCGGGTGTGCGCCGCATCCAGGTCGACTCGAACTTTCTCCACTACTTCGCGCCGGACTCCGCGGTGCGCGCCGACAACGAAACCATCAATCGGCAGATCGTCGGCAGCAACCCCTTCTATCTGGTGATCGAAGGCGCCTCGCCGGGGAGCGTGCGGCGCTGGGAGGTCCTCAAGGAAATCAAGGATCTGCAGACATTCTTGCACGCACTCCCCGGCATCACCTCGTCGATCTCGATCGTCGATTACCTGGAAGTGCTCGAAACGGGACTCAGCAAGACCGGTGAGAAGGACATGATTCTCGACGAGGGCGGCAACGTCGTGGCGCCGGAACCTTCGAAGACGTTCTGGGAGGACCCGGCCCAGCTCGGACCGCTCTTCACCGCCGTCAGCGCCAGCCCGGCCACCTTCAAAGGCGTGGTCACCCCGGACTACCGGCAGGCCAATGTGTTGGTACGGACGAATCTTTCCGGATCCCGGGCGATCGAGGATATTCTCGCGCGCATTCGGGCGTATATCGCCGAGCATTTCCCGGCGGAATTGCACGTGCGCCCGACAGGCGCCCTCGTGCTGCTCACCGGCACCACCTCGGATATCGTTGCCGGGCAAGTCGAGAGCCTAGTCCTGGCGTTGGGGGTCATTTTCGTCGTGCTGTCGGCGATGTTCCTTTCGGCCAAGGTCGGCATCCTGGCGACCGTGCCCAACGTGTTGCCGATCCTGCTCTTCTTCGGTGTCATGGGCTGGTGCGGTATCTTCCTCAATCTCGGCACCAGCCTGATCGCCGCCATCGCACTGGGCATTGCCGTCGACTCCACGATTCACTACATGGCGCGTCTGAATCTTGAGTTGCGGGGAGAAGCCGACCAGCGTACCGCCATGACCCGTGCGTTGGGCGCTGTCGGCGTGCCGATCCTCTACGCGACCATTGCCTTGCTGTTCGGCTTTCTGACCTTCGGCTTGTCGAGCTTCGTGCCGATCCAGACCTTCGGCGTGCTTACCGGGGTGACCCTGGTCACGGCCCTGGTCGCCAATCTGACAGTGCTTCCGGCCCTCCTCGCGACATCGAAGATCATCACCCTGTGGGATCTCGTCACGGTCAGGCTCGGCAGGAATCCGGCGCAGACGATAGCGCTGTTCGCCGGCTTACGGTCCGGACAAGCCCGCATCGCCGTGCTGATGGGCGAGCTGAAACGATTCACCCCGGGTACGCTCATTGTGCGTCAAGGCGAACAGGGCAAGGAGATGTATGTGATCATCCAAGGCACGGCCGAGGTGTGCGCCGGGCGCGGCGAGCAACGCACACCCATCGCGACGCTGCGGCGGGGCGACGTTTTCGGCGAGATGGCCCTGGTCCGTCGCAGCCAGCGCAGTGCCGATGTGGTGGCCACCGACCACGTCGAGGTCCTCGCCGTCGACGAACGCTTTCTGCAACGCCTCGAACGCCGCTACCCGCGGATCGCCGCCAGAGTCTTCCTCAATCTGACCCACATCCTCAGCGACCGTCTGCAGCGGATGACAGAGCAGTATGTGGCACGGGGCTGACGGGCGGTTGGCCTCACTACCTCAGTCGTCGTGCCGGACCGTGAAGCCTTGTTGACGTCGTTTTTCATTGACGCAATCCGGCTATTTCGGTAGGGGTGATGCGTGGGGTTGTATCGATTCCCGACTAGAAGAAGTCCAGTCGAGGATGGGAACCTTTCGACGGAGGCTGATATGAAGTGGACTGATCGCAAAATCTACTTTCCTGACAATGCCGGTACGTCATTTCCGAGCGGCTTACTTCGCACTGCTGTCCTCGTCGCATTCCTGTGCGGTTTCGCGCTCGGGCCTCGCATGGCTTCGGCGGACTGTTGCGACTGCGCGTACGATGACGGCCAGACTATCGCCAACTATTGTGAAGGAAATACCACCGCCAACTGTCCTAGCGGTCCGCCCACGAACTGTGGGAGTCTCGTCGTAGGCGGGACATGCAGCCCGAGCAATAACGTTCCCGATAGCGTGTGCAACCCGCCACCGACCCCCACGCCAACCGAGACCGCGACGCCGACGACGACGCCGACGGAAACTCCGACCGCGACGCCGACGGACACACCTACGGAAACGCCGACAGCGACGCCGACGGATACTCCGACGCCGACGGCTACGCCCACCGACACCCCGACCCCAACAACCACCGCTACGCCGACGGACACGCCGACGGTCACCCAGACCCCAACGGTCACCGCCACCTCGACGGAGACCCCGACCCCAACCACAACTCCCACCCCCCTCGGCCTCGGCTTGGCCTGCGGCAGCGGGACGGAGTGCGCGTCGACGTTCTGTGTCGACGGGGTCTGCTGCAACGGGCCGTGCTCCAACCCTGGCCAGTCGTGCAACCAGCCAGGCGCTGCCGGCCTGTGTCGTGCGGAGCTGAATCCAGTACCCGCAAGTTCTCGAACAGGCTTATTCGGCCTGGCCGCCATTTTGACGGCACTCGGCGTTGCCAGCCTACTCTCGGTTCGGCGCCGCCGGCGTTCCTGAGAGCGACCGCCGCTCCTGTTCCCGATTCGCCGTAGCCGCGCCGCCGTTACACAGACAACGGCGGTGCGGCTACGGCGTGCAACGCTAGAACCCTGGCCCCCGGTAGGGCGGAAAATCATTATTTTCCGGCACTGCTGAGAAAATCGTGTTGGAAATTCCCCGATGTTCGTGGTATTTCCCGTCACGGTAAAAAGGAGGTCTTAGGATGATGGAGCGGGGATCGCTGAGATGGCTCTTGGGCGTTCTGGTCGGCGTAGCGCTGATGCTCACGCCGCAACTGGGAGTCGGGCAAACCATTGCTTACGACGCGGTCAGTCAGGCCGGAAACCAAGGCTGGACCGGCAATCTCGGGCTGGATTTCGATGTCAATAGCCCCATCGTGATAACGTCGCTGGGAGCATTCGACAGCAATGGCGATGGTTGGACGGGCACCGTGACGGTGGGGATCTTCGACCGGTCTTCGTCCCTTCAGGTGGGCTCAAGCGTGTCGCTATCGTCCGTCACGCCCGGGACCCTCGTCAACGGGGACCGCTTTATCGCCCTCACCCCGGGGAATGAGATTCACCTAGCGCCCGGAACTTACAGCATTGTCGCCGTCGGCTTCAGTAGCAGTGACCAGAACGGGAACTCCACCCTTGGACCAATTACCCTCTCGACCCAAAACACCGGCGGAGGTCTCATCAGTTTCGTAGGCTCGGGACGGTACGATTCAAATACGAGTCTGGGCTTCCCGACAACCGTGCCGGCGGCTGTCCCGTCCAACGTATTCCTGGCAGGGACGTTCGAGTTTATGGCCGACCAGCCAACGCCAACCCCGACGGAGACGCCGACGGAAACCGCGACCGCGACGCCAACGGACACTCCGACGGAGACCCCGACCGCGACGCCGACGGATACCCCGACGACAACTGCGACCCCCACCGAAACCGCGACTCCCACAACCACCGCGACGCCGACGGACACGCCAACGGTCACCGCCACCCCAACAGCCACCGACACCCCTACGGTCACCGCCACCCCGACAGTCACCGCAACCCCGACACCCACCGGAACCCCCACGGCAACACCGACGACCACACTGACCCCCACGGCCACCCCGACACCGCTAGTGCCGGTGATCACCGGAGGCTTGTACGGGGGCTCCACAAGTGTCACCGTCGGCAGTGTCTTCCCAGGTGGCGGTTGCATAGTCACGGTGTACGGCTGCATCGGCGGGGTGTGTACCCCGAGGGGCTCGAGTGGTCCGACCGGCCCCGGCCAGACCTCGATTGCCGTGGCCGTCTCGCCGCCGTTGGGCTGCCTCGAATCGTTGTATGCGGTTGACTCCTGCAGAGGGCCTGGTGCCCAGGGCCCCTTCCAGGTTGTCGTCTGTGCGCCGGTACCGCTGATGTCGTCCGGGATGCTCTTGGCGCTGGCTGCCAGCCTCGGCGTTCTGGGCCTGGCAACGTTGGTCGGCGTACGCTGGGCAAGCAAGCGCACCAGCTGAGTTCCGCCGTATTCCGGAGAGGCGGCCGCGGCCGCCTCTCCGTTGGTCTCAACGACGCGGCGGGATAGGCGCCTCGGCGAGGATCGCATCCAGCTCGGCGAGCGCCGCCCGGCGGTCGGGACCGACCACGATGGCGCGCATGCCGAGCGCGGACGCGGCGGCGGTGTTCCCTTCGAAGTCATCGAGAAACACGCACTGCTCAGGCGCCACATCGCCGAGACGCTCGATGGCAAGTTCGAAGAACTTCGGATCGGGCTTGCGCCGCCCGACCTCGCTGGAATCGAGCACCACGTCGAACAGTTCATCCACCTGGATCATCGTCTTCCAGGCATCGCGAAATTCCGCGATGTTGTTGGTCAGGAGTCCGGTGCGGTAGCCGTCGGCACGCAACGTACGCACCCGCTCGACCAGCAGCTCCCGCGGCCCCGAACCGCCGCCCATCCGCGCAAGGATCTCGAACAGGTCGAGATGTAGGCCGTGCGCGGCGGCGAGGTCGGCGATCTCCCGCCGCGCTGCGCTCAGCGACAGCTCGCCCCGCTCCAAGCGGTGCCATGGGTGGTCCGTATCTTGGTGGTACGGTCCAAACACCAGCCCCAGAGCCAACTCGAGGTCGACGTCCAGTTCCTCTCCGATGGTCCGCAGCGTCTCGAACGGCGAGTCGGTGAACACACCACCCAGGTCAAACAATACCGCTTTGATCATGTCGTTGTACCTTAGATGGCCCACCCGCGGGGCGCAACGGATTCGACACCGGCGCACTGGGGTGTTGCCATGACGCATGCCGCGAGGTTATGGTCTGCACACCCTGTGGGACAAAGCCGATGTCACAGTATGTCGCCGAACGCGGCGCTCCGGTAGCGCTCGAACGCTACGACCAGCTAGTGTCCTATTTCGAAACGGCCGGCAAGCCGCGCGCCGAGTGGCGCATCGGCACGGAGTACGAGAAGGTCGCCGTCTGGGCCGCCAGCGGCGACGCGGTCCCCTTCACCGGTGGCATCGAGGAAGTCCTGCGCCAACTGGCAGACCGATACGGCTGGGTGCCCGTCCTCGAAGAGGGCCGTACCATCGCGCTGCAGGGAGACAATTGCTCGATCACCCTGGAGCCGGGCGGCCAGCTCGAGCTGAGCGGCGCCCCCTGCGACAGCATCCATAGCACGGCCAGGGAGTTCGCCGAACACGTGCGCCAGGTCGTCACCGTCGGCAACCACCTTGGCATCGTCTTCCTCGGTCTGGGCATGCAGCCCATCACCCCGCTCGATGCCATCGAATGGGTTCCCAAGCATCGCTACGCCATCATGGGTCCCCACATGCGCCGGGTCGGCACCCTCGGGCAGCGCATGATGAAACAGACGGCGACGGTGCAGATGAACATTGACTACGCCAGCGAGCGCGACGCCATGGCCAAGCTGCGCGTCGGCATGGGGATCGCGCCGCTGCTGACGGCGCTGTTCGCCAATTCGCCGATCAGCGACGGCCGGATCAACGGCTTCAAGAGCTTCCGCGGCCACATTTGGACGGACACGGATGCGGCGCGCTGCGGACTGCTGCCGTTCGTCTTCCGCGAATCCTGCGGCTTCACCGACTACGTCGACTACGCCCTCGACGTCCCGATGTACTTCATCGTTCGCGACGGTCGCTGGATCGATACGACCAGCCGCACCTTCCGCCAGTTCTGGCGCGACGGCTTTCAAGGAGAGCATGCCAGGGTTGCGGACTGGAACGACCACCTGACGACGCTGTTCCCGGAGGCGCGGCTCAAGAAATTCATCGAGTTGCGTTCGGCCGATAGCCAGGCCCCCGAACTCACGCTGGCCGCGCCCGCGCTCGTCAAGGGACTGTTCTTCGAGGATGACTGCCTCTGGGCAGCGTGGGACCTGGTGAAGCGCTGGAGTTGGGAGGAACGGATCCGCCTCTACCACGACGTGCACCGGCACGCCCTGCAGGCGCACGTCCGCGGTGTCGAACTCAGCGAACTGGCACGCGAACTCGTCGACATCGCCGCCACCGGGCTCGACCGGCAACGACGCGACGGGCAGGACAGCGAGGGGCTGTATCTCGAACGCTTGCGCGACCTGGTCCGCCGCCGGCGGTGCCCAGCGGACGGGGTGATCGAACAGTGGAACGGCCGGTGGGATCGGGAACGCGCGCGTCTGGTCGCCGGCACCGCGTACCGCATGACACCGTAGGCACCTTGTAGTAGTGCGGTGGCATGCCCCGCGGTACGATCACGTTACTGACGGATTTCGGCACGGCGGACGCGTTTGTCGGGATCATGAAGGGCGCGATCCTCGACATCAATCCCGCCGTCCGCCTGGTCGATCTGACGCATGCCGTACCACCGCAGCAGGTCGTACGCGGGGCACTCCTGTTGCGCAGTGCCGTGCCGTTTTTCCCCGCGGGAACGATTCACCTGGCGGTCGTTGACCCCGGGGTCGGGGGATCCCGGCACCCGATCCTCGTCACCACCGACCGCGGCATCCTCGTCGGTCCGAACAACGGGGTCTTATCCCTAGCCGCGGAGCGCATGGGCTGCCCACTCCCCCGCCTGCTGACCAACCAGGCGTACTTCCGGCAACCCGTGTCGCGGACATTTCACGGGCGCGATGTCTTTGCGCCGGTGGCGGCCCATCTGTCGCGCGGCGTATCGCCGGATGCGTTCGGACCCGCGCTGGAGTCGATCGTCCGACTGACGCTTCCGGCGGCAGTACTGACGGCGACGGCGGTCAGCGGCGAAGTGATCTACATCGACCACTTCGGCAATCTGATCACCAATATCGGTGCGGATACGCTTGAACGCTTTTCAGGGCAGCCGCTTTCCGTTAGCATCCAGGGCACTCTCGTCGCCGGGCCTGTGTCGGCGTACGCGGCGGTCCCGGACGGCTCGCCGCTCGCCATTGTCGGCAGTTGGGGAATGCTGGAAATTGCGGTGCGCAACGGCAGCGCGGCGACACGATTCGGCGCGGAGACGGGAGCGCCGGTGAGCGTGGAGGTGGAGTCACGTACCAAATGAACAGCTTGGGTCCAGATCAGCCTATCGAGCATCCCTCGATTTCGTCCCCGCGTCCGCGATGGCAGGCATCGATGGCCACGCGTCGCCCGCGTCGTGTGCCGGCCCTCAACGTGGTGCTGTTTGCGCTCACCTTCATTACCACCGCGATGGCAGGGGCGTTCCAAGCGGGCGCCAATCCCTTGGCCGAGTGGAGCAGCATTACGGCCGGTTTCCCCTTTGCCATTACGCTCATGGCAATTCTGCTGTTCCATGAACTCGGCCACTACACCCTGGCGCAGCAGCACGGTGTCGAAGCGACCCTGCCGTACTTCATCCCCGGGCCGCCCTTCTTTGTCGGCACCTTCGGCGCGTTCATCCGCATGAAATCGCCGCCGGCGACGCGCCGGGCGTTGTTCGACGTCGGCGCCGCCGGCCCCTGGGCGGGGCTGCTGGTCGCCGTCCCCGCCGTGCTGGTGGGCCTGCGCCTCTCCGAGGTTCACCCCCTGGGTCTCAGTGACGAGGGTCTAGTCCTCGGCGACTCCATTTTGTTCTCATTCCTGACACGGGTGGCGCTGGGAACGACACCGAGCGCCGCCACCATCGTGCTGCATCCGGTGGCACTGGCCGGCTGGTTCGGGCTGTTCGTGACCTGCCTAAACCTGCTGCCGGTCGGCCAACTCGATGGCGGGCATGTGACCTACGCCATGTTCGGTCGTGCCCACCGGTGGATCGCGCGCGTCTTTCTCCTGGTGATCGCGTTCTTGGGGATGCGCGGCTGGGACGGATGGTTCGTCTGGATCGTGCTGTTGATGATCATTGGCATCGACCATCCGCCGACGCTGGACACCGCCACGCCCTTGCGCGGCTCGCGCCGTCTGGCCGCATGGCTGACCGTGGTTGTGTTCATCCTCACCTTCATTCCGGAGCCGCTGACGATGGCGGAGCCGTCACCGGGCTTCGAGGGTGAGCGTACCCCGGTGCTCTGGCGAGCCGAGGGTGCAGCCAACGGCCACGGTGGATTACGGCTGCGCTGGCACCGACCTGCACACGCAAGGGGGATTCCGTCATGAGAGAGCGCTTGAGTTGGGACCAGTACTTCATGACCATCACCCGCCAGGTGGCGGAGCGTTCCACCTGCCTGCGCGCGCGGGTCGGCGCCGTCATCGTGCGCGAGAAGAACATCCTGGCCACCGGGTACAACGGATCGCCGGCGGGCCTGCCGCACTGCACCGAGGCCGGCTGTCTCATCTACAAGTCGCGGACCCCGAGTGGCGACACGGAGGAGAACTGCTTTCGCACGATTCACGCCGAGATCAACGCCATTGCGCAGGCGGCCAAGAATGGTGCCGCCATTCGCGAAGCGTCCATCTACATCACCCACACGCCCTGCATCCAGTGCTTCAAAGTGCTGATCAACACCGGCATCGTGCGCATCTGCTACGAAAAGGAATACAAGCCGCACACCCTGGAACCGCTCTTGCAGTACACGCCGCACGTGCATCTGCAGCAGGTCGGCCTGCCGGACCGCTGAGCCACACGGAGCGGCGCCGTTCCCTCGTCGGCGCATTGACTGCCGGCGCGACGCGTCGTAGCGTGCACCGGTCGAAGGGAAAAGGCCGGAGATGACGACTGCCGACAGCGTGCCCACGACCCCGCCGCCGGCAGTCGTCGCCGAGGAACCACACAGCTTCGTCTTCCTGACCGCATTGCTGAACAAGTCGGTCTGGGATGCGAACGGGACATGGGTCGGTCAGCTAACGGACCTCGCCGTATCCGTGGCGCACATGTTTCCCCCGGTGGTCGGCTTTGTGGCGCAGCGGGGCCGCTGGGAAGCCTTCGCGCTCACCGGTCGCTGGAGCGACGTGGTGGCCGTGGATGGACCCGCTGTCCGCCTCGGCGTGCCGATTCAGACGCTCACGCCCTCGAAGATCGATGCCGCCGGTGAAATCCTGGTGCGCGAGACGTTGCTGGACAAACAGATCGTCGACACGAGCGGCGCCAAGGTCGTGCGCGTCAACGATCTCCACTTCCTGAAGCTCGGGCGGTGCGACTTGCGCTTGGTGCATGTCGACGTCGGCACGCGTGGCCTGGTGCGGCGGATGGGATGGGAGGCGGTGGTCGACGGGCTGTTGCGCCGCGTCGCGCCGGGGGTCCGCTACCTGAGCGCCGAACGCCTCATTCGCTGGCAGTACGTGCAGCCGACCTCGCTCGATCCCCACGCGCACAACATTCGCCTCAGCGTCCTGCAACGGCAGCTCAACGATTTGCACCCGGCGGACATCGCCGAAATCCTCACGGACCTGGACAGCCACGAGCGCGCGACCATTTTCCGCTCCCTGAATCCGGAAATCGCCGCCGACGCGCTGGCCGAGGTGGAAGACCCCCGTATTCAGACGCAGCTACTCGAAACCGTGTCGCAAGAGGCGGCGGCGGACATCCTGGAGGAAATGCCGCCCGACGAGGCGGCCGATCTGCTCGGCGAACTGCCGCATGAAACATCGACCGCGTTGCTACGCAAGATGGAGAGCGAAGAGGCACAGGATGTCCGGGAGCTGCTGACCTACGCGCCGGACACCGCGGGCGGCATGATGACCACCGAATTCGTCGCCCTCCCCGCGACGCTCACGGTCGACGAGGCCTTTACCCACCTGCGGCAGGCCGCGCCCGACGTCGAAAACATCTACTACCTTTTCGTCGTCGACGCGGACCAGCGGCTGGTCGGCGTGCTCAACTTGCGCCATCTGATCATGGCCTTGCCGCCCGTGCCTGTGAGCGAGATCATGATCGAAAACCCGGTTCGCGTGCACCACTCGGACAGCCGCGACACGGTGGCCGAGATCGTCGAGAAATACGACCTCCTGGCCTTACCCGTGGTGGACGACCTCGGCAGCATCGTCGGCATGATCACGGTCGACGACGTCGTCAGCCACATCGCCAATCAAGCATGGAAGCGCAAGCTCGGCCGCTGAAGAAGTGGGCGGCGCGCGGCGTGCCCGCCCGACTCCACGAGCGCGTGCGCGGCCGGCTGCGGTCCGGGCTGCCGGCGCGCATCGCCTTCGTCATGGCAATCGTGGGCCCCGGGATCATCACGGCCAACGTCGACAACGACGCCGGCGGTATCACCACCTATTCGCTCGCTGGCGCGCAGTTCGGCTACGGCTTGCTGTGGACCCTGCTCCCCATCACCGTGGCCTTGGTCGTGGTGCAGGAGATGTGCGCGCGCATGGGCGCGGTCACCGGCAAGGGCCTCGCCGACCTCATCCGCGAACAGTACGGAGTCAAGGTGACCTTTTACGTCATGGTCGCCCTGCTGTTCGCCAACTTAGCCAACACCGTCGCCGAGTTTGCCGGCGTCGCGGCAGCGCTGGAAATCTTCGGCGTCAGCAAGTACCTGTCGATACCGGCCGCCGCGCTGTTCGTATGGTGGCTGATCGTCTACGGCACCTACCGGCGCGTCGAAAACGTGTTTCTGGTCGCCTGCGTCTTTTATGTCGCCTACCTCATTTCCGGGTTCCTAGCGCACCCCGCGTGGATGCCCGTGGTAACCAGCATGATCGTCCCGAGCTTCAGTTGGCGCAGCGATTACCTGGTGATGTTGATCGGCCTGGTGGGCACCACGATCGCCCCGTGGATGCAGTTCTACTTGCAGGCCGCCGTCGTCGAGAAGGGGGTGACGCCCGAACACTACCGCTATTGCCAGTACGACGTCGTCATCGGCTGCATCGTGGCCGTCGTGGTGGCGATGTTCATCATGGTGGCCTGCGCGGCGACACTGTACCAACAGCACATCGCGATCGAGACGGCGCAGGACGCCGCCCTGGCCCTGGCGCCGTTGGCGGGGAAATACTGCGCCGGCCTGTTCGCGTTCGGGCTGTTCAACGCCTCGCTGTTCGCCGCCTCGGTGCTTCCGCTATCCACCGCCTATTATGTGTGCGAAGGCTTTGGCTGGGAGACCGGCATCGACAACAAGTTCCGCGATGCGCCACAATTCTTCGGGCTCTATACGGCGCTGATCGTCCTGGGATCCGTCTTCATTCTCATCCCGAACTTCCCGCTGCTGGCGGTCATGTACCTGTCTCAGGTACTCAACGGCATCCTGCTGCCATTCGTACTCATTTTCATCCTGCTCCTCGTCAATCGCCGCGAATTGATGGGCAAGTACGTCAACTCCCGCGCCTACAACGTCATCGCCTGGAGCGGGTCGGGAATTATGATCGCCCTGACCGTCGCCATGGTGGTCGCCCTGCTCCTCGGTGCAGGGTGAGGAAGAGTCCAATGTCCAAGGTCCAACGTCTGGAGTCTGAGGTCCGACGCGCATCGTCGGACTCGCGCGAGATGGCATGAAAGCGCTGACCCTTTCTCATCCGGCTCCTGTCGACAGCGCGCCACTGCAGCGCGAAGATCTCCCGATTCCCACGCCACGGGACGACGAGGTCTTGGTGCGTGTGGAGGCCTGCGGCATCTGCCGCACCGACCTCCATGTCGTCGAAGGCGAGCTCCCGCCGCACGTTCCGCGCATCGTTCCGGGACATCAGGTCGTCGGTATCGTCGACCGGTGCGGCGCACGCGCACAGCGCTTCCGCCCAGGCGATCGCGTCGGCATCGCCTGGCTGCGCTACACCTGTGGAACGTGCCGCGCCTGTCGTGGCGGCAACGAGAACCTCTGCCCGCACGCCCGCTTCAGCGGCTGGCACGAGGACGGGGGTTACGCCGAGTACGCCGTGGTGCACGAGGATTTCGCATACGCCATCCCACCCGCGCTGGGCATCGCGGCGGCCACGCCGCTGCTCTGCGCCGGCATTATCGGCTATCGCGCTTTGCGTCGCGCGGAGGTACGGCCGGGCTGCCGGCTGGGACTGTACGGCTTCGGATCGTCGGCGCATATCGCCATTCAGGTCGCCCGGCACCTCGGCTGCACGGTGTATGTGATGACCCGTGACCTGCCGCATCGCGCGCTGGCGCTCGAGTTGGGCGCCGCCTGGGCGGGCGCGGCCGAGGACACGCCGCCGGACAAGCTCGACAGCGCGATCCTGTTCGCTCCCGCGGGCAATCTCGTGTTGCCCGCCCTGGAAGCCTTGGACCAGGGCGGCACACTGGCTTTGGCCGGCATTTACCTGAGCGACATCCCCACCCTCAACTACGAGCGGCATCTGTTCCGTGAGAAGAATCTGCGCAGCGTGACCGCCAACACGCGCGCCGACGGCCACGAACTGCTGCGCATCGCCGCCGAGATCCCGATCCAGCCGCGCACAGTCCCGTACCCACTCGCCGACGCCAACCGTGCACTGCAGGACCTGAAACACGACCGCATCCAGGGTTCCGGAGTCTTGGTCGTGTAGGGCGCACGGCCGGGCGCTCGTACGCGGCCGCTCAGGGCAACGGTTCTTGCATCTTCAACGACGGGATCTTCTCAAGCCCCGGTATCCCGACGCGCTGCACACGCAACGCATTATCGCCTTCTTCATAGCGCGGCAGGCGACCCTGAACATGCCACAAACGGTAGGCTAACGCGGCACACAGGACGCGGATCGGGTAGTCGCGCGGCAGGTGCTGCAGATAGGGCTGGATGGTGATGAAGTCGCGGGCCCCGTACTGCCGCATGATCGATCGCAACCCGCCGTTATGGGGCCCGATGTTGTACGCCAGCAACCCCAGGAACAAATCGCCGTGCATCTCCGCGAGATAATTGTGGAGCGTCGCCGCGGCGACAAAGGCATTGTGGCGTTGATTGAGCGGATCGAGGTGATCCGCACCCAGCCGCTGGCGTGCCGCCGCCGTCGCCACCGCTGGCGGTGCGGTGATCTGAAACAAGCCGCGTCCGCCATCGGCACTGTCGCGCGGATAGAAGGCGGACTCGGCGGCACCGACGCCCATGAGCACCTCGGGATCGACATCGAAGGCGGCGGCGGCTTCGCGCACCGTGGGCGCGAAGACCCGGGCGCGTTCGATCACCCGCAACATCTGGACGAGATCCGTCCGCCGGTAGGCCGCGTAGACTTGATGTTCGATCGCCACCCGCTCCGCTTCCGCGCTCCCCCCGACCAATGTCCGTAGGCCGCTTGCCGCACGCGTGAAGGCCGGGGTCTGTGCGTGCCAAACGCTCAAACCGGCGGGCACCAACGCGGCAACCGCGGGCCACAGCACCCCGAATGGCCGCAGCCAACCGTGGAGGCGGACCCACAGCCAGAAAAACCCCGCCGTGAGCGCACCCAGCAACAACACCACACCGACAAACGGTATCAGCCGCGGCGCCGAGCCCGCTCCGGATAGCCAGGCCACACCCGTACCCAGCAGGGCCACCTCGGCGACCATCGCGGCGGCCAGCAACGCGACGACCTCGGTTGCGAGACTCGCCCACGCCAGCCCGCGCCGACTATGCCGGCGCGATCGCTGCCGTGCCGGCCGCCGCGCCGGCCGCGGCGGCACGTTTCCAGCCCTCCCGCTCGGCGCTCCCGGCGCGCGCGCTACCACCCTCCCAGCCATGCCTCGCCCAGGCGCCATGGTAGCGCCGCGACCCGTAGAGAAAAAGGTGCGCGCATAGGGCAATACGGATTGCCGCGGCGATCGCCGATTCGGGATCAGCCACCCGCGATCGGCATCATTTTCCGGTGAACATCGCCTTGCGCTTTTCCGTGAACGCCTGCATGGCCTCCGTGAGGTCGGCACTCTCGATAAAGGCCGCGTTCCAGAGAGCGACGTACTCGAGTCCGTCTTCCACGCTCCGGCGCTCGCAGAACGCCATCACCTGTTTGGCGCCGCTCACCGCCAACGGGGAGTTCTCGGCGATGCGCGCCGCCAGCGCTTGCGCCGCCAGCACGGTGGCCGCGTGGTCCGCGTAGACATCGTTGACCAGGTGAATCTCCTTCGCTCGCTGTGCGGACACATCGGCGCCCGAATATACCATCTCGGCAACGTGGCCTTTGCCAATGATGGCCGGCAGCCGCTGCAGGGTACCGACATCGGCGACGATCGCGATCCGCGTTTCCCGTACCGAGAACACCGCATCCGCCGCCGCCACACGGATGTCACACGCGGTAATCAGGTCGATGCCCCCGCCGAGGCAGTAGCCATTGATGGCCGCAATCACCGGCTTGCGGCAGTGCGCCACGCGGTCGATCGCACGCTGAAATTCCTTGATTTGCTCCAGGAGCCGTAAGCGGCCCGCCACTCCGCTTCCGCCGGCCGTACCTAGTAGGACGTGCGCCATGGCCTTCAGATCGAGGCCCACCGTGAAATGGGGGCCACGCGCGGCCAAGACCACGGCGCGAACGTCCGCGGTGCCGTCAAGCGTGCCCATCACCGCCGGGAGCTCTTGCCAGAACGCCGGGCCCATGGCGTTACGCCGCGATGGATTGTTCATCCACACGGTCGCAACGTGCGCCGCGGTCTCGACCTCGAACGCCTCGTAATTCCCGAGCATCATCGACCTCCTCGTGCCGGACGGGCTTCTCGATACACGAATCCCGCCCTTCGCCAGGCTCGCGATGAGCGGAATTCGCTGCGCACACTTGGAACCTTACCGTTCGTGCCACGCCGGTCGCAGCACGACTTGGGCAATGATCGACCGCTTCTTCAGCGTGGTGGCTCTCCACGCCCGCCGCGCTTGCCCACCGCCTCGATGGTAGTGCGCTTGGTTCGGCGGCGCATGAACCCCGGGGCCAGGGCACGAACGACGTAGCCGGCCCCGATCATCCGAGGCACGGTGATCTCGCGTTGTCCGCGCGCCAGTGCGGCGAGCGTCGCCGTCACTACGGCATCGGGTTCGATCATCAGCCGTCGCGCCACCGGCGGCATACGCTCCCGCGCCTCGACGTCAAAGAACGGGGTGTTGACGGTGCCCGGACACACGGTCAACACGTGAACGCCACGATCCTCGAGCTCGACGGACAGCGTCTCCGCCAATCCCACCAGCGCGAACTTCGATGCGACATAGGCGCTCTCGTCCGGAACCGCGAGTTTGCCGGCGACGGACGCGACAAATACCAGCCAACCGCTACGCCGCTCGACCATCCGCGGCAGGAGCGCCTTCGTCCAATAGAGCGCGCCGAGGAAATTCACCCGCAGCATGCGCTCCATGTCGTCGAGGTCCCAATCGACAAACGGGCGGTGATGTCCGTAGCCGGCATTGTTGACCAGGATGTCGACGGCGCCGAAGCGGGTCAGCGCGCGCGCGGCACAGGCGAACACCTCGGCGCGGTCGGCGACGTCGCAGGGCAGCACCAGCGTTTCGCCCCCGGCGCGCGCGATGTCGCGCGCCACCTCACGGAGCGCCGCCTCCCGCCGCGCCACCAGCGCCACGCGCGCACCCGCCCGTGCCAAGCGCAGGGCCAAGAGCCGGCCGATGCCGCTCGAGGCGCCGGTGATCAGCGCGCTCTTGCCCGCGTATGACGTCAGTCGTGGCATGCCGCCGGCGGTGCGCCGCTCAGTTCAACTCCTGGCTCGAGTAGCCGAGAATACGGCGCGCGACGATGAGGAGGTTGATTTGCTGCGTCCCCTCGAAGATGTCATTGATCTTGGCGTCACGCATCCACTTTTCCAGAAGATACTTGCGAGAGTACCCCAGCGGCCCCAGCAGTTCGACGGCTTTCTGCGTGACCTGGGTCACCGCCAGTCCCGCCTTGGCCTTGGCCATCGAGGCCTCCAGGTTGTTGCGCCGGCCCTGATCCATCATCCAACTGGCGCGCCAGGTGAGCAGCCGCGCCGCCTGCAGGTTGGCTTCCATATCCATGAAGTCGCGCTCGGCGGCGGTCAATTTGCTCGCCGGCACGCCATAACGAACAGTGATACCGGCCTTGTCGAAGCTCTCACGCACGAAGTCGAGCGCCGCCCGCCCGATGCCGATGGCGCTCGCGGCGACCGTCGGGCGGCTGGCGTCGAACGTCGCCATCGCCCCCTTGAATCCCTCCGGGACGGCCTTGACCTCCGCGCTTCCGAGCAGATTACCGAGCGGAATACGGCAGTCTTCGAACACGATCATCGCCGTGTCCGAAGCGCGAATGCCCAGCTTGTTCTCCACCTTGGTCACGGTCATTCCCGGCGTGCCGCTATCGACCACGAATGCCTTGATCCCCGCACGTTTCGCCGCCTTGTCGATGGTGGCCCACACGACCACAAAGCCGTCCGACTTCTCCGCCGCCATCTGGCCGCTGGTGACGAAGATCTTCGTGCCATTGAGAACCCAGTCGTCGCCGTCACGCACGGCGGTCGTCGCGATCGCCGCCGAATCGGAACCGCAGCCCGGTTCGGTGATGGCCATGGCCGCCCACTTGGGACTTCCCTCCCGAAAACGCCCGAGGAATCGTTCGCGCTGCTCGGGTGTCCCCGCGGCCAGCACCGCGGTCCCACCCAGGCCGGGACTGGGCGTCGAGATATACAACCCGGCATCGCCCCAGGACAGTTCTTCGATGGTCACCGCCGATGTCAGGTAGCGCTCGGACTGCGACGCCGTGTTCTTCCCGCCACCGAAAGTGACGGGATTCGCGGTCTGCGACGCCATCCACATCAGGTTGTAATAATCCCAGGGCTTGTCGTGCTCGCGCTCGTCGAACTCGCGCGCGATCGGCCGCATGACCGTCTCCGCCACCATGTGTACCATCTGACGCGTACGTTCAAGTTCCGGCGACAGTTCGAAATCGATCATTGGTCTCTCCTCGTTCGCGGCGCACAGTCCTCAGACCGTCATCAGGCCTTCGAAGGCGGCAAAGCCGCGGCCGTTGCGCAGCCAACGCTCGACCGGGTGCTCGCGGATGTAACCATGGCCGCCGAGAATCTGCACGGCGTGGTCGGTTACCGTGAGCACCATGTTGGCGGCATACTGCTTGGCCAGGTAGGCCTCGCGCGTCGCGTCCTCGCCCCGGTCGAGCTTCCAGGCCGCTTCCCAACAGAGAAGGCGGGCGGCATCGATCTCGATGGCCATCTCCGCCAGCATGAAGGCGATCGCCTGTTTTTGCGCGATAGCCACCCCGAAAGCGCGTCGTTCCTTGGCGTAGTCGCGCGCATACTCGAACGCCGCACGTGCAACGCCCACCGCGGCGGCGGCCAGACCGACGCGCGATTGATTCCACAAACGCATCACGCTGCCGGCGGCTTCGCCTCCGAGCCGACTCGTGGCGGTCACCCGGCAGTGGTCGAGCACGATCGTGTGCGTGGCCAGGGCCTTGAGTCCCATGTTCCGTTCGCGTTCGACGATGGCCAGGCCGGGAGTGCCGTGGTCGAGCAAGAAACCCGCGACGCCATGGTCGCCGGTTTCGCCATCGATGCGTGCGTAGATCAGGAGGTCGCCAGCCTCCGCGCCAAGCGGCACCAAGCATTTCGACCCGTTCAGCACGTACGCACCGTTCTGGCGAGTCGCCGTGGTTCCGAGTGCGCTCGGGTCGAAGTCCCAGCGCGGCTCGACCAAGGCGGCAGAGCCCGGCCGGAAACGCGGCCCGCTGTAAGTCTTGAGGATGCGCTCCCGCTGCTCGGGCGTTCCCATCTCCACCACCGGGTAGGCAACCAGCCGCGGCGCCAGCAGATGCAGAGCGATCGATAGGTCGCCCCACGCCAACTCCTCGGCGACCAGCGCACCGGCGATCGCCGAGCGCGCATCCCCGGATCCGCCATAGGCTTCCGGAATGACGCTCTGCACCAATCCCAACCCCCAGCCCTGCTCGACGAGGTCGGCGGGTACCACACCGGTCTCATCCGCCTGGTGGGCGCACGGCCGGATACGCTCGCGCGCAAACGCCGCAACCGTGTCCACGACTAGTTGCTGCTCTTCCGTCGGTTGGAATCCGATCACGACATCCTCCTCCCGTTGCGCCGCTTCGCCGCCCGCCGAGCACGCAGTGCCCGGTGGGGCACGGCCGGCGGCGATAGCCAGTCGATGAATTGATCGCTGAACGCGGCGATCGTGGCCGCCAGATCGAACGTTCGGGGATCCTGATAGTACTGGATTTCCGCGCCGATGATGGCGCCGGTGAAGACTTCGGCCGCGACCCTGGCCGCTACGTCGGGGCGAAACCGGCGACTGTCCTGTCCGCGCTCCACCAGACGCTGGAGAACCGCGCGGAAGCGCTGCATCATCGCGCGAAACTCCGCCGCCAGGCGTGGATTGGTATCGATCGCCTCGACCATCAAGGTCACGATCATGCGCCGGTGGTTGCTCTTGGTGGCGTGATCCAGGCAGACGCGCGCCACTTCGCGCAACGCCGCCGCCGGATCCGGCTCGGCGGCGAGGTCGGTCACCACCCGGTGCTCGAACTGCGTCAGCCGGGTCGTGACCGCGGCGAACAGCAGCGCTTCCTTGTCTCTAAAGTGGTAGTAGAGCGCCCCTTTGGTGAGCCCCGCGGCCTTGGCGATACGGTCGATCGACGTCGCTTGAAACCCGTAGCGGGCAAAGCAATCGATCGCGATATCCGTGAGGTCCCGGCGCGCATCCCCACGTGCGGACCGTTCGGCCGACATACTGAACGTTCAGTATGCGAAGCGGGACACGGAGTCAATGGCCCGCGGGACAGGACGACGGCGCATCGTGCGCCGCGGCACCGCCCGCTCACTCGGGCTTGAAGCGCGCTTCCAGGTGGTAGTGCCGGTCCAGTTCCACCACCCGATTGAAGTCGTCGAACGTCATCAGGCGATCGAGGTGTGTGCGGAGCGAGCCTTCGGCGCGCAACAAGCCGTAGATCTCCCGCAATGCCTTGGCACTGGCCATCAGCGCGGCCAGCGGATTGACGATGAGATCGAAGCCGAGTTGGTGCAGTTCGGCCGGCGACAGCAGCGGCGTCTTCCCGTGCTCCAGCATGTTGGCCACCTTCGGGCCCGGGATCGCGCGCGCGATGTCCTCCAACTCCGCCAGCGATTCCGGCGCCTCGATAAAGACCGCATCGACGCCGAGGTCGTAGGCCGCCTTGCCGCGGCCGATGGCCTCATCGAGACTGACGGCGGCACGGGCATCGGTGCGCGCCACCAGAAACAGGTCGCGCTCGCCGCGCGTCTCCAGCACGGCACGGAGCTTGGCCAGCCATTCGGCGCGCTCGACCACCCGTTTGCCGCGCATATGGCCGCAACGCTTCGGCCACACCTGGTCCTCGAGAAAGATCCCGGCGGCTCCGGCGGCTTGAAACAGCTCGACGGTCCGCACGACATTGAGGGCGTTGCCGTAGCCGGTATCCGCATCGACCAACAGCGGCCGGTTCGTCAACCGGCACACGCGCCTGGCGGTATCGGCCATCTCGGTTTGCGTCAGGTAGCCGAAGTCGGGCTCGCCGAGCAGCGTTGCCGCCACGCTGAAGCCGCCCATGAAGAGCACCTCGAACCCCGCGCGGCTGGCGATGCGAGTGGAAATGCCATCGTACACCCCGCCCATGACCAACGGCTGGCCGCGCTTCAGCAGGTCGCGAATTTGTTGGGCACCGGTGCGAACGTGAGCGCTGGTCATGGCGCGGTGTCACCAGAATAGCCGTCAGTGCGTCTCAAGGCCAGCGAACTTCCGTGAGGCGCACCGGCACCTCGCGTTGTTCGTCCCACTCGCGCACTTCCGATTCGATAACCCGCAGGCCATGGGCGGCGCAGGCGCGGCGAAAGCCGCGATCGAACGTGCGCACCGACTCGGCGCACCATGCTCGGCCGGTGGGAGCGAGATGCCGCCGCAAGAACGCCGCGAGCGCGCTCTGCAAGTTCGGATCGTAGGTGACATCGCCCGCCAGGCAGTAATCGAATGTGCCGCGGATGCCCGCTTGGCGCAGGTCGCTGCGCACCACCGCGACGCGGCAGCCATTGAGCGCCCCATTGGCACGGGCAAATTGGACACCCGGAGCGGCGCTGTCGACCAGCGTCACCCTCGCGCCCCGTCGCGCCGCCACGATACCGGCCAAGCCGAGCCCGCAACCGAGTTCCACCACCCGCCGCCCGGCACACTCGATCCGAGCGACGCGGCGCGCCAGAGCGCGACTCCCCGGCCACACGTGCGCCCAGTACGGGGGCTCCGGAGCGTTCGCATCGCGCAACAACGCGCCGGCGTCGACGTAATCCTCCAACCGCTCGATCACGAGGAGGCGCACGGGCACGCCGTCGATGTCGAAGGTGACCGGCTGTACCGGATAGCCGGCGACCTGCCGCGGCAGCGAGGCGTCAGGCGATCGAACGTTCACGGCATTCTCGCGGGGCGTCGCCGGCCGGTGCCCGGTGCGGCGGCATCCCACGCTGGATGACGGTGGTTCCCTCAGAACTCGTCAAAGGGCAGCGGTTGCACCTGTTCGTACATGATCGCGATCATCTGCTTCCCCGGGTGGCTGGCATCCTCGATAATCGTCACGTTGGCAACCATGTCCCCCTTTTCGAATTTCATGAAGGCATGCTTGGGGCGCTCGAACTCCTCGCTGACCTTCCAGCCCGCGGTCCGCATTTTGTCCCGGTAGAAGGAGGAGACGTCCTTGACCGGCGCGGACGTGGTAAAGACGACGTTGTGCGCGTCGTTGGCCAGGTTCTGGACTTGCGAGAGCGCGGCGTCTTTGAATATCGGCACGTCCGTGGGGAAGTTGGCCGGGATATCCGCCGGCGGTGTGGGTGTCGGCCCGCCCGCCGCCAACTGAGGAAAGGCCTCGGCCGGCTTCACGGTCGGCGTCGCCGCCGACGCTTGTACCTGGGCTTGCGGGGTGATTTTGGGTCCCGAGGCGTGAAAGCCACTTGGTCGGGCTGCCGTCTCGACACTGGGCGCTTGGCTGACCTGTTGGTGACAGGTGCAGGAACTGAACACCGCCGCGGCCGCAAGGACACCGGTTGCCGCCACATAGACGTAACGCATTGTCATCTCTCCTCGTTCGGCGAAGTGGGGGGAGTATAGCCGATTCCGCTGGCGACGGCAGCAGCGGGAGCGATCGCGTACGGAGCGCCGGGTGCGCTGGCCGCCATCCATCGCGGACAGCACCGCACCTCGACTCCATCCCGTGCTTCACGTCCGGCTCGATTCACGCCACCTATTGACGGCACCCGCCGGCGAATATTCGATGGCACACGGGGGCCGCGCGTGCCGCTGCGGCCGCGGCGTTGCAGTCAGGCGGGGGAACCGATATCAAGAGCACACCTCCGGTGCGCGGACATCACGATCCTACCGCGGAATGTCCCGAGGAAATGACGACTTCGGCGCCGCGGCGAGAGCATGGCGGGAATAGGTCTCTGAATGGCGAATCGATTCTGTACGAATTGCGGTGCGAAACTCCTGGCGAACGCGCAGTTTTGCGTCGAATGCGGTACGCGCCAGGATGGGGATGGTGCCGCTGGCCAGGCGTCTGCGTTCGCATGGCGGCGCTACACACCCCTGCTCATCGTTGTCGGCGTGGTCGTCGCGCTCGCGGCGGTGGTGGTCGTCGGCACCCTCAATCCCAAGACTCCGGTAACGGTGGCCCGGCGCGGTCCGTCGCAATCCACCGCAGGGAACGCCGGTGGTCTGCCGGAGGGGCATCCACCGATCGCGGTCCCGGAAGAAACCAAGCAGGCGATCCGCGACCTGGCAAAGCAAGCCGCCACCGCGCCGGATGACCTCGACACATGGAAGCGGCTGGCCGAACTGCAGTATCGCGCCGGACAAGTCGATCCCGCGCTCCTGGCCGACGCCGAAGGGTCCTACCACCACATTCTCGAACACCACCCCAATAACGCCGACGCATTGCGCGGTCTAGGCAACGTGGCCTTCGACCAAGACAAAGCGGACGTCGCCATCGACTTTTACCAACGCTACCTCAAGGCCAAGCCCGACGACGCCGACGTGGCCACGGATCTGGGCACGATGTATCTCGCCGCCAACAACCCGGAGGAGGCTATCGAGCAGTACCAGGCGGTGTTGCGGCGTAATCCGACTTTCTTCCAAGCGCAGTTCAACCTGGCAATCGCCTACAATAAGATCGGCCAGCGCGACAAGGTGATTGAAGCGCTGGAAAAGGCGCGCGGATTCGCCAAGGACGATCAGACCCGCATCCAGGTGGACCAGGCGCTCGCCCACCTCAAGCAGGCGCCCGCCGCCCCCATCGCTGGCGCGCCAGCCCCGGCAATGGAGTCCGGCGCACAACCTGGGGCGGCGGCCGCACCGGTTGCCGCCACGTTCCAAGCAGGTCTGGAAACGTCGTTACGCCAACACCCGATCGTCGGCCCGAAAATCGAACGCATCGAGTGGGCGGGGGCGGATGACGCCAAGGTGTATGTGCACGACTTTCCCATGGATCAAATGCCGGAAGATATGACCACCATGTTCGTGGAGCGCATGAAGGCGCGGGTGCAGGAACAGAAAGTCGCACACAAGGTGACCCAAACCGCACGGGTGGAACTCATCGACAGCGCGAGCGGGAAGGTCATGATAACCATCACCGACTGACGGCACGCAGGCCCACAATGCCCATGAACGCGCCACTGCGGTTCGGCCTCCGCCTGCCACAAGACGGTTCGGACTTCGGCGAGTTACGGGAGATCGCTCAGGCGGCGGAGGGGCTGGGCTTCCACTCGCTGTGGCTCTTCGACCACTTCTACCACTTCCCGTCCTACGACAGCGTGAGCGTGCTCGAGCCGTGGACCCTGATGAGCGTGGTCGCCGGTGCCACGTCCTCCATCCGCGTCGGCACGCTGGTGCTCTGCCACGCCTACCGGCCGCCGGCGCTGCTGGCCAAGATGGCCGCCACCCTCGATGTGTTGAGCGCCGGGCGACTGGAGTTCGGTTACGGAGCCGGTTGGCATCAGGAAGAGTTCGCCGGCTACGGGTATGACTTCCCCAGCACCGCCACCCGCATTGGGCAGATGGAGGAAGGGCTGACGGTGATCAAGCAGCTCTGGCGCGAGCCGCGTACGTCGTGGGCTGGGAAGTACTACCGCCTCACCGAGGCGATCTGCGAACCCAAGCCGACGCAGCGCCCGCATCCACCCATCACCATCGGCGGCGCCGGGGAGAAACTCTTGCTGCGCGCGGTGGCCCGTCACGCGGACATTTGGAATTTCTTGCCCGTTCCACTGGCGGACTACGAACGCTCGGCAGCCGTGCTCGACCGGCATTGCCGCGACATCGGCCGCGATCCGCTCAGCATCACGCGGTCGCTGCTGACCCCAACGGTTACGGCGGATCGGGAACGGGAGGTGCGCGATCGGCTCGACGCGGCCAGCGCGCGCGGGTATTTCTGGGCACAATCGGGCAACTTCGTGCAAGGCACCCCGGACATCGTTGTCTCCCGCTACCGCGACTACATCCGTCGCGGGGTATCGTTCTTCATCGTCCAACTCCCCGACGTGCGCGATCTCAAGCAGATCGAGTTCGTCGCCAAGAACGTTATCGCCGAACTCCTCTGAGCGACCGCGCGCCCAGTGGGACGCCAGCCGCGGCGATGAGCCGCTCGAAGCGCTCGCTACCCGACCACAAGCAACGCTTCATGCCCCGCCCCGAAACAGCGCCGAGATGCGGCTTTCGGCGAGCGGTCCGTTGTGTCCGAACTCGACGGACTTGTAGCGCTTGCCGCGTGTGATCACTTCGGTGTGCGGTTCGAAGATCCAGTAGGGTTCGCCTCGGCACCGACCGTCTTGCCGCCAAACAGCGGACGCGCTCCGGTCAATCGCTCGCCGGCTAAGGGCTGCGGCGGCGCCCAGCGGATTGACGCCCCATTTGCCCTGTGCTAGCCAGTAGCTCTTTGTAGCGAGGAGGAGACCCTTTGGCCCAACGTCATCAATCCGCCATCAAGCGTCATCGTCAGAGCGTCAAGCGGCAGGCCCGCAATCAGATGATTCGCACGCGCGTGCGCCATACAATCCGCGACCTGCGTGAAATCATTGAGAACCAGGATCTTGCGGCGGCAGAGACCAAACTGCGTTCGGTCATGACCACGGTCGAAAAGGCGGCCACCAAGGGCGTGCTCCATCGCAATACGGCATCGCGATACATTTCCCGGCTCAGCCACCAGATTGCCGCGTTGCGCACCTCGTAGGCGCGCCAGTCACCGACAGCACCTCAAGGACGAATCATGGCACGAGAATGCGACATCTGCGGTAAGCGCCGGTCGGTCGGCAACAAAGTCAGTCACGCGAACAATCGCAGCAAGCGGACCTGGCGGCCGAACCTGCAACGCGTGCACGCCAACCTCAACGGTACCGTACGTTTCATCCTGGCCTGCACCCGGTGTATCCGCTCGGGTACGGTGATTAAAGCGGCGCAGCGCACCACAGCCGCGTAGGCCGCGTTTCACTTCGTTCGGCCGCGTTCACCCGCCAAAGACTGTCGACAAGCGGGAACCGCACCCTTCGACAGGCGCGGACTGAGGTCCGCAACCCAAATTTGGGATCTGCATTCCGTCATGCCCGCTGGAAGACTGCGCGCACGACAGTCGCCCAGGGCGTTGCCCTGGGCTGATGGATTACCGCCCCTTCAGGGCTGCGCCGCTGAACGCTTCAATGCTGGGCGGCAGCAACGGGGCAGCGCTCCGGGCTGTGGTGCCGGGCGTGAGAGGAGGTTGATTGTCCCAACATCTCCGCGCCGCGCGGATCGGAGGTTCAGGGCGAGTGGAGTTTTCCCCGAACACCCCTCTTCTCACGCGCTCGTGCCGAGCGCGTCGACGCACGATTTCCGAGAAACCTCGTCCGTCAACTCCCGCCTGTTCCAACCATCGCAATCGCGTCGATTTCGACGCGCGCGCCGCGCGGAAGTGCGGCGACACCGACCGTTGCCCGCGCCGGAAATGGCGCGTGGAAGAACGCCGCGTACACCTCGTTCACGCGGCTGAACTCCGCGAGGTCGATGAGGTAAATTGTCGTCCGGACAACATCGTCCAGCGACGCCCCAGCCTCCGCCAAAACACCACGGAGATTCTCAAGCACACGCGTCGCCTCGGCTACGACCCCGCCCGACACCATCTCGCCGGTCGCCGGATCGAGCCCGATCTGCCCGGAACAAAACAGCCATTGCCCACAGCGGATCGCCTGCGAGTACGGCCCGATGGCCGCAGGGGCTTTCTCTGTTGCAATCACGTTCTTCATGCTCGCATCGTAGCGTTCAGCCGTCGGCTGGATGCCCATTCTTCCACTCTCGCTCCTCGCTATCGCTGAATTCGTGCGCGCCTCACAGACGCCGACCGCTGCCCCCTAGCCCTTAGCCTCGCGCCCGCCCCACCTTCATCACGCCACGCACCTTGCCGATGGAGCGGATAACGCGGTTGAGCTGGTCGGCGCTGCTCACCAACACCTCGAACGTGTTCACCGCCTTCTTGTCGGGCACGCTGCGCACGTGAGCACGGCTGATGTTGACGCCGGCGGCGCTGATGGCCTTGCTCATGGCGGCGAGCAGGCCGGGTTCGTCGATGCACATAACCTCCACGGTCACCGGCCGCAGCCCCGCCGCACCGTCCTCCCATACCACTTCGACGCGCCGTTGCGGATCGCTTTCCAGCACTCGTGGACAATCGACGGCGTGCACGGTGACGCCACGCCCGCGGGTGATGAAGCCCAGGATGCGCTCGCCCGGCAACGGATCGCAACACTTGCCAAAGCGCACCAACATGTCTTCCACGCCGCTCACCCGCACCCCGGCCTTGCTCTGCCCGGCGATCTTGCGGAACAGGCGCTTGAGGGTGCCCTCCTCCTGCGCCTGCTTCTGCTGCAATGCCTCGGCCGGCAGCAACTTGGCCAGCACCTGGTGCGAGGTGATCTTGCCGTAACCGATTGCGGCGAGCAGCGTCTCCTCATCGCGCTGCGACATATCGCTGATGAGCCGTGTCCACCGACCCTCCCTGCGCAGCTTGGCCAGGTCGAGCCGGTAGCGACTGAGGTCGCGTTCCAGAATTTCGCGGCCGACCGCCACACTGCGGGTGCGCTGCTGATGCTTGATCCAGTTGCGGATCTTCGCCTTGGCGCGGCTGGTGCGGACGAAATTGAGCCAGTCCTTGCTTGGCGTCTGACTCGCGGTGGTGATAATTTCGACGGTATCGCCGCTGCGCAGGACGTAGCGGAACGCCACTAACTTGCCGTTGACGCGCGCCCCGGCGCAGTGCTGGCCGACCTCGGAGTGAATCCGATAGGCGAAGTCAATAACTGTGGCACCTTCGGGAAAGCTTACCACGTCCCCCTTCGGCGTGAAGACGAAGACCTCGTCGCTGAACAGATCTTCCTTCACCGAGCGCATGAACTCCTGCGGATCTTGGACGTTCTGCTGCCACTCGAGCAACTCCCGTAACCAGGTGAACCGCTGGGCGTCCTCCTCGGCGACATGGCTGCCGCCCTTGTACTTCCAATGCGCGGCGATGCCCATTTCCGCCACCCGGTGCATCGCGTGGGTGCGGATTTGCACCTCCATGCGTTCGCCGTGGGGACCGATGACGGTGGTGTGCAGCGATTGGTACATGTTGAACTTGGGCAGGGCGATATAATCCTTGAAGCGCGACGGGATCGGCTTCCATTCGGCGTGCACCACGCCCAAGGCGGCGTAACACTCCTGCACGGTATCCAAGATGATGCGAAAGGCCACCAGATCGTAGATCTGATCGTAGAGCAGGTTCTGCGACTGCATCTTCTGGTAGATGGAGTAGAAATGCTTGGGACGGCCGGTCACCTGGGCTTCGATGCCGTTCTCTTCCAGGCGCTTGGACAGCACGCTGATGACTTCGTGGATATAGTGTTCGCGTTCCGCCTTCTTCTTGGCGACATTGCGCTTGAGCTGGTAGTACACCTCCGGACGCAGGTAGCGCAGGGAACTGTCCTCCAACTCGCTCTTCATCCAGTTCAGTCCGAGCCGGTGCGCCAGCGGGGCGTAGATATCGAGGGTCTCCTGGGCGATCTCCAGCTGGCGCTCCGACCGCAGGTGGTTGAGCGTGCGCATGTTGTGGGTACGGTCGGCCAACTTGATGAGGATGACACGGATGTCGCGTGCCATTGCCAGGATCATCTTGCGGAAGTTCTCGGCTTGCTTCTCCTCGCGGCTGCTGAAGCTGATCTGACCGATCTTGGTGACACCGTCCACCAGCGCCGCGATCTCGGCGCCGAACTTCTCCTCGAGCTCCGGCAACGTCGTCAACGTGTCTTCCACGGTATCGTGCAGCAGCCCGGTGACGACGCTGGCCACGTCCAATCGCAAATCGGCAATAATGCCCGCCACCTCGACCGGGTGGATGAGGTACGGCTCGCCCGACTGGCGTTTCTGTCCCTTGTGAACCGCGGCGGAGAAGTCGTACGCGCGGCGCATGAGGTCGCCGTCGGCGCTGCCGTCGTAGCTGCGAACGCGGTCGATCAGGCCGTTGATATTCATGGCCCCACCGCCGACGCCCCGGTCCGCCGTTCGTGCGCCTCGACCCGAGCCAGGATGGTCTCGGCCAGCGCCTCCGGCGTCTCGTTGTCACTATGCAGAATCACATCGTAGATCGAGGTATCGTCCAAATCGAAGCCGTAGATCTCCTTGTAGCGTTTCGCATCCGAACGCTGCCGGGCGCGGTTTTGTCGCACCACGTCCTGCGCATTTTGGCCCTCGCGTTGCGCCACTCGGCGGGCACACACCTCGTCACTGGCGGTCAGCCACACCTTGAGGGCGTCGACGCCCTCCTGCACGGCGATGAATCCCGCCAGGCGCCCTTCCAGCACCACACCGCCTTGGCGCGCATAGCCGGCCATCTTGGCATCGAGGGCCCGGTCGATGGAATGATCGCGTTCCGACAAATGATTGAATTCCTCCAGGGAGAGCGCCCGGTCGTCCGCCTCGCGACGATACAAGTCTCCCGCATAGACGTGCGGGATCCCCAAGCGCTGGCTTAACCGTCGCGCCACCGTGGTCTTTCCGCTGCCCGGAACGCCGGAGATCGTGATCAACACAATGGAATCTTAGCGAGATCGGGGCGACAACGCACGCCGTCAGTCGGCATATCGCATATCGCTCGTGGCGTATGGCTCATCGCATGCGGCATATGGTCCGGATGTCATTTGAACCATATGCCATACGGTATAAGCCAAGCGCCCGCTTCACTCCACATTCTGGACCTGTTCGCGCAGTTTCTCGATTTCGCCGCGGGCATTTAAACTGAGGTCGGTAAGGGCCAGGTCGTTGCTCTTGGAGGCAATGGTATTGACCTCGCGGTGGATCTCCTGGAGCAGAAAGTCCATCCGTTTTCCGACCGGCTCATGGCTGCCGCACAGGGCGTGCATGGCGCTGAGGTGGCTGTCCAAGCGCACCAACTCTTCCGTGATATCGCCGCGGCTCAGCACGAACGCGACCTCCTGCGCCAGGCGTTCTTCGTCGACGGTGACGCCCGCTAGCAACGTTTGCACCCGCTGTCGCAGCCGGCCGGTAATTTCGGAGGCCGCCGCGGATACCCGCGTCCGCATGCCGCGCGTCAGTCCGCGCAGTTGTTGGACCCGCCGCTTCATGTCGCACGCCAGCACCCGCCCCTCCCGTGCCCGATCCCGGTCGAATGCGTGCAACGCCTGCCGCAGAACGGTACGGACGTGCACCAACTCGTTGCCCGCCGCGTTCCGCCGTTCCACGATGCGCACCAGGTCCGGACGCGCGAGCAGCACCTGCGAATCGATCTCGCCGCGCAGCCCGAGATTCCGCTGGAGTTCTCGCCAGGCGCCCACATAGGCGCGGGCCAGGGCGGTGTTCACCTCGACAGCAAAGTCGCCCGCCAACGGGCCGGCGCGGCTGATGTTCACGTCCACCTTGCCGCGCGCCACAGCCGCCTGCACCGCTTGCCGAAATTCCGCTTCGAACGCCGTGTACTCGCGCGGCATATTGAAGCGGGTCTCGAGAAAACGCTGGTTGACGCTGCGGATCTCCACGCTGATCCTGCAACCATTCCTCTGCCACGCAGCCTGGCCAAAGCCGGTCATGCTTTTCATCGGTGCACCGCTCCGTCGGCCTGCATCGCCCGTTCGAGATCGTGCGCGCATGCGGTCGCCGTGCCGATTTTGCCGACCACGACACCGGCGGCGTGGTTCGCCAGGAGCGCCGCCTGATCGAGCGTGGCCCCCGCGGCCAGCGCCAGCGCGCAAGCGGCAACCACCGTGTCGCCGGCACCCGTGACGTCGAACACCTGGCGCGCCGCGGTGGGGAAATGGCGGACATTGGCTTCGCGTGCGAACAGCGTCATCCCCTGCTCGCCGCGGGTGATGAGAACCGCCTCGGCGTCCCACTGCTGCAACAGGCGCTGCCCGGCCCGCTGCAGACTCGCCTCGTCACCAATCTCGATGCCCGCCGCCTCCGATGCTTCGTGGACGTTGGGCGTCGCCAGCGTCACTCCGCCGTAATGTGTGAAGTTCGGTTTCTTGGGATCGAGGATCAGGCGGAACGGTCGCTGTGTCCGCGCCGCGCGCAGCCTGGCCAGCAGCTCCTGGGTGATGACCCCCTTGCCGTAGTCGGACAGCACGACGGCATCGAAGTCCCAGAGGTGACGCTCGAGATATCTCCTGATCGCCCCCGCCGCGCGCCCGGGGTGCTCGCGCTGCTCGCGGTCGAAGCGCACGACTTGCTGGTTGTGGGCGATGATCCGGGTCTTGCGTACCGTGATCGCGCTACGCGAGGCCATCACCCCGGCGGTGCCGGCGCCGATGCGTTTGAGTTCACTCAGCAGCCGCCGACCACCCGGGTCGCGACCGATTGTACCGCACGCCATCGCCTGACCGCCGAGGGCCTGAATGTTGTGCACGACATTCGCCGCGCCGCCCAAATGAAAGGTTTCGCGCGTGACCTGTACCACCGGCACGGGGGCTTCGGGGGAGATGCGATCGACCCGCCCCCAGATGAACTGGTCCAACATGAGATCGCCAACCACCAGCAGGCGAACCTTGGCGAAGCGCTGGATCAGCGGGTTCACCCAGAGGATCGGGTCCTGGCGACCGCGCCCGCCGCGCTGGCGCTGCTGGGATCCGCGTGTCGACCCGGTGTTGCCCATCGTCACCTCGGTCACTCCCGCGTCCACGCGCGGACGACGCCGCATACTCGCGCCACCGCATCGTCGGTCAATTCCGGATAGAGTGGCAGCGCCAGCACCTCGCGAGCGGCGGCTTCGGAAACCGGGAGGTCACCGGCCTCATGCCGCAACCTGGCAAAGGCCGGCTGGAGATGCAGCGGCAACGGATAGTGGATACCGGTGGCGATGCCGTTTGCGTGCAGGTGCGCCTGCAGCGCGTCGCGCCGCGCGCAACGGATCACAAACAAGTGATAGACGTGCTCACGGTCCACCGCCGTTTCCGGCGGGCCGATGCCGGAAAGACCCGCCAGCCCCCGGCGATAGGCGGCGGCGAGCGCTTGCCGGCGTGCGTTCCAGCGGTCCAGGTGCGGCAGTTTGACCCGCAAGAAGGCGGCCTGCAGCCCGTCGAGGCGGGCATTGTAGCCGATGAGGCCGTGGGTGTACTTCGCCGTCTGGCCGTGGTCGCGTAGCAGGCGCAGGCGCGCCGCCAGGTCCGCATCGTGCGTGGTCACGGCACCGCCGTCGCCGAGTCCGCCCAGGTTCTTGCTGGGATAGAAACTGAAGCATGCCAGGCGCCCGAGGCCACCGACCCGCCGCCCGCGGTAACGCGCGCCATGCGCTTGCGCCGCATCCTCGATCACCGCGGCACCGCCGTCGCGCGCCACGTTCGCAATGTCATCCATGGCCGCGGCCTGTCCGTAGAGGTGGACGGGAATCACGGCGCGCACCGCGTGTTGGCGTAGGGTGTAACGCAGCGCTCCCGGATCCAAGGTGAACGTCACCGGATCGATATCGACGAAGAGCGGGCGGGCGCCGACGTGACACACGGCTTCCGCGGTGGCCACAAACGTGAACGCCGGCACGGCGACCAGATCCCCAGCGCCCACATCGAGGGCACGCAGTGCCATGGCCAGGGCCTCCGTCCCATTCGACACGGCAACGGCGTGCGGCACCTCGCAGAGGGTCGCAAACTCACGCTCGAACCCCTCCACCTCGGGCCCGTGGATGAAGCTCGACGCCTCCAGGACCCGGTCGAATGCAGCGTGCAGCTCGTCCCGTAAAGCATCGTGCTGGGCGCGCAGGTCGGCGGCGGGGATGCGCATACGTGAGGGGGCATATCGAAGGCCTCCGCCGAGGTCAATGTTGCCGGCGGATGCGTCGCCAAGCTGCCGGCATGCCACCTGTGTCGATTGTCGGACTTCAGCCTGCGCCGGAGCCGACCTCCGCTTCGAGCGCCTGCCGCACTGCATGCTCGACCTCGTCCACCCGCAGATATCGCTCCATGCAATGATAGTATGGGCAGCGCGGCCCCTGACAGCGCGGGCACACCAGGTCGAGCTTGGGCTGTAACACCGTCGCCTGGGCGCCGATCGGCGCCCAGCGTACGGGGGCATTCGAACGTAACGGCGAGTAGAGCGCCACTACCGCCGTCCCGACCGCGGCGGCAAGATGAGTGGGCCCGGTCGAACTGCCGACGTACACCGCCGCACGCCGCAGCAGTGCCGCCAATTGCGCCAGGCTCAATGCGCCGCCGAGATCGACGGCTCCGGAACCGGCCGCGGCGGCGACGCGCGCAGTGAGCCCCGCCTCCGCGTCACTGCCCGTGACCACCACCGGCACACCCGCCGCCGCCAATCGTCGCCCGAGCTCGCCATACTGCGCCGGCGACCAGTTCAGGGCCGAGCCCGCATTGCCCGGATGCAGCACAATGAAGCGCGCCGCACCGAGCCCGGCATCCCGAACGATCCGATCGACCTGCGCCGCCTCGTCCGCGCCAACCTGCCATTGCGTGGCGCGCACCGCTTCCGGCGCCACCCCGAGCGGCTGCAGCAGGTTTACGTTGTAGAGCGCTTCATGCTTCCACGGCGGGCGACTGCGGTGTTCGCGCACGCGGCGGTTGAACAGGAACGAGTACGCTCGATACGCCGTGCCGACGCGAATGGGCACACCCGCCAGATACACCGCCAGCGCCAGGCGCGGCGTTGGGTGCACGACCACCGCCGCGTCGCACCCCAGCCGGCGGATCCGCACCGCCAGCGACCTCACCCCGCGCAGCCGGGACCCCTTGGCTTCGCGCGGGTCCACCTCGACGCGATCGACACCGGGGTGATGCCGCGCCGCCGCCGAATTGGCGGCGGATGCCAGCACGGTCACGCGACAGGCCGGGAACGCCTGTTTCAGCGCCGGCACCATCGGCAGCGTGAGCAACATATCGCCGAGGCGGTCTGTACGAACCAGAAGAACGTGTCGCGGACCGGGCACAGCCATCGCGCCTCAGTGCATAGCGCGGGGGCAACCATTGATCCACGTTCTCGGGTCGTTTAGAGTCCGCCAGAAATGCGGGTCAGCGGCTTCACGTTCGTGCGCAATGCGATCGACCTGTACTACCCGGTGGTGGAATCGATCCGCTCGATCCTCCCCATTTGCGACGAGATCGTTGTGGCGGCGGGCGATTCCACCGACGGCACCACCGAACTGTTACGCAAGATCGAGGATCCGAAACTCAAGATCATTGAGACCGTCTGGGACAAGAACCTCTTTGTCCGCGGGGCGACGAACGCCCAACAGACCAACATCGCGCTGGACGCGTGCACGGGGGATTGGGCGTTCTACGTGCAGGCCGACGAGGTCGTGCACGAAGACGATCTGCCGGCGATCGCGCAAGCCATGCGCAGGTACCTGCACGATCCGCGGGTGGAAGGACTGCTGTTCGATTACCTCCATTTCTTCGGCGACTACGACCATTACCAGACATCGCACAACTGGTATCGCCGCGAGGTCCGGATTGTGCGCACGGGGATGGGCATTCGGTCGTGGCACAGCGCCCAGGGGTTTCGTCGCAACGGCGAGAAGATCCACGTCGTTCCGTGCGCGGGGCGGATCTTTCACTACGGCTGGGTGCGGCCGCCACGGCGGATGACGCGCAAGTCGCACGCCTTCGCGTCGCTGCACGTCGGCCCGGCAACCGCCGACACCTATTATCCCGATCGCGACAGCGAGTTCGACTACGGCCAACTGCACGGTCGGGTGCGTTTTACCGGCACGCACCCGGCGGCGATGCGTGCGCGCATCGCGGAGATGGACTGGACGATACGGCCGGGCACCAGCTACCACCGCCACGACAGACTGCCGCTGCGGCTCCTCTCATTTCTGGAAAATCGCTTGCTCGGCGGAATGCGGATCGGAGAGAACCGCAACTACGTCGTGCTGCGGCGGTGAATGGGCCGAATGGGGACCATCAGGTCCCCTCTGCACTGGGAGCGGGCCAGGGTGAGGGCATGAGATGTCCGCGAAGTACCTAGCCTCGGCCAGCCGGCGCCCGCCGGCACCACTGCAGACGCAACAGCTCGGTGTGGCAAATCACCTGCCCGCGCGCGCGCATCGCCCGCCGGGAATTCCGCAACAGGCTCCACCACGCAAACGACGTGACCGCGCCCAGCCAGTGGGCAAGGCGATGCGGCCACCCGCGCTCCGAATCCATTTCGAATCGGCTGCGCGCGCGGCGCAGGTGGACAATGCGGAAGTTCTCGATCGTCAACCGCTCCGGTTCCACCGCATGGTACACAACGACCTTCGGCATGTAGCCGATGCGCTCTCCCGCCTGCAGAATGCGCCGGGCGAGATCGCCATCCTCGTGCATCCCGCTGGCGCCCACGCCGAGCCGCTCATCGAACGATCCGACGCGGTCGAACACGACACGACGCACGGCCATGTTGCAGCCGTACAGATGCTTGCCGTCCAATACCGCATCCCCGCGATCGTAGAACGGCAGGGTGCCGTAGTACTCAACGCGCGCCAACAGTGCCGGGTCGGTGACGTCGGGAGGCATGCGGATGCGTCCCATCGCCGCCCCGTAGTGCGGATGATCGGCGAAGAACCGGAGGATCTCGCGCAACCAGTCGGGTGGGACCTGGACGTCGTCGTCGGTGAACGCAATCAACGGAGCCTGCACCGTCTCCAGGGCGCGGTTCATCGCCCGCGACCGGCCCGGCGCGGCGACAAACACCGAACTCCGCGCCGGGCCGCGTGCGATCCAATCGGCAATCACGGCGGCGGTGCCATCGGTGGAACCGTTATCGACCACGATCGCCTGTGCCGTACCGTCGACCGCCGCCAGGGCATGGTCCAGGCTCCGCAGCATCCGAGTCAGGAGAGCGGCGCGGTTCCGCGTCGGGATGACCAGCGCAATGGACGGTGTCATATCGGGCCGCTGCCCAGCGGTGACTTGGTCGGAGCCCGCTCGCGCCGCCAGCCGTGCCGCAGGATGTCGGCGTGGCGCACCATGCGGCCCCAGGCATGCATCCGTCGCGTCGGCGAGCGCAGCAGCCGCCACAGGATGACGGCACACGTCGCTTCCAGCAGGCGAGGCACGCTGCGCCAGTAGTACCGCTCGGGCTCCATCTCCAACAATCCCCGCCCGAGATGCACCTGAAACTCGCGGAGGTACTCCGGCGTCAGGCGCGCGGGGTCGACGTCGTGATAGACGAGCACCCGCGGCATGTACCCAATGCGCATACCGGCGCGCAGTATGCGCCGCGCCAATTCGAGATCCTCGCCGGCGTTGAAGGGCGGACCGAGGCGTTCGTTGAAATTGCCGACACGCGCGAATACCTGTCGGCGGACCGCGATGTTGCAGCCGTACATTTCCGACACGTCACGAACGGCATCTCCTCGATCGAACACCGGCACGACCCGATAGGTGGCGAGCCGGGCTTGCAGTGTGGAGTCGCGCTCGGCGGCGGGTGGCACCCGCACCCGACCCATGGCGGCGTCGTATTGCGGATACATATCGAAAAACGCGACGATCTCCGTAAGCCATTGCGGGCTCACTTCCACGTCGTCGTCCGTAAACGCAAGCAGCGGCGCGCGCGCACACGCCAGTGCCCGGTTCAGAGCGCGGCACTTTCCCGGTTGCGGCACACAGAGGTGCTGCCGCCCAGTCCCGTCCGCCGCCCAGCGGGCGAGCAAGGCCGGCGTCGTGTCGGTCGAGCCGTTGTCGACCACGAGAATTTCGCACTCGGCCATCCCCGCCTCTCGCGCCGCCTCCAAACTCCGCAGCGTGCGCGCCAACGTCGCGGCCCGATTGCGGGTGGCGATCAGCACCGACACCCGCGGCGCGCTCTGCGCCACCGAAGTCATCCAGCTTCCTCGTGACCAACCCGGCGCGGAATGGACCGGTCGTTCCACCGCAGGCGCAGCATCTCCCGATGCTGGATCATCCGTGCCCACGCCTTGAGGCTGCGCTGACGCTGGCCCAGCAGGCGCCACCACGCACAGGACAGCGCGGCGTCGAGGAAGCGCAGGAGGTTTCGGCGCCACGGCTGAGGCGGGTCGATGAGGTAACGGCTGCGCGCCAGCCGCACGTTGAATTCCCGGAACCACTGCCGCGTCAGCCGTGTGGGGTCGACGCTATGGTACACGACCGCATCGGGCATGTAGCCAATGCGCAGGCCGGCCCGCCGGATCCGTTCCGAAAACTCGGCGTCCTCGTACAAACCGCTGGCCCCGACGCCCAAGCGTTCATCGTACGGGCCGACGGTGTCGATGACGCGCCGGCGCACCGCCATGTTGCATCCCCACATGTAGGGCACGTCCCGCACCGCGTCGCCCGCATCGAACAACGGCAATGTCCCCGGAAACTGCGCCACCCGCGCCAGGGTGGCGGGATCGGCCGCGGCGGGCGGCACACGGACGCGGCCCATGGCGGCGTCGTACTCCGGATGCACGGCGAAAAACGCGACGAGGGAGCGGATCCAGTGCGGCGTGACCTCGACATCGTCGTCGGTAAAGGCCAACAGCGGCGCACGCGCCACCGGCAACGCGCGATTCAAGGCGCGCGCTCGCCCGGGCTGTTCGACGAACATGCGCACACGCCCGGGAGCCGCTGCCGCCCAGCGGTCGAGGACGGCGGCGGTGCCGTCGGTGGAACCGTTGTCGACCACCACAACTTCAAGGTCGACCTGCGCCTCGGCCTGCGCCGCATCGAGCGTGCGTAAGAGGCGCGGCAGCACGTCCGCGCGGTTGCGCGTGGGGACGAGAATCGAGAGCGCCGGGACGCTTGCGGGGCTCATCGGCGCTCCCGCCCGCTTGCCGCGCGCGCCGACAGCCGCCATATGCCGCCGCGCCGCGCCCCGCGCCTGGGAAGGTTGGCATCGACAACGGCGCTCCCGCCACGGCCAGGTTTGCTATCTCGATGCACGGCTGCCAAGATAACCGAACGGGGGCCTCGGTCAATGTTCGAGCGTGTCGCACGCCGCTTCCTGAAATCCAAGGGATACACGGTCACCCGCGTGACGCCGGCGGCAATGCCCCCGACAGCGGACATCGACGGCGACGCGGAGTTCATGTCCATCTTTACGCGCTGCGCACCGTTTTCCCTGACCTCGAAGGAGCGCCTGTACGCGACCTATCAAGCCACGCGCTACGTCGCGACCAGCCAGGTCGAGGGCGATATCGTCGAATGCGGCGTCTGGCGTGGCGGCTCCGCAATGGCGATCGCACTCACCCTGCTGCGCCTGGGCCATACCGGGCGCCGGCTCCACCTGTACGACACCTTCGCGGGCATGAGCGCACCAACCGATAAGGACCGGGCGTTCGACGATCGTCTCGCCACCCAGGTCATGGAACAGGGAGGGGTACAGCGGATGAGCCAGTGGTGCCTCGCCTCCATCGAGGATGTGCGCACCAACGTGCTGTCGACGGGGTATCCGCGCGACCGGATCGCGCTGATCGAGGGAACGGTGGAGGAGACCTTACCCACGCGGATGCCCGCACGGATCGCGTTGCTGCGCTTGGACACCGATTGGTACGAGTCGACACTGCACGAACTCACCCACCTGTACCCTGTGCTGGCCACCGGCGGGGTCTTGATTGTCGACGATTACGGGTACTGGAAGGGCGCACGGGAAGCCACCGACCAGTATTTCACCCAGCACGGTCCGCCGCCGTTGCTCAGCCGCATCGACTGCACGGGGCGGATCGGCGTGAAAACCGGCGCACCCGCATGACGGCGGCCACCTTCCGTTCGCCGGCGCTCGCGCCGCTCGGCTGAGGACAGCGCCCGCGCATGGAACATCCACGGCCGCCATTCCCGGAACGCACCGCATACCGATCGCAGTGGCCCGCGGAAGACTTCATGGTGCCGGTGCTCCGCGGCTTGATCGAGCGCGGCATCGCACGTTACGCGCAACCCGCGCCGCCGGACGCCGGCGCCCTGGATGTCGGCTGTGGCGGTCAACCCTTCCGGCAGGCGCTCGAGGGGACGGGCTACCACTACACCGGCTTCGACGCGCAGCAGAATCCCGCGGGGACGGTGGATGTCGTCGGGGCTATCGACGAGCCGCTGTCCGCGCAACTGCTCCAGCGGGGACCGTTCCACTTCATTCTCTGTACCGAAGTGCTCGAACACGTCGCACGGTGGCACGTGGCCTTCGCGAATATGGCCCAGTTGCTCGCTCCCGGCGGCCGGTTGCTGATCACCTGCCCGCAGTTCTACCCGCCGCACGAGGAACCGTACGACTTCTGGCGTCCGACGATTCACGCCGTGGGGTGGTACGCCCGCGAGGCCGGTCTCCGCCCCCTGGAGATACGGCGCGCTGGGGACGCCGCGGATATTCTGGGCACGCTGTTGGCGGTCACCCGTATCCGCGCCGCGCGCCGGCGGTGTACGGACCATGTGGTTGCCACGGTCGGCCAACTCACCCGGCGCGGTGTCGCCGCCGCCCTGCGCAAACCCTGGATCCGGCGGCGGCTGCACATCAAGGGTCCCCTGTACCTCTCGTCGTTTGCCGTGCTTGAGAGGCCACCCTCATGATCCTGGCATTTTTCTCGTCCATGGGCGGCTCCTCCTGGGGCGGCAGCGAGGATTTGTGGGCGACCACCGCTCACGACGCCCTCGCCGCCGGGCATCGTGTCCTGATTTCCGTCCCCCGGTGGCAGCCACGCGCACCGGCGATCGAGCGCTTGTTGCATGCCGGTGCGCTCGTGTTCGAGCGGCCACGGGTGCACTCGAAGAGCCTCCGGCGATTCATCGAGCGCGTCGCCTTCCACCGCTCGTTCTTTAGCCGCCAGCGCCCGGATGTGCTCTGCATCAATCAAGGGGGCACATTCGACTTCGTCACCGCGAATCACCCGAACACACTTCGCGACCTTACCGTCGGGTTCCGGGTGCCGTATGTCGTGTTGTGTCACTACAACGACGAAGTCTTCTTGCGCACCCAGCGGCTGCGCGATCGCGTCGAACCCTTCCTGTGTCGGGCATCCCGCGTCGGCTTCGTGTCCGAGCACAACCGCCGACTCGTCGAGCGACAGATCGCGCGCCGTTTACCGAACGCGGTCATCCTGCGCAACCCGGTGAACCTATCCGACACCGCCGCCGTCCCGTGGCGGGCATCGTCGAATCCCGTGCGCTTCTGTACGGTGGCGCGCCTGGAAACGCGCCACAAAGGTCAAGATGTGTTGCTCGAAGCGCTCGCCGGCGCGGCCTGGGGACAACGACCCTGGGAATTGCGCTTGTACGGCAGGGGCTCCGACCGACACTACCTGGAACGACTGGCGCGCATGTTGGATATCGACGACCGGGTGCATTTCATGGGACACGTCGACGACATTCGCACCGTGTACGCGGACAACGACATACTCGTCCTCTCGTCCTTTGGCGAGGGGATTCCCCTCACCCTGGTCGAAGCCATGCTCTGCGGCCGTCCTGCCGTGGTCACCGACGTCGGCGGGAATACCGAGTGGCTCGAGGAGGGCACGACCGGATTCATCGCGGCGGCGGCGACCCCGCAATCCGTCGGGGCGGCCCTGGAGCGCGCCTGGGCCGCACGTGCGCAGTGGCGACAGATAGGCGAACGGGCTCGCGCCGCGGCGCTGGCGCGCTACGATCCGCATCCCGGCCACACGTTGCTCGGCTTGCTTGAACAGGTAGCGCGGAAGAACGCACCGGCTGCGCGTTAGCCCCAATGCCGGTTACTTGCGGGCGTTGACTGACTGGCTTTGGCGCTGGCCCGGACTCACCCGTGGGCTCCCGCGGCTCTTACCGGAGGATGAAGGCGGCCGGTCTGTCGCCTGTCCCCCGCGGGTCGAGCGACGCGAGGCAGCGGCCGACCGTCGCTTGGACGTCGTCGACGGCGATCGCCGCCGGAGAGTCCCTCGGCTCCGCGCCGGGAGCGGGGCGCACGGCGAATTGGCCGCTACCCTCAGTACCGTCCGTCCAGAAGCGCTCGTCGCCCGGCTTGATGATGACCACGGTGGGGCAGCCGACGGCGGTGGCCACGTGCTTCGCCCCGCCATCGTTGCCAATCCAGAGATGGCAGCGTTCGAACAGCGCCCCGAGTTCGTGTAGCGACGTGTCGCCGTAATTCCACAGCGCCGGCCGCGCGCGCATGCGCGCCACGACCGCCTCCACTTGCGGGCTTTCTCCCGCGCCGCCGCTCAGCAGCAACTGTGCGCCGTACGCCTGCATGAGCCAGTCGGCGAGCTGTGCGTAGCGCTGCGGAGGCCACGCCTTGCGCGGAACATTCGCAACCACGGACAACGCCAGCAGTGGCCGCGCCGGGTCGATGGCCGCCCGCGCGCACAGCGTCGCCGCGCGCGCCCGGTCGGCGCCCGACACCGCCAGTTCAAGGCGCAGGTCGGGCGGCGGCGGGACATCGATGGCGGCGGCCATGCGCAGGTTGTTGCGGGCCACGTAGACGGGATCATCCCAGCCGGGGACTCTGTGGTTGAACACCCAGTCCCGCGCCCAGCGCTTCCGCCAGCCGACGCGGACTGGCGCCCCGGCCGCCAGGACCAGGGGAAGGCTGCGGCCGCTGCTCTGCAGGTCGAGGACGACGTCGTAGCGCCCGCGCCGGCAGCGTCGCGCCGCTTGGAGCAGGGACGCCAGTCCCGGCCGCAGGATCAGCAGCTCGTCGATCCGTGGGTTCCCCAGCAAGGCGTGATGGAATCCCGCCGACGCCAGCACGTCCAGTCGCGCCGACGGATGCGCCAGCCGGATCGCACGCAGGGTTGGGGTAATCAGCAGCAGGTCGCCCATCCGCCGCAGACGAATGACCAGGACGCGTGGGGAAGGACCGCGCAGCGAACGGCGGCCGGCGCCTACCTCGGTCGGCATCGAGCACCAGGTAGCAAGGGTTGAAAGTCGAGGCAATGGGCCGACGCACGCCAGCAGGGTTGCCTGTGCGGGGCAAACTCAATAAGTACCCTACTCGATGAATTCACCGCCGCAGCGGATGCTCGGGGTTGCCGTGCTGCTCGGCCTGACCCTCGCTTTGTATTTCCATGCATTGGGCACATTGCCGTTCTACACCATCGGCGAGCCGCGCGAAGCACTCGAGATCTGGGAGGAAATCCATACTGGCGAGTGGGTCCTCCCGTCGCGTAACGGAATCGACCTGCCGTCGAAACCGCCGCTATTTCACTGGCTCGGCGGATTGACCGCGCTGGCGACCGGGACGGTGGATGAGTTCGCCGCGCGCTTTCCCTCCGCGCTGCTCGCCACCGTCACGGTGCTCCTGGTGTACGGGTACGGCGCGCGGAAGTGGGGGACCGCGGCGGGGATGTTCGCCGCCTGCATGCTGGCGACCAACTTCGAATGGATTCGTGCTGCCCGCGGCGCGCGCGTCGACATGGTGCTCACGACCTTCCTGACCGGCGCCTGTATCGCCTTTGAAGCGGCCGCATCCGGCGCCAGTCCCCGCCGGCGGCCGCTGATCTTGTTCTACCTATGCATGGGGTTGGCCACGCTCGCCAAAGGCCCGATCGGCTTTCTGCTGCCCGGCTGTATCGCCATGACGTATCTCGCGCTGCGCCAGGATCTGCGGCGCTTGCGGCGCTTGCACGTCCTCGGCGGCGGAATCCTGGCCGTTGGCCTACCCGCCTGTTGGTACCTGGCCGCGACCCTGCACGGCGGCATGGCCTTCGTCTACAAGCAGATTTTGATCGAGAATCTGATGACCTTCTTCGGTTGGACCGCGGACCCCGGCACGCCATCGCACTCGTTCTTCTACGTAGTTCCAGCATTCTTCACTGGCTTCGCGCCGTGGAGCCTGTTCGTCGTGCCACTCGCGATGTATCTGTACCAGGTCGGGCGGCGGCGCTTGGACCGCGAGGGTTACCTGTATCCGCTCGTGTGGTTCGTCGTCATATTCGTCTTCTTCATGGTCGCCGCGGGAAAGCGCACTGTGTACCTGCTCCCGCTCTACCCAGCCGCCGCACTCCTGCTCGGCGCCTGGTGGAGCCACCTCAGCACGGTTCCGTCCACTATTCGTGTCGGATGGACGGCGGCCCTCCGCGCCTGCGCGGTGGTGTGCGCCTGCGCGCTTGCGGTCGTCCTCGTCGCGGTCGTTGCGGAAGCGTTCGGTGGCAGCCCGCTGGACCGGCTTGCGCCCTTTCTGCACCATACGGATAGGGAAAATCTCCCCCTGGTACACGAAACGATTCGGGCGCATCCGCTGCACTTCCTCGGCTGGGCGGGCGTAGCCGCGGCCGCCACGCTGCTGTTGACGATCGCTACCTGGCGCCGCCGGTGGGCGGCGGTTTTCTCGTCGCTGGTGATACTTGTTACCGGCACCACCCTGTTGGTGAACGGCGTAATTCACCCGGAAATCGCCCGCCGGCGGACCTTCAAACCGTTCATGGACACGGTACGCACGACTCTGGAGGATGGCGGCCAATTGTCCTTCTACCACACCTTCGATTACGGCGCCGTCTTCTACTGGCGGCAACGCATTCCGGTGATCGGTGGCGACTTGGCGAAGTTGCAGAACACCGGTCGCACCCAATACGTGCTGCTGTGGGAAAGCGAGTGGAATACGCTTCCCGCGGAAGTGCGGGAAAAACTTCGCTTTGTTCGCCGCAGCGACGGAACGGGGCCCGATGCCAGAGACCGTCTCGTGCTGGCGCGCTTGCGCCAAACGTCTTGAGCCGTCGTGCGCAATGTCTCGGGGTGGGGCGCTGTCCACTCGAGTCGGCCGGCGCGCGCCCAAGTAGGACAAAATGCCCTTCGCGTCCTCTATCCGTAAATTTACGGATAGACGTGTGCCGGTAAACACGCTAGTTTGCTGCAACTGTCGAGCGGATTCGGGTAATAGCGGAGTGCGATGCATAGCGGGGGCAGGAATGCGGCGCGCGACGAGCGTGTCATGAGGGTCACCAAGGATACTGCGCCTTGAGCATCATGCGTCCCGCTACCAAACCCCCTTTATCCGTGCCGCTGACCCCGTCCGCTCGTGCACAGCAGCGGGCGGCGCGGCCGGTAGCGCTGCCGGCATCCGCGCTGCTGCAGGAGCGGGTTGACTCGCTGAGCAGAGAGTTGAAGGAGAGTCGGGACGCGCTGGCGCTCACACGGTCCCAACTCGAGGCGGCGCGCAATGAATTGGTCGCCGCCCGCGGCGCACTGGAGGCGACGCGTACCCAACTAGAGGAAGCGCACACCAGCCGCGATCGACTCCAGGGCGCCCTGGCGCACATTCACACGCAGACCCGACAGCTAGACGGCACGCTGGGGGCCACCGCGGTGCAACTGCGCGCGATCGCCAAGAGCGCCCCCTACCGCCTCGCGCATCTGCTTCGGCGCATCGGCGCGGATCTGATCAAGGGAAGCCGCCGGGAGCGCAACGCGGCGTTGCGGTGGCTGCGGCGCAGACTGCTGGGACGGCAACTGCCGCGCGAGCAGGCCAAGAACCCCTTGTTGGACGAGGCGGCCGGGCTCTGGGGTGCGCAAGAGGCTCTGGCGGCTGTGGCGGACCACCTCCACCGCCTCGCGTCGGACGCGGCAACCCCAGCGCACTCCGTGCCCTCTTCCGCAACGACGCCCGCCGAGCCTGTGCACGCGTGCGCGTCCACCGTGGGTGGAACGCGCGCCCGGTCGAGAGGTTTGTTGAGACGATATCGATTGAACCCGTACGAGTTCCTGTTCGACACATACCGGCGTTCGCGGGAAAAGATTTTCCCTCTCAACTGGCAACGTATCGGCGTCCCATATCAACCGCGGCTGGTCAGCATCGTGGTGCCGTCCTATAACGGTGCCGATTTCATTCGCGAGGCGCTCGACAGCATCCTCGCGCAGACGTACCCGCATCTCGAGGTGATCGCCATCGATGACGGCTCCACGGACAGCACCAGCGTCATCCTCGACGAATACGCGCGGAACGATCCGCGCGTCACCGTCGTGCACCAGGACAACCGGCAATTGCCGCGCACTCTGTCGCGAGGCTTCCGCCTGGCACGCGGCGAGTTTCTCACATGGACCAGCGTCGACAATCGTCTCAAACCGACCTGCATCGAAACGCTGGTCGCTTCGCTTCGACGGCATCCCGATTGGGACATGGTGTACGCCAACTTCGACATTATTGGCGAAGGCGGGCAGCCATTGCGCGGCACGACGTGGCTGGATGCCTATCAGAGTCCCCACGGCAGCGAGCACATCCGCCTGCCCGGCGATACGGCCGAACTCAACGTCTGGCCGAACAACTACATTGGCGGCGCCTTTCTCTATCGCGCCCGAGTCGCATGGGCGCTGGGCGATTACAGCCCGGCGCGCTTCCTCATGGAGGATTACGACTACTGGATGCGCATCAACGAACTGATGACACTGCGCCACGCCGATTTCGACGACTGTGTTTACGAGTACCGGGTCCATAACGGCTCCCTGACGAGCAAGGACCGTCAATTGGGTATCACGCGGAACCGCACGAAGCTCATGGTGTTCGATGATTTTCGGCGGAGCGCGTATCTGAGCAAGACCCTATGGGTCGTCACCTCCGACGGGAGCGCGGCCGCCAACCGGTTAGCCGAGGCGTTGCAAGCGCGCGTGCGCCAGGCCAAACACATGCTCGTCCGTCCCGATGAGGTCGCCGACATGGCATTGCCCCGCTTGTGGATGCCGACCGCGTGGGTGCACATCGCCGCGGGGCCCGATCATCCCCCGCGGCGCCCGGCCGTCGGCGCCCTTGCCGCCAGGATACTGGTACGCACCGATGGCGATCCGGAACTACCGCCGGGTGCCGATTGGGAGACGTACATTTCCACCCACCCCGCGGCGGCTGACGCATTGCGCAGGCGGGGAGACGACTACGCGGGGTGGTGGTCGGTGTGCGATGTGGGAGATCTGTTCGCCTTCTGCGATCTGCGCGCCAAGACACCGCAGATCGCGGAGATCGACGCACTGGCCACCGACCGTTTGACACATGCGCCGGGCGCCGTGCCGCGACTGAGTGTCGTCATTTGCGCCGACCCGCGCAGCGCGTCCTTGCACAGCACGCTGCGGGCGGTCGCCGCGCAGACGCTCGCACCTTCCGAGTACGAAGTCGTCGTGGCGAATACGGCACCGACTGACCCAGGCGCCCGGCAGGCCTTCGCGGCGCTGCGCGCGGCATACTTTGGGAGTGCGCCGGAGCGCATGCGCCTCGTCGATTGCCCCCTTCCAGGACTCCCCTACGCGAAGAACGCGGGAATCTCGGAGGCCCGGGGAGAGCATGTCGTGTTCCTTGCCCACGATGCGATCCCCAATCCGGACTGTCTGGAATGGTTCCTCCGCGGCTTCGACACCCACCCCAGCGCGGGCGTGATTGGCGGCCATGTCCGCCTGAACGTACCGACTCCGAGGCCCGCGGCGTGCCCGGCCGGGCGCGAGATCCTGTGGAACCAGTTTCTCACGCGGCACACCGCGTACGTCGAGGCAACGCAGTGGTGGGAGTATCCCTTCCCGGACAACTGGGCGGCGCGGCGCCGGGTCCTCGTGGAGATGGGCGGACTGCGTTGCAACTGGGGCCATATCGGCGCGGAATTCAAGGCGGGGCAAGAAATCGCCGCTGCCAGTCTGGCTCGGCAACTGGGCTATACGGTCGGCATCGAGCCGCGGGCCGTGGCGCTTCATCACGTCGCGGCCGAACGCTACACCGAGGCGGACGCCGTCACCGCCATCCACGCCGGCATCACGGCACACTACCGACTGCAGCAGTGCCTGTATCTGCCAAGACGAACGTCTAGCGGTTTGTGGAGAGATCTGAAGAGAGCGTTGCGCAACGCACGCGGCGATCGTAAGAATGTTCACCGCAGCGGCGATGCTGGGACCAGCCGCATTGACGAACGATACGATCGCGAAATCTTGCGGGCAAGGCTGCACGTCTTCTGGCTGGCAATGACGGACCTGTTCCTGCGAAGTCGGCGCGCCGTCACCAACGGTTAGCCTGTCCGTGCTGGCGTCGAACGACCGTGAGGGGACCGGGGAACCGCTCCGTGCACACTGAGTCGGTGGACGGATCTGTCTCGCGAGCCACGCAATCGCGAGAAGAGGGGCGACTGGAACTGGAGGAGGCGCGCGCCCAACTCCATCATACACGGCAAGTCGTAGCGTACCTGCGCGCACAAGTCGGCGAGACCGTACGCACCCTGGACGCGATCGAGCACCATCTTCGGGCGGTTGCCAAGACCAAGCCCTACCGCCTCGCCCACTTCTTGCGTCGCGTGGAACGCGACTTCCTCAAGGGCGCGCGGCACGATCGGCGCGCGTTCGTTGCCTGGCTCATACAGCGCCTGGGTGGCCGGCAACCGCCCGTCGACGCGAGGAAGAATCCGCTCCTCACACTGCCGGTTGCCACGGGGAGCGTGCGCGATTACCAGGCTCGGCTGCGTGCCATCTTGCAGGCACACCGCAACAAGCCGGTGATCGTTTCACGCCCGATCGTCGAGTGGGATCTCCCCCTCTTTCAACGCCCGCATCATCTTGCGCGACAGCTCGCCGCCCAGGGGTTCCTGTATTTCTTCTGTACGCCCAACTGGACGCGGGACCGCATCGACGGCTTCAACGAAATCGGCCCAGGCTGTTACGTGACCGATCAAACTCTGCTGCTGGACACGCTCACTGGCCGCGTTACGCACCTGTTGTCCACCGATAACGCGTGCAGTTTGGATTACGTGCGCTTCCGGCAGTCCGCCGGCGACGTGGTCCTGTACGAGTACATCGATCACATCCATGCCGCCGTCAGTGGCCGGGCGATTCCGGATGTGACCCGAACACGCCACCACGCGCTGCTCGCTGACGAAACCATCGTCTGTATCGCCACCGCGGACCAGCTGCTTTCCGAGGTCAAGGCGGTCCGCGGCCGGAATTTCGCCCTGGTGACCAATGGAGTGGACATCGAACATTTCGCGTCGGGCGCGGACAGGAGCCAGCCTCCGCCCGACGAGATCCGTGCGATCGTGGACCGGGGCCGGCCGATCATCGGATATTTTGGCGCTTTCGCATCGTGGTTCGACTATGCGTTGGTCGAACACGCCGCCCGCGAACGCCCGCAATACGAATGGCTGCTCATCGGCGTCGATTACGACGGCTCGATCGACCGCTCGAACCTCCGCCGTCTTCGCAACGTGACCCTCTTGGGTCCGATCGCATACCGGGTTCTGCCACGCTATGCGGCGTACTTTGACATCGCAACGATCCCGTTCGTGCGTAACGAGATCACCCTGTCGACCTCGCCGATCAAGCTGTTCGAGTACATGGCGCTGGGAAAGCCGATTGTCACCACCGACCTCCCCGAATGTCGCAAGTACCGTTCTTGTCTCGTCGCCCGGTCGCACGGCGAGTTCCTGCAACTCCTCGACAAGGCGCTGGAGATGCGGACCAACCCCGCGTATCTGACCGCGCTACGCGCGGACGCCGAGGCGAACAGTTGGGCAGGGAAAGCCAGGGACATTGCGACACTCTTGCGGGAGAACTTGCACACCCGCACAACCTCGGACTGGGACGCTCCCGGAGACACCGCAGCGTATCCCGATCCCGACAGTTCGCACCAGAGCGTAGCCAACTGGAGCAACGGCGATACGACGGAAGGCGCTCCAGTCGCCGTGCCGTCCGTATCGCAGCCGGAAGGCAGCGCCACCGCTGCGGAGATCGAAGCGTTCGCGACGGCCGTCGCACGCGGGCCCCGGTTGCGCTGCGGCCTCATCTGTTTTCCGGCCATCGAATCGAACAGTGAGGCGCGGCTCCTGGAGCAGCTCGTCGCGCAGTTCGCCGCCGCCGGCCACCGCGTCTATGACCTGTCGCCGCATGTCCGCCCGGACGGCCAACCGTTCGAGCTCGAAGAAGTCGGCACGACCGTGTACAAGGTCTCCCTGCGGGCGCGGCCACTCACCGGCGCCCCCGACCGGCTCGACAACGGAGTGCGCGACGAGCTGTTCTCCGCCCTCGACGCGCTCCGCCGCCGCGAGGGTATCGGCGCCGCCATGGTGTATGCACAATCGCCAATTTGGCGGCCGCTGCTCGAGCGCCTGCGGGCCGAGTTCGCCTGGTCCATTGTCGAAGACGGCGGGGATGATCACGGTCGCCTTTCGGCGAATCGGATCGCCGCCCTGGTGACCGCCGCCCACGCAACCTTTCCCCTCGCCTCGATCGTCATCCTCACGTACAATAATCTGCCGCTGAACCGACTGTGCCTGGAGAGTGTCTACGCCCACACCGAGTGGCCGAACTTTGAGGTCATTGTCGTGGATAATGCCTCGACCGATGGCACGCGTGAGTACCTCAAAGAGGCGGAAGCGCACTTCCCACGCTTGCGGGTGGTGTTGAACGAGGCCAATCTCGGGTTCGCAGCGGGCAACAATATCGGCCTGCGGATGGCCCAGGGCGATTTCGTTGTTCTCTTGAACAATGACACCGTGGTGGCGCGCGGGTGGCTGTCGGCGCTCATCCGGCACCTGGTCGCGGATCCAACCATCGGACTGATCGGCCCGGTGACGAACGGAGTGTGGAATGAGGCCAAGGTCAGCGTCGGGTACCAGCGGCTCGAGGATATGCCTGTCTGGGCAGCGGAATTCACCCGCCGGCACGATGGCGATGTCTTCGAGATCCCCATGCTGGCCATGTTCTGCATGGCGATGCGGCGCGCGACATTCGCCGACATCGGCCTGTTGGACGAGCAGTTTGGCATGGGCATGTTTGAGGACGACGACTACGCCCTACGGGCACGAGAGCGCGGCTATCGTGTGCTCTGCGCGGCCGATGCCTTCGTCCATCACTTCGGCGGCGCCGCCTTCAAGAAACTGATGGACAGCGACGCGTATCAGCGACTGTTCTCGGTGAATCGGCAGCGCTACGAAGCCAAGTGGAAGATTGGCTGGACACCGCACCGCGGAGCCCTCTAGCATCCGCGCGTACCGGGAGTCCGATGAGATGCAATCGGTGGAGCGACAAGGCACGTACGTGCAACCGAGCGAAGCGGTAACAACACCATCGACCGGTGGCCTCGGGACGCATGCGGACTCACGCGCGGCGCATCCTGCTCCGGCACCAGACAGCTACGAACGTCCCAGACCCTTGCGCGCCCACGACCCGTACGTGAAGCTCATCGCTTTCTACCTGCCGCAGTTTCATCCCATCCCGGAGAACGATCGCTGGTGGGGCGAGGGATTTACCGAATGGCGTAACGTGACGCGGGCGGCGCCCTTGTTCGACGGGCATTATCAGCCCCGTCTTCCCGGTGCGCTCGGCTTCTATGACCTCCGGCTCAAAGAAGTCATGCAGCGACAGATCGACCTGGCGCGGCAGTTTGGGATCCATGGCTTCTGCTTTCATCACTACTGGTTTGGCGGCAGACGCCTGCTGGAACGGCCCGTGGAGCAACTGCTGGCCGATCCCCAGCTGGCGATTCCGTTCTGTCTCTGCTGGGCGAACGAGAACTGGACCAGGCGCTGGGACGGCTGGGATCAGGATATCCTGATCGCCCACGAGCACTCCGCGGAGGACGACCTCGCCTTCATCGCCGACCTGCTGCGCTACTTTCACGATCCCCGCTACATCCGCGTGGACGGCAAACCGCTGCTTCTGGTCTACCGGCCCCAGAACCTGCCGGATCCTGCGGCGACAGTGGACCGCTGGCGCGCCCACTGCGCGACCGAAGGCCTGCAACTGTATTGCGTGGCCGCTCAGACCTTCGGTCAGGTGGACCCGCGCGCACCGGGCTTTGATGCGGCCGTGCAGTTCCCGCCGCATCATATCGGGCTGAAGCGGATTCCAAAGCCGGGCGTAGGCCGAGACTTTCAGGGGGAGATTTACGACTATGAGGAGTGGTCCCGCGAATATCTGCGCCCGGATACCAATGATCCCACCTATCCGCTCTTTCGCTGCGTGTCGCCGGGCTGGGACAATACCGCGCGTCGAGGCCCGAACGCCCTCATTTTTGCCGACAGCACACCGGACAAGTACGCGCGCTGGCTCGAAGCCGCATGCCTCGACATCTGCCTGGCACAGCCGCCGCAGCGGCGCCTGGTCTTCGTGAATGCGTGGAATGAGTGGGCCGAGGCCGCCTACCTCGAGCCGGATCTGCGGTACGGGTACGCCTACCTGAATCGGACCGCCGCGGTCCTGGAGCGGATCGCCGGCGCGGGAGATCCGGCGGCCATGGCGGAACGCCGTGCGGCGCTAGCCGCGTGCGACGGGGTTGCCGATCGCCCGCGGGTCGACCTCGGCGCCACGGCGACGACGCTCGCTGTCTCCGCGCCCGAGCGGACACGATGGCGACATTCGATCGCGGTGCCGGCAACCGCGACGCTCGGCGAGGTTCGGCGCTTCTGGACCAGGCAGCGCGGGAGCCTGCGCAAACGGCGGGCGGAAGTGCGGGAATTGCTGATGCGTGCAGCTGTCCGCCTCCATCCGACCCACCGCCTGAAAGAGCTACGCAAGCTGGTCAAACTCGTCCGCCGATCGCATCTGTTCGACCAGCAGTGGTATCGTGCTCGCTACCGGGGAATTGTCCCGAAAACGGCGGACCCCATTTTGCACTATCTACGCTACGGGTTGGCGCTGGGGTGCGAGCCGAACCCGTCCTTTTCGAGTCGCGGCTACTTGAAGGCGAACCCGGTCGCCGCGGCAGTCGGAATCAATCCCTTGGTACATTATATCGTTGCTCAAGGGGTGGCCGAAGAACACGCGGCGCTCTCCAACGCTGGCCAGTTGGGAGCGGGGCCCGACGACGGTGCGTGCGCAAGCGGCACCGACCACATCGGCCCGTCATCGCCCGCACATCCCCGTCCTTCGGCTTTCGAACACGCCAGTTGGGCCGCCGCCGAGGCCTCGCACGACGACGCATGGGGGGCGTACGACCGACTGCGAGCGCAAATGAGCGCACTGGAGCATCAGCGCCTGGCGGAACTGCAGGTTGCGCCGTGCACGCTCATTCGGGTGGATCCCGAGAACGTCGCCACCCATATCGCCACCATGGGATTTCCGGCAGTCGCGAATCCACTGGTTTCCGTAATCGTTCCCGTCTTCGTGAGTGCGGCGGCCGGCGACTTGCTCAGCGTCACGCTGGAATGCCTTGAATCGCTGCAGCTGTATACCACCGGGATCGACTACGAGGTTATCGTCGTCGACGATGGGTCAGCCCACGAAGCCGGGGCGCTGCTCACTCGGATCGAGAATTTGCGCTATCTGCGTAACGAAGCGAATCGCGGATTCGTTCTCAGCTGTAATCGAGGGGCCGACGCCGCACGCGGCCAATACCTGGTATTCCTCAACAACGATGCACAGGTGACCCCTGGGTGGTTGCCCGCGCTCCTCGATTCGTTCTCCCGTGGTTCCGCCGTCGGCGCGGTCGGCCCCAAGATGCTCTACCCGAACGGGCGCCTGCAGGAAGCCGGAGTGGCGATCAATGCCGATTTATCCGTAACCATGGTCGGCGTCGGCGGCGATCCGCGCCTCGCGCGTTACAACTACATGCGTGAAGTGCATTATTGCTCCGGAGCCTGCCTCATGATCGCGCGCCAGAAATTCATCGAACTGGGCGGCTTTTCCGCCACCTTGTCCCCGGGATACTGCGAGGATCTCGACTTGGCGCTGCGCCTGCGGGCGCGGGGATTGCGCAACCTGTACAATCCCGACTCGACGGTGATTCACCACCTGAGTCTGACCAACCGTGACGCGCGCAAGACGCGCCACATCGCGCGCAACTCCCAGCTCGTGCGTGAGCAGTGGGGCACGGAGGTCGATGCGATCAATCGGCTGCGCTTGATCGCGTTCTACCTGCCGCAATACCATCCGTTTCCGGAGAACGAGTTTTGGTGGGGCGAGGGGTTCACGGAATGGGCGAATGTCACGAAGGCCCGCGCGAACTTCCAGGGGCACTACCAGCCCCACTTGCCCGCCGATTTGGGGTTCTACGATCTCCGTGTTCCCGAAGTCATGGACACCCAAGCCGAATTGGCGCGCGAGTACGGCATCTACGGCTTTTGCTATTTTTACTATTGGTTTGCCGGCAAGCGGCTGATGGAGATGCCGGTCGATCGGATTCTGGCCACCGGCCGACCTCAGTTTCCATTCTGCCTGGCGTGGGCCAACGAGAACTGGACACGGCGGTGGGACGGCAACCAAGCCGCGAGCGATGCGATCATGGTCCAAGAGCACTCCGACGACGACGACCGGGCGGTGATTCGCGACCTGATGCGCTACATGCGGCATCCGCAGTACATCCGCATCGACGGCAAGCCCATCCTGCTCGTCTACCGCATCAATCTGTTTCCCCACATCGCGCGCACCGCGGCGATCTGGCGCGACACCTGCCGGCGGGAGGGATTGGGAGAGATCTACCTGGTGCGGGTGGAATCGTTCGAGCATGCGGTCTCCGCGGAACCGCCGGCAACGCACGGTTTCGATGCCGCGGTGGAGTACTTGCCGCATCACCGCTCCGCTCCGCTGGCGACGCCCGTGCACCTGTTCAACAAGAACTTCAGAGGGGTGATCCACGACTACGAGGAGTTGGTGTTGCAGAGTGTCGGTTACAAGGAGGCGCGCTACACGCACTTTCGCGGGGTCATGCCCTCGTGGGACAACACCCCACGGCAGCAAGACGACGGCGTCATCTTCGCCCGCTCCTCTCCGGGGGCCTACCAGGCGTGGTTGGAGGCCGCGATCCAATATACCCACGAGCAGAACGTCGGCGACGAGCGCCTCGTGTTCATCAACGCGTGGAACGAATGGGCGGAGGGCGCGCATCTCGAACCGGATCGTAAGTTCGGGCGCGCGTATCTCGAGGCGACGCGCAACGCGTTACAGAAGCATCTCCTCCGCCATGGATAGGACGCGCCGGTGAGTGCCGCATCGGTAACCGTCGTCGGCCATCCTTTCGCGCCCATCGGAATGGGTGAGCATTGCCGCGCCACCTTCCGCGCGCTGCGCGCCGTCGGCGTCGATGCCCGCCTGCACGATGTCTACGGCGCCAACGATCCCGAACTGGTTGACACGGGAGACACTCTACGGCCGTATCTCGTCCGCCGCATCGCCACGGATGTCGGCATCTTCATCCTCAACGGCGACGAACGCCACCACGCCTTCGCCCACATGGGCGAAGATTTGGGGAGCGGGCACCGGATCGTGTACCCCGCGTGGGAACTGAGCAACTACCCACGCGAATGGGGCGAGCAACTCGACCTCTACGATGAAGTATGGGCGGCCTCGGAATTCTCACGGGCCTCGTTCGCCACGACGGTGCGCAAACCGGTTCATCACCTGCCGCTTCCCGGACAGCCGGTCATCGCGCGACTGCTCTCGCGGCGTTACTTCGGACTCCCCGACAACGCCTACTTGTTTCTCTTCTTCTTCGATGTGACCTCGTACATCGAACGGAAGAACCCGTTCGCGGTCATCTCCGCATTCGAACGGTTGTGCGCGCTGCGTCCCTATGACCCTATCGTGCTCGTCATCAAAGTCGGTAGCAAATCTGCGGATCCTGGCGCGACGGCGCGGCTGCTGCAGGCGCTCGCACCGATCCAACGGCGGGTGGTGCTGATCGATCACATGCTCACGGACAACGAAGCCAAGAATCTCGTACGCTGCTGCGACAGCTTCGTCTCGCTGCACCGCGCCGAGGGCTTCGGCTTCGGCCTCATCGAGGCGATGTACTTCGGTAAGCCGGTGGTGGCGACCGCGTACTCGGGCAATCTCGACTTCATGACCGCGGACACGGCGTGCTTGGTCGATTACGAACTGGTGGCGGTCGAGGAAGGGCAATATCCGCATGGCCAAGGCCAGGTGTGGGCGGAACCCAACGTCGATCAGGCCACCGCGTACATGCTGCGGCTGTGCGACGATCGGGACTTCGGGCGCCGCGTGGGCAGCCGCGCCAGCGCCCGTGTACGGACGGACTTCAGTTATCGGGCGGCGGGGCTCCGCTACGTGCAACGGATCGAGGACCTCATCCGCGCGGGTGTCGCTTGACGGGGCACAGACGGCGGCGGCGCGCTTGAAGGGAAGGCGAGTGGATCTCACCAACTTCAAAGATATCCCAGATCCCCTCTGGGCCGACCTGGTGTTCGGCATGGCCAACGTGCCGCCGCTCCCTCCGGAAGATCTGCAGAGAAGTTGGTGCGGCAACGCCGGTGCCGCACTTGCGACACAGTCATGCGAGTTCTACCAGTTGCTCAAGCGCGCGGCCAGCCGGTACGGCACAAAGCCGTGCGCGAGCGTAACGGTGCTCGACTTTGGCTGTGGTTGGGGTCGTTTGACCAGGCTGCTCGCCAAGGACCTGCACCCCTCGCAGATTTACGGATGCGATCCCGACGAGGAAATCCTGAAATGGTGCGACCGCGTCCCGGGCACGTTCGCACGCTCTGATCACCGACCTCGATCGATCCCGTTCGACGTGAAGTTCGATCTAGCGTTCGCGTTTTCGGTGTTCACGCACCTTGGGCCGCGGACCCACCAGGAGGCGCTCAATGCGTTGCACGGCGCATTGGCGGACCGCGGGCTTCTGGTGGTAACGGTTCGTCCGCGGGCATTCATTGAGCAGAAAGGGATCGAGTTGGCGCGTCTGCCCGATGCCTCGATACGCCAAATGCTGCAAGATTACGATGCAGGATCCTTTGTGTACCAGCCGTACATTTTGCCGGCGATCGATGGAGAGGTGACGTACGGTGACGCCGCAATACCGCTACCCTACGTCACGCAGAACTGGAGCGGTTACGAACTCCTGGGCGTCGAGACGTATCGATCCGACCCGTTTCAGATTCCGCTCGTGCTACGGAAGGCGTGACGTTCGTCTAGCAGCACCGGCGGATTGGACGCGAAAAAGCTGCAGCGCGGTGGTCATCGAGGCGGCATCCCCAGGCGCCCGGGTTGCTGACAGGGTCGAGGAGCGGACGGCCACTGTTCCGCGCCTTCCGCAACACCCGGGCCTCGATGGTGTGCGCGGGGCGGCGGTCGCTGCGGTGCTGTGCTTTCATGGCGGCTTCACCTGGGCCCAAGGCGGCTTTCTTGGCGTCTCCACGTTCTTCACCCTTTCCGGCTTCCTGATCACCGGCCTCCTCATCCACGAGCGCGCCGCGCGCGGCGGGCTCGATCTCGGCCGCTTTTGGTCCCGCCGCTTCCGCCGCCTCATGCCGGCGCTGCTGGTAACGTTGCTCGGGACCGCTCTCTATGCCGCCCTGCTCTCCGACAGTGACCAACTCGACCGGGTTCGCACCGACATGCTGGCGGCGCTCGGGTACATCGCCAATTGGCGCTTCATTCTAAGCGGACAACGATACGAAGACGTCTTCGCCGCCCCAAGCCCGGTGTTGCACTTCTGGTCGCTGGGAGTGGAGGAGCAGTTCTACCTCGTCTTCCCGCTCCTGGTCGCCGGCGTGCTCGCTTGCTCCAGGGGCCGCCGGCGCGGGCTCACCCTGGTGCTCGGCGGGATCGTCGCCGCCTCGTTGGCCGTGTCGCTCCACTTCCACACGGATCACAACCGCGTCTATTACGGCACCGATACCCGGATCGCCGAAATCCTCCTGGGCGCGCTACTGGCCATGTGGGTGGCCGGTCCGGGAGCGAATCTCGCCGTGCGTCGACGCCCGGCACTGGCCCTCGGCGGGTTGGCCGCCGGTGTGGCCACGCTCGTGGCGTGGACAACCATCGCGCAGACGAACTCCTGGCTCTACGTCGGTGGCTTACCCGGCTACGGACTATTCTCCACGCTATTGGTGGCCGCGGCCGTGGCTCCGGGACCGCTGCGCACCGTGTTGCGCTTCGCTCCATTGCGCTGGCTCGGCCTCGTCAGTTACGGCGTCTACCTCTACCACTGGCCGATCTTCCTCTGGCTGTCGCCCGAACGCACGGGCCTCCCCCTTGTCCCCTTGTTCGCCGTTCGGGTAGCCGTGACGATCCCCGTCGCCGTCGTCTCCTATCGTCTGATCGAGCAACCGATCCGGCACGGAGCGTTGCCGGGGTGGCGGGCCCTCGCCGCGGCCCTCGCGGCTGCCGCCGTCACCGCGGCAGCGGTCGTGGTCGCCACCGTACCGCCAGGTCCACCGGCACGCCTGGTGCCCGAATCCACGGCGTCGAGGCTCGGGACGAACTTTCCCAAGACGCTGCCCTTCGGCGGTCTGCTGCGCACCGCTACCCCCGCCGAGCCGCTTCGGGTGCTCATCGTCGGCGACAGCGTGAGCTACGACGCCGAGCCCGGTGTCCTCGCCATCTTCCAGGCCTGCGGCGCCGCGACCGCAACGGCGGTGAACGTGCTCGGCTTCGGCCTCGCCTTGGACCGCTATGACTGGCGCCACGAGTGGGCCCGACTCGTCGCCGAGCGACACCCCGAACTGGTAGTGGGGTTTTTCGGCGGCTGGGACGAATTGTTCATCGCGAAAGAGGGAAGCGACGCTTATGCGCCCCTTCTTGACGAGGCCATCGGCCTGCTCACAGCCGGCGGCGCCAAGCTCCTGCTGGTGGGCATGCCGATCACCGTCAATCGCGCCGGCGTCCCCTACCCCCGAGTCGTCCCGAATGCGTTCCGGGCCGCCGCGGCCCGCCATGCACCGACCGTGGCGTTTCTCGATCTCGATCCCGTCATCAGCCCCGGTGGCCGTTTCATCGCCCACCTCGATGGTCCGGTGGGCCCGGAGCGCATACGCAAGATGGATGGCACGCATCTGTGCCCTTCCGGTTCGGCGCGGATCGGCCGCGCGATCTTCAACGCGGTGGCCGCAAGCTGGGCGCTACCGGAACCCCCCGCCGAGTGGCGCGCGGGCGACTGGGCGCTCAACCCCCGCTTCAACAATCCGCCCGGAGCGTGCCCCGAGTAATTGCCGCTAGCGTGCCGCGGCCGGAATGCAGATGAAGCGCTCGCCGTCCATCGTCACGTGTTGAAGGACATGGCGCGGCGCTCTTCTCCCACCCCCGATCGTTTCTACTCGCTCGACGCGCTGCGCGGCCTGGCAGCGCTCAGCGTGATTTTTTGGCACTGGCAGCATTTCTTCTTCCACGGTACCACAGCGGCCTTACCGGACATCAGCCGCCTCCCCATGTCCACGTGGGCATTTCCGCTCTACAGCCATGGATGGTTGGCCGTCGATTTCTTCTTCATCCTGTCCGGGTTCGTATTTTACCTGCTCTACGCGCAGCGCGTTGCCGAAGGCCGAATCGGTCCCGGTACGTTTGCCTGGTTGCGCTTTTCCAGGCTCTATCCGCTGCATATCGCCACCCTTCTCATTGTCGCGGTCGGCCAGCGATGGTTGCTGAGCGCGCACGGAAGCTATTTCGTCTACCCGAACAACGATGCCAGACACTTCCTGTTGAATCTGCTCTTCGCGTCTTCTTGGGGCATCGAGCGCGGGTACTCGTTCAACGGCCCGATCTGGTCTGTGTCGGTGGAGGTGCTGCTGTACGCGCTCTTTTTCGCCGTCTGTCGACTATTGCCCGTCCGCGCATTTGTCCTGGCCGCCATCTCCATTACCGGGTTTGCGCTGGTGACGAGGTACTACGATCCCGTTGGCCGTGGGGTCGGATGTTTCTTCTTGGGCGGGTTGGTGTTCTTCGCGTACCAGCGCGTTGCCGCGTCTGCCTATGCCTCCGGGGTCACCGCATGGGCGGCATGTCTGACCGCGGCCGCGTGGCTGATCACCTTCGTCGTTGCGTCGGGCACGCCCATCCCGCCTTTCGGCGGCGTGCCTTGGTGCGCGCGGCTGGACCCCTATGTTCACTGGGCGCTGCCGGCGGTGTTCAGCCACTGGCCGACTACGATCTTGTTTCCAGCGACGGTGTTCTCGCTGGCGTCGATGGAGACTCGGAGGGGCTCTCTCGGGCGGCGTGTATCGTTTCTGGGGGATATCTCGTATGCCATCTACCTCTTGCACTTTCCTCTGCAGCTCTGCTGTGCGGCATTCGTGTGGCGATTCGCCATACCCCAGACAATCTACTACTCACCATGGTTCATGGCGCTGTTCTTCACCGTGTTGATCGTCTGTGCTCTGGGCAGCTATCGCTATTTCGAAGCGCCTGCACAGCGATTCTTACGTCGAGCGGACATCGCCCGCCGCTTCGACGGGGGGACCGATGCGCGCCGCTGAGCCCGTGCGCGACAGAGCGGATCGTCGTTTCGCAACCCGCGGGGAATTTGACAGAACCAGGCGGCTCAGGCACGCATTCCGCGTGCATCGCCGCCGAGATATGGAATGAGCCAGATGCGAACCTCCGGTGCCGGCCGCCTTGTCGCGGAAGGCGTGGCGGTGGTGCTGGGGTACATGAGCCTGGCCTTCTGCCTGCTGTATCCCTTGTTCGCTCACCCGGCTTCGACCGTCATCGACCCGCTCGGTGATTACGGTTCGGTCGGCTGGCTGGTCATCCCAGACATCACGCTGGTCATCTGGGAGATGGCCTGGGGGTGGCACGCGTTGACGACGGCGCCCTGGAAGTTCTTCGACGCCAACAACTTCCACCCCGCCCGATCCACGCTGGCGGGTTCGGAGCACTTGCTGGGTCACCTCCCGATCTTCGGTCCGATCTATGGGTTGTCCGGCAACCCGGTCTTGGCAAATCAACTGAACGCCTGGCTGGCCCTGGCACTGTGCGGCGCCGCGATGTACGCGCTGTTGCGCCATTGGGGCGCCTCCCGCCCCGCGGCCATCTTCGGCGGGTTCGTCTACGCTTTCTGTCCGGCCCGCGCCGTGGGCACGCCACATGTCTACATGACGGTCGGGCAATACCTCCCACTCGCGCTCCTGTTTCTGGACCGCACGTTGACTGACCAGACCCTGAAAGCAGCCGCTGGATTCGCCGTATTCCTGCTGCTGCAAATGCTCTGTTCCTATTACTGGGCGTACATCGCCATGATTGCGCTGGCGGGATACGTCGTCGGCGTGTCGATCGTCGACTGGCGTCGACTCCCGGCTCGCGGCGTGCTGCTGGTACTGGGTGCGGGCCTCGTGGCTGCCACGCTGCTGATGGCCATCAGCCTTCCATATCTGCGACTCAAGCAGCTCGGCATCATTCGGGAATACGACCAAGGCGCGTTGTTCCGCTGGCTGGTGGCGGCCTCGAACGGCTTCTGGAAAAACTACGTGTACCCACCCATCGCCTTGCGCGAATGGGGGTTCCGATTAGACAGCGGTCTTCCGTTCTACGCCGGCATGGTGCCCCTCGCCTGCGCCGTGCTGGCGCTCCTGCCACGCCGCGCCAACGTAGAAGGGGCGGCGCGGTGGGCGGCGCCGGCGCTGCTCGGGCTGACGGTCCTAGCCTGTATCGTCGCACGCGGCCCGCAACTGGTCGTCGGTGACTGGAGTATGCGACTCCCGTACGCCTGGTTCATGCAGGTCATACCCGGGTTTTCGTCGATGCGTGCACCGGGACGCTTCGGCCTCGCGGTAATGCTCGGGATCGGCGGCCTGGCTGGACTGGGCTTCGACCGCGCCCTCGGTGGGTGGCGCAATAGACGTGTGGGACGCGGGTTCGCGGCGCTTGCCGTGCTCGGCGTTCTGGTCGTCACGGCGATCGATTACGACTTCCTTCACCGTCGTCCGGAAGTACGGCGACTGCCTGTCGGCGCGGATCTGCCGCGAGTCTACCAAGTGCTCGCGCACAGCGCGCCGGGACCGGTGCTGGAGATTCCCGCGGGGAGCCCCGGGGGCGATTTGAAGGACATGGCGACCGACAGCGAGTACATGTTCTTCAGCACATTCCACTGGCACCCGCTACTGAACGGCTATAGTGGCTATTGGCCACCGAGCTACACACCGGTGGTCGCCCTGGCCCGCTCTCTTCCCAATGCGCACTCGACCGAGATCCTCGCCCGCACGACGGGCGTGCGCTACGTCGTGGTCCACCTCGCGAAGCTGTCGGACGTTCAACGAGGACGTTGGGATCGCCCCGCGGGATTGGAGTTGATGGGCAACTTCGGTCAGGATCTCTTGTTCCGTGTCAGCGGTACCCCGGCGGCCGACCTACTCCCAGCGTTGATCGATTTCTCTCCGCACTCCAGCACCCTGCTCGGCACGCCGCTCGCACCATTGGCGGGGAGCGGGCGCCGCGCGGCGCTGACATTGGCGGCACCGCCACCCCAAACGGCATCGCTGGGCCTTTCCGTCGAGATCGAGGTAATCGTGACCAATCGGTCTGACGCGACCTGGCCGGCGCTGGCGTCGGCCGGCGAGCATCTGGTCACGTTAGTAAGCCGGTGGGAAGACATGACGGGTCAGGTCGCAGGCGAGAGCGTGGGCGTCGCTCGCCTGCCGTACGATCTCGCCCCCGGCGAAACGGTCCGGGCGTCCATCAGCCCGGTGGCACCCAGCCCTGGCCCCATGCGACTCATCATTGGCGTCGCGCAAGATGGCGTCTGGTTTCCCGAGCCGCTGTCGCCGATCTCCATCACGGTCAATCCGTAGCCGTTTGTCCGGATGTTGCTCCGCGGATGAGCCCCACCTCAACGCCGCACGAGGCTGTCGTCGCGCCCACGCCGCGCTTTACGTCCATCGACGTGTTGAAGGCGAGCGGGATCATCGCGGTCATCTGGATTCATGCCTTCCAAGAGTTCGGCACGACCGAGCCGCTCATCATCCGGCGACTGGCGTTCCTGACCCGTTTTGCCGTACCGGCGTTCTTCTTCGCGTCCGGATTCCTGCAGGCCAACGGACGACCGTTGTCGCCACACGGATTCGTCACGCGCCGCCTCGGTCGCCTTCTGGTTCCCTACGTGGGCGCCAGCCTACTGGCGCTGGGTTTCCGGCATCTCGTATTTTCGGAACAGATCGGCAGGCAACAAGCGGCAGTCGAGCTCGGGGTCGGCGCCGCCTGGGGAGTCTATTATTTCATCCCACTCCTGCTCGGGGCGACGATCGTGGCCCAGGGAATTTTCCGCTTCCGGTCGTTGGCATGGCCGGTGTTTGCGCTGTTCTGGGGATTGGGATTGCTGAGCGAAATGGCGATCGTCCCGCTCGGCGATTTTTTCTGGCGCATCCGCAGTCCGTTGCTTTGGTGGGGCTATTTCTTTGCCGGCTGGGCGGTTGCTCCGCATGTTTCCGCACTTGAACGGCTGTCAGCCCCACGCCGCCGGCGCATTGGCGTCGCTGCGCTCGCCGCCGCCGCGACGGTATTCCTCTACTTCGTGCTCGCGCTGCCGGCGTCCTGGACTCCACAAGCGGCGCTACTGGGGTACGTCACGATCTACAGCATCGTCGGCGGGCTCTTCATGCTGGCGCTCGGATCAGCGGCAATGCCGGTCGTGCGCTGGTTGAGCGAAGCGACTTACCCCATCTACCTCTATCACTACTTCATCATCGCCGTGGCGCATCGCTGGCTCGCGCCTCCGCTACGCAACCCAGCGGCGTTCGTGCTCGGCGTCGCCGGCTCGATCGGGCTCGTGTACACGGCGCGGAAAGTCCTGGGCCGTCATGCGCGGCTGCTGATCGGTTAGCCGCGGTGCGATCGGGGCTTACGGACACGCAATCGGATCCGGGACGCTCGTCAGGCGGTAAACGGTCGCCGACCCCTCCTTGGCGACCACGCTCGTTCCGGGAATGTCTCGCATCCACCGGTCGATCCGCTCGACTTCGGGCAGGTTCGAACTGAACGCGTCAAGGGCCGCGACGATGTACTCGAAGCGGCCGTCGGCCAGCGCCCGCCGCCACTCCGCGCACGTACGCACCGAACGAAAGCCACCGTCCGGTTGCGCCACACCGACATAGCGCACGGACGTCCGCAGCGCCCGGCCAGAAAACGGGTACTGAAACAGGTCGCCGACGACCCCGATGCGCGTCGCGGGCAGATCCTGGGCCCAAGGCCACAGCGGGCTCGCGCGCAAGCCGTCAGCGCGGGGCGGCGTGTAGCGATTCCGCAAATAGCTGCGCTGCACGAAGAACCCAGCGACCACCACACCGATAACAGCGCCTGCGACGACGCCCACACGTGCGCGTCCCCCACGATCATGCGCGAACCGGATTCCCGCGCCCACCACGGCCGCACCGAGAACGAGGAGCGCAGCAGCCCATTGCTGATCGCCAGTGACCTGCCATTCCCAGTGCCGTGCGAACCTGCGCTCGGCCAGCTCGACCAACACGATCGCCGCGAAGACGGCGATTGTCCCGAGCGCGACGCGAGCGTCGGCCATGCGCGGCAAGGCGGCGACGAGGACCAGGGCAAGCGCGAGCGCCGGCATCACATAGCGGAGGTTCGCGGCAAAGTTCAGGGAGACGAGCATGCCGGTCCCGCTCCCGGGAGAGCCGTTCGGCATGATCATGTAGGCAAGCGCCGCCACCAACGATACGATTGCCAGCATTCGGGCGAGGCGATCCGGCCCGCGGACGAAGACGGCCACCACGATCGCGAGCACCAGCAGTCCCAGGAACCACCACGACTCGCCGAACGCAAGGGCAATGCCGGGCCACAGCACCTTCGAGAACGCGTCAGGCTCGCGCATGCGGTCGATCACCGCGGTGTTGGCGATGGGCGTGGTGAGCACGGACGGAAGCGAGAGGGGCCCCAGGTGGAAGGGAACCAACGGAAGCGGATTACCGACAAGCATGACGTTGCGCAGGTACCAGTACGAGCCGGTGACGACGATCGGCAGTGCCCACGGGAGCACGATCGCACGGCGCCGGCTCGCGGGAGCCGCCAGAATCACGGCGACCCCGAGGCTCAGTACCGGCACGACCACGCTCAGCTTCACCCCGATGGCCAGACCTGCCGCCGCCCCGGCGAACGCAAGTCCCGCCCGGCTCCAGCGGGCATGCAGAACGAGCGCCACCGCGGTAAGGAACAGCGCAATTCCTGGCACGTCGTTGCGCGCGCTGCCGGCCTGGGTGGTCACAACGACGGGGATGGCCATCGCGACCGCGACCGCTGCCAGCCCGACCGCCGGCGCACGCCACGCCCGTCCAATGGTCCAACCCGCGCACAGAGCGAGCGCGAGCCAACCTAGGTTCACCCCGGGCACGAGCACGTCCCGATGAAACGGGAGCATGATGGTCGCGAGCAATAATTCGGTGTTCGCCGGGAAGTAGGTGACCAGGGTATCGGAGTTCGTGAACAGTGGCCGCGTCGTCGAGCCCGTCTGCAAGAAGTACGTCGCGAATGGAAGATGGTACCAGAGACTGTCGCCGTCGCAGATCCCGTCCGCGTACGATGCGATCACATGCGCACCCCATTCCGCCAGCACCACGCCAGACAGCACCAGCGCGGCGACGGGCGCGACCGTCGACGATCGCAGCACCAGCGCCCCGGCGGCCAGCCGCGACGACTCCGTCGATGCGACACCGCACGGTGTCGAGCGACGGGCGAGGACGCCAGCGACGCATCCTAGCGCCACAAGAGCGAACACAACCCAGCCGAATTGGAACCGCCCCACACTGCCGAGCCCTTCACCCACGACGATGACCGCCGCAAGCCCGGCGACAATCTCGGCAAGCCACCCCAACGCGCCTCGCCAGTGCGGCAGGAACCGGGAGCGGACCCCGTGAGCACCGAACGCCAGTGCCGCAACCACCCCCGCCACGACAACAACACCCAACATATACCGCCCGAGGTTCACGGTTGTCGCCTCCCCTGCTCGCCGTCGCGCACCGAGCCGGGGGCCAGCGCATCTTCGACCCCTATCATTTTCCTTGCCTGCGTGCGCCCGCGCCGACGTCCGCACCGGCTCCGCTCATGTATGGAGAGGCCGTGCACTTGGGGGCATTGCCACAAGACCGGCGATCGGACATTCCCTCCATCCCGGACGTCGTCGCACACGCTCAGAGGCACCGTCTATACGGTGCGGAGAAACGACCCGTCAAGCGGCCCATGGGCGTGTTCAGTCTGCCGCCTTGCAGTCGATACCGAACTCTCATATTTCGAACTCAGGGCGCCGAGCGCCGCCGCACACAACATGTCAGTACACGATGGAACCGGCAGCCGAGATTTCTAGCGGCAGAGATGTGACCTCGGGAGAGTTATTCCCGGGATTTCCCGTCTCTAGAGAGGATGTCGTGCTCGATCTTGGGTGCGGCGACAAGCCGGCGAGCGCGCCCTGTACCGCATTCGGCCCAGCAATAATCCTCGCGGACATCGATGAACGCCGCCTGCGGCAGGGCCGTGATCATGTCGCTGCCTTGTCCCCCCATAGACTTGCCGCGCTGGTGACGGACTCCAGCTTCGTGCCGTTGGCCGATGCGTCGGTGAGCCGATTCATCGTCACCGAGGTGTTTGAGCATGTCGCGTCCCCGGAACGGGTGATGGGGGAACTCGTTCGCGTGGGCCGCCCGGGCGCGCTGTATTTGCTGTCGGTGCCCGACGCGAGCAGCGAGAATTTGCAGCGCCCGTTTGCGGCCCCTTCGTACTTCGCGCATCCGAATCATGTTCGCGTTTTTGATCGAGACACGTTTGATCGATTGGTGACCGATGCCGGACTTGAGATCGTCAACAAGACGCTCGAGGGCTTCTACTGGACGATGTGGTGGTGCCTATTCTGGGCATGTCAGTGCGATCTGATAGAGGCGGACCGTCATCCGCTTCTCGCGAACTGGGCACGCACGTGGAATATGCTGATGGAGACCGAGAGAGGTCCTGCGATTAAGCAGGCGTTGGATCAGGTCTTGCCGAAGAGCCAAACGATCATTGCACGGAAGCGTAACGCAGTTCGTGCCTGAACCCCGTTGGCGGTCGTGGCGCTCGTGAGCGACCGCGGCTTGCGAGACAATGACATTCTCCACATCTCCACCGTTAACCGCACGGCGATGCGCCACGACGTTCGGCGCGCGACACGCGAATCCTCGCCCACAAACCCGCGTTCCCGCAGCACGCGTTTGAGTCGCTCTTCAACGAGCGTCTTCGAACAATAGCCTTGCAACCTCTCGACCGCGCAGCGCGACATGCGCGCGTACCGTGCGGGATCGTTCTTTGCCACCTCGTAACTGTCCACATACGCCTGCCGCAAGGATTCCCAATCGATTCGGTAGCGTGTCGTCCGGAATGCCCGCCTGGGATCATGGGGCCACCAGACTCGTTCCCCGCTCGATCGAACTACGAAGGCATTACTCTCGTTAACGTAGTCTTCCATTGCCGTGTGCGCCGGAGAAATGGCTGGTCTGCCCGCTGACATCGACTCCATCAAGGGTAAGCACTGGCCTTCCCCGTACGAGGCGTTCACCACGTACGTGGACTGCCGCATGAGCGTGGAATATGCACGATCGCTTAAGTAGCCATGCAGTACGATCACGCGGCACTTGAACGGGAGGAGTTTGAGGACTTCGTCCGTTACGAGGTCGCGCACCTCGGCGTAATCGTAGTGAACCACTTTCAGGACCAAGGTTGCGTCGGCAAGGGCTCTGAATGCCCACACAAACCCGGAAACCAGGTCCCGCCAGTTCTTTCGGCCATCCGCGGGATTGAAGACGGTCGTATAAATAACACCGTCCAGGTGGACCCTGACCGGCTGATCGGTACGGGGAAGCGATCGGTCCTCGATGAAGTCCTTTCTGTGTTCTTCTGGCACCGACGGGATGTCACACCCGTTGAAATCAACGAGGCGGCCAACAAAGGTGAGATCGATGCCGTTCGATCGCGCCGTGGCCTCTCCTTTCTCATGAAGGGTCGCGTAGTCGTCCCACACCGGCGCAGGGATAGACCACACGGGGAAGTCGTTGCCCATCGCCTCGCGGACCGCCCGTACGGCAACGCTGGAATGCGTGATGGCACAACCATGCTGCCTGAAGACGTTCCGCCAGTCGTAGCGGTCGTCTCCCGCAAATGGATCCGTCGGTACCGTTGGGAACTCCCAGGCAAATACGGATATCGTTGGACATTTGAGCCCGGTCGGCGTCCCCTGGGGAGGCGAAAAGGAAAGGAACACACACGGCTCCGCCATGGATCGACACTTTTCGTAAATAACGTCGACATCGCGCTCAGGGTGAAGCGTATCGATCACGTGGGCGAATCTACGCAGCACGGGGCGAAACGCCTTGGAAACGAAGTAGTAGCTATAGTCCGGACGCCCTAGGTTGGCGGCAATGCTCTCACCGGTTTCGGCCGAATAGACGATGATGACCATCGCTGCCACTTCGCTTCAGCGCCCGCGCCGTTCGCCCGTCCGCTCTCTAGTTGCATTTGCGGACAGGCTTCGCAATGACTCGTCGCCATGGCCGTGAAGCGACTGGAATTTCTCGACGCGTTGCGCGGCCTCGCCGCCAGCTACGTGATCGTCTACCACATGCTTCACATTCCACAGCCGAACACGGAAGCGCCGAACTGGGCGTTCCATATCGCCCATTGGGGCGGCACGGGGGTCACACTGTTCTTCGTCGTGAGTGCGTTTTCGCTCTTCTACACGATGCCGTTACGGCTCGAGGAGGCGTCTCCGTGCGCCAGCTTTTATCTACACCGCTTGTGCCGCATCGCCCCGCTTTTCTATCTGTGGATCGTTCTCTCGTTCGCGCGCGACTGGCTCCTGTTCGCGGTCCAGCGCCCGTGGTGGTCGATCGTGGCGACCGGCGCGCTCGTGTTCAATTTCATTCCGGGACTCCAGGAGGGGGTCGTCTGGGCGGGTTGGACGATCGGCGTCGAGATCCTGTTCTATGCCTTGTTCCCGCTCATCTACCGCCGCGTGCGGAACGTGTGGGCGGCGGGAACGCTGGTCCTCGGCTGCATCGGGGCATGGATGGTCTTCCAAGCCTCGATCGCGCACCTGCCGCTGGCGGCGGAGGTCCAACAGCCTCTGCTGTCGAAATGGTTCTTCCTCCGCCATCTGCCGATCTTTGCCTGCGGCTCGGTTTGCTATTTTCTGTTGCGCGATCCGCTCGTCTCCGGGATGGGCAAGCGGCAACGGCGGTTGGGCCTCCTCCTTACGCCGCTGGCGCTGTGCGCGTATGCGGCAACAGTGAGCGGCCAGCTGGGCACGGGGTTCGCGGATTCCTACTATTGGCAGGGTTTTCTCTACAGCGTGCTGCTGGTCGGACTGGCGCTGAACCCCGTACGGCCGATCGTCAACCGCCTCACGTGTTACCTCGGCAAGCTGAGTTATTCGCTCTATCTCAATCACCCCACCGTGGTGTTCTTGCTGAGTCCGGTGTACCAGAGGATCTACGCCGCTGCGCCGAACGTCAGCGTGGCGTTCCTGGCCAGCTACGGATTGACCCTGGCGATCGTGGTTGCCGTGTCCGCGCTCACCTATCGCTTCGTGGAGGAGCCTGGCATTCGCTTGGGGAAACGCCTCTACCGAGGATGGGCGGCGCGCCCAACGGGCCTGGCGATCGCCCGCTAGAAGCCACTGGCTCCCACGCTCACGGTTTGCGCGCAATAATCACCTGACTCTTCGGTATGAACTCGTCCAGCGCCCGCCGAACCGGCGCCGCCTCGGGCATCTCCGTCAAGTACTGCCAGGTCCTCGCCCAGCTTTGCAGCAACGGGTGAAACGGCGGCACGATCCTATCCAGGATCGCGCCTTCCGGCTCGCGTCCGGACTCCCGTTCTAACGCCCAGTAGAAACACATCCACAGCGTCCAGTACGCGCCCATAAAGCGCACATCGAGGATCTCCAGTCCGGCCTCGCGCACCAGCGCAGCAAACTGTTCGCGCTCGAAAATGCGGATATGATTCGGCTTCGCGAAATAATTCGCGGAGGCAAAGCGCCGTTGCAGCCGTTCTCCCGTCGGGTCCGGCACCGTCAAGAGATACACGGCATCGGGTTTCCCAACCCGAACCAGTTCCGCCAGCACCACCGCCGGCTCATCCACATGTTCCAGTACTTCCGAACACACCACGCGCGATGCCACGCCGTCGGCAATTGCCAGCGGATTGCTGTCTCCCACCAAACCCGTCGCGTCCATCACGCCGCTTTCACGAAGCGCGGCGTCCAGCGCAGCAACCTTGTCCGCATCCACATCGGAAAAAATCACCTTAGCGCCTTGACGGGCGGCGAACCGCGTCGCCCCGCCCTCGCCACAGCCGACATCCACCAGCACGTCGTCCTTCCCGACGCGAAAGCCGGGAGCCATCTCGCCCGTGGCGTTGACGAACCAGCCGTTCTTCACCATGTCGCCCAGGCCAACGGTCCGGCAGTCGATTTCTTCGCTCGCCGGCGGGGCCGCTGGCCGCAGCCAGCGCAACACGCTCTTCAACATGCGAACGCCCGCGGACTCACGACCTGCGGCGCGAAATCCTCGCGCGATCGTGCAGCCGGAAAATCAATTCTTGGCATCGGGAGACGACCGTACACCCCGGCTCCTGGCGGCACTCATCACGGACTGCAGTTCCGGTGCGGCGACGAACGTCCAGAACTTCCATATCGGTCTCGCGACCATGCACCACAATTTCCGACCCGTCGATTGGGGCTCATGGATCGCCGTCGCGCGCTCCCGCAACACACTGGCGAGCCGCGCTTCCACCCGCGCTTGAGAACAATATCCTCGCAGGCTCTCGACCGCGCGGCGCGCCATGCGCGCGTAGCGCGCCGGATCGCTCGTTGCCACCCGGTAGCTCTCCAGGTAGGCGTCGCGCAGGGACTCCCAATCCACTCGGTAGCGCCGCGTGCGAAATGCCTGGCGAATATCATGCTGCCACCATGCGGCTTCGGCACTCGATCGAACCACAAAGGAATTATCCGCGTCGATATACTCCTCCATCGCGGTGTGCGCTGGCGAAATGGCCGGTATGCCGGCCGACATAAACTCCGCCAACGGCAGGCATTGCCCTTCAGCGGACGAGGTGTTGACCACGTAGGTGGATTCGCGAATGAGCTTGGCGTACTCGGTGTCATTCAAATAGCCGTGCAACACGACCACCCGGCATTTGAACGGCATCAGCTTGAAGACTTCGTCCGTTACGAGCTCGCGCACCTTCTCGAAATCGCCGTGGATCACCTTGAATACCAGGGTTACGTCGCCGGCGTTCTTGAACGCCCAGACAAATGCCGACACCAGGTCCGGCCAGTTCTTCCGACCATCCAAGGGATTGAACACGGTGGTATAGATAATTCCCTCGATCCGAATGCGGATCGGCTCATCGCATTTCGGCAGCGACCGTTCCTCGATGAAGCGTGCGTGTTGTGCTGGCGCCACCCAGGGAGCGTCACAGCGGTGGAAATCGATGGCGCGACCAGCGAAGACGAGATCGACGCCATTCGAGTGCGTACGGATCGTTGCGCTCTCGTACAACGTGACGTAGTCGTCCCACACCGGCGCAGGGATCGCCCACACTGGGAACCCGCTGCCCATAGCGATGCCGACCGCCCGCGCGGCCACACGGGAAAGCATGATGGCTCCAGCATGCCGGCGCAATGTGTTCCGCCAGTCGTTACGCCGATCTCCCAGAAAGGGATCCGTCGGGATCGTGGTGAATTCCCATGCGATGACGGAGATCGTGGGGCACCGGAGTCCCGTCGGAGCCTTATGCGGAGGCGCAAAGGAAACGAACACACACGGCTCTCCCATGGCCTTGCACCGCTCGTACAGAGCATCGACCTCCTTTTCCGGATCAGCGGTCTCGACCACGTACGCAAGCCGCCGCAATACGGCCCGAAACGCCTTGAAGACGAAGTAGTAGCTGTATTCCGGACGTCCCAAATTGGCGGCGACGCTCTCACCCATTTCGGCCGCGTAGATGATCGCTACCATCGTCGCCAATCCATCTCGGCTCGCCGCCCGCCAAACGGGCGCGCATGATTACGAGCGCGCAAGCATCGCACCTAGTCGGCGGATTGCCGTCCGAGTTCTTTGGCGAAAACGCGTCGCAGTTGCTCTTCGACGACCTCGTTGGACGCGATTTTCGTCACTTGCCGCCGGGCGGCGTGCGCCATTCCCCTGTACTTATCGGGATCCTTCAAAACGATCGTGTAGCCTTGCCGATAGGCCTCCACCAGCGATTCCCAATTGATGCGGTGTCGCATCGTGCGAAAGACGTTGCGCGTGTCGTGCGGCCACGCGCACGGCTCAACGGAGGAATCGACAATGAGCGCCGTGGAGGCATTGACATACTCCGCCAGGGCGGTGTGGCAGGGAGATACCGCGGGTGTGCCGCGGGCCATATACGCCACCAGATCCACCGGCAGTCCGTCACACATCGAGGCGGTCACGTAGAAATGGGCGGCCCTTCTCACTCGTTCGTATTCTTCCGCGGCCAAATTACCGTGCAACGCGACCACGCGACACGCAAATGGCGACAAGCGCTGGAGGAGCGAATACACTCTCCTCAACAGCGGCCACAGCGACGGATACGGCAACTGCAGCACGAGTGTCGCGTCCGGTACCTCCTGAAACGCCGCGCAGAAGGCCGTGACCAGGTCCTGCCAATTGTCGCGGTCGTCGAGAGGATCGCACACGGAGGCGTAGACAATTCCGTCGAGGGCGATTGTGTATGCGGGGGCGTTGGTCGGTTCGCTCGTCCGCTTCGCCTCCGGGCCAGGCTCGCCCGATATTTCAATATCGTAGAGTCCGATGCCCATGGACCGGCAATCGTACGACCGCGGAACTGGGGTCAAATCCAGACCGGAGAATTTGAGGATGTTCGTCGGCTGGCGCGGCTGAAAATTCAAACAACGCTCGCTAAATCGCTCTAACAGGCGCATCGCTCCTTGCGTGTCACCGAGGGCAACGGCGATCTCTTTGTTGACATTCGGGCCGTATCCCAGCGCCCTGATCTTCAGGTTGACGTTCCCGTGGAGCGCATAGGGCAATACAATGCCGGGATCTGCGGTTGCCGACCACGTTCCCCACGATTCGGACTCGTAGAAACCGTCGAGATAGGCGACACATTCATCCGCCTGCGTAAACCTCATCCGAATCGTTTCGCCTCTCCAGGGTTGAATGTGAAAGCTCTTGGATGGGTCGATCCACTCGATGGAATCGGGAGTCATGCGACAATTGCGGCTATCGATCACGATGCCGCGGATCCCGATATCCGTTCGCCGAACAGGAGGACTGTCGCCGGGTCGGCACTTCACCTCTTTGGGAACGCCCGCTAACGGAATCGGAATCGCCGCAACGGGGAACTCTTGCCCCATCGCCTTCCGGACGACCTCGGCCGCAAACTGCGAGAGGGTCATTGCGCGACCGTGGTCGGAGAGCACAGTGCGCCAGTCGTTCTTGCAGTCGTCATCCCAGACCTCATCGGGGATGCGATCATACTCCCAGGCAAAGACACACACCGTCGGACAGCGTAGCCCGAGAAGCGACTCATGGGGGCGCGAAAAGGAAAGAAAGACGCAGGCTTCCCCGCGCTTCTCGCAACGATCATAGATAACATCCACCTCTGACTGGGGGTCGCTCACCACGACAACCTGGCCGAGTTCTTGCAGCACGGGTAGGAAACCACTGAGCACAAAGGCCGAGTTGCGTTCCGGCAGGCCCAGGCAACCCTTGTGCTTGTCGGCACTTGAGTGGGCGTGGAGGATGAAGAGCATGACAGATTCTATCGAGCGAGTCGCTGATTCTCGCTAAACCGTTGACCTCCGTCAACCGAATCGGCCGCTCACAGCGACCTGCGTGGCGCTTCAATTCCGCATCCCTTCTTCTGTCCGCTGGACGCCTACGCCCAACGGAGCGAGGAAGGTCTGCGAGCCGGGAGTAGTACTGTTCAGTTTGGCAGCGGTCGTTGCGGCAACAGGGCGACAGCAGCCATCGCGGCAAGTACGAACAGAGCCGGCTCGAAAACGTAATGATACCGCCACTGCACCTCAATGACGCCATGCGCCCAGGTGCCGACCAGCAGCAGCATGACGATTAGCACCAGGCCACGCCGGATATCGGTCCTCATCAGCAGAAGACAGCCCGCCGTACCCAGCACCAGCACGAGCAAATGGTAGCAGCGAGAAAGCCATGACAGGCTGTCCTTCCACGCCATAACCGTCGCCGTGCGCGAAGGCACCTCAAACTGGTCCACGCTCCAGTACACCCCGTACCCATCGTCGCGCCAGAGCTCCACCTGCTTGCGGATGACCAGTTTGGCGAAGCGGCGGGGCTCGGATGTCATCCGGCGGAACGCTTCGGCCCGGGCAAACGCGCGCGCCTCTTCGAATGTCGGACGATCCATGAACGTCCTGGCATCGGCATCGTTCCACGCTCCCCGGGAATCGAAGTTCGTCCCCTGAAGCAGCGTCCAGTCAATCTGCGCCTCCGGTGTGATGTGGTAGATTGTGTGCATTCCCTGCCGGTAGGCAGCGTGCGTCAGCCAGAATCCGTTTACCAGCAAGAGCACCTCAAACAGCGCGCGCCGCCCGGGCCGAGACAGCAGCGGCACTCTCAGGACGCCCGCAAGGAAGAGTACCCACGAGGCTGAGCGGACCACAGACGCCACCGCCATCAGCACGCCCGACAGCGCCACGCTCGTCCAGCGAGGAGTGGGAGACTGCACGGCTGAAACCAGAACGGTCTGCGCGGCAAGCGCGGCCAGGAGACCCAGATGTTCAGGGGCGAGCACGCTGGTGAAAAACAACTGGGTGGGCCCCAGGACAAACAACAGAGCCGCCAGTTGCCCGGCGGCCTCTCGCTTACGGTCCTTCCCAACTTGTAGCTAAGCAAGACAGCGCGCCCGCGAGCACATTACCCGGCAACGAAGGCGAGGAACTGGTGCGGACGCCGTATGTGCATCCCGATTCCCCAACCCCCTTTCGGAAAACCATCTAGGCTGCGGCTCGGGCGACGGATGTGGCCGCCCTGGCCGCGGCGTGGATCACCGTACACCGATGAATGCGGCGCGGCCCACGACACGGTAACGCTCCGACGCCTGCTGGATCCCACCGTCTCCTCCGCTACGACAGAGTCGGCACCAGCTTGGCGTCAATCATCCGCGTGTCGCTGGTCAGCAAGGTCGCCCCGAGCACGCGGGCGGTCGCCATGATGATACGATCCGCGGGGTCACGAGGGAACGCGAGCGGAAGCGCGGCAACCTCTGCTGCAATCGCGGGAGAGATTCCCTGGCGCGTCACCAACGGTGGTGCCGTCGCTCGCTCGAGCCAGTCGCGCAAGGGCAAGCGCAGGCGAATACGCTGCAGGGTATGGAGCGTCGCAATCTCCCACAACGTGATGTCCGCCATCCATAATGGGTGCTCCGCATCTGCCCGCCGGATCACGCGGCGATGCGAGCGGGGAAGCCGGTCACCCCCGTCGAACCACCAGAGCAGCACGTGGGTATCGAGCAGGAACCTCATGCCGAATGTTTCCGCAGCACCTTCCACGCCGTGGCGGGGACGACGGGCGCGACGATATCACCCACGATCTCCACCGTCCCAACGAGGCTGTCTTGCGGGTACCGCCCGACGGTTGGCGCTGCAGGCACCAGACGCGCAACCGGGCGGCCGCGCTTGAGAATGGTGACCGGTTCGCCCGTTTGATCGACCTCCGTCAGGAGCGCCAGACATTTGGCTTTGAACTCCGATGCCTTCAATGCTCGCATGTGACCATATTAGGTGACCATCTCGGCACCGTCAACAAAACCACCCACCCACTACTGCAGGGTCGGCGGACTCACCTCGTCGATGAACTGCAGGTCGTGCAGCTTGCGGTACTCGGCGTTCAGCGCCAGCAGTTCCTCGTGCGTGCCCTGCTCGACAATCTCGCCCTTGACGAGCACCAGGATGCGATCCGCGCGCCGCACGGTGGAGAGCCGGTGGGCGATGACCAGTGTCGTCCGATTCTCCATCAAGCGATCCAACGCCTGTTGCACCAGACGCTCGGATTCGTTGTCCAACGCCGAGGTGGCCTCGTCCAGGACGAGGATGGGGGCATTCTTGAGGAGCGCCCGGGCGATCGCGATCCGCTGCCGCTGCCCGCCGGAGAGGCGCATGCCGAATTCGCCGATGGAGGTATCGTATCCCTGCGGCAACTCCATGATGAAATCGTGCGCATAGGCGTCCTTGGCCGCCGCCACGATGGCGTCCATGTCCTGCTCGATGCCGCCATAGGCGATGTTGTTGCGTACGGTGTCGTTGAACAAGAAGGTATGCTGCGTTACCAGTCCGATCTGCCCCCGCAAGCTGGTCAACGTCAGATCACGCACATCGCTGCCGCCGATCCGGATTGCCCCGGTGCCGACATCGTAAAAACGCAGAATCAGATCCGCGAGCGTGCTCTTTCCCCCGCCACTCGGTCCGACCAGCGCCACGACCTCGCCCGGCTTGATGGTCAGGCTGACGTTGCGCAGCACCAGATCGTGCCCGTAAGTGAAGCTGATATTTTCGATCTCGATACCGGGTTCGATGTCGGTCAGCGGACGTGCATCGGGCTTGTCTTGAATGTCCGGCACCGCATCGATGAACTCGAAGATGCGATCCGCCGACACCAGCCCCAGCTGAATGGTCGAGTGCGCCCGTCCGAGCGCTTTGAAGGGATCGTAGAGAAGGAACAACGCGGTGAGAAACGCAAGGAACGCGCCCTGGGTCCGGCTGCCGCTGATCACACTGTGGCCGCCGTACCAGACGACGCCGGCGATGGCGAACGCCGCCAGAATCTCCAGAATGGGGTTGGTCAACGTCCGCAGGCGTAGGGCTTTCATGGTGAGGCCGAACATGGACTCGTTCTCGTCGCTGAAGCGCGTCTTCTCGTAGGTTTCCATGCCGAACGCCTTCACCACACGATTTCCCTGCACCGTTTCCTGGAGCAAGGTGGTCAGCGCGCCGAGGGAAACCTGGCCTTTCCAACTGAGGTTGCGGAGCCGTTTGGAAAGCTGCATCACCGGCAACACCGATGTTGGAAACGCCACAAAAGCGATGAGCGCGAGCACCCAGTCCTGATAAAATGCGACCACCACGAGAACGACCAACGACAGCGCGTCGCGCAATACGGAGGTCACGGCATCGATCAGCGCACCGCGCACCGCCACGACGTCATTGGTCATGCGCGTAATGATCTCCCCGGTCGAGTAGCGGTCGAAAAACGACAGCGACAGATCCTGGATGTGGTCGTTGAGTTCGCGCCGGAGGTCGGTGATGATGCGTTGGCCGACGTATTCGGACAGATAGCCACTGCCGAAGAAGAGGACGCCACGCACGACGAATGTGAGGACGATGACGAATGGGAGAACCGACAGCACCACCTCGTTCTTCTGGGAAAATACGTCATCGGAGATGCGCTTGACCAGAAACGGCATGACCCCGTTGGTGGCGCTAAACAGGCTCATACAGATCATGCCGCCGACGAAATACGGCCACAGGTACGGCCGCAAGTAGCGGAATACTCGGCGTATGTGCGGGTTCTTCATTGGGGAGACATCAAAGCAATTCAGGCCGCGCAAAGCAATTTGCGCGGCGCGGTCGAACCAGCAGCCGGCCACCCCCGCCCGGCACTCAGCCGTCGAGCAATTGACGGGGGCGAACTTTACAACGATGTAGGCGCATGTTAAGCAACCCGGGAAAACAAGATGGAGGAAAGATGGGGATAGCTCCCGAACGGACGAAGGAGCTGATTGGACAGTTCCAGCTTCATGCATCGGACACGGGCTCTCCCGAGGTGCAGATCGCTCTGCTCAGCTCGCGTATTGAGTACCTGACTGAACATTTCAAGGTTCACAAGAAGGACCACCACTCGCGCCGCGGCTTGCTCAAGCTCGTCGGCCAGCGGCGGCGGTTGCTGGACTATTTGAAAGGGCGGGAATTCAACCGTTATAAGAGCGTGATCGATCGGTTGGGCATCCGGAAGTAGATACTCGCCCGGCTTGTTTCCCTTGAGCGTCTTTCCCTCCCAGCTAAGGGCCGACAGCACAAACGCTGTCAGGACCCGGGAGGTGTTGTATGTACCGAAAAGTCGAAATCGAGTTTCACGGACGCCCGCTATCCATCGAGGTCGGGCGGCTGGCGAAACAGGCGGACGGCGCCGCCTTGGTCTCTTACGGAGAGACCGTCCTGCTGGTCACTGCCGTGGCCGCCCGGAGCGGCCGCGAAGGGCTGGATTTTTTCCCCCTGACCTGTGACTACCAAGAACGCACGTTCGCCGCCGGCAAGATCCCTGGGGGGTTTTTCAAGCGCGAAGGACGGCCTTCCGAAAAGGAGGTGCTCACCTCGCGGCTCATCGATCGGCCGATCCGCCCGCTGTTTCCCGACGGCTTCAGATGCGAAACCCAGGTCATTGCGACCGTGTTGTCGCATGACCGCGAGAACGATCCCGATATCATCGCGATCCTCGGCGCGTCGGCTGCCCTGCAGGTGTCCGACATTCCATTCCACGGCCCCATTGCCGCCATACGGATGGGATGCATCAACGGCCAACTCGTCGTCAACCCGCTGCAGTCGCAGTTGGAACAGACGAGCTTGAACCTGGTGGTGGCGGGTAGCCGGGATGGCATCGTCATGGTTGAGGGCGGGGCCAAGATACTCGCCGAAGACGTCATGCTCGACGCGTTGTTCACCGCGCACCAGGAAATGCAGCGCCTTCTCGATATGCAGGATGAGCTCCAGCGCGCGCTGGGAAAGCCAAAACGGACGGTAAACGCACCCACGTTCGACGAAGCGCTGTTCGCACAGGTCGAGGCGCAGCTGCGACCGCGCATAGACGCGGCCTTCCGCGTCGTCGCCAAACAGGCGCGCGCCGCCGCAGTGCGGCAGGCCGAGGACGAGGTGCTCGCGGAACTGGCGCGGGAATGCCCGGAGCGGAGTTCCGCACTGCGGCACATGTGCGAGGAGGTCAAGAGCCGGGTGATGCGGCAGGCCATCGTGTCGGAAGGCCGGCGTGTCGACGGACGCGGCCTCACCGACGTCCGCAGTATCAGCTGCGAGGTGGGCGTACTGCCCCGCACCCACGGCTCCGCGGTGTTCACGCGCGGCGAAACCCAAGCCCTCGCCGTGGCGACGCTCGGCACCTCGTCGGACGAACAAAAGATCGATGCGCTGATCGGCGAGCACTACAAGAAGTTCATGCTGCATTATAATTTCCCACCGTTCAGCGTCGGGGAAGTGAAATTCCTGCGCAGCCCTGGCCGGCGTGAGATCGGTCACGGCGCCCTTGCGGAACGTGCGTTGCTCGCGGTGTTGCCGAATGAGGAGGCGTTCCCCTACACGATCCGGGTGGTCTCCGAAATCCTCGAATCCAACGGGTCTTCCTCGATGGCCACCGTCTGCGGCGGGACATTGTCGCTGATGGACGCGGGCGTCCCCATCAAAGCACCGGTCGCCGGCATCGCCATGGGCCTGATCAAGGAAGGCGACGAGGTACGCGTCCTTTCCGACATCCTCGGCGATGAGGACCACCTCGGCGACATGGATTTCAAGGTCGCCGGCACCACCGACGGAATCACCGCGTTGCAGATGGACATCAAGATCGGGCGCGTGACGCGCGACATCATGCGCGCCGCGTTGTACCAGGCCCGCGAGGGACGGCTCCACATCCTCAAGGCTATGGCGGCCACGCTGTCGGGCCCGCGCACCGATATCTCCACGCATGCGCCACGGATCACCACCCTGAAGATCCGTCCCGACAAGATCCGTGACGTCATCGGACCGGGCGGCAAGGTCATTCGCGGCATCATCGAGGAAACGGGCGTCAAAATCGACGTGGAGGACGACGGTACGGTACTGGTGGCTTCGACGGACGGTGCGTCCATGCAGCGCGCCATCGACTTGATCCGCGGGATTACCGCGGAGGCCGAGGTCGGCCGTATTTATACCGGCACGGTGAGGAAGATCGTGGATTTCGGCGCCTTCGTCGAGATTTTGCCGGGCACGGACGGGTTGCTGCACATCTCCCAGATCGGACCGGGCCGCGTGAAAAGCGTGTCGGACGTGCTGAAAGAGGGGGACCGCGTGACCGTCAAGGTGCTGGAGATCGACAAGCAAGGGAAGATCCGCCTGAGCCGTAAGGAACTCTTGCCGGCGGACTCCTCGCCCCCCTCGGAGTAACATGCTCCCGGCTCCGCTCGTTTCCCGCTCATGCTTGGACAACGGCGTGCGCATCATCTCCGAATGCATGCCGGGCGTCCCGTCGGTCACCGTCGGAATCTGGGTGGAGAACGGTTCCCGTTACGAGATGCCGGAGCAAGCCGGCATCTCGCATTACCTCGAACATCTGTTCTTCAAGGGCACCGCACGGCGCACGGCGGCGCAGATCGCCGAAGAAATCGACGCCGTCGGCGGTGTCCTCAATGCCTTCACCGGCAAAGAATACACCTGCTACTACGCGAAGGTCCTGGCCGAGCACTTGCCCATCGCCCAGGACATCCTCGCTGACATTTTCCTCCAATCGCGCTTCGACCCCGAGGAGATCGAGCGCGAGCGGTCCGTGGTGGTGCAGGAGATTTTGCAAGTTGAGGACACGCCGGACGACTACGTCCACGAGCTCTTCAATCTGAAGTTCTGGCCCGCACACCCGCTGAGCTACCCGGTGTGTGGTCGGGTGGATACCGTCCGGGCTTTTCAGCGGCAGGATTTTCTGGATTTCATCGCGGCGCGTTACCGTCCGGACCGCCTGCTCGTCACCGCGGCGGGTCACCTCGACCACGACCGCCTGGTGGAATGGGCCGCGCATCAGTTTGGGCCGCTGCAGGGTCGCGCGGGAGCCACGAACGGCGCACCGCCCATCGTAAACCGCAGCGTCTTTCATTGCGAGAAGGCGCTCGAGCAGATGCATCTGTGCATGGGGACGCTGGGCGTCGCACAGGCCGCGTCGGAACGCTATGCGGCCTACCTGCTCAATACCGCCTTGGGTGGTGGCATGAGTTCCCGCCTGTTCCAGGAGGTGCGCGAAAAGCGGGGCCGGGCGTATTCGGTGTACTCGTTCCTGTCCTCATACCTGGACGCCGGGTATCTGGGCATCTACGTCGGTACCAGCGCGGAATGGATCGAGGAGGTCGTCGCCATCGTCCTGGCGGAGTTGAGCGCCCTCAAACGGGACGGGTTGCGTCCGAACGAATTGGCGCGGGTCAAGAATCAGCTTAAGGGCAACCTTTTGCTCGGCCTGGAGACCAGCGACAATCGCATGAGCCGCATCGCCAAGAACGAGATCTACTTCGGAGCCGACATGGCTCCCGCCGAGATCGCCGCCCGGATCGACGCCACCGGCAACGACGAAATCGTGCAGTTGGCGCAGCAGATCCTGCGTCCGGAGGTCATGGCCGTGACGTTGCTCGGCGACCTCAAGGGCCGAACGGTCGGGGACGACCTGCTGAACGCAGCGTAGTCGCCCGCGGCGCGGGGCAATCCGGCGTGCGATGACGGCACGATGACTCGACGACGATCCACACCCGGAGGGAGTCGATGATCGTGCGCGTGCAGCGCTTGCGTCCGGACACCAATGACCTCCCCGTGCCGGCGTATATGACCGGCGCGGCCGCGGGCGTAGACCTGATGGCCGAGGTCACCGACCCGGTCGAGCTGCCGCCGGGGGGTCGAGCACTGATTCCGACCGGAATCGCGGTCGAGATCCCTGCCGGGTTCGAGGCGCAGGTACGACCACGTAGCGGGCTCGCCTTGCGGCATGGCATCACGCTGCTGAATACGCCAGGGACGATCGACGCCGATTACCGCGGGGAGATCCACGTGCTGCTGGTGAACTTCGGCGATCGGCCGTTTACCGTGCGGCGCGCCGAGCGCATCGCGCAATTGGTGTTTGCGCCGGTGGTGCGGGCCGAATTGCGGGAAGTCGAAACGCTGGCAACCAGCGTTCGCGGCGCCGGCGGATTTGGCCATACCGGCGTCGGCTGACCCGTGACGCGGTCGAGCCAATGCGCTAGGGTAGGTTCTCTAAGCTTATCGTTAGGAAACGCGGGCGGCCTCTCGATACGGCACTAAATTCGGAGTCTACGTTCGGCGCGAAGGGGAAATGCCCGCGCAATCGGTCTCGAGCCACTCGCCGCGAGTGGCCGTCCGCTCTTGGCGGCATCACCGGGACAGATGCCGAGCGCGGACCGCCGGGCCCGCTCCGAGAACGGTAGCGAGCGCAGAACTGTCGCGTTGGAGATGAGATAGAACATGATTGAGCGGTATACCCTGCCGGAAATGGCGGCGGTGTGGGCGGAAGAAGCGAAGCTGCGGCTGTGGCTCGAGGTGGAACTGCTGGCCCTGGAAGCCCTGGCGGAACGCGGCGACATTCCGCGCGAGGTCCCTGCGCAGTTGCGGACCCGGGCCCGGGTCAACGTCGAACGCATGCGCGCGATCGAGCGCGAGGTCGGACACGACGTCATCGCCTTCGTGTCTTCCGTGACGGAGCACTGCGGGTCCGAGGGCCGCTTCATGCACCTCGGTCTGACCTCCTCGGATGTGCTCGATACCGCCTTCGCGGTGCAACTGGGCCGCGCCGGCGATCTCCTGCTCCAGGGCGCCACCGAACTGGCCGACGCCATTCGCGTGCAGGCGCAGTTGCACCGCGGCACGGCGATGGTCGGGCGCACGCACGGTATCCACGCGGAGCCCATCACCTTCGGCGTCAAACTGGCGGGCTGGTACGCGGAGATGCGGCGCAACGTCCGGCGTCTCGAAGCCGCGACCGCCGCCGTGCGCTTCGGGAAGATTTCAGGAGCCGTCGGCACCTTCGCCCACCTGGCGCCCGAAATCGAAGCCTTCGTCTGCCGGCGCCTGGGGTTACAGCCGGAGCCCGTCGCCACGCAGGTGGTGCCGCGCGATCGACACGCGGAATTTTTCACGACGCTGGCCATAGTCGCCGGCTCGCTGGAACGGTTCGCAACCGAAATCCGTCATTTGCAACGCAGCGAAGTGCACGAGGCCGAAGAGCCCTTCACCGGCGGCCAGAAGGGCTCGTCCGCGATGCCCCACAAGCGCAACCCGGTGTTGTGCGAGAATGTCACGGGGCTCGCCCGCCTGCTGCGCGCGTATGCCGGCGCGGCGCTGGAAGACATCGCGCTGTGGCACGAACGCGACATCAGCCATTCGTCGGTCGAGCGCGTCATCGCACCCGATGCCACGATCGCCTTGCATTTCATGCTTCATCGGCTGGGCGGCACGGTGCGTGGTCTGGTGGTCCATGCCGACGCCATGGCCGCCAATCTGGAGCGTTCGCGGGGCGCCGTTTTTTCGGAAGCCGTGCTGCTGGCCCTGGTGCGCAAGGGCGTCGCCCGTGACCAGGCCTACCGCTGGGTCCAACGCGCCGGCCTGCAGGCCTTGGAGGGCGCGGATTTCCGCACCGAGGTGGCGCACGATGCCGACATCGCTCGCCACCTCTCGGCGGCGGAACTGGCGCAGCTCTTCGACCTTCGTCATCAGTTACGCTATGAAGAGGTCTTGTTCCAACGCGCCTTCGGAGGAGAGTAATGGACAAGCGGGAGCTGATCTACGAGGGAAAGGCGAAACGCGTCTACACCACCGACAATCCCGACCTGGTCATCCAGTATTTCAAAGACGACGCGACCGCCTTCAACGCCAAAAAGCGGGGCACCATTGCCTCGAAGGGTGTGGCGAACAACGCCATCAGCGAGACCTTCTTCCGCCTCCTGGAGGCCAACGGCATCCCCACGCACTTCGTCGAGCGCCCAAACGAGCGCGAGATGCTGGTCAAGCGGCTGCAGATCATCCCCGTAGAGACGGTCGTGCGCAATATCATCGCCGGCAGCCTGGCCAAGCGGCTGGGCTTGGAGGAAGGCAAGACGCTGCCGGAGCCGATCGTCGAGTACTATTACAAGAACGACGCCCTCGACGATCCCATGATCAACCACTGGCACGTGACCGTGCTCGGCATGGCAACCGCGGAGGAGTTGCAGACCGTCACGGCATTGGCCTTGAAAACCAATGCCATCCTGCAGCCGTTCCTCGAGCAGCACGGAATTCTCCTGGTGGACATGAAGCTCGAGTTTGGCCGCCACCGCGGGCGCATCCTCCTCGGTGACGAAATTTGCCCGGACACCTGTCGCTTCTGGGATGCGACCACCCGCAAGAAGCTCGATAAAGATCGCTTCCGTCAGGATCTCGGCGAGGTGGAAGAAGCGTACCACGAGGTGCATCGGCGCCTGTGCGCCAGCGCGTGAGGTCGCATGCGTGCCCGCGTCTACATCACGCCGAAGAAAGGCGTGCTCGACCCGCAAGGCAAGGCGATCGAGCACTCGCTGCATACGCTCGGCTTCACGGAGGCCCACGACGTACATCTGGGCAAATACGTGGAACTGGCACTCGATGGCCACGAGCGCGAGCGGGCACGGCAGCGCGTCGACGACATGTGCCGCAAGTTGCTGGCCAATAGCGTGATCGAGGACTATCGGTTCGAGATCGAGGAGTGACCGGCCATGCGTTGGGGAGTGGTGACCTTCCCGGGGTCCAACGACGACCACGATACGCTGTATGCCCTCGACCGCGTCCTGGGAGAGGATGCGGTCTCGTTGTGGCACAAGGACCGCGACCTCAAGCAGGCCGATTGCGTTGTTCTACCGGGCGGTTTTTCGTACGGCGACTACCTGCGCTGCGGGGCGCTGGCGCGGTTTTCGCCGGTCATGGAGTCCGTCATCGAATTCGCCGCGGCGGGAGGGCTGGTGCTCGGCATCTGCAACGGATTCCAGGTGCTGTGCGAAGCCGGCCTGCTTCCGGGGGCCCTGGTCCGCAATCGTGGCCTGCGCTTCATCTGCGAATTCGTCCGCCTGCGCATCGAGGACACCGACACACCGTTCACTTGCCGCTGCACGTCCGGGGAGATTCTCACCATCCCCATCAAGCACGGCGAAGGCTGCTACGTGGCCGATCCGGCAACGCTCGACCACCTCGAGCGGAACCACCAGGTCGTGTTGCGCTACGTGGATGCGAGTGGCCGCGCCACGGCGGACGCCAATCCCAACGGCTCGTTGAACGATATCGCCGGCATCGTCAACGGCCAGCGCAATGTCTTCGGCTTGATGCCGCACCCGGAACATGCGAGCGAGAAGGTACAGGGTGGAGAGGACGGTCTGAAGCTGTTCCGCTCGGTGCTCGCCGCGTACACCGAGCGCGCGCACCGCCACGCCGCCTCCGTTGCCCCGGGGCACTGACGCAACCATGGCACTACACGCCGCCGCGGTGACAGCCGTCGAAGCTGCACAGCACGGGCTCCCGGCCGAGGAATACGAGCGCATCCGCCGCAGCCTGGGCCGCACCCCGAATTTCACCGAACTCGGCGTCCTCTCGGTCATGTGGTCCGAGCACTGCAGCTACAAGAGTTCGCGGCTGCTGCTGAAGAATCTGCCGACGCAGGGACCCCGGGTGCTGCAGGGACCGGGCGAGAACGCGGGGGCCATCGATATCGGTAACGGCCTGGCCGTGGTGTTCAAGATGGAAAGCCATAACCACCCCTCGTTCGTGGAACCCTACCAGGGCGCCGCCACCGGCGTCGGCGGTATCCTGCGGGATATTTTCACCATGGGGGCGCGGCCGATCGCCAACCTCAATTCCCTGCGTTTCGGCGCCTTCGCGCATCCGCGTACCCGTTACCTCGTGAACGGCGTCGTTGCCGGCATCGGCGGATATGGAAACTGCATCGGCGTCCCCACGGTCGGTGGCGAAGTGTACTTCGACGCCGGCTACAACGACAACATCCTGGTCAACGCCTTCACCCTGGGCATTGCCCGCGCCGACAAGCTCTTCCGCGCCCGGGCGGCGGGCGTCGGCAACCCGGTGATTTACGTCGGTTCGAAGACCGGACGTGACGGGATTCATGGGGCAAGCCTCCTGGCCTCCGCCGAGTTCAGCGCCGGCGAGGACGAGAAACGCCCGACCGTGCAGGTCGGCGATCCGTTCACCGAAAAGCTGCTGCTGGAAGCGTGCCTCGAACTCATGGAGCAGGATGCGATCGTCGCCATTCAGGACATGGGCGCCGCCGGCTTGACGAGTTCCAGCGTCGAGATGGCCTCCAGGGGCGGCACCGGCATCGTCCTCGATCTGGACCGCGTACCCGTGCGCGAACAAGGGATGAGCGCCTACGAGATGCTGCTGTCGGAATCCCAAGAGCGCATGCTCATCGTCGCACGCGCCGGACGCGAAGATGTCGTGCGCCAGGTGTTTGCCAAGTGGGATCTCGACGTCTCCGTCGTCGGCAGTGTTACGGACGACGGGCTGTTGCGCGTATTGTTTCAGGGCGCCGAGGTGGCGCGGCTGCCGATCGGCCTGCTCACCGACGATGCCCCGGCATACGCGCGACCGAGTGCGCCGCCGCCGGATTTCAACGAACGGCAGGAACTCAACCTCGAACGGCTGCCGCTGCCGGGCGACTACACGAAGACGCTGCTGGCGTTGTTGGACGCGCCGAACATCGCCTCCAAGGCTTGGGTGTATCGCCAGTACGACCACCTCGTCCGCGGCAACACCGTGGTCGCCCCAGGATCGGATGCCGCCGTGCTGCGCATCAAGGGCACGAACAAGGCGGTGGCGTTGAGCGTCGACTGCAACAGTCGCTACTGCAGTCTGGATCCCTACGTCGGGGCGATGATCGCGGTCGTCGAAGGGGCGCGCAACGTGGTGTGCGCCGGCGCCACGCCACTGGGGATTACCGACTGCCTCAACTTCGGCAACCCGGAGAAACCGGCGATCATGTGGCAGTTCGCCGAAAGCATCCAAGGCATCCACGATGCGTGCGTCGCCATCGGCGTCCCCGTGGTCAGCGGCAACGTCAGCTTCTATAACGAGACCGATGGGCGCGCCATCCCGCCGACGCCGACCATCGCCATGGTCGGATTGCTGGACGAGATCGAGCGGCACACTACCCAGTGGTTCAAGGCGGAAGGCGACGTCATCGTGCTGCTGGGACGGACGCGCGAGGAGCTGGGTGGGAGTGAGTACCTCGCCCTCACGCGCGGGATCGTCCGCGGGGCGCCGCCGTGGATCGATCTCGCGGTCGAGAAACAAGTCCAGGACCTCTGTGCGCAGGCGATCGCCGAGGGATTGGTGCGCTCGGCGCACGACGTCAGCGACGGCGGCCTGGCGGTCGCCCTCGCCGAGTGCTGCATCTCCGCGCCGGAACAACGGCGCGGTGCGGTCATCGAGTTGCAGGGCGACATCCGGCCGGATGCGTTGCTGTTCGGCGAGAGCCAATCGCGCATTGTCGTCTCGGCCCGGCGGCAGCACGTCGGCCGGCTGCGCGACCTGGCGCGTGCCGCCGATGTGCCGCTCACCGTACTCGGCGAAGTGCGGGGGCGGAGGCTGGTTATCAGCCCGTTGATCGATGTCGAGATCGACGACCTGTGGCACGTGTGGTCGACGGCCCTGCCACGGCGGATGGACGGGGAGGCGTAACCCGCCATGGAGCCACGCCACATGTCGCTCGATGCCCCCGTGCTCGCGGCGGACCGATTTCACGACGAGTGCGGAGTCGTTGGCGTCTTCGGTCATCCCGAGGCCGCCAACCTGGTGTACCTCAGCCTCTACGCCTTGCAACATCGCGGCCAGGAGTCCGCGGGCATCGTCTCGGCAAAAGAGAGCGTCCTGATCTCGCACCGCGGCCTTGGTCTGGTTGCCGATGTCTTCAGCGAAGAGATCATCCGCAAGCTGGAAGGCCCTGCCGCGATCGGCCACAACCGCTACTCCACATCCGGCCAGACGCTGCTGAAGAACACGCAGCCATTTGTCGTCGAGTACGCGGGGGGCGGGCTGGCGGTCGCCCACAACGGCAACCTGGTCAACGCCGTCGAATTGCGCGAGCGCCTGCAGCAACGCGGCGCGATCTTTCAGTCCACCGTCGACACCGAGGTCTTGATCCATCTGATCGCGGCGTCACCGGGCAAGCGCGTCGTCGACCGCATCGTCGATGCCTTGCGCGAAGTCCGCGGCGCCTACTCGCTGGTCTTCCTGACGCCCCACGAACTGATCGCGGTCCGCGATCCGAACGGCTTTCGCCCCCTGGTGCTGGGCCGCATCAAAGACGCGGTCGTCGTCGCCTCCGAGAGCTGCGCCCTCGATCTCATCGATGCCACGTACGAGCGCGAGGTCGAGCCTGGCGAAGTGCTGCGCGTCACCGCCGCGGGCATCGAGAGTTTCCGCCCGTTCCCACCCGCGCCCCCGACCCGCTGCATCTTCGAGTATATCTACTTCGCGCGTCCCGACAGCCGCGTGTACGATCGCAGCGTCTACGAAGTACGCAAGCAGTTCGGCCGCCAACTGGCCATCGAACACCCGGCGGACGCCGACATCGTCATTCCGGTACCCGACTCCGGCATGCCGGCGGCGCTGGGGTTCGCCGAGCAGACGGGATTGCGCTTTGAAATGGGCCTGATCCGCAACCATTACGTGGGCCGCACGTTCATCGAGCCCCAAGATGCCATCCGCCACTTCGGCGTCCGGGTGAAACTCAACGCCCAAGCCGACCTGTTGCGCGGCAAGCGCGTGGTGGTGGTGGATGATTCGATCGTGCGCGGCACCACCAGCCGGAAGATCGTGCACATGGTGCGCAATGCCGGGGCACGGGAGGTGCATATGCGCATCAGTTCGCCGCCGACGATCGGGTCGTGCTTTTACGGCGTCGACACCCCCACGCCCGAAGAGTTGATTGCATCGTCCAACTCGGTCGATGCCATCCGCGAATTCATCACGGCGGACTCGCTCGGTTTCCTGAGCGAGCGCGGCATGTACAGTTTCCTGCAGCCGGGACACCATAACGGCTTCTGCGCCGCCTGTTTCACCGGCCGCTATCCGGTTCCCGTCACCGACCAGGGGCGCACACACCAGTTGCGGCTGTTCGAGGCGCGGGAGCGCTAGAGGACAGTGACACGCGAGCAGCTACAAGCGGACCGCCGGAACCGGCACCTGGAGCACACCGAGTTCGTCGCTCTGCGCTTGCCGCTTGCCACTGAATCTCTATGAAGTGCCCTTTCTGTCACGACCTCGAGAACCGCGTCATCGACTCGCGCCTCGGCAAGGATGGGGATGTCATCCGGCGCCGGCGCGAGTGCGGCCACTGCAAGCGACGCTTCACCACCTACGAACGCATCGAGGAAATGCTGCCCATGGTGGTCAAAAAGGACGGGCGGCGGGAAGTGTTCGATCGCCAAAAGATCGTGAGCGGCCTGAAGAAGGCCTGCGAAAAACGGCCGGTGAGCATCGGCGCGATCGAAGAGACCGCGGACCGCATCGAACAGGCGTTGCAGGAACGCGGCGACAAGGAAGTGCCGAGCTCGGGCATCGGCGAAGCGGTGATGCGCGAGCTGCACACGCTCGACAAGGTGGCCTACGTGCGCTTCGCGTCGGTGTACCGCTCGTTCAAGGACGTCGGCGAGTTCATGCGCGAACTCGAGGAACTGATCGAAGAACGCCGCGGCTCACGCAAGCCGCGGCGGCCGAGCCGCACGTGAAACCGGGCCGCGGCACCGACGCGCGTTTTATGCGTGTGGCGTTGCGGCTCGCCCGCCGCGGCAGCGGCCGCACCAGCCCCAACCCGCCCGTCGGCGCCGTCATCGTTGCCAAGGAGAGGATCGTGGGACGCGGCTACCACCGCCAAGCCGGACAGCCGCACGCCGAGGTGGAAGCGTTGCGCGACGCCGGCAGGCAGGCGCGCGGGGGAACGTTGTACGTGACGCTCGAGCCCTGCGCGCACCACGGCCGCACGCCGCCGTGCACCGACGCCATCGTCGCCGCCGGCGTGCACCGCGTGGTCGTCGGCACGCGCGACCCGAATCCGTCCGTACGCGGCGACGGCGCGGGGAAGCTACGTCACGCCGGTATTCAGGTTACCTCGGGCGTGGAACAGGCCGCCTGTGACGAGCTGATCGCCGCCTTCCGCAAGCACGTGATCACCGGAATGCCCTGGGTCACCCTGAAGCTCGCGGCGTCGCTCGATGGCCGCATCGCCACGGTCACGGGCGAATCCCGCTGGATCACCGGGGCGGACAGCCGGCGCTTCGTCCACCGGCTGCGTGCGGAGCACGACGCCGTGCTCGTCGGCGCCGCCACCGTACGGCGCGACGATCCCGCGTTGACCTGCCGGATGCGGGGCGGTCGCAATCCGCTGCGCGTGGTCCTCGATGGACGCTTGCGCATCCCGCTGCGCGCCCAGGTGCTGACCACAACCGATGTGGCCGCGACGCTCGTGGCGACGGGCCGCGGCGCCCCCGCGGCCAAGGTCCATCGCCTCGAGGCGCTGGGCGCCGCCGTCCTCCGCCTCCCCGAGCGCGGCGGGCGGGTGTCGCTGTCGCGGCTGCTGCGCGCTCTCGGACGTCGGGGAGTCCTATCGGTCTTGATCGAGGGCGGAGCCACCGTGGCCGCCGCCGCCATCGCGGCGCGCGTCGTCGATCGGGTCTTGATCTTCTACGCCCCCACCTTCATCGGCGGCGACGGGCGGCCGATGCTCGGCTCCATCGGCGTGCGCCGATTGGCCGCCGCACCATCGCTGCGACCGCCACGCCTGCGCCGGTTTGCCAGCGACGTATTAGTTGCTACAGAGACGGTGAGGACACATGACCGTGCAACTCGTTGACGCGGCGCTCGATCGCATCCGCAAGGGACGGATGGTCATCCTGGTGGACGGGACCCAGGACGAGGCGCAGTTATGCATGGCGGCCGAACTGGTCAGCGCGCAGGCAATCAACTTCATGGCCACCCAGGGCCGCGGGCTGGTGTGCTTGAGCATGACGCGGGAGCGCATGCGCCGGCTGGGCATTCCGCCGATGGTTCCCGACGCGGTCGGCAGTCACGTACCGTTCGGCGTCTCGATCGAGGCGCGCCGCGGCGTCAGCACGGGAATCTCCGCCGCCGACCGCGCCACCACCATCCAAACGGCGATGGCGGAGGGCAGCGGCCCGGGCGACATCGTCATGCCCGGCCACATCTTCCCGATCATGGCGCGCGACGGCGGCGTGCTGGTGCGCTGCGCGCTCGCCGAAGCGGCGGTGGACCTGGTGCGCCTCGCCGGCCTGCAGCCTGCCGCGGTCGTCTGCGCGGTGCTCAACGATAGCGGCACGCTGGCCACGCGTGAGGACTTGGAGACGCTGGCGCGCACGTTCAACCTGACCATTGTCGACGTCGCCGAATTGGTCGCCCATCGATTGCGGCACGAATCGCTGGTGCGCCGGATCGCCGACGCGCCGATCACGACCGCCTACGGGGGCAAGTTCCGCACTGTGGTGTATCGCAACGACGTCGACGGCCACGAGCACCTGGCGCTGGTACGCGGGCAAATCACCCCCAACGAATCGGTGCTGGTTCGTATCCACTCGCAGTGCCTCACCGGCGACGTGCTCGGGTCGGAACGCTGCGATTGCGGCGACCAGTTGCGCAAGGCGATCGAGGTCATCCAGGCGGCCGGCAAGGGCGTCCTCGTCTACATGCATCAGGAAGGCCGCGGCATCGGTTTGGCCAACAAGATCCGCGCCTACGCCCTGCAGGATCAGGGCCGCGACACCGTCGAGGCCAACCTGGAACTGGGGTTCAAGGATGACGGACGCGACTACGGTATCACCGCCCAGATCCTGCGGGATCTGGCGATCCGCAAGATCCGCCTGCTCACCAACAATCCGAAGAAGATCGCCGGACTGACGCGCTACGGCATCGAGGTGGTCGAGCGCGTCCCGCTCGAGATTCCCGCGCACCAGGGCACCATCCGCTATCTGCGCACCAAACAACAGAAGATGGGACACCTCTTCAGCGATTTGAAACCGTGAGCGGTGTATGGAGCCAACGACGGCGTACAAGGGCAGTCTCGATGCCACCCGGCTGCGCATCGGCATTGTCATCTCGCGCTTCAACAGCGCGGTCACCGAACGACTGCTGCGGGGGGCCCTGCGCGCGCTGCGGGAGTGCGGCGCCGCGGCGGACGCGATCGAGATCGTGCACGTACCGGGCGCCTTCGAAATTCCGCTGTGCGCCGCCGCCCTGGCGAACTCCGGGCGCTTTCACGCCCTGGTCTGCCTCGGCGCCATCGTCCGCGGCGAGACCCAGCATCATGAGTACCTCTCGCGCGCCGTGACCGAGGCGCTGCAGGGACTGCAGCTCTCGCAGCGCATGCCGATCGCCCTCGGCGTGCTCACCACCGAGAACGTCGAACAGGCCCTGCAGCGCGCGGCGGAGGACCGCGGCAACAAGGGTTTCGAGGCCGCCATGACGGCCATCGAGACCGCCAATCTCCTGCGGCAACTCAACTGAGTCTTGCAGATGGCGCATGGTGGATTGGATTGGGTTTTCGGCGGCGCGGCAGACAGCACGGCGCGAGAACCCCAGGCCCCCACGGCCTCAGGCCCCCACGGCCGAAACAATATCCGTGACCCGGAGCTCCGCTAATGGGCGCACGTCGGAAGGGACGCGAGCTGGCGGTGCAGGCGCTCTACCAACTCGAGTTGACGGGAGAAGCGTCGGCGGCGGCGCTGCGCCTGTTTTACGATCGCGCCGACGCCGGGCAGCGCGCCAAGGAGTTCGCCGCCACGCTCATCGACGGCGTGCGCGCACATCAGCGACAACTGGACGACCTCGTCAACGCCGCCAGTGAGCACTGGCGCATCGAGCGCCTGTCGCGTGTCGACCTCAACGTCTTGCGCGTCGCGGCCTACGAACTGTCGCACACGCCCGCCGTGCCGACCAGCGTCGTACTCGACGAAGCCATCGAAATCGCCCGCCGCTTCGGAACCGAGGAGTCCGCGCAGTTCGTCAACGGCATCCTCGACCAGATCGCAACGCGGCTCGGCGTCAAGGAAGCCCGGCTCCCACGGAGTGTACGTACGGATGGATGAACGGTACGACCCCGCGGCTATCGAGGCCAAGTGGCAGCGCCGCTGGCAGGAAGCGCGCACCAACACGCCGGATCTGCACGCCGCCGCGCGGCCGTATTACACCCTGATGATGTTCCCCTACCCCTCGGCGGAGGGGCTCCACGTCGGCCATGCCTTTGCGTTCCCCGGCGTCGACATCCATGCGCGCTTCCGGCGCTTGCAGGGCTTCGAGGTGTTCGAACCCATCGGCTTCGATGCCTTCGGCATCCACACCGAGAACTACGCCCTGCGGGTCGGCAAGAATCCGCGGCACCTGGTGCCGCGGATCATCGACAACTTTACGCGGCAACTACGCCGCCTGGGACTGATGGTGGATTGGGAGCACGTGGTCGACACCACGGCCCCGGACTACTATCGCTGGACGCAGTGGATCTTCCTGCAGCTGTACAAGAACGGCCTCGCCGTCCGCAAGAAAGCTCCGGTCAACTGGTGCCCGACCTGCCAAACCGTGCTGGCCAACGAACAGGTCATCGATGGGGAATGCGAACGCCATCCGGGCACCCGGGTCGAACAACGCCTCACCGAGCAGTGGTTCTTCGCCATCACCAAGTATGCGGAACGCTTGCTCCAGGATCTCGATTGGATCGATTGGTCGGAGACCACCAAGACCGCGCAACGCAACTGGATCGGCCGCTCGGAGGGCGCGGAGATTCATTTCCGCCTCGCCGACGCCCCGGACCGCGCCATCCAGGTCTTCACCACGCGGCCCGACACGGTCTTCGGCGCCACCTACATGGTCATGGCACCGGAGCACGCCTGGGTCGAAGGGTTGGCGACCGCCGGGCAGCGCGGCGCCGTGGAGGCCTACCGCGAGCGCGTCGCCAAGATGGATCTGGTCTCCCGGCGCGCGGTGAAGGAAAAAAGCGGGGTGTTCACCGGTGCGTACGCCATCAACCCCGCTACCGGCGCGCCTATCCCCATCTGGATTGCCGACTATGTGTTGGCGGAGTACGGCACCGGCGCAATCATGGCCGTGCCGGCTCATGACCAGCGCGACTTCGACTTCGCGGAGGTGTTCGGCCTCCCGATTGTGCGTGCGATCGCGGCCGCCGGAGAGACGGCCGATACGCCGTTGGCCGCGGCGTACGACGGGCCCGGACGACTGGTGAACAGCGGCCGCTTCACCGGCATGGACGCCGAGGCCGGCAAGCACGCCATCACCGCCTGGCTGGCGGAACGCGGCGCCGGCCGGGCGCGCGTCGAATATCGCCTGCACGATTGGTGCATCTCGCGACAACGGTACTGGGGCCCGCCGATTCCGGTGATCTACTGCGACCGCTGCGGCATTGTGCCCGTGCCGGACAGCGATCTCCCAGTCGTCCTGCCGGACACCGACGATTTTCGCCCCAACGCCAGCGGCGTCGCGCCCCTGGCGCGGGTGCGTTCCTTCTTCGAGGCGCCCTGCCCGCAGTGCGCCGGCCCGGCACGTCGCGAGACCGACGTTTCCGATACTTTCCTGGATTCCGCCTGGTACTTCTTGCGCTATCCGTCCACCGAACGGCACGACGTCGCCATGGATCCCGACTTGACCCGGAAGTGGTTGCCGGTCGACATGTACATCGGCGGCAACGAGCACGCCGTGCTGCACCTGATGTACACGCGGTTCATCACCATGGCGCTGCACGACCTTGGGCACCTTCATTTTGACGAGCCGTTCAAGAAGTTTCGCGCCCACGGGCTGATCATCAAAGACGGCGCGAAAATGTCGAAGTCGCGCGGCAACGTCGTCAATCCGGACCAGTACCTCGATCGCTACGGCGCCGATGTCTTCCGCATGTACATGATGTTTCTCGGCCCGTACGAGGAAGGCGGCGATTTTCGCGACGAAGGCATCTCGGGCATCCGGCGCTTCCTGGACGGGGTGTGGCGGACGATACGGGAGCTGGATGCGACCGCGCACGCCTCGCCGGCACTGTTGCGCGCCACCCACCGCGCCATCAAGAAAATCCAGGAAGACTTCGAATCGCTGCATTACAACACCGCCATCGCCGCCCTGATGACCCTGCTCAACGACATCAAACGCGACGGCCCGCCCGATCGGTGGGTGGCCGAAACCCTGCTTGTCCTGCTGGCCCCGCTGGCGCCGCATATCGCCGAGGAGTTGTGGGAGGCACTGGGCCACTCCGCGACGATCTTCGCTGCCCGATGGCCACAATTCGATCCGGCACTGACGCTGGAAGAAACGGTCGTCGTCGCCGTCCAGGTCAACGGCAAGGTGCGCGGCCGCATCGAGATCGGGCGAGACGCCGGCGAAGCGGCGCTCCTGGCGGCAGCCATGGCGGACCCGACCGTCCAGGCCCACCTCGACGGCAAACCCATTCGCCGCCACGTGGTGGTGCCGGGGCGGTTGGTGAACCTGGTGGTCTGATCGTGCGCTACCCGACACTGCTGGCGCTCGTCGCGCTCTCCGGCTGTGGCTATCACTTCGCCGGCGAACAGCGCGGTCTACCGGACGACATCCATTCGCTCAGTGTGGGCACTGTCGTCAACCATTCGCAGGAATACGGGCTGGAGAAAACGCTGGCGTTTACCTTCGAACGCGAAATCCACGAACGCGGACACTTTCAAATGGTCGAGGATCCCGGCGGAGGCGATGCGGTCTTGACCGGGAGCATTCGCGACGTCCGGGTGCGACCGGTGGCATTCGACGCCAACGACCAGGCCGTCCAATACGAGATGACGGTGATCTTGGAATTGACCCTCACGCGCCACAGTGACGGGCAGGTCCTGTGGCACGTCCACGACCTGCGCGAACTCGACGAGTACAGTGTCAGCTCGAGCGTCGTCGTCACCAGTTCGTCGAAATTCCAGCGGGAGACGCTGAACGCCTCCGACGTGCAAAATCCGCGGTTCAGCCACATTCAACTCGGGGAAACCGAACGGCGGCGTGCGCTCACGCGGTTGCTGAAACAGGCCGCGCGCGATGCCTACAACCAGATGGTCGAAGCCTTCTAGCGCGCTCGCGCCGCGGCACGAACCTGCAACCAGGTGCTCCCTAAGGAGCCGTCGCTTCACGTGGCTGGTGATGGCAGCGATGACGGCTTTCTACCGTTCGCGGTGGTACGCTGGCGAACCGATGACCGGAGCCGGCCGCGGCTTTTTTCCTGTGTCGTCTGCGAACACGACCCCAAGCAGGACGCCAACGGCGCAGATATAGGCGGTCATACACGGCTTGGGATTAGCGGTCCCACAACTCCGCAAGCGCCAGGCCGGTCCGGGCGCGCAGCGCCGTCCACCTCGCCCGATCGCCGACGTCCTCCCGTAGCCGCTCGTCGATCGCCTCCCGGGCGTACCGCCAGAGTGCGCGCGGCTGGTTCCAATCGACAGCGGCGTCGGATATCCGGCATGCGATCGACGCTGACGCCGGTGGCGCATTCGCGAAGATTCCTTTGATCGCGGCCCGATAGATGCTGCCGCCCGCACCCGGGATGGCAGTGTGGGTGGCGGGTGGGGAAGCCCTCGTCCGAGCGGAATCGGACTTATCCCCATTCCGTGTCCCGACTCCGAACCGGTTACGGCCTACGACATGATGCACACGATGGGCACCGACCTGGGGCCATTTACCAAACTGTTCCGTGTGCTGCTGGAGCGCATGGCCGACCGGACCGCTGTGTCGGACCCCGCGGCGGCGACCTTCACCGCCGGCCTCGCCATTTTCCCGGAAATCGACCCCTCGAACTGTGGAAGTTGGGTTAGTCGTCCAAAGCCGAGGAAGCAACGGGAGACTCAAAGTTCGGCAGAACCGTGTAGCAACCATTCACGCCCTGGTTGGCCTAACTTCAGCCGACTCCTGGCGCTCTCCAGATGGCGCTCGGGGGGGACGCCTCCGTAACACCACGTAGGCGACAGAGTACGCCCGACGGTGCGGCCGGTCGCTTTACCGCAGGAATCGGTCGAGAGCGACGCGACCGTCCCACGACTCGGAACGCAGCTTCCCATTCTCGCCAACACGACTTTTCCGAAGAAGCGGCTGAGGTTCTATTAAACCGTATGTAGAGTGCTGAACATCATCAACTCCGCCGCTGTCTCACTCGTGATAAAGTGTCAGTGAATTTGTTCCAGAAAGCATTTAGATTCCCCCCCCCCTACGCGTCGGCACGCCGCTTGCTCGTTCCGGCTACGCTGTGCGCTTGGCCGCGGTGACGACACGACCTTGATCCAGGAACCGATTCTCTAACCGCCTCCGACCTCAAGCCGGACGGCCGTTACTCGCGGCCTGCGGAGAAGCGCGTACGCCGTGTACCACAGGAGCCGCGTCTGAGCGGCAATACCACCTGCTGCGCAAATCGCGCTGGGGAGGGACCGATGACTCAGCAGACAGGTAACATGGGTTGGCATCGATGGTGGCAGCTCACGCTGCCGATCGTGGTGGCGGGCGCCGCAGTGCTGCTATGGCTAGGCCCCGCGTGGCGTGCCTGGCCTGCAGCCTCCCAAGCCTTCGCCCAACCCGTGGCCGACCTGGAGCCGGACGCCGCGGCGGTGGCCCCCGCGGATGAAGCCGACGAGGCGGAACTGCCACGCTCAACTTCCTTTCGGATTACACTGGACGGCGCGTGGCAAAGAAGGTAGGGACCTCGAGCGTGACGCGCTACTACAGTGACCTGCTGGAAGGGACCGACGGACAGCTGACCAAGTACTACTTCCTGGGCGGGCTCCGGGTCGCCTCCCAGCGGGTGAACAGCTCGCAGTACGCCGCCCTGTCGCCGGACGCCGCGATCCAAGTGGCGGCGGTACCGGCGGGCCATGCGGCGGCGGTAGTGCTGGTGCTGCGCCGTGATGTGCAGTTCGGGCTCATGGTGGCGGTGTGCGTGGTGGGCACGGGGCTCCTGCTGGCGCCGTGGCGGCGCAAGCGGGTGGTGGGGATCGCGGTGCGTCATGGGCACGTGATCGGCGTCATCATTGCCTTTACGGTGGTCACGCTCCCGTGGCCGCTGGCGCTGCGGCCACTGGGGCCGGGGATCGCCGAGGCGCAAGTCCTCACGCCGATCATGCATTATCACGTCGACCATCTCGGATCGACGCAGCTCGTGACCAACGCGAACGGCGCGGTGTACAAGCACATCCGCTACAAGCCGTATGGGGAGCCGCGCGGGCACTACTGGGCCGACGGGACGCTGAAGTCCCCCAACGATTGCAGCGGCGACCGTTACTGCCACGAGTTCACCGGCTACGACACCGAGCCGATCTCGGGGCTGGAGTACGCTGGCGCCCGCGTCTACGACCCGGCGCTCGGAATGTTCTTGACCCATGATCCCGCCCGCCAGTTCGCCAATCCCTATGCGTACGGGCCATGGAACCCGATCAACGGAACGGATCCCACCGGGACATTCTTTGTCGAGCTCGCGATCGGCCTGATCATCGCAAGCGTCATTGCTTCAGGCGTCGAAGCCGGTATTCGCACCGGTGACCCTATGGAAGGATTCAACGCCGCCCTCACGTCGGCAGCGATGGCCGGAGTATCTCCTGTCGGCCTAGGGGTGGTGATGTATGGTGTTGGCGTCGTCGCAGGTGCCACGGGCCAACTCGCCCTATCTGCCGCTTTAGTGGGGATGGGAGGATACAATACGTACGAAGGCTTCAAGCATGGTCAGTATGCAACAGCCGCGTTAGGGGTCGTGTCGACCGCGTTAGGAGTCTACGGATTATACGACAATTTCCAGAACATCGGAGCGCAGCCAGCGAAGGCAGAAACTGGTCTCCAGGGGACGGCCGCAGACGGGGAGAAGGTTACGGTTCTTGTCGAAGAGCCAGATCCGAACTCCCCGACCAAGCTTGAACGGAGGGGCCTCAGTGGACACTCCGGCTTGGCTGTGAGTGAAGACTACTGGGACTACGGTCCGCAGCCGGGCCAAGGTGGCAACCTGATGGGGTCAGAAGGGCGACCATGGTGGGATGCGTTCGCCAACCCGAACGGCGATGCAAGTTTGTCTGACATCAGGGACTTTGTTCATGCGAAAGGAATGAATGTGGAATCCTTCTCCACCCACGCAACTGCAGGGCAAGCTGCAGCAATTAGAGAGTACTGGCAAGGGCTATACAATGATCCTGGCACTTACCACTTCGCCCTGAAGAACTGCACTACCACGGTGAGCGACAGCTTGCGGGGGGCGGGATTGATCAACTTCAACGCGGTGAGACCATCAGCGTTAGGTGAAGGACTGCGAGGACTTGGATGGCAAGAAGAACGCTTTTGATCGTGTTGTTGTTGGCGTGTATGCCATTCTCCATTCCACCCTTTGCGGCGTCTGATGCTCAGAATGGAGGAACGGAAATGATCCTATGGCCGGGGACAACAGAATATGAAAAAAAAGCCCGTGAGCTGCCCCTGTCACCGGCGACGGCCCATACGCTCCTTGTCACTAAGACCAGGGCTCATCCTGACCGGTTTTTCGATCGCAATCCAATATTCCTAGTCGATGATGAGTACTTCTTCGCTGAACCCAGAAAGACGGAGATCCGCTTGCAAGGCTTTTATCTAAACGCAAGGACCGGCGTCATTCACTATAGAACATCAAATAAGACGGTGAAGCCAAGGGCAAAGGCCATCCCAGAAGATGCATACGAATCGTCCATCATCGTCGAATGATTGCGAACGGAGAATCCTGCGGACGTAGGAACGACTATTCCGAGTTTGAGGCGTCGAGTTTGAGGCGCCGAGTTTGACCCGGTCCGCCGCGCGCGGGCGGCGGACGCGCCCCCGCTGCGCCAGGGCCCCAGCCGGGGTACTGATCACGATGCGCTTGTAGAGGTGGAGGGCGAGGAGGTGGGAGGCAGGAAGAGGCAGGAAGGGGACGCAGAGCCGGGTCGGCCGGTTGGACCCTGAGGGCGCGAAGGAGGGGCACGGCGCCGACTTCGTCGAGCGCCGTGGCGATGACGAGGAGAAATGCCGAGGAGGTTCTGAGACACCCATGTTACGAGCACCTTGCCGCGCTTGGCGCTGTTGGGGGACGTAGAAGGAGCAGTCCGAGGTGTGAGCGCGGTCTCGAAAATCGATGGAGCGGCGTTCACGAAACTTGATGGACGTAGGCTTCCTTGCTCCGCTGCGTAGGGGCCGACGGGAAACGGAAACGGAAAGGGTCGTCAGGCAGGCAGCGAGTAGCCGTCAGTGGTACGGATCACGCGCCGCTGGCGAGCAGTGTGTCGAGTGTGGCACAGAGCGTTTCGCTGCGAATGGCATGCGGCGCTGTGCAGCTCGCGGACGCCGAGAGGAGCGTCAGCGGCGAGGCGGTGCGCTCGTCGAGGCCGTGGCGCGGCTGGCGAGGGTTGATCTGGGGGCGCGAGCTTCGGGCGGTGTCGCCTTCTGCGACAGCAGCGCGAGCGGATCGGCGGCAAGCTCCAGGGTGAGGTCGTCGGGAGCGCGGGCGGCGCGGGTGTTCGACGCCGCCAAGTCGCAAGAGTTGATCGCGCCGGCGCAGGTAGAGGTTGAGTCGCCTCGCAGGCGTGGGATCGAGCTGCCACGCAGAGTTTCGCCCGGGGCCGCAAGCGGCCGGTACCTTTTGCGGGCGTGGTGGACCAGTGCGACGGCGAGAGATGATGCTGCGCTGAAGCTTGCGCAGGCCGAGCAGTGGAGCGACTCCCGCCGGCGCGTTGCTCTGGTCGACGCAGGCGTGCAGGCGCACAAAGGTCGAGCACGAGCAGCGCGGATTGGCTTTCTCGACGGTTTGCACAGCTGCTCGCAGCAGGTCGAGTCGTCCAGACGCAGCCGTGGCGGTGATGACGAACAGCGGCAGGTTGGGGCGAGGCCGCGGGGCGGCGGTGATGCTCGCGAGTCGTTCGCGATGACGTGGCGCGGCCTGGTGAAAGAGTAGCAATTCGGCAGGCGAGGACGCGCAGGCTGAGGCATTGGGTGCCGGAAGGATTGAGATTGTACGTATCGAGGGCGAGAAAGCGATCTTGTAGCACGGCTTGCCGATGATCCCGACCGCCAGTTCAACAGCCGCTCGGACCAGCCAGCGCTGTTCGGGTGCGAGGGGAGCTCTCTCGCGGCGGGCAGGACCGGCAGGATGCTCATCGTCGCCGCCGCCGCTGCGCGCGTGCCACACACCTGCAGGAAGAGCTCCTCGTCCAGGCGCGGCGCTTGTCGTGCACCGCGGCGGCGAGCAGTTCGGCGCCGAGGTTCATGAGGATGCGCCCGTTGCCGGCGGCATGGGAGCACAGCGTGTCCGATCAGGCCCGGTGTCATCAGCTCCGCGTTGCCGGCCGCCTCCAGCGCGCGTAGGCGCACGCAGTGCGCGAGATCGTCGCATACGGGACACCTCGAGATCAGCACGCGGATACGCGAGCCCAGCGGGAGCAGTTCCGGGGAGCGAAAGCTGTCGAAGCCGCCGGTCGCCGGCCAGCACGACGGTGAGCAGACGGCGGGCATCGAGGTCGGCGCTGCAAAGAAAGGGGAAGGTTTCGAGACACCCACGTTTCGAGGTTCTGTCGGACGGCGTTACGATCCCCTCGCCCGCCCTTGCATGATCCGTGCTATGGGGTGTCTCGGAACCTCGCGATGAACTCTACGACACCCTGGGTCGCCCCCTGCAGGTGCAGCGCACCGGAGTGGTGAACGGGGTGCACACCGTGATCGCCGAGGGCACCACCCGCTACGACGTCCGCGGCAACGCCACCGCCACGGCGGGGGCAGGTTCCGAGACACCCATGTTCCGATCACGCAAACGCAGGGAGAACTTAACGAGACACCCATGTTCCTATCGCCATGCCCGCTTGTATGACCCGCACGATCATGGGTGTCTCGAAACCTCCCCTCGAAACCTCCATGATGCCCCGAAGCGAGATCGGGGCGTTTAGAGAGAGGGTGTCGAGACACCCATCTTACGATCGTCATACCGCGCTTCGATAACCCGTGCGTATCATGGGCGAAGGTTCTGAGACACCAATGTTACGATCACTCGTTCGCGCAAATATTGGGTGTCTTCAAAATCCCTTCAAGATCCCGTTCGACATCAGGCAGTCTGCCCTCTTCGAATAAGGGGCAGGACGCGCAGCGTCCGGGGGATTTGCTCCCGCTGGCGGTACCGGCCGCGGTCTCGAGGGAGCGCCGCGCCGCAGCCGACCACCCGGCCGCGGATATCGTGGGTGTCTCAGAAACCCCTCGCATATCGTGGGTGTCTTGAAAACCCCTTCCCACAAGGAGAGCGGGTCTGTCGGATTCCCGCCGGACCCCTCTCCGCATTGCTGTTTGCGCGGGCCGCGTCCCGATATGACCTGGGTGTCTCGAAACCCCTTCGATCCCCCGCCGTTGACGCGGATAGAGTCTCGTACTAACCACTGATCAATCACCGCATTGGTCGCAGGGAAGGAGGCCCGATGTTCGAACGCCGGCCGCGAACGGCCTACGAAGAAACGCTTCTGCAAAAAGTGAGCGATTATCTACCCACCGGTGTGCGCAATCCGACGACGTCGCCGCGGCACACGATGGTCGTCAAGTCGGCGCGTGGCTCGCGCATCCGGGACTGCAGCGGCAACGAGTACATCGACTACCTGCTTGGCTCCGGACCGATGCTGCTCGGGCATGCGCACCCGGCGGTCGTCGCCGCCGTACGCGAACAGTTGGAGCGCGGCAGCTCGTACCTGATGGTGAACGAACCCGCCGTGCTGCTGGCCGAGGAAATCGTCCGCGCCACACCCTGCGCCGAAAAGGTGTCGTTACATTGCTCCGGCTCGGAAGCGACGTTCTTTGCCATGCGCCTGGCACGGGCCTTCCGTAAGCGCGACAAGGTGCTCAAGTTCGAAGGCGCCTATCATGGGATGCACGACTACGCACTGATGGGAACGCACTGGATGCTGCACCCCGCGGACTTCCCCACGGCCATACCCGATTCGGCCGGCATCCCGCGCTGCATCCAATCCGAGGTTCTCATCGCACCGTTCAACGATATGCGCACGACCGCCGACATCATCGCCAAGCATCGCGACGAATTGGCTGCCGTGATTGTCGAACCGATGCAGCGCACCATTCCCCCCAAGCCGGGCTTCCTACAGGCGCTCCGTGAGATCACGAAAGAATACGGCATCGTGCTGATCTTTGACGAGGTGGTCACCGGCTTCCGCTTCGCCTACGGCAGCGCGCAGGAATACTACGGCGTTGTGCCGGATCTGTGCGCCCTCGGCAAGAGCATGTCCGGCGGCCACCCGATCACGGCGGTCTGCGGCCGCGCCGATCTCATGGCCCAGGCCGATCCGGACCCCGCGCGCTACGTGCGCGGCGAACACGTACGCCTGACCGGCACGTTCAGCAGCAACCCGGTCTCGGCCGTGGCCAGCCTGGCGACTCTGGCGGAACTGCGACGCGCAGGGGCGTACGAGCGCCTGTTCGCCACCGGAAAGAGGTTGATGAACGCGCTCAAGAGCCTGCTGGCCGACGCCAACATTCCCGCCCAGATCCTCGGCGAACCCCCCGCCTTCGAAGTGTGGTTCAGCGATCGCGAAATCGTCGATTTCCGCTCCAGCATGCACGCCGACGCGAAGCGGCGCGAGCGGTTCGTGCAGCTGCTGGTCGATCGCGGCATCATCAAGGCGCACGAAAAGTTCTTCATCTCCTTGGCGCATACCGACGAGGACGTCGACACCACCATCGCGGCGTTCCGCTCGGCGATCGCCGAATTGCGGTAAGGCCGGGGCCAATCGTGCAAACAAACGTCCTCTTGTTGCAGCGCACCGCGACCGTGGCGCGAACGGCGTTCGTCACCACCCTGCGGACGGCCAGCCGCCAACTCGGACTCGCTGCTCCGGTCATCGATATGACCGCGCCGGCCGCCGACAACGCACCGGCGCCCACGGTCGACGCCATGGTCTCCTGGAATGCCACGGCCGGTGCGACGCTGCGCAGCGTCGCTGACCTGCTTGCGCCTGTCGCCACGGTCACCGGCGGGTATACGGCCGACGCGCTGGTGCACTGGGACGACGCGCCCGGCACACGCTATCCATTCACCATGGTGGCCTGCTCCTGCCGGATTCCCGGCATCGCCCCGGCGCAGTTCGTCGAGCGCTATCGCCAGCACGCCGCGGTCGCCCGCGTGCATCATCCCACCATCCGCCGCTACGAACAGTGGTTCGTCAACGCCAGCCTCGAAGGATCCCGGCCGTGCGAGGCGATCGCACTGCTGCACTTCGACAGCGCCGAAGACCATGCCCTGCGCCTGTACCGCGACGAGGACAGCCGCGCGGTCGTCGACGCGGACGTCGCCCGCTTCCTCGATCGCGATCGGGTCTTGGTGTTCTTCACGACCGAGCGGATCGATTGACCTGCCTGGGGGCTTGGTACACTCCATCGTGCAACGCCGCGGCGCGAATCGGTTGGGCCAATGAGCCCCCTCCTTACCAAGGAGGGGAACCCCTCGACGAACTCCAACCGATCCGCTCATTGGTCGTAGCCGCCCGCGCTCGGCGGCGTATCGACGGGCGCCCGCTGGGCGTAATGCCCCAACCCCGGCCAAGCCATTCCGACGGATTCCGAGACGCCACGCTGGACTTCTCCGCGCCAACGATCGTAGTGTCCCGCGGCGGCCGCAAGCCGCCACAACCACAACCGTCTTCGGCGATACCTGGACGAAGGCGCTTTCACGGGAGGCAGGCATGATTCGGAAGCATGACGAACTCTTTTGTCATCAGGTGGTGTCCACATTCGACACGCCCGGGACCAGTGCGCGCGAGTGGACGGAGCGGGCGTGGACGCTGGTCCACGACACCGCATGCAGCGCGGCCTTCGCGGCCGGCTTTGGCTTCTACCCCAATCGCAACGTCATGGATGCCTTCGTCTGCCTCACCGTGGAGGATAAGACACAGTACATCGTGCGCGCCTCGCGCGAACTGCGCCCCAACATCGACGAGACGCGGGTTGGGCCCTTCGGCTACCAGTGTATCGAGCCGCTCAAGACGGTCCGCTTCACGCTCGACGACAACCAGTACGGTGTCAGTTACGACATCGAGGTGGACGGCGTCAGCCCGCTGTACGAGGAAGACACGCAAACCCAGATGAGCCGCGGCCGCCTCAAAGAAGACATCAAACGCATGGTCCAGGCGGCGCGACCGAGCGGCTGGATCAAAGCCGATGGCCGGACCTTCGAGGTCAACAAGCGATCGTGGGTGGCGCTGCGCGACCGCTCCTGGGGCGTGCGCGTCGCCGGGGCCGACCTGGTCGAAACTGGCGTGCAATCGCCCGAGTTCTTCCCCGGACAGCTGTTCAATTTTGTGCTCATGCAGTTCGAGGACTGGGGTGCCAGCTTCCATTTCCGCGAGATCTGGGACGAGCAGGCCGGATTCGTGCGACGTTGGCATTACAGCGGCGGCTTGTTCTACCCGTATGGCAGTGGGAAGCAGCCGCTGGAACTCGAAAAGGTCGAGCACTTCTATCGATTCGACGATAGCCGGCCGGAACAACCCCGCCGGTTCGCGGGGGGACGGCTGGTCCTGACCGCGGTGGATGGCAGCACGAAGGAGGTCACCGTGCGGCCGATCTCCATCTGCTACCAGGGACCGGGCGGATACGGATTGCCGTACAAGGGATTCATCCACGGCCTGTGGATGGGCTCGGAGTGGATCGACGGCCACCGCCTCGACTTGACCGACCCGGCGATGCGCCGCGAAATCTGGGGCTACGTCGACTACGGCTGCGAGTTCCGCTGCGCGCACGACGTCGGCTACGGCACCACCGAGGTGCTCGTGGTCGGCAAGTACCCGAAGTACGGTTATCAAGGATACTGAGCCGCGCAGACGACGTCGTGCTATCGCATGACGTCGATCCGGTCGCACGGCAAGCACGGTCGATGGCGTGGTTCCAGCGCAAGACGCCACGCGCACGGCAGTTGTCGATCTCCGACACCGGGCACCCGGGGGCGTGGGTCCTTCTCGCGCGCTCTCATCTCCGCGCCGTTCCGCCGACGCAGGGGGTTGGAGCAAAGGTTGTTCGTTGTTATGTTGTTGGGTGTTAAGTGACCGGAAGAGCCAAGGCACCCTACCAACCTGCAACGTAACAACCAGCGACGTGCGTCTCACGCCTGGCGGTGCTACAGGCGATGCGGTAGGATCGCCGCGTGCCTGAGCTCAGCCGCTTTCTGGGAAACGCGATTACTACGTTCTACCTTCGGGACTCTGGGAACGATGGTACTCTTGGTATGGACAGAAAGGCGGGGACAGTCCCCAAAATGGGTCCCTCCGAGCAGGGAGACGGACCCCTTTTTCCCTCCAGCGGCGTTCGCTGGAGGCGCACTGACTCACTGGCATCGGCGCTGAACGCCACAATGCCACCGCTCGCGCGGAGAGACCGCCTTCGTCTGGCAACGCATCGAGGCGCGCCGGCGCACGGAAATCGACCGACGTGACCGCCCCCCCCTCCCACGGCACCACCGTCACCATCGGCGGCCTCCCGATCGCCATCCATACGGCCAGCGCCAAACTCATCCGCCTGATCGAGTCGCGCTACGCCGGCTTCGTCGACGCGGGTACTGGTCTTCAAGCGGAAAGCGCCACGCTTCAAGCGCCACGCTTCAAGGATCAAGCCTCCAGCCCGCGAGCCGGCACGCCCACAAGGTCGCAAGCCCTTGATGCCCCAGACTCCCAGACCCCGCGCGTGCCCGTCCTGCGTCTTGATGTAGACGTCGTGCCCGTCTCACGCCTGAGGACGGCGCGCGCCGCTGACGAGGATCTCACGGTGACCCTGACGGCCGGCCGCTGGCGGCTGCGCCGGGGCGATTTCAGCGCGGAGTGGCACCCTGCCACGCGGCGAGGCCGGGTGCGCCAAGCGGCCTACCCATACGCCATCGATTCGGTCATGCGCGTCCTGCACAGCCTGGTGCTGGCCGAGACGGGCGGCTTCCTGTTGCACGCCGCCAGTGCCATTCGCAACGGCCGTGCCTTCCTGTTCTCGGGCGTGTCGGAAGCCGGCAAGACGACCATCTCGCGTCTGGCGCCGCCGGATGTTACCTTGCTCAGCGATGAGATCTCCTATGTGCGGCCGGGCGCGGACGGCTATCGGGCTTTCGGGACCCCGTTTGCCGGCGAGCTCGGCGTACCGGGGGAGAACATCGCGGCGCCGATCACGGCGCTGTACTTCCTCGCTAAGGGACGCGAGCACCGCATCCGTCCGCTGTCCACGGCCACGGCGGCGCAGCGCCTGTTGCGCAACATCCTCTTTTTTGCCGACGATCGCGCGCTGGTCGAGCGGCTGTTTCAGACGGCCTGCGACTTCGTCGCGCGCGTACACACGTGCGAACTGGCCTTCCGGCCCGAGGCCGAGGTGTGGGAGCTGATCCGATGAACGACAAGTACATCAAACCTTCCGAACATCTGGCGGCGCGGCTGCTGGTGGACGAGATGATCGTCATGTCGCTGCAGGATGCGCGCGTGTTCAGCCTCAACCCGACGGCCAGCGCGCTGTGGGGCGCGGCCGATGGCGTAACCCCGTTGCGCGAGATCGTCGCTCGCGCCGTGGTCGAGCAGTTCGAGGTCGATCCCGAGCTGGCGTATCAGGACGCGCTCGAGGTGATCGCCGGACTGGCGGGGGCGGGCATCCTGCGGGTGGCGGATCAGCCGATCGTCGAGGCGAACCCGTGAGCGAGCTGCTGGCGGCGCTCAACGCCAAGGCGGCGCGCCTGCGCATCCCCCTGGGCGTGCACCTCGATGTGACCTATCGCTGCAACGAACGCTGCGTCCACTGCTATCTCGATCACGACGGCGGCGGCGAGATGGACTACACGGAGATCGCCGAACTGCTCGAACAGATGGCGGTTGCCGGGGTGCTGTTTCTGACGGTTAGCGGCGGCGAACCGCTGCTGCGCCAAGACCTCTTCGACATTATCGGCCGCGCCCGTCAGTTGACCTTCAACGTCAAGTTGAAGACCAATGCGATCTTGATCCGCAAGCGTGAAGCGGCGCGGCTGCGCGCGCTCGACGTCGAGAAGGTGCAGGTCAGCATTTACTCGCATCGCCCCGAGGTGCACGACGCCATCACCACCGTGCCGGGTTCTCTAGAGCGCTCGCTGGCGGCCATCCGTTTCCTGCGCGCGCAGGGCCTGCGGGTCGTCGTCGCCAACGTCTTGATGCGGCAGAATTGGGGAGATTACCCGCACGTGCAGCGGCTGGCGCACGACCTCGGGGCCGAATTTGCGGTGGACCCCACGATTACACCGCACATCAACGGCGACCGATCGTTGCTGCGGCTCAATATGCCGGCGTCCGGCCTGCGCCAGGTGCTGCGCGACCCGGCGATCCTGGGTGAGGTGGGCAAAGACCCGGTGCTGGGCGACGCGGCAAGACCGGGGCAGGCGGCCGACGACGAGTTCCTGGCGGCATTGCCCTGCAGTGCCGGCCACAGTTTCTGTTACGTGTCACCGTTCGGCGATCTGTACCCATGCGTGCAATTCCCATTGCTGAGCGGCAACGTCCGGGAGCAGCGGTTCCTCGACATCTGGCGGCAGTCGCCGCGGCTCGATGAGGTACGGTCGATTCGGGTTCCAGACCTACCGGTGTGCGCCCCCTGTGCGCACGTCAGCACCTGCAGCCGCTGCCCGGGGCTGGCGTACATGGAAGGCAACATGCGCGGCCCGTCCACCGCCGACTGCGAGAAATCGGCGGCGCGGGCGGGGACGCCACCGCCCTAACCGCCCGGTGCGGACGGGAAAGACGCCGGGGCGCCGGAACCTTCGATTCGAATTGTGGCGGGGCAAGGTGCGTGTTGGTCCCCGCGGCGCTCAATACTCCCAGACGACAGACAACAGACGGACGGACGACGGACATCGGATCCACCTCGGAGGTGAACGAGGACCTTCGTCTGTTATCGGTCCGTCTGTTATCTGTCGTCTGTGGTCTGTCGTCTGTTATCTGTCGTCTGTCTACTCCGCGCGCCACTAATTGATGACGCCGGCCTTGCGGAGCGCGGCAATCTTCTCGGCATCGTATCCCAACACGTCTTGCAGCACCTGATCCGTATGCTGGCCGAGCGACGGCGACAGCGTGGGTTCCGGCAATGCTTCGTCGATGAACTTCACCGGGAACGGCAGCATGTCCGCGCCATGCTTGGCGTGCGGATACCAGGAGAAGCGGGCCTTGAACTGCGGGTCGTCACCGATGTTCTTCGGCGTGTTCACCGGCGCCAGCGGCACGTTCTTGGCGCTACCGAACTCGATCCATTCGGCCGAGGTCTTGGACTTGAAGATCTCCTTGAGGATCTTTTGCAGTTCGCGGTTGCCGCGCGCATGGTCGGCAAATTTCGAACCGGGCCACTTCTCGAATAGGTCGATGCGTCCGATGGCCTCGCAGAAATTTTTCCAGAAGGCTTGCTCGGAGGACATGAACAGCACGTGCCCGTCGGACGACTCGTAGATCTGATAGCGCACGCCTTCCTTCATCCCCGCCGTGCCCACGGGACGGCGCACATAGTTGTCGGCCTTGTTTCCGGTGACCTCGGACTGCGGCCGTTCATACGCCTTCCAACTCTCGCTGCGGTACCAATCCATGTAGGCGGCCGAGTCGGACTGGGCGATCTCCATCATGCAGCCTTCGCCCGTCGCGCGGGCGCGGATCACGCCTGCCAGGATACCGAACGCTCCGAACAGCGGCCCGGAGTGAATGCCCATCGACGCGTGTTCCGGAATGTAGCAGAAGCCCTCCTCGTCGTAGGCGGGGCTGATCAAGCCCGCCCAGGTGTCGAAGGCGATGCCGTGCGCCGGCAGGTCCTTGTAGGGACCGGTCATGCCGTAACCCGAGATGTTGCAGAACACGATTCGCGGGTTGACCGCCCGCAGGCGCTCGTATCCCAGACCGCGATTGGCCAGCGCACCGGGGCGCATCGCCTCGACCACGACATCGGCCGTCTTCACCAGATCCAGGAAGGCTTGCACGCCTTCCTCCTTGCGCAAGTCGAGAACGACACTCTTCTTGCCGCGGTGGATGTGCAGGTGGAACAGGGACACACCCCCGATGATAGGCCAGGTCATTTCTCTGACGTAATCGCCAGATGGCGATTCGACCTTGATCACGTCGGCGCCGAGGTCGGCGAGATGGGTGTCGATGGCGCCCGGACCGAGCAGAGAGCACTCGATCACTCGCAGGCTGGCGAGGGGGGCTTGAGAGGGTTGGGACATCGCTGTTTTCTCCTTCCTAAGCGCTGAAGAGGCATGCCGGCGACCGCTCAAGCAGTGTCGCTCCGCGACTTCCTCTATCGTAGAACGCTCCACGGTGCCAGTCCCGGCGGGCCAATCAGAGACGTAGCAGTGAGGACGGCCCCATGAAAGCCAGATTGGCGGACGTAGCATCAGTGGTTTCATTTCGCCCGCACGCGATCGCACCTCGCCGAGCAAGTGCGCGGTCGATATCCCGGCGTTGCGCTCAGCCGCGGAGCTCGAGGGCGTCGATGTCGCCCGCTGTGCTGCCATTGACACCCCGGCGTCTGGCTGCGATCTTGGGCCACGATGCATTCGCCACGGTTCGCCACCGGCACGGTCGTCTCGGTGCTGATGCTGCAACTGCTCGGCGGCATGCTCCCCGGCTCGAGTGTGGTCCTCTGCGTCGCCGCCGATGGGCACACCGCCGTCGAAGCGGCACACGTCGATGGGCGGTGCTTCGCCGACTATCGACGGCATCATCCGGAGGCCACCGGCGTCTGCGACCTCGACCAGCACGCCTGCGTCGACGTGGTGCTCTCCCTCCCACCGCTCTGCTCGACGGTAGCTCGCGATGCCGCCGCAATCGCCCCAGGCGCGGCCCTCCCCGCCGCGACGGCCGCACCCTTCCCGTCCCCGGCCAGACCTTTGAGTCACACGACGATTGCGACCGCCGACATCGAGCCACCGCCTTCCGCGCACCGCACGATCGTTCTGATCGTCTGATCTCCTGGTCACCCGACCTGCCGCGCCATGCGGCTCCGGCGCCGGGCGACGCTGCGCCCGACGCTCCGTTTTCTTCGTACTCACGGGGTGACCATGATGAAATTGCGACCTCTACGCAGGCTCGTCCTGCCGTTGCTGTTTGACATCCTCCTTGCCGTTTCCGCCACTGCCGCCGAGCGCGCCGCGCCAACGGGGCCGCTCACGCTCCGCGATGCGCTTGCCGCGGCGTTGCTCGGTAGCCCTGACCTCGCGGTCTTCTCGTGGGAGCTGCGCGCGAAGGAGGCGCAGGTCCTACAGGCTGGCCTACGTCCCAACCCGGAGCTGAGCAGCGAAGTCGAAGACTTCGGTGGAACCGGCGATCGTCTCGCGTTCGAGCAGACTCAGGTCACGGTTAGCCTCGCCCAGTTGATCGAACTCGGCGGCAAGCGAGCCAAACGCCTGCGACTCGCGGCCCTCGACCGCGATCTTGCCACGTGGGACTACGAGGTTGCGCGCCTCAATGTCGTTGCCGGCGTCAGGAAAGCCTTCACCGCGACCGTGGCGGCGCAACAGCGTCTGCGGCTCTTCGGCGAGTTGGTGGGTCTGGCGCGCCGCTCCGTGGATGCAGTCGCCACGCAGGTCAAGGCGGGCGCGACGTCCCCCGTCGAGCTGATGCGCGCGGAGGCGGCACTTGGACGCACCGAAACGCAGCGCCGGCAAGCGGCGCGCGACCTGGCGAACGCGCGCACGGCGCTCGCGGTCCACTGGGGAAGCTCGACGCCCGGCTTCGCCGAGGCCGCCGGCGACCTCGCCCCAGTCGGCGCGCCTCCGCGCGTCGAGGATTTCCTCGAGGCAATTCGGGGCAACCCCGACGTGGCGCGCTGGGTGACGGAGATCGAGCAGCGTGCGGCGGCCCTCGCCGTGGAGAAGGCGCGTGCCATCCCCAGCCTGACGGTAAGCCTTGGGGGACGCCAGTTCGCGGACAACGGCGACAAAGCGCTGGTGGCGGGCTTTTCCCTGCCGCTACCGCTCTTTGACCGCAATCAAGGTAACATCCTCGCCGCCGACCGGCGACTGGCCCAAGCCGCCGCGGCGCGCGACCGTGCGACGGTGAGCGCCGAACGAGCGCTGGCTTCCGCCTACGAAGATCTGCGCGCCGCGTACGCCCAAGTCGCCACGCTGCGGGACGAAGTGCTGCCCAAGGCCGAAGGCGCCTTCGCCGGCGCCCGCGACGCGTATCAGCGCGGGTTGTTGCCCTTTCTCGACGTGCTCGACGCGCAGCGCACGCTGTTCGAAAGCAGAGATCAGTATGTACAGACGCTCGCCGCCTACCACGTCGCGGCCGCCGATATCGAGCGCTTGAGTGGAATGCCACTCGCCGGCGCCAAACAGTCGGAGTAGAGATGACCATCACTGATCACCCCCTCCACAGATCCCGGCGAGCGGCATTACCGCACCGGGCTCCTGCCTTGGGTGCGAACGCCGAAGCGTTGCAGCGGATAGGGATGGCAGACTCGGGCCGGAGGCAGGCAGAGGCGGATCAGGCGGTGCATCCGCTCCCATCGCAGCCGGTGTTTCTGGCTGCGGCGTCGCAGGGTTCGACACCAGAGTCTCCCCACTGCGCGGCGAAACGCGGTGATGGCCCAGCCGTTCATCGGCACGCCGTAGTAGCGCACGTGCCCCCGAACGACGGCACCCAAGAACGCGCCCTGCTCCGGGATAGGGTCATGCATGCGCCGGCGCAGCTTGTCTTTGACTTCCTTGAGCTTCGCCTGCACACGCTTGCGCATCGTTTGGCGCAGCACCGTGAACCCGCCCTTTCGGGTCTTCCCACAGCTGTGAGTGAAGCCCAGAAAGTTAAAGGTCCCTGGCTTGTCTCCCCGATCGTTGCGCCAGCGCCGATCGGCTTGGCGGCCAAACGGCAGCAAGCGTGTCTTGTCGGGGTGCAGCTCCAAGCCAAACTGCTGAAACCGCTCGCGCAGTTCCGTGAGGAAGCGCTCGGCCTCCTCGCGATGCTCGAACCCGACGACGAAGTCATCGCCATAGCGCACGGCCACAACATCTCCGCGTGCCTGCTTCGTCCTCCACCGTTGGGTCCACAGATCGAATACATAGTGCAGGAAGATATTGGCCAACAGCGGACTGATGTTGCCGCCTTGTACCGTTCCTTCCTCACTGCACACTCGCTCTCCCTCTTCCAGCACGCCGGCCCTGAGCCATTTCTGGATCAGGCGGACGATGCGCCGGTCCCCGATGCGGTGCTCGACGAACTTCACCAGCCATCCGTGATCGAGGGTGTCAAAGAACGCACGGATATCGGCATCGAGCACCCAGTTCACCTTACGCGTATGGATAGCGACGGCCAGCGCGTCCAGAGCCTGGTGCGGATTGCGCTTTGGTCGGAAGCCGTACGAGAAACCGAGAAAGTCCTGTTCGTAGATCGCATTGAGCACCTCGACGACGGCGCGCTGGACAAGCTTGTCTTCCAGCGCCGGCACGCCAAGGGGTCTTTGGCGTCCGTCCGCCTTCGGGATGTACGTTCTGCGCACAGGCTTGGCTCGGTACCCTCCACGCCGCAGTCGGTCGGAGAGGTCTCGGAGGTTTCCCTCCAGCTCCTCACCGTACTGCTTCCAGGTCTGTCCATCGACACCGGCGGCGGCCGTTCGCTTCAGTGCGTAGTAAGCTTGCCGCAGGCGCTCGACATCGTAGACATGGTGCAGGAGCGCAGTGAACCGCTGCCGCCCATCGCGCCGGGCGGCTTGACGTATCCGGTCGAGCGCGCTGAGCGCGGGTGTCCGGCTCGGTGTCCGGGTCGCGTTTTGCTCGTCCGAATTCCCCTTGGCTCGCGGCCTTCCCTCCACTGCCTCCGCCACTCCGCGGGGAGCGTTGTTCAGCAGCTTCGCGGGTACTACGCCGCGATCCGACTTCCCACCGCCGTTCATCATCGGCGTGTCCCCGTAGGGTTCCCGATGCGGTCTGCCGGCACTTTGCCGACAGACGGAGGTGGGATCTCCCGGTTCCCGCGCAAGGTGCATCCGTACATGCCTGGGGTCTCTGACCGCGCGGGGTCCAGCTGCGCCTTGCCATATCGGCGCATCCGGTGTGGCCTTCCATCGTCCTCCAAGACGTCGGCACCCCGGAGTACCTGCTTTCGCAGGGCATTTGTTTCGCGGCTCAATACCCAGCCTGCACGTTCCCCTGCCAACGCTTCGCGGCCGCAGTTGCCTGCGGATCTCGCGCATGACTCGGGGTCGCTGTGGGTGGCTAACCCTTCAACGTATGAAACTTTCATTCACAACACCTTGCCGGTGTAACCGGCGCACGGAGGACGAAAAATGACCGCGGCTTTCTTGCTCACACGAGCGCTCCTCGTCGTCGCACTGACTTCCGGCCTGGCCGTCGCCGAAGACGAGCCCAGCCACCGGCACCAGAATATCGACGAGGGCGCCACGGGCCATGAGAACGACCTCACGGTTCACTTGAGCGCCGCGCAGCTCGCGGCCTTCGGCGTCACCCTCGCCACGGCCAGTCCGGCCAGGATCGACCACGGGGTCGAGCTGCTCGGCGAGGTCCGGCCGAACGGCGACACGCTGGCCCACATCGTTCCGCGGTTTCCCGGGATCGTCCGGCAGGTGCGTACCACTGTCGGCGACGAGGTGCGCGCCGGCGAGGTCCTCGCCACCGTCGAAAGCAACGAGAGCCTCGCGCCGTACGAACTCAAGACGCAGCTCGACGGGACGGTGATCGAGCGGCACATCACGCGTGGGGAATCCGTCGATCGCGAGAAGCCGGTCTTCGTCATCGCCGATCTTTCCTCGGTCTGGGTCGACCTCGCCGTCTATCAAAAGGACCTCGACCACGTCCGTGTCGGCCAGAGCGTCCTCGTCTCGTCCGGGTCGGCGGAGACCGAAGGGAAAATCTCCTACATCGCACCGGTTGTCGACGGGCCGACGCGCACGGCGATCGCCCGAGTCGTCCTTCCCAACGCCGCGCACACGTGGCGTCCCGGCCTGTTCGTCACCGCGCGCGTTCTCGACCCGATTCCGGCGGCGGTGGCCGTGGCGCGCGGCGCCATCCAAACCATCGAGGGCCGGACGACGGTCTTCGTCGAAGCCGGCGAAGGCTTCGAGCCGCGTACGGTTACGCTCGGCCGCGGCGGCGAAACGCTCGTCGAGGTCCTCGACGGCCTGCGGCCGGGCGACCGCTACGTGGCGACCAATTCCTTCCTCCTCAAAGCCGAGCTCGGTAAGGGCGAGGCCGGGCACGCGCACTGAACGGAGGCCCGTCATGCTCGAACACGTGCTCAAATTCTCCGTCGAGCACCGCGCCTTTGCGGTGCTCGCGACCTTCCTGGCGGCGGCGCTTGGGCTCATCTCCCTGCGTCGCCTGCCCATCGACGCCGTCCCCGACATCACCAACAACCAGGTGCAGATCAACGCGCTCGTCCCGTCGTTGTCGCCGGTCGAAATCGAGAAGCAAGTGACCTTCCCGATCGAGACCGCCCTGGCCGGCATCCCCGGCCTCGAGTACACGCGCTCGCTCTCGCGGAACGGCTTCTCGCAGGTCACCGCTGTCTTTGGCGATGACGTGAATATCTACTTCGCTCGGCAACAGGTGACCGAACGGCTCGCCGAAGCGCGGGAGAAGCTGCCAGCCGGCGCCGAGCCGCGCCTCGGTCCGATCTCCACCGGCCTCGGCGAAGTCTACATGTGGACCGTCGAATACGCGCACCCCGACGGGCAGGGTGGCCGCGTGCGGGACGGGCAGGCCGGCTGGCAGAGCGACGGCAGCTATCTGACCCCCGAAGGCGAGCGGCTGCGCACCGATGTCGAGCGCGCCTCGTATCTGCGCACGGTGCAGGACTGGATCATCCGCCCGCAGCTCAAGAGCGTGCCCGGGGTTGCCGGCATCGACGCCATCGGCGGCTACGTCAAGCAGTACCACGTGCAGCCGGACCCGAGAAAGCTCGTGGCCTATGGGCTCACCTTCGGTGATCTACTGGCGGCTCTCGAGCGCAACAACCTGAGCACTGGCGCCGGCTACATCGAGCACAACGGCGAGTCCTACGTCGTGCGCGCCACGGGGCGCGTCGAGCGCCCCGCACAGATCGCGGCCATGGTCATCGGCGAGCGTTTCGGCACGCCAATCTATGTACGCGACGTCGCCACGGTCGGCCAGGGTCGCGAACTGCGGACGGGCAGCGCCAGCGAGAACGGCGAGGAGGTGGTGATCGGCACCGCCCTGATGCTCATCGGCGCCAACAGTCGCAGCGTCTCCGCCTCCGTCCACGAACGCGTGACGGACGTGAACCGCGCGCTCCCTCCGGATATTCGCGCCAAGACGGTGCTCAACCGCACGGCGCTGGTCGACGCGACGATCCGTACCGTCGAGCGCAACCTCGTCGAAGGCGCGGTGCTGGTCATCGTCGTGCTCTTCTTGCTCCTCGGACACTTCCGCGCCGCGCTGGTCACGGCGCTCGCCATTCCGCTCTCCATGCTGCTCACGGCCATCGGCATGGTGCAGACCCGGACGAGCGGCAACCTGATGAGTCTCGGCGCCATCGACTTCGGCCTCATCGTCGACGGCGCGGTCATCGTCGTCGAGAATTGCCTGCGCCTCCTGGCCGAGAAGCAGCACAGCCTCGGCCGTCCGCTGACCCGTCAAGAGCGCATCGCGGTCGTCTTCCAAGCGAGCAAGCAGGTACGCAGCGCCACCGCCTTCGGCGAAGCCATCATCGTCACCGTCTACGTGCCGATCCTGTTCCTGACCGGCGTGGAGGGGAAGATGTTCCGGCCGATGGCCCTCACCGTCATCTTCGCCCTGGTTGCCGCCTTCGTGCTCTCGCTCACCTTCGTGCCCGCGATGGTGGCGCTCTGCGTCACCGGCCGAGTCGTCGAACGCGAGAACATCCTCATCCGCTGGGCCAAACGCATGTACGAGCCGGTGCTGATCTTCGTGCTGCGCGCCCGCGTACGCGTCGTGGGCGTTGCCTTCCTCGGGTTCGCGAGCTCGCTCCTCCTCTTCGCGCGACTGGGTCAGGAGTTCGTTCCGACGCTGAGCGAGCTCGACTTTGCCGTACAGGCGATCCGCATTCCCAGCACGAGTCTGACCCAGGCCACCGACATGCAATTCGCCGTGGAGCGGGCCATCGTGCCGCTGCCCGAGGTCGCCTTCGTTTTTTCGCGCACGGGCACGGCGGAAATCGCCGCGGACCCGATGCCCCCCAACATTTCCGACACCTTCGTGGTCTTGAAGCCGCGAGAACGGTGGCCCAACCCCGGCGACACCAAAGAGGACATCCGCCGCCGCATCGAGCAGGCGACCGCCGGGCTACCCGGTAACGCCTACGAGTTCACGCAGCCGATCCAGATGCGTTTCAACGAACTCATCGCCGGCGTCCGCGGCGACGTCGCGGTCAAGGTCTTCGGCGACGACTTCGCCGCGCTGCTGCCGGTAGCCGAGGCCATCGCCGCCATCCTGCGCGACACGCGTGGCGCGGCCGACGTCCGCGTCGAGCAGATCACGGGGCTGCCGACGATCAGCGTCGACGTCGACCGCGCGGCCATCGCCCGCTACGGGCTGACGGTTGCGGATGTCCAGGACGTCGTCTCGATCGCCATCGGCGGGCGTCAGGCCGGCCTCGTCTTCGAAGGCGACCGCCGCTTCGACATCGTCGTTCGCCTCCCCGAGCAGTTCCGCCGCAACCTGCACGCCCTGGAAAACCTGCCGGTGCCGCTTCCCCCGCACGTCGAGACAGCGATGCGCACGGTCGCGCGCGGCGACGAAGCGTCACGCCCGGCGGGATTCAACTTCCTGCCGCTCGGTGCGGTCGCCCGCATCGACGTCACCGAAGGCCCGAACCAGGTCAGCCGGGAGAACGGCAAGCGACGCATCGTGGTGCAGACCAACGTGCGCGGACGCGATATTGGCTCCTTCGTCGATGACGTACAGACACGCATCCGGCGAGACGTCACGCTTCCGCCCGGAAGCTGGCTGTCGTGGGGCGGGCAGTTCCAGAACCTCGTGGAAGCCAAGCGGCGCCTGACGGTCGTGGTGCCTGCGTGCTTCCTCCTCATCTTTCTGCTGCTCTATCGAACGTTCGGTTCGGTGCGCGACGCACTGCTGGTGTTCTCCGGCGTGCCGCTGGCGCTGACCGGGGGCATCGCTAGCCTGTGGCTGCGCGACATGCCGTTCTCCATCTCCGCGGCCGTCGGCTTTGTCGCGCTCTCGGGGGTAGCCGTCCTCAACGGTCTCGTGCTCGTGACCTTCATCAACCAGCTCCGCGAGGAGGGCATGCCCCTGCAAGCCGCCATCCATCACGGCTGCCTGACGCGGCTGCGCCCGGTGCTGATGACCGCCCTCGTCGCTTCGCTCGGATTCGTGCCCATGGCTCTCGCCACCGGCACGGGGGCCGAGGTCCAGCGTCCGCTCGCCACCGTGGTCATCGGCGGCATCGTGTCCTCGACAGCGCTCACCCTTCTGGTTCTGCCAGCGCTGTATCGCCTCGTTCACCGCAACACGGTGCCGCAGGTGCCCCGAGCGGAGTCCAGCAAGCCGATATCGAACCCATCGGAAAACTGAAGGCCAATGACTGTTACCTCCGCGACGACGGCCTTTTCGACCGACGCACCCTACGACCCTCTGCCTGCGCCCACCTCGTTCAGACCCTGCCGTGCCGCGGCCACTGACGGCGATTGCCCGCCCGAAATCGGGATCGAGCAGAGGGTGCGCCGTTGTGCGCTGGCGGTGGCGCGCATCGGCATGATACAGGGCGCCGTACGGCGATGAGGAGCTGCGATGCTGAAGAACGAGAAGATTCTAATCACCGGGCCTACCAGTCAAGTCGCGTTTTCGGTCACCCGTGAGCTCGCCCAGCACAATGAGGTCCACGGCCTCGCCCGTTTCAGCAACCCCGGGGACCGGGAACGTCTGGGAGCCTTGGGCGTCCGCTGCATCGCCGCCGATATGATCCGGGACGATTTCGCCCAGGTACCGGAGGACTTCACCTACGTGCTGAACTTCGCCGTACTGAAGAGTGAGAGTTTCGATGACGACCTGGCGGCCAACGCTGAGGGACTTGGACGGCTGATGTACCGTTGCCGGAAGGCCAAAGCCATCCTGCATGCGTCGTCCTCCGGCGTCTACGAGTACGCCGGTCAGCGCCCATTGAAAGAGACCGATCCCCTGGCGGAGAATCACCGTGTCATCCTGCCGACCTACAGCATTGCGAAGATCGCCGCGGAGGTCATGGCACGATTCGCGTCGCGACAGTGGCGGATTCCGACAACGATCGCTCGTTTCAACGTCACCTATGGCGACAACGGCGGCTGGCCGTCGCTGCACCTCGATGGGTTGTTGGCGGGTCAGCCCATACCCCCTCCATCCCGAACGCCCGAACACCTTCAGCCCGATTCATGAAGATGACTACATCGCCCTTATTCCCCGGTTGCTGGCAGTGGCTAGCGTGCCGCCGACGCTCACCAACCTCGGCGGGCAGCCGCTCGGTATCGAAGAATGGTGTGCCTATTTGGGAGAATTGATCGGCGTCAAACCGCGGTTCGTCACCGCCGACAGGGTGCTCCGCAGCCTGGTGTTGGACCTGACACGCATGCACCAATTGGTTGGCCCCACCCGGATCGATTGGCACGACGGCTTCCGGCGCATGGTGCAGGCGCGCCATCCGGAGGTCGATCTCCGAAGCTAACGGCAGGGCCGCGACTATTTCAGCCATCGAACCGGGCGTTCTGGCGAAACTGGTTTTCGAGTGGCGGTGAGCCATGACCCTCCGCGCAGTTATCGCCGGCCTGTCGTCCGCGTGGGCGGTTCGGGCGCTCTCGCGAATCGCCCCCCGTGAAAGATGGGTGTCATTGACCAGTCCGGCGGCCCGGCGGCCGTGGTGACGGCGACCGTCTGGCGCAAGGCCGCGCCATCTCCACCGGGTTGAACGTACCCCGCATCTCTCGCGTGCTACGCGGTTCGATTGCTCGCCGGGAAGGCGACCGTGGGGCCTTCATGCCCGAGGAAACGGCAGACGCGATCGCCGAGGTCGTCCGGATCGGTCCCGGGCCCGAGGGTCACCTCCATGAAGTCCGGCCGGCCCGCGAAGTGCGCGCGCACGGCGGCGTTGTGCGCCTCGTACACCGCGCGGTAGCGCTCGCGATGGCGCAGCGGGTTCCCGTAGCCGTAGATCCACCGGCGCATGCGCGTGTTGCGGCCGTTGAAGAAGCGGACCTGGCTTTCGAGCCACGCGTCCGTATCCCTCACGGTGAGCACGAAGCGATGTTCGAGCCGGCCCGCGTCAAGGCGCGCGAAGAGGACGGGCCACGGGTTGTCGGAAAAGGCGTCGTACGCCGCCACGGCGGCGGCGAGACGCGCGGGCGCGATACGCGCGGCGACATCCACGCGGTGCCCGTCACCCTCTACGCCGTCGCGGTTCGGGCCGAGGCCCAGAAGCTCCATGCTGGCGCGGGTGTCGTGGACGGAGCGGTACCCGAGGCGGGTCACGAATTCGTGAAAGCTCGTGGTCCCGGTCTTGTGGAACCCGATGCAGAAGACCTTGGGCCGCGTCACGAGCGCAGATCCTGTCCTTAGTCCGGATAAAGGGCCAAGTGGAAAGAAGGTCTAGCTTGCAGACGTTGCCCGGCACGTCCGCCGCTCTCTCGGAATTTCGGATGCCCCCCTATACGGGGGGACAAAGCGCCGATCAAGCGTTTTCAGTGGAGGTTTGTGAGGCCAGCCGGAGGGGGACGCCAGACGCAGCCGGTCCCGGGCCGCTGTGGAAGAATTTCAAAGCAACCACCGGCGTCGCGGTCGGAAGGCCGAGAGGACTGGACAAACGGCCCGCACCTACGTCAGTATCCGCGCGGAAGCGGAGGTGTGCCGATGTCATTGGACGAGCTGTTGGCGCGCGTGCGCGTGCTCGAAGATATCGAAGCCATCAGGAAGTTGAAGGCCACCTACTGTTATCTCTGCGATGCCGGCCTTGGCGACGAGCGCACTCGCGACGAGCTGATCTCGCATTTCACCGCCGGCGCCAAGGTCGACTTCGGCATGGGACCGGCGTCGGTCTTCGAAGGCCATGAAGGTTTGCGGATCTTCTTTGGTCAGGTGGTACCTGCCTCCACGCCGTTCTGCATGCACATGGTACACAACCCGATCATCGAGGTGAACGGCGATCGGGCGACAGGTAAATGGTACTACGAGGCGCCAACCACCGACGCCGCCACCAACAAAGCCCAGTGGATGGCGGGGACCTACCTCGAGGAGTACGTGCGCGAGAACGGCGAGTGGAAGTTCGCCTCCATTCGTACGGTGTGGACCTACATCACGCCGTACGACGAGGGCTGGGCAAAAAACCGCGGCGCGCTACTGGTATCGTCGAACGCGCACTGACCGCCTCCACCCGCCGCCCGATCGCCAGGATTCGCGGGCCGGTCCACACCTTGCCGGCGAGGACATCGCAAGCGGTGACACGGAGCGTCGTGGCTGCCTCAGCCCTTTAGAGCCCGTAGCGCGGGAACGCGCCGAGGAACATATACTCGAACAGGCCGTACCCGACCTCGGATCCGAGCTCGAAGCGACCGACACAATCGCAAATCCCGAACAGCCGACCGGCGTCGGCAACCGTGTCGAGTTCGAGGCCCTGCACCGCAAGGGGCCCTTGGTACTTCCCGTGTAGCCAGTCCATGTCGAAGCCGTAGCCGGTCCCGATGCCGATGTAGCAGTCGATCAACGGTGTCGCCTTCACCTGAAACCCGCCGCCCGGCGCATGCGGAAAGGAGAGGATCGTACGCTCGATCACGTTCGTGCCCGGGCGGAGCGTGTGTTCGTGCTCCGGCCGGCCGAGGCGCTCCACGGGGCGCGCCGGATCGTTCCAGATGCGGACCGCTTCCTCCTGAATGCGCTCGCCGTTTGCCAACTCCGATACGATGTACAGGATGGTGTAATCCTTGAACTGCATCGGCATGTAGTTCCACATGTTGAACGGCAGTTGCGTCTCGCGTGCGCCCGGAGCCTCGGGTTCACCGACCGGCCGGATGCCCCACGAGCGATCGCGCGTCCCCCACCAGCGGTCGGGCGTGACCTCGAAGGTTTCGTCGCCAACGCGCAGCGTGCCGGTCCAGTAGCCGGTCTGCGCGAAGCGCGAGGTGTTCATCGTCACCCGGCCGAGCTGCCGCACGAACTGGTTGGTCTCCTGGTGCGCGGGAATGGCGCCCTCCCAACGCACGTCGAACGCGATCCCATGCTCGTTCGGCTCGAGAATGTAGCGCACCTTCTTGAGGCCCTCGATGACTTCGATACGAAACGGCCCGACGCGAATATCGGCGCGGTCGCCGAGGAGGCGCGACGCACGCACCACCCGGTGCTTGGTCCCACGGCGCACCACGGCGAAGGCGTCCTGCACGGCCAGGTTGGGGTACTGGCCCATCCCCATAATCATGAACAGGTCGCCGCTGCAGTTGTGCAGATTGAAGTAGTAGCGATCGTAGAAGTTGCGGTCGCTGGTGCCGACGAACCGAATCGGCTCGGGGGTTTGGTGCAACGGGAACTCATCCATCGACGAGAGCATCTGCGTCTCCTCTGAAATAGCGTGTCTGGAAATCGGCCGATTCCGTCCCGACGTCGATTACCCGCCCGCCTCTTGCAACATGCCGGCAAGGGTCTTGTACGCCCAGTTATCCACGTCCATGTTGCCGTCGGCGGGCATGATCTCGTAGTACTTCATCTGCACGTCGACGCGCGCCACCACGAGCGCGAACTTGTACACTCCCAAAATGTCGTAGTAGGGAATGTGTCGCGCTGCTCGTCCCACCAGCTCCTCCCAACGCGCGATAGTCGCCGCCCGGTCGGGAAAACCCGCCAGCCGTTCCAAGCCGTATCCCTCCCAGTTGAATCGATCGATGGCCATGAACCAGGTAAGGTCCTGGACGGGATCGCCGAGCCGCACCATCTCCCAGTCGACCACGGCGACGACGTCGAGCTGCGCGTTGAAAATCTGGTTGCCGACACGCGCGTCGCCCCAGCAGAGAGCGACCGGTTGATCCGCCGGCTGGTTGGCGCGCAGCCAGCGCTGCGCGGCCTCGAACGCCGGGTAGCGGGTCGAGTCGAATCCCCAAGACACGTAGTCGTAGTAGTGCAGTTGCTGTTCGAGTACCGTGGCACCGAGCCGCGGCTCTTCGAGAAAGTCGAAGCCCAGGGCGCGCCAGTCGAGCCGGTGCACGCGAGTCATGGCTTCCAGGCCGTTCCACCATAGCCGTTCGCGCTCGTTCGCGGACAGATCGGCCACCCAGCCCGTCATATGGAAGGGCGGGTTGTCCGCCGGCACACGCCCATCGAGGCGGTCCATTACGTAGAACGGCACACCGAGCGGTTGCGGGCGCGGTTCGTTCCAGCGCATGCGCGGCACCGGCACGTTGGTACGGTCGCCGAGAATTTTCATCACGCGATACTGCAGACCGACATCGTAGGTCGGGAACACCGTCTTCCCGCGCGGCGTGAAGCGCGCCACCAAGGGCTCGCGATGCGCACCGGCGGCATCGGCCCACGCGGCATCGAACATCACGGTGTCGCTCGAAAAGCCGCTCGATGATGGCCCGCCCCGCATGATGACCCGCACATCGCGCGCGCCAACCAATTGCGTGGCGAGCCACGCGCAGAGCTGCCGCTCGGTGAGATCGAGATCCCGCTTTTCCGGATGTGGCATCGGTGTGCACTCCCAACGTGACGAACTGAAGGCGTTCGCTATCACACGAGACGGCAGTCGGTCGAGCATTTCTCCGCTGCCCGGACGAGCGGGATCCGCAGCCACCGGATCGCTCCCCTCAGGCACGCGACCGTGCGTGCGGTCACACCCATGGCGGTCACAGTCGCCGCCCACTGGCCGCGGCTGCGTTCTCGCGGGCGCGCCGCCGCACGGATCGGCGATCACCCGCTGCGCGCCGCGCCGTCAGGTGCGTCGCCTGGTTGCGCAACACGCGTTTCCGGCGCTCGTGCCCGGCCTCGCCGCGGGAAGGCGCCGAATCGCTTCGAGGGCGCCTGTTGCTCGGATTCGGAGATCCGCTGTCGATACGAGGAGAGGACATCGCTGCGGGTAATCATGCCGACGAGTCGTGGCCGCGCCTCGCGGGTGACCACGGGCAGCCGGCCGATATCGTGATTGACCAAGTGGTCGGCGGCCTGGCGGACCGTGCAGTCGTCGTAGACGAAGCGCGGTAGCTGGGTGATGAGGTCGGCAATGCACAACCCCCTCGCAGCCGGCGATAGCAGGACGCGCCGCGTAAGCACTCCCTTCAAGGTGTCGGATTCGTCCACGACGGGGAAGCCTTGGTGCGCACTCCCTGGCGCCCCGGAGGCGATCCAGTCCTGCACGTCACCGACACGCTGCGTCCCCTTCAGCGTGACCACCGGTGCGGACGCGACCTCACGGACGAGGACGTGATCGAGGGCATCGGTGGCGTAGTCGGTCGGCGTCGGCACGCCGCGGCGCGCGATCTTCTCCGTCATGATGGTGTTGCGCATCGCCAGCGACGAGGTCAGGTACGCGGCGGCGCACCCTCCCAGCAGGGGCAGGAGCGCCATTGACTGGTGTGTCGTCTCGAAGGCGAAGATGGCCGACGCAAGCAACGCCCGCGACGCGCCGGCGAAGAGTGCCGCCATGCCGACCAGTCCGGCGAGCCCCGCATCGATTCCCGCGGAGCCGAGAAGCGAGATCGCCACGCTTCCAAGCAGCACGCCGCCTGCGCCGCCGATCGTGAGGAGCGGCGCCAAGGTACCGCCGGACGTCCCACTCCCCAACGCGATCGACCAGGAAAGAAACTTCATAAAACAGAGCACGGCGACGGCCTTCATCGGCAGGTCCCTGGCGAGGATCGCCGTGATGTTGTAGTAGCCGACGCCGAGCGTGTCGGGCGCCAAGTACCCGATGATCCCGACCGCCAACCCTCCGAGCGCGGGCCACCACATCCAATGGATCGGGAGGCGCTCGAATTGGTCCTCGATGGCGTACGTGGCGCGCGTCACCGCCACCGCGATGAGCCCCATGAGGGCGCCCAGGGCCACGTAGAAGGCGAGCGCGGCGAGCGGGGCGGGCGCGAGGTCGGGCATGCCGAAGACGGGTGCCGGCCCCTCGTAGGCGATCCGCAGCCCGGTGGCCACCGTCGCCGCCAAGGCCACGGGAATGATCGATCGAGGACGATACTCGAAGAGCAACAACTCAACCGCGAGGAGCACCGAGGAGACCGGACTGCCGAAGACGGCGGCCATCCCCGCCGCGGCGCCGGCACCGAGCAAGGTCTTGCGCTCGGCGGGACTGCATGCCGTGAACTGGCCGACCAGCGACCCCAGCGCCCCGCCCGTCGCGATAATCGGCCCTTCCGCGCCGAACGGACCTCCCGTGCCGATCGCGATCGCCGAGGAGATGGGCTTCAGCACGGTGACCCGCGCGGGGATTCGGCTGTTGTTCGTCAGCACCTGTTCCATGGCCTCTGGGATGCCGTGGCCACGGATCGCACGCGACCCGTATCGGGCCATTGCGCCGACGATCAGGCCGCCGATCGCGGGGAGGAGGACCACCCAAGCGCCCAGCATGGGAACGGCGGTCGCCGGAGCCACGGGGTCGACCGACATGCGACCGAAAAACGCCAGGTTGGTGACCCATCCAATCAGCGAGATCAATAACAACGCGACAAGCGCGGCGGCGCCGCCCAGCAGGATGGCGAGGGCGCAGGTGTACACGGTGCGTTCGTCGATCGGGGGGCGCTCCCGCGGTGCCTGATTCGCCTCGACGACGAAATCCTGAGGCGCGGAATCAGGCCGCCCGGCCGCCGGCTCGGATCGAGCCCGGTCGTCGCCGACCGAGACCCGTTCGTCATCTTTCATGCGATCGCTCCATCCTCATCCTGCGCGCGGCCCAACGGGTGACGCGCCAGCGCCGCGCGGCGGCGAGTCCGTTGCCCGCACATCTTAGGCCGGCGTTGCCAGCCTGAGGCCGATGATGCCGCCGACGATCAGCGCCAGGCTGATCAGCCGGCCCGCGTCCGCCGGTTCGCCAAGGAGCACTATACCGAGAATCACCGTGCCAACGGCTCCCACGCCGACCCACACGCTGTAGGCGGCACCCACGGGAAGCGACCTCATAGCCAAGCCGAGCAGCCAAAGACTCATGATCATCGCCAGCACCGTCCAAATGGTGGGCCATAACCGCGTGAAGCCCTCCGTGTATTTCAATCCAATTGCCCAGCCGGCCTCAAAGAGCCCCGCGACAACTAGAATGACCCATGCCATGCATCTCCCTTTCGACATCGCGGGGCCGTCCCCGCTCAATTGTTGGAGCAGTAAGGTCACCTCCCGTCAATGGCCTGACGCTCCGCTTCGGCGGCGGCGTGCGGCGCTGTCCGCTGCAACCGGTTGTTGGGCGGCAACCGGCTACCCGAGCGTGGGGCCTTCCACCCAGCTTGGCCTGGTTCGTTTGTCGATTCGATCCAGTGCCGCCACCTCGAATCGAACGATCGAATCCGCGTTGCGCCGGCGTTCGCTTCGATGCGCTCCGCACGGCGGGCGCCTGGAATAGGGGCGAGTCTCCTGGCCGTGATGCACCAGCCGCGCCTGCACCATCAATCGCAGTCGCGCGTAAGTGCACCCCCGCCACCGGTGATCGGCGCTTCGGAACGCTGCTCGAGCGGCTTTCTCGCGTGCGCAAGGTTGAAGGCCGTGGTCACCAGCGACAGGTGGGAGAAGCCCTGCGGGAAATTGCCGGTCATGCGCCGCGCCGCCGGATCGTACTCCTCGGCCAGTAGCCCAACGTCGTTCGCCAGCGACAGTAGCCGCTCGAACAGCGCCTGCGCTTGCTCGATCTGGCCGCACATGACGTACGCGTCCGCCAGCCAGAAGCTGCAGGCCAGGAACCTGCCCTCGCCCGGCGGCAGGCCGTCACGCGCAGCGCTCGTGTCGTAGCGCAGCACCAGACCGTCGCGCAGCAGTTCCGCCTCGATCGCCCGAACGGTCCCGCGAAAGCGCGGGTCTTGCGGCGGCAGGAATCCAACCGCGGCGATCAAGAGCAGGCTCGCATCGAGTTCGCGCGATCCATACGACTGCACGAAACAGTCGCGCTGCGTGTCGTAGCCGCGTTCGCAGACCTCGCGGTGAATCCGCTCGCGCAACGCGCGCCATTCGCCGATTGGGCCGTCGAACCGGTAACGCTCGGCGTCCTTGATGGCGCGGTCGAACGCGACCCACGCCATGACCTTCGAGTACGTAAAGTGTCGCGGCGGCCCGCGCATTTCCCAAATGCCGCAGTCCGGCTGGTCCCAGATCGCGGCGAGGCGCGCGAGGAGCTTGCGCTGCAGAGCCCAGCCGGCCGCCAGGGTCACCAGTCCCCCCTGGCGTGCCTGGTGCACCGCATCCATCAGCTCACCGAATACGTCGAGCTGCAACTGTCCGTGGGCGCCGTTGCCGACGCGTACCGGCGAGGCGCCTTCGTAGCCTGGCAGCCAGGGTACCACCCACTCGGTGAGCCGGCGCTCGCCCGCCACGCCATACATGATCTGCGCCTGGTTCGGGCTGCCGGCGATGGCGCGCAGCAGCCAGTGTCGCCACGCATCGGCCTCCTCCAGGTAGCCGGCGTTCATGAACGCCAGCAGCGTGAGCGTCGCATCGCGGAGCCAGCAGAAGCGGTAGTCCCAGTTGCGCGTGCCGCCGAGCTGCTCCGGCAGCGAGGTGGTCGGTGCCGCGACGATGCCGCCGGTGGGAGCGTAGATCAGCGCGCGCAGGGTCACCAGCGAACGCGTCACGGCCTTCGACCAGCGACCGGGCGTCCTACCCCGGGACACCCAGTCATTCCAGAAGCGCTGGGTGTCGGCGAACGCATGATCGACGTCCGGCGCAGGCGGCCGCGGCACATGCGAGGGGGAATAGGTGAGTACGAAAGAGAGCGTTTCGCCTTCGCGCACGACGAAATCCGCAACGTGCGCCAAGTCCTTCCCGCGCATCGGCGCTTGCGTGTGCAGCGTAACCCTGTCGGGCCCGGCGACCGCCTGCCAGGTATCCGCCGCCTCGTGCGTCACCCAGGGGACCGTTGCACCGTACCCGAAGCGAATCACCAGCTCGGTGTGCATGCTGACCTCGCCGCGCTCGCCAACCACTATGCGGATGACGTCCGAGGCCTTACCGCGCGGCGGCATGAAGTCGATCACGACCGCCGCGCCGCCCGACGTCGCGAAGCGCGTCTCTAGGATCAGCGTGTCGTCGCGGTAGCGGCGGGTCGATTCCGCGGCGCGCTCCCGCGGCGCAAGCAGCCAGCGGCCGTGGCGCGCGTCGCCAAGCAGCGCGGCGAAGCAGGCATCGGAATCGAAGCGCGGCCAGCACAGCCAGTCGATCGAGCCGTCGCGGCCAACGAGCGCCGCGGTCTCCAGGTCTCCGATCAACGCGTAGTCTTCGATGCGGCCCGGCATGGTGGGCATTCCTTCTCTGACCGCGCGCGAGGCTCAGCGCCTGCGGTCGATGACGAGTTGACATCGCCGGCGCGCCGTGGCCGACCCACCGCAGGCGCCCACGGCGCGGCGACCGCAAGGTGTGTCGAGGTCACCTCCTGTGTGCCCACCTGAATCACGCTCGGGCCGCGAGCCGGCGCATGCGCACGGGAATGGCGCTCTGGCGCGGTATCCCGGAGATGGGATCGTAGTCGTGATCGTTGGCGATCAGGCGCGCCGTGCTGCTGCCGACGTCACGTACGTCGGCTTCCTCGCGTGGATCGCCGCCGAAGGCGTGCGCCATCGCCACCACGCCGTGCCGCACATCCTCCGAAGCCTCGACGATTGCCGCCACCGCACCGTCCTCGGATACGACCTCGACGAGGTCCCCCGACGTCAGGCCGAGCTGCCGCAGGTCGTCGGGGTGCATGTAAGCCGGGTTGAAGCGCTGGTGGGCACGGGTGGACGGATAGTCGTGGCCGACCGAGTTCATCACGTACTTGACCCGACCGCAGACGAGCAAGTGACTGAAGGCACCGCCTTTGCCGTACTGTCCGGCCGCCCGCACCGGCTCGCTGCGCACTTCGCGCAACTCGTCAACGATCCCTTCGGGGGTGAACTGCAACCGCCCTTCCAATCCCGGAATCGGCGGCGCGACCACTTCGTTGATTTCGTCGTAGATATGGCCGCCCTCGTATTGGGCGATCGTGCGGACCGGCACCTTCGCGCCGGCAAAGACCGAGTCGATCACGTCCAGCGTGCTGGGCAGACGCTCGGTGTTCAGTGGACCGCCGGGCAGTTCGATCGCGGTCCCCATGCGCCGTGCCAACCCGGCGAAGAACATCCACTCCTCGACCAGGTCGCCGACTGCCGGCACCAGCGCGTGTGCGTAATGCGCGTACGGCGCTTCGTAGAGACGATCCTGGAACACCCCAACATCGTCGCGCTCCAGCGGATGCCGGCAGGCGATCACGTAGTGCGCGCGGCGGCAGGTCGCGTTCATCTTGATGTCGAGGCAGACCAGCAGGTCGAGCGCCGCGAAGGCCCGCAGGGTGCGCTCCTGATCCGGCCAGGTGACGACCGGGTTGCCGCTCAGGACGAACAACGCACGCACCTGCCCGTCGCCCGGTTCCAGGATCTCGTCGGCGAGCGCCGCGGTCGGCATTTCCCCGATGACCTGGCGTAGACCGCGGATACGGGAGCGTTCGGTATTCAACGCCAGGTTGATCTCGCCGGGCAGCAATTCCGGCGAGAACGCCTGGGCCGGTCGGGGCAGCGGCGGGGTCAGCACGCCCGGCACCCCGACGGGTTCGCCTTCGCGGCTCCAACGGCCGCACACCGTGTTCAGGCAGGAGATCAAGTGCTCGGTCAGATTGGGATGCGGCGCCATATCGGGGCCGGTGCCCGAGCTGGCGCAGCCGCGCGGACCGGCGGCGAACACACGCGCCGCCGCAATCATCCGCTCCGCGGGGACGCCGGCGCGCCGGGCGACGTAATCGGGCGTGAACCCGTCAACGGCCTGCCGCAATGCGTCGAGACCCTGCGTGTGCGCACGGCAGAATTCGACGTCGTGCAGGTTTTCGCTGAGAATGACGCGCAACATGCCCGCCAGTAGCGTTGGATCCTCGCCCGGCTGCAACTGCAGATGAATGTCGGACAGCCGCGCTGTCTCGGTCCGGCGCGGATCCACGCAGATCACCTTCATGCCGCGCGCACGCGCCTCGCGCAGCGACTTGGGATAGAAGCCGGGGGGGCCCCCCATCTGGTGCAGGGCCGACACCAGTGGGTTGGTGCCGATGAGCATGATGACATCGGAGGTCGCGAAGCTGTGCGGCCCGCCACCCCAGAAGCCGTGCCGCCCGACGGCAATGATCTTCGACGGCTGGTCGATGGTCACGCTGCTGTGGATCATCGGCGAGCCGATGCCACGGTGCCACGCCTTGACAACCGGCAGGCTGGGCGCGTTGAAGTACGCCGCCGTGCCGCCGTAGGTCGCGACCGCGCGCGGGCCGTGCCGGCCGATGATTTCGGACAGCCGCTCGGCGATCCGGTCCATGGCCGCTTCGCTCGCGATCGGCGCAAAGCTACCGTCCGCGGTGCGGATCATGGAGGTGCGCAGGCGCTGTGGATCGTTGATCTCGAACGGGATCTGCCGGCCTTTGATGCACGTGTACCCGCGGCTCATCGGGTCGGCGTGATCCCCACGCACGTCGACCACACGGCCCGCATCGACGTCGACCTCGATCGCACAGAAGGCGGGACACACCCGGCAAAACGAACGCTTGGTTTCCATACGCTCTCCCATGCCCTCCCTAGCATCGTGCGGCATCGGAGTGCGAACGGAATCGCCCACGCGAGCCTCTATTTGTCATCGGAGGCGGCGCGCCCCGGCCGGCGCTCACGGGGCGTCTCCGTAAATCTACGTGGGCGAGGACACGCGTAGCGGTGCGGCAGGTCGCTTTGCCGCAGTGTCGGTCGAGAACCACGCGACCGTCGCACTCATCGGAAAGCGTCTTCCTATTGTCGTCAACGCCCACTTATCGCAATAGGCGGCTCGGCATCTTCTGAGTAGTCAGCAGATTACTGTACATTATTCGTCGACGTCATCTTTGCAAAGTTGATAAAGTACGGACCTGGTTCCGCCGGCAGCACTTCAATCCGCCCCCCCCCCCATGCGGCGTGGCGCGCCGTTTGCCAGGCCTGCTACACCATGGGCTCGATCGCGTCGTCGACACATCGCCACCACTGATCCCGCCCTCGTTTTACTAACCGCCTCCGTCCCCGACGTCCGCCACTTCCGGCCCGCGCAGGGCACCGTGTGCTGCGCACGACCCGAGCCAAAGCTGGGCGGCGGTACCACACCGGCCGCACAATCGCACTACGGAGGGACGTATGACACAGCGGACACAAGCCAGGGGTTGGATCCAGTGGTGGCAGGTCGGGCTGCTGATCGCCGTCGCGAGTGCCACACTGATGCTTCAGCTGGAAACTGCGCGGCGTGTGTCGCCGACGGCCGCGCAAGCCGTCGCCCACACCACGGATGCGGCTCAACTGGAACCGGTGCCGTCGGATCTCGACACAGCGAACCTCGGTACCGGGGCAGACAATCCTGCGGACCAGCCCACCGACAACGGGCCGGCGGAAGTGCGCTATCCGCATGCTGGCCCCATTGCCGGATGGCCGCAGGACGTCAACGTCGTACCCCCAGCGCCGGAGGCCCCCCTGGTAGCACCGGTGCCAGTGGCCGAAGACCAACCCGACGAGGAAGTGACCCAGCGCGTCGAGGCACTGCTCGAACCGTACGACCGCCTACGGCAGGCGATGCCGGAAGCGGGCCCGCCCAAGGAGATCGCGACGATCCCCAACGGCCCGCCACGGATGGATTCCGGCGATCCGGACCCCGACCGGATACATTCGCCCCCGGCGCATCCCATGCCTTCCGATGGAATCGGGCGGTAGCCCGGCAAGGAGACGACCATGGGCAATCGCAATCGGGTCGGCCGCAGCTGGATGCTCGCCATTATCGCCGTGACCGCGTGGTCATGGCCAGTGCTCGCAGATACCAACACGTCGCTCGGAAACCGCAGCGGCGAGGGCGCCACCCCCTTTACGGGTCTGGCGCAGACGCCGGAGGCGAACCTGTTTACTGGCGCACCGGGGACCAGCATCAAGATCGAGGTCCCGCCAGGACGTAAGAACGTAACCCCGAAACTCACCCTGCAGTATTCCGGCAGCGGCGGCCCCAGCCCGTACGGCTTCGGCTGGGATCTGCCCCCGGGGCGCATCCAACGCTCGACCAAATGGGGCGTGCCCCGCGCCTGCGGGTATTCCTGCAGCCTCCGTGGCAACGCGTGTGGCTCGTCGAGCGACTGCCCCTCCGGAGAGTCGTGCATCGCCACCGACCAGTTCGTCCTCACGCTCCCGACTGGAACGGTGGAATTGGTGGCCACCTCTCCCGGTGCCAACACCTACCGGCCGAAGGTCGAGGAGAGCTACACGCAGGTCACGAAGGACACCGTCAATAATACCTGGACGGCCTATGATCGCAGCGGCCTCAAATACACGTTCGGTGACGTGACCGCTGCGCGCACGGGGAACGACACCAACCTTTTCGGCACGATCGCGCTTGACGGCACCTGCCATTTCACGGCGGGGTGGGCCCTGACCAAGGTCGAAGACCCCGACGGCAATTACATGAGCATCAGCGACAACTCCTGGTACAACGTGCTCTACCCAGCTTCCATCGATTACGGGGGGAACCTGAACACCCCCCAGAGCCATTTCTACCATGTTGTCTTCGACTGGGTGGGCCGGCCGGACCCGATCGAGAACGATCTCGGTGGTGGACGCGCCGTGCTGGCGGCCCGGCTGCGCACCCCCACCGTAACGACGGATGTACCGACGACCGGCACGCTGGCGCGGACCTACAACTTCAGTTACGATGCCTCGCCGAACGGGCAAACGGGATACCGGTCAGTCTTGAGCCAGGTTCAACTCAGCTACGGATACCTCACCCTGCCCGCGTAGACCTTTGCGCACGCGCCCAGCAACGCCGGCCTGCACACGGCGCAGACGGTCACGGCCCCGGCCGGGATCACCGCACTGCGGGTCACCGACACCAGCCAGGACGTCTCACGGACCCTGCTCGACATGAATCACGATGGCATCGCCAACATTGTGGATAGCAGCACCGCGCCGTGGACGGTCTACACCAAGACCTCCAGCGGTTACTCCACCGCCAAGACCTGAACGCTGCCGCCCGCGGGGCTCGGCCACTTCGGGGCGAACGAGTTTACGTATCTGCGGGACGTGAACGTCAGCACATGGCCCTGCACGACCGATGCCAACGGCAACCTCACCCACTGCAGCGACCGCGACACCCTGGACATCAACGGCGACGGCCTGCCGGATCTGGTCAACACGACGCCCGGAACGCAACAGTGCGGCTATTCTCAGGGTGTCTACATCTGTTATTACATCAACGCGAATCTGAATGTGTACTACAACACAGGCGAGGGGTTCGCGCCCCCGGTGGCGTTCGTCATGCCACCCGATACCGCCTTTCGCTGGTCGTTCAACGGCAACACCTACGCCGACCTGTTCGATGTCAACGGCGACGGGCTGCCCGACTGGGTCGGGGTGGCGCCAGTCGGCGAGGGACCGAGTACCCTGAACAATTGGAATTCGCAGTGGTACGTGGCGCTCAATCAGGGCGGGTCCTTCCAAGCACTCGGCACCACGACCTTGTACAAGATGGTGACCCTTCCTCCTCCAGGCGGTCAGGTACCCGTGCCGTACACGGCGGCGGCCGGGCTGGGCCCCTGGACCGGCGCCCAGGGCCCGATCCGGCAATCGACCACGGGCGGCAATCCGCAGTATACGTTCATCGATCTATTCGACATCAACGGCGACGGCATGCTCGATCGCGTCAATACGAACAACAGCGCCAGTTGGAGCATGCAGGCCAATCAGAACAGCACGCGCCCGAATCTCCTGGTCAGCCTGCAGAACGGCTTGCAGGGCACGACCACGCTGACATACGGCCCCTCTTCGGCCTACGATAACACCGCCGGCGACGGGATTTCCGACTTGCCGTTCATCACCTGGGTGACGACCTCGATCCTGCAGGACGACGGGACATGTGCGCCACCCTGCAGCGGCCACGATTTGACGGCCACCTATTGGTACCAGGACGGCCGCCTGGACTCGGCGACGCGCGAATTTCGGGGCTTTCGCGCGGTCTACCCGGTCGATGCCTTCAACAATTGGACCTTCAACTATTTCGGACAAGGTGACATTTCGAAGGGGAAGGTCTTAGAGGTGGACACCTTCGCCCGGGGCGTATCCCAGCTTGGTCTTGGTACACAAAGAGATCAACAGCTGGCAAACCGCGTCTCTAGCAAACACGCGCAGTACGCAGCTCTGGTTAGGGGAACGAGACAGTTACACCTGTGACCTGAACGGAGGGGTGTCCTGCACTGCCGGCACCCTGTACGCGCACGCCCTTTACACCTACAACGACCAGCCAGACGCGTACGGCAACATCACCCACACCTATTCGATCGGCCACTCCGGCGAGCGGCACGATACGTGGGTCGAGTACGCCACGCCAATCGGCGGGTCGATCTACGACAAGCCCAAGCACACGTATTCGACGGGCACCGGTAGTACGGGAACGGTGGCCGAAAAGTGGTTCCTGTATGACGGCCTAGGCTATGGCCAGGTTGGCGCGCTGCGGAATCGCATCGAACGTGATCAGGGATTCGCATGAACGTGATCGCCGATTCGCACGAAGCTGATCACGGATTCGCAGATCATGATCACCGTTTCGCAGATCGTGATCAGCGAGTCGCACAACGTGATCACCGATTCGCATGAAGCTGATCACGCGCGACTGACCGGAGCCTGAGCCGGCACTGGACGGTCCTGGCCCGCATCGTGTTCTCCTGCGCAAAGGAGGAGGACGTGATGCCTGCGGAGAGACTGTCCATGCGAAAGACAAAAGAAATCCTGCGCCTGAAGTGGGTGGAGCAACGCCGCCATCGGCACATTGCTCGCGCCGTGGAGGTCGGCGTCGGCACAGTGAGCGAGGTGGTACGCCGCGCTGGCGAGCACCACCTCGATTGGCCCAGCGTCGAGGCACTGCCGGAGGCCAAGCTCGAGGCGGTGCTCTACGGCGACGCGGCGAAGCAGACCGCGACGCCGTTGCCGGATCCGCTGGCCTTGTACCAGGAGCTCAAGTGGCCCGGGGTCACGCTGGCGCTGTTATACGAGGAGTATCTGGGCCAGCATCCAGACGGCTCCAGCTACTCGCAGTTCTGCCGGAGGTTCGCCCGCTGGCGGCGGTGCCAGAAGGTCGTGATGCACCAGGAGCACCGCGCCGGCGAGAAGATGTTCACCGACTTCTCGGGCAAGAAGCCGCACTGGGTGGACCCCAAGACCGGCGAGATGCACGCGGCGGAGCTGTTCGTCGCCGTGCTCGGGGCCTCGAACTACACCTACGTGGAGGCCACCGAGAGTCAGCGGATCGAGCACTGGATTGCGGCGCACGTCCATGCCTGGGAGTTTTTTGGTGGCGTGGCGGCCCTCACCGTCCCCGATCAGCTCAAGAGCGGGGGCAGCCAGGCGTGTCGCTATGAGCCGGTCATTCAGCGGACCTATCAGGAATGTGCGCAGCACTACGGCACGTTGATCGTGCCCGCTCGGCCCCGGCGGCCCCGAGAGAAGGGGCGCGTCGAGAGACCAATCCAGTATCTGCGCACGTCGTTCTTCGCCGACGTCGAGGACTTGAACGCCCAGTTTCGCCAGTGGCGGGAGGAGGTGGCGCACCGCCGCCCCCAAGCGGTGGAGCGCCAGGGCAGCGTCGGGGAGGCCTGCGCGCACGAGCGGCAGTTTCTGCTTGCTCTACCCGAGAATCCTTTCGAGGCCCAGACGCTCAGCGTTGTGCGCTCGGGCAAGACCCCGTACCTGCGCTTCGATCGCAACCGTTACTCCATCCCCCACACCCTGGTGCGCAAGCCGCTGACGGTGGTGGCCGATGTCGAGACGGTACGCATCCTTGACGGGCACGACACCGTCGCCCAGCACCGCCGCTCGTGGGGGGTGGGGCAGCTCGTGGAGGAGCCCGCCCACATCGCCGCGCTCGTGCGCGAGAAGCGCGCCGCCCGTGAGCTCAAGGGCCGCGACCTTTTGCGCGTGGCCGTCCCCGAGACCGACCGGCTCTGCGAACAGCTCGCGCTGCGTGGCGACAATCTCGGGGGCAACACGGTGCGGCTGCTCCATCTGCTCGACGATTACGGTCCGGAAGAGCTGCGGGCCGCGGTGGCCACGGCGATCGAGCGTGCAGCGTGGGGAGCGGGCTCGGTGGCCCACATCCTCGAGCAGCGCCGGCGGGTCCGCGGGCAGAAGCCACACGTCCGCGTCGAGCTGCCCCGCGACCCGCGCGTACGCGACCTGCGTGTCCAATCCCACGACCTGGGAGGCTACGATGCCCTCATCAACGACGAAGACGACGAACAGTGAGCTGGCCGATGCACTCGAGGAGATCGGGCTGCGCAGCTTTGCGGACTCCTTCGATGACTTCATCTCCCGCGCCACCCGCGCCCGCTGGTCGGTGATTCAGATCCTCGAAGAGATCGTACGCGCCGAGCGTGAGGAGCGCGCCCGCCGCAGCGTCGAGCGGCACCTCGGCCGCGCCCACCTCGGCCGCTTCAAGCCCATGTGCGACTTCGACTGGAACTGGCCCAGGTCCATCGACCGCGAAGCCGTCGAGCGGGTGCTCACCCTCAGCTTCATCGAACGCTCGGAGAACGTCCTCCTGGTCGCCCCACAGGGACTCGGCAAGACGATGCTGGCCAAGAACATTGTCCACACCACCGTCCTCGCTGGTCACAGCGCGCTGTTCATCACCGCCAGCGACCTGCTGCTCGATCTCTCCAAGCAAGAGACCGCCCGCGCCCTCGAGCGTCGACTGCGACACTACGCAGGCTTTCACGTCCTGGCGGTCGACGAGATTGGCTACCTCGCCTACGACAACACCGCCGCCTATCTGCTCTTCCAGATCGTCACCCGCCGCTACGAGCGTCGTCCAGTGGTCCTGACCACCAATCTGGCCTTCTCGGCTTGGGATACCGTCTTCCCCAACGCCGCGTGTGCCACCGCGTTGATCGATCGGCTGACCCCTCACGCCAAGATCATTGCCATCGAGGGCGAGAGCTACCGCCGGCGCGAGGCCGAAGAGCAAACGAAGAAACGGCGCGCGGGGCGACATGAGCGCGGCTGATCCAGACGCCCCGGGCGCCTGCGCTCCCTTGCCGGTGGTGCGCGCGGCCGATCTGCCCACGCGCTGCCGCGGCGAGCAGTGGTTGGTCGAGCCACTGTGGGCGGCCGAAGGGGTCGGGATCATCGGCGGCACCCCGAAGTCGTGCAAGACCTGGCTCCCTCTCGAGCTGGCCGTCGCCGTGGCCTCCGGCAGTGACGCCCTCGGTCGGTTTCCGGTCGCCTCGCCCGGCCCCGTGCTCGCCTACGGCGCCGAGGATGGCCCGGCGCAGCTGCGCGAGCGACTGCTGGCCATCACGCGCGCGCGCACGCTCGAGCTTGCCGACCTCGATCTGTTCCTGCTCACCACGCCATCGCTGCGCCTGGACTCTCCGCTCGACCGCGCACGGCTCAACGCCACCATCGAGCGTATGCGACCACGTCTGTTGCTCCTCGATCCCTTCGTGCGCCTGCACCGCTCGGATGAGAACTCCGCCGCCGACATGGCCGCGCTGCTCAGCGAGCTGCGCGCTCTCCAGCGCCGCCACCGTCTGGCGATCATGGTCGTCCACCACTTGCGCAAGAACGCCGCCGCCAGTCTCGGCGGTCAAGCACTGCGCGGCTCCGGTGACCTGCACGCCTGGGGCGACTCCAACCTCTACCTGCGCCGGCGCGAAGACCACCTCACCTTGTCCGTCGAGCATCGGGCGGCGCCGACGCCCGCACCCTTCCGACTCATCCTGGCCGAGCAGCCCACGCCCCATCTCGATGTCGTCGATGATGACGGCACCGCCCCAGACCCCCGCGGCGCCGACCTCCTCGCCGCTCGCATCCACGAGCTGCTCCGCCGCACAGACGGGGCGCTCACCCGCGACGCCATCCGCGCCGCGCTTCAGGTGCGCAATGCCACCCTCGGGCACGCACCGGCGCGGCTACGCGCCCAGCAACTCATCCAACGCGGGCCCGATGGCTTCACCGCCCCCGACCAACGATCTCTGCCCGTTCCCGTTCCCCTTACTACATTGCAAGCGGAACGGAACGCCCGCGCCGAAGGCGAGACGGCCGGACCGCAAACTCCCTAAGACCGTCTCGCTTCCGCGCGCTCTCGGCGCATGTCCAGAAAACCGCGCTTTCTGGTGAGCAACAACAAATGCTCCATGAGCTGCCTAACGCCCGAGGTAACCGGCGCAAAGACCGCGTAGCAAGATTTGCGTCCGGTTGACCGCGTTGTTAGTCCTGTGATGCGAACGCCTCATGATAGGAAACTGTACCTGATGGAACCGGGCCAGCGAACGAGATGGCTTGGAAATACTGGGGCGGCACGCCAAGCAAGACAAGCGAAGGCTCTGCCTTGAACCCAAACCGGGCGTAGTAGCCGGGATCGCCGAGCACGACGCACCCGGACGCGGCAAGGTTGTGAAGTTGAGTGAGCGCTTGGCCCATAAGCTGGGAACCAACCCCTTGGCCTTGGTGCTCCGGTGAAACCGAGATAGGCCCAAGCCCGTACCAATGCGCTGCACCGCTGGAGATGACAACTGGCGAAAGCGCAACGTGCCCAATAATTTTGCCGCCCTCGACCGCGACGAGCGAAACAGATAGCTGCCCTGAACTGCGTAGCGCCCTGACAATGAATTGCTCCGTATGACTGGTATGAGGTGCGTTGCGAAATGCAGCAACAGTTACGGATTCAATGGCCGCGATGTCTTGTGATTGCTCTGACCGGATCTGAATGTTCACGAGACGTCTGTTCAACGGGCTAACGCCCAGCATCAGCCGCGGCGCGAAGCGCCGTCCGCTGCAACCGGTTGTTGAACCAAGCCGCTGCGCGGCAGTTTTGATCACGAACATCTGCGCTCTGCGGTTGCTGATTCACGCGTAGGCGATTGTGACGCGGCACACGTCGCGGCGCAAACGTTTTCATCGTCGTCCTGGCGCATCATCCTGACACCTCCCACCCGCCTGCGATGGACGCTGGCCGGTAACCACACACAGGAGGTGTCTCATGGGAGCACTGCGTGATCGGATGGAGGGTGACCTGCGGCTGCGCGGCTACGCCGAGGTGACGCGCTCGGAGTATCTGCGCTCGGTCTATCAGTTCGTGGCCTACTACCGCCGCTCGCCGGCCGAACTCGGGGCCGAGGACGTGCGCGCCTACTTGTTGCATCTGACTCACAACCTGCACTTCAGTCCCGCCAACCTGAAGATGCGTGTGGCCGCACTCAAGTTCCTCTACACCATCACCCTGGGCCGCCCCGAGGTCGTGGAGCGTATCGCGTACCCGAAGGTCCCCCGCACCCTGCTCGATATCCCGAGCCCCGGCGAGGTGGCCAAGGTGCTGGGCGCTCTGAAGTCGCCCAGACACCGCCTGGCGCTGGTCTGCGCCTACGGTGCCGGCCTGCGGGTGTCCGAGGCCTGCCGCCTGTGCGTCGGCGACATCGACTCGCACCGCATGGTGATTCATGTCCGCTCCGGTAAGGGCGGGCGCGACCGCTACGCCATGCTCCGCCCCGTGTTGCTCGACGCGCTGCGCCAGTACTACCGCGCCGAGCGTCCCCCCAAACCCTACCTCTCTCCCTCCGCCGTTCCTGGCAAACCCCTGCCGGTCGAGGGGCTCCAGACGGCGCTGCGCGTCGCGCTCGCCCGCAGCGGCGTCTCCAAACGCATCACGCCGCATACCCTGAGACACGCCTTCGCCACGCATCGCCTGGAAGCGGGCACCGACCTGCGCGTGATCCAGGTCTTGCTCGGTCACGCCAACATCCGCACCACCACCCGCTACGTCCACGTCAGCACCAAACTCATCGCCTCCACCCGCTCGCCGCTCGCCGCGATCGCCACGCAGATTTCCCCACGCCCGCAGTGAGCGCGGGTGCACGCGCATCCCCCATCGCGGGCGCCGCCCTTGGACATCGCCGATATCTTCCGCACGCACAGTGAGGCCTTTCGGCGCACGAACCCTGTCTCGGCTCAGCAGCGCCGGGCGATGTGCTCCATCGAACACTGCCGCACCCAGACGCTCGGCGGGCACCTCTACCAGTGCGCGGCCTGCGGCAGCGAAGTGCCGCTCGACAACTCCTGCCTCTCACGCTATTGCCCGACCTGTCAGGGCCCCGCGCAGCACCAGTGGATTGCCGAGCGTCAGCAGCGGCTGCTACCCACGCACGACTTCCATCTCGGATTCACCCTGCCCGCACAGCTGCGCCCGCTCGCCTGGCGCTACCAGCAACTCCTCTACGACCTCCTGTTCGCCGCGGCCGCCGCCACCGTGCTCGATCTCTGCCGTGATCCAACGCACCTCGGTGCTGAGACGGGCCTCACCCTCGTCTTGCACACCTGGAACCGCCAACTCTCTTACCATCCGCACGTGCACGGCATCGTCTCCGGCGGGGGGCTCGATCCCGCCGCGGAGCGCTGGCTGGCATTCGACAGGGCGTTCTTCATCCACGTCAAGGTCCTCTCCGCCGTCTTCCGCGGCAAGTTCCTCGTCGCACTCAAAGGGGTCTACGCCCGGGACGCCTTCGCCGACGATCCGCACCTCGACTCCCCGCGCTTCCAACAATTGCTCCACCGGCTCTACACCCTGCACTAGAACGTCTTTGCCAAGCCGCCCTTCGCCGGTCCGCCCGCCATCGTCCACTACCTCGGCCGCTACACCCACCGCACCGGCATCGCCAACCGCCGGCTCGTCGCGCTCACCGACCAGAGCGTCACCTTCCGCACCAAGGCCGGCCACACGTGCACGCTCCCACCGCACGAGTCCATCCGCCGCTTCTTGCTGCACGTGCTGCCTGCACACTTCGTCAAGATCCGCCACTACGGCCTGCTCGCCCCGGCCAACGTGAACACCAAGCTCGTGCGCGCCCGCGCGCTAATCGAGCAAACTCACCCGCCACCACCACCACCCGACACGGCCCCGACTGCACTACCCGAGGTCCACAGCGACGCCACCACAGACCATCTTGCCAACCCCACGCTCCGCTGCCCGAACTGCCAGCGAACCACCTTCTTTATGATCGCCACCCTCGTGCCCGCGCGCCGCCGCCGCGACCAACCGCCGCCACACACGTGACGACATGACGCCGGCGCTTCCTTCCGATCACTGCCGTGCCTGGCTGTTACCCGCAGCGTCGCCGCGGTGTGCGCATCCTCCCCACATCCGCCGCGCTGCCGGCCCCCACCAGACTCACTCGGCTGTCTCCCGCCACCCCCGATCACCGCACTCGCTCGCCCCCCGCATGGTTCCTCGGCTGCACACACCACACGCGGCGCCAATTTCTTCATCAGGGACTCTGCCAGCGCGCCGCACCGTCCCACTGCGGCGTGGTTCCACCGCGCTTTGGAGCGGCGCTCGCCTTGGACTTCCCGACACGACGGCGCCGCCTCGTCTGGCTCGGCCCCTCCAAACCGCTTAGGCGCCGTCGCCGAATAAGCTGACGGGTCGAAGAAGGCGCTGGACATTTTGACGCGGAGCAGATAGTGTAGTCACGGAGCAATCCGTGGCGCAGGCAGAGGCGATCACGTTCAAGGGGCGGCGTTTTGAGCCGGCAGAGGTCAGCCTGATCGAGCAGGTGGTGGCGTCGTACCCGCGTCTATCGCGGCAGGAGCTGGCCAACACGGTGTGCGAGCTGTTGGACTGGCGGCGGGCGAACGGCGGTCTCAAGACCTGGGAGGCCAGGGAGATGCTGGAGAGGCTGGAGAGCCTGGGCCGTGTGCAACTTCCGTCGCCGTCTTCGCGGGGGCGGCCGTTGGGGTCGACGACGCGTGTGCGGCACAGCGCGCGCGGCGAGCCGCAAGCAGAGTTGCGCTGTGCCTTGCACGAGGTGGAGCCGATCGGATTGCGTCTGGTCGAGAGTGCGGAAGATCGGCAGCTGTGGCGCGAGCTGGTGGAGCGCTACCACCCGCAAGGCCACCGCGTGCCGTTCGGGGCCAGCCTGCGCTACGTGGTCGAGATCACACGCCCGCAGCCGGCGGTGGTGGGGTGCCTGCAGGTGTCGAGCCCGGCCTGGAAGATGGCGGTACGTGATCGCTGGATCGGTTGGAGCGAGCCGGCGCGATGCGCTGGCTTACAGCGCATCGTGAACAACAGCCGCTATCTGATTGTGCCCTGGGTACACATTCCCTCGCTGGCCAGCCACATCTTGGGGCATATGGTTCGACAGTTTCCCAGCGACTGGCAGCGCGCCTATGGTGTCGAGCCCGTATTGATCGAGACGCTGGTCGACGCGGGCCGCGCGGGCACATGCTACCGCGCCGCCAACTGGATCGCCCTCGGGCCGAGCAGCGGGCGCGGACGCATGGATCGCCACCACCAGCGCCATGCGGCCGCCCCCAAGCAGGTGTTCGTCTATCCCCTGAGCGCACGGGCGGCAGACAGGCTGCGCGCCGAGCCCCGGGCGCATCAGGATCCCGACGGAGGCAGTCAGATGGCTGGGCCGTGGAAGAAGGATCGCGGCGCGAGCGCCAACCAGAAGTGGCTGGAGATCCGCCGCCGTTACGAGCTGCTGGCCGCTCATCTCGACGAGCGCCGCCGCCGCCACTGGCTGGGCGCCGAAGCGCTCGCCTATGGGCGCGGTGGGGTCAGCGTGGTGTCGGAAGCATGCGCAGTGAGTCACCGGACGGTGGAGGCTGGGATGCGAGAGGTTCAGCAGGCCCCCGCAGTGCCCGCCCGCGCGGCCCGCATTCGGCGTCCCGGCGGCGGCAGCAAACCCATCACCGAGAAATTCCCGGGCATCAAAGAAGAGCTGGAGAAGCTGGTCGCCCCCTGTACCCGTGGCGACCCACAATCGCCGCTGCGCTGGACCTCCAAGAGCGTGCGCCGCCTAGCCGCCGAGCTGAGCGCGCGGGGCATCCCGATCGGTGCAGACACGGTCGCCGATCTGCTGCGTGAGCTGAAGTACAACTTGCAGGCCAACCGCAAGACCCGCGAAGGTAAGCAGCACCCCGACCGCGATGCCCAGTTTCAGTTCATCGCCACCCACAGCCAACAGTTCCTGGCGGCGGGCGACCCGGTGATCTCGGTCGATACCAAGAAGAAGGAGAAGATCGGCAGCTATAAGAAGGCCGGGCGCGAGTATGAGCCACAAGGGCAGCCGCAGACGGTGGACACCCATGACTGCGGCGATCGCGATAGCGAAGGCCGGATCATTTACGGCATCCCCTACGGGGTCTACGAGCCGCAACGCAACCTCGGCTGGGTGAGCGTGGGGGTCGATCATGACACCGCCGAGTTCGCCGTCCGCACCATCGGCCAGTGGTGGAGCAAGATGGGCCAGCCCGCTTACCCTACCGCCCGACGGGTCATGATTACCGCCGACTCAGGCGGCAGCAATGGTGCGCGCGTGCGCGCCTGGAAGACTCACCTGCAGCGGCTCGCGGATGACAGCGGTCTGGAGTTCCACGTCTGTCATTTCCCGCCCGGCACCAGCAAGTGGAACAAGATCGAGCATCGCATGTTCAGTCAGATCACGCTCAACTGGCGCGCTCGCCCGCTGACCAGCCATGAGGTGATCGTCAATCTGATCGCCAACACCACCACGACCAGCGGTTTGCGCATCGAGGCGGCGCTCGACCCGGCGCGCTATCCGACCGGCGTCAGGGTTTCCCACCACGAGCTCGCCGCCGTTCGCATCAAACCCTCTGACTTCCATCCCGACTGGAATTACGCGATTCTGCCCCGTGGCAGCCCATGAGCCGCGAAAAATTTTCTGCTACGTTGTTCGGCGACGGCGTCTTAGAGTTAGGCGCGGTGTCGGTTTATGAGCGGACATTTCGCTCTTTAATGACCAAGCCACTTAATCTTTTTGATTGGAGCGCGCCCATACTCAAAGACGTCCATTCGATACCATTCTTTGCCGATGACCCGTATGTAGTGGTAGCGGAGCCGGACAATGTCGTCTGCCTCGATGAATTCTGGTGTCCCATAGACGATCGCCATTGAGCCCGGTGGTGCATAACGAGCAGCCTCTTCCGCGGTAACGTCTGCGGCCTTCGGGCAAAGCGGCCATGTGACTCTAAACACCCCTTCTCCCTGTGGAGAAAGGAAAATGGTTTCTTTTTGCATCCCGAAGTCTTCGATCCAATCATAGTAGTGGTGTGCGACTGTTGACGTAACCTGGAAACATGTCCCTTCAAGAATGTCGACCTTGGTTGCGAGGATCACTCCCGGCCACACCACTACCGCTTCACCATATGCAGAAAGATTGCGTCTGACATCGTCGGGGTAGATATCACGACTCGCCTTGGCGGTCTCGATGGTCTCAGGCCCAGGAATTGGTGCGTAGGGCCGACTCCCAAGGCATCCTGAAAGAACCAGAACCACGATGGCAAGATAAGAAGATACTGTTCTCATACCGCCTAACCCAACTTCGCCCTTTTCCGAATCGAAACTACGCAAAATCAGCATCTTACGCTATTTTTCAGTCACTACATTTCTTTCGCGACTGCGGTTCCGACTCGTCACTATTGGCATGGTTGATGCTGCTATGTCAATACGTTGACGAAATAAATTAGTCACTACATTTCAAATCTGGTAGGCCGACACTTGAAATCATTAAGGAATTTCGATCACGATGCCGGATTTTTCAAGAAATGGGGCGAAGTTGGGCTAACGGATGGCCGCTCAGCTGCGGCCGCGCGTGATGCTACCAAGACTCGTGTCGAGCTGGGCCGCCCGCACGGCGCAAGCCCGCGGCCGTCAGCTGCAGCGGCTTGTTGGGCAGCGGGCTGCATGCTAACGCGGACCGCTCAGATTGACTGCGATGATACGAACACGAACGTTCTTGCACGCGCCAGCAGGCGAATCGGCCTCGCAGATTCCCGAGAACCAAATGGCGCCGTCACCCACCATGACGCCGCGCCAGTTGACGAACAGCTCATCGAACTTCTGATCGAGAACCTGCTGGCGGACGGCGCCGGTGAAGATGTTTGAGAAGTCGGCGACGAACTGGTCAGAGTCGGAAATGAGCCTATGCGTACCGGACGCATTGACGCGTAGGGGGTACTCAACAAGGGCCGCGAGCTTCTCGCGGTCATTGGATCGAACGGCATCCTGAAGGGCGTCGAACATTGAGCGCGCTGCGGCGTCGGTGATTCCCGCGACGGCGAAGCGGTCGGTGTCGGGCTCCGCCGAGGCCGGTAGGGCAACCAATAGCGCGATGCCCATCAGGAGGGCGGGTCGCATCGGCACGGCTCTCTCACTCCCGCTGCCCAACGGCGTGCGCGTGAGCTGCCGGCGCACCGGTGTTCGCGACCGGCAAGCCCACTCAAGCCGGTCGGCTCGACGCGCGGGTTAGGCCGTGCCACGCTGCTGCGCGACTTGGGCGTATTCGTATAGCGTCTCGGGTGCAATGTCCGCCCCATTGGGCCAGGCCACCGTCCAACCGTCGAGGAAGAACCGCTGGAAATACTTCCGGTCCTTCCACGGTTCGAAGACGGGCCCTTTCAGCCAGCGTCGAAAGTCAATCGTCGCCTCCACGCGATCATCGAACGTAACGTGGATGCGATACTCGCCGCGGTATTCGGCCTTGACCACGCAGGGAATCCTCTTCATGATGCCTCCTTCTACTACCGCAAAGGCGCGATCGTCTCCAGCGGCTTGCCCGCCTTCATGCGCCGCCAGTTGGCACGAATCTCGGCTTCATGCTGCCGCGCCCACTGTTTGATCAACCGCAGCGCCGTCTTCGATTGAATGCTTCCGACGAGCAGTCGCCCTGAGGGATCGAACTTTCCCCGCTGCCCCTGATACTCGGCATGAAAGTGTGGCGGCTCGTGGTCGTTGTAAAACATGCGAATCACGATTCCGAAGAAGATCGAGATCGCGGGCATGCTGCCATGCTAGCCCAAATCACCGCACCGGCCTAACCGCCAGCATTCAGGCGCGCGGGCCGCTGCCGCGCGGCTCCCCTTGCCCGAACGGCCACGCGGCCCGCGCGTCGGCTGCAGCGGATTGTTCGGCCGTCGTCCTGCGCCTCAATCATGCTTGCCATTGGTGGGCCCCAGATACCTGATCTTCCCGTCGGTCACCATCCAAGCGCCCAGCGAAGTTCCGACGGCGAAGGGCAAACCTTCGTGGAGGCTCAGAAATACATGCGACTCGTTTGGAGTGGGCGTTAGCAGATTCGTCACAAGAAGAGCCTCCTCCTTGGCGCCAGCTGGCACGGCGGATCGATCGATGTACATACAGTCCTTCGACAGCGCCCGACTCTCCAGCACCCGTTTGCCGGCGGATGATACCAGAACCCGAACTTCCCGACCGACCATCACGCGCCCTGTCGCGGTCGTCGCGGGAAGGAGATACACGTACCAGTCATCGTTACCCACCGGATCCTGAAAGACGACCGTGTTGTAGCGATCGGAGCAATCGAGCGATGTGCTCGCGATTGCCAGTTGCCGCGCTTCGAACGCGGCCGACTGAAGCGGCGGCAGCGGTTCTGGTGGGGTCAAGTGCTTGGCCGACGGCGTGCCCACTGGAGAGAACGTGACGTCGTAGAGAGCGGCATATCGACCGGAAACATTGCCGACGAACCGAACGATAAGCCCTTCTGAACTCGGTACCGTGATCCAACCGAGGACACCGGTCTGGTTGGTGGGAGTAGCCCCAATGCGGATCAACTCGTCGGTAGCCTGAGCAGCCGCGGCGTCGTGGACGAGTATGATGCGACCGAAGCGCTCGGCCTCTGCTATCTCCGCATCGGTTCCCGGTGGCGGTGGGAGCACGACCTGCCGAGAGCTGCATGCTGAGACAACGAGCGCGACGACCCCTGCAATCAAGCGTTTCACGGTTGAGTGCGGCCTAACGTTTTGCGCGTGAGCCGCCGGCGCACCGACCCTCGCGAGTAGCAAGCAAGCTCATGCCGGGCGGCTCGACGCGCTTGTTAGCGCCAGCACGCGGCGCTTCAGAGCCCGAGCCATGTGCGCACCGCGGTCTCAACGGCTGCGAGATCTTGTGGGCGAAGCGCGCCGATGCACCTGATCAGCTTCGCCTCAGGGATGATCACCAGGTTCTGTGCATCGAAGACCCCAGACTTGAGGAACAACGGGCGCACCGCAACTTCAAACCGACCACCCCGAGAACTCGTCGTATGCGCCACAGCGGTCACCAACGAGCGCTCTTCATCGTTGGCCGGAACGCTGATGACCAAAGCCGGCCGCACCTTTGCCGCCAGGCCCAGGTCGACGATCCAAACCTCGCCTCGCTCCGCCCTACTCATCCGAGGCTTCGCGGGCGTCGAGTTCGCGGAACAACTCGTCCGCCTGCGCGACCAGGTCCTCGCCGGTGAGCGGCGGGAAGTCAAAGCGCAGCGTGCGCCGCAAAATGGCGCTTGCCACCTCTCGCTTCTCCCGCTCGGGAAGCTCGTCGAACGACTCTAAAATCGTCTTGGCCGCTGCAGTCATCGCGTTCGCTCCTCGTTTCGATGCTGTGATGATTCCACATCCGGGGTACCAAGAGCAACGCTCAGCACGAGAGCGCTAACGTAAAAGGGTTTTTCCGCCGTCCGGCCGCACGAATGGATCGCGATGAGGTCGGAAGCTCATCGGCCGGATGGCGGAAAGGCCCCGTTGAACTGAAGCGCTGACCACGGATGCTCCCTCTGGCTATGGGGCTTTATCGAAGATCGGTGCCGGAAGGCAAGCAGGGAAGATGCAGTCGGAAGGCCGGGGAGGCGGAGCCGGGGGCGATGAGGACCGTTGCATCATGACGTTGCAGCGGGCGCGGATGAGCGTGGGGGCGGGGGTGGTTGGAAGAATTCGGCGGCAGGGCGGAGCTTGGCTGTTCGGTCAGGATCCGGCCGCTGTGATGGAGCTGGGTATGTGGTCGAAAAGCGGCAGGCGGGGTCATGAGGTGTCGTAGCTGAGCGGGGTGGGCGCGAGAATTTCGATCACGCGCATGGGAGCGCCGCAGGCGGGCAGCGGCCGGTAGCCGAGCGGGTGGATTGGGTTTCGGCGGTGAGGGAGGTGCACTCGATCGGATCGCGCTCGGGTCGGGGTGCCGGCGATGACTGCCCCAGGAGCTCTCGAGCGCGTGCAAGCTGTTCTTTTCGCCCGCAGTTGGCCGTGATCGCGTAGTGTCGGCTGCGCATGAAACCTTTGGGCAGGACGTGTTGCAGGAAGCGGCGTAAGAACTCGGCGGCCGCCAGGGTCAGCTCTTTGCGTTTGTTGTGATCGGCATAGTCGCGGTACTCCAAGCGCACCATGCCACCGCCCACGGACAGAAGGCGCCGGGTGGAGATCGCCACCCGGTGCGTGTAGCCTGAGAGGTCCTTCAGCACTTGTTCGGGGCCGCCGCAGGGCGGCTTGGAGTAAACGACCCAGTCCTTTTCCGCGAGGTCCTGGGTCAGCATCTTGCAGGCTGCGGCCTCCACGCGCGCCGCACTCTGGCCCACATAGTTGAGCGTGCCCTTGCGGCGGGCACGCCCGCGCGCGGCAACGAACTTAGTGCGGAAGGTGCGCGAGCGAGCGCGCACGGGGAAGAGAAACGGTTTACGACGTTTCTGTTTCCCTGCGGGCAGCGAAATCCAGGTGCGGCCGTCGGCAGAGAGCCCGCCGCCCGAGATCACACAGTGGACGTGGTAGTGCTCCTCGAGGGTCGGTCCCCAGCTGTGGAGGACCATGGTGATGGCAGGCTGTGCGCCGAGGTGACGGGGATCGAGCGCGAATGTGCGCAGGGTGCGGGCAGCGACGCGAAAGAGGAGGCCCAGTACCACAGTGCGGTTGGCGCGGATGAGGGGGTTGAGCGCATGGGGCAGCGTGAACACGACGTGGAAGTAGCCGACGGGCAAGCGCATTGCCTGCTCGGCCGCCATCCACTTCGCCCGCTCCTTGCCCTGGCACTTGGGACAGTGACGGTTGCGGCAGGAGGTGTAGGCGATGCGGTGATGCCCACAGCCGTCACCGGCCTCGACGTGACCGCCCAGCACCGCAGTGCGACAGCTGGCGATGGCGCGCAAGATGCGGCGTTGCTGTGCCGAGCTCGGGTGTGTGCGTACGAACTGCGCGCAGTAAGCGCGCACCACGTCCGCCACCTCGTAGGCTACACGCTCGTTGGCCTCCTGCGCCGCCTCGCAAGGCGACGGCAGCATGACGGCGGACTAGACCCTGAAAAAGTACCTGCGGAATGCTGAAACGGTCCCATATCGCTGGAAACCCTTGTGGCACAAGGGTAGACTGCGTTTGTTGTCGGCTGCAAACGAGGTGGTGGAGGGCGGTTTCAGATGAGGGTTCGAGATGCGGTGGTGTGGGAGGACCAACGGGCGCGGCTGGCAGTGCGACTGGATCGCACCAATTTGCCCGCGGACTGCTCGCAACCAATGATTGCGGGCAGCAATGTGCGCTACGAGATCGCGGCGCGCATCCAGGCGATGCCCTGCGGAGGAATTGGGCTGATCCACGAGATGGTGCGCGCCATCGGATTGCCCGGCAGCAGCAACGAGCGCGTGCATGTCTTCAAGCGCCATTTTCCGTACCACGAATCGGATCACGTCCTGAATCTCGCCTACAACGTGCTGTGCGGTGGCACGCGGCTGGAAGACCTGGAGCGGCTGCGCCGCAACGAGGCCTACCTCAACACGCTGGGGTGCGAGCGGGTGCCGGACCCTACGACCGCTGGCGACTTTCTGCGGCGCTTCGATGAGGCCCACGTCATGGAGTTGATGGAGGCGACGAACGCTGCGCGCGTGCAGGTCTGGAAGAAGCTGCCCAAGAAAGCGCGCGCGCTGGCGCTCATCGACGTGGACGGCACAATCGCGCCGACCACCGGGGAATGCAAAGAAGGGATGGACATCTCTTACAAGGGGATCTGGGGCTATGCGCCGTTGGTGGTGACCCTGGCCAACACGCAGGAGGTGCTGTTCGTCAAGAATCGCTCGGGCAATGCGCCCTCGCACAGTGGAGCCGTTGCCTACCTGGACGCGGCGGTGCAACTGGTACGCCAGGGCGGCTTCCGGCGGGTGCGGCTGCGCGGCGATACGGATTTTTCGCTGACCGCCCACTTCGATCGCTGGACCGCTGATGGGGTGGAGTTCGTCTTCGGCATGGACGCGCAGCGCAAGCTGGTGGAGCTTGCCGACGCCTTGTCGGAGGAGGACTTTCGGCCCGTGCAGCGCCGCGCGCCCACACCAGCCAGTCGCCCGCGCCAGCGGCCAGAGAACGTGAAGGAAATCATCATCAACGAACGCGGCTACGAGAAGCTGATCCTGGAAGAGGAGCACGTCGCCGCGGTCGAGTATCGACCGCACAAGTGCCAGCGGGCGTATCGGCTGATCATCCTGCGCAAGAAGATCCGCGTGGAAAAGGGGCAGCAGCATCTGTTCGATCAGATCCGCTCTCTGTTCTACATCACCAACGTCGGCGGCGGGGTGCTCACCCCGTCGGCGGTGGTCTTCGAAGCCAATGATCGGTGCGACCAGGAGAACCTGATCGAGCAACTCAAGAACGGGGTGCAGGCGTTGCGCATGCCCTCGGATGGTCTGGTGGCGAACTGGGCCTACGCGGTGATCGCCACGCTCGCGTGGAACTTGAAGATCTGGTTGTCCATCCTGCTGCCCCAGCGTCTCGCCCGCGATCTGCGGCGCATGGAGTATCGGCGGTTTCTGCACAGCGTGATGTTGGTACCGTGTCAGGTGTTGCGCACGGCGCGTCAGATGGTCCTGCGCCTTCTGACCTACACGCCCTGGGCGGACCTGCTGCTCAGCGGCACGCAATATTTTCACCGATGGCGCACCGCTTGAGCACGCAACCTGGCTTCCACGCTGACCGACGAGGCGAGCGAGGGGAGGAGTGCGTGCAGACGTCGAGGATTTCCGTGGCGCGCCTCCTGGAAGCTCCCATCTTGCGTCAGTGCGGTCGCAGGAAGCGGGTCTGGCCCCGCGTTGTCCTGCGTCAGCACCAAATTTCCGGGTCGGCAGCATGAATCTTATCCACAAGCGCTTGTTTTGGGACTAGACGGGCGCTGGAAGCTGCGTGAACAGCAGTCGGTCGAGCGGCGAGATCTGTGCCGAGACGCGCTTGGTGGTGGTGTGCAGGTAGCGCATGGTCGTGGTGACGCTGGTGTGCCCCAGCATGCGGCCCAAGGTGGGCAGATCCACACCGGCTTCTAGGCTGTGGGTGGCAAAGGCGTGG
>JAXLXM010000004.1:0-415237 GCA_046327925.1 Binatia bacterium
GTGATCAGAATCCCAAGCGACACCGTCAGCTTTTGTGCTCACGCTCACGTATCCGTTCGCTTCGAAAAGAGGCCGGACTGTCACAGGAGGAGCTTGCTGACGCCGCAGGCCTTCACCGCACATATATAGGCGCTATTGAGCGAGGCGAGAGAAATATTAGCCTCATCAATATCGTTCAGCTTGCGCGCGCACTGCGCGTGAAACCAGCAAGCCTCTTGGAGGGGCTCTCATAATGACCTCTCCCTACAAAGGGCTGCCACCAGAAAAATGGCACGCCGTAACGCAGCAGCTTGTAAAAGAACACCCCCTCAAGGCAAAAGAAATCGTTGAAGTTGTCTTGGCTGCTTGGGATTCGATCTTCGCGTCGAAGTTGGGCACGAGCGCATTCCATATTGGGAAGGATATCTTTCCAAAGCCCCAGATCATGGGATTCTTTCTTCATGAGCTGATACCGCTCGAACTGGCTGCGCGGCATCCAAAAACCTGGCGCGGAGAGAAGGCTTCGGAAGATAAGGATATCGTTTACATTCCAGACGACCAGTATTCAATTGAGGTAAAAACTTCGTCAAATCCGCGCCACATCTTCGGTAATCGAAGCTACGCCCAAGAAGCCAGCGAAAACAAGAAAGTAAAATCGGGCTACTACCTGACTGTGAATTTCGAAAAATTCTCAGGAGACACCAAGAGACCGAACATTCTACTTGTACGTTTCGGATGGCTAGACGCAACAGATTGGATTGGCCAAAAGGCTGCAACAGGGCAACAGTCACGCCTTCCTCCCGAAGTTGAGAACTATAAACTTCTTGAACTATACAAATTCCGCTAAAAAAGCGATGTTTGTTTCAGCGCATCTTTACGCTCTACTAGGAAATCTTTGAATCGCTGAACGGACGCCTTGCAGTAGTCTTCTCTTAGTTCGAATCCTACAAAGACGCGGCCAAGCCCAGTGGCTGCAATTCCCGTCGAGCATGAACCCGCAAAGGGATCCAGTACGACTTCTGCTGGGTTAGAGGCGGCTTTGACTATTCGCTCTACTACGCTGAGAGGAAACTGCGCTGGATGACCACTTCGTTCCTTCGAGCTCCTATCTTTGCCTGTTGTGACTTTAGGCAACTCCCATACGTCCGATGGATTTTTTCCTAACGGGTTGCATCGAAATCTCCCGTTCTTCTTCTGGTTCGGATACTTAACATTTGGGTCTCGAATTTCATCCAAATTGAAGGTGTAGTGTTCCCGATCTTTCACATAGAAAAGCCATTTCTCGTTTCTTGGGCTAAGCCGGCTCTTTGCTGAGACTCCAGCCCCGTATGCCCATACGACTTCCTGAATCATATAGAACGGTGACTTGTCCCAGAGAAGATAGGGAATGGGAACACATAGCCCTTTTTCCGGCACTTCCAGGTAACCCAAGTTCAGCCAGAATGCGCCTCGATCACTGACAACGTTGTAAATTTGATTCATCCATCGAGAGCACCAAGAGATGTATTCCTCTAGTGACAGAGGTTTCTCGTATTCCTTTCCAATATTGTATGGTGGTGATGTTAGTGCGAGATCGATATTGGCGTTGCTATCGCGCAATTTTTCCAGAAGCTCAACACAGCTTCCGTTAAAAAGTATGAAACCATCTTGGGAGAAATATGGCTTTCCAAGGTGTTGACTCAGGATTTGTTCAACTTCTTCATGCCGTTGGTTGATCCGTTCCTGTAGGTCGGCACTGAAGGGGTTGAGTAGTGGCGATGGCACTATTTGAGTTGCCTTATGGGCGTTTATGCCCTCCGCAACGTGTCGATTGTGGTCTCTGCTCCCAATTCTACGGTTGCTGTCTTCGGCTATTACGATTTTCGTGCTCATAGATTCCAACCATGCTCAATTCGGCAAAAGTTTACACATTTTGCAATGCACGTTCAGTAATGGCCCCTAACTACAATTCGACTCCCGAAGCAGTCCCGCGAACCCCGCAGGCCCCTGCAGCATAGCGTCCTCTGGCATGCGGCTTCCTATACGGCGCAATGCATCAACGAGTCAACGGGTTACGTCCCAATGTGTCGACTGCATTCTCGGTGCGCTATGCTGCACGATCATGCGGGCTAACGCCCGCCTCGTGGAGGCCCAAGTAAGCGGTCGGCTGGACTTTGCACACCTGCCCGCCGCGATTCAGAACATGCACGTAGATTTGCGTCGTCTTCACGTCTCGATGGCCCAGTAGCTCCTGCACCGTCCGGATGTCGTCGCCGACCTCTAACAGATGGGTAGCGAAGCTGTGCCGCAAGCTATGCGGAGAAACTGGCTTGGCAATCGCCGCCTTGTAGGCGGCGCCGTGAGCTGGCGCTGGGGGTACCGACTCGTGTAGGTGATAGCGCTGCGGGCCGCCAAAACGTGGGTCAGTACAGATCTGCAGGCCGGGAAGACCCACTGCCCAGCCCCACTCGCGATCGGCATTCGGATACTTGCGGCGCAGCGCATCCGGCAGCTGCACCCGACCAAAGCCGGCTTTGAGGTCGGCTTCGTGCAGGCGCCGCACCCGACCTTGATGTGCCAGGGCGAGCCATGACGGCTACAGGCAGCATGGTCGCGGTCTTTGTTCCCCTTGCCCTCGCGCACCAAGACCTCGTTACGGGAGAAGTCAATGTCTTTGACGCGTAGGCGCAAGCACTCCCTCAGGCGCAACCCCGCCCCGTAGACAGCATCGCCATCAGCCAACTGACGCCGCGCATCGCTTGCAGCAGCGCCGTGACCTCGTCGCGGCGCAGGACCGTAGGTAGTCGCTGCGGGCGCTTGGCGCGCACCACCTCGTCGAGCCAGCCCGGATCGCACTCCAGGACGTCCTTGTACAGGAAGAGGAGAGCTGCGAGCGCCTGGTTGCTGTGTGGACGCTGCCACGTTGCTCTTCACCGCCAGCGCGGTGAGGTGCTCGATTTCCGGCTTGCCCATCTCGGCCGGATGCCGCTTGCCGTGGAAGAGAATGAAGCGCCGTCCGCCTTGTGCACGCCTCCTCCGTTCACCAGCAGCTGTAATGGCGCATGCGGATCGCCTCGCGCACCTGATCAAGCAAGCGCGGCTTGGTGGGATTGGCAGGCGGTAGAAGACCACGTCGCGGCACCGTGCCGACCGGGCCGCGCCGGTCCGCTCGAAGCCGGCCGCTTTCGATCGGAACAAGCCGTACCGAACGAATCCGAAAACACCTCTGAGCGCAACTGGTTGCGACATGGTGTCCTCGCGCCGTGACCTCGTCGCGGCGCAGGACCGTAGGCAGTCGCTGCGGGCGCTTGGCGCGCACCACCTCGTCGAGCCAGCCCGGATCGCACTCCAGGACGTCCTGGTACGGCAAATGGGGCGCGTGCCGTGATGACTGCCTACGGCTCCTCAGCGTGATGGGATGGCCCGTGCCTTGGCCTCGTCCACGTCGAGCACGAACCCCGCCTCGACGAGGGCATGCCGGATCCCGACGATGTGATCGTGGCCCCGCGTCTCCAGCTCGAGGATGACCGTCGCTTGCGTCAGCGGCAGCCCCGGGTGGGCCCGTTCATGCCGGATCTGGTGGATGTTGGCGCGTTGTGCGGCGATGCATGCGACCAGGCGATGGAGCTCGCCCGGGCGGTCGGGTAGTCGGGTGCTCAAGCGGAATAAGCGGCCTTCCTGCACCAGCCCGAGGTTGATGATCCGGTCGAGCAGGTTCATGTCGATGTTGCCGCCGGAGATAATGACCGCCACCTTGGTGGCTGACGCCGGGAGGCGTCCGGCAAGGCACGCGGCGACACCGACGGCACCGGCGCCCTCGACCACCGTCTTGGCGCGTTCCAGGAGTAAGAGCACAGCCGCCGCAATCTCGGCGTCGGACACCGCGATGGCCTCGTCCAGGGCTTCACGGATGATGGCAAAGGGCTCAGCGCCGATGGTACGCGTTGCCAGGCCATCGGCGATCGTGTCGACGGAAGGTAGGTGGACCGGTTCTCCCCGTTGCAGGCTGGGTGCGAGTGCGGAGGCGCCGGCGGCTTGCACGCCGACGATGCGGGCACGGCTGCCGGCTCCGCGCAGAGCAGAGATAATGCCGGCCAGCATGCCGCCGCCGCCAACCGGGACGACGACGGTATTCACATCGGGAAGCTGCTCGATCAGTTCCAGCCCTAACGTTCCCTGACCGGCGACCACGTCGCGGTCGTCAAAAGCGTGGACGAAGGTGGCCTGCCGTTCGGCGGCGAGCACCAGCGCTTGGTCGTAGGCTTCGCCATAGTCGCGGCCAGCCAGCACAACGGAGGCACCGTAGCCCGTGGTGGCTTCGACTTTGTTGAACGCCGCGGTCTCGGGCATCACCACGGTGGCGGCGACGCCGGCCATGCGGGCGGCATAAGCGACGCCCTGGGCATGGTTCCCGGCCGAAGCCGTGATCACGCCGCGGGCACGCGCCGCGGCATCGAGCAACTGGATCTTGTTGAGCGCCCCGCGCACCTTGAACGACCCTGTCCTCTGCAGGTTCTCGAGCTTCAGATAGATCTGCCGCCCGCACAGCGTGCTGAAGGTGGTGCTGAGGTCGAGCGGCGTTCGCCTGACGACGTCGGCGGCGCGTTCGCGCGCCGCACGGATCTCGGCGAGAGGAATCGGCGACACCGCGCGCATCCCTCAGATCTGCTCCAAAGCCTGGTCCAGGTCCGCGATCAGATCGTCCCCATCCTCGACGCCGACGGCGTAGCGCACCAGCGTGTCCTTGATGCCGACGCGTAGCCGCTCCGCGGTGCTGAGTTCGTAAAAACTCATCAGGGCCGGCTGTTCGATCAGGCTCTCGACGCCACCGAGCGACGGGGCGATGCGTGGGATCTTGCAGGCGTCGACCAGCCGCGACGCGGTATTCACGTCACCGTACACTTCGAACGACACGACGCCGCCGAAGCCGCGCATCTGGCGCACCGCGATGCCGTGCTCGGGATGCCCGGGTAAGCCGGGATAATGGACACGTTCGACCTTCGGGTGGCGCTCCAGGAACTCGGCCATGCTTTGGGCGTTGTCGTTCTGCCGCTGCACCCGCAGGGCCAACGTCTTGAGGCCGCGGATGAGCAGGTAGGCGACGAACGGGTCGGCGACGGCGCCGCTCACGCCATGGAACTCGCGGACGGCACCGACGAGATCGGCCGAGCCCAGCACGACACCGGCGAGAAAGTCGTTATGGCCGCCGAGGTACTTGGTGGCCGAATGGATGACGAGGTCGATGCCGAATTCCGTCGGACGCTGATTGATCGGCGTGGCAAAGGTGGAGTCGATGATCGTCTTCACCCGGTGACGCCGGCCGATGTCGGCCACCCGCTCGAGGTCGAGAATACGGTTGTACGGGTTGGTCGGCGATTCGCTGAAGATGAGCCGGGTCGTCTGCCGGAGTGCCTCCTCCATGCGCGCGTAATCGCCGGCGGGGACGGTCGAGACCTCGACACCGTAACGGCGCAGGATCTGGTGCAGGAACTGCCGCGTGCGCCGGTAGGCATCGTCGGTGACGACCACGTGCGCCCCGCGGCTCAGCATGGCGAACAGGGTGGTGGTGATCGCCGCCATGCCACTGGAAAACAGCAACCCCTCTTCCGCCCCCTCGAGCGCCGCCAGCTTGCGTTCGGCGACCCGCTGCGTGGGGTTGCCGTAGCGGCCGTACTCGTCGCGCTCGATGCGGCCCTCGAAGTAGTCGGACAGTTCCTGCGTGTCGGTGAACGTGAAGGTGGCGCTTTGGATGATGGGCGTGGCGATGGCGCTTGTCACCTTGGTGCGCGGCTCACCGGCGTGCACGGCTTGGGTGCTCGGACCGCTCCGGTCCCGCCCCGGCTTTTGCGCGGACACGTTAGGACTCCAATAGCTTGATCTTATCCGCGTAGCGCCGGATGGTGTCGTTGACAAGCCGCAGGTCCGCCGCGACCTCTACCGGCCGGTTGGCGTGGGTGGAGTGCACGCCTTCGATCTGGCCGAGGTGGTAGGCGGTCTTCTGATCGGCGAACTTGAGACCGTGCGCCGTGGACACAACCACGACACGCTGGTTGGAGTGGATGACCTTGCGTTCGATCAACTTGCGCAGCACCGCCAACGCCACGCCCGTGTGCGGGCAGTTGAACATGCCGGTGCGATCGGCCCGTGCCGCCTCGTCCGCCAACTCGGTCTCGCTGGCCTCGTCGACGACCCCGTCGAATTGCTGCAATACCTTGACGGCGCGCTTGTAACTCACCGGATTGCCGATCTGGATCGCGCTCGCCAAGGTCTTCTTGGCGGTGACCGGCACGAAGGACTGGAAGTTCTCGAGATACGCCAGGTACAACGGGTTGGCGTTCCGCGCTTGCGCCACCGCGATCCGCGGTAATTTCTGAATCAATCCGAGTTCCCGCATCATCAGGAACCCCTTGCCGAGGGCGCTGACGTTGCCGAGGTTGCCGCCGGGGATGACGACCCAGTCTGGCACCTCCCAATCGAACTGCTGCACCATCTCGATGGCAACCGTCTTCTGGCCCTCGATCCGCAGGCTGTTCATGGAGTTCGCCAGATACACCGTGCGTTCCTTGGTGATTTCCTGCACCAAGGCCATGCAACCGTCGAAATCGGTGTCGAGGCTCAACACCAGCGCCCCGTTTGCCAGCGGTTGCACGAGCTGGGCGGGCGAGACCTTGTTGCGCGGGAGCAGCACCACCGCAGGAATCCCGGCGGCGGCGCAGTAGTTCGCCAGTGCGGCGGAGGTGTCGCCGGTCGAGGCGCAAGCGATGGCGGCGATGGTCTGGCCTTCGGCGATCATCTGTTTGACCACCGAGACCAGTACGGTCATACCGAGGTCCTTGAACGAGCCCGTGTGCGAATTGCCGCACTGTTTGACCCACAGGTCCTCGACGCCGAGCATCTTGCCGTAGCGATCCGCCCACAGCAGGTTGGTGGTGCCTTCGTAGGTCGAGACGATGTTCTCGTTGTCGATGAACGGTACGACCCATTCCTTCTTGCCCCACACTCCGGAGCCGTACGGAAAGGTGTTGCGGCGGTAGCGGTCGTCGAACAGCTGCATCCACGCCGCCGGCGCGCGCCGCTTCAGGGCGGACGTGTCGTGCTGCACGTCCAGCAGGTCGCTGCAGTTCGGGCAGCGATACATCACCTCGAACAGACTGTAGTGGGTGGGGCATCCGTTGATGCATTCGAACCATGCACTGTACTCGCTCATGGCAACTCCTCGACCGCAACATCCTGCGCACCGTCGGCAGGCGTTCTCTTGCTGTGGCGCAGCCGCGCACCCAAGTCAAACGCCGTGCCGCGGACCTCTCCGGACCGCGCTTGTCCTGCCCCTCCGCCCGTGGTTGGGATTCCAACCGCGAGACCCGGCCTCTGCAGGGTGAGCGATACTTCTTGATGCAACAATCATCGACCGCTCATCCTGAGGAGGCGCCGTCCTCTCCGGCATCGAAGCATGCGATTTAGGCAGGACGCGCTTACCTCGCTGGCATTGAGACTACGTACTTATCCCCGGAATTGCGGTGACAGAAGACGCCTGCAAAGAATGAGGGTTGGAAGAGTCCGAACGGGGCGGCATTCGTCAGCCCAGGGCAACGCCCTGGGGCTCGGTGAGAAGCAACGGATGTAGCCCTGAAGGGGCCGGACTCATTTGCTTGCTGCCCCCTTCGGGGCGTTCACGTTCCTGTGGAGAATATGTCATCGTCATCGCGGTCGGCAGCACTGAGAGGTCCGAAACCATGAGCATCACGAAGGGGGCAGCACATTCGATTCACGACAGAGTGCTGCGGTTCATCGCCGACCCGGGATCGGCGACGTTCGAGACGCTGGCGCTCGAAGTCTTCGCCCATCAATTCGAGTGCATTCCGCCATACCGCGACGTCTGCGCGCGCAGAGGGATGACGCCGGCCACCGTGCGCGATTGGCGGGACATACCGCCGGTGCCGGCGTTGGCCTTCAAGCGCCTCGATCTCGGCTGCGCCGCAGCGCAACGCGTCTTTCGCACCACGGGCACTACCCTCGGCGCCGAGCGTCGCGGCCGCCACGGCATGCCGGATGTGCGACTCTACCACGCCGCCGCGATTGCGGGCATGAAAGCGTTCTTGTTCCCCGACGTGGAGACGATGCGGATTCTATCGTTGGTTGCGGCGCGCGACGAATGCCCCGAGTCGTCTTTGTCACAAATGATTGCCTGGGCCATGGAGCGCTTCGGTAGCGTTGCCGGCAGCGACGTCTTCGTCCATGACGGGCAGCTCGATGTTGCGGGCGTCGTCACGGCACTGCGGCAGAGTGAACAGGACGGCGTGCCGGTGTGCATCATGACCACCACCGGTGCGTTGGTGCGGTTCTTCGACCGTTGCCGCGCGCAGGGCGTAGCCTTCCGCTTGCCGCACGGCAGTCGTCTGATGGACACCGGCGGCAGCAAAGGGGCAGGGCGGTCGCTTTCGGCGGCTGGGGTGCTGCATGCCTGCTGGAACGTCCTCGCGATCCCCGGCTACTATTGCGCCAACGAGTACGGCATGACGGAACTGTCTTCGCAATACTACGACACGGTCATCCGCGATCGCTATGCCGGGCGCTGTGCGCATCGGGCCAAGGCGGGTCCGCACTGGCTGCGCCCCGTGGTCCTCGATCCGGGAACGCTACGGGAAGTCCCGGCCGGCGCATCTGGCCTGCTCTGCCATTTCGATCTCGCTAACGCGGGCACCGCCCTCGCCGTGTTGACGGAGGATGTGGGCCACACGGTCGAGAACGGCATTGTGATCACTGGCCGTATCGCCGACTCCGAAGCGCGCGGTTGCTCACTCGCCTTGGCGGACTTCGTTGGTTAACGCCGTCCGACTATTTTCTCGAATCTCCGGCGCGTGCTTTCCTCACCTGCGGGTCGAGCCGAAGGTACGTTCGTTCGCGCGCGCATCCTCCTCCAGTTCCTTGGCCCAGTTGCGGGAGCGCCGCGGGGCGGCGCGGAACTGGGCGAAGAGGTCACGTGCCAGCTCGGTGCGATCGATGCCATCCGGAGCCAGCATGATGTCCACCTGGGCGCCCGCCATGTCGAAGGCGCTGTGGATAATGGTGTCCGAATCCATGTCGAACTCGGCCAACAATTGCTTGATCACCGCCGCATTGGCGCCGAAGCGTTTCGCTACCTGGTGGATGTTCTGGAAGCGATACCCACCGTCCTCGGCGATGCCGAGATGGTAGGCGCAGAAGAGTGCAAACGGTTCGATCCCATGGCGCTGGGCCAAGCCGGAGGGTTGCGACGGCCGCACCGATGACTGCGTCGGCGCCGGCGCGCGCCGCTCCTGCCCGTATCGCCGTCTGTTTTCCGGGTACATGTAGTGCCTGCGTAGCGCGCGCGTGAGTCCCACGCAATCGGGCAACCATCAGTCTGATCATAAGCCATCTGCCATATGCTATATGCCGGTCCGATGGAGACCCCAGTCCACATTCCGATCCTGACGCGTGCCCTGCTCGACCTGTTGCAGCTCCAGCCCGGCGCGCGCTGTATTGACGCCACTGTCGACGGTGGCGGACACAGCGCCGCCATGCTCGAGCAGACGGCGCCGGACGGGCAGGTGCTGGGCATCGACCGTGATCCTGAGCTGCTGACCGCGGTGCGGCGAAGGCTGGCGGCTGCCGTAGATGCGGGACGCCTCCATTTGGCGGCGGGGAACTTCCGGGAACTGACCCGCATCGCCACCGTCAGGCACTTCGCACCGGTGCAGGCGATCGTTTTCGATCTCGGTTTGAGCTCCTTCCATTTCGACGTCAGCGGGCGCGGGTTCAGCTTCATGCGCGACGAGCAGTTGGATATGCGCTTCGATCCGGACGACACGGGCACAGAGACCGCCGCGGAGATCGTGAACTCCCGCGGCGCGGATGAGTTGGCGGCGATCTTTGGGAGCTTCGGCGAGGAGCGCTATGCCGGGCGTATTGCCAGGGCCATCGTCGCGCAACGCCAGCGGGTCCCTCTGCGCACGACTGCTCAGCTGCTGGAGGTCATTACGGCAGCCTTGCCGGCCCGGCTGCGCTGGCAGGCCGGCCGGTCCGCCGCCCGCGTATTTCAGGCATTACGCATCGGCGTCAACGACGAGCTCGACGCCATCAGTGACGCCCTCCCGCAAGCCCTGTCCCTGCTCGCGCCTGGCGGCCGGCTGGCGGTACTGGCGTTTCATTCGCTCGAAGACCGTAGGGTAAAGCAGTTCTTCGTTGCCGAGCGGCTAGCTGGCCGCGTCCGTATCCTCACCAAGAAGCCCATACGTCCCGGCGAGGCGGAGATCGCAACCAATCCACGGGCCGCCAGCGCCAAGCTGCGCGTCTGCGAGCGGCTGTGAGGCAGGCTTCAGGCTTCAGACGTCAGGAGCGCGGCAATGAGCAGGGATGCCAGCAAGTTAAAGGTATTTCAGCTCGCCGACGAATTGGTTTTCGATGTCTATCGGGTAACCCGAGGTTTCCCGGCCGAGGAACGATACGGTCTCCAGGGACAATTGAGGCGCGCTGCTGTTTCGGTGCCCACGAATATCGTCGAAGGCTGCGCGCGGAATTCAGAGAAGGATTACCTCCACTTCGTCGACGTTGCCATCGCATCGGCCTCGGAGGTCCGATACTTGATAGGCTTGAGCTCCCGTCTCGGATTTCTCGAGATGGACGATCAGGGACCGCTCACGCAGAAATACGACGAATTGATCCGCAGCCTGCAGAAGCTCTTGAGCTCAATCCGGAACCCGAAGCCCAAGGCCTGCAGTCCGCAGTCCGCAGTCCGAAGCCTGAAGCCCGAGGTCTGAGCTCCGTCCAGCCCTCACTTTTTCCCTGCCAAATAGTCCGCCAGCAGACCGCGGCTGTGTTCGTCGTCGTGGCAGTAGACGCACAGATTCTCCCAGTTGCTGCCGTCCGGCGGGTTGTTGTTGTGGTTGCCGTCGCGATGATGGACAGTCAGCAAGTGGAGCGTGGCCTCGTCGAACTCGCGCGCGCACTTGGCGCAGATCCACCCGTGGATGGCGAGCGACCGGGCGCGGTAACTTTGTTGGCGTGTCTGGGCCGCGGCGCGCGCCGCCTGGATAATCTCCTCGGCGCTGGTCTTCGGCGCTCCCGGACGACGGTGCCGGCTGGGTCGAAAGCTGCGGGTCATACACACCCATTCTAAGACACCCCCGCGTCGATAGTCGATAGTTCACGATCGAAAGCGGCCGTTGCGTCGGCGTGCCAGGATGGCTGAGCGGTGCGTTGGTATTCTCGATCTCAGCGGCCTGCAGGTTGCGATCGACGAGGCTATTTGCGATAGGAACGCGATACGAACCGAAGCATGTCGTGATGCCGGCGCATGCATGCGAGCCCGACGTTGGGGTGAATAGGTCTTCGAATGAGTACGATTTTCGTTGCGCTGCCGGTATACAATGAGGCAGCTCGCTTGCGGACGTTGCTCGAACGCATCCGGACCACGCTGGACGGCCGTGCCTATCGCATCCTTGCGGTCGACGACGGCAGCCGGGACGAGACCGGCGGCATCCTCGCGCAGGAGCGCGAGCGGTTGCCGTTGGAAGTCATCACCCACCCCACCAACCGCGGGCTGGCCGATACCTTGTACGACGGTCTGCGCTGGGTAGCGGCGCACGGCAACGATGATGACGTGGTGGTGACCATGGACGCCGACGACACGCACGATCCGGCGTACATCCTTTCCATGCTGGCGAAGATGGACCGGGACTGGGACGTGGTTATCGCTTCACGCTTTCAACCGGGCGCGACGGTGGTGGGGGTGCCAGCGCATCGTCAACTATTTAGCCTGGGGGTTCTGCTGCTCTTACGCGTGTGCTTGCCGATTCCCGGGGTGCGCGATTATGCGTGCGGGTACCGTGCCATCCGGGTACGGACGCTCAAGGCCGCTTGCGCTCGTTTCGGCGAGCGGCTGCTCGAATTGCGACAATGGGGCTTCATTTGCACCGCCGAGTTGCTTTGGAAGCTGCGGGCGGCGGGGGCCCGCTGCGCCGAGGTGCCATTCGAGCTGCGCTACGATCTCAAGGAGAGCGCCAGTCGCATGCGGGCTGGGCGGACGATCGGCGGCTATGGGATTCTGGTGTGGAAGCGCTGGATGTCGCCCGAGTGGTGGCGTGGTCGCGGCGCCAGCCGGCCCGAGACGACCGGGACCTAGGGACGATGGCGCGCACTGCTCTATTCCGGGCGTCGCGTCCTCGTGCGACGCGAGAACCTCTCCCCCGACCCCTCTCCGACGCGGAGAGGGGAGTGAAAAGGCAAGTAATTCTTCCCCCTTCCCGTGTCGAGAAGGGGGCCAGGGGGTTAGGTCCCGCATGCGAGTGGCACTAGGTTAGGGCAGCACTTGCCCGATGCCCCCGTTGATGATCCCCCGCGACTCTGCGATCTAACACCCATGCAGCGGCGCGGTGTGCAGTGGGGTGCGCTTCTGGTGGTGGTCATTCTCGCCACTGCTCTGCGCGTGTATCATCTCAAGGACGTGCCGGCGGGGTTGTTCTGTGACGAGGCTGCGCTCGGGTACAATGCCTGGGCCATCGGCACCGCCGGAATCGACGAGAACGGCAAATCCTTTCCGCTGTTCGTGTGGTCGTTCAGCGGTTACAAGAATCCCGTCTACATCTATTCCGCCATCGTACCGATCAAGCTGCTCGGGCTCGACGAGTTCAGTCTGCGGCTGACGTCGGCGCTGTTCGGTATAGGGACGATCGTCGCCATTTTCTTCCTCGGTCGCGCCCTGTTTTCCCCATGGGTTGGGCTATTTGCCGCCTTCTTTCTGGCGGTATGCCCGTGGCACCTGCATTTCAGCCGCCTCGCTTTCGAGCTGATCTCGTTCCCGTTTCTGTTCGTCATTGGGTTCACGCTGCTGGTACGTTTCGTCGACGGCCGTAGGACGTTGCCGGCCGCGATGTTCTTCTTCAGCCTGTGTTTGTACGCCTATGCGATTTCCGCGGTCTTCGTACCGCTGTTCCTCGCCGGGTTCGTGGCGCTGTACCCTGCAACGCTGTTGCGGCGCTGGCGTGAGACCTTGCTGGCCGCCGCGGTGGTGATCGCCATGGCCATGCCGGCGGGCATCTTTTATCTGCGGCATCGGGAAGCCACGCAGTACTTTCGCAATACCACGGCGCTCAGCAGCAACGTGACCTGGCGCGACCAGGCGGTGCGGTTCGAGCGCAACTATCAAGAGTTCTTCAGTCGCAACTTCCTGTTCCACAACGGCGACCCCATTTCCCGGCATGCCGTGCGCGGCTTCGGGGAATTGCTGCCGGTGTTCGCGCCGTTTCTCGTCCTTGGCATCCTGGTGGCGGCACTCTATCCGGACCGCCGGAGCAAACTCGTGCTGTGGTGGCTGGCGCTCTATCCCGTCGGGGCCAGTCTGATGACCGAAGTGCCGAGTGCCTCGCGCGGATTCATCGGCGCGGCGGCGTTCTGCCTGCTGACGGCCATCGGTTTTGCGGCGGCGTTGCGAGCGATCGGCTGGGCGGCGCGCTGGCGGCCGCTGGCCTTGGCGCTGCAGACGGCCGCGGTGGCGGGGTTGGCCTATGTTCTCACCCCGCAAGCGCTGGCGTATCTGCGAGCGTATTTCATCGAATACCCCAAGTACTCCGCGCCCACATATGGCGGCTTTCAGTACGGCTATCGCGATGCCATTCGCTACATGGAAAGCGAACGCGCCAATTACGATCTGCTGATGCTGACCGCGGTCGAGGTCAACCAGCCGCAGATCTTTCCGCTGTTCTACAATCGTATCGACCCACGGCAGTGGGCGGCGCACCACGACCTTGGCTACCTCATCCTCGATCCCGCCGAGTACGGCCGCTACTCGATGAAGCAGCGCATCCTCTACGCGCTGCGACCGTCCGATCTCGACATGTTCAGCGACTACACCGAAAAGCGCCGCATCGTGGCACCGGGCGGCCAGGTCGAGTTTGTCATCGCCGAGGTGCGGGCGCGCAAGCAGTTTCTGACGCACTGGCTGGTGCTGGGGTTGTTTCCGAACGACGCCGGCGCCGGTGTCGAGCAGAACTTCATCGACGTGACCCATCTGACGCGCGATGCCTATCGGGGAGCGTTCGACCGCCAAGTGTACTGGCGGGAAATCCTGCCACAGTTCGTGCGCGTCGACCTCAACGCCTACTTCGCCTCGGCCGATCCGCGCAACCCCGGCAACCCCGAGCACGTTTGCGCCTATACCGCGTTGACCGTGCAGTCGCCGTCGGCGCGGAAGGCTGTCCTCGAGATCTCGGGATCCGGCGACTACTTTCAAGCGTGGCTGAACGGGCGCAGCCTAACCGCGGCGCCACTGCTGCTTAGCGAAACGCACAAGCGCCGCCCGATCGACCTCAGCGCCGGCGCCAATCTGCTGATTGCCAAAAGTTGCGAGAACATCGGGAGCTGGTACTTCACGGCACGGATTACCGACGAGGCCGGGCACGATCTCCCGGGGGTGACGACACAAGCGGAGTTCCCGGCGGAACCGATCCTGGCGCCGTCGCCGCCGCCGAGTAGCGACGCGCAGGTCGTGGAGGGCTACGACTCGATCGTCGCCTTCAAGCACACCGACGCACGCTATCCGGATTATCGCGGTGGGGCGCAATCGTGGTGGGCCTACGTGCGGGACGCGGAGACGGAGGTGGCTTGGCGCACGGCCCCCAGCCCGGCAAAGAAGCGTACCATCTTCACGCTAACCGCATCGATGTCCGAATCGCCGGGTGAAGCCGAATTATTTGTCAACGGGGCCTACGCGCTGACGTTTACGCTGAGCGACAAGCCGGGCACGCAGACCTGGGAGCGCGGCCCGTACCGTCTGACCTTCGTGTCGAAAGGGGCCGCGGGTGGGAACTCCGGCGTTCTGCTGGTCGAAGTGCCGCCGGAGCAAGTGACGGTGGGGCAGCCCGTCGACCTGCGGGTCGTTCCTGTGAAGGCGGCTGAGAACGCGTGGTTCATGGTCAAGGGGTACCAGGACACCGTAGCCCACGAGCGCCTCACGCCTGAGGCGGTGGCCGAGTTGATTCATGCCACCTGGCAAAGCCGCCCCAACTGACCGAGAGATCGTTTACGGACGGTCTTGGAAGAAGCGCCACCACGAGATCGCATGGATTAGGCTTCCGACGATCCAGGCGAGGGCGAATTGTCGAAAGCGGGCGGGCGCCAGTCGTCGCAAGGCGACCAGTCCTCCAAAATATGTCAGCACCAGTGGCGTGGTGGCGAAGATGTCCCAGTCCGAGAGGTAACCGAAGACGGGGAACCAGATCACGGACAGAAATAGCCAGCCCAGTGCTCCGAGCCTTAACCAGCGCTCCGTTTCGTCCCGAGCGGAAATGAGCGCTTCTGGAAAGCACAAGAATGCGATTGGCGCCAAGACGAGCAGGCAGTTGAGGATATCGAGGCCGTGACTTAGGCTCCAGAAGTCGTACGAGCAATTGCTTACGCAATATTTCTTGATCCAGAACATGGGTGCCAGGGTGTTGCCGTAGGTGCCGCCTGCGCGTGGCACACCCGACGCGGCGTAGGCGAACATGATCCCGATCGGTAGCGCGAAGCTTAGGATGCCGGCGGCGGCATGCCGCCAGCGGGCAGTCCGCCACACATACCACGCGTGGGCTGGAAGCCAGCACAGGGCCGACCCGTGCATCAGTGCGGCCAGGGATAACGATAGGCCCGACCATGCCTGCGTCGCCATACGCCGTTGGCGTAATTCACGCGTGGCGAAGTACGTATACCAGCAGGTCAGGGCCATGGCTTTCGGCGTCCCCTTCTCGGGATAGCCGCAAAAGATGACCATGAAACCCGAGGAAAGAAACATCGCGAACAGCAGCGGCCATTCCGCGGTGACGGTCCGGCTCCAAAGGAATATGGCGGCGACGGCTGTCGCACCGAAGACGGTCGTGACCAGCGCCAGTGCGGTCGAGTACTTAACCCCCAGCGCGGCGGCCGCGTGAACGATGTAGTAAAAGGTATACGCACCGAGCGGTTCCGCCGTCTCGATGCGCCACCACGGGAGCTCGGTATCGCGGTCGATCCCCCCCAGATCGCCGAACCAGTGGCGCACGCGTAGCCGCCACAACACGATCGCCGCGACGACGACCATGATTGCCGCCCAGCGCGCGGGGCGGCGCACGCGTATCACGGTGGAGGGGCACCAGCGGCCGACAAGGTCGGCCACCACCATGGCACCGGCGACGACCAGGGGCAGGTAGCGTGTTGGCATACGCGTCAGGTCACGCACCCCCAACCAGAGCCAGCCGTCCACGATAAACGGGAAGCCCCACAGCGACGGCGAATATACGGCGAGAGCCGCACAGATCGCGACAATCGCTATTCGGATAGCTGAGTGTCTGTACATTTCCGTCCCCCGCCGCCGTCCCTCATACATCACGCACGGGAGCGATGAAAACAGAGTGCGCACGAGTGCCAGCCGGTTTGGCACGACCCGTCGTGCCCGGTTGACTTTGTCCCGCGGGCGCTACAGCATGGAAGACGTCGAGCGCAAGAGTGATGAACCGGCCGTGGGTAGTGATCGCCGCAGCGAGTGCCGTGCTGGTCGCCATCGTAGTCGTCCCCAGGCACTGGCAAAGCGAGCCTTCTGCGAGCGTGGATGGCATCACCGAGCGGGCGGAGCGACCCAAGCAGGACGCTCTTGTTGGATCTCGCGGTTCGGAAGCTGGTTGGATCGCGAAACCGGGCGCTGGCGCGGGGGGCGCAGGCGCGGCGTCGCGTGCCGCGTCATCAACGCAAGGCAGCCGTGGCCATCGTTCAGGGAGGTCGGTTGGCGATGGCGACGGGGCCAGCGTCGTTGCCGGGGGACGTCGAAGCGGCAGCCTCATCGGTGGAGCCCGGAATACACCGCACGACGCCGCTGAACCGATCGGCGTTCAAGGTTCGCTCGCAGCGGTTCCTTTGGGGGAGAGGCGTGGCCCGCTCGCAGGTGGCAACCGGCAGCCCACTAGCCAGCAGAGACAAGCCGTCGACGAGGGAGCCGATCAATCCCACCCCCCTGATGCAATTGATCCAGCCAAAGAGGATACCGCAGGACAGCAGGATCCCGTGCTGTCGATTTCGTTCGATCAGAGTACGGTGCCGGAAAAAGGCGATGGACCGGTCGTGGAGCACGACATTGCTTTCGATGGACAGGGAGCGACCTTTTCGACGGACTCGCAGTTTGCGATTCCGGATGCCGCGAACCTGACGGGGGACGCGGGGACGATCTCGTTCTGTGTTACGCCGCAGTGGGGTGGTGATGAGCCGATCGATGCCTCGCTCGTGAACCTCCGCACCCCGAACCAGTTCAACAATCGATTGCAGATCGCCAAGAACGGCCAGTACCTGCGCTTTCTCACCGCGGACAATACCGGGCACGAAGCAGGGGCCGGCGTGAACATCTCCAGCTGGCAGCCCGGCCAGGGACACCTGGTTACTGCCACGTGGGGCGAGGCCCTAACCTCGCTCTACGTGGACGGAAAATTGGTGGGCTCGCAGACGTACGAAGGGCAAATAGAAATCACGCCGGGGACGCCAATGTACATCGGTTCGGATATTCCGGGTGGCTCGGCGGGGGCGCAAGGGTCGCTAGCGAAGTTTCAGGTCTACAATCGCGCCTTGCCGCTCGAAGAAGTCAGCAACCTGTCCGGCAACTGCCAGTAGCATGAATATTCTTCCAGGCATTCCGGCGCCCATGTGGTTTCCGGGGATACCGGCGTGTGCAACGGGCTCACTTCCGAGTGGTTGTCAGGATGCGTCTGTCGGCTCCGTTGCTCGGCAACAAAGGTGGAAGAACATACGGATGCACAATGAAGTGAGAGGCATCGGTGTTGCCTGGAGAGGAGAACGATGACGGTTGGCGGTCGCCGTTGGTAGCGAGCGTCCAGCTAGGTTTGATCGTCGCCGCCATTGTCTGCGGTGCGATCGGCGATGGGGATGCGTCGGATCCGCTTCTTCCCTGGTGGCGGTGCCTTGAGACTTGGGGGGGGCGCTTCTGAACGTGGGCTTGCGTGATGGTGCCGTCAGCCCAGCGTCCCGACTTCGGCATGGCGTGTCGTGGGGTGTCGGTAGGTTCGGCGTAATCGCCGGCGCGTTTGTGGTCCACCACTGCCTCCAGCCGGCGCATGAGCTTGCGGAGTGGATCGCGACGAAGGTCGCTGTCGGCGCGTTTTTCGCAATCCGCTGTGCACCCGTCCCGGGGCGGTCACGCACTCTGCTTGATCAGCCATGCGACCGACGCGAATCCGCAAGGCATTGGGCGACGCACGGGCTCAATCGCAATCACAGTATATCACGCCGCGAACATAAACGGCGTATGTCTCTACAATTTCTGTAGACGGGCAACGGACGGCACACAATAGGCGCGTCATGATTGCGGCAGGCTGGCGTGCCATTGCAATCAATGGCACGTTGCTAAGCCCGGCGGATGCGATCATGCCGCTGTTGCGACGAACAGAGAGATCGGACTGGGAGGCTATTCCATTGAGTATGTTAGACTCGCATCCTGATGTGCACGGCCTACTCGGGTGCTACCTCGAGAAGGAGTCTTCAGCATCGACTGCGGTACTGATCGCCGGCACGCCCGCTTACAGCAAAATCGCCCCGGTTATGAGTGTTGATTGGCGCATGGGGCTCAAAGAAACGCCACCGCCTGCGTGTGCAGCACGACCGTCGACAATGGAATGGTCGGCACCGTCCGCACACCGGAGGGGCAGAACTCGACGGTGCGCTTGGAAGCCACGACTGCTGTGCAGGTGTTCATCGATGGGCACCTTGTCCTATTAAGGGACGAACGACGAACGCGGGGAGGTGACCACAGTAGTGAAGAAACTGTCGGCGTCGTGAATGGGGCCGTTCCTGCTCGCGTTCACGCAGTGCGCCCAGCAGGCAATGATTCGCTAGGTGGAAACTCAGATTGTTGTGGCGCTAGTCGGGATGCGGCTGGACTGCGTTCGTCCCGTATCGACCATGAATCCCCCCGACGGAGCCGCAGGCGTACGCGGCAACTCGGCCGCGTAGTGTCACGTCGCCCGAGCGTTGCCGCACGTCCGTGTCACGTGTTTCGCTGAGGCGTCATCGGACTTCTCACGGGAGATGGTGCCTCCCCGCCTGCCGCATCAGTACGCTTCCGGGAACACCTGCCACCGTGCTGTTCGCCGGAACATCCCTAATAATGGCGCTACCGGCGCCGACGGTGGACCAAGCGCCGACCTCACAACGTGGAATTATGCTGGTTCCGACGCCGACGCTACAGCCCTCGCGGAACCGAACACCACCAGCCGCATGCACTCCAGGGGCCAAGGTGACAAAATCCTCCAAGAGGCAGTCGTGCGAAATCGTACAGCCCACGTTCACATGGGCGTGATTTCCGATGCGAACGCGGTTGGTGAGCACGCAGCCCGCAGAGATCATGACTCCACTGCCCATGGTTACCCACCGTGTCAGCACCGCATTGGGATGAACAATGCTGCAAAAGGGGACCCCTCTCTGCGCCACATGCGTGGCGAGGCGGCGGCGCAGTTCGGGTGCGCCGACCCCGCAGATCGCCTGAAGCGCACCGGCGCGTGTCTCGAGCCAGTCAACCCCTCCAAGAATCGGGAGATCGTTGACTAACTCGCCGGGCGTTCCAAATCCCGGCTCCACGATGAAACCGAGCACATAGTAGCGCCGCGCAACTTGATTCACCGCATCGAATACGTCGAGCACTTCGCGGGCGTGCGCCCCGGCGCCGATGATCACGACTTCTTGCACGCTCTCTGCTCCGTCAGGGCGCCGGGTGCCGCCTCAGTGATCGATTCGATCACGTAGTTCGGCAACTTGCGCGTTTCATAATAGTTACGCCAGAGGTACTCGCCAATAACGCCGAGCATCACCAGCTGGACGCCGGACAGTCCGAGAATGGACACCATGATCGGTGGCCATCCCTTGAGCGGGATGTCCCAGACGAGCTTGCCGACAATGATGACGCTGGCATAGGTAAAGCTCATTGCCGAGGCTAGCAGCCCAACGGCAGTAATCACGCGGATGGGGAAGACCGAGTATGTGACGAAGCCATCCGTAAGATATTTCACCTTGCGAGACAGGGTCCATCGCGAACGGCCGAGTTCTCGCTTCTGACGAGCGTATTCGATGATGTACGGCGGAAATCCTGTCCACAGAATCTGCCCCTGCAGGAACGTGTTCTTCTCCTCGGTCTTGTTGATGAGGTCGATTACGCAGCGATCGACCAGAAAGAAGTCAAACCCGCCTTCAGGCATGCTCGGGACGGCATACCGGCGCATGAGGCGATAAAATGTCCGGGATCCCCATCGGGCGAACCAACCGTCCTCACGGTGGGTTCGTGTGGCGAGAACAATCTTCAGTGTGCCCTGGTTCCACCGCGAAACCATTTCGCCGATGAGTTCCGGCGGATCCTGTAAATCGGCCGATAGTACCACGCCACAGCTGCCCCGCACGGCTTTAAAGCCCGCCAAGATTGCCGCCACTTGTCCGAAGTTTCGGGTCAGCTTGATGATACGAACATGCGCGGGATCCTGTTGATAGGCCTTTGATAGTTCCCTAAACGAGCCGTCGGCAGACCCGTCGTCGACGAACACCAATTCCCACCGATACTCCTGCTCGATGCACTGAAGGGCGGCGCGCACCGCAGGCCAGGTGACAGGAATGTTTTCCTCGTTGAAGTATACGGGGATGATAACTGACACCAGCGGTTTCTCTTGAAGGGGGTGCGGGTCGGTCATTGGCCGGTGGACACCGTCCGGCGCACGCCGGATGCAGCGGCCTGAAGCGCCAGCACGGCGTCAATGATGCGATCTACGTCGTCAAGCTGTAAGTCTCCGTACAAGGGCAGCGACAGTATCCGCGTGGAGAGACGATGTGCGTTGGGTAGGTACGATGGATCAGCCGTGGGCAGATCTCGATATGTGTGGTTGGCTGAAGCCAAAGGGGAAAAGTACTTCCGCACCATGATGTTCTCGGCTCGTAAGGCCTTGTGCAACTGGTCGCGGGAAAGACCAAAGGCGTCGGTATCGACCTCGATGGTGAAGTAGGCGTAATTTCGCACCATGTCCACTGGAAAGCGTTGCAAGCGTATACCCGGAATGCCGTCAATGCGTTGAAGGTACCGTTCGGTCAGCTGGCGCCGTTGCGCAATCTCATCGTCGATCGATGGCAGCATTGCAAGGCCCATGGCAGCGTGCAGTTCGGAGAGTTTGCCGTTGATACCGATACCCCGAACTTCCTCCTCGTTAACAATGCCGAAGTTCCGCAGGAGAGCAACCCGTTCGAGAAGTGCGGCGGTACGACCTACGATTGCCCCGCCCTCCACGGTATGGAAGAGCTTCGTCGCATGTAAGCTGAGGATGGACAAATCGCCCCAATCGGTGATCGGTCGACCGCGGTAGGAGACACCAAATGCGTGCGCACAGTCGTACACGGTGCGGAGGCCATGCCGCGCAGTGACTCGCTCAATCGCGTTCACGTCGCAGGGATTTCCAAAGACGTGAACAGGAAGGACTGCCCTGGACCGCCCCGTAGCAGCTGCATCGATAGCATCGGCGTCGATGTTATAGCTCGCCGGGTCAATGTCGCAGAATACCGGCGTGAGGCCCATCCAAGTGATTGCGTGCACGGTTGCTGGAAACGTGAAAGGGGTCGTGATCACCTCGCCATCGATACCGAGTGAGCGGAGCGCGACTTGGAGTGCTGTGGTCCCGTTGCATATTGCTGCGCAGAATCCCGCTCCCAGCCTGCTGCGCAGCCGTTCTTCAAGGGCTCTAACTAGAGCGCCGTCGTTCGTAATCCAACGGGAGCGAAGGAGGCCACGGATGAGATCGAATAAGTCGGATTCGTTTGGTAGTCGTGGGCGTGTAACATAGATGGGTGCCGAAAACGCCGGAGCGCCCCCCAAGACTGCTGGCGTACGTTTGTGTCGCAGGACCGTCGTCCGGTAGCCGGCCATGGATCAATCTGCGGTAACCGCGCTTGGATCTAGAAGGCCACCACCGTCTCGTAAGACGGAAAAAATTCCCGCGGCCTCCGAGTCGAGTTCGATGCGAATGCGATCTCCAGCGTCAATTGCGGGGATCTGTATGTGCGGGGGTCGAACCATGAGTACGACATCGTTGATGTGGATGGTCCCCTTGACTCGCCCATTTTCGAATGTGCCTTTGGTGATCGGGGCCAGAGCCTTCGCGTGCCACGAAAGGTGGCATGGCGGTTTGCCCGCATAGAGCCACTCCGAGAGCAGATAGGGAGTGATAAACTCCATATGCCTGTCGGCACACCGGGCGCGGAATCGCCAACCGTAACGACCGTCGTCCGTCAGGCCGTAAAAGCCTCGAGGAAGGTGGACCCGGGCGATGTATCCCCCGAACCACTCCGCTTCGACACCGTGGCGATGGAGGCTCTTAATCAAGTCCCGACCTGGAGTGCGCCAGACGACGGTGAGCGGAGCGCCGATACCGAAGTCCCCCATTCGTAGGTCGAGATCGCCTGCTGAGAAGCCACGTTCGACTCCGACAAGCCGTGCGCCGTCTTCAGGAGGATGAATCCGCACCTGGGAATTCGCTTCGTTCAAGGAGGCACGGGTCGCGGCAGCGTATGGAAGTTCCCAAGCGGCCATTTGAAGCTCGGGCAATGGAACCCAGAATGCCGGGGAGAACCACGTCCACACACCGTACGCGGCGACACCGACGGATGCAGCCGCCACCGTGTGCCGCCAATAGCGGTGCTCGGCAAACAAGTTTGCGGCACCCCCTGCTAGTAATGCAAGCGGGAGCAGCATCATCATCATCCGGTGTCCGCTTCCGCCAGGCGCTGGCGAAAGCCAACACGGTACCGCAGACATCAGGACCAGTAGAAGCCATGCCCTGCCGTGGGTACGCCACGTGCCGAGCAAGCCAAGAAAACACCATGGTAGAGCGGCAATGAGGTTCTGTTCGCCACGCAGCGCAGCCGTACCTGTGATTGCATAGCGGTTGCTGGCAAGGCTGGCCAAGACTACTCCGAATTTCGAAACGAATTGTAGCGGTGCGGTGTGGGATGACGGATCGAACTGTGTCATGGTGCCCGAATAAAAAAGGTGCGGTTTGGTCAGTATATGGGGCAAAATTCCAAGACCGGTGAGCGCATAGGCGCAAATAAGGTACACCCACGGCCGGGGTCGCGGCGCGAAGAACAGCAAGACCAGTGGGAACACGAGACTGATGCGCGCACCGAGGTACGAGATTTGTAGCATCGCGAGCAGTAGTCCGACGCTAAGTACTCCCAGCCATTTCCGCTTAATCAGCCACTCGGTGGCAACAATCAGGTACAGCTCCTGGGCAACAATCTCAATTCCGAACTGGTTCCGCGACAGCCACAAGGACCACGGCGAAAAGACGGCGACGGCTGTGGCCATGCAGGCGCCGGCGTGCGAGAGCCGGGGAATTGCGTAGACCATCAGGCCGACCGCAAGGGCAGCTGCCCAAAACAAGCCGACGATGCGAAAGGCCAATAAGCTATTGGTGACACGATACATGAGATAAAAGGGCAAATTAACCCAGCCGGTACCGCCACTGATTGCGCTTTCCCCCATTACTCGCTGCCACGTCCACGGCCACGGATCTGTGGATAGGGCCAACATCAAACTCGGATCGTCGTAACCGAGCCCCGGCGGCGTGGTCGAAAAATGGATCAGCCGGACGCCAACTCCTAAGACGGCGGCGCCGAGTGCAAACCACCGCGTTCCCGACGCAACAGGCCAAAGGGCTGCAAACGGAATGAGGAATAGAACTATCCAAAGCAAGCCGGCGATAAAGACGTATGGCGTCAGCAATTGGGTAGCGACGGCCTGCATTGTGCCTGTCTCAATGGCGGATCGTTCCCAGCTTGAGAGTATTCCTATTGAATCGTGCGGTATCTCTCAAAATAGAAGAGAAATTGCAAGGCGTGTTGTTTGACAGGCGGGTACTGCAGGGGAACAAGTGCGGAGCGACAACTGGCGACCCAGGATGGGGCGGATCGTACCGCATGAGCCGCAGCGGGATTTCCCGGCTGCACGGCTTCCCTAAGGAATACGGTCTTCGAACGATGCAAAAACGACCAACTCCGGCCGTTGGGATTCCGCCAGGCGCCAACGCAGGCGGACCCCATTCTGATCCACGTGCCTCAACTGGGCAGCGACACGCACGGCGTGCTGTCCGGCCGCCAATTCGACCGGCCCGCTCACTGACTGGCCGTCCACGCTTGCCTGTACCTGACCCTCGCGGACTTGTGCAAACAACGTGTAGGTGCCTGATTCCGCCACGGTCCATGTCCCTTCCCATTCGGCGCGGCACGGGAACTGATCGGTTCCGGGAAACGAGGTGCAGTTCGGTGGGGCGAAGGCAAAACTGATCGCCGGTTCTACCCGTTCCAAGTACGGAACGCTTTGGTCGCCGTGAAAATACCGCGCGCGCACGCCGCCTGCAAAGGGACGCGGAGCGGTGCTTCGTGACACGCGGCATGCCGTCATCCACAGGTTGCGTGGGTCATCCGGGCGTTCAATTGCCTCGCACGCCGTGCCCGGAAACCGCTGGCGGAGTAACGCGGCGACATCCTCGCGATCGTACGGCTCCTGGATCAGGACCCGTAAGTCGTGACCCGTCCAGGGGCCGGGGTGCCCGCTGAACAACGGTGTGAGGTCCGCGGATGCCGTGCCGGGTATGCGCTCGCCGCGCAGCCAGGCCAGATCGTTGGGCAGGAAGAAGTTGAAGGCGTCCGAGACGAAGAACAAATAGGCATTATCGGGTAGGGTGCGCATGTATCGGACGGCCACCGTGTAATAGGTCTGGAACGTCCGGCGAACGTTCTCGTTGTCGATCCAGCGCCGGAAGTACACGTCGTAACTGTGGGACAGCGACATGCCCGCAACCGCGGTCGCCAACACCACCATCGCGACCTGGCCGGCGCGCCTCACCTTGGCAACTGCTACGTTCCATACCCGGTCGATGAAGAAGGCAATCAGCACGAAGATCAGTGGAATGGTGCCCTGCAATCGGCGCACGTCGAGGTTGTGCACGAAGGTCGTACCTAGGATGAGTAGGACCAGGAAGATGAACGCGAAGTACCCCTGGAAGCGATAGCGGCCCCAGACGATGGTGTACGCCAGGGCGAGGACGAACAGCGTGCCGGCGACCGGGTCCAGCATGGGTTCGTTGGGCAGATTGAACGTCGGCGAGTCGTCGCCGACGTGATTGAAGATGAGGGCCGTCGCCCGCAAGCGGGAAAGCCTTTGCGCGACCGCCGCCTGAAGGTCCGAGGTGTAATAATCGCGATCGATGAGCGAACGGTTGGCGGCTTCGACGTAATAGGCCGGGTTCTCGCGCAGCAACGAGAACAGCGGCAACACGGTGAGCGCGAAAGCCACCACGCACCACGCCAGCCCGCTGGCCTGGGTGCGAGCGACATCCGCCGCGGCGGAACGCGCCTCTGCGTTCTCCGCCCGGCGCCACTGCCAAACGTGCGCCAGGAAACTGAGCCCGAGAAAGAGTCCAACGAACAGTGTCGTGCCGCGGTAGCCGGCGTAGGTGTATAGCGTGTAGCCGCAGAGAAACCCGATCCACGGATACGGTGCCAGACCGCCGCGGCGGTGAACGCGGACACACAGCGCCAGCACCACGACCACCAGCAGCGTGGTGGCGAAGATGTTGTGGGCGATGCGGGCGTACATCAGATGCCAATGGCAGACCGCAAATAGCGCTGTACTGAGCAGCGCCGCGGGGCGTGCGACCAGTTGCCGCAAGAGCAGGTACAGCGCCAACACCGTGAGGCCGCTGACGATCGTGAAGGGAATGCGCACGCTGGTCAGCGATACGCCAAGGGTGGCGAAGAAGGGGACCGGTAGCCACCGGTCCCCCAGAAACTCCCACGGCCGCGCCCCGTCGTGCCAGATGTGGTAGGCGCCCTGGCCCTCCTGCGGTTCCTCGACGGCAGCCACGCCGTCCGGTGGCGGGAAATAGTTGTAGCGATGAAACCGCAGAAAAAATCCGAGGACCACGATTGCGATCAGCAGCGCGATCTCCCAACGTGCCGGCCGCACGCTCGGGTCGGGGGCGGCCCGCTTCCAAGCGGTCAGCGCCGCACTGCAGACGATCCAGCCGAGCACCACCAGAGGGGCCGCGGTGTCGAACGATTTTCCCCAGTGGGTCGCGAGTAAGCTGCTGACGTAGGCGACCAGCGCGAGGCCGGCGCCCGCACCTGCCGCCGCCACCCATCTGGCCCACCCCGTTGCCGAACGCGTGCGTGGCCCCGCGCCGGGAAAATTCGTCGCCGGACGACCCAGCAGTACGGCCGCGGCAATGCTGCCGCCGATCAGGACGAGATTGGCCGTCGACCAGTCGATCTTGGCCCGGATATACGCTTGCGCCACGCCACACGCGCCCACGGCGACCAGCGCCGCGACCAACCGCGGCCAGGACAACGCACCGGGGCTCGACGGCGCGGACACCGCCGGTTGCTCCTCGCGCGCCGACACTCCAGCGCGTGGAGTTGCGACTGCCGTGCTTGTGTTTCCCATTGGTTCGTAGGAGTTAGCGCGGCGTCTCCCGGATTTCCAGGATGATCGCCTGCAGTACGAGTTCAAAACCCATCAGAAATGGCAGCACGCTCAGCATCACCGTACCGGTGCTGGCGGCATGGCCGGTTGCCAACGAGTGCACCCACGTCGCACCGCCGAACAGCGTCCCCCATGTCAGCAGGGCGAGACCGACCAGCCAGAAGACGGCAATGGGCGAGAAATCGCGTAACACGTACTTTTCCCACACCCGCGTCAGGAAACCACACAGCAGATACATGGGGAACGTGACCAAGATCCGGCTCACCCGCAGTGACGACTGTTCGTCCTCATATCGCGCCGGGATCGCCACGTCCGTGACGCGTAGGTTCATGACGTTGAGGTGGATCAGCATGTCATTTTCGAAAAAGAACCCCGCTGCCAGATGCGGCAGATCCAAGGCGCGTACCGCGGCGGCTTTGATGGCCAGGTAGCCGTTCTGCGGATCGAAGATGTGCCAGTACCCGGAGGCGAGTTTGGTGGCGAAGGTCAGGGCGAAATTCCCGAGCAGTCGATGCAGGGGCATCTTCCGCAACGCGTCGCGGTGCAAGAAGCGATTGCCCTTGGCATAGTCGTAACCACCGCGGACGAGCGGTTCGAGCAACCGGGTGATGTGTGCGGGGTCCATTTGCCCGTCACCGTCGACTTTCACCAGCAGATCGGCGCCCAGTTCCAACGCCCGCTGCATCCCGTTCACGGTGCTTCCCCCGACGCCGCGCTGCACCGGATGCTGGATCACCTGCACGCGCGCATCGCCGACAGCAGTTGCCGCCGCCGCGGTGCCGTCGGTGCTGCGATCGTCCACCACGATGATGTGATCGACGTAGGCGGGCATGGCGCCGATGACCGCGGCGATGTGGGCCGACTCGTTGAACGCGGGGACCACCGCGGCGATTTTGTGTCCCTCGTACATGGTCAGCTCAGTGGCCGTTGGTTGCCGGATACCATACATGCGCGGTGTGGTCGTGTCCCTCGATATACCGGCCCAGATGAAGGGGGTACTCAATGAACTGGCTGGCAAAGGTTCCCCTCCTTACCAAGGAGGGGTTAGGGGAGGTTTGGAAAGGCCGGGTGAGCAACCTCCCCCTCGCCCCCTCCTTGGTAAGGAGGGGGTTCACTTGCCCAATATGCTGGCGGCGTGCCAGTGGGGTTCTCGGGACGAATGGGTGACGGGAGACATCGAGACCGACGAAAAGTGGGCGCATGAGCGTTCCGGGCCGGAATAGGCAAGGCCGTAGCACGACCGACAACCGCTAACAAGATAAGGGTTGTAGGCGCTCGAGCGCCGCGACGCATTCGACGTGTTCCGTCTGCGGCAGCAGGTCGAACGGTTGGACGCGGACGGTGCGGTACCCGCGCGAGGCGAACCAATCGAGGTCGCGTGCCAGCGTGTCCGGATGGCAGGAGATGTACACCATACGCCGCGGGGCGCAGGCGGCGATGGCGGCCCGCGCGTGCTCGTCCACGCCCTTGCGCGGCGGGTTGAGGGTGAGGATATCCACGTGTCCGAGCCGCTCGACCAATTCCGGCAAGACCGCCGCCACCGCGCCGGCGTAGAAGCGGACGTTGTGGAAGCCGTTGAGGCGGATGTTCGCCTTCGCATCCACGACGGCGAGCGGCGACTCTTCGATGCCCGAGACATGCTTCGCCGCGCCGGCAAGGTAAAACGAAAGGGCGCCGACGCCGCAGTAGAGGTCCACGGCGATGTCCTCCGCACGCGGCGCCGCCGACCGCAGGGCGTGGTCATAGAGTTTGCGGGCCACCGGAACGTTGGCTTGCAGGAACGCGCCCGCCTGGGTGCGCAACTTCAGAAAACCAACACGGTCGAACAGCGCCGTCTCGCGCGTGAGCGGCGTGAAACTGGCACTCAAGATGACGTTGCCGGGGTCGGGATTGACGTTCTGCACCACGCTGATCACGCCGCGAATGCGGCGCAGTTGCGCGACCAACTGCCGCGCCTGGGGTAACTGACGGTCGCGTGTCACCAGGATGATTTGCGCCCGCTTGGTCCAGTTGCTGACCCGCACGATCACGTAGCGGAGCGTGCCCGTGCGGGTGCGTTCGTCGTAGATCGGGATCGCCAGCCGCTCCAGCGTTTCACGGATGCGGGCCAGCAGCGGGTTGATGAGGGGGTGATGCACCGCGCACTGGCTGATGTCGACGACCTGGTGCGATTGCGGGCGGTAGATGCCGAGCAACAACCCGCGCCCGGCGCGGCGCGCCACCAGTTTCGCCTGATTGCGGTACCCGAACGCCCGCGGCGAGCCGACGACCGGGGGAATCGGCAGTGCCTTGAGATTCTCATACCGTGCGAACGCTTCATGCACGCGTTGTTGCTTGAGCTGCAGTTGCTCGCCGTAGGGTCGGCCGATGAAGGCGCAACCGACGCAGTTGGGGAAGTGGGGACAAGGGAGAATGGGGACTGGGGGGTGGGGGCTGGATGTCGGATTCTGAAGCCCCGATCCCCTAGCGCTCCGCATCCCTCTTCCACTCCCCGCTGCGGCCGCCCCGTTTCTCGATCAGGCAAATGTCGCCGATGACCATGCCACGGTCGACGGCCTTGCACATGTCGTAAATGGTCAACGCGGCGGCGCTGACGGCCACCAGGGCCTCCATTTCCACTCCGGTCTTTCCGGTGACCTTCACCCGCGCCTCGATCTCGAGCAGTCCGGGGCGTGCGGTGTGGAAATCGATGCCCGCGACCTCGACCGGGAGCGGATGGCAGAGGGGAATCAGCTCGGCGGTGCGCTTGGCGGCCATGATCCCGGCCACCCGGGCGACGGCCAGGACTTCCCCTTTGGCGATCTTCCCACTGCGAATCGATCGTAATGTCCGCGGTTGCATGCGCACGCTGCCACGCGCCACCGCCTCGCGTTCGGTCACGGCTTTGGCGCTGACGTCCACCATGCGTGCGCGGCCGCTCGCGTCCACGTGCGACAGCCGCACCAGCGGACTTATCTTGCGATTCCGACCTGGCGTCACTATAACCTCGCGTGTCTATGAACCATCACAAACTCATCATCGTCGGCTCGGGACCGGCAGGACTGACCGCGGCAGTGTATGCCGCCCGCGCTAACCTAGCACCAATCGTGTTCGAAGGCTCACAGCCCGGCGGACAACTGACGATCACGACCGATGTGGAGAATTATCCCGGCTTCCCCGGCGGTGTGATGGGGCCGGAAATGATGGAACTCTTCAAACAGCAGGCCGAACGCTTCGGCACGCGTTGCCTCTACGGTGACGTCAGTCGGGTGGATCTGGCCCAGCGCCCGTTCCGGCTCGGCGCCGGCAAGGAGGAATACACCTGCGACGCGCTCATTGTCGCCACGGGCGCCTCGGCGAAGTTGCTGGGACTGCAATCCGAGAAGCGCCTGATGGGACACGGCGTGTCCGCGTGCGCGACTTGCGACGGCTTTTTCTTTAAGGAAAAAGAGTTGATCGTCGTGGGCGGCGGCGACACCGCCATCGAGGAGGCGACTTTCCTCACCAAGTTCGCCAGTAAGGTCACTATCGTCCATCGACGCGACCAATTGCGGGCGTCGAAGATCATGCAGGAGCGCGCCTTTAAAAACGCTAAGATCGGGTTCCGATGGGACTCCGTGGTCGACGAGATTCACGGGACCGCGGACGCGGCGGGAGTTACGGGCGTCCGCCTCAAGAACGTGAAGACCGGCGCATTATCCGACTTCCCGTGCGACGGCGTCTTCATGGCAATCGGCCATCAGCCGAACACGCGGTTGTTCGAGGGCCAGATCGACATGGATGCCAACGGGTATATCGTCACCCGCGGGCGCTCCACCCACACCAGCGTGGACGGGGTGTTCGCCTGCGGCGATGTGCAAGACACTGTTTACCGCCAGGCCGTTACCGCCGCCGGGTCCGGCTGTATGGCCGCGATCGATGCGGAGCGCTGGTTGGAGGGGAATTAGAAAGTGACCAGTGACCAGTGACCAGTAGCCAGTGAACACTGTTCCTGGTTACTGACCACTGGTTACTGATCACTGCATCCTCACCGGCACTCCCCGCGCCGCCAGGTACTCTTTGCACTGTCGCACGGTGTACTCGCGGTAGTGAAAGATTGAGGCGGCCAGGGCGGCGGTGGCACCGCCGGCGGTAAGGCCGTCGTAGATGTGCTCGAGTGTGCCGACGCCACCGGAGGCGATCACCGGCACGCGGACCGCATCGGCGATGGCCCGCGTCAGCGCGAGATCGTAGCCCTCCTTGGTGCCGTCGCGGTCCATGCTCGTCAGCAGGATCTCGCCCGCCCCGTCGCGCTCCATCCGCTGTGCCCACTCGATGGCATCGAGTCCGGTCGGCCGGCGACCGCCATGCGTATAGACCTCCCAGCGCAGCGGTGCGCTGCCGGCCACCCGCTTCGCGTCGATGGCCACGACGATGCACTGGCTGCCGAATTTTTCGGCGGCGGCTTCGACAAATTCGGGCCGCTGCACCGCGGCGGTGTTGATCGACACCTTGTCGCTGCCGGCGTTGAGCAAGTCGCGGATATCTCGCAATTCGCGCACGCCACCACCGACGGTGAGTGGCATGAATACCGTCTCGGCGGTGCGGGCGACGACGTCCAGTATGATCTGGCGCCGTTCATGCGAGGCGGCGATGTCGAGGAAGGTCAATTCGTCGGCACCCTCGTCGTCGTAACGCTGCGCGATTTCGACGGGATCTCCGGCGTCGCGCAGGCCGACGAAGTTGACGCCCTTGACGACCCGGCCGTCTTTCACGTCGAGGCACGGGATGATGCGCTTGGCGAGCATTACGGCACGTCCCGGAGCGCCCGAACCGCCGCGGGCAGGCTGACGGCGCCGGTGTACAGGGCGCGGCCGACGATGACGGCATCGAGGTTCGGGACCGCGCCATCGCGCACGGCAAGGATGTCCGCCAACGAACCGACACCGCCGGAAGCCGTTACCGGCAGTCGTACCGCCGCGGCGACGGCGCGGGTGGCAGCCACGTTGACACCTTCTTGCGTACCGTCGCGGCCGATATCGGTGTAGACGATGCGACACGCGCCCAGGTCCTCGGCCTGGCGCGCCAGGTCCAACGCGGTGACCGTGCTGGTTTCGAGCCACCCGCGCACCGCGACCTTGCCGTCGCGTGCGTCGATGCCCACCGCCACCCGTCCGGGGAACTGCCGGCACGCGGCGCGCACGGTCTCCGGCTCGGCCAGTACCGCGGTGCCGAAGATGACGCGGTCCGCGCCTAGCTGTAGCAGTTCGGCGGCGCGCTCGACCGTGCGGATGCCGCCGCCGATCTCGATCGGGATCGGCAATGCCTGGCAGAGCGCGGCGATCGCCGCGGCATTCACCGGCCGGCCGCTCACCGCGCCGTCCAGGTCGACCACGTGCAGATACTCGGCGCCTTCGTCCACCCAGCGGCGTCCCATGGCGAGCGGATCGTCGCCGTACACGGTTTCGGCATTCAACTCGCCGCGCAGAAGGCGAACGCACTTGCCGTTCTTCAAGTCGATGGCAGGTACGATGAGCATGGCGTTTGGCTGATGGCCTCAGAAAAGCGAGCACTTCACTGCTGACCATATGCCATAAGCCATATGCCAGCAGCTAGCAGATGCTATCCGCCAGAATTGGCGACAAAGGCGCCGAAGTTCTCCAGAATCGTCAACCCAGCGGCCTGGCTCTTCTCCGGATGGTACTGGGTCGCGAAGACGTTATCGCGTGCGATCGCCGAGGTGAACTCGATGCCGTAGTCGGTGGTGGTGGCAGCCAAGTCCGGATCCGCGGGCACGACGTAATACGAGTGGACGAAATAGAAAAAAGCGCCCGTCTCGATACCGTGCAAGTGCGGCGGATTCTTTCGCTTGGCGATCTGGTTCCAACCCATGTGTGGCACTTGTAGACCGGCGCGCTCGGGGAAGCGTACCACGCGACCCGGGAAGATGCCGAGTCCGGGCACGGGGCCGAACTCCTCACTCTCCTCGAAGAGCAATTGCATGCCCAGACAGATACCCAGGAACGGCGTCCCGCGGGCGATGACGCGGCGCACGCTGTCGACCAGGCCGTAGGCGCGCAGGTTGTCCATACACGCGCCGAAGGCGCCCACCCCGGGCAGCACGACCCCAGCGGCGGCGGTAATGCGGTCGGCGTCCCGCGTCACCTCAGCGGGGAACCCGACCCGCTCCAGCCCCTTTTGCACGGAGCGCAGGTTGCCCATGCCGTAGTCGATGATGGCGATGGTTGGCATACGCCAATCAGAGCGATCCCTTCGTGGACAGCACGCCTTTCACGCGTGGGTCGATCTGGCTGGCTTTATCGAGGGCGCGGGCCAAGGCTTTGAAGGCGGCTTCGATGACGTGGTGGGGGTTGCGGCCCTGGATCTGATTGAGGTGCAGGTTCATACCGACTTCGTTCGCCAACGCCGCCATGAAGTCGTGCACCAGTTCGGTGTCGAAGTCGCCGACGCGTGCCTGTTCGATCTTGAGGTTGTAGGTCAGGAACGGACGTCCGCTGAGGTCGACCACGGCGCTCACCAAGGCCTCATCGAGCGGGCAGCTGGCGTCACCGAAGCGGCGGATGCCGGCCTTGTCGCCGAGCGCCTGGCGCCAGGCCTTGCCGAGCGTGAGGCCAATATCCTCGACCGTGTGATGCTGGTCGACGTCGAGATCGCCGCGCGCCCGCACGAACAGATCGAAGAAGCCGTGGCGCGCAAAACTGTCGAGCATGTGATTCAGGAAGGGAATGCCGGTATCCAAGTCCGCGTGGCCGCTGCCGTCGATGTGCAAAACCAGCGAAATCTCCGTTTCCTTGGTCTTGCGGGATACCGTCGCCTCGCGGCCTTTCCGGGCATCCGGCGGCCTTCGCGCCGGACGTGTACGTGTCTTCGGCATACTGTCCTCCCTACTTGCCCGCCGCCGACGTCCGGCGGCGGTTCTCGGTACGCCGGCAGCGGACCGCCGCGGCGTGGGCATCGTAGCCCTCCAACGTCGCCAGTCGTACCACCGTTGGGGCGAGTCGTCGCAGGCCGGCGCGCGTCGCCGACACGATGCTCGTGCGTTTCACGAAGTCGTAGACCCCGAGCGGCGAAAAGAAGCGCGCCGTGCCGCCGGTCGGTAGCACGTGATTCGGTCCGGCGACATAGTCACCGAGCGCCGCGGGGGCATACGGTCCGAGGAACACCGCGCCGGCATTCCGGATCCGTTTCGCCCAGCGTTGCGGCTGCGTGACCATCAGTTCGAGATGCTCCGGCGCGATGGCGTTTGCCAGCGCCACCGCTTCGTCGAGGTCGCGGACGACGATGAGTGCACCGCGGCGGTCCAGGACCCGTGCGATGTCCTGGCGCCGCGGCAAGGGTACAAGTTGCCGCTCGATCTCGGCCCGCACGGCGACGGCGAGTCGTCGTGACGGCGTGAGCAGGGCGGCGCACTCGTCACCACTGCCGTGTTCCGCCTGGGCCATCAAATCCGCGGCCACGTAGGCGGGCACGGCGCTGGCGTCGGCGATGATCACCACCTCGCTCGGTCCGGCGATCGCGTCGATGTCGACCGCTCCGTACACCGCCTTCTTGGCGGCTTGGACGTACGCGTTGCCCGGCCCCACGATCTTGTCGACCCGCGGGATGGTGGCCGTGCCGTAGGCGAGCGCGGCCACCGCGTGCGCGCCCCCCACGCGGAACACCGTGTCCACGCCGGCGATCGCCGCGGCGGCCAGCACGGCGGGATTGGTGCCGCCGGGGCTCGGCGGGGAAACCATGACCACCTCGCGTACGCCGGCGACGCGGGCCGGGATGGCGTTCATCAACACGGAAGAGGGATAGGCCGCGTGCCCACCCGGTACGTACAGGCCGACCCGCTCCAGAGGCGTTACCCGCTGGCCGAGGTGTAGCCCTACCGGATCGCGATAGCTCCAGCTGCGCGACGCCTGGCGCCGGTGGAAGGCGGCAATGCGGCGCGCCGCCACACGCAGGGCGCGTAGCGCGCCGGGCGGGACGGCACCAGCGGCCTTGTGGATCTCCTCGGTGCTGACGCGTAGCTGCGCCGGCTTGAGCGTCACGCGGTCATAACGCCGTGTGCATTCGATGAGCGCGCGATCGCCGCGTTGGCGCACGGCGTCGACGATCCGCCGCGCCTGCGTGTCGACGGCCGCGGCGGCATCGGCGCCGTACTGCCGCAGGGTCGCGAAGCGCCGCGCGAAATCGGTCTGGGTCGTGGCGAGGATGCGTACGGGCATACGAACCTCACCGTGCCTTGACGCGCCGCACATCGGCGCCCAACGCGGACAGTTTGGCCTCGATATGAGCGTAGCCGCGGTCGAGATGATACACCCGCGAGACCTCGGTTACGCCCTCGGCGGCCAACCCGGCCAGCAGCAGGCAGACGCTGGCCCGCAGGTCCGTGGCCATCACCGGTGCGCCGCCGAGCGTCGCCACGCCGCGCACGATGGCCGTGTTCCCTTCGACCTTGATGTCCGCCCCCATGCGGTTGAGTTCCAGGACGTGCATGAAGCGGTTCTCGAAAATCGTTTCCGAGATTACGCTGCGGCCGTCGGCCAAGGTCATGGCCGCCATCATCTGCGCCTGCAAGTCGGTCGGGAATCCGGAGTAGGGCATGGTCTTGATGTCGACACTCTTGAGCCGCCCATTGGCGATCACGCGGATACCGCCGTCATCCTCTTGCACCTCGACGCCCGCCTCACGCAGTTTGAGGATGACGGCGTGCAGGTGCTCGGCACGGGCGCCACGCACGTATACGTCGCCGTTGGTGATCGCCGCGGCGATCATGAAGGTGCCCGCCTCGATGCGATCGGGCAGGATGCTGAAGTCCAAGCCGTGGAGCGCCGGCACGCCGTCGATCGTGATCGTATCCTCTCCCGCGCCGGCGATCCTCGCCCCCATTGCGGCTAACGCGTGCGCCAGATCGACGACTTCCGGCTCGCGCGCCGCGTGTTCGATGGTCGTCGTGCCGTCCGCCAAGGTGGCCACCATCATGAGGTGCTCGGTGGCGCCCACGGACGGCACGTCCAGATAAATGCGTGCCCCCTGCAGTCGCTCCGCCTCCGCTTCCACATAGCCGTGCACGATGCGGCAGCGCGCCCCCATTTTCTGCAGCCCTTCCAGGTGCAGATCGACTGGACGGCCGCCAATGGCGCACCCGCCGGGAGTGGAAACCCGCGCACGCCCGAAGCGGGCGAGCAGCGGTCCGAGCGCCAGAAAGGAGGCCCGCATCGTCTTCACCAGGTCGTACTGCGCCTCCAGGCGGGCGAGGCGTTCCGCGCGCAGGTTCACAGCCCCCGCGTCGTGGTCGATGCGGGCGCCCAGGTCCGCGAGGAGTTTCAACGTGGTGCGCACGTCGACCACGTCGGGCACGTTGCGAAAGACGCACCGATCCGCGGTCAGCAGGGAGGCCAGCAGAATGGGCAGGGCGGCGTTTTTCGCACCCTCGACCGCGACCTCACCCTTGAGGGGACGGCCACCGCGGATGACAATCGTGTCCATGTTAGCGAGGCTCCGGTCCGCGCGCATCGCGTAGCGCGGATCGCACGGCGACGCAACCGGGCGGAGAAGTCGGACCCATGGCGTTACTCAGCGCCGCGCCAATAGGGCGCGCGGCCGGCCGGTGTAATCGGGTACGACGGAGACCGCGCTGAAGCCCGCCATGTGCGCGCGTCGCTCGACGGCGGGCCCCTGGCTGTCGTCGATTTCCATGATCAGCCAGCCGCCGGGCCGCAACCGGCCGGGGGCTTCCTCGAGTACCCGCTCGATGACGGTGAGTCCGGAGGTGCCGCCGTACAGCGCTTGGGCAGGTTCCCACGCCAGCTCCGGCTGCAACCGTCGCCACCCGTCCGAGCGAATGTATGGAGGGTTCGACACGAGCGCATCGAACCGCAGGTCGCCTGCCGCGGCGAAAAGGTCGCTGTGGACGAGGTGAATGCGCTCCGCGACGTGGTGTCGCCGCGCGTTGGCCGCCGCCACCGCCAGTGCCGCGGGAGAGAGGTCGAGTGCCCACACCGTGGCGCGCGGCAACTCATGCGCCAAGGCGACGGCGAGGCAGCCGCTGCCGGTACCGAGGTCGCAGAGGAGGAGGTTGCGGGCGCCTTCTTCGCCAGGGCTCGGGACGGGCGTCGAGACACCGCCAACGAACGGCGGCTCCTGCCCATCAACCGCCGCGTCCAAGCGCGTCATGCCCGCGCAAATGGGCATCCGGGAGGGGGGTGGGGTGCCGCCCGCGGGGATCGACTCCCGCTTGCGCGGGAATGACGAAGACGCCAGCGCGCGCAAGGCCAGTTCGACCAAGAGTTCCGATTCCGGGCGCGGGATGAGGACCGCCGGGGAGACGGCGAAGTCCAAAGACCAGAATTCCTGACGGCCGACGATGTACTGCAGCGGCTCGCGGGTCAGGCGCCGGGTGAGCAAGACGTCGAACCGGACTCGACAGTCGTCGGGGACGGTGCGGCGCCACGCCGCGTAGAGAGCGGTGCGATCGCTACCGCAGGCCTCCGCCAGCAATACCTCCGCGTCGAGCCGGGCCGTGTCGATGCCGGCCGCCTCAAGGCGGCTGGTTGCGGATGCCACCAGCGTACCCATGGTGTCCGCCGCTGGGGCAAGGTCCGCCGCGAGCGTCATCGACTGGCCGCCTTCAACGCTTCCGTCTGATGGTGCGTGATCAGCGCGTCAATAAGCGGTTCGATCTCCCCTTCGATCACGCGGTCGAGCGAGTAGAGGGTCAAGTTGATGCGGTGGTCGGTGACGCGCCCCTGCGGGAAATTGTAGGTGCGGATCCGTTCGGACCGTTCGCCCGTGCCGACCATGCTGCGCCGGCTCTGGGCCACCTCCGCCTGCTGCTCCGCCTGGGCCCGCTCGAGCAGGCGGGCGCGGAGGATCTTCAAGCCCTTGGCCTTGTTCTTGTGCTGCGATTTCTCGTCCTGGCAGGCGACCACCAGACCGCTGGGCAAGTGGGTGATGCGGACGGCGGAATCGGTGGTGTTGACGCTCTGGCCGCCGGGTCCAGACGAGCGGTAGACGTCGATGCGCAGGTCCTTGGCCTCGTCGATATGGACATCGACGTCGTCGGCTTCCGGCAGCACCGCCACGGTGACAGTCGAGGTGTGGATGCGGCCTGACGCTTCGGTTTCCGGCACGCGCTGCACGCGGTGCACTCCGCCCTCGAATTTCAGTCGGCTGTAGACGCCGCGGCCTTCGATCAGCGCAATGACTTCCTTGAAGCCGCCGAGTCCGGTGGGGTTGGCGCTCATCGTTTCCACCCGCCAGCCGCGTTCCTCGGCGTAACGGTTGTACATGCGGAACAGCTCGGCGGCGAACAAGCTGGCTTCCTCGCCGCCGGTTCCGGCGCGAATTTCCAGAATGATATTGCGCGTGTCGTTGGGATCGCGCGGCACCAGCAGGCGCTTCAACTCGTCTTCGAGCGACTCCAGCCGTTCCCGCAGCGTGGGGAGTTCCGCTTTCGCCAACTCGCGGATGTCCGGATCGGTTTCCTCGAGCAGCGACTTGTGTCCCTCGAATTCCGCCGCGAGATTCTTCCATTCCCGGTAGCGTGCGACAATTTCCTCGAGGTCGGCACGCTCCTTGCCCAAACGCGCGTACTCCTTGCGGTTGCCGATGACCGCGGGGTCCACCAAGGCGCCCTCGAGTTCGAGGTAGCGGTGTTCAACGTCTTCGAGTTTCTGAAACATGACGATTCGCCGTCAAAAAAAAGGGCGTGGGAGGTCGCCTCCCTCGCCCTTTTTCATCTCCACTGCGGGAGAGGAAACGCGCCGCCCACCCTATTGCTGCATGCCGTACTTGCGCTTGAAACGCTCGACGCGTCCGGCGGTGTCGAGCAGCTTTTGTTTGCCGGTGAAGAAGGGGTGGCAACTCGAGCAGATTTCCACATGGATTTCGGGGAGTGTCGACCGCGTTTCGATAACATTTCCGCATGCGCAGACGATGCGCGCCGCCTCATACTTCGGGTGGATACCCTCTTTCATCGCAATTGTCCTCTTTCAAAAGCACAACCATATAGCATCGGCCCTCGTGCGCTGCAACCAACGTACCTTAGAGGCTGGTTTCGAGGCGCAGGCCCAGTACTAGTGCGTGGCTCCGGTCGGTGCGCCCGCCGGGGTGCACCACGTACTGGAGATCCGGTTGCACTGCCAGCCACGGAGTCAGCACGGCCCGGTAGGTCCACTCCAGTGCCACCTCGAAATTCGTCGCGTGCAGGCCCTGGCTTTCGCTGGCGTCCCTGAATGGCCCTCCATTGCGCGCCGCCGCCACCGCAAATCCCAACGTGTCGGCATCGCGACCGGGGATGAGCCCGGTGTACGTCATGCCCGCGCCGGTGTAATTACTGAACCGGTCAACGTCCGGGTCCGCCACACCCAGTTGCACGAACAGCGAGAGACCTTGCCTGTCGGACGCCTGCTCGCGGTATGCGAACCAATCGGCGAGGAAATAAAATCCCGGATGGCCGACCCGCTCCTGCGCACCGGCGCCGTCTGTCTGGAACACGTCCTTTTGCGAGGCCGTGTAGCCCCAGATGCCAGCGGCGAGTTTCAGGTTGTACGGCACGTCCCCCCACGACCGGCCGGTGCGGCTGCGGCGCAGCCGCGGCAGGGCCGGCGGCGGACTACCCGGAGCCGATGTACGGTCCCACCATACCAGTGCGGCTTCGGCGGCAAGCAGAAGCCCGTCGTCGGCGTTCAGCCGGATGTGGGTCGAAGCCGGCGCTGTGGGGTCTCCCGCCACGCCGTCGAGCGCGACCGCCTGGAGGAGGACGTGTTCGGACGGTGCCGCCTTGAGCCGTCCCCCGAAGGCCGTCGTTGGGAATATGGAAGGGCCGTTGACGCCGCTGTTGGAGAACTCCGGCCCGACACCGAACGAGCTGTTCAGGAAGGCGGCGGCACTCTCGACGTGGTCAAACTCGGAACTGAGGTCGTACAGCCCCACGAGGAGCGATAGACGATTGCCGAAGAACATTTTCTGCCACCATGCCTCGTAGAGCTTGATCGCCTCCGGGGCTTCGATGTTGTCGGTTCCTTGGACGTCGCCGATGTGGTGCGATGGGTGCCCGCCGTGGTCGGCGAGGCCATACACGAAGATCGTTCCCGCCGGCACGCCGGTCAGGCTGTGCAATTGACAGACGAGTGTGAGGTCGAGATTGCCGAGGTAGACGGTCCGACGGTCGATGCCGCCGCTGAGGTTGGACACCACGTCGCTCGTATAGGTGGCGTGCAACGCCACGCCGTGGGCCACCAGGGTGCTGCGCAGCCCGTACCAGTCGCCGGTCAGGAACGGCCGCTCCGCCAGACTCTGTGCGCACGCCGGGGCGAACGGGAGCAGCAGCGCGAGCAGCGCCACGGTCACAGTGTGGATGGTGGAACGCGTGATCCTCACGAGCCCAGCGAGCGCACCGCGGCCACGGCACGGCGCCAGCCCTGGTAGAGCGTTTCGCGTTTTTCGGGCGGCATGCGGGGCCGGAAGATGCGATCCGGCCGGCGCACACGTTGCAAGGCCTGCGCGGATTTCCACAGCCCCACGCCAAGGCCCGCCAGGAGCGCCGCACCGAGGGCCGTGGTTTCGATAATCCTGGGGCGATCCACCGTGGTACTGAGCACATCCGCCTGAAACTGCATCAGCCAGTTGTTGGCGGTAGCCCCGCCGTCGACGCGGAGGCCGCCGAGCGCACGCCCGGATTCGGCCACCATGACGTCGACGACGTCGCGGGTCTGGTATGCCAGCGATTCGAGTGTGGCACGGGCGACATGGGCGCGGTTGACGCCGCGTGTCAGGCCGACGAGCGCGCCGCGGGCGTCGCTGTCCCAATACGGGGCCCCCAGCCCGACGAAGGCGGGCACCAGGTACACGCCCAAGGTCGAATCGACGCGCCGCGCCAGGGTTTCAGAGTCGTTCGCCCGTGCGATCAAGCCGAGACCGTCGCGCAGCCACTGCACGGCCGCCCCGGCAATAAACACCGAGCCCTCGATGGCGTAGGCCGGCGTGCCGTCGGCGGCACATGCCATGGTGGTGATCAAACCGCGGCGCGAGGCGACGGCCGTGTCGCCGGTGTACATCAGCAAGAAACACCCGGTGCCGTACGTGTTCTTGACCATGCCCGGGCGGAAGCACGCCTGGCCGAACAGGGCCGCTTGCTGATCGCCGGCAATCCCGGCGATTGGCACTTCGGCGCCGAAGACGCCGGCGTCGGTCATGCCGGCAACGCCCGCGGACGAGACCAGGCGGGGAAGGATGTCCGACGGCACGTTAAAGAGTCGCAGCAACTCCGCATCCCAACTGCGCGTGTGAATGTTGAACAGCAACGTGCGCGAGGCGTTGGTGTAATCGGTGGCGTGCACACGGCCGCCCGTCAACTTCCACAGCAGCCAACTGTCCATGGTGCCGAAGGCGACGCGCCCGATGCGGGTGCGCGCGGCGCGCACGCGATCGAGCAGCCATTGCGCCTTGGTGCCCGAGAAGTAAGGGTCGAGCACCAGGCCGGTCCGTGCACGCACGAACGGTTCCACGCCGGCGGCTTTGAGCGCCTCACACGCCGGGGCAGTGCGACGGTCCTGCCAGACGATGGCACGATGCAGCGGCGTGCCGCTGCGACGATCCCAGAGCAGCGTGGTCTCGCGCTGGTTGGTGATACCGATGGCCGCGATGTCCGCCGGTCGCAGGCCGGCGGCACGCAGCGCGCTGCCGATCACCCGTTTGGTGACCCGCCAGATCTCCTCCGCATCGTGTTCGACCCAGCCCGGCCGGGGATAGTACTGGCGAAATTCCGCATAGCCGCGGCCGCGCACCCGGCCGAGGTGATCGAAGACCAAAACGGTGCTGCCGGTCGTTCCCTGGTCGATTGCTAACACGTACTGTGCCATCCGCACCTTCCCCCGATCGCAACGTAACGCCGGCTCTCACCCGCGGCCCAACACCAACCGTGCGCATAGCGCATAGCGCGTATCGCCGGCCGTTCAGCTTCTGGCTATATGCCATATGCGACAGGCGATATGCGACAGCGCGACTCCATTGTTGGCGCAAACCGCAGCCGCTAGAATGCGGCCGATGCGCGCGCCACGGCTCGTGTTGGTCACCGGAAAGGGTGGGGTCGGGAAGACCACGGTGGCGGCGGCGCTCGGTCAATACCTGGCCACCGCCCGGCACCGCACGCTGATCGTCGAGACGGCGACGGACGGTCGCCTGGCGCATCTGTTCGGCCACCGCGATCTGTCGGCCGATCCCCAGCGATTGCGCGCCGGCCTCGACGCGGTGCGGGTGGATGCGCGGCAGTTGGTGGAGGCGTATTTTTCCCGCCTGCTCCGCTTGCAGTTGCTGTCGCGGCGGCTGTTGTCGAGTGAGACGTTCAATGCCTTGACGGCGGCGGTGCCGGGGATCACCGAGTTCCTGCTGTTGGAAAGGATCCTCGACTGGATCGAGCCCGGCTTTGCCGAGCGCCGGCATGGCTACGAAGTCGTGATCGTCGACGGGCCGGCCACCGGTCATGCCTTGAAGATGCTGCGCACCCCACGGGCGCTGGCATCGATGGTGCCGGGAGGCCCACTGGGCAAGACGGCCCGCCGTCTCCTCGCTCTGTTGGGCGACCACGCGTGCACCCAGGTGCTACTGGTGAGTCTGCCGGACGAGATGGCGGTGCGCGAAACCATCGAGACGCAGCACGCACTCGAGGACGATCTAGCCATTCGCGTTGCCCGGCCGGTGGTGAATCGTGTCTTTCCCCGTCACTTCTCCGGAGCGGAGGCGCAACTGATCGATCAACACCGCACCGTCAGCGGCCATGCGGCCCAGGCGCTGCTCGAGGCGGCGCGCTTCAGCATCGCCTGCCGCCGCGACGCGGAGCGCCACGTTGCCCACCTGCGACGGGTGCTGGGTGTGCGGCCGATTGTGCTGCACCAGTTCTTCACTCGAGAGGTTCATGCGCAGCACCTTGTAGCGTTTGGCCGCATGCTTGGGAAAGGTGTCCTGGAAGCGGCGAACGAAGGCCGTGCGCCGCATACGGCTTGCCACGGTCGAACCCCGGTCTCGACGGACGGCGCGGATGATGACGATTGACGCCCTGCTGCGCAAACGCTTGGTGATCTGCGTCGGCGCCGGAGGGGTCGGCAAGACCACGACGTCGGCGGCGCTGGCGCTCGCCGGCGCGTTGCACCGACGGCGCACGGCGGTGATCACCGTCGATCCCGCCCACCGGCTCAAGGATGCCTTGGGCATTGCCGGCCTGTCGACCGAGCCGCATACCGTGACGCTAGGGCGCGCACGGTTCGACGCGCTGGCCTTGGATACGAAACGGACGTTCGACGCGCTGATCGAGCGCTTCGCGCCCAGTCCCGTCGTCAGCGAACGCATTTTGGCGAATCGCGTGTATCACGAGGTGTCCAACGAATTGGCCGGCTCGGCGGAATACATGGCGATGGAGAAGCTGCACGAACTGGTGCTGGGGCGGCACTACCAGACGCTGGTGGTCGATACGCCGCCCAGCGCGCACGTCCGTGATCTGCTGGCCGCGCCCAATCGGCTGGTGAATCTTCTCACCTCACGGGCAGTGAAACTGCTGCAGGCCCCCGCCGCGCTCCTGTCCCGGGCGCCGTTGAGCGTCGGCCGCCTGGGGCTGGCGGCCCTACTCAAGGTGCTGCAGCGCTGGACGGGCGTCGATCTGTTGCGCGATCTCGCCGATCTCGCCGCCGCGTTCGAGCACCTGGTCGAGGGATTTCACGCACGGGCGGAGGAAGTCAACGAGCTGCTACGCGCTTCGACCACCGCCTTCGTTCTGGTGACGACGCTGGAACCGCACACCATCGAAACGGCCATTGGCTTCCATCACGAATTGGCGGCCGGTGGATTCCCGATCGCCGGGATCATCGCCAATCGGGTGTTGGCGTTCCCCACGCTCGACGAGACCGCGACGCTGCCGCCGTGGAGCGCGCAACTGCGCGGGAGGCTGCTGCGCAACTACGGCGAGTTGCACGCGCTCTCGCAGCGCGACCAGCAGGCACTGGAAACGCTGCGGATGCGCACCAAGTCCCCGCTGCTCGCCGCGGTGCCCGCCGCGACACTCGCCCCGACCTCGCTCGCTGGACTGGAACGCTTCGCACGGTTGCTCGCGTAGGGCGGGTGTCGGGAGCGCATTCGGCCACGACCCGGGTCCTCCTGGGCCGGCGGGCCCGGGAGACGGCGATGCCGTCCGCGCCCGGTGCCGGTCTAGGCGCGGAAACTTGGCGCGCAACCCAAAGGCTACAGCCGTTCGAGGATCGCGCCCGTGCCCAGTGCGCCCCCGCAGCACATGGTGATCAAGGCGGTGGATTTTCCCGACCGTTCCAACTCGTGCAGCGCGGTGGCGATCAGGCGACTCCCGGTGGAGCCCACGGGATGGCCGAGCGCGATGGCGCCGCCGTTGACGTTGACTTTGTCCATGTCGGGATTGAGCACCCGCTCCCACGACAGGACGACCGATGCAAAGGCTTCGTTGATCTCCACGAGGTCGATATCCGCAAGCTTCATCCGCGCCTTCTTGAGGACCAGTTTGGTCGCATCGATGGGGCCATCCAGCAGGTAATACGGATCCGCACCGACCAGAACCGATTTGCGCAGCCGTGCCCGCGGCTTCAAGCCCAGACTCTTCGCCTTCTTGGACGACATCCACAGCACCGCCGCCGCGCCGTCGGATATCTGCGAAGTGTTGCCGGCCGTGTGGATGGCGTTCGGGTCATCGCCGGCGACCTTGAGGCTGGCGAGCTTCTCCAGCGTCGTTTCCCGCGGTCCCTGGTCCTTGCTCACCAGCGTACGTTCGCCGGTCGGTTGGCCATCTTCGCCCATCACCGGCGCGTCCAGCGGGACGATTTCACGGTCGAAGCGCTTCTCGGCCCAGGCCTGCAAGGCCTTTTGTTGCGACGCTAGCCCGAACCGGTCCGCGTCCTCGCGCGTGATGCCCCGGAGGTCGGCTATGCGCTGGGCCGCGCTGAACTGGTTCATCGGCATGTCCCAGGCCCATCCGGGTGGGATGAAGTATCCCGGCCCGTTGAAGGCGTTGGAACCCAACGGTACCCGCGTCATCGCTTCGACGCCGCAGGCGATTCCGATATCGATGGCGCCGGCGGCGATCATGGACGAAATCATGTGATTGGACTGTTGAGCGGAGCCGCATTGACAGTCGATCGTGGTGGCGGCCACATGGTAGGGCAGGTTCTTTCCGAGCCATGAGACCCGGGTGATGTTGTTCGATTGTTCGCCCGCCTGCGTGACACAGCCGCCCACGACTTGATCCACACTGCCTGGCTCGATCCCGGCACGTTTGATCGCGGCAACCAACACGGCGCCGAGCAACTCGGCCGCATGCAGGCCGGCAAGCCAACCGTTGCGTTTGCCAATGGGGGTCCGCACTGCCTCAACGATCACTGCCTCTGCCATGGAACGTGCTCCTTCCTTCTTGTCCGCGATACGCCAGTTGCGTGAAGGCGCGGCGCGCTACGCCTTCGCAAGGATGGCGGCGCTGGTGGGGACGCCGACGCCGGAGGTGACCAGAACGTGGTTGACGGGTTTCGGGGGTTGGTTGACCGAAGTGCCGCGCACCAGCCGCACGCTTTCCACAATCCCGTTGACGCCGTGAATGTACGCTTCGCTCAGTTGCCCCCCGTTGGTGTTGTTCGGCAACCGCCCCGTAATGTCCAGCCCCCCCGTGTTGACGAAGTCGCGCGCCTGCCCCCGCGGCGCAAACCCGAACTCTTCCAACTGAAACAGCACGATCGGCGTGAACGCGTCGTAGATGTTCGCCGCATCGATATCCGCCGGGCCCAACCCCGATTGCCGGTAGATCTGCTGCGCGATCACCTCCATCTCCGGCAACCGCGTGATGTCCGGCCGGTAGAAACTCGTCATCACCTCCTGGTCCGGCCCCACCCCTTGCGCCACCGCGCGGATCAACGCCGGCGGCTGCTTCAGATCCCGTGCGCGCTCCGGCGTCGTCACTACCACCGCGCACGCCCCATCGCTCTCCTGACAGCAGTCGTACAGATGCAGCGGCTCCACGATCCAGCGCGATTGCTGGTGTTGTTCCAATGTCAGCGGCTTGCCGTAAAAGGGCGCCTTGGGGTTGGTCACCGCGTAGTTGCGTGTGGCGATCGCCACTCGCGCCAAATCCTCGCTTGTCACCCCGTACTGGTGCATGTAGCGCCGTGTGAACATCGCCACCCAACTGGCCGGCGACAGCAGCCCGTACGGCATGTACCAGCCCCAGTGTACCAGGTCCGGCGTCGTAATCTGTGAGCCCCCCACCCCCTCCGAGTACCGTTGCTCCCCCGAGCGCCCGTTCAGCGAGCGGTAACACACCACCACGTCGCAGATCCCCGTGGCGATCGCCATTGCCGCCTGGTGCAACAGCGAGGTCGACGCCCCGCCCCCGTGCGGAATGCGGCTGAACAGGCGCAGGGTGCCGATCCCCACCGTGCGCGCCACCTCGATCTCGTCGTTGAAATCCGCGAAAAACTGCGTCATCCCGTCCACATCGGACGGCCGCAACCCGCAGTCGTCCAACGCCGCCTTCACCGCCTCGGCCGCCAACTGCAGACTCGAGCGCCCCGAGTTCTTCGAGAACTCCGTCGCCCCGATCCCCACGATCGCCGCTTGGTCTGTGATGGTGCGCATCGCTCGCTCACCCCTCGGCCAGCGCCACCCGGACCGTCCCGGTGACGTGGTTCCCCATGCTGTTCTTGCCCGTCACTTCCACCTCGACCGCCCGCGCCGCCGCGTCCGCCGCCACCACTCGCCCCGCCAGCGTCATCGTGTCCCCGGGCAGGTTGGGCGCGCCCAGCTTGATCGCCACTTTCTGCAACCGCGCTTCCGGTCCCGCCCACTCCGTCACAAACCGCCCCACCAGTCCGTTGGTCGTCAGGATGTTCATGATGATGTCCGGCGTCCCCGCCCGCTGGGCCGCATGCGTGTCATGGTGCACCACCTGGTAGTCGCGCGAGGCGATCGCCCCCGCCACAATCAACGTCGTGGTCACCGGAATCGCCAGCGCCGGCAACTCCGTGCCCACCGCCACGTCCCGAAAATGTCGCGTCCGCTGTTCTTGTGCCATCGTTGCTCCCTCCCCTCAGGCCGCCGCCGGCCGGAACTGCGGCAGCGTCAACTCGTCGTCCACCGCCACAAACTCCAGCTCCACCGCCATCCCGACCCTGACCGCCTGCGGGTCCACCTTGATCAGATTGGTCACCACCCGAGTCCCCTCCGCCAGATCGATCACCGCCGCCACGTACGGAATCTCGAAGCCCGGGAACGCCGGATAGTGGAACACCACGAAACTATGCACCGTCCCCCGCCCGCTGGCCTTCACCGTGTCCCACTGCAACGACTGGCAGTGCGGGCACATCGGCCGCGGTGGGTGGCGCAACTGCTGGCAGCTCACGCAGCGCTGGATCAGCAACTCGTGCCGCTTCACCCCCGACCAGTAAAACTCGTTATCGTAACTCAACGTTGGCCGCGGCCGCGGGACCTTCGCTGGCGCCGCCGCCGTGGCCGCCGCGCGTGCCGCCGGGCGGAACTTCAACACCCGAAATCGCATGGTCCCGACCACCGCCCCCTGCTGGTCGCGGAAGGTGGTCACATAGGTCACGAAGTGCCCTGTCCCCAGCCCCGTCTTTTTCTCCGCGGTCACCTCTTCGATCGCCGAACTCTGGCTCAGCACATCGCCCAACCGTAGGTAACGCGTGTACTCTTGCTCGCAGTTGACGGCGACCACCGAGGTGAACCCCGCCGCGTCGAGCAGCCCGAACAACTCGACGAGTTTGTCCCCCTCGGTCGGTTCCGGCGCCAACCCCGGCAGAATCCACGCGTGCATCATCGTCGGCGGCGCCACGATCCCGCCGTGCACCGAGCGCCCCGCCACTGCCGGGTCCGTGTACACCGGGTTGTGGTCCCCCAGCGCGTCGCACCAGTGCCGGATCATCGCCTGATTGACCGCGTCGCGTGCCACGCTCGCCGGCTTCGCCGGCCCCCCTACGTACGCTTGCAGTCGCGCCAACAACGCGGTCTTCTCCGCCGCCCCCGCTTGCTCGCTCTGTGTCATCGATTTACCCTCTCGCGTTTGCTCGTGCCGGTTTCTTCTTTGACGCTCCCGTCAATACCAGCGGAACTTTCGTTGTCCTGTCGTTGCGTGTGTCCGTTCGCCAGGCGTCAACCGTGGGAGGTGGACCGCCGAAGGCATCGCCACCGGGGAATTTTCTTACGTAATTTTGCTCATCGGCGCAACCTGGGCTGTCGATTCGTCGGTAGCGGCCGATCCGACCCTCGTTGGCGCGCCAGTAGGCGTTACCGGCGGTCGGGAGCGCCGACTTTCGCTTTGCGGCGCGGTCTCTTGTGTGGCTGTGTCTGCGCCGCCAACAGTCGATCCAACTTCATGTTCAAATTGACGAGGCTGCCTTGCAGGTGCTCGAGTTTCCCCGCGAGCTTGTTGTAGTCGGCACGCGAGGGAAGGTTGAGAAAGTGCAGCAGCATCTCCACGTTCTTGTCCAGACGCCCCTTGGTCTTTCCGGCCTCGTCGAAGAGCTTCCCCAACCCGTCGGGAAGTCCGTGGCCGTGTACGAGATCCTGCACCGTCTGGCTGAGGGTTTCCTCGCCGCGATCGAGAAGCCATGAGAGGAGGTTAGTGTCATGGTGTGAGGGCTTGGCAGGCATAGGCATTTCACTATAGTGAGGCGGCAGCGGAGTCGTCAACCGATCGGAAATCGTGTCCGTGACTCGTGCTCGTGTAATTACATGACGTCTAGCACTCGCTCACCGCTTCTCCGAAACGCGACTCACGAGCACGGGTCCCACATCGCCGGGAGCCCGTGATGTCGTGGGACGTGATCCTCGGCTATTTTACCGGATTGCGCTTCCTGTCGGCTCACATCGAGCCGACGGTTCTCGTGCGCACCGCGGTCATCGTTCATACCTGCGATGCCATCATGTGTCGGGTGTTTGCCCACAACAACGGCTACTCCAAGAGACTCTGGACCGTGCTGGGGATGGTGTTTGGGATCTGGGCGGTTGCGCTGTTGATCGTTCTGCCGCCGCGCTCGCGCCCAGGCTGATTCATTGTTCCTCGCTGTCGTACGCGATCGCCTCGGTGCCGAATCCGCGGCGCTCATCGGCCACTTGGTCCGCCGGCGTGTGATCGGTGCTTGTTTCGGCAGTCGTTCCTCCGCGGTTGCCAACGGCGATGTTGGCGCCATCGTCACCTCCGTACTCGACTGCTGTCGGACGGCGCTGTCAGGCCAGCATGCCTCCATCGACCACGAGCACCTGTCCGGTCATGAATGATGATGCGTCGCTTGCCAAAAAGAGCGCGGGGCCAACCATCTCAGCGGGCTGCGCCATGCGTCCGAGCAGCGTCTGGCTGCTCATGTCGCGGACGAAGGCGGCGCGCGCTTCCACGTCGCGCGGCAGGATCATGTCGGTGGCGACAGGACCCGGTGTGAGCGCGTTCACGCGCACGCCGCGCGGGGCCCATTCCCGCGCCATGACGCGTGTCCAGTTGATCAGCGCGGCCTTTGTCGAGCAGTAGGCGCCGATTCCCGCCATGGGCGCGTGGGCGCCCACTGCCGTCAGGTTGATCACGACGCCGTGGCCGCTGGTCGCGAGATGCGGGAGGGCGCGCTGGGCGAGAAAGACGGCACTCTTGACGTTCACCCGATAGAGTTCGTCGAACTCGGCCTCGGTCAGCTTCTCGATGTGGTGCGGCCGCAAGATGGCCGCGTTGTTCACCAGGATATCCAAACGACCGAATCGCTCGACGGTGGTGCGGATCAGCGCGTCGATCCGCGGCAGATCGCCTGCCTCGAGAGGTTGCGCGAGCGCCTCGCCGCCGGCGGCGGCGATCGCGTGCGCGACCGCCTGCGCGGCCCGGAGTGTCCGACTGGTAATGACGACCCGCGCACCGGCGCGAGCGAAACCCTCAGCAATGGCGCGACCGATGCCCCGGCTGCTCCCGGTGACGATCGCCACGCGGCCTGGAAGATCGAAGAGTCCGCTGTGACCGACAGCCGTCATTGTGGCGATTCCACCAGCGGTTCGTGCGGCCAAGATGCGTGGCCATGCGGCGCCGCCATCGATTCGCGGGGCTGGGCAGTCTCCATCGCAACAGCAGGTAGCGAATCTTACTACCCGCGGCAAATAGGTTGGACACGAGCTAGGAGATACACTCCGCTCTCGCGCCGAGGCGATTGCGAAGGCGCTAACGGCGCGCACCCGTCGGGCCATGCGTTTGGCGCCGCGGCGAGCGGAGTGCCGCGGTCGGCGGCGGCGACCACTGGCCCGCGTGCCAGCAGGCCCGGATAGAAAGGACGGGGCGAGTGCCGTTCCCATCCGCTGGGGAGGTCCGCCTCGCGGACGGGTCGTGCCGGCGAGCCGGCAGGCATCGCGGACGCCGCGCCCGAGATCATCCGGTGTCGTCGGGGCGTTGGCGCGATCGACCGCTGCGTCGATTGTCAGGACAGTAGCCGCAACGGTTCACCCACGTCGATACCGGCACACGCCGGCTTTCCGGGCGGACGCGCGGTCATGCTCCCTCCGGGCGTGCTGCGATGACCGTGTGTTCTCTGCGCCGCATCGGTTCGCTTGCCGGCCACCCCTGCTCGTCACCGGTCCGGCGCGAGCCCATCAGCACTCTCTTGTTTCCCGGCCGTCTAGCCATCTTTACTTCTTCTGGCCAAATCGGTTAACAGATCCCGAATCCATGACCGGAACGGTTCCACCATACCCGACCCCGCATGGCTTGCTTTGTGGGAAGACGGTAGTGGTGACCGCTTCCGCGGGCACCGGCATCGGATTCGCGACGGCGCGCCGCTGCGTGGAAGAACGCGCCATGGTACTGCTGTCGGACAAGCACGCGGAGCGGCTCGGGGAATACGCGACACGACTGGCAACGGTCGCCGGCCGCATGGTCCCGAGCCGCGTGTGTGATGTTACCCGGGAGACCGAGGTTCAGTCGCTGTTGGCGTACGCGATCGGCGAATTGGGGCATGTCGATGTCTGGATCAACAACGCGGGCCGGGGGCTGACGGCTTCCGTGATCGAGACGAGCGATGCGCAGTGGCACGCGGCGATCGAGGTGTCGCTCACCGCGACGTTCCGCTGTATGCGCGCGGCGATGCGGCATATGATGGCGCGCGGGACGGGTGCCATCGTGAATGTGAGTAGCGTTGTGGCGTGGCGCGCGGAGGCGGACCAGGCTGCCTATGCAGCCGCAAAGGCAGGGGTGCTGGCGTTGACGCGAACCGCGGCGATGGAGGCTGCGCCGCACGGGGTGCGCGTCAATGCCGTGGTACCGACGCTGGCGCTGCATGAGAATGTCGTCAAGGTCTCCTCCGCGGACTATCTAGCTCGGATGACCGCGTTGCAAGCGCTGGGCCGTGCCGCCGAGCCGTGGGAGGTGGCCAACGTGATCGTGTTTCTCGCCTCCGATCTTGCCAGCTACATGACTGGAGAGGCTGTGGCTGTGAGCAATCAGCATCCGTAGAAAAGGGGGAGGGGCATGCAACTGTCCGATGACGCCAAGAGAGTGCTAGACGCGCCCAACTTTGCCCACCTGGCGACGCTCAACACGAACGGGGCACCGCGCGTGGAACCGGTGTGGATCGGGCGCGAGGGGGACCGCGTGGTGATTGCCACCGACATGCGCACGCACAAGGGGCGGAATATGCGGCGCGATGCGCGGGTGGCCATCTCCGTGGTCGACTTCTCCAACCCGTACGAGCAGGTGCTCATGCGGGGCCGCGTGGTGGAGGTGCGCCCTGACGACGACCTGCGGGGGCTGGACGCGCTGTCGCAGAAGTACCTTGGGACGCCGTTTCCGCGCCGGAAATGGTCGAGCCGTGCCATCTTCGTTATCGCACCGCGCCTGATACGGTACTACAAGTCACCGCTGGTGCATCCCAGAGGGGATTGAGCGCACGAGAGAAGGAGAACCCATATGAGCATTACCTGCACGCTCAAGGAAAACATCGCGGAAGTGGTCATGCATCATCCCCCGGTCAACGCCATCACGGTCGGCGACACCTGGAAGATTCGGGACACCTTCAAGGAACTGAAAGAGACCACAGAACTCAGGGCGGTTATTCTGACCGCGACTGGCAAGGGATTCAACGCCGGGATCGACATTAAGGAGATGCAAAGTGTGCCCTCATTCGAGCACCTGTTGGGGTCAGGCGAGGCGTGCTACTGGACTTTTCGGGAGATCTACGAGTGCCCCGTGCCGGTGATTGCGGCGGTCAACGATTTCTGTATGGGGCTCGGGGTGGGGTTGGTCGGTAGCTGCGATATCATCGTGGCCTCGAAGAAGGCACGCTTCGGTTTGCCTGAAGTGGACAACGGGGCGCTGGGCTGCGCCTCGCACTTGGCGCGTCTGGTACCGCCCATCAAGCTGCGGCAGATGGTCCTGACCTGCAAGCCGGTGATGGCGGCGGAGTTATATGCGTGGGGGACGATATACAAGTTGACAGAGCCGGAGACATTGATGGAGGAAGCCTGGGCGGTGGCTCGTGACGTTGCCGCAAAGCCGGCCCATGTCGTACGTTTTGCGAAGCAAGCGCTCAACGGCATCGATCCGAGCAACCTGCACAACAACTACCGGCTCGAGCAGGGCTACACCTACCAGCTCAACATCATGGGAGAGGGCGGCAAGGCTCGCGATGCGTTCGTACGCCACGAGCGTCACATCACGCGCTGAGGAGGATCCGTGCAATGGGACGGCTGGATGGGAAGGTGGCGATCATCACCGGCGCGGCGCGCGGCATCGGGGCGGCCTCGGCGAAGCTATTTGCCCGGGAAGGAGCGCGGGTGCTGCTCGCGGATCGGCGCGACGAGCAGGGTGAGGCGGTGGCGGCGGAGATCTGCCGGGAGCACGCCGGTGCGGCCGCCTTCGTGCACCTCGACATTACGGTCGAGGCGGACTGGCAGGCCGCCGTGGCACAGGCCATTGGCACCTTCGGGGCGGTGGATGTGTTGGTCAACAACGCTGGTATCATCCGGGTGACACCGCTGGCCGAGTGCAGCCTGGAGGAGTTTCGCAGGGTCCTCGACACGAATCTGGTGGGTGCCTTTCTCGGGATGAAGGCGGTTCTCGAACCCATGCGGGCGCGGGGCGGCGGTTCGATCGTCAACTTCTCCTCCGTTCAGGGCCTGGAAGGCCGCTACGGCATGCCGGCGTATACTGCCTCGAAGTTTGGCGTGCGCGGCTTGACCAAGACGGCCGCCATCGAACTCGGACCGCTCGGGATCCGTGTCAACACCGTGCTTCCCGGTCCGACCAAGACGGAGATGACCCGCCGTGCGGGCTGGAGCGATGCCGATTACGACCGCGCCTATGGCAAGTATCCGCTCGGCCGGATGGCGGCGGCGGCGGAGATCGCGCAGGTGGTGCTGTTTTTGGCCTCGGACGAGGCCTCGTTTTGTACCGGCGCCGATTACGTGATCGATGCCGGGGTTTCCGCCGGCAAGCCGCGGGAGTGAAGCAGGAGGGTAACGGAGTTCCTGGCGCAGGTCCCGGAAGCGCACCGGACGGTCATCGCGAGGTGCGGGTCCGGACCGCGCGTAATGCCGTGGACCGGCGGCCGTGTCACGCGGCGCGCGACGGCAAGCTGAAGACGAACGTTGCGCCGATTCCGTTGTCGGCTGGTTCGGCGCGTAGCTCGCCACCGTGTGCTTCGGTGAACTCGCGGGCGATGGCCAGACCCAAGCCGGTGCCGTGTTCCTTGGTGGTGAAAAACGGTGTGAAGATGGCGTCACGGTTGCGGAGACCCGGCCCCCGATCGGTGACGGCAATCTCGACACGGCCGTTACGGATGGCCGCGCGCACCGTGACCAGACCGCCCTGGGGTGAGGCGTCGATAGCGTTGCGCAGGACATTGCTGATGGCCTGTTTCATCTTGAGCTTGTCGAGCGTGACCGTGATCGCGTCCTGACACGCCGCGCGTAAGGCGACCCCGCGCTCCGCGGCCTCGGCACTGCAGTCGTCGACGCACTCCTGAACGACGCACTCCAGTCGATGGTCGTACAGGTTGAGACGCAGATCCTTGCTGAACACCAGGAGATCGCGCAGCACGCGGTTGACGTCGCCTAATGCACTTTGAATCGCCGCGGCATTGCCGCGGGCCTGTTGCAGCACCGGTCCGGGATCTTCTTGTGCGTCCGCGTTGCGGATCAAGTCGGCGTAGATGCCGATGACGCCAAGTTGCTGCAGAATCTGGTGCGACACGACGGAAGACATCTTGCCGATGGCGGAGAGACGCTCGCGATGCTCCAACTCGCGATTGAGGTTTTCCAATCGCCGGTTCTGCTCCTCCACCGTCAACCGGCGCTCATTGAGCCGCTTCAGCAGGAAGTGCAGGCCCAGCGCCGACAGCGCGGAGCCGACGGCACCAACGATGCCGTGAGCGCGGAACTCGTAGACGATCAGGAGGACAAACGGCGTCAGCGCCGACACCAGGATCAACAGCACATCGGACGCGGCAACCCGCACCTGGCCGCGCGAGAAGAAGGCGATGCGCGGGCGGTCGGGATAGATGGGTAGAGTGGACAGCAGTGTCCAGCATACATAGCCGCCCACTTCCGCCAGCAGCATCGCGCCGGTATCGCTGAACAGTGCCGGGTGCGGCGCGATACTCGCCACGATCCACCAGCGCACCGCCAGGCCAAGGGTAAAGCTGGCCCACTCGGCGGCGATGCCGGCATGGGTGGCGACATTGCCCTTCCAGTCTCCCGAGAGCGGGCTGCGGCGTGCCACCGGAGCGTCGGTGCGCAACTGTGGGAGGCGTTGCTTCCACGGTTCCGGCACGACACTGCGCAAGCACCGGGTGAGGAGCGGGCTGAAGTTGGACAGCACGACGATCGGGAGCCCGCCGATGTAGAGAAACCCGATGGTCGCGGCGATCTCCGCGATCGGCAGCCCAACCGACGGAAGCACCTCGACGTACGGGAGGAAGAGGACAACCGACACCAGCAAGTAGGCGACGTAGATGGGCCAGTCCGCGACGCGTAGCGCCACCAGGCTGGCGATCGTGACGGCCGCACCGCCGAGGATCACCACGCCGCGCAGCAGCGCACGCCAGGGGGGTGTCATGGGGCGTTGTCGCCGCTCAGGCCCAGCTTCACGGCGAGCAGCGCCGCCTTGGTACGATCGTTGACCTGCAACTTGCGAAAGATGCTGGCCACGTGGTTTTTCACCGTCTGCTCGCTGATGGAGAGGCGTGTGCCGATCTCGCGGTTCGATTCGCCCGTGGCGATCAGCTTGAGGATCTCTTCCTCGCGCGGCGTGAGGGTGGACAACTGCTCGCGGTAGCGTTCCTCCTGATGCTCGCGTTCGAACTCCCGCAACACGCGTCCGGCGATCTCGCCGGACAACAATGGCTCGCCGCCCGCCGCGCGCTCGACCGCGCCGGCAATCTCGTCGGGCGACGAGTTCTTGAGGAGGTAGCCCACCGCGCCCGCTTTCAGGGCGGCAAAGACGCGCTCGGAATCGGAGAACGCGGTCAGCATGATCACGCGGATATCCGGCTGCTTTTCCAGCACCGCCTGCGTCAACTCGATGCCTCCCTGGCCGGGCATTTCCACGTCCATCAAAATGATGTGCGGGAGACCATGCGCGCGAATCGCACGCCAGAGTTCCTCGCCACCGCCGACGGCCGCCGTTACTTGCAGCTCTCGACGAGCATCGAGGCATTGGCGCAGGCCCTCCCGGAAGACGGGATGATCGTCGACGATCATCACTTTGATTCGGTCGCGCGGCACAGCATCTCCTTCCGAGCCCGGTTCCTTCAGCGTTGGCGAGCGCCCACAGCATATCGCGGACCGGCGGCGCGCGCCAAACGCGCCGGTGCCCCATAGCCCGTTCGTACCATTTCCGCGCGACGACCGTACTAGTGCTTCCGAGCCCCGCAAAATGATCCCTCCGGTCGATGGTGGCAGGGCACGAGCGCACTTACTCTGACTGCCAGCAACGATAACGTGAAAGGAGAACATGACATGTTGGCAAATCTTTCGGTTTGGTGGCTCAATCTCGGCGGTGTGGGCTTCTTCGCCACGGTGCATCTGCTGGGTGCCCTGGTCCTCATTCTCTCCCTGACCGTGGCGGAGTTGCTGTGGGCGGTACGGCCGATGCGCACGTGGTCCGGCGGCGCGGCAAATCCTCCGGCCCCCAAAGGGCGGACACGGGCCCCCCGGCCCGTGTCCGCCCTTCGCCTTGCCATGGCGGGCGCGCATCGCTGAGGGCCGATCGGGACGCCCGCGCGGCCACCACGGCGCTCGGGACGCGGCCGTCAAACGAGCTTGCTGCCGCAGGCGTGCACGACGTCCATGATCTGGAGGAACAGCTCTTCGCGAATGGCGATGTACTGCTGAAAATCGGCAGTGAGGACGTAAACGGAAATCTCGATCTGCAACTGATGGCCGCTGAACCCGGCGAATAAAGCGCGCGCCGTGCCCGCCTGGACCTTGGGATGCGCCGCCAGCACCCGACGCAGGGCTGTCAGAATGCCGCGCACCTGGTCGGCGGTGGTGTCGGCGGAGAGGGCGAGCGCGGTGGACAGCCGGATCCGGTCGCGACGGGTGAGGTTCTCCAGTTGCAAGCTGGCGAATTGCGCGTTGGGAATCGACACGACCGTCCGGTCGAGCGTCCGCACACGCGTTGACCACAGCGATATGTCTTCCACCGTGCCCATCTTATCGCCGAACCGGCATAGGTCCCCGACACGCACCGGTTGATCCGCGATCAACGCCACGCCACCGAAGATATTCTTGACCGTCTCCTGCGCGGCCAGCGCCACCGCCAGTCCGCCCACCCCCAAGCCGGCGAGTAGACCGGTGACATCGAAGCCGACGTTCTGGAGGAACGCCAATACGGCGAGCGCAATGAGGAACAATTTCGCCGTGCGCCGGCCGAGGGGCAGCATTGCCACCGCTCCCGACTGGCCGCGCGCCATGAGGCGGTCCTCGGCCCTGAGCACGCCAATGTCGACCAAGCGCAACGTTAGCCAGGTGGCCGCGGCGACCACCAGGGCTTTGGCCGCACCGTTGAAGAATGCCTGCACCGGCAACGCCAGCCCGACCGGGAGGGATCCCGCGATGAAGAGGGCAATCCCGATGCCGAGCCGTAGTGGTCCCGCGATCAGGTGCTCGACCCGGTCTTCGATCGTCCGGCGCCAGCGTACCACCAGCGGCCGGATTGCCCGCGCGATGGCGGCGGCGATCAGCCAGGAGCATGGCAGGCTGAGGACCGCCAGTACGCCGAGCGCCAGCCACTGCCAGAGCTCGATCCGCAGAAAGGTAATCTCGAAGAACGGATCCGGCAGCCACTCGCCCAAGCGGCCGTAGCCGAACTGGGCGTAAAGGTCCGGGACTCTTCCCACCGTGGTCGCGGCGATCTGCCAGATGGGCATGCCGTCGGCGGACGCGGTTCGTTCGAGGAGGATGGGGACGACGCCCTTGTGGCTGCGGATCGTGCCGACGCGCTGGCGGCGTGCGGAGCCGCCGTTATTCCCATTGCCATCGGGTGCGTCGCTAAGCGCGTTCAGGTCAATCCACAGCGTGTGGTCGATGACCACCTTCAGCTTGCGCGCCAGGGCAGGTCCCTCGACAGTGCGTTGTGCCGGCTTCAGCCGGCTGAGGTCCAGATACTCCGCCGCGCGATCGTAGTTCCCGTCGCGGCAGGCTTGCAGGTATCCGGTCATCGCGCTGCGCGGCGTGCCGCGCTCGAACTCGTCGGGCGGCGCGCTCGCCGCCGGCGTCGGTTGTGCCAGGGCGAATGCGGGGAGGGCGATGCAGGCGATTGCCGCCAGCAGGACTATCGGGCGCCGTACCATCCGCGCTAGCGTACGGTCACCACCACGCGCCGGTCGCGGGGGCCGTCGAGATCGACGAGCATGATGGCTTGCCAGGTACCGAGGACGAGCGTGCCCGCACGCACCGGGATGGTTTCTCCCGGCCCGAGGATCGCCGCCTTGATGTGCGCGGCTCCGTTGTTGTCGACGCGGTCGTGCCGCCAGATGCCTTCGGGGACCATCCGCTCCAGGGCGTCGAGCAGGTCGACGCACACGTTCGGATCGTCATTCTCGTTGACGATCACCGCGGCGGTGGCGTGGGTCACGTACACCGAGCACAGGCCCTCGGCCAAGTCGGTGCGGGCAACGATCTCGGCTACCTGCGCCGTGATATCGAGCGTTTCGTACTTGCGCTGGCTGCGCACGTGAAATTCGGCCTGCATGACGGGCTCTCAGCGCGGGCTACGGCGGCGACCCAGCAGCGACCGCCCACGTGCGTATCGCGTGTCGCATACGGCTTATGGCCGGACGTTCAATTGCTGGCGACGTGCGCTCCGCCATGAGCGTAGGCGGTCCGTTTCCCGTGGCTCACTGCGGTTTGGTGTACTCGATCAGTTGCAGCACGACGCCGTGGGTGTGCTCGGGACCGATGAAGCAGAGCCTGCTGCCTTCGCGGAAGCTGCGGACCCGAGTTGAGATTCCCTTTTTGGCCAGGGACTCCACCACCCGATCCAAGGATTCGACTTCGAGCGAGAGCGCGTACATCCCCTCGCCGCGCTCGGCGAGAAATTGCATACCGGCGTTCTTGTCGTTCGTCGGTTGCAGGATTTCCAGCAAGGCGTCTCCGATGCGAAGACAGGTGAAGCGCATGTTCAGCTCGGGCGCCGCGCCGGCCAGCCCCACCGGGAACGAGAAGTTGTTGCGGAACGTACTGACGGCGGCCTCCATGTCCTTCACTACGACGGTGACATGATCGATCTTCTTCGCGAGTGCCATGGTCGGGCTCCGCTCTCTGGCGTCTGTCGTCTGTTCTCGCTCGGCCGCTCAGTCGAACGGCTGCGCGTATTCGACCAGCACGCCATGGTTGGCGCGGGGGTGGAGAAAACAGATCATCCCGGCCAGCCCCTTGCGCGGCGTCTGGTCGATGAGGTCGATGCCTTTGGCTCGTGTGGCGGCCAGTTCGGCGGCGACGTTGTCGGTTTCGAAACAAATGTGATGCAGGCCTTCGCCGCGGCGCTCGATGAACTTGGCCACCCCACCGTCGGGGTCGATCGGCTCCAGCAACTCGATTTCGCTTTGGCCGATGGCGAGCAGAGCGGCTTTCACCCCTTGGTCTTCGACCACCGCGGTCTTGTGCACCGGCAGGCCCAGGGTATCGCGATAGAACCCGAATGCGTCTTCGAGATTGCGCACGACGATGCCGATGTGATGAATTTTTCGCAGCATGATATCCGTCTCACACGGGGGATTGCGATACTGTCTTAATGGTTTGGCGAGGTGTCTTCAAGCAAGTGGCGCGATTCGGCAAGCCACCGCTCGCTGAGGTCGATGTCGACGGCATCGAACGGCTCCGGCCGGACGACCCCCGTGCCCCCGTGCGTGGCGGCCACCACCCAACGGCTGCCATCGAGCCGGTAGATTTCCAGCGTCCGCACGAGAGGGTCTACCAACCAGAGGTGAGAAACCCCTTCTCGGGCATACGCCGGCATCTTGCGGACACGGTCCAACCGACCGGTGGTGGGAGACACCACTTCGCACACCCAATCGGGTGCAAGCGTGAAATAAGCGACGTTGGGGATGACGGGCATGCGATGGCGCCGCCAGCCCGCTAAGTCGGGAACGAGGACATCCTCTCCGAGATGCAGTTCCGGTTCGAAGAGGATCCACCAGCCCCCTGGGCCGTTTACGCCCTTCGGTTGCCGATCGAAAACGCCAAGATCCTGGCCGATCACCGATACGGCGCGCGCGTGCGGTGACGCGGGTGGCGGTGTCGCGTACAATTCCCCATCGACGATTTCCGCCACCAGGTGTTCTGGGACCGCGAGGAGATCGTCGTACGTTGCCCGCCGGCGCGCCGGATCCACGCCGGCACCATAGCACGTCGGCGCCGCCGAGGTGAACCGACCGTGCCGCAGCCACGCATGGCCGCCGGATGCATGGCCGCAGGATGCATTGACATGCCAATGTAATTTGCCTAGTTTCTTTGCGGCTCATCTCCGCCGTTCGTGCGGGCGTAATTCAGCGGTAGAATGCCAGCTTCCCAAGCTGGACGTCGCCGGTTCGACCCCGGTCGCCCGCTTTTGTCTTAAGTACGGGTAACGACTCACGTTCCTGGGAGTCCTCTGTGGCCTCATCGGACGCGACCAGGACGGGGGTTCCCGGTAGGTTCCCGGTTTCGCTTTTTCCTTGCCCTCCGATCAGCTGATCCAGTTCGTCCGCGGCGGCGGTGATGCCGCCATAGTGCAATTCGATCATTTCGAGGCTCGTGCCGGTCTGCCGCGTGACGAACAGCGGCGACACACCGAGTGACAGCAAGTAGGTGATGTAGGCGTGACGCGCATTGTAGAAGGGACGCAACCGCACACCGAGATGCTTGAGTATCGGCACCCATTCGCGGGCGTAGAAATTGGCCTGATCGATCAGTGCGCCGTTCGGCGTCGTGAACACAAACTCACTGTGGGGCCGTTGCATCCCTTGGTGGCGGGTCAGCACCTCGAGCAGGTTGGCGTGGATGACGACGTCACGCTTGCTCTTATCTGTCTTGGGTCGTCCATCACGACCGAGGACCCGGCTCCCTCGAATGCGGATCCGACGGAACGTCAGATCGACGTGGGGCCAGCGCAGCGCCACCGCTTCCGACGGCCGCGCGCCGCTCCAAAATTGATGCGCGACGAAGGGGTAGTAGTGCGCCCGCTCGGTGCGAAAGCCTTCGAGGATCTGTTCCCGTTCGTCCTCCGTGTACGGGTCGATCTCACCGACGTTGGTTCCCTGGTCCAAACGCCGCACAAAGCGCCGATCCTACAGCTTGCTCAGGGCGGGCGATAGCCGAGCATCTCGGCGTCTCGCAGCATTCCGCGCAGGGCGCTGTGCACGACGCCGTCGACGGTGATCGGTTTCAGGCGCTTCGCGAGCAGCCGTTGCTGCAAACTGGCGAGATCACCGACGCTGAGCTCGTCGAGGTGCTTTGCGCCCAGCACGGGAAGGATGTGGTTGCGGATGTGCGCCGCACGGTTGCTCGCCTATTTCGCGGTCACCGGGCGTGTCTGCTTGTCGCTTGGAGTGTGTGTCCGATTGGATTCACGCTCCGGACCGCCCCACGTCCGAAAGAAGCCGCGCACCGTGATCAGCTTGGCGTCGCTCGATTCGTGCTGGGGCCGGAATCGGTGGGCGAGGTTCCCCTGGGGAAACCACTTCAAGTACTCGAAGCGCCGCTCGCGGATCTCTTCATCTATGATGCGTGCGCGGGCTTCAACCCGTGCTCGGTTTGCCGGGGTGTCCCGTAGCGTCGTCCCCTCATGGCTCTCCATCCCCTGCCAGCGGAGCCGGAAGGCGAGATGACCATGCTGGTTCGTGCGGACCCGGCGCCCCATCGCCGTGGCCTATACCTTCGAACGCCCGAGCGGCGCAACGCGCCGGTTCCGTGTCGATGCCATCGGAATCACATCGTCGAGGTCGGCCGGGCTCATCTCTAGCCATTCCACAACCCGTGACCACTTGAACCGCGGGGCGATCCCTTGCGGTCGAAAGAAGTGGTATCCGGCGCGTAGCACGCCTGTGGACATGAGATTGCGGACTCGTTTCGGGCTCAGACCGATCCGGGCCGCAGTTTCGCAGATGGAGAGATACTCGTCCCCCGTATCGGTGGACCGAGGTTCCGGAGAGGAGTCTGTCTTCGCGGCCGGCATTCCAAGTTCAAGCTTGTCCCTGGCTGCCTTCTCGCGGCTCGGTCGTGCGCCCAGCTTTCTTCTGCTTGCGCAGACGCGCGCGGTAATGCTGCATCGTGATCCGCTTCTTGCACCGCTCGCTGCAGTACTTCACGTGTCGGTGGGAGGGCTCATAGTAGAAGCGCGCGCACGCGGTGCAGCGGTGGATTGACGACGGCGCCACTTCGACGAGGGCTAAGACCAGGTACGAGTGCAACATTTCAGCGAACGTCTGCGCCTCGGTATCCCACTGCGGAAAGACCCGCCCATCCCGTCGATCAAGGTGCCAGCCAACGACTTTCAGCCTTGCGGCGTCGAACAGTTCCCCCCAGAGCGCCTGGGCCTCAGCACCGCGGTATTCGCGTGTGGCGATTAGGCGGTTCAGAATGGATCGGTATTTCGCAAGGAACTGATCGAGCTCCTCTCGGGAGTGCACACCCAGCACAGTGCCCTCGGTCGGAGGAGCGCCCGCGTTGAGTCCCGGGACGTTCTTGAAGGGCCGCGCCACGTCGCCCCGCCACGAACGATCGGTCGGGTGCACGTTGGCGTAGTACAGCGCCACCCTCACCGGATGCGGCGTGTTGTTTGTTGTTGTTGCCGTAGATCTAATTATTGACAATTCATCCCTACGTAGGTATGATTCTGTTAAAAGTGAGTCTACCATCGGTTGGCGATTTGTCAACAGATTGGTGGAAGAGGTGTGGCGATGGGCAGGGGGAGTGGCAACCAGGTGGTGATAGACGGAGCCGATTCGAAGGTGTGCATTTGTACCGCTGCTTTGCCGGTGCGAGCCGACGGTGGCGTCAGGGATTGTGCCGATCGGGACCTGCTGGATCGTCAGCTGCGGGTCCTTTCTCATGCGGCCGCCATCCTGCGAAACATCCGCGCGAAGCGCGATGGCAAAATTCCTCAATGAATTCGAGGACGGCAGGATTATGCATCCAGAAGCCGACTTTGCCGATTCAACGATGGGAAGTTCACTAAGGGCTCCCTGGAGGAAATCCTTCTCCTCGTCAGCGTGCTCCAGACGTGCGAGTACAATGGCGTCAGTCCCCTGAAGTTCCTCCTCTCCGGTCGGACCGACCTCGAAACTATCCTCGGGGGAAAGCCTCCAGATTCAATCGGTGAGAAGAAGTACCGTGGCGTACGACCCTACGGACCCGCGCTTCCAGCGAAGGCAGATGGCTTCTACCAGAATTATGATTATGCTGATTCGGCTACCACAATCGTTTGATCCCGTACCGGTCGAAGGTTCCCTCATTGGCCGCAAGATGTATGTCTTCGGATTGCGCCTGAGCGATCAGCATCCGGTCAAAAGGATCACGGTGGTGTTTGGGAAGAGTGGCTTGGACATTTGCGTATTCGACGGTGATCGGCAAGATCGTTGCTCCAAGATCCGCGATCGCTCGATTCATCCATTCCAAGTATGGCATCGATAAGGTCAGCTTGTTCAGACCGACCTTGATGGCGATCTCCCAAACGGTCGCGGCGCTGATCAGCAGCTCGGTGGAGTGGTCCTCGATCACACGGCGAACTTCCGCGCCGAGATGCGTCGGGTTGTCCACTGCCCAGATCAGCGTGTGGGTGTCGAGCAACACCCTCACTCCAGGTACTCCTTGAAATCGTCGAGCGGAGCATCGAAGTCAGGCGCGATGTAGGTCACCGTGCCGCTCAATGTGCCCAGCTGTCGTTTCCCAACCTTGGCCGCCTTCGCCGGCACGAGCCGGGCGACGGGCTGCTCACCGTCGGTAATGACGATCTCGTCACCGGGGTGCAGGCCGTGAATCAACTCCGGGAGCTTCGTCTGCGCTTCATCGATCGAGATGCTCGACATGCGTTCCTCCGATTGCTTCTTGTACCACATCTCGTGGGCGATGTTCGATGTACGCGACTAAGAGCCTGGCCCGAACCGGGAACCGTTCCCGGTTTCTCGGGAAGACGCGGGATATTTCGGGTCAATCCTGGACGTCGAAATTCTGCGCAACCGGCTGAAAACAGGAGATTTGCCTTACTTTCCGCGAGGTTTGCGAAACCGCCCGTTTAACCTTCCCAAGCTGGACGTCGCCGGTTCGACCCCGGTCGCCCGCTCTCGCCCATATGCCGGAAAATGTGGACATTTTGGGCCGCCGCGCCGCTCGGGTTTGAATTAGTCATCGAGCTGCGCCCGCGCTGATTTCCAGGCGCCGGACGAGCGGCACAACCGCCGCATTATGCGCGATTCCGCCGCGCTCGATTACGGGACACACCCCAGCAGGAAATTTCGCCCCGCCTGCGCGGCGCCGTCGATTGCCTCCAAGCTACCATCGGCAACTGGAGCGCCAACGCAACACTCACGGCCTGAAACCTTGACGCGCCGGTTGCACGTGTCGGAGAATAAGAATTCCAGTGCGTTCATGCCAAGGAGCGGAGTGCGGAGCGAGCTGTTTCACGTGGAGAACCCACTCGCCGCGCTCGAAAGTCGGCGAAAAAGCCGCTGGTATGTTGCAGGCGCCGGCAATGCGGTAACTTCTTGGGAACCTGCCGGCGAGTCGGGGCACCGTTTCTTGGCAGTCTCGTGGCTGCTGTTCAGTGCGAATGGCGAAGACAACAGAGAGGAGGGCAACGATGACGCGGGTCACGAAGTCCATGCACCGTAGAATCGGGCTGGCCATTGCGGTCGGGATGTTTGTCCCGCCGGCCAGTTGGGGTCAAGCAGTCACCGGGAAGAAGGCTGCGGCCGGAGGGATCGAGATCGAAGAAATTACCGTGACGGCGCAGAAGCGCGAGGAGAACATTCAGGAAGTGCCGATATCGATCACGGCGCTGGGTGGAGCGGCGTTAACGGAAAAAGGGGTGACGGAGATCCCCAATCTCGGCGAGGCCGTGCCCAACCTGCGGATCGCGACCAACCCGGGCGGCAATTCGGGTATGACGATCGGCCTTCGCGGATTGGGCACGTACGGGACCATCTCGAAGCAAACGCCGGTGGGGCTCTACGTCGATGGCATCTACATTTCGAAGATCGAAGGCTCCAATTTCGATTTGGAGGATCTGGAGCGTGTCGAGGTGCTGCGTGGACCGCAAGGCACCTTGTTTGGCCGAAATACGATTGGCGGCGCGATCAATATCATTACGAAAAAACCCACGGAAGAGCGGTCCATTACGGCGCAGACCGAGGTTGGCAACTACGACACGTTCAACGGCCGACTGACCTTTAACGCGCCATTGATCGGGAAGAATGGCTTCGCTCAGTCCGATGCGCTTGGCACGCTCAGCCTCAGAGAGACCGTCGGATATAAGACGCACGATGGTTACTTCCGAAACGCGCTCCGCACCGGCGAGCCCAGCGCGCCGACGCCGAGTGGCGGCGGCAAGTTGGCTGACTTGAGCCGCGTCTACACGCTGACCGCACTGCGCTGGCAGCCGAACAAGGAGATCACGGTGGACTACTCCTTCGAATACCATCGTTGGCGCCAATCCGTCCCTGCATTCCAGGCTACCTATGTGTACCCCGGGTCGCCGGTCTCGGGCCTGTACGGCCCGGCCTTCGATCTCAGGCCCTATGTCCAGACGAATCGCGTCGACTCGACTCCCAACAATGCGGTATACGGCGCGGACTTTCCGCGCCTTCACCGACTCGCCGATGACGGCAACGAACGTATGCACATTCTTTCGGCCGCGTGGGATCTCGGTGCGCTGGGACCCCTCGGCAACGTCACCGTCAAATCGCTCTCGTCCTATCGCAGCATGGTCTACAATGGCGCCATGGATCTCGACGGCGGGCCGCAGCACTTGGCGGAGAATCACCCCACTCACGACGTGCAGCATTGGAGTGAAGAACTGCAGTGGCTGGGGACGGCGCCCCGCATCCACTACGTGGCCGGTTTCTACTACTATGGCGAATACGCCATGCAATCGAATGACTTTGTGGCCTTCGGCGGCGCGGCGAATGTGTACTACAAGAATCTGCAGAACCTCCAATCGTATGCTCCCTACGGGCAGTTCACCTGGACGCCTCCAATCCTCAGCGACAAGCTCAGCCTGACGGTCGGCATGCGGTACACGCAAGAGCAGGTCCACCTCGAACATTTCAATAAAGACCTCGCCAACCCCGCGAGCCCCGCGAATTGGAGCGGCGCGCATGGCAAAGCCTTCGGGATACACGGCTCCGGGGCCCCTGGCCTCTCGCCTATGGGTGACATCTCTTATGCGTGGACCGACGACGCGATGACGTATTTTCGGATCAGTCGCGGTTTCAAAGGCGGGGGCTTCAACGATTCGGCCGGTGACCCCGTTTCTTTCTCGATTCCTTTTCAACCCGAGAGGTTGCTGCAGTACGAAGCGGGCTTCAAGACGCAGTGGTTCGATAAACGGCTGCGTCTCAACGCCGCGGGGTTCTACAGCGACTACAATGACCTGCAGGTGAGTGCCTTTCGGTTTTCCCCGGGGTACGGGCCGGTGAATTCGTACACGAACGCTGCCAACGCGGAGATCTGGGGGATGGAATTCGAGGGGACGGCGATCCCACTACACGGCCTCGAGGCTACGGTGGGCTACAGCTTTCTGGCGACGAAGTATCTGAAATGGCTCGACCAGAAGTTCGATGCCAACAATCTTCCGGTCCTCGATGCCAACGGCAATCCCGTGTTCGAGGATGTCAAGGACCAGCGCTCGTTCGCGTTCAGCCCCAAGAACCAACTGACGGCGGCGCTGACGTACACGGCGCCACCGTCCCAAAGTGGGACATTTTCAGCGCACCTCGACGTCTACTGGCAGGATCGCGTGACGTTCATCACCAACAACGATACCGCGGGCGCCCAGGCCGACGAGGGATGGGCCTATGCGTTGGTCAATGGGCGATTGCAGTTTGCGGGTATCCCGCTTGAGAAAGGCAGCCTCGATCTGGCGCTCTGGGGCCGCAACCTCTTCGACCGGAAGTACCGAACCTATGGAATCGACTTCGGCCCCGGCCTCGGCTTCTCCGGCAACAACTACGGCGATCCTCGCACCTTCGGCGTCGGGCTGACATACAATTTCAACGCGTCTTAGGATATCCGTGCCGCTTGCGCATGTCGAAGGAGAGGAGCGCTAGCGACGCGACGCGAGGCGAAGGAGGAGAAATGAGCACATCCGCGAAACCACCCCATAGCTTTTCCCATATCGGGATCTGCATCACCGACCTGGACCGCGCGCTACGGTTCTACACCGGAGCACTGGGCTTTGCCGTGGCCGAGGCGTACGTTTGCGGCAATGAAGTCGGCACCACCATGGAACTCGACAATGTGAAATTGCACTCGCAGTTCATCCGCCGCGCGGACGGCATCAGCATCGAACTGCTGCATTACGATTCCCCCGCCGCCGTCGGCCCGTACGAGCGCCGGCCGATGAACCAGTGCGGGCTGACGCACCTGTCGTTCTATGTCGACGACCTCGACGCGGCGATCGCCAGCGTGCGCGAGTTTGGCGGGACGGTGCACGCGAACACGCGCTCGGATCTGGGGCATCTCAAGCTGATTTACTGTACGGACCCGGATGGGACCCGGGTTGAGTTGATGCAGGCAGCCGCCAGCACAAGCTGAACGGGGCACACCGCGCACGAGGGGACCCATGCGGTGGCGTTCGACGGTTCGGTCGTGCAGCTCGCGCAGCCGATCGCGTCACGCCACGCAGCCGCCCGCGGGCGCGGCTTGCGGTTCCGATCGCGCGTCCGGAACCCACAGCGGGCGGATGCGCAGTGTCCGCTGCGGGCAATGGAGGCAGTGAGCCGCCGCCGCGGGGGCTCGTTTCACAGGAGGCACTGATGAACGCGGATGACTATTTCGCGATCCAGAATCTGATCAACCGCTACGCCGATCGCATGGACCGCGCAGATTTCGACGGCTGTGCCGAATTGTTTGCGCATGCCGATTTCTATTTGCCCGGCTACCCGCCGTTTCGGTCCGACTCGGCGGGACTCGCGGCGATGTGGCGGGACTGGAACCATGTCTATCCCGAGACTGGCAATCTGCGCACCCGTCACGTCATGACCAACATCATCATCGAATCGGACGGCGCAGAGCATGCTCGTTCGCAAACCTACGGCACGGTGTTTCAGGCCGCCCCCGGCTTCCCGCTGCAGCCGATCGTCACAGCCTCATACAACGACCGGTTCGCCAAGGTGGACGGCCGTTGGCGCTATATTGAGCGGCGGGAAGACGTGCAGCTCATCGGCGACCTCAGCCATCATTTGTCACGTCCATTCTCGGGGGGCTACCCGAATGCGGGAGCGGTCTCGACGACGGTAGGGAAGCGGTGACCGCACTCCTTGAGAGAATCGCCGCGGTGGTGGGGCCACACGGCCTGGTCACCGACGCGGCGACGCTCGCACCTTACCTGATCGACTGGCGCCGGCGGTATTGCGGTCGGGCGTTCGCGATGGTGCGGCCCGCGTCGACCACCGAGGTGGCCGAGGTTGTGCGCCTGTGTGCAGCCACGCACACCGCAATCGTCCCGCAGGGCGGCAACACCGGTCTGGCCGGCGGGGCGACGCCGGACACGTCGGGGACGCAAATTCTCCTCAGCCTGTCACGCATGAACCGCGTCCGCGCGGTCGATCCGCTCAATAACACGTTGACGGTCGACGCCGGCTGCACCCTGGTCGCCGTGCAGGAGGCGGCGCGCGCCGCGGATCGCCTCTTCCCCTTGAGCCTGGCCGCCGAAGGTAGCTGCGAGATCGGCGGCAACCTCTCCACCAACGCTGGCGGCACGGCGGTACTGCGCTATGGCAACGCGCGCGAGTTGACGCTCGGACTGGAAGTGGTGCTCGCCAGCGGGGAGATCTGGGACGGCCTGCGCGGGTTGCGCAAGGACAATACCGGCTATGATCTGAAACAGCTGTTCATCGGCGCCGAGGGCACGCTCGGCATTATCACCGCAGTGGTGTTGAAGCTGTTTCCGCTGCCGCGCCGCTGGGCTACCGGCATCGTCGGGGTAGACTCGCCCGCCGGCGCGCTGGCGCTACTCAGCGACGCCCGCGAACGCTTCGGCGAGCGTCTCAGCAGCTTCGAACTGTTCTCCGATTTCTGCCTCGACCTGGTCTTGCGCCACTTTGCCGATGGCCGAGCGCCGCTGCGGGCGCGCCATCCGTTCTACGTGCTGATCGAGCTGACGGACTCCCATCCGTCAGCGGACGTGCGCACGGCGCTGGAAGACGGTCTCGCCGCGGCGCTCGCGGCGGCGCTGGTGCGCGACGCGGTCATCGCCGCCAGCGAGGCGCAAACCCGGGAAATGTGGGCGCTGCGCGAACGCATCAGCGACGCCCAGGCGCGTGAAGGGAAGAACGTCAAGCACGATGTGTCGCTGCCGGCGTCGGCGCTCGCCGAGTTCATCGCGACGACCGGCCCCGCATTGGAGCGGGTGTACCCGGGCGTCCGTGTCGTGTGCTTTGGCCACCTGGGGGACGGCAACCTGCACTACAACGTTTCGTCGCCCGTCGGTGTCGATGCCGATGCGTTTCTGGTCAACCAAGAGCCGATCAACCGCATCGTGCACGACAGCGTGGCGCACTTTCACGGCTCGATCAGCGCCGAACACGGAGTGGGACAGCTGCGGCGGAGCGAGATTCTCCGATATAAGTCGCCGATCGAGATGGCGCTGATGCGCCGGCTGAAGGCGGCGCTCGACCCGCGCGGGATCATGAATCCGGGTAAGCTCATCGCGGGCGCCGACGAGTGAGCTGTCGTACGGGCCGCTCCAGCGGCCGCGCCGCGAGGCGCCAGCGGACGGGCACTCGCACCCGTTGGCGGAAGGCCGATCGATGTGGCATGAAGCCGACCGGCGGAGCCCGGGTCGAGCCTGCGGGTAGCATCCGCAGTAGCGTGCACTACCGCGGGAAGAGGGGAAAGGAGACGCTGTCGTGCGAGTGCTGGCGCATCTGTTTGCCAATAACCAGGCGTGGGCCGCGGCGATCACCCATCGAGAGCCCGGTTTTTTCGAGCGGCTCGCCCGCCAGCAGGCCCCCGACCTGTTGTGGATCGGCTGCGCCGACAGTCGCGTGCCCGCCAACGAAATCGTCGGCCTCCTACCGGGCGAACTGTTCGTGCACCGCAACGTCGCCAACCTCGTGGTACACACCGATCTCAACTGTCTCTCCTGCATCGAGTACGCGGTCGATACGCTGCGCGTGCGGCACATCATCGTCTGCGGCCACTACGGCTGCGGCGGTGTGCTGGCCGCCCTGCGCGACGAGCGGCTCGGCCTGATCGACAACTGGCTGCGTCACATCCAGGACGTCCACGAGCGGCACGATACGGAACTCCGTGCCCTGCCCTCGGAGGCGGAGCGCCACGCCCGGCTCTGTGAGCTCAACGTGATCGAGCAAGCGATCAACGTGTGTCAGACCACCATCGTGCAAGACGCGTGGCGACGGCAGCAGCCGCTATCCGTGCACGGCTGGATCTACGGCCTTACCGACGGTCTGCTGAGGGATCTCGGGGTCTGTGTCAGCACCGCGGAAGAGCTCGCCGCCTGCTGCCATGCGGCCCACACCCAGCCGGAGCGGTAGGTGAGGACCAATCGCCCAGAGCCGTACTCGGTGCCGCCGTGGTATATGAATCGGCGAGCCCAAACACCGTGATACCGATGTGCCGGTGCCTGGCCTGGGGTGTCCTCCTCTACGGACTGGGATGCAGCGTACTGTCGCCTCCCGCCGCCGCCATACCGGTGTTCGCCCGCATCTACGACAAGCCCTGCGGAACCTGCCACACCGTCTTCCCGCAGCTCAACCCGCAAGGCGAAAACTTTCGCGCCCACGGTCTTCACGGCCTGCCGCCCGCGGCCAAGCCGTTGCCGGTCGGGTCGCTCTTCGATGTGCCCGGCACGCTGCCCGTCGCGTTATACCTTTCGGGCGGTGAGGACGTGAGCGCGGTTGACGTCCCCGGACGGCCGGACCCGACGAGAACGCATCTCAACCCCAATTTTTTCAGCTTGCTTGCGGGCGGCGAAATCGGTCGCCACGCCGCCTTCCTCATGGACTACAGACTCATCGAGACCGAACCCGATACCGGAGATACGCACACCTATACGGTGCCCTACCAGGCCTACGTCATGCTGCACGCCGAGCGCTGGCAGTGGCTGGGTAACCTCAAGGCCGGATGGTACGAGCTGCCACTGGGCGTATCCGCGCGGATTCATCGTCTGTCGGCCCGCCCGTACCTGATCTACGGGATGAACGCGTGCAGGTTGCTGGGTGGGATACGGCGCTACGCCGATTGTGAGGGTCAGCCCACCCTGGGGCAACCACAGATCGGCGTGGAACTGAGCGCTCAGCACCCCGTGCACGGCTTGGGGTGGGCGGTAGGGGGGACCAACGGTAGCGACAATCATCTCAACAGCACCGCGAGCAAGGACCTCTATCTCCACCTGAGCCAGGCGTTCGGGTTGCACCATGTCGGTCTGCTCGTGTACTACAGCCCGGACCTCATCGGCCACGGGGTGCACGATTGGACCGTGCGACTCGGCCCGGATCTTGACTTCTACCGCCGCGAGTTCCGCCTCCTGGGCCAATTTCTTGCGGCCTACGAGGCCGATCCGACCCGTCGTTCCGAGAGCCTGTGGTACTATGGTGGATTTCTCGAGGCGGACTATCGTTTCACACCGACGCTGCTTTCGCTGCTGCGGGTTGATTACGCGTGGGCCCCGCGGTTTGATGACAGGAACGCGGGTGGCACGACACGCGTGCATCGGCGCATGTGGGAGATCACCGGCGGCTGGCAGTGGTTGATCCATCAGAATCTCAAGCTGGTTGCCGAGGTGACGTACGGGGAAAACCACGAGGCGGTATACGACTATACCGTGACGACGTGGGCTGGGACGCTGCGGCTGGTGACCGCTTTCTGGCCGCTGGCCCCGGCGGGGCCAGCCCGACGGGTGGAGGAATAGCGCCTGCCATGAGGTGGGTCACACGAGCCGCACTGCTCGGCATTCTTGGTGTCCACGTGGCCCCCGCCCAGGCGGGGACCGTCGAGGGAACGGTCAGTGTCAATGGTCTCCCGGCGGTTCGGGCGGTGATCGTGCTCGAGGGGCCGGCAGCCGCTGCGCCGGCAGCGCCACGACCGCAGGTGGTAATGGATCAGCGGAACCTCGCGTTCGTCCCCGGCGTGCTCCCGGTATTGCGCGGCACGATCATCGAGTTCACGAACAGCGACGACGTGCAACACAACGTCTTCAGCCCGTCCGCCGCCGCCCGGAAATTCAACCTGGGCACCTACGGGCCCGGCGCGGCGGGCGCGGTGAAGCTCGACACCACGGGCGAAGTGGTGGTGCTGTGCAACATCCATATGGAAATGGAAGCGCGCATCCTGGTGCTCGACACCCCGTACTTTTCGACCGTGGGTCGGGATGGTCACTTTCGGATCGCCGACGTACCGCCAGGCACGTATGCGGTAAGAGTCTGGCAGGAGCGCTGGTTGCCCACCGTGCAGACGCTGCAGGTGCCGGAGACCGAGGGCCTCACGGTGAACGTGGTGACCGAAAAGTAGGTGCGGCGGCGCATGCGGTTCCCTCCTTCTCCGCCGAGCTGGAGCATTCGTGTCAAGAGCCTGGTGCTGGCCGCCGGCTACCTGCTCGTGCTGTCCGCCGTGTACGGTGCCTTCACGGTATACCTCGTGCGGCGCGAGAGGTCGGAGGCGCAGGATCGTTTCGAGCAGACCGCCCACATCGTCGCGGCGCAGGTCGACGCCTACATCGCCTCCGGGGCCGAACGTCTGCAGACCGTGGCGCGACTGCCGGGCTTGTCCTACGGCCTGCAGACCATTCAAGAGGCGGGCGGGACCGGGTACATCCCGCCCTGGACCACGTTGCACTATCTCTTTTTCCGCTCGCCGGTGTTCAACGGCGGCGTCTTGCTGCTCGACCGGGTGGGCAAGGTGTTGTGGACCGAGCCGCCCGGCCTCCCCTGGTTTGGTCAGACGTTGATCGACCTCGAGCCGATTGCGGGGATGTACCAGAGCCGGCACAATCTGATTTCGGCGGTGCTGCCCAGCGACCGGCTGTTGGCGCAGCCGCACGTCCTCATCGGGGAACCAATCGTCAACGACAGTGGCGAACTGCAGGGCGTCCTCGCCGGGGTCATCGACCTCACGACCAGTGACGTTGGAGAGATGCTGCATGCCGTGTCGACCGCCGACGGTCGCTTCGTAGAGGTGGCGGATCAGAAGGGCGTCGTTCTGGCCGCGACCGACGCGACACGGCGCTTCCAGGCTGCGCATCCGTTTCCGACCGACGGAGACAGGATGATGCTGGCGTCGGCCCCATTCGCGCACGCGCCGTGGCGTATCGTTGCCGGTCAGCCGGCGGCCCAGGCCCTGGCTGCGGTGGGACGTTTCCAGGCCGCGCTACTGATCATCGGCGTCGTGTTGTTGGTCGTTGCAGGAGCGGTGGCGGTGCCGATTCTCAACGGCTTCGTGCGCGGCATCAAGCAGCTCAAAGAGGCGGCGGAGACCGTTGCGCGCGGCGACCTCTCACGGCCCGTTTCGGTCGGCAACCGCCGCGACGAGCTGGCCGCGCTGGCGCAGGCGTTCGACCAGATGCGCCTCGAGCTCGGGCGGTCGCAACGCAGCCTCGAGCACCGCCTCGACGAACGCGAGCAGCTGATCCGTCAGCTGGTGCACGCGCACGAGGAGCTGCGCGGCGCGCAGCAGCGGCTGATCGAGGCGGAGCGGTTCGCCGCCATCGGAGAACTGTCGGCCGCCGTAGCGCACGGCATCCGGAATCCGGTTTCGGGCATCAAGGCGGCTGCCCATTGTGCGCGCCTGGACCTCCCCGGCACCCATCCGGTGCGCGAGAACATAAGCGACATCATCGCCGAAGCGGACAAGCTCGAAGCGCGCATCAAGACCCTACTCGATTTTGCCAAGCCCTTCGTGCCACACCCCGTGCGCTGCCGCCCGGCGCAGCTTGTGGGTGGTGCGGTGGCGTCACTCCAAGGCCCCGCAGCGGCGCACGGTGTCGAGGTGGTGGTCGATCTGGATCCCGCCCTCCCCGACGCGGAACTGGATTACGCGCAGTTCGAGCAGGTGCTGCTGGCGCTGCTGTGGAACGCCGTCGAGGCCATGCCCCAGGGCGGGCGGATCACGATCAGCGGACGGACGAAGGATGATGGGCAGGGCCTCCGTCTGGCCGTGACCGATACGGGCCCGGGCATCGCGACGGAGCAATTGCAGCGGGTCTTCGAACTGTTTTTCACCACCAAGTCGCACGGGACAGGTTTAGGGCTGGCGGTGGCGAAGAAGATCATCGAGCGACATGGCGGAACCATCAGCGTGGACAGCGTCCTCGGTCGGGGAGCCACGTTCACGATCGAAGTGCCGTGTGCGCCCCCGTCGACGGCGTCGGCCCGCGGTGCAAACGACAGTGCGTGAGCGGCGCACCCTGCGGCGCAGGCGCTGACCGTTCCGTGCGGTGACGCATCGGTGCGGGGACACCGCCGCTGATTGCAAACCGCGATCCGCGGCGTTCTGGCTGCAACTTTGCTGGGTGGGGCAACTCCCCCGACTTGGGGAATCCACCAACTCCAATGCTTCCTCTCTGCGCATTCTTTCCTGGCGTAGCGCGCTGCCGGCTCGGCCCGCGCCTTGCACTGTAACCGCGCAACACACTGGCAGGCCGCTCACCGCAGCAACCAACGGCTGACACGGCCGCCAATGAGAGGAGATAGTCATGACGACAAGATCGGCCTTGCTGCGGTCGTGCGGGCACGGGCGTGGGAAGCGCTCGTCCGCTTGTGCCGGCTGGGGCCGGACGGGGAGCCGCATGGCCTGTTCGGCATGCTCCAAGTGAGTGCCGCCGGCAGCCAGTCCGGCGGCATGTATTAGCCCTGCGGTGACGAGAGGAGCAGTGAGACATGCAATTACGGATGATTGGTGTGGCAATGGCCGTGCTGTGCGCACCGGCGACGGCGCCTCGGGCGCAAGACATCGCCGCGGCGTTGGCACACACACAGTTCGAGAAATACTGCGCTCCGTGCCACGGCGAGGCGGGTGCCGGTGATGGGGAGATGGGCGCGACCCTGCGGCAAGAACCGAAAGACTTTACGGACTGCGACGCCATGGCGATGTCGTCGGACGACGCGCTGTTCAACGCCATCAAGAATGGGGGCGATGCGTCTGACGGAGAGGCGAGCGAGATGCCGCCGATGCGCAAGTCACTCAGCGACGACGAGATCCACGGGCTGGTCGCGCGGGTGCGACAGTTTTGTGCGCCGAAAGGAGGGTTTTCCCTTGCACGCGAACACGACACAACACGGGGCAAGTAGCCGCCGCCGGTTCCTCGTCTGGGCCCTCGGCGGGTTGAGCACGCTGAGCGCCGCACTGGTCGGCGTGCCGGTGCTCGGCATGCTGCTCGCGCCGGCGGTCCAGACCCGGGGAAAGGAAACGTGGGTCGATTTTGGCCCGGTCGACGCAATTCCCGTCGGGGTGCCACGCTTGCTGACCGCCATGTCGCGGCAGCGGGACGCATGGCACGACCAATCCGTGCGACGGGCAGTCTGGGTCGTCCGTGGTGAGCACACCGGTCTGACCGTGTTCAGTCCGCACTGTACGCACCTCGGCTGCGTCTATCGGTGGGATCAGCACCGCAACCAATTTGCGTGTCCGTGCCACGGCGGAACCTACGCGATCACCGGTGAGGTGACGGGCGGACCGCCGCCGCACGGACTGCTCAAGCTGGCGACCAAGACCGAGCAGGGGACCTTGCGGGTGCGCTTCGTCTCCGAGGGGAGCGCGGCATGAAAGAGGACATAGCCGACGTTGGTGGTGCATGGCTCGACGCCCGGCTCCCCGTCCGTCGATTTGTCGCGGACTTTCTTGCGGAACGGATTCCGGGTGGGGCGCGCTGGGCCTATGTGTTCGGAAGCACCTGCCTGGCGCTGCTGGTGGTGCAGTTCGTGACGGGAGTGGCGATCGCGATGTTCTATGTGCCCGCACCCAATGCGGCGCTGGCGAGCATTACGTACCTGTCCACCCATGTCGCATGCGGCCGCGTCGTCCTGGGCATCCACCACTGGTCCGCCAACATCCTCGTCGGCGTCATCCTGGTGCACATGGCGCAAACATTTCTGTACGGCGCCTACAAGAAGCCGCGCGAGTTGGTTTGGCTGAGCGGCGTCTTCCTGCTGCTCCTGGTGCAGGGGTTTCACTTCACCGGCTTTGCCCTGCCGTGGGACCAGAAGGGGTATTGGGCGACGGAAGTGGGAACGTCCATCATGCGGAGCACGCCGCTTGTCGGCGACCTGGTGCTGCGTGTGGTGCGCGGCGGGGAAGAGTTGGGCGCGCTGACGCTCTCACATTTCTTTGCGGTGCACGTGCTTGTCCTGCCGGCGCTGGTGGTGCTGTTCGCGGTGTTCCATCTGGTGGCCCTGCGTTGGGCGGGTCCGGCCGGCTCATGGCACCCACCCACGGTGGCCTCGGCGGAAAAGCGATTCTTCCCCGATCAAGTCTTCAAGGACGCCGTGGCGGTGACGTTGGTGCTCGCGGTCATCTTGGTGCTGGCTGTATTCGAATACGCGCCGCCTGCGTACGTGGCGGACCCCGCCGACCCTTCGGTCGTGCCGCGCCCCGAGTGGAACTTCCTGTTTCTCTTTCAGATCCAGCACTATTTCCCCGGGTCGTTGGAATGGGTGGGCACCATGGTGGTGCCGGGGGCGCTGGTCGCCTTTCTGCTGGCGGTACCGTTCCTTGATCGGCGACGCGAGCGGCACCCGCAGCGGCGCCGGGGAATGGTCATGGCCGGCGCGGCCGTTGCTTTGTCCATCGCGCTGTTGACGATACGTGCGGTCGCCTCCGATCCGGCGACGTGGGCCTATGTTACACGTCCGCAGGTGCGCACCGGCGCCCGACTGTACGCCGAAAACGAGTGCGCCTCGTGCCACCGCATTCGCGGAGAAGGGGCGCCGAGCGGTCCCGACCTGTCGTTCATCGGGCAAGCCCGTACGCTCGACTGGCTGCGCACGTACGTGCGCGACCCCGACAGGCTGAACCCGGCCGCGGCGATGCCGCCGCACAAGGGGTTGAGCGACAACGAACTCGACGCGATTGCCGCGTACCTGCACAGCTTGCGGTGACGAGCGCCGGCGGGGCCGCCGCTACTCGTCGAGCCCGAACTTCTCCATCCGGTAGCGTAGCGTGTCACGCGTGATGCCCAGCAAGCGCGCGGCCGCGCTGACATTGCCGGACGCCTTTTCCAGGGCCATTACCAGCAGGGTGCGCTCGACCGCCTCGAGGGAGAGGCCGCCCTCGGGAAAGTCGATCTGCACCTCCCCGGACGGCACCACCGCCAGACGCGCCCCGCTTGCCGTCCCGGGGGCGATGCCGAGGTCGTCGACGGTCACGGGATCCCGGTCCGAGAACAGCACCAGGCGCTCCATGGTATTCGCCAGTTCACGCACGTTGCCCGGCCACGGGTACCGTCTGATCGCTACTTCCGCGTCCGGTGAGAGCGTCCGCGCCGGCACGCCGTAGCGCCGGCAGATGTCCGTGAGCAGGCCCCGCGCCAGGAGCACCGCGTCGCCCGGCCGCTCGCGCAGCGGCGGGATGCGGATGATGGCGACGGAGAGCCGCTGGAAGAGGTCGTCGCGGAATTCGCCGAGGCGCACCGCCGCTTCGAGATCGCGATTGGTGGCGGCGATGATTTGTACGTCGACGCGCCGTGCGGCGGTCGCACCCACACGGCGCACCACCTTCTCTTCGATCACGTTGAGGAATTTCGATTGCAGCGCGACTGCGATGTGGCCGATCTCGTCGAGAAAGAGCGTGCCGCCGTCAGCCGTTTCGATCAGGCCGGCACGGGCCGCCTTCGCATCGGTAAAGGCCCCTTTTTCGTAACCAAAGAGCTCCGCTTCGACGAGGTTGTCCGGCAGCGCCGTGCAGTTGACCTCGATGAAGGGGCCCTGGCTGCGGCGGCCGGCCGCGTGCAGCGCGCGCGCCACATGCCCCTTGCCGCTGCCGGTCTCCCCCAGCAGCAGCACGGTCGGGGCGGGTGCCGCCGGCCCCGCAGTCATGCGGGCGATACGTGCCACCACGGCGCGCAGGCGCTCCGCGGCCGGCGACTCGCCAATGATGGTGCCGGCGGCGGCACCCCGCTCGCGGTAATACGAAATTTCCCGCCGCTGCCGGCGGCTGCGCAGTGCCCGCTCCACCTTCAGCTGAATCTCGTCCAGTTCGAACGGCTTCTGCACGTAATCGCGCGCACCGCGCTGCATCGCCTGCACGGCGTCGGTGACGGTGCCGAAGGCGGTCATCATGATGACAGGCAGATCCGGATCGGCCGCGAGCAGCACGTCGAGCAGTACGAGTCCGTTGCCGTCCGGCAATCGCAGGTCCAGAAGCGCCACATCGGGCGGGCTGGCCGAGCCCATGCGCTGGGCATCGACAATGCCGCTGGCGTGAGCCACCTCGTACCCCTGTCGGGTGAAGAGTCTTGCCAGGTTGCGGGCGAGAACCGGTTCGTCCTCGACGATGAGCAGTGCGGGCATGAACTCTATTCTTGTAAGGCCAACGGCGTTCGCGCGCAACCATGGTGGACGTCGACGGGGGCGCGGGCGCGGCGAACAGGAGATGCGGCGCGAGTGGGGCAAACGACCCGACGAGCGGACGGGGCATAACACCCACCCACGCGATTGGGACGCGTTTTTGCCGTGCGCGCGGATCGGGTGGGTGGTGGCAAGCGCCTTGCTTCTCCCGGGACCAGACGGCAATGCGTCACGTGTCGGAAAGGGGTGGATTGACGTAGCACTGTGTGTCTGTCTCACTGAATGACGAACACCGATGAGATCTTGGACCGGCGAGGGGCCGGCAGGAGGGTTCGATGACGTTTCGCGTGCATCTGCGCGCGCTTCCGTTGGCGCTTGCCCTGGCGGCAGCGTCAACGGAAGCGCAGACGACGTTTACAGTAACAGGTGTTTTCCCCACGCATTACGTTATCAATGGGCAATCCGACCCAACCTTGACGATAGCGCGCGGACAGACTTACAACTTCACGTGCGACAATTGCGACTTCCATCCATTCAGGATACAGAGTACGCAAGGATTTAATGGTACGCTGTATCTGAATCTGCTCTCCGGCCCTAACCCCGGCAGCAGCACATGGATTCTCACGGTGCCGATCGAAGAGCAGGCAACGACGACCCTGTTCTATCAATGCGGCATCCACGCCGCCATGAACGGTACGATCAACGTAATCGATCCGCCGCCTACCAGCACGCCGCCGCCTACCGCCACGCCGACGCCCACGCCGACACCAGTGCCGTGCGACGGAGACTGCGACGGGAACGCCGTGGTCACCGTCGGTGATCTGCTCATCATGGTGAATGTCGCTCTTGGAAGCGTGAATGTGTCGACCTGTCGGGAAGGGGATGTGAACCGCGACAGCCGCATCACGGTGGACGAACTGCTGACGGGGGTGGACAACGCATTGAACGGCTGCCCGCAATTCCAACCGCTGGAAACTCCGCCGCCGACGGCCACAGATGTCCCTCCTCCACCGCCGCCTCCCACCGAACAGCCTCGCACAGAACCACCCCCACCGCCGCCCACGGCAACCCCGCTGCCGACGGTGTTCATCCCGCCGTATTACAACCCGTATTAAGACTTTCCGGCGGCGCACGCACGCCGCGTTTGTCAATACGGCGGCGGTGCTGCGCTACGACGCCTGGATCGCCATCGCGGCGCCGTGCGGGACCAGGGTCCAGCGTCGTTCGTGATACTGTGCCAATGAGGCGCGGTCGGCGATCGACACGACGGCAGCGCCAGGGAGCCGTTCGCACAGCAGCGCGTACATGCGCTTTTCGGTTTCTTCGTCGAGACTCGATGTGGCGCCGTCGAGGAAGATCCAGTCGGGCTGGTGCAGCAAGACGCGCGCGATGGCGAGGCGTTGCTGCTCTCCGCCCGAGAGGAGCTGCTCCCAGTGCGCGGATTCGTCGAGACGATCGGCGAATGCGTCGAGACCAACCAGCCGCATGGCCTCGCGAATCCGCTCGTCCGCAAACGTGCGTTCGGCGGCCGGGTAGGCGATAGCGGCGCGTAGCGTCGCGATCGGGAGGTACGGCCGTTCCGCCAGGAAGATCGTGCGCGACGCCTCCGGCATCTCGATGCACCCTTGGCCGAAGCGCCAAATGCCGGCGATCGCGCGCAACAGCGTGCGCTTGCCCGAGCCCGTTCGGCCGAGCAGTGCGAGACGGTCGCCGGCCTTGATCTCCCCATCGGTGTCGTCCAGCAGCACCTGTCCGTCCGGCTTGGTCAGGCGCAGGTGCCGGAGGCGTAATATGCCGTCGCGCTGCCGTGCCAGGCGGATGCCCTCCGCCCGTTCGAGATCGGCGCAGGTCGAATCGATCTCCTCGGTGAAGGTCAACAGCCGTTCGATGCTGGCCCGCCATTGCGCGATCTCTTGGTAGGCGTTCACGAACCAAGCGAGGGCTCCGGATACCTGCCCGTACGCGATATTCGTCTGCATGACGCTGCCGAGGCTCAGACTGCCGGCAAAGTAGCCGGGCGCCGCAACCAACAGTGGCACCATCGCATTGGCCTGTCCGATACCGGTGGTGACCAGTGTCAGGTCTCGCTGCGCGCGGATGAGCTGCAACCAGTTGGCGATTACGCTATCGAAGCGTCCCAACGCTTTGCGCCGCATGCTGTCTTCGCCGCGCGAGAGCGCTACCAGTTCCACGTTTTCCCGGAAGCGCACCAGCGCGAAGCGGAAGTCCGCCTCGAAGCGCTCGCGGTCGAACTGCAGAGGTATCAGGCGTCGCCCGACGCGGTGGGTCAGCCCGCTGGTGACCACCGCGTACAACACCGCAACCCACATCATCAAGCCCGGGATGTTGACGGAGACGCCCCGGATCGTCGCCCCCCAGTGGCCGGAGAGACCCCAGAGAATCCCCGCGAACGAAACGAGCGTTGCCACCGCCGAAAGCAGCGAAAGTGACAGGCCAAGCGCGCTGGCGACGAACGTGCGTACGTCTTCCGATATACGCTGATCGGGGTTGTCGGTGAGCTTGCGATGCAACTCCATCTGACAGTACGCTTGCGAGCTGATCCACTGCTCCAGGTAGTGGTCGGTCAGCCACTGCCGCCAGCGGATCTCCAGCCGCTGCCGGATGTAGATGCGGTAGGTCGCGACGAAAACGAATGCCAACGCGAGCCCGAGGAAGACGCCGATGGCATGCGAGAAGGCGGCGACTTCCCGGCCCTCGAAGGCGTCGAAGATGCGCCGCTGCGCTACCGACAGCAGCACGCTACCGTAGACGGTGCCCAATTCGAGACCGACGGCCAGCGCTAGCAGCAGGCCGCCCATGGCGGCGTCAGGCGAGGTCCAGTAGACCCGGATCAGGCGGGAGACGTGGCGCAAAAAGCGCAAACCGAACAGCGCGCGCGACGATACTTGCGGCATTCGTGGGACTCCTTGCATTCAGTGCGCGAACACGGCTGCGGTGGACATGCGGTGCCCGCACGCGCGGCTCAGCGGGGCGGATCGGTCCAGCAGTACGCAATGCCGAGCAGATCGGCGAGCACCTGGGTGGCGACATTGTCGACCGCCATGTTCATTTCCGCCGGAACGCGGCCGGCGGCTGCGTAGCGGTCCCCAAGGCGAACGAGCACCGTGGCGTACCGCATGGCGGCGAAGACCTCGAAGTAGCGTGCGTTGCCGACGCGCCGGCCGCTGACCGCCTCGTAATGCTCCTGTTGCTGCGCGCGGGTCGGGATGCCGTCCAGGCGCGTCGCCCCGGAGGATTCGTGCATGAAGCGGTCGAACATCAGCCACCAGCCGAGGTCGAGCTCCGGCGGGCCAATGGCGACGCTTTCCCAGTCCGTGACGGCGACGCAGGCGTCATCGGAAAAAATGAGGTTGCTGATCTTTGCATCCCCCCAACTGATGGCGAGTTCCCCTTCGCCGGGGAAGTGCACTTCGAGCCAGTCGAAGGCCTGCTCCAGGATCGGATGCGCCCGCCCGTGCAAGCCGCTCCGGGCATACGCCCGGTGTAGATCCAGTTGCCACCGCAGGCCCGGTGCGCGTTCCGGTGGCACCAACCACCCCAGATCCGCCGTGCGCCAGTCGATGCGGTGCAATGCGGCCATCACCTCGATCCCATTCTCGAACAGCCGGCGGCGCTGGGCCGGGGAGGCCTCGTCGGCGAGGAAGCCCTCGCGCGTGTAGGGCGGCCAGTCCGTGGGCACACGGCCGTTGACGTGCCCCATTACGAAAAACGGCCGGCCCAATGGGTCCGGCCGCGGTTCGTAGCCGATCAAGGGCGCGAGGGGCACGGTACCGTGTGCGCCGACTGCCTGCATGGCGCGGTACTGGACCTCGACGGAAGGGACCGGCGCCGCCGTCTGCCGCGGCCACAGCGGTGGATCCCGCGGCTCGATGCGCAGCACATAGCGCCCGGCGCGGGGCTCGCCCCGCTCCCGCCATGTGGCGCGAAAGAAGATGGTTTCGTTCGAGTTCCCCGTCCCCAGCGGGGTGCTCAGATCCGAGATGGCCAGTCCCTCCGCCGCCGGCCAGCGTCCGCTCAGCCACGCGGGCAGAGCCGCCACGACCCGCTCCGGTTCGGTTGCGCCTTCTCGACTCGGATCGCTCATGCGTCAGTACCCATCTGTGCCCAAGGGCGTCTCCATCGCCAACGTTCGCCGCGGCGCCGGACAGTATCATGTCCGCCTTCGCGGTCGCAACGAAGCGGACGCGCTCGACCACCGTGGCGGAGTGCGCCCGCGACGCTGTCCTTGCGGCGGTTTTTGTTGCACAGTGCACCGGATGAGCTTCCGAGGAGGGCACGATGACGGAGTACACGGAAGAACAGGAATCCATTCGGCGTGTCGCACGCGAGTTCGCACGCAAGGAAGTCGCTGCGGGCGCTGAGGAGCGCGATCGGACGGGGCACTTCGACTACAAGCTGTACCGGCGGTGCGGCGAACTCGGCTTCATCGGCATGCTGATGCCGAGAGAATGTGGCGGTAGCGAGGCTGACTTGCTCAGTTGGTGGTTGGTGTTGGAAGAGATCGCCCGTGTCGACCTGTCGCTATCCTGGGCGATGATGTCGGCGCTGTCGGCGGCGGGTCCCATTGCCACCGCGGGGACACCGCAGCAAAAGGCGTTGTGGATGGATAGCCTGGTCAAACCGGCACTGCGTGGCGAGGCCACCACGTGCATGGGGTTGACCGAGCCCGACGCCGGATCGGACAACTCGCGGATACGTACCCGTGCCGTGCGCGACGGAGACCACTGGGTCATCAACGGGCAGAAGACCTTCATCACCGGCGCCGGTCTGGAGATCTGCCGGGGGGTTCTGGCGGTCTGTCTCACCGACCCGAACCAACGGCAATACGAGCAGATCTTCATCCCGACGGGTACGCCGGGCTACCGCATCGGGCCACCGCTGCGCAAGATGGGGTTGCACGCCAGCGACACGCGCGAACTGTTTTTTGACGACGTACGCGTGCCCCTCTACCATCGCATCGGCACGGAAGGGCAGGGGCTGGCGGGGATGTTGTGGAACTTGGGCATGGGACGGATCCAAATCGCGTCGACGTGTCTCGGCCTGGCGGAAGAGTGCCTGGATCTGGCCACGGCCTACGCCAAGCAGCGGGTGGCCTTCGGCAAACCGATCGCGCGCTTCCAGTACGTGCAGGGGATGTTGACGGAGATGGCGTTGAACGTGCACCTCAGCCGTCTGATCCGCGATCATGCGGCGCGCCTGTTCATGGCGGACAAGCCGTTTTTCAAGGAAGCGTCGATGTGCAAGTGGTTCGTGACCGAGACGGCCAAGAAGGTGGCGGACGACGCGGTGCAGATCTTCGGCGGCATGGGGTTCATGGACGAGTGTCCGGTGTCGCGCTACTACCGCGACATTCGCGCCGCCACCATCGGCGAAGGGACCACTCAGATCCAGCGGCACGTGATCGCGCGCGAGATGGGACTGCTCGGGTGATTCGGTGCGCACGCCGCCTGCGTGCAGGGTTCACGTAGCAGCGCGCGGATCGAGGACGATCCGCGGCCGGAACGGCGCGTTGGGACATGGGCGATCCCACGCCCCGATCGAGGTGCGCGGCGTCATCGGCCCGCAGCCCGCCCCCTTTGCCTTGAATTCTTACAGGTGATAGATACGCTCCGCACGTTCGCCACGGTTCGATTGGGAAGCGCGAAACGCAACCTCTTGCGCCGTGGCGTGCCGGAACGACAACGTCATTTCAGGGGCAAGGGGAAGCCATGTTGCGGACGAAGATCACCGAATTCTTCGGCGTCGACCATCCGATCGTGCAAGGCGGCCTCATGTGGATCGCCAAAGCCGAGTTGACGGCCGCGGTGGCCAATGCGGGGGCGATGGGATTCATGACCGCCCTCAGCAATCCCGACGCCGCGGCCTTGCGCGCCGAGATTCACAAGTGCCGCGATCTCACCGACAAACCTTTCGGCGTGAATCTGACCTTCTTGCCGTCGTTGCGTGCGCCCGACTACGGCGCGTATATCGACGTGTGCATCGACCAAGGCATCCGGTTTATCGAAACGGCCGGACGCAATCCGGAACCGTATATGGACCGACTCAAGGCGGCCGGCATCAAGGTGGTTCACAAGTGCACCTCGGTGCGACATGCGCTCAAAGCGGAGAAGATCGGCTGCGATGCGGTGAGCATTGACGGTTTCGAGTGTGCCGGCCATCCCGGGGAAGACGATGTCACGTCACTCATTCTCATCCCGCTGGCCGCCGAGGCGCTGCGCGTGCCCGTGATCGCGTCGGGCGGCTTCGGCGACGGCCGCGGACTGGCGGCGGCCTTGGCACTCGGCGCCGACGCCATCAATATGGGGACGCGCTTCGTCGCCACCCGCGAAGCGCCGGTGCACGACGCGGTGAAGCACGCCCTGGTCGAGCGTGACGAACGCAGCACGTGCCTGGTGTTGCGCACCCTACGGAATTCGGAGCGGGTCCTCCGCAACTTGACGGCGGAGAAGGTTTTGGAGATCGAGGCTGGCGGGAACGCGAGGATCGAAGACGTGGCGCCCTACGTCTCCGGATTGGTCTCCAAGCGGGAGGTGCTCGATGGGGGCAACGTGGAGAAGGGTGTGCTGGCGACGGGACAGATCGTCGGCATGATTCGAGACGTGCCAACGGTCAAGGAACTCATCGATCGCATTGTCCGCGAGGCCGAAGATATCATCAAGCACCGGCTGGCCGCCGACGTCTGCGGGGCCCACGTGGTCATGGATTCGTCCGGCACAGCGGCGTGAGGGCGCGCCTCCGTCCCCCTGTAGCCTGACCGTCGGCCACGAACGCCAGGTGCGACCGACCCCCTGGAAATGCGGGGTATTACTCGCAAGTTGGCCGCGTGGCTCCGGGCGTGATCGGTTGCGGCGCGTCGTAAGGGTGGGGGCTGTCGACCGGTGAGCGAATTGCATCGGTCGGCGTGACTGTCATGGGCCGACCCGTGCTCGTCTCGGTCACTGATCAAACCCCGGGTCTACGTTGAGACCACCGTCCCAAGCTTCTACTACGGGGTTCGCGATGAAGCGGAAATGGTGGCACGCCGTGATTGGACCCGTCAGTGGTGGACCCGGGCAAGCGTCGATTGCGAATGGGTAACGAGTGTCCCAGTAGCGGATGAACTCGATCGCGGCGCCTTCCCGAATCGAGAGGAGTGCCTTCGTCGCGATTTTCTTGCGACGTGGAATTGCACGCACTTGGCGAACGCGAATACGTTCGCCCATATTCGGCGGGGGAACACCTTGCTCGGCCTGGTCGTGCCGTCGCTGGTCCCGGCTGTTCATCCGCCGCCTGGCGGTCACGGCGCTGGCATTGCCGGAGGCGTGGGCGCCTCGATGGTCAGCGGCAGCTCGAAGCGCAGTGCCCGCGGCACATCGCAGGCCGCGTCGCTGCAGACTTGGAACCGCAGCGTGCCCGACACCGTGTACGGACCGGGCTTGATGCGTTCGCCCACCCAATCGCCCAGAAAGGCCAGTTCGTCAGGCGGGCTCGTCCTGATCCGCAGCCTGCCGATTGCCGCTACTTCGTCCGCGTAGACCGGCAAGGTTTCGCCGAGTGCTTTGAGTAGTCGCGGCGTGGCTGGAGGCAGGTCGATGGCGACCTGATCGACGATTCCGCGATCGAAGCTCACCTCCGTGGCGTGGTAGCGGTCGGGCACTGGTGCGCCGTAGATATGCCAACCCCGCCGCAAGCGGATCCGAAGCGCGACCCCGATCTCCTGCCCCGGGTAACAGCGATCCGTGGACAGACTGATCGTTGCCTCCAGCACGTCAGTGGCGATCTGCGTCGAATTGTCCACCGTCGTATCGCTGATCGCGCGGAACACAAACTCCGAGGCGGATGGCCGCCGATAATAATCGGGCTCGAAGACTTTCTCCAGCACCGTGCCGTCGGGCGCGAGCAGGTAGGTTCCAGGAAACGGGATACCGTACATCATGTGGTCTTCGGGGATATTGGTGTTGAGTATCCCGAACGCTTGGATGACGGCGCTGCCCGCGTCCGAGAGGAGCGGGTATTCGAGCGTGTGCGCGCCGGCGAACGTCTTGAGGACATCGCGAGGGTCATACGTGATCGCCGCGGCGTTGATGCCATGGGCGGTGAGGCGATCGAGTGATTGTCCCAGCTCGACGAGCTGGTTGCGGCACGGGGGTCACCAGAATGCGCTGCGGGCGAAGACCAGCAGCAGCCCCTCGCGCCCCATCAGTTGGGCACGGCTCCAACGCTTCCCGTGCTGATCCGCAAGGGTGAAGTCGGGAACTCGTTCGCCGATTTCCGGGCCGCTACGCACGCCGTCTTGCTGCGCCGCGGCAAACGCGTGCCACTCCTCCGGCGAGATGTTGGGATCGGCGGCGACACAGCGGCGGGTGATGTCGCGTATTACGGCGCCTTTGGTCTGGGCATCCATGCCGGTTCGCGCCTCCCTACTCGCCTGCAATGGCCGAAAAGCTGTCCCGTCGCGGGTTGCGACCTGGCGACCGTATTGATTCCGGTGGTTTCTGTCAAGAGTTCTACGCGGGTCGGACCGTACGAACTCGTTGAATTTGCTCCCTTGATACACCGATATCGCGGGTTGTCTTGCGCGCAGAGCACGGTGTTCGCCCTCGAAAACTAACCGGCGGCGCGGGCCAGAATCGACTTCCTATACCTCTTGTTCATACTCGCCGCTAGCGTTGCAGCCGTACGGAATTTGCGATCTGGCGCTCAGGACGGCGCGCTCCGGTCCGTATCCGCGCTCCTCGGAATCGTGCTAGACGAGGCGGATGGGCGCATACCTGAAGGGAAGAAGTGCCGTCGTTACCGGCGGGAGCCACGGCGTCGGTCGGGCAGTGGCGCTCGCCCTGGCCGCGGAAGGCGCAAACGTGGTGGTCAATGGCTCAGGGACGGGCCCCGCGGGGCCCGGGACCGACCTTGGGCCGCTGAACGACACGGTGGATCGGATCGTGTCCGGCGGAGGGGTCGCAATCGCCAGTTGCGGCTCGGTTGCGGACTTTGCCTATGCAGGGAAGCTCATGGGTACCTGCACCGACCGCTTCGGCAGTCTGGACATCCTGATCAACTGCGCCGGAGTTCCTGAGATCGGGTCGATTGTCGACGTGCCACCGGAGACGTGGCGCCGTGTCGTCGACGTGCACCTGAACGGCACGTTCAATTGCTGTCGGCACGCGGCGCCGGTGATGGCGAAGCACCGGCGTGGGAGGATCATCAATACGGGCTCGCACGCCTTTCTCGGCATCTATGGCGGCACGGGGTATGCCGCCTCCAAGGGCGGCATCGTCAGCCTCACCCGAGCGATGGCCCGCGACATGGCGGAATTCGGTGTGACCTGCAACGTGTTCTGCCCCGGCGCCCAGACCAGGCTGTCATCGGGCAAGGAGTACGAGGAGAAGATCCGCACGCTGTATGCCAAGGGATGGCTGAGTGAAGCCCGGCGCGACGGAGGATTGCACCCGCCCCCCGCCGAGTGCGTCGCTCCGCTCGTGCTCTACCTGGTCTCCGACGCGGCGGCGCGGATCACCGGCCAGGTGTTTGTGGTAGCGGGCGGCTACGTGGGCCTCTTCCCCGAACCCCAGGAGGAACGGCTTGCGTGGAGGGATTACCGCAAGGACGGGCCGTGGAGTGTTGCCGATCTTGCGGCGTTGCTGCCGGCACGGCTCGGCGTGTAACGCTGAGGGCGCACCGCCGTCGAAAGGCCACAGCCGGGAGTCGTCTCCACTACCGCGGCCGTCCCTACCCGCGTATGCCTTCCGCACCGGCGGCGAAACAGCGCTCCCCATGGGTCCGGCCACGATCGTGACGACTGGCCTCGGTGCGCATGCTATACGATACTCCCTGTGCAGGACGGGGCAGAAGCGAACCGGAGAGGAGAGTCCAGATGCAAACGCTCGATAGCACCGCGACCGGCAAGGTGACCGCGTGGCTCGAAGCGCACGTGGGCGGCACCGTTGTGCGCATCGCGCGGCAGCCGCGCTGGCGACCGGTGTGGTTTGCCGACGTCGATCGCGACGGCGAGCGGCTGGCACTTTGCGTGCGCGGCGACCGGATCGACACGCCGCTGATCTTTCCCCTGGATCATGAGATGCGGTTTCAGTCGCTGCTGCACGACCGCGGCATTCCCACGGCCAAGGTGTACGGCTGGATCGACGACCCGTGCGCCTTCGTCATGGATCGGGTTCCCGGGCGGGAGGATTTCGCCCAGGCGACCGGCGACGAGCGGCGAGCGGTGGTGGACGATTACCTGCGGATCCTGTCACGACTCCATCAACTCGACCTTTCTCCCTTCCTCGCGGCGGGCATCGTCCGGGCCCCCCGCCCTGAGGACTCCGGCCTGATCGGCATGCAGCGTTACGAGCGCATGTTCCGGGGGCAGAAACGTCATCCCGAGCCGTTCATGGAGTTCTGCCTCGGTTGGTGGCGGCGCCACCCTCCCGACAGCAAGGGACGGCAGGCGCCTGTCGTCTGGGATTCTGGACAATTCCACCACGGCGGCGGCCGCGTGACAGCGCTGCTGGACCTCGAACTCGGCCACATCGGCGATCCCATGATGGACCTGGCGGCCTGGCGCATTCGGGATACGGTCATCGGCTACGGCGACTTCCGTCAACTCTACGACCGCTACGCCGAACTGAGCGGCGCGCCAGTCGATCTGGAGGCCATGCGCCTGTACTACTTCGCCTTCACGCTCACCAACCAGCTGGCCTTCGCGGCGGCGTTACGGGATCCGCCTCCCGAGTCGGATCTCATGATGAACCTGCGCTGGTGCGGCGAGACCAATCTTTTCGCCACCGAGGCCTTGGCGGAGTACCTCGACATCGAGTTGCCGGCGGTAGAGATGCCCGCGGCGCGGCGCACGTCGATGGCCGCCGGGCACGAGCATCTCGTGCGGTTGCTGCGCATGCTCGAGACCGATGACGCGTTCGTCGGCTACCGCGCCCGCATCGGGTTCCGTCTGGCGCGGCACCTGCAACGCTACGACGAAATCGGCGAGTCCCTGGCGGACGCGGATCTCGACGACCTCCACCGCCTTCTCGGAAAGCGGCCGGCGACCTGGCCGGCCGGCGAGGCGGAACTCGAGCGGTTCGTGTGCGCGGACGCCGCCACCGGGCGCCACGACGAGGCGCTGATCGCGGTTTTCCACCGGCGCAATCTGCGCGCACAGATGCTCCTCGGTCCCGCCGGCTCAGCGATGACCCGCCACTTCCCGGCCCAGCGCTTCGCAGGCTGACCGCGCCCCACCGCCAGTGCGCTGGCGCAGTGTTACCCCTCGCGATCGTGCGCGGGCACGGCGGAGAAGTCGGGGCTGCGTTTCGCGAAGAAAGCGGTGACCGCCTCGACATTTTCGGGAGAACCCACGCGACCGAGAAACGCCGCGTCCTCGCGTTCGCGAGCGGCGGCGACCTGAGCCTGTCGCGCGGCGAGCAGCAGTCGTTTCGTTCCGCGCATGGAGCCGAGCGGCTTGCGGGCGAGACGGTGGGCGCGGTCGAGAGCCGCGGGCAGCAGGTCTGCGGGCGCGCACAGGTGGGTGGCGATCCCCAATTCGACGGCGCGTTCCGCCGCAATGAAATCGGAATCGAAGAGCACGTCGATTGCTTGGCGATAGCCAATCAACGCCGGCAGCAGGTAGCTGCTTCCCGCCTCCGGCACCACACCCAACGTGACGAATGGCGCGCGCAGGCGAGCGCCGCAGGCGATGTACACGTAGTCGCAGTGCAGTAAGAGCGTGAACCCGATCCCCACGCCGATGCCGTTCACCGCGGCAATCAACGGCTTGTCGAACGCGCACACCCGATCGAGGCAGGATGCGAAGCCGTGCTCGTGCGCCAGCGCGCCGCCCGCCATCTCGCTCAGGTCCTGGCCGGCGGTGAACGCGTCGCCCGCTCCCGTGACGACGACGACGCGCACCGCGTCGCTGGCCTGGGCGTCCGCCAAGGTATCGCGGAAGTCGCACCACATCTGATGGTTGAACGCGTTCTTGCGCTCGGGACGGTTGAGGGTGATGACCTGCACTCCAGCGGACAGCTCTTCGCGGACTGTGGGGCGTGACATGAACGGCTCCTCTCGGCCAGCGACTATATCCAATGGGTGTGCGCGGAACCAGCGATGAGGCACCATGCGCGTACGTGAATTGTCGCACGCCCGGAGTGCGAGGGGACGGACGGCGGACGGCGGCCAACAGATAACAGAGGACAGACGACGCGGGCTTGTGGTCTGGTCTGTTGTCTGTGCTCCGTTCTCCGTCGTCTGGTTTCCAAAGCATCGACGATGTGACATACGGCGTATTCCAAGGCTTGAAGCAACGAGATGAAGGGAATCATTCTGGCCGGCGGATCCGGTACGCGCCTCTATCCCCTGACGCGCGCCGTCAGCAAGCAACTGGTGCCGATCTACGACAAGCCGCTGGTCTACTATCCGCTGTCGACCCTGATGTTGGCGGGCATTCGCGACCTGCTCGTGATCACCACGCCGCACGAGCAGGACGCCTTCAAGCGTCTACTCGGCGACGGTGGCGAGCTCGGGCTGCGTATCCAGTACGCGACACAGCAGCGCCCCGAGGGGATTGCCCAGTCTTTCCTCATCGGTCGAGCGTTCATCGGCTCGAGCCCCGTGGCGCTGGCGCTCGGGGACAACATTTTCTACGGTCATCGATTAGCCGACTCCCTGCGCGCCGCGGCGGCGCGCGTGACTGGCGCTACGGTGTTTGCCTATCGGGTTCGGGATGCGGAACGCTATGGCGTGGTGGAGTTCGACGCCCAGGGCCGCGCCATCCGCCTCGAGGAAAAGCCGGCGCAACCGCGTTCCCCGTATGCGGTGACCGGCCTGTACTTTTACGATCGCCGCGTGGTGGAGATTGCCGAGCGCCTGCGGCCGTCGGTGCGCGGGGAATTGGAGATCACGGACGTGAATCTCGCGTACCTGCATGCCGGCACCCTGCATGTGGAGAGGCTGGGCCGGGGTACCGCCTGGCTCGACACCGGTACTCACGAGGCGTTATTGCAGGCGGCAAACTTCGTCCAAGCGATCGAGGAACGGCAGGGGTTGAAGGTCGCTTGCGTCGAAGAAATCGCCTTCCGGATGGGTTACATCAGTGCGGCGGAGCTGACCCGAATGGCGACGGCAATGGGCCGCAGCAAGTACGGGCAGTACTTGCTGCGGATGATCGACGAAGACGCGTAACTGCCGAGGCGGTTCCCGGTCACGCCGCGGAAGCGCGCTCTGGGAGTGCGGTGTTGGCGAGCGGCCGCGGTTAGAGGGTGAAGCAAAAGGTGGCGCCGCACCCTATAGCCGCCTCGGCCCAGGTGCGGCCGCCGTGCCGCTGGATGATGCGCTGCACAGTGGCCAGACCGATGCCGGTGCCGGGGAATTCGTGCGCCGCCGGGAGGCGATGGAAGGCACCGAACACCTTTGCGGCGTCCTCCGGCTTGAAGCCGATGCCGTTGTCGCGCACGTAGTATACCGGCCTGCCATCCTGGCTGAGGGAGCCCACCTCAATGCGGGCCGCCGGCTGCTTGCCGGTGAATTTCCAGGCGTTGCCGATCAGGTTACGCAGCACGACATGGAGCAGGCCACGGTCGCCGGTCGCCTGCAGACCACGGGCGATGACGACGGTGACCTGGCGGTCGGGTTCGCTCTCGCGCAGTTCCTCGACGATCTCGTCGGCGATCGCGCTCAGGTCAACCGGCTCATGCTGGAGTTCCGAGCGCTGTGCCAGAGAGAAGTGCAACAGATCTCTGATGAGTTGTCCCATTTCGGCGGCCACCGCACGCATGCGCTGGATATAGCTTTTCGCGGTATCGTCCAGCGTGCTACCGTACTCTTCGAGCAAGAGTTCGCCGAAGCCCTCGATGACTCCGAGCGGGTTTCGCAAGTCGTGGGAGACGGAGTAACTGAACGATTCCAGTTCCTTGTTGGCGGCTTCCAGATCCGCCGTGCGCCGGCGGATCTCCACTTCCATCCGGGTGCGCCGGCCGACCTCGCGGCGGAGCAGAACGAACACCACGGTCAGCAGCAACATGCTGGCCACGGTGCCGGCGATCAGAATCAACAGTGCTCGATTCGCGCTCGCTTCCGCCTGCGCGCGATGGCGTTCCAGGATGGCGCTCTCCTCAGACTGCATGGCGGCGACATGTCGTCGAATGACCGCGTTGAGCGTCCGCCCTTCCAGCAGCAGTTGTCGGTCGCGCTCCCACCCCATCCCCCCGGCTCGGTGCAGGGCAACACTCTCGCGCCATAGCGCCAGCCGCTTGGCGACCAGGGGTTTCAACTCCTCGATGTTCCGCCGGTGTGTCGGATGATCTCTGGTCAGTCGGTCGAGCGTGACGAGGTTCGCTTGAATCCGCGCGGCGGCCGTTTCATAGAGTTCCAGCTCGAAAGCGTCGCCGCTGAGGACGAAGCCGCGCCGCGCCGACTGGGCTTCCGTCAGGTCGAAGAGCAGATGCGCGCCGAGCAGTTGCAACACTTCCTGACTGTGGGCGACCCACTGCCCGGACTGCACAAGCATGGTCGTCGCACGATACGTCCACGCGCCAATGGCCACCAGGATCGATAACGCAAGCACGAAACCGGCGGAGATGACGTGTCTACCCAAGTGTCGCATGCTTGGTTCCAGGCAAGCGGCGCGCGCCCAGCCGTCGCGCACGATCGCCCGTCCCCACACTACGTGACAGAGTGACATAAAATGTGCGCCATCCACAAGCGGTGCGCCCCGCGGTGCGGACGCGGCGCAGGGTACGGTCCGCAAGGCTGCGCGGGCACATCCGCTCGCCGTTTCGTGCGGGACGCCGAACGCCGCCGCTGTCTGTGGCCATGCGGGGCGGACTGGTTTACAGTGGCGGTCATGGGCGTAGCCGTACCGGTGGGGGACACTGGGGTGGTGCTGGTCGGGCACGGCGCGGTGGCGCGCGACTGCCCGCGGGAACTGGTGACCCGGCTGAAGGCCCTGGAGGCGCAGCGCCGCCTCACCGGCGCGCCGCCCACCGCCGAGGAACACGCTCTCGATACGCGCATCCGGCAGTGGCCGCGCACGCCGCGGAACGATCCATACCGGCACGGCCTCGAGACGCTTGCCGAGCGCCTGCGACCGCGCCTGGGCGGTGCCCGGTTGGTGCTCGCCTTCAACGAGTTCTGCGCGCCGAGCGTGGAGGCCGCGGTCGAGCATCTGGTGGCCGCCGGCGTCACCGATATCAGCGTCGTGCCGTCGATGCTCACCCCCGGGGGAGTGCACTCCGAAGTCGACATCCCACAGGCGCTCGATCTCCTGCGGACACGCTTTCCCCAGATCGCATTACGCTACGCCTGGCCCGTCGATCCGGGGCTCATCGCCGATATGTTGAGCCGGCACCTTGGTGCCTATATCAAGACCGGGCGGGAGACTTCGCCACGCACAGGTGCCTGAGCTACGCTAGCGGAGGGAGGATGTTGGATGTCATTTGCCGAGTACGCTTCTTACGACGGTGTGGGACTGGCGCAGTTGGTAGCCGCGGGGTCGGTCGCACCTGCGGAACTGGTTGAGGAGGCTATTGTGCGCATCGAGCGGCACAACCCGGCGCTGAACGCGATCGTGTACAAGATGTACGATCTGGCGCGTACCGCCGCGGCCACGCAGGCCACGCTGGATCGCGACGCGGGCGGCCGCTTTCGCGGTGTCCCGTTTCTGCTCAAGGATATCCTCGGCAACTACGAGGGCGTTCCAACCACCGCGGGGTGCCGGTTCATGACCGGCGTACTCGCGGCGCGCGATGACACCCTGGTGGCGCGCCTCAAGAGCGCGGGATTGATCGCTCTCGGTAAGACTACGACGCCCGAGTGCGGCCTACTGCCAACCAGCGAACCGCTGCTCTACGGCCCCTGCCGCAACCCGTGGAATCTCCAGCATTCTACCGGCGGATCGAGCGGCGGATCGGCGGCGGCGGTGGCCGCCGGCATCGTGCCGCTGGCACATGCCAACGACGGCGGCGGCTCCATCCGCATTCCCGCGGCGTGCTGCGGGCTGGTCGGGATGAAGCCGACGCGGGCGCGCAACCCACAGGGTCCGGACATCGGCGACCTTGTCGGTGGGTTGATCGTGGAGCACGTCGTCAGTCGCACCGTGCGCGACAGCGCCGCCGTCCTCGATTGTACGCACGGTGCCGAGTTGGGCGACCCGTATTGCGCACCGCCGGTTGCGCGCCCGTTTCTCGACGAGGTGGCGACGCCGCCAGGGCGCCTGCGCCTCGCCTTTTCCACGCACGCTCTCGGCGGGGCCGCGGTCCATCCCGAATGCGTGAAGGCTGTGGAAACCACGGCCAGGCTTCTCGAAGAGCTGGGGCACAGTGTGGAGGAAGGGGAGCCAGAGGTCGACAACGACGCGCTGGCCAGCGCATTCATGGCGGTGTTCATGGCGGGTCACGCCGCGATGATCGACGGGTTTGCCTCATTGCACGGGCGCGCACCGACCGAGAACGATTTCGAACCGGCAACGTGGAGCGCGTATCAATACGGCAAGCAGGTGTCCGCGCCGCAGTATCTGTTGTCGGTGGCCCGCTTACAGATGGCAGCTCGGCAGGTTGCCCGCTTCCATCGTCGCTACGATTGCTGGGTCACGCCGACACTTGGTCGACCGCCGATTGCGATCGGCACGATCGATACGCGCGCAAGGGACTTTCTGACGGCGATGGCCACGGTGCTGGACTACACGCCGTTCACACCCATCCAGAATGCGACCGGCCAACCGTCGGTCTCGCTACCATTGTGTTGGAGCAGCGAGGGCCTCCCTTTGGGGGTGATGTTCACCGGCCGCTTCGGCGACGAAGCGACCCTCTTTCGCCTTGCCGGCCAATTGGAGGAGGCGCGCCCCTGGCGTGACCGGAAGCCGCCGCTCTGGGACTGACCGACGCCCAACCGAAAGCGCACTGCCACCCGGTCGCAACTTGGCATGGACCCGGGCGCTCGCGCGGCCCAGGATTCCGGATATCGAGGCAAGGACGTTAAGCGAGGCGCCGCAATTACGACGTGCCCTTATTGGCGTTTTTAGAGATGGGAAGATCGTTCCGCTGATGGCGTAGTCTCGTTCTCTTTTCCGGGAAGAAACCTGCACTTTGCCTTTACTTCCGTCGGTTCAAGTCTGGCGCGTTTGTTGGAGGGGTTGGTTGCGTCAAAGGTCTAGGTAGAGTCGAACGGCATGACAATCAGGTGCAAAGCGTTGGGGACCGGATCGTCTGGCTTCGAGGGCAGGAGGTTCACTGCGTACCTCTGATCGGGCCGTGTAAGGGGGAGAAACCCCGGGAAGGGAGGAGCTATGCGTACCAGGTTTAGTCCGTACCGCCTGATGGCGGTGGGGTTGATATCGGCAACCCTGGCGTTGGCCGGCTGCAGTGGGGACGATGGAGACAATGGAGCGCCAGGGGCGACCGGCCCGACGGGTCCGGCTGGGGCGACGGGGCCGACGGGCGCCAATGGCGCATCAGGGGCGACCGGCGCAACGGGCGTGACCGGGGCGACAGGGGCAACCGGTGTGACCGGCGCGACAGGGGTAACCGGTGTGACCGGGGCAACCGGTGCGACCGGCCCGGCTGGCAGCACCGCCGCAAAAGAGTCCTGTGTCGTCTGCCACGGCCCGGGCCGCGTAGTTGACGTCGCCGCGATGCATCCTGGTCTGCAGGCGGTCGCCGACGCCAAAGCCAGCATCGACTCGGTGAACGTTGCGGTTGACGATGCGAATCAGAAGACGACCGTGACGGTCGCATTCACGGTCACGGATGCGGACGGCTACTACATTCCGCAGTTAGGGGCCAAGAACCCGGCGAACGCCAACCTCTGGTACATCCGGTTTGCGCTCGCATGGTTGGTGCCTGGCACCGGCGGCAACCCGGATCTCTGGGCCAACCGCCCTGACCCCGCCCAAACCACGAACACTACCGGCGAGCGGACATACGTCAACCTGACGGATAATGGGGATGGTACGTACCAGTACGTGTTTGCCACCAACATGTACCCGCTCTACCAGACCGCCAGCAATCTCGACCTGACCCACAGACTGCTCCTGATCGTCTCCGATACGGTCACCACTGACGGCGTGGAGGTGGTGCCGCGCGCGGTCAACGTGGTCTACGAATATGTGCCGTCTGGTAAGGCCGCGACGACGACGCGGAACATCGTCACCACCGCCGCCTGCAACGAATGCCATGGCCGCCTGGGTAGCGAGCTGGGTAGTGCCAGCTTCCACGGCAGCAGCCGGTATCTGGCGGAGGGCTGTGAAGTGTGTCACACCAGCACGCTCGGCACCGGCGGCGATGGCGAAGCGGCGTCGTTCTTCCACAAGATCCACGCGGCCAACTACGATGGCGAGACTGGCGCGCGCAAGTGCTCGAACGATTTGACGAAGACCTGCACCGCGGATGCGGATTGCGGGACCGGATACACCTGCCTTGGGACCCTCGGCGACTACAGTGAAGTGACCTATCCGCAACCGCTGCAGGATTGCACCAAGTGCCACAACGGTGACCCGGACGGCGACCACTGGAAGACAAAGCCGTCAATCAAAGCGTGCGGCTCCTGCCATAACACGGTCAACTTCGTTACCGGCGAAAACCATGGCGGTGGTCCACAGGATAACTCGACATGCGCCGCGTGCCATCCGGCGGGTACCACCGGACTGGCGCCGATCACCAAGGCCCACCTGACCGAGAACGCGACGCCGCACAACCCTGACGTCCCCGCGGGCTTGGTCAACTTCCAGTACGACATCAAGGAAGTCGCGGTAAACGAGAACAGCCAGGCGGTGGTCACCTTCCGGATCATGAAGCAGGTTCCACCGGCAACCACCTTCGCCCCGGTCACCTTCAACACCTTCGCCCCCGGCGGCACGGTGGTGCTGACCGGATTTACCGGCTCCCCGGGTTTCCTGGTGGCCTACGCCAAGTCACAAGACGGTATCGCTTCGCCGGTGGACTACAACCAACTCGGCAAAGCGGCGGCACAACCGGCGAGCGTGTCGATCCAGGCGATCTGGAACGGGACGCAGGGGACGTTGGCGGGCCCCGATGGCGAAGGGTACTACATCGCGACCATCAACGGGAGTAACAACGCGGGACGCTACCCAGCCGGGGCCGTCATGCGGGCCGTGTCGTTGCAGGGGTACTTCAGCCAGGATGTCGGCAACACCCCGGCGACCACGACCGATGACGTTGCCCGCCACACCATCTCGGTGGTGAAGACTGCCACCGGGGATACCGAGCGGCGCTCCGTCGTCGACCCGGCCAAGTGCGCCAACTGCCACGAATTGTTGGAACTGCACGGCGGCAACCGCGTATACGAGACGCAGGTGTGCGTTATTTGCCACAACCCCAACCTGAGTAGCAGCGGCCGCGGTGCCAATCCGGCCAACGTGGACGCAGCCAACAAGGCGGCGCTCCAGGCTGCCGGGTACGATCCCGCCAATCCGCTCACCTGGCCGGAAGCCACCAACAACTTCAAGGACATGATCCATGGCATCCACGCCTCCGGAGTGCGGGCCTTCAACTTCGAGTTTGTCCGCGACCGTGGCACCAGCGGCGTCTTTTACTACGACTGGAGCGAAGTGACCTTCCCTGGCATTCCGAGCAATTGCGAAACCTGCCACAAGCCGGGGACCTTCGACACCGACCTGGATGCCGGTGTCCTGATGAGCACCGACCGAACCACGTCGGTAGCCAACGGACAAGACCCGACGACGGCCGCGGTCGTAGCCGCTCGTGGTACGGTGCCGAACGCCACCGACTGGGTGAACAGTCCGACGGCGAGCGCCTGCTTCATGTGCCACGACAGCAATGGGGCGGCGAATCACTTCGGGCAGATGGGCGGTGTCATCGACGCGAACCGATCCGCCGCCCTCGGGCAGTAACCGCGTCACCCTCCAGGGGATCGTCCTACAGCGAGGATCCCCTGGAGGTGCTCCTCAGACCCGCAAGGCCTCGGGCCACCCCCGTGAGGTCTTGCCCAACCAATGCACACAACGCTCCCGGTTCCCCACCGGGAGCGTTGTTATTTAGGAATGCAGCCCGGGCCGGCCTCGATTATGGATGGCGCGATAGCGGGCCCCGTAGCGCAGACACAGAAGAACGCTGTGCCGGTGACACGCGCCGGCGGCAAGGCCTATGGTGTCGACACCTACAAGAGGCCGGTGGGGAACGACTTGCCCTAGCTTCGGGAAGCGGCTATTGCCCTCCCGTGGCAGGCTGGTATGCCGTCCATTTTGGGGAATTTCGGCTGGTGTGACGCGGCATCCCGTCTGCTCTCGGCGTATGATGACAACGGGCCAGGTTGATGACGCACACGTCATCTTTGAGAAGGTGCGGATGGCGTTTGGGGATCGCGAGGTCCTGCGCGGATTGTCATGCCGTTTTCCGCGCGGAAAGATAGCGGTCCTCTTGGGCGGTAGCGGCTCCGGGAAAACCACCGTCCTGCGCTTGATCGGGGGGCTGGTGCATCCGCAGGGTGGCCGGATCGTTGTCGCCGGGGAGGATATCAGCCGGCTGTCGGAGACGGAGATGTACCACGTCCGGGAGAAGCTGGGCATGATGTTCCAGGGGGGGGCGCTGCTGGACTCGCTCACGATCTTCGATAATCTGGCGTTTCCTCTGCGGGAACACACAGATATGACCGCGGCGGACATCGCCGCGGAAGTGCATCGACAGCTCGCGGCCGTTGGGTTGTCGGACGTCGATGATTTGCTGCCCGGGCAACTCTCGGGCGGGATGATCAAGCGTGCGGCGCTCGCCCGGGCGATCATCACCAAGCCGGAGATACTGCTGTGCGACGAACCCTTCTCCGGGCTCGATCCGATTTCGGTGAAACGGATCGAAGCCTTGTTGCAGCAGATCAACCGGCAGCTCAGCATCACGATGTTGGTCTCCTCGCATCATATTCCCTCGACCATGCGGATGGCCGATGTCGTCGTCCTGCTGCGGCCCGACGGGGCCGTCAGCGGCTCGCCCGCCGAACTGCACGGCAGTTCCGATCCGCGCATCGCCGGGTTCTTCAACGAGGAGGTCGACGAGTCGATCGAGACCGAGGTGGCGGTGCGCGCTCCGGCCGCGGCGCGGTGGGTCAACGCATGATCGCTCTCGTGCAAGACCTCGGCTGGGCGGTGCTGCGCTTCGTCGACCACCTGGGCAAGATTGCCGTCTTTGCGGCGCAGATCGGCCGCGCCGCCATGGCGCGCCCCGCGCGCTGGCGCGCGTTCGTCAACGAGCTGTTTACCCTGGGCGTGCTATCGCTGGTGATCGTGTGCGTGTGCGGTCTTGCGGTCGGCATGGTGTTGGGGCTGCAGGGCTACAACACCTTGCAACGCTTTGGGGCCACGCAGTCGCTCGGGGCGGTGGTGGGCTTGAGTCTCATTCGCGAGCTGGGCCCGGTGCTCACGGCGCTGCTGGTGACCGGACGCGCCGGCTCGGCGACCACCGCCGAGATCGGGACGATGTCGGCAACCGAGCAGCTCGACGGGCTGCGCATGATGTCAATCAACCCGATTCACCTGGTGGTGACGCCGAAAACGTTGGCGATGATCGTCGTGATGCCGATGCTCTCCGCGCTCTTCGTCGTGTGCGGGTTGGCGGGCGGCTACTTCGTTGGCGTGGCGCTCATGGGCCTCGATGGCGGCACTTACGTATCGAGCTTGCAGAACGCCGTTGACTACTACGACGACGTGGTCGGTAGCTTGCTCAAGGCGCTGGTCTTCGGTGTCCTCGTGGGCTTGATTGCCACGTACCGCGGCTACACCGCCACGCCGACCTCGGCCGGGGTCGCGGCCGCCACCACCTCGACGGTGGTGATCGGATCGGTCTGCGTGTTGATTTTCGATTATTTCATCACTGCACTCTGGGGAGTCTGATCGGATGAAGCGTTCAGCGGTGCGAGACTTCGTGGTCGGACTGTTCGTCCTCGCCGGCCTCGGCGCTATTGCGTATCTGTCAATGAGTGTCGGCAACCTCTCCTTCCGCAGGGCCGGATCCATGGTCCTGTTCGCCGACTTCGACGAGACAGGCGGGCTCAAAGCGCGCGCGCCGGTCGTGATTTCCGGGGTCAAGGTCGGGCAGGTGGACTCGATCACACTCGACAAGGACTATCGGGCGCGCGCCAAGCTGGCGCTCGACGATTCGCTGAAACTGCCGATCGATACTTCGGCTTCCATTGTGACTGCCGGGGTGTTGGGCGATCGCTACATTTCGTTGCAGCTCGGGGGGGACGACAAGGAGCTGAAATCGGGGGACGAGATCCGCTTCACCGAATCCGCGGTGTTGTTGGAGCGCTTGCTCGGCAAGTTCATGTATAATCGCGACGAGCCGAAGAAGGAGTGAGACCGACCGTATGCGCATGTGCACGCCTCTTGCCGCCCTCGTGATCGCCAGCGTTCTGGGCCTCGGCTGGCTGTTTCCTCCGCCCGTGGCGGGTGCCTCGCCGCCGCCTGCGCAGGGCAATCGCGACCCGCTCGAGGGAATGAACCGCAAGATCTTCTGGTTCAACGACCAGGTCGATACCTACGTCCTGGTCCCGGTGGCCACGGGCTGGAATGCGGTCGCGCCGGATCGCGTAAAGAAGTGCCTGTCGAACTTCTTCCAGAACCTACGTTTCCCGATCGTCGCGGGAAACGATCTGCTGCAGGTCAAGCCCGTCGCCATGCTGTCCGATGTTGGCCGGTTCCTGGTGAACACGACCATCGGTCTGGCGGGGTTCTTCGACCCGGCTACGGGTATGGGCCTCGTACAAAACAACGAGGATCTCGGCCAGACGCTTGGGTACTGGGGAATGCCGCCGGGGCCATATCTGGTACTGCCGTTCTTCGGCCCCTCCAATCCGCGCGACACGGTCGGCCTGGTGGGGGATTCGTTCAGCACGGTATATCCGTATTTCATCGACTGGATTTATACGTTCAGCGGGGCGGGGACCGATACCGTGAATGCGCGAGCGCTGGCACTCACGGATGTCGAACGCATCAAGGAGGCGTCGGTCGACTATTATGTGGCGGTGCGCAATGCCTACCAGCAGCGTCGTGACAACCTGGTGCACGACCGCAAGGGAATGTCCGAAGCAGAGCAACAGGACCTGTACGATGTCGAAGACAACGGTGGAGAATAGGCGAATGGTCCGCACTCGCCGGGTGGCGACGACACCCCTGCGCGTCTGGGCGCTGCTGCTGTTGCTCTGCAGCACGTCTCCCAGTCTGTTAGGTGCCGCGGAAACGCCGCCAAAGGTGGTGCAAGAAATCGCGGACGCGGTGGTGGCGGTACTCGCCCAAAAAGGTCTGACCGCCGACCAAAAGCGCGAGCAGGTGCAAACCATAGTGTACGCCCACTTCGATTTTACCACGCTCTCGCGCTTGGTGTTGGCGCGGAATTGGAAGCGATTCTCTCCCGAGCAGCAGCAGGCATTCGTCGACGAGTTCAAGCGGCACCTGTCGATGACCTACGGCAAGAACGTCGAGGCCTATAACAACGAGCGTGCCGAGGTGATCGGCGATCGCGCGGAGACGGGCGGCGACTGGACGGTGAAGACCAAGATTGTCCGGCCGGGCGCCCAGGACATTCTGGTCGATTATCGCCTGCGCCAAGAGGGAAACGACTGGAAGGTCATCGACGTGATCATCGAGGGCGTGAGCCTGGTGGCAAATTTCCGCTCGCAGTTCCAGGAGATCGTGGCCGCTCAAGGCCCGCAGAAGCTGATCGAAATCCTGCGCGACAAGAATGTGCGCGGCGAGCCGTTGAAGACGTCGTAGCCTCACCGACCGCGCGTAGCGCAATTGCAGTGGCGCCCTCACCCTCCTCTGGCCCCTCCTTGGTACGGCGGGTGGCCCGCTGGCGGACCGTGGCATTGGCTGCCGCCGCTGGCGGTATTGCCTTGTGGCCACGTGCGCAGCCCGGGTACGGCGTTGCCTTCTGGTTGTGGGTGGGGGGTGTCATCGGCTACGTGCTCAGTTTCCCGCGCGCGCGGCGGCCTTGCGCTCCGCCGGCATGGGGAGCGATCCTGGGGCTGTGTGCGGTTCTCGCCCTGGCCGCCGTACTCCGATTGCCCGCACTGCAGGACATACCCGCCAACATCAGCATCGACGAAACGCTCACCGCCCTGGATGCATTACGCATCGCGCAGGGCCGGGCGCCGAACGTGTTTTCCAGTGTCGGCTGGTTCTTTCTACCCAACCTGACCTTTGCGGTCCCGGCCGCGTTCATGCGCACGCTTGGCCCGAACGCGTTTTTCGCCGCGCGGCTGTCGTCGGTGGCTATGGGCCTGGCAGGCCTTGCGTGCGTCTTCGCCTTGGGGCGGCGTCTCTTCGGTGCGTGCGTGGGGGTGCTTGCCAGTTTCCTGATGGGCGTTTCGTTCTGGCACCTGCACAACAGCCGCACGGCCTTTCCGTTCGTCCAGTCGTCGTTCTGGACCGCCGCGGTACTCTATCTGCTCGTGCGAGCGCGACACGACCGCAGCCGCGTGGTCATGGCGCTTGCCGGGGTCGCGCTGGGTCTAGCGCTGCAATGCTATTTCCCGACGCGCATCCTGCTCGTGCTCTGTCCGCTGTTCTTGGTGGCGGAGTGTTGCCGGGACCGCGCCGGGGTGCGCACGCTGGCGGCCGACACCGCCGTCGTCGGCCTGGGCGCGTTGTTGGTTTTGGCACCGCTGCTGATTGTCGTGCCGTGGGAGACGTTGGCGGGGCGCACGCAAGACGTGCTGCTGACACATCCCGGCGTCTGGCAGCATCTTGCCGGCGAATACCAGGTTGCCGGCTTGCCGGCGGTGTTGTGGCGTAATTTTCGCGAGGCCGGAGCGATGTTCACGGACTGGGCAGACGTGTGCGTGCTCAACCGGTCTCCCGCGGGGCTGCTGGATCGGGGGACGCTGGCCGCGCTAGTCATAGGGATAGTGGTGGTCGTGTGGCGGCGCGAGATGCACGGTCTACTGGTGCTGGCGTGGGCCGCGCTGACCATCGTGCTGGGGGTGGCGCTCAGCGACGCGCCACGTGCGTCGTATCGCTTGGCGCCGGCGATGCCCGCACTGTTCCTTCTGGCGGCGCTTGGCGGCCAATGGTTGGCGTTCGCGGTAACGCCGCGGCGCTCGCGGGTCGCGCGAGGGCTGCGGCTTGTTCTGATCTGCGCCGCCGCCGTCTGGGTGCTCGTGCAGAATTGCCGGTTGTTTTTCGTCGACTACGCACGCGGCCGAGCCGGCGATACGAGCACGGGGCACGGTGCGGACAACGCCGATTCGAACGCCCGACGCTTCATGCTGTCGCACTGTGACGGGCGCGTCTTCTATTTCGTCGGGGGGTGGTTGGGCCCTCCGTACGATCCCGAACCGAAAGGGCTCGATGTCTTCTGCCCGCACCATCGCGCAGTGCCAGCGGGGCGGGCCCGCGAACGGATCGATGCAGTGCGCCCGGCGACCGTCTTTGTGCGGAAGGAGGATCCGCTCGTCCTTGACACGTGGCGGCATTGTTACCCGTCGGCGGTGGTGACGCCGCAGCGGCGTCGGGACGGGGACCTGCTCTATTGGCGCGTGGAGATCGCCGTGCCGGACCTACGAGCGGGTGGCGCATGTCTCGATGCCGCCCCGGCACGGTGAGTACCCTCGGGTTCAGCCGCGCGGCCGCTCGCCGATCACGCGGCGGTAGAGGTCGATGTACGCCCGCGCGGAGCGCTCCCACGAGAAATCCGCTTGCATGGCGTTGCGCACGAGGCTCAGCCATGCCTCCGGTCTACCGTACGTGTGCAAGGCGCGGTCGACACAGGCACTGAGTGCGGCGCCGGAATACTCGACGAACGCGAAACCCGTGCCGTTCCCGCTTGCGGGATCGTAGTCGGTGACGGTGTCGGCCAGCCCGCCTGTCGCCCGCACCACGGGGATGGTGCCGTAGCGCAGGCTGTAGATTTGATTGAGCCCGCACGGTTCATAGCGGGAAGGCATCAGAAACAGATCGCTCCCGGCTTCGATCTTGTGCGCAAGCGCGTTGTCGAAGGCGATGCGCACGGCGAGACGATTGCGGTGGCGGTGCGCGAGGTCGCGGAACTGCCGCTCATACGAGGCATCGCCGCTGCCGAGCACGACCATCTGGATGTGTCTGTGCAGCAACTCGGCCGCGCTCTCGCCGAGCAGATCGAACCCTTTCTGGGCCGCCAACCGCGAGACGATGCCGATCAGCGGTTGCTCGGGACGCATCGGCAGGCCGGCGGCGGCCTGCAGGTCCGCCTTGCACGCCGCCTTGCCGCGGAGGTCGTCGACCGAGTAAGGGGCGGCGATATGGCGGTCGTGTTCGGGACTCCACTCGCCGTAGTCGGCGCCGTTGAGGATGCCGACGAGGACGGCGCGCCGATCCGCCAAGACGCCCTCCAAGCCGCACCCGAACTCGGGTGTCTGAATCTCGCGCGCGTAGGTTGGGCTCACCGTGGTGACGGCGTCGGCGCTGACGATTCCCCCTTTGAGGTAATTGATCTTGCCGTGGAACTCGAGCCAGTTGGGCGCGAAGAACTGCCAGTCGAGATTGAGGAGATGCCAGTCCAGGTGCCAGAAGATGCCCTGGTAGCCGACGTTGTGAATGGTCAGGACGGTGCGCACGTGCGACAGATCCGGGTAGCGGCTGGCGTCGGCGCGCAGGAACACGGGGGCCAATGCCGTCTGCCAATCATGACAATGCAGGACATCGACGCTGTCGAGGTAAGGCAGGAGTGCGGGAACCGCCCGACTGAAAAACGCGAAGCGCTCGGCATTGTCGAGGAAATCGCCGCCGGCCGTGCCGTACAGGCCGGTGCGCGCAAAGTACCGATCGGCTTCGATCAGGTACACCTGCACATCGTCCGCCGTGTGCGTGGCGAGGACGTCGGCGGTCACCCTCCGGTCCGACACTGGGACGCGGAGGCGCCAACCGGTCCGCCGCGGCGATAAACCATCGAGTGTGAGGGTGTGATACGCGGGGAGAATGACGGAGACCTCGATGCCCAACCGTTTCAGCGCGCCCGGAAGGGTGCCGACGACATCCCCCAGGCCGCCCGTCTTGACAAACGGAACGGCTTCGGACGCGGCCATGACGACGTGCATCTGCGGGCGTTCCTTGAATTACGACCGTCAGGTTGCGGGTCGGTGAGTTAGGCTGCCGACTTCGAGCGATCGAGGAAGAGGCGGAAGCCAGGACACGGTCGTGGGAACGGAACAACCTGACAACGAAGCGACATAACGATCGCGTACATCGCTCATTCGCCGTACGCGGCGGACGGTGGTGCATTCCGCGGTTCGAGCGCGTGTTGCAGCACCTGATCGATGGTGTCGACGAAGACGAACTGCATCTCCTTGCGCATGGCGTCCGGAATATCCTCGAGGTCCTTCTCGTTGCGCGTTGGCAGCAGGATGGTGGCGATGCCGGCGCGGCGTGCCCCGAGCACCTTTTCCTTGATGCCGCCGACCGCGAGCACTTTCCCGCGTAACGTGATCTCGCCGGTCATGGCGATGTCGTGGCGCACGACACGGCCGGTGAGCAAGGAGGCCAGTGAAGTGGCGATGGTGACGCCGGCCGACGGGCCGTCCTTGGGGACCGCGCCGGCGGGCACGTGGATGTGGAGGTCCAGGTTCTCGAAAAAATCCGCGGGGATGCCGAGTCGCTCGGCACGTGTGCGGACATAGCTGAGCGCGGCTTGGGCCGACTCCTTCATGACGTCGCCGAGGTGGCCGGTAAGGGTCAAGCCCTTCTTGCCGGTCATCTTGGTCGACTCGACAAACATGATCTCGCCGCCCATCGGTGTCCACGCCATTCCGATGGCGACACCGGGCTCCTGGGTGCGCTCGGCAACCTCGGAGAAAAACCGTTCCGCGCCGAGGAAATCGTGGACCCGGGCAGGGTCGATGGTCACCGGGTCGGTGTGCCCTTCGGTAATGCGGCGGGCGACCTTGCGGCACAAGGCGCCGATCTCGCGTTCGAGGTTGCGCAATCCCGCCTCGCGCGTGTAATACCGGATGACGTGGGTTAGACCATCGTCGGTGAAACCGATCTGGCCGTCCTGCAGCCCGTTTTCGCGCGTTTGCTTGGGGATGAGATGCCGGCGAGCGATTTGCAGTTTTTCCTCTTCCGTGTAGCCCGCCAATTCGATCACCTCCATGCGGTCGCGCAGTGGCGGTGGGATCGGATCGAGCAGGTTGGCGGTGGTGACAAACATCACGCGCGACAGATCGAACGGCACGTCGAGGTAGTGATCGACGAAGGTGTTGTTCTGTTCCGGATCGAGCACCTCGAGTAGTGCCGAGGAAGGGTCGCCGCGGAAATCGGACCCGAGCTTGTCGACCTCGTCGAGAATGAAGAGTGGGTTATTCGAGCCGGCGTGACGGATATTCTGAATAATGCGCCCTGGCAGGGAGCCGATGTAGGTGCGGCGGTGGCCGCGAATCTCCGCCTCATCGCGGACGCCCCCCAGGGAGAGGCGGACGAATTTCCGCCCCATGGCGCGGGCGATCGAGCGTCCGAGCGATGTCTTTCCGGTTCCCGGCGGGCCGACGAAACAGAGGATCGGACTTTTCGGATCCTTCTTGAGCTTGCGGACGGCCAGGTACTCGAGGATCCGATCCTTGATCTTCTCCAGATCGAAGTGGTCCTCGTCGAGGACGTGGCGCGCATGAGGGATATCGAGGTTGTCCTCGGTGGCGATGGCCCAGGGGAGGTTGACGAGCCATTCTAGGTAGGTGCGGACGACGGAGTGTTCGGCGGATTCCGGCGGGATCATCCGCAGCCGATCGAGTTCGTTTTCCGCGGCCTTGCGTGCGTCCCGCGGCAGGTGTGCGGCTTCCATCTTCTTGCGCAGTTCCTCGATGTCGACCGTGCGGCTGTCGCCTTCGCCCAGTTCCTTTTGGATGGCGCGCATCTGTTGCCGCAGGTAGAACTCCTTCTGGTTCTTGGTGAGTTCGGACTGGACCTGCGTCTGGATCTTTTGTCCGAGTTCGACGAGTTCGAGCTCACGGCTGAGAATGGCCGACAGCTTCTGTAGGCGAGCCTGCACCGCCAGGGTGCTCAGAAGATCCTGCTTCTCTTCAACGGAGATGTTTAGATTCGATGCGATGAGGTCGGTCACCCGGCCGGGATCCTTGATGTTCATGACGACCACCTGCAACTCGTCGGGCAGGTAAGGGCTGAGCGATACGAACTTGGCGAACTGGGCGACGACGTGTGTCTGGAGCGCGTCGAGGTCCTTCGACGGTTCGTGCACATCGGCGAGCAACCGCACCCGGGCACGGAAGCAGGGGTTCACTTGCACGTAATCCACCAGTTGGATGCGTCTCAGGCCCTGCACCAAAATGCGCACGCTGTTGTCGGGGTACTTGAGCATTTTCAGGATGCGTCCGGCGGTGCCCGTGGCGTAGAGCGCTTCGACTTCGGGCTCTTCGTCTTCCGGATTCTTTTGCCCGACGACGCCCAACATCCGGTCGCCGGCGAGCGCCTCCTCGACCACCTTGAGGGAGCTACGCCGCGAGATCAGCAGCGGCACGATCGCCGAGGGAAAGATCACGACCCCGCGTAACGGGAGAATCCCCAGTTCCTCGGGCACTTCGACGTTGCCGACGTCTTCCTCGACCGCAACGAAGCGCTCTTCTCTGCCTTCCGGTCCCTTTTCCGACGTGCTCATACGCAGAATTCCACCGCGGTCGGCATCCACGGATGCGAGCGGTTCCAGCGGTCGACGGCGAGTGTCGTGCCGCTTAACGGAGTCCTCTTATTCGGGCGCAACAGCATGTGTCGGAATCTAATACACGGTCGGTTGTGCCTCAAGGGCAATCATGGCGATGCCCGCTCCACACCGGTTTCTTCTCTTCGCGCCGGGCTTCTGTTATCGAGTGGCCAATCTCCGGCACAGCGTGCGCGTCAAGGCGTCAATGGAGGTCCGATGTTGGCATTGATGAAATGGCTCTACCTCATGGCTCTGATCGTCTGGGTAGGCGAACTGGTGTTCTTTTCGTTGGTCGGTGCGCCGAGCTTGTTTCGGACGTTTTCCCCGCCCGAGGCCGGCCGCGCCGTGGGGGCGATCTTCCCGGTGTATTACCGCGTCGGATACGCCTGCGGCGTGATCATGCTTATCGCTTCGTTGGTGTTCCTTGGCAACGCTGGCGTACGCCTGTGGTGGGGAGTGCACACGGTGCTGGCTGCGGTAATGCTGGCAGCCACCTTGTATGCGGGGCTTGCGGTGCTGCCGCGAGCGGCGGCTCTGCGGCCGCAGATCCACGAGGGCACGGCCGCGGCCGGAGCCAAGACGGAATTCGATCGCCTGCATGGTCTGTCCGTGCGACTGAATGGCTTGGTCCTCCTCTGCGGGATCGGCGTGACGATCATCGCGGCGGCCAGGCTGCGGCCGTAGGTGCGTGGATCCTCGTGCACAGGGATCGGCGATGAACTCCGGTGCACGGTGGCGTGGACGCGCCATCCTGTTCGATCTGTTTGGCACGGTCGTGCACTTTGCCGCCCGTGTGCCCGTGGCGCAGGCAGCGGGTGCGCCGTGGCGCGCGGCGATGCAGTGGCTGCGGCAGGCCGCGGAGGAGGAGGTGCCTCAGCTCGGCTTCGAGGATCTGCTCACGGCCTTGATGCGGGTCACCGAGGAGATCGTGCGACAGCGTCCGCCAGAGTACCGCGAGGTGCCCTCGCATGAACGCTTCCGGCGTGCCTTGAGCCAGCTGGGCGTCGATACGGATGGGGTGCGTGCAGCCGCCGAGCGCCTATCTCTGGCGCACATGGCGCACCTGGCATCGTTGACAATCTTGCCAGAAGGGCATCTGCGTCTGCTGTGGAAACTTGGGGCACGTTACCCGTTGGGCCTGGTGTCGAACTTCGATCATGGCCCGACGGCGCGTCGCGTATTGGACGCCCACGGCCTGAGTTCCCGTTTCCAGACCATCGTCATCTCTGACGATTTCGGCCGGCGCAAGCCGCACCGATCGATTTTTGAGGCGGCGCTGCAAGACCTCGGCGCGTCCGCCGAGGAAACGCTCTTCATCGGCGACAGCCTCGGCGACGATGTGTGTGGCGCCCGCAACGCCCATCTCAGGGTGGCCTGGCTCAACCCAAATAGGGAACCGGCGCCCGCGGACGGCGTGCAGCCGGACTATGTCATCGGTTGCCTAGCCGACCTCAATGCGCTCGTTGCGTGAGACAGCCAGACGATCGATTTCGTGTCGCCGGGCCACTAGTGGGTGGTCTTCTTTCCGCGATGCTTGGCTCTCGGTGGCGGCGTTGGCGTCTGGGCCGCAGGTGTGACGGACTCGACGGCGTTGGCGGGCGTCCCGGTTCCCTGCGCCTGCGGGGTCCGTGCGGGCGTTGGGGTTCCCGCCGTGGGGGTACGCTGCGGGGTGGTCGTGCGCCGCGGGGTTGCGGTGCCTGCAAGAGCGCTGGTGGGGAGGAGCATGGATCCGACGGGCGCAGATTCCGCGGCCGTTGCGGGCGTCGGGCCCCTCGCAGGCGGTACCGCTCCGGGAAGAACGACGGCCGGTCCAGCGGCGGCAGGAACGTGGCCGCCCGCCGCTGGCGGCTGACCGGTCCCCGGAGCAGCCGGGCGATTGGGCCCCGGAAGAATCGGCGCCGGCGGTGGGGGCTCGGCGCCGGGTGCGGCGATCACCGGTGCCGGTGCGACGGGTGCGACTGAGGATGGCAGAGGTGGACGTACGGGAGCGGAAGGGGATCCCCCAGGGGCGGACGCCGTACACGGCGTGTTACCCACCAGCGCCTGGACGGAAATGCCGGCGTCATAAATCCGATTGCCGGGCACATTGGGGTTGGCGAGGATGAGATTGTCGATGCGGGCAACACAGCAGGGATTCGCCTGTGCGCTGGTGAACGTGAAACGGCAGCAGAAGAGTTCGTCGTCCGGCACCGGACTGGTGTCCGAGACCGAGAGGAACAGTGCCCGCAACGTCGAGTTGTTCGGAAACAGTTTTGTCTGCACGCTCTTGCCGGTGGCGGGGTTCGCGTTGCATTTCGCCGCATCGCCGGCACCACGCTCGGCAGTCATACAGGTGGGATCCCAACTGAGATCCAACTGCAAACCGCTGACCTGGCCATTGCTACCGGTCATGATGACACAAACATCGGTGGCAGCGGTCCGCGCTGGCGCCGCGGCCACCGGCGACATCACGCACGCAGCGATTGCCAAGCCCCACAGCCTTTCTCGCATCGTCAGGCGCCCCCATCTCATCAGCATGGCCCTTGTCTCCTTGCTCGCCGCCAATACCGGAGAGCCACCATACCACGTTGCCGGTCCCGCTGTGAACCGTGGTAGCCAAGCGTCCGTCATACTGGCATGGTGAATAGCGGGAGGACAGCCATGCACTTTGGCGTGACGATGTTTGCAGCCGACTTTGCCATCCGTGTGGACGAACTTGCGCGTGCGGCCGAGGATCGGGGCTTGACGTCGCTCTGGCTGCCGGAGCACACGCACATTCCCGCCAGTCGCCGCTCCCCCTGGCCCGGAGGTCCGGAGCTACCGCGGGAGTACTGGCATACCCACGACCTCTTTGTCTCGCTGGCGGTGGCCGCCGCGGTCACCCGCCGGTTGAAGGTGTGTACCGGTATCTGTCTGCTGGTCGAACGGGATCCGATCACGACGGCCAAAGAAGTTGCCAGCCTCGATTTCCTCTCTGAGGGGCGTGTCATGTTCGGGATTGGCGGCGGCTGGAACGCCGAAGAAATGGAGAACCACGGCACCAGTTTCGCGACGCGCTGGGCGTTACTGCGCGAGCGTGTCGCGGCGATGAAGCAGATCTGGACCGCCGATGCCGCGGAGTATCATGGGAAATTCGTCGACTTCGACCCGATCTGGTCGTGGCCGAAGCCGGTGCAGAAACCGCATCCGCCCATTTTCCTCGGCGGTCACACGGCGGATGCGTTGCAGCGGGTGGTCGATTACTGCGATGGTTGGCTGCCGATTCCGGGACGGGCGGCCGATTTGGCCGGGAGCATCGAAGAGCTGCACCGGCGTGCCGAGAAGGAGGGACGCGATCCGCGGTCGATCGCCGTTGCCACCTATGGCAGCGCCATCGATGCCGCCGTGGCGGAGCAGTTCCGGGGAGCCGGAGTCGACCATTATATTTTCGGACTGCCGGCTGCGACGCGGGAAACCATCCTGCCGCTTCTCGACCGCTGCGCGGCGGTGGTTCGAGAGGTGGGGACGTGATCGACGCTAGCGGTTCGGTCGTTGAATGGATTCGATGTAATCGGTGAGCGCTTCGATGTTGCGGTGCACATAGACGGACGCAACGGCCGGTGCGCCGAAACCGCCCGTACCCAGACGCTGGCTCCAGACCGGCATCTCGCGTGTGCCATGGGCGACCACGCTGCGCTCGCCCACAATGGTTTGGACGACGGTGGCGCGCGGAAACTGCCCCCCATTCTGGCGCGCCAGGAGGGTGAGATCCGGGGCGGGCGCGTTCAGGGCGCCGGTCACCGGACCGTCGCCGGTGCCGTTGGGGCCGTGGCAGGAGGCGCAGGCGCTCAGATAAAGCCGCTTGCCGTCGGCCGCGGAGAAGGAATCGCCCAGGTGCAGACCGCACGCGCTCGCGAACAGCAGCGCGCCCAGAGCAGCTACGGCCACCCAGGCACTGCGCGAACTCTTCCGGCACACCTTCGCGGATCGCGATGGGCTCATCGCCTGCGCTGCTACCGGAAAACGCGGCGCGGCGCAAATAGCGGCTGTCTGGCGATTGGCCAGAGCGTAGACGACAGACGACAGACAACAGACGACAGACGGACAGACAACAGAGTCCGCTCCACCGCTCACGAACGTTTGCGCCGGCGGTCTGTCATCTCCGAGTCGGTGGCCTGCCGGGACCTGAGAGAATTTCAGCACCTCTGTGTGGCTTCCCTACGCCTTGCTGGCGATCACGTCTCCGTGGTTACCTGCCCATGCCTTCACCCAGGGGAGGAAGGCGAACGCCGGGAGCGCCAGCACGAAGGTGAGGAAGAAATAGGCGGCGTAGCCGAGGTGGGTCGTTCCCCATCCGCTGAACGCTCCGGCAACCGAGCGCGTAAACCCGAAGATTGCCGACAACAGCGCATATTCGGTGGCGGCCCGGCGCTTGTCGCAGATGTGCATCAAGAAGGCGAGGAAGGCGGCGGTTGCCAATCCGGCGGCGAAACTCTCGCAGAGCGATGCCGCGTAAATCGCGGGGCGGCCGAGGCCGAATTGCGCCACCGCGACGTAGCCAAAGTGCGAGAAGGCCTGCACCAGGCCGAGACACCACAGGGCGCGGAAGATGCCCCACCGCGTTGTCAGACCTCCCCCCGCCAACGCCCCGAGGATACTGGCGCCGACCCCCAGTGTGGTGGAGATCAAGCCGATGTCGGTGAGGGTGAGGCCGCGATCGACCCAAAATGGTTTGACCATCGGGCCCATGCTGCTCTCGCCCAGCTTGTAGGTCAGTACGAACAGGAAGACCATCGGCGCTCCGGGCCGTTTGAGCCACTGCGTCAACGGCTGGAACCAGCTTTGTTGGGGATCCACGGGTGGAAACGTCAACGCGGGGCTGCGGGTCACCAGTGCGGCCAGCCCCAACAGGATCGCCGCGGCAGAATAGAAGATTGCCGTCCACCCGAGGGGCGCCGCGAGAATGACCAGCCCGCCACCGCCAACGATCAGCGCGACGCGATAGGCGGAAACACGAACGCCGTTGGCGACGCCCTCCTCGCCGGAGCGCAGCAACCCGATCGTGTATGCGTCAATGGCAACGTCCTGTGTGGCGGACGCGGTGGTGAACAGCAACAGGGTCGCCCATAGCCAGAGGGTCGGCACCGACGGGTCGAAGAACGGGAGCCCGGCCAGCGCCAATGCCATGATGACCAGGCAGGGCACGCACCACGACTGGCGCGTGCCAAAACGGTCGACCAGTGGTGCCCAGAAGACCTTCAAGGTCCACGGCGCGCCGAGGAGGCTCATCAGCCCGATCTCGGTCAGCGATACGCCGTGCACGCGAAAGTAGACCGGGAGGTTATCGATGGCGATGCCGAACGGGAACCCCTCGGCGAAATACAGAATGCTGACCCAGAAGAGCTTACGGCGCAGGTCCATCCTCCACCCCCGTCACTCGGCACCTTCTACATGGGCCGAGCGACGGGGGGAAGTGCGTGGGCCGGGAGGAGGCGGGGGCGGTTGCCTAGAGCAGAGACAAGTGGAACGTGGCCGTACCACCGGTTCCGAAATAGGTGGCGCTGACCATGAAATAATACGTCTGCCCGGCCACCGCCGCGAATGAGACCTTCGACTGCGTCGTGAAGTAGGACGCATTGTCGTTACAGGCGCCCGCGACTGGGCTCAGGGACGAACACGAGCCCCGATACACCGAGAGGACCGTATCGTACGTGCTGCCGAAGGTGTCCGCGACGATCGTCCCGCTGCGCGGCGCCGTGTACTGGTACCACACCGTCTTCGTGCGCGCCAAGTAGTTGCAGGTGGGATAGGGATCCGTCGTGGCCGTGGTCGCGGTGATGGTATTCAGACTACCGGCAAAAGAAGCGTTTGCGGAGGTCGGAATGACGACCGCGCTCGCGCAACTGTCATTCGTCGTGCCGGAAACGCTCGGCGGTGTGGGCGCGGGCGGCGTCGTCGCCGTGGCGGTGGGCACGACCACACGCGTCGTGGGGGTTGGGGAAGGCATGACGTTTCGCGTGGGCGTATTGGTTGGCGCCCGGGTCGGCGTTGGCGCTGTCGGCTGCGTGGCGCCGTTGAAGGCGAGATGGAAGGTGGCGGCTCCGCCGGTTCCGAAATAGGAGGCGCTGATCATGAAAAAGTACGTCCGCCCGGCTACCGCCGCGAACGAAACCGCCGACTGCGCCGTCCAGTAAGAGGTGTTGTCGTTGCAGGCGCCGGCGACCGAACTGAACGCGCCGCACGAACCTGTGTAGACCGAGAGTACGGTGTCGTAGGCGCTCCCGATGGTGTTGGCAACGATGGTTCCGTTGCCTGGTGCCGTGTATTGGAACCAGACGGTCTTGTTTCGCGCCCAGTAACTGCAAGACGGGTAGGGATCTGTGGCCGCCGTTGTTGCCGCGCTCGTGTTCAGGGTTGCGGTGTAGGGGCTGCTTGTAATGACCGTGGCTTGGTCGCACGTGTCGTTCGACCTACCGGCGGTTGGGACCGGCGCCTGCGTTGGCACCGGGTTCGTGCCGGGCGTTGGCGTAGCCGTCGGGAGAGCGGTAGGCGTGCGCGTTGCCGTTGGGATCGACGTCGGCGTGGGGGACGGGGCCGGCGTACCACTGCGCGGGTAGGCCGCGCCGAGGGCGGCGATATCGTCGGCGCGCAGGCTTGCGCAGCGCCCGTCGAAATGGGCGTAGGCGGCCATGGTGGCACTCGAATCGCTCGAATGGCCGAAGCCGATGGTGTGGCCGATTTCGTGCGTGGCCACCTCCGCCATGTTGCACTGATTCCAGAACCAACAGCTTCCCCAACCGTTGTTGAAGGTCAATTTGCCGACGACGATCTGTTTGAATGTGGTGCCGTTGACGACGGTCGTCGCGCCGCCGTTGCAGTAGCCGCCCACCGCCAAGATACCCGAACATCCACTGGGGTCCGTAATTTCGTTGTACGGGTCGTTGAAGGTGATGCGATTCATGTCGCACGGCGAAAACGCGGCTGGTGCCGTCGTGCCGAGATCTTGCAGTACCAGGCTGGAGTTGGGGACCGTGCTCCACGCGGCGAAGCTGGAATCGATCGCGGCCAGGCTGCTCGTGAAACCCAACGTGCGGTCGCCGGTGTAGTCCATGTAGAACCCGACCGCTTCGCCACTGTCCGGCTGGAACCAGCGCGCCGGTGGGTTGCTCAGAAAGGTAAACGCGTCCTGAAACCGAGTAAACGTGTCCGTCAATTCGGTGGGTACGGCGACGATCGGCTCGTCCTGACGCCGTACCCGGCGTTCGGCGCGGGCGAGCCGCTGCACGCGCTTGAGCATGGGAAGAAAGCGGTGTGTCTCACGGGGTGCGTCGACGATGGCGCCGGTTTCCGGAATCAACAACGACGCGCCGAGGCCCAAATCGCGCACCGCCGTCGCATGTCCAGAGGCGTCGACGCCCAGGGTGAACTTCCCCATGGCCAGGCTATTCGTTTGCAGGGTGCCGTCGGCGTTGCGGGACAGGAACAACAGCGTGCGCTCGCCGACCCAGAACTCGGGCGATCCGAAGATCACCTGGCGCTCGTCACCCACAACGCCGCCCGGTTCGCGCAGGACCAGTGGATCCAACCCTACCGCACCTTTGATGATCCGCTCGGGCTGGACGTGCACATAGGTGTAGATCGCGTTATCGGACGCCGTCACACCTGACTCGAGCGCGGTGATCGTGCCGATCAACACCACACTCGATGACCGAACCAGCGTCGGCTCATCCATTACAACGAAGGTCGTGCCAGCGGCTGACGTCCGCAGCAAGACAACCAAACCGCAAATCACGAAGGCCAACCCACCCCAACGACGTACGTATCCTCTCATAGCGATCCACCCCGCATGTGCATGTTGTCGCGCATCTGCGGAACGGTCGTGAGCAGGGCACGTACCAGGTGCCAAGCGACGGTAGCCTGCTATTTTCGAAAGATGAAACCGGTTCTTGTCGGCAATAATTTAACGCATGGAGGATCTTTGGCGGTCGGATGCGTTACCGGTCGGTGCTGGGGACGCGGACGAAATCGACGCGCGCTCCAACGTCGATCCCATGGCGAGCGCAGAAGCCCGCATGCACCTCCAGTACGTACTGTGAAGGTGCCGCCACACCGAGCGGATTGGTGGTGAACGGGCGGGTGTCGGCGACGATGCCGACGATATGGCGGTCGCTTCCGATGAAGACCATGTCGAGCGACAACGGGGTGTTCTTCATCCAGAACTGCTGGGGGGTTTCACGCGGAAAAACGAACAGCATCCCGGCCTCCGCTGCCAGATCGCGCCGGTACATGAGCCCGCGAGCCCGCGTTTCTGGCGTCGCTACCACCTCCACGGTGACACGCACCGGTCCTGTTGGCGAATGGATCGCCACTTCGGGGCGCTGCGCGCACGCCTGCAAGGCGATGCAGGCCAGAAACACCGCGGCGCGAAGGCTACGCCATGCGGTGTGGCAGCGCGGCGGACTGTCTTGCATTGCTTCGGGTTTTACCTTAGGAGTCCGGCGGAGTGCTGAGCGCGCACACCCGTCGGAGGTGGAATTATGAGTACGCTGATCTTCAGCGTGTTGATCGTCGTTGCACTGGGGTACTTCGGGCGCACCATCTACCGGCGCTTTACCGTCATGCAGAAGGTCACGCCGGTCAACCGCTTCGACGACATCGCCGAACGGTTCAAGGCGGTGCTGATTTACGCGTTCGGGCAAAAGAAATTCGTGCAGCGCGAACCGCGACCGGAAACGCGTATCAGCGAACAGGTAGCGGGTTGGATGCACTTCTTCATCTTCTGGGGCTTCACCATCCTGGCGCTGCAAGTCATCACCATGTTCGGAAGGGGCTATATCGACGATTTTTATGTCCCGCTGTTGAGCCCCCACCTGCTTGGCGGTCCCTATCTGTTGCTCAAGGATATCACGGAAGTCGCGGTGCTGGGTGCGGTCGGCGTCGCCCTGTACCGCTGGGGCGTGTCGCATCCGAAACGGCTCTACGGCTTCAAGCCGGCCGAGGAGAAGCTGGCCGGCCAATCGCATTGGGAAGCGTACCTGATTCTGTGCTTCATCGGCTGCATCATGATTGGCGGGCTGCTCTATGACGGCGGGCGCATCGCCTACGCACGCGACAACGCGCTGGTGCAGAGCGAGCGCATGTGGCAACCGTTTAGCGCCCTGGTTGGCTCTCTGCTGGGCAGCAAAGCCAAGTTTTTCAGCGACTTCGGCTGGTGGCTGCACAACTGCGTCATCCTGGTCTTTCTCAACCTGCTGCCGATTTCGAAGCACTTTCACATCGTCACCTCGCTGCCCAACGTCTTCTTCATCAAGACCGAGCCGCGCGGCGCGCTCGACAAGATGGACCTGGAGAACGCCACTCGCTTCGGCACATCCTACATCAACCAGTTCACCTGGAAACAAGTGCTCGATATGTATTCCTGCACCGAATGCGGCCGGTGCGCGTCCCACTGTCCGGCCACCATGAGTGGCAAGGAACTTGCCCCGCGGCAACTGCTCTTGAACCTGCGGGACTATTTGTATGCCCACGAAGACCAGTTGCTGGCCGTGAAGCCGGCGGGCGGCGATGGTGCCGAAGCGGTCACGGTCGGCGAAAACATCGTCGGCGAGAGGTTGATCCACGATGAAGTGCTCTGGGCCTGCACCACGTGCCGCGCGTGCGAGGAGGCCTGCCCGGTGATGATCGAGTACGTCGACAAGATCGTCGATATGCGGCGCCATCTGGTGCAAGAGGAATCGCGCTTTCCGGTCGAGCTGACCCGCACCTTCAAGGGGATGGAAACCCAGGGGAATCCCTGGGGCGTCGACGCGGCGCAGCGGGCGGCGTGGGCTGAAGGGCTCGATGTGCCACGGATGGCGGACCGTCCGGACGCCGAGTATCTGTTTTTCGTCGGCTGCGCCGGCTCGTTCGACGAACGCAACAAACGGACCACCATCGCCCTCACCAAGATTCTGAAAAAGGCGGGAATCGATTTCGCCATTCTCGGCGAGGAGGAGGTGTGTCACGGCGAGACCGCCCGCCGCATCGGCAACGAGTACCTCTACCAGGCCATGGCCCAGGCATGCGTCGACGTGATCAATGGCTACAAGGTGAAGAAGATCCTCACCAACTGCCCGCATTGCTTCAACACCATGAAGAACGAGTTTCCGCAATTCGGCGGTAACTACGAAGTCACCCACGCAACCGAACTCGTCCAACAGCTTCTCGCTAACGGCAAGATCCGCCTCAAAGAGGACGGTGCCCAGGCCATTACGCTTCACGATTCGTGCTACCTGGGGCGCTACAACGATATCTTCGACGCACCGCGCGATATCCTGCGTCGTCTGCCGGGCGTCGAGCTCCGGGAGATGGAGCGCAACCGCAAGTTCGGGATGTGCTGCGGCGCCGGGGGCGGGCGCATGTGGATGGAGGAGGAACCCACGAAACGCGTCAATATCCGCCGCGTCGAACAGGCCTTGGAGACCAGTCCGGACGTGGTGGCGGTGGCGTGTCCCTTCTGCATGACCATGATCGATGACGGACTTAAGTCGAAGAACGTGGAGGAGCAGGTACAAGCGTTCGACGTCATGGAACTGGTCGCCGACGCCATGGTGTGAGTCGCCGTCCTGCGTCCAATCCCGACGGCTGCTGCCCGCGGGAGCGCAGGATCCGTTGGGCGACCGTCCGCCCGGCGCGCTCTTCCGCAAAATCCGGAACGCATTCGCTCCTTTGGGACCACGGAGGCGCCACTTGCCGCCGCCAGGGTGGAAAACTATGCGCAGTCGTACTGCTTTGCGGCTGCGGCATTGGATTTGCTCAGATCGGCTGCCATGGAACGCGTGTTGGCATCACGCCCCGGCGATGTGCACCTTGCGGACCGCGAGTGCGTCATCCTGTTGGTGGACGACGACGAGAGTTTTCGGAGCGCGCTGGCGGAGAACCTACGTGACGACGGCTATGCGGTAATCGAATATGCCGCGGCGCAGGAAGTGCCGCCCCTCGGGGGCTTGACCGAGGTTAGCGTTGTGGTGACCGATTACGACATGCCGGGAACGGACGGCCTTGCGTTTGCCGATCGGTTCCATGCGGCGCATCCGCGGGTGCCGATCATCATGGTCACCGGCTCCTGCGCGACGCACTTGCAAACCCAGGCTACCGCGCGGGGGGTTTTCTCGTTGCTGCCGAAACCTTTCCCGTACGATAGGCTCTATCGGTTGTTACCCCAACCGGCGCGCCGATAGCCTGTCGGCGATGCCCGCGCGCCACGGTTGGGGCGCCAGTAGCCCTCATGTCGCTGCCTGTGGTAACGTCCGGCCATGCGGACCGTCGGCGTGGTGGTGAAGCGCGATAGCGCGCACGCGACGGAGCTTGCGCGCGAACTGATCCGCTGGCTCGGGCAGCGCGGCATTGCCGTCCTGGTCGAGGACGAGGACGCCGTACGACTGGGGTGCAGCCGCGGCGTGCGTAAGCGGGAGATCATGGCGGCGGCGGATCTGGTGGTGGTCCTCGGTGGCGATGGGACACTGCTCAGTGTGGCGCGGCAAATGCAAACGCGTGCCACGCCCATCCTCGGCGTCAATCTCGGAAATTTCGGTTTCCTTACGGCCGTTACGACCGACGAACTGTTGCCCATGCTCGAACGGGTCCTGGCTGGGGAGTTCCAGGTCGAATATCGCATGACGCTGGCGGTCACCCTCCGGCGCTCCGGCAGCACACCGATCGATCGGCAGGTGCTCAACGAAGCGGTCATCACGAAAGGGGCGCTGGCGCGGATCATCGACCTCGAGACGGCAGTCGATGGAGAGTACTTCTGCATCTACAAGGCCGATGGGCTGATCATTACCACACCCACCGGATCGACGGCGTACTCGCTGTCGGCCGGCGGACCGATTGTCCACCCGTCGGTGGGCGTTATGGTGCTGTCGCCGATCTGCCCGCACACGTTGACGCATCGGCCGGTGGTGCTGCCGGATTCCGCCCGCGTGGCCATCACGGTCCGTTCGCTCCACCAGGATGTGGTGCTCACCCTCGATGGCCAGGAGGGGATCGCATTGCACAACGACGATCTGGTGGACATTCGGAAAGGCGACACCAGTGTGCCGCTGGTGCGCTCTCCCACCCGCAATTACTACGACGTCCTGCGCTCCAAACTCCGCTGGGGGGAACGGTGAGCGGACGCGTTCGGCCAAGCCATGCTGCGTGCCCTCCGCATTTCCAACGTTGCCATCATCGATGAATTGACACTGTCGTTTGCCCCGGGGATGAACGTCCTTACCGGGGAAACCGGCGCTGGCAAGAGCATCATCATGCGGGCGATCGGCCTGCTGTGCGGGGCGCGCGCCACCGCGGATCTCATCCGCACGAACGCCGACGAGGCCGAGATCGAGGGGATCTTCGATCTCGACGACAGCGGCCGCGGCGTGCTGCGGGATGCCGGTCTTGCCGCCACGGACGAGCTGCTCGTGCGGCGGGTTTTGGCCCGTTCCGGGAAGGGCCGAGTCTACGTCAATGGCAGTCTGGCCACGGCCGGATTGCTCGCGCAGATCGGTGACGCTCTCATCCACGTCTATGGCCAGCACGAGCATGCGCTGCTGCTGAAACCGGAGAACCATCTGGACTTTCTCGATGAGTTCGGACGCCTGAGCGCGTTGCGCCAACCCATGGCGAGCGCATACGCCGTCTTTCGTGAAGCGGCGGAGCGCCTGGCGGCAGTCACGGCGAACAGTGAACGCCTGCGGCAGCGGCTGGAGTTGCTCCGTTTTCAGGTGACCGAGCTGCGGGATGCGCAACCGGTCCGTGGCGAGGAAGCGCAGCTACTGCGAGAGCGGGAACTCCAACGTCATGCGGAACGATTGCAGCAGATCTGTGCGGCGAGCGAAGAGGCGTTGTATGCCGGCGACGGCGCCATCGCCGCCGCCCTCGGGCGGATCGCGGCGCAGTTGCGCGATGCGGTGCAGATCGATCCGGGGTTCGCAACCACTGTGGAGCTCCTGCGGCAGGCCGCCGCGGAAGTCGAAGAGGTCTCCGCCGACCTGCGGCGCGCGGCCAAGCGGATTCAGCACGATCCGGAACGCCTGGAAGCTATCGAGGAGCGGTTGGCGTTTCTCGCTCGTGTCAAACGCAAATACGACGTTGACGCCGATGACCTCCCCGACAGGCTGGCCGAGCTGGAGGGCGAACTGGCCGGGCTGGAGACGGCAGGCGGCGAAGTGGGGGCGCGTCGCCAGGAGGTGACGGTGCGCGCGGCGGAGGCGTGGGACGTGGCGCGCGCGTTGTCACGGCGGCGCCAGGCCGTTGCGGCAGAGTTGCAACAACGCATGGCCGAAGAACTGCGGGTGTTGGGCATGCGCGGTGGCATCTTCCGCGTTGTCTTTGCGGTGGCCGCCTCGGACGCACCGCCGGTGGACGCCGCCGATGCCGCGGCTCCCGGCGGCGCACGCCTGGGACCGGAGGGGGCCGACGTGATCGAGTTCCACTTGTCGGCCAACGCCGGCGAAGAGCCCAAGGCGCTGGCGCGGATCGCCTCCGGCGGCGAGCTGTCGCGCATCATGCTTGCTCTCAAAGCCCTGACAGCCGGAGCAGGTGAGGTACCGACAATCATCTTTGACGAGGTCGACGCGGGAATCGGCGGCGCCGTGGCCGAAGCGGTTGGCAAGCGGCTCCACGAACTGGGTGGCGCGCGACAGGTCTTCTGCATCACGCATCTCCCGCAAATTGCCGCGCTCGCCGACCATCACTTCGCCGTCGAAAAGCGCGTCGTCAAAGGCCGTACCACCGCAACGGCACGGGCGTTGGGCGTCGAGGAGCGCGTCCGGGAGATCACGCGCATGCTGGGCGGAACGGCGAATGCCGAATCCCGACGCTATGCCCGCCGCATGGTCGGCGGCCGCGACGATGCATGATTCGTCGTGACCGTTCCCGGTACGATCCCCGTATCCGGAAGAAGGCCACGGGGCGCGCTTGCCGCGCTCAGTAGTTCACTTGTGTCAGGCAAAGACCGCGGGCGGGGGCGGTGGGGCCCGCCTGCGTCCGGTCGCGGGCGGCGAACAGTGTGGGAAGGTTATCGGGATCCCGGGCGCCGCTGCCGATCTCGACCAGTGTGCCGACGATGTTTCGGACCATGTGCCGGAGGAATCCGTTGGCTTCGATGGTGTAGGTCAGCAACGGGTCACGGCGTGCGAGTTCGCTGCGGAACACGCGGCGGACGGGCTGCTTCGCCTGACAGCCGGCAGCTTGAAACGAACGGAAATCGTGTTCGCCGATCAGGGCGGCGGCCGCCTTCCGCATGGGCTCGTCCTGTAAGGGATTGCGCACATGCCACGCATAGCGGCGCCAAAACGGCGATTGCCATGGCGCGTTCCAGATGCGGTACACATAGACGCGGGTGGTGGCGGCGCGGCGCGGATGGAAATCGTCGGCGACGGTGTCGGCGCACTGGATGGCAATGTCCGGTGGTGTGAGGGCGTTGAGACCACGGACGACCGCCTCCGGGGTGACGGGCCGCTGCAACGCGAAACTGATCACCTGCGCGCTGGCATGGACGCCGGCGTCGGTCCGGCCGGCGGCCACCACCGACGTGGACTCGCCGGTCATTCGCGCAATCGCCTCCTGCAAGGTCGCTTGGATGCTCCGGCCGTTCGGCTGGATCTGCCAGCCGTGGTAGTCGGTACCATCGTAGGCAATGACCAGCCTAAAGCGCATCGCAGGCAGCCCAAGGTCCAACGTCGAACGACGCCGCACACCAGCCCCTCGGTGACGGACCCCCGTTAGAGATGCTCGCGGATGAGCGCTTCGGCGATCTGGACCGCATTGACGGCGGCGCCTTTGCGCAGGTTGTCGATCGCCAGCCACAAATCGAGCAGATTGAGGGAATCGTCCTCACGCACGCGGCCGATGAGGAGCGCCTCTTGCCCGACCGCGTCGGCGGCGGTCGGGTAGCTACCCGCTTCGAGATCGTCCTGCAGCAAGACACCGGGGGCCGTACGGAGAACGTCCCGGGCCTCCGCCGCGCCGAGCTTCCGCGCGGTCTCGACATTGACGGCGAGCGCTGCGCCATAGAAGACCGGGACGCGGGTGCACGCGACGCTCACCGGCAACTCGGGATCGGCGAGCAGCCGCCGCACCCCTGCGACGATGCGTACTTCGCTCCGAGAGCGCCCGCCGGCCAAGAATTCGCCGACGTGCGGCAGTACGTTGAAGGCGATGCGATGGGGGAAGACTTCGTTGTCTGCGCTGCGGCCGTTCATCAGCTCGATCGTTTGCCGCTGCAGCTCCGCGATGCCCGCACGGCCGACGCCACAGACCGGTTCGAAGGTCGTACACACCACGCGGACAAGCCCCGCTGCATCGGCGAGCGGCTTCAGGGCGACCGCCAAGGCGATGGCCGGCGCATCCGGGCTGGCGACGATGCCACGCGTGGCGTAGCCGCTCAGCTCTGCGGCGTTCACCTCGGGCACTACGAGGGGGATGTCGGGATCGGTGGCAGACAGGGGGCTGGTGTCGATTACCACGGCCCCGGCCGCCGTGGCCCGCGCCATCCATTCGGCGCTCACCTGCTCGCCGGCGGCGAAGAACACCAGGTCGGTGCCATCGAAGCGGGCGCGTTCCAGCAACTCGACCGGTACCGCGCGCACGTCGCCGCACTGGATTTCGTCGCCCGCGGAGCGGATGGAGGCGTACAGCCGCAGGTCCGCAAGGGGAAAGCGCCGCTGCTCGAGCGTGGCCACAATTTCGGTGCCTACCAGGCCGGTGGCGCCGACGACCGCGATCGAATAGGCGGATTTCTGCATCGGGATGCCGGGTGTCTCAGCGCTCGACGTGTTGGACGACCAGCGCTCCCATCTCGCGACAACCCAGGGCGTGGCTGCCGCCGAAGGCGATGTCCGCGGTGCGATGGCCCTCCGCCAGCACGGCCGCCACGGCGGTTTCGGTCGTATTGGCGGCCGCATCTTGTCCGAGCGAGTAACGCAGCATCAACGCCGCCGACAGGATCGTGGCGAGTGGATTCGCGGCGTTGTGCCCGGCGATGTCGGGTGCGCTGCCATGGATGGGTTCGTACAGCCCTCGCGGTCGCCCGAGGCTGTTGAGTGAGGATCCCAGCGACGCCGACGGTAAGAGCCCCATCGAACCGGCCAGCATGGAGGCCTCGTCAGTGAGGATGTCTCCGAACATGTTTTCGGTGGCAATGACGTCGAAGTCCCGGGGCCGCCGGATAAGATGCATGGCCATGGCGTCGACCAGCATGTCCTCATAAGCGACATCGGGGTAGTCGCGGCGCACCTCATGGGCGATCTCCCGCCACAGCCGCGACGAGGCGAGGATGTTGGCTTTATCCACCGATGTCAGCTTCTTGTGGCGCTGGCGGGCGAGGTCGAAGGCGGCGCGCAGCAGCCGGTTGATCTCGCCCTCGGTGTAGGTGAGCGTGTCGACCGCCTCGCGGCCGTCGCTCCCCTGGCGCTGCTCGCTCGGCTTGCCGAAATAGATGCCGCCGGTCAGTTCACGCACCACCACCAGATCCACGTCGCGCAGGACGTCGGGTTTCAGCGGCCCAGCGTCCAGCAGTTCGGGAAAGACCCGCACCGGCCGCAGGTTGGCGAACAAGCCGAGGCCGCGGCGCAGGCCGAGTAGGGCCTGCTCGGGGCGCACCGTGGCGCGCGGGTTGTCCCATTTCGGTCCGCCCACCGCGCCGAGCAGCACCGCGTCGCTCGTCTGTGCCAGATGCAGCGCCCCGTCCGGCAGCGCCGTGTGGAAGGCTTCGATGGCTGCGCCGCCAACGATAGCCTCGGTAAACGTCAGCGGAAATTGGAAGCGGCGGGCAACGGCCCCCAACACCTGTTTGGCCTGCTCCGCCACCTCGGGCCCGATGCCGTCGCCCGGCAACAGCAGAATCTTCACGATGTCCTCCCCATCAGATTCGCGATCGTGTGTGCGCTCCAACCCGCTTCGTCAGCGGCGCCCGCGGACAGGGCCACTCACGGCCCCTCCTCAGGCACCTGCCGGTAATGCGTCCGCCGGTACTGCAGCTTGTTGAGTGCGTTCAGGAAGGCCAGAGCGCTGGCCTGAATGACGTCGGTGTGTGCGCCTTGCCCGCTCGCGGTGATCCCGCCGTCGTCGATCAGACACGACACCTCTCCCAGGGCGTCGGTGCCACCGGTGATCGCCTTCACGGCGTAGCGTTCGAGTTTGGGCGTTAGACCGGTGATCTTCGAGATGGCCTTGTAGCAGGCGTCCACCATCCCATCGCCGTCCGCTTCGTCCTGCCGCTCCGCGTCACCGACACGCAAGCGGACGGCTGCGTGCGGCGCTGTCCGATTCGACGAGGTGACGTGGAGATCGAGCAATTCGAACTGGTCCGGGAAGCGCACGGCCTCCTCGGTGACGATGGCGATAAGGTCTTCGTCGTAGACGCTCTTCTTGCGATCGGCGAGTGCCTTGAAGCGCTCGAAGGCCTTGTTCATATCGAGATCGTATAGGTCCACGCCGAGTTGCTTCAAGCGCTCCGCGAAGGCATGCCGGCCGGAGTGCTTGCCGAGCACCAATTTGTTGCTGCCGATCCCGACCGAGGCGGGTCGCATGATCTCATAGTTCAACACATCCTTGAGGACACCATCCTGATGGATGCCGGCTTCGTGGGCGAACGCGTTGTCGCCGACAATGGGTTTGTTGGCCGGCACCGTGAGACCGGTGACCTGAGCGAGCAGCCGGCTGGCGGGGTAGATCTGCTCGGTGACCACGTTGGTGCGCAGGTCGAAGAAATCCTGGCGCGTGTGGATCGCCATAACGATCTCCTCCATCGAGGCGTTGCCGGCGCGTTCCCCGATGCCGTTGATCGTGCACTCCACCTGCCGCGCCCCATTGCGCGCGGCCGCCAGGGAATTGGCCACGGCCATGCCCAGATCGTTGTGACAATGCGCGCTCCAAGTGACCCGGTCGCCGCCAGGAGTGGCGGCGATCAGGTAGCGGATGAGCGCGCCGAATTCCTCGGGCACCGCGTAGCCGGTGGTGTCGGGCACGTTCAGCACGGTTGCCCCGGCCCGGATTGCTTCGGCGAACACTTGCACGAGGTACGCTCGGTCGCTGCGCGAGGCATCCTCCGCCGAGAACTCGATGTGGTCCACGTGTTTCTTGGCGAGGTCCACCGCCCAGGCAGCGGCGTCGACCACCTCCTGACGGCTCATCAGCAGCTTGCGTTTGAGGTGGATGTCGGAAGTGGCGATAAAGATGTGGATCCCGGGGCGCTTGGCTTTCTCGACTGCCTTCAGGGCACGGCGAATGTCGGGCTCGCGGGTGCGTGCGAGGCTGAGGACCACCGGCGTACTGACGGCCTCGGCCACGCGGGCCACGGACTCGAAATCACCCTGCGAGGATGCCGCAAACCCCGCTTCAATGACGTCCACGCGCAGCTTCTCCAACTGGCGCGCGATCAGGAGTTTTTCTTCGACGTTCATGGTGGCCCCGGGCGACTGCTCGCCGTCGCGCAGGGTCGTGTCGAAGATGTGGACAACGTTTCGATTGTGGTCTTGGGTCATGGTCGCTCCTCCGTCCCGCCAATGCCGCGAACGTAAAGGGCCACGAGGGAGCTGCTCGTGGCCCTTCTGAAAACACAAACGCCACGGACAGCGTGCCCGCCCGTGGCGTCTCTCGGTTGCGCGATGTTTTCCTACGCTCCCGCGGACGCACCGGACGGGCCCGGAAGCAGCAGGCCGAGCAACAACGATCCTTGTGCGCTACGGAACACGTTCATGTCTTCGCTTTGTAAAGTAGGGTGCTCACCTTGTCAAGGGGCCACCTTCCGTCCGCGGCCGCCACCGAGGCTGAGGAGGCCGATCGCCCTGGCGGCGGTTCCGTGTCCGCCACGCGGTTCGTGCGTGCCTGGGGCAGGGGGCGACCCACCGTCTCCCGGACGGCCGCGGCGCTGCAGCTGGGTCCGTAACCGCTTGCCGCGAACGAGGGCCCAACGGAACGGACCGGAGGATGCGTAGAGGAAGAAACTGGCGAACAGCATGATCTGCGGTTCGGCGATGAAGAGCTTGAGGAGGATGATGATGGCGATCAGCATCCAGAACGGCCGGCGCCGGTACAGGTCAGTCTCCTTGAAACTGAAGTACTTCACGTTACTGACCATCAAGCCCGCCACCGCGTAGGTCACCAGCAGCATCAAGATGTGCGCCCGCATCGGCCCTTCGCCGCCCAGGTAGCTATAGAGCAGGACGGTTGCGGCGATGAGTTCCGCCGCCGCGGGGATCGGCAGCCCGACGAAGTGCCGCTTTTCGGTCGTCTCGAACTGCACGTTGAAGCGCGCCAGGCGTAACGCCCCACACGCCACGAATAGCGCCGCCGCCAGCCACCCCCAGGTGCGCCACGGCTCCAGGCCCCATCGGTAGACGAGGACCGCCGGCGCCACCCCGAAGGCGACGAGGTCGGCGAGCGAGTCATATTCGATCCCGAAACGGGTGGTCGAATGGGTCAGGCGGGCGATACGGCCGTCGAGGGCGTCGAACACGTTGGCCACCAGAATGGCAATGGCGGCGCGGTCAAAGTCGAGGTGGAAACTCGCAACGATCGAATAGAACCCCGCGAACAATCCCGCCGTGGTGATCACGTTGGGCAGGAGGTACACGCCCTTATGGGTCGGTGTCGCGCTGCTGAGTCCGGGCAGCGGCAGCGGAGCTTCGTCTAGAGCCATCGGGCGATGACCGTGCTGCCGGCGTAGACGTTTGTGCCGGTAGCCACGCACGGCGTCGCCTCCGGCGGTAGGTAAATGTCCACCCGCGAACCGAACCGGATCATGCCGAACCGTTGACCGCGCTCCACCTGCATGCCGGGGCGAAGATAGCAGACAATCCGGCGGGCGAGAAACCCGGCGATCTGGACGAAGCACAGACGCCGCCGGTGCTCGTCCTCCATCACCACGGCATTTTGTTCGTTATCGAGCGAGGCCTTCTCCGCGTAAGCGCGAAAATACTTTCCCTGGTTGTAGCGGATGTCGACGATGCGTCCGGTGACCGGCACACGGTTGACATGCACGTTCAGCGGCGACATGAAGATACTGATCAAGGTCGCCTCACCGTCGAGAAAACGGGCATCTTCGTTGCGGGCGACATTGATGATCCGCCCGTCGGCGGGCGCCACGATCGCACCCGGATCGCCGGGGATGCTTCGTTCCGGATCGCGGAAAAAGCTGACCACAAACACGCACAGCGCCGCGCCGACGATGCCGGCGACGTGGCCGCCGATCCACCACAACGCAACGGCTACCACCAGCGCCGCGACAATGAGACGGAATCCCTCAGGGGCGATCGGGAGACCGGAACGATGTGGCGATAATGTGCGGATGTGCAGTTCCTTCACCAGCCGTGCCAGTATAGCGCAACCGAGCACGCTCCCCAAACTGCCGGTATCCGCCCGCCGTACGCGCCGCAGCGCGGACGATTGAGTTTCCGGACGGAGTGTGGAGAATACGCCGATACTTTCGCATCCGGTTGAGGCCGAGGACACGAGCGCAGTGGTGTGCTTGTTCGCATCTCGAACGGAGGACAATGGCTGACGAATCGACAGAAGGAGGACAGGTACCGTGGCAATTATCGATTTTGGCGGTGTGAAAGAAGAAGTGGTCACGCGCAAAGAGTTCTCAATGGCCCGCGCACACAAGGTCCTGAAGAACGAGACCATCGCGGTGATCGGCTATGGGGTGCAGGGGCCCGCGCAAGCGCTGAACATGAAAGACAACGGCTTCAATGTCATTGTCGGTCAGTCGAAGCAGTTCAAGCGCGACTGGGATCGCGCGTGCCAGGATGGGTGGAAGCCGGGCAAGAATCTGTTCGAACTGGAGGATGCCGCCCGGCGTGGGACGATCGTGCAGATGCTGGTGTCCGACGCGGCCCAGAAGTCTATCTGGCCGGCCATCAAGCAGTGCCTCGATCCCGGCGACGCGCTGTACTTTTCGCATGGCTTCTCGATCGTGTACAAGGACCAGACCCGGGTCATTCCGCCGCCCAGTGTGGATGTGATCCTGGTGGCGCCGAAGGGGTCGGGGACCTCCGTGCGGCGCAACTTCCTTTCCGGGGCCGGCATCAACGCCAGCTTCGCCGTCGAACAGGATGCCACCGGGCGGGCGCGCGAGCGCTGCCTCGCGGTCGGCATCGCCATCGGATCCGGCTACCTCTTCCCGACGACCTTCCAGCACGAGGTGTTTAGCGACTTGACCGGCGAGCGCGGCGTGCTGATGGGCGCGCTCGCCGGCATCATGGAAGCCCAGTACGAGGTGCTGCGCAAGCAGGGCCACAGCCCCAGCGAGGCGTTCAACGAGACGGTCGAGGAACTGACGGAAAGTCTGATTCGCCTGGTGGGCGAGAACGGGATGGATTGGATGTACGCCAACTGCTCCGCGACGGCGCAGCGCGGCGCACTCGACTGGAAACCGAAGTTCAAGAAGGCGGTGTTGCCGCTCTTCAAAGAGTTGTACCGGCGCGTCGCGACCGGTGTCGAAACCCGCCGGGTGTTGACCGCCTGCGGCGCGCCCGACTATCAACAGCAACTCGCCAAAGAGTTGGGTGCGCTGGGAAACTCCGAAATGTGGCAAGCGGGCAAGGCCACGCGCGCACTCCGGCCCAAGGAAAGCGCGAAGGTCATCTCGAAGAGCACCAAGGGGATCGGCGGCCGCGCCGCCAACTGATACCGACCGCGGCGGGGCGCACGGCCGTGCGCCCCGCCGGTCATCTCAGGTCCCGCATAGAACGACCACCGGCGCGGGGTTCGTGGCGACGGCGACCCGATCATGCAGAGAACGTTCAGCGTGCCCGATCCGAAAAGGGTGGAGTCACGTATCCCTAGTAAGTGCACGCCGACTCAAAGCGGTCCAGCGTCGATGGTGGATACGTCTGCGCATCGCACTCTCGTGCCGGCCGGCGGGCGTACCAAGCGGATGCGTTGCCGCTTCTGTTTGGTCGTTTCGACCCCACAACGGTCGGGTAGCGCGGTACTCGAGAGTGTAGGCACGTCCGATTCGTGGGTCTTCCGCCGAGTTGACATTCGATGCGGGATACCGGCTAGCGCTGCGCTCGGTACACGAAAGTGAAGTGGGGTCATGGGTAAGCTCGGCGGAAGGGTAGCGATCATTACAGGGAGTGCTTCGGGAATCGGACGGGCGACGGCCAAGCTCTTTGCAGAGGAGGGGGCGAAGGTCGTTGTGGCGGACTTCGACGCCGAGAAGGGCTCATCGGTGGCAGCCGACATTCATCGGGCGGGCAGGGAAGCGACGTTCCTCCACACCGACGTGCGCGTGCCGGAACAGGTCGAGGCAATGATCCGAACGACCGTCACGACCTACGGCAAGTTGGACATTCTCTATAACAATGCGGGGATTCCGGGCGGTGCCGCTCCCACGGGCGAGTGCTCGATAGAGATCTGGGACAACGTCATCGCCACGAACCTCCGGGGCGTGTTCTTGGGTATGCGCTACGCCATTCCCGAAATGATCAGGAACGGCGGCGGCGTCATCATCAACACTGCCTCCGTGAACGGTATGGTTGGCATTCCCTACCACTCCGCATACACCGCATCCAAAGGCGGCGTGATCCAGCTGACCAAGACCGCCGCCCTCGAATACGCACAGCGCAATATCCGCGTCAATTGCATTTGCCCGGGAGGGATTTGGACCGACATCGTCAAGGCCTACTGGGGCGAGCAGTTCGACGAGGAGATGGTCAAGCGGGAGGTCAAGAAGTACCAGCCGATCGGTCGCTTCGGCCAACCCGAGGAGATCGCCCGGCTAGCGCTGTTCCTGGCGTCGGATGACTCGTCGTTCTGTACCGGTGCGCCCTTCATTGCCGATGGCGGGTCATTGGCCGGACCGCTACCGGGCTGAGGCCCGGTTGATGGAAGACACCGGCAAGCGTGGACGGCGAGCAATGGTCGCAACATGGCGCATTGGCGCATGATCGGGCGATCGCATCCGCTCGTTATCGACAGGAGGCTAGATGTCGAGTTCGGAATGCATCACGCTCGAACGTGAGAAGAGTGCCGCCATCCTGACGCTGTGCAATCCCGCGCGTCGCAACGCCTTCACCAGGGAAATGCGCCGGGATCTGGCGGTGAAGTTCAATGAGTTGCACGGCGACCCTGCCGTCCGGGCCATTATTCTGACCGGTGCCGGCGGACATTTCTGCTCGGGTGCGGACGTGTCGAAGTTCGGCGACATGGAAATCACCCCGATGTTGGCGCGGGAGTGGTACCGGGAGACCCTCACCTTGCTGCGTGCCGTTGCCGACGGCGTCAAGCCGGTCATTTGCGCCATCGAAGGCGACTGCAATGGTGCGGGCCTTTCACTCGCATTGTTGGGCGATTTCATGATCGTCTCGAAGAAGGCACGGCTGGGTGCTTTCTTTACCAAGCTGGGCGTGCTTCCCGATACCGGCATCATGTATACGTTGCAGCGCCGCGTCGGTATGGCGCGGATGCGACAAATGTTGATGCTGGCGACGCCGATCGGCGGCGAGGAAGGCGCGAAGATCGGCCTGGCCGACGAGTTGGTGGAGCCGGGCGAAGCGCTTGCCGTCGCCAAGCAGTGGGCGGCCAGGTTTGACGACATGGCCCCCATGGCGGTCGGCTGGATCCGGATCGCGTTGCGCAATGGCATCAATAGCCTGGACGACGCCATCCGTGCGGAACTCGATCTGCAACCCTACATGAGTTGCTCGGACGACCTCAAAGAGGGCATAAAGGCATTTCTCGAAAAGCGACGACCACACTTTTCCGGGCGCTGAATCCGAGGAGATGGTCTGGTGGGCAGGATGGCGGAGAGTGGCCCCCCGGTGCTGACGGGCGACTACCGGAATTTTGGCGAGTTGCTGCTGGCCGCGGGCCAGGAGTTCGGCCAGCGGGAAGCCTTGGTCAGGGGCGACCAGCGCCTCAGCTATGCCGAATGGGCACGTTCGGCCCGAGGGTTGGTGGCGTTGCTGCGGGAGCGCGGTGTAGCGCCGGGCGACCGGGTGGCGATCATCCTGCCTTCTTCCGCCGACTATGCCATCTGTTCCGCGGCCACCATGCTGATGGGAGCGGTGGCGAGTGGGATCAATACACGCCTCGGACCGCGGGAGATGCAGGCGATCCTTGCGAAGTCTTCGCCGAGGCTGGCGATCGCCGAGGATGGGTTTGTGGTGCCGGATGCTGGCATTCCGATTCAGCAACTCCACCGTGCGGATCTGGCCGCTGCGTACGGTCGCAGCGACGCCATCGTGGATGTGGCGGCAGTGGCACCGGATGCTCCCGCGTGCATTGTGTGGACCAGCGGGACGACGGGCTTGGCCAAGGGTGCCTGGTTCGATTATCGCAACCTCAAAGCGGCGGTCTCGACCGCCGGCGTGATGGTGGCCGCCTACGATCGTTGCCTGATCCCGCTGCCGTTTGCCCACGCGGGCTACATGGCCAAGCAATGGCACCAGGTGGCTTTCGGGGTGACCTACGTGCTGACCCCGCCGGTGTGGTCAGCGGCCGCCATGCTACGCATCATGGTTGAAGAACGGATTACGGCGGCCTTTGGCGTACCGACCCAGTGGGCCAAGTTACTGGAGCTGCCCGAGCTGGCGACGGTGGATCTTTCCGCGCTGCGGTTTTGCGGCATCTCGACTGCGCCCGCGCCACCCGTGGTCGAAGCGCTGAGCAAGGCCCTTGGATGCCCAATGATCGTGCGCTACGCCATGACCGAGTCGCCGTCGATTTCGGGGACGCGGTTCGCCGATGCACCTGAAATCCTGTACAGGACGGTGGGGAGGCCTCAGCAGGGCATCGATCTCCAGATCGTCGATCCCGACGGCAAGCCGCTGCCCCAGGGCGACGTCGGTCGGATCCGGGTGCGCGGTAGTGTGGTGATGCGGGGCTACTGGAACGACCCTGAGGCCACAGCCAGTGTGCTGACCCCCGATGGGTGGCTGATATCCGACGACCTCGGTCGATTCGACGAGGGCGGCAACCTGATCTTGATGGGACGGTTGTCGGACATGTACATCCGGGGCGGGTACAACATCTATCCTCTTGAGGTGGAAAGGGTGCTGGAGGAGCATCCCGGCGTGTCGCGGGCCGCCATCGTCGGCACATCCGCTCCGATCATCGGTGAGATCGGCGTCGCCTTCATCGTGCCGGCCGATCCGGACACGCCGCCCAACGAGGATGATTTGCGGCAGTGGTGCCGCGACCGGTTGGCCGACTACAAGGCGCCTGATGCGTTCGAGTTCGTTTCCGAATTGCCGCTGACGCCGATGCTCAAGGTGGACACCAAGGCGTTGCACGCCCGGTTAAAGTGAGGTAGGTGGCCGAGGCTGCGGCAGCCCCGCGACGGCGCGGGAGGGCACCGGCTCGCGAAGGGAGATTGTTCTGAAGCGCCTTCGAATTTCGCGTCAGCCGTTGTCCTCTTCGGTGTGGTAGGCGGCTTGGGGGGAGGTAACATGGGTCTCGAAGCACCACTGCTGAGTACGTTTGATCCGCCGGAGGCAGGCGAAGGTAGCGTGGATCCACTGTCGCTGCAGCCGACGTACGAGCGGCTGGCGGAGCGCATCTATCCCTTCATGACGGTGCGGATGGCGCGCATCCGCCTCCTCACCGCGGTGGCGGTTATCACGCGGGTTTGCGAGGGGCTGGAGGACGAGGTTGCGGCGGACGGCATCACTCCGGCCTGGCTCGTGGCCGAGTGGTACATCGTGGAGGGCTTGGTGCGGCGTCGTGAGACGCTCTCCAAGAGCGGCTGGCGGCGTATCCCAGGCAGCCAGAAGGTGGAGCGTGCCCTGCGCGACAGCAGGCGCCTCGGTGCGGTGGCATACCTAAAAACGCCAACGGTCTTCGGGTTCACCGGCATCTACAAGCGCGTCGCCGTGGGTTTGCAGATGGTGACCGACAACATCGGAATCGACAGCGGTGCGGTCGAATTGTTGGGAATCTGGGAGCGGTCGCAGCAGCTGCCCGGCTTTGGAAACGGTTCCACCGGGCCAGGCGCGGCGTTTCGCGAGGATTTCCGCCGCGCCGTGAAAGCAGGACTGCGCACGGGCTACACGGACCGCCCCGCCGGGTGGTCGGGATTCGATCTCATCGCGCAACACCTCGATCCGGGCCGCGTCGGGAAGAAAGAAGCGGACTGGCTGCATGCGAGGTTGATCGATCCCGGAATGCCGGCGCCGCCGCGTGATCCGTATGCAGCTCGCATGCGCGGCGAGATGCTGGCGCTCTTGGAACAAGAGGGTGGGGCAATCGTCAGCCGGACGGAAGAGTCGCGGTTCATCCGCCGCCTATTGAGGAACGGCGGTGTGTCCAGTGAATTGAAGGAACGCCTGCGCGCCATCGACGCCTACGAGCGCCTGGTGGCGCCGCTGGAGAAGTCTCTGCGGTTGATTTTCTTCCTGTCCTCCGAGCGCCGCTGCGACGCCATCACTGTCGACGAGTTCGCGGGTGACCGCCGGGCAGAAAAGCTGGCCACGATGGTTGCACCGGCGGTCCGAGTGCTGTCCGAAATCTTCTCCGGTAGTGACTGGGAACCGGAGGTCACACCGCTCATTGCGCGGTATGAAAACGTCAGCGACGCCCGCGCCTTGTTCGGGACGCTTCTGGATCACCACGAGGAGGCGCAGCGCAACAAGCCGCCTGACGGGAAGCGATCGTGGGTGGACCGTCCGGACGACCGGCGGGTTGCGGTCCGCTCCGCCTACGCTACCGACAGCCCTCCGGAACCGAACGACGAGTACCTGCGGGACTACCGCACCTCGACCGCCTCCCACTTCTTGCAGGATCTGCGGAGGCTGCCGTAATGGGCAAGAAGTCCCGTGAGGAACAGACCCGAGGCCGGCTGTTGTCACTCTGGGAAGCGGAGGCTGACTGGGGATTGCCGCTGGGCTGCGTGGCGACGACGTTCACGTTCGATGCGCCATTCTTCGAAGAGCAGTGCCTGAGCCGCTTTGCCGGCCTGGAGACCGATCCCAACGAGGATGCGCGGGCGTACCTGATCGAGCGGGAGGAGAAGTTCTCACAGATCTCTGCCTGCGTGCTCGTTGATGCAAGTCACGTCGCCCCCCTGCGCAGCTTGCGCTGGAATTTACTGCCGGTGCGGTTAACCGGTCCGGGCATCATGCACGCCAAAGTCACCCTGCTCGTGCGCGAACGCCACATCCGGCTCTTGATCGGCTCGGCCAATCTGACCGAACCGGGCTACCGGCGGAACTACGAGCACGTAGCGGTGCTCGACTTCGGACCGGACGCAGAACTTCCCCTTGCACTGCTTTTCGAGGTCATCGACTTCCTGGCGCGGCTGCGACGGCTCACGCCAGGCCCGGAAGGCGGCGGCGCTGAGGGCCCGCAATCGGCTCTAGAGCGCTTTCTCGCCAAGACCCGGGAACGGGCGGAAGCGTGGGAATCGCGTAACTGGCAGCGCGGCGAACCACGTGCGGTCTTCGTGCCGGTGTTTCCAGGCGAACGCACCATTTTCGAGTGGCTGGCGGATCAGTTCCCGGGTGCAGCGCCCAACTACGCATGCATTGTTAGTCCCTTTTTCGACGACAGTTCGGGCGCGCAGCAGGTTATGGAAGGGCTCTTGGACGCCATGAGGGCGCAGGGGCAACGGCAGATTGAGTTCATCGTCGGCGGCCGCGAACTGCACGATGACAAGAGAACGGTCGAGATCGACATCCCGGACGCTTTCAACCGGCCCGCAGCCCGCTGCACGCACCGGTTCAATCTCGTTAACCACCGCGATTCGAGCGGAGTGTTCCGCTTTCTCCATGCCAAGAGTCTTTGGCTCGGTCGAGACGATTCCGTTGTTTACCTGATCGGCTCCTCGAATTTCACAACGGCCGGCACTGGACTGGCCGGGGCGTTCGCCAATGTAGAGGCGAATCTCGCCTACCTGATGAACCACTCGAGTCCTTTCAGAAAACTCTGCACAGCGGCTTACCCTGAGCACCGAGAACTCGACGCGGAGGAGGAGAACATCCGCTTTCTGCCGTCCGAGCGTTCCGAAACACCCGACGGCGGAGGCGTCACCGCATTGCCTGCCGGCTTCGGTTTGGCGCTCTACCGGCCGATCGGCGAGACGGGCGAACTTGTGTTGTCGATTGGCGAGCCGGTCCCCGGCGGCTTTCAGATCTTCGGTGAGCAACGTCTCCTGCTCAATGAAGAAAGTTGGCGCGCCGTCGCAACGGAAGGAACCGCAACCTGTCTCTGGAACGACCCGCGCCCGCCCAGCCACCTGCTTGTGCGCTGGCCACGAGCCGACGGCGCATGCGAGGCCGTATGGGTCGTCAACGTGACCGACTCCTCTTTGCTGCCGCCGCCCGATGAGTTACGGGAACTGGATCTCGATGAACTGCTCGAGATCCTCACGTCGGCGCGCCCGCTGCACGAGGCGATCGCACATCTCCGGCGCCGCAAAGAGCGCGAGGCGGCAAGGAAGAAGCCCGACCAGGCTCAAGTGATCGACCCCCATGCCAAGGTTGACACACGCAATTTCCTCCTCAAGCGAATGAAGAGAGTCGCTAGCGCGCTGGAAGGCCTACGTGAACGCCTCGAACGGCCGGCGTTTCACATCGACGCATTGCGCTGGCGCCTGCACGGTCCCGTAGGCCCCCTCGCGCTTGCCCGTAGATTGGTCGAGCAGGAGCCGGATGCGGCGGCTTTCATGCTCGCCGAGGTGGCGCTGACAGTGCGGCGCGCCGACTGGAAGCACGTCGAGGCAGGGATGGGGCGCGATGCCTGCCGCGCAGAGGTGCGTCAGGTTGTTGACCAGCTTCGCGAGTTTGCGGAAGCCCTCACCCCGCCCCCGAATCTCGCCGACTACGTCGGCCAGGCGCTGACAGAGGCATGCAAATGAGCTGGCCGGTTCGCTTCGACCCGCAACGCATCCAACTTTACGGCGAGGAACGTGGGAACGGCGTCCCAGCCGAAGCCGAGGTTATCACTCGGCCTCAAGCGCAGCGCCAGGAGGTCACTGTGCGGGAGATCCTGGCCCGGCTACAGCGTCAGCCGGGGCTGGTGCTCGCCGACGAAGTGGGCATGGGGAAGACCTATGTGGCGCTGGCCGTCGCCGCGTCGGTGGCGTGGGCCGACAGCAAGCGCCGCCCGGTGGTGATCATGGTGCCGTCGTCACTCAAGGAAAAGTGGCCCATTGAGGTTGACACCTTCGTTTCGAGGTGTCTCCGGCGCGAGACCGATCGGGAAGAGATCAAACGGCGCACCCGTAGGGCCCGCAACGGTGTCGAGTTCTTCGGGCTCCTCGATGACGATGCACGGACCCGTCCGCGAATCATCTTGCTGACCCACGGGGCACTCCACAACGCGCTGACGGAGCCGCTGGTCAAACTGGCTATTCTGCGGCAAGCGTTGGCGCCGGTTCGGTACGCCGCGCAACGCAAGGCTCTACCGAGATTCGCGGGCGAAATTCTCTACGGCGGGAGAAAGTACCCCGAGGATCTGTTCGAGAGCCTGCTGCACCGTTCGCCAGGCCACTGGCGGGCCATCCTCGCGGATTGGAATCGCGATCCGGGTGATGATCCGGTCCCGCATGCCATTGCAACGGTACTGAAGCGCAATCGCGTGGATCTGAGGGACCTTCGCCAGAGGCTTTGGGACCTCCCCCTGCGTGACTCGCAAAATCGTGAGCAACGAGTGTCGAGAGTTCGAAAGGCGCTCAACAAAACCATTCAAGACGTGTGGCGCCAGGCTCTCATTCAGGCGAGATTCCGCTCGCCGCTTCTCATCCTGGATGAGGCGCATCATTTGAAGAACCCGGCCACGCGGCTGGCTTCGCTCTTCGTCGAGCCAGAGGCCAAGGAAGACGCGAGTCTGCTGGAGGGTGCCCTGAGCGGGTCGTTCGAAAGGATACTGTTCTTGACCGCCACTCCGTTTCAACTGGATCACGGGGAGCTGCTCAATGTTCTCGACCGCTTCCGGGGTATCTGCTGGAAGCCGGGTAGCCCAACCATGTCGGAAGATGACTTTGACGCTGCCTGGGAGAGGCTGTCGGCGGCCCTTCAAAAGGCGTACTTCGCCAGTACGCGGCTGGATCGTAGGTGGGGGCAGCTTCGCGACGGCGACTTCGACGGCGTAGCCACAGCTCCTGGCTCGGACACATGGTGGCAGAGTGTCCGCACAAACCTCGAAGCACAGAGCGAGCGCATACAAACGGCCTTTCGCTCATTTTGCGATGCCGGAGCAGCGATGCGAGAGGCCGAGTCGCTGCTGCGTCCGTGGGTGATTCGTCACCTGCGGCCGCGCAAACTGAAGGGCCGGGATGAGGAGCGGCGCATCGTGCTGTGCGGCGCGGCGATCGAAAAGTCGGAGCCGGCCACCAAGGAGACGATGGGTATCACGGTGCGGGAGCAGGCATTACTGCCGTTCTTGCTGGCAGCGCGCAGCCAGGCAATCGTAGCCCGAGGAGCGGCCGCGCAAACCGAGCGGGCGCTGCGTCGTGCCACCTTCGCCGAGGGACTCGCGTCGAGCTACGAGGCCTTCCTCGAAACGCGCCGCAACTCCCAGCGCAATGGGTCCAAACGGGTCGTGAGCGATGAGGACCCGGACTTACCCAACGACACGCTGGTTTCCCCCGGCAGCAGTCTCGCGTGGTACTTGAACCGGCTGCAGGCAGCGCTTCCGTCCCCCGAGCAGTATGCCGGACATCCGAAGATCGAGCCCACCGTCAAACGTGCATGCGATATCTGGGAGGCGGGGGAGAAGGTCTTGGTCTTCTGCCACTACAAAGCGACCGGAACCGCGCTGGCCTCGCACATCTCGGCTGCCCTGTCAGCAAGAATCCGCCGCCGGGCTGCGGCGGCCATCGGCTGCCGTGAGAGCAAGGTGGACCACGAATTGGAATTGCTCGGCAATCGGTTTGAGCCGAACCGGCCGCTCTACTCGGTGCTCGAGAAAACCGTGCGCGATTTGCTCGATCCCTACGACGTGTTCACGCCTGAGGAACGGGACGACATCTTCGACGTCATCCGCCGATTCGTTCGGACCCCCTCCTTTCTCATACGGTTCTTTCCCGTTGCCGCGCGTGACATCAATACGGCGTTCGCTGAAGCGCTACAAAGGGAAGACGGTTCCGGCCTTTCGCTCATGCAGCGCTTGCGTGGGTTTGCCGATCTCCTCGCGTACCGGTGCCAAGCAGAGCTCCGCGCAAGCTATCTCACCGCGTTGAAGGAGATGCGCACGGGCGTGCGCTATGGGCGTAAGCGCCCAGACGAGGCGGAGGACCCCATCGCGTTGCAGCCGACGGTCCGCAGGGCAACGGGGGATGATGGCTTCGAGGAGCGGCAACGTTCCCTGCGCGGATTCAATTCGCCATTCTTTCCGGAGATCCTCGTCGCTTCCAGCGTGCTCGCCGAAGGTGTGGACCTGCAGCTCGACTGCCGCCACGTGATTCACCACGATCTGTGCTGGAACCCGAGCACACTGGAGCAGCGTACAGGGCGCATTGACCGGATCGGCGCCAAGGCGGATCGTGCCGGTCGGCCGATTCTCGTTTACCTGCCCTACATTGCCGAAACCCAAGACGAGAAGATGTATCGAGTGGTTCGCGACCGCGAGCGGTGGTTCCAAGTCGTGATGGGCGGGGAATACGTGGTCGACGAGAGCGTCACCGACAAGGCGGCACTGCGTGTACCGCTACCCGAGGCCGCGGCGGCCGAATTGGCGTTCCGGCTCGAGGTGTGGCGGGAGACTGGGAACCAGGCCGTCGTGGAACCGGTCCACGCGGTGGTACAAGCGGACGTCAGCGCCTCCGCGGAAACCGGCGACGAAGGCGTTTCGGAGGCTGGTGTTGAACCCCCGGCGGACGTGCGCGTCGAAGCCGGAACTGTCGCGACGGAACCTACGCCAGAAGCCGACTTCGGAGCCGGGGAAGAGGGCGGCGCGAGATCCGCGGTGGAGGCGGAGGTAGTCGAAAGCGCCGTCTATGATCCAACACCCGACGATGAAGAAGGGGACCGAGGGCCGCACGCGTGAGGAGCCGTTTCGTCGCGCGATCTTTGTGAACATCTGTCAACTTGGACTGGTAGTGGCGATCACGCGGCTGGCTGCAGTGCCTTCCGCACCGGCGAAGGATCGTCGCCCGATCACCGGCCACGTCGCGCCCGCTGCGGCACGGACACCCATGGCAGTTCAGTGCGCATTGACCCATTCGCGCAGCGCTTGACGCATAGCCTCGTGGAGCGTGAGACCCTTGGCCTTCGCCTTGGCCGCCATCGCGTTCCAGAACCCCGGCGTGTGCTTTACCGTCTTCGCCACCGTTCCGGTTGCCTTCTCGCCTCTCCGGGGCCGACCGCGGCGCAACGACACGTGCGGCCCAAAGCGCTGTTCCGCATCGGCGGCAAGCTTCCGAAAGTTCTTGCGCAGCCGCGCAACCGGCGTGAACTCAACTGGCTCGCTCTCAACGAGCTCGTCTAGGGATCGATACATGCGCTTCTTCATGCTTGCCTCCGTCGGCTGCGTGCGATGCGAAACGCCGTGACGGGGTAAACCAGATCGGGTTCGGCGAGCGCGAAAACGCGGCGGTAGGTCTTGCCGCCGACGCTTGCTTCGATGATGAAATGCGCGGGATCGTCCTCCGCCGCGAACATCAGGCGATCCTCCGCCGTGAAAATTCGCTCCGCAAGCGCTGGATCAATGCCATGTCGAGCCAAGTGCGCCGTATTCTCCTCATCCCAGACAAATCGCATCGCTAGAAAAACGGTAACACCAATATTACCCCCGCTGCAAGCGCGCCGCGTCGCCCATCGCGTGTGCAGCCTCCACCACCGCCGCGCGGTTCTCCGGGCCGGACGATCACGGGAGTTTGACGACGCGGGATGAGTAGGCTTTGCTCCGTCTCGTGACGACTTCTCGCAAGAGACCTGGCCGTAGCTCGCCGCCGTCGCGAGTGGACAAGACCCTCGGGCCCTCGGCCCTCGCCTATACGAACCGGCGCGGGGAGACGTACTATCTCCACCAAGGGCAGATCAGGACTGGCAAGCTGCGCTACTTTGTTGCGAAGTTTATCGATGCGGGTGCGCTTCCACAGATGCCGCCGGGCTTCGAATTCACCGAGAGCATCAACGGGGTCGTCTCGGTCCGCCGCACGGGACGAACAGCGAGCCTGATTCCCGCAGTCGATCTCGATCTGGTCCGCACCGAGATTTCGCGGCACAGACATCTCCGCTATCACGAAGTCGAAGCGAGGGAGGATGCAATCATCGTTTACGAACCAGACGATCGCCTATCCGACAAGGGCATCGAGACGCTGGCTGAGCTGTTCGGCAGCGGGCCATTGCTAGACCGCCGGCTTTCCGAGATCAGGGCCAAGACACGATACTGGCCCGTGATCAAGCTCGTCTCGGGCGCGTTCGGCCCGCCAGACAACTACGTGGCCTACCGGATGTCGTACCGCGGTGCAGGAGGTTGGCGGCAGCTCTCAGCTGGGCCGCTGTGCACGCTGCTAAAAGCCTACGTGCGTCACATCGGCACCGAGAAGTTCTTCGATCTGTTGTGAGTGCGGGTCCGCGATGACGCACCGGTTCACGCCGAAGCAGGGACAGTACCTCGCGTTCATTCACCAATACGCGGTGATCCACGGCCGCGCTCCCGCTGAAGCCGACATGCAGCGGTACTTCTGCACCTCGTCGCCCGCAGTACATCAAATGGTACTGGCATTGGAGAAGCGCGGACTGATCAAGCGCACGCCTGGTGACGCTCGCTCAATCGTGCTGTGCATCGCGGCGGACGAGCTGCCACGACTCGGCGAGGCTCAAGCGGCACGGCCGAGGGAGTCACCGGCCGACACCACCATCCCTGGCAGCTACGTCGCGGCGGTCACGCGCACCGCATGTGCGGTTATTACGAAGCTGTTCGAGCAATGCGAAGTGTCTCCGATTGACGACGCGGAATTCCTGCCGCTCATCGGCAGCGTTGCCACGGTTGTGGAGGAGGAATTGCGAGCCGCCGGTCTCGCGAGTGCGGATGCAGCGGCAGCGTCAAGGCGCGTCGAAGATTTCGCGGTGGCCATCTACGTTGCTCTGTGCGCCCGCAACGATCCGGACGGCGCCGATGCGCGGGAAGACGCCACAACCTGCCGCCGCTTCATGGCGTGTCGTCTGCGGCGGGTCAGCCCGTATTGATCCGTTCGCGCAGCACTTGGCGCATAGCCTCGCGTAACGTGAGCCCCTTGGCCTCCGCCTTGGCTGCAATTGCATTCCAGAACCCGGGCGTGTGCTTCACCGTCTTCGCGACCGTGCCAGCCCCCTCCGACTCGATGCGGATGTCACCTCCGAGCATCGACGTGTCCACGGAGCCCGGGCTCACGGAATTGAAGCGGATGTTCCACTGGGACAGCTCCGACGTCGGCGTTCTGGTGAGTGCGATGGCCGCGCCCTTCGGTCGGTGGATTCGGCGCGGATGCTCGGCTAGTAGTCACGCGGGACCGGGAGAGGACGGCAGCAGTGAACGGAAGTCAGAGACCGGGAAAAAGGGGGAGTGGGGCACCGCACGGTGAACAACTGTCGACGGGCACGCCACCGTTATCCGGGTATCGGGTGGTCGACCTGTCCAGCGGCATCGGGGGCGCGTACTGCACGAAGCTCTTGGTCGATGCGGGCGCCACGGTCGTGAAGCTGGAGCCGCCCGAGGGCGACGCGTTACGCCGCTGGACTGCGAGCGGTCACGAACTCGCCGAGCACGAGGACGGTGCCCTCTTCCAGTTCCTTTCGGCCGGAAAGCGCAGCGCCACCACCGACCCGAACAACCCTGCCGACATCGCCCGGGCGCACGCCGTGCTCGTCGAGGCCGACGCCGTGGTGTGGAGCCCTGGCTCGCGCTTGGCCGAGCATCACGAACTGACCCCATCGGCGCTGCGCGCGGCCGTGCCCGAGGCGGTGGTAACGGCGATCACGCCGTTCGGCCTTACCGGGCCATGGGCAGGCCGACCGTCCAGCGACCTCGTCTTACAGGCACTCACTGGCGGCCCCGCCATCCGGGGACTCCCCGGCCACCCGCCCGTCTCGTCCGGCGGTCAGCCCAGTGAGTGGGTTGCGGGGGCGTATGCCGCGCTCGGTACCTTGGCCGCCCGCTACCGCGCGCTCACATCGGGTACTGGCGAGTTGCTCGACGTGTCGATGCTCGAGGCGCTCCTGCTGACCCAGGACCTGCACCCCGTTGCCTACTTCTCTGTCGCTGGCCGCCCGTGGCGCGACGGGAAGTCGCCGAACATTCCCGGAATCGAGCCGACCGCCGACGGCTACATCGGTCTGGCCGTGGTCACGGCCCAGATGTGGCACTACTTCTGTGTGCTCATCGACCGACCCGACTGGGCGGCGGACGAATCGCTGTATTTGTACAAGGCCCGCTGGGCCCGCTGGGCCGAGCTTGTCGCCGCCATCCGGGAGGCGACACGGGTACATACCAGCGCGGAACTCATGGAGCGCGCCACCAACCTGCGCCTCCCGGTTGCCCCGATCGGGAACGGTGCCACCGTGCCGTACTTCGACCACTTCGCCGAACGGGGCGACTTCGTCCGCAACCCAACCGGCGGGTTTCTGCAGCCCGTCGTGCCCTATCGGCTGTCGGGCGGCGCCGCGTCCCGGCCGTTCGGCCCCTCGCCGCGGCTGGGCGAGCTCGCCCTCGACCAACCATCAGCGCGGTCGATCTGGCCGGACCGTGAGGTGGCCACCGTACCGACCGCGGCTGGGGCGGGCGTGACGCCGGGGGCGCCGGACAACTCCTTGCCCTTCCGCGGTCTGCGAGTCCTCGAGTTCACGGCTTTCTGGGCGGGTCCTCTCGCCGGCCACTTCTTCGCCATGCTCGGCGCCGACGTGATCCACGTCGAGTCGCTCGCTCATATCGACGGGTTGCGCGGCCGCACCCTGCGCGCCGTCGGCGACGACATGTGGTGGGAGTGGGCACCGCAATTCATGGGGCCGAACACGAACAAGCGTGGTCTTACCCTCGATATGCGACGCGATGGCGGACGGGAGATTGCCAGGAGGCTGGTGTCGCGGTGCGACGTGGTCCTCGACAATTTCAGTCCCCGCGTGCTCGAGCAGTGGGGTCTCACCTACGACTCCCTGCGCCGGGAGCGCTCCGACCTCGTCATGGTGCGCATGCCCGCGTTCGGCCTCACCGGCCCGTGGCGTGACCGCGTCGGCTTCGCCTACACGATGGAACAGGTGTCGGGCCTGGCGTGGGTGACCGGGGAGCCCGACGAGCCCCCGCTCACACCGAACGGCATCTGCGATGTGGTTGCCGGCGCGCAAGCCGCCTTCGCCACGCTACTCGGCCTCGAGCACCGCCGCCGCACGGGGAAGGGCATGCTCATCGAAATGCCGATGGTCGGCAGCGCCCTGAATATCGCCGCCGAACAGGTGATCGAGCGCTCGGCCTACGGCATTCTGCTGCAACGAATGGGGAACCGCAGTCCGGCCGCCGCCCCGCAAGACATCTACCGGTGCGCCGGCATCGACACGGCCGGGCGCGGAGAACGGTGGGTGGCCATTGCGGTGTGCAACGACGCGCAGTGGGTCGCCTTGCGGCGCGCGTTCGGTGACCCCGCATGGACGCGTGACGAGCGTCTGACGACAGCCGGCGGACGGCACGCAGCCCACGACATCATCGATGCCGAATTAGCGGCGTGGTGCGCCTCCCGCTCCGCATCGGAGGTCGGCGAGCTACTGTGTGCCGCCGGAGTGCCGGCCGCGGCCGTGGTGTTGCCGCACGAGACCCGGCTCAACCCCCAGTTGCAAGCGCGGGGGTTTTTCGAGCGACTGACGCATCCGGTCACCGGACCGGTGTTGCACGAGGGGCACCCCGTTCGCTTCTCCGGCGGGCCGGACCGTTTTCACCGCACGCCGGCGCCGACGCTCGGCCAGCACAACCGGGAGATCCTGTCGTCACTGCTGTCAATGACCGAGAGCGAGATCGCTGCGCTCGAGGCGGACGGTATCATCGGGACCCGCCCGGTCGGCCAGTACCGTGCCCGCTGAGGTGTACGAGGCTCAGGTCGGCTTCGACTTCCCGACCATGTCGGCAAGCTCCTCCGCCGTAACCTGGCACCCATCCTCACGCGCCTGTTCCGCTGCCGCCTGGAACATGGCGTACGGCTGGCGCCGGAACTCCTCCTGAGCATCCTTCGGTAGCTCGGCAAAATTACCCCGCATCCAGGTGAGCGTAAGCCAAAAAGGCAGCAGTCGCCGCGAGGTCCGGGTGGCATCGCAACGGACGTTTAAGAGCGCGGGCAGGCCGGAGCTGAAGGCGCGCTCGAGGGCCGGACGGATCTGTTCCGCTTCCGTCACATATTCCGTGTGACAGCCGAGCGCCGCAAACATCTTATCGTAGCGGATGTCTGGTAGGTTGTCCCAGGAGCCATGATGCGGATGGTACAGGTGCCCCGCGATGGTTCTTCCGCCCCACGAGTCGTTGTTGAGCAGGACGACGACGGCGGGCAGCTGGTACCGCAACATGGTTTCCATGTCCATGCAGTGCAGACCGAAACCGCCATCTCCTATTTGAGCAAGCACCTGCTTCCCCGGCCGGGCAATCTGGGCACCGATCGCCATTCCAAGGCTGTGACCGAGGTGTTGGTGCAGGCCGGCGTCCAGGATGTGCCCGTCCGCTTCGGCCACGACCTTATCGGTCAAGTAATGTGAGCCGGAATAGGAATCGTAGATCAGGGTCGCGGACGGGTCGAGGAAATCGCAGATCTCCGCGCCGAGGACATCCGGATGGATCGGCAGCATGTTCCACTGCTTCTTCACCAATTCCTCGCGTCGCCGGCGGACCGCCTGTCGCGTCTTCTCCAACTGCCCCAGCCAGGCCGTTCGCTCGGGCGGCGACTTCGTGAGCGTCCGAGCGCAATCGATCATCTGCCGCAAGACCAGCTTGCTCGAACCCACGACGGTGGCCTCGGTGGGCAGACCGTACCAGATGAGTTCGGGATTCTCCTGTATCTGGATGTACCTCGTCCGTGCATTCCACACCGGCGGCTCGAACCATCGGTCGAGCGCATTTACTTGCATGCCGACCAGGCACACGACGTCGGCAAACTCGGTGAACCCATTACGGTACTCTTGCGTAAACGCCAGCGGATGACGCTCCGACAGTGCGCCCCGTGCGGTTCTCCGCGTGCAGGTCGGGATGCGGAGCAGCTCGGCAAGGTCCCGCAACTCCCGTGCGCCGTCGGACCAGTAGACGCCATCGCCGGCGATCAGCAGCGGCTTCTCGGCCCTCAGCAGACTGCGGACCGCCTTTTCCACGTAGGCCGGGTCGCCGGCGGACTTCGGGATGACCGGTGACAGCTCTTTGGGTACGTAGTGCCGCTGCTTGTCCGGACCCGCACCGCCCTGGGCGGTCAGCGGAATGGACAGGGCAATCGGTCCGGGTGGGAAATGCACGGCATCCTTCAAGGCCTTCCTGATCCAAAAGGCGTCCGTACGCCAGTCGAGAATGCGATGCGTCCACTTACAAACGTCGGCGAACTCGCGCTCGCCGTAACCTTCCTGAATCGGTCCCAAACCATCCTTGCCCGGGTGGTGCTGGGAGATCATCACGACGATCGGGCTCAGGCATCCCTTAGCGTGATACAAGGGCGCCACCACGTTGGCCAGGCCGGCGGCCATCGATACAAAGCATACCCCGGGCTTCCTGGTACATCGTGCGTACGCTTCGGCGGCGAAGCCGGCACTTGCCTCATGACGGAAGTGATATAGCTTCGCTCCCAGCCGACACGCTTCGTCGATCGATCCCCACTGCGCCCCGTGGATCCCGAAGAGGCATTCCACCCCCTCGTCGATGAGCGCTTCGCCGATTACCTTTCCGCCGAACGTATGGTCGCTCTGCATCGCACTGTCGTTCCTCATCCTAGGTCATGCATGGCGGGGGTGGTAGAGCTCCCCGTGGCGCACGCATGGTCGGACGCAGGCCGGGGAACCCAGCATGCGGACACCCCCCCGGTGCGCAATTCCGGCAGAGAGCCTGGAGGACGCAGCAAGTCGATGGGAGAGCGAAGAATCGGAGGTGCCCACCCGCGGAGGTGTCGCATTGCTGCCGTGTTGCGTCAACCGCAACGTGCACTTGGGACATTGCCGAGGAACGTAGCGATGGTCTCGGTTTGCGGGTTGAGGTGGCGACGAGATCTACCGGTAAGCGGATCGTCCCTTAGAGGCTCCGCCAGACCCGCGAACGCCAGCCGCCGGTGCGCACGCGTGCAGTCGGGCCCCGGAGGCGAGGCTCAGCGGCCGACGCTCGAAGCGCGCGCCTCAGCGATGATCTCGTCGGCGTCCGCGGCGAGGATGTACCCGGCACCGACGGCGCGCCCGGTCGCGGCTTCGACGGCCGCCACATAGTCGGCGTGGGTCGGGTACAGCTGCGCCAGGGTGGCGGCGTCGAACGGGATCGTCCGGCCCGAGAGCGCAATTGGCCCCTCACCCGAGAGCGTCGCGATCGGCACGTCGACCTGCGGGGTGCGCAGGCCTCCGAGCGCGTTGCCTCGGGCGTCGCGGACGATGGCGTCGTCACGGACCTCGATCGGCGGAGCGGTCGGCGGTAGGGTGTCGGCGCGCACCCAGGCGTCGAGTGCGGCGACTGCCGCGTTCATCACGTAATGCTGGGGGCCGTTGTTGACTATGCCCAGGACGGCGCTGAGATCGAGAAACTGGCCGAACTGGCGTTTACCCGAGTCCATAAGCATCCGCAGGTAGTAGGCATCGGCGTGCGCGGTTCCCGCCACCTCCCAGGTGCGGATGCGGTTGGTGTCGGGCTGGCGCGCCGCGGGGAACGCGGCCGGTCCGGTGCCGATGACGAACAGGTCCGTCTCCGTGATGAACTGGAACACCCGGGCCGCCAGATCGGTACGCACCCGTGCCGGTGCGGGCACACTGCCGCCCGAGCCGTCAAACAGCGGCGCGCCGGTCCCATTGCGGCTATGGACCAGAAAGCCGTCGTAGACGAGCGCCTCGGGGTGCACCGCGTTGATGTAGGTCAGCATGCGAAACGCACTTTGCGATTCGCCATCGGCGATGAGCCGCTTGACGGCGAGACCCTGGAGGGGATCGACACCGTTGCGCACGCGGAGAGCGTTGCCGGCCTGCGAGAAGATATCGTACGAATAGGAGTCGCCAGGATGCGCGAGCGAGCCGTAGCGCGACGGGTCCCAGGCGCGGAGGCCGACCACCGATGCCCCGAATGGTCCGCCCCCGGTGCTGGTGATGCCCGACGCCTGAGCACTCACCCCCACCCACGCGTAGCCGCGGCGAAGGATCTCCGTGTGCGCGAACCCGAAGTCGATGTCGAGGTCGATGCCCGAAGTGACATTGAACCACTCGACGATTACCGTACCGTTGAACCGGGACGAATCTTCCGGGCGGCGCACCAGCATCCGGGTCTTGTACGGTGCAGTCTCCCCGACCGCGACCGGCCACCGGCCGTCGGCTGTCCAGGCGCCCTCCGCGCGGTATGCGTGGGCGGTGCCTTCGAGGAAAAACTCGCGCTCGACGTAACCGTACGCCGACAAGTCGATCGCACTGGCCGTAGCCGGGAATCCATGCTCGCCAGTAGTCACCGGGCCGGTAACCGTCGCCCGCGCGACGCGGCTGCTCGCGCCTTCACTGTCATCATCGCCGCAGCCGACGGCGATTCCCATCGCGACGATCGTCACGAGTCCAACCAAGACCTGCGATACTGCCCTGCGGCTCATCCTCACTTCCTCCCGCCCCCCGGGGCGTCGGCCTCAGGGAGAATTAGTTCATTCCTCCGCCATCCCTCCACCGGTGTGGTGTGGACAGTCCGTACGAGAACCGGTCGATAGCGCCCACAACGACGTCTCGAGTGCTCGCATGTGACCTTGCCTTACACCAGGTTGCACGATAATGCACCAAGCTCACCAGTATGCGACGTGTGGCGGACGAAACGGAGCGATCGATTGTTGGTGGCCTCCGAATCCCTTGCGATCGACTATGTCGAGCGCACCTCGCCGTCCGGTAGCGACAAAGTCGAAACGGCCATCAGGCTTCAGTTGGACACCAGGGAAGAGCGCACGGTGCGGCCGACAAGCACGGCGATCCTGCCGGTCGATACGGGTTCAGCGCGAGCCGAGCCAGGGAATGAGCGAGCGGATTGCCGCGCCGACCTTTTCGATGGGGCGGTGGGCGCCTTCCTTGCGCAGTTCGTTGAAGTGCGGCATGCCGCACTCGTATTCGGTGATCCATTCCTGGGCGAAGTTGCCGCTCTGGATCTCCGCGAGCACGCTTTTCATCGCCTCGCGCACTTGAGGCCCGATCACCCGCTTGCCGCGAGTCATGTCGCCGTACTCGGCGGTGTTGCTGATGGCGGCGTGCATGTTGGCGATGCCGCGCTCGTAGATCAGGTCGGCGATGAGCTTCACTTCGTGCACGCACTCGAAGTAGGCCATCTCCGGGGTGTAGCCGGCTTCGACGAGCGTGTCGTAGCCGGCGCGGATCAGTTCGGTCAGGCCGCCGCAGAGGACCGCCTGCTCGCCGAAGAGGTCGGTTTCCGTCTCCTCTTTGAACGTGGTCTCCATGACCGCGGCGCGCGTGCCGCCGATGCCCTTGGCATAGGCGAGCCCGACCTGCGCGGTATCGCCGGTGGGATCCTGGTGTACGGCCAAGAGGCAGGGCACGCCGCGGCCTTTCTGGAACTCGCTGCGCACGACGCTTCCCGGACCTTTGGGGGCCACCATGAAGACGTTGACGTTGGCGGGCGGAACGATACGCTTGAAGTGGATGTTGAAGCCGTGCGCGAAGGCGAGGTAGGTACCGGCATGCACGGCAGGGGCGACGTCGCGTGCGTACAGTTCGCCGCCGAGTTCGTCCGGCACCATGATCATGATGATGTCGCCCAGCCGCGCGGCTTCGCCGGTGTCCCTGACGTCCAAACCCGCGGCCACGGCCTTCGCCCATGAGCCACCGTCGCGGGGCAGCCCGACCACGACGTGCGCGCCGCTGTCGCGCAAATTGTGGGCGTGCGCGTGTCCCTGGCTGCCGTACCCGAGGACGGCGATCGTCTTGCCCTGCAGATAGCGCAGGTCCGCATCGCCGTCGCGGTAGACGTTCATGCCGCCTTGTCTTTGCCGTCCTGGGTGGCGAGCAGATTCGTGCCGCGGTGCATCGCGATCTTGCCGGTGCGTACGATTTCTCGGATGCCGAGCGGTGCGAGCAGGTCGAGGACGGCTTGGATCTTCTCCTCGTCGCCGGTGAGTTCGACGATGTACGAGCGCGGGCCGACGTCGATGACTTTGCCGCGGAAGATATCGACGATGTTCATGACCTCGGCGCGGGTCTTTTCGTCGGCGGTGACTTTGACGAGCGCCATTTCCCGCTCGACATGGGGGCTGTCGGCAAAATCGATCACCTTGATCACCGACACCAGCTTATTGAGCTGCTTTTCTATCTGTTCGAGCACTTGATCGTCGCCGCGGGTCACCAGGGTGATTCGCGAAACCGTGGGGTCGAGCGTCTCCGCGACGGCAAGGCTTTCGATATTGAAGCCGCGGCCGCTGAACAGCCCGGCCACGCGTGCCAGAACGCCGAACTCGTTTTCCACTAGGACGGAAATGGTGTGTCGCATGAAGGACTTTCGAATTTCTCAGCCCGCGCTGCCGCGGTGCTTGTCGAGGATTTCCATGATCCGGTCTTTCCCGCTGAGTTTGCGTTTCTGGATTTGTTTGCGTTCGAGTTCCTGCTCCGGCGTTAGATAGGCGCGCCGGTTGAATTCGGACAGGCGCTGCTCGAGATCGAGGTGCTCTTCGTAGTAACGTTTGAGCTCCGCGTCATCGGACAGAAGCGACTGGATCAGTTCCTCGTCTTTTTTCTCCATTGCTGATCTCCGCGGGTGGGTGGCTCAGAACTAGCGCAGCCTCCCCATCCTGTCAAATTCGGCGAGGTGAGGAAATGATTGAATTCTATATGCTTCCCGCGTGGTTATGACGCCTTCAACTCGGCCTCGGAGGGGCGGATGTAGGCCGGCTCGAGGGACGCGAAAGCATCGACGAGCCCAGCCCGCCAGCGCTCGGCGCCCAGCGTGGCCACCACCCCGCCGCGCGGGCCATAGCGGTCGTACGGGAGCAACGTCACGCCCTCGCGCAGCCGGCTCTGTAAGAATGCGCCGTACGCCGCGACCCCGTCGCCGAGGAGCACGCATGGGCGAGGGAGACGGTCCACCAGCGCCTCCGGTGTCAGCAACAGGTCGTCCGTCAATCGTTGCAGGCCGTCGCTCGTCGGTGCGAAGCACGCCGCATACACTTCTCCCTTGCGCGCGTCGAGCAACGCACAGATCGCGGTGCCGCCAGCGGTGCCGCGATCGGCGACCGTGCGGGCCAATGCCTCCAGGGTCGGCACGCTGATTAGGCGCGCTCCCGTGGCGTAGGCGAGCCCTTTGGCGACGCTGAGGCCGATGCGCAAACCGGTGAACGACCCGGGGCCTCCGGAGACCGCGACAGCGTCCAGATCGCCGACGGCGCAGTCGCCGGCCTGCAGCACGTCGTCGATCAGACGTAACAGGGATATCGCATGGCTGCCGTCCGCAAGCTGCGATCGCTCGCACACCAGCCGCTCGCCCACGCGCAGGCCGACGCTCGCCCTCCACGTCGCGGTGTCGATGCCGAGGATGCGCACCTCAGCCCAACCCGTGCACCACCCGCACAATGTCGTTGTAGAACGCGAACGCCATCAAGCTGACGAGGAGCACCAGTCCCACCTGTTGGGCGATCTCGCGGTGGCGGGTGTCGAGTGGGCGGCGGAGCAGGGCTTCCATGGCAAAGAAGAGGAAGTGGCCGCCGTCCAGGACGGGGATCGGCAACAGATTGAGGACACCGAGATTGATGCTGATGACCGCCATGAAGTGGAGCAGGTATTCGAAACCCAGCCGCGCCTGCTGGCCGGCGGCTTGCACGATGAGAATCGGGCCACCGATGTCCTTGGCCGGGATGCGACCCTGAAACATCTTGACCACGCTCAGCAACAGCGTTTCCACCCACCACGCCGTTTGCTGGCCGCCCATCCACACGGCGCGCAACGGGCCGACCTGCTCCTCGTCGAAGCCACGCTCGATGCCGATGACGTACGCGGTGCCGAGCGTCTCCCCGAACATGTTCCGATCGGGCTTGGCCTGCGGCGTCAACTGGATCTCCAATGCGCGGCCTTCCCGTTGTACGTTCAAGGTGATCGGCTGGCCGCCGCTGGCCCGGATGGTCTCGGAGAGCTTCTCCCACTGGGCGACCGGGCTGCCGTTGACCGCGGTGACCAGGTCGCCCGCCTGCAGGCCCGCCGCTGCCGCCGGCATGTTCTCGATCACCGCGCCGACTTTCGCCGCATCCGTCGGGACGCGGGCGCCATAGATGGCAAAGACCAGACTGAACGCCACGAAAGCGAAGACAATATTCGCGCCGGGACCGGCCCCCACTATGGCCATGCGCTTCCACAGCGCTTGTTGCTGGAAGGCAATCGCGCGGTCCTGCGGATCGACCTGTTCGTCCGGATCTTCCCCGACCATCTTCACGAACCCACCCAGGGGAATGGCGCTGATCACGTAGTCTGTTCGCCCCAGCCGTCGGCCGACCAGCGTCGGTCCGAAACCGATCGAGAATTTCAGCACCCCGACGCCGACGCGTTTCGCGACCACGAAATGGCCCAGTTCGTGGAATAAGATCAAGAATCCAAGCACAACAATGGCTGCGAGAATACTGATCAACATTTGCTCTCCTGAAACCTGCGCGGCTATTGCCTGCAGGACAAGTAATAATACAGAAACGTGACCGGGAAAAGCAGGCTGTCCGTTCGGTCGAGAATGCCGCCGTGTCCTGGGAACAACCAGCCAGAGTCCTTCACGCCGAAGGTTCGTTTCATGATCGACTCGCTGAGGTCGCCCAGTTGTCCCAGGATCGAGATCGCTACGGACAAGGTCATCACCTCCGTCCAGCTACGCTGCGGCAAGAAGACGAGTTGTGCTAGCGCCCCGGCTAGGAGGCTGGCGAGGACGATTCCGATGGAGCCCTCGATGGTCTTCCCCGGACTGATGCGTGGGGCGAGTTTGTGGCGGCCGAGCGCATGGCCGACGGCGTACCCGCCGGTGTCGCCGGCCATACAGACGAGCAAGACGAAGATGACCCACAACGGGCCATGTGCCAGGCCGTGCAGCCAGATGAAATGGGGGAGCAGCAAGCCGGTGTAGAAGATGCCGATGAGCGACAAGCCGAAGTCATGTAGGCCCGCTTCGAAATCCCGCCGTAGGAGCACGGTCCAAGTCAAGCCGACCGCGACGATGCCGGCCAGCACCGCGCCGAGCAGGGTGTGGGTGCGGTTGGGCAGCGCCATGCCGAGGACCAGCGCGGTGCCGAGCCCCATGTTGAGCGCCCGATCCGCCGGGCGCGTGGGGAAGGCGATGCCGGCATACTCAGCGACGCCGAGGATCGCGAGCACGCCGACCACCACGGCGAACAGCCACGCTGGGCCGTAGAGGATGATCGCTAGCAGGAGTGGGATGGCTGCCGCGGCTGTCGCGAACCTAGCGCGCAGCACGAAGCCGTTCCCTCTCCACCTGCGCGGTGACGCGGCCGAAGCGCCGGTCGCGTTCGCGGTAGTGCGCCAGGGCTTCGAGGAATTCCGCCTCGCGAAAGTCCGGCCACAGGGTGTTGGTGACGTACAGCTCCGTATAGGCGCTCTGCCACAGGAAGAAGTTGGAGAGCCGCATTTCCCCGCTGGTACGAATCAGCAGGTCCGGATCCGGTAGGCCGGCGGTGTCGAGAAAGCTGCCGAACATCCGTTCGTCGATCGCGTCCGGCTGCACGCGGCCCTCGCGCACGGCCTGCGCCAGTGCGCGGGCCGCGTCGACGATCTCTTCGCGCCCGCCGTAACTCACCGCCAGGGCCACGGTCATGTCGTGGTTGTGCTGTGTGGCGGCGACGGTGTCCTGCAACTCGCGTTGGAGTGCCCCTGGCAGCCGTTTGATGTCGCCGATCGCGCGCAGCCGGATGCCGTTGCGCAGCATGTCACGCAACTCGCTGCGCAAGAAACGCCGCAGCAGACTCATGAGCGCCTCGACCTCGCGGCGCGGGCGGTCCCAATTCTGGGTGGAGAAGGCGAACAGGCTCAGGTATTCGATACCGAGCCGGCGGCTGGTCTCCACCACCGCGCGCACCGAGTCCTTGCCGCGTTTGTGCCCTTCGATGCGGCTCAGGCCGCGGCGCTGCGCCCACCGGCCGTTGCCGTCCATGATGATGGCCACGTGCCGGGGAAGCGGACTGGGAACGAGCGCTGACACGGCGCTCACACCTCCATGATCTCGTCTTCTTTGACCTTGAGGACCTGATCGACGCGGTCGATGAACGTTTTCGTGACTTCCTGCGCTTTCTCCTGGGCGCGCCGCAGATCGTCTTCCGTGATCTCTTTGTCTTTCTCCAGCGCCTTCAGGAGATCGAGTGCATCACGGCGGTGATTGCGCATCGATACCCGATGGTCCTCCGCCACCTTGCGGATGTGCTTCACCAGTTCCCGCCGGCGCTCCTCGGTGAGTTCCGGGATCGGCACCCGCAGAATCTTGCCGTCGTTCATCGGCACCAGGCCGAGATCCGACTGCAGGATCGCGCGCTCGATCTGTGGCAACGCCGTCTTGTCGTACGGTTGAATCACCAGCAGCCGCGGTTCCGGCGCCGACATCCCGGCGATCTGATTGAGCGGAGTGCGTGTGCCGTAGTAGTCGACCGCAATGCCTTCGAGCAGCGCGGTCGAGGCCCGACCCGTCCGCGTGTGGGCGAACTCGCGGCGCAACGCCGTCACCGTGCGCTCCATCTCTTGTCGCATGTCTTCCAGGACTTGCTCGGTCATAAGCCGTCAGTGCACCCTGGTGCCGATGGCTTCGCCGCACACGGCACGCTGGATGTTTCCGTGGGTGCCCATATCGAAGACGATGATGGGAAGGCCATTGTCCATGCACAGCGAAATGGCGGTCGAGTCCATCACCTTCAGATGGCGGCTGAGAAAATCAATGTAGCCGAGTTCCACGAACTTGCGTGCCGTCGCGTGCTGTTTGGGATCCGCGTCGTAGACGCCGTCGACGTTGGTGGCCTTCAATATGACCTGGGCGCCGATTTCCACGGCGCGCAGGCTGGCGGCGGTGTCGGTGGTGAAGAACGGGTTTCCGGTGCCGGCCGCGAAGATCACCACACGGCCCTTTTCCAGATGGCGGGTGGCGCGCCGGCGAATGTACGGCTCGGCAATCTGCTGCATGCTAATGGCGGAGAGCACCCGTGTCATCACCCCCATGCGTTCGAGCGCATCCTGCAATGCCAGGGCATTGATGACGGTGCCGAGCATGCCCATATAGTCCGCGCTGGCGCGCTCCATGCCCCGGGCGCTGCCGGCGAGCCCACGAAAAATATTGCCACCGCCGATGACGATCGCCAGTTCGCAGCCCAGGGCGTGCACATCTTTGATCTCGTTGGCGATGCCGTGCAGCACCTCCGGGTCGATGCCGTAGCCCTTCTCCCTGGCCAAGGCTTCCCCGCTGAGCTTCAGAAGCACTCTGCGGTAGTGCAGCATGGCCGGCGGTGATTCCGCTGCCGGTATGGACCGCGACGGCGCTTGACTCACGGCGACCTCAAGTCGGGCTCTCGGTCAGTTCTCCGAGTTGAAAACGCGAAAAGCGCCGGACGACGATGTTCTCGCCGAGGTGCGCGACCGCGTCGGTCACCATCTGCCCCACGGTCTTCTGCGGATCCTTGATGAAGGGCTGTTCGAGAAGACAGGTGTCGGCGAAGAATTTCTCGATCTTGCCGTCGACGATCTTCTCGATCACCTGCGCCGGCTTGCCCGAGCTGCTGGCCTGCGCGCGATAAATGTTGCGCTCGCCTTCGATCGTAGCGGGCGAGACCTCCTCGCGGCCGACGCAGCGGGGATGCGCCGCGGCGACTTGCATGGCCAGATCCTTTACCAGTCCCTGGAACTCCGGGGTGCGCGCCACAAAGTCGGTCTCGCAGTTGACCTCGACGAGCACGCCGATCTTGCCGCCCGGATGGATATAGGAGGCGACGGTGCCTTCGCTCGCGGTGCGGGCCGAGCGCTTCGCGGCCGCCGCCAACCCCTTTTCGCGCAGAAAGACGACCGCCTTGTCCACGTCGCCGGCGCTGGAGGCCAGCGCCCGTTTGCAATCCATCATGCCGGCGCCGGTTTTCTCGCGCAACTCCCGCACCTGCGCCGCGTTCACCTCGCTCATGCCATTTCTCCTTGGGGCGCGGCCGCCTCCGTTGCGTGCTTTTCGTCCGGGGTGTCGTCGGCGACGCCCTTCGAGCGCTCTTCGAGGATGGCCTTGCCCTCCAGGACCGCATCCGCCACGGCGGCGCAGAACAGCCGGATCGCGCGGATGGCGTCGTCGTTGCCCGGGATCTTGTAATCCACCAGGTCCGGATCGCAGTTGGTATCGACCACGGCCACCACGGGGATATGCAGCTTGTTCGCCTCCTTGACCGCGATGTCCTCCTTCTTCGGGTCGATGACGAACAGGGCGTCGGGGAGCTTGCGCATCGTCTTGATGCCGCCCAGGGAGTTCAGCAGTTTGTCCCGCTCGCGCTGCACACCCAACATCTCCTTCTTGGTCAAGGCTTCGGCCATCACCGGATCGTCGAGCGTTTCCTCGCACTTTTTCAGGCGGTCGATGCTTTGTTTGATCGTCTGGAAGTTCGTCAGGGTGCCACCAAGCCAGCGGTTATTGACGTAGAACATGCCGCAGCGTTCCGCCTCCTCGCGGATGGCGTCCTGGGCCTGTTTCTTGGTGCCCACCATCAGCAGCATGCCGCCGTTCCCGGCCACGTCGCGCACGAAGCCGTAGGCGTGCTCGAACAGTTTTACCGTGCGCTGTAGGTCGATGATGTAGATGCCGTTGCGTGCGCCGAAGATGTACGGTTTCATTTTCGGGTTCCAGCGGCTGGTCTGATGCCCGAAATGCACACCGGCTTCGAGCAACTGCTTCATACTCACTTCTGGCATATGGGGCTCTCCGTCTTGACGATTCGTGAACGATATTGGATATCAGAAAGCTTCTGTCTCCCGCAACCTGTGGCGCTACTGATTCATCGAGTCCAAGAATTCCTGGTTGTTCTTGGTGTCGGCGATCTTGTCCATGAGGAATTCCATGGTTTCCACCGGATTGAGCTGTGCCAGTAGCTTGCGCAGGATCCAGACACGGGCCAGGACGTCCCGGCCGAGGAGCAGTTCCTCTTTGCGCGTACCCGAGCGATTGATGTCGATGGCCGGAAAGATACGCTTGTCCACCAGGCGCCGATCGAGATGGATCTCCATGTTGCCGGTGGCCTTGAATTCCTCGAAGATCACTTCATCCATGCGGCTGCCGGTGTCGATCAGGGCGGTACCCATGATCGTCAGGCTGCCGCCGTCTTCGATGTTGCGCGCGGCCCCGAGGAATTTCTTGGGCTTATGCAACGCGTTGGAGTCGACGCCGCCGGACAGGATCTTTCCGCTTGGCGGCACGACGGTATTGTAGGCGCGTGCCAGGCGCGTGATGCTGTCCAGTAAGATGACCACGTCACGGCCGTGCTCGACCAGGCGTTTCGCCTTCTCGATCACCATTTCCGCCACCTGCACGTGACGCGTGGCCGGCTCATCGAAGGTGGAGCTGATGACCTCGCCCTCCACCGAGCGCTGCATGTCGGTCACTTCTTCCGGCCGCTCATCGATCAGCAGGACGATCAGCACGACCTCCTGGTGATTGCGGGTGATGCCGTGAGCGATGTTCTGCAGCATCATCGTCTTGCCGGTGCGCGGAGGCGCCACGATCAACCCGCGCGTGCCCTTACCGATCGGGGTGAACAGGTCGATCAGCCGAGTGGTGAACTCCTCGGGGGCGTGCTCCAAGCGCAGTTGGTTGTTGGGGTAAAGCGGCGTGAGGTTGTCGAAGAGGATCTTCTCGCGAGCCTTCTCGGGTTCTTCGAAGTTGATCGACTCGACCTTGAGCAAGGCGAAATAGCGCTCACCCTCCTTCGGTGGGCGGATTTGACCGGAGACCACGTCGCCGGTGCGCAGATTGAACCGGCGGATCTGGCTCGGGGAGATGTAGATGTCATCGGGGCCCGGCAGGTAATTGTAGTCGGGCGCACGCAAGAACCCGAAGCCGTCCGGCAGGATTTCCAAGACCCCTTCGCCGTAGACAAAGCCGTTCTGCTCGGTCTGAGCGCCAAGGATGGCAAAGATCAATTCCTGTTTCCGCATGCTCGCCGCGCCTTCGATGTTGAAGGCTTTGGCGACGTGGGCAAGTTCGCCGATCTTCTGCTCTTTCAGGGCCTTGAGGTTGAGTGCCGCTTCGCGCGGTGCGGCAGGTTCCTCGGCAACGGCGACGGATGTCGGGGGCGGCGAGGGCAAGGCCGGTTCCGTCGATGCCAGGCCGTCCGGCGCCGGCGGTGCGGGCTCGGCCTCCAGCTTTAGCCGCGAACGAGCGTGAGCGCCTTCTTCCGATTCGTCGCCGCGACGGCGGTTGGAGCGCGTGGCTGCGGCTGTCGAGCCATGCTTACTTCTCCCGACGGCTTCGTCGGCCATACGTTTCTCCCCTCGTCAACTGCATTGTTGAGATTGTGGCGGTTTGCCGAGCGGGTGCCTGGAGGCGGGCACGGGCACCCGAAACTTCAAGTGTTGGCAGCAAAAACGCTACTGAAACGATCCCATGTTGTCAAGCTGGGCGCTGGCAGTGGGTGCGTAGCGCGACCAGGTCGGGTGGCAGCGGCGCGCTGAACCGCAGGCGTCGGCCGCTGCCGGGATGACAGAACTCGATCAGCTCGGCGTGCAGTGCCTGCCGTGCGATCCGCACCGCCGCGGTGCTGCGCTTGCCGCCGTAGACGGCGTCGCCCACGATCGGATGGCCGATCGAGGCCAGGTGCACGCGGATTTGGTGGGTGCGTCCGGTGCGTGGGTACAGCCGCAGCAAGGTCACATCGGTGGAGCGCTCCAGCACCTCGAACGCCGTCTCGGCTTCGCGGCCGTCGCGGCGCACCGCCATGCGCATGCGATGTACCGGGTTGCGCCCGATGGGTTCGGCGATAGTGCCACGTTGGCGACGCACCCGTCCCCAGACCCACGCCAGGTACTGCTTGTGGACCTCGCGACGGCGGAACTGCTGACCCAGGGCAGCCAATGCCGCGGCGTCCTTGGCGATGACCAAGACCCCGGACGTGCCTTTATCGAGGCGATGGACGATACCGGGGCGGGAGGGATCGAGGCCCGGCCGCGGACCGTGCCAATGATGCAGGAGTGCGGCGACCAACGTCCCGCGCCAGTTGCCTGGCGCCGGATGCACCACCATGCCCGCCGGCTTGTTGATCACCAACAGGCGCTCGTCCTCGTACAAGATATCGAGTGCGATGGCTTCCGGTTCGACGCCGACGGCGACCGCGGGGGCAGCGGTGCGCGCCTCGATGGCCTGCCCAGCGTGCAGCGGCACACCCGCCTTGGGGTGGTGGCCGTCGAGCCGAACCCCACCGGCGGCAATGAGTTTTTGCACCTGCGAACGACTGCCCCAGGTGCCGAGAGCCGCGAGGTAGCGGTCCAAGCGCCGCCCGGCGCCGCGGGCGTCTACGCGCAAGGTTACCCAGGTGCCGTCGGTCACACGTGTCCTGCGCGATTCAACGCTTCGCGGGCCGCCGCGCAGTCGCGGGCGATCTGTTCCGCGAGGGCTTGTGGGTTGGGGAACTTGCGCTCGCCGCGCAACCGCTGCACGAAGCCGATCTCCACCCGCTTGCCATAGAGGGTTCCGTCGAAGTCGAACAGGTGCGCCTCGAGGCTGCGTGCGTGGTCTCCAAAGGTGGGATTGAAGCCGAGATTAGCGACGCCGCACCAGTCGGTGCCGCGGATACGGACCTTGACCGCGTACACGCCGTCTGGGGGCAGGACGAGCCCACCGACGCGCACGTTGATCGTCGGAAAGCCCAGCGCCTTGCCGCGGTGGTGTCCATGCGCCACCCGTCCGCCGACACTCGGCATCCAGCCGAGTAACGCCCGTGCCCGGTCCAACTCCCCGTCGGCGATCGCGCGGCGGATAATACTGCTACTCACCGGGAGGCCGTCGACATCGACCGGGCCGACTACCTCCACGCCGAAGCCGAACGTTTTGCCAAATCGTCGCAGCGCGTCGGCGTCGCCGGTGCGGTTGTGACCGAAGCTGACGCGGTGGCCGACAACGACTTCACGGACTCCCAGCCCGTCGACCAGCAGGCGGCGCACGAACGTCTCGGCGCCCATGGCGGCGAAGGCCGGCGTAAAATGCTGCACGATGATGGCGTCAACCCCGAACGCGGCAATGCGCTCGATCCGACTGCGCCAGTCCGTGATCAAGCGCGGGGTCCCGGCGGGGGACAGCACCGCTACGGGGTGCGGATGAAAGGTGAGGACAATTGCCTGACCGCCGAGGGCGCGGGCGGTATCGACCAACCGGCGGAGGATCTCCTGGTGTCCCTGATGGACGCCGTCGAAATTCCCCAAGGTGACGACGGGCGTATCGAACCGACGACCAATCCGCGCCAGGTGACGGAGGAGTTGCATGATCTTCTACCGGGGAACGCCGTGCCGTACCGGCCGCGCGCGCCGCACGGCGGCCGAGTGGCGCTACTCGCCGAGGGAGTGCAGTTTCTGACGCGCTTGGCCCGCTTCTTCCGTTTGCGGGTATTGGCTGGTGAGCTTCTGCAAGACCAGCCGTGCATCGATCTTGTCGCCCGAATCCGCGAAAGCATCGGCCATCATGAGCAGTGCTCCCGGCACCTTGTCGCCCTTCGGATATTTCAACACCAGGTCGTTGAGCTCGACGATTGCGCGGCTGTAGTCGCGCTGTCCGTAGTAGCAGGCGCCCACCCAGTACAGTGCGTTGTCGGCAAAATCGGATTTCGGATTCTTGCGCACGAAGTCGCGCAGCTTGGGGACGGCTTGATTGCACTGTCCCTGACGGACCAACCCAAGGGCCTCCGGGTAGTCGCCGTCCAGACGGGCAGTGCGTACCGCCGCCTCTTCCCTGGCCAGCGCCGCCTCTTGCATACTTGGAGATTTCGCCGGCACGGCCGGCGCCTCGGCTGGCCGCATCCCCGGCTCCGGCGGCCGTTCGCCTTCCGCGACCGGTGGAGCCAGTTGACGTCCCTGCTCGAGCGTCGCCACCCGTGCTTCCAAGTCGCTCAATTGGCGGACGACGTCATCCGACGGTGCCCGTCCGCCGCGTTTCGACGATTCAGTCGCTTCCGCGCGCAGGGCCTCCATGCGCCGTCGGAGACCGTCAATGGCTACTTGTTGGTCGGCGAGCAACGCACGCACCGCCCGTTGGTCGCGTTGGACATCGCGCAGATCCGCCTGCATGGCGCAACCGCCGAGAACGACCAGGCTGAGACAAGCGGCCGCGGCTGTCGGGCCGCGCCGATTGCGGCCAACGCTATTCGCTGAGGACAACGAAGTGTACCCGTCGGTTGGTCTGCCAACAACTTTCATTGTGCTCGTGGCACAGCGGCAACTCTTCGCCGTAACTGATGGTCGTCAAACGATCGGCCGCAATGCCCAGCGCCCCCAGATACTCCTTTGCAGCGCCCGCGCGCTTGGTGCCCAACGCCAGGTTGTATTCGACCGTTCCACGTTCGTCGCAATGCCCCTCGATCTCCACCTTCGACCGGGTGTGTTCTTTCAGCCAAGCGGCGTTGTCGCGCAAGATGGTGCGCGCCGCATCGTCAAGATCGTAGGCATCGAAGGCGAAATGGATGTCTTTAAGTGGTCCCTGTTCGTTGCTGCCCAGCGTGCCTTTCTGATATTGTTCCAGACTGCCGCCCGCGGCCAGCCCTTCCTCGCCCAGTCCGCCCGCCGCGCCTGTCGTCTCGCCTTTCTTTTTCGCCGAACATCCGATGTTGATCAACGCGAGTAGAATCGACAAGGCCACTACCGTCCGGAGCCGCACAGCCATCATACCCCACCTCCATTCGCATGTATCATGCGTCGTTCCACACTACTCCAGCCAGCGCGACCAGGCTGGACTGGTATCATCTCCCCCACCATGAGTCAATTGAACCTGGCTGGTCCCCATCTCGTCCATGACGAAGAGTTTCTTGCGTCCGGTGCGCGAAGAGCTGAACACGAGATAGCGGCCATTGGGCGCCCAATTGGGGTCCTCGTTGCTCCCGCTGCCCTGAGTCAATTGCCGCACGTCCGCACCATCCACTTTCACCGTGAAGATGTTGAAATCGTTGTCGGCGCGACTGACGTAGGCGATGCGGTCCCCTTTGGGAGACCACGCCGGCGAAGTGTTGTAGGTACCGGTGAATGTCACCCGCCGCGCCTCGCCTCCGTCGACGCTGGCGACGAAGATCTGCGGCCCGCCGGTGCGGTTGGAACAGAAGGCAATCTGACGGCCGTCCGGCGACCACGTGGGGGAAACGTCGATGGCCCAGGTATCGGTGATGTGCCGCAACAGCTTGCCGGCGCGGTCGATAAGCGCAATGTCGGAGTTCCCCTGGTCTTCGAGGGTCAAGGCGATCGTCTTGGCGTCGGGCGAAAACTTCGCGCCGAGGTTCAAGCCGTGGCGCTGCGACAGGAGTACGTCGCGATTGGTCACGAGATCGACGGCGTACAGGTCCGGGTTCCCACGCTTGTACGAGGTGTACAGCACGGTGCGATTGTCCGGGCTCCAGGACGGCGACACGTTGATGGTCCGGCCCTTGGTGACCTGCTGTAGGTCCCCGCCATCCGGGCTCATGACATAGATCTCCTTGAAGCGGCCGTCGCGCGTCGAGACGAAGGCGAAGCGTGTATCGAAGGGGCCGCGGTCGCCGGTGAACTGCGCCATGATCTCATCCGCGAACTTGTTCGCCATGCGCCGGATCTCGCCGACGGAGCCATGGTAGCGGCGTCCGGCGAGCTGGCGGCGCTGGTAGACGTCGAACAGCCGGACCTCGAGCGTCAGGTTGTCGCCTTCGAGCGTATAGGCCCCTTTTACCAGCGCCAGGGCACCGATGACCGACCACTGGTCGAAATTGATGCTGTCGGCCGTGAATCCGGAGCCTTCGGGCTTTTCGATGTACGCGGCGCGGTCGAGGACTTTGAAATAGCCGGACAGCGTCAGGTCTTTGCCGACAATGTCGGCGAATTGGGTGGCAACGACGCTGGGCGCACCAGGGGCGAGGTTCTTCAGGGGAGAGACCGCGATGGGGTAGCTACGCGCCCCGGGGCCGAAGATCGTCCCGCGCACTTGCGCCTCGCACGCCGCCGCCCCCGCGAGCACCACGCTCGTCAACACCACGCCAGCCAGCCACAGTCGCTTCATCGGCTCTCCATTCACATTTTCAGATCGTCGGGTCGGAATATCAATTCAACGTCGCTGAATTCTTTACGATATTCTTCCGGTGGTGGCGATAGCGGGGTAGCGCCGCGCACGGCGCGCTCCACGGAGGCATCGTAACTCGGGTCGCCGCTCGGATGGGTAATGCGGACGTTCACCACATCGCCAGTCTCGGTGATGTTGAAGCGCACGGAGGCTTCCAGGCTACGGTTGCCGCCGGCCCATGCCCAGACCTGCTTGATGCGGTTGATCATCTGATTGTAGTACAAGAGATATTGAACGCCTTTGACCTCGCCGCCAGCCCCCTCCCCGGGGCCGACGGAGATCGGGCCACCCGGTTGCTCGGCGACTTTGGCGCCGCTCCCGCCGCCGCGTTTGCCCACCTGCGATTCGACGTTCTTGACCGCCGCGGCGATGCGATCGTCCAAGGCGCGGGCGGCTGCGGTTGCCTTGGATGCCTTGGCGGTCTCCGCGGCTTTGATATCGGGTTTGACCAGCGCTGGCGGCGGTGCGGCTCTGGCGACCGCCTTGGGCGATGCGGCGGGCTTGGCCTGTGGCGTGGGCGGCGCCTTGGCCACGGTCGGCGCAGGTGGCGGTTCGATCTTTTTCGGCTTTTCCGCTACGACGGCCTCCTGTTCATTCGCTTTCGGTTCAGGCTTGGGTGGCTCCGGCTTGGGCTCCGCTTTGGCCACTTCTTTCGGGGGCTCGGGCGCTGGCTCGATCTTCTCGGCCACCGGTTTCGGCGGTTCGGGTTTGGGTTCCGGCGGCTTGGCTTCCTCCGCCTTGCGCGGCGGCGGTTTCGGCGGCTCGGGTTCGGCGGATGCCGCCAGGGGCGCGCCCTCCACACGGCCTTTACCGCCGGCAACGATGTTGCTGCCACCGACTTGATCAGGGGCGATCAGGTCGACGGTATAGGACTTGAGTGCCGGGGGGTGATGCAGAAACTGGTGGGGAATCAGGATTACCAGGGCAAGAAGCACTCCATGAACGGCCGCCGACGCCAAGACCATTAGCGACAGGGTGCGGTCCCACTCGGGCTGGGTAATTGGGACAGGGGACTCTTGATTCATGCCGGTTGCGACGGCCGCGGGGCGCTCCGCCTGGCGGGCAGGGGGCGGGTCACTTGGAAGCAGAACGGCGCTCGTCCGCTGGCGGCTCGGTAACCATGCCCAGCCGCTCGACGCCGGCGCCCTTGATTGTGGCGATCACCCGCATCACTTCTCCGTACTGGACCGCCTGATCCGCGCGCAGGAAGATCTGGCGGTCGGGGCGGAGCTTGAGAATGGCCTGCAGCTTCGGCCCGAGCTCGGCCACGGTCGTCGGCGAGTCGTTCAAGTACACCTGCCCGCGGCGATTGACGGCGACGACCAACTGTTGCTCTTCTCCGGTCAGCGCCGTGGTGCGCACCTTTGGCAAATTGATGGTGACGCCTTGTTGCAGAATGGGCGCGGTGACCATGAAGATCACCAGCAACACCAGCATGACATCGACCAGCGGCGTTACGTTGATATTCGAGATCGCCCCACCACCCTGTTCCTCGAAGGCCATCGGCCGCTCCTATTTCAAAAAATGACGTTCGGCGATGTTGAGAAATTCGGAAGAGAAGTTCTCCATGTCGGTCGACAGGACGCGGATCTGGCGGGCAAAATGGTTGTAGCCGATGACCGCCGGGATGGCGGCGACAAGCCCGGTGGCGGTCGCGATCAAGGCCTCCGCGATGCCCGGGGCGACGGCTTGGATGCTGGAGGATTGGGTGACGCTGAGGCCCATGAACGCCTGCATGATCCCCCAAACGGTGCCGAACAAGCCGATGAACGGCGTGGCGCTCGCGGTGGTGGCCAGGAAGGTGAGCGCGCGCTCCAGGTGGGTGATCTCCTGATTGCGGGCGCGTTTCATGGCACGCCCGACGTTTTCGATGCCGCCGAGTTCGGTGGTCAGCGCACTGTCGCCGGAGCCGGCCTGCCGTTTGGCGCGCGTGGAACGGACCAGTTCTTGGTATCCGGCGCGAAAGACCTGCGCCACCGGGCTCTGCTTCAATTCCTGACTGGCGGTGTGGATGGTCGTCAGGTTCTTCGTGTCCCAGAAGATCTCAATGAACCGCGCCGACTGCCGCCGCGCGATACGTACCTGGCGGGCCTTGTAGAAAATGATCCCCCAGCTCACTACCGAAAAGATGATCAGAAGATAGAGTACCAGCTGGACTACCAGCCCACTGCCGGTCACCATGGTGACCAGCCCTTCCTGCCGGAGCGTGCCCTCGGTTTGGGCCACAGCGGCAGGAACGAATGCCAGGAACATACATCGTCCTCTCGCCACCGAAGTCCTCGAACGCTAGTATATGGGTCCCGACGAGTCAACGCGCCACTCGCGACGTGTCGCGTGCGCATGTGCCGCTGAAGCGCCGCCGCGGTTACCTTGACTGGCTAGATCGAAGGTGGTTTACGGTGACCCTTCCGAATCTGCATCTTCCGAGGAGAGGATCATGAGCATCAAAGTTGGCATCAATGGTTTTGGGCGAATCGGGCGCAATGTCCTGCGCGCCTGCTGCGAGGACCGGGATCTCGAGTTCGTGGCGGTCAACGATATCACCAATGCGGAAACCCTGGCGCACTTGTTGAAGTATGACTCCGTGCACGGGCGCTTCGGTCATCCGGTCAGCGTCGAGAAGGACGCGCTGGTTGTCGGCGGGCGCAAGGTCCGCGTGCTGAGCGAGCGGGACCCTGCCAAACTGCCGTGGGGCGCGCTCGGGGTGCAGGTTGCGCTCGAATGCAGCGGCTTGTTTACCGCGAAGGACAAAGCGGCGGCGCACCTCGCGGCGGGGGCGAAAAAAGTCCTCATCTCGGCGCCAGGGAAGGGAGTGGATCTCACAGTCTGTTACGGCGTCAACCACACGGCGTACCGCCAAGACCAGCACCATGTGTTGTCGAACGCCTCGTGCACGACGAATTGCCTGGCGCCACTGGCCATGGTGCTCCACGAGCGCTTCGGTATCCGTCGCGGGCTGATGACCACGATCCACTCGTATACGAACGATCAGCGCATCCTCGACCTGCCGCATTCCGACCTGCGCCGTGCGCGCGCGGCGGCGTTGTCGATGATCCCGACGACCACCGGCGCGGCACGCGCCGTGGGCGAGGTGCTGCCCGAGCTGAAGGGCCGTCTCGATGGCATGGCCGTCCGCGTGCCGACCGCCAACGTATCGTTGGTCGACTTGGTCGCCGAACTCGAGAAGACGGCCACCGAGATCGAGATCAACCAGGCGGTGCGGGCCGCCGCGGACGGTGCGTTGAAAGGCATCCTGGGCTACTGTGACGAACCGCTGGTGTCCACCGATTTCAACGGTAGTCCCTTCTCCTCGATCTTCGATGCCCCATTGACCAAGGTGCTCGACGGCAATTTGGTGAAAGTCCTCTCCTGGTACGACAACGAGTGGGGATTCTCGAAGCGGATGGGCGATGTAACCAAGCTGATCGGCAGTAATCTGTAGCGAGGCGCGGGCGCTCGCCGATCGTCCGGTATGGCCGTGACGATCGTCCGTCGCCCAAGATTCCATGAGATCGATCGATCAAATCGCACTCTCCAACAAACGCACCTTTATCCGCGTCGACTTCAATGTGCCGCTCACGGGCGGCGCGGTGGCCGACGCCACGCGCATCGAGGCCGCGCTGCCGACCCTGCGCTACGCTCGCGCACAAGGCGCCCGGCTGGTGCTCGCCTCGCATCTCGGCCGGCCGAAAGGCAAACCCGCCCCCGAATTCAGCCTGGCGCCGGTGGCCGCGGGCCTGTCGCGGGTGTTCGGGGCGGAGGTGCGGCTGGCGCCCGACTGTGTCGGCGACGACGTCGAGCGGTTGGTCAATGCGCTGCCGCCGGGCGCGGCGTTGTTGCTTGAGAATCTCCGCTTCCACCAGGAGGAAGAGGCGAACGACGAAGGCTTCTCTCAACAACTGGCGCGGCTGGCTGATGTCTATATCAACGATGCCTTCGGGAGCGCGCACCGCGCGCATGCGTCCACCGCCGGCATGGTCCGTTTCGTTCCCGAGCGAGGGGCGGGCTTCCTCATGCAGAAGGAGTGCGAGTACCTCGGCCGGGTGTTGAACAATCCCCGGCGGCCGGTGGTCGCCATCCTCGGCGGCGCCAAGGTGTCCGACAAGATCAAGGTGGTTGACCACCTGCTCGACAAGGTCGATGCGGTGCTCATCGGCGGCGCCATGGCGTACACGTTCCTGCGCGCCCAGGGCAAGCCGGTCGGCGCGTCGCGGGTGGAACCCGACATGTTCGATATGTCGCGCGCCGCGCTGGCGAAGGCGGCGCGGCGGCGGCTGCCATTGTTGCTGCCGGTGGATCACGTGGTGGCCGATGCGCTCGATGCCGAAGCGTCCGCCCGCGTCGTCGCCGGTGACATTCCTGCCGGCACGCTGGGGTTGGACGTCGGTCCGGAAACCGTGCGCCGCTTCCGCGAGCAGATCGACCGTGCCGGGACGGTCTTCTGGAACGGTCCGCTCGGCCTGTTCGAAAAGAAGGCGTTCAGTGCCGGTACCATGGCGATTGCCGAGGCGCTGGCGGCGAGCACGGCGGTCACCGTCGTGGGCGGCGGCGACTCGATTGCGGCAATCGCCGCGTCCGGGGTGGCCGGCCGGATCAGCCACATTTCCACCGGCGGCGGGGCGTCGCTGGAGTTCATGGAAGGGCGCATCCTGCCTGGGATTGCGGCGCTCGAGTCGGCATGAATCCGTCGCGCGTACCGTTGATCGCCGGCAACTGGAAGATGCACGGCTGGGGACCGCAAGCCGTGGCCTTAGCTCAAGGGGTCAAGGCAGGCGCGGCCGGCGTCTCGGGATGCGCGGTGTCGACGCGCGAGGTGTTGGTGGCCCCACCGTTCACCGCGTTGGAGTCGGTGGCCGCCGCGCTCAAGGGCAGCTGCGTGCTCCTGGCGGCGCAAGACCTGCACTGGGAACCGCAGGGCGCGTTCACGGGTGAAGTGTCGGCGCCGATGCTGCGCGACGTAGGCTGCACCCACGTCATCATCGGACATTCCGAGCGGCGACAGTATTTCGCCGAGAGCGACGAGCACGTGGCCAAGAAGGTGGCGGCGGCGCACGCGCATGGGCTCGTGCCGATCGTGTGCGTCGGCGAAACCCTCGCGGAGCGCGAGGCCGGGCGCACCTTGGAGGTGGTCGAACGGCAGCTCCGGCGCGGATTGCTGCAAGCGGACGCGGCTGCTATACGGGCGCTGGTCGTCGCGTACGAACCCGTGTGGGCGATCGGGACGGGGAAGGTGGCAAGCCCGGAACAAGCGCAAGAGGTGCAGGCATTCATTCGCAAGATTCTGAGTGAGTTGGGAGGCCCGGAAGCCGGCCGGGCCTGCCGCATTTTGTACGGCGGCAGCGTCAAAGCCGACAATATCGAAGTGCTGATGCGGCAGCCGGACATCGATGGCGCGCTCGTCGGCGGCGCCAGCTTGGAGGTCGAGTCGTTCGTGCGCATCGTCAAATTCGTTGTCTGAGGGAAATTATGTACGTTCTGGTAGTCATTGTGCACGTGATCTGCTGTCTGTTCCTTATCGGTGTCGTGCTCCTGCAGCAGGGCAAGGGCGCCGATATGGGGGCGGTGTTCGGCGGCAGCAGTTCGACTATTTTCGGCAGCAGCGGAGCAGGGAATTTTCTCACGCGGCTGACGACCGGCGCCGCCATCGTGTTCATGTTGACCTCGCTGACCTTGACCTATGCATCGGCGCGCCGGCTCAGTTCGACGGTGTTCGACAGCGGTTCGTTGCCCGAGCCGCCGCCGCTGAGCTTCCCGGCTAACCCGGAAGGCCAGCCGCCGGCGGCCGCGCCACAAGCAGCCGAGCCCCAGGCGTCTGCGCCGCAAGCGGCCGAGCCGCCAGCCGCGGCGCCGCCGGCACCGGCCGCTAATTAGACCTGGGCAGACTTCGCGAGCACGCTTCATAAACCCATGCGAGGATGGCGGAACAGGCAGACGCGCTAGTTTGAGGGGCTAGTGGGGTAAAACCCGTGGGGGTTCAAGTCCCCCTCCTCGCATCCTCCTCCGCCAAGGTTTCGGAGGAGCCAACCCTCCGTAACTTGCCGCGTGAAGATGAGGTATCCGTGAACTGACCGGCTGGCGCAGTGCTGTCGCCGGTGGACCGTTTCCTTCTCGCCACTCGTTCGATCGGCGTATCGATCGTCAGTGGGGTTCCGGGCTCTTGTCGGTGCCCACGACGGAGGATCCGCTTATCGCATGTGACGAACCATCGGGTACAACCGTTAGTGACGCCTCAGCCGCGGCGTTCGGTGTAGACATTTGCCGCGCGCGGATCGAACTGCTCCACCAGGGCGCGCTCGACCGGCTTCTCGGAAGCGGTCTTGGGAATGTCGTCGACGAGCTGAAGATACGTCGGGACGAAGTTGGCCTCGAGTTTGACACGGCAACTGCTGAAGACCGCCGTGGCATCGAACCGGTTGGCATCGACCGGCACGATGGCGGCGACGACGTCCTTCTCGCCCGGTGCGCCGCTGGATGCGGTCACGCCATACACGTACACATCCGCCACCGACGGATGCTCGGCCACGGCTTTCTCGACGAAGCTCGGATTGATGAAGTCGCCGTTGTGGCGGATGCCGCCGCCGGCACGGTAGTCGAAGAATAGCCAACCGTCGGCGTCGCGGTGTCCCATGTCCCCGCTGCGGTTCCAGCCGCCGCGGATTTTCGTACGCGACGCCTCGGGGTTGCCATAATACTCCACCGCCGCATCGGCCCCGCCGGCCGGACGCGTGCAAATCTCGCCAATGACTCCTGGCGGACACTCGTGGCCTGCCTCGTCGAGGACCCGCATTTCGATGCCCGCCATGGGCTTGCCGAACGAGCCCACCGGCCCCTGACCGACAGGCTTGAACGCCATACCGCCACCATCCATCGCCCCGTACACCTCCAGGATCTTGACGTCGTAGCGGCGCTCGAAGGCTTCCCAGATGGCCGGCGGCATGCCGCCGCTGACGACGAAGCGCACGGGGTTGTCGTCGTCGTCCGGCCGCAGCGGTTCGCTGTACAACGCGGTCGCCATCCCACCGACGAGCGAGAACGTCGTGCAACCGTAGCGGCGGCAGACATCCCAGAGCTTGGACTTGGTGAAGCGGCGGCTGATGACGCACCGGAGCGACATGGTGAGCGACGGGATCAAAGTCATCGACTGCGCGTTGCCGTGGGTGAAGGACAGGCCGGTGTAGGGTCGCTCATCCGGCTGGTAGCCGAAGAGCATGCCGATCATACCAGACATACAAAATCGGGCGTTGTTCCCGACGATGCCTTTGGGGTCACCGGTGGTTCCCGAAGTGTACATGATCATCAGCGGTGCCTCGGGGCTGCCGGTGCGCACAGCGATGCTGGCCGCCGTTCGCGACGCAATGTCCCGCAGGTCCTCGACGCCGCGGAATGCCGAGAGAGTGGGGCCGGCTTCGCCACTTTCCAATCCAAGCACCCAGTGCAAGCCCGGGAGCTGCGAGCGCACCTGCTCCAGTTCAGGCAGGCAGTAGTCGGCGCAGATGATGCCGCAACAGCCGGAGTTCTGGAGCACGTATGCCAGCTTGTCGGCCCGTGTGCGCGGATCGACCGGGACGAATAAGCCGCCGGTGATCGAGGCCGCGATCATGGCTTCGACGAACTCCGGGTGGTTGCGCATCATCACGGCAAAGCGGTCTCCAGGGGCAAACCCCTTGGCGATCAGGCCCGCGGCAAGGCGGTTGGCGTTGGTGTGCAGATCGGCATAGGTGCGGACGTCATCCGGGGTGGCGCCACCGTCGAGACTCAAGTGCTCGAAGGTGACGACATCCAGGTCCGGCTTCTGTTCCGCCCGGACCTGGATCAAGTCGGCCAGGATCAGTTCGTTGCGTTCGCGCATGAGAAAATCCAGTTGTTAGGTTGTCAAGTTGTTGATTGTTAGGTGGTTGTTCGGAGGTTGTTCGGCGATGATCGTGCCCCTGTAAACATCACAACCCAGCAACATAACAACGTAGCAGCCTGTCTTATCTTTCCAGAATCGTGACAAGCATCGCCGCGGCGTCGTTGCCTTTCTTGCCGCCGCCGTTCTGTGCCAGGGCGAGCTTGGCACCTTCGACCTGGCGTTTGCCGCAGCGTCCCTGCAGTTGTTCGGTCAACTCGACGATCTGCGCGATGCCGGTGGCCCCGACCGGGTGTCCCTTGCGCAGCAATCCGCCCGAGGTATTTACCGGGATACGGCCGCCGAGCTTGGTCGCGCCCGATTCGACCAGTCGTCCACCTTCACCCTTGGGGCAGAGGCCGAGCGCTTCGTATTCGATGATTTCGGCGGGTGCGGAGGCATCGTGCACCTCGACGACGCTGAGGTCCTTGGGGCTGACGCCTGCCTGCTCGTACGCCTCGCGGGCGCACAGTTCGACGGTATCAGGCTCGTCATCGCGGTGGTGGTAGCCGGAATGCATCACCATGGTCACGACGCGGACAGGCTTGGTCAGGCCGAGTTGCTTCGCCTTGCGTTCGCTGACCACGACCGCGGCGGCGGCCCCATCGCCGATGGGGGCGCACATCGAGCGGGTCAGAGGCTCGACGATGAGCCGATCGTTCAGCACCTGCTCGACGGTCATCTCTTCGTGGAACTGGGCCCGGGGGTTCAGGCTGCCATGGAACGAGTTCTTGGCGGACACTTTGGCGAACTGCTCCTTGGTGGTGCCGTAATTGGCCATGTGCGCGCGCGCGGCGTCGGCGTAGATATCCATGAACATGGAGCGGTCTTGTCCGGCGCCGCCGCCACCGGACTTGCTGAGCGAGGCGATCATTTCGTTCAGCTCATCGACGTCCACGGCACCCGCGAAGGCAGCGAAACTCCGGAGCTTGTCCGGATGGGTGAGCTTCTCGACCCCGAGCGCGAGGACGATGTCGTACAGCCCCGCCGACACCATGGCGCAGGCCTGGAAGAGCGCCGAGGAGCCGCTGGCACAGGCGTTCTCCACGTTGAAAATCGGGATCTTGCCGACGCCGATGGTGTCGAGGATGACCTGGCCACGGATCGATTCCTGGCCGGTCACCAGCCCGGCGGCGCAGTTGCCGACGTAGGCGGCCTCTAGATCGTTCAGCGTGAGTCCGGCGTCCTTCACCGCCTCTTGCGCGGCCGCGGTGCCGAGCTGCTTCAACCCCTTGTCCGGGTACTTCATGAAACGGGTCATTCCGACCCCGGCGATAATGGCGTTGAAACGCATGATCTCTCCCTTCTTTTAATAGGTTCTTTGGTTGTGACGTTGCCGGAACATGCCGGCGACCAGCTACCAGGCGACAATCGAACGATTCACCGCCGGTACTCTAACGCTGATCGCTGGGCACCAGGCCTTCGCCCTTGAGGTCCAGCGCGCGCCGTAGGTATTCTAGCTCCGCCTCGCGCCACGGCAACGGAGCCGGCTCCTGCAGCATCCCGTCGCCTCGCAATTCCTCCACCACCCGCGGATTGCGAGGGAAGGGATGGTCGTAGCCGTTCAACTGGAACAAGTCCTCGAACGGCAGCCGTGGTCGTTGGCCACCGGCGCGCGGATCCTCCGCCGGGTAGCCCACGGTTTGCGACAAGAGCACGCGGCACGTGTCGGGTAGGCCCAGCGTGCGGCGGATTCGGTCGAGATCGAAGGCGCCTAGGCAGCAGGTGCCGAGGCCTTGTTCGAATGCCATGAGGGTCGCCTGTGCGATGCCCTGGCCGCAGTCGATCTCGCCCATTCCGGGTTGCTTCAGTGCGACGCCGGCGCGTTCCATATTCGGGATGATGGTGTTTTCCATGGCGGTCTTCTTGTTCGGCCCGTAGCCAATGGCGCCGACGTTGACCAATTCGCGCAGCCGCGTGCCGAGACCATTGGTGGCGGCGGTTTCGATGTACCAGACGATGACGATCGGCGCCAACTGGGTCTGATAGCCGCCGATGGTATGGGATAGGATTTCGAACAGGTCTTTGGGAGCTTTGTCGCGTTCGACGACCACGGCGCGCAAGCTGTTGACGTTGCCCCAGTGGGAGGCGATGCGGGCCGCCTCGAGCATGCGCTGGATCTTGTCGAGTTCGACCGGCTTGTGGGGAAGCAGAAAGCGGACCGACCGCCGGCGTCCGATGACGTCTCTCAGTTCCATTGCGGGTTCCTCCGTATGCCCTGCCACTCTCAGAGACGGCTGGCGGCCATCAGGCCCAACATTTCGTTGCAACCGTCTTCGATCATGGAGGCGCGCGCGTCGCGAAACAGTTTCTCGATCGGGTATTCGCGACTGAGCCCGTTGCCGCCGAAGATCTGTACCGCCTCGCTGGCGACCTCGAAGGCGGTGTTGGTGCAGAACACCTTCGACGCCACGGAATATTGGATCAGCGGCGGGTTGCTGGCGGTGTACAGCCACACCCGGCGCGACAGGGCGCGCGCCGCCTCCACCTTCATGAACATCTTGAACAGTCGCGCCTTGACGTTTTGGTGCTCGAAGATGGGGACGCCGCCCTGGACGCGTTGCTTCGCGTACTCCAGCGCGAGCTCGTATGCCGCCCGCGCCAGACCGACGAACTGCACCCCCATGGCCGCGTTCGCATGCGCCAGGGTGTGCTCCAGGGTCATGGCGTACATGTCCGGTCCGAACATCATGTACGCCGCCGGAACGCGGACGTCGGTGAAGTAGATCTCGCCCTGGTTGAGGGAGCGCTGCCCGATCTTGTCGAGCGGCTTGGGCCGTGCGATGCCCGGCAGGTCGAGGGGTACGAGAAAACCGGCGCCGCCACCGAACCCCTGGCTGGGATCGAGCGTGCAGAACAGGATCATGATATCGGCGATGTTGGCACCGGACACCCAGGCGGCCTTTTGACCGTTGATGATGTAGGAGTCGCCGTCTTTCCGCGCCGTGCAGTTGGCGCGCACGCGCTCATCGCGGAAGCTGGCTTCGGTGAACGCCACCGTATCGCTGCCGTGGTCGGGCTCGGTCAGGGCCCAACAGCTGAGGCTTGGCCGATCCGGCGAACAGAAGCGCTCGCGCAATTCCTGATTGCCCAACATTTCGATCCAGGGGTAGTGCATCATCGAAATACCGGTCGTGATCGCCAGACCCACGTCACCCCAACACATTTCTTCGATGATCACGGACGACATGCGCGCTTTGGCGACCGGGTCCATGGTGACATCCGCGGTGAGTTGTCCCAGGCCCAGCTCATGGTACTTCCTGACGACGTCCCAGAGCACGGAGCCGGGGGCGATGACATCGGCGGGGTCGGGCAGGCGGTCCAGCAGCTTGCCGGCCGGGCGCATCACGTCCACGGCGAACTTGTGGCAGGTGTCGCGCGCCGCCCGGTCCTCATCCGTCAGCGTGATATCGATATCGAGAAATTCCATCGTTCGATGCTCCTTGAATGGATTGCGGTCTGTGGCGGCCGGATCACAACCTGGCGCCGCCAACCAGTCCCAGCAATTCGTTGCAGCCATCTTCGACCAGGGCGGCGCGCGCGTCACGGAAGAGTTTTTCGATCGGGTACTCGCGGCTCAGTCCGTTGCCGCCGAAGATCTGCACGGCATCGCTGGCGACCTCGAAGGCGGTGTTGGTGGCGTAGACCTTGGCGGCGATGGCGGACTGAATCCGTGGCGGATTGACGGCCAGGTACATGGCGGTCTGACGGGCCAACGCCCGCGCCGCCTCGACGTTCATGAACATCTTGAACAGGCGCGCCTTCACGTTCTGATGTTCGAAAATCGGGACGCCGCCTTGCACCCGTTCCTTGGCGTAGGCGACCGCGTGCTCCAGCGCGGCGCGCGCCACGCCGATGAAAAGCTGGCTCATGCCGGCGTTGCCGTGGCACAACATGGTCTCGAGGGCCAGGGCATACGCATCGGGCCCGACCGCCAGGTACGAGGCGGGCACGCGCACATCGGTGAAGTAGATCTCTCCTTGATTGAGTGCGCGCTGCCCGATCTTATCCAGTGGCTTCGGACGCGAGACGCCCGGCAGATCGAGCGGTACGAGGATGACCGCGCCGCCGTTGAAGCCCTGGCTCGGATCGAGCGTGCAAAACAGGACGGCGATATCGGCGATGGTGCCGTTCGACACCCAGGCCGCCTTCTGGCCGTTGATGACGTAATCGTCCCCGTCCTTGCGGGCGATGACGTTGGCCCGTACCGTGGGATCGCGGAACGACGGCTCGGTGAACGACAGCGAGTCGCTGCCGTGGTCGGGCTCGGTGATCGCCCAACAGCCGATCGCCGGTCGGTCCGGTGCGCAGTAGCGCTCGCGCAGTTCCGCGTTACCGCTTTGCGCGATCCACGGGTGGTGGAATTGCGACAGACCGAGGGTGATGGCCAGGCCGACATCGCCCCACGTCAACTCCTCGTTGACGACGCAGAGCATGCGGGCCTTCGCCGCCGGATCCATCGTCGTGTCGGTGTAGATGCGGCCGAGTCCGAGCGCCCGATAGTGCTTGAACACGTCCCAGAGAATCGAGTCGCGCGCGATCACCTGGGCAGGGTCGTCGAGTCGATCGAGCGCCTTGCCGGCCGGGCGCATTATTTCAGCGGCGAACTTGTGGCACGTGTCGCGGACGGCACGATCCTCGTCCGTCAAGCCAATATCGATATCGATCAGTGCCATCCGTCCTCCTTCTCGGTGCGCTCGGCCGCTCTTGCGCCGGCGGCGCCCGGGGCGGCGAAGCGCGCCGGCGCGTTCCGCTGGATAGGGGGTCGCTCCGCTGTGTGGCTGCGATCGCGGGCGCTGACGATGGCCGTGTCGGTGACCAACGGGACCTCCCCGATGAGCCGTCCGTCCGTCATCTCTCGTCGCTCCGTGGCGTTCAGAGGGCCAGCGCCGTGCGGATGCCGCGGCTGGCTTGCAGGTCGGCGATCGCCTCGTTTATCTCGTGCAAGGGCCGGCGCTTGGTGATCATCCCCTCCAGATCCAACCGGCCCGCCTTCCACAGCGCCGCGAAGCGCGGCAGATCGCGCAGGGCGTTGGAGCTGCCGAGCATGCACCCCATGAGCTTCTTTTCGGAGGCAGTGAAGAGGATGGCGGGACCCAGTTCCAGGATGTCCTCGAACGGGGGGACGCCGATGGTGACCGTGGTGCCGCCCGGGCGCGTGGCGGCCACGCAACCTCGAATCAAGCTGGCCCGCCCCGCGGTCTCGAAAGCGTAGTCCACGCCGACGCCGGTGAGATCCATGCAGGCTTGCGCCAGATCGTCCTTCGCCGGATCGAGCAGGTCGGTGGCGCCGAAGCGGACGGCCGCGGCGCGCCGTTCGGCGACCGGGTCGGACACGACGATGCGCGAAGCGCCGGCGAGTCGTGCGCCTTGCACGACCGCGATGCCGACGCCGCCTAGGCCGGTGACCAGAACGGTGGCGCCTTCCTCGACCTTGGCGGTGTTGAGCACCGCGCCGACGCCCGTTTGTATCGCGCATCCCAGTACGCAGGCCAGCTCGAGCGGCAGATCCGCCGGAATTTTCGCGGCACCCGCGGCGCTGGTGACGACGTACTCGGCGAAACCTGCCAGGCCGATGCCGCGGTACACCGTTTCGCCGCGGCGCGACAGCCCGGTGGTGCCGTCGGGAAACGCGGCCGTCTGTAGGGCGGCGAGATTGACGCACATCGAGTTTTCTCCGCGCACACACCAGTAGCAACGCCCGCACGCCGGGATGGCGGTGAGCACGACGTGGTCGCCGACGGCGCGTTGGTCCACGCCCGAGCCGACCGCGTCGACCACGCCGGCTGCCTCGTGTCCGAGGATGACCGGCAACGGCGACGGCATCTTGCCTTCGACGATGTGCAGGTCGGAATGGCAGAGACCGCAATATTTCACGGCGACGCGCACTTCGCCGGCGCGCGGCGGTGCGATGTCGATGTCGGTGGCGATCTCGAGCGCGGAGCCGGGCATGGTGAGCAGGGCGGCTTTCATGGGACCTCTCCTTCGATGTGGTGGCCGACCGGATCTCGGTTGACGCGGACTAGAGCATACTGTAATTGACTGGTCAATATATTTGAGGGCGCGAGGCCGCGGCGAAGGGAGAAGCGATGCTGACGAAGTCCGACGAGATGCTGTGTCACCAGATCGCGAGCACGTTCGACCACCCGGCCACCAGCGCGCGCGAGTGGACCGAGCGCATCTGGTTCATGGCTCATGACACCGCGGGCGCCTGTATCGTGGTGGTGCAATTCGGCTACTATCCGAATCGGAATATCATCGACGCGAACGTCTGTGTGGCGCTCGAGGGCAAGACGCAGTACGTTGTGCGCGCCTCGCGCGAACTGCGTCCGCGGATCGACGAAATCAACGTCGGGCCGTTTGCGTGGGACATCGTCGATCCCATGCGCAGGGTGCGAACAACCCTGGGGGACAACGAATACGGCGTCAGTTACGATATCGTGTTCGACGCGACCATGCCCGCCCACGATGAAGAGCCACCGCAATTCTTCCGCCAGCGTGGCCGCGTGATCGAAGACATCAGACGATATTTTCAAGTCGGCCGGCCGAGCGGCTGGATCCAGGTCGCTGGGCAGCGCATCCGCATCGCCCCCGAGGCGTGGCGGACACAGCGCGACCACTCCTGGGGCATCCGACGCGGCGCCATGGATTACCACGAGGTCGGCGTGCAACCCGGCGACATCCCCACCGGGTTTTTCTACAACGGTACGTGCTGGGAGTTCGACACCTGGGGCGCATCGTATCACCTGCGCGAAGAGTGGGACGGGCGCGTCGGCAACTTCAGCGGTGGCATTTTCCACCCGTTCGCCAGCGGCAAAGACGATGTCGAGGTAGCACGCGTGGATCACCAGTTCGCCTTCCGGCGCGACCTGCCGGGTGTGCGCCTCGTGAGCGGTGGCACGGTGACCCTCCACGGCGCCGATGGTTCGCGCCGGGAGGCCGAGATCCGGCCGCTTGGCGTGATCTACATCGGGCCCGGCGGCATCAGTTACAAGAACTACCGCGGCTTTACCCACGGCATGTGGATGGGTCCGTCCTGGATGGACGGCTTCACGTTGGACATTACCGATCCCGAGGTGCTGCGGGAGATTACCTATCTCGACGAGTTGGCGTGCGAAGTCCGCTGCGGCGACGAGGTGGGTTACGGACTGACGGAAGTCTCCGTCATCGGCAAGTATCCAAAGTACGGATTCGAGGGGTTCTGACGAGACGTTCTCAAGACTCACGGACAGCAGACTTCGAGACGACAGACCGTAGACGCGAGTCGCTTGTGGCGATGGAACTGGAACTGTCATCCGCCGGTCTGTTGCCGGATGCCGATTGGGGCGTTCTCTCGAAGTTTCCGGCGGCGCTTCCTGAGGCGATATTCGGGAATTCCTGAAAGGTGGCACACAACATGGCGAACGGCGGCAGTAGCAGTGCGGATTTCGATGTCGCAGTGATCGGCGCGGGGTATGGCGGCGCCACCGTGGCGGCGTTGCTCGCCCACGCGGGGCGGCGCGTGGCGCTCGTGGAAAAGACCCGCCGGGCGGGCGGCAAAACGCAGACCATGGACCGCGGGAAATATCGCTACGAGATGTTCGGTGCCGTTGGGATCCCCGCGCTGAATTCCCGCTTCCATGAATTGGTGAACATCCTCGGCGTGGCGGAGCGCGTGCCGTTTCTCATCCCGCAAGGCGACGTGGCGTCGGTACAGTACAAGGCGGCGAACGGTGAATGGCGCTCCATGCGCAGCCCCCTGGTGCAGACCGGCGATCCGCGGCAGATCGACAACGTCCGTCGTGTCTTTGGCGCCACGGACGACGACCTGACCGCGTTCGGGAATATGTACGCGGCCATCATGACGTTGGAAGGGGAGGCGCTCGACGCGCTCGACGAGGTCGGCATGCTGGGTTGGATGCGGTCGTTCCATCTGCCCGAGCCATTGATCAGCCAGATGTGTACGCAGCTCAACATGCTCTTCGTCGTTGCGGTCAACCGCCTGGCTGCCTCGGAGGCAATCCTAACCCTGCGCCAGCAAGCGCTCGGCGGCGCCGGTCGCTACCATGCGCGCGGCTATGGGCGGGTGGCCGAGGTGTGTGCCGAGTATGTCGCCGCGCGCGGCGGCGCGTACTTCACCAGTGAGCGGGTGCAGCGCGTGCTCGTCGAGCGCGGCCGCGCCGCGGGCATCGAGACCGACGAAAACCGTACGCTGCGCGCACGAGCGGTGATCTCCAACGCCGGGATCCAGCCCACCGTCCTAAAGCTCGCTGGCCGCGAGCATTTCCCCGCCGAATACGTCGAGCGTGTGGCGGCGCTGGAACCGAGCTGGGCGATCGCCGGTATCCGCTACGTGCTCGATGCCGAGGTGTTCGATGCCGCGCTCACTCCGATCTTCTCCGACCGGAGCTGGTTGGATGACGAGCGCATGGCCCGCATGCAGGCGGGCGACTGGCCGGAGATTCCCGTGATCGCCATCGACGTGCCCTCGGTCTTCGATCCGTCGCTGGTGGCCGTGCCCGGCCACCAGGTGCTCAACAGCCAGGTGTTTTGTCCGGCCGACCCGGCGACGCCGCTAGCCGAAGAGGCCGTCCGCCGGGCGGAGATGGTGCTCGACGAGCTGTGGCCCGACCTGCGCAAGCACATCATCCGAAAGGAACCGTACGGCCCGCGGCAATGTTCGGGGCTGACCCGCGACGCGGTCTTGCCAGGGTGCGGCGGTGAGGCTGTCGGGCTGGCGCAGGTGGTCGGCCAGTGCGGCAAGTCGAAACCCAACCCGCGTACGCCGCTGCCAGGGCTGTATGTCGTCGGCTGCGATGCCGGCGGCCGCGGCGCGGGGACGCACCAGGCGGTTGACTCCGGATTCAATGTTGCCGCAATGGTGGACGCGGATCTCGGTTGACGCCGGGGCGTAGTGGAACGGACGGCCGGAGGGGACGATGCAGATCGGAATGTGCATGCCGTACATGGAACGCGACTATGACCGACGGACGACCCTCGCCTGGTGTCGCGGTATCGATGCCGGCCCGTTTGCAAGCCTGTCCTGCGGCGAGCGCATCACCTCCTACACGCAGGATATGCGGATCGTGTTGGCCGCGGCGGCGGCATTGACGCAGCGGGTGCGGATCATTCCGTCGCTCTACGTGTTGCCGATGCACTCCGCCGTTTGGGCGGCGAAGGAGATTGCCACGTTGGATGTTCTGTCCGCGGGACGGGTCACGGTGACCGTCGGCGTCGGCGGCCGCGAGAACGACTATCGCGCCGTCAATGCCAGTTTCGCGCGGCGGGCGCAGCGGCTCGAGCAACAGGTTGCCGAGATGCGCCGCATCTGGGCCGGCGAGGCGCCCTTCGCGGGCGCCGATGCGGTCGGTCCGACGCCGGTGCAGCCGGGCGGACCGCCGCTCTGGGCGGGGGCGATGATGCCGAAGAGCATCGCGCGCGCTGCCCGCTGGGCGGATGGCAACTACAACTTCTGTATGCATGCACAGCACCCCGATTCCGTGGCGGAGGGTTTCCGCCTGGCCGAGCAGGCATGGGCGGACGCCGGACGCACGGCCCGGCCGCGCCACGTGAGCGGCTTTTGGTTTTCCCTGGCGGATGACGCCGACGCCAAGCTCAAAGCCTACGTCTACGACTACCTGAAAACCGCCGGCGACAGCGTCGCCCGCGCGGTCGCCAGGCAGATGATCACCAGCAATGCGGACACCATCCGTGCCGCCTGCGATCGTTTTGCCGCACTTGGCTGCGACGAGTTGTTTCTGGTGCCCGCCACACTCGAGATCGCGGAGGTGGATCGTCTGAGTGAACTGCTGGCGAAGCGCTAATTCGAGGCTGGCACGAGGGCCATGGAGACCACGGCGCATGCGCAGAGACGCGCGGGCATGCAGGAGCCAGCACCGATTGCCCGTGCGCGTGCGGAGCAGAACACCCGTCGGCGCGCCGGACGCAAGCGCGCGGTGGGCCGGCCCCGGGGCGCGGTCAGCGAAGCGACCCGCGCCCGTATCATCGATGCTGCCTGTCAATGCTTCGCGGCAGCCGGCTACGCGAACACGCGTAACGAGGATATTGCCGGCATCGCCGGTCTGACCACGGGCGCCCTCTACCACTACTTCGGTTCCAAGGCGGAGCTGTTCGCGGCGGTCTATCGCCACGTGCACGACATCCTGGTTGGTGTGTATCGACGCGCGTTTGCCGAGGAAACCACGTGTTTGGCGCAGCTTCGCGCCGGGCTCGATGCGGCCTTGGCAGTGACCCGGGCGCAACCGGCGCTGGCGCACTTTGCCGCCATCGCGTCGATCGAAATCGAACGCCACCCGGAGTTGGCGGCGCTCCTGCGTGCGGATGTCGAGGAGATGGGCCGCTTTTATCGCCGTGTGTTTACCGCGGCGCGACAGCGCGGCGAGATCGCGGCGGATCTCGACGTCGACGCCGTGCTCAACCTGATGCAGTCGTCGATGTTCGGCTTGGTGTGGCTGCGCTCCCGGGTGCAGCTCCCCGAGCAGTATGAGGCGGCGATTCGTGCCTTCGAACGCCTGTTGCTGGGCACCCTGTTCACCACGCCTTAGGAAGAGGAGACTCGCATGGACCTGGCACGCGAAGAGTTGGTCGAGATGTTCCGCCGGATGCTGCGCATCCGGGCGTTCGAGGATGAAGCCTGCGCCCTGATCGGCGCCGGGACGATTCAGGGTGCGGTGCATACGAGCATCGGCCAGGAGGCCGCCGCGGTCGGCGCGTGCATGGCGCTGCGGCAGGACGATTACATCGCCGGCACGCACCGCTCGCATGGTCACCCCATCGCCAAGGGCGCGGCCATCGACCCGCTGATGGCGGAGTTGATGGGGAGGAAAACGGGCGTGTGCAAGGGCAGAGGCGGATCGATGCACCTGGCCGACTTCAAGATCGGCAGTATCGGCGAATCCGGCATCGTCGGCGCCGGCATGGCGCTAGCCACCGGTGCCGCGCTCAGTGCCAAGACGCGCCGCTCCGGTCAGGTGGCCGTGTGTTTCTTCGGCGACGGCGCCAGCAATGAAGGCGTATTCCATGAGGCGCTCAACATGGCGGCCCTCTGGCGGTTGCCGGTCGTCTTCTTCTGCGAGAACAACTTGTATGCGGCAACCACGCCGAAGCTGGACTCCACCGTCCTGGAGAATATCGCCGACCGCGCCCCCGCCTACGGCGTGCCCGGCGTGGTGGTGGATGGGCAGGACGCTGTAGCCGTGTACGATGCGACGCGGGCGGCGGCGCAGCGTGCGCGCGACGGATTGGGTCCGTCTCTCGTCGAAGCCAAGACCTATCGCTATCGCGAGCATGCCGAGGGCTTCTCGTTCCCGGCCAATTACCGGTCGGATGCGGAAATCGAACAGTGGAAGCAGCGCGATCCCATCGAGATCCATCGCCGGCGGTTGATCGACACGGGAGCGCTGACCGAGGCCCAGGCGAGTGCGATCGAAGCCGAGGTGCGGGCGGAGTTGAAACGAGCGGTGGAACGCGGGTTACGCAGCGACTTTCCCGATCCCGCCGAAGCCTTCGAAGACGTCTACGCGACGCCGATACCCGACACCGCGACGGTCCAGGTGACGGCCGACCAGCGAGACCGCGGCGCGGCCGCGTCGCTGGCGGTCGTGCCGACAACCGACCGCGAACTCCCGGGATCCCTCGCCACGATCGAGGCCCTCCGCGAGGAGATGATCCGCGACGAACGGGTCATCTTCATGGGCGAAGACATCGGGCTCTACAAGGCTACCATGCTCGCCGGCCTGGAGGATCGCGTCTGGAGCACCCCGATTTCGGAAAACGGTTTCGTCGGCATGGCCGTCGGCGCGGCCATGACCGGGCTGCGCCCATTCGTCGACATGACGGTGGCGAACTTCATCTATCTGCCGATGGACCAGATCGTGAATCAGGCCGCCAAGCTGCGCTACATGACCGGCGGGCAAACCCGGGTGCCGGTGGTGATCCGTGCGGCCATGTGGCACGACACGACGATCGCGGCGCAGCATTCGGATCGTCCGTATCCGATGTTTCTGAACGTGCCCGGCCTGAAGGTGGTGGTGCCCGCCGATGCGTGCGAGATGAAAGGGCTGGTCAAGGCCGCGATCCGGGATGACGATCCCGTGCTCATCTTCGACGAGCTGAGCATGTGGTACGCACCGTGCCTCGTTCCCGAAATCGAGTATGTGATCCCGCTCGGCGCGGCCGCGGTGAAACGCGCCGGGTCGGACGTCACCATCGTGGCCATCGGCTCCACGGTCAGGCATGCCCTTGCCGCTGCCGACGCACTCTCCGCCGCCGGCATTTCCGCCGAGGTCATCGATCCGCGGACCCTGGTGCCCTTGGACAAGCGGACCATCTTGGCGTCGGTTGCGAAGACTGGCCGGCTGGTGCTGGTCGAGGTCGCCAACAAGACCAACGGCGCCGCCGCCGAGATTGCCGCCATCGTCGCTGAAGAAGGGTTTGGCAGTTTGAAAGCGCCGATCGTCCGCATTGCGACGCCGGACGTGCACATCCCGTTTAGTCCGCCGATGGAGAAGCCGCTGTATCCGAACAAGGAGAAGATCGTGGCGGCGGTGCGGCGGCAGATGGAGAAGTAATGGCGGTGACGAACGCGCTTCCTCGGCGGCGCCTCGGCACCGACGGTCCGCTGGTGTCCGCCATCGGTTTCGGCGGTGCGGTACTGTCGCCGGGCTACTACGAGCCGGTCGAGGACGCCGGCTGTATCGCCACGTTGCAATACGCCATCGATGCGGGGATCGATCTGATCGACACATCCGACGTCTACGGCGCCGGGCACAACGAGGAATTGATCGGGCGTGCGATTGCCGGTCGGCGCGACCGGGTCTTCATCGCGTCCAAGTTCGGCTGGGTGATCGACGGGTCTCCCGGCCGCGAAGTACGAGTCAACTACGACATGCCGGGGATTCGCGCCAACGGCCGTCCGGAATTCATGCGCCAGCGGATCGAGGCGAGTCTCAAGCGGCTCGCGGTGGACTATCTCGACATCTACTACAATCATTTCCCGGACCCGGGCACGCCGATCGAAGAGACGGTGGGTGGCATGGCCGCGTTGGTGCAGGAAGGCAAGGTGCGCTTCCTCGGCTTGTGCAACATCGACGCCGAGCGCCTGCGCCGGGCGCACGCCGTGCATCCGATCGCGGCGGTGGAGAACGAATATTCTCTATGGGCGCGGACGCCGGAGCGGGAGGTGTTGCCGGCGACACAGGCGTTGGGCATCGGCTTTGTGCCGTGGGCGCCGTTGGGTTCCGGCTTCCTGAGCGCCGACATCGCATCGGTGGAGGATTACCGTGCCGGGCAGCCGCGCTTCAAACCGCACAACCTGCGGGAAAACCGCACGCGGTTTGCGCCGCTCCGCGGTCTCGCCCAAGAACTCGGCATGGCGCCGGCGCAACTGGCGCTGGCCTGGCTGCTGCAGCAAGGGGCGCAGGTGGTGCCCATCCCCGGCATGACACAGCGCTGGCAGGTGGACGAAAATCTGGCCGCAACGCGCGTGGTATTGGATGCGCAGGCACTGACGTGCATCGAGGCGCTGGCGCCGCCGGGCCTGGCCGCGGGCGGCGAGTTGCTCTGAGCTGCGACGGTCGCACTCGCGCCAGATCGACGCCCGCTGGATTATCGGCGGCGTGACGACTTTCAGAACGCTCGTTGCGTTCCCGCGGAGGCCATGTCCCCACCCCGGCGTTGGGCCGACAAGGATTGCGGCGCTCTTCAGGGTGTACTTCCTATGTAACCACTATGAAGACTCGCATCGTTCGCGTCGGCAATTCGCGCGGGATACGCATTTCCAAGGTGCTCTTACGGCAATCCGGCCTTTCGGATGAAGTCACGATCGAGGCGGAGGGAAATCACCTCATCGTTCGCCCCGTGTCGCAACCGCGCGAGGGCTGGGACGACGCCTTTCGCAACATGGCACTGGCGGGCGATGATCGGTGGCTCGACGGCGCTCTTGCCGCTACCTCGCGGTGGGACGAGAGTGAATGGCAATCGGGGCCGAGCCGGAAGACGGCGGTGCGCGAGGCCTTCAACTCGCCGTTCTGGCCGTTTGTCCTGTCGACCACGTCGGTCGGGCAAGAGGGGCTGGACTTCCACCTCTTCTGCCGCGACATCGTCCATTGGAACCTGCCGTCGAATCCCGTCGACCTCGAGCAGAGGGAGGGCCGTATCAACCGACGCGACGGATTGGCGATTCGTCGCGCGATCGCAAGGGAATGGCCACTCGAGCGCCTCGTCCAGGCCGGCCCGGGAAGCAGCCCGAACTTCTGGGAGCGAGTGTTCTCGGTAGTCGCGGAGGCGCCCGATATTCAGCGCTACAAGCACGGGCTCTATCCCCACTGGGTCTTCGAGCCGAGAGGCGGCCAGGTCGAGAGGATCCGCCGGCACCTCTTCTTCTACACCGACAGTCAGGATGCGAGGCGCTATGAAGAGCTCAAGGAACGACTCGCTCTGTACCGGTTGGTGTTTGGCCAGCCGCGCCAGCAAGATCTGCTCGAGCGAATTCAGCGCACTGTTCGCGACGAGGCCGGCCGGGAGGTGAGCTACGCCGCACTGACTCGCTACATGATCAACCTGTCGCCCTTGGGGGAGGAGCATGCGCAGGTCAGGGCGGCGCTTGAGGCGCAGGAGATTGCGGCGTCCCCGGACAAGCTGCAGCAACTCTTGCGAGATGTCGAACAGATCGAAGCCGAGCGTGCAGCGGAACTGCGCCCGGCGAGAGACGATCTTGACCGTTTCAAGGCGATGGTTCGGCGGCACATCGAGTCGCCCTACGAGGACCACGGCAAGCTCGTCACGGCCATTCGCGTCCTGACCTATCTTCGCGATCCGTACGACGCCATCATGGATCAGTACGTCGATCTCGGATTGCAGGACGACGTCGCGCTGATCCGTGCTGCCGCGCGGTCGCTCGCCTCCGGTGGGCCGGTCGGGGCGAAGTGGTGATGCGATCGGCTGCGGTGAGCGGTTCGTATCGACACCAATCGGCACGGGATCCAGGACGACCCGTTCACCGTTCACCTTTATGACGCTTCACTGCTTTCCGGTTGAACGAGCCTCGGCATAGCAGAGATGCAAGACCGTCGAGGGCATGCGTCATGGGACTTCGGCGCGCCCTACGCGGAGACGTCTACCGATCTCAGCGCACCGCAACGAATCGTGGAACGAGCGCACGCAGCCGGCGCGCAAAAGAGGCGCCGCGGCCGATGCGCGCGACGTTAGCCGGACGTGGAGGCAGTAGGCTCCATGGGTGAGCCAGAGCGAATCGCAGTCGTGGATCTCGTAGGCGAGCTGCAGGTTCGCAAGCAGCGAATCGTCAAGGTCCTGCGCTCACGTACTTGCCCGAAGGAACGCCGCGAAGCGAGTCGCGGGAACCGGAACGTTGCCACCGTCAGTCAGAGCGAGGCCATCGCAATCCGCTTCGGTGGTCCAACCGCTACGTCTTCACGCCGGCACAGATGAAGAAATGTTCGCCATTATGGTCCGCTTCGTCCGAAAGTCGCTGCCTGCGTATGTCAAATCGATGGCGTCGGAGTAGGCGGAGGACGGTGTCCGCATCCAAGGAATGGGGATGGAGCTCAGCATGTTTCCGCGGTTTTTTCTGCATCTCGGCAGGTGAGGAATACACATTCAGCTGGAACAGGAGGTCCGCTCCGGTCTTCGCTACCCGCGCCAGATTCTCGACGACTTGCCGTGGATCGCGAGTATGGTCCAGCACGTTAAAGCAAATCACCAGATCGGCGCTGCCATCGAGCGTGTGACCGATGTCCTCAGCCGGACAGCTCCAGTACTCGACAGTGCTCGCCGCGAGGTGAGGGAATACTTGACGATACCGATCGATCAAGGGTTCGATCGCGATCTTTCTGGCGGCGTCGAGGTATTCGACAAATCCCGCCGGGCCGGAACCAAACTCGACAACGGTTCCCCGCTTCCAGGCGTCAGGTCGCTTCTCCAGAACAGCGAGATGGCTGAGCAGCCACTCTCGCTGCGCGAGCGCGAGGAATTCATCTCGCGTACGACCGTTGAAACCGCGCGTCGCGATCGCTCTCCACCACTCGAACTCGCCGAGTTGAGCGCGTTGCCAGCGGAGCCGTTCGGCTCGCGACCCGCCGAAGAGCAGGGACGCGACGGAATACTTGATGTCTCTCCAATGCCGGCGGTGCGTCAAGGGGTGTGCTCGCAATCTGGTGTACAAATCTCCTTGAGCTGCCGCGGGGTGACCGAGAACGCGCGGCCGAAGCCGGCCACGAAGCGGATCGACCGCGGTCGAAGCGAGAAGAACGAGAAGTCCCCCAGTTCGAAGTACGTCGTCGCCTGCGGGAAGCGGGCCAGGTACGCGGCGGCGGCTGCGTCGGCCGCCGCCGAAGTGCGCGGAAGCTCTTCCGCAACCCCCTGTATCGACACCCGCGGGAGTGTCTGCGGGTCCTCGACGTCGTGCTCGGCTGCCGCGATCATCAAGCTGATTCGGGGATCCATCAGAATATTCCGCGTATGGTATGCCAGCCGGCTGATGTGGATCAATATGCCGGACAGGTCGCGTGCCGGCGCGTAGAGCACCAGCGAAACATAGGGGGCGCCGTCGCGCAACGTGCCCAGCGCCGCCACCGAGCGTGACAGGACAAGCTCTTTCAAGGCTTCGGCCGATTGCGCGTCCATTCGTTCCTCCGTGTGGCGGTTCCGACGCTGCCGCCGGTGCATGCCCGCAAACGCGCACGTCGCGCGCGTCGGGGGGAAAGGCGAAAACCAATATACGCTGGCGGTGGCTCCAGGTCACGTCCGGGCGACGGAGGTGTCCGGTTGCGCCGGCACCATCCTTCCGGTTACGATGCGCCTGGCTCGGGAGACGACATGGCAGAGGATCGATTGTACGTGGTACCCAGACAGGTGGTGTCAGATTTCTCCTTCGGGACGGAAACGGCGGCGGTGTTCGACGACATGCTGCCGCGCTCGGTGCCGTTCTACAGCGAAATCCAGCGGATGATCGCGGAGATGGCGGCCGATTTCGCCGTCGACGGCACGAACGTGTACGATCTGGGCTGTTCCACCTGCGCGACGTTCCGCAATCTGCGCGATCTGGAGAAGGACGTGACCTTCGTCGGAGTCGACTCGTCCGCGGCCATGCTGGCGCGCGCCGAGGAGGAGCTGACGCGTGCCGACTTCACGCGTCGCTACAAACTGCACAGGCAAGATCTCCACGAGGGGTTGGAGATCGAGAACGCCTCGGTGGTGATCATGTGCCTGACGCTCCAATTCGTGCGCCCCCTCCATCGCGAACGCGTCATGCGCACCATTTACAATGGGATGAATCACCAGGCGTGCCTTATCTTGATCGAAAAGGTCCTGGCGGAAGAGACGCTGATGAACCGTCTCTTCATCAAGTACTATTACGACCTCAAACGGCGCAACGGCTACTCCGAGACGGAGATCGCGCAGAAGCGCGAAGCGCTCGAGAACGTGCTGATTCCGTACCGGCTGGAAGAAAACGAGCGGCTGCTGCTGTCGGCCGGGTTTCGCTTTCCCGAGGTGTTTTTCAAGTGGTACAACTTCTGCGGCGTTCTGGCCTTGAAATGAATGGCGCCGGGGCGGAGACGGAGTCGTTGCGGCAGCCGCGCCTCGCTGCCGTGGTGCAGTGGCTGGGTCGGTTCGTCTTTCGGTTTCGCGACTACCTTGCCCCGGCCGTCTTGGTCGTCATTCTCGCGCTGACGGTACCCCAGCACCCTTTCGGCAGCGAAGCGGCCAACCGTTGGGTGGATGTCCTCGGCCTGTTGGTCGCCGCGCTGGGCCAAGCGTTGCGGATCCTGGTCATCGGTTACGCCTACATTGTGCGTGGTGGCGCCGGCAAGCAGCTCGCCGCCCCTAAACTGGTATGTGAAGGATTTTACGCCCACAGCCGCAACCCGATGTACGTCGGCAACATCCTGCTGCTCAGCGGGCTGGCGATCATTTACCATTCCCGCTGGGTCTACGTCCTCGGGTTGCCGGTGCTCGTGGCCGGCTTGCTTGCCATCGTCAAGGCGGAGGAGACCTTTCTGGCGAACAAGTTCGGCCGCGAATACGAGGAGTACTGCCGGCGTGTGAACCGCTTCCTGCCACGACTCCACGGCCTGCGGGCGACCATGGCGAGTATGAGGTTCGACTGGAAGCGCGTGCTGCGCAAGGAGTACGGCACCACCTTCGCCTGGCTGTCGGCGGCCCTGTTCCTGCTGATCTGGGAGCGCCTGGTCCACTTTGGCTATGCCGCGCGGCGTGGCGAGATCGATATGCTGCTGCTTGCCTATGTCCCGGCGGGGATTGCCTATGGGGCGGTCCGCTGGCTGAAAAAAAGTCGCCGCTTGGACTCGTAAAGGCGCCGTCCGGCAGAGGCGATGGTACTGCCCTGCCGGAAGATCTCCCGTAATCCGCGCGTCCGATTCCGTGGTTGGACCCGCGCTTGAACGCAAGTGATGTTTACGATGATTCTCGACCTCCACACCCATTCCGAGGCCTCCGACGATAGCCGTGCGACGGTGGAAGCGTATCTCAAGTGGTTGGCGCGCAAACGCGACGCGCTGCCCGTCGACGGTTTTGTGCTGACCGAACATCGCCGCTGGGATCCCGCCAGGGACTATCGCGCCTTGGAGGACCGCTATGGCATACTCATCTTGCGCGGTGTCGAAGTGGAGACCGACTATGGTCACGTGCTCATTTACGGGGTTACCGACGAGATGACGCGGCACTTCGACTTTGGCGATATTCGCCTGGCCGCGCGCGCGTTGGTTCCGGCAGTGACACAGATGGGGGGTATCGCGCTCCCGTGCCACCCCGGGAGACCGACGATCGGTCTGTGCGACCATTACGCGCACCAACCGCCAATTGAAGGCGTGGTGGCGGTGGAGGCTCTCAACGGCGGCAGCCGTCGTGGCGAGGACGAGCGCGTGCGGGCGTTGATCGCAGGCCACGACTATCGCGCCGTCGGCGGCAGCGACTCGCATCTCGTCAGTTTCATCGGCGTGTGCGCAACGGAATTCGACCGCGACATTCACGACATCGCGGATCTGGTGGGCGCGTTGTACCGCGGCGGCTATCGTCCCGTCGATTTCCGTGCCCGCCCGTCGGGAGCGTATGGGCCTCAAGATTGATCGCGCCCTGCTCGGGCAGGAGTTCGACCGCGTCGTCCTCGGTCCGGTGACCGCCGAGGAAATCATCGAGTTCGCCGCTGCCACAGAGGAAATCGCCGTGCCGGCGTCAGCGGCCGACCTGGTGGCGCCGCCCACGTTCGTGATCCGCGCCCGCGGCGATCTGTTCAAGCCGCCGAAGCTGGGCAGGATTCAGCTTGGTTTCGATGCCGGCAAGGATATCGAGTTCGGTGTGCCCATCCGGCCCGGGGACGTGTTGACGTCGGTGGCGACGGTGCGCGACATCTATGAGAAGACCGGTCGCAGCGGCAGCATGTCGTTCATGGTCCTGCGCACCGTGGTGACCAACCAGCGCGACGAACTGGTGGCGGTCGTCGACCAGCGGATGATGTATCGGTGAGACGGTGCCGGCGATGCGAGAATGGCTTGGGATGCACCGGCGGTGAGCGGCGAATGACCGTGGCAGCCGACTTCGACCATGTCGATGTGGGGCAGGAATTATGCCCGCTCCGCTTGACCCTGACGGGCGAGCAGGTGGCGCGCTACGCGCACGCCGCGCGTCTATCCGCCGGCCGCTTCCTGAGCGACGAGGGAGCACGCGAGGAAGGATTGTCCGGTCAGATTGCGCCTGGCAACTTCAGTCTGGCACTGTTCTCGCGCCTCGTCGGCCATTCGTTCCCCGGTATGCGCCTCCGACATCTGAGCGCGACGTTTCGTGTGCCGGTACGACCGCATTGCGGCATCACGGTGCGCGGCGTAGTCACCGAAAAACGAGTCGCTGACGCGGGGCACTTCATCGAGTGCGATCTGGTGCTGAACGGTGACGATGGCGAATGCTGGGTGACCGGGACCGCCAGCATCCTTCTTCCTCCGGTGGCGTGAGTCAGGTGCCATGGCCACCGGACGAACGGCGGCGCGACGTAAGCGGCGTACCGCGCATGACGCGACCGGCGACCCATTCGGCGTCGATCCGGTCCTGCTGCAGCGCGCCAAGCCGCTCTCGGAGTTCTTCTACCGCCACTACTGGCGCGTCCGGGCCGAGGGGATCGAGCACATCGCCGCCGAGGGTCCCGCGCTGATCGTTGCCAACCACTCCGGTGGCGTTCCCATCGATGCCGCGATGATCGCGGCTGCCGTGTGGTTCGAACATCCACGGCATCGCCTGGTGCGTTTCCTGTATGGCCGTTTCGTCGCCGAAATGCCCGTGGTGGGGAAGGTGTTCAATCGCCTCGGCGCCGCCGTCGCCTCGTTCGACAATGCCAGACGGCTCCTGGAGATGGGAGAGGTCGTCGGGCTCTTTCCGGAGGGCGTCGATGGCGTGGCCAAGACCATCTGGAAGCGTTACGAAATACAACCGTTTCACAGCAGCTGTGTGCGCCTGAGCCTGATGTTGCGCGTTCCGATCGTTCCCGTAGCGGTCGTCGGTTCCGAGGAGATTTACCCGATGCTCGGCAAGATCGAGCGGCTTGGTCCGCTGCGGAAGATCGTCAACGTGCCGTACATTCCCGTGACGCCGTTTTTTCCGTGGCTGGGGGCGCTCGGCATGATCCCGCTGCCGACCCGGTTTCGTATCCGCTTCGGAGCGCCGCTGCGCTTGTACGCCGATTCCCGGCGCCGGCAACGAGCGGACGACAACGCAGTCTACAAACGCACCGAACAGGTGCGCTGCCGCGTGCAAGCCATGGTTCACGAGTTGCTGGCGGCGCGGGAATCGGTGTTTTGAGGACCCTACCGCGTGACTTCTTCTTCGATGCGTGCAGCCTTGCCGGATAGCTTACGCAGGTAGTACAGCTTCGCGCGGCGGACGACCCCTCGGGTAGGAACCTCGATCTTGTCGATGCGGGGCGAATGGATCGGGAACGTCCGTTCCACACCGACGCCATAGGAGGTCTTGCGTACGGTGAAACTCGCCCGGTTCGCGCCGCGGCTCTTGCGCAGGACGACGCCCTCGAACACCTGGATACGTTCCTTTTCGCCCTCGATGACCTTCACGTGCACGCGAACCGTATCGCCAGGCTTGAATGGAGGAATGTCGGCTTTCAGCTGCTCGCTTTCGATCTTATCGATCGGATTCATGGCGTTACCTCGCAAGAGTGGGATTTGCCGGAGGAACGACTCTCATAGCCGGCTCCGCGCAGGCGGTCAAGGATGACGGCGGCGGCCGAACGAACCGAGAGGTGGTTGTAATCCGTGGGGCCGTGAATTGGCTCGAGCATGACGTCCGCCCGTTCGGTGACTTCGGGAGCCAGTCCCCAACCGGTCCCCAGGACGATGAGATGCGGTGCGACACTGACGCGAAGTTGGTTGCGCAGCGCCGGAAAACTGACGCGACCTGCGCCGTGCCGCGCGGAGGTCGCCACCAGGCGAGGACGCATCCCAGTCTCGCGCTCCACGTCGACCAGGACGCCATCGAGGTCGTGGCCCAGTCTGACCACGCTCAGTGCGTCCTTGCGGGTGACATTATAGGTGCTGCCGAATCCCGTCTGCCAGTGCTCCATGATCTTGGCTGCCAGCACCTGCAGGGCCCGAACGGGGGTGGCGACATAGAATGCGCGCACCCCGTAGGTGCGTGCCGAGCGTGCAATATCGTGGATATCCATGTTGGTCACCGCCGTAGTCACGACCTGTCCGTTCTTGTCGAGTACGGGATGGTGGAGGAGCCCTAGATAGAGGTCAGCCATGTGCCGGTCGTCCCAAGCTAGCGAGGAAAGCGCGGTCGTCGTCGCTGAGCGTGGCCCGTGCCAGCAGATCGGGGCGGCGCTCGAAGGTCCGGCGCAGCGCCTGCTGCCGGCGCCAGCGGGCGATCGCGGCGTGATCGCCGGAGCGCAATACTTCGGGGACAGCGAGCCCGTGAAACTCTGGCGGACGCGTGTACTGCGGGTATTCGAGCAGGCCGTCGCTGAAGGACTCGTCGGCCGCCGAGGTTTCGCAGCCCAAGACGCCGGGAACCAGACGGCTGACCGCGTCGATGACGATCAGCGCTGCTGCTTCGCCACCCGACAGCACATAGTCGCCAACGGAGAGTTCTTCGTCGACGAAGTCCCGGACACGCTCGTCCACCCCCTCGTACCGGCCGCACACCAATGCCAGCGCAGGCCGCCGCGCCAGCGCCTCCGCACACTGCTGTGTAAAGCGTTGTCCACCCGGCGACAGCAGAATGCGCCATGGCCGCTGCGGGAGTGTGTCCAACGCCGCCAACGCTGCCACCACCGGTTCGGGTTTCATAACCATGCCCTGACCGCCGCCGTACGGGTAGTCGTCGGTGACCCGGTGCCTGTCGCTGGCATGGTCGCGAATGTTGTGCAACGTGAACTGCAATGCGCCGCGGTCTTGTCCCTTTTGCAGCATCGTGCTCGACAGGGGCGAGGTAAAGAATTCAGGGAAGAGCGTGAGAACGTGGAACCGCATCAGGCGTCGAGCAGCCCCGGCAGCGGATCGATGACGATGCGGCGGCCGGCGCGGTCTACCGCCGTGACGATGTGAGCGATCAGGGGAATGAGATACTCCCGTCCGCCCGCCCGCACGACGCAAATGTCGCTGCTGGCAGTGGTCATCATCTCGGCCACGACGCCGATTTCCGCCCCGCGGTTGGTGACCACGGTCATTCCCAGGAGCTCGTGGTGATAGATTTCGTCCGCGGCGGCGGGCGGCAGCTCCGCCGCGCTGACGCAGATCTCGCAGCCGATGAGGGTCGCGGCCGCCGTCAGCGAATCGCAACCCTCCAAGGTGAGCAACAGCAGGTTGCGGTGCGGCCGGACGCCGGTGACCACCCACTCACGGGATGCCGGGCCGTACCGCAGGAGCACGCGGCCGCCGCGCCGCAGAGTGGTCGATGCCGGGTTGTAGAGCCGCACCCGTAGTTCGCCGCGGATGGCGTGGGTGCTGACGATCTTCCCCAGCGGAATTAGCGGTTCGGGCACTGCCGGCACTGCTTCCCCGCTAGAGTGGAGGGCTGGCGCTCGTCGTGTGGCCACTGCCGGGGGAGCCTCGGACCTTGCCCGGCGTGTCGTTCTCCGCTCATGCCGAGCTCGTCGAAGCATGAGCGCGCTCGCCCGCGACGGGCGCTTACTCTTCGACGATTTCCAACACCACCTTGCGGTTGGTGCGCGACGCCGCGGCGTTGAGGATGGTGCGGATCGACTTGGCGGTGCGTCCTTGCTTGCCGATCACCCGGCCGAGATCTTCCTTTGCGACTTTCAGTTCCAGAACCGAGGCGGTGTCGCCCTGCGTCTCCTTCACTTGGACAGCTTCCGGATGATTGACGAGCGTGCGGGCAAGAAATTCCACCAGTTCCTTCATGTGTGCGCCTCCCCGGAGTCTACTCTGAGGTGGAAGCAGGCTCGCTGACCGCCGCCGTTGCGCCGGCGCCGGCGATTCCGCTGCGCTTGATCAGCTGGGCAACCGTTGCCGAGGGTTGCGCGCCTTGCCGCAACCAGTGCGACAGCTTCTCCTGCTCGAACTGCACGCGCGAGGGGCTCTGCGAGGGGTCGTAGATCCCCACCTGATCCAGTCGCCGCCCGTCGCGTGGCGCCCGGCTGTCAGTCACGATGATGCGGTAGAAGGGGTGTTTCTTCGCGCCATGTCGGGCCAGACGGATCGTAGTTGCCATGGTTGAACTGTACTCCTCTCGTCCTCCGCCGGCAATCACATGGAGAGGCCTTGCGGCATGCCACGTCCGGCGAATTTGCTCATTTGTTTCATGACTTTCTTGGTTTGTACGAACTGCTTGAGAAAGCGGTTGACTTCCGCCACTGACGTCCCGCTGCCGCGCGCGATGCGCTGCCGGCGACTGCCGTTGAGAATCAGATGATTGTGGCGTTCCTCGTTTGTCATCGAGCTGATGATCGCCTCGATCCGTTTGAGTTCGGTCTCGGCGGAACCCATATCGAGGCCGCGGGTAAACTTCTTCATCCCGGGGATCATGCCCAGGAGATCGCCCATCGAACCCATTTTGCGCAGCGTGCGGAGCTGATCGCGGAAGTCTTCAAGCGTGAACTCGTTGCGCCGCAGCTTTTTCTGCAGGGCCAACGCCTGCTTCTGATCGTAGGCCCGTTCCGCTTTTTCGGCCAGGGTGAGGACGTCGCCCATCCCGAGGATCCGCGTCGCCATGCGGTCGGGGTGAAAGAGCTCCAGAGCGTCGAGTTTCTCCCCCGTGCCCGCGAAGACGACCGGGGCACCGGTCACCGCGCGGACGGATAGTGCGGCACCGCCGCGGGCGTCGCCGTCGAGTTTGGTGAGGATGACGCCGGTGAGGCCGAGACGGCCGTGGAATCCGCTAGCGACATTGACGGCATCCTGGCCAGTCATGGCATCGACCACCAGGAGAATGTGATGGGGTTGGATCGCGGCCTTGAGGCGATCGAGTTCGCCCATCAACTCGTCGTCGATATGCAGGCGGCCGGCGGTGTCGATCAGGACGACGTCCTGCCCGTGATTCTTCGCGAAGGCGAGCGCCTCGCGGCTGAGAGCGACGGGGTCGCCGCCGTGTTGCGATGGATGCACGCCGCAGTCGATTTGCTTGCCCAGCGTGGCGAGTTGCTCGATGGCCGCCGGACGATAGACGTCCGCGGGGACCAGATAGGGCGTACGGCCGTGCTGGGTCTTGAGATAGCGGGCGAGCTTGGCGACCGTGGTGGTCTTGCCGGCGCCGTGCAGACCCACCAGCATGATGGCCACCGGCGGCGGCGCGGATAGGTTCAGTGGCGCCGCCCGCCCACCCATCAGCGCGGCGAGCTCAGCGTTGACGATCTTGATGAACTGCTGTTCCGGCGTCAGGCTGGCCAGCACCGCTTGGCCGAGCGCCGCGGCGCGTACCCGTTCGGTGAAGTCCTTGACCACCTGGAACTGGACATCCGCTTCCAGCAACGCCAGGCGCACCTCACGTACGGCATCCTCAATGTTGCGCTCGGTGATCTTGCCGACTCCGCGCAACGTGCGGATGGTCTGATCGAACTTGTCGCTTAGGGTGTCGAACATGTGCTCGCGGCGGCTGCGGCGGTTACAGCGCTGTTGGAAGAAGTGAACGCTATAGAAAGCGGGACAGGATGTCAAGAAACGCGAGGCAAATGTCTTCGCCGCCCGCGGCGGGTGCATGGCCGCTTGCTCAAGCCAATCGGGACAACGGACAACAGCCGGACGGACAACAGATCCAGTCCTCTCTTCGCGGGGACAAAGGCTCGCGCCCGTTGTCTGTCGTGCCCAGGTCTCTTGTCGGTACGGGTTCAGACAGCGGTTACGGGTGTGCCACCGGCGCCGCCTCCGCCGGAGCGGCGCAGCGTGCCTGCATATCCTGCAGGCGTTTCTCGACCTCTTTCTTGTCCCGATCGATGATGGCCTTCTGGCTGTTGAGCGTGTCGCGATCTTTTTGCAGGATGCTCACGCGTTCCTCCAGCGTCGCCACATCCTGCTTGAGCTTCACCGTCTCTCCCCAGCGGTAATAACCGATGAGCACCCCCGCCAGCAGGGCGACAAGCAGGACGACGCCGCGCTGGGCAAACACCCAGAGCTTTTCCTGCAATTGTCGCTGCTCGACGCTGCCCTCCTCGCTCCGCTGCATCGCCGCCTCCATCCACGCGCCGCGGTTCCTCGCGCTCGGATAGCACACGGGCGCGTGCAAGAGAAGTCAGCGGAGGGCGACGGGCCGCGAGACGTGCCTGCTGCTTTGCGTCGACGGCGGCAGAGCCTGGGCGACCAGTTCGCGGTAGGCGTGCTGCATGCGTCTTGTCCACGGGCCGACGCCACCGGTTCCGACGGCGTGCGCGTCTACCACGGTGATAGGGATAACTTCGGCTAGCGAGGAAGTGAGGAATGCCTCATCGGCCTGCCGCAGATCATCCGGGCGCAGCGGCTGTTCCATGACGCGAAGGCCGTTGGCTGCCGCCGCGGCGACGATCAGACGCCTGGTCACCCCAGGTAACAAACCTTGAGCAGGGGCCGTCAGTAGCGACGCATTGCGCACGACAAAAATGTTGCTGGTCGTGCCCTCGGTCAGCATGCCGTCCGTATCGACGAAGAGCCCCTCGAATGCATTGCGTCGCGCCGCGATCGATTTGCCGAGGACGGCGGGGAGGTAGCCGAGCACCTTGTGCTCGGCGAGAAATCGATCCCGGGCAAACGGCAGCAGGACGACGCCGACGCCGCGGCGCTGCGCCCGCGCGATCGCCGGGTCGATCGCGCCGGTGGTGAGCATGACGGTCGGACGCATCCCGGTGGGCGGCGTCAGGCGCGGTCGTGCCGCCCCTCGGGTCAGCGTAATCCGTACCCATGCATCGGTGTCGTCCAATCGGTTGCGCCGCAGCAACGCGGCAATGTCTTGTCGCCACGATTGCCGCGGCAGGCGGATACGCAGGAACGAGGCCGAAGTCCGCAGCCGGGAGAGATGCTCGGAAAGCGCGAACGGCTCGCCGTTGTAAGCGCGCAAGGTTTCGAACAGACCGTCCCCGTACAGCAGTCCCCGGTCGAACACGCTGATGCGCGCCTGCGAGCCGGCAAGCAGGCGGCCGTTCAGGTGTACGAACGTCCCGGCGAAGGTGCTCATCGCACTGCCCCGTTCGAGACGGCCGCAAAGAAAGGCTGGGCCTTCAAGAGCGTTTCGTCGTACTCGCGGTCAGGCATCGAATCGGCCACGATCCCGCCTCCCGCGTGGTAGGCGATCCGGTTCGCGGCGGCAATCGCGGTCCGAATGGCCAGATTGAACACGGCGTGGTTGTCGAAGCCGATGAAACCAATGGCGCCCGTGTAGAATCCGCGCGGCACCGGTTCCAACTCGTCGATGATCTCCATCGCACGCACCTTGGGGGTGCCGGTGATCGAGCCGCCGGGGAATACCACTCGCAACACGTCGCCCAGCGTCGCCCCCGGGCGCCGCCGGCCGCTGATCGTGGATACCAGATGGTGCAAGCTGGGGAACGTTTCGATCCGTGCCAGCTCCTCCACTCGGACGCTGCCGGCGCGACAAATGCGCCCGAGGTCGTTGCGTTCCAAGTCGACGATCATGAGATGTTCGGCCCGCTCCTTCGTGCAGCACCGCAACTCGTCGATGCGTGACCGATCGCTGCGCACGTCGGTGCCGCGTGGCCGTGTCCCCTTGATCGGGCAGGTGCTGAGCCTATCCCCGTGGACCGCGAGCAGGCACTCCGGCGAGTTGGAAACCAGCGTGAAATCACCTACGTCGACGTAAGCGCCGAAGGGCATGGGATGCTGTTGCATCGTGGAAAACACGGCGGCCGGTGGCGGTGGGGAGTGCACGGCGAACCGCTGTGCCAGGTTGACTTGGTAGATGTCGCCGGCCGCGATGTATGCGAGCGCGGCGTCGACGGCGGCACGGTACTCGGCGTTGGTGAAATTGGCGCGGACCTGTGGCGCTGTCATGGGGCGCGCCGGCAAGAATGGGGCGGCTGCGCGCGCTTCAATATCGGCGGCGATGGCGCTCAGCTCACCCGCCGGTCGCGGCGACACCAGCCGGAAGCGCTGCGCATCGTACGCATACCACAGCAGCCAATCGTAAAAACCCGCATGCAGGATTGGAGCGGCGTGATCGATGTGCCGCAGCGCCGGGCGGCGCTCGACCCAATGACGCAGATCGTAGCTCAACGCCGCGATTACCGCCGCGCCTTCGGGGCACGCCACCGCGGCCGGCGCCCACTGCGCGCAAAAGCGGTCGAGGAGGGCAAACGGGTCCCCGTACCAGGCGTGCGGTGCGCCGTCGTTCATGCACGCCGCGCCGTCGGCGTCGATGCGCAGGGTGGCGCGCGGACGATAGCCGAGCACCGCGTGGCCGCATGACCAGGAACGCCGGCTGCCACCGTCGAGCACAAAAACGCCCGGCAAGTCGGCGCACCGTGTCAGCAGCGCCGTGGGTGACAATGTTAGCTCGACTTCTTGTGTCGCCATGCTATGTGCTGCTGTGCAACGCGAAACCTTGTACCCAGGACCTGGCAGAGTTGCAACGAACCTGACACGATACCCGTCCGATTCCGCAGTGATCCCCGCCATGCTCCCATGAACGCCTCGGTTAAGCTCATCGAGTTGGTGCTTCCCGCCACCGTGTCGCTCAAGGCGGTTGTTCCGGAGGAGCATGTGTCGGCGCGCATGCTGGGGACCGAGCGCTTTGGCAGCGGTGTGGTCGTCGACCCGGCCGGTCTGATTCTAACGGTCAATTATGTCGTCATGGGTGCGCGGGGGGTGGAGGTGACGCTGCTCGATAATACGACGGTCGAAGCGTCCGTGGTCGCACAGGATTACGCCAGCGGCATTGCTGTGCTCGACATGGGGGTGCCGCGGTTGGCGGCGCTGCAGCCCGGCAGTTCGGCCGATCTCCGACTTGGGCAAGACGTGTTCATCGCCGCCGCCACCGGCGGCAATCAGCGACGCGCCAGCGACGGGGCGGTGACCTGGCTGGGGCCGTACGACGCCTCCTGGGAATACTCGCTCGAGCGCGCAATCAAGACGACCGCGATGAACCCCGGTCTCGGCGGCGCTCCGTTGCTGGACACGTTGGGGCGGGTAGTGGGCGTCGTCTCGTTGGATCTCGGCGAGGTGGGACACTTCAGCCTGGCGATCCCGGTCGAGCAGTACAGCGGCCACCGCGACGAGTTGCTGCGCTGTGGCCGGCGGGTCTCCCGCCCGTCGCGCGCTTGGATCGGTCTGTATTGTTACACCGTCCGTGATCACGTGGTCATTGCCGGGCTGTTGCCGGGGGCCCCCGGCGAAGCGGCCGGCTTGCGCTCGGGCGATGTCGTCCTGGCCGTCGACGACCGTGACGTCAGCGGCCGCCACGACCTGTACGCGTACCTGTGGAGCCAGGCGCCGGGCGCGGTCATCCGCTTCCGCGTGTTCCGCAACAGCGCCGTCCAACAGGTGGCGGTTCCCTCCGGGAACGCCGAGGACTTTTTCGCTTAGGCCCTCGCCATGAGGCTCGCCTGCGGCACGTCGTGGTTCGTATGATTGCCTGTGTCTACGGGCGGGCCTTCGCTCCCTTTGTCGAATCGGTGGCGAAGGACCTCTGCGCCGCTACGGGCGCGCTCGGCGGCGACATGCGTGCCCTGACGTTGGAGGCGGCGATGGCGGACCCGGCAGCATGCGCCGCGGTCCGCCGCCTTTACGTACTGCCGTTCGACCCCCCACCGACAGTCACCGCAGCGGCGGCGCTCCACGCGACCTTTCCGAGCGCGGTACTGGTGACCAGCTTTGCGGTGCAGGACCTGTGCTGGGACAAGCTGGCTACCCAGGAGTTGCTGTTGGAGCGCGGGGTGCCGGTGCCGGACACCATGATAAGTGCGGTGCCTGCGGATGTGCATCAGTTTGTGCACCAACACCAGTTCGCCATCTTGAAGGAGCGCTACGGTTGTGGCGGACAGGGGCACATCGTCGTCTGGTTCGACGGCGACGATCTGGTGGGAGATAGCGGGAGCCATCGATACAAGCTCGACCTCGTGCTAGACGGACAGCGGCGCCTCCACGGCGAGCGACTGGAATATCCGGGTCCGTATTATGTACAACGTCTGGTGGCGGACATCGGTCGCCGTGTGTCGCCCGGCCAGGTGTTGCGCGCCTACGTGGTCGACAGTCAGATCGTGTTCTGGACCGAACGCTTCCGTGAGCGTTATCGGCGTCCGGCGGACTGGATCGTCAACGTCGGGCTAGGGGCCAAATACCGGATTCTTCAAGATCTCAGTGAAGAGGCGAAGAAGGTTGCGATCCGCGCAGCGGAAGTGGTCGGCGCTCGCATTGCGGCAGTCGATTTGATCCGCACCGGCAGTGCCGGACCGTACGTGCTCGAGGTCGACACGGACAGCCATCACATGCTCATCGACCGTCAGTTCAAGACCATCCCCGAGTATCGCGGATTCTTCAATTTGGAGCATTACATCGCCGAGGCGGTGCTGGCCGAACCGCCGCCGCCGTGGCGGCCGCAGCGCTGATCGTCCCTCCGGGCCGTACGCTTTTGACTCGCGTGGACGCGAGTGATAGTTGGCCGACCAGGCTTCGGCACCGTGACGGAGGGTCGATGCACCGCCCGGGAGGCCCCCTACGCCCGTTGCCGACGCGCAGTCGTCGCTCAGACGGGGCAGCCCACTAGCGGAAGAGGAGGTACGGCGTCATGGCCATCGAGAATCTGCTGTTGCGTGAATTTTTGCGCGTCGTCGAGGAGGCAGCGATCGCGGCGGCGCGAACGATGGGGCAGGGGGAGCGCCACGGCTCGGACCAGGTGGCGGTGGAAGCCATGCGCGCGGCCATGGATGCGCTACCCATGCGCGGCACCGTGGTGATCGGCGAAGGGGAGCGCGACGAGGCGCCGATGCTGTACATCGGCGAAAGGGTGGGCCGCAACCAGCCCGACGACATCGAGGTCGATATCGCCGTCGATCCGCTCGAAGGCACGAACTTGTGCGCCACCGGCTCCCCCAATGCCATTGCGGTCCTCGCCGCTTCCAACCGCGGTGGCCTGTTGCATGCGCCGGATTGCTACATGGACAAGATCGTCGTCGGCCCCGCCGCCAAAGGGGCGGTCCACCTCGACGCGCCGGTGGCGGAGAATCTCAAAGCCATTGCGGCGCGGCTGCAGCGCTCGGTCAAGGATCTCGTGGTGATCGTCCTGGACCGGCCCCGGCACGCGCAGCTCATCGAGGACATCCGCCGTGCGGGAGCGCGCATCCGGCTGATTAGCGACGGCGATCTGTCGGCCGGCATCTCGGCCGCCGTGCGCCGCACCAATGTGCACGCGGTGATGGGTATCGGCGGCGCGCCGGAAGGCGTGCTCACGGCGGCCGCCCTGCGTTGCCTCAACGGCGGCATGCAGGCCCGGCTCGTGCCCACCAAGGAAGGCCAGGAAGAACGCATGAAGGCCATGGGCATCAGCGATCCGAAACGCATCTACACGGAACGCGACCTGGCTCCGGGACCGGACATCATTTTTGCGGCCAGTGGCGTGACCGATGGCAACCTGCTGCGCGGCGTCCGCTTCTTCGGTCATGGCCTGCGCACCAATTCCTTGGTGATGGGGCTGCGGGACCGGATGATCCGCTTCGTCGATACGGTGCGCCTCGATGGCACGCCGGACGTGGTGGTGGAATTCTAGAGGGTCGAGGACAGAGAGCGGACGAGGGTGTGTGGATTATTCGCTTCGGACTGTCATCCGTTGTCTGCCGGCTGTCGTTGCTGAGCGAAGTTCTCCAATCAGCGTGTGCGCCGTAGCGTCGGCGATGCGGACCTGAACCAGGTCGCCGACGCGGGTGCCGTTAGCCGGAAACACCACGGTCTTGAACTGCGGCGACTTGCCCGCGTGCCAGCCGTCTCGTCGCCGGGCCGGGCCTTCGATCAAGACCTCCGCCGTTGAATCGATCAACGCGCGATTGATGACGGCGGATTGCGCTTCTTGGAGGGCGATAATCGCTTGCAGTCGGCGCCCCTTCTCGTCTTCCGGCACCGTTTCGGACCACTTCACCGCCTTCGTGCCGGCGCGCGCGGAATACTTGAACATGAAGGCGCTGTCGTAGCCGACGTCGCGCATCAGGGCGCAGGTGGCCGCGAAGTCCGCTTCCTCCTCGCCCGGAAACCCCACGATGATGTCGGTGCTCAGGGCGAGTCCAGGGATAGCGCGGCGAAGCCGGTCGACAAGGCGGCGATACTCGGCAACCGTGTGTCCCCGTTCCATGGCGGCGAGAATCCGATCCGACCCCGACTGCACCGGCAGATGCAGCTGCGGGCACACCTTGTCGCAGTAGGCCATTACCTCGATCAAGGATTGCGTCATGTCGATGGGGTGCGGCGAGGTGAAGCGAATGCGCTCGATGCCTGCGATGGCGTTTGTCCGGCGCAGTAACTGCGCGAAGTCCGCGGCGCCGCTGCGATAGGCATTGACGGTCTGGCCCAGATAGACCACTTCGCGGTAGCCCTCGGCGGCCAGCGCGCGAACCTGTTCGAGCAGGGCATCGGCGGGGAGGCTGCGTTCGCGTCCGCGGACGTACGGGACGATGCAGAAGGTACAGAACTTGTCGCACCCACGCATGACCGTTACCCAGGCGCGGACTCCATGCTGGCGCTGCGGCACGATGTCCGCATAGGTTTCCGCGCGGTCGAGTTGCACGGCGACCAGGGGGTCTTCGATGGCGCTCCCGAGTAATTCCGGCAGGCGCCGGTAGCTGTCCGGGCCGACGACGAAGTCCACAAACGGGATGGTTTCCAGGACGCGCTCGCGGACATGTTGCGCCATACAGCCGGCGATACCGAGCTGCACGCCGGGATGGCGCGCCTTGTGGCGTGCGAGTTCGCCCAAGCGGCCGAATACGCGCTCCTCCGCGCGTTCTCGGATGGCACAGGTGTTGAGCAAGATCACGTCGGCATCCGCCGGACTGCCCGTGCGGCGGTAGCCGTGACGCCCGAGGTGCCCCAGCAACACCTCGGTATCCGCCAGGTTCATCTGGCAACCGTATGTTTCGATGTAAATGCTGGGCATGTTGAAGCGACCACGGGCGGCCTCTATATATATCGATCAGCCCGAAGCGTTACAACGAGAGCCGCAGCATGGCCCGCGACGCCTTCAAACAGCTCGAAGCCACTCTATTGTTCTGTCCGAAGTGTCGCGTCGCCACGCCCGTGCGCAAACGCTTGCTCCTGGTGCTGCCGAACGGCAACAAGTTCGATTACCTGTGTAGCCAGTGCGGATCGATCTGCGGCGACAAGATCGAACCGGCAGGGGCGGACGATCGCCGCATCGTGTGACTGCCGGATCCGGCGCCAAGATCCGGAGGCGCGGCGCCGCAGTTGCCGATCGCCCTTGCGGCGGCGCACGCATTACGGTATTTAAGGAACTGACTGGTCAGTTCCGGAAATCGGTGAACGGCAAAAATCCACGAGCCGAGAGTTGGTTGTGAAAGAAGCACAGAAAAGAACCCCGAACATACATGAATTGACGCCGGCCATTGCCGAGGAGGCGGTGGCGAGCGCGCGCCGCCAGCGTCCCAAGGCCGGGCGCATTCTCCTGTACGGCATCCTCGCGCTCCTGGTGGTGGCGGCAATTGTCTTCGGCATCCAGACGATCGTTTTCTATACGCATCACGTGACCACCGACGATGCACAGATCGAGGGGCACATCGCCCCGGTCTTGCCGCGAGTGGCGGGTTACGTCGCCGAGGTCCTGGTGCGTGACAACCAGCGGATCGACGGTAACCACGTGCTGGTGCGTATCGATCCGCGCGACCTGCAATCGCGGGTCAACATCGCGCAAGCGGCACTGCTCAACGCGGAGGCCGCGGTCTCGGTGGCGCGCGCCAATCTCGAGGCCAGCAGGGCGAAGCGGGAGAAGACCTCGACCGATTTCGGGCGCAACGCGCCGCTTCTTAAGCAGCGGGTGATTTCGCCGCAGGAGTACGACGCTACCAAGGCAGCGGCCGACGCCGCCGAAGCCGAGTACCAAGCCGCGGCCCGGCAGGTCACTGCGGCCGAGGCGCAGGTTGCGCAACGCCAGGCCGACCTTGAGTACGCCCATCTACAGTTGTCCTACACCACTGTCGCGGCCCCCGCGCCCGGTTTTGTGGCCAAGAAGAACGTCGAGGTCGGGCAGTACATCGAAGCCGGCCAACCGCTCATGGCGATCGTGCAGGATGCCGAGGTCTGGGTGGTGGCCAACTTCAAGGAGACCCAACTCCGCAAGATGCGGGTGGGCCAGCCGGTCACCGTCGAAGTGGACGCCTACCCAGAGCGCGTCTTCCATGCACGGGTCGACTCCATCGCTTCGGCAACGGGGGCCAAATTCGCGCTGCTGCCGCCCGACAACGCCACCGGCAACTTCGTCAAGGTGGTGCAGCGGGTGCCGGTCAAGATCGTGTTCACCGATACGCCGGATCCGGCGCACCCGTTGCGCGTGGGGATGAACGTCACCACCGTCGTGGATGTCGGGTGAACGAGGAGGCGGGCCCTCCCGCGGCGGCTCGGAATTCCGCCCCCGGCACTGGCGCGCTTGACCGCACGTCAACCGCATATCGATATGGTTCGTTACCCTGGCGCAGGGGGTGTGTGTCCGCCGCTCCCACCCCGGGCTGGGGTCGACGACGAGGGCAACTGAGCGATGGCTGAGACCGGTGTCCGTAAGTGGATCATTGTCGTCACGGTGGTGCTGTCGGCAATCATCGAATTGATCGACACGACCATCGTCAATGTCTCCCTGCCGCAGATGATGGGGAATCTCGGTGCCACCCTGGATGAGATCGCCTGGGTGGTGACCGCGTACGTGTTTGCCAACGTCATCGTGCTTCCGATGTCGGCGTGGCTGTCGGGAGTGTTCGGCCGGCGCAATTACTTCGCGGGCTCCATCGTGCTGTTCACCGTCGCGTCGTTCTTCTGCGGCAACGCCCAGGGTATCTGGGAGCTCGTCGTGTTTCGCTTTCTCCAGGGCGCCGCCGGCGGCGGTCTGATGGCGACGGCGCAATCCATACTGGTCGAGACATTTCCGCCGGAGGAGTTGGCGATGGCGACGGGTCTCTTCGGCCTCGGCGTCGTCGTCGGGCCGACCATTGGCCCAACGCTGGGCGGCTGGATCACCGACAATTTTTCGTGGCCCTGGATCTTCTTCGTCAATATTCCGATTGGGGTAGTCGCCACCGTCATGACACTGATGTTCATCCGCGATTCCCACGACCATCGTGCGGTCGCGAGTATCGATTGGCTAGGCATTGTGCTCCTGGTTGTGGGCGTGGGCTCACTGCAGGTTGTGCTGGATCGCGGCGAGCGCGACGACTGGTTCGCGGCGCCGTATATTACCGTCCTGACCGTCCTGGCGGTGATCGGCATCGTTGCCTTCGTATGGTGGGAACTGCGTGCCGACCATCCGGTGGTCGATATCCACGTCCTCAAAGACCGGACGGTGGCCGTGGGAACCATCTTCACGTTCTTCCACGGCTTCGGACTGGCGTCGTCGCAGTTTATCTTCCCGGTCTTCATCCAGCACCTGCTGGGCTTCAGCCCACTACAATCCGGGTGGCTCATGTTTCCCAGCAGTCTGACGGCAGGCCTGCTGATGCCGATGATCGCCTACGTCGTCCGCCGGGGGTTTCCGCCGCAGCCACTGATTATCGCCGGGTTTCTGACGTTCTTCGGATTTACGTGGGGCTTGTCGCAGTCGAGCATGGTGTCGGGGCAGTGGGATTTCTTCTGGCCGCTGATCCTGCGGGGATTCGGGATGAGCCTGTTGTTCGTCCCCGTGACTACCCTGCTGCTCACCGGGCTGTCGCCGCGCGACACGCATCAGGTCACCGGTCTGACCAACATGACGCGCCAGCTCGGTGCGTCGTTCGGCGTCGCCCTGACGGCCACCTTCGTGCAGTATCGCATCTGGGCGCACCGCCAGGACCTGCTGCGCTACCTGACGCCGTTCGATTTCGCCTTCCGCGAGCGGCTGCGCTTGATCGTCCATGGGCTGATGAGCCAAGGGTCGTCGTTCCCAGAAGCCCAACGTCAGGCTCACGCCGCCATGGAAGGGACGCTGACGCAGCAGACGTATCTGCTCACATACATGGAAGCGTTTCGCATCATCGGGTTCGCCATCCTGTGCTGCGTGCCGTTGTTGCTGCTCTTCAAACGCCGCTCCGGCGAGGCCGTAACGGCCGCGATGCACTGACGGTGCCGCGATCGCGTTTCTGATGGTACGTCATCGCCCGCTTGTGGCACTGCTGGCAGCGGTGCTCATTGCCGCCGGTGTGGCCTCCTGGTGGTGGACCCGCACGAACGGCCAGAGCGGCTACGTGACGGAGGCTGTGGAGCGCGGCGCGGTTGCGTCGATCGTCACGGCGACGGGCACGGTGAACCCGGTCAAGAGTGTGCAGGTGGGAACCTATGTCTCCGGCCCGATTCAAGCGTTGTACGCCGATTACAATTCGCCGGTGACGAAAGGGCAACTGGTGGCCAAGATCGATCCCGCCCCGTTTCAGGTCAAGGTGCAGAGCGCCGAGGCCGACGTCGCCAACGCCCGCGCCCGCGTCCAAAAGGACCGGGCCGACCTGGAATTGAAGCGGCTGACGCTCGCGCGCAACCGGCAACTCGCGGCCCAGGAGCTGATTTCCCAGAACGACGTGGATACCGCCAAGAGTAACTATGACCAGGCAATCGCCCAACTGGCACTCGACGAGGCGAGCGTCAAACAGAGCGAGGCGTCGCTGCAGGAGGCGCGCATCAACCTGGCGTATACCGACATCACCTCGCCAGTCGATGGGGTGGTCGTGTCGCGCAACGTCGATGTCGGACAAACCGTGGCGGCCAGTTTCCAGACCCCCACGCTCTTCCTGATTGCGCAGGATCTCACCAAGATGCAGGTGGATGCCAACGTGAGCGAGTCGGACATCGGTACGGTGCGCGCCGGCCAGTCGGCCACCTTCTCGGTCGATGCCTATCCCAACAAGGCGTTCCATGGCACCGTGGCACAGGTGCGCAACGCGCCTATCACGGTACAGAATGTCGTCACCTACGACGTCGTCATTGCGGTCGACAATCCAGCCCTCGAACTCAAACCCGGCATGACGGCGACCGTGACCATCGTTACGGCGCAGCGTGATAATGTGGCGAGGATCCCGTTACGCGCCACCCGCTTCGATCCCGAGCGCAAACCCGGCACCGCGGCGACGCCCGGACCCGGGCCGACCCGGATGCGCTCCGCGCGATCGGTAACCTCGACGGTGTGGGTGCTGCAATCCAACGACGCGCTGCGCCGCGTCGAGGTCACGCTCGGCGTGCGCGACGACCAGTCCGCGGAGCTGCTGTCCGGGGATGTCAAGGTGGGTGACCAGCTGGCCATTGCCTTCCGCCGCGGCGCCCAGCGCAAGGTCGAGCGGCCGCCATCGTTCGGCGGACCCCGTGGGCGGTAGCGCCATGGGGCAACCGCTGATTCGGGTGCGCGACCTGTGGAAGATCTATGAGCTGGGCGACCTGGAGGTGCAGGCGCTGCGCGGAGTGTCGGCCGACATCGCGGTCGGGGACTATGTCGCCGTCATGGGCGCATCCGGCTCCGGCAAGTCGACGTTTATGAACATCCTGGGATGTCTCGACCGTCCGACGCGGGGCAGCTATTGGCTCGACGGCGTGGATGTTTCCAGCGTTTCGGCGGACGACCGCGCGTCAATCCGCAACCGTCGGCTCGGCTTCGTGTTTCAGAGCTTCAATCTCATTCCACGTACGAGCGCGCTGGAGAACGTCGAGCTGCCGCTGGTTTACAATGACCTGCCGCTTGCCGAGCAACACCAGCGCGCGCGCGAGGCGCTGGCGGCGGTTGGCCTGGCCGACCGAGGCGACCATATCCCCAGCCAGTTGTCCGGCGGACAACAACAACGCGTGGCCATCGCCCGTGCCCTGGTGAACCGCCCATCGCTGCTGCTTGCCGACGAGCCGACCGGCAACCTGGACACGCAAACGAGCCTCGAGATCATGCGGATTGTCGCCCGTCTGAATCGCGAGCAGGGTATTACCGTCGTGCTGGTGACGCACGAACCGGATATCGCCGCGCACGCGCAGCGCATCATTACCTTCCGCGATGGCCTGATCGTTTCCGATGTGGCGCAGGCGGAGGGTAGGAGCGTGGGCGGGGTGAGCGCATAGATGAAGCTGTTGCAACTGACGTTCCGAACCGCCCTCCGGGCTCTGCGCCGCAACAAGATGCGTTCGGGCCTGACAATGCTTGGGATCATCATCGGTGTGGCGGCGGTGATCACCATGGTGAGCATAGGCCAAGGAGCCGATGCCGCGGTGCAGCAGCAGATCAGGAGTATGGGCAGCAATTTGCTGATGGTGGTTCCTGGAGCCACCACCTCGGCTGGCGTGCGTTCCGGATGGGGTGGGGTGTCTACCCTGACCGTTGCGGACGGCAACGCCATCAAGCGGGAATGCCCGTCTGTCGCCGACGTGACCTACATTCGGCGGCAGATCGTACAGGTGGTGTACGGCGACCAGAATTGGTCGACGGTGGCTCAGGGCAGCACGCCGGCGTTCGAGCGAGTCCGCAGTTGGCCGGCGGTGCGCGGGAGTTTCTTCACACAGCGCGATGAGGAGAGTGCGGCCCGGGTCGCCCTGCTGGGACAGACCGTTGTCGATCACCTGTTCGGCCCGGGGGAGGATCCGGTCGGAGCCTCGATTCGGATCAAGGATAAGCCATTCCAGGTGGTGGGCGTCCTGGAGGCGAAGGGGCAGACCGGGTGGGGGCAGGATCAGGATGACCTGGTGGTGATCCCGTTCTCGACCGCCGAGCGCCGGGTGCTCGGCACGCAGTTCATCGGGACGGTCGATATGATCTTTGTCTCCGCGGCGTCGGCGGACGACATCCACGACGCGATGCGGCAAATCACGGCATTACTCCACGAGCGCCATCGCATCCAGCCGGAGCAGGAAGACGACTTCACCGTGCGCAGCCTGACGGATATGGCGAAGGCCTCGGAGAGCGCCAGTCAGGTAATGACCAGCCTGCTGTTGAGTGTGGCCTCGATTTCGTTGCTCGTGGGCGGCATCGGTATCATGAACATCCTGCTGGTGTCGGTAACCGAGCGCACCCGCGAGATCGGTATCCGTATGGCGGTGGGCGCGCAAGGCCGGCACATCATGCTGCAGTTCCTGGTCGAAGCGATCACCCTGAGCATGGTGGGCGGGCTGGTCGGGGCGGTCGCCGGGATCGTCGGTGCCAAGCTCATCTCCTACCTTGCCGGCTGGCCGACGCTCCTCTCGGTGCCGGCGGTGGCCGGGTCGTTCCTGTTTTCCGGCGCGGTCGGCGTGTTCTTCGGGTTCTACCCGGCCCGCAAGGCGGCGCGCCTCGATCCGATCGCGGCGCTGCGGTACGAGTGAATCGCCGTCTGGGGCAAGATCCGAGGGATAGCGGACGCCAGACAACAGACGGACAGACGACGGAGGCATGGGCGGGTTCGAGACACCCATGTGCTGCGCGGGGCAAAGATGGGCGGCCAGGTCATCTCAAGAAGATATCATAATGAGCTTGGGTGTCTCGGCATCCACGATCTCACCGTCATTGGCACAGAGGGAGGCCGCAGAAGGGGGCCGTTTCGCGATCAAATGGACGCAATATCAGGATGTTAACTTGGTCCGGCCCGGTTCTGACATCGGGGAAGACTCATACCTCCTGGAGCTGGTTCGCTACATCCACCTCAACCCCGTCCGTTCCACGCTCCCGGTCACCATCGAGTCGCTTGACGACTATGCGTGGACCGGCCATTCCGTGCTGCTTGGAAAGCAGAAGTTCACGGCCCAGGATTGTGAGTTTGTCCTGGCGCACTTCGGCCGCACGGTGCGTGAGGCAGTTGAGGCGTATCGCGTCTTCATGATCGAGGGATCTCGGAGGCGCACGACGCCGGACCTGGAAGGTGGTGGCCTGCGCCGCAGTGCCGGCGGCTGGGAGCTGATGCCTACGCTCACCTCCGGCCGCGAACGCTGGGCGTTCGATCAACGCATCCTCGGAAGCGATGTATTCGTGCAGCAGGTCCTGGCACGAATCGACGAGCCGGTCCTGCAACAGCCGGGTGATCCCGATCACCTCTTGCACACGCTGTGCGATCGGGCGGCCGCACGGTTCGCGGTGAGCGCGGCAGAGATGCGGACGGCAAGCCGTCGCCGACCGGTACTGCATGCCCGCGCCGTGGTGAGTCGCATCGCCGTCAGCCACTACGGCCTCTCCCTGACCGCCCTCGGTCGGCATTTGAACGTCTCCAAGCAAAGCATCGCTCGGGACTTGCGTCGGGTAGAGGCCGTTCTCGCCGAGCACGACTACTCCGCAACCGACTTCATCGTCGGTTGAGCAACGCTCCGTTCCGTTTCGGCTCGGTATTTCGCCTCGTCATCGCCGATGCACTCGACGAAGTCGGCGCCGTGCCCCTCCTTCGCGATCTCAGGGGCAAACCGGCCGACCCGGCCCTGCGTCCCCTTCCTGCCCCTCGTAATCGGTGATCACGATTCTGAAATCGCTGATCACCATGCCGGAATCAGTGATCACGATGCCGGAATCGCTTTGATCACGATGCCCGGAACCGGTGATCACGATCGCCGGAATCGGTGATCATGATCACCGGAACCCGCACGCATATAGGCCCAGGGCGGCAGCTGCGGCGTCCACCCATGTCCCCAGCCGCGGATTCGGCCCGCGGTCTTGACGGTCTTGAGACACCCAGTACATCCGCGGAGCATCGATCCGCGGCCAGCTGATCGTAACGTCTGTTCTTGTGCGACCACAGCTCAGTAGTACTACCGATGTCGAATATCACTGATCTTCCTGATCAACGTCATCGCCTTCTACGTGCCGCGAAGTACGGTGTGACCGGAATCAGGACACACGGCTGCTACGAGGCCTCGAATGCGTATTGGCGCGTCAGTGAGGGGTGTTAGCACCACTATTGATCGGGGGATTCCCCCGACCATTCCCGGCCAGCGCCTAGGTTCCCGGACGGCCTGCTCAATCTTGCTGAGTATGGGACTCGTGCTCCTTGGCGGCTGTTCGAGCATTGGAAGCCTGGATCAATCGCAGACAGCCAAGTACCAAGGGTTTCTTCATGACGGCAAGACCACGAAGCAGGAGGTCTTGGACCGGTTGGGATCTGCCCGATCGAGTTACGAGGACGGCAGAATTCTCGTGTATTACGTGTATCTCGGGGAGGATGGACGGGTGTCCTTCACCGCGCGGTATGGAGGTACTTGTCACGGATGCGTACTCGTCTTCGATGCGGGCGACGTGCTGGCGCGTCATAGTCTGGTCCAGTACGGTTGCGGCGAGCGCCCGATTTCTCACGGGATAGGACTTCTGAAGCAATGATGCGTAGGGCGGCGCTCTGCCTTGGCCTCAGTCTGCTTGCGGGCTGTGTGGTGGTGCCGACGATCCCGCACGGAATTGGTGCGGTGGTGGACCGGAAGACCCGGAACTCGTTTCAACCCGGTACGTCTACTCGCGCCGATGTCCTACTGGCGCTGGGTGACCCACCGTACCGGTTCCAGGACGACCGGTTCTTTATGTACGCATGGGACGTAGCATACGGCTATGTGGGGGTGGCGTACGCCGGAGGCGCTCCGCTGCGGGCATTCCACTACCTGTGCCTGGAATTCGGGCCGGACGGTGTCCTCGTGCGTCGTAAGGAGATTGTCAACGACTGGGACAAAGCAATATCGGCGTGTATGAACCCGGAGGCGAAAGACACATGATTGCAGCGAAGCGTTGGGCTGCTGCGGTGGTGGTGTGTCTAGTTTGCGCAAGCGTGGAGGCAGGCTGTACGGTCGCGGCTGCGTTAAGGGGTACGCCGGGCACTGATGTTAGCGGGATCAAGCCCGGCGCCACAAAGGCTCAGGTCGAGGACGTCCTGGGCTCTCCCGTGCGTGAATGGGTGACGTCTTCCGGCGTTCGCTACCGCCTCTATGAATACGATGGTGGCGTACCGCCGAGTAAAGGGACCGCCGCCTTCCATGCGGCGATGGACGTCTTCTTGGTTGGCATCTGGGAGCCAGTTGTTGCCGCCAGCAATTCTGCGCACGGTGCCCCCGCAATGGGAGGAATGCCGGAACCCCACGTTCTCGGCCACATGGCGGTATCGTACTCTGGTGACGACATCGTCATCGCTGTTTTCGATAAGGTCGGGGAATTCGATGACTTGCCGTCTGATGGCCGATCGCCGTGAATTCTGTCCGTCTGTGCAGAAGGTGGGCTAGCGCCCCCCCATGTTGCGCATGCTCCAAGAGCGGGAGGTACACCATGTTGCGGACGATCCGTATCGGCGCCCTCGTGGGGATTCTGGCGATAGCGGCGCTCCAAGGCTGCGCGATCAATCGCGAGTCCGCGTCGGTTTCGCCCGACGCGGACTTGTCCGGCATCAAGAAGATCTACGTCGTCAGGTCTGGCCCAGACGGGCGCGCCATCAATTATTTCATCGCGGCGGACCTGAAAAGAAGGGGGTTCGCGGCAACCACGGGCGAGGAGACCGCGGTGCCGGCCGACGCCGATGCGGTCGTCACCTATTTCGACAAGTGGACGTGGGACCTCACGATGTACATGATCGAGCTACGGATCTTCATCCGTGAGCCCACGAGCGATGCGCTTCTGGCGGTCGGAGACTCGTACCACACCTCGCTCACCCGAAAGTCTCCCGAGGAAATGGTCGCGGAGGTTCTGTCCAACATATTCGCCCGCGGGCGCGACAAACCCAAGACGCAGTAACTCTCGACGTCGCGACAAGGGAGACGACCATGAAGAAGAGTGCCGAGATTGCAGGCGGCCGACCCGGGGTGCGGGCAGGCGCCGCTTTCGTGCTGGTTTCAGTGCTCGGCGGCTGCGCGACCGGACTGTCGAATGTTGTCATCGATCTGCAAGCCTACGAGCCTCCACGCTCGGAGCGTGCAGCCCCAGCGAGCGCGCTGGCAGACGTTCGCGTCGAGGCGGTGAGAGACGCGAGGTCTGACACTGTCGGGAGCTTGATCGGCGAGAGAACGACGATCGGCAACATCACGATGGGCATGGTCGAGATGAAACCGATCCCGACGGTCCTGATGGCGCGGGTGCTCAGGACCGAGCTGACGCGGATGGGGGCCAACGTCGTCGACTCCGGCGAGCAGTTCAGGGTCGGCGCGCGGCTCACAAAGTTCCAGCTGACGACGCCGGCAACGCCGATCTATTGGGACCTGAACGGAGCGATCGATCTCGAGCTGGCCGTGACGGACAAAGGCGGGACGAGGCACCATGCGCGCTATTCGGCCACGTGCACGGATCGAACCTACTTGTACCCGAGCGAAGAGCTCATCGGCAACGTCATCGCCGCCTGCGTTGACGACATCGGCGCGAAGGTGCGAGGCGACACCGCGCTCACCGGTCTCCTGCGCACTCGGTAGCGGATCGGGTTGCGCTATCCGTCCCGACCAACAAAAGGGGGGAAAGTCCAATTCTAGCCAAGGGGCTCCGCCCAGTAACAACGGACCGCGGTTTCGAGACACCCATATCATCCGCGGAGCATAGATCCGCACCCGGCTGGTCGTAACTTGGGTGTCTGCCATGGCGGGCAATTGTCAAGTCGCGTGGAAGCCGAGCCTTCTGGCCTTCTGAGATTGTTCGATCGTGTGGTGGTCGACTGAGGGAGCCGACAGCGAGGCAGACGGGGGCGGGGGCGACGCGGCCGGTAGCGAGCCAAGCGTCGCGGTGGGGTGGTCGTCTCTTCGGGCCCGTCTTTGCCGGCTGCAGCGGGCTATTCTGCCATTGGTGTGTGTCGCGATGGACACCCACAAAGTGAGGATGCGTGGCCGCAGCCAGCGTCGGATCGTGGTCGGTCCCTGCCAAACTCAGACGCGTCCAGCGGGGCGCAGCGAGCGCCACGCTCCAGAATCAAGCGGATCGCCGAGTGCCAGCCGATGCCCGCCTGCGCACACAACGCCTGCACCAGCGCCCGATGTTCGGCACTGCGGGCCACGCGGGACAGCTCGGTTGTGAGTTCGCTCGCCTGCTGATTGGCGGTCTGCCGCAACTGGTGCTGCACCGCCACGCACCGGGCAATGGGATCCGGCAACGGTTGGCCCGCCAGCCACGTTTGATAGGCCGTCCAGCCGGCCCGCGGCAGCGGGCCCAGGCCGCCCTGTTCTTGCAGCATGCTGCGCATCCGCACTTGGGCGCGCGTGCGCTCTTTGACGCACTGCGTGGAGGTGCGCGCCAGTTGGCGCTGGTCGTGGGCCGTGCGCGTGGGGATGTAGATGGATTGCCGATCGCCCTGCTCGAGCTTGCGGGCCAGCTTGCCGACATCCACGCGATCGGTCTTCACCCGCAACCCCGGCGCGCGCTCGACCCGACTGGGCGCAATCACACTCACCCGCACGCCGTGGGCCTGCAGCCACCACGCCCCCTCGACGCCAAAGCCACAGGCTTCGTAGGCGACGTGCAACTGACAGCCCCGATACGCCTCGACCACGGCGCCGATATGCTCGAGTCCAAATGGCGTGCTCAGTCGCCGCCGTTCGCTGCCGTCCCAGCGTAGACAGTACACCGCCTTCGAACGCCAGATGTCGATCGCCATCCACACCGGCGGTCGCTTCGGCGGCGCGGGTGCCACTTGCCACTGATCCTCGACTGCACGTATCTTGCCCATAGGAGCCTCCCTTCTGGCTGCGGCGCTCCCCGCAGCACGTTCTGGTTGAACTACTCAGAAGGGTCACGGCTCCTCTCCTTCTTTGCAACACTACGAGCCGGAGCAACTACGAGCCGGAGCACATGGTAACTCAGAACCTCCCATCGTCCCTGCGGTCCACCAGGCCAGGGCGGGCATTGTCGCCAACATTTTCATACCAAAAAGCGGTGCGGAGGCCGAAGAACGGGGCCGTTTCGCGAATAAACGGACAAGATATCAAGATGTTAACTTGGTCCGACCCGGTTCTGGGTCGGTTCTGGGCGGTTCTGGGCGACACCAGCGCGCCGCCGCTATGTGTTTGCTGATGTCCCGTCAGGCAAGTTCCTATTGGACCGTTGTTTTGGTACAGGGATAGCCACGCGTGAGCCGCGACGAGTTTGACCGGCGCTGCCGGGAGAATCACGGCCCGATGGAACATACAACTCCCGAGAGCAGGTAAGCGAGAACGCGATGGACTTCGAAACCATGTATCAGATCCAGCGGGCGATGGTGCTGTACGGTCAGCTCCTCGACGACTTACGGATGGAGGAGTGGGGCGACTTGTTCACGGAGGACGCCGTGTGGTCGATCCCCGACACCACCTTCCGCGGCCGGGAGGCCATCGTGCGAGGCGTGCGGGCAATGGAGCCCCCCACCCCTGGGCGCGTCAAGCACGTGGTGTTCACACCCATCGTCGAACTCGATGGCGCGAACAGCGCGCGTGCCTGGAGCGATTTCCTAGCCTTCGCACGCAACCAGGATGATACGTGGCGGATCGCTGGGGTCGGCCGCTATTACGATCGTCTCGTGCGGGCGGGCGGCCGCTGGCGGTTCGCCAGCCGGGCGGTAGACCTTCACCCGAAAATTAAGCCCCAGGAGCCGCTGCTACCGGGACCCGCGCGCTGAATCTGAAGCCGAAAGGATAGTCGTGTGATCAGAGCCGGTTTACGCTACGAGTTGCGCGTTCCGAGCTTCACCTCGACCACGTTCGCGGAGCAGTATGCGGCCTGCCTCGACCAGTGTGCGTGGGCCGACGAGCTCGGGCCCGTCACGGTGCTTCTCTCCGAGCACCACGGGATCGACGACGGGTACTGTCCGTCACCGATCACCTTGGCGGCCGCGATCGCGGGCAGAAGCAAACGACTGTCGATCTTGCTCTCGATCGTAGTCCTCCCCATGCACAATCCTGTCGAGCTGGCCGAGCAAATCGTGGTGCTCGATTTGTTGACCCAGGGCCGTCTCACGATGGGCATTGGGCTCGGATATCGCGCCGAAGAGCTCGCGATGGCGGGCGTGGGCGTGAAGGATCGTGGCAAGATCGCGGAGGAGTACATGGGAGTGCTCCGCCAGGCGTGGACCGGTGAACCCTTCGAGTGGAGGGGGCGGACCATCCGAGTCACGCCGAAGCTACAGCACCCGCTGCGCATCATGGCGGGTGGAAATGATAAAGCGGCGGCTCGGCGCGCCGCTCGGCTGCGCGTGGGCTTTTACCCCGGGGTGATCGACCCGGTCGCGGTCGAGACGTATCGGGACGAATGCGCCCGGCTCGGTTTCGAGGGCTTCGTTCAGCCGCCCGGTGGGGCAGCTTTCCTCCATGTGACCGAGGATCCCAACCGGGATTGGGAGCGGGTTGGCCCGTATGTGCTCTACGAAGCCCGACTCTACGGCGAGTGGCAAGCACCGCCGGGCACTTTTCGCCCCGAATCGATTACTCTGGACATGCTCCGCCAGAACCCCGCGTACCGGGTCGTCTCACCCGAGCAATGCATCGAGTTGATGCAAGAAGGATCACGGTGCTTCTTTCACCCGCTGGTCTGTGGTATGCCGCCGGCGCTCGGCTGGGAAAGCCTTCGGCTGTTCGAGAAGAAGGTCTTGCCGTACCTGCGCTGATTTCAGCGCTGTACGCGGCAGGAGGTATCGAGGGAGCGCTTATTCCGGCGAATCGGACGGCCACGTCGATCGCCGCGGTTACACGACGGCCGGCGGGCGCGCTCGCCGTCGCCTCACCCGCGCGGGTGAAACTTCCGGTGCACGGCGCGCAGCCGCTCGCGGGCGACGTGGGTGTAGATCTGGGTGGTGGCGATGTCGGCGTGGCCGAGCATCATCTGGACGGCACGTAGATCGGCTCCGCGCTCGACCAGATGCGTGGCGAAGGCGTGGCGCAGGGTGTGCGGGCTGACGGTGCCGGCAATGCCGGCGCGGCGCACCGCCAAGCGCAGCCGCTTCCAAACGCCTTGACGCGACAGGCGCCGGCCGCTGCGGTTGACGAACAGATGCGCACTGAGACGGCCGCCGAGGATCGTCGGCCGCGCCGTTTGCAGGTAGCCCAGCACGCGCTCCCGCGCGCGGGTGCCGATGGGCACGGCCCGCTCCTTGCCGCCCTTGCCGATCACCGTGAGGTAGCCGGCTTCCAAATTGACCTGGCTGACCTTCAGCGAAACGATTTCCGAAACGCGCAGCCCCGTGGCGTACACCAGCTCGAACATCGCCCCGTCACGCTGCGTCAAGGGATCGCGGTCGCCGCCGCGCAGCAATTCCGCCATCTCCGCCGCGCCCAGCGATCGCGGTAACCGTTGTCCGAGCCGCGGCAGATGCAGGTCGCCGCCGGGATCGCCGGCGATCTCGTGCTCGCGCACCAAGAAGCGCAACCAGCCGCGCACCGCGGCCAGCATGCGAGCGCGGCTGCGGGCGGCGAGGCCCCGTTGCCGCAGGGCGTCGAGAAAGCTTACGATGTCCCGGCTCTGCACCGCCGCTCCGCTGTCGATGCGCCGGCACGCCAGGTGGTCGACAAACGCCGCCAGATCACGCCCGTATGCCGCGAGGGTATTGGCGGCCAGTCCGCGCTCGGTCGCCAGATGGTTCAGGTAGCGGTCGACCTGAGCGTCCAGTGCCGTCGCCGCGTTCGTCCCTGGCGCGTACGGCGGTTCCCGGGCGGCCGATGGCATCGGGGGCGCGCCCTTCAAGCGATCGCCGCTGGAGCGGCTGCCGGCTCGGCGGCCTCCGCGGTCAGACGTCGTCGCAGTTCGGCGCGCAGGGACTCCAACTGCGCCGCATCGGCGAGCTTGTTGCCTGCCGCGTCGGTGACGTAGAACACGTCCAATACCTGGTCGACGTTGGTGGTAATCTTGGCGAGGTGAATCCAGAGCCCCAAATGGAAGAGGGTGTTGGTGATGGCGAACAAGACGCCCACCCGATCCTGCGTATAGATGTCGAGCACCGTGAAATGGTCGGAGACCTCGTTGTCGATTTCGATGTCGGTGCCGACGCGGGGCACGAATTTCTTCTCCAGGATTGACGGGCGCTGGGCCGCGCTGACCAGGGTTTCGACGTCGAGGTGGCCGCTCAGCACCTGGCCCAGGCTGTTCTGCACCCGCTCCCATCGTGCCGGTCGTTGCATGGCCTCGGCGTGTTCGCCGTGCGAGATACGAAAAATGTCGAGCGCCAAGCCCGAGCCGCTGGTGTTGATGCTGGCCGCGAGGATATTCATGCCGTGTGCCAGGAGAATGCCGGTGAGCATGGAGAACAGGCCCGGGCGGTCGCGCGTGACGACGGTGAACTCGCTGAAGTCGCGCTCCGCGAAGTGCTTGACCTCGGTCAGGTAGGGTACGCCGTCCATGCGATCGACGAGCTGCATATGGCGGGCGATGCTCTCCTCGGCGGTGCCGAGGAAATAGCGGTCGGGCATGTCCGCCAGGAAGCGTTGGACGTTGGCGGCAGCGACATCGATTGCCGCGGCCGCCACGCGCTGCTTGACGCGCTCGACCCGCTGCGCGTAATCGTCCTCGACGTAGGCCTCGCGCTCGAACACGTCGAGGGTGCGCATGTAGAGTTCCCCGAGCAGCATGTCGTGCCAGTTGTTCCAGATCTTCGGACCCACCGCGCGCATGTCGGCGAACGTCAGCAGGTAGAGCATCTTCAGGTTGCCCAATGTTTCGACGCGCTTGGTGAAATCGGCGATCAGGCGCGGGTCGTGGATGTCGCGGCGCTGCGCCAGGTGTGACATCAGCAGGTGATGTTCCACCAGAAAGAGCAACTGCGCGGTGTCGTCGGGATTGAGCTGCAGGCGCACCGCGATGTCCGCCGCTATGCGCGCGCCACGCTCCGAGTGTCCCCCGCCGTGGCCCTTGCCAATGTCGTGCAGCAAGAGCGCCAGGAACAGGATCTCGATGCGATCGATCTCTCGCACCACCTGCGTCAACAGCGGCGAGCTGTCCTTGAACGTACCGGCGCGCAGGCGTTCGAGCTCATAGACGCCGCGCAGCGAGTGCTCGTCGACCGTGTAGGTGTGGTAGACGTCATGAAGCACCATGCAGAGCAGGGCGCCGAACTCCGGGAGAAACGCGCCCAGCACGCCCACCCGGTGCATGTCGAGGAGGGTGTCGTACACCTGCTGTTTGCCGCCGAGGACATCGAAGAACGCGGCGATCGTCCGCCGGTGGCGGCGTTGCGCATCGTCGAGCAGATCGAGATTGGCCCGCAGCATGCGCTTGGTGCCGTTCGAGATTTTGACGTTGTGGCGTTGGGCGTCGCCAAAGAGGGCGATCAGATTGCACGGGTCGTGGCGCAGCACCTCGACGTCGCGGATCGACAAGACCCCCTCGCCGACCGTCACACCGGGTCGGATCTCGCGGGAGCGGAAGCGGCCCAGCAGCCGATAGGGCTGCGCCCGCTCGAGACAGCGGTCGATGATCTGGTCGGCGAAGCGGTTGATGGTCGCGGCATGCAGGTAGTAGGTGCGCATGAACGCTTCGACGCCCTTCACCGTGGCCGAGCCTTCGAAACCGAGTTCGCTCGCAATCCGTTCCTGGTACTCGAAGGTCAGCTGATCCTGGTGTTTGCCCGACATGAAATGGAGGGCATTGCGCACGCGGAAGAGGAAATCGCGGGCCGCTTCGAGTTCCTCCCGCTCCCGTTCCGTGATGACGCCTTTGCGGACCAACTCGGCGACGCTGTTCGTCTTGAACTTGACCTTGGCCATCCACATGGCGGTGTGCAAGTCGCGCAGCCCGCCTTCGCCCTCCTTCAATTGCGGTTCGAGGAGGTAGACGGAGTCGCCGAAGCGCGCGTGCCGCTCGCGGTTCTCCGCCAGCTTCTCGGTGAAGAAGCGGGCGACGTTGCGTTTGAGCACCTCGCGTTCCATGGCCGTGGCGAACTCGGCGTGAAGGGCCTCGTCGCCGCAGAGAAAACGGGCGTCGAGCAACGAGGTCTTCACTTTCAAGTCCTGGGCGGCAAGCCGCACGCATTCGCGCACGTTGCGCATGGCATTGCCCACGGTCAGGCCGGTGTCCCATAAGCTGTACAACATGCGCTCGGCGACGTGCTCGATATACGGATCGCGTTTGTTGGGGTACAGAAAGAGCAAGTCGATGTCGGAGCACGGATTCAACTCGCCGCGGCCGTACCCACCCTGGGCGAACACCGCACAGCGCTGGTCGAGGCGCGAAAAACGCTCGAGGTACTCGGCGTTCGCCGCATCGAACAAACCGTGCAGCAGACGGTCCATCGCGGCGGTGTAGCTCTGGACGATGGTGTCGCCGGCGGCGCCGCGCTGATGGTGCCCGCGCAGTCGATCCTTGACCGTCTGTAGGAACTCGCGGGCCGTTCGCCCCCAGTCCGACCCGGTGCCCAGCGGTTCCAGCGGAGGGAACTCCGCAACGATCACAGTAACGTCGTGTTCGCTCATAGATTCTTGGCTACGTCGCTATTGTCGACGAATTGCATGATTCCACGCAAGAGGCCATCGGCCACCGCGTCCTGATACGGGCGCTCCGCCAACCGCGCGCCTTCCCGCGGGTTGGTGAGGAACGAGACCTCGGCGAGAATGCACGGCATGCCGGCGCCCACCAGGACATAAAAGGGGCCTCGTTTGACCCCGAGATCGCTCACGGGCTGCCCATGCGTGTTCAGGGCGGCGACGAGCGCGCGCTGGACATGCTCGGCCAGCTCTGCGGATTCCTGCACTTTGTAACTCTGGATCAGGTCGCTGAGAATCAGGGCCGTGTCCATGTCGCGGTTGCCGTGACCGGTCATGCTGGCGAGTCCGTTTTCCATCTTTGCCAAGCGGATCGTGGCGCGGTCGCTGGTGTTGTTGAGGTAGTAGGTCTCGACTCCCGCAAGATTCGGGTTGGGACTGGCATTCGTGTGAATGGAGACGAACAGGTCCGCCCGCTCCGTGTTTGCGCGTGCCGTTCGCTCCTCGAGGGCCAGATACACATCGCTGTCGCGGGTCAATACCGCGTCGACGCGAGGGACGGCCGCCAGTCGTTGTCGCAGGCGCAGGGCCACGGCCAGGGTAACGTCCTTTTCGGCCTGCCCACCGACGCCGATTGCGCCGGGATCCTTGCCGCCGTGGCCGGGGTCGATCACCACCTTGAAACGCGGCGATGCCGGTCGTGGCGGTGCGGAGGCGTGTACCGGCGGACTGAGCGCTCGGGCGCCGTGCGCAGCCGTCACATCGGGGCTGGCCGGCGCTGGCGCCGCCGCACGGTCGGCGGGCTCGTGACGGGCGTCAGGGACGGCGGGCCGCTCGCGCCGGGTGCCGCGCACGTCGATGATGAGCCGAAAGGGATCGGGCATGGGGAACGCTCCGAGTTCCGTTAGCCCGGGCACGTCCAGGATGAGGCGCGAGGTGGTGGGGTTCGGCTTGCCAGCGCGCACCCGCAGCAGCGGCCCTTCGGCGAGGGCCAAGCCGGCGCGCGCCTCCGGAGTCAATTCGCTCTCGAAGAAGTCGACATAGATGCGCGCGGGGACGCCCAAATCGGCGCGCGCGGCCACGCGTTGCAGCCGGTAGTGCAGCGGCGCGGAGCACTCGATGATCAGCCGGGTGACGTCGGGTGTGGTGGTGTAGCGGACGGTCCGCACCGCGGCGGTGCCCTGACTCTGCCGCGCCGCCAGCAGCATGATCGCCACGGCACAGGACAGTGCGATACATCGTGCCGCGTGCGCTTCCCGAGCCCGCATCAGTCGTCCTTACGCGCCAGCTGCACCAGGGCGTGCAGGCGCGTCAGAGCCTCCAGCGGCGTCAGGCTGTCGACATCGATGCGCGACAGATCGTCGCGCAGGCTGCGTTCGCGGGCCGCGAACAGTGCGAGTTGGCCCGCGGTGGCCGTCTCCCCTTGCGCCAACCGCGGTTGGCCCATGTCGTCGAGTTCGCCTTGTTCCAGATTCCGGAGGATTTCCCTGGCGCGCGCGATCACCGGGGCGGGCACGCCCGCCAGACGGGCGACTTGAATGCCGTAGCTCTGGCTTGCCGGGCCGGCGACGATACGGCGTAGGAACACCACGTCCCCTTTCCACTCCCGTACCGCGACCGAGTAGTTCTCGACGCGCTCCAGCGTGCGCGCCAAGTCGGTCAACTCGTGGTAGTGGGTGGCGAACAGCACCAGCGGTCGGCTGGGAGCGGCGTGCAGGTGTTCGGCGACCGCCCAGGCGATGGAAATGCCGTCGAAGGTGCTGGTGCCGCGCCCGATTTCGTCGAGGATGACCAGACTCCGCGGCGTCAGATGCGCCAGGATGTCGGCCGTCTCCTTCATTTCCACCATGAAGGTGGATTCGCCGCCGGCGAGGTTATCCGAGGCGCCCACGCGCGTGAACAGGCGATCCACGATCCCGATGTCGGCGGCGGACGCCGGCACGAAGCTGCCCACTTGCGCCATCAGGGTGATGAGCGCGACTTGTCGCAGGTAGGTGGACTTGCCGGCCATGTTCGGGCCCGTGAGCGTCAGCAGTTGCGGGCCGTCGGGGTCCAGGACACAGTCGTTGGGGACAAAGCCGGCGCGTCCGGCCATCGACTCGACCACCGGGTGGCGCCCCTCGTGGATGTCCAGATGGCGGTCCCGGCGCAGGCGCGGCCGCGTGTACTGCTGCCGTTCGGCCGTCGTGGCCAGCGCGCAGAAGACATCCAGCCGCGCGACGGCCGCGGCGGTACGGCTCAGGCGCGCTTGCTGCTCGCCAATCGCGGTGACCAGGGCACTGAACAGCTCGAACTCCAACGCGCGCAGCCGTTCCTCGGCGCCGATAATTTTCGCTTCGTACTCCTGCAGTTGCGGGGTGACAAAGCGCTCGGCGTTGACCATCGTCTGCTTCCGCCGGTAATCGTCGGGCACCAGATGCAGGTTGGGCTTGGTGACCTCGATGTAGTAGCCGAAAACCTGGTTGTAACGTACCTTGAGCGAAGCGATGCCCGTACGGGCGCGCTCCGCGACCTCCAACTGCGTGATCCACTGCTTGCCGTGCTGCGACAGCCCGCGCAATTCGTCGACCGCCGGATCGCAGCCCGGGCGGATGAGGCCGCCGGCGCGGGCATTGAGCGGCGGCTCGTCCGCGAGGACCGCGGCGATGCGGGCGCGCACGTCGGGCAACGGATCGAGTTCGTCCCGACAGCGCGCGAGGGACGGCACCGCCGTCTCGCGGAGCGCGTCGCGCAGCCGTTCGACCCGTTCGAGGGTGGCGCCCAGACCGACGAGGTCACGCGGCGTGACCCGCGCCGCGGCGAGTCGGCCGTTGAGGCGCTCGAGGTCGCCGACACCGCGCAAATCCGTTTCCAGACTCTGTCGCCAGGTCATCCGGTCGCGCAGGTGTTCCACCGCATCGAGGCGTTCGCCGATCGCGGCGATGTCCGTCAGCGGGGTCAAGAGCCAGTGACGCAGCAGCCGGCCGCCCATGGGCGTCAGGGTCTGGTCCAGCACCCACAGCAACGAGCCGCGGCGCTCTCCACGCATCGTGAGCAACAGTTCGAGGTTACGGCAGGTGGTCTGATCGATGTGCAGACGATCGCCCCTGCGTTGCACCTCGGGCAGCCGCAGATGGTGCAGCCCGGCGCGATGGGTTTCGTGCAGATACCAGAGCAAGGCCGCGATGACGGGTAACCCGGAGGTGGGGGCCTCGGTCGCGGAGCCGTTGGCGGCCGCGACTTGCGCGCATAACCAGTCGCGCGCGCGCGCCGGCGCGAAGCGCTCGGGGGGGACGCGATTCAGCAGGGCGTGGGGTACGGCCGTACCGACGCGGTCGGCGAGCGCGACGTCCTGCGCGGGTACCAGCACCTCACGCGGCGTCAGGCGCGTCAGTTCATCCGCCAGTGCCGCATCGTCCACCAGCGGGACGATGCGAAACTCTCCGGTCGACAGATCGACGGCGCCTAGCACTACACCGTCGGGCTCCCGCGAGGTCGCCGCCAGGTAGTTCGGACACTTGGGGTCGAGGCATTCCTCTTCCGTGACCGTGCCCGGCGTGATGACGCGCACCACGGCACGGTCGACCAGGCCACGCGCATTGGCCGGATCCTCGACCTGATCGCAGAGGGCGACCTTGCGACCGGCCGCGAGGAGCTTGGCGATGTACGATTGCACGGCGAAATGCGGTACGCCGCACATCGGGATAGGGACGTCGTCCTTCTTGCCGCGGCTGGTGAGGGCGACATCCAGGAGCGGGGCGGCCTCCTCGGCATCCTCGAAAAACATTTCGTAGAAATCCCCCAGCCGGAAAAAGAGCAGGGCGTCGCGGTGCTGTTCCTTGACGCGCAGGTACTGCTCCAGCATTGGAGTGAGCTTCATCGCTCCTCCGCGGGGCCGCGGGCGTCCGTGCGCATGTGTCGCTGCGAGAGTCGTGGCTGACGGCGGACCGCGGGCCTCACGCGATGTCGCCCCACCGCCTGTACCGTGTTCCGCGCCCCGGAAGTCCCGCGCCGCCGCCCCAGCCGCATGCACCGGATTGTGGCATTGGACTCTCTCGGCGGCAACAGATACGCACCCGCGTGTGTCCGACCAGACCGGTACCGTGCGGCGATGACGGCGTTCCGGCGTTCGGCGAGGATTCAGGATTTCTTCAATGCGCCAAGAAACCCTTTCAGGGGCATGGTGTTGATGACGTCCGACTTCTGCGCCCAGCCGCGGCGAGCGGTGGCGACACCGAAGTGCAGGTAGTGCAAATGGTTGATGTTGTGGGCGTCGGTATCGATCGCCAGCTTGACGCCGGCAGCGACCGCTTTGCGCACGTGCTCGTCCTTGAGATCGAGCCGGTCAGGGTAGGCGTCGATCTCCAGAACGGTCCCGGTACGTTTGGCGGCAGCGATCACCGCATCGATGTCGAGATCGACCGGCTCGCGCTTGTTGAGCACGCGTCCGGTCGGATGAAAAAGGATGTCGGCGTGCGGATTTTCCATCGCCCGGATGACCCGCCGGGTCATCGCGGCGCGCGGCAAATTGAAGTGGGAGTGTACCGCCACGCCGACCACATCGAGCTTGGCCAAGGTCTCGTCGTTGATGTCCAGGGCGCCGTCCTTGTCGATGTTGACCTCGGCGCCTTTGAGGACGGTGATGCCATGCAGCTTCTTGTTCAGCTTGTCGATGGCCGCGATTTGCCGGGTGAGTTTCTTCTCATCCGATCCGCCGGTCATTGCCAGGCTCTTGGTGTGGTCGGTGATGGCGATGTACTCGAGCCCGAGGCGGTGGGCCTCGGCCACCATTTCCTCGATGGTATTCTGACCGTCGGTCCACGACGTTTGTGTCTGCAGGTCGCCGCGCAGATCGCCGTACTCGATGAGCTTGGGCAGTTTCCCCGCCATGGCCGCTTCGATTTCGCCGCTATTCTCTCGGAGTTCAGGCGGAATGTAGGGGAGCCCCAACACGGCGTAGACCTCTTCTTCGGTCTTGCCGGCGATGGCCTTGTCGCCACGGAACACGCCGTATTCGTTCAACTTGAACTTCTTCTCGATGGCCAGCCGCCGTAGGGCGACATTGTGGTCCTTGCTACCGGTGAAGTAGTTGAGCGCGGCGCCGAAGCTCGCCTCCGGCACCACCCGGACATCCACATCCATACCGGTGTCGAGCTTGACGCTCGATTTGGTCGAGCCTTTGCCATGGACGTGGATGACCTCGGGCATGCCGACGACGAAGTCCATCACCGCGTCGGGCCTCGCGGAGATGACCAACAGGTCACCGTCGCCGACGGTTTCCTTGCGCCGCCGGATCGAACCCGCGACGGCAACCGCTTTCACGCCCGCGATCCGCCGCAGGCGGGCTTGGATGTCTTCGATCAAGGGCAACACCGCGCCGAGCGTGAAGCGGCCGGTACTCTTGCGTACGAAGCCGATGCCCTTGAGGATCTTCCGTTCGCTCTTCTCGCCGAAGTGGGGCAGGTCGCGAATCCTCCCGCCTTGTGCCGCCCGTTCTAGATCGTCGACGGTCTTGATGCCAAGTTCGTGGTACAGGACCTGGATCATCTTGGGGCCCAAGCCTTCGATGGCGGTGAGGCCGGTGAGGTCGACCGGGGTCTTTTCCCGGAGTTCGTCGTAATAGGGCAGCGAGCCGGTCTCGATCAGGATGGCGATCTTCTCGCCAATGCTCTTGCCGACGCCAGGGATTTCGCAGATCGCCTTCAGGCCGCCGTGCCGGAACACCTCGGTGAGCGGTTCGTCGACCGCCTCGATGGCGTAGGCCGCCTTTTCATACGCCCGCGGCTTGAAGGGCACGCCGTCCATGTCGAGGTAGATGGCGATCTCCCGCATGATGCGGGCGATGTCGGCATTGCTATGGCGGGTCATTTCCGCGGTCTCGGTCTACGACGTACCCGCCCACTCATCTGCCTAGGATAGCCGACAGCGCCCCGGAACGCGAAGGGATAGGTTAGTTACAACGGTGTCACGATGGCGTGAGTGGGGCGTCGCTCGTGGCATCCGCCGGTATAGTGGTAGGCGCCGCTGTGATTGCACCTCGCCCACGGCCTTGCCCTATGCGATCGCGTGTACACCTTCCGGCGGTGGTCGCCGACGGCGGATGCGCGGCCGGAGGTGCCGGGACAACGGCAGGTAGACGTGATACGGTCCAGGCATGCCGCTTGTCGATCGCGTCGCCGCGCTCGGGCGCCGCCAGTGGTTGCTGCTGCTCGTGTGCATGGCGGTGATCGCCCGTTTGGTCTGGTGCGCCGCACTCGCCAGTCGCCAGCCGCGATTCGACGAGCGACACTACCTCGCGCTGGCGGCCAATCTGGCTGCCGGCAAGGGATACGTGGATGAGGCCGGGCGGCCCACCGCCTACTGGCCGGTCGGCTATCCCGCGGTCCTGGGTGCCAGCTATCGGATGTTCGGGGAAAGTCCGATGACCGGAAAGCTCCTGCAGGTCCTCGCGGGTATTGCGACGTGCCTGCTGGTGTCGTGCATCGGCACGTCCGCGTTCGGGCTGGGCGTCGGGCGCTTGGCGGGGCTGCTCCTGGCCATCTACCCGACACACGTCTTCTACACCACCCTGTACCTGACCGAGCCCCTGTTCACGCTGTGTCTTGTCGCCGCGGTCGCACTGATGTTGCGGGGGTGTACGCGGGGCATGGCCGCCACCGCCGCGGGTGGGGTTGCGCTCGGCCTCGCGGCGCTCGTGCGTCCCGTCGTCCTGCTGCTGCCCGTCGCCCTGCCGCTGTGGTATCGGTGCGCGGGATTGCGCTGGCGCGGGGTGCTGGCGCGCACCCTGGTGACGGGTTGCTGCACGCTCCTTACGGTGAGTCCATGGCTGATGCGCAATCACGCGTTGACGGGCAAGTGGACGACCATCGCGACCAACGCGGGTTACGTGTTCTGGGGCGGCAATAACCCTGACGCGTTGCGCGACGATGCCCAGAGCCAGGAAATCAACAAGCAGTTGCGAGAGGATTCGGAAGTCGACGCCGAACGAGGATTCCGACTCGGAGTTCGTGCGATTGCCGCCGCGCCGCTGCGTATCGGGAGCCTGTTCGTAAGGAAGGTGAGCTATTTTTTCGGGCTCGAAACCGATGGGGCCTTGTGGAATCTCAAGGGTCTTCCCCGGCCGCCTTCGCTTGCGGTGACGCTACTGCCGTTGGGTGTGGCGAACGTTGCCTACATATTCATGCTGTCCTTTGCGATTCTGGGCCTACTCGGCACACCGAGGAGAGAGCCATTGTCCTCCCTGTTCCTCGTCATCACCGGGTACCTCGTGGCGGTGGCGGCGGTGTTTGTCGGCGATCCTAGGTATCACTACGGGCTGGTACCCGTGGCGACGATTTTTGCGGCAAAAGGGTGGACGGCGGACTGGCCAGGGTTGCGGCGGGCCATCGCAGCGAACGAACCGCTGGCCTGGCAGCGCCTGTGGAATTGGAGTGCGATCCTCTCGGTCGTGCTGCTGCTGATGGCCACGCATCTGGCCCTCAAAGCCGTCGAATTCGGGTGGCTTGGCGGCTGAAGAGTGCCCAGGGCGGGCATGACGACAGGGTTGGCTGGCGAGCCGCGTGTCACGGCGGAACGATCGCCGCAATGGCGCCCGGCAGCTGGGTGAACGCGGAGACAAGCGGACCCGCCCCTTCGATCTCGCCGCGATAGCCATGGCCGTAGTCGCAACCGATGAAGTGACAGCCGACGGCGATGGCGGCGTCGACGTCACTCGACCGATCGCCGATCATTACGACTTGTGCTGGCGCCAGCGCCTCACGCGCCAGATAGGCGCCCAGAATCTGCCCCTTGTCGGCGATGCCGCCGCTTTCCACGGTGACGAGGTCGATAAAGTACGCGGCAAGCCGGTACCTGCGTAGCACCGCCTCGATGTAGCGCCGCCGGCCATTAGACGCGATCGCCAGCCGGAGCCCGGATTCGGCGAGGCGGGCCAGCGTTTCGGGGACATCGGGGAACAGGATGCCCTCGCCGCGTTCGACGCGAGCGCAGATGACCTCGAGCGTTTCCGCGTAGAGGAGATCGACGGCCGCACGATCGATCCGCGGAAACAGCCGATCGAGTATGACCGCGACCGGCCAGCCCACATGGTCGATGATTTCGCGGGTGCTGGGTACGCGGGGGAACGAGTTCGGACGGCGCGCGTTCACGTTGGCGATCGACTCGCGGTATGCCTCTCCCAGGAATGGCTCCGCCGAGTAGAGGACACCATCCAGGTCGAAGGCGATCAGGGCACGTCGCGGGGTAGTCGAGTTCGGCATCTCACGTGTCCGCTGCGAGGTTTGCCACGGGATCCGGGCGCGTCCACGTCATGATGAGCGCATCTTCGCCGCGCCCGTAATAGTGGCGGCGCACACCAGTTTCCGCGAACCCAAACGAGCGGTACAGGGCGATGGCGGCGACGTTGTCCCGGCGCACTTCAAGGGTGACCGTACGCACGGGCTTCTCTGCCGCCTCCCGCATCGCCAGCGCGACGAGGGTGTGGCCAATACCCTTCTGCCGCTGCTCCGGGTGGACGGCGACGTTGAGAATCTGAATCTCGTCGCCGATCGACCACCAGCACACGTAGCCGACGAGTCGGTGGGGTTCCTCATCGCCGCGGGCTAGAACGGTTGTGGAGAACGGCACCTTCAGTTCGTGGATGAAGAGCCCGCGGCTCCAGGGCTCGGGAAACGAGCGCCGTTCGATTTCCAGGACCTCATCGAGATCCGCAACGGTCATCGGTGAGAAGCGCATGCCGGCGCGGTCTACCAACGGATCAGTGCCGATGCCCAGGTGAAGCCGGCGCCGAAGGCGGCAAGGCAGACGATGTCCCCGTCATGGACGCGGCCGGCCTCGAGCGCTTCGGAGAGGGCGATCGGGATCGACGCCGCCGTGGTGTTGCCGTAGCGGTCGATGTTGTTGAAGACCTTGTCGTCGGGCAGTTCGAGCGTCTGCGCCACCACTTGGCTGATGCGTAGGTTGGCCTGGTGGGGGATGAGCAAGGAGAGGTCGGCGAGCGTCAGGCCGTTGGCATCCAACGCTTCGCGGATGACTTCCGGGAAGCGAGTGATCGCGTGCCGGAACACGTACCGCCCGTCCATCTTGGGAAAGATGCGCGCCTCGTCTCCGGCGATCAGCTCCGCCGTCAAACGCGGCCGCAGCCGGCTGCTCGGACATTCCAACCACAGTTTCTCGGCGAAGCGCCCTTCGGCGTGCAGGTGAGTGGATAGGATGCCCCGCCGCGCGTCGGTTTCGGGGCCGAGAACGACGGCGCCAGCGCCGTCGCCGAAGATGACCGCGACCTCCCGGCCGCGCGTCGTCAGATCGATACCGGTCGACTGGACCTCGCCGCCGACTACGAGCACGTGCTCATAGGTGCCGGTCCTGATGAACATGTCCGCGATCGACAGTGCGTAAATGAAACCGGAGCACTGATTGCGGACATCGAACGCGGGCATGCCGCCAATGCCCAGGCGATGCTGCAGCAGGCAGGCGGAGGCCGGCATGTCGACATCGGGGCTCAGGGTCGCGAAGATGATGCAATCCATGGCTTCCGCCGCCAGTCCGGCGGCCTGGAGTGCTTGCCGCGCGGCCGCGGCGCCCATGTCGGCCGCCCCGACGCCGTCATCGCTATAGCGCCGACTCCGGATCCCGGTGCGTTGCTGGATCCATTCGTCGCTGGTGTCCATCATCGCGCCCAGATCCGCGTTGGTGACCACGCGTGCCGGCAGATGGCGCCCGACGCCCAATATGCGCGAATGCCGCACCGGATACTCCTATAACGTGACGACCGCCGCGCCCCAGCTGAATCCGGCACCCGCGGCCGCCAGGCACACCGTTGCGCCCGGCCCCAGCTGCCCGCCGGCGATCTGTTCGCTGAGCGCAACCGGGAGGGCTGCCGCCGTAAGATGGCCATGCCGCAGCGCTGGTATGCTCACACGTGAGGAGGGGATGCCCAGGCTCTTCACCGCGGATTCCGAGACGTCCGGTAATACGTGACTGACGATGAAACAATCGATCCGATCGATGGCGGTCTTGGTGGCGTGCAAGGCTTCGCGGATCGCCGCCGGCAGCGACTCGCTGCCGAAACGACGCACGGCCTCGAAGTCGATGACGGGGAAATGCCGCCCTTGTTGGAAATTCTCGCCGCTCAGCCGCACGGGATGCTGGCGGCTTGCGGGGAATTCGCACCAGAACCGGTCATGGGTGCGGCCGTCCATATGGAGGACGGTGCCGCGGATGCCACCCGACCCCGCGGCCGGACCAACCAGGACGACGCCGGCGCCGTCACCGAACAACGCGGCAATCTCCACTCCGCCGGCATAATCGAGGCCGGCGGAGTGGACCTCCGCGCCGGCCACCAGGACGTGGCGAAACGCGTCGCTGCGCACGCTGGCGTCGGCGATCGACAACCCGAGAAGAAACCCGGTGCACTGCGCCCGCACATCCGCTGCACCGACCGTGCCGCACCCGAGTTGCTGCTGCAGGAAGCAGCCGGCCCCGGGAAAGGTCACGTCCGGCGTCATGGTGGCAAAGACGATGAACTCCACGACATCGGGTGTCAGTGGCGTCCGTTCCAATGCCCGCGTGACGGCCTGCGCTGCGAGCGTGGACGGCCCCACCGCTTCCACGGCAATCGGGCGACGAACGCCGGCGCGATCGACCACGGCCGGCAGATGATGGCCAACGGCGAGAATGGCGCTACCCATACGTCACTGTGGCAGGAGGACAACCTCGAGCGTCTGGTCGCGCAGCCGGTGCTTGAAGGTCCGCGCCGGCTTGGGAAGGTGTACCGTGGTGGTGAAGTCGGGCGGAAAACTGGGCGACACGGCGGCGAGGCGTCGCAGGTTCTTGTCGCTGACGTGCCCCTGTACCACGAAGACGCCGTTGTGGCAGGAGAGCGCATAGTCGTAGTCGGGCATGGTGTCGGGGAGGCCGAACGCGTCCTTGACCGCCGATTGCGGTACGCGGCGCGGGAACTCGAAGTGCAGGAGGTAGCCGTTACCCTGTTCCTTCAGAGAATACACCTCTCCGTAGCGCCGCTCGCGCTCGAGCTTATCCTCGAAGCCCTCGACGTGAAAGCCGTTCACGGCGACGGTGCCCTCGACGGTGGCCGGGAGCAGTTGCCGAACGAACGGGGCGACGAATTTGGCCAGCAGCCAACCGTAGCAGCTACCGCGGCACTTCCAGCGTGCGGCCGGCAATCCCTGCAACGCCCCCTCGCGCAAGCGGAAGAGGGCTTCCAGCAATGCGAAGGCGATTCCCACGCTGACCCAGGCGTACGCGTCGCGACTCCACGCGGGGCGCGCGAGGAGCGCCATTCCGATGCCGGCGGTCATCAGCGGGTACAGCAGCAGATTCACGATCACGTTGAGGGTCATGGCGCGCAGTGCGCTGAAGCAGGCCGGATCGCCAACCCCCTGTTCGATGGCCCGCTGTTGCGCGGCCGGTAGGCTGCCGAGGAGGGCCTGCGCATGCGCCACGCGCCTGCGCACCCGCTCCGGTAACGCGCCGGCTGCCGTCCCCAACTGGGCCAAGGCGTCGTCAAAGCTTCCCGGCAGTTCGCCAGGAAAGATCGTTTCTCCGGGCTCCCCTAGCGGTGCCGGAGCGGGTGTCGTGGGCGCTTGTGCGGCCGGCGGGGTGGCTACGGACGCGGTCGGAGCCGGGGACGCCGGCGGCGATGGGGCGGCCGGGACAGAGGGGGCGACGGCCGCGACCGTGAGCGCGGGCGCCGCCGAGGTTTCCGGTGGCGGTACGGCGGTCGCCCTTGCCTCCCGAAAACGGGAAGGGAAGTCCGCCGCGAACGTCTTGTCCGGGTGCAAACCCTTGGCGCGGGCGATGAGCGCATCCTGGGATTCGGGAATCGCAGGGTCGGGCACGCAACAATCAACCGGACAGACCGCGGCGCAGGCTTCACGATCGAAAAAACCGACGCACTCGGTGCACTTCTCGGGCACGATGTAGAAGATGTCGGCAGCCAGCGGCGGATGCTTGTGGCCGTGCAGGTCCCACTCCGCGCCGCCCTGGTAGATGGCGGTGTTGGGACACTCGGGTTCACAGGCGCCGCAGTTAATGCATGCGGACGTGATGATCGTCGCCATGTCCTACGTCTTGCGCGAGACGCACTCCTCGCCGGCGTTCTATCGCGCTCCACCGGCGGTTTCAACAATGAGGACGCGCCCTTCCTCCCAGGTGCCCTAGCGGACGCGTGGCGAGCGTGCCTGCGGCGCACGCGGCGTCGGCACCGGCCTGGCGACGCCGCCCTTGCGCCACGGAGGCCGATCAACTATTGCCTAGCCGATGTCGACGAACGACGTGTCCGCTTTGCGCTCGGTCGGCACGCGTGGAAATTGCCCCGGACGGTGAGTGTAGCTCAATCGGCAGAGCACTGGACTGTGGCTCCAGGGGTTGAGGGTTCAAGCCCCTTCACTCACCCTTTTTCCGTTTACATCGTGGCGCGCGTGGGATGGTCAACGCTGGTGGCGGCTGCGATCGGGCGGTGACGAGGAGGACTTCGAGAAAGATGCAGCCTGGCGCGCAGACACCCCTTGACTGCCACCCATCACCTTGTCTAAATGCACCCGTAAGTTAAGATCGTTCAGAAGTGAGTATCCCTCCCCCTAGAAGGCGTTCCTGGGTGTGAAGCTCGAACCCGCGAAGAGCTTCGGTGGCAACCGGACTTGGTCAGGCGTAGCTGTGCGTATGCGTTCGATGTGTATGGCATCGCGGACTCCGGGAGTGTGGACCTTCCGCGCAACCGTTTCGGTCTCCCGATTGTAGGAGTTGGCGCGAGAGAGCGAGGCATGGAGAGAAAACGCGAGTCGCGAGGCAAGAAGCCCCTGAGAGCGGCAGTACAGCCGGTGGCCCCGTTCGAGGAGATGGGCGATCCGTTGCCGCACGATGCCACCGCCAGTGACGAGATCGAAGGCGCGATTTCGATGCTCGGAGAGATCGATGTCGAATCGGTCGATGCCATCGCCGAGCCCACCCTCTCCAAAGACGACGAGAAAGAGGAGTGGGTTGAGGAGGAACGCGAGGAGAAGTCGTTCGGTGAGGATACGTCCGATCCGGTGCGCATGTACCTGCAGGAAATGGGGGCGGTGTCGCTGCTCACCCGCGAGCAGGAAGTCGAAATCGCCAAGCAGATCGAAGCCGGCGAGCGTGACGTGCGTACCGAAGTGTTGGCATTGCCCTTCTTTCTGACCTATCTGCTCGACCTCGCCGACCGTATCAAGGCGGGTGAAATCTCGGAACGAGAGTTGCTAGACGAGGAGTCGTCTGAGGAGGAAGACGGCGAGGCGGTCGAACCCGTCGAGAAGGAAGCGGAGGGGCTGATCCTGAAGCACTTGGAGCGCCTGCGCCGGACGGTGACGGAACGCAACGCTACGCTCGAGGCGACGCGAGCGCGGCGCGGCCATCCGCGCGCCACGCAGCAGGCGGAGCGACGAGCGGCGGCGCTGAATCGGCGGATTGCAAAGACGCTGGAAGAGCTGGAAATCGGGCGCCGGCACATCGGAATCGTGGTGGAAAAACTCAAGATGGCGGCGCGTTTTCTGGAACAGCAACGCGATTTGGTCGAGCGCTGCGAACGCCGCAGCGGGCGACCCGCCAGCGAGATTGCCAAGTTGGCGTCGAAGTTGCATTCCGACGACTCGCGGGCCGCCGTGGGTGCCAGCCGCAGACTGCATCTCGGAGTCGAGGAGGCCCGCCGGTTGGTGGATGAGATCCGTGGCGCACGCAAGAAGATCGGCGAGGCTGAGCGGGACGTGGGGATGAACACGGAAGCCCTGACGCGCGCGTTGCGTGTGATTCGCGCTGGCGAATACAAAGCCCAAGACGGCAAGAAGAAACTGATCGAGGCCAACTTGCGGCTGGTCGTGAGTATCGCCAAACGCTACACCAACCGCGGCCTCGGCTTCCTGGATTTGGTTCAGGAGGGGAACATCGGCCTGATGCGCGCGGTGGAGAAATTCGAGTACCAGCGGGGCTACAAGTTCTCGACCTACGCGACATGGTGGATCCGTCAGTCGGTCAGCCGTGCCATCGCCGACCAGGCGCGCACCATCCGCATTCCGGTGCATATGATCGAAACGATCAATAAGGTTGTGCGTTCCTCGCGCTATCTCGTCCAGCAACTGGGGCGCGAGCCTTCCCCGGAAGAGATCGCCGCGAAGATGGAGATGCCGCTCGACAAGGTGCGCAAGGTGCTGCGCATCGTGAAAGAACCGGTCTCGTTGGAGACCCCGATCGGGGACGAGGAGGAAAGCTCGCTCGGAGACTTTGTCGAGGACCGGCAGACGGTGTCGCCCGCGGATGCCGCCGTGTACACCAGTTTGGAGGAACAGACACGCAAGGTGCTCGCGACCCTGACGCCCCGCGAGGAGCAGATCCTGCGCATGCGCTTCGGCATCGGCGAGAAATCGGACTACACCCTGGAGGAGGTCGGCCAACGTTTCGCGGTGACCCGCGAACGCATTCGACAGATCGAAGCCAAGGCACTGCGCAAGTTGCGGCACCCCAGCCGGGCGAAGAACATGGAGGCATTTGTCGGAAGCTGAGCAGTTCCGGCGATTGTAAGGAGGCAGTATGCTCAAAGGCGACTTGGAGAAAGAATTGCGCAAGTGGCGGGAAGCCCGCGCACGTAAACAAGGGGGACGGCAGACGCCGGCCGACCGCCGGACGTTGCGCGTGAACGGGCAGGAGGTGGTGGTGATTACCAAGCCGAAACGCGCGCTCGCCTAAGGCGCTCCTTTTGCGGCCGCGTCGCGGCTGCGCACACTCCCCTCACGATCGGTGACTCGAAATGCCCGGCCGTGTCCGGCGGCCGTTGGCGGTGGCGTGCGCCCAGTGCCGCATGCCTGCGCATGGCGGCTGCTGCGATGGGGACGGCGTCGATGCCAGACAGGGTTCCTTTACTTGACAGGACAAGAGCAGTAGTATCCCGCAGCCATGTTTGGACGCTTGTTTCCCACCGAAGGCAACGTGTTTTTCGAATTATTCGAACGTCACGCCAGCAAGACGCTGGAAGCGGCCCGCCTGCTGCACGCGATGCTGAAGAACCCCGGAGCGCTTTCCGATCAGGCGCGGCGCATCAAGGATGTGGAGCACGAAGGCGACGTGATCACCCATCGGGCGGTCGAGACCCTGCATCGCACCTTCGTCACGCCCATCGATCGTGGCGATATCCATCGGCTGATTTCCCGGCTCGACGACGTGCTCGATTTGATCGACGCGACGGCCGAGCGCGTGTGGCTCTACAACATCAACAGCGTCAACCGCGAGGCGTGCGGTCTGGCGGAGACGCTGGTCAGCGCTGTCAGCGAAGTCAGCCGCGCCATGGCCGGACTGCGCGATTTGAAGAACCGCGACGCCCTGCTGCAGACGTGCGTGGAGATCAATCGTTACGAGAACGAAGGCGATACCCAACTCCGCGGCGCGGTCGCACGGCTATTTGAGCACAGCACAGATCCCTTGCTGGTCATCAAGTGGAAGGACATCTACGAGTTTCTCGAAGACGCCATTGACCGTTGCGAGGACGTCGCGAATATCGTCGAGGGCGTCGCCCTCGAGTACGCCTGACCACGTCATCAGCCGCAGCGAATCCACGGCGGGGGGCAGGGGCCAAGATGTTGCTGGTGGCGTTTCTCATTCTCGTGGCGTTGGCATTCGACTTCATGAACGGCTTCCACGACGCCGCCAACTCGGTGGCGACGGTCGTGTCGACGCGCGTCTTGACACCGCGTCAGGCCGTCCTTTGGGCGGCGTTTTTTAACTTCGTCGCGGCCTTTGGTTTCGGCGTCCATGTGGCCAGCACGGTGGGCAAGGGGATCATCGATCCGAGCGCGGTGACCCACGGCGTGGTGTTCGCCGGATTGGCGGCGGCGATCGCCTGGGATCTCTTGACCTGGTTCTACGGGTTGCCCACCAGTTCCTCGCATGCGCTCATCGCGGGGTTTGCCGGCGCGGGCATCGCCGCGGGCGGGCCCGAGGTGCTGATCGTCGGCGGCCTCACCAAGGTGGTACTGTTCGTCTTCGTTTCCCCAGCGCTCGGCCTGGCCATCGGTGTCCTGATGATGGCGTTGGTCACTTTCACGGTACGGCACAGCACCCCGGCGCGCGTCGACACCACCTTTCGACGCCTGCAACTGGCGTCGGCGGCGTTCTACAGCCTTGGCCACGGTACCAACGATGCCCAGAAGACCATGGGTATCATTACCGTGCTCTTGTACACCAGCGGATACCTGGGGCCAACGTTCTACGTGCCGATGTGGGTGATCCTCGTGTGCCATGCCGCGATCGCGCTGGGGACGACCTTTGGCGGCTGGCGCATCGTCAAGACGATGGGGATGAAGATCACCAAGCTCCAACCGATCGGCGGTTTCTGTGCGGAGACCGCGGGTGCCTTGACCATTGTCGGTGCCGCGGCCGCCGGTATTCCCGTGAGCACGACCCATACGATCACCGGCGCGATCGTCGGTGTCGGTGCCAGCCGCCGTCTGTCTGCGGTCCGTTGGGGAGTGGCGCGTAACGTCGTGTGGGCCTGGATCTTGACGATTCCCTGCACCGCCATCATCGCTGCCGCGATCTATTGGCTGGTGGCGGCGATCTAGGCGTACGCCCAAGGAGCGTCCCTCGTCGACAGGCGAGCGTGCGGAGCTGACAGTTGGCGACCCGCGTGCCTGGCGCGGCGATGCGCCATCCCGGTTGCCCTCCAGGAGCATGGTCGCGCCGCTACCCGCATGGGCGGGCCGGGCCGCGTAGTGTTGAAAGTCTCGGTCAACCTGGTAGCGTGTGGCGCTGCGTGGCCTCGTTCCGCACAAGAGAAAGGAGCTCTCGATGGACCGTAGACACCTCGTGTTGGCTCTGGCGCTCGCGCTTCTTGCGATCGTCGCTGCCGCCGTGCGCGCGCAGACGGGCCCATCCCTGGCGGGCGCGGGGCCCTTCTTCGGCGTGGACTTGGGCGTCTCCGAGCCGGTCAACGGCAACTATCGTGCGCACGTCCACACCGGCGGGTCGGTCGAGCCGTACGTCGGGTTCATGTTCAACCAATACCTTGGTCTCCAGGGTGGGTTGGATTATAGCTTTCAACCGCCGGACGACGACAATCGGGCCGGCCTGCAGCCTGGTCTCGATAACGAGGAGGATTACACCCACGTGCTGGGGTTCACTGGCGGGCCGCGCCTGCAGTACCCCGTAGGCAATCTTTTTGCCTTGTACGTGAACGGCCAGGGCGGCATGTACAAGGGGCTGGGCGGCCGGCTCAATAGTTGGGCTCCCGGTGTGTCGGCTGGTGGCGGGATCGATGTCCGCCTGACGGCGAACATCTCGGTTGGAGCGTTCGGCCGCTGGCATATGGCCTACATGTCCCCCCACCCCTACACGCTTCTGGGCCAGGTGCCTGACGAACAAGGGCCGGCCGACATCAACTGGGTGACCGCGGGTGTCGGCATGCACTGGTCGTTCGCCGAGCCGGTGGCGCCGCCGCCGCGGCCGGCGCCGGTGGCGCCGGTACCTGCGCCATTGGCGCAGTCGAAAAAGGAGAAGATCGTCCTCCGTGGCGTGCATTTCGACTTCAATAAGGCGAACATCCGGCCAGATGCCCAGCCGATCCTCGATCAGGCAGCCAGTATTCTCCGGGGACACCCGGATGTCCACGTCGCCATCGCGGGGCACACCGACGCCACCGGGTCCGACGCCTACAACCTGAAGCTTTCCGAGCGCCGTGCCGCGGCGGTGAAGGGGTATCTCGTCGATCACGGAGTGGCGGCAACGCGCCTGACGAGCGAGGGGTTTGGCAAGCGGCGTCCCGTCGCTGCGAACGACACCGACGACGGCCGTGCGCAGAACCGGCGCGTGGAGTTGCAGGTCGAGTAGCGGCGGGGCGCGCGCTCGCGCCGTCCGTTAGCCCAGCACCAGGCGCTGCCGCAGCTGTTCCAGGGCCCGATCGGTAACGCCCGCGGCCCTGAAATAGGCGTGCGTCGAGCCATATTTGGCGTGCAGCTTTTCGAAGAATGCGGTCATCGTCTGTGGTCGCGCGTGCAAGGTCTCCGGAGGCAAGGTGCGAATAACGGCGGTCCAGTATCCCTTGTCCGCCGCCAGACGCTCGACGATCCGCGGCAGCCGCTCCTGGCTGAGGGCGTAGTCGCCGGTAATGATGTCCGCATCGACGTCGAGTAGACTCAGCAGCAGCGCCGAGATGACGCCCGTGCGGTCCTTGCCGGCGGAACAGTGGTAGACGGTGGGTGCGGGCGCCTCGGCGATGGCGGTCACGATTCGACCAATCATCCGCCCGCCCAGGTCGGCCATGAAGAAGTAACGATCCGCGAGGTCCATGGTTGCCGGGAGATCGCGGTTTGCCGATGCGTCGCCATCGAAAATCGGCAGGTGTCGGAAATGGATCGGCTCGGCCTCGAGCAGCCCCCGGCCGTCGACGCGCAGCTCGCCGGTGGAACGAAGATCGATGATCTGCCCGATGCGGAGCTGCTGGCGCAGGTGGACGATGTCACTGGCCGTCAGCAGGTGTAAGGCATCGCTGCGAAAGACCTGTCCGGTGCGCAGCGTCCTCCCGGAGCGCGTGGGATAGCCGCCCACATCGCGAAAGTTGACGCAGCCCTCAAGACGCACAAAGCGTTGGCTCGCTTCAGTCACGAACGATATCTCCCCATACGGACGACGGTGGTTTCCCCCGAGCGTAGCAGTGCCGTCAGTCGATTTCGACCACCAACCCGTCGCGGGCCAACTCCATTTCGATATCGTTCTGCCGCTCCAGCACCTCCCGGCCGAGGTGCGAGAGGATCATGCGTTTGGCGGTGAATCGCCGTCGGTGCTCCGCGAGACGCCGATAATCCAAGTGAAATGGTTGGCGCGTGTCGAAGTAACAGCACTCGCAGACGAACAAGTCCGCCTGGTGGGAGTGCACGATCAACGCGTCCGTCCAACCGGTATCCCCGGAATATACGATGCGGCGGCCACCGACATCGAGGCGGAAGCCGAGTGACAACTCCCTTTCTTGATGCGGCACCTCGAACGGGACGATCTCCATCGACCCCAGGGATTGCGGTCTCCCGGGTGCCAATTCGGTGAATTGCAGTGCGAACGGAAGTGTCCGTGCGGCGATCTCCTTGTACACGGTGGCAAACAGCCCGCGCACCCGCGCCTCGATGCCAGGCGGGCCGGCGATGCCCAGTGGCCGATCGCGGGGTTGCTCGTACGTATACGCCAGCAACAGGAAGGGAATGCCGGCAAAGTGGTCCCCATGCAAGTGACTGATGACGATGTGATCGACGGAGCCGGGCTCGACGTGCTGTTGTTTCATGGCGGTAAGCGTCGAGGCGCCGCAGTCGAGCAAGACCGCGCGATCGCCACTCCGCACGAGATAGCCGGCCTGGTGGCGTCCACCGGCGGAAAAGGCGTCGCCGCTGCCGAGAAAGATCACACGTGTTGTCGTCATCCTGCCTCCCCGCGTCCCGCGAGTCGTCCGAGTTCGCGCATCGCCACCAATAGGCCCGCGAGCGTCGGGCGGTTGGCGCTCTTGAGGTCGCCGATCACCGCTCGCAGCCGGTCCAACTGCTCGCGATGGCGCTCGGCGTAGCGTTGCATGCACCGGTCCACGGGTTCGTCCTCAGCGCCCCCACGGAGCACCGCGCAGGTCAGGTGGCGTCGCGCAAAGATCAGCCCCTCGCTCAACCCTTCCAGCGCGCGGCGCTCCCAACGATCGGCGGCGGGCAGGCCGGCCAAGCTGGAGCGGATCCAATCGAGATCGACGATATCGCCCGCCCGGAAGTAGGCGACGGCTGCGCGCGTGCGTGGGCTGCCGAGCGCGTCGGCGACATGCTGCACCTCGAACAGCTCGGCGGTGCGATCGAGCGTGGTGACGCGCTCCGCCAGCGCCGGGGGAGTGCCCAGGTTGGTCAATTCCTCGATCGTGTCCGCCCACTGCGCACGGGCGACGGCAGGCAGGACGGCGGGCAGCAGAGTCCGCAACTCCACTATTGCCGTATGCAGCGTGGTGGCCGATTCGGTCGTCGGGCGGTCGGATACCGGGGTCGCAAGCAACCACTTGGTTGCCCGCTCCATGGCGTCCTGCAAGGTTTGGCAACAGCCGATCTCGGCGGCCAGCGGGAGCGCGGCAGCCCCGGTCGCGATCGCCGTCCAGTCGCCGCGGACATCCGTGGCGGCCGCCGCGAGCGCCCACGCCCGCACCACCGCGACCGCGTCCGCACCCGTGTCGCGTACGACCCGGGTGACGAACACCGTGCCCATGGCATCAATGATGGCGTTGGCAAGTTCGACGGCGATGATTTCCCGGCGTAAGCGATGGCGGTGGATGCTCTCCGCGCAGCGCCGGCGGATGGCGTCGGGGAAATAGGCGTCCAGGTAGGAATCGAAGAACGCATCATCCGGCAGCGCGGACGCCAGGAGGTGGCGTTGCAGCCACAACTTCGTATACCCCAGCACGGTTGCCAGCTCCGGCCGCGTCAACCCGAGAAAGCCGCCGCGGCGGCCGCGTAACGCCGCGCGGTCCGGCAATGCTTCGAGCTGGCGGTCGAGCATCGCCTCGCTCTCGAGCTGGCTCATCAGCTCGCGGAAGACGTCGATGTGCGTCTGGCTGGCGAGCTGGTCCAGGCCCAGGATGCGTGCCTGCCGGCCATTATGGGCGAGCACCCGGCGGGTCACTTCCGGTGTCAGCTCCAGAAGCAACTGATTGCGTTCGCCGACCGCGAGGTGTTGCTGCTCGACTGCCGCCGCCAGCGCGATCTTCAGATTCACCTCGTGGTCGGACATATCGACGCCGGCGGAATTGTCGATGGCGTCGGTATTGATGCGCCCTCCGCGCAGTGCGTATTCGACGCGGCCCCGCTGCGTGAAGCCGAGATTTCCGCCCTCCGCGACCACGCGCACCCGCAACTCCGTGCCGTTGACGCGCACTGCGTCATTGGCGCCGTCGCCAACATCGGCGTGCGTTTCCGTGCTGGCCTTCACGTAGGTACCGATGCCGCCGTTCCACAGCAGATCGGCGTCCATTCGCAGAATGGCGCGCACGACCTCCTCTCCAGTGGCGGACGCCGCCTCGATGCCGAGCATGACCTGGACGGGTGCGGAGAGCGGCACGGTCTTCGCGGCACGCGGGAAGACGCCGCCACCGGCACTGATGACGCGGGTGTCGTAGTCGGACCAACTCGACCGCGGCAGACGGAAGAGGCGCTCGCGCTCGGCGAACGACCGGAGCGGGTCGGGCTCGGGATCGAGAAAGATGTGCGCGTGATTGAAGGCCGCGCGCAGGCAGAGGCGGCGCGACAGCAGGAGGCCGTTGCCGAATACGTCGCCGCTCATGTCGCCAATGCCGATGACGGTGAGGCGCTCGCGGTCGGCGTCTCGTTTCATCTCGCGGAAGTGGCGGCGCACGCACTCCCACGCACCGCGCGCGGTGATGCCCTCTTTCTTATGGTCGTAGCCGTGCGTTCCGCCGGAGGCGAACGCGTCGCCCAGCCAGAACCGATACCGCGCCGCGATGGCGTTGGCGACGTCGGAGAACGTCGCCGTCCCCTTGTCGGCGGCGACCACGAGGTAGGGATCCCGATCGTCGTAGGCGAGCGTCTGCGCCGGCGGTACCACCTCGCCGGCAACGATGTTGTCGGTGATATCCAAGAGTGCGCTGATGAACGTGCGGTACGCGGCGACGGTGGGGTTCGCGCCATCGGTGGTGCCCGAGCGCGGGGTGGGAACGAATCCCCCCTTCGAGCCTGCCGGCACGATCACGGCATTCTTGACCATCTGCGTTTTCAGCAGGTCGAGAATCTCCGTACGGAAATCGTCCGGGCGATCGCTGAGCCGGATCCCGCCACGCGCGACCTTGGCGCCACGCAGGTGGAGGGCTTCCACATGCGGAGCATGCACGTAGACTTCGAAGAGCGGGTGGGGACGGGGCATGTGGGGGATGCGCTCGCAGGCCAGCTTGACGGCAATGGCGGGTGCCGGCGCCGCGCCGCCAGGTGCCGTCCCCGCCGCAACCGATGCCGCGTGCGGCTCCTCCTCCGACCGAAAGAAGTTCGTGCGCACGGTTGCCGTCACGGCGCTCAAGAGCGCACGGAGCATGCGATCCTCGGCAACGCTGCGCACGGCATCGAGACTCTCCAAGAAGCGACGCTCGATCTCCGGCAGCAAGCGGCTGGCGCGCTCGCTCGGCGTCCCGGCCGCTCGCGGGTCGAACTTGGCTGCGAAGTACTCCCAGAGCAGCCGTGCGGACGGTGCCGCGCCGAGCAAGGCGCGTATCAACGCCGCGCGTGTGGGGGCGCTGCCGATCTGCACCCCATGATGCACGTAGGTGCGCAGCGCGTCGACCGCCTGCCCCGGGAGGCCAGCGGCCAGGATCAATCCGTTGAGAGGATCGTTTGCCAGCTGTCCGGCCTGCACCATCAGCAGTGCCGGTATGAGCAAGGGCGCGGCGTGCGCCACGTCCAAGCGTGCCCCGGCACCGTCCTGAACGAGAAACGTGTGGATGCGGACATTCCCGATTCCTTCCACGGCAACACTGAGGAAATCCTCAGCAAATACGCGCAGGCCAAGATTCTCCAGCACGGGGAGGAAGTCGCTGAGCACCAACTCGGCCTCGGCGAGATACAGCTTCAGGGCGGTGAACCGCGGGCTGCTACGCTCGTTCACGAGATCGATCTGGGGAGTGTGCGTGGCCGCCAGCGCTTCGATGCAGCGGATGTCCGCGAGCGCGGCGGCTATATCCACCCCGGCCTTGTAGGCGTCGGAAAAGGCCCGCACATAGCGGTCGACCAGTTGCCGTGCGCGCTCCGGCGGAAACTGCCCGGCGAGCAGATCGCCGAGGCGATCGTCCCACGTCCGCATCAGTTCCGCGAGCCGCAGGCGCACCTCGTCCGGCGTCACGGTGCGGAAGGGGTCCGGCGGTGTGGCGAGATAGTAGTGCAGCCGTGCCTGGTCGCCCTCGTGCAACACCACGTGCTGTTCGAGCACGACTGCCGCCAGCGCTTCCGTCAGGCATGTTGCGATCCGCCGCTGCAGTTCGTCGGAGAATCGCCGGCGTGGCAGCATGACGGCGATGAACACACCGCGCGCTAACGCGTCGGGGCGGCAAAGCAGGGTGACCTCATCGCGGCCTTGTGCCGCGAGAATACGCCTGATCTCGGTGCGCAGTTCGGGAGCGGTTGCGCTCGACAGTGCCAGCTTGGGGATGCTGTTGAAGACACTAACGATGGACTTGTAGGTGTACGATTCGTCCAGCGCGCCTTCGGCCGCGAGAATGTCGGCGAGCTTGCGACGCAGGATGGGCACCTCGGCCGGCTCCTCGGCGTAGGCTTTCGACGTGAACAGTCCGAGCAACCGCCGCTCGCCGACGACCGCGCCGCGTTCGTCGACGTCTTTGACGCCGATGTAATCCATATGCCCGGAACGGTGAATGGGACTCTCCGTGTTGGTCTTGGAAATCAGCAGGAGCGGCGGTTCGTTCAAGCGGCGCTGCAGGACCTCGAGGAGCGAGCGCGGCCGCGTATAGGCAGAGCGGTCTTCGTTGCGCAAGATCCCCAGTCCCGACCCCCGGCGGACCGCCGCGGTGCATTGGGCACCGGTGCCGGCAAAGGTGTACTCGCGATATCCGAGAAAGACGAAATTCTTCTCGCCGAGCCACCGCAGGAACGCGGCGATCTCGTCCGCATTGGCGTTCCACGGCGGTGGAAGAGACCGCGTGCGCAATTCCTCGACCAACGCGACCGTGCGCGCGCGCATTGCCGCGTAGTCGTCAGTGGCGAGGACAACGGCGGCCAGGCGCTCGCGCAGCAACGATGCGAGTTGCTGCGCGTCGGGCACATATTCGACCTCGACGTGGACGAAGGATTCGTTGTGGCCGCGCATATCCGCGGGCCCGATGGCGAGCGCTCCGCCCCGTGCGTCGCGCACGACGGCCATGACCGGATGCAACAGGCGCCGCACCGCGCAGCCGGCGTGCCGCAGCGATTCGTGAATCGTGTCGACGATGAAGGGGCGATCGCGCATGACCGTCTCGACGATGTACGGTTGCAACACGCCACTCGGCGCGGCGGCCTCTGGCCGGACGACGCGGACCCGTGGGCTCCCCGAACTCGGCTGCGCCAGGAAGCGGAATGCCGCCAGTGTCATGGCACCGCTGTACCCGCGCCCGTGCTCCGCGAGCGGCGCGGCGCCGTCTCTGTCGAGCAGCTCGCGAGTAAAGGTCGCCAGCAGCGGTTGCTCCGCGGGGCTCACTTCGTCGCGCAGCGCTTCAAACACCTCGCGCCAGTTCCGGACCGCGGCCGACATCGCTGGTGGGCCTAGGCTTCGCTGCCGGGGTCGGTGCCGGCCATCGCGCGCGCCACGCGAGCGCCCCTAGCCTTTGGCCGGCGCAGGTTCGGATGCGCGCGCGGCGGTCCAGTACACGGCCAGCCACTCGCCGTGCGCTTCGAGCCCACTACGTTCCAGAAACTCGCGCCGGTCGTGCGCGCTGGCCGGCAGCGCGCACGAGAAGCGGGCACAGCCGCGGTTGCGGGCGCGGCGCTGCGCGAAGCGCAGCAAGGCCATGCCGATGCCGTTGTCGCCGCATGCCTCCGCCACGACCAATCGTTCCAGGGTGGCGGTGGCGCCTTGCGTGAGCTGACGTGCATACGTGACATGGACGAGACCCTCTATCCTACCGTCAATCACGGCGACATAGAAGTCCGTCCCCAGGTCGGCCACCAGACGACGAAATCGCCGCAAGGTCGTACGGTCCGCCGGCGGCAACGGCACGCCCTCCTCCGCCAACAGTTCCATGACCGCGGTGAAATCCGTACGTCTGCCGCGCCGGATGGTCACCCGATGATCCGCCATAGCCTCGTCTTAGCACACCACCCCTCCGCCGCTACCGCGATGAACCGGCAAGGGGTCTATCTTGAAGTGTCGATTGGCCGTAGGTGCGATTTCGCCTTGATTTGTGCGCCGCGCGCGACTACGATGCGGCTCGGCGTGGATGAGTGATGCGTGTTCTGTGGTGGGCCCGTCGGGCGATGCTGTTGTGCTGTGCGCTTGCACTGCCCCTGTCGGTGGCGTCCGCGGGTGGTCCGCCGGCCCAGAAGCTTCCGTCCGCGCTGCTGGTATACCCGCTCATACAGGCGACCGGAGATAAGGACACCCGCATCGAGCTGGTGAACCTTTCCGGGAACCCCGTCAAGGTCGAATGCTTTTACGTCGACGGCGGCTCCTGCAACGAGGTCGGGTTCCTGGTGTATTTGACGCCATACCAGCCTCTGTCTTGGCTGGCGAGCGGTGGCAAGAACGATGTGATGACCGGCACTTCCGTGCCGCCGTTCTATGGAACGGGCGAAATGAAGTGCGCAGTCCACCCCGCCCATCCCGAGGTGCAGTACCACAATGCGATTCAAGGTCGGGCGATCGTCTTTGGCAACACGGACGGCCAGTCGGCATCGTACGGCGCGGTAGGCTTCCAACGTTTGGCGGACGGAGACATGACCGGCACGTTCTCCCTGAATGGCACGACGTATGCGCAGTGCCCCTACCGGTTGCATTTCGATGTGCTCACCGAACAACAGCCGACGTCCATCAGCGAGATGATTCTGGTCCCGTGCACGGAGGACCTGCGGACGCAGATTCCGACGGCTACCGGCGTTCAGGTCATGATCTATAATGAGTTCGAAACCCCGTTCTCGACCGCGTTCGCGTTGTGGTGCTACGACAAGCGCCCGCTTTCCGCGATTGCCGACACCTTGACCCGAGCGGTCGCCGGGAGCGATACGGCCCACGTCGTGATTCGTGGCGTCGGCTCACCGGTGCTCGGACTGGTCATCGACGAGGTCCCCTTCAAAGGTCAAGACGGCACCGCCGGGAACGAGCCTTCGTTCGAGGGCGGCCGGTCGGCGACTGTGTACTTCCCCGAGCCACAATGACGGAACTGCTTCGCATACTCGCCGCGCTTTCCATGCTGTACATGCACCAGTTCAGTCAGGGCGCAGCGCGCTTCCTGCCGCGGCGGCCGGCGGCGACCCCGACCGTTGCGGTTCCGACGCCCCGGCCAACCGCCACGGCGACCTTAGTGCCAACCGCGACCGCAATTCCTACCGCGACGTTTACGCCCACATCCCTGCCTACGGCGACGGCAACTGCCATCCCCCTGCAATCGGTGTCGGATCCGACCGGCTTCGATGTCGTCGGCGTACCGCCGGCGCAAAAGCTGCCCTCCGCCGTCCTGATCTATCCGTTGATTCGTGTGTCGGCGACGCAGGACACACGGGTGGAGATGGTCAACCTGACCAATGCGGCGGTCTCGGTATCGTGTTTCTATGTCAGCAGTGGAACATGCGACGAGATCGGCTTCTTCCTCCAACTGACGCCCTACCAACCTGTGTCATGGATGGCGAGCACCGGCATGAATGGCAATAACGTCCGCGTCGGGGTCCCCTTCGTGGGCGACGGAGAGCTGAAGTGCGTGGTGACCCCGTACGGCCCGTTCGCTAGCGCCGCGGCCTTTAACGCCCTCCAGGGCCGTGCCGTCGTGTCGGATAGCAACGGGCAAACGGTTGGGTACAGTGCCATCGCGTTTCGGCGGCTCAGTGCAGGCAGTTTTGCAGGCACCGTCCTGCTCGATGGGGTCAACTACGAACAATGTCCGGATCGCCTTCACTTCCAAGTGCTGACCAAGCAGTCGGGCGGGCCCGACAGCGAGTTGATCTTGGTGCCGTGTACGGAGGATCTCATGAACCAGATCCCCTCCGGTACCAACGTGCTGTTCGCGGTGATCAACGAGTTCGAGCAGCACCTTTCGGGTGGCACCGCACTGAAATGCTTCAACCGCGTGCGGTTCAGTTCCGTGCCGGTGTTCGGCTTCAATTCTGTCGGTACCGATACGGCACACGTCATCGTGCGCGGTACCGACGTGCCGGTGGTCGGCCTGGTGATCGATCGATTCGCCACGAGCTCCGGGGCGATCTCGGCTTCGAGTAACGACCCGTACCTCGAGGGTGGACGATCCGCCGGGATCTATCTGCCCTGACATCCGTTTCGGCGGGCGGCGTCACCACTTTTCGTATTGCACGGCGCGGCGTTCGTAACCACCGCCGCGCAGCAGATCGCGGAGCGTCGGAACGATCGTTCCCACCCCGCAGATGTAGAAGTGACGCGTCCGATCTTCGTCGCCTGCCAGATACTGCCGTGTCACCACTTCTTGGAGCGATTCGCCTACGGCCGGCGCGAAAGTAAACCGCGGGTGCGCCCGAGCGGCCTGCACGAATTCGTCGGCGTACAGCAAGTGGGCCGCGCCGGGTGCGGCGTAATGCAAGCGCAGCGGAAACCTGCCGCCACTGGCAAGTGCGCGCCGGAGCATGGGACGAATCGGGGCGATCCCGGTGCCCTCGGCGACAAATACGCACTCCGCTTCTGGCTGGCGGTGCAGCGTGAACGTACCCCACGGTCCGGTGAAGCGCACGCGCGCACCGATTGCCAGACCGAACAGATAGGTCGAGCCGAACCCGCCAGGGACGAGGTTGAGACAGATCTCCAGTACGTCGGCATCTTCGGGGTTGGAGGCAATGGAATACGGTCGGACGGCAACACCGTCGTCTTGCGGGATGAGGCAGGAGATGAACTGGCCGGGGATGAATGCCAGTCGTTGCGGCGGCGGTAGCCGGAGGAAGATTGAACGCGTATCCGGCGCGTGTTCGACGATGCGCTCGATGGTGGCGTCGTATGCGGCGTGCCGTGGCGCGCTGTCGGTCTCGCCCACCATGCCCCGAGGTCCTCAGGCAGCGTTGATGGTGAAGCGCGGGATCAGGATTGTCACGTCAGCGTTGTCCTGTATGACCGCCTGACACCCGAGGCGCGAGGTGGCCGTAAGGCCCGGCGCCTTATCGAGCAGATCGAGCTCGTTTTCTTCCGCTTCCGACAGCTGGCCATCGCCGCCTTTCACGATCACGTGACAGGTCGTGCACGCGCAATTGCCGCCGCAGGCGTGTTCGAGGTGCACGCCATGGCCCAGCAGAATGTCGAGCACCGAGCCCGGCAGGCCGTCGTGCTGAAAGGGTGCCTTGACGGGGTCGAACTCTATCGTTCGCTCCGGAGCGCCGGTTTCGAACAGGATACGTAGCTTGGCCATAGTCGTGTGCGGACGCTGTCCCTACTTGTGCTACGCTGTGTGTAGCAGCGACGCCGGCCAAGGGCGAGGGGGATGGTGTTCTTGTGTCTGACCGCGCTGAGCATTGCGGCGCGGGACCCTGAAAGTTCCCTTGCGGGCGGTTATGATTTACATAGAAGAGGCACCTGACGGAGGACACCATGGAGAAGGAAGCTCAGAACCGATTGCGGACATTATTGGAGTACGGCCAGTCCGTCTGGCTCGACTATATTCGGCGCGATCTGATCATCAACGGTGGGCTTGCCCGTCTGATTGACGAAGACGGACTGCGCGGCATGACATCGAATCCGTCGATTTTCGAGAAGGCGATTGTCGGCAGCGCCGATTACCAGGACATCCTGCTGGCTCCGGAGGCACGGCAGCTCGATGCCAAAGCGCTGTACGAAAAGATCGCAATCCGCGACATTCAGGACGCCGCGGATCTCCTCCGCCCAGCCTATGAACGGTCGTCGTGCCGTGACGGCTATGTGAGCCTGGAGGTCTCGCCGTTACTGGCGCACGATACGCCGGGGACCGTGGCCGAAGCACGGAGGCTGTGGGCAGCGGTGGAGCGGCCGAATCTTATGATCAAGGTGCCGGGGACGGCGGAGGGCATCCCGGCCATCCGACAACTGATCGGCGAGGGCCTCAACATCAACGTGACGCTCCTGTTCGCGCAACGCGCCTATGAGCAGGTCGCCGCGGCGTATATTGCCGGACTGGAACAAGCGGCCGAGCGTGGTGCCGACTTGCGACACTTGGCGAGTGTCGCGAGCTTCTTCGTCAGCCGTATCGACACTGCCGTCGACGCCGAACTGACCGCGCGCATCGATGCGACCCCAAACGCGGCACGGCAGGCGGAACTGCGTGGCTTGTTGGGGAAGACCGCGATCGCCAACGCCAAGATCGCCTATCAAGAATATCTCAGGATCTTTCGCGGTCCCCGTTGGCAGACGTTGGCGGACAACGGTGCTGGCACGCAACGCGTGCTGTGGGCGAGCACCAGCACCAAGAATCCGGCATACCGGGATGTCGTGTATGTCGAGGAGCTAATCGGCCGCGACACGGTGAATACCATCCCGCCGGCGACGCTGGAAGCGTTCCGCGATCATGGTGTCGTACGCGCCAGCCTCACGGAAGACGTGGGCGCTGCCCACACCGTCATGCAGCGGATCGCCGAGGCCGGAATCTCCATCGACCGGGTCACCGATACCCTGCTGGTTGACGCCGTGCGGCTGTTCGCCGAGCCGTTCAAGAAACTGCTCGATACGGTGGGCAAGTATGCGCGGTAATTCGCCGCCGTGCGCGCGCCATAGCGGACCGTCCACGGATGGTCTGACATGACGCGCCCTACCGATCTGCCGGACGACCCTACCCTCGCCCCAACGCGCATGGTCGGTCGCTGCAGCCTCGTAATCTTCGGCGCCAGCGGCGACCTGACCAAACGGAAACTGCTGCCCGCGTTGTGCAACCTGGCGAAAGAGAAACTGCTACCGCGCCAGTTCGCCATCGTTGGTTGCGCTGTCGACGATCTGAACACCGACACCTTCCGGCAGCAAATGCGCGAGGCGATCGCACAGTTTGCCACCTGCCCGGTGGCCGCGGAGGTGTTGGAGCGGCTGCTGCAGTCCATGCACTATGTCCGCGGCGACTTCCAAGACGCAGGCACGTTTCAGCGCCTGAACGACGTCTTGGTGCAAGCGGAGACAACGGATGCCGCCCACGGGAACCGCATTTATTACCTGGCGGTGGCACCTCGGTTTTTTGGCGACGTCATCCGGCAACTGGGTGCCGCGGGGTTGGCGGACGAACGCAACGGCACCTGGCGCCGAGTCGTCGTCGAAAAGCCGTTCGGCCACGACGTCGATTCCGCTCGCGCGCTCAATGCCGAAATCAAGCAGGTGCTGCGCGAGGACCAGATCTATCGCATCGATCATTACCTCGGCAAGGAGACGGTCCAGAACATCATCATGTTCCGCTTCGGCAACGGTATCTTCGAGCCCATTTGGAACCGTCGCTATATCGATCACGTGCAAATCCTCGCTGCCGAGACTGTGGGCGTCGAACATCGCGGCGGCTATTACGAGACGTCAGGCGCCTTGCGCGATATGGTGCCGAACCATCTCTTCCAGCTGGTCACGCTGACGGCGATGGAGCCGCCGATCTCGTTCGACGCCGACGCGGTACGGGACGAGCAAGCCAAAGTCCTGCGGGCCATTCAACCGCCAACCCCGGAAGAAGTGCTGACGCAGACCGTCCGCGGACAATACGGCGCGGGGGCAATCGGTGGCGATGCGGTACCCGCGTATCGTACGGAGCCGTCCGTGTCGGCGGAGTCGAACACCGAGACCTTCGTTGCGCTCAAACTGGGTATCGACAACTGGCGCTGGGCCGACGTGCCGTTCTACGTGGCCACCGGCAAACGCTTGGCTCGGCGCACCACCGAGATTGCGATTCAGTTTCGCCGTGTGCCCTTCCAGCTCTTCCGCGACACCTCGGTCGAAAGCTTGCAACCGAACCGATTGGTGATGCACATCCAGCCGGAAGAGGGCATTTCCCTGCGCTTTGGCGCGAAAGTGCCGGGTCCGATCATGCGGCAGGGGTCGGTGGAGATGGATTTCAAGTACCAGGACTACTTCGGCTCCACACCCAGCACGGGCTACGAGCGCTTGATCCACGACTGCATGACGGGCGATGCCACGCTCTTTCAGCGGGCGGACATGGTGGAAGCGGGCTGGAGCATCATCACCCCGGTGCTCGATGTTTGGAAAGCGTTACCTCCGCGGGGATTTCCGAATTACGCCGCCGGTTCGTGGGGACCGAAGGACGCCCACGATTTGTTGGAGCGGGACGGACGTCAGTGGAAAACCGACGGGCATGCGGCGTAAGCCGGCATGATGCGCGTGGCGCCGGCTACGAGCCTGGCGTTCGGTGCCGCGCGGCGCGGATTCTCGGGACGGGGTGCACAGGTCAGAATTCTCTTCGCCAACCGCAAGAGATGCGCTAGAAGAAACGGGCAGACCCGGCGCGTGCCACAGACGCACGGGCAGCGATTCCTTTGCAGGGGGCGACCATGAAGCTTCGCGAATGGGTGGCAGTGGGTGTGCTTGCGGCGGCTGCATGCGGATGCGGCTCGGACGACGATCAGGTCGATATTCAAGCCACCACGTACAACGCCGGTCTCGCGGTGGGCTTCGTCGACTATGCCCCCCAGCGCAGCTCGGTGACGGTCAACGCGCTCGCGGCCCTTCCGACCAAGATCCTCTGCGTGCAGGAATTCTGGGACGCGGACGACGTTGGCAAACTGAAGGCGGCCACGGCCAACTCGCTCCCGCACACCATTTTCCCCGCCCCGCAACAGGAGTTCGTTTCGGGCGAAGCGCAGTGCACAACCGCCGACCTTGCGCCTCTCGAGGCCTGCGTCGAAAGCAGCTGTGCATGCACACCCAACGAGCAGCTGGCGAACTGTACGCTGGCGAACTGTCTCCCCCAGTTTCTCGCGCTACCCCCGAAGTGTTCCGGGTGCCTGCAGGCGAATGTCGGCCTGGTGGCAGCGCTCGGGCTCGACCGCATCATTGAAGAGTGTACCGCGACGCAAACGGCGAAGTACGCCTACGATGGCTCGTTTGGCACCGGCCTGCTGACGAAGTACGAGATCCTGGAGCAGGAGGAAGTGGTGATGGACAGCCACACCAATCGGCGCGGCCTCATCTACGCACGACTGAAGACCGAAGTTGGCGATCTGCACACCATCTGCACGCACCTCACCGCGGTGTTCAGGGATATCCCCTTTCCCGAGGCGGCGGGCTCGTGGGCCGAGGAACAGGCGGCCCAGATCGACGAGCTCATCGCGTTCGTGAATGCCAAGGCAGGGTCGGGCGGCAAGGTGCTTGTGCTCGGCGATATGAATACCGGGCCCGCGGGTAAGACGTACAGCGCCGAAGTGCCGGCCAACTACGCCAAGTTTGCCGCGGCGGGACTCGCCGACGCCTATATCAGGGATGGCAACGAGCCGTGCACGTTCTGCGGGACCAACCCGCTCGTCGGGGAAGGGACGCCCTCGGTGGTGATCGATCACATCCTTACGCGTGGTCTCACGGCCAGTGCCCATCGCATCATGGAGAGCACGGTCAATGTGTCCGTCACCACACCCGCTTGCGGCGGCAACCCGGGAAAGACGGAAACGGTGCTGACGGCCTACTCCGACCATTACGGTCTGCAGGCAACAATCAAGTAGCCCGTTTCAGGCCACTGTCGGCTCCAGAATGACGATCGGAAACACCCGATGACTGCGTTCGAACATCATCTGCCAGAGCGGGAAGGTGGCTAACAGACTGGGCCACAGTTGCTGGTTCTCTTCCATGCTGGCGACGCGCGCCCGCATCGGTTGCGTCCGCCCTCGAATCCGTACCGTCACCAGCGGTTGCGCCCGGATGTTGAGCAACCAATCCGGATCGCGGGATGTCCCAGCATTCGACGCCACCAGGAGAAGGCGAGCGCGCTCGGTCCGATAATACAAGGGTATCGTGCGCGGCTGGCCGGACTTACGGCCGGTGGTCGTTAGGAGCAGGGTCGGCGTCCCCAAGAAGCTATTGCCGAGCCGCCCGCGACTGATCTTGAGCAGCCAGATATTTCCGCGGGTAATCCCCTTGCGCAGGCCTTTCAGCCACCGCTCTCGCCGCGGACTGAATTTGTGGGAGGGATCTGGTTTGAACATCGCAGCGGGCGACCGGGCGGCGAGTGCGAATTCACTGCGCGGACGAAAAGACGTGTTCTCTGGAACGTTCGCGAGGCCTCATAGCGGCGTCACCGTATACGGGGTGGAACGACCGTTTGTCAACGAGCGTTGACGAGCGAGCGCCGACCCCTCGTTTGCGAGGCCAACAGGGGCTGCCGTTGCGGTGGCCGCGATGCGTCAGATGCCGGATGTAACCGGGCCGATAGTGTCGGTTGGCCGGTGGCATTGTGGCAATTACTTCTTCTTGCCCCACGAACAGCTCGCCTTGAGGGCTTCGGAAAGCCGGTCCCAAACGGATATGCCAAGCAATCCTGCTACTGAGCTTGGTTAGACCCCGGATCAACCAAGGCCGGAGTTCGCTCTCATGAGGACCAGCTCAGGCCGTGATCACGCTCCGGCAATCGGTGATCACGATGCCGTAATCACTGATCACGATCCCGAAATCCGTGATCGCGATGGTCCGAAATCCGCATCCAAGGCGAGCTACACGCTATCTTCGAAACCCTCAAGCTCGCCGCCTGACCACTCTCCCAACATGTTGGTAACAAGAAAGGGAAAAGGGACTAAAGTACGGCCGTGGTCGGGCGAATCGCCACGGGTCTTTGCGCCGGTGTGCGAGTCACGCGCGTCGGGTGCGTCGAATTCCCGCTACAAGCAAGAGCGATCCGAGAAGGAGCAGTGTCGCGCCGCCCATTGTCGGCGCATTGGTGGACGGAACACGCAGCGCGGTCCACGTACCGGAGCCACTGCTGCCAACCTGCCACGTACCACTCAACGTCAGGCCATCCGGGCTGATTGTTCCGGTGAACTGGGCCGTTCCGAGCGAGCCGGTGGCAAGTCCGAAGTTGATCGTCGAGCCAGTGACCGTGCCGTTGACCGAGCCGCTCAATGTCGAAGCGCATCCCACGTCACTGCCCGGTTGGATCTGGATTGTCCCCGAGCCGGTGAGGGTGGTCCCGCTCTGCGCTAACGAAAGCAGACCGGCCCACGTGCAAGAGCCGGGTAAGATCACGGTCAGGTTGTAGGTACCGGTGACATTCTGAGCCGAAGCCAGCCGCGGCGCAGCAACAACCAGCAACAACCAAAAAATGGCGAACGCACGCCTCATCGCGACCTCCGGCAGTTACATCGCTGCACGAGTACCCCCTTTGTGCCCCCCTTGTCAACTCTGTCGGCCGACGGTATAGGGCGACGGACAAAGTCGGCCGCGTGCGCGAGTGCCCAGTGCCCCCGGCTGGGGCGCGGCGCGGCGCATGAAGGAATCGCACTTTCCGGAGGTGAAGACCTTCGAGCAAGTGGACTGGAGCGAGCTCAAGGGGATCTCCCGACCGAAGCTGACTGAGCTGATGAGCTGCGCGTACATTGACCGACATGAGGATCTGATCTTGGCGGGTCCGATCGGGACCGGGAAGACGCACAGTGCGATCGCGTTGGGCGTGGAGGCGGCGCGTCGGCGCTACCGGGTCGCCTTCACACGGGCCGCGGATCTGGTGCGCGAGCTGATCGAGGCCCGCGACGAGCGCACGCTGACACGGCTGCACCAGCGCTACCGGCGCGTCGATCTGCTGATCGTGGACGAGCTGGGGTTCGTGCCGTTCGATCGGGCTGGTGGCGAGCTGCTCTTCAACCTGCTCAGTGATCGCTACGAGCGCCGCTCGACGATCGTGACCACGAATCTGGCGTTCAGCGAGTGGGTGCAGGTCTTCACGGACGAGAAGCTGACCACCGCCCTCCTCGATCGCCTGGGGCACCATGCCCAGGTGCTGACGACCAAGGGCGAATCCTATCGGACGCGGCGATTACGGCAGCGCAAGGAGGTGGACACCCCGAACGACAACTAGCCCAACTTCGCCCCCCTTTTGCCGAAAAAGGTGGGGTGCTCACCGAATTTCTCAATGATCTCAAGGGCGCGAGGTCGAGGCGCGCGATGTAGTGACGAATATATTTTCTAGAATGCTAGTAAAACAGGATATATAGCGGTAAGTAGTGACGCATGTTCGTGCGGACGACGCACCGGCGCCACAAGGGACAGACCTACACCAACTACGTGCTGGTCGAATCCGTGCGGATGGCGAAGGGCCCGCGCCAGAAGGTCGTCTGCTCGCTGGGCGACCTGAGTCCCCGCCCGCGCCAGCAGTGGCTGGAGCTGGTGCGCAAAGTGGAGAGCGCCCTGGCGGGGCAGCGGGAGTTGGGCGGCAGCGAAGATGCGGAAGTGACCGAGGTGGTGGAGCGCATCCGGCGGGGTCGCCCAGGCCGGAAGCGGAGCAGCGGCGGCGCACTGGTGAGTGTCCACGCCGATCGCATAAGCACCGAGGAGCACCGGGCGGCGGGGCCCGTCCATGTCGGGGTACAGTACTGGCGGAAATTGGGCCTCGAGGAGATTCTGCAACCCCTCGGCTTCAGCGAACGCGCTCGCGTGCTGACGCTGGCCATGACGATGAATCGCCTGATTCAGCCGTGTTCCGAGCACGCGATGCCCGACTGGGTCCGGCGCAGTGCGCTGGCGGACCTCCTCGCGGTCGACTTCACGCACCTGCGCGACAAGGCGCTCTACCGCCATCTCGACCGGCTGCATCCGCAGCGGGCACGGATCGAGGCGGCGCTCGCCGAGCGCGAGCGCACGCTGTTCAACTGCACGAACACCTGCCTGCTCTACGATCTGACCTCGACGTATTTCGAGGGCCAGGCGGCCCTCAATCCCAAGGCGCAGCGCGGCTACTCGCGCGATCACCGGCCGGATTGCAAGCAGGTGGTGGTGGGGCTGGTGCTCAATGCGCAGGGATTTCCGCTGGCGCACGAGATCTTCGCAGGCAACCTCCCGGACCGCAGTTCGCTCAAGGCGATGCTGGACGCGCTCAACACGCGGGTGCCCCTGCAGCCCGGGCAAACGGTGGTGGTGGATCGGGGCATGGCCTACGAGGAAAACCTGGCCGAGATCCGCTCGCGCGACCTGCACTACCTGGTGGCAGCGCGCCAGCCCGAACGCAACCGCTGGCTGGCGGAATTTGAAGGCGACGGCTTTGCGGAGGTCATCCGCCAGCCCTCACCGCGCAATCCGTTTCAGAAGAAGCCGAAGGTGGAGGTCAAGCTGGAGCGCCGCGGCGAGGAGACCTATGTGCTCTGCCGCGGCGAAGGGCGCGTGCAGAAGGATCGCGCGATTCGCCGCAAGCAGGAGCAACGCCTGCTCGCCGATCTGCGCAAGCTCGCCGCGCGCGTCAAGAACGGACGCCTGGTCAAGGAGCAGGCGATCGGCGAAGCCATCGGACGACTCAAAGAACGCTATCCCCGCGTGGCCCGGTACTACCGCATTGGCTACGACGCCGCGCACAAGAGCTTCGGTCACGAGGTGGAGGCGGAGAAGTACGCGCGGGCGGCGCAGCTCGACGGCACCTATTTGCTGCGCACTGATCGCACCGACCTGGGCGCCGAGGAAGCCTGGCGCCTCTACATCCTGCTCACGCGCGCCGAAGATGCCTTCCGGGACATGAAGAGCCCGCTCAGCGAGCGGCCGATCTTCCACCACCTGGAGCATCGGGTGGAGGCGCACATCTTTCTCTGTGTGCTGGCCTACCACCTGCTCGTGGCCATCGAGAACACGCTGCTCGACCAGGGTGTCCACACGTCATGGCGCACCGTGCGCGACACCCTCCAGACCCATCAGGTCTGCACCGTGGTGCTGCCCACCGATGCGGGGGCCGTGCTCCGCATTCGCAAAGGCTCCACCCCCGAACCCGAGCACCGCGCGCTTTACCAGTTGCTCGGCGTCCCGCTGGAGGTCATGCGGCCCAGACGCCATTGGGTCGACCCGAAGTAGAAATGTAGTGACTGAAAAATCATGCAACCCGTTGATTTCGCAAGATTCACACCCCCAAAGGGGGCGAAGTTGGGCTAACCCGAGGGCCGGGGCGCGGTGCGCCGCGATGTGGAAGGCATTCCGGTCGCTCCGCTCCCTTCATGCCTCCCACATCGCCAGAGGTGGCAGGGAGGATCATTCAACCCTGGGGGTGGGTCACTTTTAGAGCGTTGAAAGGGTCAGCTTCTCGGCGTTGACAGCATCATCCGCATCTCGATTCGAAACTGCTCGATCAAGTGCTGCTGAAGTTCTACTGGCTGCGCGAGCAGAGCGAGCTGCGTAAGAAACCGTCGACGTCGGAGCTGATCGACTGGATCAGCGCGTTACTCCGCTCAGGCATATCGCTCGCCAAGATCGAGGAGCACATCCCATTCGTCGGCACACTACTCAAGAAGGAGCAGGATGTCGATGCGCTGCTGCGGTACGACGAGAAAGGTGGACGCTTCCCGAAGAGCTGGCAGGATCTGGGGCCGCGGTACAACCAGTGATCGGCGAACAGTTCTGACGTTCTGACCAGTGGCGGTTACAGCGACTCGATACTGCGAGTCTGAACGGCAAACGACCATAGATCGCGCCCACAGCCGCTACTCTTCACCTCTCGAGACGGGAACCCACGCGGCCATCACCTGTCTCACGGCACAAACCCGACACCAACTATCAACCTCACGGACATCCACCACAATGTACCCAGCCCCCGCGCCGCGCGCGATGTACGTCGAGCACAGGTGCAATGGCCAACGTAAGAGACGGAGTACGCGGGAAGCAATGATCGATCACAAGCCGCCGCGTACGGCTACGACGTAGTAGCCGGTCGTCTTGACGTTGTGCGAGACGTAGCCACCGTCGAAGTGCACGAGCCACGCACTGCCCAGACCGGAAACGTGGTCCGTAGCGGACCAGTAGAAGTCGGACTGCGTGTTGCCGGAGTCGAGAGCAGGATCGACGCACGGGCTCGACGGGCAAGTGCATAGCGGGCCCGCGAAATATCCGCCGCACGTAAAGTCGAGCACGATGGTTTGCAACTCCGCCAGGGTCGGCAGACGCCAGTCGTTTGCCCCGCAAACCCCGCGCCTCCGTTCAGCGTCCCCACAAACGTCGTGGAATGCTCCGCCGTTCCCCTTATCCGGCGAGCCGGTGCTCCATTGATAGGGTAGGGATTATCCCGGTCATGGGATGCCGCCCAGGTTTGTCGTTCTTTTCCCAGGTCAGCCGAAGGGATTCACAAACGTCAACGCGTCGCACCGCAGATGCCGTCGCAAGCGCTCGGGATGCCGCGCCGCATAGGGCCGTTCTACGCGCGCCCTTCGGCGGACGACTCGTGCCGCCAAAAGCCGCCGAGACCGGTCCCCAGCAGCGCCAAAACCAGCACAGCAAGCCCCCAGCGAGTCAGCGCAGGTACGGGGGTCGAGGAGCCCGGCGGTCCGGGACCGTTCCTCGCATTGAGGAATGGATAGACCGCTCCGGACTGGGACGTCAGCGCAAGTCCCGGATAGAGGTCACCGCTCTCGGTGTAGACCGCGATCGACTCGAACTCGAGCGTCTGGTTCAGATCGAGGGACGCCTGCTCGCCCTGCTCCGCGATGACATGCCCCGAGAGCCCGACAGTAAACTCCCTGTCCAGCAGGTTGGCGATGGCCGCGACGTTCTCGGCCGTTATCGTCAGCTGGAGTGTAAGCATTTTGGGGGGATTAAGAATGAATTCGATTCCGTCTGCGACGATGGCTTCTACGCCGTGGTTGTCGGCGTGATACGAAGCTTCCAGCCCTGGGCCGCCCAAGAAGTAGAGCGTATAGCTGTGATACGGCCCCGGCCCGATCACGACATCTCCCGTCAGACGCAGGCGCATGACAAGCCTGCCGATCAGGTCGGGGTGGCCAGTGGTGGGTTCGAGGTGCAGACGGTCTGAATAACTGGCGCCAAATGTCGCGTGCATGTTGATGATGTTGGTGCCGATCGGTCCTTGAGCAAAAAGCCGGCCGCCGATCTTCGGATTGGGCTGGGACTCAATGGCGATTTCGTGAAAGTAGCGGGTTCCCGACGAAACGGTCGCGGTCGCCTGCGCCACGCCGCCGAACAGCGTGTCGATATATTCGGCCGAGTAGCTCTTCGCGACACTGACGGGGCCTGGGCTGGTGAACGAGCACAGAGAAAGGACTCCGTTCTCGCCGTCGGTGCCATTAACGCACAGGGCCGCCTCGTTGGTGCCGGCAGTTACGCCCTGGCTGGACTTCACCTCCGAGCTAATAAAGTCAAGAGGATCAAAGTCAGGAGGATCATCCTGTGCGATCAAAACCCCCGGTGCGGTGTGCAACACCAAGACCGCCAGCGACGAGGCAATGCACCAGCGAGACCTGCCGAGCGATTGACGCATTATGGCAGTCGACTACCACACTGCCATGCATCCTGTCAATATCACCAGATCAATATGTAAGGAGCACTGGGAATGTCCGGGGGTATAAGCAGTTAGAGATGTCCGCCGTAACCGGCTACGGCGTCGGTCATGGACCGACGGCTGCGGCGAGAGGTGAAGGCGATGACACGCAAGGAAATCATGGTGCGAGCGATGGCGAAGAAGCTGACGTGGATTCAGGCAGCGGAGATCTGCGGGATCACGCCGCGGCAGATGCGGCGGCTCAAGCGGGCGTACGAGCGCTCTGGGGAGGCACGTGCCCAGAAGCGACGTCAGAGCGATTGGGAATCCGATGCGGACCGATGGCGGCGTGAGGTGGTTCAGCGCCTGGAAGGAGCGGAGGGCCTTGCCAGGGTTGCACGCTCGACCAAGAGTGCCGACGACCTGCAGGCATGGTGCCGATTCCTCGTGAACGCCAGGGACTGGCAGCAGGCGCTGTTGGCCTACGATGAGGCTGCGGAGATCGTTAGCGGTGGGAAACACTCTCGCGGCGAGTTCCGCGACGGGGCTGCGCTGGCCACCCGGCAGCTTGGTCGCAAGGACCTCTCCGCTCGGCTCGAACGGGCATGGCGCGAGGCACCGAGCATGCTGCGGCTGCGTCGATGGCTCGGGTCCGCAACCGCGAGGAATGTCCTTCGCGACCGCGCGGTCGCTGCGCTCGATTCATGCGCGCGGCAGGCGACTCGTCAGCGGGGACTCTTGCACGTGCTCCTGGGTGATTACGACGCTGCGGCCAAGTTGCTAGCCCGCGCATCCGGTCTGGGCTGGTCCAGCGGCGAGCATCCCGGACACCTGCTCTTTCCACTGTTCACAAGCCTACTCACCGGAACACCTTTCGATGCAGAGAGCGCAGGCGACTTCCAGGAGCTCGCCCCCTTGTCCGATTGCGAAGAACCAAGGCTGGCGGCTCCGGAAATCGCAGCGCTTGTGGATCTTGCCGGCGTTACGACGCCCGTGACCGAGACGGACCGCTCGACGATGCTGAACGCGATGCGTAAGGCTGCGGAGAAACGAATCGCGGGCGTCACTGAGAACAAGCGGCGGCGGCACTACGAGCACGCTGCCGGCCTGGCCCTGATCTGCGTGAGAATCGACCCCACCGGCAGCTCCGCATGGATGGCGAAGATCCGGAGCGCCTACAGTCGGTATCCGGCGCTTCAGAGCGAGCTCGCAGGTCGGCGGTGAAGGTTGTCGGGCGGGTGTTTCTGCCGCTCTGAAATCAGAGCGGATCTTCGAACACGTCCAATGTATCTTCGTCCCATTCGATGATTGGTTCGTTGCGCGCAGGCTCATATCCAGCGGGCGGATCGCATTGGTCATAACCAATCGCTCGATAACCGCGGAGCCGCTTCTCAAACATCCGGGCCAGCATCGGTACCGCACAGTCCACATAGTCGAAGATGCGCACATCCTGCTTACCCTCGTGCAATCGGTGCAAGCGGCCAGCGTATTGGACGAGCGTACCCTTCCACGACACCGGTAACGCAAGGAAGAGGGTGTCAAGGCGTGCGTCATCAAACCCCTCACCGATGTATCGGCCGGTTGCCAGCACCAATCGCTCCTCGCTCGACGGGATCGCGGCAATTTGCTCAGCCGTCTTGCGCCGCTGCTTGGCGCCCATCCCTCCCTGAAGGACCACAATGTTGCGGGCAGCCGGTCGCAGATGGGCTTCGAAGTATTCGAGATGATCCTTCCGTTCCGTCAGCAGGATCGGTGACCGGCCCTCTTCGAGCGCATTGAGGACGTCATTCACGATGAGCTGGTTTCGTTGGTCGTCGTTGACCAACGCTCGGTAGATATCCTGAATCGGCATCTGGGGCTCATCGCCCGCAAGACGGAAGGGTGTCTCCCTGGCAATCAAACGATGCACGAAGGGTCGCCGGGCACCCTCCCTCTTGGCATCGACGGCAAAGCGGACCGGGCCGAGCTGCATTTCGATGATCGGATGATGTCCGTCGCGCCGCTGAGGGGTGGCAGTGAGCCCGGTTACGTACCTTGCTGTGACGTTGGCTAGTACCCGTTCAAATGAGACCGCCGGAACGTGGTGACACTCATCCACGATCACGTGCCCGTAGGTTGCGACGATATCGTTCACGGCGTCGCCGCGAACGAGGCTCTGCAACATGGCCACATCCAGACGGCCGTTCGGCTTGCGCTTGCCACCGCCGATTCGCCCAACCGCCTTCGCATCAATGCCGAGGAACATGGCCAGTTGGTTCACCCATTGATCGAGCAGCGGCTGACGATGCACAAGCACCAACGTGCTGCGAGCACGCTGCGCCACCAGATGAGCGCCGACCACTGTCTTCCCAGAGCCTGGCGGCGCCACAAACACGCCTGTATCGTGCGCCAGCAGCGCCCGCGCTGCGTCCTCTTGCACCGGCGTCAGCGTCCCTTGGAACGTCACGTCAAGCGGATCGCCAGAAGTTCGCTGGTCATCAACCGCCAGATTGATCCCGTAGCCGCGAAGCAAATCGCTGAGGGTGGTAAGGCAGCCACGGGGAAGCGCGATATGCTCCGGGAACTCTTCGGCGCACGCTATCACGCGCGGTGTCAGCGCCGTGGACAGGCGCATGCTCTGTTTCTTGTAGAATTCTGGATTCTGGAACGCTGCCAGTCGTTTGATCTGATTCATTAGCGCGGACGGCAGGGCCTTCTTCTCGACGAAGAGTCTCTGCGAGAGGACAGCACCGACGGATGGTGGCAACGGCCCGGGAATCTCCCTGCGCTGGGCATATCCGGATGGTGGACGCATCCACGGGCGCGTCTCCGTGCCGTCATCGCTCAGGTCAGCCGCTCGAACTCCGATCACGAGTCCCTTTCTCGTTGCCTCCGCCGCAATGTCCTCAACAACCGATGGCGCAATGCGCGGAATGCCGGCAAGGAATGCCCATTGGTCCTCATGCGGAAGGAACTGATCATTCAAGAAGAGCGTGTTGCCTTGCATGCGGGCTTGGTGCTGCAGGGGCAGGGCGATCAAGTTGCCGAACCCACCGCGGGGCATGGTGTCCTGGCTTGGGAATAGGCGGTCATACGATTCCATGCTGAGTTGGTGGCGACGAGCCATTGCCTCCGTGATCAGGTAGCAGCCCATCTTGCGGGCGATGCCAGCAGCGACGGGTGCGGTGAAGAAGAACCAGACGTGGGCACCGTTCCCAGAACGCGAACGCTCGACGGCTGCTGGCACACCTACGTCACGGCACGTGTCGATGAACGCCGCGACGTCTTCCATCCACGAGCGCTTGTCGAAATCCACGGCGAGGAACCAGCAGGTCTCGTCCTGTAGAAGTGGATACACTCCCACCACGTGCCGCCCCTGAAGGTGATCGGTGACGGTCTGGTCGCTCACAGAAACAAAGGCTTGGTTCGGACAGTCCCCGCACTTTACTCTCGGTTTCTCGCACACGCCGCGCACCCACTCGTTCACGCAGGCGGGTGCATACCCCTTCTTGCCGGTCCGGTTGTTCTCCCAGAGCTTCGGGTACACGTCGTCCCGCCCGCGAAAGAGCGAGCCGAACAGCGCCACCTTCTCCGAAGATGTCATCGAAGCGGCAAAGCCGTACGAGGATGTCAACGCAATTTGAGTGGCGGCCACCGCGTCATGCGCGAGCATCTCGCCACGCAATCGCTCCAGTTCCAGTCGAACATCTTCACGTTCGCGATCGAGTGCTGCCAACTTGGCCTCCTGGGCTGCGATCGCGCTGGCAAGTGACTCAGGAGAGGTGGGCGTCATCAATGGACCTTTGGGAGCACTGTTTATACGCGCCTCCGCTGCTGATCGCACATCGCCGATCGATCTAGGCGGCGGACGCGGCCGAGAGGTCGGCCTTGAAGGTGCAAACGACCCGATCGTCCTCACGTGGGCGGCTGACCTGCGGCGTCCGCGAATCGTCGCGGCACGCCGCGAGGAGGAACTGTGAACCACCGGCATCCGGGCACACACCCAAGGGCAGCCGCGGGACGCACAGCCTGCTCCCATTATCTGGATGTGCTTCCTCGTTGTCATGCAGCTCGCAAGCGGGTTGAACCCCTGCCCGGTCGCGAGTAGCGAGAGGGAATGGACCCTGCGCCCCCACGAACTCACGGCGTCGAGAGTGCTCCGGATGACACCGCGGCGTTGCCGGGTGCGGCAACGGACGCCGACCAGATCGTCGAGCGCCTGCGCTGGACACCGAAGGAGCGTCTGTCCTACCTTTTAGATTTCCTCGACCTGGGGCCGCTGAGCGCACCGACCCTTCCTGCCTTCAGACAACGACCGCCAATCGAGAACCAGTAGATAGCCTGCTTACCCAGGGGCAGCCTCGTCGGAGGACGGTGGGGAGCGGGAAGAAATTCTGCTCTAATCTGATCTGGGTTGATTTGGAGGCCGGCTTGCTGGGCAACGGCGAGTAAGCGCCCGAGAAATTGGGAGAGCTGCTCTTCGGTTTCGGGCGCTCTGGAAGCGTCGCTCTTCATCGTCAATCCGTGCTGATTCCAACTACCACGATCGCGCAGAGCGTGCACATCAAACCCCTCAAGTTGAACGGGGGCGTCGTAGTGGAATCAGATGCCCGCTGATCCGGCATCGCGATCGGCCGTTGGCTCGTAAGCTGGGAGCCTGGCTCGCGTTTGGGTATAAGGAGCCTTCGTATGCTGACCCCAACTGCGGAAAGAGATTCGAGCAACAGTCGCCCCCCGAGACGACCCTCAACCACCTTGGCAAGCACCGGGGCCTCGGTGCCCGCGCTAGATCCGACCGCAAAGTACCTCTCCCGCCTTTCCGCCCGATCGGCCCTCTATACGGACCTGCGCCTGCTCGTGGAGGGACTCGCTGAGCCCCTCTCTTCCGCCGAATACCGGCGTTTGGTCTTGGACGATAACCGCCTAGCGCGGAGATCTGCCGCTGCTCGCGGGAAAATTTGGACGGAGCTCAAGACCCGGTACATCCTCGACCGCGCTGAACCCCTATTCCTCGCCTTTTGGGCCGAATGGCGCCGATCGCGCTCAGAGCCCGAGCACGGATTGACTGCCTACGTGATGCTGGCCCTGAACGACCGTCTCGTCGCGGAGCTGGGTACCCAATGGTTGTTTCCGCTGCTTCGGCGCGCACCGGCTGAGCTGCGAGTCGCAGCAGTGCTCGCGTTTATCGGGCGGGCAGCTGTATCCCATCCAGAAATCCAACAGTGGTCGTCCCAGACCCGTGCCGCCGTCGCACAGAAGTACCTTGCCAGCCTCCGCGACTTTGGAATCGCGCAGGGCAAGGTGAAGAAGATGACGGTTCGTCCTGCCCTCTACGCTGCGCCAGCACGCCTCTTGGTGCGCGCCCTCAGGTTGGCGGGAGTGACAGAGTTGGACCTCATCCAGGCTCCGATCTTTCGTCTCCTCGGTCTTGACGGCCTGGAGGTCATCGACGCCCTCAGCGAGTTGCACCGCAAGGAAGAGTTGCGCTTCAAAATTCAGGCGGATGTCGTGGAAATTGGACTGGAGGCGGCGCGGCGGTGCTGCTGACCCAGTACCGCGCGCATCCGCGCTGGAGCGTGCAACTGCACGCCGACAATCTAGCCGCTCGGGTCCTCGTGAATCCGGACCTTGGAACCGCACCCTCCTACTCCAGCGTGCGCCGCTTTCTGCGCGCTCGCGGGCTGCGCAAACGCCGCGGCGGTGTCGCCGCCTCGCCTGGGGTGCAGCGCGCCGAACAGCGCCGTGAGGAACGCGAGGTGCGCTCCTTCGAGGCCACCCACGTCAACGCGCTCTGGCATCTGGATTTCCACCACGGCTCGCACCCGGTGCTCACGAGCGCCGGCCAGTGGGTCACGCCGCTGCTCCTCGGCGTGCTCGATGACCGCTCGCGCCTGTGCTGCCACACCCAGTGGTATCTGGCCGAGACCGCCGAGTACCTGGTGCATGGGCTCATGCAGGCGATCTTGAAACGCGAGCTGCCGCGCGCCCTGCTGACCGACAACGGCTCGGCCATGATCGCCGCCGAGACCCGCGAAGGCCTGGCGCGTCTGGGCATTGTCCACCACACCACGCTGCCCCATTCCCCGTAGCAGAATGGGAAACAAGAAAACTTCTGGAGCCAAATCGAGGGCCGGCTCCTGGCGATGCTCGAAGGCGTCAAGGATCTCACGCTCAGCATGCTCAACCGCTGCACGCAGGCGTGGGTGGAGATGGAATATCAGCGCGACCGGCACGGGGAGACGGGGCAACCCCCACTGCAGCGCTTTCTCGACGGCCCGGATTTGACGCGGCCCGCGCCGGCTCCCGAGGAACTCGTGCGTCGCTTCAGCGCCAGCGCGCGGCGCACCCAGCGCCACAGCGATGGGACGCTGAGTGTACAGAGTGTGCGATTCGAGGTCCCCAATCGCTACCGCCATCTGCGCCGCCTGACGGTGCGTTTCACGAGTTGGGATCGCAGTACCGTCTACCTGGTCGATGCACGTAGCGACGAGATTCTGTGTCGCCTTTACCCCGTCGATCTCCACGCCAACGCCAGTGGGAAGCGCCGTGCCCTGGAGCCGATCGACCCCACCGTGCCAGCGCCTGTAGCACTGAGCGGCGAGATGGCGCCGCTGCTCCAGCAGCTGCTGGCGGACTACGCCGCCACCGGACTGCCGGCAGCGTACCTGCCCAGCGCAGGAGAAACGGAGAAGGAATGATCAAGCAACTGCAAGCCCTGTACGGCCTCAAGTGGAACCCGTTTACTCCCGACGCGCCGCTGGCCGGCTTGGTGGCCAGCCCCGCCATCGACCACTTTGCCTGGCGCATCGAGCAGATGGGCAGCGAGGGCGGTTTTGCCCTGGTTACCGGGGAACCGGGCCTCGGCAAGTCGGTGGCCCTGCGCTTTGTGGTGGAGCGCCTGTCGGCCGTGCGCGATCTGCAGGTCGGCGTGCTCAGCCGCCCGCAAAGTCACGTGGCCGACTTCTACCGCGAGCTCGGCGACCTCTTCGGCGTTACGCTCTCGCCGCACAACCGCTGGGCCGGCTCCACGGTGCTGCGCGAGCGCTGGCGCCAGCACGCCGAGAGCACGCTGGTGCGACCGGTCCTGGTCATCGACGAAGCGCAGGAGATGTACCCGGCCACGCTCAACGAGGTGCGTTTTCTCGCCAGCGCCGCGCTCGATGCGCGCGTCTTGCTCACCGTCGTGCTCGCCGGCGACCGCCGGCTCACCGAGAGCTTCCGGGCTCCCGAGCTGCTACCGCTCGGCAGCCGCATTCGCGTGCGACTGCATCTGGACACCGTCCCGGTGGCGGACCTCGCCGCCTCGCTGCGCCATGCCCTGGAGGCAGCCGGCAATGCCACGCTCATGCCGGCGGCGCTCATCGAGACTCTTGCCGCGCATGCCGCCGGCAATCGCCGTGTGCTCATGAACCTTGGCGCCGAACTGCTCGCCGCCGCGGTGCGCGAGCAGCGACCCAAGCTCGACGAACAACTCTTCTTCCAGGTCTGTGGCGGCGCCCCGGCCCCGCGCACTGCCCCCAAACGCCGATGACCCTCCCCGTCGTGCCCGCAGGCAGGCTGCCCACGCAGGCACCCGAACAGCGCTGGCTCGTCGAACAGGTATGGAGTGCCGAGGCCGTCGGCATCATTGGCGGTGAGCCCAAGTGCGGCAAGTCCTTGCTGGCCCTCGATCTCGCTGTGTCGGTGGCCTCCGCCACTGCCTGCCTCGGCCGCTTTCCCGCCGCGCGCGCCGGCCGCGTCCTGCTCTTTGCCGCCGAAGACCCGCTGCCCGTCGTGCGCGAGCGTCTGCAGAGCCTGACCGAATCCCGTCAACTCGATCTGCAGGCCCTGCCGCTCTACGTCATCACTGCTCCTATCCTGCGCCTCGATCACGGCGACCACCGTAATCGGCTGTGCGAGACGGTGACGAAGATCAAACCCGTGCTGCTGGTGCTCGATCCCTTCGTGCGCTTGCACGCCATCGACGAAAACGCTGCTGGCGAAGTGGCTCCCGTGCTCGCTTTCCTGCGCCAGCTGCAACGCAAGCACCACCTGGCCGTCGCCGTGGTCCATCACGCCCGCAAAGATGCTGGTCGGGCACGCCCCGGCCAAGCGCTGCGCGGCAGTTCCGAATTTCACGCGTGGGGCGATTCCAACCTCTACCTGCGTCGGCGCGACCCGCTCCTGCGCCTCAGTGTCGAACACCGCGCCGCCCCTGCCCCCGACGACCTCACTCTCGAGATCTGCCCCAACCCGCTCGGCTTGCGGGTCACTGACTCCGCCTCGGCTGCCGATGCCTCACCACCTGATCTCTCGCCTGCCGCCCGCATCGAGGCCGCGCTGGCTATGGCGACCGCACCACTCGGTGTGCGTGAGCTACGCGCCGCCTGCCGCATCCGCAGTGAAACTCTATGCGCTACCCTCGATGCCCTGGCGAGCACCGGCCGCGTCCTCAAATCCAACGCCGGCTACACCCTCGCTCGATAGCCTGCCGCCTGTGTTTCCGGTTTCCCGTTTCCCGCTCCCCTTACACCCGGCGGGAAACGGAAACGGGAAACCCCCGGCGCCCATCAATTCCCCTGCTCAGCGTCCCATCAAAAAGCGAGATCACGCTCTACTACACCGACCACTTCGGGCTCGTTTCGGACCACCTGGCGGAGGTCATGCGCACGCTTCGCAAGGAGAGTTACGCGGACCTGGCGGAGCGTCACTTCCGCTTCGGTTCGCATCTGACGGGCCGCGACCAGAAAGCCGTGCGAAAGACGGTATCCGGCCTGATCAAGCTTCTGCATCCCGATGGTCAGGTCACCAAGGAAGAGCTGGAAGAATATCTGACGTTTGCGATGGAAATGCGGCGGCGGGTGAAGGAGCAGCTCAAGAAGATCGCGGGCGTTGAATACTAGGACGTGAATTTCTCCTATCGCAACCTGGAGACCAGCAGCGAGCAGTTCGTCGGTGTTCCGGAGATGGGTGGCAGCCAAATCATCGTCCCTGGCCCGATGGCGCCGGGCTCGGTGTACTCGATCGGCAGAGATTCGGAGACCGGCAAGCTCGCACTGTTCTCGCTGCAGGTCCAAATCAGCGCCGGCTCGGGGCGGATCATCCCCCTCGGCAATCTGTCCAAGACGATGAAGGAAGCCATCAAGACCGCCGAGGCGTACCTGAAAGCCAACATCAAGAACCTTGGGATCACGCGGGATTTCAAGAGCTACGATTTCAGCATTCAGGCGATCAACCTGAGCCAGGCGAAGGAAGGTGCCGAAACCGCAGTCGCGTTCTTCATCGCGCTCGTTTCCGCGCTGCTCGAACGCGCAGTCCGCGAACAACTCGTCGTGCTCGGCGAGATGAGCGTGCAGGGGCTCTTACTGAAGGTGGCGAACCTCACCGAACGCTTACAGCTGGCGCTAGAATCTGGCGCCAAGCAGGTCTTGGTTCCGAGCGAGAACAAACGTGACCTTGCCGACGTACCGGACGAGGTGCTCAATAAGTTGCAGGTGATCTTCTATACCGATCCGACTAACGCCGCCGTGCGTGCGATTACGGCAGAATAAGGGAATCCCGGTGATCGCTCCTGAAGTGCTGGTTCTTCTGAGCGGCGGCATCGATTCGACGGCCTGTGTCGATTTCTACGTCGACCTCGGCCGCCCGCGGAAGTTGTCAATGACAATGAGACACGCCCCATACGAATTTACTGTAGCGCCTGAGGTTTGGCGAGCCGCCGCTGAGCATCCGTTGGTGGGTTGATCCACACCGCGGGCAGACGACACCTCAACGTGAGGCCCTCGGATCGATCTCGCGCTCACGAGACGCCGGCCGCCAGCCTTCCCTTCGACTGGCGGTTCCGACGGGCCAGCGCGAAGAGGCCATTGGCCGCTTCAACAAGCGCCTGCGCACCGCCAGGCGGGAAGTAGATCTCACCACATTTTGCGCAAACCAGGGCGCGGATGCCGGCGACGGAAACCCGGGTGCCTTCGCGCTCGAACTCCTGCTTGATAATGCGGGTGCGCACGGGGCCACCGCACTCGGAACAGGGGGAATGAAGCTCTCTTTTCATTTCTTCCTCCCACGCTGCGTGGGGCTTACCCACCACGGACGCTGCGGTATGTATGCCGTTACGATATCCACTTTTGCCTCCGCGCTCAGGTCGCACATTACATGCAAAGGAGAAGTCGTCGTCGAGGTGAAGTGGAACCGTCCGAGTAGCAGGTATCGGTGCTCGTCGGGGTATTCTTCCAGCAACCGGATGCGACCTTTGAGTGCCTCGACCATCTGGTTTTCATCGAACCCTTCCTCGACCATGTGCCTTACTGCGTGGATGCCCACTCGATAGGCTGAGGACGCAACCAGTGCTTGAATCCGTTCGATGAGGTCGCCGGCGTTGGGAGCGTTCGGCATCCGTGCTCGCGATCTGCGAAACCCGAATCACGTCTTCGCTACTGGTTGTACCGTGGCCCCAAGTCCTGCCAGCTCTTCGGAAACCGACCGCCCTGGGAATCGTACTTGAGCAACGCGTCGACGTCCTGCTCTTTTTTCAGCAGTGCGCCCAGAAACGGGATGTGGGACTCGATCTTCTCCATACTCACGCCGGAGCGGATCAAGGCGCTGATCCAGTCCACCAGCTCCGCCGTGGAAGGTTTCTTGCGCAGTTCGCTTTGCTCGCGTAGCCAGTAAAATTTGATCAGCACCTGATCGAGCAACTTGATGTCGAGGTGCGGGTGGTGCACGGCGATGATCTGGCGCATCAGCGCGGGATCGGGGAACTCGATGTAGTGGAAGATGCAGCGGCGCAGGAAGGCATCGGGTAGTTCTTTCTCGTTGTTGGAGGTGATCATCACCACTGGCCGGTGGCGGGCAACGACCTCGTCGTTGGTCTCGACGATCGAAAAGCGCATCTCATCGAGTTCGCGCAACAGGTCGTTGGGGAACTCCAGATCGGCCTTATCGACCTCGTCGATCAACAGCACATGACGCTCGGCGGCGGCGAAGACTTCGCCCAGCGGACCGAGCTTGATGTACTGTCGGATGTCGGAGACGTTCCCGCCGCCGAACCGGCTGTCGTTGAGGCGCTGTACGGTGTCGTATACGTACAGACCGTCAGCGGCCTTGGTCGTCGACTTGATATGCCAGGAGAGCATGGGCATCCCCAGCCCATCGGCGACGTGCTTGGCCAGCACGGTCTTGCCAGTCCCGGGCTCGCCCTTCAGGAGTAGCGGCCGCTCGAGCGCGATCGCGCAGTTGACCGCGTCGACGAGCGGACCGGAAGCGATGTACCCAGGCGTGCCCTGGAAACGCACAAACCCATTTTTCCCCATGCCAGCAGAAGTAACGCTCCGTGACGCTTCATTCAAGCTCCGCCTTTCGGTGGTATCCAGGCGCCGCCTGCGTGCTGGCCGCTCCTGATGTGTTCTTGCCGCCATCCGGCCGACCTGGTATCGGCCAGCAGCCTGATGATCGCGCATTCGGTGCAGAGGAGGGACGCACATGCAACGGATCGAGAAGCTCTTCACGCCTATCCGCATCGGCTCCACCGAGATCCGCAACCGCATTGCCATGGCCCCCATGGGGACCCTATGGGGCGAGAGTGACGGCACTGTGTCGCGGAAGATCATCGACTACCATACGGCACGCGCCGCCGGGGGTGTGGGGCTGATCATCTACGAAGCGACCACCATCGATCGGATGAACCCGTATATGCCCAACGGCACTGGTCTCTGGGACGACGCCCTCATCCCCTCCTTCCGCAAACTGACCGACGCCGTTCACGCGCACGGTGCCAAGTTCATGCCGCAACTGATTCACCCCGGTCCGGAGTCGCTGGCGTTCATGTTCGGCAACCAGCCGCTCGGCCCTTCCGCGCTGATGTCGCATTCGACGCGACAGATGTGCCGCGAGATCACCGTCGAGGAGATTGCCGTCGTCGTCGAGCAGTTCGGCCAAGCAGCCCGGCGAGCACGGGAGGCGGGATGTGACGGGGTCGAGTTCCATGCGGCGCATTGTTATCTGCTTGCGGGATCGTTCCTTTCGCCACTGCGCAACCGGCGTACCGATGCGTACGGCGGCTCGCTGGAGGCCCGGCTGCGCTTCCCGCTCGAAGCGATCCGCCGCATGAAGTCATGCGCTGGCGAGGATTTCCCCATCGTCATGCGCATCTCCGGTGACGAAGTGATGCCCGGTGGCCGCGGCATCGAGGAAACCTGCGCCATGGTGCCGGCGCTGGCGGAAGCCGGGGTGGACGCCTTCGAGATCTCGGGCGGTATTATGCCGACCCAGAGTTGGCGCATGATTCCGCCGACCGGCACCCCGTTCGCCATCAACCGGCAACAGTCCGCTGCCGTCAAGCAGGTGGTCGACGTGCCTGTGCTCGTCGTGGGCAGAATCGCCGATCCGTTGGTGGCGGAGAACATCCTGCGGAAAGGCGACGCCGACATGGTGGTCCTGGGGCGCGCCCTGCTGGCGGACCCCGAGCTGCCGCGCAAAGCCCAAGAGGGGCGGTTCGACGACATCGCGCCCTGTATCGGTTGCTCGATTGGCTGCTTCGGTCGCATTATCCAATTGCAGCCGCTCACGTGTACCGTCAACCCCACCGTCGGGCGGGAGCGCGAGATGGCGCTTAGTCCGGCTGCGGAGCGGAAGAAAGTCCTGGTCGCGGGCGGCGGACCGGGCGGCATGGAAGCTGCGCGCGTGGCGGCGTTGCGGGGACATGAGGTCACACTCTACGAAAAGGAATCCAGCCTCGGCGGGCAATACACCCTGGCAGCGATCCCACCCCATAAGCAGGAACTCAGCCGGGCTATCAAGTACCTGGCTACCCAGGTCGAAAAAGCGGGCGGTACGATCGTTCTCAAGGCCGAAGTGACCGCTGACCTCGTGGAACGCGCCACTCCAGACGTCCTCATCGTCGCCACCGGTGCCACCCTGGGCGCTCCCCCGATTCCTGGGATCGCCGCGCCGTACGTCTCGTCCGCGCACGACGTGCTCGCGGGGAAGGCTCCGGAACCCACCGGTCGCATCGTCGTGATCGGCGGTGGTATGGTCGGCCTCGAGGCCGCCGAATTTCTCGCCCGCTCGGCCGACAACCCTTACGCGCAGCAGCCGCGGGTCACGGTGATTGAGATGCGGGACACGGTCGGTGTCGGCTTGTCTGGCGAGGCGCGCGTGCTGCTGTTGCGGCGCCTGGCGGAAGGTGGTGTGCAGATTCTCACCGGTATCCGGGCGACGGAGCTCTCGGCGGCAGGCCTGCACGTGGTGCCGTCGGCGCAAGCCGCGGGTGCGACCGATAGCGGCACGGGGTACAAGGGTGATCAGGCAACGGTGATCCCGGTTGATGCGGTCGTTCTGGCTACCGGCGCGCGGCCCGTGGATGCCCTGGCGCGTGAAGTGGCCGCGAAGGTCGCCGAGACCTACGTCATCGGCGACGCCAAGACGCCGCGCCTGGCGCTCGAGGCGATTGCCGAAGGGGCCGAGGTGGGAAGGCAGATCTAACGCAAGCGGCGGCAGGAGGGCGTCCTGGGTTGAGAATGCGAATGTGGCGGGAATCGCGTGCCCCTCACAGGTCCCGGAACGGCAGCGCAATGGCGTCGGGCCCGAGCGGGAGGCGGATATCGCCAGTGTGAATCACGTAACCCGGCGCGGCGCGCCGGTCAAGATCCTCGCGAAAGGCGGATATCCCGGCGGCCATCTGGGGCCGTGGCGTGGCTGACAGTTTGACCTCAATCGGAATCAGCTTCTGATCGCACTCGACCACAAAGTCGACTTCCGAGCCAGTGGCGGTCCGCCAGAAGTAGATCTGTGGCTCGATGCCGCGGTGCGCGAGCGTACGCACGATTTCCGATAACACCGCCGTCTCGAAGATGGCGCCGCCCATGGGTCCGGAGGCGGCGTGCTCCGGATCCCTCAGGCCGGCCAAGTAACAGAGCGTGCCTACATCCGTGAAATAGAGCTTGGGCGCCTTCACGAGGCGCTTGCCGACGTTAGCGAAATAGGGGCGGAGCGGCATCACTTGGAAGGTTGCTTCCAACACCGACAGCCAAGCCTTGACAGTGTTGACGGCAACGCCGAGATCGCGCGACAGATCACTCAGGTTGACGAGCTGGGCGCTGCGCGCCGCCAACGCACGGAGGAAATGCTGGAACTGCACCAAGTCGCCTACCTGCCGGATCGAGCGGACGTCACGCTCGAGATACGTTTGGACGTAGCTTGCATGCCACAGCGTCCGGTTGCGTTGCGGCTCCGCAACCAACTCGGGATAGCCGCCACGGAGGAAATCTACCCACAGCTCCGCAACCACCCGGCCCTGGCGCGCCGCCGGCCGCGGCCGGGCCTCCCATGGGAGCGGAGCATCGGGGTCCCGTTGCTCCTCGCGCCGCGACAACGGCAATAAACGCAGCAACGCCGCCCGACCCGCCAGCGACTCGGTCACTCGCTCCAGCAGTAAGAGGTGCTGAGAACCGGTTAGCAGGTACTGCCCACGGCGGGCCCGCTGCGCATCCACCTGCTCCTTGATGTACGGCAGCAATTCAGGGGCGTATTGCACCTCGTCGAAGATGACGGGTGCCGAATGCAGCGCCAGAAAACCCCGAGGATCGGTGACTGCGGCGGCACGGATGTCCGGCGGCTCGAGGGAGACATAGCGGTAGCGCGTGCCGAACAGGTGCCGCAACAGGGTCGTCTTCCCCGATTGCCGCGGCCCGGTCAATACGACCACGGGGAACTCCTGTGCCGCCCGCAGCAAGATGGGCTCCAGCGCCCGGGTGATGTAGGTGGCTGCCATGGTGCAATTTTGCATTCAGAATGCAAAATTGCAAGGCGACGCGAGTCCCTCAGCGCCGGAAGAGGTAGAAGAGCAGGCTCAGGACCGCACTCACCAGCAAGCAGGTGACGATGGGGAAGTAAACGCTGAAGTGCTCGCCCTGGTACGAGATGTCGCCCGGCAGGCGGCCGAGCCAGGGGATCTTGCCGGCAACGGTCAACAATGCGCCGACTGCGATGAGGATCACGCCGAAGAGGATGAGTAGCCTACCGAAATCACCCATCAGCCGTTCTTGAACAGCGCCCCTTGTGCCGGCTGGACGCGTGCGCTCTTGCCGAAATACGCAAAGGCGAGCGCGGTAGCCATGCGCCCGCGCGGCGTGCGGTTGAGATAGCCTTCCTGAATGAGGAAGGGTTCATAGACGTCTTCGATCGTGTCGGCTTCCTCGCTGATCGCCGCCGCTAGCGTGTCGAGGCCGACGGGGCCACCACTGAACTTGTCGATAATGGTCAGCAGGATGGTGCGGTCCATCTTGTCGAAGCCGTGCTTGTCGACCTCGAGCATTTCGAGGGCGCGATCGGCCACCGCCGCGGTGATCACGCCTTGCGCCCGCACCTGGGCGAAGTCGCGGACCCGGCGAAGCAGACGGTTGGCGATCCGTGGCGTGCCCCGTGCCCTGCGGGCTATCTCAACCGCGCCGGTGTCCTCGCTCGGCACGTTGAGGATGCGCGCCGAGCGCCGCACGATGGTGGCCAACTCCTCGGCGGTGTAAAAGTCGAGCCGGAAACTGGCGCCGAAGCGGTCACGCAGCGGCGAGGTGAGCAAGCCGGCGCGGGTCGTGGCGCCGATCAGCGTGAAGCGTTTGAGATCGAGCTTGATCGAGCGCGCCGAGGGTCCCTGACCGATGATGACGTCGATCTGGTAGTCCTCCATCGCCGGGTAGAGGATTTCCTCGACGACCCGGCTGAGGCGGTGAATCTCGTCGATGAACAGGACGTCGCCCACGTCCAGGTTGGTGAGAATCGCCGCCAGGTCACCGGCACGCTCAATTACCGGTCCGGCCGTCGTACGGATGTTGACCCCCATCTCGTGCGCGATGATGTGCGCCAGCGACGTCTTGCCCAGGCCCGGCGGGCCGTACAGGAGCAGGTGATCCAGGCTGTCGCCGCGCCGCTTGGCCGCGTCGATGGCGATCTGCAGGTTGGCCTTGACGCTTTCTTGGCCGACGTACTCGCCGAGCGATGGCGGACGCAGTGTGGTGTCCAGCGTCAGGTCTTCATCGGCAGACTGGCCCGCGACGATGCGGTCGTCGTCCACGGTCATGCCCCCACCCGCTTCAACGCGCTGCGGATCACGGACTCAATGTCCGCGGCCCCGGCGGTGAGCGCGCCTTGCACCGCGCGTTCCGCTTCGCCGCGGCGGTAGCCGAGGTTCAGGAGGGCGGAAATGGCCTCCGCCTCCATCCCCGTTGTTGGCCCTGCGCCGTCACTTGGCCGCGTGCCGCCGAGCAACCGTACCTTGTCGCGCAATTCGACGATCAAGCGCTCCGCCGTCTTCTTGCCGATCCCGGGAATCGCGACCAGACGCACGAGGTCGCCGGCTTCAATCGCCGCTTGGAGTTCCTGCGTTGGAGTCCCCGAGAGGATGTTCAGCGCCAGTCGTGGGCCGATGCCAGAGACGCCTAGCAACAGCAGGAACAGCTCCTTTTCCGCCTGCTCGGCAAAGCCGAAGAGCTGCAGGCTGTCCTCGCGGACATGTGTGTGAATCAGCAACGACACCGGGCTGCCGGGCGCCGGCAAGCGATAGAAGGAATTGAGCGACACGAAGACCTGGTACCCGACGCCGTGGACATCGACCACCAGTTGTTCGGGGGACTTGTAGGCCAGGGCACCTGCGAGCTGCGCGATCATGCGTGCCTACAGTAACGTGCGCGGCGCAAAAAGCGAAGGGCAGGGCGACCTGGCACGCTTTGATCGCACCTGTGTTCAGCGCGCCTTGCGGTGGCGATCGCGCGTGTCGACGCGCGCCACGAAGCTCTGTGTGTGGAGATGACAGATTGCCGCGCCCAGTGCGTCCGCCTCGTCCGCTGCTAGAACGGTAGATAAGGTCAGCAACCGCGCCACCATCGCTTGCATCTGGTCTTTCGCCGCGCGACCTTGTCCGGCGACCGCCACCTTGATTTCGGCGGGGCTGTACTCGCGCACCGGTACGCCGGCTTGCGCCGCCGCCACGAGAATGGCGCCGCGTGCTTCACCCAGACGAAAGGCGCTCTGCACGTTCTCGCCGACAAAGGTCTTCTCCAGGCTGAGCCAGGCGGGCGCGAACGTCGATAACACCTGCTGTATTTCGCCGTAGATCCGCGCCAAGCGCTGGGGCAACGGTCCGCGGTTACGGATGACGCCGCCCGCCACGTACCTCAGACGCCGGTCGACCTCCTCGATCACCCCCCAGCCGGTGGCCACCGTACCTGGGTCCACGCCCAACACCCGCACCCCACACCTCCGCGACAACAGAGATCGGACTACAGACCACAGAGGTCGGACGTCTGATCTCTATTCTCTGTCCTCTGTTCTCCGTCCTCCGTCCTCTTTCTCACGCGGCACTCAGCCGCTCCAGCTCGTCCTGGGGGATGTCCACGTTGGAGGCTACGCTTTGGATGTCGTCATGCTCTTCCAGGTCGTCGAGCAACTTCAACGTGTGTTCCGCGTCCTTGCCGGTCAGGCTCACGGTGTTTTCGGGAACCATGGTGACCTCGGCGCCGGCACGTACAATCTTCGCAGTGTCCAGCGCCGTTTTCACCGCTTCGAACGTCTCCGGGGCGGTGAGGATCTCCCAGCAGTCGCCGGCATCGCCGACATCGTCGGCGCCGGCATCCAGTGCGATCTCCATGACCCGATCTTCCTCGGCGGCGCCTTTGTCCACCCGGATGACGCCGCGTTTGTGGAACATCCAGGCAACGCAACCGGCGGCGCCCATGTTGCCGTGGTGTTTGTCGAAGATACGGCGCAGGTCGGAGACGGTGCGATTGCGGTTGTCGGTGAGCGCATTGGCGAGAATGGCGGCACCGCCGGGCCCGTAGCCTTCGTAGGTGACCTCCTCGTAATGAACGCCCTCCAACTCGCCCGTGCCTTTCTTGATCGCCCGCTCGATGTTCTCGTTGGGCATGCTGTTCTCGCGCGCGGTGGTTACCGCCGTGCGCAGGCGCGGATTGCCAGCGATGTCGCCGCCGCCGAGGCGGGCAGCCACGGTGATTTCCTTGATGAGCTTGGAAAACAGCTTACCCCGCCGGGCGTCTTTGACGGCCTTCTTGTGCTTGATCGAGCTCCACTTGGAATGCCCCGACATGCAACCTCCTCGAGCGCGGCTGGGGTCTGGAAAAAGCAGCTAGCACACGGGGTTCCGCGAGTAAACGGCGCGGCGTGCCGGCCACCGTCAGACGAGGTAGCCGCGCGGGCCGCGGGCGACCAGGATCGGCTCGGCGAAACGCAGCGACTGATCGGCGGCAATGTCGATCTGCTGCAACGCGATCTCGAGGCGTCCCAGCGGGCAGTGCAGCAGCACGGCGAGGCGGGTTGCACCGTCGCTGCGCACCACGGCCGGCTCGTACGCCTCGACGGGGAAGACCACCTGCCATCCCTCCGCCGCGGTGATTTGGCTGAGCTCCTCCGCCGACGCGATCAGGTGCGAATGGGTCCACCGCTGGCTCGCCCACAATTCCTGCATCGCCAGCCAATACTCGAAGACTCCGGCGGCCGTCGGCGGGAAGGAGAAGTGGCGATAGAGCAACTCGACGTCCTGCGTTGGATAGGCGGTCAAAACAGAGGTCAGCGAGTCGGGCGCCGGGTGCCAATCGAGTAGCCGGCGCACCGTGTCGACATCGGTGTCGCGGCGCGCTACGAACGGACGTACCCGCAGGTCAACTCCGTACTCGCCAAAGTACCGGTAGCGCACGACAAAGCCGGGGGCGAGTTGCACGGCCGGCAGCACGCCGAGCACTTCGGCGGCGTTGGTTTCGAAGAGCCGCTCCCAGTAACGCGTCTCCGCCGTCGCCGGGGCGGGGCCGCACCGATCCGCGGCGCGTTGCCGTGCGGCGTGGATGCGCGCGGTAACGTCGCGAACGTGCGCCGCGGGAACGAATTCGACCGACATGGGCGCAGCATCCCCGATCCGCGGTCCCTACACAATCACCGCGAGGCGTGCGGCACGACGGCCGACCCCGCCCGGCTGGCCCGTCCCTCGCTGTGCGCGTGCGCCTCCCCTGTTCATCCACCCACTCAGCCCGCGCACGCCATTATCCGCACGTTGTGCTCCCGCGTCCCCTTTTTCACGACGGCTGTTGCGCGAATTCCAAGCGAGAAAGGATCCTGGTATTGTAACCCCCGATGCCACTCGACCCGAGTCAGGACGTGCATGCCATCGCGGCCGCGACGGTACGTGATCAGGTGCTGATCGCCGCGCATCGCCGGAGGGGAGAAAGCATGGCTCAGGCACCGGACAAGGTGACGGCGCTCTTGGATGCAGCACGCATGCTCGATGAAATTGGTTGTCAGTACGCGCTCATCGGCGGTGTGGCGGTCGGGATCCATTCCGGATTGCCACGGGCTACCGCAGACACGGACATCGCCCTGGTGTCTACCACGGACCGCGCCAGCCTGGCGCGTGTACTATCGCAGGCCGGCTTCCGGCTGGTGGGTGAATTCCCCCACAGCGCCAACTTTCGCCACCGGAGCGGCGAGCCCGTGCAGTTCGTATTTGATCAGGCCTTTGACGAGATGATTCAGCGTGCGGACCATTTCTCAATTGCAGGTATTTCCATCGCGATCGTGCGTAAGCCGGATCTCATCGCCATGAAGCAGCGCGCGGCGGCGGATCCCGCCCGGCGGCGCAGCAAAGCACTACAGGATCAAGCGGACGTGGAGCTGTTGCGCGGTGACGTGCCGCAGCCGGACGAGGGCTGGTAACGCGGCTGCGCGATCTTGCGGTTTACGACCCACCTGAGCAGGCGAGCGGGTCGCACGGCGCTGCGTTGCCGTAGGGAATCTCGCTTGGCTGGCCGGCATCGCACAGGCCGTCGCAGAAGTTCACGATCTGCCCGCCCGGTTGCAGGAAGGTCTGTAACTGTTCGAGCGAAGCGGGAATGAAGGCACGGATCGGGTGCGGATCGCAGCAATTGGGTTGCGGGGCGAGGTTTGCCAGCGGCGGGATGAACGATGCCTGCGCCGGGTTGGTAAGCTCGCGGGAAAGGTTCTGAGACAGCCACGTTACGATCACCCGGCCGGAGATCTATGCTCCACCGATGCAACGGGGATCTCGAAACGGCGGCCCCGACGGACGATGTAATGGGTGTCTCGAAACCGCCGCGAAGAATTAGGGGCAGCTTGATGATACTGCCGAACGTGGACTGTTCAGCCGCGCCGTATCTGTTTGCGGCGCGGGCTGGCACGCGCTGTTAACCGAGTCCCGCTCTTGGCGCGTGCGAGGATGCGAAGGTCGGCTCGGTCCTGTGGTCGATGAACGGCCCTCTTGGCTTCGATGAGTTCGTCGAGGCCAATGTAGTGGGCAGGCACAGAGCCGAAGGTTGCATCAACCCGCTTCCTCCATGCGCCATCGAAACGTCCGAATCCGGGGATCTCGCACATCAGGTCGATGCGGACCGGCGCCACGCCAAGCTGGATGATCCAGCGTGGGTCGGTTACGTCGTCCTCCGAATAGCCAAGCTCTGCGCCCCCGAAGAAATCTCGAAGAGCTGCCAGTACCTTTCGCGCATTCGCCGCGGTCGGCTCGATCAAGACGTCAAGGTCTTTGGTTGCGCGGGGCCGCGCGTGGAACGCGACCGCGTGTGCTCCGACCACGAGGTAGCGGACGCCATGGGCATTCAACGCGGCGATGAACTCTTCGTAATCTCGGTATGCCATCGGCACCCCGTGTCTTCAGGCAGCTCTCCAAGGCATCTCCCACTGCCTCGACGCGTTGCTCGGGACTCAGCCCATCGTACCAGAAACGGAAGTCGGCCTCGTCGGCCGCCGCTTTGGGAACGCGCGCCACGGTCCACACCCTGCCTCGAGCCCGCACAAGTTGGACTTGTTCAGCCATATCCACACACTACCACGAACTTGTCACGCACGGCCAACGTATAAATCACGGGCCTGGCGCGATCCCAGGCTTGGGTAACGAAGTGCACAACCAACGCGGATCCCCAGTCCCGTGCGTTTGATTGTTGGCCTCAGACTGCGTCGAGTACTTTGAGTTCGACCGTGAGCTTCGCGTTCGGAGGGACTGCCTCGGGCACTCCCATCTCGCCGTAGGCGAGATGGGGGCTGATGGTTACCTTCCGGTATCCCCCAACCCGCATGCCCTCCACGGCATCGAATACCCCGCTGACGGAAGGTTCTTAGACACCCGCGTTACGACCAGCTGGCCGCGGATCGATGCTCCGCGAATGTACTGGGTGGCTCGAAACTGCGGCCCAGCTGTAATGGGTGTCTTGAAACCGTCTCTCCCAGCGCCCGTTTGACGTCAAACAGCGAAGCGCGCAGGTGCGCACTCTTCCGGGAGGTCTCGCGCCTGTTCGTCGCCACGGCCGGAGGTAGGAGGCTTCCCGTTGTTTCCGAGCGCTCCCAGGCAGCCACGACGTAGTGGAGGTTGAGCCCCGCGATTCGCTCCTGGATCCTGGTGTCGGCCAGCAGCTGCGTCAGAATCTCGGGGTCTTGAATGGTCTGGTGGGATGGGCTCCCCGCAAGGGCGGCGCGGCGAAACTCATCGGGAGAGACGACATTCGGGTCGAGCTTCGTCGCACGTAGATTCTTGGCGATGCACGCGCTCAGTTGTTGCTCTCGTTTCTCCGTGTCGTTCGTCGGGCCGGAACCGAAATCCACGAGCACGGTGAGCTGGCCGCCGGCGCCATCGGCTGGCAGCAACCTCTGTCGGTGCACCCACACGTCGGTGCTTCCGATGCATCCATCCAGCAGCGAGACGCTGAGCAGAAGTGCGGAACCCCACTTGTTCATGCCCCAAGGGCCGTTTGCCGCGCACAAAGCACCGTGAATTGAACTCTCATTCGGGTTTGGCGTTGGGATAGTCCTGAAGCGCTTTCAGTCGAAGCTCTTCGTGCTCTTCGCTGGAAAGTGCCCCCACATCCTTCAGGTGCTGAATCCACTTTAGCTGACGATTCAATTGCATCGTTTCATCTCCGGCCATGGTATCAGGAGAAGGCCCGCCATCGTTCGTCGTTGGGATGCGAACCTCTGCCGCCGTTGGGCTGTGAACCTCTGCCGCCGGCGGGGTGTCTGCCGCACCCGCTTCCTTCAACCTGCGAGCGTCGTCCACACCTTTCTGAATCAACGCGCCGGCCTCTTTGAGCGCAAGCAAGTGAAGGAGGGCCATAAAAGTGTCACAGGAACCACCCTGCTTCTTCACCAAGATGTGGCCGAGACCAAACGTGACCGACTCGATGTCGGTGAACGGTATCCGCGTGGTTCCCGTACCGGGCTTCGAACCCTGGAACACGACCGATTTCCGAGTCACCATCAATACGCCAAAGACAGGCTTCGAGTCGGGGATGCTCATGCTCAGCCAGCCCAATTTGCAGACTCCCGGCCACCAAGAGACGTCATCCGTCAAACCACCACCGTATCGTTTGACGATGCCGCCGTCCGGTGCCGTGAATGAGTGCTCTTGAACGCACTGATTGAATTCTCGGCGGTCGGTCTTGCCGCGACAGTGGGTGACCGATTCGAATTCTTGCCATGAATCGGGTGCGGTCGATGGGGTGAGCCCCATATCGAACAGCCGGCCGAGGTCGGCGGCGCTCTGACGGGCGTAGTGCATCTGGGCAAATTCGGGAGTGCTGTTGGGCCCGCGCGGGCTTCCCCCGGGGCCCTTGCGGAATTCCGCTTCGGCCGGCTCGGCCTCGACCGGTGACAGTTGCACGATAGCGTCAAACAGCGCGCCGGGCGGGACGTCGAGTTTGTGCAAATACTCCACGGCAAGGCGGTTGGCCTCGAACTCACGCTGGCGGACCAGTATGGGGGTGAAGACACGCTGTGGCACCGATTCATCAGGGCAATAGGAGTTGCTGACCCCCGACGCGGCTAAAGTTGGATCGACAAGGGGAGGTGCACCCTGCGGAAGACCGCCAACGAGTACTCCAAGAATCACGAAAGCGTCCGCGGCGGCGACGGCTGCTGTGCCGAGAACGCCCCCGGTGACCAGCCCCATCTTCTCGGCCGTGCGCAGCGTCTTCCAGCAGCTCCGATCGTGCCCATTGCGCTCATGGCCCATGAGGTGGGCCAGCAGTGCGACCAGCTGCTCGTCGTCGAGCCGGCGCACGAGTTCGTCGCTGACGAAGAGGCTGCCATCCGGTTCGCCGAACGCCAGGGGCCGCTCCGCGCGCACCACGACCAGCCGCCACTCCAAACCTTCCGCCTGTGCCACCGGAACGAGCCGGGCGAAGGCGGCGGCCGCACGTTCCTGCTCCGCGCCGCTGGAGAGCACGTCGTACTGCTTCCGTTCGGCGTCGGCGTACGCGGTATACGCAGGACCATCGAGGGGGGTGGTTGGCAGACTCCCATACGGTATGGTGGGACCCCGCAGGGGAGACTCGCGCGGCTCCGTGATTGTGACCGGCCAGGGACCAGGCTCGCGTGCGGCACCGAGGGCGAGTCGGCGGGTGGCATACGGAACAAACGGCAACCGCTCGCAGGCTTCGCTGGTGGACGCGGAGGTTGTGGCGAGCGGGCACACAATGGTCTGGGGTGGAGACTGATAGAAGAGCGCAATGCGCTCGGGCGTCCCTGGCTCCAACTCCACCGCATCCGGCCAGCCAGTTTCCTGCACGGCGGCCGCCAAGGCACCGTCCGCGCTCAGTTGGGACTGAAGCAGGAGGCCACCCCCCGGGTGGTTGGCCGCGCTCGTCTCGCGGCGCCAAGGTCGTACGACGCCGGAAGGTCGCTCCGATCGACCGCCATCGGCCTGAACTCTTCGCGCTGCGCGCTCTCGGTCAGGTTGCGATCCTTATGTGCGGTCGCCGGCGCACATCCGCCGAGTTGTAGGCAGGCCAGCGCGGCCGAGACGACGATGGCGATTCGGAGATGCTGCGACACGATAATTCGCGCGATGGGCATCGAAAGCCAAGGGTTAGAGAGCGGCAGCGTTAGCACCGTCGTCGGCAACGACGAACAACGTGCAGTGGACGTGATCCTCGGAGGAAGAAGGGACACGGATCGGTACGTCCGGCGTTTGTTGTGCAGACCAGCAGATGCGGGTGGCGGACCTGACGACGGTGCCGAGCTGCCGTTGAAGAGAGTGAGAAAGGGAAGGCCATAGCCGACCAAACTCCTTGTCTTTGCAGACAAACCTCTGGCTCGATGACAGAAGCCAGAACATGTGACAGCTGCCAAGAACCTCTACACCAGTGCTCCGTCGAATGCAACGTAATTCGTTCGCCATGCCTACGACCGCAGTCATCAGTAACATTGCTGAGTGGCCACGGCCGAAGACCACCGAGGGGCAAACGGTTATGGGCCGCCGCATCGGCATCAGACACCCTGGTGTTCAGGCGGACGCGGGAGATTGAGGGCGCGTCTAGCGGGGTGAGGAAATTCTGAGGCGCCGGGTCCCCGAGCGTACAAGCCCCAACGGCTCCAACGGCGGGCAGCGCGTCGAACATCTGCACCACGACTTCGATGGCGAGAGTCTGCGTGAACTGACCCAGTGCGTCCCGCAGCGCCTGCGCGTCGTTGGCTGCCCACTCCGTAAGGGTGAGTGCTCTGGTGTGGTCGTCGCTGGCGTGTACGGACGCGTAGAGTTCGGTACCATCAGCGATTCTGATCACTCGACTCCGTGCGATCACGTTGAGCGTGAGGGAAGAATTGAGTTCCGCTGCACTCAAGCTCCCGAAATCGCGTGGGGAGTTGGAAGTATTGTGCACCTGCAGGGCAATGCGCTGGACACCAATTTCGAGAACGGTGTCGATCCCCTGGCTGGCCAGGAGCTGATGGTTGCCGCCCTCCGGAAAGGGGGCTTGGTCCCGGTTCAAACGGGAGCACGAAGGATGGTCCGGTGTAGACGGACGGGGAGCGCAGCAACGAGAAGCAACCAAGTGCAAGTGGTTCATTGCTGTATTGTGTGATACCAAACCTATTCCCCGTTCTTATGGCCTGGTCCTGGAAGACCAAATCAGCGTCAACAGCCATTGCAGGGCCAGCATCGCCCCCGATGCCAACGGGAAGATCAAGCCCAGCAAGGAACCGTCATCTGGGCGCCTGCGTACCTCCAGCCTCCTGAATCAGTTTCTGGAGCAGTGCGGCTGCCGCTTCGGCCTGCTTGGGATCGCCGCTCAGACGCTCCCCTATGACGAAGTGTGCACGGCGGCCGCCTGTCGTTACGACCAGTCCTTGTAGGGCGTTATCGAGTAACCCGAGCATGACCTTGCAATCACCGCCAGTCGATCCCTGCGGTACGAAAGAAAAGGAGGTCGCCCACGCGGAATCCATTTCAGCTCTACGAGGGCGCGCTGCTGGAGCACGTCCTGTTCTTTGAAGACGAGCACGAGGTTGTACCGGAGGCCGGTTTCCCGCGTGGGCGCCGCGAAGTAACCGCCTTCGTCCTGGCCGAGGCGATAGATCACCGCGCGCGTGCGTGGGTATTTTGCGTCTGGAGGGCCGAGGCGGCGGTACACATCGTCACGCGTGCCAGTGCCAGCGTCGAGGAAGGTAATCAGGTCGTTCTTCCCAAGGGTAGGGAGTGCCGTGCAGCCTACCAGCCCGGCACACAACACGATCGCCAGCTCGAACCGCCGCCCGCGAAGCACTCGACGCCAAGCGCGAACCGCGGCACCACCTGAAAGCGACATGCGAACCGGCTCCGGATCGTGCCCCATTGAAGTCCGTTCCCTGTGCCGCGGGGCACCCCACGTGCTCCCCTTGCCATGAGACGATTACCGGTTGCAAGACTCACGCTCATTGGGCAGGTCGGTCTTTCGAGGGGAACAGGGTGAAGGCGCGCTTTCTCGGGGGCTGCACGCTGACCTTCACAGACCGCACCGGTGCGGCGGCCCCGCCGGTTGTGTTTGCCCCCCAGCTGATCAGGCCAGTGTCGCAGTCGTCCGCGGGCGAATTCACCCGCAGCGTGCCCGTGCACGAGGAGTCTGCACAATTGGCCACGAGGTCGAACGTTGCACCGTCCACGTCTCTCTCGTGCGACTCCCAATGGCCGTTGGAGATGGGGAAGGTGGCACAACTCCCCACGACCGCCGCTCCCGCGTTGCATCTGATCGAAGCCTCCCAACTGGCCACGCCGCACGGTGCGCCCGCGTCAACCAAGAGCGCCGGTTCCACCTTATCGCCCGCGGCGGAAATGAAGAATTTCACTTGGCATGAGTCGTTGGGATAGTCGGGAATCCAACAGCCCGACCATTGGTTAGTATATCCGGTGTAGAGCCCCCCCTGCGGGGGTGCCGGCGTGGCGGTCGCCGTGGGTGCCGGCGTTGGGGTTGGTGTTGGCGTCGGCGGGGGGACCCAGCACCCGTTCAGCGCGTTGTTGATTGCGGTGAGGATATCATCAATCGTGGTCCGCCCATCGTGGTTCGCGTCACCTGTCTTGCAGTTTGCGAGGGAAAGATTCCCAAGCACGATGTTCACGGTCGTGAGAATCTCATCCACGCTGACCTGACCGGAAGTGTCGCAGTCGCCAGCACAAATCGGGGACCTCCAAAGCACGGCGTGAGTCTCACCACCGTTGTATGCGACGCCAACAATTTGCCCGTTGCTGACGGCGATGGCCTTGCTGGCAAACCCGCCGAGTGTGCCCATGTCTACCATTCCCCCCGCCGGCGTCCAGCTGAAAGCGCGCGCACCCGTGCCGCTGTCTGCCGAGCCGACCACCTGCCCGTTGCTGACGGCGAAGGCCTCGCTGAAGTTTCCGCCAAGCGTCCCCAGGTCTATCATTCCGTCCGCTTGCGTCCAACGGAACGCGTGCTGCTCACCACCGCTGGTACGGGCCCAGCCGACCACTTGTCCGTTACTGACAGCCTCGGCGCTGCTATCCTTCCCACCGAGCGTGCCCAGGTCGATCATGCCGCCCGCCGGCGTCCAGCTGAAAGCGTGGTGCGCATCCGTGCCGCTGGTGTATGCCGAGCCGACCACCTGCCCGTTGCTGACCGCGTTGGCCCAGCTGAAGTATCCACCAAGCGTTCCCAGGTCTATCATTCCGTCCGCTTGCGTCCAACGGAACGCGTGCTGCACACCGTTGCTGGTGGTTGCCCAGCCTACCACTTGGCCATTACTGACGGCGATGGCCTCGCTGCTAAACCCGCCGAGTGTGCCCAGGTCTACCATTCCCCCCGCCTGCGTCCAGCTGAAAGCGTGCTGTCCAGCACCGCTGGTGTGTGCCCAACCTACCACCTGCCCGTTGCTGACGGCGTTGGCCTGGCTGGAATGCCCGCCGAACGTGCCCAGGTCCACCAATCCCCCCGCTTCCGTCCAGCTGAAAGCGTGCTGCGTCGCACCGGTGTCGTCGATGTCTGATCGTCCCACGACCTGCGCTTTGGCGACAGCCCTGGCCTCGCTGCGCAAGAAGCCACCGGGAAGCGTGCCGAGGTCCACCATCCCGTCCGCTTGTGTCCAGCTGAACGCATGATGCGCACCATTGCCGGTGGCTGCCCAACCTACCACCTGCCCGTCGCTGACGGCGGTGGCCTCGCTGGAAGGCCCACCGAGCGTGCCCAAGTCGATCGCAACGAAGGTTTGTGCTGCCCCGGTCGCGGCATGAAGGGCCGCAACCAGCAAAACGACTGTGACGCCTAACGTAAGGCGGCGCTCAGGCTGCATTGCGGTCTCCTTATGGGATTCGTGCCATGGTAAACGTCCCCGAGTCACCGGTGCAGAGTCCGCCAAAAGCCACCGCATACGTGCCATCGATCTGGTTGCCGTTGACGGTGGCGGTCAGGTTGATGTGCACGGACGTGCCCGCGACCATCGCTCCAGTCCATTGGTTTCCGGCGATCTGGCCGGAAAAGCTGACGCTCGAGAAACATGGCGAGCCACTGACGTAACCTGTCCCTGACACGTCGAATCCCATCTGTGTCAAACTGGCGGAAAGCGTTCCGCCCGCCCCTTGCCAACTGCGCCACGTGCCTGACCACGTACCGGTTACGTTGGCTGCGGCGGGCGTCGGGCTCGGCGTCAGGCTCGGCGGCGGCGTGGCCGTGGGCGTTGCTGTTGGTGTTGGTGTACTGGTAGGTGTCGGTGGGGGGACCCAACATCCTTCAAGCACGGTATTGACCGCGGTGAGAATTTCGTCGACGGTAACTCGCCCATCCCGGTTGGCGTCACCGGCGGCGCATGCGACGAGTTGAGCGTTGCCGAGTGCGATATTTACCAAAGTTAGCAGGTGTTCGACGGTAACGGTGCCCCTCGCGTCGCAGTCGCCAATGCACGGCTGGATAGCATACACACCGGTTGACGTCGCGGCGTAGAGCATGCTGGGCGTGATCGGGTCGATGGCGAGGCCATAGACGCGCTTGCGCAAATCCGTGCTGAAGTCGTTCCAGGAGGATCCGCCGTCCGTGCTTCGGAATATGCCGCCTCCTGCCGCATACAGAATGTGAGGCTCCCTGGGATCGATCCCGAGCGCGGAGACGTATGCGGGGGAGCCGGTGTTGCCTGCGGCCCACGACTCGCCGCCGTCGGTGCTCTTGAAGACGCCGTACCCGTATGTCCCGGCGTAGAGGGTGCTCGACGTAACGGGATCGATGGCGAGCGTCCGCACCAATGAAACGTCGGGCAGACCCGTTTCGGCTGCGCTCCAGGTACTGCCACTGTCGGTGCTCTTCCTTACGCGGCCATCTGCCACCGCGTAGAGGGTGGTGGGTGTCGTCGGATCGATCGCAAGGAAAAAAACGGAGCCTAATCCGGTGCTGGGGGCACTCCAGGTGATCCCGCCGTCCGCGCTCCTCATGACCCCGCTCATGTAATGCGATCCGACGTAGAGCGCCGTGGGCGTTATGGGATCGATCGCGAGCATGGAGACGAATGCGGGTGGCCCCGCAGGGAGCGTCGTCCAGGTGCTGCCGCCGTCCGAACTCTTGAATAGCCCGGATCCGTCAGTCCCCGCATAAATCGTGCTCGTTGTGATCGGATCGATGGCGAGGGTGAGTATGTCGGACGGTAGCGCCCCGAAAGCGTGCCAGGAGTTGCCGCCGTCCGCGCTCTTGAAGAGGGCACCCTCCACCGCGTACACCGTGCTGCGTTTTTTCGGGTCGATAGCAACCAGCGAGACCGTCCCACCTGGTGCGCCAGCATTGGCGGCAGGGCTCCACGTATTCCCGTCCGTACTCTTGAAGACTCCGTAGCCAGACACGTCGGCGTAGAGGGTATCAGACGAGATGGAATCGATGACGAGGATATCGATAGAAGCGTTCGGCAAACCCGCGCTGAAGTGGTCCCAGGAATTTCCACCGTCTGTGCTTCGGAATATGCCACCTCCTGCGGCATATAGAGTGTGAGGCTCCCTGGGATCGATCGCAAGCGCGGAGACGTATGCGGGGGACCCGGTGTTACGTGCGTCCCACGACTCGCCGCCATCCGTGCTCTTGACAACTCCGTAATTGTACGTCCCGGCGTACAGCGTGCTCGGTGTCACGGGATCGATCGCGAGGCGCCCCACCAATGCGTTGGCGGGCAGGCCTGTGGTGGCTGCACCCCACGTAGTACCGCCGTCCGTGCTCTTGTAGATACCGCCACCTGCTGCGGACCGTTCGGCGGCGTAAAGCGTCCCGGGCGTCTTAGGCTCGATGGCAAGAGCTGCGAGGGTTGCATCGGCAGGCAGGCCCGTGTCTGCGGCGCTCCACGTGCTGGCGCCATCCGTGCTTTTGAAGATGCGCCAGCCTGTCCCAGCGTACAGCGTGCTGGGTGTCACGGGATCGATGACAAGCGCTCCGACAATGGCATTGGCGGGCAGGCCCGTGGCGGCTGCGCCCCACGTGTTGCCACCGTCCGTGCTCTTAAACAGGCCGCCAATTGGCAGCCCTCCGTCGCCATCGCCGCTCCAGGCGGCGTAGAGTGTGCTGGGCGCTTTGGGATCAACGACCAGGGCGTTGACCCAACCGCCCGGTGGCCCATGGCTCGTCCAAATATTCACGCCGGCACGCGCAGGGTGCGCGGTGGTGACGATCATGCCGGCGACCGCGCTGACGATGAGTCGGTAGCGGAGTTCGTTGGAATCAGGCCAACGGAAGTATTTACTGCCGAGTCTTGTCATCAATCTTGTCCCAACCACAGGCAAGTAGCTCACATCCGCTCATTTCGCTCCACTCTCTGCCCCTGACTCTCGGACGAAAATGGGGGCAGGCTGCTTTTCAATGTGTCGGCCATTGCTTGGACTGCCTAGTTGATCGTCAAATGCGGCCTGTCCCCTTTTCCCTTGATTGAGACGGAACCGGGCGAGGCGGGGACGCCGCCGCGGCGGCCCCACTCGGCTGTGCTAAGAGGATGCGTCCTGCGCTTTGAGACGCCGGTTCTTGACGTTGCTGAACCAATGTTCGGTGTCGTTCAGTCATGACGGGCACCCGTTCAACGCATTGTCGACCGCTGCGAGGATCTCGTCGATCGTGATCTGACCGTCACCGTTTGCATCCGCTGCCGTGCACGTCGCTGTGGTGGTACCTCCCAGCGCGACACTCACCAGGGTGAGCAGTTCGTCCACGGTGACGCTGTAGTTGTGGTTGCAGTCGCCGGTGCATGGGGCCGCCGCGATGGCGACCGCCCAAGGCGCCGCACCGACGGTGATGCCGTTCCCCACCAGCGTGTTGGTGCGCGTGTCGATGACCGAGACGAAGTTGAACGCGTTGTCGGTGACGTAGACCCGTTTGCCGTCCGGTGTAATGGCCAGGCCGGTCGGCCCGGTCGGTAGGAACCCGAGGACGATCGGAGGCCCGACCAGGGTGTTGGTCGCGGGGTCGAACACGGCGACGGTATTGTCGTGGTACGTCACGTACCCCCGCGTGCCGTCGGGCGTGAAGGCGATGCAGATCAGATTCATGTCACCGATGGGGACGGGGTCTCCCATAACGGTATTGGTCGCGGTGCTGATGACCGTGGCCGAACCGGAGGCGTTGACCACGTACACGCGCGCCCCGTCGGGCGTGATGGCCAGGGCGCACGGGGACCCCCAGGACGGTACGGAGGAAATTGGCGAGCCGATGACCGTGTGCAGTGCCGTGTCGATCACAGAGACCGAACTAGCGCCGTTGTTCGCCACGTAGACACGGGCGCCGTCCGGCGTAATGGCGATGGCAAACGGGGAGGCGCCGACCGGAATGGGCGCACCGATGGTCTGGTTCGTGGCCGTGTCGATGACGGATACCGTGTTCTCCAAGTAGTTCGTGACGAAGACGCGCGTCCCGTCGGGTGAGACGGCGATGCCCGCGGAGCCCATCCCGACTGTGACGTGCCCGGTGACGGTATTCGTTGCCGTGTCGATGATGGACACGGTGTTGTCATCGTCCGTCAGGTAGACGTGCGAGCCGTTCGGCGTGGCGGCGATGCCAGTGGGGTACGCATTGACGGCGATCGGGGGACCAATCACGGTATTGGTGGAGGTGTCGATGACCGAAACCGTCCCGTCATTGTAGTTCAGGACGTAGGCGCGCGGCGGGCCCGTCAGGCGCACCGTGGCGCGCCGCAGTGCTGCACTCGCATTCGGTTCAGTGGTCGGTTCGTTACAAGAGGCGCAGTCGTCCGCGGACACGGCTACGCCGCGGAGAATAAGGGGCAGAAGACAGAAGATGATGAGCAGCACGACTGTGCGTGGCTTGTGCGAGCGAACGGGACGGCGGGGCAATAGCATGGTTTGCATTGTCGACCTCCTCGTCAAGGGCACTGGAACGGCGAGGGGCGTGGCTTCATCTGTTTCGTCAACGAGGTCCCATTCGCCCCTGCTAGACGAACCTACCGGGCTCCGAAAAGATATTGATGACACCACGTCCCTATTGCCCGGGGCGCTGCCTCGGGCTGATGAATGACCGCCCCATTGGGGCCATCTTCCCTCGTCCGGCCACACAAGCAGCCGCCAAGTGGCCTGATTCCAGACACGCACCGTACCTCATGGCACGAAATATCACGCTGACCTACGTCACGATTGGTCATGACCCGTGATATCAGTAGAATTACGTACGTATACTCGCGGCACTACGAAGATGCACGCGCGGGTAACGAACCACGCGAGCTGTTCGGGCGCCAACATCGGCATCAGGCCCATCCCTCAATCGAATGCGCCAACGCGTGCGGAGCCCGATGGCTTGGGGGCATGACGGCCTGTCGTGCACCCCAGGGGACGTGGTTCCGACTATTCCGAGTTTCAAATTCCGGGAGTAATCGGTCTCCCGGTGGTCGCAGTGCGTGGGCGTCGACGCGCCACATCGTCGCCTGCGTGCTGCCGGCGTTCGCCATCACAGTGATCGTCGTTCACATCTGCCAGCACGCGTCACGCCTTGTGACGCCCAGCTACCTTCAGCTCGATCAACCCAAGGTCGGCGAGAGGAACATCACACCCCACGTGCCGGGGTGTGGCTTGGAGGTCACGGAAGCGTTGCGACGATGACTTCGAGTTCCTGAAACGGTTCGAAGTCCTTCGTGTTGAAGGTGGAAATCCGCCGCCCGCCGTTTCCGAGCATGGTAGCCACAAGCTGCAAGTCAAAGACCTGCCTTCCGAGAACGGGGCGGCGGCGCAGCAACTGCGTCACACGCTGGACCAGGTCCGGGGGAACGGTGAGTAGCGCCAAACCGGGCAAGGCCCGGGGGGTTCTCGCCTTTCGCTTCAGTCGCTGCGCGCGCCGCATCGGGGATGTGGCCGACCACAGCCAACCCGAACACGGGGTGGAACCGTGGGCTCGCCCCGGCGGCGGCCGCGGACGCCAACCGCCTACGATCCGGCGGGGCAGGCCAACGGATCGCACGGTGTACTCTTGCCGTAGGGAATCTCGCTTGGCTGACCGGCATCGCACAGGCCGTCGCAGAAGTTCACGATCTGCCCGCCCGGTTGCAGGAAGGTCTGTAACTGTTCGAGCGAAGCGGGAATGAAGGCACGGATCGGGTGCGGATCGCAGCAATTGGGTTGCGGGGCGAGGTTTGCCAGCGGCGGGATGAACGATGCCTGCGCCGGGTTGCTAAGCTCGAACGAACCGGTGTCGTAGATGACGAGCGCGGAGGCGAGGGGCCCGGGCGTATCGGGGATTTCCACCATCCCGGTACGGAGGGAGCCGACCAGGTTCGGCAAGCCCAGGGTGCGCGCCGCGATCTCCGTGGCCACGTTCGACACTTGCGGATCGAGCCATGCCATCGTCATCAGAATGTGCTTGGGGCTCACGCCCGGCAGCGGGTTGCGAGTGACGTGCGTCGCGTAGCCGGCCGATTCGCCGCGGACCCACAACTCGTGCAGGATCCCATAGGTCAGCGCGCGCTGCATCGGATCGGCCAGGCCGGTGAGCTTCAGGATGTCTTCAATCTGCGAGAAATCGGTCGAGCGCTGCAGCAGGAGGGAAAAGTTCATGCCGGGGACATCGATGTTGGCATTGACGATGTCCGGCGACAGCGCCGCGAACATCATGCCCATGATCCCGCCGAGACTGGCACCGAAAAAGTACTCCTCTTGGCGCGGCCCGGCGAACACGCCGGTTCCCGCCGGTGTCTGGAATGCGGGATCGCTGTTGAAGGCTCCGGACCGCATCATGTGGGCCAACACCAGATTGTTGAGTTGGCCCTGCCGCATGCGGTCGGGTAGGGCAGCAAAATCCTGCAGGTTGAGGACGACGTGCGCGATGAAACTGCTGGCAAAATCGGGTTGACTGATGTCCGGATCCGAGAGGCCGCGCCAGTCGGTGGCGCCGAGAATCAGGTCGAAGCCGGCGGTCACGCCCTGACTCAACAAAAGATCGATCATCTCGCGACCGGTACCGAACAAGCCATGTGCGATGAGGACCGGAGACTTCGGCGAATCGGTCGCCCGCGCGCTGCATGGAATGGCGATGGTGAACGGAGGGTGGGTAATGCCACTCTGCGCCGGTGTGCCGTCGGCGTCGAGGGTCAGAAATCCGGCGGTTGGCGGCTGCTCAACCGGATCCGCGGTGAGGAAGAGCGGCACTTGAAAGGTGCCGTCGACCACCCGCCAGGTGCTGACCCCCGGCGTCGTACAATCGTTCTCGGTGACGTTGGTGACGGTAAAGGTCTTGGTTGCGGCTGCCGCGCGTGCGTCGAGCCAGAGGAATCCCTGATCGCGCATCGAGAGCATCTGCGCCGTCAGGCTGCGGTCGCTCTGCACGACGAAATCGAACGCCAACACCAGGTCCTGCCGTGCCACACCCGCAGCGGTCAGGCGGGAGAAGATATCCTCGAATTGGAGGTGCCGTGCCAGGACCGCGGGAATGTCCGTCGGCCGTCGGTCCCGCAGCGCGGCGAATACCGGCTCGGCGGTGACCGTGCTGCCGTCGGGGTGGACCAGGCGGCGGACCGCAACGATGTGGCGGTGGCCGGGCGTCAGGCTGCGTGCCGGCCGCAGGAAGAGCGTCTGCCGGTCGGGATTGCTGGCCTGCGCGTCCGGCTCGATGAAGTGGAGGATACGGCTGTTGGTGTCGGCATCGAGCAGCACGGTCGGACTGTCCGCATCGAGCGAGCGCGCGGCGTACGTTCTCGTGTCCGGGAGTAACCGCGACGCATTCGACTTGGCCGGGTCGATGCCGCCGGGGAAATGCATCAGGATCTGCACGGTCGGGCTGAAGCCATCGAGCACGGCATACGGCTCCGGCGGCAGCGGTTTGTCCCATTGTGCCGGCATTCCAACCGCGGGGAAGCTGATCCGCCAACCGGTTGCCGTGTCCGCAGGCACCAAAAAGCGCGACGAGGGATATGGCAGCAGGCACTCGGCATTGTTCAGGATTTCGCACTCGACGGGATTGGTAAGGTCGAGCGTCTCGAAGGAGACCGCCGCTTGCTGTGCGCCGGCAGTCCACCTGGCCTGCAGCGTATGGCGTCCCGGAAGCACGGCCGGCAGGATCCCTTGCGCCTGACCATCGGCAACCGCAAGGTCCACGGTGACCGGATTCCCATCGAGTGTGAGACCGAGGTCTTCGGCGGCAGCGCCACGCGGAATCCGTAGCGTGATGCCAACGGAGCCTGCCAGCGACAGTTGGTTGTCGACCGGTTGCAGGAAGGACAGTGGGATGTCGGCAGTGGGCGTGGCGGTGGGGGTCGACGTCCGCGTCGGTGTAGCGGTCGAGCTCGGGGCGGCGGTTGGCGATGGCGACGCATCGTCCGAGTCGCCACACGCACTCAACGCCAGCGCGGTGACGACGAGCAGCGACCAGCAGGCCGTTCGGGTCGAGTTCCTAGCACCAACCCGGACCCGCCACATCGGAACCCGCTCCTTCGACATGAACCATTGGTGAGTTTTACCGCAACGCGTTTGGAGATGACAGCAACCCGTGGCGGTCGCGTCCTTGACTTGAAGGAACCCCTCCGGTAACCGCAACGAATACCCTGAGCGATCGGGTCGGGCCTTGGCCGGCAGGCCATCCTCCAGCGCCTGCCGACCCGAGGCGAGTGGGGCGCGCAACGCGGATCGTGCATGGGACGCACGCTTTCGAATTGGCAGACGGCCGGTGCAACGGATCGCACGACGACGAAGAGGTTGAACTCCCATGGACATACGCGAGCAAACGATTCCGGGGTTGGTGCAGGCGAGCGCGCAGCGCTTCGGTGACCGCCCCGCCATCGAGGATGGCGGGACCACCCTGAGCTTCGCCGATCTGGCTCTGGCATGCGAGCGGGCGGCGCGGGCGTTCTGCGCCGCCGGCGTCCAGCCGGGGGACCGCGTCGCCGTCTGGGCCCCGAACATCTACGAGTGGGTTCTCGCCACCGTTGGGCTGCAGGCTGTCGGCGGCGTGCTGGTGCCGCTCAACACGCGCATGAAGGGTAACGAAGCGGGCTACATCCTCGCGCGCAGCGGCGCCCGCATCCTGTGCACCGTCGGCGAGTTTGTCGGCAACCGCTACGTGGACCTGCTGCGCACCGCGCTAGGCGGGACCGGCGCCGCGCGTCCAATTGCGCAACTGCCCGCGCTCGAACGGATCGTTCTGTTTCGGGGCGAGGAAGCCGGCGCCATGCCGTGGGCCGAATTCCTCCGTTCGGGGAAGAGCGTCTCCGCCGAGGAAGCGCAGCGGCGCCTGGACGCGGTTTCGCCGCGGGACCTGGCCGACATCCTCTTCACTTCGGGTACGACCGGCAAGCCGAAGGGCGTCATGAGCACGCATGAACAGAACCTGCGCGCGTTCGCGGCCTGGTCGGAGATCGTGGGCCTGCGGGCCGGCGACCGCTACATGATCGTCAACCCCTTCTTTCACAGCTTCGGGTACAAAGCCGGGTGGTTGTCGTGCATCATGCGCGGCTGCACGATTCTGCCGCAGCCGGCGTTCGATGTCGATGTCGTGCTGCAGCGGGTGGACCGCGACCGCGTCTCGGTGATGCCCGGCCCGCCGACGCTGTTCCAGTCGATTTTGGCGCACCCGGAGCGTGGTAAGTACAATCTCTCCAGCCTGCGCCTGGTGGTGACCGGTGCGGCGGTGATTCCGGTCGAGATGATCCACCGCATGCGCCGCGATCTGGCGATCGAGACGATCATTACCGGTTACGGCCTCACCGAGACCTCCGGCGTGGTGACCATGTGCCGGGCGAACGACGACCCGGAAACCATTGCCACCACTTCCGGGCGCGCGATTCCCGGCGTCGAGGTCCGCTGCATCGACCGGCACGGCGCCGAGGTGCCACACGGGCAACCCGGAGAAGTCGTGGTGCGCGGCTACAATGTGATGAAAGGCTACTTCGACGATCCCGCCGCCACCGCCGAGACCATTGACGCCGCGGGCTGGCTGCACACCGGCGACATCGGCGTGATGGACGCACGCGGCAACTTGCGCATCACCGACCGCATCAAGGACATGTTCATCATGGGCGGATTCAACTGCTACCCGGCGGAAATCGAAAACCTCATGCTCACGCACGACGCCGTGGCGCAGGTGGCCGTCATCGGCGTCCCGGACGAGCGCATGGGGGAGGTCGGCATGGCCTACGTCGTACCGCGGCCCGGCACCGCGCCCACTCCCGAGTCGATCATCAAGTGGTGTCGGGAGAACATGGCGAACTACAAGGTCCCGCGCTTTGTCGAAGTGGTGGACGCGCTGCCCATGAACGCCTCGGGCAAGGTGACCAAGTTCGTCCTGCGCGAGTGGGCGGACCGCCGCAAGTCCTAACGGGAAGCGCGCGGCAATGACGTTCCTTCAACTCCTTCCCATCGGACTGTCCGTTACGGTGCTGGCGGCGCACTTTCTGTTTCACGGTAATCCGGTGCTGCTGCTGGTGTCTCTGGCAACGATCGGTCTGTTGTTCGTTCCGCGCCCCTGGGCGGCCCACGTCGTCCGGGTGTTCTTGGTGCTCGGGACCATCGAGTGGCTGCGGACACTCACCGTCCGCGTCTTTGAGAGGAAAGCTCTTGGCCAACCCGCGCTCCGTTTCGCCGTCATTCTGGGGACGGTGGCGCTCATCACGGCCGCGTCTGCCCTCATGTTCCGCACGCCCCGCCTGCGCGCGCGTTTCGGTCTGACCGGCACCTAGTGTGGCTGTCGAGCAATCCGGCGGCTTGTGGCACAGTAGGGGTATGGCCAGTGCCTCGATCACGCCTGGGGTGTCGGCTGGAGGCGCGCACGCGCCGCGCCAGTTGGATGTCCAGTGCCTGCGTGCGGACTTCCCTATCCTGCATCGGCGGGTTGGCGACAAGCCGCTCGTCTTCCTGGACAACGCCTCCACCACGCAAAAGCCGCGGGCGGTGATCGACGCCATCGCCCGTTTCTACGCTGAGGATTACGCCAACATCCATCGCGGCGTCTATGCCTTGAGCGAGCGTGCGACGCGAGCGTACGAAGCGGCGCGCACGAAGGCCCGGGGGTTCATCAACGCCGCCGACGATCGCGAAATCGTTTTCGTGCGCGGTACCACCGAGGCCATCAACCTGGTGGCCTACAGTTTCGGGCGCCTGCGCCTGCAGCCGGGAGACGAGATTGTCATCTCCGCCATGGAGCATCATTCGAACCTCGTCCCCTGGCAGATCGCCTGTGCCGAGCGCGGTGCCGTGCTGCGCGTGGTCCCCGTCGATGACAACGGCGAATTGCTCTGGGACGAGTACGAGCGCCTGCTGACGCGGCGGACGAAATTGGTGGCTATCGCACATGTGTCCAACGCCCTGGGCACCGTCAACCCGGTGCGCGAGCTTGTCGCACGAGCGCACGGCGCAAACATTCCCGTGCTGGTCGACGGAGCGCAGGCCGTCCCGCACTTGGCCGTCGACGTACGGGCGCTCGATTGCGATTTCTATGCCTTTTCCGGTCACAAACTCTACGGACCGTCGGGCATCGGCGTCCTGTACGGTAAGGCGCCACTGCTGGAGGCCATGCCGCCGTACCAGAGCGGCGGCGACATGATCAGCGCGGTCGCCTTCGACAAGACGAGCTACAACCGCATCCCCTACAAGTTCGAAGCCGGCACGCCGCACATCGCCGGCGCCGTGGGCCTCGGGGCGGCGATCGATTACGTGCAGTCCGTCGGGATCGAGCACATCGCGGCGCATGAACAGGACCTGCTGGCGTACGGGACGGCACGGCTGTCGGAAATTCCCCGCCTGCGCTGGATCGGGACGGCGCGGCAGCGCGCCTGCGTCCTGTCGTTCGTCCTCGACGGCATCCATCCGCACGACGTGGCCACCGTGTTGGACCACGAGGGCGTGGCGGTGCGCGCCGGCCACCACTGCGCACAGCCGCTCATGGCACGCTTCGGTATTGCGGGCACGGTGCGCGCCTCGCTCGCGCTTTACAATACGCGGGAGGAGATCGATGCGCTCGCATGCGGTGTGCGCCGGGCCCTGGAGGTGCTGGGATGAGCGGCAACCTGCGCGACCTGTATCGCGACGTCGTCCTCGAGCATAGCAAGCACCCGCGGAACGTTCGGGCGCTGAGCGACTCGGCCGGGAAAGCGGAGGGCTACAATCCGCTGTGTGGGGACCAACTGACCGTGTATGTCGATGTGTCGGCCGACGTACTCGCGGAGGTTGCCTTTCAGGGGGCCGGCTGCGCCTTGTGCCTGGCGTCGGCATCATTGATGACGGAGCGGCTGCGCGGATGTTCGCGAAGCGAAGCCGCGGAGGTTGCCGCGGCGTTCCGCGCGTTGGTGACAACCGGCTCGCAGTTGCCGTCGACGGTCGATCTCGGTGAGTTGACTGTGTTCGCCGGAGCGCACCGATTTCCGAGCCGTGTCAAATGCGTGTTGCTCGCCTGGCAAGCGCTCCAGGCGGCGCTTGACGGCGCCGTGGCCCCCGTGTCGACCGAGTGAGCAGCGGTCACTCCTTTACGCTCCCGCCCATGATGCCCTCGATGTAGTAGCGCTGCAGCGCGGCGAACGCCACGACCACCGGCAACACGGTGATGACCGAGCCGGCCATCATCAGTTCGGTGTCCTGCACGTGCTCCCCCAACAGATTTGCCAGGGCGACGGGGAGGGTGAACATGTCGCCGTCGGTGAGCACGATCAGGGGCCAGAGGAAGTCGTTCCAGGTGCCCATGAACGTGAAGAGGGCGAGCGTCACCAGGATGGGTTTGCAGGCGGGCACCACCAACGACCAGTAGATGCGGAACTCGCCGGCGCCGTCGATACGGGCGGCGTCCAGAAGGCTGTCCGGTATGGACAGCGCGTACTGGCGGATCAGAAAGATCCCGAAGATGCTGGCCATGCCGGGGATCACGACGCCCCAGTAGGTGTCGATGCAACCCATGCCCTTGAGCATGAGGAACAACGGCAGCATGGTGACCTGACCCGGTATCACCATGGCGGCCAACAGCAGGCGGAAGAGTCGATCGCGGCGGCGAAACGCGAGCTTGGCGAACGCATAGCCCGCCAGCGAGTTGAGGAGGAGGGAGACCAGCGTCACGCCGAGGGCAACCACGGTGCTGTTGAGCAGGTAGCGTGCCAGATTCAACCGTGTAAACAAGTCCCGGTAGTGCGCGAACGTGACGGTGCTGGGTAGCCATCGGTACCCGGCGGCCGTGGCCTCACCGGTGGGCATTGCCGACGCGGACACCATCCACAGCAATGGCAACAAGGTCAGGAGCGCGCCGGCGCCGAGGGCAAGATGGACCAGCGCCAGCGGTGCCGCACGCTTCATGATGCCGCCTCCCCCCTCCGTGTGGCGGACGGCGTGGGCGCGATGGCGGTCGGCGCAGCGCCACCGCCGCCCACCGCCCGCAGGCGCATGGCGATGAGGCTCAGGCCGAGGATGATGGCGAAGAGGACGAAGGCCACGGCCGCCGCGTAGCCCATGTTCCACCAGCGAAATCCTTCTTGGTACATGAGCAGGACGATGCTGAGCGTACTGTGCGCCGGTCCGCCCTGAGTCATGACGTAGGGCTCGGCGAACAACTGGAAGTAGCCGATCAGGGTGATGACCGCGACAAAGACGAAGGTCGGCGCCAACATCGGTAGCGTGATATGGAAAAACTGCCGTGCGGGGCTGGCGCCGTCGATGCTGGCGGCCTCATAGAGGTGCGCGGGGATGTTTTGCAGGCCGGCAATGAAAATCACCATATTGAAGCCGAAGTTCTTCCACACCGCCATCAGGATGATCGCGGGCATGGCCCAGTGCGGGTCCCCTAACCAGTCGATCGGGCCGATGCCGGCGAACGACAGGCCGTAGTTCAACAGGCCGAAGCGCGGATGGTAGATGTACCGCCACACGACGGCGACCGCGACCAGCGTGGTGACGACGGGTAGGAAGAATATGGTGCGGAAAAGCGTCGTGTACCGTACCCGCGGCACCGTGAGCAGCACGGCGGCGGCAAGAGAAGCGGCGATCGACAGCGGACCGCCAAGCGCGACGAAATAGCCGGTGTTGCGCAGTGCCACCCAGAACAGCGGATCGCGCAGCAGGCGGACATAGTTGTCGACCCCGACGAGACGGAGATTGTCGCGACTGGCGATGGCGTAGATGTCAAAATCCGTGAAGCTCAACAGCGCCGCGGCGACGACGGGGACCAAGAAGAATACGGTGAGCACGGCAAGTGCCGGTGCGAGGAACCAAAAAGGTGACAGACGGCGCATCCCTATTGTCCTGTGGCCGCGGGGGCGTTCCCCGCGGCGCCTGCCGTGCGGCGCAGCAGCCAGCGTCGCTTCTCCAGGATGGCGTCGACATCCGCGTCGAGGGCGGCGCACGCCGCTTCCGCAGTCAGGCGCTGGCGGATGGCGGCCTCCGCGTATGCACCGATCTTATCGGCGATGCGTTCCCACTCGGGAATTTTCGGTGTCGAACGCACATATTGGAGTTGTTGCCAGAAGGCCTGTGCGTGCGCGTTGTTGGCCAGTGCGCGATTGCGCCACGCACTGCGGCGTGCGGGGAGATCGCCGGTCAGCTTGTAGAAGGCGAGTTGCCGCTCCGGGTGCGACAAATACTCGATGACGGTCCAGGCGGCGTCGCGATGGCGGCCGCCGCGAAACAGGGCCAGGCTGGCACCGCCGGCGATGGACAGGCCCGGTTGTCCCGCTCCCGGTCCGGGCAACGGGGCCGTGCCCCACTTGCCCGCCAACCGCGCGGGCAGGCGCCGGTCGAACTCGCCGATATTCCACGGGCCGCTGACGTACATGGCGAAGAAGCCGTTGGCGAAGTCCTGGTACACGTTCGCGACCTGTGCATCGCCTGTCCGCGGCGCCAGGCCGCGGCGAAATAAATCGAGATAGAAGGCGAACGCCTGTCGAAACGCCGCGCTGCGAAAATTGCCGTATCGGTCGTTGTCGCGCAGCAACTCCGCGCCCGTCTGCAACGCCAGAATCACCGGCATTTGCCACTCCGTGAGCGGCAGCAAGATGGCATAGTTTTCGGGAGATGCTTGCTTGATGCGGGTCATGGCGTCGAGCCATGCGGCCCAGGTGGTGGGCGGCTCGGCGTAGCCGGACCGGGACAATGTGTCTGTGCGGTAGAACAGGAGGCGGGTATCGACGTACCATGGGACGCCGTAAGTCTGGCCGTCGATCGTGTTGGTGTCCAGGATGCCGGCAAAATAATCCCCCGCGTCCACGGCGCCCGAATTCCGTATGCGTACGCCTAGAGGCTCGATTGCGTTGAGCGCGACGAACTCCGGAATCCAGGTGTTGCCGACCTGGAAGATATCCGGCATCGCGTCACCGACGAAAGCGGTGAGCAGTTTCTCGTGCGCGGCGCTCCACGGGAGCTGTTGGACGCGGACGCGAATCCCGGGGTTGTGGCGCTCGAATTCGGGCAGCAGTTGCTGGACGACTTCACCCTCGCGGCCCATGGCCCAGAACTCGACGACGGTCGTCGCCCGCGGCGGCGTGCGGCACCCGAGCAGGAAAACGGCAAGCGGCAGTGCCGCCCAACAGCCTGCGGACGTCATGCGGGAGCTTTACCACAACCGTCATCGCGCGTCGCACCCGCTGTGGTAACGGGGTCGGGGGCGCGGCCGTTGCGCCCTTGACCTGTCCGGGTTGCCTGTCACAATGGCGGTCCGGTGAACTGGGGGGAGGGTCATGGTGCACCAACGTCTGACACCTGAGTTGTTTCGCCTGCGCTTGCGGGCCGCCATCGGCGCGGGAATGCTGTGCTTTTGGGTGCTGACCGGCTTGGCCACCGCCGGCGTCGCCGCCCCGCGCGCCACCGCCAGTTTCGACCTCAACACCGTTGCCGAGAAAGCGCAGAAGCTTGCCAAGGACTCGTTCCAGGACACGAAAAGCCCCGTGCCCGACTGGCTATTGAAGATTACGTACGACCAGTGGCGTCAGATTCGCTTCCGCCCGGACCAGGCGGTCTGGCGCGGCGACAAGCTGCCGTTTCAAGTGCAATTCTTCCATCCCGGGCTGTACTACAATCGCACGGTAGTGGTGAATATCGTCGACCACACGGGCATTCACCCGGTGCCCTTTTCGCCCAGCCAGTTCGACTACGGGAAGAACGATTTCGCCAGCAAGGTACCGCAGGAGCTCGGCTTCGCGGGCTTCCGCGTGCACGCCCCGTTCAAGACACCGAAATACTACGACGAAGTGATCGTCTTCTTGGGCGCGAGCTACTTCCGTGCGGTGGGGCGGGACCAGGTGTTCGGCCTTTCGGCGCGCGGCCTGGCCATCGATACCGCCGAACCGTCGGGAGAAGAGTTCCCGTTTTTCAAGGAGTTCTGGGTGGTGCGCCCGACCGCCAAAGCCAAGGAGATCACGGTCTACGCCCTACTCGATAGCCCGAGCGCCGCGGGTGCCTACCGCTTTGTTATCCGGCCGGGCGAGGAGACGACGGTGAAGGTGGACCAGTTGTTGTACTTCCGGCAGGAGGTGAAGAAACTGGGGATAGCGCCGCTCACCAGCATGTTCCTCCACGGCGAGAACACGGTGCGTCAGTTCGAAGACTTTCGGCCCGAGGTGCACGATTCCGACGGCCTCTTGCTGCACTTCGACACCGGGGAATGGCTCTGGCGCCCGCTGGACAATCCGCGTTCCCTCAATGTGACCGGGTTTCAAATGAGCAAGCCCAAGGGGTTTGGCCTCATCCAGCGGGATCGCGATTTTAGCCATTATCAAGACCTGGAGACCCGACCGGATCTGCGGCCGAGCGCGTGGCAGGAGGCGCGCACCGATTTCGGCGCGGGGCGGGTGGAACTGGTCGAGATCCCGACGAAGGCGGACACCAATGACAATATCGTCACATACTGGGTGCCGGCCAAGATGCCCAAAGCCGGCGAATCGCTGGCGGTGGGGTATACAATGTACTGGTACGGTGACGATCCGGCACGGCCGCCGGCGGGTCGGGTCGTGGCGACGCGACGGGATCGGGGGACGGTCGAGGGCGCCTATCGCTTTGTCGTCGATTTCGCCGGCAAGCAGCTCGAAGCGCTGCCGGGCGACACCGTCCTCCGTGGCGTGGTGACCATCGCCTCGGGCGCGCAGTCGGCCGAGTTGCTGGACCAACATGTGGAGAAGAACTCGGTCACCAGTGGGTGGCGACTGACGTTCCAGGTGCGCACGAAGCAGAAGACCGCGGTGGAATTACGCGCCTTCCTGGACAAAGGCGGCGAGGCGTTGACGGAGACCTGGTCGAACGTGATTCTGCCGTGACGGACAAGTTGCCGACGCCGAGCGCCCCGCTTCCACGCCCCGATCCGCTCGACCCGCTGCGCCTCGGGGTGCCCAGCGAGCGGCTTCTCCAGGATTGGAAGGCGGCGTACGACCGTGCCGCGCAGTATCTGTGCGCGCTCGGCGTCGAGGAGCATGAACGAGGCCCCCTCGTCAACGAGGCGGTTCAACGGGCGCTGCATCAGGAGCCGTGGGGGCCGGACGGCGATGCCGTCGCGGAAACGCAGCGCGCCGTGCGCGCGTTGCTGACACAACGGGGGCCCGCGCCGCCCGGGGCCTGGGAGGCCGGCACCGACGCCTTCACGGCGTGGCGACTCGATACCCTCCTTTCCCGGCGTTCGCGGGAGGCGGGTGGAACTGCACCCGCGTCACTGCGGCGCGATGCCGCGTTCAGCGCGATGCCGCCGCTTGCCCGGCGGGCCATGGTGCCGGAGAAGATCGAACGGCGCCTGTGGCGCCGCGCCCTCAATCGCTTACGCGGCAAGCGCACCGGCGCGTCGCGCAAGGCCTTACGCCGCCAACGCCGTATGCTGCCCTGGACCGGCGTCGCGCACCGGCGCCGCTTCCTGCTTTCCGTGATGGTGCTCGTCCCCAGCACCATCGCCAGCGGCTTCATGGTGAACGTGCTCCCGCATCAGGGCGAGACGTGGCTCGAATTCGCCATCGTCGTGTTCTTCGGCGCCTTGTTCGGTTGGATCTCCATCGGATTCTGGACCGCGCTGCTCGGTTTCTTCACCCTCCTGCGCCGGCACGCACGCTTCGCCATTACCAACATCCCCACGGACGAGCCGGAGGAATTTCGCCCGGACGGACGGACGGCCATCGTCATGCCGATCTGCAACGAGCCGGTGGACCGTGTCTTTGCGGGGCTGCAGGCCATTCGGCAATCGTTGCAACGGACGGGTGCACTGCCGCACTTCGATTTCTTCATTCTGAGCGATACGGACGATCCGGGGGCCTGGGTGAAGGAGGAGGAGGCCTGGGCCGACTGGTGCCGTGCCGCCGACGGGTTCGGCACGATCTTCTACCGGCGCCGCCGGGTCCGCCTCAAACGCAAGAGCGGCAACGTGGCCGATTTCTGCCGGCGCTGGGGGCAGCGCTACCGCTACATGATCATGCTGGACGCCGACAGCATCATGGCGGGCGCGACGCTGGTACGCCTGGTGCGCATGATGGAGCGCAATCCCACCGTCGGGATGATTCAAACGGCACCGACGGCCGTGAACCGCCGCTCCCTCTTCGCCCGCATCCAGCAATTTGCCAGCCGCGTCTATGGGCCCATGTTCGCCGCCGGCTTGCATTTCTGGCAGCTCGGCGACGGCCAGTATTGGGGGCATAATACCATCATCCGGGTGGCGCCCTTCACCGACCATTGCGGCCTGCCGCGGCTGCCGGGTAAGCCGCCGCTGGGCGGGGAGATCATGAGCCACGATTTTGTCGAGGCGGCACTGATGGGGCGTGCGGGGTGGAACCTGTGGTTGGCCTACGACCTCGGCGGCAGTTACGAGGAGGTACCGTCGACCCTGTTGGAGGAGATGAAACGCGACCGGCGCTGGTGCCAGGGCAATCTCCAACACCTGCGGCTGTTGTTCACCGAAGGGCTCTTTGGGGCGCACCGGGCGCTCTTCCTGAACGGCGTCTTGTCCTACGTCTCGGCCTTGCTGTGGTTTGCGTTCTTGACGCTGAGCACGGCGGAAGCGATTCACAACGCCCTGCGCGAACCGGAGTATTTCCCCCACGGGCGCAGCCTGTTCCCCGAGTGGCCGATCTGGCGACCCGACTGGGCGCTCTACCTGATGGCGGTCACCGCCATGATCCTCTTCCTGCCCAAGGCGCTGAGCATCGTGCTGATCGCCGCCAAGGGCCGCAACACCAAAGCCTATGGCGGATTCGTCCGCTTGACGCTGAGCGTCCTCGTCGAGATTCTGATCTCGAGCTTGCTGGCGCCGATCCGCATGGTGTTCCACAGCCGCTTTGTCGTACAGAACCTCATGGGCCGCACGGTGACGTGGCGATCGCAGGGGCGTGAAGACGCGGAGACCGGCTGGGGGGAAGCCATCCGCCACCACGGCCTCGACACGGTGTTCGCGAGCGCGTGGGGGAGCGCCCTGTACTGGTTGAACCCGCATTACTTCTGGTGGGTGACGCCGATCATCGGTGCCCTGCTGTTGTCGGTGCCCGTGTCCGTGTTGGCGAGCCGCGTGCGTCTCGGCGACTGGGCACGGCGGCGGAGACTGTTCATGATTCCCGAGGAGACGGATCCGCCGCGGGAACTGCGCGACCTGGAAGACAACCTGCGCGCCGCGCAAGCGGGCGATGCCCGCCGTACCGCGGTCAGTGCGGATGGTTTCGTCCGCGCGCACGCCGACCCGTATGTCAACGCGCTGCACCGCGTGTTGCTGCGCGGGCGGCGCTGCCTGAAGCCATCGATCCGTGCGGCGCGGCAGCAATTGCTCGCACAGGCGCTTGCCGACGGCCCCGCGGCCCTCGCACCGCGCCAGCGTCGCGTCGTGTTGGGCGATCCGGACGTCACCGCGGCACTGCATGACCGCATATGGGAATGCGCCGAACGTGAGCGGACCGCGAATTGGCTCAACGCGGAGTCGCCATCGGTCGTCCGCTGAACGAGCTGTGTCACCGTGCCCCTGCGTATCGGTATTCGCCTGTTGTGCCTGGTGGCCATCGTCCTGGCCCTCCGCTCTATCGTCGCCAGTGGGGGGCGCGTGAACCGGAACATGTGTCCGATCGACGAACGGTCGTTGCGGCATCCGCAACTGCCGCCCGGTGCGCGCGTGGTAGTGATCCCGGCGAAAAAGAAGGCATGGGAGAATGCGCTCGGCGGTGAGCTGGAGGCGCGCCCGTTCATTCGGCGCCGGCTGACGGCGTTGCCGCGGCACCTGTTGGCGGACAGGAACGCGCTCCCGCAAACCGACCGCGAATTTGCCTGGCGCCTGGCGCAGGATACCTGGCGTGGCCTGCTGGCCCTCACCGATCGCGACAACGGCCTCCCCGTCGACCATGTCTATTTCGGGGACGGTACCGCCCCCGTCGCTGACGCGCTCGTGCGCGATTACACCAGCGGGACGAACATCGGCTTGCACCTGGTCGCCATTGTCGCCGCCAACCAGTTGCGGCTGATCTCCACCGACCAAGCGGAGGAGGCGATTCGGCGCGTGCTTGACACCCTACGCCGACTGGAAACGTACAAGGGATTCTTCCTGAATTTCTACGACACCACCTCGCTCGAACGCACGAGCAACCTGGTCTCGTTCGTCGATTCGTCGTGGCTCACCGCCGGGCTGATGGTGGTGCGCATGTCGTTCCCGGCGCTCGCGGGGCAGTGCACGGCCCTGATCGACCAGGCCGATTATGGATTCTTTTACAATCGAGCGACGCGGCAGATCTCGCATGGCTATTACCTCGAGCCCGGCGCGCGCTCGCCCTTCGAATACGGTATGCTGTACACTGAGGCGCGCCTCGGCAGCCTGATCGGCATCGGCAAGGGCGACATCCCAGCCGACAACTGGTTCGAAATGGTCCGGGTCTTTCCCGCGGCGTGCCGCTGGCAGACGCAGACACCGAAAGGTCGTCAGGTGAAGACCGTGCACGGCTACGAGCTGTGCGCCGGCTACTTCGAATGGCAGGGCGTGCGCTACGTGCCGTCGTGGGGCGGCAGCGCCTTCGAGGCGTTGATGCCGATGCTGTTGCTCGACGAAACGCAGTACGCGCCCAAGAGTCTGGGCGCGAACGATCTGGCGCACGCCACCGTGCAGCGCCGCTATGCGACCGAGCGGCTGGGCTATCCGGTCTGGGGGATGTCCTCGAGCGCGACCCCGGCGGGGGACAGCTATTCCGAGTATGGGGTGCCCGTGCTCGGCGCGCGCGGGTACGAGACCGGCGCGGTAACTCCGCACGCCTCGGCCCTGGCGCTGGCGTTGATGCCCGCGGCGGTGCTTGCCAACCTGCGCGCCCTCGCCGAGCGCTACGACATCTACGGCGAGTTCGGTTTCTACGATGCGGTCGACCCGCGTAGCGGCAGGGTCGCGTACAAGTACCTGTCGTTGGACCAGTCGATGCTCTTCATCGCCCTTGCCGACTACCTCAGCGATCATGCCATTCAACAACGCTTCGCCGCCGATCCCATCATGCAGCGCGCACTGCGGTGGATTGCCGATGAAGATTTCTTCGAGTGAACTGAGAGCTATTGGAGAGAGGGAACGGACTGGTGGCGCGCGTTGATTTGGAGCACGTCGATAAGATCTATGCCGAGGGTACGCACGCTGTCGTGGACTGCTCCCTGCAGGTTGCCGACGGCGAATTGATGGTGTTCGTGGGGCCGTCCGGGTGCGGCAAGTCGACCCTCCTGCGGCTCGTCGCCGGGCTCGAGCAGGTCACCGGCGGTACCTTGCGGATCGGCGAGCGCGTGGTGAACGATCTGGCGCCGCAGGACCGGAATATCGCCATGGTCTTCCAGGACTACGCCCTCTACCCGTTCATGTCGGTGCGCCGCAATCTCGAGTTCCCCCTCAAAATGCGCAAGCTCTCGCGCGACGAGATCCGGCGGCGCGTCGAGTGGGCCGCGCGGTTACTCGATATCGCCCAGGTGCTGGACCGCCTGCCCAAACAGTTGTCTGGTGGACAACGGCAGCGGGTGGCGATGGGGCGTGCGCTCGTCCGCGAGCCATCGGTGTTCTTGCTCGACGAGCCGCTGTCCAATCTCGACGCCAAGCTGCGCGTGCAGGTACGGGCGGAAATCGGCGAACTGCGGCGGCGCATGGGTACCACCATGATCTATGTCACGCACGATCAGGTGGAAGCCATGACCCTGGGGGATCGGGTCGCCGTCTTATACCAGGGGCGCCTGCAGCAGGTCGCGCCGCCGCGCGAACTCTACGATCGGCCGGCCAACGTCTTCGTGGCCGGGTTCATTGGCAATCCGCCGATGAACCTGTTCTCCACCCGCGTGGCGGTCGCAAGCGATCGTGCCACAATGACCGTGGGTGACCAGGCCGTTCGCATTCGCCTTTCGTCCGCGGTCCGGGATGTGGCAGGGCGCGAGAGCCACCTCACCGCCGGTATTCGGCCGGAGGCCTTTCAACTCGCGGCAGGTGCGGCGGTCGACGGTTGCGTGCAGACGACGGTCGACTATCTAGAGTACCTCGGCCACGAGACCCTGGCGCACGTCCGGGTCGGGACGGCGGATGCGAATAGCGCGCTGCGCTTGGTGGCCCGCGTGCCGGGAATGCTCGGGTTGGCCGCGGGCGTGGCGTTGCCGTTGACGATCGACCCGGCTCGGGTCCACTTATTCGATCCGGCGGGCCGGGCTTTGCCGGTGTAGGGGGGGCGGTGCCCGCTGCGTTCCTGTGGGCAGGCGCGTCGATTTCCGCTATCGTTCTCTCATGGTCTCGGACGCAGACCGTGCGCATTTTCGCCGCATTGCGGCGATTGAAGCAGAAATGAACGCTGAATCGATCCGGGTGGCCGCAAGGCGAACGCCAGGGGAGAATATCGCGCTGGGGTTCGAACTCGCCGCCTTTGCCGTGGCTTTTGGCGGTGACATCTCGCATGCGGAGGAGATCCCGCCAATACGTCTCTGGCGGGCGCGCGTCAGCGGTGGACCAGGCCGCCAGTGACCGACACGCCGTACAATTTGCGCGACACCTTCTTGGTGGTTGTGCGGGCCCTGAGCGAAGCTGGCGTTGCGTATGCGTTCATCGGTGCGTTGCCGGTGCTCGCGTGGGGCCGGGTCAGAGCCACCACCGATATCGATCTGGTCGTGAGCGCGACGGACGGCTGGGATCGCGTACTGGCCGCACTGGCCCGCGCGGGCATTACGCCGCAGACGCAAATCGGGCCTGCGGACAGTGCCGATTCGCTACCCGACGTTGCGGTGTGTTTCTCGGGTGACGCTGTGCCGGTGCGGGTGGATGTGTTCATCGCAAAAACGGATTTCGAGCGGGCGGTCGTCACCACCGCTCGTGAGGCAACGGTGTTCGGAACGGCCGTCAACCTGGCGCGGCCCGAAGCATCGATCATTTACAAACTGCTGGCGTATCGGCGGCGCGACGTGGACGACATCGAGTCGATCTTCGCCGCACGGCAGGCTGCCGGGGAAGCCCTCGATTGGCAATTCCTCGATTCGTGGGCCGCGGCGTGGGGCATCACGGATCGCCTGGAGCCGTACCGGCCCAAGCGTCAATAGGCTGGGGCAGGTTTCCGGTCTGTACCTCGGGACTGCCGCGATGGAGCCCCGTCAAGAGATGGCGGTGGACCATGTGACGCAAATGGGGTCACGTATGGGGGCGCTCGTTGGGTGGGGCGGGACGAAGCGGACGGTGCTACTGAGTACACGGTGACAGGAATACGGCGATGGATTCGCGCTGCTCGATCGGTACCGCTAGGGGTATCCATCCCGCGGGGAGTGGGTGTTTGTGCAGCGCACCAACGCCGAGCGGGCGTTGGCCCGACGATCGTGCAGAAGCTCTACGGGCGCGTCCACTTCGTCGCCCCGCCACCACCCCTCCTTCCCGCTCTCGACCTCCCCTGTGCTCTGCCCGTTCACTGCCAGGCCTCCGCGTTCTGAGATAGAAACTCCAGAGGGAGCACTGGTTTGTGGGACGCGGTTCAGTTCAAGGGGGTCTTTCCATCCGCCCTGTGGGTCTCGGCTCCGCCATTGCAGACCTCGGTTGGGCCGGAATAACCCGTAATCGTTCGGGTTGGTAGGAATTTGTGACGGCTGGATGACCCGAATCCGACAACGAGAACGAGAACGAAAACGGGAGCTTGTTCATCTCGGACAAGAAGGCTCTTGTCTACTGTGCGATTACCCGTTGCTCCTCGGCTGCCACCTCCACCACGTAATTGCCAGCGATGATCAGGGACCTGATCATCCCTTAAACCTCGTCGGCCTTTGCCCTAATCATCACACCGTTCTCGAATGCGTCCGCCGCCACGTTGCACTAAAGGAGACACACGGCGGAGGTGGTTGGCTGCAGCGTGCTCAAGCCGCTATTCAAATCGTCGAAAGACTACCCGACCAACCGCGGCGACTGTTCGACACGCTGGCCGAGCCGCATCCACTGCAAAGGGAGATGCGGGAGGGGGTTGATCCAAGATGGCAAACAGCGCTCGCTGCTGACATCGCTCGTGCGGATGCACGGCTCCTACTTGGAATCAATAGAGCACGGCCACGGATCGTTCTCCTTTGGCGAATCAGGCGAGGGGACGCAGCAGAACCGAAAAGCGACGACGAGTGGACGAAAGCTACTGCCGCTGTGAGCGAGACGCTCCACGCAGCTGATTTCCGAGAAGTTGTCACGCAGCATCTTTCGGCGCTGGCTCTTCCCTTCGAGCCTGCGTTCCTTGAGGAGCCAGTAGGCCATGAGGCTGCATCGCAACTCCGCACCGTCATGTGAGGACGAAGAGATGAAGCGACAGCTGAACCGTCTCGTGGTGCTTGTTGTCGCGCTAATCAGTGGGTGTGCAGCTTCCGTGCCCCTCGCCAGGATAGACGAAGACCGCATCGCAAAAAGTGCGAGCCCGCCCGAGGGCAAGGCCGCGCTCTTCATCCAGCGCGAGGACGCGTTCATTGCTAGACCCATCCCCTTCTCCGTCTTGCTAGATGGCCGGCTTGTGGGCGACCTTGCTCCGGGGACATTTTTTCGGCTCAACATTCTTCCCGGACAACACGTCCTGTCCGCCGCCACCGCCTTCAGGACCACAACGATACCGATCCTGTGCGAACCAGCCCAGGTCTACTACATCCAGATTCGGCCGGATCTCTGGGATGGTCATCCGACGCCGAGGGAAATCAGCAACGACGAGGGACGCAGCCTCGTTCAACAGAGCCAACTAGCCCGCGCAGTGACACCTCAAGTTCGCAATAAACCTTCACCCTCATCCGGTACGGCTTGGGTAACAACTTCGGGATACGTGATCACGGCCAATCATTTGATCGAGGGACACGAGAAGATCGTTCTCCGGCCCGCTAACGGACCCGTGATCCAGACACGCGTTGTAAATCGAGATCGCGCGAACGATATCGCAGTCCTGCGTGCGGCGGATGGTAGCGAACTCCCTCCGGGCTTACCTATTGCGCACGCCACAGCGCGCCTGGGCGCAACGGTCCTGACGGTTGGATTCCCTCAGCCCGAAGTCATGGGCGTTGCGCCGAAAATGACTATTGGCAATGTGAGTGCGTTGTCTGGAGTCGGTCGGTGACGATCCACGTCTCTACCAAGTGAGCGTTCCGCTTCAAGCGGGCAACAGTGGCGGGCCGCTTGTGAATGCGGTTGGGCAAGTTATCGGTGTGGTCGTGGCCAAGCTAGACGCCGTGAAGGTGTTCCGCTTAAGCGGCGATCTCCCGGAAGGCGTGAGCTACGCAATCAAGGCGACTGATCTGACACCTCTGTTGGACTCGCTGGATCCCATTAGACCGGAGCGTGGCCTCAACTCCAGAAGCACAACGGTCGAGGACGTTGCGGCGCAAGTGGCAGCCTCCGTCCTCCTGATCAACGCGGAATGAAGATTTCCATCCCGAACCGACCGGAGCGCCGAACAAGGCAATCGATGCCGACGCGAAAAGAGCGCGCGGCTCATCGCCGCGGCGTCCGCAAGGCATGCGGGGCGACGGCCTGGTAATCGACCACTTCTTTCCAACTTTGCGGCAGCGGTGCGACATGACGGGAGGGGTAACGTGGGCAAGCTCAGCGAATATGTGGAGATCTACCTTGCGGAGTGCTGACTGTGATAGCGCTCATCCTCGTCGGCATCTGGCTGAACACCCCGGTTCCATTCACGCCAGCGAATCTTCGAGCCAAGAGGGTGGGAATGGACGGGATTCCTCTGGGGCGCGTATGCGGCGGCGAAATCGAAGTGAGCAACACGGTTCAAGTTGAGGGGACTGTCTCAATAGAGCGGTAGTTGAAGGAAAAGCGCGTGGACAGTGAGATCAAGCTGGGGCTGCTCAATCTTCACGACGCGTTTCTCAACGCCGCGCTCATGGAACGAGAGAAGTGGGACGCGCCAATTGACCCGGACCCGAGGCGATTTCCCATCTACGACCACGGCCGCTTTGAGCGACTTTGGGTCACGTTCCTCTACGTGCTCATCGAGGCGTGGCAATCACCGCAGATGGATCGCGTAAGGGCCTACGTCGCGTCAGTAGCTTCTATCGACGAGTTGACGTCATTGCTCGCCGCGGGACAGGGCGATGGAAGTGTCGCGAAGATGAAAGAGACCCGGAACTACATGTGTCATCGAGACCGCCGGGAGTTGGGACGATGGCCGGCTAGCCGTCTGCGGGCAGCTCGAGTACCACATGAAGCTTCACGCCGAATTCTCGAAGGTACTTCGTGCGGCGATGCACGCGGCACGGAGCGATGCCTAACATGCGCATCGAGACCGACGCGCAAGAAGATGCGCGCGGCTCATCGCCACGCCGTTAGATGTGCAAGAACGGCAAGCGGCCACGGGGCGTGCGATGTAACTGCTGCCGAGTGGGACGTTGCTCAGGTGATCTCGAAGACCTCGCCGGGGTGGTAGTCCTTCTTTAGTATCCAGTACCACCGATCACCCAGGGGGCGGCGCTCAGCGCCCAGGCGCCGGAGTTCAGAGCGCGTGCGGCGAGGCGTCGCTGCAGGAACTCGTCACACATGGAGGGTAACGCGACGCTCTCCGACGATATGCGATCCGCGACCAGCGATACGCGCCCTGGTCCGGTCGCGGCATGCGCTAAAACGTGACCGCGGCTTCCAAGCTCGGCAGGCCGGCCAGCGCCATGGCCACCTCGGCCTCGGGGTACTCGTAGTCACGTAGCTTGCCGGCGAAGTAGTCCATGTACGCCTGCATGTCGAAGTGGCCGTGACCGCAGAGATTGAACAGGATCGCCCGGCTTTTCCCCTCTGCCTTGCACTTCAGCGCTTCGCGGATGGCGATGGCGATGGCGTGCGCCGGTTCGGGTGCCGGGATGATGCCTTCGGCACGCGCAAACGTCACCGCGGCGCCGAAGATCTCGAGTTGTGCGACGGCGGTGGCCTCGATTTCGCCGAGTTTGAGCGCATGCGAAACGAGCGGTGCCATGCCGTGGTAGCGCAGTCCGCCGGCGTGAATGCCCGGTGGGATGAAGGTGCTTCCCAGGGTGTGCATCTTCACCAGTGGCGTCAGGTGCGCCGTGTCGCCGAAGTCGTAGGTGAGTCTGCCTTTCGTCAACGAAGGGCATGCCGCCGGTTCCACGGCGATGATGCGCACACCTTTGTCCTCGGCGCGAAGCTTGCGGCCGATGAAGGGGAAGGCGATGCCGGCTAAATTGGAGCCGCCGCCCGCACAGCCGATGACGATGTCGGGCCAGTCCTCCGCCAGTTTGAACTTCTCGATGGTTTCCAGGCCGATAACGGTCTGGTGCATCAACACGTGATTGAGCACACTGCCGAGGGCGTATTTGGCGCGCGGATCCTGCGCCGCGACCTCGACGGCTTCGGAGATGGCGATCCCCAGTGAGCCGGTACAATTCGGGTCCTGCGCGAGGATCGCACGTCCCGAAGCCGTTTCCGGGCTCGGGCTCGCGGTCACCTGCGCGCCGAACATCTCCATGATAGCCTTGCGGTAGGGCTTCTGATCGTAGCTGACCCTGACCATGAAGACCTTGCACTCGATGCCGAAGAATTGACACGCCATCGACAGTGCCGACCCCCATTGACCGGCGCCGGTCTCGGTGGCGATCCGCTCGGTGCCTTCGGCCTTGTTGTAATAGGCCTGCGCGACGGCGGTGTTGGACTTGTGCGATCCGGAGGGGCTGGTGCCTTCGTAGTTGTAGTAGATGCGCGCCGGGGTATCGAGGAGCTTCTCCAACCTGCGCGCCCGATACAGAGGGCTCGGGCGCCACAGGCGGTACACGTCGAGGACTTCGCCCGGGATGTCGACTTCACGCTGGGTCGATACCTCTTGTTCGATCAATCCCATGGGGAAGAGCGGGGCCAGGTCGCCCGGGCCGATGGGTCGATGCGTGCCGGGATGCAACACCGGCGGAGCCGGCTGCGGCAGGTCGGCTTGGATGTTGTACCACGTCGTCGGCATCCGTTTCTCGTCGAGCGTGTACTTGATTCGATTCGACATCGGGAACGCTCCTTTCGCGTCACGGCCTCTAGCCGGAGCCATAGGTTGCTACATTATGGCGTTTCTGGCGGATCGTCGTCCGGCATGTAACAACCGAACAACCGGCAAGTAAACAACCCGATCTTAGTATTCCAACAGCACTTCCGCCGGAAATTCGTTGACGATCGCGCTGTCGGCGGTGAACGTCTCGATGGGCTTGCCGTTCACCATGACCGCCTTGAGCGGTTGCGGCAGCGGGGGCAGGATCACGATGTTCCCCGGCGGTAGGGTCACGTCCCCGGAGAGCCGCAGCATCATGGCATTGGAGCCCTCGCTGCGCAGCGTGTAGCTCAAGGCGCCGTAGTGGGTCGGTAGCCGCTGTACGCCGACGCCGGCTTTGCCGCGGATCCAGGACTCGGGGAGGCCGGCGGCGAGGACCAGAGAGCGGTCCGCTTCGCGTTCGTAGGCAAACATGGTGCGAATGGCTTGGATGAACTCCGCCGCGATCCAGGTATGCGGCATGTCGCCGATGAAATGTGGGTCGGCCGGGTTACGCCACACGACCTCCGCCCACTGATTCCAGGCTTCCGGCCGCTGCCCGGAGAGGACAAAATCGAGGACCTCCAGCGCCCGCTCGCGCTGGCCCAGGCGGACGAAGGTGTTGACATTACGCAACTCGTACGGGGCGTAGGCGGGCGCGTCGCTCTCGCCGCGGCGCCGCTTGTCGAAGTCTTCGAAGTAGCGGTCGAAGGTGTCGCGGAGCGCCGGGCTCGGCAGGTCCGCCGCCTCGAGACCAATGGTCACGGCAATGGCCGTGGAGGTCGGGTCGAAGTCGCCGAGTTCGACGCTCCCGGGGATATAGTCGATCTGGTGCGCGGCCGTGCTCTTGGCGATGGATGCCACCAGGCTCTTGCGGAAGGCGTCGCGCATCTGCGCGAAGTCGCGCGCGCGGCCCTGGTCGTTGACGACGGCGGCCAGATGTGCGGCATCGGTGAGGCCGCGGAGGGCGAAGAAATCGTCCCAGTAGGAGTGCACCGGGTTTGACGAGTAGCCTTCATGGCTGAGGGACTCCGGCAAAATGCCGTAGTAGGCCTCCTTGTCGAGGCTCCGAAATGCCGCCGTCATGCGCTGCTGGCGGAGCGCGGCCAAGTAATCGACCGCGCGTACGACCTGTGGCCACAGGTCGTGGAGGAGTCCGATATCGCGGGTATGCCGGTAGTATTCGGCGATCGCGTAGATGAATTCTCCGATGCTGTCGTGCTCCACGGTCGGGTCGGGTCCGCGCCGGTCGACGCAGCACGGGACGCGGCCGTTCGCTGCCTGGTAGCGCGCGAACCACTCGACGAAATCGCGTGCGTCGCGCGGGCAGCCCATTTCGAGAAGGGCGGTGGAGATGAGCGCACCGTCGCGAATCCATGTCCGCGCATAATCGCGAGGGCCAGGCCGGAGCGCCGGGCCATCGCGATTGATCAAGATGTAGGCGAGCGAACTCTGGATCGTTTTTGCAATCCTGGCGGCCTCGGGGGGCAAGTCGAACTGTACGCGTCCCAAGACGGTTTGCCAGTAGCGCTGGATATCCTCGCGCTGCTTGCGGATGAAGGACTGGCCGTGGTCCGTGCCCAGCCCAATTGCCGCGGCGATATACGGATCGCGGAAGGGAATGGCGAGATCCACTTCCTCGTGCGCCCCGGGACGCAGATCGAAGTTGTATTGTAGGGCGCCCGAAGCCAGGCCGAGGGGGTCGGAAACCTGTTGCTGTGCCGGGACCTTGTCCTGAGCCAGAAAGTCGGTGATCGTCCCGTGTTCGAAGCGCGCCGCGCCAAAGCGGTCCGGCACCGGCAGCGAAATCACCGCCTTGTCGCGTCCCACCCACACCGTGCGTCCGTCGAACCGAATCTCACCCACGTAAGCGACACCGCCAGTCATGTTCAACGATTGCCAAGGCGGATTGACCTGAAACGGTCGGACGGCGAGGAAGAGACGGACGCGGTGCGCGGCGCCGCTGTGATTCTCTACGCGGTACACGGCGTACAACGATGCCGTTCCCGGCTTGCCGCTAGCAAAGGCGGTGACGCGCAGGCGGATCGCGTCGGTGTCCCAGATAACCGAGGGTATGGGCAGATAACCCTCCGCCAGTTCCTGCGACAGGCGGACCGTACTCCAGGTGAGCAACTGTCCGTCGACGCTGACGAAGGGCTCGATCGAGAAGGCGCCCTTGTCCACCTCCAACATGCCTTCCTCGTTGAGTAAGGCTTGCTTGCCATCGCCGCTGACACCGACGACAGTCCAGTAGCTCTGCTTGCCGTACAGGTATTTCGGATAGTTGCCCTCGGGACCGTCCTGGGCGATGGCCGTGAAAAACTGATTGAGCGACGCGGAGAAATCCGTGGGCTTCACGGCGATGGCGGCGATGCCGTATCCTTGCCCGCGACTGCTGCGCTGCAGGTCGAGTCGAATGTAGCGTGACTCCCCATCGGGCAGGTAGACGTAGTCGCGGCCGCCGTTGGCTGCCGTCGCCGTGTAGGTGCGTGTCCAATGCGTGCCGTCGTTCGACGCCGACACCTGGTACGCGGTGGCATAATCGCTGGGGTCCCAGTCAATGCTCAACCCGCCGTATTCGACGTTCTTCAGCAGATCGAGGAGCACCCACTGCGCGGACGGCGTGCGTTCGCTCTGCCATCTGGTGGCCGGATCGCCGTCCAACATGAAGGCGGGCGTGGACCCCGTGACGGTGCTGGAGGCGGCGATCGTGGGTGTCACGCTGTCGTGACTCGATGGTTCGCGCTCTTCGAACGTTAAGTCGTCGATCCAGACCGAGCCCTTGCCGCCCATGCCGGCCGAGATGGCAAACTCGATGGACGCGACGCGCTGCAATTCCTGGCCGCCGGCGGTCCCCCAGGCACGCTGCAGTCGCGACTTGCGGATCGTCATCCGCTGCCACTCGGTCGGGAAGGTAAAGTCGCGTTGCCGGCGCCACCAGACGTTCTTGCCCGACGGATCGACGAGTTTGAACTCGAAATTGTTCTGTTGCGCCTCGCCGCGCAGGTCGAAGGCGAACGCGTAATTGGCCGGTAGTGGGATCGTGAAATTCTTGCGGATGATGACGTACCCGCCGCCGACGTTGATGTCGAAGCCGATCCGCATGGCTTTGCCCGTCTCGCCCGGTTCCTGGGTGATCCACGCCGTCGAACCTTCGGAGGCGACGGCGCTCCAGCCGGAGATATCTTCGAAGTCGTCGAGGGTGGTCTGCGGAGAGGCCACCTTCGGTACGAGGCACAAGGTCATGGCAATGACCAGTGGCCAACCGGCGACGACTGGTCGTCGCCACACGGGCGGCGCCTGCACCGCGCGGCGCGTCTTGCTGTCGAATGTTCGGCGCACGATGCGTCAGGTGCCTAGCAGAAACGAGCAGGGTCGAGCCAGGGGCAACGCGGCTCACGCGGTGTACGAGAGTGCGCCGTCTGTTCGGGACAACACCGAAAAGCGCCGGGCCGGAGATGGCCAGTGTGGCGGGGCGAGACCGCGTCCGCCGGCGCGGCCAACCCGGCGCACGAAGGTTCTGCCGCGCCCCGGCGTAGGGTAGGCTGCGGGCCGCGGTCGCGGCCGCGCTTAGGTGGAGACGCCCGAGCGCAGCCGACGCATGACGAAGACCGCGGGAATGCATGCGAGGCAGAGGAAGGCGAGGAGGCGAAAGCTATCGATGAAGGCGGCGAACGAAGACTGTTGCAGGAGCGTTCCGTAGACCAGGCCAAGCGCTTGCTCCGCGGGTCGCACCGCACCGCGTGCCGCCAGCGCCGTCGCCCCGCTGTCGAGCCACTGCTGGTACACCGGGTCGTACGGGGTCAGCCTCCCCAGCAGTAGTGCCTGATGGCGTTGTGCACCGCGCGCAATGAACGTCGTGATGAGCGCGATCCCCACGCTACCGCCAATGTTACGCATTAAGTTGAAGATGCCGGTGGCGTTGCCGATCCCCTCCTTGGGCAGTGTGGCCATGGTGGTTGCGGCAAGCGGGACGAAGGTGATGCCCGCCGCCAGGCCGTTCAGGATCACGGGCATGATGACATGCCCGATCGAGATGTCCAGGGTGAGGTTGCCGAATGCGAAGGACGATAGGCTGAGGAGAAAGAAGCCGATCGCCATCAAGAGCCGGGTGTCGATGCGCGCCACCAGATATCCGACCGCGAGCATCGCGGTGACGGAACCGAAACCGCGCGGGCTCAATGCCAGGCCGCTCTGCAGCGCGGGATAGTTCACCAGGGTCTGCAGGTAGAGCGGCAGCAGCGCCGTGGTGCTGTACATGACCGCGCCGACGGCGGTCATCATGAGCGTGCCGACGGCGAAGCTGCGATTCCGCAACACGCGCAGATCGACCACGGGCTGCGACGCACGCAACTCGCAAATCATGAAAGCCAGAAAGGCCACGGCGGAAACGGCGGCCAGGACACAGATCCAAGTCGCCGCAAACCAATCCGCCTCCTGTCCCTTGTCGAGGACAATCTGCAGGCTGCCCAGCGCCACCGCCATCAATCCGAATCCCAGGTAGTCGATGCGCAGCCGCGCGTCGCGGCGCACGTAGGGAGGGTCCTCCAGGGCGGCCTGGATCGTCGCCATGGTCAGCAGGCCGATGGGCAGGTTGATGTAAAAGCACCAACGCCAGGAGTAGGTGTCCGTCAACCAGCCGCCGAGTGTCGGCCCGATGATCGGCGCGGTCACCACCCCGAGCCCCCACACGGCCATGGCCAGGCCGTGCTGGGCGGGCGGAAAGCTCTCGAGGAGCACCGCCTGCGAAATCGGTTGTAGCGCTCCGCCGCCGATTCCCTGGAGCACGCGGGCGACCACCAACACGCTCATGCTCGGGGCGATCCCGCAGAGCGCCGACGCCGCGGTGAAGGAGGCGATGCATGCGAGCAGGAACCGCCGCCGGCCGAAAAGGCTGCTGAACCATGCGCTGGCGGGAAGGACGATGGCGTTGGAAATCAGATAGCTGGTCAATACCCAGGTCGCCTCGTTCGTGCTGGCGGACAAACTCCCGGCAATGTGCGGGAGCGCGACATTCATGATCGACGTATCCAGTAATTCCATGAACACCGCGAGAATGACCCCAAAAGCGGCGAGCCATGGCCTGGCGGATGGATGCCCCGCGTGCGGGGGCGGCGTGTGGTTCTCTACGGGCGTGGCGGGAAGTTCACGCATCGCGCGACCGCCTGCGTCTGGCGGCGCGACGAGCAGTGCCCGCTGGCGAGGATCGACAGTCTCGTTCGCGCAGGAGCGTCACGGGCCCGCCCGTGCCGCGCGGCGCGGCGCCAGTCGCGGGCCGTCCTGCCTGCTGGTGTCGATGGTTACGGTGACCGACAGGCCAACCCAGAGGGGATGATCCGCCGGCGGTGGGGCGTCGAGGGCGATGCGCACCGGTAGGCGTTGGACGACCTTGACCCAGTTCCCGACGGCGTTCTCGGGCGGCAGCAGGGCGAATGCGGCGCCCGTCCCGGGAGAAAGGCTCTCCACATGCCCAGGGTAGATCCGCCCGGGGTAGATATCCGCCTCGACAGTGGCGGGTTGGCCGACGCGAACCGTCGTCAGTTCCGTTTCTTTGAAGTTCGCTTCGACGTACGCCGCCTGGACCGGGACGACGGCCATCAGCGGCTGGCCCGGTTGCACCCGCTGGCCCACTTGCACCAACCGTTTGGCCACCACGCCCGCGGCCGGCGCCCGCAACTCCGTGTACGATAGCAGCAGCGCTGCCTCGTCGCGCGCCGCTTGCGCCTGGCGGACGATGGCGGCTTCCGGCGCGGCCGCGTCGAGCGGGATGCCGAGACTGGCCCGCGCACGTTCCATCTGGCGCTGTGCCTCGGCGGCGCGTGCCTCGGCGGCGCGCAATGCCGTGCGCGCCTTGTCCAAGCGATCGGGCGAGAGGACGCCGCGTGCGGCCAGTTGCACCGCCCGCGCATGGTCCAGGCGGGTCTGGGCCAACTCGACGTCCGCGATGTCCCCCTGGCTCTGGGCGGCGCGCACGGCGGCGCGCTCTTCCTCGACCTGCTGCAGCGCGCCGGCCAGGGTCGCCTCGGCCCGCCGCAAGCCGAGCGCGGTGTCGGCGGGGTCGAGCCGGACAAGGAGGTCGCCCGCGACTACCGGTTGGTTGTCGATAACGAAAAGTGCATCGACCGTGCCGGCGATCCGTGGGGTGATTTGCACGATGTCGGCGTGGACGTACGCATCGTCGGTACTCGCGTGCGTACGCGCGAACATCCACCAGCGGACGCCGACGACCAGCACGGCAATGGCGAGCGCTAACGCCGCCCCCAGGGGCAAGGGCCGTGTCCAGCGCTGGAGGGCCGTACCTTGCATGATTGCCGTTCCCGCTCCGCTGCCGTGCGATTCGTCGCGCCGCCGCTCTCAGCTTGCGCCGAGCGCGTGCGGAACGGGCGTGTGGCCCGCCAGGACGTGCGCCACCAGCCTCGCGATCGCCTCGGCCGCGTGGCCGTCGCCGTACGGATTGGCCCCGGTCGCCATGCGCGCGTACGTGTCACGGTCGCGCAGCAGCAAGTCGACCGTCTCCGCGATCCGTCGCTCGTCCGTCCCGACGAGACGCGCCACTCCGGCGTCCACGCCTTCGGGGCGTTCGGTCGTGTCGCGCATCACCAGCACCGGCTTGCGCAGCGACGGTGCTTCCTCTTGGATCCCGCCGGAATCCGTGAGGATCAACTCCGCCCGCTGCATGAGGGCGACGAACGGCACGTATTCGAGCGGCGGCAGCAGTACCAGGCGGGGCCGTCCGCCGAGGATACGATGGACGGGCTCCTGGACATTCGGATTGAGATGGACGGGGTAGACCACGGCAACGTCCGGATGCGTGTCGACAATCGCGGCCAATGCGCGGCACATCCGCTCGAAGCCGGCGCCGAAGCTCTCGCGCCGGTGCCCGGTGACCAGGATGAGACGCCGGTGCTGTAACTCGGCCTCGATCGCGGCCGGTACGCACTGGCCGGCGTGGCCACGGTCGAGCATGCCGGCGACCGTCAACAGCGCGTCGATGCCGGTGTTGCCGGTGACGAATACGCGTGCCGGATCGACATCCTCCGCGAGCAAGTTCGCGCGCGCCCACGCGGTCGGTGCGAAGTGCCAATCGGCCAACGACGAGGTGAGCCGGCGGTTGATCTCCTCGGGGAACGGCGCGGTCTTGTTGCGCGTGCGCAGGCCGGCCTCGACGTGGGCGACGTCGATGTGCAAGTAAAACGCGGCCAACGCCGCGGCGAACGTCGTGGTCGTGTCGCCCTGCACGATCACCAGGGCGGGCCGCTCGGCGGCCATCACCTCCCGCAGCGCCAGCAGGGCGCCGGCGGTGACGTCGAACAGATCCTGGTTCGGCCGCATCAGGTTCAAGTCGTGATCGGGCGTGATGCCAAACACCGGGAGCACCTGATCGAGCATGTGCCGATGTTGCGCCGTGACACACACGGTGACCGCCACCCGCCGCTGTCGCAGGGCCGTGATCACCGGCGCGAGCTTGATCGCCTCAGGCCGTGTCCCGAACACGACAAGAACGCTGCCGGGAGACGGCAAGCGCGGCTGTCGGCCGGCGCCGAACGCGCTGTCGACAACGGGTCGCGCGGGCGAACCTTCGACCCGGCGGGGACTCGTCCGTTCGTTCACCGCGCGATCCAACTACGCTGAGAGCCGCGGCGTGCGAGCGCACCCGGCGGCGGCGCGTTTCCGGTGTGCGTCCTGGGCGCGCGCGGATGGCGGCACAACCCGCTGTGGATGCGTCTGTCCTGGCATGTGTCCATTCTCAACACATTTTCCCGAGAGTGTATAGTGCCGCAAACATCCGAACCCTTGCACGGGCGACAGAAAGCGGATCCAGCGCCGACGCCCGGAGTTCCGGATCGCGCTCACTCACCGTCCCTGTTCGCCGCTGTCGCGTCAAAGGGTCCATGCGAGCATTAGCCAGTGCCGCTGTGCCTCACGCAACTTGCGCCGGCGCAAAGAGGCGGTCTTTCGTTTCGATCGATAAGCGTCTAGCGTGTGGCGCGAACCAGGACACAACGCGGGAGGCGCACTCGGGTGACGGTGCCATCGTTGGGTATGTACTTCGTGGTCGTCGCCGCCGTGGTAGGCGGGATGCTGTCGTTGTCTGCCGTGCCGTGGCAGCGTCATCGGAACTTCGCCACCAGCATCGCCGGCCGCTACGCTGCTGCCCGTTTCGGATTTTTCCCCTTGCTTATCCTCCTGGTTGCTTTCCAACCGGGACGCGCCCAGCCCTTGCCGCCGACGGCGCCCGCCGCGCCAGCGCTGTCCGCGGGGTCCGCCGACCGCGGACGCAGCCTCTTTGCCGGCCGCGTCAGGTTCCGCAATGGCGGCCCCCCTTGCGCCTCCTGCCACAGCGTGGCCGGGCTCTCCTTTCCGGGGGGTGGGGTGCTCGGCCCCGACCTCACCGGCGAGTATTCCCGGCTCGGACCGGACGGGCTACAGATCGCCATGCAGACATTGTTTTTTCCCACCATGGCGCCCATTTACGATCGCCGCCCGCTGTCGCCGGACGAGCAGGCCGACCTCATCGCGCTGTTTCAGCACACCGATGGCCACGCCGTGAGTGCGCGAAACACCGTGATTTTCTTGGGTTTGGGGCTGGCGGTGTGCATTGCGCTGCTGCTCGTGGCCGGGCACCTCTGGCGGAACCGCCTCACCTCGACGCGTGGCCGCCTGGTCATGCGTGCCCGTTGGGTCGGAGGTGCGGCGTGAGCTGGATCAAGGACATCGTCGCGCCGCAGCAGCGCCTGTGGGAGGAGTTCTATCGCAACCGCTGGCAGCACGACAAGGTCGTGCGCAGCACCCACGGGGTGAACTGCACCGGCGGCTGTTCGTGGAATGTGTACGTCAAGAACGGTATCGTCACCTGGGAAATGCAGGCGACCGATTATCCGCGGCTCGAGCCCGGCCTGCCGCCCTACGAGCCGCGCGGTTGCCAGCGCGGGATTGTCTACTCCTGGTACGTCTACAGCCCGGTGCGCATCAAGTATCCGTACCTACGCGGCGTGCTGGTCGATCTGTGGCGCGACGCGCGCCGCACGTACGCCGACCCCGTCGAGGCCTGGGCCTCGATCGTCGAAAACGAAGAGCAGCGCCGCGGTTATCAGGTGGCGCGCGGCAAGGGCGGCTTTCGCCGCAGTACCTGGGACGAGTGCCTCGAACTGGTCGCCGCCTCGCTGCTGTACACGGCTCGGAAATACGGCCCCGACCGCGTGGTCGGGTTCTCGCCCATTCCCGCCATGTCCATGCTGAGCTACGCGGCCGGTTCGCGTTTCCTCCAGTTGTTCGGCGGCGCGTTGCTGAGCTTCTACGATCTCTACGCCGATTTTCCACCCGCCTCGCCGGAAACCTGGGGCGAAAAAACCGATGTGGCCGAAGCGGCCGACTGGTTCAACAGCAAGTACATCGTCACCACCGGCAGCAACCTGGACATGACACGCACGCCCGACGCCCATTTCGTCGTCGAGGCGCGACATCATGGCGCCAAGCTGGTCGTGCTCTCCCCGGACTTCAGCCAGGTCTGCAAACACGCCGATTGGTGGATTCCCGTCCATGCGGGCATGGACGCGGCGCTGTGGATGGCCGTCAACCACGTCATTCTCAAGGAATGTTTCGTGGACCGGACCGTCCCGTACTTTGCGGACTACCTTCGTCAATACTCCGACTCGCCTTTCCTCGTCGAACTCGAGAAGACGGGCGACAGCTACACGGCGGGGCGGTTCCTGCGCGCCAACCGGCTGGCGCGTTATCGCGCGGCCGAACACGGCGCGTGGAAATTCCTGGTCTTCGACGCGACGAGCGGTCAGGCGCGTATGCCGCACGGCGCCATCGGTTTCCGCTGGCAGCAGCGTCAGGGGCAGTGGAACCTGGAGCCGAGAGACGGCCTGGACGGCGAGCCGCTCGAACCGGTACTCACCCTGCTCGCCACACGCGAAGAGGTCGTGCAGGTGGCCTTCAGGGATTTCGGCGGCGAGCGCCAGTTCCTCCGTGGGGTGCCGGTGCGCTACCTCGAGACGCCTGAGGGACAAATACCGGTGACCACCGTGTTCGATCTGCTCATGGGGCAGTTCGGGGTGGAACGGGGGCTCGCCGGCGAATACCCTTCCGGCTACGACGACGCAGACGGGGCGTACACGCCCGCGTGGCAGGAAAAGTTCACGGGCATCGGACGCAACACCGTGACGCAACTGGCGCGCGAATTCGCCGCCACCGCGGAGAAGACGCGGGGCAAGTGCACGATCATCATCGGCTCCGGCGTGAATCACTGGTTCCACAACAACCTGCATTACCGTTCGTGCATCACGTCGCTGGTGCTGTGCGGATGCGTGGGCGTGAACGGCGGCGGGCTCAACCATTACACGGGGCAGGAAAAGATCACGCCCATGGCGTCCTGGTCCACCGTGGCGCTGGCGCTCGACTGGAGTCGCCCGCCACGTTTGCAGAACGGGCCGTCGTTTCATTACGTTCACAGCGATCAGTGGCGCTACGAAAAGACCTTTGCCGACTATCGCCCCCCGAGCGGCCGCTTTGCCAAACCCCATTTCATGGATCACCAGGCCGCCGCGGTGCGCATGGGTTGGCTGCCCTTTTATCCGCAGTTCAACCGCAACCCCGTGGCCCTGGCGTCCGAAGCGGCCCAGGCCGGCGCGCGGACGCCGCGGGCCGTGGCGGACTGGATCGCCGAGCAACTGCGGACCGGGCAGGTACGTTTCTCGGTGGAAGATCCCGACTCCCCCGAGAACTGGCCCCGGGTATGGCTGATCTGGCGCGCCAACGCCCTCCATTCGAGCGCCAAGGGGCAGGAATACTTTTTCCGCCATTACCTGGGTACGCACCACAATGCCATCGCCGACGAAGTCACCGAGCCGGAGTTGACGGACGTCGTCTGGCGCGAGGCCCCGACGCAGGGCAAGATGGACTTGGTCGTCGACCTGAATTTCCGCATGGACACGTCGGCGCTGTATTCCGATGTGGTCCTCCCCGCGGCGAGTTGGTACGAGAAGAGCGACCTGAACACCACCGATCTCCATTCCTATCTGCATCCGCTCGACGCCGCGGTGCCACCCTGCTGGGAATCGCGGACCGACTGGGACATCTTCCGCGCGCTGGCCGAAAAGATCAGCGCGCTGGCGCCCGCCCATTTCCCCGACCCGTTCCGTGACCTGGTGGCCACGCCGTTGCTCCACGATACGCCGGATGAGATCGCGCAGCCCGAGGTGCGCGACTGGCGGCTGGGCGAGTGCGCCCCCGTGCCCGGGAAAACGATGCCGCATTTTTCGGTCGTCGAGCGCGATTACGTGAACCTCGCCCATCGTTTCAAGTCCCTGGGGCCGCTGTTGCGCGAACACGGCGTGGAAGACCATGGCATCGAGATTGCCATCGCCGACCTCTACGACGAGTTCGCACGGCGCGTCCCGCCCTACGAATGGGACGGGCGGCGATATCCTTCGCTCGAAAACGTGGTGCATGCCATCGATGCGGTGCTCTTCTTCGCTCCCGAATCGAACGGCGAGGTCGCCTATCGTGGGTTCAAAGCGCGGGAGGAGCACACCGGCAGAACGCTCGTGGACCTTGCGGAGGGACAGCGCAGCGCGCGCTGCGACTACGCCGACCTGGTCAGACAGCCGCGGCGGATCCTGACGAGCCCCTGCTGGTCGGGGATCGTCAACGATGGCCGCGCCTATACCGGCTACGCGCAAAACGTCGAGCGGCTGATTCCCTGGCGCACGCTGACCGGGCGCCAACACCTGTATCTCGATCACGAGGCGTACCGCGCCTTCGGCGAAGCGCTACCGACGTTCAAGCCGCGCATTGGCCAGGAGGACTCCCTGGGTCTGGTGAAAACCGAAGCGCAAGCGAATTCGCTGACGCTGGCCTGCATCACGCCGCACGGCAAATGGCACATCCATTCCACCTACTCGGACGACCTGCGCATGCTGACCTTGTCGCGGGGAGTCGAGCCGTTCTGGCTCAACGATCGCGACGCGCAGACGCTCGGTGTCCAGGACAACGATTGGATTGAGGCGTACAACGACAATGGGGTGGTCGTGACGCGGGCGGTGGTCAGCGCGCGGGTGCCGTCCGGATTGTGCATCTTCTACCACGCCCCGGAGCGTACGGTGTCGATTCCCAAGTCCCCGGTGCGCAACCGCCGGCGCGCCGGCGGAACCAACAGCATTACGCGCATGCGCTTGAAGCCGGTGCTGATGGCGGGCGGGTACGCCCAGCAATGCTATCGCTTCAACGACTACGGCCCGCCCGCCACCGACCGCGATACCTACGTGGTGATCCGCAAGCTGCCGGGCCGACCGCAGTGGGATTGAGCGGACGGGGAGAGCGCCGATGAACGTTCGCGCCCAGGTTTCCATGGTCTTCCATCTCGACAAGTGTATCGGCTGCCACACCTGCAGCCTGGCGTGCAAGAACTTGTGGACGGATCGCCCGGGCACCGAGTACATGTGGTGGAACAACGTCGAGACCAAGCCGGGCACGGGCTACCCGACGCTCTACGAAGACCAGGAGCAGTATTGCGGCGGCTGGGAATTGAAACACGGTAAGCTCGCGCTGAAGCTCGGCAGCCGGGCCACCGAGCTGGCCAATCTTGCCTTCAATCCGCGGCTGCCGACCCTGGACGATTACTACCATCCCTGGACCTACCGGTACCGGGACTTGATCGATTCGCGTCCGGATGACGACCAGCCCGTGGCGCGGCCGGTCTCGATGATCACCGGCGAGGAAATGGATATCGAGGCCGGGCCGAACTGGGACGACGACCTCGGCGGCTCGCCCATCTACGCCGCCAACGATCCCAACCTGGAAGTGCTCCGCGAAGAGGAGCGCCGCCAACTGTTCGAAGTCCAGCAATTGGTGTATTTTTATTTGCCGCGCATCTGTAACCACTGCCTGAATCCCAGTTGCGTCGCGGCGTGCCCTTCCGGCGCCATCTACAAGCGCGGCGAGGACGGCATCGTGCTGGTCAGCCAGGAAAAGTGCCAGGGCTGGCGCATGTGCGTGTCCGGCTGCCCGTACAAGAAAGTCTATTTCAATTGGCAGAGCGGCAAGGCGGAAAAGTGCATTCTCTGTTACCCGCGCCTGGAGACGGGTCAGGCGCCGGCGTGCATGCACTCCTGCGTGGGCAAGATCCGCTACCTCGGTGTCCTGCTGTACGATGCGGAGCGCATCGCGGCGGCGGCGAGCCGGCCCGACACCGAGCTGGTCGAGGCGCAACGCGAATTGATTCTCGATCCCTTCGCTCCCGAGGTCCAGGCGCAGGCGCGACGCGACGGCGTGGATGAGAAAGTGATCGCGGCCGCGCAGCGCTCGCCGGCATACAAGTACGTGAAGGTGTGGAAGTTGGCGCTGCCGCTGCACCCGGAGTGGCGGACGCTGCCGATGCTGTTCTACGTCCCGCCGCTTCTACCCGTGACCGCCACGCTCAACGCACAGGGCGCCTACGAGATCGAGACCGCGTTCTTCACGTCGCTGGAGACGGCCCGCATGCCCCTGCGCTACATGGCGAGCCTGTTCGCGGCCGGCGACGAAACGAAGGTGGTGGAGGTGTATCGCAAGTTGCTTGGCGTACGCATCTATAAACGGGCGTCCACCGTTGGCGATATCTCGCTCGAAGAGGCGACGCGGGCGCTCGCGGAGGCGGGCCTGACGCCGCGCGAGGTGGAAGACATCTACTACCTGACGGCGCTGGCGGGTTTCGAGGAACGTTTCGTCATTCCGGCGTCCATGCGCGAGCAGGCCATCAGCTTGGGCATCGACCCGCAGGCCTACCAGGAGGAACGCGGCGTGGGATTTCTGCCCTGGCCGCAACGAGGCCTATGAGCATGATGCTGTACTCGCGGTTCGCCGACTTGCTCGATTACCCCGGGCCGGACATGACTCGACGCGTGGAAGCGTGCCTGGAGGCGCTGGACGCTGCCTGTGCGCCGGCGCGTGCCGAGCTCGAGCGGTTCCAGTCCGAGCTGACGTGCCTGACGCCGGGCCGGCTGGAGGAAGCGTACACGCACGCCTTCGAGCTGCGGCCGGAAACGACGCCCAACCTGGGCTACCACCTGTTCGGCGACGATGTGCGGCGCAGCCTCTTCATGGCGCAGCTGAAACGGCGGATGCAAGCGCAGGGCGTCGAGATGGGGGTCGAGCTGCCGGATCATTGGTGCCTGGTGCTGCGGCTGCTCGCCCGGCAGGACTCGCCGGCGGAAATAGACGCGCTTGTGGACGATTGTCTGCTGCCGGCGCTGGCGCGGATTCTGGCGGCGCTCGAAGCGCGTCCCCAACCTGGCCCTTACGTCCGCGCGTTGCGCGCGCTCCTCGATGTGCTGCAGGCCTCGCACCAGGCCGTGGCAGCGGTGGTCGCGGCATCTGCCGGACCGGCCGCCGTGCCACCTTCACCGTAACCGGACGCCCCGATGGATGCCGTCTTGTTCATCGCGTTTCCGTACCTGGCGGTCGTGCTCGCCATCGGTGTCGGCATCTACCGGCACCGCACCAAACGCTACACGTTCTCGAGCCTGGCGTCGCAGACGCTGGAGAACCGCCAACTGTTCTGGGGCTCGGTCCCGTGGCACTACGGGATCACGCTCATTCTGCTGGCCCATCTACTTGCGGCGCTCTTTCCGGGGGTGGCGGGCTGGATCCTGGGCGCGCGCTTGTGTTTACTGGTGCTCGAAGTCACGGGGGTCGGGCTCGCGCTGCTGTCGCTCTTCGGACTGATCGTGCTGATCGTCCGCCGGTTGCCGCCCAGGGCGCTGGTGCGCCGGGTCACCACGAACCTCGATGGCATCTTGCTGGCCGTCCTGCTCCTGCAGGTGGGGACCGGACTCGGCATTGCCGTGTTCGACCGGTGGGGCAGCATCTGGTACCTGCACACCGCCGTGCCCTGGTTCTGGTCGCTTGCCATGCTCCAGCCGGATATGAGCACGGTCGTCAATCTTCCGGCTTTCGTGAAAGTTCATTTCGTCACGGGCTTTGCGCTCATTCTGCTGTTTCCTTTTTCGCGACTCGTTCATCTGGTGATGCTCCCCATCTATTACCTGTGGCGGCCCTACCAGGTGGTGATCTGGAACCGGCGCCCCGCGCCGCACGCATCGTCCACACTTCCGGAGCCCGACCGTGAGCGAATATCCTACACCGCATGAGTACGTGGCGCCGGCGATAGGAAGCAGCCGCCGGACTTTCTTAAGCCGATTGAGCGTGTTCCTGGGTGCGCTCGTCGGCGCCGTAATGGCGGTGCCGAGCGTGGGCTTCTTGCTCGGTTTGCGCAAGAGCCCTCAGTTGTGGCGTACGGTCGGCCGCCTCGATGACTTCCAACTCGGCTCCACCGTGCTGGTGTCTTTCGAAGACTCTTCGCCCCTTCCCTGGTCCGGAGTGACGGCGCAGACGGCGGCATGGTTGCGGCGCGTGGGCGAACAGCAATTCGTCGCGTTCTCGGTGAATTGCACGCACCTGGGTTGCCCGGTTCGCTGGCTGGCTCAGGCCGACCTGTTCATGTGTCCGTGCCATGGTGGCGTGTTTTATGCGGACGGGCGCGTCGCTTCCGGTCCGCCGCCCAAGCGTTTGAACCAGTATCCGGCAAGAGTCCAGGGAAATGAAGTGCAAATTCTGACCAGCCCGGTGCCGATCGGGTAGTCGGCAAGTGGCCAAGACCCCATGCGCATTTTGAAGAAGCTCTGGGCGTGGTTCGACGACTTGACGGGGCTCAGCGCTCTGCTGGGTCCCGTCTTCACCCATCGCGTTCCCCCCGCCAAGAAGTCCGCCTGGTTTTATGTCTTCGGGAGCGCGACTCTCTTTGTCTTCATCCTGCAGATCGTTACCGGGATCGCGCTGTCGAGCTCGTACGTGGCTTCCGCCGGGCAGGCGTACAACACGCTGCTGTTCATCAACAGCACGACATTCGGCTACGTCGTGCGCGGATTACACGCGTTCGGCGCTTCCGCCATGGTGATCCTTATAGGGGTCCACACCATCCGCGTCTATCTGATGGGCTCGTACAAGTACCCGCGCCAGATGAACTGGCTGACCGGCGCGGGACTGCTCCTGTTTACGCTGGCGATGGCGTTTACCGGACAGTTGCTGCACTGGGATCAGACCGGCTTCTGGTCAGTGGTCATCGCCGCCGCACAGGCGGGGCGCATGCCCTTCATCGGTAACTGGCTCGGCCATTTCATCCTGGCGGGCGATACCGCCGGCGGCGCCACACTCAGCCGGTTTTTTGCGGCGCACGTCTTTTTCGTTCCCGCGTTGATGTTCGGGTTCCTGGGATTTCATCTCTATTTGGTCCTGCACAACGGGATTTCCGAGCCGCCCAAAGCCGGTCGGCCCGTAGACCCGCGCACGTATCGCGCCTGGTACAAGGACTTGCTCGACCGTGAAGGGGTACCGTTTTGGCCGGACGCGGCCTGGCGGGACGCCGCCTTTGGCCTGGTCGTCATCGTGGCCATTCTTGCCCTGGCGGTGTTTGTCGGTCCGCCGCCAGTCGGTAAGCCTCCCGACCCCACCATCATCGAGGCATCGCCCCGGCCGGATTGGTATTTTCTGTGGTATTACGCCGTCCTGTCGCTGATTCCGCACTGGTCGGAAGACTATGTGATCATTCTCGGTCCGGCGATATTCGGGGCATTGCTCATCCTGCTGCCGTTTATCGGAGGGAAGGGCGAACGCAGCCCACTGCGCCGCCCGTGGGCGCTGGCGATTGTCGCGTTTGTAGTGTTCATGATTGCCTATTACGGGGTAGTGGGGCACGTTGCGCCGTGGTCGCCACGCATGGACGCGCCGCCGTTGCCGGCCGCGGTGGTCGGCGCAACCAGCGGCCCGGTGGCCGAGGGGGCGAAAGTATTTCGCGACAAAGGATGTGAGTTCTGCCACCTCGTCGCAGGTTACGGCGGGATTCGCGGACCCGACTTGACCTATGCCGCCGACCGCATGACGCCGGCCCAGATGAAGACACGGATCTTCAGCGGCGGGGAAAATATGCCGTCCTACACCGGCAATCTCACGGCGGAACAACTCTCGGTGCTCCTCGCTTTTCTCTCCTCCCGGCAGCGGAGCGTGGTCGCGGTCCCGAACGCGGCGCCGCGGTAGTGCGGCGGGAGGCTTGCGCGTGCACCCTGACGCTCAGCGAACTACGCGCCCCTGGGTCGCCAATTGGAACGCCCAGCCGTTGATGGCATTGATGACGCATATTGTCGAGGCACATCACGTGTACTGCCGGGCGGAGGTGTCCCGGCTGGCGCCGCTGATGAAACAGGTTGTCGCCGCGCACGCCAGGATTCATCCCGAATTGCGTCATATGGAGCGTCTGTTGGCGCAGCACAACCGGGAGTTGCTGAGACACCTGGTGAAAGAGGAACAGACGCTGTTTCCGCTGATTGCACGCATGGAAGTAGCCCGCGAGCGGGAGACGCCGCTGCCCCGGCCGTCGTACGGAACCATCGAGCATCCCGTGCGCGTCATGATGACCGAGCATGTACAATCGGGCCGCGAGTTGCAGGAAATCCGTCAACTCAGCGCCGGCTATACTCCTCCTGCGGACGCCGATGACGACTACCGCACGCTGCTTACGGGCTTGCGGGCGTTCGAAGCGGACATGCTCGAACACAGCAGCCTGGAGGACGAGTATCTCTTTCCCCGAGCCCAGGCGCTGGAAGCAGTCGTGTACGGGGAGTAACGACTCGCAGCCCGGCGGCTCCCCGATCTGGCGGGCGGCAGCGCACTGCCGCCTCGGCCGGCCAGTGACGCCTTCCGCCGCCTGCTCGCGCCGCGCGCTTGTGGAACGTCTCGGCGCGACCGCGGAGCGGCGATCTTCCCACCGATGCGCGGTCGCTGTCGGCTCCGGGCGCCGGCCCGATCGTGCGCCCGCGCATGCTCGGGCCGTACGACCCGGATGTCGCGCACAAGCTGAAGAAATATAAAAAAACGTATAGACATTTGACAACGTGAGGCCGCTGTTGCTAGCTGAGACGGTCATGGCTCGAGGAGCGGCAGGACGGCGCACGCCGGTCGCGAGACGCCCACCGGGGCGGCCGCGGAGCATTGATCAGGACAAGATTCTGGCGGCTGCCGCACAGATGGACGCGGCCGAACTCTCCATGCCGGCGCTGGCGGATCGGATGGGGGTGAGTGTCCAGGCGCTCTACCGGCATGTCAGCGGACGGGACGAGGTGCTGAAGCTGCTGAACCGGCAGGCCTTGTCCACGATGGAGGTGCCGCCGCTGGACCGGCGGCACTGGAGCGACTGGTTGTTGGACTATGCACGGGCGTGGCGCAAGGTGCTGCTGCGGTGCCCCGGCAGTATCTCTCACGTCGATATCGGCGCGCCAGGTACGCCCACGTCGCTCGACAACGCGGAGCGCGCCTACGAGGTGCTCGTTGCCGCCGGCTTTTCTGACGCGGAGGCGGTTGAACTCTTCCTTCTTCTGGGTCGCTTGATGTGCGGCTGGGTCACTGCGGAGCTGGAGCACGCGGCGGCTGCGCGCGACGGGAACCCGTATCGCCGGTTCTACGAGGAACTGGCGTTGCGGCGCCCCGACGAGGTGCCGATCATGCGCCGGCTGTCGCTGGTGTGGCCGGGACCCGAGGAGGTGTTCGATGAGGCCATCCGTACGCTCCTGGCGGGCGTCGCTTCCCGGCGGCGCTCGAGGCGGCATAGCGCGAAGCCGCCGCGGGTGCGGACGATATCCACGTGACCGCGATGACGGGTTCGGGGCTGCGACAACGCGCGACCGAGAGGGCAGGCCTTGCCGGAGGAAGACCGGCGGGCAACGCCGGCGCATGTTGATGTACTTCGATTTCGCCACCTACTTCCGCATGGTGCGGCTGGCCAGCCGTGAGGCGAATCGCACCAGTCGCCGGCGCTTGTTGTTCCGATTGTTGGTGCGCGTGCCGCTCGTCGCCAGCTTCCACGCCGTCTGTTTCTTCCTCGACGCGATCTTCTTTCCCGGCCTGCGCACGCTTCAGGTGCGCGCGCCGGTGTTCATCGTCGGGCACGCACGCAGCGGCACCACCCTCCTGCATCGGCTCATGAGCAAGGATGGCGAGCGCTTCAGTTCGTTCATGCTGTACGAACTGTGGTTCCCGTCGTTGCTGCAAAAGAAGGCGATCCGCCTGCTCGCCCGATGGGATCGCTCGGTGCTGGGCGGCCGCATCGAGCGGCGCGTCAAGGCCTGGGAGGAGCGCAAGTACGGGCCGAGCAATACCATGCATCCGATGAGCCTGACGGCGCCGGAGGAGGACGACTTCGTGATGACCGCCTCGTGTGCCTCGGGCTGGTGGATGGTCATGCTGCCCTACCTGGACGAACTCGACTTCCATTACGTCGATCGCTGGCCGGCGCAGCGCCGCCGGCGGATGATGGCGTTCTACAAGGAGTGCGTCAAGCGGCAACTGTACCTGAACGGGGCCGACAAGATTCATCTCAGCAAGAACCCGACCTTCTGCGGCCGCATCGAGAGTCTCATCGAAACGTTTCCCGACGCGCGCTTCGTGGTGCCGGTACGCAATCCGTACGAAACCATTCCCAGCCTGCTCAAGCTCCTCCAGCGCGGTTGGCAGCTGCGGCACTGGGACGAAGTCAAGATCAACCGCTGCTTGCAAGTGATGGTGGAAAACTCGTTCGACGACTACACGTACCCGTTTGCCGTCTTGGCGCGGCATCCGGCGACGCCGCAGGCAGCGGTGGACTACGCGGCGCTCGTGGCGCATCCCAAGCGGACGGTTGAAGAAGTGTACGCGCGGCTCGGTTTCCCGATGTCCCCCGAGTTCGGTGCGGTTCTGGCCGCCGACGAAACGCGGGCGCGCACGCACGAAAGCGTGCACCGGTACAGTCTGGATGAGTTCGGCCTTACGAACGAGACGATCCGCGCGCGGTTGGCGCCGCTGTTCGAGCGCTTCGGGTGGGACGATGCCGGGGCGAAGTGACCGGGGCGGTGAGCAGGCCGACCATCATGTCGGCGAGATTCGCGGTGACCGCCGCCGTCGATGCGGCTGAGCGCCGTCCCGCCTCCAAGTCCCGCTCGTGCAACGCAAATACGGTATCCGCCAGCCGCCACGCGAAACGCAGGCGTTCGGTGCGAAGGGTCGCCGGCAGATGCGGGAGCGTGGCACGGATGCGGACGATGATGCGGCGGATACCGGGTTGCGCCGGCAGGTCGGTCCACGGCACATGGTCGGCGGCGGGATCGTTGAAAACCTGCGCATAAAAGCGCGCATGGCACGAGCCCGCGTGCAAGGATTCCGCGAAGGCGCCGACGATGGCTTCGATGAGCGACCGCAGATCGCTCGCTCGGCCCTGGCGTTCCGCCTCCGCGAGGAGCGCCAGGCGGCGCCGGTCGAGGGTGCGTTCGCGCTCGGCCATGATCGCCCGTACGAGGCCTCGCTTCGAGCCGAAATAATACTGCACCGCCGACATGTTGCCGTGATCGGCGGCGGCGATGATCTCGCGCAGGGACACCGCGGCGATGCCGTGGTGCGCAAACAGGCGCTCGGCTGCGTCAAGGATGCGCTGTCGCGACGCGCGTGGCATCGGGCACCGTTAGCGTAACCGGCGGCGATCTCAGAGTGCGGCCACATCCGCGCGCGCCACGACACGGACCTGGGGCAGCGGGTGCGTCGTGGCTTCCAACCAGCGCAATGTCCACACTCCCGAGTCACGCCCGGACGTATCGAGCCAGACGGTATGCGGCAGCCGCGGATCGCTTGCCGCCAGGATGATCCGCACGCTGTTGTCGGGTCGGTAACTGGCGTTGCGCGCGTTGACGTGAATGCGGCGATACCGGTAGTCGAGTGATTCGCCCCAATAGTTGCCCAACGTCAGCGACCAGTACCGGCAGGGCGGTGGGGTGACGTCCAGGACGATCGCCTGGTCCGCGGTCATTTCCCACCAACCGCTGGCGTAGAACATGTTGGGAATGCCGATCGTCGCCGCGGCTTGCCGCGGATCGGAGGGGAAGAACGTATTCGGCCGCGCGCGCCACCGATCGGCGATGTCGAAAAAGATCCGGTTCGACCCGCGCACGAAGCGCAGCGACCGGCGCAGCGCCGAGACGACAAAGCTGGGGCTCGGCGGCGCCACGGCGGCGTCGAGGCGCTCCACGCGGAGCTTGGCCGGCACTTCGCGCGGGCGCTCCCAGAACGTCTCCCGGACCATGATCGTCGAGGCGTCAGGCTCCAGGCGAATCCAGTTGCCGGGGTGTTGGCGTTGGCTGAGGATGATCTCGAAGGTGCCGTCCGGACCTATGGTCAGGGTGTCGACGTCCACGTACGCCACCGTGCGGCGGCCGCCTTCCCTTCCCAGCGAGCCGCCGTAAACGCCGATCGACATGTAGTGCGCCTCCCCACGCGTGCCGGCGATGCGGTAGTCGAGCGCGCCGTCGATGAAGGCATTGGTGTGGATGTTGTCGGGATTATCCCACCCGCTCTTCATGGTCTCGGTGAAGACATGGAAAAATGCGGGGGCGGCAGGGTCGCCGCTTTCCATGATGTGCTCGAACGCGCAGCGCAGCATGCGCGTTAGAAAGCGCGCGCCTTCGGCGAGGTCCACGGGCGCGTTCGGCGCCGTGGGCCGTAGCAGGTCGGCTCCGGCGGCCTGCAGCTCGTCGCAAAACGCCACCCACGCCGTTCCCGAGCCGAGCGCGCGCGCCGCATCGGTGGCCCGTTCGTCGCGTTGTCGTTCGCTCATCGCTTCTCCCTCCTTGCGATCGCGTCGAGTGACCGCCCCCGGTGCGATGCCGCACGGCCTCCGTTAGTCCAGGCGCATTAACGAAGTCAATAGCGGCGTGCCTCCTTCGGTGCGGGCATGGCCTGGCGGACCCACGGCGGAGCGGTGGGGAGTCCTGGAAAAAGGCGACAACCGTGTCCCGTCGGCCGCCTCCGCTACGTGGCTGTTGCTCGATCGTCGCATTAGCGATTTGACATGTTAATGCGTATGAGCTACTTCCGGGCACCGCCGAATGTCCACAACGGCGGCGGCCCGTGCACGCGGCGATTTGGTGGCGCGGTCGGCCATGCCGGCGAGGAGAGTGACGATGGCGTTTCAAATTTCCCCGGATCTGCTGGGGCTTGACGAGGCGGTGGCATTGATCACCGGCGGCGGCTCGGGTGTCGGCCGCGGCCATGCGTTGCGGTTGGCACAGGCCGGCTGTCATGTGGCGATTGCCGAAATCGACGCAGCGGCGGCCCGGCATACGGCGGAGGAGGTTCGCGCGCTCGGCCGCAAGGCGATCTGCATCCGTGCCGATGCGCGGCGCAAGGACGAGGTCAATGCCATGATCGCCCGGGTGGTCGACGAACTCGGAGGCCTCGACGTCGCCGTCAACAACGTCGGCAACCCGCTCACCATCGGCCCCTTTCTCGACTACACCGAAGAGCAATGGGATGCGGTCTTCGCCCTGGACATCAAGAGCACCTTGTTCTGCTGCCAGGCGGAGGCCGTGTCGATGATCGAGCGTGGAGTCAACGGACGGATCGTCAACGTCAGCTCCTCCAGCGGCATCGCGGGAGCGCCGAGCATCTCCGCCTATGGGGCGGCGAAAGCCGGGGTGATCCATCTCACCAAGTCGATGGCGCTGGAACTGGCGCCGTATCACATCCGCGTCAATTGCATCGTGCCGGGCACGCACGTGACCGAGCAGATCCAGAAGACGCTGGATACCGACGGACCGCAGGCCGGCTTCCTGCGCGCCGCGGCGCAGGCCACCCCGCTCGGCCGGCTGGGCGGCGTCATGGAAACCGGAGGGGTCGCCGTGTTCCTGGCGTCGAACCTGTCCTCGTACATGACCGGCCACGCGGTGATTTCCGACGGCGGGATTACCCACACCACGAACCGGCCGCCGGTGGGCGCCGCGGTGCGCCCGCGGGCCCTCTCGCACATCCCGGAGCGCACGTGACATGGAGACCACGGACTTCACAAGATCCGTCGAGGTGATCGACGCGCACGTGCACGTGCAGCGCTCGGCGGCGCACGCGCAGGAACTCTACAATTACTTTCTGATGCGCGGCCCGTTCATGACGGGGCCGATCGTTCCGCCCGCGCTGGGCACCCTGGACCAGGCCCTGGCTATGCGCGAGCGCACGGGGGTGCGCCACCTGAACATGCTCATGTTCACCTGGTCGGGGATGTACTATCGTGACGGCCAGTTCACGCTTCCCGACGATCCCGAGGACCGTGCCGCCGACGAGCGCGCGTTGCGCGCCCGAGTGGCTCGCCGCGTCCGCGACAATAACGAGTGGGCCGTGGAGACCGCTCGTCGGACCCCGGGACTGAGCTGCTTCATCGGCGTCGATCCGGTCGTCATGGATGAGCAGGCGATGCTGGCTGAGGTGGAGGACAAGATCCGGCGCGGCGCCAAAGGGGTGAAGTCACAATTCACCGACGTCGGCATCCTCGCGAACGATCGCCGGATCTGGCCCCTGTACGACTACCTGGAGAGACACGAGATCCCCATCCAGATGGTTACGGCGGAATGGGCGCCTGGCTTGAACCGCCCCGTCCATTGCGCTGAAGCCCTGGCGGCGTTCCCCAGGCTGCGCATGATCTTCTCCCACATCGGTCACGGCCGGGAGTTCGGCAAGGGAACCGACGCCGAGTTCCTCGAGCTGGCGCGCAAATACGAGTACGTCTGCGGGGATGTGTCGTTGCGCCTGCCGGAAGTGGCCGACGGGCATATCTCGCCGGCGGACATGGTGGCCCACCTGCGGAAGATCGGGACGCAACGCATACTCTACGGCAGCAACTTCTGTTTGAACGAGCTGCTCCACCCCGACAAGACGGCGGCCCCGGACTTCCAAATGAGCCAGACGGCCAAAGGCCTGGAGGTCCTGGCCACGCTACCGCTCACCGACGAGGAACGCGCGGACATCGCCGGCCGCAACTACCGGCGTTGGGTGGGCTGAGGCCCGCGGTGTGGACTCACGAGCGCGAACCGCAGGACCGATCTGCGTGGCCGCCCCGATCGACGAGGAGGGTTGATGACCGCCGCGGATCGAGTGCCGCACCTGTTGACACCGCTACGCATTCATTGCCCTCTGCCAGTCCGCGTGTGGAGGATGCTTCGTGGCGCCGCCTGGAGGGCACGGTGCAGGAGCGGGACGCGGTGGGCGACTGCCTGGCGCCTGCCCGACTGGTCGCCGCAACGCAAAGCGCGCTGCGCGTCGGTCTGGAACTCTAAGCCATCGACGGACAACCCCGGGGGGAAATCGAATGACGGTCGAGACGGGAACACCATACCAAGGCGACGTGCGTGCGGCGGTGCTGGAGGCGCCGCGGCGCATCCGGCTTCAAGAATTTCCGCGACCGGCGATCGGCCGCGATGCGGGACTGCTGTTCGTCGAGGCCGCGGGCGTCTGCGGCTCGGACCCGCACTTTTACAACGGTGCGATCCCGCTGCCCAAGATTCTCGGGCACGAGATCATCGGCCGGATCGAGGCGGTCGGCGATATTGCCGCCGCACGCTGGAAAGTGCATGCCGGAGATCGGGTCGCGGTCGAAGCGAGTATTTCCTGCGGCGTGTGTCCGGAATGCCTGGAAGGGCGGTTTCAAAGCTGCGCCGCGCAGATCGGGTACGGCACCCACACGCGCAGTGACCAGCCGCCACACCTCTGGGGCGGGTTCGCGGAGCGCATGTATCTCGCGCCCGGGAGCGTCGTCAACCGCGTTCCCGATGGTGTCGCGGCGGACACGGCCGCTGCATGGGTCAGCCCCTTGTCGAACGGGATCGAGTGGACGGGGGCCGGCGGTGTCGAGATCGGGCACGTGGTCGTGATCCAGGGCGTCGGCCCACAAGGACTGTCCTGCATCGTGGCGGCGAAAGAGCGCGGTGCGGCGCTGATCGTCGCCAGCGGCCTGGAGCGCGATCGCGCACGACGCGAAGCGGCGCTCCGTCTGGGCGCCCACCGCGTCGTCGTCGTCGAACGGGAATCGCTGGTGGATGTGGTGCGTGAGTTGAGCCACGGCGCAATGGCGGACGTGGCGATCGACGTCTCGGGGAACGCGACGGCGGCGCCGATCTGCGTCGATCTGGTGCGCCCGTATGGCACCATCGTCGCCGGAAGCATGACCGGCGCCATGAGCGAGCGCACGTTGATGCCGCTCAATCAGATGGTGATGAAGAGTGTGCGCTGGCAGGGCGTCCTGGCCAACCGCGGCCGCGCCGTTCGCGAGGCCTTACGCGTGCTGGCGAGCGGACGTTATGACTTCCGTGCGCTGATTACGCACCAGTTCGGGCTCGACGACACGGACCTGGCCATCCGCACCGTGGCCGGCGAAGTGCCCGGCGAGTATCCGATCAAGGCCGTCATCTACCCGAATGGCGTCGTGCAAAGCGTATGACGGTGGGGAGCGGTTGACGACCCAAGGAGAGACCATGGCAAGCGCGATGACCGTATTGGGGCCGGTGACCGCCGATCGACTTGGGCGCACCTTGATGCACGAGCATGTGCTGGTGGGTTTCGCGGGTGTGCAATACGACAGTTGTTTGCCCGAGCCGGATCGCGCGACGCTGATCGAGACGTGCACCGCGCAGTGGGTGGAAATCAAAGAGCTTGGGTTCCAGACGGTCGTGGATACCACCCCGGCGGACCTGTCACGCGACGCCGACCTCCTGGCGGAGGTCTCCCGCCGGAGCGGCGTCAACATCGTCTGCGCCACGGGACTGTACTCGCGTCTACCGGTCCCCTATTTCAACCACTACGGTACAGATGCGATCGCGGAGTTCTTCATCAAAGAAATCACCGATGGCATTGGGGGGACCGGCGTCAAGCCGGGAATCATCAAATGCGCCACGAGTCACAACCAGATCACCGCGTACGAAGAGAAGGTTCTACGGGCGGCCGCCCGCGCACACAGGGCCACGGGGGCACCGATCACAACACACACCGAGGAAGGGACGATGGGTCCTGAGCAGGTGGCTGTCTTCGAGTCCGAAGGCGTGGACCTGCGCCGGGTGATCATCGGCCACAGCAACGACAACACCGACCTCCGCTATCAAAGCGCCATCCTCGATCGCGGGGCGAACGTCGGTTTCGACCGCTTTGGTTATGAAATGCATACGGCGGACCGATTTCAGGTGGCGACACTCGTGGGCGTGCTGGCCATGGGGTTTGTCACGCAGGTCGTCCTCTCGCATGACAAGAACTGTGCGTACCTCGGCCGGGCCATGGCGCCTCCACCCCCGCACGGCGAGCGCCTGGCGAATTGGAACTACACTCATCTGACACGGGACATCTTGCCGGGGTTGCTGGCCGCGGGCGTGAGCCAGCGGCAGATCGATACGATGCTGATCGACAACCCGCGCCGCATCCTGGCAGGCGCGTAGAACAGGCTGAGACGGATCGCCGCATGGCTGAAGCCCCACGTTTTCCGCTGACGGGCATGCGGGTCGTCGACCTCTCGACGGAGATTGCCGGCCCCTATGCCACCAAGCTCCTGGCGGACGCGGGAGCCGACGTCATCAAAGTCGAGGCACCGGACGGCGACCCACTGCGGCGCTGGAGCGCCTCGCACACGGCAATTCCCGCCGGGGCGGATGGTGCGCTCTTCCAGTTCCTGAACGCCTCGAAGCGCGGCATCGTTGCCGATCTTGGCAGCGCCGACGGGCACGCGCTGGTGGTGGACCTTGCGGCCCGCGCCGATGTCTTGGTGGACAGCTTCGGTCCGGGAGGCCTGGCGTCCCGCGGGCTCGGCTACGACGCCCTGCGTGCCCGGAATCATGGCCTTTCGGTTGTGTCGATCTCGCCGTTTGGCCAAACGGGCCCCTGGGCGTACCGGCCTGCCACGGAGTGGACACTGCAAGCAGCGGTGGGATCGACCGCTTACCGCGGACTGCCGGCGCGTGGGCCGGTGGCAGTCGGCGGGCGTCTGGGCGAGTGGGTGACCGGGATACATGCCGCCCTCGGCGCACTTTTCGCCTGGATCTCCGCTCGATCCGGCGGGGTCGGACAGTTCGTCGACTTATCGATGTTCGAGGCGATGATCTGGTACTTCACGATTTACGGCGATCTCTCGGCGCAACTTCGTGGCGGTGACCTGCCGCAGTATGTTGAGGTACCCGCAATTGAACCGGCGAAGGACGGTTGGGTGGGATTCAACACCGTCACGGGGCAGCAATGGGCCGACTTCTGCGCGCTCATCGGCCGTCCCGATCTCACCGAAGATGAAGGCTTCTTCAACCAGACGATCCGGTCGGAACGGCTCGCGTTCTTGCAGCCGGCGATTCACGCGTGGACCCGTGCGCATACGGTGGCGGAAATCGTCGAACTCGCCACTGCGTTGCGTGTTCCCGCGATTCCCGTCGGCAATGGTCAAACCGTTTTGACTATGGAACACTTTGTCGCCCGCGGCGTGTTTGTGGAGAACCCGGCAGGCTTTCGCCAGCCCCGGGTGCCATACCGGCTGGAGAAGAACCCGCCGCGCCCGTTTGCCCGCGCTCCCCGCCTCGACGAGCATGCCGCTGCGATTCGTGCCGAGATCGGCACGACGCCGGTGCGCCCTCGGCGCACGCTCAGAACACCGAAGCTGCCGCTGGCGGCATTGCGCGTCGTCGATTTGACCGCATTCTGGGCAGGGCCGTGCGCCACGGTTATCCTCGCGGCGATGGGTGCGGATGTGGTCAAGGTGGAGTCCATCCAGCGCCCGGACGGCATGCGGTTCGCCAGTGGAAACCTGGGAGAGCGCTACTGGGAGCGAGGAGCCGTCTTTCTCGGCGCAAACGTAGGCAAGCGTGGCGTCACGTTGCGCCTGGATCGCCCAGAGGGGCTGGCGCTGTTCAAGCGCTTGCTGGAGAACGCTGACGTGGTTGCGGAGAACTTTTCCGCACGCGTCATGGACCACTTCGGGCTCGGCTGGGAAACCGTGCGGGAGATCAATCCCCGGCTCATCATGTTGCGTATGCCGGCATACGGTTTGGACGGACCGTGGCGCGACCGTCCCGGCTTTGCCGGCACGGTGGAGGAAGTCTCCGGCTTGTCGTGGATGACGGGCTACGAGGATCTGCCACTCCTGACGCGCACCTGTGATCCCACCGGCGGCATGCATGCGGTGGTTGCGTTGCTGGTCGCGCTCGAGCATCGGCGCGCGACCGGTGAGGGGCAACTTGTTGAAGTGCCGCTGGTGGAGCCGGGACTCAATGTCGCCGCCGAGCAAGTGATCGAGTACTCGGCCTACGGCCAGTTGCTCTCGTGTACGGGGAACCGTGGTCCGTACGCCGCGCCGCAAGGGGTGTATCCGTGCATGGGATCACAGGAGTATGTTGCGCTGGCGGTGGTCACCGATGAGCACTGGCGGGCGCTCTGTGCGGTGCTTGGCACGGCCGAGTGGGCGCGGGACGCGCGCTTGAGCGACGCCGCGGGTCGGCGTGCCTGCCACGACGAGATCGATGGTGGGTTACGGGCGTGGCTCGCCACGCAACGCCGCGACGGTGCGCTCGAGCGCATGCTTGCGGCCGGCATTCCGGCCGCAGCGGCAATCAACCCACACGCGTTGATGCCCAATCCGCAACTGGAACACCGCCGGTTCTTCCAGGTGCTCGACCACCCCTATGTGGGCAGCAGGCGCTATCCGGGGCTGCCGATGCGTTTCTCGGCGCTGGGGCCCGACTGGTACGGCTCGGCGGCACCCACTCTCGGCCAGCATAATGACGAGATCCTGGGTGGAGAGCTTGGCCTTTCCGCCGCGGAGCTGGCGCGCTTGCGTCAGGACGAAATCATTGGCGATCGTCCTAGCTTCGAGACGAAAGCGGCTGCTGTCGACGCGCAAGCCGGCAGGAGGTGACATTGGGCATTGGACTTTGAATGGTGGACCAGTTGTCTCGAAGGAGTAATCTCGAAGGAAGGCGACCATCAAGATCGTGGTGCAGCACATTTGGCCCGAGAAGGTTTCGTCCCTTTCCGACAGCCACCTGCTTGGGGAGGGGCAAGCGGCACTCTTCCGGCGGGCTACAACACGATCGGCGGCACGGAAGTGCCGATCGTGAACGATCTGGTTGCGGGTCTCACGTTCGCGGAGATGTTCGTGGACATCCGCCAGACCGGCGGCCGCTTTTCCAGAAATGCATCGCGGCCTTCACCCCCGTCCTCCGAGTTCCAGATCGCCGCCGTGGCCCGCTCCGTCAGCTCCCAGGCGCCGCACGTCACGCAATGAACCGATAGAAGACGCTCCAGTCCACTGACGACTCGTGCAGGCCGGCTTCGTCGAGGGCATCCTTCGGAATTGTGAACGGCTCGATCTGCATGGCTTGCGCGAAGTGATCCCGCACCTCTTCGAGAGAAAGATCCTTGCCGGGGCTAGCGTAGCCGCGTGTCTCGGCGATGAAGACGCGCGCGAAGTGCCCGCCGCCGACCGAGAAGATTTCTCCATTGCACGGGACGTCCGCATGCGCCAGCCAGGCGACCACCGGCGCTACCCGCTCAGGCGGGAAGTCGCGCTGCATCGCGTTCTCGATCTCCGGGCCCATCAACGTGGTCATGCGACTCCAGGAAATCGGCAGGATGACGTTGATCCTGACGTTCTTCTTGAGGAAGTCCGTGGCCACCGCGGCGCCGCGCGTCATGCCGATCACGGCGCCTTTGGCGGCGGGGTAGGGCACGGCGCTCCCCATCCCGAAAAAGGAACCCGAGGCGACGTTGACGATGCGGCCGTAGTTCTTATCCATCATGTGTTTCCATACGGCGCGCATCATGCGGAAGGTGCCCCCGGCGGCGACGTTCATGTCGCTTGCATAGTTCTCATCCGTCACCGCGCTGAGCGACCCATTGGACGTAACCACGCCGGCATTGTTGACGAGAATGTCGATGCCACCCCAGGTATCGAGCGCCTGCTGGACGATGGCGTTGGCGCCCTTGGTCTCGGCGACCGAGTCGGTATTGGCGTCGGCGATTCCCCCGGCGGCGCGAATCTCGGCCGCCGCCGCCCGCGCGTATCCGGGGTCCGATCCCTGGCCGCTGAAATCGCCGCCGAGGTCATTCACCAGCACCTTGGCGCCGCGCTGCGCCAACAGCGTCGCATAGGCTTTGCCTAGCCCGCCACCGGCGCCGGTCACGATCGCCACCTTGCCGTCGAATCGTACCGCAGTCATCGCTAACCTCCATTCTCAGCAGGTAGTTAGGTTGTTACGTTGTTGGTTGTTCTGTTGTTGGCCCTGAGACGCAGCGGGCGAACGTACGTCGCGAAGTCGAAATAGAAGATCATGATCGCCTTACCCAGATCTGCCGAGTATGAGTATTTCGAACCGTGCAAAGACGTGCGGTGCTAAACGAACGAGTCCTCCGCGGTGAGTCCGAGTTCGGGGACGGCGCCGGTCATCATTGGCTGGCAGTTGCCCCAGCCCTCGCCGCCACCGACCGGATCGACGACATGGATCACGGTGTCGCGGATCTGGTGGACGCGTCGTGCGGTTTCCGGTGTCGAGCAGTCAGCAAGGCGCTCGCCGTCGACGTGCAGCTCGCCGCGCCACTCGCCGTGATGGTGGCCGTCGAAGCCAAAGTACAAGCCGGTGCCGAGGTGGAATCCGGTGTCGGAGACCGCCTTGACCTGCAATGCGCGGGCGCTGCCATCGGCCATCTTGCAGAGCAGGGTTCCGCCGCGCAGGCGCCGGTTGCGCGGATGAAAAGTCAGTTCCGGCACGATATCCACGATGCGGTCGACATGGCCGTCGGGGTACTCTACAGCGGCATCCACGCTCTTGTGCTCGAATCCGGGGGCGTGAAAGATCTCATAGCGGAGGAAGAGGGCGTAGCGGCTGCCGTCGGGGCGTTCCATGTACACCGGGCACCAGATGAACCGGAACGAGGCATGATCGAGGGGATCGCCGGGGGCAAGGTCGGAAAGTGGGACGCCGACGTCCCAACGCGCGCCCCACGAGTGGTCGCGGGTCGATACCCAGGTGTCGGTGGTCATCGCGGTCCGCCGGCCGTCGACGTCGACCCAGCCCGAACACACGCCAGTCTGGTGCCAGCGCACGAGATCGTGGGCGAGCCGGTAGCCGCGATGAATTTGTGAGCGCGGCTCCACTTGGGGCGCGACGGTGCCCTCGAACAGCCAATCGAAGGCGATCGGCTGGCAGTCGTTCGGTTCGAGCACAAAGCGGATCTTCTTCAACGGCTCGACCACCTCGTAGCGGAGCGGCCCGATGTTGGTTCGTTCCGGGTCCGAAGAGAGGCGGCGGCTGGCGCGCACGGTGATCTGCTCGACGCCGCGCGAGATGCCGCCGTAGCCGTCGATCACGTCGCGATTGGTGTACTTGCCCAGCCCGAAGCCGAGCTGCAGGCTGCCGTCGCGCGCCGCGGCCATGGCGCAGACCTTCTCGGTCCAGGAGAGGTCGGTCGAACCGACCACGGCAAAGGTGTCGACGATCTGGTGGTGGAAGCCCTCATCCGCCGCCAGCAGCGGCCTAATCGGATAACTCACGTGCGTGCCTCCCAGCTTGTCTCGCGTTTGGCGTATGGCCTATGGCGCCCGGTCAAGAGGTCTGAACCCATTCAGCCCCACGGATCGGTGGTCCCGTCTATGACGCGATCCATCAGATTCGCGTGGTAGAGGACTTCGCGGACATCGGCCGGCCTGGGGATTTCTCCGAAATGCACCCGCCGCTGCGCGGTGCGGATGGAAATCAGCGCTTGCCGTAGCCCGGTGTATGCCAGGTACCACTCGAGATCGCGGAGGGCACATCCGGTCAGCTTGGTGTAGGCTGCCACGACGTCGTCCCGGCGCATGAACCCGGGCATGCCCACCTTCCCAAATCGTTCCGCGACGTCCTGGAAATACACCTGAAAAAAAATCATCCAGGCGAGATCGGTCTCGCGCGGCGCCAACGCGGCCAACTCCCAGTCGAGGACCGCGACGGCCCGGAAGTCGCTCCAGAGAATATTGCCCAGGCGCGCATCGCCCCAGCACAGGACCGGCGCGCTTTCCTGTGCCGGCCAACGCGCCTCGAGCCAGGCGAAGGTGTGGTCGACGATTGGGCAGTCCCAGTCGCCGCGTACCCACTGGTAGTAGACCTTTTGCTCCTCGAAATGACGCCGCAACGGCGTCCGCCCAGGCCGCTCGATGTCGAGGAACGCGAGTTCCCCAAGTGTGGCGGGCACGCGGTGTATCCCGGCCAGGATCGCAACGGCGTCACGGGCGACGGCAGCCTGCTCGGCCGGGCTGGCGTCGGAAAGCCAACTGCCGCAGGTGTAGGGCATCATGTCCGGCGGAACGATGCCTTCGATCTGGTTCATGATGAAGAATGGTGACCCGAGCACCCCCGCATCAGGCTCGTACCAGGGCACCGCCGGCACGGGAACGGTGGTCCGTTCCGCCAGCAAACGCATGGCGCCGACCTGGCGATGGAAGTTGTAGTCCGGGAACATCGGGAGGTTCTCCGGCGTGGGTTGCAGCCGCGCCACGTATGAGCCGCTCCGCTGCTGGCCGCCGGCTCGCCAGGTGAGATCGAAGAGGAGGGTCTCACTGGAGTAGCCCATCGCTCCCGGGCTGCGAAGCTCCGAGATGCGAGGATCGGAGCCCGGTCCGAGTTCGCCTGCCAGCCAGCGCTGCAAGCGCTCGCGCAGCTCTTCCACGTTGCGCGTGGTCGGCCGGGGGAAGGTGTACAGCGCGTCGGCCTCACTCATGGCATGATCTCGTGCGGTCGACGGTGCGGCATCCGGACAAGCCGTGGAGAGTGGGGCGTTCGTTCCCTGGTGTGCCAGCGATCAACATCCCGTTCGGACGCTCCTTGAAAGATGCACACGGTGCATAGTCCATTCCCCCCCCGATTGGCAAGATACTAGTTGGGTATCACAAAACCGCTAACGCGTTTCCGGCCGCGATCACCAGGAAGCCGTCCACATCCCCGGGCTCCGCCTCCGCGGTGAGGAAGGAGCCGAACACCACAAAGGCGCGCACTCGCCGGGTGTTCGCTGCAAGCTCATGAATTCGGGCGAGCCTCGATGCCACCGCAACACGCTGCCGCGAGCCGCAGCCGAACCGTTCGATCACGCCCCGGAGCGTCGCTCGATGAACGCCGACCGGCAGATCCCCCGACTCGGTCAGAGGCGGCACCGGTGACAAGCGTTTCGCGCTCCAACCGGTTCAACTACCACGGCTCCGCCCTCGATGCCGAACGCGTGGGATCAGCGGACGCCAAGAGACGCTCGGAACGGGGGCTATTGGTGTTCCGACCCCTTGCTGGGCTGCACGCACCGTGGTGGGCAGCCGGACTGGCCCTCAGGAGCCAGTCCCGGCGAGCCGATTAGCTGGCGACCACCCTCAGGTCTCTGAGAAGTAAACTCGCCGAATGTCCTCGGCGGCGACAGGCCCCTCAAACTCTTCTAGATCGTCCGAGATCTCGATCCAAGGGGCGCGGTCCCCGACGTGAATATGAGCCGAGGGTCGAACCTGGGGATCTGCGTCGAGCGTGCCACAGCGCACCAGGACGATCTGCGGTGCGGCGGCAGGTCAAAGCGCAGGGTACGCCGCAAGATGGCACTCGCAACCTCTCGCTTCTCCCCTTCGGGAAGCTCGTCGTAGGATTCCAATTTGGTTTTGACGGCCGCCGTCATCGTGTTCGTCCCTCGTCCCGCGTCTCGATGATTCCACATCCCCGGTATCAAGAGCAACGCTCAGCCCGACAGCGCTAAGGGCGTGCCGCTGAGCGGTGGCGGGCGCGCTGCGAAATCTCGATCCGAGTGACGCCGCGCATGCCCGCAGGCCGATCGAGCGGCATGTTAGCGATCACTTTGCGAATGGAATTCCAAGATCCTTGCATATCTTGCGCGCCAAGTCGTTATCAATCTCATTGTGCCGCGGGACCGCCGAGCGCTTGTTTTGCGCAGGGTTGTGCCACCACGAGTGGCGGCCGCCCTCACGAAGAAATGCACACCCGTTGGTGCGCAGGTGGCGAAGGAGGTCGCCGCGCTTCATAGGGCGATCGATTCCTCATCGAACCCTTCTCCGGCGGCCTCCAGGGCGTCGCGGCGATTGAACTCCACGGCCTCGCGCAGCGTGATCCGAAGACTATCGACGAGCTGCTCGCGCGTCGCCTCCTGGCAATTGACCCCAGGCACCTCCTCGATCCACCCAATCCACCACTGCCCTGACTGCTTGATCACGGCGGTGTACGTTTCCTTCATAGACTCCTCATAGCCCGGTCGGCCGTGGATCGCTAACGCCGCGGCTCAGGCGCGGCCGCGGCAACATTCAGGCCCAGCTCCCGCGGCCGTCGCCTGGAGCCGCGGAGTTAGGCTCAGCGCCACGGAATCAGGCGCTTGCTGCGTCGCTGCCCTCTGCGCGCACGCGCCAGGTCCTGCCCGTGCCGGTTCGATACCCGAGCCGGTTTAGCAGCATCCACGAACTTTTTCCGAGCAACCCGAATTGCCCATGAAATTGGGCACCTTTGAGAGGTGTGCATTATAAGGATGCTGCCGACCTCGTCGCGACTCAGGATCTCCGGCAACTTCTGGGGCTCGCGGGATGGGGGCACCGTCAGGCAGACGTGCGGCTGCTGCTGCGTCACCCCGTACAGAAACCGCAACCCACAGCGGATCAGCTGACTGCTGCTCCCCGAGAGCTGCGCTCCTCGCGCACGTGGATGAGGTAGCGGTGCACCTCCTCGTTGCTCAGCGTCTCCGGCGACTTGCCATAGCACTTCGCCAGCCCCCGCACCGCCGCCACATAGGACTCGATGGTGCGCACCGACAGATTGCGCACCCGCGTGTCCTGCACCATCCGATCGCGTAATTCGCCCATGCTGACGGCTCCCGGTTCTGGCGCTGCAGGAGGTGGAAGTCGGAGCCCGGAAGAGCGATGCTCTCCTAGAACGGCCTGGAGTTGGAGAGGCCCGCGACGGGTTCGCCGGCAGTCAGGCGGCGCTGGATTTCCTTGATCCCGGCCTCGGCGTCCGGGGCATACTCCACGAGTTCCAAATGGAACCCCAGCACCTCCATGGTGTCGTACTGCACCTGCTTCATGATGCCGGGAAACCCCATCCGGGAGACTTCCCGCAGGCCGCAGCGTGCGGCGTGCGTCGCCGCCTCGTCGAGGTCGTCGACGCGGAACGAAATGTACGAGACGCCTTCGCGGTGCTGTCGCATGAACTCCGCCACGGGACTTTGCGGACGTGCCGGCTCGAACACATCCAGAAAGGGCTGACCGGCGTCCGCACCGTTCAGCCGCATCGAACTATTGTACGCGAGAATCCCGTCGACATGAGCGATTCTGGTGGCGTCGAGATCGAACAGCTGCTTCATCACGTCTCGAAACTTGTCCATGCTGGGGATGTTCACGTGAATGTGATCGATTCCGGATGTCTTAATGGCCATGAGGTTTCTCCTCAAAAGGCGCTAGACCGGTAGAAACGGCTTCACCTTGGATTCGAAAAGCCGCAACATGCGCCAGGCCTCGTACACCGGTATGCCGCCCATGAGAGGATTGAACAACAGCATTCCGCTGCTGCCCAGTTGCCGGCCGAGCCCGATGGCCTGCTCCGGCGTCAGGACCTGGTATGCGGGATTGGTGCGCGCCGCCGCCTCAGTCACCTCGCCCCGGTACGGTCCGCGGGCCTCGCCATAGCCCTCGTGGGTGAATTGGCCGTACTCCTGGATCTGGCTCAAGACGTGCGGCATCAGCATCTTCCATGCGGCCTCGACGTCTTGCGCCACCCACAGGAACACCGGCCCCAGTTTCGGAAGCGGGCCGGGATCGGCTTTGCCCAAAGCGATGCAGGCATTGCGATAGGCGTCCCACAGCTCGGGCGAGTGGGGGACGGAAAACCCGTCCGCAATGCGTGCGGCCCGGCGCGCCGCGGCCTCGGATCCGCCGCCCAGAAAAACCTTCGGCCGGGGATCCGGCACGGGCCGCACAAAGACCGTCCGGTCCTCATACGTAAATGGTTCGCCGCTCCACGCCTGGCGCAAGACCTTCGCCGCCGTGCCCACGGCCGCCCAGCGGTCCTCCATCCGTTTGCCGAACATGGCGCATTCGCGCGGCCGATAGCCGGCGCCCAGCGCGATATCGAAACGCCCCTGCGATGCGAGGGAAAGCACCGCGCAGTCTTCGGCCAGCCGCAATGGATCGTACAAAGGGGCGAGCAGCACGTTAGGGCGCATCCTGATCCGTCTGGTGCGTCCGGCCGCGGCGGCGCAGGTGATCAGCGGCGACGGGTTGTAGCCCGATTCCGAGACATGGTGTTCCCCGAAATTGACGTAGGAGAACCCCATGTCGTCGGCCCAAGCGCACATGTCCAGCATCGCCGGATACAGCTCACGATGCGTCGTGGTTCCAGCGGGTGACCTGAGTTCGAATGCAATTTGCAGATCCATAACGACCCCAGGAAATCGTCGATTGGCGAATCAGAACGTCGCGCTCTCGGCGACCGCGGCGAAGGCGCGCGTGAGAGACGCTTTCGGGTCATCGCCCACGAGCATGGGATGCGCCATGACGTTGCCGATCCCGGAAGCCGCTAACTCGGCGAGCCGCTTGGCGACAGCCTTCTCGTTGCCGTACACGACCAGGTCGTCGACGAGTGCCTGGCTGAACGCCGCGCCCGCGTCGGGGTAGCCGCTCTTCGCGAACATATCCTTGTAGAACTGGAACCGCCCGTACATTCCGAGTTGCTGCTGGGTCGCCGCGCGAACCCGAGCAGGGTCTTCCTCGATGCAGATCGGGGTATGCACGAGCAGGGGGGGCGCCGCGCGTCCGGCGGCCGCGGCGCCGCGGCGGAGCGCGGGTAAGGCATGGGTGCGGAGGTAGGTGTGCGGGCACACCCAGGAGATTGCGCCGTCCGCATGCGCGCCGCACAGCTCGAAGGCGCGCGCTTGCAGCGCCGAGGCCAGAATCGGGGTCTGCACGGGGGCGGCGATGCGTGCGCGCGCACGCATCTGGTCGCCCTGGAAATCGACTTTCCCCTCATGGAGCAACGCGCGCAGGACGATGAGGTATTCGCGCAGTTGCCGCAACGGGTTGCGGTAGTCGACGCCGAACGGACGCATCGCGCCTTCCGTACTCGGGCCCACGCCGACGCGAAGCCGTCCCGGCGCCAGCGCTTCGAGCGCGAGGATCTGTTGCACTAGGAAGACCGGATTCCGCGGCCACGTCGGGACGATCGCGCTACCCAAGACGATACGTTGCGTGCGCACCGCCGCCGCCGCGAAGAGCGTCAAGGTGTCCGCCAATAGCCCGCCGCACGTCATCCATACCGAGGCGATGCCCATGCGGTCGGCTTCCACGATCTGGTCGACGGCGTGCGCCGGATCTGGAAACTGGAGAATGACGATGCCGACTTCCCCTTTGCTCATGCGATCCTCCACCCGCTCTTCGAGCGTATGCGCTGCCTACGACGAGAACTCGGTCTTGCGCTTCTCGATGAAGGCGCGGTCTCCCTCGGTGTAATCGGCCGAGCGTTGTGCGGCGGCATAATATTGTGTGAACCGCCGCTGCACGTCCTCGGGAACGGGCGGGATCATCATGCGCAGCAGCTCCCGATGGTAGCGGATGATGCGCTGCGGCATCCGCGCAATGTGTTCGGCCCGGGCCATGGCGACCGCCATGAGGTGGTCGTTGGGCGTCACATCGTTCGCCAAGCCCACCTCGAAGGCGCGCCGGCCCGACAGGGGAAAGCCGAATGCCAGTTCCATGGAGGCCGGCCGCGTCAGGCCGAACTCCCGGCCGGACTCCCAGCCGTACATCTGGCCGAGCCGGACTTCCGTGATCTCGAAGATCGCCGCTTCGGCCGCCACGGTGAGATCGACGAAGCGCGTCGCCAGCAGATATCCGGAACCGCCGGCGAAGCCGTTCACGGCGGCGATCGTTGGCTTCGAGAGCGCGTTCGTCATGTAGAGGTCGACGTTTTGGGTCGTCGCCGCCGCCTCGAGCCCGCCCCCCGTCTGTGCCTGCTCTTTGATATCGCGGCCGGCGCAAAAGGCCCGCCCGCTGCCGGTGATCACGGCGACGAAGATCGTGTCGTCACGCTCGAACTCCTCGTATGCCGCCCGCAGGTCGGCCAGGAGCTGCGTGTTCATGGCATTGAGCTTCTCCGGGCGGTTGAGCGTAATGACCGCTACGGCCCCCTGCGTCTCGTAGGTCACCAACGACATAGCGCGCGTTTCTCCTTCCTGCGTGCGGCGTGGATGTGGCTCCGTGCGCAGCGCATAACACCCTCGACCTTTCGCTGTCAATCGAGGGCATTAGGTGTTTCATTATATCCGGCTATAAATTCTTGTCGGCGGCCCGCAAATGGACTAAAGGGCGTGTGAGCCAGCGAGGACTATCCGGATGAAAGCGAATACGCCGTGGCTGCCGGCGCGATGCCGGCGGCCGCACCGGGAATGAGTATGGACGCCGCACCGCTCCGTTTTGGTGGTGTCTTCGGCGGGTCGCGCGCGATCGAGACCGCCCGCACGCTGGAGCGCTTGGGGTTCGATTTCGTCGCCGACGGCGAACACGTCATGCGTGGCATGCCACCGCAACCGAGTGACGCGGCGTTGGTCTCCCTGGCCGCGGTGGCCGGGGCGACCGCGCATGTGCGGCTGCTCACCGCGGCGGTGCTGACGCCGCTGTACCACCCGGTGTGGCTGGCGAAGCTGGCGACGACAGTGGATGTCGTCTCCGGCGGCCGCTTGACGCTGGGCATCGGCGTCGGCGGGGAACATCCGAAGGAGTTTGCGGCGCTCGGCGTGCCGGTGAAAGAGCGCGGCGCGCGCACGGACGAGTGCCTGGAGGCGCTCCGGCGGTTGTGGACGCAAGACCACGTCGTGTATCGCGGCCGGCACTTTTCCTTCGAGGACGTCTCGATCGTGCCGCGGCCGGTGCAGCGGCCGCACCCGCCCATCTGGGTCACGGGCCGCAAAGAGTCGGCGATGCGGCGCGCGGCCCGCCTCGGAGACGGCTGGTTGCCCATGTTCTACACTCCGAAACAGTACAGCGACAGCGTCAGCCGGATTCGCGCCTTCGCCGACCGGAGCGGCCGGGACCTTACCGGGTTCGGTTGGGGCGTCTTCCTGTTCGGCACGATGGATCCCAGCCGGGAGGAGTCGGCGCGCATCGCCGCGGCGGGACTGGGGAAGAACTTCCTCTCCGGCGATCGCGGTTGGGCCGCCATGGTCGGTGCGTACTGCCTGCTCGGTTCGGCGCACGACTGGATCGTTCGTCTGCGCGAATACGTGGACGCGGGGGCTCGACATTTTCTCATCGGCTGGATCGGCCGGCCCGAGGATCAGGATCGTCTCATCCGCGCCACGGCCGAGGAGGTCATTCCCGCGCTGCGCGCGGAAGAGCGCCGGCGCGTGCGGTGACACGTACGTTAAGGGAGGGATGCGTCATGCCATCGACCTTTCCACTCGCGGGTGTCCGTGTGCTGGAACTCGGCATCTGGGTCGCCGCGCCGGCGACCGGATCCCTGCTTGCCGATTGGGGTGCGAGCGTCATCAAGATCGAGTCGCCCGCGGGGGGCGACCCGTTGCGTGGGATCGTCTTGCCGGGAATGGAGGCGGATACCAATCCTTGGTTCGATTCGCTCAACCGCGGCAAGCGCTCCATCTCCGTGGATTTGCGGACGCCGGCGGGCCGCCGCCTTGCCGATCGATTGCTTGCGCAGACGGACGTGTTCATCATCAATATCCAACCCGACGCGGCGCGCCGTCTTGGGTTGGCTGCGGACACGGTGCGTGCCGCCCATCCGCACCTGATCTATTGCCGGATCACCGGCTACGGCCCGCGCGGCGCCGACGCCAACCGTCCGAGTTTCGACGGTGGGGCCTTCTGGGCGCGCTCCGGGTTCATGGCGACTATGGCCCTGCGGGGAGGCGAGCCGCCGACCCAGCCGGTGGGCATTGGGGACCTGTCCACCGGAATGGCCGCCGCGGGCGCCATCGCCGCGGCTCTTTTCAAGCGGGAGCGCACGCGCGAAGGCTCGCTGATCGACATCTCTCTGTATCGGACGGGAATCTATGTGATGGGGTGGAACATCGCCGGCTGCCTGCGCAACGTACCGCCGATCTCCGCGATCGGCCGGCGGGCGGTCACCAACGCCCTGTACAATATCTATCAGGCGGGAGATGGCGGCTACTTTTTTCTCACCAACAACGTGCCGGATCCCTATTGGCCCGGTCTCTGCGCCGCCATCGACCGGACGGATCTCGTCGCGGACCCACGCTACGCCGACTTCTACAGTCGCGGCCAGCATAGCGCCGAATTGGTCGTCCTGCTCGACGAGATTTTCGCCACGCGCACGCGGGGGGAGTGGGGAACGCGCTTCGATGCCCATGGGGTGATCTGGGCTGAGGCGCTGACGGTGCCGGAAATTACGGCCGATCCCCAGGCGGCGGAAAATAACGCGTGGGTCGCCGTGAACGACCGGGCGGGACGCGTCGTGCGCATGCCGGCTGGCCCGGCCGACTTCGACGGGAAGAATTCGCCGGTCACGGAGGCGAGTCCGGAGCACGGCGAGCATACGGAACAAGTGCTCCTCGATCTGGGCTACTCCTGGGAAGACATTGCCACCTTGAAGGAAGGCGGGGCCATCCCGTGACCGGGCCGAGCAAGGGTGTCGAGGCTGCGATGCGCACGCCAGCCCTGAACAGCGTGGCGTCTCGCGAGGCTCTTGGTCAGGCACTTTGGACATCGCACGTTAGACTTCGGACCGCGGGCGCAGCCCGCTTGTGAAAGGAGAGACGATGTTTCGACTGGACGGCAAAGTGGCGTTGGTGACCGGCGCGGGCCGCGGCGCGGGGCTGGGGATCATTCGGACCATGGCCCAGCAGGGTGCGCATGTGGTGGTGAACGACATCGACCCCGCGGCAGCGGCGGCCGCCGCGGAAGCGCTGCGCGCCGCCGGCGGTCGTGCGACGCCGGCGGTGTTCGATGTGACGGCCTGGGACGCCGTGCGCGCGGGGGTGGAGCAGGTGGCGCGCGACGTCGGGCCGGTCGACATCCTGGTCAATAACGCCGGCAATGCCGGCAGCCAGCCGATGCAGCTCAAGCTCTTTGTCGACATGGTGCCGGCAGACTGGCAACCGTTCATCGCCGTCAATCTGCTGGGGGTTCTGAACTGCACGCATGCGGTGCTGCGCGGCATGTGCGAGCGCCGGTGGGGACGCGTCATCACGATCTCGTCCGGCTCCGGCCTGGTCGCACGGCCGCCCGGGGCTTCGCTGTACGGCGCCTCCAAGGCCGGCGGCGCCCATTTCATGCGCCACTTGTCGCAGGAAGTGGCGAGATCCGGAGTGACGGCAAACGTGATCTTCCTGGGGATGATGAATCACCTGCCGGAGGAGTTTACGAAGCCCGTCATCAACACGATCCCCGTCGGCCGCTTGGGGACCCCCGAAGATATTGGGGCGGCCGCACTCTTTTTGGCATCCGAGGAGGCGAGTTGGATTACCGGGGCGACCTTGGCCGTCGACGGCGGCGGCACGGCGAAATGATGCTTCGGCGGGCCCGGACAAACGGCCTCACGTGCCGCCCGACCGCGGCGGGGCGCCGAACGTTCTTGTCGTGGACGGACCGTTCGGCGGTGAACATCCCCCCTCGCGCGAGTTTACCCAGTCCTTCTTCGATACCTTCCCTGAGATCGTCTTTATCGTGGGTACGATGACGGCGGAAGAGGACCGGGTGGCGGTGGAAGTTACGTCCCGCGGCTTCTTGCGCACCGGCGAACCGTATCGGAATCACTATCATAACCTGTTCGTCATTGACGGCGACAAGATTCGGCTGTTCAAGGAGTACCCGACGGGATATACGGGCGACTGATGACCTCCACAATGAGGTGAGACGATGCGGTTTCATCACACGGCGATCTCGACGGCGAACCTGGATCGGGCAGTGCGGTTTTACCGCGACCTGTTCGGGTTTGCGGTGGCGACGGAATTCAGTTGGCCGGTCGGTTCAGCGTTGACCGACCGGATCATGGAATTGGACGGTAGCGCTGGGCGGGCGGCGATGCTGCGGAAGGACAACGCCATGATCGAGCTGTTCGAGTTCTCATCCCCGCCGCCCCAGCCGGCGACGCCGAACCGGCCGGTGTGCGATCACGGCCTCACGCATCTCTGCTTCCATGTCTCGGACATCCACGCCGATTTCAAACGGCTAAGCACTGCCGGCATGCGTTTCCACTGCCCGCCGCAGCGCATCGGGCCGAGCGAGTGGGCGACCTACGGCCGCGACCCGGACGGCAACGTCATCGAACTCATTCAGATTGGCGATCCCGATCATCCGATGGCCCTCCGGTGATCGGGTCGGGACCGCGTCGGGGGACGACCGCTAACGACTGCAGCCTCATTCTGACACCCGGTGTGCGGCGCGCGTCGCTGCCGCGCGCATTCGTATTGCCACCCGAATCGTTTTCATGGTAGACGCCCGCTCGTTCGGTCTTGTGCGTTGCTCAGGGGCGCCTCACGCGCGTAAGTACAACCGCGAGCGTGACGATGAGGTGTGTAGTCAGGTTCAGCGGGTGGTGCAAACTCGGTATCGCCCGCGGAGGGAGAGTGATACCGTGGCGCATATCGGCAAGATCAAGGCGTTGGGCGTTGGCGTCGTTGTCGCCGTCTGGATGACCGCTCCACCGGCAAGCTGGGGCCAAGCCGCCAAGGGGAAGAAGGCAGGCGGCCCGGCGCTGGAGATCGAAGAGATCACGGTCACCGCGCAGAAGCGCGAGGAGAACATTCAGGAGACGCCGATCTCGGTGACGGCGCTCGGCGCGGAATCGCTGCAGAACAAGCAGGTGCGGGATGTCGTCGATCTCGGTGAGGTCGCACCGAGCTTGCGTATCTCGTCAAACACCAACACCGCAAACGGTACATCGATCAGCATCCGCGGGTTGGCGCAAGGCAACTCGGACCCGTCGTACTCCCCAAAGGTGGGCCTCTATGTCGACGGCGTCTACCTGGCGAAGATCGTCGGCTCCAACCTCGACCTGGAGGACCTCGAACGGGTCGAGGTGCTGCGCGGACCCCAGGGTACCCTCTACGGCCGCAATACGATCGGCGGGGCCGTCAACTTCATCACCAAGAGGCCGACCGACGAGCGCTCTATCTCGATCAAGACCGTCATAGGCAACTACGAAACGTTCCAGGGCGGCATGACCGTCAACGTACCGCTGATTGGTAAGAACGGCTTCTACCAATCGGATGCGTTGGGCACATTGAGCGTGCGCGAGACCGCCGGCTATAAGGCGCACGACGGCTACTGGCGCAACGCGCTGCCCGACGGTGCCCCGCCCAACCCCGCACCGAGCGGCAGCGGCGATTACAACAACATGAACCGCGTCTATAATTGGACGGCCGTGCGCTGGCAGCCGCGCAAAGACATCACCGTCGACTACGAATTCCAGTACCACCGGTACCGCGACAATTCGGTCGCATTCGCGCTTACCTACGTGTATCCCGGGTCCATCGCGGACAAGACGTATAATTACAATATCCCCGGCACCTCGATTGTCATCCCCATCCCGAACCCCGTCTTCCCTGGCGGCCTGAACCCGTACGTCCAGACGAACCGCTCCGACGCCGTCCCCAATGCCGCCGTCCTGATGCACGACGGGAAGGCACACCAAGCGCGCGATGACGGTAACCAACGTTTGCACATCCTGACGGGGACCTGGGATGTCGGCGATGTCGGGTCGCTCGGCAACGTTCAACTCAAGTCCATCTCGTCCTACCGCAGCTTCTTCTCCCAAACCGACGACGATCTCGATGGGACCCCGTGGCACCTGACGGACTTCAGTCAATACATCGACGTGCAGAACTGGAGCCAAGAGCTGCAGTGGATCGCGACGGCGGCCCGTCTGCACTACGTGGTCGGGGGATACTATGCCGGCGAGTACGACACGATCAATCAGCAGCAGCAGTTCTTCGGGGCGTCACCTCTGGCGTACACAAATCTTCCCTACCGCAACTTCAACAAGACCAAGACCTACGCGTTGTACGGCCAGGCCACGTACACACCGCCGATCCTCAGCGATAAACTCAGCCTGACGGCCGGCCTGCGTTTTACCCAGGAGCAGAACCATTTGGACCACCTGACGGGGAAGCGGGTCTACCCCACGGCGACGGACCCGGGTTTCAAGGCCTCCGGGGGTAAGGCCTTTGGCGGTATCCACGGGAGCGGGGTGCCCGGGCTCTCACCCATGGGCGACATTACCTATCAGTGGACGAACGATTTCATGACCTATGCCCGTGTCAGCCGTGGCTTCACGAGTGGCGGGTTCAATCCCACGGGCGCCACCCCCGACTACTTCCTCCCTTTCAGACCGGAAACACTCTGGGCGTTTGAAGCCGGCTTCAAGTCCCAGTTGCTGGACAATCGGCTGCGGATCAATGCCGACGGTTACTTCAGCCTCTACCGGGACATGCAGGTTTCGGTGTTTCATGCCAGTCCGGCGGGGGGTGTGCTCAGCATTCCTGCCAACGCCGACCGGGCCGAGATTTGGGGGACGGAATTTGAGGCGACGGCGATCCCATTCCGCGGCCTGGAAGCGAACGCCAGCTACTCCTTCATCGCACCCAAGTACACCAGGTGGAAAGACGCCGTCATTGACCCCGTCACCGGTCAGATCACCGGCACCGAGGAGGTAGCCGGCCAGCGCACCTTCGCCCTCACCCCGGCCCATCAGATCACCACCGGCCTGACGTATACCGCGCCCCCGACGACCACGGGCACCTTTGTCGCGCACCTCGACGTCTATTGGCAGGACCGCACTACCTTCGTTCCCAACAGCGATACCCCCGGCGCCCAGGCCGACGAGGGGTGGGCCTATGCAGTGGTCAACGGCCGCCTCGCGTATAACGGCATACCGTTGCAAAAGGGCACGCTGGACATCGCTGTGTATGGCCGCAACCTGTTCGATCGCAAGTATCGCATCTACGGCATCGATTTCGGTTCGGGATTGGGGTTTGCCGGCAACAGCTACGGCGACCCGCGCACGTTCGGCGTGCAGTTGGCGTACAATTTCACCGCGGGAGAAGAAGCCCCGCCGCCTGCGCCTCCGGTCGCCCAGGCTGCCCCACCGCCGCCCTCGCCGGCGAAGAAGAAGATCGTGCTGCGCAGTGTGCATTTCGACTTCGACAAGGCGACACTGAAACCTGAGGCCAAGCCGATCCTCGACGAGGCAGTGCATGTGCTCAAGAACGAGGGTAGCGTCGACATCGTCGTCGAAGGCCATACGGACAACGTGGGCACCGACCACTACAACCTCGGCCTGTCGCGCCGGCGTGCGGACAGCGTGCGTGTCTACCTGGTCGATCACGGGATCGCCAAGTCGCGCATCACCGCCGAAGGCATGGGCGAGTCGAATCCGGTGGCGCCCAACGACACCGCCAACGGCCGCGCGCAGAACCGCCGCGTGGAGCTGCACGTCAAGTAACGCGGCCGAACCGATCCGCTGACAGCTCGAACCGTTGTCCGGGGTGCGTTTCGCATTCGCCGGCCGCGTCCCGGGCCGCGTCCCCCGCCACACCTCGGCCCGGCAGCGCCTGTGTACGGCACGCGACCGACAGTCCACGGCGTGCCACCTGGCGCACGAAACGAGCGACGCGAGGAACTCGCGAGTCGTAAACGTGAGTGCGCCACGACGCGGACGTAGCGCTCTTGTGTAGTCCCGTGCGCTCTGGCAAATTCGTGGCGGGTTCTAACAAAACCAATACCGTTCATAGCTGAGGGTGAGGGACGGACGACGACGTTGCGGCCGAGGTAACGGTGGCAGGCCGCGGCGAATCGTTGCGGGTCACGGGAGCGGCGCTGGTTCCCGTCCTCGTGCGAACTGCTCGGCGACTGGGGAAGGTACAGGGAAGCCGATGCGGAATCCAGATGAGCGCGCGCGCGAACCGCATGGTCCGCTTGCGGACCTGCGGGTAGTTGAGGCGGCGTCAGGCATCGCCGGACCGTACTGTGGCAAGATGTGGGTCGATGCCGGCGCGCAGGTCCTCAAGGTCGAGCCCCCGGGGGGCGACCCTATGCGCGGATGGTCACCGAGTCCGGAGGCCAGGACGCGCGCACCGCTATTTGCGTATCTGAATGCCGGCAAACGCTCGGTGGTGGGACCGTTGGAGAACGCCGAGGTGATGGCGACGCTACGTGACGCCGATCTCCTGATTATCGATGAGAGCGTCGCCAATGAGACGGTGCGCCGTCTGGTGGCTGCCCAGCCCGCCCTGGTCGTCTGCTCGATCACGCCGTTCGGCCGGGATGAGGGCGCGCTACGGCGTCCGTGGTCGGAGTTCATTGTCCAGGCGGAATCGGGGACGTTGGGATGGCGGGGGTTCCCGGAGCGCCATCCGGTGCAGGTCGGCGGACGTATTGGCGAGTGGCTGGCAGGATGCACCGCTGCGCCGGCCGCCTTGGTGGCGACCATGGCCGCGCGGCGGAGCGGGCGCGGCGAGGTCATCGACTGCTCCATGGTCGACGTCATGGCGGTGGCGGGTACCAACTTCACCAACATCATGCACGAGATCATGGGCAGTCCGGCGCGCACCGGTCCGGCCCGGCTCTGGAGCGATATTCCCTCGGTCGAGCCGGCCGCCGATGGCTGGATCGGACTCAACACCAATGCCGGCCACCACTTCGAGATGCTGTGCGTGCTCATCGAACGGCCCGAGCTCGACAACGAGTGGCATAATGCGACGGTGCGCATCACGCGCCGCGCCGAGTGGGAGCGCATCCTGCACGCCTGGACGCGCCGCCATGGGGTGGCGGAAATCGTCGAACGGGCCGCGGCCTTACGCATCCCGGTCGCCCCCGTGCACAGTGGGCGGACTGTTCTCGACGACGAGCATCTCACGGCCCGGAAGGTGTTCGTTCGCCATCCTGACGGCTTCCTGCAGCCGCGCCGGCCCTATCTGCTCGACGGCGAGCCGCTTGCGCCGGTCGGACCGACGCCGGCGCTCGGGAGTGCGACCGGCTTTTCGTGGCCGAAGCGCGCACCCGGCGACTCCAAGCCTGCCGGCCCCGGTATGCCCTTGCAGGGCGTCCGCATCGTCGACATGACCAACTGGTGGGTGGGTGCCGGGGCCACGCACGTGCTGGCCAGCCTCGGGGCTGAAGTCATCCATATCGAGTCGACCGCGCGGCCGGATGGGATGCGTACCATCGGATTCCATTACGGCGCGGACCGCTGGTGGGAACGCAGCTTCATGTTTCTCGGCGCCAATACCAACAAACTGGGCGTGACGCTTGACGTGACCTCCCCCGAAGGCATGGCGCTGCTCAAGCGGCTGATCGGTACAGCCGACGCGCTCGTGGAGAATTTCTCGCCGCGTGTCTGCGAACAGTTCGGCCTTAACTGGGAGGCCATCCAGGCCATCAACCCGCGAGCGGTCTTCATGCGCATGCCGGCCTTCGGATTGGACGGTCCATGGCGCGACCGCGTCGCCTTCGCTCAGACGATGGAGCAGTTGACGGGCATCGCCTGGGTGACCGGCTATCGCCACGACGCACCCATGATCGGCAAAGGAGTGGCCGACCCGACGGCGGCGATGCACGGCGCCTTCGCCCTGCTGGTCGCGCTGACAAAACGTGAGCGCAGCGGCCGGGGCGTCTTCGTCGAATCCACCATGGTGGAATCCGTTCTCAACTGCGCGGCCGAGCCGGCCATCGAGTGGAGTGCCAATGGCGTGGAACTGCAACGCGACGGCAACCGGAGTCCCCACGCGGCGCCGCAAGGCCTCTACCTCTGCCGCGGCACGGAGCAGTGGCTGGCGTTGTCGGTGACGAGCGATGCGCAGTGGCAACCGCTCACCGCGGTGTTGGAGCGCCCGGACCTTGGCGCGGATCCCGCATTGGCCAGTCTGCGCGGACGGCGCGCGGCGCACGACCGCCTGGACGAGATCCTGGGAACGTGGGCCGCGGCGCGAGAACTGGATGAGGCCCTGCGCGCATTGCGCGGCGCCGGTGTGCCGGCGGCAGCGCTCGCCGACGCCCGCATTCTGCACGCGCTTCCCCACCTGCGGAAACGCCACCTCTACGAGAAGGTGGAGCACCCGGTGGTCGGGCCGATCCATGTCCCGAACCTGCCGTACCGCTGGAGTTCCGTCGATTCCTGGACCCGGCTGCGCAGCCCCTTGCTGGGCGAGCATAACCGTGCGGTGCTTGGCGGACTACTCGGCGCGTCGGACGAGGAACTGACCAAGCTCGAAGCCGCCGGGGTGATCGGCACGGAACCGCCAGCCGGCGCGGCGGCGTGACGGCCCGGGGCACCTCACGCGGTCGGCTTCCCTGCCTCCAGCACTCACGCCCGCGACCGGCGCCAGGGCTGTTCCGAGATCGATATAAACAAATAGATAGCAATATCCGTTGACAAGCGCAGCGTGAGGGTGGTATGCGGCGGCAAGACTTCGCTGAAGGGATATCCGATGGCAAGCGTTCTGGCGTATCCGATCGACCGGCGAACCTTCTTGCGCGGCATGGCGGCGGGGGCGGCGAGCCTCTATCTCGACCTGCGCACGCTGGGCCCGCGCGCGGCGCAGGCCGCGCCACTGACGGAAGACCCACGCTACCGCACCTGGGAGGATGTCTACCGCGAGCGCTGGGTCTGGGACAAGGTGGCGGCGTCCACGCATGGGGACCTCAACTGCATCGGCAACTGCGCCTGGCGACTGTACATCAAGGACGACATCATCTGGCGCGAAGAGCAGACGGCGCGCTACGAGGCGTCCAATCCGAACGTCCCGGATTTCAATCCGGCCGGGTGCCAGAAGGGCGCGACGTGCAGTCAGTTGATGCGCGGTCCGGCGCGGCTGCGCTACCCGCTCAAACGGGTGGGCAAACGCGGGGAGGGCCGCTGGAAGCGCATCGGTTGGGATGAGGCGCTCGACGAAGTCGCGAAAGGCGTCGTCGACACCCTGGCGCGCCGCGGCGGTGAAGGCATCGTGTGCGAAATGGGCACGCAGGGCGGCTTCGGTGCCGGCTGGGCGGGGACGATGCGCTTCTTCCGCCAGATTGGCGCGCCGGTCATCGATTCCTACGGACAAGTCGGCGACCTGCCGGTGGGCTCCACCATCACCTATGGTCTGCCGCTCGTTGGTGGGTCCGCCGACAACTGGTTTCAGTCGCGCTGCGTGGTGCTGTGGGAAATCAACCCGATCTACACCCGCATCCCGTACGCGCACTTCCTCACCGAGGCGCGGTACCGCGGCGCGAAGATTATCACCGTCGCTCCGGACTACAACGCCAGCGCGATCCACGCGGATCTGTGGCTGTCGGTCCGTCCGGGCAGCGATGCGGCGCTGGCACTGGCGGCGTGCCGCGTCATCATGGAAGAGAAGCTGCACAAGCCGGCTTACATCCGCGAACAAACCGACCTGCCGTTCCTCGTACGCGGCGACACACACCGGTTCTTGCGCGAAGCGGACGTGAAAGCGGGCGGCCGCGAGGATCGCTTTGCGTGTTGGGATGAAACCAAGAAAGCGCTGTTCTGGGCGCCGGGCACGATGGGGAGCCCAGAGAAGACCTTGAAATTGAGTGCGGACCAACACCCGGCCCTGGAGGCGAAGGCGCAGGTCCGGTTGGCGTCAGGCAAAGAGGTGGAGGTGCGCACGGTCTTCTCGGTGCTGCGCGACCACCTGGCCGCCTACGAGCCGGAGAAAGCGGCGCAGATCACCGGTATCAGCGCCGAGACGATCCGGCGCTTTGCGCGCGAATTCGCCGCCGCGGCGCCGGCCGCCATGATCATCCAAGGCGCGGGGCAGTCGAAGCATTATCATGGCGACCTCTTGATGCGCGCCGAGGCGCTGCTGCTTGCCTTGACCGGCAGCGTCGGACACGCCGGGGGTGGCTGGGACACCGCCGGGTTCATCGAAATGCTTGGTCCGATCTTGCTCTTCTACGTCGATGAGCTGAGCAAACTGGCGCAACTCCCGCCGGGGCAACAGGTGGAGATGCCCAAGTCGGATGCCCAGGAGGCAGGGTTCGGCACCAGCCTGACTTCCGTGTCGGGCACCATTTTTCACGCGGTGCACGGGGGCATGGGAGCACAGCAACTGGCGCCCGCCTATCACGATCCGACCCTGCCCCGCAGTCCGGAGGCGTATCTGAAAGAAGCGCTGGCCAAGGGCCCCAAGAACGGGATCACCATGGCCCCGGCGCCCGGGGCCGCGCCGCCCGAGGTGGTGTTCAACACGTTCGGCAACGTGCTGCGCAGCAGCCGTATGGGCAACCGCATCCGAGACACCCTGTTTACCCAGGCGAAGCTGGTCGTCGAGCTCGGCATTCGCATGAACGAGACCTCGCGCTACGCCGACATCGTCCTGCCCGCGGCCGGGATGTACGAGAAAGTCGGCGTCAAGTACACGATCTATTACGTTCCCTATTTGTCTCTGGCCGACAGTGTGGTGCCGCCGCAGGGCGAGGCCAAACCGGAATGGGAGATCTTCTCCCTGCTCGCCGAGCGGGTGGGCGTCGAGGCCAGCAAGCGCGGCGTCAGCGAGGTGCGCGGCAGTTTCGGCCAGCCATGTCAGATCGGACGGCTGGGGGAACGCTTCAGTGATCGCGGCACGTTCGGCCCGAAGGACGAGGACAAGCTCTTCCGTTTCATTCTGCGCTTCTCGCGGCCCTCGGCGGGGATCACGTGGGAGGAGCTGCGCGCTCAGGGCGCGGCCGTGCGCTTCAAGGACGTCGGTCCGGAACAACCGCTCAAGGGCCTGTTCTCGGACTACCGCGTCGACGAACCCATGGTGCCGGCGCGGGACTTCGTCGAGAAAAAACAGCCGTATCCGACGTTGACGGGCCGCCAGCAATTCTACATCGACGCCCCGATCTTCCTCGAGGTGAAGGAACAGTTGCCGGTGTTCAAGGAGCCCACGATGATGGGCGGCAACTACCCGTTCACCATGACCTGCGGACATACCCGCTGGAGCATCCACTCGATCTGGCGGGACCAGGACCATATGCTGCGCCTGCAGCGGGGCGAACCGGTCGTGTACATCAACGATAAGGATGCGAAGGAACGCGGCATTGCCGATCACGACTGGATACGCGTGTCGAACGATCTGGGCGCGTTTCTGGCCCGCGCCAAGCCGACGGGCGCCATCCGCCCGAAACAGGTGCACATCTACCATGCGTGGGAACCCTACCAGTTCCGCGGCGGCACCAGCGACCAGCACCTGAGTCCGAGCCCGATCAAGGTCACCCAGTTGACCACGGACTACGGCCACCTGCGCTACGGGCCGGCCCATTACGACGTGAACCAAAACGATCGCGACACGCGGGTGGACATCGGCAAAGCGTGAATACGGCGTTCGTGTCTCAACGCTGGTGGCAAGAGCGACAAGGCGTCATCATTATCCGGTCGGTTTCCCAACCCAAGAATAGCTCCCGCGACCAACTGTCGCCGATCGGGAACGCTGCCTGACGTCAGCCATGAACGCGAGGCGTATGCGGAGCAGCTGTGCTATGGAGAGAAATGGGCCCAGCGATCCGGGCCCTGCCGAATCGAGCGACGGAACAGACGAAAGGAGGAGCAGAGCATGGCAACGCCAACGCGCGAGCAGATGAAGCACTGGGCCGAGAACTACCACACACTGTGGAACGCCGGCGACAAAGAGGCCTGGGCACGCAACTGGCGCAGCATCGGACCGGGCGAATTCCGCATGGTCGACCCGGTCGGGACACCGCAGAAACAGGGATTCGAACAGTGCTGTCTCAACGCTTTCGACTTGTTCCAGCCGAAAGTCAAATTCAAGATCCATGATGACGCCATCTTCTTCTGTGGCAATGAAGTGGCCTGGGTGTTGGAGAACCACTTCACGGTCGATGGCCAGACGACCGTGATCCTCAGTATCGAGACCTACGTCTTCGAGCCCGACGGCTCGGTCACCATCCGCACCTACTACAACGTGCCGGAGCGGGCGGAGCAGGGCATCGGAGCGGTGTTCAGCGACTACCTTCCCGCGGACGGATCCGTGCCGTACTCGCGTTTGAAAAAGCAGTGACCCGCGCGCGTGGGACGCAGCCGGCGGCAGGGATGTCGGCCCGCGGATCGCTGGCTGAACCGAGCGACCCCGGATGCGGGTGGCGTAGCGCGCCGGCCGCTCCGGGGTCGGACCAAGCTAACCAGCGGGATTTCTTGGATTATCAGCTTCGTAAATACATTATTATGACGCAATGAGAAGTGCGATATCGAGGTAGCGCTGCGCTAACATCCACGGACGTGCCGGTCGAATTGCGCAAACCAATACGCGGGGAGAGGGAACGAGATGAAGGACATTGAGGTGAAGGAAGAGCCGCCCGCCGGTGCGCCGGCGAACCGATTTTCGTTCACGAAGGTGCTGGTGAAGGATCTGGACAAACTGGCGGCCTTCTACACACGGGTCTTCGGCTTCCGGCAACTGCAACGGCTCGTCGCCAACGCCGGGCCGGGGATCGGGGAGATCGAGGAGATTCTGCTGTCCATCAGTGGCGATCAGGCAACCGAACCGCCTCTCGTGCTCTTCAAGTTGCTCAAACAGCCGGCGCCCAAGGACACCGACACCATCCTCGGGTTGATCGTCTCGGACCTTGACGATGTCCTCACGCGCCTGTGCGCCGCCGGCGGATCGGTGGTCAGCGACAGTCCCGAGCATCCGCCGAGCGTGGCCAAGTGCGCCTTCGCCAGGGACCCCGAGGGGCGGCTGCTGGAACTCGTGCAAATGCCCTGAACGGCACTTGGAGCGACTGACGGCGCCGATCGTGAGTGCCACCCAACGCGGGGAGGCAACTTGCATGACGAGCATTCTGAAACATCCCATCGACCGGCGCGGTTTTCTGAAGATCACGGCGCTGGGGGCCGCCGGGTTGGTCCTCGATTTGCACAACCTCGACCTAGCCCGGCGCACGGCCGCGGCCGGCACCCTGGCGACCGATACCGGGTATCGCGGGTGGGAAGAAATGTACCGCGAGCGCTGGACGTGGGATCGGGTGGCGGTGTCGACGCACGGCGATGCGAACTGCATCGGCAACTGTGCCTGGCGCCTCTACATTCGCGAGAACATCGTCTGGCGCGAGGAGCAGACGGCGCTGTACTCGGCCTCCAACCCGTCGATTCCCGACTTCAATCCGCGCGGTTGCCAGAAAGGTGCCACGTGCAGCCAGTTGATCCGTGGCCCCCAACGGCTGCGCTATCCGCTCAAGCGGGTTGGCAAGCGCGGCGAGGGACGCTGGAAGCGGATCAGCTGGGACGAGGCGCTCGATGAGGTGGCGCGCCACGTGGTCGATGCCCTGGCGCGGCGCGGCGGGCGGGGCGTGATGTTCGAAGGCGGCAGCAATGGTGGCTTCGGCTCCGGCTTGGCCGGTACGCAACGCTTCTTCCGCCAGATCGGGGCGCCGGTCATCGACGGCAGCGGGGTGCTTGGGGATCTGGTCGCCGGGCCGGCGATTTGCTTCGGCACCCGGTTGCCGGGCGGCTCTTCGGACGATTGGTTTCGCTGCGATTACCTGGTCATCTGGGAGTTCAATCCGATCTATACCCGCATCCCCGACGCCCACTACCTGACCGAGGCCCGCTATCGCGGCGCCCGCGTGGTCACGATCGCGCCGGACTACAGCCCGAGCGCCATCCATGCCGACCTGTGGCTGTCGGTGCGCCCGGGGACCGACGGCGCCCTGGCGTTGTCCGCCTGCCGCGTGATTATCGACGAGAAGCTCTACAATGCCGACTACGTTCGCGAGCAGACGGATCTGCCCTTTCTGGTGCGCAACGACACGCATCGGTTCTTGCGGGAAGCCGACGTCGTGGCCGGCGGACGCGAAGATCGGTTCGCGTGCTGGGACGAAACCCGGCAGGCCATCGTCTGGGCGCCGGGGACACTCGGAAGCAAGGAGCGCACGCTGCGCTTCCCCGCTGGGGTCGGCGTGGCCTTGGAGGCGAACACGCAGGTTCGGCTGACCTCGGGGAAGGACGTTGGCGTGCGCACCGTGTTCTCACTCTTGCGCGAGAGCCTGCAGCGCATGGATCCCGAATCGGCCGCCAAGATCACCGGCGTGAATGCCCACGCGATCCGCCGCTTCGCCCGAGAGTTCGCTGGGGCTCGAACCGCCTACATTCTCTCTGGGGCCGGTCAGAGCAAGCACCTTCATGGCGATGTAATCCAACGCGCGCAGATCTTGCTGGCCTCGCTGACCGGCAACATCGGTCGCCCGGGCGCCGGTTGGCGCACCGACGGGTTCGGCGAGATGCTTGGGCTCATCTTGGTGATCGCGCTCGACGACTTGGAACGATTCGAATCCAACCCTCCACCCAAGAGTCTCGCCGAGGCGTTTCCTGGGGCGGCGGAGGCTCAGGGCGTCGGGACCGAATTCACATCGGTGTCGGGGACCGTCTTCTACGCGGTCCATGCCGGCACGGGAGCGATGCAGCTCAATCCTGCGTACAACGACCCGGCACTCCCCCGTTCCCCGGACTCGTATCTGAAAGACGCCTTGGCGCAGGGAGAGGTCAAAGTGGGGATACCGGCGGACGGCAAACCGCCGGAGGTGTGGTTTTCCGCCTACGGCAATGTGTTGCGCAGTAGCCGTATGGGCGACCGCATCCGGGACACCCTGTTTGCGCAGACGAAGCTCAACGTCAATGTCGGCATCCGCATGTGCGAGACCACGCGCTACGCCGACATCATCCTGCCGGCGGCCGCGAACTACGAGAAGTACAGCATCAAGTACACCATTCTAATTGCCCCATTTCTCACGCTGGGCGATCGAGTCGTGGCGCCGGTGGGCGAATGCAAGCCCGAATGGGAGATCTTCTCGTTGCTCGCCGAGCGTGTCGGTGCCGAGGCAAAGCGGCGGGGTGTCAACACGATCAAGGGGTGGGGTGGCCAGACCTGCGAGATCGGCGAGCTGGGGAAGCGCTTCAGCAGCAATGGCCGTTTCGGGCCGAAGGACGATGAAAAGGTCACGCGGCTGATCTTGCACACCTCGCGCTTGTCCCGCAGCATGAGTTTAGAGGAGCTGCGGGCGCGCGGTGGCGCCATGCGCTGGCCCGAGCTCGGTCCAGACGAGCCCGTCGTCGGCCTCTACTCGCGCTACCGCGAGAACGAACCGCTGACGGGCCTGCGCGATTTCGTGGACAAGAAGGAGCCGTGGCCGACCCTGACGGGCCGCCAGCAATTCTACATCGACCATCCGTGGTTCCTCGAAACGGGTGAGGCGTTGCCGGTCCACAAAGAGCCGCCGAAGATGGGTGGCAATTATCCGTTCGTCATGACCGGCGGCCATACGCGCTGGAGCATCCACTCGATCTGGCGCGACCAGGACCACATGCTGCGCCTGCAGCGCGGCGAGCCGGTGGTCTACTTGAATACGGAGGACGCCCGCGAACGCGGCATCGCCGACCATGACTATGTGCGAGTGTCGAACGACGTCGGCGCGTTCGTGGCACGTGCCAAACCCACGGGCGCGATCCGGCCCAAGCAGGTGCACATCTATCACGCCTGGGAACCGTATCAGTTCCGCGGAGGAAGCAGCGATCAACACATCAGTCCGAGCCCGATCAAGATCACGCAGCTGGTGTCGGGCTACGGCCAACTGCGCTGGGGGCCCAGTTACTACGATCCGAATCAGAACGATCGCGATACCCGCGTGAATATTACGAAGGTCTGAAACAGGGAGGCGTGCCCTCGGTCGAGGGGGACATGTCGCCTTCGAAAAGGGAGAGTGAGATGGGGGCTTTGGATGGCAAGATCGCGGTGGTCACGGGAGCCAGCCGCGGCGTCGGCGAGTACATTTCCGTGCGCTTCGGCGCGGAAGGATCCACCGTGGTCTGCGCGTCGCGGACGGTCGAGCCGGGCAGCAGCTCCGAGCCTGGATCCCTACGCGAAACCGTCGCACGCATCGAGCAGCTTGGCGGGAAGGCGGTCGCCGTGCGCTGCGACGTCGGCGATCCGGCCTCGCGTGCGGCCATGGTGACGGAGGTGCTCGAGCGCTTCGGCCGCATCGACATTCTGGTGAACAACGCGGCGGCCTCCTCGTACGGCACCCCGTTCGACCAGCTCACTGAGGCGCAGTGGAATTACGTCTTCGAAATGAACGTGCGTGCCCCGTTCGACCTCATCCGGCGGGTCGTGCCGGGAATGCGCGAGCACGGCCAAGGCTGGATCCTCAACATCGGATCACGCACCGGCGACCTTCCAGCCGGACCGCCGTATTCCGCGTACGATCGCGGGAGCGGGGTGCTGGTGTACGGGACCAGCAAGGCCGCGTTGAACCGCCTGACCGCGGGTGTGGCAGCCGAGTTGGACGGGACCGGCGTGGCGGTCAACGTGATGATGCCGACCTCGGTGGTGTGGACCCCGGGCGTGGCCCGGCTCGGAATGGCGCAGTACCGCAACTCACCCCTGTGGTCGGAAGAGCCGGCCGAGGCCATGGCGGAATGCGCGCTGGCGTTGTGTACCGGCGACCCGAAGGTCATTACCGGACTGGTCGTGCGCAGCACGGAGTACCTGGCAAGGATCGGGCGCACGATTCGCACGCTCGACGGTCGCAGCGAACTCGGCGAGTGGAAACCCGTCGTAGACTAGCCAACGTCGCGTATCGACCTTCACATGTCATAGTAGCATTGACAAACCATCGTATTGGAAACGGGAGACACAACGCGAGCTATGGGTGGATCGCAATGGGACTCGCTGCGCTACGCTGGTTGCCTGCCACGGGCTGGGCGCACGCGACCACGGTGAAGAAGGCGCCGCCAGCACACTGGGCTTTTCGAAGGGTGTCCAGACCCTGGCAGTGAGCACGGCGGCGACGGAGGCCGAAGATGAGCATTACCTTGACGACTCCCTGCGTGCACATCGAACAGGCCGTGCCCGATCTGGCGGCCGCCGTCCGATTCATGGAGGGCGTGCTCGGCGCGCAACGGATCGAGCAGGAACTGGTCCGGTTCATCAACGATCCGGTCCACAAAGTGCTCGACCTTGATCACGTAGACTGTGGCGACGCGGTCTTCCAGTTCTGCATGCGGGTCCCAGGGCACGAGTACATGCCGGCGGCGAAATACCTCGACGCCATCGGCCCCCGTGTGACCGACCTGAACTTCTATGTGGACGACGACGCCCACACCGCGGCACTATTGGCGGCGGAGGGCACCGATACCCCGTCGAAGTTCGGCATGCACTTGATGTTCTGGGATCGCCTGCTGGGTGGTACGGAGAACTGCAGGCCGGTCGACGAGATGGGCGATGGGTACTACGTGGGGACCCGCCGGTTATTCGGAACGGCACGGTGAAAATTTGGATGCGCGCACATTGGGACGTACCCTCGAGCGTTATCGCCGCCAGCCACTTGGCGGAAAGGAGAGCGAGATGGACATGCGGCCACTCGGGTACAGCGGTCTGCACGTGTCGGCCTTACGTTTCGGTTGCATGGGCGTCGGCGGGGAAGGCGTTTTCCACACCGTCGGCACGACACGGGAGGCCGAAGCGGAACGCCTCGTCGGGATGTGGTGCCGGAGCGCAGTCCATATTTCCGCAAACAGCCGTAGCTGTCGTTCCAAGACTTCACAAAGATGACTGGAGGCCGTACGATGACTCATCCGCCGCTCAACCGGAGCATCGACGAAATAGTCGCAACCACCCATTCGGTCCGCCCGCTGGCTGAGTGTGTGTATTGCAATCACTGGGAAATGTGGCACGTGCCGATGGCCGAGACCGGTGCGACCGACACCATCGCGGAGGGGCAATAACGATGGGCTCACTCGAGGATTGCACGGCGCTCGTCACTGGCGGGGGCACGGGAATCGGATTTGGCTGCGCGCGCCGCCTGTTGGAGCAGGGTGCGACGGTCACGATTGTGGGGCGGCGGGTTGAGGTGCTGAATGGCGCCGCCGAGCGGTTGCGCAAGGCTGTGCCGGGGGCTGATGTCCGCGTGCAGCAGTGCGACGTCACTGTCGAAGCGGAGGTCGCCGCCGCGGTGCGGGCGGCCGCCGGAGCCGACGGGCAACTCGACATCGCCGTCGCCAATGCCGGCAGCGCGGCACCGGGACCCATTCTGGCGCTCACCGCCGAGCACTGGCGCTATGCGTGCGACCTGAACATCCTCGGAACGGCCTTCACCATCAAACATGCCGCACTCGCCATGCAACAGCGCGGCGGCAGCATCGTGGCCATTTCCTCCGGCGCCGGTTTCAAGGTGCCGAAATACATGGCCACCTACGGCGTGACGAAGGCGGGACTGGAAATGCTGGTGCGCTGCGCGGCCACGGAACTCGCGCCCTTCAAGATCCGCGTCAACTGCGTGCAACCCGGGTACGTGCCCACCGAAGGGAATGCGCAGGGCTTCGACGAAGCGTCGGAAAACATGGTGATCGAACACACCCCGCTGGCACGCCGCGGCACCGCCGAGGATATCGGTGACGCCGTGGTCTACTTCAGCGCCGAGTCCGGGGCCTGGGTGACGGGGCAAACCATCGCGGTGGATGGCGGTCTGAACATCCCGGTTGGGGAAGATTTCGAGTCCCTGTGCCGCCGCATGTACGGCGACGAGTTGATGGACCGCTGCACAGGGCCGCGCCGATGAGCATTGGGCTTGGGGGCTTGGGGCTTGAGGTCAGATCCGGTCCAAGCAGCACTGGAGGACCAACGATGCCGTTGCTGAACCCCGATCACCTCATTGCTGCCGCCAAGGCACGCACCGGCCTTGACAACTGGGGCGATCCGAGCTTCCGCGTCGGCTTGGATCACCTGGTGGAGTCGCTGGAACGCGAGGCTCGCCTGTCGCAACTCGGCCATTACGCGGTCGAAGCGGCGTTGGTTGACCGCTTGACCAACCGGCTGCGGCTCATCGACTACCGCCAGCGGCGGCCGGAGGTGGCGCAACAGCGCATCCGGCGGCCACTGTTCGTGCTCGGTCTGCCACGTACGGGCACCACGATTCTCCACGAGGTGCTGGCGCAGGATCCGGACCACCGTGCGCCTTTGCACTGGGAGGTCATCAAACCCGTGCCGCCGCCCGGAGCGGAAACGTTCGAGACCGATCCCCGTATCGCGGAGGTGGAAAAGCAATTGGCGCAGATGGACGTCTTGGCTCCAGGCTTCAAAGCCATCCACGAAATGGGGGCGCTGTTGCCTACGGAATGTCTCGCCATTCTGGCGACGCATTTCATCAGCGACGAGTATGGCGCCACTTACTACGTACCCAGCTATCGCCGCTGGTGCCTCGACCATGACATGACGGCAGCATACCGCTGGCATCGCGAGTTCCTCCAGCATCTCCAAGTCGATTACCCCAAGCCGCGCTGGGTGCTGAAGTCGCCGCTGCACCTGGCCTACCTCGGTGACGTGCTGGCACAATACCCCGATGCCGCTTTCGTCTGGACCCACCGTGACCCGATGGAGGTGATGGCCTCGGCGTCGAGCCTCGCATCGACCCTACGCGCTGCGTTCAACCAAGGCATCGACCCGGTCATTACGGCGCAAGGGGAGGTCGATCACCTTTCCACCGTGCTCCTGCGGGGCATGGCCTGGCGCGATGCCAGTCCGGAACGTAACCGCCTGTTCGTCGACCTCGGCTTTCAGTCGATCATGAGCGACATGATCGGGGCGGTCGAGAAGATCTACACGCATTTCGATCTCGAGTTGTCGGACGCAGCGCGTGCGCGGATGCAGGACTACATCCGCAATCGGCCGCGCGACAAGCACGGGACGCATCGGTACAGCGCCGAGCAATTCGGCCTGAGTGAGGACAAGCACGGTGGCGCGTTTGGGGCGTACCGTGCACGTTTCCGCGAGCATCTCACCACGACCACGTAACAGACGATCGAGACAGGAGGTCGTATGGCTCCAGACATCGCCCAGAGCGATCGGGCACTGAACGAGCTGCTTGAGCTTATTTGCGAACTGAACACGCGCTTCCTCGGGCCGGAGCTCGGCAACGAGCGTCCCGAGGATCTGACCGAAGGCCGGCTCTACTTACTCCAGTCCCTGTTGTCCGCGTTGGATAGCCAAATAGGGGCCGACCCGGATCGGCCGGTCTTTCACCGCATCGTGGCGCCCAACAAGAAGGTGCTGGGCGATAATCCCGACGCGCTCTATTTTGGGGCGTACATACGACCCGACCGCGCCTACCGCGTGCGCGGCAACATCGCCGGCGCGGTGTTCACCTCCTTCAGTCAAGAACTGGGGACGGCCGACGGGCATTATTCGAAAGGGACGGTGAACGTCGTCAAGGACACGCAATTGCAAGTGGACCCGGAGGGGAACTACGAATTCATCCTCGCGCCCGAGCGGCGGCCCGGCAACTGGTTTCCACTCCATCCCGAGGCCGGCCTGATCAATACCCGGCATTTTTTCGAGGAGGAGAAACCGGCGGCTGCCGATCCCCACAAGCGGATACCCTTGACCATCGAGAATCTCGATCCGCCCGGCCCGCCGGCCCCGCTGGAGGACGGCAAGGTGGCGGCGACCATCCGCTGCGTCATGAACTACATGCGCGGCATGACGCTGGAGAACCCGCCGACGGCCAGCGGACCCCAGCCGAACTGGGTCTCCACGGTGCCGAACCAGTTCAACCCGCCGGCCGATCCGCCGGCGGGATTGGGTTGGGCCAACATGGATGCGGTGTACGCCATGGCGCCCTACGAATTACAGCCAGATCAGGCGCTCATCATCGAAGGACGTTTCCCGAAGTGCCGCTTCGCCAGCGTCATGTTGTACAATCGCTACCTGCAGACGTTCGATTTCGTGAACCGCCGTGTGTCGCTCAACCGCAAGCAGACCAAACTGGAGCCCGACGGCAGTTTCCGCATGGTGCTGGCGCACAGCGACCCGGGCGTGCCCAACTGGATCGATACGGACGGCCATGTACGAGGGCGTCTGTTCTGGCGTTTCCTGCTACCGGAAGAGCGGCTGCAGCCGCTACGAACGCGCGTGGTGCCCGTGACCGAGGTGGCGGGGAAGTGATCGGCGCAATTCCCTGTCTTTGCTCGTGCCCATGCCTTGCGTGGGCAGAGGCGAAGGCGCGGGTGTCAACGCAGCGTAACGGCGAGAGGAGAAAGACATGGCAGTCATCAATCCGGCGGTCACCTGGGCCAAGCTGGAGGAACGGTTGGCGACGGAAACCGATCCCGTCAGGCGGCGCAACCTGCGGATGATCGTCGCCCACAGCAAGGCGGAGTTGGCAGGCGACATCGATGCGACCGTGGCCACGTTGTCGGAAGAGGTCGAGTACCACACCTACGGCTCCGACGACCCGACCTGGAACCCGAAAGGCAAGCCGCAGGTCGCGGCCTACTACGACAAAATGAAGAAGAACGACGCACTGCGCTTACAGATGGACTGCGATCGCCTGGTCGTCGACCGTCATTGCGTGCTGACCGAGGGCGTGCTGCGCATTGCGTACGCAGGCCGTATGCTGCAAGGCATCGGCATCCCGGTCGACGACCCCGACGCCGATTATCTGTTCGAGGCCCGCATCGCCACACTGTGGCCGTTCGACGACACGGGCTTCATCTTGGGTGAGCACAGCTACATGGGGGGCGATGGGTTTGCCGGCATCGCCGCGCGTAAATTACGTCCCGGCGACATTCTGCCGGCACCGCCATATGACCGGGAGTGAGCTCGAAAACTCTTGGAGGGCAGCATGGAGCGCGTTCTGATTTACGACATGCGTGCGCCAGCGTTCGGCACATCGGCGCGCGCCTTGTATCCCGCGGCACTCGATCAGGTGGCCTGGGCGGACGAGCTGGGCTTCGATGTGGTCGGGCTCGGCGAACACCACTCGTCCGACGACGGCTACAATCCATCGCCGGTGTCGCTGGCCTGCGCCATGGCCGGCCGCAGCAAGCGCATCCGCTTCCGCACCTCGGTGCTGTTGGCGCCGTTGTATGACCCGATCAAACTGGCCGAGGATGTGGCGGTCGCACAGCTGGTCTCGGGCGGACGGATACTCATGGCGCTTGGGTTCGGGTACCGGCCGCAGGAGTTCGCCATGTTCGGGCACAGCGTGAAGGATCGCTGGCAGCGCACCTGCGATGCCTGCCGCGTCCTGAAGCAAGCCTGGACCGGGGAGCCCTTTACCTACCAGGGCCGCCCCTGCCGGGTGACGCCGCGGCCGGACCCGGTACCCCCGGTCATGCTCGGCGGCTCCGCGCCGGCGGCGGCGCGCAAAGCCGCCCACATCGCCGACGGCTGGTTCGTTCCCGGCTTGGATGCGACCGTGTGGGAACCCTACCGCGAGGAATGCCTCAAGCTCGGTAAGCCCGACCCGGGCGACTACCCGAAGCAGGCGCCGATCTTCGTTTGGATCTCGCGGGACCCCGAGCGCGACTGGGAATGGCTCCTGCCGCACATCCTCCATGTGCTCGACTCGTACAGCCGCTGGACGAGTGAGGCCTATGGCCGCCCGGTCGGCCCCTACGCGGGTGGCATGACCGCCGAGACGATTCGCAACAGCCCGGGCTACAAGGTGCTTACCCCTGAGCAGACCATCGCACTGGCCGAGGAGCTTGGCGACAACAGCTCCTTCTATTTGACGCCGCTCTTCGCCGGCATCGCGCCGGCGCGCTCGTGGGAAATGCTCCGCCTCTACGAGCGCGAGGTCCATCCGTACCTGCGCCCGAGCCCAGCACCGACGTGGGGCGTCCGTCCGCCGGCCACGACATAAATTCAGCGACGCCGGTGGTGCCCTGCGGGCGGTCTCCCATTACGGGCATCCGGGCGTCATGCCGTTGACTGCCCGGAGATTTCAGTGGTGTGCAGCTGCTCTGTCAGGCGGCACGGCGTTCCGCGTCGGTCGGGTCCGCGGGAATGTGCCGCGGCTTGCCGGGGTCGTACACGCGCGTCAATAACTGGATGAAGCTCGTGTCCGTGAGCGGATCGCTCGGTACCGTGACCGTCTCTCCGCGCCGGCGTATGTCAGCGATAAACATGTCGAACGCCTGCTCCCGGGTGATGTCGTCACTGTGGTCGAGCGTCGTCTTGAGTTCCTCGTAGCTCGAGAACAGTTGCGCGCCCCAGTGGACGAGGAAACGAAACTCTTCCTCCGGAATCCGCTGGATGATCTTTCCATCCGTGGTAATGATCCAGCCGCCGGTGTTGTCCGGGTCGGAGCCCATCAGCGAATTGATGGCCAGGCCCACGGGGCGGCGCATGGCCTCCGGACCGCAGCCCTGTGCGGTGTGGTACATCCTCTCGTTTTCCACTACCACGCCGCGATTCCACATCGGCGCCCCCAGGAGCGTGGGCCGGCCTTGCGGTCCATCGGGCCAATAGTGGAACCCACCGCCGATGCGGCCTTTGTACCACCAGGCGATGACCTGTGCCTTCTTTGCCTGCCAGTGTTTGAACAGTCCGGACTTGGACATGGTGTTGAGCAGCCAGACCGGCGTGTCTCCCATGTCCATGCCACGGAACCAGGTGCCATCGAGGTGCGGCGAACCGCCGCTGGGCGACGGGCCCTGGATATTGAACAGGTACAATTCGGGCAAGGCGTACGGAGCGCCCCAATAGCCGCGCACCAGTTCCAGGAACTTGTGGTTGTAGTAGCAATCGTCCAGCTCGGGGTAGAGCGACACCCCGCCCTGGCCGAGGTAGCCGCGAAACACCGGGCTCAGGAACATGTCCCACGTCGGCGTGAAGCCTTCCGGCAGGCTGCCCGAAGTGGTGGCGACGACCTCCTCCGGCGATTTGAAGTGCTGCGACAGGATCAAGGTCCACGGCCCCTTATTTCGCACAACCTGCAACAGGCGCTGGTACTGGTCGTGCGTATAGACCCCATCGACGATTCGCGGTGCGTTAATAGGCTTGATCACGGATGCAAGTTCGGCGTTCATCATCGTGTCCTCGTGACTTCGGCGACGTCGGCAAGCAAGCGCCTACGACACCGGTTCTCAAGTTTGGCGACGCATTTTCGCGTGTTCGCGCTCAGCGACGCTGTGCTCGTGAGCGGCTCTTGCGGTCGCGAGCGCCGCTGACGATTACGCGTACATGCAGGAAATGCAGCCCTAATTGGTGTCGAGTGAAACGTATTCCTATACGCTTGTCCCAGTCAAGAGGGCCAGCCCGCCTACTCGATATCGAAAGCCGGCGTAAACATGTTCTCCTTGGCGATTCCAGCAGACTCAGTGTCATTTGGGTCGGAAGCGCTACGATTCCGATCGTGAAATGCGAGCGTCAATCGGTCTGGCCCGCGCGCGTCATCAGCATCCGCCGCTGCACGTCTGCCGACTGCCGGACTCACGCACGTCCACCCGTACGCACGTCCGCCCGTAGCTTGACTCCTCGGTGCGCGGAGCGTAGCGTCGCCCCATCTCGACAATGAAGGGAGCGACGCCGCCGTGTGGTACGGTTCCGTGTGGCGGGTGAGCGGTGCGGCGTGCGACTAACCTATGAGTCAAGCCGTATCTTCCGCCGCGCGCGTGGCAGTGCCCACCGTAGACTCTCTCGAAGAGGCCGCCCGCCAAGCGGTCGGTTTCGGCGATTTCGGCGATCCGGCCTACCGTGAGGGGTTGCGTGTCTTGCTGGACGCATACGCCCAGGCATCCGAGTTGAACGCACGGGGACGCGCCTGGTGGGTCGAGACGCATCTGCTGGAGGTGTTGAAGAACCGCCTCGTCGCGCAGCGGGCCTGGATCGAGCACCCGGCCATCTTGCGGACCGAGATCCGCCGACCGATCTTTATCGTCGGTCTGGTGCGCACCGGGACCACGGCGCTGCACAACCTCCTGGGGCAGGACCCCAACATGCAGGTCCTCGAGCATTGGATGGGGCTGTACCCCTCACCGCGGCCGCCGGTGGCGGAGTGGGACGAGGACCCCCGATTTCGGCGCACGCGGGATCTGTTGGAGCGGATGTACCGGAAGGCGCCGCGGCTCAAGGCCGTGCACCTGATGACCGCCGGCGGCCCGGACGAATGCGGTGCGCTCATGGAGCAAAACTTCACCTCCGATACCTTCGACTGCAGCGCGGCGCTCCCCGCGTATTCCGAGTGGTACGACCGTCAGGAGATGCTGGCCAGCTACGCACGCCACCGTGACCTGCTGAAGCTGATCGGTTCGACGTCGCCGCAACGCCGCTGGGTGCTGAAATATCCGACGCACGTGGGGTACTTGCGGGCGCTGTTCGGCGTCTACCCGGATGCGTGCATCGTCCATACCCATCGTGATCCGGCGAAGGTCATTCCGTCGGTGTGCAGCCTCGTCGGCGGTACGTACGCGCTGTATCAGGAGCACGTCGACCGCCGTGCGCTGGGTGCCTTCCTCCTCGCCCGGTGGGCGGCACGCGTGGATCGCGCCTTGGAGGTCAGGCGCACGCACGATCCGCGGCAGTTTTTCGACCTGCACCTGCGGGAAATCGTGTCCGATCCGGTCGGGGCCGCGAAACGGATATACCGCCACTTCGATATCGAACTGTCCCCGGAAGCCGAGCGGCGCTTCACGCAGTGGCAGATGGAGAACCCCCGGGGCAAGCACGGCGAGCACCAGTACGCGGCCGAAGAATTCGGCTTGAGCGAGGACCTGATCGCCGAGCGCTTCGCTCGTTACATGCAACAGTTTGGGATCGCGCGGGAGCGGTCGCGGTCCGTGGCGTGAGAACGCCAAGCGATCCCGTTGGTGAACGCATGGCGATCGATGACCGGCAAGGACAAGGAGCAGACCCGTGAGTAAGGACAGTGCTGTCGAGCGGATCATGAGCGGCGTCAGTTGGGCGGATTTCTGCGACGGGCTCAAGCGCGCCGGCGACGTGATTCTGCGTGAAGGTTCGCCGGCCGATCCCTTCGACCGTGCGGAGGGATTCCGTTACCTGAGCCGCCTCACCCGGGGTGCGTTCGAGTCGTTTATCGAGTTCGCCGATCCACTCGTCCCCGTTCTGCACCGGACGGCGCACGAAACGGTAAAGATGGGCGCCGACAATCCCGACAATTACTATCAGACCGCCGCGATCAGCGGCCGCCACGCCTACCGGCTCTGGGGTACCCGGGGAACGGTCTACTACCTGGGCTTGGGCACATATACGGGAAATTTCGGCTCGCCCCGACGCTCAGGTCAAACCGGGTATCTCGAAGGTAGTGACCTGGCCCTCGCGCCCGACGGCTCGTTCGAGGTCACACTGAGTTGTGAGCAACAACCGGGCAACTGGCTGCGCATGGAACCGGACACGTCGACCCTGATTGTGCGGCAGACGTTTCAGGACCGCAACGCCGAACGCATCGCGGATTTGCACATCGAGCGTCTGGGCGCGAAGGGACCGCCGCAACCGGTGACGCCGGAATTCATCGACCGCCGATTGGGGCACGCCGCGGCCTACGTGGCGGGTACCGCCAAGCTGTTCGCCGACTGGGCGGAGGGCTTTGCGCGACAAGGCGTGAATCGGCTGCACAAGCTCGATCCGCGGATCGCCGGCGCCGCCCTCGGCGATCCGAACATCTGCTATTACCACGGTTACTGGGAGCTGGGTCCCGACCAGGCGTTGGTGATCGAGGCGACCCCACCGCGCTGCTACTACTGGAATCTGCAGATCGACAATCACTGGATGGAGTCGCTCGACTATCGCTACCACCGCATTGCCGTGAACCACTACGGCGCCACGTACCGGCCAGACGGTTCCGTGCGCATCGTGGTGGCGCACCAGGATCCGGGCGTGGACAACTGGCTGGAGACCGCCGGGCATCGCCGGGGCACGATGTGCTGGCGCTGGGTGCGCGCCGACAGCCACCCGCAACCCCTGGCACGCGTCGTCAACCTGGCGGAGCTGCGCTGAGCACCTCCTCTTAGCGGCGCCGCTGTCGTTGGCTCCGATACTTGTCGCTGTCACCCGCGTTGCCAGTGCCGTTGCGCCTTCGACGACCAGAACGCGGTGGTAACGTGCGCACCCGAGGCCACCGTCCGTTCGCGCCTGCACGGCCTTCCCGGCGACACCTGTGTCATACGAAAGGCCGGCGACGGGCGTCACGGGGGTTGCTCCCGGTGAGCCTATCGGCAGCATGCAGCGCACGCGTGCGGGCTTCTCGAAATCAGGCGAGCCGACCCTGATATAGGGCGGTCCACTGGTTTCGAACAGGTAATCGGCCGGCCGCTCCGTCGCGTGCGGTGTTTGCGTCTTGCGGCCGCGCGTGCTGTGCTACCTCTACCGTGAACACGCGCCGGGGAGGGCGAGGATGCTACCAGCACACGTACAGATTCAAAACCTGCTCGGAATCTATGCCGAGCGGATCGATGCGGCCGACTTCGCGGGTGTGGCTGCCCTGTTTGCCCACGCCGTCATCACCTCCGAGGGCCTGCCGACCGAAACCCGGGGGGCGCTGGAAGCCGAGGCGATGTACCGGCGCGCGTCCCGCGTGTATGACGACGACGGCACCTTGCACACCAAGCATGTGACCACGAATCTCATCATCGAGGTCGACGAAGAGGCGGGGACGGCGGCCTGCCGGTCGTACGTCACGGTGTTCCAGCAGACCTCCACGTTACCCCTGCAGCCGATTTTCCAGGGCCGCTACCATGACCGTTTCGCGCGCGTCGACGGGCAGTGGCGCTTCACGCATCGCCACATGTACAGCGATCGGCTGGGAGATCTGAGCGGGCACCTGACGGCGGAGATCATGGCGACACTGGGTTGGTAGCGCGAGGACCGCGGCGGGTCCTTTCGCCGGCGGCATCGGCGCAGGCAGCCTTTTTCGTTCGTCGCCCCGCGCTGCCGCGGGTGCGCTGCGTGGCAGGTGCGCGCCCCTGGCGCCGGTGCTATTCGGGACGGTACACATGCAACCGACTACTCACTTTCATAGATCCATCAGGAGGCTTGGCGCCTTACTCGCGTGCGCCGGTATTTTCGTTTTTCTGGGCTGTCGATCCGGGCAGGGACCGGATGCCGCACCGCCGGCGGTGGAAGTCGGCACGATCACGATTAGCGCGCAGGCCGTCGAACTGACCACCGACCTGCCGGGCCGCACCGCTCCGTACCGCGTTTCGGAGATCCGGCCGCAGGTGAACGGCCTCATCCAGCGGCGCTACTTTCAGGAGGGTTCCGATGTCGTCGCCGGTGAACTGTTGTATCAGATCGATCCGGCACCTTTTCAAGTCGCCTACGAATCCGCCAAAGCCTCCCAGCGCAAGGCGGAAGCCAACCTCTCCGCGGTACGCTTGCGCGCCGACCGCTACAAGCCGTTGGTTGCCGAGAACCTGATCAGTCAGCAGGACTATGACGATACCGCCGCCGCCCTGCAGCAGGCGCGCGCTGAACTCGAATACTGGAAGACCGCGGTGGAAGCCGCGCACATCAACTTGGGGTATACCCGGGTCACCGCCCCCATTCCCGGACGCGTCGGCAGGTCCACTGTCACCGATGGGGCCTTGGTGACGGCGTATCAACCCACGGCGTTGGCCACCATACAACAGCTCGACCCGATCTACGTCGACGTGACCCAATCGTCGGCCGAGTTGTTGCGGCTGAAACGCAACGTGGAGGCCAGGCGGCTGCGCACCGACGGCGACGCGGGGCACCAGGTACGCTTGCTCCTCGAAGATGGAACGCCATACGCGATCGAGGGGACGCTGCAATTCCGCGACATCACGGTAGATCCGGCGACCGGCTCGTTCACCGTGCGCATCGTGGTGCCGAATCCGGACCATCTGCTCCTCCCCGGCATGTTTGTGCGGGCTATCGTCCGCGAGGCGGTGGTCGAACAGGGCGTCCTCGTGCCGCAACAAGGGGTGACCCGTAACCCCAAGGGCGAGCCGATCGCGCTGGTCGTCGATCGACACGACACCGTCGAGCAGCGCCAGCTGAGCCTCGACCGTGCGATCGGCGATCGGTGGCTGGTCGCCTCGGGGGTGTCGCCGGGTGACCGCCTGATTGTCGAAGGTACGCTGAACGTGCGCCCCGGTGCCGCCGTCAAGCCGGTGGCGTTGGACATGGACGCCTCGACGCCGGAGGCGGCGATGCAACCGACGCCCGCGGCGCACTGAACCGAGAGTGCAATGGTGTCGAACTTCTTTCTGGATCGCCCGGTTTTTGCCTGGGTCATCGCCATCGTGATGATGCTGGCTGGCATGCTGGCGATCTACAGTCTCCCCATCTCCCAGTATCCGCCCATCGCTCCACCGACGATCGCCATCGATGCCTTCTATCCCGGCGCCTCCGCCGAGACGGTGGAAAACAGCGTCGTCCAGATCATCGAACAGAAGATGACCGGATTCGACAAACTGCTGTACATGTCGGCCACTAGCGACGCCTCCGGCAGCGGCAGGCTCGAGCTGACCTTTGCGCCAGGGAGCGACCCGGATCTGATGTGGTCACAGGTGCAAAACAAGCTGCAACTGGCCATGGCCAGTCTGCCGGATGTGGTGCAGCGCCAAGGCGTCAGGGTCAGCAAGTCGACGCGAAACTATCTCCTGCTCGTCGGCCTGGTTTCCGAGGACGGCAGCATGGATGAAATCGACCTGCGCGATTATGCGCAGTCCAATATCGAGAAAGTGTTGGCGCGGGTGCCGGGAGTCGGCGAAGTCGAGAGCACCGGTTCGCAGTACGCCATGCGGGTGTGGCTCAATCCCGATAAGCTGACCGGTTACGGGCTCACGGTCGACGACGTCATCGCGGCGCTGCGCGCCTATAACGTGGAAATCTCCGCCGGGCAGTTCGGGGCGGTCCCGGCGGTGCCGGGACAGCGGTTGAACGCCTCGATTATCGTGCAAAACCTGCTGCGCACCCCGGAGGAATTTGCCGCGGTTCCGCTGCGTATCAACGCGGATGGGTCCATGGTACGCGTGCGGGATGTCGGTTGGACGGCACTGGGGACCGAGCGCTACGGGATGCAAGGTTTCTTCAACGGCAAGCCCGCAACCGCGCTCTTCATCCGGCAGGCCGCCGGCGCCAACGCGTTCGAGACCGCCGACGCCGTGAAGGCCGCGATGAAGGACCTGTCAAGGTACTTTCCGCCAGGCATGCGGGTGATCTATCCCTACGATACGACGCCGTTCGTGCGCGTGGCGATCAACGAGGTCGTGAAGACCTTGTTCGAGGCGATTCTGCTGGTGTTCTGCGTGATGTATCTCTTCCTGGGGAACATCCGTGCGACGCTGGTTCCAACCTTGGCGGTGCCGGTGGTGCTCCTCGGGACCTTCGCGGTGCTGGGGTTGCTGGGATTCTCCATCAACATGCTGACCATGTTCGCGATGGTCTTGGCCATCGGCCTTCTGGTCGACGACGCGATCGTGGTGGTGGAGAACGTCGAACGCGTCATGAGCGAAGAAGGACTCTCGCCGAGGGAGGCGACGCGCAAGTCCATGGGCGAAATCACCAGTGCGTTGATCGGCATCGGACTGGTGCTCTCCGCCGTATTCGGTCCGATGGCCTTCTTTGGCGGCTCCACCGGCGTGATCTACCGCCAATTCTCCATTACGATCATCGCCGCCATGCTGCTGTCGGTGCTCGTGGCGCTGGTCTTGACGCCGGTCCTCTGCGCGGCGCTCTTGCAGCCGATCGCCCATGGGAGCGGGGCGGCGGACTCCGGTGTGTTCGGCATCGGGCGCGTCTTTCGGTGGTTCGATCGGAAGTTTGTTGCGCTGCGCGACACCTACCTAGGGTTCATCGCGCGCATCCTGGCGAGCAAGCTGCGCTATCTCGTGATCTATGTGTCGATCGTGTTGGCGTTCGGCATCTTGTTCCGGCGCATGCCGACGTCGTACCTTCCCGATGAGGACCAAGGCCTCATGACCGTCATGGCTCTGTTGCCGCCCGGGTCGACGATCGAGCAGACCCAGAGCGTGATGGATGAAGTCCAAAGATATCTCCTGGAGGAGGAGAAGGACACGGTGAAGTCGTGTTTCGCCCTGTCCGGGATGAGCTTTGCCGGCAGCGGGCAGAACACGGGGATGGCGTTCGTCCACTTGAAAGACTGGCAACTGCGCACCCGGCGGGAGCTGAAGGTGGGCGCTCTCGTGCAGCGTGCGACACAGGCCTTCGCGACGATCCGCAACGCCAGGGTGTTCGCATCCCGCCCCCCCGCGGTCATGGAGCTGGGCCAATCCGGCGGATTCGACCTCGAGCTGCAGGACCGGGGCGGGTTGGGCCACGACGCTTTGATGGCGGCGCGCGACCAGTTGCTCCGTTTGGCCGCCGAGGATCCGCGTCTGACGCGCGTCCGTCCCAACGGCAGAGAAGACGTGCCCGAATACCGCATCGATGTGGATTGGGACAAGGCCGGGGCTCTTGGCGTCCCCATCAATGCCATCCACAGCACCATCGCGGCGGCCTTCGGCAGCGCGTACGTGAACGACTTCATTCAGGGCGGCCGGGTGAAGCGCGTCTACGTGCAAGCCGAGGCGGCGCACCGCATGCTGCCCGGCGATATCGAGCGGCTGTACGTGCGCAACGCGGCCGGGACGATGACGCCGTTCAGCGCACTCGCGTCGGGGCGGTGGGCCTACGGACCGCCACGGCTCGAGCGCTTCAATGCGTTCCCGTCTTTGAACATCTGGGGCGAAGCGGCGTCGGGCAGGAGCTCGGGCGAAGCGATGCAGGCCTTGCAGGAGATCGTGGCCAAGCTGCCCAAGGGCATCGGTCTCGACTGGACGGGCCAGTCCTATCAGGAGCGGATGGCCAAGTCGCAGGCGCCTCTGCTGTATGCCTTCTCGGTAATCGTGATCTTCCTCTGCCTGGCAGCGTTGTATGAGAGTTGGACCGTTCCCATCTCGGTCATGCTGGCGCTACCGCTGGGCGCCATTGGGGGCGTGGTGGCGTCTTCGCTGCGGGGCTTGCCGAGCGACGTCTACTTCCAAATCGGGCTGCTTACCGTGCTGGGGCTGACCACCAAGAACGCCATCTTGATCGTGCAGTTCGCCATGGCCAAGGCGGAGGAGGGGATGGGTGTGGTCGAAGCGACGCTGCAAGGAGCGAAATTGCGCTTTCGGCCGATCGTCATGACCTCATTGGCCTTCGGGTTCGGGGTCCTGCCCCTCGCCACGGCCAGCGGCGCCGGCGCGGGGGCGCAAGCGGCGATCGGCACCGCAGTCCTCGGCGGCATGGCGACGGCGACCTTCCTGGCGATACTGTTCGTGCCCCTGTTCTACGTGGGAGTGGTGCAACTGTTTGGCAAGCAACGGCCGGTTGGGGTGCGACCGAGCGACAACGTGCCGCGGATCGAGGACGAGCGAGCGGGGAGAAACCGATTGGAAGTCGGACGACGATTGGGAGGCCACGCTCGCTGAGCACCCGCAACGAGGGCGCGCCGGGTGGGGCAGGATCGGAGAGCCATCACACTTCGCTACGGTCTCTCCGATCAGGACGGCCCGTCCCACCGGGGTCAGCGGCAGGCCGGATTTGCGGCGCCGTGCACCGCCACGCAGGCGATCGACGTCGCGGGGATCCCCCGATTGCGCCATCGACAGCGGTACCCGCGAGTCCGGTCGCGTCGCCGCGCGCGTTGATGCCAGGCGCCCTGCCGTTGATCGTCAGGCTGCGGGTATCGAGCGGTTGCCCGGCCAGGACCCAGGCCTGTGCCCGGCCGCCGGTGACTTCCACCATTTCCAGGTTGTGGGATTGCTAGCGTGCGTCGTCCTCGCGACATCGACAGGGGTACTCATCGCCTCAGCGTCGCCGTGACCCGTTTGGGCCGAAGGAGGAGATCGAGGGCATCCACGATGTCCCGGACGACGATCTGTGCGGCGCGTAACAACTCGGCAGAGGAGCCCTCGGGACCTAGCACGGCGATGCTCAGCTCAGCCACGCGCATCATGGGAACGTCATTTCGCCCATTGCCGATCGCGACGGCGCCGTCACATGCGGAAACGAACCGGCGCTTCTCTGTCCCAGTGCTGACGATCCGCAGTTCTAAATTGACCCCCCGCAGTGCCGAACGTGCCGTGCCGAACGTGTCCGCGGTCAGCACGTAAACGTCGAGGCGTTCGGATAGGCGCCGGAGCCGCGCGCGCACTCCGGGGAGGAGAACGCCGTCGCGCGCCAGCGTCCCGTTGAAGTCGAGCACGAGGTGTCCGAGGCGCAGCGCCGGCATCCCGGGGATCTCGATCAGAAGAGTTCTGGGCGCGTGCTTCCTACGCATTTCGGAAACCTCCCGCCGCGACGAACGCCGTGCCGGCAAATCCCTCGCGTCGCAAACGTTCGAGGATGGCGATCGACAGCGGCTGGTGGTGCCACTGATCGACTTCGCCGATGAAGATGCGGACCAGAACCTGGTGTCCATTCAGTATGCGCTTGCACAGCATCTCGCCCGCGGGCGCACGGCTTCACCGCCTACTGCGCGGCCTTAGCCGTTGCCTCGATCTCCGTCACTTCACGATCGTCCCCTTCCCCAATCGTAGCTCTTCCACGAATCGAACCAAGGTGTACTCTCCCCGGGGCCTCATCGCCATCGGGCCGAGGTGTTCCGGTACGCGTACGAGACTCCGTAACGGCCGCGACTCGATCGAACGAGTGCATCGCGCGGCATACGGACGACACCGCTCCGCATAGAACCCCCGTCGACTGCCGCGGGCGGCGGTGTGGTTGCTAACGGCGCATTTGCCCTGTGGCTCTTGCGTGGCTATGCTCGTGGCGAACGTCAATCCGCAACCACGATCAACCCCAAGAATGAGTGACCGACCCCAGCCGGACTGGAATCCATTGGCGCCGGAAGTGCAGCGCGACCAGCGCGCGGCCTATGACGACATGCGCCGCCGTTGCCCGGTGGCGTACAGCGAGACGATGGGCTGGTCGCTGTTCCGGCACGAAGATGTGCTGCGCGCGCTGCTGGATCACGAGACGTTTAGCAGCGCCGTGTCCCAACATCTGTCCGTACCGAGCGGCATGGACCAGCCGGAACACACGGTTTACCGGCGGGTAATCGAACCATATTTTTCACCGCAGCGGATGGCCGCCTTCGCACCCGCCGCCCGCGAAATTGCCGCCGCACTGGTACGCGATCTCGCCGCACGAGACGAGGTGGAATTCACGGCGGACGTGGCGCTGCCGTTTGCGGTGCGCGTGCAATACACGTTCCTCGGCTGGCCCGCGACTTTGGAACAGCGGCTGGTGCAATGGACGCGCCAGAACCAGGAAGCCACGCGCGCGCAGGATCGCAAAGCGATGTCGGAAATCGCGTTGGAATTCGAGGGCATCATCGATGACCTGCTGGAAACACGGCTGGAATCGGCGGCCGGCCCGGACACCGACGTCACCGCCGCGTTGATGCACGAGAAGGTCTGGGGTCGTCCGTTGAGCAACGAGGAACTGGCGAGTATCTTGCGCAACTGGACCGTCGGTGAGATCGGCACCATCTCAGCCTCCATCGGGATTCTGACGCACTACCTTGCCGGCCACGCTGGACTGCAAGCGCAACTGCGTGCCGATCCGGACTTACTGTCGCCGGCCATCGAGGAAATTCTCCGCTTGCATGGCCCGCTGGCAACCAATCGACGCGTGACCACCCGCCCGGTGGAAATCGGCGGCCGCGTACTGGACGAAGGCGAGCGAGTCACGCTCATGTGGATGTCCGCCAACCGGGACGACCGCGTTTTTGCCGAGCCGGACCAGTTTCGTCTGGACCGTGACCAGAACAAGAACCTGCTGTGGGGCGCGGGTATCCACGCGTGTCCCGGGGCGCCGTTAGCCCGTCTGGAGATGAAGGTGTTTCTGGAGGCGTTGTTGGCGCACACGCGTGAGATTGCGGCGGTTCCCGACAAACCGCCCGCGCTTGCAGCCTACCCGGCGAGCGGTTTCACGGTGTTGCCGTTGAGATTTCGCTGAGGGGTTCAGCTGCCGCGGCCCGGCTTTGCCAGTGCCAGGCAAGAGACCTCTCGCGCTCGCGCCGCCGCCCTATACCCCTGCCGGAAAAGGACGAGCATGCCACCGGCCAACGCCAACCGGGAGAGGGGGGGCTTTTCGAGCATCATCTCGCCGGGTTCCCGGCCGCCGTCGACGCGGGGCGCGGGCCGGACTGGGCTCGTGGGCCTGCGTCGCGAGTCGGTGGCATCGGGGAGCATGCTCTCTGGCTGGTGGTGGCCGCGCGCGCTGCTCCTGTTCTCCATAGCCAGCGCATGCGTTCTGGCGGTCGCCGTTTCCGATAGCGCTGGCCAGGACTTGCGTATCCCTCCCGAGCGCGCCGCGCAAAGAGAACAGCGACGGTTCGAGCACATCCTTGCGAAGGTGCAGCCTCTCCTGGATCGCTACGGCTACGGCGCCGCCGCGGGCGCGGCAGTGTTAGAGGGCATAGGTATCCCGGTGCCCGGTCAAACGTTGCTGATGGCCTCCGCGATGGAAGCGGTCCAGGGCCGCATGAACATCGTGGTGCTCATCATCGCCGTCGCCGCCGCGGCATCGGCGGGAAACAGTATCGGCTATGCTGTCGGTCTGTGGGGTGGTCGGGCATTGCTGAGCAAGCTCAGGGTGAATGCGGAGCGCCAGCAACACCTCGACGATCTCTTCCGGCGACGCGGCGGGGCCGTCATCGTGGTGGCGCGATTTCTCGACGGGCTCAGGCAACTGAACGGGATCGTTGCCGGGGTCTTGGAGATGCACTGGTGGAGCTTCACCGTATACAACATTGCGGGCGCCCTCCTGTGGACCGCCACCTGGGGACTTGGGACATACATCCTGGGGCGCGACATCCACACCTTTGCGTCATTGTTCCTGCGACATCGGCACCTGCTTTTCGCACTCGGCGTGATCGCTCTTGGCGGTCTGATCGTCTACCTACGCCGCTCCAGACGAGAGTATCGATGATCGGACATCGACGATGCGGCGAGATTGGGGAGCCGGCGTCAGGCCGCCCGCGCCCTCCCTGCCTAGGAGATCCTTATCTCGGAACGTGCCCGCGCCCGGATGGGCGCTTCCGGATCGGTGGTCAGGAAACGTTGTTGACAAAGGGGCGATTCGCGTCGTGGCGATCGATCCGCACCACCACGGCTCGCGCCGACGGGCGTTATTCGAGTCGGTACAAGTACCGCAGCAGCCCGGCGTTGAGCGCGAAGCACAGGACGCTGGCGCCGAGCGCGGGGACGACGATCGATCGATGCCCGTTGAGATAAGCGTTCAGGCTGGCGGTCAAGAGCCACAACTGCAGGATGACGAGGATCATGACAAAGACCAGCATCCCCGTCACGATGGTCATCCGCTGGCCGCGAATCAATCGACGCGGGCGCCTCATGAGGGTGGCGCCTCCACGCCGGTGGCGTAGACCGTGCCATCGCGAACATCGAGCAGGACGCGCGGTAGTGAGCGCCGCGGCGGCCCGGCCACCGGCTGCCCAGTGGACAGGTCGAACCAACCATTGTGACACGGGCAGTGCAGTCGTCCCTGGACGACCGCGGGAACGACGGGACAGGAGAGGTGCGTGCATTGCTGATCGTAGGCGACGAACGACGCGACGCCGGTGCGCACGAGCAGGCGGGGTGGACTACCGGCGGGATAGTGGAATGTCTTTGCCCCGCCCACCGGCAGTTCTCCGACTGCCGCCACGGCCAGGGCCGGTGGCTTGGCCGTGGCCCGCTCGAAGAAGCTCTTGAGGAGCAGCCACACGTGCCCGACGACGAAGGCACCGCTGGTGAGAACCATGAACTTCACGAGCTCGCGTCTCGCGATGTACTCGTCCTGCCCGGCGTCGATGGGGAAATCGCGGCGCCATTTCGGCTGCGCTGTCGCCGCGCCGCGGTCGGGGGGCACCACCGGGCGATCCGGATCGTCGAGCGTCCCGGGATTGCGCGAGATCACGGCATCCTCCCGTCCGCGGGCTCGTCGAAGACGTCATCGAGCATGTCGTGTCCCATCGTCGGCTCGAACATGGCAGCGGTGACGTCGATCACATCGGTCGTCAGCTCGGCGGGCACCATCGCGTTCACCTTGGTACGAATGGTCTGGTGGCCGATCTGGAAGGTATTGACCGGCCGGGCGTGGGGACGCAGCCGCAGCATCTCCTCGCGCGTGCCGAACGCCAGCGCCTGGCTGGGGCACACCGAAGCGCACATCGGCTTGAGGCCCGCCGAGGTGCGGTCGTAACACAGGTCGCATTTCATCATGAGGCCGAGGCGCGATTGCATCTTGGGTACGCCGAACGGGCAGGCGAGCACGCAGTTGTTACACGCGATGCAGCGCGGTTTGCGCGCGGTCTGCACCACGCCGTCCTCGGTGCGCTTGATGGCGTCGGCGGGACAGACCTCGGCGCATGTCGGCGAGTCGCAGTGCATGCACACCATCGGGACGGTCTGCGTCGAGCCGGCGCGATCCAGGACGTCGAGCTGGATCATCGACTGTCCCTTGTGCGTCTCGCACTCGGTGCAGGCCTGGACGCACGACTGGCAGCCGATGCACCTTGCGGGATCCACAAAGAACTCGTAGCGGTCCGAGACAGGCATGAACCGTCCTCACCTTCACTGCTGGAGTTCGAGGGCGCCGTCGTACTCGGGTGCGTCCGCGGCTTTACGTAGCCGGACCGCGCAGACCTTGAACTCCGGAATCTTCGAGATGGGATCCTGCGCCGCAATCGTCAGTTGGTTGGCGCTTTTCCGTCCGGCCCAATGATACGGGATGAATGTGGTGTCGGGCCTGATCGTGCGCACGACCGAGGCGCGCAGCGTGCAGTGGCCGCGCCGGCTCTCGACGGTCACCCAGTCGCCGTCGGCGATGCCGAGCGTGGCCGCCAGGCGCGGATGCAACTCGATGCGCGGCTCGGGGTAGTGATCGACGAGCGGACCGATGCGTCGCGTCTGGTTTCCCGACAGGAATTGGCTGACCACCCGGCCTGTCGTCAAAATCACGGGATACTCGTCGTCGACGTCCTCGGCCGGTCCCTCGTATGGCGTCGGATTGAAGCGCGCCCTGCCGTCAGGAAAATAGAACGGTCCGGCGCCGCGGGCGACCGGATTCCACGCGCCGGGCTCGAACAGGCGGATGGTGCCCTGCGGCCCGGGTGGCGCCACACCGACCGGCACCTCGGCCGGGCACGGCCAGAACACGCCGTACTCCTTCTCGATGCGTTCGTAGGTGATTCCGGAGTAGTCGACGATGGCGCCCCGCGAGGCCACGCGCAGCTCCTCGAAGATCTCGCCGGGGTTCCCGAACGTGAGGCCACGCTCGCGGCCAAGGGCGCGCGCTAGATCCTGGATGATCCGCCAATCCGCCCGTGCGTCGCCCGGCGGCGCGACCGCCTTGTTGATGCGAATGACCCGTCCCTCGACCTGCGTGACGGTGCCTTCGTCCTCCTCGTGCAGCGAGCCGGGCAGCACGACATGCGCGTGGCGGGCACTCTCGCTGAGGAAGAAATCGATTGCCACGTAAAAGTCGAGTTTCTCGAGCGCCTGCCGCACGAAGTTGTTGTCCGGCAGCGAGACGACCGGGTTGAAGCACACGCTCAGCAGACCCCTGATCTCGCCACGATCGATCTTGCGAACGATCTCGTAGGCGTCCACGCCGGGCTGGGGCAGCTCGTCGGCAGCCATGCCCCAGATCGCTGCGATCTCGGCGCGATGCCGCGGGTTACCCAAGTCGCGGCCGCCCGGCAGCTGATCGCATTTTTGTCCGTGTTCGCGGCCGCCCTGGCCGTTTCCCTGTCCGGTGATCGTGGCGTATCCGCAGCCGCGCCGGCCGATGCGCCCCGAGGCGAGCACGATGTTGATCGTACTGAGCACGTTGACGACGCCATGACGGTGATGCTCGAGGCCGCGGGCGTGCAGGAGGAAGCTGCTCCGAGCCGTGCCCCACCACTCCGCCGCCTGCCGAATACGCGCCTCCGCGATGCCGGTCACCTCCGCCGTGCGCCGTGGTGTCCAGGCGGTCACCTCTGCCGCGACCGCGTCGAATCCCAGTGTGTGTGCGTCGATGAACGCGCGATCGATCCAGTCGCGCGCGATCATCAGGTGGAGCATCCCGTTGAAGAGCGCCGTATCGCGTCCCGGCTTCACCGGCAGGAACAAATCGCAGGTGCGCGCGAGCGGCGTGATGCGCGGGTCGACGACGATGACCCTGGCGCCGCGCTCCCGGGCCTGCCAGATGTAGTTGGTAGTGATCGGCGCGCACTCCGCGACGTTCGCGCCGGCGACGAGGACGACGTCCGCGTCGAGGATGTCGCTCCATGGGTTGGCCGCGCGATCGACGCCGAAGGCTTTCTTGTTGCCGGCGGCGGCGCTTACCATGCAGAGCCGGCCGTTGTAATCGATGTTGGCCGTTCTAAGGCACATGTGGGCGAACTTGCCCATCAGATAGGTCTTTTCGGTGGTCAGACTCGCACCCGAGAGCACGGCGAACGCGTCGCGACCGTGTTGGCGCTGGATGCGATCGATGGCGTCGGCCGTTCGACCAATCGCCGACTCGTAGTCCACGGGCCGGAACCCGGCGGCCGTTCCTGGTGCGGCCTCGAGCGCGCGCAGCAAGCGGTCCGGATGCGCCTGCTGCAGGTAACGCTTGACACCCTTGGGACACAGCATGCCGCCGTTGAACGGAAAATCGTACCACGGCTCGATGCCGACGATGCTGTTATCTTTGACCTTGAGCTGCATGCCGCACTGCTGGCCGCAGAAGCAACAGTGCGTCTTGACGAATCGGTCGGGCGCGACGCCGGATTCGACCCGCAGGTCGCGGGCGTATGCCGTGTGCGGACCGTACGTGCGGATGATGTCGAGATCGAGAGGAGGCGTGAGGGTGGACCGCGGGCTGCTCATGGGTGGAAGTTCGCCGCGTCTTCGGGACCGAGCGGCCCCTCGCCGAGTCCGCCATTGACATGGCGCGGCATCGGCGGCGTCGGTTCGTGAGCTGCGAGCGCAGCGCCGCCGCGACGTCCCTGCCAGGCGAGCGACTGCGCCATGCCGTAGGACGCACGGCGGCACGGCGGACAGATCCATTGATAGTGCTCGGCCGGACTGCCGAGCATCTCATACCGATATCCGAGGCGGCGCTCGACCTCGATCAGATCCTCGACGTGCATCCGCGAGCTGAACGCATGGCCACAGCGGCGGCAACGTGCCGGCTCGCCGGCACGCCCCAGATCCTGATAGAAACTCACTCCGAGCTGTGCCGGGCGCTGCACGATGTGGAAAAACTTGCCGAACGGTAGCCACAGGAACGTCCCGATGACCGTGATGGCATGCAGGATGGCGATGAAGCTGTAGGCATACCCGCTCATCCACGTGTAGCTGGCGGTCAGCATCAGCCCGGTCACGCTCACGGCGAACAGCAGCACGAGCGGCAGGACGTCTTCGGCGAACCGCTGCACGGCCGCCGCGCCCTCCTCACGCATCCGCCGGCGCATGGCGAGCATGACGCCGGCGATGACAAGGAACGACGACCAGACGAGGCCGTGGAAGATGACGAACGCCACCGCGGAGTCGTGCGGAAAGCGGATCGCCGGAAACCCGAAGACGACGACCTCGTACAACGAAAGGTCGGATGCGACCGGCCGGAAATAGAGCCAGCCGAAGACCAGCGGGAACGTGATGACCACCGCCAGCAGGCAGCCCCACATGATGAGGAGATGCGTGATACCCCGCACCCGGTCCCGCCGCAGAATAAAGCGATTGGCCGCGAAATCGCTCGCCAGGCGGCGCAGCCAGATGCCGAGATTGCCGGCGCGCGCGCCGCGCCGCGTGAACGCCTGCCAGCCCCGCCGCCAGTAGAGGTTCGTCGGCGGCCGTTGCAGCCACATGGCATAGCGGTACGTGAGGCCGAATACGGCGAACAGGACCGCGAAGGTGTAGGCGACGAGCGCCGCGTCGAAGTGCGCGAGATTCCGCGATCCGACGACGATCAGCACGGCCAGGAGCGCGGTCGCGCCGGCGCCCCAAGCGGCCGCTTTGATCGATTCGCCCGCTGGCCGGGTCATCACCCTCGTCCCCTCGTCAAAGCGCGGAAAGTTCCATACGATCGGATGGCGGGCGTTGCCGTCCTCCCCGTGCCGTGCTCAAGAATTCGGACGTCGCCCCTATGCGGCGGGCGTGAGCGCCGCCGGAGCGTTCCTGACGCTCACCCGCAGCGTCGTTCCGGCGACGCCGTGCCGAGCGACGGGGAGAGCAAAGTGGCGCACGACCGTTGGCGTGCGACAGTCCGTCACCCCAACCACCTCGCCACCGGTCACGATACTCGATCGATGGCGGGGACATCACGGTTCGATCGAGATCGACGTCCGGCCGTCGTGTCAGGCTTCCTGGTCGGCCTGGGACGGCTTGTGCGCGACAAGCGCCACGGCGCAAAGGACGCCCATGTGCTTGCGGAAGACGGCGCGCATATCGCGGACCCGCCGCCGCGCCGCGGGCGTCTGCGCGATGGTGGCGGCGACGCGCAGAGCGCCGAGCGCCCCCTCGTCCTGCACCAGCCGCCGCGGCTCGAGCAGGTGCATGGGCGCGGTGAACTCCGCCTCGACGCGGAAGCCGGAGGACTCGAGGATCCGCCGCCACTCGGAAACCGTGAGCGGGCGGGCGCCGACATGGATCGATTTCGATATGTCACGGGCGACCTCCTCCTTGCGCTCCTCGGCGAGATCGTCGGGCGTCAGCGCGAGCTCATGGATGCCGTAGCGCCCGCCCGCCTTCAGCATGCGGAAGGCCTCGCGTACGATGCTGGATTTCTGGTTCGCCGTCTGCATCGTCAGCATGGCCTCTCCGTAGACGACCGACGCGCAGCCGTCTTCGAGTCCGGTAGCGGAGGCGCTACCCTCGATGCACCGGCGCCCGGTACCGCCCAAGATCTCGCGCATGCCCGCCGCCGCGGCCGCGTCGCGCTCGACCGCAACGTACGAGGCGGGCCCGCGGGCGAGCGCGAGCCGCGCCGTGACCCCGAGCCCTGGTGCTAGTTCCACCACGTGATCGTGGGGCGCGATCGCCAGCGCGCCGAGCATCCGTCGCGTGAGCTCGATTCCGCCCGGACGGAGGACCCGCTTGCCCATCTGCGCTAGCAGCCAGTGACCGGGCATCCGGGCGAGATCGCTGTCGGCGCCGGGAAGTGCGTGAGATCCATGCACGAGACCCATGTACCCTCCTCTACGACACGATAGTGAAAACCATTTTCAATACAATGGCAGCTGAACCGCGGTGCGTCAAGCCACGTCCGACGTTTCGGCCGAGGGACGCGGGCTCTCGCCCGCCGAAGGTCCGAATGGACGGGTTCTGCCTGGCCGCGGCTACGGAATACGAGCGATTGCCTTGATCTCCACCAGGATGCCGGGCATGCCGAGCGCGGCGGCACCGATTGCCGTCCACGCGGGCCGGGCGTCGCCCTGGAAGCGTGCCTTGGCGGCCATGAACTCGGTCATGTGCTGCGGATAGTCGACGTGAAAGCTGGTCAGGTCCACCACATCCCGCGGACCTGCCCCATGCTCGGCGAGCAGTGCGGCGATTGCCCCGAAGGCCAGATCGTACTGACGCTCCGCATCCGCCGGAACGCTACCGTCGGCCTCGACTCCGACCTGCCCGGAACAGAACAGCAGATCGTTGCTGCGTACCGCATCCGAGTACCCGTACTCGATCGCCCATTGACTTGTCATCTGGCTCCTCACTCTCGCTCGACGAGTCCTTGGTCGCTACCCACCATTAACGGGGTAAGTGCAATAAGGGCGGCGACCGGGTGTCACCGTCCTCCCCTTGCCGTACTCAAGATTTCAGACGTTTCCCGTATATGGCGCTTGTGAACGAGCCGTCAAGCGCCGGCCCATAACGCCGCTCTACGAAGCGGCCCCGCCGCCGAAGAATGCCGGAGGTATCAATACGGGCAAGGGGGATAGCGGATCCCGTCGGTCACCGAACTTGGACACGCGCCGCCCGAGGCCGTGGTGCAGGTCCGACTCTCCTGGCACTGTGCCACGTATTCGTCGTCGTCCCAGTGATACTTACAGGTGACGGTGCAGCAGAGCGTATATTGCTGGCTATTCCCATAGTCCACGGCCTGGCAGTTCTGATAGGTTTCGGTCCAATCGTCATCGTCGTCGTCGCCGCATCCGCCCAGCATCAACGCTGCCGCCAAGGCCGCGGTCATGAGCCCGTAGCGCGTGTGCCTGCTCCATCCTAGCGTTCTGTACATTGACCGTCCCCTTGCCGCGACGCGGAGAGCAAGCGCCGTGTCCCTATCGACGCCTCGCGTGCATCGTAAAGACGCCGTCGGTCGCTCCCGAACCGGACAGGAGCGATACACCGGGACTGTGCGCTCGTCAAGTTCGCCGATTCCCCGGAGTCGGATGGCCCGGCGGCCCGATGAGCTGGCCAGCGCGGCCGCTCCGCGTTACGTCTACCGCCTCAGCCGGGCGGCCGTGGTGCTGGCTCTGCCGGCGGTCGCCTTGAACCGCTCCGCGGAACTGATGTAGGGTTCCGCGGAGGTTGTGCCCGTTATGAGTTCCGACCAGTCGCGCTTTCCGTTGTTCAAGAATGCCGTCACCATCTTCGGTGCCGCGGTGACGACCACCGGCGCGGTGCTGTTCCTCGCGTTCTTCCTACTCGATTTGGCAGGCCTGCACGCGAACCCCTACCTGGGGATGGTGTTCTTCCTCGTCTTCCCCGGCCTCTTCGTCGCCGGGCTCGTGATCATGCCCATCGGGGTGTGGCTGACCCACCGCCGCGACAAGGCCGGGCTGCGAGCGTGGCGGCCGACCTGGCCGCGGATCGATTTGAATGTAGGCTGGCAGCGTCGAGCGGCCGCGATCTTTCTGCTGTCGACCCTGGCGAACATCCTGATCGTGTCGGTCGCTGCCTACTCTGGCATCGAGTACATGGACTCGCCGCAGTTCTGTGGCCAGCTGTGTCACAAAGTAATGGAGCCGGAGTGGGCCGGTTACCAGGAGGGGGCCCACTCGCGCGTTGCCTGCGTACAGTGCCACATCGGCCCCGGGGCGGACTGGTTCGTCAAGTCTAAGATGTCCGGGCTGCGACAGGTCTATGCGGTGACCTTCGACACGTACTCGCGGCCGATTCCCTCGCCCGTTCACGACCTGCGCCCGGCGCGCGACACCTGCGAGCAATGCCACTGGCCGGAGAAGTTCCACGGCGACAAGATCCGCACCATCCGTACATACGCGGACGACGAGGCCAATACCGAGACGGTGACCACGCTGCGGTTGCACATCGGCGGCACCAACCGTCTGGACAGGAGCGCCACCGGCATCCACTGGCACGTATCGCGGATGAACCGGATCGAGTACATCGCCACCGACGACAAGCGCCAGGTGATTCCGTACGTGAAACTCACCGACGGCCAGGGGAACGTGAGCGAGTTCTTCGCCGAGGGCGTCACCGACGCGGCGTCGTTGAAAGGCGAGCGACGCGTCCTCGATTGCGTCGATTGCCACAACCGCCCCGCGCACACGTTTGCGTACTCCGCGGAACGGGCGGTCGACGACGCGATCGCTACGGAAGGCTTCGATCGCGGGCTGCCGTTCATCCGGCGTGAGGCGATCAGGGTCCTGAAGGCGTCGTACGCCGACCAAGCCGCGGCCGTCGCGGGCATCGAAGACGGCCTCAGGTCGTTCTACCGGAGCTATCCCGACGCCCCGGCGGATTCGGTGACGCGCGCTGTCGCGACGGCGCGGCACGCGTACGAGCGCAACGTGTTTCCGTCGATGAAGGTGACGTGGGGTACGTATACTAACAACGCGGCCCACAGCGACCCCGGCCCGAGTCCGTTTCCCGGGTGCTTTCGGTGCCACGACGAAAACCACAAGACGCAGCAGGGGGAGGCGATTTCGCAGGACTGCAGCCTCTGTCACACCTTCGAGTGATCCGCCCGCGTCGTTTGGCGACTGCCACGCCGTGGATCGCGCCTGCGTCGCTCGCCGCGTCCGAGCCGCAGCCGCACTCCCCGGGAGCTCGGCAGTACGCCGGCGGTTGTATTGACATGACTTTCGGAAAGTACGGTGCCTGCGATTGACGCTGAACGGACGATCGTGCTACGCACGGCGCCTATGGCGTCTTCTGGACCCAGGCGTGCGACCGGCGCGGCGCGGCGGCCCATGGGCCGGCCGCGGCGGCTCGAACTGAATGCGATTCTCAAAGCCGCGACGCAGTTGCCGGCGGAGGATCTCACCATGCTCGGACTGGCGCAGCGCATGCGGGTGCCGCTGAGCACGCTGTATCACTATGTGCGTAGCCGCGAGCAGCTGATCGATCTGCTCAGCCGCGATGTCCTGGCGGCGCTGGAGGTGCCGCCCAGCACGCTTCCGTGGGCCGACTGGCTGTTGCAGTACGCCGCCGCGTTGCGCGCCCTCTTACTCCGTTTTCGCGGCCGCATTTCCTACATCCATCCGACGAAGCCCGGCACGCCGACCGCGCTCGAACACGTCGAGACGGCCTTGGGCGTGCTGACGCGTGACGGCTTTGCCACCCGTGAAGCGATCACGGCGATGCGGATGGTGGTCAACGAGGTCTTCGGTTTTGTCCAATGGGAACTGGCCTGCCGTGCGGAAACCCGTCCCGGTGGAGAGCAGTGGGCGCGGTTCTACCAGGCCCTGGGGGCGCACGGGCCGGACGGGTTTCCCCTGATCCGCTCGATGATGTTCGCCGAGCCGCCACACGACGAGGAGTTCGAAGCCATCGTGCGCACCGTGCTGGCGGGGATCGGTGTGTGGCGCGGGGAAAAATTGTCCGCGCATGCCCCCCGTGACAAGGCGCCGGCACGGCCTGTCGCCCGGCGTCGTCTGCCATCGCCGAAAGGGCGGCGCCGCACGTCGTGGCTCCGCGCGAGCGGGAAGACGCGACGGAGTTGATTGGCTACCGCCGGATTGGCTGACATGCGGACGGCCCGATCTGCCGATTTCTCCAGACCACGCTCGTGGCCCCGGGGTGAATGAAGGGTGGGCAAGGACGCGGGCCGGGGCTGAGATTCGGCGACCAGGATAGGGAGCGAAAATGCAGGCGTACTATTTGACCCCGGAAACGCGGATCGAGGGTATCCCGGGGACTGTCCTGGGCTTGGTAGCGCGGACCGGCGAGGAGCCCCGGCCCAGTGCCGGCCAAGTCTGCATGCGTGTGCATGCCGCGGCGCTCAATTTCGTGGACCTGGTCTTTCTCTCCGGCGGCGTCCCCGGGCTGTCGGGCCTGGTGCCGTTGATCGATGGCGCGGGAGAGATCGTTGCCGTCGGCGCCGGCGTGACACAGGTTGCGGTGGGTGACCGCGTCGTTGCCAATCCGCATCAGAGCTGGATTGCCGGCGAGTTGTCGCCGGAGAGTTCTGGGGTGTATCTGGGTGGTACCGTGAACGGCATGTTGGCCGAATACGCGGTGTTGCCGGAACACGGCGTGGTGCGTATGCCGGCGCATCTGAGCTTCGCGGAAGCGGCGGCATTGCCGTGCGCCGGAATGAGCGCGTGGAGTAGTGTTACGGGGGGCGCGCGGCGGCTCGGGGTCATTCCCGGCGAAACGGTGTTGATCCAGGGCACCGGCGGGGTGTCGCTGTTCGCCCTGCAGTTCGCCAAGCTGCTGGGCGCCCGCGTCATCGCCACCACCTCCACGGCCGCCAAGGCCGAGCGCATGAAGGCGATGGGCGCGGAGGCGGTGATCAACTATGTCGACCATCCCGACTGGGGCGCCAAGACCCTGGAACTCACCGGGGGTCGTGGGGTCGATCTGGTGGTGGAAGTGGGGGGCGCCAACACGCTGCCGCAATCGATCCAGTGCACGCGCGCCGGAGGACGTATCGCGATGCTGGGCATCGTGGCGGGGATGGGTGCGGTGGAGTTCAGCCGGCTCACCCCCATCATGCAGAAGGCCCTCGTGCTGTTCGGCAATTCCACCGGCAGCCGCGCCGACCTGGTGAACATGATCCGCGCCATCGAGTTGCACCAACTGCGCCCGGTGGTGGACAAGGTCTTCCCGTTCGCGCAGGCGGCCGACGCCTACCGGCACTTCGCCAGCCGCGCCCACGTCGGCAAGGTCGTCATCTCGGTGTCGCGTTGAGGCGCGGAGGCCCAACACGGATTGTCGGGCTCGTGTGCCGGGCCTTGAAGGAATTGAAGGGGACTTAAGAGCGAGTGGGACGAAAAGGTGACGGCTAGAAGGGAGCTTGGAAGATGAATCTCGAGACACTGCTCGCCGAACGGGAGATCTACCGGTTGATCAGCCAGTTCGCGCGCGCCATGGACGATCGCGACTGGGAACGCCTCGCCAGCATTCTGACCGAGGACGCGCGCGCCGAGATGGGCGCCGGACCGCTCGAGGGCCGGGACGCCATCGTTGCGTCGATCCGCAGCTATCTCGACGTTTGCGGGCCGACGCAGCACCTGCTCGGCAACCTGCTTGTCGAGGTCGACGGCGATACGGCGGTCAGCCGCTGCTACGTCAGCGATATGCACCTCGGCGCCGGACCGAAGAGTCACCTGACCTTCCGTACGCTCGGCGACTATCACGACCGTTGGCGCAAGATCGACGGCCGCTGGCGGATGGTCGAACGTCGCAAGTACAACCATGCCCATGTCGGTACGCTGGAGGTGTTCGAGCCCCGGCCACAGGGCGCCCGTTAGTTGGAGCGACGGCCCCCTTGTATAGGCGTGCGCTACAACGAGAACGTATTCCGCGACGCCACGGCCGTTGCCATAGCGGGCCGAACAGGATCGCCCGGAACGATCGTTGACGAGGAGGTCGAGATGAACCGCAACCATACCGGCAGGCGATGGACATTCCGGGTGGGAATGATCGCGGCGCTTTGCGTTCCGGCACTTGCACTGTCGCTAGTGCTCGCGCTTGGCAACGCCACGGCACGTGCCCAACCGGCCCGCCCCGATGCCGCCGCTGTGGTCGCGCAACGCGATGAAGCGATCGCCTATGCCATCGGGCTGCAAGCGTATCTCTACGGCTATCCCGCACTCGATTACATGAGGGTCATGCGGGAGCAGACGACCGCCGGTGCCGACCCCCACGGCGTCTACGCGCCGATCAACCACATCTACTTTCAGGACGGCCTGGCCGAACCGGGCGGGTTTTTTGCCGGGCGCGCGCCGAATACCAGCACGATTTATTTCAGCGCATGGCTCGACCTGTCGAGCGGGCCGGTGACGATCGACGCCCCCGATACCCATGACCGTTACTATGTCCTCACCTATGCCGACTTCTACGCCGACGTCCAGCACACCGGACGCCGGACCACGGGCACCGCGGCGCAGCGCATCCTGGTGGTCGGTCCGGGCTGGAATGGAAAGCCGCCAGCGGGCGTGCATCTGATCCGGTTGCGCACGGATCTCGGCTATCTGCTTGGCCGGGTGCTGGTGGACGGACCGCAAGATTTGTCCGCTGCCCGGTCCGTGATGCGCCGGTTCCGGCTCAGTGGTCCGACGCCTACCCCGGCGGCACGCCAACCGCCTGCTCCGGAAACGCTCACCTCGCCCGACGTTTTCCGCTCTCTAAACATCTTCCTGAAAAACAACCCGCGGCTGCCCGGCGAAGACGCGTTGATGGCCCAGTTCGACCGGATCGGCGTGGGACCGGGTGCGACCTTCGATGCGCGACGCTTGTCGACTGGTACGCGCAGGGGGCTGGAGCGCGCGGTCGCCGACGGCCATGCCATCCTCGCCAACGCTCCGTTGGCCGCCCCGGTTGTCGAAGGCTGGACGCCGATGGTGACGACGTACGGCAACTTCGGTTTCGACTATCTGGAGCGCGCCATCATCGAGTACAATGGTTTTCTCGGCAATCTGCCGCAAGAGGCCGTCTACCCTTCGGCCCAGACCGACGCGAGCGGCGATCCGCTGAACGGCGGCAAGCGCTATCGCATCGTTTTTCCCGCCAATGGCTTGCCCCCGAACGACGCCTTCTGGGCCATCAACGCCTATGACCTGCGCACCATGGATCTCTTTCCCAACCGTGCGCGCCGCTATGCCGTTAGCGACCGGATGCCGGACCTACGGCGCCGTGCCGATGGCGCGGTGGAGATCCGCACCCAGCAGGAGGAGCCGGCCGAGCAGGACGTCAACTGGCTGCCGGTCGGCGCCGGCCGCTTCTTTCTGAGCTGTCGCATCTACCAGCCACGCGCGCCGGTGCTTGACGGTCGCTATACATTGCCGCCCATCGAAGCGCTGCCCTGAGCCTTGCCTCCCGCGGTCGCCGCGTCTGGCGTGCCGCGGCGCTCCACCGCATGCCCACCGGCCGCGGTACTATTGGTATGACTCTCCGAAAATAATTCGATACAATTGTTGACAGCGGACGATTGTCCGTGCTACGCGGACGGCGAATGGCGTCGATCGCGGACGAAGGGCGCGCATGGGGTGGCGCGACGGGTTCCTGGATGCGCCGTAGCGAACGACGTATCGCAAACGTCGTAGGCACCGGACTGAGAAACGACGGACACGAGACGTACGTTCTGGTTCAGGCTGAATTTGGAGCGGTTGTCCGAGCGTCCGTTGTCTGTCGTCCATAGGTGTTGAGAGAGCGTCCGATTGGCCCGGGGGGGACCGGGAGTGCCAATTCATCGAAAGGGAGGGGACATGGGAAACGCTCGTTGGCTGGTTGTGGGGGTCGGCCTGCTGATGGGGCTGCCGTCCGCCGGTTGGGCGCAGGCGGTCAAGCCCAAGAAGGCCGCGCCGGCGGCGCCGGTGGAGATCGAAGAGATCGTCGTGACCGCGCAAAAGCGCGAGGAGAACATCCAGGAGGTGCCGATCTCGGTGACCGCGCTGAGCGGCGTCGCGCTGGCAGAAAGGGGGGCCAGCAGCATCACCGATCTCCGTGAATCGGTACCCAACCTCTACATCGCGCCCGTCGGGCAAGGGGTCTCGGGCACGAATATCTCCATGCGCGGTACGTCCAACAACGACCCGTCCTTGTCGCAGAATGCGACCGTCGGGCTGTATGTGGACGGTTTCTACATCGCCAAGATCATCGGTAACAACCTCGACCTGGAGGACCTCGAGCGCGTCGAGGTGTTGCGCGGACCGCAAGGCACCCTCTTCGGCCGCAACACCACCGGCGGTGCGGTCAACATGGTCACCAAGAAGCCGACCGAGGAGCTGTCGCTGACCGCCGGGACCGAAGTCGGCAACTACGATGCCTTCAAGGGCCGGGTCACCGTGAACGTGCCGCTGGTCGGCCAGAACGGATATTGGAAGTCCGATGCGCTAGGGACAATCAGTCTGCGGGAGAACGTGGTCTACAAGTCGCACGACGGCTATGCCGACAACCGCTCCCCAACGAGCGTCAAGGCCAGCGGCGGGAGCGAGTTGGGCACCTTGAACCGGGTGTTCAACATGACCGCGCTGCGCTGGCAGCCGACGAAAGCCATCAGCATCGACTACTCCTTCGAGTACCACCGCCACCGCCAGACGCCGCCCGGGTGGCAGGTGACCAAGGTCTTTCCTCGGGGAGATCCGAACTACAACCCGCGAATCAACCCTGGGGGCTCCTTCGATATGACACCGTACGTGCGCAAGAATCGCGCCTTCGGGGAGATTGGCAACAACGCCCAGATGGACTCGAATGCAAATCTCGACCAAACGCACCGGCTGGCCGACGATGGCAACCACCGCATGCACATCCTGACCGCCGCGTGGGATCTCGGCAAGGTGGGTCCCCTCGGCAACGTGACAGTGAAATCGATCTCCGGTTACCGCGCGTTCAGCCGGACGCAGACGGTCGATCTGGATGGGACCCCGCTGCACGCCTTCGATGCCAGCGGTGGGCAGCAAAACCTCGATACCTGGAGTACGGAGCTGCAGTGGATCGGGACCGCCCAACGGCTACGCTACGTGCTGGGCGCGTATTACTATGGCGAGCACATCACCTATCAGACGGGCAACCTGATCTACCAAGGCGAGGTGAACCTTTCAGGTACCTCGTTTGGCAAGAACAGTTCCTATGCGCCGTTCGGGCAATTGACGTGGACGCCGCCGATTCTCAATGACAAGTTGAGCGTGACCGCGGGCGTCCGCTACAGTGAGGACCACATCCACTCGCAGCATATCAACCGCTGCCACTACGTCACCATTCCCGGCTTGGGGACCAGTGGCCCGAACCTGTGCGATGTCGGGATCCCGCAGGTGCCGAATAGCTTCAACCTCTCGCTGGGCAGAACCTTTGGACGCGAGGGTGCCGGCCTCCCCGGGTTGTCCCCCATGGCAAACATCGCGTACCAGTGGACCGACGAGTTGATGACCTACGCGCGCGCCAGCCGCGGCTATCAGAGCGGGGTTGCCCAAGATGTGGTGACCGACGCGAGTTTGTTCAACTCGACGGCGCCGGAACGGCTGGAGTCCTACGAGGCGGGCTTCAAGTCGCAGTGGCTCGACAACCGGTTGCGGTTCAATGCCGATGGGTTCTTCAGCCGCTACAAGGACCAGGTAGTCTCGTTTCAGGAGTTCAGTTCGACCGGCGGGCTAACGACACGCAACCTCAACGCCGGGAAATCGGAGTATTGGGGAAGCGAGGTGGAACTGGCGGCGGTCCCGCTGCGCGGCCTCGAAGTGACGGGAAACTATGCCTATCTGTCGGCGAAATACCTCGAGTATCCCGGGACACAGGTGGTCGACGGGAAGCCGGTTACCGTGGACGTGGCTGACCAGCGCAAGGTCCAATACGCCCCGGAACACACGTTTACGATCGGGGCGACCTATACGGCGCCACCCACCACGACAGGTATCTTTTCAGCGCACCTCGATACGTATTGGACAGATGACTTTGTCGGGCACGCCGAGCCGCCGTACGACGACAAGGGCTGGTCGTATGCCGTGGTCAATGGCCGGTTGCAACTCGTCGACATTCCGCTCGCCAAGGGCAGCCTGGACTTGTCGGTGTTCGGGCGCAACTTGTTCGACCGCAAGTACCGCCTGCAGGGCTTCGGCCTCGGCTCGCTCGGCTGGATGGTCAATGCCTACGGCGACCCCCGCACCTTCGGCCTGGGCATGACGTATCACTTCACGGCCGCACAGGAAGCGCCTCCACCGCCGGCCCCGGTGGCCCAAGCCGCCCCGCCACCGCCGCCACCGACGAAGAAGAAGATCGTGCTGCGCAGCGTCCACTTCGACTTCGACAAGGCAACGTTGAAGGCGGAGGCCAAGCCGATCCTGGATGAGGCCGTGCAGGTGCTCAAGCAGGAGGGTAGCGTCGACATTATCGTCGAGGGTCACACCGACAGCGTCGGGACGGACCAGTACAATCTCGGGCTGTCCCGGCGCCGCGCGGAGACCGTGCGCACCTATCTGGTCGAGCACGGCATCGCCCGGTCGCGCATCACGGCGGAAGGCATGGGCGAGTCGAAGCCGGTGGCGTCGAACGACACCGCCGACGGGCGTGCGCAGAACCGTCGCGTGGAACTGCACGTCAAATAGTTACCCGGCAACGAACGGTGGGAAGCAATTGGCTCGCAAGGGGCGAGGTTGCCGGCGGCCCCGACGGTACTGCCGGAGGGCTTCATGGCGCAACGCTGGGCGTATCCGCGGCGGCCCGAACAATTCCCGACTGTGAGGGTGACGATGGTGTCGTTCGACGCGATTCTGATGTGCGCACGGTATCGCCGAAAGAGCGGCGCGAGCGGATGACGACTCTCGACTATCGACTGCCACGGAAGGGAACACTATGGATCGCGAGAAGCTCCAGAAACTGTTTGACCTGACTGGACGGGTCGCCATCGTTACCGGTGGAACGCGTGGCATCGGGCTGGCCATTGCCGAAGGCTTTGTGTGCGCGGGCGCTAAGGTGGTGGTCGCCAGCCGCAAGGCGGAGGCGTGCGCCGAGACCGAGGCGCATCTGATCGCCTTGGGCGGCGAGGCCCTCGGCGTGCCGACGCACATGGGGGAACTGCCGGCGCTGGCCAACCTGGTGAAGCGGACCGTCGAACGGTTCGGCCGCCTCGACATTGTGGTGAACAACGCCGCGAACGAACTGACCCAGCCGCTCGGGCAATTCACGCCCGAAGCGTGGGAGAAGTCCTACGCGGTCAATCTCCGCGGCCCCGTGTTCCTCGTGCAAGAGGCCCTCCCGTACCTCAAAGCCAGCCCGTGCGCCGCCGTCATCAACGTGATTTCCGCTGGGGCGTTTCTGTTCGCCACCTTCAATGCCATGTACGCCGGCGGCAAGGCGGCCTTGATGTCGTTCACCCGCTCCTTGGCCGCCGAGTTCGCCGCGGCGGGCATCCGCGTCAACGCGCTAGCGCCCGGGACTGTCGATACCGCCATGGTACGCAAGAACACACCGGAAGCGCAGGCGATGATGGCGGCATCCAGCTTCCAAAAGCGCGCCGCGCATGCCGACGAGATGGTCGGGCCGGCACTCTTGCTGGCCTCCGATGCGGGCAGCTTCATTACGGGACAGGTCATCATTGCCGATGGCGGCTTGACGCCGCACTGACGGTTTCATTCGAAAGGAACGCGGATGGCTTCGCTTACGGCCGAGGACCGCTTTGCCATCGGTGAGGTGGTGGCGCGCTCTTGCTTTGCCTCGGATTTCGGCGATTACGACGCGCTGGCGGCCCTCTTCACCGAAAATCCTACGACCGAGGCGGTGGGCGCGGGAACCTTCGAAGGGCTCGAATGGCAGGTGCAACACGCCCGCGACTCGGAACGGTGGACCAACGGCCAGAACCGGCACGTGATCACCAACCTGTGGATTGAACCCGAGGGCGTCGGCGCCGTGGCCCACTATTTCGTCATCAATTTCGTTGCTGGGAACAAACCCGGTGAGCCCCGGCTGGTGACAACCGGCCGTTTCGACGATCACTTGGTGCGCGCGTCCGGCGGTTGGCGGATTGCACGGCGCCGCTTCGTGCCGGATCAACCATTTGAGATGCCGGAGCTTGGGGGGGACGTGAAATGACGCCGGAGCCGCGGGCAATTAGATTGCCAGTTGGCGATGCCCTTGTCCTGTCATGCACGTGGAGGCGGACATCCATGCCGGTGCGCACCTTCACCCGTCTCCGCTTCGATTCCGCGTGCGCGAGAATGACAGCGTCGCTAAACGCACCACGCACAGGGATTTACGGTCATATTAGGGTAAAGGAGAACGCATGACAAAGGCTGCGGTCATGTACCAATACAATGAGCCGCTGGCGATCGAGTCGCTGGAGTTGCGGGCGTTGCGAGCGGACGAAGCGATCGTCAAGATGGCGGCCAGCGGGGTGTGTCACTCGGACCTTTCCGCGCTCCAGGGAAAGATGGGTCTGCCGCCCCCGGCCGTGCTCGGGCATGAAGGTGCCGGCATCGTCGAGGAGGTGGGGACTGGGGTGACCAACGTCAAGCCGGGCGATCGCGTCGTGCTGTCGTGGGCGCCGGAATGCGGTACGTGCGCCTATTGCCTCAAGGGCCGGCCGTACCTGTGTACGTCGTCCTACATGGGATGGATGGAAGGCTTGGAGAGCACGTTCCGCAAGGGGAGCACGGAGATCTTCCGCATGACCGGGGTCGGAACGTTTGCCGAGCGCAGCGTGGTGCGCGCCGGCTCCTGCATCAAGATCCCGGATGACATCCCGCTCGACCGGGCGTGCCTGATCGGCTGCGGTGTGATGACCGGGGTGGGGGCGGCGATGAATACGGCGCGCATTCGTCCCGGAGACACGGTGGCGGTCTTCGGCTGCGGCGGGGTGGGACTGAACGTGATCCAGGGAGCGGCGTTGTGTGGCGGCGAACGTATCATCGCCGTGGACGTGATCGATCAGAAGTTGCAACTCGCGAGGCAGTTCGGCGCCACCGACGTGGTCAATGGCAAGGACGTCGATCCGGCGGACGCGATCCGTGCCCTGACGGACGGGCTCGGCGTCGACTTCGCGTTTGAGGTGATCGGCATGCAGGCAACGATCACCCAGGCGGTCATGTCGTTGCGCCGTGGCGGTTCCGCCATCGTGTTGGGCGTGGTCCCCGTTGGGCAGGACATCACCGTACCGGGCGCCATGTTCGGGCTGGAGGAAAAGTCCATCCGCGGTTGCCTCTACGGCTCAAGCAACCTGCGCCGCGATGTCCCCTACCTGCTGTCGCTGTACATGCAGAAACGGCTCAAGCTCGACGAATTGATCTCGCGCCGTATCAAGCTCGACGGTATCAACGACGCGTTTACCGCCATGGAGAAGGGGGAGGTTGCCCGCAGCGTGGTGGTGTATGACTGAGCATGTTGGGAGGGGCGCTGCGGTGTGAGCATGGTGGAGCCGCTCGACGGTGGTCCCCTCCGCCGCTGGGTCGCTCTTCACCGGGCACCGTCCTCCCCTCGGAGGACGGTGCCCTTTGTTGGGTACAAGAAGAGGAGTGTGAGCAGTGAGTACAGTCGAGATCGAACGCCCACGGCCGCAGATTGCCATCCTGCGGCTCAACCGGCCGGAGCGCCTGAACGCCTTGTCCTGGCAACTGGTTCGCGATCTCCACGATGCCCTGGACACGATCGATCGCGACAACCGCTGCCGCGTGATCGTGCTGACCGGTGCCGGCAAGGGCTTCTGCGCCGGACTGGATCTGAAGGATCAAGGCAACCCGGGTACGATCATCGACGGCCTGGCCCCTGGTCCACAAGCGGGACTGATCGCCCAGAACTATATGGCCAGCCTGATCCCGCACATGCGACGCATCCAGCAGCCGCTGATCGCCGCCGTCAACGGGGCGGCGTACGGCGGCGGCTTTGCGCTCGCGTTGGGATGCGACATCCGCATTGCCGCCCGCTCGGCAAAGATGTGCGTGCAATTCATCCGCGTCGGGGTGTCGGGATGCGATATCGGCGTGAGCTACATGCTGCCGCGGCTGATCGGTGCGTCGCGGGCGCATGATCTCATCTTGAGTGCCCGGGTGATCGATGCCGAGGAGGCGGAGCGCTACGGCATCGTGACCCGTGTGGTGCCGGACGGCGAGGCGGAGCGTGCGGCCCTGGCGCTGGCGGACGAGCTGTGCGAGTTCACGCCGTTCGGGGTGTTCGCCACCAAGCAGGCGATGTGGGCCAACCTCGAGGCGCCCAGCCTGGAGGCTGCCATCCAACTGGAGAATCGCAACCAGATCATGGCGGGGCTGTCGGGTGAGACCGAGGAGGCCGCCCGCGCTTTCTTCGAGAAGCGCAAGCCGCGCTGGACGCGGGGGTGAGAACAGACCACAGACGACAGACATCAGACGACAGACTTCGAGGCTTAACAACCAACAACCAACAACCAACAACCAACAACTAATCATCTAGGGAGAACACGCAAGATGGGAGTGCTGGACGGAAAGATTGCACTGGTGACGGGGGCGAGCCGTGGCATTGGGGAGGCCATTGCCATTCGGTTCGGAGCGGAAGGCGCGACGGTGATCTGTACGGCGCGTAGCCTGGACCCGGGAACCGACCACCTGCCGGGCTCGCTGCGCGAGACGGTGCAACGCATCGAGGCGTTGGGCGGGAAGGGTGTGCCGCTCCAGTGCAACGTGGCAAAGCCGGAGGCGCGCGAGGCGTTGGTCAAGGAGGTGCTGGAGCGCTTCGGCCGCGTCGACATCCTGGTCAACAATGCGGCCGACGCCACCTACGGACTGCTGTACGACAAGGTCAGTGCGCGGCGCTATCAGGGCCTCTTCGAACTGAATCTGCGCGGGCCGTTCGAGCTGATCCAACGTTTCGCCCCCGGGATGCGCGAGCGCGGCCACGGCTGGATCCTGAACATCTCCTCCAAGACCGCCGAGATGCCGGCAGGGCCGCCGTTCGACCGCTTTGCGCGAGGCAGTGGCGTGACGCTGTACGGTGCGAGCAAGGCGGCGTTGAATCGCCTAACGGTCGGGCTGGCGGCGGAGTTTGACGGTACCGGCGTGGCGGTGAACGCGCTGGCGCCGTTTTCGGTCGTCTGGACTCCGGGCGCCGATCTGGTCGGCACGGCCCAGTACCGCAACATGCCCGGTTGGAAGGAGGAGCCTGCCGAAGCCATGGCCGAGGCGGCGCTGGCCTTGTGCACCGGCGACCCGACGACGGCCAACGGCCTGGTGGTCTACAGCACGGAGTATTTGGAAAAGCTCGGACGCAAGGTGCACACGCTGGACGGACGCAGCGAACTGGCCAATTGGGTCCCGAGCGTCGCCTAGGATCGCCTGCGTGTCCACAGTGCTCGGTTCCGCGTGTCGAGGACCCTGTGGGCCGTTGCGCGGCGGCCTCACGTATCACTACAGGAGATATGGACGAGTCGAACCCGGTGGCGTCAAACGACACCGCCGACGGGCGGGCGCAAAACCGCCGCGTAGAGTTGCACGTCAAGCAACGCAACGCGGCTGAGCGGTGGGCGTACCCGGCGCTCACGCCCCGGCGGTCGTAGGATCGACAATGGGCCGCGAAGGACTCGAACCTTCGACCCGCTGATTAAGAGTCAGCTGCTCTAGCCATCTGAGCTAGCGGCCCGTACGTCGACTGGATTCTCGTAACGCCAGCAGCAAGCCTGTAACAGGTTCCCACCGCCAGTGCCAGAGGCTCATAGCGGAAGTTATCGGGACAGTCCATACGGAGGGCATCGCGTCAGGCCTCCAGCATCTGACCGGGGTGTGCGCGGCGACTCCGCAACGCCCGCAACCGCAGGTCGATACTTCGGACCAAGAGCCACATGCCATAGGCGATATGCGCATGAACGGTTGGGTTGTGGGCCAGCGCCCGCGACAGATTGCAGTTGACCGATCCCTATGCCGTGTGGTTCTTTATGCGCGTCAGTTGCCGGACTATGAGAATCGAGCGGCGGCGTCGAACAGGAGGGTTTTGCGGGATGCGGTATCGGTGGCGTGGCCTGTTGTACGGCGGCATCTTGGGGTGTGGTCTGTTGGCGGCAACGCGGGCGTGGCCGACGGGCGTGAGCGACAACACGGAGTTGAACCTGCGCGTCTGGAAGGCGCGGCATGAGATGTGGTTGGAGGACGGCGGGCGCGTCCTGCGAAAATTCGAGATCGCCCTGGGGAAGGAGCCGACCGCGGGCAAAGCGATCCGCGGCGATGGGCGCACGCCGGAAGGGAATTACTACATCTGCGAGAAGCGCCCGCAGAGCCGGTTTCGCCGCTTTCTGGGGATCAGTTATCCGAACGTCGACGACGCCGAACGGGCGTATGCCGAGCGGCTGATTTCGGCCGACGAGTGGGCCGAGATCTTCTTCGCCAACATCCAGCAGACGGTGCCGCCGTGGTCGACGGCGCTAGGCGGTCGCGTCGGCATCCACGGGTACGGTGGCCGCCCGGAGTTGCCGATCGATTGGACCGAAGGCTGCATCGCCGTCAGCGATGCCGACATCGACTACCTCTACGACCGCGTGCCCATCGGGACGCGGGTGACGATCAGTGAGTAGGGTAGGACCAGGTACCAGCGACCAGCAGCAAGCCTCAAGCTGAAAGCGCCACGCACGAGATCGATCTGGTATCGGGATCGTCGCACCGCGCGTGAAGCTTTTCGCTCGCGCCTAATCCATTCCCAGCCGCGTACGGCCCTCGGGCGAAATCATCTGCGGGCTCCAGGGCGGGTCCCACACCAGGTCGACGTCGGCCTCCTCGATGCCGGGGAGATCGAGCAGCTTCATGCGGGCGTCGTGCGCGATGGCGGTTCCCATGCCGCACCCGGGCGCCGTCAAGGTCATCTTCACTTCAACCTTGTTGCTCCCGCTCGGTAGCTGCGAGATCTGCATATCGTACACCAGACCCAGGTCGACGATATTGACCGGGATCTCCGGGTCGTAACAGGTCTTGAGCTGTTCCCAGACATCCGCTTCCAGTACCTCGCCGCTGGCGACGGCCGATTCCCGAGGCGCCGGCGCCGCTGTCGGCTCCTTGCCGATGGCGTCACCGTCCTTCCCGGCAATGCGGTACAGACCGCCGAAGCTGGGAACCTGCAGCGTAAAGGTGCCGCCGAGCGACTGCGTGATGATGGCGACCGTTCCCTGGGGCAACGTCACCGTGTGTCCCGCGGGGATCTGCACCGCCTCACAATCGCGGCTGAGCCTCACGTGATCGTCCATGCTGTCCTCCTCGCGCGCGGGTTTCCCCGTGGGCCGTCAATCTCGTGCTGATGAGATCCACCCTAGGGGATCGCCGCGGCCGCGGCAAGGGAGGGCTGCTTGCGCGTAGCCGATGGCGCGTGGGGTATACGGTTCGGCGGTGTCGCCTATCCGCTCGCCGCCACGCGCCATCCCCAAGCCTGCTAGCGCTTCCCCGCGGTCGGTTGTGTCGGCCAGAACTTCTTCCACCACGGCGCACCGGATTGATCGAACTTCGCCGTGCTGGCGGGAGCGGCCTTCTTGGCCGCCCTTATTGCCGGAGATTTCTTCTTGGGCGTCCTTGCGGCCGCCGATTTCTTCGTTGCCTTTCCTGCCATAGTGCCATCACCTCCACATGCGGGCCGCGCCCGCTGTCCAAAGTCCACCGTCCAAAGTCGAGGATACGGGCGCGCGCTCTCGCGCCGCACGACCGTGTTCAAACTCGGCCTCAGAGAACCAACCGCACCCTAAGAAACACAAGATCGCGCTGCGGTTCAAGTCCCGACGGGAGCCATCGCACGGGTTGCGCTTGTCTCTCCGCCGATTGGCGATCGGCGATCTGCCTCACCCGTGCGACAGCAGCCGCACCAGCACGTAGGCGGCTCCGGCGGCGGCCGCGCCGATCAGCGTGGTTTCCAAGCCGCTGCGCCACCAGGCGGCGCCGGTGAAGCGCGACTTGAAGACGCCGACGAGAAACAGTGCGGAAAGGGTGGTGACGCTCGACAGCAGCAGGGCCTGGTGGATGGTGAGCGGGATGAGAAAGGGAAACAGCGGGACGAGAGCGCCGACGATGTAGGACATGCCGATGGTGAGCGACGTCTTGTACGCGCCGCTGGCCCGGGGTTCGAGCAAGCCGAGTTCCTCGCGCATCATGAACTCCACCCAACGGCGGCGGTCCTTGATGATGGCATCGACGAGTTGATCCAGTTCCGCGCCGGCATAGCCACGGGCTTTCCAGATGTCACGCACCTCGCGCCGTTCCAATTCCGGCACCTCGTCGACCTCGCGGTTTTCGCGTTCGAGTTCCTTGCGGTAGATCTCGGCGTGCGATTTCTCCGACAGGTAACCGCCCAGTCCCATGGCGATGCCGCCGGCGAGCATCTCCGCCACGCCGGCGATGAAGACGATGAAGTTGCTGGTGACTGCGCCGCTCAGTCCGGCGGCGAGGGCGAACGGCACGGTCAGCCCGTCGCTAACGCCGAGGATGACGTCGCGCACGCTCACCCCGCCCGGCACATGCTCTTCGCTGTGCAAGCGTGTGCGGACGTGCCGTGTGCGCGAAGGAATCGTGTCCGCCATGCGGCACGCTTAAAGCATACAAGGACGAGCGTCGAAAGTTGCCGGCCACGAGTCGCTGGCCGCCAGTACAACGTTCGTGCAGTGGCGGCGAGCGGCCGCGCCCCAGCCCTTGATTTGGAACACGAATCCCGGTACGCAACTACCCTTGCCTGGCTGTGCGTCGCCAGGCGGTCGCTCACACTGGCACGTCCCCGTCGTCTAGCCTGGCCCAGGACACCGGCCTTTCACGTCGGCAACACGGGTTCAAATCCCGTCGGGGACGCCTTATCCCGATTTTCCACGAGAAAACTGCACATCCCAGACGGGATACGCGCTGCAATCGCTTGGCTGACGTGAAGTCTCTTTGGGACTGCTAACTCTGCCTAATGGGCAAGACCGTGTCGGCGCCGAGAGGGACGTGGTTGCAGTTTGGACACTGGTGTCCAACGTGCACCGAATTGCGATATGCGCACTAACCCATGGACCTCGAAACTCCGGATTGGATTTTGGAGAACGCGCGGCCGAAGCTTACCGTGAGCGTGGTGCGGGGGGCGGCAGATGCCGGAACTTGGCGTGCAGGCGGGCTCGACCTTGGTTGCATGTAAGGCCCGGACACCGCGCGCCGGGAGGACCTGCGACCGGCCGACATGCCGCTTGTCAGTAGCCAGTTCCGGGCTTCCGTGTTACAAAGGTTTCAGTAGATGGCGGTGGAGTCCGCCGAAACCGCGACGCCAGGCTCACTGACGCCGCCAATGACTCCTACGGACGGCAACTCAGGCGCCGTGGGAGTTTCGATCTTACGACACACGCGGCGCCTCTCAGAACGGAGAGGCAATGGAACGACTGCTTTGGGTCT
>JAXLXM010000005.1:0-351317 GCA_046327925.1 Binatia bacterium
GCTCCAGATTGTATGCGCGCAAGGTCTTCCCCATCCACCTCACTTCCACGCCGGCCGCACTTTACACCAATCGCTTCCCTTGACCAATGGCCGCAGTCCCGGTTCTTCTCCGACACGCTCCTGGCGCCCGCTCTTGCGCGGTCACCAGATCCTGCAATCATGCGAGTGTCGGACGGACTGACCTATGCGCGCGCGTTCGCTCGCCCTCGCAAGCGATTTGTACGAGCTGACCATGGCGGCGGCCTATTTCGCCAACCGCGTCACGGCCACGGCCAGCTTCGAGCTCTTCGTTCGCGACCTTCCCGCCACTCGCAATTACCTGGTGGCGGCGGGCCTCGAACACGCCCTAGACTATATCGAGAATTTTCATTTCACGGACGAGGACATCGCGTACCTGCGTGCCCATCCCGTATTTGAAGACACACCCCCGGAATTTTTCTCGTATCTGGCCACATGCCGGTTTACTGGAGAAGTGTGGGCCGTCCCGGAGGGTACGCCCGTATTCGAGAACGAGCCGCTTATCCGGGTGACCGCTCCGATCCTCGAGGCGCAGATCGTGGAAACCTTCCTGCTTGCGACCGTCAACTTTCAGACCATGATCGCGTCGAAGGCCAGCCGGGTGGTACACGCCGCAGGGGGGCGTGAGGTGATCGAGTTCGGCTCGCGCCGCGCCCACGGCACAGAGGCGGCGATGAACGCGGCACGCGCGGCGTATGTGGCCGGCTGCGCCGGTACGTCGAACGTGGAGGCCGGCTTGCACTTCGGCGTTCCCACTTCCGGCACCATCGCGCATTCCTGGGTCATGGCCTTCGATGACGAAGTCGCGGCGTTCGACTACTACACGCGCGTCTTCCCACATTCTGCGGTCCTCTTGACCGACACCTACGATACCGTGGAGGCAACGCGCAAGATCGTTTGCGCTGGTCTCCGGCCCCGGGCAGTGCGGCTCGACAGCGGCGACCTCGACCGGCTCAGCCGCGAGGTCCGACGCGTACTCGACGAGGGCGATCTGCATGATACCCGAATCGTTGCCAGCGGGGACCTCGACGAGTGGCGTATTGCCGCCCTGGTTGCCGCCGGGGCACCGGTGGATGCGTTCGGCGTCGGCACCCGACTGGCCACGTCGTTCGATGCCCCGGCATTAGGCGGGGTCTACAAGCTTGTCGAGATCGAGACGGCGGCGGGGCGGTGGGGCAAAGTCAAGACCAGCACCGGCAAGGCAACGTACCCCGGCCGCAAACAGGTGTGGCGCCAGCATGACAGCGCCGGCGTTTACGTCGGCGATATCGTATGCGGGGCCGACGAGCCGCCGCCCCCCGGAGCGGAGCCGCTGCTCAATTGCGAGATGCGGGGCGGTCACCGCTTGCGCCGTCCGCCGACCCTGGCCGAAGTGCGCCAACGCTGTCGTGCTCGGGTCGAGCGCTTGCCGCCAGGGCTGAAAGCACTCGGTCGTGCCCCGGCGTACCCGGTGCAGTTCAGCGCGCAGCTCCGGTCGGCGCGGAACCTGCTTGCCGGCCTCGATCTCGGGTAGGAGCGTAACGTCAGGAGGTCGAGCCCTCAAGCCGAACGTTCGGCGCCTTTTGGAGTACGCGATACGCACCCGGGGACCGCTATGTGCTCGGCAAGCGAACCTTCCCGATGTTTGCCAACCTCTGGATGCGTGCGCTGTGGGAACAGGGGGCGTTCCGCGGCCTGCCCGGCGTAGTGTTCGGTGTCGCATCCGCCGCGGGCAAGCATTTGGGTTCCTGGCGCGGTGCGTTGAGCTCCCCGACGAATTGCAATTAGCTACTTGCCGGGGTGCGATATGTGCGCACGCCGCATTGATTGGGGTCCGGGGGGCGGATAGCATATGTTCTACTGTTGACAACTCGACCTGATTCCGGCGGTTACACGGTTTTCGCGTGGGCGTGTCATGCACGGGCAATGACGTGGTAGGACTCTTGAGAATCGACCTGCTGGGACGCTTCCGGCTCTCGGTCGACGGCGAGCCGGCACGCGACGTCATCTCAATGCGCGGTCGGGAGCTCCTGGCACTGCTGGTGCTGGAGAAGGGTGAGCGCATCCTGCGAGAGCGGATCGCCAGCCGGCTGTGGTCTGAGTCGAGCGAGGCGCAAGCCCGCACGAACCTTCGCCGCGAGCTGTACCACCTGCGGCGGGATCTCCCCCGCGCCGATGGTGCGATCGACACGAGCGGCACTCACGTCGGCCTCAGGCTCAAAGACGGTGTCAGCTCGGACCTCCACGACCTTCGCCACGCGCTGGCCCGTGCCGATGCCGCGCGCGCGGGTGGGCACGCCGCGCCGGAGGTCGCTGCGCTCGTGGAAGCGGCGCGGATCTACGTGGGCGACCTGTTGCCCGAGTGCTTCGCCGAGTGGTTGGACCCAGAGCGCGAGCGGTTGAGAGCCGAGATGAGCGCGGCGATCCGCCGCCTCGTCGAGCTGCTCGAGGATCGCCGGGATCTACGCGAGGCCGTCCGCTGGGCGCGCCGTCTCACCGAGATGGATCCACTCGATGAGCATGCCTACCGCACGCAGATGCGCCTGCATGCGGCCACGTCGGACCGCGCGTCTGCGCTGCACGCGTACCACCGCTGTGCGAATCTGCTCGAGCGCCAGCTTGGAATCCAACCGGCACCCGAGACGCGCGCCTTGTATCGTCAACTGCTCGAGTACGGGGCGGCGGAGTCCACCCGCGCGGAGGAGAGGGTGCGGCTGGCCGACCGCACTGCCTGCCAAGCCCCGGAAACATGGGCGCTGGTGGGTCGCACCGCGGCGCGCGCCGAGATCTTGAACGCGTGGCGAACAACGAGCGGCGGGAGTCCGCGGGTGGGGTGCCTCCTGGGAGAGCCCGGCATCGGCAAGTCACGTCTGGCCGACGACGTGGCACGCGAGGTGGAGCGCGAGGGCGCCGGCGTGGCCCGCGCGCGTGCCTACGCCGCGGAGGGGCAGCTCAGCTACGCTCCCGTGGCGGCCTGGCTGAGAAGCCCAGCCATCTTCCCACGCATCGGCGATCTCGATCCCGTGTGGCGCACCGAGATCGGCCGGTTGGTGCCCGAAGTGCTCGCGATCGGCTCGACGGCGCCCACGGTGGAGCTGCTACCACCCGGCGGAGAGGATACCTTCCCGCGGCGGCGGCTGTTCGAGGCTGTCGCGCACGCGTTATTGGCCGGGTCGCGTCCGGTGTTACTCGTACTCGACGACCTGCAATGGTGCGACCCGGATACACTTGCCTTGCTGCATTACCTGAGCCGCTATGAGGCGAGGGCAGCCCTGTTCGTGCTCACGACGGCGCGGGGTGACGAATTGACGGACAACGAGATCGCGCAGCGCCTGCTGCTCGCGCTCAGGCAGGAAGGACAGTTGATCGAAATCGAGGTCGGCCCGCTCGGCCCGTCCGATGTGACGGCTCTGCTTCGAGCGGCGGCGGGAGACGACCTGGCGGCGGTCACGGAGGAGGCTGCCGGCCGGCTGTACTGCCTGAGCGAGGGGAATCCGCTGTTCGCCATCGAGGCGCTGCGCGCTGGTCTGCACCTGCAAACCGCGATTCGGGCTGACCGTGAGCCTACCGACAGCGCCGTTCCGCGTGACCCGTCGTCACCGGGAGACCTTCTCGCCGGCTCGCCACGCGTCCGGGCCGTACTGAGCGCGCGCCTCGCCCAGCTGGGGCCGCGGGCGCTGGAGCTCGCGCAATACGCGGCGACGATCGGCCGCGCCTTCAGCTTCGACGTGCTGCGGGAGGCTGCGGCCCTCGACGAGCAGGAACTGGTCCGCGCCCTGGACGAGCTGTGGCGGCGGCGGATCGTGCGCGAGCACGCGACGGCCGGGTACGACTTCTCACACGATGCGCTGCGCGAGGCGGCGACGCAGGGCGTGAGTCCGGCGCGCGCGCGGCTGCTTCACCGGCGTGTGGCCCAGGCGCTTGAGCTGATCCACGCGCCGGCGCTCGACGAAGTGAGTGCGTCGCTCGCCTGGCACTACGAGCGCGCGGGCCTGCCTGAACGGGCCACCGGGTATTACCGGCGTGCGGCCCATGCCGCATCGGCGGTGTTCGCACACCGCCGCGCCGCGGTACTCCTGGAGCGCGCCCTCGCGTCGGTGCGCACGCGAACGGCCAGCCGAGAACGGGACCGCGAGGAGCTTGCCCTGTTGCTCGTGCAGATACCCTCCCTGCGTGCCATCCACGGCTACGCGGATACCGGCTTGCTCACGGTGCTGGAACGGGCTCGTCTGCTCGCCGAGCAACTCGAGGATTCATCGGCGCTGTTCCAAGCGCTGCGGAACCTGTGGGCCTTGCGGTTCGTCGGCGGCAACCTCGTCGCGGCGCTCGACATCGTCAAGCGGCTGGGCGAGCTGGCGGCACTACATCCCGAATTCGAAGCGGAGAGCCATCACACACTGGCCGGTCTGCTTTTGCACCTGGGCCGGTTCGAAGCGGCGCTCCATCACTTCGAGGCCGCCCGACACCGCAACGACCCGGAGCACGCCCAACGGCAACTGACCGTTTTCGGGTCCGACCTCGGCGTGTTCAACTGCGCGTGGGAGGCCCACGCCCTCTGGTTGTGCGGCCTTGAGGACCGAGCGCGCAGCGCCGCGGTCGAAGCGGTGCGCAGCGCTCACACGCTGGGCCACGCATACAGCGAGGCCCTCGCACACGCCTACGCCGCGCTCTTGCACTACATGCGGCGCGATCGGGGCGCCTGCGCCGCAGCCGCGGATCGGGCACGCGATGTGTGCGAACGCCATGGCTTCGCGTACTACCGTCACTGGGGCACGCTTCTGGGCGCATGGGCGCGCGCGGAGCAGGATCCCGGCGCCGCCGTGCGTGCCATGAGGGGCGCGCTGGCTGCTCTCGACGAGGAGCAGGCGTGGGTGCGGCGCTCGATCTACCTTGCCGCCTTCGCCGAGGCTCTGGCCGCGGCGGAACGACCACAGGAGGCGCGGGAGGCGCTCGACCAGGCGGAGGTTCGCGCGACCGCCTCCGGCGAAACGTTCTGGATCGCGGAGATCATTCGGCTACGCGCCGTTCTCGAACCGAGCGAGGCGATCGTGCACGCGCGGCGGGCCTTGGAGCGGGCGCAGGACCTGCATGCGCAGCCCCTCGCGCTGCGCAGCGCCGTCACGCTCTGCCTCGCGCTGCGCACCGCCGGCGACGGCAAGCGCGCCCCCGATGTCGTTCGCCAGGTGCTCGCCGGGCTTCCGGAAGGCGGAAGCTCGCGCGACCGCGCCCGCGCGTTGCGGCTCCTGGACACGCTTGGCTGACTGGCGTGGGCGTTCCTCGGCCACGAACGCTCCGCGAACGGGGCGGGTGCTACACCTCCGGCATAACGTCGTGGTCTGTTCATCGGACTACGCCAACTTATTGAGGAGGAAAACCATGACCAAGGCATTCGTCGAAGGGCTCCGAACCAGCCTGCGGGGCCAGGTGTTGGTTCCCCAGGATCCGGGGTACGAGGAAGGACGAGCCGTTTACAACGCCATGATCCAGCGCCGACCCGGCGCCATCGCCCGCGTCGCCGATGTCGCGGATGTCATCGCCTGCGTCCACGCCGCGCGCGATGCGGGGGTGACGCTGGCCGTGCGCGGCGGTGGCCACAATGCGGCCGGTCTCGGCGTCGTCGACGGCGGCCTCGTCGTCGACCTCGGCCGACTTCGCGGCATCCGCGTCGACGCGCAGGCCCGTACCGTCCGGGTCGAAGGCGGGGCCACCTGGGGAGACGTCGACCACGCCACGCACCCATTCGGCCTGGCCGTCCCGTGCGGCATCATCTCAACCACCGGCGTGGGCGGCCTGACGCTCGGAGGTGGGAGCGGATATCTCACGCGTAGCTGCGGCCTGACGATCGACAACCTGCTCGGCGCCGACGTCGTCCTCGCCGATGGGCGTATGGTCACGGCCAGCGCCGACCAACACCCCGACCTCTTCTGGGCTCTGCGCGGCGGAGGTGGCAATTTCGGCGTTGTAACCTCGTTCCTGTTCCGCGCGCATCCGGTGAGCACCGTAGTGGGCGGCCCGACCTTTTGGGCGCTGGAACAGGCCGAAGACGCGCTCCGCGCTTTCCAAGACCTGATCGAGCGCGCCCCGGAGGAGCTGGGCGGTTTCTTCGCGTTCGTCACCGTACCGCCGGTCCCGCCCTTCCCCGAGGCTCTGCACGGGCGCAAAGTGAGCGCGGTCGTGTGGTGCCACAATGGAAGCCGGGATGCGTTCGATCGCCTCGTCGGGCCCCTGATTTCCACCGTCCCACCTTTGCTCCATGCGGCGCACGAGCTTCCCTTCCCGGCGCTCCAATCGTTCTTCGATCCACTGTACCCTGCCGGGCTCCAGTGGTACTGGCGCGCCGACTTCTTGGGCGGGCTCTCGGACGACGCCATCCGCGAACACCGGCGTTGGGGCGCGACGCTTCCCACCCCGCACTCGACCATGCACCTCTACCCCGTGAACGGGGCGGCCGCTCGGGTGGGCGCGGGCGACACCGCATACCGCCACCGCGATGCGCTCTGGTCGCAGGTTATTGTCGGCGTCGATCCCGACCCGGCCAAGGCGAATGCCCTCCGCGAGTGGACCGTACGCTACTACGAGGCGCTCCACCCGTACTCGAAAGGCGGCGCAGCCTACATGAACTTCATGATGGACGAGGGAGCGGACCGCGTCCGCGCGGCCTACGGCGCGAACTTCGAACGCCTCGCGCAGGTCAAGCGTCGCTACGATCCCGACAACTTCTTCCGCGTGAACCAGAACATCCCGCCGGCGGCGTCATTTGAAGGACCGCGCGCGGCTTGCGCGTCGGGCGCTACACCAATGGAGGAGAAACAAGAACCGGCGCCAATTCACGCCCACCCCGCGCGCGCCTAGACGCACCGCGGCCGGCTCTCGGACATCGATTTTCCGGCAGAGGCTCCGGTTGACAGGCTGTCGCTCCGGCCGCGGAATCGGTCCGGTCCTCCAGGCCCGGAACTCGGACATGCACGTTCTCATCTTGCGGTCGTCGCATAGCCGCGATCTGGCCTATCCCCTCGATCGACGGCGAAGGGCGTTCCCGCTTGAAGTTCGACGACCCATGTGATGTACGCTGTGACCGCATCGCTTCCTGGCGCAACAGGAGGAGCGGGCGCCGCGAAAGGAGAGTTGTGATGGCGATGGAGCAGGTGGCCTACGAGGCCTTGCGCAAGGACATCTTCGCTGCGATCTGGCGGGAGATTGACCCGCTGGAGCGGGAAATCGAGGACACCGAGCACATTCCGCACGACAAGCTGTGGCCGGCGCTCACGGGCATGCGGGCCTTTGCGCTGCTCATCCCGGAGCAGTGGGGTGGGCTCGGACTGTCCGTCAGCCAGTACGTGCCGATCATCGCCGAGTTCGGGAAGACGCAGGGCGGCATCCGCGCGCTGGTGCACGTCCACAACTCGATGTGCCACGCGCTCTCCGCCCTGGGCACGCCGGCGCAGTGCGTGGAGGTGCTGCCGGCCGCGGCACGCGGCGAGAAGTCGGTGGCATTCGCGCTCACCGAGCCCGATTACGGTACCGGCGCGGATCTTGGCTCGCGCGCCACGAAGGTCGACGGCGGCTGGGCGATCAACGGCCGCAAGCACCTGATCACCAACTCCGACTTCGCCTCCCACTTCATGGTGTTCGCCAAGACCGGAGACCGCGAGGTTTCGTGCCTGCTCACACCGCGCACCGCTCCGGGTCTCAAGATCGAGGTGTACCCGCACACGATGGGTGCCAAGGGCGGCGCGCATGGCCTGCTCACCTTCACCGAGTGCTTCGTGCCGGACTCCGCGGTCATGGGCGACGTCGGTAAGGGCCTCGACCAGCTCGAGGAGGCGCTCGAGATCTCTCGCGTCTTCGTCGCGGCGAGTTCGCTGGGAACGGCGGAGTACGCGCTCGAGTTGTCGGTCGCGCGTGCGAAGCAGCGTGTGACCTTCAAGAAGCCGATCGCCGAGCGCCAGGCGATCCAGCGCTACCTGGCGGAGATGGCGACCGATGTGTACGCGCTGCGGCTCATGCTCGCGGATGTAGCCGCCCGCTGGGACCGCGGCGAGCGCATTCCCGCCCAAGCATCGATGACGAAGCTCTTCGGCCTCGAGGCCGTCGGCCGGGTCACCGACCGGGCGCTGCTCGTCTTCGGCGGCATCGGCTATACGCGCGCACACAAGATCGAGCGGCTCTATCGCGATGCCCGTCTCAATTGGCTCGAGGAGGGCACGCCGACGATCCAGCAGCTTGTGATCGCCCGACAGGTGATCGCCGGCTTCCGGCCGTAGCGCCGCCGCGCGGCCACGCGGAGCGCCGTGCGGAGATAACGGGCGTGCGGTCACCCTTCGCCGTGCCGCATTGGCGGCAACCGCGGCAGCAGCAACGCAACCAGTAGCGTAATCACGAAAAAGATCTCGAACACGCGGAGGTAGGCACCGGTGACGTCAAAGATGCGCCCCGCGAGCAGGGGACTGAGTAAGACCGGGACGGTGATTGCCATGCTCATCAAGCCGATCACCCGCCCGTAGACCTCGGCGCCGAAGGCGTGGCCCAACATCGCCCCCCACAGCGGCAGGATGCCGCCGGAGGCGAGCCCCAGGGCGAAGCTCGCCGCGCGCAATGTTCCGGCGGAACTCCCGCCGCGGAACAAGGCCAACGCCAGGCAAACGACCGCCATGCCCGCCCCCAACCCGAAACGCAGGTCGATGCGGTCCGCCACCGCGCCGAAGAGCAGTTTGCCCAGCACCGCGGCCACCGCGACGGTGGAGATCAGACCCACGGCGGCGGAAGCGGGGAGGCCTTGTCCGGTGGCGTAGGGCATCATGTTGCTCAGCAACATCCCGGTGTCGGCGAAGACGATGCCGACGGCCAGCGCGATCGCCCAGAAATCGAAGCGGCGCACGATGTCGGCGGTGGTCATGGGCGCGCCGCCGTGCGCCAATGCGGCCACCGGCAGCGGCGGCCCCGGCTCCCCGTCGGGGCGTAATCCCTTCTCCGCCGGAGTGCTGACGACCAGCAGCGTCGGCGGTAGCGCGACCGCCAGGATGAGCAGAGCGAACCAGCGGCACGCGCCACGCCACTCGTAGGCAGTGATCAACGCCTGCAACACCGGCGGAACCACCAGACCGCCGATACCGGTCCCCACCGCCGCCAGGCCGAGCGCCAGACCGCGCCGGCGGCTGAACCACCGCGTAATCAGGGTGGCCGCCGTGAGCGGACCGAGCAACACCTGGGCGAACGACATGAACAGCGCGTAGCACAGTGCCACTTGCCACACCGCCGTGGTGACGGACAGGACCATGAATGCCGCGGCCATCAGGACCACCCCCGCCGCCATCAGGACGTGCAGCGGACGGCGGTCGGCAAGCGATCCGAGCCAGGGCGAAACCAGACCCGCCACCAGGCTGCTGCACGTCACGCCCCACATCATCGCCATGCGGGTGGTCTGAAACTCGTGCTCCAATGGCAGCACCAGCACGCTGTAGGCGTAGATCACGCCGCCGGCGCCGAGTCCTTGCGTGATCAACCCCACCAGTACGAGCCACCATCCGTAGAACATATGCCGCTCCGATCGCCTCCCGCTTCACTCTTTAATCACGTGCTCATGGCAAACGAGGATCGTCATACGGCCGCGGTCGATGTATTGCCGTTCGAGGTCAACGATCCACTTGCCCTCGGCGCTTGTGCTGTACTGCTGAACCCGTTGCCACGCGGTCTCGTCGGGCAACCATAGTTCGCCGACGCCATCCCATGGGGCGTCGCTGGCGTCCGCGAGTTTGGGGCGATGGTTCTGGACATAGCGGACGATGCCCGGAACGTGACGCGCCACCGCCGGGCCGATCTCCTCACGCCACCCGCGCGCGAATTGCTCGCGCGTCAGCCCGGGCTTCCGCTGCACCAACACCAAGACCTTGATCATCTCGACACCTCCTGGTCACAACGGCCGGTCGGCACGCTGGCCGACTAGATAGCGGATCGTCGGCTTCCTGGATACCGCCAACGGTCGCAGGTTGCATTGCCCGGACCAGTCGGCTGGGGTAGTGATGGAGCTATGGCGCGAATCCGCATCATGATGACGGTGCGACACCTCAAACGGTACTGCCGCGACTGGGTCATGCTGCGCAAGATCCTCGAGGAACTACTGCAAGGAGCGAAGTATGCCGGCGGCCCGAGCGCCCGACGATACCTCGAGGAGATCTACGACGAGGTCTGTCGCCGCGAGCAGGAAACCCCGGAGCCCGACGAGTCCATCGCCGTGAGGAAAAGCGAGGAGTAGCACCATGCAGCAGGCGCAATTATTCGGTCCGCACGACATTCGGCTCGTCGATGTGCCGCCGCCCGAATGCGGCCCCGATGACGTCATCGTGCAGGTGCACGCCTGCGGCATCTGCGGTACCGATCTCGGGTTCGTGAATGCCGGCGGCCTCGACGGGCCGACGGCAGCTCCCATGGCCCTCGGCCATGAGTTCGCCGGCACATTGCGCGCGGTTGGCGCCAACGTGCGCGATCTGCCCCTCGGTGCGCGTGTCGTCGTCAATCCGATCAGCGGCTTCAACTTCATCGGTAACGGCGGTCCGCAGGGGGCGTTCGCATCGTTGGTGGCGGTGCGCAACATCCAGGCGGAGCCGACCGTCTATCCGCTCCCGGCGAACGTGCCGATCGAACACGCCGCCCTGGTCGAGCCGCTGGCAGTGGCTTTTCACGCGGTACGCCAAGGGGGCGTGACGGCGGCGTCGCGGGTCGTCGTATTCGGTGCCGGTCCCATCGGTCTGGGTACCGTGCTGGCTCTCGCGCACCGCGGCGTCGACCATATCGTCGTCGTCGATCCATCGCGCCAGCGCTTGGACACCGCGCAGCGACTCGGTGCGCACCTCGTATGTGCGCCGGACGCCCCTGATCTGTGGGATGTCGTGCGTGCCCGGCATGGCGAGGCGGCGTTCTACGGCATGCCGATGCCAGGCACGGACGTGTTCATCGACTGCGCGGGGGTGGCCGCGGTGGTACAGACCGTCATCGCCCAAGCCCGCCCGGGTGCGCGGCTGGTTTTGGTGGGCGTCTGCAAAGGCGAGGTGCCGCTCGACCTGCGCATGGTGTTGGCCAAGGAGCTGCAGGTGGTCGGCTCGATGGGCTACCCGGAAGGCTTCGGCGAGGTCATCGAGTTTCTCGCGACGACGACGGTGGACGTGTCCGCAATGATCAGCCACCGCTTCCCACTCTCGCGCATCGCCGAAGCGATCGCGACCGCCAGTAATCCGACGATCGCCGCCAAGGTCCTGGTACTGCCCGAGCGGTGAGATCGCCGTAAGAGAGCTCGGGCGGTGGGGTGGACTGGGATGTTGCCGGCTGCATCGCCTTGCAATCGGGCGGATGGAAGCGTTCAAACAGACGACACGATACTTTCAAATGGACGCCCTCTCGTGTGCGATGAGCCTCGATGAAAAGGCACGATCTGTATCCGCGCCATGTCCGCCCACGATCGATGGAGGTGTTGGCGGATTGGCCGGTGGTTCTGATTCACGGACCGCGGTAGTGCGGCAAGACGGCGCTGGCCCGACAGGTCGGGGATCAGGTGGGTTTCGCCTATTTCACCTTCGACGACGGTGTGCAGCGGGCGGCGGCGCAGGCCGATCCGGTAGGTTACGTCGCGGACTTGCCCGAACGGGCTTCGGGGCGCAAACGTTGTAACCGGCCTGATCCCGGCTGAAAATGAAAGGGTCCCCGGCTTTTCCCCCCTCGCTCAGGCCGGCGCATGCCGCCACCCTGGGCCCCTGTCGCCCCGCACCGGCTCGGCGGAAATGGGGAACACCAGCAAGCGGCACTCGATGGTCCCGTTGTACAGGATATGGCGGCGCGCCGCGCGCAGGCCGATGCGCTTACTGAGCGCGGGGTTGCCGGTGAGCACGTAGCCGGTCCAACCGGGGAACCTACGCCGCAGTGTGTCGCCCAGGGCGGCGTACAGGTCGCCGAGTCGCTCCCGGTCGCCGACGCGCTCGCCGTACGGCGGATTGACCACGAGGATGCCTGGTGGGGCGGTCCGCCCGCGCACCGCGATCGGTTCGCACGCCTCCAGTGGCCGCTTCTCGATGTGGACGCGGCCGCGCAGCCCGGCCTGCTCGACATTCATGAGAGCGGTCCGCACCGCGGCGGGTGAGGCATCGTAACCGTGGATCGGCGGCAGCCGTTTCGCATCGCGGATCTCCTGCTCTTCGGCCTCATGACGCAGGCGCGCCCAGGTCCCCGCTTGGTGTCCGCGCCAACCGAGGAAGCCGAAGTAGCCGCGCTTGCGCCCCGGTGCGATGTGCGCCGCCATCAGCGCCGCCTCCAGGGGCAGCGTCCCCGAACCGCACATCGGATCGATCAACGGCGCCCCCGCGGCGGCCTGGCGCGGCCAATCCGCCAACACCAGAATCGCCGCGGCAAGGTTTTCTTTGAGCGGTGCGGCCGTACCGCGTTGGCGATACGCTCGCCGGTGTAGGCTCTCGCCGGAGAGGTCGAGGCTGACCACAGCGCGGTCGGCGTGCAAGTAGACGTTCACCCGCACATCCGGGCGCGCCACATCCACGGACGGTCGCGTGCCCGTCTGTGCGCGTAGCTGGTCGACGATGGCATCCTTGGTTTTCAACGCAGCGTAGTGCGAGTGCGCCAGCTTCGACTGCACGGTGACGCAGTCGACCGCCAGCGTGCGACGCGGGTCCAGGTGCTCGGCCCAGTGGATGGTCCGCACCCCATCGTACAGCGCGTGCGGGGACGCCGCCCGGAAGGTCGCCAACGGCAACAGGACGCGGTTGGCGATGCGCGACCACAGGCAGGCGCGGTAGGCCGCTTCGAGGTCACCGGCGAACGCCACGCCTGCACGCTGCACCTCGACGGCCCGGCCTCCCAGCTCGTGCAACTCCGCGGCGAGCAGGTCCTCCATTCCCTTGGCAGTGGTGGCGAAGAAACGCATATGGCTTATGGCCGATGGCGTATGGGTGATGGTGTATGAACCAAGGGCCATTCGCCATCTGCTATCTGCCGTCGGCGCGAGGCCATCGGCGTGAGGCGAAGCCTCACAGCTCTTGCGCCGCCCAGAAGTGTCTCCACGCCGGCAGGGTATCGGGGAGCGTACCGCGGCCGACGTGGCGGGCAGGCCAATTCGCCGGGTCCTGCGCCAACGGGCGTTCAGCCGTTTCCACACCGTACCACAGTTCGTGTATGCGCCGAACGAAGAGCCAGCGGCCGTCGCGGCGCTCGTAGGTGTCGCGGTACAAGATGGCCTGTTCGATCCACTTGTCTCCGTCCTGCACCTGGCCGCGACAGTAAACGATGCCGCGGGCGTGGGTTGGATCGTCGAAATCGATGAGGTGGTTGCCGACGAAAAGGATGGACACGCCAATGGCGCGCAGCGAATCGATCCAGAACGCGCGCAGCGCGGCGTGCCCGGTGGCGTTGCGGCCGACGCGCACGTCGGGAACGAACAGCGAGACCAGCAGGCCGATGTCGCGCGAATCGATCGCCAGGGCGTAGCGATACGCAAGCTGCCGGATCTCGTCGCGCGCCACGGCGCGCTCCACCGCGGTCAGGCCATCCGGGTTGACCGCCTCATCAGCCATCCTGCGCTCCTGTGGGCCGGGGCAGTCGCTCCCGTAGGGCACAGCGCTCGAGGTAGGCGCGCCGCACCAACTCGGCGTCGCGGACGTAATGCTCCAGTTCGCCGAGGAGCAGCGCCTGTGGGCCGTCGCACAGGGCCTGCTCGGGTTTGGGATGGAAGTCGACCAGCACCATGTTGGCGCCCGCGACGATGCCCTGGGCGGTGACATGGTGGATGTCGAGCAGGCCGTCGGGCGCGGCTTCCTTCTTGCCCACCGAATGGGACGGGTCGATGCACACCGGCAAGCGGGTCAGGCGGCGCACCACCGGCACGTGCGCAAAGTCGACGAAGTTCCGGTGCGGATCGCCGAGGCTGGTCTTCATCCCACGCAACCCAAAGACGATCCGATGGTTGCCGCTGCTGGCGATGTACTCACAGGCGTTGAGCGATTCATCGAGGGTGATACCCATGCCGCGCTTGAACAGCACCGGGAAGTCCTGCTGTTGCCCGACGACTTTCAGCAACTCGAAGTTCTGCGCGTTACGCGTCCCGATCTGCAGCATGACGCCCGTCGGATGTCCGGCCGCACCCAGCGCGTCGCGGATTTCCCCCACATGCGACTCGTGGGTAACCTCCATTGCAATGACCTTGATGCCGTACGTGCCGGCCAACTCGAACAGGTACGGCAGGCAGGCCTTGCCGTACCCTTGGAAGTCGTACGGACTCGTACGCGGCTTGTACGCGCCGGCACGGGTGGTCGCGATCCCGTGCGCCTGCAGGGCGCGGAACATCGCCTCGGTATTCTCGCGGCTATCGATGGCGCAAAGGCCGGGAAACAAGAGGAAGGCGTCCTGGCCGAAATGGACGCCGTTGTACTCGAAGCCGATGGCCTCAGCCTGGCCCTGGTGGCGACCGATGGAGACGTAGCGCTCGCGAATCCGGATCACCTTCTCGACCGCGGGGAACTCCTCGAACGGCTCGATGGGGATGGTGCCGGTCGAACCGAGCAGATAGATTTCGGTCAGCACCCGCAGGGCGCCCTGAATCTTCCGTACCTCCGCGTGTACGTTGGGATAGCGCTCCGCCAACTGAATCACCCCCTGCACTTCGGGCGATTCCGGCAGAATGTCGTCCTTCATCACGATGATCATGTCGGCACCCTCGCCTGCGAAAGTTGATAGGAGTTGTCCGGCCGGGAGGCAAGGGGGCCCGGCGCGCGGCAACGCGGGCACACGCCGGCGCTACGTCAACTGCGCGAAGAAGTCGTTGCCTTTGTCGTCGACTAACAAGAAGGCGGGGAAGTCCTCGACCTCGATCCGGTAGATCGCCTCCATCCCCAACTCGGGGTATTCGACGAGTTCCACCTTCTTGATGTTGTCTTGCGCCAGGATGGCCGCGGCGCCGCCGATCGACCCGAGGTAGAAGCCCCCGTGCTGCTTGCACGCCGCGGTCACCTGCGCACTGCGATTGCCCTTGGCGATCATGATCAGCGAACCGCCGTTCGACTGGAACAGGTCGACGTAGGAATCCATCCGGCCGGCGGTGGTGGGGCCGAAGGAACCCGACGGCATCCCCTCCGGCGTCTTGGCCGGGCCGGCATAATAGATGGGGTGGTCCTTGAAATACGCCGGCAGATCCTCGCCGCGATCCAGTCGTTCCTTGATCTTCGCGTGTGCGATGTCGCGGGCGACGATGATGGTTCCGGTGAGCGAGAGCTGGGTCTTGATCGGGTACTGGGTGAGTTCAGCAAGAATTTCCCGCATCGGCCGGTCCAGGTTGAGCGTGACGACGCCATGTTCGCGTTTGCGGCGGTATCTCTCCGGGATGAACCGGCCCGGGTTGCGCTCCATCTCCTCGATCCACATGCCATTGCCGGTGATCTTCGCCTTGACGTTGCGATGCGCGGAGCACGAAACCCCCATGCCGATGGGACACGACGCGCCGTGCCGCGGCACGCGAATGACGCGCACGTCCAGGGCAAAGTACTTGCCGCCGAACTGCGCGCCGATGCCGCTCGCGCCGGCCGCCGCGAACAGCCGCGCTTCCAATGCCACGTCCCGAAATGCCTGCCCACGCTCGTTGCCCTGCGTCGGCAGGGAATCCAGATACCCCGTGCTCGCCAGCTTCACCGTCTTCAGACACATTTCGGCCGAGGTGCCGCCAATGACGAAAGCCATATGATAGGGCGGGCAGGCAGCGGTGCCGAGCGTCTTCATCTTGCCGGCGAGGAAGCTCTCTAGCCGGTCCGGCGTCAACAGCGCTTTCGTCTCCTGAAATAGATAGGTCTTGTTGGCCGAACCGCCGCCCTTGGCAACGAAGAGGAAGGAGTACTCCATGCCGTCGGTGGCGTAGAGATCGATTTGCGCCGGCAGGTTGGTGGCGGAGTTTTTCTCTTCGTACATGGTCAGTGGAACCGTTTGCGAATAGCGCAAGTTCTCCTGCGTGTACGTCTCGTACACCCCACGTGCCAGGAACTCCTCGTCGCACGCGCCGGTCCACACCCGGCCGCCCTTCTTTCCGATCACCGTCGCCGTCCCCGTATCCTGGCACAGCGGCAGCACACCCTGGGCCGCGACCTCGGCGTTTTTCAGCAGCGCCAGCGCGACGCCGCGGTCATTGTCGCTCGCCGCCGGGTCATCGAGGATGGCGACCAGTTGTTGCAAATGCTCGGTGCGCAACAGGAACGACGCATCCCGCATCGCCTCGCGCGCCAGGACGGCCAGCCCTTCGGGATCGACTTTCAGCACGTCCGCGCCATCGAACCGCGCGGGAGACACGTAGCGGTCGGTGAGTAGCCGGTAGCGGGTGCGATCCTTCGCGAGCGGGAACATCTCCTGGTAGGCGAACTCTGCCATAGTGTACTCCTGCGGTTGTGTTTCGCGACCGGGCCCGAGCGCAGCGGCTATCGCGGCGCCGGCGTGGCCATGCGGGACGCCAGCCGCACGTTCGCACATTCGTGGCCCGGAATCCACAAACCGGCGCCGGTTCAATACATGTCGTCGATCAACGCACGGTACCTCTGCGTCACCACTTTGCGCTTCGCTTTCAGGCTGGGCGTCAACTCGCCCCCTTCGACGCTGAGGTCGTGCGGAAGGACGCGGTGATACTTGATCGTCTCGAACGGCGCGAGCCCACGGTTGACTTCCGCAATCTCGGCATCGATCAGCGCGCGCACGCGGCTGTCGGCACCCCACTGGGTGCGGTCCGCCGGCAACGAGACATGCTCTCGAGTCGCCCAGGCTTGCACCTCGTCGGCGTCGAGCGTCACCAGGGCCACGCAATACTTTCGATTGTCTCCGATCACTACTGCCTGGCTGATGTGCGGCGCCGTCTTCAGGAGAATCTCGACCTTCTGCGGCGCCACGTACTTGCCGCCGGAGGTCTTGATGAGGTCCTTCTTGCGGTCGGTGATGCGCAGAAAGCCGTCCGCATCGAGTTCCCCGATGTCGCCGGTGTGGAACCACCCCTCCGCGTCCCACACCTCACGGGTGGCCTCGGGCCGCTTGTAGTAGCCCTGCGCGATGTTCGGGCCGGTGGCCAGGATTTCCCCGTCGTCGGCGATCTTCAGGCTCACGCCGGGAATGGGCAGGCCGACCGTGCCAAACCTAAACTTGCCGGGTCGGTTAACGGTCAGGATCGGCGTCGTTTCGGTCAGACCGTATCCTTCCAGGATCAGCAGGCCCGTCGCATGGAAGAGTCGGGCGATCTCCACGGCCAGCGGCGCACCACCGGAGACCATGAAGCGCGTCCGGCCACCCAGGACGCCGCGGATTTTCGACAACACCAACGGCTCGGCCAGCGCCAGTTGCAGCGCCAACAAGCGGGAAGGGGCGACCCCGCGCTGGACACGCTCGCTGCGCTGCCGGCCAACCGCGAGCGCCCAATCCAATAACCATCGCTTCGCCGCGGAACTCTCCAATCGACCCGCCTGGATCCGACTGAAGATCTTTTCGTAAATCCGCGGTACGGAAGGGATGAGATGGGGTCGCGCCTCGCGAATGTCGTCCATCACGGTGTCGATGCCCCGCGCAAATGCCGTGACCGTGCCGGCGAACAATCCCAGGTACTCGATCAGCCGTGCGAAGGAATGGGCCAGCGGCAAGAAGAGGAAATCGACCTCGCCGGGGTCGATCATGCCGAGCTGTCCGACGGCCTCCAGCGCGGCGAGATGGTTGCCGTGCGTTTGCATGACGCCCTTCGGCGGGCCGGTCGTGCCCGAGGTGTAAACGATCGTCGCGAGTTGGTCGCGGCCAATGCCTTGGATGCGCCGTTGCAGCATCGCAGCGGGCTGTGCGCGGCCCCTGTCCATCAGTTGCCGCAGGCTCACGGTTTGCGGGTCACCGGTGTCCTCGATGGTGATGACCTGACGGAGATCGAACCGGTGCGCTTCACCGTCAACCGTAAAGCCCTGTTGTTGCACCTGCCGGATCTTCGCCAACTGCCGTGCGTCTTCGACGCACACGACGGTGGCGCCCGAGTTCCAGGCGATGTAGCCGCACTCGTCGGGTAGGTTCGAAGGGTAGATCGGGACGGTAATGCCGCCGTTCGCCAACACGGCGAGATCGAACTCGATCCATTCCGGCCGCGTTGCCGCGAGGAGTGCGACCCGGTCGCCGGGTTCGAGTCCAAGGCTGGCAAGCCCGCCGGCCATCGCACGCACGCGCTCGGCGCAGGTGCCCCAGGTGACCTCGTGCCAGCGCTCGCCCGGCCGATGACGGTAGCGCGGGCGGTCCGCACGTTGCCGGGCCTGCGCGAAGAACATGTCCGCGAGATTGTCGAAGGAAGCCATGCGGTGTCTACGCTGGGCTGGGAACGTTCGTTCGCGGGCGAGAGGGCAGGCGGCCGCCCGGCGTGCGGGTCGGTCAGCTCCGCTGGTGCAAGGTCAGCAAGTCGGTGATTTGATAGTTGCGCTTGCCGCGCGGCGTCTGCACTTCGACTTCGTCGCCGACGGTGCGATTCAACAAGGCGCGGCCGATGGGCGATCCCAGCGAAATCTGCCCCGCCGCGGCGTTCACTTCCTCGGGGAAGACAATCTCGTAAACCAGCGACTGCCCCTCATCGAGATCCTCGACCGTCACTCGGCTGCCGTACGCGACCACGCCGTGGGGTATGGACTGGGTGTTGTAGAGCGACAACTCACGGATGCGGCCCTGGATCTGCGCGATGCGCGCGCGCACGAACTCCTGCCGGTTCTTGGCCGCATCATATTCCGCGTTCTCGCTGAGATCGCCGTGCGCGCGCGCTTCTTCCAAGTCCTTGGGCAGCTTGTGGCTCAATTCGTATTGCAGATCCGCCAGCTCCTTCTTGAGTCGCTGCATGACCGGCAGTTCCATGGTCTCTCCTACTTCGAGTCGCGTTACTATCGACCCTTGATCGCACGCGGCGCGCGGCGGAGCAAGTCCGCGGCGCGCCGCAGTCGGCCGGCGGCCGCGGGTTCGACCGGACGTTGACAGCCGCGCACGCCTGGCCGTCGACCGCTACCGCGATTTGTCCCCCAACGCTTCGTGTGCCGCCTCGTGCGTCTTATCCCCGCGATAGTTGGTCCCCGACCGCTCAAACCACCGGCGGGTTTCCGTTTGCATGGTATCGCCGTACCGCAGATACCAATGCATCAACCCGAGGCCGATAAGGAAACCAATCAGGAAGCGTTTCATCCGCACCCAACGATTCATGTGACATATAGTCTGCCGTCCGCAGGCAGTCAAAGCGTTCGGTTGCGTCTGCTGTGGGACCTGCCTAGCATACGCCGTGTGCGCCACCTGTGGGATCTGGCTCTGAGCCTGCTGTATCCGGCGAGTTGCTGCGGCTGTGGGCAGCCGCTCTCCCAGCCACATTTTTGCATGCGCTGCCAGGGGGAGATGCGCCCGCCGCGCCCGCCGTTGTGCGTCGTCTGTGGGGCGCCGTTCGGCACCGCGGGAGACCGCGACCACCGCTGCGGCCGCTGTTTGGCGGCCCCGCCGAGTTTCGGGCGTGCCCGGGCCTGCACCGTCTACGCTGCGGCCGACCGTGCGGACCACCCGCTCAAGGCGGCGCTGCAGCGATACAAGTATGCGCCCGACGTGAGCCTGGCCCGTCCACTGGGGCGACTATTGGCCGAACGCTGTCCGCTCGCGCTGCGGGACTATAGCGTCGTCATGCCCGTACCCCTGCACGTGTCGCGCCTGCGCTGGCGGGGATTCAACCAGGCCCTGCTGCTGACCCGGTCGCTCGTCCGTAGGGCTGGCGTCCCGATGGATCCGTTTTCGCTGGAGCGCGTCCGTCCCACCCGGCCGCAAGTGGAGCTCGACCATACCGAGCGCCAACGCAATGTCCGGCACGCGTTCCAGGTGCGCCGGCCAGCGCGCGTCCGCGGCCAGCGGATACTGTTGGTCGACGATGTGTACACCACCGGCGCCACGGCCGACGCGTGCAGCCGCGCGTTGATGCGGGCGGGCGCCACCACGGTCGACGTCCTGACCCTGGCGCGCGCGGTCGCCCAGTAAGGCAGGGAAGGCCAGCCCGTGGCACGAGAGGACCGCCATCGGTGGGAAGAGCGCTACGGCAGCGGGCGACGCAGCGCCACCGAGGTGCCGTCGGAATTCTTGCGTGCCCATGCCCACCTGCTGGCGGGCCGTGTGCTGGATGTGGCGGCCGGGGCCGGGCGGAATGCGTTATTCCTGGCGCGCCGTGGCCTGACCGTCGAGGCCCTCGACATCTCTCTGGCTGGCTTACGCCTGGCGCGCGAGGCCGCACGCGCAGAGGGGTTGACGCTGCTGGCCGCGCAAGTGGATCTGGAGTCGTTTCCATTAGCGCGACGGCGCTACGATGCCATCGTCAACATTCGCTACCTGCAACGCTCGCTCTTCCTCCCCATGCGGCACGCACTGAAGCCCGGAGCCATCCTCCTGTTTGAAACCTTCCTGCTCGACCAGCAAGCCCTGAGCGCACACCGCACCGCCGCCTATCTCTTGCAGCGTGGCGAGTTGCGCGCCGCCTTCTCGGACTTCAATATCCTGGTGTACGAGGAGGGGTTATACGAGACCTCGAGTGGGCCATCCTATCTGGCGCGCATGATTGCGCGCGCCCCGTCCAACCGCCCGGATTGAGTTTTCGGACGCTCTATGACAAGTCGGAGTCCAATGACCGTTACCCGTGCGCTTTTGATTGTTCTCTTGGCGGCCAACTTCGGTGCGTGTTCCGGCAGCGATGACGGCGGCTCCTCCGGAACCGGGAACCCGGGTTGGGGGAAATTTCGACACGACGCCAGCAATACCGGCCGCGGCAACGGGAGCGTTGGCGCCAACAGCGGCTCCAAGACGGCGGTGCAAGTGGACGCCAGCGCGCCGCTCGGGGCCGTCTCCTCCTCGCCCTCGATCACGGGCGATGGGACCACGGTGTACATCGCGTCGGAAGGCGGGACGGTGATGCGTGTGCCGCGCGCTCTCGGCACTCCCCAATGGCGTGTGAACAGCTGCGGCGCCTGCCCAGCGGGCAAACAAGCGCTCGGGCCGATGGTGTCGTCTCCAGCCGTGTACACCTTGAATAATCAGCCCAGGGTCGCCTTGAACGGGCAGACGACGATCTACGTCGGTTCCACCAACGGCAGCGTGTATGGATTCCAGGATAGCGGCAGCGGGGCGCCGGCGTGCATTGCCTGTTTTCAGCCCGATTTCGGCCCCGGGGCCAGCGTGCAGTTCGTGTCCTCCGCCAGCCTGACCACGGACCCGGTACAAGCCAACATATACGGGGTATTCATCGGTGCGCGCATCGATTTGCCGGACGGCCGGTCGATCGGCAAGCTCTACGCCCTGAACAGCAACGGAACGAAGAACTGGGAATACCCGCGGGCGGGAGCGCCGGACATTGGCGCGGTGACCTCCTCTCCGGCACGAGGGGTCGTCACCACCGGGAGCGGCAACGAAACCACGTGGTTCTTTACGGCCGCGGATAACTACCTGTACGCGTTGGACGCCAACGGCGTCCTGAAGTGGAAGTCGCTCATCGGCGACATAACCGATCCGAGCGTCCCCTTTGCCCTGTCGCCGGCGACGACGACCGCCGCGGTCTTTGCCTCGACCGCGGACGGCAGCGTTTTCGCGCTCAACCAAGATGGCAGCCCGCTCTGGCGCGCGTCCTCCGCGGGAGGCAGGTTTGCCGGGTCGCTGGCGCTCGGCGGCGCCCCGCTCGGCACACCGACGCTCACTCCGGTCGCGACTCCCGTGGTCACGCCCACGCCCGTCGGCCTGCAGGGGTTCGTGTACGGCACGACCACGTCGGGCTCCCTCATCGTGCTCGATGTGGCGAGGCCAACGCCGACGGTGCTTCCGGCTCCGGTCGTCGGCCAGGTGCTATCCTCCCCATCCCTGTCGGTCGACTCCTATCTCGTGTTCGGAACGGATACCGGAACATTGCACGCCATCAGCACGCTGTCCGGCCTGGAGCCCGCCGGCTGGCCCGTGGTGCTCAATCCCGGCACGAAAATCCGCTCGTCACCGACGATTGCGGACGACGGCGTCGTCTATGTCGGCGCCGACGACGGCATGCTGTACGCAGTGGGGCTCTGATGACGCGCGGCTTACGGTGCGTGGCACTGTTGCTGCTGTGCGGCGCCCTCGGGGCGTGCGGCGGCGGCGACGACAGTACGCCAGAATGCAGCATGGACAACCCGGCGGTACTGGCGCCGTCCTCGTGGCCCAAGTTCCGGCACGATCGGCAAAACACCGGGGCGGTCGCAAACGCGGCGCTGGCGGCGAACCCGGGAAGGCTCCGTTGGGTATTCCCCCCGTTGGATCAACCACCCAAGCGGTCATTCGCCGCGTCGCCGGCGCTCAACGCCGGTGAAAGCCTGATCTACATAGGCTCCAATGACGGCTTTGTGTACGCAGTGAACACCGCGGACGGCACACCGAGCACCACCTTCAGCTTCAACGCCGGTGCGCCCATCACGGCTACGGCCCTCCTGGCGGTGCGTGACGGCGGGGACGCCATCTTCGTCGGTGCCGGCAACGGGATCCTGTATGGATTGACGTCGACCGGAGCCGCGCAGGCGACCTTCTGGAACCCGGCTCCCGGCGGGTATCTGAGTGCGGCCCCGAATATCGGTGGAGACGGTACGGTGTTTGCCACCTCGCTCGGTGGTGTCGTCGTCGGCGTGTGCCCCAACGGCATCGACCGGTTCCTGCTCTCGGTCGCCAGCGTGCAGTCATCGCCGGCGCTCGACGCCTCCGGAACGCTGTATTTTGGCGGCGACGACCATCTCCTGCGCGCCGTCGGTTACAACTACCACTACAATGCGGCGCTGCAGTTCTGGAGCGTCTCGGCGTCGGCGGCAATCGTCACGGCCCCGGTCATCGACCTGCAGACGAACTCGGTCTACATCAGTGACGTGGGCGGGCACGTCTACAAGGTGCTCATCGCCAAAGGCGGACCGGACCCCGGCTTCCAGTTCGCCCCGGCGGTCGGTGCGATCCACTCGTCGCCCGCGTTGGCCGGCGGTCGTCTCTACTTCGGTTCCGACGATGGGAATCTCTATGCCGTCGACAAACTCAGCGGCCAACTGGCATGGGCGTTCCCCACAGGAGCGCCGATCTTCTCCTCACCCGCGGTGGCCACCAACGGCGCGCAGGCGCCCATCGTGGTTGTGGGATCGGACGACGGGCACGTCTATTTCGTGCGCGACGACGGCACCCGTGCGACGCAATTGATCGCGTACCCCATCGGCGCGCAGGTGCGCTCGTCACCGGCGATTGGCAGTGACGGCACCGTCTACATCGGCGCCGACGACGGGCGCGTCTACGCCATCGGCACGCCGCTCTCCTGACGGCGGCTCAGTCCCCATCGAGCAACGGCCGTACTTCCGCCCACGTCGTCACCGGCGCGGAGCATGTCCTGCCGTGGCACACGTAGACGGTTGGCCGGCCGTCGATCGACGTCTTGCCGCGTAGGAGCCCCGGTAACGTGTCCGCCCGCGCCGGATCGACGACGGTGAGGGTTCGGTTCGGCACGAAGACCTGCCGCAGTCGCCGCAGGAGTGTCGTCGTTGCGGCGGCATCGCGGTCGCCGACGAGAACGATCTCGCGCGGCTGGCGGACGAAGAAGTCGAGACTGCAGAGCATCCGGCTGAATCCGAACGGCTGCTGGCGCATGGAGCCGGCAAACAGCCGCAGCAACGCCTCGGCGCGGTCGAGATATTCCGTCCGTTCGGTGTAGTGATACAGCCGCAACAGATCGTGCGCCGCCACCGAGTTGCCTGACGGGATGGAGCCGTCAAAAGCGGGCTTACTGCGCACGATCAAGGCTTCGTGGTCGTCGCTCGTAAAGAAGAATCCGCCGGCGCGCGCGTCCCAGAAGTGTTGGATCATGGCGTCGGCCAAGGCCGCGGCACGCTCCAGATAACGGCGCTCCTGCATCAGTTCGAAGACATCCAGCAGCGCGGCAACGAAGAACGCGTAGTCGTCGAGATAACCGTTGAGCTTGGCGGTGCCGTCCTGGTACGTGCTGAGCAAGCGATCCCCGCGTTGCAGGGTGGCTTCGATGAAGGCGATCGCGTCGACCGCCATGCGCGCGTAGCGTTCGTCCCCGAGCGCTTCGGCAGCCTTGGCGAAGGCACTGATCGTCAGGCTGTTCCAGGCGGTGAGGATCTTTTCATCCCGGTGCGGTTTCACTCGCCGCTGGCGTGCCGCGAGCAGCCGTGCCCGGCTGTCGTCAAGAAGCCGGCCGATGGCCTCGACGTCGCGCCGGAACAGCCGCGCCAGTTGCTCCACGTCGAGGGTGACATGCAGAATGTTATGCGCTTCGAAATTTCCCGCCTCCGAGACATCCCAGTACCGGCAGGCAATTTCCGCGGCGGCGTCGTCACCGAGCACCTGCCGTACCTCGGCGACGTCCCAAAGAAAGAATTTCCCTTCGACACCGTCGCTGTCGGCATCCTGAGTGGAGTAGAAGCCCCCCTGCGGGTGGCGCATTTCGCGCTCGATGTACTCCAGCGTCTCGCGGGCGATGTCCGCGAAGAAGGCCTCCCCGCTCACCTGGTAGGCCGCCAGGTACAGCGGCACCAGTTGAGCGTTGTCATACAGCATCTTCTCGAAGTGCGGCACCAGCCAACGCTGGTCCACCGAGTAGCGGTGGAATCCGCCCCCCAGTTGGTCGTACACGCCGCCACGCGCCATCCGACGCAGCGTATGCAAGACCATGTCCAGGTAGCGATGCCCGCCACCGCCGCGGTACACGCGCAAGAAGAGTTCGAGCACGGTCGTATTTGGAAACTTGGGCGCATGGCCGATGCCGCCGAAGGTGGTGTCGTAGGCGTCGGCGAGACGCGCGGCGGCATCGACGATGACACCGGTGTCGAGGGGGTGACCGGCGGGCGGCGGCGTCTCCAGACGGTCGAGTGCCGCCATCACCTCGCCCACCGTCTTGGCGATCTCGTCCGGCTTCCGCGCGTAGGCCTGGGCCACCGCCAGGAGCACACGCGGAAATCCCGGCACACCGTGTCGATCCTCCGGCGGGAAATAGGTGCCGCCATAAAACGGCTTACCGTCGGGGGTGAGGAACACCGTCATCGGCCATCCGCCACGCCCCGTCAGCATCTGTACCGCGTTCATGTACACCTGATCGACGTCGGGCCGCTCCTCGCGATCCACCTTGATGTTGACGAAATGCTCGTTCATCAGTCGGGCAATCGCCGCGTTCTCGAACGACTCGCGCTCCATCACGTGGCACCAATGGCACGCCGAATAGCCGACGCTGAGGAGAATCGGCTTGTTCTCGCGCCGCGCCCGTTCCCAGGCCGCCTCGCCCCACGGGTACCAGTCGACCGGATTGTGCGCGTGCTGTCGCAAATATGGACTGGTTTCGTGGATGAGTCGATTGGAGTGCTGCGCCACGCTGGACTCCTACGCTAGCGGTGGGGAAGCTGGGATGAGAACCGGCTGCGAATCCCTTTGCCTCACCATCTGCTTCACGCGCCGCTAGGTCAAGGCGGGGGGGATGACCGCCGCGGGATGCGGAAACGTTCAAGCGCTGGGCTCTCCCTTAGGACCGATCGGGATGCGTAGCAGGACCGATGCGCCCCAGCAGCCGCAAGAGACCGTCCAATATCGTCACCGGGTGTGGCGGGCAGCCGGGAACGTAGAGATCGACTGGCACGAGGCTGTCCGCCCCGTTGTGCACCTCCGGGTGATCGCGGTACGGGCCGCCGGAAATGGCACAAGCCCCGACGGCGATCACGAGCTTCGGCGCCGGCACCGCCGCGTACGTCTTTTCCAACGCCAGACGCATGTTCTGCGTGACCGGGCCGGTGATCAGCAATCCATCCGCATGACGCGGCGAGGCGACGAACTGAATACCGAAGCGTCCGAGATCAAACACCACCGTGTTGAGGACATTCACATCGGCTTCGCAGCCGCTGCACCCGCCCGCACTGACTTGCCGCAACTTCAGCGAGTGGCCGAACAGCCGCCGACCGGCCGCATCGAGTGCGTGTGCCAGCTGCCAGGATTGGCCACGGACCAGCAGATCAGCGCGCGTACGTTGCGACAGGCGGTAATCCCTGGAGTAACGAATCGCACCCTTCGGACAGGCATCCGTGCACTCGGTGCAGAAGAGACACCGCCCGAGATCGATACCGATGCTCTTCCCGTCGACGCTGATGGCGTCCGTCGGGCAGACCTCCGCGCACCGCGGGCAATCGGCAGCGCACTGGGCCTGATCCACGATCGGCAGGCCGCGAAACCGCTCCGGCAAAGCCGGTTCCTGGTGCGGAAACGGAACCGTACGATGGCCCTGCTGAAGGCGCGCGAGGAACACTTTCAACATGACCGCCTCTTACAAATCATGGCCGCAGTACGAGAGATTGAAACTCTTGTTGCAAAGGGGGAAATCCGAGATCTGTTGATCGCGCAGCGCCAGCGCCAATCCCATCCAGTTATGAAATGAGGGATCGACGACCTTGTAGCGTGCGAGGCGGCCGTGCGCGTCGGTGACCGCAACGTGACAGATCTCGCCACGCCATCCCTCCACGAGGGCGACGGCCAGATGGTTCGCCGCGAGGGGGCCGAGGTCAACGCCAACCGCGCCGTCTGGAAGTCCGCTGAGTTGCTCGCGCACGAACGCTACCGAGCGCTGGATTTCGAGCCAGCGCACATAGGCTCTGGCGAAGACGTCGCCGCTCCCCCAGGTACAGGTGGGAATGTGCACAAAACGGAAAATTCCCGAGGGGAACTCGCGCCGCACGTCGCGCTCAATCGCGCACGCACGCGCCGGAGGTCCCACCAGGCCGAGCCGTTCGCCGTCGGCCCGCGAGAGCACCCCGGTCCCTTCAAACCGGGCACCAACCGACGGCGTGTCCCACAGCAAACCGACCGCCTTCGTCACGTCGTCATGTGCGGCATCGAGCCGCGCCAGCAGATCCGCAATGCGGTCTCGGTCGACATCGAAGCGCACACCACCCGGCCGGACCAAACCTCGGCCAAAGCGGCTGCCGCACAGAGCCGCGGTCAGATTGAGGAACTCCCCGCGGATCCGTCCACAGTACGCCGCCGTCGGCAGGTACGCGACATCGCCTGCCAGCGCCCCCAAATCGCCGGTGTGGTTCGCGAGCCGTTCGAGCTCCAGGGCCACGCCGCGTACGACCTGCGCACGCACCGGCAGACGCGCCCCAGCAAGCGCCTCGACCGCTTCGCAATACGCGGTGGCGTGCCCGATCGACGTGTCGCCGGCCAGGGTTTCCATGTAGTGGATGCTGCGCTTGTCCGGACCGCCCACCAGCGCAGATTCGATGCCTCGGTGTTGATACCCGAGCGCGATTTCCAAATGGAACACGCGCTCGCCATGACATTGGAAACGGAAGTGGCCGGGTTCGATGGTGCCCGCATGCACCGGACCCACTGCCACCTCGTGGACCTCCGCGCCGGCAACTTGAAAGAAATCGGTCACCCCCGGTGGGACAGGCATGCGCGGCGACGCCCACGCCCCTTGGGCACCAATGCCGTACGGCGCGTGAAAGCGTATGGGCTTCAGCCAGGGATGGCCTTCCGGCCGTAAACCCCACTGCTCCGCGATCTCCCGCTCGAACCAATGCGCTTGCGTGCATGCAGGGGTCAGGGCCGAATAGCTCGTACCCGTATCCGCCGCACACACCGACAGGGTCCCGCTGTCCGCGTGGGCCAACACCACCAGGAGCCGGAAGCGGCTTCGCGCCTGCGGTTGCGCGAAAAGCGCGGCGATCCGGGCGCCGTTCCCTACGCTTGCGACGACGTGGTCACGGAGGTCGGCCATGCGCAGCGGCGGGATCTCGGAGAGCGAGACGGCTGAACCGTTATGGAGCGTGAGTGACGGCGGATCGGCCATGCGCATCATCCGAGCAGGCGCGCGGCTGCCTCGAGCGCAGTGCGTAGCAGAGGAGGAACGTAGACCCCCAACAGCAAGACCAGCATGGCCAGCACGGCCGGCGGTCCGACCGCCGTCATCGATTCCCGAGGGGTCTCGTTTTCCCGACACAGGTCGGGAACGCCTTGGGCCATGCGCAGCGCGGCCGTCAACATGCCGACGCAGATCGCGGCGAGCACTACGAGATACGTCGTCGCCACGCCGCTCCGGCCTTGATCCAACGCCGCCTTCAGAATCGTGAATTCGCTCAGAAACGGGCCGAACGGGGGCGAACCGGTGATGGCGAACACCCCCATCAGCCAGAGCACGCCGGACACCGGAAGGGCGCGCAAGACACCCCGAACGTCGAGCGTCGATTTCGTCTGATACGTGGCCAGAATATTCCCCGCGACCAGGAAGAGCAGTGCCTTGGTCAGTGAATGGTTCACCGCGTGCAACAGCGCACCGAAGCTTGCGGCGCCACCGAGGCCGACGCCCAGGCTGAGGATGCCCATGTGCTCGACGCTGGAGTACGCCAGGAGGCGCTTGAAGTCGGCCTGGCCGACGATGAATACCGCCGCAACCGCCATCGACAAGATGCCGAACCCAACGAATAGGCCTCGGCCAAAGGCCGCGCAGCCGGCCGCGGCACACACCTGCTGCACCCGGAGGACGCCGAGGAATGCACAATTCAGTAGCGCGCCCGACAACAGCGCGGAGATGACGGACGGCGCCTCGCTGTGCGCGTCCGGCAACCAGGTGTGCAACGGTGCCAGTCCCATCTTGGTGCCGTAGCCAACCTGATCTTGCCCCACAGATGCAAGCTGGACACAGCGAGAGTTGTTAGGGGCCATGATCGAAGTTAGTAAAGAGCTTGGTAGTTTCGATGATGTCGTCGGCGCGCTGGATGCCTTCCCAGAGCACCTGGGTTCCGGGGGCGCGATCGGAGTTGCGACCGAGATAGCCGCCGAGCTTCGCGATCCAGCCGACAACCTCGCGGATGCTGGGAGTGGTCTTCTGCGGTGTTCTCTTTCGGGTGAGAAAGCACGAAAGCGCCTTCCACTGATTGTCTTCGAAGTAGATGGTGCAGGGTCGATTGGGGTGAGTGCGGCCGAGCCAGGTGAGATGCATGATGCGCACGGCGACCATCATGTCGATGGTCAGGCAGTTTTCGAGTCTGGGCACGGTGCGCAGCAAGCGGTCCTCGATGCGACAGCCGGTTTTCAGCGTACGGTGGAAGACTTCGATCATCCAGCGCTGCACGTACCAGTCGAGCTTCTCGCAGGCCTGATCGAAGTCGTTCACTTCCATTGTGGTCAGAAGCATCCACTCGACGGCCTCCACACCGCTCGGTGCTCGCCGCTCGCGGGCATGAACCGCCCACAGCCGGATATTCCCCAATGCACTCTTGCCCTGCGGCGGGCTGAGCACCACCTCGCAGAAACGCACCGAGAGATTCGCTTTGCGCGCCTTGCGGCCGGGGCGCGGTGGCACCACCACCTCACGGTAACCCGCCAGCGGCTGTGTTTGGACTCTGTCCCACAGCTTCTTTTGCGTCTCGGCCAGACAACGGTCCTCGCTGGCACGCACCAGCAGGTGCGGCCCTCCGCCTCGATGTGCTCGCCAGCCATGGCGAACAGCTCGTAGATGTCGGCCTCGCGGTCGCCGACGCTGACGACACGGGTCTTTTTGAGCTGGCCCTGCAGCTTGGCCGCCAGCTGATAGCTGCGCAGCCACTTCACGCTCTCCTTCTGTTCGATGGGACGTCCGGCCTGCTTGTCTTCCCAGTCGCGCACCCACACCTGCGCATCGAGCACGCCCAGCGCCAGCCCCTCGGGAGTGACCGCCACCGTGTCATGTACGATCAGGCCCAGGGCTCCACTGTGCTTGGTCCCGATCGGTCCCAACCCCGCGGTGAGCGTGTGGGCGGTGTAGTTGAGCGAGGTCGAGTCCTGCACGGCCAGCACCACCTTGTGCTCGGCCATGCGCTTGAGGGTCTGCTCCTGATGCGGCTTAAGCAGCTTGGCCAGCGTCACCTCTTGGTTGTCCAGAAACCGATACACCGCCTTCACCTTCGCCCGCTCGCCGTTGCACGCCTTGGGAATGTTGGCCTGCGGGCGGCTGTAGAAATCGCGCGCAATGGATACAAAACGCTGCGTGAGCCGGCAATCCCCGAAGCGGGCGCTGCCAAACTCAGCCTCGGCCCAGTCCCCCGAGGCTTGGGCGGGCGCCACCCCCAGCCGCTCCCGCCAGCGCTCGCCCAGCGGGTAGACGAACACCTTCTTCTTGCTCCCGGCGCAGGCGTGCGCGCGGTCCTGGCGGCCCCGCCCCGTGGTCTCTCCCAGCTCCACCCAGTTCGCCGCTCGGTAGCTGATCCCAGCAAAGCGCTCCTGCTCCACGAAGCTCTCCAGCAGCACCGGTTCATAGCCGTAACTCTGCTTCCAGTCCCGCACCAAACGGCGCCGGGCAAGCCCGAGCACACGCGAGGCCAGATTGCGCACGTGGACCCAGGGCAGCAGCAAGAAGCGCGAATTGCACACCACCCGATGCAGCTGCCCGGCGCGTACCTCGTCGTTCCAGCCGATCCATTGATCCCGCACAGCCACCCGGCGCGCCGCCGCGCTGAAGCCCAGAGCGCCCAGATAGCCGCGATGCTCGCTCGCGATCAGGTAGCGCTTCTGCGCCCCGGCCAACGGCGTGTACCCCAGGTAGTGGTAGCCCGCGATCAGGTCGTTCCACAGACCCGAGAGGTCCCCATCCTCTGTGGCGCTGACGCCGACCAGCTTGATCTCGCCCAGCTCCTCGATCGTACACCGCAGCTGCCGATCCTCGATCCCCTCCCAGTGCTGCGCCGCCAAGCGGGTGCGCACACACGAGCGGCGCGCCGGAAGGACCAGTTCCCCTCGCCTCTCCAGCTCCAGCAGCGCCAGCCGGCAACTCATCTCACGCAGCTGCCCGTTCGCTGCGCGCCAGTTCATCCACCGGCACACCTCGCGCGACAGCTCCGTGCGAGCCACTCCCTCATCTCTCTTGATCCGCGCGCGGATCTCTCTGATGACCGCGGCCGGACATGCCAGCCCGGCTGCCTCCACTACCACCGCCACACATCACATCTACCAGATCCCGCTCACCGTGTCCAGCGGCGATCTGTGGGACATCATCAGGTAGCCAACCAGGAGCAGCAGGAAGGCCGCCTGCAGCCAACGCACGTGCAAGCGACTGGCTCCCCGGACCAAGTCCTCGAGGACAAGCGGAATGGCGGTGCCGTCGGAATTCGAAGCGGCCACGGCGAGGGAAAAATTGCCGAGCAATGCCAGGGCGATTCCCACCGAGCAGATGAGCAGGTATTTCCACGTGGCTTCCAGCGAACGATGCTGGCGGTGGAAGTAGATGAGCGGTGCGCTCGCCAGCGTGGTGGCTTCGATGGCGACCCAGAGCAGTCCAAAGCGCTGGCTCGCGGCAACCAGAGTCATGGCGGCGAGGAACAGCAGCAGGCAGCCGGTAAACGTGGCCTCCGGCGCGTTCGTAAATAGCAGTCCTTCCTGAAAGTCGTGATGGGACTTCCGGCGCTCCCGCTGCAAGTATCCCACCGCATACACCGCCGACGCGAGGAACAAGAGACTGGTCACGCTGAGGATGAGTTGCCCCAGCGCGTCCAGGCGAAGCCAGCCACCCAACAGCGCGTCGGGTAGGGACACCCAGGTCGCCGCGACCAAAAGGGTGTGCGCCATTGCGGTCAGCAACAGCAGCGCGCGCCGCACGCCATCACCCTTCACAAAGAACGCGGCGACCCCTGCCACCGCCGGAGCCAACAGCAACCCGTAAAGCGGCATCCGCTTCAATCCCTCAGCGCCGCAAGTTGATTCGCATCGATGTGATCGAACTCGCGGCTGATGTGAAAGATGGCAATCCCCATGACGAAGACGGCGACAAACACGTCCAGCAGGACCCCCAATTCCACGACCATCGGTGTGCCGTGAACCAACCCGACGCCAAACGTATAGATGCCATTCTCGAGCACCAGATAGGCCAGCACCTGGGTCAACGCGGTACGGCGGCTCACGATCAAGAACAGCCCGACCAGGGTGGTGAATAATGAAACGGGGAGCACCAGCGACGAGGTCGGGGGGACCGGAAGTGGGAGGCGCTCGCTTAACCAGAAGCAGACCGCCAACCCGACCGCACCGGCGAGCATCGAACTGACGTAGCTCACCAACGGCTCGATCTCGCGCCGCACCTCGGCCTCGCGCAAGACGCGGGAGAGCAGCCAGGGAAACGCCACACCTTTGAGCGCCAGGATGGCGGCGGCGAAGATCGCCACCCGTAACGTCACCGCGTGGGCGTGTACCGCCAGCGTCAGGGCCGCCAGCAGCATTCCCTGGAAGGCAACGATGCGAATGCACCGCACCAGGCGGCTGGAACCCAGCAACAAGACGCCGGTGAGCGCAAGTAACACCAGAACTGAATCCACCCACCCGGCCATAGGCGCTACCCAAGCATGAAAACGAACGCGATCGCGGCCATCACCCCCGCCCCCACCAACAGCTGCGGAACGCGCACCAACCGCCAGCGGGCCATGGAGGATTCGATCAGACCCACGAGCACCGCGAGTGCGAACATCCCCGCCAGGGCCGTGCCCGCATCGAGCCAGAGGCCGCCGCTGCGCACGGGTAAAACGAGGCCGACGACTAGTGCCCCGAGCAGCCACAGTTTCAGCGCGCTACCGTAGAGGATGAATGCGAGATCTGGGCCGCTGTGGTCGAGCACCATGACCTCGTGGATCATCGTCAGTTCCAGGTGTGTGGTGGGATCGTCGACGGGCACGCGCGCATTCTCGGCCAGAAACACGACCAGCAATGCACCTGCCACCAGCGCGAACATCGGCGCGCTACCCGCCCAGGCGGCGGCATTCACGTGCGCATACATGATGGAGAGCGATGCGCTGCCGGTCTTGCGAGCGACTGCGGCCAAGCCAAGCAGCAAGGCCGGCTCCGCCAGGGACGCAAAGGACACCTCGCGGCTGGCACCCATCCCCTCGAAGCTGGATCCGGTATCGAGTGCCGCAATCACGGTGAAGAAACGCAGCAGGCCGAGAAGATATGCGAACCCGATCAGATCGCCCTCAAACCCCAGCGGTGCCGGTACGCCACCGAACGGCACCACGAGGGTCGCAACCGTGAGTGCGGCCAAGCCGACGACCGGCCCGGCACGAAAGACCCAGGATGTGGTGCGACTGTACACGACGGATTTCCGCATCAATTTGATGAGATCGTAGTACGGTTGCAACAGTGGGGCCCCCGTCCGTCCGGCAACAATAGCCTTGGTCCGCGTGATCACGCCGAGCAACGCCGGCGCGAGCAGGAACGGCGCCACTGTCGCGAGAGCCGAAGCCAGACTCATACCGCCCCGAGATGCCAAATGACCAGCGCCAGCAGGGTCAGCGCGATGTAGAGGATGTACCAGTGTACTTCCCCGTGCTGGAGCCAGCGCAATGCGGTCAGCCCCCGATCAATTGCGGAGAACAGCGGCCTGTAGATGCGCGCGGTGCAGAGATCCGGCGTTTCCGAGGAGAATGATCCCTGATGCGGGAACAGCCCCGCGGGAAACGCCACCCGCCGTTGTACCTGCAAGGCTGGACGGTAGAGGTCGGTCAGCGGCTGCGCGAAGGACGAGGCCGTGTATTGCATCCGCGGCCCCGGCCGCGCATACCCGCAATCCCATGTGCAACTCGTTTCGACGCGCCGGCCGGAAAGCAGCCAGTGGCGCAGGCCAACCAGCAGCGCAGTCATGACGACGAGGACGGCGGCCATCACCGTCAGAACGGTCAGAGGCCCGGTTGCGGTTGCGAGACCGCGCCGAACGAACTCCACCGGCAACCCGGTTGCCCGGCCGACCGCCGGGGCCATCCACCAGACCGCCGCTGGTGCCAGAGCGCCGATGACAACGCAGGCCGCGGCAAGCAGCAGCATCGGGATCCGCATTGCCGGGCCGGGTTCATGTGCGCGTGCCGCGTGATGACTCCGGGGCTCGCCCAAGAAGACGATCCCGAAGGCCTTGGTGAAGCATGCGACGGCAAGCCCGCCGATCAATGCAAGCGCCACGATCACGCCGAGCACCACGACGACCGCCGCGCCGCCGCCGCCGATCACGCCGCGAAACGCTCCAAGATAGATGAGAAACTCGCTCACAAAGCCGTTGAGGGGCGGCAGCCCCGAAATCGCTACCGCCCCAATCAGAAAACTCAGACCGGTCGAGGGAAGCGGTTTGAAAAGGCCGCCGAGATGATCGATCTCCCGCGTACCGGTGGCGTGGGCAACGGCACCGGCAGCCAAGAACAGCATCCCCTTGAAAAGGGCATGATTCAGGACATGCAACAGTGCACCGGTGAAGCCCAGGACCGCCAAGGGACCAGAGCCCGCGCTGATGCCCACGACGCCCAGCCCAAGACCGAAGGCGACGATGCCGATGTTCTCTACACTGGAATAGGCAAGCAAACGCTTCAGGTCGTGTTGGGCCAGCGCGAACAGGACGCCGAGGATGCCGGACGTCAACCCAATGCCGCACAGGACCCATCCCCACCACGCCGGTGGCGGACCGAGCAGCGTAAGGGTGCGGATGAGGCCGTAGATGCCGGTCTTGATCATGACGCCGGACATCACCGCCGACACGTGGCTGGGTGCTGCCGGATGTGCCTCCGGCAACCAGATATGCAATGGCATGAAGCCGGCCTTCGTTCCGAACCCCGCCACTGCCAACGCAAACAGCAGTCCCGCCGGAGCTGACGCGGCGCCCAGGCGGTCGAAATCGAGCGATCCAGTTGCCCGTCCGAGCAGGACAAACAGTGCCAACAGGCACGCTGTACCGAGGTGGCTCGCAACCAGATACACCCATCCGGCACGACGTACGCGCTCCTGCTCGTCCTCGAAGGTCACCAGAAAGAACGAGGCCAAGGCCATGCATTCCCACGCCATCAGGAAAAGTATGGCGTTGCGGGCCACCACGACCAGCACCATGCTGGCGATCAGGACGTTGTAGAACAGCCACGTGGGACCGAGCAGCTTCTGCCGACGAAAGGGGATGAGATATTCGGCACCATAGACCGCGGCGAGCGCACACACGACGAAGATCGGCAGCAAAAACAAGGCGGAGAGCGCATCCGCCTCCACCGCAAAGGCGCCGTACGGAACATCCCAGGCCCACCGCAGCGACGCCGCCGGAGAACCCGCGACGATCGGCAGGGTAGGAATCAACCCGAGGATGCAACCCGCCACCGCGCCGCCGGCACCGAAGCGGGAGCACCAGCGCTCCGATTTTTGCGTTAGGAGCGCCGCGAGTCCGCTGAGGACGAGGAGGCCGGTTGCACTGAGGAGCAGGAGCATCTACCCCTGCTTCCCATCAGGCTCGTTGCCGCCCGCGGCGGGCGTCGCGAGCAAACTCTGCTCGACCGCGCGCGCCGCGGCAAGGATCTCGTCTCGTGCGGCCTGATGCAGGACAGTATCCTTGAATCGCGGGTCGTTGAGCGCAAACGCTAAGCGCGAGAGCAAGCGCAAATGCGCGCGCACGGTTGGACTGATCAGGGAAAAGAGCGCAAAGACGGGTTTGCCGTCCAACGCCCCGAAGTCTATCGCGCACTCGAGAAAACACAGCATGATCATCGGACGGGAAACGTGCAACACGATCGGGTTGCGAACATGGGGAATCGCGATCCCATCGCCGATTCCGGTGGATTGCAGGCGCTCGCGGGCCCACAGCACCCGCAGCACGAATTCCCGATCGACCTCGTCGGGTAATCGCATGTGTTCGACCACACTGCGCAACGCGGACCGCTTGTCGGTCCCACCCAGCCGGTAGAAGATCCCGCCCGCGTGCAGGGCTTCTACCAGACCGGGGACGGGGGTGGCGTCGCTCTCCGGTTCGTCGAACAGTTCGGCGGCCACGTTCATCTTACGTGTGGTCGCCCACTCCAGTAACTCGGCACGGTTGAATCGGTACTGATCGTTGACCCGATACGCCGGGAGAATGCCCTGGTTGATCCAACGATAAACGGTCTTTTCCGACACCTTAAAGAGGTCGGCGACATTACGGACAGTCAGTTGCATTCATCTCAAGCCTTCCCGAACTGCCCCTTGAATTGGACATTTATGGACATGTGGGCACGGTCGAGGTAGCACCGCCGTACGCTGGACGCAAGCGAGCGGTGCGGACACTTCAGCTGACCGTACGGTGTGGCAACGCGCTCAGGCGGCGGTTTCGAATGCAGGACCGGGCGTCGCAGTCTCTTTGGCGCGAGAACGTAGCACTCGGCGAACGGCAGTGGCGGAGAGCTTGAAGTACGCACAGACGGAATCGAAGCTGAAAATGCTGTAGTCGCCGTCGTAAGCGAAGACATAGGCCGAGGCTTCGGCGCGCACTGCGGCACAGCTGTCGTCGAGATCGGCAATCGCTTGTTCGAGCACTGCCAGGAGTAGGAGCTCCTCCGACGCGAGCGTCCTTGAGCCGACACTTTCCGTCATCAAGCGTGCTCCACGGGCCATCTCCGCTTCCTCCGAGCGGGCATAAGAAGCAAGTGCGATGCCACGACATAGGGAACGCCAAATTGGCCTTGGTCCTGCATCGCGAGGCACGAAGATGCGCACGTGGCCGGCGCAGCGTCAAGGAATGCGCACCCCATGGGCGGGCGCGGACCATACCCGCCGTGTACCCTGCGCCTCCGTTGCACCACGGACGGCCGATGAATCTCGGCTCAGCGATCGAGTTGCGCCGCCACGCTCGCCGCCAGCCATTCGGCCATCCGCCGCTGCAATTCGGGCAACTCGCACCCGGCGGCAGCGGGGTGTCCGCCGCCTCCGAAACGTTGGGCCAACTCGGAAAGGTCGACGGTGCAGTCGGGCGAGCGACGTAGGCTTACGCTCAGGCTGCGGCCATCGAACAGGGCAAAGACAGTATTCGTCATGCTCTTGCCCCACGCATCCGCCACCTCGCTGGGGTAGCCATGGCAGACCGCCGTCACGACGCTCAGCGCGCGCCGAGGCACGTGCCGGACCAGTCGGCTGCGTTCGGCAATTTCGAACGTGCGCTGCAACTCGTCCCCCAATTGGCGCTGCGCTTCCTGCATGCGTGGCGTATAGCGGACCTCCGGATCGATGTTGAGCAACTCGCCATACGCGGCCGGCCCGAGGACGCTCACTATCAGCCCGAGTTCGCGCGATCCCGGCACCCGATGAATCCAGCGATCGTTGTCGTCGACCATGGCGACGAGATGTTGCGCCGCGGCAAACCACTCATTCCGCCGCGGCGTGTCTTGCAGGCGGGCATGCAGATAATCGAAGGTGAGGCGGGTGGCGGCAAACGCTTCGCTCAATACGATATCCGTGAACTGAACATTGACCTTGCCGCGGCGATAGCGTTCCAGCGCGCTGCGATGGTGATCGATCCAAAACAATCGAGTTCCGGCATCGACGAGATCCTGCAAGTGCCGGTCTACGGCGGGATCGGTCCAGGAGATGTCCGTGATCCACACCTCCTGCTCCGTCCCGCCGGCAGCCTGCGGTAAACGCAGCAGGGTGTCGTCGATCATGGCATTGCTGCTGAACTGCGGCCGCACGCGCGCGTCGCGATAATAGCGGGCCACCACCACGGCCGCGGCGATACCGTCGAGACAGTTCGGCCCGTGGCTGACAACGTGGACCGTCTTGCGCGCGTCTTCCACCACGCCCGAATTATAGGCAGCCGCCACCAGCCGCGATAGCCCCGCGCACAGCGGCGATTTCTAGGAGTATCCTGCCACCGACGCGCGGCACGCACGCTTACTGACCCGATGCCGAACGAGCAAGGGAACGATGAGTAAGGTCAGCAACAATCCTACCGCCAAGACAAATTCCCGCGAACCGATGTCGAACAATGAGTCGCCGAAGAAACTGTACGCAAACGCGCGCGGCGTGAGCCCAGCCGCAACCGCAAGTGTAAATGGAATCAGTCCGATTTCCGAGAGACCGGCACCGTAATTGATCGCAGTCATCGGCACGATCGGAATCAGATTCAGCACGAACACCAATCCCGCACTCCGCCGCTCGCGCCCCAGGTGCGGCGGACGATCGCCGAGTTGTTCGCTGACGAAATCGCGGCCGAGGATTCGGGCGACGCTGAACCCGACCACCGCCCCCGCGGTTCCTCCGATTGCCGCGTACAGGGTTCCCTCAACCACGCCAAAGGCCAACCCTCCAGCGAGGAACAGCAACGTCGAGGGAAAGAAGATGAAGGGTCGTAATACGAATGCGGCGATGAACGCCAGCGGCGCTATGGGTCCCCAACTCCGCACGGCGTCCCGCACCGCCTCGGGCGTGAGCGGTACACCCGCCTTGGCGTGTACCAGCGCACATACACCGGTCGCTGCCAACAGGACCAGAAACAAAACAAATCGAGCGGTTGCGCGTGACGCCATCGGGGCTGGCGTTCCAAGTTAGCAAGGGAAGCGCACCGCCGCTACCAGCAGATGGAAAAGGAGAAGCCGTGCATAACGCTGGATGTCCACGTCCCGCCCCGCCTTCAGCCATCGAGCGTCCTGCGGGCGACCGTTCAGCGGGGACGGTAGCACGGCGCGCGGCCGGAGGGGTGCCCACGTCGCGCTCCCCTCCGGCGTACCTAGGGCGGCCAGCGTTACTTCGCTGCTTCTGCTGCCTCGTGGCCTTTCTTCTTACCCTTCTTGTGGGATTTCTTGTGTTTCTTTTCCTTGGTCACCTTCCCACCCGTCTCAGCCGCGCCAGCGGCTTGACCACCGGCGGCTTGGCCCTGGGCCATACTCACGGAAGCTACGCCCAACGACAAGAGCGCCACCAGGGCGATCGTCATCAGCCTTTTCACCTGCTATCACCTCCTTCACGATTACTTGTCGTTATAGCATTGCGATGGGTGGACAGATAGATGCCCGCACACCTCATTTCTGCCGCTGCGCACGCGCGAGCGTATCCCGCGGACAGCCCGGACAGCCAACCCTTCACAATTGCACCGCAAGCAGGGATTGGATAGCGTGCACCGCGCCAGCAAGGACGATGCGCGCACATGAAGAGGTGTGACCACCAGCTTGGCTTCTCCGGCCTGTTCGCCGTCGTCCTGATCGCGGTGTTGGCCCCACGTTTCGCCGCGGCAACGCTTCCCGGCGATGTGGATTGCGATGGCACCGTCGACAGCGGTGGACTCGCCACCCTGGCCGCCCGGATCTTCGACGAGGCCGAGTCGCCGTGCCCGGCAGCCGACGTCAATACCGACGGTAGCGTCACCAGCGCCGACCTCATCGCCCTTGTGGCCATTCTGGGGCAGCCGCTACGCATGGGGCCCATCGTGACCCACCTGGGGTTGGCGGGGGCAGATGGTACGCCGCTGGACTCCCTGGGGATGATCGACGGTGTCCCCGCTTTCTTCGGCGGCTCCGGATGGGGCTTTAAATTGGTCGTCGAAGGGGGGCAGGGCGACAGCGGTATGGAGCCCGGCACCGTCACCTTCCTCCCCGGTCCGGGGCGACGGCCCGACCTCCAGATCGAGAGCAGCGCGCCGCTGGGCGATGATCCCGACCCGGCGCCCTGCGTCGGCGGCGTACGCGCGATCAACCCGCTGGATTTCGGACCATCGCAGACCGTATCCGACACGTTGAACGATTGGGGTTGCGACTTCGGCTCGGCCGTCGCTCCCAGCGCCGCCTGCACCAAAGATGAGTCTGACGATTATGCGTTCCTCGGTGAGGGCACGCAGGTGCAGTTCTGCCTGCAGGTGCTGAAATCGCTGGCGTTCCCGCTCGACAAGGCCGGGGTGCGCGACACCGTGGTGAGCGTGCAGCTCCGCGACACCGGCGGAAACATCGGTCCGCTACGACAAATCGTCGTTCGCGTCGCCGAAGGCCCGCCGCCAGCGACATTCACGCCGACGCCGACCCGCACGCCGACGGCAACTGTAACGCCCACGCCAACGGCAACTTCTACTGTCACACCAACTCGCACACCGACGTGGACGCCGACGGTCACTCCCACCGCCACCCGGACGCCCACGCCGACGCGTACCGGCACGCCGACCGTAACCGCCTCGCCGACGCGCACGGCGACGCCCACGGCAACGCCCACGGTGACCCAGACGCCGACGGTGACATCGACCCCGACGCCGCTCGTCGGACCGACGGTGACCTACTTTGGTCTGGTTCGATCCGATGACACCCTGATCCCGCCCAACGCCACACCGGGACCGAACCCTCCCGTCTATTCAGTGCTTTTCGGGAGCGGGTTCCGCGTCGTGGTGGAGGGGAGACCAGGTGTAAGCGGCGCCTCCGTGGACCCCGCGCAATTGTATTCCTATAAGAGCAATCGAAACGATCCGATCGAACTGCAGATCCCGGATTTGCAGATCGAGGCATCGAACCTACTCGGCAGCCAGAACACAGGCGTCTGCACCGGCACTAGCACCAGTCCGGACGGCGTCCCAGGCATCGCCGTGCCGAACTTCGAATCGACGCGGGAGATCGTCAACCTGCTCAATGACTTCGGATGCCGCTTCAAGAACGGTGCGGGCGGATACACCGGCCGCTCTGTAGCCGACGCCTGTGTGCAATACACCGACTTGGATGGAAATCCCACCGGAGAGTACGGCTATGCGGATCCGAACAACAGCCGCACCGAATTCTGCAGCGAACCCATCACCGCGAACGAGCGATTTCCGGTCGGAAACACGGTCTTGACCGCGCGCTTACGCGACACGAGCGGCAATGCCGGTACGGCGGCACAGATCGTCGTCCACGTCATCGGCCCTTAGTCGCGGCCCGTGCGCCGTGCACATCAGGCGGCCGGCCCGAGGCGGTGCGCCACCGGGCGCTTGCACGCCAACGCCACACCGAAGAGTACCGTGAGCGTCAACACGATCGTCGCACCGGCAGCCACGTTCAAGAAGTACGAAATGAACAGTCCCGCGACGGCGGCGACCACCCCACTGAGCACGGAGACACCGATCATCACGCGATAACCTCCCGCGACCTGGTACCCGATCGCCGCCGGGATGACGAGCAACGCCTCGACGAGCACGATGCCCACGACCCGGATGGCCGCCACCACCGCCAGCGCCAGGCAGGTGAGCAGCAGATACCACAGCGCGGTGACGGGCAGTCCGCTGGCGCGCGCCACCTCCTCGTCGAAGGAAAGAAAGAGCAGCTCCTTGAACAGAAAAACCACCGTGCCGAGCACCACCAACGACAGGCCACCCAGCAACCACAGGTCGCCGGGCGAAACCGACAGGATGTTCCCAAACAGGTAGCCGAAGAGGTCCACCTGATAGGTACGGGACAGGCTGATGAGCGCCACCCCCAGCGCCATCGCCGACGAAAACAGAATCCCGATGCTCGTGTCCTCGTGAAGTCGCCCGGCGCGGCTCAGCCAGCCGATGCCCCAGGCAACGAGTGTGGCGAAAATCGCCGCTGCGATCAGCGGCTCGACCCCGCACAGGACCCCGATGGCGATGCCGCCAAAGGCGGAGTGGGAGATGCCGACGCCGACGAACGACATCCGCTTCAACACCACGAAGAAGCCGAGCACCCCGCAGAGCAGCCCCACGAGCACACCGGCGATCAGGGCGCGCTGCATGAATCCGTAACTGAGCAGCTCCGTCATACGCTCGGCCCCTCACCTTCGTGCGCTTCGTGCGACAGGAAATCGAACTCGCAGCGGTACGCTTCGCGTAGCTGGTCGCTCTGCAGCACCATCCGCGGATTGCCGTGGATGTGGGTGGTGCCGTTGATGCAGATCAGATTGTCGGCGTGCACCCCGAGCGCGAGCAGGTCGTGCGAAACCGCGATTACGGTCAGGCCGAGCTCACGCCGTAGCCGCTGCAGGAGAGCGTAGAGTTCGTGCTGCGCCGGCAGGTCGAGGCCGGTCGTTGCCTCGTCGAGGAGGAGCAGCTTCGTCTCCGCGCACAGTGCGCGCGCCACGAAGGCGCGTTGCTGCTCGCCGCCGGACAGTTCGCCGAGCCGCCGGCGCTCCTGCCCCGAGAGGCCGACGTACTCGATCGACTCGTCCACCTTGCGCCAGTCTTCGCGGCGCGGAAAACGGAACAACCCGAGGCAACATACGCGACCCATCATCACCACGTCGCGCACGGACACCGGGAAGCGCGGATCGAATTCGAGCCGCTGCGGCACGTAACCGATCTGGTGCGCGCCGCGTCCCAATTCCCCTGGGGGGCGTTGCAGCACGCACACGGAACCACGCGTGGGGGCGATCAAGCCAAGCAGCACGCGCAATAACGTGGTCTTGCCGGCACCGTTGGGCCCGATGATTCCCAGGAATTTCCCCGCGGCAACCGCGAAGGTGATATCCCAGAGCACCGGATGGCCGTCGCGTTCGACCGCCAGGTTGCGAACGTCCACGATAAGAGAGTCGGCTACGGTCACCGGAGGGCCTTGGCCAATGCCTGGACGTCGTAGCGCATGAGATCGAGGTAGTGGCTGCGGCCGGGTAGATCCGGCCCCCCGAGCGGATCGACCACCGCGAGGTGCGCGCCGATCTCGTGCGCGATCTGCTCGGCCATGCGCGGCATGAATTGCGGTTCGATCAGCACCGCCCTGACGCTCGCGGCCCGCGCATGTGCGATCACGGCGGCGACCTCCCTGGCCGAGGGCTCCTTGCCGGGAAAACTCTCTACCACCGCCACCTCGTGCAACTCATAGCGCTTGCCAAAATACCGCCACGCGGCATGGAAGGCTACGTAGTTGCGGTTCGTGACCGCGGCCAAGGCCGCGCGAATGTCCCTATCCAGGCGGGTCAGCGCCGCCGCCAGGTTGCCGGCCCCTTGCTGAAACTGCGCTTGCCGGGCGGGATCGGCCTGGATCAGCGCACGGAGCATGACCGGCACGCAGTGGTCCCGGACGAGGATCGGATCGAGCCACACGTGCGGGTCGCCGCCGGACGCCGTAACACCGTGCGCGTCGCCGTGTTCGGGCGCGGCCTGCAGCAGGGGCAGGCCTGCCGTCAGCGTGACCACGGCCAGCGGACCGCTCTTGGCCGCCCGCAATTTCTCCGCCCACGTGTCCAGGCCGGCGCCGACTTCGACGAACACCGCGGCCCGAGCGACGGCGCGCACCTGTTCGGGCGCCGGTTCGAAGGTGTGCGGGCTCGCGCCCGCGGGCAGCAGGGTCGTCACCTGCACCGCGTCGCCGCCGATCTGACGGACCAGGTCGGCCACGGGGAAAATCGTCGCGACGACACGCACGTCCGCCACGGCGGCGCTGCTCCACCAGCCGATCAGTGCGCAGAGGACGACCCGGCACGACATCGGGTGCATGGTGGCCGACTTCCCCACCCCGGTCAATTCCTTGCGGCGACGAACAACGGTCCGGTATAGAAACCATATGTATTACCTCGGGTCGCGCCTCCCCAGGGAGTCTCCTGGCCTTCTCCCAGCGGGCGCCCCGCGATACGCCGCAAAGAACAGGCGGCTGCTCGGGGCGATCGGTCCGAACTGGATTCGGCGAGCGCTTCTCCGCTCACCCCGCGTAGGCCCCGTCATTCCCGGGGCCGTATCGAGGGGTGGCGTGCAGCGGTCAACAGCCGGACCGGCAGGAGTGTGGCGACGCGGTGTTCGATTGGCGCTCGCTCTGGGCTTGGTGCTCTTCGCCGCGTCGACCGGATGCCGGCGCGGCTCGGGGTCGGCGTCGTCGGCCACCAATGCGCCAACGCCCGCCCCCTTCAAGGTTGCCCTACTCAGCCCTGGGCCAGTCAGCGATGCCGGTTGGAATGCGCTCGCCTACGAAGGCCTGCTGGCGATCCGCGACCAACTCGGCGCGCAGGTGAGTCAGATTCAGACCAAGACCCCAGCCGAGTTCGAAGAGGGGTTTCGTGATTTCGCGCGCCGCGGCTATCGACTCGTGTTCGGCCATGGCTTCGAGTTCCAGGATGCGGCGGCCGCGGTGGCACCCGATTTCCCACAGACCGTGTTCATCACCACATCCGGCAACACCGTCCTCCCGAACGTGGCGCCGCTGCGCTTCATGCTCGAGGAGGCCACCTATCTCGAAGGTATACTCGCGGCCGGGATGTCAAAAACCGGTAAGGCGGGAGTGGTCGGAGGCATGGAGATCCCGTCGGTCAAGAGCACCATCATCGCCTTCGAAGCGGGAACCAAGGCGGTGCGGCCGGACTTTTCCGTGGTGACCTCGTACGTCGGCAACTGGGAGGATGTCGGTGCGGCCAAGGAGGCGGCACTGGCGCTGGTCCAGCAAGGGTGCGATTTCCTGTTCCACAACGCCGATGCCGCCGGTCTCGGCGTCTTCCAGGCGGCGCAAGCGCGACACGTCTACGCCTTTGGCAGCAACCGCAATCAAAATGACGTCGCTCCCGACGTGGTGATTGCCAGCGCGGTAGCCGACATTCCACACGCGTTTGTGGAGGTGGCCCGCGCAGTGAAAGAGCGGCGCTTTACCGGCAAGGTCGAACGCATGGGCATGAAGCAGGGCGTGGTCAGCCTGGTACTGAACCCGCGGCTCGAGGCGCAGATCCCGCAAGCGGTCAGGGATCGCATTGCACAGGCGCGGCAGGCGATAATCGACGGCACCCTGGTCGTCCCCACGGCGGAGTTCTAGACGGCCGCGCGAGAATGCCGGTGATGACCTCCGCGGCGGCCACGGTACCCGCACCGCTCGCCGTGCGCGGCGTCAGCAAGCGCTTCGGGGCAACACAGGCACTGATCGACGTGAGCCTCGAATTTCGCCCCGGCGAGATCCACGCCATTCTCGGGGAAAATGGCGCCGGCAAGTCGACGCTGATGCACATCCTCGCTGGCATCCAGCGTGCCGATACCGGCAGTGTGGTGCTCGACGGGCGGCCGTCGTCCTTTGCGACGCCGCGCGACGCGCGCAATGCGGGGGTGGGCATGGTCCACCAGCATTTCGCCCTTGTGGAAGCACTGACGGTGGCGGAGAACCTGGCGCTCGCCTTGCCGCGTCGCTCCCGCTGGCGGCTCGACCGCGCCGCGATCGCGGCCGAGGCCGGCGCGCTCGCGCGACGCGTCGGCCTCGCGTTGGGCCGCACGGACATACCCGTCTCCCGGCTGCCCGTCGGGGCGCGCCAGCGACTGGAAATCCTCAATGCCCTGGCACATGCGCGGCGCGTGCTGATTCTCGACGAACCCACGGCCGTTCTGACGCCGCGGGAAGTCCATCCGCTGTTCGCGATGGTGCGCCAACTCCGGGATGATGGCCGGCTCGTTCTCTTCATCACCCATAAACTGCGCGAAGTCCGCGAATTGGCGGACCGCGTGACCATCATGCGCCGCGGCCGCGTGGTCGGGACCTTCCCGGCGGCACGCCTCGGCGAACGCGAAATGGCGGAGCGCATGATCGGCGACATGGCGCCGGGGCAGCCGCGCGCGGCGGCGCGCGCAGCCGGCACGGTCGCGCTGAATGTGTCGGCACTCGCGGCGATCGATGCGCGCCGCGGCCACGTGTTGACCGACGTGAACTTGTCGGTGCGGGCCGGCGAAATCCTGGGCATCGCCGGCGTTGACGGCAACGGACAGCAGGAACTCTTCGAGGTGCTCGTCGGCCTGCGCCCGCCCGCGCACGGCACGGTGCAGGTGCGCGGCAAACGCCTGGCGGACTTCACCCCCGCTGCCGCCGTCGCCGCCGGAATCGGACATGTGCCACCGGATCGGCAGCACGAAGGCCTGGTGCTTCCCATGACGCTCGCAGACAACCTGCTCCTCAGCCGCGCCTTACTCGATCGCTGCAGCCGGCATGGCCTGCTCGACATCCCGGCGGCGAGGCGCCTCGCCGCCGCCGCCGTCAGCCGCTACGGCATCCGGGCCAGCCTCGACGACGCGGTGCGCTCGCTATCCGGCGGCAACCAGCAACGGGTTCTGGTCGCACGCGCGCTGGCGCAAGACCCCGCGGTTCTGGTGGCGGTCAACCCGTGCCGCGGCCTTGACGTCGCGGCCGCGCGCGCGGTCGCGGATGCCCTGCTCGACAGCGCCCGCCGCGGGTGCGCGGTCCTGCTGATTTCGACCGATCTGGATGAAGTGGTGGAACTCAGCGACCGTATCGGCGTCATGTCGTGTGGCCGGCTGAGTCCTGTGCTCGAATCGCCCTTCGACGTGGAACGGTTGGGGATGCTGATGGCCGGCACACCGTCATGATCCAGCGGTGGGCCGCGCGGCTGGGACCGGCGTTGGGGGCGTTGGCCGGGGCGCTGGTGGTCAGTGCGTTCATCGTGCTGCTCTCCGGACACAATCCGCTCGTGGCATTCGCGGCGCTGATCGAGGGCGCCTTCGGCAATCGCGACGCTCTGTCCGAGGTTGCCGTGAAGGCGTGCCCACTGCTACTGACCGGACTGGCCATCGCGGTGTCGTTTCAAGCCGGCGTGTGGAACATCGGGGTGGAGGGGCAACTGTTGATGGGGGCGCTGGCGTTCGCGGCGCTGGGAACGCAGCCGCTGCCGGCGGCCGTGGCGCTGCCGATCGATCTCAGCCTGGCGGCGCTGCTCGGCGCGCTGTGGGCAGCCGTCGCCGGTGTGCTCAAACTGCGCCGCAACGTCAACGAAGTGATCAGCACCATCATGCTGAACTTCATTGCACTGGGCCTGATCGGCTACCTGGTACAGGGTCCGCTGATGGAAGCGGCCGGGCGATATCCGCAAACGGATGCCATTGTCAGCGCCGCCTGGATGCCACGTGTCGCCGCGGGATATCGGATCCACTACGGATTGCCGCTGGCGGCACTGATCGCCGTGGGACTGCACGTGCTCCTGTTTCGCAGCGTGGCGGGCTATGAAATGCGCGCGGCGGGCCTGAATCCGACCGCCGCGCGCCTGGCGGGCATCGACGTCGAACGCCGCGTGTTGTTGGCGTTGACCCTCAGCGGGGCCTTGGCCGGCCTGGCCGGAGGCATCGAGGTCAGTGCGGTCACCCACCGATTGTACGAGCGCTTCTCTCCGGGGTGGGGATTCACCGCGATCGCGGTCGGCCTACTCGGCCGCCTGTCTCCCGCCGGTGTGGTGGTCGCCGCCTTCTTCTTCGGCGCGCTCGACGCCGGGTCCAACGCCATGCAACGGACCGCGGGCGTGTCGTCCGTGCTGGTCTCCGTCATCCAGGGGATCGTCATCCTCGCCGTGGCAGCGCTCGAAGCCGGCCGCTGGCTCCCGGGCGGGCGGAGGACGGCGGGCGGGGAGGGCTGATGGCTATTGCGCTCACGGCAAAGGCTCGGAGGGTACGTCAAAGTACTCCTGATAGCGACGGACCCGTTCGCGCAGCGCGACCGCGTCCAGGCCGGTATCCGCAAAGCGGTATTGGTGTCGCCCGTGTTTGTCGCGTGCGTGTTCGGCCAGGAAGCGGCGCATCCGCTGCTCGGCCGCCGGCGTGAGCTCGATCTCGAGGCGTTCGTAGATCCCGCGAATCGTCAGGAACGGGTCCGCCATGAAGGACCGGAACTGGACGTCGACCACCCGAGACGTCGCGACCGTCCCATCCTGGCGTGCGGCGACGGCGCGGTTGAGACCATCGACGACATAGTCCGCGAACTCGGTGGCGGCCTCGCGCATCGAGGCGTGGTCGCTGGTGAGCCCGCGCAATGTGCCCATGAGCGAGCCCAACGACGCGATAATGAACAGCGGGTCGCGGTGGGTTTGTACCAGCAACGCGTTGGGATATTCGGCAAGCAGTGTTGGGAGCGCCCACAAATGGCCGGGCGATTTCAGCACCCAGCGCTCGGCGTGGTGACGCCACTGCAGCAGTTGCAGAAAGCGCCGGTGCCAGCGATATGTCGGCGCCATGTCCGCCTGATAGAGGAGCCAATGGCAATAGGATGGTATCCGGTATTGCGTACCGAAAGCGATGCTGCGGAAATCGGCGCCCATTAGGCGAATGCATTCCTGTGCCAGCAGGGCACCCAGTGGATGCGTCGTCTGTAGCGCGGGGACCAACTCGACGTTGCGGTCGATCCTCGCTTGCGCTTCCGCGATGCGAGGATCGGTATCGTAGGTGGCGGTTTCGGGCGGCGGGCACGGTTGGTCGACCTCCCAAGTGAGCGGCGCCCGGTGCGCCGGATCCTGTGCCAGCAGGTCGTGCAGAATCGTGGTGCCGGTCCGGCCCATGCCGACAATGACGATCGGCGGCCGCACGTCGCGCGCGGCGATCGCGGGATAGCGGCTGTGCCAATCGGTCACCGACAGTCTGTTCGCCAGGTACATCAGGATTTCGCCGGCGGCGAACTGTACGCCAAGCGGGGTTAGTGCGGCCTCCTCGCGGAGCGCCGCCACGTAGCGCTGGAGCCCTTCGCGCCAGCTGGGCTCGCCGAGATCTTTGAGCCCGGTCGCCGTTTGCGCACGGGCAACGAGCCAGTCGGTATCCAAGACCGCTTCCGCCATATGACTCTCCCTTACACCGCCACGAATGCCTTCAACAGAGCGCTCACACCGCGTGTGGTTGCACGCACAACCTCCTCTCGGCTGAGGGTGCCGTTGTACCACTCCTCGAGCGCGGCGCGGCCACCGGCAACGATCATGCGGGCGACCAGGGCCGCTTCGCGCTCGCTCTCACCGATGGTCTCGGCGATGCGCACCCGCCACGGCCGCAGTAGGCGATTCTGGATCTCCTCGCCCAAGCGGGCCACCTCGCGATCCGGGCCCTTCGACCCGAGCACGTGCCACGGGCCGGCTCCCTTGGCCTCGATCGTGTCACAGACGGCTTCCACGAATAGCCGCGTTCCCGCCTCGAGGTTGTCGGGCATCGCAAATGCGGCCCCGCGGCCAAGGCGTTGTGTCAGGTCCTCCGCAAAGTCTTCCAGGACCGCCATGATCAGCGCACGCCGACTGGGAAAAAAGCGATAGACGAGTTGCCGCGTCACCCCAGCGGCGGCCGCTACCTCCGGGAACTGCACTGCGTCAACCCCACGGACTGTCATCAAGCGCGCCGCCACCTGCAGCAGGTGCTTGCGGCGCTCGTCGGGCGACAGGCGCTGCCGGTGGACAGCCCCGCGCTTCCCTCCACGCCGTGCGGATTTCGTCACCCGCCTATCCGTGATGGGCATACGTCTCTCTCGATTTTACAGTTTGTAATTCCTCGAGCCCGGCGCCGCGACGCCAGCGCGCGGGAGAATAGGAGGGTCCATCGGTAAACTCAAATGCGGCAGTGGTTGTCCAGGGTGGCCATGGGGTTGCGCGGGGTGACGGTTCGGCAGACGCCGGGTATCGGCGGGCTGCCACAGCCGACCGGCAACGCCGCAGTGTGCCCAGGGCCGCCACAGTCCGCGGAGCCGCCGTCCCGCTACGTGCGACGCTGGCGTGAGGAGAACGGTAACACGAACTTCCCAACTTCGGGAAAACGGCGATTTCTCGCTTCCCGCATTTAGCAAATGCAGTGTGCTGCGCCAAACAACCGGACAATCGGTCGGTTGCGGTACGCAGTTTGCTCTGTGTAGCGCCGAGTTCAAGACAGAAGGCCGTGCGACGCAAGCGCAAGCGAACCTCGCAACCATGTTGGGACGGTTCATGGAGACATTTCGCGTAGGCCCGAGGAGGGATCTGCGCGGCAGGCATTGTAGCCGGTGGGCGGCGGACCAACCGAGGGAAAGACATGTCTGTTAGGGTACAGATCCCCGACCTCGAACACTGGAAGGCGCAGGTCATGTGCCAGGCTGGATGTCCGGTGCGTACGGACGCCGGTCGCTACGTCCAACTGATCGCCGAAGGGCGCGACGAAGAAGCCTATCTCGTCGCGCGGGCTCCCAACCCTTTTGCGTCCGTGTGCGGTCGCGTATGCGCCGCGCCCTGTGAGGACGCGTGCCGTCGCGGCGCCATCGATGCGCCGATCTCGATCCGCGCCCTCAAGCGCTACGTGACCGAGCGATACGGCGCGGAGTCGCGCCATCCCGACACTCAGGACCGGCTTCGCGAGCACCCCATCCTGGAGGGTAACCGTTACCGTGACCACCTGCCGGTCGCCCCCCTGCCCCGCTCAGCCGGAGCGGTGCGTCGCCAGGTGGCGGTGATCGGTGCGGGGCCCGCCGGGCTCTCCGCGGCGCACGACCTTGCGCTCCTGGGATACGAGGTCACGGTTTTCGAGGCATCGACCGAGCCGGGTGGAATGATGCGCTTTGGCATCCCCGAATACCGTCTGCCGCGTACGCTGATACGTGAGGAGGTCGAGAAGATCGCGGCGCTGGGAGCGCAGCTGCGCTTCGCTGCCGCGCTCACCCCGTCGTTTGGCCTGGCGGACCTGCGCCGCGAGGGATTCGAGGCGATCTTCCTCTCGGTTGGGGTGTCCAAAGGACGCGATCTGCGGCTACCGGGCGTCGATCTCGACGGCGTCGTCAAGGCGGTGGACTATCTCTTGAACGTGAACCGCGGCTACCGCATGAACCTGGGCCGGCGCGTGGTGGTAATCGGCGGCGGCTTCGTGGCGTTCGACGCCGCCCGGACCGCGCTGCGACTGGGGCGCGACGCAGAGGCTCACGAGCTTGCCGGCGAGTCCGACGCACGGATGAAAGAAGCGTTCGACTCGGCGCGCGCCGCCCTCCGCGGCGGCGCCGCCGAGGTCACGATCGTCTCGCTCGAGAACTTTGCCGAGATGCCGGTGTTGCGGACGACACAGGGGCATGAGGAGTTCGAGGAAGCGAAGAAGGAAGGGGTTGCCTTCCTGCCGCGGCGCGGCCCCAAGCGCTTCCTCGGCAACGGACGATTGCAGCGCATCGAACTGCGGGGTGTCCTGTCGGTCTTCGACGACAACGGCCGCTTCAGTCCCCGCTACGACGACGAGGACGTCGTCACCCTCGCCGCCGACTCCTGCGTCCTGGCGATCGGTCAGGCCCCGGACCTCTCGTTCCTGAAGCCCGAGGACGGGGTGGACCTGACTCCGAGCGGCACGATCCGCGTGGATGCGCAGACCCTGGCTACCTCGGCGAAGGGCGTTTACGCCGGCGGCGACGTCGCGTTCGGCCCCCGCAACCTCATCGAGGCGGTAGCCAACGGCAAGCTCGCGGCACGATCCATCCACCAGTTTCTGGCGAAAACGCAAGGGGCTATCGATGTGCTCCTCGAGGTCGAGAAGATCCCGACGCGCGAGTACCGCATGTTGGCGGGTTACGAAGTGCTCGATCGCGAGCCCCCGCCCACCCTGGACATCGGCCGGCGTACAGGCATCGCCGAGGTCGAGACGGGTTACGACACGGCGGCGGCGGTTCGCCAAGGCGCGCGCTGCCTCGTCTGTCATGTACAGACGATCTACGACCCCGAGAAGTGCGTGCTCTGCGGCCGTTGTGTCGACGTCTGCCCCGAGTACTGCCTGGCGATCGTGCCCTTCGAGTCGCTCGCGCTCGCCGACGCCGATCGGGCGGAACTCGCGGCGCGCGCGGCGGCGAACGGCCTGCCGCTCAGCGCCATGATCAAGGACGACGACCGCTGTATTCGCTGCGGCCTGTGCGCCATCCGCTGCCCCACGGACGCCATGACGATGGAGCGTTTCCACATCCAGGAGCGCTTCGCTCCCGCGGCACTGGCGGAAGGTGCCGCGGCAAAGGAAAGCTCATGACCACAATGAAAACGGACCGCCGTGAGTTCCTGATCAAGACGGGCATCGCGGCCGGGTTGGTCGGCATCGGAACGCAGGCCGCCGCCTCGCTGCGGTCGCTCTTGCCCAATGTCTCCTACGACGCGCCCACCACGGTGAAGCTCGGCCTGCCGATGGACTTCCCTGACGGCCTCAAGTTCCTACCCGAGCAGCGGCTCTTCGTCTTCCGTGAGGGCAAGGTGTTCCACGCGATCTCGGCCGTCTGCACGCACCTCGGGTGCACGGTCCGGGCCGAAGCGCTGCCACAGCCGCAGACCATGGAGGTCGGTGGCGCCCCGTTGCGGGTGACCCACCGCTTTTCGTGTCCTTGCCACGGCTCGAAATACACCGGCGACGGCAAGGTGGTCGCCGGCCCCGCGCCGAGGGCGCTCGCCTGGTACCACCTCAGCGTCTCCGCGGACGACGGGCAACTCACCGTGGACTTGGCCCGGGAAGTGAGCCGCGACTTCCGCCTGACGGTGGCCTGAGGAGTGACGCCATGATCGGTCCCGCCGACTCCAACCCTGTCAAAACCCCGAGCGCTCCCGGCGTACACCCAACGCCTCTCTGGAGCTTCAAGCCGCGTTCCGACCGCGAGGCGGGCGACGCGATCGTCGCCAACTTCGCGCTCCACTGGTTCCCCGCCAAGGTCTTCAAGCCCTCCCTCGACTGGACATATTCCTTTTGGCTCGGAACGATCAGCGCCGCGCTGCTGCTCCTGCTCGTCGTCTCGGGCTTGCCACTGCTGGTCTTGTACGTGCCCTCGGTGGAGCGCGCCTACGGTTCGGTCAAGGACATCGAGTGGGTGGTCACCTTCGGTTCCTGGATCCGCTCCGTCCACCGCCTCTCCGCGCACCTGGTGGTGGCGGCGGTATTCCTGCACCTTGTCCGGGTCTTTGTGACCGGCGCGTACAAGAATGGGGTGGCGCACGGGCAGCATCGCGAATGGAATTGGGTGATGGGCGTCGCCATGCTGTTGCTCACCCTGCTCCTGTCCTTCACCGGCTACCTGCTGCCGTGGGACCAACTCGCTTTCTGGGCGGTCACGGTAGGCACCAACATCGCCGCTTCGATCCCCTGGGTCGGCCCCAGCATCCGCGAACTCCTGATCGGGGGACGGAACATCGAGCAGGCGACCCTCATCCGGTTCTACGTGTTGCACGTCATCTTCTTGCCCGGCCTGCTCGGCGTGCTCTTCGCCTACCACATGTGGCGGATCCGCAGGGATGGCGGTCTGGCGCGCGCCGATTGCGTGGCGACACCGCGGGCGAAGGCGGAGGAACCACCCGTCCAGACCAAGACCTACACCCTCCTAGGGGTGGCCCGGGGCACCGCGCCCACCATCCGCGCCGTCAGCCTCGAGGCACGCAACCTCACGGTCAACGCCGTGCCGGACCTCGTCCGTCGGGCGGCGGTCGCCGTGCTCGGCACGTTCGCGGTCATCAGCGTCCTCGCGTCGTTCATCCGCTCGCCGCTGGAAGAGGCGGCCAATGCGCTGGTGACCCCCAATCCGGCCAAGGCCCCCTGGTACTTTCTCTGGCTGCAAGAGATCGTGACCGATACGACCTTCACCATCGCCGGCTTCACGGTGAACGGCGCGTTCCTCGGCGGCGTGATTCTTCCAGGCATCATCGTCACCGTTCTCGCCGTGTGGCCCTGGCTTGACAAGTCCCCGGCGGCCGCGACCGGTCTGTGGTTCCCGCGCAGCCGGCGAACACAGAACGCCATCTTCCTGCTCGCCGTCCTGCTCATTGTCATCCTTACCATCGTCGGCACGTTCCTGCGTGGCCCGTCCTGGCAGCTCTTCTGGCCCTGGGAGGCGTGGCCGGAACTCCCCACGAGGATTTGATCATGGAGAAACGCACCGACTCTCCGTACCCGCGTATCGACCGGCCCGTGCTCGCGGCGATCGGTGTCGTGCTGGTTGTCGCCACCATCCTGTTCTTGCGCAACGATCGCGAGCACGAGTGGCGCTGGTATCAGGCACAGTTCAAGCAACTGGTGACCGAGAAGTACGGGGCCGAACTTGCGAAGACGGTACCCTCGGGGATGCAACAGATCTGGGTCCCGGCCATGGGGCGGGCCGACCGCTGCGTGACGTGCCACCAGGCGACCTATTGGAAGGGCTTCGAATCAGCGGATAACCCATGGAAAACCCATCCGGCGGAAATTCTGCGCTCCCATCCGGCGGAAACCTACGGTTGCACCTCTTGCCATGGCGGGCAAGGCTTCGCGGTCGATATGGAGCCCGCCCACGGCCCGGTGCAGTTCTGGGAAGAGCCAGTCCTCGGCAAGGAAATGGGTGAGGCATACTCGCTGGTCGACAACAAAGCCGCCCTCATGCAGATGAACTGCAACGTCTGCCACCGCTACGACCGTGAGACCAAGGGCGCCGATGCCATCAACCATGCCAAACGGCTGGTGAACGACAAGGGCTGCCGCGCCTGCCACGTCATCAATGGTCGGGGGGGCTCGATCGGCCCCGACCTCACGTTCGTCGGCGATAAGCCCGCCGAGCAATACGAGTACGGCCGCCTCTCGGGACAGAAGACAATCTTCGCCTGGCAGGTCGCGCACCTCAAAGATCCCCGCGCCCTCGTCCAGGACACGGTGATGCCGAACTTCCACTTCACGACCAAGGACGCGCAGGCCCTGGCGGTGCTGGTTCTCTCGTGGCGGAAAGCGCCGGTCCCCGCCGCATTCGTTGCAGGGGTCCCCCGCACCGATCCGCAAACGGCGGAGGAAAAGGAAGCCGAAGAGCGCATGAAGCAAGGGCCGGGAGCGTGGTTCGTGAAGACCGGGTGCTTCGTCTGCCACTCGATCTCCGCGCTCGGCGTTAAGAGCCCCGCCCAGATCGGGCCCGACCTGTCAACCGCGGTCGAGGACGTGCAGTCGCGCTTCGGCCGCACCCTGGATGACTTCCTCAGGGAGCCGACTGGTACCATGCAAGTCGTGCTCAGCCGCCAGATCGTGCTCACCCCCGAGGAAAAGGCGATCGCGATCGGGAAGCTGCGCGAGGCCTTCGCCGAACACCAGAGGCTGAAGGGAACCGAGGAAAAGAAGAATCCCGGCCAGTCGATCGAGGGCAGGGAGCATTAGGAGGCCGCGCGAGTCCGCGATCAGGAGACCGCCGGGCACAATGCAAGCGAAGGAGGGAGTGATGAAACGCACAAAGACGATTGCGATACTGGCAACCGTTGCCGGGATCGGAGTCCTCGGGTTCCTTGCGGGCAACTGCGCGCCGAGTGCTCCGAAGGGGGCCAAGAAGACCGCCGCCGTGTCCGACATCGCGGCGGCCGCCATGAAAGTGTACGTCGCTCCCGGCGATTTGGACGAGTACTATATGTTTGCCTCGGGCGGGCACTCGGGGCAGGTCTACGTCTACGGGATTCCCTCGGGACGCCACCTCTCCACGATCCCCGTGTTCGCCCCCTATCCTGCCACCGGTTACGGCTTCGACGACGATTCGAAAAAGATGCTGGGCGGTCTGACGTGGGGCGACGTGCACCACCCGTCGCTCTCGGAAACCAACGGTGACTACGACGGTCGCTGGCTGTTCGTCAACGAGATGAACGGCCGGATTGCGCGCATCGACCTGCGCGACTTCAAGACCAAGCAGATCATCGGGCCGGTCCCCAACGTCTCTGGCAACCACGCCTCCTCCTTCGTCACGCCCAACACCGAGTACTCCGTGATGGCCAGCCGGTTCTCGATTCCAATCCCTAAGGGAACGGCGGTCGAGGTTGGGAAGTACGCCACCGACTACAAGGGCGTGGTCACCGGCATCAAGATCGACCCCAAGACCGGCGAGATGTCCATCGGCTGGCAGATCGTGATGCCACCTTTCGACTACGACCTGGGCGACGCCGGAAAGCTGGTCTCGAACGGATGGGTCTTCTTTAGCGGGTATAACACCGAGAGGGCCATCGGCAAACTCGAGGTCACGGCCTCGCAGAGAGATCGTGACTACATCGCCGCGGTCGATTGGAAGATGGCGGAACAGCTGGCGGCAAGAGGCGAGGGGCAAACGATCGACGGGGTCAAGGTCATCGACCCCGCGAAGAACCCCGGACTCGTCTACTTCCTGCCCTGCGGCAAGTCGCCGCACGGCGTAGACGTCTCACCCGACGGCAAGTACATCATCGGTTCCGGCAAGCTTGCCGGGATCACCACCGCTTTCAATTGGGAGAAGGTGCAGACCGCAATGCGGAACAAGGACTTCACCGGCGACGAGGACGGAATCCCCGTGTTGAAGTACGAATCGATCAAAGACGCCGAGGTTCCGGTCGGCCTCGGGCCGCTGCACACGCAGTTTGGCCCCGACGGTTACGCCTATACCTCGCTCTTCGTGGACAGCGCGATCGCGAAGTGGAAGCTCGGAACCTGGGAGGTTGTCGATAAGGTCCCGATGTCCTACTCGATCGGCCACCTCACCGCGGCCGAGGGCGATACGGTGCATCCGACCGGCAAGTATCTTGTCGGACTCAATAAGCTGTCGCATGGCCGGCACCTTCCGGTCGGCCCGTCGCAGCCGGAGTCTTCGCAACTCGTGGACATCAGTGAGGAAAAGATGAAGCTCCTGCTCGACTTCTTCACGGAGCCCGAGCCGCACTATGCCCAGATGGTCAAGGCCGACAAGATCAAACCGATCGAGGTCTATCCGAAGGAGGAGAACACGCACCCGTACGCTATCTGGGATGTCAAGGACGCCGGCGTAACGCGCAACGGTAACAAGGTGCTGGTCAAGGCTGTCGAGGTCCGCTCGACGATCACGCCTACGGACTTCGAAGTCAACGAGGGTGACGAGGTCACCATCGCCCTCACCAATATCGAACAGACCACGGACGAACTCCACGGCTTCGGCCTTCTGGATTACAACATCAATGTGGTCGTCGACCCCGGAGAGACGAAGACGGTCACCTTCACGGCGAAAAAGGCGGGGGTCTATCCGTACTATTGCACGAACTTCTGCTCCGCACTCCACCAGGAGATGCAGGGCTACATGATCGTACGCTGACGCCCCAACGCAATGGCCGGGAGGCGTTTGCGGCGCGCCTCCCGGCCGACCCGACCGCCCAACCGCCGCCGAGGCATGACCCGTGCATAAGTTCATCGAAACCGTCAATCAGTTTCTGGACGCACCCATTGGCGTTCTGACCAGGGTCCTTCTCCTTGCCGCGATCCTCTGCCTCGTCCCTACTTACTTCACACCCCTGTACAACATGACCATGTTCGCGCCCCAGTACCAGGAAGGGCTGCGGATGGACATTTACAGCTACAAGTTGGCGGGCGGTCACAACAACCAGGACATCAAAGAGATCAACCTCCTCAATCACTACATCGGGATGAGGGATCTGGTGAGCGAAGAGTTCACGGAGTTCAACTGGCTGCCGTTCGCCATCGGCATCTTCGGTCTCCTGTTCCTGCGCGCGGCGGTGCTCGGGAAGACCGCGCACCTCGTGGATGTCACGGTACTCTACGTGTACTTTGGCCTCTTCGCGTTGTGGTCATTCGGTTTCAAGATGTACCAGTACGGTCACCACCTCGACCCGAAGGCGGCGGTGCGTGTCGATCCCTTCATGCCCCCGTTGTTCGGATACAAGAAGCTGGCGAACTTCGAGGTCTACTCATACCCCCAATTCGGCTCGTACGCGCTCGCCGCCACGGCGGTGCTGCTCCTCGTGGCGTTTTACCTTGCGTGGCGGCAGTGGCGCGCAAGTACGGCCTAGGACGCGCGTGCAACGCTCTGTCGGTGGCCCCATTCCCCGCCCGCGTTCTGGAAGCATCCGCGTGCCGCCCGCGGCCGCCGGCGGCCAGCTCCGGCGGCCGTGTCGCGGTGGCACTGCCTCGGCGGTCGGGCAGACTGCCCGCGACCAAGGGGGGCGCCCGATCCGACCGGTGACATGTGCTGGGAGAAGGCCGGCCGCCGTGGCGCTCTCGGCACTTGCGTTGGTACTCTCGGCAACCTCGATGGCGCGCGCGCAGTCCATGGCCGCCATTGCGGCGGGCGCACTCGAAGGCCGGCCGCCGGCGTCGGATCTATCGCCACTGCAGGCACGCGTGGACGCGGCCGCGCCCGGGGCCACCGTCACGATCGAACCGGGCGAGTATGTCGGCGACCTGATCGTCGATAGGCCGATCCACCTGACGGGCCGCGGGCACCCGCGCCTGGTCGGTTCCGGTCACGGAAGCGTCATTCGGGTCCGTGCCGGCGGCGTCACGATCGAGGGCTTGGCGATCGACGGGCGCCGCGGCGGCGACCTCGCGCGCGACTCGGCGGGAGTCCACAGCGCCGCGCGCGACACCACGCTGCGCAACCTCGAGATTACCGACGCGCTCTTCGGCATCTACCTCAGAGAGGCGCATGGCGCGCTTGTCGAGCGCTGCCGCATCCGCGGTATCCCGGGGAGAGATCCCGGCGAGAAGGGCTCCGGAATCCACGCGTACAACATGGAGCGCTTCCGCTTCGTGGAGAATGACATCGTGGACGTGCGCGATGGCCTCTATTTGCAGAACGCGTCGATGGGAACGATCCGCGGCAACATCGTGCGTGACGTGCGCTACGGTCTGCACTACATGTTCTCCGACGATAACGTGTTCGAGGACAACACGTTCGCCAACGGTGCCGCGGGGACGGCGATCATGTATTCGCAACGGCTGACCTTCCGCCGCAATCGCTTCCTGCGCAACCGCGGCTTTGCCTCGGTCGGCCTCCTGTTCCAGGGCTGCGACGACGTGCTCGCCGAGGACAACCTCATCGCCGACAACGCCCGCGGCGTCTTCATCGAGGGCTCGCACCGGATTGCGTTGCGGAGAAACGTGATCGCGGGTTCCGACGTGGCGGTGGTCCTTTACGATCCCACCGGCGGCCATCGCTTCGAAGGGAATTCGTTCGTGGGCAACATGACGCCGCTGGAGCTGGTGGCACGCCGCACCGACACGGTGTTCGCGGGGAATTACTGGTCCGCGAACGACGAGCCCGACCTCGACGGTGACGGAGTATGCGAGCGGCCCTACCGCCTCACCAGCGTCTTCGACCACTTTCGCGGCAACCTCACCGCCGCCGACATCCTCTCCGATAGCTTTGCGGCCGTCGCCATCGGCGCCGCCGAACGAGCCTTCCCGGTCTTGCGGCTCGTGCCGGTCGAGGATGCCGCGCCGCTGGCGCGCCCACCCGCCCTCCCGGCGGTACCGCGGCCGGACACCGCGGCCGCCGGGCCCAACCCACTCGGGCTAGCGGTGTCCCTGACCTTTGGTCTTGGCGGCGCCGCCATTCTTGTTCGGGGCCGGCGCCTGTCGCCAGGCATGCGGACGGCGCGCGCGCCGAGGGCAACCGTATCATGATTTCCTACCGTGCGGTCACCAAGCGCTTCGGGACGCACCGCGCGCTCGAGTCGCTCTCTCTGGATGTGCCCCGCGGCGAGGTGGTCGCGCTTCTCGGCCCGAACGGCTCGGGTAAGACGACGACACTCAAGGCGGCGGCAGGGCTCATACGGCTGTCCGCGGGCGAGGTGTGGCTCGGTGCTCCTCCCCGCCTGGCCTCCGATCCCGAAGCGCGGCGCGTACTTTCGTATCTCCCCCAACGAGTATCCTTCCCGGATGCGCTGACCGGGACAGAGGTGGTCGAGTTTTATCGCGAATTGCGCGGCGCCCCCCGCGAACGCAGCCACAACGTGCTGCGCTTCGTGTCGCTCAACGGCGCCAGCGAGCGCATGGTGGGCACGTACTCGGGCGGTATGGTGCAGCGGCTGGGCCTGGCGGTGGCGATGCTGGCCGAGGCCCCGGTGTTTCTGCTCGACGAACCGACCGCTGCTCTCGACCCCGACGGGCTTTGTGCCTTTTACGGTCTCGTCGAACATGCCCGTGCCGACGGCCGCACCGTGCTGTTTAGTTCACATCAGCTTGGCGATGCCGAGCGCCTCGCCGACCGTTTTGCCATCCTCGTGGACGGCCGCCTGGTGGCGCACCTGAGCGCCGCCGCGCTCAAGGACCGATTGGCCCAGCGTGGCGTGATGCGCTTGCGGCTGGCGTCGCGGCCCGAGCGGTTATGGCTGGCGGTGCGCGCGCTCGCCCCCGCGGCGACCTGGGCGGGCGACGAGCTGATCGTGCCCGGCGCCGCTGCCATACGACCGCGCGTGCTCGACGCCATTCGCACGCTGGGGGTCGAGGTCCGCGGCCTCACCGCCGAGGAAGGGCGTCTCGACGTCCTCTACCGCGAACTGGTGGCCGAGGCCGAGGCGCGATCGGCTGACCCGGTGGCGGCATCATGAAGCGATTATCGGCTGCGCTCGTCGCCGCCGTAGCACTTGCCGGCGCCTGCCGGTCCGGCGCACCCGAACCGGCAGCGCTCGATACGCGCAACGAACAGTGTGCCACGTGCCGCATGACGGTCTCGGATGCACGGCTCGCCTCGCAGGTCGCCGCCCCAGGAGAACTGCCGCGCTTCTTCGACGACCTCGGCTGCCTTGCCAGCTTCCTGAAGGCGGGCCGGGCCGCCGCCGGCGCCACGGCGTTTGTAACCGATCACCGGACAAAGGCGTGGGTGCGCGCCGATCGGGCCATCTACACCAGGGTACCGGGCATTGAGACCCCGATGAGCTCGCACCTCATCGCGCACGCCGATGCCGGTGCGCGCGATGCCGACCCCGATGCGGCGGGCGGCACCGTGGTGCCCCTTGCGGAGATCTTTGGCGCCGCGGGACCGCCAGTGGGTGCGGCGCGATGACGCAGCTCCGCCTGTTTGCACGCACGGAGCTGGTACTTGCACTGCGTTCGCGCTGGACGCACATCTTCGCGGCAGTGTTCGGCGTACTCTCCTTCTCGGTGGCGGGCGCGGGCTATGTACTGTCCGGCGGCCACGGCGTGCAGGACTTCGCGCGCACCGCCGCATCGCTGGTGCAGCTCGTGCTGTTGCTCGTCCCGCTCACCGCCCTGATGATTGGCGTGCTGTCTCTCAACCCGGAACGGGGTGCGGCCGAACTCACCTTCTCGCAACCCGTCGCCCGTGGGACGATTCTCCTCGGGAAGCTCCTCGGATTGTTTCAAGCGCTGGCCGCGGCGCAGGCTGTGGGCTTCGGTGCCGCGGGGGCGGTCGTGTACGGGCAGTCCGGAGCGCAGGGCCTCGGCGGCTTCTTACTCCTCGTGGCCGCCTCGCTGGTCACCACCGCCATCTTTCTCGGACTGGCAGCCCTGCTCGCCGCCGGGACGGTCGGCCGCAGACGCACGCGTGCCCTCGCAATCGCCCTCGTCGTCTGGTTCGTGGCCGTCGTGCTCTTCGACCTCGCCGCGCTCGGACTTGCCTCATTGCTGCCATCGGGTACCGCTTCCCGCGTGCTCATGGTCTCGGCCATCGTCAACCCGGTCGGTGCCGTACGGACGGCGACGCTCCTCGGCATCGAAGGCACGGGTGCGTTCGGGGCCGCTTCGCTCGCCCTCTTTCGCTTCACCAAAGGGACCTGGGGCGCCAGCCTGGTCCTGGGCCTGTCGATCCTCTTGTGGCTCTCGGTGCCGCTCGCCCTCGCCGTGCAGCGGCTGCGCAAGGCGGATATCTAACCCCACTCCCAACGGGAAAACCCTGTGAAACCGAGCGTAGACCGTTCGCGCCGAGTAGCCGCCGTCTCCGGGCGGCGTATCGAGGCGTGCTTGCCTGGAGAACATCGACAATCCCTCAGGGAGGGGGATGCTTGCCAACCGGATTCATCGAGAGCAGGGCGCAGCTTCTCCGGGGCTGGAAGCCTCACGCCCGACGTGATTCGTCCGGCGTTAACACGACCACGGGGATCTCCCGAGTTGTGGCGCGCCGTTGGTACTCAATATACACGGGCGCCTGCCGCGTAGTCGCCGCCCACAGCGGCTCGCGCTCCGCGGCGAGAGCGATGTGTGCCGTGACCGGTTGGAGTTTCCGATCGATCCGAATCCAGGCCCGCGGGTTCGCGCGCAGGTTGCTGACCCAATACGGATCGGTGGGTAGACCGCCTTTGGAGCCAACGATCGCCATCCGCCCGTCAACGATGAAGAACGGCAGCACGACGGTCCGCCGCAGACCGGTCTTCGCGCCGATGGTCGTCAGCAGTAGCGGCTTATTGTAGGCCGTATGCGTCAGGCGCGAAAACAGCAGCCCAATGATCGAGTGGCCCAGCCAGCGAACGCAGCCGCGGTCCACGGCCATGCCGAAGCGTGTGGTGGCAAATCGCGTAACCAGATCGGTTGCTTTCATGCGTCCTCCATGGCTGGGAACCAGACCGCTGTCGCACCGCGCTGCGGCTGACACGTGCCGCTGCCCACTCTGACCGCCCGTACGGCCGTAGCATGTGCCGGCGCACGTCGAGATGCAAACCCCCGTGCTTCCCGTGCCGGAGACGAGGACCCCCAAGGTCCTTGCCATTTTCGCTTGACCTCGTCGCAGGAATTCTGTCAGATGGGTTGCCTGTGCCTCGATGCCTTGAGCGTCGGGAGTTCCCCTGAAGGAGGAAGAGCGTTGGCCACATTACATCGAGAAGCGAAGCGGCACTCGGGGATCGTCACCGTCTGGGTAACCGCGGCAGTCGGCGCGTTGTTATTGTCCGGATGCGCCACGAAACAGCCGAGTTCGATCACCTTCACCAACGAAGGGATCGTGCTGCAACAGCAGGGCGACCTCGACGGGGCGATCGCCAAGTATCGGCAGGCCTTGGCCATCGATCCGAACGACGCGCAGGCCCATCTGGCATTGGGCTCCGCGCTGCAGAAGAAGAAGGACATCGACGGGGCGATCGCGGAGTACCGTGCCGCCCTCAGCAAGGATCCGAATCTGGCTGGCGCTCACTTAGGTTTGGGGTACTGCCTGCATGCAAAGAAGGACAACGCCGGGGCGATCCGGGAACTGAAGGCGTACTTGCAAAATCCGCCGCCGGACGAGCCGGAGATGAAGGCGAAAGTCGAACAGGACGTGCAGAAGCTGGAGGCGGCACACTGAATCGGCTCCCGGGTAGGACGCCGAGCGGGTTGCGAAGGGTCGCAGGCCCGCGGAGCGCCCACCCGTAGCGTCTTCCGAAATGGCCCGGCGGCGGACGGTCGGGCGGTGGACAGGAACGAGCATGCGCTGGTGACCAGCGATGGGGCACCGGACCGGCAGCGCGGATCTACCATTACACGGCGGTCAGGTGCCCCCTTGGCTGGTCGTTCGGATGGCACGGCTCGGACGAGTGATCGTCGAGGCGGTGGTCCATCACTACGGCCGCAACGAGTTCCTCCGTCGCCTAGCCCACCCGTTCTGGTTTCAGTCCTTTGGGGCGGTGATGGGGATGGACTGGCACTCCTCCGGCATCACGACAAGTGTCATGGGTGCCCTCAAGCGGGGCCTGGCGCCGGTGCAGCACGAATTGGGTCTCTACGTCTGCGGCGGCCGTGGCCGGCATTCGCGGCAGACCCCGGTTGAGCTCGCCGCGGTCGCCGACCGGGTCGGCATTGACGGCGCAAGCCTCGGGCGGATCAGCCGCCTGATCGCCAAAGTCGATAGCGCCGCGGTGCAGGACGGTTTCGACCTGTATCTCCACAGCTTTGTGGTCACCGCCGATGGCGCCTGGGCGGTCGTGCAGCAGGGCATGCACACCGGCCGGCGGCAAGCACGGCGCTACCACTGGCTGTCCGAAGGCCTGGACAGCTTCGTCGACCAACCGCACGCGGCCATCGACGGTCCCAACCAGGGGGTCATCGTCAACCTCACCGATCCGCGAGCGGCGGCCTCGCGCACCTGCCAAGTGGAATTGGCGCAGAAAGATCCGGACCGCGTGCTCGCGGGGCTACGCGCGCTCGCGGGCCGCGTCTCCACCGTCACGGCGCCCCATCTCGAAATGCCAACGCACCACGAAGTTCGGGCCTCCGACGTTCAGCTCCGGAGGTTGCGAGCCACGCTCGCGGCCGTCGCCGACCGCGGTCCGCGGGACTTCAGCGAACTCCTCCTCGTCCCTGGTGTGGGCGCACGCACCGTCCTGGCGCTGGCGCTCGTCGGTGAGGTCATCCATGGCGCCCCGTGCCGGTTTGCCGATCCAGCCCGCTTCTCGATCGCGCACGGTGGCAAGGACGGCCATCCCTTCCCGGTGCCGTTGCGGGTCTACGACGAAACGATCCGCGTGTTGCGCGGCGCCATCGACCGCGCCACCCTCGGAGGCGACGACAAGCTGGCCGCGATCCGGCGTCTCGACACGCAGGCGCGTACGCTCGAACGCACGGCGAAGGCCATCGACCTCGACGCATTCATCGCTCAGGAGCTCCACCAGTCGCCCGTTCGCGGCGGCAAGACTGTTTGCAACCAGCGCCGCGCGGCGGGCCCGCGGAACAACGGATGGCAGACGGCCAGCCAACAGCTCAAACTGCGATTCTAATCCGCGCGGCGCGGATTTGTTGGGGCGATGAACCCCCCGCCCGGCACCACAGCCCGGGGCGATGCCCCCGGGCGCTGGAGATAGCGCATGTTCATTGGTAGATTCTGAAAATCTGTTGTCGTTCAGTTCCTAGTACGGCCCGCCGTGCTCGAAGATCCGCCGCGGATTATCTACCAGCATGTGCTCGATGTGCGCGTCGCTGGTCCCGCGCGTCCGTAGCGCCGGCAGCACGTCGTCGGAAATATGGGTATAGGTCCATTTCGGGGCGGCGGCGCGCATCATCTCCGGATCGAACCAATCGATGAAACACGCAGCGTCGTGGGATAGCACCATCCGATCCGCATAGCCCTGCCGGCAGAGCGCGACGACGGTGTTCACCCGCTCCTCGAACGGGAGGGTCATGTCGATGCCGAAGCGGTCCATGCCGATGGTCGAGCCGTTGTCCATCAGTTCCTTGAGGTAATCCACGTCCGTGGTGTCGCCGCAATGGCCAATAACGACACGGCGGAGATCGACGCCCTCTTCCTTGAATACCCGTTGCTGATCGCGCCCGCGGTGCGTGTGTGCGTGGGTGTGCGTCGTGATCGGCACACCGGTCTGGCGGTGCGCCTGCGCCACGGCCCGCAGGACGCGCTCGACGCCGGGCGTGAGACCGGCCTCGTCGGTCGCACACTTGAGGATTGCCGCCTTGACCCCGGTTCCCGCAATGCCCTCGGCGATATCCTTGACGAACATCTCGGTCATCGCTTCCGCGCCGCCGAGCGCGGTGCCGGGTCCGCGATAATGGAAGTAGGAGGGCAGCTCGTTGTAGGTGTAGAGCCCGGTCGCCACGACGATCTGTAGCTGCGTCCGCTGCGCGACGCGCTGGACGATCGGCACATTCCGGCCCAGGCCGATGACGGTCGGGTCGACGATCGTCCGCACCCCGCGCGCCGCCAGCGCGTCGAGCTTGGCAACCGCGTTCTCGACCTCTGTCGCCTCGTTCCATTTCTCGGGGTAGTTCTGCAGCACCTCGGTGGTCAATATGAAGACGTGCTCGTGCATCAAGGTCACCCCGAGTTGCGCGGTATCGATTGGACCGCGCGCCGTCTGGACCTGCATGGTTTCTCCCTCGCTATCGCCGGACGTATTTTGCATGGGAATGGTGTGGGTGCCAACCGCGAAATGCCGGGCAGCGCGCGCTTGCCCGCCCCGCGCCGTTTCTATAGGTAGGAAACGCGCGACCTTCACCGAACGAACGATCGACGGAGATCACCGACTATGCCGACTATTGCTGAGCTGATTCTGGCCCAAGCGGAGAACGATTCGACGGCGCTGTTGTTCGAGGACCAGCGTTGGACGTACCGCGAATATGTGCGGGCCTGCATCGCGCGCGCCTATCTTTTGCTCGAGCAGCGCGTGGATGGGCCGTTCCACATCGGCGTCCTGCTCGACAACATCCCGGAGTTCCCCATGCTGCTGGGGGCAGCCGCGCTCGCCGGCGCCGCACTCGTCGGCGTCAATCCGACGCGGCGCGGCGCGCAACTCGAGCGCGACATTCGCCACGCCGGCTGCCAGTTGCTCATCACCGAGGCGAGCCACCAAGCCGAGTTGAATGGGCTCGCCTTGCCGATGCCGCCCGCCCGGCGCTTCCTGGTGGACAGCGTGCCGTGGCGCGATGCGGCGCGCGCACACGTGGGCAAACCACCGCCGCCGGTCACCGTCGATCCGCTGGCTCCGTATCTCCTGCTGTTCACTTCCGGAACGACGGGCGAGCCGAAAGCGGCAATCTGCTCGCAAGCGCGGCTGGCGACGATCGCCATGTTGACGTCGCAAGGACCGGGCATCGAACTCGGGCCTGGCGACGTCACCTACGAAGTCATGCCGCTCTTCCATTCCAACGCGCTCATGGCGGGCTGGAGCGCGACGCTGGCCGCGGGCGCCGCGATGGTCCTGCGGCGCAAGTTCTCGGCGTCCGGTTTCCTGCCCGATATTCGGCGTTACGGCTGCACGTATATGAATTACGTCGGCAAGCCACTGAGCTATATCCTGGCGACCCCCGAGAAACCGGACGACGCGGACAATCCCTTGCGGCGGTGTTTCGGAAACGAGGCGACACCCGGTGACATCCAGCGTTTCGCCGAACGCTTCGGCTGTACGGTCACCGACGCCTATGGCTCGACGGAAGGTGGCGTGATCATCGTCAAGACGCCTGACACGCCCGCGAACGCGCTGGGCGTCGGCCATGCCGGCACGCTGGTTCTCAACCCCGTGAGCGGCGAGGAGTGTCCGCCGGCGCGATTCGACGCGGACGGGATTCTGGTCAACGCCGACGAGGCGGTGGGCGAGATCGCCAACACGCAAACAGTCGCGACGTTCGAGGGCTACTGGAATAATCCCGAGGCGAACGAAGAACGGACGCACAAGGGCATCTATTGGAGCGGCGACCTCGGCTATCGCGACGCGAACGGCTTCATCTACTTCGGCGGTCGCAACTACGACTGGTTGCGGGTGGACGGCGAGAACTTCGCGGCCGCGCCGGTGGAAAGCATTCTGGCGCGCCACCCGGACGTCATTTTGGCCGCGGTCTACGCGGTCCCCAACGCCATCGTCGGTGACGACGTGATGGCTGCGGTTCTGTTGCGTGAGGGCAGCGAGTTCGACCCTGAAGAGTTTCGCAACTTCCTCGCCGTGCAAAAGGATCTCGGAACCAAGTGGGCGCCGCGCTATGTACGTGTGTCGCGGCAGTTTCCAGTCACCCCCACCAACAAGGTCCTCAAGCGCTCGCTCCGCGCCGAGATCTGGGAGTGCGACGACCCCGTGTGGCGGCGCCAGGCGGACGGCGCGTACCGGCTGATGACCGCCGCTGACGTCGCGGAGGTTCGAAAGGAGTTCGCCGCCCGCGGGCGCACCAACGTGCTCGAACTGGAAACGCGGCGCGCCTGAGGCGCCGGCACGCCAGACCATGCGTGCGACAAACGCGCGCCTGTCGCACGCGCTGACGCCGATGCGAGCGCGAGCCCGTCGGTTCCGGCATCCGGAAGGGCAGCGCTCCGTAGTTGCCAACCGTCCGTCGTTCAGGCAAGATTTTAACTACTGGAACTAACTGCATCGGACACGTCCACGGCGAGCAGTGCGCGGCACGGCGGGCCTGTGGTCCCCGGCACTGTGCGCCCAGACGCCCGTTCGGGCAGGGATACCCGATGGCCAACCAGAGGGTGCGATGACGTCAGCGAGGCGAGCCGGCGGCGGTTTTTCGGGAGGCGTGAGTGCGCCCGACAATGCGGCCGCACACGGCCCGCGTGGACGAACTATCGGCTCGATGAGTAACAAGATCTGACCGGAAGTGGAGGTCCATCGATGAGCGCAGGGAAAGTATCCCCACTACACTTCGAGCCGCCGGGCGTCGGCTTCTGGGAACTCGACCCGGTGCACTTTCCGCGTCCGGCGACACGTTACTGGACGGAGGTTCATCCGGCACCCTTCAAGCGCGGCACCGCCGAGTTCGCTGGCGCTTACGGTATGGCGATCGACGGACTCGAGATGGCGTACGTCAACGGCTTCGCATACAAGACGGTGCGACCAGTCGCGGAAGATAAACTCCCCGAGCGCTTCCAGCGTGCGGAGAAGGTCTTCGAAGAAAAATTCTGGCGCGAGCAGCTTCGCGACTGGAACGAAACGCGCAAACCGACATCGATCAAGGCGCACCGGGAATTGCAATCGGTCGACCCAGAGGGACTTTCGGACGCCGACCTGGCCGCGCATCTTGTGCGCTGCCGCGATCACCATGCGGAGATGCTCTATCAGCACATGCGCTTCACGGCGGCGGCTGTCGTCCCGACCGGGGACTTCCTGGCGCACGTCGGAGATTGGACCGGCCTTCCACCAGGCGAACTGCTCGGCTTGATGCGCGGCACGTCACCCGTGTCGGCAGGCGCATCCGCGGAGCTGGCGCAGCTGATCGCCGCGATCGGACAGGACCCTCGTGCGCGGACGCTTCTCGAGTCGACGGACGATGCGGGTCGGGTGCTCGAAGCCTTACGTTCGCTCGATCGCACGACCGGCGCCGCCGTATCCGCGTATCTCGATCTCGTCGGGTACCGGCTCCTTGACGGCTTCGACATCTCGAATCCGTGCGCGCTCGAACTGCCGGACGTGCTGTGCCGGGCTATTCGCGCGGCGGTCGCCGCAACGGGCACCGACACCGCGGACGTCGACAGCCGGATCGCGGACGTGCGCGGCAAGGTTCCGCGGCAGCGTCGGACGCACTTCGACGAATTGCTCGAGGAGGCTCGGCTGACCTACCCGATCCGCGACGAGCGCGGGGTATACAGCGACATCTGGGCTTCCGGGCTCATGCGGCGGGCAGCCATGGCGGGCGGTCGCCGCCTTGCGCGCAAAGGCCGGATCCTCGAGGCGGTACATTTTGTCGACGCCGGCATTGAGGAGATGCGCTCGTTGCTCTCCGGCGCCGGCGGCCCTGCCGCGGACGATCTCGCACAGCGCTCCACGTACCGCGCGGCGCACAGCGTCAAGGACGCCCCGTCGTTGCTGGGTCCGCCCCCGCCCCCGCCGCCGGACCCCTCCGGGCTGCCGCCGGCTGCCAGGCGCATGATGCGCGCCATCGGCATTGCATTGGGGGCGCTGTTTGGCAGCGCCGAGGCGGCCCACGAGGATCACAAGCTCCGCGGACTGGCAGCCAGCCCAGGGGTATACGAAGGTCCCGCACGTCGCGTCTCCCACCCGTGCGAGTTCGACCGAATTGAGAAGGGAGACGTCCTCGTCACCGCATCGACAACCGAAGCGTTCAACATCCTTCTGCCGTTGCTCGGAGCGATCGTGACGGACAGTGGCGGCCTGCTGTCCCACTCCGCAATTGTCGCTCGAGAGTACGGAATTCCGGGTGTGGTTGGGACACGTGAGGCGACCGAGCGCCTTACCAACGGGACACTGGTCCGCGTCGACGGCAATGCCGGTGAGGTCACGGTGCTCGCGTGAAGCGCGTCGTCCCGCTCGACACAGCGCTCGACGAGGCGACCTTCGGCGCGAAGGCGGTTGGGCTCGGGCAAGCGATCCGCAACGGCCTCCCGGTCCCACCCGGCGTCGCGCTGTCCGGCTCCATCGTCGAAGCTGTTGCCGCTGGGGATCGTGGTGCGTTAAAGACGGTCGCCAAGTGGGTCGCACCGCTCGGCGGTCCGCTGGCCGTGCGCTCGTCAGCCGCCGACGAAGACGGCGCCGCGGCAAGCTTCGCGGGTCAGCATCTGACGCTGCTCAACGTGCCCTCTGTCGAGCAATTGAGTTCGGCGTTGAGCGATATCTGGTGGTCGGCGAATTCGGATTCGGCCATCACGTACCGGCAGAAGGTCGGCTTGTTCAGCCGTCCGAGCGTGGGGGTCGTCGTCCAAGCGCTTCTCGATCCCGAGAGCGCCGGGGTCATGTTCACGAGGAATCCGGTCACTGGGGCCGACGAGCGTGTGATCGAGGCGAGCTGGGGGCTCGGCGAGGCGGTCGTCGGCGGTATCGTGATTCCGGATCACTTCCGCATCGATCGTTCGGGGCAGGTGCTCGAGCGGAAGCCGGGATATAAGCAGGTCGCCATCCGCCGCGTGACCGACGGCGGCACGACCGAGGAGAAGCTTTCGCCCGAACTCGTCGAACGACTCTGCCTGAGCGACACCCAGTTGGCCGAGCTGAACCGGCTGGCGGATCGCTGCGAGCACATCTACGGCTCCGCTCGAGACATCGAATGGGCATTCGCGGGTGCGACACTCTACCTGCTTCAATGTCGAGCGATCACGAGGGGAGGTTAGCTCCCGATGCGAGGTGCCCCGATCGCGGTACTGCGGCGCGTACCGCTGTTCGCCGACCTGAGCAAACGCGAACTTCAGCAGATCGCCCGCCTGTTCAAGGTGCGGCGCTTCGCCGCGGGGCAAACCGTCGTGCAGGAGGGCTCGGGCGGCGCTGCCTTCTTCGTGATCGAATCCGGTGAGGCCACGGTTGCCATCGGCGGCAAGCCGCGCAAGGTGTTGAAGCCGGGCGACTACTTCGGCGAAATCGCCCTCCTCGACGAGGGTACGCGCATGGCAACGATCACCGCCGCCAGCGAGCTCGTCTGCTACGGGCTCACGTACTGGGACTTCCGACCGGTCGTGCGGGCGAACGGCGTAATCGGCTGGAAGCTACTGCAAGGGATGGCGAAAATGATGCGCGAATCTCGGGAGGAGTTCGCCGCCCGCGGGCGCACCAGCGTGCTCGAACTGGAAACGCGGCGCGCCTGACGCGGCGGGATCAGATCGTCGGAACGCGCGACGGTGTGGAGCGCATATTGTGCCGCCCGGGAATTAGCGGCAGGTCCAATGCGCTCATCATCCCCGGTGGCGCGGCGCACACCGCAGGGATGGCGTACAGGGCGCGTAGGCCCGTGGCCAGACACCCGCCCGCGTTCGGGTCGTTATCGTACGCACCGCGCAGCATGGTTTCCTGCGTGATGTTGGGGCTACCCTCGACGATCACTCGATAGACATCGTTCTCGGCGAGCTTGCCCCGTGGCCAGTGCGGCGCCGCCTGGTGCGTGATGCGGTTGCAGTGCTCGATGACGATGCGGGGCTCGCCGCCGACGAATCCGCGAATCTCGAAGCGCACGGCGGCGCAATGCCCCGGCTCGATCGTCCCCAGCGGATAATCGATGCGGTGTGGCGTCGGCCACTTCTCGTAGATCGTGTCGACCGTCTCGAGTTGCACGTCGAGCGCGTCGGCCATCATATACACCGTTACCCCCCACGCTCGGATGAGCGCTTTGGGTTGCTCCAGTATCGCTGTCCGTTCCATCGGCGCCCCCAGCCCCATCGGGGTGTACGATCCCGAATACGTCGAGTAGTCGAGGATCTCTTGGATGCGCACGCGGTCGACCCGACCGCATAACCCCATCAGCGTCATCGGAAACAGATCGTTGGCGAACCCAGGATCGATCCCGGAGGTAAAGCACGTGGTGCCCCCGTCGCGGCACGCATCCTCGATCGGCTTGAGCATTTTGGGGGAGCACGCCTTCGGATAGACGAATGGCGTCATGGCCGTCGACACCACGTTCTTCCCGGCACGCAGCGCCTTGCACATGTTCTCGATGTTTTGCGCGGCGAACTCCGCGGTGGGGCCGTAATAGGCCACGGCATCCGCCTCCAACCGTAGGGCGGCATCGACGTCCGTGGTGGCTTTCAGTCCCACCGGCGCCGCGCCGATGAGCTCGCCCACGTCGACGCCGTTCTTCCGCTCGTCGTGGACGATAACGGCCACGAGCGTGTAATCCGGATGGTCGAGAACCTCCCGCAACACCATCTTACCGACGAAGCCGGTCCCCCACAGAATCACCTTGAACGCCATGGCACCTGTCCTCCTACACGGGGCACTGACTGGCAGGCGACGCGCCTGCCGCTAACGTGTTAGCCCAACTTCCGCAGTTTGAGGGGTCGAGCGTAGGCATTTCAAGGGGTTTTCCCCAAAAGTTGTCACTACATTTTCAGCGCAAGCCGTCGGGGATGCGCAAGCGCTCGGGGAGCCGGATCCCCAGGCGCTCAAGCAGCATAGCCTGGGCTGGCTCGGGACGAACCACACACCGGATCTTCACCTCCTTCGTCGGGGCATCGACTAATGGCAGCGCCACGTCGACACTGTGAATCTCGCGCAGCTGGTCGAGTAGGAAACGTGGACTGTTGCCGAGCTTGGCCTTGGACTGCCACTGCTCCAAGGTTTTCCAGAGGACGTAGGCCAGGAAACAGACCAGGATATGCGCTTGGACCCGGTCCGCCCGCTGGTGCCAAATGGGCCGCAGGGAAAGATCACTCTTGTGAATGCGGAAGGCCGACTCCGCCTCGGTGAGCTGGATGTAGGTCTTCCACAGCGTTTCGGGCGACCAGTCCAAGATGTTGGTCTGGAGCACATAGACCCCTCGCTCTGTGCGGCCCAATCCTCCCAGGTGGAGTCAACGGACCATCGCAGTTGTAACTGTGCGGGCTGGTCGGGCGCGGTCTCGAAGCGGATCTGGTAGCGCTTGGCGGCGTGGCTGTTGCGCTGTAGGAGGCGGCCAACCTGGCGCTCGACCTGCTGCCGATCGATGGGCTTCTTGGAGCGCTCGATACGCCCGGCCAAGCGCGTGAGGGCGGACTCGATGCGCAGGCTGAAGCGGGTATGCATGGCCTGCTCTTTGACCCGGCGTTGCGTGGAGCGACAGACCACGAAGAGCTCGTGGGGATTGCCCGGCTCGGTGCACAGCTTGACCTCGACCTCGTCGTGCACCGATTGCCAACCTTGTGCGTCGGCCAGTTGCTCGGCAAAGCGAGGCAGGATGCTGCGCGGGGCCCCAACCAAATAGCGGCGCCCGGTCTGCTGCAGCCAATGTATGTTGCCCTTGCTGCACATGCCGCGGTCCATCACCCAAATGCGCTGGGCCAGCCCGTACCGTGCCTCCATGGTCCCGACGATGGTCTTCACGGTGGTGACGTCGGTGGTGTTCCCGTCAAACACCTCGTAGCCCAGAGGCATCCCTTCGCGGGTCACCACCAACGCGATACAGACCTGCAGACAGTCGGCGCGTTGATCGCGGCTATGCCCACGCCGGGCCATCTCGTTGCGCGGCGCCAGCCCTCGAAGTACGTGCTCGTCACGTCATACAGCAGCAGGTCGTAGTCGATCGCAAACAGCTCCCCCAGGCGGTTGCGCAGGTGGTGCTCGATGTCGGACTTGTGCCAGACCAGATGGTCGAGCAGGCGGTACAAGCGATCCTCGTTGATCCGCTCGGCTGCGACGCCGAGGAGGTCCTCGAGGGCCGTGCGCTCGTACCAACGCTCGGCCACGTAGAGCTCGCTCGACGGTTCGCACAGGCGCGCGATCACCAAGATGGCGGCGACCAACGACCAGGGAACGTTCTCATGGCCGACGGGCAGCACCTCGGCGCATAGCGTGTCGAGCTGCAATGCCTGCCAGAGCATCAGCCCCAGCCACACATCGCCGAACCGCCGCTGGCGCTCCACGCAGCCGGTCCAGGCGAACCGCAACGGTTTGGGGCTCACGACCCTGCACGTCTTCAAAGAACGACCGCTGTTGATCGACGCGGACACCGCAGATGCGCTCGGCCAGCGCCTGTGCCTCGCGCCGGCCACGCGCATCGAGCTCGCCCAGGTAGGCGACCGTTTCCTGCTTCACCTTCCCGTTGCGGCGCACCGAGCGCACCAGACGAAAGTACCGGTAGGTCTTTCCGCCCTTGCGCACTACCAATGGCCGAATGTACAGCGCCCCACCTCCACCACGCGGCGGTTGTACGAGCAGCGGCGCGACCAGCACAAGCGCCGAAAGTTTGCACTACACGCGATTTTCGCGGTTCGTGCTCACCGCGCCCCAGCAATATCGCGAGGTTTTTCGCGGACGCGGTCGCCGAAAAATATTTTCAGCCGTCAAACTGCGGAAGTTGGGTTAGCCGCGGAACGCCGGTAGCACGCGCTCAGCGAACAGACGCGCCGGCTCGCGCGTGTCGCGTCCGAAGAACTCGATGATGAACATCGTGCAGCCGGCGGCAACCACTTCGCGGATCTTTGCCGCGCACTCCTCGGGCGTTCCGGCGATACCCTGACCGAGGTGCCCGCCGAAGAGCGCCTGCGCCTTCTGCATCTTGGTCTGAACGTCGGCCGCATCCTTCCCGATGATCACCATCGTCTGCTGCGAAATCCGGATCGCGTTCGGGTCGCGACCGACGGCGCGGCAATGTTCGTGTAGCACGTTCACTTTGCGTGGCAGCTCCGGTAGGTCGACCGCGACGTTGTTCCAGATATCCGCATGCCGCGCGGCGAGGCGGAGCAAGACCCGTTCACCGCCGCCACCGATCAGGATGGGCGGATGCGGTCGGCGCACCGGCTTGGGCTCGCAGTACACCTCCTCGATACGAAACTGGGTGCCGGTAAAGGTCGGCTGCGTCTCCGTCCACATCCGCTTCATGATCGTCGCCGCTTCGTCGAGTTGCCGCAGGCGCACGGGCATCGGCGGGAACTCGAAGCCATGTCCGCGGAACTCCCCTTCGAACCACCCACTCCCGATCCCGGCGATCACCCGCCCGTTGGTGATGTTGTCGAGGGTGGCAACCATCTTCGCCAGCATGGCCGGGTTGCGGAAGCCCACCGGAGACACCAGGGTCCCAAGCTGAACCCGTGAGGTGATGGCACCAACCGCCGTCAGCGTCGTCCACGCCTCCAAGATCGGGAGGTGGGGCGCCGGGATGCCGTAGAGATGGTCATTCAACCACACGGAATCGAATCCGAGGGCCTCGAACTCCAGGCACGCGGCCCGGGTCTCCTCCCAGGTGCGTTTGATCTGCGGCAGCGTGGCGCCAAAATGAATCGTCATAATGGACACCAGAGAGCACAGAACCCGGCCCCCTGACAAGCGGTGCATCACCGCTGGAAGCTGTCCGACTCAGGGCACTCGGGGTGCGAAGTTAGGACGTTGGCGTGTTGGCATCGATTTGCATCCTGCGTGCGAGAAGGGTAGGAGCGTGCGCGATGCCGCGCATCGTGGACAGACGCTCGTACGGTGGAGCGGAAACGCGAATTCAGCGTCTCGGACTGACACCACTGTGGAACGAGTTGGAAACTATCTTGACGGGTTTTCAGCTTCTGATCCGTGAGGAAAAAGACTCAAATGGCGGAGCCGCGGTGCGGCGGCGCATTGATGAGGAGTTTGCCCGCAGAGGCGGCTGGCAGAGGAAACAGACGGGGGACGTCGACTGGACCAAGTGCCGCATCGTTAACGGCACGCGCGTGTGCCTTGGCGTCGAAATTCAAATGTCCGCACGCAGCGATCTGCTTATTGTTGATGTTGATCATCTCCGCCAGCAGATCATTGACGGCGCCATCGATGTGGGCGTCTTGGTAACCCCGTCCGATCGCCTTGCCGTGTTTCTGACCGATCGCGCGCCATATTTCTCGGCCGCGACGCGAACGGTTGAACGCGCCCGCGCCCAAGATCTGCCGCTGCTGGTTATCGCCTTAGAGCACGACGGTGGCGGAGCCGCGTTGGTGAAACAACCGAAGGCAGCGAGCGGGACGAGGAAGCGACAAGCGAAGGGTCCTCGACGAAATCCAAATTCTGGTGGGAGTGCAGGTCCGCACCGCTAAGGCGTTCGATGATAGCATCGGGCGATTCGAGTTCGACGCCGAGCCAGCGGCGCCCCTTCCTCTCGCATACGGCATACGTCGTGCCGCTGCCGCCAAAGGGATCCAACACGACATCGCCCGGCTTTGTCGTCATCTCAACGACGCGATCGAGCACCTTCGTAGAAAGGGCGTTCGCCTGGCGTTTCTTTGACTTGAACTTCCAGTGGCGCACCGGAGGGATGTCATTCCAAACATCGGTGAGGTTCACGCCAGCCGGGTTCATTGCGCCACGGTGACCGCCGTAGTCTTTGATTTCGCCACCGCAGTGCCGACACGTTTCGATCGGAGTTCGGATCCGGCGGAATGTCTTGGGTTTCCCCTTTGTGTAGTAAATCAGGCTGTAATGACTTGGGTACATGCGGCCAGCAATCGGGAGGCCGAACTTGATGTTGATGGCAATCCAATGGCGAAACTGCATGCCCTGGCGCATCAGGTGATGCCCAAGCTCCACATTCCATTTCGGCAGGTTGTAGAGAAAGAATGCCCCACCCGGCTTGAGTATCCGGATGCACTCGTCAATCCAGCGATGACACCATGCTAGGTATTCCCCATCCGCCCGGCTGTCGTTGACCCCGCTGCCGTACACCTTACCGAGATTAAACGGCGGATCGGCGAACACGGTGTCTACGCACGCATCTTCAAGGCTGGGGAGAACTTGCAGGCAATCGCCCTGGAAGAGCGCCCCGTGGGCTGTCACGAAGACGGGGTGAAGGTCAATGCCATTCCACAATCCCGCCGTTGCCGTTCTGCCGCGCATTGCATACCCCTGCTGCACGTCTTTTTCCTGGAAGAGGAATCCTGTGTCAACGTCTTTCATCGCGCGATGGTCCTTCTCCAGCGCACAAGTCTCAGCCGGGACCCTCGCAAAGCTCGTCGTTTGCTAACCCCCTCTTCTGCCACGAGCGTGTGAGGTCACGCATTTGTCGCTGTTCGTGAAGAACTTACGTGTAACGTCAAACAATTACAAGTCACCTTCTACATTACAGAATAGTCGATCATGTAGGAGAGCGCATCCGTCGCCATGCGCGCCTGAACTACCAAGATGCCCAAGGCGGAACCCCGGTGCCATGCGGCCCGGCGATATGGCAGCAGTCGATATCCGCGCCCGAATATCGGTGGATTGGAGTCCGGATCGCGGTGTAATCTGCTGGCATGCACACGATGCCACCGCCCTCCGAGATGGAACGCGCGTACCTCCGGCGGGACGCCGCCTACAATGGGCTGTTCTTTTTCGGGGTCCGCACCACCGGGATCTTCTGCCGCCCGACGTGCCCGGCGCGGAAGCCCCGGCCGCAACACGTCGAGTACTTCCCGACCGCGAGGGCGGCCCTGGCAGCCGGGTATCGCGCGTGCAAGCGGTGCCGGCCGCTGGCGTTGGACGAGCAGCCGGAGTGGGTATCGGCCTTGCTCGCCCGCATCGACGTCGATCCCTCGGCGCGAATCGGCGAACAGGCGCTGCGTCACCAGGGGATCGACCCGACTACTGCCCGCCGGTACTTCCGCCGCCATTATGGCTTGACATTCCTCGCGCTTGCCCGGGCGCGTCGGCTGGCCGCTGCGCTGGATCAGATCCGGGATGGCAGCGCGCTGGACGACGCCGTCTTTGCGAGCGGCTTCGAGTCGCACAGCGGATTCCGCGAGGCGTTCGTCCGAACCTTTGGCAGCCCCCCAGGGCGGTGCCGGAACGAAGATCGCGTTCTGCTGGCACGGATACGGAGTCCGCTTGGTGCGCTGGTGGCGGGAGCCACCGCCGCCGGGGTGTGCGTGTTGGAGTTCGCCGATCGCCGCACGATCGCGGCACAGCTCGCAACCGCCGGGCGGCTGCTTGGTGGCGGCGCCGTCCTCGGGTCCAACCGGCACCTGGAACGGTTGCGCGCCGAACTGGCCGGCTACTTTGCCGGCGCGGTGCAACGATTCTCCGTTCCGTTGTTGTACCCCGGCAGTCCGTTTCAGCGGCGGGTCTGGGAGCAATTGCTCCGCATCCCGTACGGGGAGACGCGCACCTACGAGGATCTGGCGAATGCCATCGGCGCGCCGTCCGCCGCCAGAGCGGTTGGCCATGCGAATGCCCTCAATCGCCTGTCGATCTTAGTCCCCTGCCACCGCGTCGTCCGCAAAGACGGAACGCTCGGGGGCTATGGCGGCGAGACATGGCGAAAGCAGTTTCTGCTCGATCTGGAGCGGTCGCATCGCAACGGGCCGGCCGACCCATCTCCCCGGCCGACCTAGACACGCCGGCCGTGGTCACGGGGATGCGCCGCGTACCGGTCCGTGTGCCGCCCCCGGAGACTCGGCGGCGCCGCGCGTTCGTGCTATGCAGGAAAGTGCGTTCGGAGGAGAAATGGAAACGAGCCGTCGTGGAATTCTGGCAATCGCTGTCGGTGTCGTCATCTTGTGGAGTGTCGGTTCCGTCGTCGCCGGAGACACCGATCGGGGAACGAAGCAGGGTGGGGTCGTACAGCTCACCCTCGCCGTCGAAGGCATGCATTGACCTTCGAGCTGCGCGGTGCGTGCCCGCACCGCGCTGGAATCCGTACCGTGCGTACGGAAAGCCGATGTCGATTTCAACAAGAAAGAAGCCTACGTCACCGCGGACAAACAGACCCTCGACATCCAGGCGATGATCAAGGCGCTGGACGGCGTAGGATACCAGGGGTCGGTGAAGAGCGGGCCGAAGTGAGCGGCGGGTCGAGGGGCTGCTGAACTGCCTTCCCCGGTGAAGCCACTCTCCGCCCGGCCTGCGTCCTGCGAGGCCATGGTTGACATGCCGCCATGGCCGAGGCAAGAGAGCAGGAGATCCATGGCACAACTGACACAAGCGGAATTCCAGCAGGCCATCGCCCTGCTCGCCAACGACATGGGACTGCAGCGCCTGCGCGACCGCTTTGTGCGGCTCAATGCCTTGGTGACGCGGCGCAAGGTGGCCTCTGCCCAAGCGCTGGCCGATCAACTGTACCTCTTGTCGGCCGGGCTGCGGCGCCAGGTCCCGGCGACGTACGCCTTCCACGCAATCTGGGGCGAGCAGGTCAGCGGCAAGCTTGGCGAAGAGGGCGAGAAGACCATCGAGAAGATCGTCGAGACGGTGAACGCTTGCCTCGGCGAGGATGAATCCATCCTACCGGAGAAGGCGGGCGATCTCGATTCGGCGCTCGCCGAATATGCGCATGCCATGGGCGCCGCGGTCGGCGAAGACATGGCGCGCATGGACATGCTGCTGAAGTCGGTGCCGGCGATCGCCGCGAAAGTGCGCGCCGCTCCACTGCCACCCCCGGCGCCAGCGAGCGACGCAACCGAGTCGTAGCGCCTGAGCAACGCCGCGGCTCACGGCCCGCACCACCAAGAGGGTGCCGCAACCGCCAGCGCGGTCACTCGTGCCATGAAATCCCTCGCCGCATTGCTCCGCGCCGTTCCCGTCGAGCTGCTCTCCGGGGATCTCGCGACCACGGTGCGTGCCGTCACGGCCGACTCGCGTACCGCGCAGCCCGGCGACGTGTTCGTTTGCTTACCGGGGTACCGGACCGAAGGCGGGGAAATCCGTGCCGACCGCCACGCGTTCATCTCGATGGCCGTCGAACGCGGCGCCAAGGCTCTCGTGGTCGACCGCCGGCTTGCACCCCCGGCCGGGGTGACGACCGTTCGGGTCGCCGATTGCTGGAGCGCTCTGGCAGCGATGGCATGCGAGTTCTTCGATCACCCGTCCCGCGGGCTGATCATGATCGGGGTCACCGGCACGAGCGGGAAGACCTCGACAACCTACTTCATCGAATCGATGCTGCGCGCGGCCGGCATCCCCAACGCACGGTTGGGGACCATCGAATATCGTTTCGGCGACCGGGTTCTCCCGGCGCTCCAGACGACCCCGGAAGCCCCCGAACTGCAGCGCCTCTTACGCCAGGCGCTCGACGAGGGTTTGACGGCAGTGGTTATGGAGGTCTCCTCGCACGCCCTCGAGCTGCGGCGCGTGGCGGGGGTGGCCTTCGATGTTGCCGTATTCACGAACCTCAGTCAGGACCATTTGAACTTTCACCCTGACATGCATCATTATCTGCGCGCCAAGGGCCGCTTGTTCGACGAACTGGCGAGCGGCGGCAAGGCCGCGATGGCGGTGGTCAACCGGGATGACCCCAGCAGCGCCTACATCATGGGCGTCAATCGCGGCGCCCTGCTCAGCTATGGCGTTCAGCACCCGGCTGACGTGCGGGCACGCGACATCAGCGTCAGCCTTCACGGCACCACGTTCACCGCCGCAACCGCCCGCGGCGAGCTGACGGTGTCGCTCCCGCACGTGGGCGAGTACCACGTCTACAACGCCCTGGCGGCGATCGGTGTCGGTCTCGCCCTGCAACTCGACACCGTGGACATCCGCGCCGGCCTGGCGGCGACCCCCCCAATTCCCGGTCGCTTCGAGCGTGTCGATTGCGGCCAGGAGTTTACCGTTGCGGTCGACTATGCCCACAAACCTGACGCGCTTGAGCGGCTGTTACGCAGTGCCCGAACGCTGCAGCCCGAACGTATTCTAACGGTGTTCGGTTGCGGCGGCGATCGCGACCGCGGCAAACGGCCGATCATGGGCCGCCTTGCAGCCGAATTGAGCGACCTCGTCTTTGTGACATCGGACAATCCCCGATCCGAAGATCCGGAGCGGATCATTGCCGAGATTCTCTCGGGTATGCCGCAGACGGGAGCGTCGGCACCACGTGTGCGAACGGAGCCGGATCGGGCGCGTGCCATCGACGCCGCGATCCAGGCTGCCGAACCTGGGGACCTGGTGCTCATTGCCGGCAAAGGACACGAAACCAATCAACTCTTCGCCGACCACCGAATCCACTTCGACGACCGCGAGCAGGCACGCCGGGCACTCGCTCAGCGGCTGCAGTCGCCGCGGTGCTAGCGCTATGTAGGCGAGGCAATACGAAGTGGTGCAGCACGTCGGTTTGCTACACCATTCCCCGAGGACGACACCCGGTCCCACTCGTCGGAACGCATCTTCCCATTGTCGCCAACGGCAACTTTTCCGGGTACATGCGAGAGAATCTTCTGAACCATCTGTAGAGTGCTGCACATTATCCACCACGTCACTGTCCCATTTGTGACAAAGCGCGGGCGTAATTGTACCCGAAAGCACTGAAATCTGCCCCCCCATGCTCCTTGGCGCGCCATTTGCCCCGGCCCCTACGCCATGAGCTCAGTCGCACGATCGATACACCGCCGCCGCTGATCCAGTTTTCGCTTCTCTCACCGCCAGTAGTCTGCGTTCTGACGACCGTCACCTGCAGCCCGCGCAGGGCAGTGTATGCGCGCGCGACACGAGCGAAGCTTGGCGGCAGTACCACCGGCCGCGTGAATCGCACTGCGGATGGACGTATGTCACAACGGACACGGAACAAAGGTTGGTATCGGTGGTGGCGGCTTAGCCTGGCGATCGCCGTCGCGAGCGCCGCGCTCATGGCAGCGCGGGGGTGGCCGCACCACAAGGGGTTGCCTGCCGTGCCACAGGCCGTGGCCCAAAGCGAGGCCGACCTGGCACCGGACGCCGCAGCGGTGAACCCTGCGGCGGAGGCCGATCAGGCCGAGCTGACGGCCGATGATATGGAGGCGGACGCCGAGGCAGAGGCGAACGGACGCCCGACGCACGCGGAGATCAAAGAGGGCTTGCGCCTGGAGCGCACACTCGCCCAAGGGCGGGGGCCAAGTGTGCCACTGGCGCCGCCGGCCCCGGTACAGGATGCCGCCGCCGACCGCGTGCGCGCCCTGGCTGAGCAGTACGCGCGCATGCAGGACACGATGCCAGCCGATGTGCCCGGTCCGCACCCCGTCCCCCCGCATGACCCCGACGTGCCGGGGCGCCTGGATGCGAACGACCCGGACCCCGAGTGGGCCGACGGTCCGCCCCCGCGCGTCGTGATCCTCGAACACGCCATCCAAGCCCAGCAGCGGACGGTGCCGGCCGCGCCACCCGCCCTAACCGACCCCGGATTGCTGGCCGCACCCGACGCGGACACTGCGCCAACAGACCGCTAACGCCGAGGGAGGAGACGACGATGGCGCACCACGTGCGGTTCGTGCGGGTACTGGCGGCGTGTGTCGCGAGCCTGATGGTGTGGGTGTGCCCCGCGCCCGCAGATACCACTACCTCATTGGGGACCCGGAACGGGGAAGGCTCCACCCCGTTTACGGGATTAGCGCAGACGCCCGAAGCCAATCTGTTCACGGGGGCGTCGGGTACCAGCATCAAGATCGAAGTGCCACCAGGGCGCAAGAATATGACGCCCCAGTTAGTGTTGGGCTATTCGAGCGGGGGCGGCCCGAGCCCGTACGGCTTCGGGTGGGACCTGCCGTTGGGCCGTATCCAGCGCTCGACCAAGTGGGGCGTGCCGCGGCCGTGCGCCGGGGCGCACACCGATGACTTTGTCCTCGTGCTACCGAGCGGCACGGTGGAGCTGGCATCTGAGCCGGCCGACGGCGCCAACGCGTACCGCCCCAAGATCGAGGAGAGCTGGCTCCAGGCAACCAAGAACACCGGAGGCAATCAGTGGGTCGCCTACGACCGCAGCGGTATCAAGTACGTCTTCGGGGACGTGGCCAGCGCACGGGTCGGGAATGACACCTCTGTTTTCCAGGCCACCGATCCGAACGGCTACTGCCGCTTCACCAGTATCTGGGGTCTGACGCGCATCGAAGACACCAATGGCGGGTTCCGGTGATCATGATCACCGATTCCGGCGATCGTGATCACCGGTTCCGGGCATCGTGATCAAAGCGATTCCGGCATGGTGATCACTGATTCCGGCATGGTGATCAGCGATTTCAGAATCGTGATCACCGATTACGGGAACGTGATCAACGGGTAGTCGCACGGCGTGATAGACGCTCACCCCAAAGCGCGGGGGAGTGAGGCGTCGGCTGGGTAGCCCCCGAGGTCATCGACCTCCGCACCAATGTGGAGGAGGACGAGGATGGCAACGGAGAGACTGCCCATGCGCAAGATTCGAGAGATCACGACAGAAGTGGGTGCTGGGCTGCATTGCAACGAGCGATTGCCCGCGCGCTCGGTATTGGGCCGCACGAGCGAGATGACGCGCGCCGCCAGCGCAGCCGGACCTCGACCGGGATCGCGCAGCGCTTGAGCGACACCGATCGGAGCCGGCGGTGGACGGCGCGGGGCTACAGAATGCGGCGCGCACCGCTGCCGGCCCCACAGGCGGATCGACCGAACGCAAGGTCGGAGTCACGTTGCGCCGGTTCCATGTGGAGCACGCGAGCAGCACCCCGACGGGTACGGCTACAGCCAGTTCTGCGATCACTACCGGCACTGGAAGAGCGCCGGCGGGTGGTGATGCGCCACGCCCAGCGCTTCGGCGGAAATGGCCAGCGACTACTCGGGCAAGAAGCCGCACTGATCGACCCGAACACTGGCGGGAGGTGCAGGCGGTGGAGCTGTTCGTGACGGTGTTGGGAGCGTCGCACTACACCTACGCAGAGGTGACTCCGACGCCGCAGATCGACTGTGGCAGCCAGACCCGCGCCGGAATTCTTCGAGGGGGTGACCGCACTGGTCATTCCGACCACCTGAAATCGGCGGTGAGCCAGTTGCATCACATACGAGCCCGAGATCCAACGTACCTTCCAGAGGAAGAACACTACGTACGTGGTGGTGCTGTTCGCCGAGAACGCCGCGGCAAGATGTGCCGTGCCGAAGCCGGTGCAGGTCGCGCAGCGCTGATCCTGCCCATGCGCCACCAGACCTTCTTCAGTTTCGAAGAACTCAGCGCCTGTGTGCGGAGTTGCTCGCGGAGCTCAACGCCCGCGTGATGCGCCGCTACGGCAAGAGCCGCGCTGTTCCGGCGCTCGACCGCCCTGCCCTCAAGCGCTGCCGCGCGCTACGAGGTTCTGGCTGTGGAGCCAGGTGAAGGGAATACCACCTTGCCGAGGTCGGTCGCCACTACTATTCGAACACCACGCTGGTATCGAACACCTCGAGGTGCGTCGCCGGCGGCACGGTGGAGCTGTATCGCAACGGGGAGCGCGTCGCGGCGCACCGCCAAGGCCTGTGCGGGGCGGTTTCACCACCGAGCCGGCGCACATGCCCAAAGCCCAGCAGCAGCATCTGCGGGGATGCTCAAGCATGCTTCTGCCGTGCCCAGCAGATCGGGCCGATGACCGGCGTGTTGTCGAAGCCATCTCGCCGAGCGGTCCTTTATCCGGAGCAGGGCTATCGCTCGTGTCTGGGCATCATCCGGCTCCAGAAGGCTACGGCACCGAGCGCCTGGAGCAGGCCTGCGCCCGCGCGCACGCCGCCGCCCGCGCGCGCTCCTACAAGCACGTCGTGATCGATCCTGCGCCACGGACTGGACCGGCTGCCGTTAGCGGAGCGACCAAGCCGCCAGAGCGCGGCCCCCGTGAGCACGAGCATGTCCGCGGCGAACAGTACTACCGCTGAGGTCACCACCGATGCGACGCACAGCGCTCGGGGCACCGCCGTGTCGGTGGCCGCCGCCGCTGCGCATCGCCTTTCACCCCCACACGGCAGAGGAGAATCGTTCGATGCCGAATGAACCCACCACCGAGAAGCGCTCATCGCCTTGCGCTTACATGGCATGCGCGCCGCCTGGGAGGAGCAGCACACGCAGGCGCAGGCATCGTACCTCGGCTTCGACGAACGCTTCGGCCTTGCCGTCGAGGCTGCGCATCTCATCGTTGAACACAACGTCCGCCTGACTCGGCTCCTGCGCGAGGCCAACCTGGCTGGCGCCAAGCTCGCGCGAAGTCGAGGACAGGTGCGCACGGCGATTGCCCGCCGCGGAGCTCGACCGCGCCGTCATCTGGTCAGCTCGCCAGCGCGCCGGGTACGCGAGCACCACAACGTGCTCATCAGTCCGACGGGCGCCGGTGACGTTACGTCGCCTGCGTGCGCCATACAGCACTTGCCGGCAGGATTCCGGGGCGCTCACTGCTGCGCCACCCGTCTGCACGACGAACTCGACCGGCACACGCCGACGGCACCTACGCACGCCTGCTGCCCGATTCGAACGCATCGATGTCCTCGTCATTGACGACTGGGGACGGCATGACCCAGGAGCAGGAGCGCAACGACTTGCTCGAAATCATCGACGACTACGCCCGCTCCACTATCGTGGCCAGCCAACTGCCCATCGACCAGTGGCACGCCAAGATCGGCGATCCGACCATCGCCGATGCTATCCTCGACCGCCTCTTTCACAACGCCCACCCATCGTGCTAAAAGGAGCGTCGCGCCGAAAGCGTGGAAGTGAAGACCGCGGCCGATGCCAACTGACACCGTCGAAGATTCAACCAAGAGGCGTCGCTACGCTCCGATTTCCTTCGACCTTTAAACCACTACCTTCAGGAGGACCCAAAACCCAGAACAAGCCCGCAATCCGATCCCTTTAGGCTGCTGCATGGCCCTCGCCCGTTGCCGTGATCACGATGACCGGGCCATGTGATCATGATGACCGAACCGAGTGATCACGATGACCGGGCCGCGCATGTGGTGCCGCGCGGCTTCATGCGCATCCGCCACTACGGTCTGCTCGCCAATTGCCAGCGTACCTGCTGCGCGCCGCCGCCAGCTCCTCGGCCACCTGCTCTATGGCACTTGCCGGACTTTCCGATGACCAGGCCTTCGCGGTACTTCGCCGATAATGGCCCCCGAGGCACCACCGCCACCCTGTCCGATCTGCAGCGGCCCGGTGCGCGTCGTCGAGCGCCGCGCACCGTCACCGCACGATGGCCGTTGAGCTCGCCAGGTCATCGGCAGCCGCCTCGACGAGCGCAAGTCATCACCTTGTGGCGCACCGCTGCGCTCGCCGCCTGCGGCGCTGTCAGCCCTGGGATCGGGACCGTCCCTCCTTCGCTCGCCCTGCCACCACCCTGTCCGCCTGCTCTGCACCCGACTGCTGGCTGCTCTTCGTTGCCAGCCGCCGACGCCTTCGCGATAGCTCCATAGGCGCGCACGCCGCCGCACGCGGTTCAGTTCCACGGGGTTCTTCGCTATCCGGCTTGCCGGTCGCGTCGTCGCCACCACCGGCCTCGTTGCGCCGGATGCCGGAAAAACCCTTCACTGCGGGCTCGCGGTTCAAGGATGATCCCCGCTCCGAACGTCATCGCTGGCATTCTGCATAGCATCGCCAACGACGGTTGGCTGACGGTGATGGAAGCCACCGTCATCGGCCCTTCGTTTTCTGTCTTTACGTCTCCATTGTGAGCGTGCTCGGATGATAGCGGCGGTTGCCAGTCTCAGCGAGCGGGTCGGCACCTCATCGGGGGTTCGCCAGCCCTGACGTTCTACGCGATCATCGAGCCGCTACCGCACTCAACAGGCGCCGCTGATCGCCCTTCTTGCCCATGCCCTGCTGTCGGTCTCATGTTCTCAGGAGCAACCAACCACCGGTATCGTCCTTTGGAGCTGGCGCCGAAGGTGTACCCTACGGGCAAGGCGTTAGGCGACCCACGACCGTGGTGGCTGCTGCGTTGACGGTCTTGAGCGGAGCGTCCTTACCGCGTTCATTTTTTCAGCCATGAGCCAAACGAACCACCGCATGTGCATGCTCTACTCGCGATGACAAATCAGCAGCTCTGGCCGCAGCCCTTGGCGCTGGCGCGGAACCTCGGCTTCCACGCACGAACTGCGCGATCGGTGAACCTGATCGAAGACCACCACGGAACTGCTGGAGGCATGGCATGGGCATCTGGCGCTAAGCGCCGACGAGTTCGAGATGCGGTTTCAGAAGATACGCTGACGGTCGATCTCGGCGGATGGTCGAACGACGGTTCCGTTGCTCTGCATCCGAGGCCGCCTGCCGGCACGCCGCAACAGCGCGAAAGGGCAACCTGCGCAGTGCGCTGGCATCCACTGGCCAGACCTGGACGAGGACCTCGGCGAAGGCCTGCGCGGTGCGCCCGGCACGAGCAGTCTCGGTTTGGGGCGTTTAACACGCTCCAGGCGCTGGCGAAAAACACGCCGCGCCTGGATGCCAGTCGACGTTAGGGGCAGCATGAGAGTGACGTCGTCGAACAATAGCATCGGAATCTCTGGCGTTCATCACGTTGTGTCCGAACCTCCCCGTAGAGGACGGTAGCGTCACCTACGGTCAAAAATGCGTTGTAGCGCGGTATACGACATTGTGGCACTGAATGCTGGACGCGGTACCGACACGCAACATTCAAGTAAAGACATCTTCCAAGAAGTGCTGGCTTTTTCCGATGCCTGGGCTAGAGAAGGTCCGGCAAGCCCCCGGCACTTTATGAAGGCTAGTTCGCTGGGTTTGCGACTGATCAACGATACGAAGTGTTTCGTCACTGGAAAGGCGTGCGCGGCCGTAGAGGCCAGCAAGCACTACCAGTCACGGCCAAAGCGAGATGGAACACAAAGAAAGTTCTTTCCCTGCATCGGCGTTGCGCACAAGGCGCAGATGGCGCTGGGGCGACGGCGGTCACGCTGGTGGAAACCGCGGAAGAACGGCCCTGCGCGAATTTCGAGAGTGCCATCACCCTGGGCGAGCCTGAGCGAGGCCGAGCGACGAGGCGGCGCCGTCGTGTCGGGAAGTCCAAGGCGAGCGCCGCTCCAAAGCGCGGTTGAACCACGCCGCAGTGGGACGGTGCGGCGCGCTGGCAGAGTCCCTTATGAAGAAATTGGCGCCGCGTGTGGTGTGTGCAGCCGAGGAACCATGCGGGGGGCGAGCGAGCGCGGTGATCGGGGGTGGCGGGAGACAGCCGAGGAGTTCTGGTGGGGGCCGGCAGCGCGGCGGATGTGGGGAGGATGCGCACACCGCGGGGGAAGGTTTCGAGACACCCACGTTTCGAGGTTCTGAGTCACCCATGTTACGATCCCCTCGCCCGCCCTTGTATGATCCGCGCGTATTATGGGTGTCTCGGAACCTCTACCTATCCGGACAATCCGGCCGAACAAGTGGTCTGCTATGTCAATGGCGGGGCAAGTCGTCCCGCCCGCAACATGCTGATACGCCCTGGACCACCACCTGTCGAACTACCCACGACGAGGTCGTGGCGGCCGCCAGATCATGCACGGCAACGGGACCATTGGACACACGCACCTATGGGACCGAGACCGCTAACTCTGGCTGGCGTCGATTGCCACCACGCAGGGGAGCAACATCCACCTGAACCTGAGCTTGGCGCCAGCTACAGCAACGAGATGGCCAGGGATCAATCCACCACCATCTGCGCAACGGCAGCGGGGACGGTCGAATACGGCTACCGCATACGCATGACGGCTTCGCCGCCCTCACGCAGGCCAGCGGCGTGAAGCTGCCTCGCCGAACACCTACATGGCCGACGCCTCGGCACGCGAGGTCGAAGAGGGCATCACCTACGCGCAGCAGCAGATGCGCCAGAAGCCACACCCTGGCCACCATCGTCGCGCAGTCCCACCGGCATCGGAGCCGATCCCAACGGTACCGGCAGGGAAGCCGAACCAGAGCTACGGCTACACCAAGGACGATCGCGTTGAGACGATCACGGTCGGTAAGACGGTTACCGAGATGGCGATTACACCGGCCGGCAGGTGGCGCGGCAGGTGGAGTGGGCAGCACGCCCGGACCGCTGGCCAGCGAGAGCTACTACAGGGACCTGACGGCTACCTGACCAAGCACTACTTCGCCGGCGGCGTGCGCATCGCGCCGAGCCGGGGTGTACGCCGCAATTGTGGCCCCTTTCGGACGTGGTTTCATCCGTTTCATTCGTGACGGAGGAGGTGCTCAAACCGCATATACGCTTCCTCGGGGCCGCCTGCGTCAAGCGAGCAGCTGCTCGACCGTCAAGCAGGCCGAGCGCTTGATCTCAGTCCGCACCGCGTCTGCTGCTGGTGGTGGCACACGGTCGAGCGGCGCTGACACGCCGGAGGGCACTCGCGATGGCACGCAGGGAGTGGCCGAGATGCACCACGCCGACGTGACTGACGACGGAGCGCCGGGAGACGGTGGCCGACGTTGGCGCGGCGCGCGCGGAGTCCTTCAGCGGCGCTCCAGTCGATCCGTCAGTTTCCGCAACAGCCGGTCGATCCATCTTTCGAGGCCAGCTTCCAGGAAGAAGATCCGAGTGAGCCAAATCGGCGAGCACATCGTGAGTAAATCACCAGCCGAGGTGATCCGTTCGTCAAAGGCCCAGCGCTCCCGCCCCCCGGACCAGCTTCGGCGTAGCCCAGCCCCAGCGATCGCGCCGAGCCCTCCCCATCGTCAGTTCCCGCCGCGCCTTGCAAAAGCCCGCAACGAAGGCGCGATAGGCCTGCCGTGCCCGGCCCGGCCCTGCGCCCGAATCGCCCCAGGATTCTCCACGGCCTGCCAACCGACGTTCACCCGCCCGACCAGTCGCGCGTGGCCACTCCACCGGTAGGTGTCCAGGTTCCGCCACGGAGGTGACCAGGCGAGCACCGATCAGGTGATAGCGCACCAGTTCCAGAAAGCGCATGGCCTGTGTCCTCGACCAGGATGGACTTGAAGCGGTTCTGAACAGGTGCCCGCAGCGGCGATGGCGTCGGTTGAAGGCATGGCGTAGCCGGTCAGCAGGCGCCGCATCAGTGCGGAGAGGCCTGGGCCGCCGCTGCGCAGCAAGAGGTGGGTGTGGCTGGGGAGCAGGCTCCAGGCGAAGATCGGCACCACGGTGTCCTGGCCGAGCCCCCGCGAGGCGATCGACGAAGTCCTGGCGGTCGGTGTCGTCCAGGAAAGATGCGGCGCGCCGTTCGATACCGCGCATCATCAGCGTGGTGGAGCACCCCGGGCGCATCGAGTTGAGCCTGGCGAGGCATGGCTGGCCAGGGCGTGCGCCAAGGTGATGCGGAGTTGCCGGCATCTATCGGCATATCTTGCGCATGATGTAACGGATGAAACTACGTCCCTTTTGCCTGAGAAGATGGTTTCGCGTTGCTCGGTGGTATCCTTGAGGCGCACGCGCTCGATGCGAGCGACTTGCTGTACGTATGGGAAGTCCACGCGGGCGGCCGCCTCGCGGCTGACCCAGATGGCGCGGGTCTCCAGGCGGCCATGCCCCTTATCGGTGGTTTTTACCACCGGGGGAAAAAGCGCGCTGTGGCAGCCGCGCGAGGTCCCAGTAGAGCGGGCTCTGATTTTCCTTCACGGTGAAGAGATAGTCCGCCGCTTTCTCCTCGACGAGGTAGCGCGCCGGCTCGCGCTGCGTGTGTAACGCATCGGCGGTAATCACCGCCCCGCTGAGCTCCAACGGGGCGAGCAACTCTCTGGTGCAGGGAATCTCGTTGGTCTTATCGGGCACCGCCATCTGGGCGGTGACCACGGCTTCGTGGTGCAGCAGGGCGGCCAGCAGATGCAACGGCTTGCCCGTGTCATCCGCGCTGCCCCGCAGCGTCTTGCCGTCGAGCGCCAGCGCCCGGCCCACCCGCTCGCAGTGCTCCTCAACCCACTGCCCGATCACGCGGTCGAAAGCGGCCGCATCGACGGCACCCAGCAGACGCCGGAACGTACGTTCACTGGGCGCGCTGGCGCGCCGGCTGCCAAAGCGGCGCAGCTGCTCCGGCGACAGGTGCATCGCCCACTCGGTCATCGCACAGATCGAGCGCGCCCCACTGAGCACCGCGCAGGCGGCGATGGCCAGCAGACTCGGCAGCGGATGGCGCACGCCGCGGCGCCGGCGTGGATCGACCACGTGCCCCAAGCGCTCAAAGAGGCCGTGCGCGCCGAGAATCGGCAGCAACTCGACGTGGAGCACCGCCCGCTTTTTCGTCGCCGCCGGCGGCGTCTCGCTGGCCACCGTGAGCGCGCGGCGGGCGTGCCGATCGAGCTCGTAGACAAAGACCCGCTTGGGCTGCCCGTTAAGCGTGTAACTGGCGCCCTGCCGGGAGTAGCCGCCGGTCTGCCCCACCTCCCGCCAGTTCGCTGCCCGGTAACACGTCCCGCGAAAGCGTTCGGCATCCACGAAGGTCTCGGCCAGGCGGATGGGGTGCCCGTAGAGCCGCTGCCAATCCGCGCTCAGCCGGCGCACCGTGAGCGCCAAGAGCTGGGAGGCCAGATTGGGCACGCGCACCCAGGGCAGAATGAGAAAGCGCGTGTTGTTGGCCACCAGCGCCAGGCGCCCGATCCGCGTGGCGGTATCCCACCCCAGGTACTGATCGCGCGGGCCGTTGCGCAGCGTAGCCGCCCCCCACACCACCACGGCCACTGGTTCCTCTCCCAGCGTCGCCGCGTACCATAACGATTCGCCCACCACCGCCACCGCACCGAGATAGTGAAAGGCACGCAGCTTCTCCTGCCAGCGCACCCGCTCGGCTTTCTCGATCAGCCGTAGCTGCAGTTCCCCCAGCCGTTCGGTGATCGGGAGCCGCTCCACAGCTGCCTCCGGCCAGCACGTGCGGCGCGCTGCCCCGTGGCCATTACCAGCCCGTCGTGGCGGCGGCAGCTGCCAGCGGCCCGCGCGCCCGTGCCGCTGGAGAAAATTGCGACAGGCGCGCACCGCCAGCTGCCCGTTGCCTTGCTTCCAACCGAAGCTGCGGCACACCGATCGTGCGATCTCCTCGCACGTCCAGTGTCGATGACGCCGGATCACTGTGGAAATCTTGTGCAACTGCACTCTGCCCAGGGATTGCCCCCGAAAGACCACCTGCCCACTCCGACTTGATGCCCGACCTCCTCCACCGCGTCCGCTCATGCGGGCAAAGTGTCACAAAACCCGGCGCAGCGCCAGTCCCCCCAAGCTCTTCCGCTCCCCGAGCCTCCGTCAGCGACTTTGCCGGAGCCCTGCGGTCGAGCAGCTGCTCGCTTGACGCAGGCAGCCCCCGAGAAGCGTATATGCGGTTTGGGCACCTCCCCCGTCACGAATGAAACAAATGAAACCACGTCCCGAAAGGGGATCGAAAGGGGATCCAACCTCAGGGTCAAACCGGCCGACCCGGCCCTGCGTCCCCTTCCTGCCCCTGCGTCCCCTTCCTGCCCCTCGACGGAATTGGTGTCTCCGCCGGATGGCGCTGGGCCGTCCGGCGTACCGCCGGGGACGTCTTACCGGCGGCCTCGCCACCACAAAAACAGAGCCAGCGGTGCCAGCAGTGCCACGACGCCCCGGGGCACGCCTGGTCGATTGTCCATCGTAATGGCGCAGCCCCCGCCACCACCGTCGTTGGGATCACTCGTCGCCGCCGGGGTTGGTGTTATCGTCGCTGTGGCTGTCCGTGTCGGCGATGGAGTCGGAGTCCTGGTCGGCCGGGGTGTGGGCGTCCATGTCGTGAGCTGTGTCCAGAGGACCGCGCGACCCTCCGAAGGATCCCCAAAATCGGGATCAATGTTATATGCGTGACCAGCCACCAGGCCGTTGCTGAGCGCTACGGCGGTACTGTGCGCAAAGCCGTCAAGGGCGCCGAGGTCTACCATTCCGCCAGCCCCGCTCCAACTGAAGGCATGCTCCACCTGGGCGCCGTAAGTGTCTACGCTGCCGGTGCCCGCCCGGCCGACCACCTGGCCGTTGCTGACGGCCCTGACGCTGCTGAAGTCGCCGCCGAGCGTGCCGAGGTCCAGCATCCCGCCGGCTTGTGTCCAACTGAAGGCATGTGAGCCCAAGGTCGTGGTGGCTGCCGACCCCACCACCTGGCCGTTGCTGACGGCGGTAGCATGGCTGAACTCCCCGCCGAGCGTGCCGAGGTCAACCATGCCCGCGAATTGGGTCCAACTGAAGGCATGGGCCACCCGCTTGCCGTCACTGTCTACGCTGCCGGTGGCTGCCGACCCCACCACCTGCCCGTTGCTGATGGCGGTAGCGTGGCTGTGCTCCCCGCCGAGCGTGCCGAGGTCCACCATCCCGCCAGCCAGTGTCCAGATGAAGGCGTGGGACACGCGAGAACCGTCGGTATTTGCGCTGCCGATTTCTGCCCACCCCACCACCTGGCCGTTGCTTATGGCGATGGCGTAACTGTTGAGTCCGCCGAGCGTGCCGAGGTCCACCATCCCGCCAGCCAATGTCCAGATGAAGGCGTGGAGCACCGGAGTGCGGTCGGTATTTGTGCTGCCGGTGGCTGCCACCCCTACCACCTGGCCGTTGCTGATGGCGGTGGCGGTGCTAACGCCGCCGCCGAGCGTGCCGAGGTCCACCATCCCGCCAGCCAATGTCCAGATGAAGGCGTGGAACAGCGGAGTGCCGTCGGTATTTGTGGTGCCGGTGGCTGCCTGGCCGACCACTTGGCCGTTGCTGACGGCCCGGACGCTGCTGAAGTCGCCGCCGAGCGTGCCGAGGTCCACCATTCCGCCGGCTTGTGTCCAACTGAAGGCGTGTATGAGCGGGTTGCCGTTGGTGTCGGTGCGGCCGGTCTCCGAGTCGCCCACGACCTGGCCATCACTGATGGCGGTGGCGTAGCTATTGTTCCCCCCGAGTGTACCCAGGTCGGTGATCTTGAATGTCTGTCCCACCGCGTTTGTGCCCTGCAGGAGACAGAGACACGCCACAGTGAACAGTACGGTGCAAATCGGACGACCCAGCCGCATCCGCTGCTCCACCGAACAAAACGATACCCCCAGGGGATTCCGATGCGTGCACATCCTCTTCCTCCTCAGGTAGGGTCACTCCGACGGCAATGCGCGAGTGACGCGTGACTCTTGTGTATGACCACGATGCCAGCCAGCCGGACCTCAAACAATACGGGGCGACGAAGATCCTCAGGGGCCGTCGGGCCGCACGATTTCCCGTTGCGCGCCACCGAGTCTGTGAAGAACTCGGCTCGGAAGGGGGAGCGCCGTCATGCCCGCGAAAGCGGACTTCCAGAGCATCACGACCCGGCAGAGGTGTCTCCCTGAAAACGACACATGCACGCATCTATTGTCAAACTTGCATCATGAAAACTCCACAGTCGCAATCCCGTTCCGCGTGTTTCCGGATACGGCCTTTGCCCAGCGACTGAAGAAACTGCGGGTTGAGCGAAAACTGAAGCAGCAAGACGTCAGCCTAAGGGCCGGGCTGACGAAGGACTTGGTGCCGTTTCGTCCTTTCGAAGAAGAGGGTAATGCGACGCCGAAATTCTGGCGGAAGAAACCAGAGAATAAGATAGGCGATCAATTCGGCACTATTCGGCTGTCCCAATCGGAACGCCTCTCTCAATAAGACAAAGAATGCGCGATACTCCCGAGCACGCGCCGCCGTGGTGCCGACCCGAGTCAGAACGAAAGCTCCGTAGGCGCGTCGCGTCATCAGTTCGCGCCGCTCCCGTGCCCAGTCTAAAGAGAATCGCCAGTCCGTAGAGTGGCTCATCCGCAAATGCTTTTCGTCAATATTCCAGATGACCAGCGGAGCCATCGAGGGAACGAATTCCACACCCACGCCTGGAACCTGGGCGACTCGCAACAACCAGTCAGCGTCAACGTGACGCCTGAGTCCCTCGCGAAACGGGACTCGGTTTAGTAGCTCCCGCGACGTCAGAGTAGCGGAGGGCAAGATCAAGCCCTCACCTGCCATCAGATCACGCTGGCAAAAGATATATTCGCTGACCGGCTCGCTCGGCTCAGGGAATCGCCGGGGCCAGCACAGGTCTCCGTGCTCAGAGCGCCCAATCACCCGCGTGGCGATAACAGGAAAAGCGAATTGCGATTCTGCCGCGACAGCCAATTGCCGTTCTAACTTCTCGGCGAACCATTCGTCATCGTCGTTCAGGATCGCCACCCAACGACGTGGATAGTCTCTATTAACGGGGTAAGTGCCATAAGATCGGATATCGGACGTTCCCGTCCTCCCCCTGCCGAGCTCAAGCTCAAGAATTGAGACGTACCCCGTATACGGCGCCTATAAACGGGCTGTCAAGCGCGAGCGGTGGCTCCCGGTGGCTCCCGCGGCACTCAGGGGCGGGCTGGAGGGCGGGCCACAGCCGCAGACGCCATGCCGCCCCGTGGCGCCACGCTCGCAGTGGGCAAGACCCGGCCGTGCTGACTGCCAAGGAGTCAGTGGGTCCAGACGTCGGCGGCGTCCGCCGCGCCAGCGAAGCCGGGCAGAGCCTCTGTCAGCCATGCAGGGGCTCGTGCGCACGCCGGCACCAGCGGCTCGGCGGGCAAACCGAGGTGCCGCAGAATCTTCTCCACGACGGCGGCCTCCTCAATGGTTGCCAGAAGACGCAGCCGCCCGCCACACTCGGGACACGCCAAGACGTCGATGGCAAATGTCCGCCGCAATAGATCAGCCCACGCGTAGTGCGGCGGCCGCGTGTAGCCCGCACTCGGCGGCCACCGTGATGTCATTGCCGTCACGGTGGTGTCGGCCGGGGACACGCCAGCCACCGGCGCGCTCTGCCCCGGGGCCGAGCTGCCGAGCTCCGTGGCGCCTGAAGAACGAGTTGTGTCCGCCTGCTGCGTGGTCATTTCGCTGTCAACGGCTTGCGTGAGAACATCCGATGCGACCCCCTCTTGCGCCCGCCGCACCGCCTCCCCACGCCGACGCGCATGCGGCGCGACGACGCCGTGATACACGAGCATGTTGAGCCGCGGTTTCGGGATTATCGCGGCGATCTTCTCCAGCAACTCGCTGGGTTCGAAACAGATCGCGCGCGGGCCGTCTCGCCACGGGCGGCGCAACCGCAGCAGCACCTTGCCGTCCGCCGTCCACTCGATCGCCTCCTGCGCAAGCGGCGGGCGCAGGACGTAGCGGCACAGATGTTCGAGCCGCTCGGGGTCTCCAGCCGGCACCGCCACGTTGGCGTGCGGATCGAAACCCTCACTCGCGGCTTGCAGCGGCCCGCTCGACAAGACCATCGGCGCCGTCGGGTCGCGCCCTACCCGCAGCACCCGCCCTCCAGCCCGCGGTCCCGTGGCAATCCGGCCGAGCACCGCCGCCCCTTGGATGGCCGCATAGGCCGGACATTCAAACAGCCGCTCGTCATCGGGTTCCGTCTTGTGGCTCGTATCCTCCAAGTCGATGCCATGCCGGGCGACCAGCCGCACGATGCGCCGCCGCACCGCCGCGAGCACGCGTGCCACCTCCACATCGGTCGGCGCGGGGCGGAGCCAAACGCAGCGTACCGTCCGGCTGTTCAAAGAACACGCCTTGTACCGCCAAGGTATGAAAATGCACATTGGTGTTCAGGGCCGATCCGAATCGCTGGATCGCCGTCACGGCACCGCCCACCCCACCCGGGGGCGCCCCGCTGCTGCGCCCGCCGCCGCTCGAAGGTCAGCACGGCCCGGACGAACACCGCCAACACCGCGCGACAGAGGCGCTGATCCCACGCCAGGGCGTAGCGCAGCCGGTGCGGCAAGGTGAGCACCCACTGGCGCACGGGGAGGCCACGCGGCACGCCGTCCACCAGATGGGCGGCCCGCTCCGCCATGCGGCGGCCACAACACGACGGGCAGAAGCCCGCCCGTTACACGAGAAGGCCACCAGGATTTCTCGCTGGCAATCGCCGCAGCGAAAGCGGGCAAAGCCCCGCGCCAGCACGCCGCAGGTCAGAAACTCGCGTAGCTCACGTTCAACGAACCGGGGAACACCCTCAAAGGCCCTGGCCGTGCGCTAGCTTGCGGCAACGCAGATCGGGAGGTCCCGATGTTGGCTTGGCTGTTCGAGCAGCTGCGCGGTTACCGGCCAACAGCCGAGCGCGGCACTTCGATACGCCGCCACAAGGGGGAGGCATTCCGAGACACCCATATTACGAGCGCGACATTCCGAGTGACCATGTTCGGAGGACCTGGCCGCACTTGTAAGAGCCGCGCGTATCATGGGTGTTTTGAAACCTCCTATTCGTGGGTGTCTTGAAACCTCCTATTCTGGCGAGGTTCTTCCCCAAGCCGCGATACCGCACCTTGGCGAAGCCCCACAGCCGCTTCACGACGTGGAAGGGATGTTCGCCCCGCGCACGGATGCGCGAGCGCGCCCGGTTGATCGGGACCCACCGCTCTCCCAGCGGTTCGCGGCCAGGCGGCCGCCGGTTCACGCGGTAGCGCACACCAGACGCGTCGAACTCCTGCCGGTCCGCTTCCTTCCAGTAGGCCTGGTCCCCATAAATGGTCCGCTCCTCGCCGTGCAGGAGATCTTCGCGTTGAGCGATGTCCGCGGTGGCCGTGTTGGTCGCGATGACGCTGCGGACGCGGCCCGTCGGGTCGGCCCCAATGTGCAGCTTCATCCCGAAGTACCGCTGGTTGCCCTTGCGCGTCCGCTTCAACTCGGGATCCCGCGCCTTGGTCGCGTTCTTCGTCGAGCTCGGCGCCGAGACGATCGTGGCATCGACAATCGTTCCCGACCGCAGCAGCAGCCGCTTGGCGGCCAGCCCGTGCTGCTCCAGCAGGTGGCGAAAGCGCAGGATCGTGGTCTCGTCGGGCACCACGTCTTCGCTCAGCTCAATCCGCACAAAGCGGCGGATCGACTCGCTATCGTACAGCGCATCCTCGGCTTGCGGGTCCGAGAGGTTCAACCACTGCTGGACGAAGCATATCCGCCGCATCTTCTCCAACCCCAACGGCTGGCGGCGTTGCCTGCTTTCGGATAGTGTGGCTCGGACAACCGCCGCAAATCCGCCCACGGGATCACCGCATCCATCTCCGCCAGGGAGCGCTCGCGGCGCGTCACCTTTCTCAGGCGGCAAGGATTTGGCGAGTCACGCGGGAATCGTCGGGCGCGATTTAACTTTTTCCGTTGTCCCGCCATCGCACCGGACAGGACCTTGCAGGAACGGAAGATGCTTGTGTCGCGATCCACCACCACTCCTCGCTTGCCAAGGAGCTCGCCATGGAGACGCAGGGCATGCTGCGCCGCCTGATCACTATGGTCGGCGGCAGCCTGATCGTGGTATTCACCGGTGTAAACGGGCGTTGCGTCGCCGCGCAAACGGTCGGCAATCGAATCGTAAGCCCGATCCCGCCGGCCCGGGTCCCAGTGACCGACGCCAGGCACGGAAGTGCCGCCGAGCTTTGCGGCTCTCGGGTCCTCTGTGCCGGGGCAAATCAGCGTTGCGAGGAAACCGCACTTTCTTCCGCCTGCGATCGGCCGGTGATCGACTTCGCGGCAGCGGCGCGCTTCCTCGATCAGGCCACCTTCGGTCCGACCGCGGTGGAGATCGCCCGCCTGCGGCGCCTTGGCTTCGCTGGGTGGTTTGGGCAGCAGCTCGCTGCGCCCGCGTCGACGTTCCCTCCGCCACCGCCCCCCGCAGCGGACCTGCCGAATCCGGACAACCGATTGGCGCAGGCACGCTTCCTCTACAACGCCATAAACGGACCCGACCAGCTGCGGCAGCGCATGGCATTCGCCCTCGGACAGATCTGGGTGATCTCCGGCCTCAAGATCCCCGTGGAGGGCATGGAGGCGTACCTGCAGCTCTTGCAAGATAGCGCCTTCGCCAACTACCGCGACGTCATGCAAGCCGTCACGTTGAGTCCGAGCATGGGCCGCTACCTCGACATGGCGAACAACGCCAAAGCTCATCCCAGACTCGGCTCCGTGCCAAACGAGAACTACGCCCGTGAACTCCTACAACTATTTACCATCGGCACCGTGGCCCTCAATCTCGATGGTACCCCGCAGCGCGACGCGCAGGGGAATACGATTCCCACCTACCAGCAGGCGGACATCGCAACTCTGGCGCGCGTCTTCACCGGTTGGACCTACCCGTCGCAGCCGGGACAGCCCACGAACGGCGCCAATCCTCCGAATTTCGCAGGTCAAATGGTTCCCGTCGCACAGCGGCACGACACGGATGCCAAAGTAGTGTTCGGCCGCCACCTGCCGGCCGGGCAGAGCGCCGAGCGCGACCTGTCCCAGGCGCTCGACATCATCTTCCACCACCCGAACGTTCCGCCATTTGTTGCACTGCGTCTGATACAGCATTTCGTGACCAGCAACCCAACGCCGAGTTACATCCAACGCGTCGCCACCGTGTTTCTGGACAACGGGAAAGGCGTACGCGGCGATCTTGCGGCGGTGATCCGCGCGGTGTTGCTCGACCCGGAAGCGCGCGCCGGCGACACCGGGCTCGCCGATCGGCCACCCAGCGGGGGCCATCTCCGCGAGCCGGTGCTCTATGCCACCGCCGTCCTGCGCGCGCTCGGCGCGGGCATCGCCTCGAGCAACACGCTGGCGAAATCGATCGCCGCGATGGGGCAAATCTTGCTCTTTCCCCCCAGCGTCTTCAACTACTACTCGCCCTTCTACCGGATTCCCGGCAGCGCGCTGGACGGACCCGAATTCGAGCTGCTCACGCCGTCTACAGCCGTGCGGCGCGCGAATTTCGTCTACGCGATCACGGAAGGGCGTGCGGGCGAGGGGGTAACCATCGACCTCTCCCCGTTCAGCAAAATCGCGGGCAACATCGATGACCTGCTGACGGCGGTGGATCTCGCCTTCACGCGGGGGCAGATGCCGCCTACGATGCGGACAACAATCGCGGCCGCCCTAAGCGTCACCAGGGACCCGGCAATCCGCGCGCGCACCGCCGTCTATCTGGCGGCCACCGCGAGCTTCTACCAAGTGGTGCACTAGGCCGGATTCGGCCGGATGCCGTTCGCTCGACGCGGCCGCCATGGGGGAACTCACATGACGACAATTCTCTCACGCAGAGGTTTTCTACGGATCGGAGGCTGCGCCGCGATCCAACTCGGTCTCGGGACCATCCTCGGCACGCGCCAGCGGGAAACCGCATACGCACAGAACGCCGCGGAGTACCAGGCGTTGGTCTGCATTTTCTTATTCGGTGGCAACGACGCCAACAATACGCTCGTGCCCCTCGATGGCCGTTACGCGCGGTACCGCACGCTCCGCGGTGAGCTGGCGCTGGCCGACACCGCCCTCCTGCCCATCGCCGCCGCCGACGGCACGGCGTTCGGGCTCCATCCGAGCCTCGGCGAAATCCAACGCCTGTACAACGACGGCACGGCGGCATTCGTCGTCAATGTCGGCACGCTCGTGCAACCGACCAGTCGCGAGCAGTACCGGACCAACGCCGTGCCGCTGCCAACCGAGCTCTTCTCGCATTCGGATCAGCAAGTCCAATGGCAGAGCGCGATCCCGAACACGGCGGAATCGGCAAGCGGCTGGGGCGGTGGAATCGTCGACGCGCTGGGGCGCGCCGGGGTCGCCTTCGGCTCCTTGCCGGGCGCCATTTCCGTAGCGGGCGACAGCCTGTTCCTGACCGGGTGGAATAGCCGGCCGACCGCGGTCATTCCCGGCGCCCCGTTAGGCCTGGCCGGCAGCGCCGGCATAGCGGGCACGGCGCGCGCCGCGGCCTTCCAGAGCCTCCTGCACTTCGACGCCGGATTCTATCTCGTCCAGGCCGCAAACGACATCGCCGCGAGCGGCGTGGATGTCGCCGCGGTGCTCAATAAGGCGTTCGCTGGAGCGGGATCGCTCGGCGTCACGTTTCCCGGCACCACCCTGGGCGCGCAACTGCAGCAGATCGCACAGATCATCCAGGTGCGCTCACAACTGCACGCGACACGACAGATCTTCTTCTGTTCGCTCGGGGGCTTCGACACACACAGCAATCAGCTCGCCACGCAGGCGGGCTTGTTACAGCAACTGAGCCAGGCCATCGATGCCTTCTACGCCGCGACGGTCACACTGGGCGTCGAAAGGAACGTGACCGCGTTTACCGCGTCCGACTTCAATCGCACCCTCCAACCCAATGGCACCAACGGCTCCGACCATGCCTGGGGCAGCCACCACGTGGTCATCGGCGCCGGCGTCAACGGCGGCAACCTGTACGGCACGTTCCCCGAGCTCGCGCTCAATACCGGCGACGACGCCACCAACCGCGGCGTCTGGATTCCCACGATCTCGACCGATCGCTACGGCGCGACGCTTGCCGGTTGGTTCGGCGTGTCGCAAAGCGACATCGACGGGATCTTCGCGAACCTCGGCAACTTCCCGGCGGAGCGGAATCTGGGCTTCATGAGTTGACCGCGTGTCCGCGTCGCTCGCCGCGATGTACCGTCTCGGGCGCGACGCGGGAGAGCGCCAGTTCATTGCGCAGGCGCTGCCGCCTCAAGGCAAGGACGGGGTTGCTGTCGGCCCTGCGCTTGCTCCTGTGCTTCATGTATCAGCTTCCAGATCCGGTGCGCCCCCGCCCCGAAACCTGAAGCCCGCGGTCCGAAGCCCGATTGCGTTCGCCGATCGAAGCAACGGGCGGAGAGGTCTCGGAAGCGTTGGCCGGCCCGCGCGCTGTGCATGCATGCTAGCCTCTCGCCCTTGCGCTGCGCTACAACGAGACCGTTGAGGAGCAAGCGATGGCATTCATCCAGGAGCCCCCGCGCTTGGGGAATCAATACCATGACGACCGGGTGTTGCGCGCGTTCCTTACGCGGACGCTGCCGCCGGACAGCTTGCACGAGATCGAGCCCGAATTGGAGCACATGGGCGAACTGGCTGCCGGCCGCCTGTTCGAGTTGACTCAAATCTACCGCAACGCCGAACCGGAGCTGGTCCAATGGGACCCGTGGGGCAACCGGATAGACGAGATCCGCGTTACCCCGGCCTGGCCGGAGTATGGGCGCGTTGCCGTGGAGGCCGGGCTGGTCGCGACGGCGTTCGAGCGCCGCCACGGCGAGTACTCGCGCGTGCATCAGATGGCGCTGGTACATCTTTTCCATCCCTCGTCGCAAGTCTACACCTGCCCGCTGGCGATGACGGACGGCGCCGCGCGGACACTCGAACTTCATGCGCGTCCGGCGCTGCGCAAGCGTGTGCTGCCGCGCTTGCTGGCGCGCGACCCGCAACGCGCCTGGACCGCCGGGCAATGGATGACGGAGCGTATCGGTGGCTCGGACGTCGGCCTGACGGAAACCATCGCCCGGCAGTCCCCCGAGGGCTGGCGGCTCTACGGCATCAAGTGGTTTACCTCGGCGGCGACCGCGGACGTCGCCCTGACGCTGGCGCGCCCGGAGGGCAACGGTCCCGGCGGGCACGGCCTGGCCATGTTCTACCTCGAGCAGCGCCTGGCCGACGGCCGCCGCAACGGCGTTCGTGTCCTGCGCCTCAAGGAGAAGCTCGGCACCCGCGCGCTGCCCACGGCGGAAATCGAGTTGGACGGCACCCGCGCGGAACCGATGGCGGGCCTGACGTGTGGCACGCGCCACATCGCCACGATGCTCAACCTCACACGCACCTGGAATGCCGTCTGTGCGGGCGCGTGCATGCGCCGGGCCGTGGCGCTGGCGCGCGACTATGCGCGCCGGCGCACGGCATTCGGCGCCCCGCTGGCACGCCAGCCACTCCATGTCGATACGCTGGCGGCGATGCAGGCGGAGACGGAGGCGGTGTGCCACCTCGTCTTCCACACGGTGCATCTGCTCGGGCGCGAGGAAACCGGCCAGATCCGGGATGAGGAACGCGCCCTCCTCCGCTTACTCCTCTCGATCTGCAAGCTGATCACCGCCCGGCAAGCGATCGCGGTGGTGGCGGAGGCGATCGAAGCGATCGGGGGCGCCGCCTACATCGAGGACACCGGCCTCCCGATGTTGCTGCGCGACACGCACGTGCTCTCGATATGGGAGGGTACCACCAACGTGTTGGCTTTGGACGCCTTACGGACCGGCACACGCGAAGGTGGCCTGTCGGCCTTCCTGCAGTCCGTCCGTAGCCACGCCGCCGCGGCGGCGCATCCGACGTTGACCGCGCCGGCACGCACCGCCCTCGCGGCCATCGAGCGTGCCGAGGCGTGGCTGGCATCGACGCGGCATCGTGGGCGCGCCGCGATCGAAGCCGGGGCGCGCCGCTTCGCCGTGACGCTCGGCCGTACGTTGGAACTTGCCTTGCTCGTCGATGCCGCCCAATGGGGGATCGATCGCCAGGGCGACGGTCGCGCGGCCGCGGCCGCGGTGCGTTTCGCCAGCGCCGGCGTCGATTGCCTCGACGCCCCGGGCGACGGCGAGGGATCCAGTCGCGCCCTCGGCATGGATGAGGAGATCCGGCTGTAGGTGCAGGGCGCGGCGGATCGCGGTGTCCATGGCTGACGGGCGTATCCGGGTAGACCGTGAACAGATCGAGGGGATGGCCGAGGCGGTAGCGGCTCTTGCCGGCCTAGGGCTTACGCGGCGTCCGCCACCGCAACACTTTCCGGAAGGGCTTGATGCAGAGTGCCTTCGCCGGTCAGTGGGTACTCTCGTCGTCGTGCGCCAGCCGTCTGCCTGCGCTTACAGCTCGGTCGGCGGCTCGGCGGTCCATCTCCCCAACGCACCTGACGATCCGGCGGTACTATGTACGGCCGGCGCCCTGCGGGTCGAGGTACGGAAACGGTGTTGGTGGAATACCGTGTTTCGCGCAGCCTGGCGCCACACAGTTCTCGACGAAACCGATGCCGCGCTGCGTTCCGAGAGTGAAGCGCGTGTGCTGCTCGAACCATAGCGCCGTGGTATCCGCTTGGGCCATGGCCTGCGGATCGGTCTCGGACCAGTGATTGGGCATCATGGCCATTGGGATGCTGCCGATCTCCTGACCTTCCAGGTGCAGCACCTCGCCGGTAGCCATGGTCACCCGGACATGCCGGGCTTTAACCCGCTTTGCACTCCCGGAATTCAACTCCAGCTCGTGCGCCACGTTTACAACCGCTGTCACCTCGCCGCGCTCGGTGGTGAGTGCCCCGTCCACGTAGAGCGGGGTACCGTCCTGATCTTCAAAGAGCCAGGTGTTGATCGAGAAGTCGGCGAACTGCGCGGTGGTCCAATGATACATCGGCAGCCGATGCCAGTTGCGGACACCCCACGACCGATTCTTCATGCCGATGAAGTCACGGTACTCGCGGCCGCCCACCCGGAGGCTGCCGTGAAAGCGCCCCGACTGCGTGTAGTGCCGTTGGTCGATGGCGTCGGCGTACGGGTCCGGGAGCAGCGTGTGCTTAAAGGCATAGGCGGGACAGCGCGCGGTGAAGTCAACGCCGATGGCGATGTCGTTGGCGGTGTCACGCAGATCGAGCCGCCAGTGTTTCATCGGTTCGACGCACGCGAAACGAAAGCCCTCCGCCTGCAGCACCGATCCGGGCTCGTCTTCCCAGCGTTGCACAAGGGCGGTGCGGTACTGTTCGGTTCCGTGTCGCACGAACAGCGTCGCCCGCTGCAGCGGGCGGTTCGGGAATACCTCGAAGCCACAGAACACGCCGACCTCGCCTGCGGCATCGCTGAAAAAGAAATACAGCGCGTGATCCCAATCGGGAGCGTCGGAAGCGAGTTCTCCGACGAGCTTCTGCGTCTGGTGGATGAAGAATTCGTTCATGTGCGCCAGCATGGTCCCCTCCCGGTGTCGAACGTCTATTGGCCGTAAGGCCGACATTAACCAGTGGCAGGCACCTCGGGTCAAGAGTTTTGTGCCGGCCTACAGTCCCATCCCCGGCACGCCGCGGTTGCCGGACGCCGCCAGGCATGGCAATACCTGCACGCGCGCCACCAAACCGATGAACCCTGGCGAGAGAGACCCGAAGGTCCTGCACCCCCTGGCGAGCGTCGCAACCGCGCGTGGCGGCGGCTGCCTCGCACTCGGCGTCGGCCTGGGCGCCTTGGCGCAAGTCGCAAAGTTCGCGCACGTCTTCTTGCCGGCAACCTTCTGGCTCAACCTGATTGCCACGATCGCTCTCGCGCTCGCGCTGCCACACTCGGCGTCGGCTACCGGGCGGGCCGGCCCCGCACCATGCGCGCCGCGGCCAGGCCGGCGCTTGCACCGCGCCGGCGCCACGCTGGCCGCGGTCGGTGCCGTACTCGCGGTTGGCTGTTCCATCTGGTTGGTCGTCGACTGGCCTGGCGCGCTCCTGCGGGTCTTCTGCGTCGGGCCCGTGGCACTGATCGGCCTGGGCATCGGGCTCGAACTGCAAGCTGGGTACGGACCGCGATGGCGCAGCGGGATTCGGCGATTGGGCGCCGCCGTGCGCAACCGCGAAGCGCAAATGTTGGCGGTCATTGTCATCGTCGGTCTGTACTTCCGCTTCGCCAGCATCGGCTTTTTTCCCCCGCTCGACGGCTTTGCGTCGATCGAGGAGACGCAGCGCGGCACCGGCGCGCGCCTCATTCTGGAACAGGGTGCGCGACCGTGGGAATGGCCGCTGTCGCAGTACGTGGCGGCAGCGGCGTTTTCGCTTTTCGGCTACAACATCCACGCACTGCGGGTGCCGACTACATTGCTCGGCTGTCTGACACTGGTTCCCTTCTACCTGCTCGCGCGGGAAGTGGCGGCGGCGCCGGCGGCACTCCTCGCCACCGGCTTACTCGCCGTGGCCCGCTGGCATGTGCAGGTGAGCTGGTACAACGAAGACGTCTACGTCCCGCTGTTTTTCTTCGTCACGGGGCTCTATCTGTCGATGCGCACCCGCCGCGCACCGCGGCCTCTCTCCACCGTTCTGCTCGGCGCGTGCTGCGGCTATACGCTCTACGATTACGCCGGCTTTCGCATCACGCCCGCCCTGGCGATCGCCTTGCTGACCGGCGCGGCGCTCTCCCGCGAACATCGGCGGGGCGCTTGGTACCACGTCGGCCTCACGGGCGCGATCGTGGCGTTGTTCGCCTTGCCGCTGATCGGCCGGCTGGCGGACCAGGGTCCCGGGGCGTACGTCGAGGCCTTCCACCGGTCGTTCGCCAACAAGGACTACTACACCACCGACCTGCATCGTTTCCTGTCGCAACGCATCGAGCGCATCGGCGCCGCCGCCGACATGTTCACCCTCTCGGACCACGGCGCCTTCCTGGAAACCCTCAATACGCGACGGGCGCCGCTGCTCGACCCGTTCACCGGCATCGCCTTCGTCTTGGGCTTCGGCACGACGCTGTTGCACGCGCGCCGCCGACATCACGCCTTCTTCGCGCTCGCCTTCCTGTTCCTCGTACTGGTGTCGACCACCGTCGTCCAGAACCTCGACTTTCGGCGGCTGTCGATCCTGATTCCGTTCGTTTTCGCGTTCATCGCGCTGCTCGCCGACAAGCTCGACGCATGGGCCGTGGGCGCGGGCCGTGCGCGGGCGTTGCGCGTGGTTTTCGTACTGGTGGCGCTGCTGGCGGGCGCCTTCAATTACGTCTTCCTGTTCCACGTGCTGGCCACCGATCACCAGGTGCGCGGGTTTCACCGCGACGAGTACACGACCCCGGCGTTCTATCTGCGGGAGCACTATCGCAACGAGTGGGTGGTGTTGCTGACCCCGGTGGTGCAGAACTTCTTTCTTCCGAACGATTACGACTGGATCAAACCGGCCGGATTGCAGGGCGATTGCGCCTTGCGACCGGAGGCGGTGCTACCGTTCGAGCACCCTCCCCCGGCGAGCCGTGACGTCGTGCTGCTCATCGAGCGCCCCTTCCAGGTCGAGACACTCATGGCGCAGGTACCCGGGGTGTACACAGGCGCTTCGTGCGAGTTGCGCCGCGACCCCGACGACGCCCGCTGGGACCTTGGTGTCTGCCGAATCCCGGCGGCAGCGGTCAAGCGATGAACGGGAGCGCAGGACCCCGTTCATTGCCCGGCGGCGAGCGGGGGATGGTGCGCGTGCAGGAACCAGCGATCGACGACGATATGGCGTGCGAACCAGGCGTTGGCAAACAGCTTGCCGGCGATGGTACCCAGTAGGGAAAGCGGGATGCCGCGCCAGAGATTCGCACCGCCCTGGCGTGCTCCGAAGCGTGCAACCACTTGCCGCTCGTACGCCGCCAGCGCATCGCCATCGTACCGTCCATCGGCGGCGAGGATCGTCTGCGCGGCGAGCAGGCCCGACTCGATCGCCGGCCGGATCCCTTCGCCACTACGGTCATAGGCAAGTCCCGCCGCATCGCCGATCAGCAGTACCGCGTCGGCGCGCAGCGGCCGCCGCGCTTCGCCGTACAACAGGTATGCGTGGCCCCTGAACTTCGCCGGCAGACCGGCAGGCATTGTGCCGCGCCGTTCGAGAAACTCGACAAACTCCGCCACATGGTCAGACAGCCGTCGCGCATCCTGTCGGCCGACGCCGCTTCGGCCGAGGCCGACATTGATATAGGCGCCTTTGCGGAAAACCCAGCCGTACCCTTTGAGGTCGCGTGTGAAGAACAACTCGGGCACCTCCGGCTCGATACGGCAAAGTGCCTGCTGTTCGGGGCTGAGTCGGAACTCCGCTTCTTGAGCCGCCACGATCGGATCGCTGGTAGTGCGCGACGCATCGAGCATCTGCGCCACCGGACAGAAATGTCCGCCGGCTCCGACCAGGACCCGTGCACGCACATCGTCGTTCACGACCCACTCGCGCCCCACGCGACGCAGAGAGCCTACCTGCCGCCCGAGCTGGAACGTGGCGCCCGACCGGTGCAGCAGGTAGTCGTCGAACTCGCATCGTCGAATCCCAAAGCTGACTGGCTTGGGGTAGCGGACGCAAGCCTCCGCATCGCCCATCCGGCTGACGCGGAAGCCGCGGATCACTTGCACCGTCCGCCCCTCCGCCGCATACGCGGTGAGGTCGAGGTCCAGGGCCGCTAGCACCTGGGGTGTGATCCAGCCCGCACAAGTCTTGTCCCGCGGGAACGTCCGCCGGTCCCACACGACCACGTCGAGTCCGGCCCGCCGCAACCGCCACGCGCACGTGGAACCCGCCGGCCCGCCGCCGACAATCAGGACATCACACGCCGCCACCGCGCCTCAGGGTCCGTCACTGGTACAGGTGCGCCCTGGTCCACGGGATGGCGTTGTCGCAGCGCCGCGCGAAACTCACCTGAAAGAGCTGCAGGGATCCCGTGGAGAACGCCGCTATGGATCCGGCGAGGTACAGGCGCCACGCGCGCACGAAGCGGTCATCGAACATCGCGGCGACGCGTTCGACCGAGCGCTCGAAGCGCACCAACCACTGCCGCAAGGTCGCCGCGTAGTGCAAGCGCAGATTCTCGATGTCGAGCACGGAGAAGCCGAAGGGCTCGATGACCGTCAACATCTCACGCAAGCTGGGCGGGTAGGCACCCGGGAAAATCCGCTTCTCGATCCACGCATTGAGGTGTTCGGGTGCGTTCCGGCCGATGCTGTGCAGGAAGCCGCGGCCCTGGGGCGGGAGACACCGATCGATGACGCGGCCCAGCGCGGGGTAATGGTCGAGGCCCACATGCTCCAGCATGCCGACGGAGACGAAGGCGTCGTACTGGCCCGAAACGTTGCGGTAGTCATCCTCGATAAACTCGACCCGGTCGCTCAGCCCTTGGGCGCGGGCCTGTTCGCGTGCGTAGACGATCTGCTCGTGGGAGATGTTGAATGCGCGGACGGAGACGCCGTACTGGCGCGCCATATACAAGGCCAGCGCGCCCCATCCGCAACCCGCTTCGATGACGCGCTCGCCCGGCCGCAGCCCCACCTTGCGGCACACGTGTTCCATCTTGGCCACCTGTGCCTCCTCAAGGGACGCGTTCGGCGTCGGGAAGTAGGCACACGTATAGACCATGCGCTCGTCCAGCCAGAGACGGTAAAACGCGTTGCTGATATCGTAGTGGCGGTGAATGTTGTCGCGCGAGCCGCGTAACGTGTTGGTATGCGATCGCTGAGGCCGTCGCAGCAGGCGCCCGGCCCGCGGCGCGGTGGGCGCGCGTCCCAGCGCTTCCAAGAGACCGACGAGATCGCCGTCCACCTGCAGCCGCCCGTCGGTGTACGCCTCGCCGAACTCGAGTTCCGGATTGTACATCAGCCGGAGCAAGGTCTGGCGGTCTTTGACCCGCACGGTGGCCACGGGCTCCGTATCGGTGGGGCACACATGGTCCCCGTTCCACAAGGCCAAGCCGACCGGCGGGTTTCCCATGGCTCTGAGGAAGGTGCGCGCCAGCCATCGCTCGGCCGACGGCCTCCGCACCGATCCGACGCCGCCGGCGCGCGATGGCGTTTGCCCTTCTGCCAACCGGAGACGCGATGGAGCAGGCATCCTTTCACCTCCGTGTAATCGTCGTGTTTCGCTTACAGGCTAATAGTGTATTCTTGCCACAAAAAGTGCGACTCGCCTAGTCGCACGGCTGGGGGGCAGGCGGGGCCGGGCGGCGCGGGACGTGTGGCCTCCGTGGCACGCCAATTGGGGGGCTTCCGCTCGGGGAGCTTCCGCTCTTGAACGATCCACCCAGGTCCGCTACTTCGCACGATGCCGGCACATGAAAAGAGCAAGGAAGGCTGCCACGACGGGAGCGCGGCGCGTGCCGGCGGTCAACGATGCCCGCTGGCACGCGCTGCTCAACGCGGTACGCGACGCGATCGTCAGCATCGACGACGCCGGGCACATCACCTTGTTCAACCCGACCGCGGAGCGCATGTTCGGCTACCGATCCGAGGAGATCCTGGGGCACCCCATCGAGCTGCTCATGCCATCCCCCTATCGCGAAGAGCATGCGCACTACCTGCGCGCGTACCGCGAAACCGGGGATCCGAAGGCCATCGGCCGGATTCGGACACTGCAAGCGCGGCGCAAGAGTGGCGAGGTGTTCCCCATCGAGCTGTCGCTATCCGAAATCCGCACGGACGGCCAGGTGGCGTACTCGGCGGTGATTCGCGACATCACGGACCGCAAGGCCGCCGAGGAGGCCCTGCGACGGGAACGCGACTTTGCCGAACGGTTGCTCGATACGGCGCAGGTCATCGTCTTGGTGCTCGACCTCGACGGCCACATCGTCCGCTTCAATCGCCAGATGGAGCGTATCTCGGGCTATCGCCTGGAGGCGGTCAGAGGCGCGGATTGGGTATCGACGTTCGTGCCGCCGGGCGAGCGGCAGCCGATCCGCGATGTATTTGCGACGTCCGACGGCGACGCGTCCACGCGGGCACACATCGGTACCATCGTTACAAAGAGCGGGGCGGAGCGCTTGATCGAGTGGTACCCCAGTCGGCTGCGAGACCACGACGGCAATGTCTTCGGTCTGCTCGTCGTCGGACAGGATGTGACGGAGCGCCAGCGGGCGGACCGCCGCTTGGTGGCGCAGTACGCGGTGACACGGGTACTGGCCGGCTCTGTTTCGTTGCAGGACGCGACCGCGGTTGTCCTGCAGTTGCTGTGTGAAGCGACCGGCTGGGAATTCGGCGAACTGTGGTGCTTGGATCGCGAACTCGACCTCCTCACGTGGCGCGGGTCGTGGCACACGCCAACGCTCGATACGTCGGAACTCGAGGCCGCGACCCGTGGGCTGCACTTGCCACGCGGGGAAGGCTTGCCAGGGCGGGCTGTGGCGATCGCCCAGCCGATCTGGGTGACCGATGTGGCGACGTTACTGAAGTCGGCGCGCGCACCGCTCGCCGCCAAGCTGGGGTTGCGCTCCGCCTTCGCCTTTCCCCTCCGCGCGCGAGGCACCGTCATCGGCGCCATCGCCTTCTATTGCCGCAACAACCGGCCGCCGGATGACGAATTGCTGCAGATGCTGGATGCGGTCGGCAGCCAGATCGGCGACTTCATCGAACGTAAGCGCGCCGAAGAAGACCTGACGCGCATGAGCAAGGCGATCGACAGCACCAGTGACGGCGTGTGCATGGCTGACCTCAACAAGCGCTCGATCTATCACAATCACGCCTTCGCCACTCTGTTCGGGTATGACCGCCAGACCCTCAACGCGGCCGGCGGTCCGCCGGCGTTGTTCGCCCACGCCGCAGCCGCCGCCGAGGTATTCGGCACGCTGGAGAACGGCCGATCGTGGAGCGGCGAAGTCGACATGAAGTCCGCGGATGGCCGCCTCATCCAGGCCCTGCTGCGCGCCGACCGTATCTTGGACGAGACGGGAACCCTGGTGGGCTTCATCGGGACGTGCACCGATATGACCGATCGCCGGCGCGCCGAGGCCCAGTTGCACGACTTGCAGAAGCGATCGTTGCAGCGCGAACGGTTAGCCGATATCGGCGCCATCACCGCCAAGCTCGTCCATGACATCGGCAACCCGTTGGCGGGCTTGTCGATGCAGGCACAGCTCGTGTTGCGCCGCGTACGTTCGAACGACACCGGAGACAGCCTCTTACGCCCCGCGGAAAAGATCGTCTCCGAGGTGCACCGACTCGAGGGTCTGATCAACGAGTTTCGGGAGTTTTCGCGGGAGCAGCGGTTGCACCGGCAGGCCATCGACATCCCGCACTTCTTGCATGAAGTCGTGGACTTGTGGCAGCCCGTGGCCCGCCCGCATGCCATCACGATTGCCCTGGTTCCGCCGGCCGGCGTACCGACGGTTCAGGCCGATCCAGACAAGCTCCGCCGCGTCTTCGACAACCTGGTGAAGAATGCCGTGGAAGCCATCGAACCCGGACCGGGGCAGGTGGTCATTCACGTCTCTCTTCCCATACCCGGTAAGTTGCGCATCTCTATCGAGGATTCCGGTACCGGAATTCCGGAATCGATGGACGTGTTCCACTTGTTCGAGACAACAAAGGCGCAGGGCTCCGGCCTCGGCCTCACCATTGCTAAGGAAATCGTCTTAGCGCACGGCGGGAGCATTGCCTTTGTCCCGAGACAGCCCCACGGTACGATCTTCCACGTTGACCTCCCGGTGGACGACCGGGGAATGTAACGGCATCCGGGTGTTGCTGGTCGACCCGGACGAGTGCTTTCGCAATGCAGTTGCCGAAAACTTACGCGATGACGGACACCAGGTGTATGAATTCGCCGCGGCAGAGGACGTTCCGCCGCTCGCAACGTTAGGAACGATTGCAGTGGCGATGTTGGAGTATTCAAACGCGAGTGCCAATCGATTCGCCTTGGCGGATGCATTCCATCGCGCCTGGCCTGACGCGGCGGTCGTCTTGATCACGGCACACTGGTCGGACGAGACTGTGGGCGACGCCGCCTCGCGCCCATTTCTGCAGGTGCAATCACGGCCCCTGGACTACGGGATTCTCCACGGTCTCATTCATCGCTCACGTACCGGGTAGCGTGGGTAGGCTTCGCCACCTGCGGTTGCGGGAATTCAGGGTTGTGCCGTCTCCGGCCCGAGCCGCCCGGACCGATAGGACCGAGACCGCCAACATCAAGCAGCACCTTATATACCTGCTGTCCTCGAACGTCGCGGAGATTGACCTCATGGCCAGTGCCGCGCTCGCCGCGCTTCCGCTGCCGTTCAGGCCATGGAACTGCTCTACGTCAGCCGGGCCACCGGCGGCTTGCCCAAATTGACGCTGCCGGTCGACCCGCCGGGAACAGACCACATGCGCTGGCCAGCCCGCCGTCCGGGGACAGGTATCTTCACGGGGCCTGTAGTCGCCGTCGACCTGCGGCGGGCGTTGCCCTATTGCACCAGGCGGTCCGACACCGCGTCGATCAACGTGGCGGCTCCGGTGACGAGGAAGATCCCGGCGGCAGCGAATTTGATGAGCCTCTCTGGGAGTTGCGCGCCCAGCACTTTGCCTACGCCGATGGCCAGCCCGTCGGCGACGACCATACCGAGCGAGCTGCCGATCCAGACCGCAACGAAGCTGTGATGCTGACTGGCCAAGGTGACCGTCATGAGCATCGTCTTATCTCCGAGTTCCGCCAGAAAGAAGGTGATGCCGACGGTCATGAGCGGTCCCCACCGGCGTTGAGCAAAGCGTGCCTCGTCGTCGAGTTGGTCCCCGCGCAGGGTCCAGAGCCCGAACGCAACGAAGGCAAGCCCCGCGAGCACCTGCACCCAGAACACAGGAATCGCCAGACCAACCACCTCGCCGAGAGCCACCGAAAAAAGGTGGACCAGCAGGGTGGCAACGAACACCCCGAGCAGGACCGTCCCGGCGGGATACCGGGTGGCGAACGTAAGGGCCACCAGTTGTGTCTTGTCACCCATTTCCGCGGCGAAGACGAACAGGAGCGACAACAACCACGGATTGCTCAGTACCGCGGGGAGAAGCGTTTCGGACATTCCAGCCTCCGTCTGCCTGGACCGGAACGTCGGAAGAAGAATCGAATGAAGCCCCAGGCAGCGCCACTAGCGTCCGGCTTATCTGAGGGGAATGGGCCGCAAAGTCAATGCTGACGCGGGCTTCAGTGGTGTCATGGGTGTCCACGATTCGAATTTCCGACGGTGGGGTTGCGATGCTCGTGGGTTTGAACAGCCCAGGGTGATGCAGGAATGTGGGCAAGACACCGTTTGCGCAGGTGATGGAATCTGTTCACGCAATTCCGTTCGGTAAGGGAAAGGCCCGGTGGGACGGGCCTCCCGCTAGCGCCTGGTCACACCCTGAGAGTCAGGGACCAGAAGTCGTAAGGGTGCGGATCCTCAGGACGAGTTCTTGGTCGAAAGCGTTCGTCGCAGCGCCGCCGTTCTGTCGATACGCGACAACCAACGTCGCAGAGAAATCTGAAGTTCAACCGAGCGGACATCTTTAACTGCTTATGACCCGGACTTGTGTAAGTGTCAGTGACACTGTAAATCGGCTCAGCTTGGTCTCATCGGGAAAGGCGTTTGGTCCCAGAGGCGTATTCTTGTGATGTGCAGTCATGAATCTGGCGCGCGAAAAGGCTGTGCTGGGTGCGACCAAGGCGCGGGCCATTAGTAAGGAGGACTGGCATGCGACAATTGACAAAGCGCACGGCGATCGTCGGTGCGCTCCTGTCCATGGTGCTGCTCGGGTTGCGGGCGTCGGCCGACCTGTCTCCCGGCATCAAGGCCGACCTGGCAAGCAGCAAGTACGTCTACATCGCAACCACACGGAAAGACGGCAGTCTCGGCAAGACGGCTGAGATCTGGTTTCTCTACCACAACGGGGCGGTGTACGTTGCCTCGCCGCCCACCGCGTGGCGCGTGCGGCGCATCAAAGCCGGGCGCCCGCAGGCGAAGATCGCGGTCGGTAAGCCCGACGGGCCGTCCTTCATGGCCACCGGAGCGGTGGTCACCGAGCCTGAGATCTATCCGATCCTGTTCGAGACCTACGCCAAGAAGTATCCCGACGGCTGGCCCGGATTCGAGCAGAAATTCCGTAGCGGATTTAAGGACGGCAGCCGCGTCCTGATCAAATACACGCCCAAAGATAGTCGTTAGTCGATCGTCCGCCGGCCGGAGCTTGGCGTGGGCCGACCACCGCCAGATAGAAATGCCCCGGTCTTCGCCAGCCACTCGAGGGCGAAGGGCCATGGTCCGTAGCCGGAATCGACGTTGATGTGTCCGCCGCCGGGCACGATGGCCGATCGGATACCAAGCGCATTCGCCACACCATTGAGTTCTTCGGGGGTGGTGAAGTCGTCGTTGTCACTCCCGACAAGTAGTGTCCGCCCCGCAATCGGCGCCCAGACCGCGCGCCGACATGGTGGCGGGAGGAAGCTTTCGACCGGGTCGAACAGCAAGTACGGCGAGGGCGGTGCCACCAACAGGACGGCTTGGACGCCCCCCAACCCGCGCTCGGTGAACAAATGATCCACAGCCCAGCAGCCCAGAGAATGGCACACAACGGCGACGGGAGGGGGGACACCGGAAACCACCTCGGCCAGGGCGGCCACCCAGCGGTCCTTGTCGGGCGCCGCCGGCTCGGGCAGATCGGGAAAAGCCACCGGCACCCGCCGTCGCCGCAGCTCATCCGCCAGCCAGCGCTGCCAGTGCCCCGGACCCGAGCCGTCGTAGCCGTGGACGAGGATGACCATGCAGCGGGACTGCTTCGCATGGCCAGTGCACCGGCGCAAGCTGGCCAGAACATCCGACGAGATCGCTCCAGGGATCGCCGGCGACGGCTACGACCGACAGCCGACGCAAGCGGCCGTGAGCAGTGAATTTGTGTCGCTTGTCTGTCCTCTGTCGTCTCCATGTCTGTCGTCCGAGCGTCCGCGGGCTCGCATTCCTGTCACCTTGCGGCGCGCCGTTCGCTTATGCTATCGATTGTCCACACTTAGGCCGCTGAGCAAGAGGTGGGCCGCCGCGCCCACTTTTTTATTTGAGGTCACATGCACGAAACAGTCGCTGAGCGGGTCTGGGAAATCGCCGAACCGTTAGTCACACACGAGGGTCTGGAAATGGTCGATGTCGAATTCCGTCGAGAGAGCCGAGGTATGGTGTTGCGCCTCTATCTCGACCGCATCGGCGGCGTCTCCCTCGACGATCTGACGCGTGTGAGCCGGCAGTTGGGCGATGTCCTCGATGCGCACGACGCCGTTCCCGGCTCCTATATGCTCGAGGTATCTTCGCCTGGGATCGATCGCCGCCTGCGGCGGCCGGATCACTTCCGGCGCTACCTGGGCAAGAAGGTGCGGGTGCGCACCACGGTGCCCGTGAACGGCCGCCGTGACTTCGTCGGCAGCCTGCAATCGGTCGATGCCGATGGCATCGTGCTCGCGGCGGCTGGGTCTACCCAGCCCATCCGCTTCGCCGAGATCGGCCGCGCCAACTACGAGCCGGAGTCGTAGGAGCGAAGGAGGTCGTCATGCAACCCGAATTGAGCCGGGTCATCGAGCAGGTCAGCAAGGAGAAGGGCATCGATCGCTCCATCGTGATCAACGCCATCGAGTCGGCCATGCTCTCGGCGGCCAAGCGACTGGTCGGCCTCAACACGCAACTGGAAGCGAAGTTCAACCCCGAGATCGGTGAAGTCGAGTTGTTCAAGATCCTGACGGTCGTCGAGCAGGTGACCGATCCGGAGACCCAGATCTCCGTCGACGACGCCCACGACAATCTCGATCCGGATGCGCAGGTGGGCGACGATCTCCTTGAAAAACTCGATCCCCACCATGGGCGTATCGCCGCGCAAGCGGCCAAACAAAGCCTCATCCAGCGCCTGCGTGACGCCGAGCGGGACATCATCTACAACGAGTTCAAGGATCGCAAGGGCGAACTCACGCATTCCGGCATCGTGCAGCGGTTCGAGAAGAAGAACATCATCGTCAATCTCGGGCGGACCGACGCGATCCTGCCCGAGAAGGAGCAAATTCCGCGAGAACGCTATCGCCAGGGCGATCGTATCCGCGCCTACATCCTTGAAGTCGAAACCAGCAGCAAGGGGCCGCAGATCGTATTATCGCGGACGCACCCCGGCTTCCTCGTCAAGTTGTTCGAACAGGAAGTCCCCGAGGTCTATGAGGGAATCGTCGAAATCAAGGGTGCGGCGCGCGAGCCCGGCGGCCGGGCCAAGATCGCGGTCGTATCGAACGATCCCGACGTCGATCCGGTCGGCGCGTGCGTGGGCATGAAGGGCACTCGCGTCCAGTCCGTAGTACAGGAGCTGCGGGGAGAAAAGATCGATATCGTGCACTGGACCGCGGATCCCGCCGAGTTTGTCTGCCGAGCGCTGGCGCCCGCCAAGGTGGCCAAGATCATCATGGACGAGGACGAGCACACCATGGAAGTCATCGTCCCGGACGACCAACTCTCGCTGGCGATCGGGCGCAAGGGACAAAACGTGCGTTTGGCGTCGCGTCTCACCGGGTTCAAGCTGGACGTGCGCAGCGAGTCGGAAGCCGATGACGAAGCCCGTCACGCGCGCGCATCGTTGATCGCCGTCCCGGGGATCGGCGACGTTGCCGCCGAATTGCTGTATCAGAATGGTTTCAAGTCCGCGGAAGAAGTGGCTGCGGCCGAGGAATCCATCTTGGCGGAGATCGAAGGACTCGGCCCAGAGCGGGCGACCTCGATCTTGCACGCGGCCCGCGCCTTCGTTGAGGCGAAACAGCAGGCGGCAGCCGAAGCGGCGGAGGCAGCGGCTACGGGAGAAGAGCTGACGACGCACGAGATCGAGATGACGGCCGCGGCGGAGGACAAATCGTCGTGACAAGAACGGCCGACCCGGTGCGCATGTGTGTGGGCTGCGGCGGGCGTGCTCGGCAGGCCGAGTTGCTGCGCGTGGCGGTTGCGGATGACGACACACTCGCGGTGGCGGCACGGCAGCACGGCGGCCGGACCGCGTACCTCCACCGACAAGCGGAATGCTGGGAGCGGTTTGCGGCACGAAAGGGGCTGGTACGTTCGCTCGGCCGCACGCTGGGAACGACGGCGCGAGCGTTGTTTGTGCAACAGCTGAAGAGACTCGAGCAGTCCGTAGGATGAGGTAGTCAGATGTCGCGCAAACGTGTGCACGAGCTCGCAAAGGATTATGCGATCGAGACCAAGGTCTTTCTCGAACGACTGGAGAAGCTTGGCATCCGCGGCAAACGCTCGCAGAGCGCGCTGACCGACGATGAGGTCGATCGCATCAAGGCGGAGTTCGCCCCCGATGAGAAACCGTCCATCGCGGTCGGCGACGAGCGCGTCGTACAGGAAACCGAAGGCCAGACCGTAGTCGAACGCCGCGTGCGCACCAACCTCATTCGCCGGCGCACGACGCGCACGGAGACGCCGGCCGCCCCGGAGAGCGCACTGCCCATCGAACCGCTACCGGCGCCAAGCGAGGCCTTCGAGTCGTTCGAGTCCTTTGCCATGCCGGAGCCGCTCGCGGAGGCCTTTCCGGCACCGCCGCTCACCACCGCGCCGGTGGCGCCGGTCGCGGAATCCGTGAGCGCAGCGGCACTGCCGGTAGCCGAGCCGCCACCTCCCCCCCCACCCCCGCCGGCTCCCGTCGCCGCGCCGGCGCCGCCTGCTGCCGCCAAAACGCCTCCCGGCCCACCGCCGTTCCAGGAGATGCGCGGACCGCGCGTGCTCGGCAAGATCGATTTGCGCAAATTGGAGGCGCCTGCCCCAGGGCGCCGTGAGGCGGCGACGGACGCGGGGAAAGAGCGACCCCGGCGTGAGGCGACCGCCAGCCCCGACACGGCGCCGCCAGTGGAATCGGACGAGGGCAAGCCGAAGAAGAAGAAACGCCGTGTCGTCCGCAAGCCGGAGCTCGTGGAGCTGACCGAACAAGAACGCCGCCGCTCGAAACTGCCACGCAAGAAGAAAGCCTTGCCCGGTAAGGAACAAAAGAAGACTGAGATCACCACGCCGCGCGCCAGTAAGCGCGTGGTGCGCATCTCGGAAGTCGTCACCGTCGGCGAGCTCGCCAAGGCGATGGGCGTCAAGGCCGGAGAAATCATCAGAAAGCTGATGGACTCCGGAATGATGGCCACCATCAACCAGGTCCTCGATTTCGATACCGCCAGCCTGATCGCGTCCGACTTCGAGTACAACGTCGAGAATGTCGCATTTAACGCCGAATCGGCCCTCGAGGAAGGCCATGAAGTCCTGCCGGATGAAGCCATGCAGGCGCGGCCGCCGGTGGTCACGATCATGGGGCATGTCGATCACGGGAAGACGTCCCTGCTCGACGCCGTGCGGCGGACCAACGTCACTGCCCAAGAGGCCGGCGGCATCACGCAGCACATCGGCGCCTACAGTGTGGACGTGCACGGCAAGCAGGTCACCTTCCTCGACACCCCCGGCCACGAGGCGTTCACCGCCATGCGCGCCCGCGGAGCAAAAGTCACCGACGTCGTCGTCCTTGTGGTGGCGGCCGACGACGGGGTGATGCCCCAAACCGTCGAGGCGATCAACCATGCGCGCGCGGCCAATGTGCCGATCATCGTCGCCATCAACAAGATCGACAAACCGGAGGCCAATCTCGAGCGCATCAGACAGAATCTCGCCGACTACGGCCTGGTGTGCGAGGAGTGGGGCGGAGATACCATCTGCGTGCCGGTGTCGGCCAAGACCAAGGAAGGAATTCCGCACCTCCTGGAAATGTTGCTGCTGCAGGCCGACGTGCTGGAACTGAAGGCCAACCCGGACAAACTCGCCCGCGGGACCATCGTCGAGGCGAAACTGGACCGCGGCCGCGGCCCGGTCGCCACCGTCCTGGTGCAGGAAGGCACGCTCAAAGTGGGCGACCCGTTCGTGTGCGGCGGCAACTACGGCCGGGTGCGTGCGATGGTCGACGACAAAGGGCGCAAGGTCGAGGCCGCCGGTCCGTCGACGCCGGTCGAGATCCTCGGACTGCAGGGCGTCCCGGAGGCCGGCAATCCCTTCGTCGCCGTAGGCGACGAAGCCACGGCGCGTCAGGTCGCCGAGCACCGCCGCGGCAAACAACGTGAGGCCAGCCTGGTGAAGACGGCCAAGGTATCCCTCGAGGATCTCTACCATCAGATCCAAGCGGGCGACATCAAGGAGCTGCGTGTCGTAATCAAGGCCGACGTGCAAGGGTCGGTGGAGGCTTTGAGCGAGGCGCTCAGCCGGCTCTCCGCCGACGAGGTACGCCTCAACGTTCTGCATGCGTCCGTCGGCGGTATTACCGAGAGCGACGTGCTGCTCGCCTCCGCCTCGAACGCCGTCGTCATTGGCTTCAACGTGCGCCCGGAGGCCAAAGCCACCGAGGTCGCGGAACGGGAAGGCGTCGATATCCGGCTCTATACGGTGATTTACGATGCCCTGAATGACGTCCGCGATGCCATGGAAGGTCTGCTCGAGCCCACGGTCCGCGAGAAAACCGTCGGGCGTGCGGAGGTGCGGCAAGTGTTCAGTGTCCCCGGTGTCGGGATGGTGGCTGGGTCGTTCGTCCTCGACGGCAAGATCGCACGCAATGCGGCGGCTCGGTTGGTTCGCGACCACGTCGTCGTGTACACCGGCAAGGTCGCCAGCCTGCGGCGCTTCAAGGAAGACGCGCGTGAAGTGCTGTCAGGATACGAATGCGGTATCGGGTTGGAAAACTTCCAGGACACCAAGGTCGGTGACGTCATCGAAGCGTATGAAACCGAGCGCGTGGCGCGGCGGCTGACGCCGTCCAGCGGCAAGACCGCGGCTGCCGAGCGCCGCGTCTAGATGGCTGCGGCGATGCGCACAGGAGCCCGGGTGAACCGTCGCATGCGCAGCGACGAGATAGCCACCCGCCGCTGCGCGCATCGCCCTCTCGTCGGGTGACCGGCGCGCGGACTACGTTGACGCGTGGGGATGGCAGCCGTGGTGATCGGCGTCCTCAAGCTGACCTTGTTCCTGCCGGAAAACCATTCGCTCAAAGGCAAACGCGGTGTTATCAAGAAGATCAAGGCCCGGGTGGCCAACACTTTCAACGTGTCGATTGCCGAGTGCGGCGACCACGACCTCTGGCAACGCGCGGTCCTCGGCATCTGCCAGGTGGGCAACGATGCGCCGTACGTCGACGGCGCACTGCGACAGGTTGTGCGGTTCATCGACGACCTGCAGGTGGCCGAGTTGGGGGAAGAGCGGTTCGAGGTCTTTCATTGCTAGGTGGCCGTCGCCCCCGGGCCGTGTTCGGCCGTCTCCGCGCACGGAGACGCCGTCATGAGCGTACGGCGGGCCGAGCGGGTGGCGGAAGCGGTGCGCGCGGTCCTCGCGGACTTGCTCCTGCGCGAGATCAAAGATCCGCGCATCGGGATGGTCACGCTCACGACCGTCGAGTTAACGGATGACCTCAAGCACGCCAAGGTCTATTTCAGTTGTGTCGGCGACGCCGCGGCACGCCAACGCTCACTCGACGGGTTGCATAGCGCCGCCGGCTTCATCCGCGCGCAGGTCACACGCCGGCTAAAGCTGCGATATGCGCCCGAGATGCTTTTCTACTTCGACCCCATCCTCGAAACGGCGGACCGACTGACAAGCCTGCTCAAGGATGCCACTGCCTAGGAATCCGAGGGAACGATGCGTTGCGATGGCGTGCTGATCATCGACAAGCCGGAAGGCGTCACCTCGACCGACGTGGTGCGGGCAGTCAAACGGCGCCTCAAAACGAAGACCGGCCACCTCGGCACGCTCGATCCGTTTGCCACCGGCGTCCTGCCTGTGTGCGTGGGCGCTGGCACCAAGATCGCACAGTTCCTCAACGTCGCCGACAAAGAGTATACGGGAATCATCACGCTCGGCGAGGAAACCGACACCGGCGACCCTACGGGACGGGTAACGGTCAGGTCGCCGGTGCCCCCTTTTACCGACACGCAGTTGGCGGAAACGGCGCGGCAGTTCCACGGCGAACTGCTGCAAACGCCGCCGATGTACTCCGCCTTGAAGCACCAGGGGGTTCGGTTGTACACGTTGGCCCGGCAAGGCATGGAAGTCGACCGCCAACCCCGGCGTGTACAGGTCGCACGCCTGGAGCTGCGGCGCGCAAGCGCCGCACACCTCGCCTTTTCCGTCACCTGCTCCAAGGGAACGTACGTTCGCGTGCTCGCCCAAGCGATCGCCAGCGCGCTCGGCACGGTCGCGCACGTGCAGGCCTTGTGCCGGACACGCTTTGGGCCGTTCGACCTGCGCCAGGCAATCGACATGGGCGCACTCGACGCCGCGGAATTGCCGCTGTTGCGCTTGCCGGACGCGCTCCCGCAGCTACGTGAAATTCGCATCGATGCCGCCGCCGCCGAGCGTGCCCGGCAGGGGTACGAGCCGGTGTTGGGACGCATTGCCTCGCCCGGGCGCGAGGAGACGGTGAAGCTCGTGGGGCCCGATGGGGAACTGGCAGCGGTGGTGGTCGCCGATCGATTCGGACGGTGGCGCTTCGGGCGCGTGTTCCCGGCGCGCGGATCGGCATGACGGTGCGTCTGAAACACGTGCTCCCGGTGTTGATCCTCGGCTGCGTGGGTTTGGGGATCAGTATCGTTACGGAGGCGGTTCATTATCGATTGGCCGCCAACCCCGAATACACCAGTTTTTGCAACATCAGCTCCAACGTCAGTTGCGACGCGGTGTTGGCCAGCCGCCACGCGCGCCTCGCGGGCGTCTCCGTGTCGCTCTGGGCCATTGCGTATTATCTGACGCTCGTCACGGTGGCGGCAGTGCTCGCGCGGGCGACGCGGGCGCGGATCCGAGAGAAGCTGGCGCAGGGGCTGCTGCTGTTAGCCGCCTGGGCGCTCCTGTTCTCGCTTTACATGGCGGCCATCGCATTCGCTGTGCTGCACACCGTGTGTGCGTTGTGTGCGGGTTTGTATCTCGTCAATATTGCGATGTTCCCGGCAGCCTGGCGTTTGCGTGCGCAGGTCCGGCCGCAGGGTCGTCGCCAGGCCGCCGCGCAGGCGGGGCGGGAACGCCTGATACTGATCGCCGGTGTCGCGACCGCCGTCCTCGTACTTGCCATCGCAAGTTGGGAAGCCTTCGGTCGCGGCATGCGCCAGGCTGACGTCGCCACCATCAAACGCTTGCGGCCGGACTTTTACCGCTGGTACATGGCGCTACCGGTCGTGCAGGTGTCGCAGCAGGGCGGACATGCACGCGGCAGCGCGAACGCACCGGTGACCATCGTGGAGTTCTCCGATTTCGAGTGCGGCCACTGTGCCAGCTTCCATCGCAGCCTGGACAGTACGCTGCGGCGTTTCGGCCAAGGGATTCGCGTCGTCTTCCACCATTTTCCACTGGACTCGGCATGCAACCAGCAGTTGCACGCGCGTTTCCATCCGCAGGCGTGCCTGGCCGCCGTCGCCGCGGAATGCGCAGCCGACCAGGGAAAGTTTTGGCAGTACCACGATATTCTATTCGACAATCAACAGCGCCTCGATCGCCCGGCACTGATGGCGTACGCCGGTAGGCTGGGATTGGACGGCGCACGTTTCGGCGCGTGCCTGGACAATCCGGCATCGCTGGCACGCGTACAGGCGGACATCGTTACGGCCGTCGCTCTCGGCGTCGACTCGACACCCACCCTGTTCATCAACGGCCGATTGGTAAAAGGAACCCTCGAAGCCGACCGGCTCAGCGACGCGGTCACACTGGCAAGCGCAGCGGCGCTAACGCAGTGAGGCGCGGACCCGCGGCGCGGACGGGTCAGCAACCGTGCCAAGCGGCGTGCCGCCGGATTTTCGGACCGCACCGCCCCACCGCCTGCATCACGCCGGCCGCTGACGCCGTTGGCGCCGCCAGGCGATCGCGCAGACGCGCGCCTTTTCGCGAACTTAGCGGAGCATCTCCGTGAGGCATCCGGTATCTATATCGTGACGCGATATGATTGCCCTCGGCGATGTGCGCGGAATGTCTGCACAAGCACCATGACCGGAAAAGTTTCTTGACAGTACCGCGACTCGTCCACTATGACGGCGCCGCTCTCAGCGACTTTTCCGAACTCTTGAATCGCGAATGACTCTTGTTGGCTGCGCGCGCTGGCTCCCTAAACTGGAGGGGCGGGCAGGTGATTGGGGGAAAGCTGTGTACGGCGGTGTGGAGGGCGGATGGAAGTGGTGCGGTGGCGGTGACTTCCCGCGTTGTCCCCAGATGTGGATAACCACCGCGCGCGGCCAACGGGACTGTTGACCTGGACTCTGAGGGGGGGCAGCGACCGATGCAGGCCGAGTGGTTGGAAGCGTTGCCGCAACTGCGGCAGCTTGTGGGCGAGCGGAATTTCGCGACGTGGATCGAACCGATTCGCTGCGCGAAAGAAGCGAATGGCTTCGTGCTCGAAGTCAGCAGTCGGTTCTTCCAGGAATGGGTCACGCGCCACTTCCTGCCGATCATTCGGCAGGCGCTGACCCGGCATGAGGGCGCGACACCCGCCGTCCGGCTGGTGGTCGCCGCGGATCACGCACCGCCCCCGGCGCACGATCGAACGCCGGGGGCGCGCGCGACGCGGACCGCCGCGCCGCGCGCGCCCCGCATCGGACGTCTGGTCGCGGATTACACCTTCGACACCTTCGTCATCGGTCCAGCCAACGAGGTCGCCTATCGGGCGGCGCGCGCGGTGGCGGAAACCCCCGGGCGCCGGTTCAATCCGTTGTTTCTCTGGGGAGGCGTCGGGCTCGGCAAGACCCACCTTATCAACGCAGTGGCCCACGAGTTGCTCAAACAGCGTCCCCGGCGACACCTCGCCTGCCTTCCCGCCGAGGTGTTCCTGAACAGCCTGATCGGCGCCCTACGTCAAGATCAGATGGCGGCGTTCCGCGACGGTTTCCGCGCGGTGGACGTGCTGATTCTCGACGATGTGCAGTTCCTCGCCGGCAAGGAACGGAGCCAGGAAGAATTCTTCCATACGTTCAATGCCCTGCATTCCGCCGGCCGCCAGATCGTGCTCACCTCGGACAAGCCGCCGCATGCCATCGCGGAGCTGGAACAGCGCTTGCGCAGCCGCTTCGAGGGCGGGCTGATCGTCGACATCCACCCGCCCACGCCGGAGATGCGCATCGCCATTGTCACCCAAAAGGCCGCGATGCACGGCGTCGCGCTGCCCTGCGATGTGGCATCGCTGGTGGCCCAACGGAGCGGCCCAAGCGTCCGTGAACTGGAAGGCGCGCTGACCCGCGTCCTGGCAACCGCGGCGTTACGCGGCGTGCCACTCGACGCCGCGCTGGTAGAGCGTCTGCTGGCGCCGATCGCGTCGCTGGCGAATTTGCTGTCCGTCGAAACGATTCAAGAGAAGGTAAGCCGGCATTTTCGGATATCGGTCAACGACCTGAAGTCGCATCGGCGCGACCGCGCCGTGACCTTTGCCCGCCAGGTCGCCATGTACCTGAGCCGAACCATGGCCGAGGTCTCCTTTCCTTGCATCGCCGAGAAATTCGGCGGCCGCGACCACTCCACCGTCATGCACGCCGTGCGCGCGGTCGAGGACAAGCGTAAACAAGACCCGCACACGGGAGATTTGCTCCTCACCCTGGAGAGCGAACTGCGCAGTCACTAACCGCGGCCACACAGAACACTGCGTATCGACGGCCCTCCTGCCCGCGATCGCCGGAATCCGTCCGGCGCCGAAGATTTTACCGCAACGGCCCTTGACTGTCTGGGTCTGATGATTAATTTGGCGCCGGCTTACGCGTTTCCGCCTGGCCACTCAAACTATCTCTCGGAGGAGGTTGGCAGCATGAAGATTCGGCCGCTGCAAGATCGTGTCATCGTGCAACGAATCGAAGAAGAAGAGAAAACCAAGGGTGGAATCATCATTCCAGACACCGCGAAGGAAAAGCCCCAAGAGGGGAAGGTGATCGCTGTCGGGAAGGGCAAGGTCAGCGACGAGGGCAAGCTGATGCCCTTGAGCGTCAAAGCCGGAGACAAGATCCTCTTCGGCAAGTACTCGGGTACCGAAGTGAAGTTGGAAGGCGAGGATTACTTGATCATGCGCGAGGACGACATCCTCGGCGTCGTCGAATGAGAAGGAGGATAGACCACCATGGCAGCAAAAATCGTCAAATTCAGCACGGAAGCGCGCAACAAAGTGTTGAGCGGCGTCCGCGTCTTGGCTGATGCGGTCACCGTGACGCTCGGCCCCAAGGGACGCAATGTGGTGCTCGAAAAGTCCTTCGGCGCGCCAACGATCACCAAGGACGGCGTCACCGTCGCCAAAGAGATCCAGCTCGAAGACAAGTTCGAAAACATGGGCGCGCAGATGGTCAAGGAGGTCGCCAGCAAGACCTCGGATATCGCCGGCGACGGCACCACCACCGCCACGGTCCTCGCCCGCGCCATCTACACCGAGGGCGCCAAGATGGTGGCGGCCGGGCACGACCCCATGAGCCTCAAGCGCGGTATCGACAAGGGGGTGGCCACGGCGGTCGACGAGCTGAAGAAGCTGTCGAAACCGACCAAGGAACAAAAGGAGATCGCCCAGGTCGGTACCATCTCCGCCAACAACGACTCCACCATCGGCGCGATCATTGCCGAAGCCATGGAAAAGGTGGGCAAAGAAGGCGTGATCACCGTCGAGGAAGCCAAGAGCCTGGAGACAACCCTGGAGGTGGTCGAGGGCATGCAGTTCGATCGCGGCTATCTCTCCCCGTACTTCGCGACCGACCCCGAAAAGATGGAGTGCCGGGTGGAGGATGCCTACATCCTCATTAACGAGAAAAAGATCAGCGCCATGAAGGACCTGCTGCCGGTCCTCGAATCGATCGCCAAGACCGGCCGGCCGCTGCTGCTGATCGCCGAGGACATCGAGGGCGAGGCCCTGGCAACGCTGGTGGTCAACAAGATTCGCGGCACGCTTCACTGCATCGCCGTCAAGGCCCCGGGGTTTGGCGACCGTCGCAAGGCGATGCTCGAGGATATCGCCATCCTCACCGGCGGCCGCGTCATCGCGGAGGAATTGGGTCTCAAGCTCGAAAATGTCGCCCTCGGCGATCTCGGACGCGCCAAGCGCATCGTCGTGGACAAGGATAACACCACCATCGTCGATGGCGCCGGCAAGAAGAGCGACATCGAAGGCCGAATCAAGCAGATCCGCGCGCAGGTCGAGGAAACGACTTCCGATTACGACCGCGAGAAGCTGCAGGAACGCCTGGCCAAGCTGGTCGGTGGCGTGGCGGTGATCCGTGTCGGCGCGGCAACCGAAGTCGAGATGAAGGAAAAGAAAGCCCGCGTCGAAGATGCGCTCCATGCGACCAGGGCGGCGGTCGAGGAAGGCATCGTTCCGGGCGGCGGCGTCGCCCTGATCCGCGCCGCGAACGCGCTCGACAAGCTCGCGCTCTCCGACGAGGAACGCGTCGGACTCAACATCGTGCGCCGGGCCATGGAAGATCCCTGCCGCTGGATCGCCAGCAACGCCGGCTGGGAAGGCGCCATTGTCCTCGACAAAGTCAAGAACAACAAGGGTGCGTTCGGCTTCAACGCCGCATCGGAGGAGTTCGAGGACCTGATGAAGGCCGGCATCGTCGATCCGACCAAGGTGGTGCGTTCCGCGCTGCAGAACGCGGCTTCAGTTGCCGGCTTGCTGCTGACCACGGAGGCTATGGTCGCCGAAAAGCCGGAGGAAAAGAAGGCCATGCCACCGATGCCGCCGGGCGACATGATGTAAGCGCACCGCCCAGTACCGGCGGGCCAACGGCCCGGTCTCGCATGCGAGGCCGGGCCGTCGCTTTTTGAAACAAACGATACTACCGACTTGGCTTCAGCTGGCATGCTGCCTGCAACACTGAATCGCGCCCCGGCACATTGGCGGCGGCTTCCAGTCGTATCAGACGGGCAGCGAGCGCTTCGATCTGCTCTGCTTGCGCGTTTGCTTGCCGCACGTGGTCCGTAAGCGCCTCGATTTTCTTTGCTTGTGCGCTTATGATGCGGTCCTGTGCATCGATATGGTGTGCCTGCTTCTGAACCTCGTTGAGGAGCATCGCGTTCACGAAGTGATAGCGCACACTCTGCGGCTGTCCCTTGTCGTCGTACTCGACCAAGCCTGGGTAGACCTTTGCAACTTCCTCGGCGACGAGCCCGTACTGCTCTAGCCGCGACGGGTCGATGTCCTTCTTGTAGCGGAAGCGTACCGGGCGGAGTTTCATCAATCCCCTGGTATCGCCCATATCTTGGATACCTTCTTTGAAACGCGCCGACGAGCTCAAGACGCCCAGTTGGCCGTTAGAGTTCACGTAGACGGCGGAGCCCGTGACGCCTGCCCCGTAAATGCCGGCAATGTAGGCTGCGGTATGGGAGCCACTGGTCCCGATACGAATGACGCCAGAGTCCGTCGAGGCACCCGAATGGCCGATATCAATGTTGTTGCTGCCCGAAGTGAGGCTGATGCCGCCCCAGAACCCCAAACCGATGTTGTTCTGACCAGTGCTGTTGAAGAGCGCACCATAGCCCACTGCGGTGTTGGCGTCGTTGGTGGTGTTGGAATAGAGGGCTTCGTAGCCCACGGCGGTGTTGTAACTGGCAGTATTGTTTAGGAGCGCTTGGTCACCCACTGCGGTGTTGCCGCTGGCGGTTCTAATGAACGCGAGCGTGCCGTAGCCGACCCCAACATTGCCAGAGCCGGTGCCGTTACGATCCATCGAATAGGTTCCAACCGCAGTGTTCTCGTAACCTGTGCTGTTGTCTTTAAGGGCGTAGTAACCGAAGGCAGCGTTGTTCACGCCCGTGGTGTTGGAAGACAGCGCAAATGCTCCGACCGCGGTAGTTCTATCGGCAGTAGTATTAAGAAGCGCTTGGTGGCCGACTGCGGTGTTGTACGGTGCCGTGGTGCTCATTCCGAGCGCCGAAGTGCCCACGGCAACATTGCCGCCGGCAGTGGTGTTGGAACCCAAAGCGCCGGCACCAATTGCGGTGTTCCACCCACCGGTGGTCGTATACTGCATCGCGCTGACGCCGAACGCGCTGTCGTTGGATCCGCTTGTTACGCTCGCAAGGGCGTTCGTGCCGTAGCTGGTGTTGTTGTACTGCGCGCCTACCCGCTCGGGTACGCAAGCGAGGGCAAGTCCGAGACCCAACGCGACGTGAGTCAATCTGGCCGATTTGTGCATAGCACTCCTCCTATGGGTTCTGCCCGCGATAACGCGACATTGTTGAGGCACGCCTACTTGGCCGGCGGAATCGTCGAATCCCGATGGTGTGCCGAGGGCGTCTCCAGTACCAACACCATGGCTGGTACCAATCACAACGAGCAGTGAGGTGTCTATCCGTAAAATTACGGATTTCGGGCTGAAACCAGCACTTATCATATCATCGGCTATTGCATGTCAGGTATTCCGATGACCGAAATCATAGATCAAAGTCTCCCGCCGAGCGCCGCAGCAGCACACGCATCTCCTTCCGCCTGCGATGATTCTCAACGCTTTCTCGATCTCCCAGCTGAGAGCTGACCGCCGACTGCTGACTGCCCAGACTCAGCCGCTGCCCGTGATTGACAAAGGACGACGGGAGGACCAAAAAGGCGTCTACTCATGCGTTTCCATGCTTTCCTGAGTTGCGCTCTCATCGGGATCTGCCTGGGGGCTGCACCGGCGGCAGCGGTATTCAAGTTCGCTCGCGCGAAAAAATTGGCCGTCGATGTCGCGTCCGATGCGGGGCCTCAGACAATCGCGCTGGTCGACATCAACAACGATACCCACGCCGACATCTTAGTCGTCGATCGGTCCAACAACGTGGTTAAGGTCTACCTGAACGACGGCAATGGAGGATTTCCCACCAACCCGACCAGCTCACCTGGCACAGGACCTGGGCCGGTCGCCGTCGCTACCGGCGATTTCAACAACGACGGAAAACTCGACTTAGTATCGGTCAACAATTCGGCTGGCACCGTCACGGTGCAGCTGGGGAACGGGGACGGAACGTTCATGATCAGGAACGGCATTTCCCCCCGTGATTATCAAGTGGATCCGGCGCCGGTCGGCGTCGCAGTCGAAGACTTCGACAACGACAGCAAGCTGGACCTTGCGGTACTGAGCGGTGCCACCATTCACCTGTGGAAGGGAAACGGTGACGGCACATTTGTGAATTTTCCCACCGCCAGCATTGCGACCGGCGGTGGTACCAACGGCGGCGCCAACATGATCATGACCGGGCTCATGGATGCCGGCGCCTTTCCCGACCTGGTCGTCAGCAATCACGATGCCCGGAGGGTGACCGTCCTGCTCAGCAACGGCAATGGAACGTTCAGAACTCCGTTACCCAAGTCTGTCAATGACTACCCAATGGCGATCTCCATTGCGGACTTGAACGGCGATACCAAGCAGGATGTCGCGGTCGCATTGGAAGGGCAGAGCGCGCCCGACTTTAACGTGCAGATCCTCTACGGCAACGGTGACGGCACCTTTGCCTCGGGCTCCCCCAACCTGACCACCGCATTGGAGGGTCCAACCGCTCTGGTGGTGGATGATTTTGACGCTGATGGCAAACCCGACATGGCGGTTACCGATGTGGCAAGCGGCAGCGGGTTATCGCTCCTCTGTAATGAGCAGGGAAACTGCCTTGACACCGGCATTGCCAACCCGGTTGAGGCTGGATTCCAGTTGCAAGCGTTCTTCGTGGGGGTCGGTGATGCGGTGGCCATTGCGTCCGGCAAGATAAACGCCGACGTGTATCCGGACATCATCACGCTCAGTGCCGACGGTACTGTGCTCGATGTCATCATAAACACCACCGGGGGCGCACAGCCCACACCCACCACACCGGGCGCAGGGGTACCGACTCCAACCCCGAGCGTTCCGCCCACGGCAACAGCAATCGTCGCGACCCCGACGCCAACGCTGACACTGACCCCGGTCCCAACACCAACCCCAACGCCCATTCCCACGGCACCCTATGGTGTCTGCAATACGAACCAGCCAGGTCAACCGGCAGTGGGTGGGAAGCCTGTGGCCGTTGTCACCGGAGATTTCTACCACGACGGCAATCTCGGCATCGCCGTCGCCGACAATCAGGGCAATAAGGTCGTCCTGCTACGGTCCAATATCGCCACGGGGGCACTCAGCCCATGCGCTGTCCTCGGCCTCACGCGGAGTACCGAGTTGCAGAACATCGCCGCACCGGTTGCATTGGCAGCCGCGGATTTCGACCGGGACGGAAAACTGGATCTTGCGGTCGTCGGGTCCGCCGGCCTGAGTGTCTTCTTCGGCGATGGAAACGGCGGCTTCGGGGCAATCAGTACCAATCCCATGCCGGCAGGAACGTCACCGAACTCCTTGGCCGTGGCCGATTTCAACGGAGACACATGGCCGGACATCGTCGTTGCCAACGTCAGCAGCAACGATGTCTCGATATTCTTCAACAAACGTCAGAAAGACCAGCCCGCGTTTGACTCACCGTGCACGGTCGCGGTAGGGCGGAATGCCTCCCAAGTCATAGCGCGGGACTTGAACGGGGACTTGAAGCCAGACTTCGCGGTCACGAGCCAGCAGACCAACGATGTAGTGGTCTTTCTCCAATCCGTCTCGTCAGGAACGCCCTCGGTACCGACCTGTCCGACAGCAACGGTCACGTTCACAAGCCTGCCGGCGGTCAAGTTGCCGCAGCAGCCGCAGGCGATCGCCTTCGACGACTTCGATCAGACCAATCGCAGCAGGCCGGGTTTTGCGGTAGCGCTGTCGTCGAACGTCATCGGGGCGGACGGTACTGTCAGGGTCTTCCTGGCGAGTTCGTCGAGTGGAGGGTTGTCGTACGGCAGCGCGGGCACCTTCACCGTGACGTCGCCGGCGGGAGCACAATTCACCTCGTCCCCGTCCGCATTGGGGACCGGGGACGTGAACCACGACGGTCGTCCCGATTTGATCGTAACGGACCAGGCCAATGGCACGGTGGTGATCTTCTTGGCCAACGGCAACGGCAGCTTTGCCAACGCCCTCATCCCGTTCGCAATCAACGGCCAGCAGCCAGTGGACCTTGCGGTGGCCGACATCGATGGGGACGGCATTCCCGATGTCGTCACGGCCAATCAGGGCGACGGCAGCGTGAGCGTCATGGTGAGCAGCCGGCCGCCCGCGACACCCACTCCGCTGCCGACACTCACACCAACCATCACCGGAACGCCGACACCGACGTCCACCCCGACCGAGACCGGCACGCCGACCCCCACCGGTACCCCCACGGCTACCATCACCTGGACCCCGCTCCCCACCCTCACTGCCGTCCCCAGCCCTGTGCCGACGGCAACGCTGAAGCCTGGCGCCATCGGCCTGCAGGGTTCCTGCACGCTGGATCCATACGCCCCGGTTGACTGGACGTGGGCTGCATTCTCGACCGCAGCGGCACTTGCTTTTGCGTGGCGGTCGAGAATCCTTCGGCGCACGACGGATGGATTATGACCACACTGCGGCCTGATCATTGCCTGCGCAGCTTGTTGCTCCAACTCTCACTGTTGGCCTTCATACTCCACGGCAGGGCGGTACTGGCCGCCAACGAACTGCCGGGCTTTGTGAGTTGTGACATTCCGCTCCAATCTGGCAGCACCCAGGTCGAGCCCGTCGCCATGACGACAGCCGACTTCAACACGGATGGGTGGCCCGACCTTGCCGTCCTCGATGCGGCCAACAATCAGGTCATCGTGCTGCTGACTGACCACACCCGGTTCACCAACGGCAACTGCCAGGGCGCAACGACCGCCAGCACCGTGGGCATCGCCAGTGGTGCGGCGGCAATTGCATCCGGCTACATCGACAACGATCTCTTCACTGACCTCGTGGTAGCGGTTCAGGCCGGGGTATCCATTTTGCGGGGCAGCTCCTCCGGCACATTCACCCCCGAGGCGCCGATCGCGGCCGGAATTGATCCTCGCGCCGTTGTCGTCGCCAACGTCAACTCGGCTGAGGACGGGTTGCCGGACATCGTTGTCGGCAGCGGTTTGGGCAACAGCGTCACCGTGCTGTACGGCCGGGCTGCGGGGGGTTTCGACGTCTCGGGAAGCGTGTCCGTCGACGGTCCCGTGGCATTCATGCTGGTCGAGGACTTCAACAATGACGGTCTTCCTGACATAGCTGCGGGCAGCTATGTCAGCGGCAAAATCTCGGTGTTGCTACAGCAGCGCACGCCCGCCCGCAGCTTTCGACCGCTCATCTCGTTTGCCGTTGGCGTGGCGCCCACCGCGCTCGGCGCGGAGGATTTCAACAACGACGGCACAATGGACTTGGCGGTTACCAGCGGTGGCACGTCCGGCTCCCTCGATGTTTTCCTGAACACCATCCTGACGAACAACCAGGTGTCTTTTGCACCAGCGTCGCAGCCTTCTCCGGCCCCAGTGCTCCTGAACCCATCCGCACTCGCGACCGATGACTTCAACCGGGACGCCAATCTCGACGCCGTGGTGGCCAACCAAGGGAACGGGGTCATCACCTTTTTCCTGGGCGATGGCACGGGAGCAATGACCGGGCTGGTCAACGCCTGCGGACTCCCCGACGCCGCACTCACCCCGTGCGCCGCCATCGGCGAACCGGCGGCCATCGTAGTGGCTGACGTCGACGGCGACGGCCGCAACGACGTCATCACCGCTAATCAGAACCCGGGGTCGATCACCGTGCTGCTGAGCAGCCGCCCGGCAGCGACTCCGACACCGACGGCAACACCGACAAACACGCCAACCGATACGCCGACGGTCACCCCGACCACGACCCCCACTCCCACAACGACCCCCACTGCGACCGCAACCTCGACGCCTACCGCCACCAGCACACCACGCGCAACCTTCACCTTCACGATCACACCGACCCCAGGTCCGACCTGCGTCGGTAGCTTCTGCGTGCAAGGAAGCGGGTGTGACATCGGGGACCACTCAAACGGCTCTTGGCACCCGGCCTGGTGGATTTTTGGTACCGCGATATTTGGGTTTTTTCGACGCCGGCTCCTATAGACGGCGGCCCGCTGCCTGCGTAGCACGTCATTCGCTGTGGACGGCTTCGCCATTCGCTACCTGGCTCGTTTCAATACGCCACATAAGACTTATTTCGATACAGCGGTTGCCATCCACGCTCGTAACCAAATCGCATCCGCATTGATTTTATTTGACTTTTTACTACAAACCTATCGCGCCATAGCCGGCACGCTTTCTGCATTTCCATTCTCCACCGCAAGGAGTGTTCGAATGGAAGCGGCAGCGCAGAGCATGCAGTGGTCAAGAGAATACGAGGGCACCAGCTTTGATGGGGTCATGCCCCGCCTGATCGAGCCGGAGATCTTGTTGCCATCGCAGTTCTTCGATCGTTTCCGTGGCAAGAGTATCCTCGAAGGGGAGCGCCGCCTGATGTTGGCCGTCCTCGAAGACGGGATCATGTGCTACCAGAAGTACGCGGGAGCGGCGCGGCCGCGGGCGAAGCGCTTGTTCGAGGAGGCCGAGCGCTGGATTTTCGAGGAAGGCGACGCATGGCCGTTTTCCTTCGAGTCCATCTGCGGGCTCTTCAACCTCGACGCCGGGTATTTCCGCCAACGCCTCCACGCTTGGCGCCAGCAGCTATTGGCGCAATCGCCGGAAGCGCGCGTGAAGGTGGCCCGCGTCCGCTTGCGCGCGGCACGACGGCACAAGATTCTCCCCTTCGTGCCGCGCCGGCGGCAGAAAGCCGTGGCCGCGTAGGGCCGACTCCGCACGGCAGTGAGCGGCCGGGCTTCCGCGGACAGAGCTCAAACGTTCTGCAAGAACACCGCGGTAAACTTCCCCAACCAAGGGGCCAGCGAGAACACGCTGTAGACTCCCGCGGTGGCAGTTAGGGCTGGCGCGACGACGTGGAGCGTCGGGTGGCGGTTCAAGAGGAAAAGTAATCCACAGGCGACCGCCTTGAAGAGCAGCAGGGCCTGCACCACCCCGAACAATCCGAACGCCTCGCGTAGGAGAGGGTTCCCCTCTCGGACGCCGAGCTGCAGCCCCTGGTAGGTAGCCACCGCATCGAACAGCTGTAGCGCAATGTTCAGCACGAACAGATCGTAGACTCGCCTACGTGGCGCCGTCATATACGCAGTCTGGCAGACTCAACGCGCATCGGCAAGAAGCGGGTGCCACAGCACGCGGACGACAAGGGTTGAGGGGCGGACAGCGTCCTGGAATTCCCTGCCGTTGCACGCCCGTGCCGGATGGCGCTCGACACGCGATGCACTCAGCTCGCCCATTTAACGTCGGCAAGATCGGAGCGCATGAATCCCACCGCCATGTATTCGGTATTGCAGGCATATCCGACGCGACCGAGCGTATCGACGAGAATGAGCCCGGCCCTTCCGGCCACACGACGTTCGAGGTCGGCAATCCGTTCGCGTGCAACGGTTTGCGGATCGCGGCCATCACGCAGCGCCGCAACCGCCGCGCTGGCGAGAGCGACACGGATGATGGCTTCGCCGTCACCGGTGGAGGATGCCGCTCCACGGGTGTCGTCGGCGTAGGTTCCAGCGCCAATGATGGCCGAGTCGCCGACACGTCCCGGCGGTTTGTAGAACAAGCCGCCGGTTGACGTTGCCGAGGCGACACGACCTTGTCGATCGACCGCGGCAGCCCCTACCGTTCCACCCGAAACATCGCCGGCCCGCTGCCGCCATCGCCGCAATTGCTCCGGGGCGATCAGATCCTCGGACGCACAGGTCTCTACTCCGTACGCGCGCGCACATGCATCCGTCTGCGGTCCAGCGAGCATCACGCAACGCCCGTCCTCCATGAGCGCACGCGCGAGCTGTACCGGGTGGCGGACGGTGCGTACGACAGCGACCGCACCGGCCCGCAGGGATGTCCCCTCCATGACCGTGGCATCCATCTCGACCGTCCCGTCGCTCGTCAGACACGAACCCAACCCGGCGTTGAAATACGGGTCGTCCTCGAGCACGGAGACAGCGGCGCACACGGCGTCCAGTGCCGCCCCACCCTCCGTCAACACCCGCCACCCCGCCCGTAACGCGGCGCTGCCGCCCCGCACCTGCGCATCCCGTATACTCGTAGGCGCAACTCCTGCCCCACCATGAACGATCAACGTAGGGAGCGTCATCGGATTCCCTCGCCGTCCGCCATCGGATCATTGTGGCACCCCGCGAGCGAAGAATGAACTGGTAGCCGGCGGTGCGCCGCGCTCTACTCCCATATTGCTCTAGCCCTGGCGCACCAGTATGCCTGAACCACCTGGACAGCCTACACCAACAACGACGCGGACCGGCGGTGGGACATCCGTTGAGCCGCCATACGGGAGGTCTTTATGAACGTGCGCATGAAGGGAGCGATAGTCGCGACAGCCGTGGCCGGCATGTTTCTCGCCAGGGGAGCACTGGCTCAGGCGTCCGCAGGCGCAGGCAAGGCTGAAGCGAAGACCGTACACTGCGAGGGCATCAACGCCTGCAAGGGCAAGGGCGCGTGTAACGGTGCTACGCACAGTTGTGCCGGCAAGAACGAGTGCAAGGGGAAAGGTTGGCTGGACGTATCCGCCGATGAGTGCAAGGCGAAGGGCGGTACCGTCAAGAACTAGAGCAGCCCCCCGAGATCGCGGGGACGCTTCGAGACGGCCGCCGATCAAGTTGCGGCCTCCTCAAAGCGAGGGGGATTCCTTGTGGCGGCAGTGCGCACCGGTCATCCTGAGGGGGCGTCATCTGTCCGGGCGTCGTGTCGAAAGCTGTGCTCTCGGCACTGTTCGGTCATCTTGATTGGGCCCTTATGACCTTCCCATTCCTCGGTTTCGGGGTCGGCCTGCGCCCGAAGCACTATTCCGAGATCCTCGACGTCTATCCATCCGTGGACTGGTTCGAGATCATTTCGGAAAACTTCATGGTTCCCGGCGGCCGTCCACTGTTCGTGCTCGAGAAGATTCGGGAGCGCTACCCGATCGCTTTACACGGCGTGTCGCTTTCTATCGGTTCGACGGATCCGCTCAATGCCGACTATCTGAGCCAGCTGCGCAGCTTGGCGCGGCGGGTCGAACCGGCGTGGATCTCCGACCACCTCTGTTGGACAGGCGTGGGCGGCCATACTCTCCACGACCTTCTGCCGTTACCCTATACCGAGGAGGCGGTCGAACACGTTGCCGGACGCGTGCGGCAGGTGCAAGAGGTCTTGGGCCGCCGCATCCTCCTGGAGAATGTTTCGACCTACCTGCGGTACCGGCAGTCCGCCCTGCCCGAGTGGCAGTTCCTGACACTGGTTGCCGAGCGTGCCGATTGCGGCATCCTGCTCGATGTCAACAACGTGTTCGTCAGCGCATTCAACCACGGGTTTTCCGCGGTGGAGTACATCGACAGCCTCCCTGTCGATCGCGTGCATCAGGTTCACCTGGCGGGATACAGCGACCAGGGCGCATTTCTCCACGACACCCACGATCATCCTGTAGCGGAAGCGGTATGGAACTTATACGCGCATACGGTGCGGCGTTTCGGTGCGCTGTCGACCTTGGTCGAATGGGACGATCGCATCCCGCCGCTTGCCGTTCTGCGCGCCGAGGCGGAGCGCGCCCGGCGAGTTTCCGAGGACATTCGCGGTGACATCGCAACTCGACAGCACACAACGAGTACTCTGGAAGCTGATCAGCGCGCCTGAGGGAGTGGCCGCCGGCCTCGCACGGCTGCAACCCGCGGAGCGTGCGTACGCCGAAGGGTTGGTGGTGGGTGACCATCGGATGTCGGCCGTGGAGCGCCTCGATATCTACGCCAACATGTACTTCTACCGTATCCGCGACGCCCTGAAGGACGACTTCTCGGCGGTGTGCGCGGTCGCTGGCGAGGCACAATTTCACAATCTGATCGCGGATTACCTGCTCGCGCATCCGCCAACGCATTTCTCCCTTCGCCACGCGGGGGTACACCTGCCCGCGTTCCTCGCCAGCCATACGGCGTCGATTCGCTGGCCGTTCCTGGCGGACTTGGCGCGATTGGAGTGGGCGATCCTCGATGCATTCGATGCTCCGGACGCTCTGCCGCTGGATCCGGAGAGGTTGGGCAATATCGCCGCCGCGCGTTGGCCGGCGATTCGCTTCCAGCCGACCCCCTCTTTGTGCCTGCTGGACGTCGACTGGCCGGTTCACGAGGTTTGGGACCGAACACAGCGGAAGGATCCGCCAGCGCAACCGTTGCGTGTGCGGACCCTGCTCCGGGTCTGGCGCCAGCACCTGCGCGTCTACCACTGCCCCATCACCGCGACGGAATATCGCGCATTGACGGCGCTCCACGCGGGGGCAACGTTCGCCGAGATATGCGGCGACATTGTCGTAGGCACCGGCGAAGATCAGGGTACCGAGCACGCCGCGGCGTTGTTGAATGCGTGGCTCAACGACGGTCTCCTCGCCGATTTCGACTTCGCTTCCTGATCCCAGTCGGCGACGCCCGCGGGTGTCGGAGGTCCGATAGACATGCTAGACGATCTCGGTGAAGTCACAGGGAGTCAGCACAGGACCTTCACCTGCCGCTCGGCGCAGCGGCGGTCGCCTTCTAACGCCGGCCATTTCGTTCATACCCCGACGTCTGCACCGCGTCGATTTTGCCCGATCCACCGAGGCCATGGCGCGCCGCTTGCTCGGCTGCGCCCTGTGCCACCGTGTGGGCGACGACGTGTTGCGCGGGCGCATCGTCGAGGTCGAGGCGTACACGGACGATCCCGCGTCGCACGCCGCGAATGGCAAGCGCACGCCGCGTAACCGCGTGATGTTCGGCGCAGCGGGAACGGCGTATGTCTATTTCACCTACGGCATGCATCATTGTTTCAACGTCGTCACCGAGGGCGAGGACACGCCCGGGGCCGTGCTGGTTCGTGGCCTTGACGGCATCGCCCGGGCCGCCGGGCCGGCGCTGGTCTGTCGCGCGATGCGGCTGACGCGAGAGGATAACGGCCGCGACCTCCTCACCGACCCGAACCTGTGGATCGAGACCGGGCGGCGGCGGCCGGGTGAACGAATCGTACGAACGACGCGCATCGGCATCGCGAAGGGTGTCGAGTACCTGCGCCGCTTCTATCTCCTCGGCAGCCCAGGTGTGTCGAAACCCGATCGGCGGGCCGAGGCGGCCGTTACGTCACGCGCGGTGCAACCGCGCGCGTAACCGAGATGCCAGAACAGGGAGAGGAATAGCCAAATGACGGTACTGAATGGACAGGTCGCATTGATTACGGGTGGGGCGCGCGGGATCGGCCGGGGAGTGGCCCTGGCGCTGGCTGGCGCAGGCGCCGACATCGCCATCGCCGAGGTGGATCGGCTGCCCAGCGCGTCGCAACAGTACGGGGAGGCACAGATCAGCGGATTCGCGGAGGCGCAGCAGACTCTGCGTGAAATCACCGCCCTGGGCCGCAGGACGGTCGCCATCCAAGCGGACGTGAGCCGGAGAACCGAGACGCTGCACATGGTGGAGGAGACGATCCGGCAACTCGGCGGCCTCGACATCCTGGTGTGCAACGCCGGTGTGGTCAGCCTTGCACCGGTGGAAACGATGCCCGAAGAGAGTTGGGACATCGCCATGGCGGTGAACGCCAAGGGCGTGTTCTTGTCGTGCCAGGCAGCCATTCCACCCCTGAAGCGCAAGGGGTCGGGCTGCATCATCAACATCGCCTCGGTGGCCGGAAAGAACGGAGCCCCCGGGATGGCGCATTACTGCGCGTCGAAGTTCGCCGTCGTCGGCTTCACCAACGCGCTGGCCAAAGAACTGGCGCCCGACAACATCCGCGTCAATGCCATCTGCCCTGGAATCCTGCGCACACAGATGTGGGAGTACCTGGCCGACAACATGAAACAGCCCGGGGAGTCAAAGGAAGATTCCTGGAATCGGTTCGTGCAACTGACGATTCCCTTGCGGCGACCCCAGACGCCCGCCGATATCGGCAAATTGGCCGTGTACCTGGCGACGGCGGAGAACGTAACGGGGCAAGCCATCAACGTCGATGGCGGCATGGAGATGCATTAGACGGTCCGTACCGCGGGCGTATCCGCGCCCCGATGGGAGAGCATACCGGGAGGCCCTTGACGCGGCTGCGCCGGTTTTCCATCATTGCGATATGGGTCAACGCACGGCCGCACACAGCACGGTAACGGACGGCTCCCCTTCCCGTCTCGCCTCCCGGTTCGCTTTTTGGCGCACCGCCGATACCGATCGTCCGCCGAAGTCACGTCTCCGACAGAATATCGAATCGCTCCTGCTGGCGGTGCTGGTGGCGTTGGTGGTGCGGGCATCGGTCGTCGAAGCATTTTGGGTCCCGTCGGGATCGATGCTGCCGACGATACAAATTGGCGACCATTTGTTCGTCAACAAGCTGGCGTACGGTATGCATCTGCCCTTTGTGGGCCGCGAGTTGATGCAGTGGCGCCCGCTGCACCGCGGCGATGTCGTGGTGTTTACGTCGCCCGTCGACCGCAAGATCGATTTGATCAAGCGGGTGATTGCGGTGGCGGGGGACACGGTGGAAATACGAGACAAACGCCTCCTCATCAATGGCGAGACGGTCCCCGATTCGCACGCGGATTTTAGGGAACAGCACGTCCGCGATTCGGTCCCGCGCGACCGGTTCGGCCCGGTGAAGGTCCCGCCCGGCAAGTTCTTTGTCATGGGCGACAACCGTGACCAGAGTTACGACAGCCGCTACTGGGGCTTCGCCGACGAGCGCGATGTCAAAGGTCAGGCAACGTTCATCTATTGGTCCTGGGACAGCCAGGCGCACTGGGTTCGCTGGGATCGTTTCGGTCATTTCATCCGTTGAGATGGGTGTAGGAGACGGTGCGCGTGCGGACGCGCTCACCTGCTAGCCTCACGCCAACGTTTCGACCGACCGGGCACCAGGGCCGGCACGGCTTCCCGATAGCGCCGGTACGCTTCGCCGAAACGCGCCACGCGCCGGCGGTCGTGGAATGCGACCCACGCGAGGCAGGCACCCAGGCCGACAACGAAACCCCCGGCCGCGATCCAACCGGGACACCAGAGCCACGTCCCCAGCAAGAACAGCAGCACGCCGGAACAGCAGGGATGGCGGACGAACCGGTACGGGCCGCGCAGAACCAACGCCGGCGGCGGAGACGGTCGGCCGAGTATCCGTCGCAGCCCGGTCGTCCGCACGGCCCACACAGTCCATCCGCACGCAAGCGCGACAAGTAACAGCCCAAGACCCGACACCGCGAGTTGCACACGGTCAGGCGCCATCTGGGTCACGCCGAGGAACCATCGGCCAGCAACGCCTGCGCCACGGGAACCGTCAACTCGTCAAGGCTGGCGAGAACCCGGAGCGCCAAAGAGAAATCGTTGGTGCGGGTGAACCGGTTCGGGACGGCGAGCGGCCGGGCGCCGGCGCGATGGGCAGCCAAGACGCCCCGGTACGCATCCTCCACCACCAAACAGTCCCTCACCGTCACGTGCAGGCCGGCCGCGGAAGCCAGATAGGCGTCGGGCTCCGGCTTCGCGAGTGGGTAATCCTCGCGGGCCACGATGTTGGCAAAGAATCGCCGGATCTCGAAATGGTCGAGCACAAAGGCCACGTCGGCCCGGTTCGAGTTGGTCGCCAGGCCCAGTGGAAACCGCGCGTGTAGCCGGGCGAGCGCCTCCACGGCCCCGGGCATCAGGGCCACCTGACGCCTCAGGATATCGTGGTACACCGCGCCCTTCAGCGCCCGCAACTCCCGCGGCTCGACCGCAAGGTGGTAGGTTCGCACCGCATACTCGGGACCGCGTCCGGCCGCGGTCCAGTGCGCCGCGTACTCATCGATGCCAATGCTGACGCCAAAGCGCCGCAGCACCTCGGCATACGCCTGGTGCTGCAGCGCTTCGGAATCGATGAGGACCCCGTCCAGATCGAAGATGACGGCTCCGGACATGGGAAGAGAAGTCAGTGATCGGTGGCGGGTAACCTTCGAACAATTGGCGGTGGTCGGACCTCCCCCGAGCGGCTGGCAACGGCAGGCCCCAGCGGACCACTGGTTTCCGCGTACCGGTTACTGCACCACGGTAATCGACTTGATCGTCACCGGTTCGACAGGCACGTCCTTATTGCCCGCCTTGGTCGTGGTCTTGACGCCCTCGATCTTGCGCACGACGTCCATTCCCGACACCACCTTGCCGAAGACGGCGTAGCCGAAACCGTCCGCTTCGTCCTTGTGATTGAGGAAGTCGTTGTCCTTCGCATTGATGAAAAACTGCGACGTGGCACTGTCCACCACATTGGTGCGCGCCATGGCCAGCGTACCGGCCGTGTTCTTCAGTCCGTTCCCCGCCTCGTTCTTGATCGGCGCTTTGGTTGTCTTCTTGTTCATGTCCTTATCGAAGCCGCCGCCCTGGATCATGAAGTTCGGGATAACACGGTGGAAGATGGTCCCGTCGTAGAACTTCGCGTTGACGTAATCGAGAAAATTCTTCACCGAGATCGGTGCCTTGTCCTCGTACAGTTCGACTTTGATGTCGCCCATCGATGTGGAGATCAGTACCATAGGATTCTTCCCTTCCGCTCGCACTGTTCCGGTCACGAGCACCGTAATCAACGTCAGCGCCGACAGAAACCCCGTTCGCATCGTATCCTCCTCCTCGAAAGTGGGATTGTCCGACCTTTCATAGCAGGTCAGCCGGGTGTCGCAAACCGCCAACGGGCCACCGCGGCGGTGCGCCGTCAGGGTCCCGAGCAAGTCCCCCTCCGTCGCGGGAGGAACAGCGATGGGGAAGTGGCGGCGACGGAAGGGCGGGCAAACGGAAGGCCGACGGGAGCGCTGTGTCCCTTGTGAAACCCGCCCCCGGCGCGCGTGGCGGTCTCACCGCCAGTGTGGCTGCCGCATGGTCTTGGACATAGGTCGGTACACTTCGGTAAGATGCCAGGCGATGGCGCATCGCGTGTGCGTGCAGTTGGCCAACCTGCTGAGCACCGCCCGGATTGCCCTGACCCCGGCATTCGTCGCGGCGGTGTGGTGTGCCCCGCGGGTGGCGGGTCTCGGCTGGGTCGCCGGCATCTTGTTCGTGGCAATCGCGGCCTCCGACGTGCTCGACGGCCGCCTCGCCCGCCGGTACGGTAGCGCCAGCAACCGCGGTCGCGTGCTGGACCATCTGGCGGACATCGGCTTCCTGTTCTGCGCGTTGTGCACCTACACGCTCCAAGGCGTGACGCCGTGGTGGGTGCCGGCAGCGGTCGGCGGTGCGTTTGCGTTCTATGTGACGGACTCGTGGGCACGGCGGGCGAGCGCGGCAGCGCCCTTGATCGGGAGTCGGGTGGGCCACCTCGGCGGCATCTGCAACTATGTCATGGTCGGCCTTCTCGCGTTCAACAACACCGCCGCCCTGCACCTGGTGTCCCCAGGGTTACTGGCGATTCTCTTCTGGTTGGTCCCGCTGTATTCCACGGCGGCGGTAGTGTCCCGCATGCTGGCGTGGAGGCTCCCAGGCCAAACGACGGTCGCCGCGGGGCCGTGCGCGTCCTGCGAAGGGACGCGCCCGTGACACGCTCGGCCACGGCGCTCGTCATCATGGCACGCTATCCCACGCCAGGCCGGGTGAAAACGCGCCTGGCACGCGCCATCGGCGCGCAGCGGGCGTGCGCACTCTACCGGGCGTTCGTGCAGGACCTCGACGATCGCTGCAGTGCGTGCGTGGCGTCGGTCATTTGGGCGTTCGATCCGCCGGAGAGCGATTTCCCGGTACTCGTGCGGTCCGGCGTTCGTTGCGTACCGCAGGCGGGGCGGGACCTGGGCGAGCGTATGCATGCGTGTTTCCGTCTTTCGAAAGACGAACATTTCGACCGCGTTCTCGTTCTCGGCGCGGACGTGCCGCACGTGCGCGCCGAGTGGCTTGCGGAAGCGGACGCGGCGCTCGCCCAGGCGGATGTCGTTCTGGGACCGACCGACGACGGCGGCTATTACCTGATCGGCATGCGCGAGCCGCACGACCTCTTTTCGGGTATCCGCATGGGCACATCAGGCGTGCTGGTCGAAACGCTCGCGAAGGCGCACGCCGAACGGCTGCGTGTCCACCTGCTGCCGCGGACGTTCGACGTGGACGAAGTCGAGGATCTCGCACGCCTGCGCCAGGAGCTGGCCACATACGCGGGTCAATTGCGGCTCCCCCGCACCGCGGCTTGCCTCGAGAATATGAAAGCGTGGTCCGGCGGCGCCGGACGGTGAGCCCTCATGCTCCTACCCGGGGGGTGGGCGTTGCGTCACCTCTACGATTGGTTCGGCCTGAACGTGGCGCTGTTCCACCTGATCAATGGAGCGCATGCTCCGTGGTGGGACCGCTGCATGGTGACCGTGAGTTGGCTGGGGAGCTCTTGGTGCTTCCCGCTCTACCTGGCGATGCTGCTCCTGCTCGCGTACGTCGCGCCGTCCTCGGTGCCGCGTCGCAACGTGCTCGTATTTGCAGTCGGGTTCGCGCTCACGTGGGCCGCGGTGGCGGTGCTGAAGCCGCTATTCGGACTTCCCCGTCCCGTACTGGCCCTCGGTCCGAATGCCGTCGTGCTTGTCGGGTCCCCTGCCCTCCACGCGTCATTTCCCTCCGGGCATGCGGCCTTCGTCACGTTGTTGGCCGCGTCTTGCTCGGTTCGCGTGGTGCGTCCCTTCAAGTGGGGATTGTGGCTGTTTGCCGGAGCGGTCTTCGTCTCACGAATCTCGGTAGGTGCCCATTTCCCCGCCGATGTCGTCGGCGGGGCCATCGTCGGGCTCGGTGGCGCCAGCCTCGCCGGCCTCCTTGTCCGCGCCGTCTCGGCGCGCCGGTGAGGTCTCGTTGCGAGCGCCGTGGCGCTCACGGCGAGGCGAGGGCGGCTACATAATTTTGCACTTCTGCCGCTGGTTTCTCCACTGGCCGGTCTTGCCGTCGCACCGATACCAGTAGCCGTCGTGCCAGCACACGAGTTCGCCTCCCGGGTAGACCTCCCCCTGGTACTTACACGTAACGTCGGCGGTAGACGCCCCGTCCTCCGCCACGGAGGAAGACGTCCCCAGTGTGCTCCAGGCAACGAGCCCAGCGCTGATCGCCATAACCAAGCCGAGCTTTTTCAACATGATCGGATCTCCCTTTCGCGCAACGTCCGGCGCTCGAAGCTGTCCGTCCCGACATCGACACGAGGGCGATACGCCGGCGCGCGATGCCCAGGAATCCGCCCATCTCCAGCACGGTGACGCACATCACGAAATCTCTTTCCTATGGCCCCGAATTAGCAAATCGGATGCGTGTTATCAAGCGGACTGATGTGCGTTCGGCGCTTCCTTGCGCTCTCGAGGCACCGAACCACAGCCATGGATCTCCCGCCGGTGGAGGCCGCAAGACGAACGCGGCTCAGCTATACTCCGGGGCGATGAAGATCGTGACGTGGAACGTGAACGGTATCCGCGCGCGGCAAGCGCAGGTACGCGAGTTGATCGCGCGCGAACGCCCGGACGTCTTGTGTTTGCAGGAGCTGAAGGCGAAACCCGAGCAAGTGCCGGAGGCGTTGCGTGAACATGCGGACTACTGGGGTTACTGGCACGGTGCCGCGGCGTACTCCGGCGTCAGTCTGCAGCTACGAAAGGAGCGCTTTCCCAATCCGCCTATTTTTTCGCACCCATCCTTCGATCACGAGGCCAGGATCGTTGCGGCCGCACTCGGCGAATTGGTCGTCGCCTCGGTCTATGTGCCCAACGGCGGGAAGGACTACGCCGCGAAGCTGGCGTTCCTCGAGGCAATGGCAGCCTACGCGAGATCGATGCGCGCCGCCGGACGCCCCCTGGTCGTGTGCGGCGACCTCAACGTGACACGAACCGACCGTGACGTGCATCCGAAGGAACGCAAGCCCAACGCCATCGGCCAACGCCCCGACGAGCGCGCGTTGTTCGCACGCCTGCTCGGCGGTGGGCTGGTCGATGTCGGCCGTGCGCTCGATCCTGACAACGACGACCTGTTCACCTGGTGGGCGCCGTGGCGCAACCTGCGCCAGCGCAACATCGGCTGGCGCCTGGATTATGTATTGGCCAGCGAGGTCTGGGCCCAGCGCGCCATCTCCTGCCCGGCGCTGCGCGAGTTCGGCACCAGTGACCACGGTCCGGTGGTCGCCACGTTCGCTGCACCGTAGCGGGAAACGCGATACGCACGGCAACGGTTGTGCTCGTTTGCCGAGGCGCGTCGCCTGGACCCCCGCTGGCGTCGCACCAGGAAACATGCAAAGGACGCCCGTTGTGCAGATCAGCGGTGCCGTTCCCCGTCTCAATGTCGTCTACGGGCTGCTCGCCCTGGCGTTCTACCTGGTGCACGCCGCAACGCACCTGCGCCACCGCCAACCCGAGAACATCGCGTGGTCGTGCCACGTGGCGACGGTGCTCGTCGGACTCGGCTTCCTCTTGGGATCCCCGACCCTTAATGCGATTGGCTTTCTCTGGTTGCTCGTCGGTAACGCCGCCTGGCTGATCGATCTGTACAACGGCGCGGCGCTCATCCCGACGTCGCTGCTCCCCCACGTTGGCGGGCTCGTCCTCAGCATCGTGGGACTGTACCGTTTCGGGATGCCCCGGCACGTCTGGTGGAGGGCGATCGCCTGCCTGCTTCTGTTGCAGCAAGTCACTCGATTGGTGACCCCGAGGTCTGCCAATGTGAACATCGCGTTCCGTGTCTGGCCCGGATGGGAGACGATATTCCCCTCCTATTTGTGGTTCGAGGCGATAACCTTTGGGAGCATGCTTGCCATCTTCTACATCACGGAGACGGTTGTCCGCCGCTTCGTTGGCGGCCCGCCTTAGCACGGCGCGTGAGGAGGTGCCTGAAAACTCGCGGACGGAGCGACGCGCCCGTGGAGTGCCACCGATCCGCGTAGGGATTACGCACCCCGAGCTGGCGTATCAATGTGCGCTTCTTCGTCAGCTGCACCGGCGCGCGCGGCTGGCGCTCGATGAATTTTCGGCGCTTGACGCTTCGACTACATGTCCGGCCGGGTGGCCGACGCGCGGCGCCCCGCCGCGTCCGGCGAGACGGTGGGCGGCGCTCTTCTCAATGCCGGTGAGACGGACCAGCTCGCTCACCTCCAACGGCTGGCGCCGGGCAACGGCCTCGAGCGGCACGCACGTGTTGCGGATTGGTCGGCTCTCCTTGACAGACGACGTGTCGTCCCCTTATGGCTGAATCAACAACATTCCTGTAACCACTAACTGGACCGGCGGCGGAGGAAAGGAAGAATGTCGACGGATGTCCTGGGTTCCGGCTTGCCGTGGGTCGAGGCGATCGGCCGCTCGTTCGAGCCGTACTCGTTCGTGGACTTCCATCGCGCGCTCTTGCCGGAGTGGATTGCTCGCAACGGGCACCTCGTTCGCGCCGATCTCCATGGCGCGCCCGCGCTCGGGTTCCGCGCGGACGACGGGACGGCGTTCACCTGGGTCGCCGGCGCCACTGACGTCCGCATCGTCGACGGGGATGCGGGCGCAGCCACGGTGGTGGCCCTCTCCGCACGGACCTTCTCGGAGTTCATCCATGAGCTGCTGACGGCGGCGGGCGCGGCGATGACGGGCCGCGCGACGCTGGCCCGCGGTGAACTTTCCGGCTGGCAACGCTGGGAGCCGGCGATCCGCTCGCTCTATTCCGGCCGCGAGGTCTACGGCGCCCAGGCCTGGCGCACGCTTGTGGATCGATCGGGCCGACCGCTCGATCCGCGGCGCCGCTTCTCGGTGGACGACGACCTCGAGGAGATGCGGTGGTACTTCGAGACCGCGGGCTACCTGCACATCAAAGCCGTTTTCGCTCATGCCGAAGTCGAACGGTACGGCGCCGAGGTCGAGCATGTGCGCGCCCGGACGACGCCCGGCGATCCATTCTCGTGGTGGTCGGTGAATGCCGCCGGTCGCGAGGTGGTGACGCGCATCAACTATCTCGGGCGCCATTCGTCGGCGTTGCAGGCGCTGTCGCACGATCCGCGCCTATTGCGATTCGCCCGGCTCGCCGGCCCCGATCTGCGGGTGTGCGACGACCGCCTCGACGGTCCGATGGTGTTCATCAAGAATGCGGGCGTGGTGAAGGGACAGGGCGACCTCGGCTGGCACGTCGACGACGGCATCGGCGGGCATCCGGTGATGTGTCCGCTCGTCCAGGCGGGGATCCAACTCGACCACGCAACTCCCGCGAACGGGCAGCTCAAGGTGTTGGCCGGCTCCCATCGCTACACGAAGCACTGGATCGCGTGGGGCGACGAAGACGACCTCCCCGCCGTGGCGCTCGAGACCGAGCCCGGCGACCTTACGCTCCATTACGGGGACACGATGCACACCACGCCCCCGCCCACCGCGGCCGACGCCGGTCGTCGCGCGCTGTATTACAAATTCGCCGAGCCGAAGACATTCGCGTTCGTGCCCGCGAACTGCCACTACAACGATGCGCTGTTCCGCGCCGACACGGCCGGGCGGGTGGCGAGCCGTGCCGCCTCCGGAGGCGAAGCGAAAGCGTACTGACGGGAGCCACCGGTGGGACAAGCGCAGGCCTGCGACCGCGGAGCGGTCGTTCAATGCGACATGCGCGACGGGAGAGTCGACACGAGACTGGCCGAGACCCGCTCCGTCACCGGCCGAGTCTTCAATATCCAGCGCTTTAGCATCGACGACGGGCCGGGTATCCGCACGACGGTGTTCCTCAAAGGATGTCCCCTCCTCTGCCCGTGGTGCTCCAACCCCGAGTCGCAGCAGGGTACCCTGGAGATCGCCCACTCGGACGCCCTGTGCGATCGCTGCGGGCGCTGCATCCCGGCATGCCCAGCGCACGCCATCTCGCTCGACGACACCGGGGTGCGAATCGATCGCCGCCAGTGTGACGACTGTGGGAAGTGCGTCCCGGCGTGCACCCCGCAGGCGCTGCGTGTCGTCGGCGAAGACCGTACCGTTGCGCAGGTGTTCGACGAGGTGAAGAAGGACGAGATCTGTTACCGCCACTCGCAGGGCGGGGTGACGTGCTCGGGTGGCGAACCTCTCGCGCAGGCGCGCTTCGTCGCGGCGCTCTTCGAGCGTTGCCGGCAGGCCGGAATCCACACCGCGCTCGATACCTGCGGGCTGGCGCCACGCCGGGCCGTGGAGCGCGTGCTTGCCCACACCGACCTGGTGCTGTTCGACCTCAAGGCCATCGATCGCGAGCGGCACCAAACGATCACCGGCGTGCCGAACGAGCAAATCCTCGAGAACGCCAAGCGGGTGGCCGAGAGCGGCGTCGCGATGATTGCGCGCGTGCCGCTGATCCCCGACCTTACCGACACTGACGACAATCTCATGGACATCGCGCGCTTCGTCCGCGGGCTCGGCCGCGACATAGCGGTCAACGTGCTGCCATACCACCGCTACGGCACCAACAAGTACCGCATGCTCGACCGGCCCTATGCACTCGAGGAACTCCAGCCGCTCTCGGGCGAGCGCATTCAGGAGGTCGTCCGGCGCTTCGAATCGCTGCAGCTCGCTTGCGAGATCGTCACCTGACCCTCGCAAGGGACGGATCGGGGGGGATGAGAGCCGGAGCCGGAGGAACCCGAATCGAGAAGGAGGCCGGAACTCCGGCTCACCAGACTGGAAAGAATGGCCTATGACGATTTCAGGGAATCCGGAAGCGCACGCGGCAGACAATTGCCGGATAACGGAGGAGAGAGAAATGCCAACCGTCACACCAGAAGAGGCCGCGAGTCGTCGCACCATCAAGGCGGTGCACGCCACGAAACGCGGGCAACATTTCGAGGAAGGCAGTTTCTGGGACGGACAACTGTATCGCCCGGGCGTCAAGTTGGATCTTGCTCGCGGCCGTCTCTATACGGAATCGTTCAAGACGACCGAGGGCCAACCGTGGGTCGTTCGCCGAGCCAAGGCCCTGGCGCACTATCTGGAGCACTGCCCGCTCTACCTGCCGCCCGGACAACGGCTCTGCGGCGGCGCCGCCTCGTCGGAAGACGGCCTGCCGTGGCCGGTGGAAAAGCACTGGAAGTGGCTCAAAGACGCGGTGCACGGCGGCGCATTGCGCAGCATGGTCGACGAGAAAGATCTGAACGAGTTCGACGCGATCGTCGGCTTCTGGTCACGGCCGATGATGACCGAGTGGGATCGCGAAGAGGCGGCTATACCCGCTTGGCTCAAGAAGTATTACCGTTGGGATGGCACGCTCCAGTGGTCTCAGTACGATTCCAGCGGCCAGTTGACCTTCGAAAATATCTGGGCGGGTATCGATGCGCGGCTCGAAGCCGCCGACAGCGCGCTGGAACAGTTGAGCCACACGCTCCCCTCCGATTATGTGCATCGCAAGATCAACATCGAAGCGATGGCGATCGTCCTGAAGGCCGCCAAGGTCTACGCCCGGCGCTATGCCGAGTACTGCGGAAGCCTGGCCGCGGAAGAAGAGCAGCCGCTGCGCAGACAACAGTTGACCAGGATGGCCGCCATCTGCGATTGGGTTCCGGCCAATCCGCCGCGCGACTTCGAGGAGGCGCTACAGGCATTCTGGACGGTGAATGCCATCAGGGGCGCCGAGGGAGAAGGCCTGTGTATACCCGATGGCCGGTTCGATGTGGAATTCGGCCCCTATTGGGAGAAGAGCAAGGCCAATGGCATGACCAGGGAGGAAGGGGTCGAACTGATCGAGTGGTTCATGCTGAAACTCGCGGAGCAAAGCACGATCTATTCACCCATGGTCGCCCAGGTCTACGGCGGCGGCGCACGCATCCAGAATCTCTGTCTTGGCGGGGTCGACGCGCAGGGCAACGACGTCACCAATGACCTGACATACATGGCGATGGATGCCGCGATGAAGCTGAAGCTCCAGGAGCCCAATCTGTCCTTGCGGGTTCACCCGGGAACGCCGGACGCCGTGATCGTCAAGGCCCTCGATTGCATCAAGCTTGGGCTGGGGTATCCCTCCTTTTTCAACGACAATGGGATCATCCCTCAGTTGACGCGTCGCGGTCTGCCGTTGCAGGAAGCACGCAACTACTTTGCTCCGTTCTGTGCGGTCGTCTCCCTACGCGGCAGGTCAACCGGTACGGTATGGCCGGGTTGGCTGAACTGGGCCAAGTGCGTGTGGTGGGCGCTGATGAAGGGCGTCGATCCGAAGACGGGGGATCAGAAGGGCGCGGTCACCAAGGATCCGCTCGAGTGGGTCGGCTATGACGATATGCTGCAGGCATACCTCGATCAGCTTCGCTTCTTCGCGGACAAACACAACAAGCTGGTCAAACTCTCCGCGCAGAACAACAGGGTGTACATGAACCGGCCGTTCAACAGCGCCTTTGCCGAGGACTCCCTTGAGCGCGGTCTGATGCTCGAAGAATGGTCGAATCCCTATTCGCTCCCCCTGTGGCCGGTGGTTGGTCCGGTCAACGCGGCCAACTCCATCGCGGCGATCAAGAAACGAGTATTCGACGAGAAACGAGTGAAGATGGCCGACCTGATCGAGGCGTTACGCCGAAACTGGGAGGGCGACGACGAGTTGCGGCAGTCGATGCTGTCGGCTCCCAAGTACGGCAACGACGACGATTATGCGGATGCGATCGCCGCGGAGGTCCAGGAAAAGTCGACCGAGGTCATGGAGTCGTTTACCGACTACAACGGACGCCCATATTGGGTCAACGGAACCAACGCGGCCACGATCTTTGGCTTCTCCTGGGATACGGACGCAACTCCCGAGGGGCGGTGCAAGGGCGATATGTTGGCGGACGGCACCGCGTCCCCAATGTTGGGCACCGATATCAAGGGGCCCACCGCCGTGCTGCGGTCGGCTGCCAGGGTCAATACCCCCAAGACCTACTGCCACCTCCTGAACCAGAAATTGGCGCCGGCTTTGGTCAAGAACGAAAAGGGCAAGCAGCTTTTCTGTGCCTACATCCGATCATGGATGGAACTCGGAGTCACCGAGGTCCAGTTCAACCTGGTCGACAGGGACACCATGATCGACGCCCAGCGACATCCCAACGATCATCGGGGCTTGATTGTGAGGGTCGCCGGATACAGTGCGTACTTCATCGACCTGAGCAAGGGCATGCAAGATAGTATCATCGCCCGGACGGAACACGGGTGTTGGACCGAGGGTTGAGCCGATCGGTTGGCTGCGACGCGCCGGCGGCGAGGCCGACGGGTAGCAACTGGGGACAGTCCCCTTAGCATCAGAAGAACTGTCCCGTTCTTTCTTCGCTAGAAGCGCAGCAGGACCTTACCGCGATTCTTGCCGTGTCCCAGGTGGGCGATGGCCGCCTTGACCGCGTCGATGCCGCGAAACTCGGTGGGATCGATTGCCGCGTGGATCTTGCCGGCGTCGAGCAGCGCCACGAGCTTGGTCATGTACTTCGGAATTTCCGCCGCGTAATGCGGAAGGTAGCAACCGCGAACGGAGGCGGAGCGCGCCAACAACCACTGATAGATCCGTACCCCTTCGACGCGCTCCCAATTGAGCCCGGCACCGTACTCGGAAACGGCGCCGATGCACACCAGCCGGCCGAAAATGGCGAGATGACGCAAGGCCGTGTCGAATGTCGCGCGGCCGACGGATTCGAATACCAGGTCGACGCCGCGCGGGTACTCGCTGGCGAGCACCGCATCGAGATCTTCGGCGCGGTAGTCGATCGCCCGATCGCAGCCCAGTTCGGTGAGCCAGCGCGCTTTCGCCTCGTCACCGCAGGTGCCGATGACGCGGTTGCCGGCCAGCTTAGCGAGCTGCACCGCATAGGCCCCCACGCCGCCCGCGGCCGCCGTGATCAGCACCGTTTCGTCACGCCGCATCTCGCCGGCCACTTCCAGTCCGAGGATCGCGGTCATCCCGGCGACGAAGGCGCTGGTGATTTCCGCTGTCGCCGCGGGAATCGCAAACGCGTCGCGCGCTTTGACGAGGCGATATTCCGCGTAGCCGCCGCCGAGGCTGAAAGCGAGCGCGTGCGCGCCGACCTTGAACTGCCGCACCGCGCCGCCGACGGCGACGACCTCGCCGGCGGACTCCACACCGAGATCGAACGGTACGCTGCCGGCGCCGTAACCGCCCGCTGCCGCCACCGGGTCGGACGCGCTGACGCCCGCGAAGCAATTGCGCAGGAGAATTTCGTCCGCCGCGGGCGCCGGTAGCGGCACCGTCACAATTGCGGTTGCCGTCTCGATGTCAGGCCCCAGCTCGGTCACCACCAGTTTTCGGTACGTCTCCGGAAGTTGCATTGCCATTCCTCTCTTCCCTGAAGGCGCGGGCGTCGGCCGCCTTCGGCGGCGAACTTGACGTCACCGCAAGATCCATGGACGGCGCGCAGGGCAACCGCGCCGATGGGTGTTCCCCATGGGGGATGTAGCCGTCCATGCTCGCGGTGTCCCGAAAGTCGTTCTCGGTTACCATGGGCGGGCGCCTTCGGCAACGCAGCGGCGCAGCAGGGCCGCGTACTGGCGCTTCGCATGTCTCCAGTGGTAGATACTCATGCTCGCGATCACGGTTCGGCGAGGAGGCGAATGTGGCAGAGATCAATGGCGGTGAGCTCACCGCCCGGCAACTGAAAGCGGCGGGCATCGACACAATCTTTGGCATCGTGGCGGGACCGATGGTCGAGGTGCTGACCGGGGCGGTGAGCGCGGGGTTGCGCGTGGTGAGCTGCCGTCACGAGGAGTCGGCCGCGTTCATGGCGGCGGCGTGGGGCTATCAACGACGCCTGCCGGGTGTGGTGGTGGTGGGCTCCGGTCCGGGCATGACCAACGCCGTCACGCCGATGTACGTGGCCACGGCGAGCGGCATGCCGCTGGTGGTCCTGGGCGGTTCGGCCTACACGCCGCGCGGGATCGGGGCTTTTCAGGAGGCCGATCAAGTGGCCTTCGCGCGTCCCGGATGCAAATGGGTGCAACAGGTCGATCGCACCGAGCACATCCCCGAGTTGCTGCATCTGGCGCTCGGCAAAGCGGTGAGCGGCCGCCCTGGGGCGGTGTATCTCGATTACCCCGGCGAGGTGGTCAAAGGGACCGTGCCGGAGGAGAGCATCGCCCTGCGCGCCGCGATGCCCGACATCGCGCGACCGTTCCCCGACCCGGCCGCGATAGAGCGTATCGCCGACATGCTGGCGTGTGCCCAACGGCCGCTCGTCCTGGTCGGCAAAGGGGCGGCCTGGGCCGACGCCGGGACGGCGTTGACGCGCCTGGTGGACCGCGGCCTGCCCTATGTCGCGTCGCCCATGGGGCGTGGGGTCATTCCCGACGATCATCCGCACTGCGTGAACGACGCCCGTTCCGCCGCGTTGGCCCGCGCCGACGCGATCGTGATGGTGGGCGGGCGCTTCAACTGGATCTTCAATTACGGCCGGCCGCCGCGTTACGCGGCTACTGTGCGGATCGCGCAAATCGACATCGAGCCCGAAGAAATGTACAGCAGCGCCGCCGTCGAACTCGGCGTGGTCGCCGACGCCGCGGTGGCCAGCGAACAGCTGTGCGCGGCCCTCGACGGGCGTTCGCTCGCCTGTGCGCGCAGCGGTTGGCTCGACGAGCTGCGCGAGCGCGGGCGCGCCAACGCGGCGACGCTCGAGCCGCTGATGGCGCTCGACTCCGCGCCCATCAACCCCTACCGGTTGGCGCGGGAGCTGCGCGACGTGCTCCCGCGTACCGCCACGCTGTGCGACGACGGCGAGCTGATCATGGGGGTGTCGCGGGCGGTGCTGCCGAGCTTCGGCGCCCGCTCCCGGCTAAATGCCGGCACCACGGCGTGCATCGGCACCGGCGTGCCGTTCGCGATCGGCGCGGCGCTCGCCCAACCCGACCGTCCGGCGGTCGCGGTGCTCGGCGACTACGCCTTTGGCGCCGCCGCAATCGACATCGAGACCGCGGTGCGCGTCGGGGCGCGGGCCGTCTTCGTGGTGGCGAACAATTCGGGGATCGCCGGGCACCTCCTGCAGGGGTTCCTGTTCCCGCCCGACGCGCCGCCGATCGCCCGCCTGCACGAGGCGGATTACGAGAAAATGATGGAGATGCTCGGCGGCCACGCCGAGCGCGTCGAACGCCCCGAGCACATCCGCCCGGCGCTCGAACGCGCCCTCGCCGCCGGCGGTCCGGCACTGGTCCACGTGCTCATCGATCCGCTCGCCGTGCGCCCCGGGGGGATGAACTTCTTGGAGTAGCGGTGTCGTTTGGCGGCCGGGCTCGCCCGTCCGCCGCCGCGATCGTGCGCGCGACGCGAACCGTGGCCCCTACTCGACTACGCCGTGTTCGGTTGATATCTAACCTGTCAACATCACATTCCCTACGGAGGTTCTATGGACGTTAATTCCATCCTGCAGACGGCGAGCACGCTGGTGGTCACGGTCGGACTCAAGGTCGTCGGCGCCGTCGTCGTCTTCATCGTCGGCCGCCGGCTCATCGATCTCAGTTTGCGTCTGGTTACCAACGCGCTGACCAGGCAGCACATCGATTTGACGGTGCAGCAGTACGTGGCCACCGCGGTGTCGGTGGCGCTAAACCTGACACTGGTCGTCGCCATTCTCGGCTATTTCGGCGTCGAGACCACGAGTTTTGCGGCCCTGCTGGCCTCCGCCGGTGTCGCCATCGGCGTGGCATGGAGCGGACTGCTGTCGAACTTCGCCGCCGGTGCGTTCCTGGTCGTGCTGCGGCCGTTCAAAGTCGGCGATTTCGTGACCGTGGCCAGCATCACCGGCACGGTGCGCGAGATCGGCCTGTTCGCCACCACGCTCGACACGCCCGACAATGTCCGGACCGTGGTGGGGAACGGCAAGATCTTCAGCGACACCATCCAGAACTTCTCCGCCAATCCGTATCGACGGGTCGACCTGCAGTTCCAACTGCACCATGGCGTCGACGGCGCGGCCATGGCCCGCAACGTGAAGGAGCGCGTAACCACGATCGCCAACGTGCTTGCCGACCCGGCGCCCGACGTCGAGCCCTTCGGCGCCACGCTTGCCGGCCCGCTGTTCGTCGTGCGCCCGTACTGCCATACCGATCACTATTGGCAGGTGTACTTCGACACCATCCGCACGGTCGGGCAGGTTTTCGGCGAACTCGGCTACCCGCCGCCGCAGCAGCACATGGTCCTGCAGCAGCGCGCCTGACCGGCGGACGAGCGCACCACCCCAGGGATGCGGCTTCAATGGGGCCGCGGCTGATCAGCCGCGGAAAGTAGTGTTGACACGGCGCTCATGGCACGCGAGGCGAGCTTCAATGGGGCCGCGGCTGATCAGCCGCGGAAAGGGACAGACTCATGTCAAGCCCTTTTTGCCTCTCACCAGCTTCAATGGGGCCGCGGCTGATCAGCCGCGGAAAGGTGGGCGAGACGGTGTGGACCGTCCCGACACACGGAGCTTCAATGGGGCCGCGGCTGATCAGCCGCGGAAAGGCGGTCGCATCCGTTCACTCGCGGAGAATAAGATGCGGCTTCAATGGGGCCGCGGCTGATCAGCCGCGGAAAGTTCGGCAAGGCACTCTTTTTTCGAAGACGCCAGACGTGGCTTCAATGGGGCCGCGGCTGATCAGCCGCGGAAAGAGCTCGTAGCCGCTGCGCTGCGTGTTGTAGATCGCAGCTTCAATGGGGCCGCGGCTGATCAGCCGCGGAAAGGCCTAGCTTGTAACCGCGCGGTTTTCAAAGATCGAGAGCCCGGTTCCCGAGCGGCGGCAATGACCACGCGGATCCGGGACGACACGCACGCTCCCTTTACTCGTAACGGTTCGATTTGACAACACTTTCGCACCGCGAGCGGCGCCCGCGGATTGGCGATCGCTGCGTCGCTCGCAGCGTGCCGCGGCCACCCGCCGCCCTTTGCCATCGGCTTCACTCGTCTACCGCGTCTCGAAACCCGGATAGCGCATCAACTCCCCGGTCACCAGCCGCGCCAGCAGGCGCGCCTGAATCTCCATTACCCGCCGGTAGCTGACACGATAGCCGAACAGTGGGTGGGTCACCAGCGTGTCGATCCGCTGCTCGTAGGCTCGAATGAATCCCTTGCGCCCGGCGGGCGTGAGCGCCACCGCCTCGCCCACCCGCAGAAAATCGCGCGCCGTGACCATGCGGGTGTTGATCGCGCTTAAGACGGCGGAGTCGGCGATCAACGGCCGGAACCCTTCCATCAAATCGAGCGCCAGTGCCGGACGGCCGAACCGTGGCTGGTGGTAGAATCCGATGAACGGATCGAAGCCGATGCCGTGACAGACGATAGTCAGGTCCTTGCTCAGTAAGGCGTAGCTCAGGGACAGTAGCGCATTGACCGGATCGCGCGGCGGCCTGCGGTTGCGTCCCTGAAGATCGAAGGCCGGCGCGCGCTCGCCGTCGTCCTCGACCTTCAGCATGCCGCTGAAGTTCTCGAAGTAGAAGCGCGCCGCGCTGCCTTCGATGCCGAGCAATTCGTCCAGGTCTTCCGCCGCCGCGGCTTGCCGCGCGAGGCGTTTCAGGCGCTGCAAAACCAGGGCGGGCGGCTCGAGGTGATTGCGCTGTAAGAGGGTGCGCTGGTTGCGGATCTTGGTGCCGACGAGATCGCGCGCCAAGCGCAGGGCAAACGCCGGATCGTCGGCGCGCCGAAACTGCTCGCGGCGCAGGAACACGTTCTTCAGCCCCAGCCCCTGCGTCGTGCCGTAGAACCACCCGCCGAAGGAAAAGTGGGCCAACGGCTTCTCCGCCCAGCACAGCCCTTGCACCGCCGCGGCGGTGAGCGAAATGTTTCCGAACACATTGACTTGCGAAATCTCGTTGATGCGCGCCTCCTGAAGCAGCTTTTTCTTGTCCCTGATCTGCAGGACCTCCCCCGACTTACCGACCGAAAGGCCGTTGCCCGTGATGTACAAGGGGCGCAGGTCGTCGCGTGCCGGCACCAGGCGGCGCAGCGCGTCGGCGCGCCGCGGGCCGCCGGCGCGAACCTCGGAGGGTGTCTCCGGCGCGGACGAAAACAAGTCGAGTTGGTCGGCGCCGGCGTCGTCCACCGGCAGCCACATCGACGCCGCCGTCTCGTCGGGCAGGCAGATGCACACCAGCGAGCAGCGCGGGCACTTGGGGCTGTCGACCAGGGGCGAGGGAATGCGACCCGCGGCGGCGAGCGCACGCGCCGCGGCCACGGCGGACAGCGTGGTCCGCACCAGCGCGTCGTCGATCGGCACGCGCACGCGCTGCTTGGTCGTATTGTAGTAGACCACCGCGTCGTCGCAGGCATAGCCATTGTCACGCAAGATGAGCGCTTGCGCGCAGAGTTGGGCGCTATCGGCGGGCCACGCCTGGGGGCCGTCGTCTCCGTCACGCGGCGCGCCGCGTTTGTAGTCGACGGGGCAGACCGCCGTACCGTCGCCTTCGACCAGATCGAGTTTGGCGATCAGCTTGTGCGTTTCGCTGGCCAGCTCCACGGAGCGCGAATGGATGGTTTCGCCACCCGCCGCGTTGGGCGGCGGCAACGGGTCCGCCTTGCGCTCCAGCTTCTCGTGGCGCAGCGCCCCCTCGATGGTGTCGGCGCTGTGCGCGAAGACCCCTTCGACCCATTCGTAGAAGAACAGACGCGGGCAGTAGACGAACTCGTTGAGCATGCGGGCGGGGAGGTATTCCGGCAGCTCCAGCCGATGAGGGATAGGAGCTGAAGGGTGTGGGACGAGGGCTGAGGGGGGGGAAGGGAACGATGGCGGCGGTTGCCCGTCTGCTCCTGCATTCGCCGGTCGCGACAACTCATCAGCCATGGGACCGTATCCTTTCTTTCTTCATCGTTCAGCGCTCGTCATTGGTCCGTTCTCGGCCATCGGTGGCCCCATCCACGACGATGCACGGGCTGTCGATCGGGCAGTAGGCTTTGCCCAGGGCGGTGATCACGCGGTCGCCGCGTCCTTCGACCGGGCCGAGGTCGACGAACAGGACCTGATCTTCACGGTGGTTGATGATCTCGCTCAGCGCATGGCGGCAGCGTGCCAGGTCGGCGGCGGTGAACTGGCACTCGAAGATCGAGTACTGCAGATGGTCGCCGAAGTCGCGCATGGTGTTGTACACCGTGCGCAGGCGTTTGTCCTCGCAGATGTCGTAGCAGACGAGGTAGGTGTTGCGCATCGGCAAGAGGGTGATGCAAGACCGTTGCCAGCGGTAGACAGCAGTGCACCGCTGGCACTCGTCTGATGTGCACAACCCACAGGCGTTCGAAGTTGAACGGCGCCCTGGTCAAGCCCGGTGCCATGGCCCAATGCTGGAACGGCCCAATGGTGCGTCGGCTGCCTTCTCCTGATACCGGCCGCTGGCGGAACCCGATCACACACACCGCCAGCGCGGGTGGCATGGGGTGATCGTGCCGTTATCGGCGCCGCCGAATGGTGGACTCTGTTACCACGAGGAGCCGCCCGACCAAGCGGGAAGCTGGCGGGATATGGGGCACCGCATTGAGTACGGCCTGTCGAACCGCCCGGCGGCCGCCCTGGCGGAGCCGAAAGAGCACGAGGCCGTGGTAAAGACGCGGAGGGAAGCGCCGCACATCACCCAGACCCTTGTCGAGCGTGAAGAGCACCCGCTCAACGCGCTGTGCGGCGGCTGCCACGACCGGATCCGGCTGGCCGGCTAGCCGTTCCGATTCCACCGAGTCGACGTCGTGCCCGAGGGCCGCAAGGTCATCAACCAACTCGGCGGGCAGGTTCTCGTCGAGCTTGATGCGCATGCGAGGCAAGAGGCGTGACCTCTTCTTCGCGGGCCAACTCTGCGGCATAGGCCAGAGCGGCTTGGATGTGGGCTGGTTTGAGTGTCGGGTATGAGCGCAGGATCTCCGCGGGGTTGGCGCCTTCCGCCAACGAATCAAGGATCACCGCCACCGGCACCCGCGTGCCCTTGGCGCACATCTGTCCACCCAGGACGTTCGCGCGCGCCACCAAGTGTATGGCCCACTCCGGCTTTGCCGACGTCGGTCTGCGCTTTGCCATTGCTTGCCTCGTGGGTTCAAATTGTCGCGCTCGGAGCCGACAATAGCAAGACGCCGCGCAGCGTAGCAGACTGGGGAGCCCGTGTCGCGAGCTGCAGGGAAACCGGGGCGATGAACGATGCAGGATGAGGGATGAAGGATGAGGGATGCGGGATGAAGTGGCCAGCCGGACGACCTTGATCGTTCGGTTTCACCAACGCCGGTGAGCGTTTCGCGCAGATGATGTTGTATCGCTGATCCCTGATCCCTCTCATCCTTCATCCCTGATCCATTCCCCCCGGCCGGAACTGTCCGAGGCCGAAGTGGACGGAATGGCCGGCGATGGGCTACGGTTCTTTGAGCGACTCCAGCAGCCGTGCCCGCATGCCGAGAACGGTGAGGCCGACGACCTCCTTCTTCTTCTCGTCGTACCGCACCACCACGCCATCCCCGATATCGACACCAACCGCCTTTCGCGGCTTGCCGAAACTGAGGTACAGGACATCGGCTTCCTCATCGTAATCCCAGTCGATGCGGTCAGCTTTATCGAGAATCCTCACTGCTTCCATAGGCGTCGTCTCCACGCCGGCAGCCGCCGGGCGAAGTATGCGGTCATCACGAATCCGTCCATCGGGCCCACCTTCTTGTAGGCTACGACGAGATACTTGGAAGTCAAAGGGGTGCGGCGATAGAATCGCGCGGCGAGCGTGGCGCCGAAGTCACCTTCGAGCAGTTCGCTCGCACTGCGGACCGTTTCGAGCACCCTCTCTTGTTGTCCGCGCATGTCGGGGTGGCGCCAGCAGATATGTTCCCAGCGTTCCGCCGTCAGGCGGATCGGGGCACCGTCAACGGAAACGGAGTGGGTAATCGGCACCGGCGCCTCTCATTGCTGGTCACAGATTTCAATGATTCAACCGCCAGTGACCACTCATACCTGATCCTTCATCGCGCATCCGTTCAGCGTTCCGGTCTGAACTGCCCGAGGCCGAAGTGGGCGGAGTGGCCGAGAGTCAGCGGACCAACTACGGGTTCAGAGAACACGAGGCGCAGCCAATAGCCGAGCCGATCTCCAACGAAGGCACGCTTGCCTCGCTCTCGCCGAGGAACGTGAACACAGACCCATTCAGGCCTCCCGGTTTCTTGCACAATGGCAAGCTCTGCACCAACAAAGCCGCGGAGCCCTAGCTCACGTCGAACCTGCGCCTCGATGGACTCTGATGCCCGAGGCTTGCTTCGGCGCAATTGATGTCGGGGCGGAACGTAGGGTGTTACAGACTCCCAGCATCGGGCACGACGACCGTCAAGTCCTGGAGGTGGCGGGACGGCGCGGTCCAGTGGCACGAGGCGAACCGTCCATTCCTCGCCGCCCTGGGCGCCGATCGCGGCCCATGACAGTGCCCGTTCGGCTGCCCTCAAGATTGCGCCGTGTTCGTCAGCGCTGAACGGGTCTTCGGGCCTCCAGACGAGCAACCGTGTGATAAGGTCGTCCTCGACCCAGACCAGAAATGCCGCGTGACGATGGCCTTCGAGGCGATCGCCAGAGGCATTCTTGCCTGAGAGCCCAGACGCCTCCTCGCGCACTGCGGCAGGCGCTGTCGACCAAGTGCCCTTTGGGTCGCCGCTGCGCGCTCGCACGAACGCAGATAGCACGCGTGACCGGAACGCCGCTGTCAAGCGAACGGCCGAGCGTAGCTCGGGAGCCACCGCCCACCCGAGTGCGAACTGAATCAGATTGGTTCTCGGCGGCGCTGGCCGGCGCAGTCGCTCTCTCGTTTGCGGCCGCCGAGGAATCTCGGCGTAGAGCCACCGCGCACCTGGCGGCACCGTTCGTCCCTTGGCGGCTTTGTCATCGGTGATTCGCTCGACGTCTTCTCGCCTAGCCTCGCCGGTTGGAACGAGTACCGGTATCGACTCAGCGGATCTCGGGCGCCCGTCTAGCGTGCAGTTCGGGTCGATCCGATCCGCGAAGTTCCGCCGCTCGATCACGGTGAGTGTCTCAGCTCGCCCGAAGTAGACAATGCGATCCAAGCACCGGTCGAGGATGCCCATCAGATTTTGCGTCCATGCGTCTCCGTCCACGAACCACCAGACGGCCGATTCGTCGGCGTCATCCGGTGGAACGCACCACGCGTTGTCCTGTACAAGCGTAGTGCCGTAGGCCCGGATGCCTGGAACTGCCTTCTTCTCGCCAGTCTTCTTGTCCTTCTTCTCCTTCAAAGGAGGGTGCCAGCCGAACGTCGCCGGTTGGTACTGTCTGAGCACCATACCCCGGCGCGCGAACGGTGGGAGCCAGAAGGCGTAACGGCTGCCGCAGAGCGCCCGCAGCAAGGAGTCGATGTCGCCTGACTCTCGGTCGCCTCTTTCGCGCTGCCACTGATACCACCGGGCGCAGATCGCGCGGACAAGCCGCCACGGGCTGGGCGGCCACTCACCGAAGGGGTCATCAAACGGGTTGACCCTCCACGGCGTCGCATGGAATCGTCCCAGAGGAAAGGTTTGTCGCAGCACGACGCGCATGAATGTCAGTCCTCTTCGTTTGCTTCCTCATCCGCGTCTTCATCCTCGCCGCCGCCGGTCTCCTTTGGCCCGCCTTCCTCATCCCCGTCCTTTTTGTCTTCATCGGCTCGATAAAGCTCTCCGGCTGGCCAGTAGATGTCGGTTGTGGCCTGCTCGGGGAACGCGGCGTCCGCGATGTGCTGGCTGATCGCAATCTCACTGAGAGCAGCTCTCGCGTCACCGTTGTCCCAACACGCTTCCACGCATTCCAGGTCGCAACCCGACCTGTAGCGGAAGGGTCCACGCAGCAACCGGCCGATCTTCCATAGTGCCAAGGCGAGCAGAAACCTCTTCTGCTTGTCGTTGAGGCCCAGATACCTCTCGCTGTCGTTACCGGATTCTTTCCTGCCGAAGGAACGCAGAAGTGCCAGGTCGAGTACGAACGTCGCCCGAATTTCTCCGGCCGTCGCGTCGTCGACTGCAAAGATTGGTTGGCCAGAGGTTGTCTTGCCGAGGCGGTCGAACTTTACCCCGGACCGATCGACCCGCCCCGCCCCGAAGGCCTCGAGGTGAGCGGTCAGCATGCGTGGAATCTTGATCTGCCACTGCGGAAACAGGACCCCATGCACGAGCGCGTTCGGGTCATAACGGAAGATCGTGGAGAAGACAGTCCACCACGCGTCTGCCGGTGGGTGTGCCCTCTTTCCAAGACCAGCCAGAACACCGCACTCTCGCGCCAGCTGTTCGCCGAACGTCTCGCTGGGAAGCTGATCACCGGTGACGCGTTGCCCTCGAATCGTGTCCAGCTCATTCCCCTTTCCCTTAACTCTCTCGCCGAGAAAGTAGGTCGACGCAATTCGGTGTCCCTCAGTCAGGCTTGTGACCACAACCTGCTTGGGCTTCTTCTTGTGCTCTTCTTTCTTGTGGTCCGGCCATCCAGCGTCCGTCACGCAGCGCAGGTACGGCATTCCCTTGAGATCAGCAACCGCATCGGGATCATGTGGTGCTGCGCGGCAGACCGCTTCTAGATGGTTCGCCATGCTCGCCGCGCTGTCCACGATGCAGACTTTCTCAAGCTTGCCATCGACTCGTGGTGCATCGTAGATGACGTGCCCGATCTCGGGGAATCCGGCTGGCTGGAAGCGGTCCAAGTCAGCGACCGGCCGCAGGCGCGCCTTCAGCACCATTCGCAATGGTCCATCGTCAGCGACGAGTCTGTGAAGATCGAAGGACTTTGCTTCAGGCATGACGTGATCCTCCTTGCATTTGTGATCGGGTGGGGCGCAGCCAACGGCGAACCAAGAGATTCGCCCGCTCGTAGTCAGAGGTTGGGATGAGTAGGCTCGCGAGAAGTCGAGCTGGATCGTGCACGCGCACCTCAGCGTGCTGGGTAACTAACTGAGCCCGCGCCATGGAGTAGCGGCTTCGCGCATGAGTGATGGCCGAAGTCACATGGCCCACTCGCAGCAGGGCGACGAGCCGGCGAGCCGCAGCGGGCGTTCGCGCTGCGGTCTCCTTGGCGAGTAGGTCGCGCTGGCCGCTCATGACCGGGCGCTCGTCCAGCAGCGGCAGGAGCAACCCGTGGAGCGCAAGCAGGCCATTCACCGGAATCTCTTGCTGCGTGCCTAGCCACCTAGGGCGATGCCCGGCCCTTCGCCAGTCGAGCAGTGCGAGACGCGACAACCACGAACTCAGCGCGGGCTCATCGACGGCCCCTGACAGCCATGCATCGACTTCGGAAGGGCTCGCGTACCACCCCTCGCGTCGTGCAAGCACTTCGCCCTTCTCGCGGCGCTCGTGCGTTTCGAGATCCAGCGTGAGCCGGTCTATCACGCGAACGAGGTTCGCCGTGAGGTCCTGCTTGCTCCAGACCCACGTGAACGGCGGCGCCTTCGACACCATGTACGAACCGTCACGATTTGCCGCAACTCCGAAACGGTACAGCGTGAAGGGGCGTGCCGTCGGGAAGCTCGACACGACGGCGGCGGCAATGCGCGCCTCGGTCGAAGGGGTCTCCCCAACGAGCACCCGAAGCCAGTCTAGGGGCAGAGGCGACCAGCGAACACCCGCTTCTCGAAACGTGCGGTTGCGGTCCACGCGATCCAGTGCAGTTACGACGGCGTCCGCGAGCGCACGCGCTCGCAGCGCATCATCTGGAACGGCTGCCAAGTGCACCGCGGCTGCTTCTATTGGCCCGCGCAACCCTCGATACTGCCAACGATCGCCCTTCTTGATATCGCGTGGGAGCCGGTTCAACAGGGCGACTGCGCGTTCCAGCGCGCGGGCGCTCGCGTCGCCTTGGTACGCCGCAACGAATGATGCTGCAGAGCTCCGCGACGCGCGGTGGCGCGCACCACCCTGCTGCGGCGTCGTGTCAGTGGACGCTGGTCGGTCCCGCAGTACGGCGATGCGATCGAGCAGACGTGGCTCGAAGGTGTTGGCGCTCGTCGTGGCCCCGAGTGCGAAACGAATGAAGCAGGAGATGCCCGCGTCCGTTCCGCGGCGCAGGATCGCAGCAGCGAAGGCGGCTGGAGTCACTGCTCCGCGCCCGTCGATTTCGGCTCGGCCACGCGTGAAGATTGCCTCGACCTCGACAATACTCGCCGGGCGGCTCCAGATTGGAGCCCAGACCTCGCCACGATCTCGTCCCGCTTCCCCGGCCGTCTCTGCCGCAACCGGTCCAGTCACAAACGGAAACGCACCCTGTGTTCTTGTCCGCGCACCGAGCCTTCGAGATGCGCCCCCGGCGAAGAACTCCAACCCCTCGCAAGCAAGTACCATCGCCCAAGGAGAGATCTGGCCCTCGCGAGCTGAAGCCTGACCTGAGTTGAATTGCTTGTTCGCCTCGCTGAACCAGGATGCAGCCTGGAGCTTTTCCAGAAGGAAGGAAACCGGCCCGCCGGTCAACCAGCATTCCAGCTCTCGAAGGGGAGCGTCTGACGCTGCGGTGATGGGAGACTTCTTCTTTGTGGCCTTCGGAGCGGTGCCTTTGGATTCCACCTGGTTCTGCAGCGCGGATTTCGCCTTCTCCCAGCCGTCTGCGAACTTGCGTTTACCAGCATTTCCCCCGCTACCGAGAAGCGGATTGAAGAAGAGTCTTGTCGCGGCGACAATGTGCGCATCGAGCCGGCGCAGTGACTCCTCCTTCGCCGCCGATCGCCACAATGCAACCGGCCGTCCGCTCTTCGCCTTCGTGCTCTTCTTCTGTTCCTCCTGCCAGGATAGTTCGTATGCGGTCCAGCTTCCCTCGCGGGCTATCTTGAGCAGGTGGTTCCCAAGTTCCTCGAGGGTTTGGGCTCCACCGACAAGACAGGGAGTGTCACCGCGCCAAGCGAGACGCGCTCCCGGCCAACGCCGTGCGACAACACGGAGCAGTCCAAGCGATGCGAGATAGTTCCCCAGACTGGTCGGGCGCAGACCCGGCAGATCAACAGCCGCCAGTTACATTGCAGGGTGTGTTGAAACGCTAACCATTCTTCACTTTCTCACTCGGCTTCGCGCAGCGACTTGGGTGTTCGCTCGCTCGCCAGTCCGCAATTCGGACGAGGGCCTCAAGGTACGCAAGGTTGAACGGTCCAAGAGATCGCGGCTCGTCGTGGGCCTCCTCGCTAGAGGGAGGGCCGTCTTGCCATGAGCCGAGCACGTCCGCCACGATCTCGGTCCATCCGGGCCCGCTCATCGTGAAGTGCTTGCCATCATCCGTCCACTCGCCAGCTGCTCCATCAGCGGCCACCGAGAAGTCGAGAGGCCAGCGCTCGCCCAGCACTTCAAGTGCGTCCACCGCGAGGGTCCGCAGGCCGAACACGTCGTCACCTGCGCGCGTCGTGGAGCGCATGACTGTGCGAACCTTCCCATGATGCGAGGCAGCCAGATAGACCGCAAGGATCGGAAACGGTTTCGGATCGGAGGAAATTCGATATCGATGCCACATGGCCAGTGCTGAGGCCGCCTCGTGGCGAAGTCCCGGACGGAATGGAACGAAGCCCACCCACCGAACAGCCTTCAGCAAGCGTATTCGCTCAAGTGTCCGCCGACTTGGCGTGTTCTCAACTGCCCACCGCAAGCGGAGCGCGTCCCTCCGCGACTCATCAGACAAGCGTACCGCTGTACCGATGTGTGCCGGAATGTCCTTCGCGACAGCGCTTGCAACTCTCGCAGACACATCGACGCCCACCACTCGCGGGCACTTGGCAAGCCCTCTCGCCATGCCTTCCTGGCGCCCCGGCAGCCGATCCTGCCACGCAGGGTGGGCCTTGCCCAGGTCGTGAAGCCCTGCGGCAGCAACGACGGCGGCAGCCAAGTCGCTGCGAAGCTCCATCGCGTTGCACAGTGCTCGGGCCTCGTTGCGTGCGTCGTCGAGATGATCGCTAAGGTCGGCCGAGTAGCCTGTCGCTGTGCGCGGATCGTCTTTCATGGTCCGGCCCGCGCCCGGCGGGTCGAGATCGTTCAAGCGGCTCCGCCTATCGCCTGTCCATCCGCGCACGGGTTCGTAACCGCCAGCAGATCCCTGCAGCATCAATCGCATCCCGGGTCGGACGTCATCAGCGCGGGTCGATTCCCAGCGACCGACCTGATCGTTCCATGCCCACGCGAGCGAACGCGTGGCTTGCAGAAGCTTTGACAGCTCCCACATCGGCACGGGACAGCCCTCTTCTGGACGAAAGGCGGGGCCAGTTCGCTCCTCCTCACGCGGGGACCCTTTGCTGGACCATGCCCGCCAGAACACGGTAACGTCAGCATCAGGGTCGTCGCCTCGCACAAAGGCGCTCACGTCAGTGAATCCACCGAAGACATCCGGCTCGGTGGAGAACAGCCCGTACAAGTCGACGGCCCGTGGAAGCGGCGTTGGCGCTGGTTGCAACGCCTTGTTGAGTTCAGCGGCATGTTTGCCTTGGGCCAAGATCTCCAGAGCTTCGCGCGCGGATTGCTTTGCCGACAGCGGAGAACACACCTCAATAAGCCGCCGACCTAACATGACTTCCTCTGCAGCGTACGGGCCGACACGCGCCGCGCCGCTCTTCCGCTTTGCTTTGCTCCCGCCTGTGAACCAAACGTAAGCTTGAGCGCCTTGGTCTCGCCCGTCACGATTCAGTCGTCCGAGTCGCTGCACCATAGAGGGCCACGGGGCGCACTCACTCCATAGGCGATGAGCTGAGATATCGACGCCAGCCTCTATCACCTGCGTGCACACGCACAAGAGTCCGGGGTCGTCGGGCATTGCAATTCCAGATGCTGCCTTCCTGCGTTCCTCAAACGCGAGCAACCGCTGCTCGCGCGCCCGTCTGTCTACAGCTCGAAACCGAGACGTCAGGAGGATCTTCGGTGTCGAATCGCAGGACAATGCGGCGAAGACTGCCTGGGCGAGAGTGACCGTATTACACACGACGAGAGAGAGCGTACCGGCTTGGTGTTGCTCAACCACCTGCTCCGCAAGCCATCGCTCCAAAGGCGGTGCTTTTTTCTCCGATGGGGGCAGCAATAATTCGATCGGCCGCCGGGCGTCGCGGAGCTGCTCGAAACGACGACGCGTGGCATCATCCGCGGTGGCGGGAACGGTCCACTCCATTTGAAAGAGTTCGGCTTGGTGCAAACCGTCTTTGCGTCGATCCGTCGTACTCAGGAAGGATGTGCTCGCGGTCGCGCTCATCCAGGTCGTTGGGCATTCTCGCATAATCTTGAACCGACGCTGACGCATCCAGTCCAGCTGCGCCGTCGTCCAGAGACCGGGGCCCATGAGCTGGACCTCGTCGACGATCCAACGGCAGTCGACATTCAGGAGCCCGAAGTGAACTGGCCACTCGAAGCGGCTCATCGAGTGGCCGCGATTGAGCGCTCGCGACAGGAGCATGTCTTGCGTACCCACCAGTACCCACGGATCCTCCGGATGGCTCACCCATTCCTCGTCGACGTCGCCGCCCATAAGCGTGTAGACGGACACGTTGAGGCCTTGCTTGTCGCGTAGTCGATCGAAGCACTGCTCGAGGCGCTGGCGCGTCTGCTGCACAAGCACCCGCATCGGGAGACAATAGATCAAGTGCCGAGGCTCATTGGCAGCTTGCTTCACGAGCCGGCGCCACGCCCAGGCCAACGCGACGCCTTCCGTCTTGCCGAGCCCAGTCGGCACGGAGAGGACGCTTGGCAGACCCTGCGTCGCGACCTCCTCTTGCCAAGGGTATGGCCCAAAGGTGGTTGCGTCATGGAAAAAGGTCTCGAAGCGTACGGTCATAGAATTGCCAGCCGCCGCTGGTTGCCGGACGGCTCCTGGCCTGTGGCCGCCTTGAAGAACTCGGAAAAGCTGCTCGCCATCCCTCCCCTCGCCCCACGTGACGCGTTACCTTACACAATCCTGCACGCCCCACGCAAGAAAGTGTAACGCCGGACGATGGTGCCCGGCGCCAGAATCCTTTCCGCCACTTCCTGAACCGTGGGTTGGGACCGGATCGCGGTTATGGCTTGAACAGCATCCGGCGCGGCTCGTCGGTGTACACCGGCTTGCGCTTCTGGCCGTACGCGCTGATGGCCTCGGGCAAGTTCTCGGTCATGCCGAGCATGATCTGGTTGCGGTCCTCGATCTCGATGGCCGAGACGAGGCTGGTGTTCTCGAGATTGGCCCAGATGACCTGCTTGGTCATCTGGATGCCGTACGGGCTGTATTCGCACATGGCGGCGGCCATGTCGAAGGCGGCATCGAGGATCTGTGCATCCGGCACGACACGCGACACCAATCCCATGCGCAACGCTTCCGCCGCATCCACCAAGCGACCCGTGTAGAGGATGTCGTTGGAGTGCGCGGCGCCGATCAAACGCGGGAGCAGCCAACTGGCGCCGAGTTCGGTGCTGGTGAGACCGCGGACGATACCGGTGCTGTTGAAGACGGCGGACGCGGAGGCGATACGCAGGTCGGTTGCCAGACTCAGGCACATTCCCCCGCCGTACGCCGGGCCATTGATGGCGGCGATGATCGGTTGCGGGATGTGCCGCATGAGCGGGATCAACTGCGAGTAAATGCGGATCGCCCGCGGCCCGATGCGCGGCACGGTCAACCCGTCGATGTTGGGAATCGCCGTCTGGTCCTTCAGGTCGAGGCCGGAGCAAAACGCACGACCGGCGCCGGTCAGGACGACGATCCAGCAGTCATTGTCTTCCGCCACTCGTTCGAGCGCCTCTTTGAGATCGAGGCACAGTTCGATCGACATGGCATTCAAGCGGTCGGGGCGGTTGAGGCGGATGACCGTAACGTGCGGCCGGGCTTTCTCCACGAGAACGGTGGGCATGGCGGTTCCTCCTGTGCGCAGCAATGTCCTCAATCACCGGGGCGCACCTCTACGCAACTTCGGCGGCGATGTCGATCCCCCATAACCCGATCACAGGCGGCCCGGGTGCCGCGCCACTACCCGCTTGACGGTGCCACCGGCACGGCGTTCAATGAATAGTGTCCTCACGAACGAAGTCTGGGAGGTGATGACCATGTACCGAAAACTCATGCTCGCCAGCACCCTCCTCGCGGTGCTTGGCGGATGCTCCGCGGCCGGACCCGCCGCTCCGCACGATACGCGTCCGCAACACTTCTCGCCGCTGACCCTCGATTGTATCTTCATCCGCACCATCGACGACTGGCGGTACCTGGACCCCTATCACGTCATCGTCTACGCGCCCACTCACGCGACCGCGTATCTGGTCGAGCTGAGCAACTACTGCCAGCCGCTGCAACGCGCCGAACACATCGGCATCGCCTCGCACCAGGACGGCCGGTTGTGCGCGCGCGATCGGGACGCGTTGATCGTCGGTGACCAGCGCTGCCCGATCACGACCATCTTACCGTACAAGACCGGCGCGGAACCGGCGCAGCCGGAGAAGTAGGAGGCGATCGACCCTCCGTCCAGAGCGGCCGCTGCGCAGGTCCTGCCGGACGTGGCGGCCGCCGGCGCGGGAGATGTGGCGCGTAAGCGCCTCAGCCTTGCTGGATGTAGTTGGCGAGCTGCTCGATCAAGAATTCCTTCTCCGAGATCATCTCCTTCACCACGTCGCCGATCGACAACATACCGGTCAGGGCTTCCTCGTGCATGACCGGTAGGTGGCGCACGCGTTTGTCGGTCATGAGCGCCATGCACTGTTCGAGAGTTTGCTCCGGACGGACGAAGACAATGCGGGCGCTCATGACCTCGCACACGGGGGTATCCTTCGACGCGCGGCCCTTGAGAATGACCTGGCGGGCGTAATCGCGTTCGGAAAATATGCCCACCGGGCGTTGCTCCTCAAGCACCAACACGGCGCCGATTTCCCGCTCGGCCATCAGCTGCAAGGTGTCGTACACCGTCGTGTTTGGCGTGACCGACCAGACCTGGTTCCCCTTCTTCTTGATGACGTCCCCAACAGTTTTCATGCGCACCTCCTCTTACAGTGGCGACGGACCAAGTCCACGATACCTGTACCGACTCTATCTTAGGCCACGAAGCCCTATCACAGTCAATTTCGACTGCGAAGCCCATCCTCGGTCCGCCGCTCGCGTGACCGGCCGCCGGCGATCGGTCATACTCGGAGGCCATGCGAATTCGGCGCTGGGCAGTGCGGTGGCTGGCGATCGTGGCGCTACTTGCGCTGGCGTTGCCGCTGGCGGCGATCGCCGTGTTGCGCGGCGTGCGGCCACCGTTGACGACGTACATGGCCGTGCGCGCCGTCGTTGCCAGGCGCATGCCGGACTATCGATGGATGAGTCTACGCAACATGTCTCCGCAGATCTTGAAGGCAGTGGTCGCGGCCGAGGATGCACGTTTCATGCAACATCGCGGTTTTGACTGGACCGAAATGCAGTCGGCGGTGCGTGCCAGCCAGCGCGGCCGGCGGCTACGCGGGGCCTCGACCATCAGCATGCAATGTGCCCGCTCGCTGTTTCTGTGGCCGGGGCGCAGCGCCGTCCGCAAAGGGATCGAAGCCTACCTGACGGTCCTGCTGGAAGCGCTGTGGCCCAAAGCGCGCATCCTGGAGATGTACCTGAACATCGTGGAGTGGGGGGACGGAATTTTCGGCTGCGAGGCGGCCGCGCAGCGGTACTTCCAGACATCGTGCGCCGATCTCGACACGGAGCAAGCGGCGCGGCTGGCCGCGATCCTTCCCAACCCGCGCCGTTGGTCGGCGAGCCAGCCCGGTCGTTACGTGCGCAAGCGCGTGCTCACCATCCGCGACCGCATGACGCAGGTGGCGCTGCCCCGCGGCCGCTGAGTCGCGTACTGTCGCGAGCGCGACGACCGGCGGTCGCACCTTGACACGCGGGCGATAATTACGGATGCGAGCGGTTCGAACGCGGAGATACCCCTGACGATGACCGACGTGGACAGCGCGCGCGTGCCATGCGTGCGGCCGTGGTTGTACCGCACGGTGCCGGCGCTCGATTCGTTGCGGCGATATCAGGTCCACGATCTCCGCGCGGACCTCGTCGCCGGCCTGACCGTGGCCGCGGTCGCCCTGCCGCAGGCCATGGCCTACGCGATGGTGGCGGGATTGCCCGTCGAATACGGGCTGTACACCGCGATTGTCATGACGGCCGTCGGCGCCGTGCTCGATTCCTCGCGCCAACTCATCAACGGTCCGACCAACGCCATCTCCATTGCCGTGTTCAGCGCCACCGCGGCGGTCACGGGTGCCGACGAACGCATCCAGGCGGTGGTCCTCTTCACCTTTCTCGTCGGCTGTATCCAACTCGGCATTACGCTGCTGCGGCTGGGCGACCTCACCCGCTACATTTCGCACTCGGTGATCGTCGGGTTCACCGCCGGCGCCGGCACGTTGCTGGCGCTCGACCAGATCAAGAACCTCCTCGGCTTTGAGGCGGTGCGCAATGGGCACGAGCATTTCTTGCTGCAGTTCTGGCACACGCTGACGCAAGGCGGCACCGTGCATCCGCAAACGTTCGCCATCGGCGCCGGTACCATCGCGCTGGTGGTGGCCCTGCGCTGGCTGAAAGGGCGCCTCGGGTGGCGGCTCGCACCCGACCTCCTGCTGGTGGTGCTCGTCATGGCGGCCGTGGTGGCACTCCTGCGGCTCGATACGACAGGGGTCAAGGTCGTCGGGGAGATCCCCGGGGGACTGCCGTCCTTCCGGTTGCCCGCGCTGGACGCCGCCCGCATTCACGATTATGCCGGCGGCGCGTTCGCGATCGCCGTTCTGGGACTGCTGGAAGCGATCTCCATGGCCAAGAGCATCGCGGCGCAGACCGGTCAGAAGCTCGACATGAATCAGCAATGCCTCAGCGAAGGACTGGCGAATTTTGCCGGCAGCTTTTTCCAGTGCATGCCAGGGTCCGGATCGCTGACCCGGTCGGCCATCAACCAGCAAGCCGGTGCCGCCACCCAGTGGTCCGGCGTGGTGTCGGCGCTGGCGGTGGCGGTGATCATGCTGGCGTGCGCGCCCTACGCGCGCTTCATCCCCCGGCCGGCACTGGCCGGCATCCTGATCGTCTCCGCCTGGCACATGGTCGACTGGCGCGCACTGGGTTACCACCTGCGGGCGACGCCATTCGATGCCGCCATCGTCGGGGTCACCGCCGTCTCCGCCGTCGCCATCTCGGTCGAATTCTGCATTCTGATCGGCATACTCATGTCCTTCCTGCTGACGGTGCCGCGGGCCGGACGGATGTTGCGTACGGAATTCGTGGTGACCGCGGCGGGCACCATCCACGAGCGTTTGGAGGAAGACGAGGTCTGCAAGCGGCTGCTCATCTTCGGTTTGGAAGGCGAGCTATTCTTCGGTTCCTCGTCCGCGCTCGAACACCACTTGGAATACATCGAGCGCCGTGTCACCGAAGACACCCGCGCGGCGGTCTTGCGGGTGAAACGGGTGCGCAATCCGGATGCCGTAGGACTGAGCCTGCTGGAGGGGTTCCTCGACCGCCTGCGGGCACGCGGCGTCCGCGTGGTTCTCTGCGGGGTCCGGTCCGACCTGCATGTGGCGATGGAAAAGATCGGGCTTGTCGACCGGCTCGGGAAATCCGAAATCTTCCTGGAGCAGCCGGTACGCCAGACCGCCACGCAGCTCGCCGTCCGCAATGCCTACGCGGACATTACCGATCCCTGTCCGCACTGCGCCCGCCGGCGCACGCGGGCGGCCGATCGCGATCTCTACTTCGTGGTGTGAGAGCGGCCGCACTGAACTGCGTGAGGCTTGGCGATCGTGTGGCCGCAGTTCAATGACGGCGCGATCCATCACCGGTCCCCTCTCGCGGACATTCCCCGGCCAGTCATAGACGCGCGGCAAAGTCAGCTCGCCCGCAGAAGGATGGCTCGGCAGCATCCCGTCCCGAAGGCACGCCTTGGCCGCGAGATGCTCCGCGAGCGCCGAGATGTCGTCCGGGCGTTCACGCGGTGACAGGGACCCTTGGCCCGGCGCGAGCCGGCGTGCGGGGCGTGGTGTGCGGTTCGAGGATCTGGAGGTGAAGGGAACGGGTATCGACGGCGTAGCGCCACGAGTGTTAGCAGCCCGTTGAAAAAGTCGGCCGCGACTGCCGAGTGGTGATATAGGAAGCGAGTCGTTGCAAGCGGCGGATGGGTGGAGGTGGTGGATGTCGATGAAGCGGCGCGAACCGGAACAGCGGGGGATGTGGGTAGCCACGCACGAACTGCCGCGATCGGCCGGGCACGTGTTCGACGAGAAGCTGAACGAGGTGCTGGCCAAGGGCGGCTTCGACCGGTTTGTCGAAGAGCGGTGCGCACCGTACTACGCGGCGGGTGAGGGCCGCCCATCGATCGCGCCGGGGGTGTATTTCCGGATGCTGTTCGTCGGCGACTTCGAGGGCTTGAGTTCACAGCGCGGGATCGCGTGGCGGTGCGCCGACAGCCTGTCGTTGCGGTCATTTCTAGGGATCGCGCTGACGGACTGGAGCCCCGAGCACTCCAGCATGACGCGCATTCGCAAGCGGTTGCCGGAGGACGTGTTCGAGAAGGTGGTCACCTTCGTGCTGCAGGTGGCACGCCAGTACGGCTTGCTGAAGGGCAAGACGATCGCGGTGGATTCCACCACGCTGGAGGCGAACGCGGCGATGAAATCGCTGGTACGCCGCGCTACCGGCGAGGATTGGAAGACGTACGTGCGGGGCCTGATGGCCGCCGAGGGCATCGAGAATCCGACGGACGAGGAGCTGCGGCGGTTCGACCGCAAGCGCAAGAAGAAGACGTCGAACGAGGAATGGGTATCGGCCACCGATCCCGCCAGCCGCGTGACGAAGAGGAAGGACGGGCGTACGCACCTGGCCTACCAGGCGGAGCATGCGCTGGATGTGGAGAGCGAGCTGCTCGTAGCGGCGGTGATCTATCGGGCAGACGATGCCGATACGGAGACGCTGCCGGTGACCGTGGAGCTGGCGCGCGCGCAGCTGCAGGCGGCCGACGCCCCCAAGCACGGCGAAGAAGTCGTGGCGGACAAGGGCTATCACAAGGCGGACACTTTGCAGACGGTCACAGAGGTTCAGCACGTGCGCACCTACATTTCCGAGCCGAAGTACCGGGGGCGCCGGCGCTGGCAGGAGAAGCCGGCGGAGCAGCAGGCCATCGTGTACGCGAATCGGCGCCGGGTACGGGGCAAACGGGGCCGGCGGCTGGGGCGCTGGCGCAGCGAACGCGTCGAGCGCAGTTTCGCGCACCCGTGCGAGACCGGCGCGGCCCGGCGCAGCTGGCTGTGCGGAGTGATCGACGTGTCGAAGAGTTACCTGGGGCGCGGGGCGGCGCACAACCTCGCCGTCATCATGCTCGCCGTGTTCGGGTTCGGAACCGCGCGCAGCCTGCAGGCGGGAATGGAGGCCATGTTCGCCTGCATCGTGCTGCTGTGGGGCCTTTACTTGAGCCGCCGGCGATCTTCTGCGCCGCCAGGGTGGCGACAGCGCTTGCAGATCGAATGGGTGGCGGCGGTGCCGTCGGCTGTCTACGCACCTTCTACAGCCACTTCTTCAACGGGCTGCTAGCATCGCCTGGGTGTGGTAGGCACGTACGGCAATGGGACCCGACACGATTCGTGCGCTGTTCGCGGCGTTGCGCGACGAACACGTCGAGTATGTACTTATCGGGGCGCTGGCGATGGATGTCCTCGGCATCGGGCGGTTCACCGAGGATATCGACCTCTTCGTCCGCCCGACGCCCGAGAATGTCGACGACCAGAAGAGGGACCCCCACTAATAGTACCGCTGGGCCGTGAGAGCCGCGTGGATCGGCAACCAAGGCCAAGTGGGTATCTCACCAACCGGTTGCACGCAACAATTTGAGGCCGAGTTGCATGAGGTGTTGAGATCGTGAGCAAGCTCAGGAAGGGGCTCATCGAAACGCAGACGGCGAAGCGGCGCTGCCATCTCGGTTTCGCGCGGCGTGTAGATGTACAGGCGGCCTTGGCAGCCTAACTTTGTCGTTAGCCCTATGCTTGGCTGTGGACTCCGAGACCGGACGAGTGTAGCGTTGCACCATGAGCGCGAGCGCAGAACCGGTCATCGAGACTTTCCGGAAGTTGCCGTCGGCGGAGAAGATCCGCCTGGTTCAACAGCTGTGGGAGGAGATTGCCGAGGAAGCGTCGCACCTGCCGCTTACGGAGTCGCAGCGCCGCCTGCTTGATGAGCGGATTGACGAACATGAGTCGAATCCCGACAGCGTCGAGCCGTGGGAAGACGCGCACACCGACATTCTGCGGAAGCTGTGAACTATCGGCTGCTTGTCAGACGGCCCGCCAAAGCAGAGGTCTACGATACCGCCCGTCGCTACGAGTTGCAGCGGCCCGGACTGGGCCGGGAGTTTGTCGCCGAAGTGGATGCAGCGTTGAGCCGCATCGCCGAAAACCCGCTCCAGTACCAGGTGCTTCACCGCGAGGCGCGTCGCGTCATCGTCCGCCGGTTCCCATACGGGGTCTTCTATCGGATCGAGGCGAACAATATCGTCGTGTTCTGTGTGGACCACTTGCACCGCAACCCGGCGTCGTGGAAAGCTCGTTCACGCTAGCTAGTTTCTGTCTCGAAATCAGTTTCGGCCGCTATTTTCAAGGGTAACCGAGCGCAGTTCCAGCACGAGAATCGCGCGCGCGAAGACATCTGCACGCCCGCCGGGACGCACATGGCGGCCAAGATGGCAACTGCGGGTGGCTGCGGACGAGCGCGATCGGCCGGCGGGTACCCACCGACAAAAGGACGCAGAGCGCTGGCGATCAGGCTGCACCTCGGAGGGCGGCGGCCTTCGCAGGTCGCTTCTGCAGGCGCGCGGCGATCACCAGTAGATTGTTGGCAAGGACCGCTGCCGCAAGGAACAGTTCGAAACGCTCGCTGCCGGACCACAAGCAGCGCTTCATGCCGCGGCCACGAAAGAGCACCGAGATCCGGCCCTCGACGCCCGAGCGAAATGCCTGCGCCTGCTTGAAAGCGCGACTCTTCTCGAACTGCGCTTGTTCGACACTGCGCTTGCCGCCCCGCTGCGGGATCGCGACAAGCGCAACGCCGCGGCGGCGCACTTGCTCGCAGCCAGCCGCGTCATGGAAGCCGCGGTCGCCGGCCAGGACGCGGGGGGCCTTGCCGAATCGTTTTCGGTGACGCTGCACGGACGGTACGAGTTGGTCGCTATCGATGGGGTTGCCGTCGAGCACCTGGTAATCGGTGATGAGACCGATGCGGCTTTCCACGAGCAGCACCTTGTGGCCGAATTCAACCGGCTTGTAGACCTTGCCCCGCTTGATCATGTCGGTATGGGGCTCGAAGAGCGAGTAGAGTTTCTCGTCGGCGGGCACGGTCTCGCCACCAAAGACCCGCCGTTCACTCTGGTCGATCACGCGCCGCCCGAGCGCCGCGACTTCGCTGACCTCATCGCACAGCGCCTTGAGGGTGAGCGTGTCGAGCAACTCGGTGCCCCGCACGGTGCGGGCCTTGCGCGTTACCGCCGCGGCTTTTTCGATGACTTCGGTCGTCACGGTAAGCAGATCTCGATACTTGCGCCGCAAGCTCCGCGCACGCTGCGCGCGCGCTCGCATCCGGCCGATCTCCTGCATGCGGCGCTTGGCGCGGCGGGTCCGGTGGGGGAAGGTCTCGCAGGCCACCGGCGCGATCTCGCCAATGTGCCGCACCAGCCGGCTGAGCACCCGCACCGTATCCCACAACAGCCCCCTGTCGCGGGGATAACGAATGGCGGTCTCGACCACGGTGGTGTCCAGCCGCAGCTTCTCGACATCCTCCAGGCCCATCTGCACCGCGGCGGCCACGATGGCCTCATTGATCTTACGTAGCGTGCGGGCTTGGAGGCGCACGAAGGCGCGGTGGAAGGCGTGGTGGCGGGGCACCGGTGCGCTATCAAAGCGGGTAAACTGACGCAGCGTAAACCCGTCGGTGACGCGCTCCGCCAGCTCCCGGTAGTCCCAGTTCTTGATCCGCATCAATACAAAGGCGCGCAACACTTGCTCGGCGTTCAAGCCCCGACGCCCCCGTCGGGCGTTTTTGAGCGAGCGGCTCAAATCCCGATGCACCGCGGTGACCAGCTCGCCGTGCCGATCGAGAAAGTCGCTGATCTGTTGCAGCAACGGGTCCAGCCGGACGCGGCGTCCCAGCTCCAGGTCTGCAAAGCTGATCTGCGTGTGCCTGATCTCCCGCATCCACCAGCACCTCCGCCCCTCTCCGGTAGCATATATTCGGCTATCGGAGTAAGTCCCCTTCGAAGATTTCTCTGCGTGAGCTACTCTCGGATGCTCCATGACCGAGCGTGAGATCCACCACCGCATCAATGCCATCAAGCACGAGCTCGCCGCCCTCGGTGCGCTGCACCCGGGTTCGATCAGCCGCCAGTACAATGTCTGCGGCAATCCCGCCTGCCGCTGCAAGGCCGACCCGGCGCAACGCCACGGCCCGTACTACCAGCTCAGCTATGGCCACCGGCGTAAGAGTTCGTCGACCTTCGTGCGCGCGCCCGACCTCCCCGGCGTCGAGCAGCAGCTACGAAACTACCAACGGTTGCGCGCTCTGGTGGACGAGTGGATCGGCCTCAGTATCGAGCGGGCGCGCCTGTTACGCGGACTGCGCCGCCAGAAATTCACAGCCAAAATTCGTCGCGCCAAGCCTCTTTCCCTAGACAATCGCCGCCGCCCGGCCCACAAATGACGGCTGCTTAAACGTCGCAAACCCTTGTGTCACAAGGCCTAGACGCATTTCGAGACGGAAACTAGCTAGTTTTTGTGTCGAAATGCGTGAAAGCCGTGATTTCCAAGGCGCGGCACACTCCGGTCGCGGCGACTCTTTCCGTGGGCGGTGCGTTCCGGGGTTTTGAGGCCGCCACGCTGCGGCAGCCATTCGACGCCCGCCCCATGGGTGCGGAGCGCCTCGACATTGGGCGCGCTGCAAAAGCCGCGGTCGCCGGCCGCCAGATCCGGCACGCTGCCGAACCGCCCGATGTGCCGCTGCAGCCACGGCTGCACGTGCCCGTCGCCGCGCGGATTTCCGGCGAGCACCTGGTAGTCGAGAATGAGGCCGCGGCGGCTTTCCGCCAAAAAACAGCCTGTGCCCGAACTCCACCGGCTTCTGCGCCTTGCCGCGCTCGATCAGATCGGCATGCGCCTCGAAGATCGAATACAGCTTCGCGTCGGCCGGCACGGTTTCTTGTTCGAGCACCCGCCACCGGGTCTTCCCACCACGCGATCTCCCAGGGCCGCGTAGTGGGTGATCTCCTCGCACAGGGCCTGCGCGCGTAGGCCGACCTCGAACTCCAGACGTGGGACGAGCGCGCGCGGCCTTGGCCATGGCGCGCACGTTGGTGAGCGCCTGCAGAGCGATGATGAGCAGCTCGCGGTATTTCGGCTCCTGCCGCACCTGGCGCGCGGCGCGCGTGCGATCAAACAGCCGCTCGGGCAGTTCCGGCACTTCCTCGAGCAGGCGCTGTGCCCTGCGCGTGAGCACCCGCACCGTAGCGGGCCGCAACAGCATGCTCGCCCGGTGGAAGGCTTTGTGCTTGGGCACCGCCGCCGCGCCAAAGCGCGTGAACGCGCGCAGCGTCATGCCATCGGCGATGCGCGCGCACCGATGATAAGCCACGCCCTTGTTCCGCCTCGCAAACACTTGTGCCACAAGGGTTTGTGCGATCTCGACACAAAAACCAGCGAGTGGAGGCGACGCGTGCCGCCGGGCTGGAGGTTGTGAGCTGCATTGCATCGCCTGGGCGTGATAGATACGTACGGCGATGGAACCCGACACGATTCGCGCACTGTTCGCGGCCTTACGGGACGAGCGCGTCGAGTATGTGCCCGGCGGGGCTGCGCTTCGGAAGGTTCGCACGCTGGGCGGCGGCAGCCCCAACGGGGCGGCTATTCGCCGGTCTGGTTCGGAGGCTCCGGTCGTTCCCGCGTGCGTTCAAATTCCCGAGCCGCCGTCGAATACCTCGTCGCGGAGCGGCGCCTGGCTGATGAAGCTGCCAGCCGGCACGCTGCGGGTAAGCCAAACGTTGCCGCCGATGCTCGAGCCACGGCCGATGGTGATGCGGCCGAGGATGGTGGCGCCGGCGTAGATCGTCACGTCGTCTTCGACGATGGGATGGCGTGGCCGGCCTTTGATGGCGCGTCCCTGAGCGTCGGTCGGAAAGCTCTTCGCACCCAAGGTGACGCCCTGGTACAGGCGCACCCGCTCGCCGATGATACAGGTCTCGCCCAGGACGACGCCGGTGCCATGGTCGATGAAGAAGCTGCCGCCGATGCGGGCCCCCGGATGGATATCGATGCCGGTGGCGCCGTGCGCGAGTTCCGCGATCATGCGGGCGATGAGCGGCACGCCGAGTGCGTAGAGCTCGTGCGCGATGCGGTGGTGCGTGATGGCTAAGAGTCCCGGATAGCAGAACACCGCCTCGTCAGCGCTGGTGGCCGCCGGATCGCCGTCGTACGCCGCCTGGGCGTCGCTACCGAGCAGCGTGCGCACCGCCGGCAGGCGCAGGGCGAACGCGCGCGTGATCTCCACCGCGCGCTGCCCGCAGCTCTCGACGTCGCCGCGACCGTGCGTCCGGGCAAACAGCAGGCCGCGCCGGACCTGCTCCTGCAGCTCGAACAGCGCCGTGTCCAGTCGGTACCCGACGTAATTGCGGATACCGGCGTTGGAGGTGTCGCCGGCGCCGAAATGCGCGGGGAACAAGGCCGCACGCAGGTCCGCGAGAATGGCGTCAAGTGCCTCGCGTGACGGAAGCACATTGCGACCGCACCGCCGTTCCGGTGGCGGGAGGAGATCGGTGTTGGCGTGCGCCAGCGCTTGGACGATCTCCTCGATTGCCGCCGGGCGTGGGGTGCCGCCGGCGGCGACCGACAGCTGGTTCATAACGCGCTTCCCTGCGCATCGAATATCCCTTCGAAGAGGATCGAGCTGAGATAGCGCTCGCCGGAATCGGGCAAGACCGTGACGATGGTCTTCCCGGCATGCTCAGGCCGCTGTGCCAGCCGCACCGCCACCGCGGCGGCCGCGCCGCTCGAGATACCGGAAAGAATGCCCTCCTCGCGGGTCAAGCGGCGGGCGTAGTCGATGGACTCCTCATTAGTCACCAGCTCGATCGTGTCGACCAGCGACAGGTCGAGCACCTCGGGAATAAAGCCGGCGCCAAGCCCCTGGATCTTGTGTGGGCCCGGCTTGAGCGGTTGCCCGGCACGCTGCTGGGTCAACACGGGACTGGCAGCCGGTTCGATGGCGACCGAGGTAATGGCCTTGCCGCGGGTCTTCTTGATGTAGCGTGACACCCCGGTGATCGTGCCGCCCGTGCCGATGCCGGAAACCAGGATGTCGATCGCCCCATCGGTGTCCTCCCAGATCTCGGGGCCGGTCGTGCTCTCATGGATCGCCGGATTGGCGGGATTACTGAACTGCTGCAGCAGCACGTAGCGGGTCGGGTCAGAGGCGGCGATTTCGTTCGCTCTGGCGATCGCGCCGTTCATCCCGCGTGCACCCTCGGTGAGCACCAGGTTCGCCCCGTACGCCGCCAGGAGCTTGCGCCGCTCGAGGCTCATGGTGTCCGGCATCGTCAGTGTCAGCGGGTATCCACGCGCCGCGGCCACGAAGGCGAGGGCGATGCCGGTGTTGCCGCTCGTCGCCTCGACCAACTCCTTACCGGGGCCGAGAATGCCGCGCTGTTCCGCGTCCCAGACCATCGCCGCGCCGATGCGGCACTTGACCGAGTATGCCGGATTGCGGCCCTCGATCTTGGCGAGAATCGTGGCGCGTGCGCCATCGTGAATGCGGTTGAGACGCACCAGCGGGGTGCGCCCTATCGAGTGTGCGTTGTCTTCGAACCAATTGGACATAGTCTCCTCCGATCTTTGGCGTTGTCGCGACTCCGTGTCACCTGGCAACGAGAGACCCGGCGGCGCGCCGGCCGCAATAGGGTTCCCCGAGCCTCTCGTGCGTTGGTTAGATATCATAGTCCGTTACACTTTCCGCTCAAGCGCTCCGCGTGTACCCCGGGCACCAAGACACGATTGTATGCGCCCCTTGCTTAACCGCGGCAAATCCGTTACGTGAGCATGAGTTATACGGGTTGGTTCCGCAATCGTCTCGCAGGCCGGCAACCGCGGTCTGTGGTTCGCAACACCATTTGCGTCTCTGGACATGCAGCACCCCCGATTGACGAGTCTAAGTAAAGGAGGGAGCGCGCATGGCAGAAGGAACCGTTAAGTGGTTCAACGCCGAGAAGGGCTACGGATTCATTTCGCAAGAGAACGGCGAAGATGTGTTCGTGCATTACTCTTCGATCGCCGGTAATGGCTTCAAGAGTCTCGATGAAGGCCAGCGGGTGGCGTTCGACGTCACCCCGGGCCGCAAAGGACCGCAAGCCAGCAACGTAACCAAGCTCTAATCGAGCCGCTACCGAGCGAACGCCCCGCCAGGCTCCCTGGCGGGGCGTTCTTTTTTCGCACGTTCGACGGTTGACTGGCCGTGAGGTGCCCGTAAGACTGAACGCCGTGGCGACATTTGCGCTGATTGCCGATCCCCATATCACCATTCCCAATCCGGAGACCGGATGGCAGTGCCCCGCGATTCCGAACGAGTCGACCATGTACCGTCAGAGCGTCGAATTACTCGAGGCGGCGATCGCCGAAATCGACGCCGTAGCGGACGTGGACTTCGTCTTGGTTGCGGGTGACCTGACCAAAGACTCCGAGCCGTACAACCACGACCGCGCACGCCAACTGTTCAGTCGCTTTCGTAGACCGGTCTACTGCGTTCCCGGGAACCACGACCAACCGCGCAGCGCGCGCCTGCGTCCTCCCGCCTACCTCGATCCGGCGGTGCTGCCGGTGGCGATGCCTGCCATTCCGCGCCTCTACGGTGACTTCGGATTCAAGGAGACCGGACGCGCGGCCTTCAGCTGCAACCCGACTCCCGACATTCATCTCGTTGGCCTTTGTTCGAACAAGCCCAATTCCGATAGCGGGTGGATTGCGCCGGACATACTTGCCTGGCTCGATCATGACCTGGAGGTAAACCGTAACGGCGGCCGCGAACCGATGATCATGCTCCACCACAGCATCGTCGATCACGTGCCGGGCGAAACGGTCGACCCGACGTTTGCGTGGTTTCACGTCGAGAACGCCGAGGCGCTGAAGGCGATCCTGCGCAAACATGGCGTCCGGATCACGCTCACGGGCCACTTACACATCCAAGACGTAAAAGAGGAGGCGGGGCTCTACAATATCGTAACGGCGTCGCTGGCCGGTTATCCGCATGCCTATCGCATCCTGACCCTGCGCGACGGCGTCCTCGAGATCCGCAGCCATCGCCTGCGCGCCATTCCATCGTGCCCCGACCTGCAACAACACTCTCGCGCGGCGGCCGCCACCGCCCTGGTCAACGTCCTAACCGCGGTCATGACCCAGGCCCCGTTCAGCTACACGCGGGAGCGGGCCGAAGCAACGGCGCACAAATTGCGCGACTGGTGGCCGGAGATCGCCGACGGAGAGGAACGGTTTGCCTATACGGCCGATGAGTTGGGAGATGTCGGCTTGGCGGCATACGTCAATAGCTTCAGTGACGGCCCGCCCGCGGACAACGACCTCTCGATCGAACTGCCGCCACGCAAGCGATAACGAACCCCGTCGACAACGCCGCTGCCACGGCCCACACTCGTCGGCAAAGCGCGTCTCTTGGGTTGCCAAAGGCGGGAGCTTCGATGGTGGTTCGTCAGGCGACCGCCAGCCGGCATCGGGTGGCGTTTCACGGCATCGCCGAGCCGACCGCCGTTCGCTGGCAATGGCGGCGCTCCAGCATCAACGACGAATCGGTCCCGCGCGCTGCGCGCAGGTTCTTTCCTTCGATCGCGGCGCGGTGCGCCCGTCGCACGAACCGATGCCCCGCGCGGGGCACCGTTTGTCTATCCCTTTGCTCATGTCATACTGCACCCTGGCAGGGGGCGCGAGAGGGTCCCCGGAGAGGCAGGGGTTGTGTCCGAAGCGCTGCAAAAGCTGATCGACTTGCTGGACCTCGAGGAACTCGAGGTCAACCACTTCCGTGGTGTCAGTCCGAAGGAGACGCGGCAACGGGTATTCGGCGGGCAAGTGGCGGGACAGGCGCTGGTTGCCGCCGCGCGCACCGTCGATCAGGGGCAGGTGCACTCGTTGCACGGTTACTTCCTGCGCCCGGGCGATCCCAAGGTGCCGATTCTGTATGAAGTGACGCGCATTCGCGACGGGCGCTCGTTCACGACGCGCCTGGTTGTGGCGATTCAGCACGGGCAAGCCATCTTCAACCTCTCCGCCTCGTTCCACAAAGAGGAAGCCGGTCTGAACTATTACACGCCGATGCCGGAGGCGCCGCCGCCGGAGGGTTTGCCGACGTATCAGGAGCGCATGATGCCATTCGCGGAGCAACTCGGACCGGAATGGAAGAACCCGATGCCGATCGACATCCGCATCTGCGATCCCACGGATCGGCCGCCCGCGACGTGGCGCGAGCCCGACGCGTATGCCTGGCTGCGTGCCGACGGTCGCTTGCCCGATGACCCGATGCTGCACGCGTGCGTGCTGACCTATGCATCGGACGTGACCCTGCTCGACACCTCGCTGCGCCCGCACGGGCTGGTGTCGCAGCCTGCCCGCAAGATCATGATGGCGAGCTTGGATCACGCGATGTGGTTCCATCGCCGGTTCCGTGCCGACGAGTGGTTGCTATACGTGCAACACACGCCGTCGTCGAGCGGCGGACGCGGCTTCGCCACCGGGAGCGTCTACACGCGCGAGGGCGCGCTGGTCGTGTCGGTCGCCCAGGAGGGATTGATCCGCCAAATCGATCGATGACGGCCATGGCGATCCGCCGGCAACCCGGTTAGAAGAGACGAGGAGACCGTTCATGTTGGTTCGCGACCATATGTCCTCGAAGGTGATCACCGTTACGCGCGACTGTTCCCGGTCCACGGCGCAGGCGCTGCTCCACAAGCACCGATTCCGGCAGCTGCCGGTGTTGCGGAAGGATCGTCTTGTCGGGATCGTCACCGACCGCGACTTGCGCGGCGCGGCGCCGGGAAAGAAGACGGTTGCCGAGGTCATGACCGCGAACCCCAGCATCGTCGCACCCGCGGCGCCGATCGACGAAGCCGCGCGCCTCCTGCGCAGTCTGAAGATCGGCGCGTTGCCCGTTGTCGAGCAGGCACGCTTGATCGGTATCATTACGACGTCGGACATCCTCGACGCGTTTGTGCGGTTGTGCGGTGTCGCCGAACCGACCTATCACTTGTTGCTCAGCGGAGGAGAGGGCAAGGAAGTGAAGTGGCGCGTCCGGCGGGTGATTGACCGACAGCACGGCGACCTGAAGTGGTTGTACCGCAACCCCCGCGGCGGTACGATCGATCTCCGGGTGCGAGCGACGAATATCGGCGACATCATCGCCGGACTCGAGGCCGACGGTTTCGAAGTCAGCACCATTCTTTCGCCCAGACTACCGCTACGCGCCTAGCCGCGCGCGGAGGAGGGATGAATCTCCCGGCACCGATTCGGGCGATGTTGCGCCCGGAGATGTATGCGCACGCTCCGGCGACGGTCGAACTGGTGCAAACGCACATTTCATACGTGCTGTTGGCCGGATCCGAAGTCTTCAAGGTCAAGAAGGCCGTACGCTTCTCTTTCCTGGATTTTTCCACGTTGGCGCGGCGGCGATACTTCTGCCGTGAGGAGGTGCGTCTGAACCGCCGCATGGCGCCCGACGTGTACCGCGGAGTGGTTGCCATTTGCGCGGACGGGGACACGTTTCGGTTCGCGCCGGAGGCGGACACCGGGGCGGTCGAGTATGCCGTGCGCATGCGCCGGCTGCCGGCCGAGCGCATGCTCGATACCCTCCTCGCCCGTGGAGCCGTCACCGCGGCGATGATCGACGCGGTGGCGCGGCGCCTCGCCGACGTTCACCGCAGCGCCGACGCCGGTCCGCAGGTGAGTGCCAATGGTGACCCCGCGGCCATCCTTGCCATTTTGCGGGACAACTATGCCAACGCGCGCCCGTTCCGTGACCTCACCGTTCCTTCCGGGGATGACGATACCATCCAGGCCTTCGCGTACGAGTTTCTGCGCCAACAGGAGCCGCTTTTTCGCCGGCGGCAGACGCAGCGGCATATTCGCGATTGTCACGGCGATCTGCGGGCGGAACACGTGTGTTTCGACCCTGAGCCTCTCATGTTCGACTGCATCGAGTTCAGCCGGCAATTCCGTTACTGCGACACCGCCTCCGAAATCGCCTTCCTGGCGATGGATTTGGATTACCGCGAGCGCCCGGATCTCGCCCGGCACTTGATCTCCGCCTACGCAACGTACGCCGCCGATCCGGACCTCCCGCGCCTGGTCCCGTTTTACCAGTGTTATCGGGCGTATGTGCGGGGGAAGGTCGACAGCCTCAAGAGCGCGGAAGCGGAGGTGGAGACGAGCGAACGCGAGCAGGCGCGGCGCAGCGCTCGCGGGCACTTCGCGCTGGCGTACCGCTATACCTGGTCCTATACCCGCGGCCTGGTGCTCATCGCGGGACTGAGCGGTACCGGGAAATCCGCAATCGCCACAGCGCTCCAGGCGCGTACCGGCTTGGCCCACGTCAACTCCGATGTGGTGCGCAAAGCGTTGGCCGGGGTCGCGGCCGACACCCACCTGCCAGCCGCTTATGCCACCGGCCTGTACACGCCCGCCCACAGTGCCCGCACCTACGACGCCGTGTTCGCCGCGGCTGGAGAGCATCTTGCGGCGGGCGCTGGGGTGGTTCTCGACGCCACGTTCCAACGGCGGGCCGACCGCGACGCCGCACGGGCCGTCGCGGCCGCGCGTGGCGTTCCGTTCGTCCTGCTCGAGTGTTGCTGTGCGGAGGAGCAGATCCGGCAACGCATCGCGCAGCGGCAACGCGGCAGCGCGAGCCCTTCCGACGCAGACTGGAACATCTATCTCGAACAGCGGCGCCAATTCGAACCGATCGGTCCCGACGAAGCCGCGGGCCATTTCACGCTCGATACCGCCGCATCGCTGAGCGCCGTTGTCGGCGACGTCGAGCGGATCTTGCGCCAGTGTCTCGCGGCGATTCCCGCCGTCCCGTAGCCGGCAGTGCCCGACGAGGGAGTGTTCAGCTCACGTCGACGGGCGTGTCCTCGGCGACGATCCGGCGCTTGACGTCGGCGATGGAGAGGATGCGTTTGAGGTAGCGCAGGCAGTCCGTTTCGCTGAGGAGCCCGATGAGCTTGCCGCCGGCCATCACCGGCAAGCAGCCGATCTTGTGTTCGAGCATGCGCTCCACGGCGGCCTCCATGTCGGTCTCCGGTGCGATGGTCACCAGGTCGGTCGTCATGACCTCGCGGATCCGGATGCGCCCGAGCCACTCTTTTTCGGCCCGGTGGCGGAAGTTGAGCACGCTGGACACGCCGGCCAGGAACAGGTCGCGCTGGGTCACCAGGCCGACGAGGCGTCCGCCGTCGAGGACGGGGAGATGGCGAATACGCTTGAGCTTCATCAGGTCGTCCGCCACATCCAGGGTTGCGTGCGCGGCCAATGTCACCGGGGCACTCGACATCAGTTGCCAGACTTGCATCGCGGGCTCCCTTCGCACGATTGGGGTAAGCAAATCGACTGCCAGACCGGAGGCCAATCGCCGCCCGGCATCGACGTCGACCGAATTCGCAGCGGCAGGAAGCCGGAGCGCTTGCGACGATCAAACGCAGCAACGCGCGGACCAACTGCCCGTATCGGACGCGCCCAGACTGCCGCCGTTGCGCTGGTACGGAACGTGGAGCACTCTGGGAGAGAAGGAGGGCTGATGATGCCGATCCTCACCAAGCTACGTGAGTACCTCGATCGCAACGGTGTGCGCTATGAGGTCATAGCGCATCGTCAGGCGTTCACGGCACAGGAGATCGCGCAGGCGGAGCATATCTCCGGCAAGGAGTTGGCCAAGGTGGTGATGCTGCGCAGCGGCAAACACTTCTCCATGATGGTCCTACCCGCGCCCCTACGCGTCGATCTCGACAAGGCCAAAGCGGCATTGCAATCGCCGGATCTGGTCCTGGCCACCGAGGAGGAGTTTGCCGGGCTATTTCCGCAGTGCGAGCCGGGCGCCATGCCGCCCTTCGGCAACCTCTACGACCTGCCGGTGTACGTCGACGACGCCTTGACCAAGGATGCGTGGATCGTCTTCAATGCCGGCAATCACACGCAGACGGTGCGCATGGCGTACGTCGATTTTGCCCGCCTGGTGCAACCGAGAATCGTCGCGGTTGCCGCACGACACTAGCGTGCGGACCGCACCGCCGGCGGCCGCGGCCCGCGCGCGTTCAGGCGGCCCCGTTGCGGTCGGCGTTGGCGATGTGGAGCAAGCGCTCGGCGTCGGCGATGACCAGCTCCCCGAGCACGTCGCCCGGCCGGCAGCGGCGACGGTGCGATCGCAGCCAAAACGGTCTGACCGATAGAGCTTCGCGACGCCGCAACCGAGGACGTAAAGGCCGCTGCGCCGACGTGATAGATCGCCTGGCGGGACTTGTAGATCGCGATGGCGGTACAGGCGCGAAAGGCGTCGAGATCCGCACCCGGGAGATCGGCAACCAGACGGTGCCCCGCAATGGGCACTGTTCACACCGGATCTTCCTCACGGGCGTGCTCACGGCGGGCGGGTGTCCGTTCCCGTGGACACAGACTGTCGGGCCATGCGAGCCCGTTTACGCGAGCGGATCGGAAAGCTTGCTTTGCGCGATCCGATCCGTGACCGCCACCTTGGTGCGCTCGCCGTACACGCGCCCGCCGCCGGTTCCCGCCAGACACCTGTCGATGATGGCGGCAGTGGCGTCGTGGCCGAGCGCCAGGTAGGCACGATGCGCGGCCGTATGGAACGGATCCTGAAACATGCGCAGGATCTTGGGACCGTCATGTCCCCTGCGCGCGAACTCCTCCGCAAAGGAACAGACGGTTTCGTGCACCGATTCGGCCTCGCCGCAGGGTGCGGACAGGGCCTCCGGGCTGGGCGGCTTCTCCTCTGGCATGATTACCTCCGATTCCAGCGACCTGGCGTGCTGGAACGACCCCCAAGTGTGTACCGATACCAGGCCGAACTCAAGGGCCTATGCGCGGTGGCCCTGACTGCTGTCCGCGGCGGGCGCCGCTGCCGGGGCAGCGGCCGTGCCCATTGCGCGCGCGCGCGCATCGACCTCGGCGGCCTCCGCATCGCTCAACATGCGGGTGGCCATGGGGAAGAGGATGTTGTCTTCCTTGGCGATGTGATCGCGTAGGAGACTGACGAGCGCCTGCGCGTGGCGTTGCGCTTGCGCGGCATCGGCGGAGCCCAGACTGCCGGTCAGATCCTGAAGCAGCTCGCGGAAGGAGGCATGTTCCATGTCCATCACCGCCAGCGGACCGTGGTCCCGACCGATGTGGCGCTCCAGGATCGGAAAGAGCGCTTGCTCTTCGAGGACAAAGTGGTCCATGACCTCACGCCGCAAGTAATTGGCGAGATCGGCAAGCACACCGTTCCTGCCCCCGGCTTGTTCCACCGCCGACAGACGGGCGAGCACATCCTGGTGCTGGCGACCCAGCAGTTCGACCGTTGCACTCATTTGGTCTCCTCTCGTATCCCGTCACTTTAGAAGTTCGGGCCGCGATGCTGTATGATCGGGGTCATAGAGACTAACGTGGGTTGGAATGGACAAGCTCAAAGGATTTCGGACCCTGAGTGCCGCGGATCGACAAATCGTCGCTACGGCCACCATCGAACGCGCGGTGGCGGCAGGCAAGATGCTCTTTTCCGAGGGCGAGCCAGCGGATGGCCTATGGGCCGTCAAAGACGGGCTGATCCATATCGTGAAGTTCGGTCCGGAGGGCCGGGAGATTGTTCTCGAGGTGATTCCTCCCGGCGAGTTATTCGGCGCGGTTGCGGCCCTCGAAAGCCGACGGTACCCGGCATCCGCCGTGGCCGTGGAACCCAGCCATGTGTGGTGTCTCCCGGCGCCTGTGGCGCGCGATCTGTGCCAAAAACATCCCACCTTGCGGGCGGCCATCTTGGGACAGGTGACCGGTCGATTGCGGCAAGCACACGACCGCTTGCGATCCATTGCCCTCGAACGCGTCGAGCAACGCCTTGCCCGCATGCTCCTGACCCTGTCGGAAAAAATCGGTCAGCGGCATGGAACCAGCATCGAGTTGAACGTCTCCCGGCAAGAGTTGGCTGACATGATCGGTACGACCGTCGAAACGACGATCCGCATTACCAGCAAGTGGCAACAGGCGGGCATCATCAAGTCGTCGCGCCACCGGATCGCGTTGTGCGATCTTCAAAGCCTGCAAGAGATCGCCACCAACGGACCCAGTTGAACGGGTCGTCATTCCCGTCGCTGCCTCCCGCGTGTGGGAAAAGTTTGCGTGCCTGGCAATAGCACCACGCTCAAGACTGATCGCATTCGTGAAAACGCGAGGCCTCTCGGATTGGCATGATTTCGGCTTAAGGGATTCTTCGTTCGCCAATGGGAGGGGCCCGGTGGAGAGGGATGTTACGCATGTATGTGACCAGATGCATCGGCCTGAATCTCACGGGACGATCGGCTGGCACGCACCTGCGCAAGCCAGCCACGGGCCCGCGCAATCTTCCAATGGTGAACGAGCGTAGCGTACAGGTTATGGACGAAGCCCATTTTTTGGATGACTTCCGCGTTCGCGCCCTTGCCAATGACGGTGGCCTTTACAACACCCACCTGGCTTCGGCGTCCGTTCCCCGGACCACCATCGAAGCTCCCAACCCGCCGTCGCCAGCGCTTTCTTCCGCACATCCACGGGCTTCGTCCTGACTCTGTCACGCACCGCCGCCCACCTCAGGGTGGGTGGCACCGCGGTTCGTAGCCCCGGGTTGCAACTTGGAAATGGACCGCGGGCCACGCGCGTAGCCGCGTCCGTGCCCAGGCATCGCGATACCGACGATCCGATTGACGAACCGCCCGCACCGTGGGTACGTGATGGTCATTCGGAGAAACAACCGGAATGCATGGCGCAGGTCGCATCTATTCCCTGCGGGCGAAGTTGCTGCTGTTTTCGCTCTTGCTGGTCGTGGTGCCCGGCGTTGTCTTCACCCTCGTCTTGATCGCCAGCGCACGCGGCGCACTCGAGGATGCCGTTGGCCGCCAACTCGTCAAGGTCGCGCACGACACCGCGTCCGAAATCAGCGACTTGTTGGCGCGGGAGAGCAGCAAGGTGACGGCATGGGCCAGCCACGACGTCATGCGCGATATTCGATCCGGCGATACCAATGCACGGATTACGGATTTCCTGATCGCGCTGCACCAGAGCGACACGGGCTACTTGGACCTCGTGTGCGTCGATGCCGATGGGCGTGTGGCGGCGGCATCCGACCGTTCCTTGATCGGCAGCATGCGCGCCGACGGCGACTGGTTCCACGCGACGCTCGCCGGCAACGATTTTCTCGGCGGACCGCAGGGGACCGCGGCCGATGAGCAGCCGACGCTGGAGATCGCGGCGCCGATCCGCGATCCGGACAACCGCGCCCGGGTCGTCGGCGCGCTCCTCGGCGTGTACGATTGGAAGCGTGGATTGGCGCTTGTCGAGCGGGTGCGCATCAATTCGGCGGCCTTGGGGCTGACGGTCGATGTCCTGGTCCTCAATGGCGATGGGGTGGCGATCGCCGCCAGTCGCCGCGAAACCGCGGCGGTTGGCGGGCGAAACTTGCGTACCGCGGGATGGCTGTCGGCACGCCCGAGAGACGCCGCGAGCGCCCCGGGTTATGTGCGCGAGCCGCGGACCGGCACGCTGGCGGGGTTTGCGCTGCTGAAGGGCCCGCAATCCGGGTGGACGGCGCTCGCCCTGCAACCGGTCGGCGAAGCGCTGGCGCCGGTCTATCGCATGGAGCGCCACCTCACGCTGCTGCTCATCGGCGTTCTGCTGGTCGGATTGGGTGTCGCGGTCCTCCTCGCCGATCGCATGATCCGTCCGTTACGGGAGCTGACCCGCGCCACGCGGGAGATTGCGAAGTCGGGAAGTCCCCGTGCGCCCGTCCCCGTGCGCTCCCGCGACGAAATCGGACAGCTGGCGGAGGCCTTCAACACCATGGCCAGCGCGCTCAAGCGCGCGCAAGACGATCTGGTAACGGCGGGAAAATTCGCGTTTGTCGGAGAAATTGCCGCCGGCGTGGCCCACGAGGTGCGCACACCCCTCGGCATTCTGCGCACCTCGGCGCAGATCCTGGAGCGCTCGCTGGCCGCGGATCCGGCGCGCCACGCCGAACTGGTGGGCATGCTCATCAGCGAGGTGGACCGGATCGATCGCGTGGTCGCCGGATTCCTGGAGATCGCCCGCCCCCGCGACTTGCTGATCGAACCGACGCCGCTGGCGACGATCCTCGGGCGGGCACTGGACTTTGTCGATGTGCAGGCCCGACAAAACCGTATCATGCTGCACCGCGTTCTCGCTGCCGACCAGCCCGCGGCGCAGTGCGATCCCGCGCAGATCTATCAGGTGGCGCTGAATCTCATCGTCAACGCCTTGCAGATGGTGCCGGCGGGAGGCGAGATCACCGTCCGCACGCTGCCGGCGCGCCAGGGCCGCGTGCGCTTCGAGGTGAGCGACACTGGGCCGGGAATTCCGCTCGACATGCAGGCGCACATCTTCACCCCATTCTTCACCATGCGGGAAGGCGGCACCGGCCTCGGCCTTGCATTGGTGCAACGGATCGTGCAAGCGCATCAGGGCGCGGTGACGGTCGAAAGTGCCGTCGGGCGCGGCACGACCTTCCGCGTGGAACTGCCGGCCGTTGAGGAGACGTGATGGCACGAGTGTTGATTGTCGACGACGAGCGCAAGATGCGCCGCGTGCTGCAGATTCTGCTCGAACAGCTCGGATTGGAGTCGGTGCCCAGCGGCAGCGGCGCGGAGGCGTTGGACCTCTTCCGCGCGGAGAAATTCGACCTGGTGCTGACCGACCTGAAGTTGCCCGGTATGTCGGGGATCGAGTTGCTGGGGGCGATCCGCGGTTTGGATCCCGACATCCCGGTCGTCGTGTTGACCGCCCACGGCACCGTCCAGACCGCGGTGGAAGCCATGAAGCAAGGGGCTTTCGATTACCTCTTGAAACCGTTCGATGTACAGGCGATCGAACTGATCGTCCGCAACGCGCTCGAACTGCGGCAGTGCCGGACGGAGAATCGCTTTCTGAAGGAGCAGGTGCCGGCAACCGCCGTCTTCGAAAATCTGGTGGGCAGTTCGGCCGCCATGCAGGCTATCTACGAACTCATTCGCCAGGTGGCTCCCGCCAAGACCGCCGTGCTGATTACCGGCGAGACCGGTACGGGCAAAGAGCTGGTGGCCCGTGCCGTGCACAATCTCAGCCCGCGCCGCGACAAGCTCTTCGTGCCGCTCAACTGCGCCGCGATTCCCCAGGACCTGCTCGAGAGCGAGCTCTTCGGGCATGTGCGCGGCGCGTTCACCGGCGCGCAGATGGAGCGCACCGGCAAATTCGAGTTGGCGGATGGCGGCACGCTCTTTCTCGACGAGATCGGCGACATGGCCTACCCGCTGCAAGCCAAACTGCTGCGCGTCTTGCAGGAAGGCATCATCGAGCGCATCGGCAGCAACAAGCCGATCCAGGTCGATGTGCGCGTCGTCTCGTCCACGAATCGCGACCTGTCCGCGGCCATCCGCGACGGGACGTTCCGGGAAGACCTCTACTACCGCTTGAACGTCTTTCACATCGATCTGCCGCCGCTGCGCGCGCGCCAAGACGATATTCCTCGGCTGGCGCAGTTCTTCCTCGCGGCATTCGGGCGCGAGATGGGCAAGGGCGCTTTGCGGCTCGCGGCCGATGCGCCGGCGGCGCTGGTTCGATATCCCTGGCCCGGCAACGTCCGCGAACTGCGCAACCTGATGGAGCGTGCCGCGGTGCTGTGCGCCGGCACGCAGGTCGATGTCGATATGCTCCGCATGCTGTCGCCCGCGAGCGCCGCTGCGCCCGCGACCGAGGGCGTTGCCGCCGTGCCCGCCGCCGACAATCTGCAACTGGAGTCGGCGGTGGAGGAAGTGGAGCGCAAACTGATCCTGCGCGCGCTCGGCGCCGCTAACGACAATAAGGCCGACGCCGCCCGCCTGCTGGGGGTGAGCGAACGCACGCTCTGGTACAAACTCAAACGCTACGCATTGTAAGCGGAGCGCCCGCCCGCACCCCACGCCGCGGTTGCCCGCGTGCCGCGCGAAGGGACATGCGCGCGCGACACGGTCTCCCGCCCGTGTGACCGCCGATGCCCGCTCGCGTCGCGGTTGACTTGCCGGTGGCAGCGCGGGATGGTGAACGATGCTGAAGGTCATCGCGCTCATCAAACGCAGGGCCGATCTCGCACGCACCGAGTTTCGGCGGCACTATGAAGAGATCCACGTGCCACTGGCGTTGCGGCACATCGACCAGTTCCGCAAGTACGTCCGCAACCACGTGACCGCCGAAGTTGCCGGGGGGCCGCCCAACTTCGATTGCCTCACGGAGCTGTGGTACGCGGATGACGCGGCGCTGCAGCGCGTGCGCGCGTACTTGCAGGCGCCGGCCGCGGCGCCGATCTGCCGCGACGAACTGACGTTCATGGCCAAGCCGGAGAATGTGTTCTTCGCGGTCGAGGAACACGTCGTCCGCGCCCGCTCCGCTACGGCACCGGCGGCGCTGACGAAGCTGGTAGTGCTGGCGGCCCGGCCAGCCGGCGAGTCTGTCGATGTCTTCCGCGGTCGCTACGCGGCCGCGCTGCCGGCATGGCTTGACGGGTTGCCGGAGCCGCTCGAGTGCGTGCACAACACCGTCCAGTCCACCGCGGCGGCCGCCGCACCATGGGATGTCATCACCATGCTGTGGTACGCGGCGCGCATTGCGCCCCAACCGCGGCATCCGCCGTCCGCGGTGGGGCGCGCGCTGATCGTCGGCGTGTGCGAGTGCGAGAGCCCCCTGACATGACCGCGAACGGCATGACGCCAGACGATCCGTCGTGCCTCGACCCCGAGGCGCTGCTGGCGGAGGCCAGCCGCAGGACGGGCTTGACCAATTTCGGCGACCCCTCGTTCCTGCCGCCGCTACGGGGGTTGTTGCGGGCGATGGACGCGGAAGCCGCATTACACGCGGCGGGCCGCGCGGCGCAGCGCGAGCGCGTGATCGGGATCCTGGTCAATCGCCTGCGCACCGAGGAGCACATCCGTTGCCACCCGGAGATATTGGCGGAAGACATCCGCCGTCCCTTCGCTCTCGTCGGCCTGGCGCGCACCGGGACGACGATGCTGCAACGCATGATCGCCTGCGACCCGCGGGTCCTCGCCCTGCGATGGTGGGAGGCGCGCCATCCGGCGCCGTGGGCGGATGCGCCGGCGGACGGCGTCGACCCACGCATCGTCGCGGCCGAGCAGGAGGTGGCCGCGATGGTCGCGACGGTGCCGGAGATCGTCGCCGCGCATCCCATCGCCGCCCAGGCCCCCGACGAAGAGATCATGCTGCTCGAACATTCGTTCTTCAGCACCAACTCCGAGGCCTACGTCAATGTACCCACGTTCAGTGCCTGGCTCGATGCGCAGGATCAGACGGCGGGCTACGCGTACCTGAAGCGGCTCCTCCAACTCGTGCAATGGCAGAAACGCCGGCGCGGCGAGACCGGCACGCGCTGGGTGCTGAAGACCCCGCATCACCTGGGCTTTGTCGATCTCCTGTTCACGGTCTTTCCGGACATCCAGATCGTGCAGACGCACCGCGATCCGATCGCCACCGTACCCTCGTTCGCCAGTCTGGTGCACATGATCCGCCGCCTGGGGAGCGAGCACTCCGAACCCAAGGAGGTGGGGCGGCAGTGGGGGTCGCGGTTGCAGCGCGCCATGCAGCGCTGCATGGCGGTGCGCCAACTCCATGAGCCGCGCTTTCTCGACATTCGCTACGACACGCTGCTGGCCGACCCGATGGCGCAGGTCCGCCGCATCTACGACTTTGTCGGCATGGAGCTGCCGCCCGCGGTCGCGCGGCGCATGCGCGCGTGGGCAGCGGAGAATGCTCGCGACAAGCGGGCGGCGCATCACTACACGCTCGCCGAGTTCGGTTTCAGCGAGGAAGGGATCCGCCGCGACTTCGCGGCCTACTATCGCCGCTTCCTGCAATGACGGCGGCGGCGACATCGCCAACATCGCATCCAACGCAGGGCTCAACGGTCAGGCGTACATGACCGCGTGTTGCGCGCCGAAGGACGTCGTCATCCGACAACAACCGCCTTCGTCGGGTCGATGCCATCCGCCGGCTCGCGTTCTCCTCAATTTATGCCGTTGACTCGGACGTATCCGCTGTAGTAGCACGCAGCATAATCGATTCAGCGACGGAGGCGTTGCGCCGGCTATCGACACAGGTCGGGCGGCGCCGGGAGGCGACGTATGAGGTTGCTCAAGCGAGTCCTGGCGCTCGTGGTGCTGCTGGTGCTGGGTGCGGCTGGTTACGTGGCCGGGGTCTGGTTTGGTCTGTACGGACGACACGAGGGGCCCGGGACGGCGACGCCGGTACGGGTGCCCGCCGCGGCGGTGGCCGCACGAGCGCAGGTCGAGGCGACGGCGGCACGCGCGGTCGGTGTTACGGAGCCGAAGCAGGTCCTGTTCGGAGACTTGCACGTCCACACCACCTTCTCGAGCGATGCCTTTGCCATGGCCCTACCGATGATGCAGGGCGCCGGAGCGCACCCCATCGCCGACGCCTGCGACTACGCGCGCTTCTGCTCGGGGCTCGATTTCTGGTCGGTCAACGATCACGCCGAATCGAGTACGCCCCAGCATTGGTTGGAAACGAAGGAGTCGATCCGGCAGTGCAATGCCATCGCCGGACGCGACGCGCAGAATCCGGACGTCGCGGTGTTCCTCGGCTGGGAGTGGAGCCAAATGGGGCTCACGCCGGAGGAGCACTACGGTCACAAGAACGTGATCTTCAAAGGTCTCGCCGACAAGGAGGTGCCGACGCGGCCCATCGGCGCCGGCGGGGTGGGCGCGGACGGTTCGCGTGCGGTGTTCGGCGCGGTCTCGCCGATCACCGCCTTGTACGATTTCCCCTACCGGCAACGGTACTATGACTTTACGCGCTTCATCCGCGAGATTCGTAGCGTTCCCGTCTGCCCGTCGGGCGTCAACAGCCGCGAGTTGCCGGCCGAGTGCTATGAGTCCGCGGCGACGCCGCGCGAGCTGTTCGCCAAACTCGATCAGTGGGGCTTCGACACCGTCGTCATCCCGCACGGCAGCACCTGGGGCATCTACTCGCCGCCCGGCACGAGTTGGGACAAGCAATTGACCCCGGGGATGCACGATCCGGCCAAGCAGTTCCTCATCGAGGTGATGTCCGGCCATGGCAATTCCGAGGCGTACCGGAATTGGCGGGCGGTTACGGTTGACGCTAACGGGTCGAAGCACTGTCCCGAGCCCACACCGGACTACCTGCCCAGTTGCTGGCGCGCCGGTCAGATCATCGAAGAGCGCTGTCGCCAGACCGGCGCCGACGCGGCCGAGTGCGCCCGCCGTGCCGCTACCGCACGCCAGAACTACGTGGACGCCGGCTTGCGCGGCCCCGCCAGCGTTCCCGGGGCGCGGCCGGAGGATTGGCTCGATTCCGGACAGTGCAAGGACTGTTTCATCCCGGCCTACAACTACCGGCCCGGTGGATCGGTGCAGTACGCCCTGGCGATCGCCAACTTCGACGATCCCGCACGCCCGCAACGCTTCCGCTTCGGCATCCTGGCATCGAGCGACAACCACCGGGCACGGGCGGGCAACGGCTACAAGGAGTTCGACCGCTTCCAGACCACCTCGGACAATGCGCCGCGCGACGAACGCTGGCGGGAACGCATGCGCAGACCGCGCGTGGCGCCGCAACCGTATTCGGCCGTGGTCGATCTCGGCAAGTCCGCGCCCGCCATCGGGTCGCTCGACAACGAACGCCAGGCCTCGTTTCTCATGACCGGCGGCCTGGTGGCGGTGCATGCGAATGGCCGCAGTCGCGACGCGGTGTGGGAGGCGCTCAAGCGGAAGGAGGTCTACGGGACCAGCGGCGACCACATCCTGCTGTGGTTCAGCCTGCTCAATGCGGGGCCGGACGGGAGCGAGGCGGCCGTGCCTATGGGCAGTGAGGTCCGCATGAATCGAACGCCGCGCTTCGAGGTACGCGCCGTCGGCGCGTTGAAACAGAAGGCCGGCTGCCCCGAATACAGTACGAGCGCCCTGGCGCCCGATCGCCTGCAGCGCCTGTGCAAGGGCGAGTGCTACAACCCGTCCGACGAGCGTAAGCGCATCACCCGCATCGAGGTGGTTCGCGTCCGGCCCCAGATCGCGCCGGGCGAACCGGTCGCGCCATTGATCGAGGACAAGTGGCGAACGTTCGCGTGCGCATCCGACGCGGCGGGGTGTACGGTACAGTTCGACGATCCGGACTTCGTGTCTTCCGGGCGCCCAGCGGTCTATTACGCGCGTGCCATCGAGGAGCCGAGTCCAGCCGTCAATGGCGGCAACCTCCGATGCAAGTACGACGAGTCCGGCCGCTGTCTCGAAGTGCACCTGTGCGCCGCCGATCCGCATACGCCACCTTCGGATGACTGTCTCGGCGAGATCGAGGAGCGTGCCTGGTCGTCGCCGATCTTCGTCGACCTCTCGTAATTTCATGTCGCTGACCGCGTGAGCCGCGCGTGCGCCGACGCCATGACGACGTATCGGCGCCGCCTCTTCGCCCTGCTCTGCGGGGTGGTCGTGTTCGAGGGGTTCGACGCCAGCGTCACCAACCTCGTCGTCCCGTACGTCGGCAGGGAATTCTCCGCCGGGCCGGCCGAGCTTGGCGCCGCGCTGTCGCTGGTCGGGCTGGGCGCGGTGCTGGCTTTCTTCACGATCCGGCTCGGGGATCGCTTCGGGCGCCGTCCCGTGATTCTCTGGAGCGTGTTGGGATTCTCGCTCTGTTCGCTGGCGACGACGTTCACAGGCGACCTGCGGCAGTTCGTCATCCTGCAATTTTCCGCGCGCGTGTGTCTCGTCACGCAGATTTCGACCGCTTACATTCTCCTCAGCGAAGCCTTACCGGCGGCCATGCGGGGGCGGGCCAATGGGTTCATGGCGGCCTTCGCCAGTTTCGGCGCGGCGCTACCGGCGATCCTGCTGCACCCGGCCGAGGCCTCCGCCTTCGGCTGGCGTAGCCTTTTCGTGATCGGGGCGGCACCGCTACTGCTGCTGCCGTCGCTGTGGCTCTGCATCCGCGAATCGGAATTGTACCTCGTCCGGCAGCGAGAGGCGCAGCACCCTCCCTCCATCGGGGAACAACTCCGGACACTGACGGCGCCGCACGTGCGCGTGCGTTTCCTGACCATGAGCGCGGTGTGGTTCGTGATCAGCTTTTGGTCGGCGGCAACGGGAGCCTTTTTCACCTATTACGTCTTACAGGAGCGCGCGTGGACGACGCGCGATGTGCAGCTCGTCGCCCCGTTCGCCTTGGTCTTCGGCTTCTCGGGCTATGCTCTCTCCGGCTGGTTGATGGATCGGATCGGACGGCGGCATGCGGCCGCCATCCTGCTCCTGTTGGCCACCGTCGTGACCATGGTCGGTTATTACGCCATGGACTTCAGGGTGATCGCGGCGTGTTGGATGTCGATCCAGATGCTCATGGGTGTCTGGGTGGTGGCGCACGTCATCAATTCGGAATTGTTCGCCACCGAAGTGCGCGCCGCGGCCAATGGCTTGTGCGAGAACCTGCTGGGCCGCTGGGGCTTCGTATTCGGTCCGGGCGTTGTCGGCTGGCTTGCCGGGCCGCTGGGAGCGACCGGCCATGCCGTTATCGTGCTGGCGTGCATCAATCTGTTGGCGATCCCCCTCCTCCTGTGGGTCCTACCGGAAACCCGGCAGGTCGATCTCAGCCGCGCTGGAGTCGAGCCCCTCCCGCGTTAGTCGAGTTCCTCGATCTCCAGCAGCTGGATAGCGCCGCCGACGTGTTCGACGCTGTCGAGGTACACCTCCGCGATGGATTGACGCTTGCCGTCCGGACGGGTCATTTCGAACTTGTACTGCAACGTGGGCGTGAGCCCGTCTTGGGCCAGATCCGCAACCACCTGGTCGATGTTGCGCACGTGGAACGCGATGTGCTGGAAGCCTTCGCCGTGTTGCCGGAAAAACTCGGCGTGCGGCGTCTCGCCCTCCAGGGGGACCTGTACCAGCTCGATGAACACCCCGTCGCCCTGCGAGATCGCGGCTTTCACTTTCGCCCGGCCCGGCTTGCCGCGATAGCGGAACTGGCTGGTCTCGTCCAACTCCCACACCCCGATGGCGAACGGGCCAACCCCCAGCACCCGTTCCCACCACGCCGCCGCCTTCTCGCAGTCCTTCACCACCACGCCGATATGCGAGAGCGGACCTAGGCGGACGGTGGTTGCCGGTTTCGATTCATTGGCCATGATTTGGTTCCTCCAGCGGTAGTATCTCACGATGTACAAACCTATCGGAAGTGCTCCGGTGCGTCGCCGGGCCGGGCGTTGCGAAATCCCTTGGCGAGCATGCTAGCGTAGCGGCTGCATGCCCCCGGCGATCACACCGCTCTCGATGCTGCAGGTGCTGCCCTTTGCGGCCATGCTTTTCGGGATCGCGCTGCTGCCGCTGATCGTGCCGCATCTGTGGGAGCGTCCCGCCGCACCGCTGGCGCTGGCATTGGTGTGCTCCGCGCCGGTGGTCATGCTGGCGGCGCATGCCGGCGACTTCCGGGATCTCGGAAACGACCTCGAGGAATACGTTGCCTTCATCATGCTCATCGCGGCGCTCTATGTGACCGCCGGGGGCATTCACATTTCCGGAAATCCGCCGGGCACACCGCTCGTCAACGTGGCGTTCCTCGGTATCGGCGCGCTTGCGGCCAGCCTGATTGGCACCACCGGAGCGTCGATGCTGCTGATCCGGCCGTTACTCCAGGCCAACCAGGAGCGCCGCCACAAGCGGCATGTCGTCATCTTCTTCATTCTTCTGGTGGCGAACGCCGGCGGACTCTTGACGCCGCTGGGCGATCCGCCGCTCTATCTCGGGTATCTCAACGGCGTGCCGTTTCACTTCCCGCTTTCGTTGTGGCGAGCGTGGCTGTTGGCCGTGGGGTTCTTGTTGGCGGCGTTCTGGTTGTGGGATCGGCGCGCCTACCGGCACGAAGCGCGCGCGGATCGGGCGCTCGACGCGGCGCAGGCTACGCCGATCGCCATCCGCGGCCGCGTCAACCTGCTGCTCGCCGGCGGCATCCTGGCCGTGGCGGCCACCGGGGTGCCCGGTCCATGGCGGGAAGCGGCGTTCGCGGCCATCATTGCGCTCTCCCTGGTGCTGACGGCGGGCGAGATCCGCGACGCGAACATCTTCCACTACGGCCCGCTCAAAGAGGTCGCCGCGCTCTTCCTCGGGATCTTCGCCACGATGGGGCCGGCGATCCGTTTTCTGGAACAGATCGCCCCGAGCCTGCCCGTCGACAAGCCCGTTGGCCTGTTCTTCATGAGCGGTGCGCTCTCGAGCCTGCTCGACAACGCCCCAACGTACCTCGTCTTCGCCAGTCTGGCGGCGGCGCGCGCCGGGTTTGGCTCGGACCTGGCGGCACTCTGTGCCGGAGCGCCGGAGCTGCTGGCGGCGGTCAGCGTCGGCTCGGTGTTCATGGGCGCCAACACCTACATCGGCAACGGTCCGAATCTACTGGTGAAGGCCGTCGCGGAGGGCGCGGGACCGGCGCGGGTGGCCATGCCCGGCTTCCTGGCCTACGCGGGCATCGCCGTGTTGGTGCTCTCGCCGCTCTACGCCGGCGTCGCGTGGCTGTTGCTCTCGTGACCCGAGTTCCGCTAACGGTGGGCACGGCGGCGTGTCGGCGGCGGCGCGGCGCATGTGCGATGAAGCGGGCAACCGCGGCGAACGCGAAGGCAGCGTACCACGAAGGGGGTTGATGAGCGTACAAGCAAGCGGCGAGGACGGCGGCAGCGCGGCAGGACCGGTGTCCGCGGCCGCGCCGCCGGTGACGGAGCCGCCCCACGGTCACGCAACCGGCCCGCTCCTGCCGATGGCCTTGGCCGCGCTCGGCGTGGTCTACGGGGATATCGGCACCTCGCCGTTGTACGCGCTGCGCGAATGTTTCATTGGCGACCATGCGCTGGCCATCACCGCTCCCAACGTACTCGGGATTCTTTCCCTGGTCTTCTGGTCGCTCACCGTCGTGGTGTCCGTCAAGTACCTCATGTTCCTGATGCGCGCCGACAACGAGGGCGAAGGCGGCATTCTCGCCCTGTTGGCGCTGGTGGGGCCGGGCGGAACCGCCGGGGCGGCACGGCACAACGGCCTCATCCTCGTGGGGCTGTTCGGTGCGGCGTTGCTGTACGGCGACGGCGTGATTACGCCGGCGATTTCCGTCCTTTCCGCGGTCGAGGGCCTGCGTGTGGCCACCCACGGGTTCGAGCCCTTCATCGTGCCGATCTCGGTGGCCATCCTGATTCTGTTGTTCCTCGTCCAACGCCGGGGGACGGCCGGAATCGGCGCCGTATTCGGCCCGGCGATGTTGATCTGGTTTGTCACCATCGGCGGGCTCGGACTGGCGGCGATCCTGACCCAGCACGCGCACGACGTCTCGGTGTTCTCCGCGGTGAATCCCATGCACGCGATCCACTTTTTCGCGGAACACGGCATCAAGGGGTTTCTCGCGCTCGGCGCCGTGGTGCTGTGCGTGACGGGGAGCGAGGCGCTGTACGCGGACATGGGTCATTTCGGCCCGCGGCCGATTCGTCTGGCCTGGTACGCGGTGGCCTTCCCGGCGCTGCTGCTCAATTACTTCGGGCAGGGCGCGCTGCTCTTGGCGGGAGGGGAAACGGTCAGCAATCCCTTCTATCAGTTGGCGCCGGCCTGGGGACTCTACCCGCTGGTGGCGCTGTCGACCATGGCCACGATCATTGCCTCGCAAGCGTTGATCTCTGGGGCGTTCTCGCTCACCCAGCAGGCGGTGCAGTTGGGATACGCACCGCGGTTTACGATCGTTCACACGTCGGGCACCACCGCCGGCCAGATCTATATGCCGGAGATCAATTGGGCACTCATGGTTACGTGTGTGTTCCTGGTGATGGGATTCCAAAGTTCCAGCAGCCTGGCCGGTGCCTACGGCATTGCGGTCACCGGCACGATGACGGTCACGACGATCTTGTTTTACGTCCTCACTCGCGAACGCTGGCATTGGTCGGCCATGAAGTCCGCCGTGGGCATCGCCATGTTTCTGTTGTTCGACCTGTCCTACTTCACCGCCAATCTCCCCAAGGTCGTCGACGGCGGGTGGTTCCCGTTGGTGGTCGGGCTCAGCATTTTCACGATTCTGACCACCTGGAAGCAGGGACGCACCGAGTTGGGCCGCTTGCTGGCACAGACAAGCCTGCCGATCGACCTGTTCCTGCAAGACGTCGCCGGGCGCCAACCGTACCGGGTGGACGGCACGGCGGTGGTGATGACCTCTACCCCCACCGGCGTGCCGCCGGTGCTCCTGCACCATTTCAAGCACAACCGCACGTTACACAACCGCGTCGTGCTGCTGTCCATCACCGCGGAGAAGCGCCCCGAAGTCAGCGACCGCGAGCGCGTCGACATCACCGATCTCGGACAAGGGTTTTACCGCGTCTTGGCCCGCTTCGGCTTCATCGAAACGCCGCGCATCGGCCGTGTGCTGGCGTTGTGCCGCGCGCGCGGGCTGGCGATCGACCCGGTCGCGACCACATTCATGCTCGGACGGGAAACGCTGCTGCCGTCCGGCCGTTCCCGCATGGCCCGCTGGCGCAAGCGATTGTACGCGGTGTTGGCGCGCAACGCCCCGTCCGCGACGGCATACTTCGATATCCCGCCCAACCGCGTGATCGAACTGGGCGCGCAGATCGAATTGTAAACGCACGCTTCGGGCGCGTGCGCCCAGCCGGGGCGGTGTGCGTCCGGTTTTCGTGGCGGGCGAGTGTGCCGGTTACCCCGCGAGAATGCCGCCGTCGACCGGAAGGATCGCGCCGTTGACGAACGACGCACTCGGCGAACACAGCCACACGGCCACCTGCGCAATCTCGTCCGGGTCGGCAATCCGCTTCATCGGGCACATGGCGGCCATGCCCTCGAGCGTGTAGGCGCCGGCGCGCGCTTTGGTCTCCACCATCGGCGTCAGCGTTGCGCCAGGACAAATGGCGTTGACGCGGATGCCGGCAGTGGCAAACTCGAGTGCCGCCGTCTTGGTCAGGCCGACGACGCCGTGCTTGCTGGCGACGTATGCGGGCTGGTTGGGAAAGGCCTTCAGTCCGACACCGGACGAGGTGTTGACGATGGCACCGCCACCGGCAGCGATCATCGCCGGGATCTGGTGCTTCATCCCCAACCACACGCCCGTGAGGTTGACGGCGAGGATCTTGTCCCACAGATCTTTCGGACAGTTGACCGTGTTGCCGGTCACGGGCGAGATTCCCGCGTTGTTATGGGCAAAATCGAGCCGCCCGTAGGCGTCCGTCACCGCACGAACGAGGCCGGCAACCTGCCGCTCGTCGGCGACGTCGCAGGCGAAGAAGCGCGCCGCCCCAGCGGCCTGCCGAATGAGCGCCACGGTTTCCTCGCCACGGCGCGCATCGATGTCGATGACGGCCACCGCCGCCCCGGCCGCCGCAAACGCGCGTGCCGACGCCCGTCCGATGCCGGCCCCCGCACCGGTCACTAATGCCACGCGGCCGCTGAATTGCAGTGCTGTACTCATACGAAATTCGTTCTCCTGCCGTCTGGGCGCAGTATCCCAGATGGCGGAATCGATTGAAAGCGACGGAGAGGAGCGTCGCGAGGCGACCGGCAACCGGCGCGCAGCACGAAAAAAAGGAATATTCTAATTGATTCAATTGATAGAAAAAGCTACTAGTCCGGACGTGAAGCAGACATCGGTGCCCCGCAACCGCCAGCGCCGCGGCCCCGGCCGTCCACCGTACGATAGCGCCGAGACGCGCGAGGCGCTCATGGACGCGGCGGAGAAACTGTTCGCGAGCGACGGGATCGAAGGCGTCTCCATTCGTTCGATCAATGCCGCGGCGGGTCTGGCACCGGTGGCCGTGCACTACCATTTCGGCACCAAGGACCGTTTGCTCGAGGCGGTCATCCTGCGTCGCGGTCGGGCGGTGGCGCAGCGAGCGCGCGAGCTGATCGATGCGATGGAGGCGGAGGGCAAGCCCCCGAGCGCGGCGGGATTGGTGCGCCTGGCCACCGTTCCGTACTGCGAGCTGCTGACGCGCGACCCGGTTGGGGGCGCCCGCTGGTTGCGGCTCCTGGCGCAGTTGGTGTTGGCCGAGGATCCGCGGCTGAGTCGTCTGAACGCCGGTCCACGCGGCCTGGACGAACGCATCGACCGCTTTGTGCGCTGGGCGCTCCCGGATGTCCCCAAGCCCTTGCTCGAAATGGCGTGGCGCATCGCGTTCAGCATCGTGATGCTGATGTTGGGCAACAGCGAGGCCCGTATCGCGCGCCGCGGCGATGGTGGCCGGCGGGCGTCGACGGACTACATCAACACCCTGGTGGAGCTGGTCGCCATTGGCTTCGCCGGCGTGCTCGGACACGATGCCGTCGGCAAGACCGGCACGCCGCGCCGTGCCGCCAAAGGGCGTGGCGGCGGGCGCTAGCGCGCCCCCACCGCGAAACGGACCCGCGGTCGGCACACGTCGCGGCGAGCGTCCGAACGATAGTCCGCCGGCTTTTATTCCACTTGATCTATTCTCGGCACTTGTGGTATCAGGCCAAGCCTCCGGCGGGTGCGTGAAGTCGGTCTTCGAGTTGTTCGTCGCGGCAGGGCACCGCCGCGGGGAGATCGTCACCGGATGCGTGCTTGTCGGGGAGCGCGACCGAGCTTCAGGGGGGACTATGAGAACGATGCGGATGGCAATGTTGGTTGGTGTGCTGGCGGTTGGCCTGCTCGCGCCGGCAACCGGCCGGGCGCAAGCGGCCAAGGGGAAAAAGGCGTCGGCAGCAGGGGTCGAGGTCGAGGAGATCACGGTAACCGCGCAGAAGCGCGAGGAGAACATTCAGGAGACACCGATCTCGGTCACGGCCATCAGTGGCTCTGCGTTGGCGGAAAAAGGGGTGACCAACGTCGTCAATCTCGGCGAGGCGGTGCCCAACTTGCGCGTCTCTCCGCAAACCACCACCCAGTCCGGAACGGTGGTCACCATCCGTGGTACCTCGCAGGCCAATACCAATCCGGTGTTTCAGCCCGCGGTCGGGCTGTACGTCGACGGAGCGTACATCTCTCAGGTGCAAGGCTCGAACATCGACGTCGAGGACCTCGAACGCGTCGAGGTGCTGCGCGGGCCGCAGGGCACCCTGTTCGGGCGCAACACTATCGGAGGCGCGGTCAACTTCGTGACGAAGAAGCCCACCGAGGATCGGTCTATTTATACTTCCACCCAGGTGGGCAATTTTAACACGTTCAATGAACGGGTGACGCTCAATGTCCCGTTGGTGGGCAAGAACGGGTTTTTCGAATCCCCCGCTCTCGGTACGATTAGCGTCCGGCAGAATGTCGCCTATAAGCACCGCGACGGCTACTTCGACAACGTTTCGCCGACGTCGCTGAAAGCGAGCGGCAGCAGCAGTTTCGACAACCTGAACCGCGTCTTCTCGATGACCGCGCTGCGCTGGCAGCCGACCAAGAGCGTCACCATCGATTACAGCCTCGAGTACCATCGCTATCGCGACAACGCGCGGGCGGCCCAGTTGAGCTTTATTTATCCCGGATCGGTTGTGTCGGGGAGGATTCCCGCGTTCGATCTGACACCCTACGTGCGAACGGGCCGCGTCGATGCGATCGGCAACAACTCCCCGTGCATGCGTGGCGAACCGTTGGCGCAATGCAACCACCGGCTCAAGGACGATGGCAACCATCGCATGCACATCCTGACCGGAGCCTGGGATCTCGGCGAGGTGGGACCGCTGGGCAAAGTGACCCTGCGGTCGATCTCGGAATATCGCTCGTTCACCCACCAGAGCGACACGGACATCGATGGCAGCCCCATCCACTTGGCGGATTTCGGTTCGACATTGAATGTCCAGCATTGGAGCGAGGAACTGCAATGGGTGGGCGCCGCACCGCGGGTCAACTATATCCTCGGCGCATATTATTATGGGGAATACAGCGATCTCGACCAGTCGCAGGTGTTCTTCGGCAACGCCAGCGTGTATCAAGCCACCCCGAAGACCAAGTCGTATGCACCGTTCGGGCAGATAACCGTAACCCCGCCGATCCTCAACGATCGGCTGAGCATCACCGGCGGTATCCGCTACACCGCCGAGCAGGTGCATATCGACCGCGGCACGCAGTTCCCCAGAAACCCAGCGGCAAACTGGACGGCCCACGCCGGCACGGCCTTCAATGGCTCGGACGGGTTATCGCCCATGGCCAACGTCGCCTTCCAATGGACGGACAACCTGATGACCTACTTCCGGGTGGCCCGCGGCTTCAAGGGCGGTGGGTATAACGGAACGGCGACCAACATCAGCCAGTTCCTGGCAAACAAGGCTTTCGGTCCGGAAACGCTGCTGCAGTACGAGTTGGGCTTCAAGTCGCAATGGTTCGACAACCGATTGCGTTTGAACGCGGACGGGTTCTTCAGCGACTACAAGGACCTGCAGGTTAGCGTGTTCCGTGCCGACCCGGTCTTCGGTTCGTTCAGCCTGATCAAGAACGCCGGTAAGGCCGAGATCTGGGGAAGCGAGGTCGAAGGAACCGTGGTCCCGCTCCGTGGCTTTGAGATCACGGCGGGATACAGCCTCACACTTCCGAAGTACACGGAGTTCGGGGACGAGGTTGCAGACCCGAAGAATCCCGGCAAGACGATCTCCATCGATGTGTCGGATAAGCGGTCGTTCAATTATACTCCCGAGCACCAGGCAACGCTGGGGGTCACCTACACCGCACCGGCGACATCCGTCGGGGTGTTCTCGGCCCACATGGATCTCTATTGGCAGGACAAGGTGGTGTTCGCCATCGACAACACCACGGCCGGCGCCCAGGCGGACGAGGCAGCGAACTATGCATTGGTCAACGGCCGGTTGCAGTTCGCGGACATTCCGCTTGCCAAGGGCAGCCTCGATCTCGCGGTGTTCGGCCGCAACCTGTTCGACAAGAAGTATCGCAACTTCGGCATCGACTTCAGTCCCGCCGTGGGGTGGTCGATCGACACCTACGGTCCCCCGCGCACCTTCGGCCTGGAACTGGCCTACAACTTCAGCGCCGCGCCGGAAGCGGTTGCCCCGCCACCGGCACCCGTCGTCCAGGCGCCGGCACCGCCTCCCGCCAAGAAAAAAATCGTGCTGCGCAGCGTGCACTTCGATTTCGACAAGGCAACGCTGAAAGCCGATGCCAAGCCGATTCTCGACGAGGCGGTGCAGGTGTTGCGGCACGAAGGGAGCGTCGACATCGTCGTCGAGGGACACACCGACAGCGTCGGCAGCGAGCATTACAATCTCGGCTTGTCGCGCCGGCGCGCGGACACGGTGCGGCGCTACCTCGTCGACCACGGCATTGCCGCCTCGCGCATCACGGCGGAGGGCATGGGCGAGTCGAAGCCGGTGGCCTCCAACGACACCGCCGACGGCCGGGCGCAGAACCGCCGCGTCGAGCTCCACGTCAAGTAACCATCCGCATATTCCCTCTCCCCCGCTCTTCGACCCACCGTCGGGGCGCAGCATGCTGCGCCCCGACGATGCCCCACCATTGCACCCTCGTTCGCGGGCGCGATGTGGCTCGCCATCGAAGCCCAATATGTCAGTTGATAGGTTTTAGGCACTGTGTTACTTCACTGGGCAGTCTCGGCCTCGGCCACACGAAAGGACAAAAGACGTGAGCAAAAATCCATTGCACACGAAGCTGTGCGATTCCTTGGGGATCGAGTACCCCATCATCGCCTTTACGCATTGCAAGGATGTGGCGGTGGCGGTGATCAACGCCGGCGGATTCGCCTGCATGGGCGAAACGCATCACACCCCCGACGAGATTGCCGCGGATATCAAATGGATCCGCGAGCGCATCGGCGACAAGCCGTTCGGCATCGATCTGGTCTTTCCGGCCTCGGTGCCGCCGGCGGGTACGGCGGAAGAGCTGTTCGCCAAGATCCCTCAGGCGCAGCGCGAATTCGTCGAGGACATGAAGAAGCGCTACAACATCCCGCCGCCGAAGCGGCGCCCGGAATTGTTCGAACTCGGGTGGATGAACCAGGAGACGCCGCGCAAGCAGTTGGAGGTGGCGTTGGACGAACGCGTACCGGTGCTGGCATCGGGGCTCGGAAATCCCGCGTTCGTCGTCAAAGCGGCTCACGAACGTGGCATGCAGGTGTGGGGCTTGATCGGCAAACCGCGGCAGGCGAAAAAGGAACTCGAGGCCGGGGTGGACGTCATCGTGGCCCAAGGCATCGACGCGGGCGGACACACCGGCCCCATCGGCACCTTTTCGATCGTTCCCCAGGTCGCCGCCATGGCCGGGGACCGGCCGGTGATCGCCGCGGGCGGGATCACCACGGGCCGACATCTGGCGGGCGCCATCACCCTGGGGGCATCGGGCGTGTGGTGCGGCACGCTGTGGCTGACCACGCGCGAGTCCGACCGCGATATGGTGATCAAGGAAAAGCTGCTCGCGGCTACGCAGGAGGACACGTCGTACTCCGCCTGCATCTCGGGCTTCACGATGCGCACCCTGAAATGCAAGTGGCACGAGGAGTGGGAGGGACGCAATGCGCCGAAGCCGGCGCCGGCGCCCTATCAGCTGCTGCTGTTCGCCGATGTCAAGCAGTCGGCCATGGACTGGGGCATCGAATCGTTCATGACCGAGGCCTCGGGCCAAGGCGTCGGGTTCATGACCTCGATGAAGCCGGCACGGCAGGTGGTGATGGACATGGTCGAAGAAGCGCTTGGCGTGTTCGAGGATCTCTTCGGCGCGCCGCTCGGCGAAGAATAGCAGCGCCGGCGCACGAGCGGTGCTGGGCGTCGCTCGCGGGTGCTTTGCCGGCAGCCGCCACACCGGGCGCAAGAAAAGGAGGCAAGCATGGCTGATCTCGAACAGCTGACAAGGATGGTCACTGAGTTGCGGGACACCGCGGCGCTCAATCAGGTGATGGTGCGCTACTGCCATCTGGTCGACGCGCGCCGGTGGAACGATCTCGCCGCACTATTCACCGAAGATGCCACGTGCGATTACGGTTTCTTCGGTTCTTTCAAGGGCCGCGACGAGATCATGAGCAAGTTCTTTCAGCCGCTGGATCAGGCGGTGTCGTTCATGGCGCACATGGTCCACAACCCGCTCGTCGAGGTGCAGGGAGATTCCGCTTCCGGCTCGTGGTACCTTACCGCGCAGACGACGCTCGAGCCCATCAAGCAAGCCGTATGGGTCATGGGCGCCTACCAGAATCGGTTCAAGCGCATCGGCGAAAGCTGGAAGATTACGGCGGTAAACTTCACCTTCTGGTATTACTCGCGTTACGAGCAGGGGTGGGCAAAGGAAAAAATCTGGGAGATTCCCCGATAGTCCGACAGCGAGTGGATACTGGCGTGCCGGGGCACCGGCGCGCGGATGGCCGGTCAACGTCGATGCCTTTGTCTGCGCCCGCGTATTAGAGTAGCATTTACTCACATCACCCCAGTTTATGACGCCCGACGGCCTGCCCGCCGCGGCGTAGGAGGACAATATGGGCCACAACATCGTCATCGAACGTGACGTCATGGTGCCGATGCGAGATGGCGTGCGGTTGGCCAGCGATATTTATCGACTCGACGACGGCGCGAAGCATCCCGTGCTGGTGAACGGACATCCGTACGACAACGACCACTTTCTCGCGGTGCACGAATTGCTCTTCAGCCCGCTTGTGGCAGCGCAACGGGGGTACGCGGTGGTCGTGCAAGAAGCGCGCGGACGAGCCGGCTCGGAGGGCACGTGGAAGCCGTACGGAAACGAGGGGCGGGACGCCTACGACACGGTGGAATGGGCGGCGGAGCAGCCATGGTCCGATGGCAACGTCGGCCTCTACGGCGCCTGCGCTCTCGGTTACGGAGTCCTCCAGGGTGTCGTCGAGGCCCCACCTCACCTCAAGGCGGCGTTCGCCTACATGACCGCCACCAACTTCCACGATGGGTGGACCTATTCGAACGGCGCCTTCGAACTGGGATTCCAGCTGTCGTGGATCTGGACCATCTTGGCGCAGGACACGATCTCCCGCCTGCACCTCGATCCCGATGCCGCGGAGAAGGCGCACCAGCGTCTGACTGAGGCGGCCAGCGATATCAGACGCTCCGCGGGCCATCTGCCGCTCATCGACTTCCCCGCATACCAAAACGGCGTGGCGCCCTACTGGCGCGAGTGGCTGTCGCACCCCAGCTACGACGCGTTCTGGCAGGCGGCGGACGCCGTGGCGCACGCCGACCGTATCCGCGTGCCCGTCCTGCACATGAGCGCTTGGTACGACACCTGTTTGAAGGGGCATCTCGCCCTCGATGCGGCACTGCGGCGTCGCAGCGATGCGCGCGTCCGTGACCAGCACCGGCTACTGATCGGGCCGTGGGACCACAGTGCGTACTACAACAAGCGACCCACCTGTGCGGGCGAGCGCGACTTCGGCGCCGACGCCCTGACCGGGCCCGAGACGCTCGCCGGGATCGCCTTCACTTGGTTCGACCACTGGCTGCGGGGCGCCGAGAACACGTTCCTGCCCAACAACGCGGTGCGCTACTATCACATGGGAGAAAATGCGTGGAAGGAGGTGGCCTCCTGGCCGCCGCCGCACAACGTCGCGCGCTATTACCTCCACAGCGCGGGCCAGGCCAACAGCCGCATGGGCGATGGTGCGCTGAACGCCACCGCACCCGGTTCCGAACCGCTGGATAGCTACGTCTACGATCCGTTCGATCCAGTCCCCACCACCGGCGGCCGCAGTATGATCGGTCTGACCACCGGAGTCGAGAATCAGGCGACGGTCGAAACACGGCAAGATGTGCTGGTCTATACCACGCCGCGGCTCGCCGAAGCGGTTGCGATCGCCGGCCCGGTCTCGGTCACCCTGTATGCCAGCAGCGATGCGCCGGACACCGACTTTACCGCCAAACTGGTGGATGTCGAGCCGGACGGCTATTGCGCCAACATCGCCGAAGGCATCGTCAGGGCCCGCTACCGTAATGGCTGCGAGAAAGAGACCTTCCTCGCCCCCGGCGCAGTCACGGAGTTCCATATCGACCTCTGGGACATGGCCCACACCTTCAAACCCAACCACCGAATCCGCGTGGAGATCTCCAGCAGCAACTTCCCGCGCTTCGATCGCAATCTCAACGCTCGCGTCACGCCGGCGCTGGGGCGGGCCGAGGATGCGCGCAAGGCGGTGCAGCAGGTGTTTCACGATAGCCGTTATCCGTCGCACCTCAGTCTGCCCCTCGTCTCGTAAGCCACGGAGGCGGCGCACGGTGCGGCGCAACGCACGAACGGAAAGGAGAGACAGGCCATGCAGACGTTTTTTCTGGTGTTCAGCAACCCCATCGAGGGGAAGGAAGCCGAGTACAAGGAGTGGTACACCAACGTGCACCTGCGTGAAGTTGTCGCCGTCAAGGGTTTCAAATCGGCGCAACTGTTCCGCTTGACGAAGGACCAGGCGATGGAGTCCCAGTCGCACCAGTACTGCGCGTTGTATCAGGTGGAAAACGACGACGTCGCGGGGACGGTGCAGCGCCTGCAAGCGGCGGTGCCGGCCATGCGTATGGATCCGGTGCTGGATCTGACGTCGATCAAGATGTCGGTTTTCCAGTCGGTCAGCGATGTGGTGAAATAGGCGGTGTCGCCCGGCACGCGTCGTGCCGGTGCGGTTGCCGCGATCGGATGGATTCGCCGGAGGAAGCGACATGGACACACAATCCGCGGCGGCGCGCGTGATGACAGGTGAGGCGTGGGACGAATTCTGTGACACGCTTAAACGTGCCGGTGCGCTGATTCTCGGCGATCGCTCCCCCACGAACCCCTTGGATCGGGCCGAAGGGTTCCGTTACTTGAGCCGTCTGTCACGGCTGGCGCTGGAGAAGTTCGTCGAGCACAACGATCCGACCACGCCACGCTTCTATCGGTTGAGCCACGAGACCGCCAAGATCGGTTGCGACAATCCCGACAGCTTTTACCAGAACGCCTCGATCAGCGGCCAGTACGATTACCGCTTGTGGGGCAACCGGGGCACCGTTTCGTACCTTGGCTTCGGCACCTATTACGGCAACTACGGATCGACGGCGCGCGCCGGCCGGAGCGGCTATCTCGATGCCGGCGATTTGCACATCGCCGCGGACGGCAGCTTCGAGATCATCCTGAGTTGCCGGAAGCAGCCCGGCAATTGGCTCCCGCTGGAACCCGATTCCTCCATGCTGATCGTCCGCCAGAATGTTCTCGACCGGGCGCACGAACGACTGGCGGAACTCCACCTCGATCGCATCGGCGCGGCGGGTCCGCCGGCGCCGTTGACAGCGGAACATTTTGGCCAGGGACTTGCGGACGGGGCGCGGTTCGTCGTCGGGACAGCCGAGCTGTTTATCGAATGGGCCGAAAGCGTAAAGCCGTACCCGAACGAGATCCGGCCGCTGGATCATCGGATGGTGGGCAGCTTGGGGGGCGATCCGAACATCTGCTACTACCTCGGGTACTGGCGGCTGCAGCCGGACGAGGCGTTGCTCATCGAAGCTACGCCGCCGCGCTGCGCGTACTGGAACTTTCAACTCAACAACTACTGGCTCGAATCGCTCGACTATCGCTACCACCACATTCACTACAACAAACACACCGCCACGTATCGCGCCGACGGCTCCTTCCAGCTGGTCGTGGCGCACACGGACCCGGGAGTCCCCAACTGGGTCGAGACCGCCGGCCACGGCTCCGGCACCATGGGCCTGCGCTGGATCAAGGCCGAGAGCGATCCCGCGCCGCGCAGCCGGGTCGTGAAGTTGTCGGAGATCGAGCGCGGTTGACAAACCCGCCACGCGCCTGCGCCAGATTGCCGGTCGGAGCACGTGAGCGCGGAGCGGTAGAGATGATCGCCAACGAAAAGATTCTGATCGCGGGCCCGGCGAGTCAGGTCGCCTTGCCGATCGCGCGCGCCCTGGCGGCGCGCAATGAGGTCTACGGGCTGGCACGCTTCAGCAACCCGGCTTCCCGCGCGGCGCTGGAAGCGGCCGGCATCCGCTGTCTGCGGGCGGACCTGGCGTACGATTCGTTCGCCGGCATTCCCGATGACTTCACCTACGGGCTGAACTTCGCCGTGACGCGGACCGGGGTGTTCGACGATGACCTGGCGGGCAACGCCGAGGGTGCCGCTCGGCTCATGTTCCATTGCCGCACGGTCAAAGCCTGGCTGCACTGTTCGTCCTCCGCCGTCTATCGATACGCCGGGCGCCACCCGTTGAAGGAGAGCGATCCGCTGGGCGACTCGCGCCGCAGTTTCATGCCGACCTACAGCATATGCAAGATCGCCGCCGAAGCGATGGCGCGTTTCGCCGCCCGCCAGTGGAACATCCCCACCACCATCGCGCGGCTGAACGTGCCGTACGGCGACAACGGTGGGCTGCCGGCCATGCATTTGGACTGGATGCTTGCCGGCACCCCCATCGCCCTGCACCCGGACACTCCGAGCCTGCGCAGCCTGATCCACGAGGACGACTACGTCGCCCACATTCCCAAGCTGTTGGCGATTGCGGCGGTGCCGGCAACCACCATCAATTGGGGCGGAAGCGAAGCGGTGAGCGTCGAGGGCTGGTGCGCCTATATCGAGCGGCTGACGGGCGTGACCGCTCGGTTCACCCACACGGAGAACGCGATCGGCAGCATCGTGCTGGACCTGACGCGCATGCACGAACACCTCGGTCGGACCACGGTCGACTGGCGCGACGGCATCCGCCGTATGATTGCGGCACGGCACCCGGAATTGCGGCTGCGTTAGGCAGGCGGGAGAATCGACGTTGCGTGTCCCCAGGGAGAGCCCCGTCGCACCTGGCAACGAAGACGAACTGCTCGACGAAGCGCTCCGCAAGGCGGGGCGTGCCCGCTTTCTGGATGGGTCGTTTGTCGAGCCGTTGCGGGTTCTGTTGGGCTCACTGGCGGCCGCACCCCTGAACGCCGCGGGCCGCTTCTCGATGCGTGCGCGCATCGTCGATTTGCTGGTCAATCGCCTGCGCCTGGAGGACTATCTCGATCGGCATCCCGAAATCCACGCCGAGGAGATCGTCGCGCCGTGCATCGTCGTCGGATTGCCACGGACCGGCACCACGATGCTCCACCGCTTGCTGTCGTGCGACCCGAACGTCACCACGCTGGCGTGGTGGGAGAGCCGCAATCCCACACCGTTCCCCGACACGAAGTGGAACGCGGCCGACCCGCGCGTTGCGGCCGCCCGGGTCCAGGTGCAAGCCATTCTCGCGGCCGCACCGCAGCTCGCGACCATGCACCCGTGGGACGCGGAAGGTCCCGACGAGGAGTTCTTCTTGCTCGAGCACTCCTTCTACACGTTCTACAGTACGGTGCCTGTCCTCATGCCCGCCTATGCTTCGTGGGCGGCGACACAGGACCAGACCGTGGCGTATCGGTACCTCCGGCTGATGCTGCAGTTCCTGCAGTGGCAGAAGCGGCAGGCGGGGCGGTTGCGGAAACGTTGGGTGCTCAAGGCACCACGGCACCTGGGGTTCATGGAATACCTGTTCCGCGTGTTCCCCGACGCGCGCATCGTCCAGACACACCGCGACCCGGTCGAAACCATCCCATCGATCGCCAGCCTGTACTACGCCATGTGGCAGATGGTGGGTGACGAGATCGACCCGCGGCTGGTCGGCGCTTGGTCGCAAGCGCACTGGGCCGAGGCGTTGCGGCACTGCATGCGAGTGCGCGACGCCACGCCGGCCGGGCGCTTTATCGACATCGACTTCCGCGCGCAGGTCCGCGACGCTATCGGCGAGGTCCGTCGCATCTACCAGTTCCTCGGGCTAGAACTCTCCGCGGACACCGAGCGTCAGATGCGCTGGTGGGTCGAGGAGAACCGCCGCGACAAACGCGCCCCGCACGAGTACACGCTCGACATGTTCGGTCTGACCGCGGAAGGCCTACGCAGCAGTTTTGCCGAATACCGCCGCCGCTATATCGCCCCAAACGGTGTCGGGCGTAAGTAGGGGTTCGCTCCGCCGAGCCTGCCGCAGCATGGGAGGGCGCCTTAACCTCGATTGCGGGTTCCGTCGCGGCTCACCTCCCCTCCGGTGCCGCCGTGAGGGCTGCGATGTCCTCGTCTCCGTACCCCAGTTCGCGCAAGATCTCCCGCGTGTGAGCGCCCGGGCTTGGCGCCAGGCTATCGACACGGCCTGGGGTCTCGGAGAACTTCGGCGCCACGCCCACCTGCCGGATCGTCCCGTGCGTCGGATGGTGCAACTCTACGACCATCCCCCGTGCGCGGTTGTGGGGGTCGCTCAGCGCTTCGTCCAACGCGTACACCGGCGTGGCGCAGACGTCGTGGCATCTCAATTCGGCGAACCACTGATCGCGCGTCTTTTCCTTGAAGCGTTGGCGAAGGAAGGCGAAAATCTCGGGCGATTTCTCGGTATCGAACTGGTCGGTGGTGTACTGCTCGCAGCCGAGCAACGTGCACAGCTTCTTCCAGAACCAGGGTTCCATCGGAGCGAGACTGAGCCACTTGCCGTCCGCGGTTTCGTACACGTGATAACAGGGAAGCGCACCGTTGAGATAATACTCGCCCGGACGGGGTGCGGTGCCGCTGCTGAAGTAATCGGCGATGGCGAGACATGCGAGCGACAGTACGCCGTCGGTCATAGCCATATCGATGAACTGCCCGCGTCCGCTCTGCTGCCGCGCGATCACCGCCGCGAGGATGGCAAATGCCGGGAAGAGACCGCCCGCGGCGAAGTCCCCGATGATGTTCAGCGGAATGGGGGGCGGCTGACCGGGCCAGCCGATGGAGCCGACGATGCCTGTGAGGCTGACGTAGTTCAGGTCGTGTCCGCCGGAGGTGGCGTACGGACCATGTTGACCGTAGCCGGTGATGGAGCAGTAGATGATCCGCGGGTTGCGGCGGCTGAGGGTCTCGTAGTCGACACCGAGCCGCTGGGCGACGCCCGGCCGGAACCCTTCCACGACCACGTCGGCCTGATCGACGAGGCGGTAGACCACCTCGCGCTGTCGCTCGCTACGCAAGTCGAGCGCGATCGAACGCTTGTTGCGGCCCATGGGCAGGAAAGCCTTGTAGCGATCGCCCACCCCCATTTCCCGGTCGACGCTGCGGCCCATGCTCGGCGGCTCTTCGACGACGATGACGTTCGCCCCGTGTTCGGCCAATAGCATGGTACAGTAGGGCCCGGGCGCATAGCGCGACAGATCCACCACTCGCAGGTTCTCCAGGGCTCTCATCGATTATGTCCTATTGGAATTTGGCTGTTCGAGATGACCAAGCGGCGGCGCATGCCGGACCGGCCTGAACAACGAATCACTCGTCGGCCAGGAACAGGAATCCCGACTCGCACCAGACGGTGTCCCAGGGGTAGGCTTGCGGCTTCTTGGTCAGGTCCACCATGAGAAACCAGCGCCAGGGTGGATCGCCGTGATCGATGTATTCCCCGGTGAGTGTGCCGGCAAACTCCTGACGTCCGGCAAAGTGCGTGCCCTCGATCGGCCCTCCGCCGTCGCACTCGGCGCGTTTGCCGGCCATCGTCGGGTCGAAACCTCGATTCACCGGGAGCGATTCCGCAGCCATGATCCACCTCCTCCACGGTAATCCTACCAGCTTGGCCTCTCGTATCGAACTACGCAGGGCTCGGCGTTCGTCCGCACCCGCACGTTGGAATCGTGGACATAGCGACCGACAAGAGGCATGGCGAGCCGACCGAAAGCGCGCGCCGGGCCGCTAGCCATGCGTCCGCGACCATGAAATCGGTTCTCGCGAATGCGCGCGGATGGATGCTGCGGCGTCGGGAGGAGGCACTCCCGATGCACGGGAGAGGGTGGTGCATGGCTGGCTGCTCGCGACCGTCTCGCAAGCGGGAGGGGCATCCGGCACTCACAGTCGGGCGCGGCTGCCAGCCATGGCCGGGGATGACGGCGCGCGCTCGGGGAGCGGGCCGCGCCGTCAGTGCGCATCGGTTGGTGGGCCGCCGACAAGTCTCCGAGCGGATCGCGCACGTTACCGAACCGCTCGCTCTTGGCGACAGCCACGTTCCGCACGTGTATGTTACCGTCCTTTGAAATTGGGCTTCCGGCGCTCCTGATAGGCGCGCGGGCCCTCTTGCGCGTCCTCGGAGAGGCGGACGCGTTGGAAGAGCGCATTCTCGAGTACGTAGGCCGGCTCGTGATTCCATTGACGCACGGAAATTTCCTTGGCGGTACGCACCGCCAGCGGACCGTTCTCGCAGAGCAGCTCGGCCAACTGCATCGCGGTGGGCAGCACCTGATCCACGGTGGGCACCAGGCGGTTGACCATGCCAACCTCGTAGGCGCGCCGCGCACTGAGTGGCCGGCCCGTGAGCAGCACTTCCATCGCGATCCACCACGGCAGGTAGCGAGGGAAGCGGACATGCGACCCGCCGGCGGCGATCATGCCCCAGCGTACCTCGCCGAGGGCGAAGCTGGCGTTCTCGGAGGCCACCACCATGTCGGTGCCTTGAATCAGTTCCAAGGTGGCGAAGCCATTCACCGCGGCGATGATCGGCTTGAAAATGTCGTGGAACACGCGTTTCACCGGATCCGGGTTGACCTTGAACCGGCCCGACGTGACCGCCGGGATCATCGTTTCCAGGTCGCCGCCGGCGCACCACGACTTGTCGCCGGTGGATGCCAGGATCGCAACCCAGAGATTGTCGTCCTGGTCAAAGTCGCCGAACGCATCGTAGAACGCGTCGATCATTTCCGGCGTGAAGCAATTGCGCTTCTCCGGGCGGTTCCAGGTCATGACCGCGATGTGGCCCTTCTTCTCGTACAAGAAATGTGGTGACGTCTTCATGTCGCTCTCCTTTCGCATGTGCTTGGTGGTGGCGTTCGTTCACGCCATCCACGCGCTTGCCCTCGGCGCCGTGCGCGGCGGTCACACCCGGCGGAACTTGGGCAACGTGACCTCCGGGGTCACGGCGTCGAATGCAACCTCGACCGGCATCCCCTTCCGCAGTTCTTCCGGCGGGCAATTCACCACCCAGCTCACCAGCCGTACGCCTTCGTCCATCTCGATCACGACCGGTGCATAGGGCCCCTCGTCCTTGAATGCCGGGTGCATCGGCCGGCGCACCACCGTCCAGGTAAAGACCTTCCCGCGGCCGGCGGATTTCGCCCACTCCCACTCCCACGAGCCACATGCCGCGCAGCGCTCGCGTGGCACGTGCCGCCACTTCCCGCAGCCCTTGCAGCGTTGAAAGCGCAGCTCCTGTTTCCGGCAATACTCGTAGAATTCCTTGGTCGTGCCCTGCAGCAGCGGCAGGGGCTTGGCGTAGGGTGTCGCTGTCTGTGTCATCGATCATTCCTTTCGGCGGATGGGGCTGGGGTTCAGGGGTTGGCGACGCCGGTCCCCGCCCCTTGCCGCGAATCCCTATCTTCTCAAAATCGCCACACTGCCGTCGCCGAAGTCGCCGAAGCCGGTGACCAAACCGATCTCGGCGTTTGGCACCTGATGGTCGCCGGCGTCGCCGCGCAGTTGGCGCACGGCCTCGACGAAGTGATTCATGCCCAGGATGTGCGCCTCGGAGAGCAGGCCGCCGGCCGTGTTGACCGGCAACCTCCCGCCCAGCTCGATGCCCCCGTTCTCGACGAACGCACCGCCTTCCCCCCGTTTACAGAACCCCAACTCCTCGATCTCGTTGATCACCTGGAAGGTGAAGCAGTCGTAGATCTGCGCGAAATCGATATCTTTCTGGGTGATGCCGGCCATGCGAAAGGCGCGCGGCGCCGCCGAGCTGAGCCCCAGCTCGAACATATCGTCGCGTGTAACGATGTCATCGGCCGGGTATGGCTGGCCCTGCCCGTACCCCATGAGGTACACCGGCTTGCTCTTCAGGTCGCGGGCACGTTCGGCGGAGGCGACGATGAACGCGGCGGCGCCGTCGCTCTCCAGCGAGCAGTCGAACAAGCGATAGGGATCCGAGATCATCGGGGAGGCGAGGTAATCGGCCATCGTCAGCGGCTTGCCGTACATCTGCGCCCCAGGATTGAGTTGCGCGTGCTTTCGGCACGTCAACGCCACCGCCCCGAGTTGCTCGGCTGTGGTGCCGAAGGTATTCATGTGCAGCCGCGCCAGGAGCGAGAACCACTGCAGGGGCGCGGTAAGCCCGTACTCGAAGTAATAGTCGCGCGCGGTGGCCGCGCCGGACATGGCGTGCGTGTCCTGCACGACGATTTGCCGTACCCGCCGGCCGGAGTAGCCGTACCAGCCCCCCGGGATCAGGACGTAGTCCGCGAGTCCATAGTTCACCGCCATGGCCGCGTTTGCCAGTGCCGCACCGGGGGCCGCTCCGCCGACATGCGGCGTGGTTTGGAAGGCCAGATCCTCGATACCCAGACTCACCGCGAATTCCTCGGCGATCCCGAGATTCATATACGGGATGATGCCGTTGACCTGCTGGCTCTTCAGACCGGCGTCGGCGAGGGCCGCCTCACATGCCTGCAGTTGAATGGTCAGGTTGGTCCCGTCCATGTCGGGACCGCGCCGGTAGCGGGTCTGGCCGATGCCGACGATACATGCTTGATCCTTGAGTGAAGCCATTCCGTCCTCCCCCACTGGCGCGCGCCCAACGATTGGCGGCGTACCGGATGCCAACCAGCGTTGCCCATTCGAGTACCATGAAGCTATAAACCTATCAAGTGATATATTGTGCGGAAAAGGCGGTGCGTGGGCGGCGCCGTGCCGGCGTGGGGTTGACTCACGTTTCAAACCGTTACAGAAAGCGCGCACGCAAAGGACGTGACATGGCTCGCGACGCGCTCGGCGGTATCACGGTGATCGAGTTGGGCGAGGGGGTCTCCGGACCCTTTTGCGCCAAATTGTTTGCGGACTACGGCGCCGAGGTTATCAAGGTGGAGCTCCCCGAAGGGGACGTCGCGCGCGGCTGGGGGCCGTTTCCTGGAGACCGGGCGCACGCGGAACGAAGCGGGTTGTTCTTCTTCCTGAACACCAACAAACGGAGCGTCACCCTCGACTTCCGCACCGCTGACGGGCGCGCGCAGCTGCTACGGCTGCTCGCGCGAGCGGACGTGCTGATCGAGAACTACCCGCCCGAGCGTATGCGGGAATGGAAACTCGATTACGCGACGCTGGCGCAAGATCATCCCAACCTGGTGATGATCTCGATCACGCCGTACGGTCAGACGGGTCCCTACGCCGACTGGCAGGGCTATGACCTGAACGCCTTTCACCTGTCGGCGGCAGGCAACCGCTACTGCGGCCGGCCGGGCGAGGCGCCGCTGGAGCACGGCACGTTCTCGGCGGACTTTTTTGGCGCGTACGTCGCCATGACCTGGGGGCTGGCCGCCGTCACCGGGCGCCACCAAGTCGGCGGCCAGCATGTGGACGTGTCCTGCGCCGAGGCGATCGCCGCACTTTTTGTGGGAGCGCAGGCCATCGGTAGCTATGCGCAGGATGGGCGGTTCGATACGCGCACGGGGGTGGGGCTGAGCTTTGGCGCGCCGGCCACCATTCTGCCGTGCAAGGACGGCTACGTGTGGATGGTGGCCCTGGAGCCGGGACAGTGGAACGGCTTACGGGCGGCGATGGGCAATCCCGAGTGGACCGGATTGGAGATGTTCCAGGACATGATCGTGCGCGCGCAAAACAGCGACATGATCTACCCGCTGATGGAGCAGTGGACCATGGAACATACCAAGCAAGAGATCATGGACCTCTGCCAGGACAACGGCTGTCCGACGACCGCCGTGTTTACCGTGGCCGATGTGGCCAACCACCCGCACCTGCGCGAGCGCGGCTACCTGGTCGACATCGAGCATCCGGTGCTCGGGACGGTGCGCACCATGGGGGCACCGATCCGCTTGCCCGCCAGTCCGGGCGGGCCGCGGCGGGCGGCGCCGCTGCTGGGGCAGCACAACGGCGAAGTGCTCGCCGCGCTCAATGCCCGCGCCGCGGCCGCTCGACCGCGAGCGCGCACGGCGGCCGCCCGCCGGCCGGTCGCCGGTTCAGGTCGCGGTCCACTTGCGGGAATCCGCGTGGCGAATTTCGGATGGGGATGGCTGGGGCCGGTCACTGGGCAAACCCTCAGCTTCCTGGGCGCGGAGGTCTACAAGATCGAGTCACGGGCGCGGATCGACATCAACCGCACGATCCCACCGTACGGCGAGGACATTCGCGATCCGGATCGTAGCTTACAGAACCATGCCGGCTGGGCCGGCAACGGCAGCGTGACGCTCGATCTGAAAAAACCGGAGGGCCAGGAACTCGCCCGGCGACTGGTTGCCCACTGCGACGTCGCGGTCGAGAATTTCGGACCGGGGGTGATGGCGAAAATGCATCTTGGGTACGATGACCTGCGCGCGGCCAAACCGGACATCATTCTCACGTCCATGCCGGCCGCCGGACTTTTCGGCCCCCTTAGCGGCATCCGCACCTACGGGATGAGCTTGAGCAGCGTCAGTGGCTTGGACAGTCTGACCGGCTATGCCGATGGACAGGTCATCCCGATGGAGAATGCGTTTGCCGATCCGCTTGGTGGCGTAATCGGCGCCCTCGCCGTCATTCTCGCGCTCAACTACCGTGACCGCACCGGCGAGGGGCAGCATGTCGATTTCTCGCAACAAGAAGCCGTCGCGCAGATGATCGCACCGGCGTTCATGGATTATGTCATGAACGGACGTGTCGCAGGCCCGATCGGCAATCGGCATCCGCTGCGGGCCGCGGCCCCGCACGGCGTCTTCCCCTGCGCCGGCGACGACCGCTGGATCAGCATCGCCGTCCTCACGGAAGAGGAATGGCGCGGCCTGGTCGACGCCATGGGCAACCCCGAGTGGACCCAGACGGCGGAGTTTGTCGACGCCGCGCGGCGCGTGCGTCATATCGACGCGCTGCACGCACGACTGGCCGACTGGACGGCCCAGTTCGACGACTACACCCTGGCGAACCGGCTGCAGGCGCGTGGGGTTGCGGCGGCGCCCGTGCTGAACGTCGGGAATCTCCTCCACGATCCGCACTACAAGGCCCGCCGCACCTTCATCGAAGTGCGGCACCCGCTCGGCTTCAAGGAGACGATCTACGGCGCGTACGTGAAGACCAGCGGCTTCACCCCCGATATTCGACCCGGACCGATGATCGGTCGGGACAACGAGCGCGTGTTCAAAGACCTGCTCGGGCTTACGGCGGACGCGTACCGGGACTACGTGGAGCGGAAGGTGATTTTCTAGGCGCTGAGGTGGATCAGTCAGCCGCCTAGCGTACTGGCAAGCGCTTCGTATCCCGCCCGTGCCAGGGCGCGGCGGGTAACCTCGATAATCTTCGGGCCGCCCATGTGCGGGTGCACGGGAACCTCCGGCGCCGCGCGTAGCTTGGCCAAGAGCGCTGGCGCATCCGCTCCTGCCAGGCGCTCGCAGACCTCGTACACACCGCCGGGGCCTTCTTCGATAGCGTTGTGGGAAGCCAGAATGGTGCGCAGGGCGGCCACAATTGCGGACGTCGGGGTCGGTACCATCAGCGCCACCAACGCGCCGTGGTCGGAGCGCAGCTTGGCGGCGGCCGCCAACGGCTCACCGCCACGCGCTTCTTGCGCGGCCGGCAACAGAATCTTTTCCTCCATGCCGATGTGCCTGAGTAACCCGGCGCGGAATTCAGCGTACGCCGTTTCGTCGATCGCGCCGGGCTGAGCGCCGGCACGTCGCAACAGTGCATCCAGGCGTTCGTGGTCGCCAGCAAGAAAGCGTGAAACGGGTCCATCCGCGGCCCGTTCCTGAAATGTCGTCATGCCGTTCGTCCTCCTCTGACCGAAACGCCCGCGGCAGTGCTCCCCACTGCAGTCCGTTCCGTCGGCAACGGACCATTACCCTCGGGTGGGAATATCCATTCTGCAGCCGGTGGCAGCATACCGTGGCCCTTTGCGTAACTGAAGCGTTGCTGCCGGCACACGAAAACGTACCGCCGTGTGCTTCCCAACACACCGGATGATGGACTGACACACGTGGCGTTGTTACCTAATGCTGCGCCGCAAAGACTCAATGAAGGCTTATGTTCGATCGCGATGCGTGCCCGTGTTCGGAGACGGGAGGCGCCCATCTCTTTATTTCTTGTTCGATTTTCGCGATACACAAGGAACACGATGTGGAAAGGTACTCAGGTCGTGACCTGAAGGGTGGAGGATTTTGACAGAAACGTTCTCACGAGATGTGTGGGGGATAATCCTTGGCGGGTCGAGCGGGTTTGGTCTGGCCACGGCCCAGAAGCTCGCCCGGCATGGGATGAACCTCTGTATCGTGCACCGCGACCGCCGCGGGGCCATGGCCCGCATCGAACCGGAGTTCGACAAGATTCGCGCCGCGGGCGTGGCGCTGCTCACCTTTAACGCGGACGCCCTGGATCCGGCGTCGCGCGCCGCGATCCTCGATCAGCTTGCCGGCACGCTGGGGGACACGGGTCGCATACGCGTGCTGCTTCATTCCGTGGCCTTCGGCAACCTCAAGCTGATCGCGCCGGCGAAACCCGCGGCAAGCGATCCGCGCGCGGCGCTGGCGGCCGCGCTCGGGATCGAAGTGGATCGCCTGGCCGCGGCCGTCGACACGCTGTTCGACCAGGGCATCGATGCCATGCACACGCTTGCCAGCCCCATCGCCTACGGGGCGACCTATATCGACGACGAGGATCTTGCGCGCACCATCCACAGTATGGGAACGAGTGTGCTCGGCTGGACGCAAGAGATTTTGCGCCGCGATCTGTTTGCCGGCGACGCGCGCGTCTTCGGCCTGACGAGCGAGGGCAACGAGGTGGCCTGGAAGGGGTACGCGGCGGTGGCGGCGGCCAAGGTGGCGCTCGAATCGGTGGTGCGCGCTATGGCGGTCGAACTGGCGCCGCACGGCATCCGCGCCAACGTGATCCAGGCCGGCGTCACCGACACCCCCGCCCTGCGCGCCATTCCCGGTAGCGGCCTGCTGAAGGCGCAAGCGCGCCTGCGTAATCCCTTTCACCGCCTGACGACCCCGCAAGACGTCGCCAACCTCATCTACCTGCTGTCGCTCGATGAGGCGGCCTGGGTTAACGGCGAGATCGTGCGCGTCGACGGCGGCGAGCATATTTCCGGAGGTATGCCGTGACGCTCTACCTGCACGCCCTCGGCCACTTCCACCCGGAGAACGAAATCACCAACCGGTTTCTGGAAGAGCTTGACATCGGCACAAACGAACAATGGATCCTCGAACGCGTCGGCATCCGCTCGCGCCGCACCGCGCTGCCATTGGAGTATATTCGGACGACCCGCAACCGCGATACGCGCGAGACCGTCGGGGCGGCGTTGTATACGCATGCGGAGACCGGGAGGCGGGCGGCCGAGATGGCCCTGGCGCGCGCCGGTATCGCCAAGTCGGATATCGGGATGGTCATCGGCGGTTCGTCGGTCATGGACATGGCGACCCCCGCCGAGGCGTGCAACATCGCGCGTGCGCTCGAAGTGGAAGCGCCCGCATTCGACGTCAACTCCGCGTGTACCAGCTTCTTCGCCAGCCTCTACCTGCTGTCCATCATGCAGCCGGAGCGACTGCCGCCCTACGTGCTCGTGGTCGTTCCCGAGGCCCTCACCCGATCGGTCGATTACAACGATCGCTCATCGGCGGTGCTCTGGGGTGACGGCACCGTGGCCGCGATCGTCTCCTCCCAAGTGCCGAGCCGCGCACGGATATTGAGCAACACCCTGACCTCGAGCCCAGCCGGAGCCGATAAGGTCGTGGTGCCGCGCGTTGGTTACTTCAAACAAGAGGGACGCCAGGTCCAGATGTTCGCGATCAAGAAGACCGTCGGCCTGCTCAAGCAACTGCAGAAGCAGTACCGGAAGGACGGGCGCACCTTGCACTTCGTCGGCCATCAGGCAAACCTGCGGATGCTCGAAGGCGTGTGCAAGCAATGCGACGTGCCACCCGAACGACATCACAAGAATGTCGAGTGGTACGGCAACACCGGCGGCGCATCGGCCGCGTCGGTCATCTCCATGCGCTGGGATCAATGGACCGATACAGACGACGTCGCGGTTGTCGGGGTCGGCGCCGGCCTGACCTGGTCGAGCTATCTGCTGCGTTTCGGGGTCGAGGCATGACCTACGAAGAGTTCCGTGCGCAATCGAGCTTCGCCTTGATCGATCTGCTCGCCTTCGCGTACGGCAGACTGGTCGATGCCGCCCCGGAGGGATTCCTCGCGCGCCTGCCGGCGCCGCCGATGCTGATGGTGGATCGCATCCTCGAGATCAAGCGGCAGGGGGCGCGCGGCCGGATCGTGGCCGAGCGCGATATCCGCGTCGACAACTGGTTCTTCCAGTGTCACTTCGTCGGCGATCCGGTCCAGCCCGGCTGCCTGGGAGTCGATGCGGTGTGGCAACTCCTGGGCTTCTATTGCACCTGGAACGGGGGGCTCGGCAGCGGACGTGCGCTCGGCTGCGGCGAGGTTGAATTCGCCGGGCAGATCCGCCCGCACGATCGCACGGTGCGCTACGAAGTGGACGTGCTGCGCTGTGCCAGCCTGCCGAAAAGCGGATCGACGATCGTGATTGGCGATGCCACCGTGCAGATCGACGGCGAACTCATCTACACCATCAAACGCGCCAAGGTGGGTTTGTTTCGCGAGCTGGATTATCGCGACTATCCCCTGCCGTCGGCGCGCGCGCGCGGCGGGCGTCTGGGAAGCGAGGTCGGATGAACGCGCCCAAACCGTCGGCGCACGGGGATCTCCTGACGCCCGCGGACGTGCTGGCGGCGATTCCGCAACAGGAACCCTTCCGCTTCGTGGACGAGATCCTGGAGATCGACGACGATCACATCGTCGCCAGCTACCGTTTCCGTCCCGAGGCCGATTTCTATCGCGGCCATTTCCCCGGCCGGCCGATCACACCGGGAGTCCTGTTGATCGAGTCGATGGCGCAAGCCGGCGTCGTGGCGTTGGGCATCTACTTGTTGGCGAAAGAACGCGGGCGCGGTGCGGCCCGCGATGTGGTTACCGTGTTCACCGACGCCAGTGTCGAATTCTCCGGCGTCGTCCGCCCAAACGAGCGCGTCATCATTACCGGGCGCAAGCAGTTTTTCCGGCGTCTCAAGCTGCGCTCGCAGGTGGAGATGCGACTGGAAGACGGCACGTTGGTGTGCGCCGGGCAGCTCGCCGGCATGGGGGTAGACAAATGACACAACGGGCTGTCGTCACGGGCTTGGGGGTGATCGCCGCCAACGCCAACACCGTCGCCGACTTTACGCGAGCGTTGCGCGACGGGCGCTCCGGCATCCGCGCCGTTGAAAAACTCACCCAGTTGAATTTCGGGTGTCAGGTCGCCGGCATTCCGCAGGGCATCGATAGGCTCGCCCAATCATACTTCGGCGAAGGCGAATTGCTGGCGATGAACTCGAACCTGCGCTACGCGGGCATCGCGGCGATCGATGCCTGGCGCGATGCCGGCTTCGAACGGCCGCATCCCGAGGACGACGAGGTGCACTGGGATACCGGCGCCATTCTGGGGACCGGGACCGGCGGTCTGGACACGATGGGGGAAAAGATCGTGCCGCTGACCGACGCCGGCAAGGTGCGGCGTCTCGGCAGCACTATGGTCGAGCAGGTCATGAGCAGCGGTATCTCCGCCAAAGTCGCCGGCCTGCTTGCTCTGGGCAATCAGGTGAGCAGCAACTCGAGCGCCTGCTCCACGGGCACGGAAGCGATTGTCGAGGGGGCCATGCGTATCCGCCACGGTTTGGCGACCCGCATGCTTTGTGGCGGCTCGGAAGGATCGAGCCAATACATCTGGGCCGGCTTCGATGCCATGCGCGTGCTCTGCCGCGCTTTCAACGATGCGCCGCAGCGCGCCTCGCGACCCATGAGCGCGTCGGCCGCCGGTTTCGTGCCGGGCGCCGGGGCCGGGGTCGTGCTGCTGGAGAGCTTGGACAGTGCGCTGCGACGCGGCGCACGCATCTATGCCGAGGTCGTGGGCGTGGCGGTCAACTGCGGCGGCCACCGCCGCGGCGGCAGCATGACCGCACCCAATCCGGATGGCGTCCGCCGCTGCATCCGCGCGGCGCTGGCCGATGGCAGTCTGCAACCGGATCAGATCGACGCCATCAATGGCCACCTGACGGCCACGGGTGCCGACCCGAACGAAGTCCGGGCATGGGCCGCGGCGCTGGAACGCACCCCGGAGAACTTCCCTCCCATCGTGTCGACCAAGTCGATGATCGGGCATGCCCTGGGCGCGGCCGGCGCCATCGAGTCGATCGCCAGCATCCTGATGTTGCACCACGGCTTCATTCACCCGTCGCTCAACTGCGAGGATCTGCATCCGGAGATTCAGCCCTATGCTCAGGCGATTCCCCACGCCGTGCGCGAAGCGCCCGATCTGCGCGTCATCGTCAAGGCGGGATTTGGCTTTGGCGATGTCAACGCGTGCGCGGTCTTTCGCAAGTGGGAACAGTGAACGACACAGCGACTCAAGAAGAGGAGGACCACATGGAACGAACCGAAGTGCAGCAAAAGGTGGTGGCAATTCTGACACCGTATGTGAAGAACCAGGACGCGCTTGCCGCGCTGACGCCGGCCACCAGTATCCTCGATGACCTCAAGGTCAACTCGGCGCGGCTCGTCGACGTGGTCCTGGCCTTCGAGGACGAGTTCGGTATTGAAGTGGCGGATGACGAAGTTGACGCGGTCGCCACGGTCGGCGACGCGGTAAACCTCATTTGCAGCAAACTGCAGTAATACTGCACGAGAAGAAGGCGACGCTTTCGCGGCGCCGCCGGTTTGCGCTCGTGGTGCAGCGGGAGGTCGGCCGCGCGCTCAGCCCGATCTGGATCCCGGCGGTCTGCGCACTCATGCGCGTGTGGTTCCGCTACCGCGTCGAGGGCGTGGCCGCGGCGCGCGGCCGGTACCAGGAGATCCGGCGTATGCACGCAGGGCCACTGCTCATCTGCGCCAATCACCTGACGATGATTGACTCCGCCGTCATCGCCTGGGCGCTGGGCTCCGCCTGGTGGTATCTTCGGCATTTCTCGGCCGTGCCGTGGAATATGCCGGAACGCAATAATTTCGCCGCCTCGCTGGCGGCGCGTACGCTGGCGTACATCATGAAGTGCCTGCCGGTGGTGCGTGGCGGGCCGCGCGCCGACGTCGCCAACACCTTGAATTCGTTCATCGCGATCCTGGCTGGCGGCGAGGCGGGTCTGCTGTTTCCGGAGGGCGGCCGCAGCCGCGAAGGGCGTGTGGACATCGAGGCGACGGCCTACGGGGTGGGACGGGTCGTGCGCGAATTGCCGGGCTGCCAGGTGCTCTGCGTCTACCTGCGCGGGGCGCGCCAGGAGACGTTTTCCGATGTGCCGGCGCGTGGCGACCGCTTCCATGTCGACTTGCGGCTCATCGCTCCGACCACCACCGCTACCGGATTGCGCGGCGATCGCGACATCGCGCGACGCATCGTGCAAGAATTGGTGGACATGGAGCGCCAGTACTTCGATGGTCGGTAACGACGTTGTCGACTTGGCGGAGCCGCAGTGTCTGCCGCTGGGAACGCACCCGCGGTTCGACCAGCGCGTGTTTGCGCCGAGTGAGTTGCGGCTGCTGCGCGCCAGTGCGACCCCGGCGCGGCTGCGTTGGATGCTCTGGGCGGCCAAGGAGAGTGCGTACAAGATTCTGCGTAAACGCAGGCCGGAGGTCAGGTTTGCGCCGCGGCGCATTGTCGTCGAGCCGCACGATCCCGACGCCGGACGGATGCCGGTGCACGGCAACGTGACGTATGCGGGGGACCGCATCGCCTTCCGCGGCGTCGTCGACGGCGAGGCGCTGCACGTGGTCGCCGACGACGATGCGGCGGGTCCCGTCGTCGCGCTGGCGGCGGTGCTTGGGTGTGCGGCTGAGGCGCCGAGCGTGGCCGTTCGCCGGCTGGCGGTTGCCGCACTTGCGGAGCGGCTTGGCGTGCCGACGGACGCACTGCGCATCGTCCGGCAAGACCGCATCCCGCGCCTCCAGTTGCACGGCGTGCCACTGCCGATCGATCTATCCCTTTCGCATCACGGCCGCGTTGTGGGTTTTGCGGCTCTGCTGCCTTGCCATGGAGGTGTCAGGTGATGGCCACACCGATACGCTGCCTGGGCATCGTCAATCGCGGCGAAGCCGCAATGCGCTGCCTGCGTGCGGTCAAAGGCTTGCGCGCCATCGAGGGGAGCGCGCTGAAGGCGCTGGCGCTGTATACCGAGATCGATCGCGAGGCACCCTTCGTCCGGCATGCCGACGTGGCCGTGTCGCTGCCGACCCGCGGCAGCGGGGTCAGCGCCTATCTCGATCGGGACGGGGTGCTCGAAGCGCTGCGACGCGGAGGTGCCGACGCGGTATGGCCCGGTTGGGGATTCATGGCGGAAGATCCGGAGTTTGCCGACCGCGTCGTGGCTGCCGGCCTGCGCTTCCTCGGGCCGAGCGGTACCACCATGCGCGAACTCGGGGACAAGATCGCCGCCAAGCGGTTGGCGGAGCGCGCCGGTGTTCCGGTAGCGGCATGGAGCGGTGGCGAACTGGCCGATATCGACGCCGCGATGCAGCATGCCCAAACGCTGGGTTTTCCGTTGGCGATCAAAGCGGCTGCCGGCGGTGGCGGTCGCGGTATCCGCATGGTTGCGAGCGCCGCCGATTTGCCAGCCGCGTTTCAGTCCGCCGCCAACGAAGCGCAGTCCGCATTCGGCGATGGGCGGCTGTTCATCGAGCGCCGCATCATGGGCGGCCGTCACATCGAGGTACAGATCGCCGGCGATGCGCACGGCCATGTGTTGGCGTTCGGCTGCCGTGACTGTTCCGTCCAACGGCGGCATCAAAAGGTACTGGAGGAGGCGCCGCCGCCGCACGTGTCGCCCGCGGACATCGAGCGCTTGCAGGCGGCCGCCGTACAGTTGGCTACCCTCGTCGGTTACTGCGGCGTCGGGACGGTCGAGTTTCTCGTGACCGGCTCCGGCTTCTATTTTCTAGAGGTCAACCCGCGGCTCCAAGTCGAACACGGCGTGACCGAAGCCTTGACTGGCGTGGACCTGGTCCAGTTGCAAATCCGCATTGCGCGGGGCGAGGCGCTGCCCGCGAGCGCGCCGCCCAGCCGTGGCGCGGCGATCGAGGCACGCGTGTGCGCGGAGGATCCGGACGCGGGGTTTCTCCCCGCGCCCGGTCGGGTCGTCCGGTTCGATCCCCCTCTGGCCCCTGGAGTGCGTGTGGACACGGGAGTGGTTACGGGCAGCAGCGTCCCGGCCGATTTCGATTCCCTGATCGCCAAAGTGATCGGCGTGGGCGATACGCGCGAGGAAGCACGGCTGCGGCTGGTCTGTGCGCTCAGCGATCTGGAGTTGGTGATTGCCGGCGGTGCCAGCAACAAGGGCTACCTGCTCGATCTATTGGAAGCGCCAGAGTTCCGTGCCGGCACCGTCGATACCACGTGGTTGGACCGCTGGGGCGTCAGCCGGCAGCGAGACCAGTATGCGGTCGAGGCCTTGATGGTTGCGGCCATCCTGGCGTACCAGGAGGCCCGCCGCACGGCGCGGCGGAACTTCTATGCCGACACGGCCAATCTGCCGCTGTCGCGGGTACCGGCATCGAGTGGACAGCAAATCGACCTGCGCTACGGCAGTGAAGACTATCGTCTCCAGGTGTTCGCACGCGGCGGCCGGCGCTACCGCGTGTGCTTGGACGACCGCGCTGCCTTTGCCACTTTGCGCGAAGATGGTCCGCGGGCGGCCCGCCTCGCCATTGGCCCACAGGTCCTACGCGTCCTCTACGACGTCAGTGAGGCGAGCATCCGTGTCGAGATCGAAGGGCGTCCGCACCGGTTCGGACGGCAAACCGCCGGCCAGGTGTCCGCCGGCGCCCCGGCACTGGTCCTCGCCTTACATGTGCGACCTGGCGAGCAGGTGGCAGCCGGGCAGCTGATCGGTCTCCTGGAAGCCATGAAGATGGAGGTCGCGGTCCATGCGCCCGTGGCCGGTGCGGTTAAGGAGGTGTGTGTGCGCGCCGGCCAGCAGGTGGCGGCGGGTGACGTGCTGCTGGTCATCGAGCCCGCGTCGGATGCGGCCGCCGCCACACCCAGCGTCCGCCTGCATCTGCCGGAGCAAGCCGACCCCCTCGCCCGCTTGTTTTCCCGACCGTCCGGTGCGCAAGCGGATGCACCGAATTTGGCGGCGGTGGACAGGACGGAGCCAACGGCACGGCAAGCTGTAATCGCCGCCGAACGCGAGGAGATCGGCAGTTTGTTGCTGGGCTACGACGCCGACCCCGAACGCAGCGAACGGCTTCTCCGCCTCCTGGAGATGCCGTTGCCAGGCGGGCTGTCCAAGCCCTTCCGGCGCGAACTGGCCGCCATCCGACACGAGCTGACCATATTCTCCGATATCGAGCAGTTGTTCGTGCGGACACCCCGTCCCGGGGCGTCGGGTGATCTGCGTCCGTCCAATGAGGCACGGCTGCGTGTCTACATCCGCCGTATTCGCGCCGGCGGCGCTGGGCTGTCCGAAGGCTTTCTCGCGTTGCTCCGCAAAGGCCTCCGCCACTACGGTATTTTCGAGATCGCGCACAGCGATGCCGTGGAGCGTGCCGTACTGCGGCTGCTGGCGTCGCAACGCGGCGGCGACCTGCGATACCGGTTGACCGCGGGGATCGTGCGCCGCGTGATTGCGCTGGCGCAGTCGGGTGTCGCCCTCGGGGACGATGGCGACCTGGCGAAGTCACTGACACGGATCGCCCGCATGCGCGGGCAGGTGCCCGATACCTTGGCGGACGCCGCCATCGAGGCGCAGCATGTCATCTTTGAGGCGCCAGCGTTGGCCCGGCAACGGGCGCGGCGCGGACAGCCGCTGGACGCGTGGCTCACCGCGGCCGAGACGACCTTCCGACCGCCGACGGAGGCGGTGTTACGGCAACTCGCCGTTGCGCCGCAGGCGGTGTTTGCACGCGTGGAGCCCTGGCTGGCCGACGCCGACCCGGCGCGCCGCGCCGCGGCCGTGCGGGCGATGCTGCGCCGACTGTATGCTCCCTGCGCACCGCGTGCCGCCGGTCGCGCCGTGCCGGCGCCAACGCCGGCGCAGCGACTGGAGTTTGCCGATGGCCGGATCGTGTACGGGAGCAGCTGCGATGCCGACACCTTGTCCCGTGCCGTGGCACACCTGTGCGAGGCTGCCGCACACGAGCCGTCGGGCGTCGAAGCGCTCGAGGCGATCGTCACAGCGCCCACGCCCGAGGCCGCCGGAGAGGACGATCTCCAGCGCGCCGAGGCCGGGGCCCAAACCGTCATGGACGCCGATCTGATATCCGTGCTGCCCGCCGCGCTCCCGGCAGGCCGCTTGACCGTGACGGTCGTGCGGCGCGGCGCCACACCGTGGCACCGGACCTTCGTCGCGGCGACAACCGGTGTGGCGGAGCGGAGCGATCTGCTCGGCATCCATCCGGAGGCCGCCACGCGCGTGGATCTGAATCGGTTGCGCTGCTTCGACCTCAAGCGGCTCGACAGTCCGGAGAACATCTACAGCTTCCACGGACGTAGCCGGGAGATGCCGGGGGACGAGCGGTTCTTCGTGCTGGCCGACGTGCGCGGTCCGAGCGAAGAAAAGGCCGACGTGACCGTGCACGTGGCGGAGTTCGAGCGCGCGTTCGACGCTGCCACGCGGGCGCTGCGCGGCTTGCTGAGCACCCGGGACCCGCGCCGCCGCCTGCACTGGAACCGCATCTCGGCATTCGTGGCCGGCGCCGTGTCGCTCGACACGACGGCGGTCGAACGCTTGGCGCAGCGGCTCAGACCGGCAACGCGGCGCCTCGGCTTGGAGAAGGTCGTGGTGCGCATGCCGGTGGTCGACCGGCATGCGCCGGAGCATGCCCACATGGTGGAAATTGTCATCACCGATCCGACGGGCAGCAGTATGGAAGTGACGTGGCGCGAGCCACATCACGAAGCGCTTCGCCCGGCCAGCGACTACGAGCGCAGCGTGGCCGAGGCGCGGCGGCGGGGGTTGGTGTATCCCTACGAGATCGTCCGCATGCTCACCGGTCATGCCGGCGGCAACGGCCGTCCCGAAGCGGCCGCGGGAGACCTGCCGAGCGGCACCTTCGTCGAGTACGACTTGGACCCGGAGAACGCGCTGCCGGTCGCTACCCGCGTTGCCGAACGACCGTACGGCCGGAACACCTGTTCGGTGGTCTTCGGGATCATTTCCACACCGACGGACAAGGTGCCTGAGGGCATGCAACGCGTCCTGATTCTCTCCGATCCCACCGTCGACATGGGCGCCCTCGGCAAGGACGAATGCGAACGGCTCGTCGCCGCGATCGATCTCGCCGAACGGTTGCGGATCCCGGTCGAGTGGCTGCCGGTGTCGAGCGGTGCCCGCATCGCCATGAACAGCGGCACCGAGAATCTGGATGCCACTGCGCGTGTGGTGCGCCGGATCGTCACCTTCACCCAAGCGGGCGGTGCCATCCATATCATCGTGCACGGCGTCAACGTGGGGGCGCAAAGTTACTTCGACGCGCTGAGCACGATGCTGATGCACACGCGGGGCATTCTCGTGATGACCCGGGACGCGTCCATGGTGCTGACCGGCCGGGCGGCGCTGGAAGCGTCCGGGGCGGTGGCGGCCGAGGACGAGGTGGCGATCGGCGGCTTCGAGCGGATCATGGGACCGAACGGCGAGGCACAGTATTATGCCCACAGCCTGGTCGATGCCTACCGCATTCTGTACCAGTACTATGGCTATACCTATGTAGTGCCCGGCGAGCGGGGGCCGCGCCGGGCGCGGAGCGTCGACCCTCCGCGGCGCCGGATGACGGAGACGGCCTTCGACCCGGAGGATGGCCAAGAGTTTCTCACCGTCGGCGACATCTTTGACGATCGCACCAATCCGGGGCGCAAGCGACCGTTCGCCATGCGACCGTTGATGCGCGCGCTGATCGATCAGGACGGGGGTCACCTCGAACGCTGGCGCGCCATGGTGGGTGCGGAAACGGCCATTGTCTTCGATGCGCAGCTCGGCGGGCGGCCGGTCTGTTTGATTGGCATCGAGAGCCAGAACCTGACGCGCGAAGGGTATCGGCCACTGGACGGGCCCGCCGCGTGGAGCGGGGGAACGTTGTTCCCGCTGTCCTCGAAAAAAGTGGCGCGGGCACTGAATGCGGCCAGTGGGAACCGCCCGGTGGTGATGTTGGCGAACCTGTCTGGCTTCGATGGTTCCCCGGAATCGATGCGCAAGCTGCAACTGGAATATGGCGCGGAGATCGCGTGCGCGGTGGTGAACTTCGAGGGCCCGCTGCTATTCGTGGTCGTCTCCCGCTACCACGGCGGTGCCTACGTGGTATTCTCCCGCGCCCTGAACGAGAACCTGTATGCGACCGCGCTGGAGGGTTCGTACGCGTCGGTCATCGGTGGCTCGGCGGCGGCGGCCGTCGTCTTCACGCGCGAAGTGCGTGCCCGCGCGGCAGCGGACGATCGGGTCGTCCAGCTTCGCAACGCCGGTGCGCCGCACGAAATCCAGGAGCGCACGCTCGCCGCGGCCACCATCGAGAAGCGCGCCGAGGTGGCGGCTGAGTTCGACGCCGTGCACACGGTGCAGCGGGCCCGCGATGTGGGCTCGCTCCACAGCATCATCGCGCCCGCGCTGTTGCGGTCCTATCTGATTGACCTCGTTGAACGGTAAGCCGCGGGCCGGGCGCAACGTGCCGGCGCCGGATTGTCGTTCAATCGCCGGGCGGTTGCACCGTCGCCTGCAGGGGGCGGTGGCGTGCGGCCATGAAGGCGCGGACATCCACCTCGGCCGGCAAAGCGAAGCTGCGTGACTCCAGTTGATGCGTCCCGGCGGCGACGTGTTCCCAGCGGTCCCACACGAACCCGATGCCCGGTTGCTCGCCCGGCACCGCTTCGGGGGGAACCCCCTTGCGGCCGGCACGGTACAGCAGGCGGCGGCGCACCGTGGCCAGCGACGGGCTGGCATCCATCGTCTGGATCAACGTCATGCGCGGCCCCTTGAGAGCGAACCACGTGTCGGCGGAATCGTTCACCAGCGCTTGTGCCTGAGACATCGTGGCAGCGGCGGGAATGCCCCGCGGTAGGCTCGGAGTGAGCAGTTCCCATCGCGTTAGATCGCGAAAGTCGAGGATGGCGCGAACGACGATGTCGCTGAAGAAATAGGTTGGCGGGAAGTTGAGCCGCAGGCGCACCCGCATTTCGGCGAAATCGCGATAGAAATAGGTGGAGGAGACGAACGTGGGCGAGCGGATGCCCCACCCGATGTGTATCCATTGCCGTTGCGTACGGACGACCCGAATCGGTCCTTGCCGCCAGGCAACCGCATCGGCGCGCAGTCCGCTTTCGTCGCGCGAGAAGTGGATCAAGCCCCACAGAAACGTCGCCGTTGCCCGGATCTTGAGTCGGTCCAGCAGATTCGGACCATCCTCTGCGCCGGCCCCTTCCGGCGCGCCTGCCAGGTAATTCGGGATCCCGTCGGCGAACCCGAGGCTGATACGCGCGCCGCGGGCACGATCGAGTTTCGGATCGTAGTGCACATAGGAAATCCCGGACCGCGGCGCCGTGGCCGGAAAGGCAACCAGATACGCCCAGCGTGTGCTCGCGGACACCGGATCGTGTATCTGGATCTCGGCAGCGGAGGTGCCCGGCAGGTCAGTGCGACGGGCGCGGCTCCCCGCGTCGTCGGCCATGAACAAAAGCACATCGGCGTTGCCGAGCACCCGCGTGGCGTCATCGTCGATGCCTGCGGCGTCCTGGTCGTGCAGCCAGTGTCCCGCGGCATCGGGTGCGTCAATCTGAAAGGGAATCGGCTGGCATGCGGCCTGGCCGCAGGCCAGCAGCGCCAGGCGATCGAGCCGCCATCCATGCAGGGCCTCCAGGGCGGCGCCGCGGACATGCACAACTTCCCCGTAGCGCACCGCAACCTCCCCATGGCCGCGGTCGGCGCTCAGCGGGATGGTGAGCAGCGCCAGGCAGGTCGCCAGCAGCGTGTTGCGCATGCGCTCGCGGGGCCAGTGCGGCATCGGCTTGCCGGAGGGCGCATCCGGCGCCCCGCGGTTATCCGCGGCGCGGTGCAGTGGCGCTCACGTCGCCTTGGGGAATTCCGTGCGCAGCCAGCGGGCGATCCAGCCGTCGTTTTCGCGGCGTCCGATCTTCTCCGCCTCACCTTGATCGAGCCACATTCCGTGGCATGCGGGGCACTGGTCGAGTTCGACGTCGTGCAGGATGCGCTGCGTCAGTCGCTCGCCGCACTTCGGACAGCGCATATGCGCCGCGCGTTTCGCCGCCTCCTCGGCCGCGCTCTCTTGGCCGCGTCGTAGCTCCTCCACCAGCTTCCGGTCGCGTTCGGCGAAGTAGATATCCTCCCGCGCCTTCTCCACATCGTGGAGCTTGTCCCCCAGACGATCCTTCTCTTTCGCGGCCATTCTCCTACTCCTCGTTCCACCCGCTGTCGGTGCGGCAGACAGCGCTCGGCGGCTAACCGTAGCTGCGCCTGCAGCGCTTTTCAACGCGCGGAGACCGCGCCGGCTCCCGCGGCGCCGCCGCTCCACGCCGGTCCGCCAACCAGAGCACCGGCTGTGAGGTTGAGGATCCGAGCGCGCGCCTCCGGGTTGCCTTCGGTCGAATCGTGATTACCGTTGGCCGCACGGAGATGCCATGAACCTCAATCGATTCACCGAGAAATCACAAGACGCGTTGCGCGAGGCGCAATCGATCGCCACCCGGCGCGGCCACCAGGGCGTCGACGTCGAGCACCTGCTGCTGGCCATGCTGGAACAATCCGATGGGCTGGCGCCCGCCATTGTGCAAGCTGCCGGCGCCGATGTGGCGGCTCTCAAGCAGCACCTCCACCAAGAACTCGACCGCCTCCCGCAAGTCAGCGGACCCGGCGGAGTCCCTGAACAGATCTATGTGACCCCGCAGCTCAATCGTGCGCTGACCCGCGCCGAAGACGAAGCGGCCACGCTGAAGGACGAATACGTCAGCATCGAGCATCTGCTCCTGGCCCTCGTCGAGGAACGCGGTCGCGCCGCGCAGCTCTTGCGCGAGCAGGGCGTAGCGCGCGAGTCGCTCATGGCCGCGTTGCAGAAGATCCGTGGCGGACAGCGCGTCACCAGTCCGAATCCCGAGACCACTTACCAGGCGCTGGAACGCTACGGGCGCGATCTGACCAAGCTGGCGGCGCAAGGGAAACTGGATCCGGTGATCGGCCGCGACGAGGAGATCCGCCGTGTGATTCAGGTGCTGTCGCGGCGCACCAAGAACAACCCCGTGCTCATCGGCGAGCCCGGTGTCGGCAAGACGGCAATCGTCGAGGGGCTGGCGCAGCGCATCGTCCGCAAAGACGTGCCGGAGGGCCTCAAGGACCGCCGTGTCGTGGCGCTGGATATGGGCGCGTTGATCGCCGGCGCCAAGTTCCGCGGCGAGTTCGAAGAACGCCTGAAGGCCGTGCTCAAGGAGGTGCAGGAGGCCGGCGGGGAGGTCATCCTCTTCATCGACGAGTTGCACACCGTCGTCGGGGCCGGCGCCGCCGAGGGGGCGATGGACGCCAGCAATCTCCTCAAGCCCATGTTGGCGCGCGGCGAGCTGCATTGTATCGGTGCCACCACGCTCGACGAGTACCGCAAGCACGTGGAAAAGGACGCGGCATTGGAGCGCCGGTTTCAGCCCGTCCTGGTTGGCCAGCCCTCGGTGGAAGACACGATTTCGATCCTCCGCGGCTTGCGCGAGCGCTACGAAGTGCATCACGGCGTGCGCATCAAGGACAGCGCGCTGGTGACCGCCGCCGTGCTGTCGCAACGCTACATCACCGATCGTTTCCTGCCGGACAAAGCGATCGACCTGGTCGACGAGGCCGCCGCCAAGCTGCGGACGGAGATTGACTCCATGCCGACCGAGCTGGACGAGGTCGCGCGCCGGGTCATGCAACTGGAGATCGAACGCGAGGCGTTGAAGAAGGAAACCGATAAGGCGTCGCGTACACGCTTGGACAAGCTCGTGAAGGAATTGAGCGAGTTGCGGTCGGAGGCGGACGCGCTACGGGCGCGCTGGGAAGTGGAGAAGGGGGCCATCGGCCGGTTGCGCGAGCTGCGCCGTCGCATCGAGGAGACCAAGGTCGAAATCGAGAAGGCGGAGCGGCAATACGATCTGAATCGCGTTGCCGAGCTGAAATACGGAACCTTGGCCCAGCTCGAGCGGCAGCTCGACACGCAAGAACAGGAGCTTGCCAAGACGGAAGGCGGCACCCGACTGATCAAGGAGGAGGTCGACGAGGACGACGTCGCGCACGTGGTCGCGCGCTGGACAGGCATCCCGGTAAGCAAGCTCCTGGAAGGCGAGATGCAGAAGCTTCTCCACCTCGAGGAGCAACTGCACAAGCGTGTCGTGGGACAGGACGAGGCGGTGACGGCCGTCGCCGACGCCGTCATCCGTGCGCGCGCCGGGATCAAGGACCCGAATCGACCGATCGGCTCGTTCATCTTTCTCGGCCCGACGGGGGTCGGCAAGACCGAACTGGGCCGCGCGCTGGCCGAGTTCCTGTTCGACGACGAGGCGGCGGTGGTGCGCGTCGATATGTCCGAGTACATGGAAAAGCACACCGTCGCCCGGCTGATCGGCGCGCCGCCGGGATACGTCGGCTACGAGGAAGGTGGTCAGCTCACCGAAGCGGTGCGGCGGCGGCCGTACTCGGTCATACTCTTCGACGAGATCGAGAAGGCGCACCATGATGTCTTCAACGTGATGCTGCAGATCCTCGACGATGGCCGGCTGACGGACGGCCACGGCCGCACGGTCGATTTCAAGAACACCGTGGTCATCATGACCTCGAACATCGGCAGCCAGTTGATCCTGAGCTACCGTGGCGGCGACGACCCCGATTCCTACGAGCGTATGAAGGCCGATGTCCTCGACGCGCTACGGCAGCACTTCCGGCCCGAATTCCTCAATCGTGTCGACGAGGTGGTCGTGTTCCACGGCCTCACCCGCGACCAACTCAAGCAGATCGTCGGCATCCAGCTCGGCCGCCTGCGGGCGCGCCTGGCGGAGCGCAAGATCGAAATCGAGCTCACCGAGGCGGCGCTCGACCACTTCGCGGAGGCCGGGTACGAGCCCGTCTACGGCGCCCGCCCGCTCAAGCGCCTCTTGCAACGTGAGCTGGAGACGAACCTCGGCCGGCGCATCATTGCCGGCGAGATCCACGACAACACCCGGGTTACGGTGGACTACAAACGCGGATCGCTGAAGTTTACCGGTCAGCCGTTGGCGGAGGCTGCCTGACCGGCGGAATCGTACCGACTCGTTGTGCGCCGTCGTAGCCGATTCACGAGCGCGATCCACCGTGCGTGCACGCTCCGTCTTCTCCTGGGCGCTCGGTCTCCAGCAAGGCCCGCAATTCGTCGCCGTCAACGACCTCCTTGTCGAGCAGGCGATGCGCCAGGGTGTCGAGGATGGCGCGGCGCTCGCTGAGCAGGCGGCGGACGCGTTCGTGACTGCGCCGAAAAATCTCCGCCACCTCGCTGTCGATGGCGCCCGATTTCTCCTCGCTGTATTCCTTGGGGGACATGACGGGCGCGTCGAGAAACGGGGAACGGCGCTCGCGCTCGAAGGTGCGCAAGCCCAGATTGTCGCTCATCCCGTACCGCGTCACCATGCTGAGCGCGATATCGGTGGCCTTCTGGAGATCGTCTTGCGCCCCGGTGGAGATGTCGCCAAACACGATCTCTTCGGCGACGCGCCCTCCGAGCAGGACGGCCATGCGATCTTCCAACTCCGACCGTGTCATCAGGTAACGGTCCTGGGTCGGCAGTTGCTGGGTGTACCCTAGCGCGGCGATGCCGCGGGGGATGATCGAGATCTTCCGCACGGGATCCATATTCGGAAGGAAGGAGGCCACGAGCGCGTGCCCGGATTCGTGATAGGCGACGATCTCCCGCTCGCGCGGGTTCATGACCCGCGTCTTCTTCTCGGTCCCGGCGGTGATGCGATCGATCGCGTCGTCGAAGTCCCGCATGGTGACCTCGGCGCGCTCGCGCCGCGCCGCCAACAAGGCGGCTTCGTTGACCGCGTTGGCCAGATCCGCACCGACAAAGCCGGGGGTGCGCGCCGCGACCACGCGCAGATCGACGTCGGATGCCATCTTCACCTGGCGGGTGTGCACGCGCAGGATCGCCTCACGCCCGCGAACATCGGGGCGGTCGAGCGCCACGTGACGGTCGAACCGGCCGGCGCGTAATAAGGCGGCGTCGAGGATTTCGGGACGGTTGGTGGCGGCCATGATGATGACGCCGACGTTCGGATCGAAGCCGTCCATTTCGACCAGCAGCTGGTTCAGCGTCTGTTCGCGCTCGTCGTGGGTGCCCAAGGGATTGATGCTGCGCGATTTCCCCAGAGCGTCGAGTTCGTCGATAAACACGATGCAGGGGGCCTTTTGCTTGGCCTGTTCGAACAGGTCACGTACGCGTGCGGCACCGACCCCGACGAACAGCTCGACAAATTCGGAGCCGCTCATGCTGAAGAACGGGACCTTGGCTTCCCCCGCCACCGCGCGCGACAGCAGCGTCTTCCCCGTGCCCGGCGCGCCGACGAGCAGAACGCCTTTGGGAATCTTGCCGCCGAGGCGGCGAAAGCGCTCTGGCGTGCGCAGAAACTCCACCACCTCGCGCAACTCCTCCTTCGCCTCGTCGATGCCGGCAACGTCGGCGAAGGTGACGCGGATCTCGCTTTCCACGTACACCTTGGCCTTGCTGCGGCCGATCGCCATCAGTCCGCCGCCGGCGCCCGCGCCGGTTCCGATTCGACGAAAAAGGAATCCCCACAACACGAGGAAGAAGACCAAGGACACGACCCAAGATACGAGATTGGCAGCCCACGTGTTCGCCACGCGGCCGGAGAATGCGATCTTGCGCGCTTCCAATTCGTCGACCAACTTCGGGTCCTCGACCTTGACGGCGCGAAAGTAGTAATTGGCGCCGCCGACATCCTTCCAATGCTTGAGCTGTTCCGCGTTGAGTATGCCGTCGACATCCAACGTCGTCAGCTTGCCGGAGACGTAATCCGCGCCGATGACGACATCGGTGACCTTACCCGCCGCGATCAACTGCTTGAATTGCGCGTAGGTGATCTGGCCCGCTTCCTCCCGTACCATGAACATCTGAACCAGAAACAGGAGCGCGAGGGCGCCAAGGAAATACCAGATCGAGAAGCGCAGGCGTTTTTCCATGCGACGGGCGGCGCCACGCGCCGTCAGGGGACGCAGAGCACCGGGCAGTGGCTGGCGCGCAGCACCTTCTCGGCCGTGCTGCCAAAGAGGATTTCGTCGACCCGAAACGTTGCCTTGTGCATGCCCATTGCGATCATGTCGACGTCGAGATCCTTGGCGATCTTGATGATTTCCACGAACGGTGTGCCTTCGACGATCATCGTATCGAAGGGCCGGTGACTGCGCTCTTGCAGCAGCCAGGCGAATTCCTCACCCGCCCGGGTACGCAGCTTACCGACCACATCCGCACTCGCCGCCACGCCTTGGGCCTCGACGCGGGCGGCAAACTCGGTATCGACCACGTGCAGGGCGGTGATCTCGCCTTCCGGACACAGGGCCAACGCCATCTCGAGCGCGCGTCGGGAGCCGACCGAGAAATCCACTGCCACCAGCAACGCTTTCGGGACGATGTCGATCTTGCGCTCGCTCATGGATGCCTGCACCTCGCCCTCCAGGCGCAACCTTAGCGCTACGCAGCCGCCAAGTCACGCCAGCGGAACGGCCCGAGCGGCGGGCGTCACCGCGCGCCGGCGCGGAGCCGCTGCGCAAAATCGCATTGACGCATACGCAGACGGGTGATAGCGTTCGATTGCACCGATGTTGGGCGTGAGGAAGCAGGCGCAGTGAAGCAATTCGCCGTGTCGCTACAGGTGTTCGATCGCTCGCCCCAGTTCCAGCGGCGAAGCGTTCGCCCAACATTCCCATCGCGTCCTCCTTTGGGCGGTACTCGTAGCCCAAACATCGCGCTGAATAGACGTGACCTGATGAGCATCCAAATGACATAGGGCGAAGCGTAAGCGGCGGGGCGGGGACGCCAGACGGCGATCTTTGCCAAAGGAGTGGGTCATGCGACAGGATAAGGCCACGTTTGAGAAACTCATCCAGGAGGATCGGGCGACCAGAACGGCCCACACCTGGAACGGCAACTTCCTCGACTACCTCGAGCGCGTCAAAGAGAACCCGGACCTCGCAAAGCTGGCACACGGGCGCCTGCATGACCTCATCTTGCAGGCCGGCGTGGGCGACATCATCGAGTCGGATGACGCACACGTCAAACGCCTCTTCAAGGACGAACCGGTCAAGGTCTATAACTTCTTCGCCGACGAGTTCTTCGGCATCGAGAAGGTGGTGGCGCAGATCGCGCGTTACTTCCACTCCGCCGCGCTGAAAGGCGAGGAAAGCCGCCAGGTGCTGTATCTGATGGGGCCGGTGGGGTCGGGCAAGAGCTCGCTGGTGGAAAAACTGCAGCACGGCTTGGAAGAAAGCGCGCCGTGCTACGCCATCGACGGCTGTCCGATGGCGGAGGAACCCTTGCACCTCATCCCACGCCATCTGCGGCGCGAGTTCGAGAAGATGCTCGGTATCCACATCGAAGGGGACCTCTGTCCGGTGTGCCGCTTCCGGCTCAAGGAAGAATTCGGCGGTCGCTACGAGGAGGTGCCGGTCGTAACCCGCCTGTTTTCCAAGCGCAATCGCGTGGGCATCGGTGTGGTTCCGCCGGTGGATCCCAACAACCAAGACACCTCCGTGCTCATCGGCAGCGAGGACATCTCGAAGCTCGATCTGTACTCCGAAGGGGACCCGCGGGTGCTCGACCTGAACGGCGCGCTGAACGTCGGTAATCGCGGCATGGTCGAATTCATCGAGGTCTTCAAGAACGAAACCGAGTATCTGCACGCCATGATCACCGCCACGCAGGAGAAGGTTATCCCTGCCCCCGGACGCCACGGCATGGTGTACGTCGATACCGTTATCGTCGCGCACTCGAACGAGGCTGAGTGGCAGAAGTTCAAGGCCGACCACACCAACGAGGCGATCCTCGACCGCATCGTCGTGATCAAGGTGCCGTACAACCTCCGCCTATCCGAGGAGGTGAAGATCTACCGGAAGATCATACGCAACTCGGATTTTCACGCGCACGTGGCGCCGCACACGTTGGAGATCGCCTCGATGTTCGCCATCCTTTCCCGCCTGGAGCCGACCACCAAGTGCGACCTGATGACCAAGCTGAAGCTCTATAACGGCGAGGAGGTCGTGGAGAAAGGCAAGACGAAAAAGATCGATGTGCACGAACTGCGCGACGACGCCAAGCGCGAAGGCATGAGCGGCATCTCCACGCGCTTCATCATGAAGGCCCTGGACAACGCCCTTTCCGACAACATCGGCGGCAATTGCATCAACCCGATCACGGTGCGGGAGGCGCTTATCAACATGACCAAGGAGGCCGACCTTCCGGACGATACCCGCAAGCAGTATCTCGATTTCCTCCAGGATATCCTGCACAAGGAGTACCTCGAGATTTTGGAAAAGGAGATCACCAAGGCGTTCGTGTACTCCTATCAGGAGCAGGCGGAATCGCTCTTCCAAAACTATCTCGACCACGCCGAGGCCTACGTCAACCGCACACGAGTCAGGGACCGCAATACGAAGGAGGAGCTGCAGCCGGACGAAGGCTTTCTGAAATCGATCGAGGAACAGATCGCCGTCATCGGCTCGGCCGCCGAGGGATTCCGGCAAGAGGTCATCGCCTACCTGTGGGCCGCAAGCCGCCGCGGGGAGCGGGTGAGCTACCGCAGCTACGAACCGCTCAAGGAGGCGATCGAGAAGCGCTTGATGACCTCGGTCCGCGACATCAGCCGGATCATCACCAAGGCGCGTACGCGCGACGAGGAGCAGACCGGGAAGTACAACGCCATGGTGAAGAACCTGCTGGAGAACGGCTATTGCGAGAGTTGTGTCGACGTCGTGCTGAAGTATGCCGCCAACAACTTGTGGAAGGATTGAGCGGCGGCACGCGGCGCTACACGGACGTGCGGCCGTGGCGCGTGCGGCCGTCGGGGTGATGCATGGCCACCTGCGAGACCGTTTTTCGGCCGTTTCGGGCCGCTGACGCCGAGCGCAGCGATCGCTCGGCCGGCGATCGCCTGCGCCATCGGCAAAAGGTGCGGCAATCCATCCGCGAGAATATCGCCGATATCATCGCCGAAGAATCGATCATCGGCAAAGATCGCGAGCGCATCATCAAGGTGCCGATCCGCGGCATCAAGGAATACCGTTTCGTCTATGGCGACAATGCGCCCGGCGTCGCCCAGGGTGCGGGCGACGTCGCCCGGGGCCAGGTCATCGGCAAAGCCGAGGGCCGCGGGCCGGCAGGCCAAGACCGTGCCGGCGACCAGCCGGGGGTCGACTACTACGAAACCGACGTGACGCTGGAGGAACTCGTCGAGATCATGTTCGAGGACCTGGAACTCCCCGACCTCGAGCGCAAGAAGCTGCGTGAACTTGCCGCGGAACGGACGAGCCGCCGCAAAGGGTACCGCCAGGTGGGGCTGCGCGTGCGGCTGGACAAACGCCGGACCGTACGCGCCAAAATCAAGCGGCGATTGGCGAGTCGCCACACAATCGACCATTCGCACGACGAGCGGGAGCGCTTTCCCTTTCACCAGGACGACCTCACCTACCGCCATGTGGTCACCGATCTGAAGCGGGAATCGAACGCCGTCGTCCTGTGCATCATGGATACCTCCGGCTCCATGGACACAATGAAGAAGTACCTGGCGCGGAGCTTCTTCTTTCTGCTTTACCAGTTCCTGGTGACCCGTTACCGCAATGTCGAGATCGTCTTCATCGCACACCATACGCAAGCGGCCGAGGTCAGCGAAGAGGAATTCTTCCACCGTGGAGAATCGGGCGGCACGTTCATTTCCTCCGGCTATCAAAAAGCGCTGGAGATCATCGCCGCGCGCTACCATTCCTCGCTGTGGAACATCTACGCCTTCCATTGCTCGGACGGCGACAATTTCGATTCCGATAACCCGCTGGCGCTGCACTGCGCCGGCGAACTGGCGGAGATCTGCAACCTCTTCGGCTATGGCGAGATCAAGCCGTTGGGGTCGCGCTACTACGAAAGCTCGATGCTGAACGTCTTTCGTCGCCTGGAAGCCGACAACTTCCAGACCGTCCTCATCGAACGCAAAGAGGATGTGTGGCCGAGCTTCCGGGCCTTCCTGGCGAAAGAACGCACGACGGCGGAGTGAGGCACGCCGGTGGACGCCGCCAACGACATCAAGGCGCTCGAGGACTGGGACGCCAGAATTCGCGAACAGGCGCAGGCGTTCGGGCTCGACTGCTTTCCCCAGGAATTCGAGCTGTGCAACCACAACCAGATGCTCGGGTTCATGGCCTACTCGGGCATGCCGTCCCATTACCCGCACTGGTCCTACGGCAAGGCCTACGAAAAGCTGAAGACGCTGTACGACTACGGCGTCTCGGGGCTGCCCTACGAGATGGTCATCAACTCGAACCCGGCCCTGGCGTATCTCATGCGCGACAACTCGCTGCTGCTACAGATCCTCACCATTGCGCACGTGTACGGACACAACGATTTCTTCAAGAACAATTTCACCTTCCGCTCGACCCGCCCGGAGTTTACCCTGAGCAGCTTCAAGGTCCACGGCAGCCGGATCCGCGGGTACATCGAGGACCCCAGCATCGGCATCGACAGGGTGGAACACTTGCTCGACGCGGCCCACGCCGTGTCCCTGCAGTGCCGGCGTAACCTCGCGGTGCGCAAGCGGACGCTGGCGGAGGAGCGGCAACAGGTGCTGGAAGCGGCCCGACCGCCGGACGACCCGTTCCACACGATCCATCGCCGCCCGGCATACGTCGAGCCCGATCTGCACCGGGTACCGCTTGTGCCCGACGAAGATCTGCTGCTGTTCATTCGGGACCACAATCCGTACCTGGCGGACTGGGAGAAAGACCTGCTCACGATCGTTCACGAGGAAGCGCAGTACTTCATTCCGCAGATCGAAACCAAGATCATGAACGAAGGGTGGGCCACGTTCTGGCACAAGCGCATCCTCGATACCCTCAAACTGCCAACGGAACTGCAGCTCGAATTCATCGTGCGCCACAATCAGGTGGTCCGTCCCTTTCCGCAGGGCCTCAATCCATACCACCTCGGCCTGCGTATCTGGGAAGACCTCTACCGCCGGTATGAGCAGCCTACTCCAGAGGAGGCGGAGGCGCTCGGTCCGACGCACCCGACCGGCACGGAGCAACTGTTCGCGGTCCGCGAGGCTGACCGTGACGTCTCCTTTCTGCGCCGCCACCTGACCGAGATGCTCATGCGGGATCTGCGCTTGTTCGAGTACGAGACCAAGGGTGAAGACGTCGTTATCACCAAGGTCCCTGACGAGGCCGGTTGGCGCGACGTCAAGGAAACTCTTCTGAAGAACGTCGGCATGGGGAGCATACCGATCATCGCCGTCCACGATGCCGATTACACCCACGCACGCACACTGTACCTCGTACATGCACACGACGGGCGCGACCTGCATCTGGAGTACGCAGAGAAGACGCTGTCGTACATCCACCGTCTGTGGCAGCACGACGTCGCACTGGAGACTCTGGTGAACGGCCGGCGCTCGCTCCTACTGTACACCGACCGTGGATTTTCGAGTCGGGCCCTGAAGTGACACCCCCACGGCTTGCCGGCGCCGGCAATTTGGTACACATAAAGCTGGCAGGAGGTTCAGGGGATGCCGATCTACGAGTACCGCTGTCGCAAGTGCGGAAAGCGCTTCTCGGTGTTGACATTGCGTGTGTCGGAGACGCCGGCCGTCCGCTGCGACAAGTGCGGCAGCCGTGCCGCCGACCGATTGATGTCCCGCTTCGCCATGCCCAAGTCGGATGAGGCCCGTATGGAGGCTTTGGCCGATCCAAGTAATCTCGGCGGACTCGATGAAAACGACCCGCAGAGCGTGTCGCGCTGGATGCGCAAAATGGGCAAAGAGATGGGCGAGGACCTCGGCGGGGAAGACGTCGATGAGATACTGGATGACGCCGGTGGCAGCGACGACGCCGGCGAATAGGTGGCGGAATGACTCAATACATCGGCCAGGTTAAATTTGCCGCGGCCATCGTCGTGATCGCGCTGGCGCTGGTGGTCTTCGTGCAAAACAGCCAGCCGGTGCCGTTCACGTTTCTGCTCTTCAAGCCCGTGTACGTTTCGAAGACCCTGCTCATCCTGGTGTCGGCGGTTGTCGGCGCGGCGTGCACGCTGCTGGTGCAATTTGCCTGGCGCCGTCGGAAGCGCCCGGCCGCAGCGGCGGTACCGCCACCGGCGCCACCCCTATCCCCCACCGCCGCGAGTGGACGTCAAACCGGCGGGGTGGGGACGCCGTCCCCACCGAGCAGCATGACCCGTACGGCGCTGCCAGACTCGATGGTGCTGACCTCGGGTGGGGAAATCAGCAGGGCGTCCCCCAGGGACAGCGAACGTAACACATGCGAGCCTTGCGCGCCCGTCGGGCGCACGTGGTAGGTTCCGGGTTCGCCGTCCACGGTGCAGCGAACAAATTCGGTTAATCCCTCGGCTGTGCGTATGTTCTCGGTTGCGGTCGCATTGACCACGGGTAAATGCAGGCCAGCCAGGCCGAGCATGGCACGCAACGCCGGCCGGACGTAGAGGTAGAAACAGACGAGGGACGATACCGGGTTGCCGGGCAATCCGAAGACCGGGGTGCCGCTGCGCATGCCGAACGTCAGCGGCTTCCCCGGTCGCATCGCCACCTTCCAGAACCGCTCCGCAACGCCGAGGTCCGCCAGCGTTTGGCGCACGAGATCGAAGGCGCCCATGGACACGCCGCCGGTGGAGAGCACCACGTCGGCCAGGAACGCCTCGGCAAAGGCATCGCGAGTTGCTGCCGGGGTATCGCGGACGATGCCGAGCACGCGCGGGCTGGCGCCCGCCTCTTCGACGGCGGCCGCCAGCGTATACGCATTGCTGTTGACGATCTGGCCCGCGGCCAGCGGCTGTCCGAGTTCCACCAATTCGTCGCCGGTGGCGAGAATGGCCACCGTGGGCCGCCGCCGTACCGGGACGACGGCGATGCCGAGGGAGGCCAGCAGGCCAATATCCGCCGGGCGCAGGGCCCGGCCGGGGCCCAGCACGATGTCACCGCAACGCATGTCTTCGCCCGGATGGCGCACGTGCGTGCCCGTCGATACGGGAACGCTGACGCGGACGCTCCCCTGCCGTTCGCGCGTATCCTCCACCCGCACGACCGCATCGGCCCCGTCGGGCATGGGTGAGCCGGTCATGATCTTGACGGCCGTTCCCGCTGTCACGTTCGCGCTGGGAAGGCTACCCGCGCCGACGGTCTCGAGGACGCGCAAGCTCACGGGTTGCTCCACCGCTGCCGCCGCCACATCCGCGGCGCGCACCGCGTACCCGTCCATGGCCGCGTTGCGAAACGGCGGCACGTCGCGGGTGGCTTGAATAGACGCGGCCAAGACGCGGCCAAGGGCTTGGGGCAACGCGACGCGCTCGCTCCCGAGAGGGCGTACGTCACCCACAACCACATCGAGCGCACGACGGACACTGATCATGAGGCTTTGTACGCTAACGCGCGCGATGCGCCGTTGTCAACGTACCTACGCCTCCACGGCGCCGGTTTCCGTGGGTGGGGGTGTGTGTTAGGATTTGCCGATGCTTGCGGCGCGGCAGAGACGCAAGAGGCCATCAGCCGTGTCTCCGGCCTTGCGGCGCGGCGCGGATTCGCTAGAGAATGTGCTGGCGAGCCTGGCCGATGCGGTGGTGCTGACGGACGAGCAGGATCGCATCGCCATGTTCAATCCCGCAGCGGAGCAACTTACCAGCTTCGCGGAAGCCCAGGTCTTGCACCGGCCCTGCGCCGACGTCTTTGCGGCCACCCCCGCGGTGGTGGACATGGTGCGGCGTACGCGCATCCTGGCGCAGAATCAATCGTGCGGCGAAGAAACGTTTTTCGCCCGCCAGCGGCGGGTGCCGGTACGCCTGAGTTGCTCGCCGATCTGGGGGCCGGAAGGGCAGATTCAAGGAACCGCGCTGGTCATCCAGGATCTGAGCTACCAGAAGAAACTGGAGGATGAATCGCGACGCAACGAGACACTTGCCCGCCTGGGAGGGCTCGTCGCCGGTCTGGCGCACGAGGTCAAGAATCCGCTGGGCGGCATCAGCGGGGCGGCCCAGTTGCTCGCCAAGCGCTTTGCCGACCGGCCGGAGGCGGTGGAGTGCACCGGAGTCATGATTCGTGAGATCGACCGCTTGAGCCGGCTCGTCGAACAGCTGCTCACCCTGGGTGCGCCGCCGCCACCAACGCTGGTGCCGGTGGACATTCACGCGGTGCTCGGCGAAGCGCTGGCGGTGATGGAACCCGAACTGCGCGCACGCGACATCGCCGTTCGCCTGCAAATCCTCCCCGGCCTGCCGGACGTGCGCGGCGAAGAAGCGCAACTGAAGAGCGTCTTTCTCAATCTGATCAAGAACGCCATCGAGGCAATGCCCGAAGGGGGAGTGTTAACCATCGCCACGGGTATGGAGACGGACTTCTACATCATCCGGCGGCGCGGAGGGCAAGCGGCCCCACCGCCGCGGGTTGGCAGCGAAGGGATCGAACGCGCGCCACAACCGTTGGAGCGGTTCCTGCGGGTGGAGGTGGCCGATATCGGCCCCGGCTTTGGCACGGTGGAACCGGAACGTATTTTCGAGCCCTTCTTCACCACGAAACCGCGCGGCAGCGGCCTGGGCCTAGCCATCTGCGAGCGCATTGTTGCGGTCCACGGCGGCGACATTCGCGCGGAAAATCGACGCGGCGGCGGTGCCGTGGTGACCGTGACCTTGCCGGTGGTGCACTCATGACGACTTTGACTGGTCGAATTCTGGTGGCGGACGACGAGGAGTCGATCCGCTGGGTCCTGCAAACCACCCTGGCCGGTGACGGGCATAGCGTCGAGCAGGTCGATAGCGGCGACGCAGCGCTGCAGAAGCTGACACAGGACCGCTTCGATCTGGCCCTGGTGGACATCAAGATGCCGGGCCTCGACGGGCTGGAGGTGATGTCCAAGGTTCGCGACGCAGGATTGCCAACCCCGATCGTGATCATCACGGCGCAGAACACCATGGCCAACGCCATCGAGGCCATGAAGCGCGGCGCCTACGATTACCTCACCAAGCCGTTCGACATCGAAGAGGTGCGGCTGCTGGTGCGTCGCGTCCTCGAAATGCGGCGCCAGGCCGCCGACCTCACCCGGCTGGGAGAGCAACACCGCCGACGGTTCGAGCTGGGGGTGGAAATCATCGGTACGACGCCCGCCATGCAGGAGATCTTCAAGACCATCGGCCGCGTGGCGCCAACCGACGCTACGGTCTTGCTCCAGGGAGAGAGCGGGACGGGCAAAGAGCTGATCGCGCGTGCCATCCATTCGCACTCGCCACGCTGGAGTGCCGCCTTCGTCGCGCTCAACTGCTCGGCGGTGCCGCGCGACTTGCTGGAAAGCGAGTTGTTCGGCCACGAGCGCGGCGCCTTCACCGGTGCCAGCGAACAGCGCGCCGGTTTGTTCGAAGTCGCACACGGGGGCACGTTGTTCCTGGACGAAGTGGGCGACATGCCGGTGGAGTTGCAAGCCAAACTCCTCCGCGTCGTGCAGGAAAGGGAACTGACCCGGGTCGGCGGGCGTGAGGTGCTGAAAGTCGACTGCCGCCTGATTGCGGCCACCAACCAGGATCTCGAACGCGCCGTGAAGCTGGGGCGATTTCGCGAAGATCTCTACTTCCGCCTGCGCGTGGTGCCGATCCTGGTGCCGCCGCTACGCCAGCGTCGCGGGGACATCCCGGAGTTGGTCAATTATTTCGTCACCAAGATCAACCGGGAGATGGGCACGAACATCACGGGGATTTCGCCGGAGGCCAGGGCCATGCTCAGCGCGCAGGAATGGCCGGGGAACGTCCGCGAACTGGAAAATACGCTCGTCCGCGCCGCCGTCCTGGCTCCCGGCGCCACATTGATGCCATGCGATCTCGCCCTGGCCACGCACGACACCGCGGCGAATTCGCACGACGACCTCTCACTCGAGGATGTGGTGCGCCTCAAACTGAAGGAGTATTTCCGCCAGACCCGCGACGTGGAGCTGACCAATCTGTACCCGCTCATCATGCAACGCATCGAGCGGCCCCTCATCGAACTCACACTGGAGCGGACGCATGGCAACCAGCTCAAGGCCGCCGCCCTGCTCGGGATCAACCGCAACACGCTGCACAAGAAGATCACGCAGCTGAAGATCGCGCCGAAACGGCGGTCAGGCGACGCCGAGTGACCTCGGTTCTCACGCCTGGCCTTTTCGCGGAGCGCGCCCGCCACCTGCGGACAGGTCGTCACGCGTTGGTATCGCCGCTACGCCACGAAACGCAACTATCATGACACCCCGGCTCAATGCGGGCTCTCGGCCGGCGCCGTTCTTCGTCGTCGGCTGCGCCCGGTCGGGCACCACGTTGTTGCGGTGCATGCTCGACAGCCATCCTCGCCTGGCCGTCCCTCCCGAGTCGCACTTCATCGCTCGCCTCGCACCACGCACCGCGCGATCTCCGTTCGACATCGAGCAGATCCTCCGACATCTGCAGATCCGCACCTGGGACATCGACGCGGCGGCGGTCCGTGACGCGGTCGTCCGCCAGCAGGCCGTGACCTTCGCCGAGCAGGTGCATGCACTGTTCGGCCTGTACGCGCGGGCACGCGGCAAGCAGCGATGGGGCGACAAGACACCGGATTATGTCGAGCACATGTGTACGATCGCCGCCATATTCCCCGACGCGCTCTTCATTCACGTGATCCGCGACGGGCGTGACGTCGCCACCTCGCTAACGCAGTGGCCGTGGGGTCCGGCCTCACCGGTGGGGGGTGCGTTCCGGTGGCGACGCAAAGTGACGCGGGGGCGCAGGGACGGCGCGGCCCTGCCCGCGGATCGCTATCTGGAGCTGCGCCTGGAGGATCTCGTTGCCGATCCGGAGGGTGAGCTGCGGCGGCTGTGCGCGTTCCTCGGCGAGGCGTTCGACCCGGCGATGCTCGACTACCATCGCACGGCCGCAGAGCGGATGCGCGAGCCCCAAGAGACGTTTATGGCGTTCACCCACCCGCACCTTGCCAAGCCACCCACCGCCGGGCTGCGCAACTGGCGGACAGGCCTGACGACCGCCCAGCAGGAGGCGATCGAAGCGGTGTGCGCCCCGTTGCTGCGAGATCTAGGCTACCCGACGAGCCCGGTGCGCCGCTGGAGCATGCTCCGTGCCTACCAGATCCACTACGCGAGTGCGCTGCGCACCCTTCCTCGAGTCGTGCACAACCGGCTCCACCGACCCACCGGCTCCGTGTGAGCTGACGAGACATATCCGGTCTGGGTCTCCGTTCGGAGCGCATCTCATCCGCGCGGGACAGTGGAAAGGATGGTCGCGGCGGGCATCAGCGAGCCCCGTACACGACGTCGCGTACAAGTCCCATGTCCTCTCGCCGGATCGCGCCGAGCAGCCATACGCTCGCGACGTACGTGGTTACCGCAATCGCTATGCTCGCAAGTGGTGCAGCGTCGCGCGAGATCCACGCCGCGACGGCCATAGCCACCGCCGCGATTGCGCCGCGCCCAAGAGCCTTCGAGAGCCTGACCCCCAGGCGTAGCCTGTCGACCGGAACGAGAAAAAGCGCAGCAATGAACATCACCAGCTCGGCGGCGACAGTCCCCGCCGCGCAACCGAGCCCGCCGTTGCCAAGGGAGGACTGCGACACGGGAATCAGAGCTACGCTCACGGCCGCCGCGACCAGGACCGAGGCGAATTTTGCAAGAATCCATGGGGTTATTGCGCTCGCGGCCATGATCGCCGCACTGAAGATGATGTCCACGAACACCAGGGGTAGGTAGGCGGCAAGAAGTCTCAGATTGCTCGCCGCGGGGCCGAACACGTCGGTGCCGTAGATCAGCGCAATGGCAGTGTCGGCGAAAAGAAACGTTCCCGCGGCGGCCAGGAATCCCAGCAGGACCGTCACGCGGAGCGCATTCGCTACGAGATCGCCGTATTTCGCGGAGCGCTGAGCGTACAGACGCGCAAGCGTTGGGTATAGGGCTGCCGCCAGAACGTTCGCTGGAAAGATGACCATTCCGATCAACCTCCACGCGGCACCATGCCAACCGATGATGCTCGGTGGCGCAAGGACGGAGAGCAGGATCGCGTCGACACTAGACTGTGAACTTACGACGATCCCCCACAACAAGAACGGGGCGCCACCGGAGAGGAGCGTGACGGCGGTGGATAGACTCAGCCGGAGCCGCGCCAAACCGGCGCGTCGGAGCGTAAACCAGTAGACGATCACGGCCGCGGCCGCGCCAAGGATCTGTGTGACGAGTAGAGCCGTGAGACGACCGTTGCCGATGACCGTCAGTCCGATGGCCGCTGCGATCAACGTCTTTGACGCCACGCGCAAGACCACCTCGAGATCCATGCGCTCCAGACCTCGGAGGAGGACGTTGCCGCCATTTTGGACCGAGTCAAGAAAGAAGAAGATGACGGTGAGCGCGATGGCCGCGCGGGTTGCCTCGGGGTAGTCCAGAACGGCGGCGAGGCATGCGAGGAGAGGGAAGATGACGATGGCACCGATCAACCTGATCATCAGCCCGGCGCCGAGAACTGTGGCGGCGCCACCCGCATCCTTCGCGATACTGCTAACGACGTAAAACTCCTGCCCGAAGTCGGCCAAGACGAAAGCGGACTGCACAAGCGTGGCGGCGAGATAGAACACCCCATAGTCCTGCGCCCCGAGATGCCGCGCCAGTACGGCGGTGACAGCGAATGAGACCGCTGCAGTGGCAACCTGGCCAACCGCCAAGAAGAAGGCGTTTCGGACTACACCTGCGCTCTCACCAGGCGGAGCGGCTCTTGTAGTTTGCCGTAGGATCACGCGATCAACGAGACGATCCGGCCGGCAATGGCGCCGTTGTTGACGATCGTTGCGGGCTCGCCGAGTACTGTCGCCACGAGCAAGAGGTTTCGCCTCTTCATTGTCGGCCACTCACCGTCCCATCCTCCTAGCGTGTCCCCCTGGGCGGGCGCAAGGATGCCCGTCGCGGCGGCCGGAAGTACGGACACCGGCGGGCGACTGCCGTCTGCCCCCGCCCGGCGCGACTTGACCGATTGCCGTGCTTGGGCAATACACGAGCGCATGCGGGCCAGAACAGGCCAGATCGACATTTGCGTCGTAACCTGCACGCTCCGCAGCGGATCGGCACCGCTAGTGTTCGCCTGCGGACTTGCAGCGGACACCCTCGTTCTCCGCGGTGGCCTTCACACGCAGATCGGTGTCCCGCGCGAGGCCTGACGGAGGAATTGTGGGTGCGGCGGCCGTCGAGCACCCGTCAGGGATCGACCTCCCGGCAGTCTGGGTGGGAGGGGTGCGGATACATGCGCTCACCGAAGCCCAGTGTGTCGACCACATTCTCGGGCAACTCGATGCGGGTTGCGGTGGTTGGGTGGTGACGGCGAATCTCGACCATCTGCGTTTGGTCTCCCTCCTGCCAGAGTACGCGAGCCTGTGTGCGCTCGCGAGCCTCACCGTTGCGGATGGGATGCCACTGGTATGGGCGAGTTCCTTACAGGGCACGCCTTTGCCCGAGCGCGTCGCCGGATCGAGCCTGCTCTTGAGTCTGACCGCCGCCGCCGCGAGACACGGGCGCACCATATTCTTGCTCGGCGGTAGTCTGGGTACGGCGGACGCAGCCGCGGCGGTGCTACGACAGCGCTGCACTGCCCTGCGCGTGGCGGGCACCTACTGTCCTGCCGCGGGTTTCGAGAAGGATCCCGAGAACGTCGCACAGCTCGCGGCCCGTTTGAGCAGGGCCGCGCCAGACATTGTCTATGTCGGGTTGGGTAAGCCCAAGCAGGATCTGTTGATCGATCAGCTGCGGGCGCGCCTCCCGCAAGCCTGGTTCGTCGGTGTTGGAATCAGCTTCAGCTTCGTATCTGGCGCGGTGCTTCGGGCCCCGGTATGGATGCAGCGCCGTGGTCTGGAATGGCTACACCGCCTGGTGCAGGAGCCGCGACGACTGGGGATCCGCTATCTGGTCCATGGCCTGCCAGTGGCAACCGGGCTACTGAGCGGCGCGGCACTCCAGCGACTGTGCTCCTACCACCCCCATGCTCGCCCCTGAGGCCTGGGCTGCCCGCGTGGGCGCACTGTCACGCAATGTCCCCATGACCCCTGACTCACTCGCTGCACCCCGCACCGCGGAATGCGTTTCCGCGGCGCGGCATTATGCCTGAGCGGGCGCGGCGGATGGTGCCCGTCATCGCTTATATCATTGCCTGCTTCGTGGGTGGCTTGTGTTCGAGAGCCAACGGATCTCGTCGTCCTTCCTGGATCCTGTTGGGGGTCTGTGCGCTGCTGTGCGTCCTGTACCTCACGGTAGACGAGACATCTCTGCCCGGGTTCTCGCTCTCCTCCCTTTCCATCGGCGAAACGGGCGACACGGCTCGTCGCGCACCGCACTGGCGCGAACCCAGAGCCCCGATTCCGGGAATGAACTGGGTTCTTCGGCTCAACAACTCGACCGTCGCGGCCGCGTTCGCGAGCGTCAGGAGGCTCGGCACGAGCGCTACCGCTGCACGCCTCGGTTGTGCGTTCTATCTACTGGGAGCGGCGGCCATCCTCGTACAGCCTCGTTATGGGCTGTACCTGATTCTCTTCTGCGCGCTGGTAGGGGATGCGCGCTTGTTCCCGTGGTATCCATTCGTGAAGGGCTTCTCCAGTCGTGAGTCACTGTTCTTCGTACACGATGCGTTCATCGTCAGCCCGCTGGAGCTGTATATCGTGCTCATGGCGGTCTCATGGTCCGCCCGCTGGATTTGGCAGGGCAAACTACGTCTCTACACGGGGCAACTATTTTGGCCGGCGTTGGCTTTCGTGGCGTTTCTCGTCTTCGGTCTGGCGCATGGCCTGGCATCGGGTGGAGATCCGCGTATGGCGCTATGGGAGGCGCGGAACGTGTTCTATCTCGTTCCCCTGATGCTCTTGACAAGCAATCTGACCGAAACTCCAAGACATGTCAAAACCGCACTCTCGATAGTATTGACGGCGCTGTTCATCAAGGGCGTCACCGGGTCTCTCTACTACCTCCTGGTTCTCCGAAGCGACCTGAGCGGAATAGAGAGCTTCACTGAGCATGGTACGGCCATGCACTTGAATTCGCTCTTCGTGGCGAGCCTCGCCGTGTGGATGTACAAGAGCGCTCTGCCGAAAAGGATATTGCTTCCCTGCACGATTCCATTCGTCTTGCTGGGCTACATCGCCATGCAACGCCGGGCCGCCTTTATCACATTGGCTATTGCTTTCGCCCTTGTGCTCGCTCTCCTCTATAAGGAGCGCCGACGACTGTTTTGGAGACTCGCGCCAGCCGTCGTCATAATGGGTGGGGGATACGTCGCCGCTTCTTGGAACAGTCAGGGCACATTGGCGGTGCCCGCTCAGGCGATCAAATCGGTCTACGCCGCACAGCTGGCGAGTGGCCGCGATCGAAGCTCGAACAACTATCGCGGTCTCGAGAATCGGAACATCAACTTCACTATTCATCGGCATCCGTTCGCGGGAATCGGCTTTGGCCAGAAATTTTCCATGGTTGTCGCGATGCCGAACATCAGCCAATTCTTCGAGTGGTGGGAATACATCACGCATAACTCGATCATGTGGATATGGATGAAAGCGGGCATTGGCGGGTTTTGCTCGCTGCTGTATCTCTTCGGCCTTGCCGTGGTGGCCGGGGTTCGCGCTCTCGGTCGCCTACCGCGGGATGGCCTGAAGCCGGCGGTATTGACGGCAACACTCTATATCGTGATGCATTTCATCTATGCCTGCGTGGACATGTCCTGGGATGCCGGGAGCACGGTGTTCGTGGGAACCATGCTGGGGGTGGTGAACAGTGCGGAGTGGATCGAAACCCAGCGCCAATGAGTGCCGTGCGTTGCCAACGCCGTGGATGCCGGCGGTACCGCAGCGGTCCGACGGCCGCGGCCCAGGCATACGCGTCCATCCCAGACCGCCGCGGTTGGGCTTGCTCGGCGCTGTTGCGCGTTGTTCGGCAGGTGTCGTATGGAGTCCGCCATATGCTTCGCCCGCCGCACGCCGATGTCGACGCGGGGCCCGCGCCCGGTCGCGAGATTGCGCCCACAGCTACCCGGTGGCGCGGGACGTTGCTGGGATTTGCGTGGCTCCCGCCGATCGTCGCCAGCGTTTCGATCGTCATCGATTGGCTCGCCGACCGCAACGGCGCGGCCGTGTGCGGGCTGGTGGGCCACGAGCCGGTGGCCTTCGTCGACGACGATCGGCACCGGATCGGCCGGCAGCAGGGCGGGCTCCCCGTGCGCGGTCCGTCGAGCGCCAACCCGGAATCGCCGCGCGACCGTGCGGTCAGGGACGGGGTGGTTGCCATGCCGCGATTGCCGGGCGAGCGGTTGCTGCACGTCATTTCCACCTGGGAGGCACCGTCGAGAACAATCGCATCGTCGCGGATCGATTGGCGCTGAGACGGAAGATCTCGACGGCGTGCTGTTGCTGCACATGGGTCAGAACTTGACCAAGCCCAGGAATCGGGCACTGAAGCGGATCTTCGATCTGATCGTGGCGACGGCGATGGTTGTGCTGCTCGCCCCATTGCTGGCGGTCGTGGCGCTCGTAATTCTACTCGACTCGCCGGGGAGCGTGCTGTTTCTGCAGGAGCGCATCGGCCGCGGCGGCAGTCTCTTCCGCTGTGTGAAGTTTCGGACCATGTACATCGACAACGACGAGCGCTTGCGTGCCCACCTGGCGCGCCATCCCACAAGCCGCGCCGAGTGGAAGCGATTCGCGAAGCTGAAATCGTTTGACCCACGCGTCACTCGAATGGGCCGTCTGCTGCGCGGTGTCAGCCTCGATGAGCTGCCGCAACTGGTGAACGTGTTTCGCAACGAAATGAGCCTCGTGGGCCCGCGGCCCTATTTGCCGACTGAGAGCGAGCGCATGGGCGAGCTTGCCGAGACCATCCTCAAGGCCGCCCCCGGTATTACCGGGCTGTGGCAAGTCAGCGGTCGCAACAAGCTCACCTTCGAGCAGCGGCTGCGCCTTGACGAGTACTACGTGCGCAACTGGTCCTTGTGGATGGACGTCGTGGTGTTGGCCAAGACCATTGGCGTCGTCATACGCCGCGACGGCGCATACTGACCAATTTACCGCGTGGCGGGCGACCCGCCGGCGGCGAGATCGAATCTCGTCAGGTACAGTCCCAAGACGGCGCGCGAGGCCTGCGGGACCCGTCGCGCCGCAGCGTTGGCGAGGAGTCCGTCCTGGACCGGACCCAAGCTCACGAACGTAAATGCTGGGATCTCTTGCGCCACCGCTAACCGCACCCAATCGCCCAGTTCCGTCGGACTGCGTACGTAGGACATCTCCTTGGTAAGGAACAGTGGGGCGAGCGTTGTCGGTAACCACCACAAGTTCGTGACGATCGGTCCGTCGCTGCGTAAGGCGCGATCCCATGCGGCGAACTTCTCTCGGTTGGCGCGCAGCATGGCGAGGCCGCGAACTTCCTGTTGCACGCCGATGAGCATCATGGTCGACACCACGACGGTGAAAATGGTCTTGAGCCGCGCGGGCCGTGTCGACTTTCGATACGTCCGCAGCGCCAGAAGGCTGAGAATCGTCAGAATGGGATACAGCGTCAGCAGATAACGCTGCCCCCATTCCAACCCGCTCCGCAGCCCGCCCTCCGCATCTACATAGAAGACGAAGATCGCCGTACAGCCGAGGACCAGGTACAGCACCGCGAAACCCGCAAGCATGAGCAACCTCGAATCGTGCCGACGCCACGCGTCTGGAAGTACATATGCCCAAATGACCATGAAGGGAGCGACAGGAAAGATCCCGTGAAGCGCCCGGTATTCCTGGTCGAGTACGGCAACCGATGCACTGAACGCCAGCACCACCGTGAGCGCTGGAATGACGACGGCGGCTTCCGTCCGTACCGAGCTGACGAATGGCGCCACAAAACATAGCCCGACGGCGATGCAGGCCAGGATGACCCATGCCGCGTTCAATGCCGGGCCTTCATCGCGCCCGGTGTTGACGAAGACTGACACCACGCTTCGGGGCAAATGCGGCAGTTGGCGCAGCGTAGCGCCGATGCGCGCGGGCAGCGTGGTAATGAAACGCTGCTGGCGCGTGGGCGCCGTGCTTACCGCGATCGAGAGAGTCCCCGCCGCAAGGCAAACCAGGAGCAGATATGACCCCCAGCGTAGACGACGACCAGACTGTCGAACGAGCGGTGAGGACGCCGCGGCTTCGGCCGCCACTCCGGGCCGCAGGCCAGCCACGAGTCCGGAGAACCCCCACGCCAGGAACGCCGCGGCGGCGAACGCTACCATTTCGATGCGTATCATCATGGCCGCCAACAGCGGTGGTACGATGGTGACCAGGGCGCCCCGAGAGCCGGGTGGCGCGGCAACCAAGATCGCCACGGCCAGCATCCCCAGCAGAGTCGCCAAGGTATGCTCCCAAAAGCACTGGCTGTAGAAGAAGACAGGCGTGGCGCAACCCACCAGCAGAATGCCAAGGGGTGCGAGCCGAGGGCTGAAGAAATGGACGATGCGGCCGCTAACGAGGGCGATCAACCAACCGCTGAGCAGGGGAATCAGATAGATTCCGCTGAGGCCAAAAGCCCGTAACATGACACTGCTGAGCAGTGGAAACCAGATCGGCCAATGGAAGATAACATTTCCTTGGGCACTCGTAGCCGGGTACAGAAAAGTGTCGCTAATCGGCGTAGGTATGCGAGGGTAGAACTTGAAGTCGGGATCGATCCGTTGAGCCGCATAGGGAACCGTGTAGGTGAATCCATCCTGCCATCGAATGCTGTGAAGCTCGAGGAACTTGCCACCCTCGTCGGGCGACCAAAAGACGTGCCGCGGCATGCAGCACAATACCGCGACGTACCCCAACAGAACGACGGATGCGGCAGCGACGCTCCAGCGGTGGCGCCGCAGGAACTTCAGCGCCATCCCCGTGCCCGCACGCCACTCTTCATCGAATTCGCATAACAATCTGCCGCCGTCCCGACGGGGTGCATGCCCCCGCTTCAGAAGCGGCAACGGGTGGGGAGTCCGCCAGAAAGCAGCGTAGCGACACTACTCCTCGCGCAAGAGAACCCCGGCACACGGCAGCGCGATCAGCGCACCGCTTGCGCGCGTCTGACCGCATGCGTCCCGGATACCGAGCCGCTGAGCGAACGCGCGCGTGGCGGAGTCGCCGAACTCAGCTCCCGACGGCCACATGCGGACTGGGCTTGGTTCAGCCCGAGCGCGGCGAACGCCCTCTGCGTCGCGCATGCCCCAACAGACCGACGGTCGTCAGCACGACGATCAGCAGGAGTAGTGCCCCACTCGAAAGTGTGGGTGCCGGTGCGCCGCAAGGAGGTACCCTGGCGCAATCGGGGTCCGCGCAATCGGTGAGGCCGTCGTTGTCGTTGTCGATGTGGTCGCTGCAGGCCGCCGCGCCGAGGTCGGCACTTTCCGTTACCGGATACACGACTTGTGCGTACGCTTGCCAGGTCAACCGGCCATACGACAGACCGGTCATCAATGGCGTAAGGACTGGACCCCCAAATGCCACCACCAAGGCGATCACGAGCCCTGTCCCCAACTTCTTCACATTCACGCGCCGCCCCACTGTCGTTCGCCTCTCCAGCTGCGCTCAGCGAGGCCGATGCTAGGCCCTCCGGCCGGCTCTTGTCAATCAAAACTATGCGCTAAGCAATGCGCCTCGTCAGCCGATACGGTGTGTCTGGTCAGCGCGCGTACAAGCAGGGGCGGCGCCGCGGACAGATCTCCCGTTCGGTCTGGGTGGCACTGCCACTCGGGCGCCGTGGGGGAACGCTATGGCGGGTTCATGGTGAGGCGATAACAATCGCACTTCTCGACGTACTCGGTGATCAATCTTCGGTTGTGCACCAACCCCCGTTGGGTGGCATACACCGGCATGCCGGCCGCAAGATGTTCCGCTACCAGCCTTCGGCGCCGAGGCTCGCGCACGAGGAATACGTTGGCCGTACGCACGTCCAACCGCCGGCGCTCGACGTGCTGGAAATAGTCGAGAATCGGAGCGTCGGCCCATGTGGCCAGGTAGAGCGTCCGCGGCGGCAACCAATCGAGGACGCGCTCGCCGCGCTGCCGTGCCGACCAGTCGCCGCTGATGTCGATGCGGCGGTAGTTGACCGCGACATTCGCGCCGGTCATCAGCAACAGGAGGAGAGCGGCGGGGAGGACCGCGGTTCCGCCCGTCCATTCATTCACGCGGTGCGCCGTGACCTGGGCGCCTAACGTGACCCAAATCGCCCAAATCAGGAACGTGGGTGTCAGCATCGTTTCTTTGTCCGGCACGTCATAAGCGACGACGAACGCAAGATGCGCCAGCCACATGACCGCGAGGGCGAGGCACACCTCGGGAGAGCGGCGGAAATGCGCCACCACTCCAACCACCCCGAGGAAGCAGCCGAGACCAAGGAAATTGCTCCACAACCGGTAGAAGTAACGCCCCAGCTCGAGCGGCAGGTGGTTCACCGGCACAGCAAAGAGCTGCGCCGCGAACATCCGCCCCGATACCATCCACCAGAAGCCATCCCAGGTGGTAACCTCCACGCCGGCATCGCGCGCGTAGTTCAAACCAACCCCGGCCGCGGCGCGCAGCGGGAGGTAAAGATAGACCGATGCTCCCAGCAGGCCACACGCGGCGGCGAACGCGAGGACGCGTGGACGCAATGCCCGCATGCGCTTGCCGGCGATGAGAGTAGCGAACCCCGGGGCCAGGACGCCCAGAGACAGGTGCCCACCCAGGCCCAGCCCGAACAGGAACGAGAAGAGGTAGAGCACCGAGAGCCGGCCCGCTTTTCGCCAGCGCAGGCAGATCCAGATGAGGCCGGCGACGAAGCCCAGGTGCAGGGCGTAGATCTCGGCGGCCAGGGCCGTGGCCCAAATGTAGTACGTCGTCGCCAGGTACCACGACCCTGCCAGCGCTTGCAGGCGATCGCCGAACAGGTTCCACAAGACGGCATACGTGAAACCGGCAGCCGCCGCGGCGGCACAGGCCGAGAGGAGATTGACCCGGTATCCGACATCACCGACCGGCAAGAGCGCGAAGAGGTGCCCGAGTAGCAAGTAGGTGGGCGATCCCGGCGAATGGACGATACCGAGCACGTACGCACCGGCGCTCAACTCCGCGCTGTCGAGGCCATAGACCGTCGGTGCCATGGTCCGCATATACAGCAAGAACGGAACCGCCGCGGCGAGCAGACCGGCGCCAAGGACGCCGCACGGCTTCGCAGTGCCGTGAACGCCTGCCGGCTCGCTCCGCGCCGCTGGCACATGCGCGGTCGCCGACATGCTGTCAAGAAGCTCCGCCATGCGCGGCTTCCTTATTCAAGCCGGCCGGAAAGGCAAGCCCGATCCCACGGGTACCGACTAATCGGGCAAGCCGGCATCCGTGTCGCTACCTCTGTGGCCTCGACGATCCGATTCCAAGGGCCGCTCGCAGCGTGCGCTGCCCGACGGTGGGCGAGTGGTGCTGCTCGAGGAAGGTGTAGCCCTCATCACGCAGCCGAGCGCGTAGATCCGCGTCGCGCACGAGACGTTCGACGCGTTCGGCGAAGGCGTCCGGATCATTCGCGATGAGAACCTCTTTACCGTCGGTCAGTGGGAGGCCGGACGCACCGTCGGAGGTCGTGACGATCGGCAGCCCGGCACGGAGGCCCTCGATAACCTTGATGCGAACGCCCGAGCCACCGAGAACGGGCGCGAGCATCCCGAGCGATCGGTCGTACAGCGGTTCGAGTTGATCGAGGAAGCCCACAGTCTCGACGCCAGGCACCTTCCAGGCGTCGGGAACCGGAATCCCGCCGCTCGCGTCGGGCCCGAGGTCCACTCCGGCAATCTCCAGCGTCGCCTCCGGGATGCGCGCGCGGATCTTCGGCCACACCTTCTGGCAGAACCAGTCGAGCCCAGCGACGTTGGGGCGCCAACGCAGGCTGCCGACGTAGCAGAAGTGCGGCCGACCCGGATGCGGACGACGCCGGCGCTCGATCTTCACCCCTACCGGTACGACATGCGCTCGCACGCGCCCGACCCGATCGCAGAGGTCGGCGTCTGCACGGGAGATGGCCACCACGGCGTCGACCGTCTCGATCGCGTGCTTCTCGAAACGCGCCGCGGCCCCCCACTCAACGCGGGCGATCTGTTTGTGCAGTCCGCTACTCCTTTCCGCCCACTGCTTGTAGAACTCGCTTTCGACGTTGTGTTGGTCGAGTATCACCCGTGACCGGGGTCGCGCGGAAGCGATGTCCGGCAGATAGCGTGCCATGCCGAGGTGGTCCACATACACGACGTCGGCGCCGGAGTCGCGCAACTCTTGGCGGAGGGCCTTTCGCAGCGCCGGCGAGTCCCACTTGGCCGCCAGGTAGGGCACGCCAAGCAGGCGCAACGCAAGGACACGGGGCACGTAGCGCGGGTACCGCCAGAGGTGGATGGGGTGGAAGACGGGGACGCGCACGTCGAGTTTGGGAATGGCCTCGGCAAGCGCGCCACACTCCCTGTGGCTCACGGTGCGCTCGCTCACGCTGAGGAGCGTGATGCGCTCGATCTCGGGCATCGACGCCAACATCCTGAGCTGGGAGAGCGTCCGCACCGGACCGCCGCTCGTGGCGGGCCAGGGAAACTCGGTTGTCAAGTGCAAGACACGCAATGGGAAATCTTATGCCTCAGCCGCCCCCGTAGCGGCATACAGGCGCTCCTTCAGCAGGAGATAGATGAACTGCGAGTTAGTCAGCAGGTAGCGCTTCCATAGCCTGCGCGGCTCCTGCACGAGACGGAACAGCCACTCCAACCCCAGCGCCTGAAACACCTTGGGAGCGCGAGAGCGCGCTCCAGCGATGAGGTCGAGGGCTCCACCGACGCCGATCGCGACATTCACCCCCAGCTCATGCCAATGCGTCTCCAGAAAGTATTCCTGTCGCGGTGCGCCCATGCCCACGACGAGGAGATCGGCCTGGCTGCGCGCCACCGCATGCGCACGCTCGGCCGCCTCCTGTGCCGAAAAGTATCCGTCGGCCGTGCCGCACAGCCTGAGACCGGGCCAGCGGTCCGACAGGCGACGCGCGGCGGCCGCGATCACGGCCGGTCGACCGCCCAGGAGATAGACGCGGAATTGCTCGCGCTCGGCTCGTGCCAGCAGCGCTTCGAGCAGATCGATGCCGGCGACACGCCCAGGCAAAGGCGGCGAACTCCACCGTGACGCGATGACGATGGGTTGCCCATCGGCGACGACCAACGCCGCCCGGTCGACAAACGTCTGGAGGCGTTTGTCGGAGCGCATCATCATCAGGATCGCCACGTTGACTGTCGCCACGTAGCCACGCCTCCCGGACCGAATCATCGCGGCGACTGCATCCACCGCCGCGGTGATCGCAATGGGATCGAACCACCCGTTGAGGATGCGCACCCGCGCCATCAAAACCACCCTGAGGAAAGTAACATGGCGTCGATGAAGAACTTTGCCGCCCAATTCGGGAAGGCGAAGGGCGAATACCGGCCCCAGACGGGCTGTGAGCCCTTGATTGCCCCGCGGACGTCGAGGTCAACCGTGTCCACCTCTTGGTGTCGCATCACGTATCGGAGCGCGCGCACGGTCGCAGCCCGAAAGCGTTCTTCCCCGAACCGCTCGTAGAGCCTTCCCCAGATGGCGGCCAACTGGCAGTTACCCGTGAGGCAGGAGTAGGCGACATCGGCATGTCCGGCGATGTCGATACGGCCCGGAATGAACCCATCGAGCCGCAGGTGTCGCGCGACGGCCGCGGCACCTCGGCGTGCGGCATCCAAGTAGCGCGCTTCATCGAGGAGGAGGCCGGCCCCCAGCAACCCCTCGATGGCATAGGCGATCGTATGTGTGAACGGCGCCACGCCAGGGCGGAACGCGCAGCGATCGAACCAGCCTGTGGCCCCCTGCTGCGCAAGGGCCCAGTCAAGGTTGGCCCGCGCAACGCGTGTGTATTCTGGGTGCGCATCGAGCGTGTCCAGTCTCAGTAGCGACCACGCGGTCCGCGTATTGTAAACGTGTGGAGTGCCCAGAAACGTGTTCCGGGTCCAGCGCCCTTCCGGATCGGCCACCGTGACCAGCCAGGACGCGGCCCGATTCGCGGCATCGAGGAAGCGCGCGTCACCCGTCTCACGAAATGCCCGGACGTACCCCTCCAGGACCTGGCCGGTGTCGAATACAATACCGTGCACCCCGAATTCCGGGTTGGCGACCGATCCGTCGGCATTTTGAACGTCGCAAAGCCAATTGCAGATGTCGAGCGCGCGAGTCCGACAGTCCGAATCGCCCAAACGCTCAGCGAGCTCGAAAAGCGTGGCACTAATATAGCCAGAGGTCTCGCGGTACGGCGGCCGCCAGCCTCCGCGGAGGCAGTATCCATAGCTCACCCCACCGTCCTGCCCCATGTCGTGGGCGCGCTTCAGCCACCGGATGGCGGCGTCAAGATGAACATGCGGATCGCCAAGCCCGCGGCGGCCACCGGCGGCATCCGCGGCGGCAATTTTCCCGAACGCATACGCGCGCCATGGTAGCGCTCGGCGAGTGCCGCACGCAACAGACACCTCCCGCGCCCAAGTACCGTCTCGCACCGATGCAGTCGCCTTCATGCTGACGCTTCCTGGCGTCGAAGTAGCGTGCTGAGGATATGCGCTATCGCGGCAACTCGCTGATCCCACGTGTTGGCGCGTGCGACAGCGAGTCGCGCGTCGATCGCCTCCGCGGAGCGATCGGCCAATGCGCCCTCGATCATGCGGACAAAATCATCGTGGGTCCGGGCAAGCCACACCACGTTCGCGTAGGGGCGAAGCTCCGGTAGGGCCGTCGCAACGACCGCCCGGCCCGCTGCCAGATACTCGTGGAGCTTTGCCGGATAGGCGGACAATACGTGACCGGTCAGGCTGTAGGGCATGAGGGCCACGTCGAACGCGCGCAAATAGGCCGGAACCGCGGAATGGTCCTTCCTCCCAACAAACACAACGTTGGGCCGGCTCCGCAAGGCATCCAGATCGGCGCCGGCACGCAGTTGACCGGGCCCCACCAGCACCAGCGAGTAGTGGGGGTAGGCTTCGGCGACGCGCCGGAGAAGAGCCACGTCAATGTGATTGGTCAGCCAGCCGACGAATCCGAGGATTGGACGCGGCACGCGGGCGATGTCCGCCGGCGCCGGCAGTTCCTCAGTTACCGCGCGATTGAACAGATCGAAATCGACCGCATTGAGGACAAGGTAGGTTCGCGGGTTGACGCTCTTGCGCCGCTCCCACTGAGCGCGCGACGTGGTGAACACGACATCGACTCGCCGGGTGAGCGCGTCGTCGAAACCTCTGAGTAGCTGGCGCACGCGACGATTCTCCGCCATGTCCGCGAACTCATCGAAGTTGAAGTAGCAGGCAAGCTTCTCGCGGAAGTGTCCAACCAGAGCGACGTGGTATGGATCGGTCAACCACAGAATCGGTGAGGTGACGGCATACGCGCGCATCGCTCGTCCCACGTGCCGGACGAGCAGGCGCGCATTGATCGCCATCACCAGTGGTATCGTGACTCGGAGAACGCGTGCCGGCAAGTGCCGCCGCCCGTGGGGGAACACTGGCGGGCTCGGAATCACGAGCAGGTTCTGGTGTATCTCCCGCCGGGTCGGCCACCAGAGCGTCGGCCAGTTGCGTCTCATCTCCGCGAGCACCCCATGCTCCGGATCGCGACCTGGTTCGAAATAGAGGATGCGGTTGTCCAGCGCCAGTCGAGACATGATCGCCTGGGTCTCCTTCCAGAGCGCATCCCACCGCCGCGGGGCAATACAGAGGATGGTCTCGTGGCGCATCACCGCGTCCCCCGAACCGCACGTCAATCTCGTAGACTCTGCGCCGCTTGTATGCCTTGCCCTGAGCGCATGCAAGTTTGGCGCGCCGTGTCTGTCGGTCGCCCTCCATGAGCACGGCAGATGTTGACTTTCGACCGGGACGCGGCAACTGTCCTCTCGAGCGACCTCGCGAGCAGGGCTCCGTCCGGTACACAGCCTCATTCCGCGTTCGCGAGCAGTGACCTATACGATGCCACCCGCGAACTTCTCATTTCCACACCGGCTGTACCCGATCGTCGATACCTTGGGCGAACCGCGGCTCTCTCACGTCGAACTGGCGCAGGCGATGCTCGACGCCGGTGTGCGCCTGTTGCAGCTGCGCGTCAAGGATACGCCTACCGGCCGTTACGTCGAGATCGCGCGCGCGGTGAAGGCAGCCGCGGATCGTGTTGGAGCCCTCCTCATCGTCAACGACCGTTGCGACATTGCCCGGCTTGTCGATGCTGCCGGTGTGCACCTGGGACAGGATGACCTGCCGGTGGCGAACGCACGCGCGCTTCTCGGGCCGCACAAGATCGTCGGACTATCGACGCACAACGCCGCGCAGGTCGAGGCCGCGGTGCGGGCGGGCATGGTCAATTACATCGGCTTCGGCCCGATCTTCCCGACCGCAAGCAAAGCGCGTGCGGACCCGGCGCAGGGATTGGAGGGGCTACGCCGCCTCCGCCACGATGCGCTTCCGCTCGTCGCCATCGGTGGGATTACTGCTCGAACGACGCCGGACGTGCTCGCGGCGGGGGCGGATGCGGTGGCGATGATTGGTGACATCGTCCGCGCGCACGACGTTCGCGACACGGTTTACCGACTGCTCCACTAACCTACGCCTTGCTCCCGTGCCAGCGTTGTGGAACTGATGCCACATGGACGCGTTCGAACGGGTGTGCCGCGAGGTCGTGGCCGGCGCGGGGGCTCGCCTGGCGGCGGCGTGGGGAGAAAGCCAGATCATCGAACACAAGAGTGCGATCGACCTGGTGACGGAGACGGATCGAAAGGTCGAAGCGTTCGTCACCGCGGCGTTGCGGGCCGCGTTTCCGGACCACCTCATCGTAGCCGAAGAGGCATCCGCTGGCAGGGTGCTGCGGTCGCCGCCGGAGGACCGCTACGTGTGGTACGTCGATCCGCTCGATGGGACGACGAATTTCGCCCATGCGCATCCGCATTTCTCCCTGACGCTGGCGCTCGCCCGCGGCCGCGAGGTGCTGCTGGGCGCGGTCCACGATCCGGTGCGCCAGGAAACATTTTGGGCCCGCCGCGGCGGTGGCGCGACGTTGAACGGCCACGCCATTCGCGTGTCGGCTGTGGGCGATCTGGGCCAGGCATTGGTCGGTACCGGCTTCCCGTACGATCGCCGAGAACGTCTGGCCTTCTATTTGGATTTTCTGGCCGATTTCATGCGCCATGCACAGGGAGTGCGGTGCGTCGGGTCGGCGGCGCTGGACCTGTGCTACGTCGCCTGCGGCCGGCTGGACGGCTTCTGGGAATGGAAACTCAAACCGTGGGATACGGCAGCCGGCACCCTCGTCGTCACCGAGGCCGGCGGCACTGTCTCCGACTTCCGTGGCCATCGCTTCGACACCTCCGGCAGACAAACGCTCGCGTCGAACGGACGCTTGCATGCGGCGCTCGTTCGTGTCCTCGCGGAACGCCTCGCCTCGAGTCCGGAGCCGTTCGCGTTGAACGATATCGGAACATCACTCTGACGCCTCTTGCACCAGGAATTGCGATCGAGTGCATACGGCCGGACGACAAGGACATCACAAGCGCGTCATCTCGATTCACTTTCGGTGCTATCGAACGCGACTCTCCCCCGTGCCGGCACGCGGGCCATTTTCCGTCCGGAGGACTGAACGGCGATCCATGCTCCCCTCCGAGACGGTACGCGTCAGTCCGTTCAATTCGGCTTAATCGCCGCAAGGGTTGGGTGTCTCCTGGCGTCGAACGGATTGACAGCACGGGGAGAGGCTCGCCATACTTTCGAGAGCGCGGGATCATGGTGAGAGCATACGAGGTTCAGATCCGCGATTCGTTCGAGGCCACGCTGCGTGCGGCGGGAGAGTTCTTCATGGGGCGAGGCGACCTCCGATCGACAATGCGGCGGCTCGCCGCGCGGCTTGCGGCGGGGAGGATCGACTACGCGGTCATCGGCGCCATGGCGCTCGGGCAACACGGGTACGTGCGCATGACCGAGGACGTTGACGTGCTGGTTACGCGCGGCGGCTTGCGGCGCTTCACCGCGACGTGCAGCGGCCGCGGGTACGTGCCGACCCACAAGGGCGCGAAACGCATGTTCCGCGACGTCGAGACGGGGGTGCGCATCGAATTCCTGGTGACTGGCGAGTTCCCCGGTGACGGCAAACCGAAGCCCGTGGCCTTCCCGGATCCGGCGACCTGCGCGGTTGACGTCGATGGCATTCGCGTGCTGACGCTTGCGCGGCTCGTCGAACTGAAACTGGCGTCGGGACTGACGGCACCGGACCGTCTACGCGATTTGGCCGATGTCCAAGAATTGATTCGGAGCGAGCGCCTCACGGCGCGCTTCGCCGCCCAACTCGACACCAGCGTCCAGCCGAAATTTCGCGAACTGCTCGCTCAGGTGTCCCGTGCACGGCGTCGTCGGTAGCGCCGTGTCGAGACACTTCGAAGCGCCCATGCGGTTGTCCGAAAGTGAACCCGGCCGCTGTTCGGCAACGATGGTCCGATTACGTCTCCGCGGCGAACGCGCGGCGTGCTCGGCGCATGTCCGCCAGTCCGACGCCGGCGAGCGGTAGGGCGACCAGCCCTTGCGCCACCAGTGAGAAGAGCTGAATGGCGTTGAGCACCAGGCCGTACGCCAGCGCCTCGGGTTTGCCGATGCCGAAGAGATCCAGCGCGAGGACGCAGGCCCACTGGAAGGTGCCGATCATGCCCGGTGCGTTCGGCAGCGCCGTCCCGAATCCGATGAAGATGAAGACGATGATGGCGGCGCTGAATGGGGCGGGGAAGGCGAACGCGCGCAGGACGACGTAGCTGGAGAGAATCGGTAGGAACCACAGGGCGAGCGAAATCAGCAACACCGCGGTGAGCAACTGGCGATCGGGCAGGATGCGCATGCCCGCAATCAGAGCGCTGGTGGCGCGCGTAAGGCCTGTAGCCAGCCGCTTCGGCAACATACGGGCGACCCAGCGGTCCACAAACGGCTCGCCCTTCCACCACAGGAGGGCGACCAGCAGGACGATCGCGGCGGCGGCGACGGCGGGAAAGATCGCGCCGCGACGCACCCACGCCGGTAGGTCGGCGGTCGTCAGCAACCCGATCAGGATGTAGAAGACGATCGCCACCGAGTCCATGGTCTTCTCGACCACCAGATTGCCGACGACGTTCGAAAAGCTCACGTCCGAGCGCCGCGACAGCAGCCACGGGCGCACGATTTCCCCGAGCCGAACCGGCAGCACGTTGATGGCCATGTAGGCGACGCTGGTAACCACCCACAAGCGGCCGAGCCCAATCCGCTGCAACGGGCGCAGTTCGAGCTGCCAGCGCCAGGCGCGGAAGACCTGCAAGGCGAGGCTGATGGCGAACGCCGGGACCAGCCAGCGCGGGTCAAAGCGCGCCAGCGCCGCTTCGAGGTCGACGAGCGGAACCGCGCGGAAGGCGAGGTACAGGAAGACCGCCGCGAGGACGGTGCTCAGGGCGATCTTCGCGAGGAGCGATCGGGTCACAGGTTCCTGCCGGTCGTTACGGACGGCACTCCGGGCGCGCACCACGGCGGCGGTCCGCCGCCGCGGCTAGCGGCGCATCCGCTGCGCTTCCTGCGCGGCCTCCTGTGGGGTCAACACCAAGGAACTCTTGGACTCCTCGGCGCGTCGCTCTTCCTCCATTTGTACGAAGGCTGCCAGACTGGTGCGCGCGAGCTGTTCGCAGAAGCCGATATCGCGGCCGCCACGGGTGCTCGACTCGAGTGCCAGCGCGACCGCCAACGCGGACTTAGCCTGCCGTGGCCGGTTGGTGGCATGGAAGAAATACGCCATCTCTTGCAAGCGGCGCACCCAGCTGGCACGCGCCTCACCTCCAAACAGATCCTCTACGGCCCGATCCCCGCCGCCGCCGGCCCGCTCGTGCTGCTGCGTGGGCGCCAGAATCAGCGGGCTGCGATTGGCATCGAGCACTTCGTCAACGTACGGCTGCAAGGCCGCACGGTCGAAGAACCAGGTGCGGAACTCTTGTTCGTCGAGGAGGTGGGTCGATTCCGCGACCAGCTGCGACTCGTGCCGCACCGCGTCGCTATCCAGGTGCGCCAGAATCAGCGGCGGCAGCGGCGTCACCGGTCGCGCGATCACCTGCGCGCGCAAACCGGGGTAATCGCCGTTCATGGGCTTGTTTTTTTCGATCGCCCAGCGGCACGCCCGATCGATGAGGTAGTCGCAGTAGCGCCAATCGGCCTCGACCATTCGCAGCTCGTGCCGTTCCAGCAATTGCTCGCGCGCCTGCCGCAACGCCTTGCGACTGGTCTCCGAGAGGTTGACCTCGCGCAGGCCGTCCGGATCGTTGATTACCGCGAACACGTGGGCGACGCCAGTGGGTCGCGGCTTGACCAGCCACACCAATTGGTCGCCGCCGCCGTCGACCGCGGAAAGATATCCCTCGAGCGGCGCGCCGGCCACGACCGGCGCCGGCTTAGCGTCGGCCGGCGGCGGAAGTTGCAGGCCGCGCCGCTCCAGGCGATAGAGCGCGCGGCGAATCTCTTTGCGCAACCGCTTGTCGCCCGTCCCAGCTTCCATGGCGAGCAACGCCTCGACACTGGCCGGCTCGGCACACGAGCCCAGACGGGCGGCGATAGCAACATCCGCATCGGCGTTGCGGCCGATCATGCCTCGGAGGGCATCGAGGTCGGCATCCGCGGGCATACCCCACGCGCTGAGGTGTTCTTCACCGCGACGCAGTTGCGTCTCGTGGCCTGGCTTGCTCATCGTTGTGTTCGGCTCCGGCTATCGCGGCTGCCCGCGGGAACATGGTCAATTTTGCGGTGACGCGGTCTCGCAGCCAGTGGGCGTCCCACCACTCCACCGGGTCCACCTGCACGCCCCCCAAGAGTACCGAGAAATGCAGATGATCGCCACCGGCCAGCCCGGTTTCCCCGGTCTGTCCGAGGCTCTGCCCGGTCTTGACGTGTTCGCCGGGGTGTACGGCAATCGTGCTGAGATGGCCGTACAGTGTGAAGATCCCAAGGCCGTGATCCACAATGACCGCGTTCCCATAAATGCCGAGATTCTCGGCGAAGACGACAACGCCGTTCTGGGCCGCTTCGACCGGGCTCAGTTTCAGCGAGGCCAGATCGTATCCGAGGTGCGTTTGATGATCGATAACGTCGCCGTGGTACGTATACGTGCGTCGATCCGCGAACGCACTGAGCGGTGCGGCGTTCGATTGGCGCTGAAATGCGCCGTTCCACAGCGGCTCCGCGGCCGAGTGCGCCGTTACCTGGCGAATGCGAGCATCGTTCTGCTGGCGGAGGTCGCGGTTGATGTGCAAATAGTCCTGCACCGGATCCGCGGTGACGGGCAGGCCGCTCTGCTGCGCGATTTCGGGTACCTTACGGCTGAGAAAATCGTCATCGATCGCCAACGTACGTTCCGCGAAGCGGCGTGGCGTGATCGCGCAGGGGAGGTACGCCTCCCGTTGGTTTCCAGCCGCGTCGGCAGCGAGCAGCCGCGGCCGCACCTCGGCCGAGAGGTCCTGCGGCACGGCGAAGAACACCACGGCGACGCCGGGATCGGCGAAGTAGCCTGTCTGTGCCGGGAAGAAATATTTGTCGACTTGGATACCGCTGCGAACGGCATCGGCGGACTGACGGAAAACGGCCACGTCCATTCCGCCGAGCCGGACGTAATGCTGTGTCGTCAGGGGTTCGAGCTGCGGCGGGGTGACGTCGATCGTCACCGGGATCGTCAGCAGCGGGGCGTGCGAGGCCGGGAACAGGTGCCAGGAATACGTCTCCGCATAGACGTCGATCGTTGCAGGCCCCTCGGCTGCCTTCAGCGCGACCAGATCGACATCGACGTGTGCCCGTGTCTGTCGCACGCCGCTGCGGAGCCAGCCGGCCGTGGGAAAGCCTTCACTGAACAGGTCGTGCGTGGTACCGCCGGACCGCAGTCGGACGGTGACCGACCGCAGCCCCGGCGCATCGCTCTCGACGTCGATATCCAATGGCGTCCTTCGACCGAGGAACTGCGGCGTCGCCTGGGTCGACGCCCGAGGACCGTGGCGTTCGAGCTGCGACCAGCAGAGGGCTCCGACAATCAGCAGGAACGCCGCGCCCAAGACCGCGAGCGCAACGCGTATCAAGTTCGGCCACTCCGGAATTGCATGCTTGTTTTCTTATCGGCTGGGCGTCAGGTGAAGTCAAGCTGGCGCCGGCGCGCACGCGCACGGAGATCACCGAACTCAGCCACACGCTATCGGAGGTCGCCACGCTTCTTCGGGTGTGGGTAGGGATGCCGCCACTTGACCGGGATCGCGTGCTCGGCGGCGAACGCTCGGCGGATGTCGGCGCAACGGCCCGTGTAGGCTTCAACGAGTGCATCCTCATATGCGTAATCGTACGGGTCGCCGATATTCCGCTCTTCCTCGCCCCCCGGTGAGAGGGGATGATCCGTGTACCATTGCACCGTTAACTCCAGGGCCTGCTCGACGGGAACGCGATCCCGGTACCCCAACTGGGTCTTGATCTTGGATGAGTCCATCACCCGGTGGTAGGGGTACAGCAGTTGGCCGACGCTGGCGCGAAATCCCGTCGGCAACAGACTGAACGGAACGTCGATCAAATCGAACTCATGATCCAGCAACCGCGAGAGCCGCTCGATCCATTGGCGATTGGAGAGCAGGCGATCGTCGCAAATGTTGTAGATCTGACCAGCCGAGATATCAGGATGGTCATGCGCCAGCATGATGGCATGTACGAGGTTGCGCGAGAAACCGCGCGACAACAGGGTGGCGCCGGCCCCGGGGAGGATCAGCCTTCGTCTTCCGTCCCGCACCCGCCGGATGATGGCCCACTCCGGCGGGGCCAGGTGGCGTGCGCCGTAGACGATCGGATACCGCAGGTGCGTGGCCATGAAATGGCCCGCGCGGTGCGCCTGCATGACGAAGTCCTCGGAATCCCGGACCTGTCTCGAGAAAGCATCGACTCCGGGCGCCCTCGCCAACGGGTGCTGTTCGTCCACGAAAAGCGGCGAGTCCTCCATCCGGTCCCACGGATTCTCCGCGGTGATCGGCATCCACCCTTTGTAGACCGCCATTGCCCCGCCGACCGAAATGAGGCGCGGTGTCCGCCCGATGAGCGCCTCGGCCACAAAGCGCAGCCGCCCGTACACGCCGACGACGAGGTCGAACGCCTGTCCTTCCAGCGCTGGCCGTAGATCCTCACGCCAGTGGGGGTCGGCGTGGATGTGCTTCACCCGGGACGGCAAGTCAGCCTCGTGCACACCGCGGTGTAACACCGTCACCTCATAGCCGCGGTTGAGCAGCTCCTGCACAATGAGAGTACCAGTGGCACCGACTCCGCCGACAACGAGCGCTCTCACGCTAATCCTCCATCCAGTGACCATAAAGCCGCGACCGGCGTCATGGCGACGAGCGAGCATGGGGGAGAGAAAACGGCAGGCCGTGACATTCCGACCGGTCACCCCATCGCATCGTTGCTTGCGCTGAGCATCGCCACCGCGGCTTTGCGGTCCGGAGTGCACAGGAGCTTGGCGGTTTGGCGGTTGTGCGCCCCGACCACCCAGGTGGGGCCGTTCTCCAGATTGTCGAGACCTTCCTGCGCCACGTCATCGGGCTCCATAACCGGTTGTCCGGCGCCTTCAAGATTGACGCCCATACGCGCCATCGCCGGCGTCTTGGTGACGCCGACGACCAGCAGCAGGACGTTGATTCCGAAGGGGCGCAGTTCCCACCACAAGGTTTCGGTCAGCATCTGCTGATAGGCTTTGCTAGCGGTGTAAACCGCCAGCCGGGAGCCACCCGCGAAGCCCCCCATCGACCCGACCACAATGATGCCGCCACGGCGCCGCTGGCGCATCGGAGCGACGAAATGGTGGAGCAGCATGGTGGCACCGATCACGTTGACCCTGATCACGGTCATCAGCTGATCCATGGGGCGATCCAGGAACGGTGCCATTTTGCTTTCGGCCCCGGCATTGTAGACCAGCATCCCGATTTGTACGTCCGCGGTGAGCTGCCGCAGCCGCTCCTTCAGATCGGCGCCGCTCAGATCCAGTGACGCCGCGCGCAGCTGTACGCCGGTGCTGCGGTGGAGCTGATGGGCGAGGTCGTCGAGCGGACGAGGCTTGCGGGCCAACAGCACCAGATTGACGCCCTGGCGCGCGATCTTGGCGGCAAAACTGGCGCCGATACCTTCCGAAGCGCCTGCAATCAGCGCCCATGGTCCGTACGTGTCAGCGAACATTGCCACACCTCTTCTTGCGGCGGCGGCGGACCACAGACCCGACGTACTCACGAAACTGGATCTGACAGTCAGGGCACACTGGCGAGATGCGCTACCGTGACATCTTCGAAGAGCACCGCCTTGGCGTGGAGGTCATCCAGCTCCGCTTCCGAGATTCCGAGAAACTCGCGGAGCACGGACCGATTGTGCTCGCCGATGAAAGGCGCCCGGCCGACACGCGCCGAGCTGTTCGAGAAATGGGGGGTCGCCGTGAGGACCGATAGCGGGCCTGTATACGGGTGGTGTACCTGCCGCATCATCCCCCGGTGCACGGTCTGCGGATGACTGGCGGCCTCCCATGGCTCCAGGACGATGCCAGAGAGGATCTTTGCCTGTGCAAGCGCGTGGAACGCCGCCTCCGCCGTCGGGAAGGTTTGCAGGAATCCCTCGATGATCGAGTGGACCTGCTCCCGGTTCCGCATGCGCGCTTCGGACGAGGCGAACTCCGGGGCATCGATGAGGTCCGCGCGACCCATCACCCGCGCCAGAGACTCCCACTGCGGGTCACCGCTAGCGACGACTACCATGTAGCGACCTTGCGGGCCTTTGAAGACGCCCCAGGGGCACGCGAGGTGATGAAAGCGGCCGCTGCGCGGGATGGCGTGCTCGCCATGCGATACGACGGCATACGGTACCGCCGTGCAATCCATCGCCAACACGGTATGCATCATTGACAGGTCGATGCGTGCGCCGACGCCGGTACGTGTGCGAGCCAGCAGCGCCGAGACGATCGCCAGTGCCGCCGCCGTGGCGCTGGCGGTATCGGGGATCCCGTTGCCGGCCAAATACGGGTAGCCACTCTCTTCCCCACACACCGACAGCATGCCACTCATCGCCTGCACAACCGGGTCCACGGCCCGCATGTCCGCCAACGGGCCTTCCGCGCCAAAGCCGCTGATCGAGCACATCACGATGTCTTCACGGATGCGGCGCAGGTCGTCGTATGCCAACCCGATACTCGGCATCACGTGGGGGCTGAAATTCTCGACGACAACGTCCATCCGCGGAATCAGCCGTTTAATCAGCGCGATGCTCTCGGGTTTCTTCAAATCGAGCGCGAGGCTTTCTTTCCCGGTGTTACAGTGCAGAAACATCGGGCTGATTGTCGGCGGCATCAACCACGAGTCGCCATTGGAGGGCCCGAGCAATCGAAGCTGGTCGCCGCTGATCGGCGGTTCGATCTTGATGACACGCGCGCCCATCTCCGCAAGCAGGCGGGTGCAAAAGCCGCCGGCGATAAAGCGGCTAAGATCGAGCACGTTGATGCCGCTGAGGGCCCCCGCGTTTTCGTCGGCCATCCGGACCCGCCCCGGTTAGCGTCCTTCCAACCGTAATATGGCCTTGCCCGTAAACACCCCCGTGCTTGCGGCGGCGTCGACGGTCATGCTCTGCTGCGGCTCGACGCAGTCGCCGGTGAAGAAGAGGTTCTTCACCGACGTGGAGCGATACGGAATCTTCTTGTACCAGGTATGCTGATAGTGCCAGAGCGGGTAGTGGGAGGCGTAGTTCTTTTTCACAACGGCCTGCCGGTAGCCGGGGAATACCTCTTCGATGATGTCGTCGACCAGGTCTTTGAGAGTTCCCATCACGCGCTCTCGTTCGTGCGGATCCAATGGCAGCACGCGACTCGCGAAGATCAGCTGTTTTCCCTCCGGTGCATTCCATGGGAAGGCATTGGAAATGGGCCAGATCATCAGTAGGTTGCCGCCGGTATTCGGATCGACCACCGATACCGGGTGCGGTTCGGCCGTGATCGGCCGGTCCAACTCGGCGTAGAGGGTGAAATCATGAAACGGGACGCGCTTGTACGCGTCGATCGGTTGCTGCACTTCGGGCGGTACCCGTTGGAACAAGCGGGGAATATCGTTGAACGCGGCGTTGACGACAACTTTGCCGGCTCGGACCTCCCGGCGTTGTCCTTCCGGTGTCTTAACGATGACGCCTGTGGCCACGTCGTTCGCGACGATCACCTCGGCGACCTCGGTGCCCACGTACAGTTCGCCGCCGTTTCGCGCCATCGCATCGGTGAAGGGCCGTACGAGACCGTTGACGAAGTTCGGTTTGAACGCCACGCAGTGCGCCTCGCTCATCCACCAGAACCGCAGCGTACTGAGCAGGCCGCCGGCGGAGAGGTGCTGCATGGCTTCCTCGGCCTCGCACATGGTTGAGTTTGCCGCGATGGAAGCGAAAAAGGCGATCACCTGGGGATCCTTGCTGATCTTGTCCTTGTAGTCGGAGAACGGAATGCACGACAGCGGTTCGCGCCACAACTCTTCATGCGGGATCGACGCCGCGTACGCGAATGCCTGCACGAACGCTCTGCGTGTGGGCTCCGAAAGCGGCGCCGGAGAGAGACTCTCGTAATAGGCGGTCAGCGCCGCGGGCGACGTGCACCGGGGAGCGATCTGGAATCTCTTGTGGGTGCCACGATAATAGAGACAGGGCTCCGGGACCTCGTAAAAGCGGACATCGGCATCGAGCTCCCTGGCCGCTTTGTACCAGGAACCGCCGTTCCATCCCTGGCCAAAGGCGACCCAGTGTTCGAAGCCGGTGAATCCGGGCGAGGTCTTGTCCAGCTTCATGCGGCCGCCGACTTGCTCGGCTTTCTCGAAGACAGCGGTCGAGAGACCGCCTGCCGCGGTGTAGGCGCCGCAGACCACCCCGCCGATGCCTGCGCCAACGACAATGACATCATAGTCCGACTTCATGTTGACCTCGTGCCTGTCTGCGGCCTGAATTACGCGCCGGCGATGCGTGCCGCACGCACGCCGGAATGGACGGCCGATCGTCCAGCGCCTCCCCAGCAACCGTGGGGCGCGTCCGCGCTGGCCGCTCCCGCACGCTACGACTGTCCGCCCCCGCTGCCACGGCTCCCCTTACGATTGCGAAAAATTGTAGATCAACTGCAGGCCAAAGGTACGGGGAGCGCCGTACGAATTGCCCCCAAAGCCTAGCTGCGAACCGAAATCGATACCGAAGGTCCGGTATTTCCGGTCGAACAAATTACGACCATAGATCGCAATATCGAGAGTGCCCTTCTGCAGCGGAATACCGGTGTAGGCCAAGCGACCGTTGACCAGCGCATAGGCCCACCCTTCGGTGGCCTGGGCTCCAGGGGTTTGGTTGTTCGCCACCCAAATCGTCTTATCCTGCCAGGTCATATTGACATGCGCCGAAAACACTCCGGCCGTCGTCGGCCGGACCGTATAGGTCAACCCCACCGTTGCTTGATTCTGGGGGCTGAACGGGAAGGCGCGCTTGTCCGCCACATTCTCCAGCACCGGCTCCCCCGAGGGATCGAAGACTGGGTTGCCGCTGGAGTCGAATTTTTGGTCGAGCCACTTCGTATATTTCGGCGACAGGAAACTGTAGCTTACGGTCGCTTCCAGACCGCGGAACGGGATCGCCGCCCCTTCGAACTCCATCCCCCAGATTTCCGCACGATCCGCATTCGAGGGAATACTGAGTATCCCCAAGGTCGGACTGGCCCGGAACACCGTGACTTGAAGGTCTTCGTAATAGCTGAAGAACCCGTCCGCGTTCAGCCGCAGCCGGTTGTCGAGCCATTGCGATTTGAACCCGCCTTCGAACGCCCACAATGTCTCCGGCTTGAAGTCTCTGAACAACTCCGGCATGGAGCCAGTTGGATTGAATCCGCCGCTGGCGAATCCACGGCTGACGCGGAAGTACGTCATCAAGGCATCCGTCCACTGATAAGAGAGGTCGCCCATAGGCGAGAGGGCATCGCTGCCTCCAAACGCCTTGCCCCCCGAGTTCTTGAATCCGGGAGAGGTCGATGCCGGGTTGACCACCGTCCCAAAGAAGTGGTCGAGATGAATCTGTTCCTGGGTATAGCGCAGGCCGGCCGACACACTCAGCTTGTCCCTCAGGATCGGCGGTGTCCAGGTCGCCTGCCCATAGGGCGCGTACGACTTGTCTTTACGGAAGTTCCTGTACGGAAGATTCCTCAGGCCGCCGAAGATCACCTGCTGCTGTCGGGAGCTGTCGTACTCGCCGTAGTAGTACGCCCCCAGCACATAGTGGACACGAGGAGCCGCCCCTGTCCATTGTAGCTCCTGACTCCAGGTTTGCGCGTCCAGCTTGGGGGCGAAGTCCGTCACGTGCTGCGGTGTGCCATCTATATCCACATCGGTCTGGGCCACGAAGCTGCGGTAGTGCGATATCGACTTGAGGGTCACGCTGCCGAGCGGTCCCACTTCGCCGAGATCCCAGGCCGCGGTCAGCATGTGCACGCGGTTGTACCCGTCATCGCGGTTCTGATGCAGCGTTTTAAGGTCACTCATCAGGAGGGCGTTGCTGGCAACAGAATCGGACCGGTTCTTTTGGACGTAGGGCACCAGGCCACCGGGGAAAAGGGGATTCGGAATGGCAATCGGCGGGAGTGGGGGGAGAAGCTTATACATGCTGTCGGCGATGGATTGCGGATAGATGTACGTGAGCTGGAACGCCGACTGATGATCGCGGTAGCGGTGGTACTTGAAGGCGTAGTCCACTGTGATGTCGTTGCGCGGCTGCCAGCGCACCGCGGTGAAATTGAAGACTCGGTTCAGGTCGTTGTAATCGGCCCCACCGCCGGTTGTGGGCAGTGCCGGCGCGCCTGCGGGCAGCGCATTGCGAAAATAGCCCTCGTGCGTTTTGTAGCCAGCGGTTTCTCGCAAACTGATGGTGCCGAGCGCATCGGACTGGAAATACCCGTTCTTCCCGACCAGCGGTAGGTTAACCGTCAGTCGGCCGTTGAACGTCTCGAAGTTGCCGACCTCGGTCTGGAGGGTGATCGCCCGTTCCTCGCTCGGCTTCCGGGTGATGAAATTGACCGCACCGCCGATGGTGTTCTTCCCGTACAGGGTGCCTTGCGGTCCCCGCAGTACTTCGACCCGCTCGATGTCTTCCAGGTCGAAATTACCCCCCGAGAGTTGCGCCATGTACACGCCATCGAGATACATCCCGACCTTCTGAGAGAATGAAGGATCGGTATTGGCTTGGAACAGCCCGCGGATCGCGACCGTGGTCGCCGATGAGGTGCCCGCGCTATCGGCGATACGCATGTTCGGCACGACGGTGCCAAGGTCAACGACAGCGCTTACCGCGTTGGCCAGCAGTGCGGTATCGGTAAGCGCGGTCACCGAGATGGGCGCTTCTTGTATGTTCTCCTCACGTTTCTGCGCCGTGACCGTGATCTCTTCGATCTCGGTTTCCGCTCTATGCGGGGGTCGGACTTGGGTGGCCCGCGAATCTGGCGACGCAGCCGCCTTGGATCCTGCTTTGATGACTATGACTTTGGATGCCGTCACCTCGTAGGTAAGTCCCGTGCCGGTCAGGAGTATCGCAAGCGCCTGCGCGGTATCGTACTCTCCGACCACCGCACTGTTGCGCCGTCCCGCAACCACCTCGGCGGAGAACAGCACCTGACGATCCACTTGCAGGCCGAACTGCTCCAGCGCGACAGCCAGGTCTTGGGCGGGAATGTTGAAACTGTAGGATTGTGCGTAGGTGGGCGATGCGACCATGAGCGCAACCGATAGCAACGCCCTTGTGGCCGCGGAACGTAGCCGAACAGCGCATACCAACGCTTCTCCACGTCTCATGTGCATCCCCCTCCAACGTGAGCGGACAGATAGAGATACACCTCAAGACGAAGCCGGGCGAACTTCCCTCAGCGACAATTCGCTGAATTGTGGCCGATCCAGACGCCGTTCGGCGTGCCATCGCCAGACAGCAGGGGCGGGTACCACGCAAGGGACGGCATGGGTGGAGCGTTCTACTCGGCGCTTACCAGTAAGATCGAGTCACTGCCAACGCGGACGGCCCTGAGAGCAAACAGCGATTCGAGCGCTTCAGCGAAAGCGGCCGTGTCCCCGGCGCCGAAGACGCCACTGACGCTCAGCCGCGCGGCGGCTTCGTCCTGAACAACGATCTTGACGCGAGAATATCGGTTCATTCGTGCGCATGCGTCGGAGAGCGGTTGGTCCTGCATGACGATCTTGCCGAGCTGCCAGGCGGTCACGTGTTCGACGCTCACGTTCCGACGCGAATGCACCTCCCCGTTTTTCCCGATGTTCAACTGCTCACCGGGCACCAATTCATAAGACGTCGTTTGTGTCGGTAGGGTGCCGTGACCGTCTGGTCGGTTCGCCGCCGCCACCTGGGCTCCGGTGACCGTGACACGACCCGCGATCAGCGTTACCGACACCTCCTCGTCACGGCGTTCGATATTGAATTCCGTGCCGTGGGCGACAACGGTCTCGTCGGCCACCTTGACCTCAAAAGGACGGATCGGATCGCTGGCGACGTCGAAATACGCCTGCCCTGCGATCAATTCGACCGAGCGATCAGTGTCCGAATACCTCACTGCTATCCGGCTTTCGGAATCGAGCGTCACGCGGGATTTGTCCGACAGACTGAGCGAGCGTCTCTCCCCGACCACCGTCACGTAACTCTGGACCGGTTCCCGCGGGGGCCAGAGTCGGACGGCAACAATAAGCACAAGACCCGCTGCGATCGCGGCGAGACTGCCCGCCCGACCCACCCACCAGCGCCGATCCGAGGAATCCGCCGAGGGGCGTCGCGCGGCCGGGCGGGCGCGCTCGACTGCTTCGCGGCGGGCCACGACCAGTTCATCGGCGGCGGCATTGGCGCCGACTGCCTCCCAGGTGGCAACCACTTTTCGATAGCTCGATTCGTGCAACGGATGCTGCCCACACCAGGCACTAAACTGTGCCCGCATATCGGCCGTAGGCTCTGCGGCGCGCAGAACCAAGAACCATCGAGATGCCTCCTCGAGGAGGCGATCCTCCTCCGAGCGGCGGGAGCCAACGGTGGTACGGTGGATCATGGCTGATTCATGTGCTTCGTCAATGACGCCAGCGCCTTCATCATGTGCTTCTCCACCGCACTCTCGGAAATACCGTAAACCTTGGCTATTTCGTGATACCTCATGTTCTCCAAGCGATGCAGCAAGAAGATGTCACGCGTCTGTTTGTTGAGGCACCCAAGTGCCGCCAGCACCGCGTGCAGGGTCTGTCTCGCCTCTATGACGCGCTCGGGTGATCGTCCCTCAGTGGAATCTTGCCGATCGCTTACCAAGCCGTGACGGTGAGTCCTCGCCCTTTCGGCGCGTACGCGGTCGCGCATGAGATTGCGGGCCACCTGGAACAAGAATGGCCCGGCTTTGTTGATGCCCTGCGGGTTCAAGCGGCACACAATGCGCAAGAGAACCTCCTGCGTCATATCCTCGGCGTCCGCCGCGTTCCTGAGACGCCGACTGAAGTACGTCTTCAGAGCCGTACCGTAGCGCCCGGCGAGTTCCGCTACGAAACGCTGGCCGCGGTGCGCCTCAGCGCCGATGCCGCACGATGGTGGCTCCACCATGATGACCCCTCAACACGTCCGAATAGAGGATCTCTCCTCTAACCTCTACCGGCTATGAGTAACCCTCAGCCCCGTACCACGATCCTCCAAACCTATCAACCGACATAATAAGTCGCCCACTGCCGCTTTGGCCGTCGGGCCCGCGGGCCTGACGGTGATGGTGCCAGAGGAGTTCGAGGGTTATTGACCGCGCCAACACCCCGGTGAATGTCGGCAACCGTCGATCACGCCGGCATCTTTCTCGCACAGTATTTAATCAAGACGTCTGGGTTGTACGTTTACTGATTAAATTCCATAGAACAGCAGACACGGGATCGCACGCATGAACCGCTGGCAACGCGAAAACGAACGCTTGTTAGAGGGAAGCGGCGTGCAATGTTACTCGAGCGGGCTGATCGCCAGCGAAGACTTACAACTTCAATTCCGCGTCCGTCACCGCTCCTAGCGATGCGCTCGTGACGTGTGCGGCGTACTTGGCGAGCACGCCGCGGGCATAGCGCGGCGCGGGTTTCTTCCACGCTTTCTTGCGCCTGGCCAATTCCTTCGCCGGCACGTCGAGCGTCAGGGTGCGTTCGACGGAATCGATGACGATGCGGTCGCCGTTTCTCACCAGGGCGATCGTACCGCCGACGTAGGCTTCCGGGGTGATGTGGCCCACCACAAAGCCATGACTGCCGCCGGAGAATCGGCCATCGGTGATCAGGGCCACCTCTTTGCCCAGATCACGCCCCATGATGGCGCTGGTGGGCGAGAGCATTTCGCGCATGCCCGGTCCGCCTTTCGGTCCTTCGTTGCGGATGACGACGACGTGGCCGGCTTTGACCGTGCCGTTGAGAATAGCTGTGAGTGCCGTGTCTTCGCCTTCGAACACAATGGCTTTGCCCTCGAATCGGGTGCCTTCCTTGCCGGTGATTTTGCCGACCGCGCCCGCGGAGGCGAGGTTGCCATAGAAGATGACAAGGTGGCTGTCTTTCTTGATGGGGCTGTCGAGCGGACGGACGATCCGCTGGCGTGCAGGATAGGGCCTCACGTCGGCGAGCGTCTCGGCCATGGTCCTGCCGGTGATGGTGAGGCAATCGCGATGGAGCAGGCCGGCGTCGAGCAGCGTCTTCATGAGCGGACGGATGCCGCCGATGGCGACCAGGGCGCTCATGCTGTATGTGCCGCTGGGCTTGAGGTCGGCCAGCACGGGCACGCGCTTGCCGATGCGCGTGAAGTCGTCAAGCGTGAGCTTCACTTCCGCCGCATTCGCGATGGCAAGCAGGTGTAACACGGCATTGGTCGAGCCGCCGAGCGCGATGACGGTGGTAATGGCGTTTTCGAAGGCTTTCCGCGTGAGGATGTCGCGGGGTGTGATGCCCCGGCGCAAGAGGTCCACGACGGCCGCGCCGGCACGGCGGCAGTCGTCAAGCTTTGCGGGGGAAATGGCGTTTTGCGCCGAGCTGTTGGGCAGGCTCATGCCGAGAGCTTCAATCGCGCTGGCCATGGTGTTGGCGGTGTACATACCGCCGCATGAACCCGCGCCGGGAATGGCGCAGGATTCGACGGCATGCAGCTCGTCGTCGCTGAGCTTGCCGGCGGCGTGCTGGCCGATGGCTTCGAAGACAGAGACGATGTCGAGTTCCGTACCTGCCCTCAATGAGCCGGGAGGCGGATTCGTCAGGCAACCGGGGAGAACGGTGCCACCGTAGACGAACACGGCGGGACGATTCATACGCGCCATGCAGATCAACGCGCCGGGCATGTTCTTATCGCAACCGCCGATGGCTACGTAACCGTCCATGCCGCCGCACCCGATAACGGTTTCAATCGAGTCGGCGATGACCTCGCGCGAAACCAGCGAGTATTTCATGCCTTCGTTGCCGTTGGAGATCCCGTCGGAGACGGTGATGGTGTTGAAGACGATGGCTTTACCGCCATTGCCGTTTACGCCCTTCTCAGCTTCGAGCGCGAGTTTGTCGATGTGCATGTTGCACGGCGTGACGTTGCCCCAAGTGGAGGCAATACCGATGAGGGGTTTCGTGAAATCTTCGTCGGTGAAGCCGACGGGATAAAGCATGGCACGGGCGGCGGCACGGTTCGGTCCGTCAAGGAGCGGTCCGGAGAATGGACGCAGCGCGTGTGCGGCGATCGCTTTCTTTTTCATAGAGTCGCAAGGATTACACCGAAGGAACAGGTTGACAAGCCGGAGCTCGCTCCTGCCAGGGTGATAGCGAACGAGTGGAGGAATCGGCTGGCGGCCATCCGTTCCAGTTGCACGCGACGATCCCGCGGTACGATTGCGCCAATTAGGGCAGGGCCGGGACTGCTCCGGACGGGGAGGGGGGAACCTTGCCCTTTCGCATCAGCTCCCAGATCCGTTGCGGCGTGGCGGGAACCTCCTGGACGCGGACGCCCATGGGCCGCAGCGCGTCATTGATGGCGCACAGGATCGCCGCGGGCGCGACCTGGATGGCCGCCTCCCCCATTCCCTTGGCGCCCAACGGCGTGAACGGGGACGGCGTCACCAGCGATGCCGTCTCGGCCGTTGGGACGTCGGCGATCGTGGGCAGCAGATAATCCATGAACGTCGAGGTGAGCAGCTGACCGTCCTCGCCGTAGACGTACTCTTCCAGCAACGCCATGCCGACGCCTTGGGCCAGGCCGCCGTGGATCATGCCTTCCAGGTTGACGGGGTTCAGGCGGGTGCCGCAGTCGTCGACGATGAAGTAGTTGAGGATCTTCACCACTCCCGTTTCGGCGTCGATCTCCACTACCGCCACGTGGCACGCGTTGGCGGCCGTCAGGTAACTCTTGGCGCGCCCGTGCTCGTCGACCGGCGTCCGCCCCTCAGGCGACCACAGGTAGGTGGCCTGCGGATTCGGATCCATATCGGGCGGTAGAAGGTCCGCCCGTAACAGCAACATCGCCGCGGCCTCGGCAACCGGTGTCTCGGCGCCCGGAACACCCTTCACGCGCAGCCTGCCGTCTCTGAGGTCCACGTTCGCAGGGTCCGTCTGGAAGAACCGCGCCACCACCCGCGCCAGCTTGTCCTTCAGCAACTCGGCCGCGCCCAGCAGGGCGCCGGTGAGGGCCACGCCCAGCCGGCTGCCGCCCGGGCCGAAGTGGGGCGGAGCCGAGAGCGTGTCCTGCGCCACGACGCGGACAGCGTCGATCTCCACACCAAAGTAATCCGCCAGCACCTGGGCGGCGACGGTGTATTGCCCCTGTCCCTCCATGGTGAAGCCGACGCGCGCGACGATCTTGCCGTGCATGTCGATGCTCACCGTGACCCCCTCGGCGACGGGAATCTGCGGCACGCCCACGAGCGCGTAGAGATTCCAACTGAACACTCCGGGTTCGATGGAGGTGGCGACGCCGACACCGATGTGGCGTCCGTCCGCGCGCGCCTTGGCCTGGGCTTCGCGCAGCCACTGGTAGTCCGCCATCCGCAGCACCTTGTCGAGCGCCGCCTCGTAGTTGCCGCTATCGTACTCGTTGCCGCTGGCGATGGTGTACGGAAACCGATCCGGCCGTATGAAATTGCGCCGCCGCAGGTCGGCCGGATCGATGGACAGCTTCTCCGCCGCGATGTCCAGCATCTGTTCGACGACGAAGTAGTGCGGTGGTACGCCCATGCCGCGGTACGAGCCGCAGGGCAACTTATTGGTGGCGACAACCGTCAGATCGTACTCGGCCGCCGCGATGGCGTAACAGCCGGTGAAGCACGCCAGCGGGCGTATCGCCGACACCGGGCCAAAACCCTCCGCGGTCGCGCCGGAATCGTCCAGCAACTTGATCTTCAACCCGGTGACGGTGCCATCGCGTTTGACCGCGATGGATGCCTCATAGTGCCGATCCCACGCCTGACTGCCGCCGGCGCTCAGGTATTCGATGCGATCCTCGATCCACTTCACTGGCCGGCCACCGGCTTGCCGCGACAGCAGCGCCGTGATGTCCGTCCCGGCGCTGCCGCCTCGGCCGCCAAAGCTGCCGCCGCGCGGCTGGCTTATGAAGCGGATTTTGTGGGAGGGGAGGCGCAGCGTCATCGTGTGGGCGGCGGCCATGAATGCCGGCGCCTGGTAGCTGCCGCGGCAGGTGACGGCCTCCCCGACAGGGTCCCACTGGCTGATGACTCCGAACGTCTCGATCGCGTTCGCGCCGGCGCGGTGCCAACGAAACGTCTCGGTGAAAACATGATCCGCCGCGCCGAAGGCTTCCGCCAGTGCGCCCCAGGTGAACACGCGATGGTACATGACATTGGTGCCCTTCTCCTCGAAGAGCAGCGGGCTGCCGGGCGCCGCGGCCCGACACGCGTCCACCACGGGCGGCAGTGGCGCGTACTCCACCTCGATGAGTTCGAGCGCGTCCTCCGCCAGATAGCGGCTGGTGGCGGCGACGGCGGCGATCGGCTCGCCGACGAAGCGCACCTTGTCCACCGCCAGACAGTACGAACCCCAGTCCGGCGGGGCAGTCAGGGTGCGATTCGTCCAGCGTTGCGCATCCGCACCCGTCACCACGGCCATCACCCCTGGCAGTCGTTCCGCTTCGCGTACGTCGATGTTGCTGATGCGCGCGTGCGCGTACGGACTGCGGAGAATGGCACAGTGCAACATCCCGGGGAGCGCGACATTATCGGTGAATTCGGTCTGTCCCGTCACCAGGGCGTGGTCCTCCACGCCGGTCACCGGTCTCCCGACCCACCGGGGCGTGCCGACCGGCAGCTCTTCGAGATTCTTGGGAATCCTCACCGCCATGCCGTCCTCCTCAACCGTACTATCGCGTGATTAGCCGTGATGTGACAATACCTTTGTCTCTGGCCGTTCGGCGTCACGGGGACTTGTCGTTCGCGCGCACGCGGGAATGACGCGTGGAGTTACGCACAATAGATCGACCTGGGTACCCGCAAATTTGTCGCACGCCCAATCGATGACGTCGGGAAGAGGCGCCGGTAGCGTTGGGATGCCTACACTGACAACGCTCCATTGGCCTGTTGTCGATTGCCGTTATGTCTCCTCGGGGTTCACCCGCTTGGTCGGTTCGATCTTGGCCAGTCGGGCGAGGTTGTGGCCCAGGATTTTGGCGCGGATCTCGTCGGTGATTGCGGGGTACCCCCATTTCTCCCGCAGCTCGTCGGGTATTTCCAGGTTGCGAATGTAGTCGACTACTCGCTTGGTCTCGTCGAACGGGAGGTCGAGACCCATGACGATCTTGTCGGGACCGGCCCACTCCAAGGCCTGGCCAATCGCGTGATACCCGCGATACGGGGCGCGCGCATAATACGCGACGATGCCCGACATGCTGAGATAGAGGTTCTTGTGCTTCCCCGCCAACCCAGTGAGGACCTCCGTATAAGGCCACCCCATGTGATACGCGATGATCTTCAGATCGGGAAAGTCTATGAGGATCTGGTCCAGCAACAAGGGGTGCGTGTGCGTTTCGGGAAGCGGCGCGATATACGACGTCCCGGTGTGCATGGTGAGCGGGATATCGAGCTCGCAAGCCTTCTCGTAGAAGGGCCACAGCCGGCGATCGTTGAGGGGCCCGTCATCCTCGGGGGCGTACACTTTGCAGATCCTGGCATTGTGCTCCTTGACGAGATACTCGAGTTCCCAGATGGCGTTCTTCACTCCGCGGCGGAGCACAGGGCCGACATTGCATTCGAGCTGCATTCGGTCAGGGTACGGCGCGATTTCTCGCATAATGAAGCCGTTCGTTCCCATGCAACCGGCATAGTCGCTGATATGCATGCCCGGCTCGCGGAGCACGAAGGCAACATCCACCCCGGCCGCGTCCATGTACTTGATGAGTTCCGACGCGATTGGCCGCGGCATCTGGCTGCCGTCACCCAGGTTGCGGTCGCACCACGCCCGCATGATGTTGTTCGTACTCTCCCAGAAGCGCCCAAAGTTCGGGTAGTAGGTCATCTCCGAGAGCGCCACCTCGTTGAGCAAATGGCACTCCGTCAAGGCGACAAAATAATCTTTCTTTGCCATACGGTTTCTCCTCCCTGGCTTTGCTTGAGCGCGCTCATGGTGCCGAGATCGTCGGCGGTCTCAGCACCCCCCCGTCACGACTCCGAGAAGTTATAGACCATCTGCAGCCCAAACGTGCGGGGGGTGCCGTATTCATTACCCGCAATACCCAGCTGCGAGCCGAAATCGATCCCGAACGTCCGGAATTTCCGGTCCAACAGGTTGCGGGCAAACAGAGCGATGTCGAGACTGCCCTTCTGCAGCGGAATACCCGTGTACGCCAACCGGCCGTTGGCCAGCGCATAGGCCCACCCCTCATCGGCCTGACCACCAGGAGTGTAATTGTTAGCAACGAACGTCGTCTTATCCTGCCAGGACACATCGAGACGGGCAGAAAATGTACCGGCGGTAGTCGGTGGGGCAGTATAGGTGAGCCCCACTGTGACTTGATGTTGGGGGCTGTCCGGGAAGCTCCGCTTGTCCCCAACGTTTTCCAGGATAGGGTTCCCCGCAGCATCGAAGAGCGGGTTGCCGGCCGCGTCGAATTTTTGGTCCAGCCACTTTGTGTACTTGGGCGCCAAGAAACTGTAACTCACAGTCGCTTCCATACCGCGAAACGGGATCGCTGTCCCTTCGAACTCCATCCCCCAGATTTCCGCACGGTCGGCATTCGCGGGGATGCTCACCGCCCCCAAGGTCGGACTGGAACGGAAGACCGAGACCTGAAGGTCCTGGTAGTAGCTGAAGAACCCAGCGGCATTCATCCGCAGCCGCTTGTCGAGCCACTGCGATTTGACCCCGCCTTCGAACGCCCACAGGGTCTCCGGCTTGAAGCTTCTGAACAACTCCGGGAGGCTGGCCGTATCGTTAAACCCGCCGCTCGTGTACCCCCGACTCACGCGGAAATAGGTCATCAGGTCATTTGTCCACTGGTACGAGACGTCACCCATGGGCGAGAGCGCATCGCTCCCCCCGAAGGCCTTGCCCGCCACATTCGTGAAGCCGGGCGCCGTCGAGGTGGGGTAGACCGCCGTGCCAAAAAAGTGATCCACGTGAATTTGCTCCTGGGTGTAACGCAGTCCTGCGGACACGTTGATCTTGTCGCCGAAGATCGGCGGCGTCCAGGTAGCCTGCCCATAGGACGCATACGCCTTGTCTTTACGGAAGGTCCTGTAGGGCAGGTTAAGCACAAATGGCGTTCCTCCGAAGATCACCTGCTGCACGGTGTAACTGTCGTACTCGCCGAAGTAGTACGCCCCCAACACGTAATGGAAGCGGGGAGCCGTCCCGATCCATTGCAGCTCCTCGCTCCAGGTCTGCGTGTCCAGTATGTTGGCGAAGTCCAGGATATGAAGCGGCGTGCCGTCGATATCCACGTCGGTTTGGGCCACGAAGCTGCGGTATAGCGAGATCGACTTCAGCGCCACGCTGCCCAGAGGTCCGAGGTCACCGATATTCCACGCTCCTGTCAGCGTGTGCATGAAATGGTTTCCGTCATCGCGGCTCTGGTGAAGGGATTGCAGGTCGCCCATGAAAAGGGCGTTGCTGGGGACGGTGTCGGAGCGGTTCTTTAGAACGTAGGGTACGGCGCCACCGGGGAAGAGGGGATTCGGGATGAAAATGGACGTGCCCGGGATCTGCAAGTTGCTGTCGGCGATTGACCCCGGGTAGATGTAGGTCAGCTGAAACGCCGACTGATGATCACGGTAGCGGTGGTATTCAAACGCGTAGTCCACCGTAATGTCGTTGCGGGGCTGCCAGCGCACCGCGGTGAAATTGTAAACCCGGTTCAGATCGTTGTAGTCCGCTCCACCGCCGGTGGTGGGCTGTGCCGGTGCCTCGGCGGGCAACGCGTTGCGAAAATAGCCCTCGTGCGTCTTGTAGCCAGCGGTTTCTCGTAAACTGATGGTGCCGAGTTCATCCGCTTGGAGAAAACCGTTCTTGCCGACCAGCGGCACGTTGACGGTCAGGCGGCCGTGGAACGCGTCGAAGTTGCCGACTTCGGTCTTAAGCGAGATCGAACGTTCCTCAGTCGGCTTCCGGGTGATGAAATTCACCGCCCCACCGATCGTATTGCGGCCGTACAAGGTACCTTGTGGTCCCCGCAACACCTCGACCCGCTCGATGTCTTCCAGGTCGAAGTTGGAACCCTTGAGCTGCGCCATGTATGCACCATCGATATAGAATCCCACTTTCGGCGAGAACGAAGGATCGAGATTGCTTTGGACCAGCCCGCGAATCGCAACTGTGGTGGTGGAGGAGCTGCCCGGATTGGCGGTGATACGCATATTCGGCACGACGGCGCTGAGATCGACGACATTGCTTACGCCTTGCGCCAGAAGGGCGTCACCGTTGAACGCCGTCACCGAGATCGGCACCTCCTGAATGTTCTCCTCGCGCTTTTGCGCCACCACCGTGATCTCCTCGATCTCCGTCTCCGGTTTCGGTGCGGCCCGTTTCTGGCGCGCTTGCGGCGCCCCCATTGGCTGGTCGCCATCTGGCGGCATCCGCTGGGACAACGGACCCTCGATCGTGATCTCCCCTTCGCGACCCTTCCTGGACTTGAGCCCCGAGCCCCGCAGGAGCTTCTCTAAGGCCTCGTCCGGCGTCATTTCGCCCTTCACTGTCGGCGCCTGTTTACCCTCCACGAGTTCGGAGCGTACCGTCACGACAATGTGCGATTGCGCGGAGAAATCGAGTAAGGCCTTGGAGAGCGCGGGCTGGTTAATGTCGAAGTCGACGCGCCGCACGCTCTGGGCCCAGGCAGGAACCGCAAGTGCAAAATCGGACACGGCCCAGAAAAGAACAACACCGCAACCTGACGCGCGGATCTTTCTCATTGCCTCCTCCGATGTCATCAACTCGCGTTCGGCATTCCGCCAAAGGTACTGCATTTGGGGTCGTACGGAGGACGACGGAACCTACCGGAACAGACATGAAAACGCTTAATGAATCTCCGCGATCCCCATGAGGCTCCGATCTGTCACGGGCACACCTACCGGTGGCTCCGCCGAGGCCCTACCTGGATCGGTCCCGAAGGTACGGCCAGGTTGCAGCGGCGAACGCTTGTCCGGTCGCGGAATCGGGTCCTGCTCGATGCGGAGAACCCCGCCTACCGTTGGTCTGGCGTGCGAAGGCGTCTATCGTTACCGGCGCAGCGCACGCCGGCTTCCTTGCAATGCGCAGGTGTGTCGCAAACGTCCTACGCTGGCTTGGCGCTCGCAACGACCAGGCGCCAGGCGTTGTTCATGACGAGTTCCCCGTCGTCACGGATCGACGCCTGGATCGCGTCTCGGACCGCGGTGCGCACGCGGCTTTCTCCGACCGCATCCGTGAGGAATTTGATGCCACCGAACACGCGCCAAATGCTCCAGAAATCGTCGAAGCTGGCGAATCGGTAGCTGAGGCGCACACTGCGATCCGTCCTCACGCGAAGGCCTGCCCCTCGCAGCAGCGCATCGAACACGCCCTCGCCACTCAACGCCAGCGGCGAAACCGCGGGCGCAATCGGCGAGAGCTGCCGCATCGCGGCGAACACACGGCTGAGATCGCTGGTGCGCGGTTCTTCCCAGATCGCAATGCAGAGGGCCCCCGTCGGCTTGCCCACCCGACTCAGCTCCGCGATCGCCGCCTTGGCGTCGCGGGCAGAGAGGAGGCAGTCGCACGCCACGACGATGTCGAAGGAATCGTCCGCGAAGGGGAGCGCCACGATATCCGCGGCCCGGAACTCGCCTGCCGGCACCTTGGATTGGGCACGCGCCAACATGCTTTCCGAAAGATCGCAGCCGAAGACCCGCGCACCCGCCCGATGCGCGGCAAGCGCGAGGCCACCGCCACCACATCCGGCGTCCAGAAGTGTCGTCCCCGGTTGGACGTCGATAGATTCAATGACGGCATCAAACAACGGCGCGCGCTGCGGCTCGAATCTGCGTTCCCAGATGTCCGCGTCGCTCTCGCCCCACACTCCGCGATCTGCCTTAGATGACGTGCGATCTTGTTCAGTCGACATCGCTGCACCTCCCCGAGATGTTGCGCGGCCAGGTCGTCCGCCGCGGTGAAGCTGTCATTCGAGGTTGTCGCTGCGACACCGCCACCGCCGGAGGAGCGCGAGGATTGCGGATCGCCGGCGCGAGCGCGCACCCAGTGCGCGGCGCACTAGTCGCCGTTACGCTTCTCTCGTAAACCAATATCGCCGTTGGGCGCACGCTCCGCTGTCAGTGGAAGAGCGATGGCGAGCGTCGCAATCATCTGATCGATTTGCCCGACCCGAAACGACGTCGTGACGCGCATCGCGCCGAGTTCCTCGCTCGCCACACGAATGTGTCCGCGATAATACCGATTCAGGTCCGCCACCACTTCGCGCAGTGGCACGCCGTCGTAGAACAGGCGTCCGGTTCGCCAACTTGCGAACGCATCGGCATTAACGCCGCTGACCGACGCCGTATCCCACTGCCCAGTGTTCGCCACGATTTGTTGTCGCGGCATAATGACGCGTTTGTGCAGCGCCTCGCTGGATGACGAGGCTGCTCGGTCGGGCGCTGGCGGCACCACCTCGACTACCCCTTCAAGAACGGCAACGCACAGCTGGTCCTCCCCTCGACGCACGTCGAACTGGGTGCCAACGACCCGGACCGTCGCGTCGAGAGCCCTGACCAGGAAGGGGCGAGCGGCGTCTTTTGCGACCTGGAAAAGAGCCTCCCCTCGTACCAAGTCCACACGCCGCTGCTGGCGACTGAAGGTTACCTCGATCCTGGAGTCACCACCCAAGGTTACTATGGTCCCGTCGGCTAAATCGACTTTCTCGATCTGGGCAACCCGCGTTTCGTGGGTGGCGATTCCACTCGACATACCGCCCCAAAAGAAGATCCCCGCGCCAATCAGCAGCGCCAGGAGAGCCGCGGCCGCAATCGGCACCGGAGTCCAAGCGGTCCATCCGGTCAAAACCCGCTCACGCAGCGTCGGTGGATCCAACAGATCGTCATAGCCGGGGGCTCGCTTCATGCCCGCCAGATCGGCCCAACTCTGCTGGGCAAGAAGGAATGCCGAGTCATGGCGGGGGTCGGCCGCACGCCAGCACTCCAGGGCTGCTCGCTCACTGCGCGTTAGCGCACCGTTCTGCAGCCGCAGCGCCCACGCGGCAGCCTGTTCGAGAATGTGTGATCGTTCGCCGGGATTCATGTCATCCGTTCCCGGTTTCCGTTCCTCGCACCTGCCGCTTCGATCGCTGCCGCACACTTGGCGAGCGTCCGCACGATCTGCTTCTGAACCGCGGCTGCCGAGATGCCGAAGCGATCGCCGATCTCCTCGCAGGTCAGCCCTTCGTAACGGTTGAGCAACACCATGCGCCGATGTGGGGCCGGCAGGTGCATCAAGACATCGGCCAGAATCTGAAAGCGTTCCTTCTCCAACAGTCGGCCCTCGGGCGAGAGATCGTGTCCATTGCGTTCCTCGGCGCGATTGCGCAATTCGTCGAGCGATGCGTCGCGTCGTGTGCGATGGCGATGATAGTCGGTGACGATGTTCCGAACCGTCTGGAACAGAAACGCACGCGGGTTCTCCACACGCCGATCGAGCGCAAGGAACTTGGCGAAGGCCGATTGCGCCACATCCTCAGGATCCAGATTGCCTCGCCCAAAGCGGGCCGTCACATAGCGGCAAAGCTCCGGCCAGACCTGGCGGTACATGTCACTGAGAAGCGCCGCTGCGGACGCGGTTCGTTCAAAGGCCACTTACGCCGCCCGTTTGTCGATGCGCGCTTCTAGCGCAGATGGACGCGGAAAAGCAACAAGTATCGCCCGCGAGCGGCGCGCGGTACGGTGCCGCCGCGCCTGTACCTTCCGAACGTCTGCGTCGTTCAGCGAGATCGGGACGGTTGGCCCATATTCCCACCGTCCACTTCGTTTGCGAGGCCGGCTACGAGGGTGTCCACATGGTTACCAGCACGCGCGATCACGATCAGGAACACCAGGGCGCCGCTCCAGACGACGGTCTGACTCAGCAAGTATGCTTGTCGCCAGGGATCGGGAAGCAGGTAGAGCCCGCCGGGTGCCAGGGTCGAGGCCAGGGTGAAGGCAAACAAGAACCCGGCCCATGTACCCGTGGTGCTGTCTTGACGTGACGTCTTCGCTATTCGAAACAGGGCCACCAGCGGGAAGAGGAGCAGGAGATCGTCATACCAGCGGTGGTACGCCCAGAAGCGTGCGACGCTGGCGGTGACGCCTGCGAGTATCCAGAGATCCCCGCGACGGTGCCGGTATACCCAGGCGCCGAGCATGCCGAGTACGAGCAGCGACGCAGGCAAGATTCCCCACGCAAAGCCCAACCTCGACAGCCAGATATGGAGGTTGGATTCGCCCGCTGTCGCCCCCATGGCCACCCCGCGCGCCAGCCACTCGCTGAGCAACGACATCAAGCCGCCACCCTGAAAGGATGCGGCGATGACGGTCACGCCGGCGTATCCGAGGACCACCAGGGCGGCTGGCCACAGGTTTCCGGGGACAAAGAGAACGATCCAATAGAACGGAGCCGAAAGTACCGGTTTCACGAGCGCGCCGAGGAAGAAGAGTGCGGCAAGGCGACCCCGGGATATCGACCTGCCTTCCGGTTTCAGACAAACGAGCGTGGCAGCCGTCAGGGCCATGACGTGGATGGTGATCTGGCCATTACCGATTGTCGCACCAGTGGCGTACATTGCCAGTGGAACGAGCGCGATCAACGCCCGCTCCGGCCTTGTCTGTGCACCGCTCGCCGTAACGGAGATCCGAACCAGGGCTGCGAGGCAGGCCGCGGCGGTGACTGTCCAAACGAGCATCGTCGCGCCGAGAGTGGCCCATCCGACCAGCGGCCAAAGCAGGGCATAGCTTGCCGGCGGATACGTGGCAGAGTTGAAGCGCGCATAGATTGGTTCACCGCGAAACCACCGCTGACTGAGGTCGCGGAGCCCCTTCAGGTCGAACGCCCCGGGATGGATCGGCCGTCCGGCAAGTTGGGCGGGCTGCCTGGCGAACCGGAAGGACTCATACGCAATCCAAAGAAGCGCAAGGCAAGCCAAGATGGCCACTGCCACGCGTATGATATCGTCCCGGTAGCGTACCCACAGCGGTTCGCGAAGCGCGGACAAGGTGCCGCCTTTCATCACACCGCCGAGCGCGCCGTGATCACCGTGGCCGCCTCAACCGTGCGATGGCATCGGCGCCGTAGAGCACGGCCAGGCCACGCGCGAATTTGGATTCGGAAGAGCGCGACAGCGCGAACTGTCGCTGCAGGAGTTCCGCCAGCCGGATGACGTCGCGCCGGGTGCCGTGCAAGCGTTCGATCTCGATCTCGAAGTACGCCGCCGCGGCCGCCGTCCGCTGCGTGGGATGAAAGAGACGGACCCGGTCTAATGCCAGTTCCGCGAGGGGTCGAGACCGTTCCGCGCCGCGCGCCGGAAGGACGTCGATGCGCCGGCGGTGAATGCGCGTAATCAGGAGAGGCAACAGGGTGCGCCCGTCGACGAGACGGTCGATGTACGGATGGAAGGGGGCTTGGAGTTCGAAGGGAAAGCGCGGCGCTCGCGGCAGCGCGACGGTGAGTTCCGGGCGTTCATGCACCAGCCCGGCTACGCGGCCGCCCCATTTCGCCGTCAGCTCCCACCGCTTACGGTGACCGCGCAGTCGCAGGGCCACGCCGGCCCGCGCCAGCGCCCGGTCCGCCGTGTCGATGTAGGCCGAGTGCAGGCGCACCGCGTCGCACGCGTACAGGCGATACGGTCCGATCGAAGCGAGGCGCGCAATGGCACGCAGGTCGCGTTCCCGCGTCGCCAATAACTTGGCTTCGACTTCAAGCGGTGGCCGCTGTCCTTTCGTCACGCGACACGCCTTCGTCGTGTGCCGGCCACCCCGCCGACCTCAGATGGCCCGCTTGTGGTCTGCCCAATACGGATCGCGCAGCTTGCGTTTGTACAACTTGCCGTTCGGGTCACGGGGCATGGCGTCGATGAAGTCGATGGACTTGGGACACTTGTACTTCGCCGCGTGCTGCTGGCAGAAGGCCATTAACTCCTCGGCGAGCGCCGCACTTGGCGCCACGCTGGCCGCGGGCTCGATGACCGCTTTCACCTGCTCGCCCCAATCGCTGTCCGGGATGCCGAACACGGCGGCGTCCGCGACTTTGGGGTGGCCCAGCAAGACGGACTCAACCTCCGCCGGATAAATATTCGCGCCACCGGAAATGATCATGTCGATCTTGCGGTCGCAGAGGAACAGGTACCCCGCGTCGTTCAAATAGCCGACGTCGCCAACGGTGAAGAACCCGTCCCGCCGGTTCGTCGCCGTCTTCTTCTCGTCCTTGTGATAGGTGAAGTCCGACAGCGCGAGGGACATGTACACCGTTCCGGGCTTCCCCACCGGGCATTCGTTGCCATCGTCATCGAGGACGCGGATTGCCGAACCCGGCCACGGCCGGCCGACAGTCCCGGGATATTGCAGCCACTCCTGCGGGGAGACCAGCGTACCGCCGCCCTCGCTGGCCGCATAGTACTCGTCGATGACCGGTCCCCACCACTGCAGCATGCGCCGCTTCACGTCGATGGTGCACGGCGCGGCCGAATGGACCATGTGTCGCAACGACGACACGTCGTAGCGAGCCTTGACCTCCTCGGGTAGCGCCAGGAGCCGGTGGAACTGGGTCGGCACCATGTGACTGGTGGTCACCCGATACTTCTGGATGGCGTCCAGGCAGCCTTCCGGCGTCCACTTGTCCATGAGGACGACGGTGTGGCCGATGTGCAGCGAGCCTGACGTATAGACCAGGACGGCGGTGTGGTAGAGCGGAGAACCGGTCAGATGCACGTTGTTGTCGTGCGGTTGGATGCCGAACAGGCCAAGAGTGAAGGTGCCCATCATCGAGAATACGATGTCCGGATCGAACGGTTGCAGCGGCCGGCGCACGCCTTTCGGACGGCCGGTGGTGCCGGAGGTGTAATTCATTACCTGGCCGGCGCAGCGGTCCGCCGGCAGCGTGGTCGGCTGGCCATCCTTCAATTCCGTATACGGTCGGAACCCTGGGACCTGCCCGACCGCAAACAACGCCTCTCTTGGAAAGCGCACGTCCTCGGCCGCGGCCGCGCAGGTGCCGGCGAACCGCTCCGCCCCGACCAGGACTTTGGCTTCGGAGTCCTGCACGATATAGGCAATCTCCGCCGCCGTCAGGTGATGGTTGATGGGGACCAGGTAGCAGCCGGCTTGCGCAATCGCGAGGTACAGCTCGATGAGCGGCGCGCTATTGGGCAGCACCATCGCGACGACATCGCCCTGCCGCAGTCCAAGACTTCGCAGGCCGTGAACGATTTGGTTCGCCGCCGCCAGCAGTTCGCCGGCGGTCACCTGCTTCCCGTCCGGGTCTACCAAGGCCAGATGCGCAGGATCGTTCTGCGCTACCTTCCAGAAACCGAGGTCAGACATGGTCACTCCGTTGTTGATCTTGAGATTACAGGCCGGGAATCATCGGTCGGCTGACGCCGTACCCAGACCCCTATGCCGAGCGCGAGTACACTAGCTCCCTCCCAGGGGGCAGCGCAACGCCGAGCTTGGGCATGATCGACGTGCAACGAGTGCCATAACCCGGCCGGCCACCAGGAGAAGGGCGAGCCGTGAGCACCGAAGAACAAGACCGATGCATAGGGGCTTCGCCGGCGCGGCGCTTTGCCGCGAACCGGCGGTCATCGGCGCGCTCGCTTCCCCTCGGCTTTCCAGCTAGGGTTCAGGGCGTAGAGCGCACGCGCATGGTCACACCGCAAGAGGTTTTCGAGGAACTCAAGAAGGTCAAGTACCCCGGCTTTAACCGCGACATCGTGTCGTTCGGTATGGTCAAGGACATCGAGGTGGGTTCCATGGGGGTGACCGTGATTCTGGCGCCCACCACGATGCGCGATGACGTGTTGCACCAAATTCGCGATGCCGTTACGACGGCGGTACGGCAAATGCCCGGGGCGCCGGCCGTCGAGATCGCGATCACGGAACCCGAGCAGCCGCAGCGGCGCATGCAGGCCGGACCGGCCGGAGTCCCCGGAGTCAGCCACGTGATCGCCGTGGCCAGCGGCAAGGGCGGCGTCGGCAAATCTACAGTGGCGGTGAACCTGGCGCTGGCGCTGATCGGCCTCGGCAAGCGGGTGGGCTTGCTCGATTGCGATGTGTACGGCCCCAGCGTGCCGCTGATGCTGGGATTGAAGGAACGCCCGAAGTCTACCGAAGATCGGCGAATCGTTCCGCTGCACAAGTACGGCCTTACCGTGATCTCGTTGGGGTTGTTCGTCGAGGATCACACGCCAATCATCTGGCGCGGGCCGATGATCAACAAGCTCCTGACGCAATTCTTACGCGACGTGGATTGGGGCGAGCTGGACTATCTGGTGCTCGATCTGCCGCCGGGAACGGGCGATGCGCAGCTGACCATCGTGCAACAAGTGCCGCTGAGTGGCGGCGTGATCGTCACCACGCCGCAGGACGTGGCGCTGTTGGACGTGAAACGGGGTATCGCCATGTTCCAGCAAGTCAAAGCGCCCGTGCTCGGGGTAATCGAGAACATGAGTTACCACATCTGCGGCGGCTGCGGCGAACGCGCCGAGATCTTCGGGCATGGGGGGGGCGAGGCGATGGCGCGACAGTTCGACATTCCGTTGCTGGGCGAGATTCCGCTGGTGCGGGACGTGCGCGAGGCGGCCGATGCCGGCAAGCCGCTGGTGCTCGCGCAACCGGACCATCCGCAAAGCCAGGTGTTTCGTTCGATCGCCGCGCGCCTGCTCGCCGAGGTTGCCGCGCAACCGGCACAGGCGTTGCCGACCATCCACTAGGGGGCTGCGCCCGGCGTCTTTTCGGCGGGCCGTTCCCCGCGCGCTCCGGAGGTTTCCGGCGGACGGGTTGGGTCGCTTGGAGCGGCCCCGAAGGACCAGCGGAATCGACCGCGGCAACGAGAGGGAGCGATGAGCGAACGCGAGCGTATCCGCCTGACGTCGTTCAGTCACGGCGCCGGTTGAGCCTGCAAAATCGGACCAAAGGATCTCGGCGAGATCCTCCGTAAACTTCCCGCGGTACACGACCCGCATCTACTCGTGGGGGCGGAGACCTGCGACGATGCGGCGGTGTACCGCCTGACGCCGGAGATCGCCCTGGTGCAGACGGTCGATTACATCACGCCGCTGGTCGACGACCCCTACACCTTCGGTCAGATTGCCGCCGCCAACTCGATCAGCGACGTGTATGCCATGGGCGGTCGGCCGTTGTTGGCCCTGAGTGTCGTCGCCTTCCCGACCGACGCCCTCCCGCTAGCGGTACTCGGGGAGATTCTGCGCGGCGGCATGGACAAGGCGGAAGAGGCCGGCGTGCGCGTCGTCGGCGGCCATAGCATCGACGACCGCGAGCCCAAGTATGGGCTCGCGGTGACCGGGATCGTGCACCCCGACCGCGTCCTGCGCAATTCCACTGCGCGGGTTGGCGACCGACTGATTCTGACCAAGCCGCTTGGCATGGGGATCGTGTCGACCGCCATCAAGCGGGATCTCGCCAGCAAGGACCTCATCGAGCGTGCCGCGCGGGTGATGAGCGCATTGAACAAGAACGCGGCAGCCGCGGCGTTGGAGGTAGGCGTCCACGCCTGCACCGATGTCACCGGCTTCGGTCTCCTTGGCCACCTGCGCGAGCTGGTGTCCGCTAGTCGCGTGAGCGCGGAGATCCAGTTCCACCGTGTCCCGGTGCTGCGCGAGGCGCTTGAGTTAGCAGCCCAGGGCGTCGTGCCGGGCGGCACCAAGCGCAACCTCAGTTTCGTCGAACCGTTCGTCTCGTTCGACGACGGCGTTGACGCCGCGGACCGTCTGATTCTGGCGGACGCGCAAACCTCCGGCGGACTCTTGCTAGCGGTCGAACCGGAACGCCGCGACGGCTTGCTCCGCGGCCTGCATGCCCACGGCGTGCCGGTATTTGCCGAGATCGGTGCGATCATCGATGACCCCGCCGGGCGGATCGCGGTCTCGCCGTAAGTGCGGTTCGGCAATGGTGCGGCGCCTTCCCGGTGAAACGCCAGCGTGCCCGGGCAGATCGTCTACCGCGGTGCGTATATGGCCTGGCGGACGTCCACCTTCGCGGGGGCGGCCCTGCGCCGCGGGCGCGTCCACACGCGCATTGCCGGACACCATGATCACAACTCACTCGGCAGCGTTCCCTCGCTGGCGCCCGCGGGCTCCTCCCCGCGCGCGAAGCGGCCGGTGAGTCGTTCGCGGTCGCGCAGGCGTCCCGCGTCGACCAACATCTTGCCCGCCCACCGGTACACGTTGAATTCGGAGAGATAGGCGCGCATCGATCGCATGCGGGCGCACTGCTCGGCCAGCGGCATCTCGAGCGCGGCGGCCAGGGCGGATGCCGCTTCATCCACATCGTAGGGGTTCACGATCAAGGCCTCGGTCAGCTCGCGTGCGGCGCCGGCGAACTGGCTGAGCACCAGCACACCGCGCTCGTCATCGCGCGCGGCGACGAACTCCTTGGCCACCAGGTTCATCCCGTCGTGCAGACTGCTCACGTAGCACACGTCCGCGGCCCGGTAGTAGGTGAACACGGTCGGCGGCTCGCAGTGGCGCCGCACCAACACGATCGGACGGTAGTTGGCGCGGCCGAAGCGCTGATTGATCCGCGCCGCAACCCGCTCCAGGTCCTCGTTCAATCGGCGATAGCGGTCGATTTCGGTGCGGCTGGGGGCCGCCAACTGCACGAAGGTGAATCGCCCACAAAGGGTGGGTTCCCGTTCCAGCAGCCGTTCGACGGCGAACAGACGTTCCTCGAGCCCCTTGGTGTAGTCGAGTCGGTCGACGCCGACTCCCAGGAGCGCGTCGGCCGGCAGATTGAGTTCCGCGAAGACCTTCGTCCGGCACGCCGATGCCGACGGCACCGCCTCCAGCCAGTGGACCGGCCATTCGGTCGAGATGGGGTACGGACGGACCAGGGTCGTGTGCCCGTGCTGCACCACGGCCTGTTGCACCCGATCGATGCGCGTTTCCAGGTAGCGATCGACGGCATCGATGAAATTGCTGCAATCGAAGCGTGTGTGAAAGCCAACGATGCTGCTGCCGAGCAGCCCCTCCAGGACCTCGTTCCGCCACGGACAAATGCCGAACCGATCCGGGTTCGGCCAGGGAATGTGCCAGAAGCTGATGACGGTGGCCTTCGGCAGGCGCTCGCGGATCAGTCGCGGCGCCAGCGCGAAGTGGTAGTCCTGCACCAGGACAATCGGATCGTCGATGTCCACCTCCTCGGCGACCGCATTCGCAAACGTTCGATTGACCGCGTGGTACTGCTTCCAATCGTCGGTGCGAAACGTGGGCCGGGTGTCCGCGATGTGGCACAACGGCCACAGGCCTTCGTTGGCGAAGCCGTAATAATATCCGCGGACCGCTTCGTCGGAAAGCCACACGCGCCGGATCAGGTACGAGGCCTCACCGGGCGGGACGCGCACATGCCCCTGCGCGTCCGTTACGTCGCGGTCGGCGGACCCACTCCCATGCGCGATCCACACCCCGGAACAGGCACGCATTACCGGCTCCAGGGCGGTCACCAATCCGCTGGCGGGGTGCACGACGGCGATCTCGCCACCGGGAGTATGCTCGTGGATGTAGGGCTCGCGGTTCGCCACGATGACGATCTTCTCGCCATGGAGATAACGGTTGAGCGTCTGTTTGAGCCGTCGCGGAGTCCATGTGCCCTCCTCGCTGTCCGCCTGTCTCTCGGCTACGATTCGTTCGACCAGATCCCGGACGTCTTGCAGCAGCGGGTGGAAATCCGGACGTGGGGCCTCGCCTTTGAGGATGCGCTGGAGTTCGCCGCGCCACTCGTGCCGCGACACGCGCGCCGCGAACATGGTAATCGCGGCGGCCGCGGTCGCCAGGACACCGAAGGTGACGAGAAGGAACCAACGCACGGTGGCCGCCCGCCGCTCGATGAAGCTCAAGTCTTGCACCAGCACCACGAAACCCAGCGTTTCCTGCTGCTCGATCAACGGAAGGGCGCTGACATGCACCGTCCCTCCCGGAAGCGAGGCGACGGTCTTCCACGGGACGAAGATGACTCCGCTCGAAGTGGAGTGGCGCACGTGCGCCCCAACGTTGCGACAACTGAACGGCTCCGGATAGTCCACCGTAGTGGCCAGTGGCGTCAGATCGTTGGCGCACGCCGCGGCGGCTTGTATCCGTTCGTTACGCGTCAGTTCGTTGAGCAGCGCCTGCAGCCCGGCACGGTCGCCGGTCTTCCAATGGGACAGCAGACCGTGTCGTGCGCCGCTCAGCGCGAGTTGAGCCCGCAGGCCGGCGTCCTTCTCGACCCATCCGCGCATCGTGCGATACACGACGAGGGACGCCGCCCAGGTCAGGAAGGCGAGGCCCACCACCAGCGCGATCATGAAGCGGGTGGCCGGGCGCGGGATGAGCCGGCCACGGCTCACGCGCAGCAACAGCGGCGCGACCGGCAGCCGAGTTCCATCCATTTCACCGCGGCTGTTCACAGTGGGACATCCTTGGGAGATTGCGGCTCGACGGGCCGCGGCAGCCGTGGCCACCACCCCCCTTATCTTCTTTATCTCTTGCCCAGGCGGAATCGGCAACCCTGCACCCCGAAAAAACGGTGGCACAGTCATCCCCGGACACGACGTCCCATTCCCGATTCAGTCCCGTCTCCAATCACGGTACGGAGCGGGCCGCCGCGGCCGCGTCCAACCCGAACGCCCGCCCCGCCAGCATGGCGATGTGGCGGCCGACGGCGAGCGACGCCGTTGCGGCGGGGGAAGGAGCGTTGAGGACGTGAATGGCATGCGGTGTTTCCGCGATCGCGAAGTCGTCGACCAATGCGCCGTCGGGGGCGACCGCTTGCGCCCGCACACCGGCACCGCCAGGTTCGAGGTCGGCGTCTTGCAGCGCCGGAATCAGACGCCGCAGTGCGCGCAGGAAGGCGCGTTTGCTGTAGGAGCGGTACATCTCGTAGAGACCGGTCCGCCAGTACCGGCCCGCCATTGCCCAGAACCCAGCGTACGTCAATGTTGCCAGTAGCTCGGTGGGGCTGACCGTTGCCCGCCGATACCCTTCGCGTGCGCACGCAAGGACCGCGTTGGGGCCGGCCTCGACGTCACCCTGAACACGCCTGGTGAAGTGGACCCCGAGAAAAGGAAACCGCGGATCGGGTAGCGGATAGATCAGCCCGCGTACCAGGCTCTGTCGCCGGCGCAGGGTGTAGTATTCACCGCGGAACGGGATGATGCGAACAGCGGGACGCGCGCCCATCATGCGCGCCACGGTGTCGGAATACAGCCCGGCGCAGTTGATCGCGTTGCGCGCGGCGAACGTACCGGCGGTGGTTTCCAGGTAGAGGGCGTCGATCTCCCGGATTGCCCGAACCCGCGCATCGGTGTGAATGGCAACGCCGCGCGCGCGCAATCGAGATGCCAGAGCGCCTGCCACCTCGGTGTAGTCGACGATAGCCGTCGTCGGCGAGTACAGCGCGGCCACCGCCCGCACGTGAGGTTCGATCTCGCGCACGCGCGCGGGCTCGATGAGCGCGATCTCCGGCACTCCATTGGCGATGCCGCGCTCGTAAAGGGCCTGGAGACGGGGCCGTTCGCTGTCGCTGGTGGCGACGATCACCTTGCCGCGGTTCTCGTAGCGTACGTCGTTGGCGTCGCAGAATTGCTTCAGCAGGCGCGCGCCCTCGACGCAGAGCCGGGCCTTGTACGAGCCCGGGGTATAGTAGATCCCGGAATGAATGACGCCGCTATTGTGCCCGGTTTGATGCCTGGCCAGCGCGCGCTCCTTCTCGACGATGCCCACCAGCACGCGCGGGAAACGGTCGCCGATGGCCACCGCCGCCGCCAGCCCGAGAATTCCGCCGCCGATGATGGCAATGTCGAGCGTCTCCGGGGCCATGGGGTTCTACCGAACCCGTGACCGTGCCGCACGCGCGGGCGGTACTCGATACAACCATCCTCGCCGCACCATCCATTTCTCGATCTCGACCGCCACAAAAACCACCGACGACGCCGCCAGGCAGATGGCCAACTCACCTACGCTCAACGGCTCGGTCTTGAAAATGGGATTGGCGATGCGCGGGTAGATCGTTGCGAGCTGGAGGGCCGTGGTGAGCAGCACCGCCCCGAGGAGCGGCCGGTTGGACCACAGTCCTTGTCGAAAGAGCGATTGCGTTTCCGACCGAATTGCCAACACATGTCCCATCTGCGACAGCGCCAAGACGGTGAACACCATCGTTTGCCAGTGGGCGGAGCCGGTGTGGTACGCCCACGCCTGCGTCAGCAGCGTCATCCCGGCCATGAGCAATCCCACCCAGAGGATGTGCTGCCACATGCCATGGGCGAAGATGCTCTCTTGCGGCGGGCGTGGCGGTCGCTGCATCACGCCACGTTCGTGCGGTTCGACGGCCAATGCGAGGCCGGGCAAGCCGTCGGTCACCAGATTGATCCACAAAATGTGGATCGGGAGCAGTGGGATGGGGAGCCCCAGAAACGGCGCCAGAAAGATGGTCCAGATTTCGCCGGAGTTGCAGGTGACCGCGTAGCGGATGAACTTGCGCGTGTTGTCGAAAATGCGCCGCCCCTCGCGGACGGCGGCAACGATGGTGGCGAAATTGTCGTCGAGCAAGATCATGTCGGCCGCCTCACGCGCCACGTCCGTGCCCACCTGTCCCATCGCGACGCCGATGTCCGCCTGCTTCAATGCCGGAGCGTCGTTGACGCCGTCGCCGGTCATTGCCACGAACTCGCCGTCCTCCTGCAACGCCTTGACGATGGTGATCTTCTGTTCCGGCGCCACCCGAGCGTATACCCGGACACGGCCGACTCGGTCGTCCATCTCGTCCGCCGGGAGCCGGTTCAGCTCCTGACCGGTCAGCACGGCGGCGTCATTGTCGGTGATGGCGAGACGTGCGGCGATGGCACGCGCGGTGGTGGGGTGATCCCCCGTGATCATCACCGGGGTGATGCCAGCCGACTTGCACAGGGCCACCGCGGCGCGCGCTTCCTCGCGTGGCGGATCGAGAAGGCCCACCAGTCCGACGAACGTCAGCCGCTGTTCGACGCCGGCCGACGAGAGATCGTCCGGTACCGCGGACCACGCGCGGCAGGCGACCGCAAGCACGCGCAGGCCGGCGGCTGCCATCTCCTCCGCCCGCGCCAAAACGGTCGGCGTCTGCAGCGGCAGCGTGCCCGAAGCGCAGAGCGCCGTCTCGCACTGTGCGACGACATGTTCGGGCGCCCCCTTGGTGAACGCGAGGACGCCGCCCGTGTCGCGGTGCAGTGTCGTCATACACTTGCGTGTGGAATCGAACGGGACCTCGGCGATCCGCGGGAATTCCGCACTGAGCGCGGCCTTGTCGAACCCGACGGCCGTCGCCGCGCGATACAGGGCCACCTCGGTCGGATCGCCCCGAATCTCGTTGGGATCCGCCGCCAGCGCATCGTTGCTCAGGGCGATGGCGCGGTACAGCGTCTGCCATGGCGGTTGATCGATGCGCGGCGGCGTCGAGGCGAGCAAGCCGTCGGCATACACCTGCTCGACCCGCATCTTGTTCTGGGTCAGTGTCCCGGTCTTATCCGAGCAGATGTAGGTGACCGAGCCGAGCGTCTCCACCGCCGGCAGGCGCCGGATCAGCGCATGCTGTTTCACCATCCGCCGCGCGCCCAAGGCCAACGACACCGTGACGACGGCAGGCAGCGCTTCGGGGATGGCGGCCACCGCGAGGCTGATCGCGGTAAGAAACATGAGCACGATCGGTTCCCCGCGCAGCAAGCCGAAGGCGAACACGATGACGCATACGGCGATCGCCGCCAACGCGAGGCGCTGGCCAAACTGGGTCAACCGCTGCTGCAGCGGGGTACGTCGCTCGTCGTTGCGGCTCAGCAGCGCGGCAATCTTCCCAAGCTCGGTATGCATGCCCGTTGCCACGACCGCGCCCACGGCGCGGCCATAGCTGGCGGTCGTGCCTTTGTAGGCCATGTTCACACGGTCACCGAGGGGAAGGTCGGCTTCGCCGAGCGCCTCACTGACCTTTTCGACCGGGACCGACTCGCCCGTCAGGGCCGCCTCCTCCACTCGGAACTGCACGCTTTCCAACAGCCGCAGATCGGCGGGAACGACATTGCCTGCCTCGAGCAAGACAACGTCTCCCGGCACCAGTTCGCGGGCTGGCGCCGTCAGCACCGTTCCCCCTCGCCGGACGGCGGCCGTGGGCGCTGCCAGGAGCCGCAACGCCGCGACGGCGCGCTCGGCGCGGTACTCCTGAATGAAACCGATGGTGCCATTGAGGACGACGATGACCAGGATGGCAACGGTATCCTCCGGATCGCCGATCAGGCCTGAAACAATCGCCGCCACCATCAACACCACGATCATGAAGTCGGTAAACTGGCCCAGCAGCATACGCCACGGACTGCGCCCGCGGCGCTCGTGCAATTCGTTCGGTCCATAGCGCTCGCGGCGCCGCTCGGCCTCGGCGGCGCTGAGCCCCAGCGCGGGATCGACTCGCAAACGCTCCGCCGCCTCGGGTGCCGGCAGCGTGTGCCACGGCGGCGCGTCAGTTGACGGGGGCGAAGCGGGGAGACCTGTCGGATCACCTTGTGGCATGCGCGCTCCTTGCACGGGCGGCTCGCGGCGCCACCCCCGGCTCGATTCCGTCCCCGTGTAGCAGAAACCTTCGTGCGCGCCCACTCTACGGGCGGGGCCGGGGTAACTCGCGCCGCCACCGAGGCCGCGTCCTGCGCCGGAGGTTGAGGCCGCGGGCCGGTGGGTCTACACTGAACCAGCGCCCATCGAAAGCGGCACTATGCGTACGGTTGAAACCGAACACCGCGACCTCTTCACTGTCGAGCCGCGGTTGTGGATGCGGGACAGGTTACGGGAGGCGGTGAAGCGAGACAGGATCTGCCGCGCGGCCGGCAAGCTCGTCAGGGAACTCCGGCGCACTGCCGCGCGCCGCATGCTGGAGACCGCGTGATGACCACACGATGGCTCCGGGGTGCGGAACCCACGCTGCTGCACCGGCTGGCGGCCGCGGAGCGGATATTCTGTTTCGTGGACTACGACGGGACGCTGGCTCCGCTGGCGGCCAGGCCCGAGGCCGCGGTTCCGCCGGCCGGGACCGCCGCGTTGTTGCGCGAACTTGCCGCAACCCCGGGTCTTGCGTTGGCCCTGGTTACCGGTCGGACGATCGCCGACCTGCGGCGATATCTCGATGTGCCGGGAATCTATTACGTTGGCGTTCATGGTCTGGAACTCGGGTTACCGAACGGCACCGTCGAGTTGTCGAAGAGCGCGGCCGTGATGCGCACGCTCATCCCGGCGATCAAACGCGAGGTCGAACAGGTCCTGGTCAGCCGGCCGGGGGTCGTCCTCGAGGACAAAGGAGTGGCGCTCGCGTGCCACTACCGGTTGGCGTCGCGGGCCGACGCCGAGATCGCTCGTGACGCCGTCACCTCCATCGTCCGGCGCTATTGCCGCCGGGGCGCGCGGATTGCCCTCTTGGACGGTCACGAGGTCATCGAGATTCGTTGCGCCTGGGCCAACAAGGGCAAGGCAGTATGCCGCCTGTTGGCGACGCATGGCCCGCCGGCGTTGGCGGTGTACCTTGGAGACGACCGTACGGATGAGGATGCGTTCAGGCTGCTTCCGCCGGACGCCATCACGATTCGCGTCGGACCGGCGCGGGGACCGACGGCGGCCCGTTACCGTGCCGCCGATCCCGCTGCGGTCCGGCAGTTCTTGCGCGCGATCGTCGCGTGCCGGCGCGGGTGGCGACACGCGGCCGCGGAGATGCCCGGAGGATACGTGCGACATGGCTGACACGGAACGCCACACGACACAACCGTTTCGCTTCCGATCGAGCTTGGATCTCACCTTGCTCACCAATCGCCGCGCACGCGACCTGGCGGAGTTGTTGGAACACTTGCGCGAGGTGCCGGGGTCGGTAATCTACTTCCACACTCACCATTTTCTCGCCCAGCATCAGTACCTGTCGCCCGAGCCGCCGAACGACTTCGCGTATTGGGTGACCAATGTCCTGCAGGAGGATCGGCTGGGCGAACAACTGGCCGCCATCGACCTCATGCAGTTCCACACCATCCGCGCCCTGCGCGAGCGGCTGATCGCGGCGATCGAAACCTACCTGAACCGCAGCGAGAAATTGCGCGTCGCGCCGGAGGGGGAAGAGTTCCACTTCCGCGAGTCGGTGTCGTTCGTGTTGCCGACCACGCACGTGGCGCACACCTTGACCGAATTCGCCGACAGCCTGGAGCAGGTGGGCTTCGGGTCGCTGGCGTTTCATTTCTTCAACGCCCGCCTGCGGCAGGAGCGGGGGGAGAACGACTTCTCCGAGTGGTGCCGTTCCCTGGGCGAGGCCGATCTGGCGCACGCCATTGCCCGGCTCGATCCCTACACCTACACCCTCGACGGCCTGCGCAAGGAAGTGGTGCAATTGGTCCGGCGGCGGCTACAGGAGTCCGGACGATGAGCATGCTCGACGGATACGAACCGTTTGTCGGTCGCGGCACACTGGACGAGCTTCGCCTCCTGGGGCGCCAACTGCACGGGCGACGTGTCGTGACCGTGAACTCCACCGCCGTGGGCGGAGGGGTGGCGGAGATCCTCAACCGGATGGTGCCGCTCTGCCGCGAACTGGGTGTCGACATCCGCTGGGATGTGATCAAGGGGGGCGAGGATTTCTTCGCCGTCACCAAACGCATCCACAACGCGCTGCACGGCAAGCACGAAAGCTTTGGCGCGCACGAGTACGAGGTGTTTCGCGACACGACTCGTCGTAATCTCGCCGAGATGGATCTCGATGCCGACATCGTGTTCATTCACGACCCGCAACCGGCGGGTCTCATCGAGGCGCGGCGCGCACACCGCGGCCGTTGGGTCTGGCGCTGCCACATCGATCTCTCCGCGCCGCAGCGGGACGTCTGGGCGTTCCTCGCCCAGCATGTATCGCGGTACGACGCCGCCGTGTTCTCGGCCCCGCAGTTCGCCGCTCCACTGGCGCTGCCGCAGGCGCTGATCACGCCATCGATCGATCCGCTCAGCGACAAGAATCGCGAATTGACGGAGAGCGAAATCGATCGGGTCTTCGAGCGCCTGCGGATACCACGTGACAAGCCGATCGTCACCCAGGTCTCGCGCTTCGACCGGCTCAAGGATCCGGTCGGCGTCATTGCCGCCTTCCGGCTGGCGCAGCGCTACAATGACTGCCGCCTCGTCCTGGCCGGCGGCGGCGCGACGGACGATCCGGAGGGGCCAGCGGTGCTCGCCGCGGTCCATGAAGCCGCCAACGGCGATCCCGATATTCACGTACTGGAACTGCCACCCACCGCCCATACGGAGATCAATGCCATTCAGCGCGGCTCGACGGTCATCCTCCAGAAGTCGCTGAAGGAGGGTTTCGGGCTGACCGTCAGCGAGGCGCTGTGGAAGGGCAAACCGGTCATCGCCGGCGCCGTCGGCGGCATCCCGCTGCAAGTGACGCACCGCTACAGTGGCATCCTTACCCACACCGTCGAGGGCACCGGATTTTGGATTCGGCAGTTACTGAACGCGCCCGATTTCGCGCGCCGCCTGGGCGAGAACGGCCGCGAACACGTGCGCACCAATTTCCTGCTCACCCGCCACCTGCGGGATTATCTCCTGCTCTTCCTGTTCCTGGAGTATGCCGACCAGCGCACGATCGAGTTCTCGTGAGCGTCAGTGCATGCCGGCGCGCGCTTGGATTTTGGCTCTCGCCTGATTTGCCACGCGGCGCACCATCGGGTCATCGGTCGTCGCCTCGATGTGCTCCAATACCTCGAGTGCCTCCGGAGCCCCAAGTTCGCCCAGCGCGAAGATGGCGGTTCCGCGCGTCTCGTCGTCCAGGTCACGCTGCAGCAAGTGGATCAACGGCTGCACGGCGCGCGAGTCGCCGATCTTTCCCAGCGAGGCGATAATGAGTTGCTTCATGCCGATGTCGGTCGTCCGCATCATCAGGCGTTCGATGAGGACTGGGGTGGCCTCGGTTGCACGCATGTCGCCGAGGATTTGCACCGCTTTCGCCTGCACCCGCAGGTCGCTATCGCCTAGAGCCTTGATCAAGTGGTCGACCGCCTTGCTGTCCTTGGAGGTGCCCAATGCCTTGACCGCCTCCAAACGTTTGTCCGGGTTGGGACTCGCCAGCTGCTTGACGGCTTCATCGAGGGTCATGCCCGGCATGGCCTGTGGAGCGGGCTGCCCGGGGTGGCCGCGATTCATCTGCGCGCCGGCCGCGGTTGGGAGACAGATGGCAAGCGCGAGTGCCGCCGGCACAAAGACCAACGGCACTCGTGCCCGCGGCACACGTGCCCGCGGCACCCACCGGCGACGTTTCACAGGCCCAGTGCGCGTATTTCCCATAGTCGTTCCTCGCCTTCCGCCGGCGCCGCACGAAGTTCGGCCAGCTCTTTGTCGTCTTGGGGATAGCCGATCTCAGGGCGCCCAAGCAACGGCGTGCTGCCGGCGTCAGCGCGGTACGGCCACGACGGCGGGGCGTCAGCCGCAGTGGTCGGCGGCGGCGTACAGGGCACGCACCAGACGCCGGGTGCGCTCGTCGCCGCTCGGCTCGAGCTTCAACTGGTTGGTGACGTAGGCGAACGCCAGCTCCCGGCTGGGGTCGGCAAAGGCCAACGAACCGCCGGCACCGGGGTGCCCGAAACACGTGGGAGAGCAGTCGGGACTGAGCGCGGGCGGCAGCATGAATCCCGAGCCGAAACGTGTAGGTGCGCCGACGACGGCGTCGTGACCGTCCGAAACCACGTGGCAAGCGGCCTCCACCGTTGCGGCGGACAGCAGGCGCCGGCCATCCACTTGGCCGACGAGCGCGGCGTAGAAGCGGGCCAGGGCATGCGCCGTGCAGATCCCGTTCGACGATGGTATTTCCGCCGCATGCAAGGCGCGACTGTTCCAGACCTCGCCGTATGCCAGGTCGGCGGGACCGATCAGGGCACGGTGGAGAAACGTCCCCGGTCCCATGAGTTGCGCCATGAGGGCGATCTGTGCCGGATCGGTGGGCGGCCCCGGCGGGTACAGTGTCGCGACCCGCGGTTCCAACCCCTCGGGGAGGCCGAGGTGGAAATCCGCAGCTAGCGGTGCCGCCACCTCCTTCGCGATAAACTGACCGATGGTCATCCCCGTGATGCGGCGGACGAGCTCGCCGAGCATCCAGCCCCACGTGCGTACGTGATACCCGTGCTGTGTGCCGGGCTCCCACACCGGCGTCTGTGCGGCGATCGCCCTAACCACCGGAAACCAGGCAAACACCTCTTCACGGGTCAGCTCCGCCTCGACGAGCGGCAGCCCGGCACGATGGCCGAGCACCCAACGCACCGGGATGGTGGCCTTGCCGGCACAGCCGAATTCGGGCCAGTACTGCGCCAGGGGCGCATCGAGGTCGAGGACCCCGCGCTCCGCGAGCAGGTGCACGCAGGCCGCCGTGACCCCTTTGGTGGCGGAGAACACCACCGCCATCGTGTCCGGTCGCCACGGCCGCGCCGTGGCGGCGTCGGCGACACCACCGCGGAGATCGACGACGGGGCGGCCGTGGCGATAGATGCAGACAGCGGCGCCCACTTCGTGCTGATCCGCGAAGTTGGCGCGGAACGCCTCGGCCACCGTTGCGAAGCCGGCGTCGGCCGTTCCCTCGATCCGAAGCATGCAACGCTCATGGCTTGAAAGGTGCGCGAAGTCAAATCCCCTTGGCAACAATCCCCTGGCAACGGCGAGCTGCCGGCCGGCAGCCACCATGGCGCGAGCGCGCCTTGGTTGAGATGCCTGCGACGCCATGATACGCATGACTTATTCAACGATTAGTCGGAGACGGCCGTGGCAACGACAACCAGCACGGTGGCGTGCAAGCGAGACGGGCGCGAGCGCGCGTCGCGGCGGACGTGCGCTGCACGGATCGAAACGTGACCGCGGTCTAGGAGATGAGCGATGCTGCGTCTGAGCGGGGCTGATGCGCTGTTTATCTACACCGAAACACCGGCATTGCACACGCACACCCTCAAGGTGGCCATCATCGATCCCACGGTCGACCCGGCGGGCTATTCGTTCCCGCGAGAGCGGGAATATATCGCGCAACGCGTCCGACACGTGCCACCGTTGCGCTGGCGCCTCCTGCCGGCGCCCTTCGGTCTGTACCACCCGCTGTGGATCGAAGACCGCGAGGTCGACTTCGAGTTCCACATCCGCCGTGTAGCGGCCCCTTCGCCGGGGGGGGCCAGGGAGCTGGGGGACATCATTGCCGAAATTGCCAGCCGCCCGCTCGATCGGGAGCATCCACTTTGGGAGACCTGGATGGTCGAAGGGCTCGAGGGTGGCAAGGTGGCGGCGGTCCTGAAACTCCACCATGCGGTTGCCGACGGCCCCGCCAGTGTCGTGCTGCTCGAACAGCTGCTCAGCGCCAATGGCGTCGAACCGAGTGCCCTCCAAGCGACCAGCGGCCCGCCCGATCGTGTACCGCCCCGAGGCGTGCTGATGCGCATGGCGCTCGCCGAGCTGTTGGCGGCGTTGGGGACCGGTGCGCTGCAGTTGGGTCGCTACATCTGGGGGGTCACCGGCGGGAGAGTCGCCCGCCGCACCGCCGCGAGCGATGCTGCCGCCAAACCTTTTACCGCGCCGCGCACGTCATTCAACGGTATCATCAGTGGACAGCGCCGGTTCGCCTTTTGCAGTGTGCCGCTGGCGGATGCCAAGGCGGTGCGCGCCGCCTTTGGCGTGACGATCAATGACGTAGTGTTGGCGACCGTCGGCGGCGCACTAGAACGCTACCTGCGCCAGCGACAAGAATTGCCCGAGCGTCCGCTCGTGGCTGCCGTGCCCGTCTCCGTTCGTTCGGAGGGCGGTAGGACGAATTATGGTAACAAGTCGAGCGTGTGGTACGTCAACTTGCCACCGAGCGGCGCGGACCCGGTGGCGCGGTTACAGGCGATCCACGGCGGCACCGAGCGAGCGAAGCGCGAGCACGAAGACACCACGGGGGCGCACCTGAGCGACCTGCTCGAGCTGCTGCCGCCGTTCGTCCTGAGATTGCTCTTCGTGCGCGCCGTCAACCAGATGCAGCGGCGCGGCGCGCCACCGCACGCCAACGTCATCGTCTCGAACGTCCGTGGCCCGTCGGACCGCCTGTACTTCAGCGGGCAACCGCTGGATGCGTTTTACTCGGTTGGCCCGCTGCTCGAAGGCATCGGTCTGAACATCACGACGTGGAGCTACGTGAATCAGCTGAACTTCAGCTTGCTGGCGGACCGCAATCTGGTCGGCGATGTGTGGCAGATTGCCGACGGGTTGCGGCCGGCGTTGGACGAACTCGTACAGGCGGCGCGCGCACGCACGGCGAGCGCCGGTTGAGGTTTCCCGACAATGACGAGCCCGATTGACGAACTGCATGCGAGGTTGACCGGCCCCGGCGGGATGTTCGAGATCAGTGAGTTGGCGCTCGACGGGGTTCCGCTCCGCGTGTGGAAGAACGCGCCGCCCACCTTGCCCGTGGTCCTCGAGCAGAGTCGCGGCCATGGAACGAAGGTGTTCACGGTCTACGAAGGGGAACGCACGACGTTCGCGGAGCACTATTGCCGGGCGGCCACGCTCGCCCACCGGCTCATCGAGCGCTACGGCGTGCGTCCAGGGGACCGCGTGGCGATCGCCATGCGCAACTATCCGGAGTGGCCGGTGGCGTTTTGGGGGGGGGCGGCAGCCGGCGCAGTGGTAGTTCCGCTGAATGCCTGGGGGACGGCGGCGGAATTGGCGTACGCGTTGGACGACAGCGGGGCGAGCGTCGTGTTCGCCGACGCCGAGCGGGCGACACGGCTGCAGACGGAGCTACCGCGGCTACCCAATTTGCGGCACGTGGTCGTCGTGCGCGGCGGCACGCTGGCGCCGGGCCAGGAGCACTTCGCGGCACTCCTCGGTACCGTATCCGCCGACGTCACTCTGCCCAGTGTATCGCTCGGGGCCGACGACCCGGCGACGATCTTCTACACCGCGGGCACTACCGGCCGCGCCAAGGGGGCGCTGGGGACCCAGCGCAACATCTGTGGCAACGTCGTCAGCGTGGGGTTCGCTGGGGTGCGCGGCGCGCTGCGTTCGGGAGGCTCGTTGGAAGACCTGACGGCGCAGAGCCAGCGGCAAGAGGTCTACCTGCTCTCGGTGCCGTTCTTCCATGTGACCGGGTGCCACGGCGTGTTGCTGAGCATGACCGCTCTCGGCGGCTGCCTGGTACTGATGCACAAGTGGGATCCCGAGCGTGCGCTCGAACTCATCGAGCGCGAACGGGTAACGTCGTTCGGTGGCGTACCAACCATGGTGTGGCAGGTGGTCGAGTCGCCCTCGCTAGCGCGGCGCGATGTCTCCAGTGTGCGCGGCATCGCCTATGGCGGCGCTCCCGCTCCGAGCGAGCTTCTGCACCGATTGCAAGCCGCGTTCCCTTTGGCGGTGCCATCGAACGGATACGGCCTGACGGAGACGTCCTCGATGGTCAGTCTCAACGTCGGCCGCGATTACGTCGAGCGGCCGCTCAGTGCCGGCTTGCCACTGCCGATCTGCGACCTGCGGGTGCTCGATGACAACGGCCACGAGTTGCCGCGTGGCGAGGTCGGCGAGCTCTGTATCCGCGGACCCAACGTCGTCCGTGGCTATTGGAACAAGCCGGAGGCAACGGCGGCCAGTTTCCCCGACGGCTGGTTCCGGACGGGCGATATCGTACGGATCGATGACGACGGCTTCTTGTACATCATCGACCGCGCCAAAGACATGGTCATCCGTGGCGGCGAAAACGTCTACTGTGCCGAGGTCGAGGACGTGCTGTACGCACACATGGCGGTGCTTGGTGCCGCCGTGATCGGCGTGCCGCACGACGTGTTGGGCGAGGAGGTCGGCGCCGTGGTGCACCGGCGTCCGGGCCGAAGCGTCACAGAGCGGGAACTGCGCGACCATGTGGCGGCACGGCTGGCGGCATTCAAGGTACCGTCGCGGATCTGGTTCAGCGACGAGCCGCTCCCCACCAATCCGGCGGGTAAGGTCCTGAAACGCGCCCTGCGCGAGCTGGTGCTGGCGCAGGACGCCGTCAAGCGGAGCAGGTGACCGCCGCCGCCGGCCCCAGCGGCTATCTATCGCGGAGTGCGGCGGGTGTAGCTGCACATCGCCCGCCGCACCCGTGACGGGATTGATGCGAGCAGGGATGGCCCGTTGCGGCCCTGCCATGGCTGCGAAAATTGTGTTTCTCTGCTGCGAGAACCGCCGCCAATGTGCTAGAGAACTGCCACCAAGGCGGTACGAATAGTGCGCTCGAGGAGGAGCTGATGGCAAAGTTCCCGACGGAGGCCGAGAAGTCGATCACCGTCAAAGCCCCGCTGGCACGGGTTTACAAATTTTTGTCGGATGTCCTCGGTTCGGTGAATTGCACGCCGGGGGTGGACAGTTGCAAACGCGTGGGCAACGATACCTATCGCTTCGTCTATCGAGAGGTGAACGCCGGCCCGGTCAGTCACGTGGCGCGGTACACGGCGCGCTACGACGGCAACGGGACCGACCGTATCACGTTTTCCAGCATCCCCTCGAAGGACGGCAACACCGACGTCACCGGCTTCTTCCGTCTGCAGGCCAGCGGTCCGGAGACCACGAAGATCACCTTGCGACAAGCGGCGGCGGCGGACTCTCCCGTGCCGCGATTGCTGCAGGGCTTCGTCCGCTCGTTCGTCGAACGCAATGCGGCTGACCTCGTCAAGCAGCATCTCGTCAACATCAAGTGCGCTCTGGAAGAGGAGTGAGCGGGACGGCCGCTAACTGCGCGGACCATATCGGACCGAAGGTAGGATGCCATGGGGAGACCACGCTACGAGCGGCTATCCGCCCAGGACCTTTCTTTCCTGGTGATGGAGAACGCCAACGTGCACATGCACGTGGGCGCCGTCAATATCTGCGACGCCGCACCGGTAACGACCGCCAACGGCGGGATCGATTTCGAACTCTACCGCACCGCCATCGCCTCCGTGCTGCATCTGGTGCCGCGCTACCGCCAGCGGTTGATGTGGATCCCGACGGAGGATCGTGCGGTATGGGTGGATGACGTGGAATTCGATCTCGACTACCACATCCGCCACACGGCGTTGCCCCGTCCCGGTAGCGACGAACAGCTCAAGCGGCTCACCTCCCGCATCTTGACGCAGCAACTCGACCGGGCGCGGCCATTGTGGGAGATGTGGGTGGTCGAAGGCTTGCAAGACAAGCGCTTTGCGGTGATCACCAAAGTTCACCACTGCATGATCGACGGCATCTCCGGCATCGATCTGGCGCAGATCCTGTTCTCGCCGAAACCGGACTACGAGATTCAAGAAGCGCCGCCGTTCGTGCCGCGCACGCCGCCGTCGCGGTTCGAGTTGATGCGCGATTCGTGGCTGCAGCGGGCGAACCTGCCGTGGGAACTGATGCGCGGGGCGCAGGACTTCAAGTTCGAAGCGGACACGTCGAGCAAACTGCTGGTACGGGCGCGGGCGCTTGCGGGCTTGGTCGGCTATGCGGCACAGCCCGCCGCGAAGAGCCCGTTGAACGGCCCGGTCGGTCCGCAGCGCCGCTTCGACTGGCTGCGCATGCCGCTGACGGAATTCAAGGCCGTCAGTCGGACGTTCGGTTGCACGGTCAACGATGTCGTCATTGCCACCGTTGCCGGTGCGGTGCGCGAGTTCTTGTTGTCGCACCATGTGCGTCCCCGGGATATCGATTTCCGCATCGCGGCGCCGGTGAGCGTGCGCCGCCGGGAGGAACGCGGGCGGCTGGGCAATCGCATTTCCGCGTGGGTCGTGCAACTCCCGGTGGCCGAGCCGGATCCGCGTAAACGATTGGAAACGCTGAAAGCCGCGACGCAAGAACTCAAGTCCTCGCAGCAGGCCCTGGGCGTGCAGACGATGATGGCCATCGCCGAGTGGACCCCAACGGTGCTGTTGTCGCTGGGCATGCGCGCCGCCAGCGTCGCGGCCAATATGGTCGTCACCAACGTACCCGGACCTCGCATCCCGTTGTATGTGCTGGGGGCCAAGGTGCTCGATTTCTATCCGGTCGTGCCGTTGGCGCGCAGCAACGGCCTCGGTATCGCGCTGATCAGCTACGCCGGCACCATCCACTGGGGGTTCAACGCGGATTACCGGCTGGTGCCCGACCTGCGGAAATTCGTCGAGCTGATCGAGGCGTCGTTCCGCGATCTGGCCCGTGCCGCCGCGGCTCTCCGTTGAACGGGCGTCGTTAGAGGCGCTGGGAGGAAATGTTGCCGCCGTCGACCACGATTTCCGCCGCCGTGATGTAGCTGGCTTCGTCCGACAACAAAAAGCGGATGACGCGGCCCACCTCAGCCGGCTCGCCCAGGCGTTCGAGGAGAATGCGGCGTTCGAAAAACCCCGCCGGCACGCGCTCCACGGTTGGCTGCAGCATTGGAGTGAGGATCTGCCCCGGCGACACGGCGTTGATGCGGATCTTGTCCTGGGCCAGGCGATCCGCCAACGAGCGCACCAGCGATAGGATGCCGCCCTTGGCCGCACTGTAGATCGGATTCGCGGCGTTACCCAGGGTGGCGTTGATGGAGGCGATCGCGACCACGGCGGAACCCGGGTGGGCGCGGAAATCCTCCAGCAGGGCCTGGACGATCAGCGCGATCGGCCGCAGGTGCACGTTGATCCCATCGTCCCACAATTGCGGCGTGATCCCCTCCAACGAGCCCGTATCGACCACCCCCGCGGCGTGCACCAGGCCGCCGATATGCGGTAGGGCGGCGCGCGTCTTCTGCAGCGCCGGCGCGATCGCCCGCGGGTCGCGCAGATCGACCCCCACCGCGACCGTGGCCACGCCGTATTCCGAGCCGACGTCGGCGGCGGCACGTTGCGCGTTCGGTTCGTGGATATCCCACAACGCAACGGGGCGGCCGACGGCGGCGAGAGCTTGCGCCGCGGCGCGTCCGATACCGGACGCACCGCCGGTAATTACCACGGCCGTTGTGGGGGAATTGAGTCGAGGTGTCATGTCCATATCTCACAAACCTCCTTCCGCGGCGCACGCTCACTTCGAGCTGGCTCTGGTCCTCGCGTGCAGCCCTACGCCGGTCGATCACTTTTCGCAGATTCCGCTCCGATTACGCAAGCATGAGCGGGTGGCGTCTTGTGCGTGGCCCGCGGGCGCCGCATCGCCGGCCGGTGTCCCGCCGTGCCCCCACCGTTCGGGGCGGGGGCGGTCAGCCGCCCGCGCTCTTCCGCGACGCGCCAAAAGGAAAGAGCATGGAGACGCGGCGCTGGTAGTCTCGGTATCGGTCTCCGTGCAGGTAGATGAGCGTGCGCTCTTCGATCGGGATCGCGACGAGGATGTACACGGTCGTCACGACGGCAAACAGCAAATGTCCCTGGGTCATGACGGGTGTCGCCCAAAAAGCGATCAGAAATCCGAGCATGAGCGGGTGGCGGACCCAGCGGTAGAAGAGCGGTTCCTTGAATTGCGGCCGCCCGATCTTTCGTCGCAGCGCGTACGACACGGTTTGCCGCAAGCCAAACAGCTCGAAGTGGTCAATCAACCAGGTCGCGACGAACACGATGCCCCAACCGGCAAGCGAGACGCCGTTCAGCATGGTAGCCATCGCCGGCCGGTCAACTCGCCAGACAACCGTGGGCAGCGGGCGCCACTGCCACGCCATGAGTGCGAGGAGGGCGGTGGAGAGCAGCACGTACGTACTGCGCTCCACGTGCCAGGGCACATAGCGCGTCCACCACGCCTTGAACCTCGGCCGTGCCATGATCGTGTGCTGCGCGCCGAACAGGCCCAACAGCAGCACGTTCATCGCGATCGCCCCGGCGACCGAAGGGGCCGGGAGGCCGCTATCGAGCGACTTGGGAACCACCCAGTTGCCGACGAACCCGATCAGATACACAAACGTGCCGAAGAAGAATACATACGTCGCGACCCCGTACATAGCCGTGAGCAGGCGAGCCATCACGGTCGACGACGACCAGGGGACCGCTTGTGCATCCATCATACGCTGACCTCCTTCTGTCGGGGGCCGTTCGGGCGTTTCGGCCCAGTGGAGCTCGTGCAGTGGTCGAACCAGGACCGCTGTGTCCCGTGAGCGAGCCATGAACGTGTTACGCGATGAGGATATGGTTTAGGCTACGCGCTGACCGCGGCTATGTCGAGCAGAGTGCTGAAATGCGATCTGGCATCCTGCGACAGGCCAGGCGCAAGGCGTGGCCTACCCGCGCGCGAGGCGACAACGATCCTGGCGGGTGTGCGGGGGACCGGCGCGCGGAGGACTCGCGACCGCGCACGTTGCCGTGACGGCGGCCACGAGTCCGTCCAGGTGCCGGTCTCACGCCTGTAACGTGCGGTGCGCGCGCAGGAGCTTATTGCGAATGGGCAATTCGAACGGGCAGGCGGCCTGGCATGGGGCCGGACAGTTCACGCAGTGCGCGGCGGCGCGCTCCGGCGGTAACGCCGCATAGCGCATCCTGGCCTCGTCCTCACGCCCATAATTCTCGTAGTACATGGCGTAGCGCAGGATGTCGTCCACCGGCACGCCGGACGGGCAGCGGTCGAGGCATGCACCGCAGCCAGGGCGGCAGTAGTCTTTCGAGACGACCTGATCGTAGCGCTCCAACAGCACCGCATCGGCTGCTTCCAGCGGTTGGCCGGAGGCGTACAGGTATTCGTCGATTTGGTCGAAATCCACGATCGACACCACCAGGCCGCTAACGTCGGGGTTGCGCAGAACCCACTTGAACGCGGCCTGGCTGAACGCCTGCGACCGATCCGCGAAGTCCTTCAACACCGTTGCCTGCGCGCCCTTGAGCGTTTTCATCGCAATCACGCCAACGCCGCGCTGCCGGGCGTCGCGAAAGATGTTGGTCAGATCCGGCCAGTTACCGAAGTTGTGCGCCACCAACAGTACGTTGAAGCGGCCGGATGCCACCGCATGCCGCATCACCGCCTCGAGATTGGGAGTGTGGCTGCTGACCCCGAGGAACCGCACCTTGCCCTGCTCCTTCAACCGATCGAAGGCCTCATGAAACGTCGGTGCCATCAGCCGGTCGATGCTGTTCACTTCGTGGATCAGGCAGACATCCAGGTAATCCGTCTGCAAACGCGTCAGACTCCCCTCGACCGCCCGCATGATGTCGGCGACGGGCGTGTCCTTCGGCAAGTGTCCCTCGCCCGTGCAGAATTTCGACGCGAGGTAGACCTTGTCGCGCAAGCGTTTCAGCGCCCTGCCGATGGTTTGCTCGCTGCCGGTCTTGCTGTAGTCAGGCGACGTGTCGAAATAATTGATACCGCGCTCGACCGCGCGTGCGACCACGTCCGCGTTGTCGATGGCACCGCCGCCGAAGGAGATGTCGGACATGCGGATCCCGGTATTCCCGAGCGGCCGATAGCGACGCACCGTGGCGTTCTTCCAAGCGGGGTCCGGATGCGCGGCCTCGGTCGGCGCCTGGCGCATGAGAAACAGGTACGAGCTGTTCCGCCACGCCGCATATCCCGCCGCGGCCGCGCCGCCGGCGGCGGCAACCGCGGCTGCCGCTTTCAGCAGCGTGCGGCGCGTGAGCGCTGCGTTCTCGTGCTCGCCAGCCATGCGGAGACCTCGTCCGCGTCAGTGTACTGCCGTGGCGCCCGCTCGCGCAATCGCGGGCCTGTTGTCGGGCGACCTCCCTGTCGCAATCACTTCTCGTCCCAGGCGAGGATGCTCGACTCAGCGGCTTTAAACAGATGCGCAAGGGCGATTCCAACGATGTGGCCGGGAACCTCGGGGTCGAACCAGCGTTCGACCCAACCCCAGTGGTAGGGCGAGCCTTGATAGTCCTGCAGTAGGCCTTCCGCCGTGCGGTACTCCTGCTCCCACACATGGGTCCAGGTGCTGGCTTGCAGGCCGGCGTCGATCCGGGACAGGCTCCAGTTGCGAATCGCCGGGATGTGCGCGGGCATGGCGATCAAATCCCGCTCGAAATGCTCCACCACGCTCGCCGGCGAGTCGGGCTTCACACGCAGGAGCAACGTCCGTTTGATGCCGCCACGAATCCCTGGCTCCGGTATCGCGCGGCGCAATGGGCGAAACCGCACGGCATCCACCGTCCCGGTATCGAGCCCTTGCAACTGCGCGGAAACCGGCGGTGCGTCGTTGCTGAGCAGGGCATCCCATGTCAGCCCAAGGCTACCCCACGAGCCCGTTAAGTCGACACCCACGTGGCTGTGCCGCACACCGGGGCAGCGCGCCAGAGCGGGGCGCAGCCTCTCGGCGACCGAGTGCGCGGTTTCCGGTGCGGCACCGATGAGGACGACCTGCCGGATCATAGGTCGGCCTCCGTCATCATCTTACCGATACGGCGCTCGCGCCGCTCGATCAGCGGCTCGCACCACTCCCAGAACGCCGCGACCGTCGGATCGAAACAGGCCTGCCCGCGCATCGCGAAGAACGCCTGGAAGTCCGGCACTGTCCACACGATCGTCACCTCGCGCGGAACACCCTCGACCTCCTCCGGCGGCAGGATGTGGATGCCGGCCAACGTCATTCCGCGCCCTCGAGCGTTGGGCAGGTAGCGCTCCCGCACCCCGGCCAGCAACCGATCCAGGTGGCCGGGTCGCACGACGATACGATCGAGGACACTGATCGGCATGCCGCCTCCTTATGCCTGCGCGGACGGTGAAACGCGGGCGATGACGTCTTCCTGGTACCGCTTGAGGAAGCGTACCACCGCCGACGGGTCTGTACTCGCACTCTCATGCGCGGCCACGACCAGGCGGCGGGCACCCGCGGCCACGTAGGCCCGTACGAGCGCCAGGTCAAACGTTCCCGCCGGGGCGAAGCTTCCCGGCCAGACCGTGATCTCGATGGCATCGGGGTCGCGACCCGCGTCTGCCGCGGTGCGCCGCACCAAGTCGGCGCGCTGGCGGAATATGTCGGGGGCGATGACATACGGGAACCAGCCGTTGCCGCGCACACCCGCGCGGCGCGCGGCGGCTTCGGAGTTGCCGCCAATGACGATCGGTACGCCGCCCGGTTGCACAGGCTTGGTGTCACAATGGACGTCGCGGAACGACTGGTATCGTCCTTCGAATGTTGACGGTCCCGGGTCCCACAACGCACGCATCGCATCGATGACCTCGTCCAGGCGGCGACCACGGTCGGCATACGGTACGCCCACCGCATCGTACTCCTCCTTTTGCCAGCCGATGCCGACGCCCAGCATCAGTCGGCCGCCGGACAGCGCGTCGAGCGTGGCGCAGCGTTTGGCCAGGATAGCGGCGGAATGGAACGCCGCAACCACCACGCAGGTGCCGAGTTTCAGAGCCGATGTGTGGGCTCCGACAAAGCTCAAAAGATGCAGCGGGTCGGGCATCACCACGCCGGTGTCCTGTCCGGGCATGCGGCCGTCGGCCGAGTACGGATACAGCGGCTCGTAGTGCTCGGCAACGACGACGTGCTCCACCGTCCACAATGACTCGGCGCCGGCGCTTTCGACGGCCTGCGCGAACTCCTTCAGATAGACCGGGTCGGTGATCGCCCCGGCGGCAAACGGTGGCAGGACTCCCAATTTCATGCGGCCTCCGGCGTTGCGTGCTGAGCGTACGAGTGGCGTTCGATACCACGAAGCGCCACCGGTACGCAATTGAGCCGGGTGCGGCGGCCGTCTCGTGCGACCTTCTTGACTCGGCGAATTGCGCTGCACTAAGAGGCATGCGTGGCCGAGGACGCCAACTTACGCAACGATCCAATGCAGTCCCGGCACGTAGGAGAACGCGGATGGCAGCACAGGCGGATGCACGGGCGGACCTGCGGGCCGCGTGGGACGAGATGCTTGCGGCGTTGGGGCGGGCACGCGACGCCATCGACGCCCCGCAGTTGTACCCGCCGCCGCCAAACGATCGCAACCTGGCTGAGGGCTACCGCTACGTCCTCGGCTTCGTCTACGGTGCGTTCGAGCGTGCGTTTGGCGAGGACCCGAATTTTCCGTACTTTCGCCGCTCGATTCCCCCGCTGCACAAGTCGACCATCGACAATGCGGACAACCTGTACCTGACCGCTCGCATCGACGGCAATGGGATGTACCTGCTGCGCGGCAAAGCGCGGGATCACCGCCACTGGCGCGGCGAGCCGCCGACGCGGTCCGGTCGCAAGGCGCCGCAGTACGCGATCTTCACCGCCATCAGTGCCTACACGGGCGATACCGGCAGCCTCGCCGAACTGAACCCTTCGGTGACCGCCAACACCGGCACGCTCGATAGCGCGAAACTCCTTGTCGATGCGGACGGGTCGTTCACCATCTTACTCGCACCGCTCCGTCCCGACGGCTACGTCGGCAACTTCATCGCGACGAAGTCCACCGTGCCGTGGACGACGCCCGACGGGACCGCCACGCAAGTGGAGCACACCGCGCAGTACATCGTCGGCCGCGAACTGTTCGGCGACTGGGAACGAGAGGACGCCCTCGATCTTCAACTGGTGCGCGTGGGCGCCGAGGGCACGCATCCCCGCCCGCTCGATCCGGCCGCTGCCGCGGCACAGATGCGCCGCCTCGGCGAAACCGTCAACCATCAGGTTCGTTTCTGGAACCAGTATTACGCGATCTTGCTGGAGACCTACGGGGACATGAACGGCGACGGCAAACGCTTCATGCCACGGAACGCTCTCAATCCCCCGCTCGCACCGTCCGCCCAGCTCGGTGCCGCGCAGGCCACCAACATCTACTCGGGCGGTGTCTATGAACTGGGGGAGAACGAGGCGCTCATCGTCGAGGAGCGCATTCCAGTGCCCCCGCTCTACATTGGCTTCAATCTGTCCAACCTTTGGGGTGAGTCGTTCGATTACGCCAATCACACCAGTAGTCTCAACGGCTGCCAAGCGGAACACGATGCCGACGGCGGTTTGCGGTTTGCGATCGCGCATCGTGACCCTGGCGTGCCCAACTGGCTGGACACGACCGGGCATCCGGAAGGGTTCATGGGCTTGCGCTGGGTGTATTCGGACCCCCCGAACCAAGTGCCGGCCGTGACCGTGAAGAAGGTGGCATTCAACGCGATTCGCCGGCACCTGCCCGCCAAGACGCGGACCGTGTCGCCGGAGGAGCGGCGCAACCAGATCCGTATCCGCCAGGAGCATGTGCAGCGACGCTATCGACAGTACTAACGAGCGGTGAGGAAGGAGAACATGATGAAACGATTCGAGGGAAAGGCGGCACTGATTACCGGGGCGGCGGCAGGGATCGGGCGGGCGACGGCACAACGGCTGGCGGACGAAGGGGCCAGCTTGTACCTGGTCGACGTGGCGCGCGCAGGGCTGGCGGAAACCGAGCGGCAGTGCGCCGCGGTCGGTTCCGCGGTGACATCAGCCCCGTGCGACGTGTCCAACCCGGACCAGGTCGAAGCGGCCGTGCGCGCGTGCGTCGATCGGTTCGGCCGGCTCGATGCCCTGCTCAACATTGCCGGGGTGTTGTTGTTGGAGCATGCGCACGCGACGACACTCGAACAGTTCGAACGCATCCTGAGGATCAACCTGACCGGGACGTTCTTGTGCTGCAAGGCGGCCTTGCCTCACTTGCTGGCCAGCAAGGGGAACATCGTGAACACCTCCTCGACCTCGGCGCTCGCCGGCATGCCCTACGGTGCCGCCTACGGCGCGAGCAAGGCCGGGGTGCTGGCACTGACGCGCTCGCTCGCCGTCGAGTATGGCAAGCAGGGCGTGCGCTGCAACGCCGTGTGCCCGGGGTCGATCGCCACCGCGATGGGGGCCTCGTCGAATTTGCCAGAGGGCGCCGACATGGATCTGGTGCGCCGGGCGATGGCCCTGGATCAGTCGCGCGGTCCGGAAGTCGTCGCCAGCGTCATCGCCATGCTCGCCTCCGCCGACGGCGCCCACATCAACGGCGAATCCATCCGCATGGACGGAGGCACGCTCGCCTGACGAACCCAGCCCGTGGATCAGCGCGGGCGCGAAGGAATGGTGTGGCGACGATCTCAACCCTCGCCCACGCGTTTCTTCAGCGTGGGAGAGGGCAGGGCGAGGGTGAAAGGATACGGATGGAGTAGGGTGCGCGGTGCGCAGCCTGCCGCCCTCACCCGGGCTGCGAAGATGCGCGGGCGAGGGGGCCAAGCGCGGAGTCGAGACTTGGGTTGCGCGCCAATCCCTTGCTGAGGGACGGCTGTCCGGATTGTAGGAGGCCACCATGGAACTCACGATCGTCTATGACATGCGGGCGCCGGCATTTGGGGCCAAGGCCACCGATCTCTACGCCGCCGCTATCGATCAGGTGGCGTGGGCGGACGCACTTGGGTTTTCCGTAGTCGGCCTTGGCGAGCACCACGCCGCCGAAGACGGCTACAACCCCTCGCCAATCGTGCTGGCGTGCGCCATGGCGGGACGTAGCCGGCGCATCCGTCTCCGTACCTCGGTGCTGCTGGCGCCGTTTTACGATCCCATCAAGCTCGCCGAGGACCTGGCGGTGGCGCAGTTAGCGACCGGGGGCCGCATGATCGTCGGCATCGGCGCCGGCTACCGCCCCGCCGAGTTCGAGATGTTCGGGCGCCGTCTCGAGAACCGCTGGCGCGCGGTTGGAGAGCTGTGTCGCCTCTTGAAGCTGGCGTGGACGGGCGAGGCATTCACCTGGCAGGGCCGCCGTTGCCAGGTGACGCCGCGCCCCGTACCGCCACCGCCGATTCTGCTGGGCGGTGGGACGGTGGCCAACGCTCGCCGCGCCGCACACATTGCCGACGGCTGGTTCCCGCCGCTGGATCCCAAGTTGTGGCCGCCGTACCGTGAGGAGTGTCTCAAGCTCGGCAAGCCCGACCCAGGGGAGTACCCGGCACAGGGCCCTGTCTTCCTATGGGTGTCTCGCGACCCGGAACGCGACTGGAAAAGGCTCATGCCGCATGTGCTGCACCAACTCGACTCGTACCGCCGGTGGACCGCCGAGTCGTACGGCCATCCGGCGGGGCCGTTCGCCGCCGGGATGACTCCGGAAACGATCAAGCAAAGCCCAGCCTACAAGGTCTTGACACCGGAGCAGACGCTGGCGCTTGCCGAATCCCTCGGCGCGCACAGCGTGTTCTACCTCAACCCGCTGCTCGCCGGTATCGATCCGGCGTTGTCGTGGGAGATGCTCCGCCTCTACGAGCGCGAGGTGCACCCCCACATGCGTCGTGCCGGGCTGGTCGTGTAGCGGCTCGAACGTGACCGCGGTGGCCCGCCGATCATCTTCCAGGGGCTCGAGATCCCGGCCACCGACCTCACCATGAGCTAACCGTCAATTGTCGAGAATGGCGAGGGATACATTCTAACGCGGGCGGGGATGGGACAGTGCCGGGACTTTTCTCTGGCCAACGCGGCCGATGCCAGACATCCGTACGCGTTGCCGCTGCTGGCCCCAGATCTTTCGGGACTGCCGCCTGGACGGCCATATCCACGGTTCCGCTACGTTCACCAAACTGCTGCCGTCCGTACGCGCCAATCGGGAGGAAGTTCTTGCGGCGCTACGTGCCGCGTACAAGAAGGTGTCGTAATCTCCCCGGTTGCGGAGACCGTAGCGCCGAGTGCCGTGGATGTTTGACCGCGCTCGGAGAAGGGAGAGACAGCGCATGCGTGTTGCCCGCACTGGACATTGCAAAATTGTAACAATTGTGCCAATCCACCTCTAAGTCTGGCTGTGGACAAGGGCAAAGGGCGTGGCGCTGCGAGCGGGCACGCGTGCAGTCATACTTAAGGAGGGGTTAGCGTGAAAAACGTCAGAGCGTATTTGTGGTTGGGGGTCGGCGTGGCGCTCGCTGTGGGGCTGGTTGTCCCGCCAGCGGGCTGGGCGCAAGCGGCCAAGGCGAAGAAGGCCGAAGCGGCTGCTCCCGTGGAAATCGAAGAAATCACGGTTACGGCGCAGAAACGCGAGGAGAACATCCAGGAGATTCCGATCTCGGTCACGGCGCTGTCCGGCGAGGTGTTGGCCAGGAAAGGCCTGACGGATGTTATCAGCCTTACCCAAGCCGTGCCCAACCTGCGGATCGAGGCCGACCCCGGCACCACATCGAGCACGTCGATGGGCATGCGCGGCATGCAGCTCGGTGACCCGAACCTCGCGTTTCAAACGGTCGTGGGGCTCTACGTCGATGGCGCCTACATCTCGAAGATGGTGGGTTCGAATCTGGACCTCGAAGATCTGGAGCGCGTCGAAGTCCTGCGTGGTCCACAAGGTACCCTGTACGGCCGCAACACGATCGGCGGCGCGGTCAACTTCATCACCAACAAGCCGACCGAGCAGCGGTCCATCTCGTTGCTGTCCGAGGTGGGCAACTACGAGACGTTCAATTCTCGGCTTACGTTCAACGCGCCGCTGGTCGGCAAGAACGGCCTGACCCAATCGGAGGCCCTGGGGACCCTCAGTTGGCGGCAAACGGTCGGCTACAAATCGCACGATGGCTATTTCACCAACGCGCTACCCCCCGGTGCGCCGGCCCAACCTGGAGTCGGCGGCGGCAGTGAATTCAACAACCTCAATCGCCTGTACAACATGACGGCGCTGCGGTGGCAGCCCAACAAGGACGTCACGTTGGATTACTGGTTCGAGTACCATCGCTACAACAACAGCTCCATGGCGAACCCGCTCACTTACATCTACCCTGGTTCCCTCGCGGACAGCACGTACAATTATCACCCGCCGGGCAGCCCCCCGGGCTTCGTCATCCCTATCCCAAACCCTGTGTTCCCGGGTGGTTTGGGAGCGTACATCCAGAAGAACCGTCCCGATTCCACCCCCGCCAATGCCGTGCTCAAGCGTGACGGTAGCCTGCACCGTATGGGCGATTCCGGTCGTGGGATCATGCACAACCTGACCTTGGCCTGGGATCTGGGCGACGTCGGGCCATTCGGCAAGACCACCTTGAAGGCGATAGGATCCTATCGCAGCTTTTACGCCGACACCCGCAACGACTTCGATGGCACGCCCCTGCACGTCATCGACATCATGCAGATGAGCGACGTCCAGCATTGGAGCGGCGAACTGCAGTGGCTCGGTACCGGGCCGCGCTACCACTATGTTCTCGGCATGTACTACTTCGGCGAGTATGCGATGCAGGACGAGGACCAGACCTACTTCTTCCAACCGGTGCCCAGCAAGAACTACATCAAGTCCAAGTCGTACGCGCCGTACGGACAGGTGACCTATACGCCGCCGATTTTGAGCGACAAATTGAGCATTACGGCGGGCCTCCGCTTCACGCAAGAACAAGTCCATTTGGACCACATGTTTTTCGCCCCCGGGGCGGAATTCAGTGTCTCCCGAGGCAAGGCCTTTGGCGGCATCCACGGCACCGGGACGCCGGGACTTTCACCCATGGGCGACCTCTCCTACCAGTGGACGGACGAGGTGATGACGTATTTCCGGGTCAGCCGCGGATTCCGCAGCGGCGGCTTCACGCCGACGGCGCCAACACCGTTCTTCACCACACCGTTCAATCCCGAGAAGCTGCTGGCCTACGAGATGGGTTTCAAGACGCAATGGTTCGACAACCGGCTGCGCCTCAATGCCGACGGGTTCTATAGCGATTACTCCGACCTCCAGGAGACCGTATTCCGGGCCACTCCAGGCCTCGGGGCGTATTCCGTCGTCGGCAATGTCGAAAGCGCCGAGATCTGGGGAATGGAGTTCGAGGGAACGGCGGTTCCGGTGCGCGGCATCGAGGCAACGGTAGGCTACAGCTTCATCGCACCGAAGTACCTGAAATGGATGGATCAGAAGTTTGACGCTGCCGGCAATCCGATTTTCGATTCCGCCGGTAACCCTGTGCTTGAAGACGTCGCGGATCATCGGGCATTTCCGCATTTGCCGCATAGTCAGTTCTCGGCCGGGGTGACCTACACGGCGCCGCCGACCACGCATGGCACGTTCTCCGCGCATCTCGATGTGTATTGGCAGGACAAAGTCGTGTTTATCACCAACAATGAGACCCCCGGCTCCCAAGCCGACGAGGGCTGGGCGTACGCGTTGGTCAATGGGCAACTGCGGTTCGCCGATATCCCGCTGCAGAAAGGGAGTCTCGACCTGGCGGTCTATGGCCGCAACCTGTTCGACCGCAAGTACCGGACCTACGGTATCGACTGGACGAACGCGATTGGCGTCGCGTCCAACAACTATGGCACGCCGCGCACCTTCGGCCTCCAGATCGGCTACAACTTCACGGCAGGCGAAGCCGCGCCGCCGCCGGCTCCGGTCGCCCAGGCCGCGCCGCCGCCACCGCCGCCCGCGAAGAAGAAGATCGTTCTGCGTAGCGTCCACTTCGATTTCGACAAGGCAACATTGAAGGCCGACGCCAAGCCGATCCTCGACGAGGCGATCCAGGTGTTGAAGCAGGAAGGCAGCGTCGACATCGTCGTCGAAGGCCACACGGACAGCATCGGCACGGAGACGTACAATATGGGGCTGTCACGCCGGCGTGCGGAAACCGTGCGAAGCTACCTGGTGGACCATGGGATCGCGCGGTCCCGGATCACCGCCGAGGGCATGGGCGAGTCGAAGCCGGTGGCGTCTAATGACACCGCCGACGGCCGCGCGCAGAACCGCCGGGTGGAACTGCACGTCAAGTAACGAGCCGCGGAAATCTTCCGGGCTGGGTCGCGGTGCGGCTACGCCCCAGCCCGGACCGCCTGGCCGATCGCCATACCGGCATCCTGGGGCGAATGTTGCCCAGCGATCGGAGGCCGGTACCCACTGGCATCGGCGGCGACCGCGGGTGTGCTGAAGCGAATGCGTGCTGCACTCCTCTGGAATGACCGAGCACCGTTGGATGTGCGCGATGACGTGACCCTCGTCGGCTTGGGGACGCGCGAGGTTCGTCTACAGGTCGTTGCCACCGGGGTTTGTCACACGGACCTTTCGGTGCAGAACGGCACCATCCCACACGCGCACCCCTGCGTGCTCGGGCACGAGGCCGCCGGGATTGTCATCGAGGTCGGTGCGGGGGTACACGATATCGCGCCGGCGGACCATGTCATCGTCGCCGCGGTGCCTATGTGTGGAAAGTGCGCCGACTGCCTGGCGGGACGGCCGAATCTATGCCGGTCGGTGGAGGCGCCAACGCCACGGCACTTTGCCGTCGCGGGGCAAGAAGTCGCCGGTGTCTTCGGTTCGGGAAGCTTTGCCGAGGAGATGATCGTGTCGGCCGACGCGGTCGTTCCCATTGCCGCCGACCTGCCCTTGGATCTCGCATGCTTGATCGGGTGCGGGGTGATGACGGGAGTCGGCGCGGCCATCAACTCGGCGCGCATCGCCCCGGGGTCCTCGGTGGTTGTCTTCGGTCTGGGAGGTGTCGGCATGGCGGCGGTCCAAGGGGCACGGATCGCGGGCGCTTGCGAGATTCTGGCCGTCGATCCGCAGGACCGGAAACACGCAATCGCGAAACGGCTCGGGGCAACGGATGCGGCTACTCCGGCGGAGGTGACTGACGCGATGCGCACCCTCACGGGTGGAAGGGGCTTCGACTACGCCCTGGAATGCGTCGGTAGCGGCAGCGTTATCCGCCAGGCGTTCGATGCCACGCGACGTGGGGGCACGACGGTGGTGGTCGGAGTCGGCCGGCGTGACGACGTCGTCCCGTTCAGCGCCTACGAGTTGTTCTACAGCGACAAAGTCCTTCGCGGCTCGATGTACGGAGGCGCGGACATCCGCAGGGATTTCGATCGACTCGTGAAGCTGTGGCGGTGCGGAAAACTCGATCTCGACGCCATGGTTACGCGGCGCTTCCCGCTGCAGGAGATCAACGCGGCCCTGGAACTCACCGCCTCCGGCGAGGCCATCCGCTGCGTGATTCAACTGGCGCCTGCCGTGCGCTAGGGGACGCTGCCGACGAATTCGCGGCGAGCCCGCGATACGGATCTCAGGCAACGGGCTCCTACGCGGGCCGAACGGATGGCGGCTTCTTCTCAAGCGGGCGATTCCGTTCATGTCCAGTAGACGCCCTCGGTTGGCGGCGCATAGCGGCGCGTGGGGTATGCTGGCCCACTCCTTTCGTTCGCGGACTTTCTGTGAAACAACAGGCGAATCCAGGAGAGGACTATGAGCGAAACCAGCGGGATGAGCCGGCGCGACGTGTTGAAACTTGGGGGTATCGCTCTGGCCGGGACCATGTCGGTGGGAGCGGCAGGCTCCAACTCGCATGCTGGCGGAGGCGTTATGAGCATCGACGAGTACATGAAGCACGACGGGCTCGGACTCGCGGAACTTGTGCGTACGGGGGAGGTGACGGCCGGCGAATTGCTGGACATGGCGCTGAAGCGGCTCGATGCGGTCAACCCGCGCATCAATGCCGTCGTGGTGCGCTTCCCCGATCGCGCACGTAAGCAGATCGCGACTGGCCTGCCGGCAGGGCCGTTCCGTGGCGTACCGTTCTTGCTGAAAGACCTGCACGCACACCTCACCGGCACGGTGACGACAAACGGCTCCCGCCTCTTCCGCGATCGCGTCGACCAGGACGACAACGTGCTGGTCGATCGTTACCTGCGGGCTGGGCTGGTCATTTTCGGCAAGGGGGCGAGTCCGGAGTTCGGCTTGACGCCGAGCACCGAATCGGTGCTGAACGGGCCAACGCACAATCCATGGAATCTCGGCTATACCGCCGGCGGATCTTCGGGTGGGTGTGCCGCCGCGGTCGCGGCCGGCATCGTACCGTGGGCGCATGCCAGCGACGGCGGCGGTTCGATCCGCATTCCCGCGTCATGTTGCGGGTTGTTCGGCCTGAAGCCGTCGCGGCACCGCGTGCCGGTCGGCCCTCCGACGAACGGCGAAGGCTGGGCAGGGCTCTCTTGCCAGCACGCGGTCACCCGCTCGGTGCGTGACAGCGCCGCTTTGCTCGATGCCACCTGTGCGCCGGTGCTCGGCAGCAGCTTCCTGGCGCCGCCACCCGAGCGGCCGTTCCTGGCGGAGGTCGGCGCCCCGCCGGGGACGCTGCGCATGGCCCTCATCCGGCACCGCTTCGGCGGCGGCGACATCGATCCCGAATGCACCCGCGCGGTGGAAGCGGCGGCGCAACTGTGCCGTGAGCTGGGGCATCGTGTCGAAGAGGTCACCCCCAAAATCGACTACGGCGACCTCGGCAAAGCCATGGGCACGGTCATCATCCCGGCAAATATCGCCCGGACGATCGACGAGCGCGTAGCCGAGCTGGGGCGCCCGGCCAACGAGAACGATGTCGAGCCGGTGACGTGGGGCATCTACCAAATGGGCAAGCAGGTGAAGGGCAGCGACTACGAGGCGGCGCGCGCCGTGATGTTTCGCGCCGGCTGCGCCATGGCGGAGTTCCAACGCGATTGGGATATCCTGCTCTCGTCCGTACTCGGCTCGCCGCCGGTGAAGCTCGGCATTCTTACGCTCACGGACATTAAGGCGTTCGGCGATGCCGCACAGCGCTTCGTGCCGTTCACCGGGGTCTTCAACGGTACCGGGCAACCGTCGATGTCGGTGCCGCTGCACTGGACGCGTGCCGGATTGCCAGTCGGCGTGATGTTCAGCGGTCGTTACGGCGAGGACGCCACCCTGCTGCGTCTGGCGGCACAACTCGAACAGGCGAGGCCCTGGGCCGGCCGCCGGCCGAAGCTGTGAGGGTGCGCGCTCGGACGAGGAAGGCCGAGGCATGTCTGTGGAGCGCTTTGCAATCGCCATTCCGGAAGAGAAGCTCGACGATCTGCGCCGGCGTCTGCGGGCGGTGAACTGGCCGCCGGACCTTGCCAATGACGATTGGCGCTATGGTACGAACGGCGCCTACCTGCGGGCGCTGACCGACTACTGGCTAAATGGCTACGATTGGCGTGCGCAGGAAGAGGCGATGAATGCCTTCGCGCATTACCGCGTACAGCTCGACGGCATACCGATCCATTTCCTGCACGCCCGCGGCCACGGGCCGGCGCCGATGCCGCTCATCCTGACGCACGGCTGGCCGTGGACGTTCTGGGATTTCCGTCACGTGATCGCTCCCCTTAGCGACCCGGCGACACACGGCGGCGATCCCGCCGACGCTTTCGACGTCGTTGTCCCGTCGCTGCCGGGCTACGTCTTCTCGACGCCGGTGCGGACGACCGGCATCAACTGGTGGCGCACCGCGGACCTGTGGGTGCAATTGATGCGGGATGTCCTCGGCTACACCCGTTTCGCCGCGCACGGGGGCGACTGGGGGGCGCTGATCACCAACCAGCTCGGTCACAAGTACGAACGCGAACTGATTGGCATCCATCTCAGCAACGCCTTTGCCTTGCCCGTCTTCCCGGGCGATCGGCCGTGGTCGATCGAGCACGTGGTTGCCGCCGCGCAGGGACGCGAACAGCGCGCCAAAGCGGTCGCGTGGGAGCGCAAGTTCGCCAGCCACATAGCGGTCCATCTGCTCGGCCCGCAGACATTGGCGTACGCGCTGCACGATTCACCGCTGGGGTTGTGCGCCTGGATCCTCGAACGCCGGCGCGCCTGGAGCGACTGTGGCGGCGATGTGGAACGGCGGTTTTCGAAGGATGATCTGCTCACCACGATGATGCTCTACTGGCTCACCGACAGCATCGGTAGCGCCTTGCGCTACTATTACGAAGCGGCAGCCAATCCCTGGACACCCGCGCACGACCGCATGCCGGTGGTGGGCGTCCCCACCGGCCTCAGCCTGTTCGAAGCGGACCTTGCACCGGCACCCATCGACTGGACCGCGACGTTCTTTAACCGCGTGCTGCTGCGTGTCTACAGCTCCGGCGGCCACTTCGCCGCCGCCGAGGAGCCGGAGGCGATCGTCAAAGACATCCGCGATACGTTCCGGCCGCTACGGGGTACGGCAAAGCGGTAATTACCCCATTTCGCGAATCGGATCGTTCCCGTCCCACTCGCGCGCCGCCCGCGCCACCATCTCCATCGCCGGATAGATGTGCGGCTGCCGCACGTCCGCAATCTCGTACATCAGGTCGCCGGGGGCGGTGTCGGTGGCGCAGTAGACAAAGCGCAGGCCGACGATCGGGACAATCCCCTCGTGGGCAATCGCCGCGCCGCTGCCCTGCAGCGTCCCCCGTACCGCATCGTATTCCTCGGGTGACAACCAGGACGATACGTGCTGTGCTCCCTCGCGGCCGGCATCGAGGAAATCCCGGTAGGGACTTGGCCGGCCGTCGTGTTGCGCGATCAGTTCGATCTGCAGATCGCCCGAATTGGCGATGGCGAGACTGATCACGGGCGGCGAGGATGGCTGGCCCCGGTAGCGGTACGCTTCAAAGGTGACATGACGCTGGACAAAGAATGGCCCGACCCCCATCGTTTGCGTCCAGTACCGCAGCGCCCGATCGAGGTCGCGCACGACATAGCCCAGTTGACGAATCGATCCGAACAGGCGGCTCATGCGACACGATACTCCATCAACCAAAGAGCGTCCGCGATGGCGATCATCGCGAACGAGTGAACGGCGTTCATGAGCGCTATCGATAGCCGAAAAATCCACCCGGCAACAGGGACAGGCGTAGCATGACTCGAGGTGTTACACGGGCTTCCCGGCGAGCACCGCTTCCAGGCTACCGCGACGAACGGCGTTGAGCCATTAGCCGTAGCGCGTGGCGCCGTCAATTGCATGCTGTTGCTGAACAGCCCCTCTCGAGGGCGCATCGGGCTTCCGCTCCATTGCCGGCGTGTCGAACCGCGTCCGGACGTACCGCTGCGCGCTCTCCGGGGCCAGCTTAACCGTCCCCGGGCCACCCCTCACGAAGAAATCGCCCTCCGCAGCGGCATCGAGTCCATTCCACTTCAGGAACACCGGCTCCCGGCTGCGCTGGCAGGTCACGACGCAGACGGTCTTGCCCTGCACGACCGGGCACTTGGGGTCGATGCAGGTACCGGCACGAACGCCTTGACCGTCTCACCGCCAACCGCGGTCGTCTCGTAGGTGCCCGTGGTGGTTCGTTTCACCTGCCGAATCTCTCAGTAAAGCAAATTTCATTCTACGAGGAGCAAATAAAGTCAAGTGCTGTTAGCTTTATTAGCCTCGACCCTCAATCTTGCCGGTCACACCACCACCCCGTCACCAGTTGCCATTTCGGTGCAAACGGCCTAAGCCGCCAGCATTGGGGCTATTCGATCCGCCGCCAGCCGCTGTCTCACATGTACGCCGAGGATACAATTGCGGCCATCGCCACCCCGCCGGGCCACGGGGGCGTGGGCATCATCCGCGTGAGCGGGCCCCTCAGTTCGACCATTGCGCCGCATCTCTTCGCGGCCGGGCGGCAGGTCGCCGTGTGGACTTCGCATCGCTTGTACCACGGCCATGTGCGGGATGAGGACGGGAGTGTCCTCGACGAGGGCTTGGCCGTGCTGATGCGTCGGCCCCGCAGTTACACGGGAGAGGACGTGCTCGAGATCCATTGCCACGGCAGTCCGGTCGTCTTGCGCCGCGTCTTGGCGCACGCGTTGCGCCGAGGCGCCCGCGTCGCCGAGGCGGGGGAATTTACCCGGCGCGCCTTTCTCAATGGCCGCATGGATCTGGCGCAAGCGGAAGCGGTGCTTGACATCGTGCGCGCCCGCACCGGCAGCGGTGCGGCGGTCGCCGCCCGCCAGCTCACTGGCCAACTCTCCGGGCACTTGACCGCAATCCGTGCGCAGTTGGTCGAACTCAAGGCGCTCCTCGAGGCGCAAATCGACTTTATCGATGATGAAGTCGTAGTGGCAGATGACCGGATAAACGCTGCGTTCAGTATATGTGAAACATCTCTACGTTCGCTCAGCGATACCTTCCGCCAGGGTGTCTTGTTACGCGAGGGGTTGCGTGTCGCGATCGTCGGGAAACCCAATGTGGGAAAATCGAGCCTGCTCAACGCGCTTCTGGGAGAAGAGCGCGCGATCGTCACCCCGATGGCGGGTACGACACGGGACGCAATCGAGGAAACCGTCGATTTTGACGGAGTCCCGGTGGTGTTGACGGATACGGCGGGGTTGCGGGCCACGGACGAGGCCGAGGAAGTCGAGCGCCTCGGCATGGCGCGGACCACCGCCAAGATGGCGGCGTCGCACCTGCTGCTCGCTGTGCTGGATACGTCTGCGCCTCTCGACGACGCGGATCGTGCCGCGCTGCGGGCGGCCGCCAGCGTCTCACACATCATTGTGCTCAACAAGATCGACCTCCCGCGAAGGCTGGCGGATGCCGAGTTGAGCGAATTCGTCCGTGGTCAGCCAGTCGTCGCACTTTCCGCCACGACGCATCTCGGCCTACCGGCGTTGCGACGATCTCTGGTTGAATTGGCCGGCGCGCAAACCGCGATCGACCCGAGCGCTCCGGCGCTCACCAACCTCCGCCACCGCGACGCGCTGGGCAAGGCTCGGACAAGCTTGCTCATGGCACACGAATCGCTTATGGCTCGACGGCCCGTAGACCTCGTCGCCGTTGATGTCCAGGATGCGATAGACTACCTTGGCGAGATTGCCGGTGCGATTACGAACGAGGACGTCCTTGATCGAATTTTCAGCCAATTTTGCATTGGCAAGTAGTGTTTCACGTGGAACATTGAGGCGCTCATGGGTCCATTTTCGAAGCGGTTTGACGTGATCGTGGTAGGCGCCGGCCATGCCGGGATCGAAGCTGGCCTCGCGGCCGCTCGCCTGGGCTGCGATGCCCTGATCCTCACATCGAATCTCGACCACATCGGGCAAATGTCGTGCAATCCTGCCATCGGCGGGATCGGGAAAGGACATCTGGTAAAGGAGATCGACGCGTTGGGCGGCGAGATGGCGCACGCGATCGATGCCACCGGCATACAGTTTAGGCAGCTGAACACCAAGAAGGGACCTGCCGTTCGCGCTTCACGCGCTCAGGCCGACAAAGCCCTCTACCGTCAAGCGATGAAAGAGCGCCTTGAGCACACCCCCGGGCTAACGCTTTACCAGGGGACCGTCGAGCATCTCTTGATCAGCAACGGTACCGTTCAGGGCGTGCGCACCCAGATGGGTGAGGTAATCGACGGCCGATCGGTGATCCTGACAACCGGAACCTTCCTCAACGGTCTGATCCATATCGGCGACAGGACGATGGCTGCGGGTAGGGCTGGAGATTTCGCGTCCACAGGTATCAGCCAGCAACTCCGCGAGCTGGAATTCCGCGTCGGAAGGCTGAAGACCGGGACCTGCCCGCGGCTCGACAGCCGCACCATAGATTACACCAAACTTCTGATCCAGCCCGGGGACGACCCGCCCTTGCCGTTTTCGCTTTCCACTGCTCGGATTCGACAACCTCAGGTTTGCTGCCATATCACGTTCACCAACGATCGCACCCACGCGATTATCCGTGGCGCTCTCGATCGCTCGCCGCTCTACACGGGTCGGATCCAGGGGCGGGGACCGCGGTATTGCCCGTCGATTGAAGATAAAATAGTACGCTTCGCGGAGAAGGACCGTCATCAGATTTTTCTGGAACCTGAGGGTCGATCCACAGTGGAGGTCTACCCGAACGGCCTCTCGACCAGCCTACCGCTCGATGTCCAGATCGCAATGGTCCATTCCATTGCGGGCCTCGAACAGGCAACCATCATGAGGCCAGGCTACGCCATTGAATACGATTATGTCGATCCGACACAACTGCTTCCGTCACTGGAGACGAAGCTGGTTAGTGGCTTGTATCACGCGGGACAGATAAACGGGACCACCGGCTACGAGGAAGCCGCCGCCCAAGGCCTCATGGCCGGCATCAACGCCGCGCTCAGGATGCGCGGGCAGGCGCCGCTCATTCTCGCGCGAGACGAAGCCTATATTGGCGTTATGATTGACGATCTGGTAACCAAGGGTATCGGTGGCGAGCCCTATCGGATGTTCACCTCGCGGGCGGAATACCGCCTGCTGCTGCGGGAGGACAATGCCGATATCCGGCTGGCCGAGCATGGCAGACGCGTTGGCGTGATAGGAAACGATCGGTGGGAAAGGACGCGGCAAAAGATCGCAGCCACAAGTCAAGAGATCGCACGCTTGGAGTCCACAACGATTTCACCCTCGCCCGAGATCAATCGCCGCCTGCGCGCGCTCGAGACAGCCGAGTTGTCGAATCTGACCAGCCTCGCACAACTTCTGCGACGACCGGAGCTTTCCTACCAAGACGTATTCAACCTTGACGGTATCATGGTGGGATTTGCTGGCGTGTCGCCGGACGTCGCCGCCCAGGTCGAGATCTCGGTGAAATACTCGGGATACGTCAAGCGTCAACAGGACGCCGTGGAACGCTTCCGGCGCCTCGAGCAGGCCGCCATCCCAGACGATCTCGACTACAACGCCGTAGCGGGTCTGTCACGCGAGGCGCGCGAGCGGCTGAGCGGCGTGCGCCCCGTTTCGCTAGGACAGGCGGCGCGTGTTCCGGGTGTGACGCCTGCCGCGGTGTCGTTGCTCTCGGTGCACCTCAAGCGGTATGGAGGACGATAGTCCCGCGGGCACGCACGCCGCAGCTGGTGATTTGGCCGAGGGCGCGATCCGGTCCGGAATCACATTGACGGCCCAGCAGTTCGCTGCTTTCGAGGCCTACATCGCCACCCTGCTTTTCTGGCGCACGCGGCTATCGCTGACAGGAGCCGCGACCCCAGTCGATATCGTTCGCGCCCACATCCTGGATTCGCTTGCTGTCGTCGAGCACGTCCCCGCCCGATCGATCCTCGTTGACCTCGGTAGCGGCGCGGGTTTTCCTGGCGTGCCGCTGGCGATCGCGCGTCCCCACGCCTCGATCACACTGGTCGAGTCGAGACGGAAACGCGCCAACTTCCTTCGCGAAGTTGTCCGTCGCTCCCAGCTCGCTAATACCTCGGTCGTCGAGGGACGCGCCGAAGAGCTCTCGGCCCGGGCCGCAGGCACTTTTGATGTTGTTGTTTCGAGGGCTGTCTGGTCCGTGCCGGAACTCCTTCCTGTGGCCGCGGAACTACTCCGCTCAGGCGGCTTAGCGATCGCCATGAAGGGCCCAAAGGGAATGAGGGAAGCCCGCCCATCGCCTGGCTTTCGAACACCGGAAACGGTCACTTACAAACTGCATGCGGGCATCGAGCGGATGCTGCTGATCTTTCGAAAAGTCTAGCGAGGGAGGAGTCAGACCCAATAATGACGAGTCCAGCGGACGGACCAGGTTGCCGTGGCCGCATCGACGGCGACCTTGACGCAATAGTGATCCACTCTGGATCGCTGGTGACCCCAAGCGAGGTCCGGCAATGTTTCACGTGAAACACTTTTCATCAATTTGACCCTGTGGTACACCACCGTCGCGTTTCTTACGACTGAATCGAGAAGCTCACGTGGGGCGAACAATCTGCATCGCAAACCAGAAGGGCGGCGTGGGTAAGACGACCACCGCAGTGAATTTGTCCGCTGCCTTGGCACTTGCCGGTCATCCGACTCTACTCGTCGATATCGACCCGCAGTCCAGCGCCAGCAGTGGAGTTGGGGTCGCCCGAGGAGAGGGCACACCAACCATTTACGAAGTGATCCTGGGCGAACATCCCCCGGCCGCAGCCGTTCGATGCTGCGCAATCGACTTGCTTAGCGTACTGCCGTCATCGCGCGATTTGATCGGGGCAGAAATTGAGCTGGTCCCGCTGGTCGCACGCGAACATCGTTTGAAAGAAGCCCTGCAACAAGTCAAGCATACATTCGAATTCCTAATCGTCGATTGCCCGCCATCCTTGGGGCTCTTAACTATCAACGGACTGACAGCCGCGGATTCACTGCTTGTGCCGATGCAATGCGAATATTACGCCCTTGAGGGCTTGAGCGCACTCTTGGAAACGGTCGAGCTGATCAGGCAACGACTTAACCCGGCATTGACGATCGAGGGCCTCCTGCTGACGATGTTCGATACGCGCAACAGTCTTTGCCACCAGGTGGCGGACGAGGTGCGCCAGCACTTTCCAGCGGACGTCTTTCAAACCGTCATCCCGCGGAACGTCAGACTCAGTGAATCGCCCAGTCATGGCCTACCCGCAGTGGTGTACGAGCCAACCTCACGCGGCGCCGAGGCCTATCAGGCGCTCGCGCAAGAGCTCTTGCGGCGGCGCGGCGGGCGGTACCTTTCATCCACGGTGGAATCGGAATCGGGAGGAGAGTAATGGAGTTAACGAACAAACGCCGCGCACTCGGTCGTGGCCTCGGGGCGTTGATCCCGAGCGCCGCTGGCGTCGAAGAAGCGCCTCCGGACGCCTTCGTCCCCGTGGCCACGATCCGGCCGAACCCCACGCAGCCCCGCCAACACTTTGCCGACAACGCCATCGAAGAACTTGCCGAGTCAATTCGACAAAAGGGGATCCTCCAACCATTGCTGGTGCGGCGGCACGGCGGCGGCTTCGAACTGATCGCCGGCGAACGCCGCCTGCGTGCGGCGCAGCGCCTCGGCATGGAGACCGTGCCGGTTGTCGTCCGTGATGTCGGCGACGCGGAGATGCTCGAACTTGCGCTTATCGAAAACATTCAGCGCGAAAACCTCAATCCGATCGAGGAAGCCCGCGCGTATCGTCGCCTGATGGAAACGTTCGCCTTCACGCAGGAGGAGGTAGCGGTGCGCGTCGGCAAGGAACGCTCCACCGTGGCCAACACACTCAGGCTCCTTCAGCTTCCGGACGTAGTGAAAGCGCGGATCGAACAAGGGCTGCTGTCGGCCGGACACGCACGGGCGCTGGCGGCTGTCGCCTCCGAGGCGGACCAGACGACGCTGGCCGACGAAGTGATCGCTCGCAAGCTGACCGTGCGCCAGACTGAGCACTTGGCGAAACGACAGCGAGCGCAGCCCACGGGTGACGATCAACGCGCCGCGGAACAGCGCCTCACGGAGGCGTTGGGGACACGCGTGCGGCTGCTCGCTGGCCGCGGCCGTTCGGGTCGGATCGAAATTCAATACTACTCGCTCGATGAGCTGAACGGACTAATCGACAGGCTGACACAGAAAGCGGACGACCTTCGCGCGTAACACACTATGTCAGAGCGCCCTATGACTTTTGACAACCAGAAACGGGGCGTGCTATAAGCCCACGGCCTTGAGTCCACCACTACGGGGAGAGGGGAATGGCCTTATTCGCGAAGGACGACAAAGCGCAGCGCCCTGAATCCGTGCGGCCGCCGGTAAGCGCCCCGGTCCGGCCAATTGAGGCCCCGCAACATGAGGAGGCCGTGCAAGCCCATCTCGGCAAAGGTAGCCGCGTTGAGGGTAAGCTCACATTCGAAGGGAGCGTACGAATCGACGGCACTGTCGACGGCGAGATCGGCGCCCAGGATGCTGTCATCATCGGCGATGGCGCGGTGATCAACGCGCAAATTCAAGCCGAGACGATCATCCTCAAAGGGAACGTCACGGGAGACATCGTGGCGCGTAAGCGTGTCGAGTTGCGCGCGCCGGCGCGGCTCACAGGCAACATCATCACCCCGAGCCTGGTGATTCACGAAGGCGTTATTTTTGAAGGCCATTGTTCGATGGGAGGGGGGAAAGAGGCAAAGCTGGACAAACCAGACCGCAAGGTCGCACTCTTTCCAAAAGAGGAACGCGGCCCGACCGCACCCGCCCGGATACCGTCAGAAGCGATCAAGTAGCGGCCGTTTTCACGTACTGAGCAGGGCGTTTCACCACGATCAACTGCGGCACGTACCCGCGCCGTGCACCGCAATGCACGGTGCGGGTCGCCGTTCGTCGCAGTCGCGTTCGGATCGCAAATACACCATGTTGACGTTTCCACCCGATAGTTCATTCCTCATACAGATCGCTCTGTTCTACCTGCTGTGGCTGGGACTCAAACGCCTGCTGTTCGACCCGGTGACGCGGGTCCTCGAGGCTCGCGAAGCGCGCACCACGGGCATGCTCAGAAACGCGGCGGAACTGAAAGCCGGAGCCGAACAGTCGGCGGCGGACTACGAGCGCCGCATGCGCGACGTCTATCTGCAACTGGCTGCCGATGCCGAGCGGGCCCGCATCGCCGCCGAGAGCGAAGAGCGTCAGCTCATCGGGAACGCGCGCGGCCAAGCCAGCACCCAGCTCCTGCAAGCGCGCGAGGATCTGGGCCGCCAGGCAGCGTCGGCGCGCGCGCGGTTGGCCACCGAGGCACAGGAACTGTCGGCGCGCATGGTCGAGCGTGTTACCGGGAGACCGCTATGAGGCACCGCGTCACCATGATCGCTGTTGGCTCCGCGATAGTTCTGAGCCAGGCGGCCCTGGTCCTCGCGGAAGGGGGCGGGCACGACCACGCCAGCCCCGTATGGCCCCTGGTGTATGGTGCGATCAACCTGGGCATTTTCGTTTGGGTGCTCGCGCGCTTTGCGTGGCCGGCCGTGCGCACGCTCGTACGCGAGCGCCGTGACACCGTGGTCCGGGCGATCGAATCGGCAACCGCCGCCCAAGCAGAAGCCCTCAAGTTGAAAATGGAGTGGGAAACACGCCTGGCGCAGTTCGATCAATTGGTCGAGGACATGCGCCAGCAGGCCCGCCGCGACGCCGCGCGCGAACGCGACCGTATTTTGGCTGTGGCGCATAAGACCGCCGACACCATTCGGCACGATGCCGAGTTGGCGGCCGCCTATGAGCTTCGTCGCACCCGGGAGATGCTGCGCACCGAACTGGTGCGTCACGCCCTGCAGTTGGCGGAGGAGGCGGCACGCAGCCGGCTCACCGCCGATGACCAGCAGCGGTTCGTCGCCGAGTTCCTCCACCAGGTGACGCCGTGAGCATGGTAGCGCGACGCTACGCCAAGGCCGTCTTCTCGCTCGCCAGCGAGGAGCGGGCATTGGAGGACACCGCCCGCCAACTCGAACGGCTCGCCGCCCTGGTCCAGGATCCCACCGTCGGCCCGGTCCTGCGCAGTCCGCTCCTGTCGCCGGTACGCCGCCGTGCGCTGGCGCAGATGCTTGCCAAGGAGCTGTCGCTGTCCGAACTCCTTAGCCGCTTCCTCGGCGTGCTCAGCGATCGGCAGCGCCTGGGAGAATTGGCGGCCATCGCCGACCACTTTCAGCATCTGTACGACCGCGCCTTGGGCCGTGTCCGCATCACTGTGCGCACGGCTCGTCCACTGGAGGCAGTCCAGCAGGAGCAACTCATGGGGGCGTTCGCGCACCTGACCGGCAAGCACGTCCTGCCGACGGTGGTGCTGGATCCGGAGCTGCTGGGCGGCGTGCTCGTAGAGGTTGAAGGTAAAGTTTACGACGGCAGCGTGCGCACCCAGTTGCAGCGGCTCGCCAAAGAGCTCACCCGCACATCTGCCCTCTAGGAGGTTACGCGAGACCATGGAGATTCGGCCAGCCGAAATCAGCGAAGTCATCAGACGCCAGATCAGCGAGTACGGGCGTGAAGTCGAGGTCCGGGAGACCGGGCGCGTGCTCTCCTGTGGCGACGGGATCGCCCGCATTTACGGCCTCGACCAAGCCGCTGCCGGCGAACTCCTCGCCTTCCCGCATGACATTTATGGGTTGGTTCTCAACCTGGAAGAGGATAACGTCGGCGCCGCCGTGTTCGGCGAGGTCGAAGCCATCAAAGAGGGCGACGAGGTGCGGCGCACCAACCGCATCGCCGAGGTCCCCGTCGGCGATGCGTTGCTCGGGCGCGTCGTGGATGCGTTGGGCCATCCGATCGATGGAAAAGGCGTGATCAATGCGGCCGACAGCCGGCGCATCGAACTCAAGGCGCCCGGCATCGTCGCCCGGCAACCGGTCAAGGAACCGCTGCAAACCGGCATCAAAGCGATCGACGCAATGATCCCCATCGGCCGTGGCCAGCGCGAGCTGATCATCGGCGACCGCCAGACCGGCAAGACGGCTGTCGCGATCGACACGATTATCAATCAGCGCGGCGGCGATGCGATCTGCATCTATGTCGCCATCGGCCAGAAGCGATCGACCGTCGCGCAGGTGGTGGACAAACTCGCGCGGCACGGAGCCATGGCGTACACCATCGTCGTTGCGGCGACCGCGTCGGACGCCGCGCCCCTGCAGTTCATCGCGCCTTACACTGGCTGCACGATGGGCGAGTACTTCCGGGATAACGGTCGCCACGCACTGGTGATCTATGACGACCTCTCGAAACACGCCGTCGCCTATCGGCAGCTGTCGCTGCTGCTACGCCGGCCCCCCGGGCGTGAGGCCTACCCCGGCGACGTGTTCTATCTGCACTCGCGCCTACTGGAACGTGCGGCCAAGATGAGTAACGAACGCGGCGGCGGTTCGCTCACGGCCCTCCCCATCATTGAAACCCAGGCCGGCGACGTGTCGGCGTACATTCCCACCAATGTGATTTCGATTACCGACGGCCAGATATTCCTTGAGACCGACCTGTTCTACTCGGGCGTCCGGCCAGCCGTCAACGTCGGCATCTCGGTTTCCCGCGTCGGTGGCTCAGCGCAAATCAAGGCGATGAAGCAAGTGGCCGGCTCGCTGCGCATCGAGCTGGCGCAATACCGCGAAATGGCCGCCTTCGCCCAATTCGGCTCCGATCTGGATGCGACCACGCAACGGCAGCTGGCGCGCGGCAGTCGCCTGGTCGAGGTACTGAAACAGGGGCAATACGAACCCCTGCCCGTCGAGCGCCAGGTCCTGATCATCTACGCGGCGACCAGCGGCTACGTCGATCACCTTCCAGAATCGGCCATCCGACGCTACGAGACCGAGCTATACCGCTTCATCGAGAATCGCCATCCGGATCTATTCGACACCATCCGTGACAAGAAACAGATGGACGATCAACTGAAGGGCGCCGTCAATCAGGTGCTCGACGAGTTCAAGCGCACCTTCACCGTGTGAGCAGCTCTGAACACTCTGCCGTTCCGGTTCCATGGCAAGCCTCAAGATCATCCGCAAGCGAATCACCTCGGTGAAGAGCACACAGAAGATCACCAAGGCCATGAAGATGGTTTCGGCGGCCAAGCTACGCCGGGCCCAGGACGCCGCCACGGCGGCGCGCCCGTACGCCGACAAACTCGCGGACTTGCTGCGCAATGTCGCGGCGCGCATGGGCACCACGACGCACCCGCTGTTGGAGGTACGTGCGGAGGAGCGCACCATCCACGTCCTCCTGGTGACCGCCGACCGCGGTCTATGTGGCGGGTACAACAGCAACCTGCTCCGCAAGGTGGAGGCGCTGCTGCAGGAGCGCGGTGCCGACCGCGTCCGCCTCACCACGGTCGGTCGCCGTGGCTACGATTACTTCAAGAAGCGCCCGATCAATATCGTTGATAAGCACATCAACTTGTTCGGCGGACCGTCGGCACAGCTGGCCAGGCACATTGGCGAACAGGTGTCGCGAGAATTCGCGGACGAAACCTGCGACGCGGTCTACCTGATCTACAGTCATTTCCGCTCAGCGCTCGTGCAGGTGCCGACGGTGCAGCGCCTCTTGCCGATCGAGGCGCACACAGCCGAGGCCGGTGGTGCGTTGGATTATCGCTACGAACCCGGCGCCGCCTCCCTCCTCGACCGACTCCTGCGGCAGTACGTGACCGTGCTCATCCATCGTGCCTTTCTCGAAGCCGCTGCCAGCGAGCACGGGGCGCGCATGACCGCGATGGACAGCGCCACAAGCAACGCGTCGGAAATGATCGACCGCTTGACGCTGGAGATGAACCGCGCGCGGCAGGCAACAATCACCAAGGAATTGATGGAAATCATCGGCGGTGCCGAGGCCCTGAAGGGTTGAGACCGGCGACGCGCCGCGACCGCACGAGCACGAGAGTAGAGGATGGACAGCATGAACATCGGGAAGATCACCCAGATCATCGGTCCGGCGGTGGACGTCGAGTTCGCCAACGGGACCTTGCCACCGATCTACAACGCACTGCGGATTTCCAACCCGGCAATCAGCAGCCAGCCCTGGAACCTCGTCGTCGAGGTGGCGCAACATCTCGGTGAGAGGACGGTCCGATGCATTGCCATGGATTCGACCGACGGCTTGGTGCGCGGCATGGAGGTGCAAGACACCGGTGACGCCATCAAAGTACCGGTCGGCCCGCAAACGCTCGGCCGCATCATCAACGTCGTCGGCGAACCCGTCGACGAGGCGGGCCCCGTCGAGGGGGCGGCGGCGTATCCGATTCACCGCCCGCCACCTGCCTTTGCCGACCAAGCCACCGAAGTGCAGGCCTTTGAGACCGGAATCAAGGTCGTCGACCTGCTTGCACCGTACGCTCGCGGCGGGAAGATCGGTTTGTTCGGCGGCGCCGGCGTCGGCAAGACCGTGTTGATCATGGAGTTGATCAACAACGTGGCCACCCACCATGGCGGCTACTCCGTCTTCGGCGGTGTCGGGGAGCGTACGCGTGAAGGGAACGACCTGTGGTTGGAAATGCGGGAGTCGGGCGTTATTTCGAAGACCGCGTTGGTGTATGGCCAAATGAACGAACCACCCGGTGCCCGTGCGCGCGTGGGTCTGACCGCAGTCACCGCGGCCGAGTACTTTCGCGATGAAGAAGGCAAGGACGTTCTGCTCTTCATCGACAACATCTTCCGCTTCACCCAGGCGAACTCCGAGGTGTCCGCTCTCCTCGGCCGGATGCCGTCCGCCGTGGGCTACCAGCCGACCCTGTCCACCGACCTCGGCGAACTCCAGGAACGGATTACCACCACCAAGAAGGGCTCGATCACCTCGGTGCAGGCGATTTATGTCCCCGCCGACGACCTCACCGACCCCGCGCCGGCAACGACGTTCGCCCATTTGGACGCCACCACCGTGTTGTCGCGTGCGCTGACGGAGATTGGCATTTACCCAGCCGTCGACCCGCTCGACTCGACCTCGCGGATATTGGACCCCGGTGTGGTCGGCGACGAACACTACCGCGTCGCGCGTCAGGTACAGGAAGTGCTGCAGCGCTACAAGGATCTGCAGGACATCATCGCCATCCTGGGAATGGACGAATTATCCGAGGAGGACAAACTGATCGTGTCGCGGGCGCGAAAGATTCAGCGTTTTCTGTCGCAGCCGTTCCACGTGGCCGAGGCCTTCACCAACATGAAGGGCGCCTACGTAAAGCTCACCGACACCATCCGCGGCTTCAAGGAAATTGTCGAGGGCAAGCACGACGCCATCCCCGAGCAGGCATTCTACATGGTCGGCACGATCGAGGACGTGCACGAAAAGGCGCGCAAGCTTGCCGCCTAGATGCGCGTAGCCAACAGGTTCCACAACGAGAACGGCGATGCCCGATACGTTTCAGCTCCGCATTGTGACCCCGACGCGGCTGTTGCTGGATGAACGCGTACGCGAGATCACCGCACCGGGAACCCTCGGTGAGTTCGGTGTCTTCCCCGACCACATCACCTTCCTGACCTCCCTGGAAATCGGTAGCTTACACTTCCGAACCGACGGTGACCCGCAGCGCATCGCCATCCGCGGCGGCTTCGCGGAGGTGGCGGATAATGTGATCACCGTGCTCGCCGATGATGCCGCATTTCCACAGGACATCGACGCGGAGAGAGCCCGCGGCGAGTTGGCCGCAGCCGACAGCCGGCTGCGGGACCTGTCGCCGCTCGACCCGAGCTATACGCAAGTCGATGCCGACCGCCGCTGGGCGCAAACTTGCCTCGAGGTGAGCGGCGTACGCTAGGGGCGTGGCGCTGAGCCGCCGGAATTGCCGGCGGTTTCCGCCACCGACACGTAGTAGTCCGCACCCTCCCAGTGATTCGCGTCGACCCAAAAGAACGTGAACCACACGCGGGCACCGATCGGCAGCATACTCGTCGGGAGATCGGCGAAGTGAATACCGAGTCCCGAGTCGGTGGTCGGCATGTCCCGCACCGTCCGCCACTCGTCGACGCTCCAGTGTACGGTGGCACGCGCCAGCACCTCTATGCGTAGCGTTCTCTCTGCGGCCAGCCTCCGACATTTGTGATTGAATCGCCAAATCGCGAAGGGCGACGCCGTGCGCTCGATCTGATAGCGCCGCACCGGCTGTGGCGGTCTGTCGAACACCGACCCATCGCGTAATGAGCGCACCAGTTTGAGATACTCCGCGTGCGCCCACACCAACGGCATCGCCGAACCCGAAGGATGGCCGTTGAACAGTTCCCGCTCCGGGATGTCAGGCCCATCCCAAATCTGTTCGGGGAGTAAGCTGCCCGCACTGCTTTGCGCCACCATCACGCCGCACAGCCGCTCCGCCGCGTCACGATTGCCGCGCGCCAATTCGTAATGGGCACGCTCGCCCGCCAATAGCGGCCACCCCCGGCCGAGGCCTGACCCGTCGAAGGGGCTCCCGTCTTCATGCTCGCCGTAACCGTCCTCATTGTAGCGGTGCCAGACCGGGCCGGTCTTCGTTTCGCGCTTGAGCAGGGCGTCGATGACCCGCACCGTGTTGACGATCCGCGCATCGTCCGCGGCCCGTAGACCAAATCGCACCAGCGCCAGGGCGTCCGGACTCACGATCTGCGCGGCGGCGGCACGGCTCTGCTCCGGGGGGCGGTTCTTGATCGGGACGAAGCCGGCGGCCGGCGATGCGGCATCGGCCACCTCCGGCGGCGCAATGCGCACATAATACCCCTCGACGCCGACCTGCTGTGCCAGCGCCGTCCCACTGACATACGTCCACGCCTCGATGTGGGCGTTCCACACGTCGGCGGTCTCCCGTAGATAACGTGCCTGCATTGCGCTTCCTCGCGCTCCGCGAAATCGGCGGCGGCCAGGAGCGCCGCCACCTCGACGGCCAGGGTGAAGGGGGAGTACCCGCCATCCTCCTCCCAGCGATCCTGTTGGGTCACTGGGCCATTGCGCACCAGGTAGCTCGCCGCCCGCTGCACCATCGGCCACGGGTCTAGACCGTTCAACGCATCCACGCGCCGTATGATGTCGGCTAGCAGGATCGGGAACGCTGTCTCGTCCATTTGCAGACCGTTCCAGTACGGCGTGCCGTCCAACCACACGTTCTGCGGCCAGTGACCGTCGGCGATCTGCGTAGCCATCAGGTACGTCAGCGCCCGCTGGGCGCTCTCCACGTCGCCCGTGGCCAACAACCCGCCGGCGCTTTCGGCCAGATCGCGGGGCCATACCAAATGGTACCCTCCGAGATCGTCATCTCCTCGCGCAGCGCCCCAGGGAATGGATAAACTCGCAATCATCCCGCCGGGAAAGTTCTTGGCCTCATGTGTCTTCAAGACCGCCGTGCTCACCCGGTACAGCGCGCGCTCTGGCGCCCCAACTGGCTGTAGATTGCCGCACCGGGCCTGCAGTGCCTCCCAACCACGCACGTAGGCGGCGACAAGATGGTCAAAATCCTGCAGCAAGGCGGCGCGCGCGCGGTGCCCCGCTTCAGCGGCGTTACGCCCGAACGCCAGCGCCACCACACAGACGCCACCACTGGTGAACATGTCGATGCCCGCGGTGAGCGCAATGTTGCCATTCGTGGCGCGTGGATAGAACCAGGTCATGCGTTTGTGCCTGCTGAGATCCTGCCACCCATCGCTGTAGCCGACGTAGCCGCAGCTGCGGCCACAAAAAGGGGTGGAGCAGGCAAGCGCCAACGTCGTGTCCCCCCGCGCTGCGAACAGCATTGGAACCTCGCAGTACTCCCCCGCCCATCCGTCATTGCCGCTGCCGGCGTTGCCGATGTGCGGCGCGAGCAGGGCGAACAGCTGGTAATCCGCGATCCGCCCGAGCAGCGGGGCGAACGCGACCCGTTGCAGGAGCACATCACGCTGCGGGTCGGTAATCACCGTCTTATCGATGCGATAGCGCCCCTGCACGCAGGTATTGCGCAGGTGGTACCCGGGGACCCCTGGTGCCATGGCGCTCACCTCGCTCGTCGTTGCGCGCTTCTCTTCCGAAAAGAAGCTCACCCCGTCGGTTACCAAGAAGCCGAAATCCCGCGTGTTGGCCTGGTCGATTTGCGGGTAGTAGACCTCGTTGACGATGCCGTGCGACAGCGTGAACCACACCAGGCTTCCGCGGCTTGCCGCCGTTCCCACACCGACCTTGGCGCTCGATGTCCAACGTGGCGGGATACCCGGAAATCCAGGGGCATTCTCGTTCATTTGCGCTCCATCTGGTGGCCTTGGGTTGGATTCGCCCACCCCGCCGGCTATATTAGCGTGATTCCTGATGGCGGGCGATCCACATGCCGTGGCGGTGGCTCGTGTCGGCGAGTTGGCCGCCGGGCAAACCAAGAAGTTCCTGCTGCAATGCGGCGGTCGCGAGGAGGAGTGTTTTCTGGTCAACCACGACGGAGCCCTCTATGCGTACGTCAATCGTTGTTGTCATGTCCCCATGACCATGGATTGGATCGACAACCAGTTCCTGACTGAAGACCAACGCTACATTCTTTGCGCTACGCACGGCGCCTGCTACCTACCCCAGACCGGCGAATGCATTGTCGGTCCCCCGCTGGGGAAGTTTCTCACACCGATCCCGCTGCAAGTTCGCAACGGCGAGATCCTCGCCTGCTGGCCCTGAGCATCGCCCCATGCGCCTTCACCACTCAATGCCCGGCCGCACCGCCCACTCTTGACCTTATAAGGCCGGTGGCGCAGGTTTCCGCCCCCGGCGCGCCGTCGTCAGCGCTCCCGCCCTCACACCGTCCTTCGCTGCAATTCCAACGCTTGACCAATCATCACTAACGCTTATCGTGTACTATAGTAATAAGAGTTGTTCACTCACCTAATCGCAATGCGATACAATTATCTTCCGTGAATCCTGCCATAAGTGCGGCTTGGCTTGTGGCCACGCCTACTTATAGCCTGTGGACAAGTTTCAGCTCGCGTTGTTGATAGTATTGTAGAACGGCCTGCTAACATTCCTAGTATGATTCCCTGAACGCCATTTTATGGCCAGAATTTCGCTGAGAGCCAAGGCCTAATTCATTTTAAAAAATTTTTTCCAAAATGGCATTATTCTCTTGACAGTCGCCATGACCGCCTAATATAATTCGTCCGGAACTGGTGGTGGGTGGCAGGTGGATGAGGTGGAGGTGGAGGCAGTCTGGGGGACGGGAAGCATAAGCGAATCAACGCTCCCAACGAGTCTACAAGGAGGTCTTATGGCAACAAAGAAAGCTGGCGTAACGAAGAAGAAAGCCCCGGCGAAGAAGAAAGCCGCTGCTGGCAAGAAGAAGAAGTAAGTAAGCGTTCTTTTGAGGCCATTCACTAGGCCAGAGTTTTTTCCCCACACCCCCAGACCTGAGCTTACCGGCTCAATGCGAGAGGCCTTCCCACTCCGGAAGGCCTCTTCATTTCTGGGGTGACCGATCCGCTATGCCGGGACCCATCGATCCGTCTGTGATCGCAACCGTCGAAGCCGAGTCTCCCAAGTACACCGCACCGCTTCTGCTGCTGCACGGACTGTGGTGTACGGCAGCGGTGTGGCGACCGTTCATGGGCTATTTCTCCCACCTCGGTTGGACCTGTCATGCGCTAACGCTTTCCGGGCACGGTGTCCCGGCAGATCTCGAGCGCATCGCGCATGCCGGTTTTTCGGACCTCCTGGAAGAGGTACGCAACGCGATTGCCAACTGTGAGGCATCGCCGGTGTTGATTGGCCACGACCTTGGCGGTCTTCTGGCCCTGCATTGCGCGCATCTTGCACGGGCTATCGTCGCCCTCGCACCGACCCTCCCTTCTCCCCCCGGGATCGCCCAGAGCGCCACCCTACGGGACTGGCGCACGTGGCTTCTCCGCTGGCGGTCGTCGCTGCTGCCGGCACCCGAGGGAGCGCTCGCCGTCGAGTATGCCATCCGTCAGCCCCCGGGGGGCATGACGCCGGAATCGGGTAGACTCCTGAGTGAACTGGTCCACCACAAACTGCCCCCGGAAGGGAAAGGGGTGGCCCCGACACTACTGGTCGCCGGACAGGCCGATGCGGAGTCCCCGCCTGACCAGGTCGAGCGCCTTGCA
>JAXLXM010000006.1:0-323202 GCA_046327925.1 Binatia bacterium
TGTCTATGGCTACACGTTTCAGGCGTGTAGGCCTTGACGCACGCAGGCGGCCTTTCGCGTCGCGCTAACCAACCGCTGGAGGGCGACCGACGAAACGCGGGCGCGTTTCGTCGGCGCCTCAGCGGTAACGTTAGCCCGGTCTCTGACTCCGTGATACTTTCTCGGCATGCGGTTCGAGGAGTTGGAGGCGGAGTGGGATGACGATAACATTGAGCACATTGCACAACACGACGTTGAGCCGGAGGAAGTGGAAGAGATCGTCTATGAGGACTGCCACCCGTCGTGGGTCGTCCGCGGCCGGCGTCGGGGAGTGCGCGAGCTTCGATGGACACTGTTCGGACAAACGTGTGCCGGCCGTTATCTGGTCGCCGTCATCGCGCCGTACCCACGGCGTGGCGTATGGCGGGCGGTAACCGCAAGGGACATGGAGCGGCAGACTCGACGGAGGTATCAGCGGTGGCGCAAAAGCTAACTGCCAGACAGCGACGGGCCCTCCGCGAAGAGGCCCGAGTGTGGGACCAATTCGGTGATGAGGAGTGGGCCAGGCTCTTCGATGCAGGAGAACCCGTTCACGTCCGTCTGCGCAGGCCGCCACCTAAGACTCTCACGGTTGCCCTCGATGCGCAGACGCTCAATCGACTGCGGCGCATTGCGCGACGGAAGCAAGTCGCACCGCGACAACTGGTGGCAATCTGGATTGCGGAACGGCTCGGGCGCGAGCAGGCAACCGCTGGCAGGCGGCGCACGGGCTAACCAGCGCGTCGAGCCGACCGGCATGAGCTTGGTTGCTACTCGCATGCGTCTGTGTGCCGGCGGCTCACGCGCAAGCCGTTCGGCTCGATGAGTACAGACCTCCGCAGGCTTGGGATTTGCGATAGTCGCAGTGGTTCTGGTGCTGTCTGTGCTTGCCAACGTGCCCTGTTATTGGTCGATATTTGCGCTTGCGGCATGGGCAGCGGTGGGACATTTGGTGACGCTAGATGACGATCAGCCCGGAGGCTGGAGCAACCCCGAGGGCGATACAGACCTCTGGCGCAGTTCACTGCGGGGGCTGGCAGTCAAGTTCGCGGTTTTCGCTGCCCTACTCGGCCTCGGAATGGCTTTCCCGGCGCTCCGAAGGTACGGGGGATGACTCGTCCGAGGCCGCGTCCATGGGCACTTCGCGCACCCTGATGCGTTCGGCTTGCGTGAGCGGCTCGTGTAGACTGCCGTCGTGATCTACGAGTGGGACCCGGAAAAAGCGACACGGAACCTGCATGAACACGGAGTTCCTTTCGAGGAGGCCGCAACGGTTTTTCTCGACCCGCTGGCGATGACCTATCTGGACCCGGACCACTCGGACGAGGAAGACAGGGAGATCACGATCGGCTATTCTACGCATCAACGGCTTCTCTTTGTGTCTCATGTTCGGAGGAGCAATCGCACGCGGATCATCAGCGCACGAAAGGCGACTCGGAGGGAGCGCAAGCAACATGAAAAAGGCAACGGCGAAAAGGGCAGATGACGACCTGCGGGCCGAGTACGATCTCTCGCGACTCAAGGGTGGTGTGCGCGGCAAGTACTACCGGGAAGCCGTAGCGGGCACGAACCTCGTCCTCATCGAACCAGAGCTCGCCGCTGTCTTTCCCGATACACCAGCTGTGAATCGCGCCTTGCGGCTCCTGGCCGACACCGCTGAAGCAGTCACCATGCGGCTACGAGTGCGGCGTAGAACGCCGAACAAGCGGCGCAAGCGGACCGCTTGAAACACCCGGCCGCTTAGCCGCCAGACGTTCGGCTGCTGAAGGAGGTGAGCATGGCTCAGAAACTTGAGACGCCCATAACCGTCAAGTCGGTTGGCGCCGAATATGCCTACTTGCGAGCGCACCCGTGCACATGCGGCGGAGCCTGGCGGGTCGAACGACAAGCCGTGATGCCACCTTCCGAGGACAGCGTCTTTGTTGACAGCCTGTCCGTTCGCTGCGAGGCCTGCGGCAGTGAGTCGTCAGTCGTCTTCCGCTTGAAACAGAGCTCCGCCGACGCTGAGGTCGAACTGCGGGAGCTGGAAGATTTTCTCGGCAAGCTGGAAGAGGATGACTGAACGTATGAACAAGGATGGCGTGGCAGCAGCCTTCGAGCTGATTGTCGAGGAAATCGAAGCCGTCGCTTCGGAGATCGCCGACCAAGGCGGCAACGCTTTTCGAGAGAAGGCATACGATCTTGCGCAGGAACCCAGCGAGGCTGGAAAGAGTCTTCAAGAGTTCCGCACCAAGGTGATGGATCTGCTGGAGGAATGGCAAAGCGGCATCGACGTCGCGACGAGACAACGATTCACTACGGCCCGCCCCAGCAAGAAGCGTGTCGCAGGGACTGCCAAACCACACACCAAAGGACCGAAGACGCGACTCCACGTCACCTTTCCGGATGGTCAGCATATCGAGGAGTACTACGCGGCTGATACGTTTGCGCTCGCGCTGCGGAAACTCGGGCTGGATCGTGTTGAAGGCCTGGGCATTACCGACCGGAACACGCCTCTGGTCGGACAGCTTCGCAGCAAGCAATATAGTCAGCGACGTGTTGACGGGAAGTACATCTGCACACATTCGAGCACACAGCAAAAGAAGGAGTTGCTGGAGCGAATCGCTAAGGACCTCGGCACATCCTTGAAGGTGCAGATTATTTGACGGTTTTCCGATCGCGGCAGAGCCGCCGCGCGTAGAAGCTGAGGGAGAGCGTTGGAATGATTGACACCAGCAGCCCCTGTTGGCATCGTCTCCAACATGCGGGCCACTGCACTGATGCACCGCCGTGTCGTGCTCGCACCAGACGCGTTCGTCGAAGTGACCATCTGGCGCGTGCCACAGCCAGTGTCGCCCGCCGTGCATCCTTTCAAGTATCGCCTTGCCTATGTCGTCGCCGGCGAGTGCGTGTTGCGATACGACAACGACCGAGGCAAAGGTGATCACCGGCACGTTGGCGCGGCGACAACACCATACGCTTTCTCGACGCCTGATCGCCTGATGGCTGACTTCAACGCGGACATTGCGAGGTGGAATCATGAACACGGTCGTTCTTGAGGTACGTTCTCTCACGGAGACGCTTGCCGATGCCTCGCGGGTGATGAAGACACGGCGCGGCGAACGCGAGGCACGCATCGCCTTTGCCACGCCCGAGCTGCTTTGGCAGGTACTGACGGCGAAGCGGTGGGAGCTCCTCAAGGCGCTGTGTGGCGCCGGGCGGTTGTCCATCCGCGAGGCCGCGCGGCGCGCCGGCCGTGATGTGAAGGCCGTACACGCCGATGTGAAGGCGCTACTCGCAGCCGGCATACTCAATCGCACCGCGGACGGCCGTATCGAGTTCCCGTTCCAGGCAGTCAAGGTGGAGTTCGTCCTGCAAGCCGCGTAGAGGATCGATGCGTACGCGCCGAACACGCCGCTCCAGGCGACGGCCAGGAGCGGGCCGCGCCTGAGCGGCAGGCCGTTAGCGCCCCGGGACAGGAGGCATTCGATTATGCTCAAGAGGGCATTGTTTTCGGGACGGACAGACGCTGTTCGCTGAGCGGCGGCGGTGCTTCGAAGGAGGACAGAGCAATGAGCAACGAACTGCCGGTTGACCCGGTTGCCCTCCGTGAGGAGGTGAAGACAAAGTACCGAGACGTAGCCCACAACCCGCATGGCGAGCACCATTTCCACACGGGCAGGTCGCTCGCTCGACGCCTGGGCTATGACATGGCGCTCGTCGGTGCGATGCCCGATGTGGCAGTCGAGTCCTTCGCCGGGGTGGCGAACCCGTTCGCGCTCAGAACGCTGGAGCGCGGAGAGAAGGTTGTCGACGCCGGATCAGGGGGTGGGTTCGATTGTTTCATTGCCGCCGGGCAGGTGGGACCGGAAGGCAGGGTCGTGGGGATCGACATGCTTCCCGAGATGCTGGAGAAGTCCAGTGCCTCGGCCAGGCTCATGGGCCTTAAGCAGGTCGAGTTCCGCGAGGGCCTGCTCGAGGAAATTCCGGTCGCGGATGGCTGGGCCGACGTCGTCATCAGCAATGGCGTCATCAACCTCTGTGCCGATAAGAAGGCCGTCTTCTCGGAGTTGTGGCGGGTGTTACGCCCCGGCGGCCGGCTGCAGTTCGGGGACATCGCGAACGGGAAACCCGTGCCGGAGGGCGCGCTCCGCGATATTGATTTGTGGACTGGATGAATCGCGGGTGGCCTTCCGTGCGAAGGCTGGCGCGCAATGCTGGAGCAGATTGGGTTCGTCGATGTCCAAATCAGTCCTCCCTACGACACTTTCGGGGAAGCGCAGGGAGAGAAGAAGGCCAGGCTGTTTGCAGTCTATGGCTACACGTTTCAGGCGTGTAGGCCCTGACGCACGCAGGCGGCCTTTCGCGTCGCGCTAACCAACCGCTGGAGGGCGACCGACGAAACGCGGGCGCGTTTCCTCGGCGCCTCTGCGGTAACGTTCGGCGACATCGTGAGTATGGACGTTCACTGGACAGCTGGGTTCGTACGGGGTACGGAGAAGCTATGAAAGTTGCAACCGGTAAGATCATTTCTGGCAAGGTCGTCGTTGACGGCAGCCCGTTTGCCGAGGGTTCGACCGTTACGGTCCTTGCTCCAGAAGACGGCGAGGTGTTCGAGCTCAGCGCCGACGATGAGGCTGCCCTTCTTGCTGCCATCGACGAAGCGGACCGGGGGAACGTGATCGATGCTGAACAGCTCTTGCGCAACCTTGGCGGCCGGGAGTGACGAGCCAGCTTCCGATCAAAGTTGCTCGCCGTGCCGCTCGCGAGATTGCGGAAGCCTGCGAGTGGTGGGACGCCAATCGGCCCGCCGCGCCGAAGGCCATGCGACAGGAGATCGCGCGTGTCTTCCGTCTCATCGCGCATCAGCCGGGAATTGGTGCGCGAGCCCTGAATGCCCGGCTTGTGGGTGTGCGGCGTGTTCATCTGAGTCGAGTTCACTACCATCTGTACTACCGCGTTCGGTCCAATCCTGCGGCCGTCGAGATTCTCGCGCTCTGGCACACGAGCCGCGGCACCAGCCCGCGCGTGTGACCGCGGCCGCGCCGAACCCGCCGCTGGATCGGACCGCGGGCATGAGCTGCCGAGTTCAGATCGAGCCGTTACGTATTGCCCGCGTCCGCTCAGCGCCAGTGTTCGGCCAAGGAGAAATTGAGATCTTTCAGCTCTCTTGGTAAGAACTCGGCGTCTGGGGAGGTGCACTATGCGCTCAGCAGTCAGAGACAGGGGAGGTCCGATGCAGAAGGCGGAAAAATTCGTTTGGCGCAGGCTTGCCGTCGGCTTCATGGCAAATTTGCTCGCGGCGGCAGTCGCCTTCTCGATTCCCCAGGAGGCTGTGGGAACGCAGGTGACGCTGACCGACGACAGCTACACCTCGTCTGCGAGCCCGGCGACGAAGTATGGTACCGCGACCATCCTTTCGGTACAGGGCGCCTCAGCGCCGCGCCCGCCACTCAGCGCCACGACGCCGGTGACACGGACTTTCCTGCGCTTCGACCTTGACACCACCGGGTCCACGGCCACGTCGACGTTGCCCGTCGGCACGCTGGCCAGCGATATCGAAAAGGCGACCTTGCTGCTGTTCATCAATAGCGTGAAGAATGCCGGCTCGCTCGAGTTGCGCCCGGTCACCGGCCCGGCGTGGGCGGAAGGAACGATCACCAACGGCAACGCGCCGGCCCTCGGTGCCGCCGTGGCCATGGCAGCGATCGCCACCAGTCAGAAGAATACGTTCGTCGCCCTCGACATCACGGGCCTGGTGATGGATTGGGTGGACGGCACGGCGCCGAACCGCGGCCTGGCAGTGGTGGCGAAGGCACCGGCGACGGTGTCGGTCGACTTCGACAGCAAGGAGGCGACCGGGACCTCGCACGTGGCGCTGCTCGACGTCACGCTGAAAGGCGGCGGTGCGATCGGTCCCACGGGCGCGACGGGAGCAACGGGCCCCACCGGTCCCAAGGGCGATCCGGGTGCGACCGGTCCCGCAGGCCCCAAAGGGGATACGGGTGCGACCGGCGCCACGGGGCCAACGGGCGCAACCGGCCCGGCAGGCCCAGGCTTCAGCGTCAGCGATCGGATCGCCTTGTTTTACACGAAGACATGCGAGTATGACGTGCCGAACTTCCCCCCCGTCCAGTCCTTCGTCTGCGAGTGTACATCACCTCTGCACATGGCCCTCGCCGGCGTGTGTCACAACCGCCAGTTCGACGACAACACGATCTTCGTCACCGAATGGCAGGATTTCAATCTCCGCTGCGTCATGGACGTGACCAACCAGGATAGTATCAGCATGCTCATCACGTGCTTCGACAAGTTCGGGCCGACCTGCGGCGACAACCGCAGGAATGCCGGCGAAGAATGCGACGGCCCCGACAACCCTGGGAGCTGTCAGTTCTTCGGGTACTCCGGGGGTACGCTCGCCTGCACCAGCGATTGCAAGCGCGATTTCAGCGGGTGCACGCCTTAGAGCGCGCCGGAATCGTGAACGGCCCGATCCTTCTCGCCCGCCAGATGAGTACACCGATCGCTGTCATCTTCGGTGCAGCGTTTCTGCTCGCTGCGTCCTCCGCGGAGTCGGCCGAACGCCCGCTAAGCCCCGCGCCCGGCGGCACGCGCCTCGTCGCGCCGGTCACGGGCGGAACCGCTGCGGCCTCGAGCACCGGCCTCATCAAAGAGGTGGCGCCGTCATCACTCACAGGGTCGGCGACGCTCATCTCCTTTCAGAGCATCGATACGACTTCGCCGCCGGGGACGAACCCGTTTGCAGGGAGAAACTACGACGGCGTCGTAACTCCCGGCGGCACCTGCGCCGATGCGACGATGTGCTCCGGCGGCGAGACCCTGTGCAACGGGATCTGCGTCGACACTCCTGCCGACCCAAGCAACTGCGGCGCCTGCGGCAACGAGTGCGCGCCGGGAACCACCTGTCAGAGCGGCAGGTGTGCGGCGCCGCCGGGAAGCTGCTTGAGCGACAGCGAGTGCGGCAGCGGCCTATACTGCGCCGCCGGCACCTGCGTGCTTCAAGGCGCGGCGGGCAGTCTGTGCACGAGCGACAGTCAGTGCAGCAGCAGCCTGACCTGCCAGCCGTTCCAGACTGCCGACCCCTGCGTGACGAACGCCGACTGCAGCGGCGGCTCGGGCACCTGCACCATGGCGGGCTGTCTCTACCAACTCTGTCTGCCGGTGCCGTGCATGTCCGACGGCGACTGCCCCAGCGGCTCCTACTGCGATACGGCGACCGGCGGCTGCGTTTTCCAGCAAGGAGGCGGGGCGGCCTGCAGCAGCGGCGATCAGTGCCAGAGCGAGAGGTGCAACGGCGTGGCGCAATTCGCCGAGCGTTTCGTCGGGCAATCGCTCTCCTATGACGGTGACTTCGATGTTCTGAACTCCTCCGCGAGCGGCGCGCTCGCCCTGCAGGTCGGGGCGCCCACCTTCAACCTCGATGCGGGGATGGGGGACATGGGCAAGGTGTACCTGGCCGGGCTGGGACCGGTGGGTTACTCGCCGGCGCTGCCGTTGGTGAATCCGAACTACGACGGCATCGGCGAGGGCGCCGTTGCCGCACTGTTCCATCGCGATCACGCTGAGGTCGCGTTCGACGTCGAGGGTGTCGACGGCGGCGGCTTCCTCTACATCGATTTCTTCCGCCGCGACGGCAGCCTGATTGACACGCTCATGGTATCAACCGGTCCACCGATGTCGGAGGCGATCGCGATGACGTTGGCCTTCCGCTCCACCAGCGGCAACACTATCGCCGGAATCTCGATCTACAACACGGACCCGGGCGGAGTGGGATATTCCAGCTTTCGTCTGGGGTTCGAGGTCGAGGTCGAGACCGCACCGGCGCTGTCGCTCGGCATGTTGGTGCTGGTTGTGCTCGTGCTGACGGCGATCGGCGGGCGGGCCCTCTTGCGGCTCCGTGGAGTACCGGGACACCCATGATAATGCCCCGTGATTGGCGGGCGGCCTCTTGCTTTCGTTCAAGGTGGCGATCGAGGTCTTCGAAGAGTTGTTCTAGGCGCCTCCCCTGCACTTCCAGGAGCCGTTCATCAACGGCGTGCCGCACCGAGAGCTCTGCGTCGTTCCACAGTCGCTCCAGCGAACGCCTCTGAATGCGAGGACGCCCCGAAGGGGACGCTTGGACGACTTGGGCGGGTTCACAATGAGTGAGACAAGTGCCGAACATCGGGCTCGAGCAGACCGGTGCCACACACGCGTTCGAACCGAGCGGCCGTGCCCTGCCGCGTGGCACCGGCTCCTCAGCCAAAGCGTTCGGCAACATCACGCGAGCCGCGCTACGTAGACCTCGGAGGCTTACATGGACGTTGAGGCAGCATGGGCCGCGGAGGCCAAGCGATGATCCGAGAAACGGCGGAGTGAGCGCGTGAGGAGACGCACCTCGGCTCAGGTGCACGCTCGGGCTCGCCCGGCGCTCTCGGCCCCGAGGTAACGGAGGTCGTCTATCACCCGAAGGCCAACGATGAGGCGCTTGCGTCAGCTAGGTTTCATGAAGCGCGCAGCAAAGGCCTTGGATGGCGATTTCCGAGAGGCAAGAGGCGGTTTCGACGAGTGGCCGGCAGGGGAAGACGAGGTCCATGAGGCACACGCGCGTCATCGTCACTCACTATGGCGGACCCGACGCCCTTCGGGTGGTCGAAGAAGAGTGCCCTGAGCCGAAGAACGGCGAAGTGCGGCTGCGCGTGCTGGCCGCGGGCGTCGCCTTGCCCGACATAATGGCGCGCCAGGGCATTCATCCCGAAACGCCCGTCGTGCCCTATACGCCGGGGTGGGACCTGGTCGGCGAGGTGGAGCGGCTGGGCAATGGGGTCTCCGGAGTCGAACCGGGCCAGATCGTGGCCGCGATGCCCATACACGGCGCGTACGCAGAGTTCGTCTGCCTGCCGCAAAGCGAGCTGGTTCGGGTGCCGTCCGGGTTAGACGCCGCCAAGGCCGTCAGCCTCGTGCTGAACTACATCACGGCGTGTCAAATGCTACACCGCTCCGCCAAGGTCAAACCGGGCCAGCGCGTGTTGATTCACGGCGCGTCCGGCGGGGTCGGCACAGCGCTCCTGCAACTGGGGCGCCTTGCCGAACTGCAGATGTACGGCACCTGCTCATCGCGCGGAGCAACGGCCGTTTCCGCGCTGGGCGGCATCCCAATCGATTACCAGCATCAGGACTTCGTGAAGGAGATTCGCCGCCTCACACGGGAGGGCGTGGACGCCGTCTTCGACCCCATCGGGGGGCCTCACCTCTGGCACTCGCGCGAGGCGCTCCGCCCGGGCGGGAAAGTGGTGGGTTATGGCACGACAACCGCGCTACGTGGGGAGGGATTAGGCTCGACCCGTCCAGGCCGTCGTAATCGTCTCCACGGAATCCCCGCCTACGCGTTGTACGTCGCCGGCGGCTGGCTTCTCCCCGGCAGGAAACGGATCGTGCCGTACAGCATCCAGACGCTCAAACGGTTGAAGCCGGCGCTGTTTCGGCAGGACTTGATCGCCCTGCTCGATCTCCTTCAACGGCAGAAGATCCAGCCGCTCATCGCGCGGCGCTTTCCTCTCGCCGAAGCCAGACGCGCACAAGAGCTGCTCGGCGAGGGAGGTGTGATAGGCAAGATTGTACTCGTATGCGATGGGTCGTCGCATGAATCGGGACGCGCTTGAAGACAACCTGATCCAGATCGCCGGCGTGATTGACGACGCCGAAGCCCGCATGCTGCAAGAATGCGGGGTGAGATACCTCGGCTTCCCGCTGCGCCTGGCGGTTCACCAACCGGACCTCACCGACGCCGCGGCCGCACGGGTCATCCGGGGATTGGCGTCGCAAACTCATGCCGTACTGATCACCTATCTCGACAAGGCCGCGGAGATCGCCGCCCTCTGCCGCATGCTCGCGGTTCGGATTGTGCAACTTCACGGCCACATCGAGCGCGCCGAACTCGAGACGCTCAGATCCCGCCATCCCGCACTCACGGTCGTGAAAAGCCTGGCGATCGGCCTTCACGACAGCGAGACGGTCGAAGCGATCGTCGATGAACTGGCCGCCGTGGTCGACGCGTACATCCTCGACACCTTCGATCCGCGGACTGGAGCCTCGGGCGCGACCGGCAGGACACACGACTGGCGCATCAGCCGGCGCCTGGTCGAACGTTCGCGACGCCCGATCATCCTGGCCGGCGGGCTGACGCCGGAGAATGTGCGCCAGGCGATCCTTGAGGTGCAACCGGCTGGCGTGGACGCACACACCGGAGTCGAAGATCCCGGCGGACGCAAGAGTCGCGCGAAGGTCGAGCGGTTCGTCGCGGAAGCGCGCGCCGCTTTTCAACTCCGCGGCAGCCGGACGTAGGGTGCCTTCGCTACGCAACCACAACGCCTCGCGCAACGCTCGCAACCACCGTCGCCATTTCCCCATTTCCCGGTAACATCGGCTGAGGTCCGGACCCGTATCGCCGTTGGCGTGGCGGTATGATACGAGCAGATCATGGGGTGCGGAATCTACACAGGTACGCGGTCCGGAGAAACAGGAGGAGCAGATGGCGGCCAGCAACGAAGACGTGATCCGCGCGGTGATACGCGCATGGGGCGAGGGGCTTGAAGCCGGCGTCGCCGCGACACGGGAGCACTTCAGCGACGATTGCGTGTGGGAGCAAACCGGGCTGCCCACGACGACGGGCCCGGAGGAAGCTGCCCAGATGATACTGTCGATGAAGACCATGGGCTTCGCCAGTATCGACGTCGACTTCCGCAACGTCGTCGCGTCGGGAAATGTCGTGTGCACGGAGCGGGTCGACTGGCTCGTGCGACCTGACGGGTCCCGTGCCGGACCCTTCCCGGTGGTCGGCGTCACCGAGTTCCGCGACGGGAAGATCAGTGCGTGGCGGGAGTACTTCGACAGCGCCAACCTCGCGCTGCTCGCCGCCAAGTGACCGACGCTGCTACCGGCGCTTGTCGATCGCCCGACGGGGACAACACCGATCAGATGAAGTGACCGTCTTGCGGTACGCGCACAGCCGAACGGCGCGGGCAACGATCGCCACCGACATCCCCGTCTCACCTACTGATCGTTAGTCGCAATCGATCGCCTTCATTCCGTTCCGCACCAGGTCGCGGGCGATTATCATCCGCTGGATTTCGGACGTCCCCTCGTAAATGCGCATGCCGCGGACCTCGCGGTAGATCGCCTCGACCGGCCCCTCGCGCATGTAGCCCATGCCGCCAAGGATCTGCACGGCCCGGTCGGCGATGCGGCCGACGGCTTCGGTGGCGAACAACTTCACCATACCCGCCCTGGCGCGGTTGCGGTCGCCCTGATCCAAACGCCACGCCGTGTCGTACACCATGGTCTTCATCGCGTAGAGCTCCGTCGCCATGTCCGCCAGCATCCACTGGACCCCCTGAAACTCGGCGATCGGTTGGCCGAATTGCACCCGGAGCTTGGCGTGCTCGCGGGCGAGCTCGATGAGGCGCCGCGCCAGACCGATGCAGCGCGCCCCCTGGCTCACCCGGCCCTCTTCGAGCACCCGCATGGCGATCTCGAAGCCCTGCCCTTCCCTGCCGACCACGTTCTCCGCCGGCACTGCGCAGTCTTCGAAAATCAGCTCACATTGCCGGCAGATGTCCGACCCCATAGAGTCCTGGATCTTGCCGACGGAGAAGCCCTGAGTGCCCTTCTCCACGATGAACGCCGTCATACCTGTACGGCGGTTGGTCCTATCGGTCACCGCGACGATCGTGAAGACGTCCGAGATATCGCCACGCGTGATGAAGTGCTTCGTGCCGTTGATAGCGTACACGTTCCCCCGTTGCTCGGCTTTGGTCTCGATCGCGCTCGCGTCCGAACCGGCGTTGGGCTCGGTGAGCGCGAAGCAACTCATCAACTCGCCGGACGCCATCCGCGGCAGGTATTTCTGCTTCTGCGCTGCATTTCCGTAGTGCAGGATACCGAGGGTGCCGATGCCGATATTGCCGCTGAGGTAGAGCGGGTAGCACAAGTTGGCGCGCGCCAATTCCTCCTGGATGACGCACGAGCCGACCGTGTCGAGCCCCATGCCGCCGTATTGCTGGGGCGTCAGGATGCCGAACAGCCCCATCTCCTTCATACGCTCGATGATCCGCGTGGGAATCGCGCGTGTCTCTTCGACCTTGGCATTGATCGGAATGAGTTCGCGGTCGACGAAACGCCGAATGTTGTCGCGCAACAACTGGTATTCTTCGGGCAGTCCAAAATCCATCGTTTTCTCCGCGCTACCGCAGCGTGGCCGGGGCCGCCGGCTCCCCGCCCCCGCAGACTCCCGAGGCCCGGAGGTCGGCGATTTCCGCATCCGTCTTGCCGAGTTCGCGCAACACCTCGTCCGTGTGCGCCCCGAGCCCGGGCGGCGGGATACGCAGCGAACCGGGCGTCGCGCTCATGTGGACCACCGGGTTCATGGTCCGGAACTTTCCGTGCACGGGGTGCTCCCACTCCGCCACGGCGCCGATCGCCTGCAACTGCTCCATGGCGAACACATCGCGCAGGGTGTTCACCCTGCAGGCGGGCACGTCGTTCTCGTCACAGAGATTGATCCAGTGCTCGCAAGTGTGGGTCACGAAGATCTCTTCCAGGATGGGAATGAACTCGCGCCGGTGTTGGCAGCGCGCGGCGTTGGTGGCGAATCGCGGATCCTCGAGCACCTCCGCGCGCCCCAGCGCCTTCATCAAGCGTTTGCAGAAGGCATTGGTGAGGCAGCCGACGATGAAGTAGCCGTCGCTGGCCCGGAACGCCTGATAGGGCACCAAGTGGGGGTGACCGCTGCCGAACTTCTCGAAATCCTTGCCGGTGTTGAGATAGGTGGTGGTGAGCTCCCCGAGCAGGGAGATCGCCGCATCGAGCATGGTCACGTCCACCCGCTGCCCGATGCCGGTGTGCTGTCGCTGCAGCAGGGCCAGGGCGATCCCGTAGGCCGCATAGATTCCGGAAACGAAGTCGGCCAGCGGGCTCGCCGGTTTGATCGGCTCGCCCCCGGGGCTGCCGGTGAGACCCATGTGGCCGCTGAGCCCCTGCAGGATGATGTCCATCCCGGGTGCCCGTGCCAGCGGGCCGGTCTGCCCGAATGCCGTGATCGAAGCGTAGATGAGCTTGGGATTGATCTGTTTGAGACGTTCGTAATCGAGCCTCAGTTTCTCCATGACGCCGGGGCGGAAGTTCTCCACCAGCACGTCGCCGCGAGCCACCATTTCTTCAACCAGTCGGCGACCCGCCGGTTGCTTGAGGTCGATGCCGATCGATTTCTTGTTGCGGTTGAGTCCCCAGAAATTGAGGCTGCCCGCGGCCGGATCCGCTCCGCTCGCATAACGGATGGCGTCGCCGCGGCCGTGCCGCTCCACCTTCCATACCTCCGCGCCCATGTCGCCGAGCAGGTTCGTACACCACGGCCCGGCGACTTGATGCGTCATGTCGATAACGCGCACCCCGGCCAACGGCCCGCGGTTCTCGGTCTCCTTGGTCATCGATCACTCCTGCCAACGCGGGGCGCGTTTTTCCAAGAAGGCCTTGCCGCCCTCGCGCGAGTCCGGGTGCGGGCGGTGCGCAACGATGTGATTCCACGCATTGGCGAGCGCATCCTCGAGCCCCATGTCGAGGCCTTGCCACAGCGCCTGGAGCGAGTGCCGGATTGCCGCGGGAGAATTGGCCGCAACCTGACTCGCCAGTTCCTTGGCGCGGTCGAGGAGCCGGTCCGGCGGCAGGACCTCGCTGACCAGACCGACGCGCAGCGCCTGCTGCGCATCGAGCCGTTCCGACTTGCCAAGCACCACCATGCGCAGCACGGCCTCGAGTGGGATCCGCCGCGCCAGGCAGGTGGCTTCGAGCCCGGACACCTGTCCGGCGGTCACGTGCGTGTCGAGGAAACGCGCCGTCTCGCTGGCGATGACGATCTCGGCGTGGGAAAGAAAATGCAGGCCGCCCGAGGCGCAGATGCCGTTGACGGCCGCGATCACCGGCTTCCAAAAACCGCACTGGCGCGGCGTGAAGCGGGGGAACACGGACGGGCGGCTCTTCGGGTCGACGTCGATGTTCTGGGCGCGCAGCCCCGAGCAGAAACCGCGATCGCCCGCGCCGGTGACGATGGCCACCCGTATCTTCGGATCGGCGTCGAGTTCCGGCCAGACGCGCCCGAGTTCCCGCATCATCTCGCTGCTCAGCGCATTCATTGACTCCGGGTCGTTGAGCGTGACCAGGGCGACATGGTCCGTTCGCTCCACAAGCACGAGTTTGTCGGCCATCGGTACTTTCCTTTCGCTTGCCGGACAGTGGTCGGAGCGCAGCAACCCAATCAGCGCTCGCCGAGCTTGCCAAGAAAAAAGCGCTCGGGATCGAACACGCGTAGCAACGCCAGCTCTTCCGGCGTGGCGGGCGACAGCTCCTCGAGGTCATCCGCCACCGCCAGCGACCACCCGCAGCGGTCCTTGATTTTGTCGACGATCTCATCGCGGGTGCGGCCGGCGTTGCGGTAATAGCCGGTCAAGACGAGGCGCTCACCGCCACGCTTCTCGAAACGGCCCATGGTCGACAAGACGCAGGTGACGCGTGCGCCGGGACTGGTGACATAATGGACGCGTTCGACAAAGCTCTGCCGGCGCTGCGCCGTCACTACCACCGTTTCCTGGGCGCTGCTAACGATGTCATTGGCGCCGCCGGAACCGACGATGAACGTGCCGTCATCCGCGATGGTGGTGTTGATGTTGCCGAACTGATCGATCTGCCCGGCGCCCAGAGTCGCCAAGCATGCGTTGGTGGCGCCGCCGCCGTGCAGGCCCAGGGCCTCGATGACATCGGTCAACATGGTCGTCGTCGGCAGGTTCCAGTAGTTGAGCAGGAACGGGTCCGCGGGGCGTGGATCGTGGCCATACATTCCGGTCTCCGCAACCATGGCGAACTCGACGCCCTCTTGACGTAAACGATGCGCGGCGACCCATGCCATGAGAGCGGCCTGCCCGACACCGGACAACACAGTCTTGTATCCACGCGCCTTGATGCGCTCGCCGATCGTGCGCGCCCCTTGGATGACCATCTCTTCGATCGGTCCGGCCGCCGGCGCGGCATCCAGCGCCGCCGCGTAGCCGTGCAATTCGTCGCGCCAGGAGTCCGGTCGGCCCAGGAGGTAGAGTCGGTCGAGCCGCGCGCGCCCGAGTCTTGACAGGTATTCGTCCTGGTTCGCGACATCGAGGATCCACTCGTGAATCCACGCGTCGTACCGGCCCTCCTCGTCCTGAGCCTGGCGGTGCGGCAGCATGAACTCATAGTCGTTGGCGTAGGGAACGAATTCCGGTATGCCCGCGGAGTAGTTCCCATACGGGTGGGATCCAAAGGGGACCTCGCAGACGGCCAGGACACGCTCCGCGGGTACGCGCACCAGATGCGCGTGGCGCCGGACAAACTCCGCAGGCACGATCTTGTGCGCGGTGACAATCACGCCCTCGCGTGCCGCCAGGGCACCGTAGACGTTCTCCTGGAACGGCGGGAAACAGACGGCGTTGCCGGCACGGTCCGCCGCCCAAGCGTGGACCAGGCTGATGTCCGGGGCGTAGGCGCGAATGACCCCTTGCACGTGGGCAGGCTCAAATGGATTACGGACCTCCGCGTAGGCCCCGACCCGCTCCAGGTCCTCGGCCATGGAACTGCCCGCCAGCGAGCGGGTGGGTAGAAACGGTACGCCCATGGCGCCGGCCAGCAGGCGCTGCGAGATGGTCAGCATCGTCCAGTTCTCGAGTTCCAGTTCCCGGCGCGCCAACGCCCGCGCCATGACCGGGCTCGGACCCGGGGTCGGGTATCCCTCGCCGGCAAACGACACAATGGCGCGCTTGAGGAGCCGCAGATGGACGAGTTGCAGATAGTTGCCGCTGAGCGACGAGGAAATAAATTCGAACCCGGGGTCGGTTCCCGCGAACTGCCGGCAGATCTCGTACAGCGCCGCGACCGGCCGCGACTGCAGGCTGCACGGATTGAGTTTCATGCCAGGCCGCACAAACCGCCGCACCGCAGCGGCAAGATCCATGCGCTTGTCCCGCGTGCTGTCGTGGACGGTGGCGATGCGCCGATCGACGATCTCGCGCCAGGAAGGCATGCGGTTTCCTCAGCGGCCCTCGTAGCGCGGCCGACGCTTTTCCGCGAACGCGGCCATGCCCTCTTTGAAGTCCTTGCTACGCGACGACAGCTCCAGCGCAAACGCCTCGTTTTGCAGGGCGTCGGCGAGATCGACATCGAACGCGCGGTGAACGAGCCACTTGGTGAGGCCGACGGCAATCGTCGCCGAGTCGGCCAGCCGCGCCACCAACGCTTCGGCCGCGGATTCGAGCTGCTCGTCGTCGACGGCGGCGTGGATCATGCCCCACGCGGCGGCTTCCTCGCCGCTGACCTCGCGGCCCAGCAACAGCATCTCCTTGGCGCGGGCCACGCCTATCAACCGCTGCAGCAGGTAGGTCGCGCCGCTATCGGGTGTGAACCCGCGCTTGACGAACGGCTCCACGAAGCGGGCGCTCCGCGCGGCAATGGCGAAGTCCGACGCGAGCGCCAGGTGGCACCCCAGACCGCTGGCCCAGCCGCGCACGGCGCACACGATCGGCAACTGCACTTCGAGCATGGCCGGGAGCAAGCGGTTCGCGCCGCGTGGCATGCGGCGCTGGATGTCGCCCGCACGCGGCTTTTTCTCGCTCGGGGCGTTGACCACCGATAGATCCATCCCGCCGCAAAAATGCTCGCCCTCGCCGCTCAAGAAAATCACACGGATGCGGTCGTCGTCCGGGGCGTTCTCGATCGCCGCGATCAGCCCGCTCATCATCTCGCGGGTCATCGCATTGCGGCGCTGCGGTCGCTGCAACCGAATCCGGAGGACCGGCCCGTCCTGTTCCACTTTGAGTTCCCGCGTCTCGTGGCTCATTGGCCCCCCTCGCCGGCGCTGCGCTCGTCGTACGTTTCCGCTGCGCGTCGCTCAAATAGCGCGCGTACCTCCGCCTCACTGACTTTCAGGGATGGCGTTCGCGGCAAGCGCGCGACCACACGGATCTCCTTGGGCACCTGGTAGCCGGTGAGGTGCTGGCGCGCGAAGGCGCGCAACTCCGCCGCATCGACGGCGGGAGCGCCGTCCACCAGTTCGACCGCGGCGACCGGCACCTGACCGAGTCGTTCGTCGGGTAGACCGACGACGGAGGCGTCGCGCACCGACGGGTGTCGCCGCAAGACCTCGACCACGTCGCCGGGGATGATCTTGAAGCCGCCGCGAATGATCGCGTTGTCCGCCCGTCCCTTGATCCACAGGAACCCGTCCTCGTCAATCACGGCCAGGTCGGTTGTGCGTGTCCAACCGGACCCCTTCCCCAGTTGGGCGGACTTCGCTTCCAGCAGGCCCTGTTGCCCCGGTGGGAGGACGTGTCCAGCGGCCGGATCGACGACCCGCAGCTCGCAACCCGGATGCGCCCGCCCGACGCTGCCACGCTTGGTCTGCGCCCACTTGCGATGATCCTCCAGGGTCCAACCGGCAACACCACCGGCAAATTCGGTGGCGCCATAGGTCACCAAGACCGGCACCCCGTATTTCTCCTCGAATGCGACCGCGATCTCGGGAGGCAGGGGTGCGGTCGCCGAGACGACGGCCTTCAGACTCGACAGATCTTCACGCCGAAGGTCGGCGTCCAGCACCATGCGCAGCGCGGCCGGAACCAGGCTGGCGGTCTTGGGTCGGTGCCGTTTGACGAGATCCAACCAGGGCGCTACCTCGAAACGTTCCAGTAATGCCAGGCGACGCCCGTCGACGACACACTGCACGGCACGCCACATGCCACCGACGTGAACCAAGGGCGCGTTGAGGATGACCACGCCCTGCCGCAACATCGGCTGCTCCACGGGCTGCTTGCCCTGCTCGTAATGCGCGGCACCGAGAAGCGAGCGACGCAGCGCCGCATAACCGAGCCGAACACGTTTCGGCGGGCCCGTGGTGCCGCTGGTCAGCATCTCGACCGCGATCCCGGGCAGGGGATCATGATGCGGACCGCGCCCTGGCCGATCGAGTCCCGCTACCGGCGCGACTGGACGGCCTGGGTCGTCAGTCAGTGCCACACCCATACTGCCCGCCGCCCGGGCGGCGCGCACAGCGCCGGCCGCGCCCAATCGTCATCGTGCCCCAGGATTGCCGGCGTACGCAACTCGGCAACGTCCGCGGCGAGCTTGCTATCTCCCACCTGCGGATTGATGGTCACCACGCAGCGCCGTGTGGCGAGCACGGCGAGCAAAGCGCCCACCAGGGAAGGCCGGTTGCGCAACAGCACCCCGACCGCAATCTCCGCTCCCAACCCCGCCGCGGTGAGCAAACGATCGACGTCTTCGACGACGGCCGCCAACTCGCTCCACGGGTGCCACCGCCCCTCGAAGTCGATGGCGTCGGCAGCTGGATCGAGCCGTAACACCTCGCGAATTCTGTCGGGGATACTTTCCATACGCCCGGTTTCGTCGCTCCAGGGATCGCCTGCGATCAATGCGCCTCGTCGCCGAAGCGCTTGGCCAGCGCATCGAGCAGACCTTGCAGATCCGTGGTGGCGCCACCCGGCGGATCGGGCAGGCGTACCTCGCCGCGCTCCCGTCCAGGCAACAAAATCGTGGCGTGCCCCGGTGTGGTCACCTCCCCCCGCTGGTTCTGCCCCCAGATGTCCAGCTCCACCGCCGGGCGGTCGCCCTCGGCCAGATACTTCCGCGCGATGCGCCCGCGCATCCAGTGCGTGTCGCCGACGAAGTTGAAGCGGCGGAACTCGCAATCGAGCTTCCATAACCAGGCGTCGTCCCCCATCCAGTCGGTGCACAGGTGAATGAGCCACGTCTCGCGCATCCGCCCGTAGTCGTAGGTCGTCGGGTTGCCCGCCTTGCGCGCGTACGCCGGATCCCAATGACAGCGCTGCATCACGTCGGGAATGTTGAGTGCATCGCGGTGGTAGAAGCGCGGAATACGTTGCCGGCTCTTGTAGGCGAGGCGCAGCGGGCCAATGCCGTACAGGCCCATGCCGACGCCGGCATGCCAGCACACCATGTCGGTCACCGTCAGCGGCCCCTTCACCAGCGGCCCGATCTCCTCGCCTTCCGTCACCTCCTCCCAGTACCGCGGCGTGGCGCCGCGCGGCCGCTCGCGCGCGTACTGGGCATCGATCTCCGCGAGTTGCTCCTCGGTGTAGGGCTCGATTTTCACGTCGTCGTACTTACCCCGTTGCTGCGCTTTTTCGCGCACGGTCCGGATCATGAGCCGGTATTGCCCCGACAGCAGATGCCCCTGGTCGTCGCCGAACACCTGCGCCGTCCATTCGTGGACGGCGCGCTTGGCGAACTCGCTGTGCTTGTCGAGCACGCCGACCAGGGCATTGCGCCGGTACACTCGTCGTCCCGGACGCAGCGGATACCACCACTCGCGGAAGCTGCCGCCATAGAACGCATGCACGCCCCGCAACGGGTCGCCGCGCATCAGCTCTTTCTTGTCCGCCGCGACCTCGGGCACTTCGTCGATGCCGACCAAGGTATCGCCGCCGACCAGGCCCGGCGGGGCGATGACGCCGCCCCAGCGCGTCCGCGCCGCATACTCCGGGTCACACCACAGCGGGTTGTCGTCGCCGATGGCGTGGGCGTAGTTCCGAAAGGCGTCCTCGTTGGGATACCGGTACTGCGGCGGGCACGGGTGCGGCTCCGGCACGGCGATGCGCGCCCGCAGCTTCGCGATACCCTCGTCCGTTATCTCAGCCATACGTACCGCCGCGCCGCTGCGTCCCGGGAACCATGCCGCCCGCGCCTACCGCTCGATCTTCGGCTCCATCCAGTTGGCTTCGCGTTTCTCCGCAAAGGCTTTGGGTCCCTCGGTTTGGTCGGGGTGCCCCCACATGTCCATCAGATGCTTGCCGCCGGCCTTCATGGCCGCGGTGAGCCCCGCTTCCAGCGCGCCCCACAATGCCTTCTTCGACGCGATGATCGCGGTCGGCGAATTCTGGGCGATCTTCTCGGCGAGGGCTTGGGCCTCGGCGAACAGTCTTTCCGGTGGGTCGACCACCTGACTGATCATGCCGAGCTCGTACGCGCGTTGGGCACTGACGCGTTCGTACTTGCCGGTCAATGCCATGCGCATGACCGCCTCGAAGGGCATCCGGCGGACGAGGCCGATCGCCTCGTACGCCACCACCTGTCCGACCGAGGAGTGCGGATCCATGAAGGCGGCGTTGCTCGATGCGATGACGATGTCGGCATCCGCAACGTAGTGCAGACCGCCGCCGCCACAGATGCCGTTGACGGCACAGATAACCGGCTTCTGCACGCCGCAATGCCACGCGGTCAGCCGCAAATCGAATTTCCGCAGCTTCTCCTCGTAGCGGCGCATCCCCAGCGGGTCGCCGGCGATCTCCTTGACATCCGCGCCGGTGTTGAACGCGCGCCCCATACCGCTGTTGACGATCACCCGCACCTCGGGATCGTTGTCGAGCTCGACCCACGCCTGGCCGGTCTCGTCCATCAGCCTGGCATTCATCGCGTTGAGCGAGCCTGGACGATTGAAGATCAACCAGCCCACCCGGTTTCGTTTCTCGACAATGATGGTTTCGTAGCTCATGGGTCCTGCGTCCTTTCCCCGCACGCACTGAGAACCGGCTGCGTGTCACCAGACCCGGGATGTAATCGAAGTATCTCCCGTGCGATGACGAGTTTTTGCACCTCCGGCGTGCCCTGGGCCGAGATCCAACTGTACGCGTCGCGCAGATAGCGCTCCACGGGTACGGGATACGCCTTATCTCCCCCGTAGCCGGCATGAATGCGGAAGGCCAGATCCACCGCTTTGATCAACGCCTCGCCACCGGCCAACTTGGCCATGGAAGTGGCCTTGCGGTGGCTAAGGTTCTGGTCCGCCATGACGGCAGCGCGATAGGCGAGCAACCGCGCCGCATCGATCTGCGTCGCGATCTCCGCCAGGGCAAAGCGCACGGCCTGTTGTTGGGCAAGCGGTTGGCCGTCGATAACGCGCTCCTGCGCGAATTTCACCGCGGCTTCGAGCGCCGCGCGGGCCAACCCCACGTAGCCCCACGCCAAGCTGATCCGAGTGCGGTTCAGCACCGAAAGTGCCAGCTTCAAGCCTTCGCCTTGCCCGCCAATCCGGTTGTTTCGCGGCACGTAGACGCCGTTCAGCGCGATATCGTACGCGCGATGCCCGAGGAGCCCCAGATACGGCACATGCCGTTCGAGCGTGAGGCCGGGCGCACCCTTTTCCACGATGAAAGCGCTCACACCTTTGGCCCCTTGTTCCGGCGCCTCGTTCGCGAACACCGCGTAGAGATTGCCAAGGTCCGCGAAAGTGATCAGGCGCTTGCGCCCATCGAGTCTGAAACCGTCGCCCTCGGCGCGCGCGACACTGCGCATGTGGGCGGGATCGGATCCGGGTCCCTCGTCTGTCAGCGCGTAGCAGCCGATGGTCCCCGCGACGAGTTGCCCCAGGAAGCGTTTCTGCTGATCCTCCGTACCGCCGATCAGCAGGACGTGGGAGTACAGTTGAGCGATTTCCAGGAGCGGGATCAGCGCCGGCGACCCGTAGCCGACCTCCTCGGCGACGATCCCCGTCTCCACCTGCGACAAGCCGAGTCCGCCGAGCCGTTTGGGAACCGATAACGCCGAGAGATGAAAGGGCTCGACGGTCAGCTTACGGAGAAGATCCTTCGGCACCCGGTCCTTTTCGTCGATCTCCCTGGCTCTGGGAATAACATGTTCCGCAACCAGCGCACGATACTTCCGCTTGAGCGCCTGCTGTTCCTCGGTGAAAAAGACGTCGCTCACCACGCGCCTCCCGCCGCCTTACGGCCTACCATTTCGTTTGGACCATCGCCTGGTAGTCAGCCACCCGGTGCGGGGCACGGCAAGCGCTACGGATCGAGCCGTACGCGGGCAGACGGCGCGCCGAATTTGCCGCACGCACGGCCCGAGCGCCGCGTAGGGATACACATATCCATTGCAATGACATTCGACCCTACTTGTCTCCGCGGGGTAGACCGAGAACACGTTGTGCGACAATGTCCCGTTGGATCTGCGAGGTCCCACCGAAGATGGATTGGGCGCGCGACCAGAAATAGAGGTCGAGGTCGTGACCTTCTTCGAGCAGCGGTGCGCTCCCACGCAAGTCCATCATGGCGTGGTGCAGGGTCTGATCGGTCCGCGTCATCAGCAACTTGTCAACCGATCCCTCCGGACCCGGGGTGGAACCGTCCTGGCGGCTGGAGAGGGTCCGCTGGACCTGGACTTGGAGCGCACGCAATTCGACGTAGGCGCGCGCCAAAGCGGTGCGGAGTTCGTATTCCTGGCGCAAGGCCCCCTGACGCGCCTCGTCCTCGAGTATGCGGAGCGAGCGCGCAAAACGGGAGACCCAGCCGATGTCCGCCGGCCCGCGTTCGTAGCCGAGCAGCGACATGGCGATGCCCCAGCCCTGGCCGGGCTTCCCGAGCACGCTATCGGCCGGCACCTCGGCGCCATCGAAGAACACTTCGGCGAACTCGCGGGACCCGCTAGAGGTGACGATCACGCGGCAGTCGACGCCCGGAGTGTTCAACGGAACCAGCAATGCGGAGATGCCGCGGTGGCCGCGCGCACCGGCCTCCGAACGTGCGAGCAGCAGGCACCACTCGGACCACACGGCATCGCTCGTCCAGATCTTTTGCCCAGTCAACCGGTAGCTTGTGACGACGCCGCCGGACTCCACCGGCGCGGCGCGCGTTGACAGGCTGGCCAAGTCGGACCCGGCTCCCGGCTCGCTGAATCCCTGACACCAGCGCACCGTGCTGGAGAGCAGTCCGGGAAGATGTCGCTGCTTTTGCGCATCGCTTCCGTACAAGCGAATCGCATTGGCGATATGACCGAAGGTCGGCCCCGGCGGCGCCCCGGCCGTACCCAGTTCATCGTTGTAAATGGCCTCGTACGTCACCGGGAGCCCACGCCCGCCGTAGGCGGTCGGAAAGGCGAGGCCGATGTAGCCCGCCGCGTAGAGTTTTCGGTGCCAGGCAGTGAGGAACTCGGCACGCGCGTCCGGTTCGACCGGGATGGGCTCGGCGGGCGCGTTGGCCGCCAGCCAGGCGCGCAGGGTCGCACGAAACTCCTGTTCTTCCGGGCTGTCTCGAAAATCCATCCGTCTACCTCAGGTTACGGCCGCGGCAGCGCGCGCTGCGCGGCGATGGCGTCCAGCTGCCAGTGCTCATCCCCCAGTGTTTGGCGATCGAGCAGTGCGCGGCGCACCATGATGTGCACCATGTACTCCCAGGTAAAGGCGACGCCACCGTGCATTTGCATTGCGGTCTCGACGACGGCCCGTCCGTGTTCGGAGCAGTACGCCTTGGCCGTACGCGCCGCCAGCAGCGCGGCGGCGGGCCCCAACTCGTCGACTGCCCAGCCCGCGTACAACGCCAACCCGCGGGCGGCCTCGACCGACACGTGCGCTTCCGCCGCCATGTGCTGCACCGCTTGGAACGTCCCCACCGGCACGCCGAACTGCACGCGATCGCGCACGTGCGCCACAGCGGCGTCGAGCGCAGCTTGCATCACCCCAACGAGGTCCGCGGAAAGTGCGGCCAGGGTGAGCGCCAACGTTCGGTCAATAGCCGCCTGCGGCAGCGGCCCTCCCAGATGTCCGATGTCGATCACGGCGGCGTCCGCGGCCAGCGGGCGTAGTTCACGCGTCAGGTCGACGCCGTGCGCCGGTGTGGCGCTCGGACGCAGCGCCACCAACCGCGTCGTGGCACGATCGATCACCACGCACGCATCGGCGCCCCGCGCCTCCCACACCACGCCACCCTCGCCGCGGCAGGCCAGCCGCGTGAGCGTCGGATCGAGCGCCGGTGCCAGCCTGCACGAACCGTCGGCGAGCGAGGCGAGCAGGTCCGGTGCCGCGCCTGCCGCCGCCGCCAGACTGCTCGCGCAGACGGCGGAACCGATGAACGGCAACGGGACCAGACGCTTCCCCAGCGCCTCCGCCGCGAGCACGACCTCAACGCCGGACACGGACATGCCGCCGGCCGATGCGGGAAGCCGCATCCCCAGCAGGCCCATCTCGGCGAGCTGTGCCCAGGCGGCCGCTCCCGGATCCGTTGCCGGAAGGTCCGCGGGTGACCGTGGACCGAGATCCGCCGCCAGCCGGGCTATCGTGTCGCACAGAGCGTGTTGGTCGTCGCTGAGTCTCGCATCCATATGGCGCTATCGTCCGTTGGAGAACCGCCTGACAGCGGCGCGCAAGCGCGCGGGAGCATACACAGACCGCGTGGGGAACGCAATCTATCACTTGGAAGATATCGCTGGAACGCCAGTGGCGTCCCGTCGCGCATCGGCGCTGGAACGCCGCCGTGTGCGGATCGCGTCACCCGCCGGTCCCGTGCCCGGATCGCCGCGTACGCGCCAGCGCGACAAACACCTTGGCGGCGGGCGACAGCGGACCGGGTCGCGTGACCAAGCGGATCTCGCGGCGCAGAGGCGGATCGAGTTCGGCGATGACGACGCCCTCCCGGGTCGCACCCTCGGCGAGCACGCGCGGGAGGAAGGTGAAGCCCGCGCCCGCCAATACCAGCGGCAGCAACGCCTGGCGCGATTCCGTTTCCACGGCGATCACCGGGGCTTGCTCCGGCGACGAAATCTTCAGCGCCAGTCCACCGTAATACTCGTAGACGCCGGTCGGCACGATCATCGGCAGGCCGGCAAGATCGGCGTGCTTCACCGGCCGTCGCTTCAGCTTCGTGCCGGGAGGAAATACCAACAAGTGTTCCTCCCGGCCGATGATTTCAGCCGCCAGTGGGAGCTCGACGTTCTCCACGGTCAGTGCCACCTCGCAACGACCGGTGCGTACGTAGCGTTCGATGTCGTGTAGGTTCTCGGACGTCTGGATCCGCACTTTCACCCCAGGGTGGTGCGAGCGGAACTCGCCGACCAGGGACGCCAACAGGCCTGCCGCCGATGCCTGCGGGGCCGCCACGTCCAGAGTCCCCGACCGCAACTCCTCCACCGCCTTGACGGACTCGTACAGGACGGCGAGATCGCGCAGCACCAGGCGCGCCGATTCGACGAAGGCCTCGCCCGCCGAGGTCAACGACACCGAACGCCCCAATCGGTGGAACAGCGGCGTGCCCAGCAACCCCTCGATTTCGGCGATGGCATGCGACAGCGACGGCTGCGAGATGTGCACGGCCTCGGCCGCCCGCGTGAAACTGCGATGCTCGGCGACCGCCACCACGAACTCGATGTGCCGCGGGTTCATACCCGCATGCTATCGATCAAAGCGGTGCGCGGCGTCAAGCGGCCGACACGACCGGTGCCCGCCCCGCGGGCGCAGGGCTGGGCCGCGCGCCGCCACCCTTCCCGAACGCGCCACCGCAACCCATATGCGAATTGTATGGATTCCATCAAAACAAAGTCTTGGACTTCAATGGGGTCAGCTGCTCTAATCCCGCCCGTATCGGAATCTACTAGAGACACAGGGTGGCGTTCAGTCGCCGAGACGTCGAGAAAGGAGTCGGACAATGGAAGCCTCTGTCGCGCACTTGGGGGAATCACGGACGGTTCCGAAAGGAATGTCGGTTCGCAGGGCCAATGACCGGGCAATCCGCGGGCGGATTCCCTTGGAGGAAATCGACAAGTTGAACGGCTTGACCCCCAGGGTCGAACGCCTCAAGCAAGCCTATTTCAACACGCGCCCGGCCGTTGATGGGGAGCGCGCATGGTTCATGCTGGAATCGTACAAGCAGACCGACGGCGAACATCCGGCCAAGCGGCGGGCGAAAGCGTTTGCCAACGTCCTCCACAAGATGACCATAGCGATTCGCGACGACGAGTTGTTGGTCGGCGGGTCAACGCGTTTCCTGCGCGGCGCCCTCCCCAATGTCGAGTTGGCGCCCCTGCATCTCGAGTGGCTCCTCAATCAGCACGAACCACCGACAACGGCGTCCCCGACGACCGAGGCCGACTTGGACCCGCTCGACAAGGAGCGGCTCTTCGCGGCGTGCGACTACTGGCGGGATAAGTACGCCGCCAAGCGCCCCGAGGAGATCATCACAGCATTGGACGGGGGCCTGTGGAGGAAGCTCGGCGAGGCCCGCATGGGACTGTGCCAGCAGTACACGCCCATGTGCTTTACCCCGGGGGCCGACTACGACACGGTGATGGCGATCGGATTCAATGGGGTCATCCAGCAGGCGCGCGACCACATCGACCGCATCAACGCACAGGTGAACGGACACGGCCTCAGCGACAAGGATAAAGACAAGGTCGAGTGGCTCGAATCCGTGATCATCGTGGTCGACGCAATGATCGCACACGCACACCGCTACGCGGCTCTTGCGCGAGACATGGCGGCCCACGAACAAAACCCGGATCGGCAGCGGGACTTGGAGAGGATCGCGGAGGTGTGCGAGTGGGTGCCGGCCAATAGCCCCAGGAGCTTCCACGAAGCGCTCCAGTGCTACTGGTTCATCGCCATCGGTCACGACATCGAGAAAGCCACCACCAACGCGTACGTGGGCCGCTTCGACCAGTACATGTGGCCCTATTATGCCAAGGACATCAACGACGGCCGGATCACCCGTCAGGAAGCGGCCGAGCTGATGGGGTGCCTGTTCATGAAATGGACGGCCATGGAGCCATTCATGTTCATGGGCTTGCTCGGCAAGCGCATCCATCAGGAAATCGCGCAGTCGAATTATTTTGCCAACGTCACCCTCGGTGGCCAGGGCCGGGACGGTCGCGATGCCGCCAACGAGCTCTCCTGTCTCGTCTTGCAGGTCGCCAAGCAAGTCAAGACACATCAGCCCCACATCTCCATCCGCTACCACCGTGCGATGGCTCCCGAGTTCCTGCAGAAGGGCATCGAGTGCAATCGGGATCACGGCGCCGGTATCCCGGCTTGGTTCAACGACCGCCTCGGTACCGAATATCTCCTCGACCGCGGCGTCCAGTGGGACGACGCGCGCGACTGGGCCATGGCGGGGTGCATTAACACCTCCTACCCGAAGAGCTTCGCATGGACGCGCAACGCGGTGGTGTCGTTCGTCAACCATGCCAAGCTCGTCGAAATCACCCTGAATAACGGCGTGGAGCCCTCCACCGGTCTCAAGATGGGCCTCCAAACCGGCGACCCGAACGATTTCAAGACGTGGGACGAACTGGTCGACGCGTATAAGAAGCAAGTGGACCACTTCTATGACTACTCGGTGAAGAACTTCCGGGCGATGGAAAAGGCGTACTACGAGGACGCACTGTACTTCCCGTTCATCTCCGCCTTCTTGCAGGACTGCATCGCCAAGGGCAAGGATGTCATCCGCGGCGGCGGCCGCTACCAGCAGTTGGAAGCCTGGTGTTTTGTCGACCGGGGCATCCAAGACGCGAGCGACTCCTTGATGGCCATCAAGCAGGTGGTGTTCGAGGACAAGAAGGCCACCATGGATCAACTGCTCCAGGCGATGAAAGACGACTTCGAAGGCCACGAAGAGCTCCGGCGGGCCTGCCTGGCGGCACCCAAGTACGGCAACGACGACGACGAGGCCGATGGTCTGAACTCGGAGCTGTGGCGGTACAGCATCGACAAATGTCAGTCGTATCGCGACGGCTGGGGCCGGCGCTTCACGATGTTCCGGCAGGGCGCCGCCTGGTCAACCTGGGCTGGCAAGAACACCGGTGCGCTACCCAACGGCCGCAAAGCCGGCACCTCGCTGGCGGACGCGTCCGCGTCGCCACAACAGGGCTGCGACGTCAAAGGACCGACGGCGACCATGAACTCGGTGGCCAAGCTGGACAACATGTTCATCGAGGGTCCGCTGCTGAATCTGAAGTTCGCGCCCGGCATGTTGAAGAAACGAGAAGGGATGGCCAAATTTGCGGAGTTGCTGGGGACCTACTTCGATAAAGGCGGCTTCCATGTCCAATTCAACATCCTGGACCGGGCGACGCTACTGGATGCGAAGGAACATCCCGAAAACTATCGCAACCTGGTCGTTCGCGTCGCCGGCTACAGCGCTTTCTGGGTCGAGCTGACGCCGGCCGTGCAGGACGAAATCATCAGTCGTACCGAACAAACGCTGTGACCGTGAGCGAAGGGGCGACACATGGTCGCCCCTTCGATTTCTTGGACACGCCCGGGATTGAGGATACCACAATGACCACGGGAATCATCCGCTGCGAGGGGAACGGCGGCGTTGAAACAGGGGCGATCGGTACGCGCGCTCCGTCCCCCCACATCGTCGAAATGCCGGTCCGCAGGGAAATCGATGACGGCGCACAGACCGCCCGCATCTTCAACATCCAGCGCTTCAGCACCGAGGACGGCCCGGGGATCCGCACCACCGTATTCCTGAAGGGCTGTCCACTGTCCTGCCCGTGGTGCTCCAATCCCGAATCGCAGGCGGGCGGGGCGGAAGTCGCACACAGCGATCCGCTGTGCGATCACTGCAACCGCTGCGTGGAGGTGTGCGACAAGCAAGCGATCGTACTCAACCCCGCGGGTGGCGTCATCATCGACAGAGAGGCCTGCGACAACTGCGCCAAGTGCATTCCGGTCTGCGGCACGGGGGCGCTGCGGATGATCGGCGATGAGTACACGGTCGACCAGGTGTTCGAGGAGATCAGGAGGGACGCCGCGTACTACCGCAACTCGAATGGCGGGGTTACGTGCTCGGGCGGCGAGCCGCTGACGCATGCCCGTTTCGTCGCGGCGCTGTTCAAGCGTTGCCACGATGCAGGGATCCATACGACAATCGACACCTGCGGGGCGGCGCCACGACGGGCGGTCGAACGGGTAATCGAACACACCGACCTCTTCCTCTTCGACTTCAAGGTCTTCGACCCGACCGCGCACGACGCCATCGTCGGGGCGCCCCTGCAACAAGTCCTCGATAACGCCAAGTACATCGTCAGCAAGGGCGTACGCCTGATCGCACGAATGCCGTTGATCCCCGGCTATACGGACTCCGACGACAATGTTGACGGGTTGGCGAGCTTCATTAAATCGCTGGGAGCGTTCATCCCGGTAAACGTGCTGCCGTACCACCGCTTCGGCATGAATAAGTATCAGATGTTGGACCGGCAGTACTTGCCCGGCGATGCGAAGCCGCCGTCGCCCGAGCGTGTACAGAGCGTGGCCGACCGTATCCGTTCGATGGGCTTGGAATGCGAGATCGTCACCTGACAGGAAACGAAAAGCATCCGAGGACGGCACCATCGTCCGCAGCGCCCAGACGGACCTCCCTCTGGCGTCGCTAACTCAGCCGGGCCGTGGGCGGGCGACCCCGGTCTCTTGCCTGTCCACGCAGCGCGTAACGACGGATTATCAGCGATACGAGGTGGCCGAGCGTGAACCGCATCGAAATGGTCGATTACGACCAGGCGTGCCGGGACTTCCACTGGGAGATTCCTCCGACGTTCAACTTCGGCGCCGACGTCGTCGATCGCTGGGCCGAAGATGCGACCCGCCTCGCCCTCATCTGGTGCAACGATCGGGACGAAGAGCGTCGATTGACGTTCGCCGACATCCGGCGCGCCTCCAACCAGTTCGCCAACCTGTTGCAGCGACGCGGGGTGGGGAAAGGGGATCGTGTGTTGGTCATGCTGCCACGTATTCCCGCGTGGCAGGTAGCCATGGTCGGTTGCCTCAAGCTGGGCGCGGTGCCGGTGCCGTGCATTACCATGCAGACCGCGCGCGACATCGAGTTTCGCACGCAGCATTCGGACGCGGCAGCCGCGGTCACCACTCGGGACCACGTCGGCAAGTTCCCCGCGAGCCATCCTTTTCGGGCCCGCATCAGCGTCGGCGGCGGTGCAGGCTGGGACGATTTCGACGAGGGGATCGCGGCGTGCTCCGATCGCTTCGCACCGGTGACGGTCCTGAGCAACGACCCTGCCATCCTCTATTACACGTCCGGTTCGACGGGGCATCCGAAGGGCGTCACTCACGCCGCACGCGCCTTGTTCGCCTGGCGCGTATCCGCGTGGCATTGGCTCACGCTGACGGAGCACGATCTCATCTGGTGCACGGCCGACACCGGTTGGAGCAAGGCCGGTACGAGCATCCTGTTCGGCCCTTGGAGCTGCGGCTCCGCGGTACTCTTCTATGACGGTCCGTTCGATCCTGCCCGACGCCTGGATCTGCTGGAACGGCATCGGGTGACGGTTTTCTGCGCTGCCGCGACGGAACTGCGACGTTTGCTTCACGAAGCCACGGGAAAGCGCGACTGGTCGGCGCTGCGCCTCACCACCTCCGCGGGTGAGAGCGTGAACCCCGAGGTCATCAAACAATGGCAACTCCTGACCGGCAAACCGCTGCTGGAGGGGTATGGGCAGACCGAAACGCTCATGACGGTTCTCAACTACCCCGCATTGCCGCGACGCCCCGGCTCGATGGGACGTCCTCTCCCCGGCACGGAGGTGGCTGTACTCGGAGATGACAACCGTATCCTCGGCCCGGGTGAGGCCGGGACGCTGGCGATCCGGAAACCAAATCCGCAACTGATGCTGGGGTACTGGCACGACCCGCAGTTGACCGCCAGCACCACGGTGACCGTCGATGGGAGCGAGTGGTTTCTCACCGGCGACAGCGTCATCGTCGACGCCGACGGCTATCTGTCCTATGGAGGCCGCGCCGACGACGTCATCAACTCGGCCGGCTACCGTATCGGCCCCCTCGAAGTGGAACACGTGCTGCTCGAACATCCCGCCGTGCAAGAGTGTGCCGTGGTGGCCAGCCCGGATCCGGACCGGGGCGAAGTCGCCAAGGCGTTCATCGTCCTGCGACCGGGGATTGTCGGCGACGCTGTACTGCAGCGGGACCTGCAGGACTTCGTCAAGCGCGCCACCGCTCCCTACAAGTATCCCCGCAGGTTGGAGTTTGTTAGCGACCTGCCGAAAACCGCGACCGGGAAGATCCGCCGGCGAACGCTGCGCGACCGGGAATTCGGGCGCTGCTAACGACCGTCGCCGCGTTCGTCGGGGTGCGCGGTGCGCTATCGGCGCGGGCCCGCGTGCGGGGTTGTAGAACTCGGCTCAGTCGCGTAACTGTCTCCGAGCGATGAGAGGCATGCCCCCGATGCGCATCAAGCGGATCCTCGTAGCCATCGACTTCTCGGCCACCTCCACAGACGCGCTGACCGCCGCCCTTGTGTTGAGCCAACGGTTCGCTGCGGAGATCCTGTTGCTACATGTCGTGGAGCCTGTATACATCGCCGAGCCCAACGTGGCGAGCGCGGACCTGACGACCTTCCTCGACGTTCAGGAGCGGAACGCGGTCGAGCAACTGGAGCGCCTCCGCACCTCCCTGGGGCCGCAAGGGCGACACGCGCAGGTTCTGGTCCACTGCGGTGTGCCCGCGCAAGTCATCGTGGAAGTCGCCCGGCGCACTGCCGCGGACCTCATCGTCATCGGCACGCATGGTCGCACCGGGCTATCGCACATGCTCATCGGCAGCGTGGCGGAACGTGTCCTGCGCCTCGCCGGCTGCCCCGTGTTGACCGTTCCGCCCGCGGCCAGGCAACGCTGAGCGTCGCACACGTGCGCCGCCGGGCGTGGCGATCCTCCGTGCCAGATGACCGGTGCACCGGTGCCGGGTATGATGGCATCATTGGAGGGCACGACACATGGTACCGCGGACATCGATCGACGCCGTAAACCCGGCAACCGAAGAGGTGGTTGCAACCTTCGAGACGACGACGCCCGAGGCGCTCGCGCAGACGCTCGATCGCGCCGAGACCGCCTACCAGGCCTGGAAGACGACGTCCTTCGCCGACCGCACCCCGCTCATGCACCAAGCAGCCGTCTACATGCGTGAGCAACGATCGCGCCTGGCGCGCCTGATCACGACCGAGATGGGAAAGCCGATCGTCGAAGCTGAAGCGGAGATCGACAAGTGCGCCTGGAATTGCGATTTCTATGCGGAACACGCCGCCGACTTTCTCGCCGACGAGGCGCACCCGTCCAGTGCCACCGATAGCTACGTCGAGTTCGTCCCGCTGGGTACGATCCTCGCGGTCATGCCGTGGAACTTCCCCTTTTGGCAACTGTTCCGCTTTGCCGCACCGGCGCTGATGGCCGGCAACACGGCCATCCTCAAACACGCATCGAACGTGCCGCAGTGCGCGCTGGCAACCGAGGAGGTATTCCGGTCCGCGGGCTTCCCGCCGGGCGTGTTTCAGACGGTACTGATTCCAGTATCCGTCGTCGGCAAACTCATCGCCGATCCCCGCGTCGTCGCGATCACCCTCACCGGAAGTGACGCCGCCGGCCGTGCGGTAGCCGAGGCTGGGGGGCGACACATCAAGAAAACCGTGCTCGAGCTCGGGGGCTCGGACCCGTTCATCGTCTTGGCCGACGCCGATCTGGCCGCCGCGGCCACGGTCGGCGTGCGCTCGCGCTACCAGAATACCGGCCAGAGCTGTATCGCGGCCAAACGGTTCATCATCGTGGACGCCGTGTTCGACGAGTTTCAACAGCGCTTCGTTGACGCCGTCCTGGCGCTTCGTGTCGGCAATCCCGCGGACCGCGCCACTCAGATCGGACCGCTGGCGCGTGATGACTTGCGGGACGATCTGGAGCGGCAGGTACGCCAGTCCGTCGCTGGCGGCGCCACGCTCGTGACCGGTGGAGCGCGCCTTCCCGGACGCGGGTACTATTTCGAGCCCACAGTGCTGTCAAACGTCGCGGCCGACATGCCAGCGGCATGTGAGGAGGTGTTCGGTCCGGTGGCGGCGCTCATGCGGGTACACGACACCGCGGAAGCCATCCGCGTCGCCAACGCGTCGTCATTCGGCTTGGGCGCAAACCTTTGGACAGGCGATGTGGCCCGTGCGCGGCGGCTGGCGCGCGAGATCGAGGCGGGACAGGTGTTCATTAATGGCATGGTCACGTCCGACCCGCGCCTCCCCTTCGGTGGAATCAAGCTCTCCGGCTATGGGCGTGAGCTGTCGGCGTACGGCATCCGTGAATTCACCAACACCCAGACCGTTTGGATCGGCCCCCCACAAGGATGAGCGCGGTGCCGCACGTCGCCATGATCGCCGGCGATGTTGCGTCGTGATGTTTGCCGGCGTAAAAAGCAGGAGCAGAGTGCCGAACGAGTCGGCTGGCCGCCCTAGCGGCGGGTGCCGGCGCTGGCCGACAGTGTGGCCACGGCGGAGGAACATGGATGATTGCTGAGGATTCGTTGGCTCCAACGTTACTGTTGGCCATGCCGCAAATGCAGGACCCCAATTTTTCCCGCTCCGTTGTCCTGCTGTGCCGGCACGAAAACGATGGGGCGATGGGTCTGATCGTCAACCGCAGGACGGGCACACGCGTGACGTCGATCACGGTTCTCGAACCGCCGCCTGTACGGGATAACGGGCTAGAGGTGTGGATCGGTGGGCCGGTCGACCCCCAACGCGCTTGGCTGTTGCTGGGATACGACCCGGAGACGCGGGGCTCCTTCGAGGTCGGCCACGGGCTGTACCTGTCCGCATCGGCGGACACGCTCCGACAGGTGATTGAGACCGAAGCCGGCGAGAACCCCACCCAGCGGTTCTTACTGGGCTACGCAGGCTGGGGCGGCGGCCAGCTCGAGTCCGAACTGGCGGCATCTGCCTGGTTGACGGCGGACGTCTCGAAATCGCTCATCTTCGAAACGCCCGCGGACGACATGTGGCAGGCGGCGATCCGCAGCCTCGGAATCGATCCGTACTCGCTGCAAATGGGCAGCGGGGTCCATTGAGCTGATGGGAGCGGCACGGACCGGCTCCGCCGACACGTGTTTCGCACGCTGAAGGGCCCGCCTGTTCGCCCCGGCCGATGCCACCGAATCATCCGTCCACGCCCTCGACGCCAGCGCGGCAGCCCCTCTATGCCGATCTCGCCGGCATCGCAGCCGGCGATGGGTTCCCCGTACGCGTCGTTGGCGTGCTGAACGTCAGTCCGGAGTCCTTCTATCGCGGCTCGGTCGCACGCGGGCGACGGGATTTGCAGCAGCGGGCCGAGCGCTTGGTGAGCGAGGGGGCGGATATACTGGATATCGGGGCCATGTCCACGGCCCCCTACCTCAAGACAGCGATCAGCGAACGCGACGAGATCCGGCGCATGGCGGCAGCCATCCGCGCCGTCCGGCGGGTGTCGGCCGTCCCCATCTCAGCCGACACGCAGCGCAGCCGAGTCGCGGCTGCGGCTCTGGATGCGGGCGCATCGATTATTAACGACGTCAGCGGCTTCGCCGCGGATCCGGCCATGGCGGCAGTGGCCCGCGAAGCAGGTGGAGTGATCCTGATGGCGACCGAACACGCGCCCAGCACGGCACACCCGATCACGCTGATCCTTACGCTGCTGCGGCAAGGATTGCGGCGGGCACGGATAGCTCGCATCGCGCCCGAGCGCATCGTCGTGGATCCCGGCATCGGCTTTTTCCGCCAGACTGCCATGCCTTGGTACGCGTTCGACTGCATTGTTCTCGCCCGGTTGTCACGGCTGCGGCGCTTGGGGCACCCGATACTCGTCGGAGTCTCGCGCAAGTCGTTCCTCGCGAAGTTCACGGGCCATGAGCGCGCGGAGGAGCGATTGTTCGGTTCTCTCGCCGCAACGGCCCTGGCCGTCCTCAACGGCACTGCCTTGGTGCGCACACATGACGTCGCACCCACCCGCGACGCTATCCGTGTCGCTGAGGCCATTCGCAACGAGATGGGTACGATGACCCCCACGGACCGCAAGCAGGCCGATCCATGGCCGCCGCCGGTCCGCCGCGCGCGGTAGACCCGCCGTCGCTGCCCTGCGTTGACATCGTGGAGTCTAGAACTCTATATTCAAGCCGCATGCAGGAGCGATCCAGGCAACGCAGCCGGGAGCGGCGAAGCGTGCAACGTAGTTCCATCATGAACGTCGGACGGCGCGTCGATTACGCCATCCGCGCATTGTGTTATCTCGCGGCGCAGCCGCGGGAGCGGATCGTGCCGAGGACCGAGATCCAGGCGCGGCAAGACATTCCCCCGCACTTTCTCTCGAAGATCCTGCGCAGTCTGGTCGGTGCCGGCTTGCTCTCGTCGGTGCCGGGCGCGCGCGGTGGATTTCGTCTCGGACGGCAAGCGCACCACATCACGGTTCGCGCCGTCTACGAAAGCATTGAAGGGCAGCTCTCGCTGGTCGACTGTGTGGACAGCCGCGAAGCCTTCTGCTGCTTCGCACCGGTGTGCACCCAGATCGCCATCTGGCGCGGCGCCCAACACGTACTGGCGGAGTACCTCGAGCGGATTTCAATTCGCGATATCGCGGATGATCACGGTATGGTGTCGCGCCTCCGTAGTACGGCACCGCCGATGACGGATGCACGGCTTCTCACGACCGCGAACGACCCCTCCGCCGCAAGCAGGTTGCCCAGCACCGCCCGCTCGGTGGCGCACGGGCCCGTTACTCCCCGATGATCTTGATGAGGATGCGCTTGGTGCGATTACCGTCGAATTCCCCGTAGAAGATCTGTTCCCACGGTCCGAAGTCGAGCGCACCCGCGGTCACCGCCACCACCACTTCGCGACCCATCACCTGACGTTTGTGGTGCGCGTCGCCATTGTCCTCGCCCGTGCGGTTGTGGTGGTAGCGCTGCGGACTGGCATCGTATGGTGCCAAGCATTCGAGCCAGCGGGCAAAGTCCTCGTGCAGTCCTGGTTCGTCATCGTTGATGAAGACGCTGGAGGTAATGTGCATGGAGTTGACGAGGCAGAGGCCCTCCCGAATGCCGCTCTCCCGCAAGGCCTCGTGCACCTGCGGCGTGATGTTGACGAAGGCCATGCGGGCCTTGACGCGCAACGGCAACACTTTTCGAAAACTACGCATCCGCGGATACTGGCGCGGCACCGCGTCGCATGCAACCTCCCGGGCAACGCTCCGCCGCACGGGCAGGCGCGGTTGGCTGATTGAAACGAGCGGCGGTCAGTGCACCGCGGTGCGGCCGGCCACGCCATCCCGGGTACCAGCCAGCAGGCGGAACCGCGGCAGAAGGCTGTTCTCTACGATGGCAGGCCATGCGTACCGGCGTGCGGTGATCTTCCCCGCTTGTCGAAGCGCGCCGGCGCGAGCGGGATTCTTCCGCAGGTCTCTGAAGAGGCTGACGAACTCGCGCGGGTCGGCGGTCCCTAACACCAGCGCGTTCTGCCCGGGAATGACATAATCCTCACCCGAGCACCCGGTGCACGCGACGCCACCGGCGGCCATCGTTTCCAACCCCACCAGTCCGAACGGTTCGTGTTTGCTATTGGCAAGCACGGCGGCCGCGCCACGAAAAAGGACGCCTCGCGTCGCCGGTGCGAGCGGGACCCGCAGGCTGACGATGTCCGCGCCGTCGACCTTCTCGACATTGTGCAGCAATCCCTCCACCGCGCCACCGGACCCGTTGCGCTCCACCACCTTGAGGCCGGCGGCCGCGGCGGTCGCCAGGACTTCGGCGCCGTGCGCTTCGCAGCCACCACGCGCCACGAGGAGCGGACACCAGCCTTGGCGCTTCAACTCGGCGACAATCTGGACCGCCAGCATCCAGCGCTTGTCCGGATCCCATCGCGCCACCTTGGCCAGCACGACGCGCCCGCGCAACCGACGGCGGAACTCCGCGACAGCGGCGCGATCGGGCGGCCGCAGCGCATCCGCGGACAGACCGTTGGGAATCACCAGGGCGTCCACTCCGAGCGGCCGCATCAGTTGCCGCATGTAGCGGCTCACCGTGGTGATTACGGCGGCACGCGCCAAACGCTCCCAACCGATACGGTCAAAGGAGAACGTGTTGTTGGCGTTCCACAAGATGGTCACCCGATGCCGGAGCCCTGCCTGTCGAAGCAGCCAATCGAGATGGAGGACGGCATCCACCGTCTGCCACTCCTCAGCCAAGACAACCGCGTGGTGGTCCGGGTCGGCAAGATAGGGCAGTAACATGTCTTGGGCGAGCGCGGGCGGAAGCGACCGCGCATAGTCGAGACGCTTCCCCTCTTCCCCATCGTAGACCCCCCCGGGATGGTAAGCGCTGATCCATTGACACCAGCGGTGCAGGCTCAGACCTCGACGCACTTCATGGCCGGGGAGCTGCGGATCGCCAATGAACCACAGATGGGTATCGAAGCCGGCATCGGCCAGCGCTTGCGTCAGCCCGGTGACACGGCTCGCAATGCCACCCGCCTGCGCGTACCCGTCGGGCCCTTCAAAGGCGAGCACGTGGAACTGCGAAGCTGCAGTTCCGTCGCCGCCCGTGCGTAACGAACTCGCGGTTGGCACCATGACTTGCAACCACCCCCTTGCTCTGGTCGTATTGGGCTGGGGCGTGCCTTACGAGGATCGTGGTTTGCGGCAGGCGATAGCGAACAGCAGGTTGCCCAGTCGTTCCCCTTTTATCACGCGCAAGAGGACCGCGGAAGATACCGTGTGGCCGACCGCATCCCTTCTTGCCGACGGCAATCGAGACCGACGATGCGAATCGCAGCCGCCGCTTCCCGCCAAAGGGGGCTTTCGCTTGCCTTGAAACCATGTCACTTTGGGTAACCGAACACCAACATCTTGGGGAGGAGAACAGTATGGTCTACGAAGCGAAGACGGCGTTGAAGCCGGCCGGCCTTTCCGGCATTTCCGAGGATCAGATCGCACAGCATTGGAAGCTCTATGAGGGCTACGTCACTCAGGTCAACAACCTGCGGAAGGAACTCGAGACCCTCGCCAAGGAAGGCAAAGGAGCCACGCCGGTGTACGCCGACCGCCGGCGACGCCTCGGTTTCGAGTACAACGGCATGGTGCTACACGAATACTACTTCGGCAACCTGAAGGGGAACGTCGCGGAGCCGGGAGAGGCGAGCACGCTGAAGAAAGCCATTGCCAGCCAATTCGGCACGTTGGACGCGTTCAAAGAGGATTTCGTCAACACCGGAGCGAGCCGCTCCATCGGCTGGGCGATCCTGTACCTCGATCCGGCGACCGGAGCCCTGAACAATCATTTCGTGCAACTGCACGAGGACGGGAACGTTGCCAGTTTCGTACCCGTCCTGGTGATGGATGTGTGGGAACATGCCTACATGGTCGACTACGGCGCCGGCGGCCGCGGACAATACATCAAGGCCTTTTTCGGCAACGTCAATTGGCCCGTGGTGGAGAAACGTTTCGCGGACGCCACGGCAGGCAAGATCCCGGCCCGGTTCTAACCGCAGATCGGTCGCTGGCACGTCCAGGTGCTACGCTCGCATCCGTCGAGACGGCGCCGACACTCATCCCGCCACCTCAGAATGAGCGGAGCGCGGTTGGTGCTCAACCACGACCGCTCGCTCTGAGGGAGTCGCAGCTTCTCGGCGTCTGTTTCGAAGCGTGCTGCCGCCTCCGGCAACGCGTGGGGGCGGGGTGACGTCGATATGCGCTGCGCCGCAGGCGGATGTCCGTATGGCCCTCATCGAAGCACTATCCGTGTCCAAGCAGTTCGGCGATCGAGTCGCCGTCGACGATATCACCCTACGGGTCTCCAGCGGGCTGTGTTTCGGCTTGTTGGGTCCGAACGGGGCGGGCAAGACTACAACGCTGCGGATGTTATACGGCGTCACACGCCCGACCCGTGGCAGCGTCCGGGTATTCGGGATCGACATCGGGTGCGAGCCGCGCCGCGTCCGCGCCCGCCTCGGGGTCACCCTGCAGCAGAACGTGCTCATCGAATCGCTGTCGCCGAAGGATAATCTGCGCGTTTTCGGCCGCTATCATCTGCTGCGCGAACCGGAACTCTCGCGTCGTGCCGACGAGTTGATCGATTTCCTCGAGCTGCGCTCGCACGCGACCGTGCCGGTGGTGCACTTGTCCGGAGGCTTCCAACGGCGGCTGGCCATCGCCCTGTCCCTGATGAACCGGCCGGAGCTGCTGATTCTCGACGAGCCCACTACAGGCCTCGACCCGGCCGTTCGCCTGGCGTTGTGGTCCCGCGTCCGCGAGTTACGCGCCCAAGGCACCACCGTCCTCGTCACCACGCACTACATGGACGAGGCACAGCGGCTGTGTGACCGCGTGGCGATCATGGCCGCGGGCAAGATGATCGCGGAGGACGCCCCGGACGAGCTGATTGCCAGCCGCCTGGCGCGGGAAGCGGTCGAGTTCGATTGCGCCGCGGAGGAAGAGCACGCCCTGCTCGACGCCGGCGCCGCCGCCGCACCACGGGTGCGTGTGGGACGCCGGCTCATGCTCTATCTCCCCAATGTGACGGCGCTCGCCGCCAGAGTCCGCCACGCGGATCCGCAGGACCGCCGCGCGCTCGTCGTCCGACCGACGAACCTCGAGGACGTGTTCCTGAGTCTCACGGGAACCAACCTGGAAGGGCAGGCATGAGTTGCTCGTTGCCCCATGCCCTGTCGGTCTGGCAGCGCAATCTGGCGATGTACCGGCGCACGTGGATGTGGAATATCCTGCCGAACTTCTTTGAACCCGTGCTGTACCTGGCATCCATCGGCATCGGTGTCGGCGGCTACATCAATCAGATTGGCGGTACGTCGTATCTGCATTTCCTCGCACCGGGGCTGCTCTGTGTCGCCGCCATGAACGGCGCCAGCTTCGAGGTGACCTACAACATTTACGTGCGCCTCAACTTCGAGAAAGCATACGATGCCATGCTAACCACACCGGTGGAGCCGGAGGATGTGCTGGCGGGCGAGATCTTGTGGGCGATGACGCGGTCGTGCATCTACGGCGGCTGCTTTCTCATCGTCATCGCCCTGGTTGGTCTGGCTACGCCGGCGGCGGCACTGCTGGCGATACCGATCATTCCGCTCACCGGCGTGCTCTTCGCCACGTTGGGCATCGCCTTCACCCTGCACATTCCGAACATCGACATGTTCAGCTTCTACTTCACCCTGTTTCTGACCCCCCTCTTCCTCTTCTCCGACATCTTCTTTCCCTTGAACGAGCGTCTGAGCGGCGGGTGGCTGTGGGTAGCGGAGGTCCTCCCGTTGTTACATCCGGTGCGCCTGGCCCGCGCCGCGTTCCGCGGCGACGCCTCGCTGCTGCTCCTGTGGGATCTCGCGTACATGCTCGTTCTGTCCGGCCTGCTGCTCGCCTGGGCGCGCCGCGGTGTGCGCCAACGGCTTACAAGCTAGCGCGGCCCCGGGCTCGCGGCACCCGCGACGGCCGTAGGACTGCCGGGCATCCGAATGCGCACCGGCGGAACGCTTTTTTTTTGGTGAGATCAACGGTAGCCTTGGACGCACGGCCATGAGTGTCTCCCACTACATTGCGGCGGCAATCCAACTCTGCGCGGGATCGGATAAGGTCGAGAATCTCGCCAAGGTCGAAGCACTGGTCGAACAGGCCGTGCGGACGGGTGCCCGGCTCGTTGTTCTGCCGGAAGTCTTCCTGTGGCGTGGGCCGCGGGGGGAGGAGGGCAGTCACGCGGAGCCTATCCCGGGCCCGAGTACGGCCCGCCTTGCCGAACTCGCGCGCCGACACCAGCTGCACCTCTTGGCAGGTTCGATCCTGGAACAGACGAACACCGACAAGGTATTCAATACCAGTCTCTTGTTCGATCCGCGCGGTGAACTCGTCGGGCGCTACCGCAAGACGCACCTGTTCGATATCGACCTCCCGGGTCACGTGACCATACGCGAGTCCGACACGCGCGCCGCGGGTAGCGCGGCGGTCACCGTCGCCACGGAACTGGGCGTGATCGGCATGACCATCTGTTACGACCTGCGCTTTCCAGAATTGTACCGGCGGCTGACGCTGGACGGGGCCGAGATCGTGGCGATTCCGTCGGCCTTCACCTTCCCGACCGGTGCAGCCCACTGGGAGATCCTGGTGCGGGCACGGGCGATCGAAAACCAGCTCTATGTCATCGCGCCGGATCAGGTCGGTCCCAGCCCAAGCGGACACATCGACTTCGGCGGATCGCTGATCGTCGATCCCTGGGGCAAGCCTCTGGCGCACGCCTCCGACCGCGAGACGGTCATTTTTGCCGAGATCGATCGGGACTATCAACGAAAGGTGCGTCATGATCTCCCGTGCCTCGAACACATCAGGTTCGCTCAGTAGGGTATCGCTCGGTGAGGAAACGCTCATCGCATCCTCGCACCCCGACCGTCTCCCGCACGAAGGGGACGAGCGCGGGGCACGCATTCCCCGTCGTGGGTAATAGGGAAGCACGCCCCGCTCCGACCGCAAGATCATTTTTTCGCGTCGTCAGCACCGAAGACGCGCGCGCGCAGATTGCGGCCCTCACGCCTGTAGGCACGGAAGTGCTGCGGGTCGCCGACGCATTGGGGCGTGTGTTGGCGCGGGACATCAACGCCCCTGCCGACCTCCCCGACTTTCATCGCGCCAACATGGACGGCTACGCGGTGCGCGCCGCCGACACCTTCGGCGCCTCCGGGAGCATCCCCGGCTACTTGAAGGTTGTTGGATCCGTCGAAATGGGGAAGGCGCCGAGACGCCCTGTTCGCAAGGGCGAGGCCATGCGCATCGCCACCGGAGGCATGCTCCCGCCCGGGGCGGACGCGGTGGTCATGATCGAGTACACCGACGAGCCGGGTGACGGAACCGTTGAGGTGCATCGCAGCGCCGCACCGTGGGAGCACGTGTTGCGTGTTGGGGAAGACATCCGCAAGGGAGAGCCCATCTTCGCCCGCGGGCGCCGGCTGCGCGCACGCGATCTCGGGGCGCTGGCGGGCGTCGGCATCACCCGCATACACGTTTTCAAGCAACCACGGGCAGCGCTACTGTCGACCGGCGACGAGATCGTCGCCTCCGACGCCAAGCCACGCCGCGGACAGGTGCGCAACATCAACACCTACGCCCTGCTGGCCATGGCCGCGGAAGCGGGCGCGTTGGTCACCGACCTCGGCGTGATTCCCGACCGGCCCGAACGCTTGCACCGCGCCCTCGGCCGCGCCCTCGCCGCGCACGATGTGGTGCTGATTTCCGGCGGCAGCTCCGTCGGAACCAAGGACATGACCCTGGAAATCATCGCCTCTTTCCCCCGCTCCCAGATCGTTTTCCATGGCATCTCGGTAGCGCCGGGCAAGCCGACCATCCTCGCGCACGCACTGGGCAAGCCGGTGGTTGGCCTTCCCGGACATCCCGTTTCGGCGCTGGTGATCTTCGACATGTTCGGCGCGCCACTCATCCGCATTCTCGGCGGCGAAGGCCGCACCGACGTCTTCAACCCGCAACGCACCGTGCGCGCGCGCCTGAGCCAGAACGTCGCGTCGCAACCCGGGCGCGAAGATTACGTCCGAGTGACGCTGGTCCACGGCGACGGCGGTTCCGTCGCCACCCCTATGGCGGGCAAGTCCGGAGCGATCTTCAACCTGGTCAAGGCCGACGGACTGGTCCGAATCCCGGCCAGCGCGGAGGGCTTGGAAGCAGGGTCGGAGGTCGAGGTGATTTTGCTCTGAAACCATGCGGGATTGAGGGGGGCCCTGGGAGGCGTTGAGCCGGCTCCCATCGCCTTGACTCCGCCAGTGCCCCGGGCTACAAAACGGGCTCACGTTTTTCTGGGGCAGCGTGCACCACACCGATGCGAACTTTAAGCGACCGCTGGCGTACGGAGGATGAAAAAACGGCTTGAGGGGCTGCTTCAGCAAGCGTTGGCAAACGCGACAAAGGGGGGAGCGCTGAAGTCGGACAGCCTCCCCCCTTTGGTTTTTGAGGTACCGAAAGACGCGGGTTTCGGGGACCTGGCGTCGCCGGTGGCGATGGCGCTTGCCCGCCGGGAGCGCAAGGCGCCGCGGGCGATCGCCGAAGCGATCGTCGGGCACATCGCGGATGCGGATGGGCTGCTGGCCGCGACCGACATCGCCGGCCCCGGGTACATTAACTTCCACTTTTCTCCGCGCTTCTGGGCGCAGTGCCTGACCGAAATCGAGAGCGCCGACTACGGTCCGGCGCCGTTCGGAGCGGGCACCAAAGTGCTGGTCGAGTTTGTCAGCGCCAACCCCACCGGTCCGCTCACCGTTGGTCACGGCCGCAACGCCGTGCTCGGCGACGCCATCGCCCGGCTGCTCGAAGCCACCGGCCATCAGGTGGTACGCGAATACTATTTCAACAACGCCGGCCGGCAGATGCTGCTCCTCGGTGAGTCCGTCCGCGCCCGCTATCTCGAGCAAATCGGTGCCGCGCAACCGTTTCCGGAAGAGGGCTACGTCGGCGAGTACATCGTCGAGATCGCTAAGACCCTGGTCGACGCGCATGCCGGCGCGCTGCGCAACGAGCCGGCGACGGGAGCGTTCAAACAATCCGCCGAACGCGCCATCTTCGCGGACATCGAACGGACGCTCGCGCGCATCGGCATTCGCTTCGACAGCTATTTCAATGAGGATGCGCTTTACCGGGGCGGGCAGGTCGCCGAGATTGTAGAGGAGCTGCGTGCACGCGATCTGGCGTTCGACGGCGACGGCGCCGTCTGGCTGCGCGGCGAACCGCTAGGGCTCGATAAGGACCGTGTGCTGATCAAATCGAGTGGCGAGCCGGCCTATCGCTTGCCTGACATCGCCTACCACCGCGACAAGCTGCGGCGCGGCTTCGATCTGCTCATCGATGTGCTGGGGGCGGATCACATCGCGGAGAACCACGAGGTGCGCGCCACGCTGAGGGCCCTCGGGCTCGACGCCGACAAGGTGAGACCCGTCATTTACCAATTCGTCACGCTCACCCGCGGCGGCGTGCAGGTTAAGATGTCCACCCGGCGTGCCGAATACGTAACCGTCGACGAGCTGCTGGACGACGTCGGGCACGACGTGGTGCGCGTCTTCTTCCTCACCCGCAAGGCCGACAGTCACCTGGAATTCGACCTGGATCTGGCGAAGAAACAGTCGGCGGACAACCCGGTCTTCTACATCCAATACGCGCACGCCCGCGTCTCGAGCCTGTTCGAACAAGCGGCCAAGAACGGGATCCCTGTCGCAAACGCGGACGCTTCACATCTGGAAACGCTCACCGCGCCGGAAGAGATCGCGGTGGTCAAGCTGCTGGCGCAGTTCACCGACGTCGTGGAGGATGCCGCACGCGCGCTGGAACCGCACCGCGTGGTGTTCTTCCTGATCGACCTGGCAAGCGAGTTTCACCGGTTCTACAACCGGCATCGCGTACTCACCGAGGATACCGGGCGTACAGCGGCGCGGCTGTACCTGGCGCGGGCGACGCAAATCGTCATTCGGAAGGGATTGGCCCTGTTGGGGGCGGAAGCCCCGGACAAGATGTGAGGCGCGATCATGTTGCGACGATTGGGATCGGCAGGTCTGGGGATCGGGCAGCTGTTTACCCTCATCTTTGGTTTCCTGGTCACCTCGGCACTGATCTTTCTCTTTGGCATCTGGATCGGCCGGGCGTGGATGGAGAGCCGCCTGGTGCAAGAGGAACGCATCGTGCGGCTGCCGGTCCCCACGCCGGAGGCCGGCAAGGAAGAGGAGCGCAGCGAAGAGGCCGACCTGTCCTTCTACCGCGAGCTGAAGGAGAAGGCCTATCAACGGCTGCAAGACGTGCCGACCCCGGCTGCCGCGGCGCCGGCGCCAGTTGCCCAGCCGGTGAATACCGCCGCCGCGGTACCGACACACACCCACCGCCACGTCACCGAGAAAAGCAAGGCCACGGCGACGCCCGCGCCCAGGCGAGCCGAAGCGACACCCGCCGCCGCGAGCAGACGGACGGAACCGACGCCGGCCGCCAAGGAATGGGCCGACGCCGGCTGGACGGTGCAGGTAAACGCTACCACCAACGTCCAACAGGCGACCGAACTGGCCCGCAGCCTGCGCGCCAAGGGCTACGAAGCCTATACCGTGCAAGCGCCGCTGCACGGACAGACATGGTACCGCGTCCGCGTCGGGCGCTTTTCGACCAAGGAAAAAGCCCAAGACCTCGAAGCACGCCTCAAGAGTCGCGAACATCTGGACAGCGCCTACGTGACCCCACAATAATGTACACACCCGATTTCGATCGATTCTGTGCGCTGACCCGGCAGGGCAATCTCATTCCGGTATACCGGGAGATCCTCGCCGACCTGGAGACGCCGGTATCCGCGTTCCTCAAAATCGACGACGGCGGCGACGCCTTTCTCCTGGAGAGCGTCGAGGAGGCGGAGAAATGGGGGCGCTACAGCTTTCTCGGTGTGCGGCCGGAGCGCGTCTTGCGCAGCAAGGGCCACCGGGTATGGTGCGGGCCGCCGGGCGCCACCGCGGCGCCACTGACGGTGGCCGATCCCCTTGCCGCAGTGAACCAGTTGCTCGGCCGCTATCGCCCGGTCACGGTCAAGGGCGTCCCGCCCTTCTCCGGCGGTCTTGTGGGGTATGTCGGGTACGACTCGGTCCGCTTCTTCGAACGGCTCCCCGAGCGGGCGGTGGACGACCTGGACCTCCCCGACCTCTACCTCATGCTGGTCGACACGCTGCTGCTCTTCGACAATACGGCCCAGAAGATCAAAGTGGTCGGACATGCATTCATCGACGACGCCACCGATTTGCGCACCACCTACGACGCGACGTGCGCCAAAATCGATGGCCTGATCGACCGCCTGAACCGCCCGGTCGCGGTGCCCACCCGGCTGCGGACTCCCGACGGCCCGCCACCGATGACCTCCAACCTTGCCCCCGAGCAGTATCAGGCGATGGTGCGCCGCGCCAAGGAGTACATCGTCGCCGGGGACGTCATCCAGGTGGTCTTGGCGCAACGCTTTCAAAGCCCGTTACGCGCGCACCCCTTCAACATCTACCGCTGTCTGCGCACCGTGAATCCCTCCCCCTACATGTTCTACCTCCGCCTGGGCGGCCATACGCTCATCGGCTCGTCGCCCGAAGTGATGGCCCGGCTCGAAGGCCGCGAACTGACGGTCCGGCCGATCGCCGGCACCCGGCCGCGAGGCACCGAGGAGCGGCGTGATAGCGAACTGGAGCGTGAGCTGACCTCGGACCCCAAAGAGATCGCCGAACACGTCATGCTGGTCGATCTCGGTCGCAACGACGTCGGCCGGGTCGCCGCGATCGGCAGTATCGACGTCACCGAACGCATGATCGTCGAGCGCTACTCGCACGTCATGCACCTCGTCTCCAACGTGCGTGGCGAATTGGCCGCGGGCAACGATTGCTTCGACGCCTTCCGTGCCACCTTTCCCGCCGGTACCCTGACCGGCGCGCCGAAGATCCGCGCCATGGAAATCATCGAGGAGCTGGAGCCGGTGAGACGGGGCACCTACGGCGGCGCGGTCGGCTACTTCTCGTTTTCCGGCAACATGGACACGTGCATCACCATCCGCACTATTCTGGTGAAGGAGGACACCCTGTACGTCCAGGCCGGCGCGGGGATCGTCGCCGACTCGGATCCGGAGCGCGAACACGCGGAATGCGTCAACAAGAGCCGCGCGATGATCCAGGCGGTACGCCTGGCGGAGGAGATGTGATCGTGAGCCGCGATCGTGGATCGCGCGTGGACGGGCGCCGTCGTCCGCGACACGCACGCGGTCGCGACTCGCGACTACGGGGCACGGCATTATGTTACTGATGATCGACAACTACGACTCGTTCACCTACAACCTGGTCCAGTACCTGGGCGAGTTGGGTGCCGACGTTCGCGTCTTTCGCAACGATGCCATCACGCTGGACCGAATTGCGGCGTTGCAACCCCAACAGATCGTCATCTCTCCGGGTCCGTGCACGCCGGTGCAGGCGGGTATTTCGGTCGAAACGATCCGCCGCTTCGCGGGACGAATTCCCATTCTCGGCGTGTGTCTGGGACATCAGAGTATCGGCACGGCGTTCGGTGGCACCATCGTCCGGGCCGCGCGCTTGATGCACGGCAAGACTTCTTTCATTCATCACGACGGCCGCACGATCTTTCGCGGCCTCAGCCAACCGTTCGAAGCGACACGCTACCATTCGCTGGTGATCGAGCGCTCGACCCTGCCCGCATGCCTGGAGCTGAGCGCATGGACCGCGGACGACGAGATCATGGGGGTGCGGCACCGGCAGCATTTGGTCGAAGGCATTCAGTTCCATCCCGAATCCATCCTCACCATCGAAGGCAAGCGCCTGTTGAAGAACTTCCTCGATTTGACGCAAGGAACCCTCGGGTAGGTTCGTGGACATCCGCGCGGCGCTAGCGAGAACCGTCGCCCAGCACTCGCTGAGCGAGACGGAAATGGAGGCGGTGATGCGTCAACTGATGGCCGGCGAGGCGACGCCGGCACAGATCGGTGCCTTCCTCGTCGCCTTACGCATGAAGGGGGAAACCGTCGGCGAAATCACCGGAGCGGTACGCGCCATGCGGGCACTGGCGGCGCCGCTGCGGCTCCGCTCCACCACCGTGGTCGATACGTGCGGAACGGGTGGCGATCTGTGCGGGACATTCAACATCTCGACCGCCGCCGCGCTGGTCGCGGCGGGCGCGGGGATCGTCGTCGCCAAACATGGCAATCGGGCAGTCTCGGGGACCGTGGGTGGCGCCGACGTGCTGGAATCGTTGGGGGTGAAAATCGATCTGCCGCCGGAACAGGTCGCACGCTGCGTCGACGAGGTGGGCATCGGCTTCCTGTTCGCCCCGCTCTTCCATCCGGCCATGCGCCACGCCGCCGCGCCGCGCCGCGAACTCGGTCTACGGACCATCTTCAACCTCCTCGGACCGCTCTCGAACCCCGCCGGCGCGCGCCACCAGATTGTCGGTGTCTTCGCAGCGGAGTGGACCGAACCGCTGGCGCAGGCGTTGGGCCGTCTCGGCAGCATACACACCCTGGTCGTGCACGGGGATGACGGTCTGGACGAGATCTCGTTGGCGGCGCCGTCACACATTGCCGAGTGGAAGGACGGCGGCGTTCGCAGCTACCGAATCGCACCCGAAGAATTCGGCGTGCAGCGTTGCCGCGCTAGCGACCTCCATGGCGGCGACCGCGACCGCGCAGCCGGCATCATCCGGAGCATCGTGGGCGGCGCGGCGGGACCGCGGACGGACATCGCCGTCCTGAACGCGGCCGCGGCAATCTATGTCGGCGGTCTGGCACCGTCCATCGCGGCGGGCGTCGACCTGGCGCGCGACGCCGTCGCCAGCGGCCGCGCACGTCGAAAACTGGAACAGTTGATCGAGTTCACCAATCGATGATCCTCGACGACATTGTCCGCGACAAGCGTGACGATTTGACACGCGCCAAGGCGAGCGTTCCGCTCGCGGAGCTGGAGCGCCGGCCGCTGTTTCACGAGACGCGCCGCGACTTTCGGGCAACGCTCGTGCAGCACCAGCGCGCAATCGTTGCCGAGGTCAAGAAGGCTTCCCCGTCAAAGGGTGTGATCCGTGCGGACTTTGACCCTGTCGGGATTGCCCTCAGTTACGCGGCCCACGGCGCGGCGGCGATCTCCGTGCTGACGGAGGAACGCTACTTTCAGGGGCACCTCGAATACTTGGCCGCGATCCGCGCGGCCGTCCCCCTGCCGCTGCTACGCAAAGACTTCCTTTTCGATCCGTACCAACTCGTCGAGGCGCGCGCCTACGGCGCGGATGCGGTGCTCCTGATCGTGGCGATATTGCCGGACCCGCTGCTACGTGATTTGTTGGCGTTGGCCAACCAACTGGAATTGAGCGCCCTGGTGGAGGTGCACGACCGGGCCGAGCTTGGACGTGCCATTGCGTGCGGGGCGCGATTGTTGGGTATCAATAACCGTGACTTGAGAACATTCCGCACCAGCCTGGCCACCAGCGAGGAGCTTGCGCCCCTTGTGCCGCCGGGCACGCTGGCGATCGCCGAAAGCGGGATCGAACACGGCGCGGACATCGAGCGCCTCGAACGCATCGGCGTGCGGGCCTTTCTGATTGGCGAGACTTGCATGCGCGCCGTCGATCCCGGCATCAAACTGGCGGAATTGCTGGCGTACCAGGGCTGAGCATGTCCGGGCCGGTGCGCGTCAAGGTTTGCGGCATCACTATCCTGGACGATGCCCGTGCGGCGCTCGATGCCGGTGCCGCGGCCCTGGGTTTCAACTTCTATCCGCACAGCCCGCGGTTCGTTCGGCCCGAAGCGGCCGCGGCGATAATCGCGCAACTGCCCAGCACAACCTGCAGCATCGGCGTCTTCGTCAACGCGTCGCGACCAGAGGTCATCCGGATTGCGGCGCAGACGGGCGTCACGGCGTTACAGTTTCACGGCGGGGAGACTCCCGATTTCTGCGTGGGGTGGCCGCTGAAGGTCATCAAGAGCATCCGCGTGCGCGATCGGCAGGCCGCGGACGACGCACTGCGTTACCCGGTCGATTTCATCCTCGCCGATGCGCATGTCGAGGGCCGCTTCGGGGGCACCGGCACGCGTATCGCCGCCGAACTGCTGGAAGGATTCGACCGCCAGCGTTTGATCCTCGCGGGTGGCTTGACCCCGGATAACGTCGCCGAGGCGATCCGCAGTGTGCGGCCGTTCGCCGTTGACGTCGCCAGCGGGATCGAGAGGGAACCCGGCAGGAAGGACTGGGAGTCGATGAGGAGGTTCGTCAATCATGCACACGCTGCCTGATCGTCGCGGGCACTTCGGTATCTTCGGCGGCCGCTACGTCGCCGAGACTCTGATGCCGGCGTTGCTGGAGTTGGAGGCCGCCTATCGACGCTTCCGGCGCGATCCCGCGACCCGTCGCGAGTTGGCGGCGCATCTCGCCCAGTACGTCGGCAGGGAAACCCCGCTCTACCGCGCCGCCAACCTGAGCGCACGATTGGGCGGTGCGCAAATTTTTCTCAAACGCGAGGACCTCTGCCACACCGGTTCGCACAAGCTCAACAATGCCCTCGGGCAGGGGCTCCTGGCACGGCGAATGGGTAAGCGGCGTATCATCGCGGAGACCGGTGCGGGCCAGCATGGCGTGGCGACGGCTACCGTGGCGGCCCTGCTGGGCCTCGATTGCGAGATCTTTATGGGCCGGGAGGATGTGCACCGGCAGTCGCTGAACGTCTTTCGAATGAAGCTCCTGGGCGCACAAGTCCGCAGCGTGTCGTCCGGAAGCGAAACGCTGAAGGACGCCATCAACGAGGCACTACGCGACTGGGTCACCAATGTGGAAGATACCTACTACCTGGTCGGCTCCACCATGTCCGCCCATCCCTATCCCCTGATGGTGCGCGATTTCCAGTCCGTGATCGGCAGGGAAGCGCGGCGACAGATTCTGCGCCAGGCCAGTCGGCTGCCGGATTGCCTGATCGCTTGCGTCGGTGGCGGTAGCAATGCCATGGGGCTTTTCTACCCATTTCTCAACGATACCGCGGTACGCATGGTGGGCGTCGAGGCCGCGGGCGATGGCTTGGACACCGGCCGTCACTCGGCTTCGATCTCCGCCGGACAGGTGGGCGTACTCCACGGGAAGAAGACGTATTTGCTACAAGATGAACTGGGGCAGGTCCGCGGCGCGCACTCGATCGCGCCCGGTCTGGACTACCCCGGCGTCGGACCGGAGCACAGCTACTTGCATGACACCGGACGGGCGCAGTACGTTGCCGTCACGGATGCGGAGGCGGTGGACGGACTGCAGCTCTTGACCCGGACGGAGGGGATCATCCCGGCACTGGAAAGTGCGCATGCGATCGCGTACGCGGCGCAGCAGGCACCGCAGATGCGAGCCGATCAAATCATCATCGTCAACCTGTCCGGACGCGGGGACAAGGACATGCCGAGCGTCGCCGCCCGCTTGGGAGTGACCCTGTAAACATATGAATCGCATCGACCGCACGTTCGACAACCTCCGCCAACGGCGCCAGGCCGCATTAATCCCATTTCTCACGGCGGGAGATCCGGACCTGGAAACGACGCTGGAACTCATGCGGGCCGCGGCTGACAACGGCGCGGACTTGCTGGAGCTTGGTGTCCCCTTCTCCGATCCATCCGCCGACGGCCCGGTGCTGCAGCGATCCCTAGCCGCCGGATTGCGGGCTGGCGCATCGTTGCCACGCGTACTTGCGCTGGTCGGCAATTTCCGGCGCGAGTCGCAGGTGCCGGTGATCCTCTACGGGTATTACAACCCAATCTTTCACTACGGTGTCGAGCGTTTCGCCGCCGACGCCCGGAAGGCCGGGGTGGATGGCGTCTTGGTGGTCGATCTGCCGCCGGAGGAGGTGGGGGAATTGCTCCCACACCTGCGGCGGGCAGGTATCCACTTCATCTTTCTGTTGGCACCGACGAGCGGGCCCGAGCGCATCCGTAAGGTCCTCCGGCACGCCAGCGGGTTCCTCTATTACGTTTCCGTCACCGGTGTCACCGGCGGTCGGCCAATGCAACCGGCGTCCGTACAGCCCGTGATTGAACAGTTGCGCCGGAGCACCCGCCTGCCGATCGGCGTCGGATTCGGCATTTCCACGCCCGAGCAGGCAACTGCCGTCGCCGCATTCGCCGACGCCGCGGTCGTCGGGAGCGCCATCATGCGCCTTGTCGACAGCTCTCGGGGTGCGGAAAGCGTTGCCGCGGTCGGTACCTTTATCCGCCAGTTGAAATGGGCGGTGCGCGCCGCCCGTGGTGCCGCCACGGTCGGGACGCTTCCGGATTCGCATGGCCACTAGCGCATACCAAGATGTGCTCGCCTCACTTTATCGTCTTGAGGCGGCGCGCGGCATGGATTTCAAGATCGAGCGCGTGGCGCTCGCGTTGAAAAGCCTGGGAGATCCACACCGCCAGTTCGCCGCAATCCATGTTGCCGGAACCAACGGCAAAGGATCGGTCGCCGCCATGCTGCATGCGATCTGTTGCGCCGCCGGCTACCGCGTCGGGCTCTACACGTCGCCGCATTTGGTGAGCTTCACGGAACGCATCCGGGTGGGGACGGAGACGATCTCTCAGCAGGACGTGGTAGCGCTGGCGCGCGACATCCATAGCGCCGCCACCGTTCGCGGAATCGACCTCACTTTCTTCGAGTTCGTCACGGTAATGGCATTTCTCCACTTTGCCCGTTGCGGAATCGACCTGGCCGTGGTCGAGGTCGGACTGGGGGGACGCCTGGACGCCACCAACGTACTCGATCCCGAAGTTGCCGTGATCACCTCCATCGGCTTGGACCACCAAGAATTCCTCGGCGACACGCTGGGGTCCGTAGCCTACGAGAAGGCTGGCATTATCAAGGCCGGAAGGCCGGTGGTCGTAGGCAACGTACCGCCCGAAGCCCAGAGCGTGCTCGACAATCTCGCCGCGACGCGTGGCGCGCCGCTGTATCGCGCGGGCCGCGATTTCAACGCCAGCCGTGGGACGACATTTCGCTTCAGCGGGATGGGCCACGAGTTGAGCGACGTGCGGACAGCTCTGCGCGGCAGTTTTCAACGCGATAACGCCGCCACGGCGATCGCGACAATACTGCGATTGCCGCACCGGTTTCCCATTGGCATCGAGGCGATCCGCCGGGGCCTGGAGTCGGTACGCTGGCCGGGGCGCCTCGATGTGGTCGCCAACACCCCACTTGTCTTCCTCGACGGCGCCCACAACCTCGACGGGATCCGGGCACTCGTCGCTGAGTTGCCGGCCATCGTCGAGCGCCGCCCCCTCCACCTGCTCTTTGGCGTCATGCGTGATAAACAATGGCAACCGATGGTCGACGCAATCGCACCGCTGGCTTCCACTGTTACCGTAACGACCGTGTTGCCACCGCGCGGCGAAGCCGCCGAAACGCTGGCGTCGGCTTTCGCACGCTACTGCCCGGTCCGGGCGGTCCCCGAGCCCCGCGCGGCACTGGAATCGTTGCTGGCCTCGGTACCCGATACGGAAAGCATCCTCGCCACCGGTTCCTTGTTCCTCGTTGGTGCGCTTTATCCCTACTTCTTGCAGCGGCAGCCGAAGCACCCACTGTTCGACCACGGCAGTGCGGCGCTGCTCCCGTAGACCGATCGCGCTCATGGGCGATAGGCGTCTCCTGGCAGCGGCGTTGGCATTGAACGCCATCCTCAACGCCGATGCCCATGCCCAGAACCTGCCCCGCCCGCTTTTCGAGCAGCAGGAAATCGCAATTACCGCGGACGAAATGCGGTACGAGCAGCGCACCAACACCATGGTGGCGCATGGCGATGTCGTCATCACGCGGGGCGAGACGGTGTTGCGGGCGGACGAGGTCCGTGTCAACCGGCTGACCAACGATGCCGACGCCCAGGGAAATGTCAGGCTGACCGACCCGGAAGGGACGATCGTCGCGGAGGCCCTCCACCTGAATCTCGACGAGGAGACCGGACTCCTCCAAGATGCGCACATCCAGTCGCGACGGTTGCAGTATTCCCTCTCCGGCGCCCGCGTCGAAAAGGGTCTGGGGCAAACGTACCACATCGAGGACGGCCAGTTCACGACCTGCCATTGCACCGAAGGTCCGCCAAGCTGGAGCATCGCCGGACGCGATCTGACGGTCACCGTCGGGGGCTACGGTAAGTTGACCGGTGGGACATTCAAGGTCATGGATGTCCCCGTCCTGTATCTCCCGCGCGCGGTGTTCCCGGTGCAGCGGGAACGCCAGAGCGGCCTGCTGATACCGCAGTTCGGAGTCTCGAACCGGCGCGGCTTCCAGATGCTTCTGCCCGCATATTGGGCGATCGACAAGAGCCAGGATGCCACGCTCGCACTCGACATCGAAACCAGCGCCCGCGCCGGCGTCGTCGGCGAATACCGTTATGCCGCAAGCCGCGAGACCTATGGGTCCATCGACGCTTCGTACTTCAATGAAACGTTCCGGGGCGCGGCATTCACAACGGAGTTCCAGGCAAGTACCCCGGAGGACCGGTGGAGCGTGACAGGGGCGCACACCCAGCCGTTCGTCGCCGGCAGCCGGCTTTACGCCGACGCTTTTCTCGTCAGCGACGACTTGTTCTTACGCGACATCAACACCTATGCCTTCGAACACTCCCATGAGGTGGCCCTCCGGACCCTCCCGTACACCGAGACCCACCTGGCCGCCGTCCGCCTGTGGGACCGCATGGCCCTCAAGTCCGAAGGCACATATTACCAAGACCTGACCGGCTTTGACTCCCTCGCCTTGCAGCGCGCACCCGACATCGACCTCTGGGGACAGACCCTGCTCGGGCGAACCGTTCTCGGAGAGCTCTCCGCAAGCGCCGTAGACTTCCAGCGCGCCCGCAGTGTCGATGGGTTGCGGCTCGATCTCGAACCGGCGGCGATGGTCCCACTGCCGTTGGGGCGCCTGGCATATGGATCCGTTCGGGCCGCCGTGCGCGAAACCGCATACCATTTGACCGACAGCCAGCTTTCGGACACCGGGCAAGAGCTTCGTACCGATCAATCGCGCGAGCTGTTCCAACTCAATGCGGACGTCGGCACCTCACTCAGCCGCGTTTATTCGGCAAGCGCCTTCGGGCTCGAAAAGGTGAAACACATTATCGAACCGGCGGCGGAATACCTGTACATTCCAGCCGTCTCGCAAATCGATCTCCCTTTGTTCGACGGCGTCGATCGGATCAATCACCGCAATCTCGTCACCTACGGCCTCGTGAACCGTTTCCTCGGCAAATTCTCCGGACCGTCGACCAGCGACGCGGGTCCAACGCTTCCGCAATCGCAGATCCGCGAGCTCGGGCGCTTCAGCATTATGCAGAGCTACGATATCAGCCGCGAAATCAGCCCCCAGAAGACTGGCCGCGCGGCCGACCATTTCTCCGACCTCCAGATCGATGGCAGGGCCAATCCCAGCCGCGCGCTGTCGCTTCTCTTCCACATGGATTACGACGCCGGCAATAGCAACGTCTCCGCGGCGCACGTCGGCATCTTTCTCGAAGATCCCCGCCCATGGCACCGACCCTACAGTTCCGCGCCCTTCAACACCCGGAGCAGTATCGGCGCCTTCTACCGCTACCAGACACAGAACCAGCTCCAAGAACTGGATCCCCGTGTCCTTCTCCGATTAACCGACTGGGCCGCATTCTTCTATTCCAGCCGCTACGACATCGTCGCCAACCGATTCCTCGACAACTATTTTGCCATCCGCCTGCTCTCCACCTGCGACTGCTGGTCGTTCGACATAGGCGTCACCAACAAGACGAATCCACAAGAGGTCGAGGTACGCGCCCAGCTCACGCTCGTCGGCATCGGCTCCAGCAGCTCGGCTCCACGCACACCGGCGACACCTTGACCCCGGCCGATCAAGCACGCCTCGCTCGATCCGTTCTCCCTCTCTATCGTACCCGCCGCCCGATCAGCATCCGGTATTCAAAGCTCCCCAAGATTCGCACCGCTCAATCCGGCTCCTCAAGCTGCCCCCGGAACGCGCCTGTTAAATAGCGCCACCCTCCCGAACGCCACCCGCTGCCACCCCCATCTGCCTGCGCGGTGGAACGCCGATCCGTCCCCTTCGATCGGTCCGCCGCAAGATCCATCGACCATTTCGCGTCGGCGCGCGCGCTTCGACGAGTCTTCCACTCCGTCCTATCGCTCCCCCCGGGCGAACATCGATAAACGCGCAAGCTGCGACGGCGCTACGGTCAGCGGGGAATGAATTCCCCGGCCTCTGGTCGCCAACATCCGTCCCGAGAACATCGACAGTCACCCGGGCATACAAGGGACAAAAAAAGGGCAGGAGCGCCGCTCCTGCCCTTTTTTGAAGCCGAGACCTCGGCGTGGCTACGGACCGGGAACCACTCCTGGGTAGACGGTAAGCGTGTCGCCGATTCCGGTCCCAGGAACCATCATCGTATTCGCTGCGGTCGAGCAGTACCCGCCCGGACAGCTACCAGCAGTGTAGAACGATTCGGATACCGCCAAGACGCGCCGATCCGATGTCGCCGTCGCCACCGGACGGATTCTCGTCTGTCCGGTGAGCGTCCCCTGAACGTTGGCGTTGAAGATCGAGAAATCATCATTGTTACCGACGTTGCCCGGGCGCGTATCGATATCGGCAAGCTGCACTTCCTTGAAGCAGTTGACCGGCGTCGATGTGGAGAACCGCTGCTCGAACTCATTGTAGATGAGGAACTGCAAAGTCGAGCTCTTCGGTGTCTGGGTCGCTAGATCCTCGGAGCAAGGAACTACCGTGAGATCAGTAGTTACCAATGCGGGCGACGCCGACCCCGCGTGAGTGGCCACAACCCCATAGTCGAACATATGATCGAGGATGACAACCTTCGGGCAACCGTTGTACTGAGGCGTCTCTCCACCGATGCTCAAGATGGGATTGTTATTGGCATCGGTCGGCGCTGGGAAGTTACCCGTCGCCTGCAGCCCTATGGCATTGTATTTCCGCGCGTCAACTGGTGCCGCGCCGCTCGTGACGTAGCGAACGGTGGTGGCCTCGCCCTTCAGGTCGCCGGCAAAGTTGTTCGCTGGATCCAAACCCGGTGCCGGCGCGCCGCTAACGGGATCGACTTGAATGCACTTGATTTCGCCGATCCACGGATCGGTCTGGGAGCGAGCGACGGAAGACGTGCCGTTCGATCCCGTGCAGCCGCTCGGTGGCACCTGCGAATTGATGCCGCAGGGTAAGCCCGTCAGCCCCTCGCTAGCCTTCCACGAGATCGGCTGGCGCTTGGTGAGCAAGAGCGGAAAGTCGTTCTCGACCACCTTCGGTGTACAGGGCGCCAAGCACGAGGCACCCACGGCACAACCGCCCTCACCCGGTGGAAGCCCATTGGCAGCGGCCGCGGCCGTGCAGGCTGTACCGTCATTGCTGCAGCGCGAGGTCATATCGATGATGAAGCAGTGCGCCGCGATCACCGAGTTCGACGTGTTCGTCAATTGGATCTCCGTATCCGTCCGCACGCCTCCGGACAGCACTCCGCTCGTATCTACAACAATTTTGGGAAAAATCAGGACTGCCCCAGGCTTGTCGGAAGCGACGTCGGCTTGCGCCGTTCCGCGACCGCCCACAAGCGCCAGCAACCCGACGGCTCCAAGGAGCATCGCCCGCCGCAAATTCCCCGTCATCGTGCTCATCACGTTATCTCCTTTCCTCACCGCCAACAGATCGCTCACTCTGGAGTCAGAACGGCAGTGGTACGATCAGGTGATCGGTCTTGCCAGTGCGTGGATCGCCGTCGCCATTCGTCGCTGCGTCGTAGCGGTTACCCTCGGTCTGCAGGTTGAACGCAGCCGCCGCCTGACCGCTATTCTTAACGGCTGGGTTTGTTCCGCGGAACTCTTCCGCCAGGCCGAGAACGCCGCCGTTGCCGTCCGCCGGCGTGATTCGCGTGTACGCGCTCGCCGTCCCGAGGGCACTGATGGTGAAGGGGTTGTTAGGCCCCAGCACGCCGATCTGACCGAGCGTCTTGTTCAGGTAACAGCTGACGGTGGTACTGCTGCTGAGATGCTGCTCGAATTCGTTGTAGATCGAGAACTGCACCGTAACGTTGCTGGGCAGTTGGTTCTCGAGATCTTCGTTGCAAGGCACCAGGGTCAGTTCGGTGTTGATTGGCAGGCCGGATATCGGATCGATCGATGCCAGGGTGATCGCCGGCGGCGTACCACCCACCGAGGTCTCCGCCATGTGGTTGAGCAGCAGCGTATCGGGGCAGGCGCTATACATCCCACCACGATTGCTTGGAGTGAGGTCGTAGACCAAATCGCCGGGGCCGGTGCTATTCGGGTCGGACACCGTCATATCGGTGTTTCCCTGGAACGACACGGCGTTGTACTCGCTCACGTCGCCAGTGACGCCACGGAGTACCGCGTCACCCTTGAGGGCGTTGCCGCGCACCGGCGCACCAGACAAGTCCACCTGTACGCACTTGAGTTCACCGACGAAGCCAAGCGGCGCTGGGGGTATCCTGCCCAAGAGCAAACCGCCATCGCTGTACAAGCGGCCACCACTGGCCGTCCAGTGCGTTGGGTGCTGTTTGGTCAGGAAGAAATCGAAATCCGTCTCGCCGCAGCCCTGGGCCCCATTCACATAGAAGCAGTGCACACGGACCAACGAATTACTCGTATTCGCGACCCGAATAATCGTGTCGCGGGTCCCATCCCAGATGACCTTCTGAAACACTAGGAGCGACCCACTTCGTTCCGTGGAGATGTCAGTTGCATAGTCCGCGGAAGCTACCCCCACAAAAGGGAGCAGCATCATCGACGCTATGCCCAACGTCCACAACGCCCGAACCGACTTTACCATACGCATTCGCTTTCTCCTTTCCCTGCCGGAGAAATCACCTCTACTGACACGTCCTTCGAGCTTACGCTCGCCTATACCTCGCACCTAGACCTCCCCGTTCCGGCACCAACGAGCCGGGCTAGAAAGCTCGTTTCAGATACTTCAAGTCCGGTCTCTTGTCAAGCGAAAAGCCCGATTTTTGCCGGAATCGCATATTCAGCCGATCAAAAACCCGCACACGCGCCGGTGGCGGCAGTTACTTGACGGCATAGGGTCGCTCTGGTAATCACCCGCCACGCTCTCTTCACACCCTTTTGAATACGCAACCCTTAGGCACGTCACAGCTTGGCTGAGGAGGAGGTTCGATGAAGCTGTTCAGGACTAGAGTCGTATTGTCTCTCATTGCCGCCACCGTCATCACCGGTTGCCAAGGGCTGCAACAGCACGGTACGCTATCCGCGAAGCAAAGTACAGGACCCGCGCCGATGCGGTACAGCCCGGCGCGCGACGGCCTGCCTACCACGAAGATCTGGAAGAGCCAGATCGCATTCGGCGACATCAATGGGGACGGCTTCGCCGACCTGGGCGCCATTTCCCGTCTGGCCGACGGCCCGTGGATCTGGAAGGGCGACGGCAAGGGGCACTGGACGGACGCCTCCGCCGGGTTGCCGCGCGAGAGCTTTTGCGGCGGCGGCATGAAATTCGGAGATATCGATAAGGATGGGAAGATGGACGTCGCCATCGCCGACCACTGCCGCGGAGTGTTCGCCTTCCTCGGAGACGGCGACGGGCACTGGACCAACGCGTCCGGCGGACTGCCGACGACCGGATCCGAAGATGTGGCGCTCGGCGACTTCAACCATGACGGCTGCCTCGATGCCGTCGCCGTGGCCGCGGGCGAAGAGGGGATCCGCGTGTACGAAGGCAATTGCAAGGGCGTCTGGAGGGAGCATTCCACCGGTCTGCCGCAGTCGGAATGGGGCAACGCAGTCAAGGTTGCCGACGTCGATGGAGACGGCAATCTCGACATCGTTGCCGCGTACTCGGCCGGCCCGCGTGTGTACCTTGGCGACGGCAAAGGCAATTGGCGGGAAGCTTCCGAGGGGCTACCGGCGCCCGAAATTCACGGCCTCTATTGGGGGGTCGATGTCGGCGACGTCAACGGCGACGGCAAGCTCGACATCGTGTCGGGGGCAGCTATCCCCGGCGTGGAGGTATTCATCCAGGAACCGGGGCCGAAGTGGCGCAAAGCTAGTGAGGGCATCGTCCCGATGAACGCGCTGGGCGTTGCCTTCGGCGACCTCAACAACGACGGCAAAATGGATCTCGTCGCCGTCGGTAAGACGAACCTCGAGGAAATCGGCGGAGTCTATGGTGTCTTCCCGTTCCTCGGGGACGGCACCGGCAACTGGAAGCTGGTGGATAACACCGGTCTGCCGACCACGGGAAAAGAGCGGACCTGGGGCGTGGGCTTGGCCGACATTAACAAGGACGGCGTGCTCGACATCGGCGTCGCCTTCGGGGACGTCTTGTCGCCCACCTGGCGCTCGGGGAGCGGCAAGGCAACCGAGGGCGATAAGGCCAAACCAGCGGCGGACCCGAAGTCGCGCGGTCCGGAACGTGGCATGTTCGGATCGATCGAGGTCTGGCGAGGCCAGCTCACCGGGAAATAGCGTCCCGCCCTCGCGGGAACGAACCAGAAGGGCGGTGGAGCTTGTCGGGCTCCGCCGCCCTTGTCGTTTCGAGCGCTCCGATTGCATCGCCGGCGTGAACTGGGAATGATGCGTCCCATGCGCCGCCTGTTGGGGTACCTCCTGCGTTATCGGTGGCGCTATGGCGCGGGCGCGGCGTGTCTGTTGATCACGGCCAGCCTCGCCATGGCCGTCCCGTATCTGCTGAAACACGCCATCGACGCGATCGGCCAGGGAGCGCCAGCGGCACAGGTCACCGGCTATGCGTGCTGGATTGTCGTCATTGCCATAGTCCAGGCCGTGGTGCGCACCTGTTCGCGCGTACTGATCTTCAACGTCGGACGTGACGTCGAATATGATCTGCGCAACGACCTTTTCGCCCACCTGCAACGGCTGCCGGTCGCCTACTACCAGGAACAGCAGACGGGAGACCTACTGTCGCGGTTGATCAACGACGTGACCGCCGTGCGCATGTTGCTGGGCCCCGGCATGCTGAATTTTGTCAACACCCCCGTCTACTACGCTTACGGAATCGCCATCATGTTCACCCTGGACGCACGGTTGACGGTCGCCGCGCTGCTCCCCTACCCGCTCTTGTTGGCCGTCGCCCGACGCTTCGGCCGTCGGCTGATGGAGCACACGTTGCGCGTGCAGCAGGGACTGGCCGACATGAGCAGCCGCGTCCAGGAAAATTTGAGCGGCATGCACGTGGTTCGGGCCTACGCCGCGGAAGCGCGCGAAACGGCCGCCTTCGCCGCACTCAACGAGCGCTTCAAAGACGACAGCATGCAACTGGCGCGCGTACGCGGACAGATGATGCCGGTGATGAAAACGGCCGCCAGCCTGGGCACGCTGGTGGTGCTGTGGTACGGCGGCGTCGGGGTGATCCACGGCCGGCTCAGCCTTGGCGACCTTGTGGCGTTCATCGCCTACCTGAACCTGCTGGCCTGGCCGACCATGGCCCTGGGGTGGATGCTGTCAATCCTCCAACGCGGGCGCGCCGCCATGAGTCGCCTCGAGCATATTTTCTCCGCGCCCCCCGGCATCGGCGATGCGCCGGCGCCGCACGTACCCCCGGCGGTCCGTGGGCACGTCGAGTTCCGGAGCGTGGATTTCGCCTATCGCAGCCCCGACAACGGGCACCGGGTGCTCGATCGGATTTCCTTCCGGGTCGAACCCGGGCAAGTGCTCGCGCTGGTCGGCCGCACCGGTACGGGGAAAAGCACCATCGCCCGGTTGCTGCCGCGGTTATTCGAGGCCGGCGGCGGACAGATTCTGCTCGACGGACACGATATCCGTGACTGGCCACTGACGCAGCTGCGGCGCAGTATCGGCTTCGTTCCGCAGGACCCGTTCCTCTTCTCGACAACGGTCCGGGCAAACATCAGCTTCGCGCGTGAGGACGCTCTCGATGCCGATATCTATCAGGCCGCCGCGGTCGCCGGGGTGGCCGGCGATATCGCATCATTTCCACGGCGCTACGACACCATCGTCGGCGAGCGCGGCATCACCCTCTCCGGTGGTCAGAGGCAGCGGCTGACGTTGGCACGTGCCGTCCTCGCCAACCCGCGGATTCTGATCTTGGACGACGCGCTGTCGAGCGTGGACATCCGCACGGAACGGGCCATCCTCGCGGCCTTGGAGGCGGTGATGCGGGAGCGCACGAGTATCATTATTGCGCACCGCATCTCGACCATTCAGCGGGCGGACATCATCGCCGTCATCGACGACGGCCACATCGTCGAGATGGGAAATCACGCCACGCTGTTGGCGCGTGACGGACTCTACGCCGCGCTCTTCCGACAGCAGCATCTCGAGGAGGAGCTCGCCGAGTTATGAGGACGGACGCTTCCCGCCGGACCGCGGCCGCTCCCATCGCCGCAGACGTCCTTGGAAACGCATACGATGCGCGGCTGATCCGACGGTTGTGGCGCTACATTCGGCCGTATCGGCGCGACTTCTGGATGGCCATGGGGTGTCTGCCGGCCACCTCGTTGTTCGTCTTGGCCCAACCGTACATCTTGAAGCTCACGATCGACCGTCACATCGCGGTGGGCGACGCCGGTGGCGTGGCGACCATGGGTGTGCTGTACACGGCCGCGGTCGCCGGCGAGTTCGCCTTCCTGTACCTGCAGTATTACTTTACGATGCTGGTGGCGCAGAAAAGCCTGGCCGATCTGCGCGTCGACATCTTCGCGCACGTGCAGCGGCTCGACGCGGCGTATTTCGACCGCAATCCGGTCGGCCGGCTGGTGACCCGCATGACCACGGATATCGACGTCATCAACGAGATGTTCGCGGCCGGAGCGCTCACCCTCCTGATGGATGCCGTCACCCTGGTGGGCATCGCCGGCATCATGCTGGCCATCGATCATCGCCTGGCGCTGGCGGCGCTGGCATTGCTGCCGCTGATGCTGGTCGCCATCAACTTTTTCCGCCTCAAGGCACGGCAGAGTTACCGGCTCATCCGCGAGCGCATCGCCCGCCTCAATGCCTACCTGCAGGAAGCGATCTCCGGCATGACGGTGATCCAGTTGTTCGTGCACGAACGCCAGAGCTACCGCGAATTCGACCGACTCAACGACCAGTACCGCGAAGCCAACCACTGGTCGAACATCTACGAAGCGGCGTTATTCTCGATCGTGGAAGCGGTGAGCAGTGTCTCGTTCGCGTTGATTCTCTGGTACGGCGGACACGAAATCCTCGCCGGGGCGCTCGCCTTCGGCACGCTCGTCGCGTTCATCGAGTACGTCCAGAAGTTCTTCATCCCGTTGCGCGACTTTTCCTCGAAGTACGCGGTGATACAGTCGGCGATGTCGGCGGCCGAGCGCGTCTTCGAACTTCTCGATACGGTGCCGGCCATTGCCGCCCCACAGCCGGCGATCGTCGCGACGCCCCCGCCGCCGCATCGCGGACGGATCGAGTTCGAGCACGTCTGGTTCGCGTACAACGGCGACAACTTCGTCCTGCGCGATGTCTCGTTTCGCGTCGAGCCCGGGGAGAAGATCGCGTTTGTGGGCGCCACCGGGGCCGGGAAGACCACGGTCGTCAAGCTGTTGAACCGATCCTACGACGTGCGCCGTGGCCGCGTGCTGGTCGACGGCGTCGACGTCCGGCACTGGGACCTGCACGCCCTCCGGCGCTGCATCGGCGCGGTGTCACAGGACGTGTTCCTGTTCACGGGGACGGTGGCGGACAACATCCGACTGCGCCGGGCGGAGATCGATCTGCTGGCGGTGCAACGGGCCGCGGCGATCGTCAATGCGCAGCGCTTCATCGAACGGCTGCCGCGCCAGTACGACGAGCCGCTCCGCGAGCGCGGCAGCAATCTGTCGGCGGGCCAGCGCCAACTGCTCTCCTTTGCGCGGGCGCTCGCCTATGAGCCGCCGATCCTGGTGTTGGACGAGGCAACCTCCAGCGTGGACACCGAAACCGAGTTACTCATCCAGGACGCCCTGGAAAAACTCATGCGCGACCGCACCGCGGTGGTCATCGCCCATCGCTTGTCCACCATCGAGCGCGCCGACCGTATTATCGTCATGCATCGCGGGCAGATTCGCGAGATGGGCAGCCACAGCCAACTCCTGGAGCTTGGCGGGCTATATGCTCGCCTGTACGCCCTGCAGGCGATGGGCGATGACGAACCGCGGCGGACCGCGGGCGCGGACGCAGCGGCCCGGGAGCGAGCGCAGTGAGCGCGCGCGCCGCGTGGCTGGTGCTCCTGGTCTGCGCGGCGGGCTGTTCGCCGGCATACGTGCTCCGCGCGGGCTATGAGGAAGCGAAGATTCTCTGGCGCCGGCAACCGATCGAGCGGCTGCTGCAAGGCACCGACCTCGACCGCGAGACGCGCGACAAACTCGAATTGGTCCTGGCGGCACGCGCATTCGCGCGTGACACGCTCGGCCTGGCGGTGAACGACAGCTACAGCACATTCGCGCGCGTCGACGCCGACCGAGTCGTCCACGTTGTCACGGCGGCCTACCGTACACGCCTGGCCCCGTACACTTGGTGGTTCCCCATCGTCGGCAGCGTCCCGTACAAGGGGTACTTTTCGCAATCCGCGGCGGTCGCGGAAGCGACGGAACTCGAGCGCCAGGGCTACGACACCTATGTCCGGCCCGCGGTCGCCTTCAGCACGTTGGGCTGGTTTGCCGACCCGCTCCTCTCGACCCTGCTGCGCTACGACCGCGCCACGCTTGCCGATGTCATCATCCACGAGTTGCTCCACAACACCGTCTATCTCGGCGGGCATGCCGATTTCGACGAGTCCTTCGCCAACTTCGTCGGGATGCGCGGCGCGATCGCGTTTTTCGCGGCCCGCGACGACGCGGCGGCGAAGCGACGCGCAGCGGCCGCGTGGGAGGACAGCCTGCGCTTTTCCGATTTCCTCGGCGATTTCACCGGGCGCCTGCGTCAGGCGTACGACACCGGCCTGCAGCCGGCCGAACGACAGGCGCTGTTCGACGCGGCACAGGAGGCCTTCCGCCAACTCGGCCTGCAAACCGGCGAGTACGCCGACTTCGGTACGCAGCCGCTCAATAACGCCATCATCCTGCACTATTTGCTGTATGCCGATCGCCTACGGCTGTTCGACGATATCTTCCGGCAGCGACAGGGAGATCTGGCGGCGACGATCGCGCGCATCGTGCAGGCGGTGCGCGCCGACGGCCGCGATCCGTTCGCGACGCTCGAACAATTGCGTGCGGCCAGCCGCGCGGCGTCAGGGTTCAACGGCGGCGAGCTTGCGAATGCCGTAGCGGGTGGACGCCACGAACACGGCGGCCGTTAGGGCAAGGGCCGCGCTGAAGGATCCGAGCACACCCGATCGCTGCAGCGGCGACAGCGGCACCTCCTGGAACCGGCTGGCGAAAATGACGTACACCGGCCAAGCCTCGAGCACCACCACGGCCCCGATGAAAGACATGCACAGCACCATGTACACCACCCCTCCCGCGCCGGCCGCGATCTTGGACGGATTGTCGGCGTCGAACTTGGGGAATGCGGCCCCCACCGCCAAGCCCAGACTGACGATCGCGAAGGTCATCCCGAACAGCGTCAACACCGACAGCCACATCATGAACGGCATCACCTTGAGATAGTAGTTCGTCGCCAACACCAGCACCTCGCCGAGGCCGAGCAGCGGGACCAGCCCCACCCAAAACTTGCTCCACCACACACGGCCCACCGGCAAGGGCGCCGTGCGCACCACCCAGAATGACCGGCCTTCCAGGCTGACGGCCGGCAGGACGAAGCGCACCGCCACCGACGCGGTCACGAACCCCGCCAGCGCGAGGTTCAGGAACGCGATCACGTTCTTGAAATAGAAGGTCACCAGAGGGCTGCCGGTAATCGGCAACACACTGAAATTGAAGACGTACACGGCGACCAGCGCCAGCAGGAGAATCAACTGCGACCACTGGCTGGTATCGCGGAAAAAGGTCTTCACCTCCTTGAGCATCAGCAGCCGCGTCTGCGGCGCGAACGGGACGAGCAGCCCGCGCAGGAGCCGCTCCCAGATCGGGCGCCGACTGAACGTCGCCTTGCGGCCTTCCTGCGCCTTGCTGTACGCCGGCAGAAACAGCCGTCCCAACAGGGCTTCGCACAGCACCACGAAGGCCGCTGCCGTACTGTACAGGAGGGCGCCGTAAAACAGCGCCGCGCCGCGTTGCCCCGTGAGCAGCGGGTAGACGATCTCCACCACCCAGGTGCTGGGGAGTAACGGCGAGGACGGCGTCTGCATGGCGGCGAGAAATTGCACGAAGTTGGCAAACGACTCCGGGTTCACCAGGCGTTCGGGCTGCAGCAAGCGGAAGAGCAGGTACAGCACCGCCACCATCGCGATCGACAGCACCACCAGGAGGTCGCGCGTGCGCCGGGCCGGGAACACGTTGACCAAAATCGCCGTGCCCGCCACGCCGATCGCCGCCGCGATCGCCAGAAACGGCGGCAGCGCCGCCAGCGCGGCCAGGTAGAAGATCGCGCCGCTGCGATGCGCCACGCCGTACGCCAAGAACGCCGGAATCGCGAAGGCCAGCACCATCCATGACGATTCGATGAGGGTCTCCCCGAAGCGCGCATAAAACCGCGTCGGGTGCGACACCGGCGCCGCCACCATACGATCCAATTCGCGCGACAGGAAGAACGTCGACAGGGCAGTAATGATGTTCGAGAAGAGCAGGATCGAGAAGAACGTCAGCAAGATCATCCCCAGGAGCTTATACGTCAGCACCGCTCCGAAGTCGGGCACGCTCAGAAAATAGCGAAGGACGCGCAGGAAAAAGAGAAAGACCGCCACGAAGAATGCGATCCCGAGGACGCCGAGGAAGGCGAACAGCGTCGCGCCGCGAGTGTCGAGCCGGCGCAGGCGGTTGCCTACGGCACGCCACCGGGGCGAGAGTAGCAGGCGTAACTGGCGCACCGTGAACGCCAGACCGTGGCGGTACGGCAGGTCCGCGGCGCCGTCATCGGGACACCACGACGGAGCAGCCATCGGTCAGGCGGTGAGCGCGGCGGGCATTTCCGTCACCTCGTCAGCGCCGGTCAATTTCAGAAAGATCGACTCCAGCTTCGCATTGGCGTGGGCACCGGCCCGTTCCCGCAACTCCTCCAGCGTGCCAACGGTCATGAGCCGCCCCTGCAGGATGATGCCGATGCGATCGCAGGTCTCTTCCGCCACCTCGAGGCTGTGGGTGGACATGAACACGGTCACGCCCTCGCCGGCGAGTCGGCGGAAGGTCCGCTTCAGCAGCTTGGCACCCCGGGGGTCCAAACCAACCATCGGTTCGTCGACGATCAGTAAGCGCGGGGCGTGAATCATCGCCGCCGCCATCACCAGGCGCTGTTTCATCCCGTGCGAATAGCTCTCGACCAACTCCACCGCCCAGTCGCTCAAGTCGAACAGGTCCAGGAGCGCATTGCGGCGTACGGTGGCCGACTGCGGCGGGACGCCGTACAGCCCGGCGACAAAATCGAGAAACTCCGCTCCGGTCAATTTTTCGTAGATGTGTGGACGATCCGGTACGAAACCGCACAAGCGTTTCGCCGCAATGTCGTCGACTGCCAGGTCATGGCCGCCAAGGAAGACGCGCCCGGCCGTGGGCCGCAGCAAACCCATCATCATCCGGATCGTCGTCGTCTTGCCCGCCCCGTTCGGACCGAGGAAACCGAAAATTTCTCCCGGCTCGACCCGCAGATTCAGATCGTCGACGGCCAGCGTCGTTCCGTAGCGCTTGGTCAGGTGTACCAGCTCGATCATCGTCATATCCTGTCGCGCCACACGCGGCGTTGCAATATCGATACCCGTTCGCGCGGCACGCCGGCTCCGTGCCCGGCACACGGCCAACGCACGGAAGTGTCCGTCCGGTACCGCTGCCCTTCCGCTCCGCACGCAGCGGAGCGCAACGCTCTCACGGCGCCGTTTGGCGATTCGTCCCATTTCTCCGACTCGGCGGTTTGCGCTACGTCACAAAGTCGGTAGCCTTGATTGCGATGGCGCAGCCGCACGAGCCGCAGATTCCGATCGCGTTAGAGAGCGTCGTCAGCCGCCTCGGCGAGCTTGAGGTGGTGTTGGGAGCGCACGTGGCGCCCACGCTGTCGGCGGTACGCACCGCCCTCACGTCGGCCCTTGCCGCACGCGACCGCGGCGACCTCCCGGGCGCCATCCGGCAGATCGGCCACGGTATGGACCGGCTCGCGGCCCTTGTCGGCCAACTCGACCCCGGCGAAGCCCTGCTCATGCGCCTCCTGGTCGACCGCTTCCGCACCGCCTTACTGCGTGGGGACGACGACCAAGTCCAACGGAGCGCCGCCACAATGTTGCGACAGTCGGGCGCTGTCGAGCGCAAGAAGGTCTGACTGCCGGCCGCACGCAACATCCGCCGCGACCAGATCGCGCTGTGCGATGACAAGCAGTGGAAATGGGAGCCGGGTGACATACGACGGGCGCCCAGCACGAGATCTGGCGGATATGAAACCGTGGCTTGAAGCCGTGCGTCGCTCGATGGTAGACGAGGAGTGGCGACCCATGATCAAGAGCATTCTGGTTGGCCTCGACGGTTCCGAGCACGCGCGCACGGCGATGCGCTACGCTCTGTGGCTGGGCGAGCGTCTGAGCGCCACCGTGATCGGCTTGCACGTCGTCGATATCGTCGCGATCGAGGGCTCGTTTTTTCATGATCTGTCGGGCTCCCTGGGTTTCGAACCGTATCTGGACTTTTCGTCGAAGATGCGGGAAGTGCTGCACGAGCGCGGCAGGCATTTACTGGACGAGTTTCGGGATCACGCCGCCAAGGCCGGCGTCCGCTTCGACACGGTGCTCGACATGGGAATCGTCGCCAATGCCGTGGCGGACCGAGCTCGCATGGCCGATCTCGTCGTCATCGGGCATCGCGGCGTCAACGAGCGCTTTTCCACGGGCCTGCTCGGGAGTACCGCCGAGAGCGTGACCCGCAAGTGCCCGCGGCCAGTGGTGATCTCGACGGCGGCATTTCACCCCATCGCCCGCGCGCTGTTGGCCTATGACGGCAGTGAACGCGCGGCGTCGGCCATGCATGCGGCGGCGGAATTCTGTGTCGCCCTGTCGTTGCCCTTGACCGTGCTCACCGTCGCCAAAGATGCCGACAGCGGGGAGACGGTCCTCGGTGACGCGCGCAATTACCTCGCCTCCTACCCCGTCGAAATCCACTGCGTGGTGCAGACGGGTCACGCACCGGAACAGATCGTTGGGTACATCCGGAAGCACGGGATCGATCTCCTGTTCATTGGCGCTTACGGCCACAGCCGCATCGTCGAGATGGTGCTCGGGAGCACCACCGAGTACGTGTTGCGGAACAGCGCGTGTCCGGTCTTCGTGAACCGGTGACCGGTGCGGCGCCGGCGCTCGTATGCCCGGCCACCGGGGTTTACAACGACGCGGCGCTCCAGTAAGGAGATGGTGGTGGGGTCGAGGATCGTGACACGGGAGGCAGGAAGGTTGGCGCGTCAGGCTGGCCGGGAACTGGCGTTGCTCGACGAACTCAAAGCGGCAGCGATGCGTTTGGGATTCGAGGTGCGCGAGGAGAAGCTGCTGCGCGAGGTCGGCTACCGGGTCCGCAGTGGGAGCTGTCGCGTGCGCGAGACGCATGTCATTCTGTTGGACCGCGGCTTACCGTTGACCGCACAGATCGAGGTGTTGGTCGAGGAATTGGCGCAGCGCTCGTTCGACGACGTCTATCTGTCTCCGGCCGCGCGGGGCCTGCTCGAGCGGGCTGCGTCCGCCGCCACCGGTTCGCCGGCGGCATCGTAGCCGCGGCCGGTCGCGAGCCCAACGCGAGGCACGGGTGAGTCGTCCGGCGCAGCAGGCTTCCGCGGACCGGTTCACCGTTTTCAAAGAACACTTACGCCGCCAGGGCCTGAAGTCGACCGCCCAGCGCGACGACATCGCGCGCGTCTTCTTCGCCAGTCATCCGCACCTCAGCGTCGAGGAGCTCTACCAAGCCGTCAAACGGATCAACCCGCGCATCGGGTACGCCACCGTGTATCGGACGATGAAGCTCCTCACCGAGTGCGGCCTGGCCGTCGAACGCCATTTTCGCGACGGCGAAGCGCGCTACGAAAGCCAAGCCGAGGGTAAGCATCACGATCACCTCATTTGCGAGCGCTGCGGGACAATCGTCGAGTTCGAGGAAGAGCGCATCGAAACACTGCAGGCCGAGGTCGCCACACGCCTGGGGTTCCGCATCACCGGGCACAAGATGGAGCTGTACGGCTGGTGTGCAAAATGCGATCGCCGTGCGTGAGGGGAATTTCCGCCGGCCCGGTTTCATGCTAAGCGCCTGGCGATGACGATTTCCATCGACGATTTCCGGAATATCGAACTGCGGGTTGCCACCGTAACGGCGGCCGCACCGCACCCGAATGCCGACCGTCTGCTCGTACTCACGATCGACTTGGGCGGCGAGCAACGGCAGCTCGTGGCAGGCATCCGCGCACACTACGAACCGCAGGAGCTCGTCGGCAAGCAAATCGTCGTCGTCGCGAACCTACAACCCGCCACACTCAGGGGTGCCCGCAGCCAGGGCATGCTGTTGGCTGCCTCGGACGAGCAAGGGCGGCTCGCCATTATCACCCCGGAAAAGCCCGTCAGCAGCGGCGCGCCGGTAAAATAGGCCCACGTGATCAACGGCACCTGTCCTTCGGAACGGCCGCCCGCAGAGGAAACGCCGCGTGTGAAGACCGAAAAGATAACGCGATACTGGGCGCTGATCGTCCTGGCTGTGGCGGTGACAATACCCGCGATCCTCCTGCGCCTGGGCGGCATGCACGTCGATCAGCCGGGTCTCACCGCCGCGCTGTTCGGTTGTGCCATCGTCGGCGGGGCATTTCTGCTCACTTGGGGCGCGGAGGTGGCGGAGATCGATATCTCGCAGGGCCTCGCCCTGGCGTTTCTGGCGCTGGTCGCGGTACTGCCAGAGTATGCCGTCGATCTCTATTTTGCGTGGAAGGCCGCCCATCGCCCGGAATATACCGCCTACGCCGCCGCCAACATGACCGGCGCCAACCGCCTGTTGATCGGCATCGCCTGGCCGTTGATCGTAGGCTTGAACTGGATGCGCAACCGGCGCGCCGAGATCCGGCTGCCCCGCAACCGTGCCGTCGAGTTGGCCTTCCTGACCCTGGCGACGGTGTATTCGTTCGTCATTCCGCTCAAAGGCACGATCAGCCTGCTGGACACGGTCGTGTTCGTCGCAATCTTCGCCGCCTACGTATGGCGCATCGCCGAGGCGGAGGCCGGCGAGCCCGAGCTCGTTGGTCCCGCGCTGGCGATCGCGGCATTCCGACCGCCGATCCGCCGCACGATCGTCGTCATCCTTTTTCTGTTCGCGGCCACGGTCATTCTGGCATCCGCCGAACCATTCGCCGAGGCGCTCATCGCGATTGGCCGCGACAGTGGCGTGGACGAATTTCTCCTCGTGCAGTGGCTGGCGCCGCTCGCATCGGAGGCGCCGGAAGTCGTCATCGCCTGCATCCTGACACTGAAGGGCGACGCGCAAGCGGGGCTGGGCGCGATGGTCTCGGCCAAGGTGAACCAGTGGACCTTGCTGGTCGGCACCCTGCCGCTGGTGTACAGCCTTGGGCTCGGCCGCGCCGGCGCGTTGGTCCTCGACGGCCGCCAGGTCGAGGAAGTCCTGCTGACGGCCGCGCAATCGCTCTTCGCCGTCGCCGTCATCTGCAACCTTCGTCTGTCGCTCCTCGAGTCGGGGGCGCTGTTGGCGCTCTTTCTGGTGCAACTGCTCTTCCCGAGCCCCGCCGTTCGCACCGGTTTTGCCCTGGTGTACGTCGCCCTCGCGGTCGCGGTGCTGGTGCGCCAGCGGACGAATTTTTGTGCGTTGTTGCGTGCCGGGTTGCGCTCGTCGCGGCGACGCCGGTGAGCCCGGGCCAAGTGGCCGATGCGCGCACGCCAGCGATGCGCGCGCATCGGCCATTTGACTTGCACGGCGGCATCGCATAAGTGGCACTCCCGATGGTGCATCGTCCCCGAGCGGACGGACGGCGGCGAACTCATGGCAGCGCAGTATCTCCCAGCACTCGTGACCTTCTGCCTCGCGGGCGGGCTCGTGGCGACCTTTGCCGTACTCGGGAAGTTGCTCGGGCCCAAGCGCTCGACGCCACTCAAGGGCGACGTCTTCGAGTGCGGCAATCCGCCGAGCGGCAGTGCGCACGAGCGCTTTCCGATTCGATTCTATTTGATCGCGATCCTGTTTATCGTCTTCGATGTGGAAGTGGTGTTCCTGTATCCCTGGGCCGTGTTGTTCCGGCAACTCGGTTGGTTCGGGTTTGTCGAGATGCTCGTCTTCATCGCCGTGCTGGCAATCGCATTGCTGTATGTGTGGAGGAAGGGCGCGCTGGAATGGGAGTAACCTCATCTCTGGGTGCGATCCCCGTACGCCGCCAGCCGCGCCACGGCACCCGGACGGCGTGTTGACCCCGGTGGTCCGGAACGGATCGGAGCTCGTCGCGCATCATGTTGATTGAAATCGGCATCGCGGTGATCAAGACCGCGGTCATTTTGGGCGTGGCGATGGCGCTCGCGGGCGTATTCGGATGGTTCGAACGCAAAGTGAGCGCGTATATGCAGGATCGCGTCGGGGCGAACCGCTGCAGCGTGTTCGGATTCGCGGGCGCGGGTCTGATCAACACGATCATGGCGGATCCGCTGAAATTCGCCACCAAGGAAGACTTCGTCCCGGCGGGCGTCGACCGCCTGCTGCACACGTTGGCGCCGTGCGTGAACTTCTTCCCGGTATTGGTCGCCTTCGCGGCGCTTCCCTTCGGCGACGTACTCGAAGCGGGGGGGCGCACCATCAACCTGCAGGCGGTGCCGCTGAATGTGGGCGTACTCTACGTCCTGGCCATGGTTTCACTCAGCGTCTACGGCGTCGTGCTGGGGGGCTGGGCATCGAACAATCGCTTCTCGCTGCTCGGGGGCATCCGCGGTTCCGCGCAGATGATCTCGTACGAACTGGCCTTGGGCTTGTCGATCGTCGCCATGGTGATGACCTACGGCACCCTGGACTTGCAGACGATGGTGCGGGCGCAGGGGCACCTGATCGGTGGGTGGTTGCCGGCCTGGGGCATCCTGTACCAACCACTGGCTTTTCTGCTGTTCCTCACCGCCGGCATGGCGGAAACCAAGCGCTCGCCGTTCGATCTGCCGGAGGGAGAATCGGAATTGGTCGCCGGGTACTTCATCGAATATTCCGGCGTAAAGTATCTGATGTTCTTCATGACCGACTTCGTCGAAGTGGCGGTGATCGCCGGCTTGATCACCACCATGTTCTTCGGCGGCTGGCAGGTGCCGTACCTGCTGCGCGACGGCTTCCACTTTCCCTTGGGCCTCACGGTAGCGCTGCCGCATCTCGTCGTCGTGGCACTGCAGATCCTGAGCTTTCTGCTCAAGGTCGTGTTTTTCGGGTGGCTGCAGTGCCTGATCCGATGGACGCTGCCGCGTATCCGCTATGACCAACTGATGGGATTAGGCTGGAAGGGCTTGCTGCCGGTGTCCCTGGCCAATGTGTTGGCGACCGCGGCGGTCATCCTTTCCTGGCAGGCATAACCATGCCCCCGGTCGTGTTTCTCATCCTCGCCGCTTTGTTGATCGTTTCGGCCCTCAGCGTGGTGCTGCAGCCCAGCCCCGTCCGCAGTGCGCTGTCGTTGGTGGTGACCCTGTTCGTGATGGCGGTGATGTTCCTGCTGCTCGACGCGCAACTCGTCGCAGCACTGCAGATCATGGTCTACGCCGGCGCCATCATGGTCTTGTTCTTGTTCGTCATCATGTTGCTCAATCTGCGCGACGACCCGCACGCCATGGCGCAGTTGAAGATGCAGGCGGCCGCCGTCGTCCTCGGCTCGCTGTTCCTGCTGGCCCTGATCCGCTTCTTTATCGCGCCTCAGCGGCGGCCGTCCGCGCTCGCCGGCGCCGGAATGGCGACCGCCGTCCCCGCCGGTTTCGGTAGCGTGCAGGGGCTGGCCGAGCGATTGTTCACCCACTTCTTACTGGCGTTCGAAATCACGTCGGTCCTGCTGCTGGTAGCGATCGTCGGCGCGGTGGTGTTGGCCAAACGAAAGCTCGTATGACTGCAGCTCCGATCGGCTGGTATCTCATTCTCGGTGCGGTGCTGTTCACGATCGGCACGTTGGGCGTGCTGATCCGGCGCAACGTCATCGTGATCTTCCTGTCGATCGAACTGATGCTCAACGCGGTGAACCTGGTGTTCGTCAGCTTGTCGCGCCACCTGCACTCCATGGATGGGCAAGTGATCGTCTTTTTCGTCATGACCGTCGCCGCGGCAGAGGCCGCCGTCGGACTCGCCATCATCATCACGGTGTTCCGCAACCGGGCAACCGTGAACGTCGACGAGCTGAATCTGTTGCGCTGGTAGGACCATGCACGAGGCCGCGACCATCCCCGTCCACTCTCTCTGGCTGATTCCGTTCTTCCCGGCGCTCGGCGTCGTCTTCAATGCCTTCATCGGTCCCCGTCTCGGCAAAGGCGCGATCAGCGTGGTGGCGCCGGCGGTGGTGGGCGCGGCGTTTCTGACCGGCGCGTACACGTTTCTCAAGCTCTTACAGCTGCCCCCGGGGAGTGCGCTGGTCCAGCACGTGTATCCATGGATCACGGCCGGCACGTTACAGGTGGACGTGGCCTTCCGGATGGATGCCTTGGCAGCGGTGATGGTGTTGGTCGTCAGCGGCGTGGGGTTTTTGATTCATGTGTACTCGGTCGGCTACATGGCGCACGATACGGACTTCGCGCGCTATTTCACCTATCTCAACCTTTTCACGCTGACCATGCTGACGCTGGTGCTCGCCGACAATTTGCCATTGCTGTTCGTCGGCTGGGAAGGCGTCGGGTTGTGTTCCTATCTGCTGATCGGTTTTTGGTATAGCGTCGACGCCAACGCCAGCGCCGGCAACAAGGCGTTTATCGTCAACCGCATTGGAGATGCCGGATTTCTGCTCGGACTCTTCCTGCTCTTCTGGAATTTGGGCAGCGGTGCGCACGCACTGAGTGTCGGAGAGATTGCGGAGCGCGCCCAGAGCATTCCCGTCGGCACCCGCACGGCGATTGCCGTACTGCTCTTCGTCGGTGCCACCGGCAAGTCCGCGCAGCTGCCGTTATACGTCTGGTTGCCGGACGCGATGGCCGGTCCGACTCCGGTGAGCGCGCTCATTCACGCCGCCACCATGGTGACGGCGGGCGTGTACATGATCGCGCGCCTACACGTCCTGTACCTCCTGGCTCCCGCGGCGCTGACGGTCGTCGCAACCATTGGGGCGGTGACCGCGCTGTTCGCGGCCACGATCGGCCTGCTGCAGAATGACATCAAGAAGGTCCTGGCCTACTCCACGGTGAGTCAGCTCGGCTACATGTTTCTCGGCGTCGGTGTCGGCGCATTCGGCGCCGGCATCTTCCATCTCATGACGCACGCCTTCTTCAAAGGGCTGCTGTTCCTCGGCGCCGGCAGTGTCATCCACGGCATGGGCGGCGAACAAGACATGCGGAAGATGGGTGGGTTGCGCCACACCATGCCGATTACGTTCTGGACGTTCGTGGTCGCCACCCTGGCAATCACCGGCATCCCCGGCTTCGCCGGGTTTTTCAGCAAAGACGAGATTCTGGCGCAGGCGTTCGGCAGCCCGCACGGCAGTCCCTGGTTGTGGGCCCTCGGTTTCGTCGCTGCGGGACTGACGTCCTTCTACATGTACCGGTTGCTGTTCCTCACGTTTTTTGGCGAGTGCCGCGCGGACGAACACACGCGGCATCACCTGCACGAGTCGCCACTGACCATGACCGTACCGCTCATGGTGTTGGCCGTGCTGTCGGCGTTGGGCGGATATATCCACGTCCCCGCATTCCTGGAACCCGTCTTCGGACACGAAGCCGGGCATCTCGAAGCCACAACCGAGCACCTGTTGATGGCGGCCTCCGTGGCGATCGCGCTCGCGGGACTGGGACTGGCGTACCTCTTCTATCTGGTCCAACCCGGCCTGCCGATGATACTCGCGTACAAGGCCGGCGGCCTCTACAGGCTAATCTACAACAAGTATTGGGTTGACGAGCTGTACGATGCCCTCTTCGTGCGCCCGACCGTCGTCGTGTCTACGTGGTTGTGGCGGGCGGTCGACGTGGGCGTCATCGATGCACTGGTAAACGGCACGGCGGAAACCATCGCATTCAATAGCAGGGCGTGGCGCCGACTGCAGAGCGGGAATATGCAACAGTACGCCATCTCCATGGTGTTGGGCGCCGTGGCGCTCTTAGGTTATCTCGCATGGCGCTGAGTCTCGATGCCATGAGTTGTTCGCGATGGAGCAGACGCGCGGACACCGCGTCGTGAGAAGTGCCGAGCGATAAGCGCTATGCCCTTACTTTCCCTCATCGTGTTTACCCCGCTTGCCGGTGCGCTCATTTTGATGTGCATGCCGAAGGAACCGTACGCGCCTCTGCGCCGCGGCGCCTTCCTCTTCTCCCTGGTGCCGTTTGCGCTCTCCCTCTACCTGCTGGCACGCTTCAATTCGGCCGATCCGGGTTTCCAATTCGCGGAAAGCGTACCGTGGCTCCCGCAATTCGGGATCGCGTACTCGGTCGCCATCGACGGCATCAGTTTGTTCTTGTTGTTGCTCACCACGTTTCTGACCCCGTTGGTGGTGCTCGCCGGCTGGGGCGACATCCACCGGCGAGTCAAGGAATACATGGTCTTCATGTTGCTCATGGAGACCGGCATGCTGGGCGCGTTTGTGGCCGTCGACCTGTTCCTGTTTTACGTTTTCTGGGAAATCATGCTGATCCCGATGTATTTCCTGGTCGGCGTGTGGGGCGGGGAGCGACGGATCTACGCCGCGATCAAACTGCTGCTGTATACGATGACCGGCAGCCTGTTGATGCTGGTCGCGATCTTGTACCTGGTCATCCTGCACCAGCAGCACACGGGGCACCTCACCTTCGATCTCCTCCGCCTCTACGAATTCTCCGCGCCGCTGGGGACCCAGCGCTGGCTGTTCGCTGCGTTTGCACTCGCCTTCGCCATCAAAGTGCCGATGTTCCCGCTGCACACCTGGCTACCCGACGCGCACACCGAAGCGCCGACGGGCGGCTCGGTCATTCTGGCGAGTGTACTGCTGAAAATGGGGACCTACGGCTTTCTGCGCTTTGCCATCCCGCTCTTCCCGCTTGCCGCCCGCGAGGCGCTGCCGGTCATCGCCGCCCTCGCCGTCATCGGGATCGTCTACGGCGCGCTGGTGTCGATGGTTCAGCCGGACCTCAAGCGACTGGTCGCCTACTCGTCGGTCAGTCATCTCGGCTTCGTCATGCTGGGCATGGCCGCCCTGAACACGCAAGGCGTGGAGGGCAGTATCTATCAGATGCTCAACCACGGCTTATCCACCGGCGCATTGTTCCTCGTCGTGGGCGTGATCTACGAGCGCCGGCACACACGACTGATTCGCGAATTCGGCGGCCTGTGGCAACCGCTCCCCCTCTATGGTGCCGTCTTCATGATCGTCATGCTCTCGTCGGTCGGGCTTCCCGGCCTAAACGGATTCGTCGGCGAGTTCCTCATCCTCCTCGGGGCCTTTCAAACGCAGCCGCTCGCCGCGATCGTGGGCACCAGTGGGGTGTTGCTGGGCGCCGTGTACATGCTGTGGATGTATCAACGGGTCATGTTCGGGCCGTTGACGAATCCGGCGAACAAGGAGCTCCGCGACCTCGCGCCCCGCGAGATCCTCGTGTTCCTGCCCATTCTCGTCATGCTCTTCGTCATGGGATTGTACCCGAAGCCCTTCCTCGATCGCATGGAGCCGTCGGTACACGCCTATCTCACGCGTATGCACCACAAGCTGGCAATCGGCGCGGCGGGCGGACAACAGGCCGAGCGGCTCCCCCCGGATGGGAGGAGCGATGGTTGACTGTAGACCGCCCATGAGAAGCCCTGTGCGACGCGCGACCGTCGCCTATCGGCCGCAACCATGACCATGATCGCGCCTCCGGACATTTCGTGGATCGCCATTCTGCCACTGTTGCTCGTCACCGGCACCGCGTTGCTGACAATGCTGGTTGACCTGTGGATGCAGGGCCCGGATCGCGACGCCCTCGGCTGGATCGGGTTGGCGGGACTGCTGGCGACGTCGGTCGCCGCGATCGCGATCTGGAAAACTCATCTGAGCGCATTTTCGGGCGCCGTCGCACTGGATGCGTACGGCCTCTTCTTCACCCTGCTGTTTTGCGGCGGTTCCGGTCTCACGCTCCTGATGTCGATGAACTACCTGGAGTTCACCGATATCCGCACGGGGGACTATTACTCGCTGGTGCTCTTTGCCACTGTCGGCATGCTGTTGATGGCCACCGCCACGGATCTGATCGTGCTGTTCCTGGGCCTTGAGGTCATGTCGGTGGCGGTTTACGCACTCGCCGGCATCTGGCGCGAGCAACAGCGCTCCAACGAAGCCGCGCTGAAGTATTTTCTCCTCGGAGCGTTCGCCACCGGTTTTCTGTTGTTCGGGATCGCCTTGCTCTATGGCGCCACCGGTAGCACGACCCTTGGTGCGATCGCGGCAGCGATCGACGGACCTGGGGCAACCGACAAGGCGCTGATCACCGCCGGCATGGCTCTACTGCTGGTCGGCTTCGGCTTCAAGGTGGCAGCGGCGCCATTTCATCTGTGGACACCCGATGTCTACGAAGGGGCGCCGACCAGCATCACCGCACTGATGGCCGTCGGCGTCAAAGCGGCGGGGTTTGCCGCGTTCGCCCGGGTCTTCCTGCACACCTTCGCGTCGCTGTCTGTGGACTGGGTTACGCTCCTGTGGGTGTTGGCCGCATTGACCATGACCGTGGGGAACGTCACAGCCTTGCTGCAGCGCAACGTCAAGCGCATGCTCGCGTACTCCAGCATCGCGCACGCCGGATATCTGCTGGTCGGCATGGTCGCGGGGCGCCAGTTCGGTGGGGCGGCGATGCTGTTCTATCTGGTCGGCTACACGCTGATGACGTTGGGCGCGTTTGCCGTGGTGGCCGCGCTCGGCGACCGCGGGCAACCGAACGAGACGCTCGACGACTACGCCGGCATCGGCTTCCGCTACCCGTCTCTCGGCCTGGCAATGACGGTGTTCATGCTGTCGCTGGCCGGCGTCCCCCCGCTGGTGGGGTTCGTCGGAAAATTCTACATCTTCAGCGCCGCCGTGCGTGCCGGCTACGTCGGCCTCGCGGTCATTGGTGTCCTCAACAGCGTCATTTCCGTGTACTATTACCTCGGTGTCCTCGTACGGATGTACATGGCGGAAGGCGCCGTGGCGATTCCCGCACTCAGCAGTCGACCGTATTTGGTTGCGACGCTCCTGCTCGCGGCCGCCGGGACCGTCCTTTTCGGAGTCTTCCCCTCCCCTTTATACGAACTGGCGCGCCAGTCATTCCTCGCCCTCGGCTGATCGATCCGCACGCAGCCGAACTGCCTTGACTGGACCGCCGACCTCCCATACGGTGCTCCCACCGGAGGAGTGCCATGGTCGAAAAGACAATTGATCTGACGGGGACCTCGGCGAATAGCATCGAGGATGCCGTCAATCTTGCCATCTCGCGCGCGGCGGTCACCATCGACAGTCTTCACCAAGCGCAGATCGTCGACATCCGTGCCATCATTACGGACGGAGTCGTTTCCCACTGGCGTGTCAGGGTTAAAGTGAGCTTCACCATCCAGGATCGCTTGCATGAGTGACGCCAAGGTCCGCGAGGTCTGGCCCGGGATTTACGTCGTCCACCTGCCCCTGCCGGTGCGGCCCACCATTGTCAACGTGTACCTGTTGCACAGTGGCAACGAATGGGTCCTGGTGGACACCGGAGTCGACACCGCCGAAAGCAGAGCGGTGTTCGATGCCGCCCTCGCACAGATCGGGTGCGCTGCGGACAAGATCACGCGGGTGATTTGCACCCACCACCACCCGGACCACTTCGGCTGTTCACGCACGTATCGCGAGCGCTCGGGCGCGCGCGTCTATATGAATCGACTAGAGTACGAGAGTTCGACCGCATTCGAGCGCGGGCGGCGTGGCGAGGACGTGAGCGCGTTCTTCATCCGCAACGGCGTACCCATCGACCGCCTCGTGCAGATGCCGTCGCCGACGACGTTCTGGGCGGAGATGTATCGGCCGGTCCCTCCCGATCATTTCATCGAAGATGGCGACGTGCTCACGATCGGCGACTTGGAGATCGAGGTGATGACCACCCCCGGCCACACCGCCGGGCACTGCGTCTTGTACGTGCGGCGATCACGGTTGCTGATTTCGGGAGACCATCTCCTCCCCAAGATCACACCCCATGTCGGCTACTTCCCCGGCGGACCGGAAAACCCGCTGCGGGACTTTCTGGAGTCGCAGCAGAAGATCCAGCGTTTCGACGTCAACCTCGTCCTCCCCGCGCATGGCGGCACGTTCTCCGATCACCGCCACCGCGCCAACCAGATCATCCAGCATCATGCTTACCGGTTGCAAGAAATGCTCGATGCCATTCGCCGGCAGTCGCGAACGGCCTACGAAATCGGCTGTCTGTGCTTCGGCTTCAACAGCGGGAGCCCGCTCATGGTGCAGCTCCCCGCCACCTTCGAGACATTGGCGCACCTGCGGTACTTGCACGCCCAGGGCCAAGTCGTTCCCGAAGATCGCGGCGAGCAGACCTATTACCGCGCGGCGTAGCGCGCCGCCAGCACGCTGCTCTGGGGGCGCATCGCCGGCACCCGACGGACCATCCTGGAATCTATACGGCCTGCTTGACGACGTACCAGCCGGTCATCTCGACATCAGTCCCCTTGCTCCGCTCTTCCGCGGTATCGACCGTCACCGGCGGCGGGGGGATCATGCTGTCTCTGGGCTGCCAACCCGCCGGCGTCGGCACGCCGCGGCTCGTGTTCGGTTGCAGCGCCCCGGGCCAGCGCATTGTTAAGCGGTCGCCAATCCGCGGGGAAGACGTGGCACAAGCCGCGGACGGCCGACGGAGAGTTGAGTCGCCGGGGGGAGCATGATAACAACCCTTCGTATCCACAAGGGAAAGAGAGGATATCTATGAAGCGGAACACGTTTCTTGGCACCGCGGCGTTCGCCGTGGTCGGACTCACCCTCCTCCTGGCGGCGGGGGCGCGCGCATCCGATGACGGCATGACCAAGTCGTTGGTCGAATACTTCCGCCGCAAAGCCAACATCCCGCCGACCATGCAGGTGGAAGTGAAAGACCTGAAGGCGTCGAAAATCAAAGGTGCCAAGACGGGGACACTCAGCTTTGGCGGCCGCTCCACCCCCTTCACCGTTTCCGACGATGGCCATTACGCCTTCTTCGGCGAACTCGAAGACCTGACGGTCGACCCGTTTGCGGCGGTGATGAAAAAGATCTCATTGAAGGACGTTGCGTCAAAGGGGCCGGCGAACGCGAAGGTCACCATCGTCGAGTACTCCGATTTCCAATGCCCGTACTGTTCGCGCGGGTATCAGGTCATGGAAAGCCAAGTACTCAAGGAGTACGGGGACAAGGTCCGCTTCATCTACAAGAATTTCCCGCTTCCTATGCACCCCTGGGCGGAGCCAGCGGCCATTGCCACCATCTGCGTACGCCAACAGAAGCCTGAAGCGTTCTGGAAACTCTATGACTACTACTTCCAGAATCAGCGGGACATCACGCCGCAGAATCTCAAAGACAAGTCGCTCGAAGTGCTCAAGGATAGCGGTGTCGATGCCGCCAAATTCTCCGACTGCCTCGACAATAAGAAGACTGCCGATCTGGTGAAGGCGGAACAAACGGAAGGCGGCAGCGTCGGCGTCAATGGAACGCCTGCCTTCATTATTAACGGCCGTCTCGTTAGTGGCGCACAGCCGTTCGAGAGCTTCAAGGCGATCATCGACGACGAACTCGCACGCGCCGGTACGAAGTGAACGTCCCCCAGTGGCGGCCCGCCAGTAATCACCGGCGCGCCCGCCACTGGTCCCGAACGCCTCCGCCGGTCCGCGCGTTTCGCGAATGTTGCGCGAGTCGTACTAGGCGTTGCTGTAGCGTTCTTTGTAGATCCGGAAGAACGCCACCACCATGGCGATCACCACTGGACCTAGAAACACGCCGAGCAGCCCATAGGCCCGCAATCCTCCGAGAATCCCAAAGAAGAGCAAAATCGTCGGAATCTCGGCGCGCTCGCCGATGATCAGCGGGCGAATCAGGTTGTCGACCAGTCCGATCACAAGGGTCCCCCAGGCGGCAAGCATGAGCGCCCTCCACAGCGAGCCCGATACCGCCAAATAGACGGCGACCGGTCCCCACACTCCTGTGGCCCCCACCGGGAGCAGCGAGGAGAACGCCGCGGCAGAGCCGAGAAGCACGGCAAATGGGACTCCGAGCAGACTGAGCCCCAAACCCAGAAGAACTCCCTGCGCCACGGCCACGGCCACTGTCCCTTGCACCACGGCGGACAGCGTATCGTACAAGCGCGTCAAGACCATATCCTTATGCTCCAGCTCCATCGGCAGAAACCCGCGGATCGCCGTGAGCATGCGCGCCCCGTCGCGGAAGAAGAAGAACAACGCGAATGTAGTGAGGAAAAACTCCACAACCACCGCGGCCAGGTTCTTGGCAATATCGGCCGCCTGCGACACCAGGAAACTGCTCAAGGCGTTGCCGGCCTTCATCGCCACATCGGTCAGATCGACGTTCCAGGATCGCAGCAGCGGCAGGAGAATCCTCGTCGCCCGCGCAGGCGCCGAGTCCTCCAGCCGGGCAAACACCTCCTGCAGCCGGCCGCTCGCCAACCACTCGCCGCCGCTCTGGTACAACGCCACCGACTCGTTCGCCAGCACCAGGATCGAGACGATCGTCGGCACCATCACGACGAGAATCACCACCGTCGTCAGTAACAAGGACGCCAGCCCGGCACGGCCGCGTAGCGCGCGCGTCAGCCATACGTGCACGGGGTAGAAGATGAACGCCAGGAGTGCTGCCCAGGTCAGCGGCACCACGAACACGTCGAAAATTCGGTAGAACTGGTACAGCAGAAAGAAGAATACGGAGAAGAAGAAGGCTGCGAACAGCTGCTGCCGGGTCATCGGAGCGGTGACGGTACCAGTATCCTTCCGCACCCGCAATCGCGCCGGCACCGACACCAGCGGGGGAATACATTTGTTGACGCTGCGATCGTAAGTAGGTAAGGAGTAGGGTTCTCGGCGTTCCGTTTGCTCGACAGACGGCCGCGGGGCCGGAGAAAACGGGGCGAGGATACAGGCACGTAGCTCAGTGGGAGAGCGCTTCCTTGACACGGAAGAGGTCGGCGGTTCAATCCCGCCCGTGCCTACCATTCCCGGCGGCGCAGACTGCGGGAGTGGGGATAGCGCCAGGCCGATCGAAACACACGACCGATTGAGGACGAATGACGACGATTGTCGTAACGCTGAACGACGGCACGCACCGCCAGGCAGAGTCCGGCGCATCGGCCCTGCAGGTCTTGAAGGCAAGTGGCGGGTTCGATCGGCACGTCGTTGCCGCCAGGATCGACGGCCGCGTCGCCGATTTGTCGGCATCCCTCACGCACGACTGTGCGGTGGACCCCATCGCCATCGATTCGCCCGCGGGGCTTGATGTCGTGCGGCATTCGACGGCGCACCTCATGGCCCAAGCCGTCAAGCGCCTCTTTCCGCACGTGCAGATCACCATTGGGCCCACGATCGCCGACGGATTCTACTACGATTTCAAGCGTGACGAGCCGTTCACGCCCGACGATCTGGCGCGGATCGAGGAGGCGATGCGCGAAATCGTCGCCGCCAACTACCCGGTGCGGCGCGAGGAAATGCCGCGGGCCGCGGCGATCGCGCTCTTCCGTGAGATGGGGGAGCACTACAAGACGGAGATCATCGAAGGCATTCATGAAGACGTCGTCTCGGTCTACCGGCAAGCCGAGTTCGTCGACCTCTGCCGGGGTCCGCATGTCCCATCGACCGGCTGCCTCAAGGCGTTCAAACTTACCAGTATCGCCGGCGCATACTGGCGCGGCGATGAGCGCAACGAAATGCTCCAGCGCGTCTACGGTACCGCGTGGGCAACCACGAAGGACCTCGATGCCTACCTCAAACGGATTGAGGAGGCCAAACAACGAGACCATCGCCGCTTGGGGCCGGCCCTCGACCTGTTTTCCCTACATCCCATCGCACCCGGATCGCCATTCTTCCACCCCAAGGGCACGGTCATCTACAATACCTTGATGCAGTATATGCGCAGCTTGTACGGTCGCTATGGCTACACCGAGGTGATCACGCCCCTCATTTACAAGACCGAGCTGTGGCAAACCTCCGGACACTACGATGCCTTCCGCGGCGACATGTTCCTGATGGCGGTCGAGGAGGAGGAATACGGCGTCAAACCGATGAACTGCCCGGGGCATTGCTACCTGTTTGCCACCCGCAAGCATTCCTACCGTGACCTTCCCATCCGGTTCGCCGATTTCAGTCGGCTCCACCGTTTCGAACGCTCAGGGACACTGGCCGGGTTGACCCGCGTGCGGTCCATGGTCCAGGACGATGCCCACATTTACTGCACCCCGGGGCAGTTGGATAGCGAGTTGGAACGCTTCATTGCCATGACGCGCGAGGTGTACGGCGTCTTCGGCTTCGACCGGGTCGAGGTCACGCTGCAGACGCGTCCCGACACGTTCCTGGGACGGATCGAACTCTGGGACGCAGCCGAATCCGCCTTGCGTCGCGTGCTCGAGCAAGCCGGCTATCCGGTAACCGTTCTGCCGGGTGAGGGCGCATTTTACGGCCCGAAGATCGGCTTCGATTTTCGCGATGTTCTGGAGCGCTCGTGGACCCTGGCGACCGTACAGATCGACTGCGCCATGCCCGAACGGTTCGGCCTTAAGTACGTCACGCCGGAAGGCACCGAGGCAACCCCGGTGATGCTGCACCGTGCGGTGCTCGGCTCCTTGGAGCGTTTCATTGCGATCCTTCTCGAACACACGGCGGGGAAGCTCCCCTTGTGGCTTGCACCCGTGCAGGTGCGAGTGTTAACCCTGACGGAGCGACAGGAGACCTACGGCCGCGCGGTCACGGATCGGTTGCTACAGGCGGGCTTCCGCGCCGAACTCGACAACCGCAACGAGAAGCTGGGTCTGAAGATCCGTGAGGCACAACTGGAAAAGATTCCGTATATGCTCGTGGTGGGCGACAAGGAGGCCGAGAGTGGCTTGGTCGCACCGCGCAGTCGCAGCGGGGAGACGGCTGCGGCTCTGTCGATCGCCGGATTCATCGAACGGATCGCGCCCGAGGCGGTGCCGGGAGCGGCACGCTGACACCGCCGGAGACGAGACCGGGTAAATAAAGAGAAGGACGGAGAAATCATGCCCAAGCAAAAGAGCAGTCGTGGAGCGGCAAAGCGCTTCAAGCTCACCGGGAGCGGCAAATTGAAACGGCGCAAGGCCTACCTGCGGCATATTCTGACCAGCAAGACACGGAAACAGAAGCGCCAGCTCGGCAAGGCGGTGGTGGTCGACGCCACCAACGCCCGCGCCATCGAACGGCTGCTCCCCTATCTCTAGCCTTGTTCTGACGCGGCGGAGATGTTAGTAAGCTATGTTCTGTCTGGAGAGCGAAGATGCCACGCGCAAAGAGAGGCACCAAGGGGCGACACCGCCACAAGAAGATTCTCAAGCTGGCCAAAGGCAACGTCGGCGGGCGGCGGAAACAATACCGCCAGGCACGCGAGACGGTTGAGCGCGGTCTGGTGTACGCCTACCGCGATCGGCGCGTACGGAAACGCGAATTCCGCGGCTTGTGGATCGTACGCATCAATGCCGCGGCGCGCGAGCACGGCCTCAGCTACAGTCAGCTCATGTATGGCCTGAAGCAAGGCGGAGTGGGCGTTGACCGCAAGATGCTGGCGGATATTGCCGTACGCGACCCTGCGGGTTTCCAGGAATTCGCACAATTGGCCAAGGCACATCTCGCCGCCTGACGCCCGTCCCCTGCCCGCACCGACGTGGTGACGGTGCGGCCGCACGGTTCGCCGCTCCGTCGCATCGCTGCCGGCTGCCGCGTAACCCGCCACCAATGAAGGCTACCCTCGAACGGATCCACCGCGATGCGCTGGCAGCCCTCGACGGCGCGCGCAGCGAAGCCGAGGTGGAACAGCTGCGCATCCGCTTCCTCGGCCGCAAAGGCGCACTGACCGACGCGGTTCGCGGGCTGCGTGAGGTCCCCAAGGCGGACCGACCCGCAATCGGGGTGTTCTTGAACGACGTCAAGGATGACGTCGAGCGCCGCATCGACACCGCCTTGGCGGCACTGCGCGCCACCGCACGTGACCAGCAAATTGCCGGTGAACGCGTCGACGTCACGCTGCCGGGTCGGCATCGCATTCCCGGCCACCTACACCTCATCAGTCAAACGCTGGACGAGATGGTCGACATCTTCGTCGGCCTCGGGTTCACGGTCGCACAAGGACCGGATATCGAAGACGACTACCACAATTTTACCGCACTCAACGTTCCGGAGGATCACCCCGCGCGAGACATGCAGGATACGCTCTTCGTCGGCGACGAGTTCCTGCTGCGCACGCATACGTCTCCGGTACAGATTCGCGTGATGGAGCAGTGCAGCCCACCGCTCCGCGTCATTGCGCCGGGAGCCTGCTACCGTCACGACGACGATGTCACCCATTCACCGATGTTTCACCAGGTCGAGGGTTTCATGGTCGACCGCCGCGTGACCTTCGGCGACCTCAAGGGGGTGCTCACCTTAGCCTTACGGCGGATTTTCGGCGACAATACCCCGCTCCGCTTCCGCGCCAGCTTCTTTCCGTTCACCGAGCCGAGCGCGGAGGTCGATATCGGCTGCGTACTGTGCGGCGGGCGCGACGCTGGCTGCCGCGTCTGCAAGGGAACAGGCTGGCTCGAGATCCTGGGCTCCGGCATGATCGACCCGAACGTATTCGAAGCGGTGGGATACGACCCGGAAGCCGTCTCCGGCTTTGCGTTCGGCTTGGCGGTCGAACGGGTGGCTATGCTGAAACATCAGATCAGCGACATCCGGCTGTTTTTCGCCAACGACATCCGTTTTCTCCGGCAGTTCTGACGGAGGTCGCCCGCACCCCATGAAAGTCACCTGGAAATGGCTGGCTGAATTCGTCGATCTCCCGCTGTCGGCGGCACAACTGGCCGACCGCCTGACCATGGCCGGTCTCGAGGTCGAGTCGATCGAAGAATGCGGGCGCGAACTCGCGGGAGTAGCGTGCGCCGAGATCGTCCGTGTGCGCCCCCACCCCACCGCGGACCGGCTCACTCTCTGCGACCTGCGGACCGGTCCTGAGCGCGACTGCACCGTGGTCTGCGGTGCCGCCAACGCCCGCGCGGGCAGTCGCGTCGCGTATGCGCCACCCGGATGCGTGCTGCCCGGAAACCGCCACATCCTGGCGGCCGAGATCCACGGCGTACTTTCCGCCGGCATGCTGTGTTCGGAAGCGGAACTAGGCATCGGGAACGACGCGGCAGGTATCCTGATCCTCCCCAGCGACGCGCCCATCGGGGAACGGCTATCGGCGGTCCTCGGGACCGAAGACACCGTGCTCGACATCGCGGTAACCCCGAACCGGGGCGACTGCCTGAGCATAGTGGGCGTGGCGCGCGAGATCGCCGCCTTGACCGGCCAGCACCTGCGGCGCCCGCGCGTCACCGTGCGCGAGGCGCAACCCACGATTGCCGACATGATCGGCGTGCGCATCGCCGATTCCGATCTGTGCGGCCGGTACACGGTGCGTCTGATCTCGAACGTGACGATCGCCGCATCGCCACTTTGGATGCGATCGCGGTTACAGGTCGTTGGCCTGCGGCCCATCAATAACGTGGTGGACGTCACCAATTACGTGATGATGGAGCGCGGGCAACCCCTGCATGCCTTCGATTACGACCGTCTCCCGGCGAAGGAGATTGTCGTGCGCCGCGCCGCTCGGGATGGCACGTTCACCACGCTCGATGGGCACGTGCGACAGTTGCAGCCGGACGATCTGATGATTGCGTGCGGAACGCATCCCGTCGCTCTCGCCGGGATCATGGGCGGAGCTGACAGTGAAGTGACGACCGCTACGCGGCGGATCCTCCTGGAGAGCGCCTGGTTCAGCCCGGCAGGCGTGCGCCGAACCGCTAAACGGCTGGGGCTGCGCACCGAGGCGTCCTACCGCTTCGAGCGGACAACCGATATCGCGGCGGTGCCGTCGGCGGCCGATCGGGCCGCCGCGCTCATCGCACGTCTGGGCGGCGGCAGCGTGAGCCAGGATCGCCTCGATGTCCACCTGCCCGGCCGTCAGCCGGCGCCCATTGCACTGCGCCTCAAGCGGGTGGCCGATCTGCTCGGCATGGAAATTAGCCGCACCGACGTCACCTCACGATTGAAGGCGCTGGGACTCGGCGTATCGCCGGCGACGCGGGGAACGCTGACGGTCATCCCGCCGTCGCACCGCTCGGATCTGACCCGCGAAATCGACTTGATCGAAGAGGTCGCCCGTCTCGGTGGCTACGAGAATGTTCCCACGACGCTCCCCGAGTGCACTCTCACGGGGAGCGGCCAGCCAGTGGACCACCGCCGGCACCGCGACCTACGCCGATTCTGCGCGGCGCAGGGACTCAACGAGACCGTATTCTTGAGTTTCTGCTCGCCGCATTTCAACGCCATCTTCCCTGGGCTGCACAACCGGCATACCGCCGTGCGCGTCCTCAACCCGTTGACGCAGGATGACTCCGAACTCCGCCTCAGCCTGCTCACGGGTCTGGTGCGCATCGTCCGAAACAATCTTGATCTAGGCGCCCCGAACGTCGCCGTGTTCTCGCTGGGGAAGGTGTTCTGGCGCGATCCGTCATTCCGTGAGGGACGCCGACTCGCGGCCGCCGTTTGCCCCGCCGCGCCGGCGGCCGGCGTCGGCAGCCGAGGCCTCGCGGCTGAATTCGTCGACATCAAAGGCATCGTCGAGGCCATTCTGGGGTTCATGGCCATTACGGATGTGCGATGGACGCCAGTGACGGACTTTGCGGCCTTCCACCCCGGGAAATCGGCGCGCATAGCAGTCGCGGGAGAATCCGTGGGCATCGCGGGCAGGCTGCATCCAGGCCTCGAGGACGAGTTGAAGGTACGCGGCCCATGCTGGCTGTTTGAGATTGACTTGGAGCGCCTGCTCCAGTATGCTCCGGCGCGTATCGCGTACCGAGATCTTTCGCGTTTTCCGGCGGTTGTACGTGATGTTGCAATCGTGACTGACGTCAGCTTCGCATCCGATCAGGTGGTTCGTTTCGTGCACGAATGGAACCGGGAGCATGGGTTGATTGAGGATGTGGCACTCTTCGACGAGTATAGCGGTCCGCCCATCCCGGCAGGAAAGAAGAGCTTGGCGTACTCGGTTTCCTACCGTGCGTCGGACCGTACGCTTACCGATACAGAGGTCAACGAACTCCACGGGCTGTTGATTGCTACACTCGAGACATCGTTGGGGGTTGAGCCACGCTAACTGAATCGCTTTGCGTCACGGGGGGGCCGGACGTGACCATGACAAAAGGGGATATCGTCGAACGCATCCACGAAAAGGTCGGCTTTTCGAAGAAGGAAGCGAGCGACATCGTGGAAGCCATCTTCGAACTCATCAAGAGCAGGCTGGCACATGGAGAGAAGGTCAAAGTCTCCGGGTTCGGGAACTTCGTCATCAGCCAGAAGCGCCCGCGGACGGGTCGGAACCCGCAGACCGGCGACGAGATCACGATCAGTGGCCGCCGTGTCCTGACCTTCAAGTCGAGCCAGGTACTCAAGAAAGGCATGAACAGCGGAGCACCGCAGTGACCTCGCGGAACGGCAGGGAGCAACTGCCGGATAAGCTTTACTTCAAGATCGGGGAGGTCGCGGCAATCGTTGGCGTCAAACCATATGTGCTGCGCTACTGGGAGAGCGAGTTCAACGTCGTCAAACCCGCCAAGACTCGATCCAAACACCGGCTGTATCGGCGCCGGGATGTGGAGATCTTGCTCGAAATCAAGCGTCTCCTGCATGAGCAACGCTTTACCATCGAGGGTGCCCGCAAACTGCTAAGAACCTTGCCCCGGGAAGAGCGACGACAACTCGAAATGCCCCTGGGCGATCGAGACTACCGCGCCATTCTGGCTCACGTGAAGAAAGACCTCGAAGCTCTCCACCGTCTGCTGAGCTAGGTCCGATCGGTAGGGCGCGCCGTTGACACGTGCCTTCAGCCGACGGTATCGCCTTGCCTGGCGCGCGTGGTGTCACCGGACGCCCGTGTGCTGTAAACCTCGCGCTGCTGCACGCAGTGCTGGCCTCCGTTGTACACAGTGCAACGCTGACGCAACCGTCACGAATTTAGCGAACCCAGTCCAAAAGCGTGCAGCGCTCCATGACGGTCGCGATAGGTACACGTGCAGAATCTGGCATGGCCGTTGCTGCTGCCTTCAACCGGTGTGACGATGGCTCCGCAAGCGCGTCGACAGCGGTCGGTCAGTGAATTGGTCTTTGTCCTGCTCAGAACGCTTTCGACCGGCTACGAGATCTGGGGTAGCGATAGCGGCTTACCGTTGGCGGGGCTGGCCGATCGCCTGCGCGTCAGCGACGCACGCCTGCTCGGGGTTGTAGCGTACTTGACCACGGAGGGGCTGGTGACCATCGACGCAGCACGAGGCACGGTGCGGCTCACGCCGCTGGGTGCGAACAATCTGCCTTCGGACACGTCCCGCATGGCCAACATTGCATCGTGAGCGCCTCCCCCCGCCCCAACCGGCCAGGTGTGGGGGAGTCGATCGATAGTTCGGTGAGCGCGCCGTGCTTCCGGACGGTTGAGTTTCGGCGCACAAAGTGGCACTGAAACAGATAGCGGTGCGGCAGCGGTCCTCGATGGACGTACCGCTGCGGTTCAGTTTCGGGGCGTGGCGCAGACTGGTAGCGCACTCGCTTGGGGTGCGAGTGGTCGTGGGTTCAAATCCCGCCGCCCCGATTTTCTTCCCTCCGTATCCGCATCGGGGCCCAGTGGCGTACGTCAAAGTTTGCCTCGGTAGGTTGCCGGTGCTAACTTTTTTCTGTGCCGATCCTGCTGAGTAACGACGATGGAATTGGTTCGGACGGCATCGCCGCACTGCGGGACGCGCTGTCGTCCATGGATGAAGTCTGGATCGTGGCGCCCGATCGCGACCAGAGCGCAGTCAGCCATTCCCTGACGCTCCATCGTCCGCTCCGCATCGAACCAGTCGGTCCCCGCACGTTCGCTGTCGACGGCACACCGACGGACTGTGTCAACTTGGCGATCAACGGCATCCTGCGGGAGCGGCCGCGCCTCATGATCTCGGGAATCAATCGCGGTGCGAACCTCGGAGACGACATTACTTACTCCGGCACGGTGTCCGCCGCCATGGAAGCCACGTTACTCGGCGTGCCCGCGATCGCGGTGTCTCTCGTAGGCCAGGAGCCATTCGATTTCACGGCGGCCGCCAGGTTCACGCGAGAGTTGGCGGAGACGGTGCTGCGCGATCATCTCCCACCCGACACCCTGCTCAACGTGAATGTGCCTGCCCTGCAACGGACGGACCTGCGCGGCTACGCGCTGACACGTCAGGGCAAGCGCCGTTACAGCGACGCCATCGTCGAGAAGGTCGATCCACGCGGGAAGAAGTACTACTGGATCGGCGGAGACCAACTCGATTTTATCGACGGCGAGGGCACCGACTTCAGCGCCATACGGCAGGGGCTAATTTCGATCACGCCCCTGCATCTGGACTTGACCAATTACAATTCATTGACGCGACTGCAAGGGCTGCACCTGCAATGGCCATAACCGTTCACCAAGATGGTGGACAAGACGTTGCGGCGACGGACCGTACGGCCGTCCGGACGCGGAACCGTTCGAGGCAATCATAGTGACGGCAGCTGTTCGGCGCTTCTCGCCACCTTCGTTGGCGCACATCGAGTACGGCGGCTCCTTAGGACTGCCGGGTGATGCGCACCCACAGCGGTTGGCGCGTATCCACAAACAGCGGAAGGCACTCAACGTCAGGTATCTTGGCAAGTGCCGGTTCGTGAAACCGATCGGCGCCTATGGCTGGGAGGAATAGCCACCGCGGGCGACGATGGATTGTGTGGGGATGGGGTGAGTGGCGGCGTACCGGTTCTGTAGACGGGTACCGTACCGTGTAATGATTCTGGTCCTGCTGAGCGGACTCGCGGCGTGCAGTCGCAGTGTGTCGCCATCGAAAAATGACGTCTACCACCAGGTACGCTCGGGAGAGACCCTGTATCGGATCGGCAAAGCCTACGGTGTCTCGGTCAAGGAACTCGCCGTCGCCAACCGACTCTCCGACCCCTCCCGCCTGGAAGTCGGCCAACGATTGAGGATTCCCCATGCTAGGCGCGAATTGCCGGTGAGCCTGATCACGCCGCGCGAGGCCACCGCTCGCCGATCTGAAAAGCCCCGCGGTGCGGCCGGCGATCCGAAGCTGGCATGGCCGCTCCTCGGTGGTACAGTCACCTCAGGCTTCGGCCAGCGTGGCCGCGGCTTTCACGATGGTATCGACATCTCCGCCCCTGCCGGCACACCCGTACACGCGGCGCAAGACGGCGAGGTGATTTACAGCGATGCGCTCCGCGGCTACGGTAACGTCATTATTGTTCGACATCCCGGCGGGTTCGTGACGGTGTATGCCCACAATCGGAGCAATCAGGCCCGCGAGCGGCAACGAGTGCGTCAGGGCGAGGTGATCGGCAGCGTCGGAGACAGTGGCCGCACCTCCGGCGCCAACCTGCACTTCGAAGTCCGACAAGACAATATCGCGCACGATCCGTTGGAGTACCTGCCTCCACTCCGGCAGATTGCCGCGCCCGGCCCTCCTACCGGCAATGGAAGGTATGCCGTAGCACAAGAAGGAGCCAGCGATCGATGAGCCGCTTCCGAATCGAATCCGATTCCATGGGCGACATGCAGGTCCCCGCCAGCGCCTACTACGGCGCCCAGACGGCGCGGGCTGTAGCGAACTTCCCGATTTCCGGCCTGCGGTTCTCACGCCGCTTCATCCAGGCATTGGGGCGCATCAAAGCGGCCGCAGCCAGGGCGAATATGCAGCTCAAGCTGCTTGACGAACAACGTGGCACCGCCATTGAAACGGCGGCCCTTGAGGTCGCCTCCGGCCGGTTCGACGCCGAGTTCGTCGTCGATGTATTCCAGACCGGATCCGGCACGTCGACCAACATGAATGCCAACGAAGTCATCGCCAGCCGCGCGATCGAGATCCTCGGCGGCACCCGGGGCGACAAGACACGCATCCACCCGAACGACCACGTCAACATGAGCCAGAGCAGTAACGACGTGTTCCCCACCGCCATTCACGTGGCCGCGATGGATGCGGTGGAGAATCACACCTTGCCGGCGATGCGTGAGCTCGCCGCCGCTCTCCACGCAAAGGCAACCGAGTTTGCGGACGTCGTGAAGGCCGCGCGCACGCATCTGCAGGACGCGGTGCCAATCACCCTCGGCCAGGAGTTCTCCGGCTACGCCGCCGTCATCCGCCACGGCATCGCCCGACTGGAGAACGCCCGCTCCCATCTAGCGGAGCTGGCCATCGGGGGGACCGCTGTGGGAACAGGCATGAACGCACATCCCGAGTTCGCCGGCCGTGCGATCGCCGAATTACGGGCGCTGACCGGCAACCTTTTTCGGCGGGCAGCAAACGCCTTCGAAGCCATGCAAAACCGGGATGCCTGCGTCGAACTCTCCGGCGCTCTGCGCACCATTGCCGTTGGCCTGATGAAGCTCGCCAACGATCTGCGGCTGCTCAGTTCCGGACCGCGGACCGGGCTGAACGAAATCGCCTTGCCTGCAATTCAGCCCGGGTCCAGCATCATGCCCGGCAAGGTCAACCCGGTCATTCCAGAGGCCGTCAACATGGTGGCGGCGCAGGTGATCGGTAACGACACCGCCATATCGATCGGCGCCATGAACGGCAGCCTCGACCTCAATGTTATGATGCCGGTGATCGTGCACAATCTCCTCGAAAGTCTCGAGATCCTGGGGAGTGCGAGCCGGGTCCTGGCCGACAAGTGCGTCCGCGGTATCGTCGCGCACACGGATCGTTGTCGTACCTACGGCGAGAACACTGCCGCTCTGGTCACCGCCGCCGCACCGCTGCTCGGTTACGACGCCGCCGCCCGGATCTTCAAGCAGGCGATGGCGTCGGGACAAGGGATTCGACAAATCATCATGGCAGAAGGCCTCCTCTCGGCGGAGCGCCTGGACGAGATCCTCGATCTGAAAAAGCTCACCGTGGGTGGCCGAACGTAGCAAAATGCCCCGCCATCCTCGGTTGCGGCGATTGCACGCACACCCTATAGTACCGCGATGCGAATACGTGAGGGCGAACTGCAGGGTCTCGCGGCTGCCATCGTCGACGGCCTGCGCAAGCAGGGCTTCGTTCATTTTAGACGCGATCCGGCGCTCGCACGTACCCGTATCGTCGAACTTATCGCCCGCACTCTACAAGAAGAGCAGGTCCTGGAAGAAGAAGCGGAACGTCTGGCGGAATCCCACGCTCGCAAGATGACCGGCTTGGACCATCGCAAGATCATTCAGGGCATCAAGGAGCGGTTGGCACAGGAGCGCGACTTTCCGCTATAAGACCATGCGATTCAGCGAAGCCCGTACGTCGTATTTCGCGCATCAAATCGTCAAGATCCTGCAGCAGGAAGGCTTGGCCGACGTCGCCAACGAACGCCACGTCCTCATGGAGATCAAGCGCATCCTGGGGCAGGAACACGCTGCCGACAGCCGCCTCGATTCAATCGTGCGACGCAAGATCGCCTCCCTCTCCCGTAATGTGCCGCCCGGCAGCCGCGAGTGGGAAGTGCTGTATCGGCAGTACTACGCCGAAGAAGCGCGAAAACTGAGGCCGGGTCCTTGACAACCGGCACATCGTCCTTAGTCTAGCCCCGCGGTCAAATCGAAACTCAGAGTCGTTTAGGTAGCCCAGCCGCTTCGCGGCGATAGCTCATACACATCAACGAGTCAATCGATGAAAGGAGAACAAAAATGAAGATTCGGCCACTGCAAGACCGGGTCATCGTAAAGCGGATTGCCGAGGAGGAGAAAACCAAGGGCGGCATCATCATTCCGGACACCGCCAAGGAGAAGCCCCAGGAAGGTAAGGTCATCGCCGTGGGCAAGGGGAAAGTCAGCGAGGATGGGAAGCTCGTCCCGATGGAGGTCAAAGTCGGGGACCGTATCCTGTTCGGAAAATATTCGGGCAGCGAGATCAAGCTCAACGGTGAGGAACATTTGATCATGCGCGAGGAAGATATCCTCGGGGTGATCGAAGGCTGAAGCGCACAGTCGAAGGAGGAATGCACTCATGGCAAGCAAAATCGTCAAGTTCGGCCAGGAAGCGCGCGACCGCATCTTGCGCGGTGTGAACGTCCTGGCCGATGCAGTTACCGTCACCCTCGGACCGAAAGGTCGTAATGTGGTTTTGGACAAGTCCTTCGGTGCGCCGAACATCACCAAAGATGGTGTGACCGTCGCCAAGGAAATCGAGTTGGAAGACAAGTTCGAGAATATGGGCGCGCAGATGGTCAAGGAGGTCGCTAGCAAGACCTCTGATGTCGCCGGCGATGGCACGACGACAGCCACCGTTCTGGCTCGTTCCATCTACGCGGAAGGCGCCAAGATGGTTGCGGCGGGGCACGATCCGATGACCCTCAAACGCGGCATCGACAGAGCGGTGCAGGCGGTTATCGGTGAACTCAAGGGCCTCTCCAAGCCCACCAAGGATCAGAAGGAAATCGCCCAGGTCGGAACCATTTCCGCCAACAACGACGCCACCATCGGAGACATCATCGCCGAAGCGATGAACAAGGTCGGTAAGGAGGGCGTCATCACGGTCGAAGAAGCCAAGAGCCTGGAAACCACCCTCGAGGTGGTCGAGGGGATGCAGTTCGATCGCGGCTATATTTCACCGTATTTTGTGACCGATCCCGAAAAGATGGAAGCGGTGCTCGAGGATGTCTACCTGCTCATCCACGAGAAGAAGATCAGCAACATGAAGGATCTGCTGCCTGTGTTGGAAACGATTGCCCGCACCGGCAAGCCGTTCCTGCTCATCGCCGAGGACATCGAAGGCGAAGCGCTCGCCACCTTGGTGGTGAACAAGATTCGCGGCACGCTGCACTGCGTCGCCGTCAAAGCCCCGGGATTCGGCGACCGCCGGAAGGCGATGCTGGAAGACATCGCCATCCTGAGCGGCGGTCGCGTCATCGCCGAGGAACTGGGCATCAAGCTGGAGAACGTGACGCTCAACGATCTTGGTCGCGCCAAGCGCATCGTTGTCGATAAGGACAATACCACGGTTGTGGATGGCGCCGGCAAGAAAGCCGACATTGAAGGCCGGATCAAGCAGATCCGCGCGCAGATTGAGGAGACCACGTCCGACTACGATCGCGAAAAACTGCAGGAGCGGCTGGCCAAGCTCGTCGGCGGTGTCGCCGTCATCCGTGTGGGTGCGGCCACCGAGGTCGAAATGAAAGAGAAGAAAGCCCGCGTCGAAGATGCGCTGCACGCCACACGGGCTGCGGTCGAAGAGGGTATCGTCCCCGGTGGCGGCGTGGCCTTGATCCGCTGCTTGGCCGCCATCGAAAAGATCGATGCCGCGGGCGAGGAGCGTGTGGGCGTGAACATCGTCCGCCGGGCGCTGGAAGACCCCTGCCGGTGGATCGCGAACAACGCCGGTTGGGAAGGCTCGATCGTGCTCGATAAGATCAAGAACAACAAGGGCGCATTCGGCTTCAACGCCGCGGCCGAGGAGTTCGAGGATCTGATGAAGGCCGGGATCGTCGATCCGACCAAGGTCGTGCGCACGGCGCTGCAGAATGCCGCGTCGGTTGCTGGACTGCTCCTAACTACCGAAGCTATGGTGGCGGAGAAGCCGGAGGAAAAGACGGCCCCACCGATGCCGCCGGGCGGCATGGGTGGGATGGGTGGCATGGGCGGCATGATGTAAGCTCCCCATATCTTGTTCCTACTACGGCGTGAGAAGGCCCTCCGCACCTGGTGCGGGGGGCCTTCTCCGTTTCGGGACCACGCGCCGCAACCAACGGCATGCCGCTGCGTTTCCGTAGTAGAACGCTGCGCACAGGAGAGCGAGATGACGAGCACCCCGAGAAGAAGCAAACACGTCCCAACATGGCCACGGGCCCGCGGGCCGCGGCGGGAAGGGGCCCGGTACTTGCGGCCCGTGCTCGTCACTACCGTCCTGGCATTCATCCTGGTCACTCTCTTCTCCACGCGGGCAAGCGCAGGCGTACATGTCTTCCTCGGTCTTGGCCTGCCGCTGTACCCCGCCTATCCGGCGTATCCAGCCTATCCGCGCGCGGCCGCACCGTATCCGTACTCGCCACCGCCGCCCGCCGTGTACGGTGGGTACAGCCTGATTGCCCCGCCCGTTGTCGGCCCACGTGCATGGGTGGGCGGGTATTGGGGCTGGCGTCACGATCGCTGGGGACACCCCCACCGGGTCTGGGTACGCGGCCACTGGCGCTGACCAGCGCGCCGTGGCGAACCGACGCGGAACAGCGGTGACACTGGTAGACGCGCCCGTGAGCACCTAGGCTGCAATCGTCAGTGCAACTGGACTGGAGCGGACCGTCATGCTTCGAATTCATGCGTACAGGGTAGGTCGCGTCACGGTGCTGGCCGCGTTCGCGCTTGTCCTACGCGCCGCGCCTGGGGCCGCAAGCGATGTGCCGGCCGGCGACGTAACGGAGGAGATCGGTCGAACTCCGCCACGTTTGAGTTTTGTCGATGGCAGCGTGTCGTTCTGGCGGCCCGGCGCCGATGCGTGGGCACCGGCACAGATCAACACCCCACTGGCACCCGGCGATCAACTCTACAGCGGTGTCGGCGCAAACCTCGAACTGCAAATCGGCGCACGCGCCTTCGTGCGGGCTGGCACCGAAACGCAACTCGGCATCGAAAGCCAAGATCGGGACTTTCTGCAGCTCAAACTCACCGCTGGTCATGTTTCGATCGATCTACGCAGCTTGTCCGGTGGACATAGCATCGAGTTGGACACGCCCAACGCCGCATTCACCATCGATCGCACCGGCTACTACCGGGTCGATGTCGATGAGCGCACGACCACGTTCATCAGCCGCCGCGGCGGACGGGCAACCATGATCCCTGCGGGCGGCAGCGCCGTTGCGATCGCACCCAGCGAGGAGATGGTCGTCGAGGGCGGAGACAGCCCCGGTGTCGGTACCTATGCGGCGCCCGAGATCGACGATTGGGATCGCTGGAATTATGCCCGCACCGACTCCCTGATCGAGTCGGTCAGCGCGCGCTACCTCTCGCCGAGCGTGTACGGGGGCGATGCGCTGGACCATAACGGTACCTGGCGCGTCGTCGAGGAGTACGGACCGGTGTGGATCCCCACCGCGGTCGCCGCAGGGTGGTCGCCGTACAGCACCGGCCGCTGGGTATGGGACCCCTATTACGGTTGGACGTGGGTGGACACGGCACCGTGGGGGTGGGCGCCGTACCATTACGGCCGCTGGGTGCACACGGCAGGCTTCTGGGCGTGGGCCCCTGGCCCCGTCGTGGTCACGCCGGTGTACGCACCCGCCCTCGTGGCGTTCTTCAGCGGCAACCGCTGGGGCGTCAGCTTTGGGGTCGGAGTACCGGCGGTGAGCTGGGTACCCCTCGGCTGGGGTGAACCGTGTGTTCCGTGGTGGGGTCGCGCGGGATTCGTTGGCCACCCGTGGTGGGGCGGATGGGGCGGCCCGCATGTCGTCAATAATATCGTCGTCAACAAGACGACGGTGGTTGACATTACACACATCACGTACACGAATACCCGTGTCCGCGACGGCGTCGTCGCCGCACGACAGGAAGGTTTTGGACACGGCACCCCAACTCACGTGCGGTTACGGGATGGGGACCTCAAACAACTCGAACCGGTGCGCGGCCGACTACCGGTCAGGCCCGTGGCCGGCAGCCTGGTTCCGGCCGCGGGGCGTGCCACCGCGCCTCCCCAAGAATTCTTGAAGCGTAGCGTGGTCGCCACGCGTGCCCCACACGATCCCACCACCGCATTACGACAGGAAGGGCTGATCCTGCGACCGCAAGCCGCCGCCCCGGCACCCCGTGTGGTCGAGGCCCCGCGACGGCCGAACGCCGCTTTGGTGTCTCCGCGGGCTCCCTTTGGTCGAGAGGGAACCAGCGAACGTCAGCCACCGCCGATGCCTCCACGTTTCGAGGAACGCCATCAGCCCCGACCCGCTGGACCCCGGGCCGAGCCGCGGGTTTCCGGGCCAGCCGAGCGGCAGGCGCCGGCGGCTCAGATTCCGGAGCGCCAAGCGCCGCCAGAAATCAGGCCGGCAGCACCCGTCCCGGTGCCGCGGTTACCGGAATCGCGGCAACCCGCATCGCGCATGCCGGAATACTATGCGCCCTCAATGAGGGCCCCGGAGCCGTATGGTGACACCCGACGGCAAGCGCCAGCATCCCGCCAGCCGCGGGTGGCTCCACAGCCGCAATTTCCAGGCGAACCGGCCAACCGACTGTTCCGCGGGATGCCTGAACAACGCGTGCCACAGGTCTCGGCACCTCCACCCCAGCGTGTCCCCGAACCCCGACCGGAGGTTGCCCCAAGACATGAAGCCGTGCCACGACATCACGGAGCGCCAGCACGCGAAGCGGCACCGAGGCCCGAGTCTCGCAGACCCGATGCCCGGTGACGCACCACGTTAGATCGCTCTCGCGGCTTGATCCCACGGCGCGGTGCCAGTACGATTGGCGGCAACATTAGTAGGAGGAAAGATGCTGAACCTTTCGCGGCGGATAGTGGTCGTAATGTTTGGGCTGGCACTGTTGGGTCTGCAACCGCGGACCGTGCTCGGTGCGGACACGGCAGCGGGAAAGCAGGAAACCAGGCAGGCGGCCCCGGGTGAGCAGCCGGCCTCACCGCACGCTGCGGATTGCCCGCAAATGGATAGTGGCAGTTGTTGCGCCGAGTGCCAGGGAGGCGCCGCACACGCCCCAAAGGGCGAAGCCGCGGCCCCGATGGACTGTCCCTGCCAACGCGCGAAGCAGCAAGCGGGCAAGCAATCGTAACCCAACGCGTCCCGGGCGGAGGTCGCGGGCGCTGGCTTCGAGCACTACCTGAACGGCGCTTTGCGCGTTCGTCACTCTGGGAACCGCTCCCCGAATAAGCGCACGCCACAGGGCGAATGTCCTTCCCCTGCGCTCCGCACCTGAGAGGGAGCCGCCGGCCGTGGGACTCTGGCCGCGAGCGCCCGCTTCACGGCCATATTTGGTTCAAGACCATCGCCAGCCGGATCGCGGCCTTTGCCAACCGTTCCTCGATCACGGGGACCGCGGCCCGTTGGTACGTTGCCGTCACGTGTTGGTGGAGCGCCAACATCCGAGACGACATGCGCAGGCACGATGCTTCTCCCACTCGCGCCTCCACGGGGATCGGCACCGGCAACAGGCCGTACACGGTCTCCTCCGCGACCCGGTGGCTCTCCCACGCCCACTCCTCGAAATCGATTGGCTGCCGCTGCCACACCGCAACCTGCGACTGAAAGCGGCGTTCGATCGCCTGCGCGAACCGCGCTGGATCGCGACGCCGCAGGATGCGCCGGATGATGTCAGTGTCCCAGATCGCGTGCAGGTTCGGACGGTAGGTGTCATCCGGCGCGGCGTTGGGCGGGCGGCGCGGCTCGATCCCGAAGTAGGCCACCGGCACGCAGTTGCCGCCCCGGTCGTCGTTCGTGGTCGTGTGCAGCGGTTGGTGCAGATCGCCGATGAGGTGGACGATGAACCGCAAGGCGTCGGCGCGCTGGCGCGTACGGCGACTGGCACGCAGCACGGCGAGTTGTTCCTCGATGGCTCTGAGCACACAGCCTTGGCGAGCGGGGCAGAAGCGCCGCAGGTCACCGGACGACACGCCGCGCGGAATATCGATGTAATGCCACGCACCCGTCCGGTGGAACGGCGACCGGCGGTCGCGGCGCACGTCGTCTGCCCAAGTCGAGGCGTCAGTCAGCAGGGTGGGCGTGGTCCGACGACACGACCGTGGCGTGCGCGGATCCACCGGCGACGCCTCAAGCAGCTCGTACACCATCTTGCGCGCGCGGGCGGTGAGATGCCTATCCGACAACAGCGCGATGGTCTCGTGCGCCTCACAGCCCCAGGCTTGCGCGCGGCATGGCAGGCACGCGACGAGCAGAAGCGCTAGCGCAAGTTGCCGCACAACAGCACCGGATAACCGCTGCTCGCCTCGGCCACGTGCGGGTTGCGGTCTCCGACTTCGACGCGCCTGTACGCGAACAGCGAACGCTTTGCGATCCATCCGATAGTCAACAGTCGAGAGTTCATGAGTCGAAGCTCCGCATATGCCTTCCATTGCGTTCGCGCAATGGGCCTGTCGCATCGGCCACACTAGAGCGAAACCCGCGGCGGAGGCCGCGAGCTGATGGGCGATCCCCGCGCAACGCACGTGGCGGGAATCCGGCGGCGTGCCACGGCACGCGGCGCCAGCCATCTCCGGGTTTTCGGCTCGCGTGCGACGGGGACAGCGTAAGGGGCAGCAGGTGAAACCCAAAAGTGAGATTAACGCCGACGACGGCGTACGAACGTGAGAACAGCTGGCACCAACAGCACCCACGCGACGCGACGGCGGCTGCCTGCCGCCATCTGGCAGCCGCCATCGCCACCTGCGTCCGTCGGCTGCACCGCGAAGCTTTGGTCCACCGCCGATGCGGCATTCCAATCGCCGTCACCAGCCTGCGTGGCGCGCAGCGTGCAGGAACCCGTCGACACCAGGGCGACCGACGTGCCGCTGATCGTGCACACCGACGGCGTGGCGCTCGCGATGCTCACCGCAAGGCCAGACGTGGCAGTCGCGCTCACCGCAAAGGGTGAGTCCGCAAGACGACGATCGGGTAGGGAGCCGAAAGTGATCGTCTGGTTGGCCTTGGTCACCGTCAACGTGCCGGAGAGATAGGCGAAAGTGTACGTGTCGTCGCTACCGCCCGAGCAGGTTATCGGGTAGCTGCCGGCGTGCGCGTGCGCGCTGCCCACTCCACATGTCGGCGGTATGTCCAGCACGGCGGCGGAGTCGCCGCCGACGAAACCGGCGATCGTGGAGGTGAACGCCGGATCCGGAGCCCCGAAGGTGATGGTCTTACTATCGGCCTGGACTGACAGCGGCGTCTTCCCGACGTCGGATGCTTCGGCCGAGGACTTCAGCGCCGGTGCATCGGCGGCGAGGAGGTAGCCGCTTGCCACCAAGTCATCGACCGATTGGCTCCAGGCGGCGACAAACTGGCTGTGGCTGCCGTACATGGTTGCCAGCTGGCTAGCCGAGAACGGGGTATCCGTGCCGAACAACGCGCAGAACAGACTGCCCGTCTGCCCAACACCGCGGATCGTGGCCACCGGCACGTCGACATGCGGACTGCGCACGCCGCCCCGCGCGTTTCCGTTCGCATCGAGCACGACCGCTGCCGACGGCACGCCGCCCACGGTTTCCTGATAGCGGCTGGCTGCCGGGAGCGTCCCGTCGGTGGCCCACTCCCGCAGCGCGTGCAAGGCGGCTTGCACCGCCCAGTGGTGAGGCCCCGAGTTCAGCGGGGCGTTGCAGGGCGGGAGGATGCCGGGGAGGGGCTCGTTGGTCGGATGCAGCATGGCCTGGAACAGCTTCACCGCGGCCGCATCGTCGGTACCGGTGTCGAACTGGCCGATGCCGAGCGTGTACATGTCGGCGTGTGTGCTTCCCGCCACCTCCCAATCGCGGAAAACGTCGGTGTCCGGTTGACGGATCGTACGGCTGTCGGTTTCGGTCTGCAGGGTAAAGACCGGCACCGCGATGTCGGTGCGGACCAACAGGTCCGCAGGGGCGGCGACCGCGTTCAGCGGCGATTGGCGAAGCGCGGCCGCACCGCCGATCCTGCTGTGCACAAAGTAGCCGTCGTATTCGTCATCGACGGTGCCCAGTGCGTCGATGTAGGTGGCCATCCGGTTGGCGGACTGCGACTCGCCGGTGGCGATCATCTTTCCCAGCCTCAGGCCGCCGAGAATCGTGCCCTGGTTGTCACGGATCGCCTGCCCGACCTGGGAGAAGATGTCATACGAAAAACTGTCGCCAGGGTGCGAGAGATTCGCGCCAGCGATACCGTACCGCGTCGCCTCTCTCGAAACGGCGGCGTTCACCCCGACCGCCTGGACAGTGGCACCGACGTAGACGGCGCCGGAGCGCAGGATTTCGTTGTGTGCAAGGATCCAATCGGCCGCCGAATCGTACTGGTTCGAGACGTTCAGCCACTCCACGAAGACCGTACCATTGAAACGGGCCGCGTTCGTAGGCATGTACACCTGAATGCGGGTCTTGTACGGCTGCTGCGCCGCATCGGCCGCAACCGCCCACTTACCGTCGGCTGTGAGGTTGGGGGTTGCGGTGCCGGCGTCAGCTACCGGTGCGATGTCGGCGGTGGCCAGCGCGAACGTGAACGTCGTTGTCGATGGCACGGACGCGACGACCTTCTGCGCGACGTTGAGGACACTGTTGTCGAGGCCATCGATAGTGACGACATCCCCGATCGCAAAGCCGTGCGGGGCGCTGGTGGTAAGCGTCGCGACGTTCGCCGCGACCGCGACGGTGGCGATCGTCGCCGCGGCGTGAGTGGGCACGTCGTGATAGGAGGTTGCGTGGCCTGCCAGGTAGAACTCGGACGATTCGTAGCCGACGCCGGCAAGGTTGAACAGGGTGGTCGACAAGGTACTGGGCGCCGGCTGGCCAGCCGGACCGGCGGCGACCGTCGGACTGGCGACGGCCCCGACGCCGCGCGCGTTCACGCCGACCAGGAGCAGCGCTGACAACATCGCTAGAGATCCCGCGTTCACAACCCGCGATCCACGCAGTGCAGGCATAGTCATCCTCCGCTTCTCGGCAATAGCGGCGCTTACTCCATCTGCCACAAACAGGTCAAGAACGTCCGATGCCGACGCCACTGAGAGCGCTGGGTCGGCCTTCCGCGTATTCTTCTCAGGGTTCCGGCGGCGTCGCCGCCCGAGGCTGGTAAGGGCGGAGGCGCTTGCCAGGGCTGACACCGCGAGCGTGTTTCTGACATACTGGGGACATGAGTGAGCCTCGGAGCGGGCAGCGAGAGGTGGATGGTGTCCAGGAAGCGATCCTTCGCGGCGATCGCCTGTTCGGAACAGGATCCTGATTTCCCGTGACCCGCCATTCCAGACCGCAGGATCCACGAGCTGACGGTGGGCGCTCGGAGCTCGGCGACTATACGACTGCCGACAAGCGCCTGGTCCTGCTGTCGCTGATGGCGATACCGATCGGAGCGGCCGGCGCCGCAATCGCCTGGCTGCTGGTTCGACTGATCGGCTTCATCACCAACATCTCCTTCTATCACACGATTTCTTTCGCCTTCAATTTTCCATCGCACGAGACGGCTGGTTGGACGGCGTTCATACCGCCAATCGTCGGCGGCCTGATGATCGGTCTGATGGCACGCTATGGCTCGGAAAAGATCCGCGGGCACGGCATTCCCGAAGCGATCGAGGCGACGCTGCTGAATCGCAGCATCATCGAGCCGCGCGTGGCAGTGATCAAGCCGGTCGCCTCGGCGATTGCGATCGGCACCGGCGGACCGTTCGGCGCGGAAGGCCCGATCATCATGACCGGCGGTGCCTTCGGATCGCTGTTCGCGCAGCTGTTCAAACTGTCCGCGATGGAACGTAAGACGCTGATGATTGCCGGCGCCTCGGCAGGCATGGCGGGCATATTCGCGACCCCGATCGCGGCGACGCTCATCGCCGTCGAGCTGCTGCTGTTCGAATGGCGGCCGCGAAGCTTCATCCCGGTCGCGGTGGCGGCGGCCGCGGCGACGATCGTGCGCGCGCCGCTACTCGGCGGCGGACCGCTTTTCCCCTATCGCTCCGAGATCATGCCGCTCGCCGGATTGCTGATCTGCATCCCGGTCGGCATCACCGCGGGCCTGCTTTCCGGCCTGTTGACCTGGCTGACCTACCGCTTCGAGGACATGTTCGGGAGATTGCCGGTCCACTGGATGTGGTGGCCGGCAATCGCGGGAGTGCTCATCGGCGTGGCGGCGATGATCGAGCCGCGAGCCCTCGGCGTCGGATACGACGTCATCCGCGAGCTGCTGGCCGGGAGCCTGGAATTCAAGATCGTGCTGGCAGTGCTGATCGTGAAGTCTTTGCTGTGGGCATCGACGCTCGGCTCCGGTACGTCGGGGGGCGTGCTCGCTCCGCTGCTCATCATGGGCGGCGCCATGGGTACGCTCGAAGCCGGCATCATCCCGGTCGGCAGCCCGACGCTGTGGGCACTGGTCGGTATGACCGCGGTGCTCGGCGGCACCATGCGCTCGCCGTTCACCTGCATCATCTTCGCGCTCGAGCTCACGCGCGACATGAACGCGGTGCTGCCGCTGTTCATTGCAACGTTCGTGGCGGCAGCCTGCACGGTGCTGATGCTCAAGCGCTCGGTGCTGACCGAGAAGATTTCGCGGCGCGACCACCATGTCACACGCGAGTACTCGACCGATCCGTTCGAGACCATGTTCGTGGCCGATCACATGACGCGGGGTGTCGGCGCCCTCGTGGGCAGCATGACGATCGCCGACGCGGTGAAGTTCTTCGATAATCACCAACAATTGTCGCCGCGCGAGGATGCGCGGGAAACCGACCGCTACCGGTATGGGCTCCCGGTGGTGGACGATCAGCGCAGTCTGCTCGGGGTGCTGACACGTGCCGACATCCGGATGCTGCAACACGGCAACCACCTTCCGGCGGTGCGAATTGCCGACCTGACACCCGGGGCGCAGGCGGTCGGTTATGCCGACGAGCCGCTCAGCCGGGTGACCGACCGCATGGCCGAACGCGACGCCGACTGTGTGCCGATCCTCGATCCGCGGAGCGGTGTGCTGGTCGGGCTGGTCACCCCCCATGACGTGTTGCGCGCGCGTGCCGCCGCCTTGAGCGAAGAACACCAGCGCGAGCGTATCATCGACTTGAGCAGGTACCTGCCGCGCTGGCTGTCGCGGCGTGTGCCGGCCGAGGCTCGCGCTCCGGATCCCGGGAAATCGGGAAACGAGACCCTCGGGAAGCACCCCAAGAGCCCAGGCCGCGATACCTCCAGCCAGGAGTAGCGGGAACGCGCACGCCATCGACCACTTGGCCTTGTGCCCATCGAGCGTAGCGCCAATAATGACCGAATGACGTAGAGATCGAAGGCAGACACGATGATGACCGAATCGAACGAGGAACTCGGCGTGTTGAGCCGAGACAAGGGGTACCTGCGCGGCAGGCTGGATCGCTTTCTCGAGCACGACGTCCAGGCGGTGTGGGCCATGCTCACCGCACCGCGGCGCCTGCCCGAGTGGCTGGCTCCCGGCACGATAGAGCTGCGGGAAGGCGGCGCGGCAAAGTTGAATTTCCCGGAAAGCGGTATTGTGATCGACAGCCGCGTCTCCGCGATCGAAGCGCCGCGCTTGCTCGAATATTCTTGGAGCGGGCCGGGCGAACCGCTGCGGCCGCTACGCTGGGAGTTGCGCGCGCAAGACGGAGGGACGCGGCTCACGCTCACCATCGGCGTTCCCGAGGGCGAGGACATCGCCCGTGCCTGCGCCGGCTGGGAAGCCCACCTGCTGATGATGCTGGCAGCGATCGAAGGCGTTCCCATCAAGTTTCCGTTCGAGCGCTTCAAGAGCACTCGGGAAATCTACAAGGCAAAGCTCGCCGCGCTTCGCTGAGCCACCAGGTCGCGGACGGTACCGCCGTTTCCGCCCAGGAGCGGCCTCAGCGGCGCGAAAGTACACCCCTGGATCCCGCAGGCCCCCGTATCGCGCGAGGAACGCGTGGCCAATCCGCCCTGGCTGCCGTCGCACGCACCGGAGGCGGAGACCTCCTCGGCTACCCGATGCGCAGGGAAGACGACCCCGAGACATCCTGGGCAGCCATGCACGACCGGCCCTACACGTCCACTGTATCGACCTTCGCGGCCCGTTCCATGATGAAACGGAAGCGCGGCTCGACCTCCTTGCCCATGAGGGTCTGGATGGTGGCCTCGGTGCGCGTGTCGTCGGCGATCTCGACCCGTAATAACGCGCGGCGCGCCGGGTCGAGCGTGGTCTCCTTGAGCGTCGATGGGTTCATCTCGCCCAGCCCCTTGAAGCGCTGCACCGCGGCGGACTTGCCGTCGATCCTGGCCAGGATACGGTCACGTTCGTCGTCCGAGAGCGCCCAATGGACCTCCTTGCCAACGTCGATGCGGTACAACGGCGGCTGCGCGATGAACACATGTCCGCGGCGGATCAGCTCCGGCAACTGGCGGTAGAAAAACGTCAGCAGCAAGGTGCAGATGTGATGGCCGTCGGAATCGGCGTCCATCAGCAGGCAGACCTTTCCGTAGCGCAACTTGTCCGGATCGAAGTCCTTGCCGGCGCCGCAGCCGAGGGCCGAGATGATGTCGCTGAGTTCGCGGTTGGACAGCACCTTGCTCATCGACGCCTGCTCCGTGTTCAGTACTTTTCCGCGCAGTGGCAAGATGGCCTGGAACTCGCGGTGGCGCCCCTGCTTTGCCGAGCCGCCGGCGGAGTCGCCTTCGACCAAGAACAGCTCGCTCTCGCGCGGGTCGGTCGAGCTGCAATCGGCAAGCTTCCCCGGCAGATTGAGGCGGTGCGAAACCGCCGTCTTGCGCTGCACGCTCTCCGCCGCGGCGCGCGACGCCGTGCGCGCCCGCGCCGACAGAATGACCCGGCCGGCGATCGCTTTGGCTTGGCTCGGGTTGCCGAGAAGGTAATTCTCCAAGCCGGTGCGCACAAAATTGTCGATCGGGGCACTGACTTCCGGGTTATTGAGCCGGTCTTTGGTCTGCCCTTGGAACTGGGGTTGTTGAACGTAGATGCTCAGCACCGCCACCAGCCCTTCACGGATGTCTTCCGCCGCGATGGTGAGACCCTTGGGCGTGAGGTTCTGCACACCGAGGTAGTTGCGCACGGCCTTGGTGAGGCCGTTCTTCAGCCCGTTCTCGTGGGTGCCGCCAGAGGGTGTTGGGATGCCGTTGACGAAGGAGTAAATTCGTTCTTCCGTTGCCTCGGTCCACGCCAGGGCACACTCGACCACCACCCCGTTCTTGCGCTCGGCATAGAACGGTTCCGCCACCTGCTGCTTGCCGCCTGCAGCAATGAGGTGCTCGATGTATTCGCCGATGCCGCGGTCGTGGTGAAACGTCTCCGTCGTCTTGTCCGCTTCATTTTCGAAAACCAGGGTGAGCCCGCGGTGCAGGTACGACCGTGCCTCCAGCCGCTCGCGGATCGTCGCCGGTTTGAACGTGGTGCTGGGAAAGATCTGGGAATCGGGTGTGAACGTAATCGTCGTGCCGGTACCGCGCGCCGGCCCGAGATTCTTGAGTCTGCCGCTCACTGTGCCGCGGGCGAAGGCCTGTTCCCAGTGAAAACCTTCACGTTTGACCTGAGCGACCATCGACGAGGACAACGCGGTGACCACCGAGGCGCCGACGCCGTGCAGGCCGCCGGAATGGTAATAGTTCTGATTCTCGAACTTGCCACCGGCGTGCAGCGTGGTCAGGATCAGTTCCAGCGCCGGCCGCTTGTACTTGGGATGCACGTCCACCGGAATGCCGCGTCCGTTGTCCGCAACGGTGACCGTCTGGCCGTTCTTGTGCAGGATGACGGTCACCTTGTCGCAGTGGCCGTTCATCGCCTCGTCGACGGAGTTGTCGATGAGCTCCCACAGCAAGTGGTGCAGGCCGACGCTATCGACGCCGCCGATATACATCCCCGGGCGCTTGCGTACCGGTTCGAGGCCTTCGAGGACCGTAATATCTTTGGCCGTGTACCGCTGTTTCATCGTTCAACGTCTTTCTGGTTTCCGCCGCGCTCTTCCTGCGCAGCATGCTGCGTCGCTACCGCTGTATCGCCGAAATCGTGCACCTGATTCGGCGTCACCACCCAGTGTTCCGGTCATCGGTTCGCAACCCGCGCTGATCCAACCGTACCGTAGCGGCGCAGCATGCTGCGCCGACTTATCCCGTCGGCCCCGCGGCCTCAGGCCGGGCGACCAAATTCGCCGGCTTGAAGCGCTTCAATGCTTTCCGGCCTTTTTGCGCACGGTGCGCGCTTTCGGGCAGATGGAAGCGGCGCTCGCTGCCGTCCTCCGCCACGGCGATGGGCGGGCTGTCGGCGTTGTGGCAGACTGCGGCGATCAGCCGGTCGCCCAGGTCCAACCGCATCAAGATCACTCCGCGTCCCACGCCGGACAACTCGCTCAGCTCCTTGGCCGGGAACATCAACACCTTGCCGTCGGCGGTCGCGGCCGTCACCAGGTCCCCGTCCGACGGCGCGACGACGATCACCTCATCGCCGTCTTTGGTGCGCGCGAAGCGCCGCCCGCTCTTGGTCGTTTCACTCAGATCCGGCCGGCAGAAGAAACCCATGCCCCCGGCCGTCGCTACCAGCCAGCGCCCAGCGCTCGCCGGCGAAGGCACCTCCACCTCGCCGTCTCGGCCAGTGCCGCCACTCACCAGCGCCGCCGCGACCACCCGTTCGCCGTCCTTGAAATTCAGCGTCGATTGCACCGGCTCGCCATAGCCTGTGGTCGCCGGGACGTCACCGACGCGGAGGACATAGGCGACGCCGAAATTGGAGAACAATGCCAAGCCGTCGCGCGTATTGCCGCGCAGGATCCAGCGGGCCACGTCGCCCTCGCGCACGCGTGTCGCGGAGGGATCCTTGACCTCACCGAGTCGTTTCATCCAGCCGTCCCGGGTCACCACCACCGTCGCGTCCTCGTGTACGACATAGGCTTGGGCGTCGTACACCAACTCCGCCCCGGCGCTGAGCACGGTGCGCCGCTTGTCGCCGTACTGCTGCGCCACCGCCTGCAGCTCGGACTCGACCAGCTTCCACAGGGCCTTCTTGCTCTTGAGTTGTTGCGTGATCTCGTGCGCCCGCTGCTGCTTGACGCGCTGCTCCTCCCGGATCTTGTCGATCTCCAGGCGCGCCAGCTGGTAGAGGCGGGTCTCGAGGATGGCATCGGCTTGCCGTTCGTCGAGATCGAACTCGCGCATCAGGGTCTTCGCCGCGTCGGCGCGCGACGCCGCCTGGCGAATGATCTTGATGACCCGGTCGAGATTGCCGAATAGCTTCAGAAACCCGGCAAGGATGTGCAGCCGTTCCCGCAACTCGCGCAGCTCATGTTCCAGGCGCCGAGTGACGATCTCCAGGCGAAAGTCGAGGAAGTGCCGGCACAGGTCGCGGAGGGTCAGTCGCGCCGGCTGGCCGACGCCGGGCGTCGCCGTCGGCACCAGCGCCGTCAGGTTGACATTGAAGTTGATTTGCAGATCGGTGTGCTTGAAAACGTACGCCATCACCGCTTCGGGGGATGCGTCGGGCTTGATTTCGACCACGATACGCACGCTGTCGGTGGACTCGTCACGCACGTCCGTCGCCTGCGGCAGACGGCGGCTGACGATATGCTCGGCGATTTCCTCGACGATGCGCGACTTGTTGGCGGTGTACGGAACGGAGGTGACGATCACGCGGCGGCGGCGCTTGTCGACCGCGGTGACGTACTGGCCGCGCAGGCGCACCGCGCCCTGGCCGGTTTCGTAGATGCTCCGCAACTCGGCACGCGAGTTGAGGATTTCGCCGCCGGTGGGGAAATCCGGGCCCCTGACGAACTTGCACAGTTCCTTATTGCCGATGTTCGGATCGCGGATCATCGCCACCAAGGCATCCACGACCTCGTTGAGGTTGTGCGGCGGAATATTGGTCGCCATGCCGACCGCGATCCCGGTACTGCCGTTCGTCAACAATTGCGGGATGGCGGCGGGCAGCACCACGGGCTCGCGCAGGGTCGCATCGTAATTGTCGCGGAAGTCGACGGTCTCGTGGCGGATGTCGCGCAGCAGTTCCTCGGCGATCGGCGTCAGCTTGGCCTCCGTGTAGCGCATGGCCGCCGGGCTGTCGCCGTCGAGCGAGCCGAAATTCCCTTCGCCCTGTACCAGCGGGTAGCGCAGGGCAAAGGGCTGCGCCAGGCGCACCATGGCCTCGTAAGCGGCGAGGTCGCCGTGCGGGTGGTACTTCCCCAGAACCTCGCCGACTACCGCTGCCGACTTGCGCGGCCGGGTCCCGGCGGTCAAGCGTAGATTCTGATACATGGCGTACAGGATCCGCCGTTGCACCGGCTTCAGGCCATCGCGCACGTCGGGCAAGGCGCGCGAGGTGATCACGCTGAGGGCATACGCCAGGTAACGTTCTTCCGCCGCGCGGCCGAGATCCACCGCGGTAATGTTTTCCACGGGCTTCTTCTGCATTCTGTCTTATCGGAGAAGCTGAAGACCTCCAGCGGCCCCGCCCCACTCCACGCGGCAATTATAGTGAAGCGCGCGCGCCGCGTCGATGTTTGCCGCGGTCGTTGTTGGCGGCGAGTCCCACCGCCTTACCGCACGGCCGGCTCCAGCAACTCGACGTTGGCCTTCTGGCGCCGGCCTTCGGCGACACGCAGCCGAGCGGCGAACGTAGGAGATCCCGTCGTGCGCCGCGGTGAGGTCTGGTGGGGGCAGCCCGCTCTGCCGGGCGGTTCGCACACGCGGCGACCGTTTCTGATCGTGTCGCACAACGCGTTCAACCAAAACGAGCGCTACCCGAAGGTCATGGTCGTCCACCTGACAGCGGATCGCGGCCCCGGCGACGCGTACCCGTGGGAGGTGGACTTGCCGCGGGGAGCGGCCGGGCCATCGGTGGCGAGCGTGGCGAAGTGCGGAGAAATCTACACGCTCCTCAAGTCGCATCTTCACGACCTGGCGGGGATGCTCACGGCGGACCAGATGCAACAGGTCGATCGGGCGTCGATGACCGCGTTGGCGTTGCCGGCACGGTGAGCCGCGGCGAACGCCAAGGCGGTTGCTGTTGCATCGCTAAGCACGCACATAACGGCGCCGGTTGTGAGCATTGATCTCCGTAACAATACGGAGTTCTCACGGCCCGATGCCCCTTGACCTCAGCGGATCGTGAACGACAGGGTGGCCAACACTGTCGGCTCCCCACCTTAAGGAGAAGTATCAGACGGCACCACGTCCCCAAGTCCCCAGAGCCGCACGCCCATCCCCCACCTTGCATCCCAGCGTCTTCCCATTTATCTCTCAGCCGACATGACGCGATCGGATCCCGCCAGCATCGTCCTGGGCCTGGTGCAGATGGCCTGTACCGCCGACCCGGCGGAGAACCTGCGCAAGGCGGTGGATCGCATCGGCGCGGCCGCCCGGCAGGGAGCGCAGATCGTCTGCCTGCAGGAGTTGTTTCGCTCGCGTTACTTCTGCCAGCGGGAGGACACGGCCGCCTTCGATCTAGCCGAACCCATCCCCGGACCGAGCACCGCGGCCCTGTCCCGCGCCGCCGCGGAGCACCATGTCGCCGTCATCGGCTCGCTCTTCGAACGGCGCGCAGCCGGCCTGTACCACAACACGGCTGTAGCCATCGATGCGGACGGCTCCTTGCGGGGCTGCTACCGCAAGTTGCACATTCCCGACGATCCGCTGTATTTCGAAAAGTACTACTTCACCCCCGGCGACCTCGGCTTTCACAGCTTTACCTTGGCCGGGACCCAGGTCGGCGTGCTCGTCTGCTGGGATCAGTGGTTCCCCGAGGCCGCGCGGCTTACCAGCCTGCAGGGCGCGCAGATCCTCGTTTATCCCACGGCAATCGGCTGGCACCCGGCGGAGAAGGCGGAGGTCGGCGCCGCACAACACGAAGCCTGGGAACTCGTGCAACGCAGCCATGCCGTCGCCAACGGGGTCTTCGTCGCCGCCGCGAACCGCGTCGGGCGGGAGGAGAACCTGGAATTCTGGGGGGCGTCCTTCGTTGCCGACCCGTTTGGCCGCGTCCTGGCACGCGCCAGCCATGAGCACGAGGAAGTCCTCATCGCCCGCTGCGACCTCGGAGCGATCGAATACACCCGCCGCAACTGGCCGTTTCTGCGCGATCGCCGCATCGATGCCTACGGCGGATTGCTGCAACGATTCCTCGATCGCTCCACGGACTGACGGTACGTCGCATGGCACCAGCAGCCGACACCGGCGCGCCGGCGCAGGTACCGCGCGACCTTGGCTACCGCATGCCGGCCGAATGGGAGCCGCACGCCGGCACCTGGTTGGCGTGGCCGCACAAGGAGGAATCCTGGCCCGGCAACTTCGCTCCGATACCGTCAGTGTGGGTCGAGATCGTGCGCACCCTGGAGCCTTCGGAACACGTCAACATCCTGGTCGCCGATGCGGCCGCGGCCACCGCGGTGCGCCAACTCCTGCGTGCGGCGGGGATCTCGGATCGGAATGTGTCGCTTCACGACATTCCCACCAACGACGCCTGGATCCGCGATCACGGCCCCACGTTCTTGACACGCCGCATCGGGCGCCGCGCGGAGCTCGCTGCAGTGAAGTGGCTGTACAATGCCTGGGGCGGGAAGTATCCGCCATGGGACCTCGACGACGCCGTGGCGGAGCAGGTCGCCGCGCGTGTCGGCGCGCCCGTCTTCCGGCCGGGCATCGTCCTCGAAGGCGGATCGATCGAGGTCAATGGCCGGGGAACACTGCTCACGACGGAAGCCTGCCTCCTCAATCCGAATCGGAATCCGCGCCTCACCCGCGCACAGATCGAACAGTATTTGTGCGATTATCTCGGGGTCTCCCACATCCTGTGGCTGGGCGACGGTATTGTCGGGGACGACACGGACGGACACATCGACGATCTGGCGCGCTTTGTCGACGCCTCCACCGTCGTCACGGTCCTCGAATCCGATCCACGGGACGAGAACTTCGAATTGCTGCGCGCGAACTACGAACGGTTGCGCGCGATGACCGACCAGGACGGACAGACTCTACGGGTGGTGACCCTGCCGATGCCCCGGCCGGTGGTCTATGACGGCCAACGCCTTCCCGCCAGCTACGCCAACTTTTACATCGCCAATACCGCGGTCCTCGTACCGACGTTCAGCGACCCGAGTGACGCGGTGGCCCTGCGGACCTTGCACGAACTGTTTCCGCGGCGTCGTGTAATCGGCATCCGCGCCACCGAGATGGTCTGGGGTCTCGGCGCCGTGCATTGCGTCACACAGCAGCAGCCGGCGGTGGCGTAGCAGGCGCTCGCGGACCCGCGGGATATCGGACAGCGGACGGACAGGCTGCGGACGCGATCCGCCGGGCGAGGCCCTTGCCGCTGACCTCCCCGTCCCGCCTGTCGACCGCCAGGCCAATTATCGCTTGAGTGACCGCCATTCTGGACGTAGCCTGCAGTCGGAGCCGAGGGCTGAATGGAACAGGTGGGCATCGCCATCCGGTACGCTGTCGAGCATCCCGCCCTTGCGGTCGGAGCGACGATCGTTCTGGCGCTGCTTTTCTATCTCCTCAACCGTAAGCCCCGCATGACGCGTGAAGCCGAGAACCGGGTCAAACAGATCCGTAAGGAGCGCGGCGACCAGTACCACAAGCTGCGTCCGCCGCGTTGATGGGGCGAAGCGGGTCCGCACTCGGGTTGCGGCCGGCGCCGGCGGCACGCTAGAACGGCGAGCATGGACCTGAACGGGAAAGTCGCGCTGGTCACCGGCGCCAGCCGCGGGATTGGGCGCGCCGTCGCCGCCGCATTGGCGCGTGCCGGGGCCGATATCGCCTGCGCCGCGCGCGCGACGGACGCCGCACCGCTCCGCCTACCGGGGACCATCGACGATGCCGTACGCCAAGTGGAAGCCTGTGGCCGCCGGGGCTTGGCGGTACCCACCAACCTCGCCGTCGAACGCGAGGTCGAGGAGATGGTGCGGCGCACGCATGCCTACTTCGGACGCCTCGATATCCTGGTCAACAACGCCGCCATAAGTTTTCCGGGCGATCTGTCGATCGAGAAGAAACGGTACGACGTGATGATGGACGTCAACTTGCGCGCGCCCTTTCTCGCCACCCGCGCCGTGGCGCCGCACATGCGCGCGCAGGGGGGCGGTATCGTTCTGAATATCTCGTCGGCCGCTGCGCTATACCCGCTCCCCGGTCTGATGATCTACGGCATGACCAAGGCCGCGCTCGAACGGATGAGCGTCGACGCCGCGCAGCAACTGGCGTCCGATTGCATTGCCGTCAATACGTTTCGGATCGATGTGCCCGTGGCTTCGGAAGGTTTCCTCGAGACCTTGCCCGACGCGGACCCGTCCATCTGCGAGCCCGTGGAGGTGGCCGCCGACGCCATCTTGTGGATGCTGCGCCAGCCGGCCGGCTACACCGGGCGGACCGTGGGCATGGAGGCTCTCTGCCGGGAACAGCGGCTTTCCCAGCGCGCTGCCGCACGCCCGTTCGCCTCGGCGGCGTCGTAGCCCCCGGCCTCGGCGCCCTCCCCGTGACCGACCCATCCGTGTATCGCCGCTCTCCGACCGATCGCCGGCGCGTGACATGACCGCGTCGCACGACACCGACACACGCCACGCGGACGTCGCGATCGTCGGCGCGGGTGTCATCGGCTGCGCGATCGCGTATACCCTGGCGCGGGCGACTGCGCTGCGCATTGTCGTGTTCGAACGCGGAACGCCGGGCTGCGAAGCCTCCAACGCCGCCGCCGGCGTGCTGGCGGTCGCCAGCGGCCGCGCGCGGCATGGGGTGCTGTTGGACCTGCGCCGCCGCAGCGCCGCGATGTTCCCGGAATTGGTCCGCGAACTCGAAGAGCGAACGGGCATCGACATCGGCTATCGCCAGACCGGACTCATCGCGCTCGCCTGCTCTGCTCGCGCGGCCGCGGAACTGCGGGACCTTGTGCAACACCGCAATGGCCAGGGTCTTCCCTGTCAGTTGCTGACGCCGGACGAGGCACGTGAACTGGAGCCCGCTCTCAACCCGCGGCTCTGCGCCGCGGCGTTGTTTCCCGGCGACCACAGCATCGACAACCAACGCCTCGTGGCGGCCCTGGTCGTGGCGGCACGGCAACGGGGCGTGGCCTTCCGCAGCCGACATGCCGTACGCGCGGTAGCGGCCGAGGGAAACACCGTGACATTGCAGCTTGAGTCGGGACCGTTCGAGGCGGGGCTGGCCATCGTGACCGCGGGAGCCTGGTGCGGAGAACTCCTGGCGCCATGGGGCATCAAGGTCCCATTGCGTCCCGCGCGTGGCGAGATGACCGCCATCCAACCGCACGGTTGGGCACTGCGCCATACAGTGACCGCCAACGACAGCTATTTGGTTCCGCGGGTTAACGGCGAAGTGCTCGTCGGCAGCACCACCGCGTTCGTCGGCTTCGATGCGCGGGTGACCCCGGAGGGGGTGGCGACCCTATTGGCGAACGCCGCCGCCATGGTGCCGCGGATCGCCGCGGCCGCCCCATTGCGGAGCTGGGCCGGGCTGCGACCCTGCTCGACCATCCGGCGCCCCATCATCGCCTTTCTGCCGCGGATCGACCGCGTGCTGCTGGCGACCGGCCATCACCGCAACGGCATCCTGCTTGCCCCGATCACCGCGCAACTGGTCACGGAACTGGTCACCGGAACGCCCAGCACGGTTGCCATGCGCCCCTTCGGTTACCGCAGACACTAACCGCGCCGGACCGCCGACGGACGAAGCCTACTCGCAAATGACGTGTCACCGATCGTCTCCGGTCCAGACTGACCCGCCCACCGCCGGCTGCCGTGCGGCCGACGCCTCGGGGTGGTTGACTCTGCCGCGCGGATTGCATACGCGATGCTGGTAACTCGAAGTGGAGCGACAATGGCAAGCGGGCACCTGCGAACGGAAGACATCGGCTTCACGCGGAACGAGCAGCACATCAACGCCTATGCCGCCTGGGTACGGCGCGATGAACATTTACCCGCTGTCATCATCGTTCACGATGTCTTCGGTCTGGGTGAGCATTACCGCGACATTGCGCGGCGGTTCGCCGAGGAGGGCTTCTTTGCCTTGGCGATCGATCTGTACAGCCGCGAGGGCGCACCGCAGCTCCCCACCGCCGAGGCCGCCGTTCAGTGGATGCGACAATTGAACGATGGGCGCGTACTGGCTGACCTCGATGCCGCCGGACGCTTCTTGCGCACCCGTATCGAGGTCCGCCCCGGTTCCATCGGCATCACCGGCTTCTGTATGGGCGGACGCTACGCGTTCATGGCCGCGTGCGCCATCCCGGATCTGGCCGCGTGCGTCAGTTTTTACGGTCCGTTGCGTGTCGCGGAGAAGCCGCTTGGCGCGTTCGAGCTTGCCGCCGACCTGCACTGCCCGTTTCTCGGACTGTACGGGGAACAGGATGCCCTCATCCCCCGGGCGGACATCAAGGAGCTGGAAAGCATCCTGCGACGCGCGGAAAAAACGTTCAAAACCAAGATCTACCCCGACGCCGGCCACGCCTTTTTTAACGATCGACGTCCCGATGCCTACAAGCCCACGGCCGCGCAAGATGCCTGGCAGCGGACATTGAAGTTCTTCCGAACCCACTTGGCCACGTGAGATCGCCGGCCGTTGCGCGACAGACGCCACCCTGGCCTGCACCACCGGCCCGCGCATGAGCCGACGCCCTCCGCTGGTCTGAGGACGTGCGCTGCCGTGGCGCGTGCGTTCGGTAACCGTCTCGGCACCCTCCGTCCTCCCATTCGCTGTCCACCCGTCACTTGCCCGAAAGTCGTCGCCGTTATAGGAGCATTACCCATCACACCCGGAGGGAGTCGAAGTGCGCACACCGCGCGGCCATCGCCCAAAGAGGTTGCTATGATCGATCGAGCACGGGACATCCGCATCGCGGATCTCGCCCACCCGGTGCTGACGCCCGAACAGCAGGCGGCAATCGAATACGCGGCGCGTATTCCCGTGCGCTTCACCGAGGAAGCTGTGCTTGGCGAAGCGCAGCGCCGCACCGGACTGCGCGATTTCGGGCCGGACGATTTTCGCGAGCGGTTGCGGGTACAGCTGCAGAGCCTGGAAGAAGACTCGTACCTGGGCCCTGTCGGCCGTGTCGGCGCGTACGGCGATTGTGTCCGTTTCGCCGCCAACCGACTGCGCGTGGAAGACTTCATCCGGCGGCACCCGCAAGTCCTCGACGTCGAAATCGCGCGGCCGATCATCATCGTCGGCTTGCCGCGCTCGGGTACCACGCACCTGCTCAACCTCATCTCCGCCGACACACGGCTGCGCTCCCTGCCGTACTGGGAAAGTCTGGAGCCGGTGCCGGTTCCCGGCGAGGGCCCCGGCCGTGACGGTCTCGATCCACGCTTTCTTCGCTGCCGCGACAACTACGTCCGTGCCGACGCCTTGCTGCCGCTACTGCGCAACATGCACGATATGCCGCCGGAACACATCCACGAAGAACTCGAGCTGCAGGCGCCCGATTTCTCCAACTACAACTGGGAGTGGATCGCCTACGTTCCGCGCTGGCGCGACTATTATCTCGCCCATGACCAGACGCCCCATTATCGGTACCTGAAGCGCGTGCTGCAGGTGCTGCAGTGGCTGCGTGGGCCGGACCGCTGGATACTGAAGTCGCCCCAGCACCTCGAGCAGATCGGCCCGTTGTGCGCCACCTTCCCGGACGCCACCGTCGCGTTCACGCACCGGGATCCGGTCTCGGTGATCGCCTCCACGGTCACGATGGAAGCCTACGGCGCTCGCTTGCGCTGCACGCGCGTCGATCTCGCCGCGATCGCCGACTATTGGGTCGACCGCATCGAACGGCTGTTACGCGCTTGCGTGCGCGACCGCGATCGTGTCCCGCCCGCCCAAAGCATCGACGTGCTCTTCCACGAGTTCATGGCCGACGACGTCCGCATGGTGGAGCGCATCTACGAACGAGCCGGACTGCCCATGACACCCGAGGCGCGGCGGCTGCTGGCGGCGTTCATGGAGCAGAATCGTCGCGGCAAGTTCGGGCGCATCGTGTACGACCTGAAGGCGGATTTTGGCATCGACCCGCAGGCACTGCGGCAGCGCTTCGCCTTTTACTTCGAGCGCTTCCCGGTGCGGGCCGAGTAGAGGAGACAACGTGAGCACACAGCGTGTCGCGTTCGATTTCTCGGACACCCGGGTGCTGGTGACCGGTGGCTCACGGGGCATCGGCCTGGGGGTCGCCCGGGCGTTTGCGAACGCCGGCGCAGCGGTGACCATTACTGGCACCCGGGCCGCGGCGACGGACTATAGCGACGATCTGTCCGCCTTCGCCTACCGTTGCCTCGATGTCCGTGACGGCGATGCCATCGAGGCCGTGGCCGCTTCTCTCGACCGGCTGGACGTGTTGGTCAACAACGCCGGCACCAGCTTCCCCGGGCTCCGCGGAGATAGACGAAGCGAGTGGACGCCGGACGTGTTCGAGGACTCGGTGCGGATCAACCTCTTCGCCCACTTTCGCCTGGCGCTGGCGTGTAAACCGTTGCTCAGTGAAAGCCGATGCGACGGTGGCGCGAGCGTGCTGAATAATGCCAGCATGTCCGCGTTCTTTGCGGTGCCGATCGTGCCCGGCTACGGCGCCGCCAAGGCCGGGATCGTACAGATGACCAAGAACTTGGCCGCAGCCTGGGCCGCCGACGGTATCCGCGTGAACGCCGTCGCCCCCGGCCAGATCGAGACCGAAATGACCAAGCCGGTCAAGGACATGCCGGAATTCGAGCAGGCGCTTCTCGCGCGCACGCCGCTCGGCCGCTGGGGTACGACCGACGACGTTGCGCCTGTTTTCCTCTTTCTCGCCAGCCCCGCGGCACGCTTCGTGACCGGCCAGACGCTGTGCGTCGATGGCGGTTGGTCGATCGCCTGACTCCGCGCGAGAGGAATATCCCATGCTCCAGGTAACCGTCCACGGCCCCAATGACGTGCGCCTCGTCGACACGCCGAAACCCGAGCCGGGCCCCAAAGATGTCCTGGTCAAGGTCGCGGCCTCTGGCATCTGCGGGAAGGTCATGGTGAATTTCCCGGCGTAGCCGGGCGCCGACATCGATTCGCGGAGGAGCAAACACGACGCGCGCCTGGAGGAATGGATGAAATACTGGATTTCACTGGTCACGACCATGGAGGTGGAGCAGTTTGTCGAAATCGCCAAGTGTGCCGAGCAGCTCGGCTTCGAAGGTATTTCGGTCCCCGATCATCTGGTGATGCCGACGAAAGTGGCGGGGCGCTATCCGTACACCGCCGATGGGACGATGTGGTGGCCGGTCGATACGCCCTGGCCCGACCCGTGGGTGACGCTGTCCGCCATGGGGACGGCGACCTCGCGACTCAAACTGGCCTCGAACATCTATCTCGCCGCCCTGCGGGACCCGTTCACCGCCGCACGGGCGGTCGGTACCGCGGCCATCATGACCGGCGACCGCATCGTCTGTGGTGTGGCCGTTGGCTGGGTCAAGGAAGAGTACGATCTCCTGGGCATCGATTTTCGCACACGCGGAAGACGCCTGGACGAAATGATCGAGGTCATGCACAAGCTCTGGACCGGTACGGAGGTCGCGCATCACGGGCAGATCTTCAACTTCGAGCACGCAATGATGGCACCGGCGCCGAAGAGGAAGATCCCCATTTGGGTCGGGGGTGCGAGCCCAGCGGCCCTGCGCCGTGCCGCTCGCAATGACGGCTGGCTCGGCATACCGATGTCCAACGCCCAGTTGCTAGCGACGACCAACACCCTGTATGCCCTGCGCAAACAGATGGGCAAGGCCGGTGAACCATTCGATGTTGTCTTGAGCCCGACGGAGGCCATCACCCCCCAGGTGAAAGCCGAGTTGGAGGCTGCCGGCGCACATCACGTGATGGCACTGCCGTGGATTCCGTCGCCCTGGGGCCGGTCGCCCTGGGTGGAGGAAGGCGAAGATCACACGCGCTTGGACGTCAAGTGCAAGGCGATGGAGCGCTTCGGCAGGCAAGTGGGGCTCTAGATTGAGACACCTGCGGTTCGCTCACGGCAGCGGAATGCGAAAGGAGAGGAATCATGACGGAGTACAATGTGGCAACGGAGCGGCACCCGGCGCGCAAGGTCGCGCTGATGTCGCGGGAATTCGTGCACAGTCACGACAAGGCGGGCTGGCTCGGCATGTTCGCCGAAAACGGCATTATCGAGGACCCGATCGGCGTGTCGCCGCTCGACCCGAGCGGCACGGGCCACAAGACGCCGGCGGCGCGCGAAGCGTTCTGGGACAACAACATCGCCAACAGCAGCATCAAAATTACCATTCACGAATCGTATGCCGCCGGCGGCGAAGTGGCCAACCACCTCACCCTGGATATGGTCGTGCCGATGGGCGACAAGAAATTCAGTCAGCAAGTGAAGGGCGTGTTCACGTACAAGGTCGATGACCGGGGCAAACTGCTCGCCCTGCGTGGATACTGGGAACTGGAAGAAGCCGCGAAGACCATCCGCGAAGTCGCCGGCTGAGGCGGGATGCCGCTCATTTCGGCGGCATCGGCAGCTGCATACTTTCCTTCTTGTAACCGGCCGGCACCTCGAATTCGCTGGCCGGCGTGCTGCGTGACTCGACCTTGGTCACCTCGGTGGTTATGCCGCCCACCGCCGTCTCCATCGGGAAACCCTCGATCTTGGAGTACGCGTCGGCCATGGTGCCCCCGATGCCGCGATTCGAGCCCGCCATGCGCTTTTGGAAAGTCAGCCAATCGTCGCGCAAGCTGTCGAAGCCTTTCACGTCTTTCGTCGTCCACAAGGTCAACACCGGCTTGCCATTCTCGGTGCCGACGTACTTCGTGCAGTTGTAGCCGGCAATGGTCTTGGTGTCCCCCGTCTTGTCGATTGCCACCGCGGACTTCGCCGGATCGCCGCCGGGGATCTTCGGCATCATCTTCTCCATCATGGCGCGCTGCTCCGCCGACATCGACTTCATTTGCTTGTCCATCTCCGCCTTCGCGGCTTGCATCTGCGTGCGCATCGCCTCTCCGGCGGCTTGCAATTCCGCGAACGTCATCTCCTGATACGTGCGCGCACCGTTGTCGATGGTGATGAACTTGTCTTGATCGGCGCGGACGATGAGCACCTTGCCGTCCGGTTGGACCACTTTCATCATCTTCGGCATGGCGTAGCTTTGCGTCGACCGCACGTCGCTGCCGGCACCGCTCGTCTTGCTCTCCCAGTACAGCCCTTGGCCGAGGGCCGCACTTGCCCACGCCAGTGAAACGATTACTGCGGTCACGATTCGGACCCGTTCGGTCATGATTCGTTCCTTTCCTCACGCGCAACGTCGCGGTGCAGCGCTCTACTAGCATGCGCGCCACGGCTTGGCGAACGGCGTCGCCGGGGCCCGCCCACGGATCTCGCCGACACCGCCCGGGGCGGCTGTCCGCAAACGGCCGATGCGATCGCCAAAGCGCACGGCCGCAGCGTTGCGCCCGGTCAGACCCAGACCATCCGCCCGGCCCCGAACGGATGGCGCAGGAGCGGATGAAACGGGTGGGCGCGGAGCTTGTAAAACTGCAGGCCGGACAGGGGCGGACGGGACTCCAGGTGGTAGAGCGCCTCGCCGTCGTCGTTGAAACCGGAGGGCTGCAGCTCGACGCTGCTGTGCGTGACAAAGCCATGTTCATCGCTTTGACGCCCGAAGATGCATTCCACGCGGACGTCGCCGACGTCGAGGGTGCCGAGGCGTACGGCGACAACGATCTTGAGGGGCGCGTCGGCCGCGACCCGCGGTACGTGCGCGTCCACGCGTCGCACCTGCACCCGTGGCCAACTGACCGCCACCCGCTGCCGCCACGCCGCCAGCTCCGCCGCCGGTCGGCCGTGATCGCTTGCCAGCCGCTCGTGGTGGCGGCGCGCCGGCACGTAGTAATCGCGAACGTAGTCCAAAACCATGCGTTGGGAATTGAACCGCGGCAAGATCGACTGCATCGACGCCTTGGAGCGCCGCACCCACGCCTCCGAGTATCCCTGGCCGTTGCGTTCGAAGAACAGCGGCAGCACTTCGTACTCCAGGGCCTGCAGGATCTCGTGCGCCTCGATGCGATCACGGTCCGCGGCGTCGGTATAGGTGGTTCGGTGCGGAGGGATGCCCCACCCGTTGCGCCCGTTGAAGCCCTCCGCCCACCAGCCATCGAGGACGCTGAGGTTGAGCGCGCCATTGAGCCCCGCCTTTTGCCCGGACGTGCCGCTTGCCTCCATCGGATACTCCGGCGTATTGAGCCAGACATCGACACCAGCCATCAAGTGCCGCGCCAAGGCCATATCGTACCCCTCGATCAACAGCAGTTTGCCTTCGAAATCGGGGTGGCGCGAGAGCTGATGAATGGCTTGGATCAGTTGTTGACCGGCGAGGTCGTTGGGATGCGCCTTGCCGCCGAAGACGAGCAACGTCGGACGGGCGGGATCGCCCAACAGCCGGGCGAGCCGCTTCACATCGGAGAAGATCAGCGTCGCACGCTTGTAGGTCGCAAAGCGACGGGCAAAGCCGATAATCAGCAACTCCGTATTTTCGGGCGTCAGTTGACGTGTGAGCCGGGCGATTTCGACACCGCTGTAGCCGTTGCGCTTGAACTGCGCCGTGGCGCGCCGACGCAGCTCGCGTAAGAGCCGCGACTTCCCTCCCTGGCGTGTGCTCCAGTACTGGTAGTCCGGAATTTCGTCGACACGCTTCCAATACTCGTCGTTGGTAAGCTGTCGCCGCCACTCGTTTCCGAAGGTCAGGTCGAACAGCGCGTGCCACTCGCGCCCGAGAAAGGTGGAGAGGTGGACGCCATTGGTCACGAAGCCGACCGGATTCTCCTCTTGCGGGACCTGGGGCCACGCGTAACTGAACATGTCCGCCGCCACTTGTCCGTGAATGCGGCTGACGCCGTTCTGGAACCGGGAGCCGCGAACGGCGAGCGCGCTCATATTGAACTCGCCGTGGCCCGACGGGCAGGCCCCCAGCTCGAGCAGCTGCTCGATCGAGATGCCGAGTTCGGCAACCAGTTCGGCGAAATAGTGTCGAATGGCGCCGTGATCGAACACGTCGTGCCCCGCGGGCACAGGGGTATGGGTGGTGAAAATGGTGTTCGCGGTGGTAATCTCGAATGCCGCATCGAACTCCATGCCGCCGACGATTTGCTCGCGACAGCGCTCGAGCACGACGAACGCCGGATGCCCTTCGTTGATGTGCCACACCGCCGGCCGCAGCCCGAGCGCCCGCAGTGCCCGGACACCGCCGATACCCAGAACCATCTCCTGCCGCAGCCGCACGGTGCGATCGGCCACATAGAGCTGCTGGGTGATGGCCCGATCGGCGAAGCTGTTCTCGGGCACGTCCGTGTCGAGCAGATACAGACACACACGGCCGGCCTTCGCCCGCCAGACGTTCACCACCACCGCACGGTCCTCCAGATTGACCGTGACGCGAACGGGATCGCCGTTGGTATCGCGCGCCGGGCTGATCGGCAGATGCGAGAAATCGCTCGCCGTGAAGGTGGCCACCTGGTTGCCATAGGCATCGATCGTCTGCGTGAAATAGCCCTGGCGATACAGGAGCCCCACGGCCACGAACGGCAGATGCAGGTCGCTCGCCGCTTTGCAGTAGTCCCCGGCCAGGATGCCCAACCCGCCGGAGTAGATGGGCAAACTCTCGTGAAAACCGAATTCGGCGCAGAAGTAAGCCACGAGATCGGCGCCGCCCGATAACCACTGGCTCGCCGGTCCCGTTCCGTTGGTATGCTGATGGTAGCTGTCGTACGCGGAGAGGGCGCTCGAATAGCGCTGCATGAAGATGGGATCCTGCGCTGCCTCGTCCAGCTGTTCTTGTGAAATGCGCCGCAGAAAGAGCTTGGGATTATGGCCGCACTGATCCCACAGCTCGCGGTCGAGCTGGGAAAAGAGCAGCCGGACCTCGTTGACCCACGAGTAGTAGAGATCGTCCGCCAACTCCGCCAAACGCGCGATGCGCGCCGGAATGGTGGGAGACACTTCCAATTCGTAACAGGTTCCAGGCTCCATTGAGATTCGTCGGATCACGTCGTTCATGATGAGTATCCGCGGTCCCCTCGCCGTGCCGCTCTTCAGTGCCGCACGCCGCGTGCGATACGCACCACATCCGGCACGTCGCCGGCATCTAGCACGCGACCGCCACGAGTGGCTACCAAATCACGTAGTCAGACCCACCTTCCTGCTTAGAAGCATGGCCAGCCACAGTCAACATCCGTTCCCTCTTTGGCTGGCGGATTCGCCACACGTGACGGCGGCGGACGCAACGCCGGCGGGCTTCGGAACGCGACCCCGGGTCGCGCCGTACGGACAGCCCATCGTGCGAACGGCGCCAGGGCGCGGATGCCGGTGGAGAGCGCCGGCCGGCGCTACCGGTTTACGGGACGGCTCTGGCGCAAGGCAGCGGCGATGTACTTGCGCGACACCGGCGACAAGTCGCGCTCATCGAGACGCACCTCGATGAGCACAAAGGACGGGCAGTGGGCAGCTTCGATCAGTGCGGTCCGCAACTCGACGGCGCCGGTGACGCGCCAGCCGGCACCGCCCCACAGCCTGGCCAGCTCCGCATAGGGCCACGCGGGCACGGTGAGCAGGTCGGGACGTTCGGCGATCGGCCGAAAAATGCCCCAGCCGCCGTTGTTCATCAGCAGCACAATCGGATTCGCGCCGTGCCGCGGTGCGTGCGCGATCTCCGGTCCGGTCATTTGGAATGCGCCGTCACCGCACAACACCAACGCACGCCGTCCCACACCCATCTGCGCCCCGATCGCCCCCGGCACACCGAACCCCATCGAGGCGTAGTATCCCTGCGCCAGGTAGGCGGCACGCCCGGGAACACGGACGTCGAGACCGGCGAACAACATGTCCCCCGATTCCGCGACGACCAGGTACTCGGGCCTGTCGGCGAGGAACCGATTCACTTCCCGGAGCACCTCGGCCACCTGCAGCCGCCCCGGCTTCGGTCGCACTTGGCGGCCGAGATTGTCCGCATAGTGCACCGTTTCCCGATGCCGCCGCAGCGGCGCTTGCAAGAGCCCGTGCACGAAATCGCGCAGGGTGACCTGGGTGTAGCGGTGGTAGCTGACATCGACACGGTTCTCGACCGCCCAGATGGACCGTTGTTGATCGATCCGCGGGGGGCGGCTGCCGAGATCCATGTCCGTACGCAGCGTGCCGAGATCGATCACCAGATCGGCGCGCTCCATACGCCGGCGAATCGGGGCGGGGCTCAACGCACCGATGTGGCCCCCCATGTACAGGCGGTGCCTCATCGGAAACGCCCCCTTCGCAAGCACGGACGTCACCACCGGTGCCCCCATGCGCTCGGCCAGATCGACCATCTTGTTCGCCAGACGGTACCGGTACGTCTCAATCCCGACGATGACGGCGGGACGTTTGGCACGATTGAAGCGGTCCACCGTGTCGCGCACCGCTTCGCGCAACCGGCGCTCCTCGGAGTGGGGGAACGACAGCCGGCCATCCCAGTCGACGATCGATTGCGGCACCTCGATGAGGCGGTCGACCATGTCGCGATGCACCTCGAGATATCCCGGACGCTGCTCGGTCCACATCGTGCGCACGACGGCGTCGATCTCTTCGGCGGCGGTGCGCGGATCGCGGAGCAGTTGCGCGGCGCACGTCACCTCGCGGTAGATGTGGAGCTGCGATTCGATTTCCTTCGCCTGATGGTGAATCAAGGTGCCGAGTTTTCGTTCCTCGTCGCCTGGACCGCCGCTGATGACGAGAATCGGCACGCGTTCCGAAAATGAGCCGGCAACCGGGTTGACCATGTTGTGGCCTCCGGCGCCGTAGGTGACGCAGATCACGCCGATACGGCCGGTCGCGCGGGCGTAACCGTCCGCGGCAAACCCAACACCGGGTTCGTGCGAGAATGTCACGATACGCAGGTTGCGGCGGCGGCCGAAACGGAAGAAGAGGCGCAATACCAGATCGCCGGGAATGCCGAACAGGTGCGTCACCCCGATCCTCTGGAGGTATGCGGTCAGGAAGTCCCCCAGCGGCATGCGTCGCTTCATGGCTCGATTGTAACAGACCTGGCGACCGAAACCGCCGCCTCAGGCGCGCGCCGCGCTATGCGTTTGGGGAGGTGTGACCGCGCAGGCTGCTGTCAGCTCGGGCGCTGGATCACGCCTGCCGTGGCGGTAAGCGGTTCGCCGGCAGGGCTTCCCCGGCCAACGGGCTCCCCGTCTCCAGGCACAGGAAGCGCACACGCCCGGTGGCCACGATCTCACCTTGGTCGTTGCGGGCGGTGGCTTCCCACAGCTGCGAGCGGCGCCCGCGCGCGATCGGGAGCGCCGTGACCCGCACACGCCCGGTGCGCACGGCGCGCACGAAGCTGGTGTGGTTCTCGACGCCGACCACGCCTTGGCCGCGCGGCATGGCCGCCAGTCCCGCGCCGATCGAGCACGCGGCTTCCACCACGGCACAGTGCACGCCGCCGTGGACGATGCCGTAGTCCTGATGGTGCCGCCCGTCGGCGAGATATTCCATGATCACCTCGTCGCCCGAGGCCCGAATCACGTCGAAGCCCATCGCCGCGTGCACCGCGCAGCGGGTCGCGTTGAGCCGTGCCACCACGTCGTCGTACGCTTCGTGTCCCATATCTCCGTCCCACCGTCCGCGAACAAAGGGGGTTATCCCCGGTCTTGGGCTTATACGTTTCGTTCCCGTCGCGTTGCAAGATGTCGCCGCTCGGCAATATGCGTCCCCGGTCGTTGGCGCGGCGCACGCAGCCGCTCGCCCGCACCGTTTACGCGGCGCGCACCGCCTCCGGGGAGGCCACGCCGGGCACGCGTTGCGGCTCGGGGCCGAAGGGCGCGAAGGTGAGCATCAGCGCTGGCATCAGGAAGAACTCGGCCAGCAGCGCCGTGGCGATCGTGGCGGCAAGCAACACCCCGAAGAGCACCTGGCTCGCCATCACGGAGACCGTGAGCACGAGAAAACCGAGCACCAGGGTGACCGACGTAATGACGACCGCGCGCCCGACCTCCGTCATCGCCGCCGTCAACGCCTCGCCGTAGTCGCCGCGGACCTCGAACTCGTGCTGGAAGCGCGCCATGAAGTGGATGGTGTCGTCGACGGCGATGCCGATGGCCACGCTCGCAATCATGAGCTTGTTGTAGTCGAGCGCGATCCCGATCCAGCCCATCGCTCCCAACGTGACCACGGTGGGCGCGACGTTCGGGATCATCGCCAGCAGCGCCGTACGCAACGAGCGACACACCACGATCATCATCGCGGCGATCGAGATGAAGGCCAGCACGACGCCCTGCACCTGGCTCACGATGATGTAGTCGAGCAATTGCAGCCACAGCTCGCCGATGCCGCTGCGCTGCGCCGTCGACGCCGCAAGCGGCTGCGCCGCGATGGCGGCATCGATATCGTCGGCGAGTTTCCCCATGACGCTGGTCAGCGCCAGCTGCGTGCGGATCTCGAGCGTCGCCCGCGCAAAGTCCGTTGAGATGAACTCCTCGACCTCATCGCCGCCCGACCCTTCGTAGAGCAGCAGGTACTGCGCCACGAGCTCCGGGGTTTCGGGAATCCGGTAATACGCCGGGTCGCCCTCGTGAAAGGCCTGATTCATGTCCTTGAGGATGTCGACGACCGAGTAGGTCTTCTCCACGATTGCGTAGCGCTCGGCATCGTGTTGCACGCGCTCGATGTCGTGCAGTACGGCGGGATCCTTGACGCCTTCCGGGCGGCCGGTGTCGAACAAGTAGACCAGGCTGTTGAGACCCCCCATGGTGCGGTCGATCTTGCTGGTCGCGTGTTTGAGCGGCACGCGGTCGGTGAAGTCGTCGAGCCAGTTGGTATCGACCACGAGGCGGGCGATGCCGAGCGCCGCGACGGCGCACACCGCCACCGAGGTCGCCAGCAGCGCCCGGCGGTGGCGGATGTTGATGCGCGCGACTGCCACGATGGCCGCCTGGATGCGCGCGCCGCCCCGGGCGCGCGCCATCTCCCGCTCGACGTCGGCGGCGCGCGGGCGGCGGCCGAACGACAGCAAGGCGGGAAGGAGCGTGGCGGAGAGCAGGAACGCCACCACGACGCCGACGGCGCTGAACACCGACATGCGCGCTATCGTGGCGATCGGCGACAGCCCCATCGACAGGAAGCCGGCCGCCGAGGTGAGCGTCGTGAGGAGCGTGGGAGTCCCAACCAGCTCCATGGTGCGGCGCATGGCCAGGCGCGCGTCGGGGATCAGCACCCGCTGCGCGCGCCATTCCGAGATGATGTGGACCGACTCCGCAACCCCGATGGTGATGACGAGCGTCGGGACGTTCCCGAACATCATGTCGACGTTCCACCCCACGAGGGCCACGAAGGCCACCGTCGCGATCACGCTGATGCGGACGATGGCGAGCGGGCCGAACACGGCGAGCGGGGAGCGGAAAAACAACGCGAGCAGCAGCCCGACGACGGCGAGCGTGGCCAGGTCGAGCGTCTGACTCTCCCGTTCGATGATCCAGTTCCAGATGGCGTTCAGCGGCACGTCTCCCGACACATGGAACACGATGTCGCGATATTCCGGACGCGCCAGGATCTCGTCGATCTTCGCCTGCGTGACCTGCGGGTACAGGTTGTCGAGACCGACGCCGCCGTCCGGGTCGAGTTGGATTGCCGAGACCGGGTCCGTGCTCGAGCGGGACATCTCGATGACGATGGCGCCGTACTTCCCGTCGCGAGTCACGATGCCGTCCACGTACATGGGCTTCGAGAGCACGAGGTCGCGCGCCGCCAGCACCTGTTCCTGCGTCTCGGGTGGATCCTCGAACAGGTCATGGATGTCAATGCCGTCGGGGACGCCCTCGATGATCTCGGCATTGGTCAAACTGGTGACCTCGAATACGAACGGAAGCTCGTTTTCGAGCGCGCGCGTGAGGTGTGCGATCTTGCGCATCACCCCCAGATCGAATACGCCGTGCTCGCGGCCGGGCGCCTCGTACATCAGGTACGCGATCTCGTCCGAGCCGAAGTCCTTGCGGTACTGCTGGTACGCCCGGTAGGCCGGATCGGTGGTGTCGAAGAAGTTCTCGAAGCTATTGTCGATGCGCGCGCGGCCCGCGAGCCAGATGCAGGCGGCGATGAAGACGGCGGACAGGGCGAAGACCGCCAGGCGATGGACGAAACACCACTCGCCGAGCGCTCCGAAGAAGGAATTGAGCGCGGCAACCGGATCGCGACGCCCGGCCTCATCCTGCGTATCGCTCATTGGACACCCGATGTCTTCGACGGGGCTCGTATATGTCACGGCCGAACCGCCAGTCAAGCATCGGCGGGCGTGTGGCCTCGCTAGCGCCCGCGGCCAGCGTCACTTCCATGGGCCGCGCCCCGTTGGGTCGCTGCACGCCGCCACGTCCGACAGGCTGCTAGAAGCTCCACTTCAGACTGAACAGCAGGCGATCGTTCCGCCCCCAAGCGTCGAATGGCGGCACGTCTCCGTGCTGGTAGAGCAGAATACCGGCCCCGAGGCGCAGCGCGTCGCGCAGGTCGTATTCGATGTCGAAGCGTGCCAACGAGCCACCGCCGCCATCCCAGCCGAGAAGCACGGCGAGCGCCGTCGCGTGCAGCGTCTCGTGCAGGAAGTTCCGCGTCGCGCGCACTGCCAGCTCCTGCGCGTCTTCGCGCCGCCAGTCAGGCGCGTCACGCAACGCCGTCTCGTAATCGAACAGGTGGCGGTTGAGTCCTTCGACGACAATCGTGAGGTCGGTGATGCCGTAATACTCGACACCCGCCATCCCGTCGAGCCGGCCCTTGTGGCCGCCATCGCCGTTGAAAAATTGCAGCCCGTCGAGGTACGCCAGTTCGACCTTCCACAGCCAGCTCCCGGCAGTGTAATTGCCGGCGCTCCCCAGCATCCAGAGGCGGTCGTGCACCAGCACCGTGGGCTCGGCGTCGCGCCGGAAGCGCGGTTCGTCATTCCAAAACCACGCCGCGTGGAAGGAAACGTCCCAGCCGCTGAAGATCCCGGTGATCGCCGCCGCCAGCTCGAGGTCCTCGAAATCCGCCGGACGGCGTTCGCGCGGCTCGACAGTCCCGGGATAGAAATCGCTGCCCACGACCGGGTTCCGATCGAAGCGGATCTCGGGGATGACGAGCGGGCTGAACGTCCAATCGCCGGCATACGCGTCGAGGCGGAGCATGCCCACCGGCCGTCGCAGGTCCTCGAGGTCGACGCGCCCCGGTTCGAGATTGTCCAGCGGGTTGAGCACGTCGACCACCCGCAGTGTCTCCGAGCGCCCCCAAACAACGATTTGCCGACCCACCTTGAAGTCGGCGATGTCGCCGAGCGCGCCGCGCAGCCACATGTCGCCGGTCTCCGCATCGCGTTCATATGTGCGCCGGACATCCGAGGTGTAACGGTGGCGACCGTTCAGCAGATAGGCGAGGTCGTAATAGCCCCACCCCGCGAAGCGAAGCTGCCAGTCGTCGAATGCGCTCAGCCAGGCGCGATCGCCTTCGTCGGCCCCCTTGGGCAGCTTGAGGTCGAGTTGTAGGTTGAGCCGGTTGCGCAGCCGCTGCAGGCCGGTGTAGGGCGTGCCCGTCGCCGAGCGGTGCGAAAGAAAGTTGACCGAGCCGCTCGACTCGATGCTGCCGGTCAGATCCCACCACCGATCGACGCGTTGCTCGTCACTGCCGTACGTGTCCGCAACGCTCGGCTCGCCCGCGTCGGCGCCGCCGCGCCCGTCGCCCGGGTGTCCCTGACCCTGCGCCACGGCGGTTCCGGCGAGCGCGCAGCAGAGGACGGTGCATACGCCCCGTCGCGCGACGCGGCGCCACGCCCTACGGGGCCGACCCCGCACCGCTCCGCTACGGCCCCTTCTCGAGCCGGCGCACGGTAAACAGATCCGACGGCAGCGCTTGGTTGAACCGTACGTTCCTGACCTGGAGCACCGTCTTATGGACCGTTTCCGTGCCCTGCTTCGTCGACATGTCCATCGCGGTGGCGACCCAAACGCCATCGATGCGTTCGAGCGTCCGCACGTCGTAGTATTTGAGCCGCCCACCCTTTTTCACCCAGTAGACGCCACGCACGACCACGTAGTTGTCCTTGCGGACGAAGACATGATACTTCTCGTAGCCGGTTTCGTCCTTCTCGCGCTCGGTCGTCGGCACTGCCTCTATCTGCCAGACCGGCTGCCCCTCCACTGCCGTCTCTCCCACCAGCGTGTACTGGTAATCGTCGAGCGGGCGCTTGGTCATGTCGGCATAGCTGAAGTCCGAGCCCATGAAGCTCCCGCTCTTATCGGAGGAAGCGACGCGCTTGGTGCGCTTCAGGGCGGGCAGGTAGAGCCATTGATCGTCGTCCCGCGTGGGATCGCGGTAATCGTAGGTCAGAAAGCCCGTATCTTTCACATCGGCCGGGGCGAGGAAGAACATGATCGAGTACTCGTCGCGACCCTCGTCCCGGCCGAAGACGCGGAGCGTGCGCACCCGCTCGCTCCCGCCCCTGTCGATGAGGCGCATCTCCATGTCCTGCGTCGAATTGTCGCCGTCATCGCGGTCGTCGACGCGTTGCATGATCTCGCGCGGGCTGAGCACGTCCGCGTCGGCGCCCCCAACCCTGCCGAAGCACACCGCGGTTACGAGCAGTATGAGCCATTGGACTCGTCGCATTCCACCCTCCCGGTTACACCGCCTTGCGTACCTCGGTAGGGACCGACCGGACATCCTCCGAGGCCAACGGCCGGAAAGACAGCACCAGTCTCCGCCGTGCAGAAAGAGGCTGCGGCGGACACCGCGGCGCAGTGCGTATTCCCCGGCATGGCCGGACCGTTTCGCCAGCATCACTGAGACGTGTACTCCAGCATAGGTCGATCCGTACCGACAACTCGGGACGTCTATATTCCGACGGCGCCTACCTCTGCAAGCCGTGCCGATTGTCGCGGGTGGGGGTCTCTTACCCACCGACACCCCCAACCTCGGACACCGGGCACGCCATCGCCTCTACGGACGATGCCGGCGGCAGCAGGGGCGCACAAGGTGGAGCGCGCGGGAACGACAGCCGCCAAGTCGTTGCGAAGCAATCGTACCAGCAGACTGGGCGTCTGAACCGTCGCCTGTCTCATGCCACGGGGCATCCGGCGACAGCGTTCCGCACGGCTACGAGAATCTCGTCGATTGTAATTGCGTGATCGTCATTGCGGTTGCCTGCTCGACAGTCTGAAAGCGGCAGGTTGCCCAGGGCGATGTTCACCATTGTCAACAGCTCGTCCACCGTGACCGACAGACGGGCATCGCAATCGCCCACACAGATCGGACCTGGCGCGATGGTTGGCGTCGTCGTGACGACAGGACTCGCGGTGGCGCTCCGGGTGGCTGTGGGCGCGCCTGTAATGGTGGCCGTTGGCGTGCGCGTCGGCACCGGAATCGGCGTCACGGTGGCCGTTGGCGTGGGAGTGCGGGGCGCGGTTGGAGTCGGTGTCGCAGCCTCACATAGCGGCAGGGTCAAGTGGGCCGTGTTATTCTGCTCACCCACTGGGCCTTCCTCGATATCGTTGTCGGTATCGACGGTCACGTCGACCGAGCCATTACACGTCCATTGCAGGCCGTAAAACTCCCAGCTCTCTCCGGGCTGCAACACCCGGAGTTCACCCAACGTGGTTTCGGCGGTGCCCACTTTGATGCGGAACTTGAACCCGCCCGAGAGGGGCGAGTTACGGTCCGCCTCGAGCGTCGACAAATCGCCCACGTTGCGCACCGCGATGTTGAGGTCGAAGCGCTGGCCGGCCTGGGGCTGAGCGGGAACGGTGCGGAAGCCGGTGATGACAAAGTCGGCGACGCCTTGCTGGAATCCAAAGGCGACGCGGTGCGAGCGGTCCATGACGATCGGGCCAAGCCTGCACGTCTCGTCCGGCACCGGCACTCTCGATCTGGGATCGCTGTCCAGCTCGAGATACTCCAGCCTCCACAGCCAGTCGAAGTCGGTGACGTAGATTCGGCTACGCAAGCGCGTGACCGGCCGGTGAATCGGATAGGGCGGGCAGGTGAAGGTGGCCGTCGGAAAGGGCTCGATGTGCTGCTGCGCTTTCTTGACGTCGAACGCCACTTCCTCCATCAGTCGCTTGGCGGTCGCGCCGCCGTTACCGTAGTGGTGCCACGTGCGCAGATAGGTGGTCGGTCCAATGCCAGCCCAGCCCACGACGCGGATCTCCGACACGTCGATTTCGCCGCCGCTCACACCCGCCGCCGCCAGGGCCGAACCGGCGCGCCGCCCCAACTGAACGATCAGGTTCAAGGGCTGATTGCGCGGCACCTGCACGTCATACAGCGGGATGCGCACCACGAAGTCTTCCCAGACGCCCAACCCGACCGCGGCCACTTGAAACACCTGGTCGATCTTGCCGATGATATCGAATGCCGTTTGGATATCGTCAATGGCCTGGTAGATTTCCCCTTCGGGAACGATGCAGCCGACCGAAGGGAATTCGTAGTCGGCTTCCGGCGGCCCGGGCGCGCCGAAGTGCACCCCCCGGAGTTCCGCCGTCCACGCGGCACCGCAGGCGACGGCATCCAGATTCGCCTCGCGAACGCGTCCCTTGATATCGATTTCCAGCGCCTCGACGGGCAGCAGGTCGTCGCCGCGTTTTACCTCGGTCGGAATCGGGGGCGTGACCACGCTGAACTCCGACCACGCGTCGGCACTGGCAAAGCCGCCGACGGCCACGTAGTAGCCGAAGCTCCTGGTGCTCGTCGCGGTCCTGCCGATCCCGCCCATCTCGTAGCTGCCCACCAACGGATGGGTCGAGACCTCCAGGCTGAAGTCGGTCGTGTGCTGCTGGCGTTTGAGCGCTCCGGGAACGTCGAGCACCGTGGAGCCGATGGTAAAGGATTGGATAGTGGTTGGTTCGTCGAAGATTTTGATCGCAATTTGCGCGGCTGCGGGCGGCGAAGCCGCCATGACTATCGCCATGCACCCGCACACACACCACCGCCTCCCTCCGTGCGCACAGGCACATGCTACCGCGCGCCAAAGCACCATGGGGAGAGGCCCCCTTTGTCCTCGTTTTTACTTCTACTCTCGGCGTGTGCGGCTGTCCATCAGGCCGGATGCGCCGCGCGGACGACGCCGTCAAACTCGAAGAAACCCGACGGTGTGCGGGCGCGCAATCCCGGAAGGATTTCCAGTTCCGCAAAGGTGCGGCGCGAAGAACGACACCGATCAGTCGCAGCGCGCAGCACCGGCCTGCGCAACGAATACGCGGTCCCGCAGCCAGACAGCGATGGCCTCGCCAATTTCGTGCGGCGAGTCCTCCTGGACGAAGTGCAGGCCGGGTACGGTGACCTCGGTCTGGTTCCGCCAGGTACGGCAGAACTCGCGCTTGGCGCCCACCAGGAACGCACCGGGCTCGGCATTGATGAACAGCTTGGGGAAATCCGCCGTCGGCAGCCATTCGGCGTAGGCCGCCTCGACGTCCCACACCTCGGTGGGCGTGCCATCGACCGGCACGTCGCGACAGCACGTCAGCATGGCGCGGCGGGATTCCCCAGGTGTGCGGAACGGGGCGCGGTACGCTTCCATCTCCTCCTCCGACAACGGGCGCAAGATCATCCGAGGGAGGGCCTGCTCGACGTACATGTTGTCCACCAGGATCAACTGCTCTCCGGCCGGCGAGCGCAGCGCCTCGAACATCGGCGCCGCGTCCGCACCGAGATCGGCCCAACTGACCGGCCGCACCACCGCTTCCATGTAGGCGATCCCGGCAATGGCGTCGCGGTGCCGGTTCGCCCAGTCAAACCCCAGGACGGAACCCCAGTCATGCAGGACCAGCGTGACGTTCCTGCATACGCCGAGCGCTTCGAGCAGGGCGTCGAGGTGTGCGCGTTGTTCCAGCACCCCGTAGCGCGCGGGGTCCGGAGACGAGACCTTGGCGGAGTCGCCCATGCCCAGCAGATCGGGCGCGATACAGCGGCCCAGCGATTCGACGTGGGGAATGACGTTTCGCCACAGGTACGACGAGGTCGGGTTGCCGTGCAAGAACACGATTGGGTCGCCCTGCCCGGCTTCGACGTACGCCATCGTGTTACTGCGGACAGTGAGCCGCCGCTTGGGGAAGCGCAACTCCACGGAATTTTCTGCCTCGCTCACCGATACCCCTCGCCGTTGCGCGCCGAACGCCTGCGCTGCATTCTCGTAGATGTCCGCGATCCGATCCTTACACAACGCCAGGGGTGACGCCAGTGGGTCGGCCGTCGACAATGGCGTCGGCACGCACGCAGCGCCCTACTCCACGGTTCGCGGTCGGTTGAGCCATGGGGAACTTGGCGCTAAGAAGTGACACCGATGGAAGCAAAGGCACTCGCTCAACAGTGGTACGAATTGTTCTCGCGCTACGCTGCCGACCTCTATCCGGGGCGGTACACGTGGGAAAAATGTCTGCAACTCGCCGAGCAAGGGGTGGAAATCCGGCGACTGGCGGCCGAAAAACAATCGACCATCGTGGCGCACAATTATCTGTACCCGGAATACCACGAACTGGCGGAGAAGGTTGGGGATTCGCTCGGACTGAGCTTCTATGTCCGCGATCGCGGGGCGGCACGCGTCGATTTCGAGAGCGTGTACTTCATGGGCGCCACCGCGAAGATGATCACCGGCGATGCGACGCGCGTGTTCGTCGCCGACCGGCCGGAGGCCCTCGGCTGTTCGCTCGTCTTCGGCACCGACCACGCCTGGCTCGAGCGATGGAAGGCGTTGCACCCCGACGGAATCCTTGTGACCTACGTCAACAGCGATGCGTACACCAAGTCGATTAGCGACTTTGTCTGCACCTCGCGCAACACCGACAAGATCATCGTACACGCGGTGAAGACCTTCCCCGGGCGGCGGATTCTGGTGCTGCCCGACAAATTTCTCGGATTGGTCATGAAGCAGCGGGCGCTCGAAACGCTGGCACGCGAAGGCGTGGCAGTCAACCCGGACCTGATCGAGGTCTACACCCACGCATTCGGCGAGTGGACCGCCTGCTGCTATGTGCACGAGAAAATCGGCGATCGCGCCGTCGAGACGTTGATGGAGAACGATCCCGACGCCGAGTTGATGATTCACCCCGAGTGCGGTTGCGCGTCGTCGTGCCTGTACAAGCTGCACGCCGGCGTCATCCCGCGCGAGAAAGCCTATTTCTTGTCGACCGAAGGAATGGTTGACCATGCACACCGATCGGCGACGCGGACGTTCATCGTCGCTACCGAGAAAGGAATGGTCTACCGGCTACGCAAGGAGTGTCCGCGGAAGACGTTCATCCCGGTCTCGACGGAGGCGGAGTGCCGCTACATGAAGGCCAATGAGTTCGACAAGCTCCTGGGCTCGCTGCGCGAAGACCGCCTTGAAGTGGTGCTGTGCGACGATTGTTGCGACCTGCGCCGGCCGTACGAAGACGACCGCGTGCTCCACATCCAACGCTCGGTGGCTGCTCGCGCCCGCACCGGCATCGAGCGCATGCTTTCCGTACAATAGCGCGCTGACCGGGGGTGACCGCGAATCGGACACCGGCCTCCGCGCGTCGTTGATATTGCCGCGGTCGGGGTTTATCCTCAATCGCGATGCGCTTCCCTCGATGCATGCGACGGATGAATCGCGCCTTCACCAATCCACTCCTGGGCACCTTCGCCTGGCTCGTCCCGCCGCTTGCGGTGGTGCATCACGTCGGGCGCCGCAGCGGGCGCGCCTACCGTACGCCGGTGGTGGCCTTCCGCAGCGGCACGGGCTTCGTGATCCCCATGACGTACGGGCGTGATGTGGATTGGGCCCGTAATCTCCTCCGCGCGCGCAGCGGCGAAATCGAGCGCATGGGCCGGCGCTTTCGCCTGCACCATCCGCGCATCGTTACCTTCAAAGCCGCCGCGGCGCACCTTCCAACCGCCGCACGCCCGATACTGCGGGCCGCGAACCTCCCTGGGTATGTGCTCCTCGACTTCCAGCGCGGCACGTCACCTGACGCCGGGACGCGAGCGTCCCACGCCAGCTCGCACCGACGGCGCTGAGCCGAGTCCGCGGTGGCGCAGGCGGGTAACGCGTTGGCCCGTCACCGCGCCGCCCATCGGAAGAAACCGATCGGCACGCCGCACCGCGCTGTACGTGCCCCACGCGGGTGAGCGTTCGCAACACCACGGCCATGCCCTCGCGCCATAGGCCGTAATCGGACGCGGTCGCGGCACTTGCCGCCTCCGCCTACGTGCATCCCTGCCTACACTACGATATGGCTTCAATAATATCTTGTATACCCCTTATATCGCTGATATAAGATCATCCTGCATCCATCGCTAAGTATCGCGAGGATGCAAGATTCGAACGCGGAGGAACACCAATGACATCGAACCCTCGAAACCACGCGCAACGCGAAGCGTGGCACGCCGCGCCGCCAAACGACAGCCGCGCACTGCAGCGCGTGCCCCAGGAGCAGGCGCAGGTCGACGCCGTGCTGGCCAAGGCCGCACACGAACTGGCGCGCTGCTTCGACACGGCGGACTCCCTTGCGCTGTTGTGCCGACTCACCGTCGAGGCCTTGCGCTGCGACTATAGTTGCATCCTCCTCTGGCAACCACACGCGGCGGCATACGTGCCCAGCGCCCAGCACGGCATCCGCGACGAACACTGGCGGGCGCTGAGCGACCTGCGATTGTCGCGCGCCGTGATGCGGGACTTCATCGACCGCCTCGAACGCGAAACGGTCATGCAGACGCGTACGGCGCTTGTCGGCGCCGCACCAGGCGTCCCCCTGAACCTCAAGTATGGGGCGTCGGCAAGCCTGCACACCGTGCTGCGACGAGGATCCGTACCCGTCGGCGTTCTGGTGGGCGGCTATCGACACCGCCCGGAATCCTTCACGCCGCGGGACGAACAACTCGCACGTGGCCTGGCCTTGCTGGGCGCGATGGCCCTGGAAACGGTCGCCTGTCTACACGATCGCCGACACGCCAGTGCGAACGAGGCGGACCTGGTTACCACCATCGCGCACGAATTGCGCACGCCGCTGAACGTCATCGTCGGCTACAATGACCTACTGTTGGAGGAAGCGTACGGGCCGTTGACCGCGCGGCAACGGGGCACGCTTCAGCAGGTCGAGGAAAGCGTGCAGGAGTTGCTCGACCTGGCCGGCACCCTCCTCGATCTCAGTCGGGTGGAATGCGGGCGGCGGGCCCTCGAGCTGCAGGAGACAGACGTCGGGAAGGTCCTTCAGGAGATCCAGGGGCAGGTCGAACCACTGCGGAAGCAGGTGGGATTGACTTTCGATTCCCACATCCCCGCACCGCTGGCGGCGCTGCGCACCGACCGGACCCAACTCAAGCTCCTGCTCAGAAATCTGATCGTCAACGCGCTCAAGTTCACCGACCACGGTGGCGTCACGGTGACCGTTCGCAGTCGCGATGAAGGGATCGAAGTCGCCGTGGCCGACACCGGCATCGGCATGGCCCCGGAAACGGTCCGCCGAATCTTCGAACCGTTTGTGCAGGCTGACCCAACGCACATCCGCAACCGCGGGGGTATCGGACTCGGACTCTTTATCGTGCGCCGGATCATCGAGGCGCTCAACGGCACGATCCGCGTCGACAGTACCGCCGGGTGTGGGTCGACCTTTCGCGTATGGCTCCCGCACGCGAGACCGCCCGCCGCGGAAACACGCCTCGCCGCGGGCCGCGCATCGCAGCCTTGGGGTCGCTCCGCGTGCGCTGCAGCCAGCTGACGTCGCCGCCGTCCCCGGCTGGCGCCCGATTGCGGCCGCCGCCGCCTTGGACTAGCTTCAAAAGTAATGGAGTTGATCGTTCGCGATCTCGGGCGCTGTCCGTACACCGACGCGCTAGCGCTGCAGGAGGACTTGGTTGCCCGGAAGATCGCCGGCGATGCACATGACTACCTGCTGCTCCTCGAGCACGAGCCGGTCTATACCCTGGGGCGCGGTGCCGATGCGGCGGATCTCCTGGGTGCCGATGTCGCGCTCGGCGTTCCCACGTTCCGCATCGGCCGCGGGGGCGGCGTCACGTTTCATGGGCCGGGGCAGTTGGTGGCGTACCCGATCATCACCCTGGCGCATGCCCGGGACGTACATCGCTACGTCCGTGCGCTCGAAGAGGTATTGATCCGCACGTGCGCGGCGTTCGACATCGCCGCCGAGCGACGCGACGGCTTGACGGGGGTCTGGGTGGGCGCGGCGAAAATCGCCTCGATCGGCGTCGGCGTGCGGCGCTGGACAACACTGCACGGGGTGGCACTCAACGTGTCGACGGATCTACGGTTCTTCGCCCATGTGGTCCCGTGCCGCATGCCCGACGTGCGGATGACGTCGATGGCCCGGGAATTGGGCGGCGCGCCGGCGATGGCCGCGGTACGGCGCGCCTTCGTGACGACCTTTCGATCCGTGTTCGGCTTGCACGCCGCCGAGCGACAGGAGTGCCGCGCATGACGGTGGCCCGCCGGCTTCCCGAGTGGATCAAGGTCAAGGCACCCCAGGGCGATGCCTTTTTCACAACCAAGCGCTTGGTGCGGGACTTGCGCTTGCACACCGTGTGCGAAGAAGCGCACTGCCCCAATGTGGGCGAGTGCTGGGGCCATAAGACGGCAACGTTCATGCTGCTCGGAGACGTATGTACCCGCAACTGCGCCTTCTGTGCCGTCGCGCATGGCCAGCCGACCGCGGTCGATCCCGACGAACCGCAACGCGTCGCCGAGGGTGTCGTACGCCTGGGCCTGCGCCATGTGGTCGTGACGTCGGTCGACCGCGACGACCTTGCCGACGGGGGTGCCGCCCATTTCGCGCGTACGGCGAACGCCATTAAGCAGCGCGTACCGAGTTGCACCGTCGAGGTGCTGGTCCCCGATTTCAAGGGCGACCTCGTCGCGGTGGACACCGTGGTGAATGCCCCCGTCGACATCTTCAATCACAACACCGAGACGGTCCCCCGCCTGTACAAGCGAGTCCGGCCCGGCGCTCAGTACCAGCGCTCCCTGCGCGTACTGCAGCACGCCAAGCAGCAGCGCCCGGACCTCCGCACCAAGACGGGGCTGATGCTTGGCCTTGGCGAAACGTCCGAAGAGATGCAGGCCACGTTCGCCGACATCGCGGCAACCGGCTGCACCATCCTCACGTTAGGGCAATACCTGCGACCGTCCGCCGCGCACGTAGCGGTCGAGCGCTACCTTCCCCCGGCCGAGTTCTCGGCGCTGCGCGCGGCGGCGCTTGCCTTCGGCTTCCGCCACGTCGAATCCGGACCGCTGGTGCGGAGCTCGTACCACGCCTGGAAACATATCGCCTGAGGTCCGCGAGCATCGGCCTGCCAGCACGTCTTCCCTGCGCTTTTCCCCCGTGTCGGTGGACACGCACGGAATTTTCTGCGATTGTAAATTGCAACTCGTGTGACGGTCTTCAAGGGAAAAAGGGGGAAACACGACTCATGATCAGACTGTATGACTACCCGGATTGCCCCTTCTGTCAGAAAGTGCGCGTCGTGTTGGCCGAGAAGGACCTCGAATACGAGCGGGTTCACGTGGATTTACGCAAGCAAGAGCAGAGATCACCTGAATTTCTCAAACTGAATCCGTACGGGCGGGTTCCGGTGCTCATCGACGAAGACGTGGTAATCTACGACTCGACTATCATCGACGAATACCTCGACGAGGAGTACCCGAATCCTCCCCTGATGCCTGAAGATTCAGCAGGCCGGGCTCGAGTCCGGCTGTTGGAAGATTTCGCGGACAATTCCTTTACCCCGCAAGCGGGCATGATCATGGCCGAGCTTCATAAGCCCGAGGCCGAACGCGATGCGGACCGAATCCGCAAGCTCCAGGGAGAAGTGTCACGCATTCTCCTCCGCCTGGAAGCCGGATTGGATGGCAAAGAGTACCTGGGCGGCGGCTTCTCTCTGGCCGATGTGGCGTTCGCTCCGCGCATCGTCCTGCTCAGCCAACTCGGCATCGAACTCGACGCTCGGCTGCAAAACGTGTCCGGCTGGATTGCGCGCCTGCGCGAACGTCCCAGCATCAACCTGCTCACGCGCTGATACGCCGCACCGGCGGTCGGACCGGCGACGCCGCGCGACCGTTCTCGGCACGGGGGCACTCCTGGCATACCCGCTGGCGTGCCTCCCTCGCCGGTATCCACCGGCATCGGCCAATCGCACCCCCTAGACTGCGCCTGTCGGTCGGGGCAAAATGCATCGAGGTTGACAGGCGGACGATCTTCCGCCATAGTTCGAACATAACAGGAAAGATTCCTGATAAGAATCCGCAAAGGAGGACGATGATGGCGAAGAATCTGAAGGGCACCAAGACGCACGACAACCTGAAGACCGCGTTCGCAGGCGAATCGCAGGCGAACCGGCGTTACCTCTACTTTGCACGCCGGGCTGACATCGAGGGCTACCCGGATGTCGGTGGGCTGTTCCGCGACACCTCGGAAGCGGAAACCGGCCACGCCTTCGGCCACCTCGACTTTTTGAAGGAGGTGGGCGACCCGGTCACCGGTGTGGCCATCGGTAACACCGAGGACAACTTGAAGTCTGCGGTGGAAGGCGAGACATACGAATACACAGAAATGTACCCTGGTTTTGCCAAGACCGCGCGGACCGAGGGGTTCGAGGAGGTCGCCGAGTGGTTTGAGACCCTGGCGCGGGCCGAAAAGTCGCACGCCGGTCGTTTTACCAAGGGTCTCGACGGTCTCGGAAAGCTCTAAACCGTACGCGCCGTGGTTCAGCGCTGTGTCTCGCGCAGTGGCGTGGGCACACGCGGTGGAAGAACGGCGCAGTTGCGCAGCGACTGCATGGGGTCGGCATGCGCCGGCCCCATCGGTCTCCACAGCACGCATTTTCGTTGTGGCGCTCAACGCCGACAGCGTGGAGGTAGAGTAATGGACCCGGTTACGCTCGACGAGATCCTTGGGCTGGAGCGCTACGAACAGGTCCGTAACGAGATCCGGCGCCGGATCATCGCCCTGAAAAAGGAGCGGCGGGTCGCGGTGGGCGACCGGGTGACGTTCGTGTTCGAAAGCCACGACACCATGCTGTTCCAAATTCAGGAAATGGTGCGCGCCGAGCGCATCACCGACCTGGACAGAATCCGCGACGAGATTGAGGTGTTCAGCGCCCTCATTCCTACCGGGCACGAATTGAGCACCACCATGCTGATCGAGATCACCGACTCCGAGCGCATCCGCGAGGACCTCATCCAGTTCATGGGCATCGACGAGGCGGTCCGCCTCGAAATCGGCGATCCGACCCGCGGTGGGTTCAGCATATCCGGGCAGTTCGAAGCCGGCCGTAGCAAGGAGGACAAGCTGAGCGCGGTCCAATATGTCCGCTTTCCACTCACAAACGCCGCTCGCAAGGCCTTCCGCGACGGCCGGGAACCGGCCAGACTCGTCATCGACCACCCGCATTACCGGCATGCGGCGCTCATCGAAGGCAGCGTGCGGCGCTCGTTGACGCAGGATCTGGAGGCGACGTGAAGACCCGCCGGACGCGCCAGCTTGCGGCCATCCACGAGATCGTCGCCGCCGCGCACGACCACCCGACCGCGGAGCAGGTCTGCGACCGGGTACGCCGGCAGCTGCCGCGCATCAGCCTGGGCACGGTCTACCGCAACCTGCAAAAACTGGCGGAGCAGCAGCAGGTGCGGGTGGTGCATTTGCACGATCGACCGACACGCTACGATGGCATGATGCGGGAGCACGATCATTTCCTCTGCGAACAGTGCGGTATGGTCACCGATCTGGCGCGGCCGACGGGGGCGCGACCAACGTCTTCGAAATTGCACCGGTCGGGCTACCATGTGCGTGCGCACGCGCTCACCTTCTACGGTTTGTGCCCGCGGTGCCACGGCGCCGCACACCGCGGCCGTATCGGACGCAGCCCGGCGGGCCAGCCGGGCTGAGGCGGCCGCGCTGGCAGGCACGCACTCGAAGGGATCGTCGCGTTGCGCCAGACCTGGGCGAGCGGGGAGAACCTGCTCTCGCTGCCCCAACGCGACAAGCGGGATGAACATGCCACGGAGAATCGCGATCGTGCGACTGCTGACCGTCATCGGCGTTCTATCGAACGTGTACGCGTGTACGCCGGCACCGCATGTGCTGCTCGCAAACGGGCAGGCCGCCCGCCAGACCTCGCTGAGCAGCATGATCGAGGCACATCCGCTCCCCGTGGGGCAGAATATCGCTGCGTCGCTCCTGCACCGCACGGACGCGCTCAGCATTCACCTCATCCAAATCCGCGACCGTGAGGCACCCCACCTGCATGCCACGCGCGATCTGTCGGTTACCGTTCTCCGTGGCAGCGGTTTTCTGTACGTGGCCGGGGAAGCGTACGCGATGCGCCCCGGCGATGTGGCGCTCATCCCGCGTGGAACGGCGCACTACTTCGTCAACGCGGGAAGCGAGCCCGCGGTAGCACTTGCGACCTTTGCACCTCCGTACGACGGGACCGACCAGCTCCCCGCGCACTAACGCGCCGCCGCTGCGCGCTCTGGCTACCCGCTGACGACCACCTCGCCTGTTTCGCACCTCCAACAACACTGCTAGAGTTTCTCCGTGGCTCGACATGCGACCGCGGAGGAAACGGCCGGGCACCGTGTCGCCGGTGAACGGGGGATCGTGCACGCATCGACCGCCAGGTCGGTGCCACGCGAACCGCGCGCCCGGAGGAGCGCACGCAGCCGCTCACCAGGAGGCCACCCATGACGATTCGGCAGATCACGCCCGCGGAGGCATACCGGCTGCTCGAAAGCGGCTACCGATACATCGATGTCCGCACCGAAACGGAATTCGCCGCCGGTCATCCAGTTGGTGCCGCGAACATCCCGTTTGCCCTGCTTGACCCGCGTACACGACAGATGGCGCCGAATCCCGACTTCGTCCGCGTCGTCGAGGCCCACTTCGCGAGGGCCGCCCCGCTCATCGTCGGCTGTCAATCCGGCGGGCGCTCACAGCACGCCGCCGAACTCCTGGTGCGCGCCGGCTATACGGCGGTGGCCAACATGCAGGGCGGCTTCGGCGGGGCGCGCGACGGGGCGGGACGGGAGGTGCTCGCCGGCTGGGCGCAGAGCGGCCTCCCCGTGTGCGCCGAGTGCCCGCCGCGCGATGCCTACGAGACCTTGCGCCGCACTGCCGGCTGAAACGCTCACGATCATGGCAATCCGAATCACCCGGGTGTACACCCGTACCGGCGACCAGGGCGAGACCGCGCTGGTGGGCGGCACGCGCGTGCCGAAAGACAGCCGGCGCATCGAGGCCTACGGGACGGTCGACGAATTGAACGCGGCCGTCGGCTTGACCCGCGCGTTCAATCGGGAGGCCCCGGCCACGGCCGCGCGCGAGCGCCTCGAAGTGATTCTCCAACGGATCCAAAACGAACTCTTCGACCTCGGCAGCGAATTGGCCACCCCGCCCGACGCCTTCCGTGAGGGCATGTTTCGCGTGGGCGACAACGAGATCGCCGCGCTCGAGCGCTTGATGGACGATTGCGAACAGGATCTCGAGCCGCTCAACTCCTTCGTGCTTCCCGGGGGTGGCCGGGTGAGCGCGTTCCTGCACCAATGCCGCACGGTCTGCCGCCGCGCGGAGCGTATCGTGCTGCGGCTGCAGCGCGACGAGGCCATCGGTTCCGGCCCGCTGCGCTACCTCAATCGCCTGAGCGATCTCTTTTTTGTCCTTTCACGGTGGATCGGCAAGCATGACGGCGAACGAGAGTTCCTCTGGGAGCGGGGACTGCGCGCGCACGAGCGCCGAGCGAAACCCAAACGGTGAGGACATGACGCAACTGTACCTGAAACAACTTCAACTCGGCCCCATGCAGAATTTCGTCTATCTCGTGGCCGATCCGGTCAGCCGTGAGGCCGTCGTGATCGATGCGGCATGGGAGATCGATCGCCTCGTGGAAATCGTCGAGCAGGACGAGCTACGGCTCAAGGCGGCACTGGTCACGCATTTTCATCCCGATCATTTGGGTGGCGATCTCATGAATCACCACATCCCGGGCGCCGCGGAACTGCTCGCGCGCAACTTGCCGATCAAGGTGTACGTCCACAAGTCTGAAGCCGACTTCGTCAGCCGTATCGCGGGCCTCTCCGCCTCCGACCTGGTCCGCACGGATGGTACGGATGAACTCACGCTCGGCAACCTGCGGATGCGCTTTCTGCATACCCCCGGGCACACTCCGGGTTCGCAATGCTTTCTCATCGATGGGCGTCTGATCTCCGGCGACACCCTGTTCATTGGATCGTGCGGGCGCGTCGATCTGCCGGGCAGCGACCCGGCGCAGTTGTACGACAGCTTGGTCAACAAGCTGAAGCGGCTGCCGGACGACACCGTGTTGTACCCAGGTCACAACTACGCCAATCGCCCCACCTCGACGATCGGCGACGAACGGCGCGATAATGTATACATGCGATTCAAGCGGCTCGAGGATTTCCTCGGCGTCATGGGGTACTGAACGGTTTGAGCGCCTGCCGCTTCACGGGGGGGGCCGTGCGAATCGAGATCGGCGTCAAGGGGACGTTCGTCTCTAGCCGCAACGAAGGCGCCAACGCCACTGGGCACCGGAGCGTATTCCGACGCGGCGCGCACAGTGCCGGTGAGACCGCTTGCGCCGCCGCTCGTTGCGGAATCATCCCCGTCGCGGGCCCTGTTCGTTGTCACCGTCGCCGGCCTGCTGCCGGTCCTGTACGTCCTCAGTAGCGTGAGCTCGGCGCCGTGACGCCGCACAATCGCCTCGTCGCGCTGGCGTGGCACCGCTGGGGCCCCGACGCGTAATGCTTCAAAATTCCGCTTGACCGGGTTGCCTCGCTACTTTACCCTTTACCACCGTGGTACGCGGAGGATCTGCAATGGCGCGAGCACGGGGAGTGAGTATTGTTGCGGCGTTCATGCTGAGCGCGGCGATTTCCGGGGCGGCGTTCGGCGAGGTACGGCGCGAGCGGCCGGCGCGCCGGCCCTACATTACGGAAGTCGGTCAGCCGTATGCTATCAACGCCGGGACCCTCGACGACGAAATCCACCGCATCAGCGACCTGCGAACCTACGTCACCCGCTACGGGTACCCGGACTTCGCCGAGATCCAGGAAATCACCCCGGAGTGGCCGTGGAAACCGTACGAAGTGCGCTTGTACTATCTGGACCGCGACGTCGAGGCGGACTTCGGGGCGGTCAATCTCTCTCCCGCCACACCCAATTTCGGCATCATGAAATTCCATGGCACGATGACCCCGCAGAAGCGGCGCGAGGTGGCAATCGTGCTGCGCTCACGTTTGCAGGCTCCCCCGCCGCGGCCGACAGATAGTATGGAGGCGCTGGTGTCGCGTGTCGAAGCGGCGGCGGAACGCGCGGTGCAGGCGGCCGATCGGGCAGTGGCGGAGAGTGAGGCGGCGGCACGGGCGGCCGAGCGGACCGCGGCAACGGTGCGAAAGATGGAGCGGCGCCCGCGTCACACGCGGTGATCTGGTTGTCCTTGACGGTGCGCGGCGACGATGGTGGCGCCGCGTGGCCTCCCGCCCCTTGCGCCCGCCGCATCCATTCGATACCACACCCCCTGATTCCGTGTGCGTCCGTCGGAGGGATCTCCGATTTCTCATCCTGCGCTCCCCGCGCCATCTGTTGAAGTGCGCTCAGGTTGTCGTGCACGGCACGTCGTGAATGATAGCCAACAGCGAACTGACGCCCGCGTCGGTACAGCAAGGACTGGAACGGGCACGGTATCTCACCACGCCGCGTGTGCAGACGGTGCTCTACCTTGCCCTGGCGCTCGAAAAGCCGCTCCTTATTGAAGGCCCCGCCGGTGCCGGCAAGACGGAGATCGGCAAGGTGATGGCCGAGATCCTCGGTACCGATCTGGTGCGCTTGCAGTGTTACGAGGGTCTGGACGAAGCGAAAGCGCTGTACGAGTGGAACTATCAAAAGCAACTACTGCGAATTCAGGCCGACCGCGCGCAGCAACTCGCATGGGGAGAGGTCAGCCAGCACATTTTCTCGCGCGAGTATCTGCTCGAACGCCCGCTGCTGCACGCCGTCAACGCGCCGCGCAAGCTCGTGCTCCTCATTGACGAGATCGACAAGGCCGACGAGCAGTTTGAAGCCTTTCTGCTGGAGGTGCTGAGCGAGTTTCAGGTCAGCATCCCCGAGCTGGGCACACTGCGTGCGCGCCACCGTCCCGCCGTGGTGCTCACGTCCAATCGCGCCCGAGAACTCTCCGAGGCGCTGAAGCGCCGGTGCCTTTACCTCTATCTGGATTTCCCCGGTGTCGAGATCGAACGCGACATCGTCCGCTTGAAGATACCCGAACTGAGCGAACGGCTGCGTGACCAGGTGGCCCGCTTCGTCAATGGCCTGCGCAAACTCGACTTGCGAAAGGCCCCGAGCATCGCGGAAACCCTCGATTGGGCACGCGCGCTGCGCGCACTCCACATCACCGAACTCGACGCGGCGGGCGTCCGCCAGACCCTCAGCCTGGTATTGAAGCACGAAGACGACCTGCGCCGGGTGGACAGCAAGATCGGATCGCTGCTCGCCAGCAGCTCGCGGTAGCATCGGCGACGCAGGACCTGCTACCGCGAACGGTGTATCGGCGTGCGCGATCGTCTCGTGCTGTTCATCGCCGCGCTGCGCGCCGCGGGGCTCGACGTCAGCGTCGGTGAGACGTTGGACGCGCTGCGCGCCATCGGCGCCATCGGCCTCGATGCGGCGCCATTCCGCGAAAGCCTGGCGGCCACCTTGGTGAAGGATGAAGCCGACCGGCCCGCCTTCGACTCCGTATTCGAGCGCTTCTTTGCCCTACCGGCACGCGAGCGTAGCCGCGGGCGGCGGCGGTCCGCTGCCGTGAGTGCAGGACACGGGACGGGACCGTCGAGTGCGGTATCCCCACACACCCCCATGACGACACGCCGCCAGGACGCACCCAACTCGCTGGCGTCGCCAAGGAAGCAGGCGGAACCCGAACGGCGCGGCGAGTACCGCAACCGCGGGCGGCGGCTGGCACGCGACCGCACCCTCGCACGCACACCCTTTGGCGACATGTCCCCTGCCGACGTTGAGGCGTGTGAGGCGTTGGTCGCGGCATTGGCGGCGCGCTTTCGTGCCCACCTCAGCCGGCGTCAACGTGCCGCCGCCGCCGGCCGACTCGATCTCCGGCGGACGCTCCGCCGCTCCGTGGCGACGGGAGGTGTCCCGCTCCATCCGGCCCTGCGCCATCGTCGCCCTGGCCGACCCGACCTGGTCGCCTTGTGCGACGTCTCGTACTCCGTCGCGGTTGCCAGCCGATTCCTGCTCAGTCTGCTGGCGCCCGCAGCCTCATTCTGCCGTCGGGTCCGATTATTCGCCTTTGTCGACCGCCCGATCGAAGTGTCGATCGAGCACGGCAATCTGGTACCGCACGAAGCCATTGACTGGCACGCGCGCTCCGATTTCGGCAGGGTGCTAGCCGCATTTCGGGAGCGGCACGCGCCGCTACTGACGCGGAGCACCATCCTGCTTATTCTCGGCGACGCACGCAACAACCGGCGTCCGCCGCGGGCGGACCTCCTGCGGCAATATCGTGAGGCTGTACGCCAGATCACATGGCTGAATCCCGAACTGCCGGCACGCTGGAATACCGGGGACAGCGTCATCGCTGCATACGCGCCGCACTGTGACGCAGTGCTTGGGGCCACCAATTTGCACGATCTGTCGGCGGCTCTTCGGCGGACGTTCCGTGCGCCCTGAATGCGACAACTCGCCTGCTTCGCAGCGGGAACTTTGCTGATTGATCGCAACGGGACCGTTCGGTCAGCTCGCCCGCCGAATCGGCCGCCCGCTCGTCGTTGCCCTGATTAACTCCGGCGGCGCACGTCGCGCTGCCGCGCGGCACGCAGTCGCATCAGTAGCCCCACCAAGAGCGCCCCGGTCAAGGTTGCCGCTCCCCATGGGTTCACGTCGGGAATCACCGGGGCAGGCCGTACCGCCACCGCTGGGCTGGACAGGTTGTTCTGGGTATCGACGGCGAATATCAACTCGCCTTCCGCCAGCGGTCGGTTCAGGAGGATGCCGGTGGTATTGCCGTGCACAAAGTTTCCACCCGCGTCGGTCCCCCCGCTGCCGAGCAAGACATCATCCGTCCCTGGCCCACACCCTTCCGGAATTCCGTTCGCGCCGGCACTGCAAATCTTCAGCGCGGGGGACGGGAGATTCGGAGCTCCGCGGCCAAAAACCGTCGTGCCACCAGCTACCAGATTCCCACTGATCTGTGGAGGGATCGCCACCGGGGTGTGGGTGGGGCTAGGCACCGCGGTTGCGCTGCGCGTGGGCGCCGTTGAAGGCGTCGCCGTGGGTAGACTCGTGATCGTTGGCGTGGCGGTCGCCAGTGGTGTTCCGGTTGCGCTCGGTGTTCGTGTCGGAGTCCGGGTCGGAATCGCCGTTCCCGTACCCGTCGGCACCGGCGTCGCCGTCGGGGTCTGACTGGGCAGCCCCGTCGCGGTAGCGGTGCGGCTTGGAAGCCCGGTCGATGTCGGAGTCCGACTGGGCAGACCGGTCGGGGTTCCCGTCGGCACCGGTGTCGCTGTCCGGGTTGGGCTCGGCAGACCGGTCGGCGTTGTCGTCGGCACCGGCGTGGCTGTCCGGGTCGGGCTTGGTAGGCTGGTCGGCGTTGTCGTTGGCACCGACGTGGCTGTTCGCGTCGGACTCGGCAAGCTCGTCGGCGTTGCCGTGGAGGGCGGCGTGCCCGTAGTCGTCGGTGCCGGCGTCGGCGACGTAGTTGGAGTCGCGGTGGGAGTTCTCGTGCCGGTGCGCGTCGGAGTCGGCGTTTGCGTCGGGGTTGGCGTGGCCGTGCCCGTCGCGGTCGCCGTTCGCGTCGGAGACGGCGTAGATGTCGCCGTTCGCGTCGGAGTTGCTGTTGGCGTCGCCGTTCTCGTCGGCGTCACGGTCGCGGCTTGCGTTGCGGCCACGGTTCCGGTCGGCGTTGCCGTCGCCGTTGGTGATACCGTGGCTGTGGCCGACGGTTCGGGACCCACCCGGATCGTACCGTCCACCGCGTTACACTGAATCGGCTGGCCAAGCCCAGGTTGAAGATCCGGCTTAACGGTTAACGAACACTCCCCCAGTGGAGTGCCGCTCGAAGGGGGAACGAATTCCAGGTTAGCCAGGCCGTTCGCCTGCCCCTGAAACGTGACGGTAAACAGCGTCTGCGGGCCGGTGCTGGACACGGGCGAAGCACAGGCCCCACCAACCGATACTTTCCCGGGCGTGGAGAGATTCGGGACAACCAAGCAGCCGCTTATGACAGGCGTAACGGCCGTCGCCAACACGATCCCCGAAGCGGGCGTATCGTACGTGATTGTAATCGCAAAGCTTTGGAGGGCAAACTGTTCATCGATCGTGACCGCCACGCTCGTGCTCGACGACACCGCTGCGATCGTCGAATTCACCGGGGCGAGATTCAATGTACGGGGCGCCACGGTTGGGGTTGGCGTCTGCGCGCCGGCGGACTGCGCCAAGAGCACCGCCGCAGAGACTATCGCCGTGACGAGCTGGCAGGCGGAAGCCCCAACTCGCCGCAGACACCACTGAAGACCGCCGCCCCGCTTAGACATGCAAGCGCATTTGTGCCACATAGCCATTGAAAGTCAAGTAGAAATCTCAGTTTCACACACGGCTGCGACCGGTCGCGCGGACGCGTTCGCCATCGTTACCGCGACGCCGGCGTAGCGCCCGAACACCAACCGTTGTTGCTCGCACCTTTCGAAACGTCCACGGCAACACCCCAAGCATCTCGCAAAACGCAACGCACCAGCGTCATATCGAGAAGACCGATCATGTCCGAATGCTCGAGTCGCTCGATGAAGGCCGCCGCAGCCTCGGGGGTGGCGCCGTCGTGTGCCTCGACGAGGATCGTGCCGCCGTCTGCCCGCGCCAATTTGATCGGCACGTTGACGATGCTCACCGCGGCATCGCTGGGGACCTCACGATAGAGTCGCTCGATGTCTTCGGGGCGGAGGCGGACACAGCCATGGGTCGTATATCTACCGACGCTCCTTGGCGCATTCGTTCCATGGATGCCATAGCCGGGCAGCGACAACTGCAGCCAATACTTTCCCAGGGGATTGTCCGGACCGGGCGGAACGACGCGCTTGACCGGTTGCCCCTTCTCCCGCATCTCGCGCTGAATGCTGGGAGGGACATGCCATACCGGATCCCGGCGGCGACCGACGATACGGTAGCGTCCGGGCGGAGTCTCCCAGGCAACCCGTCCGACACCCACCGGAAAGGCCCCAAGCAGATCCCCACCTTTGAACCAGTACAGCAGCAAATCTCCCGCGTTGATCACGAGGCCGTCCGCCAGCACGGCCGGGACGATATGCCGATTCGACAGGATCAACCGTTGGCCCACACGCAGGCGGTTCAGATCCGTGAGGCCATTCATTCTGGCGGCAAGGGACGTACGCATGCCGAACGCCTGGGCAATCTTGCCGAGCGTTTCGCCGTGCGTCACCACGTGCACCGCCTGTTGTCCGATAACCTGCCGGTAAACGGGCAGACCATCGGCCGGGCCGTCAGCGCCGCCCACCTCCGCCCCCACAAGGACCGGCCAAAGCAGCACGAACAGTGTGGATGCACAGGCGGCGCGCATACCGATGCCGTAGTGCGTAGGCAATTGCGCACCCTTGCGCAAGCTGCGCCTGGGTGCCACGCATCTTGCTGTGTCCTGGGTCTCGGAGTATGCTTCGCCGCCTTGAAGCACCATGATCCTCGTCTCGTACACTCACGGCAATCGACCTCCAGGAAACCTCCAGGCGCAATGAATCGGAACGACCTGAACGCCCTGTTTGACCAGCTCGCGCTGCGCGGGAACCACGTTATCGTCCACGCGTCACTCTCGAGCTTCGGTCACGTCGAGGGCGGCGCTCTGGCGGTGTGCGCCGCGCTGATCGATGCGGTCGGTAAAGGCGGCACGGTGATGATGCCGGCGTTCACCGCTGCCGAAACCTGGCTCCGGCCGGCCCCGGGCGACTCGCCCGCCCGCCCGCTGGCCTTTCATGCCGATCTGTCGGTCAGCCGGGCCGTCGGAGCGATTGCCGAGACCTTCCGCCGGCTTCCCGGCGTCCTGCGCAGCAATCACCCGACGCACTCGTTCGCGGCCTGGGGTCGTCAGGCGCGTGAGGTCCTCTCTACCCAGCGCGACAACAACCCGTTCGGGCCGCTCAAGAAGCTCAATATCATGCGCGGCCATGTGCTGCTGCTGGGCACGTCGCTGCAAACAGCAACGGTCATTCATATCGCCGAGGAACGCTTTGGCGTCCCGTACCTGAGTCGGGCCACCGCGGTCCGCGTGAACTCCGCCGGCTACGACGAACGCGTCGTCCTCGAGAACCTGCCCGGCTGCAGCGCCGCCTTTGTCAAGTTGGATGAGTGTCTGGAAGCGACCAAGGTGAAGTCCGTAGCGCTGGCACGTGGGTTGGCGCGTAAGATCCCCGTACGCCATCTTGTCCAGCTCGCGGCAGCCAGGCTCGAACGCGACCCGCACGCTTTCGTCTGCGACGGACCCGAGTGCGCCAGTTGCACCGCCAAACGCGCCGCGCTCGCCGCCGCCGAAACCAGCCCGCCGCCGGCGGGCAAGAGAACCGCCCCCTGACAACGGTCGAGGCGGATAGGGGGACGATTCCTCACCGCCGTCCGGAAGACCGCCCAACGCTTGACCATGGCGCGGCCGGCGGTTAGAAAACCGGCGATACCGATGACAGCGTCGCGTCCCGACCGGTGCGGGGACACGGCCGGCGCATCCCAGGATACTTCCGTTTCGTGAAGAATTTTGGGGTGTCGCGCGTCTATCACGCGACCGCCGCGGGTTCGCCGCTACGGGAGCCGCCACGCTGCACGGAGGAGAGGACTTGAACCGATTATGGATGCCGGCATCACCGCCATCAACGAACGCGTGAAGGAAGAATCGGCCTGCTTGTACCGTTTGCGGGAGGAGATCGGCCGCATCATCGTCGGCCAGCGCTACCTCGTCGACCGCTTGACGATCGGTCTGCTCGCCAACGGGCACGTACTGCTCGAGGGCGTGCCCGGCTTGGCGAAGACCCTGTCGGTGAAGACGTTGGCGCAGACCATCGACGCCAGCTTCCAGCGGTTGCAGTTTACCCCGGACTTGCTGCCCGCCGACCTCATCGGCACGCTGATCTACAACCCGCGCGATGGTGTGTTCACCACCAAGAAGGGCCCGATCTTCGCCAACATCATTCTGGCCGACGAAATCAATCGCGCCCCCGCCAAGGTGCAAAGCGCATTGCTGGAAGCCATGCAGGAACGCCAGGTGACGATCGGTGACGAAACGCACCCGCTGCCGGATCCGTTCCTCGTGCTCGCCACCCAGAACCCGATCGAGCAGGAAGGCACCTATCCCCTGCCCGAAGCCCAGGTCGACCGCTTCATGTTGAAACTGTCGGTCACGTATCCCAGCAAAGAGGAAGAGCGCCAGATCCTCGATCGCATGGCGTCCACCAATCACCGCGACACGGCGAGCGCGGTCATCCACACCGACGACATTCTGCGCTTGCGGGGGCTGGTCGATCGGATCTACCTCGACGACAAGATCAAGGAGTACATCATCGACTTGGTGTTCGCGACGCGCAATCCCGCAGCGTATAAGCTCGAGTTGGAGCGGCTGATCCAGTACGGCGCCTCGCCGCGCGCGACGTTGTACCTGACGTTGGCCGCCAAGGCCCATGCCCTTTTGCAGGGCCGCGGCTACGTTACGCCGCAGGACGTCAAGTCGATCGGACACGACATTTTGCGCCACCGCGTCATCGTGACCTACGAAGCGGAGGCCGAGGACGTCGATGCCGACGCGATCGTCAAACGGGTCTTCGATGGAGTGCCCGTACCTTGATGTTTCAATCCAAGGTCCACAGTCTGACGTCTGCATTGTGCACTCCGAACGCGAACGTCTGACAGTCGGTCGCACCTCACCAACGCTATGCTAAGCTCCGAGCAACTGAAGGCGGTGCGTAAGATCCAGATTCGCACCAGTCATCTGGTTAGCGATCTGTTTGCCGGACAGTATCATAGTGTCTTCAAGGGACACGGCATGGAGTTCACCGAGGTGCGCCCTTACCTGCCGGGCGACGATATTCGCACCATCGACTGGAACGTGACCGCCCGCACGGGGATACCGCACGTCAAGCGCTTCGTCGAGGAGCGGGAACTGACGGTGATGCTCCTGGTCGACACCAGCGCCTCGACGCACTTCGGCACCGTCAAACAATTGAAGAGCGAGATGGCCGCGGAGATGGCGGCACTATTCGCCTTCTCCGCGATCACCAACAACGACAAGGTCGGGCTCATCCTGTTCAGCGATCGGGTGGAGCTGGCCTTGCCGCCGAAAAAGGGGACGCGGCACGTGCTGCGCGTGATCCGCGAGGTGCTGTCGTTCGCCCCGCGCGGCCGCGGCACCAACATCTCGACGGCGCTGGAGTATCTGGCGCGCGTCACCAAGCGGCGCTGCGTGACCTTTGTCATTTCGGATTTTCTCGACCCGCACGCCCGCCTGGCGCTGAAGATCGCCAACCGCCGCCACGACGTGGTCGGCATCGTTCTCGACGATCCCCGCGATCTTGCATTGCCGGACGTCGGGCTGATCGCCCTGCAGGATGCCGAGAGCGGCGAACATCTCGTGCTCGATACCGGCGACATCCGCGTGCGCCGCGCATACGAGGAACGCGCCGCCGCCGCGCGCCACGAGCGCGACCGCATGCTGCGCGGCATCGGTGTCGACGCGGTGGCGCTGCGCACCGACCGGCCGTACACCGAGGCGCTCCTGCGCTTCTTCCGCATGCGCGAGCGCCGTCACTGAACAATGGCAGGGTACCGCTCAATCGTCCCAACGTGCCCACACCCGGTCGAACATCCCCCGGCCGTAGGGCGGCCTGCCCTCTTTATCGACGTGGGCGGCGCACGCAGCGAGCAGGGACATTCCGCGGCGCGGCGGCACCGCCGCCCAATGCCACTGGCCGCAACGGCAGCCTTGATTCTCGTGCTCGCCGCCCGATCCTTGGCCACGGACCCGACAGCGTCGGTAACCCTCCCGGTGACCGTGCGCGCCAGCGTCGACCACGGCCAGATCACCATCGGCGATCCGATTCGCTACACCGTCGAGGTGTCGGCGGCCGCCGACACCGAGGTGTTGATCCCGGTGCTCAGCGGCAGTCTCGGCGACTTCGCCATCGGCGACTTTGGCGAGTTGCCAAGCCGCAAGGAGGACGGTCGAATCGTCGTGGCCCGCTGGTACACGCTGACGATTTTCGCCACCGGCGACCATCTCGTACCGGCGCCCAAAGTGCAGTACCGGGTCGCGGGCGAGGAGATGCGCGAGGCCGAGGGCAACGAGGTGCTGATCGGCGTCACCAGCGTGCTGGGGCCGGAGAAAGCTGCTGCCGACATCCGCGACATCAAACCGCCCGAGGAGGTGCCGGTCGACTGGCGGCCGTACGCGATCGCCGCGGCCGTGGTGGTCGCCATCGGACTGCTGGGTGCGGGCCTGTACCACCTGCTCAACCGGCCCAGGCGGCAGCGGCGGGTGCCGGTCGCACCGCCGCACGAGACGGCACTGGCGGCACTGAACAAATTGCGCGCGCTGCACCTCGTCGAGCACGGCAAGATCGAGGAGTATTACGTACGGCTGTCCGCGATCGTACGCCGCTATCTCGAGGACCGCTTCAGCGTGCGCGCGCCGGAGATGACCACCGAGGAGTTTCTCGTCGCCGTTGCCGGTGACGGACGATTGGCCTCCCCGCACCGCCGCCTGCTCGGCGACTTCCTGTCGCAGGCCGATCTGGTCAAGTTCGCCCGCCATCTTCCCACGGTGCAGGACACGGACAACGCGCACGCCGCCGCACGGCGGTTCATCGAGGACACGCGACCGGCAGTGGCCGGCCACAGTGCGGAGGGCGCCCGTGCGGCTGCATGACCCCTGGGCACTGGCCCTCATGGCCGTCGTGCCGCTGCTGTTCTGGTGGCGGCAGCGCTGGCGGCGCGAGGCGGCCGTGCGCGTTCCGACGCTCAGCCTGGTGCGCGCGATTCCCCATGCGGGCGTCCGGCGCTGGCGCTGGCTGCTGCACGCCCTGCGGGCGCTGGCGCTGGCGCTGCTGGTGCTCGCACTGGCACGCCCGCAAAAGGGCAAGGCCGAGAGCGCCTATTACGGCCAGGGGATCGACATCATGCTGGCGGTCGACATCTCCGGCAGCATGCTCTCGGAAGACTTCACGCTGGAGGGGCATCGCGCCAGCCGCCTCGACGTCGTCAAGTCGGTGGTCAGGGATTTCGTCGCCGGCCGCGCCGGCGACCGGATCGGCCTCGTCCTCTTCAGCGCGCGCCCCTACACTCAGTGCCCGCTCACGCTCGACCACGGCTGGCTGCTGCAAAACCTGGCCCGCGCCCAAATCGGCATGATCGAAGACGGCACCGCCGTCGGCTCCGCGCTCGCTGCCGCCGCCGGACGGCTGCAACGGTCGGACGGCAAGAGCAAGGTGATCATCCTGCTCACCGATGGCCAGAGCAACGCCGGCCGAATCAGTCCCGCGACCGCGGCCGACGCCGTCAAAGCCCTGGGCTTCAAGGTCTACACGATCGGCGCGGGCACCCGCGGCCTCGCGCCCTACCCTACGCGCGACGTGTTCGGCAACAAAGTCTACCAACCCATCCAGGTGGACATCGACGAGGACACGCTAAAGGCGATCGCGCAGAAAACCCGCGGGACCTACTTCCGCGCTACCGACACTGCCAGCCTCCAGCGGATCTACGGCGAGATCAACCGCATGGAGAAGACCACCTTCAGCGCCCCGCGCTATCTGGATTATGACGAGCTGTATCCTTGGCTCGCCGTTCCCGCTCTCATGCTGCTCGCCGTCGAGGTGGGACTGACCCATACCCGCTTCCGGAAACTTCCTTGATGGAATGGCGCGCCGTACATCTGCTCTGGGCGCTCGCGGTCGTCCCCGCGGCGCTGCTCTTCTTCGTCTGGGCACTGCGCCGGCGGCGCCAGGTTCTCGAGCGCTTCGCCGAAGCCCGGCTGCTTGCGGCCCTGGCGCCCGACGTCGACCACCGCCGCCAGCGCTGGCGCGCCGGCATCCTGCTCGCCGCCTTGGCGCTCCTGCTCGTGGCTCTGGCGGGCCCCAAGTGGGGCTTCCATTGGGAGGAAGTGCACCGCGAAGGCATCGATATCGTCGTCGCGCTCGACACCTCGCGCAGCATGCTCGCCGAGGATGTCAAACCCAATCGGCTGGAGCGCGCCAAGCTCGCCGTCCAGGACCTCGTCAAGCAACTGCACGGCGATCGCATCGGGCTGGTCGCCTTCGCCGGCAGCGCCTTCGTCCAGTGCCCCCTCACCCTCGACTACGAGGCCTTCACCGAGAGCCTTCGTGCGGTAAACGTCGGCATCATTCCCAAAGGGGGAACGGCGTTGGAAGCCGCGCTCACGGCTGCGATCGAGGCCTTCGAAGGCCATCAGGGGAAGCACGAAGCCGTCATCCTGATCACCGACGGTGAGGATCACGAAGGCGAGATCGACGAGGCGGCGAAGCTGGCGGCCGATAAGGGCATCAAGATCTACGCCGTGGGCATCGGTACGCCGGACGGCGAGCTCATCCCGGTCGGCACGGCCGGTGAGCGGACGTTCTTGAAGGACCGCCGCGGCCAAGTGGTCAAGTCGCGCCTCGACGATGAAACGCTGAAACGGATCGCCACCGCCAGCAGCGGCGCCTACGTGCATGCCGACGGCCCAAGCCTGGGACTTGACGTGGTCTACAACGATTACCTCGGGCGCATGGAGAAGCGCGAGTTGAAGAGCACCATGGAGCGACGCTTCGAGGAGCGTTTCCAGATCCCGCTCCTGCTGGCGGTGCTGCTGCTGGCGATCGAGCCCATGGTGGGCGAGCGGCGTCGCGCTGGCGCACCCCTACACCGGCGCTGGCGCGTATGGCGGAGGCGTACGGCAGAATGACGCGGCAACGCGTAGCGTCAGGCGTGGATCGCACGCGGACATTGGGGCCGGCGCACGGCGCCGCAGCGCTCCACAGCGTGGCGGTGTTGCTGGCGGCGGCGTGCTGCGTCGCCTGGCTCAATCCGAGCCGGGACCGCGTCGCCGAGGCCAATCGGCTCTTCAAACACGGGAAGTTCGACGATGCGATCGCGAAGTACGGGGAAGCATTGGTCGACGATCCCGACTCGCCGCTCCTCAACTTCAACATGGGCGACGCCAAGTACAAGGCCGGCAAGTACGACGAAGCGCTGGCCTCCTACGCCCGGGTACGCAGCGGTGACGCCGATGCGCGCCGTGCCGCCGACACCGCGTACAACCTCGGCAACACCCATTACCGTGTCGGCGCCGCCGCGGAGACCGACAAGCCCCAGGACGCGTTGACGGCCTACGCCGCGGCGCTGGCGGCCTACCGCCGCACCCTCGGCGCGAACCCCGCCGACCGAGACGCCAAGTTCAACTACGAGTTCGTCAGCAAGAAGCTGGACGATTTGAAGAAGAAACTTGAGGAACAGCAGCAACAGCAGCAGCAACAGGAACAGCAGCCGCAGGCGGATCAACGGCAGCAGGATCGAGACGACCGGCAACAGCAAGGGCAGAACCAGCCGCCACCGAAATCGGGCGACCAGAACGAAGAGCAACAACAGGCGGAAGCGGAAAAATCCGGCGACGAGAAGCAGGCCGAACAGCAGCAAACGACAGGTGCGCAACCGAGCGATGGAGCGCAGAAGGATGAGTTGTCGCCGCAAGAGGCGGCGTCGGTCATCGACACGGCGAAGAACGAGGAGTTGCGGCCTGACGAGTTCGCCCGCCAGGTGCAGGGCGCCGCCGTCGCCGAACCGGCACAGGATTGGTGAGGATGCGGATACGGCGATGGGTTGCCAGGGGGCCACGCCCCGCGCGTCGTGCGCGCGCGCTGGCGGTGGCCGTCGCCTGCCTGGGCCTCTGCGTCGCCCGGGCGGCCCGCGCCGACGTCTCCGTGCGCGCTGGCGTCAGCCCGCAGCACGCGCAAGTCGGCGAGCCGCTCACACTGTCGATCGAGGTGTCGGGAGCTCGCAATGTCCCGGCTCCGTCGCTCGCCGTCGACGGCTTCGATGTCCGCTACGCCGGACCGCTGACGCAGATGTCGATCGTAAACGGCGCCATCCACTCGTCGGTGCAGCACCGCTACACGCTGATGCCGTTGCGTGAAGGGCACTTCACGTTGGGACCGTTCCGCATCGACTACGACGGGAAGACGTATAGCACCGCCGCTCTCGGCGTCGACGTGACCGGCAGCAGCCAACCGCAGGCCTCGGTGGCGCCAGGCGGCGCCGGGGCGGCACAACCGTCGGCGCCAAATCCGCGCGCATTGCGCTTGGAAATGTCCGTGCCGCAGCAGGCCATCTACCTCCACCAGCGGGTGCCGGTCGACGTGACCTTGTATGTCGGCGCGGTGCGCGCCGCGGATGTGCAGTACCCTACCCTCGCCGCCGAGGGTTTCACCCTGGAGAAATTCCCCGAACCCGCGCGACGCCAGCAGGTCATCGATGGCGACACCTATCAGGTGCTGCATTTTCAGACCGCGCTCGTAGCGCTGCGCAGTGGTTCGCTCACGCTGGGCCCGGCAACCCTGTCATTGAACGTGCTCGTGCGCCGGCGTGATCCCTTCGCCGACGACCCGTTTTTTCAGCGCTTCTTTCAGGGAGACTCGTTTTCCGAACGCCGGCCGATCGAACTGCGGTCGGCGCCGATCGCGCTCAACGTCCTGCCCTTGCCGGAGGAGGGACAACCGCCCGGTTTCTCCGGCGCCGTGGGCAGTTTCACGCTGCAGGTGTCCGCCGCGCCCACCGAGGTGACCGCGGGAGATCCGGTGACGCTGCGCATGACGGTGACGGGCAGCGGCAACATCGGCGAGGCAAGCCCGCCGGCGCTCACCGGCAGCGGCGGCTTTCGTACGTACGCGACGCAGGTGGATAAGAGCGGCGACGGCGCCGCCGGGCAAACAAGCGTGACGAAGTCCTTCGAACAGGTTCTCATTCCCAACGACGACAGCACGCGCGCCATTCCCGCGGTGCGCTTCAGCTATTTCGATCCGCGCAGCCAGCGCTACGAAACGCTGCAGAGTGCGCCCATCGCGCTGGTGGTACGGCCGCCGCGCAGCGCGCCCCGGGCGGAGGTGTACAGCGGTGGCGCAACGCCGCCGGCGGCCCGTCCGGAAACGCTGGGGCGGGACATCGTCTACATCAAGGACGATCCCGGCCCGTGGTCGGCACGCGGTCGCCCCTGGTACGGCAGTCTTGCCTTTCTGCTCTGGCAGCCCGTGCCGCTGCTGTCGTTCGGCGTGGCATTCTGGTATGAGCGACGGCGCCGGCGGCTGACCGGCGACGTGCGTTACGCGCGCTTCAGCCGGGCAGGCAAAGAGGCGCGACGCGGCCTCGCCCTGGCGGAAAAAGACCTGACGCGCGGCACGCCCGCCGCGTTCTACGACGCGACCTCGCGTACCATGCAGGAATACCTCGCCGCGAAGCTCGGCCTGCCGCCCGGCGCTATCGATTCCGACACGATCGCCCACCGCGGCCTGCCGCTCGAGTGCGTCCATTGCATCGCCCAGTTCCTCGCCGCCAGCGAGCAGGCGCGCTTCGCACCGAACGCGACCAAGGGCGACATGCACGCCACGCTGTCCCTGGCGCGGGACATCGTCCACCGTCTCGAACGGCTGCGCGGACTGGCGCCGAAATCGGCAGCGCTCGTGGGAAACGACGTCGCGCCAAGCACGTCTGGTGCCGCGCTGCTGCTTCTCCTGGCCGCGCTATCCGCCGTGGGCGGGACGGGCTCCGCCTATGCGACAGAGATGCCGCCGAGCCCGCGGACAACCTTCTACCATGCCAACGCGCTGTACAAAGACGGACAGTACGACGCCGCGGCCGCGGAGTACGAACAGCTCCTGCGCACGGGCTTGGCGAGCGGCAATCTCTACTTCAATCTGGGGAATGCGTATTTCAAGGCCGGCGAGAAGGGGAAGGCCATCCTCAATTACGAGCGCGCCCGCCGCCTGATTCCCGGCGACCCCGACCTGGCCGCCAACCTGGCTTACGCGCAGTCGCTCACGGAAACCGCGGCATGCACGCCCGGGCTCTGGGAAACCGTCGTTTTCCCGTTGGCGCACCGTCTCTCCACCGAACGTCTCCTGTGGACCACCAGCGCGGCGTATACGGCATTGATGATCGCCCTCGTGGCGTTCCGCCTGTGGTCGCGCCGGCCACGCTGGCTGTTCCACCTGGCAACCCTGCTCGGCGTCGCCATGCTCGGGACTGGCGTCTCGCTCGCGCACCGGCTACTGACGGAGGACGGCCAGCGGCATGCGGTGGTGATCGGCCGTGGCGAGACGCCCACCCGATTCGAGCCGGCGGACAACGGCACGGTGCATTACTTGCTGAAAGAAGGCGCAATCGTCCGCATTGTCGCGGCGCGTGACCATTGGCTCGAAGTCGCCCGCTGCGACGGGCGCCGGGGCTGGATCGAACACACGTCCATTGCGCAATTGTGAGTCGTCGTCGCCGCCAGCCTCCACACGCGTACAGCGAGAAAACGAAGAGGACCCCGTTCCCATGTCGTCGGTTGTGTCGAAACCTGTCGCTCGAATCCGGTTGGTCGTCCTGGTTGTCCTGCTGTGCGCCATCGGCACACGGGCGGCTGCCGCACTCGACGGCGACGGCGTCTTACGGGCCACGCTCGACAACGGTCTCCGCGTGATCATCGTGCGTGACACGCTCGCGCCGGTTGCCGCCACCGTCGTCAACTACCGCGTGGGCTCCAACGAAGCCCCGGAGGGGTTCCCGGGCACGGCGCATGCCGTGGAGCACATGATGTTCCGCGGGAGCCCGGGTTTGTCGGCGGAGCAGCTGGCAAGCCTCAGCGCCACGATCGGCGGAAAGTTCAACGCCGACACCCAACAGACGGTCACGCGCTACTTCTTCACCGTACCGGCGGACGATCTCGACAGCGTCTTGCGCATCGAGTCCATCCGCATGCGCGGCATCCTCGCCGACGAACACCTGTGGAGCAAAGAGCGCGGCGCGATCGAGCAGGAGGTGGCGCAGGACCTCTCCAACCCACAGTATATTTTCTACACCAGGCTGCTCGAAGCGCTGTTCCGGGGAACGCCGTATGCGCACGACGCTCTCGGAACCCGCCCGTCGTTCGACAACACCGCGGCCGCCATGCTCAAGCAATTCCACGACGCCTGGTACGTGCCCAACAACGCCATTCTGGTCATCGCCGGCAACGTCGAGCCCGAGCCAACCCTGGCACGGGTTCGTGCCCTGTTCGACGACATTCCCGCCAAGCCGCTGCCGGCGCGGCCGGAGGTGCGCCTGCAAGCGGTCCAGCCCGAGACCTTACAGCTCGATACCGACCAGGCCACGGGCATGGTGGTCGTCGCCTTCCGCCTGCCGGGAGCGAGCGATCCCGACTACGCGGCCGTTGAGGTACTGGCCGATGTCCTCAGCAGCCAGCGGGGCCGACTCTACGGGCTCGTGCCCGAGGGAAAGGCGCTCTATGCCGGCTTTGCCGCCACTGCCTTTCCGCACACGGGTATGGGCTACGCCATCGCGGGGTTCCCGCAGGGCGCCGACGCGTCGGAACTGACCCGGGAGATCCGACGGGTGCTCGCCGCCGAGAGAGCCGACGGTGTCCCGGCGGAGTTGGTGGAAGCATCCAAGCGGCACGCCCGTGTCGAGATCGAGCAGCAGAAGAACTCCGTATCGGGCTTGGCGCGCGCATGGTCGGAGGCAGTGGCCGTCGAGGGGCGCGACTCGCCCGAAGAGGAACTGCAGGCCATCGAGCGCGTGTCGGTTGACGACGTCAATCGCGTCGCACGGACATACCTCGACCCTGACCATGCCGTCATCGCCATCTTGACGCCGCGGCCCTCGGGAAAGCCGACCTCCCCGAAGGGATTCGGCGAAGCGGAATCGTTCGCGGCGCCCCAGGACACCAATGGGGTGACACTGCCCGCCTGGGCGCAGGCGGCGGTGGAACGCCTATCCGTACCGCAATCGACGGTGCATCCAACAGTCACCACACTGGCGAACGGTATCCAACTCATTGTGCAGCCGACGGCGGTCAGCAATACCGTCAGCGTCTACGGACATATCCAGCACAATGGCGCATTGCAGGTTCCGCCGGGGAAAGAGGGGGTCGGCGAAGTGCTCGCGCAGCTCTTCTCGCACGGCACCACGTCGCTCGATCGGCTGGCCTTCCAGAAGGCGCGGGACGACATCGGGGCCAGCGTCGCCGCGGGAACCGATTTCTCCCTGCAGGTGCTGAGCGACCAGTTCGAACGCGGCGTCGCATTGCTCGCCGACAACCTGCTGCACCCGGCCCTGCCGGAACCGGCGTTCAGGGTGATTCGCCGCCAATCCGCGGCGGCGCTCGCCGGGCGACTGAAAAGCCCGGGGTATCTCGCGGGACGGGCGCTGAACGCCGCGCTGTTTCCCAAGCGCGATCCCACGCAGCGTCAGGCAACGCCGGCGACGGTGTCGCGGCTGCGCCTGCGAGACGTCCGCGCTTACTACGACAAGGTGTTCCGGCCCGACCTCACGTCCATCGTCGTCATCGGAAACATCACCGCGGAACGGGCTCAGGCCGTGCTCGCGCAATACTTCGGACCGTGGCAGGCGCGCGGCCGCAAACCCAACACCCTGCTGCCGCCGGTGCCGTTGAACCAGCCGTCAACCGTTGCCGTCCCCGACACCAGCCGGGTCCAGGACAATGTCACGCTCGCCCAGACGCTGGGGCTCAACCGCTTCCACCCCGATTACTATGCGCTCGAACTGGGCAACCACGTCCTCGGCGGCGCCTTTTACGCCACCCGCCTCTATCGCGACCTGCGCAAGGACGGCGGGCTGGTCTACAACGTCACCTCGCTCTTCCATCTTGACCGGACGCGCGGGCTCTACATGGTCAGCTACGCGTGCGATCCGCCCAACGTGTCGAAGGCCCGCGCCATCGTGGTGCGCAATCTCAAAGCCATGCAGGCATCGCCGGTCAGCGCCGCCGAACTCCGACAAGCACAGGCGGTGCTGTTACGCGAGATTCCGCTATCGGAAGCGAGTACGGACAGCATCGCCTCGGGACTGCTCTCGCGGGCGGTGCTGGGGCTACCCTTGGACGAGCCGACGCGGGCGGCCGAACGCTATGTGAAGCTGACCGCCAAAGAAGTGCAGGCGGCATTCGCCAAGTGGCTGCGGCCGCGGGCTCTGGTCCAAATCACCCAGGGGCCGATGCCGCAGTGAGCGCATTGCGGAAGACCGCACCCGCACAATGGATCAGGAGGATGGGCTGCACGAACGCCTGACCCGTGCGCGGTTCGAAGAGCTGAGCGAGACGAATTCGAAGCGCGCCCGTCGCGTCTCCCCGCGGCAACCCGCGATGCCCTCGGCGCTGGCGGCCGCATGCCGTTAACCGATCGCCTTCTTCACCCGCAGTTCGTCCGAGATCGGCATACGCTGGAAGACGCGCTGGATCTCCTCTTTGGGCACCGCGAAGACCATGCCGTTCGACGGCACGGCCTCGGTCCGCATCCACTCCGGCAGATCGTAGTCGTCCAGCGTGAAGCCGGCGCGGCGGTTGAACTCCCACTCGTCCTCCAGGCACTGCCAGCCGATGTCGGCCATGTCCTCGAACGTCAGCGCGCCGCCGTACAGGGCGTTGTAGAGGGCGCGCATATCCTCGATGCCCGGGCCCTGAAACTGGCAGAAGCCGCTGGAATCGCACAGCGCGTTGATCAACTGCGCCTCTTGCGACGCCCGCGCGATATCTTCGGGCGGCGCGAGGATCAGCCCCGCGGTGTGGTCGCCGCCCATGGCGCTGCTGGCGTAGGTGACACCGGTCGCGTTGAGCGTGCGCGGTTCCCACGCCGGCACACATTGCCCGCGCACCGCCGGAATCCGGTCGGCCTGGAAGCGCGTGGCCACGGCCACCACCCCGTGGCCGATGGTCTCCGCCAACGCGTCGCCCTTGTCGATGTTGTCGAGCAGTCTGAGGACCCCGTCGGCGTCTCCGAACGGCAGCGCGCCGCAGTCCATCGCCAATCCGATAGCGCCGCCGGTCTCGATGGTGTCCAGACCGAGCTCATCGCACAGGCGGTCGATCTTGGCGACCGTATCGAGATCCGCAATGGCACAGTTCGAGCCGCACAGGGCAACGGTTTCGAACTCCAACGCCGAGGTGACATACTTGCCCTCGGCATCGTTGACCGTGTTCGAGCACTGCACGATGCAGCCGCTCATGCAGCCGTGCTGGGAGCCGCCGCGCACGGGATAGTTCTGTAAGATGATCGAACCGTCGAGCGAGGCCGCCCCCTCGAACTGCATTTCGCGGCGGTTGCGCGTCGGGAACGTGCTCATCATGTTGGCGAGATTGACGTTGACCGCCGTGCCGTACTGTAGGTGCTGCGGCCCCGCTTTGTACTCCTTGCTGTACTGCGTCACGAAGGCGCGGAAGGCGGCCGCATCCGCCGCCTGACGTGCGCGCGTGCCCGCGTCGTCGACGACGATCGCCTTCAGTCCCTTCGCGCCCATCACCGCCCCGAGCCCACCGCGGGCGGCGTGCCGGGACGGATGCCGTTTGCCCTCGTCGGTGAAGGCGATGCTGGCGCCGTGCAGTTCACGCTCACCGGCCGAGCCGCAGATGACAAACGCGGCGCGGCCGGGGTGACGCTCGGCGAGCGTCTCCGCACACGCGTACGTCCGCAACCCTTTCAGCTCCGGGCACTCGCGCAACTCGGCCCCTGTCGTTGTGAGCGCCAGCAGGTAGCGCTTCTCCGGATCCTTGGCCTTGCCCTCGACGATGAGCGCCCGATAGCCCAGTCGCATCAGCTTTTGCCCCGCTTGCCCGCCGGAATTGGCTTCCTTGATCCCCCCGGTCAGCGGGCTCTTGGCGCCGACGCTCATGCGACCGGAGGTCGGCGCGATGGAACCGGAGAGCACCCCGGGGGCGAAAACGAGCTTGTTGCCGGCCCCCAGGGGTTCACACGTGGCATCCACCTCTTTCAGCAAGATCCTGGCCGACAGCGCCCGCCCCCCGAGAAACGTCCACTCCTCCGGGTACGGCTCTTCGTTCACCGACAGGTCCGTCATGTTCACGCGCAACATCTTGTCCATGGTGAATCTCCCTCAGGCTACGGTTAGCATGGGGGCAGCCGATTGCGAAGACGGACGCCTAGCCGTCGGGCGACCGCGGCACTGGCCGCCACCGCTGCCGGCATGGTAGACCGTTCGCGGAAGTGCATGCAGGTTACGATGGGGAGGTCAGAGATGCCGGAGACGATCGCGATAGGAGACATCGCCCTGCAGACGGCGGTGGGCGGCAGCGGCACGCCGTTGGTGCTCCTCCACGGCTTCCCGCTCGATCACACGATGTGGGATGCGCAACTCGATGCGCTCGCGCGCCGCTGCCGGGTGATTGCGCCCGATCAGCGCGGCTTCGGCCGCACGCCGCTGGGTAGACAAACCCTGACGATCGACACGCTGGCCGACGATGTGGCGGCACTGCTCGATGCCATGCGCATCCACGACCGCGCCGTCATCTGCGGCTTGTCGATGGGCGGCTACGTCGCCCTGGCCTTTCACCGCAAGTTCGCGTCGCAAGTGCGGGCACTGCTCCTCTGCGACACGCGCGCCAACGCCGACACCCCCGCTGGCGCCGCGGATCGCGTCGCGTTGATCGAACGGGTGCACGCAGCAGGCGCGTCCGCCGTGGTGGACACCATGCTGCCGAAGTTGGTGGCGGCGCGCGCCGTCGCGCAGCAGCCGCTGGTGGTCGAACGCGTCCGTCAGATGATGTTGGGAACGGCGCCGGCAACCCTGGTCGCCGCGCTGCGCGCGCTGGCCACACGCCCGGACGCCACCGCGCACCTGCCCCGCATCCGCGTGCCCACCCTCGCGCTGGTGGGCGAGCACGACGCGATCACCCCCGTCGCGGTGATGAACGCCATGGCCGACAGCATCCCCGATTGCCGGCGCGCCGTCATCCCGGGCGCCGGCCATCTGGCTCCGATGGAACGTCCGGCGGAGTTCACCGCGGCGGTCCTGGAGTTCCTCAGCCAGCCCGGTGTGCTAGGGTAGGTGCCGCCGAGCGGCGAAACCCGCAATTGGCGCCCGGAGAGGAACGATCGACGCGTATGTTTACCGGAATCATCGAAGAAGTTGGGGAAGTCGTGCGCGCCGCCACCGGCGAACTCCGCATCCAAGCACGACAGGTCCTGGCGGATGCCAAGCTGGGCGACTCCATCGCCATCAACGGGGTCGACTTGACCGTGGCGGGACTGGATGGCGACACGTTCCAGGCCAATGTCATGCCGGAGACCTATCGGCGCTCCAATCTGGGTCTGCTGAAGCCGGGCGATCCGGTGAATCTCGAGCGCTCGGTCAGACCCGCGGACCGGCTGAGCGGGCATATCGTTCGGGGCGTTGTCGAAGGGACGGCGGCGATCGCATCGACGCAATCCGAGGGCGACGCGGTCATCGTCCGCTTCCGCACCCCCGCGGAACTCTTGCGTTACATGGTGGTCAAGGGCCCGGTGGCCATCGATGGCGCCAGCCTCACCATCATCGACAAGACCGTGGATTCCTTCGCAGTCTCCCTCGTCCAGTACACCCAGGCGCACACCAGCCTGCTGCGCAAGCGGCCGGGGGACTCCGTCAACATCGAAACGGATATCGTTGCGCGTTACGTGGAAGCCCTATTGCCAGATTTGGGAACGCCAAGATCCTGATTCCCATGGTTTCGATGTCCGGCGGTCGCTGTCCGTTCGGGCATACCGCTTGCTTGAATCGGCAAGTGGAATCCATTAGCGTGAGTAGAACCAATGAATAGACGAGCGCGGTTTGGGGTCGCGGCGCTTTTACTCGCCGGCGCCGTAGGGTATTTGATGTATTCCGGCGTTCGGCAAACGGCCGTTTACTATCTCACCATCAGCGAGTTTCTCGCCCGCAAAGACACGCTGGCCAATGAGGGGGTACGGGTTGCCGGCCGGGTCGAGTTGGGCAGCGTCACCAAGCAAATGACGCCGGCCGGCGAGGAGCTGACCTTTCGCCTTGGCGATTTTACGACCGACGGGGGCAATGACGGGACCGTGGCGGTGCATTTCATCGGCGTGACGCCGGACATGTTCAAGGCGGCCGGCGGCAGCGATGTCATCGTCGAGGGCAAATACCGCGACGGCATGATCCACGCGCAGAGCGTGCTCACATCGTGTCCGTCGAAGTACGAACCCGAGCAGACGGCCAAGAACTAGCGTCCTGAGTCAAATTCGGATGATGATTCTGCCGACTGAACTGTTGTCGTTCTCGCGAACGCGGGAATCCAGCCCGGCACTAGACACTTCCTCCCCACCCACGGTCATGCCCGCATGCGCGGGCATGACAGCTTTTCTCGGTCGATGATCGCTTTCAACCGACTGCCGGCTCGGGACCCGGATCAGTGAGAGCCTCCAACCAAGGCTCCGCGGGGCCGCTCCCAACTGGGTCACTGGGATCGGGACCGAACAAGAACCGAATACACGGACTGGCGACTCTGAACTTCAAGTGACGTAGAGGTGTTGATGGCGGACGTAGGCTCGTTGGCACTGGTGATCGGCTTCGTGCTGGCGCTGTATGCGGTCGGCATGTCGCTGGCCGGGGTGTACTGGCGCAGACGCGATTGTATCGCCAGCGCCGAGCACGCCACGCTGGCCGTATGCGGCGTGACGACCATCGCCGTGGCGGCGCTGGTCCACGCGCTCGTGACCCACGACTTCAGTCTGGAGTACGTGGCGCACTACACCAGCAGCACGCTGCCACTGCAATACGTCATCGCTGCCCTCTGGGGCGGCCAGGCCGGGTCGCTGCTGTTCTGGGCATTCATCCTCGCCACGATGTCGGCGATCGTGCTGCTGCAGAATCGCGAACGCAATCGCGAGCTCATGCCGTACGTCACCGCGGTGTTGATGACGGTCGCCGCGTTCTTCCTGGGAATGCTCAACTTCGTCACACCGCCCTTCCAGCGGCTGGCGTTCACGCCGGCGGAGGGCCAGGATCTGAACCCGCTGTTGCAGAACTACTGGATGACCATGCATCCGCCGGCGCTGTACCTCGGTTACGTCGGCTGCGCCATTCCGTTCGCCTTCGCCATGGGAGCGCTGGCCACCGGAAAACTGGGTGACGAGTGGATCCGGACGACGCGGCGGTGGACGTTGCTGGCGTGGTTCTTCCTCAGCATGGGAAACCTGTTCGGCGCCGAGTGGGCGTATCTGGTGCTCGGTTGGGGCGGGTACTGGGCCTGGGATCCGGTCGAGAACGCGGCCTTTCTGCCCTGGCTGACGTGCACGGCGTTCCTGCATTCGGTCATGATTCAGGAAAAGAAGAACATGTTGAAGGTGTGGAACATGGTACTGGTAATCCTCACCTTCGCACTGACCATCTTCGGCACGTTTCTGACCCGCAGCGGCGTGATCTCCTCGGTGCACTCGTTCACCCAATCCGGCCTGGGCCCGTACTTCGTCGGCTTTCTCCTCGCCAGTCTGGCGGGATCGATCGGTTTGCTCGCCTGGCGACTGCCGGGGTTGAAGAGCGAGAACGAGCTCGATTCCGTGCTGTCGCGCGAATCCACCTTCCTGCTCAACAACCTGATCCTGGTCGGCATGGCGTTCGCCGTCTTCTGGGGAACGATCTTTCCGGTCATCTCCGAAGCCGTGCGTGGCGTGAAGATCACCGTCGGGCCCCCATTCTTCAACAAGGTGAATACCCCACTGGGTCTGATCTTGCTGTTCCTGACCGGCGTCGGACCGGTGATTGCGTGGCGCCGTGCCTCGTTGCGTAACCTGCAAAAGAACTTCCTGCTGCCGGTCGTCCTTGGGCTGGCGGTGGCCGCCGCGCTCGGTATTGGCGGCGTCCGCCATTACACCGCCATCCTTTCCTTCGCCCTGTGCGCCTTCGTCCTGACCACGATCGTCATGGAGTTTTTTCGCGGCGTGCGTGCCCGCCAGGCGATGGTGGGCGAAGCAGCGCTGACCGCCCTCATCCGTCTCACCGCGAAGAATCGTCGTCGTTACGGCGGGTACATCATCCATCTCGGCGTCGTCATGATCTTTCTCGCCATCACCGGAACGTCGGCGTTCAAGATCGAGAAACAGATCACGCTCAAGCCGGGAGATACGTTCCCGTTAGGCCGCTACACCCTCCGTTACGACGGCATCGCGTCGCACGAGACGCCCCACATCGCCTACCTGACCGCCGCTGTCGCCCTGCTCGACAACGGCCGTCAGATCGACACGCTGCGGCCGGAAAAGCGCTTCTACAAGAAACCGCAGCAACCGACGACCGAGGTCGCCATCCGCTCGACTATCGGCTCCGATATCTACCTGGTCCTGGGTAGCTACGACGACGCTTCGCGGATGGTCACGATTCTCGCCTACATCAATCCGCTGGTGAGTTGGCTATGGTGGGGTGGGATCGTGCTCGCCCTGGGGACACTGGTGACCATCGTGCCGCAGCGCACGCCGGCACGCGTGCCGGCATACGCACCGAGTCGCGGCACACAACCGGCAGGAACGGCGGAGTAAGCGGCAGCCTCATGCGTACGCGTTTGTCGCGGCGGTTCGGCGTCGTGCTCGGGCTGTGTGTCACCGCGCTGGTGGCGGGAGCGGTGGCACCGCGGGTGCGGAGCGCCCTTGGCGCCAATGCGGTGTCCTTCCAGGCCATCGAGGAGTCGCTCACCTGCCAGTGCGGGTGCGGCCTCACGGTGCATAGCTGCAACCACTTGCAGTGCGGATCCGCCATCCCTCTGCGTCAGGAAATCCGTGAGCAGATGGCGTTGGGGAAAAGCGCACCGGAGATTCTGGCGTACTTCAAAGGCAAGTACGGCGAAAAGATCCTGTCGTCACCGACCACCACGGGGTTCAACATCCTCGCGTGGGTCACGCCGTTCGTCTTGGTTGGGGTCGGCCTCCTGGTGGTCGGTGTCGCGATCGCGCGTTGGAGCGGCCGCGGGCACTCTACGGAGGCGCCGGCGGCACCCGAAGCACCGCGGCCGCAGTCGCCGTATGCGCAGATTCTCGAGAAAGAGCTCAAGGACTTTGAGGACTGATCGCGTACGCGGTTAGCGGTGCTTCGATGACGATCGCAATTGGACTGTTGTTGGTAGCGTTGGTGATCGCGTACGTCGTTCTGCCGTTCTTCAGCGGCGAAACGGACGGACGATTGGCCGCTCCGCGCACCGTGAGCGCATCGGAACGCGACAAGCTCGAGCGGCGGAAGCGGGAAGCCTACGCTGCGATCAAGGAGATCGAGTTCGACTATCGCATGGGGAAACTTTCGGACGCCGACTTCACGGCGATGCGCAACAAGTTCATGAACGAGGCGCTGCAAGCCATTGCCGTGCTCGATGCGAGCAAGACGGCGCAATTGAAGGACGCGCACCAGGTACGCCGCCCGAGGCGCATCGCCTTCTGCCCGTTCTGCGGCCACGCCGTCCCACCCCGGGCCAATTTCTGCCCCGGCTGCGGACAGTCGGTCAAGGAAGAAGCGGTCGCTTAACCCCGACGCGACACACGCGTCCACGCATCCACCACCACACGCGCCAGACCGGGGAGGTCGGACATGATCCCGTCAACGCCCAGCGCCAGCAGCGCCTCCATCTCCTCGCGGAGATTGATGGTCCAGGCGTGCACTTCCAGGCCGCACCGGTGCGCGGCGGCCACCGTCTCGGCGGTGATCAGGGCGATCTCGCCGAAGTGGGTCGGGATCTGCAGTGCCCGACCTAGCGGCCGATAGCCGTCGAATCCCGATGTCTGGACGCGCACGAGAAAGTCCGCCACCTCTTCGGCGGCGAAGCTTGTCACGATAGCGCCCGCATGGCGGCGGATATGCTGCATGATCGCGTCGTGCTCGGCCGCCAGGAGGACGCGCGCCTCGGCATTCAACCGGTTGACGATGCGCACCACTTCCTCCACGATCGGCGGATCGTCCCGTTTTACTTCAACGTTGCAGCAGGCCAGCGGGAAGCGTTGCAGCACCGCCTCGAGCGTCGGCAGGCGAACGCCCTGTCCGCGAAACGGGTAGGTACGCCCATCGTGCGTGAAGCGGTAGCCGGCATCCAACTGGCTCAGGGTACTCCAGGTCCGATCGCATATCGCCCCCTGGCCATTGGTGGTGCGTTCCAGCGTGTCGTCATGGATCACCACAATGACACCGTCGCGGGTGGCGTGCACATCGAGCTCGAGCGCGTCCGCCCCTAGCGCAAGCGCCAAGGCAAACGACGGCAGCGTATTCTCCGGCGCCAACGCGGCTGCCCCGCGATGACCGAAGACGCGCGGCGTGGGTCCCGCGAAGTAGCCGGTCGGCGCCATCACGGCAGTTTGTCACAAGCGTGCCAGAGAACAAAACACCCTGATGTTGCCCTCGACACCCGACGTCACGTACCCCGGACGCGAGGGCGAAAGGGAACCGCCGTCGGGCCTGCGGGCGAACAGGGACCGATGCACCTCTTGTTAACAGCGCCCGACTGCGCCATACGATCAAGCATCGATCCCAATGACTTCGCGCGAAACGTTGCAGTATCCGCGATATTCAGGCAATGCGTTGCGCATACTGCCGTCTGGCAGAGCCGAAATATGAGGGCACTGTCACCAGCGCTTCTCGTCTCTCTACAGCAGAAGCGACATACGGCGCTCCTGGTCACGATCGTGGCCGCGTTTCTGGTACGCCCACTGTGCGGCGAAAGCCTCGCCACCACCATCGTGTTCAGTATCGCGATGATGGCACTACTGTTGGTTGCACTGTACGCCACTCAAGTCGACGAGCTGATGGGCGAACGACAACTCCTTCTGACACAAAGACGGCACCGGAGCGTTGCGGCATGGGTACTGGCGGTACCGGCATTCGCCGAGCGCCTCTACACGACCTTCGTCCCCACCCATCGGATGTACGTAGTGACCGCCAGCACCTGGCTCCTCTTCTTCGGTTTCGTGACCTGGATTCAGCTTCGCAACCTCTTGAAGCATAAAGAAGTCACGAGCGAGACCATCGCGATGTCCGTCTCGACTTATCTGCTGCTGGCAATCGCGTGGGGAGCACTGTACACCTTGATTTACGCGCTGCAGCCGACCGCGTTCGATTTTGGGCCCGCACAGCCGCCGGCAGCCTTACCATCCGAACGCCAGAATGCGATTCCAATTTTCATCTACTTTAGCCTGACGACACTATCGACGATCGGGTTGGGCGACATACTGCCCTTGAGTTTGCAGGCCCGCTACGCCGTCGTTGCCGAAGGGGTCACGGGACAGTTCTACCTGGCGATTCTGGTCGCGCGGCTGGTCGGGATGCACATGAGCAACCCTGTCCGTCCGTCCCCGGAGGCCTAGACGCGCCTCCTGGGCGCCGCGCTAGCCGACCAGTGGATTTCGGACCTTGAGCCCTGGGAACCGACCAAAGTCACGATCCGCTGTCCACAATTCGGTGATGCCATGCTGGCCGCATAAGGCGGCTACCCGCGCATCATGGACTTGTGGGCCGGTTACCCGGCCGGCCTGGAGGATGCCCCGGAGTTGGTCCCAGTAGCTTGCGGCTTCGGAAACGAGGACAAGGCTCGGTGCCTCCAGCCACGCTTCCACCTGATTCACTGCCGTTTCCAGCGGTGTCGGTGGCGCATAGATGCGGGCGTGGGTCACAATGGCCAGGAATTCGTGAATGCACGGCCACGGAACGCACCAAGGCGCGCGGCCCTCAGCCAACCGCACGACGCATGCGTACGCGGCCTCATGCCACGACGAGTCCTCGCGGTGGGCGTACACCAAGACGTTGCTGTCCACCGCAATCATCCGCCGCGACCTTCGTAACTCACTTCACGAATCTGCTCCCAGGGAGCCCCGGCGAGATGCGGCTGCAACCCCTGGCCCCTGAACGTCACCTTGCGCAGGTGGAATACGCCGCGCCGGCTCCGTTCGGCAACGATCCGGCGGAGCCCTTGTTCTACCAGGGCTTTCAGCGTCGTCCGCTCTCGACGTGCCACCTTACGCGCTTCCTCGAACAGACTGTCAGGTATCTGTATGGTCGTCTTCACATGGGTAACCATATCATCCGCTACATCAGACCATCAATAGGGGAACCCGCCGGAGGGGAGCAAGCCGCAGCCGCTCCACATCCTCATGACCATCAAAACGCCAGTTGCATGCGCGTCTGCACGGTGTGCAGGTGCCCATCGCCGTGTCCGCCACTGATCGGAGCGTAGCTGTACTCCACCTGCCAGCGCAGGAATTCGTTGACGTACCAGCTCGAACCCGAGGTCAGGACGTGCATTCGGCCCCCCCTGATCGGACCATCGTCCAAGTCGAGGTAGGAATACCGGACGCCCCATTCCAACGCCCCCAGGCGCCGCTCGCGCACGGAGAAATTCTGCCGTGGAATCACCCGGCCAAAGACGCCTTTGTCCCGGTCATACGGCCGACTCTCCCCCGTCAGAAATACGTTGCCGGAGAAATAGAGGCCGCTGAAGTGCCGCGTCCCCACCTGGTGGCTACGGACGATCGCGTTGAGGTACTCGGTCTGGAGCACCAGCGGACCGAGTACCGTGGCGGACTCGATTCCAAGGTTGAACGCGTTGCTGGCGTCGATCTTCCCGGTGTCGACCAGGGCGCCGGCGAGAAAGCTTTCCGGACGGGCCTTGTATCGAACGTCGGAACCCTGGGCGCGCACCCAGTTGCCGCTGAGCCCGGCATGGAAGAGGTAGCGCGGGTCCGGCCGGTCGCTTGCCGCCTCGCACCATGTGACCCGCGCCGCCAGGTCTGACACCTCCTCGGTTGCCGCCGTGGTCGCCTCGCGCTGTCCGGCGGTGAACCAGCCGAATGCCCAGGTCATCCGCTTGTCGAGCGCCGGATCGCTAAGCTGCACCCCGAGTTTGCGGCCGGGGACGAAGGCTTGCACCGGTGCGGCACGCTCCATGAAGGTGGTGTTGTACGAACTCGTCAGTTCGTTGAGCGAGACGGGCGTCGTGAACTGGCCGATGGTCAACGTGGGCAGCCGCGGCTGGTGTCGGAGCCGCACGTAGAATTCATCGATATCGAACCCGTTCAGGAATCCCATCTGCACCTTGTAGGCAATGGGCACGACGAGGAAGAAGTCGCCGGTGGTGGTGAGGTACAAGCGGCGGAGTTCGACTCCGGGATGCGCACCGTGCACATCGCCGGCCTGCGCAAAGCCGGCAGCGTCGACCTGCACCTGCGCGCCGAAGCGTCCGTGCAGCCGGTCGACCGGCTCCGCTTGCCACGGGAGATGCACGATCTCCCGCAGTCGATAATTCAGGCCGCGCCGCCACCACACGTCGAAGTGGGACGTGCCGTGCTCGACGCCAGCTTCCGCTGGTGGCGCTGCCGGTGGCGCGAGCGCTTCCGACCCATCCGGCTGCCCCGCACGCACCGCACTACATTTCGTTCCTGCGGACTCCGTGTGAGCGGCAGGCGCACCGGCGACGACCTCCGCCGCCGTCGCGGGTGCCCAGCCGGACTCCCACGCCAACAGAACGGCGATCATTCCGAGAGCAGGCAGCCGCCCCTTGGACAGGTCCATCTTCCGCGGATACCACCGAAGCGCGCGCGACGCGACTGGCGCTCAATGTGAGCCGCACCTTTCGCGACGGTCCTAACAAGAAGGGACGTCCTACCGATGAACATACGCCATCCCCGCCGCCCATGGCGCCGCGGGGCTGATGGGCTACCGCCCTTTCAGGGTTGCGCGTCGGGAGGTTCCAGTACGCGGCAGCAGCCCCAACGGGGCGGCTCTTCGTCAGCCCGGGGCATCGCCCCAGGCGTTGTGGCGTCGGGTGTGCGAGGAGGTGTTCACTGTCCCAACATATCGACGCCCAATGAGGGAGCAAGGGGGAGGTTGCGGTTCGGCGCCAGGTGCGGCAACGAACTGGCTCCCCCTTTTTCCAACGGCCGGCGTGTTCGTATCCGCACCGACATCGAGGTTTTCGTCCCACTGCCAGATGAACGGGAGCGTGCGATTCTTCCCGCAAACACCCGTCGGCGTTCGCACAGCATCAATGCGCCAATGGCGCGACATTCTTGAGCAGCACGGGTTCGAAATCGAACTTCTGGATCACCAGCTCGTTGTTCTGGTCGAACGAGGGCCGCGCGGCAACGATCATCTGCCCGTCGCCCCTTCCGTTCGCGTCCAGGTTCAGCACGATGATCCCCACCTGGTAGGTCAAGGTTTGCGCGCCGATCATGCCCTCGAGAAAGCCGATCGGCCGGTCGAGCAGCATGCGCACCTGCCGCCCGTTGGGCGTCTTGATGGAGCGGACGACCTTCAGTTCCTGGCTCATCATCATGGACGGCGCGAAGGTGCCCCTGCCATCGAGTTTGCGCAGGGCATCCGTCAGGCCGTCGGGACCCTGCGTACGCAGGGTCTGCACCAGTTGCGCCGCTTCCGCGTCAGGGGTGTAGGAGCGGATGGTGATGATGACCGGAACGTTGCCTTGGCCCGCACCCGAACCGACCTGAACCGTGGCCGAGTATTTCTCGACCCCAGTTCCCGGTGTCACCGGTGCAACCGGCCCAGATGTGGTGGCACAGCCGAGCGCGCCGAGCATCAATCCAAGGATGAGAAGCCCCTTCCGCCGAAACACAGTTGGCCCGAGCTCGCCACCCACTGTAGCAACCGTTGTCTTGTACATGACGTCCTCCTTCGCAGTTAGTCAACCGTTTCAGACATCCACTGTTCTCGTAATATGACGCAGCGGTGTCGCCGAGGAACCAACCGGCTGTCTGCATGCTTGAGGCACAACAGACGACAGACTACCGATCCACATCTAACGTACGCAAAGGCGCGGAGCCCCCGTGGCGATCAGACTCGGATCGCATCGGGGTTACTCATGCCACACGTTGCTCGCCACGTCCGACGCTATTCGCAGACAGCCGTTGAGTTCTCACCGCGCTCGATCCAAAGGGCAAAACGACACTACCTCAAATTCCACACCCGTCAAGACGGCTCGCCAATTCCGACCGGTCGAGCGAGAGCTCCGGCTAATTCGACGCCAGCATTTTCCCCATCGTAGTGTCGATGTGGATGATCCAGAAGGCCTCGACCTCCTCCTGACTGATCATCGCCACGATGCCGACCTGTGGGGCGAAAAAGTAGTACGCCGTATCCGTGTTTCGCCCGGCTTCATCCCTTTCACCAAGAAGGGATTCGCGGGGGTGGTGATAACCAGGACGTCATGGTCGGAATCGCTCACCGCCGGCATGATGAGATGGCCGTCCGCCGTTGGCTGGATAAAGCCGGCCTGTGAGGGCGTGAGCGCCGCGCGCCACGCGGACTGCCCACCGGGACGATTGCGCTTCGCCAGCGGCAAGTTCTGGGTCTTTCCAATGTTCGGACCGGAGGTGACCAGAAACTGGGAGGAGCGTTCCTGCAGTGGAAAGTAGGCCCGGTGTCGCCGATGGGAAGGCTCGGCAGCGCCTGCCCGACGACGCCATCTCCCAACATGTGTCTTTCGACTCAAGCGATCCGTCGGGCCGGCCAATTGTCGGCTGCAACGCAATTTGGCGGAACCTCTCTCGAACCGTCGTTTGCGCGCGATCGATCACTTGTGCAATTACCTGCAGTCGTGCACAACCAGCCCCTGCTTGACGCGCGGCTCATAGGTTGTCCCGACTGCGACCTGCTGCAGCGCATACCGCAGCTCGCCCCCGGTGCATCGGCCCGCTGCCCGCGCTGCTCCCGAGATCTGTGGCGCCGCCGCGAGGACTCGCTCAACCGCACCCTGGCGTTGGCGGTCGCGGCCGCCGTTCTCTACATCGTCGCGAACGTCACGCCCATGCTCGGCCTCGCGGCCGTCGGCCATAAAGCGTTCACCACGGTGTTCGGCGGCGCCGTACAACTTTGGCACGACGAGGAGAAGATCGTCGCCGTGCTCGTGCTGATTACCGCGGTGATCGCACCGGCGTTACAGATCGGCTTCATGCTAGCCATTGTGCTCGGCGCTCGCCCCCGGCGTCCGTCGCGGTGGGTGGGGACGCTGCTCCGGCATCAGCCCACCACCCGGCTGTGGAGCATGATCGAAGTCATGATGCTGGGGGTGCTGGTGGCGCTGATCAAGATCGCCGAACTTGCGACCGTGATTCCGGGCGTGGCGCTGTACACCCTAGGGGCACTGGTGTTCCTGCTTGCAGCGATGCAGGCCAACTTCGACCCCAAGGAGGTGTGGGATCGGATCGAGTGGGCGGCGGCGCGCGACCCGCGGGCGGAGGAATCGTCATGAGCACCCCCGCGGTCACGGCAATGCAGCGTGGTCTGCAAAGCTGCGAGACCTGTGGACTCCTCTCGTCTCCCACACCCGGGGCACACGAAGGGCGTTGCCCGCGCTGCGACGAGGCGCTCGAATTTCGCAAGCCGGACAGCATCGCGCGCACATGGGCCTACCTGGTCGCCGCGGCGATCTGTTACGTACCGGCCAACGTGCTCCCGGTGCTCACCACGACCACGGCTGCCGGCTCCGAGTCCGACACCATCCTCCAGGGCGTCGTGCTGCTCTGGTCACCCACCGGTTGGCCGTTGTCGCTCATCGTGCTGTTCGCGAGCATCATGATCCCGAGTGCCAAGATCGTGGCACTGATGTACCTGCTCGTCTCCGTGCAACGCGGCTCGATCGCGAACAATGCAGAACGCATCCGGCTCTATCGGATGGTGGAGTTCATTGGCCGCTGGTCGATGGTCGATGTGTTTGTCGATGCGTTCACCGCGGCCCTGGTGCAACTCCAGCCCCTCATGTCGGTCGCGCCGGGGCCCGGTCTGTTCTTCTTTGCGGCGGTTGTGGTACTGACCATGCTTGCGGTCGAATCCTTCGATCCTCGACTGATTTGGGACGCTGCGAACCCGCGTGAGGTGCATGATGCCAGCTAACGACCCCCTGCTCCCGCAAGTGCCCGAGTCGCGGGCGGTCACCAAGAAGCGCACGCACCCTTCGCTCGTTTGGTTCATCCCGATCCTGGCGGCGGCTCTTGGCGTCTGGGTGGCGGTGACGCGGATCCTGGCGGAGGGGCCCGAGATCACCATCGTCTTCAAATCGGCCGAGGGGCTCGAGGCCGGCAAGACCAAGATCGATTATAACGGCGTCGAGGTGGGTCTCATCACGACGATCCGCCTGTCCGACGACCACGCGCACGTGATTGCCACGGCGAAGATGCAACCCAAGACAGATGGATTTCTCGTCGACGACACGCGGTTCTGGGTCGTGCGGCCGCGGATCTCAGGCGCCACCGTCAGCGGCTTGGGGACGCTGATTTCTGGTGCCTATGTCGCCATGGAGATCGGCCACACGCGCAAGTACCGGCGCCAGTTCGTCGCCCTCGACACGCCGCCGGTCATCACCGGCGATATACCTGGCCGCTTTTTCGTGCTGAAGACTGCGGACCTGGGCTCCCTGGACAACGGTACGCCGATCTTCTTTCGGCGCCTGCAGGTTGGCCAGGTCGCTTCCTACGCATTCGACAAGGACGGGCAGTCCCTGAGCGTCAAAGTGTTCGTGCGCGCGCCCTACGACCAGTATGTCACGCCGAACACCCGTTTCTGGCATGCAAGCGGGATCGACCTCTCGCTGTCCGCGAATGGCCTGAACGTGCAGACGCAGTCCGTGGTTTCGATGCTGATCGGTGGGGTTGCCTTCGAAACCCCCGCCACCGGTCCCGCGCTCCCGCCGGCCGATGCGGAGACCGTGTTCACCTTGTTCGCCAACCGCACCGCGGCGTTCAAGCTGTCCGCCCGCGATCCGCAGACGTTCGTCCTCGTCTTCAAGCAATCCGTCCGCGGCCTGGTGCCCGGCGCGCCGGTGGAATTCCGCGGTATTCCCGTCGGCGAGGTGGTCGACATCAGCGCGCAGGTCGACGCGAAGACCTTCGAGTTTTCCTCGCCGGTTACCGTCACCTTGGACGCGCAGCGGCTCGGCGTGAAGGTCGTCGAGCTTGCACCCGGCGCCGATCTCAACACCCTCCGGCGGCAGTTGTTCGACAGCCTGATTGCGCACGGCGTGCGCGCGCAGCTGCGGTCCGGGAACCTCCTGACGGGGGCGTTGTTCGTGGCCTTCGATTTCTTTCCCGATGCGCCCCCAAGCACCCTAGACTGGTCGCAGAAACCCGTTCAACTCCCGACCGTACCCGGTGCCCTCGAAGCGATTCAGGCGAGCGCCGAGAACCTCGTCAGAAAGCTCGACCAGATCCCGTTCAAGGAGATCGGTAGCGAGGTGCGCACCGCGCTGGCCGAACTGAATCGGACACTGTCGAGCGCGCACCGCACGCTCGACAACGCGGACAAGCTCATCGAGCCCAATTCCGTGCTGGGCGCGGAACTGGGCACGACACTGCAGGAGGTCAGCCGCGCGGCCCGCGCACTGCGCGTCCTGGCGGACTATCTGGAGCGCCACCCGGAGGCGCTCATTCGCGGCAAGACAGGGGAGGCGAAGTGATGGCGAAGCGGATCGCGCAGCTACTCGCACTCGCATGCGTCGCGGCAGCAGCCACTGGGTGCAGTGCGTCGCCGGTGGCGCGCTTTTACACCCTCGCTTCCACGGCCACCGCGGATGAAGCGCGGCCGGCAGTGCACGGCGGCATCGTGGTGGGCCCCGTCTCGATCCCAGCGGCAGTCGACCGACCACAGTTTGTGATCCAGGTCGCGCCCAACCGCGTCGAGGTCGCCGAGTTCCATCGCTGGGCGGCACCCCTGCACGATGGCATTGCGCGCGCGGTGGCCGGCGACCTGGCGCAGCTGCTCGGGACACCCGACGTAGCGACGGCACCGGTCACGAACGTCAACCCGACGTATCGGGTAACGATCGACGTCCAGCGTTTCGACGCGACACCGGGCGACGCGGTGCGGTTCGAGGCGGTGTGGACCGTGCGCCAGACCGCGAGCGGCGATACGCACTCGGGCCGTACCGTCAGTCGGGAAGCCGCACGCGGCACCGAGTTCGATGCTCTCGCGGCGGCGTATAGCCGAGCACTCGCGACCATGAGCGGCGACATCGCGGTAGCGATCCGAGCGGCGGCCGGCAAGACGGAGTCAGCGGCCGCCGACGCCCCGAAGTCGAAACCCCGTGGTCGAGCCACGCCGCCCCATCGGCGTTGAAGCACAGAGCCCGGACCGAACAACGGTCGCGGTAGGGACGGCACTTGAACGCCGCCCCCCTAGAGATCCGTGCGAGCGCTGCGCACGCCCGGGGCTCCTGATCCCCGCAGATTCGGCCTATCTTCCTGAGACAATGGATATCTGCTACCTATTGCCGCCTCGTCCGCATTTTGGTGGGGCAAGGATTGGAAAGGTGCTCCATCTGACCTGAGGAGGCAATGGGTGGGGTATTATGGTTAGTGCCGCGGGTGGAGACAACGGCAGCCAGACGCGCCTGCGCTATCGCCTGGCGTTTACCGCCACCGCCATCATCATACTCGGCATAGCGGTCATGCTGCCGTTCTCGGTGGTGAGCATCGTCGGCGACCTGCTAGGTCCCGCAACCGGCAAGAGCATCCCGATCACCGCCACCGCACACACGGCCTCAGCGCCCAGCCATTCAAGGGTGCACCTGGCCGTCGTAAGCCTGGATGAAGTGCAGCTCTTGGCGCGATTGCGGCTTTCCGGCCACTATGTCTGCCAGGGGGAATGCGATTCCCGTTTCCGCCAACGCATTACCGTGGTGTCGATAGGCGGAGAGGACGAAGATGCCGAGGGCATGCCACCGTCAGCCACGTTTACCCTTCCCAAGGCAGGTGAGGCTTTTTCGGAGACCGTCCAGCTTCCCATCCATGGCCACCCGATTCATTATCCCTTCGATCGCTACCAAATGTTGCTGGCGGTTGCCGTGCAGCAGATCGATGCGGACGGAACCATCAAGACGCTGGGGCCGGCGCAGGCCAAGGGCGCACTCTTCCTGACCCTCCAGGAACTCCTGCCGCGCCACACCATGTCTCCACCCGCGGTGGTCGACCCGGCCAGCGTGCGTGCGGAGGCCGATCCCCTCGAGTACGTCACCGCCTTCCAGACGTCGTTCGAGCGCCCGCGGTACTTGCACGTGCTCGCCGTGTTATTGGTCCTGTTGATTGCCGCGGCCGCCGCCTATTCGGTATTTTTTCGGCCGCCGGAGGATCTATTCGTCAACACCGGAACGCTGGTGCTCGGCGTCTGGGGCATTCGCGCCATCCTGGTTCCTGGCAACGCGTACTGGACCGCGGTGGACCTGGCGCTCTCGGTGGTAATCATTTTTCTTCTTGGTGCGATCACCGTGCGCGCACTGTTCTTCGCCCACGATCGCGGTAACCTGCGACTGCTCCGCCGCCGGCCCCGGGAGTGAGGAAATCTGCTCCCCGGCCGTGGCATTCGGCTGGTTGCGGTGTTCGGCACGCTCGCGGCCCTCGCTTCCAGCGCGGTGGCGTTCGAGCAGGCCGGGATGCTCGAACGCCAGAATCTGACCGGGAATTGGAACGGCATCCGGCCGGTGTTGTCGGCGCATGGCTTCGAGCCATATCTGACCTACACCGGCCTAACATGGTCGAACCTCGCGGGTGGGGTCGACACCAGCACGGTGTTCGACGGCTTTCTCAACTTCGGTGCCGACGCCGATCTGGGAAAGGCTGGGGCATGGAACGGCCTCGGATTCCACGCGGATTTTCATTGGTGGCACGGGCGCCTACCGACCCAAGTGCTGATCGGCGGCACCCCTGCCCTGGCATTGAGCGGCTGGGAGGCCAGCCACACCTTGCGTGTCTACAACCTTTACCTGCGCCAGAGCTTCGGGGAGGACCGTTGGGTGATCAAGGTAGGCCAGATCGCCGCCGACACCGATTTCATGGTCTCGCGCTACGGCGGCATCTTCCTGAATGGCGCATTCGGTGACCTGCCCTCGCAGAATCTGAATATCGCCGCGCCGGTCTACCCGCTTGCGGCGCCCGGATTTATTGCCCTCGTCGAGCCGCTCGCCCGGTTGACTGGCCGGTTCGGCGCCTACACCGGCGACCCCGGCGAAGATGAGACGAGCAATCACGGGTTCGATTGGAAGCTCGGCAACAACGCGGGCTACACATTCTTCTCCGAGCTCGCCACCACCGCCGCGGTTGCGAGTCGGCCAGGCACGTACACGCTGGGCGGCATCTACGAAACCGGCGGGGTCGACCAGTTCGGCACCGCCACGGCGCTGCGTGCGCCGTTACGAGCCCTCGTGGACGCGCGGAATCTTCCAGCTCCCGTCGAGAAGTGACGGTGCCTTTTCCTTCGGCCAATACAATCGCATCATCAGGATGAACCGGTCCGCCGGTGCCGGTAACCAATTCGATTCCTTGTCCTTGCCAGGCGAATCGTGCCGGATGTACAGATCGACGGACCCGTCAGCGTTGGTCTTGAGCTGGTTGCGCTGGCTCAGGGTGTACCGGTTCAGGGGATTGTCGACAAAGAAGTAATCCTTGTCGTACATGGTCAGCGACCAGAAGCCGTTGACTGGCGGCAGCTCGCCCTTCTTGAAGTGCATCACATACCGCTTCTTGCCGTCGTACTTTGCCAGGACGTCTGGTCCATCGGACGTCGGATAGATGGCGTCCTGGGGCCGATTCGCCCCCAACCCGATTGCCGTGACGAACGCACGCTGCCGATAATCGGTTCCGTACAGGCCCGCCTTCATGGTGTACAACCAGCCATCCTCGACCTTGTTGTCGCCGAAGAGAACGCCCTCTTTCAGCCACCCCATGATCTTGTCCTGGGCGGGCTTGGGGGCGGCCTGGATACCCTTCACGACGGCAGGCTGGAGCTTCGACGAGTCGAAATCCCGATCCGGCACGATGCCGATCGTGGCAAGCTTCGCGACCATCGGCGCGTCGTCGGCGACGGGCGGGCTGCTCTTCATGAGTTGCGCGAGGAGCGCGAAGAACGTCACGCCATCGAGGGCGTTGACCTGGTCACGGACCGCTGTCTTCATGTCGAGCTTAGGAACAACCAGGCCCGGCGGCGGCGTGTAGGGCTTACCGAAAGCGCTCAGCGGCACCACGGATACATGGTCCTGCAACGCGTGAACAGCCTTGTAATCCTCCGGCGTCCCTGTGCAGTAGATGCGACCAAGTATCCACACCATCGAGGTGGGCGACTTGTACTCGGTCACCCCCGGAGGCAACGTTCCGCTCCAGCCCGGACCGGTGATCGCGTATTGTTGTGGGCCTGTGCCGGTCGTCCGCTTGCCGGGAACCTGGAAGACATTCGTCCAGCCATCAAGCATTGGAAAGAGAAAGTAGCGCCCTTTCATGTCGGGTAGGCTCAGTACCCATGGCTCTTTCGAGACGTCGAGCCAGACGGTCGTGTAGAGCGTATCCGCATTCGGGGCCGTGACATCTCTGAACGCGGCGCTCGGATACGAGCGCATCCTGACAAAATGTCCCATCGGCGCGCGGGACCCTTCCGGAGCCGCGACGTTGGTCATTACTCGCCGCGTCATCTCCATCGTGACTAGCGGATAACCAAAGATGTACGCGTCGAGCGCGGTGTCCTTGGCTTCTCTTTCTTTCGCCGCGTCCTCGACCTCACCGACGATCGTCTCGGCTCCGCCGGCCGACGTCCACGGTACGCCAATCAGCACTGCCGCCAGAGTGGTCGCGATGGTCACCTGCCTGAATACGCTCGCTTGCATACAACTCGCCTTTCCGCCGCCGATTGAGGACATGTGTGGCGTTGCGCGACGCTCCAATACCACACGCCTGTTGCGAGGGAGCCAGACGTCAGGGGGCTGGCACCACCCGGTAGTAGGCGCCGTTGGCGCCGAAGCTTGGTTTGAACCACGTCGTGTCATCGTAAAGGTAGTAGGTCGTGTCGCTGTCGAAGGCAATGATCACGATTCCGTCTCCACACCCCATGGCGATGCTGGTCAAGGGACCCAGCGCCGCCAGCGGTCTCCCCATAAACCGTCGCCATGGTGGCGACTTCCCCTCCGCGAGTCAACGGCAGTTCCAGAAGCGCCGATGTGACGCTGCCGCGTGCGCCCGCGCGCTCCCCGGAACCTATGACGTCGCGCCACCCTCGCTATCGCCGTCCAGTGCCTCCTTCGACTCTGCCGCGGGCGCATCGCACGGCCCCGCCAGCGCACCGGACAGATGCACATCGCGTTGCGGGAACGGGATGCTGATGCCGGCAGCAACCAATGCGTCATGGACGCCGAGGTTGAGCTCGCTGCGGGTCAGCGCCCAGCGCTCGATCCGATCGGTAAACGCGCGCAACTCGAAGTCCAAACTACTGTCGCCGAAGCCGACAAAGAGCGCGATCGGGTTGGGATCGGCGACGACCATCGCGTGCCCGCCGGCTACCGCCAGGAGCAGATCGAGCACCTGGCGCGGTGGCGTACCGTAGGCCACGCCCACCCGCACGTCGATGCGGCGCAAGCGATCGGAGAGGGTCCAGTTGGTGACCACGCGGGTCGTGAGCTCCGCGTTGGGCACAATAATCTCGGCGCCCTCCCAGGTGCGCACCGTACTCGAGCGCAATCCGATGCGGCGCATCTCGCCGGCGATCTCGCCGAGTTGCATATTGTCGCCCACACGGATCGGGCGCTCGAACAGCAAGATCAAACCGGAAACGAAATTGTTGATCACGCCCTGCAGACCGAAGCCGATGCCGACGCCGACGGCACCCGCCAGAATGGTGATCCGGGTAAGATCGATCCCGACCAGGGCAAGCGCCAGCAGAAAGCCGCCAAACAGGATCAGGTAGTGGATCAAGGCCGAGAGCGCGTAGGGCAGACCGAGTTCCAACTGCAACCTCGGGAAAACGTCCTCCTCGAGCACGAAGCGCACGAAGCGCGACAGCGCGAAGGAGAACCAGATCGCGCCGCCCAGCGCCAGCACGTCGACCAACGAGATGTGCACCTCCCGATACGAGAGCGTCGTCGTGAAGAGCGTTTGCAGCATGCCCCACACCGCCGCATCGGCGCGGAGGAGCCGCAGCGTAAAGTACACCCACGACCCCATCAACAGCCACCGTAGCAGGCGCAGGCACCGCCCCTCGAACAGCGGCCGGTAGCGCCGCACCATGCGCAGCAAGTCGAGCGGCCAACTGCGCAGGCTATCGGCGACCAGCGCGCCCGCTATCCAGTACACCTCCCACACCGGCAACGCCGCGGTCGCGCTGCGGAACACGCCGTAATACAGGCCACGCGCGATCTGGATGAACCCCAGCGCGTTGCCGACGAACGCCGCGATCAGCACGGGCAGCACGATCGACCGGAGGACGCCCGCGATGCGCGGTGCGCCCGGCGTCGCCGTCATCAGGCGGAGCCGGCGTGCGGCGCTGACGGTCAGGGCCCCCAGGAGGGGAATCGCCAGGAGAAGCGTGAGCTGAGCGAAACGCGGGTCCATGCTCACGGTTTCACGGAGGCGGTCCACGACAAAGAACGCCGCGAAGGCCGCAACCAGAGGATGCAGTGTCGGCGGCGTCAGGCAATTGGCGATACGCACAAGCGGAACCAACGCGGCCAGGGCGAAGCCGAAGTGCAAGGCGCGCGGCGCGTGCGGCTGCGTCCACCACACCATGGCCATGTTGGCGACAATCGTCGCGGATACCGGAAGGGCATAGATCGGCTGCAGCCGTTGACGCGCGGCGTCCTGCAGGCTCCACTGCCGGGAGCGCATGCGGCCGTGCCACAACGCCGCGAACACCACGACGGAAAACGCCAACTGCCACGCCACGTCGGCCCCACGATCGGTCAGATACTCGACGACTTGCCGGTGGTTGTCGCGCAGCGCGGCGCCCCAACTCGGCAGCAGGCTGCGCCATCCCAGCGGCGGCTGCATCGTGCTCCAGATCGGCGGACCGTCCGGCACGAACGCGCGCCATGCGGCGCTCAGGCGGGTCTGATCGAGGGTGTCCAGGGCGGCTTGAGCGCGCCCGAGTTCGCGAGCCACTTGATCCTGTAGGGTCAACACCTGGTCGCGGCGGGACGCCACCCGCGCCCGCGCCTCGCGGAGACTGGCTACCGTTCCATCGACACGGGCAAGCAACGTCTCCGGCGCACCAGAGGCCCGAAATTGTACCGCCGCGCCCTCCCAGATCCGCAGGAGATCGGTCAATCGCCGGTAGTCCTTGTCCCAGCGCGTCGCGTCGCGGGTCAGCGTTTCCTGTCCCGCCTTGAGCTGCGCGCTCAGCCCTTGCCATTGGGTGCTCAGATCGACGATCAGGTTGAGCGACACGGGACCGGACGCCAGACGCTGCATCTCCAGCTCCAAGTCGTCGGCCCGCCGCCGGGCCTCCGGCAGGCGCGCGGCAACCGCGTCGACTGCCGGCGACGGGCCGATGCGTCGTCCGATCGCGCGCAACTCGCGTGCGATCTGCTCGCTATCCCCGGCAACATCGGCGATCGCGATGGTCGCGGGCGGTGGGGTCCGCGTGTCTTGCGGTGACGGCGTCCGCTGCGCCCACGCGGGGACGCCGCCCGCGAGCAGGGCTACCAGTACCCGCACGACCGGCGGATGCCAGGCCCGTTCACGGCACAGCGAACGTGAACCGGAATGCAATCGCCACCGTCGCAAGGGCCACCTTCTTCCTGTTCATGCCGTCTCGATCTCTCCTGACCGGTGCGAGCGCGATAGTAAGTCGGCACGGCGATCCCTGCAAGGCGCGGCGCTGCCGCGTCACCCCGCAACGCCGAACTGGACGAGGCCCGCCAGCTATCTTGTCTGGCGGGCCTCGTCACCTGAGCGCAATCTGCCGGAGTTCGCGGCCCGGCGCGTCGAGTACCTTCAGACTACTTGACGTGCAGTTCGACGCGGCGGTTCTGCGCGCGGCCGTCGGCGCTGTCGTTCGAGGCCACCGGCTTCGCCTCGCCCAGGCCCTCCGCCGTGATGCGCGAGCGGGCGATCCCGTGGTCGACCAGATAGGTCCGCACCGTCTCCGCCCGCCGCCGCGACAGGCCGAGATTGTACTGCTCGGTGCCGACGCTGTCCGTGTGCCCCTCGACCACGATGTCGACGCTGCCCTCTTGCTTGAGCACCCGCACCGCTTCGTCCAGGATCGGCTTCGCCTCCGCCTTCAACGTCGCCTTGTCGAAGTCGAAGTGCACGCTGCGCAGCACGATCTTCTTCTTCGCCGGCGTCGCCGGCGGCGGCGCCGGCGCCGCCTGGGCCACCGGCGCCGCCGGTGGGCTCACCGGCCCCGCGTTGTAGTTGTACGTCAAGCCCATGCCGAACGTGCGCGGCTCCCCGAACGTGGCCCCCTGCCACCCCAACGAGTCGCCGAAGTCGATCCCGAAGGTGCGATAATTCTTGTCGAACAGGTTCTTGCCGAAGGCGTAGAGATCCAGGCTCCCCTTCTGCAACGGGATCTCCGCGAACTGCAAGCGCCCGTTCACCACCGCATACGCCTGGCCATCGATGTTCCGGAAGCCCGAGTTGAGCGCCAGCGGCTGGGTGAACAGCACCTGGTCGTTCTGCCAGTACACATCGAGATGCGCCGAAAACACCCCGGCGCTCGTCGGCGGCGCCGTATAAGTGATCCCGCCCCCGACCTTGTGCGCCGGATTCAGGGTCACTGGACGCGTCCCCGCCACGTCCGTTGTGACCGGCTGGCCGTTGGCATCGAAGATGGGAATCCCCTGGGCGTTGTAATCCTGCACCAGGAATTCCGTGAACATCGCATTGATGTAGCTGTACGTGGCATTGAGCACCACGCCGCGCACCGGAATCGCGGTGCCTTCGAACTCGAACCCCCAGTACTGCGACTTGCCCGCATTCTCGATGACCGCTTGCGTCCCCCCGGTGGGGCTGGAACGGAACGTGTTCACCACCTGGTCGGTGTTATCGCTGAAATACAAATTGGCGTTCAGCCGCAGGCGATTGTCGAGCATCTGCGACTTCACCCCCAGCTCGTAGGTCAGCAGCTTCTCCGGGTCCACCACGTTCATCAAACGCACGTCGGTCGCGTCCGCGTTGATATACCCGCTCTGCCAGCCTCTGCTGGCGCGGAAATAGGCCATCACCTCGTCGGTGACCTGATACGACGCGTCGCCGGTGTAGGTGATGGCGTCGCTGCCCCCGAAGTCCGCACCGGCCCGGTGGAAGAAGCTCGGTGACGCCCGGCACGACGCGGCCGGGCCGTTGCAGGTGAACCAACGCGAGGTGTGGATATGGTCCTGGTTGTACCGGATCCCGCCCGTCAAGCTCAGCTTGTCCGACAGAATTGGCGGCGTCCAGGTGGCCTGGCCGAAGCCGGCGTACGAGTCGGCCCAGTTGCTGTTGAAGCCGTTCGAGTTGAGGACGTTCCCGGCGAAGAGCACCGTTTCATCCTGCTGCGTGGTGTGCTCCCCGTAGTAGTAGAGGCCGATCACGTAGTGCCACCGCGGCAGCGTCCCGATCACCTGTTCCTCGGTGCTCCACGTCTCCACGTTCCCGTGCCGCCGGAAGTCGGCGATATGATTGGGGCTACCGTCGTTATCCAGGTCGCCGACGGTGAACTGCTGGCGAAAGTGATTGATCGACTTCAACGTCAGGTTGCCCACCGGGCCTAGCGCGCCGACATCCCACGTGCCGGTCAGTAGGTGCATCTTATTATTGCCGTCGTCGGAAAAGCGCCGCGCCGGGTTCTTCAGGTCTTTGCCCAGGATGGCGTTGTTACCGATCGCATCGACTTTGTTCGTCTCGATATAGGGCAGCAACCCGCCCGGAAGGAACGGATTGTTGATCTCGATACTCGTGTTGGGAATCCGGTAGCGCGCGTCCGCAAGAGACAGCGGGATGACTTTGATGAGCTGAAAAGCCGTCGGCGCCTCGCGATAGCGATGGTACTCGAAGGCATAGTCGAACGTCACGGCCTCCGCCGGCTGCCAGCGCACCGCCGTCCAGTTGAAGATCCGGTTCAAGCTGCTCAAACCCGCGCCGCCACTGGTCGGCACACTGGTGGGCGAGCGGTTGTCGTAATAGCCGTCATGGTGTTTGTACACCACGTTCTCGCGGAGGTTGATGGTGCCCAGCACATCCGACTGCCAGTAGCCGTTCTTGCCGATCAACGGCGCATTGAAGGTCAGCCGGCCCTTGAAGGCGTTGAAGTTTCCGACTTCGGTCGAGGCGGTGATCGACCGGTCCTCGGTCGGCTTGGCGGTCACCAACTGTACCGCGCCGCTGAGGGTATTGCGCCCGAACAACGTCCCCTGCGGCCCGCGCAGCACTTCGACGCGTTCCAGGTCTTCCAGGTCCAGGTTGTTGCCGAGCAGCTTGGCGATATAGACCCCATCGACGTAGAGGCCCATCTTCGAGTTCTGCGCCAGGGTGGGGTTGTTTTGCGTGGGGCCGCGCAGCGACATACCGAAATTCGAGGCACCGTTGCTCGAGGCGACCACCAGCAAGCTGGGCACGCTTTGCGTGAGATCGTAGACGCTGGTCGCCCCTTTCTCGGACAAGGCCTCGCCGGTCAGCGCCGTCACCGAGATCGGCACCTCTTGGATATTCTCCTCGCGCTTTTGCGCGGTCACGGTGATCTCTTCGATCTCCGTCTCCACCTTCGGGGCCGCCTTCGCTCCTCTCCCCGCCTGCGCCCAACCGGCCGACGGCACCATCACTCCCATGCTGACCGCCAGCCCCATCGCGTACCCATACCAGCCTTTGACGAGCCTCATCGTTTCCCCTCCTCGATAAGCGCCACTGCGTCTCGTGCCACGCGGCCGTGAGCTGGCCGCGTGGGCGTCGATTACCCACCGCCCCTGCCAGACATCGACCGCGAGGCCGCGTATCACATCCGTTCGCGAAAGCCAACCGCTTTGCCGTTGGCCGCAACCGGAGGGGGTGCGACGCGACCGTGCGCCGCTGGATCGCTCACGCAGGGGCACCGCCGGCCGTAACACGGCCGGCGGTGTGCGCCGCAATCGGGATGTCTACTGGACGTGTAGCTCGACACGGCGGTTCTGCGCGCGGCCGTCGGCGCTGTCGTTCGAGGCCACCGGCTTCGCCTCGCCCAGGCCCTCCGCCGTGATGCGCGAGCGGGCGATCCCGTGGTCGACCAGATAGGTCCGCACCGTCTCCGCCCGCCGCCGCGACAGGCCGAGATTGTACTGCTCGGTGCCGACGCTGTCCGTGTGCCCCTCGACCACGATGTCGACGCTGCCCTCTTGCTTGAGCACCCGCACCGCTTCGTCCAGGATCGGCTTCGCCTCCGCCTTCAACGTCGCCTTGTCGAAGTCGAAGTGCACGCTGCGCAGCACGATCTTCTTCTTCGCCGGCGTCGCCGGCGGCGGCGCCGGCGCCGCCTGGGCCACCGGCGCCGCCGGTGGGCTCACCGGCCCCGCGTTGTAGTTGTACGTCAAGCCCATGCCGAACGTGCGCGGCTCCCCGAACGTGGCCCCCTGCCACCCCAACGAGTCGCCGAAGTCGATCCCGAAGGTGCGATAATTCTTGTCGAACAGGTTCTTGCCGAAGGCGTAGAGATCCAGGCTCCCCTTCTGCAACGGGATCTCCGCGAACTGCAAGCGCCCGTTCACCACCGCATACGCCTGGCCATCGATGTTCCGGAAGCCCGAGTTGAGCGCCAGCGGCTGGGTGAACAGCACCTGGTCGTTCTGCCAGTACACATCGAGATGCGCCGAAAACACCCCGGCGCTCGTCGGCGGCGCCGTATAAGTGATCCCGCCCCCGACCTTGTGCGCCGGATTCAGGGTCACTGGACGCGTCCCCGCCACGTCCGTTGTGACCGGCTGGCCGTTGGCATCGAAGATGGGAATCCCCTGGGCGTTGTAATCCTGCACCAGGAATTCCGTGAACATCGCATTGATGTAGCTGTACGTGGCATTGAGCACCACGCCGCGCACCGGAATCGCGGTGCCTTCGAACTCGAACCCCCAGTACTGCGACTTGCCCGCATTCTCGATGACCGCTTGCGTCCCCCCGGTGGGGCTGGAACGGAACGTGTTCACCACCTGGTCGGTGTTATCGCTGAAATACAAATTGGCGTTCAGCCGCAGGCGATTGTCGAGCATCTGCGACTTCACCCCCAGCTCGTAGGTCAGCAGCTTCTCCGGGTCCACCACGTTCATCAAACGCACGTCGGTCGCGTCCGCGTTGATATACCCGCTCTGCCAGCCTCTGCTGGCGCGGAAATAGGCCATCACCTCGTCGGTGACCTGATACGACGCGTCGCCGGTGTAGGTGATGGCGTCGCTGCCCCCGAAGTCCGCACCGGCCCGGTGGAAGAAGCTCGGTGACGCCCGGCACGACGCGGCCGGGCCGTTGCAGGTGAACCAGCGCGAGGTGTGGATATGGTCCTGGTTGTACCGGATCCCGCCCGTCAAGCTCAGCTTGTCCGACAGAATTGGCGGCGTCCAGGTCGCCTGGCCGAAGCCGGCGTACGAGTCGGCCCAGTTGCTGTTGAAGCCGTTCGAGTTGAGGACGTTCCCGGCGAAGAACACCGTTTCATCCTGCTGCGTGGTGTGCTCCCCGTAGTAGTAGAGGCCGATCACGTAGTGCCACCGCGGCAACGTCCCGATCACCTGTTCCTCGGTGCTCCACGTCTCCACGTTCCCATGCCGCCGTCCTTCGCCCACGTGATTGGGGCTACCGTCCAAGTCCAGGTCGCCGACGGTGAACTGCTGGCGAAAGTGATTGATCGACTTCAACGTCAGGTTACCCACCGGGCCCACCGCGCCGACATCCCATGTGCCGGTCAGCAGGTGCATCTTATTATTGCCGTCGTCGGAGAAGCGCCGCGCCGGCTTCTTCAGGTCTTTACCCAGGATGGCGTTGTTACCGATCGCATCGACTTTGTTCGTCTCGATATAGGGCAGCAACCCGCCCGGAAGGAACGGATTGTTGATCTCGATACTCGTGTTGGGAATCCGGTAGCGCGCGTCCGCAAGGGACAGCGGAATGACTTTGATGAGCTGAAAAGCGGTCGGCGCCTCGCGATAGCGATGGTACTCGAAGGCATAGTCGAACGTCACGGCCTCCGCCGGCTGCCAGCGCACCGCCGTCCAGTTGAAGATCCGGTTCAAGCTGCTCAAGCCCGCGCCGCCACTGGTCGGCACACTGGTAGGCGAGCGGTTGTCGTAATAGCCGTCATGGTGTTTGTACACCACGTTCTCGCGGAGGTTGATGGTGCCCAGCACATCCGACTGCCAGTAGCCGTTCTTGCCGATCAACGGCGCATTGAAGGTCAGCCGGCCCTTGAAGGCGTTGAAGTTTCCGACTTCGGTCGACGCAACAATGAGACGATCGTCTGTCGGCTTGGCGGTCACCAACTGCACCGCGCCGCTGATGGTATTGCGCCCGAACAACGTCCCCTGCGGCCCGCGCAGCACTTCGACGCGTTCCAGGTCTTCCAGGTCCAGGTTGTTGCCGAGCAGCTTGGCGATATAGACCCCATCGACGTAGAGGCCCATCTTCGAGTTCTGCGCCAGGGTGGCGTTGGCTTGTGTGGGGCCGCGCAGCGACATACCGAAATTCGAGGCACCGTTGGTCGAGGCGACCACCAGCAAGCTGGGCACGCTTTGCGTGAGATCGTAGACAGTGGTTGCCCCCTTTTCGGCCAAGCTCTCGCCGGTCAGCGCGGTCACCGAGATCGGCACCTCTTGGATATTCTCCTCGCGCTTTTGCGCGGTCACGGTGATCTCTTCGATCTCCGTCTCCACCTTCGGGGCCGCCTTCGCTCCTCTCCCCGCCTGCGCCCAACCGGCCGACGGCACCATCACTCCCATGCTGACCGCCAGCCCCATCGCGTACCCATACCAGCCTTTGACGAGCCTCATCGTTTCCCCTCCTCGATAAGCGCCACTGCGTCTCGTGCCACGCGGCCGTGAGCTGGCCGCGTGGGCGTCGATTACCCACCGCCCCTGCCAGACATCGACCGCGAGGCCGCGTATCACATCCGTTCGCGAAAGCCAACCGCTTTGCCGTTGGCCGCAACCGGAGGGGGTGCGACGCGACCGTGCGCCGCTGGATCGCTCACGCAGGGGCACCGCCGGCCGTAACACGGCCGGCGGTGTGCGCCGCAATCGGGATGTCTACTGGACGTGTAGCTCGACACGGCGGTTCTGCGCGCGGCCGTCGGCGCTGTCGTTCGAGGCCACCGGCTTCGCCTCGCCCAGGCCCTCCGCCGTGATGCGCGAGCGGGCGATCCCGTGGTCGACCAGATAGGTCCGCACCGTCTCCGCCCGCCGCCGCGACAGGCCGAGATTGTACTGCTCGGTGCCGACGCTGTCCGTGTGCCCCTCGACCACGATGTCGACGCTGCCCTCTTGCTTGAGCACCCGCACCGCTTCGTCCAGGATCGGCTTCGCCTCCGCCTTCAACGTCGCCTTGTCGAAGTCGAAGTGCACGCTGCGCAGCACGATCTTCTTCTTCGCCGGCGTCGCGGGCGGCGGCGCCGCTTGCGCTACCGGAGGAGGCGGCGGCGGCGGAACCGCACCCTCCGTGAAGTTATAGGTCACGCCGACCCCAAAGGTGCGAGGGTGACCGTAGGCGGCGGTGGTGAAGCCCAACGCATCGCCGAAGTCGATACCCCAGGTGCGATACTTGCGGTCGAACAGGTTCTTGCCGAAGGCGTAGAGATCCAGGCTCCCCTTCTGCAACGGGATCTCCGCGAACTGCAAACGCCCGTTCACCACCGCATAGGCCCAACCGTCAACGTTGCGCACGCCGGTATTCCCGGGCAACGGCTGGGTAAAGATGATCTGATCGTTTTGCCAGAACGTGTCGACACGAGCCGAGAAGACCCCCATGCTGGTCGGCGGCGCCGTATAGCCGATCCCAACATTGAATTTGTGCTTGGGATTCAACGTCAGCGGCCGAATACCCGCCACATTCGTCTTCACGAGATTACCGTTGCCATCGACAACCGGCTTCCCCTGCGAATCGAACGCCTGTTCCAAGAACTCGATGAACATGGCATCGGAGTACGTGTAGCTGGCATCGACGATCACGCCGCGATACGGAATCGCCAGCGCTTCCAGTTCGGCCCCCCAGAGTTGCGACTGTCCTGCATTTTGGAGGATGGCCTGCGCGCCCGCAGGCCCGGCTTGAAACGTATTGACCACCTGGTCGGTGAAATCGCTGTAGTACATGTCGCCGTTGAAACGCACGCGGTTGTCCAGCCACTGCGACTTCACACCCACTTCGTAGGTCAACATCTTTTCCGGCTCGACCACATTAAACAGCCGCGGGTCGGTCGCATCCTGGTTGGCAAACCCACTCTGCCAGCCCTGGCTCGCCCGGAAATAGGCCATTACCTCGTCGGTGACCTGAAACGACGCGTCACCGGTGAACGTGATCGCGCCGGCACCGCCAAAATCCGCTCCCAGCGCCTTCTCGAAGGCCGGTGCGCAGCCGCTTCCTCCGAAGCAGATGAAGTTCTTCTCCGAGTGGATGTGGTCCTGGGTATACCGGATCCCACCGGTCAAACTCAGCCGATCCGACAGCACCGGCGGCGTCCAGGTGGTCTGTCCGAAGGCGGCGTACGAATCCCCTCGATTCTTGTTGAACTGGTGGTTGTTGGCGATTCGGCCTCCAAAGACCACCGCGTCGGCGTCCTGTGTCGAGTGTTCGCCGTAGTAGATGGCGCCCAGGACGTACCGGAAGCGCGGCAGCGTCCCGATCAATTGTTCCTCGGTACTCCACGTCTCCAAGTTGACGTGAGTGGTACCATTGAAACCGACCAGCGGGGTGCCATCCATGTCCGCGGCGTTCGTGGCGGTCAGGTTGCGATAGTGGTTGATCGACTTCACCGTCAATCCGCCGAATGGCCCGTGCTCGCCGAGATCCCAGGCGAACGTCAGCAGGTGCATCCGGTTATTGCCATCCTCGTTGAGCCGATGCTTGGGGCCGTTCAGGTCTGGGGTGTTCGGGGTGGCCAGGTTGCCGATTGCGTCCGCGCGGTTGGGCCGGACGTACGGGCGCATGCCACCCGCCGGAAGGTACGGGTTCGGAATGATGATGTTGCCGTACTGTGGGGGCACTTTGTAGGTCGCATCCGCCAGCGAGTTCGGAATGATGCGCATGAGCTGGAAGGCGGTGGGGGCTTCCCGAAAGCGGTGGTACTCGAAGGCGTAGTCCAGGGTCACCTCTTTGGTCGGCCGCCACCGCAGTCCCGTCCAGCTGAAGACGCGGTTCAAATTACTCAAGGCGGCCGCCCCACTCGCCGGGACGTCGGTGGGGGATTTGTTATCCACGTACCCGTCATTGTGCTTGTACGCGACGCTCTGGCGCAAGCTGATCGTGCCCAGGGCATCCGATTGCCAAAAACCGTTGTTGCCGATCAGCGGCACGTTGAAAGTCACGCGCCCTTTAAACGTGTTATAGTTGCCGACCTCCGTGTTGGCGGTAATGGAGCGCTCCTCGGTCGGTTTGCGGGTCACCAACTGCATGGCGCCGAGGATGGTGTTGCGGCCGAACAGGGTACCTTGTGGCCCGCGCAGCACCTCGACGCGTTCCAGATCCTCCAGGTCCAGGTTGTTGCCGAGCTGCTTGGCGATGTAGACGCCATCGACGTAGAGCCCCATCTTGGGGTTCTGCGCCATGTTGTTGTTCGACTGCTGGATTCCGCGCGCCGAGAACGACATGCTCGAGGCGCCCTGTGAGGCCATGATCACCTGCACGCTGGGCACGCTCTCGGTAAGATCGACGACCGTTCCCGCCCCCTTCGCATCCAGCGCCTCCGCCGTAAGCGCCGTCACCGAGAGCGGCACCTCCTGGATGTTCTCCTCGCGCTTTTGCGCGGTGACGGTGATCTCCTCGATCTCCACCGGCCCGGCGACCGCTCCCGCTTTACCCGTGGCGACCTGTCCCCAGCCCGCCGACGGGACACTCAGGCCGATCAGAGCCGTCAGCCCGCATCCGAGTCGAAAAGTCTTTCCGGCGCTCCCCATAGCCCCCTCCCGCGCGGCGATGCGGGGCGTCGCATCGGCCGGCCTCAACTTGCCCCGGCTTGCCGGGCGCCCCACGCGACCAGCCCACCAGGCGCAAACGATGGGCGGCGATATATGACACTTGATAGATATCTGTCAACCGAATAGTCGCCGGCCGTGGGACGGCTCGCGATCTCGAGTAGGGGGTGGCCGGCCGCCGCTCGCTCGTGCCACCGGCAGGCACACGAGCGTTACGGCTGGCGCAGCGCCGGATCGTTTACGGAACAACGACCAAAACGAACAGGGTCCGCCCATTGCACGAACTGGCGGACCCTGCGCTGAAGTGCATACGGGTGGCCGTGCTCCGGCCAGACGTGCGATATCGCCGGCTACTTGACGTGCAGCTCGACGCGGCGGTTCTGCGCGCGGCCGTCAGCGGTGTCGTTGGAGGCCACCGGTTTCGCCTCGCCCATGCCCTCTGACGTGATGCGCGAGCGAGCGATGCCGTGGTCGACCAGGTAGGCGCGCACCGTCTCCGCCCGCCGCCGCGACAGGCCGAGATTATACCGCTCGGTGCCGACGCTATCGGTGTGCCCCTCGACTACGATATCGACGCTGCCTTCCTGCTTGAGCACCTGCACCGCTTCGTCCAGGATCGGCTTCGCCTCCGCTTTCAACGTCGCCTTGTCGAAGTCGAAGGCCGCTGCGCAGCGATCTTCTTCTTCGCCGGCGTCGCGGGCGGCGGCGCGGCCTGGGCGACCGGCGGCGGCGCGGGGATAGGCGCTCCCTCGCTGAAATTATACGCCAAGCCGATCCCGAAGGTGCGGGGGTCGCCATAGGAGGCGGCCGTGAAGCCCAGCACATCTCCGAAGTCGATAGCCCAGGTACGATACTTCTGATCGAGGAGGTTCCGGCCAAACACCGAGATATCCAGACTGCCCTTCTGCAGCGGAATCTCCGCGAGTTGGAGCCGGCCGTTCACCACGGCATAGTCCCAGCCGGGAACGTTGCGGTTGGCGTTGGCGCCCGGTATGGGCACCGTGAAAATCGTCTGCTTGTCCTGCCAGAACATATCGACGCGCGCCGAAAATGTGCCGAAGCTGAACGGTGGCGCCGTATAGGTCGCACCGATCCCAAACTTGTGCTCGGGATTCAGTGTGATATCGCGAAAGTCCGCCACATTGACCGTCACGGGATTGCCGCCGCTATCGAACACCGGCTTGCCCGCCGTGTCGAACGCCTGTTCCAGGAACTCGTCGTACTTGGCGTTGCTGTAGCTGTAGGTGGCATCGACCGCGAGGCCGCGCAGCGGTATCGCGGTCGCTTCCACCTCGGCCCCCCAGAACGTCGATTCGCCGGCGTTTTGCAGCAAGACTTGTGCGCCACTCGGACCGGCTTGAAACGTGTTCACGACCTGATCCTTGAACTTGCTGTAGTACATATCGGCGTTGAAGCGCACGCGGTTGTTCCACCACTGCGACTTGGTACCCACCTCGTACGAGTACAGCTTTTCCGGGTCGACGACGTTCATGAGACGAGGGTCGGTCGCGTCCGCGTTCGGAACGCCAGACTGCCACCCTTTGCTGGCGCGAAAATACGTCATCACGTTGTCCGTCCACTGATACGAAGCGTCGCCGGTGTACGTGATCGCATCGGACCCGCCAAAATCCTTGCCCACCGACTTCCTGAAACTCGCCCCCGGGGGACACCCGGAGCCGCCGAGGCAGTCGTAGATCTTGAACGCGTGGACGTGGTCTTGGTTGTACCGAATGCCGCCGGTCAGGCTCAGCTTGTCCCAGAGAATCGGTGGCGTCCAGGTGGACTGGCCGAAGACCGCGTACGAATCGGCCCAGGTGGTCCGGAACTGGTGGGTATTCGTCACCTTACCCCCGAAGATCACCGCATCGGCATCTGATGCCGTGCGCTCGCCATAGTAATTGAAGCCCAGGACGTAGTGGATCCGCGGCAGATTGCCGATCAACTGTTCTTCGGTACTCCACGTCTCGAGATTGGCGTTGTTGATGCCATTGAAGACCTGGAGCGGGGCACCGTCCAGGTCCGCGTTGTTCGGGGTGTTTTGGTTGCGATAGTGGTTGATCGACTTCACCGACAGATCGCCGAACGGCCCACGCTCGCCGAGATCCCACTGCAGGCTCAGGATATTCAGCCGGTTATTGCCATCGTCAAGCAGCCGGTGTGTTGGGCCGCTCAGGTCTGGGGTGTTCGGGGTGGCATTGTTGCCGATCGAATCCACCCGGTTCTTACGGACGTACGGCTGTAAGCCACCCTTGGGAAGGAACGGGCTCGGAATGATGATCGATGTATTCGGGATCCGGAAGTTGGCATCGGAGAGCGAGAGTGGGATGATGCGATAGAGTTGAAACGCCGGGGGCGCATCGCGATAGCGGTGGTATTCGAACACGTAGTCCACCGTGATGTCCTTGGTCGGCTGCCAGCGCACCGCCGTCCAGTTGAAGACGCGGTTCAGGTTGTTGAAGCCGGCACTGCCGCTTGCCGGAACGTCGGTGGGTGAGCGGTTGTCGTAGTAGGGATCGTGGTGCTTGTAGACCACGTTTTCGCGCAGGCTGATGGTGCCCAGCACGTCAGACTGCCAGAAGCCGTTCTTCCCGATCAGCGGCACGTTGAGGGTGACGCGGCCCTTGAAGGCGTTGTAGTTACCCACCTCGGTGGCCGCGGTAATGGACCGCTCCTCGGTCGGTTTGCGGGTGACCAACTGCATGGCCCCAACGACGGTGTTGCGGCCGAACAACGTGCCTTGCGGCCCGCGCAGCACCTCGACGCGCTCCAGGTCCTCCAAATCCAGGTTGTTGCCCAACAGCTTGGCGATATAGACGCCATCGACGTAGAGCCCCATCTTCGAGTTCTGCGCCAGATTCGAGTTCATCTGCTGGACGCCGCGCGACGCCATACCGATGTGCCCAGCGCCCATCGAGGAGGGTATCACCTGCACGCCCGGCACGCTCTGGGTAAGATCTTGAACGCTCGACGCCCGCTTTTCGACCAGGGTTTCGGCGGTGATCGCGGTCACCGAGATCGGCACCTCCTGCAGGCTCTCCTCACGCTTCTGCGCCGTGACGGTGATCTCCTCGACCTCCGTCTCCAGCTTGGGGCCCGCCGGTCTTGGCGCTTTGGCCGCTTGCGCCCAGCCGGTTGCCGGGCCGCTCAGCACGATCAGCGCCGCCAATGCGCCACCGAGCCCCATTGCCCTTGCCATGAACCGCATAGCCCCCTCCTTTGCCGCGATGCGGGCGGCCGCACCCCCTTACCCAAGAGCTACCTTGTCGGTCGGTCGCCTGCACGCAATGACATGGCCGGCCATATATGACACCTGATAGATAACTGTCAATCGTAATTAGTCCTTTTTTCCCGGGGTCCGCTGAGCACGACGGCGGCACGCTCGCGGCGTTTGGCACGATTGCCACCCGCCCTTCCAGGCGTCCGTTCGACAGACGGCACATCCGGCGCGTCCGCGAAACGCATGCGGTTCAGCCCAGCGCTTCGACGAGCTTCGCCACCACCGCCTCGACGGCGATCGACTCCATGCACAGCCGACCGATGGGACAGCGACGGACATAGCAGGGACTGCACGGGGCGCTGCCGGCAATCACCCCATTCTCGTTACACCATGGGGCCGATCGCGCCGCGCTGGTCGCGCCCCACAGCGAAACGACGCGTGTGCCCGCCGCCGCGGCGATGTGCATGGGGCCGGTGTCCGGCCCGAACGCCGCCCGCGCCCGGCGGAAGATCCCAATCAATTCGCGCAGGGTGACCTTGCCGGTAAGATCACGCACGGCCGTGTGCGCTCGCGCGACGACGCCATCCGCGAATGCGGTGTCCGCCTGGCCACCGACGAGCACCGCACCGACACCACGTGCCGCCAGCGCGTCGGCAACAGCCGCCGTCCGCTCGACAAACCACCGCTTGCTCTCCCAACTGGCGCCGACGACGCCGACCACGAACGGGGGGGGCATGCCGCGGAGCAACTCGTCGACGCGCCGCTCCTCCGTCTCGGTCAGCCGCAGGCCGAACGAGATCGGAACGTCGTCAAGTCCGAGCCACTCGGCAAAGCCGAGGAACTGCCGCAGCTTCGGGCTGAAGCGCGGCATGGGCGGCAACGTATGGGTGTTGAACAGCCAGTTTCCCTCACGACCGTTGCGGCGATGGAACCCGACCCGTACCGGCGCACCGGAGACCCGGCTGACAATCCCGCTTTTCAGGTGCCGCTGCAAATCGAGGGTCAGGTCGGGACGCTCGGCGCGCACGCGTCGCAGGAAATCGGGGGAGGCCGACACGCCGCGCGCTCGCTCGAAGAGCACAACCGCATCGAGGGCCGGGTGATGCTGCAGGAGCGGTGCCGCCGCCGGCTCAACGGCCCAGACGATACGCGCCCGGGGATAGCCCTGGCGCAGGCGCGTGAGCAACGGCAACGCCAGCGTCACGTCGCCGATCGCGCCGAGGAGGACGATCAGGATACGTTGGGCGGGGCGCGCGCTCACGGCGCCGCTCCGGCATAGCCGGCACGCAGGTCCGCCAGATCCGCCGGCGTTACCCACTGGCCGCGCGCATCCAACTTGCGCGCCGAACGTTCCAGCCGCGGCAGATCCGCCCCCGGCCCGCTGCCGCCGGACAACCAGGGTCGATCGAAGTCCACCAACCAAACAGTCGGCGCGTCGGCGCCGGCAGCAAGCAGCAGGTTATGCAGGTTGAGGTCCGGGTGTCTGGCGCCGGCGTCGTGCAACCGCCGAATGGCGCGGCCCACCGTATGCCATACGACTCGACGATCCCACGGACCTTCCGTGCGCGTTGCCCAGTCCCAGAGACTCCGCGCACCGGCAACGTAGCGGGTGGCGATCCATCCCTTGTAACATCCCGGCACCAACCAACGCACGCAGGCGCCCATGGCCTCGACCACCGGCACCCCGCGCTGCCGTAGCGAGGCGAGGGCGCCGACCTCTCGAAAAGGACGCGGACGGCATCCGAAGTACGTATCGCGCAGCACCCAGGCCGGCAATCCGCCGCGCCGGCATGCGCGCAAGACCAACTCCTCCGCCTTCACCCGAATATGAACGGCCCCGCCACGCCCGCCGGCGATCGGGCGCGCGTCGAGCGCCTCCGGGTCCCGCGTCGCCGCCAGTAGCAGCGGTACGAGCCACTCGCGTGCGTCGGATCGCACCAGCATCACGATCCCGGCCGCACGCACCTGTTCGAAGCCGCCCGGGATCAGCACACGCATCCACCCATCACTGCCCGGCCCGCACCTGACTCGGCGCCGCCCGTCCGGCACATTGCAACAGCAGATCGCGCACCGCGCGCTGTACGTCGCCGACGGCGATGTCGCGCATGCACGCATGCGTCCCCAGCGGACAGCGCGCGCCGCCGTGCCGGCTGCACGGGCGGCACGGCAGATCCCGTTCGACGACGCGGGCGCGGTCGGTGTAGGGGGCGAACCCCTGCCGGGGAACCGTCGGGCCGAAGATGGCCACCACCGGGGTGTCGCGCGCGACCGCGATGTGCACCGGGGCGCTGTCATTGGCCACCAGTACGACGCACTGGTCGATCGCCGCCACCAACATCCCCAGGTCGGTACACCCGACGAGATTGACCCCCGCCCCGCCCGCGGCCCGCTGTACCTCCTCGGCGCAATCGGCATCGCCCGGCGCGCCCAACAGCACCGCGGTCGCGCCGAGATCGCGCCGCAGCACACCGAGGAGAGCGGCATAGCCCTCAACCGTCCACCGTTTCGTTGCCCACGCGGAGCCGGGTGCAAGACCGATCAGGGGCGTGGCCGGATCGACTCCCCGCTGCCGCAACGCCGCGTGGAGCCGGCGCACGGCGTCAGGTGGGCAGGCAAGGTACGGTCGCGCGGACCGTTCATCCCGACCCGCGCCGAGGCCGGCAAGAATCGACAGGTTGCGCTCCACGTCATGCAAATCGGGGTTGCGATCGACACGGCGGTGGTACAGGAGCCAGCCGGCGCTTTGCCGAAAGCCTATGCGCCGGCCGATGCCGGCCGCCGCCAGCACCCAGGCCGTGCGCAACGACTTGTGCAATGCCAGCGCCACATCGAAGCGGCCGGCGCGCAGTTTGCGCACCGCCCGCCAACTTCCGAGGCCCCCGTCCCTTCCCCGCTTATCGTCCGTGAGCACGGCGTCCACGTGGGGATGCCCATCGAGTATCCCCGCAACCTCCGGGCGCACCATCACGGTAATATGCGCCCCCGGATCGTGGCGGCGCAGGGCCGCGAAGACCGGCGTGCTCAGCACGACGTCCCCGAGGAAGCTGGTTTGCGCAATCAGATAGCGCATACCGACGAAAGCCGGAACGGGACGTACGCAAGCGGCCCGGCGAGCCGGCGCTCCCGCTTCGACGATCGCGGCAGGAGCGGGACGGAGCCCATGGCGGAGGAAATTCCACGCCGCCTGCGCGTGTCGCAGGGCCTGCGGGAATCCGCCCCACGCACGCGGTTAGACCGGTATTGCCTCATCGATCAGCATCACCGGGATGTCGTCCTCGATCGGGTAGCGGAGCCGGCAGGCGTCACACACGAGGCCGTCCGCCGTCTCGGTCAGCCGTACATCCCCTTTGCACTTCGGGCATGCGAGAATTTCCAGTAACTCCTGACTCAATGCCATCCGTCCTCCTCGAATCACGCGGCGGCCCGGGGCAGCCGCACCCGTTCCAGGATCATCGCGACCAACGTCTCCGCGCCTTCCACTTGCGGCGCAATCCGCAGGGCCACCAGCTTGCCGCGCGGAAAGGGGAAGTGCTCCAGCTTGACGAGATCCTTCTCGGTGGTAACCACCATCTCGATCTCGCGGGTGCCGCGCATGATCTGCTGCCAATCGGCACGCGTATAGGCATGGTGATCGGGGAATTCGAAGATCTCTTCGATCTGTGTCTCCCACTGGCGGACGGCGGTATAGAAGGGCACGGGATTGGCAACGCCGGCGACGGCGGCGATTCGGCGCCCGGACAACAGCCCGAGCGGGCGCTCGCGCCAGCTCCCGCCCTCCGATTCGATTAACGCCGTCGGCGCGAAGCGCACGACGAAGCACGGCTGTGCGCCGTCCGGGACCACCATGCCTGCGTCGTCGTCCTTGACGACGACGCCCACGGCATCCGCGCGCCGCAGCGCCGCCGGCGATTCACGCATGGGCCCCGCCGGCAGCAGCGACCGCCGGCCACCGCTCACCAGCACCAGATCGAAATCTCGCGCCAGCGCCAAGTGCTGAAAACCGTCGTCCAACACCACCACCTCACAACCCAGTTGCGCGGCGGCGGCGACACCGTCGGCACGGCAGCGCGCCGCCACCACCACGCCGTCGAAGCATTTCGCCAACATGACCGCTTCGTCACCGGCCGTCTCGACGTCGGCTTCCGGGCCGGCACCCTTCGCTACCACCGTCACGCCGCTCGCGCGGCCGCTATAGCCGCGCAGCAGAATGCCCACGCGCAAACCCGCCGCCGCCAGTCGACGTGCCAGCCAGAGGGTGACCGGCGTCTTGCCCGTACCCCCCACCGACAGGTTGCCGACGCTGACCACGGGGATGGGCGCATGGTGCACGTGCAGCACACCGACCCGGTACGCGTAGCGGCGGAGCGCGACCGCGGTGGCGAACAGGCCGCAGGCGGGCTGCAGCGCCAGCCACGCCGCCCAGCCGCTCACGCCGCGACGGTTCCAGACCACATCGCGCACTCTGTCCACCAGAATCGACATTTCAGCACGGGCCGCGCCCGCGGTCCACTGTCCAACGTCTCACGCCCAAAAGACCTGTCCGAAATTTCTCCGCCAGGCGACACTGCGCTCCACCTGTCGGTGACGACATTCTACGCGATAACCGATCGGTGCAAAACGTTCACCCGCGGAGTTCGACGCACCGCCGTAGCACGTCGAACGTACGCTCCGCCACCGCCGCGCGGGCCGCGATCACGGCGCGGCCGCGGGCTCCCATCGCATCGGCGGCGGCCGGCGCCCGCAGCAGGCGACGCCACGCGGCGCGCAAATCGCCGGCAGCGCGCACCCGCTCCGCGGCTCCGGCATCGAGCAATGCATCGGCCGCCGCCGCGACATTCTCCGTGTGCGGCCCAAATGCCACTGGGCGACCGCGGAGCGCCGGCTCCAGCACATTGTGGCCACCCACCGGCACCAGCGTCCCGCCGACAAATACCGCCCGAGCACCGGGCAGAAAATTCGGCAGCTCGCCGAGCGTGTCGAGGAGCAATACTTGCGTGGATCGCGCCACCCGGCCGTCCAGCGCGCTGCGCCGCTGGACGCTCATCCCCGCATGCGCCAGGAGAGCGCTCACCTCATCGAAGCGCTCCGGCCGCCGCGGCGCCAGCAGCAGCAACAGACCGGGATGCTCGCGCCAGAGCGGCGCGCACGCCTCCAGAACCACTTGCTCCTCCCCGGCATGGGTGCTGGCGGCAACCAGCATCACCCGGCCGTCCACCAGCGCCGGCGCCGCGCCGGCCTGTCCGATGCCCACCTGGGTCGCCGGCACGCGCGCGAACTTGAGGCTGCCGATGACCTCGACACGGTCGGCGGGCGCGCCGAGGGCAACGATGCGCCGGGCATCCGTCTCTGACTGCATCGCGAAGGCCCGCACCTGGGCCAGAGCGGCGCGTGTCAGCCAACGTACCCACGCATAGCGGGCCGCCGCCCGCGCCGACACCCGCCCGCTGACCAGCACGCAGGGAACGCCCTGCCGTGCCGCCGCGCGAATCAAGGCCGGCCAGATTTCCGTCTCCACCAAGACGAGGGCGCAGGGCGCGATGGCCCGCATCACGCCCTCGACCACGGTGCTGACATCCAGCGGCAGCAGCATCGCCGCGCTTGCCGCGACCCGTTGCCGTGCGGTCTCGCGCCCACTGACGGAGGTCGTGGACATCACCACCGGCCGTGCCGGCCAATGCTGCCGGATCTGGTCCACGAGCACCGCGGCCGCCAGCACTTCACCAACGGACGCCGCATGCACCCATACGGGTTGCGGCAGGCGCTGTGCGGCCGGCGGGATGCGCCCGAAACGCTCCGCCAGGGTGGCCCGGGTGGGCAAGAGAGGCGCCACGAGACGCGCCGCCAACCGCAGCGGGAAGCCGGCGGCGTCATAGGCGAGGTAGGCGACCGTGCCGCCGCGGCCGCGCCTCATGCTCGCCCCGCTACCTCGGCATCGGCCGCGCCGGTGATGCGATCGAGGCACTCCTGCAATTCGCGGCGGAGCGCTTCCACTGCCGCATCGTCGGCGTCGCGCGGAACGGCGATCGGCTCCCCCGCAACGTAGACGACGCGCGTGAACGGCCACGGAACGATCAGACGATCCCAGCTATGGAGGCGGCGTTTGCGACGCGCCGCATAGGTGACCGGGACGATCGGCGCGCCGGTCGCGCGGGCTAGATGCACGATCCCCGGCTTCGCCACGTGGCGCGGGCCACGCGGCCCGTCGGGCACGATAGCGAGATCGTATCCGTCACGGTACGCCGCCACGAGTTGCAGGAATCCCGCCGCCCCGCCGCGCGTCGCCGAGCCGCGGACCGAGCGGATCCCCCAGCGCGCCAGCGCGCGGGTGGCGATCTCGCCATCGCGATGCTGGCTGTTCATGATACAAAGTTTCCGTCCCCGGTAGGCCGGCGGCAACAGCAGTACGCGGTCGTGCCAGAACGCGAGGATCATTTGCTCGCCGCTCCGCCAACGCCGAAAAATGTCGTCGCCGTTGCGGAAGCGGACGCGCACCGTCTTACTCAGAAACCACAGCGCGCCACTGAGCAGCCGCGGTGCCACCGACATGAGCAGAAACAACTGGACGTCGCGCCGGAAGCGCCGCCGCCGCGCCACCCGGTCCGGTGCCGCGCGCCGGCGGTCGGCCGGCGGCCGTGCCTGCTCGTCGCCCGCCATCCGCTTCAGACGCCGCCCCCCAGGGCGACGTGCGGCCGCCAACACGCGCGGCCGTACGCCAGCCGGCGGCGGTAGCGCTGCCGGGGCGTCATGCCATCACCGCGAGTGCCAGTGCGGCGGCGCGGGCGGGGGCGCCCGGTTCGCCCAGCCGGCCCCGCAATTCACGCAATGCGTCGCGCAGTTCGGCGCGCCGGGCATAGGCATCCTGCACCGCCGCCACGAGGTTCGCGCCGCTCACCTCGTGTTGGACGAGCTCATGGAACACGCGGCGACCGAGAATGATGTTGGGCATCCCAATATGATCGACGCGGACCAGCAGGCGGGCAAGCGCGTAAGTCAACGGCGCCATCCGGTACATGATGACCATCGGCCGTTCCAGCAGCGCGGTCTCCAGTGTCGCCGTCCCAGAAGCGACCAACACCGTGTCGGCCGCGTGGACGACATTGTAGGTATCGTCCTCGATCACGGGCACTGCCGGCGCCCTGCCCCCCAGGGCCGCGGAGACATCGTCGCGACCGAGCGTGTGCGCCAATGCCAGCACCACCTGCCAGCCGCCGCGCTCCAGTTGCGCAGCCGCCGCCATGGCCGGGGGCAACAAGAGGCGCAGCTCCTTCTCCCGGCTGCCGGGCAGGAGCGCCAGCAGCGGACGTGTGGGATCGAGCCGATAGCGCGTCCGCGTCTCCTCGCGACCGCGGCTGGGGTGCACCATGTCGAGCAACGGATGACCGACGAACTCGGCGACCTGTTTGTCGGTATTGTAGAGTGCGGGTTCGAAGGGGAAGACCAGACCGAGGCGATCGACGCGCCGGACGATCTTGCGCACCCGTCCCCGCCGCCACGCCCACACCTGGGGACCGATATAATAGAACACCGGAATCCCCAACGCCTTGGCGCGCTTGGCGAAGAAGAGATTGAACTCCGGAAAATCGATGAGCACCACCAGCCGCGGCCGCGCGTCGATCAGAAAGCGTCTCAGCCGGCGATAGGTCGACAGCAAGCGGCCGAGCGTACCGAAGGTCTCGACGAATCCCATCGTCGCCACCGCGGCGGTATCGACCAGGATGTGCATGCCGGCTTGGCGCAAGCGCTCGCCGCCGACGCCCCAGACCTCGATGTTCGGGTCGCGCTGGCGCAGCGCGCTCACCAACGCGGCGCCGTGCAGATCGCCGGATGCCTCCCCTGCGACGAGCAAGATCGTGCGGCGCTCGCCGCTCATCCGGTCTCCAGGCTGCCGCGGATCGTCTCGGCAACCTCCAGCGCGCGCAGTGCCGTGCGACCGTCGACCAGCGGACACTGCCGCGTACGCACCGCCGTGACGAAGTGTTCGATTTCGTCGAACAGCGCGTCACCCTCTCCCAGCGCGTGTTCCTCGACCTCGATGCTGGGGCTGCCATCCGCGAGGACACGGCGAATGACGCGCACGTGCTTGTCCCCATAATCCACGGATACGTAGGTGTCGCTCTGGAAGAGCCGGATCTTGCGTTCGCGCTTGAGGGCCACGCGACTGGCGGTGATGTTGGCCAGGCAGCCGTTGCTGAAGCGCAGGCGCGCATTGGCAATGTCCGCGGTTTCGGAGAGCACCGGCACGCCGACGGCCTCGACGGACTGTACGTCGGCCTGGACCAAGCTCAGGATCACATCGAGGTCATGGATCATCAAGTCGAGGATCACGTCGACGTCGGTCCCGCGCTCGACGAACGGGGCGAGTCGATGGCACTCGATGAACCGCGGTTGCGTGACGATGCCCGCGATGGCGCGGATCGCGGGATTGAAGCGCTCGAGATGGCCCACTTGGAGGATCCGGGCGTGGCGGTCGGCGGCCTCGACCAGGCCCCGGCCCTCCGCCACGCTGGTCGCCAGCGGCTTTTCGACCAGGACGTCAATGCCACGCGTGAGACAATCGTGGGCCACCGGAAAATGGAGCGGCGACGGCACCGCCAAGCTCACGCAGTCGACGCGACCGAACAATTGCCGGTAATCGGTCAGCATCGCCGCACGATGGCGGGTCGCCACCTCCTCGGCCCGGTCCGCATCGGCATCGACGACCGCCACCAATTCCACGTCGCGCATGGTGGCGTACTTTTCCGCGTGGAATGCCCCGAGGTGCCCCACACCGATCACCGCGGCGCGCAACGTGGGGGTCATACCGTCTCCGCCGGCGCACCGCCGGCGTCCACCCCCACGATGCACAAGCCGGTTGCCGCGGCCTGACGCAGCACCGCCTCGCGCTCGAGTACCAACGTCTTCCCCGCCTCAACCGCCAAGACCGCGATTCCGGCCGTCGCGCACACCCGCACCGTCTCGGGGCCGATCGCCGGCACATCGAAACGCAGATCCTGCTGCGGCTTGCTGACTTTGACTATCACGGCGCCGGGGGAACCGCCCCGCTGGATGGTGGCGTCGGTCCCCTCGATGGCCTCGACGGCCAGCACGATGCCGGTCTTGACCACCACACTCTGGCCGATGTCCCAGCGGCCGATCGCGCGGGCCACTGCGACGCCGTGGCGGATGTCGCGCCACTGCGCCTCCGTCGGCGGCTGCTGCGTCAAGGTACCGGCCGGCGCCAGCAACGATTCGAGAAACAACGTTGACGAAACGATGCGGATGCCTTCGCTCTCCAACTCGTCCGCCAGCCCACGGAGCAGCGCGTCATCGCCCAAATGGATCAGCCGGGCGATGAAGGCGAGGCCGCGCGCGTCGGGAGCAAAGTGCTCCAGCAGGGCCGCCTTGCGAATGCCGCCCGCCATGACCGCCTGCGCCACGCCGGCGTCGCGAAAGGCGCTAATCATGGGTTCCAGTTCGCCCACCTTTACCCAGGTGACGGCGGCGACCACCGCATCCAATTCCGGCTCCGTCTCGCCCTGGTGGGCAACGGCAATGACCTCGTAGCCCGCTGCCTGTGCGCCGCGGGCAAAGAGGATCGGGAAGCGTCCGTTCCCGGCAATCAGTCCGACACGAGGCATACCAGCGACGTCTAGAAGCAGTTCTCAGTCGACAGGCGAGAGTCGACAGGCCCAAGCAGCGTCCGAGCCAAATTGGCCGACGAACTCTCGCGGCTCGCCTCTCGACGCACGCCTGCCGTCACCGGCACACGCCCCGTTCCGACGTCTGGATGAACGCGAGGAAATGCTCGACCTCCGGTGACGCCGGGATCTCGCGGCGGGCGCGCGCCAGCGCATCGGCAAGCTTGAGGCCCGAATTGAAAACCACACGATATGCGCGCTTGATGTTCGCGACCACGTCGGCGGCCAGCCCACGCCGTTTGAGACCGATCAGGTTGAGCCCGTGGAGCCGCGCCCGGTCGCCCGTGGCATTGCAGTACGGCGGCACGTCCTGCGACACCATGGCGCCGGCGCCGAGAATCGCCGACTCGCCGATGCGGACGAACTGATGCACCCCCACCAGAGCGCCGACGATGACATGGTCTTCGACCACCACGTGGCCGGCCAACTGCGCCCCGTTGGCGACCACGATCCGCGTACCCAGGCGACAGTCGTGCGCGATGTGACTGTAGTTCATGAACAGGTTCTGGTCGCCCACGCGGGTAATCATGCCCCCGCCGGTGGTGCCGGTATGCAGCGTGGCGAACTCGCGAATCTGGTTGCCGTTGCCGATGATCAGTTCGCTGTCCTCGCCGCGATACTTGAGGTCCTGCGGCGCGGCACCGATCGAGACGTGATGGAAAATGCGATTGTCGCGGCCGATCGTGGTCCGACCGTCGAGGACGGCGTGCGCCCCCACGCGCGTACCGCGCCCGATGCGCACGCTGGATGCGATGACCGCATAGGCATCCACCTGCACCTCGTGATCGAGTTCGGCACCCGCCGCAACGATGGCCGTCGGGTGTATCCGCACCCCGGTCACGGCCGGCGCGTCCTTTCGACCTCCATGGCCGTCAGTTCCGCCTCCGCAACCATCTTGCCGTCGACACGCGCGACGCCGTGCATACGCCACAGCGGCCGGTGCCGCTTGAGGAGCACAACTTCCAGACGCAACTGGTCACCCGGCACCACGGGCTGCCGGAAACGCGCCTTATCGAGGCCGGCGAGCACCACGACGTTGCCAGGCTGAACCCCGTCGCGCGACCGATGCGCCAGCAGCGCGCCCGCCTGTGCCAGCGCTTCGCAGATCAGAACGCCCGGCATCACCGGCATGCCGGGGAAGTGACCGCGGAAGAACGGCTCATCGATGGACACGTTTTTCAACGTCACGATGCGCCGCCCGTCTTCGAACTCCAGCACCCGATCCACGAATTGAAACGGGAACTCGTGCGGCAGCAGCGACCAGATCTCGTCGTAATCGGACCGTCGGGGACGTCCGCTCATGTGCGCCTTGCGGAGGGTTGGGCGCTGTCCGCCCATTGCTGCGAACGCGCTATCACGTCGATTCGCCTACTTTTTCCTTGGCGGATGTGCCGCGTTGTAGCGCTGGATAATGGTATCGGTCACATCCGCGCTCTTGGCGCCGTATACCACCGCATTGCTGCTGGTCTCCAGGATCACGGTATAGCCCTCGCGCTCCCCGTATTCGCGGATGATCTCCTGGAGGTCGCGTACGATGGACCCCGTCATTTCGCTGTCCTTCTTCTGCAGATCGGCCTGGGTGTCCTTGTAATTCCGTTCGAAGTCGCGCATCTTCTTGCGGTACTCCTCTTCCAGGTTGCCGCGCTCCGCATCCTTCATCACCAGCGATTTCTTCTCGAGACGGTCCTTGAGATTGTCGATGTCTTCCTTCTGCTTCTTGAGCTTATCCTGCAATCGATCGACTTGAACTTTGAACTCTTCTTTCGCCTTCTTCCCGGTTTCGGACTCGTTGAGCGCCCGCTGCAGGTCGATGTAGCCGATTTTTGTCTCCGCTACTGCCACATTCGCGACCAACACGCCCGCGACGAGCCACCACACTGCCTTCATGAACACTAGCCTCCCTCTTATGCTTTTCGATGACCGTTCTCGAACCGCCGCTTGCCCCGCTCCGGCACCAAGAGGAGCATGTGTCTCGCCAGTATGCAACCGGCGGCGGAACCCGCGTCAGGGCCCGCCCCCGAACGTGAACATGATGGTCTCCGTGTCATCCTCTTCGTGGCGATTGATCGGGATCCCGAATTCGATTCGCAGCGGTCCCATGGGCGATCGCCAGCGCACGCCGGCACCGAACGACATCCGCATATCGCCCGGATCGATGCCGTGGTGGGCGGACCAGGCATTCCCGGCGTCGAAAAAGACCACCCCCTTGAGACCGAGTTGTTCGACGATGGGGAAGATGATCTCGTTGTTGAAGATCAACTGCTCGCTCCCGCCGACCGGGTCCGAATGGAGCTGCCGCGCGTAGGAGTCCCAAATGTTGTTGCGCGGCCCGAGGGACAGGATCTTGAAGCCCCGCACCGAGCTGATCCCGCCGGGGAAGTAGCGCTCGAAGAGCGGCAACTCGCTGTCACCCCCATAGCCATACCCGTAGCCGAGCGTGCTCCCGAGCATGTACGTAAAGACGCCGAACGTCGGGCTGGTATAGAACGGATAGTAGAAACGCAGGCGCAGGTCCGTTTTGATGAATTGGCTATCCCCTCCCAGCCCGGCGAATTCCACCGACAGGTCCTGCAGCGAGCCGTCGGTCGGATCGAACGGATGGTTCCGGGTGTCGCGATATAAGCGCGGCGTGATCGCACTGGTGAGACTGGTACCCTGCTCCGTGCGAATCTGCGCGGATGCCGCGGGGCTAACGTCCTTGATTTCGGCATTTTCGATCCGATAGTCCATGCCGAAGCGCGTATCCTGCAACGACACGCCCCAGAGCTTGTTCCAGCCGAGGGCGGTGAACGGGTAGAGGACGCGAATCGTGCCGCCGGTGCCGCCACGGGTGAAATTATCGAACTCCAACTGCCAGTTGAAGATGCTGACACCCGTGGTGAACTCGGTGTCGAGGAAGTACGGCTCGGTGAAGTCGAGGCTGATGTTGCGGCGAATCGAGCCGTAGTCGGTGTTCAGCGTCAAGCGCTGTCCGCGTCCGAACAGGTTGATCTCCTGGAGACGGACGTTGAACAGAAAGCTTTCGCCGGAGGCCACGCCCGCGCCGGCCGAGAACGAACCGGTCGACGCTTCCTTGACGTCGACCAGCAGGTCGAGCCGATCCTCGCTTTCGGCCTTGCGCGTGGTGATGTTGACGTCCTCGAAGTAGCCGAGACGCCGCAACCGTTCTTGACTGCGGCGCAGCTTCGAACCGGAAAACCGCTGCTGCTCTCCCAATTCGAGTTCACGGCGCACGACCTTATCGCGCGTCTTCGTGTTGCCGGTAATGTCGATCTTGTCGATGTAGACTTCCGGGCCCTTGCTCACCCGGTAGGTGACGTTGACAATCTCGGCGTCGTGGTCGACTTCGGTTTCGGGGTTGACGTTGACGAACGCGTACCCTTCGTCGCCGTAAATGTCCGTGATCGCGTTGATGTCCTCGCGCAATTTGCTGGTCCGGAAGATTTCGCCCGTCGTCAAGGAGAGCTTCTTGCGCGCCTTCTCCATATCGGCGGCGTCCAGCATATCGCCCCCGATATTGACCTTGCCGACCTTGTACTGGGTTCCCTCGTCGAGCTTGATCGTGACTTCCAGGCCCTTCGAGGTCCGCTGCACGACAGGCTCGTCGATGCGCACGTCGATGTAGCCGTGGTCGTAATAGAAGGCCGTCACGCGGTCGATATCGGTCTTCAGCACTTCGTTGTCGAGGTTGCCCGCGCCGGTCAGCCAGGAGAGAAACCATTTCTGCTTGGTTTGCATGACGCGCTTCAGTTGCCGCTGGCTGAAGGCGCGCGCCCCCTCGAACCGGAGCTTGGAGATGCGGACCCGCTTCCCCTCGGTGATCTTGTAGGTGAGGATCACCTGACTGGGCTTGGCTTCTTCCGCCTTCCAGTACGCCGCGGGGCTGGTACTGTAGTCGATCTGGGCGTCCAGATAGCCCTTCTTCTCGTACACCTTCTTGGCTTCCTCGATCCCCCGGCTCACCTTGTCGGGTTCGAGGATGGTGTTGGGCCGAACCTTGAGCGCGCTTTCGATATCCTCGCGATTGACCTTCTTATTGCCCTCGATCTTGATTTCTTTGATCAGCGGCCGCTCGGTGACCTGAAACGTCAGGACCCATTGGTTGTCGGTGTGCGACAGGTCGGCTTCCACGTTCTCGAAGAAGCCCATGCGGTAGAGGGCGCGGACATCGTTGTCCACCGTCTCTTCATTGAAGCGCATGCCCGCATGCGACCGCACTTGCACGCGGATGGCTTCTTCCTCCACACGGCGGTTGCCGGTGACCACCACGCGGTCCAGCCGTGGACTGTCGAGCGACGCACGCTCCGGCTGGCCGGCCTCCTGCGCCGCGACGATGCTCGTCAGGCTCAGCAGGAAGCTTAGTCCTAACAGCACCCGCAGCGTCCGCATCCGTGGCTCCCGTCGAAGAAATCGGCGCCTAGCCCTACCAGACGGGTAATCCACTGTAAACCCCGACCTCAGACGACGCCGGCAGCGCTCGGCCCGGGGCGTGCGATCGCCACGCCTCCCGAACCAGCGCAGGGTGAGGGCTGCGCCCCGGCGTCAATGCAGTTGCCCATTTTCCAGCCGCAGGATGCGATGGGCCGAGGCGGCAAAGGTTTCGTTGTGGGTGACGATGATCAGGGTGATGTGTTGCTCCCGGTTGAGATCCATCAACAGGCGTTGCACCTCGGCGCCGGTGAGCGGGTCGAGATTCCCCGTCGGCTCATCCGCCAGCACCACCCGCGGCGACAAGGCGACCGCTCGCGCCACCGCCACCCGTTGCTGCTCGCCGCCCGAGAGTTCGCCGGGCTTGTGGGTCAGGCGCGCCCCCAAGCCCACGCGCTCCAGCACCGCCCGGGCGCAGGGTTCGGCCTCGGCCCTGCCCATGCCCCTGATCAGCGCCGGCATCATCACGTTCTCCAGGGCGGTGAAATCGGGCAGCAGGTGATGAAACTGGAAAATGAAGCCAATCTCCCGATTGCGCAGGGTCGCCTGTTCGTTTTCCCGCAGCCCAAAGATGTCGACGCCGTCGAACAGTACCTTCCCGCCGGTCGGCTGGTCGAGGGTCCCCAGCATGTGCAGCAACGTGCTCTTGCCGGCCCCCGACTGCCCAACGATCGCCACCGTCTCTCCTGCCTCGACGTTCAAGTCGAGGTCAACCAACACGTCGATGGGGCGACCGTCGCCGTACTGTTTGCAAAGGCCAATGGCCTGAATCAGCGGCTGGGTCATGGCATGGCCGATGGGTGGTGGGTGATGGGCACTGGCACGGGGGCCCGCTCACTCGTACCGAATGACGTCCACCGGCGCGAGGCGGGCCGCCTGCCGGGCGGGATAGATCGTGGCTACAAGGCAGATCAACAGGGAGGCCGCGGTCACCATGAGAAAGTATTCCGGATACATCTTCACCGGCAGGGTGTTCACGTAGAACACGTCCTTGGGCAATTCGATGAACTGATAGCGTTTGAGGAGCCAACAGGCGAGGTAACCTCCGACGTTGCCAATCAGGGTACCGACGATCCCGATGATCATGCCCTTGAAGACAAAGATGCGTCCGACACCGACGGGCGTCGCCCCCATCGATTTGAGGATGGCGATGTCCTTGCGCTTCTCCATGACCACCATGATGAGCGTGGCCACGATGTTGAACGCCGCCACCAGTACGATCAACAGCAGGACGATGAAGTACACGGTCTTCTCCAGCTTCAGAGCGGAGAATAGATTGTGGTTGACCTCCATCCAGTCGCGCACGCGGAACGGGAACCCCAACGCCGCCGAGATCCGATCGGCCACCTCCTTGGCGCGGTAGAGGTCGGTCACGCGCACCTCGATCCCGGTGACGTTGTTCCCGAGATCGAAGAACTGCTGCGCGCTCGGCAGGTCCATGTATACCAGCGAGGAGTCGTATTCCGCCATGCCCGAATCGAAGAGACCGACGACGACGAAGCGCTTCACCCGCGGCACCATCCCGACCGCCGTCGGTGTGGCGATCGGCGAAATGACACTGACGGGATCGCCGATGATCAACCCGAGCTGGCGCGCCACATCCTTGCCGACGATGATCCCGGGCAGCTCCACCGTCCCCTGCTTCCCGTCGTCGATCGGCACATCGTGCAACTTGCCGAGTTCCCCGACGTCGCCCTGCTTGAGATGCCGTTGCAGCTCGACCACCCCCTCCGACCCCGGCCCGACGCCGCGCACCACCGCCCCGGTGACGTTCTGTTGCGCCGACAACATCACCTGCCCGTAGACAAACGGGGCCGCCGCCACCACGCCGGGCACCTGGCGAATCCGGTCCGTCACGCTCGCGTAATCGGAGATCGTGCCATTGAAGCTCAGCACGATCACCTGCGGATTGAAGCCCAGAATACGGTCGCGCAGGTCCTCCTCGAACCCGGTCATGACCGCCAGGACGATGTTCAACGTCATCACCCCGATCATGACTCCCAGCATGGAGATCACCGTAATGAGCGAAATGAACGCTTCCTTGCGCTTGGCGCGCAGGTAGCGCAGACCGATGAACAGTTCGTACCGCATGACGCCCAGGCGACAGGGATTGGGGATTGGGGCTCGGAATACGAAGAGAGGATCGTTCCCGATCCCGACCCCTAGGCCCCGGAACCCAATCCTAGCTTCTCCTCTCCGGCCGCATCTGCGGAAACAGAATGACGTCGCGGATCGAGGGAGCATTGGTGAACAGCATCACCAGGCGGTCGATGCCGATGCCTTCGCCGGCTGCCGGCGGCATGCCGTGCTCGAGCGCCCGCAGGAAGTCCTCGTCCATCACGTGCGCCTCTTCGTCGCCCGCGGCCCGGGCGTGGAGCTGTGCCTCGAATCGCGCCCGCTGGTCGTCGGGATCGTTGAGTTCCGAAAAGGCGTTGGCAAGCTCGCGCGTGCCGATGAAGAGTTCGAAGCGGTCGGTGAACAGCACGCGTTCGGCGTTGCGCCGCGCCAGCGGCGACACCGCCACCGGATACTGGTAGACGAACGTCGGCTGCACCAGCTCATGTTCCGCGGTCGCCTCGAAGATATCGTTCAGCAGGTGGCCGGCGGCGCCCGGACCGTGATGGGCGGCGTAGTCGTGCGCCACCGGCACCTGCAGCGCGGCCGCCGCCCGCCGCAGCGTCTCCAGGTCGAGCGCCAACACCGCATCGAGCGGCACGCCGGCGCGCGCGGCCACGTATTCCGGGATGCACAGGCGCGGCCACGGCGGTGTCAGGTCGATCGTCGCGTCAGCGTACGGCAATGTCCGCTGCCCGAGCAGCTCATCCGCCAGCGTAACCACCAGCTCCTCGGTGACGTTCATCAGGTCTTCGTAAGTCGCGTAGGCCCAATAGAACTCGAGCATGGTGAACTCGGGATTGTGGCGTACCGAGATGCCTTCGTTACGAAAGACGCGGTTGAGCTCGAAGACCCGTTCGAAGCCGCCGACCAGCAAACGCTTCAGGTACAATTCGGGCGCGATGCGCAGGTACAGATCCAGGTCGAGGGCGTTGTGGTGCGTAATGAACGGCTTGGCCGCCGCGCCGCCGGGCAACGGGTGCATCATCGGCGTCTCGACCTCGACGAAATCGCGGGCGGTCAGGAAGGCGCGGATACGATCGATGATGCGCGAGCGCATGCGGAACGTGGCGCGCACCTCCGGATTGCCGATCAGGTCGAGGTAGCGCTGCCGGTAGCGCGCCTCGGTATCGGTGAGCCCGTGCCATTTCTCGGGCAGCGGATGCAGGGCTTTGCCCAGCAGCTGGATGCGATCGGCGGCGACGGTCAGCTCGTCGGTCTTGGTACGAAAGGGCCGGCCGACGACACCGGCAAAGTCGCCGATGTCCATCAGCTTGAAGGCGGCAAACGCCTCGTCGCCGATGGCGTCGCGCTTGACGTAGGCCTGGATGCGGCCGCTGCGGTCCTGCAGATGCAGGAACGACGCCCGGCCGAAGTCCCGCAGGCCAACGATGCGCCCCGCCAGGCTGACCGTGTCGCTGCGCGCCTCGAGTTGCTCGCGGCCGAGGCTTCCGCAGCGCTCTTGGACGGCGAGAGCGGTGTCGAGCGGACGAAAATCGTTCGGAAAGGGGTTAAGCCCGCGGCCGCGGAACTCGTCCAGCTTGCGGCGTCGCGCCGCCACGAGATCGGAAATGTCGCTGTCCACGCACCTGCCCCACCGAAAGTTAGTCGCTTAACCGACGGGCTCAGGGGAGTCAAGGAAGCGCGGCCGCGGGGCCCCGGAGTTCGCGCAGCAGTGGCTGGCGCAGCGGCAGGGGGCGAGAGAGTTGGCAGCAAGTGCGCGCGCACACCCGCCCCGGAACGTACCGCGGCCTGACGGCTTTCTTTCGCTCGTCCGTACATTCGGGCATCATCTGGCCACTGCCGGTGGTCGCCCTCGGGTTTGAGAACGGCGGCGCCGGTTGTGCGGGTACCCGCCAATGCTACACCAACGGTCGGGAAGCCGCGGACGGCGAGGAAGGCGAACTCTCATTGCGGCGGAGGCGGATGACACAGATGCGTCGTTTCGGTTGGGCAATCGTATTGCTGGTGCTGGCCGGTTCCGGCTGCACTCGGCCGCGGGGAGGCGAGAACACCGTCAAGATCGGACTGATCGTCGAACTCACCGGCGAGATGCCCGCCGTGGGCGCATCGTCCCGAAACGCGGCGGAGCTGGCGGTCAGCGAAATCAACAAGGCCGGCGTCACCCTCGGCGCCAAAGACTACAAGCTCGAGCTGGTGATCGGCGACAACGCGGCCAAAGGGGACCAGTCGGCGGCGCTGGCGCATAAGTTGATTACCCAGGACCGGGTACTTGCCATCGTCGGCCCGAACGCGAGCATCGGCGCGGTGCCGGCGGCGGAGATCGCCGAGTCCAGCAAGACCCTGCTGATCACGCCGTGGTCCACCAATCCGAAAACCACCCTGGATACACGCACGGGGGCACCGAAGAAGTACGTCTTCCGCGCCTGTTTTACCGACCCATTTGAAGGCCGCGTCCTCGCCCGCTTCGTCGTCGACACACTGCACGCCAAGAGTGCCGCGGTGCTCTACGACGTCGCGTCCGAGGCGCCTAAGAGCCAGGCGGAGTTGTTCCGGCAGGTGTTCGGCGAGCTCGGCGGCACGGTCGTCGCCTTCGAAACCTACACCACCGGCGACCGCGATTTTTCGGCACAGCTGACGAAGATCCAGCGCGCCAACCCCGACATTCTCTTCCTGCCGGCCTATTACAACGATGTCGGCCTGGTGGCACAGCAGGCGCGGCGCCAGGGGCTCGCCGTGCCCCTGGTCGGCAGCGACGCGTGGAGCAGTCCGGAGCTGATCGCGCTCTCCCAGGGCGCGGTCGAAGGAGCCTATTTCGCCAATCACTACGCCGCCGACATGGCCACGCCGGCGGCGCAGCGGTTCATCGGCGCCTACCGGCAGCAATTCGGCAAGCCCCCGGACGATGTCGCGGCGCTGACCTATGACGCCTTCGGTCTCTTGGCCAAAGCGTTGCACGGAGCCGGCAAGGTCGATCGCCAAGCGTTGCGCGACGCCATGGCGGAGCTGTCGAACTACAGCGGCGTCACCGGCGACATCCGCTTCGCGCCGGGCTCCGGCGATCCGGTGAAGAGTGCCGTGATCATGCAAGTGAAGGGCGACACGTTCGCCTGGGTAAAAAATGCGGCACCCTGAGCGCCCATGATTCCCGGAACCCAGAATCGTCATGCCCGTCAAGGGATTGCGGGCATGACGAAGTACGGCCTGGAGAGCTGAGGCGCGGGTGGGACGTGCGGCCCGATGACCTACGTGCTCCAGCAGTCCCTTAACGCCCTGCAACTCGGCTCGATCTATGCCTTGATCGCGTTGGGTTACACCCTGGTGTATGGCGTGCTCCGACTCATCAACTTCGCCCACGGCGACCTCTTCATGGTCGGCGCATTTCTGAGCTTGGTTGCCGGCGGCCTGCTCGGGCTGCCGGCTGGAGCCGTGTTTGTCTTGGCCGTTTTGGGGACGGCGCTGTTGGCTGTGCTGATCGAGCGGGTGGCCTACCGTCCGTTGCGCGATGCGCCGCGGGTGTCGGCGGTCATTACGGCCTTGGCCTGTGGTCTGCTCCTGGAGCACGTGGTGCTGCTGGTGAGTCCGTACCCCCAGCATGTGCCGCCGTTGTTCCGAGTCAGCAACGTCAATCTGGGCGGCGTGGTGGTGTCGTCATTGCAAATCCTGATCGTCGGGACCGCGCTGGCGTTGATGTACGGCCTGGACTGGATCTTCCGCCGCAGCTTGCTCGGCACTGCCATGCGGGCCATCGCCACGGACATGGAAACACTGCCGCTCATCGGGGTTCCGGTGAACCAGGTGGTGGCGGCCGCGTTCGTGCTGGGTGGCGCCCTCGGCGGTGCGGCGGGGATGCTGTATGGCCAGGCATATCCGGTGATCGAGCCGTACATGGGCGTCATGGTGGGCTGGAAAGCGTTCATCTCCGCCGTGGTCGGCGGCATCGGCAACATCCGCGGCGCCATGCTCGGCGGTTACATCCTGGGCACGGTGGAGATTGCCGTCGTCGCGTGCTTTCCGTCCACCTACCGCGACTTCGTTGCCTTCACCCTGCTGGTGGTGCTGCTCATCTTCCGACCGACGGGGTTGCTCGGCGTGGAGGAGATTCAAAAGGTATGATGCGGCTGTCGCCCGCCGCGCCGTGGTGGCGACGCCACCGCACGTCGACCTTGGCGGGACTGATCCTCCTCGGCGCGCTCGTCTCGTTCGGCATTCCGCGCGCCGGTTTGATCAACGAGTACTGGCAGTTCATCCTGATCACGATCGGCATCAACGCGATCCTGGCGCTGGCGCTGAATTTGGTCAATGGATTCATGGGGGAGTTCTCGGTCGGTCACGCCGGCTTCATGGCCGCCGGCGCCTATCTCGCCGCCATGAGCACCAGCCGCTGGGTCCCCGCCGACCCAGCGCTCGCGTTTCCGCTCGCCGTCATCCTCGGGGGCATTGGCGCCGGGATACTGGGGCTGATGATTGCGCTGGTTTCGTTCAAAACCAGCGGCGATTACCTCGCCATCGTCACACTCGCGTTCCTCATGATCGTCAAATCGGTGCTGGAAAACATCGACGCGGTGGGCGGCCCGCGCGGGTTACTCGGCATCGCGCCGCTCACCACGCTGCCGTGGGTGTACGGCTGGGTCTTGGTGTCGGTCTGGGTGATTCGCAACCTGGTTTATTCGCGCTTCGGACGTGGCATTACGGCCGTGCGCGAGGATGGTGTCGCCGCAAACCTGGTGGGGGTGCACACACGGCAGGTCAAGATCCTGGCCTTCGTGGTGTCCGCGTTCTTCACCGGCGTGGCTGGCGGGCTGTTCGCCCACCTGCTGCAATTCATCAACCCGCGCATGTTCGACATCGTCAAGTCCACCGAGGTGCTGGTCATGGTCTATCTCGGCGGCATGGGTTCGATCGCCGGTTCGATCCTCGGCGCCAGCCTGTTCACCGTGATGATGGAAGTACTGCGTCCGCTGGCAGCCTGGCGCATGGTCGTCATGCCGCTGATCCTCGTGCTGCTCATGCTGTTCCGGCCGCGCGGCATCATGGGGCTCACCGAGCTTGCCTGCTTCAAGCCGCGCGAAGAACTCCCGGCACCGGTCGTGGCGGTGCCCCCCATGCCATGAACCGCCTCGTCGTCACCGGCGTCAGTCACGCCTTTGGGGGCCTGTGCACCGTGCAGGATTTCAACCTGGTCATGGGCGACAGGGATCTGGTCGGCCTGATCGGTCCGAACGGTGCCGGGAAGACCACGGTATTCAACCTGCTCACCGGCGTCTATCGCCCGCAGCGCGGGCGTATCGTACTGGACGGGCGCGACCTGGTGGGGCTTCCGCAGCACCGCATCGTGGGTCTGGGGTTGGCGCGCACCTTTCAGAACATCCGTCTGTTCGGCCGCCTGTCCGCGCTCGACAACGTGCGCACGGCGTTCTACACGCGCGGCGAGTTCTCCTCGCTAGCGGCCTTGTTCCGGCTCCCATCGAGCCGTGCGGAGGAGAAACGCATCCTGGCCGGGGCGCGGGAGTTGCTCGACGCATTCGATCTGAGCGCGCATGCGCGCACGGCCGCCGGCGACCTGCCCTACGGCCTACAACGGCGGTTGGAAATTGCCCGGGCGCTGGCCACCAACCCGCGACTGCTGGCGCTGGACGAACCCGCGGCAGGGATGAACCCGGCGGAGATCCAGCGCACGATGGACTTGATTCTGTGGGTACGCGAACGGTTCGCGCTCCCCATCCTGGTCATCGAACATCAGATGGCCTTGGTGATGGGTATTTGCGAGCGCATCGTGGTGCTGGATGCCGGCCGGACCATCGCAACCGGCACGCCGGCGGCGATCCGCGGCGATCCAACGGTACTCGCCGCGTACCTGGGCACCGAGGACAACCATGGCGCCGCTGCTGCAGGTTGAGCAACTTGCCGTACGCTACGGCGTCATCCGCGCGGTGCGGGGCATCTCCTTCACCGTGGACGAGGGCGAGGTAGTGACTCTCATCGGCGCCAACGGGGCCGGGAAATCTTCAGTGCTGCGCGCCATCTCCGGCGTCGTCGCGCATCAGGGTACTGTCACCTATCGCGGCACGGATTTGCGCCGGTATGCGCCCCACGAGATCGTCGCCCAGGGTATCGCCCATGTGCCGGAGGGACGCGGGGTGTTCCCCAACCTCACGGTACGGGAAAACCTCCGCCTTGCCACGTGGCCGAACCGGCGATCCCGCCAAGCCGAACAGCAACAGGCGCTGCACCGGGTGTTCGAACTGTTTCCGCGGATCGAAGAGCGTCTCGAACAGGTCGCCGGCACACTGTCAGGCGGCGAACAACAGATGCTCGCCGTCGGCCGTGCCCTGGTCTGTCTGCCCCGTCTCATCCTGCTCGACGAACCCTCGATGGGCTTGTCTCCGAAGGTGACGCACGACCTGTTTGGCGCGCTGACAACGATCAATACTCAGGGCGTAGCCGTGTTGCTGGTGGAGCAGAACGCCAATCTCGCCCTCAATTTCGCGTCGCGCGGCCTGGTGCTGGTACACGGCGACTTGGCACTGACAGGGCCGGCACACGCGCTGGCGGCGGACCCCAAAGTGCGGGGGCTGTATCTGGGCTGCTAGTGTCCGCCGATCGCGTGGCGCCGCTCGCATTGCCGAAGGTTGCGGCATTGTGCTACCTACGCCTGTAACTGCACACGGGGAATGCGGTGAGAAGCGCCCGCTACATTGCTGTGGAAGGGCCGCTGGGGGCCGGGAAAACGACGCTCGCTCGGCTGCTCGCGGAGGAGTTCGAGGCGCGCGCGGTCCTGGAACAGGTCGAGGAAAACCCGTTCCTGCGGAAGTTCTACGACGACCCCGCCGCCTTTGCCTTCCAGACCCAGCTCTTTTTCCTGCTCAGCCGCTACCGCCAACAACGCGCCCTGGCGCAGCAGGACCTCTTCAGCCAGCATACCGTGGCGGATTACCACTTTGCCAAGGACCAGATCTTCGCCCAGGCAACGCTCCAACCGGACGAAATGGGCTTGTACCGGCAACTGTTCAACCTCCTCGACGCGCGCTTGCCAAGACCCGACCTGGTCGTGTATTTACAAGCGCGTGGGGATGTGCTTATGGAGCGCTTACGGAAGCGTGACCGCGACTACGAGCGGCGAATTGCCCCGGAGTACGTGGAACGCATTGCGGAGGCGTACAGGAACTTTTTTTTTCATTACGAGGAAACACCCCTGCTTGTGGTCAATAGCTCGGACGTCGACTTCGTGGCGCGTCCGGACGATCTGGCCGACCTGATCCGCGAGATCAGGGGCATGGGGCAAGGAGTGCAACACTACATACCGCTTGGATCCAGATAGCCCCCAATCGCCGTTGGGGAGTTGGACCGAGACGGAGCGCTGAGTGCAAGGGTGGGATGGTCCCATCCGTGCGGAGTTCGTAACGGCGCGATTCGAATTGACGGAGCGGCGACCAGCGCCGACTCGGTACGGCAGTTCGAATCGGCAGTTGCGCAACGAAGCACCGGCAGGCCCTCCGGGATTCGGTCCCAGGAGGGTTTGTTATGGAACGTAAGGTCACCGTGCCGGACGTCTTGAAGCGGAAGGGCGGAAGCAACCCGATCGTGGCGCTCACCGCGTACGACTTCCCGTTCGGACGCATTGTGGACGAGGCCGGCGTCGACATCATTCTCGTCGGCGATTCGCTCGGCATGGTCGTGCAGGGCATGGAGACGACGCTGCCCGTGACCATGGATGAGATGGTCTACCACTGCCGCATGGTTGCCCGGGCGCGCCGGCGCGCCCTTCTCGTTGGCGATCTCCCTTTCCTATCGTATCAGGTCTCCATCCACGAGGCCGTCGCCAATGCCGGCCGCCTGATCAAGGAAGGCGGCGCCGAAGCGGTCAAGCTGGAAGGCGGCCTGGCCGTGGCGGACACCATCCGCGCCATTGCGAGCGTCGATATTCCGGTGATGGGCCACATCGGCCTAACGCCGCAGTCGGTGCACCGCATGGGTGGCCACAAGGTGCAAGGGAAGCGCCGCGGCGAGCGACCCGGCCAACGCGAACGTTTGGTCGAAGACGCCATCGCGGTGGAGGAGGCCGGAGCATTCGCGGTGGTGCTCGAAGGTATCCCGCTGGATCTGGCCGCGGACATTTCCGAACAGCTCACCATCCCCACGATCGGCATCGGCGCCGGACCGCACTGCGACGGACAGATCCTGGTGCTCCATGACGTGCTCGGGTTGTGCGATCAATTGGCGCCGAAATTCGCCAAGCGATACGCGAACGTGTGGCAGGTCGCGGGCGATGCGGTGCGCGCATACGTGCATGAGGTGAATACCGGCACGTTCCCTACCGGGGACCACTCGTTCCATTCGCTGGTCCCCGTCCAGCGCGAAGAGAAAGCCGCGGCGGAAGGGTGAAGACGGACGACAAGAGAACGGATACCTGATAACCGACCGCGGAGAGCGCGTATGGGCAAGGGAACCAAACGCATCCGGCAGACGCCCCCGTCTGTAATTCGTGCGCGCGGCAGTCAGGCCGCGGCTATCTGATCCACCAAGATGCAAACGATCACCGATATTCGCCGCATGCAACAATGGGCGGACGCGACACGCCGCCGGGGCCAGCGCATCGGTCTGGTGCCAACGATGGGGTACTTGCATGCGGGCCACCTCAGTCTGGTACGCGCGGCACGGGCGCACAGCGACGCGATCGTCGCCTCGATCTTTGTCAACCCGCTGCAGTTCGGCACCAACGAGGACCTCGAACGATACCCGCGCGACGTGCCCCGCGACACGGCGATGCTTGCAGAGGTTGGAACGGATGTGCTGTTCCTCCCAGACGCGTCCGATGTGTACCCGCCAGGCTTTCAGACATCCGTGACCGTCGAACGGGTGACCCGCGGACTATGCGGTGCCGCGCGGCCGACCCACTTCGCCGGCGTCACGACCGTCGTCGCCAAGCTGTTTCACATGGTCAAGCCACACGTGGCGGTATTCGGCCGCAAGGATTCCCAACAACTCGTCGCTATTCAACGGATGGTGACGGATCTCAACATCGACATCGAAATCATCGGCGTCCCGATTGTCCGCGAGGCGGATGGACTGGCGATGAGTTCCCGCAATGCCTACCTGTCGACCAGCGAGCGTCAAGCGGCGCGCTCGCTGGCGAAGGCACTGGCGACCGCCGAGGCCCTGGTGGCACAGGGTGAGACCGATGGCCTCCGTATCCTGGCGGCGGCACGGCGGGTCATTACCGAAGAATCGCTTGCACGGATCGAGTATGCCACATTGGCCGACCCCGACACGCTGGAAGAAGTGGATGCCGTGCGCCGCCCGACGCTCTTGGCGGTAGCTGCGCACTTTGGCAGGACGCGATTGATCGACAACTGTATCTTGCGTCGAGGCTCGACGGTTGAGAGTCGACAGCACGGTCCAGCTCAAGGGAACGTCTCGACCCTCGACTCTCGGCTGTGAACTGAATTCGGACTGGAGGTAGTCGCATGCGCAACATGCTGAGGGGCAAGATTCACCGCGCGACCGTCACGGGCGCCGACCTACACTACGAGGGCAGCGTCACCATCGATCTGGACCTCCTCGAACGGGCGGACATCATCCCGTATCAGCAAGTCGACATCTGGAACGTCACCAACGGCGAGCGCTTTCAGACGTATGCCCTGGCCGGACAACGCGGCTCCGGAGTCGTGTGCATCAACGGCGCCGCGGCGCACAAGGCAAGCGTCGGCGATCTGGTCATCATCGCCAGCTTCGGGCCGATGACCGACAGCGAAGCGCGCGCATGGGTCCCACGCTGCGTATTCGTCGATCGGCACAACCGTCCCGTGGAAACCCGCTCAGAGCACGCCGGGCAAGCCGAGCTGGTCAACGCCTGGCCACAGTGAAGACGACAGCGCTCGGACGTCTGATCGCCGTCGTCCGTCATCATGGAACCGTAAGGCCTGCCGATACGTCCGCAACCGTTTCCAGTTGCCGCACTTGAGTCACGAGTTCATCGATCGTTCGCGACGGTAGGAAGTCCCCGCAAAAATCCTCGAATTTGGACGCGACCCGCTCCCATGTTGGCCGCGTCTCCGGACTCCAGGGGTCCCCGTCGCAATACTCCGTGGTGCAGTGGTACCGCTGTCCGTGCACCCAAACGGTGAGGGCGCCGCGTGTCTTGCGAAAGCGGCGGATGCGCGTTTCGCGGAAAGCCCGGGCGACCTCGTCCTTGGCCCCCTCGTCGACGGTGGTATGAATACGCGATGCCAGCGCCCACACGTCCGGGTCTTCGATATTCTCCTTGGCATACCATCGCGGGCCCGGTCGCCTGTCCAACGCGGCTAACGCCATCACGTAGGGAATGTTGAACGCGCCGTTCAACGCGGCGCGGTGGTCCGGTGCGATGCGCGTCGCCGGGTCGCGAAACAGCGAATGCGCGTAGGCCATCGGATTCATGTGGATCTCGATACGCTCGAGGTCGGCGGCCTGAAGTCGCTGCTCCCGCATGAGCTTGCGGAGCATGTCGATCGGACCGTGGGTGTAGCGGCAGGAAGGGTAGTACTTCAACGCGGTTTCCAGGATCCACCATTTCTGCCCGAGGTCCGCGACGAGCAATTCGACATCGGTCTTCAGGCTCCCTTGGGCACGCAGAAAACCGGGCTCGCGATCGAGGCACTCCCGATCGCCGACGTAACCCTGCTCCGCCAAGCGGGTCGCCAGCATACCGGCCTGCGCGACGCCGGCATAGTTGGCGTACTTCATCGACTCGAACTCGCGGCGGGCGGTCATATCCATGCACACGGACGTCGGCGCCATCCAACTCACCAGGCCGAAGAGGTTGCGCAGCTGCTCGCGGTTCAGTCCGCTGAGCGTCGCGGCGCTCGCGGCCGTACCGAAGGCGGCAAACCCCATGCCCGCCAGCGAGGCCCACTGAAAGGTGCCGTCGACCTCATCCATGAGCAGCGTCGCCAGGTTGAGCCGGGTATTGACGTCGAAGCCAAGCGCCACGGAACGGATGAGTTCCTTCCCCGAACGCCGGCGGCGTTGCGCCTCCGCCAGTCCGGCGGCGACGCTGAAGACGGCAAAATGGCTGGAGCTGAACAAGGTGTCGTCGGCGTCCAGCAAGTTCATGATCTCGGCATTCGCCATGGCGGCGTGCACGGCCGGTGCGCGGCCGGGCATGCCGAAGACCGACGCCTCCGGCGGCCCGCCGAGTTGTTTCACCACGGCCTGCATCATCCGGCTCCGCTCCTCGGGACCGGCCGCGATCCCGCAGATAAGCGAGTCAAGGATGACGAGCTTGGTGTAATCGACGACCTCGGCCGGGAGGTCTTCGAACGGCGTGTCGTGAACGAAATCCGCAAGCTGTTGCGCGTGATTGGCCATGACGGAACCTCCTGCCACACCGGGAGCCAGCCCCAACTTCGTGCGTGGTCGTGTGCCTGAAACCATCCCCCAATCCACCGCCGCGCGCAAGCCGGCGCGGGCCTCGGACCCTTTCGTTCCGCGCTGCGGCGCTCGCCAAGAGGGTGGTCCTCCGGCTATCCTGGTATCCGGATCCCCGCAGCGAGGTAGCGACGATGTCACTCTCGAGACTCCCGACCCCCGAACAGGCATTGCGCGGCCGCCCGGAACGGGTGTCCGTGGGCGCACGCCATGCGGTGTTGGGTACGCCAATGGAGCCGCCATTTCCGCCACGCATGCACCTGGCATTATTCGCGCTGGGCTGCTTCTGGGGCGCCGAACGGAAGTTCTGGACCCTCGGGGGCGTGTATACCACGGCGGTCGGCTACGCCGGCGGATTCACGCCCAACCCGACGTACGACGAAGTCTGCAGCGGTCGCACGGGACACGCCGAGGCGGTGCGCGTGGCCTTCGACCCGGGGACGATCGCCTACGCCGCGTTGCTGCGGGTCTTCTGGGAAAGTCACGATCCAACCCAGGGCATGCGGCAGGGCAACGACAACGGCACGCAATACCGTTCGGCGATCTTTTGCCATGACCGCGATCAGCGGCGTGCCGCCGAAGCGACTCGCGACGCCTATCAAACCCGGCTGTACGCCGCGGGTTTTGGCCCGATCACGACGGAGATTGCCTCCGCCGACGAGTTCTACTACGCCGAGGACTATCACCAGCAGTATCTGGCGAAGAACCCGGCCGGCTATTGTGGCCTCGGGGGGACGGGCGTGCGTTGCCCATAGGGACCCGTCCCCGTGGAACCCTATGGGACGTGTCGAGTAACGCGAAGGCGGTCGACGGCGGAGCGCGAACCATCCGGCGGGCCTGACCCGGTCGTCACCGTTTGACCTTTACGTGGTACCTGGTAATTACCCCTCCTCTAAAGTTTAGCGACAGCGGGTTCGGTCGATCCGCTCGGCGATTCGGCACACGGGAACGGTCGCCTGAGACGCGATGAACGTACCCTCGGCTCGCGGGATGGACGGGGATAACCGCAAAGGAGAACGTCATGAGGACACCACGTCGACAATTCACTCTGCACTCGCTCGCACTGGCGGGCCTTGTCTGTATGGCCGGCTGCACGGCAATGAAGCCGATGCCGAAGCCGGATGAGGTGATGGCACCGACGCCGATCGCCGGAAACGGCGGGGCCTACGTCTCCCCCTACAAGCGCGATGGGAGTCTCGCGCCGTGGGCCGACCAGTCGTTCGGTGCGGCGGCCGGGAAGATGGCCAAACAGGCGGGGACCGAGGTGGGTATGAACGTGACGACCAACGTCGGCGCGGCAGTGGCAGGGTCCATGATCCCTGGCATCGGCGGACTGTTCGCCAAAGCCGCGACCGAGGAGGCCGGCAAGAGCGTCAAGGCGTCGGCTCAGCATGGCATCGCGGTATCGTCTCGCGGTGGAATGGAACAGATCAAGGCGACCTCGGACCTGTCGTTCAATACGGTTGATGATCTGGCTGTTTACCTGTACGCCACGCATTCCCACGACGATAACTACCAGACCGCACTCGACGCCGCGATGGAGGTGTATCCGGACCTGCAGAAGACCTACGAGTCCGCGCTCAAGAACGCGCCGCGCGTGTCCAACTAATCAACGCAAGCGACCGGCGGCGCTCGCGGCGGGCATCCCGCTCCGCCGCGAGCGCCCATGGGGAGGATGGAAGTCTCGTCCCCAGCTTGATTCGCCCCACTCTCGGGGAGAGAATTGAGCGACGTCACGTTGCGTGCGGAGGAGTCATGGCTGGGGAAAACGTCTCTGACAAGGATGCGACCGCGCTCGACCGCATCGAGACGCGGGAGTGGCTCGAGTCGCTCGACTATGTCGCGGAACGCGGTGGCCCGAGCCGGGTTCGCCAGCTCTTTCGTTCCTTGCAACAGCGGGCCGCGGCGCGCGGCATCTCCCTACCCTTCTCCGCCAATACGCCCTACGTCAACACGATCCCGCGCGATCGCCAGCCGCCGTTTCCCGGAATCTACGAAATCGAGCGGCGCATCCGCCGGCTGGTCCGCTGGAATGCGATGGTCATGGTGGTCCGCGCCAACCGCGAGGAGGACGGGATCGGCGGGCACTTATCGACGTTTGCTTCCGCTTGCACCTTATTCGAGGTCGCATTCAATCACTTCCTGCGCGGCCACGACCACCCGGAAGGCGGGGATCAGGTGTACTTCCAGGGCCATGCCGCACCCGGAATCTACGCCCGGGCGTTCCTGGAAGGACGATTGTCGGTACATCAACTCGAGAATTTCCGTCGCGAGCTGCGGCCGGGCGGCGGCCTGTCCTCCTACCCCCATCCGTGGCTCATGCCGAACTTTTGGGAGTTCCCAACGGTGTCGATGGGGCTGTCTTCCATCATGGCGATCTATCACGCCCGCTTCAATCGCTACCTCGAGGACCGCGGCCTGGCTACGAAGACCGGGCGCGTGTGGGCCTTTCTCGGCGACGGCGAACTGGACGAGCCCGAGTCGCTGGGCGCCATCAGCCTCGCCGCGCGCGAACAACTCGAAAACTTGATCTTCGTGGTAAACTGCAACCTGCAGCGCCTCGACGGACCGGTGCGCGGAAACGGGAAGATCATCCAGGAACTCGAGGGCGTGTTCCGGGGTGCGGGGTGGAACGTCATCAAGGTCATTTGGGGCGACAGCTGGGATCCGCTCCTGGAGCACGATCAAGATGGCGTGCTGGCCGCGCGCATGGAGGCGGCCGTCGACGGCGACTATCAGATGTATAGCGTGGCCCCGGGGTCCTATACGCGCAAGCACTTCTTCGGCACCGACCCGCGTCTGGACGCGCTGGTGGCGCACCTGAGCGACGACGACATCCGCAAACTCAAGCGCGGTGGACACGATCCGGTGAAGATGTACGCCGCCTACCATGCGGCCGTCACGCACCGGGGTGCGCCATCGGTGATCCTCGCCAAGACGATCAAGGGCTATGGCCTGGGCGAGGCGGGCGAAGGACGCAACATTAGCCACCAGCAAAAAAAATTGAATGAAGAGGAGTTGCGCGAGTTTCGCACGCGCTTTGGCATCCCAATCTCCGACGAGGACCTTGCGGAGCTCCCCTTCTACCGTGCCGCGGACGACAGCGCGGAGATGGGCTATCTGCACGAGCGCCGCAAGCAGTTGGGCGGATACCTGCCGGCACGGCGGGTGACGATCGCGCCCCTGCAGACGGTGCCCGAGGAGCCGTTCACGGAGTTCGTCGACAGCGCGAACGGCCGTGCCATGGCCACCACGATGGCGTTTGTCCGGCTGCTGGCCAAACTGCTGCGCGACCCGAGCATCGGCCGGCTAATCGTACCGATCGTCCCGGACGAAGCGCGCACGTTCGGCCTGGAGGCGCTGTTTCGCCAGGTGGGCATCTACTCCCATGTCGGGCAGCGCTACGAGCCGGTCGACAAGGAAACCCTGCTCTATTACAAGGAGGCCACCGACGGACAGATTTTGGAAGAAGGCATCACCGAAGCGGGAGCGATGTCCTCATTCATCGCCGCCGGCACTGGCTACGCCACCCACGGGGTGAACACCATCCCCTTCTTCCTCTTCTATTCGATGTTCGGTTTTCAGCGCGTCGGCGATCTCATTTGGGCGGCCGCCGATTCGCGCGTCCGCGGCTTCCTGCTGGGCTGCACCGCGGGCCGCACGACGCTGGCGGGCGAGGGGTTGCAGCATCAGGATGGTCACAGCCAGCTCCTTGCCTGCACGCACCCGACCGTCGCCGCCTACGATCCCGCCTTCGCCTACGAGGTCGCGGTCATTGTGCGCGAAGGCATTCGCCGCATGTTCGTCGAACAACAAGACGGCATGTACTATCTTACCTTGGGGAACGAGAGCTACGACATGCCGGCGATGCCGGCGGGAGCGTCCGACGGCATTATCCGCGGGATGTACTGTCTGCAGCGGTCGGCCAGCACGGATGAGCGTCCGCGGACGGCCGTGCTCGGCAGCGGCGCGCTTATCAACGAGGCGCTGCGCGCCCAGGCGCTGCTCGAGTCCGACTACGGTGTGGCTGCCGACGTGTGGAGCGTGACCAGCTACCAGCAGCTCTACCGCGACGCGGTCGACGCCGAACGCTGGAACCGCCTGCATCCCGAGGAGCCCCCCCGCATCCCGTACGTCACGCAGTGCCTCGGCCCACATGCCGGGCCGGTCATTGCGGTGTCCGATTACACGCACATGCTGCCCTATTCCGTTGCCCGTTGGGTACCGACGTCGCTGGTAGCCTTGGGCACCGACGGCTTTGGGCGCAGCGAGAGCCGACAGGCACTGCGCGACCATTTCGAGGTGGACGCACGGTACGTGGTGGTGGCGACCCTGGGCGCCCTGTGCCGGCGCGGCGATGTGCCCGCCCACCAGGTATCACAGGCAATCAAGCACCTGGGCATCGATCCCGAAAAAGTCAACCCGCGCATAGCGTGACAAAGGATCGCCGATGATCAAGGCCGTCACACTCCCCGAGCTCGGAGAAAACGTCGAAGAAGGCGAAGTCCTCGCCGTATTGATCGCCGTGGGCGACCATATCGAGCCGGATCAGACCGTGATTGAAGTCGAGACCAACAAGGCATCGATCGAGGTGCCCGCGCCAATTCGCGGCGTCGTGACGGCGGTGCGTGTCAAACCAGGCGACACCGTTCACGTCGGTGGCGTGATCGCCGAAGTCGAAACCGCGGCGGACGGTTCGCTGGCGGCGCCGGCAGAGTCCGCTGCGGGCGAGGCTGCCAAGGTCGAAGCCGCGGCCGCGCCGGAGGCCGCTCCCGAACGTCCGGTGCATGCGGTGGCCGCAGCGCCGGCTGAGGGCGACCGCACGGGAGGCGCGCCGGTCGCGCCCGCCGCGCCGTCCGTGCGTCGGCTCGCACGGGAGCTTGGCATCGATGTCAACGAGGTCACGGGTAGCGGGCCGGGCGGCCATATCCTGGAACAGGACGTGATGCAACACGCCCGCCGGCTGATCGAGGAACGCGGACGGGCGCCGCGCGGCTTCGCGGCGACATCGGCAGGGTTTCTCGCGCTCCCGGATTTCACCCGCTTCGGCGCCGTCGAACGCGAGCCCATCAGCGGCGTGCGCCGCAAGACGGCACAGGCCATGAGCCGATCGTGGGTGACGATCCCGCACGTCACGCAGTTTGACCGTGCCGACATCACCGAAACGGAACGCGCACGCAAACACTACGCATCGCAAGTGGCCGCCCACGGAGGGAAGCTCACACTCACGGCGGTGGTCATCAAGGTCCTCGCCGCCGCCGTGAAGCTCTATCCCAAGTTCAACGCCAGTATCGACATCGAACACGACGAGATCGTGTTCAAGCAGTATGTCAACATCGGTGTGGCGGTCGACACCGAGCACGGATTGTTGGTGCCCGTGATTCGCAACGTCGACCAGAAGCATCTCACGCAGATCGGGCGCGAGCTCACCGAACTGTCCGATCGAGCGCACGCCCGCAAGAGCCGGCCGGAGGATCTGCAAGGAGCCAACCTGACGGTGACCAATCTCGGCAGCCTGGGGACAACCTACTTCACGCCCCTGATCAACTGGCCCGAAGTCGCCGTCGTCGGCGTCGGGCGGGCCGCGCAGGAAGCGGTCTATCGCGACAGTGCATTCGTTCCGCGGCTCGTCTTGCCGTTATCGATCTCGTACGACCACCGTCTGATCGACGGCGCCGACGCGGCACGCTTCCTGCGCTGGATCGCCGATGCCCTCGAACACCCACTCGCCCTGGCGCTAGACGCCTGAACCCGGCGGGGCCGCGGCACTGGGCGCCGTGGCACTCACGTGTTCATTGGGAAGGCGTCCAACAGACGCACGGCGAATTGTGCGTCTTCCAGGGCAGCGCCCGCTTCGTCGCGGGTGGACTCTCCTCAGTGCGGAGGAAGTCCTCGTCGCCGTAGCAGGCGAACGCACGCTCCCTGCGCAGACGGTGCGAGATGGCCGCCAGGCGCTCCGCCTGACCGCGCGGCTTACCGGCAGGCGCGGTCGATCAGTTCCTTGTAGGCAAAGCCGGTTGGCGTCAGCCGGTTCGCCACGATGTTCGGAGCGGCCGCTTGATTGGCGACCTCGAACAGCGCTGCCGGCATCAGCGCATCGAGCGACGGCGTGTAGTCGAGGAAGCCGTAGAAATAGCGCATCCAAAACAAGGAGACCCACTCGATACCGCGCAGGTCGGCCAGCTTGGTGAGGTGTTGGAAGAATTCCCGATCGAGCGGCTCCCAGAAACTGAACACGTCCCGCGCGAAGATGGCAGGCGTCGACGCCACGCCACCGCCGAGTTCCCGATCCAAGCTCTTGTACAACCAGGACTCGCCGATCACCACGCGCTTGTGATTGGCGTCGGCGATCGCATCGAACTGGATCAGCCGGTCGATGACAAAGTCCCGATTGATCGGATAGACGTGGGCGTCGATGTAATCGATCGTGGTGTTGGCGGCGAAGCTGGCGACATAGTCCGTACTTTCCCAGGTGCCGGCACCCGCACCCATCAAGGTCCCCTGGCGATCCAGCCCGTCGAGGACGAACTGGATGATGCCGGTCGCGTTGGACACCGAGTAACTGAGGCCGGTGTTCGCCTGCTGCGTGGACGGTTCGTTTTCGAGCGTGAGGTACTCGGGCTGCATCTGCTGCACGATGGTCGCCACCATTGCGCGCTTTTCCCGCTTATAGCGGTCAAGGGTCAGCTGCGCGTAATAGTCCGCCACCGGTAGCGAACTGAAGGCGGGCACGGGAAACACCGTGCCATTGGACACCATCATCTTCAGGCTGCGGCTATGCACCGCCTGGGAAACCTGATGGTAGAAGGCGATGTAGTCCGCCGCGTGCGGGAAACCGTCGACGAAGAGTGGGTACGGTACGGAGACGTACACCCCCTGGACACCGAGCGATTGCAACCGATCCAGGGTGATGTTGACACCGACCATGGTCGTGGGAGGCAGCAACGCTTCCCCGCGATTACCGTTGGCAACCAGCAGTGCGGTGGAGAACGTGGGACAGGAGCGCCGCCCGTCCCAGTTGGCGCGCAGGTAATCGCGCATCTCGGCCAGCTTACGTTGCAAGAACGAATAGAGCGGCCGGTATGCCGGAGGGGGGTTGGGCACGGCGCAACCGTGGAGGGCAGCATCCACCGATAGCAGCAGATCGTCGACTGTCACCTGGCCGACCCCTTCGGCGTCAAACGGTGGGCAGGTTGCGAGTGGACGCTGGCCCAGGGCCATCTGCACCCCGACCAGGAGTTCGTCGACGGTCACCGCGCCGTTGTCGTTGCAATCGCCGGGACAGCCGACGGTCGCCTGGCCGGGCGTGTCGGGCAGGGCCGACGCCAGGGTGAGGATCAGGCACCAGGCCGGATACGGGAACCGCATCGCGCTGCGGCCCGCCTACTTGGCAAAGTGTTGCTTGAGAAACTCGATCACGTCGTGGCGATCCTTCTCCCTTGGGAGGCCCGGGAACGCCATCTCGGTTTCCACCACCACGCTATGGGGCGAATGCAACCACTGGTCCAGCTTCTCGGGCGTCCACGTAAAATCGACGCTGCGCAGGGCCGCGGAGTATTGATAGTCCTTGAGGGCCGCCACCTTGCGGCCCACGATTCCCGTCAGGTCCGGAGCGATCGTGGACAGTTTCCCCGTCAGCGAATGGCAGTTGGCGCAGTGCGCCCGGAAGACGGCCTCCCCCGGCAACGTCCCCGCCACAGCCGCGGCGGGCGTCCAACAGGCCATCACCGCGAGCATCGTCACGCCCGACAGCAAGCGACTCGCACCCATCGGCAGGACCTCCTTTGTGCCTGGCGCCAAAGGTGACACACTATCGCCGTAGTCTCAATTGCCGCAATCGGCCAACGCCGCAACCTACTATCGCCGTGGGAAAAAGCCGCGCTTATTGCCTTGACGAGTGGGCGTGGTCGTGGCAGTGAGGCTCTGGACCAAGGGGAAGGGAGAACGGCATGAATGCCCGGAATTCGCGGCTCGTGTTCATCTCGATCGGCTGCGCGGCTGTCGCTCTGGCAATGATTCTCGCCGCACGCAGTGGCTGGGCGATCGCTTGTGAGGAATTTGACCCGCAGTGCATGAGCAACGGCGTGTGTCAGGCCGACGGCAGCTGCCGGGGCGACGCCATCAACGAGGGCCTGGCATGCAACAACTACGACCCTTGTTCGGCCGCGGCAAAATGCCAATCCGGATCGTGCGTCCCCACATCGACCAAAGCTGACGGCACCCCTTGCGCTTACGACGGGATGGGTTTGTGCATGAAAAATGCCGTCTGTCAAACGATCCCGCTGATTGGCAGGACGATTTGTTACCCACCCGTGGACGAGAATTTCGAGCTGATCGATCCAACCGACGTCGTTATCTGCGAGGATCTTGGCCAGAACTGCATGGAATGCAACCCGCAGACGGGGCAGTGCACGATACCGAAGACCGCCGGCCCCTGCGAGACCGGGGAGTGCAATCCGGCCACCGGGCTCTTCCAGGACGCGCCAAACGGCACCCCTTGCGATGCCAATGTCTGCACCTCGAATGAACAGTGCCAGAGCGGCGAGTGCCGCACCGGAACCGCCCCCACTCCCACTCCCACATTCCCGATCCCTCCGGTCAGCTCCTGCACGGGCGACTGCGGCGACAGCGGCGTGGTCACCATCGACAATATTCTGACAATGATCGACATCGGCTTGGGGAAGAAGCCGATCGTCGAGTGCCTGGCCGGGGATAAGAGCCAAGACTTCAAAATCACGGTCGACGAGATTCTCACCGCGATCCCCAACGCGCTGAACGGCTGTCCGGCCCTGCCGACGCCCACGCCCACCTCGCCGCCCCAGGCCGCGACGCCCACTGTGACGGTAACCGCCCCGCCGCAGACCTCCCCCGGGCCGGGTTCGGCGGTCTCCGGTCAAACGACCGTGGCATTAGGCGCGGTTAGCGTCATCGGCGATGTCGTAGGGGCGCTCGCAAATGCCTTAACGCTTGGGGGGGGCACTGCGTCGTCTGCGAGTTCCGCGGAATTGCTTATGACACCCTCCGATCCTGGGCTTGGCGGTGCGGCAGGCGCCTGCCCGTTGGGTGGCAGCGTGACCAATTCACAAGGCCTACTTACGTACACGCTCACGTTCACACCTACCCCTCCGTATTGCGCCGTCCCCACGTCCGACGGCAAGGTCGCGTTCCAGGGTGACGCATTCCTATCGTTACTTGGCACCAGTACTATCAATATTACAGCGACGTTCAGTGATCTTAGCGGGACCACCCTGTACGAAATCGCGGTGGCAAACGTAACGGGAAAGGTTAATTCGTTCTCGCAGGGGGGGAGCTGCTTCCTCACGGCCATTTCCCTCAAGCTCGACGAAACGCTCAGCACCACGATGATGCAGCCGACCCCTGCAACGGTCTCAGTGAACTTCAACAGCACTACCGTGAACCTAACCAACATCACGTTCAGCCCAGCGTGCGTACCCACGGCGTACGATCTGACGCTGAATGGTCCGGCCAGCCTGTTGGCACCGGACGGCTCTCAAGTTGACGTCAACTTCAACAACCTGATCGTGCACGTCACCAGCAGCGGAGGTACGACAACGTTACAGATCATCAGCGGAGGAATGACCTCACCGTGTTTCGGCGGCGCGGCGACACTCACGTCGACAACGCTCACTGTTCCGAACCATCAGGCTTGCCCGGTCAGTGGCGTTATCACGGCAGTTGTTTCTTCGGTAACGTCGACAATTACTTTCGGAGCAGGTGGGTCCGTACACGTACAGAGCCCGACCGAAAACGTCAACGCCGAGTACTGCCTTGACCCGCAATTGCTCTCCTGCGCCGCCTGATTACCGATTGTCGGAAAGGGACCGGCATCTCTCTTGGTGATGCCGGTTCTCCTTGGGGCTCAGCGGTTCTCTGGGCTCATGGGTTGCCGAAATTCCCGAACCGTGCCATCGGTCTGACCCACCAATACAACGCCCGCCATCCCGAGAAACAGACCGGTTCCCACTACGCCGGGTATCGCGCGGATGGCGTTCTCCAACTCGCGCGGCCGGCGCAGCGGTTCAACGCCACAGTCGACGATGTAATTGCCGTTGTCGCTCAGGAACGGGCGACCCTCGACACAGCGCACTTTGGGCTGGCAACCGGCAGCAGCAAGGCGCCGCTTGCATAAGCCCAGGGCGAACGGCAGCACCTCAACCGGGAGGATGCCACGCTGGCCCAGGACAGTGACCAGCTTCTCGCTACCGACGACGATGATCTCGGTCCGCGATGCGGCCGCCACGACCTTCTCCCGAACCAGCGCCCCACCGTAGCCTTTAATCAGATCGAGCTGCGGATCGACCTCGTCGGCGCCATCCACCGTCACGTCGATCTGATCGACCTCCTCGAGGCTCAGTAGCGGGATCCCGTGGTTGCGCGCCAGCGTCGCCGTGGCTTCCGATGTCGGCACCCCGCGGACGCGCAGGCCGCCTCGTACGCGCTCGCCGAGCGCGTGGACGAATGCCGTGGCGGCACGCCCCGTGCCCAGGCCGACAATGGTGTCGTTCGTTACGAATTCCAGCGCCCGCGCCGCAAGCGCCACCAGCACCGGGGTCTCCCGCGTCACATTCGCCATCGGTCCGTCCTCTGCTCGCTCTTGCGCTCGCCCTATGGCTGGCGCCCTTTCATAGCCAACCGCCGCGCCGCGGTAAACGGCCGGCATTCAAGGCGCGCGCCCGGCGCATGCCGTTCACCTTGCGCCGCTGTCGTCGGGTCCCTACAATGCGACGAATCCGATGAACCGCTGGCGGCACATGGGCACCGGTGGGCGTGCTCCCCTTTCGGCGGACGAAAGCCGGCGGCGGCGGCGCGAAGGCATCATCATCGCGTTGACCGCGGTGGTGTTCGTCGTCTTCGCGGTGTTCGAGACCCGCTTGGCGCGCTTCAGCAACGGCGCCTCCCTGTGGGGCAACATCGTCTTCTTCCTGCTGATCAATCTCAACGTCATCCTGCTGGTGCTGCTGATCTTTCTGGTCACGCGCAACCTGGTGAAGCTCGTCTTCGAGCGCCGGCGCGGCATCTTCGGCTCACGCCTGCGCACGCGCCTGGTATTGGCCTTCGTGGGCTTGTCGCTCGTACCGAGCGTACTGCTGTTCTTGGTTGCCGAGGGATTTCTCAACGCGACCATCGAGAACTGGTTTAACGTCCGCATCCAAACCTCGCTCAAAGGGTCACTCGATGTGGCGCAAAGTTACTATCAGTTTGCCGCCAACAACGCTCTGTATTTTGCCCGCGACCTGGGCCGGCAAGCCAGCGAAGAGGGGCTGTGGCAGCCGGCGCGGCGCTCCGAGTGGGAGGGGTTCGTCGGCCGGAAACTGCGGGAGCTCAACCTCGCACGGATCGAAGTGTTCGCCGCCGATCGGGCGAGGGTTGCTCAGGCCACCAACCCCGAGATGAACCCGCCACCCGCATCCGGCGCAGACCTTGTCGCCGAGCTGTTCCGTGGGCAGGATGCCGCCCGTACCTACCCGTTTCGGAAAGGCGACATCGTTCGTAGCGGGGTGCCTGTCCGGGCGCCGGACGGCACGCTGCTTGGCGCGGTGGTGGTCGATTACATCGTCCCGCGCAATGTCAGCACGAAGGCGCGTGACATCGCCCGCTCCTACGAGGAATACCGCCAGCTGGCGAGCATGAAACAGCCGATCAAGAACGGCTACGTGCTGACGCTCGCATTGATCACCCTGGTGGTCATGTTCTCGGCAACCTGGTTTGGATTCCAGCAGGCGAAGAGTATCACCATCCCGCTGCAACGGCTTGCCGAGGGCACCCGCGAGGTGGCGCACGGCAATTGGGATCATCGCATCGAGGCCGGCAGCGACGAGGAAACCGCCGTCCTGGTCGACTCCTTCAACCAGATGACCGCCGAGTTGCAGCAGATCCACTCGCAGTTGGTCGAGCGCCGCAAGTACGTCGAAAACATCCTCGCCAACATCGCGGCCGGGGTGGTCTCGTTGAGCCATGCCGGCGTCGTGACCATGCTCAATCGAGCGGCGGAGGACATGTTGGGAATGCGCCTGACGCAGGTGCGTGGTAAACACTGGTCGCAGGTGTTCGAACGGCCGGACCTGCGCAAGGTGGCCGAGGTGATCGGCGACGCCATGGCTACGCCCAACCAGCAACGCGAACGCCAGCTCAAGCTGACCGGGGGCGAGCAGGTGCTCACGGCCCTGGTGACCACCACGGCACTAACCGATGATGCCGGTACCCCACGCGGCCTGATGCTGTTCTTCGAGGACGTCACGCATCTGCTCCGTGTCCAACGTATGGAAGCGTGGCGCGAAGTGGCACGGCGCGTGGCCCACGAAATCAAGAATCCCCTCACCCCGATCCAGCTCTCGGCCCAGCGCCTGCGCAAGCGATACGCAACCATCCTCAACCGCCAGGATGGCGCGCTGTTCGACGAGTGTACCCGGACGATCGTCGGGCAGGTCGACGAACTCAAGCGGCTGGTGAACGAGTTCTCCATGTTCGCCCGTCTTCCGGCCGTCGAGTTGACGCCGCAGGATCTGAACACGGTGGTGGACGAGACCCTGGTGCTGTTCCGTCAAGGACACCCGGAGATCGCTTTCGATTTTGCGCCCGTCCGCGGCGTGCCGCCGATCGAGCTCGATCGCGAAGGGATCAAGCGCGCTCTGATCAATATGCTCGACAACGGTGTCGCCGCATGCGAAGGTATTCCCGACCGCGGCCGGATCCAGATCCTGGTATCGCACCTACCGGCAAGCGAGATTGTGCGTCTGGAGGTGGCGGATAACGGGGTCGGGATGAGCAGGGACGCCAAACTTCGACTGTTCGAACCGTACTTTTCGACCAAGCGGGACGGGACCGGGCTCGGCCTTGCCATCGTGTCGGCAATCGTCGCCGATCACCAAGCGTATATACGCGTGCACGACAACCAACCGCGGGGCAGCCGGTTCATTATCGACTTCCCCATACGGCGACGCCCGGAGGTCGCCCGTGTGAGCGCACGGGCGTGAAGGAGCGGTGATGGGAACGGTACTGGTGGTCGATGACGAAGCGCAGATCCGCACCTCGTTGCTTGGTATCCTCGCCGAGGAAGGTCTGCGTGTGCTGGAGGCGGCGGACGGGCGTCAGGCGCTCGAGGTGATCGAACGTGAGCATCCCGAGCTGGTCATCCTCGATATCTGGATGCCCGATATGGATGGGCTGGCATTGCTCGAACAACTCCGCCACCACACCGCGCCGCCCGAGGTGGTCATGATCTCCGGCCACGGCAATATCGAAACGGCGGTCAGGGCAACCAAATTGGGCGCCTTCGATTTCATCGAGAAGCCGTTCTCCCTTGATGGCCTACTCCGCGTGGTCAGCCGCGCCCTTGCGCACCACGCGGCGCTGTCGCAACGCACGCGTAGGGCAGGGCACGCAGACGGCGTTGTCGCCGCCAGCGTACCGGAACCGACGGACATGCACGCGCAGGCCCGCACGGCCCGTAATACGTGGCGGGAGCGCACTCTTGCGCGCAGCGTAGTCGCCAGCGGGCAAGGGTTGCACAGCGGCGCCAAGACGGGACTCATCCTCCAGCCTCTACCACCGGGTAGCGGCATTGCCTTTACCAGCCTCTCCACCGACGCAACCGTGCCGGCCTATCTGGACTGGGTCGATTCCACCGGCTACGCGACCGCACTGCACCGCAACGGTTTGTCGGTCAAGACGGTCGAACACCTGATGGCGACCTTGCATGCGTACCGAATCACCAACCTCCTGGTGAAGACGCATGCGGAGGTGCCGATCATGGACGGTTCGGCGATTGAGTTCTGTCGCCTGATCGACAGCGCGGGTGTCGTCGACCAAGACGGCTCGGTGGAGGAGATCATCATTGAACGCCCCATCCTGGTGGGTAAGCCGGACGGCGAATCGATCCGGATCGATCCGGCCGACTGCTTTGGTATCGACTACACCCTGCTCTACCCGCACCCCGTCGGCCTACAGCAGTACACCTACGTGCACCGCGGGGCGGCGTCGTTCCGCGAGGAAATCGCGCCCGCACGCACCTTCGGGTTCCTCCGCGACATGAAGCAATTGGCGGCCATGGGACTCGCAAGCGGGGGTCGGCTGGACAACTGCGTGCTGATCGACGACGAGAAGGTCGTCAATACCGTCCTGCGCTTTCCGGAGGAATTCGCGCGCCACAAGATTCTCGACATCATGGGGGACTTCTACCTGCTGGGTCGTCCGCTCCGCGGCATCATCACCGCCCGCATGACCGGGCATTCCGACAACATCGCCCTGTTACGCGCAATTCAGCAAGAGTTGCAGCGGTCGCGTCACTGACAGGATGTACCGTCAGGTTGCCAGCGGCGGCAGGTGTGAAACCGCGCGGTAGCAGCGTACCGCCGCTACCGGCCAGCAACGATCAGCCGCGGCTGAACCTGGCGTTGTCTTTCCAACCGACTGGCCGCTTGTTTCGCCGCACCGCGGGTCGGGTATCCCCCGACTTGAACCTGGTAGAGCGGACGGCGACCGTGGCGGACCTTCTGCACACGGCACGGGTACCCTTGCTTGACCAGATCGGCTTTCAGTCGCTGAGCGCTCTTGATGGCAGGGAATGACCGCACGCTCACAAAGTACTTGGCAGTCCGACTGCGCGCATGTACTCTTTCGCCGTCATCGTCGCCCGCCGAAACGTCTCCTCCTGCCGCGGCCATCTCGAGTTCGGGGGTCGCGGGATCCGGCATGCCACCGTCTCCGAAGCCGTACTCGAGCAGGTGCTTGAGATCGCCCCACAGGTCGGTCGATCCCAGCACCGCAACCCCAATCTCACGTCCACCGAACCGGCCGGCACCGACGAAACACTTCTTGGCCGCACGGGTGAACCCGGTCTTCCCGAGCACCTGGATACGGTAATCGGACAACAACCTGTTGTGGCTGTGCAGCGCGATATGCCTGGTCGAGCCGGCAACCGGCGTAATGGTCGTCGTCTTAGTGCTCAAGATGTTCTCAAAGATGGGATTCTGCAGCGAACGCGAAAACATGGTGGCAAGGTCGCGGGCGGTGGAGTAATGATCGTCGGCGGGAAGGCCGTTGGGATTGACGAAGTGGGTGTTGTTCGCGCCCAGAGCGCGCGCCACCGCGTTCATGCGCGTCGCGAAGTCGGGTACGGATCCACCCAAGCCCTCAGCCAGCGCCACCGCCGAGTCGTTCGCCGAGTTGAGCAACAATGCGTACAACAGGTCGCGAACGCGCATTCGCCAACCGGGACGCAAATTGACCTTCGAGGGCGGGGCGTCCGCGGCTTCCGACGAGACCGTCACTGTATCGTTCAGCCGCCCACTTTGCAGCGCCACCATGGCAGTGACGATCTTGGTGGTACTGGCGTTCGGCAGCGGCAGATCCGGATTGCGTTGCCAGAGCACCTCACCCGTTTGATTGTCGACCAAGATTGCAGCTTTGGCCTTCACCACGGGGCGACCGGAACTGCCCCAGGAGGGCGACACCAACAGGGACGCCAGTACGATTCCCGACAGCCAAAGCGTCTTGGTGCTACGCATATCCACCCCAGCCTCACCGCTAGTGCGGCCTCTCACTGTGAGGAATCGCCCTCACCTTGTCAAGCAAAATATCGAATAATCGGATGGTTCTTGCGCGCGCCGCGGATTCAGTGCCCGCGCGACCAGCGAGGACGACGGGTTACCACGGCGTCACGTTGGATACCGACTCATGTGCGGCAACGCATGCGTTCCCTGTACCAGCATGCGGCGGAAAAAGAAGACACTGACGACCATCGGCAGTACATAGTAGGCAATCCGGAATATCAGCACTGCGATTACAGCCGTCTCGAATGGCACAGCCAGGCTCACAAAAATTGCCGCCATTGAACCTTCCATGACGCCCAGTCCCCCGGGCACGAACGACACCAACGACAGTACGATGCCAACCGCAAAGCCAACGATCACAAACGTCATGGGAACGCGGTGGTGCACGGCAATGAACGCACCGTACAAGATGAACAAGGTGAACAACCAATCAGCGACGATCCAGAGGGTGGGCACCACCATCTTGGCCTTGCGCCGCAGCAAGAACTCGATACCGCGATTGAGGTTACGCTGGAAGCGCCACACGTGCACCCGGCCGGGCTTATGGCGCGGAAAGAAGCGGTGCATGAACCAGTGGACCGTCTCCGCGAGGATGAACAACGTGCGGCGGCGCAGGGTACGATGGAGGAGCAGGAGCAGCGCCACCCCCGCCGCCAGCGTGAACAGGCAGAGCATCATGGCCATCGCACCCAAGGCGTAACCGTGGAGGTTGTGCGCCGCCAGGAGATAGGCGAAGCCGACCACAACAAAGATCAACAGCACCACATTGGTCAGGAATCCTTGGACCAAGGAGATGATGACCGCGGTGCCGGAAGGAATCGAGAGCCGGAGAAAGAAATACAAGCGTATCGCAAAACCGCTCAGTCCTCCGGTTGAAACCACGTAGTTGGCGGTATTGGCGACGAAGGTGATCTTCAACATCTCCCAAAAGGGAACGTGCACCCCAGCGGCATCGGCGATGCCCTGGTACGAGAGCGCCATCAGCACGTAGCTGACCAGCGCGCAGCCCACAGGGATCAGCGACAACCACGGGTCCAACGCCGACGCGGTCTGCCAGAGCGTTCGCGCATCTGAAAATACGAACAGTAGGACCAGCAGGGCAAACCCCAGCGCCAACGCGCCAATAAGATGACTACGGGACTGGGTCGGAATCCCCGGAAGCGGGTCGGACCCTGGCTTGGCGTGGGGTGGCGAGGGCATCATCAGCGAGAGTGGACTTAGTCGCTCTCCCAAAGGCGGTCAAGGCGGTCACGCCATGGCCCGGATCTCGCGCGCTTCTGGAAGGAACGTCCCCCTGCGCCTCCGGCCCGCGCCAGCTTGTAGGTGCCCCGCGTCCGCGCTAAACGACAGCGCATTGGTTGTTGCCGCCAAGGAGCCGACATGTTCATCTTCGCCAACTTTCTCGGGGCACTGGCATCGGTCTTACAGTTGATCCTCACCCTCTACATGTGGATCATCATCGCGCGCGCCCTTATTTCCTGGGTCAATCCCGACCCTTACAACCCGATTGTGCGGTTCCTCTACAACGCCACCGAACCCCTCCTGTATCGCGTTCGTCGCAGCCTACCGCTGTTTGCCGGGGGCATCGATTTTTCGCCGTTGCTCATCATTCTGCTTATATATTTCCTGCAAGCGTTTCTCGTTCAGAGCATTCGCGACCTCGCTTTCTCCATCCGCTGACGCGATGGCCTCTGCATCTTCCGTCCGGCTGTGCGTCCACCTGCAGCCGCACGCTCGTCGCAACCGCATTGTCGGCCGTGAGGGCCACGTCATTAGAGCACAGGTCCACGCGCCAGCGGTCGCGGGCGCCGCCAACGCGGCGTTGATCGAATTGTTGGCGCAGACACTCGGCGTGCCGCGGCGCGCGCTCCGCATCGTGCGGGGGAAGACCAGTCGAACCAAGCTGGTCGAGGTACAGACTGACGATGTCAACGCCTGCGAGCGGCTTCTGGCCGCCACGCTGCTTGCCTCCGTTGACAAGAAACGGATGGCTGATTAACCTGCGAGCATGCCAATTTACGAGTACCGGTGCGCGAAGTGCGGGGAGTTCGAGGTCTTCCAGCGGATCACCGATCCGGCACTCAAGCGGTGTCCGACCTGTCATGCAAAAGTGTCGAAATTGATCTCCAGCACCTCCTTTCAATTGAAGGGAAGTGGCTGGTACATCACGGATTACGGTCGCAAGGAGAGCGGTGCGGCCAAGAGTAAGCCTTCCAAAGACAGTGGCGAGACAAGAGTCGAAGGTTCAACGAGCGATACATCCGCTAGCACCAGCAAGAGCGACAAGACCAGCAAGCCGACGGAATCGGCCGTGGTCTGAACGGAAACACCCTAACTATGTGCGGGCGGCCCAAGGGAGCCGTCGGCGGCGAGGGATAATCTGGCTCCAGCCGCACGCCATGTGCGCCGCGACGTCGGCGGTGCGCTTGCCAACGGAGCGATGCTGTGCCAAGCGCACCGCCGTGAGCACGCGCGAACCACACCGCACCGTCGTCGGTATCGACACCGGTGGGACGTTCACCGACATCATAGCGTTCCGCGACGGGACGGTCCGCACGCTCAAGATCCTGTCGACACCGTCGGATCCGGCAGCCGCAGTGCTCCAAGGCCTGCGCGAACTGCTACCCGACGAACCAGTGGAGGCGCTCACCTATAGCTCAACCGTCGCCACCAATGCGCTGTTGCAGCGCCAGGGGGCACGCGTGGTGCTCCTGACGACCGCGGGTTTCGAAGACATCATCGAGATTGGCCGGCAGAATCGGCCGGACCTGTATGCCCTCGAGCCCCAACCACCCGTGCCATTAGTGCCGCGGACGTATCGAATCGGCGTGCGCGAGCGTACGCTGGCGGACGGGCGCGTGCTCACCCCGCTGCGCCAAAGCATGCTCCGTCTGGTACTGCGAACGGCCCGCCGCCACCGTCCAGAAGCAGTAGCAGTATGCTTTCTTCATGCGTATGTCAATCCGTCGCATGAACTCCTCGTGGGCAAGGCGCTCAACGATTGGCCTGGGGTCTTTGCGTCGCTCTCGCATGCCCTGAGTGCCGAGCACCGCGAGTACGAGCGACTCAGCACGACGGTCATCAACGCGTACGTGGGCCCGGTCATGAGCCGACATCTGCGGCGACTCCAGCGCGGTCTCGGCCGTGTTCGTCCGCGTGTGATGCAATCGAACGGCGGCGCCATCTCGGCATCGCTCGCCGCTCGCGAGGCGGTCCGTACCGTGCTTTCAGGCCCCGCCGCCGGAGTGGTAGGAGCCTGGGCCGTTGCGCGCACCCTCGGACTGCCGCGGGTCATCACCTTCGATATGGGCGGCACATCCACCGATGTGAGCCTTCTGGACGGCTGTGTTCGTACCCGCTCGGAATGGACCATCGATGGCTTACCCCTGCAGGTGCCGTCCATCGATATCCACACCGTAGGCGCAGGTGGCGGTTCAATTGCCCGCGTGGACCCCGGCGGCGCATTGATGGTCGGTCCGGAAAGCGCCGGAGCTGATCCGGGACCAGCCTGTTACGGACGAGGCCAGGTGCCGACGGTCACCGACGCAAACGTGGTACTCGGTCGGCTGCTACCCGGGGCCCTTCTCGGCGGCTGCGTACGCCTGCACCCATCACGCAGCGTACGGGTGATCGACCGGCTCGCCAAGCGGTTGCGGACCGGGAGGGAGCAAGCCGCGGAAGGTGTCGTGCAGGTCGTGAATGCCAGCATGGAACGGGCGATTCGGACGATTTCGGTCGAACGGGGCTTCGAACCGCGCAAGTTTGCACTGGTCGCCTTCGGCGGCGCCGCGGGTCAGCATGCCTGCGAGTTGAGTACCGCCCTTGGCATACGGCGAGTGATCATACCTCGGCACCCGGGATTGCTGTCGGCGCGTGGCGCTGCCTCTGCTGGTATCCGACGGGATTATGTTCAAACCGTTCGGATAACGAACCCACGGGTCTCCCGCTTGCGCATGATCCTCGCTACCGTGGAACGCAGTGCCCGTGCCGAACTGCGCACCAATGGCGTACGGTTGCGACGCTGTGGATTCGCCCCTTCGCTTGACGTGCGCTACCAGGGGCAATCGTACGAGCTGACCGTACCGTTCAGTGCGGCATTCGCTGACCGTTTCCACCGCACACACGAGCGGCTCTACGGTTACGCGGATCGCGGTCGGGCCATCGAGGTGGTCAGCGTTCGCCTGTGCGTACGCGCTCCCGGCCCCCCCCTCCCTCGCGAAACGTTCCATGTCACGGCCGATTCTTCGGGGGCCAGAGCGCGCCTGCACTGGGACGGTCGCTGGCGGGACTGCGCCGTGTACGAACGCGCGGCGTTAGCCGTTGGGGTGACGCTGGCGGGCCCGGCGGTCATTGCTGAATTCAGCGCGACAACGGTCGTACCACCAGGCTGGCGTTGCCGTGTTCATGCGCGGGGCCACCTGGAGGTGACGCGTGCGCGCTAACCCCGTCTCGCTGGCGGTTTTCAACCATCGGCTCAGTGCGATCGCCGAGGAGATGGGCGTCGTACTCTGTCGCAGTGCCTTCTCATCGAACATCAAAGAACGGCGCGATTTTTCCTGTGCCGTTTTCGATGCGCGCGGAGAATTGGTGGCCCAGGCCGCACATATTCCCGTGCACCTGGGCTCGACACCGCTGTCCGTCCGCGCGGCCATCGAGCAGGTACCCATGGGGCGAGGGGACGTGGTCATGCTCAACGACCCGTATGCCGGTGGGACACACCTGCCGGACCTTACCGTCATCGCCCCGGTGTTCCTACCGCGAGAGCCTCGCCCGTTCGGCTACGTCGCCAATCGGGCACACCACGCGGACATCGGCGGTTCGAGCCCGGGCTCGATGCCACTGGCGACCGAAATCTACCAGGAGGGGCTGCGCGTACCGCCGGTACGCATAGTGGCGCGCGGCAGACTCGTGAGCGACATCCTACGCCTGTTCACGGCGAATACGCGTGTTGCAGACGAGCGGCGTGGGGATTTGTTGGCGCAACTCGCTGCCCTGCGACGTGGAATGACGCGTCTGCGGCATCTCGTCGGCGTGGCCGGTCGCCGACAAACCGCCGAAGCCATGCTGGCTCTCCAGAACTACTCAGCCCGCCTGCTGTCAGTCAGCCTGCGGTGCTTACCCAGCGGCACATACCGCGGCGAAGACTGGATGGACGACGACGGCGCCGGCGCGAACCGTATTCCCATCCGGGTGGCCGTGCGGATAGGGAGGGGGCGGGCTCGGGTCGATTTCACTGGCACGGGTCATCAGGTGTCCGGCGGGATCAATGCAAACTACGCGGTGACCGTGGCCGCCGTGCTGTATGTGTTCCAAGCACTGGCGAATGTCCCGATTCCACCGAACGCCGGTCTCATGCGGCCCATACGCATCGTCGCACCGCTCGGATCGCTCGTAAATCCCCGATTTCCAGCCGCCGTGGCGGGCGGCAACGTCGAGACGTCGCAGCGTATCGTTGACGTCTTGCTCAAGGCGCTGGCACCAGCAGCACCCGGCATCGTTCCGGCCGCCAGCTGCGGGTCGATGAACAACCTAGCCATCGGCGGATACGACCCGCTGCGCCGCCGCGAATTCGCCTACTACGAGACCCTGGCCGGCGGCGCGGGCGCAGGTCCGCAGCGGGCTGGCGCATCGGGGCGGCACACCCACATGACCAACACACTGAATACGCCGGTCGAGGCGCTGGAGGCCGCCTATCCGCTGCGGGTGACACGCTACGGACTCCGGAGAGGGTCCGGCGGCAGCGGACGGCACCGCGGCGGCGACGGCATTGTGCGGGAAATCGAGCTGCTCGCTCCGGCTCATGCCACTCTCTTGACGGAACGACGACTCATGCAACCGTACGGACTTTGGGGTGGCAGGCCCGGGGACCGTGGTCGAAATATACTCGTGAACGACGGAAAAGTAATAACGCTTGCCGGCAAGGCCAACGTCAACGTTAGGGCCGGCGCCCGACTTCGGATCCTCACCCCCGGTGGTGGGGGCTGGGGGCGGCGCTGACGCGCCGCCCCGTTCCCGTTACGCGGACTGGCTGGCGTTGCCCCGCGCGTGCACCCGGCGCTCAAGCGCATGCACGCGGCGCTGCAGTCGCTCGATATCGGCCTTCGAAGCCACATCCAAGCGCTCTAATAGTGGCTCGACCGACTTCTCGATCCGCTTCCGTAGCGGCTCGATCGTCTGCTCGATGCGCTTCTCCCACGGCGCCACCGACTTCTCGAACCCCTTCCGCATGTCCTTGGTGGCCGCTCCTACGCGCTTCCGCACATTTGCAATCATGCGCTCGCCGCGTTTGCGCCACTCGTCGCGAACACGCTCAGCCTCGCTCGTCGCCCGCTTGATCGCTTTACGAGCGGCTGGGGGAAATCTATCCACGGCCTCCTCCCACCCCTTCTCCAGGCGCCGCTCTGCCGTTCGCCGTAATCCCGCGATGCGCTTTGGCAGCGCCTTGTCCCAACTCTCCGCTTTGCTCGTCTTTGCCGTCATGATTGTTACCTCCTTAACCGGCTCTTTAACGCATCGCGTCATGAATGTCAATGCGGTGCGTCATGACCATGATCACGCGGGGTGCGGGTGGACCATGTGCGGGCAACACATACCGGCAGGGCGCGCACGCACCGCAAGTGCGGACGTTGCACCGGTCGGATCGCTATGGTAGCGACATAGGCGTTCGACCGGATTCTTGAGGTCGCATAGCTCAGCAGGTTAGAGCGCCTGCCTCACATGCAGGAGGTCCGTGGTTCGAGTCCACGTGCGACCATTCTTCCCTCCCCGCCACCCTGACAGCTAGTCACCGGGGCGTTCGAGATCTTCCGCACACGCATCGAGTGGCTTCGGCGGCTGCGGGCTGCGGAACGGCACACGCAGCCGTCTTCAACGCAATTGGATTCGAACAAATCCCCGCCGACACTGTCGACCCCGCCGTGACTCTTGACGCTTTGGAGCGATCGGGATGGCGCAACTTGATATGCGGATGCATCCCCCGATCAACCGATACAGCGAATGGCAGAATTGGCGTGATACTTGCTTCCCGGAAATACAGGGGAGTGTTCATGGAAAAGGCGATAGTTGACCTGGCGGAAACTTTACGTGCGGCAGTCGCCGAACAAGCGTCCGACGTGATCCTCAAGGACGGCCGGGCGCCGATGTTCCGGATCAAGGGCGAGTTGACCGAGTGGCAAGCATCCCCGCCGTTGTCGGCGGGAGAGCTGGACGACATGGCGCGTACGCTCATGCACGACGACGCGCAACGGATGCGCTTCGCCACGGAGCGACACGTGGACTTGGCATTCGATAAGCCAGGGCTCGGACGTTTTCGCGTCCACGTATTTCGCCAGCGGGGCAGCGTGGGCGTCGCGTTCCGCGTCATCCCACCCGAGGTCCGCCAGATCGCGCAACTTAACTTGCCACCGGTGGTCGCGCGGCTCGCCGACGAACGCCGCGGCCTGGTGCTGGTCACCGGCCCCACCGGGAGTGGAAAAACTACCACACTGGCAGCCATGATCGAGCACATCAATCGGACGAGCGCGCGGCACATCGTCACCATCGAGGATCCGATCGAGTATGTCCACCACGAACGCCGCTCGATCATCAGCCAGCGAGAAATTGGCGAGGACGTGAACGACTATCCCTCGGCACTCCAGGCCGCCCTGCGGCAAAACCCCGATGTCATCATGGTCGGCGAAATGCGTGATCTCAAGACCATGGAAACGGCGCTAACCGCCGCGGAAACCGGGCACTTAGTCATGAGCACCCTCCATACCAGTGATGCGCCGGAGACGGTAACCCGACTGGTCTCAAGTTTCCCTGAGGACCGGCGGGATCAGATCCGTATCATCCTGGCCACCGTTCTGCGCGCGGTCGTCAGCCAGCGGTTGCTGCCGCGCAGCGACATTCCGGGCCTCGTGCCGGCGGTCGAGATCATGACGGGCACCTTGCGCATCCGTGAGTACATCGAAAAGCAGCGGGTCCGGGACCTTGCGGAATTGATCGCACAGGGACAAGGCTACGGGATGCAGACGTTCGACCAATCCCTGCTAACCCTGTTCCGTACGGGACGTGTCCACTACACGGACGCATTGGCCCATTGTCGCAATCAGGCGGACTTCGAGATGCAGGCACGTGGCATCGAAGCGGGCAGCAGTTCGCGGACCACGTTTGAGGTGCGAGACGCAGTGCCCGAACGTCGGACGCAGCCGTGACAGGGGAGCTTCCCTGACCGAGCGGTCGTTGTCACGCACGGCAGGGACATACCGCGCTCGATCACTGCCACTTGCACAGGCCGCCAGCGCGTGCCTCATAGCGGCGGCACCGGCGACGGTTCTCAACCTGGCCGATCTAACGTGCCGCGTCGGCGGATCGGGTCCAAAACCGTGAGGCCGGCGGTAGCGGTGCGCATCGGCGGATGCTGGCCGTCACAACTGCGACTGTCTGGCGTGGCGGGCATTCAGACCACCTCCCGTTTGTGCCGGCGCCCCACGTCGCATCAGACGTCCCCCCTCGCAACTCCGGCTAGACGAACAGCCCCATCTCGCGCGCCACCACGTAGCGCTGGATCTGCGTGGTCCCTTCGCCGATGGTGGACGCCCGGATATCGCGGTAGTAGCGGGAGACCGGACACGCATCCATGACCCCCATGCCGCCGAAGATCTGCACCGCGCTGTCCGCCGTTTGCTTGGCCATCTCGGTGATAAACCACTTGCACATCGCGGCTTCCTTGAAGAATGGCTTGTCCGCCACAAACAGATGCGCAGCCTTGTCACGGATTAGGCGCCCGAATTCGACGTTCATCGCCATATCCGTCAACATCCCCTGAACGTATTGGTAGCGCGCGATCGGTTTACCGAAGGCCACCCGTTGCTTGGCATACGCCGTTGCCAGATCGAGACATTCCTCAGCCAACCCAAGACAGGTCGAGGCAATCAAGATGCGCGCCGTAAAGAACCCCCGCAACGTCCGGAGCAAGCCTTCGCCCTCCGCCCCGATGCGGTTGACGAGCGGCACGCGGCAGTCGTCAAAGAACAGCTCACGGGTATCGCTCGAATGCAGGCCCATCTTCTTCATCGGTGGCCCGATGCGATACCCGGGCGTCCCCGTGGGTACGAAGATGTGGTCGAAGCGCCGCTGCTCCGGATCGGTGAGGCACACAGCGACGACGCCGCGGCAGATATCGAGACCGGCACCGGTGATAAATGTCTTTTGGCCATTGATCACCCACTCGTTGCCGTCTCGGATGGCACGTGTCCGAATGCGCGCATTGTCCGAGCCGGCATCCGGTTCGGTGATGCCCATACAGGTGGTCGCGTCGCCCCGTAGCACAGGCTGGACAATGCTCTCCATCCACAGCGCCTTTTGCTCCGGCGTTCCCAAGGTGACCACGGGCTGCGCCAAGGAGAGCGACGCGAACAGGGACCAGGCCAACGAGAGATCGACCCGCCCGATCTCCTCCAGGACCAAGCAAAAGCTGAGCAGGTCCGTGTCGGTACCACCGCAATCCTTCGGCATCAGCATGCCGATGAACCCAAGTTCGCCCATCCGCTTGAACAGCTTGGTGTCGAACTGCTGAGTGGCATCGCGCTCGGCGGCGCCCGGAGCAACCTCCTTGCGGGCGAACTCCCGCGCGGTCCGGCGAATGGCTTCCTGTTCTTCGGTGTACTCGAACATGCGACTCTCTCTTCTTCCATAATCGGATGGCAAAGCGACAAGCGTGTACCGGCGGACACGCACCACGCTCGAATCTCCGCGCGATTTTTCCGGTGCTTAGCGGCCTTTGTATTGGGGAACGCGTTTCTCGACGAAGGCCCTGGGCCCCTCCGCCGCGTCCTCGCTCATGGCGACCTCCATACCGATCTGGAACTCGATGGGCAGCGCATCTTTCTCCGGCAGGGCTTCTGTTTCCTGCACGGCGCGCTTGATACCGCGGACCGCCAGCGGCCCGTTGGCCGCGACCCGCGCGGCAACTGTGCGCGCGAAAGGCAGCGCTTCCCCGCTCGGCACCACGCGTCCGATCAGCCCCATCTGCAACGCCTCCGCCGCCGGATAGTGATCCCCGGTCAACAACAATTCCATGGCCTTGGTGTATGGAATTTGCCGCCGCAGCCGCACCGTGGAGCCGGCGATTGGGAAGACGCTCCAGCGGACCTCGGAGATGCCGAACGTCGCGTCTTGGCCCGCGATACGAATGTCGGTGGACTCCAGAATCTCAACCCCGCCCGCGATGCACGGACCCTCGACCGCCGCAATGAGCGCCTTGTTGCAGCGGTACTCGCGCAACAGGCCCTTCCACATGACGCTCAGATCGTTGCGCAAGCGTGCCTCGAACTCGTCCCGGGGCGGCTCCCCGGCACGCCAGCGCACGGTATGGGACAGATCGGCGCCGGCCGAGAAGACACCGCCTGCCCCCGTCAGGATGACCGCACGCACGTCATCGTCGCCGTTGATCCATTCCCAGGCGTCGGCGAGCCGGCAGAAGACCTCCGGGTTCATCGAATTCTTGAACCGTGGTCGGTTGATAGTAAGGGTGACGATGTGGGCCTCGCGTTCGACCAGCAATGCGGGTTCACTCATGCGGGTTCCTCCGGTTTTCGATCGCGCCGACAGGGACACTGACCTACGTCGCGAGCGGGGCGAGGCCGTAGCGGTCGTAGCCTGACCTCGACACGACATCGTAGATGCCTATCGCACGTTCCGCGCCAACCGTGAATTCGGAGCACGCCTCGATGGAGTAGGCATTGGATTCGGCGAACACGCGCGCCGCCGCGTCCGCATCCGACCACCGTGCCGGCAGCGCACCGACGAAGTGGGTACCTCGTTCGCGGCAGTCGACGCGCAGGGTTTCCCCCGAAACCAGCGACAACACCAGCCCCACTCGCATGGGATGGCGCGTCCCGGGCGCCAACGTCCACTCGTGATCCATTCGGGTGATGGGCGTGATCTCGCCGCCCGCAGAGGTGACCGCTCCGTCACAATAGAGAACCTCCCCTGCCGGAGACTCGAACTGCCAAGCCGCAATGCAGCGCGACGGCAGCGGAATGGACACCCAGTTGTAGAACGGGATACGCGGCATGATCAGTGACCCCCAGCGCCGGGCGCGCACACCGGACAGACCGGTGAACGTCTTGTCCCCCACAGTCATCGTGCCGCGATACGTCCCGCCTTGATTGTAATAGGACTGATCGAAGACCACCTCCCCAGCCTGCTCGCAGCGGATGGGGCGGAAGTGGTAGGCCGGATACCGCGCCTCGAACTCCAGCGCCGCATGGATGCCATTGGCCTCGTCGGCAAGCCGCAAACGCCAGCGCCGCATGGGCTCCACGATGGAGAACGCGAGCGTGCCGGCGGCTAGTTCTTCACGCCAGTTGCCGAGCGGACCGGCATAAAGATACGCGTAATGCTGGCCGTCGTGCAGGGCGACCAGCCAGGCCGCGGCATAGTGTGCGTTGGGAAACACATCCAGTCCGCAGATGGCGGAGAACGTACCGGTCCCGTCTTGGATGTTGAAGTACAGCGCTTCCTGCCAGTTCGGATCGGCGGAGGCCACTTCGGACAGCGGCTTGCTCGTCTGGTGCACAAGGTAATCGTCGTACATATTCAGCATAGTCACCCTCCGCACGCCTCAGCGCCAAGGCACGACGTCGATGTGTGCCACCGTATCGTCTTCAAAAAGGACCCCGCTCGCGTGCAACCGATCCAACTCGACATCCGGGAGGCCGAGGAATTCCCGTATCACGGACCGGTTGTGCTCGCCCAGCAACGGTGCCCGACCGACGGTCAGCGGACCGTGAGAGAATCGCGGCGCCGTCGAGATCGTCAAGACCGGCCCAGTAAACGGATGCGGTACGGCGCGAATCATGTCCGGCGGGGTCTGAGGGTGGGTGGCAACCTCCCAGGGATCCAGTACGATCCCCACGGCGATCCGTTCGGCCGCAATTGTCTGATACGCAGCCTCCGCCGTCTCGAAGCTTTGCAAGTACTGTTCGATAATCTCGTGCACCTTCTCGCGATTCTTCAGGCGCGCCTCCGGCGTGGCGTACTCCGGATCGGTCAACATATCGGCACGGCCCATCAAGTGCGCGAGCCGTTCCCACGGAGTGACCGTAGTCATCATGATCACCAGGTACCGCCCCTGCGGTCCCTTGAAGATGCCCCACGGACACGCAAGGTGATGAAAGCGGCCCCCACGCGGTATGGTGTGTTCCCCGCGGGACACCACGTAGTATGGTGCCGCGGCGCCGTCCATCGCGAAAAGGGTGTGCATCATGGAGATATCGATGTGTTGCCCCTTGCCACCGCGCGTCCGTTCCAAGAGCGCCGCCAAGATGGCCATGGCCGCGGTCGTCGCCGCCGCCGTATCGGCGATGCCGTTACCCGCGAAACAAGGGTAGCCGCCTTCCTCACCGGTGACCGACAGCATGCCGCTCATCGCCTGTCCGATGCCGTCCGCGGCCGGCGCGTCGGCCAGCGGGCCTTGGGAGCCGAACCCGCTGATGGAACACATTACAATATCCTCGCGGATGCGGCGCAGGTCCTCATACGCCAAACCGTAACTGCGCATCACGTGCGAGGTGAAGTTCTCCACGACCACGTCGACGTGCGGGATGAGGCGTTTGATCAGCGCGATGCCCTCGGGCTGCTTGAGATCCAGCGACACGCTCTCCTTGCCAGCATTGCAGTGCAGGAAAATCGGGCTGATCGTCGGGGGCATACTCCAGGATTCGCCGCTGAAGGGACCCAGCAGCCGGATCAAATCGCCGACGAACGGGGCCTCGATCTTGATGACCCGCGCACCCATGTCAGCCAAGAGCCGGGTACAATATCCCCCCGCCACCACGCGACCGAAATCGAGCACCGTGATCCCGTTGAGGACGCCTTTATTCGGTTCCATCATGTCACCTCGCCATGCGCGCTTCCGCGGCTAGCCGACCACGTTCCGTTGCCGCAGATCTGCGATCTGGTCGGTGGAAAAACCGTGTTCCTGAAGAATGGCATCGGTGTGCTCCCCCGGCCAATGCATCCAACTGTGGGCCGCAAGCGGCTCGCCATCGAGTTTGAACATCGATCCCACCATCGGCACCTTACCAAGAAGCGGATTCTCCAGTTCCACGACCATGTTGCGCGCCCGCATTTGCGGGTCGGCCACCGCCTGGCCCGCCGAGTTGACCGGGGTAACGCAGGCGTCCACGTGTTCGAACATGGCTACCCATTCGGCCTGCGTCTTCGACTTGAAGACCGTGGCCAATTCCTGCCGGACATGGTCGCGTTGCTCCACCACCCACTGCAACTCGATCAAGTCCTCCCGGCCAATGGTCTGGCAGAGGTTCTCGAAGAAATATGGCTCCCACGCGCCGAGGGAGATGTGCGCCCCGTCTTGCGTTTCGTAGACGTCCGAAAACGGCCAGAAACCGGAAAAGTACATCTCCCCGCGCCGCATCTCCTCCCCCGAACCCAGGTAGGGACCGATCGCCGCTGAATTGGCCTCGAATACGGCGTCGGTGAGCGAGACGTCGCAATAGGCACCGGTCCCGGTGCGCTCGCGGCGCAGCAGTGCCGCTAGAATGTGGATCACGGCCGACAGCGCGCCCGCGGCGAAATCGGCCACCAACGTACCGGGGACGACCGGCGGCCCCCCGGCGCGGCCGTTCATCCCAATAAAGCCAGCGATGGACTCGAAGTTGATGTCGTGACCGGGCTTGTCGCGATACGGACCCGTCTGGCCGTAACTGGTGATGGCGGCGTAGACGAGCCGCGGATTGACCTTCCGCAAGGCCTCGTAGCCCACCCCCAAGCGGTCGGCCACCCCTGGCCGGAAGCCCTCGGAAACGACATCCGCGCGCTCGACCAAACGGTGAAAGACGTCCAGCCCCTCTGGCATCTTCAGATTGAGTCGCACGCTGCGCGCATTGCGGATGCCGAAACGGTAATGACTCAGCTGCACGCCATTGTGCTCCATGATCAGCGACCCAGTGTCCTTGCCTCCTCGGCGACCCGCCCCCTTCGACACCTCCATGATCTTGATGACGTCGAAGCCGAGATCCCCCAGCACTTGCGCCGTAAATGGTCCGCCGCCCATCCAGCACATGTCCAACAGCCTGTACCCCTCGAGAAACATCGCCCTCCCATCCGTTCGCGTGTCGTACCATCAGTACGGCCAGTAGAAAATAGTCGATGATCTCCAACAGGCGCCGCCATGATGGAGGTCACCGCGGAGCGGCGACGGTGCGCGCGGCGCTGCCCGCCCCACCGCACGTGGTGCCCGTCTTTTCGTTGAGTTCTTCCGCGCGGGTAGGTAAGGTCCGCTCGATGCTGGACCTGTTGCTGCGCATCGGGGGGATGGTCGCACTACGACCCTACGTGTTTGTGTTTTTCGCGGTCTATCTGTTCGCCGCGGTGACGCGGATGGGCTGGAAGAAAACCGCCGTCTTCACGCTGATCTCCTACGCCGTGGCCTTCGCCGCTGAGTGTTCGTCGACCCGCACGGGATTTCCCTTCGGCCTGTACCGCTACGTGGATGCCACCCGCGGCCGCGAACTGTGGATCGCCAACGTGCCTTTCTGGGACTCCCTCTCGTTCTCCTTTTTGTGCTACCTCGGCTTCAGCCTGGCCGTCCTGCTCTACTCGCCCGTGCACGTCCGGCCAGGCGACGTGCAAATCGTCGACACTTGTGAAATCCGGCAATCCCGCCGCGTACTGATTACCGCCACCGTCTTCACGACGTTGATCGACGTGGTCATCGACCCGCTCACCGTTCGCGGCGACCAGTGGTTTCTGGGGAAAGTTTACTTCTACCCCGAGGGCGGTATCTATTTTGGGGTGCCGATCAGTAACTTCGTGGGCTGGGCATTCGTGGGAGCGGTGACCGTCGCGCTGTTCCAGTGGTTCGAGCGCCGCCAATGGCTCAGTTCGGACTTGAAACGACCGAGCGGCCTGCGCCACGTCCCATACGGCGGGTTGATCGAACCATTGCTCTACCTCGGCATTCTCTTGTTCAATATCGTCCTGACCTTCGCCATCGGCGAAACCCTCCTGGGCATTGTCGCGATCATGATTTTTCTACCGGTCATCGTCTTGTTCGCCGCCAATTTCGTTGACCCACGGCGGCGTGCGGACGCCGCCCAACTCGCGACGCATCGCTACGATTTCCCGCACTCGCGGATTGTCGGCCGGTCTTAGGTGCGGCCGGCGACACGCTGGGCCGCTCCCCCCGTCAGCCCTCGGACGCCAGAAACCTATCCGGCCGGCTCCACGTACAGCCGGCGATACGCACGGTAATTCGTCATCACCCGCTTCACGTAGTCACGCGTTTCCCGGTAGCTGATGCTCTCGACAAACTCGTCCAAATCCAGATCGCCGAATCGCCGCTCCCATTTGCCGACGGCACCCTCCCCCCCGTTGTACGCTGCCAGCGCCTTCAGGACGTTTCCCGCATATCGATCGAGCAATTGGGTGAGGTACCGGGTGCCGAGATCGATGTTGAGTTCCGGCTCCACCAGAGCCGCGGGGGCGACTGTGCGACCGTTCGCCGCCACCCGGGTTGCCGTCTGCGGCAGCAACTGCATAAGCCCATACGCTTGAGCGGGCGACTGCGCTTGCGGATCGAACCGGCTCTCCTGCCGCATGACCGCCTCGACGAGGAACGGGTCCAAGGCGTGGCTTGCGGCCGCATGCGTAACGATCGTCCAGAACGCCAGGGGATACAGTACCCGTTGCCGCGCAGCGTCGGGGAGGTCTGCGGCCCCTCCCAGGCGGCCGAGCAGACGCTGCGCGGCGGCGAATCCGTCAACCGCGGGATAGGCGCGGAGCAGATAACGCATCACCGCAACGTCATCGGCGCGCTCATGCTCGACCGCTTTTAGCTCGTCGCGTGCCAGCGTGAAGACGCCCGCCGCTTTGAGTTCCTCCCAGCGGCCGAAGTGGAAGGTGTCGATCGGCGGCGGCCCGACGGCCATTGCCGCCGCGGCGGTATCCGCCAGCGCAGCCGTTGTTTTCGACGCTCCGTCCGGGGCCAGCAATGGCGCCGCCGAGGCCGCCATGCGGCGCTCCGCCCACATCGCATAGTAGTCCGTCGGCTCAGTCGTCAGCAGCTGTTCGTAGCGGTCGCGCGCGGCGGCCACGTGCCCGTCGCGCTCGAGCGCCCGCGCCTCCCAGTACCGTGCGCCGCTGCGCACCTGCGCCGACGTCGACACCCGCGCCAACCGTGCGAACGCGTCCGCGGCCGCCGGCCAGTCCGCCGACACGTAGCGGATCCAGCCAATGCGCCAGCGTGCGTCATCGGCGAACTTACTCCCGGGATACCGCATGACGAGCGCAGCGAAACTGTCAAGCGCACGGTCATCCCGCCCGGCACTCTGGTGAATGCGACCGGTGGCATAGATCGCCTCACCAATGCGATGGTCTTCAGGATAGCGGCGCTGAAACTCCGCGAATGCCGTCAACGCCGCGTCATCCTGATCCCGGTTCCAACGGACGGATGCCAGCCGCAACAATGCGCCGGGCGCCTCCTCGCTGGACGGGTACCGATCGACGAGCGCTCGCAACTGTGCCAGCGACGCGTCCACCTCGCCCCGACCGTACGCCGCATCCGCCTGCACCCGCCAGACGGCCGCCAGCTCTACGCCTTCCGGATGCACCAGCAACTCCTCGGCGGCATGTTCCGCCGCACGGTAGTCGTGCTCCGCCAGTAAGAGCTTCGCTTCCGACAGGAGAGCGGCGCCCGTAGGCATGAGATCCGGGTGGCGCGTACGCAATGCGAGGGCGCGATCCGCGGCCGCGCGCCCAAGACTCGAACCGGGACTCGCCCGCCGTACTGCCATGTACGCGGCGTAGGCGGCATTCGGATTCCCGAGACGTTCGTCGGCCTCGGCTAGCGCGAGACGCGCACCGTCCGCCGTTGCCGTATCCGGCGCCGACAGCGCCGTCTCCAAGTATCGGCGTGCCACGTCGACACGCTCGGTGCGCAGTAGGACCTTACCGATTCCCAGTGCCGCGGCGGGCGCTTTGACGCTCTGCGGATAGTCGGCGAGCAGTCGGGCAAACGCCGTCGTCGCCGTCGCATTATCCATACGCTCCGCGGCGATGGTTCCGACGAAATAGAGTGCGTAGTCGGCGAGCTCCGGGTAGGCGTCCACCAGCGTCGTGAACGTCGGCAACGCCACCGCGTGCTCCCCGTGGCGCCAATGCGTGTACGCCCGTGCAAACGCCGCACGTCGCTGCGTGCGCGTATCGAGGCGCGGAGCTGGCACGGCGGGACCGGATGGCAACGCCACCGGCACAGACGTGACGCAACCGCCGATGACCACCAACCCCACCATGATCGCAAGCGATCGCCACATGCGTCTCAGCTAGCATATCCCCTCAGCCACGCCAGCCGCGTTGACAACGCCGTGCGCATCGGCCAACAAACAGCGGTGGATGTCGTCCTATGCGCGCCTTACTGGTACTCGCCTCCGCCTCGCCGCGACGTCGCGATCTGCTTGCCGCCGCCGGCTATCAATTCGAGGTCGTCCCCAGTGAGATTCCCGAACGTCCGCGCGTTGGGGAACCACCCGAGCGCTTCGCCGAGCGCATCGCCCGGGAGAAAGCGTTGGATGTGTCCGGCCGTCGCCCACGCGCTTATGTATTGGGTGCCGACACGGTGGTGGTGGTCGACGACTCGCTCTTCGGTAAACCGAGCGATCGCGCCGAGGCCCGCAACATGCTGCTGGCGTTGTCTGGCCGCGTACATCGCGTCCTCACTGCCGTCGCGCTGGTAACGCCGGCCGGAGCCGTCGAGTCGGTGCTGGTCGAGAGCCGGGTCGAATTCCGTCCGCTCACCCTGGCCGATATCGAAGCCTACCTCGACCTGGACGAACCGTACGACAAGGCGGGCGCCTACGCCGTGCAGGGCTACGCGAAGCGATTCATCGCAGCCGTCCACGGCTCGCACTCCAACGTCGTCGGCTTACCGATGGAGGTCGTTGCCGAACTGCTGCACCTACGTCTATCGCGCCCCCAGGCTGAGGTGCCGCCCGCATGATCGATGTCGGGGCCAATTGGAGCCGTGTTCGCCAGCAGGTCGCCGAGGCGGCGCGGAAGGCGGGCCGCGCGCCGGACACGGTGCGTATCGTCGCAGTCTCGAAGACCAAGCCCGTGGCGCTGATCGAGCGGGCAATTCAGGCAGGGGCAACCGATATCGGCGAGAACTATGTCCAGGAAGCCCGCGAAAAGATCGCGCGCATCGGCGCCCCGGCAACCTGGCATCTGATCGGCCACCTCCAACGGAACAAAGCCGGCCGCGCCGTCGACCTCTTCGACGTGATTCACACACTTGATAGCGTCGCCCTCGGTCAGGCGCTGGCGCGGCACGGCGAACGGCGAGGGCGGCCGGTCCGCGTCTTGATCGAAGTCAACACCGGCGAGGAGCCGACGAAGTCCGGCGTTGACGTGGATGCGGTGGAAGCGCTGCTCGCCGCGCTGGCAACCTCCCCTTGGCTGCTCATCGACGGGCTCATGGCCGTGCCGCCGGCCGCATCGTCAGCCGATGCTGCACGTCCGTATTTCCGCCGCTTGCGCGAGTTGCGCGACCGGTTGGCGGCGCACGCGCCCGACAACGCACCGCTCCGCGAGTTATCGATGGGAATGTCAGACGATTTCCGCGTAGCGATAGACGAAGGGGCGACCATCGTGCGCATCGGGAGAGCGATATTCGGGGAAAGGACGTGACGCCTACGCGGAGCGATGCCCCGGGGGTGTCGGCGTCATCTGGAATCGGGGGAGGGAGAACGCATGCAACGACTTCGGAAACGTACTATGGCGCGCCGGGGAGCCGCGCCACGGGCCATCGGGTTCGTCGGCGGAGGCAATATGGCAGCCGCTCTCATGCGCGGGCTGCTGGCCACCGGTATGTACCGCCCCGATCAGCTGTGCGCCAGTGACGTGGACCCCAAGAAGCGTTCCACCTTGCGCCGGCGCTTCGGCGTCAGCGTGACGGCAGACAATACCGACATCGTACGCGGCGCCAAGCTGATCGTGCTTGCCGTCAAGCCGCAGATCATCGACCAGGTACTGGCGGACCTGCGGGCCGCGATACCGCCAGGGCGGGTCTTCCTGTCGATCGCCGCGGGGGTGACGACGGCGCGTCTGGAAGCCGGCCTGGGAGCGGGGCAGCGCGTGCTCCGCGTCATGCCGAACACCCCGGCACTCGTCGGCAAAGGCATTTCCGTGCTCGTACGGGGCCGGCACGCGACGGCGGCTGACGCCCGCCTCGGCTTGCGGGTGTTGCGGGCGGTGGGCGCAGCCGTGGCCGTGGCGGAGGAAGGCTTGCTCGATGCGGTCACCGGCTTGAGCGGGAGCGGCCCGGCGTATGTCTATTTGTTCGCCGAGAGCCTGATCGCCGGCGGCATCCAGGCCGGGCTGCCGGCGGCCTTGGCCACACACCTGACGCTGCACACGCTCAGCGGTGCCGCGGCCATGTTACAGGACACTGGCGAGACCCCCCAAGCCCTGCGCGCCATGGTCACCTCGCCGGGCGGTACCACCGTAGCCGGCCTGGAGGCGCTTGCGGCGCGGGGGTTCCAAGACGCCATTGTCGCAGCGGTAGCGACGGCCACGCAACGCTCCCGGGAACTCGGGCGCGCCTAGCAGCCGCCGCTTTACCTACCGGACGCCGGACGCCAAAACTCCCTACCCACGTTCGCCAACGCGGCATCCGCTGCCTATCGTCTCCACGCCTGTCGCCGATGTGCGCGAACGCCATCTCGATCGCCGCGCCGCTCAACCCCGTCGCCGCCCTGGCGTGGCGACCGCTCTACCCGTTTTCCGTGGCGCACTGCTCCCCTCGAGGGACAGCAGGTCAAAACTCCGCCGCATGCCGTACAGTTCCTTGCGGTGGAGTTCCGCCAACGCCCGAAGCTTCCGCACCCCGTCCGCCGTCAGCAGGATGTGCACCTCGCGCAGATCCTCGGGATTGCTCTCGCGGCGCACCAGGCCCAGCGCCTCGGCGCGGTCGACCAGACCGACCACGCTATGGTGCCGAATCTGGAGGAATTCCGCCAACTGGCCGATCGTCGCCCACCCCTTGCCGGTGAAGCCCGCCACGCCCAATAACAGTTGATGGTGTTGGGGTGTCAGGCCAGTGCCGCGCGCCGCCTCCTCGCTGAAGCGGAGGAACTTGCGGACCGCATAGCGAAACCGCGCCAGATTGCGAATATCCGCTTGCGGTGCACCCGCCATCCGCTGCCCGCGTTCCGTTGTCATCGATCGTCCGCCGCGCTCCCGACATCGACCCATAGGAACGCGGGCCGTTGCCGCAATCGGGGCGAATGCTATAGTCAGCCGACCGCGGAAAGCAAGAGCAACCACTCCACCGCACCGATTGGTGTCGGACCAAGTCGTATCAGAATCGTATGCAGAACCTACGCGCCAGCCGCGACGACATCCGTAACATCGCCATCATCGCCCACGTCGACCATGGGAAGACGACGCTGCTCGACGCGCTGCTTCATCAAAGCGGGATCTTCCGCAGCAACGAGCAAGTGGTCGAACGCGTGATGGACTCCTTCGCGCTCGAACGCGAGCGCGGTATCACCATCCTCGCGAAGAATACCGCGATCACTTACAACGGCATCAAGATCAACATCGTCGACACCCCCGGCCACGCCGATTTCGGCGGCGAGGTGGAGCGGACGTTGGCGATGGTGGACGGCGTGATGCTGCTGGTCGACGCGTCCGAGGGCCCGCTGCCACAGACGCGCTTTGTCCTCAAGAAAGCCTTGGAGGCGGGCCTCCCCCCGGTGGTATGCATCAACAAGATCGACCGACCCGACGCGCGCGTCGCGGAGGTGCTCGACGAAATCTACGATCTGTTCATCGACCTCGACGCTTCGGAGGCGCAACTCGATTTCCCGATCGTCTACACCAACGCCCGTGCCGGCATCGCCAAGCGCGCCCTGAGGGACAACGATAGCGACCTGCGGCCGTTGTTCGATCTGATCGTCTCGGCCTTGCCGCCACCGCGCTTCGATCCCGATGCCCCGGCGCAGTTCCAGGCCAACAATCTCGACTACAACGACTATGTCGGCCGCCTGGCCGTCGGCCGCATCGTCAGCGGCGAGTTGCGCAGCGGCAGCATCTATGCCGTCTGTCGCCTCGACGGCTCGCAGGTCGAGTGCAAGGTCACCCAGCTCTATGGCTGGCACGGCCTCAAACGCATGGAGCTGCCCGAGGCCAGCGCCGGCGACATCGTTGCCGTAGCCGGGATCGCGGACATCAATATCGGCGAGACCATCACCGACCGACTGACCCCCCGACCGCTGCCCGCGATCCGGGTCGACGAGCCCACGATCGCGATGATCTTCAGCGTCAACAACTCGCCGTGGGCGGGTCGCGAGGGGCAGTACGTCACCTCGCGTAAAGTGCGCGAGCGCCTGTTCCACGAGCAGCACAAAAATGTCAGCCTGCGCATCGAGGACACGGCATCGCCCGACGCCTGGCGGGTCATGGGTCGCGGTGAGCTGCAACTCGCGATCCTCGTGGAGACCATGCGCCGCGAGGGCTACGAGTTGCAGGTCTCGAAACCAACGATCATCACCCGTGACGTCGACGGAATCGTCCAGGAACCGATGGAGCTGCTCTTGGTCGACGTGCCGGAAGAGCATATCGGGGTGGTCTCGCAGCTCCTGGCGGTGCGGCGTGGGAAGATGACCAAGATGAATCACCCGGGTTCCGGCCGCGTGCGTCTGGAGTTCAGCATCCCCTCGCGCGGCCTGATCGGCTTCCGCTCCTACTTCCTCACCGACACCCGCGGCACCGGCATCATGAACGCCCTCTTCAACGGGTACGCGCCGTGGCAGGGGGCGATCCAGGCGCGTACCAACGGGACCATGATCGCCGACCGCGAGGGGCCCGCCACTCCCTATGCCATCTTTCATCTGCAAGAGCGCGGCGTCATCTTCGTCCCGCCGGGGACCCGTGTCTACGAAGGGATGATCGTCGGCGAGTACTCCCGCGAGAATGACCTCGACGTCAATATCTGCCGCGAGAAGAAGCTCACGAACATCCGCGCCGCCGGCCACGATGAAGCGGTGCGCATCACCCCGCACCGCGACATGGGGCTCGAAAACGGCATCGAATGGATCGCGGAGGACGAACTGGTCGAGGTCACCCCACAGTCGGTCCGCCTGCGCAAGAAGGTGCTGCGCCAGGCGGAGCGGCCGAGGAAACGCAAAGAGTAGCCACCACGACCGGACGTCGCGGCCGGCACGGGTTACAGCTTGAATTCACGGTCGTGGTCGTGGAGATGCGGCTCGCCCCCTTCCGGCGGAGCCAGCTCATTCAGCTTGCGAAACACGACTTCGATGAGCTTGTCGAGCTGCCGATACTCCCCAGAACCCGCGGCGGCGCGCGCCACGCTGACAGCCAACTTCAATTTGTCGTCCCTGGTCATTCTTCCCTCCTCCACCGCGTTGTGGGCGGTGAACGCAGGCATTTATAAGAGGCCGCATACCGTAGGACAACCGCGCGCCACTGCACGCGCCGTCCGTGCGCCGCGCAATTGCCTCGGTATACCGACTTTGGTAGGGTTCAAGTGACTTGCACATGGCGTTCGGTACCTGCCGCATGGCGAGTCTCTCCATCGGCGCAGCGGAAAGGAGCACGGGCATGGCTGGCGGCAAAACGTTCAAGCGGGATCAGAAACGTCGCAAGGAAATGGCACGCAAGCTCAAGCAGGAAGAGAAGCTGAAGAAGAAATTGGAGCGGCGTGAGGCCAAGAAACACGAGGGCGAAGAGGGCGCCGAGGGACAGGAAGAAGACCTCGATCTGACGATCGATCCCTCGCGGGAGCTGTGAGCAGCGCGCATCCCCCCGTGTGAACAGAGGACACTGGCCGGCGCCATTGCACACCCGCCGCGGTTCCACGCCGAGGAGGACGAAGTCTTATCGCGAAGCACCATGCCGTGTGGACGACCGCTGCCGGCGCACGAACGTGCGCTCCACCGCCACCGTGCCGAAACCCAGCCTGGTCAAGGCCTTCGGTAGCGCACCCAATTCCGCTTCCACCCGCGCCACCTGGGCAGGGGTGAGTCGTTTGGGCCAGCGCAAGCGGATCTCGGCAACGGTCTTGCCCTCGAGTTCCGGCATGCGCCACTTCCGCGGTGCGGGCGTGGCCGGCCGCGCCGCCGCCGGCTTGTTGGTCGCCGACTCGCGAGCCGCGACAGCGGCGTCGCCGCGGTCGAAGAGAGAGCCCTGCTCCTGGGCGGTCTGCCGGCGGCGCCCCATGCTCGCGTTCCCCCTCACGCGGAGGCTGCGGCCTCCGGAGGAGTGCGCAACAAACGCAAGATCTCCTCGTGCACGAGTCCGTTGGACGCCACCGCGTCGCCACCGTAGATGGTAGCGTTGCCATTGAAGTCGGAAAAACGCCCGCCCGCTTCCTCGACCACGATCTTGACGGCTGCCAGGTCCCACGGCTTCAAATCGACTTCCACCATGGCTTCGGCTTGGCCGCGTGCGACGAACGTGTGCCCGAAATAGTCGCCGAAGCCCCGTTGGCGCCCCGAGGCTCGCACCAGCCGTTCGAAGCCCTCCCAGCGTCCGACCTGGCGAAACATGTCGAGTCCACCGAAGACCAGCATGCTCTCACGCATCGAGTGCACCGCCGACACCTGTAAACGGCCGTGGCGATCGAACGCACCCGAGCCTTTGTGCGCGTATAACAGATCATCCACCGCCGGCGCGTAGATGACCCCCAAGGTCACTTCGCCCTCCTCCTCCAACCCGATCAGCGTCGCGAAGTAGGGGATGCCACGGATGAAGTTCTTGGTGCCGTCGATCGGGTCGATGATCCATCGCGTGGCCGCCCCACTCCGCTCGTCCGCGCCGAACTCCTCGCCAACCACGCCGTACTCCGGGAAGCCGCGCCGCAAGACCTCGACGATTCGCCGCTCGCATTCGCGATCCGCTCGCGTGACCGGCGAGTGGTCCCCTTTGTAATCCACCGTCAGCCGGGTACCAAAATAACGCAACGCCACCTCGCCGCCGGCCTGTGCGGCCGCGATGGCGACTTCGAGTCGCGTATCCATGACTGCAACTCTACCCGGTCGCGCTCCACGACACGACCCGTTTCGAGAATGATCGCCAACCGCGGGTTGGCCGCCGACCGCTATTCCTCGTAGGTCGCCTTGGCTTGCGCCAGCACGACGTTCCCCATCTGCGTTTCCGCCTGCACAATGGCCTCGCCGGGGCCGGTCCGCCAGATCTTGGTGACGATAGTGTCCCCGAAGTAGACATTATCGGCGAAGCGCGCGTCAAACGACTTGAACCGTGCCGGCTGGCCGCCGCACAAAATCCCGAGGATCGCACGTCCGACGAAGCCGTAGGTGCACAACCCGTGCACGATGGGTTGCGCGAAGCCGGCCATCTTGGCGAAATCGGGGTCGATATGCAGGGGGTTGAAGTCGCCGCTGAGACGGTAGATCGCCCCCTGCTCCGGTCGGGTGAGCGCTTCGACGACGTGGTCGGGCTGGCGTTCGGGCGGGACGTTCAAGCCCGCGGTCGATGGCCCGCGCTCGCCGCCGAACCCTCCGGCGCCCCGGATGAACAACGTCGACCGGGTGGTGAACATCGGGCCGTTGTCGTCCTCCGCGGCCGTCTCGGTCACAATGACCGCCGCCTTGCCCTTGTCCCACACGTCACGCACCCGCCCCGTCAGTTTGACCCGCCCTTCAGGCGGGATCTCGCGATGCAACGTCATGCCTTGTTCCCCGTGGAGCAACATCGCGAGATCGATCTCTATCTCCGACAACCCGCTGCCGCCGGCCATACCGGGAATCACCGCGTAGGTCGGCAGTACCTTCGGGCCCTTGCCTTCGAAGACGTAGTCGAGGTCGCCTTCCGGCTTGGCGCCCACTCCGAGCGCATACAGGATCACGTCCTTCCACGTCCACGAGAACGCGGTCGGCGCGAAGGTCAATCCGACAAGGTCGCTGGAAATTTTTCGCTGGCTCATAGCCGACGTTCTTGAGGAACTTGGCCGCCATGTCAAGCGGGACAGACGGTGCCGCGCCATGATCGCAGTCCGCCGCGCCGCAAGCTCCGGTTGTTGTCCCCGCGAGATTCGGCGTACACTGCGGCCCGGTAAGGAGTCCACCGCCAATGACCGCCTCGGAAACCTATTACCGCGACCACTGGGAACGGATCGAACCGCACCTTGTGCCCATGTACGAGGAGTTCTTTCGTTGGCAGCCGAATATGGAGGCCCTCATCAAGGGGGCCGACATCGTCCCCGGCGTCCGTGTCATCGACTACGGTTGTGGGCCCGGGTTCTTGACCCTCGAACTGGCCAAGCGCGTGGGGCCGGGCGGCCACGTCGCCGGCTGCGATCTGAACGCCGCATTTCTGGCTGGGGCACGGGCACGCGCCGAGACCGAAGGCCTGGCGGAGCGCATCGACTGGCACCACACCGCCGACGACCGCATCCCCATTACGGACCGCGGCGCCGACCGTGTGCTCTGCAAGAACGTGCTCGAGTATGTACCCGACCTGGCAGCGACGCTGGCGGAGTTCCACCGCGTGTTGAAGCCGGAGGGAATCGCGCATGTCATCGACAGCGATTGGAGTGCCCTGATCATCGAACCGATCGGGCCGGAGCGCGTGTCACGCTTGCTGGCAGCGGCACGACCGGCGTACCGCGACCCGATGGCCGGCCGCCACCTGTACGGCGCGATGCGCGCGGCGGGATTCCGCACGGTCAAGGTCGAGATCTTCGCCCGGCCCGACACCCGTGGCCAGTTACTCGCCGTGGCCATTACGCTGGTGACCTACGCGAAACAGTTCGGCCGCATGCCGGCGGACGAAGCGGACGGCATCATCACCGATTGTCAGGCGGCCATTGACGCCGGCACGTACATGCTCTTCCTGCCACAATTCCTGGTCACCGCCGTGAAATAAGCCACGTTCGTTGGCGGGCGGTTGCCACGCCTGCACCGGGCACGGCGGTTCTACCGCGCCACCGCTGCGGGTGACGCTTCGGGGCTCCCAAGCAACGCGTCGCGGCACGTAGGCTGTCCAGCCATCCGCGCCGGGACGCCGACGGAGCAGATGGGATGTTCACACATGGAGGCGACGCCGCCAACGCGCACGCTATCCCACGAAGCCCGCACGAGCTTCAATCGACCGAACGCGAATGCGGAAGACAAGCCGCCTTCACCACCGCCGTATGCTACCGTGGGTTACACTGCAAAGGAGATACGCCCACGATGACCGTCCATCCCCGATTCGTTTTGCCGGCTCCCAACCAAATCGGATTTGCCGTCCGCGACTTGGAGGCCGCCCTGACGCGCTACCGGCAGCGCTATGGCTTGGAGCCCACCCTCACCGAGACCATCGAGCTCGATGGCCGTAACACCTACCGCTATCATGGCCGCCCCAACGCGTGTCGACTGAAGATCGCCCTCTTCGATCAAGACGGCGTGCAACTGGAATTGATCCAACTACTCGACGGGGAGCACCCAGTCGGCGACTTCGTTCGCCAACGCGGCGAGGGCGTCAACCACCTCGGATTCTTCGTCGATGATCTTGACGCGACAGTCCGATCACTGATCGAGCAGGGAGCGCGACCAGTGATCGAAGGACACTTCCGGCTCACCGACGGCCGCGCCGGAGCGTTCGTCTGGTTCACCGACGACGACGGTGGCGGCGCGATGCTCGAGATTTCCGCGTTCAGGTAGTCCTCGTGACATGCTGTCGGGCCGAATCTTGGGCAATGATTCCGCACTTCATCGCGGCAACGGTGTTGGTGCTGAGCACTGCATCCGCTGCGCTGGCAGGTGGCCAACCAGGCCGAGGAGAGTCCCTCGGGGGACGCGATGTGCCGGCGGCCCGCAGCACCGTGCGGCGCGTCTGTGTGCAGATGGGCGTCCCCACGTACCGGCAGCCCGAGGCCGGCGCCGCGGTTGCCGACGGGGATGCCGAATTGCCCTCCCGCTTGGGCGGCGGCGAGTACGTACAGCGCACCGGCCGGCGTGCGTACGGCTACGTGTCGGTGCGCACGCTAAAGGGGGTGGACGTCTGGATTCCGGAGCGCATGCCGGAGTCGGGGCAGCCGTCGCTCTGTGTCGCCTCCGGATCCGTCATGCGGGTTTGCCGCACCGCCACCGGTTCGCAGGAGGTGCCTGTGCAGGCCGATTTCGCCGCCCCCGACGCACCGCCGACCGCCTGGCTGCGGCGTGGCAGCCGCGTTCAGCTCTGGGGCTACTTCGAGGAGCGTGGGCGCTGGACATTCGTGGAAACGCACGGCACGGTCGGTTTCGTCCGCTCCGCGGAGCTGTGCCACGCCCGGTCGATGCCCCCCGGCACGCAGGCGTCGGAGCGGTTCAAGATGATCGCCGCGCCGGCGCATCCAGACTGCTATCAGTCGGGGCGCGAACGCGCCGCCGGGGAAATCCGCCGCATCGTCATTCACAATTCGGAGGCGACCCTGGAGCGCACGATCGCTCTGTTTCAGGACTGCGAACCCGAACGGCCGCACTCGGCACATGTGGGCATCGATCGCGACGGAACGATCTATCGGTTCGTGGAGGACAAGTTCGCCGCATTTCACACCGGCGGCAATAACGGCGGCTTCAACTCGAGTGCGCTCGGCGTCGAGTTGATCGCGTACAACCAACCCGGGGCGGCGTCCATGACTCCGCAACAAGAGCGCGCGCTTCGCGCCTTGCTACGCTTCTGGACACGACAATACCACATCACGATCCCCCGCGATGTCGTGTGGAACTCGACACGGTCGAAGACGTACAACGATCTGGAGTTCTGGCGGGCGCCGCTCAGCATCCATCGGCTGGTCAGCGCCGACCGCCGCACCGACTGTCCGAACTCGATTTGGGCGAACAACGCGCAGGGAGACGAGGAGTTCTTCCACTGGCGGCGCACGCAACTCGCCCAACGACCGGGGGGATCGACGGCGGCGACCAGGGATCGCCATCGACATTGACCATCGTCAGCCGCACGCGGCGCGCCCGAGCCGTTGCAATTCCCACGGCCATCGGTCATAGGGCAGCTTCTCACACACGCAGCGAGGGATCAGTGGCCATGGACAGCGGCTATCCGCAGCACTTAGTAGAGGCATTCCGAAAGAAGACGCCCAAGTCGCGCGGCGAGACCGAGCGCGCCGCGGCGATCATCCCCTATGGAAGCCCCAGCGGGCTGGGGTTCTTTCTCTTGCCGCACGAGATTTTCATCGAGCGGGGAGACGGCTGTTATGTGTGGGACGCCGACGGCAATCGCTATCTCGATCTGTTCGGTGGCGACTGGCTCCTGCCGCTCGGACATGGCAATCGCCAGGTGCGGGAGGCGATCACCGCGCAACTTGTCAAAGGGACAACCTTCGGTGGCCCTGCCGTGGGGCTCGGTTACGAGCTCGCCAGCCTGATCCGCGAACGCATGCCGTCGGTGGAAATGATTCGCTGCGCCACCTCCGGCACCGAGGCCAATCAGAACGCGATGCGATTGGCGCGCGCATTCACTGGCCGCGGCAAGATCGCGAAACTCTCCGGTGCGTATCATGGCACCGCCGACGTGCTGCTGCTCAGCAACGGGCTCAATACGGATCCCGCGTACGTCCCGCCCGGTTTGATTCCAGGCACCACCCAGGAAGTCGTGCTGCTGCCACCCAACGACCGCGCCGCCTGCGAGAACATCATCGAACGGGAAAAGGACGATCTCGCCGCAGTCCTCTTGGAACCGATCCTGGGCGTCTGCGGCTTTCTTCCCAATTCGCGCGAATTCGTGCACCGCATGCGGGAGATCACCCGCCGCTACGGTATCCTGCTGATATTCGACGAGGTCGTCACCATGCCGCTCGACGTGGGCGGCGCGCAAGGTCTCTACGGCATCGTACCCGACCTGACCACCTTCGGCAAAGCCATCGGCGGCGGCCTGCCCTTGGCGGCCTACGGCGGTCGGCGCGACGTCATGGGCCTTCTCGACCCCCATCAGCACGACGGCATGCCGCCCGTTGCCATCGCCAGCACGATGGGCGGGATGCCGATCTGCCTGGCGGCCGGCATCGCCGCATTGAAGCAGCTCACGCCCGCGGCACACCGCCATCTGCATGCGCTCGGTACTCACCTGCGTGACGGCATCGCCGCCTTGGCGCACGAGCACGACGTCCCGTTACAGGCGACGGGTGTGGGGCAGTTCGTTGGGATTCACTGGACGCCCACCGAAGTCGTCGATTACCCATCCTTCGTGACCAGCAACCGCCAGATCGTGGGGCGCATCTGTTTTAGCCTGGCGATCCAGGGTTTCCTCGCGCCGTTCCTCGGCGTGTTCGTGCTGAGCACCCCAATGACCATCGCCGATATCGATCGATTGCTGGCGGCGCTCGAACAAGCGCTACGCGACAACAACCTGATTTCCTGACGGGGCGATGCCGTTCCCGTCCCGCTCGCCGATGTCACGAACGCCGTGGGCTCCGCGCTCGCCTCGTCATCGGAAGTCCACCAGCGCTGGCGGCCGCAGCGCGCGATCCTCCAACAGGTGCAACGCCGCCTCGATGACGGCGTGTTGAAGGCCAGGGTCGTCGGGTCTCCCCAGGGGGTACCCGTGCGCGAACGGAACGCACAGTGCGCGCGGCGGATGCACCCGCTCCGCTACCGCGCGCAGTAGCTGAATGGCCACCGTCGCGATCCCCTGGCGCTCCAACTCGGCGGCCACCAAGCACACGGCCTGGTTACAGAACGGTCAGACCGGCACCAGCAACGCGACGTCAACGCCGTCCGCTCGCAACTGCCGGGCCATCGCCGGCCCCGTCTCACGCACCAGTCGGCCTGGCGCGGTGATCGACCCCATGAAGGAGAGATGCCGCCGATTGAGCGAACCGATGCGCCCGCGTCGCACCAGCTCGCGCACCCGATCGATCGGGAATGCAAGGTTGGGATCCCGGCGCAATCCCGAATGATCGAACGACTGACTGCGGTGCGTATCGATCAGAGCGCGGACATCGATCGCCGCGGGAATATCACGAAACGATACGTCGCCACCGCGCACCGTGTCATCGAAGCGCGGTTGTCCCGGCACGACGAAGCCGGCGCTCGACACCAGCGCCAAGCGGCACTGGGACAGCGGCCTATCCAACGCAGTCCACGGCACCGGGTCGATCCGCCGCCAACGGTACGCTTTGAGAAACAGCTTTACCGCTAGCGAGAACTCGTCCAACGATCCCATCGCGCCGCCCCGCTCGTCCCACTCCCGGTTACCGCATACGCTTTGACAGCATGGGTGTCATTACAGTACACCTATGCAGTGAAAGTCTACATGATCACCCGCGGTCAGGAAACCGACCGACGCGGGTCGCTCACAGCGAGGCAGCTCCATGAAGCCGGCACGGCATAACGCTTCGATCCACTGTCCGACATGCAGCCGGGGGACGCTCGCCTTGCCGACGCAGCCGACCCAGACGCTGCGCTGCACGGCGTGCGCCACGGTCTATCCGGTCACCGGCGGCGTGATCGACCTCCTGCCTGGCGAAACCGGGCGGCGGGGCCTGGCGCAGCGCGCAATGGAATCGGAACGCGTCGTTGACGTGTACGAAGGCCCGTGGTGGCGGCGGAGCGCGCTGGCGGCGTGGGCGCTGGGCATTTCCTTCGAGCAGGAACGTGCATCGATCGCCCGCGCCGCCAACGTCCAGCGGGGTCAGACGGTCCTGGATCTCGGCTGCGGAACGGGCCTCTATACGCGGTCGTTCGCGCACCGTACCAGGCCGGGGACGGTCTTCGGGCTCGACCTTTCCCCCGCCATGCTGCGCGCGGCGGCGCGGCTCGCCCGGCGGCATCGGTTGCACAACGTCGTCCTGATTCACGGCACGGCGCTGCGGTTGCCGTTTCCGCCGGCGTGCTTCGACGTGGTCAATTGCTGCGGCGCATTGCACCTGTTCCCGAGCCCGGGACGTGTGCTGCGGGAGATCCAGCGGGTCTTGAAGCCGGGCGGCCGCTTCACCGCCGCCACGGCCCGGCGGAATGCGGGCGTGTTTGCCAATGCCACCGCCAGCACGCTTACCAACCTGCTGGGCATTCGCGCGCTGACCAGCGACGAGTTGGCGGCCCGCTGCCGCCGGGCCGGCCTCAGTGACGTGACCTTTCATCACACTAGCCGGCTGTGGCTCGTCATGAGCGCACGCAAGGCCGCAAGCCCATAACCGCGTCGCGGAACATTGTGGCGGCGCACATCTCAACGCCGCCAAGCAACGGTGCTGGGGGAGCGCCGGCGCACGGTGGCAGCCGGCGCCATGCGCCCCGGCAACCGCAAGGTCACGGGCAGCGGCCGTGCCACCGCTACCGGCGCTCGGGCTCGACCCTCCGTGCAAAGCGCGCCCGGAGCAGTGGATCGCAGGCGTGCGGAAGAATCGCGCAGCTTTGGATTGAGATGCGCTCTCTGTTATGGTGCGCCGCATGCAGCGTTCACGCTATGTCATTGCGGTAGTCGGAGGTGCCACCGCGGGCGCGGAGACCGTGCAGATCTTGGCGGACCAGGGTGCCATCGTGGTGGTATTCGAACAGAACGCCCGTCCATACGGAAAGATCGAGGACGGCCTTCCCCGCTGGCACGTCAAGCTGCGCGAGAAAGAGTACGAAACCGTCAACGCGAAGCTCGATCGTCCGGATGTGCACTTCGTTCCGTTGACCAAAATTGGTGGCGAGATCGACTTCCACGACTTGGCTACCGCATGGGGTTTCAACGCGATCATCCTGGCGGTGGGCGCCTGGCGGGATCGTCCCCTGCCCATTGAGGGTGCGGACCAGTACGTGGGCCTTGGTTTGGTCTACCAGAATCCGTTCATTTACTGGTTCAACCATTTTTTCGAGAAGAACTACGACGGGCCACAGTATCAACCCGAGGACGGCGCCATCGTTGTCGGCGGAGGTCTCGCATCGATCGATGTCGTAAAGGTGCTGCAGATCGAAACGGTGCGCCGGGCCCTGGAAGGGCGCGGTATCCACCTGGACATGCTGCACCTGGAATACGCCGGTATCCCCGCGGCGCTGGCGGAACACGGGCTCACCTGGCAAACGCTCGGACTCAAAGGGGCGACGTTGTACTATCGTCGGCGTATCGAGGACATGCCGCTAGCGGACCTGCCGGCGGATGCGGACGCGGCGCGGCGCCGGAAGTGCGAGGCGACGCGGCGCCGGATTCTCGAGAAGGCCATGCAGAAATATTGCTTCCAGGCCCAGCCCCTGCGTGCACCGGTGGGCCTCATCGTCGAAGGCGACCGCCTCGTGGGTCTGCGCTTTCAGCATACCGAAATGAAAGACGGGCGGCTCAGGTCCGTTGACGGCGCCGTCGACGACGTGCGCGCGCCGCTGATCGTCAGCTCGATCGGCAGCATCCCGGCACCGATCCCCGGCGTGCCGCAGGACGGGGAGGTGTACAGGTTCACCGATCCCGAGCTCGGCCAGATTGCGGGCCACGATGCGGTCTTTGGCGCCGGCAACGCCGTCACCGGGAAGGGAAACATCATTGTCTCGCGGAAACACGGGATCCGCGTCGGCACGCACCTGGTCGAGCATTTCCTCGGCGTCGGCAAGCACGACAGCGATCACCGCGGTGAGGAAGCCGCGCTCGCGACGCTGCAGGGTCCAGCAGACGAAGCGGCCGAGAAGATCGCCGCCTGGGTACACACGCGCCCGCCGCTCGACGCGGCCCAGGTGGAAACGCTCCTGCGGCGCGTCCGCGCCCGGCAACAGGCGGTCGGATACAGCGGCTCGTACAAGGATTGGATAAAACGGTTCGCCCGCGCGGCGGCGTGAGTCGCGCGTGCCACTCCCCGTGGCGGCAATCGAAGGCTGCCGAGTAACGGCCGGGCATCTTCCTGGAAGCTGCCGGCCTCCCGCCAACGGAACGTGATCACGCAACGCAGGCGAGTAGTTTCGGGTCGAGGCAATTCGGCGCGTTCAGATTCTCCGTCGGGCTCTGGATCTGCACCGAGCCGCCCTCTCCGAAGGTAATCGTCGCGGTTCCCTGAGGTTGAGGGAGGGTGGCAGTAATGACTCCTGCCGTCGGGCAAATTTGATGAATCGGAACCAACAGCGGCGTCGTCGTGAGGAGCATTGCGGTTACGGTTCCCGTGCTGCTGAAACACGGCGAAGCGATGCCACCGTTCGTTATCGTCACCGTCGTGCCTGATGCGCTGCTGCTGATGTGCAGCGTCAGGTTACTAAAGTTGACGCTCTCTGTGGAGCCGTCGGGCGCCAGAAGAGTTGCGGGGCCGTCCAGCGTCAGATCGTACGCAGTCGGCACACACACTGAGCTGAACGTGACGTTGGACACGCTCAAGGTGGTGCCGGCAAACGTTACACGAACGTGCGGACCGCTTGGTGGCGTCATCGTGGTCTCAAGCGAACCGGTCAAGTTGAACGCTATGGCGGTGACGAAACAACTGCCACCCTGCGTCGGGAAGCCGACTAACGTCCCCGTCAGACTGGCCGTCGCGTCTTCAAATACAGGTGCGCCGCCGATATCGCTGAAACGCATTGTCACCAAGGGCGCGCTTAGGCCCGACAACCCTATCGAAATCGGCGAACCACCGAAGGTCACCTTGCCATCGACCGTCTGCACGGCGCAATTGTCCTGGAAGGTGATCGTATAACCGGTGAACAGACTGCCCGTCCTGGTGGCGCTGCCGCCTAATGGGCAGGCGCCGGCTGCCCCGCCAGGTCCCGGGTCGGCGGGCGGCATCAGCAAAGCGGTGGAACTCGCGGTCGACGCCGCGCCACCGATCGTGACCCCGTTTGCTATCGCGGACACTACGTGGGCGAAGACGCTGACGGCGTTCATTGCGACGACGGACTGACCCGACACCGCGGAACCCGGGCCAGGTGAGGTTTGTGCGCCGGCCGTTGCGGTAGGTGTGGGCGTCGCGGCGCTGGGCAACGGTGTGGCTGTCGGCGTTGGACTGGGAGACGGGGTGACAATCGTCGGTGGACAACCGTTCAGCGCGTTATAGACGGCACTCACGATCTCGTCGACGGTCACCTGCTTGTCATTGTTCGGGTCGCCGGCCGAGCAGGTGGTCACATCCGCGCCTCCGAGAGCGATGTTGACCATCACTAACAGTTCATCGACGGTGACCTGACTTTGGCAGTCGCAGTCGCCTACACAGCCGCCGCACACCCCCGGCGTAACGGTGGCCGGCGGTCGCGAGCCGGTCGGCGTCGGCGTAGATGGCGTTCTGGAGCCGGTCGGCGTTGGCGTGCCGGGCGATGCGGACCCGGTGGGGGTCGGTGAGCCAGTTCGGGTTGCCGTAGCCGTCGGTCCAGTTGGTGTGACGGTTGCCGTTGGCAACGGCGTCGGACAGTGAATGCCCGGGCCTCTGCGGCACGTCGGTGTGGCTGTTGCACTCGGCGATGGCGTCGATGTCGGCGCCGACGTACCGGTGCGCGTTGTCGTTGGGGTTGCCGTGGGCGTGTTCGTGGGCGGCCGTGAGCCCGTCACGGTGGGCGTCACGGTCCCTGTCGCGGTGACCGTCCGCGTACTCGTTGCCGTTGTCGTGGTCGTCGGCGTTGGCGTCGCTTTCGCCGTAGGGGTGTACGTGGGCGTCGGCGTTGCCGTAGAGGTGCGCGTTGCGGTTGCCGTCGGTCCAGTTGGCGTGACGGTTGCCGTTGGCAACGGCGTCGGGCAGTGAATGCCCGGGCCTCTGCGGCATGTCGGTGTCACGGTTGCACTCGGCGATGGCGTCGATGTCGGCGTCGACGTACCGGTGCGCGTTGTCGTTGGCGTTGCCGTGGGCGTGTTCGTGGGCGGCTGTGAGCCTGTCACGGTGGGCGTCACGGTCCCTGTCGCGGTGGCCGTCCGCGTGATCGTTGGGGTTGTCGTGACGGTGACCGTCCGCGTGATCGTTGGCGTTGTCGTGGCGGTGGCCGTGACAGTGTGCGTGGGCGGCTGCGTTCCCGTGGGTGTGCTGGTTGCGGTTGCCGTCGCTCCAGTGGCTGTGGCTGTTGCCGTTGGTTTCGGCGTCGGGCAGTGAATGCCCGGGCCTCTGCGGCACGTCGGTGTGACGGTTGCACTCGGCGATGGCGTCGATGTCGGCGTCGACGTTCGCGTCGGCGTCGACGTACCGCTGGGCGTTCTCGTCACTGTCGGCGTCCGCGTTGCGGTGAACGTCGGGGGCATCGACCCGGTGGGCGTCACCGATGGCGTCGGAGTGATCGTGGGTGTCCGCGTGATCGTTGGTGTCCGCGTCAGCGTGGGTGGCTGCGTCAGTGTGGGTGTCGGCGATTGAGTGCGCGTTTGCGTCGGTGTCGGGGAATTCGTGCGCGTCCGCGTGGGCGTCGGGGTCGCTGGCGGCGGGCCCGTTGGCGTCGGCGTGGCGGTGGGCGGTATCGGCTCCTTGCAGATGGCCAGCCCCGCCAGCAGCGTGAACGGCGCGCTCGAGAAACTGCGCAGTTGCGTCCCCGCCGCAATGTCAAACTTATAAATCTGCCCGCTCGCCAGGCTGCCGCTCCAGAACGACGTGCCGTCCGGATCGAGGTTGAGCGCAAACCAGTCATTCTCCCCCGGCGCGTCATAGGTTTGGATGACGCTGCCCGCCGCATTCAACCGCTGGATCGCCGGCGCACACGCCACCAGCGCCCCCCCGCCCGGCAGCAGCCGCATCGCATAGCACGGCGCCGGCAGCCCGCTGGCGAAATCCGCCAACTGTGTGTTCGTACACACGTTGAAGCGTTTCACCCGCGTCCCCTCCGACGTGTAGTACATCGTGCACTGGTCTCCCGCCAGTTCGATCCAGTCCGTGCCGCGCTCCTCCACCTGCGGGCTGAACGTCGCCAGCAGGTTCCCGCTCGCATCGAACTTCAGCAAATTGTGCGTCCCGTCGGCCTGGCCAACGTACAGATTGCCCGCCGCATCCAGCACGATCGACTCCGGCGACGCGTTGAACCCGCTGATGAACCGCCCCGCCAACAGGTTCCCTTGCCCGTCGAACTTGCTCATGCTGTTATCTTCGAAGTTCGTCGAGTACAGAATCACGTTGCCATCGAGCGCCATCCCGGTGGTCGACGGACTGTTGGTCGTCGTGTCCAGGGTCTGCACCAGCGTGCCAGTCGGGTCGAACCGCTTGATCTTGCCTTGCCCCACCCCGGCAAACACATCCCCGGCGTTACACGGTGGCACCGCTGAGGTTGGCGTTGGCGTCGGTGTCCGCGCCAGTCCGGTCGGGGTGGGTGAAACGGTTGGTCCGCCGCCCCCAACGGTCACCATGGCCGTGGGTCCGCTTGGGGTTACGGCACCACCGCTGGCGGTCCCGCCGGCATTGTTGAGGTACTCACCGGGGATTGTCGAGGCGTTGGCACTGAAGGTCAGGGCTACACTGGCGTTCGGCCCGACCTCGAACGGTCCGTTCCACGTGAGGTCCTGGCCCGAGATCGCCGGGTTCGCGGTGGTCACGCCGGTGGTGGAACCGGCTCGATAGGAAAACCCGGCCGGCAGGCTGTCGGTAACGGTGGTTATCGTGGCGGCGGTGTTACCGGAGTTGGCGATGGTGATTGTGTACTGCACCATGCCGCCCGGCGCCACCGATGGGGTACTGGTGGTTTTCGTCGTTGCCAGCACTGTTGCACCGGCCTGGCAGCCGCCGGGCGCCGTCGTTCCGAGCACCAGGCGATCGAGGAACACCGCGGAATCGTAGCGATGATCCCCCTGGTCGAAGATCGAGAGGTAGAGCGAGTGGGCGCCCGGTGTCACCGGCGTCGAGGCGGTCAGCAAGGGGGTGGCGCCGTCGTAGGTCGTGCCGGCGGCATGCTCGGCGGTCATGGAGGCGGCGCCGGCAGCATTGATGCTGATGACTTTTCCCGTAGGATCAAAGGCAAAATTGTTTGGAGCTTGGATCTCACGGCTAACGGTTGTCCAGGTGGAGTTATCGAGCTCGGCGATGAACGCATCGTTAAAGGTGGTGTTGACGAACTCGGGGAACTCTTCCGAAAGAAAGCGAAAGTCGATCGAAAGACAGTTGGCACCCGCCGGAACGTTCAGATCGATCTTCAGGATGGAAACGTCGTAGTCCGTATTCCCGCGGACATTCGCGCCGGCGATGTCGAGGCCACGACTGCCGGAGTCGTTCGGCTGGTCGGCAAACGTGACATTGCCGGTCGTCATCATCGCGAACGTCGGTCCGCTGGTCGGAAAGCCAGCGAGGGCAGTGTCATCGATGCCGTTCGGCGTCCCTTGCGGTGGGATGGCAACGAAACTCGCGCCGGCAATCACGCCGGGATTTTGGGCGATGGACTGCGCGATGGCTGAGGCATCAGCGGTCGGGGCGATCCCCCCAACCGCTGTCGCTGGACGCAGAACGTCACAGAGCCCAGTGAGCACGCCGGTAACCGCAACGACCCTCAGAGGTCCGCGCAATTGCATGGTGCCCTCCTCGCCAGCGCGCCTTCGTCGGCGCGCCGGGCTCAAACAATCAATATGGTGGTCAAGACTATCGGGCCCGGACGTCGAGCGACAGCACGTTACCCCAATTGCTGGCTCGTCGTCAAGGAAAAACCAGCAGCGGGAACGAGCCGCGGCAGACAGCGAGCCGAAGTCACCGCGAAGGCGAGGCGCACGACGCATCCCCCCTTTGAGTTCTCATCGAATACCCGCCACGCCAATGGGACAACGGAGCCTCCACGCGAGCGGCGATGACGCTGAGCAGAATCCGCTACCTATTCCTTTTGCGTCGAGACCGGCAAGGCGCCCGACGCGGGGCTCACGCACCCGTTTAGCGCATTGCTCAGCGCCGTGAGAATTTCATCGACGGTGATCTGCCCATCAAGACTGGCATCGCCTGCCGGACAGTTTGACGCGCTTGCGTTGCCGATGGCGATGTTCACCATCTTGAGGACATCATCGATTGTGGCCCGCTGATCCGTATTGCAGTCGCCGACACACACCTTCGGTGTCGGTGTCAGCGTTGGCGTATCTGTGGGCGTCCGCGTTGCCGTGCGTGTCACCGCCGCAGCTGGCGTTGACGTTGGCATGTAAGGAACGCACACTCCCTCACTGCCGCAAGACGCCTCGAATACCACAACACACCCGCCGCACGTGCCAATGATCGGAGCTGCGCAGAAGTCGGGGCACTGACAGCAATCGTTCGCCGCAGGGGTGCTGGTTGCGGTTGGGGGCGGCGTCGGGGTAATCGTTGCGGTGGGGGCGAGTGTTGCGGTGGGCGTGATCGTCGGGGTGGGGATGGTGGGGGTGGCTGTGGGAGTGTTGAATACGCAGAGGTCGCCGCCCTGACAGGTGGCATCGAGCACCAAGGGGCACCCGTCCGCGCATATGCCGTCGAGCGGGACTGCACAGCTTGTCGGACACTGACAGCAGTCGCTCGCCGTTGGCATCCAGAGCGTCGCGTGGACCGCACCACCGCTCAGGGTTACGTTACCCACCACCTGCCCATTGCCAACGGCGGTAGCTAGGCTCGAAAACCAATCGGGATTGGCGAGGTCCACCAACCCCGCCTCTGTCCAGCTGATGGCGTGTGTCACACCATGGACGCGTGAAGAGCCCACCACCTGCCCATCGCTGACGGCGGTGGCGTTGCTGAAGCGCCGACCGATTAAGCCCAGATCTTCCATTCCTCCTGTCTGCGTCCAGCTGAAGGCGCGCACCTGTCCGGTGCTGGTGCTGGCGTTCCCAACCACCTGACCGTTGCTAACGTCGGTGGCTTCGCTCGTCGTCCCGCCAAGCGTGCCCAGGTCCACCATCCCCCCCGCCGGCGTCCAGCTGAACGCATGCCGCAGCCCACTGCTGGTTTCTGCATGGCCCACCACCTGCCCATTGCTGACAGCGCGCGCGTAGCTAACTGGAAATCCCCCAAGTGTGCCCAGGTCTATCATCCCCCCCGTCGGCGTCCAGATGAACGCGTGGTATACCCGACCGCTCGTGGTTGCGAAGCCCACTACTTGGCCGTTGTCGATGGCGGTAGCCTCGCTCGTAGGCCCGCCGAGCGTGCCCAAGTCCACCATCCCGCCGGCCTGCGTCCAGCTGAAGGCATGCCATGCACCATCGCTGGTGTCTGCGTAGCCCACCACCTGCTCATTGCTGACCGCGGTGGCCTCGCTCGTAGGCCCGCCGAGCGTGCCCAAGTCCACCATCCCGCCGGCCCGCGTCCAGCTGAAGGCGTGCGATGCACCATCGCCGCTGTCTGCATAGCCAACCACCTGCCCGTTGCTGACCGCGGTGGCCCGGCTCGAAGGCCCGCCGAGCGTGCCCAAGTCCACCGCGGTGAAGGCCTGCGCTGGCGCTATACTGCGCTGAACGACGACAACCTGCACGAGGACTGCGACAATCAGGGATACGCAGCGTCGGTCCATGGCACCCAGTTAAATCACAACCTCCGGCGCGAGAGCAATTGTCGTCTGGCGCGTCGCCGACGGGCGGTCGCTGAGTGGAATACGATGCTTACTTGATGCCGATCACCATCGAGTCTGGACCGGCGAGGTGCTCAACGCGGGTCTCGCGGAAGCCGGCGGCACGCATCCAGCCCGCGCAGTCGGCGCCGGTGTAGTCGAATCCTGCCGGCGTCTCGATCAGCATGTTGAGGCTCATCAGCAGCCCGAAGGCATTCTGCCGCCGCTCGTCGTCGATCAGCGCCTCGTACACCAGCAACGCGCCACCAGCCGGTAACGCGGCGTACGCCTTGGCAATCAGCATCTGCTTCTCGTCCAGGCTCCAGTCGTGCAGGATGTGCCCCATGATCAGCACCTCCGCCGACGGCAAGGGGTCGGTGAAGAAGCTTCCGGGATAGAAGCGCAACCGATGGCTGAGTCCGAACGACTCGACGTAGGCGTCGAAAATCGGGCCGACGGCAGGCAGGTCGAAACCGCCGCCTGTGAGGTGCCGATGTGCCAGTGCCACCTGCACCGGCGTTGCCCCTTGTGCCGCGCCGATGTCGATGACGCTCCGATAACGATGCCACGGGAACTTCCGCGCGATGACCTTCGCCGTCGACAGGCTGACGCCGGTCATCGCTTGCAGAAATCCTTTCAGTTTCTGGGAGTCGCTGTACAACCCCTCGAACAAATCCGAGGCGACATTCGCCTCGCTCCGCGGTCGACCCGTTTGCAACGATTCGGTCAGTGCCCCCCAGGTGGAATAGAGGCGGGCGTTGGCCATCTCCAACAGACCACCGACATAGGAGGGCTTGTTGCGGTCGAGTAGGAAGTCCGTCTCCGCCGTGTTGCTGTAGGCGTTTCCACGCCGCTCGATCATGTGTAGCGCCACCAACGCATCGAAGAAGTCCCGGTAGGCACGCGCGTGCAGTCCGAGGCGGTTCGCCAGGACACTGCCGGTGAGCGGTCCCGCGGCCAATTCGGTGAACAGCCCGAGCTCGATGGCGCTCAGCACGACCTTCGAGTTCCAGAAGCCCAGGCCGAGTTGCATGATGCGCTCTGGCGTGGGTTCGAGCGGCAGACGCGCCGCGGCCGTGGAGGTCGTCAGCCGGTCGGTCGGCGCGGCGGGCTGCCATACTTCATACAGCGACTCCCGCGCGATACGGCGGTCGCGCATTTCGAAAATATGCACCAGACGCAAATCGACGTCGCTACCGACAGGCAGCGGTGCGTTGCCGACACCGTCCCCGCTGAGGGTGAATCGAAGGATGCTATCATCCACCACCCGATCTTCGGTGGCAAAGCGCCGCAGCGTCTTCGGCCGCACATTCGTCATCGAGCCGAACATCTGGGAATAGTTTTCCGCCGCGGCGCGCTTACCGCGTAACAGTACACCGCGGGCAGGCGATTCCCAGACGATATCGTCGGTATACAAACCCAATGCATGCGGAATGCTATCCGACATCTCGCTGTGAAAATGAGCCTCGACGACGGCGAGATTCTCTCTGACGATTGCTGGGTTCATGGCCATTCCTCCGTGCGCTGCTGTCCTGTGTCGCATGGGCAGATTACCCCCGCACCGGGATGGTGGAAAGACGCCGAGGCGAATTTGGCCGCAATGGAACGCAGCTGCGCCCGCAACACTCCGGGCGGGGACTCAAACGTAGCACGCCCGAAGGCTGCACGGCGCTCCTACTGGTCTTGCCGTCCTTGCCGGTCGGCCGACCCTGCACATCGGGAATCTCCTCCGTTCAAGTCTCCTCCGAGCAGCCTAACACGTGCCGCCGGTGCACACACCACCGCAGCAGTTGGCGTTCAGCCCATTCGGTGTGCAGGGAGCGCCGGGGCCGGCGCAGACCGCCACCTGGCCAGTGATGAAGCCCCTGAGCACCATCCCCGTGGGACTGAGCGAGGCGTTGGAAACGGCAACCCGCAAACAGTTGCTGCCCGAGCCGGGGTCCGTAAAGGGGATCGACGTCGCCGGGCTGAATCCGCTAACTGCCCCACCACCGGAAATCGGCGACCCATTATGTGTGAGCGAAACGACCGCGCTGTTGTCGGCGGCGGCGCTCAGCCAGCCACACGTGCCACCAGGGCAATCGCCCGGCATGGAACAGAACCCGCCATCGTTGGTTCCTCCCGTACAAAAGGTGTCCGCTACCAACGAACCGCATTGGTTCCAACAGAGTTCGTACGTGTAGTTCCCAGCCGGGCAGTTCCCGAATTGTGACTGCAGGGTGCATGGCGGGGTCAAGCAGCCGCATGCTTGGTCGGCGCCGATCCACTCCGCCGGCGGCAAGTTCGCCCACACGGCGACCGGCAGCAGGACCGCCGCGGGGTGTGGCGCCGCGGGGCCGGGGACGCCGTTCGGCTGTGCCATCAACTGCCAGTCAGGGCCGGTATTGATGATCCGGCTGATGCCCTGCGGAGCACACGCCGGATCGCAGAGTGGCGACGGGCCGAGGCCAACACAGTCGCTGACCGTAGCGCACGGAACCCCCGAGCACACGGTGTCGAAGCTGCAATACGAACACCCATCAGGTGGTGCCGGCGTTCCAGTTGGCGTCCGGGTCGGCGTCCGCGTCGGGGTCAACGACGGGGTCGGTGTGCGTGTGGGCGTCGACGTCAGCGTGCGTGTTGGCGTTTGGGTCGGCGTCCGCGTCGGCGTCAACGACGGCGTCGGTGTGCGTGTGGGCGTCGGCGTCGGCGTGCGTGTTGGCGTTTGGGTCGGCGTCCGCGTGGCGGTGGACGATGCTGTGGGCGTCGCGGTGGCCGTACGAGTCGGCGTGGCCGACGGCGGCCGTGTTGCCGTGGGCGTGGGCGTTGGCGTGCGAGTCCCCGTTGGCGTAGCGCTCGGGATCGACGTGGGAGTCGGGGTTGGCGTGCGCGGGGCGCTTGGTGTCGGCGTGCGGGTGGGTGTCGGTGTGACGAGGCTTACGCACCCCGTCAGCGACCCGCTGAGGTTCATGCCGGTCGCGGTACCGCCGCCGCCGCTGAACGGGTTGTTGGTGACGTCGACACGCAGGCAGTTCATCGCGCTCGGTCCGGGGTCGGTAAACGCGATAGTGGTCGGGGTCGTGAACCCTCCCGTGGTGCTCCCGATCGGGTTGCCGTTGAGGAACACCGCGGCACTGTTGTCGGCCAGAAGGTCCAGGCTCAGCGACCCTTGAAGGCCGCAGATTTGGCTCCAACAGAGCTCGTAGGAATACACGCCGCCGGGGCAGTCAGCGGTAATGAGGTTATTGCACTGCGTGTTGGCCGAGATCCATTGCGTGCCGGCCAATGTGTTCCAGCCGCCGTTTGGCGTAATAACTATCGCGGGATGAGGGCCGGTCCCGCCGGTCGTCCCCGCCGGCGCCGAGATGAGTGTCCAGGCGGGATCGTTTTGCCCGACCGCCGCCTGTCCCGTGGAGATGTTCAGCGAAATCGGAGATTGACAGCACGGCGTTGCTGTGAGCGTCGCCGTGGGAGGCGGTGTCGGGCTGCGCGTCGGGGTCGGGGTGCAAATTGCGCCAGGGCAGGCGGGACTTGGGGTGGCAGTGATCGATGCGGTGGCTGTGGCCGTCCGCGTGGGAGCCGGTGTGCACTTCCCGCCGGGTGCGTTCGCAATGGCCTGCACGTCCGTCTGCGACAGCGGTACGTTGAAGATCTCCAGTTCGTTGATCACGATCTCGCCGTGGATCGGGATGATGAATGGGTACAGTCGCGTGCCGCCGATCCAGAAATCGGTGCCACTGCCGCTGTTCGTTCCGACAATCGGCGTGAAGCCTCCCGCAGGACCGCCATTCAGGTAGAACGTGCCGGTGTTGCCGACGGTGCGATCGACTTCAACCGTAATGTGCATCCAACCAGGCCACGGCGGGTTGATCGGCACTACTGGGTTTACGCCGTATACACCACCACTGCCGCCCGGGTAGACGGAACCGCTCGGGTAGTAAAAGGTGGTCAACCCATCGCCGGTCGCGAAGACAAGACGCATGTCCACCGTCTGCGTCGTTCCGGCAGGTATCGGCCCGGATGGGGGGCACAACGCACAGGTCGCCGTGATTTCCAGATAGAGCGCATATCCGGTGTTGGCATTGCCGGTGGTGGCGCTGCCGAGTTTGTCGACGATCGGTTCAACAACACGGATGGTGCCCGGAAGCGCGGGGTGGACCTCGATCGGTTTGATCCACGCATCGATGGTGAAGCTCGACTGCGCCAGTTCCAGGTCGCTGGTCGCGGGAACCGCGACGTACGCTGTCGGGATGGGGAACTCCAACGCGGTGTCGGGTGGAGTTGTCCCGAGATTACCGGGCACGGAGAAAGGACCGCCCAAGCCGATCGGCGCCGGCTGCGCGGTGCCGTTGTGGGCGGGCGAGCCGCCGATATCCACCACGGTCGCGCTACCCGTGGGTTCGTTCAACGGGTACCAGGCGATCATGGGCGATGGCGCCGGCACGCATTGCGTGCCGGTCGGAGTTGCGGTCGGTGTGGCGGTCGAGGCGGGGGGGCGCGTGGGTGTCGGGGTGGGGACGGCAACGCCGGTTGGAGTCGGCGTGGCCGTACGCGTTGGCGGTGGGCTGGGCGTTGGCGTGAGGGTTGCATCCGCCAACCGCGTCACGGTCGGTGTCGGGCTGGCCCGCGGCCCGCCGGGCCGACACTCGCACCCGGAGTCGTCGGGAAGCGGCTGGCACACATCTGCCGCATTGGGACACGTACCGCCACACATGCGCGGCCCGATGAAGCCGCACGGCTTGCACTTGCCGGTGCTCGAGTTGGCGATCGACTGGATGTCCGCGGCCGGCAGTGGGACGTTGAAGATCTCGATCTCGTTGAGTTTGAACTCCGTGAATCCTGGAGCGTGAGGCGTACCGTACAACCGCGTTCCGCCAATCCACAAAGGATCGCTATTGTTCAAGCCAACAACGGGAATGGGGTTGGGAGGGACGGCTGCCAGGGGGGTTCCGTTGTAAAAGAAGCTGACCGCGACTTGCGGTTGGTCGACCACCACCGCGGCGAACAGCCACAGAGGTGGCTGCGGTGTCAGCGGTGTCGGTGGCGTCGGAGATGGGAACAGCGTGCCAGTGCCGGTGTAAAACGGAGCACTCCGATAGAAGTTGAGGCTGCCATTTCCCAGAACCAGCACCAGGCGCATCTCGGTGGTGGATGCCGCTCCACCCGCTGGCGGAGGACTGCAGCCGGGGCAAGTGGTTTGAACTTCGACGTAGAAAGCGTAGCCGCTGTTGCTCGCCAAACTGAGCTTATCGACAAGCGGGTAGACGTGGAGATTATCGGTGCCGGCGGTCCACGGCCCGGGCAACAAACCGACCCAGCCGTCGATGGTCAGATCGGAGAGGTTGAGGTCGCCACTCGGAGGCACCTCGACGTACGTCGTCGGCGCATAGAAGAACAACGCGCTGTCGGATGGCCCCAAGTTCCCGGGCACGGATTGAGGACCACCCGCGCTGACCGGCCCGGGTTGCGGCGTACCGTTGTTCGCGGGTGGCAACCCGACATCCACGACGGTCCCGGCACCGGGCTGGTCGTCTAACGGCCACCAGGCAACCATGCCCGGCGGTGGCACCACGCAAGTGGTGGGTGTGGCCGTCGACGTCGGCGTACCCACGGCTGGGCGCGTCGCGGTGCTCGTCGGCGTTACGCCGCGTGTGTCCGTTGCAGTCGGCCCCGAGGGTTGCGTCGGCGTGTAGGTGGGTGTGGATGGAGGAGGGGTCGGCGTCGCCGTGGCGGGTACAACGCGGGTCGGTGTCGCTGTCCGCGCGCTGGTCGCTGTCGGAGTGGGAATCGGCGCGCCTGGCCGACACGCGCAGCCGGAGTCGTCGGGCAGCGGCTGACAGACGTCGGCCGGATTGGGACACGCGCCGCCGCACATCCGTGGTCCGATGAAGCCGCACGGGCAACCGTTCAACGCGCTGGCGAGCGCGGCAAGAATCTCATCGATGGTGACGACGCCGTCACCGTTCGCATCGCCGGCGTTGCAGGCCGTAAGCGGCATACTGCCCAAAGCGATGTTCACCATGAGGATGATCTCGTTCACCGTGACGACGCCGTCCCCATCGCAGTCGCCGACGCACGGCAGAGGCTTGCATTTCCCCGCGCCGCCGGCGTTGTAGATGTCGTGGATATCTGTTGGGGCGAGCACGCGGTTGAAAATCTCGATTTCATCAAGCGCATATTCGGTGCTCAGGACGGACGCGTCTAGATAGGTTCCACCGATCAGGAGGGGAAGGCCGCTGGTCGCGCTCTCGGCGGGCGGAAGATTTTGGATCGGCAGTCCGTCGGGAGTACCATCGATGTAGAGGATGACAGTGCCTGCCGGCGAGGTGCCGCGATCTACCGTGACCGCGACATGGTGCCACGTTTGCGGGGTCAGAGTGCCGAGACTCTGGTACCCAACCCCACCCAGGAAGAATCGCAGGTGATATGTTCCATCCACGGCGAACATATAGCCCGTGGGTTGGCCGCTGACCGGCGTCAAGCGCTTGTCGACGATCGGTGCGAAGTCGTTGCTGTGGCTGCCACCGACTTTATTGACCCACGCGTCGATCGAGAAATTTCCTGACGTACCGAAGTCGAACGCCGCGTTTGCTGGAACCGAGACATAACTCAAGGTCGGGTTGGCGAAGTAGAAGTTGCCGCTGACCATCGCCGGGAGGAGCGGATTCACGATGCCGCCCGCGCTGTTGATCGGCGCGCCGGTGGCCCCGCCGTCGTACCCTCCTTGGATATCCGTTACGTGCGTACCGCTGGATTCATCCAGTGGCCACCAGGCCACCATGCCGGCCGGCGGGGCGGCACAACCTGCCGCCACTTTGACGACCGAGACATCGTCGATGTAATAGTACGCCCCGTTGTAAAACCCGCCCAGCCCGGTTACGGGCGTCGTCGCGGCATCGTCGGCAAAGTTCCCGATCACCAGGTGGTCCTCGCTGCCGAGCGCGATATAGGTGCCGGTAACCAGCGTCCAGCCGGTTTTGTCGGTGATGAAATTGCCGGCGGGATTGACGACTTGGGGCAGGAGGCCCAGCACGGAGGCGGTGTTTACCGGGCCCACCGGGCCCACCGAGAGATAGGCGCCGAACTTATCGATCGCCCATTGCGACTGGTCCGAGAGGGAGACGTAGAAAGAGACGTTATACGCTACACCCGCGGCGAGCGGAGCCGTCAGCGGCACCTCGATGTATTCGCGATAGCTGCCACCGGTGCTGTTCCTCAGGATGAACCCTGCGTAGCCACTGCCCGTTCGGGCGGCCTGATTGCCGAATTGATTCACGGGCACACTGACATTCGGATCGTTGCCGGCGCAGGCATTGTAGGCGTCTGAGGTACCGTTCGTGGGCATGGTCCAAGGCGTCGCCCGGCCGATCTGGGCCGGAAAGTCCGGACACTGCGAGTAGGTTTCGAAACTGGGGTTGGGCACGAGATTCTGCGCCCGCGCCGCAACCGCCCCAAATAGGAGATGGGCAAAGGCAAGGTTGCTGAGAAGCAGCGGCGCAAAGAGCAGTGCCCCCACGGTCCAACCGTGAACCGGCCGTACAAGGCCCGCGTTCTCGCCGACGCCCGTCATCACTCAGCCCTCCTTGGTCAAAGGACTCGGCGCCAGGTTCCGAGCCCTTGCCGATAGAGATCACCAACCGCGGTAGACAGATGCGTCTATTCTTAGCGCTGATTTATCATAGCGATTGCGCTTATGCCACAAGTCCCTCGACGATGCGCCGGTGCCCACCACGTCCTCGTCGCCCGTCGAATCGAGGTGGGCCCCGGGTCTCCCCAACCTGCCGCTTGACCTAGTCAACAGGCGGAACCCTGAACGTCGGCGTGCGGGTTGCGGTGCGCGTCGGGGTGCGCGTCAGGTTCTGGACGTTACCGAACTCCAGAGCAAGCGCTTGCCCGCATTCCACAAAGACGACATGCGTTCCCGGTGCGGTTGGGAAGGTCTGCGTCCATCCGCTCTGCAACGTCTCCGAAACGGTATACGTCGTCGCGCCTGGCACGCCGGTACACCCTTGCACCCCAGTACTCAGGGTAGCGACGATGCCCCCGCCGGAGCCAGTGACATTGATCACCCATCCGGCGATGCTGGGCTCGCCGGGATCGTGAAGACCGTCATGGTCCAGGTCGTTAAACTTGGCCGCGCAGATCTCGGCACGGCACGGCGTTGGGGTAACGGATGCGGTGCGCGTCGCGGTGCGTGTCCGAGTCGCGGTCGGCGTTGGCGTGGCCGTGAACGCGGCCGGGCGCGTGGCGGTCGGTGAGCGCGTGGCGCTCGGAGCCCTGGTAGCTGTGGGCAGCACGGTCGGCGTGGTCGATGGCACCCGGCTTGGCATGACGGTCGCCGTAGGGGTGGACGCCGGCAATGGCGTACGCGTGAGGGTGCGTGTAGCTACCGGCGTGGGCGTCGTGCTCGGCACGGGCGTCGCCGAGGCGGTAGCCGTAGGCGCGGGGCTCGCGGTCGGTGTCGGCACTCGGGGCCGACACACACACCCGGAGTCGTCCGGTAGCGGTTGGCACGCATCGGCCGGATCGATGCACGCGCCCCCGCACATGCGCGGGCCGGTAAAGCCGCACGGGCAGCCCTGCAGCGCGTGACTCAGCGCGCCCAGGATCTCATCGATGGTAATGATGCCGTCACCGTTCGCATCGCCGGCGCTACACACCACGGGGGGCTTGATACCCAACGCGATGTTGACCATGAGGAGAATCTCGTTCACGGTGACGTGACCGTTCCCGTCGCAATCGCCGACGCACGGAATCGGTGCGCCGGTCGGCGTCGCGGTGGGCGTCGCCGTGGGCATCGGCGTAGCCGTCTTGGTGGCCGTCCGCGTCGCGGTCGGCGTGCAGGTTCTTTGAGTCGCCCCGCAGAAACCCACCTGGGTGGGAGTGGCGGTGGATGTCGCCGTGGATGTCGGCGTGCGCGTCGGAGTGGGCGTCCGGGTGGCCGTCGGCGTACACGTGCCTTGGATCGCGCCGCAGAACCCGACCTGGGTCGGGGTGTACGTGGGCGTTGCCGTCCGTGTTGGTGTCCGCGTCGATGTCACCGTCGGTGTCGGCGTTGGCGTGCATGTCCCTTGCGTTGCGCCGCAGAACCCGACCTGAGTTGGCGTCGAGGTGGACGTCGGTGTCGGCGTCGGCGTGCGCGTCGCGGTGGACGTCCGGGTGGCCGTCGGCGTGCAGGTCCCCTGAGTCGCACCGCAGAAGCCGACTTGCGTCGCGGTGGAGCTGGGTGTCATCGTTGGCGTGGGCGTCCGCGTCGGGGTGACGGTCCGCGTCGCGGTGGGTGTGCAGGTTCCGAGCGTCGCACCGCAAAAGCCCACCTGTGTCGGCGTGGGGGTGGCCGTCGGCGTCCATGTCGGCGTGCGTGTCGGGGTGACGGTCCGGGTCGGCGTACGCGTCCAGGTCGGGGTCGGCGTACACGTCCCTTGCGCCGCGCCGCAGAAGCCAACCTGTGTCGGGGTGAAGGTGGGCGTCGGTGTGGGCGTGAACGTCCGAGTCGCGGTTGGCGTACACGTTCCGGGGAGAGCCCCACAGAACCCGGCCTGCGTCGGAGTGTAGCTGGGCGTCGGCGTACGCGTCGGCGTGCGGGTCGAGGTAAAGGTCAAAGTCGGGGTCGGCGTACACGTCCCCGCTGCGGCACCACAGGAGCCGATCTGCGTGGCCGTAGGAGTGGCGGTCGGGGTCGCCGTCGGGGTCGGCGTACAGGTTCCCTGCGCCGCCCCACAGAAGCCGACCGGCGTCGGCGTGGCCGTCGCTGTCGGCGTCGCGGTTGAGGTTGGCGTTGGCGCGCCGTATTCGTAGGCGCCGATGTCGCAGTCTGGGATACCATCGTTGTTGCCGTCGTACGGGCGTGCGACACCGCGCTGGTCATCACTTGGGCAGGCCGCGTTATCGCCGGCGTCGATGGCTGGGCTACTCGGCAGGAGTTCGTGGGTGTCCGTGGCGCCGCCATTGTTCTGCAACGGACCAAGGAGCGGGTCTTGCGCAACGATATCGCCGCTGCCACCGGCACACGGATTACCAGGGTTCTCGATCAAATTGTGGCCACCGGTGAATTGCGCGGTGCAATCGGCACCGGCGCCGCTGTTCGCGATAATCGTGTTCCGTAGAACGAGGGCGTGATTGTTCACGCACGTATCGATGCCGCCGCCCGTTTGGGAAACGGAATTCTCACTGAGCGTACAGTTGACGATGGTCGCCGTGCCCGCCGAGCCGCAGTCGGCGATGCCTCCGCCAACGACGGCAGTATTACCGCTGACAGTGCTGTTGGTTAGCGTCATGGGACCTCGATTGTAAATGCCGCCGCCATTGCCGTTGGCGGCCGTGTTGCCGCTGACGGTACTGCCGGTCATCGTCCACGCGCTATCGCTGGAGATCCCGCCACCACTGAGGCCGGAGGTGTTGGCGCTGACCGTGCTGTGGGTCAACACCAGCGTCCCCTGATTATTGAGGATGCCACCACCGGTGCCGTTGGCCGTATTGCCGCTGACGACACTGTCGGCCAGCGTCGTCGCGCCCTGGTTGAGGATCCCGCCGCCATTACTAAGGCTGGCGGTGTTACCGGTGACGGTACTGTCGGTGAGCGCCAACGTGCTTTGCGTCCAGTTGAAAATGCCGGCACCGAAGTTTGCCGTATTGCCGCTGACGACGCAGTGAATCAAGGTCAACGTGCCTTGGTTGAGAATGCCGCCGGCGAAGTCGCGGCGGCCGCCACTGACGGTGACGCCGGAAAGGGTGACGGTGCCGCCGGCGCGCACCTGGATCACGCGGTCGAGCCCGGCGCCGTCGATGCTGGTGATTGCAGCGCCGCCACCGTTGATAATCAGGTCGCCAGCGATGTCCAAGTCGCCCGTGGCCGCAAGGTCCTCGTTGATTCCGGGGATGGCCAACGTATAGGTGCCGGCCGGAAGGACGATCGTATCGGCGCCGCTACCGGCAACGCAGTCCGCGGAGCCGGACTGATTGTTGTTGTTCGCGTTGACGATCGCTTCGCGCAACGAGCAGGTTCCGTCGTTCGCAATGACGTCCACTGCATTGGCCGCGGCAGCGATCACCGCGGCACGCGCGAGCTTGGCACCGCCCGAAAGCACCAGCCCCACGACAATGCCGAACACGTCCCAGCCGCGAGGCACCAGCGCTATGCCGCAGTTCTTCGTCGAACCCTCCTCCCCAAGAGATTCGGAGTCGCGCTCCAAACCCTTGTCCGCGGGATCAACAGACTCCGGGAAAAGATGCCGTTGCGCCGTCTATTATCACCACGGCCCGCGGTTCGCCAGTCGCGCGCCCTGCGGGTCGGCGACGCTGGTGAGGAGCCCCTGGTCTCGGACGATTCCGCTCCCCCGCGGTCAGTTTCCAGGTACCGGTGTCGCTCCGGGTTCCGAGGGCTTGTCCAATCTCCGGCGGGGGTGTGCTGGGGGTTCCTTGCGGCCTTCGAGCATGTGGAAGATGGCCAGCACCGGCCGGCGGAAGAGCATACGCGGGCCCGCGTAGCGCATCACCGCACGGATCTGCTCGCGCGCCGCCGGCTTGTAGCAGTGGATCGGGCACTTGGCGCAAGTGGGCTTGTCGTCGCCGAACGGGCAGTTGTCCAGCCGTCGTTCGGCGTAGGCGGAGAGCGCGGCGCACTCCGGGCACAGTCCGCCGGCGTTCGCGTGCCGATCGCGACAGAAAATCTCGATCATCGCGTTGATCGTCTTGCGCTCGCGCCGAAAGCGCGGGCGCACCACCTGTCCGGAACCCGACATTACGTGGGAAACCATAGCCTAACGGTACTCACCGCCGCTAGTGTTCTGTATGATCTGGATCAGCACCGAGGGGCGCGAGCGCCGATGTCCGAAGACCAAGCCTTCAAGCCAGTACGCCCTCCCTCGGAAGAATACCCGCGATAGACAGCGCCGCCACGGAGTGGTACGCAGCAAGCAGTGGAGCGGCGATGACTTGGCTACGGGCGACAGCCCCTGGTACAACCGAGTTCGATCGGGTCTTCGGACTGCGGCCGGAACTGTACGACGATTTTCGACGTTTTGTTTCGCTGTTCTGGTCGTTACAGGCAATCGATCCGGACATCCTCGATCTCTGCCGACTGCGCATCGCACAAGTGCTGGGCGGCGACACCGTCCCAACGATCGGAGCAGCGGGGACCGGCGCGCGCACACCGCCGGCGGAAAAGGTCGCGGCGCTGGAGGAGTGGCGGCAGGCCGCGGTATTTACCGACCGGGAGCGCGCCTGTCTGGCGTTCGCGGAGAAGTTCGTCCTGCAACCGCACGGGGTGACGGACGAGGATGCCGCGGCGGTCACGGCACACTTGTCCGACAAGGAAATGATCGCGTTCACCGAGGCGCTCGCGATCCTCGATGGGTTCACACGATTTCGTATCATTCTCGGCATCGCGGGGGGCGATTGACGGAGGACATTATGGCCGGCCGACCACGTGTTGCACCACCGGCGATCGAGGGAGGGGACGCCGTCCAGAGCAGCCCCTTGGCACATCAACCGGAATTGCTGAATGCCTTCCTGCGGCTGTATGGCACCCTCTGGAGCCACGGCGTCGTCGATCACCCGACCAAGGAGATCGCGCGCATCCGCAACGCGCGCATCACCGACTGCGGTTACTGAAAGAACATCCGCTTCGCCGTGGCGAGGCAGGAAGGGTTGAGCGAAGATCTCGTCGCCATGATTGCCGAGGGCTTCGAGGAGTCCGCCCTGAGCCCGCGGCACAAAGCGCTGATTCGCTTCGCCGATGCATTCCTGGTGGACCCCGCGAGCCTCGGTGACGATGTACGGGCCGACATGCAGCGCTATTTCACGCCGCCGGAGATTGTCGAGGTTACGGCCTGCCTGGCCCTGTGCATGGGTTTTTCCAAGATCGCCATCGTACTCGGACAGGCCCCCGACGCGATGCCGACCATGGTCGTCCCGACGCCAGAGCGGCCCGCCTAGGCCCGCGTGGTTGACCACCGGGCCGCTGGGCTTGTAGGATCCCGCCGTACCATGAAACGCTGGTTCGCGTTATCTGCGATAGGAAGGGATCGGCCCGGGATCGTCGCTGACCTGTCGGAGCTGATCTACGATTGCGACTGCAACCTCGAAGACTCCAGCATGACCATCCTAGGCAGCGAGTTCGCGGTGCTCCTGCTGCTGACCGGCGAAGGGGAGGACATCGAAGGGCGGCTCTCGTCCGCCTGCAAGCGGCTGGAATGGGAAAAGCGCCTCACCGTGTTCTTCCGGCCGCTCGAAGGAGAACCCGTCCCCTACGGCGTCTCCCATCGCGCGCGCAGCTTCGAAGTCCACGCCGTCGGAGTCGATAAGGCCGGGATCGTCGCGCGCATAACCCGCTGCCTGGCTAACCGCCAGATCAATGTGGCCCAGATGACAACCGTCTCGCGACCGGAGCCGGGCACCGGCACACCGATCTACAGCATGAAGATCCGCATGGAAGTGCCGGAGGAGGTGGATCAGGGCGTATTGCGTCACGAACTCGAAGGCATTGCGCATTCGCTCCACATCGACCTGACGCTCCAGCCGCTGGAAACGTAACCGCGGCGGCGTCACGGACACCGCAATGCCGTCCTCCGTATCCCGAAGCCACGGAAGTGCCGGCGCTCGCGGCCGAGGTCGACAATCGAATCGGGGTGCGCGCCCTTGTACGCAGTGCTATGCTCGCGACGGAGGATAATCCATGTTTGGTTTAGGCGTGCCAGAGCTGATCGTCATCCTGGTCATCGCGCTGGTGATTTTCGGACCGGGCAAGCTCCCGGAAATCGGCAGTGCTCTAGGGAAGGGCATCCGCGATTTCAAGAAGTCCTTCGAAGGGGTCGAGGAGGACATCAAGAAGGTGGAGAGCGACACCAAGGGCCCTGAAAAATCGTAGCCTGCCGCACGGGCGTGCCCGGCAGGCTGCCGACGACTGACCGCCAATTGTCGGCGGCGTCACCCGAGCACCCGGTGCAGCAATGCCAACAGCACGCCGATCAAGCCGCCAACGACAGCGCCGTTGAGTCGGATGAACTGGAGATCGGCACCGACGCGCTCCTCGATCTGCGCCACCAGCAAACGGGTCTCTAGCTTTTCCAGATTCTCGCGCACGGTCAGGCCGATCTGATCGTGATGGCGGTTCAGCAGTTCGATCGCCGTCGTTCGCACCCACTGGTCGAACCATTCCCGCCGTTCCCGCTCCGCAAGGAGTTCGACGATGCCGCTGCGCAGTTCGCGTTCGATCAGACGGGCAAGATATCCGTGCGCCTCCCCCAGATCCTCCTCCAGTTGCCTGCGCAGACGCGCCAGCATCTTCGTCACCAGCGGTGACGCCTCCAGACTCTCGATGAACGCCGTGCGCAGCCGCTCCACCTGTGCAATGGCCTCCGGATCCTCTTCCGCCAGCCGTTCGGCGTAGCGCCGCACGGCACCAAACACATAGGCGCGCAGCGGATGTTCCGAATCGCGGGCGGCGCTGCCCAATTCGGCGGCGGCGTAGCCGCAGGCAGCCTCGACGATCGTGCGCTGAACGATCCGGCGTCGCAGGACCAGCGGGACGAGGCGCTGGCCCTCGTCGTGGAGGTAGCGCGCCGACCGGTCGAGCCATGCATACAGCTGCGTCGCCGTACTCGATCGGCGCGCGAGGTTGGCCAGCGAGAGCGCCACACTGTCGAACGCGGCGCTGGCGCTCGCACCCGAGGCGACGCGCGCCAACCAGTGGCCGGCGGCGGCGTCGATCGGCAGATCGCGCAACTGTCGCTGCAAGACTCGGTCGACAAACTCTACCACCTCGGCCGCGGTCAACACCCGGGCCAAGCCGCGGAGCAGATCGCGCACCGGGGCGCCCAGCCGTTCGACGTGCGCCGGGTCTCGCAGCCACTCGGTGAGGGCCTCGCTCGGCGCGATACGCTCCAGCCGTCTGCCGATCGCGTCGGCCGACAACCATTCTTGCTCCACCATCTCCACGATGCTCTCGATGATCTTGGCGCGCCGTGCCGGAATGATGGCGGTGTGCGGGATGGGCAGGCCGAGCGGGTGGCGAAACAGGGCGGTGACCGCAAACCAATCCGCCAGCCCTCCCACCACCGCCGCCTCGAACCCGGCGACCGCCACGTGCAGCCAAGCAACGTCCGTCCATGGGGCCACGCGCAAGGCCAGGCGGCACCCAACCACGCCGGCTATGGCCACCAGCAGCGACCAGGTGCCGATACGATTGCGATGGGTAGCTCTTGCCGCCGCGGCTGTCACCGCCTCCGTCTCGGGTTTCGCTTCGGGCACGTCGATTTGACTCCACCGCACACTCGGTCGCACGCGAAAGTGCCGTCCTCGTCTTACCAGCACACGTCGTCGATTCACAATTGCGCGTCAAGGTGACAGGTTCATTGCACACCATCGCCCACATTCTGATATGGGAACCGGGGGAAGGACTCGTATGCACTCGCATCCCGATGACACGCTGCACCCGCCCGGCAGCGACGATCCGTTCTGGACCGAGACCTGGTGGTTCGCCTTCGTCGTCCCCGAACGTACGCTGTCGGGGCAGCTCTACGTCTTCGCCCGCCCGAATCTCAAGGTGGTCGCTTCGGCGGCCTATCTGTGGGACGACACTGGCAGTGAGCTCTCGAACTGCCTTTATTCGCGTGTTCTGTGGCAACTGCCATTTCCGGAGGGCGATCTGTCGGTCATTCGGCTGGCCAACGGCATCTCCTTCCGTTGCCTTGAATCACTGGCGAAGTACGAGGTTCGATACCGCGATCCGGATGATGGCGAGGTGGACGTCAACCTGATCTTCCACGCGATGCGGGAACCGAACTACATGGGTGACGCACATTTCGACCAGGCGGGTCACGTCACGGGCACCATTCGCATCAAAGACGAAACAATTGCCGTCGACAGTTTTGGTATGCGCGATCGCTCGTGGAGTTTGCGCCCGCAATTCGGCGCGGCCATTTACCCCGGTGGCCCCGGCCACAATGCGTGGGATTACGCTACCGCATCGCCGGGTGACGGTTTCCACGCCATCACGTTCGACACCACCGTGGTCGGCGGCTATCTGCTGCGCGACGGAACGCTGTCGCCGCTCGCTTCCGGGAGGCGCGAGGTGATCGAGCGCCAAGACGATGCCCCGAAGCGGGTCCGCATCGATGCCGAGGATCGGCTCGGCCGCCGGTTGCAGGCCGAAGGCCGTTGCGTCAATAGCCTCCACCTGCTGATGAATCCCAACCTCTTTGGATGGAATTCCCTGACCGAATGGCGCTTCAGCGGTATGACCGCCTGGGGCGAGGACCGCGACAACTGGACCGCAGCCGCGATCCGCCGCTTCCGCCGCGCTCGACTCGGCTAAGGAACCGTACCGTGGCGGACGTCGCCCCCGTGAGGGCCGCACTCGAAGCCTGGCTCCGCGATCAGCTACCCCGGGCGCAAGACATCCACGTCGTGGAGTTGCGACGTCCGGACACGGGCGCATCGAGCGCAACCCATCTCTTCGACGTGCACTGGAACGATGGCGGGACCGCACGGATGGTCCCCACCGTACTGCGCGCCGCACCGCGCGGCCCGAGCCCGTTCCCGACGTACGATCTCGGATTTCAGTTCCGCATCATGCACGCGGTGCACGCGCACACCTCCGTCCCGGTGCCGAAGGTACTGTGGTTGGAGGAAGATCCCACTATCATCGGAGCCCCGTTCTTCCTGATGCAACGACTCGACGGCGACGTCCCGCAGGATTTCCCCTCCTACCACGCCGCCGGCATCTACTTCGACGCCAGCCCGGAGATGCGCCGCAGGATGTGGTGGGGATGCCTCGACGCCATGGTCAAGCTGCACGCCGCGGACTGGAAGCGCTGCGGCCCGGATTGGGTGGCTCCACCGGAGCCCGGCACCGATGCCGTGGATCGACAGCTGATCCACTGGGAAAGCTATCTGACGCATTGGGTGAAAAGGGAGGACCCGCGGGAATCCCACCCCACCTTGGAAGCCGCCTTCGCCTGGCTCAGGGCCAATCGCTACGCCCCTGAGTATGTCGCCCTCAACTGGGGAGACGCCAAGCTCGGGAATGTGCTGTTCAGCCGGCCGGAACGGGAGGTGCTGGCCCTGCTCGATTGGGAGGGGGCGTGCATCGGCGATCCCGAACTGGATCTGGCTTCACTCTACTTCTCCGACCTGCGCGCCCACGCCGGCCACGGCATTGCCCCGCTCGAAGGCACACCAACCGCTCACGAGCTGATCGAGTGATACGAGCAGCTCTCCGGACGCACGGTCAGACACTTCCTGTACAACGAGGTCCTCGCCACCGTCTGGCGCGGGCTGGTGCAGATTCGTATCATGAAGGACATGCGCGCCAGGGGGATGCACATTCCGGTCGAGATGATCCGGAATAATTTTCCGACACAACGTTTAGCCCAGCTGCTACACTTGCCCCCACCCGAGGGATGAGTTGTGCGCCGAACCGCTTGCAGCCCCGGGAGCCGAGTACGATACGCGCGTGCGGACGTAAGGGAGGAGATCACCCATGCTGACGAAATACGACGAGTTCCTGTGCCATCAGATCGAATCGACCTTTGACCATGTCGTGACCAGCGCACGCGAGTGGACGGAACGGATCATCGTGCACATTCACGATACCACCGGCCGCTTCTACCTGTGCCACGGCTTCGGCGTGTATCCGAACCGCAACGTCATCGACACGTTCGCGCTGCTGACGGTGGATCGGAAGGTCCAGTATAACGTCCGCGCCTCGCGCGAGTTGCGGCCGCAACCCGACGAGGTCAAGGTCGGGCCATTCTCCTACGAGATCGTCGAGCCCTGGAAGAAGCTGCGCTGCCGTCTGGAGGACAACCCCTTCGGCCTGAGCTACGACGTCGAGGTCGAGGGTACCATGCCGGGGAGCGAGGAGGATGTGCAATTCCACCGCTTGAAGGGCCGCATGGTCGAGAACATGCGGCGCTACAACCAGGTCGGACGCGGCGGCGGATGGATCCGCTACGACGGCAACACCATCGCCCTCGACAAGAAGACCTGCTGCGTCGAGCGCGACCACTCCTGGGGCGTCCGATGGGGCGGTAGCGTGTCGGAACAGGAACAACCGACCGATGTACCGATCGGCCATCTGCACAGCTGGGGTGTGATCCAGTTCGAAACGTGGGGCGCATGCTACATCCGCCGGGAGCTGTGGGACGGCACGCCCTACGTCACCAGCGGTGCGATCTTCTATCCCTACGGCAGTGGGAAAGGCGAGATCCGCATCGCCAGCATCGACCACGACTTCAAGTTTCGACCCGCGATACGCAAGCTGACCTCCGGCCGGCTCACACTGGTGGCAGCCGATGGCACCGAGAAGGACATTTCCTTCAAGCCCATGACCTATGTCTGCCTGCGGCCGGCGGGATATTTCGGATACCGGGATTTCGTCCATGGGCAGTGGAAAGGAGAGCAATGGATCGATGGCTTCACGCTCGATCTGACCGACCCCAAGGTTCTCCGCGAGGTATCGTTCTTCGACGAGGAAGCCTGCGAGTTACGCTGCGGCGACGAAATCGGCTACGGCATTGTCGAGCAGGTGATCTCCGGCAAGTATCCGAAGTACGGCTTTGAGGGCTACTGAGCGGCCAACGCTGCCTCGGTGACTGTGTGCCGAAGCTGCACCTGCTCGACGCGACCTACGAGCTGTTCCGCGCCTTCTTCGCCATGCCGCGCGAACAGGGGTCGGACGGCCGGGAGGTCGGGGCGATCCGCGGCCTGATCGGCAGCGTGCTCGCCCTGCTGCGACAGCCCGAGGTCACCCACATCGCCGCGGCGACCGATCATGTCATCGAGTCGTTCCGCAACGCCCTCTTTCCCGGCTACAAGAGCGGCGCGGGCGTCGCGCCGGAGCTGTTGTCGCAATTCTCGTTGGCCGAGGATGCCCTGCGCGCGCTCGGTGTCGTCGTATGGCCGATGATCGAGTTCGAGGCGGACGACGCGCTGGCGACCGCCGCGGCACGCTTCGCAAGCGAGGTAGCGCAGGTCGTCATCCTGTCGCCCGACAAAGATCTGTGCCAGTGCGTGCGCGGCCAACGGGTGGTGGTTCACGACCGGCGCAAAGGAACGACACTCGACGAGGTGGGGGTGCAGGCGAAGTTCGGCGTGCCGCCATGCCTGATACCAGACCTGCTGGCGCTCGTCGGCGACACGGCCGACGGCATTCCTGGGATTCCCGGGTGGGGCGTGAAGACGGCCGCCGCCGTCCTACGGGCACACGGTCCGATCGAGCACATCCCCGACGAGGTCGGGCGGTGGACGGCGCGCTTACGCAACACGGCCGCGCCTGCCGCGGCCCTGCGCGCTCGTCGCGCCGAGGCGTCACTCTACAAGCGTCTCGCCATCTTGCGCACCGACGTACCGCTGGCAGAGACGCTGGCGGACCTTGCATGGCGCGGCGTCCCGCGCGCCGCCTATCAGGATCTGTGCCGCAGGTTTGGCTTCCGACAACTGGCGGACCGGCCGGCGAAGTGGACGGCGGAATAGCGCTGTCGGCGGCGGTTAGCGTTGCGTCAACGCGGAAAACCACGTCGGCAGGCTACGGAAGGCCGATCTCACCAAAGAACTACGGCGCAGCGCGCCGCTAGATCTTCTGTTCCAAGCCGTACGCTCAAGCCGGCAACTGAGCTTCGTGGAAGAAGCCGCCGTACGTCAATGGTCCGGGCGCCATTTCGGTAGCGAACCCAGTCGCGGCAGATGGTTCTGTCACCTTGCCGGCGGCATGGGGCAGCCGATCCCAAAGGGAGGAGATACGTATGGCGGAGAGATGGTTTCCTTCCACTGCATAAAAAGCTCGCCTTTGAGATAGGAGATCTTCCACTCGCCGTGTTCCTTCTTGAAGCGGTAGATGTGCCGCCCCTGCGTGTGCCTCACCGTGTCAGGGGGAAGGGGGGGGTCCGTCACAGGACGAATGCCGGCGTGTTTGTAATAGTCGCCACCGATCGCCTTGTTGCCCGTAACCTCCGACCAGATGTTGGCGATCATGATGAACGAGCACTCGTTCGCCGGGAACACGGAACTCAAAAAGAAGGCCTTGACATTATCCCACCCCTTAACGCTCGGGAAGCCGTACGCGGAGAGGTCGTACTCGATATCTTCGCTGAAGACCGTCATCAGCGTGTCGATATCCAGCGAATCGACGGACCATGCATAAATGAAGGGCAGCCGTGCAATCTGCGCCTCGGCCACCACGTGGGCCGTTTGCGTATCCCGCACCACCCCCAGCGGAGGAACCGCGAGCACCGTAGCGGGAACGATGAGCGAGCCGGCCAACCCCAAACACAAGATCAATCGCTTCATATCCGTACCTCCCCCTCGAAAGAAGCTCGCCGAGCTTGTTGCCGATAGCCGGCGCATTGTCAAGCAAAATCTACCACGGCAAGATCTGCTACAACTGCGCCTGGTCACCGCCATCTGGGTGCTCCGCTATATGGCCCCTGACCGGGCCGTGAGACGCGGGACGTCCGATCGCTTGCCCTGGTTGGGCCTTTGGCATCGCAGGTAGCCCTGCGCGGACCATGACTTCGGCAATACGGACTTGAACCCTGGGTGCCGGTGACGGTACGTTGAAAACCGAACATCGGGCCTATCGCCTTCGCTCTTACCGAGCAATGACACGTGAGGATGGAGAAAGGAGCCGCAATGGCACGTACGATCGAACAAGAGGCACGGGAGACTTACGAGCGCTTCGTCGCCCTGCGCGATGAAATCGACGCTGGACGGAAGCCCTGGAGCGCACTCGCCGATTTCTTCACCGAGGACGCCGTCTATATCGATCCCGCCTGGGGGCGTGCCGAGGGCCGCGAGAACATCCGCACTCTCTTCGAGCGATCGATGGCCGGGCTCACCGGCTACGGCTGGGCGACACCGGAGAACTGGATCATGTGCGACGGCCCTCGACTCGTCAGCCAATGGGACCAGATCCTGGGTTACAAGGAGGATCGCACGCCCTGGTTCGTCGCCGGTCTCTCCATCCTCTACTACGCCGGCAACGGTCTGTTCTGCTACAGCCACGACATGCTGAATATGAAGCACGTGGGCGAGACGATGCGGGCGATGGGTTGGAATCCACCCGCCGAGTTCAATATGCCCCCGCGCCGTCCGAATCGGGACATCTCGCTGCCGCCGGCGTGGGCCCATCTCGAGAAGAACCGCCCACGTTGACGTCCGGCCCGGAGCGGACGCGGGGGCAGCCGCGCACCGGAGCCCGGCGACGTGGTCGGACAGGCGAACCGTAGCACTGCTCCAGCCAATATGTTACGGACTGAAGTGCAGCCGAGTTTTCGCTCCTGAAGGCAGCGTACGGTGAAGCACGTCTCGAAGTTCGACCAGACCTACATCGACAGGATGCGCCGCGACGCGGACGCCGGCACGCCGATGGTACCCGCGGCCACAGTGGTGTTGCTGCGCGACGCGGCGGCCACCGGGACACTCGAGGTGCTGATGCTGCGCCGCAACGCCGCGGTCGAGTTCGTCGGCGGCATGTGGGTGTTCCCAGGGGGCCGGGTCGACCCGGTGGACCACAACGGTGCCACGGACCTGCTCGCGGCGGCACGCAACGCGGCGGCGCGCGAAGCGCACGAGGAGGCCGGCCAAGTCGTCGATGTCACCTCGCTGGTGTGGTTCGCTCACTGGTGCCCACCGCCGATCGCACCGAAGCGCTTCGCCACCTTCTTTTTCGCCTGCCGCACGCGCACCGATGAGGTCACGATCGACGGCAGCGAGATCCACGCGCACGAATGGATGGCGCCCGCGGCGGCGCTCGCCCGGCAACGCGCCCACGAGGTACAGTTGGCACCGCCGACGTGGGTAACCCTCCACTACCTGGCGCGGATGGCCAGCGTGGACGAGGCTCTTGCCGCGTTCGCTGCGCGCGAGCCACGCTTTTACGAGACACGCATGGTGCAGGATGAGCACAACATGTATTTCGTGTGGCAGGGCGACGCCGCATACCCCGACCTACCGCCTGACACCCCCGGACCTCGTCACCGCATCACCGCCGGCACCGGCGGTTGGACGCTCGACGACAGCGCCGTCCCCTTCTGAATTCCGGCCGCGACACCTCCCGGCCGAGCCCAAGCAGGCAACGCGGCGGTGTGGCGTGCGGCGGCGACCCCATCTCTACCTTGCCGAGTCCATCGCGCACTCGTACGACGGGTTGGGATCGTACGTGTCAACCGACCGGGCGATGGGTTCACCCTTCATGGAGGTAATCTTCCATGCATCGGCGGCGAGCATTGCATTGCAAGCGTGACGGGATGCGCCGAAATGTACCGTGGTGGGACATCCATCTCCCGCCCCTATCGTCGCGGCCGATTTCAGCCCCGATCTCTTCGTGCGTCCGCTCATCACTTGAAATCCACATGGACGGCGAACACGTTGCCCGGCACCTTCGTCAGAGGCGTTCCGTCGGCGTGCGCAATCTTTATCGCTCCGCGGGCCAGGTAGGCGAGCTGCGTTCCGTCATGGCTCCATGCGGGATTCGACGCCCCGTCCGTGTCGCTGACCAGCGCCTGTTCGCCGCCGCCATTGACCATGATGACACGGATCGCCTCATCCGGTCGACGTGTGGCGAACGTAATTCGGGCGCCGTCAGGGCTCCAGTCGGGTTGGATGTCGGGGACGGCGTTGTCGGTGAGTTGCACGACGCCAGAACCGTCCGCATTCATCACGAAGATCTCGGCCGCGTCGGCCGCGGTCGAACCTTTACCCCGTGTGGACTCGAAGGCAATCTTGGTGCCGTCGGGACTCCACGCCATCGGCCCGTACTGCTCCCCGCCGATGTTCGCGAGCAGCGTCTGGCGACCGGAGCCGTTACTGTTGACGATGTCGATACGATCGCCGGCGACAAACGAGATTCGGGTGCCGTCTGGGCTCCAAGCTGGGGCGCGCGCGACGCCACCCGATGCGATCTTCTGCGGGTTCGCGCCAGTGGCGGTCATGACGTAGATCCCGGCATTGTCACCGATGGCAATAGCGTACGCGATCATGCTGCCGTCCGCACTCCAGGCCGGATAACCCTCGAAGGCCCCGGCGGTGGAGGTCAACTGTTGCACCGCCGTGCCGTTCGGGCTGTTCACCGCCAGATCGCCGTCGAGCTGCGAGTACACTAGCCGCACCTCTCCCGCACCGGGTGGGGTCGGCGTCGGGGTTGGGGGTGTGGTCGGCGGGGTGAGTGTGACCGCATACATTTCGTCGCCGATATACAGCTCCACCACCGAACTGCCCGTCGGTGGCGGGATGCGCCCACCAATGTACACGGGAAACGTCTCGCCAGTTCGATACAACAGATCCCCCGTCAGCCAGAAGTCCCCGGTGGACGCGGTGACCATGCCCAACAACGCCGCCGACTCCGTGCCCGCGGGCAGCGTGAGCGCCGCGCCCGTCCCGCCGGCTGCCGCGGTGCTCCGCACGGCGAGGGTTCCAGCAATGAGATCGTCGGCCAGGTGAGACAGCCCCAGGTTGGCAAGGTGCGTAGCGTCGAGTACGATATTTTGTGCCTGATACAGGGCGGTGCTCTGCGTCTGCACGCGCATGCGCGCGATGGACTGCTGCTGGTCGATCTGTGCCACGATTTCTTCGATCGTGCCCCGTGCTGGGAGGCGGCCGGAGGCGGACACGTTGCGCGTCGTGCCCTGCTCTTGAAACGTGCCGGTGGCCGCAAAGTCGCCCGAACCGAGGTTGAACGTCCCCTGTAACGGAACGTTCAACTGGGGTTGGCGCGACTGATCCACCAAACTACCGGCGACCCTTCCGCTGTCCTGGGCTGTCAGCGTCACATTGATGCGCCGACCGCCGGGTAGGCCTTTGACGCCAATGTACGAACCGACAAACGAACCGCCGGCCGAGGTCGTCGGCGTCGGCGACGTGGCGCAGCCGTGCAGCGCGGCATGGACGCCACCGATCAGCTCGTCGATGGTCACCTTGGTGTCGGCATTCACGTTGATCGCCGCGCACGCGGATGCGGCCGCGTTGCCGAGGGCGATATTCACGCCCAGAATCAGCTCATCGATGGCAACCCTGCTGTCGCTATTGCAGTCGCCGACGCAGACGGCATGCGCCCGCGGGGCACGAAGACCGCCGGCGCCCAGCAATATCGCTACGACCAACCTTACCCACCGCATGCAGACGTTCTCCTACTCTCGGAAAGTTGCCGAGGCCGCAGGATAGTGACGGTCCATGCTTAACGCAATACGGGTGGCGGGCCGTGCGACACGCACCCGCGCCGACTTTGAAGCGGCGCACCCGGCCGCGGGCGGAAGCTGACAGACCGACTCGGATTCTGCTAGGGTCCGCCGGAGGTACCCGCCGGCAGATCGTGCTGAACCCGCGGCAATGACGTCCCTCGTCCCCATCATCGTCTTCCTCGTGAGTCTCGCGGTCCTGCTGGCGCTCGCCGAGGCGTCCGTCAGCCGCGTGACCGTCAGCCGGGCGATGGCGCTGCATGAACAAGGCCGGCGGAACGCCGCCCTGCTGGCGCGGATCGAAAGCGAACCCGCGCGGTATCTGAACAGCGTGTATCTCTGCGTCATGCTCGCCCAGAATGGCTCCGCCATCCTGGTGGCGGTCCTTGCCGAACGGTACTGCGGGGACGTCGGCATCACCGCGGTGTCGGTCGGGTTCACCCTTCTCTACTTTGTGATCGTCGAGGCGATGTCGAAGACCTTCGCCATCTTGCACAGCGACCGCGTCGCCCTCTTCCTGACACCGTTCGTGTGGCTGCTGGGCCGTGCGCTCGCCATTCCCACCCGCGCATTGATCGGCCTGGCGAACGTCTTGCTGCCGGGAAAGGGATTACCCCAGGGGCCGTTTGTAAGCGAGCAGGAGATCCGATCGCTCGCCGAGGTCGGACACAAGGCCGGTGGCATCGAGGCGCACGAGAAGGAAATGATTCATTCCGTCTTCGAATTCGGCGATCTCATCGTCCGCAACGTCATGCGGCCACGGCCGGACATCGTCGCGCTCGACCTCGACAGCCCCATCGATGCGGCGGCCGACGTCATCGTTCGTTCCGGCTTGACGCGCATCCCCGCGTACCGCGGCGACCTCGACCACACCGAGGGCCTCATCCACGCGAAGGATGTTCTCGACGCACTCCGGCAGGGCCGCCAAGAGACCGTTCTGGCGAGCCTGTTGCGACCCGTTCACTATGTGACCGACTTCAAGCCGCTCGTCGAACTCCTGCGCGAAATGCAGCTGGAGAGATTTCATCTCGCCTTGGTGACTGACGAGTACGGTTCGCTGGTCGGTTTGGTGACGCTGGAAGACTTGCTTGAGGAGCTGGTCGGCAAGATCCGCGACGAGTACGATCGCGAGACACTGGACATCGTCGGCCTGGACAACGGTTGCTACCGCGTCAATGCGACGGTCCCAATCCCGGAGCTCAACGAGACGTTGGGCACGAATCTGCCGCACGACAAGTGGAACACCGTCGGCGGCCTGGTCTTTGGCTTGACCGGAGCCATTCCCGCCGAGGGTGCGACGGTGGCACTGGCCGGGTTCCGCTTCACGGTCGAACGACTCCAGGGCCGGCGCATTGTCAGCGTGCTGGTGGAGCCGCAACCGCCGCCCTGATGCTGCCAGCCGCAGGTCATCTCGCGCGCGCCCACTAGAAGGGCAAGCGAAAAAACGTTATTGGCCTAGCATGGCGTTACTCCAGGCCGGCAGTAACATGGCGTCGCGCGCGCTCCGGCACGCACGCCGGCTGATCGTTCTGGTTGTCGGCCTCACCGTCGTTCTCATCGGCGTCGCGATGCTGGTGTTGCCCGGCCCGGCGTTTGTCGTGATTCCGCTCGGCCTGGCCATCCTGGCAACGGAGTTCGTCTGGGCGCAGCATTTGCTCCACAGCCTGCGCGATCACGCGCAACGGACCGTGAACGGCATTCGCGGTAACCACAAGCCCTGAGCGCCCCGCGACGATCAAGGCCCCCCTTGCCAGGGCACGTTGAAATGCTCTACTCACGTCGCTGAGCGGAGGGCGACCGACGATGGCACGCGTACAAGGGGGATTGGAACAGCTCATACGGCTCCGGGTGGCGGCGCATCCACACGACACCTGGCTCAAGTTTCGGGAGAGCGAATACTCGTGGCAGGACGCACTCTCCAACATGCAACGTGCGGCGAACGGCCTACTGGCGCTTGGCGTGCAACCAGGGGACCGGGTCGCCATCATGATGGGGAACCGGCCAGAGTTCCTGTGGATCCATTTCGCCACCAACTTCATCGGGGCGCTCAGCGTGCCGGTGAATACGTCGCAGCGCGGCGCCACCCTGCGACATATCCTGACCGACTCCGACTCCGCGGTCATCGTGTTCGACGACACGCTTCGCGACGCGGTGCTGGCCGTGCGCCATGAGCTCCCACGCTTGCGCGCGACGGTCGTCGCCGACGGCGCCGCCGGCGGCGGTGTCGACTGGACGCTCGAACGCCTATTCGATCAACCGGACCGGGAACCGGATGTGGAGCTGACCGAGCCGACCGGCGGCATCGGCATGTCCTACACCTCCGGCACCACCGGACCGCCAAAAGGAGTCGTGGCGACGGCGGCACCCGACATGACGCCGGTGCTCACGATCCTCGGAGCGTTGCAGATCCAACCCGGCGAAACGATCTATACGCCCCTGCCGCTCTTGCACGGCAACGCACTCGGCATGTCCACCATCGGCTCGATCGTGCTTGACGCCAAACTTGCGCTCGGCGAGCGCTTCAGCGCCTCGCGGTTCTGGGACGAGTGTCGCAAGTACGGCGCGGTCGAGTTCAATGCCCTCGGCGCCATGCTGCCGATCTTGATGAAGCAGCCCCCACGGCCAGACGATCGCGACCACGCGGTTCGGGTCGTCCTCTCCGCTGCCTGCCCGCCAAGTATCTGGGAATCGTTCGAAGCCCGCTTCGGCGTGCGTATCGTCGAGTTCTACGGCATGGTCGACTCGATCGGCTTTCTCTTGAACGATGCCGGCAAGGTCGGCTCCATGGGCAAGCCCGTCGGCGACGTCGAGTTCCGCGTGGTCGACGACAACGACCGGCCGCTGCCTCCCGGAAAGGTGGGAGAGCTGGTGTTTCGCCATCCGCTCGGCCAGGTGACCCGTTACCACAAGCTCGATGCGGCGACGGCCGAGGCCTACCGCGGCGGCTGGTTTCACTCGGGCGACCTGGCGGCGACGGATAGCGAGGGCTTCTTCTATTTCCGCGGACGCAAGAAGGCGTCGATGCGACGCCGCGGCGAGAACATCTCCGCTTGGGAGATCGAATCGGTCGTCAACCAGCATCCGGCGGTGCTCGAATCGGCGGCGCATGCCGTGCCGTCCGAGCTCGGGGAGGACGAAGTCAAGGCGTGCGTGGTCCTACGGGCGGGCACGCCGCTGACGCCAGACGCGCTGCTCGATTTCTGTCAGGGCCGCATGGCCTATTACGCGGTGCCGCGCTACGTCGAGTTCGTCGACGCGATTCCCAAGACCGCCACCCATCGCGTGCAATACGACATATTGCGCCAGCGCGGCATCACTCCGCGGACCTGGGACCGGGAGAAAGCCGGCTACGAGGTGGCGCGGACGTAGAAATGGGTGCCGGCACTTGCCGCCTCGTCGCCCTGCCCCTGTCCGGGTGGAGATTCCGCGCCGTAGCGCCCGAAAAACTCGCTAGCCTCGTCGAGGCGGTCGCCGCGATCGTCGACGAGCTTGAACGCTCCGGCCTCGACTATGCCATCGGGGGTGCCATGTCGTACAGCGCCTGGGCCGAACCGCGTGCAACACGTGACATCGATGTCAACAAATGGGTGGATGTCGGTCGGCTGGATGAGGCCTTCGACACACTCGCCAGAGCGGGCGTGAGGGTCGATCGGCAACGAGCATGTGAGGATGCGGAGCATCGCGGCATGTTTGTCGGCCACCACGGGGAATACCGGGTCGGCGTGTTTCTTCCCAGTGTGCCCTTCTACGAGGTCGCCCGTCGGCAACGACGAAAGGGTCGGTTGGCGGACCGTTACTCGTGGGCGCTCTCCCCGGAAACGTTGGCGGTCTTCAAACTGCTCTGCTTTCGCCCCAAGGACCTGGTTGACGTAAAACGCCTGCTGGAAATCCAGGGCTACCGAATGGATCGGGACCTCGTTCGTCAGTCGCTCGTCGACATGCTCGGCAAGGACGATGAGCGCATCCGCAGCCCGGATGACCTGATGATCGAGGCGGCGCCGAACCTGATAGGATAACTCGGTCGGGCACCGTCATCATTCGTCGCCAGGCACACCCAATTCCGGCCACCGTCCCTGCACGAAGGTCTGGCAGTTGCCCCAACCGACCCCGCCACCCACCGGATCGACCGCGCCGATCATGCAGTCGCGGAATTGGTTGATGCGGACCACCGTCGCCGGGTCGGCGCAGTTGGGGAAATACTCCCCGGAGAGCTCGAGCTCGCCGCGCCAGCTGCCGTGATACCGGCCGTCGAGGCCGAAATACAGGCCGGTACCCAGGTGGAAGCCGGTATCACCAAGGGGTGAAAACTCGACGGGCCGCACCGCACCGTCCGCAGTGCCGAACACGAACCGGCCGCCCAGCAGACGCTTGTTCGCCGGATCGAAGCGGATCTCCGGCCGCAGGGAATTGAGCGGTTGGCGACTGCCGTCCGGATGCTCGAAGTGCCCTTGGAAGTGCGCGTGCGTGTAGCCGGGAACGCCGAATTGGACGAAATAATGGTGTAGTGCGTATCGTGATCCGTCCGCGCGCTCGAACAGCAGTGGGTTCCAGATAGCCAGCGCCGACGCCGAACCCGCAAGGACGTCGGGTTCGAGATCGCCGAGCGGCGCGCCGACGCTCTGCCAGCGCACGCCCCACGAGTGATCGCGCGTGCACACCCACGTTTCCGGTGTGATCGCGTGACGCGTGCCATCCACTTCGACCCAGCCGGTGGCGGTGCCCGTCTGATGATAACGGACCTGGTCGGCCTGACGCCGGAACCCGTGCCGGTCGCGCCGGTCCTCACGCTCCTCCAAGAACGCCGGCACGCTGCCCTCGAACAGCAGATCGAACGCGATGGGCTGCACCGCGTTCGGCTCGAGGCGCACCCGGAGGGCCTGCAGCGGTTTGACGATCTCGTAGCGAATCGGCCCGATGGAGATCGTTTCCGGGTCCACAGCCAACGAGCGGCTGGCACGCACAGTCCACTGCTCCACTCCACGCGACACGCCAGCGTACGCGTCCATCACGTTGCGATTGGTGTACTTGCCGAAGCCGAAGCCGACCTGGAGGGAGCCGTCGCGTGCCCCGGCCATACCGCAGACCTTCTCGGTCCACGAGTAGTCGGTCTGCGACACGGTGGCGAAAGTATCGGCGATCTGGTGGTTGAAGCCCTCATCCGACGGCAGCAGCGGCCCGATGGAACCCGACATCGTATACCTCCCTGGCATGCGTTACGTCTCAGCGTGGGCAGCAACAGCCATTCCTTGATTCCGGCGAAGCCGTGGCACATGACAATGCCAGGCCGCGCCGCCGCGGCACCACAACCGTCGGGCAACCACAGCACAGCGGCGCGCCATGTCCCGCTACTGAAGAATTGTGTTGGGCGCCGACTCATACAGGTATGCTCACGGGCACTGGGCGTCTTTTCGATAAACCGCGCCTGGTTACCCCGGCTTGCGCCCAAACGCGGGGCGCACTGGCCGTGGTACTGGCGCCGGCGTCTTCGCAGGATACGGGCAGAGATCCGCAATTGTGCAGACGTAACATAGCGGCTTGCGCGCAATACAGATACGGCGGCCGTGAAACTGGAGCAGATGGCAGAAATGTACCTGCTCCTTCTTGGGCACCATCGGTGCGAGGTCCGCTTCGATTTTGTCGGGGTCAGTGTGACGGGTCAAACCGAGCCGCTGCGCCAGCCGCATCACATGCGTGTCGACCCCGATGGCCGGCTGTCCGAACGCGTTGCCGAGGACGATGTTGGCTGTCTTCCGTCCGACGCCCGCGAGGGATACCAGCGCCTCCAGCGTTTCGGGAACCGCCCCGTCGAAGCGCTCGATCAGCTGCTGACAGCATCGTTGGATCGACTTCGTCTTGTTGCGGAAGAACCCCGTCGGTCGGATGTCCGCTTCCAACTCCGCAACGGGGACCCGAACGTAGTCGGCGGGCGCCCGATACTTCTTGAACAGCAGCGAGCCGGTGATCTCGTTAACCTTCTCGTCCGTACACTGAGCCGCCAGAATCAACGCAATAAGCAGTTCGAAGGGAGAAGAGTAATGCAGCGCCAGTTGCGCATCCGGATGTGCCCGCTTGAGCCGCACAATGATCGCGTCGACTCGTGCGGCGTTCCCCGTCCGCGGCAGTCTTGTGGCGCGCATCGCAACCCCTCCCAGTACCCTGGCGGGCCGCCGGCCGGCACGCCTCCGGGCGCTCCGTTGACCGGAGCACTGTAACCAAGACGATTCCGAGCCGCAATCGCCAACGCCCGCGCTTGACAGCCGTGCAGGAGACAGTAGGATCACCATATGATTGTCTTTGCCGTCTTGGATTCCGCCACCCGAACAGGCACTGCCGGCAACGGGCCCACGGCCTGAATTCGCCCCGATCACTCTTCACCCCATGAGCCGCACACGGTTTCTCCTTCTGTTGATCGCTTGTGGCCTGTTCGCCACACTGTTTGCCGTCTTCCATCCGGCGGCGGAAGAAGTTGAAGAGGATGAACCGCCGACGGTCAGCGAATCCGAGCTCAAGTTGTACATCGACGTCTACACCGCAATGCAGGATGACCACGATCTGGTCATCGACAGCGCCATCAAGCCCCACCACATCTCTCTCGAAGACTTTCGCCAGCTGGAGCAACGGATTCAAAGCCAGCCACGACTGGTCGAGCGCGTCCGCGAAGCCTTGCTGGAAGACCGCCGTACCCATTCGGTGTTCGCGGGCGCCGCGGAGACCCCGACGCCGGCGATCACACCGCCGGTACTGCTGAAGACCCCATTACCAAAGCGTAGGCCACCGACGCGCAAGTCGAAATAGCGCGGCCGTCCCCGATGTTCGTCGACGTCAGCTGCAAGAAGTGCGGTCAGCGCAAGCGACTCGATGTCGGCTCGCCCGCCACGGGGCAGCCGCTGGAAGAATACCTTCGGTTCGCTCTGGATCGCCTATCGCACCAGCCAAGTTTCGGCTGTTTTGGTGGTCACTTCGAGCTGTCGCCCCCCGTTCCCAACTTCTGGAACGTGCACTGGGATACCTTGGGCGAGACCTGAGGTGCCCGCTCCGTCGGCGCGCCCTCGGACTTGCACTCGCGCCGCATCGCATGCACACTCTGAACGCTGGTCTCCGTAGCGAAGGAGAGACACATGGCCGACGACAACAACCAATCCCCGGGGCTGGATCCGCAGGAAGCCCTGCGCATGCTGGACGAAGCGCGCAGCCGGCTGCGGACAGTCATCTGGGCCCTTCACGGGATGCATCAGGACCTCAGCGCACTGACCGTCGACGATCTGGCCGACATCGAACATCTGTTGACGGAGATTCTGGATAACGCCGTGACCCCGTCGTACGACGCGATCAGCCACGTCCTCGGCGCGGCGTCGGGTGGGGCCGTGACCACCCACTGAGCCCGGCACGGTCGCTTGCCGTCCGCATTGCAGGCATTGTGCCGGGAGATTGTCGGTTGCCAGCGCTGCCCGCGGTTGGTCCAATACCGCGAGCAGGTGGCCCGGCAGAAGCGCCGCGCCTTCCGCGACTGGGAATACTGGGGTCGCCCGGTGCCCGGCTTCGGCGATCCGGCGGCCCGTCTCTTGGTGATCGGGTTGGCCCCCGCGGCGCACGGCGGCAACCGCACGGGGCGCGTCTTCACCGGCGATCGTAGCGGCGATTGGCTGTTCGAAACCCTGCACCGCTTCGGGTTCGCCAACCAACCAACCTCGACACATCGCGATGACGGGCTCCAACTGAACGACGCCTATGTGACCGCGGCGGTCCGTTGCGCGCCTCCCGACAACAAGCCGACGCCAGACGAACTGGCACAGTGCCAGACGTATCTCGCGCGCGAGCTACAGCTGCTGCCGGACGTGCGCGCCATTGTCGCGCTTGGACGCTTTGCGTTCGATGCTTACTTCGGGGTACGCCGGCTGCGCGGCCAGCCACGGCCGCAACCGCGCCCGCAGTTCGCCCACGCACGGGCGTACGACCTGATCGACATCCGTTTGATCGGCTCCTACCATCCCAGCCAGCGCAACACCCAGACCGGCATGCTCACACACGCCATGTTCGACCGGGTATTCGCCACCGCGCGTCAGTTCATCGACACCGGCCCTGCCACACGGCGCGATGGCTCAGTCGCCGCGGTGACGCGAGCCCACCACGCCATTGGCCACCGCCATACGGCCTCGAACGTCAAATGATGATGGACTCGGAAACCACAGACATCAGCCAGAGGCCCTACCCCGCAAACCGTGGCCTTCGTTGACCTTGGACGTTGGGCGATGGGCGACGCCCGCCTCGGTTGACGCACGGCGTGCCGGAGCATACGTAGTGAGTCTCGCCGATGCACTCGGCAAACCGCACCAAGGAGGGGCCCCATGTTCAAAGCCGCGGTCATGTACAATTACAACGAGCCGCTGAAGATCGAGTCGGTAGACCTGAAACCGCCACGCGCAGACGAGGTGGTCGTCAAGGTGGTCGCCAGCGGCATCTGCCATTCGGACCTCTCGGTCATCAAGGGCAACCTGCCGATGATGCCGCCTGCCATCCTCGGGCACGAAGGCGCTGGCATTGTCGAAGAAATCGGCCAGGGCGTGACCAAGGTGAAGCCCGGCGATCATGTCGTGCTTTCGTGGGTGCCGGAATGCGGAAAATGTCACTTCTGTGTGGCCGGGAAGCCGCATCTCTGCGAACGGCTCTTTCTCATTATGATGGAAGGCCGCGAAGGTGTCTTTCTGAAGGACGGAATGGAGATCCTGCGCTTCAACAGCGTCAGCTCCTTCTCCGAGCGCACGCTGGTCCGCGAGGACGCCTGCATCAAGATTCGAGACGACGCGCCGCTGGATCGGGCGTGCCTCGTCGGCTGCGGCGTCATGACCGGTGTCGGCGCCGCCATCAATACGGCCAAGGTCCGCCCCGGCGAAACGGTGGCCGTGTTCGGCTGCGGGGGCGTCGGCCTCAATGTAATCCAGGGGGCGGCCATGTGCAGCGCCGGACGGATCATTGCCGTCGACCTGGTCGACCAAAAGCTGCAGTGGGCCAAAGAATTCGGAGCGACCGACGTGGTGAACGGCAAGGACGTGGATGCGGTCGACGCGATTCGCAGTCTGACCAACGGCTTGGGCGTGGACTACGCCTTTGAGGTGATCGGTGCCCCCACGCCCATCACCCAAGCGTTCATGTCGATCAAGCGCGGCGGTGCCGCGGTCCTGGTCGGGGTTCCACCGTTTGGACAAGAGATATCGATCCCGGCCGCTGTGCTGCCGTTGGAAGAGAAGTCGCTGGTGGGCTCGCTGTACGGGTCTGCCAACATGCGCCGCGACATTCCGAACCTCATCGCGCTGTACATGCAGAAGCGTCTCAAACTCGACGAGTTGATCTCCCGCCGCATCAAGCTGGAGGAGGTCAACGCCGCGTTCGAAGCCATGGAAACGGGCGAGGTGGCGCGCAGCGTCATCGTCTTTGACTGAACGGTGTCGCAGCCTCGTACCCTCCGGCATCTGGGCCAACGGGGTACGTCTGGATGGAGGAATCGAGGCGATTTACCCACCGCTCGCCTCGAATGCCGGCCGTCCTTTTGGGCCGGTGTATCGAGAAGGGGCGTTGGAGGCAGGGCCCTCGCTTGCGAGCGATCGGTCCAGACACGCACTGCGAAGATGAGCGCCCCTTGGGACGAATATCGTTCAGCCGCCGCCGAGTCTCTCGCAAGCTGGTAGGGAGGCGATCGCCCCGGGGTATTTTCGATAGCGGAGCCAATCATCCGAAGCGTTGCGCAGCATCTCGACGCGCGCCGCGTTGCTTTGTTGCGGCGTTCCTCACGCCGGGCACCCCGTCTCACTCGTCGGAACGCACTTTCGCATTCTCGCGAATACCCACTTTTCCTAATAATCGTCGGAGTATCTTCCAAACACTCGGTATAGTGCTGCACGAAATCAGCAACGTAATAGTGGCATCCCCGATAACGTGCGCCCGCCTTTCCGCCGGAAGCACTTGAATTTGGGCCCCCGATGAGATTTGGCACGCCGTATGCCATGGCCCCCCAACGCCATGAGCTCGGTCGCACCATCGATACAACGCCACCGCTGATCCACTTCTTGCTTCTCTGACCGCTTCGGCCCCATCTCACCTCCGTCTCTTGCGGCCCGCGCAGGGCAGCGCGTGCCGCGCGCGACCGGAGCCAAGCTTGGGCGGCAGTATCACCTGCCGCGCGCATCGCACTGCGGAGGGCCGTATGACACAGCGGACACACAACACGGGTTGGCATCGGTGCTGGCAGCTCACACTGCCCGTCACTGTAGCGAGCGTTGCGACCATAGCAGCCGTGCTTTGGTCCCATCCCGGGGCGTGGTTGCGCACCGCGCCGGTGGGCGCCCAGAATGTCGGCGACGGCGCCCCCGCCGCGGTGGGAACGCATCGGCCCGAGGTCCCGGCAGCGCAAGGTAATCGACCCGGTGCCAGCGCTTTCCGCGAACCGCCGCGGCTGCTCTCCGAAGCAGAAGTCGCGCAAGGTCTGGCGGCGCGCCACCACGCGCTGCGCCAGCGCTTCTTGGCGCACGAGCATCGGCGCAGCCAAGACCCGCCTGAGGACTATGCCATCCCTGAGCCCCCGCCCAACGCCCACGTCCCACCCCGTCCCGACGCTCCGGGTGGCGAGTTGGATCAGGGAGGTGCGCGATGAGCCGCGCCGCGCATCTGGTGATCTCGGTTGCGCTCGGGGCCGGCCTGCTCGCGGCCCGGGCGGTCCATGGCCAGACCAGCCCGCCGCCGGCGGACAAGAACGCCACGGGGGATACGCCCACCGCCTTCACCGGCCTGGCGCAGGCCCCGGAGGCCAACCTCTTCGTCGGGGCGTCCTCGACCTCGATCCCCATCGATGTGCCCCCCGGGCGCAAGAACCTCACCCCGAAGCTGGCACTCGGCTACAGCAGCAGCGGCGGCCCGAGCGCGTACGGCTACGGCTGGGATCTGCCGCTCGGCAAGATCCAACGCAGCACCAAGCACGGGGTGCTGTCGTGCACCGATGCGACGTACCGCAACGACTTCGTCCTGGCGCTGCCGGGGGCTACGGCCGAGTGCACGCTCGATGGCACCAATGTCTGCAAGGCACGCATCGAAGAAGCCTTCGTGCGGATCGAGTACCAGCCGGGCAGCAACTCCTGGCTGGCGCGGGACAAGAGCGGCCTACGCTACGTCTTTGGCGATGCGGATGCCGCCCGCACCGGCAGCGGGACCGGGAGTTTGTTTACCCCCCGGCTCGCCCTGCACGTACACCTATTCCTGGGCGCTCACGAGCATCACCGACCCCAACAACACCCTGCTCATCGACTATCAGAAGGTCTCCAACATCCTGTACCCGACCACGATCTCCTACGGCGGCAACAGTGCGACGGGCTTGGGCGTCGTGTACGACGTCCACTTCCTTTGGCTCGCTCTTCCAAGCGCCGATCAAGTGGTCACCAGCATCGGCGGCGTGGCGGCCCAGCTCACCCAACGACTGTCCAAGATCGAGGTCCGCTACCCGGCCGGCTCCACCAATCCCGCCGATCGCATTCGCTACTATACGTTCAATTACGACGACGATCAGTATCTCTTCCCGATCGCCCGCTACGGGCGCCGGTCGTTTCTCTACGGCAGTGTCAATCACTTTCTCGATTCGACGACGGACATCGCAGCGAACGTATTTGGGATGGCGGCTGGGTACTCGAAATTGACCGGCAGTGCGAGCGTCCTTTCCACGCGCGCTGCCGAGTGGGGCAACTACATTCCCGGTCCCGGTGAACCCAACCCAGCGTTTGGCGGCGCTGGCCGCTACAAGGGTAATCCTTCCGATGCCTGGGGGCAGTATCCATGAGGAGCGAATCGACCCCACGAGCCTGCAAGCGCGGGTTCGTGGGGCTGCTTGTTACCATCGCCGCGTGTACCTCGTTCGTCCCCGTCGAAGGCCCTTCGCCACCTGCTATCCCGACCATCTCCAGCGTTGTCGTCACGCCGCTAGAATCACAAGGGCATAGGTCGAGAGCGGTCAACGACCGCGTCAAGATCCAGGCGATCCTTTCCTCGTACGCGTTTTCTAAAGACGGCTGCGTTCGAGCTGGGGGGCGGCGGCTCGTCCCTCTCTATCGAATCGATCTCCGTAGCGAAGAGGGCGTCGCGTCGGCCTACTGGCTGGGGACGAACTCCCATCCACCAGAATTCCCATGTTACGCTTTGTGTACCGGGTGGTGGCTCGCGGCATCTGGTCCATCGGGCGATTTAGACCGCACGCGATACAAACAGTTGCCCGACTCGGTCTCGCTATTATTGGTCCGCGACCTGGAACTCCCGTAAGCAAGTTCGTGGGGGGAAGGTTCCGAGACACCCACGTTTCGAGGTTCTGAGTCACCCATGTTACGATCCCCTCGCCCGCCCTTGTATGATCCGCGCGTATTATGGGTGTCTCGGAACCTCCTTCCTGGGCGGCGCACGGTAGCGGCGTGGCCGAGAACCGCCCCGCTGGCGTGCCCCAACCTAAGCGCGCCGAATCTCCTTGAAGTCATGGAGAACGGCCTCGGCGCCACCACCACACTCGAATACCGCCCGTCGACGCAGTGGGACAACACCGGCGGCGACGGCATCACGGACTTGCCCTTCAACCTGTGGACCGTGACGCGCATCGAGCGCGACGACGGCATGTGCGACGCCGCCGGCGCCAACTGTCTCGGGGTGACGGGCGCCGCCCACACCGTGGCGACCACCTACCGCTACCAGGACGGGCGCTACGATCCCACCGGCCGCGAGTTTCGCGGCTTCGGCGCCGTGGAAGCCCGCGACCCGGACCCCGGCCTGCCGCTGCTCCACCAGTCGCAATTCACGTTCTTTTGGCAAGGGGCGGCGCTGGCGGGGAAGGTGCACATCACGATCACCAGCTCGGTATCGGGCGAGACCATGACCGCCTGGCTCGTCGTGGGGGTCAACACCTGGCAATGTGTCGACCCGACCTCGCTGACGGCGATCGACTGTCCGCCGACCTTCACCACGCACCAGCCGCGCGTCATCGTGCGGCTCACCGAGGTGGACCGCACCAATCTTGGCGCCTCCTCCTCCCACACCGCCGTCACCCAGAACCTCGCTTTCGACGCCTACGGCAACATCACCCAGACCAGCCGCGGCGGCGACAACACCACGCCCCTGCACACCTATACCGACTACGCCTACAACACGACCGCCTACATCGTGGATAAGCCGCAGCACGTGCTGGTCCGCGACGGCAGCGGCCCCACCGCCCCGGTACTCGAGGAGTAATGGTTCACCTACGACACCCTCGGCCTGGGCTCCCTGACGACGGGGAACGTCAGCACGGTCTACTCCTGGCTTGACCAGGTGGCGGACTCCAACCTGCCCGGCGGCGGCACCAACTGTCCGGCCACCCCGGCCGGCGGCACGGGCCAGGGATGCGTCACCACGCAGATGGGGTACGACAGCTACGGCAACATCACGACGGTCACCGACGCCACCGGCGGTGTGACCAAGACGACCTACGACACCACGACGCGGATCTACCCGTACACCGTCCGGCAGCCCCAGGTTGTCAAGCCGGCGCCGGAACCCAGCGTGACCATCGAAACGGCGACGCAGTACAACCTGCGCTGCGGCAAGCCCCTGAGCCAGACGATTGCCTATCTGTCGGGCGCCGACCCGGCCACCCAGCCCAAGACGCTGCGCGACTACGACAGCTTCTGCCGGCTGAGTAAGGTGGCGCTGCCGGACGAGACCCTGAGCGTCCCGCACCTCTGGTACAGCTACTACCTGGGCAACCCGTACTACGTGAACCTCATCGGGCAGGCGATCCCGCAGCACGCCACGGATATCTGGATCGAGGAGGAAGTCGGGGCGCCGCTGCGCGCCCACCGCGATGAGCTCTACGACGCCCTGGGCCGCCCCCTGCAGGTGCAGCGCACCGGGGTGGTCAACGGGGTGCACACCGTGATCGCCGAGGGCACCACCCGCTACGACGTGCGCGGCAACGCCACCGCGACGGTGGTGCCCTTCACGACCACCTACAGCTACTACAACGGGGCCGTCCTCTTTGCCCCGCCCGATGCGGGGGCATCCACCACCAGCATGACCTACGACCCCCTGAACCGCGTCACCCAGGTGACCAACCTCGACGGCTCGTTGCGCACCGTCGACTACAGCGTCGCCTGGCAGACGACCGCCCAGGACGAGTGCTACAATGACGCGACCTGCGTGGGCGGCAAGACGGTCGAGATCCGCGACGCCTTTGGACGGGTGACGGAAAAGGACGTGTACGAGGAACCGAGCACGCGGAAGGCGGGCACGCAATACACCTACGATGGCGTCGGCCGCTTGACCCGCACCCGGCTGTGGGACGGCAGCATCTGGCAACCCACTACCGACATTACCGTCACCTACGATGCGCTCGGCCGCAAGATCAAGATGTGGGACCCCGACTCCGGCTGGTGGAAGTACGGCTACGACAAGGTGGGCAATCTGATCCACCAGGAGGACCCGAAGACGAATCAGCACGTACAGTTCTGCTATGACGCGATCAACCGCGTCACCAAGAAGCAGTATTTCACCACCGACAGCTACGCCGCGGGGTGGTGCAGCCAGACGGTGGCGCAGCAAATCAGTTCCTTCTACGACGCCGCGGCGGTGGCCTACAGTGTCGGGCGGCTGACCACGGTGAACGACCTGTCCGGCGGCACGCTCTACCAGCAGTACGACGTGCGCGGACGGGCGCGGTGGATCGATAAGCAGCTCACCGTCAACGGGCATGCGACCACCGCTACCACCTTGTACGAGTACGACCGGGCCGACCACGTGTGGAAGATCACCTATCCGGACAATCCGGCCGAACAAGTGGTCTACGGCGTCAACGCCGAGGGGAAGGTGGTCTCGCTCCAGAACGCGAGCGGCTCGCCCACGTATCTGTCGGATCTGTGGTACGACGTGTTCGGCCGGCCCACGAAGATCACGCACGGTAACGGCACCACCGACACGCGCACCTACGGGAACCAGACCACCAACTTCCGGCTGGCGTCGATCAGCACCACGCAGGGGAGCAACATCCACCTGAACCTGAGCTACGCCAGCTACAACAAGACCGGGCTGCTGACCCAACTCACCGATCTGCGCAACGGCAGCGGGGATTTGTCGAATACGGCCACGTATACCTATGACGGCTTGGGGCGGCTCACGCAGGTTAAGAATCCCCCGGCTTTGCTGGGGGATTCTTAAGAGCCCCGTGATGGTGACCCTCCGACGCACTCTCCCGAGAGCGCGCACACGGAGACAAGTACGTGTGGCTGGTGCGCTCGCTTGTTGCGGATTACTCCTCCAGCTTGCCGGATGCTACACCTCGTACGGGGCACATTTCATCGTCCATCCGGTCGCAATTGGGGCAGCTTCAGAGACAACGCCGCCGGGCACCCTCCGCGACGATGACATCGAGAGGGGTAAGAGGGTGGCAGCCACAATTGCCGCAGATTTCAAGATGGACCCCAACCCGCAACTCGTCGGATTCCGTGCGCCCGAGGATCCTAGCGAGGTGATCGCTTTTTACTTTCCCACCAAGGCCTCGCCGGACTGGGCTTCGGATAAGGAAGGCATCTCCCTTTGGGTAATCCTGAGCGACGACCGAACGCAGCTTGAGTATCTCATCCGGGATCTTCGCAGTGGCTCTGAGACGAAGTTCGCGCGCGCCCTGAGCCAGGCTCTTCAAGAAAAGCTGGAGGCGACCTTCGGCAAGGATCGGATATCATCCCGCAAGCACAGCGACCTGATGTTCCTCGCACCATGAGCACGGCAACGGCAGAACAAAAGGGACGTAGGGGCCGAGCGGACGGAGGCCGTGACGTAGAGACCATCCGGACCATTCCAACTATCAGGGGCAACGGAACGAGACGCCATATGGACGTGCGGCCAATCGCATCAGGGATCTGTGTGGCATCGCCGGAGAAAGTCCGAATGGTCTCTACGTCCAGCAGCCAAAGAACAGCCAAGGCGGCGCTGACGAGCCAGGAGGCGCTAGGAGCCTGTCGGAGTAACGGCGCAAGAGAGCGCGGTGACGAGCCAGGTTGGGCAAGGGAGACGACAGTTGCCTGATGTAATCGGCGACCAGCGCTGGCACCGGCACAAGCGAGACGCTTGATCATGCGTAGAGGGATTGTGTGCATCGGATTAGGCCGCCAGTGGGCGCAGCTGCGCCCGCCACAGCTTGAGCAGGTTGTGCGTCAGCGTGATGAGGTCCCACTCTGCCGCCACCTTTGGCAGCCCGCGCAACGAGAAGCGCCGAAAGCCGCGCGCCT
>JAXLXM010000007.1:0-312103 GCA_046327925.1 Binatia bacterium
GCGATGACGCTCGGTCATGAGCGTGTAGATGTCGCGGCTCTCCTCCGCGGTCATGGCCTCGATGCCAAAGTCATCGATCAGGAGCAGATCGACAGCGAGGCGTGTGCGCAGTTCCGCCTCGTGGCTGTGGTCGAGGCGCGCATGGCGCAGGGTCTCCAGAGACGCCGGGCGCCTCCGGGTGGCGCCTCCGGGTCGGACCGAGTTAACATCGCGACATTCCAACCAATTGCTTTCAAAGGTGGCCTCTATTCCGGGCTACGGGGCGCTTTTGGGTGGCATAAGGGGGGCTCGTAGATTGCCGCCGGTTCACGCAGCACGAAGCTGCTCGCATCTGCTTCGACGCACTCCAGCGTGCGACCGTTGGCGCGACTCCGCAGTGCGGCTTGGAGCCCTGCGACGAATCCACCGCGAAAGAAATTGGCGCTCTCGGGACGAAAGGGCGAGTGGAACAAATTGGCAACGCAGCCTGCCAGTGGTGCGGTCCGCCTGAGCGATTAATCGTTGGATCGGCGGGTTGATGCGGAGGTCACAGAGGCCAACGTGGGCAGCGGCCTCGGTAAGGGATACGCGATACCGCATGAGCGCGTAAGACGCCGTCTCGGGTCGATTCGTCTCCGTCGCCCCAATATCCCTGCCGCCCCGACAGCGAAGCATTCGCGAATCCTTTCGTTAGGGTCCGGAGTCCCCTGCTCACGTTCGGAGGCAAGACTCGGAATCGAAATATCCAGGTGCTGGCCGCAGCCTGTCAGCGGCTGTCAATGGGAGGGTGCTAACAGGGTTGTGTCAGTTCGGGGCAACAGCCGTTGCCCACTGACCGGCGGCCCAATCCGGCGCCGCCTGGTCACGCGAATGGAATCAGTGCCGGCGCGCATAGGCGGCGTACCTGGAGTCCTGCACGGTCACTCGCATCTCGTCCTGGGCTTCACCGACTCCGGCCTGCCCGTCCACGCGGTTTGCGCGGTCCGTGAGGAGACACTCGTGATCGTTACGCTGTATCGGCAGGACCCGAAATTGTGGCAAGATGACCGCATTCGGAGGCAGAAGAAATGAAGACGTGTTACTTCTGCACAGCCCCGCTTCGCGTGCGGCGCATCGAGCATATGCACGAGTGCGGTGGCGAACGGTTTCTCCTTCGAAAGGTGCGCGCCTAGGTATGCGGCCAGTGTGGCGAGGTATTTCTCGGCCTGCGGACGCTCAGAGAAATCGATCGAGTTGTTTCCCGCGGCCGGCCCAGCAAGCACGGGATCGTGGCGGTGTTTGATCTGAAGTCGCGGGCAGCGTGAGCGGGCGGCCTTGCTTCAATAGGGACGTGGCGGGGTCGGCGGCGATCATTCTCGCGGCCCGCTGGATCGTGCGGCGATTCGCTCTCCGGAACGGCCCGGCGAGACCCCTCGGAGTTTGCTTCGTCGCCCTGGCGCTGCTGCTGGTCGCGGACTTCGCCACGGTGCTCGGGGTGCGGGGCCTGACGCTGGGCGAGTACGTCGCGAGCCGAGACCTCGTGGCTGGGGCGGTATCCATCGTGATGCTCGGGGTCTGTGCCGCAGTGCCGAGCGAGTTCCACGCGGGGCAGCTTGTGACCATGGTTCGATTCCAACGATCTTCCGATCTCCCTTGGCCCGTCGGTTTTGTTGAATCTTGGGTGACGCCAATGACCACCTTCGTTGATCCACGAACCGACCCCAAAGCCGGCGCAACCGAGCCGGCCCCGCGGACGACGATTTGATATTTACGGGTGCCAGCGGCGGCACACTGGTCGACCGCACCGAGCTGGGGAACCTCCACAGGCTGTGTGACCGGATCGGCATCCCTCGCTACTCTTTTCACCAGGTTCGGCATTGGGCGGGGATGGTTGCCACGTCGATGGGCAAATCGAAGAAGGCCGTGGCGCTGTTTCTCGGGCAGCAGGACACGGGTGCGACCGAGAGGTACATGCACGCGGTTGGGCCTGAGCTGTGGGCGGTGGCGCAGCGACTCGAAGCGGAACTGGGCACCCTCCCCGAAGAGCCTGCCGCTGCCGCGATCGGCGGTGTGAAAAATGGTGTGAATCTGGATGCTGCCAGTTGCAATCAGACGACGGGGCCTGTAGGAAAATCAAAGTCTTTTTGCTTGGAGAGGTGGCCGAGTGGTCGAAGGCGCACGCCTGCTAAGCGTGTGTGGGGCTAACACTCCACCGAGGGTTCGAATCCCTCCCTCTCCGCTTCTCCGTCCGTGGTGAGACGAGCATGCCGTCGAGGCACGCCCCCCTTGGCTCACCGGCGAGGCTGGGGAACCGGCGCACCCCGTGTTCGGTTCCGGGGGTCAATGCATGACGGTGGGCTGGCCGACGATACGCACGCGCCGGAGACAGAAGACCAATGGAATACACACGAGGCAAAAGAATCCGATCAGGCGGAAGTTGTCGATGAACGCAGCCAGGGAAGACTGTTGCAGCAAGATGCCGTACACAGCGCCAAGGGCCTGCTCGGCGGGACGCACCGCGCCACGCGCGGCGAGCGCCGCCTGACCGTCAGCCAGCCACTGCTGGTACGCCGGGTCGAACGGCGTGAGGTGGCTCACCATGAGTGCCTGATGACGTTGCGCGTCCCTGGCGAGAAAGGTGGCCACCAGAGCGATGCCCACACTGCCACCGATGTTGCGCATCAGGTTAAAAATCCCGGTGGCATTGCCGAGCGCTTCTCGCGGCAGCTTCAGCATGGCGATCGTCGTCAGGGGAACGAAGACTAGGCCCATCCCGAAACCGTTCATCACGGTGGGCGGAATCACGGCCGCGGTGGACACCTGCAGCGAAAAATCCCCGAAATGGAAACAGGATCGGGCGAGCAGCAGCAGCCCGACGGCGATCAGAATACGCGCATCCATGCGCGCGATCAGCAGACCCGCCGGCACCATCGTGGCGATCGAACCGAGGCCGCGCGGGCTCAACGCCATGCCGCTCTGCAGCGCCGAATAGTTCACCAGCGTTTGCAGAAACAGCGGCAACATGACCGTCACGGTGTACAGCACGACACCCACGCAGGCCATCAGGGCCGTGCTGACGGCGAATGTCCGGTCGCGAAACACACGCAGGTCGATGATCGGATTGGGGATGCGTAGTTCGCGGAGAATGAAGGCGACAAACGACAGGAGGCACACAGCGGTGGTCATGCGGACCCATGTGGCCTCGAACCAATCCGCTTCCTGCCCCTTGTCGAGCACCACCTGGAGAGTGCCGAGGGCGATAGCCATGAGCGCGAATCCGATGTAATCGACCCGTGGGCGGCCCTGTTGGCGCAGATAGGGCGCATCCTCCAGGAACGCCTGAGTCATGATCAGCGCCAGCAGCCCGACCGGCAGGTTGAGATAAAAGCTCCAGCGCCAGGAGTAGGTATCGGCCAGCCACCCGCCGAGCGTCGGCCCGAGCACAGGAGCCGTGACCACACCCACCCCGAAAACGGCCATCGCAAGTCCCTGCTGCCGGGGTGGGAAGCTCTCGAACATGACGGCCTGCGAGATCGGTTGCAGGGCGCCGCCGCCCAGCCCCTGCAGCACCCGGGCCACGACCAGAAAGCCGAGGCTGTGCGATATGCCGCACAGCGCCGAGGCGCCGGTGAAAAGCACGATGCAGGCCATGAAGAATCGCTTCCGCCCGAAAAGGCGTCCGAACCAGGCGCTGGCCGGCAACACGATGGCATTGGCGATCAAATAGCTGGTCAACACCCAGGTCGACTCGGTCGTGCTCGCCGCCATATTCCCCGCAATGTGCGGCAAGGCGACGTTCACGATGGAGGTGTCGAGCAGTTCCATGAACGCTGCCAGCATGACCCCCGTGGCGATCAGCCACGGACTCGCGGTTGGGCGCCACCCGTCGGTCGGCGATTCTTCGCTCGGTCCCGGCAGCGCGGTCTGCTCACTCATCGCAGTCCGTCCGTTGAACGCCGCCTGTTGCGTACGCGGCGACCGAATGCCTCACCGTGCGGCGTGCTCCCATGATCGGTGTGCGACAGCGGGTCCGGTGGAATACTCCGACCTTCTATCAGCGCCGTGGCGATGCCGCAACCGACAGCACCCCATCGATGCCGCGGGCCATCGCGCGCACGTCGCCTCCCAGGCCAGCAGCGCTTCGGGATGGCGATCGGCCGGTTGCTTCTTTGACTAGATGTTTGGTAAGCGGCACGCTGTTGGTGCAGTATTGTGGGCTCGATGGAACGGAGAGGACGAAGCTCGCGCGTGGTCGGCGGCGCATGCATTCGCGTAGCGCCGCGGGAGTGACGATTGATCCCACTGATCGATTTCCAGCGCCGATCGCAACGGGGCAGGGTCATGAAGGCCCAGGATTTCGACATGGCCTTCGCGATGAAGCTCCGCGAACTGGTCCCCCGCCACGGCATCGCGTTCCACCGGGACCGATTCATCGTCGATGACCAGACGGCCGACGCGGTGTTCAACGCGGGGGTGGATTTGCTCGCCGAGGTGGGGCTGTACCAACTGGATACTCAACGCGTGATCCCGTACACCCGCGACGAAATTCTCGCCCTCGCCGCGGAGCGCATGGCGCAGCCGGCGCGCGTCACCATGGGCCGCGGCGACGATGCGGTGCTGCTGGCCTACCGCACCGCCGACGCGGAGCGGCCACCCACGCTCTACGCCGGTGCGGGCGGGGCCGTGACCGAGGAGGAGTTCGTCCCCAAGATGACCGCCTTTGCGCGCGAGCGGCGCATCAAGGGATTGGGGATCGCGGGCGGGATCACCAAGGTGGGAGATACCGTTCCCGAAGCGGGAACCCTGAGCGAGATCCAGTGTGCCTTGTGGGAGCAGGAACGACTGCGTGAGGTGCTCGAGTCCGTGGGACGTCCGGGGCTGAGCCTCGGCCTACTGTGTACGGCTACCACGGCCGCGGCGACGATGGCCTGCATCGACGGCGGCTTCCGCGGGCCACACAACACGCACATCGGTATCCACATCATGCCGGAACAGAAGGTCAATTGGGAACGCTTCATCCTGGCTCACTTCTGCCAGCAGCGCGGCATCGTGCCCTGGCAGAGTGCGATGACCATGATCGGCGCCCTCTGCCGTAATGCGGCGGAGGCCGCGGTCGCGCTGGTGGCCAACGTCCTCGGTCACCTCAGCTACGGTCACGGCCCGATCTGTAGCCTCTTCCCAACCCACATCGATGGATCCTGGGGAACGCGGGACTGCGCCTGGGCGGTCAGCGGTGCGGCGCGCGCCTCGGAACGCCACATCGGGCTGGCAATCGGGTGTGTGACCGTCGGCAGCCTGGACTATGCGCACACGCCGATCTCCGCGATGCAGGATGCCGCGCATTGCCTGGTCTATACGAAGAGCGGCGTGGCCTATGCCTGGCTGGCCGGACAAGGCCCTCACGGGTCGGTGCGCTCCGGGAAGGTGATGGAGTTCGCCTGCCACCTGAGCCGGGACGAGGCCCTGGACCTCGCGAGAAAGATTTACGCCCGCATCGACGAGCTCAAGCCGACGTTCGAACGTGCAACCCGCATGCGCACCTTCACGGACATCTACGACCCGCAAACCCTCGAGCCCCGGGCGGAGCACCTGGCGGTCCTCGGACAGGCGCAAGAGGAGCTGGCGAAGCTGGGGGTCGCACCCGGGTAGGAGATGCGTGGACCTGCCGCGGCTACGCAACGGACGGCGGCTCATGACCAACAACGGTCGACGCAGCGGCTGCCAGCGGCAGTCTGACGAGGAGAGACCGGAATGGATGCCAGCGAGATCGCGCGACTGATAGGGGACCTGGATGAGCAGGCAATTCCCGCGATCGCGGCGGCGTTGCGGGAGGGGGACAGTCCGGTCGATCTCCTCCAGCAAGGCGTGATCCGTGGCCTGGAGATCGTGGGTCAGAAATTCGAGTCCGGAGACTACTTTCTGCCCGAGTTGATGACGGGCGGCAAGATCACCGAGGCCTGCATCGCCCTGATCAATCCCCATCTTCCCCAGACCGGCAGCGCGACGCGCGGGGTCGTGGTGATCGGCGCCGTGCAGGGCGATTTTCACGATCTTGGTTATAGCCTCGTCGCCAAGCAGCTCGAGTTGGCGGGATTCGAGGTCCACCAACTTGGCGTCGATGTCTCGCCCCTGACATTCATCGACAAGGCGCAGGAATTCCACGCCGACATTATCGGTCTCTCGGCCTTCCTGATCACCACGATTCCCAAGTGCGGGGTGCTGATCGACTACCTGAGAGACATGGAGCTGCGAGAGCGCTTCCAGGTCATCATCGGTGGGGGACAAACCAGCCAGGAGGTGGCCGATGAAATGGGCGCCGACGGTTGGGCTCCCAACGCCGTCGAGGCGGTGCGGCTCTGCCGCACCCTGATGGAGCATCGGCGGGCGGCCGTGCTGGGCGATACATGAGCGGATGCCCGCCGGGGGTCCGTGATGTGGCCGCACCTGTCATCGCTCCGCATTGCCCTCATTCTGGGCGTGGCGCTGTCGCTGCTGCGCTTCCAGGGATGCCGCTACCTCGACCTCATCGACCTCCGTGCCCGGGATTACCGGCTGCTGCAGCGCGGCGCGCAAGCGGGTTCCCCCGACATTGCGATCGTCGCCGTCGACGACGCCAGCCTCGAGCAGGTCGGCCGCTGGCCATGGTCGCGCGCCGTGGTTGCCCAGTTGCTGGACCGTCTGGTCGAGGCGGGTGCCGCCGTCATCGGCTTCGACATCGTCCAATCCGAGACCGCGGCCAATCGGGACTTGGATGCGCTGCGCGACCAGCTCCCCGGTCTGGATGAACGCGCGTGGGACGAGGTGCGCCGCGTCGTCGATCGCGGGGCGGCCGACGACGCCCGCTTGGCACAGGCGACACAGGCATCGGCACGCACCGTGCTCGGGTATTTCTTCGACTTCGAACGCCAGGCAATGCCGGATCCCGACGCACGGATCGCAACCTTTAATATCGTCCGGAACAGTCGCAGCGGTCGCGGCGAGGGCCGGATCCCCGCGGCACGATCCATCCACGGGAACCTGCCGGAACTCACGGCGGCGGCGCGCGCGGTCGGGTATTTCAACTTCTTCCCCGACCCGGACGGTGCATACCGCCGCGCCCCGCTCGCCGTTCGATTCGGCGACCGCCTGGCCCTGCCGTTGTCGCTGGCCATGCTCCAGGTCTATCGACCGCAGGTTCCGTTAGCGATCCGCTTTGCCGCGTTCGGCGTCGAGTCAATGTCCTTCGGCGCACAGCCGATACCCATAGCCAAGGACGGCCAGTTGCTGATCAACTACCGCGGACCGAGGAAGACGTTCCGCTACGTCCCCGCGGCCGACGTGTTGCACCGGCGTGTCGCACCCGAATGGTTACGCGATAAACTCGTCCTCGTTGGCGTCACCGCGACCGCCGTCGGCGACATCCGCGTCACCCCGTTCGACGGCATGCTGCCCGGCGTCGAAATTCACGCCAACGTCCTCGACAACATCCTGCGCGGGGAGTTCATCAGCCGCCCGCCATGGAGCGGCCTGGTGGAGATCGCGGTGACTCTGCTGCTGACGGTGTCCCTGGGCCTCGCCCTCCACTACGCCCGCGGGGCCGGCGCAGCGCTGGTTGCGGCGGCGGTTCTCGGGGGCTACCTCCTGTCGAGTCAGTGGCTGTTCGTGCGGTACGGCCTGTCGCTGAGTGTGGTGTATCCCCTGCTGGCGATCGGCCTGACCTCTGCAGCCATCGGCGTGCAGCAGTACGCCGTCGAAGAACGCGAGAAGCGCAAGCTGCGCGACGCATTCGGGCGCTATCTCAACCCCTCCTTGGCACGCATGGTCAGCGAACGCCCGGAGATGCTGGCCCTCGGTGGCGACAAGCGCGAGCTCACGGTATTGTTCTCCGACATCCGCGGCTTCACGACGTTCTCCGAGCAACTCGAACCGGAAGCGCTGGTCGATCTATTGAACGCATACCTCGGCGAGATGACCGAGGTGATCTTCGCTCACGACGGCATGCTCGACAAGTACGTCGGCGACGCCATCATGGCGGTGTGGGGCGCGCCGCTGTCGCAACCGGATCACGCCGCACGGGCATGCCGCGCCGCCCTGGCGATGGCGCGGCGCCTGCAGTCTCTCAATCGGCAATGGCACGAACGCGGCTGGCCCATCCTGCGGATCGGCGTGGGCCTCAACACCGGGCCGATGGTCGTCGGCAACATGGGCTCGGCGCGCCGCCTAAGCTACACGGTCATCGGCGACAACGTGAATCTCGGCTCGCGCCTGGAGGGCCTCACGAAGATCTACGGCAGCCAGATTCTCGCGAGCGAGGCGACGATTCTGGCGGCGAGCGAGGCCGTCGTGGCCCGCGAACTCGATCGCGTACGGGTGAAAGGCAGACGGCTGCCGGTCCGGCTGTTCGAGATCCTCGCGCCGTACGACGAGCACGTCGCCTGGGCGCCGACGATGGCGCGCTTCGCGGCCGGCATCGCCGCATACCGCCAGCGCCAGTGGGACAAGGCCACACTCGCGTTCCGCCAGGTCCTGGAGCTGCGGCCAGACGACGGCCCGGCGCAGCACTATCTGCGGCGCTGCGGTGAGATGCAGGCGCACCCGCCGGATGCGGACTGGGACGGCGTCACGGTAGTGGACGTCAAGTAAGCGCGGTGTCGAAACCGGACCGTACGGCCGCCAAACCTCCCGCGGCGCCCTTCCCTACCTTGTGGTGGCCAAGTGACCGCCCGTGACGATCATGATTCGACCGACGCACGGACAATCGGCGCGGCCAGGCTCGGCCGACCGCGACGAACGCACTGAGCCACGAGCGAGCGACCATTTGCAGCGGGGAACGGCGCCATGCAGGCGTCCCTGTTGTTCCACGGCGCAACCTGCTGCATCTTGAGGCGACAAACCATCGAGAGGAGGTTCCCATGCATCGTAGTCTCTATTCGATTATCGCCGTGGCCACGCTGACGGTGCCGGGCCTTGCAGGCGCATCGACGTGGAAGATCGACCCGGCGCACACCAGCGCCCAGTTCGCCGTGCGACATATGATGGTGTCGACGGTCCGCGGGACGATCGGGCCGGTGGCCGGCACCCTGAACCTCGACGAGGCCGATGCCACCAAGTCGTCGATTGTCGCCACCGTCGACGTCAACGCCATCGACACCCGCGAACCGCAGCGCGACGCCCACCTCAAGAGTGCGGATTTTTTCGATGCCGGCACCTACCCCACGATCACATTCAACTCGAAGCGGATCACCAAGGTGGGCGAGGCGAAGTATCAAGTGGCCGGCGATCTGACGATCCATGGCGTGACCAAGGAAGTGGTGCTCGACGTCGAGGGTGCGCCGACGCCGTTCAAGGACCCGACGGGGAGCCTGAGGATGGGCGGCAGCGCCACCACGAAGCTCAATCGCAAGGACTTCGGGCTGACCTGGAATAAGACACTCGATAGCGGCGGGCTGGTGATTGGCGACGAGGTCGCCGTGACCATCGATATCGAGTTGATCAAGGCCCAGTAGTGGGCGCCGCGGGTGCATCGGCGGAATGCCCGACCGGGGCCGTTGCCCTTCGGGCCGAAACCAGGTCAAATGAATGGTATCTGACGGGGAGACGAACGCTGAAGCCGCAGGAGGTCACTACGAAGCGCGGTATCGTCGTGGCAATGGCGCTACTGGTCGCCCTGATGCAGGCGGGCGCCGCGGGCCTCGCGTGCGCCTGGGAAGCCTCGAGCTTCCAGAAACCTAGTGATGCGGCGCTGCGGCAGGCGCTGACGCCGCTGCAATACGAGGTCACCCAGCAACAGGACACCGAGCCGGCATTTCGCAACGCTTACTGGAACAACCACCAGGCCGGCATCTACGTCGATGTGGTATCCGGGGAGCCGCTGTTCAGCTCCCTCGATAAGTACGATTCCGGAACGGGCTGGCCGAGTTTTACCAAGCCGCTGGTGCCCGCCAACTTGCGTACCAAGAGCGACCGGAGTTTCTTTACGCAGCGCACCGAAGTGCGCTCCGCGCACGCCGACTCGCACCTGGGGCACGTGTTCCACGATGGCCCCCCGCCGAGCGGTCTGCGGTACTGCATGAACTCCGCCGCGCTGCGCTTCATTCCCGTCGACAAATTGCAGGACGAGGGGTACGGCGAGTACCTGTCGCTGTTTGGTAAAGCTCCGGCCGCGGCGAACTGACGTCCAGAGCGGGCAGCGGGTGCGGCGTCACCGCTCCCTGGGCCCGAGGATCTCGCGGATGACCCCGGCGAGATCCCGCACCGCCCGCTCGCCGTTGCCGGAGAACGACGATCCGTGCATGGTCGCCAGTGTCCGCGGCTGTAGCGCGGCAAGTCGCCGCAGGGTGGCGTCGGTATACGGCGTGTACGGTATATCGTTCGCCAATGGCCCCGATTGGCCCGCGAGCATGGCCGTACGTGCGGCAGCGACGATGTCGCCACCAGTGAGCGGCTCCGGGTCGCCGGGTTGGAAGAACAGGTCGGAACACAGCAGGGTGGCGTCCCGTTCTTCGAAGAACAGACCCGCATCCCACGAATGCGGAACGTGCGGAGTCGCCAGGAAGCGCAGGCGGTGGCGCCCGGTCTCCAGCACCGCGTCGTTCGCCAAGCCGCGGCCGGGCCGGATGGCGAAATCGTTCAGATTCACCATCGCCCCGACGACACTGCACACCGCTTGCGCCGCGGGCGCGACGGCGAGCCATTCGTTCAGCGCGCCGCACTCGTCCGATTCGAAGTGGCTGAAGCCGATCCACCGCAGGCGTGCCGGATCGAGCACCGTCGCCACGGCATCGCGCGTGGCGCCGAACATACGCTTGAAGCCGGTATGCATCAGGAATGGCGCATCGTCCTTCAGCAGAAATTGGTTAAATTGGATGCCGTACTCGGCGGAGAACGTCGAAATGCGGTAGAGGTCGGCGGCAATCTCCGTGACCAGGGCGCTCATCTGCCACTCCTGTCCCGCGAGACGGTGCGCGGCCGTCCCGCGTCTCGATTCGTCGCGTCGCACGGTCGTGCGCATTTCCACCTTTCCCGAATCGAACATCTCGTGCAATCCCCCTCGCCGATCCCGGACACTCGCCAGGCCGTGCCCTTGCGCCGTCCCGCAAATCCTCTACGGTGTCGGGGTGAAGCCGCAACCGTCGAAACCCATCCGACACGCGCGCATCCCGTCAGGGCGCTTCGAGCGCCTCGTCCGCGTCGGCTGGCTGGCGAGCGAGATGACCCTCGGCGGCCTGGCCGAAGGCGCACGGCGGCTGCTTGGCGCCAGCCCGGACGGCCGCAACGTATTCGTCACCCACGCCAATGCCCAGCGCCTGGCACGCCGGTTATCGAGCTTGCGCGGCGCGGCGATGAAGCTGGGGCAGATTATGTCCCTGGAAGGCGACGATTACCTGCCGCAGGAAGTCACCGGCGCCCTCGGCATCCTGCGATCGGCGGCGCACGCCATGCCCGACGCGCAGCTCAAGCGCGTCCTCGGACGCGCCTACGGCAAGGGCTGGGAGCGCCGCTTCCAGTACTTCAGCATGGAGCCGGTGGCCGCCGCGTCGATCGGCCAGGTCCATTTCGCCGTCACGACGCGCGGGCGCGAGATCGCACTGAAAATCCAGTATCCGGGCGTGGCGCGCAGCATCGACAGCGACGTGGACAATCTCGCATCCGTGCTGCGATTGTCACGACTCCTCCCGGGCGACATCGACCTGTCGGTGTTAATCGCCGAGGCCAAGCGGCAGCTACGCCAGGAGGCGGATTATCGGACCGAAGCCGCGCACCTGCGCCGCTACGCCCGCCTGCTCTCCGACGAGCCGGCCTTCGTGGTCCCGGGCGTGCACGAGGAACTGACCACGCCGCATATACTGGCGATGGACTTTGTGCGCGGCATTCCGTTGGATCAGGCTCGTGAGTATCCGCAGGCGGTGCGCAACCGTCTCGGCACCCAGCTCTACGGCTTGTTCTTCCGCGAGCTGTTCGAGTTCCGGTTCGTGCAGACCGACCCGAACTTCGCCAATTTCTTTCTGCTCCCGGAGAGTGAGCAGGTCGCACTGCTCGACCTCGGAGCGGCACGCGACGTACCGGAGCGCCTGTCGGCATTGTACGTGGATCTCTTTCGCGCTAGCAGCGCGCGCGACCGCAGGGGGTTGGAACGCGCCCTGATCGACATCGGCTTTGTCGACTCCTCGGAGCGCCGCGACCGCATCGACGGGCTCGTCGACTTCTTCCTCATTGCGTGCGAGCCGTTCCGGCACCGTGGAGCCTACGACTTCGGCAATTCGGACCTGCCGCCGCGTGTGCGCGCCGCCGCGGTCGAGCTCACCGTGCGCCGCGGTCTGCTACGCCCACCGCCGCCGGACACGCTCTTTCTCCACCGCAAGTTGGCCGGAACCTTTCTCCACTGCGCCCGCCTCGGCGCCCACGTCGACGTGCGCGCCCTGCTGGAACCGTTTCTCGGCAGCGCACCGGCAGCCGGTGGACGGCGTACCTGACCGCGTTCGGTCCGGCTACCGCCTGTGCCGCCCGAAAGCGAAGGCATCTGAACGTACTACTTGCCAAAGCGTCTGGGTTCGGGAGAGAATCCCACAAACGGCAGCCGCGCCGAACGCGGCTCTCGACGGTGGAGAAGATCAGCGGGTAAAGCCGGTGTGTGACACCGACACGAAGGGAGGTCTACGATGGCAGAGGCACGAGTGAGCGAGATCGTTGCGTCATCCCCCATATCGTTCGATGCCGCCGCACAATCGGGTCTGAAGCGTGCCGCCAAGACGCTGCGCGGCGTCACCGGCTTCGAGGTGACCCGGATGCAGGGGAAGATCGTAAAAGGAAAGGTCACGGAGTATCGGGTTCACATGAACCTGACATTCCTCCTCGAAGAGGTCGCCGAGGACGACGCGTTCGTGGGTGCGACCTACTGACATGGAGTCGGCGCCGCGTTCCCCGACGGCGAGACCATCCGGACCAGTCTGCCCTCAGTGACGGCGCCCCGGCTCCGTCGCGCGGTAGGCGGGCGCATACTGCCGACGGGCCTGTCGCAGAAGAAAGCACAGTACAGCCAGCCACGTTAGCGCGTGTCCGGCGTTGTACAATCCGACGAATCGCGAGTTCTCGAAGCCCAGCCTCGCCGGAACCAACATGATCAGCACCAACAGCGCCAACCAGATGCCGGCGGCCACATCACTGCCGTCCGCCGACCATCCGCGCTCGGCAATACGGAACAGCGCAACCGCCGGCAGCACAACGAGGACGTCGTCGTACAGCCGGTGATAGGCCCAAAAACGGGCCGCGAGCGCGCCCACCCCCATGAGGATCCAGCGATCCGCAGCGTCACCCTCCGGTACACGCACCACCATTGCCGGAGCGCGGGCGCCCCACTTCCGGCCCATGCGGTCGCCTGTGGATTCATCCGCATCGGGTCGTAGCGGTCCGGTGTGGCGAACGCCACCGCCATCGCACCCGGATCGCGCGCCGCCCCTCGGCCGTCACGCGTCCTTGGCGGCCTTCGTGGGGTCGTGCGTCAAAGCGGTGGTCGTGATGTCTAGTGCAACCCGGATACCGTTCATGCCGAGCACCCGACCAGTGCGGAGCTGACTACGATCAGTACGTTCACTGACCTGTGACAGCGCGCCGATCAAGGCGATCGGCTACGCCAACTGGCCAAACCACCGACTTCTCGTCGCTCGGAAAGGGAGGTGCAATGCGGAAATCACGTGGCAAGGCTCTCACGGCCGCACTGCTCGTGCTCGGGTTCATCGCCGGATGTGGCGACGACGATTCGCCCCCGCCAACGACAGATCAGCAACTGCGCGCGGCGATCCAAACGGCAAAGATCACGGCGCTGGATCCAGGCCCGAAACCGGCCGCCGCCAAAGTCGCCTTGGGACGCGTCCTCATGTTCGACAAAGAGCTGAGCGGCAACCGCGATACTTCGTGTGCGACCTGCCATCATCCGCTCATGCACACCGCCGACGCGCAGTCGGTGTCGATCGGCACCGGCGGTCGCGGTCTCGGCCCCACGCGCATACTTGGGGTGGACCGCTCGCTGATCCCGCGCAACGCCCCGGAAGTATTCAATCGCGGCGCAACGTTGTGGACGACCATGTTCTGGGACATGCGCGTCGCCGGCAGCGTCACCGCCGGCTTCACCTCGCCGGCACAGAACGCATTGCCGGACGGCCTCGATAGCGTCCTGGCCGTGCAGGCCATGTTCCCCGTGACCTCGCGCGACGAGATGCGCGGCAAGGCCGGGGACAGCGACGTCTCCGGCGAGCCCAACGAGGTTGCGCTGCTCGCCGACAGCGATTTCACCGGCGTCTGGACCACGCTGATACAGCGTCTGCTGCGGATTCCCGGATATGTCGCGTTGTTCAACAGCGCCTTCCCCGACGTGCCTACCGACCGTCTCGGATTCGAACACGCCGCCAACGCGATCGCCGCTTTCGAGAGCGCCGCGTGGAGGCTGGTCGACAGCCCGTGGGATCGCTATGTCGCGGGCGACGACAGTGCGCTGTCGGTAAACGCCAAGCGCGGCGCGCTCTTGTTCTTTGGCAAGGCGGGATGCGCCGGCTGCCACTCCGGGAACCTGTTGAGCGATCAGCAGGCCCACAACGTTGGGGTTCCTCAAGTCGGACCCGGCAAGGGCGATGCGGCCCCGCTCGATTACGGGCGTGGCGGCATCACCGGTCAGGCAGCCGATCGCTACAAATTTCGCACGCCGCCGCTACGCAATGTTGCCCTGACGGGCCCGTGGATGCACGATGGCGCATACACGACCCTGGAGGGAGCGGTGCGCCATCTCCTCGATCCGGCGACCGCGCTGCGAAAATACGATGTGGCGCAACTCATCCCAGAGCTACGCTCGACGTTTCAAGGAAGCGCGGAGACACTCGCGGCGATCCTGGCCACCCTCGACCCGCTCGTCGCCACGCCCAAGTCGCTGACCGACATGGAGGTCAACGAGATTCTGACCTTCCTTGAATCGTTGACCGATCCAGCCGAGGCGGATCTGGTCGCGGACATCCCGGCCTCGGTGCCGAGCGGCCTTCCCGTGCGCGACTGAAACCCACCGCCGGAGTCTCGATCGACGAGGGGGGAACCCTCTGCCGTACCATCGAGTCGGGACGGGGATCGGGGATGAGTTCACCCCGGCGCCCGGTGCGCCGCTCGGCGGCCTGCGGTTGAGACCGGCGCCGAATCATGCTCAGGTAGGACACGGTGACCGGCCGCTCGAATCATGCAAGTGTGGAAAAACGCTGACGGAACGATCCGGACCGGCAGAATCCCGTTGGCTCTCCCGCGATTCGTGCTCCTCGTCGGCGTTCTAGCGATTGCGGGGGCCCGATCCAGCGCGGCCACCCCGGAACCGACAGTGACCCAGGCGGCGCCGGCTGTGCGCGAGGACGGCTATGTCGGCCGCGCCGTGTGCGCGAACTGCCACCAACGGGAGGACGCCTTGTACGCCGGATCGCACCACGACCGGGCGATGCAACTCGCCAATGCGCAGACCGTGGCCGCCAACTTCGACAATACCGACTTCACCTACACCGATGGCGTGACCTCCAGGTTCTTCAAGAAGGACGGCGCCTTCTTCGTGCGTACCGACGGTCCCGACGGACAAATGCACGAGTACCGCATCGCCTACACGTTCGGAACCTTTCCCCTGCAGCAATACTTGATCGAGTTCCCCGATGGCCGTTTGCAGGCGCTGAGCATTTGCTGGGACACGCGGCCGAAGAGCGCCGGCGGCCAGCGCTGGTTTCATCTGTATCCGAACGAAAAGGTCGACTTCCGCGACGCGCTCCACTGGACCGGGCCGGCGCAGAATTGGAACTACATGTGCGCCGAATGCCACTCCACGCACGTCGAGAAGAACTACCACGCCGAGCAGAATCGATTTCAGACACGTTGGTCGGCGGTCAACGTCTCGTGTGAGGCGTGTCACGGACCTGGCGCGCGGCACGTCGAGTGGGGGCGGCGCGCCAAGGAAGGCCGCACGGACGCCGACCCGCAAAAGGGGCTGGTGGTCGACCTCGCTCCCCGCGGCGGGACGTTTGCGTTCGAAGGCACGGCCGCCATCGCCCACCTCACCCGGCCGCGGGACACGCACGCGCAGGTCGTGTGCGCGCGCTGTCACGCGCGCCGCACGCTGATCAGCGACGCCTACCGGCAGGACCAGCCGCTGGCACAAACCCACATCATGGCGCTCCTCGACGACGGCCTCTATTACGCCGACGGCCGGATTCTCGACGAAGTGTTCGAGTACGGGTCCTTTTTACAGAGTCGCATGCACGAACGCGGCGTCATCTGCACCGATTGCCACGACGCCCACAGCGGACGGTTGCGAGCCGACGGCAACGCCGTGTGCGCCACCTGCCACCGTCCCGGCCACTACGACACGCCGGCCCACTATCGCCACAAACCGGGGACCGACGCCGCACGGTGCGTGCGCTGCCACATGCCGGCGCGCACGTACATGGTGGTGCACCAGCGCCACGATCACAGCTTCCGTGTTCCGCGGCCGGACCTGTCAGTGACGTTAGGCACGCCCAACACGTGCGCGGATGCGGAGTGTCACAACGACCGGTCGGCGCAATGGGCAGCGGACGCGGTGATCAGGTGGTACGGTCCGACGCGCTGGCGCGGGCCACGCTACGCCGCGGCCCTGGCCGCCGGCCGCCAGTACCGGGCGGGCGGTGACCGCTTGCTGGCGGATGTCATCGGCGACCGCTCGTTCCCGGCCATCGTGCGGGCGACGGCGCTGAGCCTGCTCGAGCATTTCCCGACCGCGCGCTGGCGTGATCCGATCGAGCGCTCACTGCAGGATCCCGACCCGTTGGTACGCCGCGCCGCCGTCTCGCTGCTGAGCGCTTGGGAGCCGCCGCGCCGGTGGCAAGTGGGCGGACCGTTGCTGAGCGATCCCATCCGTACGGTGCGTCTGGAGGCCGTCAATGCTCTCGCCGACGCGGTGTCGGCGGTGTCGCTGACGCCCGACCAACGCAGCGTGTTCGAGCGTGCCGTGGCCGATTACCGCGAGGCCCAGGCCTACAACGCCGACCGCGCCGAGGCGTGGCTGAATCTCGGGGCATTGGAGGTACGCCTCGGCAATGACCAGGCCGCCGAAGCCGCCTACCAACGGGCGATCCGCCTGCAGCCGTCCTTCATTCCTTCCTATGTGAATCTTGCGGACCTGTACCGCGAGCAGAAGCGCGATGACGCCGGCGAACGCGTTTTGCGCCAGGCGCCCGCCGGCGCCGACGTGCATTTTGCGCTCGGGCTGCTCCTGGTACGCCAGAATCGCCTCGCCGAAGCGCTCGACGAATTGGCGAAGGCGGCCGCGGAGCGCGCCGACTCGCCGCGCTACGCGTATGTGTATGCCGTCGCGCTCGACAGCGTCGGCCAGTCGGGCAAAGCAATGGCCGTGTTGCAACAGGCCCAGGCACGATTCACTGGCGACACCGACATCCTGGCTGCCTTGGCGGAGTTCTCGTCGAAGGCCGGCGACCGCGAGGCCGCGGACCGTTGGGCGCGGAAACTCCGGGATCTGGCGCCCGCCGAAGCGGCGGGCGGCGGCGGACCGCGAGTGGACACGCGCCGGGAGCCGTGAAATCATTTCGACATGTCGAATGCGGTCGCGCCGCACGGGCAGTTCCTGGCCTTCGTGAAGCGGGAGTGTCCCACCTGCGTCCTCGTAGCGCCCGTCTTGTTGCAACTGGCGGAGCATGTGGAACTCTCGGTTGTCTCGCAGGACGATCCTACCTTCCCTCGCGGGGTGGCGGTGCGCGACGATGGCGATCTCGACCTGTCGTGGCGCTACGGAATCGAAACCGTCCCGACGGTGATTCGCCTGGAGAACGGCGTCGAGCAGGGCCGGGTGATCGGCTGGCAGCGAGAGGAGTGGCAGCTGCTGACGGGAGTGAGCGATCTCGGTCCCGACTTACCCGAGTGGAGACCCGGATGTGGATCCCGAACGGTGGATCCGCACATCGCCAGCGAGTTGCGCGTACGGTTCGGCCGGACCGCGTTGCGCGCGCGGCGCGTCGAACTGGCGCCGCTCGAAGACGAGATGGAAATCGCGTTTGCGCGCGGCTGGAGCGACGGCCTGCCGGTCGTTCCGCCTACGGAGCGCCGCGTCCTGGACATGCTGCAGGGTACCACCCGTCAGCCAGGGGAAGTCGTTGCCGTGGTGCCACCGGATCTCGTCGAGTGCACCGTCGAGAAGGTCGCGATCAACGCCGTGATGGCCGGTTGCAAGCCTGAGTATCTCCCGGTCGTGATCGCCGCGCTGCAGGCGGCGTGCACGGACCAGTTCAACATCCACGGCGTGCTGGCGACGACCATGCCCGTGGGGCCGGTGATCATCGTCAACGGCCCGATCCGTCGCGCCATAGGCATGAACGCGGGAATGAACGTCTTCGGCCAAGGCAATCGCGCCAACACGACCATCGGCCGCGCCCTGCAGCTGGCGATCCGCAATGTGGGCGGCGGCCGGCCGGGGGAGGTGGACCGCGCCACGTTCGGCAATCCAGGGAAGCTGTCGTTTTGTTTTGCGGAGGACGAGGAAGGTTCGCCTTGGTCCCCGCTATCCGTCGCCCTCGGCGCCGCGCCCGGCGCGAATACCGTCACCCTCTTTCCGGGTGAGGCACCGCGCAGCATTATCGACCAGCTCTCCCGCGATCCCGAGTCTTTGGCGCGTTCGCTCGCGGTCAACTTGCGCACGTTGCATCACCCGAAGGCGGTCCTGGGGTTCGACTGCGTGCTGGCGATCGGGCCGGAACATGCTCGCGTCTTCGCCGCCGCGGGATGGGATCGCGAGCGCTTGGCGGCGCGCCTCCACGAGCTGTTACAGATTCCCGGCAGCGAGTTGGTGCGCGGCGCGGGTGGGATCGCGGAAGGCATGCCGGAACACTTTCGCGATGCGACGATACCGAAATTTCACCCCGGCGGGCTGCTGATTGTACATTGCGGCGGGCGCGCCGGACTGTTCTCGGCTATGATTGGCGGGTGGGCGAACGGCCCGCTGGGGAGTCAACCGGTGACCAGGGAGATTACGCTATGACCACACGCACAACGGAACGGGAACCGTCGAGCGGTCGCGTGCTGCTCGATCCGACCAGCGAACGCAGTCCGGCGCTTCGCCAACGGCTGCCGCGGCCGCAGTCCCTCAACGGCCTCACCGTCGGCTTGCTCGACATCACCAAGGCGCGCGGCGATGTGTTTCTCGATCGCATCGAGCAACGCTTCAGCGCCCACGGCGCGACGGTGCGGCGCTTCCGCAAGCCCACGTTCACCAAGCCCGCGCCGACGCCGCTACGCCAGGAAATCGCCACCGCCTGCGGCTTCGTGCTCGAAGCGCTCGCCGATTGAGGGAGCTGCGTGTCGTGCAGTGTGCACGACATCGTTGATCTGGAAGCACGCGGCGTACCGGGCGTGTACGTGGCCACCGTCGAGTTTATCGACGGCGCGCAACATCAAGCCCGAGCGCTTGGCGCCGACCCGGCGGCCATCTTCGTCGCGCATCCGATTCAAGACCGCACCGACGCGGAGATGGTGGCGATCGCGGACCGTGCGTTCGAGGAACTGCTGCGCCAGATCGACCCCGTGCGATAGCACCGAACAGCCCGCTCTCGATGGGCTGCGGGGCCTCGCCGCCCGGAGCCGCAAGCGTTCGGCACGTCGGAGATCGCCGTGGACTCCGCCGGCCTGACCACCGACCGTATCGAGAGCCTGAGCGGCGGCGATGCGAAAATCAATTCCCATCGCGGACAGCGTATGGCCATGTACGACATGGCGATTTCGACCTTGTCGCGGTTGGGCGAATGCTGCTGGCCCGGCAAGACTGGCCCGAGCGAATAGCGAAAGGGGAACAGGCGCGGCTCCGGCTCTTCACGAAGGACTGCTGGAATCGCTTGAGTAGCGCGCCCATCGCCACGGCGTGCAATTGGGAGAGAAAAGTGGCCGACAATCTCATCATGAGGCTGAACCAGGAAGGGCAGGCCGGACGCAAGCGCAAGGCGCAGGATCATGGTCCCGTCGATCCCGCGCATCCGCTACCCAACCGGGCCGAGGACATCACCCTCGAACTGCTGGACCGGCTGGTGTCGGAGATGCATCCGCGCAGCTCCGTGACCGGCTTCGAACTGGTCGAGGCAATGGGCCTACAGCACCAAGTATCGACCGCCGGCCGGGCCAGGCTGCGGCTGCAATACGGCCCAGGGTCGGCGGACCTGCCCGAACAGGTCATCGTCAAGATGGTGATCGAGGAGCCGGGGGTCGACAGCGCCCTGTACGAGACCGAGAGCCAGATGTACCGCGAGGTGCTGCCGAAACTGGACATCCCCCAGGTCAGGTGCCTGGGCGCGGCTTACGAGGGAGAAAGCGAGCGCTTCATCCTGCTGCTCGAGGATCTGACGCCGCGGCAACCGTTCTTTCCCCATGCAAAGGAAAAACCGCTGACGCCCGAGCAGGTCGCGGCGTTGTTGTCGCAACTTGCCAGGCTGCACGCCCGCTACTGGAACAGCCCGCGACTGGAGGAAATGGAGCACCGCTGGTTGAGCAGCCTGCTTTCGGGCCGCCAGTTTGATTTCTTCGAAGCGCTCGTCGCCCCCGGCATCGAGGCCCTGGCGGCGGACAGCCCCTATCGCCAAGACCTGATCGCCCGCACCGGGTGGACGCCGCGGCAATTGTGGGCGGGCGTGAAGGCCGCGCATGCGTACCATTTCAAGATCTTCCCGCCAACGCTGGTCCATGGCGATACCGGCGCGCATAACACGTGGCACCTCGCCGACGGCTCGTTCGGTTTTCTTGACTGGCAGATCTCCGCGCGCGGCACCTGGGCGCACGACGTTCACTACCTGATGATCGAATCGCTCTCGATCGCCGAGCGGCGCGCGAACGAGCGGGCACTGGTCGGGCATTACCTGGCGGAGCTGGCGCGCAACGGGGTCAACGACTTGCCGGACATCGAGACCGCCATGCAAGGCTACGGGCGGGCGATCATCTGGGGCTTCGCCATCGGTTGGCTGCTGTGCCCGGAACGCAATTACCCGATGGAAATCATCACGACCAACCTGGAAAGGCTCTACGCGGCGATGTGCGACCATGACACGCTACGGCTGGTCGAAGAGGCCACGAGGGCATTGTGAGCGAGACATGGGGACAGGCATGAGTGCGGACAAACGGGTAGCCGTGGTCACGGGAGCCGGACAGGGTCTGGGTCAGGCAACGGCAGTCGCTCTGGCCCGGGCGGGCATGGAAATCGCCCTGATCGGCAGGAACCGCTCCAAGCTGGAGGACACGGCAACCATGCTGGACTGCCGGCACGAGATCGTCACCGCGGACCTGTCGAACGGCGCTCAGGTAACCGCCGCCTTCGCCCGGATCATGGAGGGCATGGGCCGGATCGACGTACTGATCAATAACGCGGCGGTCTATGCTCCCTTCCGGCTCGACACCGCCAGCGACGAGCAGATCGAATCGATGATCGCCAACTCGTTCACCGCCCCCGTCTTTTGCATGCGCGAGGCGATCAACTGCATCCGTGCCGGCGGGCGCGGCGGCGATATCGTCAACGTGACGTCCCAGTCCATCCAGATGCCGCAGCCGTACATGGTCGTCTATTCGGCGGCCAAGGCAGCCCTCGAGACCATGTCGCGGGGCATGCGCAACGAACTGCGGGGAGAGCCCTTCCGCATTACCAACTTCTCGGTCGGCGTGATCCGAAACGATGCCGGAAACCACATCTGGACGTCGCAGGATTTCCGCGAAGAAGTGACAGGCGCCTTCGAGAAGAGCGGTGTCGCTCCCTTCTTCACGTTCCCCGGCGCCAGACCTGAATCGCTCGCCCAGGCGATCGTCAATGCCGTCACCGCCCCGGCGGACATCTATCTGGAACAGATCGACGCGCGCGGATCCTTCAATCCTGGATGAGGCGCGGCGAACGATTTGCGCCCGCCGCTTGGGCCACCGGAGCCGGTGGGGGCGGCGCGCCCTCTCCGGCGGTGAAATTATACGTCAAGGCCAGGCCGAACGTGCGTGGGTCGCCATAGTTGTTGTCCGCGAAGCCCAGCCCCGCGCCAAAGTCGACACCGAACGTTCGGTACTTGCGGTCAAACAAGTTGCGGGCGAACACCGCCACATCGAGACTGCCCTTTTGAAGCGGAATGCCCGCATACGCCAGCCGGCCGTTGACCAGCGCGTACGCCCATCCTTCGTTGGCCTGACTGCCCGGGGTGTAGTTGTTCACGATGAAGGTGACCTTGTCCTGCCAGGACACATCCATGTGTGCGGAGAAGACGCCGGTCGTCGTCGGCGGCGCCGTATAGGTGACTCCCAGGGTGAACTGATTCTTGGGGCTGTCCGGAAAACTGCGCTGATCGGTCACGCTCTCCAGGACCGGGACGCACGGAGCACTGGGAGTAGGGCAGTCCGGCCCATTCTCGAAAATCGGGTTGCCGGCGGCGTCGAATTTCTGATCCATCCACTTCGTGTACTTGGGAGCCAAGAAACTGTAGCTCACGCTGGTTTCCAGCCCGCGGAAGGGGACTGCGACCCCCTCGAACTCCATCCCCCAGATTTCCGCCCGGTCGGCATTCGCCGGGATGCTCACCGCACCCGATTGCAGACTGGAACGGAACACGGAGACCTGCAGATCCTCATAGTCACCGTTATTTCTTCGATCTCCATTTCGGCCCTAACGCCGGCCGCCTTCTTGGCCGCCGGCTTCACCGCTTGCCCCCAGCCGGCGGGCGGCACGAGTACCACACCCGCCGCGACGCCGGCCGCGACAACCCACATCGCTCTTCTCATCGTGGCCATAATCCCCCCCTGGTTCCGATCTGCAACGCCACCGCCGCTGACGCTCCCTGCTGGCCGCTCGCTGCGGTCGTCGTCCCGGCGCGGCGGCCAGCACGGTTCCTATGAAGATAGCCCGCCGTGTATCACAGGGATGCAAATGTGACAACTGATATATTTGGGACCTTGCGTTGGGCTCGGCTGTCGGAGGCGGCGCGAACGACCGCGCCGTCAGGGCAGTGGGCGCTCGTGACGCTCGAGTGCCGGGGTGCATGGTGACCAACCAGGGTCACGGCGCGGGGACCGGCTTCCGAAAAGCGGCAGCACCGGCATCTTCTTGCTTTAGACGGCCCCAGCGCACGTTCGATCGGCGATGCCTTAGCGATCGCTCCGGCATTGAAGGGCAATCGCCGTTGGATTTCCATTGTCTGTCGCCTCCGGTGGAATCCGCCCGCGCAGTGTGAGCATAATACGGCGCGGCAGACGTCGCCGCGCCGCCCGTCATCCCTGAGCGCTGTCGCGCCCTACGGCGACGGGGCCGGCCGGCATTGGCGGGCGGCCTGCGCAAGCGAGGCGTCGGGCATGGAACGCTGGCAAGATCGATACGCGGGGAAACACGTCGACGCGGTCGCGGCCGTGCGCCACGTCGCCCGCGGCAACCATGTGTTCATCGGCTCCGGCTGTGCCGAACCGCAGTGTCTGGTGGCGGCGCTGGCGGCGCGCGGTGAGGAACTTGCGGATACCGAGATCCTTCACATCCTGACGCTTGGCGTCGCGCCGTACACGGCGTCGCGGTTCACCGGCCGCTTTCGTCATAATGCTTTCTTCATCGGCGCGAACGTCCGCGATGCCGTCTTGGAGGGGCACGCCGACTACACCCCTGTCTTTCTCTCGGAAGTGCCGCGGCTGTTCCGCACGGGGCGCGTGCGCATCGACGTCGCGCTGATCCAGGTATCCCCGCCGGATCGCAATGGCTATTGCAGCTATGGCGTCGCGGTGGATGTCGTCAAGGCCGGCGCCGAGAGCGCCCGGCTGGTGATCGCCGCGGTCAACCCGCATATGCCGCGCACCCTCGGCGACAGCTTCATCCACGCCGATCGGATCGACTATCTGGTCGAAACCGAGGAACCGATCCTCGAACTGGCGCCCGCGGAACCGGATCCGGTGGCGCAGCGGATCGGCCGCTTCATTGCCGACCTGATCGAACCGGGCGCCACCCTGCAACTGGGCATCGGCAGTATCCCCAACGCGGTCCTCCGCCACCTGCGCAAGAAGGAGGACCTGGGCCTGCACACGGAGATGTTCAGCGACGGCATCATCGATCTGCTCGAGCGCGGCGTCATCACCAATCGCCGCAAGGGGCTGCACCCCGGTACCTCAATCACCTCATTCTGCATCGGTACACGGCGGCTATACGACCTGATCGACGACAACCCGGCCTTCGGCTTCTATCCCAGCGAGTACGTCAACGATCCGCTGGTCATCGGCCAGAACGACCGCATGGTCGCGATCAACTCCGCGCTCCAGATCGACCTCACCGGTCAGGTCTGCGCCGACTCGATCGGGCACCACTTCTACAGCGGCATCGGCGGCCAGGTGGATTTCATCCGCGGCGCGGCGCGCTCGCGAGGGGGCAAGCCGATCGTTGCCCTGCCGTCGACGGCCAAGAACGGCACCGTCTCCCGCATCGTGCCGGTGTTGAACGAGGGCGCGGGTATCGTCACCACCCGTGCCGATGTCCACTACGTGGTCACCGAGTTCGGTGTCGCCGATCTCTACGGCCGCAACGTGCGCGAACGCACCTTGGCCTTGGTGAGCATCGCACATCCCGATTTCCGCAATCAGTTGCTGGCCGCCGCGAAAGCGCGGCGCTTCGTGTATGCGGAACAGATCCCGTTCCCGGCCGCGGGCGCGCCCTATCCGCAGCAGTTGGAACGCTGGGTGACGCTGCGCGACGGGGTGGAGTTGTTCGTCCGTCCGGTGAAGCCGACGGACGAACGCGCGTTGCGCGACCTCTTCTACTCGCACTCCGAGGAAACGGTATACATGCGGTACATGACGCCCGTCAAACAGCTCTCCGTGCGCCAGATCCAGGAGTTTGTCACCCTTGACTACCGTGACCATTTGGCGATCGCGGGCTTTCTGGTCCACGACGACACCGAGGAAATGATCGCCGTGGCGCGCTACCTGGTCGATCCCGCAACGAACATGGCCGAGGTGGCGTTCACCGTACACGACGACTATCAGAACCGCGGCATCGGCAGCTTTCTACTCGAGTACATGAAGGCTATCGCACAGTCGCGCGGTATCGATGGCTTCACCGCCAACGTCCTCGGTTCCAACAGCCGTATGCTCCACCTCTTTCACAAAGCCTATTCCCCACTGCGCAGCGAGATCGCGGCCGGGGTCTACAGCATCGCGTGCCGCTTCACCGACATCGATGAACTTCGGCACCAACGTCGGTCGGGCACACCGCGGCCGGCGGAGGTACCGCCAACGAATCCGGGTGGTCGCGAGTAGGCCGCCGGACACGGGCGCCCTACCCGTCACCCGAGCCCGCGCAGCAACGGTACCGCCGGTGGCTGGGGCCAATCCGCTCTAGCGGCGCCCTCGCCCCCCGCCTTGGGGCGGGCGCATCCAGGTCTTGTCCGGAGTCGCGTACGTCACTTTGGTGCTGAAAATGGGGCGCTCTTCCTCCCACATGCGGTCGCGGGCGCGCTTCAGCGCCGTGCGCAAGCGGTTCCGCCGCAGCAGGTCGGTTTGTCCCGCCACCAGATCGTCCTCCGAAATCTCCAACAAGCCGACGCGCTTGTCGCGCGACAGACGCACGGAAACCCCGGGATGCGCCGCGTTGGGGCGCGGCTCGAAGGTCAGCACGGTCTTCTTATCGATACCGCGCATCAGGCCGTTCAAGAGTTCCTGAATCTCCGTCGTCGTCATTGCACGTCCTCCTCTCCTCCAGGCGACGTGCGCTCGGGGGCTCGCTATTGCTAGAGATCGGCGAACGAGAAGTCAACTCGGTGGCCACCGCGCGTCGTAAGACGCGGCCTTTTCACCCCGCACCCCCAACGCGGCGCCGGTTGCGTCAAGGGTCGTCGGGACTCGTCGGGGCACCGGCCGCGCTGTGGGCCACTGGCGCCGGCCGCTCGTCCGCCGCGGCCTGGTGCACATCGGCCAGGGCCGCCTTGATTTCCGCTGCGAGCGCTCCCGAGATTCCGGGCACCTCGGCCAGCGCCGCCACCGTCGCCTCACGCATGCGGCGCACGCTGCCGAAGTGCCGCAACAGCCGCTGGCGTCGTGCGCTACCGACGCCGGGAATGCCGTCGAGCACGGAACGCAGGCGTTCGCGCCGCCGCAGTTGCCGGTGATAGGTGATGGCGAAGCGGTGCGCTTCGTCACGCACGCGCTGCAGCAGGAACAGGGCGGTGGAATTGCGCCGCAGGACGACGGGATTCACTCGCCCGGGCAAGAACACACGTTCCTCACTGCGCACGATCTCCGTCGCCCGCGGTGCCCGTTCGACCCGCATCTTCGCCAAGCCGACCGCATCGACCGCGTCGATTTCCAATTCGCGCAGGACTTCCAGGGCCACGTTGAGTTGCCCTTTGCCGCCGTCAACCACCAGGAGATCGGGGTATTCGCCCTCCTGTTTGGCGCGCGCGAAACGTCGCTTGAGGACCTCGTACATCATCAGGAAATCGTCCGCCCCCGGCACCGCCTTGATGCGGAAGCGGCGGTAGCGGTTCTTGTCGGGCTCGCCCTCGTCGAACGTGACCATCGACCCGACCGCCAGGCGCCCCTGGATATTGGAAATATCGAAGCATTCGATGCGCTTGGGGGCGTTGCGCAGGTGCAGGCGGCGGCGCAGCTCCTCCCCCATGCGTTCGCGATTGCGGTCGGCGTCCTGGCGCGCGCGGAAGCTCTGGCGGGCGTTCTCCGCGGCCATTTCCAGCAGTCTGGCCTTGTCGCCACGCTGCGGGCGGAAAACGATGACGCGTTTGCCTTTGCGCTCACCAAGGTACTCGGCGCGCACGTCGTGGTCGTCCAGATCCACCGGCACCAATACCTCGTCCGGGATGTAACGATCGCCCTGGTAGAACTGCGTCAAGACGGCCGCCAGCACCTCGTCGTCGCCAAACTCGAAGTCGCCGAAACTGTACGCCTGATTGCCGGTGAGCTTGCCCTGGCGGACAAACAACACCTGCACCTCGATGAAGCCGCCTTCGCGATAGAGGCCGAAGACGTCCTGATCGTCCCCCCAGTGCGACACCATCTGTTGGCGCTCCTGGGTCCGTTCGATGGCACGGATGCGGTCCCGTAGGCGGGCTGCCTCCTCGAAACGAAGCGCTTCCGCGGCGCGCTGCATCTCGTCGGCGAGTTGGCGCACGAGCTGCTGACTCTTACCCTCGAGGAGCAAGACCGCTTCGCGCAAGTGCCGTTGATATTCCTCCGGCGCCACCGGCAGGCAGCACGGCGCGAGGCAACGCTTGATCTGATACTCGAGACACGGCCGGGAGCGGTTGCGAAATACGCCGTCGCTGCAGGTCCGCAGGGGGATCACCTTGCGAATGGTGTCCAGGGTTTCGCGTACGGCCCAGGCTGACGCATAGGGGCCGTAGTACTTGCTGCCGTCTTTGACGATCTTGCGCGTGACCAGGATGCGCGGCCACGGGTCCTGGACGGTGACCTTGACGCTGACGTACGACTTGTCGTCTTTGAGGCGGATGTTGTACCGCGGCTTGTATTGCTTGATCAGGTTGTTCTCGAGAATGAGCGCTTCCTTGTCGTTGCTGGTGACCAGGGTCTCCAGGCCGCCAACCCGTTGCATGAGGAAACGTACCTGACTGCGCTCGTCGCCGCCGCGGAAATAGGTGCGCACCCGGGCGCGGAGATTCTTTGCCTTACCGACATAGATCACCTTCCCGTGGCGGTCTTTGAGAAGGTACACCCCGGGCCGCGCTTGTACGGCATCCAATTGTTGGGTCAGGTTCGACGGTACACCTGCGTCCGCCGGCAGCGTTTCGTCAGCATCGACTGGCACGATCGCATTATAGCGTTCGAGCCGCCGAGAAGAAGCGCCGGAGGGCGAGACAACAGCGGACAGAGGCCAGATGACAGGTGGCAAACGCCAGCCTACGGAGGGCTACCCCTGGTTCGGGTCCCACTCGAAGGCCAGCTGATGCTTCTTCCGGTTGTTGCATTCCTTGCAGGCAGGAACGAGGTTGCCCTTGGTCGAGCGGCCGCCACGAATCAGTGGTACCAGATGATCCATGGTCAGCTCATGGGGCGGAAACTTCCCGCCGCAATAATGGCAGCGGCCGGCACCCCGGCGCCGTTTCCACCACTGCGACTGGCGCAATTCGCGAGCCTTGGCGCGCTCGCGTGCGATCTCCTGCTCGGAAAGGATCGGAATCCACTGCTCCATCGGCGGTCGAATCATCCGTGCATTCATGGGAGGAGTCAACGCGGCCTGCCCAGACGATCGCGCGATGCTCACAATGAGTATCCCCCGCATGCCACCCATCCCACGCCAACCCGCCGTGACGGGCGCCGACGGATCGGCGGTTGTGGCCGGCACGGCGGCACGCGGTTTGCCTGTACCGAGGCTTGCGACCCTGGGATCAGGGAAGCCCGAGGGGCTGGAACGGTCAGCCAGCCCTTCATCAGAGACCAACCTGGCGACCGGGGGGGAATATGGCTCGAATGTTCGTGTGTGACAGGCAGGGGGCGATTACCGCCGACATTGAGGCGAGCGGATCGGTTTTGCGGTCGGCCCTGGAAGACGACCGGGCAGACGCGGTCATCCGCTGCGCCGTGTTGATGGCGCTCTCCGCCCTGGCCGGCGGCGGGAGCTGGCCGGCAGCGGCGCTGGCATCGATGGCGGAATTCATGTCGGCGATGCGCGAGGAGTTGCAGGCCGAGCACTGGTCCTGACCGGGCACTGGCGTCGGGGGGGGGGCGCGCGGTTCGTGCGGGCGCCGCCCCGGCACACTACCGGGCGTCAGGCGGCAAGCAACAAATCGAGCCTGCCGTCTTCGTCGAGCGCACGCAGTTCGTCGAAGCCGCCGATCGGGCTACCGTTGATGAAGATTTGCGGCACCGTACGGCGCCCGGACTCTCGGACCATCTTCTCGCGCAGTGTGTCGTTCGCGGTGACATCGACCTCCTCGAACGACACGCCCTTGTGCCGCAGCAGCGCCTTGGCTTGCATACAATAGGGACAGTATTGCGTGGTGTACACTACAACCGTTGCCATGGTTCGTTCCGGCTCTCCCCTTGCGATCTGCAGGCACCGTAACGGCCGCGCACCCGACTCGCAAGATGGCCCGCACCGGCGGCAGGCGCGCGTTGACTCGCGAGCACCCCTCGGCTAGCGCATTGAGATCATGAGCAGCGCGAACGCGTTCGCCGAACTGGTGCGCATCATGGAGCGCTTGCGCGGACCGGATGGGTGTCCGTGGGACCGCGAACAGACGCACGAATCGATCAAACCGTACCTGATCGAAGAGGCGTACGAGGTGGCCGAAGCCATCGAGGACAACGACTCCGAGGAGTTGCGCGCCGAGTTGGGCGACCTGCTCCTGCAAATCGTCTTCCATGCGGAAATGGCGCGCGCGGCGGGCCGGTTCACCATCGAGGACGTCGTGCGCGGCATCAACGCCAAGATGATTCGCCGGCATCCGCACGTGTTCGGCGACGCGCAGGTCAAGGATTCCGAGGAGGTGCTGCGCAATTGGACCCGCATCAAGGCGGAGGAACGCCGGGACCGGGTGGACCGCTCCACCGTCTCCGGCGTGCCGCGCGCCCTTCCCGCGCTCCTGCGCTCGCACCGCCTGAGCGAAAAGGCCGCCGGCGTCGGCTTCGACTGGGCACACGCCAGCGAGGTGCTGGAGAAGGCGCGCGAAGAGTTTGGCGAACTGGAAGCCGCGATACGGCAGGGAGAGCCGTCGGCGGTGGAAGCGGAGCTGGGCGACCTGCTGTTTGCCCTGACCTCACTGGCACGCCATCTCGGCATCCACGCGGAGGACGCGCTACACCGCGCCAGCGACCGCTTCATCCGCCGCTTTCGCTATATCGAACAGTGCCTCGCCGCCCGGCACCGGGATGTCCATGAAGCAACCGTTGAAGAAATGAACGCGCTGTGGGATGAGGCGAAGAACGTCGTCTAGCAATCGCGCCCTGGGGCGAAGGGCCGACCGCCGTTCACGGCGGCAGGGTAGAGAGACGAACGCACTGCCACCGCATCGTGAAAGGGGGGAATGATGGCGACAGCCGGGCCGCTTACAGGCATTCGCGTTCTCGATCTCTCCATGCTGGCAACCGGGCCCTATGCGGTCGCCCTGCTGGCGGATCAGGGCGCCGAAGTGGTCAAGGTCGAGCGCCCGGGAGTCGGTGACATTGCCCGGTGGATCGGCACGCAGATGAACGGCATCAGTGCTGTTTATCAGGTCTGCAATCGGGGCAAGCGTTGCATCGCGGTGAACCTCGATGTCGCCGCCGGACGTGACATTGTCCGCCGCCTGGCAGCACGCAGCGACGTGGTGGTGCAAAACTGGCGACCCGGTGTCGCCGAACGGCTGGGCGTGGGCTATGAGGATCTCCGTCGTGACGATCTCGTCTATGTGTCGATCTCGGGCTTCGGTCACGAAGGACCATACGCCAACAAAGGGGCGTACGATACGGTGATTCAGGCGTATGCCGGCGTTGCCGTCAACGAAGCAGATCCCAAGAGCGGAACGCCGCGTTTCGCACGGCAGATTCTGGCGGACAAGGTGACCGCGCTCACCGTGGCACAGGCCATCACCGCGGCGCTGTGCGCCCGCGAACGCGGCCTGGGCGGCCAGCACGTTCGTCTCTCGATGTTGGATGCGATGGTGTCGTTCACCTGGATCGACGCGGCCGGTAACGAAGTCTTGCGCGACGGGGACGGCTCTCAACCCGGCAGCTTTTCGTCCGAGGCCCGCCCGTTTCGTTTTCTGGACGGGTGGGGCGTCGCGACGCCGACGAGCGACGCGGATTTCGCCGGTATGTGCCGCGCCTTTGGTGTCGAGGGTTACGATGATCCGCGGGTAGCCTCGCCCACACTGCGCCACCAAAACTTCGAGGTAACCCGGGCTCTCTTCGAACGCTGCTGCGACGCCGCCACTCGCATGACGACCGCGGAGGCTATGGCCCGCATGGAGGCCGAGCGGGTTCCGTGCGGTGTCGTCTTGTCGCCGGCCCAATTGGCCGACGACCCGCATGTGCGGGCCCTCGGTCTTCTGGTTGACGCCGTCCACCCGGTGGTCGGTCGTATCCGCCAGCCGCGCCATGCGGCACAGTTCGACTCCACCCCAGCGGCGTTGGCTGCCCCAGCACCCAGCTTGGGCCAGCACACCGACGTCATCCTTGGAGAAATCGGCCTCGGCGAGCGCACGCGCGAGCTGCGGGAAGCGGGTGTGGTTGCGTAGAGCAGGTCCAGGCAACCGATCGTCATCGCTCGACAGGCATCCGGTCCGCGGGTATCCCGCGGTTGGAACTGCCGGTTCATGGGCAGGAGTCGCCTTCTGGTTGCGGCGTCTTGGCGGACGCCCGCTCATGGACTTCGCGCATTAGCGCCCGCACCTCCGTCCCACCCAAGATCAGCGCCACGCAGCCATACACCGCCACACCCACGGCCATCGCGAAGGCCAGCACGGCCGCACGCGATAGAAGCGCCCCGGGCGCGGCCCAGTCGATCGACGCGGCGATGGAACGGACGGCCGGAATCATCGCCAGCGACGCCACTGCGCTACTGAGGAACGACCGGACGTTCGCCCACCCGCCGAGGGTGCCGAGGCGCCGACGTAATGCCAGCCAAAGCAACAGCAGATTGACCGCCGCCGATAGCGACGTCGCCAGTGCCAAACCGGTGTGGCGGAGGTCGACGACCGCCGCACCCTGCGTCACCGCGGCGATCGCGTCGGCCAGGCGCGACTCGCCGCTGGCGGCCACCGGCCCCATGAGGGCCACACTGAACGCGCAGTTGGCCACAAATGCCCCAGCCGCCGTCAGCACCGGTGTGCGGGCGTTCTCCATGGCGTAGAAGGCAGGCACAACCAGGCGCAACATGGACGCCGGCCATAACCCGAGTGCAAAGGCGCCGAGCGCCTGGGCCGTCCACCGCACTTCCGTCGGACCGAACGCCCCGCGCTGAAAGAGCACGGACACGATCGGCGTCGCCAGGACAATCAAGCCCACGGTCGCGGGCAGCACGATGCTGTTGGCGAGCCGGATCGCGAACGACAGGCTGTGCCGCATTTCGTCGTAGGCGCCGCGGACGGCTTGCGCCGAGAAGCTCGGCAATACGGCGGTCCCCAAGGCTACGGCAAAGATCCCGAGCGGGAACTCGAATACCCTATCGGCGTACCACAGATACGAGACGCTGCCGCTTGGCAGCACCGAGGCCAGTATGGTGCCGATGACGAGATTGATCTGGTAGACGGCGGCGCCGAACACCATCGGCCCCATCAACCTCAGTGTTCGACCTACCGCTTCGTGTCGCGGCCGCCAGCGCGGCACAATCGGCACGCCGTGCCAGAACAACGGCGGGATCTGGATGGCCAACTGGAGGATGCCGCCGATCAACACGCCGTATGCTAGGCCGTATACTGGGAGCTCGAGGCGCGGATAGAACACTACGGCAGCGGCGATGATCGCCAGGTTGAGACAGATCGGAGACAGCGCCGGCGCCGCAAAGTGGCGTAGGGCGTTGAGCACGCCCGCACTCAGGGCCACGAGGCCGACCAGGAGGATGTACGGAAACATCCAGCGCGTCAGGCTGACCGTCAACGCCAACTTCCCGGCCTGATCGGCGAAGCCGGGTGCGAACAGGGTCGCACATTGCGGCGCGAACACCACGCCGATCAACGTCACCCCGATCAGCACAACGCTCACCACACCGGCCAGGGCGGAGGCCGCCTGCATCGCCGCCGCACGCGAACGATGGGTCAAATAGTCGGTGACCACCGGAACGAACGCCGCGCTCATCGCCCCTTCCGCTACGAAGCGACGCAGCAGGTTCGGGATGCGGAAGGCCACGAAGAACGCATCGGCGGCCATGCCCGTGCCAAAGTAGTAGCCGACCACGGCGTCGCGTACGAGTCCGGCAATACGGCTAAGCAACGTGAAGACGCTGACGAGCCCGGCGGCGCGGGCGATGCGACGGTTTTCCGTCATGGGTGGAGGGATCGACAGTCAATAGTCGAGAGTGGCCGGCCAGTTCAACTTCATCCCCCTCCCCCTCTTCCACGGCACGCGGCACCCGACTGAGATGGACAAACCTGAGATGGAGCAATTCCTGACCGAATGAGCGGTAAAGCAGGCGGTCGCGGCGTCCACACAAAACCAGGCCCTGGCAGCCCTGCTCTTCCTGTACAAGGACGTGCTGGAGTGTGATCCGGGTTGGCTCGACGACGTGGTGCGCACCAAGCGCCCGCAGCGACTGCCTACGGTCCTGCGCCGCGACGAGGTCACGGCGCTGCTGCAAGCGATGCGCGGCGTCAGTTGGCTGATGGCGATGCTGCTCTACGGGGCGGGGTTGCGCCTGAGGGAGTGCTTGCGCCTACGCGTCAAAGACATTGACTTCTCCCGTAACGAGGTCTTGGTGCGCGAGGGCAAGGGGAACAAAGACCGCGTGACCATGCTGCCTGTAGCCGTCAAGGAGCCGCTCCTGGCACATCTGGGTCGGGTGCGGCGCCTGCACGAAGCCGACCTCAAAGCCGGCTTTGGTCGGGTGCAGCTGCCGGATGCGCTGCGCCGCAAGTATCCGAATGCCGATCGCGAGTGGGGCTGGCAGTGGGTCTTCCCGGCCTCGCAGATCTGTACTGACCCACGTTTTGGCGGCCCGCAGCGCTATCACCTACACGAGTCGGTACCCCAGCGCGCCGTTCACGCAGCCGCCTACAAGGCGGCGATTGCCAAGCCAGTTTCTCCGCATAGCTTGCGGCACAGCTTCGCTACCCATCTGTTAGAGGTCGGCGACGACATCCGGACGGTGCAGGAGCTACTGGGCCATCGAGACGTGAAGACGACGCAAATCTACGTGCATGTTCTGAATCGCGGCGGGCAGGGTGTGCAAAGTCCAGCCGACCGCTTACTTGGGCCTCCACGAGGGGGGCGCTAGCCCGCATGATCGTGCAGCATAGCGCACCGAGAATGCAGTCGACACATTGGGACGTAACCCGTTGACTCGTTGATGCATTGCGCCGTATAGGAAGCCGCATGCCAGAGGACGCTATGCTGCAGGGGCCTGCGGGGTTCGCGGAACTGGTTCGGGAGTCGAATTGTAGTTAGCCAGACAGCTTGAGTCGCCGAGACGCACCCCGCATGCCCTATCGCCTGGATGAACTTGCGAAGCTCTCCACGGAGCTCGGACTTGTGAGTCGGCGTGTCGATGCCGATCGTCTCGACGTCGTTGTCGAGGAGGGATGTGTACTGGCCTTCTGCAATCTCAAGGAGGAGGCCGATTCCCTCGTCGGATTCGAGGGGACACCCTGGCACTCGCATGGGCTGGTGCAGTTCTTGACCGGCGAAGCCACGTACGTCGAGTACGACGAGCTCGACATTCTGCTTGCGCTCAGTATCGGTGACCTCGTGATCGTGAGTGAGTACTCTGGCGGTCAACTCCTCGAAAGATCACTCGTGCATCGGCAAGAAAGGTTGGACCTTCGCTACCTGAAGCCCGGAGATGAAACGCGCGTGTTTCGCCTCCGTGATCGGAATACCTCGCAAGGCTGATGAACAGCGTTCATGTTGAAAGGTGTCCGTCAGTTTCTCCGCAGCCTTCGCCGCGAACCTGCTCCGGAGGCTCAAATTGAGCTCGACGAGCTCGGATTCGCCGTGGTCGCACCAGATGGCAAGCGGTTCCCAGTGCGTTGGTCAAGCGTCACCCGCGTCGCGACCTATAAGCGGGACAATTTTAATACAGATGAAATCGTGCTGGCATTCGAAGTCGCTGACCGGCCCGGTTACGTGCAAGAAGTCTCTGAAGAGTGGCCCGGGTTTCAAGAGCTGCTCGCTCCACTCGAACTCAACCTTGGGATTGGTCCTTCTTGGTACCAGGAGGTCATGCTGCCGGCGTTCGAGGCAAACTTTCGGGTCCTATTTGATCGGGTCGGAGTGCACGCTCCGCCGGCATGATGCGTATGCTGGCTAACTCGGCGTTGCTTCCGACGAAGCCATCGCTTACGCTCCGGCTTCGCGGCAGAACGCCCATCCGTTCGGCTTGCGGGTACCAACGCGGCCCCGAGGAGGCCAAATAACCAGATCCAGCGCCCTCGCTTGACACCTTCTGCCCAACCGTGTAGTAATGGTTGCTGATAGTTACCATATCATTACCAAGCGGAGGAACGTACATGGCGAAGACGTCTGCAGCACCCGCTGGGGGCGTGCTCGGAGACACGAACATGTTCAAGGTGGGCAGGATTCTGTGGCACTGTGATGAGTACACGGTGGCGGAAAGTTCCGCGGACATCCACGGCAATACCTGCATCGGTGTCACCTGGAACCCGAGCACCGACCGCCCCTGCGGCTATCCAAACTCCCGCGGCTATCAGCAATGGTTCATCCTTCCCGAACCCATCGGAAACATGTGCTTGGCCGCGAAGGAACTCGAGGCGGCGGCGCCGAAGCCCTAACCCCGGGCGTGACCTTCCCAATCGGATCTGACCGCATAGGAGGACCGAGATGGAGAGTTGGGTCTGCCGCGGTGGAGACGGTGCGCTCATCCCGGCGCCGTGTTCCCACTGTGACCAAGGATTCTTGTTGTCGGGGCCGTGGGAATGTCCCGAGTGCCACCTCGTGATCGCCGTGATGGTTGAGTTCGCGGTTGATCGCGACGGCGGACCGATGGTGTGCCCGAACTGCCAGCGCGCATCGCGCATCCTCGTTGATGGAGTCGCCATCACTGGGGCGTTCGGCAATGCTTAGAAGGAGGGCGTCAATGGGTTGGTTGATTCAGTGTCCGGAGAAGGCAGCGCTGGCGCCTGTGTGGGCGTCGAATATTGTTGATCTGGTCGAGCAGCATCTGGATGCATGCGGCTGGTTGATCTGCGGTTGCGAGGCCGCACACGGGTACATCGAGAAGCACTTCGAGCTGCAAGAGGGTGGCGACGAAACGTGGGAGCCATTCATCCGCGGCGTGATCCGCCTTGGTGAACAGGGCTCATCCTACCAGCCGGTGGTCTTCTTAGTGAGCTACGAGCCTACCGGACCGATCACCGACCTGTGGTTCTGCTATTACAAGGACACGCGGCTTCTTCCTGGCGGTCGCCTGAAGATGGGGCACGGCCCGGGTGGCCCGCCCGTGTTGGGGGTGGGACAGTTGCTTGACCTTCTGCAGCGGTTGATCTGGTTGAAGTGCTTGTCGCCGGGTGTGTGGCCGCTGAGTCTTGAAGAGGAACGCCGTGAGCAACCGGTCGGTGCTTGACTTCGTGACGACGATCGGCCGTCCGGGAGTAGTAGAGCGAAGCCGAACCAGCCGCTCCAGGCGACGGCGAAAAGCACGCCGCGCCTGAGCGCCAAGCCGTTCGGCTGGCAGGAGGATCGGGTTCACTGCGCACAACTGGGTGACCGCGTGACCACGTTTGACATGTGACATCGTGCAGATGTATCAGGCGCTCGTACAGCAATGAAACGGTTCACGGTAATCGTCATCGCCGCGTTGGCTACAGGTTGTGGAACTGCAAGGGTTCGAGTCGTTCCCGATGCCGCTTCTCTGGATGTTGCTTCGGAGGTTCACCCTACCACGGTCGCGCTGCACATTGACGACAAGATGGCTCACTACAATACTACCGCGACGACGCATCCCTTTGGTGCTGGTAGCGGTTACAACACCGTCGAGGTGACCTATGATTTAGGCGCCGTCGCCGAACAACGTAGCAGAAAATTTTTCGCGGCTCATGGGCTGCCACGGGGCAGAATCGCGTAATTCCAGTCGGGATGGAAGTCAGAGGTTTGATGCGAACGGCGGCGAGCTCGTGGTGGGAAACCCTGACGCCGGTCGGATAGCGCGCCGGGTCGAGCGCCGCCTCGATGCAAACCGCTGGTCGTGGTGGTGTTGGCGATCAGATTGACGATCACCTCATGGCTGGTCAGCGGGCGAGCGCGCCAGTTGAGCGTGATCTGACTGAACATGCGATGCTCGATCTTGTTCCACTTGCTGGTGCCGGGCAGAATGACAGACGTGGAACTCCAGACCGCTTCATCCGCGAGCCGCTGCAGGTGAGTCTTCCAGGCGCGCACGCGCGCACCATTGCTGCGCCTGAGTCGGCGGTAATCATGACCCGTCGGGCGGTAGGGTAAGCGGGCTGGCCCATCTTGCTCCACCACTGGCCGATGGTGCGGACGGCGAACTCGGCGGTGTCATGATCGACCCCCACGCTCACCCCAGCCGAGGTTGCGTTGCGGCTCGTAGACCCCGTAGGGGATGCCGTAAATGATCCGGCCTTCCTTCCGCGATCGCCGCAGTCATGGGTGTCCACCGTCTGCGGCTGCCCTTGTGGCTCATATCGCGCCCGGCCTTCTTAGCTGCCGATCTTCTCCTTCTTCTTGGTATCGACCGAGATCACCGGGTCGCCCGCCGCCAGGAACTGTTGGCTGTGGGTGGCGATGGACGAAACTGGGCATCGCGGTCGGGGTGCTGCTTACCTTCGCGGGTCTTGCGGTTGGCCTGCAAAAAAAAAAAAAAAAAAAAAAAAGTTGTACTTCAGCTCACGCAGCAGATCGGCGACCGTGTCTGCACCGATCGGGAAGCCCCGCGCGCTCAGCTCGGCGGCTGGCGGCGCACGCTCTTGGAGTCAGCGCAGCGGCGATTGTGGGTCGCCACGGGTACGGGGGCGACCAGCTTCTCCCAGCTCTTCTTTGATGCCCGGGAATTTCTCGGTGATGGGTTTGCCCGCCGCCGGGACGCCGAATGCGGGCCGCGCGGGCGGGCACTGCGAGGCCTGCTGAACCTCTCGCATCCCAGCCTCCACCGTCCGGTGACTCACTGCGCATGCTTCCGACACCACGCTGACCCCACCGCGCCCATAGGCGAGCGCTTCGGCGCCCCAGCCAGTGGCGGCGGCGGCGCTCGTCGAGATGAGCGGCCAGCAGCTCGCCAACGGCGGCGGATCTCCAGCCACTTCTGGTTGGCGCTCGCCGCGATCTTCTTCCACGGCCCAGCCATCTGACTGCCTCCGTCGGGATCGATGCGCCCGGGGCTCGGCGCGCAGCCTGTCTGCCGCCCGTGCGCTCAGGGGATAGACGCACACCTGCTTGGGGGCGGCCGCATGGCGCTGGTGGTGGCGATCCATGCGTCCGCGCCCGCTGGTCGGCCCGAGGGCGATCCAGTTGGCGGCGCGGTAGCATGTGCGCGCGGCCCGCGTCGACCAGCGTCTCGATCAATACGGGCTCGACACCATAGGCGCGCTGCCAGTCGCTGAACTGTCGAACCATATGCCCCAAGATGTGGCTGGCCAGCGAGGGAATGTGTACCCAGGGCACAATCAGATAGCGGCTGTTGTTCACGATGCGCTGTAAGCCAGCGCATCGCGCCGGCTCGCTCAACGATCCAGCGATCACGTACCGCCATCTTCCAGGCCGGGCTCGACACCTGCAGGCACCCCACCACCGCCGGCTGCGGGCGTGTGATCTCGACCACGTAGCGCAGGCTGGCCCCGAACGGCACGCAGTGGCCTTGCGGGCTGGTGAGCGCTCCACCAGCTCGCGCCACAGCTGCCGATCTTCCGCCTCTCGACCAGACGCAATCCGATCGGCTCCACCTCGTGCAAGGCACAGCGCAGCTCTGCTTGCGGCTCGCCGCGCGCGCTGTACGCACACGCGTCGTCGACCCCAACGGCCGCCCCCGCAGAAGACGGCGACGGAAGACTTTGCACACGGCCCCAGGCTCTCCAGCCTCTCCAGCATCTCCCTGGCCTCCCAGGTCTTGAGACCGCCGTTCGCCCGCCGCCAGTCCAACAGCTCGCACACCGTGTTGGCCAGCTCCTGCCGCGATAGACGCGGGTACGACGCCACCACCTGCTCGATCAGGCTGACCTCTGCCGGCTCAAAACGCCGCCCCTTGAACGTGATCGCCTCTGCCTGCGCCACGGATTGCTCCGTGACTACACTATCTGCTCCGCGTCAAAATGTCCAGCGCCTTCTTCGACCCGTCAGCTTATTCGGCGACGGCGCCTTAGGGGATGCGCTAGCTCACACGATCGAGAATACCGTTCGGCGACACTTTCAGGGGACGCAGCGGACGGATGCTCAGAACTGCCCACCTGGAACGGATGCGCTGATCGACGTGAAGTTTGCAAAGTCCCCAGAAATCTCAGTTCGCTGGGTGGCGGAAATGACCAGAGAGGGGGGTGGTTCGACGGTGGAGTTGACGGCTTACGTGATAGTTCAGCGCTGTGACGGCCAAGCCGTATGGCACAGTGTGGTTCAGGGTTACGGGTCTTAGCAGAGACCCGAAGGGGGCTTCCTGTGGAATAATCCAGCGCCCAGACAGTTTGAGCCGGCCGCGTCTGTCGCGCTGCTGAACCTGGCACGTAACCTTGACGGCGCACTATCCAGCGCCGATCTCACGGCACTCCGCGCGCCACAAACGGGAGCGAAGGCAAGACCATGATCATCGACCTAAAAGGAATCTTGTTGGCCGCACTTGCCGTGGGTGTGTCCGGATGTGCGACAATAGCGCATGGCACCAGTCAACAGATCCGTTTTGAATCCATGCCGTCAGGGGCGACTGTACGTGCAACAGGGAAAACAACGCAAAGCGTAACTACACCAGGAGCACTCCCCTCTCAAGAGACAGCCCCTACGACGTCACCTTTGAGAAGCCCGCTTTCCTGCCTGCGCACGCCCACATCGGACAATCCGCGAGCGGTGCGGTGTGGGGCAACATTCTGTTGGGAGGAATCATTGGAATCATCGTCGACTTGTCGGATGGTGCAGCTTACAACCTTGAGCCAGAGACGGTGTCGACGACGTTGGTAGCTGATCCCGCTGCAACTCCACGGACCGAGAGCCCTACCGCGCCTGATTTGGCTCCGGCGCTTCCCGCACACTAGCCCGGTTCACCCAATGCGCTGTCGCCTCGCCCAAAATGTCCCCACATGGCTCTCAATTGCTCACCGAAAAGACGTGAGCCTTCCTGCAGGCGCGATAAGATTTCCCCGCACGATGTCGCCTCTCTCTGATTCTCCGATAAGCTCGTCCTGTCCGCTTGCCCGCAGTGTCACGCCGAACAAGCCGCTCCGAGACCGACGCCCCTAACCTCGCCGCACCGCCCCGGCGCGGCTCGGCGGCAAGGCGTTAGGCGCACTACGGAGGTGCTGCGCTGAACAGGGATGCATCTCATGACCCAACCAACGCAAACCATTTGGAGAATCCACGAATGACCATCGCCCGAATCACCGCTGTGGTTATCGCCGGCACCCTGCTGGCCGCATCGTCCGCCGGCGCGGCCCCCAGAATCATCCCCTCATCAAGCCGTACAGGGATCGTGATGTCGCGGCGGGACGACCTTGGCCACAGCACCTACAAGGTCGTAACGTCTCTGAATCCGAAGGGAACGACCGACGACGAGGTCATCCAGAGCATCACGGCCAGCGGCCATCTCCCGTCTTTTTTACGAGAACCCGCATGATCGGTCCCCGAACCGAGATCCTCACGAATTACAAGGAGGCGCTGCAGGCTGCGGGGTTCTCGATTCTCTTCGAGTGCGGCGACAAGGACTGCGGGCCGTCGTGGGCGGGAAGCCGCTGGGGGCGGGTAACCGGAATGAAGTACACGTCTTCCCCGCTGTGGTATCTGTCGGCGAAACGGGTGTCGGACCAATCGGAGACATATGTGGCGATGTCGCCGTGATGAAACCCCGCCACGAGATCGACATCCTGGAAGTGACGGCGATGGAGAAGGGGCTGGTGACCGTGACGGCCGAGGCGCTGAAGCGGGGGCTCGCCGCGGAGGAAAGTCGTCCTGGACGGGCTCTTCTTCGACACCGACAAGGCGGTGCTCAAACCCGAGTCGAAGCCGGCTCTCGACGTGATCGGACAGTTCCTCGAGGACGATCCGTCGCTGCGAGTCTTCATCGTGGGACATACGGACACCGACGGAACAGCCGGTACAACATGATGTTGTCGCTGAACCGGGCGAAGGCCGTCGTGGCGGCGCTGACCACAGACTACGGGATCGCTGTGTCTCGCCTGTCCGCGCACGGGGTTGGGCCGCTCAGCCCGGCGAAGACGAACCGTTCCGACGCCGGTAAGTCCGGCAATCGCCGGGTGGAGATGGTGGCGCGCTGACCTCGGGCAACGGAAGAACGCCAACACGACCTGCATCAGGATCAGCCCATGGTCAGTACGTGCGGCAAAGGACGAAGGGCACCTAATCGGCTCGCCGGGACTGACCCGTGAGGGCCAGCCCGGCTGCCACACCACCGTACGTGCGGGTCCGCATACGGCGGTTCCGATCAGACGCGGGCCTGTGGCCCGTAGTGAAGACCAATCCATAACGTGCGCATGTCGGGAACTCCCTGTGCGTGCAGCCAGCGGTTATTTAGGGCGCGTTGGACGATGCTGTTCGCACTCATCCGCCAGTACCCTTTACGGCTTCGCGTGGCCATGTGAACCTCCTCGGGCGCGATACCCAAGGCGAGCAAATGGCGGCGGCGAGTCCGGGGCCGTTTCCACTGCTTCCAGTAGTACAACCGCACCCTTCGCCGCACCCACTCCTCCAGTTCCAGCAACCCCGTGTAGGTGTGGCTGATGCCGAAATAGTGGAGCCAGCCGGTGACATACCGCCGCAGTTCGTCGATGACGTCCTGCACGCGATGCCCCCGGTTGCGCCGGGTGATCTCTTTCACCCGGCGCTTGAAGCGTGCCTGGGCCTTGGGCGTCCACACCGCTCTGCCTCGTGCGCCGATCTGGAAGCCCAGAAAGGTGCACTGCTTGAGCGGGGCGGCTTGGCTTTTGACCCGGTTCACTACCAGTTTGAGCTGCCCTTCCACATACCGCGTCAGGCTCGCCATCACCCGTGCGGCCGCTTTCGCGCTCTTGACCATGACCAGGAGTCGAGTAGCGCGGGGGACTCGCACCCCCGCGCCCTCACAGAACCGGACGTGAAACTCTCGCCTCATCCGGCTCCTACGATCCAGCCTCCGGCCGCACGCCGAGTTCCCAGAGGACCATCAGCTTCGGATCCCGTTGCGCGATGCGCCCCAGCCAAGTGCATCGACGCCCGTTCCCGACGGCGCAGCCGCTTGTACTTCCGTCGCGCCCACGCCGCGAGGGCCACGTTGAGATGGCGGAGCACCTGAACACACTTCGAGCGGTAGAACCGCCCGTAGTAGTTCATCCAGCCGCGCACCGATGGGTTGACGAGTTGCGCGAGATCCTCCAGGCGCTGGTTGTTCCTGGTGGCCGCCATCCGCCACTCGCGGATGGTCGCACGGATCGCCTTGGCGGCCTTGGTGCTGATCGCTGGCAGAAAGCTTACAAAGTGCTTTCCCCAGCGATTCTTCGCCCGTCGTGGTTGGAAGGTGTAGCCCAGGAAGTCGAACCGTATGGGTTCATGCTCCCCACGCCGATCGTCGTCCTTGCAGTACACGATCCGGGTCTTCGTGGGATGAAGCTCCAGACCACATTGCGCGAACCGATCGCGGATGGCCGCCCGCACCGCTTCGGCTTCCCGCTTGTTCCGGCAGTGGACGATGGCATCGTCCGCATAGCGCTCAAACACGATGTGCGGGTACATCCGTCGCATCCAGTGATCGAACGCATAGTGCAGGAACAAGTTGGCGAGCAACGGACTGATGACTCCGCCCTGCGGCGTGCCCTTCGTCCGCGGCTCCAGGGTCCCCTCCGGCCACTGCACAGGAGCACGCAGCCACCGCGCAATGTACAGCCGGACCCAGGCACTATCGGTGTGGTGGGCCACGGCTCGCTCAGCCAGCTCGTGATCCAAACTGTCAAAGAAGGCTTTGATGTCCAGATCAATGACCCAGTCCGCTTGCCAGCACCGTTGCCTCGCCATCCCCACCGCATCGAGCGCCGAACGGCCAGGCCGATAGCCATACGAGTCAGGGTGGAACACCGGTTCCACCTGCGGCTCCAACACCATCTTCACGACCGTTTGCCGCCACTCGATCGGCGACTGTGGGAATGCCAAGGGGACGCGCGTGCCCCCACTGTCCTTCTCAATCTCAACGCGCCGCACCGGCGGCAAAGTACGAGCCCGACGACATCCGATTCCAGATCTTGTACAGGTTGCCCTGGAGATCCTTCTCGAATGCCGCCAGCGACTCGCCATCGACGCCGGCTGCACCGCCGGTTCGCCTTCACCCGCCAGTATGCTTCCCAAACGAGTTGCTTCGGGATGTCGTAAGGCTTCGCTTCAGGCACAGGCTCCTCCCATTGCTGGTTGGCTTGCGCCGTTGGCCAGATCGCCGGGCTCCGTCGCTCCACCCGCATTTACCAGATCTCTCCGCTACCACAAGCCCGTCCGCCCCTGCGCCTCGCCTCGGTACTCGGCTCCTCATGGGTCCACCACTTGGAGGTCTCCCTTCATCAGACCACAGGTTCCCACGTTCCGCACAAGAGCCTGCGCTGGGCTCCACGCCGTCTTCATGCCGGTCACCGCTCGGGCAGTCAGCAGGCATCCCCCGAACTCCATCCCGAGCCAACGACAAGAGCTCGGTTTCGATGACGTCCCTACGCTTTCGACACGTCGTCAACGGTTCACTCGTTCGTCTTCCCAGCACTCACCTGACAGGTTGCCCCCGCCTTTTCCGCAACGCTCACCACCCCGGCCATTGTGCCGGCGCAGCTTGCGGTGGTTTGGTTTAACCCCGACCCTGCAGCCCGAGTCCGAGGGGCCAGCCCTCATCTCCTGTACAGCAAGGCTGCTTTGATTCGGCCTCTACATCACGGCCTCCTCTCCGCGCCGTCGTGGCGCACCATCGTCCGCATAGCGCTCAAACACGATGTGCGGGTACATCCGTCGCATCCAGTGATCGAACGCATAGTGCAGGAACAAGTTGGCGAGCAACGGACTGATGACTCCGCCCTGCGGCGTGCCCTTCGTCCGCGGCTCCAGGGTCCCATCCGGCCACTGCACAGGAGCACGCAGCCACCGCGCAATGTACAGCCGGACCCAGGCACTATCGGTGTGGTGGGCCACGGCTCGCTCAACCAGCTCGTGATCCAAACTGTCAAAGAAGGCTTTGATGTCCAGATCAATGACCCAGTCCGCTTGCCAGCACCGTTGCCTCGCCATCCCCACCGCATCGAGCGCGCCGAACGGCCAGGCCGATAGCCATACGAGTCGGGGTGGAACACCGGTTCCACCTGCGGCTCCAGCACCATCTTCACGACCGTTTGCGCCACTCGATCGGCGACTGTGGGAATGCCAAGGGGACGCGTGCCCCCACTGTCCTTCTCAATCTCAACGCGCCGCACCGGCGGCAGAAAGTACGAGCCCGACGACATCCGATTCCAGATCTTGTACAGGTTGCCCTGGAGATCCTTCTCGAATGCCGCCGAAGCGACTCGCCATCGACGCCGGCTGCACCGCGGTTCGCCTTCACCCGCCGGTATGCTTCCCAAACGAGTTGCTTCGGGATGTCGTAAGGCTTCGCTTCAGGCACAGGCTCCTCCCATTGCTGGTTGGCTTGCGCCGTTGGCCAATCGCCGGGCTCCGTCGCTCCACCCGCATTACCAGGTCTCTCCGCTACCACAAGCCCGTCCGCCCCTGCGCCTCGCCTCGGTACTCGGCTCCTCATGGGTCCACCACTTGGAGGTCTCCCTTCACATCGAGGCCACAGGTTCCCACGTTCCGCACAAGAGCCTGCGCTGGGCTCACGCCGTCTTCATGCCGGTCACCGCTCGGGCAGTCAGCAGGCATCCCCCGAACTCCATCCCGAGCCAACGACAAGAGCTCGGTTTCGATGACGTCCCTACGCTTTCGACACGTCGTCAACGGTTCACTCACGTTCGTCTTCCCAGCACTCACCTGACGGGTTGCCCCCGCCTTTTCCGCAACGCTCACCACCCCGGCCATTGTGCCGGCGCAGCTTGCGGTGGTTTGGACCCCGACCCTGCAGCCCGAGTCCGAGGGGCCAGCCCTCATCTCCTGTACAGCAAGGCTGCTTTGATTCGGCCTCTACATCACGGCCTCCTCTCCGCGCCGTCGTGGCGCACTGTCGTCGGCATAACGGGCAAACCGATGCCCGCGCCCTTCGAGCTCCTTGTCCAAGGGATCGAGCGTGATGTTGGCCAACAAGGGCGACAGCGGCCCGCCTTGCGGCACCCCTTGAGGCGTGGCCTCGCAGGTGCCGTCGGGCAGCACCACTCCGGCTTGCAGGTAGCGGCGGATCAGGCCCAGGACCTTGCGGTCGCTGATCTTTTCCCGCAACTGCCCCATCAGCCGGTCGTGACTGACGCTGTCGAAGAAGGACTTGAGGTCACAGTCCACCGCATAGCGGCGTCCCTCTTGCCAGCAGGTTTCCACTTCCCGCACTGCCTGGTGGGCGTTGCGGCCTTCGCGGTACCCGTAGCTATGGTCACTGAACCCGCTCTCAAAGAGCGGCGTCAGCCCCTGCGCCAACGCCTGCTGAATCACTCGATCCAACACCGTCGGCACACCCAGCGGGCGTTGACTCCCGTCGGGTTTGGGAATGAACACCCGGCGCACCGGCGCCGGGCGGTAGGTTCCCGCCATGAGCGCGGAGCGTATCCGTGGCCAGTGTTTACGGCAGAACGCCGGAAACGCCTCGACGCTCATCGCGTCGATGCCCGGAGCCCCCGCGTTGGCCTTGACTCGTCGCCAGGCCGCCCGCAGGTTTTCCCCTGCCAGAACGTGCTCCATCATGGTCTGTTCCTGAACGCTCCCATGCTTCCCTATGTGGCGGCGCTCACCGCTCCCTCGCCGTCCGGCGTTATCGGTTACGATGTCCTCCACGCGGTCGGAACGTTCCTGTTCGGTTCGGCCCTTCATGAGCATCAAGACTTCCGGTGTGCGTGTTTATACGGGCATCTTCCAGCCCCCGGCTTGCTGCGCACTAATATGGCCTCTGCTGACTCCCCGCCAGGTTGCCCCAGCGGGGTCTCCCCAGGTAAGAACGCGTTGCGTCCCGGCACGACCGCCGCATTTACCTCCGCGACTGAACCGTCGACTTCGCTGTGTTGTGCCAGCTCGTCGCCTCACGTCGGCCTTCCTATGCGGTTCTTGTCCATCGGCCCGCCGGTTTCCCCTAGCCTTCCTCCCCCCGACCGGTTACCCTGCCGGAGTTGGCTTCGAGTGGTAGTTGTTCATGTTTCCATGATCGGTTCTCCTACAGGGGACTTTCACCCCATTTACAACGCGCCCATGCTGGGCGCACACATGCGCATGCAGCTGACAAAGCCGCGACGACGGTTACCGTTCGCGCACGGTTCGTGCACGCGGCTTTGCAGGTGATGCACGACGTTAGCCACTCGAGGCCACGCACTCCGCACAAGTCGCGATGACCAAACGCAAGAAGGAAGAAGGCGCGCAGTTCGTCAAGTTCTTCGGGCCGCTGCTCGACGCTCTTCGCAGGCTCGGTGGCTCCGGTTCACCGGAGGAAGTCGTGGAGCAGATCGCGACCGACCTCGCGCTGTCGGACGAAGTCCAAAACGATCTCCTGCCGTCTGGGGAACCGCGCTTTCGCAATCAAGTTCACTGGGCGCGCTTCTACCTCGTCCGGGAGGGGCTGCTCGATTCATCGAAGCGCGGGGTGTGGAGCCTCACTGAACGCGGGCGCGCCACCTCCCTGACGTACCAGCAGGCGCATCAGATATTCCTGCGCTGGGTCAAGATCTTCCAAGAGCAGCGGCGCGCCAAAGCCGAAACCGCCGAGCCGATCGCCGAGCAAGTTGCTGAGGGCACCGGTGCTCCTTCCAAGGACTACCGGGCCGAAACCGTCGAACTGTTGCTGGCGTTGCCACCCGCAGGCTTCGAGCGGCTTTCGCAACGCCTACTGCGAGAGGCGGGATTCACGCAGGTGGTCGTAACGGGTACGAGCGGCGACGGTGGCATCGACGGTCACGGCACGTTGCAGATCAACCCGCTGGTTTCGTTCAAGGTACTGTTCCAGTGCAAGCGCTACACGAAGTCTGTGTCGCCGTCGCACGTACGTGATTTCCGCGGTGCCATGGCCGGACGTGCCGACAAAGGCATCATCATTACAACCGGCTCGTTCACCGCCGAAGCCCGGCGCGAAGCTTCGCGAGACGGCGTGCCGCCAATCGAACTTATCGACGGTGAGAAGCTGATCGACATGCTGGAACAACTGGAACTCGGTCTCCGGCCAGTGACTACCTACGAGATCGATCACTCCTTCTTCGGTGAATTTCGTGGCTCCTAAGAAACATCGGCGCTAACAGGTTGGAATTGCACGAGTTGAAATCCGAGAGAGGCGGCGCGTTTGGAGAGGGAGCGGAGGGTGCGCTCGCGGTATTTGGTCTCATAGTAGTTGACGCCCGGGTCGTGGTAGGGGTGGCGATACTTCCACATGTGGTAGAAGATGCGAGCCAGTTTATGAGCGGTGGTTTAAACCGGGTCGGACCAAACTAACATCTTGATATTGTGTCCGTTTACTCGCGAAACGGCCCCGTTCTTCAGCCTTCACCCTACTTTCCGCACGTCGGGCCGACAATACATGAGCGAATGGCATTAGAGGGGATCAAGGTTCGGCGCCGAATTGGTCGGCAGGTACATTGAGCAGTTGCAGCACAATACGTTGAGCGTCAGTGATCGGGTCCGAGAACGTCTTCACATGGCGGCCGGCGTCGACGAGGCGATGGCGGCGCTGATGGGCAAAGAGTGCAACGATCTTGCTGGCCGTAGGCGCCTTGCAGGCGCGACCCTCGGGATAGATCGGTAGCGATTCGAGTTGCTGCGCAGTCATCGCGCGCCGCACTTCGCGTTCGAGCAAGGCGTCAATTGTAATGGCGACGAAGAATAGAAAGAGGAACGCATCAATGCGCTCGGGACACTTGAAGTTCACAGGGACCACCTCGGCGACGGTCTTGAGTTGCTCGTGCCGCTTCTCGATAAACGCCTGGTATTTGTAGATTTTGAGGATCTCCAGCGGCGCGTGAGTGTGGTGCGGCAGATTGGTGACCAAGGGGAAGATGCCGTCCGCGGTGGCTGAGGCCCGCACCGCCGCTTGGTCCACCGTAACCACCAGCTCCCAGACGGTCGTAGTTACACGCAGATACGGAGTCTGCCAGGTCGGTTTGCCCGGTTTCTGCCGCTTGTGCCGATGATGCTCGCGGCTGACCAGTGCGACACGCACCCACGGGGTAGCGCCGGTGGACTGGAGGATCGAGTCGACCGCGACCTGTACCTGCCGGCGTTGCTTGAGCCGGCGGCGGCCCGGTTGGAGTTTCTCGCCGAGTCGATGAAGCTCGAAGCGAGCTCGATCGATTGCCTGTTGGCGTGCGGCCTCGTCGCGGACCCATTTCTCTGAGCTGCGGAACCATACGACGCGATACCCCTCGGATGTGCCGTGCTCCGCGGCGTCGTAAGCCTCATCAACATCGGGCGGGTCGTACTTGCGGCGTAAGGGAGGCCGCTGCCAAATCACTTGCCAAGCGACCGGACGCGCAGCCAGCGCCGCCTTCAACGCGCTGTCTTGCTTTCGAGATTTGGGAAGGACGGTGATGAACCACCCGCCGCGCTCGAAGATGTGTGCCATGTTCGCGCGTGAGCACAGCTTGCCGTCCGCGGTGTAGATGAACCGCGGGGTGCCGGTGATCTCGCGCAGAATGTCCCAGGTGCGACAGTGGGTTTGAGCATCATTCGTGTTGCCGTCATCGACATCGTAATGGATGGGGATTCCACCATCGGCAGTGATGCTCAGCGTCCACAGGAGCTGCTTGAGGTCGGGGCGATGATCCTTGTTGTAGCCATGGACGATGCGCGGTGCGATGCGGCCGTCAGCGCGCGGCGCCCCCTCGCGATACTCCCCGCTGAAGGTCACCGAGGTGGAGTCGTTGTGGATGCGGGCCATCTCGATGCCGAACGCCTTCACCATGTGGACGATGATCCGAGTCATCAACGAGCGACGGTCGATCACGAAGAGCTTGTCGAGCAAGCGCCCGAGGCGGTCGTCATTGATCAACGCCACCTGGACAGCGCTGAGCTCTAGCCGCAACGGCTCGAAGCGCCGCGCCCACTGCGCGACGCCATACAGGGGGTGGCGCCAGAGCACGAAGTTGCGCGCCAGCAGCAGCGAGCTGTCGACATGAGGTAGCTTCAGCCGCGCATCAGGCTTGCCGAAGGCCTGGGTAAAGAACTCGCGCAGGCGCAGCCGGTTGATGAGTGGCTGAATCAATGAATGGGCGCCGAGCTCATCCGACTCGAGCTGGAGTTGCTCCTGCTGGGTCTCCACCACGCCGCCACCGCTGCCGCTGAATAATTCGTTGACCCATCTCCATACCTACTGTATATATACCGCAGGATTTAGTCAACACGAATTCGCATGGGGATCAGGGGCGACCGCCGCCGCACGCGGACACTGGAGAGCCAGCACGAGCAGTACCGTGCACTTGCCGCCGAGCTCGCGACGATCGACTACGTGCTGCAGGGATCGATTGCCAAACGCTGGATGACTTGCGGCAAAGTCGCCTGCCGATGCACTGACGATCCCGATGCGCGCCACGGACCCTACTCCGCTTGGACCTACAAGCGTGGCGGCAAGACCGTCTGCGTCTACTTGAATGCCGACCAGGCCACCGTCTGCGGCCAATGGATCAAGAACAATCGTCGTCTCGAACACATCATTGGCAGGCTTCGCACCATTTCACGCCGCGTCGCTCACTTGCAAGGAATCCCAACCAAATGAGGTTCGCGATGTGCGGAAAGTAGGTTCACGCCGCTTTTCGGCGTGGAAATGTTGCCCACAATGTCCGCCGGCCCGGTCGACTCCAGGGACGAGGGTGCGTTTGGTGCGAATCTCGGAGAATAGTGAGCACGGCGGGAGCGGCCCGACGCGCTGCGACTCGGGGCGTTAGTTGTTCGGGCGCGCACCCCAGGGCGGCGAACACGCGAGCCGATCCATTTAGCCCCCGGCGAACGGGAGAGCGGGTGACGTCGAGCATCGCCGCCACGGCATTCGCCGACAGGCCGAGGGGATACCCGCGACGCGAGAGACCATGGCCCGCCCGGCAACGGCTGCCGGCTCGTGCGACGGGCTCGGCGTCCGAACAGTCCCAGCACCGCTGCCGTGGCTTGCCAGGGACGGGGAATGTGTCCCGCTCCCGCACGGTGGCCCATCCACAGCTACTCGTCCGACGGCGCAACGCTCGCCCCGACCCGCGCACGGACCGGGTTCAGATGTATGTCGTGCACCACTGCACGCAGCGACGGTTCCTCCGTGGATAGCGCACTGGAACGAACGCAACCTCCGTCCCCCCGGGGGCAGGCCGTGCTAGCTCTCGGTCGCGGCGGCAGCCGTGGGTGGCGCCGTGCCCTTTGCTTCCAGCGCGTTCCGCAACCCGCGCATCTCCTCGCGACGCGCGATCTTCTTGCGGCGTTGCCGGTTGTATCGTGCCTTGTCTCCCGAGACTTTACCCATACGTGTGCCTCCCTTTATGCTCCCTCTGTCAGATCCGCGGAGGGTGCCGCAGCGCTGTCGGACGACAGACGCGAAGCCGACGGACAACAGACGCTCGCCTTTACCTTTCATCTGTCCGTCCATCGTCCGTTGTCGTGCCGGTGTTGAAACCGCCCGTGCGTGCGCAGGCATAGCGCGACAGCAGCGATTACACCAGGGCTCTGCCCCAGTGCGCACCGCGGCCGGACGGCAGCGCCACTTGGAGGCAGCCATGCGCGTGTGACATAGTCTCTCCGGCCCTCCAGGGGCGAAGCCTGACGGCCTGCCCTGCTCCACGGCAGGGCGAGCACGCGGCGTGGGTCCGGCGTGTGGAGCATGGGAAACCAACGGAGGAATTCATGCGTACGGTACGGTGCGTTCTGGTACTTGCGGCAGTGGCCTGCGGCAGTGCGGTGTGGTCGGCAACGCTCGAACAGCCGTCATTCGTGGAGCGGATGAAACAACAGGTGGGCAGGGCCATAATGGGCGTCAAGCCCTTCTTGGTACCGGGCGCCTACAGCCAGTTTCATCCGCTACTGAAAGAGGTGCGGACGACGCAGAATCTGGAGCCCGCCATTCCCTGGCCGGCGCAGGAGGCCGAAGCGCGCGCGAAGTTGGCGGCGCGTGCCACGCACGCGAAACGGCCACCGAACATCCTGATTCTGCTGGTTGACGACCTCGGCTGGGGTGACATCGGCGCGTACGGGGGCGGCGAGACGCTCGGGTCGCCGACCCCGAATATCGACACCCTGGCGCGCGAGGGTTTGGTATTGACCTCGGCATACGCCCAGCCGAGTTGCACACCGACGCGCGCAGCCATGTACACGGGGCGCCTGCCGGTGCGCAGCGGCTTGGTGCGGCCGGCGCAGATCGGCGAGGCCGCGGAGAATGCCAGCAAGGAGGTTCTCGCGGCTCGCCTGCTCAGCGAGGCCGGCTATCGCACGGCGCTGAGTGGCAAATGGCATCTCGGCGAGCAGGCCGGCTCGTACCCGACGGAGCTCGGCTTCGGCGAGTTCTTTGGGATGCTCGGCGTCGTCGACATGTATCAAGATTGGCAGATGATCGAACACAATCCGGAGATCGTCGCCAAGCCGGAACGCTTCGAGGCGGTCAAGAAATTCCACGAAGCGCATAACTGGTTGTTCAAAGGGGTCGCCGGCAACCCGCTGGAGCGGGTGAAGCCCATGACCTTGGACACCACCGCCAACATGGATCAGGATTTCGCCGCATTTTCGGAGGACTTCATTCGCCGCTCGGCCAAAGAGGAGAAGCCCTTCTATCTCGTGCATGCGTTCAGCAAGGTGCATTTCTACAACATTCCCGCCAAAGGCTACGCTGGGCGGTCGCCGGCTGGAACCCCGTATCGGGATGCCCTGGTCGAGGTCGACGACATCGTCGGACGCTTGATCAAGACGCTGCAAGACACTGGGCAACTCGATAACACCCTGGTCTTTTTCGCCTCCGACAACGGCCCCGAGGAAGACAGCTGGCCGGACACCGGCCACACTCCTTTTCGCGGCGCCAAAGGCACCACATGGGAGGGCGGCGTGCGCGTACCTGGAATCGCCTACTGGAAGGGCATGATTGCGCCCGGTCGGCGCTCCGATGGTTTATTCGACCTGCTGGACCTGTTCAACACATCGCTGGCGCTGGCGGGAATCGACAACAAGATTCCCAGCGATCGTTACATCGACGGCATCGACCAGTCATCCTTCCTGCTGGCAGACCACGGCCAGTCGCGACGCGAGTTCGTCTGGATGTGGAACCAGTACGACTTCGCCGCCGTGCGCTTCAACGAGTTCAAAGCGCATTTCAAGTTGTACGACATCGACAACAACAACCCCGATGCCTTGGGCGGCCTGGACAACTCTCGGGTGCAGGAAGCGATGAATCCCTGGTTTTACAACCTTTACAACGACCCGAAGGAGCGCCGACCGCAGATCGTCGAGAAGCAGTGGGCGGCAACGATGATGAACTTTCCCATGTACCAGCACATGATGTCGTTTAAGATCTACCCGAATCAACCAGGGCTACCCACTACGAGCACGATGCTGGAGTCCTTCCGGAAGAACGACTGATGGGTAAAGCCCCGCCAGCCCAGGCGTACCACCTGCTTGACGTCGTCGCGGAGCGCCTGGAGTTTGGGCGTCTCCACCAAGCCGGGACAACGGACCCGGCGAGCCTGACGCTGGGCGAGGGCAGGACCGCAGGCAGCAATCGAACGGCATCGAGGGCCGGCGATCGATGATGGCCCCACGAACGCGCGCGCCGGCACCGCCTTCGTCGAGGTGGAGATCGGCGAGCGTGGCCACCGACGCCTGATGCCCGCGCCATGTCCTCGATGAGCGCCAACGGGGGGACCGTGCTCAGGTTGAGTGTATCCAGCGGATCGATGACGAACAGGAAGTGCATCTGAAGAACGATGTCCCGGCGCCTCACCGGGCACGTTACCCCAGCGCGCGGGACTCGCTCTTCGGCTTCTCGTCCGCCCCCACGCCCAGCACTCTGGCGAAGGCGAGCTTCAAGAAGCGGCGCTGCCGCGCCACGGCGGCGGGCGTAAACGGATCGGCCTGCATCGCCATTTCCACCAACGCCGTGTTGGCGAAATAGCCGACAATCAGGTGATAGAAGCCGACGACGATGTAACCCAGATCCTCCGCCGTCCACGGTCCGCCGGTTTCCAGCAACCAGATCATGCTGCGCTCCGACAACGGGATCAGGAGCTTAGGGATGGCGGTACGCAGGTAGCGGCTGTCATCGAGGCCACGCTGGATGAGCCGCGGAAGGTTCGGATGCTCCGCAAGGTAGTCGAGCAACCGATCGACGGCGGCATCCAGCACATCCGGACCGGTCTTGCCGGCGGACACGGCCTCCGCCACCATGGCGACGATAGGATCGAGCCCGCGCTCCATGACCGCTTCGTAAAGCGCCCGCTTGTTGCGGAAATGATGATACAGGCTGGCTTGATTCTTCAGGCCGACGTCGGCTGCGATCTCGCGCATCGCGACGCCGCTGAATCCATGCTCCGCAAAACGACGCTCGGCCACGTCCAGGATGAGGTCGCGTGTCGATCCCGCCTCGTGGGAAGAAACCGAGCCTTCCTCTCTAACCATCACGTTCCCTCGAGGCGCGCCTCGTCGGCCTCGGGCGCAGCCCCGTCCCCGCTACAACCGATCGACCGTGCGGTTGCCAGCCAGCGCGGCCAACGAACCTGAGGCGATTCACTATGGTCGCGTCTTGCGCGAGCCGCTGTGGGCGCCGGTTCACTTGGAGATCTTGGCGTCCTCGATAATGACCGGGTAGGTATACCCCGCACCGAAATCCTTGTCGAGGCGCACGGTGCCTTTGACGGTGACGACATCCCCGACGGCCGCATGGCCGTCGGTCGTCACGGTAATGTCGTTGTCCGCTTTCTCCGCGCTACCGGTCCCGTCACGCAGGTGGATCCAGTTGCGCCCCATGATGCCGGAATTGAACTTGACGACCTGCCCGCGAACCGTGACAGGCTTCTCTTTCAGATCGGTGTGTTGGGCGTAGATCTCGACGATCGTACGGGCATCGGGGCCGCTGGCTTTCTCGATGTGCATCTGGGTGACGGCGCCTGCAGCCGCGGCCGCCGGCTGGTGTTGCGCTCCCGATGTGGCGCCCTCTCCGGAGGTCGGAGGATGCCCGGCTGGCATTGCTGCCGCCGGCGCCGCCGCGTTCGAACCGCTGAGGGTGCCGAAATACACGACGTCGAACTTGCGCTGAAGGCTCTTGCTCTCAAAGTCTTTCATCGGGAAGGCGTCGGCGACGGTAACCGCCGTGCCGACGTCCACCGCGGTCCGCGGCACCGCCACCCACGCCTCTCCCGTCGGGGTGGCCAGTCGCAGGTAGCTGTAGGGCGCCGCGTCGATCCGCTCGAGCACCTTGCCGTTCAGCGGACTGCCCTTGGCCGGTGCCGCTTGCGCGGGCGGCGCGCTCGCCGCGGGGTTCGCGACTTTCTCGCTTTTGGCCCTTGCCTCGGGTGCCGGCGACTCCTTGCAGGCAATCGCCGCCATGGTAAGCAGCACGACCACCGTTCTTCGCATGTTCTCCTCCAGGTGAGCGAGCGGGACGACGCCCGCACGGAAAAGTCGGGGTAGCATAGACATCCCGAACGCAAAATACGAGCGTTACCGCATGGCTCACGATCAGCACGGATCCGACGGACGCAGCGCGCGAAAAAATCCTCCTCGAACCTCTTCTTGCAACGGTGGGAAGAGACCGCAATCCCGACTCCACCGCGTTTGTCGGGTGGACGGCGCCACCGCCAGAGCGCCTGTGCCAGCAAGGCCCGGGCGACTATTGCCTCGGTGATGTATTGTTTCGTCGAGGTTAGCTCTTGACTCCCTGCACCGCGCGACCGATTCTAGCCAGCGAGCGAACGGCGCGAACCCATCAGGTTGGCTGGTAGACAGATAGGGAGGCGGGCCGGGCCGAACGCTCGGCTCTGCTCTTTTGGCATCTCAACGAGGAAGGGAGAACGCGATGGGCGGAACGGAAGAAGAACGGCGCGCAAGCGATATCGAACAACTCATCGAGGTTGGATTCCTGAAGCGGGCGGAATGCCATGGATACGTTCTCGACGCGCAACTCGGCGACAATGCCGATGCGTACAAGGCGGCCGAAAAAGCAGGACTCAGTCGAACGCGCGTGGACGAACTCGTAAGTACTCATGACAGCGAATGTCCAGGCTGCCTGGCGGAAGAGGAATCGCTTTTCAAATAGGGCCCTCCACCCCCGAATCGGACAGCATTCGGGAGTATGCTGTGCATCGCGGCCGTTGGGGGTATGCTACGAATCAACATGGTCGCACTCCGCGCGGGCAAGAGGTCGGTGCGCACGTAGGAACGTACGCCGATGAACGCCGTCGTTCTGCCCGTCAGCCGCGTGTTGGTGTTCGGCATCTTACTGGTCAGCGCCGTGAGTCGTGGCGCGTGGGCCGATCAGCCAGCGATAGCGAGTTTCGCCGGCGGCTGTTTTTGGTGTATGCAACCGCCGTTCGATCGCTTGGACGGCGTGCTCTCGACGACGGTCGGCTACACCGGAGGACACACCCGCAACCCCACCTACGAACAAGTGTCCGGCGGCGGCACCGGGCACGCCGAATCCATTCAGATCGCCTACGATCCGGCGAAGGTCAGCTTTGCCAAATTGCTGCAGGTCTTCTGGCATAACATCGATCCGTTGACGCCCAACGCGCAGTTCTGCGACCACGGCACGCAGTACCGCAGCGTGATCTTTTTCCACAACGCGGAGCAACAGCGCTTGGCGGAACAGTCGAAGCGAGACTTGGAAGCCTCGGGCCGCTTCAAGCAACCGATCGTCACGGAAATCGTTCCGGCCTCGACGTTCTACCCGGCGGAGGATTACCACCAGGCGTACTATCGTAAGAATCCGTTACGCTACAAATACTACCGTTACGGTTGCGGACGCGACCGCCGGTTGCAGGAACTGTGGGGCGCAGAGGCGGGAGGCGCAACGGCCGGCCATTAGCAACCCGGCGGCGCCGCATCTGGCATGTCTTTCACGTATCTGCCCTTCGCCTCACTCGCCTGGACCGCGGGCGCCCACGCTCTCGAGAAGAAGAAGCTCGTCGACGGCCAGCCCGCTGTCCTGCTCGAATTCGCCCCCGGGTTCGAAGATCCGCGCTGGTGCGAGCGCGGACACGTCATTTACGTACTCAACGGGACGCTCGACCTGGTGCTCGAGGATCGCCGGGAGCGCGTGCCAGCCGGCGAGGGCTGCGTCATCGAGCCGAACACGCGCCATCGGGCAGCGAATGCGGGCACCCTCGCGGTACGGCTACTGGTCGTGAGCCCCAGCGCGTGACGTCGTTCCCGTCGAACAACACGGAGTTGATTGCAGGCGCGGAATCGTACGGCAGGCGGTCGCGTTACTCGCCGGTGAATCGCGGCTTGCGCTTTTCTTTGAACGCGCGCGGCCCCTCGCGCGCGTCCTTCGACATCATGACGGCCACGGACACCTCGTCCTCGATGTCCAGCGCCTGGTCTAACGGCACGCCACTGGTGCGGATGACGCCCTCCTTGATCTTCCGCACCGCGAGCGGGCCGTTGTCGGCCAACCGGGAGGCAAGGTCGCGGGCTTTCATCATCAACTGGTCTTTCGGCACCACGTAGTTGAGCAGCCCGATGGCCAGCGCCTCACGGGCGGAGAGGGTGTCGCCGATCAGCAGGATCTCCATGGCCTTGGCATACGCGATCTGCCGTGGCAGCCGGCTGATGGAGCCGCCCCCGGGGAGCAGCCCGCGCTGGGCTTCGGGAGTGCCGAAGATGGCGTGCTCGGCCGCCACCCGCAGGTCGCACGCGTTGGTCATCTCCGTCCCACCGCCCAGCGCGTTGCCGTTGACGGCGACGATTATCGGCTTGTATAGCTGCAGCCCGCGCAGGATGGCGTGCCGGAACAGCATCGACTCGGAAACCAACCTGTGGTCCCACTCGTCCTCGGGTTGGCGCGCGCCGGTAAACAGCGGCATCGTCAGCTTCAAATCGCCCCCGGCGCAGAAATCTTTCTCGCCGGCCCCGGTCAGGATGGCAACGCGGAGATCCCGGGTGTCGCGGTATTCGTACCAGGCCTCGGCCATCTTCACGAGCATTTGCGGACTCAACGCGTTACCGACCTCGGGCCGGTTCATAGTCAGCGTCATGACCCCGTCCGTCGTATCCACCAGCAGATGACTTGCGTCTTCCACCATGCGTCCCCTCCTGTGCTGTCCGCGTTACGTGCTGTCAACGGCATACGCCGGTACCGTCGGCGGGCCTCCGGCGCTTCCCGGGCCCGCCGCCGCGGCGTCAGTCCTGCGTGTCCTTCTCCTGGGCCAAACCCTCGTCAAGTCGTGCGACCGTCGCCACGTACTCGGCCACCATTTCGTGGATGACATCGCGCACCCGGCGCACCTGATTGAGCTGCCCGACCACCTGCCCAACCGGCGCAAACATCAGGTGCGCCTTATGCGCGTGGAAGAAGCGACTCATGGCCGGCGCGATCAGGATATTTTGCAGCGGCATCGGCAGCGTCCCCGGCGAATCCGTCGCCTCCCAGGCCTCGGTCCACGGCGTGCGCAGCATGCGGGCAGGCTTGCCGCTGAACGAGCGTGTGCGCACGGTGTCGCTCGAGGTCGCGTGCAGGTAGCTGTTCATCACCTCCGGCGGCGCATCGCTCTCCGCCGTCGTCAACCACACCGAGCCCGTCCACACGCCCTGCGCCCCCAGGGCCAGCGCTGCCGCGATTTGCCGGCCGCTGGCAATCCCGCCGGCAGCCAAGACGTGCGCCTGGCGCCCCACGGCGTCGACCACCTCGGGGACGAGCACCATGGTGGCGATATCGCCCGTGTGGCCTCCGGCCTCGGTGCCCTGCGCAATCACAATATCGACACCGTTGGCCACGTGCCGCTCGGCGTGTTTCACCTTGCCGGCCAGGGCGGCAACGTGGACACCCTGCCGGCGCGCCCGTTCGACGATGTCCGCGGGCGGCGAACCGAGCGCATTGGCGATGAGCTTGATCGGGTGGGCGAAGGCAACCTCCACCTGCTGGCGGTACCCCTCAGGCGTCCAGCCGAGGACGCCGCCGTACTCGGGCTCACCCGCGGGCAAGTCCGGCAGTCCGAAGCGCTCGATCAATTCGTCGACGAAACGGCGGTGGCGCTCCGGAATCAGTGCACGCGCCTGTCGGTACACCTGCTGCGGATCCCCACTGGGCATGTCCACGCTGCTGGCCGGCATGACGAAATCCACACCGTACGGCTTGCCGTCAACATGGGCGTCGATCCAGCTGAGCTCGATTTCGAGCTGCTCCGCACTGTACCCTACCGCGCCGAGCACACCGAAGCCCCCCGTCCGACTCACGGCGGCGACGACGTCGCGGCAGTGGGTAAACGCGAAAATAGGATACTCGATCCCGAACACCTCGCACAGGCGGGTTCTCATAGCCGCTCCTCATCGAATTGCCGCCACTGCGCAAGCGCGCGTGACATGCGGCGTCACTGTAGCCGATGCCGTGGCCGCGAACCAACGCTGCCACCTCGGTGTCGGCCAACCGGCCGACGGCGGACTTGCAAACGCACCCCCACTCCAGGATAGAGGAGTTGACCGTCACCGTAGCGGGTGTATGGTCGCACACGCCGGGAAGGCATCGCTGGGCTGATGCCGCTGGCAGGCGCGGGCGGCGGCACCCCGGAATACCAGAGGAGCCATGGATGACCACGCAGGGGATCGATTTCAGTACGCTGTCGTTGCAAGACGCGCTTGACCTCGCCATCTCGATCGAGGAGGAAGCGGAGGAGCGCTACCAGGAGTTCACCCAGCAGATGGAACTCCACCATACACCCGAAGCGGCGACGTTTTTCCGCTTCATGGCGGAGAACGAAGCCAAGCACGGGGCGGAACTGAGCAAGCGCCGGAGCCACCTGTTCGCCGATGCCCCCCGTCGGGTCAAAGCAACCATGCTCTGGGACGTCGAGGCGCCCGAGTACGACGAGGCCCGCGCGCTGATGACGCCGCGTCAGGCGATGCAGACGGCGCTGCGCTGCGAGGAGAAAGCGCATGCCTTTTTCGTGGCGGCGCTGCCGCGGATTACGGATCCGGATGTCAGGGGGCTCTTCGAGGAACTACGCGACGAAGAAGTCGCGCATCAGACGCTGGTGAAGAGAGAACTCGCCAAGCTTCCCCCGGGGCCCGACGTCAATCCGGACGACTACGCCGACGAGCCGGTCGGGCAATAAGCGCCGCTACCGCCGCGGACCGTCTTCACCCCACCGCCAGCGGCCACAGGGGTGGAACGCGCAAGCAACGCCTTGCCTAAACGTGCGCCCCTGTGTCAGCTTGCGTCACCAACAGGACAACCCACGGAGGGACAAACGATGGGAAAGTTCACGCGACAAGAATTACAGCAGGCACTGGAGGTCTACAATGCGGCGCGCGACGAGGCGTCGCGCACAGGCGACTGGACCGTGTGGGCGCGGCTGTTCACCGACGACGTCCACTATGTCGAGCACGCCTTCGGCGAATTCCGCGGCCGCGCGGCCGTTCGCGATTGGATTACCAAGGTCATGGCGCCCTTCCCTCACATGACCTTCCCACAGGATTGGGTGGCCTTCGACGACGAGCACGACGCAATCGTGTTCCAGTGCCAGAACCGCCTCGAGCACCCAACCGACCCGAACGGCCCACCGTTTCAGTTTCCCAACTGGACCCGGCTCGTCTACGCCGGCAACGGGCTGTTCTCCTACGAGGAGGACATTTACAACCCATTGCGCGACGCCACCCGCACGATTTTGGCGTGGGCCAAGGCAGGCGGCACGTTCGCCAGCCCGCCGCTGGTGCACATGCAATATGCCTGACGTATATCCCGCATAGGGCGTAGCGCGGATGGCAGCTGGCGTCGGACCCATACGCCATCTGCGAGGATGCTATGTCTCGTCGCTTTGAGGCGAAGCTTCGTTAGTGTCCTGTCTCGGAAGTTCGGATGGTAATGCGGATTCGGTCGTGCCCGCCTGCGCGGGCATGACCGGTGTCTTTGACCAGCGAGTGATTCACCGGCCCGACGAAAGGGGACACGAGCAGCCTGTCGGTCTCGGCAGCTCTGAGCTACCCACCGGGGAGCGGTCCCGCCGGACCCGCGCTGACCGCAGGTCCTAGAACCGCGCCCACCACGGCGCGGCTTCCGGGCTCGCCCGTTCGACCACGACGTTCCGCGCGCTGAGCAAGCTGCCCTCCACGCGGCGCAACTCCGCCAGGTCGCTGTTATACGTCGTCAGGGCCTGCACTTCGGCGGCACGCGCCTGGGTCAGCTTATCCTGAAAATCGAGCAAGTCCTTCGTGGTCACCAGTCCCACATCGTAGCGTGCCTGCTGATTGCGCAGGTTTTCTTCCGCCAGTTCGCGGGCCAGCCGTGTGGCGTCGATGCTGCGCAGGTCGGTTTCGAGATTGCTCACCGCCTGTTTGATTTCGAGCGTCACGCCCTCTTCCAGCTTCTGCAACGCGAGGCGCGATTGCTCGAAGCCAATATTGGCGGCCGCGTAATCCGCCTTGGCTTTGGCGTTGGTCAAAGGGATCTCGACGACAGCGCCGGCGCTGTAACTGTAGAATCGACCGTCGTGCAACATCTCGAGGGCGTGGCCGTACCCGCCCACGGCAAATGGGTTGGGGACGATTTCCACCACCTGATTGGGACCGAACGGGAATTGGATGGCGGGGCCGGCCGCGCTCCCGCTCAAGCCGTTCGTACCGACGGAGCCGACCAGGTTCAGGCGCGGCAGCAGTTGGTTCTCCGCGGCTTTGCGCTGTAGCCCCTTGCCATTGATGTCCAGGCGCGCCGCAATCAACTCCGGACGGTGTTCCAGGGCGGCCTGCAAGCTGCGCTCCAGGTCAATTTGATAGGGCACCACGACAGGTTTGTCGCGCGGTTCGACCACCGCCAACGGTCCCGCTTCCGGTTTGGGATAGTTGATGATGGCGCGGAGATTATCGCGCGCGTTGTTGCGATTGTTACGCGCGCGGATCAGATTGGCCTCGCGGCGCGCCACCTCGCTCTGGGCTTCCAGCAAGGCGGTTTGCGGGAGCGTGCCCACTTTGAACTTGCTTTCGTTCTGGCGCAACAGCTCCTTGGACAGCGCAAGACCGTCCTCTTGCACCCTGACGTTCTCGATCGCCAGCACGAAGAGCCAGTACGCGCGTTCGACCGTGGCGATCACGGTGGCGATGGCTGCCTGGTACTGAAAGTAGGCGGCTTGCTCCAAGTTCTGCGCCACTTGCACAAACAACATCGAATACCGCCACCCGAAGTCGCGCAACAACGGCTGATTGAGCGAGAGGGCGAGTGAGGTAACATACTGAGGTACCAGTTCGGCCGCGATCGACGGATCGGTCTTCAGCCGCGAATTCTGCCACGTCAGCGACAACTGCCCACCCGACAGCAGCATCTTGCGCAGGCCGACGTCGGTCGTCAGATTCTGCCGGAAGATAATGGTCGAGGTGGGGCCGAACACCTCCGCGTTGGTTTGAATGGGATTGATCGTGTCCGTCCGATCGCGCGTGGCGCTGGCGAACAGCATCGGATCGAAGATGGCGCGCGTCGTGCGCACCTGGTTCGCGGCGGCGACCGGGCCAAGCCGCTGAATCTTCAGCTCGGTGTTGTTCTGCAGCGCCAGATCGATACAATCCGCCAGCGACAACGCTTGCGGCGCTTCCGTATCCACCAGCCGGCCGTAGTGTTCGGTCGAGCGCTGCGCCGCGATCACGTCCTCCGGCACCTGACCGCTCAGTTGGCGCACGAACGTCTGGCCCATGTTGGGCGCCTGGTTCAGCAAGTCGGCCGCCGGCGCCGGGACCGCCGCCTTCGGCATCCCATCCTGTGCCAGGACCGGCGCTGCCAGGCAGAAGGCCACACACACTACGATGACGCTGGCCCGCACCTCCATCACGCCCTCCTTCCTCTCACACCCGAGCCTGCTAGCACGAAGCGCCCGTACGGGTCACGCGCACCGCCACCGGATTGCCCCACAGACTCACGCTCGGCGCTGAACCGCGGCGCTCACGACGCCCGGCCGTGCGTTCCGCCGGCCGATTCCTTCACGGAAACGGCGATCCCGTTCTCGAGTTTCGTCAAACCCGAGGTGGCCACCGATTCATCGGGCTCGAGGCCTTCCGTGACTTCCACCATTCCCGCGCTGCCGCGCGTGCCGACACGCACCTTGCGCTCGTGCGCCACCCCGTCTTTGACGACGAACAGTTTGGTCACGCCGGCAAACGTGATCACCGCTTCCTGGGGCACCATGAGGGCACGATCGTCGGTGCGCGTGATGATGCCCGCATTGGCGAAAAAGCCCGGCTTGAGGGCGCGGTCGGCATTGTCAACCAACGCCTCGATGGCCACCGAACGATTTTCCGGATTGGATGCCGGGCTGATCCGCGCGAGGCGTCCCGTGAACGGACGGTCGGGAAAGGCATCGACACGGACCTCGACCGGCTGGCCGATCTGCAACTCGTGTGCGAACCGTTCAGGGACGTCACCGCGCAACTTCAGTGGATCCTCGGCCACCAGGGTGAATAGCTGGCTGCCGGGGTGCACATATTCCCCGGCCGACACGAACCGTTTCGCGACGGCGCCTGTGATCGGCGACTCGACGCGGGCGTGGCGAATGGTCACCCGCAGCGTCTCGGTCTGCGCGCGTGCCACCGCCGCCTGGGTTTTCATGCTTTCGTACTCCTGCGGCGAAATGACCTTTTCGCCGACCAGTTGCCGCCCGCGCGCTTCGTCCGCCTGCGCTTTGGCCAACATCGCTTCCGTCTCCTGCAGCCGCGCGCGCAGTTGGTCGTCGTCGATTTGCGCCAAGACCTGTCCCTCAGTCACCGCATCCCCCAGATCCGCCTTGAGTACCGTGATCTGGCCGTCCACTTGGCTGGAGAGGGTGACATCCTGGTTGCCGTACAGCGTTCCGACGAAGTTGACGGCACGGACACTGGGCCGCGCCACTACCGGCGCCACGGTCACCGGGACCGCGACGGCCTTTGCCTCGGCCGCATCCGCGTCGCCCTCCAGCGACCGCGTACACCCCGCCCAGAAGGCGGCAGCGACGACTAGAGGCAGACACAGGACTTGCAATCTCATGAACCGTGGGTTCCTCCCTTCACCATCTTCAAGGGGCGGCTGCGGCCGGCCGGCGCGCCACGGCTGCCGATCACACCCCGTAGGAACAGCGCCGTTACCAGTTGGCTCAGGTCCTCCGGCCGGTCCTGCTCCGCCCGATACAGGCATGCCGCGCGGATCATCCCGAAGAGAACTTCGACCGCCAGGCGTGTGTTCATCGGTGCAATTTCCCCGCTGGCCGCGGCGCGGTCGAGCACGCGACAGACCAGATTGATCGCCTCGTTGCGGTGCCTGCGCCAATCGGCGCGCTCCTCGGCGCCCAGTTTCGATTCCAGGCGATGCATCAGCACGAAGAAGTCGCGTTGGCGCCAGAAATAGTTGATCATCGTGCGCACCACGGCGTCGATCGTCGCCTCCCAGGGCGCATCCTGCTCCAGCACCGCCGTCACCGCCAAATGCAGCCCGGTCAAGCCCTCCCCGATCGCCGCCAGGTACAGCGCCTCCTTGGAGTCGAAGTAGCGATAGATCGTTCCCTTGCCGATGCCGAGGCGCTGGGCGATGTCGTCGGTCAACACCTCGTGAAACTCGCGTTTCGAGAAGACCTCGCCGGCGCACTGCACGATTGCCGTCCGGGTTGCTTCGCTCTTCTTCCTACCACGCATGGACGCTCCGAATAACAGAACTGACCAGTCCGTGTCACAATAACAAAGGCACGCACGCAGTCAAGCGGCACCGATTGCCAGCACAAGCCGCAGGCCAAGACGACCGTTGTCCTGCGCCAATTGCGGGGACCCCGGCGTCATGGCAGGGTAGGCACCCAGAAGGAGGGTCGCATGGGCAAAGACAGCCTCACCATCATCGACAACCGCACCGGGAAGACCTACGAGATCCCGATCACCGACGGGACCATCCGCGCCATGGACTTACGCCAGATCGTCGCGTCGACAGACGACTTCGGTCTGATGAGCTACGATCCCGCGTTCACCAATACGGCATCGTGTCGCAGCGCCATCAGCTTCATCGATGGCGACAAAGGCATCCTGCGGTACCGCGGCTATCCCATCGAGCAACTGGCGGAACGCAGTTCGTTCCTCGAGGTCTCCTACTTGATCGTGCACGGTGAGTTGCCGACCGCCGCGCAGCTTGAGGCGTTTGTCCACAACATCACCGTGCACACCATTATCCACGAGAACATCAAGAAATTCGTCGACGGCTTCCACTACGACGCGCACCCCATGGGCATTCTGGTGAGCTCCGTCGGGGCGCTGTCGACCTTCTACCCCGACGCCAAGAAGATTTTCGACGCGCAGTCGCGGCAGACGCAGATGTCGCGCCTGATCGCCAAAGTGCCGACGCTCGCGGCCTTCGCGTATCGCCATTCGGTGGGCATGCCGTATGCCTATCCCGACAACGACCTGAGCTACGCCGGGAACTTCCTCAACATGATGTTCAAGAAGACCGAGCTCAAGTACAAGCCGGATCCGGCGCTCGAGCACGCCCTCGACGTGCTTTTCATCCTGCATGCGGACCACGAGCAGAACTGCAGCGCCAATGCCATGCGCAGCGTCGGCAGTTCACAAGTCGATCCCTATTCGGCGGTGGCGGCGGCCACCGCGGCTCTGTACGGTCCGCTCCACGGAGGCGCGAACGAGGCGGTGCTGCGGATGCTCACCGAAATCGGTAGCGCCAAGAACGTTCCCGAATATGTCAAGCGTGTCAAAGCGGGAGAATTCCGCCTCCAGGGATTCGGACACCGTATCTACAAGAACTACGACCCGCGCGCCAAGATCATCAAGCGCATTGCGGAAGAGGTGTTCGAGGTCACCGGCAAGAGCCCGCTCATCGACATTGCCGTCGAGCTGGAGCGCATCGCCCTCGCCGACGATTACTTCATCGCCCACAAACTCTACCCCAACGTCGATTTTTATTCCGGAATCATCTACCAGGCGATGGGCTTCCCCGTCGACATGTTCCCGGTGCTATTCGCCATCGGCCGGACTCCCGGGTGGATTGCGCAGTGGCAGGAAATGCTCCTCGACAAGGAGCAGCGGATTGCGCGGCCGCGTCAGATCTTCATCGGCGCCGGCCGCCGCGACTACGTGCCAATGGAGCGCCGACCCGCATAAGAGCGGGGCAGGACGGATCGGTCGTCCGAACGGTGGGCGGTGTGGCCACAGCGGCGGCGCCGGGGCACGCTGCCGTCAGAAACTCAGACTGCGTTTCCGCGCGCGCAGGCCGCGGCGGCTGCCCTTGTTCTTGAAGGGCTTCGCGCCGGCGCCGGCGCCGCCACCGAACGCATTGCCGCCGAAGTCGGACCACGTGTCCGGCGTCGCCGCCGCGAATGCGCTCCGGTACTCTTGCCGATCCCCGCCGGGCGGAGAAAACCGCGGGCCGTCGGTGCGCCGCGGGCGATCCTCCGCGGTATTGACGCGCAGCTTGCGGCCGTCGATCTCCTGGCCATCGAAGCGCTTGATCGCCTCGGCCGCCGCGGCTTCCGTCGTGAACTCGACGAACGCAAAGCCGCGCGAGCGACCAGTTTCCCGATCGGTCCCGATGTGCACATGCTTCACTTCCCCGGCGCCCGAAAGCGCGTCGGAGAGTTGTTGCTCCGTAGTACGGAAATTGAGGTTGCCGACGAATACTTTGGTGGAAATGGCTAGACTCCTTTGTGTGGCAGGAACGATGGACTCCCGATTGTACCTTTACCCCGTTGTTGGATATCCCTTCCTAATCGGGCGCACCATGGCTGTCAAGCGTATTCGCCGTCGTATTCGCCGTCGCCGACACGGCGCCCCCCGCATGTGGGGCCGCCGTGTCGACGCGCTTGCCGTCGCCGCTGCGACCGTGGTAACGCCAACGGCGCACTCATGATGCATGCCACCGCGTTTGGGGGCACTCGGAGGAACACCACATGGCAGGACCACTGGAAGGGATACGCATCCTCGATTTCAGTTGGGCGCAGGCGGGGCCCTACGCCACGCTACTGCTCTCCGACTTCGGCGCCGATGTCATTAAGGTCGAACGGCCCGGCCTCGGCGATCTCGGCCGCAACATCCCGCCGGGGGCGCATGACCCCACCGCGGGACCGTGCCCGTACTTCCTTGCCCACAACCGCGGCAAGCGCAGCATCACGGTAGACCTCGCGACCGAGGCGGGGAAGCAGGTAATTCGGACGCTGGCCGCCGGCTGCGATGTCGTCGTCAACAACTTCCGCCCGGGGGTGATGGAGTCGTTGGGATTTGCGTACGCGGCGCTCCGAGAGATCAATCCGCGCGTCATCTTCGGTCAGGTCTCGGCGTACGGCACGCAGGGCCCCATGGCCGCACGGCCGGGATTCGACATTCTCGGACAAGCGCTTGGCGGCGTCATGCACGTCACCGGCATGCGCGATGGCCCGGCGCTGCCCGTCGGCGCCGCCATCGCGGACCAGAGTGCCGCACTCCACTTGGCGCTGGGAATCATGGCGGCACTGGTCGCGCGCGAACGACACGGCGTCGGCAATCGCGTCGACGTCTCCCTCTACGGCTCGGTGATCGGCCTACAGAATTGGGAGATCGACCTGCAATCGCTCACCGGCACCCGTGCCGGCCGCGCCGGAGGCGGACACCCGTTTCTCCCCGCGCTGTGGGGCACGTACGCCACCGCCGACGGCTGGCTGGTCATGGGCGGCATCTATGACGCGCGCTGGCGCACGTTCTGCGAGCTCCTGGGCATTCCGGAGTTCATCGACGACGAACGCTTCAACGACGGCATCAAGCGCTTCCAGAATAGTCCCGCCTTGGTCGATCTGGTGGCGCCGCGCCTACGCACCCGAACCACCGCGGAGTGGATCGCCGACTTCGTGCGCCTGGACATCCTCGCCGCCCCGGTACAAACGTACGATGACATCCTCAACGATGCCCAAGCACGCGAGAACGACTACATCGTCACCGTCGACGACCCCAACCGCGGCGCGATCGATATTGTCGGGTGCCCGATCCGGCTCAGCGAAACGCCGGCCACCGTCAAGCCCATTACCCCGGAACTGGGCCAGCACACGGAGGAAGTGTTGTCGCAGGCAGGATACACGTGGGAACAGATCCGCGAGCTGAGCGCGAAAGCGATCGTGTAGCTGCGCCGCGGCTGGTACGCAGCCGCGGCGAGACGGAGGAACCATGTCGCAGGTGACCGGCGCTGACATCTTATGCGCGTCGCTCAAGGCAGAGGGTGTCGATCTGCTCTTCGATCTGCCTGGCGACCCCATGGGGCCGATCTTGATGTCCTGTTACCAGCAGGGCATCGAGCGTTATTCCATCTTCCGCCACGAGCAAGCCGCCGCACTGGCGGCGCAGGCCTGGTCGTATATCACCCGCCGTATCGGCGTGGCGTTGGTGGCCTCGGGGCCGGGGATGACGAACGCGCTAACCGCGCTGGAGACCGCGCGCACCAACTGCTGGCCGACGCTACTCATCGGCGGCAGTAGCGAATTGCGCCGCCGCGGCCGCGGGGATTTCCAGGAAGCGCCCCAAGTCGAGGCCGCGGCACCGTTCTGCAAGCTCGCCGTGTCCGTCCCCGATCCGCGTTCGATCCCGTTCCTGGTACAGTCCGCGATCCGCACCGCCATGAGCGGCAGGCCGGGCCCCGTCTATCTCGATCTGCCCGCCGACGTCATCTCCGCCGCCGTCGACGCCGACGAGATCCGCTATCTCCCCCACCTCGACCCGCCGCAACCCATGGCGGATAGCGCGCTGGTAGACGCCGCCTTGGTCGAACTCCAGCGCGCCGCGCGACCGCTGCTGCTCATTGGGAAGGGGGCCGCATGGGCCGATGCCGCCAACGAGGCGCGGGCGTTTGTCGACCGCTTTCAGATCCCGTTCGTGCCCTCTCCCATGGGCAAGGGCGTGATCCCCGATGATCATCCACTGTGCGTTGCGGCGGCGCGCTCGTACGCTCTGCGCCACGCCGACCTGATCCTGCTCCTCGGCGCCCGGCTCAACTGGATCTTCCATTTCGGCGAAGCGCCACGGTTCGCACCCGACGTGAAGGTCGTCCAGATCGACATCGATCCGCCCGGGATCGGGTGCGGGACCGCGCCGACGGTGGGCCTCGCCGGCGACGCCCAATTGGTCATGCGGCAACTCGTCGATGCCGCCGGACCCAAACCGATCACGCCGGCGGAATCGCCCTGGCTGCAGGGGCTGGCCGCGGAGCGCACGCGGAACCGGCACGCGGTCGCCGCGCTGGCCAACGCCGATGCCTCCCCGATCAACCTGTACCGGATGTTTCGCGACATCGACGACGTCCTCGATCGCGACGCCACACTCACGATCGACGGGGAACGCACCATGGCCGTATCGCGCGCCATGGCGTCGGCGTACCTGCCGCGACATCGTCTGGATGCCGGCACCAGCGGCTGCATGGGCGTCGCGGTGCCGTACGCCATCGGGGCGCAGGTGGCACGGCCGGGGCGGCAGGTGCTGTCCATCAACGGGGATTGGGCCTTTGGATTCAACGGCATGGAGGTGGAGACGGCCGTGCGGTACAATCTGCCGATCGTCTTCCTGGTCGCCAACAACGGCACCACCGGCCTCATCAACAGCGCACGCATCTTCGCGATCGCCTCCGGCGATCCTTTCGACGTCGTGCGTTACGACCGCGTCATGGAGGCGTTCGGCGGGCACGCCGAGTTGGTCGAGACCACAGCGCAATTCCGGCCCGCTCTGGAGCGCGCGTTCGCGTCCGGGCGCACCGCGTTGATCAACGTCGTCGTCGACCCGACCGCCGATCGCAAACCGCAGGCGTTCGATTGGCTGAGTCGGGACAATCGGATGAAGTACTGATGGGCTTGCGGGCGTGGGGGCTTGGCCAGATCCGCGCTTCCCCACGCGCACACGCCCTCAAACCCTCTTCTTCCGCCTGTTCCCCTTGACCTCCCTGTGCGATTGCTGCAGCCTCGTCCGTAATCGAGAGGACTGGATCGATGTCACAACAGCAGCCCGGGATCATTCCGGAACCCAGCGAACACGCCCGCTTTGTGATTCTGCGTGTGCTCGAGCCCGCGAAGGATGCGCGTCGGGTCGCGACATTTCTCGCCGGCGCGCCGGCGCTCGCCGCCAAGGTGGCCGCCCTCGATCGTCGCGCTCGGTTCGTCTGGACCGTCGGTATCGGTCCGGAATTCTGGGATCGCGTGAGTCCGCGGCGGCGGCCGCGAACCCTCCGCCAATTCTCGGCGATCGATCTCGATGGCCGGACGGCACCCAGCACGGGCGGCGATCTCCTCTTTCACCTCGTCTCGAAACGTCCCGACCTGAACTTTGAATTCGCTCGCCGACTTACGGTCGGCCTTGGGGACAGCGTCACCGTCATGGATGACGTGGCGGGCTTCCGCTACCTGGATTCGCGCGACCTCACGGGGTTCATCGACGGCACCGAGAACCCGAAAGGGAAAGCGCGTGCGGCGGCGGCTTTGATCGGCGCCGAAGATCCCGCATTCGCCGGCGGCAGCTATGTGTTCACCCAACGCTATGTCCACGATCTGACAAAGTGGGCCGCCATTTCGTTGCGCGAGCAGGAAGGCGCCATCGGCCGCCGCAAGCGCGACAGCACGGAGCTGTCCGCCAGGGTGAAGCCGCCGACCGCCCACATCAGCCGCGTGGTCATCGAGGAGAACGGCGAGGAACTCGAAATCGTGCGGCACAGTTTCCCCTACGGCACGGTGACCGAGGCGGGACTGTTCTTCATCGCCTATACGAAAGATCTCGCCATCCCCGAACGTATGCTGAGCCGCATGATGGGCAGCGCGGGCGACGGACTGCACGACCGCTTGATGGACTTCACCCAGGCGGTCTCCGGCGCAACGTTCTTCGCCCCGTCGCTCAGAATTCTCAAATCGCTCGGGCCGCGCTGAGTAGACGCCAGCGCTCGTCGCAGAACATCACCCCGTCACCGCCTCCTCGCGCAGCTGATGCGCGGCAGTGAAGTAGGAACGGGCACGCAGCGTGGTAAGCACGAAGGCCGTGACCGCGGTCGAGAACGCGATCATGTACATGATCAGCACCTGGTACTTGATCGCGATTAGCGGTGCGTTGCCGCCGAGGATCTGTCCGGTCATCATTCCAGGCAACGACACCAGCCCAACGACCATCATCGAATTGACGATCGGTAGCATTGCCGCTTTCATGGCGTTGCGCATCGCGGCGGCCGCCGCCTGGCGGCTGGTGGCGCCCAAGGCCAACAGCGCTTCGACCTGGTCGCGCCCGCTGCGCAGGTCGCTGTCGAGGCGCTCCACCGCCAGCGTGGCGCTGTTCAGGCTATTGCCGATCACCATGCCCATCAGCGGGATCAGGTAATAGGGGTTGTACCAGGGGGTGATGCGCAAGATGAGCTGCGTCCCCAGCACGAGCGTCAGCCCACACCCGGTGCCCAACGATCCCAACACCAGCAGCCGCAGCGTCCGTGTCGGCCGGCGCTGGCGCGCCGCCACCGTCCACGCGGCGATGAGCAACATAAGGAGCAGGATGCCCACGATCAGCAGCGGACTGTGCGTCGAGAACACATAGCCGAGCACATAGCCGATCGCCAGCAGCTGCACGAACGTGCGTGCGGCTGCCACCGCCAAGTCCCGCTCCAGACCGAGGCCGCGTGCGGCGGACAGCCCGATCGCGACCAATATCAACGCGAGGGCGGAGGCCAGTTGGAACCACGTGGGATCGATCAGGTGCGTACTCATGCGGGCATCCCGCCCAGCCTGCCATCGAGGTAGCGGCGACCCTGCTCCGTCGCCGGCGCGACGAAGAACCGCGACGCGCGACTCCGTTCCACGGCGCGGCCGGCCACCAACAAAATCACCTCGCCGTCGATCGCACGTGCCAATTCCGGCTGGTGACTGACCATGATCAGGGTCAGCCGCTGCCGGCGGCTCAGCGCAACGATCGACTCGAGCAGTCGGAACGCCGTCGTCGGATCGAGTGCCGCCGTTGGTTCATCGAGCAACAGCACCTCGGGCGCGGTCACTAACGCGCGCGCGATGCAGACCCGTTGTTTCTGGCCTACCGAGAGCGCCGCCGCGTCGCGTGCCAGCAGGGCCCTGTCCAGCTCGACCGACTCCAAGATGCGCGAGAGTTCCTCCGTATCGACGTCATCCTCGCGCCGCTGCAACCGCATCGCCGTGCACAGGTTGTCGCGCACGCTGCCAGGAAAAAGAATCGGCACCTGAAACACCATCGCCACGCGGCGCCGTAGCGTAATCGCCGGCCACCGCCCGTACGCCGTCCCGCGAAACCAGAGCATCCCCGTTGTCGGCTCCTCCAGACGGTTGAGCAGGCGGAGCAACGTGCTCTTGCCGGCCCCCGACGGGCCCAAAATCGAGTAGGTCCCGCCCGCGTCGAACGCGAGCGTCACCTCCGCCAAGACCGAACGCCCCTGCTTTACCACACCAACCCGGTCCAGTTGTATCGCAGGCTGCGTTGCGGACGACATGCTGCCGACAGCTATTGACTGCCGACTGTCGACTGTCAACTGCCCCTCAACGTGATATGGAGGTGCCCCGTGTCGGAGCCCACCGTTCGTTTGAAACCGCGCAAGGAACGCCCCGTCCTCCTCGGACACCCGTGGATTTTCTCCGGCGCGATCGCCCACATCGACCACCGCTGGGAGGCGGGACGGATCGTATCGGTCCACGACGCGTCCGGCGCATTCCTGGGACGCGGCTACGTCAATCCGCGCTGTCCCATCACCGTCCGGCTGCTGACGCGATCCGATGAACCCATCGACGCCGCCTTTATCGAACAGCGCGTGGCGACCGCATCCAGCCTGCGTCGTGCCGTCGTCCCGGCCGGAACCGATGCCTACCGCCTCCTCAACGGCGAGGGCGATGGCCTGCCCGGCGTCATCGCGGACGTCTACGGCTCGATCTTGGTGTTGCAGTGCCTGACCGCCGGAGCGGCCAGGTTGAAGCCGCTGCTGCTCACGGCGCTACACGCCGTACTGAGCCCCGCGGGCATCTACGAACGCAGCACCGGCAACGTGCGCCGTGAAGAGGGGCTGGAGCCCGCCGAAGGGGTGATTGCCGGTCATGTTGCGGCCGAATGCGTGCCCATCCGCGAGCACGGGCTGTCGTTTCTTGTCGATCCACGCATGGGGCAGAAGACCGGCTTTTTTCTCGACCAGCGCGACAACCGCCTGCTGGCGCGGCAGCTCGCCGGCGGCCGCTCGGTCCTCAACGCGTTTGCCTATACCGGCGCCTTCGCCGTACATGCCGCGGCCGGCGGCGGCCGCCATGTGGTGTCGGTGGAAAGTTCCTCGCGGGCGCTCGCGCTCGCCCGACGCAACTGGGCAGCCAACGCACTCGATCCCGGTATCGGCGAGTTCGTCGAGGCCGACGTCTTCCGCTACCTCCGCGACGTCGATCGCCGGTACGACCTGCTGATCCTCGATCCGCCCGCGCTCGTCAAGCGTCGCCAGGAACTCGCCCGCGGCGCACGCGCTTACAAAGACCTGCACCTGTGGGCGTTGCGACGCACCGCACCCGGCGGACTGGTGATGACCTTCAGCTGCTCCCAGCACGTATCGGCCGACTTGTTCTGGAAAATTGCCCACGGCGCCGCGGTCGACGCGCAACGCAACGTCCAGGTTCTCCACCACCTCGGACCGGGCGCCGACCATCCGACGCGATTGGCGCATCCGGAAGGAGAATACCTGAAAGGATTGCTCTTGCGCGTTATCTGAGAAGTACTAGACTTACAATATCGATATACAGTATACGTAGGTCATGGCTGGCTCGCGCTCCATCAAGCTATGGCCCGAGAGCGACCGCCCGCGAGAGAAACTCCTGGCCCACGGCCCTGGCGTGCTGTCCGATGCCGAGCTGCTGGCGATCCTGCTGCGCAGCGGCACGAGGGGGGCGAGCGCCGTGGACCATGGCCGCACCCTGATCGAAGCATTCGGCACCTTCCGTCACCTGGCCGCCGCCGGTGTCGGGGAATTGCGGCGGGTCAGCGGTGTCGGGCCGGTGAAGGCGGCGCAGATCCTGGCGGCGCTCGAAATCGCCAAGCGCTACGGCGAACAGGAGTTCAAGCCGGGGGAACCGCTGCGCGGCAGCGGCGACGTCTACGCCCATTACCGGGAACGCCTGGCGACGGAGACGCGCGAACATTTCTACGCCGTGCTGCTCGACAACAAGCACCGCAAGATCAAGGACGTCTCCGTGTCGTTGGGATCGCTAACCGCGAGCATCGTGCATCCGCGCGACGTGTTCACCCCGGTGGTGCGCGAGTCGGCGGCCGCCGTGATCTTCGTGCACAACCATCCGAGCGGCGATCCGACGCCGAGCCGCGAGGACATCGAAATCACCCGCCGCCTGCGCGAGGTCGGCGAACTGATGGGAGTCCGCGTCCTGGATCACATCGTCGTCGGCAAGGGGCGGTATGTGAGCTTTGTGGATGATGGGTACTGGTGAGGGCTTGGGGGCCTGCTGGCTTGGGGGCTTGGGGTGTGAGGTCCTGGCGCGTGAGAGATCATCGTAAATTAGAGGTGTTTCACTTGGCGGATTCTTTAGCGCTTCTTGTGTACCGTGCGACGCAGGGGTTTCCGCGTGAGGAGATGTTTGGACTCACGGCCCAGATGCGACGGAGTGCCGTTTCGGTTGCAGCCAACATTGTCGAGGGGTGCGCGCGACACGGCGAACGAGATTACTCCCGCTTTCTTGACTTATCGTTCGGCTCCCTCCGCGAGGTTGGCTACTTCATCGATCTGGCGGCGCGCCTCAATTATCTCCCCGGCGATGTCGCCGACGACCTTCGTACAATCCAAAGCCGGACCGCCGCGGCCCTAGCCGCTCTCCTCCGGGCACGCGGCCGTTGACCAAACAACCCCAGGCCCACATGCCCCCAAGCCCGACCTTCCAAGCCCGCACGCCCTCAAGCCCCCAAGCCCCCGAGAAACCCTCGCACCGCCTCCACAAATCCGGCCGGATTGTCCCCCATGACCGAGTGCCCGGCCCCCGCCACAACCGCGAGGCGGCTGTTCGGTATGGTGGCCCGCAGCTTCTCGGCGCTCTCGCTGGAGAGGATGTCGCTCTCACCGCCTTTGATGATCAGCGTCGGGCAGCGGATCTTTCGGACGTCATCCCACAGGTTGACGAGCGGATTGCCCCGGAAGCCGCCCTCCAGAGAGCGCAAGGCCTTGTCGTACTTCCACGTCCACTTGCCGTTGGGCAGCTGTTTGAGGTTGTGCGCCAGGCGGCTGCGGATGTTCTCCAGGGAACGGCGCGGATTGAACCGATGGGCACGCTCGACGAATGCCTCGACACTCTCCAGTTCGTCCGCCGCCTGAACGAAGGTGCGTATGCTTTGCACCCCGCGCTCCTGGATCTCAGGGCTGACATCGACAATCACCAGGGCCGTGACCTTGTGCGGGTATCGCGCCGTGAAGGTGATCGCGTTGATCCCGCCCATGGACAGACCGATCAGCAGGAACGGCGGCAGCCCCAGGGCGTCGGTGATGGCATCGATGTCGCCCGCCTGCGTTTCCCGGGTGTAATCGCCGTCCGCGGCCCAGTCGCTGTCGCCGTGCCCGCGCTGATCCAGACAAAGGACGCGATAGCTCGCGGACAAATCCGGTGCGACTTCGTCCCAGCTATGAGCGGTCTGCGTGGCGCCGTGCAAGCACAGCAGCGGCGGCTGGTCCGCCGCTCCCCATGCGGTGAAGTGGAACGTCAGCCCGCGCGCTTTGACGGAGTGGTCGTATGGTCTCGTCATCTTCCCTCCGGCTACCGAATGTCCGCTGCCTAACACGGGGAGGTATCATGGACAAGGAAACCGCGCTGCACGCCATCATGCTGTCGGAGTTGCCGCATGTCGGGGACAAGGCGGCGGCACGGATCCTGACCCTCAACCGGCAGCGCCATCACAGCTTCGCGACGTTCTTCCGCCTGCCGGAGGCGGTGCTGCGCCAGGACTACCAACTGCACCCGGCCACCGTCGTCCGGCTGTGCGCCGAGCGGCCCGCGCACGAAGCTCGTTGCCTTTGGCTGCTCGAATTGCTGGCGGCGGCCGCGGGCGAGGCCTGGCTACCTGACGCCACGGGATATCCGGAGCGGGTACGGCAACGGCTCCGGCCGCCACCGGCGGTGCTGTACGGGTTGGGATCCGCCGTCCCGTTGCGCTCGCCCACATTGGCAGTGCTCAATTCGCGCACGTTGGGTGAGCACGCGGTGACGGCAAGTCTCGCGACGGTGCGCGCCGCCGCGGCGCTCGGGTTCACGTTGGTCAGCGGGGGAATGAAAACCGCCTATCGTATCGCTGCGGTGGCCGGGCGAGCCGCGGCGGCACCGCGGGTGATCGTCTTGGACCGCGGCATCTTTGACACCTTCGGCGCACACCTGGATCGCGACCCGTTCGGGTTCGGCCCCGGCCGCATGGCACTGGACAGCGAGCACACACTGGTGCTGTCGCCGTTCCGGTTGCTGGACCACGCCGTGGCGCGCAACGGTCGCCAGCGCGACGAGTTGATCGGCGCCCTGGCGGACATCATTGTCGCGGTGCACGCCCGCCCGGGCGGAGAGATCGAACGCGTCTGCCTCGCCGCCCTCGACCGCGGCCAATCGGTGCTGTCGTGGTACGGCGAAAACGCCGGCCTGGTCGCCGCCGGCGCCACTGCCATCGAGGAGGGAGATCTGCGGGGGCTGGGCCGGTATGTCCCGCGGTGAGCGGCAATGGCAATCTACGCTCTTCTTTGACCTATCAAGGACAACCCTGGAACACGGCGGCCCCGGCAATGTTGCTGGTTGGTTGAGATTCGCACATTATTGTACGAGCAGCGTTGGTCGTGCGCGGTGCCGAGTCCATCCGCAAGGTTCAGAGGGCCGGCCGCCAGCGCGGGCTGTCGGTGCAGTTTATTGCGAGCCGCGGAAAAGGCAGCCACGGTACGCTTTACCTTGGTGCGGCGTTCACGACGGTCAAGGACCGCAAGAAGGAGATCGGCCCCGGCTTGTTGAAGGCGATGCTGAAGGACCTGGGGCTCACCGACCGTGATCTCGAATGAAAGAGGCAGGTGATGCGATCATTCACATATCCGGCGAGAGTCAGCCGTGATAGAGCGGGCCGATACCTGGTCACATTTCCAGACCTGCGCAGCTGTGCTACCGACGGCCGCACGGTTGCCGAGGCGTTGGTGGAAGCGGCGGACGCCTTGGAGGAGGCGATTGCACACCGCATTGTCCAGGGATTGGAGATCCCACCACCGTCTCGGCTCAAGAAGGGCCAACGTGCGGTCTCGTTGTCAGCGCAGATGGCGGCGAAAGCGGCCCTGTATCTCGCTCTGCGCGCGGCCCGCATCAGCAAGTCTGGGCTGGCGCGTCGCTTGGGTGTCGGCGAAGCCGAGGTGCGCCGCATGCTCGATCCGCGTCATAACACCCGGCTGCGGCGGCTCGAACAAGCCTTGGCCGCCCTTGGCCAGCGGCTCGTGGCCCGCGCCGAGGCCGCGTGACGGCGGCGCGGGTTGCACACGAATATGGGTGTTCGGCCCCCCGTTATACTGCTGATCGTGCTTGCCGCCGTGGCGGGGTTATATGTGCAGGCACTGTTTGGGGAGTTTGTCGGCCTCGACGACTACGCGTACGTCAAAGCCAATTCGGAAGTGCGGCGGCCGAACGTCGTGCGGATGTTCGATCCGAAAACGCGAACGGTGGCGGACTGGACACCGATGGTGACCCTCAGTCACGCCATCGAGTATCGGCTCTTTGGCCTCGATCCGCTGCCGTACCACGCGGTCAACGTCGCGTTACACCTCGCCTGCATAGTGCTGGTGTACCTGCTGCTGCTCGACCTCGGCTTCAGCGCGGAGGTCGCGTGGTTCGCGAGCGCCGTGTTTGCCATCCATCCGTTTCAGGTCGAAACCGTCGCCTGGGTCTCATCGCGCAAGAATCTCCTCGTGGCCCTCTTCGGTCTGGGCTTCTGTCGCGCGTTTCTCGCGGGACGGCTCGTGATGGCCACCGCGCTGCTGCTAGCAGCGCTGGCAAGCAAGGGCACGGCGGTGGTGTTTCCCATCTGGGTGGCCATATTAGCGCTGCGTGGTTTCGGCAGGGTCAGTCGGGCCCGGGCCCTCCCCTGGTTGATCGGCTTCTTCCTCTTGGCGGTAGGCCGCGGTTGGCTCAGCGCCAGCGCGCAGGCCGAAGTCATTGCGGCGCGGGCCGTGGGGCACATGAGCCTTGGCCAGCGCATGACGATCGCGGGCCAAGTGCTGGCGACGCAATTGCGCCAGTTCTTCGCGCCTTACGACCTCTGTATGAATTATTTCTGGTCGCCCGGCGCGTGGACCGATTCCAGGGTGCTCGGCAGCTGGGCGGTGGTTCTCGCCGTCGCCAGCGCCGTCATCTGGGCGGCACGCCGCGATGCCCGTGTCGTCGCTGTCGGGAGTTTGGTCGCGGTGGCCTTGTTGCCGACACTGAACATCGTTCCCGCACCCGACTTCCAAGCGGACCGTTACATGCATCTTGCCGTTATCGGCGCCAGCGTGCTGGTCGTCGGCGCGGTCTGTACGCTCGCGCCGATTCACCGCTGGCTGCCGAGCGTCATCCTGGTCCTCTGGGGTGTCCTGGTGCTTGTACCGACCACACGGGCTCGGATCGCTGTGTGGCGCAATACGGAAACGATGTGGCAGGACGTCCTGCGGCGGAACCCGGAGTTTGCCTTCGGCTGGAACGGTCTGGCGATGTACTACCTCGAGAAAGGCGACAGCGAGCGCGCCGAACAAGCCACGCGCCGCGCCCTTGAGATCGAGCCGGCGATCGAAAGCGCGCGTTTCAACCTCGCGCTCTTGTTGGCCAACCGGGGATCGGTGGCCGAGAGCACGACGGAAGTGCGGCAACTCATTGACCGTCACCCGTCGTCGGCGCGCGGGCACCAACTGTTGGGAAAGCTCCTCGCCGACCAGGGTGCGGTGGAGGAGGCGCTGGCGCATCTGGAGACCGCGCTGCGCTTGGATCCCGACGACGCGCTGGCGCTGTATCAGCGGGCGCGCCTGTACGTTCGTCTGGGCCGTCTGGATGACGCGGCCCGGGACTTCGAGGCGGCCTTGTGCGCGCACCGTGCCTCGGCACCGTTGAGCGGGTTGGCGTCCGTTCGGCTGCAGCAAAAGCAGATCGCGGAAGCGATAGCGCTCGCGCGTGAGGCCACCGATCGCAATCCGCAAGATGCGGAAGCATGGGACGTCCTCGGCCGGGCGTTCGCCGCCGCCGGAAACGCCGAGGCGGCCGAATCCGCCCTCCGGCGCGCTCGGGAGGCGCCGCCTTCGGCCACCGACCCGATGACTGGCCGCGGCGAGTTTCACCCGTATACAGGGCACTGAATGCTGTGATAGTTTCACGGTCGCATGGCGGCCGTGATGCAGATCGTGGAGGTCGTTCGCGCGCTGGAGCATGCCGTGGCAGCGGCGGCCGCGTCGACCGAGATGATTTCGGTATACCTGTTCGGGAGCTACAGCCTCGGATCGGCACACCGCGAGAGCGATGTCGATCTTGGCGTGTTGCTGCGCCGCGCGCACTACCCGACGGCCCGGGAGCGGTTCGAGGCCGGCTTGCAATTGGCGGTCGAGCTGCGGCCGGCGATCCGGCGCGAGGTCGACGTGGTCGTCCTGAATGACGCGCCGCCCCTGTTCGCGCGGCGGATCGTCACCGCGGGCCAACGAGTGTTCTGCGCCGATCCGGAGGCCGATCATGCCTTTGTCCGCGACGTGCAACTACGTGCCGCGGATGTGGCGCCATTTCTCCGGCGCATGCAACAACTCAAGCTCGCTGCCATCGCACGATGACCTTTCTGGTCGAACGCTAGCCGTTCACCCGCGACTGCCGACTGTCGACCGAAGTCGTATCGAACAAGCGTTCGTTCAATACCGCGGCAACGACGGATCGACCGTCTCGGACCAGCGGTCGATCCCACCGGCCAAGTTCGCCACGCTGACAAAATCCCGATGCAGCAGGAACGCGACGACGTTGGCGCTACGCACCCCGTGGTGGCAATAGACGACGATATCCGCATCCGGGTCGAGCTCATGCAAGCGCCCAGGGATCTCGCCCATGGGAATATGAACGGACCCCGCCAAGCGCGCGCACACAACCTCTTCCGGCTCGCGCACATCGAGCAGGAGCAGGCGCTGGCCGCGGTCGAGTAGCGCTTTCACTTCGGCGGGCGTGAGCTGGTCGGGCAGTGCCACGATGTGATCTGTAGCAGGGGAGTCGGTACGAGCAAGCGTCGGGGCGGCGCACCCGCGGCCCTGAGAAGTGCTGCGGGCCCCGATTGACCCCATCGAGGCAGTTGGCTGGCATTGTCCTTGACACCCAGTTTCCAAGCTGAAAAAACGCCGAAACGGTTCGCTCGCTGGCGAGAGCCAATCGATTGTCACGGGATGCTGGAAGGAAAATGGACCGCCGAAATCCCTGGGACGCCGTCGGTCTCGGCTTAGTGGCGGTCTTCTGTGCGGGCGTGAGCCTGTGCTACGGGCTGCAAGACATAGTGGACGGCGACGACGTCTACCATCTGCATGCGATCTGGCTCGTCGCGCAAGGCGTCATCCCCTACAGGGAGTTTTTCGAGGTTCATCCACCGGGCATGTGGCTTGTGTTGGCGCCGTTTGTCGCGGCCTTCACCACCCCCTCGACATACTTGCTCACGGCACGCGCCTGCGTCGCGATCATGACCGGCGCGATCACCTGGCTCGCCGGCCGTGCAATTCGTGCAAACAGCTTACAGGCGCTGGTCCTTGGCGCCTGCGTCTGCGGCATCACCGGATACGTGCAGCTGTGGATCTTCCGTGCCGAGTATGTGGCCGTCGTCCTGGTGATGGCCCATCTCGCCATGCTCATGGCATCGCTGGAATCGCCCGGTGGGTTGGTGAAACCGGTGTTGGCGGCTGCGGCACTGGCGCTGGCGTGTACGATAAGCGTGCGCGCCGTCCCGTTTCTCGTTGTGCAACCGTTGGCAATGCTGTTGGCGACTCCGCGCACGATGTGGCGGCACCGTGCACTGTGGCGTCAATGCCTGGCTTGGCTCATCGGCTTGGCGGCAGGGGCGGCGCCCGCGGCGATCTACCTCACGGCACATCATCTCTGGCTGGACATGTGGCGTTGGGCCTTCCAGTTCGTCTCCGATCCAACGGTCGTCGACTGGAATCTGCGCATGGAGCGAGGCGATCTGGCGTTGCTCCTGTTCGGGATCGCGTCGCTCGCGATCACCGCACGCCATCCCAGCCTCTCCACAAATCGCCGCGCGGTAATGGCGATTGCGTGGATGGCTGCGGTGGGTTTCCATTTGTCTAATCCACACAAAATCTATTTCTCCGCAATTTACGCCCTACTCCTCACCGCGGCACTCGTTGCCACCACGGCCGTACACATCAATTCTCACGAGGCACCTTGGCGGCGCAGCGGCGCCCTCATCTGCGTCGCGGTCGCTCTCCTCTTCTACCTGAGGACGATCCCGTGGCTGCCGGTTCCGTTCAGCCGTCAGGCACAAGTCCGGCAGCTTGCGGTAATTGACTGGCTCGCGCGGGTCGCCGGGGGCGAGCCTGTCGTCCTTGTTGCACCATATCATCCAATGCTCGTGCGCGACGCCAGCGACATTCAGAACGCCTGGCACTACGGTCGCTGGATTCTGAACGACGCGGTTCGCGCGCGAATGCGTGGAATTGGCGTAGTGCTATTACGCCGTCCGCCTGTCATCGCCAAGGACCCGGAAATGGCGTATACCGACAACCGGGATCTTGTGACGTGGTTGGCATGGAACCGCGTCCTCACCGCTCAGGAATTCGAGAGCGTTCAATCGACGCTCGCGTCGGAATACACCGAGCTGTCATTTCCGGTTGTCGCCCTGGGCGGGGTTCGTCGATTCGGCGCGGCATTCTGGGTGCGACGAGACCGATTGGCTGCGACGCCGCCACCCAAACCATACACAGTTCTGAGGGCCGACTGACACCCGGTAAGCAGGTAGCACTGGCGGCGGCCCTCCGTGCATCGACGAGCAACACGTGGCTGCGATCCCAGCTGGCACAGCGGATCTGCAGCCGGTGGAGATGCCGGTAGCGATTGGGCACCTCGTAGCGCACGCCCTGCACGCTCACGCTGCCGTCGCTCTGGCGCTGGGTGCGCTCAACGCTGGCAGTGAACGCCACCACGAGTTCGTCCGGCGCCGGGACCGGGCGGGTCAGATCGGGGCCGGCCACAAACCGTTCGATCGGTGTCTGCCCGCTCTCACCGTGACGGCGGCGGTGGTATTCCATCTCCACCCACGCCTGCGTGGAGCGATTGAGCAGGGGGAGGCTTAGATCGGCCACCGCTTCGAGCATCGCCATCAGCCGCCCTTCGATCTGCGTCCAGAAGTGCTCCTGTTTGCCGTTCTGGTAGGGTGAGTGCGGCAGCGTGGTGTGGTGCACGATGCCCAGGCGTGTGAGTCCTTCGCGGGTTTCCGCCGCCAGCATCGCCGCACCGTTGTCGGTGAGCAGTGCACGGGGCAGACCGCGCTTCTGGACGGCCTGACACAACCCGTGCACCAGGCACTCAGCGGTCTCGAACAGCTACCACTGAGCGTGGCAGCACAGCCGCGAGCGGTCGTCGAGCACGCCGAGCAGCAGCGGGATCACCCACTGCCCGTCGGCGGTGAGCACCTTGCGTCGACCGTGGTGGAAGTCGAGATGCCAGAGCGCGTTGACGTGCGTGGCCTCGAAGCTGCGGACCTCGCGCTCATCAAGGCGCTGCTCGGCGCGCCGCACGCCGGCCGCAGCAGACACGCCGCCGCGGCGTTTGCGCAGTCCGTGCCGGCGAAAATAGCGTCGGACGCTGGCATAGGAGGGCAGCTGGCCGAAACTGGGGTCAGCGAGCACTCGGGCTCGCAGGTTGTCGGCGTGCAGTTGCGCGCTCCAGTTCGGGTGCTCGCGGTACTGCGCGAGCAGCACGACCGCGAGCGCTTCGCCGATCGCACGGTGGCGGCCGAGGTCGCGCCGCAGCTTGCGCCGCAGCACGCCCACCGGGTCGCGCTGCTCGCGCCGCGCCCGGTAATACCACCGCTCGATGGTGGAAAAGCCGAAGCGCACGAGCTGCCGGCTGATCGAATGCCGCCAGCTCTTCTCGCTCAGTTCCTCGATCGCCGCCTTGAGCTCGCCCTTGCTGGGCGGCGCGGCCAGCAAGGGCCCCACCACCGCAAAGCGCAGATGCGCCCAGCGCTGATGGCCTGATACGTTCTCGTTCATCGCGTTGCTCCCTTCGAGTTCGTTGGAGCAACCGTACGTCGCCAGCGCCCGCTTGGGCAGCAGGCATCTTCTACGGGAGCCGCTCTGCCGTCAAAAACCTCCGCCCGCCAGCACGCAGGAGGCGGTCGTGCTCGGCGAGAGAAACCGCAGCAGGCGCACAAGTCCGTCGCCGGCCTGCACGCCGAAGCGCTCGGCCAATGCGCGCGGCATCTCTTGTGCCGCGATCGACGGCACCAAGCGCCCCCGAGCCGCTCGCCAAAACGAGCTCTCCACAAAGATCGTCTGCCACCACTGCCGCCAGCGGCGCAGCGTGCGCTCGCCCACACCGAACAGCTCGTGCAGCACCCGCACGCGGGTCGGGCTCGGCCCCTGTCGCAGCGCGCTCACCAGCACCACCACCGCGCCCAGGTATACCTTGCGCCCCAGAAACCGCACCGACGGCGGTGTCGTGCGTCGCCGGCATCCGTCCACCTCGCAGCAGAAACTCTGCCGCCAGTCGTACTCCTCGCCGAGCGCCATCGGCGCCCCGCGTGGCTTGCGCGGATAGACCGCGCTGTGCAAGCGCCCGCCACATGCACAGCCCGCCGCTCGTGCCTGCGCGGCAAGGTCCTCGTCGATGCGCAAAAGTATCTCGTAGAGTGTCGCGTCTCCCAGCAGTTCGGCGTACAAGGGTCTTCTCCTTCTCCAAGTTGTCGCAAACTCGGAGGGAGCCCCTCTCGGGCGGCTTTTTCAAGCTTCCCGAGGGGGGATAACTACCGCCCCTCATCAAACGTGATCAGAATCCCAAGCGACACCGTCAGCTTTTGTGCTCACGCTCAGTAGCACTGGCGGCGGCCCTCCGTGATCCGGTAGGACAGTTGACTTCAGCCGAGGGATTGTGGAAAGGCGTCGCCGGATGCGAGAGGAAGCCGCAGGCGCCTTCGGTGAGTGCGTACGCAGACAACGCTCAAGGGGACGGGGGCCAGAAATGTTCGATTTCCCACCGCAAGGAGTATCGAAGCCCGCAACGAAAGAACGATTGGCGTTCTTCGCACTCGTAACACTGATTATCGCGGCGGGTGCCTGGCTGCGGATGAAGGATGCGCTGGCGGCCTCCTTTCCGATCAACGACGGAGGCCTTCACTTCGTCCTAATCCAGGAGCTCGTTGCGAATCACTTTCGACTGCCAATGATCACCTCATACAATCACCTTTCCATTCCCTTTGTGTATCCGCCGCTCTCAACCTACTTTGCTGCGTTCGTTCATGTCTGGTTCGGTATTGACATTCTCAAGATTCTCACCCTCGCACCGCCCCTGTTCGCCGTGGGTACCCTGGTTGGTTTCGCCTGGGTGGCACACCTGGCACTCATCGAGCGACGCGCAACGATCGGCGCCCTGTATTGCTTCGCAATCGCTCCGTGGGTTTGGGTTCAGGCAATTAAAGGCGGTGGCCTTCCCCGGGGTCTCGGCCTTCTGTTCGCCCTTCTTGCCATTGGATTTGCGCTACGGATTTGTCGCAAGAAACCGAACATGATGCGTCACGCGACTTACACGGGGGCGTTCCTAGGGCTAACCGCCCTTAGCCATCCAGAAGCGGCGCTGTTCGGCGGCATCTCGGTTGCCTACCTTCTCCTCACCAGCGCCGATAATCCGCGAACGGCGATGAAGTCGCTTGTGGTTCTCGGACTCGTAGCATTTGTCGTGCTCTGCCCCTGGGTTCTCGTCGTCAGTCTCCGGCACGGCCTGAGTGCGTTCGCATCAGCGGCATCGAGCAACGATGTATCAATTCTCACAAATGTGATCCTCTTCCTGAAGCTCCAAATGCCGATCTGGGACGGGCAATTGATTCCATATATCGCGGGGCTCGTCGGACTCGTGCTATGTCTTCGAAAACATGTCTGGCTTGCCGGCTGGTGTTTGGCGGTTCTGATCGGATGCGTGCGGGGAACTCCTATCTACCTGAGTGTCGTTCTCGCGATCCTCGGTGGCCTCGCGTTTTCAGGTGTGATTGCGTGGTGCGCGCCGCTGACGTTCCCCATCAATAAGAGACTGGTCAGAGCGCTTGCTGCTGCCCTTCTTGTATTCGAACTCGTCGAGACAGGGCGCATGATACCGAGATCCACGAACAACCCACTACAATCGTTAAGTGCCTTCGACCGAGAAGCGGCTCAATGGGCAATGAGCAACACCCCACCAGATGTGCGGTTTCATATCGTCACAGGCAGTCGCGGCTGGTGGAACGATCCGATCACCGAATGGTTCCCCGCCCTTGCGCGGCGCCGAAGCGATGCAACCTGTCAGGGATCGGAGTGGCTTCCAGCACACAAGTTTCACCATTGCCTCGAAAGATACGACGCGTTACAAAATTGCCTTCGCTTATCCACTGAGTGTTTACAACAACTCGCGCAAATGAGTAAACAAGACTTTGTCTATGTGTCTCGCAATCTTGCGGTATCGGATCATTTTCTCTATTTCTTAGCCACAAACAAGGAGTTCATAGAGGTCTTTCGAAACAACGGCGTGCGAATCTTTCGTCGCGAGTCCTGAGATGACCGGTTGCTGGCGTCGATAGGTCGCCGCGGGATCGCCTCCCTTCCGTTCTTGCGCAGCCACACCCCTGATCGTACGGGGAGTTGTTCGAAGCAGTTTACTGGGCCGGCAGCATCGACCCCGTCGCGCCCGGTTACATGTTTCCGGCCGTGGACGCGCCGAGTTCCTGGAAATCCGCAAAGAACGGCAGGTGCGCAAGCAAGCCGCCGTCCACCGCGATCACGTCGCCGGTGATCATGGCGGCATCATCTGAAGCGAGAAACACGACCACATTCGCCAGGTCTTCCGGCCGGCAGATGCGCGGAGTCAGCGTGTGCCGCAGCAGCATCCGCTCGAGTTCCGCCGTCATGCTGGCCTTGAACGTCGGCGTCCGCGTGCCGCCCGGACAGACCGCGTTGCAGCGGATCCCCTGCTTACCGTACTGCGTCGCGATGTACTGCGTCAACGTATTGATCGCCGCCTTGGAAACGCCATAGGCCGCGCGCACCAGGTCGCCCGCCAGGCTCGAACCGGAGGAGGTGTTCACGATGGCACCGCCGCCGCCGTTGATCATGTGCGGGATGGCATACTTGCAGGCGAGCATGGTGCCGCGGACGTTGACTTCCATCACCGTGTCCCAGACGGCCGCATCCATCGTCACGATGTCGGCGTCGGCACGCGGGATGGCGGCCGCGTTGTTATGCAGGATGTCGAGCCTTCCAAAGCGGCGGATCGCGGTCTCGACCATTGCCGCAACTTGAGTCTCGCGGCGCAGATCGACAACGCAAGCAACGGCATCGCCGCCTGCACTTCCGATATGCGCCGCCAGGCGTTCGACCGGCTCCCGCAGGATGTCGGCAACCACCACCCGCGCGCCTTCGCGCGCCATCAGCAGCGCCGTTGCACCGCCTATACCAACGCCCTCGTCAACCAGGGTCGCACCGGTGACGACCGCGACTTTACCCGTCAGCCTTCCCATACCTTGTTTCCTTTCCGGTCCAGTGCGCTCCCCGTCAGCTCTCCTCTCACTCCGCCGGCACCGACGGGGAATTCCACCCTCCTACCCCGCTGGACGCTTTTCCGCTCGACTTCGCACCTTATCCACACGTCCCGATTCGTCTCATACCCTTGAGCCTCGCGGATGCCAACGTCGGCGCGGCCGCGACCATCGCATCGCGCATCAACCAGGAATTCCCGCAGCCCTTGTTCTCCCAGATCGTTCGCAACATCAAGCGCCTCGACCTGCCCTCCGCGCGGCAACGCCAACGCGTCGCCGAGCTCGGGATCCTGGAGTTCGAGGTTATTACCACCTCCGCTGTCGACCAAACGCTAGCGGAGCACGATGGCTGCGAAGCGGTATCGCCGCTCCCGCGTGACAAGCCTTCCGGCACCCAACGGACTGCCCGACCGGGCATCGGCACTTTGCCTCCGGCGGCGACCGTCAAGGGCTCCATCGAATTGAGCTTGCATTCACCGTCGGTTTTGGAAACACTCCCACGTGAGACGCACAATGATCACACGATACGTCGAGCAGGCCTTGCGGCGGGCCAACTACCGGCAGGTGGATGGACTCTACTGCGCCACAGTTCCCGGCTTGCAGGGGATCATCGCGACTGGAGCAACCCTTGAAAAGTGCCGCGGTCAGTTAGCGGAAGTTGTCGAGGAGTGGGTCCTCGTGCGTATCGCACGCCGCCTTCCAGTACCACGAATAGGCGGGGTAACGGTTGCGGTCAGACTGGCGAGTTGATGCCTGTCTGGGGACGGGTCAGCCGCCGACAGCTTGTCGCCTCACTGCGACGCTTTGGATTTGCCGGACCGTGTTCCGGGCGGCAGGCACGAGTTTATGGTTCGCGGCACTGCGTTCTCACGATTCCCAGTCCACACCGGCGAGACATCGGGATCGGCCTGCTTGCAATAATCCTTCGGCTTGCAGGCGTCTCAAGGAGGGAGTGGGAGGGCGCGTGAGTTTCCAACCGCGGTGCCCTTCGGCAAGCGCGTGAGATCGACGTGCGCGAGGTCATGCACGTCCGATCGGAAGGTTGAAGATTAGAGCCCTATCGTCTCATTTGCACGAATGCTTCTTCACGAGCGACTCGCACAAATACACGTGCGGGCGTTGCTGCGGCGCTTTCCGGCGTTGGCGATTCTCTTGCGCGCTTCCCCAGGCCGTCCCTGAGACCGGTGCACTCAGGCGGCACGGTGGCGTTCCGGGAGTTGTGGCAACGGTGTGCCGGTGACCTCGTGATGGAGGACATCGGGGCAGAAGTCGACCCCGTTCGGCCACGCGATCGTCCCCGCATCGGCATCCACGCTGACCTGACGGAACACGTCGACGTTCTCAAGCGGCGTGAACACCCCCCCTCGCCCAACGACGCGGCTGCGAAAATCAAACTGGCCTTGCGAACCGTCGCTGAACTGCAACTCGAGCACGTAGTCCCGAACATGCCGGACCGATTTCACTCGCACGGCCATCGTGAGGCTCCTCTCATTATGCCAGGGGTGCCACTTTCACGGGAGGACGGGCACTGGACACTCGCTCCCAGTTATCAAGCAACTCCGATTGATGCAGCGCTGTCCACTCGAGTACCATCGAAAGCGCTCTGGCGGGTAAGTCGCTCGCGATGACCGCAATCGGCTGCAGGGCGATGAGTGCGAGCGCTCTCCATACTGCGCGTGGAGGTGAGGTGGTGGGTGATCGTCAAAGAACATGCGGATCACGATACCGAAGAAGCGGCTAATCTCGGGCACTCGGTTTCCTCGAACACGATCAAATCATATCCGTAGCGGACGTGCTCCGCAAAGGAATTTCGGACGGGGCCGGGCACGCGGACACCGCGACACGGGCACGATGGATCGCGCGCGGCTGAGCCGGAATTCCCCCTCACCTCCGCTACCGACCCGCCCGCCGCGGCCCCGCGCTTCAACCGCGGCGGTGTTGCGTGACGCCGGACTGCCACAAGCCGGCGCAGTCCCGCACCCAGCCCCAGGTTTCCTCAGCCCAGCGGCAGTCGGAAGCGGCGCTCAGTGTTGCCGCGGGCCAACGCAGCGATGGTCTCCAGTGGCTGCTCACGCACCTCGGCGATGGCTGCGGCGGTGTGGATGACGTAGGCGGGTTCGTTGCGCTTGCCGCGATACGGAATCGGCGCCAGGTAGGGCGCGTCGGTCTCGATCAGGAAGCGGTCGGCGGGGACCATCCGCGCCACGGCACGCAGTTCGCCGGCATTCTTGAACGTTACGATGCCGCTGAACGACAGATCGAATTCCAGATCGAGGAAACGCCGGGCCGCGCCGCGGTCGCCACTGAAGCAGTGGATCACGCCGCCGACTTCCGCGGCACCCTCTTCACGCAGGATCGTCAACGCATCCGCGTACGCGTCGCGCAAATGCACCACGAGCGGGAGGGCCAACACCCGTGCGAGTTGAACAAATTGCCGGAAGACCTCTTGCTGCACCGCGCGCGGCGAGTTGTCGTAGTAATAATCGAGGCCGGTCTCGCCAAGCGCCGCCACCTTGGGCATACGGGCCAGCCGGGCGATTTCATCGATCAGCGCTGGCGACACCGCACTCGCCTCGTGCGGATGGATTCCCACCGTGGCGAACACTCCCTCAAAGCGCTCCGCCAGGGCCACCGCATCGCGATTGGCCTGTATGCCGCCGCTGGCACCGATGGTCACCATGCGGGTGACGCCGGCCGCAACCGCACGGGAGATCACGGCGTCACGATCGGACTCGAAGCGCTCATCGTCCAGGTGGCAATGCGAATCGATCGCCGTCGCGCCAGCGGGGAGCGCGACAGGCACAGGCGGTGCCCCCATCTACCGTCACGCCTTGGTTTCTGTTTCGATCCGCGGAAACAACACGACCGACGGCTGCGTTCGGTGTCCGGGCGGAAAGTTCCGCCCCCACGACAGCGAGGACGGCAGGTGCGCGATCGGCGCGATCCCCAACAGCTCGAAAATCCGGGCGCTGGTCTCCGGCAGCGCCCAGGCCAGCAACACCGCCGTCGCCCGCAGCCCCTCGACCAAGTGATGCAGAATCGAGCCGACGCGCGGTCGCTGCGCGGGATCCTTGGCCAGGGTGAACGGCGCGGTCACCACAATGTACTTGTTCGCCTGATCGATGGCGCGCCACAACGCCTCGAGGGCGCGGTGGAACGCCAGTTCGTCTGTCAGCCGAGGCACCTCCCCCAACGCTCCGGTAAACGCCGCCTGCAGCGCCTCGTCGTCGGCCGTCGGCGCACCCAACGGCTGCACCACACCCTCGAAATAGCGCTGCTGCATGGACAAGGTCCGGCTCACGAGATTCCCGAGGTTGTTCGCTAAGTCGGCATTCACGCGGGTGACGAACGCATCCTCGCTGAAGATCGCATCCTGGCCGAACGCCATCTCGCGCAGGAGGAAGTACCGCAAGGCGTCCATCCCGTAGCGGGCTTTCATCTCCAGCGGGCGAATCACGTTTCCCAGACTCTTCGACATTTTGCTCTCGCCGCGCACCCAGTAGCCGTGCACGAGCAGGCGTTTGAACACCGGCAGACCCATCGCCAGCAGCATGGTGGGCCAGAAGATCCCATGTTGCTTGAGGATATCCTTCGCCATCACATGATGGGTCGCCGGCCACAGGGACTCGAAGGTCTCCTCGCCGTGCGCGCGCAGCGCACTGACGTAGTTGATGAGCGCGTCCCACCACACATAGGCGACATAGTTGCGGTCGAAGGGCAGCTCGATACCCCACTGCAAGCGCTGCTTGGGGCGCGAGATGCACAGGTCGGGCAGCGCCCCGCCGCGCAGGATCGACAGCACCTCGTTGCGATAGTGTTCGGGGGCGATGGTCTCCGGATACGCTTCGAGATGGGCAATCCACCGTTCCTGATACTTGGTCATGCGGAAGAAGTAGTTCTCTTCCTCGATAAAGGTGGGCGGCGTCAGGTGATCGGGGCACTTGCCGTCGACCAGTTCCTTCTCCGTGTAGAAGCGCTCGCACCCGGTACAGTACAGCCCGCCGTAACGGCTGAAGTAGATATCGCCCTGGGCGTGAACCCGGCTGAGGAATTCCCGCACCGTGCGGACGTGGTAGTCGTCCGTGGTGCGGACAAAGTGATCGTAGTGGAAGCCGCAAGCGTCCCAGGTGTCGCGGAACAGGCGGCTGACGCGATCGGCGTACGCGCGCGGCGCTTCCCCGGCCGCGGCGGCCGCCGCGGCAATCTTGTCGCCGTGCTCATCGGTTCCTGTGGAGAAGAAGGTGCGGTCGCCGCGCGCCCGGTGGAAGCGGGCGAGGGTGTCGGCAATCACGGTCGTATAGGTATGACCGAGGTGCGGTTCCGCATTGATGTAGTAGATCGGTGTGGTCACGCAAAAACGGTCCACGGCAAGTCACTCCCAGGGTCGGTGCCGGCTGCGGCGGGTCAGGCGGCTGGTGGCGCGCGTACGTCCCGTCCGCGGCATCACGATTCGGCCAGCCGCAACAACAGCGCTTCGAGCAGTAGCTGGCGGTTGGGATTACCCCGCTGAATGCGATGGCATGCCGCGTCGACGGCGTCGGCGCGTTTGAGAATTGCCGCCAACTCGCCGGAACCTTCCCACTCGTCACGGTCGCCGCGCACGCACTGGACCGCCGCATCGCGCAGTTCGGATAAGAGCAACTCGAGTTTCACCAGCACCTGACTTTCCGGCGCGTTCAACTCCTGCGCCGTTCGTGCGAGGCGAACATACCGAGCGTCACGTGCGCCGGCAAGCCGTTGTCGCCAGAACTCGCGGCCGTGCGCCGGCAAGCACGCGAGCAGCGTTTGCGCGCGGCCAATGCTACCTTCCGAGAGTGTCGCCAACTCCTCGGCCCTCGCCGCATCGACATCCGCGCTCGTGGTCAGTAGCTCCCGCACAACCTCCATGGCTAAGGGGCCGAACTGGATGCGCTGGCAGCGTGAGCGCACCGTCGTCAAGAGAGCATCCGGGCGACTCGAAATGAGTATGAGAAAGGCACGCGACGGGGGCTCCTCCAATACTTTCAGCAGCGCGTTTTGTGCCGCGGTAGTCAGGACATGGGCATCGTCGACGATCGCGACCTTGAACTTACCGCCAACGGACCGGAGTTGCATGAAGCGCTTCACCTCACGGATCCGATCGATGCCAATTTCTTTCTTGCCGGCCGCGACGGTCACCAGTTGAACATCCGAGTGACTGCCGGCCGCGAGGCGCCGACACGACGCGCATGTCCCGCAGGCGTCCTCACCGCCCTGTTCGCACTGCAGCCAAGCCACGAGGGCCAGCGCGAGGCAGCGCTTACCGACGCCGTCCGGTCCAACGAACAGCAACGCGTGCGGCAGCCGGTCCTGGGCCACGGCGGCGCGCAAGAAGTCGCGCACCCGCTCGTGTCCGCGCACGGCGGCGAAGCGAATCAGCTCAGGTGAAGACATTGCGATACTGCCGCGAGAATCTGCCGCTGCACACGCTCGGGCGGGGCCGCGGCGTCGATAACACAGTAGCGATCCCAGTCCTCGCGTGCGAGCGAAAGGAACCCGGCTCGCACGCGCTCGTGGAACTGCCGCTCCTCGCGATGGAAGCGGTCATCGCCGCGCGCCCGGCGCAAGCCGATCTCGACGGGACAATCCAGCAGTACGGTGAGCGCTGGGGAAACGCCCTGGCGGGCGACGGCATCGAGGCGGGTCACCACACCGAGGTCCAGGCCGCGTCCGTACCCCTGATAGGCGATGGTCGACGCGGAGAATCGATCCGTCAACACGATCTCCCCCCGGGCCATGGCCGGGGTAATCAGCTGCGCCACATGCTGGGCGCGATCGGCAAGATACAGGAGCAATTCGGCGAGCGGAGTGGGGGGCGTCTGCGGCCGATGCATCAGCAGACGACGCAGTTCGACGCCCAGCACCGTTCCGCCCGGTTCGTGCGTCTCCATCACCGGCACGCCACGCGCGCGCAGTGCGGCCGCCACGGCACCGATATGTGTCGATTTGCCTGCGCCCTCGATGCCTTCGAAGGCGATGAGGCGGCCACGCTCAACCAACCGGCTCCCCTTGTCCCAGAATCAGTCCGATGCCGTACACCAGCTGTTTGGCGGTGAACGGCTTGGTGATGTAGTAGTCGGCGCCGTACTGGTAGCCGCTGAGGAGATCCTCGTCTTGGGTCATCGCCGTCACCAGAATGACCGGGAGGGCGCCGAGAGCGGGATCCTGTTTGATGCGCTGCAACACTTCAATTCCGCTCATCACCGGCATCATGATGTCGAGCAGAACGAGGTCCGCCGGGCTCGTTCGAAGGCGCTCCAGAGCGTCGGCGCCGCTCGTGGCCGTCGCCACCTCGAAGCCCCGCGATTCGAGGATACTGCGCATGATCGCGACGCTGTCGAGGTTGTCGTCGACGACGAGGATGGTGCGCTTCATCGGGGGCTACTCCGTGCTCCGGCGAGAGAACCGATCAGCACGCCGCCCCGCCGATGTACTTCTTGACCATCGCCCGGATGGCCGCGGGCCGCGCCGGCTTCGAAAGGTAGTCGTCACAGCCAGCCGCACGGGCGCGCTCCTCGTCCCCACGCATGGCCACCGCCGTCAGGGCGACAACGGGAATGCGATGTGTCCGCGGGTCCTTTTTTAACCGCCGCGTGGCTTCCCAGCCGTCCAAATTCGGCAGGGCCAAGTCCATGAGGATCAAATCCGGTCGTTCGGCCTGCACTTGGGACAGGGCCTCCAAACCGTCGGTCGCCTCGACCACCCGATAGCCGTCGATCGCCAGCAATTTGGCGACGATGCGGCGGTTGTCATAATCGTCCTCGACGACCAGGATCTTCTTCATGCGCGCGCCACGGACCGGTGCGGTGTTCGGCGATCTTATATCGTTGGCCCATCGAATTGCAAAGACCGATCTGTCGATCGGAGCACGGGGCGATCACATTGGCGGCATCCTACCGGCAGGCAGGTTCTACGCTGAAGGCGTTGTACCGCATAGCCCAGGCGTGCCGCGCAGCGGCTCCCCTGGGCGCCGGCGACCGCATCGCATCGCCTTGGGGCGTGCTTGTCAGTCCCCAAGATACCGCTCATCGTATTCGATCTGATGACGGTTTAGCATGGTGCGCAACTCGTCCTGAAAACCTGCGCGGCAATGGTGAGCCTCTTGCCGTGCGATGTATCGCTGCACGGCGGCGCTCAGCGATTGACTGACGGAGAACGCTGCGTATCCCGCCTGCCATTGGAAACCCTCAACACGGCCGGATCGTTCCTTCAGCCACAGTGATGAGCTGCGTTTGAGTTCCCTGCCCCAGCCCGCCAGCGTGATGGTACGCGCCTGACGCGCCAGGAGGTGCACGTGGCCTTCGACCCCACCGACCGTAACCACCGGGCAGCCGAGTTCAGCTGAGGCGGCGGCCAGGTAGCGCTGCATCGCCAAACGCAGAGTGGGGTCGGCCAGGAACGCACGACGTTCGTTGGTCGAGAACACGACGTGGACCAGCACGTTGGAGAGGGACTGGGGCATCGTTACAGGGGGGTTCCGGTGTTACGCCGGCGCCGAAGGCACCCAGGGCAGCCGCTAAAGCGGCAGGCCTGGGCTATGGTGCAGAACGCCTTCGGCGTACGTTGAGACATCCAAACCCGCAATGTTGGCATACCGTCGCATGCATCCGCCGTACGCTCTACGTTTCCGACGAACTTCACAATTGTTCAAGCCAGCCTGTTACAACCGCAGCATGTGGAAGCAACGCTGGGAAGGCCGCATCCACCTGCGCCAACGCCTGGCTACTGTATACGATGGCCCCCGCGCCCTGCAGGCGCATGACGTTGCCGCCGGTTGCGCCATGCCAGAAGGCGCCGGCGATCGTGACATCGCTCGCCGGGCCGAAGGCCACGTCACCCAGTGCCACGACCAAGCCGGCGTATTCGAGCTGCCCTGTCACCTGCAATCGACCCGCAACCACCAGCACACCGGCGCCACTGACGCGCCCCGCAACGGTTACGTCGCCATCGACAACCACCAGCCAGGGTGCGTCCGAGGTGCCGAGCTGTACCGCGTCGACCGCCGCGATTGCCGGCAAGCGCAAGCCGTCGGCGCGGCCAGTGAGTTCGGCCACCAACCCCGTCACATCGACAGCCGCCGTGGTCGCGACGCTTGGAGGCCCACCGCTCCCCACCACGCGCGTCGCCAGCGCTTCCCCGAGCGATCGCCGCAACAACTCCGCGGCCTCCGGCTCCGAACTGCCAAGTGCGGGAATCGCTTGTGCCGAGCCGGTGGGGTTGGCCGGCCCGTCGTCGATTCTGTGGTCAAACCCCGACAGCAAGAATCGCCCATCGCCCAGATCCAGGTTTGCGACATCCCCCCGGCCGTAGAGCGCCGCCGGGGTCCACACGAGAGGCGACCGCGCCACGGTCGCGGCGAGGACTTTGGTTGCGCCGTTTTGCCCGCTCCCTTGACTGACCAACGACATGGCATTCGCACCCAGTGAAGTCACACGTACGTCGTAGTGAAACGGCGAGACCGGAAAATCGAGCGGCGTGCCTTCACTGAACGGGAAAAGCCCATCGTCAGCGGTGCCGGCGAGCCCGTCGGGTCCGACGAGCAACCCGCTCAACGTCCCGCCCGGTTTGATCTCGGCCACGGCATGATCGAGTCCCGCCTCGGCAATATGGAACGCCTCGATTTCGTCGCGAAAGTTGCGTTGAACGAGCAGGTCGCTGCGACATTGCATGACCACATAGGCACCCAACGGCAGCAAGAGCAGCATGATTCCGAGGGTCGTGAGCAATGCCGTACCGCGCTCGCCCATGTCGGCCTCACTGGTTCCGCAAGCACACACTGCCGGTCATGCTGGACACGAATGGCGCACCGCCTGCCTGCTCCGCCGGTATTTCGGTCCGCAGCGCCACATCGATGCGGTGGATCTGCTGCCGCGCCGCCTGCGGCAGGCCGCCGGCCGGGATGGCGATCTCGAGTCCGTCCGCGTCAAGGAAGGAAAAACGCAGACCTCCCGGAGGCACGTTGCGCAATAACGGCTGCGTGCTCGCACCCCCGGTGGCCCGTACGAGCTGCCGCTTTACCTCATTGTACCCGTAGCTCACCAACTCGTTTGGACCGTCACTCGAACCGTCGCCGTCGAGATCGGTAGCTATCTCCAGTTGCTCGGCCGCGGCCACGCGCACGGCGGAGATTGGGGGTCCGGCGGCGCTGTAGCCGGCCATCCGCACCTCGCGTGCCAGCAGGTCCATCGCCATCAGGATGACCTCCTGCGTCTCGCTTGTCGTCTCCTGCACACGCGCGTTCATCAACGCGCTACGGGCGAAGCTGTAGGACATGGCCATGAGGATGGAGACGAACAACATGCTGGTCAGCAGCTCGAGCAGAGTCGTGCCCGTCGACCCACGGGATGGCCGATCGATGCTGATACGCGGCATGGCAACCTGTTCATCGCCTCGCGCCGCCGTGATCGCCCAGGGCGTTGCCCTGGGCTGACGGCGTGCCGCCCGTTCAGGGCTGCGAGCAAGCAAGCTGACGGGCTGGACAAGGTCGGCATCAACGGGATGGCCATGCATCAGACCATGGCGCTGGCCCGGGCGATGGCACGCGCGCGGATTATTGATAAGCCTTCCAAGATGACGTCCGTGCCGGACCGGTCGCTCAGAGTTGACAGCGTCGTATGAAATTGAAAGCCCACGTGGTCGTGCTGACATTCGAACCACCCTCACGTCATGGCCTGTTGGGCTGCCCAACCCAGTCGGTTGCAGCATGCCATCCCGTTGCAACGCCCCGAAGGGGCAATGATTCGAAAGCCCAGGGCAACGCCCTGGGCAACGTGCCATCGGATGGGTAAGCCCTGAAAGGGCGACAGCCATCAGTCCCATACGTACCGCTCGTCGTAGGCAACGCCGTACCGGTCCAGCAACCGTCGAAATTCGCTTTGGAAGTCACGCTGCCGATGATGCGCGTCCTGGTTGCCGATGTAGCGGATCACTGCTCGCACCTGCGACTCACCAATGGAGAACGCTCCGTAACCGCTCTGCCAACGGAACTCCCGGATCCCCTGGTGTTTCATCCACTTGGAAGAACCCGTCTTGACCTGCTCGACCACCTCGGCAACGGCGCGCGTGCGCGCCATCGACAGCAGCGTATGGACATGGTCGGCGGTTCCACCCGTCCGTAAGGACGGGCAACGCAGGTTCTGCAGGATGCCGGTGATGTAAGCATGCAGTGATGTCCGGATATCGGCCGCGATCATGGGCTCACGGTTCTTGGTGCTGAAGATGACGTGCACGAGGATCTTCGCCAGGGACTGTGGCATGGGCTTGGGTTGCGCCCCTTCAGGGCGTCATGTCCGCCGTCACGAACCCAGGGCGTTGCCCTGGGCTAATGGGTCTCACCCCGTTGGGGTACGGCGGTCCTGGTCGATTGCGTACCGCGTTGCGTAAACACGGCGACACATGAACGAGACACGCACGCATCCGCCCTGGGCAAAGCCCCGCAGGGGCGCGATTCATTAGCCCAGGGCAACGCCCTGGGCCGCGGCGAATGAAGAGAACCATAGCCCTGAAGGGGCGGTACGCCCCCGTCTGGGTCGAGTTCTTCGTGCTGAAGATGACGTGCACGAGGATCTTTGCCGGGGACTGTGGCATGGGCTTGGGTTGCGCTCCTTCAGGGCGTCATGTCCCCTGCCACCAACCCACGGCACCGCCCTGGGCTGGTGAATTTGACCCCTTCGGGGCGCCGTGGTCCTGATCGATTGCGTACCGCGTTGCGTAAACACGGCGACGCATGAACGAGACACGCACGCATCCGCCCTGGGCAAAGCCCCGCAGGGGCGCGATTCATTAGCCCAGGGCATCGCCCTGGGTTGCGGCGACGGACGACAACCCTAGCCCTGAAGGCGCGGTACGCCCCCGTGCGGAACGACCGGCACGCCCCGGTTCGGGCCAACCGCCCAGCCCCCGCGTGCATCGAGTCGCGCCGTTTCAGGGCTTCATATCCGCTGCCAAAGACCCAGGGCGTTGCCCTGGGCTGGTGAATTTGACCCCTTTGGGGTCTGAAAGCGTTGATCGGTTTAGGGACGCGGCTGACATGTGTGTCGCGGAGGCCGGTTCCCCAAGGGACCAGGCTTCCCCGCGGCAGTTGCCGAATCGATTCGTTGGCAGCCTGTCGACGCACGATTCCTGAGCGCGTCGATACGCGCCACGGTCCGGCCCTTAGCGCCGCACCAAGGTCACCAGTCGGAACGTCTGCGCCTCGCCGTCGTTCCATGACACCGTCACCTCCAATCGCTGCAAAGCCGGGTGCCCATCCCAGGGGGCGGTCACCACAGAGCGTTCGAAGCCACCCAAAACGCCGCTGGAACCAAGGGCCTGCCCAGCACGTAGCTGCTCCATCCCTTCCGCCGCCAATTGCGTCGCCTGCATCCACTTGCGACTCAGGCTGAGCGCTCGCCCCGTGCTCGCCAGAGTACTGGCCAGTCCGAGGGCAGCCACCGACAGCACTAGCAGTGCCACCAGCAGCTCGACCAAGGTGAACCCGCCGGAAGGCCTCCGCATCACTGCACCCGCACCTGGCCGGCGATATTCACCGTCACCGACCGTGCGTCACCGTGCTCGTTCCGCACGGTGACGGTGCCGAAGCTGCCGGCATTGCCGCGGGGCACAAAGCTGATCGCATCCCCAGGTGCCGTACACGCGGCGATCAGAATGCCCCGCGGAAGCGACGTCGGTCCCCCATCATCCTGATAGCCGCCGGTGCCCTTGCGCTGCCGCCGATAGCTTTCGCCACCGGCCGCAAACACGATGCGGTAATTGGCGTGCTGCGCGACCGCGCGCATGCGTGTTTGTCTGAGGTCCATCATCACCTGCCGCGCCGCCATGCCGAGGTTCAGCCGCGCTCGCACCGCCCGATGGTTGAGCACGGCGATGCCCGCGAGAATCGCGACCAGCGCCAGCACGACGATCATCTCCAGCAATGTAAAACCGCGTTGACTGCCCATGAACCGACGCGCCCCCCTTCAGACGCGTTGACGATCGCTATTGCTATTACCGCATTGTATACCTGTTGTCAACTACTTTATAATTACCATTGTCAATATTGCTCAAACCGCTCATCCAACACTAACATCGGCGCCCGCGATCGGACATTCGCTGGCCACCCTTTCCTCACGGGACCGTCGATCTCCTCGGGAATCGTGCTTCGACAAGCTCAGCACGAGCGGTTTGGGTTCCAATTGCAATAGGAAAGTCCGCTCACCCTGAGCTCGAAGGGTGGGTTCTTCGTCTATCGACAGTCCCGCACCAAGGAGGGAACCCCACCGACGGACGACCCTGCAGTGCGCCACGGCCGACGGGACGTTGGGCTGGGCCGCCCCAAGCCCCCGCGCCCTCAAGCCCCCAAGCCGTCGGATGCCTTACGCCGGCAGCGCCAGCCGCAGATACCAGCGGATCAGCGCGTCGCCGAAGGCAAGGGCGCAGAGCGCGCCACAGGCGAGGAAGGGGCCGAAGGGGATCGGCACGCGGCTGTCTTTGCCTTGCAACAGGATCAGCGCAATGCCGATAATCGAGCCCGTAAACGAACCGAGGATCAAGGTCACAAACACCGCCTGCCACCCGAGAAAGGCACCGATCATCGCCAGCAGCTTGATGTCGCCGCCGCCCATGCCTTCGCGTCCGGTGAGCGCGTGGTAGCCCGCGGCCACTGCGTACAAGATGCCGCCACCGACGAGCACGCCGATGGCGCTGTCGAGTAGCGGCGGACCGTACCCGACGGCGGCAAAGATCAGACCCAGCACGATGCCCGGCAGGCTGATGACATCCGGAATGATCTGGTGGTCCAGGTCGATGAAGCTGATGACGATCAGCGCGGCCACGAAGATGCCATAAACCGCCAACTGCGGAGACAGGCCGAAGCGATAGAACAGCAGCACCAGCGCGATGCCCGTCAAACCCTCGACCAGCGGGTAACGTGAGGAAATCGGGTCGTTGCAGGAACGGCAGCGCCCGCGCAGTAGCGCGTAGCTGAGCAGCGGAATATTATCGCGGGGCGAAATGGCCGTGTCGCAGCTTGGACAATGCGAGGGCGGATAGACGATCGACTGACCCCCCGGGATGCGCCAGATGCAGACGTTCAGAAAACTGCCGATGGCGGCGCCGACCACGAAGATCGCTAGGGAAAGCATCGGTTTTCCGAGGAGCCTCCCGTCCCCGGCGGAGGGAACGCAGGAGCGGCTGTATAATGCGGCTGAGGTCCGGCAAGTGCGCGGCCCTGATCGGCATGCTCGCGAGCGATGTCGGCCAACAGAGCGCGCGGGCGGTCAAACGCAGGATCGATCTGTAACGAGCGGGTTGCGTGCAGTCGCGCGGGCGCCCACGCCCGGTCGTGCGTGTAGGCGACCGCCAACAGATAGTGCGCTCGGGAATTCCACGGATGGCGTTCCACCACCCGCGTCCACACGCTCACATCGCTGCGCCACACGTGCGCGTATTGCCAGCTGAGCACCCCAAGGAGTGTGACGAAAAGGTAGGGAAGCGTTGCAACCAGGCCTTGCGCACGGCTACCCGCCACCCACGCTCCGGCTTGCGCCTGCGCCAAGCCTGCGCCCGCCCATATCGCAAAGGCAACCATCGGTAGGTACAGGTACCTATCCGCTCGTAAGACCGCAATCGGAATGATGTTGGCCACCGGTAGCAGGCTCAGCATGAACCACGCGACAAAAAAGACCGTCAAGGGGATTCGGCGCCGCCAGCAATACAGCGCGACGAGCGCGATGGCGAGGGTGGCGACAGCGAGGCAGTTCAGCGGGCTGAAGACCTCTCGAGGGGAATAGTAGTAGCTCGGGGACAGATTGACGGGCAGCAACAGCGCGTCGAGGTATTCCCAAAACACACGACTCATGGCCACCGCCGTCGCAAGGTAATTGCCCCCGTGGGGACCTTTTACCACCTCCGATCCCGCCTTGGAAAAAATGCTTATCGCGGCGGTTGCGATCGCCAGCAGCAGGAACGGGAGTTTGTCGCGGAGCATCGCGCGTGAACGCGCGAAGGTGTGGTCATACAGCAGCAAGAGAAACGGGAACGGCACCACGCTGGATTTCGAGGCGCACGCACCGAGGTAACACAGCAAGGCGACCGGATAGGCTCGCCTCCTTCCCGCGAGATAGCCCTGATAGGCCACGAGGGCACCCAGCAGCAACGCCGTCGCCAGCAAGGTCTTACGCTGCGCCACCACCGAGACAACCTCCATCTGTACCGGGTGGAGCGCGAAAACCAGCCCGGCAAGGAGTGCCGCCCGTTGCGACCGCAAGGCCCGGGCGGCGATCGCGTATACCAAGACCGCATTCGCGAGGTGCAGCAGCAAATTGACGGCGTGGTATCCGACCGGGTTCATGCCCCACAACACAGACTCCAGGAGATATGACAGCAGCGGTAGCGGCAGGTAATCGAAGAGGTAGAACCGGGATAAACATGCCCATATATTGTGCCAGGTAAGAGCGCCCAGGGACGGATTATCGAGGATGAACCCATCGTCGTCGAACGCCACCACCAGGAAGCCGTTGCCGACGACAGGATACAGCGCGGCGAGGCCGGCGGCGACGATGACTGCGCCGGCGCAATACCAACGATAGTCGATGTGATCGGACACACGCACAGCAGCCGCCGTTGCAGTTGAGACGAACGGCAATCGTCTATGCGATCTTGTTGACAAACTCAAAGCGGGAGGCAGTCCACCCCGTGCGTCGACCACATGGGGATCGAATGGTCTCTCGACCTCAGACTGAACTTGCGGTGCGATTCTCCGGCGCCTCCGACTGCTGGCACGCAGGAACCAATTCGCTTCGACTCGCATGCTCGTTCTGGTTCATTTGCTCATGGGCGATGGCAAGGAGTTCTTGAGATTCGGGATCGTCTGCGGCTAGCGGTTTCACGCGCTCGATCACCGTCGCTGCCTCCGTCCGCCGTCCTTGGGCAATCAGGGACAGAACAAGCCCTGCGAGCAAGCGCGGATGATCAGGCTCGCTCTGTAATCCCGCCCGGAAGGCAGCCTCCGCCGCGCGGAAATCGCCAATGGCATTCCGGATAATACCAACATTGAGATGGGCGGACACAAAACGTGGGGCGATCTCTTGCGCCTTCGCATACCAATAAAGGGCACCGTTATAGAGACGTTTCTCTTGGTAGACGTTTCCGATGGCGAGGGCAGCATCGGCGTATGGAGGATACAGGGCCAGCGCCTGGCGGTATTCCATCATAGCGGCACCAAGCTGCCCGTCCCGCTCGTAGGCAACGCCGAGGTTATGGTGAGCCTTGGCACTCCTGGGGGACGTCACAACAGTCGCCCGAAACAGCGTCAACTCGCTCTGCCAATCGCAATTGCGCGCCCACACTCGACCGCTGTACAGCACGAGCAGCACAAGCAGCAGCACTTGGCGTACCGGTCGCCGACCAGGCACATGCAGGATGACCCAACCGCACGCCAAGCACCATCCGAACGAAGCAAGGTACAGTAGTCGTTCCGCCTTGATCGTACCGATCGGGAAGAAGAGGTTTGCCGTGATCCCCAGGGGGATGAAGAAAAATGCCGCGGCCCAGATCAGCACTGGCGCACGCTTGACAGCAATGGCCAGCACCGCTGCCAGCGCCATGAATCCGCCTGCGGCTACCAGAAACCGAGGATCAAGCATGGTAGCCACGACGGGGATCTCGGGGAAAGAATAATCAGCCGATAATGTCAACGGAACTACCAGCAGACAAAGATACTCCCACAAGATCACCACCGCGGTTTGTAGACGCGGGAGCAACGGAACATGCGCAAGCGGATTATCGAGCAGGTCGGGCGGCACTAACGTCAAGGAGTGAAGATACATGAGCCGGAATACCAGATACGCCGCGGCTAGCACGCTGTAGGGGAGCAGCGTCGCTGCAATCGGCGCCACGCCACGTGGGCGCTTTGCCCACACGTGGACAGCCGCACACAACGGGATCGCGGCGAAGACACTCTCTTTGCAGAAAAGTCCAATTGCCAAGATGGCCAGAGAAGTGGCGCGCCAACTCAATCCCTGCGCACTGCTGTTCTTGGCCGCAAGAATCGCTGCGGCGATCGATGCGAGCACGCATAATGCCCCCAGCAACTCGGCGCGGCCAACGATACTGGTCACGGCTTCGGTATGGATCGGGTGCGCCGCGAATAGCATGGCTGCCACCGCACCGCCACGACAGGATCCCAATAAGACCTTTGCAACCTCGAACACGGCCAGCGTCACTAGGCTGTGCAGGAGCACATTGACCGCGTGGTAGCCGGTGGGCGAACTGTTGACTCGTGCATTAGCCAAATACGTCAGCATGACGACAGGGCGATATACGCCCGTACCGAAAGGATACTGTTGCTCGGTGATGACGCGGTAAGCCGACGCATGCTCGCCGGTGACGGACGGGTTGTTCTTGATCAGCGGCAAGTCGTCGAAGGTGAAATCTGCCCGTAGGCTGTTGAGATACGGAGATACCGCCATCAAGGTAATCAGCAAATACAGCCAAACGCGGGTTTCGTCTTCTGTCGCGCGCCGGGAGCGCATGATGCGATTGTCGGTCTGCACCGATCTCAGAGAAAGAGAGCAGCTCTATCGAAAGGCGGTTAGGCGCGCCACACCTCTAGCCGGCGCAAACGGCGGCTACGAGCATCCCTGGAAGCCACCGCGCGTACTGTCCCAACTACAGGTCTTTCCAGATCCGCGGGTCGACTTCGCGGTGCCCGTGTACGTCGCATCACCCTTTGACATTTTGATGTCGGTGTAGGGCGATAATTTCAACCACGGAAGCAACGAGGCACATTCGCTGCGACTGTTACAATCCAGGTACTCCTGCGCCGAGCTGAAATACGCTTCCTCGGCAGTCCCCGCATTATGTAAGTCAGACGCGGCTTGGGCATCGTACCCACTCTGCCGGTATCGTGCGAACTCCGGGATCGCGACCGCGGCGAGAATCCCAATGATCGCCACCACGACTAAGAGCTCTATCAATGTGAAGCCGCGAATGTTTTGCCCAGGTCTCATTGGTTCGCCTCTCACGCCGGTTCCTCACGTCCCCGTCAGCGGACCAGGCAGGGGGAAGGCGTCCGATTCGCACCTTACCCCCCGCCGACGGACAAGCCCAGTGCCTACGGCTGCATGCCCCCAGAGGCACTGATCCACGAGAAAGTCTTGGAGGTACCTTTGGATGACGCCGCAGCGCCGGTGAACCCGTCGGTGCCCGCCAGGGTCATTGATATGGTTGAGGTGGACGTTGACAATTTCAAGCCAGGCAGCGCGCTCAAGCAGGCAGCCTTATCGGCGCACGCCACATACACGGAGTTCGTTGCGAAGTACGCCTCTTCAGCGGTGGCGGCGTTGCGCAGATCGGATTGCGCCTGCGCATCGAACCCGCGCTGCCGATACGCGGCGAATTGCGGGATGGCGATGGCCGCCAAAATGCCGATGATGGCCACGACGACCAGAAGTTCGATCAACGTAAAACCCTTATTCCCAATTTCCTTCATCTTGTCCTCCTGTGTTTCTCTCATTCATCGTCTTCTTAGATGTTATCCCCGTCTCCCCCCTTGGAGAGCCACGCTTCTCCAAGCGATCGCTTCTATCTCTTCATCGGCGGGCCGTGCGCTTGCTTCATGCATCACCTCCAGACACGGTTTGCGACAGCAGCCTTCGTGCCAACACCGATACGTCCTCGCTTCGATGCAAACCGCGCCACGGCCTTGGCCCAGACCGGCGGGAAAGGGCCATTTTTGTGATGGTGACATTTCTTGTCAGCGACTTTTTTGACGGTGGAACGGAATGAGGCTGTGGCGTCACCCCGGTGGCGTGGCGATACCCGGGGCCGTGGCGTCGCCCGGGGCGGTGAATGGTCGCCGCCACCACCCGGGGCGTGGCCCCGGGCTAATGAATCGTCGCCCCGCTGGGGCTGCTGGCCGGCAGCACATCACCTGGCGTGGTGCGAGCCCTGTAAGGGCGGCCGGGCGTCAGCCCAGGGCAACGCCCTGGCGCCGAGGTGGCGCGTGTTCAGGGCAAGACACACCCGGCGCGGTCAGACGCCTGGGGGGGGGTGTCGGGATCGCCCCTCAGGCCCGCCGCCGGCCGGGGCATGTGCGTTGCCCGGGGCGTGGCCCCGACCTGGCGGATGGTCGCCGCCTCCACCCGGGGCGTTGCCCCGGGCTATTGAAGAGTCGCCCCGTTGGGGCTGCTGGCCGGCACACCTCGCGTGGTGCGAGCCCTGTAAGGGCGGCCGGGCGTCAGACGCCCTGGCGCCGAGGCGGCGCGTGTTCACGGCACGATCCGCCGGGCGCGGTCAAACGCCTGCCGGCCGGGATCAACCCCCCGCCGCCGTCCGCCGGCGCATGTGCGTCGCCCGGGGCGGTGAATGGTCGCCGCCTTCACCCGGGCGTGGCCCGGGCGAAGAGTCCCCCGCTGGCGCTGGCCGGCAGCGCATGACTACGCGTGGTGCGAGCCCTGTAAGGGCGGCCGGACGTCAGCCCAGGGCAACGCCCTGGGCGCCGAGGCGGCGCGTGTTCACGGCACGACCCGCCGGGCGCGGTCAAACGCCTGCCGGCCGGGATCAACCCCGGCCCACCGTCCGCCGGCGCATGTGCGGCGCCTGGGGCGGTGAATGGTCGCCGCCACCACCCGGGGCGTTGCCCCGGGCTATTGAAGAGTCGCGCCGTTGGGGCTGCTGGCCGGCAGCACATCACCTCGCGTGGTGCGAGCCCGGCCGGGCGTCAGCCCAGGGCAACGCCCTGGCGCCGAGGTGGCGTCAGCCACACCCGGCGCAACGCCCTCGCCCCTCAAACGCCCGGGGCGTGGCCCCGACCTGGCGGATGGTCGCCGCCTCCACCCGGGCTATTGAAGAGGGCAACGCCCTAAACGCGGTGAGCCCCGGGCTGACGCTACGACACACCGTGGGTCGCAGATGCCGCCTGGTCGCCGGCCGGCCCCTCGGTTGCGTCACCGGGCGTCAGTCCCCCGAGGCCGTATTTCTGCAAGCGATGGCGGAACGACCGGTAATTGATACCCAGAAGTTCGGCCGCACGCTTCTTGACTCCACGGGCCTCCGTGAGCGCGCGCACCAGGATGGCGCGTTCGTACGCGGCCAGGTCGTCGTCCAGGTTGGCTATGTTCGCGAGCGCCGCGACCGGACGCGGAACCGCGCCGGCCGCCGGAGTCTCGGCGCTCTGGTTTTCTCCCCGAGCGGCAGGTCGCAACACGTATTCGGGGAGATCTTGCTCCTGAACGGATCCCCCGTCGCATAGTGCGACCGCGTGCTCAATGATGTTCTCCAACTCCCTGATATTGCCGGGGAAGGGGTACCCCTGGAGGTGTCGGGACGCGCCCACCGAAAGCCGTTCGACACGCTTGTGGTGGAACTCACAGGACTGGCGCAAGAAGCGGCGCACCAGCAAGGGGATGTCCTGCCGCCGCTCGCGCAACGGCGGCAATTCCAGGCTCAGCACATTCAGACGGTAAAACAGATCCTCACGGAAGCGGTGCGTAACGACGTCCTTGGCCAACTCTCTGTTGGTGGCGGCAATCACCCGCACATCGACGCTCACATGCTTGTCGGATCCCACCGGCGTGAACGTACGCTCCTGGAGCACGCGCAGCATTTTCACTTGCAGCGCAAGCGGCAAGTCGCCGATCTCGTCGAGGAAAATGGTTCCGCCATCGGCCATGCGGAACAGCCCAGCCCGGTCGCTCACGGCACCCGTGAACGCCCCGCGCACATGCCCAAACAGTTCGCTCTCGATCAGGTTCTCGGGAATTGCCCCACAATTGACTGCCACGAACGGGCGCTCGCGCCGCACGCTGCGCGCATGCACCGCACGGGCGACGAGCTCCTTCCCGGTGCCGCTCTCGCCCGTCACCAGCAACGTCGCGTCGCTGCGCGCGGCCCGGTCCACGAAGGCGCGGACGCGGGATATCGCCGGGCTGGCGCCGATCAGTCCGCCGGCGGAATGCTCGTCGTCGTCGGCCGCGGCGACGATCTCCTCGGCCTCCGGGAGCGCGCCGTCCGTTTCGAAACGCCGCCCCAACTGACGCAGGGTGGTCACGTCCTGCAGGACGTAAAGCGCTCCGATACTATTGCGGTACGTGTCATGGAGCACCGCTGTCGAGCAGCGGATGGTGACCTCGCGGTCCGCACCGCCCCCATGCCGGAATTCGGTCGGCTGCACGCCGCTTGACGACTGCAAGAACCGCAATCGGCCCGCATCGGTTTGCCGGAGCGGCGCAAAGATCGCGCCGATGTCCTTGCCGAGCGCGTCCGCCGCGCGCACGCCAGCCAACCGCTCCGCGATCTCGTTAAGGGAGGTGACGCGCCCCTGCGTATCGACGGTGATCAAGGCACTGCCGATGTGGCGCGCCAGCGCCTCCTGCCGGGATGCGAGTTGGTCCCGTTCCGCCTCGCGCTGGTGCAGCAACACCTCGGTTTCATGCAACCGGCGCACCAGCACGGTCGCGAGAAATGCAATGACATAAAACGTGGCGTTGGTGATCGCGAAGCGGATGGAAAACTGCAGGTCGACCGGCGCGGGACGGAAAGGATAATCCGGGCGTGCCACCACGCCCAGATTGAGCGCCAACACCAGCGCGGCGTAGGCGATCGAGGAAGTGGACGCCGCCACCGTCGCGCCCGGGGTCGACAGCATCATTGCCGCGTTCACCACGACGATGCTGTACAAGAACCCAAACGGACTGTCGGCGCCTCCGGTAACGAATATCACGCCGGTCACCAAGACCACGTCCAGCGTCACCTGCACGTAGGCAAACGGCAGTAGCCGTCGCAAGCGCGCGAGAAACACCGCCGACACGATGGTGACGCCGTAGGTGGCGACAATGGTCAGCAGCAGCAGATCGATCGGGACGGCGTATCGCGGCTCCTCGCGCCGCAGGCTGGCCACGGCGACTAGGCCGAGAAACACCGAGACCAGCAGCACGCGAAAGAAGAGCGCCCACTTCAGCCTGCCGCGCAGCGCTTCCATGGCATCGTCAGCCGGGAGGGCGGGCACGCATCAACCGATGACGGATCCCAGTTTGAAGATCGGCAAGTACATCGAAATGACCAAACCGCCGATCACCACCCCCAAGAACAAGATCACCAAGGGCTCCATCAACGCCGTGAGGTTCGCCACGGCATTGTCCACCTCTTCTTCATAGAATTCGGCGATCTTCTGCAGCATCGCATCGAGGGCGCCCGTCGCCTCGCCAACCGCGATCATCTGGCACACCATGGGCGGGAAGACCTTGCTCGCGATCAGCGGCTCGGCAATGGTCTTCCCCTCGCTGATGCTCACCCGCGTCGCCAGCACGGCGCGCTCCACGACCTTGTTGCCGGCCGTGCGCGCGGTAATCGCCAGTGCATCGAGTATCGGCACGCCGGAGGACACCAGCGTGCTCAGGGTGCGGGTAAAGCGGGCGACGGAAGACTTGCGAATCAGGTCGCCAAATATGGGCAACTGCAGAAACAGATTGTCGAAGGCGACGCGCCCAGCCTCGGTCCGATAGAATTGCCGGCAGACGACGCCCGTGGCGATCCCCACGGCCGAAATGTAGGGGTAATACGTAATGACGAAATTACTCAGATTGATGGTAAACTGCGTGGGTGCGGGCAACGCCTGACCGAAGCTTTCGAACAATTCCGCGAAGACGGGAATCACAAAGATCAACAGCACGGCCGTCACGCCGACGGCCACGGTAACGATCGTGGCCGGATAGATCATCGCCCCCTTGATCTTGCTCTTCAGCTTCTGGGCTTTCTCCATGTAGCCGGCCAAGCGGTGCAATATGGTATCGAGAATGCCGGCCACTTCGCCCGCCGCGACCATGTTCACATAGAGATCGTCGAAGAGCCTTCCGTGTTTGCGTAGCGCATCCGTGAAGGTGGAACCGGATTCCACCTCCTCCTTGATCTGCCGGATGATGCCGCGGAACTTCTTGTTCGCACTCTGGGCCGCGAGAATGTCCAGGCACTGAACGATGGGAAGACCGGCGTCGATCATCGTCGCCAATTGCCGGGTGAACACGACGACGTCGCGGGGCCTGACGGCTTCACCAAAGCCGGGAATCGTGATCTCCCGGCTGAGTCCTTTCCCCTTTTCCCTGACCTTCGCCGGGATCGGCTGAATACGTTGCGAACGCAGCCTGACCAACACGGCATCGCGGGTCGGCGCTTCCATTTCCCCAGTCAGCACTTCTCCCCGTGCGGAAACACCCTGCCAATGGAAAGTCGCCATAATTTTGACTCCACGCCAAGTCACGAACCGCTACAGATTCGTGGACTTCTCTTCCTCTCGCCTATTCCGAACAGAAGCCAGAGCACGTCGCGTGCCAATTGCGTCAGCGACGAACCACGTTTGGCGTGGCGCCCAACATCGAACGAACTTCGTCGGGCTCGGTCGCGTGCCCCATTGCTTCTTCGTGCGAAATCAGGCGCCGTTGATAGAGGTCCACCAGCGATTGCGTCATGGTCTGCATGCCGAACTTGATTTGCCCGACCTGCAGCTGGGAGTAAATCTGATGGATTTTCTCTTCGCGGATCAGATTTCTTATGGCGGGGTTGGGGATCATCACCTCGACCGCGAGGACGCGTCCCTTACCATCCAACCGGGGGATCAACTGCTGGGAGATCACGCCTTGGAGGACGAGCGAAAGTTGCGCTCGAACCTGCGGCTGCTGATCCGCGGGGAAAATGTCGATAATCCGGTTGATCGTTTGCACCGCGGAGTTGGTGTGCAACGTCGAGAGCACCAGGTGGCCGGTCTCCGCAACCGTCAGCGCCGAGGCCACCGTTTCCAGGTCGCGCATTTCGCCGATCAACACCACGTCCGGGTCCTGACGCAAAACATGCCGGAGCGCCTCGGCAAACCCGTGGGTGTCGGCAAACACCTCCCGCTGGTTGACCAGGCATTTCCGATGCTCGTGGACAAATTCGATCGGGTCCTCGACGGTCACGATATGCTCGTGGCGCTCGCGGTTGATCCGGTCCACCATCGATGCCAGCGTCGTAGATTTGCCACTTCCCGTCGGCCCGGTGACGAGCACGAGGCCACGCGGCAGCTTTGTCAGCTCAGCGACCACCGGCGGTAAGCCGAGCTCGGGCAGACCTCGCACCTCGTACGGTATCAGGCGGAAGGCTCCGCCGACGGTCCCCTTCTGCAGGAAGAGGTTGCCGCGGAACCGGCTCAAACCGCGCAATCCAAAGGAAAAATCGAGCTCGCTATGTTCCTCGAACCGATGCCGCTGACTATCGGTCAGCAGGCTGTAGCAGAGGCTTCTTGTCTCGTTCGCGGTCAGCGGCGGGAAGGGCAGCGGCGTCAGCACGCCGTCCACGCGCATGAGCGGCGGGCTGTCGGTCGACACATGCAAATCGGTCGCCCCATGCTGAACGACGAACTCCAAGAAGCTCTGGATGCTCAAGGAGACGGCCGATTCCGCTCGATCGATACCGGGCGTGGACGCTTCTGTCGCCATGGCGTACCCACTCAATCCGGCATGGTCACGCGCACCACCTCGCCGACGGTCGTGATCCCCGCTCTCAGCTTGGTGATGCCGGACTGGCGCAGCGTCTTCATCCCCAGGCCGACGGCGCACCGCTTGATTTCCGATGCCGAGGCACCGTTGAGCACCAGATCGCGCAATTCCTCGCTCACCGGCATCACCTCGTAGAGGGCGACCCGGCCGCGGAAACCGCTACCGTTGCATTGGGAACACCCCACCCCCTGAAAGCAGGCGAACGAACCGATCTCTTCGCGCCGTACGCCGATATCGAGCAAGGCCTGCGGCGGCAGCTCGATCGGCGCCTTGCAGCCGGCGCAAATGACGCGTGCCAGCCGCTGCGCCATGATCAGATTGACGGACGAGGCGACGAGGAACGGCTCCACGCCCATATTGAGCAGCCGGTTGATGGTCGACGGCGCGTCGTTGGTGTGCAACGTGCTCAACACCAGGTGCCCGGTGAGCGCCGCCTTGATGGCAATCTCCGCTGTCTCGAAGTCGCGGACCTCGCCCACCATGATGATGTCCGGATCCTGTCGGAGAAAGGCGCGCAGGGCATTGGCGAAGCTGAACCCGATCTCTTCGTGAATCTGCACCTGGTTGATACCCGTCAAGTTGAATTCCACCGGGTCCTCCGCGGTGGAGATGTTCGACCCGATCTTGTTCAGTTCCGACAGTGCCGAGTACAACGTTGTCGTCTTGCCGCTCCCGGTCGGCCCGGTGACCAGCACCATGCCGTACGGTTTCGAGATGGCGTCCTTGAAATCGTTCAATGCCGCGTCCTCGAAGCCGAGCTTGGTCATATCGAGCTGCAGATTGGATTTGTCGAGCAACCGCAACACGATCTTCTCGCCGAACAGCGTCGGCAGGACCGAGACGCGGAAGTCCATCTCCTGCCCGCGGCCCAACTTCAATTTGATCCGCCCGTCTTGCGGCAGGCGCCGCTCGGCGATGTCGAGCGCGGCCATGATCTTCACGCGCGACGTGATCGCGTTCTTCAGCTTGACCGGCGGGCGCATGATTTCCTCGAGTACGCCATCGACCCGCAAGCGCACCCGGAACATGGTCTCGTACGGCTCCAGGTGCACGTCGCTGGCGCGCCGCTTCATCGCCGAGGTCAATATCGCGTTGACCAAGCGGACCACGGGCGCATCTTCCGTGGCGCGCTCGAGTTCTTTGAGATCGACCTCCTCGGCGCTTTCGATGAGTTCGACATCCTCGCCTTCGAACTCGCCGAGCACCTCATCGTAATTGGCACCCTGCTCGTAGTACTTTTCGATCGCCGCGGCGATCGACGACACACATGCGACCGCAACCTTGACATCGTGTCCAGTAAGGAACTTGACTTCGTTGATGGCCACCAAATTCGACGGATCGGACATTGCGACCGTCAGAGACGAACCGCTCAAGTTGATGGGGATGAGATGGTGGCGCTGCACCAAGGTAGAGGGGATGAGCCGGATCACCTCGGACGTCACGTTCATGTCGGAGGGATCGACGAGGGAAAGGCGGTACTCCTTCTGCAGACAGGCGGCGAGGTTGGTTTCGCTGATGAAACCCAGCCTGACCAAGACGGCGCTGATCGGCGTATCGTCGCCGGCCTGTTCCTCCAAGGCCTTGCTCAGCTGCGCCGACGTGATCAGCCCGCGCTTCGCCAACAACTCACCCAACCGTGTACTCATCGTCCCGGTGGCCGGACGCTAAACCGGCTTCGTGACGCTCACGGTACTTCGCGCGTGCCCGCTTGTCAATTTATTCGGATGACACTGTTTTGGATGGGATGATAAGCGCGCGCCGTGTCACGAGACCGCGAGGGACTCTGCCCCATGCCTCGACACGCTCGGCGCGGGGCGTTGCCCGCGACCCAAACGCCAACGCGGAGGTTTCTCCCTCTCCCACGCGTTGCCTCAGCGTAGGAGAGGGAGAAAGCCGATGCGCGTCAGATCTGCGCGGCAGGCGAAGACTCTCGGGCGTACGCGCTCGCAGAGCGCATCCAAACCAGGGGTGCCGCTCACCGCGCGCGTACCGAAGGGTGTTTCACCGCGTCGCGACCGAACGGGTCAGTCCCGTGTGCCGGTGTCGGCGCCGACGCCCAGGGCCGCATGCGCGGCGGCCAGTCGGGCGATCGGCACCCGGAAGGGTGAGCACGAAACGTAGTTGAGGCCGATCCGATCGCAGAACATCACCGACCGCGGGTCGCCGCCGTGCTCGCCGCAGATGCCGATTTTCAGCAGCGGCCGCACGCCGCGCCCTTTTTGCACAGCCGTCCGCATCAGCCCGCCGACACCCTCCTGGTCGATCGACTCGAACGGATCCTGCGCGTAGATCTCGAGGTCGCGGACGTAGGGGATCAAGAAGCGACCCGCATCGTCACGGGAAACGCCCAAGGTCGTCTGGGTCAAGTCGTTTGTGCCAAACGAGAAGAACTCGGCAACCGCGGCGATGGCGTCGGCGGTCAGCGCCCCGCGCGGCACTTCGATCATTGTCCCCACGGCGTACTTGAGGCGGACGCGCTTCTCTTTCATCACCTCGTTCGCCACCCGCCGCACAATGTCCGCCTGCAGCTGCAGTTCCTTTACGTGGCCGACGAGCGGGATCATCACCTCAGGTTCCGCCGCCTTCCCCGATCGGATCACGTCGGCCGCTGCCTCGAAGATGGCGCGCGCCTGCATCTCCGTAATCTCGGGAAAGATGATGCCCAGGCGGCACCCGCGGAACCCGAGCATGGGGTTGAACTCGTGGAGGGCCTCGACCCGCTCCCGGATGCGCTCGACCGGAATTCCCATCTCGTGCGCCAACGCCTCCTGCTCGGCGGGGGTATGCGGCAAGAATTCGTGCAACGGTGGATCGATCGTCCGAATCGTCACCGGACGTCCGCCCATGACGCGGAAGATCCCCTCGAAGTCCTTGCGCTGCAGCGGCAATAATTTTGCCAGCGCGGCCTGGCGCTCTTCCAGCGTCCCGGCCAAGATCATCTCCCGCATGGGACCAATCTTGTCCTCGCCGAAGAACATGTGTTCGGTGCGGCACAAGCCAACCCCTTCGGCGCCGAAGGCGATGGCGTTGGCGCACTGATCCGGCTGATCGGCGTTTGCGCGTACTTTGAGGCGCCGCGCGCGATCCGCCCACTTCATGAGCTGATCGTAGAGCTGGAAGACCGGCGCCTGCTTCGCGTCCAGCGTCCGATCGACCAGAACGCGGACGACCTCACTGGGCTCCGTTGCGATCTCGCCCAAGAAGACCTCGCCGGAGGTGCCATCGATCGAGATGCTGTCTCCGTCTTTCAACACCGCATCCGTTCCGGTCACGCGCATCTGGCCACTGGCATAGTCGATCACCAGCGCATCGCAGCCCGCGACGCAGACCTTACCCATTTGCCGCGCGACCAGCGCCGCATGGCTGGTCATCCCTCCACGCGCCGTCAGGATACCTTGGGAGGCGGCCATGCCGCGGATATCCTCGGGGGAGGTCTCGATGCGCACCAAGATCACCCGCTCCCCCCGGGCGGCGGCCGCTTCGGCGTCCTCGGCATGGAACGCGATGCGTCCGGTGGCCGCGCCCGGCCCGGCGTTGAGCCCACGCGCCAGCAACCGCTGCTCGCGCACGGCCCGGTCCTTCTCCGCACCGACAAAGGTCGGACGGAGTAGCTGATTGAGTTGTTCAGGCTCGACGCGCAAGAGCCCCTCGGCAGGCTTGATCAGGCGCTCGCGCACCATGTCGACGGCGATACGGATGGCTGCCGCGCCGGTGCGCTTGCCGACGCGGCATTGCAGCATATAGAGGCGGCCCTGTTCGATGGTGAACTCGATGTCCATCATCTCACGATAGTGCCGCTCCAACGTCCGGCGGATCTTGAGGAGTTGCCCGTAGATGTCGGGATTCTCGCGCTCGAGCTCGGCGATCGGCAACGGCGTCCGGATACCCGCGACCACGTCCTCCCCTTGCGCGTTCATCAGGAACTCGCCGTAGAAGACGTTCTCGCCGGTGGCGGCGTCGCGCGTAAAGGCCACGCCCGTCCCGGAATCGTTGCCCCGATTGCCGAACACCATGGCCTGTACGTTGACGGCGGTTCCCCAGCTCGCGGGGATGTTGTTCAACTTGCGGTAGGCGATGGCGCGATCGTTCATCCACGAACCGAACACCGCACCGATGGCTCCCCAGAGCTGCTTGTAGGGGTCCTCGGGAAAGGCAACGCCACGGCGCTCGCGGATGGCCGCCTTGAATTCCCCCACCAGTTCTCGCAGATCATCCGCGGACAGCTGATTATCCAAACTGACGCCGCGCTCGTGTTTCTTGCGCTCGATGATGGCCTCGAACGGGTCGATCTCGGTCTTCGACTCGGGCTTCAGGCCGAGGACGATGTCGCCGTACATTTGCACGAAGCGGCGATAACAGTCGTAGGCGAAGCGCGGGTTCCCGCTCTGGGCGATCAACCCCTGCACGGTCCGATCGTTGAGCCCCAGGTTCAGGATGGTATCCATCATGCCCGGCATCGAGGCGCGGGCACCTGAGCGCACGGACACCAGCAGTGGGTTCGTCGCGTCGCCAAAGCGGCGCCCGAGATGCTTCTCCATGCGCCCCAGCTGCTTCTGGACCTCGACTTCCAAACCCGCCGGATAGCGACGCTGGTGCGTATCGAAATACGTACAGACTTCGGTGGAGATCGTAAAGCCCGGCGGCACGGGCAAGCCTAACGCTGCCATTTCGGCCAGGTTGGCGCCTTTGCCGCCCAGCAACGCTTTCATGCCGGCGTTGCCGTCCGCACGGCCGGCTTCGAAGGCATACACCATCCGTTTGGTTGTCGCGCGACGCGGTGCCTGCGTCTTCCTGGCCTTTGCGGCAGCGGTGCGTGCGGTGGATTTGCCTTTCGCGCTTGTCGGCTTCGGTCGTCGAGTGTTTGCCATCTTCTCTTTCCTCGTACCTTCCTTCGTTCTTCGTCACGCCCTATGGGCTGCCGCCGTCGTCGCGTGATAGTGTCGGCGCTTACCGTGCCGGGGGCGTCCACGGCAGATCGATGCGGCGTCGCAACTCGTCGGCGAGGCGATCGATCGGGATGCGTTCCTGTTGCATCGAGTCGCGATCCCGTAACGTCACGGTTCGATCGGACATCGTTTGGTGATCCACGGTGATACCCCAGGGGGTGCCGATCTCGTCCTGGCGGCGGTACCGTCGGCCAATCGAGCCGGCTTGATCGTATTGCACCGGAAAGTGGGCCGCCAGTACATCGCGCACCGCAAGCGCCTTTTCAGGCTGCCCATCCTTGCGCAGCAGGGGAAAGACGGCGGCCTTCACCGGCGCGATGCGGGGATGAAAGCGGAGAACGACGCGCGCCTCCCCCTCCGCCTCGTCCTCGTCGTAGGCATCGACGAGAAACGCGAGCGTCGCACGGTCGGCGCCGGCGGCCGGCTCGATCACATAGGGAACGAAGCGCTCGCGCGTTTCCTCATCGAAATAACTGATGTCCTTGCCGCTAAAGGTCGCGTGCTGCTTCAGATCGAAGTCCGTGCGGTTGGCAATCCCCTCGAGTTCGGACCACCCGAACGGGAACTGATACTCGACGTCGACGCACCCCTTGGCGTAGTGCGCCAGTTCGTCCTTGTCGTGCGGCCGCAGGCGCAGATTGTGCTCCCGAATGCCCCAGGTGCGATACCAGTTCAACCGGGCCTGGCCCCAATATTCGTACCACTGTTCGTCCTCGCCCGGCCTGACGAAGAATTCCATCTCCATCTGTTCGAATTCGCGCGTGCGAAACAGGAAGTTTCCGGGCGTGATTTCGTTGCGGAACGACTTGCCGATTTGGGCGATGCCGAACGGAATCTTCTGACGCGAGGCGTTGGCCACATTCAGGAAGTTGACGAAGATGCCCTGCGCGGTTTCCGGACGCATGAAGACCACGCTGGCGGTATCCTCGACCGGTCCCATGAACGTCTTGAACATCAGGTTGAACTGACGCACGTCCGTCAACTCCCCACCGCATTCCCCCGGGTGCTTGCTCGGCTTTTCCGGACAGCGTACATCCGCCAGCTTGTCGGCGCGAAAGCGCCCCTTGCATTTCTTGCAATCCACCAGCGGGTCGGTGAAGCCGGCCACGTGTCCCGACGCCTCCCACACGCGCGGGTGCATCAGAATGGCGCAGTCGATGCCGACGATGTCCGCTCGTGTCAACACCATGTCACGCCACCAGGCGTCTTTCACGTTGCGTTTGAGTTCGACCCCAACCGGACCGTAGTCCCAGCAGCTCACCAGGCCACCGTAAATCTCGCTCGATTGAAAGGCGAATCCGCGCCGTTTGGCGAGATTCACGACTTTCTCCATGGTCACGGTACGGTTCATTGGCACTCGAAAGAAAAGGCGTTTGTTACCACGTCGACGGCACCCCGGCAAATTACCACCGGCGCGCCGTCGCGAACGTCAATCGCGGTCAGATTCAGTGAGCGTTTCTTGCCGGTTTCTTCGGCGCTGCCGCGGCGGGCACCGCTGGACACTGCTGGTAGGCGTCCGGCAACAGGAAGAAGGCGTAGTACGGGGTACCCTTTGCGGTATCGACATACGAACCAATGTCGGTCAACACTGGCGACTGGGACTTGCGCTCGGCGGTAGCGCCCATGATGAAGTGGAAGGAACCGTCGTCCGCGGTGCGCGAACGCATGGACCACCCCGCGGTGGTGAACATCTTGACGAAACGTTCCTTGAGTGGGTTCCCCTCTCCATCGACGAGTTTTCCGACGATGTGGATGTCATAGCCGAACGCCAACGGCTGTTGAGCATTTGCCGCGATCAGGCACTTGCCGCACGGTTGGCCATCCAACCATCCGTCCTCCGCTCCGGCGGCGCAATGTGCCCCTTTGGCAGCGCTCCCGGTCTTGCAGGTATCGCAGCTTAGCACCACGGCCAGCGTGTTGCCGTCGGGATCCTTGACCCGCTGCGTCTGACCCGCCGCGGCGGCGTGCGCCGCTACGGTCGCCACGACAATGCTCATCCCAACACTCGCGTACCATCTCATACAGCAGTCCTCCCACAGGAATCCACGTGCCCACTCCAGATGCGGATTGCAATCGTGGCCTCTCTCCTATACTGCACCGTGGGAGAAGGCTCAACTCGCCCATGGTCGAGAACCCCGTCACTCGATTCTCCACCGACATCGAACGGGCCGCCACCATCGTGGCGCGTGCGCAGTACGTGGTGGCCCTCACGGGCGCCGGTATGTCCGTCGACAGCGGAATCCCGCCGTTTCGCGGTCCCGGAGGGCTGTGGACCAAGTACGGCGAGCCGTCGATGAACGGCTATCAACGGTTCCTGGCCGACCCCGCGCAGGCCTGGCGGGAGCGCCTGTCGCCGCAAGGGCCGATGCGTGAACTATGGGACACCCTTCTCGCCGCACAACCCAATCCCGGGCACCAGGCGCTGGCGCGCCTCGAATCTGCCGGGGTCCTCCGCTGCCTGATCACCCAAAACGTCGACAATCTGCACCGGCTTGCCGGTAGCCAGGAGATCGCGGAAATCCACGGCAACTACATGCTGGTGCGCTGCATCGAGTGCAGCCGGCGCTTCGCCGCGGAGGAGGTCTCCCTCGAGTTACTGCCGCCGCGCTGCCCGCACTGCCAAGGCATTCTCAAGAACGATTCGGTATTTTTTGGCGAACCGATTCCCACGGACGTGCTCGCCCGTTGTTTCGACGCGGCGGAGCAATGCGACTGCATGATCGTAGCCGGCACTTCGGCGACAGTCTATCCGGCGGCGCAGTTCCCGTTCGATGTCCGTCAACGCGGCGGAGACGTGGTCGAAATCAATCCCTACGACACCGAACTGACGGCCATCGCCACGATCAGCGTGCCAGGACCGGCGGCCATCGTGCTCCCGGAGCTGGCGGCGCGCATCCTCCAGACGCGGGCGAGATAAGCGATCCCGCGGGCCGCGTACAACCGCGGCGGGGCCGCACGCGTCAGCCGAGCAAGCTGAGGAACTGTCGCAACAGCTCGTCGCGAACGTGGTCGGGGACGTCGTCGTCGCTCATCCGCGTCAGATCGCTGCGGTACCAACTACAATCGCGCACGTAAAAATACGCGAACGCATGATCGAAGGCGATGCACGCGGTCAGCGCGTAATCGCCGCAACGCGTCGCGATCACCGACTGATCGTCGGCGAGATGGAACCGACCATCGTACATGGCGCGAAACAGGTTGATGCGTAGTCCCACGTAGCGCCGCAGACATGACCAGCGGACGTCGAGGGAGTACTGACTCATGCAACCGTTCCTCTTGCGCGCGTCACAACCTGGCTCCGTGGCTGTCGCTATGCTACCCAGGTTGTCAGGCGAAAAGCAAGGATCTTACCCATGGCACGCGCGATTCCTTCCTCTACGGCGGAGCGGTTCTTTCTCGAACGCTTCGGCCTCGGCCCGGCACTACTCGAACCCATCATCGGCAGCGCGATCGCGCGCCGCGCCGACTACGCCGACCTGTACTTCGAGTTCCGCACCGCACAGAGCCTGAGCCTGGAAGAGGGCATCGTCAAGACGGCCACTGCCCATATCGCGCAAGGCGTCGGCGTGCGCGTGGTGGCCGGCGACAAGACCGGCTATGCCTACTCCGACGATGTCACCGTCGAGAGCGTGCGCCTTGCGGCGCGCACCGCGGAAGCGATCGCGGCGGACAGCGGCGAGCAGCGGGCGGTCGCGGTGCGCGAATCGGCTCCCCAACACAACCTGTACACGCTCGCACAGGCGCCGATCGACACGACGCTGGCGGACAAGGTCGATCTGCTCAATCGCATCGACGTGGCGGCCCGGCGCCACGATCGCCGCATCGCGAATGTGCTCGCCTCGATCGGCGTCGAACAGAAGTTGGTGCTCATCGTCAGTTCGGCCGGCCTGGTCGTTGGGGACGTGCAGCCGCTGGTGCGCCTGAGCGTCAGTTGCATTGCCGAGGATGGGAGCAGCCGCCAGCATGGCTCCTACGGCGGGGGCGGACGCGTCGAATTCGGGTTCCTCCTGGAGGACGAGCGCTACCTCCGTTTCACGCGCGCGGCGGCGGATCAGGCGCTGCGCAACCTGCAGGCGGTCGACGCCCCGGCGGGCGCGATGACCGTCGTGCTGGGACCCGGCTGGCCAGGGATCCTGCTGCATGAAGCCATCGGCCATGGCCTGGAAGGCGACTTCAATCGCAAGAAGGTGTCGGCGTTTTGCGAATTGATCGGCAAGCCGGTTGCGTCGCCACTGTGCACCGTGATCGACGACGGCACGCTGCATAACCGGCGTGGTTCGCTCAATGTCGACGACGAAGGGACGCCGACAGGCCGCACCGTGCTCATCGAAAAGGGGATCCTACGCGGCTACCTGCAGGACCGGCTCAACGCCCGACTGATGGGCATGCCGTTGACCGGAAACGGCCGCCGCGAGAGTTTCGCGCACATCCCGATGCCGCGCATGACCAACACCTTCATGCTGGCGGGCGAGTCCACCCCCGACGAGATCATTCGTTCCGTCGACCGCGGGCTATACGCCGCCTATTTTGGTGGGGGTCAGGTCGACATTACCAATGGCAAATTCGTCTTCTCCGCCAACGAGGCCTACCTGATCGAGGGCGGACACATCACCCGACCGGTTAAAGGCGCGACGCTGATCGGCAACGGACCTGACGTCCTCAAGCGCATCAGCATGGTGGGCAACGATCTGCACCTCGACGAGGGCATCGGCACGTGCGGCAAGGACGGACAGTCCGTTCCCGTGGGCGTCGGCCTGCCGACCATTCGCGTCGACGGCTTGACCGTGGGCGGCACACAGGCGGCGGCGTAGGGCGACGGGCATGCCGGGCCAAGCACTGGAAGCGCTCGCGCAAGACCTGTTGCGCGCGGCTACCCGCGACGGAGCCACCGCAGCCGATGTCGTGGTTGCCGAGGGCGACACCCTCGAGGTGGGCATCCGCCTGGGCGAAATCGAGAAGATCAAACAAGCACGCCAGAAACATTTGGGCCTGCGCGTGTTCGTCCACGAACGGAGCGCCAGCGCCTCGAGCGCCGATTTCTCGCGCGACGCGCTCACGCGACTGTCCCGGGACACGTGCGACCTCGCACGCGTCATCGCACCAGACCCGTTCTCGGGACTGCCCGAGGCCGGCGAGTTGGCGGCGCGCATTCCGGACCTCGACTTGTATGACCCCGATATCGAAGCGTTCACCGCCGAGCGCGCAATCGCGGTCGCACGAGAGGCGGAACAAGCGGCATTCGATACCGACCCGCGCATCGGCAATTCGGAAGGCGCGAGCTGCGGCACGTACAGCGGACGCCTCGTCTACGCCTCGACGCTCGGATTCCTCGGCACCTATCGCACGTCATCCATCTCCCTGTCGGTCGTCCCTGTCGCTGCCGCCGACGGCACGATGCAGCGGGACTATTGGTACGCGACGCAGCGCAAGCTCGGCCGGTTGGAAAGTCCCACCGCAATCGGCCGCCACGCCGCGGCGCGTGCCCTCCGTCGCCTGCATGCCCGCCGAATAACCACTTGCGACGTCCCCGTGGTCTTCGATCCGGAGACCGCCGCGAGCCTGCTACAACACCTCGCCGGTGCCGTGTCCGGCCATGCGTTGTACAAGCGTACGTCGTTCCTGCTCGACAAACTGGGCGAGCGCATCGCGCCCGAATGGGTGACGGTGGTCGACGATGGCACCCTTGCGGGTGGCCTCGGCTCGAAGCCGTTCGACGGCGAGGGGGTGGCGACACGGCGCACCATGGTCGTCGAACGCGGCATATTGCGCAGCTATCTGTTCGACACCTATTCGGCGCGCAAGCTGCAAGGCCGCAGCACCGGCAATGCCGCCCGCTCGATCGGTGAGTCGCCACGGGTCGCACCGACGAATCTCGTCTTGCAAGCCGGCACCGTATCCCCGGCGGAGATCGTGCGCACCGTGCGGCGGGGCTTGTACGTGACGGAGCTGATCGGCTTCGGCGTCAACCCGGTCACCGGCGACTATTCGCGCGGCGCGGTTGGACAATGGATCGAAAACGGTGAATGCGTTCACCCCGTTGAAGAGGTCACCATCGCTGGCAACCTATTGGCGATGTACGACGGCATCGAGGTCGTCGGGAACGATCTCGAGCCGCGCCACGCCATTGCGTCACCAACGGTGAAGATCGCTCGCATGACCGTTGCCGGGCATTGAGTGATTGTCTGAACACCTGCGGATGACGGACGGACAGACCACGAACAACAGACGCCAAGACCGTCATCCGTCGTCTGTCATCCGTCGTCTGTCCGCCTGGCCTCCGCTCGTACTTCTGGTATAATCCGCGTCCATGCGGCGGGGGGTGGTTGCGTGCTTGCTGTTGTCGTCGTGGCTCTCGGGCTGTGGCCTGTTCGCGCGGCGTCCCGCCCCGCCGACCGCTCCACAGAGCGGATCGGCGCAGATCGGAACCGCGTCGTGGTACGGACCGGGCTTTCACGGCAACCGGACCTCGAGCGGAGAAATTTACGACCAGTATGAATTGACGGCGGCGCACCAGACGCTGCCGCTCGGAAGCCGAGTCGCGGTAACGAATCTGCAGAATGGACAACAGGTAGAAGTCCGCATCAACGATCGCGGCCCATTCGTCAAGGGACGCAGCATCGACCTGTCGTACGCCGCCGCCCGGGCGATCGGCATGATCGGCCCCGGAACGGTTCCGGTGCGTATCGAGCTGCTCGGGAGTGAGGGCGCGGCGTTGCCGGTAACGGCATACGCCGTTCAGGTAGGCTCATTCGCCGACCGCGACAATGCCACGCGTCTACAGCAAAATCTGGCGCGGCGATTTGACGGCGTCTATGTCGCTCCGCTCGATGGGACCTCGGGTCGGTACTATCGGGTCAGACTCGGGCACTTCGGGCGCCGCGAAGACGCGGTCACCCTGGCCCGGTCGGTCACCCCGCTTGGTTTGTCCGCCATCATCGTGGAGGACTCAAGCGCCCACGGCCATTGACGGGGTGCAGACGGCGTGCAGCCGCAGCGCTACCGCCCCATCGCCGAAGCCCTCGCGCTTCTCGTCGCGACGTTCCCGCTCGCGGTGGGCTTGCATCTTCCGACCCTCTGGTTCTTGTTACCGTTCGGCCTCGTGACGCTCACCAAGCGCTCCTTCGCCACCTACGGGCTGAGTCTTCGCCGGCCCGGCGCACCCGCGTTCCACGCCGCGGTCCTCGCAGCGGTCTTTCTGCCCTACGCGCTCGGCCACTACCTGCTCGCGCATTGGTGGTCCGGGATGCATTTCCATTTCCGGCTGCCGCCGTCGTTCCTACAGGCACTAATCGACCAAGTGCTGCTCATCGGTCTTTCTGAGGAGTTCTTTTTCCGCGGTTACCTGCAGACCGAATGTGACCGGAGCTGCGGGAAGCCGTACACGTTTCTCGGCGCACGGTGGGGACTCGGCCTGCCGATCGCCGCCGCGTTGTTCGCCGTCTGCCATCTCGCCCATGGCGGCCCAGCGCGCCTGCTCGTATTCTTCCCTGGGCTGCTCTACGGGTGGCTTCGTGCCCGGACGGACACGATCCTGGTGCCCGCCTTGTACCATGCCTTCAGTAATTTGCTGATGCAGGTCATGATGGCCAGCCTGTCGCGTTGACAAGCGTCACCAAATTAACGCCGGCGCTTGTTAGATGGCTCTGGGCTGCCGGCGATGGCCCCTACCCGCACGGTGGGGGTAGTACTCGCGCCGACGCTGGGCATCTGGCGTGCGTCTTGCTTAGGCCTCTTCAATTGGGGAAGCGGGACTGACGGGAGGACGTCCTATTATGGATATAACCGAGCTACTGACCTTTGCCGAGCGCGAAGGCGCATCCGATGTGCACCTGTCGTCCGGGGAGCCGCCGATGCTGCGCATACACGGCGACATGAAGCGCATCGATCACGCGCCTTTGACCGGCGAAGACGTGCATCTGATGGTCTTCGACATCATGACCGATGTCGTGCGCAAGACCTTTCAAGAAAAGGGCGACGTCGATTTTTCGTTCGAGTTGGGCACCATAGCGCGCTTCCGGGTGAACGCATTCCGCACCCGCCGCGGCGAGGGCGCGGTGTTCCGCACGATCCCAACAAAGGTCATGACACTCGACGCACTCGGCCTGCCCCGAGTCGTACGGGAGTTGGCCGACAAAGAGAAAGGTCTCGTACTGGTCACGGGACCCACCGGGTCGGGGAAATCCACCACCCTGGCGGCGATGATCGACTATATCAATGAATCCTACGAGGGGCACATCCTGACCATCGAGGATCCGATCGAATTCGTGCACACCTCGAAGAAATGTCTCGTCAACCAGCGCGAGGTCGGGCCCCACACCGCGTCGTTCGACGCCGCACTGCGTGGCGCCCTGCGCGAAGACCCAGACGTCATCCTCGTCGGCGAAATGCGCGACCTGGAAACCATCTCCCTGGCGCTGACGGCGGCGGAGACCGGGCACCTGGTGTTCGGCACCTTGCACACCTCAAGCGCACCCAAGACGGTCGACCGCATTATTGACGTCTTTCCGGCTGCCCAGCAGGGGCAGATCCGCACGATGTTCGCCGAGTCCATTCAAGCGGTCATCACACAGACGCTGCTCCGGAAATCGAGCGGCGGACGGATTGCCGCCCTGGAGATCCTGATCGGAACGCCCGCCGTCCGCAATTTGATCCGAGAAAACAAGATTCACCAAATCCCGTCGTCCATGCAGACCGGGCAGTCCGTCGGAATGCAGACACTCGATATGGCCCTCGTGGATCTCGTCAGCCGGGGTCTGGTCTCCAGGGAGGAAGCGCAGGCGCGCACCCTCACCCCGAACCTGTTCGGCAGTCAGGTCGTGGACGCCAAGGCGCAAAACTCGCAGCGCTTCCCGCGTCCAGCCTACAACCGCGGAGCGTAGACGGTGGACGTCCGGTTGTTGCTCGCCAAGATGGGGGAGCGCGGCGCTTCCGATCTCTACCTCACCGTCGACAGCCCGCCGATGCTACGCATCGAAGGGTCCACCGAACCCCTGGGCAATGAAGCCCTCACGCCGGCCGAGGTCGAGAGCCTTGCCGCCTCGTTGATGAGTGAGCGCCAGCGCGCCGCCTTCGACGAAAAACTCGAAATGAACCTCGCCATCGCGTCCGAGCGCTTGGGCAGATTCCGCATCAACGTCTTCCGCCAACGCGGAGCAGTCGCGCTCGTGATTCGACAAATCAAAGTGCGCATCCCGACGCTCGATGAGCTGCAGTTGCCGCCGATCTTGAAGACGATCGCCCTCAGCCGGCGGGGTATCGTGCTGGTGACCGGTGCCACCGGCTCCGGCAAGTCCACCACCCAGGCCGCGATCTTGGACTATCGGAACGAGACCACGGCGGGGCACATCTTGACCGTCGAGGACCCGATCGAGTTCGTCCATACGCACAAGAAATGCATCGTCAATCAGCGCGAGATCGGGTTCGACACCCTCTCGTTTGGCGAGGCACTGAAGAATACGCTGCGCCAAGCCCCGGATGTGATCCTTATCGGGGAGGTTCGCGATGTCGAGACGATGGAGGCGGCGATCACGTTCGCCGACACCGGCCATCTGTGCCTGGCCACACTCCACTCGAACAACGCAAACCAGGCGATCGAACGGGTCTTGAACTTCTTCCCGCCGATCCGGCATGCCGAAGTCCACCTGCAGCTGTCCCTGAACTTGCGCGGCATTATCTCCCAACGGCTGGTGCCGGGAGTCGACGGCAAGCGTGTGGCGGCACTGGAGATCCTGATCGACACGCCGTGGGCGCGCGACCTCATCAAGAAAGGCGAGATCGACCGACTCAAGGAAGCCATTGAACAGAGCACGCAAGAAGGCGGCCAGACGTTTGACCAGGCCCTGTACGACCTCTACACGCAAGGCCGCATTGCTCCCGAGCAGGCACTGGCCAATGCGGACAGCGCCAACAATCTGCGCATTCGCATCAAGAATTTCGATCTCTCCCACCAGACTGCGGACGTACCCCGCCGCGAGCCGCGCAAGGGGGATGTCCCCGACAGGGGCATTCCGGGTGACCTGCGCGTCGGCGGTAGCCGACTGTCTTCGCCGCTGCGCCGCGTGTAGGGGGCGTGCCGTCAGAGCGGCTGCGTTTCGACCCGCAGCCAGTCCAGGTATGCCGCGGAACCCGCCGCAATCGGCAGGGCGATCACCTCCGGTGTGGCATAGGAATGTAACTGCCGCACACGCGCTTCGAGCGTGCTAAACAGTGCCGTACGTGTCTTGATCAGCAACAACCGTTCCTGGTCGTGAACGATCTCGCCCTGCCAGCGATACGTCGACATGAGGGGAGCGGCCACGTTGACGCAGGCGGCAAGCCGTTCGCTCACCAGCGCCTGCGCGATCCGCTGGCCTTCCTCCATCGATCCAACCGTCACCAAGACTACGCAATAATCCGTCATCGACCATCCCCGTTAGAGATTCCCTCAACCCTCTCGGACATCGGACTTGGAGACGGCCGTTAACGGATGCGGGATCCGCCAACTGTTAGTCTCCATCGTCGATTGTCTGTTGTCCCGCGGGTCTTGAGGTCCGTAAGCGCACACCACGCCATTGCGAGACAAGGGTATGATAATCGATGGTGTCCGTGGCGGGGCGGGCCGGCGTTCCGGCCGGCCGGGACCAAGAAGCCACGCGCTGCCACACGGCGGCCGCCAGACCACGTCGCCCCTCGGCGGGCATCAGACCACGTGCCGACAGGAAGGCCCGCACCGCCAGACTCGGGGCCTCCGGCACGTGTCCGCGGCGCACCAGATCGGCGACCGAATTCACCAGTGCGCTGGGCGTATACCCCGCATTCTCGATGAGACTCTCCGCCACCTGCGCGACCGCGGGTAACGCCAAATACCCGTCGGCGAACAAACAAACCGCCGTCTGCAGATAGTTGAACGTCGGAACCAGGCGCGACCCGAAGGAACGAAAGCGGGTCGGCGGTGTGCGGCGTTCCAGGCTGATGTAGATGCGCATCACCGCGTCGCCACGCTCGGCGGTCGCCGCCAAGTCTTTGGCTTCGGCGATCGACGCCGGGTGGACGCCGATGAGGCGCAGCACCTCGCCGACTTCCTCACTGTCGATGCGCCCCGCCAGAATGTCGGCATAGAGGGAGTAAATGATCGGATCCGACTCCCAGTCGTCACCGAACAAGACCTCGCGCGACGCCGCCGGCATTGTCCGCCGACTCTTCAACAGTTCGGTCAGCTTGAAGCCGACATGCTCGCGCAGGCTGCGGAAGCGACCGCGCACCAGGTGCCCCAACTGGTCTTTGAAGACGATGCCGTCGTACGCGATCCCGTCAAGGGCGAGTTTCTGCTTGATCGGCTTCGCCAACTGCGCCGGACTGGCCGAAATGAAAAAGATCTGCGCCTCCCGACCCGCGTGCGCCGCCGCTTCGCGCAAGCCTCGAATGAGCGGCACGACGCCGGGAACCGCAACCTTATCCTCCGGCTTCTCGAACGGAACGCGCACCAGACCGCGCAAGGAATCGAAGTCCGTCTGCAGGTAGGTCTTGTCCAAATCCCAGCGGAAGACGATCGCCGGCCGCGTCTGCGTCGCACGACCGATGCGCTGCCAGAGGCCCATCACACCCGTTCGATTCCCGCGGCGATTTCCTGCGCAACCCCGTCGCGGACCGCTTTGGCCGCCACCTTGATCGCGTTCTCGACGGCGCGCGCGCTGGACCGCCCGTGCGATTTGATCATGACATGCTCGAAGCCCAAGATCGGGGCGCCTCCATAGGCGGCGTAATCCGTCAGATCACGCAACCGACCGATGCCGCCGGCGAGCATGAAGAAGCCAAGCTTCCACCGCCAACTCTCGCGCCGGGCCGTACCGGCCAGGTCCCCCACCACCTCCGCGACGCCCTCGAGAAGCTTGAGCGCGACGTTTCCCAGAAGGCCCTCGCACACGATGACATCGGCTTTGCCCTTGGCCAGGTCGTTACCTTCAATGTTCCCGACGAAGTTGATTCCCGGACAGTGCTTGAGCCGGCGGTACGCCCCAACCAGAACGTCGCCGCCCCTGGTCTCTTCGACCCCCATGTTGAGCAATGCCACGCGGGGATTCGGGACTTTTGACACATGACGGGCGTACGCGCTGCCCATGATCGCAAACTGCACCAACTCCGTCGCGTCGCAACGAATGGTGGCGCCGACATCGAGCAGAAGCGCCAGTTGATCTTGTCCGGCATACTCCGTCTGCCGCGGGTACACGCTGGCCAGCGCCGGTTTGAAAACGCCCGGGATCGCCTCGAAGCACTGCGTGCAGGCAATGACGGCCGCACCGGTATTGCCGGCGCTGACGGCGGCATCCGCGTGCCCATCCGCAACCAGGCGGGCGGCAACCAGGATCGACGCGCGCCGCTTGTGCCGCAGGCCCACCTTGGGGTCCTCCGCCATGGTGACGAACTCCGTGGTGTGCCGCACCCCAATGTGCTCCGGGTTGTACGGAATGCGGTCCAGTATGGCTTGGATTTCCCGCTCGTCGCCCACCAGCGTACATTGGATATCGGTCCGCAGCGACACCTGTGCGACGCCCTTGACCACCTCCTCCGGGGCGAAATCCCCGCCCATCGCATCGACCGCAATGGTAGGCATCGTCAGCCCTCGACCCCGCCTTCCCTGGCCAAGCGCCGGCGCAATTCCGGCTCCGTCACCCGGTACTTGAACGCCTTGCGGCCGTTGACGCAGAGCACCGGGATCTCCGTCCCAAAACGGGCTTCCAGTTCCGCCTGACCGCTGATGTCGATCTCGTCCAAGCTACAACCGAACTCAGAAACCAAGGGTACAATCACCGCCTTCATCTCGTCGCACAGATGGCAGCCGGGCCGGCTATACAGCGCGAGCGCGATCGCGGGCATAGGTGCTCCATACCGCCCGGCAGCGGAGTTGACAATATCACAGGGTTCTTCTAGTCATGGCGTTTCGTCGTTTGGAGACCAACCATGACCTATGCAGTGATTCGTAGCGGCGGGAAACAGTACCGCGTCGCCCCCGGAGATGTCATCCGCGTCGAGAAGCTCGCGGGCGAACCCGGCGCCGCCGTCGCCTTCGAGGAAGTGCTGATGACCGCGGATGAGGGTGCGATTCACGTGGGCGCACCGCTAGTCCCCGGGGCGCGCGTCACCGCCCAGGTCGTGCAGCAGGGAAAAGCCAAGAAGATCTTGATCTTGAAGAAGAAACGCCGCAAGAATTATCGCCGTCACCAAGGACACCGCCAGCCGTTCACCTCCGTTCGCGTGACCGGCATCGAAACAGGGGCAGAAAGTCATGGCGCATAAGAAAGGACAAGGCAGTACCCGTAACGGACGTGACAGTCAGGGGCAGCGACGTGGCGTGAAGGTGTTTGCCGGAGAGGTTGCCAAAGCCGGCAACATCCTTGTGCGCCAACTCGGGACCCGTATCCATCCAGGGAAGAATGTTGGGATGGGGCGGGATTTCACGCTGTTCGCACTGATCGACGGCGTCGTACGCTACGAACGTGTCGGCAAAGACCGGCGCCAGGTCCACATCTTTCCCGCGTAGGTTTTCTCCCGGCGTTCTTCCCCGTCCCCTGGGGACTGTCGATGTCGGCCGCGTGACGCGTCGGGGTGGGCGATCTTCTGTGCGCCGCGGCTTTTCTTTTTTGCATGTCGCGGCTACCCTCCGCCAGCAGCGGAGATGAAATTCATCGATGAAGCGGAAGTGCACGTCCGTGCCGGGGATGGCGGTCGCGGCTGTGTGAGCTTCCTGCGCGAGAAGTACAAGCCACACGGCGGCCCGAACGGAGGTGACGGCGGAGACGGTGGCAACGTCGTGTTTGTCGTCGATCCCGGGCTCACCACGCTGCTCGATTTCAAATTCCAACCGCGCGTCCAGGCCGGGCGCGGCGAACATGGCCGCGGGAAAGAACAGTACGGGAAGCGCGGTGAGGACCGCCTGGTCCGCGTCCCGCCGGGCACCCTGGTGACGGACATCGAGACCGGCGAACGCCTCGCGGATTTGCGCGCTGCGCACGAACGCTGCATCGCGGCGCACGGGGGCCGTGGCGGTAGAGGAAACGCGCACTTCGCCACCCCCACAAACCAGGCACCCCGTCATGCCCAGCCGGGAACCCCCGGCGAGGACAAACGCCTGCGGCTGGAGCTGCACCTGATGGCCGATGTCGGGTTGGTGGGATACCCGAATGCCGGCAAGTCCACGCTTATCACCGCCGTCTCGGCGGCCCGCCCTCGTATCGCCGACTATCCGTTTACTACCCTCGTCCCCCACTTGGGCGTCGTTCGCTTCGGTGAGGATGGCAGTTTCGTGCTCGCCGATGTCCCCGGGCTGATCGAGGGCGCGCATCGCGGACGCGGACTTGGCGATCGGTTCCTGCGACACCTGTCACGCACGACACTCTTGATCCATCTGCTCGACATCAGCGGTTTGAGCGACCGCGACCCGCTGGTCGATTTCGAGGCCATCAACACCGAATTGCAGGCGTTCGATGTCGCGCTCGCGGCGAAACCGCAAATCGTCGTCGCCAACAAGCTGGATCTGAAGGAAGCGCGCGAACGGTACCCCGAGATACGAGCGCGTTTCGCGCAACGTGGCATCGAGCTGTGGCGCATCTCCGCCGCCACCCGCGAAGGCGTTGCGGCGCTCATCCAAGAAACCGGCCGACGCTGGCAAGAGCTGCGCACGGAGTCGGCGAGCGAAACGGCATCCCTCACGTCTCCCATTGAGCTTGCTGTTTCTCCGCAGGGGTTCGCGGCACCAGAGGAGCGTCCTTCGATACGCCGCCGAGAACAGGCGGCCACTCAGGACGAACGGGGTAACGAGAATGTGCCCAGCTATTCCCGTTCACCCCGAGTAGGCCGCGCGTCTTCCGCGGCCGTATCGAGGGGCCGGTTGCCAGGATCGACCCCCTCTTCCCGAAAAGGGTGAGCCCTGCCCACGATGACTTCCGCTTCCGCAAATCCACAGCTCACGCATAAACCCCGCCTGTTCAAGCGCCTGCACCGCGCAGTCATCAAGATCGGCAGCAGCATCTTATCGGGTCCCGGCGGCATCAACCGGCAACGGCTCGAGTCGTTGGCGGAGGAAATCTGCGGACTGCACCAGGGCGGTATCGAACTGGTCGTGGTCAGCTCCGGCGCCGTGGCCGCCGGGATGGCTCGCCTCGGCTTGACGAGTCGGCCGAACGCTCTGCCGCAACGACAGGCCGCGGCCGCCGTCGGACAGATCGATTTGATGGCGCTCTATAAAGAATACTTCGCCCTGCACGGCACCCAGGTGGCCCAGATTCTCCTGACCCATGACGACCTGGCTGACCGCAGCCGCTACCTGAACGCACGGCACACGATCGAGACCCTGTTCGCCGCCGGTGTGCTTCCGGTCGCGAACGAAAATGACACCGTCGTGATCGATGAGCTGCGCAACTTCGGCGACAACGACAACCTGTCCGCACTCATCGCCGGCTTGGTCGAGGCGGACCTGCTTGTCATGCTCAGCGATGTCGCCGGTCTCTACACCAAGAACCCGCGCACGCACGCCGACGCCGAGTTGGTGCATGTGGTCGAGGATCGCCCGCGTGCCGCATCGGCGTACATGATGGACGGCCGTGGCGATCTGGGAACCGGCGGCATGGCGTCGAAGTTCGCGGCGGCGAAAAAAGCCGCCGCCGCGGGGATCCCGTCGATCATCGCCGACGGCCTCCACGCCGGCGTCCTGCCGGCGGTCTTCGATGCCCACCGAACGGCCGGGACATTGATGCTACCGCGCGGTGACCGCTTGGCCCGGCGCAAGCACTGGATCGCGTACACGCTACGACCGGCGGGCAGCCTCGTCGTCGATGACGGCGCCTTCGACGCCATTACGGATAAGGGCCGCAGTTTGCTTCCCAAAGGCTTGCGCGCCATCCACGGCACGTTCGCCAGCGGGGCGTGCGTGCGCTGCATCGATCTCTCGGGCCGCGAATTTGCCCGCGGGCTGGTCAACTACAGCGCCGCGGAATTGCAACAAATCAAAGGCCTGCACTCGGACCGCATCGAGAGCGTCCTCGGCTACCAGCTTACCGCGGAAGTCATACACCGCAACGACCTGGTGCTGACCGGCGGGCCGGAGGCGTAGCCAGCCGGGCCTTTTTCCGGGCGGCCGATTTTGGTACCTCTGTCAGTTCATGAGTTGGCAATGAGCACCCACCGGGACAGGCTTCTCCACAGCGCCGGGCAGCCCGCCCGCCATCCGGACCTGCGCGCGGTTTTCTCCAGTACGCGAAACGAGTGGGCGGCGGTGCGACAGCGGTGCGGCCTGTTGGATGCCCGCTTTCGCGGGCTGCTGCGACTCTCCGGCGCGGACCGCACGACCTTCCTGCAGGGCATGGTGTCGAACAACGTCGCCGCACTTCAGGCAGGGCAAGGGGTCTACGCGGCGCTGTTGACGATCCAAGGCAAGATGGTTGCCGATCTGCGTGTGTACGCGCTGGCCGACGAGCTCTGGCTGGACGTGCCGGCGGTACGGGAAGCGGCAGTGCGCGAAACGCTCGATCGTTATATCGTCGCCGACGATGTGGAGTTTGCCGCCGATGATGCGTGGGCGCCGCTGGTCGCGGTGGAGGGACCGCAGGCCGCGCGCACACTGATCGGCGTCCTGGGGAACGCCGTCGACGGGATGCAGGCGTTCGACCATCGCGAATTCACGTTCGACGGCGCGCGGGTCCGGGTGGCCGCGGCCAGCCATGCCGGTGAGAATGGCTATCTGCTCTTCGGGAATCCCGGTCTGACGGCTCGGCTGCGGGAACACTGCCAAGCCGCCGGCGCCGAACCCGTGGGAACGGACGCACTCAACGTCTTGCGGGTGGAGGCCGGTATCCCCTGGTACGGCCCGGATTTCGATGATTCGATCCTGATTCTCGAAGTGGGCTTGGATGCCGCCATCAGCTATCGCAAGGGCTGCTACCTCGGGCAAGAAGTGGTCGAGCGGGTCAGTGCGCGCGGCCAGATCCACCGCAAGCTCGTCGGACTGGTATGTGGAGGGGAAACCGTACCCCTCGCGGATGCGACGCTCGTCCATGGGGACAAGGAAGTCGGCAGGATCACCAGTGCCGTCTGGTCCCCTGCACGCCAAGCCGTTGTCGCGCTGGGATATGCGCGCAGCGAGTACTGGGAGCCCGGCACCGAGCTGCAAATCGCCCTGCCGCGGGGCACCGCGGCAGGGCAGGTCGTCGCCTTGCCGTTCTATAGTCGGTTGGCGTATTAGAGTGTCATCACATCATCGGTCGGCAGTCGCCAGCCGATGCGCACGGAATGACGGAGGAACGAAATGGCAAACCAATTGGGCAAGCGGTACATGTGCGAGTCCTGTGGTACCGAGGTGCTGTGCAACAAGCCGGGTACGGGTTCGGTGTATTGTTGCGATCAGGACATGAAATTGAAGGAAGCCAAGCCGCTCCCGTCGAGTGACTAGTGGCCACGTCCCCCGGGGCGCGTGCGACGGCGCCCTCGCCGCGGGAACCCCCGGCCGTGCTGTACGAGAAAGCCGGCGGAGTGGGGATTGTGTCGCTGAACCGACCGCATGTCCTGAACGCATACAACCTGGCCATGCGGGACGCGTTGTTCGAAATCCTGTGCGCCATCCGCGATGACCCGGAGGTGCGCGCCGTGGTCCTGCGCGGCAATGGCCCGGCCTTCTGTACCGGAGGCGACGTGCGGGAGTTCGGTAGCGCGCCGTCGCCGGTGGGTGCCCGCGATGCGCGCTGGCATCGGGACGTCTGGCGCATCCTGCGGGCGCTCCCCCAACCGACCATCGCCGCCGCGCACGGATACGTTGTCGGCGGCGGTTTCGAAATCGCGCTCCTCTGCGACCTGTGCCTGGCGGCAACCGATGCGCGGTTCTCGTTGCCCGAGGCCGCGCTCGGCATGATCCCCGGCGTCGCAGGCACGCAGACGGCTCCACGCGCCCTGGGGCTTGGGCGCGCCATGGACCTGGTCTTGACCTGCCGCTGGCTCGACGCTCGGGAAGCTCACCGATTCGGCATCGTCACGCGGACCGTTCCGCGGGCGCGGCTGCATGCGGCGGCGATTGACCTGGCGCAGCGACTATGCAAATTGCCCCCACAACTGGTGGCGAGCGTCAAGCAGGCCGTGCAGGCCGCCCTCGACTTGAACCTGCCTGACGGCCTGGCGCTGGAGCACCGGTTGAATCTACGATTGGAAAGCGGAGCAGCCCGTGAATACGTCTAACTTTGTCGGCATTCCCGCCACCATGTTCGAGGACCAGGAGATTCTGGTCTTTGAACGCCATCGCTTGACCTACGGGCAGCTGTGGCAAAACATCCAGCGCCTTGCCAACGCTTTACGTGGAATCGGTGTGCGCCGGGGCGACTGTGTTGCCGTCCTGCAGACCAACTCGCACCGCTACGTCGAGGCGTATTACGCATCGGCCGCGCTCGGCGCCGTGTTTCTGCCGCTGAACTATCGCGCCAAGCTACCCGAGTTGGAGTACATGGTCACGACGGCGAAAACGAAGGTTCTGTTCGTGGGAGACCGTTACCTCGACGCCGTCGAACACCTGCGACCGAAGTTCGGCTGTGTGCAAACATACGTCGCGCTGGAAACGCCACACGAGGGATACCTGCATGTCGAGGCGCTGATGGGGGGGGTCGCGGCGGAGTTCGAGCCGCCAGAGGTTGACGACGAGGACGTTTCCATCCTCATGTATACCAGCGGGACAACCGCCCTGCCCAAGGGGGTCATGCTGACCTACAACGACTTCACGGCGTACGTGACCGCCAACGTCGAGTTGGCGGACGGCAGCCCGCGCGGAACGGCACTGCTATGCGTGCCGCTCTACCACATCGCGGGCGCCACGAACATCATGACGTCGATGTTCACCGGACGGCGCCTGGTGTTGCTGCGGCAGTTCGATGCCGCCGCGTGGCTGGAAGCGGTGCACCGGGAACAAGTCACGCACGCATTCCTGGTTCCGACAATGGTTAAGCAGCTCATCGACCAGCCGGACTTCGCCAAGTACGATCTATCGAGTTTGCAGAACCTATCGTACGGCGGCGCGCAGATGCCGTTTCCGGTCATCCGCCGTGCGATCGAAATGTTTCCCAAGACGGTGGGATTCGTCAACGCCTTCGGGCAGACGGAAACCACCTCGACGCTGACCGTGCTGGGTCCGGACGATCACCGACTCGACGGCACACCGGAGCAGGTGGAACGCCGGCTCAAGAGGCTCAAGTCCATCGGCCGCCCGCTCCCCGACGTGGAACTGAAGGTCGTCGGCGAGGAAAGCGACGAACTCCCCACGGGACAAGTAGGGGAACTCTGGGTACGGACGCCGCGGGCAATGAAGGGGTACGGATCGGGGAGCGCGGGCAGTTCGCCTTTCAAACAGGACGGCTGGCTGCCCACCAACGACATGGGCTGGGTAGACGAAGACGGCTACATCTTCCTCGCCGGTCGCAAGGACGACATGATCATCCGCGGCGGCGAGAACATCGCTCCGGCCGAGGTCGAGGCGGTGCTCTACTCGCACCCGGGCATCGACGAAGCGGCGGTCATCGGCATCCCGGACGTGGACTGGGGACAGCGCGTCGCCGCGGTGATCGCGCCGCGCGCCGGCGTCCAGCTGACGGCCGAAGAGGTCATCGAGTTCTGCCGACAGCGGCTGGCCAGCTTTAAGAAGCCCGAGATCATTCAGTTCATCGATGCGTTGCCCAAGAATCCGATGGGAAAAGTACTCAAGAAGGACCTGCGCACCCAGCTCAGCGGAGGAAAGGCGTGAAACACCGCGCCGGCGTGGGCGCCGCGGCACGTGGCTTGCGGACGCGGGTCGACGACGGCGTCGCCTGGCTCACGCTCGATCGCCCCAAGCACGGCAACCGCATCACCCAGGAGTTGGCACAGGAGTTGTGTGCGGCCGCCGCCGAAATCGAACTGGACGACCGCGTCGCCATCGTCGTGATTGCCGCGTCGGGCGCAAATTTCTGCCTGGGCGTGGAAGCAGGCGGCCACTGGGAGCGCGACATGGATTGGGTCGATGCCATTGGGCAACTGACGCGTCCGGTGGTGGCCGCCCTTCAGGGCGACGCCCTCGCCGAAGGGTTGGAACTCGCATTGGCCTGCGATCTGCGGCTCGCCGTTGAACGGGCACGCTTCGCACTGCCGCAGCTAACCGACGGCCAGCTGCCGTCCCACGGCGGCACACAACGCCTGCCGCGCGTTGTCGGGCGAATGCGCGCCCTCGACATGCTCCTGACCGGGCGGGCGATCGAGGCCGCCGAGGCGGAACAGGTGGGCTTGGTGACGCGCGTGGTCAAACGTACGGAATTCGCACGGGCGCTGGGGACGCTGCTCGACGGACTCAAGCGGAAAGGCCCCGTGGCGCTGCGGTACGGTAAAGAGGCGGTCCTCAGAGGACCGGATATGACGCTCGATCAGGGCATCCGCCTTGAAGAGGACTTGTACGTCTTGCTACAGACCACACGGGATCGGCAGGAGGGCATCGACGCGTTCTTGCGCAAGCGGACGCCGGTTTTTCAAGGGATGTAGGCGCCACGGCATGTGCCTGGAGCGCGCCGGAAGGAGATCGCAACCACCATGGCCAATCAACTGGGGAAAATGTACATTTGTTCGAAGTGCAACTCGCAAGTCATCGTCACCAAGGGTGGGACCGGCACACTGAAGTGCTGCGGGCAAGACATGGAGCAAAAGAAGTAGCCGCGGCGCACGGCTTCCGTCCTACACAGACTGACAGTTTCCGCCCGCTGTGACCGCGGGCGGCGCGGGAAGGCGGGTCTCGATGCGTCCCGCACACCGCCCGCGTGCCACGCTTCCGCTTTCTGCGCGCGACTGCTAGACAGTGCCGCGTGGCACTACTGGAGGTGCGCGACCTGCACATCGGCTTCCCCTCGCCTCGCGGGCAGGCGAACGCGGTGGACGGGCTCAGCGCGAGCGTCGATGCCGGTCGGACGCTGGGCCTCGTGGGCGAGTCCGGCTGTGGAAAGACCCTGACGGCGTTGTCGATCCTGCGGCTCACGCCGCCCGCCGCGCGGGTCAGCGGCCAGATCCTATTCGACGGTAGCGATCTGCTGGCACTCACCGAGGCGGAGATGCGCCGCATTCGCGGCAACGCGGTCGCCATGATCTTTCAAGAGCCGATGAGCGCGTTGAACCCGGTGTTCACCGTCGGCAACCAGATTGCCGAGGCGCTACGACTGCACCAGCGCCTCGACCGACGGGCGGCACGGGAGAAATCGATCGAGATGCTGCGGCTGGTCGAGATCCCCGAGCCCGAACGGCGCGCCGACGAGTACCCGCATCAGTTGAGCGGCGGCACGTGTCAGCGGGTGCTCATCGCCATGGCGCTTTCGTGCCACCCGCGACTGTTGATCGCCGACGAGCCGACGACCGCACTCGACGTGACGATCCAGGCCCAAATCCTCGATTTGCTCGCCGCCCTACAGCGACGCCTGGGCATGGCGGTCGTCTTGGTGACGCACGACCTCGGCATCGTGGCGGAACGCGCCGACGACGTGGCCATCATGTACGCCGGCCGAATCGTCGAGCGCGCACCGGTGGAGGCGATCTTCGCCGCTCCGCTGCATCCGTACACGCGCGGCCTGCTGCGCTCGATTCCGAAGGTCGGCGCCGAGAAGGCGCGCCGCCTGGAAGCCATCCCGGGGGTCGTACCGGATCCGTCGCAGTTGCCGTCGGGCTGTCGCTTCCGCAACCGTTGCCCCGTCGGCATCGCACGGTGCGCCGAGACCGATCCCCCACTCGATGCCGTGCGTGGCACGCACGCGGTTGCCTGCCTACGTGCGTCGGAACCGGACTGGACTGGTTGACCGGCGCGCTCTCGCCTTCGCGCCCAACGCCAATGACGCCGCTTGTCGAAACCCGCAATCTGAAGAAGCACTTCCCGGTCGGTGGCGGCCTGTTCGGATCGCGGCAGTTCCTGCGTGCCGTCGATGGCGTGGATCTGTCCGTCGCCTGCGGCAAGACGCTAGGGGTGGTCGGGGAGTCGGGCTGCGGAAAATCGACCTTGGGCCGTTTGATCCTCCGCCTCTTGGAGCCGACCGCGGGCGCGGTGCTGTTCGACGGCGAAAACCTGCAGACACTGAGCCCCGCGGCACTCCGGCAGAAACGCCGTGAGATGCAAATCGTCTTTCAGGATCCCTTCGGCTCGTTGAATCCGCGCATGCGCGTCGGGCGAATCGTCGCTGAAGGAATCGAGATCCATAAGCTTGCGTGGGGCGCCGAAAAACGACGGCGTGTCGTCGAATTGCTGGAGCGCGTCGGCCTGCAGGCCGACGCCTCGATACGCTATCCGCACGAGTTCAGCGGCGGGCAGCGCCAGCGGATCGGCATCGCGCGCGCCTTGGCCGTGCGACCGCGTTTGATCGTCGCCGACGAGCCCGTCTCGGCGCTCGACGTGTCCGTCCAGGCGCAGATTATCAATCTCCTACAGGACTTGCAGGAGGAGATGGGTTTGGCATACGTATTCATCGCCCATGACCTGCGGGTCGTGGAACACATCAGCCATCGGGTGGCGATCATGTATCTGGGCAAGATTGTGGAACTGGCGGACAGCGCGGAACTGTATCGCAACCCGTGCCATCCATACACACGGGCACTGCTCTCCGCCGTCCCCGCACCAGACCCACACGCAAGACGTACCCGTATCGTTCTTCCGGGGGACGTGCCGAGCCCGATTCATCCGCCCACGGGATGCTCGTTCCATCCCCGTTGCCCGTACGTCGAGGAACGGTGCCGTTCGTTGGAACCGCTCCTGACCGAGGGCGCGCCACGCCACGCCGTTGCGTGCCACGTTTTCCACTCCTGAGGTGAGAACGAGGAGACGGCTGTGTTCCGGAAGCAGCAGACGAACCCGCGCCCGAGCGCAAGCGGCGGCGAATCGGCCGCCACCGACGCGCCAGCGGCGCCGGCACCGCTCGTTGCCCCGGCACCGTCGATTCGGACATCGCTGGGAAGCGATACGATCGTCAGTGGACGCCTAAGTTTCTCCGAACCGACACGGATCGAGGGCACGTTACGCGGTGAAGTACGCGCTAGCGACCTATTGGTGGTGGGCGAGACGGCCATCGTCGAAGGTGTGGTCCGGGCACTGACCCTGATCGTGCTGGGCGAGGTGCGCGGTGAAGTGCGCGGCGCCGAGAGGGTCGAAATCGGCCTCGGCGGCCGACTGAGCGGCAAGGTCGAGGCTCAATGCCTCATCGTGAAAGAGGGCGGCTTTCTCAACGCCGACTGTCGGGTGATTCCCACGCGCACGACGGTGCACACGCTGCGGCCGGCGTCGGAGCGGGCTGCCGATAGTCAACGTTGAGGTAACACTCGATCGGCCTTGCGTCGTTCTTCGTCAAGCGGACCTGTCATTCCCACCCTATTGACTGTCAACTATGCTTACCTCATGACCTGCGAAGAGCGCCGCGTGTCGTTCGTCGACGGCGACAGCGTGTCCGCCGTCACTGCGTATCCGGATCTGCCGGCATCGCGCGACGCTCCGGTCGTCATCTTGGCGCATGGGGCGGAAATCATCGACGTCAGCGCCGGCTGGCTGCGACAACTAAAGCATTAAGCACAAGACGACCAGGAAAGGATCGCATCCGTGGCAGAAGAACCGACCGCCCCCCAGCAGCAACTCTCGATCCAAATCGACGCGGAGCACGCAATTGGCGTGTATTCGAACCTGATGATGATCAGCCACCGCAAAGAGGAGTTCATCCTCGATTTTCTCTTCGTGCAACCGCAACGCACGGCACAGGGGCAAGCGGTGGCCAACCTCCGATCGCGCGTCATCACCACCCCGGAGCACATGAAGCGGATTCTCAAGGCAATCGAGGAGAACATCTCGCGCTACGAGCAAACCTTTGGCCAGATCCAGGCCGCAACCGATATGCCCAAGGTCATGCACTGATCCAGTATCCCTTCCGGCAATACCACGCACACGCCGTGGCATTGCCGGAGACGTTCTGGTAGAGGACAGATAACGGACGGCTGACCTCTGTCATCTGACCACTGTCGTCTGGAGTGTGAGCATGCGGCGAGAGCGTCCCCGACAGCAGCAGCCCGAATCCGCGCTGCTGCACCAGCCGTTTCGGGCGCTGAAGCAAATGCACCCCAAGCCCAAGCCGGCTCGGCCAGCGCCTCAGTCGCTCGCCCCGCTTCCCGTGGCATCGCAACCGGACCCGGCCACGCTCTTTCGCCAGGCGGTCGCTGGCGTCACACCGCTGAAGTCCGCTGCCCGGACGCGCGTTGACGTGCCCGCGCCCGCCTCACCGGCCCGCGCCATAACCGACCCCGACGCAGAGGCGTTGGCCGCACTGTGCGATCTGGTCACCGGCACCGCACGGTTCGACCTCAGCGACAGCGACGAACACTTGGAAGGCGCCATGCTCGGACTCGATCCGCGCCTGCTGCGCCGCTTGCGTGCCGGGGAGTTCGCCTATCAGGCGCACTTGGATCTGCACGGTATGACCACCGCGGAAGCACGTCGCGAGGTGGAAACCTTCCTTGCCCGTGCCCACCAGGATGGGAAACGCTGCGTGCTCATCATCCACGGGCGCGGCCACAACTCGAGGGACCAGATCCCCGTCTTGAAAAGCCAACTGGCGACCTGGTTGGCGCGCGGGCAGCGGACCCGGCTCATCCTGGCATTTGCCAGTGCCCGTCCATGCGATGGCGGCGTCGGTGCCCTGTACGTGCTCCTCCGGCGGCAGCGCACCGCAAGACGGCCCATTCGGGTGCTCGCGGGGGCAAAGTGGTAACCGCCACCCCGTCTTCGTGGGTGGGATGCCGCGGCGACTCGAGGTGGTGCGATGATGCGATGGAACACCCTCATTCCGGCTATCACCGGCGCATTCTGGTTGGTAGGCGCCGCCGTGGCTGAGCCGCAGCCGCATTTTGCGCCCGAACTGCTGACGCAGCTGCGGCGCAGCAAAGAGATCTATGTCGCGACGCAGCGCACGGACGGCAAGCGCAGCGCCGCCGCGCCAGTCTGGTTCGCCGTTGTCGACGATACGATTTGGTTTTCGACACGGACCGGAAACCACAAGGCAAACCGCATCCGACGCGGCAGCCCGGTGTATTTCTCCGTCAGCGGAAAGGGTGGGCCATTCGTCGAAACCCGGGCCGAGATCAGCACGGACGGAGCCATGGCTGATCGCCTGGGGGAACTCTACGCACGGAAGTACTGGCGTGCGTGGCTGGGGATGTTTCGACCCAGCAAAGAAAAGATCGCCACCGGCACGGACGTGCTTGTGCACCTCACTCCAAGCCGATAGATCGCACCACGAACCTGCAGCCGGCCCGCTGCGTGTGGGCATCGATTGCCGCACTCCCACGGGCTTGATAGAGAGGAGCGGCGACGAGGGCATTAGATGGCGATCATCGGCAACGGCGACTGCATCGACCGCGGCGCGTGCGGGCCGGAATGGCCAAACGCTGCAATTTCCCGGACCCGGACAATCCCGAGACCGAGGACATCGCGGTGGCGCGCGCGCAACGGTTTTATGTGGACGAGTCCGTTGTCGGTAGCGTCCCGTCGGGCGTCCGGAAGGCCGGGATCGCAGAGGCTGGGGCAACGACTGCCATGACGTCAGACCGGGCACCGGCCACAGTCAAGGCCTCCGCGCCGGCGAACGAGGCCGCGACGCCGGCACAGCCCGCCGCCCACACCCCGGCCGGGCCGGCAACGACAGTTTCGCCTGAATCACCAGCGGGGATTTCTGGTCCCGAGGCGTGGGAGATTCCGATCGGATGCTTCCGCTGCGGTCACAATTACGCGACCGCCTTCAAACACTTCCGAAGCGGCGCGGTGCTCTACTGCCCCGCGTGTCACGGCTCGTTTGTGGTCACGACTTCGCTGTACGGGGCCGTGGACCGCGCCGTCCGTCGATTTTTCACCGTTTGGCGCAACCAATTCCCGGACACCCGTAGCGAGCCGCCGGCTGAAGGTAAGCGCAGCGACGAGTCGCGACAGAAACAACTGGCCGAGTTTCTTGCCTCGCTGAAGGAGACGACGCGCGACATCCGTGTCCCCGGCGCACCGCGCAAGCGCACCGGGATGTTTGGCTGAGAACGACGGGCGTGGCGGCTCGAGGGGTTGGGGACCTAACACCCAACCCTTTTCAACCCCTCAAGCCCCAAAGCCCTATGCTCACGGCAATCGCTTGATTTCGCGGCCCACCGGAGGCGGCCCTACCGCTCCGACCGGTGGTTTGCCCGCTGCGCCCACAGGCGGAGGACCCGCGGCATTGCGGGGCGCCGGTCCCACCGCACCCTGGGGTGGTGCACCTTCGGGACCGACAAAAATCGGCTGCTGCAATTGCCGCCGGCACGCGTCAACCTGGTTTGGAGTCAACCCCGCGTTGCGTGCGATGTCCTCCGTGCTCAGCCCCTGTTGAAACAAGCCGAGGAGCCAGCCACAGTCCTGCGCGGGAGCGGAGCCCGCGCACAACAGGACAACGGCCGCTGCGAGCGTACCGTCGATTAAACGCCAACCAGCCGATGTAGTTCGCGGTTGTCTCATCGTCCGCCTCCTGCACGCTCCTTCTAACACGGATCCCCGCGAATGTGGCGTCTCCGCGGCGGGGACGCCGCCGACGACCCACCGTCAGCGGCTCGCTTCCGCGCGGAGAGCGGATGCTGTATAGGCCAACGGTCGGGAAGGAACCGTAATGGCCCCGTGCTACCATCACACTCATTATCCGCTGCGCCGGGGCCCCGGCGGCGTGCGGGCACACGGCGCAATTGTGCTGCAAACGACCGGGGCGTAACGACGGCGGCCGGGGAACGATTATGCGCAAGCCTGCTCCGCTGCGGCGGGGCGATGTGATCGGGGTGGTCGCACCGGCAGGTGCGGTGGACGAGGACAAGCTTCAGACGGGCATCCGCATTCTGGAGCACGCCGGGTTTCGCGTCGAGGTTGGCGCCGCGGCGCGCCGAAAGGCAGGCTACCTTGCCGGCACCGACCGCGAGCGTGCCATGGATCTCCACGACATGTTCTCCAACCCGGCAATCAAGGCCATCATCGCGGCGCGCGGCGGCTATGGGACCGGACGCGTGTTGCCACTCCTCGATCCGGGGATCGTCCGGCAGCATCCCAAGATCTTCGTCGGGCATAGCGACGTGACCTACCTACTCACTGACTTGGTCCAGCGCGCCGAGCTCGTCAGTTTTCACGGCCCGATGATCACGGGTCTGGACCATCGGCCGCAGGCCGCCGAACATTTGCTCGCCGTGCTCACCGGGGAGCGTGTACGCTGGCACCAAGCCGCGCAAGAGGTGGTGCAGCCCGGGACCGCCGAGGGCCGCCTGGTGGGCGGTTGCCTCTCCGTGATCGTCGCCCTGCTGGGAACGCCATTTGCCCTCGACACCAGGGGTTGCCTGTTCTTCCTCGAAGACGTCAACGAGAAGCCTTATCGCGTCGATCGCATGCTCACCCAACTTCGACAAGCGGGGCTGCTCGACGACGTCGCCGGGGTCATTTTTGGGGAGATGAGCGGTTGCGTGGCCACGAAGAACGAACGGGTGTCGGTTCGCGATGTGATCGCCGAGGCCTTCGCCAATGCCGCGTACCCCGTGGCGTATGGTCTGCCCAGCGGCCACGGCGCGGGGACCCTGACCTTACCGTTCGGGATACGGGCCCGCCTCGCCGGCGAGCGCCTTACCCTGCTGGAATCGCCGGTGTCGGAATGAGCAGGGCGCCACGATTGAGCGTTCAGCTATCGGCATTCGGCTGTCAGCCAGGACACCTCTGCTGTATGCCCCTGAGCCTCCGATCGGCGCGGCGCGGGTCTGGTGGGCCAATGAACCCTTTCCTTACCAAGGAAAGGGTCAGGGGGAGGTTACCGACGCGGCGTTACAAGACCTCCCCCGACCCCCTCCCTGGTACGCACGGGAACCCTTGCCGAACGGTTCGTCGGGAGGGCTGATCGCTGAAAGCTTCCCCATGAGTTTCGAAGACGTCGACCGCGAAATGGATGCGGCCGTTGGGCGGCGGGTGTTCCCCGGTGCCGTGCTCCTCGTACGCGACGGGACGCGCGTTTTTTATCAGCGTGCCTTTGGCCACCGCAGTCTGGAGCCGGAGGTCACGCCGATGCACGAAGACACGATCTTTGACGTGTCCTCACTGACCAAACCGTTTGCCACGAGTATCGCCATGATGCTCATGGTGAAGGAGGGCAAGATCGCGTTGGACGATCGAGTGACGCGCTTCTTCCACAATTTCGGCGTGTACGGGAAAACGCATATTACCTTCCGCCACCTGTTGAGCCATTCCTCGGGCCTCGCGGCGTGGCGGCCGTATTATAAGGAGATTCTGCAGATCGAACGGCGGGGCGGCCGGATCAGCTTCCTCGGCAGCCGTGCCGCCAAGGCCCACGTGTACCAGGCGTTGCACCGCGAGCGTCTGGAGGCCGAACCCGGCAGGCGCGTGGTCTACAGCGACCTCGGCTTCATGCTGCTCGGCGCTGCCATCGAAGAAGTCAGCGGTATGACTCTCGATCGCTTCTGCCACGAGCGGATTTTTCGCCCGCTTGCCTTACGGGCCACCGGATTCGTCGATCTGTCGTTGCTGCGCAGCCGGCGGCTCGAGCCGGTCGCCGAAATGATCGCCCCCACTGAACGCTGTCCCTGGCGGAAGAAGATCCTGTGCGGCGAGGTGCACGACGATAATGCCTACGCGATGGGCGGGGTCAGCGGACACGCCGGTTTGTTCTCGGCAGCCAAGGACCTCGACAGTATCCTTGGCCGCCTGAAAGACTGCTACCTGAACCTCAACCAGAGCATCCCGAGTCGCATAGTGCGTGAGTTTTGGACGCGGGACCAGACGGTTCCTGGCTCCACGTGGTGTTTGGGCTGGGACACTCCGTCACCGAACGCATCGAGCGCCGGCACCTGCTTTTCGCCCCATTCGGTTGGGCACCTCGGGTTCACCGGCACCTCCGTATGGCTCGATTTGGAGCATGACCGGCATGTGATCTTGTTAAGCAACCGCGTACACCCGAACCGCGATAACGCCCTCATTAAGGCCTTCCGCCCGTTCATCCACGATCGGATCGTCAAAGCCCTCGCGTAACCGATGCTGCCAATGGAGAATCGTCAAGTGAACATCGTCCCCGATGCGGTGCGCCATGGAAAGGCGCGCCGCATCCATCTAATCGCCATTTGCGGCGTCGGTATGTCCGCACTGGCCGGTATGCTCAAACAGCGGGGCTTCGAGGTCTCCGGATCCGACGAGAATGTCTACCCCCCAATGAGCACGTTCTTGGAGCGTCTGGGCATTCGCATCCGAGCGGGATTCGGCGCTGCGAACCTCGCCGACCGCCCCGATCTCGTCGTTGTCGGGAACAAGGTGTCACGGACCAATGCGGAGGTTGAAGCGCTCCTGGTCAGCGGTCTGCCCTACGTCTCGCTACCGCAGGCTTTGGCCGCGTTCTTCCTCGCCGACCGGCGCCCACTTGTGGTCGCCGGAACCCATGGCAAGACGACGTCGACCGCACTCCTGGCGTGGGTGTTTGAACAGGCGGGTCGCGATCCTAGCGTGATGGTCGGGGGCGAGGCGCTGGATTTCCAGGGGAACTACAAACTGGGTACGGGAGCGGATTTTATCGTCGAAGGTGACGAGTACGATACCGCGTTCTTTGATAAAGGACCGAAGTTCCTGCACTACCGGCCGCAGGCCCTCTTGCTCACCGCGGTCGAGTTCGACCACGCCGACATCTATCGCGATCTGACACACGTGAAAGACGCATTTCGCCGCCTTGCCGCCATCCTGCCCGCAAATGCACCGCTCGCCGTCTCCGCGGATTTTCCGCATGCGCTCGACGTCACCGCCGGGCACGGCGCCCGCGTCACCTTCGGCTTGAGCGATGCCGCCCAGTGGCGGGCAACGAATCTTCGCGACACCGGCAGTGCCACCGTCTTCGAGATCGTCCGCAAGGGCGCGGTCGACTGCACCGCCACGATCGCGCAACCGGGCCCGATCAACGCGCGCAACGCACTCGGCGTGTTCGCGTTGGCCCGCTCCCTTGGCCTGACGCCCGAGGAGATTCTCCCGGCGCTGGCCAGCTTCCGCGGGGTTGCACGGCGCCAGGAAGTAGTGGGGAATTTCGGCGGGATTACACTGATTGACGATTTCGCCCACCATCCGACGGCTGTCGCCGGCGCAATCGCCGCATTGCGCTTACGTTATCCCCGGCGACGATTGTGGGCAGTGTTCGAGCCGCGCTCGAACACCAGCCGCCGAAAAGTGTTTCAACAAGACTATGTTCGCGCATTGGCCGCCGCCGACGAGGTCATCATTGGCGGTGTGTTCCACAAGCAGACCGACGAGTTGGCCGAGTCGGAAGTCTTCTCGTCGCCCCAGTTGGCCGAGGATCTACGCGCCCGAAACATTCATGCGATCGCGCCGGCATCCACCGATGCGATCGTCGCTCGCCTCGCCGAAGACGCTCGTGCCGGCGATGTCATTCTGCTGATGTCGAACGGCAGCTTCGGCGGCCTGCGACAACAGCTCGCCGCACTCTACGCGCGGCGCTACGGCCCTCGCCCGTGCTGAAGACGCACTGCTCCCCCCTTGGAACGACGCCCATGAGGGGTGGTTTGACCCAACCGGCCTAAAATGAAATAATGACCCATTGTTCGGAGCCAGGGAGGAACAGACGTTGTTCAAGGTTGGTGAAAAGGTCGTCTATCCGGCTCACGGCGTTGGCGTCATTCAGAGCATCCAAAGCAGGGTCATCTCGGGAACTGAGAAGACCTTTTACATGCTGCGGATTCTCGAGAATGAAATGACCATCATGATCCCCACGGAAAACGTCGCTTCCGTGGGACTGCGGCGAATCATCGGCAAGGACATGGTTGGCAAGGTCTACAAGATCTTGCGCGAGCGCCGCGTCGAGATCGACCAGCAGACCTGGAACCGCCGCTACCGCGAGTACACGGAGAAGATCAAGACCGGGTCAGTACTCGAAATCGCCGCGGTATTACGGGATCTCTTCGTCCTCAAAGGCGATAAGGAACTCTCGTTCGGCGAGCGCAAGATGCTGGATACCGCGCGCAACCTGCTAGTCAAGGAGCTGTCGATCGCTCGAGCTCATCCGGAAGAGAAGATCATGGAAGAGCTAAGCGACATATTCGCCCACTAATCGGTTGGCTGGGCGGTCGATCGCCCCCTCCGTTGTTCATTTATCGGAAGACGGAGATCGCGGGTCGGAGCGGCCGATTTACGGCTGGAGGCGTAACGTTTCGTTCAGGCTGCCGCTCCGGAATCCCTGCAGGTCGACGGTGACGTAGAGGAAACCGATCGCCTTGAGCTCTTTGACGATGGTCTGCCGAGCGTCGTGTGCGGCGATACGTTCTATTAGCTCGCCGGGCACCTCGATGCGGGCAATCGTGTCGTGATATCGCACGCGGCATTCCCTGAATCCCAAGCGGCGTAGGACCCGTTCCGCGGCAGCCACCCGTTCCAGTCCGGCAGACGTAATTGCGGTGCCGTACGGAAACCGGGACGACAAGCACGGGCTCGACGGCTTGTCCCAGGTCGGCAGGCCTAGGGTCCGGCTGAGTTCTCGAATCTCACGCTTACCCAACTGCGCCTCGACGAGGGGATGACGGATCCGGTGTTCGGTCGCCGCCTGCAGTCCGGGCCGATAGTCGCCGAGATCGTCGAGATTCGCACCATCGACAATCTGCCGGATCCCGTGTTTGGCGGCCTCCGCCGCACACACCTCGTACAAGTTCCCCTTGCAGAAGTAACAGCGGTTGATGGGGTTGGCCGCATACCCGGGGATGTCCAGCTCATTACTGTCGACGATGATATGCGGCACCCCGAATGCGCGTGCGAGTTCGACCGCCAGCGCGTGATCGCCGTCCACGGCCGTGGGTGACCGAATGGTGAGGCCAACGGCATTCTCGTGGAGTTCTTGGGAAGCGACACGAAGGAGAAAAGCCGAGTCCACGCCGCCGGAGAATGCCACGAGCACCCGCCCCATTTCCCGCAGCAGGCCGCGGAGATGCTCGATCTTGGCGGACATCAGAGTGCTCCCGCCTCGAACACCTCGGTGGTCAGGTAGCGCTCTCCAGTATCGCAAAAAATGGTCACCACGGTCTTCCCCGTCCCGAGTGCACGTGCCACCTGCACGGCCGCCCATGTGTTCGCACCCGCCGACAGTCCAGCCAGTATACCCTCCTCGCGCGCGAGGCGGCGGGTGTATTCCAAGGCGTCTGCGTCATCGACGCGAATCACATCGTCATAAACAGCCGTATCGAGGGTGGCGGGGATGAATCCGGCGCCAATACCCTGGATCTTGTGGAATCCGGCCTCGCCGCCGGATAGCACCGCCGACGCCGCCGGCTCGACCGCATAAATTTTCGCGCCCGGCATCTCCGCGCGCAAGACCTGGCCGACACCGGTAATCGTTCCGCCTGTCCCCACCCCGGCGACAAACGCGTCGATGCGCTCGAACTGGCGCATGAGTTCGCGCGCGGTGGTCCGGCGGTGCGCCTCGGGATTGGCCGGGTTGCTGAACTGCTGCGGCATGAAATAGTCCGGATGTTCGCGGCGCAATTCTTCGGCCTTGGCGATGGCACCGTGCATGCCCTTGGTGTCCGGCGTCAACACGAGCTGCGCCCCGAATGCAGTCAGGAGACTGCGCCGTTCCTCGCTCATCGTATCCGGCATGGTCAGCACGAGTCGGTACCCTTTGATGGCGGCCACCAACGCCAGACCAATCCCGGTATTGCCGCTGGTCGGTTCGACGATGGTATCGCCGGTGTGCAACTTGCCATCACGCTCCGCAGTCTCGACCATGTTCAGGCAAATACGATCCTTGACGCTCCCACCAGGATTAAAGGCTTCCAGCTTTCCCCACACGTCCGCGGTGTCCGGTCCGGAAATACGGTTGAGTCGGACCGCCGGTGTATTTCCGATGAGATCGAGGCAGGACTTCGCTACCGCGGGGAACATGATTGAGCTTGCCAGCGAACAGAGGCAAAATATCGACGCCATTCGTCCAAGTCAATTCGTGCCAATGCCTCCCCCGACTGACAGTGCACTCGTTTTGTTTCCTGGAGCGCTCGGCGACTTCGTGTGTTTCCTGCCGACGTTGGCGGCGCTGCGCGCCCGACATCGCGGTGCGCTCCTGCTGTGTGCCAAACCCGCGCTGCTCGAACTGATCCAGCGGTCGGACGTCCTGCGGGCATCGATTGACCGGCGCGAGGTAGCCGATGTGTTCGTCTCGGGCGCTCGCGCGAGCCCTGCGGCGCGGCGGCTGTTCCGGGGCTACGAATGGGTGTACTCGTGGACTGGGTTCGGGAATCCGCACGTCGCGCAGCGCTTGACAGACCTCACCGGCGGGTGCACCCGCGTGTACCGCTTCCGCGGTATGGCGCCGGGCGAGCATGCGGTAGACTATTTCGCCCGCTGCGCCGGGGTTATCCCGTGTCCCTCGGTTGAACATTTCTTCGCCGACGACACGGCCTGGGGTGGCGGGTTCGCTCGGCAACACGGTCTTCTCGGTCCGTTCTTGCTCGCGCACGCCGGAAGCGGGTCGGCGCGAAAAAACTGGCTCGGCTTCGACGCCGCCATGCGTGAGTGCCGCCGGCGCTTTGGCGTACCCACCGTCTTGTTGCGCGGGCCGGTGGAGGTTGAGCGGCAGCAGCCGGAGTGCGGCGCCGACATCGTTGCCGATCGACTCTCCCTGTCGCAAGTCGTCGCGCTGTTGCGCCGCGGTCGCTGCTACTTGGGAAATGACTCCGGGATCAGTCACCTCGCGGGCGCTACGGGCGCGGCAGGGATTGTCTTGTTCGGCCCAACGGATCCTGCCATCTGGGCGCCACGCAGCGAGCACCTCCGCCGCCTACATGCTCGGGTGCCCTGCTCCCGATGCGGACCGGACAGTTTCTGCGTTCACCGACTCTCCGTTGCCACGGTTGTCGATGCCGTCGGCGCGGTTTTGAACTCCGTAGGCGAGGTGCCGGTACAAGGCCTCGGCGCAAATTGAGCGACAGCAACAACCACAGCGGTCTTGGGAGCGACCCGACCGCCGATATTGCCGCTTGCCCGTATCAGCGAACGGGACCCTCGTGGTTCTCGCAGGCGACGTGATGCTCGTACAACACACGCGCCACGCAAGCGGTGACCCGTTGGCCGGTGGCGATGTCGAGGAATTCGTTGGGGCCGTGTGCGTTGGACCGCGGGCCGAGCACGCCGGTGATCAGAAACTGTGCGTGGGGAAATTTTCGGCCCAGCAACGCCATGAACGGAATCGTTCCGCCTTCACCCATGTAGGCCGGCGGATTACCGAAACACTCGCGCGAGGCTTGTTCGGCAGCACGCTCCAACCACCGTGGAAAGATCGGGGCATTCCATCCCGATGCGACGTCTGCACATGCCACTGTCACGTCCGCGTCATAGGGCGGATCGTCAGCCAACAGGTGCCGTAGGAACGCCGCCGCGGCACTTGTGTCGAGTGTCGGCGGCAGGCGCAGCGAAAGCTTCACGGCAGTCCACGGTCGCAGAACGTTCCCCGCGGCGTCGAGTGGCGGCAGCCCACCGGCACCCGTGATCTCGAGTTGGGGCCGCCAGCTCCGATTGAGGAGCATCTCCACAGGGTCGGCCGTGACGGCACGGGTGCAGCCGGAAAAGGGAAACCCTTCGTGCAAGGCGGCGCCCGTGATGGCAGCGGCCTCGCATATCTGCCGCAGACGGACCGCGGGAATCTCGGCATAGAGATCGGGCGGGACGATCGCACCGGTCGGTGCGTCCTCCAACCGGCTCAGTAGCTGGCGCACGACGCGAAACGTCGATGGCACCACCCCGCTGGCCGCGCCGGAATGGACGCCCTCGGTCAACGTGCGCACGGTGAGCGTAGCGTTAATCAGGCCACGCAGCGACGAAGTGATCCACAGGCGCTCGTAATCCCCACACCCGGAATCCAGACAGACGACCAGGCTCGGCTGACCGAGCCGATCCTGCAGAAGATCGATGTAGCGTGGCAGGTCGGCGCTCCCGCTTTCTTCGCACGCCTCGATCAACACGACACACCGCGGGTGCGGCAGGCGAGACCGCTGGAGCGCTGCGATCGCGGTGATCGCGGCGAATACCGCATAACCGTCATCGGCCGCGCCGCGGCCGTACAACCGCCCGTCCGTAAGCACCGGCGTCCACGGCCCAAAGCCGGGTTGCCAGCCGTCCATCGGCGGCTGTTTGTCGAGGTGGCCGTACAGCAGCACCGTTTCGCAAGACCCGCCCGGAACTTCAACGCAAATCAGCGGGGTACATCCGCTCAGCCGCAACACCTCGAGCTTCAGGTTTGGCAGCGCCTGCGCCGCAATCCAGTTCGCGATCAAATCGACGGCGGCATCCATGTAGCCGTGCCGCTCCCACTCCGCATCGAAGGCCGGCGAGAGATTGGGAATGGCAATGTATTGTTGGAGCGTCGGTACGATGCTCTCTGCCCAGACATGTTCGACGAAGTCGCGGATTCTCGTTGCGTCCATAGCATCGGCCATCGAGTGGTGCGGCGTCAGGCAGATCGGCCACTATGTACGTCGCTCGGCGGAAGTACGCGCGCGGCGCGGCATGTTCCCTGCCCTGTGAACGCGGGACCGGTAGGATCTGACACTGCGCACGCAGGAATATAAGCGCACCCGGATCGGCGGTAGGTCGCCCGCACCAGCGGTCCCGGCATGACGACGTTGATCAGTCGAGGACTCGCGAATTCCCCTTATGCTTAGCGACGACGATCGGCGTCTGCTGTCGGCGCGCCACGTGGGCACCGCGCGTTTTCGATGAACCCGAGGTCTTCGGCAGCACCTTTCCAGAGGCGCGCTGCGACTTGGTTGTTTTCGACGCAACCGCGTGCCCTTGGCGCGGTCCGCGCTTTGCCTGCGCCTTACTGGTCACGCGCGCGCGCTTCCCCTTGCGCGACCGGGGCTCCGCCGCCAGTGATGGCGCCAAAGGACCCTTGTAATTCGCTAAGGCAACCTCGAGCGTGTCTTTCGTTCCCTTCGGAACGCGAATGGCATAACCGTTGGGCGGAACGACACCGCGGTGCAGCGCCGGATTCAATTCCTTCAGCGACTCCGTCGACGAACCGCTCAGCTGGGCAATGGTCGATAAGCTGAGCGACCGCTCCACATCGACGATGTCGTACGTCGGCGGCAGATCGTTCGGCGCCTCGAATCCATAGGCTTCCGGCGCCGCCGCGATCTGCAACGCCGCGAGGAACTCCGGCACGAAGTCGCTGGTCTCCCGATACAGGTATCCGCGCTCGCTCATCTCCCAGAAACTCTCGATGCGGCGACGTTCGAGGATACGCACGATGTTCATCTCGCCGGTATTGTAGGCCGCCAGCGACAAGTGCCAGTCCCCGAACATGTCATGCAGGTCCTTCAGGTACTGGGCCGCGGCATGAGTGGACTTCACCGGGTCGCGGCGTTCGTCCACGTAGCGGTCGATGCGCAAGCCATAGCGCCGTCCGGTTCCAGGGATGAGCTGCCACGGTCCGACCGCACCCGCCCGGGAGACCGCATGCACGCTGAAGCCGCTTTCGATCAATGGCAGGTAGGCCAATTCCTGCGGTACACCTTTCTTTTGCAGGATGGACGACATTTGCGGCACATAGCGGCCACTGCGTGAAAGCGCGCGGCTGTAGAATCCGCGAAGATTGGTTTGAAACTGCGTCACGAAGTCGTCGACGCGGGGATGGGAAACGTCGAACTGCGCCGGATTCAGAGCGTCCGAATCCGTCGGGAATGTGTAGGCCTTGTAGGAAAAGAGCGAGAAACCGTACTGCCCGGCCGGCGTCTGGAGCGGTGCCGTCGGAGCCAGGGATTGCAGCGATGTGTGTTCGAGATCTGTAACGGGGTGCTGCTTGGCAGCACAACCGGCTATCGTCAACGCAAAGGAAACAGCAAGCACTCCATACGTCCGGTGTCGCATGGGTTCCTCCCTCCCTTCGAATCTCGTTGCCCGGGCGGGGAAGAGCCTGAGGCGCCCTCGGGCAACTTGGATTTGGTTTACACGCCCATTCTCCTCGGTCGCATCACCAGTTCGACAAATTCTCGTTTCGGACGACTTGCTCCGACGACTTCCACCGTTTGATCAACCCGCCACGCCACCGCCTCGGATGCGCGAACGCTCGCCGCGTGCGACGCCACCTTCCGCACTCGTTCGCTTACAGCCACACCACGCGCTTCTTGTCGATCGCCGCCGCCCCCCCTTCACGTCAAGGACAATTTGTCAGAACGGTGCGAACAGCTACCACAAAAGGGAGTTTTGTTGCAACCCCCAGGGCTCATAAGATCCACACCGACATTCTTCCCCTTCCGAACCGATCTTCAACGGCATCACGGGGAGAGAGTCACGGCCACCGGATTGCTGGCCGGACGCGCCCTAAAAAAGGAGATCCCAGGCCTCGGTCAAGGAACTCACCCCGTGCAGTTCCACCCCTTCGAACGCGGGGAGCTGCCGCCGTGACGATTCCGGCAACACGCAACGCGAGAACCCGAGCTTCATTGCTTCGCGCACCCGCACGTCGGCCTGGCTGACGGCACGGACTTCGCCGGCAAGCCCCACCTCGCCGATCACTAGACACCGGGCATCGATCGGTTTGTCGAGGAAGCTCGACGCGACCGCGGCGACAACGCCCAGGTCTGAGGCCGGTTCGGCGACGCGGATGCCACCGGCCACGTTGACGAACACGTCATGGCCAAAGAGGTGCAATCCCATTTTCTTTTCGAGTACGGCAATCAACAGGGCGACGCGGTTCGGATCGATACCGAGCGTCGTACGCCGCGGGGTCCCCAGTGCGGTCGGTGAGACCAACGCCTGCACCTCCACCAGGAGCGGCCGCGTGCCTTCGAGCGTCGCGATCACCACCGAGCCCGGAACTTCTACCGGCCGCTCGGCGAGAAAGAGTTCGGACGGATTGGAAACGGGCTGGAGGCCCGTCTCGCGCATCGCGAACACCCCGATCTCGTTGGTGGAACCGAAGCGGTTCTTGACCGCCCGTAGAATCCGAAAGGAATGCCCGCGATCCCCTTCGAAATACAGCACCGTATCCACCATGTGCTCGAGCACCCGCGGACCGGCGAACGTCCCCTCCTTGGTCACGTGGCCAACAAGGAACGTCGCCAGCGCACTCGCTTTCGAGAGCAGGACGAGCTGTCCCGCGCTTTCGCGCACTTGCGCGATGCTGCCGGGCGCCGAGCCGAGCCGGTCGGTGAAGACGGTCTGAATCGAATCGACGGCGAGCACTGCCGGGGCGATCTTCTTGGCCTGCGCCACGATCCGCTCGAGCGCGGTTTCCGCGAGCACCAGTAGGCCATCGCCGCCGGCGCTGCCGATACCGAGCCGGTCCGCACGCATGCGGATTTGCTGTGGGGACTCCTCTCCCGACACGTACAAGGCAGTGGCGTCCGCCGCCAGCGCGGCCAGCGCTTGCAGGACCAACGTCGATTTGCCGATCCCGGGATCGCCACCAATGAGAATGACCGATCCGGGCACCACACCGCCGCCCAAAACGCGATCCAGTTCGCCGATGCGCGAGCGGTAGCGGACGCTGGTCGTACTCGCCACCGCACTGATCGCTTGCGCCTCGGAGCGGGAGTCACCGAGCGCGTAGCGCCCCGCCTCCGCCGTCGGGGCCAGCACTTCCTCCACCAGGCTGTTCCAACCCTGGCAGTCGGGACACCGTCCCAACCAACGCGGCGACTGGAATCCGCACGCCTGACAACAAAAAACAGATCTCGGTTTAACCACCGCGGCCGTATAGCACAAACGCCGCCAGGCGGTGAGCCGCATGCTGCCTAATGCACCCGGTATACTTCCGCACACTCCACGTCGCGATCCACCTGGACGGTCGTATGGTCGATGCCGAAGCGTTCGTGCAGCCGCCGCTGCGCGGCATCGATGATGCCGTGCGGTTCCGTCTCGCCGCCCACAACGAGATGCGCGCTGAGATGGTATCTGCCCGACGTCAAGCTCCAGATGTGCAGGTCGTGCACCCGCCGCACCCCCTGAATATGCAGCAGGCACCCCTCGACCTCCGCCACATCGATACCGCGCGGCGTACTCTGCATCAGAATATCCACGGCATCGCGGATGATCTCCCACGAGCTGTACAAAATCAGCAGGCCGATCGCGCCGCTCGCGAGCGCATCCGCCACCGTCCAGTCCGCCGCGAGGATGGCGACCCCGGCCGCCAATGCCCCCACCGAACCGAGAGCGTCGCCCAGTACGTGGACAAAGGCCGCGCGCACGTTCAGGCTTTCGGCTTGAGAGCGCCGGAGCACCAGCAGGCTGGCGACATTGATCCCCAGTCCGACTGCGGCAATCAGGATCATGCCGACGCTCTTGACCGCTGGCGGGTCCAGCAAGCGCTGATAGGCCTCGACGAAAATCAGACCGACGATGAGCCACAAGAAGAGCGCATTGATGAGGGCTGCCAGAATCTCCACCCGGTGGTAACCGAAGGTCTTGCTCGCCGTGGGTGGGCGCCGCGCCAGCCAGAGCGCAAACAAACTCAATCCAATAGCCGCGACATCCGCGAACATGTGCCCGGCGTCCGACAGCAACGCCAGACTGTTGGTCATGACGCCGCCGACGAACTCGACCAGGCAGTACCCAGCGGTGATGGCGAGCGTGATCGTCAGATCACGACGGTTGCGCTCAGGGTTTCGCAAGGGCCTATCGGCAGATGCCATATGGCTGATGGCTTACGGTTCCGATTCTCTTGCCACCTGCGATAGGCCATAGGCCATCAGCAGGCTCAGCCCTCGGAAGGCCCTTTCAACTGAGCTTTCCAGTCGAGGACGCGTGCCTTCGCCGCCCAGGCTTCCGCCTCGGGGACGTTGCCGGCACGCTGGTAGATACGGGAGAGGTTGGTGTAGCCGAGCTGATCGTCGGGGCTGAGTTCCACCACCTTCTTTGCCGCCTCGATGGCCTCCGGCCACATCTCCTTGTCGGCGAACGCCATCGACAGGCCTTCCCAGGCATCGGGGAATTTCGGGTCGAGGGCAAGCGCCCCTTGGTAGGTGCGGATGGCCTCGTCGAGTTCGCCCTCGGCGATATAATCCACCGCTTGCTCGTAGAGGTCCTGGCTGGTTGGCATCAAGGTCCGACCTTATCGGAAGCGCCGCCTGCGCTCAATAGAGTTGACCGCGCCGGCGCAGCCGTCGAAGACGCCGACGCCCGATGGATACGGGGCCGCGGTCGGTTGTCGGCCGGCTCCGACCCTGCTAGCAAGGGAGCAAGAATGGATACAGGGGAGATCCCGCGATGGATCTCCCCTTTTCGTATTGCCCATGGAAAGCACACGCGCCGATTGTGAGCACGCACTTCAGCAGTTGCAGGCGGCGGTGGCGCTGCCGGAAGACGCCGCAACGGAGCGGCGCCCGTGGCAGGTGCGTGGATTGCAAGGCGGCGCGCGGGCGTTTTTCGTCTGGCGCGTGTTGACCCGGGCTCCGCGGCCGGCGCTCATTGTCGTACCGTCGGCGAACGACGCCGAAGCCTTCGTGGACGCCCTACGGTTTTTTTTCGCCGAGGACGACAACGCTCCGCCGTTCGCGCGCCGCATCCATTACTTCCCGGCGTGGGACGTGGTGCCGTTCGAAGATCTCTCGCCGACGCCGGAGGCGGTGGCGGCACGCATCGAAGGACTGTACCACCTGCAACAGACCAAAGACCCGATCGTCGTCACCACCGCCGAAGCCTTGTTGCAACGCGTACCGCCCCGGGCACAGTTCGCGACGCGCCTCCGCTATCTGGTGGAAGGCGACGAAATCGACCTCGACGCCCTCGCTCGGCAACTCGACGATTGGGGCTATCGGCGCGTGGCGCTGGTCGAAGACCGTGGCGACTTTGGCGTCCGTGGCGGCATCTTGGATATCTTCCCGCCCGCCCACCCGCAACCGTTACGTATCGAGCTGCTGGGCGACGTCATCGAGTCGATCCGCGAGTTCGATCCGGGCAGCCAGCGCTCCCTGCAAGCGCACGCGGAATTCCTGATCTTGCCCGTCCGCGAGTTCGATGCGCACGGCCGCTCGAATCGGGACACGCTGCGCGCGATCGAAATGCGCGCCTTCGATCTCGATGTCAGTCGTGACGAACGCACGCAGATGCTCGACGGTCTCGCCAACGGGCTGCCGTTCCCCGGCGTCGAATTCTTCTTGCCGTACTTCTATCCCAACCTCGACACCCTGGCGGCGTATCTGCCCGCCAACGCGACGGTGTGGATGGACGGCGCCGGCGCGGTGGACGCGGCGATCGAGCACGCCTGGGCGGCGATCGAGCGCCGGGCCACCGAACGCACCGCGGAGCACCGCTTCTTGCCGCCCGCGGACCGCCTCTACCTCTCGCCCGCGGAGTGGCGCGCGGCATTCGCCGGCTGGCCCACCATCGAACTCGAACCGTTGGAGCTCCTGGCCACCGGTGAAGACCCGCATCATCTCGCCGTACGATCGTTCCTCACCCGCGAACTGAAGATCGAACACGCGCGACGCCGGCGCGAGACGTCGTTCGCACCGGTCGCCGATCGCATCCGTGCGTGGTGCGAACAGGGACACCGCGTATTGCTGGTTGCCAGCACGGCACCGCAAGGCGAACGCTTGCTGCGACTATTCGCCACGCACGACATCGCCGTGCAACGCCACGCCGGTCCCTTCGCTGCCGCCTGGGCCGCCGCTTCGGGACACCCCTGCCTCGTCGTCGGCCATCTGGCGGAGGGGTTCCGGCTGCCCAACGAGCGGCTGGCGGTCGTCACGGAGGCGGACCTCTTCGGCGAAGCGCGCCAGCGCCGCCGTGCGCGGCGCGTCGAAGTCACGCAGCTGCTCAAGAATCTCAGTGAGCTGAAGCCCGACGACTTCGTCGTACACATCGACCACGGGGTCGGCCGGTATCGCGGGCTGAAACACCTGCGCGTCGCCGACATGGAGGGCGACTTCCTCCACCTCGAGTACGCCGGCGGGGACCGCTTGTACTTGCCGGTGGACCGCATCAGTCTGGTGCAGAAGTACGCCGGCGCCGATGGCGCGGCGCCGGCCTTGGACAAGCTCGGCGGCACCAGCTGGGAGACGGTCAAACGCAAGACGCGGGAATCCGTCTTCGCCATGGCCCAGGAACTGCTCGGCATTTATGCGGCGCGCGAAGTCATGGAGCGCCGCGGCTTCACCGCACCGGACCATTATTTTCGAGAGTTCGAAGCCGCCTTCCCGTTCGAGGAAACCCCCGACCAGCAGCGCGCCATCGACGAGGTGCTGGCCGATCTGCAGCGTGCCAAGCCCATGGACCGCCTGATCTGCGGCGATGTCGGCTACGGCAAGACCGAAGTAGCGCTGCGCGCCGCGTTCCTCGCCGTCCTCGACGGCCGCCAGGTGGCCGTCCTGGTGCCGACGACAGTCCTCGCCCAGCAACACTACGATACCTTCTGCCGCCGCTTCCAGGGGTATCCGATCCGCATCGAAACGTTGTCCCGCTTTCGCGGCCGTGCCGAGATCCAGAGCATCGTGCGGGGTCTGGCAACCGGCGAGGTCGATGTCGTCATCGGCACCCACCGGCTGTTCCAGAAGGACATCGCGTTCAAGAACCTCGGCCTCCTGGTGGTCGATGAAGAACACCGCTTCGGCGTAACCCACAAGGAACGCATCAAGCAGCTGCGCAAGCTCGTCGACGTCCTCACGCTCACCGCCACCCCGATTCCGCGCACGCTGCAGATGTCGCTGCTCGGCATCCGCGACTTGAGCGTCATCGAAACCCCGCCGATCGATCGTCTGGCGATTCGCACCTATGTGACCCGGTACGACGAAAGCCTCGTCCGTGAGGCGATCGTGCGCGAGTTGGAGCGCGGTGGCCAGGTATTCTTCGTGCACAACCGCGTGGAGAGCATCGAGATGCGCGCCCGCCGCTTGCGCGAACTGGTCCCCGACGCCGCGATCGCGGTGGCCCACGGACAGATGCACGAACGCGACCTGGAACGCGTCATGGCCGACTTTTTCGCCAGAAAGACCCACGTCCTCGTGTGTTCGGCCATCATCGAATCGGGGCTCGATATTCCCAACGCCAACACCATCATCATCGACCGCGCCGACCACTTCGGTTTGGCGCAACTGTACCAACTGCGCGGCCGCGTCGGCCGCTCGCACGAGCGGGCATATGCGTACCTGATGATCCCGGGGGAACAGCTCATCACCCGCGACGCGCAGCTGCGTCTGCGCGCACTGCAGGAGCTGGACGAGCTTGGCGGTGGCTTCCGGCTGGCGACCCACGACCTCGAGATCCGGGGCGCCGGCAACCTGCTCGGCAAGCGACAGTCCGGCCATATCGCCGCGGTCGGATTCGAACTGTACGAGCACATGATGGAAGAAGCGGTACGCGAACTGAAAGGCGAGCAGGTCACCGCCGAGGTGGAACCGGAGATCCAGTTGGGGTTCCCCGCGTACATTCCCGACAGCTATATCGCGGACGAAAACCAGCGCTTGGTGTTTTACCGGCGACTCGCCGTCATCCGCGGGCAAGCCGACCTCGACGCGATCGCCACGGAGATGCGCGAACGCTACGGCCCCATTCCGCCTCTGGCCGACAGTTTTCTGCGGGTGATGGATCTGCGCCGCAGTCTCAAAGATCATCGCGTGGTCCGCGCGGTCTTGCGCGACGGTGCCGTGACGCTACAGTTTCACCCCGACGCCAGGGTCGACGTGCAACACCTGTTGCGCCTGGTGCGCAAGGGCAACGGGCGTTTCGCACTCGCCGCCGATTTTCAGTTCAGCTTCCGTCCCGCGGTCACCGACTGGGATGGAGTGGTGGCCGAGACCAAGACCGTCTTGCGCGACCTGCAAGAGACGTGTTAGCGGCTTGAGTATGCGCTGGAAAGACGTGATGCCAATGCGAGCGCGCGCCATCGGACGTGGGCTGGGGCTCGCCGTCGGCGCCCTGATGTGGGTGGCGGCGGCACGCGCGGAGGTCGTCGACAAGATCCTGGCAACGGTGGACGGCGACCCGGTCACCATGTACCAACTCAAGAAGTTCACGCAGGACAGTATTCGCGGCCGTCAATTGGGTGCGTCGCTGGACTCCAAGTCGCTGCTCGATACCTACATCACGGACCGGCTGATTCAGAAAGAAGTGAGCGACAAGGGCATCGTCGTGCGCGAGGAGGACGTCGACCGCTACATCGGTGCCGTCATGGAGCGCAATAAGATCGACGAAGAGAAGCTGACCGCCGCCCTCGAAACGCAGGGCATGACGCTGCAAGCGTATCGCGCCCAGATTCGCGAAGAGATCGAGCGCGACCAACTGATCAACAAGGAGATTCGCGGCAAGGTCAACGTGACGCCGGAGGAAGTGCAACGCTACTATCAAGAGCATCTGTCCGAGTATTCGACACCCGAAAAGGTGGAGCTGGCCCACATTTTCTTTCGCCTCGACGAGAACGCGCCCGGTGACCAGGTGGCCGCGGTGACCGCCAAAGCCGAGGACGTCTACCGCCGGATCAAGAAGGGCGCGGATTTCGCGGCGATGGCCAAAGAGTATTCCGAGGATTCCAGCGGCCAGAGCGGCGGCGACCTCGGCTGGTTCAAGCAGGGCGAGATGCTGGATAGCATCGAGAAGGCTGCCGCGCGCCTGAAAGTCGGCGAGGTCAGCGAACCCGTGCGCACGAAGGTGGGCTTGCACATCGTCAAGGTCGAGGCGCGCGAAGGTGCGGCGCACCAGAATCTCGACGAACTGAACGAACAGATCAAGCAACAGCTATACAACGCCGCCCTCGAAGACCGCTTCCAGAAATGGCTGACCGAGGATCTGCGCAAGCGCCATCACGTCGAGATGGTGCAGTGAGCGTGCGCGCCGCGCGGCGCGTGCGCCTCGCCATCAGTATGGGCGACCCGGGCGGCATCGGACCCGAGGTCGCGCTCAGGGCGCTCGCCACACCGGCGGTCGCCGCCATGGTCGATCCCATTCTCGTGGGCGACCGGGCGGTGTGGGACGAGACGGTGCGCCGCTTGCACCTGCACCTCGCCACCAGCGAGACCCCACGGCCCCGCCACCTCACGGTGGCCGTCGCCTCGGCGCTCCCGCCGCCGCACCGACTGCCCGGTCCGGCACGCGGCAAGGCCAATGCCGCAGCGCGCGGCGAAGCGGCCTACCGCGCCATCGTGGCCGCGGTGGGTCTGGTACAGGCGGGGCACGCCGACGCCGTGGTCACCGCCCCGATCAGCAAGGCCCACCTGGCGGCCGCCGGGTACAACTACCCTGGACACACGGAGTTGCTGGCGCAACTGTGCGGCGACGTGCCGGTGCGCATGATGATGGCGGGCCCACAACTGCGGGTGGTGCTGGCGACGACGCACCTGGCGCTCGCCGACGTACCCCGCCGGCTCAGCCGGGAAGCGGTACTGGAAACGATCCTGGCCCCCGGCGATGCGCTGCGGCGGCAGTTCCGCATTCCCGCCCCGCGCATCGCCGTCGCCGGCCTGAACCCGCACGCCGGCGAGAGCGGCCTGTTCGGCGACGAAGAGGGCCGCATCGTCGCCCCTGCAGTGCGCGCGGCGCGGCGGCGGCGCTTCGACGTGCGCGGGCCGCTGGCGGCCGATAGCCTGTTTGCCCAGGCCGCCCGCGGTCAATACGATGCCGTGGTGTGCATGTACCACGACCAAGGCCTGGGTCCGTTCAAGCTGCTGCACTTCGCCGACGGCGTCAACGTCACCCTCGGGTTGCCGTTCGTCCGTACCTCGCCCGATCACGGAACCGCGTTCGATCTCGCCGGCAGCGGTACGGCCGATGCGCGCAGCATGATCGCGGCCCTGCAATTGGCGGCCCGGCTGGCGGGCCCTGGAACCTGGCCGGCGCAGGGCCGGAAGTCGCGGCTTGATTAACGGCGCCGTTCGGCGAAGATAGGCGGCGCGAGGGCTGACATGAAGGCATTGATCCTCACCGGCGGCACCGGCCGCAACCTCGTCCCCTTCTCGGCGACGCGCCCGAAGGCCATGGCCGTCGCCGGTAGCGGGACGCTCCTGGCACGCACCCTGACGCACCTGCGCGAAGTCGGTGTCGCCGACGTCATCGCGGTGCTCGGCCAGACAGGGGCGAAAATCCGATCGGAATTCGGCGACGGCCACGAGATCGGCGTGCACATCACCTACGTCGAGCAGCAGGCGCAGGGTGGCATTGCCGACGCCATCCTCAGGGCCCGCACCCGCTTCAACCCGGGAGAATACTTTATCCTCGTGTATGGCGATATCGTCACGTCAGCCAACCTCTTTCATCAGGCATTGCAGTCCTTCAATTCCTGCAAGGGACCGGTCGCTTGCGTCTGCCTGCCCGGCCCGCCGACAGGCCGCTATGGCAACGTGTACCTGAGCGGCACCCGCATCACCCGGATCGTGGAGAAGCCGGCGACCGCCGGACTCGGCAACTACGTCCTGGCGGGCGCCTTCGTGTTGCCCGTGGAGGTGTTTGCCCTCCTCGAAAAAAGCGGGAGCAACATGGAAAAGGTGTTTGCCAATCTGGTGCGCGGCCCGGGACTCAACGCATCGATTTGGGAACAGAGCTGGATCGATGTGGAGTACCCGTGGGACATCCTGGCGGCCAACCGCTTGGTCATGGACACCTGGGAGGAATCGAGCATCTCGCGGCACGCACGGGTCGAAGGGAACGTGACGTTCAGCGGACCGGTGCGCATCGAACGGGGCTCGGTCGTCAAGGCGGGCGCGGTCCTCTCGGGGCCTTGCTACATTGGCCCCAACTGTTACGTCGGCAACAACGTCCTGGTGCGCTCGTACTCGTCGCTCGGCCCCGGGTCGACCATCGGATACGGCGTGGAACTCAAAAACTGCGTCCTCTTCGGTCAGTCCCGCATCGGGCGACTGTCGTTTGTAGGCGATAGCGTGGTTGGGGAACACGTCGACATCGGGTCGGGCACGATGACGATCAACGGCAACCTCGACGAGATGCCCGTGACGGTCGATGTGCGCGGGGAACAGGTCAGCTCGGGCCTCGCCAAGCTGGGCGCATTTGTCGGCGACAACGTCAAGGTCGGGGTCGGCAACACCCTGGCCGCGGGCACCGTGCTGATGCCGGCCACGACAGTGCCGCATCACTCGACCCGCGGTGCGAGGTAACCTGCGATGTGTGGGATCGCCGCGGTGGTCAGCTTCCATCCTATCGCCGATCGCCTCTACGAAGGGGTGCGGCATCTGGAATACCGCGGCTACGACTCGTGCGGCGTCGCCTTCTTGCAGAACCACCACATCGAAATCCGCAAGAACGTCGGCACGGTCGACGAGGTGGACAGCACGGAGCAGCTCCGCCGCCTGCAGGCACAGGTGGGCATCGCACACACGCGCTGGGCGACGCACGGTAGGGTGACGCGCGAGAACGCCCACCCGCACCACAGCTGCCACGGCGACTTTGCGGTCGTGCACAACGGCATCGTCGCCAACCACAAGGTACTGCGTGAAGCCCTGCTACACGCCGGCCATCGCTTCCAGTCGGAAACCGACACCGAGATCATCGCCCACCTGATCGAACAACGCTTCTCCGAATGCGGCGATGTCGAACGCGCCTTCGTCAGCGCCCTACGCGCGTTGGAAGGCGGCTACGCCCTGGCCGTGATCACCACGCACGATCCCGAGCGCGTCTTCTGTGCGCGGAACGAAAGCCCGCTGATCATCGGCGTCGGCACCGAGTCGAATTACGTCGGCTCCGATTTCAATGCCTTCATCGACTACACCAAGAACACCGTCATCCTCGAAGACGGCGAATACGGCATCGTGTCGCGCGACAGCTACTCGGTGAAGAACCTCCGCACCGGCGAGGTGCTCGATAAAGAAATCACGGTGGTGCCCTGGGATGCGGAGCTGTCGCGCAAGGGCGGCTACCCGCACTTCATGCTGAAAGAGATCCACGAGCAGCCCCAGGCGGTGCGCAGCGCGTTGTGCATTGACGCCGCCGAGATCGGGGCGCTGGCGGATATGCTGCTGGATGCGCGCCGCATCTATCTGCTCGGCGTCGGCACCACGTACTACGTCGCCCTGCTCGGGCAGTACCTCCTGGCGTCGGTCGCGGACCTCGATGCGGTGGCACTGAGTTCGGACGAATTCCGGCATCTGGACAAGAGCGATGCCCACTCGCTCGTGCTGGCGATCTCCCAATCGGGCGAAACCTACGATACCCTGATGAGCCTGCGCCACGCCAAGGAGCGCGGCGCCAAGACGGCGGCGATCGTCAACGTGATGGGCGCCTCGATCGCCCGCCTGGTCGACCGGGTCATCCTCCAGGGCTCCGGTCCGGAGGTGTGCGTGGTCAGCACCAAGGCGGCGCTCGTGCAGATGGTCTTGTTGGCCCGCCTGGCGATCGAGGTGGGCGCGCGCCGCGGCGCGCTCGCGGCCCCCGTGCGGCGCCAGTACGAGCGCGCACTGGCCGACCTGCCGGAAGAAATCGAAACGATCTTGAACGAGAAATCCGGCCTCATCCGAGCGGCCGCCTACCGCCATGCGCAGATGCAGAACTGGCTCTTCCTGGGGCGCGGGATCTATTATCCGATTGCCCTGGAAGCGGCCTTGAAGATGAAGGAAGTCACCTATGTCCACGCCGAAGGCATGCCGGGTGGATTTCTCAAGCATGGCACGCTCTCGCTGGTGGACGACAAGCTCTACACGCTCGTCTTCGTTCCCCCCGCGCAACGGGCCGAGTTGCAGGCCGAGACGTTCTCGTGTTGCGGGGGGGTACCGCCATTCCCCATTCACCTGAACCCTCAGCAAGGCGCCGACTTGCACGCCATGACGCTGTCGAGTGTCGAGGAGGTCAAAGCGCGCGGGGGATATGTGTTTGGGCTGACGGTCAACGGCGCCGACGAGATCTTCGACGAGTGCGTATCGCTGGCGGCACGCCACGAATTCACCGCACCGTTCCTGCCGCTGGTGGCGGCGCAGTTGCTCGCCTACTTCACGGCCACCGCCCTGCGGCGCAACGTCGACAAGCCGCGATCCCTGGCGAAGTCCGTCACCGTCGCCTGACCACCCCCGGCGGCGCTCCGGCCTCATGACCCTGAACGACCTGGAACGCGGCCTCGGGACGGTCCCGGTTTCGGAGCCCTACCGGCGCGCCGCCATGCGGCACTTGCGCGACTGGTGGACAGGCGCCCGGCACGTCGCCTTTCGACCACAGATCGAGAGTCTGGCGGCACGGGAGCGGTGGGAACTGTTGCTTGACTCCTTCTATCGCGTCTTACCGTTCGGCACCGGCGGCCGGCGGGGGGCGGTCGGTGTCGGCCCCAATCGCATCAATCACGACACCATCCTGACCTCGGCACAGGGACACGTATCCTGGCTGCGCCGCCGGTTCCCGGGCGAACGGCTGCGGGTCGTTATTGCGTTCGACGTCCGCGTCTTCCGCGATCTGCGCCGCGTCTACGATCCGGCGGTACCGAATCCGCTGCTCGACATGCACTCCCGAGATTTCGCGCGGCTGGCCACCGGGGTCTATACCGCCAACGGCGTCGATGTATACACCGTCAGCGGTGACGACGGGTACCTGCTGTCCACGCCCGAGCTTTCATTCGCCATCCGCGCCCTGCGGGCGCACGGCGGCCTCAACATCTCCGCGTCCCACAACCATCCCGACGATAACGGCGCGAAGCTGTACATGCCCAGCGGCGGGCAACCCGTGCCGCCGTACGACGAAGAAATAGCCAGGGATGTCGCGGCCGTAGACGAGGTGCACGCCGAGGACTTCGACCAAGCGCTGGCGGCTGGACGCGTCCAGTGGTGGGACCGCGCTTGCCACGAGCGCTACCTCGACGAGAACCTGTCCCGCTCCATCGATCCGACCGCCCGCCACGCCGTCGTGGTCTTTTCGCCGTTGCACGGCACCGGCCTGCATACCGTCGGAGACCTGCTGCTCCGTGCCGGCTTCGACCTGCGCTTGGTTGAACAGCAAGCCGCCGGCGATGGGGAATTTCCGGCCGTCAAGTTCCGGATTCCCAACCCCGAGGTGCCCGAATCGATGGAGATGGTGACGGCGGAGGCCGAGCGGCTCGCGGCGGATCTCGGGCTGGTCACCGACCCGGACGCCGATCGGCTCGGCGTGTCGGCGCCACATCCCGGCGGCTGGCGCCTGCTCAGCGGCAACGAAATCGCCATCGTCCTCGCCGCCGACAGCATCGAGACGCACCGCGAACGCGGCACCCTGCCGCCGCGCGCATTCATGGTCAAGACCGCGGTCACCACCGAACTGCTCACCCGCATCACTGAGGCGCACGGCGTCCAGATCGTCGGGAACTTGTTGGTCGGCTTCAAGTACGTCGGCCAGGTGCTCGACGCGATCAGCGAGCGCGGCCGCTTTGCCGATGTGGAGGCGTCGCCCGACGATTTTCTCCTCGCCGCAGAGGAGAGCAACGGCGTCCTCGTCAGTCCGGCCCTGCGCGATAAGGACGCTGCCGGCGGTGCGCTGTTGCTCGCGGAGCTGTGCGCGCGGCTGCGCCAACGGCGGCAGACACTGGGGGCCTATCTCGACGACGTTTACCGCCGGTACGGATACGCGGCGAACACGGCTTTCTCGCTGGTCATGGAGGGTATCACGGGATCGCAGCGCGTCCGCCAGATCATGGATCGCCTGCGTGCCGACCCGCCGGCGACGTTGCAAGACCGCAGGCTGCAGCAGACCGTGGACCATTGGGACGAGCACCGCTTCGGTCCGTTCCGGTCGGAAACCGAGCGCAGCGCGCGCAACTTCGTCCAGCTCCGTTACGACGGCAGCCTGCGGGTGGCGGTACGCCCGTCGGGCACGGAGCCCAAGATCAAGTTCTATGTCGAGCAGGTCTACACGCCGGCGGCACAGTGGGAAGGGGGCGGCTTTGAAGCGGCACGGCGCACCATGGACGAGGCCTCACGGGAACTGACGCGCCTATTCGTCGAGCAGGTGCTGCGCCTCGTCGATATCGAACTGCCGCGGCCGGCATTCCTGGTGTCGTCCCTCGTGTCCTTGGACAACCGCATCGACTTTGCCGCCCACTTCCTCCCCGAACTGGAAGGTCGCCTGCGCGCCGCGCCCACCGACGATGCCGGCGAATTGTCGGCGTGGGCGGACGAACGTCTGAAGAGTTACGGCAGGGACCCCCGGTTTCTTGTCGCGGCCGGCGTCGCCGATTACTTCCGGGAGCGCCCGCTGCCCGCGGAGCGCCAGCAGTTGCTGCGGCAGATATTCGGGCTGGCGTAGGCAGCCTATCCCAGCGACGATGTCGTCGTCGCGCACGCTTTCGGAGCGGCCGGCGACAACGCCACGCGTCAGGGGCGCGAAATTGACTAAGGGAAAACGTTTCCCTGTTGTCGGAAATGCCCCGTTTCCGCCTAAGCACATGAATATGATACTGCATCTTGTATAATTCGATATATGGCAGACAATCGCGTGATCGCAACTCCAATAAACTACAAGCCTGATTGCACCCGAAAGCCGTTAGATTTGCCCCCTACCCTTCGGCACGCCGCTTGCCCGTTCCGGCTACGCAGTACGCTTGGCCGCGGTGACGACACGACCTTGATCCAGAAACCGATACTCTAACCGCCTCTGACCTCAACCCGGACGTTCGTTCCTCGTGGCCCGCGGAGACACGCACGCACCGCGTACGGCATGAACCGAGTCCGGAGGGCAACACCACCCGCCGCACGAATCGCGCTGGGGAGGAACCTATGACAGAGCGGATAGGCAACACCCGATGGCTTCGGTGGTGGCGGCGGGCGCTGGGAATCGCGGTCGCAACCGCGGCGTTCATCGCGCTGCCGGGGTGGCAGGGACCGGGATCAAATTGAACATCCCACCGGGTCGCGAGAATCTCACGCCAACCTTGGTTCTGCAATACAGCTCCAGCACGGTACGCCACTACCGCCGCCATTTCTTCGCCATGGTGGGCCACGTGCACCCGATCGCGCTCTACTGTGCCCGGACCGACCTGGACAAGGCGAAGGGCAGCGGCTGGGCCCGACTGGTGTTTCACCGCGCCGCCTGACGCGCACGGCCGCGGCGCTCCCGTAGCCCCCCGGCCACTGCCGCGACCAGGGTCGCACACAGGGATTGGCCCCACCAAGGCCCGGTGCACCAACGTTCGGCGCCGGTCGCGCCGTGCTGCCGCTGTCACTGGTCACTAGCCGTGGCGCGGACGACGACGGGCGGTCGCGAAACTATGGCTGTCGGCATTGCCGCTGTGCGCATCGCCGGGGCAACCTGGGCGGCGCAACCTAGGTGTCGTGGCATGCTCCTTTCGCCGCCCATCTGTTGGAGGTCGGCTACGACATTCGCACGGGGCAGGAGCTACTGGGCCATTGAGACGTGAAGACGACGCCACACTACGCGCACGTTGCGCTCCTCCCCGTCGCCCCCTTCGCCGCGGTGCCAACGCCTCCACACCGCCCCGATTTCTCCCTGCCCGCATGGCACCGCGCACCGTTTCACACTTGACTTGCTTGCTCGCCGCCAGCGCGCTCGATTATAACCCCCATAGTGCGTGAGCCTCCGTCAGCAGCGGTTCAATCCAACATCGTTGATCTGCCCTCCCGCGGCGGCCTGCCGCTGCCGCGTCCGCCGCTTCCCGTGGCGCCGGAGAGCAGAGCAAACGCTCTACGTTGGGCGGCAACAATCTGGCCTCAACGAACTAGTTCCACTGGAGCCACTAATGAGTGAAGGAAAGAGCGTATTAATAGTTGGGTTGGATCCAGCATTGATTGATTTCTCGCAACCTGGCTACGCGCCTGGCATGGACGCAGCAAAGGTGTTCGCCGGCCTCAAGTCATCCGAGGAGGAACTGACTCATCTTGGATACGACGTGCAAACGTGTTTGACCGATTTCGGCGAAACGGCAGAAGCGGTTCTTCAAGCAATACTTCAACAGAAACAGTTCGACTGCGTACTTATCGGGGCTGGCGTACGAGCCAACCCAAACAATTTCCTGTTGTTCGAGAAGATGATCAACGTGGTGCACGCACACGCGCCTCAGGCCAAGCTGTGTTTCAATACTCTGCCGAGTGATACGGCCGCAGCCGTGAAGCGCTGGCTATGATCGCGCTCCCACGCAGGCGATCTGCCGCTCAACAACAGATTTCAGCGGGCGGCGCTATGCGCCGCCGCGGAACCGGAGCGTTGGGCGTCCCGAGCAAGGCCTGCGCATGAATCAAGGGTCTCGATGACCGCTGACGCGAAAGGCCGCGACCTCTTCATCGTCGACAACAGCGTCTCCGGCTGGACCGGTCTCCGCTACCTCGAAGAGTGGTCCGGCATCGCGAAGGCGTTCGACATCGCCACAGGCTACTTCGAGATCGGCGCCCTGCTTGCGCTGGACTGGTCGCGGTCGAGTCGCGCCACCGCCTGCGCAAAGGCATGTTCGTCGCCCAGGTCGTCGGCAAGTCGATGGAGCCCGCGATTCCGGATGGCGCGTTCTGCCTCTTCCGCGCCCCGGTCGAGGGCACGCGCCAGGGCAAGACCGTCCTCGTCCAGCTTCGCGACGCCACCGACCCCGAGACCGGCCAGCGCTACACCGTCAAGCGCTACGAGAGCGAGAAGGCCGCGAAGGGCGACTCGTGGCAGCACGAGCGCATCACGCTCAAGCCCCTCAATCCAGATTTCGAGCCGATCGTCCTGACGGGCAAAGACGAGGGCGAGCTCCAGGTGATCGCCGAGCTGGTCGAAGTTCTGGGCGAGTCGTGAGCAGCCGAGAAACCTGATCGCGCCGATGAACTACCCGCTGCGCCACATTTCCATCCGCGTCCCCTGGCACGACACCGGCTGGGACGGCCGCGTGTGCGCCGCGCCGCGGCTGAACGGCGCCTGCCTCAAGCTCAAGCGCATCGCGGAGAACCGCGACGACCCAGCCGAGGAAGCCGTCGCCGGGAAGCGGCTGGACGAGCTGCCGCAGGCGAAGTGGCCGGCGTGCGTGGCCGAGCGCATGGGGTTCATGGCGCCGTTCGAGTATGTGCGGATGGCCAACCACCCGTACATCCGGGGGCCGGAGACGAGCCACGGGCACTTCAAGGAGACGCCGCTGCGTCATCCGCCGTACTCGGCGGCGGCGGTGCCGTTTGCGTGGCTGCTCAGCGAAGCGATGGAGACGCTCGGCGAAGAACACGCGCTGGACGTGCAGGCCGAGCGTGAGCCGGATCTCGGCTTCAAGACGCAGTGGGTACAGGAGCACCAGAACCAGACCGCGTTGCTCGACTGCTTTGCAGGCCACCTGAGGCCCGAGCGGTCGCTCTGCTTCTTTTACGCCAAGCAGGTGCCGTTCGTGGAAGACGCCGGCGCCGGTCGCATCCTGATTGGCGTCGGGCGCGTGATGCACGTCGGCGCGCTGCAGGAATACGCGTACACGACCAAGGACCTGAAGGGCAAGCTGCGCTCGATGCTGTGGGAGCGGATGATCCAGCACTCCATCCGCCCGGACTTCGAGGACGGCTTCCTCCTGCCGTACCACGCTGCGATTGCGCGGGCGACCGAGGATCAGGAGTTCGATCCGGCCGAGATCGCGGCCCTGTCGCCTGCCGACCGGCTACTCGAGTTCTCGCACGCCTCGCAGCTCGTCAGCCACGACGGAGCGATCGCGTCGCTACTCGCGTGCGCCGAGTCGTTGCGCAAGGCGACCGGAGTCCTGCCGGGCCCGTGGGATCGCTGCCTGCAGTGGATCGACGCACGCCTTGGTGAGCTCTGGACGGCCCGTGGGCCGTGTCCCGGGCTGGGAGCGGCGCTCACCGCGTTCGGGCTGGAATCGGCGACCTTCGTCGCCCGCGCGATCGCCGAAAAGGCCGGCGACAACGCGGACCCGTGGCCCCTGGTGGCTCGAATGTTCGCGGAGCCCGGGAAGGTTCTGCCCGCGCCGTTTGCGAAGGGCATCGGCAAGACGCTCGCCGCCAAGTGGTCGCGGCTGCCCGAGGAGCGGCGGGCGCTGCTCAAGCTGTTGAGTCGCTTCGAACTCACACGCGAGCAGGCGACGACGCTGTATGTCCAGGAGGAGCGCGCCGAGGCTGGCATCGAAGCCACCGACAAGGCGATCCTCGCCAACCCATACCTGCTCTACGAGCTGACGCGCCTCACCGGCGACCCGGTCAGCGTGTGGACGGTGGACCGCGGCGTCTTCCCGGACGGCGTGATCCGCGACAAGCACCCGCTGCCGGAGCCAAGCGCGCTCGATGCCGGAACGGATTCCCGGCGCGTACGCGCACTCGCCGCCAAGGTGCTGGAAGACGCGGCGTCGGCCGGGAGCACGCTGCTGCCGCAGGCACAGGTCGTGCTCGGCATCCGGGGCCTGCCACTGCAGCCCCCGTGCGAGGTGGACGCGGACCTCATGAACGTCGCCAAGGACGACTTCGGGGACGCCATCAGCGAGGTCGCCATGGCGAACGGCGCCCCGGCCCTGCAGCTCGGTCGGCTTGGCGAGATGGGGGCGGTCATCCGCTCGGCTGTCGAGAAGCGCATCGGCGGCAAGCGGCTGGCAGTCGAGGCCAACTGGCGGAAGCTGCTCGACGAGCACCTCGCCAAGCAGGGCACCGGGAAGGGCGACGAACTCGAAGAGAGCGCTCGCGCGGAGAAGACCGCGGCGCTCAAGGAGCTGGCCGAGTCGAGGCTCTCGGTCCTCGTCGGGCCGGCGGGCACAGGCAAGACGACGCTGCTCTCGGTGCTGTGCTCGCACCCGATGATCGCGGCCGGCGGCGTGCTGCTGCTCGCGCCCACCGGCAAGGCTCGCGTGCGGATGGAGCAATCCACCAAGGGCCTCGCGCTCAAGGGCTACACCATCGCGCAATTCCTGAGCCCGCACCGCTACGACGGCGCCACCGGACGCTATCGCCTCTCGCACCAGCCCACCGAGCCCGGCGCGCACACGGTCATTATCGACGAAGCGTCGATGCTCACCGAGGAGATGCTCGCGGCGCTGCTCCAGGCGCTCAAGGGCGTGCACCGGCTGCTGCTCATCGGTGACCCGCGCCAACTTCCGCCAATTGGCGCCGGCCGCCCTTTTGTGGATATCGTGAGGCGGCTGGCGCCCGACGGGGTGAACGAACGGTTCCCGCGCGTCGGCGCCGGGTACGGCGAGCTGACCATCCGCCGCCGGCAGGCCGGGGAGGACCGTGAGGACCTTCAACTCGCCGAGTGGTTCAGCGGTTCACCCATCGCCCCGGGCGAGGACGACGTGTTCGACAGGGTCGTGCGCACGGGCCAGAGCGCGCATGTCCGCTTCGTGCAGTGGGACAGTGCCGATGAGGTGCGGGAGAAGATCATCAAAGTGCTGGTCGAAGAGCTTCGGCGCCCCGATGGGAGCAAGGCGCTCAGCGGCCCGGACGACATCGCCGGCTTTGACGCGACGCTGGGCGGCGAGCCGTGGAACGACATGCGGTTTTTCAACCCGCGCCGGGGCGACAAGCCCGGCGCTGCCGAAAGCGCCGAGGGTTGGCAGATCCTTTCTCCGGTGCGTTCGGCGGCGCACGGCGTGTCCGAGCTAAATCGGCTGATCCACAAGCGGTTCCGGCAACCGCTGATGGAGGCGTCGCGAAAAGAAGGCTGGCATCGCAAGCTCCCGAAGCCGATGGGCGCCGAGGAGATCGTGTACGGCGACAAGGTGATCAACGTCGTCAACACGAATCCGGCGTTGCCGTGGAACCGGCACCGGAAGGTCTACCCCGAGAAGGACGACGCCTACATCGCCAACGGCGAGATCGGGATGGCGGTGGGTTTCTTCCGGAAGAAAGGCTTGCCGGACCTGCGCTGGAAGCTGGAGGTCGAGTTCTCGTCGCAGCCGGGTTTCAAGTACGACTTCACGAGCAGGGACTTCGCCGAAGAGGGTAGTGCAGTCCTCGAACTCGCCTACGCGCTGACCGTGCACAAGGCGCAGGGCAGCGAGTTCGGAACGGTGATCCTCGTGCTCCCGAATCCCTGCCGACTGCTCTCGCGCGAGCTGCTTTACACCGCGCTCACCCGCCAGAAGAATCGCGTGGTGATCCTGCACCAGGGGCCGCGCACCGAGCTGCGCCGGTTCTCCTCGGACGACCGGTCCGAGACGGCGCGACGCCTGACCAATCTCTTCCTCGCTCCGTCGCCGATCGATGTGGACGGGCGCTTCTTCGAGGAGCACCTCATCCACCGTACGGCGCGCGGCGAGATGGTGCGGTCGAAGTCCGAGGTGATCATCGCGAACGCGCTGGCCGCGAAGGGTGTGGACTACGCCTACGAACGGGCGCTCACCCTCGACGGTGTTACGAAGTACCCGGATTTCACGATCGAGGACATGGAATCCGGCCAGACGTTTTACTGGGAGCATTGCGGGATGCTGCACGTGCCGAGCTACCGCCGGCGGTGGGAAGAGAAGCTGGAGTGGTATCGGAAGCATGACATCGCTTTGAGCGAAGATGGCGGCGGGGCAGCGGGGACTCTGATCGTCACCAGGGACAAGGCGAACGGCAGCATCGATTCCGAGAGGATCGGGAAGGTCATCAAGGAGGCACTCGGTTCATGAGGTCCAGCCGGTGTCGTGAGTCGCTGGTGTCGAGCTGGGCGCTTGCTACCGTACGCTTCCCCGTCAGCTGGGCGGGTAGACAATCCAGTCGAGGGCCGGGCCCCTGGCCCGGCCCCGAACGCGATCCAATTTGCGCTACCGGGGTCCGGCCGAGGCAGGGAGATTCCGAGACACCCATGTTACGATCGCGCAAACACCGGGAGAACTTAACGAGTTACCATGTTCCTATCGCCGTGCCCGCTTGTATGACCCGCACGATCATGGGTGTCTCGAAACCTCTCCCAGGCCGCGCGGCAATGGAATCTTCTTCCCGACGTCCGACACTTGTTCATGCGACAGCAGGGCGTGGGGCTCCAGAACTCATGGTGGGGAGCGGGGCACACCCCTTACGCGACGTTCGGACCGTTCGTGGCTCCACCGGGTGGCGCCACGCCACCCGGTGCTAGGCTGTACATCGACTTTTTCCGAGGTCCCTGACTGTTGTGACGAACAGTTAAAGCGCGTCGTCGCACACATCGAAGACGTCCGCGATGTGCAAGAACTGGCGCCGCTGTGGAATAAACCGAGTGAGGCCGCCGCTTGCCTTGTGGGTCAGCTGCGTCTCGTGAATGGAGCGGTCCTGCACCCTGACGACAAGAACGATCGGCGCGATGACTTCCGCACTCTCTGGTCCCTCCGCGCACTCCGTTACTTGACTGGTGGAAAGAACTTTACGTACGTGGAGCCCGGGCGTTTTCGAGGGACCTGTTACCGTGCCGCCAACTGGTCGCACGTGGGGAGCACAGCACGCGGCGGCGAGGACGGCAGGATCGACAGTGTCGGCGCAAACGCATGGTCAAGGACATCCATCTCTATCCCGTGTACGTCGAGTGGCGATCGGTGTTCTGTGCGGAGCCGCCGCGCATTCGACCACCTCGCCGGCAGCGGGTGTGTGAAGACTGGGCGGGAGAAGCGTTCGGGGCGGCAGCACTCGGAGACGAGCGGCCGCGCAAGCGCTTGCTCGTGCTGGCCTGCGCTTTCTACGCCCGCCCGCGAGCGCAGCGGCCACAAGCGTGCGCGAGTGATCGGGCCCGCACCAAGGCGGGCTATCGGAAATGGACCTGGTGAGAGAATTCGTCTTCGCGGAAGAGTGGTACGTGCGCGCGGCTGCGGAGAAAGGCGAGTGTCGCGGGTTTCTCTTCCGGCGCGCCACGCCGGCGTCCCCGTGCCCGCACGAGAACGGCGTCTGACCGGCGATGGGATCGCCCGGGGTGGAGGAGGAGTCGTTCAGCCGAGCATCGCCGGAAACGACCGTATCCGTGGCCCGCGGCCGACATGCCGCCGTATCCGGAAACCGCTCCGGGAATGCGATGTGGGCGTCGTCGTTTACGCGAGATTGCCCACCAGCTCGCGTAGGCGCTCCTTTGCGCCGCTCAGGATGGGTTGGCCGTCGCCGACCAGCAGGGTGTCGAAGTCGAGGTCGAGGAGACGGCGCACGCTGGCGCGCAGGCGTGCCGGATCGTCCATGACCTGCTCGGAAAGTAACGAACACCCCCCCGGCGGGTTGCCGATCACCGCGTCGCCCACGATCAGCAGGCGCCGCGCCGGCCAGTGCAGCGCTACTTCGCCCGGCGACTTGCCGGGTACGCCGACGACCACCAGCGGCCCGAGGCGGGCGCCGGTATGCAAGTCGCCGTCCAACTCCGCACCCTGTGTGCGGGCGTGAGCGGCGTCGTCGGGATGAATCAACGTGCGCGCGCCCGTGCGGGCGCGCACCGCGTTGGCGGCACGCACGTGATTACGGTTGGTCACGATGATGCGCGCCACACCACGCCGCGCAATCTCGTCGAGCGTCGCGCCGTCGGGCTCGACCGGATCGACGCACAAGTTGCCGCCGTCGTCGTGAATCAAGAACCCGTTGAAATTATACCCGTGCCGCTGCGAAAACGACGGCCACGTGAAGATCCCGTCGATAATCTCTTCCATGGCCCTCCCGAAACACGATCGTCCAGCCTTACTTGAGACCGGCGACGAATTTCGCGACCCCGGCGGCATCGTCGATCTTGACCGGCTTCATCTTGCCTTTGCCGTCGGTGATTGCCTTGAGCGTGTCCGCTTCGCTCTTCCCCTTGATTGACTCGGGGGCCAACTTCGTTCCCTCACCGGCAGCGCCATGACACATCTTGCATTTGGCCGCATAGGTGGCGGCGGCATCGGCGTAGGCGGCTCCGGCGAAGGCCGTGACCAACAGGATCGTCGCAAGGTACTTCATATCGATCTCCTCTTCTATGCGTTCGCGTTGACGTCGATGCCGCGCGGCGAGAGGTGGAACCCTTTACCGCCCGCGCAATCGCATCGCCGAAGGTGCATACTCCGCTTCGGATACGCAGGTCAACCACGCTCGCGGATTTCTCGCGGCTTGCTCCACCCACATCCGGTTCACGACCATGCGTAACACCGCGTCGCCCCTAGCCTGTCGATGAAGCTGGACGGTCACCCTTCTTCAGCCGACCGAAAACTCCTTGGTAGCGACGACCGTTCCGTCGACGGAGATCGCCAGCGTGTACTTGCCGGTCGGCCAGCCGCTCGGCTTGGCGACGTGGAACTCGGTCACTGCCGGTCCGGTCGGTGCGATCGTCTGAGTGCTCTCGTCCACCAGTTGACCGTCTTCGAAGGTCCATCGGGCTTTCAGTTCGACCTTCGGCGCGGCGCCCTCGCTCGCCACCGACGCGTAGAACGTATCGGTCGGCGCGAACGCCGCCACCGGTTCTGTCACCTTCTTGTCGGCGCCGATTTGTTTGCCCAGATCGACCGACACGACCTTGAACGGCACCGCGACCGTCGGGGCAACCTTGACCTGCGGCGCGGTCGGCGGGACCGTCGGTTGCGGTGGGGGCGCCTCGGTCTTCTTGCATGCACTGACCGCGAGCATGGCCCCGGCCGCCAGAACAACCATTATCTTGATGCGACTGGACATCGAGTTTCCTCCCTGCGGTTACTTGTCCGGTATCGTCAGCACTTGCCCGGGGCGAATGAGGTCCGGGTTCTTGATGGTGTCTTTATTGAGTTGGTGGATCTCCGGCCACCGCTTCGCGCTGCCCAGCAGTTTGGTGGCGATCTTCGAGAGACTGTCGCCCGCAACAACGGTGTAGGTGCGGGGGGCGGCGACGCTCGGCGCCGTCGACGATGACCCGCTCCGCACATCGGAGAAATCGGCTTTCTTATCGGCCATTGTATCCTCCCCGCTCGCCGTCTCAGGCGAGCAAGCGTTTCAAGAGATTCATGCCTGCGTCAACGAGCTGGCTCTGCTGGGGCACCTTGCCGTCCGGCGTCAGGCGATCGATCACCATCGGCAGTATCTGCGCAAGCACCGCAACCCCTTGCGACGCCGATACCCCCGCCTGCTGCGCGAGCTGCTCCACCTGACCGTGCCCCAACACTTGCGAGAGCTGCTGCGCCGATACGGGTAGGTTTTTCCCCGTGCCGATCCACGACTGGAAGACATCCCCAAGACCGCTCTGTTGGAATTGCCGCAGCAGCCCGTCTATGCCGCCGAGACGGGGATCGTTCAGCATCCCGACCACCGCCTGAGCGATGCCCGAACCCTGCTCTTGCGAGACGTCGCCGCTGTGTCCGCTCAGCACGGTGCCCAGAAGCTCATCCAGGAGTCCCATCTCTGCACGTCCTTTCCGAAATGAGGGGTGGCGGAACCTCCGCCGCTCCTGAAATCTACCATCGCGCCGTCAAGGCGGCAATACGGTGCCCGCGCCCAACGGCACGCGCACTACACGGCTTTGCCGATGACGATGGTGTGCGGTCCGCTGGGCAGCGGATGTGCCGTGACCTCTCCAAAGCCGGCTTGTCGATACATCGCTTCCAACTCGCTGAATGTGTACGCGTCGCCGGCCGGGGTCGTGGCGAGCATCGTTAACGCAAAGGCGGCGGCGGTGGGCGGGCTCACCCGATCCTCGTTCGGCACGAATTCCAGGGCCGCGGCTTTACCGCCGGGCCGCAGCGCCGCGCGCACCTTCTTGAGCAATCGCACGCACGTCTCGGCGTCGAAGTGGTGCAAGAAATTGGTCAGCAGCACGATATCGTACGGGCCGCCATAGATCACATCGAATGCGCTGCCCGGCAACGTCTCGTAGCGGTCCGCGACGCCTGCTTTCCGCGCATTGTCCTTCGCCACCTCCAGAACGGGGGCCCAATCCTGCGCCACGACGCGGGCAGAGGGCGCTTGCTTGGCGACCTCAATGCCGAAGAGGCCGTGGCCGGCGGCGAGGTCGAGCACGCGAAGATTGCCCGACATCCCCTCCAAGACGATCGCCCCCAGCGGCGCCGCCATTGGCGCCATCATGGGTGCCATGCCGTGCGCAAACTCGACCCACGCGGGGTTATCGGCCTCCACGGAACCGTCGCCAGGCAACGTCGTTCTCCCGTTCCTGACGATGTCCGCCAAATGCTCGAATGGCCGATTCAGCACAGGGTCGCCGACGAATCGGGAAATCGATGCCACGCAGGCCGGCGATCGCGGATCGAGAAATGCCGCGCTCAACGGGCTGTGGCGGTAGAGGCCGTCTTCCTTCGCCAGCACCCCGTTAATCGTGAGAAAATCGCACAAGATGCGTATCCCTCGTTCCGCGGCGGAGCAGCGCCCGGCCAGAGATCGCACGTCCCCAATCCCTTCTCCGATCCACCGGAACAGGTCCAATTCGATCGCGGCGCGCAGCGCCGCCGTCCGCTGAAACGCCAGAAGCATATCGTAGACGAGCGCCGGAGACGGCGCTTCTCCCTGTGTCGATTCGGTCCCCATACACCACTCCTACGCACGCGTGGCGCGTGTCAGGCACCCACGCCGCCCGCTTCCGAAACGCCCGCACCGCGACCGCACGCCAAGCAGCCAGCGTCCGGCGGGGACGCCAGCCGTGCGACCGGCCGGGGCAAGAGCAACGTTCGTATACTTCCCTTGTCACTCGGCGATGGCGGGTTGTCAACCCAGGAAACCACCGATCCCACCCCTCGGGCATCGCCAGAAGGCGCGGCGACGAGGCGCCGCCAAGATCGGCATGTTGGCGCGAAGGTGGAACGATCCACGGTTGCGGGCCAACTCAGTCGTTGATGCCTGGGATGATTCTGCGAACGGGTGGCGTATCGCACCGCGGGCAGACGACGGCGAAGCTGATGACCTGTGCGCCGCAGTGCATGCAGCGTCGGACGGTATCTTCCAGACGCAAGACTCCGCCGTGTCCCGGATTGAGCACCGTTGCGCACCGACACGTGGGACACGCCGGGGGAGAGGCGAGTGGGCCTACCGGCGTCTGAAAAGCGCCGGCGATCGGCGCGCCATCGGGGTTCATCCGCGGGATGGCACGGCACACGGGACAGGTGTACGCATCCGCCGCCGTCAGCCAGACCATGCGCGCATCGTCGCCGAGATAGCCAAGCTCTTGTGCCCGCTTCCAGTGCGCCGTCTGCCGAACGCTGCTCGCCCGTATGGTTTCGCAGCGCACCAGGGCGAACGCGCGGTCGAACAACTGGCGGTACCGGTAACGGCGCACGCGCATCTCGACCAGCATGTCCAACTTGGCCACGGTACGCCGCATGACCGTGGCGGAGAGCTCCTCGACCGGCGTGTGCCGGTCGCCGCCGAGTGCGCTGGCGTCCTCGGGTATCAGGCCGAGCAACGCGGCGATCTCCTTGGCGATTGCGGTCGGGCGCAGCCGCTCGCGGAAACCACGCGCGAGAATCTCGCGCAGCGCCGTGCGCGTGCGGTCGTCGATCCCCGGAACGTGCGCCATGCTGCTCGTGGCTGCCCACTGCACCGCATCCGGGTGTCGCGGGTCGAACCGTAGGACCACGGGCGACTCGGAAGGTTCGTTCGATCGATCGGCGCCGCGTCGCGCTCGGCGGATGAACACGCCGGCGAACTGTCCCGGCGATTTCATCGATCGCCCTGCGGTAAACCGGCAATAGGGGTCGAGCGGTTATGTCGCGGCCGGCCGGGCAGGGGCCGCGGTCCGCCATGGTTACCGCGTCGCGGTTCGCTCTTGGGCCGCACGGAGGACATGCCCTTTCGGGATCACCACGATCCCGCTGTCCGTTACGGTAAAGCGCTGGCGGTCGCAGTCAAGGTCGAAGCCAATGCATTCTCCCGCGGGAATCTTGACCTCCTTGTCGATGACGACGCGGCGGGCGCGAACATGGCGTCCGACGTCGACGTTCCCGAGCACGACGCAACCCTCGAGGTGCGCCCAGCTGTGCACGAAGACGTTGGGGCCGAGCACCGACTGCTCGACACGGGCACCGCTGACGATGCATCCATTGCTGATCAGCGAGTCGAGAATCTCTCCCTTGCGGTCCGCATCGCGAAAGACCGTCTTCGCCGGCGGTCCCTGGTACTGGTAGGTACGAATGGGCCATTCCTGGTCGTAGAGATTGAAGATTGGGCTGACCGCCACCAGGTCCATATGGGCGTCGTAGTAGCTGTCCAGTGTGCCGATGTCGCGCCAGTACTTGACCGCGCCGCTATTGCGGTCGCGAAACGGGAAGGCCATCACGTTACGCCCACGGCGGACCATGTCGGGTAGCACGTCTCTGCCGAAATCCAGGTTGCCGGTGACACCCACGCTGGTCACTTCGCGGATCAACGTACGCGTCGGGAAGACGTAGATCCCCATGGACACCAGCGCGGCGTCCGGATTGTCCGCTATCGGCTCGGGGTGGGCCGGCTTTTCCTGGAAGCTGCGCACGCGCCCCTGCGCATCGACGCCCAGCACGCCCATGCGCGTGGCCTCCGGGAGCGGCACCTCGGTACAGGCCACGGTGACCTCGGCCCCGTTCGTCAGATGGGCGGCGATCATCTCGCCGTAGTCCATCTTGTAGACGTGGTCGCCGCCCAGGATGAGCACGGTCTCCGGGCGCTCCATCTGCAGCGTGTAGATGTTTTGATACAAGGCGTCGGCCGTGCCTTCGTACCAGCGCTCCACCGAGCGTTTCTGCGGCGGGATCACGTCCACGTACTCGCCCACCTCGCTCGAAAAGATATTCCACGCCTGCTGGATGTGACGGTCAAGCGAGTACGACTTGTACTGGGTCAACACGTGGATGCGGCGGATGCCGGAATTGACACAGTTCGAGAGCGTGAAATCGATGATGCGGTAGACGCCGCCGAACGGTACGGCCGGTTTGGCCCGGTCGCGGGTCAGCGGATAGAGACGCTCGCCTTGACCGCCCGCCAGCACCACCGCGACGGTTTGGCGCAATTGCTCGCTCGAAGGCCGCATGATCACCGCCTCGCCTGGGAAGATTTGTCTAGAACCGACTGCCGCTCGAAGCAATGGTGCGCCATGGCACTCTCCGGTCCCCGCCCGATTACGGACTGGCGCCCTCCGCGGAGGGTCGGTGAGGAGGGGGCGTCGCCGCTGCCGCGTTTAGGAGCGAGAACGATGCCAGCCGGTAGGGCGCTCTATTATGGCATCCTCGTGGACCGCGAGCGGCACTGTTTCCTACGGGCGGGAAACGCTCCGGACATCTGCCACCCGACCGCCGCCGGGCGCAACCGCCGCGGCGCTTGTGGACCCGCCAGTTAACATCTGTTAACAGGCAAGCGGGCGGAAGAGTCACGATGACCTCCTGGGATGCATCCGTAGACTTGTTGGTGGTAGGGTCAGGAGCCGCGGGCATGACGGCGGCGCTGCGCGCCCACGACCTGGGCGCCACGTCGCTGGTCGTCGAGAAGGCGGCCCTTTTCGGGGGCTCGACGGCGCTGTCCGGTGGCGTCGTCTGGGTGCCCAACAATCCGTTGATGGCGCGGCACGGCATCTCCGACTCGACGGACGAAGCCTTGCAGTATCTCGAGACGGTGACCGCGGGCACGTCGACCACCGCGCGACTGCGCGCGTATGTCGAGAACGCGCCGCGGATGATGGCCATCCTGGCGGAACGGTCCCACGTTCGTTTCGAATGCGTCAAGACGTACCCCGACTACTATCCGGAGGTTCCCGGCGGGAAAGCTGGCGGCCGATCCTGTGAGCCGCGGATGTTTGACGCGCTGCAGCTCGGCGCCGAACTTACGCGCATGCGCCGGTTGCCGATCGAACGACTGATCATGGGCGGTCGCCTCAGCATGCGGGCCGCCGAGGGGCACTTGATGCTGGCCGGCGGATTGCCGGCGATGTGGTTCATGTTGCGTTCCCTGATCCGATACTACACCAACCTGCGCGCCCGGCGTCAGGGGCTGCGCAACACCGACATCACCCTGGGCGGAGCGCTTGCCGGGCGCCTCCGCCTGTCGCTGATGGATCGCGCCGTGCCGCTGTGGCTGAACACACCCCTTCGCGAGTTGCTGCGCGAGGGCGGACGCGTGGTCGGCGCATGCGTGGAACGCGACGGTGCGCCGCTGCGTATTCGGGCAACGAAAGGTGTCGTGCTCGCCGCGGGCGGGTTCGAACGCAATGCGGCAATGCGCGCCCGTTACCAGCCCCCGCCAATCGGCGACGCGTGGTCGGCCGGTTGCGATAGCAACACCGGCGATAGCGTACGTATCGGCGTGGCGGTCGGCGCCGGCCTCGACCTGATGGACGACTCCTGGTGGTGTCCGGCGATGCTCCATCCGCTGTCGCCCGCCGCGCCGGTGTGGGTGATGATTTTCGAAAAAAACATGCCGGGCAGCGTCATCGTCAACCGCCGCGGCCAGCGCTTCATGAACGAGGCGGCGCCGTACAATGACGCCGGCCGGAGCATGTTGCGGGCGAACACGCCCGAGGCCCCGTCGATTCCGGCGTACTTGATCTTCGACAGCACCTATCGAAGGAAGTACCCGTGCGGCCCGATGAGCCCCGGGTACGCCGTACCCGACCGCTCGTTGGCGAAGGGCTTGGCGGGAGCCTTTTTCGAAAAGGACGACACGCTCGACGGCCTCGCCCGGAAGATCGGCGTCGATCCGGCCGGCCTGCTGGAGACGGCACAGCGCCTGAAGGAATTCGCCGCTGCCGGCCACGATCCCGACTTCCACCGCGGCGACAGCCTGCAGGATCGCTACTATACCGTCAACGCCGAGGGCCCCAACCCCAGCCTGGGCCCACTGGCGAAGCCGCCGTTCTATGCGGTCAAGGTGTATCCCGGCGATCTCGGTACCAAAGGCGGTTTCCGCACCGATGCCTGCGCACGCGTCCTCACGGACGCGAACGATCCGATCCCAGGTCTGTATGCCGCGGGCAATTGCTCAGCGGCGGTGATGGGCCGCACCTACCCGGGGGCGGGCGGGACCATCGGCCCGGCGATGACCTTCGGCTTCATCGCCGCGGAAGACGCGCTGCGCGGTGGCACGACACCGTAAGGCTTGCACGCCCCGACCCACGCCGATGCCGTGGATCGGATCGAGGAACGCGGCCCCTCCGCCGGCAGCGGATATGGAATCGATGCGGTACGGGCTTTCCCGTAACGCGATGTTGGATTCACCGGAGGCTTTTGCTCAAGCGTCGGCACCGGTTTGTTGATATCATACGTTGCCGCATGGGGGTCGTCGCGCACAAGCACTCGCAGCGATTGACGCCGGCCGGGTACGCCGCACCGCCCGCCCCGCAATCGGCGATTCCGGCAGCAACGGCACGGGCGTATCTCATCGCAACTGCCACCGCGGTGGCGGCAACGGCGCTCACCATCGCGCTGCACGAGGTGCTCGGCGGGCGCATAATCATTGCCCTGTTCCTGATGGCCGTGGCCGCAAGTGCCTACTACGGCGGCGTGTGGGCAGCGGGTCTGGCGATGGTTCTGTCGCTCGCCGGCATCGGCTACCTCGTCATCTTTACGCACGAGCCGCCGAACCTGGATCGAGCCGGAGTGGTGACCCTCACTCTGTTTGTCGTAGCGTCATTTCCGATCACGCTGGTCGCCGCACGGCAGACACGCGCGGAGCGCGAACGTGCCGTTGTCGAGGCGGCGCTCCGGGATAATGCGGCCCGGGTGCGGGCCATGTTTGACGCCGCGGCTGACGGCATTCTCACCATCGACGAAGGCGGGATCATCGAGTCGGTGAACCCCGCGACCGAACGGCTGTTTGGCTACGCGGCGAACGAGTTGATCGGGCGCGACGTCCAGACGCTCATGCCTGTACCCTTCCGGCAGTCTGATGCGGACCCGCTGGACGCATCTCCGCGGCAGGGCGAGACGCGCATCGTTGCGGACGATCGCGAAGTGCTTGGCCTGCGCCGCGACGGCACGACCTTTCCCGTGGATCTCTCCGTCAGCGAGCTACGCGTCGATCGTCGGCGGCACTTCATCGGGATCCTCCGCGACATCAGCGAGCGCCGGCAGTCCGAGGAGGCGCGGGACGCCGCACTGCGAAGCGAGCGCCAAGCGCGCGCGGAGGCCGAGGCCGCCAACCGAGCCAAGGACGAGTTTCTGGCGATCGTCTCGCACGAACTGCGCACGCCCTTGACGCCGATCCTGACATGGGCGCACCTGTTGCGTAGCGGCCGGCTGGATCAGGACGTGACGCGCCGTGCCTGCGACGCGATCGAGCGCGCCGTACGATCCCAAGCGCAACTCATCGAGGATCTCCTGGACGTCTCGCGCATCACTTCGGGCCAGCTCCGTTTGGAGGCGCGACCCATCGAACTGGCACCGGTCGTCGAGGCAGCCCTCGAATCGGTGCGCCCGGCCGCCGAGGCGAAGGAGATCGCGCTCGATATCCTGCTCGACCACAACGCCGGTATGATCTTGGGCGACGCCACGCGCCTACAGCAAGTCATTTGGAACCTGCTCGCCAACGCCATAAAGTTCACTCCCAAAGGGGGACGTGTTCAGTCGCTCCTGCGCCGTGTCGATTCGCACATCGAATTCCGCGTCAGCGACACCGGCCAAGGCATCGGCCCACATTTGTTGCCGCACGTGTTCGAACGCTTTCGCCAAGCCGACAGCAGCACCACTCGCGCGCATCGCGGGCTCGGGCTGGGGTTGGCGATCGTCCGTCATTTGGTCGAGTTGCACGGCGGCGTGGTGCGCGCCGAGAGCCCCGGTGAGGGAAGGGGGACGACCTTCGTGGTCGAGTTGCCGCTGCTCGCCAAGCAGCGACCCGTATTGGGGGATCGTGAACCCCAATTGTCGGGCGCGGCGCGGTTGTCGGAGGGCATGCCGACGCTGCAGGATGTCCGCGTCCTCGTCGTCGACGACGAGCCCGATACGCTCGAGACCCTGCGCACCGTTCTGGAACACGCGGGTGCCGACGTGCGCACCGCCGCCTCTACCCGCGCCGCCCTCGCGGTCCTACAGGACTTCGAGCCCGACGTGTTGCTGTCCGATATTGGCATGCCGGGCGAAGACGGCTTCGCGCTCATCCAACAGATCCGGACCGCGGCGCGCGCGCCCGGTCGCCAAATCCCGGCGGTGGCGTTGACGGCGTACGCGCGCCGGGAAGACCAGCTGAAGGTTCTGGCCGCTGGGTTCCAGATGCACTTGCCCAAGCCGGTGACGCCCGCCGAGTTGCTGACGGCGATCGCCAGCCTCGGTCGTCGCGCCGCAAGCGGCCGCCCCAATGCCGGCTGACGTCGGCGACGCCGGCATCGGCCTCCCAGTCCCGCGCTCCATCCGCGCCACCCATGTGCGGGCGCGGCTGCACCGCTGTTGCGCCACCTTCTCGGGAGAGCATATAACTATGTGTAGGCGTTCGGCGGACACATGAAACCGGCGGCCAGAGTGTTCGTTATCGATGACGATGCGGATATGCGGGAGGCCCTGCAGTCGCTCCTCGAATCCGTCGGCCTCGAAGCGACGACGTTTCCCGGCGCCCAGCAGTTCCTCGATCGCTACGATCCCGCCACGCCCGGCTGTATGGTGCTGGACATCCGCATGCCGGGGATGAGTGGCCTTGACTTACAGGGCACGCTCACCATGCGCGGGATCGATATCCCGGTGATCATCGTCACCGGTCACGCCGAGGTCCCCGTTGCCGTCCAGGCACTCAAGAGCGGCGCCTTCGATTTCATCGAAAAGCCCTTCAGTCCGCAACTGCTCCTGGACCGTATTCGTCGTGCGCTCGAAGTCGACACGCAGCGGCGGCAAGCCGCGCAAGAACGGGCCGCGATCATGGCGTGCGTGGCGGAGTTGACCCCGCGCGAGCGCCAGGTGATGGATCTGGTCGTCGCCGGAAAAGCGAACAAGGTCATCGCCTCCGAACTGGGGCTGAGCCCGAAGACGGTCGAGGTCCATCGGGCGCAGGTCATGCGCAAGATGCGCGTCGACTCCCTGGCGGAACTCGTTCGCATCGGGCTGCTTGCCACTAGGGGACCTGCCGACGGGCACTAGCGCGGGCCGGCCAGCGCGTCGGCGGAGTGCCAGAGTAGTCTTCGCTTGGCACCGTTGCAAACGGCGTCGCTCGGGCAGCTCGACCGTACTCTCCCCGGTCGCCGACGTCGCGCATGGTGCGGAATTCGTCATGTACCGATAATCGGCGTCACCGTCCCGCGCGCTCGTGGTTCGCGTAGCCGTGCGCACCAGAGACGGAAGCGATCGAGGTACAGGTAGACGATCGGGGTGGTGTAGAGCGTCAGGGCCTGGCTCATGATCAGGCCACCTACGATCGTCAGTCCGAGCGGGCGGCGGAGTTCGGCTCCGCTCCCGAAACCGACGGCGAGCGGCAGGGCGCCGAACAGTGCGGCCATGGTCGTCATCATGATCGGCCGGAAGCGCAGCACGCACGCCGCGTAAATCGCCTCTTCCGGCGGCCGGCCGTCCGCGCGCTCCAATTCCAGGGCGAAATCGATCATCATGATGGCATTCTTCTTCACGATGCCGATCAACAGAATGATGCCGATCAATGCGATCACACTCAGGTCGGTGCCGCTCAGCAGCAATGCCAGCAACGCGCCGACCCCGGCCGACGGCAGGGTCGAGAGGATGGTGAACGGATGCACGTAGCTCTCGTACAAGATGCCGAGCACGATATACACGGCCAGCAGCGCGGCAAGGATGAGGAGCGGTTCACTTGCGAGCGAGGCCTGGAACGCCTGCGCCGCCCCTTGGAAGCTGGGCCGGATGCTCCCCGGTATCCCGATCGCCCGCTGTGCCGCCTCGATGCGCGCCACCGCATCGCCTAGCGCGACGCCCGTGGGTAGGTTGAACGAGAGGGTGATCGCCGGGAACAGCCCTTGGTGGTTGACGGCCAGCGCCGTCGTCGATCGCCCGAAGTGTGCGAAGGCGCTCAGCGGCACCTGCACGCCGGCGGACGATTGCACGTAGATGTCGTTCAAGCCCTCCGGATCATTCCAAAATCGCGGCGCCGCCTCCATCACGACATGATATTGATTGAGTGGCGTGTACATGGTCGACACCTGTCGCTGACCGAAGGCATCGTACAGCGCCTCGTCGACCATTTGCGCGCTGACGCCCAGGCGCGCGGCGGTCTCGCGGTCGATCGTCACCGCCGCCTCCAAGCCGCGGTTCTGTTGATTGCTATTGACGTCGACCAGCGAGTCGAGGGACTGAAGCTTGCGGAGCACCCGCGGACCCCATTGATTCAGCTCCCGAACATCGTCGCCTTGCAAAGAGAACTGGTATGCGGCGCCCGTCAGCCGCCCGCCGATCCGGATGTCCTGGACCGTCTGTAGATACAGGCTGGCGCCGGGCACCGTCGCCAATTGCGGCCGCAGCCGCGTCATCACCTGCGTGGCGTTGATCCGCCGTTGACTCAACGGCTTGAGCGAGATGTACATGCGGCCGGTATTGATGCTGCTCTGGCCACCGGTGAAGGCGACCACCGTGTCGACCGCGGGATCGTGTCCGACTATGCTCGCGAAGCGCGACAGCTTGTCCTGCATCTCCCGAAATGACGTGTCCTGGTCGGCTTGGATGGCCCCCATGAGCCGTCCGGTATCCTGCTCGGGGAAGAATCCCTTGGGCACGACCGCGAAGAGATAGAGGTTGATGGCGGCGGTGCCGATGGCCACAGCCAGAGTGAGACGCGGATGGCGCAACACCGCGTGTAAGCTGGTGCGATACCAATGCAGCAAGCGTTCGAACGCGCCTTCGCAGAAGCGATAGATGCGTCCATGCGTCATGGGATTTTCGGCCCGCAGGACTTTGGCGCACATCATCGGTGTGGTGGTGAGCGATACGACCAGGGAGATCACGATGGCCGTGGAGAGCGTGACCGCGAATTCGCGAAACAGGCGGCCGACGATACCCCCCATCAGCAGGATCGGAATGAATACGGCGATCAGCGATGTGCTCATCGAGAGGACGGTGAAGCCGATCTCCCGGGCGCCGCGCAGCGCCGCCTGCATAGGAGCCACGCCCTGTTCCAGATAGCGGGTGATGTTCTCGATGACGACGATGGCATCGTCCACCACGAAGCCGGTCGATATCGTCAACGCCATCAGGGAGAGGTTGTCGAGGCTGTACCCCAGGAGGTACATGACGGCGAAGGTCCCGATCAACGAGAGTGGGACGACGACTCCCGGGATGATCGTCGCCCGCACGGTGCGCAGAAACACGAACACGACCAGGATCACGAGGGCGATGGCGATCACCATCGTGATCTCGACTTCGCGAATGGAATCGCGAATCGTCTGGGTGCGGTCCATCACGACGGCGAGATCGATCGCCTGTGGAATGGACGCGCGCAATTCTGGCAACCGAGCACGGACGCGTTCGACCGTGGCGATGATATTGGCCCCCGGCTGGCGGAAGATGACAAGAACCACCGCCGGTTTGCCGTTGGCCAGCCCCCAGCTGCGCAGATCCTCGACGTCATCCTGGACGTCCCCGACGTCGGCGAGGCGGACCGGTGCGCCGCGCCGATAGGCGACGATCAGCGGCCGATAGGCCTCCGCGGAGAACAGTTGGTCCGTCGTGCCGATCTCCCAGGCCCTACTGCCATCGGCCAGTTGTCCCTTGGGGCGATTGGCGTTGGCCGTACTCAGCATCGAGCGGACCTCGCTGAGGCCGATTCCGTAGTTGTTGAGCGCCGTGAGGTTGAGATCGACGCGCACCGCCGGCAGGGAGCTGCCACCGACGCTGACCTGGCCGACGCCCTCCACCTGCGCGAGCTTTTGCTGCAGAATCGACGCCGCGGCATCGTACATATGCGCGATGTCGACCGTGTCGGAGGTGAGCGCGAGAATGATGATCGGAGCGTCGGCGGGATTCACTTTTCTGTAGTTCGGGTTGTTGGGCAGATTGGGCGGCAGTTGACCGCGTGCGGCGTTGATGGCCGCCTGCACATCGCGCGCGGCGCCGTCGATGTTACGGTTCAAATCGAACTGCAACACGATGCCGGTCGAGCCCAGGTAGCTGGTCGAGGTCATGTCGGTGACCCCGGCAATGCGCCCGAACTGCCGTTCCAAGGGCATCGCGACCGCCGACGCCATGGTTTCCGGGCTCGCCCCGGGGAGCGCCGCTTGCACTTGGATGGTGGGGAATTCCACCTGCGGCAGCGGCGCGACCGGGAGGAATTGAAACGCCAGGATGCCGGCGATGGCGACGGCCAACGTGAGCAATGACGTGGCCACCGGCCGCCGGATGAACGGCGCGGAGAAGTTCATTGGGGTCCGCTGCCGGCCGCGCGGTCGACGGGATTGCCGATCCTCCACGGCGCGAGCCGCCGCGCCAGACGGTCGAAGGCCAAGTACACCACCGGCGTGGTGTACAGCGTCAGCAACTGGCTGAGCAGGAGCCCGCCGACGATCGCGACGCCCAACGGGCGGCGCAACTCGGCGCCGGTCCCCGTGCCCAGCGCGAGCGGCAAGCCGGCCAGCAGGGCGGCCATCGTCGTCATCATGATCGGCCGGAAACGCAGCAGGCACGCATCGTAGATGGCCTGCTCCGGCGGCTTGCCCTCCTGGCGCTCCGCTTCCAGGGCGAAATCGATCATCATGATGGCGTTCTTTTTCACAATGCCGATCAGCAGGATGATCCCGATCAACGCGATGACGTCGAGATCCATCCGGCAGAGGAGCAGTGCCAGGATGGCGCCGACGCCGGCCGACGGGAGGGTGGACAGGATGGTCAGCGGATGCAGGTAGCTTTCGTACAGCACGCCGAGCACGATGTAGACGGTGACCAGCGCCGCCAGAATCAGCAGCGGTTCGTGCACCAGCGCCGCCTGGAAGACCTGGGCCGTGCCCTGAAAGCTGGCATGCAGGCTGGCCGGCAGGCCGATTTCCCGCTCGGCCGCGCCGATGGCGTCCACCGCCTCGCCAAGCGCGATTCCCGGCGCGAGATTGAACGACAGGGTCACCGCCGGGAACTGCCCCTGGTGGTTGACTGCCAGGGCCGTGCTGCCGAGTTGGAGCCGTGTGAACGTGCTGAGCGGCACCGGGTGTCCGTCGGCCGACCGCACGTAGAGGTCTCGCAAGGCCTCGGGGCTCTGTTGAAAGCGGGGTTGCGCCTCCAGCACGACCCGATACTGGTTGAGTTGCGTGAAGATGGTCGAGACTTGCCGCTGACCGAAGGCGTCGTACAAGGTATCGTCGATCAACTGCGGCGTGATCCCGAAGCGCGACGCGGTGTCCCGGTCGATCAGCAGCGCCGCCCGCAGCCCGCCATTTTGCTGGTCGGTCGCCAGGTCACGCAGCTCCGGCAGCTCGCGCAATCGGTCCAGCAGTCGGGGCGCCCAGCGGTGCAGTTCGGCGCCGTCCGCGGACTCGATGCTGTACTGGTACTGCGTGCGGCTGACGCGGTCCTCGACGGTGAGATCCTGCACCGGTTGCATGAACAACGTGATGCCCTGCACCTGCGCCAGCCGCGGCTGCAGGCGTCGAATGACTGCGCTTGCGGTGAGCGCGCGTTCGTCCCGCGGGCGCAAGTCGATCTGTAGCCGCCCGCTGTTGGTCGTGGTGTTGATCCCGTCGACGCCAATGAACGACGACAAGCTCCGCACCGCCGGATCACGGAGAATCACCTGCGCCAGGGCCTGTTGACGCTCGGCCATGGCGGCGAACGACACGGTCTGCGGCGCTTCGGAGACGCCGAGGATGACCCCGGTGTCTTGCACCGGGAAGAATCCCTTCGGCACGACCGCGTACAAAATAATCGTAGCGACCAATGTCGCGACGGCCACCCACAGCGTCGCCGTCTGACGCTCGAGTACCCAGCGCAAGCTGGTTCCGTACCGCCGGATCACCGCGTTGAAGACATCCTCCGACGTGCGAAACAGGCGCCCCGGCGCCGCGTCGCGCGCGCGCAGCAGTTTGGCGCACATCATCGGCGTCAGCGTCAACGACACCACGGCCGAAACGAGGATGGCCACGCTGAGCGTGACGGCGAATTCGCGGAACAGACGCCCGACGATATCCCCCATGAACAGGAGCGGAATGAGCACCGCGATCAGGGACACGGTCAGGGAGACGATGGTGAACCCGATCTGCTCCGCGCCCTTGAGTGCGGCTTGCAGGGGCGGCTCGCCCGCCTCGATGTAGCGGGCGATGTTCTCGATCATCACGATGGCGTCGTCGACCACGAATCCGGTGGAGATGGTCAGCGCCATGAGCGACAGATTGTCCAGACTGTATCCGAGAAGGTACATGACGCCAAAGGTACCGACGAGCGACAAGGGGACGGCGATACTCGGGATGAGCGTCGCGGACACACTGCGCAAGAAGAGAAAGAGCACCATGACCACCAGCGCGATGGTGAGCAGGAGCTCGAACTGCACGTCGCTGACCGAGGCGCGCACAGTCGTCGTACGGTCGGTGAGCACCGACACGTGGACGGACGGTGGCAGCGAGGCGGTCAGCTGTGGCAGCAAACGCGTGATGCCGTCGACGACGGAGATGATGTTGGCGCCCGGCTGGCGCTGGATATTGAGGATAACCGCCGGGACGGTATTCATCCATGCCGCCTGTTTGACGTTCTCCACGTCGTCCACCACATCCGCCACGTCGGAGAGCTTGACCGGCGCGCCGTTCCGGTAGGCGACAACCAGTGGCCGGTAGTCGGCACTGGCGAGCAACTGGTCGTTCGCGCCAATGACGTAGGCTTGACGTGCGCCGTCGAAATTACCCTTTGCCTGGTTGACGTTCGCCCCGGCGATCGCGACGCGCAGGTCTTCGAGGCTGAGGTCGTAGGCGGCCAATGCCGTCGGATTGGCGCGTACGCGGACGGCGGGCTTCTGTCCGCCGCCGATGCTGACCAGACCGACGCCCGGCAGCTGCGAGATCTTCTGTGCCAGGCGCGTATCGGCCAGGTCCTGCACGCGCGACAGCGGCAGCGTCGGCGAGGTGATCCCCAGGGTGAGTACGGGGGCATCGGCGGGATTGGTCTTGCTGTAGATTGGCGGGTTGGGAAGGTCCCGCGGCAGATACGTCGCGGCGGCGTTGATCGCCGCCTGTACCTCTTGCTCCGCGATGTCCAGGTTCAGGTCGAGAGCGAACTGCAACGTCACCACCGAGCTGCCGAACGAACTCGTCGACGTCATTTGTTTCAGCCCCGGCATCTGTCCGCATTGGCGTTCGAGCGGTGCGGTCACCGAGGACGCCATCACGTCGGGACTGGCACCCGGATAGAATGTGAGCACCTGGATGGTGGGATAATCGACCTGGGGAAGCGCCGACACCGGCAACATCCGGTAGGCCACCACGCCGGCCAGGAACAGCGCCGCCATGAGCAGCGACGTGGCCACCGGCCGCAGGATGAACAGCCGCGACGGGTTCATGCGTCCGGAGAGCGGTGAGCCGCCTCCTGAGCGGATTCGCGGATCGCGACTCTACTCCCGGGTCGCAGCTTGTCGATCCCATCCACGACCACCTGCTCTCCGGCGGACAGACCCGTGTCGATCGCGATGTCATTGCCGGCAGTGGCGCTGGCGGTCACCGGGCGGACGTCGACGGTCTGATCGCTCTTCACCACGTACACGAACGTCCCCTGCGGGCCGCGCTGAATGGCCGCCACCGGCGCAATCACGGCGTTGGCGCGCACGTCGAGCAACAGCTGGACATTGACAAACTGGTTCGGAAAGAGGGCGTTGTCGGTGTTGTCGAAGCGGGCTTTGAAGCGCGAGGTGCCGGTGCTCTGGTCGATCTGGTTATCGACGGCAAGCACGGTACCGGTGGCAATATGCGTCCGGCCGCTGCGGTCGTACGCATCGACCTGCAGGCGCTCGCCGGAGCGCAGTCGGTGAATGACCGGCGGCAAGGCGTCTTCGGGTAGGGTGAACACCACCGCGATCGGCTGCACCTGGGTGATGATCAGCAAGCCGTTCTGATCGCTGGCGTGGACGATGTTGCCCACGTCGACCAGGCGCAGCCCGACGCGGCCGTCGATCGGTGCGGTGATATGACAATAAATCAGCTGCAATTGGGCGCTGTCGACGAGCCCCTGATCGAGCCGCACGGTACCTTCAAGCTGCGCGACCAGTGCCGCCTGCGTATCGACTTGCTGTTGCGCGATCAACGCGCCGGCCAGCATGTCACGATAACGCCCCAGATCGAGCCTGGCGTCCTTGAGTTGTGCCAGGTCGCGCGCCAGTTGTCCTTCCGCTTGTTTCAGCTGCGCCTGGAACGGTCGCGGGTCGATCTCCGCCAACGGCTCACCGGCGTGAACAAACTGTCCCTCCTGGAACGCGACGTTGATCAGTTCGCCGTCGACCCGGCTGCGCACGGTGACGGTGTTGAACGCGGTGACCGTCCCGAGACCGGACAGGTACACCGGCATCTCACCGCTGCGGGCGGCCGCCACCTCCACGGGGACGGCTGGGCTTGCGGACCGTCCGCCAGGTCCGGCCGCCGTCGGACCCGACGTGCCCGCTCTGGTCGCCAGCCAGTATACGAGACAAAGACCCACCGCTATCCCGACAAACCAGCGCCACCGGCGACGACGGCGTCCCAGTCCCTGCTCGTGCGCGTCCCAGACCTCGCGTTGTTCCCGTGGGTTGGCCTCGAAGGCAGCCGGCAACTTCAGGTGCATATGGACGTCCTCATGAGAGATCCGTGCAGGTGGCCGTGCCGACAGCTCAACCTCGCGGCGATGGACGGCGAGGCCGTTGCCGTGCGCTCCCGGCGACCCGCGAATTCGCGGCGGCACCCTGGTGTCCGTTCTGCAACGCCTGGAAACGGTCCATATTCCCGATGATCTTGCGCAGGGATCGCCGGAGCGCGGTTTGTTCCGCCAGGCTCAACCCCTGCGTCACCGCGCCCCGCACCGCGGTTGCGTGCTGTTGCAGCTCCTGCGCCCAGCGCGTCCCCGCCGATCCCAGGTACAGCCGTGCCCGGCGGCGGTCGGCGGCATCCCCTTTGACGTCGAGCAGCTTCCGTTTCGCCAGCGCGTAGACCACGCGGGACGCCGTGGGTTTATCCATACGCAGGTGCAGGGCCAGCTCCCCGAGGGAACGCCCTGGCAGGTCGGAGATCGCCACGAGCACCCAGAATTGCTGGACGCTCAGGCCGTAGGCGCGCACGCGGCTGCCCACCGCTTGCTTGATGCGACGCCGTAAGGCGCCGACCAGCAAGCCGATCGGTTCGTCGAGATCCTTTCGAATCGCCACCTGGTGTTCCGCAACGCTCATACGCACAGCAATAGTTGCTTTAACAACTACCCTTTGGCGCGCGACGGATCAAGTGGGTCTCGGGAGATGGCGGCGCATGCCGGCGTCTCGCCCTAGCCTTTGTGTTGTGCCGCGGAATAGGCCATTACCTTTAGGCAATTTCCTCGACAGACCAACGAAGGACAGAAGGAGGGTAGTGTTCATGAGATCTGTGTGGTTGATGGTTGCGGCACTTGCGGTGGCCAACGTCGCCTGGGCGGAGAGCGCGCCGAAGATCGGCTTTGTCGATATGCAGCGCGCGCTGCTGGAGACGGACGCCGGCAAGAAGGCGCAGCAGGAACTGAAGGACCGGACCGAAAAGGTCCAAAGCAAGCTCAAAAAGGAAAAGGACGAGATCGACGGCCTGCGGGAACGGTTGGAGAAGCAGGCCACGACCATGAAGAGCGAGGAGCGCTCGAAGCTCGAAGACGACTACCGCAAGAAGGCGCGGGCCTTCGACAACGAGGTGCAGGACTCGCAGGTCGAGTTACAGAAGAAGGAGAAAGAGCTGACCGGGGCGATCCTGAAGGATCTGCAGACGATCATCCTCGACTACGGCCAGGCGGAGAACTACACGGTGATTCTCAGCACCGACAGCGGCGCCGTCATCTATGGCGCCAAGAGTGCCGATGTGACGGATACGATCGTGCAGCGCTACAACAGCGGCCACGCCGGCAAGAAAAAGGAAAATTAGCGCGTCACCGGTCCGGCCGGCACCGCGCTGGGCTCAGCGAACCGTCTCGTACGCCTCCGGCTTCGGCGCGGCCATCTCGTCGCAGAAGCGGTCGAAGGTCCACGGCCACACCGCGGGAATGCCGCGATCGTCGAGGTACCAACTGCGGCAGCCGGTGGCCCAGACGGTCCGCGTCGCTTGCTCGACGCGGGCGCTGTCGAATTGCGCCGTCGCCGACTCGCTGGCGCTGATCTCGCGACAGTGCCCCCGGCGTAGCGGTTCGAGAAGCTGCAAGATGTAGGCGATCTGCAACTCGGCCACCTCGATCAGCGAGAAGTTGCCGACCGGACCATTGGGACCGTTGAGCATGAAGAGATTCGGGAACCCGGGAATCGAGATGGAAAGATAGGCCACCGGCCGTTGCGCCCAGAGGTCGTCGAGACGCACACCTCCCCGACCGATCACGTGTATCGGTCGCATGAAACGGTCGACGCGGAACCCCGTGGCCAGCACGAGAACGTCAAGCGCGTGCAGATGCCCCGCGCGAGTGCGCACGCCGCCGGCCTCGATCCGCTCTATGGCCTCGGTCACCAACTCGACGCTCGGCTTCTGAACCGCGGCGTAGAAATCGGGCGAGATCACCAGCCGTTTGCAGGCGGCGCGGTAGTTCGGCCGCAGCTTCTCGCGCAGCGCCGGATCGCGCACGTTGTTCTCGAGATTCGCCAGGCACGTGGCTTCCAGCTGCCGCATCTGCGGCGAGGCGGCGTCGACGACCACATTGGCAAAGGCCTCCCGCATCACACGCGACATCTCCCGGTGCATGGTGCGCATCAGCGCCGGATCGCGACGGAATGCCTCCTGCTCGGCGCTGCTGTACGGAGGGTTTTCCTGTGGGGCGATCCACTGGGCGGTGCGCTGGAAGAGCGTGAGCTTGGCGACGCGCTCGGCGAGGGCGGAGACGATCTGCACACCGGTAGAGCCGGTACCGATGACCCCGACGCGGCGACCGTCGAGGGCGACCGCGTGGTCCCACCGCGCACTGTGGAAACAGGCGCCCGCGAAGGTATCGAGGCCGTCGATGGCTGGGATGCTGGGGTGGTGTAGAACTCCCGTCGCCGCGATGACGACATCGGCCTGGTCGCGCAGGCCATTCGCCCCCTGCAGGTGCCAGCGACCGCCGACGAACTCACAGCGCGCAATCTCCGTCGCAAAGCGGACGCGCTCGTCGACACGGTAGCGCCGTGCAACCTCTTCGAAATAGGCCTGGATCTCCGCACCGGGGGAGTAGAGGTGGCTCCACTCGGGGTTCGGTGCGAACGAGTAGCTGTAGAGGTGCGACGGCACGTCGCAGGCAACGCCGGGGTAGGTGTTTTCTCGCCACGTGCCACCGACGCGATCCGCTTTCTCGTAGACCACGAAGTCGTGGCAGCCGGCCTCGTCGAGCTTGATTGCGCTCAAGATCCCCGCCATCCCGGCACCGATGATCGCGATACGCAGCGGGCGCTCCCCCGCCGACGCTCGCGCTGCTCCCGCGTCGTGCATACGAATCTCCTTGGCGGATGCCCGCCTCCGCCGCTTGCGCGCAACGCCGTCGAGGCGCCGCACTCGTCTTGCAAATCGCCAATCGCGTTCCCATCCGCACGTTGGCGTCGAGCGGGAAACACTATCTCGCGGGCGGCGGATCCGCAATCGAAGTCGGTGCGCCCGCCAGCGCGCGGGTCCGCGACACTACCGTTACCGTGGAGCATGGCGCGAACCGCTGTGGGTCATGGAGCGCGGCAGCGACTTGCGTGACCCTGCGGACATTCGCACTCGGTCATCGCGTGCCCGCGCCTGTCGCGTACACGCGGCGCACAGCACGTGCGCCCATGCGTCCCATCGCCTTCTCACTCGCCGTGTGGCACCCTGTGGCGGGCACGTTAGGAAGACCAGCAGGAGGGTGAGCGATGCCGAGTGCGAAGAGTACGATGCACGCCGTGCAGGTGAGCAGCGCGGGCGGTCCGTTCGAGATCGTCACCCGTGCTCTCCCGGAGCCGGCCACGGGCGAGGTGCGGGTGCGGGTGGAGGCCTGCGGCGTCTGCCACAGCGACGCGATGACGAAAGAAGGCGCCGCATCCGGTTACCCGCGCATTCCCGGCCACGAGATCGTCGGCCGGATCGAGCAATGCGGCCCCGGCGTGGCGGGGTGGACGGCGGGGCAACGTGTCGGCATTGGATGGTACGGTGGCCATTGCGGTGTATGCGCGCGCTGCCGCCGAGGCGATTTCGTCCTGTGTGCGCGCGCCGAGGTGCCCGGCCTGACGCGCGATGGCGGATACGCGCAGTATCTGGTCGTATCCGCCCAGGCGCTCGCCGCCGTCCCGGATGCACTGAGCAGCGCGGATGCGGCACCGTTACTGTGTGCGGGCATCACCACGTTCAACGCGTTGCGCAACAGCGGCGCCAGCGCGGGGGACCTGGTGGCCATTCTCGGACTCGGAGGACTGGGCCACCTGGGGGTGCAATTCGCGCACAAGATGGGTTTTCGGACCGTCGCGATCGCCCGCGGTGCGGAGAAAGACCGGTTCGCTCGCCAACTGGGGGCCGAGCACTACATCGACTCCGCCGCCGTGGATCCGGCCGCCGCCCTTAGCGAACTTGGCGGGGCGCGGGTCATCCTCGCCACGGTGACGGCGTCCGACGCCATGTCGGCCGTCGTTGGCGGACTCGGGCACCGTGGCGTGCTGCTGGTCGTGGGCGCCAGCGCCGAGCCCATACGGGTGTCCCCGCACCAACTCATCGCTAACCGTCTGTCGATCACCGGTTGGCCATCGGGTTCGGCGATCGATTCCGAGGACACGCTGCGCTTCAGCGCGCACTTCGGCGTGCGTGCGCTGATCGAGCGTTATCCGCTCGCGCGCGCGGCCGAGGCCTACGAGCGTATGATGAGCGGCCAGGCGCGCTTCCGGGTGGTGCTGGAAACCGGCGCCTATTGAGACATGCGTACGCAATGTCCGCGTCCGCACGCGCCCGCATGGCCACGTGGCGGCCGCTCTCGGGACGCTGCGCCGCGGTGGACTCGACACGGTGATAGCGCCGCGTCGCTCCCTTGCCCGCGAGCGGCTCATCGCGTGCCGCAACCCCCTGCTGGCCGCGGAACGCGCGCGCAACGCCAAGCCGCCACCACGCGGACCGAACCGGGGAACCCGGCGGTAGGCCTCTTGGACATCCAAGGACTGGGTGGCCAAGCGTGGCGGCAGAATTCTTCTCATGGCTTGAACGCACGCAGGGCAGATGGCGGGCCGACGTCCGGCGGAGGACGGGCAGCCGATTCGACGAAGCACCTCTCCGTCGGGCGTACCGCCTGGTCGTTCGTGGTAGGGTTTCCGCATGTTCTACCGTGCGCTCGCCGACTGCCTGGTCCTCGTGCACCTGGCGTTCATCGTCTTCGTGGTAGTCGGGAGCCTGCTGGCCTTGCGCTGGCGCTGGATTCCCTGGTGTCACCTGCCCGCGGTCCTGTGGGCTACCCTGCTGGAGGCTTGCGGGTGGATCTGCCCGCTCACCCCTCTCGAAAATTGGCTCCGGCACCTCGGCGGCGCCACCGAATATTCCGGCGGCTTCGTTCGGCGGTATGTCGTTCCGATCGTGTACCCAGCCGCACTCACGCGCGATGTCCAGGTCGCCTTGGGGATCCTCGTCTGCGCGTTCAATGCCGGCCTCTACTGGCATTTGTGGCGCAGGCGCCCACGCCGATTGCCACCGGGCCCCTTGATCTTGCCGGCGAGACGCGGTTCAAACCAGGACACCACGAGAGGAGACGAACGATGACCCGCGACACCTCGAAAATCGCCGCGGCGTTGCTGCAGGCGTCGACCTTTGCGGCACGCAAACATCGCGACCAGCGGCGCAAGGATGCGGACGCATCGCCCTACATCAACCATCCGATCGAAGTCGCCGAGATCCTGGCGCGCATCGGCGGCGTCGACGACGTTGCGGTGCTCCAGGCGGCGCTGTTGCACGACACGGTCGAGGATACGCGGACGTCCGCCGACGAACTCGAACGTGAGTTCGGGCCCACCGTCCGCACCCTCGTCGAGGAAGTGACCGACGACAAGACGCTCCCGAAGCGGGAACGCAAACGGCTGCAAATCGAGCACGCCCCACATCTGTCGCCACGCGCCAAACTGATCGAGCTTGCCGACAAGATCTGCAACGTGCGCGACGTGACGCACTCGCCGCCGAAGGGGTGGGACGAACGACGGCGCATCGAGTACTTCGACTGGGCCGCCAAGGTCGTGGCCGGCTGCCGCGGCACCAACCGGGCGCTGGAGCGCCACTTCGACGCGCTCCTGCGCGCGGCGGAGGGTCTCATGAATCCGGCAGGCGCGTCGCGCAAACGTGCCAGCACCTGATGTGGGCCGGCGGGCGACACGGGTCGCCGCCGCGCCGGGAGCCGACTACGCCTGCCGCCCGGCGGCGAGTGGTGCGGCCGCCGCGCCGACATCGAAGCCGTAGGCAAACGCAAGCGCCACCACCGGATGGACTGCCTGCGCTCCGGTCCCCTGGCGGATATGCAAGCCCGCCAGGGCGCAGTCGGAGCAGGTGGTCGAACAGGCCGGCTCGCTGGCATTCCCCTTGACGCCCGCGAACAGCTTACCTCCCCAGCGCAGCGAGTCTTCGAAGTGCTCGACGCGCATGCTCCATGTACCGTCGTGCCCCGAGCATTCCTGAATGACATCCACCTCATCGGCGACCAACGTGAGCAGGTCGCGGCCGCGCAGACCGATGTTCTGCACCCGGATGTGACACGGCACGTGATATTTCACGGCGCCTAGCCGCCGCTGAAAGTCGCGCTTCAGCCGGCCTTCCCGCGCGATGCGGTAGAGGTACTCGCCGAGATCGTGGCTGGCGGCCGCGACACCGGCGCTGGCGTCGTCTCCGAGCAACTGCGGGTACTCCTCCCGCACCATGAGGCTGCAACTCGGCGACGGGATCGCCACCCGGTAGCCGCGCTCGACCCACTGGCGCAGGACAGCGACATTCCGCCGCGCATTGACCGCGGCCGCCTCGACGTCGCCGCCATCGAGAAACGGCATACCGCAGCAGATCTGCTCGCTCGGCCAGACCACTTCCACCCCGTTGTGCTCCAGCACCCTGACGGCCGCCTTAGCGATCTCCGGCGCGTGGAAATCCACTAGGCAGGTCGAAAACAACGCCACCTTCAGCGGCGTCGGCGATTCGACGCCTTCCTTGAGCGCTTGCGCCTCCGCGATCCGTGGCGCACCGCGGCGCGCCCACCACTGGGGGAAGGTCTCGGCGTGGAAGGGCGGCAGCAGCTTGTCGCGATGTATACCGACCGTCTTCTCCATCAGCACGCGGTTCAGCCGGTTGCCCATCGCCCAGTTGCCGAGCCGCGGCTGGAGGCTGCCCAGCCTGCCGATGAGGCCGGTATTGCGCAGGAGCTTCGTGGTCAGCGGCACGCCATCGCGGCGCACGCGATGCGCCTTCCAGCGCAGCAGCAGCCGCGGGAAATCGAGCGCAAAATCGTGCGGCGGAGTGTACGGGCAGTTGGGGTAGCACAGCTTGCACTGGAAACAGAGGTCCACGACGCGGTCGATTTCGGCGGCGCCGAGATCGCGCGCATGCGCCATCAATTCCGGCAATTCGTCGCCAAACGCCTCGGCACGCTCGTATTCGTGCGACCGCGGCGCTTCGGTAGCCGCGGTGGCGCGCTTGCGCTCCGCCGCGGCGATCAGCTCGGGATGCGCCTTCAGGTGCGCGCTTCGCCGCGCGGCGGTCTTACCATCGATGAGATCGAAGAGCAGCGGAAAACTCCCGCAGAACTTGAAGCACAGGCGGCAACCGTGACAAATGTCGAAGATGCGATCCGCCTCCTGGCGCAGATCGCCTTCGTCCCAGAACTTCGCTTCGTGGATCTTCAGTCCGATCGCCTCCGCCATCGCCGCTGTCCCTCCGTTGATCTCCCGATGCGCGCCGCCTCGGTCGCGTGGTGAACGCCAGTAGAGCACGCCGAAGGATCGCGTCAAGCGCCGCCCACGCGGACCGTACCCGCCGCCCACCCTCGGCTGCGCGTGCATGTCAACCGCGCGACCGGCGCCGCGCGCGTGCGCGACCGGCCGTAGGCTCAGAGATCCGCGAAGCGCCGCAACGCGTCCCGCACCTCGAGGTCCTCGAGTGCGGCTTCCGCCCGCGCCAGGAAAGCCGCGGCGAAAATGCGGCGGGCCGCGGTGGCATCCTCGGGAAAGGTCACCACCTGGCAGCACGCCGGCACGGTATACGCCGCGTGCAGGCGGTGGCTGCGCCAGGCGTCCGCGAAGCCGATCGCGATCCCTCCGTGCGCCGCCCGAACGTCGAGGTAGTGGCGCAGCAGGTCGCGCTCGTGGCGGCGGCGGTCGTCGATCGCCAACGCCATGGCGAGAAAGTAACTGACGTCGCGCAGCGGCGTGCTGACATTGACGATACCCCAGTCGAGGAAACCGGTGCGGCCGTGGTCGTCGAAGAGATTGCCGATGTGCGGATCGCCGTGGATGACAGTGCGCGGCTCGCTATCCCACAGTGCGTGAAAGGCCTGTCGCTTCGCGAGATAGAGTTCGGCGATGGCGGCGAAGTGCGCGCTCACGCGCTCGCGGTGATGCTCGAGACCGTATCGCAGTCGGACGTCGCCGTAGTCGCTACCCGTCATCGGCGGCGGTACCCATGCGGCCTCCGCCGCCCGGCGTTCCGGGTTCTCGTAGCGCACGTGCATCGCCGCCAGATCTTCGAGTGCGCGCGCGGCGGAAGCCGGCGTCACGCTCGTCGGCCCGTCCGACACCGTACACCCGGTCGAGCCCAGGTCCTCCAGCAACAATACGAACGCGCCGTCACGGGCGTCATGCCGGACGACGTGTACCGCCGGCACACGCAGGGGCAGCGCCGGCGCCAGGCGTTCGTAGAACAGCGCCTCGCGCAGCCCCATCTCCGTGCCGGCAATGGCCCGTCGCCGCGCCGGGTCGGCAATCGGCAGCATCTTGCAGAACATCCGCTCCGGCGCGCCGGCGGCCACGTCATAGCGCACGCGCAGGTCCGCGTGGGCGTTGGTCACCTCGCGGCGCGCCACCACCTCGACCGCGGCCACCCGCACGCCGGGGTAGCGTCCGGCAAGCGCCGCGGTGAGCCACGCGGCGTCGATTTCCTCGGGTGTTACGGGCAGGCGATCCATCGCACGACACCGGTGCCGGAACGCTTATTCCGCCGGCTTCTCTGGGGCGGTCCTGTGGCGCGCGGCCGTCTCACGTCCACGTTGGCCGAACGCGGCGGCGTCGAACCCGCGACGCGCCGTGTGTTGCGTCTCGAGCGCCAGCGCGTCGGCAAGCGACAATGCGTGGCCGCGCGCGTACAGCAGGAGCGTCTCGGGAACCGCGGGCAGATCGGGAATCTGCGCGGCGAGCGCGCGCGTGAAGGGCAGCAGCTCCTCGTGCGCCACGACGTGATTGACCAGCCCGATGCGCAGCGCTTCGCCGGCGTCGACGAAGTTGCCGGTCGCCGACATCTCCCGAGCCTTGCGGATGCCCACGGCGCGCGGCAACAACGCCGTGAGTCCCCACATTGCCACCACACCGAGCCGGGCGTGCGTGTCGGCAAAGCGCGCCCGCTCGCTCGCCACGATGAAGGCACACGACAACGCGATTTCGAGGCCGCCGGAGACGCACGCCCCGTTCACCGCCGCGATCACGGGCTTCGACATCGCCCGCAACGCGCTGCCGGGATTGACGGCGAACTGCGCGTCGTAGGGCGCCGCGCTCGGTGTCCGGCTGGCGACCTCGGCAAAATCGACACCGGCGGTGAACACCGGATCCGTCGCGGTCACGATCAGCGCGCGCACCGCGGGATCGCCCTCGGCAGCGCTCAGCAGATCGCAGAAGCGTTGGCGCATCGCCTCGATGAGCGCGTTCTTGCGCGCCGGCCGGTTGAAGGTGATCGTGCGGATGCCGGCCGCGTCATCGACGAGAATGTAATCGTCACTCATGGCCATTCTCCGCTACGTTGTGCGTGGTCTCACGCTAGTGTCGTGCGCCCGACAGATGGTCGCTAATCTGAAACCGCATGCCACGCCGCTCACCGCGAGTAGGCGCGCGCTCTTGGCGCCGTATCGAGGGGTATCCGGCCAGGCCCTCGATACCCCGCCAAGAAAGACGGCAGCTACTCGGGTCGACCGGCTCTTCATTAACGGTTGAGAAAGTGCAGCGGCAGACCTGGCGTCTCCCAGCGGCAGGACACCAGCCTGCCGGTCATCGAACACGTGATGTACGCGGTACGCAGGTCATGGCCGCCGAAGCAGATGTTGGTCGTCATCATGTCGTCCGTGGGCACGTGGCGCGGATTGCGGCCGTCCGGTGGAACGATCGTGATGCCGCCGTTCATCAGCGTGGCGACGCAGACGTTGCCGTCCGCATCGACCGCCAAGGAGTCGAAGAACTGATAGCTCGCGAAGCCGGCAACCAGGGCTTGCGGCGGGGGGATGGCCTCCAGCTTCCCGGGCGCGGCGAGCGGATACCCCATGAGACGGCACGTCATGCTCTCGGCAACGTAGAGGCGATCCTCGTCGGGCGAGAGGCCGATGCCGTTCGGCGTCAGGCTCGGGAAGACGACCTCCCGGATGCTCGCGCCGTCGGGCGTCGCGTAGTAGACCGCCCCCCGATCCATTTCCCGTTCGCGCGTCTTACCCAGGTCGGTGAAGTAGAAGCCCCCCTGGCGATCGAAGACGATGTCGTTTGGACCTTTGAGGGGCACCCCGTCGCAGTGCGTATAGAGGGTTTCGACCTTGCCGGTGCGCAGTTCGACCGCTTCGATGCGGCCCCCGGAGTAGTCGTGCGGTTGGTGACCGGGGTAGAGAAATCCACCCGCCTCGACCCACTCGAAGCCGCCATTGTTGCACACGTAGCAGCGGCCGTCGGGACCGATCGCCGCGCCGTTGGGACCGCCGCCGAGATCGGCGACCACCTCGACCGTGCCCGCCGGCGTGACGCGGGAGAGCGTCCCGCGCCGGATCTCCACCAGCAACACGCTGCCATCGGACATCGCGATTGGCCCTTCCGGGAAGAGCAACCCCCTCGCCACCTCGGTGAATTCCGGCATCGGCTTCCTCCTCGCGTGATTTCGAGCGGATACTCCGAATCGGCGGCCGATGCAACGGACGCACCTTCGCAGCATCGCGGTGGCGGTCGAATCGCGTGGCGCGCGGGTCACTCCAGTGGCATCCCGTGCCGGCGGGTGTCCTCGCAAACGGACCTGGGAACCATGAACTGGAGCAGGTAATCCGGTCCACCGGCCTTCGTGCCGAGTCCGGAGAGCCGGTGGCCGCCAAACGGCTGCCGGCCGACGATCGCACCGGTGATCGGGCGATTGATATACAGGTTACCGACGTCAAATAACTCCTGGGCCTGCGCGATGTGTGCCGGCGAGCGCGAGTAGACACCGCCGGTCAACGCGTAGTCGCTAGCGTTGGCCGCGGTCAGGGCGTCGTCGAATGTCCGCGCGCGGAAGACGCACAGGAGCGGACCGAAGAGCTCCTCGCGCGCCAGCGGGTGCTGGGGATCGACACCTTCCACGATCAGCGGCCCCACGAAGTATCCCAGCCGCGGTAAACGCGTATCGGGGTAGCGGTAGACGATCCGGCCGCTGCCTGCCGCCGTTGCCGCCGCATCCTGCAAGCGCTGTCGCGCCGCCGCATCGATCAGCGGGCCCACATCCACGCGTGGATCCGCGGGGTCGCCGACCACCAAGCGGTCGGCCGCGGCCGCCAGTCGTGCGACGAAGCGGTCCCCAATCGATTCGTGCACGATCACGCGGGACGCGGCGGAGCACTTCTGACCGCCGTAACCGAACGCCGACGCCAGCGTACCCGCCACCGCGGCGTCGAGGTCGGCATCCGCATCGACGATGAGCGCATTCTTGCCGCCCATTTCCGCGACCACATGTTTGATATGCCGTTGGCCTGCGGTCACCACCCCAGCCGCCGCGATGATGCCAAGGCCCACCGCCCGCGAGCCCGTGAACAGGATCTGCGCCACGGCGGGTTGCCGCACCAACCTCGCGCCGATGGTCTCGCCATCGCCAGGTACGTACTGCACGACCCGGGGCGGCACCCCGGCTCTGTGCAGCAGACGCACCAGATGGCTGCCGATGATCGATGACTGCTCCGCCGGCTTAAAGATCACGGCATTCCCGGTGACCAGCGCGGCCGACACCATGCCGGTGGGGATGGCCAACGGGAAATTCCAGGGGGCGATGACCACGGCGACGCCCCGCGGCATGTACGTGTAGCTGTTGCGCTCGCCCGGCGCCTGCGCCAGAGGCCGGCCCTGCGCCAATACTTCCATCCGGTCGCCGTAGTACTCGAGATAGTCGATGGCCTCGACGACGTCCGCATCCGCCTCGCGCCACGTCTTGCCGACCTCGAACACCTCCCAGGCCGCCAACACGTCGCGCTGCTGGCGCATCAGCGTGGCCGCGCGGCGCAGACAGGCGATGCGCTCCCGGGCGCCGGTCGCTTCCCACACCCGCTGCTGTCGCAGCGCGACCGCCACGGCGCGATCGCTATCCGCGGCGGTCGCGTTCGACACATAGCCGAGGACATGATCCCCCAGCGCCGGATTGCGCACGGTCTGCTCCGCCGCCGCCCGCACCTCCGCGCCATCGATCATGAGGGGAACGTGCGCGGCACGCTGCCCGCGCACCTCGACCAACGCCTGCGCCATGCGTCGCCGCTGTTCGGCGGACGCAAAATTCGCCGGTGGCTCCCCGTGCCAGTGGGTCGCACGCCGCCGCCCTCCGGGCCGCGGCCCAGCGCGCGCATGCGGCGGATCGAGGAGATCTTCGGGCCGCGGCGTGCTGATGAAATCCTTGCGCAGAAACGAGTCGTTCGCCGTGTTCTCCAGCAAGCGGCGAACGAGGTATCCCATACCCGGGACCAACTCGCCGACGGGCGTATAAATGCGCACCGGATAGCCGCGTGCGGCAATGGCGGCGTGGATGGTCTCGCCCATCCCGTACAGGAGTTGGAACTCGATCCGGTCCTTCGCGAGACCCAACTCTTCGGCGACGGCCATGGCGTGAGCGATCGAGCGGATATTGTGCGAGGCGACGGCCGTGGTCACGGCGGGGTGCGCGCACAGCAACCGCCGCGTCAACCGTTCGAACGCCGCATCGGTCTCGGTTTTCTCTTGGAACACGGGCGCCGCCCATTGCCGTTGTGCCGCCAGCGTCGTCTCGAAATCCCAGTACGCCCCTTTGACCAGCCGAACGACAAGCTGCAGGCGCTGTGCGGTGAGCCAGGCGACGAGCTCGTCGACCATCGCCTCGGCGTCGCGCAGGTAGGCTTGAACCACCAGCCCAAGGTGCGGGCCGGCGCCCGCGCCGACCTGCTCCGCGGTGCGCCGCACCAGCGCCACGGTCAGGTCGCGCAGTTCGTACTGTTCCATGTCCACATGAACCAGGGCGCCGCCCTGGACCGCACGCCGTACAATTGGCGAGAGGCGAACGCCTGCCCGCCGCACGCTGTCGTCGAAACACACCGGGTCGAAGCGTGGCGTCAGCGCCGTGGGCTTGACGGATACATTCGCCCGCGGCCCACAGAACACCTGCCCCGCGGAAACCGGCAACGCCGCATACGCGGCAATCGTTTCTTGCACCAAGGCGTCGTACTGGGCGGCGTACTGCTCCGCCTCGGCTTCGCTCAGCACTTGTTCTCCGAGGATATCCAAGGTGCATGTCGCCCCCCGCGCAGCCAAGGCATGAATGACATGACGGATATGGTCCGGCCGCGACTCGGCAATGAACTGTTTGGCAACCCGTTCGACCAGCTGCCGCACGATGGCGGACACGATCGGCGCGGTCAGCAGCCCGGGGCGGGCGAGGGAGGTGCCCAGCCGCAAGGGCGCCGGCAAGCGTTCGGTCGTAGTCGGGAAATACTCGCGCACGTGGCGCGCCACCTCGCGTGCGCCATGCAGGCTCGGCAAGACGTCGACCAGGCGGAGTACGGCGCTCTTGACCGACGCGGCACCGATGCACCAGGAGAGAACTTCTTCGGTCCAGCGATTCAAGACGGAAAAGTGCGCATGCGCCCGTCGCGCTTCCGCCACCAACTCGCGGCCGATCCGCTGGGTGCGCAGCTCGATGGCCTGCGCGTCAATACTTCCAGACGGCGTCCCACTCCGCCCCATGTAGCAAGTATAGACCGCACGCCGCATGGACGCAGCATACCAATGGGACAGCGTATCGCGCTGACGGGCACTGGCGCCCTCACCAAACGCGATTCCCACAAGCGATCGCGTTCGATAGAATAGTCATAGGTCGGCGTCTCAACACGTGCGATCTATCGGTGACCGCCCGACGGGCGGTCCTCGCCGAGAGTCAGAGGTATCTACGATGCGCACGCAGGACCGTTTTCTCATTTGCCCGCCGCGCTATTACCGGGTTGAGTACGTGATCAATCCGTGGATGGAAGGCAACGTCGGGCGGGCACGGGCGGAGACGGCCGCACAGCAATGGCAACGCCTCTGTGACGTGCTCGCCACTCACGGCGCGCTGAACGCGATCGACCCGGTGGCGGGTCTGCCCGATATGCCGTTTGCGGCAAACGCGGGACTGGTGTGCAAGGACATCTTCATCCCGGCGCGCATGCGCTTCCCGCAGCGCCAGCCCGAGGCGAGGCACTTTAGCGCCTGGTTTCACGCCCACGGCTATCGCGTGATCGAACTGCCCGGCCAGGGCACCTTCGAGGGCGAGGGCGACGCGCTGTTTCAGCCGGGGGCGGCGCTCCTGTGGGGCGGTTACGGTGTCCGCACTTCGCTCATCGTCCACCGCCACCTCGCGGCGATCCTCAACGTCGAGGTGGTGCCGTTACGGCTCATCGACGAACGCTTCTACCACCTCGACACGTGCTGCTGTCCGCTAGCGGGCGGACGGTTGGTGTACTATCCTGGGGCGTTCGATCCGGCATCGCTGGCAACCATCCGCGGCCGCGTACCGGCCGCTCAGCGCTGCGAGGTGGACGCCGACGATGCCCTGGGCTTCGCCTGCAACGCCATCGTCACCGGCGCAACGTTCATTACCAATCATGCGAGCCCGGCCCTCCGCCGGCGGTTGGGCGCATGGGGTTTCGACGTCGTGTGTTGTCCGCTCCACGAATTCATTCTCGCCGGGGGCGCCGCCAAGTGCCTCGCGCTGTGCTTGACGCACGATGTCCCGACGCCAACGACGGTCGCGGCGCGCATCGCGCCGGTGGTGTGCGATCAGCTGATCGAGGTGCAGGGGCACCTGCTCGACGCCGGACTGATGAGCACGTTGTTCGATTCGATCGCCGACGCCGGCTGCAGCTTCGAGATCGAGAAGTTCCAGCCCGGCTTCCGGCACGATCAGCAGTCCTGGGCGCGGGTACGGGTCGTAGCGCCGTCACGCGAGCGGCTCGACACGGTGCTCGGGCGCCTCATGGCGCTGGGCGCACGCCAAATCGAACCGGAGCGCGACGCGACGCTCGTACCCGTTACCCGGGCAGGCTTGGCACCGCCGGACTTTTACAGCACCACCATTTTTCCGACCGACGTGCGCCTCGACGGGAACTGGGTACGCGCTAGCGGGCAACGCATGGATGCGGTCTTGGTGGTTGAGGAATCCGCCCACGGGTGCACGGTGCGCTGCGCGCTGCTGCGCGATCTCCAGGTTGGCGAACGTGTGGTGTGCGGCGGCGACGGTATACGCGTGCAGCGCTCGCCGGCGGCCGAGTCGGGCGAGCCGTTCGAATTCATGGCGGCGGGCGTGTCGAGCGAGCGCCGCGTTGCCCTCGCGATACACGCAACGGCCCGCGAGATGCGCCGCGTGCGAGCCCTCGGCGGCAAGATCGTCGTGGTCGCCGGGCCGGTGGTGATCCATACGGGTGGTGGGGTGCACCTGGCGCATATCGTTCACCTGGGGTACGTGCACGCCCTGCTCGGCGGCAACGGCCTCGCGGTGCACGATATCGAGCAAGCGGTATTCGGCACCTCGCTCGGAGTCGATCTGCACAGCGGCATCAACGTCCACGGCGGCCACCGGCACCACCTGAAAGCCATCAACCTCGTCCGCGCCCACGGGAGCATCGCCAAGGCCGTCGCCGACGGTGCGATCGGCCGCGGCGTGATGTACGAGTGCGTCCGCCATCGGGTGCCGTTCGCGCTCGCCGGTTCGATCCGCGACGACGGACCGTTACCGGAAACGATGATGGATCTAATCGCGGCGCAGCGCGAGTACGCCCGCCTCGTGGCCGGCGCCGATTTGATCTTGATGCTGTCGTCGATGTTGCATTCGATCGGCGTCGGCAACATGACGCCCGCCGGCGTCCGCTTGATCTGCGTGGACATCAGCCCGGCGGTGGTGACCAAGCTGGCGGACCGCGGTTCGATCGAGTCCACCGGCATCGTGACCGACGTCGGTCTGTTCCTCAATCGACTCGACGCGGCACTGGCGCAGGAAACGGCGGAGTACGCGGAAACCGATGCGGCGGGTGCGGCCCCCTCGACTGCATCGGCACTTCACTGACGCTGCGCGCGGGAGACGGACGCCGCGCCAGTGCCCGCCTCACTGGCAGGCCTTGATCGGGTACAGCTTGGCGAGCAGGGCCGCCTTGCAGATCGCCTCGGGCTCCGTGTAGCAGCCGTCGCCGAAGTCGGCCCAACAGACGGCGTCCTCGAACCCCATACGGATCATCGTGTCCACCACGATGTCGGCGGCCTCGATGTCCTCCGAGTACGGCTGCAGATGATCCCAGATATGGCTGCCATCCTCATCCGGCACCCCTTCGAGATCCCCGAGCAACTCGTCTTGCACCACCACGTGACCGATGATCTCCGCGGCCACCGTTGAGTTCAGTTCCCGCCCGGGCTTCATAGCGAGGATCTCTTCCTGGGTCATGGATTGGCCATCCTCCTTATGTGGGATCAAATCGAGCCGACTATAGCGGTTCGCGGGCGATCATTCGAGACCTGCCACCGTGTGCTTGCGTGCCCGGCAGCGGGCGGTCAGCTGCCGCGCCGCCCCGCGAGCCCGCGGTCGGCCGCCGCCAACGACGTGAAGCCGTAGCGTTTCATGGTCTGGCTCAGCGTGAGTTCGGATCCGTTGACCCCCGCTTGCGCCTGCGCCTTGACGTTGTCGAGATAGAGCCTGAGGGTGCGCGGCGAGTAGCTGGCGAGTTCACCGCGCAAGTACGTCTCGACCGAGGTCACGCCCGGACGGTCCTCGCTGGCGCGGATCGGGCGCCCCCGCGCCAGCACGTGGGGGAATCTTGCCGAGAGATCGATCTCCCATTCGAGAACTACCTCGACGATGGCATCGATCATGTGTCGAACGGACACCTCCACCGCCGGCAGCCGTCGCGCGATCGCCGCATACTCCGCGGGCGCGGTCGACTCCATCATCCTGGCATACTTCTCGGTCAGCAGGTTTCGGCCACACCGCCGCGCCGCCGCAAGATCGTCCAGGTAGCTCTCGAGGGCAGCCTCGGACCAGCTTGCGGCTTGGCTCGACCGCATAATTTCGAAGGTTACAGGATCCTGCTGACAGCCTGCCGGCCCGCCGGCATTGCGTACCGCCTGAAACATCTCCCACTCGGCGCGCACGATTTGGGCGATCAATTCCTCTTTCGCGCTGGACACGTGGGCTCCTTTCGTCTATCGCCGCCCGCATACGGGGTGCGCAATCCCCACACGTACCGCGGCGCTCCGCATCTCACCCCTGCCACACGACCCGGCCGCCGACAATTGTCCGCAGCACCTTCACGGCCGGCAATTCCTCCGCTGCTATCCGAGTGGGATCGCGGTCAAGGAGGGCAAGATCGGCCAGCTTGCCCGGGCTGATCGATCCCTTCTCGTCAGCCTCGAGCGACGCCTGCGCGCCGGCGATGGTGTACATCTCGAGCGCGTCGAGCGCGGTAATCGCTTGCCGCGGATCGACCGATCGCCCGGTATCCGTCCGCCGTGTCACCGCGGCGTGAATGCCCGCCAACGGGTCGCTACTCACCAATGGCGAATCCGATCCGAAGGCAACCGCGATGTCGTGCCGGCGCAACGATCCGATGGGGCAGAACCAGCCGATCTGGTGCGCCGCCGCATCCTCGGTGTAGCGCGCGCCGAAACCCCGCACAAAGGCCGGCTGTGTCACCACCATTGCCCGACTGGCCCGCACTCTCGACAGGAGACGGGGCGGGCAGATGGCACAATGCTCAAGGCGAAAGCCGACCGCATCGCAGGCATGGTGCGCGCGGCGGGCACAGTGGGCGCGCACGACGGCGATCGCCGCAAGCGCTACCTCGAGCATCCGAATGTCGCTCACGTGGAAGGCCACCTGGAAGCCGGCCTCATGCGCGCGCAGCGCCAGGCTTTCGACCTCGTCGCGCGGCGGGTGGCGAACGCCGGTGCTCTCGTCGAGCGCCAGCTTTAAGGCGCCGAGACGCAGGCGGCTGTCGCCGCTTCCCGTTGCGAGCCCGGCATCCCGAAAACGATCGAGCGATTCGGTGCCCACCATCATCGCCACCCGCGGCGCCACGGCGGCGACAACCAGACGTTGCCACAACTGCCAGTGGCGCCACCCGTTGGTCCAGCTGGTGTCCTGGAGCGAGGTGATCCCCTGCGCGAGGTAGGTGCGGTTGGCCAACGCCATGCCCCGCTCGATTTCGTCCGCATCCGGGGCGGGGATGGCGCGGGCCACCCGGTCCTGTCTGCCCGAGACCAGGCCCGTTGGTTCTCCGCTGCGGGAATCCCGGCAGATCCCGCCCGCGGCAGCGTCCGGTGCCGGCGTGGCGATCCCGGCGAGGTGGAGGGCGGCGCTGTTCAATACGCAGCTTTGGCCGGTGGCGTGGACCAGGACCACCGGATGTCGCGGCGCGGCGCGGTCCAGCTCCCATCGGGTCGGCGCGCGCCCCTCGGCGAGGCGCGCGTCATCGTAGCCGACCGCTCGAATCCACGCGCCCTCCACCGTCTGCCCCGCCCGCTGGCGGATGCGCGCTTCGAGCTCGGCAATGCTGTGCACGGACGCAGGCGAACAATCGACCGACAGCAGATTGATCGCCAGGGCCAGCGGATGGCAGTGCGCGTCGTTGAAGCCGGGGATGAGCGTCGCCCCCTCGCAATCGAGGAGCGTAACGCCAGGGCGCGCGAATAACGGAAGGTCGTCCGCGGTGGCCACGGCCAAGATGCGATCGCCGCGCACGGCCACCAGATCGGCGTGCGACTGCGTACGGTCGAAGGTCAACACCCTGGCATTGTGGAGGACGAGGTCGGCACCGCGCCTGTGGTCAACCGCGGGCACGCTGCTCACCGTGGGATCGCTCGCTTCGCTCCGCACGCGCCGCGCTCCACTCGCGCTCATCGGGTACCGCGGCTACGGAACCACTCGTACGTCCTGGCCATGCCTTGCGCAAACGACCCGTACTCGTAGCGCAACGTGTCGCGCAAGCGCGCCCCCGAGTACACGAGGTGCTCGGTGAGCGGAAACGGCAGGGGTAGGCCCTTCGCTTCGATGACGCGAACGGGCTGCTGCCGCACATCCAAAGGCCGCCCGCCGATCGCGGCGAGCGTATCGATCAGGCGGTCGTACGAGATCAGTTCGTCGGTAGAGACGATCCAGGGCCGGCCGAACACCCGCTCGTTACCGAGGCAGGCGATGCAGACGCCGGCCACGTCCCACACCGAAACCATCGAGAACAGCGCCTGCGGCGGCGCCGGCACAACGATGGTCTCGCCCTTCGCCATAAGGTCGAAGAAGTAGGACTCCCGGGGCGCATAGTTATACTCGCCGTAGATAAACGGCGGCCGTAAGCCGACATACGCGATGCCCCGTTTGCGGCAGGTCCGTTCGGCCTCGACTTCGGCGAGCCGCTTCTGATACCCGTAGTCCCCGCCCGGTCCGGGTAGCGGTGCGCTCAGCGCGGGCGTCTCATCGTCCATCGGCAGCGCCGACGAGTTGCGCACCACAGTCGCCGTACTGATCAACACGTATTGCCGGATGGTGCCAGGGACATGACCGAGCAGGGCCGCGACGTCGTCGGGCCGGTAGGCGCAGAAGTCGATCACCGCGTGCCAGTCGTGCGGTGGCACGCGGCGGTTGATGGCGGCACGGTCGTGCCGGTCGCAGACGATTTCCCGCACCCCATCGAGCCGCAGCGGCCGGCGGCCCCGGTTCATCACGTGGATCGCGTAGCCGGGCCGCCGGCGCAGTGCCTCGACAAAGACCCGTCCGACGAAATAGCTGCCGCCGACGACAAGTACGTTCTTCTCGCCCACCATCGCTTCAACCTACTCCAGCCAGACGTCGCTCTGGCGTAGCCGCGGGTCACGTATCCGCTTCTGCACGCTCGGTCCATGGTCCAGAAGGAAATCGCTCGTGGCATCGCTCAGCCCCATCCGTCGCAATTCAGCGGCCAGGCCCGCGGCCACCGCCTCGACGAGCCGCTGCTTCTTCGCGAACCCGTAGCCGGCAACCAGTTCCGCCAGCAGGCGGTGTGTGGACTCGCCGAGCACCGGCAGCGGCCTGACGGCGCGGTGCGTCCACTTGTAAAACGGTGCATAGCGGCGGTTGAGGAGGAAGACCAGCGAGAGCACCTGGGCGCAGAACTGCGCCTCGGCAATGCGCGCGGCAACGAGTTCGCGTCGTTGCGCGCAGCGCCCCAGGTTGTATTGACCCGACTGCGCACTGGACATGCACCGCGCGGCGATCTTCTTCAGCCGCACGTCCTCGGGGTAGAACGCAAGGAGCTGCTCGCGCACGCGGCTGAGTTCTCCCAGCGGATCGACGAACACCTTGCCGTTGGTGGCGGCCGCCAGGTTGGCTTCCGGGATGCGGCGCCACTCCTCGAGGCTCCGCGGCGCACGGTCGAGGCCAATCAGGCCGCGGTAGAACTCGCCGACCTCGAGCACGCCGACCCGGCCACCTCCCCATGCGCTTGCCTGGCGCGGCGCGATGCCCGCGAAGCTCGGCGGAAGATCCGCCAGCGCCGCCCGTACCTGCGCGCCGATCGCCCGGTAGTCGTCGCCGGCGAGCCACAAGCAGAAGCCCGGCCCCCAGTCATGATCCCGCGAAATCTCGTCGTCGAAGCCGAAGCACTCCGACCCCGCGCCGATGAGTCCCGCGGCGATCCGGTCGCGGTAAGCGGCGAATTGGCGCTCGATGAGCGGCGCACCGTGGGCCTGGAAGTAGCGCTCGGCCAGCTCGAGTCCGGTCATCGGTCTAGCGGGGCAGCCCGCCCGTCTTGGGTGTGGAGGGCGGCCAACGCTTGCCGCACGTCGAGCGTGCTGGGATGCGCTTCGCCCAGGACGCGGCGGCGAATCTCCAGCGCGGCGCGGTAGCAGCGTTCGGCGTCGGCGCGGCGGCCCGTCGCTACGTGGACAACGCCAAGGCTTGCCAGGGCGCCGGCGTATGCGGGGTGGTCGGTGCCCCAGCGCTGCGCACAGATCTCGAGTACTTGGCCGTAGAGCGCCGCCGCCGCGGCGAAACGACCCCGGCGGCAGTGGAGGCTGGCCATGGCGTTCAGCGCCGAGAAATGACGGACGTCGTCCTCCGTGGTGGCGGTGCGGAGGATCTCGAAGGCGCTGTCGAGCAGCGGCTCCGCCGCGGCGAGGTCGCCCTTGGCCATGTAGGTCGCGGCCAGGTTGCAGAGGCTGGTGGCGTAACTCGGCGTGCCGCCGCCCGAAGTCGAGCGTACGATATCGAGGGCCTGTACCTGCAATCGAATCGCCTCGTCGTACCTGGCCAAGTCCTGGTACAAGAGGGCGAGGTTGTTCAGGTTGCTCGCGTAGAGGAAGTGGCGCTCTCCGAGCGTGCGGGCGTAGATCGCGCTCGCCTCGAGGAAGAGGTGCTCGCTGCGCGTGTGCTCGCCGGTCAAGCGGTACAGCCCGGCTAGATTGTTCAGGCAGGTGGCGTAGCCGGGATCGTTCTCGCCGAGCGTCGCGGCAAAGATCTCGCGCGCCTGAACGAAACACGCTTCCGACTCCGCATAGCGGCCGGTCGTGCGGTAGAGGCCGCCGAGGTCGTTGAGCAGCGTGGCGTGGGCGGGGTGACGCTCGCCGTACTCCCGACACGCGAGCCGGACAGCGCGTCGCAGCAGCGGTTCGCTCTCGCGGTCACGTCCCTGGTGGCGGAGCGCGGCGATCCGCTTCTCGATTTCGTCGAGGACCAAGCTCATCGGTACACGCACACGCGACGGCTGTGATCAGACGCAACCATCGCGCGCTGGCGGACGTGCAAGCATGGCACACTTCTCCGCCTCCACCACCGAGCCTCGCCTCACGCTTCTCCGCATGCCGGCATCATGAAGCCCCACGGATAGCGCTGTCAACGATCCGCGCCGGCGAACGATGGCGGTTTCGATACGTGTCGCTCACCATCCGATGCACCCGCGAACGAGGAGCTCCGGCCAATATCGTACCGCCGGCTCGCCGTCACCAGCGCTCGGCTGCGAATTTGGACGCATGTGTCCTCTAGCCCCGGGACGGTGTGGGCCGATTCGCTTGGCCGGGCGGTCCGGGCAGCAGGAGATCCTCGAGGAAGAAGGCCGAGAGTTCGGCGCGGCCCCCTACGCTTGCCTTACGGTAAATCGCCTGGGCCTGTTGGCGCACCGTTCGTTCGCTGGTGCTGCGCAGATCGGCGATTTCTTTGAGACTGTAGCCTTTGACGAGCAGTAACCCCACCTCACGTTCGGCGGCACTTAACGACCACCGGCCGAACTGTCGATCGATGGCAGCACCCAGGCCTTCCAAGAGCCCGTGCGCTTCGCCGCGCCAGACCGCCGCCTCGGCTCGCCAGGTCGCCAACTCGATCGACAGTTCGCGGACGTCCCGCCGGGCACGGACGAGCGACTGCCCGAGGGCGGCAACGCCCGCCAAGCTCGAAACCAGGAGAGTGCCCTCCAGCAGCAGGTGCCAGGGTCCGATCCCCGCCCGGACATCGGAGAGGATGTCCAAGGTCACCAACAGCGCAATCACGCCGAAAAGGACGATACCGAAGGCGGCCAGGCGTCCGTCATACGACCGACCAGCGGACCATAAGTCTCCGGACAGACGGGCATTTTGTCCCCTTCCGTCATTTGTCGGATTGTCTGGCATCGCATGCCTGCGTTATGCTGCGCTCCATCTCCGCAGCCAAGGAGGCTTTATGAATGGTTTACCGCTCCACCCTGCCATAGTCCACTTGCCGCTCGGTCTCGCGGCGGTCATGCCGCTGGTGGCCGGCGGCGTCGCCGTTGCCGTCTGGAAGGATCTCTTGCCCCGAAGAGTCTGGCTCGTTGTCGTGCTCCTACAAGCCCTGCTCTATGCTGGGGGGGTGGTCGCCTTACGGACAGGCGAGGCCGAAGAGGACCGGGCCGAGAAGCTGATCTCCAAGCAAAGTATCGAAGAACACGAAGAGCTGGCAGAGCAGTTCGTGTGGGGCGCCGGGGTCACCCTGGCGCTGAGCGTCGCCGGCCTCGTCCTCCGCCGGGGCCGCAGGCCGGTCGCGTTCATGGCCGCCACGGCGGTGGCGACGATCGTCACCGGCGGGCTCGGCTTACGCGTCGGGCACGCGGGCGGGCAGTTGGTGCATGGACCGCGGGGTCTGATAAGCGTCACGCAGGCGGCGGGCGGCGGCTCTGTTGAGCGTGGGATGGGCGGGACCCGCCCGTCCGACGGGGACCGACACCACGGACACGACGACTGAGGCGCCGCCTGCGGCGCATGGGTGACGCCGGGGCGCCTGGCCGATCGCTGGATTGGTCGCGGCTTGCCGCCTAGGCAACCCTCGCACGTCGTCAAGCGTTGGTGAGACAATCTCCGAGGCCGCTGGAGTGCAACGCGCGCATGTACGTCCATCGAAGCAATCGTACGGAGACGTTGGTGGCGGAACTGGCCGCCCTGTTTGCCCGGCCGCTCGGCGGTCCCCTCGATCCTGAATGCGTCGTGGTCCAAGGTAAGGGCATGGAGCGCTGGCTGTCGATGGAACTGGCGCGCCGCCTGGGTGTGTGGGCGAATCCCGATTTTCCTTTCCCCCGCCACCTCATCGAACGCGCCCTCACCGCGGTGCTGGGCCCGCAAGAGGCGGGCGCGGACTGCTTCACCCCGGACACCCTGCTGTGGGGCATTGCCGAACTGCTCCCCCGCTTGACGGACCGCGCCGAGTTCGCACCCATTCGCCGCTACCTGGCAGCCGACAATCAGGGCCTGCGACGGGTTCAGGTCGCCCAACGCATCGCCGACACCTTCGATCAGTACCTGGTGTACCGCCCCACGATGATTCTCGATTGGGATGCCGGCCGCGACACGCACTGGCAGGCGATGTTGTGGCGTGCATTGACCGAGCACCTCGCTTCACGCGACCATGTGGCCGCGCGCGCCCGCATCTTTCTCGACAGCGTGCGGGCCGCACGGCCGCGTCTCGATGGCTTCCCTGCCCGCGTCAGCCTCTTCGGCGTCTCGACGTTGCCGCCGTTGTACCTGGATCTGCTCGCCCGGTTGTCGCCCTGGGTCGAGCTGCATCTCTTTATTCTCAGTCCCACGCGCGAGTACTGGGGGGACATCCGGTCGCGCCGCGAACTGCTGCGCCGGCCGCGGCGGCGCGCGGGTACCAGCGCGCACTTCGACACGCTCCTGCTTCAGGCGGAAGGCAACCCCATCCTGGCGTCGATGGGCCGGCAGGGCCGGGACTTCCAACAACTGCTTGAAGCCGCCGGCGATTACCAGGAGGACGACCGCGACCTCTATGTCGACCCTGGGACCGGCACCATGCTCGCAACAATCCAGTCCGACATCCTCGCCTTGCGGCACCGCGTAGCTGACGGCGAGGTGCACCCCGTCACGCTCGATCCGAACGACGACTCGATCCGCGTGCACGCCTGCCACAGCCCGATGCGCGAGGTGGAGGTGCTGCACGATCAGCTGCTCGCACTCTTCGATCGGGATCCGACGCTGGAACTCCACGACGTACTAGTCATGTCGCCGGACATCGACGGTTACGCACCGTTGGTCGATGCCGTGTTCCGGCGCACGGGCGCGCACGGGTCCCGCATTCCGTATCGTATTGCCGACCGGCACGTGCGCGCCACCGAAGCGGTGTTCGGCGCGTTCGCCAAGCTGCTCGACACCCTGCGCGGTCGCATGACGGCAAGCGAGATCCTCGACCTGCTCGGCAACGATGTCATCGGCGCGCGCTTCGGGCTCACTGGCGAAGAGCTGGACCGGGTGCGCCGGTGGGTCGCCGGCGCCGGCATCCGCTGGGGCGTGGACGCCGAGCACCGCCGTGAGGTTGGACAACCAGTCGCGACGGAGAACACGTGGCGCTTCGGGCTCGACCGTTTGCTGCTCGGCTATGCGATGCCCGGGGAGCGCCGCACGCTCTTCGGCGACGTCTTGCCGTACGACGACCTGGAGGGCACCGAGACCGCGGCACTCGGGCGATTGGCCGACTTCTGCGATCGGCTCTTCGGCTTGCGCGGTGCGCTGCGGCAGCCGCGCGGCGTCGCCGCCTGGTGCGCCGATCTTGCCCCGCTGCTCGACGGCATGCTGGACAGCACCGAGGCCACGGCGTACCAGCACCAACGCATCCGCGATGCGCTCGACGAGATGGCCATGGCAGCGGCGCGCGCCCGCTTCGCCGAGCCGGTCGGGATCGATGCCGTACGCACCCAACTCGACCAACGCCTGCAGCGCGGCGCGACGGAACGGGGCTTCCTGGCGGGTGGCGTTACGTTCTGTGCGATGGTGCCCACGCGGACCATTCCCTTCCGCGTCATCTGCCTGCTCGGCATGAGCGATGGCGCCTTCCCGCGCGTGCGCCGCCCGCTCGGCTTCGACCTCATGGCACAGCAGCCGCGGCCCGGCGACCGCCGCACGCGCGACGATGACCGCTACCTCTTCCTCGAGGCCCTGCTGTCGGCACGCGATCGGCTCATCGTCACCTACGTCGGGCAAAGCGTCCGCGACAATGCCGAACTACCACCGTCGGTGGTCGTCCGTGAGCTGCTCGATGTCCTCGACGAATCCTTCGTCGCCGCTCCGCTTCCCGCCGATACGCACGCTGGCCCGGAACGACCTGACGGGTCTTCAAGAGCTCCAGCCGCGGCGCGGTCGCAGCCCTTGCCAAAAGGGGCGGCGAGGGCAGCGCGCGAGGGATTTCCTCGGTCCGTGGGTTCACCGCCCCAAACCAGCGACCGCGTCCGTGTCCGCCATCCGCTGCAGCCTTTCAGTCCGGCCTATTACGGCCAGGGCGACGCGCGCCTCTTCAGTTATGACACCACTGCCTACGCCGGAGCGCGTAGTCTCATGGGACCGCGCCGGGCGGCGCCGGCATTCTTTGCGCGCCCCGTGCCGCCGGATACGACCGCGACAGCGGTGGTCACGGTCGATGATCTCGTACAGTTCTTCGACAATCCGGCCCGCGCCCTGCTGCAGCGGCGCCTCGGGCTGTACCTGGGCGACGACGCAGCCGCCATCCCCGATCGTGAGCCGATCGCGCCGGGCGCGCTGGAACGGTGGCGCATCGGCGATGATCTGCTCGACCGGATCCTCGATGGCGAAGACCCGCGTGCGGCGTTCACGGCGATCAAGGCCACTGGCATGCTGCCGCTGGGGACCCCAGGCGATTGCCTCTTTACGGAATTGCAGCCGCGGGTGGCGGCCGTCGCGGCCGCGGCCAGGCCGCTGCTCAGCGGCGCGCGTCCCGATCCGTTCGTGGTGGACCGGGCCCTCGGCGACGGCACCCGCATCACCGGCGTCCTACGCAATCTGTGGCCTGCCGGCCAGGTGGAGTGGGCCTACTCCAAGCTGGGCGGCGCCTCCGAGCTGCGCCTGTGGATCCGCCACGTCGTCCTGAACTGGGCGGCTCCCGACACTCTCCCGCGAACCAGCACCCTCATCGGGCGCGCGGAGAAGGCCGGCGGCCCGGTCCGCATTCGCTTCCGGCCCATCGAGGATCCCGAGGCCATCCTGCGCGGCTTGATTGCGTTGTACCGCCGCGGCCAGCAGCAACCGTTGCCCTTCTTTCCGAAATCCTCGCGCGCGTACGTCGAGGCCGAACTGCGCTCCAACGGCGACGGGGCACGAGGGCTCGCCGCCGCCGCGGGAAAATTCCGGCCCAACCAACACACGGAAGTCCCTGGCGACGTGGAGGATCCCTACGTGCAACAGGTCTTCGGCACTGCCAATCCGCTTGACCCTGCTTGCCCAGTGCTGAGCGCGACGAAACTCGCGGACGACTCCTCCAACATGCGGACTTTCGCGCAGATCGCACGCGCGGTGTTCGCGCCGTTGCTGCGGCATCGGGAGGGCGACGCCGCGCCATGAAGCCGCTGAACCCGCTGAGCGTCGCATTGCGCGGCGCCCACCTCATCGAAGCCAGCGCCGGCACCGGCAAGACATTTACCATCACCACGCTGTACCTGCGGCTGCTGCTCGAGGCCGAGCGGCCGGTGGCCAATATCCTGGTGGTGACCTACACCGAGGCGGCCACGGCCGAACTGCGGGCGCGCATCCGGGGCCGTCTGCGCGCGGCCTTACACGCGCTCGCCGCCGGCGGCGATCCCGACGATACCGCGCTCGACACGCTGGTGCGGCGGCGCCGCGCCGCGGGGCAGAGCGAGCATGACCGCCGCGTCTTGCTCGCCGCGCTGCACGGTTTCGACGAGGCGGCAATCTTTACCATCCACGGCTTCTGCCAGCGTGCCCTGCAGGAGCACGCCTTCGAGAGCGGCGTAAGCTTCGATGCCGAACTGATCGCCAGCCAGACTCCGCTGCTCGATGAAGTGGTCCAGGACTTCTGGGTCCGCGAGCTGTGCGACGCCCCGCCGGCGTTCGTCCGCTATCTACGGACGCACCTCACACCCGCCAACCTGACGGCGCTGGCGGGCAAGGTGGTGGGCCACCCGGACATGCCGGTGCTCCCGGAACGCGTCGATGTCGATCTCGACGCGGGCCTCGTGGCCTGGCAGCGGGCGTACGCGCCGGCCGCGGCCATCTGGCGCGAGGCCCGCAACGAGATCGAACGTCTGCTCCTGGAATCGCCGGGGTTGAGCCGGGTGCAGTACAGGCCCGCGAGCATCGCCTCCAAGTGGGTGCCGCGGATCGACGGGGTCATGGCGGGTGAATGTCCCGGGTTCTCCGCTGACTTCCCCGAGTTCGCCAAATTCGGAACGGCGCTGCTGGCGGAGGGGACGAAAAAGGATTGCGTCACGCCGCAACATGCGTTCTTCGACGCGTGCGACACCTTGCTCGCAGCCGAACGGCGCGTGTGCGACCAACTGGCGGCCCGACTGCTGCGGTTTCAGCGTGCCTTCGTGGAGTATGCACGCACCGAGTTGCAGCGCCGCAAGGACGCGGCGCACGTGCAGTTCTTCGACGACCTCCTGCAGCGCCTGGCCCAGGCTCTGGACGGGCCTGGCGGCACGGCCCTCGCAGACAAGATCCGCGCCCAGTTCGGTGCCGCGCTGATCGACGAGTTCCAGGACACCGACCCGGTGCAGTACCGTATCTTCCACCGCCTCTACCGCGGCACGGAGGCCCCGCTGTTCCTGATCGGCGATCCGAAGCAGGCCATCTACGCCTTCCGCGGCGCCGACGTTTTCGCCTACCTCGCCGCCAAACGCGACACCGCGGTCGGCCACACGCTGCTTACCAACTGGCGTGCGGACCGGAGCCTCGTCGAGGCCGTGAATACCTTGTACGAGAACGCCGATCGGCAGTTTTTTTTCGAAGAGATTCCATTCGCACGGGTCGAACCGCATGCCGGCGCCACGGATGCTCTCGGCGGCACGGTAGCAGGCTGCGCCCCGTTGCAGATTCTCTTCGTACGCCGCCCGGATGAAGACGTTATCGACAAGACTTGGGCCAACGATCGGTTGCCCGACATGATCGCCGCGGAGATCGTCCGCTTCTTGGGCTCCGGCGCAACGATCGACGGCACGGCCGTCGCCCCAGGCGACATCGCCGTCCTCTGCCGCACCAACGAGCAGGCCAGCAAGGTACAAGTCGCCCTGCGCACACGGCGGGTCCCAAGCGTCTTGCAAACCCAGGCGAGCGTGTTCGCCAGCGCCGAAGCGGCCGAGATGGAACGCGTGGTGCGCGCCATCGCCAACCCGGGAGATACGGGGGCGGTAAAGGCCGCACTCGCCACCGCGGTGCTCGGCCTCAACGGAGACCGACTGTTCGCCCTTCAAGAAGACGAGCGCGGTTGGGACGCCTGGATCGACCGCATGCGGGACTGGCACGAGACCTGGGCGCACGGCGGCTTCGTCGTCGCCTTTCAGCGGTTAATCGAGGAGTGTGAGGTGCCGCGGCGTCTCCTTGAGCTTAGCGACGGGGAGCGTCGGCTCACCAACGTGTTGCACCTCGCTGAACTACTGCACGCCGCCGCCATCGAACTCCACGGCGGGCCGCTGGCGTTGGCGCACTGGTTGGCGGAGATGCGCGCCGACGCGGCGGCGGGCAGCGACCTGGCCGGCGACGCGGCGCAGATTCGCCTCGAGAGCGACGCCGCCGCGGTCAAGCTGGTGACCGTGCACAAGGCCAAGGGGCTGGAGTATCCCGTCGTCTATTGCCCGTTCCTGTGGGATGGCAAACTCCTGCACAAGGCGGACGCGGAGCAGCCGCGTTTTCACGATCCCACCGACCGCCAGCGGCTGAAACTCGACCTCGGTTCGCCCGCGAGAGAGCAACACCTGGAACTCGCCCGCCGCGAGGCGCTGGCCGAAAACCTCCGCCTGCTGTACGTCGCGGTGACGCGGGCGAAGCACCGCTGCACCATCGTTTGGGGCGCGTTTAACGAGGCGGAAACCTCCGCACTGGGTTATCTCTTACATCAACCGCGGTCGCCGGAGTCTCGGCGTCGTTCGCAGTCCAAAGTCCAAGGTCCCAAGTCCAAGATCGCCGACGCGGAGCATCCGGGAGTGCCGGAACTTTCCGATTTGGGATCTACGGACGCGGCCGATCTGGCCGAGGCGACCGCGCGAAAGATCGTGTCGCTCGTGCAGCAAGGGGACGATGCCTTGCGCGGCGACCTTCACGCCCTCGCGGCGGGCACGCCGAGGACCATCACGATCGGCGAATTGTCCGAACCGTCTGACGACTCTTATGAAGCCGCAACGGAGTCGACACGGCCGTGCGAGTGCCGCACTGCGTCGCGCTCCTTACCCCTGACGTGGCGCACATCGAGCTTCTCGGCATTGACCGCGGTAGCGCCGGAGCTCAGTCTACCGGCGGAGGAAGGCCAGGACCGCGATGAAGGGGCCGCGCCGCGGAGCGACGCGGCTATGCCGCCAGCAAGCACACCCACACTGGCAGTCCAGCTCCACGATTTCCCGAGCGGCACGCGCCCGGGACTCTTGCTGCACGATATCTTCGAACGTCTCGACTTTCAGACGGCGGACGCCGCCGCAATCCGGCAGCAGATTTCCAGCACGCTCGGCCGCTTCGGTTTCGACCTACGCTGGACCGAACCGCTCTACGCGGCCATCCGCGATATCCTCGATACGCCGTTCGACGGTGGCGGCGCGCCGTTGACCCTGCGACAAGTCCCGCTGGGCGCCCGCCTCAACGAACTTGAGTTCCTCTTCCCGGTGGCGGACCGTGCCCCTGCGATCGGCGCTCCGCGGTCGCCGCCGGTGGCGCTGACCCGCGAGCGGCTCGCGGCCGTCTTTGCTTCCCATGCCCGCGCACCGGTGCCGCCCGGCTATGCCGCACGCGTTGGCGCATTGGATTTCCACCCACTCGCCGGATACTTGCGCGGCTTCATTGACCTGGTGTTTACCCACGCCGGCCGCTGGTACGTCATCGATTACAAGTCGAATTCGCTCGGTCCCAGCGCGGGCGATTACGACCCCCACCAGCTTCTGCCGATCATGGACGCGCACCATTATTTCTTGCAGTACCACCTCTACATCGTCGCCCTGCACCGCTACCTGTCCGCCCGCCTCCCCGACTACGACTACGACCGGCATTTCGGCGGGGTCTACTACCTGTTCCTACGGGGTATGTCGCCGGCGCATGCGCCGGGTTGCGGCGTGTTCCACGACCGGCCGCCGCGCGAACTGGTGGACGCGTTGTCGGCGGCATTGGCGGGCGACACGTCGGCTCCGGGGTAATGGCATGATCCCCACCATCGAATCGCTGCGCCAAGCCGAGATCATCTCGCCACTCGACGCGCACTTCGCGCTTGCGATGGGCCGCATCGCCGGCGAGGCGCGGCCGGAGGTTCTGCTGGCAGCGGCGCTGGTCAGCCGCCACGTCGGCCACGGACACGTGTGCCTCGACCTGGCGCGGATCGCGGCGCACGACGGCTTGGTGGACGACGCCGGCGAACGGATCGACGTCACCTGGCCATCGCTGGAACCATGGCTCGACGCGCTGCGTTCGAGCCCCGCGATCGGCGGCGGGACGGCACCGACGCCGATGGTGCTGGATAGCGCGGGCCGGCTGTACCTGCGCCGCTACTGGGCGCATCAGGAAGGCCTCGCTGCCGCGATCCGCGCACGAGCCACGGAGGTGGAGGCGACGCTCGACAGCGCCTGGCTACGGCGAACACTTGACCGTCTGTTTCCCGTCGACCCCGGTACTGCGGATCGAAGCGAACCGGACTGGCAGCGGGTTGCGGCGTTGCTGGCGGCGCGGCGGCGGTTCTGTGTCATCTCCGGCGGTCCGGGGACCGGCAAGACCTACACCGTGGTGAAGATCCTGGCGCTGCTGGTGGAGCAGCAGCAGGCGCGCCGGCCGGGCGTGCCATTGCGCGTCGTCCTGGTGGCGCCCACGGGCAAGGCGGCCGCACGCATGGCGGAGTCGATCCAACGCGCGAAGACAACACTGCCGTGCTCGGAAGAGGTGCGCCGGCTGATTCCGGAGGACGCCAAGACGATCCACCGCTGTCTCGGTTCCAGGGGCGGCAGCTCGACGGACTTCCGCCACAATGCCGAGAATCCGCTGCTGGCCGACGCCGTCCTCGTCGACGAAGCTTCGATGGTGGACCTGGCGCTCATGCGCCGCCTGGTGGACGCCGTGCCGCCGGCGGCACGATTGATTCTGCTCGGCGACAAGGATCAGCTCGCGTCGGTGGAAGCGGGCGCCGTGTTGGGCGACATCTGCAACACCGGTGCGCCGCGCAGTTACTCGCGACCGCTGGTGGCCGAAATCACGGAGCCCGGTGGCGGTTGCCTGGCGTTGGAGCCGCGCGCACCGGCCACAACCGGGATCTGGGACTGCATGGTGCAACTGACGCGCAGCTACCGTTACGGTCCGCGAAGCGGGATCGGGCAACTGGCACGCGCCATCAACGACGGCGACACCGCCGCGGCGCTCGATATCCTCGCTGCGGACCGGTACCCGGACGTGAGCCTGGTGGAGACGCCGACCGGTCAGAATCTCTCGCTCGCCCTCGAGACCTCCGTGATCGCAGGCTTCGATCGCTATTTGCGCCTCCACGCCCCTGAGGATCGGTTGCGCGGCCTGGAACACTTTCGCGTGCTGTGTGCGCACCGCCGCGGTCCGTGTGGCGTCGAGGTTGTCAACCGCCAGATCGAGGACATCCTCGCCGGCACGGGGCTGATTCAACCGGAAGGCCGGTACTACGCCGGACGGCCGATCATCGTCACCCGCAACGACTATCAGCTGAATCTGTTCAACGGCGACGTCGGCCTGCTGGTGGATGCGGACGGGAAGAAAGGGGACGGCGCCCTGAACGGGACTGTCCCAGGCAATGGACCGGAAGGCACGCGGCCACGAACGGAGAGCGGCCACCGCATGGCGGTTTTCCTCGGGCCGGGTGGCGCATTGCGCCGGCTCTCGCCGTCGCGGCTGCCAGCGCACGAAACCGTGTTCGCCTTGAGCGTGCACAAGAGCCAGGGCTCGGAGTTCGACGAGGTCGCCGTCCTGCTGCCGCCACGCCCGTCACCGGTACTGTCGCGCGAACTGCTGTATACCGCTGTTACGCGGGCCCGCCAGCGGGTCACGATCCACGCCACGCGGGAAGTGGTGGAGTATGCGATCGCCCACCGCATCGACCGCACCTCCGGCCTGCGAGATGCGCTGTGGGCCGGTGGGTGAACGGCGCCGCAACGGCTTCCGGCCGTTCCCAGCCCTAGGAGCCTGTCGGAGTAACGGCGCAAGAGAGCGCGGTGACGAGCCAGGTTGGGCAAGGGAGACGACAGTTGCCTGATGTAATCCCCTGTGCGAGGCGACCAGCGCTGGCACAGGCACAAGCGAGACGCTTGATCATGCGTAGAGGGAGTGTGTGCATCGGATTAGGCCGCCAGTGGGCGCAGCTGCGCCCGCCACAGCTTGAGCAGGTTGTGCGTCAGCGTGATGAGATCCCACTCTGCCGCCACCTTTGGCAGCCCGCGCAACGAGAAGCGCCGAAAGCCGCGCGCCTCTTTGCTCTGTCCGAACACCGGCTCGACAATCGCCTTGCGCCATTTGTACACGGCCTGCCCGGCCGCTGTCTTCAACTTCTGCCGCATCTGGTCGACCACGCTCGCGTCCGCGGCAGGCGGTGCAGCGAGCGTCTGCGGCGCGGCCCCATGCGTCTGCCGGTCCGGGGGCACATCGAGATCCACACGGCGGAGCGCCTCGTCGGTGAGGTGCTCGCTGTTGAAGTAGCCCGCATCCGCCGAGGCCTTCTCGGGCCGCCGCCCCCAGTTCTCCTTGACCTTCTCCAGCAGGGGCTGCAGTTGCTGCTTGTCGTTCGCCGCTTGCGTGACCGCAGCCGCCACGATGATCTGCGCCGTGCTGTCTACCGCCGCCTGGGCATTGTAGGCCTGTTCAAACCCCTTCGTGGCTCCGTCCTTCATGATGCGCGAGTCCGGATCAGTGAAGTTGTGTTGGGCCGTCGGCGCGGGCTGCGCGTGGGCGGGATCGGGCACCTGCGGCGGGCGTCCGCCCATCTGCTTGCCAGTCTGCGCTTCATGCCGGGCGCGCTCCGCCAGCTTCGTGCGGGCCTGCTCCGCCGCCTGCTCAGCCTGGGCGCGGGCCGCGGCTTCCAACGCGGCTTTTGCCTCCCGGATCTTGCGCAGCCGGCTCTCGCGCCACGCCAACTCTGCGGGCAACTCATCGCCCCGCCGTCCCTTGCCATACTCCGCATCCTCGGCCGCATCTACCTGCTGCGCCTGCTCCAGCAAGCGCGCCACTTCCTCCTCCAGCTCCTGCTCCTTCGCACCCATGCGCGCGTAGCTCATCGGCACGCAGCTCGGATTCTCGAGCAGCGTCGTAGTCAAGAACACCACATTCTCCAGCAACAGAGCAGCCGGCGATGGAGATATCGTAGTTAATGTCGCACCGACAAACGGCACAATAGAGAACTCTATCTTGAGCTCTGGGTGTACCGTATCCGATGGCGGCACCATCAGCTCCAGGGGCCACAACATAGATTCCGGCGCTTCCTGTGGCTTCACCAGCACCGGTGATCTCCAAGACACCGACCCGTTGCTGGCCCCGCTTGCCGACAACGGTGGCCCAACGCAGACCATGGCGCTGCTGCCGGGCAGCCCGGCAATCAACGCCGGTGACACCGCCACCTGCGAACCGACCGACCAACGCGGCTACGTGCGCCCCGGAACGGGTTTTGCCAACTGTTCGGTCGGCGCCTACGAGTACAACTCGCCTGGGCCTCCATGTGCCGGGGACTGCGTCGGCAACCGCGAAGTGACGGTTGAGCAGATTCTCACGATGGTCAACATCGCTCTGGGGAATGCGGACCTGTCGACCTGTCGCTGGGGCGACGTGAACGAGGACGGGCAAGTCACCGTTGACGAAGTCCTGGCGGCCGTCGACAACGCGCTGAACGGTTGCGCGGACGCGGCGGGAGTGGTCGCTGGCGTGTGACGGTCGGGCGCGTCGCGGTGGCCGGTACGGAAGACAGCGCTCAGGCCGCTGCGTCGATGGTCTCGACCCGGTCCGCGAGCCCGATCACCTGGTCCGCGTGCACCTCAAAGCGGCACGCCCAGACCAAGGCGAGGCTGTAGCTGTCGACCCATACCTTGGACCATGCATCCGCATCCGGAGGAAAACAGGGCACACCGCGGAACCGCATCAGGTCCGCGCTGTAGCGCTTCCCGTCGCTGGCCTCGATGGTCACACGGCCGTAGGATGGGGTCGAAACCGAACGGATTACCGGAGTGGTGCCACCCATGGGATCTCCTTGCCCGCCGTCGCTGCCTGCCAGGCTTCCCGTAGTTCCAGCTGGCGCTCGGCGCACCATTCCCGGATCAGACGGCCCTCTCTGGCACCGATATCTCCCTCAAGACAATTTCCTGCCAGGTCGAATACCGCTTCGTCGCCGCGAAGCGCGCGTGAAAATGCGGCATGCTGTGCCGTTGTTCGTCGTACCAGTACATGAAAACCACAATACCGAAGAACTCCGAGATACGCGGCAATCCCGCCTCCTCAGAAGAATCTGCAAGTACAAAATTTAACAGACCCCGGTACGTACAGGCAACCAAGAGATCACCGCTACCGCCGCGGCAGGCAACGCTGGATTGATCGTTCGCCCGAGCGAGTATACAAGGTGCCCGTGAGGTTTTCGGGAGGGGGCCGCGATCAAGCGCGGGATCCGCGTCGTGGAATCGTACAGATTGCCGCGGGGAAGACGGGGACGTGGGGCGGAGAGGGCCGAAGTCAGTGTAGGCCAGGTCGTTTGTGGTTTGGAAACGGTGGTACTTTTGGCACGCTGCGCCCCTCGACCGCCTCACGCAACCGCGGCGGCTTCTCGCGCTTCCGTCTCCGTGCCTTGGCGCCGGCCCACGGGGGCGCGGCTTCGATTGGCGGCCGGCGCCGCGCGAGGGCCGCGTCGTCAACGGCGGGAAACGAGCCCGCCGCACACGTGGCCATGTGTCGGCGGCGGCCGGGATTCGTTCCAGGGTTCGTGTCGTGGAAACGTTCCGACTGCTGAAGACTCGTTTGGACAAGGCTTCGTCGCAGCTGCCGAATCTCGCGCGCGCACTCACCCTTGCTTTCCGTGCGACCCGCGGCTGGACGCTGAGTTGGGGGGCTCTGCTGCTGGTCCAGGGCCTCCTGCCCGTTGCCACCGTCTACCTGACCCGGTGGCTGGTCAACAACCTGATACTGGCCCTCGGTTCCCACGCCGGCTGGTTCGGCTTGCGTCCCGTGCTGGTGCCCATGGGTCTAATGGTTGCAGTGCTGCTTCTGTCGGAGGCGCTGCGGAGCGTCACCGGCTGGGTGCGCACGGCACAGGCGGAACTGCTCAAGGACCACATCGGCGGCCTGGTCCACGCCAAGTCGCTGGAGCTGGACCTGGCCTTCTACGACCTCCCCGAGTTCTACGACCACCTGCACCGTGCCCGCGATGAGGCCAGCTACCGGCCGGTCGAGCTGCTGGAGAGCGTCGGCAGCGTGCTGCAGAACGGCGTGACTTTGCTGGCCATGGGCGCCGTCCTCATCCCGTACGGGGTCTGGGTACCGCTGGCGGTCGTCGTCAGCACGCTCCCCGCGCTCTACGTGGTGATCCGTCACACGCTTCTGCAGCACCAGTGGCGACTGGCGGCGACGGCCGACGAACGCCGCACCTGGTATTACGATTGGCTGCTCACCAGCCGGGAGAATGCCGCCGAGATGCGGCTGTTCGCGCTCGGTCCGCGTTTCCAATCGGCCTACCAGATGCTGAGAGACACGCTGCGTGGCGAGCGCGTGCGCATTGCCCGCGAGCAGGGACAGGCGGAATTGCTCGCCGGAAGCTTTGGGCTGGTGGTCACCGGACTGGCCGTGGTGTGGATGCTGCGGAGGACAGTTGCAGGCCTGGTCTCTGTCGGCGATCTCGCCCTGTTCTACCAAGCCTTCAATCAGGGCCAGCAACTGATGCGGTCCCTGCTGCAGAACGTCGGCCACCTCTATTCGAACAGCCTGTTCCTCGGCAACCTGTTCGAGTTTCTGGCGCTCCAACCGCGCGTCGTCAGTCCGCCCAATCCCGCGCCTGCGCCGACGCCGTTGATGGAGGGTATCCGATTCGAGCAGGTGACCTTCCGCTACCCCGGCAGCGAGCGGGCGGTGTTGCGGGACTTTTCGCTGGCAATCCCGGCGGACAAGTTGGTGGCCATCGTTGGCCTCAACGGTGCGGGAAAAACGACGCTGGTGAAACTACTCTGCCGGTTCTATGACCCGGAGGTGGGGGTTATCCGCTTGGACGGGGTGGATTTGCGCGCGGCGGATCCGGATGAATTGCGCCGGCGGATGTCGGTGCTCTTCCAGGAGCCGGTGCATTATAACGCGACCGCCGGTGAGAATATCGCGCTTGGAGATGCGGGCGCCGAGAACGCGCCCAGCCTCGTCGAGGCCGCGGCGCGCAAGGCGGAAGCGCAGGACATCGTCGAACGCCTGCCGCTGGGCTATGAGAACCCGCTGGGCAAATGGTTCGTCAACGGTGCGGAGCTGAGCACCGGTGAGTGGCAGCGCATCGCGTTGGCGCGCGCCCTTATGCGCCGGGCGCCGATCCTGGTCCTGGACGAGCCGACGAGTGCCATGGATCCATGGAGCGAGGTCCGCTGGCTTGGGCAGCTGCGCAACGCGATCGCGGGCCAGACGGTGCTGTTGATCACCCACCGCCTGACCACGGCCATGCGCGCGGATGTCATCCACGTGATGGATGCCGGGCGAGTGGTGGAGTCGGGCAGCCATGCGGAATTGCTGGCGCACGGAGGCCGCTACGCGGCGCTGTGGGCGGAGCAGCGCGGGGGGAGGTGAGTGCGGAGCTTGGGGTCCGAAAGCGCGTCCCCCAGGCCGCCAGGCGCTCAGTAACGGACGCTACGCCCGCTCCGCCTTGTCCGCGAAATTGTTGGGTGCGGAGCGGCTCACATGCACCGGTCCGGTTCACCCGGGCGTTCCAGACCGATGTCCGGTTCGCTGACGCGCCGTGTGAGCGGGGTCCTTCGCGCCTGGCGCTCCCGCCGCTGCCGCGGCGGCGTTTCTTGACGGCGTGGACATGAGCTGGTCTAACCCAACTTCCGCAGTTTGAGGGGTCGAGCGTAGGCATTTCAAGGGGTTTTCCCCAAAAGTTGTCACTACATTTTCAGCGCAAGCCGTCGGGGATGCGCAAGCGCTCGGGGAGCCGGATCCCCAGGCGCTCCAGCAGCATAGCCTGGGCTGGCTCGGGACGAACCACACACGGATCTTCACCTCCTTCGTCGGGGCATCGACTAATGGCAGCGCCACGTCGAGCACTGTGAATCTCGCGCAGCTGGTCGAGTAGGAAACGTGGACTGTTGCCGAGCTTGGCCTTGGACTGCCACTGCTCCAAGGTTTTCCAGAGGACGTAGGCCAGGAAACAGACCAGGATATCGCTTGGACCCGGTCCGCCCGCTGGTGCCATGGGCCGCAGGGAAAGATCACTTGTGAATGCGGAAGGCCGACTCCGCCTCGGTGAGCTGGATGTAGGTCTTCCACAGCGTTTCGGGCGACCAGTCCAAGATGTTGGTCTGGAGCACATGACCCCCTCGCTCTGTGCGGCCCAATCCTCCCAGGTGGAGTCAACGGACCATCGCAGTTGTAACTGTGCGGGCTGGTCGGGCGCGGTCTCGAAGCGGATCTGGTAGCGCTTGGCGGCGTGGCTGTTGCGCTGTAGGAGGCGGCCAACCTGGCGCTCGACCTGCTGCCGATCGATGGGCTTCAGCAGGCGCTCGATACGCCCGGCCAAGCGCGTGAGGGCGGACTCGATGCGCAGGCTGAAGCGGGTATGCATGGCCTGCTCTTTGACCCGGCGTTGCGTGGAGCGACAGACCACGAAGAGCTCGTGGGGATTGCCCGGCTCGGTGCACAGCTTGACCTCGACCTCGTCGTGCACCGATTGCCAACCTTGTGCGTCGGCCAGTTGCTCGGCAAAGCGGGCAGGATGCGCGGGGCCCCAACCAAATAGCGGCGCCCGGTCTGCTGCAGCCAATGTATGTTGCCCTTGCTGCACATGCCGCGGTCCATCACCAAATGCGCTGGGCCAGCCCGTACCGTGCCTCCATGGTCCCGACGATGGTCTTCACGGTGGTGACGTCGGTGGTGTTCCCGTCAAACACCTCGTAGCCCAGAGGCATCCCTTCGCGGGTCACCACCAACGCGATACAGACCTGCAGACAGTCGGCGCGTTGATCGCGGCTATGCCCACGCCAGGCCATCTCGTTGCGCGGCGCCAGCCCCTCGAAGTACGTGCTCGTCACGTCATACAGCAGCAGGTCGTAGTCGATCGCAACAGCTCCCCCAGGCGGTTGCGCAGGTGGTGCTCGATGTCGGACTTGTGCCAGACCAGATGGTCGAGCAGGCGGTACAAGCGATCCTCGTTGATCCGCTCGGCTGCGACGCCGAGGAGGTCCTCGAGGCCGTGCGCTCGTGCCAACGCTCGGCCACGTAGAGCTCGCTCGACGGTTCGCACAGGCGCGCGATCACCAAGATGGCGGCGACCAACGACCAGGGAACGTTCTCATGGCCGACGGGCAGCACCTCGGCGCATAGCGTGTCGAGCTGCAATGCCTGCCAGAGCATCAGCCCCAGCCACACATCGCCGAACCGCCGCTGGCGCTCCACGCAGCCGGTCCAGGCGAACCGCAACGGTTTGGGGCTCGCTGCACGTCTTCAAAGAACGACCGCTGTTGATCGACGCGGACACCGCAGATGCGCTCGGCCAGCGCCTGTGCTCGCGCCGGCCACGCGCATCGAGCTCGCCCAGGTAAGGCGACCGTTTCCTGCTTCACCTTCCCGTTGCGGCGCACCGAGCGCACCAGACGAAAGTACCGGTAGGTCTTTCCGCCCTTGCGCACTACCAATGGCCGAATGTACAGCGCCCACCTCCACCACGCGGCGGTTGTACGAGCAGCGGCGCGACCAGCACAAGCGCCGAAAGTTTGCACTACACGCGATTTTCGCGGTTCGTGCTCACCGCGCCCCAGCAATATCGCGAGGTTTTTCGCGGACGCGGTCGCCGAAAAATATTTTCAGCCGTCAAACTGCGGAAGTTGGGCTAAGGCCCGCATCTTGCGTTGCGGCTCACTGAGCGACTGCGTCCGTGCGCGTTTCCTGCGCCGCGACGGGTGTTGCCGGCCGCTGTGGACGTGGGACAAGGCATTCCGCGCAAGAACATCGTTCCTGTCGCGGGCAAGCCGCTGATCGTGTGGACCATCGAGCAGGCGCTCGCTTGCCCGGCTATCACGCGCACGATCGTCTCGACCGATGACGAGGAGATCGCCGGCGTCGCAAAGGCCGCGGGCGCGGAGGTGCCATTCCGGCGCCCGGCGGAATTCTCAGGCGATAGGTCTCCCGATATCGATGTGTTCCGGCATGCCGTCGAATGGTTGATCCGCGAAGAGGACTATCATTGCGAATTGCTCGTTCATCTGCGCCCGACGGGTCCCGTCCGCAAGGTCCGTCACATCGGTGAGGCCGTTGCGACAATGCTGGCACATGCCGACGCGGATTCGCTGCGTTCCGTTTCATGGCCCGCGCAATCTCCCTACAAGATGTGGCGCAGGGAAAACGGCTGGCTGCGCCCGCTTCTCGGTGTGGCGGGATTGGCCGAGCCGCAATCCATGCCGCGGCAGATCCTGCCCGAAACGTTGTGGCAGAACGGTTATATCGACATCACCCGTCCGCGCACGGTTCTTGCCGGGCGCATGGCGGGCGAGAACGTCATTCCGTTTATCGTGGACGACGCGATTTACGAGATCGATTATCCGGAAGACATCGTCAGGGCCACACAGGCCCTTCTTTCCGGATTCACGGATGAAATTGCGCCGGCGCGATCGAGCGCCAAGCGTGATCCCGTCTGAACGGCCTGCGGCCTCCGCCCGGCCGCGTTCCAATTGCTCTTCGCGCGCAGGTGCGGAGGGTAAGGGGGCGGTTTTCCTACGGAATGGCGGACGCGACCAGCGCGATGTGTCCCCATGTAAAGTATAATACAACCCTTGCCTAAAATGGGACGATTGACGATAATGAGTTACCATGTACGTGGAGACGGTCCCGAACCGCACCTCGCGCCCCGCCGTGCTGTTGCGCGAAGGCTGGCGCGAGCACGGCAAGATCCGCAAACGCACGCTGGCCAACCTCTCCGACTGGAGTGAGGAGCGGCTCGACGCCTTGCGCGCCGTGCTCAAAGGGGAGCTGAGCCAGCGCAGTGGGGCGGCCGCGCAGCCCTTTGACATCGTGCGCACCCGCCCGCATGGGCACGTGGTGGCGGCGCTGGGCACGGTGCGCCGCTGCGGGCTCGACACCGTGATTGGTGCCCGCCGCAGCGCGAGCGCGTGCTGGCGATGATCGTGGCGCGCATCCTGGAGCCCGGCTCCAAGTTGGCCACCGCGCGCGGCCTGGCTGACGAGACGCTGGCGAGCACGTTGGGCGAGGGCCTCGGGCTGAGGGCGTGCACGGCGGATGAGCTCTACGAAGCGATGGACTGGCTCTTGCCGCGGCAGGAGAAGATCGAAGCCGCGTTGGCCCAACGCCATCTCGGCGAGCGCACGCTGGCCCTGTACGACGTCACCTCGACCTACTTCGAGGGGCGCCACTGTCCGCTGGCGCGCTTTGGGCACAGTCGCGACGGCAAGCGCGACAAGCTGCGAATTGCCTTTGGCGTGCTGACGAACGCGGAGGGCTGCCCGGTGGCGGTGGAGGTCTTTGAAGGCAACACCGCCGATCCCAAGACCCTGGGCGCCGCAGTGGCCAAGCTGCGCGCGCGCTTCGGGCTGGAGCGGGTCGTGGTGGTGGGGGACCGCGGCATGCTCACCAGCGCCCGCATTCGTGAGGATCTGCAGCCAGCGGCGCCCGGTCTCGAGTGGATCACGGCGCTGCGCGACGCGGGCACGCTGCAGCTCTCGCTCTTCGATCAGCGCGACTTGGCCGAGATCACCGACCCGGCGTATCCGGGCGAGCGGCTCATCGCTTGCCGCAATCCCCTGCTCGCCGAGGAGCGGGCCCGCCAGCGCGGCGACCTGCTCGCGGCCACCGAGCGGGAACTGACGAGGATCCACCTGGCGACCCAGCGCTCCCGGCGGCCGCTGGCCGGCAAGGTAGCGATCGCGCTGCGGGTGGGCCGCGTGCTCGGCCGCTTCAAAATGAAAAAGCACTTCCGTCTGGCGATCACCGACGCGGGCTTCTCGTTTGCGCGCGATCAGACGCGGATTGAGCGCGAAGCGGCCCTCGATGGGGTCTATATCGTGCGCACCAGCGTGCCGGCGGAGGTGCTTGCCGGCGAGCGGGTGGTGGAGTCGTACAAGGGCCTGTCGGTGGTCGAGCGAGCGTTTCGGTGTCTGAAGACCGTGGACCTCAAGGTGCGGCCCATTCATCATCACCTGGAGGATCGGGTGCGCACTCACGTCTTCCTCTGCCTGCTCGCCTATTACATCGAGTGGCACATGCGCCGGGCACTCGCGCCGGTGCTCTTCGACGACGACGATCGCGCCGCCGCTCGGGCTCAACGCAGCTCCATCGTGGCGCCAGCCCAACGCTCCTCGCGCGCCCTGCGCAAAGCCGCCACCAAGCGCACCGATGACGGTGGCCCCGTGCACAGTTTTCACACCCTGCTCCACGATCTGGCGACCATCGCCAAGAACCGCATTCAGCCGAAGGACTCTTTGGCCCCCGCCTTCGAGGTCATCACCCGCCCAACCCCGTTCCAGCAACGTGCGTTGGACCTCCTCGGAGTCTCGCTCCGGCCGTAGCCAGTAACTGCACCCGCGACCTCCAGGATTGCTCAACTACTGCCGCAGGTTATCGCTCGACATCAACGGGAACTTCGGCCTAGTCGCCGGCTGGGCGCCCGCCGGGATGGCATCGAGAAATGCCACCGCGTTGACGGTGCCGCTGAACCGAACACACGTGCCAGATTTCAGCTCGAGCACGAAAGCATTGTGTTGATTCGACGGCAGCGAGGCCGTGCAGCTGAACGCACAACTGCCGCTGCTGGCCGTAAGCGCACCGGCGAACGGCGGGATCAGCACGGGGGCCAGCTGCCACGCCCCTGCCCGCGCTGCCATCGATTCCGATACGCCGGCCTTCAGCGAGAAGTCTTGCCATCCGGTGAGCAACCAGCGTCCGGTGCGGCGTGGTTGCTGGCCGATCCCGGTGCGGATGTAGGGCAAGAGTTCCGGTGCGGTGAGGACGCGGCCCGTCCAGGAGCAACCTCTGGGCCCACTGCTGCTCATGGCGCTGGACCACCTACCAGCCACCATAAGCGCCACGGCGCAGACTCGTCAGACCTTGGTCAGCCGCACGCGCCAGATGGGCGGGCCTTGCTCGACATCCTCCCAGCGGAATTGGCCCTGGCGCTGGCTTTCGAAGAGCTCGCGGAGCCGCTGCGGGTCGTGATCGTTGATAATCGTCAACGTCTCCCCCGACTGCAGGGACTCGAACGCCCGGACGATCATGCCGGGATGGCGCTCGGCGGGGGGGATCTGACGCACGTCGAACACGGTAGAATCGGTCATCGCTCCTCCCTGCGCCATCGTGCGTCACTGATGGTGATGCAAGCTGCGTTCGAGCAGCGGATCGCGTTGCGGAACGATCGTCGCGCTGGCCAGCGCCCGTAGGACCACGAGGGCGAGCAGCGCACCGCCGAGGACGACCGGCGCCAGATCCCACAATCCAAAGACCGGCGAGGCGCCGGCGAATGGCGGCATCACCATCAGATACAGGTCGAGGTAGCGCCCGGCCAGCACAACCAAGGCCACCTTGACAATCACCCGCGGTGCCCGCTTGGTGCCGCGGGGGAGCAGCACCAGAAAAGGCACCACCCAGTTGAGGCACACATTCAGCACGAACAGCGGCGCCCATAGTCCCCGCAGCCGGGCGACGTAGTGCGTCGTCTCTTCGGGAATGTTGGCGTACCAGATGAGCATGTAATCGGCGAACCAGATATACGCCCAGAAGGTACAGAACCCGAAGAGGAGCTTGCCGAGATCGTGCAGGTGCTCCGCGTTCACCAACCCATGCAGCGGACCCATGCCCCGCGGACCCATGTGCTGCAGCAGCACCACGAGCACGATGATACCCGCCAAGCCCCCGGTGAAGAGCCCGGAGAAGTTGTAGACGCCAAAAATGGTGCTGTACCACTTCGGCTCGAGCGACATGATCCAGTCGAACGTAGCCAGGCACACGGTGATCGCGAACACCGGGAAGAAGGCGACCGACAGGCGCACGTTGCGCACCGTGTGGATCGCGTCACCGTCCCCGTCCTGGCGGCGCGAATTGCGGACGATGGCGGCCGCAAACAGCATCCATATGATCAAATACACCGCCGCGCGGGCGAGAAAGAAGCCGGGCGACAACCAGAATGCCTTGAACGCCTCCGCGCCCGCGGCCCCTCCTGAAAGGCTGTTCCACCACGGATACACTCCCGGGTGGAGCAAGAAAACCGCCGCCAAGCCGACCGTCGCCACCGGCAGAACGTAGACCAGCGACTCCGGCACCCGGCGAAAGACGACGCTCCACGCCGCCCCGGAGGCGTACTGCAGTGCGACAAAAAAGAGCCCCGCGGAGCCCATGCCCACCAGGTAGAGGCTGGCCAAGAGAATCCCGGGCCAGACACGCGCGGGCGCCATCACCAAGCCGACGGCGATACACGCCGCGCTCACCCCCGCCAGTGCCCACAGCCAATTGAGCAGCGACCGGCTCGGAACGAATCGTAGCGGTCGAACGGCTACGGCTGGGGCGCTGACGCGGTGGCCTGGGATTGCAACCAACGGACGTACGATACTGCTTTCCATCGATCCTCCCGGGAAATCTGTGAAGCGTAAGAAGGCATATTGGCCTGGCCGTAGGTCATGATGTGGAAGAGCTGCCCGTCACGCATGTTGACGGCCTTGTCGGCGAGCAAGGACGGTGGCGGCGGGAAGCCACGCTGCGCCACCGGACCGTCTCCGCGCCCACCGCCGCCATGACACGGCTGGCACCAGGTCGTGAACACAAATGCGCCCCGGGCGTGCACCTGGGAGTCGGCGACGGCGAACGGATTCGCCAGTTCCACGCCCGCGCGTAAGGCATCCTCGGGCGTGGCCCGGTAATGCAAGGGCGGCCAGCCGCGGGGAATCGTACCGTCGGGCGGCTGTTGCAGCGTCTGCCCGTCCGCAAAGACCGTGTTGGGCGAAAACGCGTTCGACCGCACCGAGTGCGCCATGTCCGGGAAAAACTCGAAGTTGGGACGGGACAGGTCGGGACGGAGCGCGAAATTGAGCCCCACCGTTAGCAGGAAGCCCACCAGCAACACCCAATTGATCGCCCGGATGCTCATGATCGTGCCTCGGACTGCACGCGCTCCTCGCTGCGCACCGCCCCGCAGTCGGCAAACAGACGCCCGACCCGCGAGGCGTCGAACACCGAGTCGGTCTGCTCGACAACCACGACGAATTGATCGTCCGTGACCCCCACATGCGGCATGACGGGGACGCGGCCAGGGCGTAATCTCGTGACGATCAGGAAGGCCAGAAAGGTGCTGACGCCGGCAAACAGCACCATGACCTCGAAGGTGATCGGAATGAAGGCGGGCAGCGAGTTCCACGGCTTGCCACCGACGTTGATCGGCCAGGCTGAGGCCGTCGTCCAGAACTCGAACCAGACCTTGAAGCCGGCACCGAACAGGCCCAGCAGCAAGCACACCAGCGGCAGGCGCGACGGCGCCAAGCCCATGGCGCGGTCCAGCCCGTGTACCGCGTACGGCGTGTACACATCCAAGATCTTCAATCCGGCGCTCCGTGCCGCTTTCGTGGCCGCGAGCACGTCCTCCTCGCGGTCGAAGTACCCCAGCATCACACGTTGACTCATCCGTGCGTCCCTCCCGACGCGGCGTCATGCGCCACCACGGCCTTGACCTCACCGATCGCAATCACCGGCACCAGCCGTACGAACAGCAGGAAACAGGTGAAGAACAGGCCAAACGAGCCGAGCAGCGTCGCCACTTCGATCGACGTCGGGGCATAGCTTGCCCAGCTCGACGGCAGGTAGTCCCGGTGCAGGGAGGTCACGATGATGACGAAACGCTCGAACCACATGCCGATGTTGATGACGATCGACAACGCGAACACCGCGGCCAAATTCGAGCGTATGCGACGAAACCACAGGAACTGCGGCGCCAGCACGTTGCAGCTCACCATCGTCCAGTATGACCAGGCGAGTGGGCCGGCGGCGCGATTCAGAAACACGAACTGCTCGTACGGGCTGCCGGAGTACAAGGCGATAAAGAACTCGGTCGCGTAGGCCAAGCCGACGATGCTGCCGGTCACGATAATCAGCTTACACATGATATCGACGTGCCGCGTCGTGATGTAATCCTCGAGCTGCATCGTCTTGCGGGCCACCAACATCAACGTGAGCACCATCGCCATCCCGGAAAAGATCGCGCCGGCGACGAAGTACGGTGGAAAGATGGTCGCGTGCCACCCGGGAATGACTGCGGTGGCAAAGTCCCAACTGACGATGGTGTGCACCGACACCACCAGCGGCGTGCCGAGTCCGGCGAGCAGCAGGTAGACGACTTCGTAACGTTGCCAGGTCCGTGTCGAGCCGTTCCATCCCAGACTGAACACGGCGGCGATGCGGCGCCGCCACGGCGAGGCCGTACGGTCGCGCACGGTCGCCAGGTCGGGAATGAGACCGACGTACCAGAAGGTGAGCGAGATGATGAAATAGGTGGAGATGGCGAAGAAGTCCCACACCAGCGGCGAGCGGAAATTAATCCACAGACTGCCGCGCGTATTGGGCAAGGGGAACATCCAATGCGCCAGCCAGGGCCGCCCCATGTGAATCAACGGGAAGATGCCGGCGCACATCACCGCGAAGATGGTCATGGCTTCGGCGGCGCGATTGACCGAGGTGCGCCAGCGCTGGCGGAAAAGGAAGAGAATGGCCGAAATCAATGTGCCGGCGTGGCCGATCCCGATCCAGAACACGAAGTTGGTGATATCGAAGGCCCACCCCACGGTGCGATTGAGCCCCCAGGTGCCGATGCCGGTCGCAATCTGGTAGGAGACGGCGGCAACCCCGAGACCGAGCAGGCTCAACGCCGCAAGAAACCCCAGCCACCAGAGCATCGACGGCCGGGTCTCCATGGCCGCGCAGATGTCTCGGGTGACCTGACCGATCGACTTGTCGCCGCGAATCAGCGGCCGGCGCGAGAGCCAGGCAACTTCAGCCATGGGTGGTCTCCCCGTCGCGATTGCGGACCAGGCGTAAGTAGTTCACGGACGGTCGCACGTTGATCTCCTCCAACACCCGGAAGCGACGCGGGTTGGCGACCGCCGCCGCCACGCGGCTGGAGCGGTCGTTCAGGTCGCCGAAGACGATGGCGTTAGCCGGACACGTTTGCTGGCAGGCGGGCTGGATGGCGCCGTCCGCCACCGGCGTCCCGGTCCGCTTCGCTTCCATCTTCACCTCTTGAATTCGCTGCACGCAGAACGTGCACTTCTCCATAATACCGCGGCTGCGCACCGTGACATCGGGGTTCAGCACCAGGTTGGCGAACGGATCCTTGTGGGGGTAATTGAACCAGTTGAACCGTCGCGTCTTATACGGGCAGTTGTTGGCGCAGTACCGGGTGCCGACGCAGCGGTTGTACACCTGCTGGTTGAGCCCTTCCTCGCTGTGCACCGTGGCCAGCACCGGGCACACCGTTTCGCACGGTGCATTTTCGCACTGCTGGCACATCATCGGTTGATACAGCACGTCGGCATCGTCGCCCGGACCCGAGTAGTAGCGGTCGATCCGCATCCACTGCATCTCCCGATGCCGCCGCACCTCGTCGCGACCGACCACCGGGATATTGTTTTCCACCTGGCACGCCACGACACAGGCGGAGCATCCGGTGCAGGCGCTCAGATCGACCGCCATGGCCCAGCGATGGCCCGTATACGGGTGATCGTCTGGCCAGAGGTCTTCCTCCGCGTGTTCCGCGTGATGTCCGGCAGCCGGGTTGGCTTGCCACGCCGCATAGGTGGTTTCCTGCACGATCGGACGCCGTTCGGATCCTTTCTGCGCGAGCTTCTCGGGTACGGTGATGGTGTGGTGCATCTGCGTGCATGCCAGCGCATGCACCCGCCCCGTCTTGGCGACCTGCACGCCATCGCGAACGTAGCGCAAGGCGCCATCGCGCAACTCGAGCGCCGGCGCCGCATTCGTGCCAACCAGGCCGTGTTCCCCAACCGACGGGCGGCCCTCCAACCACTGCGGGCCAACGTCCGCGAACCGCTTACTACCCGCGCTGCCGTAGCCGAGCGCTACGGCCACGACGTCGTCATGTTGGGCCGGTTGAACATACACGGGAAGCTCGATACCGACGCCAGCCACGTCGAGACGCACCACGTCGCCTTCGCTAACGCCCAGGCGCGCGGCGCGCGCCGGCGCCAGGCATGCGTAGTTGTCCCACGTCACCTTGGAAATAGGATCCGGGAGCTCGTGCAGCCAGGGATTCTCGGCGTGGTGTCCCGCCAGCATCCCCACCTTGGGATAAAGCACGAGCGTGAGTCGATCCGCCGCGCCCGGCGCGGCAAGGGGGATGGGCTGCGCCGCCGCAAGATCGAATGCCTTCGGCGAAGCCGGCAGGGGATCGACCTCGACGACCCCTGCTTGTACTGCATGGTCCCAGAAATCCTGAAACGAAGGCGCCTTCGATTGCCGCGGCAGGATCCGGGTCCGCCAACTTTCCTGCAGGAGGGCATACGCCGACTGCCGATCGCCCGCCCAGGCGGACAGCGTCTCGATGAGGCTACGCGTCTGCCCGAGCGGCCGGAGAACGGGCTGCGTGACACTGACGATGCCGGCAACCGGCTCCGCGTCGCTCCACGACTCCAGCGGGTGATGGTCCGGACAAACGAACTGCGCGTGGCTCGCCGTCTCGTCGCGATGAGAGGCGAAACTCACCACCAGCGGCAGTCTATCGAGAGCGGTAGCCAATTGAGCGCCCGTGGGCAGTTCGTAAACCGGGTTGACCCCGGCAATGAACAGCGCCGCGACCTTGCCGGCGGAAATTTCCTCGAGCAAGCCAGCGAGCTCACGGTCGTTGCCTTGCTTCTGGTATGACGGTCGCGCCAGATCGACGGTCGTACCGTAGTTCCCGAGCAGATGGTTGGCGAAATTACACACGACCTGCGGAGCGATATCCTGACTACCGCACACGACCAAGCTCTTGCCACGCGCACTCCACAGGCGATCCGCGAGATCCGTCAAGGCGGCCGCGAGCTGCGCGTCGGCCGGTGCCGGGGATGCAAACGCGACTCCCGCCTTTTGCGCCAGGCGCGCCGTCAGGAACGACAGGGTCGGTCCAATGTCGCGCGGCAGCAGGCGCACACGGCGATCGGCCTTACTTCCGGTGACCGACAGCCGGGGCTCGAACTGCGCGTGATAGGAAAACCGCGGCGGCTGGGCTTCCAGGTCGCGCCCGGCGCGCCAGGCTTTCGCGAACTCCACGGGCGAGATCCAGGTGCCGAGGAAATCCGCGTCGAAGCTGGCCACCACCTCGGCCCGGTCGAAGTGGAAGTGCGGCAGCGCGCGCACGCCGTGGGTGCGTTCGCTCGCATCCAGCATGGCGGAGCAGGAGAGTGGATCGTAGACCACGTGCCGCGCATCGCCAAAGCGATCGAGGAAGCGGGCGATCTCCGCACCGACCGTCGGACTGGTGATCGTCGAGGACAGAAAGCGCACCGCGCCACCGGCTTTTTGGATCCCCGCCAGTTGCTCGCTGACGGCGCGGTCGACCTCGTCCCACGTCTTCGCCTGGTCGCGGTGCAACGGCCGGTTCAAACGATGGCTGTCGTAGAGGCCGAGGATCGAGGCCTGCCCGACGGCGCACAGCGCGCCGCGCGATATCGGATGGTCGGGGTTGCCCTCCAGCTTGATGGGCCGGCCGTCGCGGTTCTTCACCAGCACACCGCACGACGCGGAGCAGCCGGCGCAGGTGGAAGCGTAGTAGAGCGCACGTCCCGGTATGATCTCTTCCGGCTTGACCAGGAACGGAATCGCCTTTTCCACCGGCGCCCGCGTACACGAGGCCAACAGCGTCCCGGCGGCGCTGAAGCCAGCGGCCTTCAGAAACCCGCGACGCGAAAGGAACGCATCGACGCCTTCCGGCGACGTGGCGAACTCGTCCTGAGCCGCGGCGGGGATGGCCGTGGCGCGCTCGCGCTCCGGCAACGTTCTCCAATAAGTCTTCGCGCCCTCGGTCGACATGATGTTTTCCCTTAGTAATGGCACCCGGAGCAGTCGAGCGACGCCCGTACCGCATGACCGGCGATCCCGGTGCGGTTCGAGTCGCGGTGGCAGTTGACGCACCAGCCCATGGTCAGGTCCGGCACCTGGCGCATGCGCTCCATGGTTTCGACCGGACCGTGACACGTCTGGCAGATAACTCCCGCCGCCACATGGGGCCGATGGTCGAAGACGGCGAAGTCCGGAACGTTATATACCTTGACCCAGGCAATCGCGTGTTCCTGCTTGCCCGGGTCGCGCTGCAGATTTTCGTCGAGCCCGACAGCGTCATAGAGCTTGCGCAGTTCGGCCGAGACCACGCGGTGGGGCGGGCGGTTTTCCTTCGCCGCCAGATCGTCCTCCGCCCGCACCATGCCGAGCGGCGCCGTCACGAACTTGTGGCAGTTCATGCAGACGTTGACCGGCGGGATCCCGGCGTGCCGGCTGCGCTCGGCGCCGGAGTGACAGTACTGACACGGGATCTGCAGCTCCCCGGCATGCAGGCGGTGCGAGTAGCGGATAGGCTGCTCGGGCTCGTAGCCGCGTTGAATGCCGGTCAGCCGCACGTTGGCGAGTTGCGGCCACAGGCTAACGAGGCCGAAGGCAAGAGCGAGGGATAGGACGGTAGTGGCGAGACGACTGCTCATGATCGCAGTTCCTACATCAACAAGTGACTTCGGCGCCGGCGCGCGTGTAGTACCACCAACAGAGCGCCAGGTTGGCGGCGTAGAAGGCGGCGAAGATATACAAGGCGCCGTTGGCGGAACCGAAGTGGGTAAACGACCAATTGAAGAGCATGGGGAAAATGAACGCGCCGTACGCGGCGACCGCCGCGGTCCAGCCCAAGACCGGCGCCGCTTCCTTGGCGGGAAAGATGATCGGGATCATGCGGAAGGTCGAACCGTTCCCCACCCCGGCCGCGAAAAAGATCACCAAGATCAGCGCCAAGAACGGCGCGAAGCCCTCGACCGACGTCGGTGCGGTGAACAACGTGGCGCCGAGCGTTCCGGCGAGAAGCAGCGCACCGCACAACAGGGTCACCTTGGCGCCACCGACTTTGTCCGAGATCCAGCCGCCGGGCGGACGCGTCGCCGAACCGATGAGGGCGCCGAGAAAGGCGTACGTGAGCGGGTCGGGTGCGCCGGGGAGCTTGCCGAAGATCTCGCGGATGAGCAACGCGAACGAGGCCGACATGCCCGAAAAGGTGCCGAAGGTCATCATGTAGAGCGACGTCATGATCCAGGTGTGCTTATGGCGGAAGATCACGGCTTGCTGGCTGAAAGTGCCCTTCACGGGGATGCTGCGCAACCCGAGGGCGGCGGCGACGGTAAACACCAGCACCGGCAACACCCATAGGAAGGCGGCATTCTGGATCCACAGGTGTTTCGCCGTTCCCGCCTGGTTCCAGGTCAGGGCACTTCCACCCAGCGCGCCGAACAACGGCACCGTGGTCACCACGGGGGTCAGAAACTGGACCAAGCTGACGCCGAAGTTGCCGATGCCGGCTTGAATCCCGAGCGCGGTACCCTGACGCGCTTTGGGGTAGAACAGGCTGGTACTCGACATAAAGGCGGAAAAGTTGCCGCCGCCGACGCCAGCCGCGACGGCCAACAACGCGAGCACCCAAAACGGCGTCGTGGGATCCTGGACCGCGAAACCGACGCCGACGCTGGGGATCAACAGCGAGGCCGTGGCCAAGGTGATCACGGCGCGCGTGCCAAACATCTGCACCACAAACGAGTAGGGGATACGCAGCGTGGCCCCCATGAGGCCCGGCAGCGCCGCCAGCCAGAAGCGTTGGCCGACCGAAAGATTGAAGCCGAGATCCGGGAGGCGGACCACGATGGCGCTCCACATGAACCAGGTGGCAAACGACAGGGTGAGGGCGCCGGTGGTGATCCACAACGTGCGCGCCGCCAGGGTCGCACCTCCCGCCGCCCACTGCCGGGCATCTTCGGGATTCCAGTGCGACGAAAAGTCGTTCGCCGCGGTACGGCTCAGATTCCGCTCAGCCATAGGTGGCCTCCATCTCTTTTCCCACCCGCCCACCAGCCATGGATTCGATATGGCGCATCGCTTGGGGTGCCTCACGACGGAGGATGTGCTGGACGACGAGATGCAGCCACGTCAGACAGACGAAGGTCGCCACGGCCAGAAACAACCAGGTCGTGGTCCAAATGCCGGTCGCGCGCAGCAGGTATCCGAAGATGATCGGACAGCAGAAGCCGCCCAGCCCGCCGATCACGCCGACGATCCCGCCCACCACGCCGACATCGCGCGGAAAGTAGTCGGGAATCAGTTTGTAGACCCCAGCCTTTCCGATCCCCATGGCGATGCCGACAACGAACACCAAGAAGGTGAAGATCCAAATGTTGGCCTGAAAGTAAATGTGGGTCACCCCGCGCGCCAAGAGCTGCTTCTTCGCCACCTGTTGGCCGACCATCACCGCCGGCTCCTGCCAGGAGGACAGGGTCGGCCACACGAGTAATCCCTCGTGGGCGTCGGCGGGCGTCACCCCCGGCTTGGCTTTGAGGGCGTAGCGGCGGTCGCCGACCGTGACCTCGCCGGGGGCCACGGCGCTCACCGTTCCGGCGCGCTCCGCCATCACGCCTTCGCCGGGCGACTGGATATCCATTCGCGGCACGCACAGCAGCACCAAGCTCAGCAGGCAGACCCCGAACACCCAATACATCACCGCGCGGCCACCCCAACGATCCGACATCCACCCGCCGAGGGCGCGGATCACGCCGGAGGGCAGGGAGAAGATGGCCGCCATCATGCCCGCGGTTGCCACCGACATGCTGTAGACATTGACGTAGTACGGTATCAGCCACTGCGCCAGGGCGACGAAGGCACCGAAGACGACGAAATAGTACAAGCCGAACCGCCAGACGCGCAGGCTCTTGAGGGGGGCCAGACGCTGCATCAGCGTGTGCTCGACGTTATGCTCCACTTTGCGCGAGAAGGTGAGGCACACGAACAGCACCGCCATGATCGCGAGCGCGGCGGCGTACAGTTTGGGCAGCGTCCGCCACCCCTCGGGATTGGCGCCGCCGTTGGTCAAGGCATGCAGTACCAGCGGCGCCCCCATGCTGGTCAACGCCGAACCCGCGTTCCCCATGCCGAAGATACCCAGCGCCGTGCCCTGACGCTCCTTGGGAAACCACACCGACGTGTAGGCGATGCCCACGGCGAATGCGGTGCCGGCGAGCCCGAAGCCCAAACTGCCCCACAGAAAATGCCGGTAGCTGTTCGCGTAACTCATCAGGTACATCGGCACCGCCGCCACCAGCAGCAGGATGGTGTACACGATGCGCCCGCCGTAGCGGTCGGTCAGCACCCCCAGCGGCAGGCGCAGAATCGACCCCGAGAGGATCGGCACGCCGATCAGCCACCCCATCTGCGCTTTGTCCCAGTCGAAAATCCGTTGATCGATCAGGTAGGTGACGAGCACCCCGTTCATCGTCCAGCAGGCGAAGCAGACCGTAAACGCGACGGTGTTCATGGTCAGCACCATGATCCCTTTGGCGCGCTCGCTCATCGGCCTCCCCTGGAATGACGCATCGGCAATACACGTCCGTGCGGGGTCAATCGGACGCCGGCAGCGGCTTTCTACCGTACCAACGGACGACCTGCGGCTTGCGCCACAAATACGGGTTGGGAACCACCAGGATGTGCACCAGGCGGGTGAACGGGAAGAAACCGATCACCAGGTACGCGTTGATGATGTGAAGTTTCACCGCCAACGGCAGGGCCGCAACCGTGGACAGGTCCGGGTTGAGCTTCACCAGGGACCACAAGTACGGCGACATCGCCGCCGCGAACCATGACGAGCCCCACGGATGAAAGACCGCGACATACACGCCGGAGATCACCTGGAACAGGAGGAGCGCGTACAGGATCCAGTCTGACGTCGTGGTCACCACCCGTACTCGGCTATAAACCAGACGGCGCACGAACACATTGACCAGGCCGAGCACGGACAGCAGCCCGAACACCAGCGCCGCCGTTTCCAGTATGTAAAGACGCAGCGGTACGCTGTTCCAGGCGAGAATCTCCCGCGGGCACAGCCAAGCGACCACGTGCCCGGCAAGCACCACCAGGATGCCATAGTGGAACGGCACCAGACTCCAGAAGTGCTGCTGATTCTCCAGCAACTGGGAGGAGAGCGACGAATACGTGAAGGTCTGCTGGCGATAGCGCTGGATGGTCACCAGGAAAAAAACGAAGAAGGCCACATACGGCAGAATGGCCAGCAGCAGTTGATCGAGATATCCCGCGTTGGTCATGGTCACTCCATTCCTGGCGCTGAAGGTTGGGTGCCGGCCTCGGCCACGCGCGCCGCGCCGTCACCGAGCGCCGCACCATGATGGGCCATCAGGAACGTCCGAATGGCGTCGAGGGCATGCTCGTAAGGGACGTCTTTCCCGGCGAGGCTGGTACACATACGTTCCACCGCTGGCAGCACGCACGCGGTGGCGAAGTCGTCCGCCCGCTCCGCTGCCATGCGGCCCAACACGGCGAGCACGTGCGTGAGGTGATCCGGAAGCTCGGTCGATTCGGGCAGCCCGAGACGCCGCATCTCCTCCCGCATGCGCACAAGAAACGTGCCGCGCTCGTACTCTTCGCCGAACAGTTGCCATCCCACTTCCAGCGTACACACCGGGTTGATGTCGAAGGTTCGCGTGAAAAGCTCCTCCAGATCCGCCAGCGGGATGTCGCGCACGCCCGCGGCAAAGCGCTCGACGCGGGCGGCGAGCGCCGGCTCTTCCGCCTCCAGCAGGCGGCCGCAGCTATCGACGTCGGCGAGATAGGCGGCATCCGGGTAGCGCAGGAGCGCACCCAACCGATCGTAGAGCGCGGCGTTCACCACCCCCTCCTTGGTGCGGACACGAAGCCAAAGCCCGCGCTTTGCTGCCGTTCCATGGGGTCGTTAAGCATCTCCAACGCCTCCTCGCGATACATCGGGGGAATGACGAAGCGGTCCTCGAAGGTGCACAACGAGGTCAACCGGTAGATGGCTTCCGCCTCGGCGGGCGAGCAGTCCGCCTCGCGCAGCATGCGCTCGGCGGTGGCGATCTCCACATCGCCCACCGTGCGGGCGCGCCGCCACCAGCGCACCGCCTTCTGCTTGCGTAGCGCGTATCGCACCTTGGACTCGTGGCCGGCGCCGAAGAGGTTGGCGAGGAATTTCATCGGGACTCGCGAACTGTCGATATCGTGGAAGAGGTCGTCCGAGATGTGCTCGATGGCGCCGCTCTCCCTGGAACCCATCACCGGCGACATCGGCGGCACGTAGAAGAGCATCGGCAGCGTACGGAACTCGACGTGCGGCGGCAGGGCGATCTTCCACACCTTGACGAACTGGTAGACGGGAGAGCGCTGGGCGGCGTCGATGACCTCGTCGTGGATGCCGTTGGCGCGCGCGCCCGCGATCACCTCGGGATCGTTGGGATCCAGGATCAGGGAACGCTGCGCCTCCACGAGTTCTTCATCGGGCAGCTTGGCGACCGCCTCGATGCGGGAGGCGTCGTACAGTACCGCGCCCAGGTAGCGGATGCGCCCGACGCACGAGTGGAAGCACGCCGGCGCCTGCCCGGTCTCCAAGCGCGGGAAGCAGAGAATGCATTTTTCGCTCTTTCCCGTGTGCCAGTTGTAGAACGTCTTCTTGTAGGGACAGGCCGCAACGCACGCGCGCCAACCGCGACAGCGCTTCTGATCGATCAGGACGATGCCGTCCTCGCCGCGCTTATACAGCGCTCCGGATGGGCACGAGGCGACGCATGCCGGATTGAGACAGTGGTTGCAGATGCGCGGGAAATAAAAGAAGACCAGTTGTTCGACGGCGGAGAGCTGGGCCTTCTGCTCGGCGGTGAGGCCGTTCAGGTTGGGATCGTTGGCGGCATAGACGCGCGAACCGCCCAGGTCGTCGTCCCAGTTGGGACCGGCTTCGACGTCGATGTACTTGCCGGTCACCATGGAGATCGGCAGTGCCGTGGGCTGGTCGGGGCCTTCGGGTGCGTTGAACAGGTTCTGATAGTCGTAGGTCCATGGTTCGTAGTAGTCGTCCATGGATGGCATGTGCGGATTGTGAAAAATGTTGGCGACGATGCGGGCTTTTCCAGTCGACTTCAGCCGCAGGCCGTTGCCGTTGTTCTCCCAGCCGCCGCGGTATTTGTCCTGATCCTCCCACTTCGTCGGATAGCCGGTTCCCGGCTTGGTTTCGACGTTGTTCCACCACATGTACTCGGTGCCGCGTCGATCGGTCCAGATGTTCTTACAGGCGATCGAACACGTATGACAGCCGATACACTTGTCGAGGTGGAAGACCATCGCGATTTGCATGCGGACATCCATCGGGCGCTCCTGTGCTCACCACACCAATTCAGGGCACTTACGCACCAGGATGTGCGTATCGCGGTTCACCCCCGTCGGGCCCCAATAATTGAAGTGGAAGGTGAATTGCCCGTAGCCACCCATCATGAGGTTGGGCTTGAGGCGGATACGGGTGAGTGAATTGTGGCCGCCGGCGCGCTTGTAACCGCGCAGCGGCGACTTCGGTACCGAGTAGGTGCGTTCGGGAGAATGGTATTGGATGCACACGCCGCGGGGGATACGCGCGGACACGGCGGCACGGGTGACCACCACACCGTGGTCATTGTGCATCTCGACCCAGTCGTTATCGACGATCCCCACGTCCTCGGCATCCTGGTCGTTCAGCCAGATCGGCTCGACACCGCGCGACAACGTGGTCATGCGCTGGTTGTCGCCATACGTTGAGTGGATATGCCACTTGCCGTGCGGCGTCAGGTAATTGAGCAGCTTCGTCGGCCCCACTTCGGTGGACACGCGCAGATCGGCATAGTGCGTCGGCAACGGCTTGGGCTTGAAGGTGGGCAGATGCTCGCCGAACTGCAGATAGCCAGGGTGATCGAGGTAGAAGTGTTGGCGGCCCGTTAAGGTCCGCCAGGGCACCAGGCACTCGACGTTGTAGGTGAACGGCGAGTAGGCACGACCGTTTTCGGTCAACCCCGACCACATTGGGCTATTGCCCAAGCGGTGTGGGCGCGCCTGCAGGGCTTTATAGTCCACGCGCACGCCGCGGCTTTTCTCCGCCAGGTGGGCGAGCGGTAGGCCGACGCGCTCCTCCAACTCCTTGTACGAGCGCCAGGCCAGTTCGCCGTTGGTCACTGTGGCGAACTTGAGAATGATGTTGCACACCTGTTCGTCACGCTTGAGCGCCGGATACTTCTTGCCGCCCCAGGTTTCGGTCGGCAGCGACTCGAGCGCCGCATCGTACTCCGGCTCCACGCTGTAATGCGTGCCGTGCGCCTCAAGACCATTGGCGCGCACGAGCGGTCCGAACGAGGTGTACTGGTTTGCGAGGTTCCGGTAATCGCGCTCTACAACCCTGAGGGCTGGCATGGTCTTGCCGGGGATCGCTTCCACTTCGCCACGCATCCAGTCGCGCAAATCCGGCTGGGCGATCTCGGCGGCGGTGTCGTGCGCCAGTGGCGATGCCACCAGGTCCTTTACCGGTTCAGGGAAATGGCGTTCGGCCATTTCCGAGAATTTCGCGGCGATGGCGCGGAAGATCTGCCAATCGCTCTTCGACTCCCACGAGGGCGGCACCGCGGCGGACAGCGGGTGGATGAAGCTGTGCATGTCGGTGGTATTGAGGTCGGCCTTCTCGTACCAGGTGGCGGCGGGCAGGACGATGTCGGAATACAGCGCCGACGTGTCCATACGGAAGTTGAGATCGACGACGAGATCCATCTTCCCCTGCGGCGCCGTTTCGTGCCAACGCACTTCACGCACCGTGTCGCCTCCCAGGTCGCCGGCAATGGCGTTGGTGTGTGTCCCGAGATAGTGTTTCAGGAAATACTCATGGCCCTTGGCACTCGCCAACAATGCGTTGCCACGCCAGATGAACCACACGCGCGGCCAGTTCTCCGGCGCGTCCGGGTCCTCGACGGCGAAGCGCAAGTTGCGGGTCTTGAGCTGCTCGACCGTCCAATTCACCACCTCTGCGTCGGACTTCGCGCCCGCCGCCTCGGCGGCACGCACGACCTCGAGCGGGCTGCGGTCGAATTGCGGGTAAAAGGGTAACCAGCCGGCGCGCGTGGCGCGGGCCTGCAGGTCGATCGTGTGCCCGGCCGCCAGGGAATCTGCCGGCTGGCGCTTCGGCACGGAGTGGTAGTCGGTAAACGACTTCTCGTAGCGCCACTGATCGGTATGCACGTAATGCCACGATGGCGCGTTCTGCAGCCGCGAGGGCCGAAACCAATCCTTGGCGAAGGCAATGGCGGACCAAGGCTCGCCGGGCGCCAATTTTTCCTGCCCGACATAGTGCGCCAGACCGCCGCCGTTCACCCCCACGCAGCCGCAGAACATGAGCGCGTGGATGCCCGATCGGTACATCAGATTGTTGTGGTACCAGTGGTTGATGCCGGCGCCGATGATGATCGTGCACTTGCCTTGGGTGAGTTCCGCGGTGCGTCCCCACTCGCGCGCGAAACGGATCAACGTCTGGCGCCCCATGCCGGTATACTTTTCCGACCACGCCGGCGTGTACGGGCGCGCCTCGTCGTCGTAGCTCTCCGGGTAGTCGCCGGGGAGACCGCGCGGCACGCCGTACTGCGCCATGAGCAGGTCGTAGACGGTGGCGACCGTGACCGTCTTGCCATCCGCCGTCGTCAGCCGTTTCACCGGCACGCCGCGCAGCGCTTCCTGCCCCTGGGCGAAATCGTCGAGCCGCACCTGCACCACGTCCGCACCCGCACCGAGAAACGTCAGTATCGGATCGATGGCACTGCGGTCGATGCCATCTTCGAGCAGCAGGTTCCACTTGCCTTTTTCGCTGCCCCAGCGAAAGCCGCCGCTCCCCATCGGCATTTTCGGCTTGCCGGCCCCCACATCCCACATCAAGAACTTCCACTCGCCGTTCTCGATGTCGGTGTAGGGCGTGAGACGGTTGGCGCGCAGGAGCTGGCCCGGCCGGAAGGCACCGTCCTCCTCGTGCAGTTCGACTAACAAAGGCGCGTCGGTGTAGCGCTTGGTGTAGTCGATGAAATACGGCACCTGGCGGTCATGGTGAAATTCCTTCAACAGGACGTGATTGACCGCCATCCACCAGGCACCGTCCTGCCCGGCATTGATCGCAACCCACTCGTCGGCGTACTTGGCCACCTGCGAGAAGTCGGGAGCGAACACCCACATCTTGGAGCCGTTATGCCGCGCTTCAGCGGCAAAATGGCAATCGGGGGTGCGGGTCATGTTGAGGTTGGAGCCCATGACCGCCAACAGCTTGGCGTTGTACCAGTCGGCGGATTCCTGCACATCGGTTTGCTCGCCCCAAGTCTCGGGCGAGGCCGGCGGCAGGTCGCTATACCAGTCGTAAAAGGAGAGGGCAACGCCGCCCATGAGTTGCAGCATGCGCGCGCCGGCGGCGTAAGAAATCATCGACATCGCCGGAATGGGAGAAAAGCCGGCGATGCGATCCGGCCCCCACTTCTTGATGGTGTAGATCTCGGAGGCGGCAATGATCTCGAGCACCTCATCCCAGGAAGTGCGGCGGAACCCCCCCTTGCCGCGCGCCCGCTGCCACTGCTGCCGAGCCGCGGGGTCCTCGACCAGGGAGCGCCAGGCCTCGACGGGGTCGTCGAACTTGACCCGCGCGGCACGCCACTGGTCGACGAGCCGGCCGCGAATATAGGGGTACTTTACGCGTAGCGGGCTATAGAGGTACCAGGAGAAGGAAATGCCGCGCTGGCAGCCGCGCGGTTCGTACGGCGGCAAACCCTCCACTAGCATGGGATAATCGAGCGCCTGCATTTCCCACGTGACGATGCCCTCCTTGACATGGATCTGCCAGGAGCACCCGCCGGTGCAGTTGACGCCGTGGGTGGAGCGCACAATCTTGTCGTGCTGCCAGCGGTTGCGGTAGAACTCCTCCCACCCGCGCAGCTGCGGATCGGTTTCGTCTTTGATCCACTCGATTGCGTTCCTGGTCTTCATTCTTCCTCCGTGTACTCCTCGCCGCGGACGAGCGGGCGGCGCACCGCGCGGAACCGCTTCTTCCAGATAGCCCCGAACGACGACAGCGCCACCACCGAACCGCCAAGGCCCAAGAGGAAGAAGTTGAGCAGGGGAACCGTATCGGCCTCGCCGCCCCGCTTGGCCTCATCTTCCAGAAAGGCAGTGATGGCAAGCACCTCGTTGGACTGCATTGCACGTCCCCGGAACAGAGGCTGCATGGTGGTGGTGACCGGTGCGGAGAGCCAGGTGGCCAGATTGCGCCGACTGCCCATGCGCTCGAATACCCGCGTCAGATCGGGACCGAGACGTCCGCCGCCCAGTCCGCCCAGCCCGCGGACGGTGTGGCAGGAAATGCAGGCCGGGCCACCGTTGGTCAGCCCCCGCACCCCCAGGAACAGATTGCGCCCGAAGGCAACCTCCTCCGGCGTGAAGGGCTTGTCGGAGATCTGCAGTCCCATGAACTGCGATTTTTCGAACTTCGATTCCGCGGCGATCAACTCCAGCAAGGCCGCGGCGCGCCCCGGGTTCATTCCGGGAACCGTCGGCATCACCACGCCACGCGCCTCCTGCTGCAGTTTGGCCGCGTAGGGGTCGCCACTGTCGATCATGGCCTTCGGGTCGACCAAGAACTTTTGGAGCCACGCGTGGTCTTTGCGCTGCTCGACGTTCTTGAGGTCCGGTCCGGTCAAACGTCCGCCACCGATCGTATGGCAACTCATGCAATTGGCGCGGAAAAAGTCCGCCGCTTCCTGTGCCGCACCGGGAGATGCGAGCACTACGAGCGCCAACATCAGCCCCGCGGCGCTCGCCCGGCGCGCCGGTTTGCGCGTCGCTCCGAACTCCACGGACCGTTGTCGCTTGGCCCGCACCGACTCCACCGTTCGTTCGATCATACCCGAGCGCCTCCGCTGTGCCTCGCTGTAGGGTGCTACCCCGCCGTGCTACCGGCGCACCCCGCCTTGTGCGTGTCGCGCGGTCTCCGCACCGGCCCGCCCCAGCACAGTGGTGCCTCTAGCAACGTGCAACAGGAAAGCCCGTGCACGCAGTGTGTGGGCAGACGCGGTGGAGAACACGATTCCTATTTCTTAGACAAACGCCGCCGCGATTGTATGATCTAAATCATAGTGAAGCGCGGACAGACCGACAGCGCGCGAAAATTCCGCGCCGGCGGCGGTCTGACCGCCGCCGGCGCGCGGTTGCGCGGACGGGCGCTTTGTGGATAGTGCGCACCTGTCGATCGACCCCATGGCACCCAGCGATGAAGAACTCCTGACGGCGGCGCGCGCCGGCGACCGCGACGCACTGGAGGCGTTACTGCTGCGCTACCAGGCCAAGGTCTACGGGTTCGGCATGAAAATGTGCCGCAACCCGGAGGACGCGAAGGACATCCTGCAAGACACCTTGCTGGCGATGGCCCGCGGCGTGCGCGACTTCCGGGGTGCGTCCTCGCTAGCGACCTGGCTGTACAGCATCGCGCGTAGCTTTTGCATCAAGAAGCGGCGACGCGGGAAGTCCGTCGCCGCACAGCCGCTGTCGGCTTTGCCCGGCGAGGAAACCGAAGCGATCACCGTTCCACATCCGGGGCCTGGCCCAGAAGAAATCCTCGGCAGCCGGGAGATCGAGGCGGTGCTGGTGCAGGCGATTGCGGCACTGGCGCCCCCGTACCGTGAGGTGCTGGTCTTGCGCGACATCGAAGGGCTGAGCGCGCCGCAAGTTGCCGAGGTGCTCAGTCTCTCCGTCGAGGCCGTCAAGAGCCGCCTACATCGCGCCCGGCTGGCGGTGCGGCAAGCGCTCGCGCCGCTGTTGGGAGTCGAGCGGGCGCCCGCGGCGCCGGGAGCCTCCAACAAGTGCCCGGACGTCCTCGCGCTCTTTTCCCGCCATCTCGAGGGCGAGATCAGCGCGGACCTGTGCGCGGAAATGGAGCGGCATGTCGCGGGTTGCGCCAGTTGCCGCAAGGCGTGCGAATCCTTGCGCCAGACCCTGCAGCTCTGTCGCTCGGCGCCGCCGCCGCACGTGCCCGATGCCATACAAGAATCCGTCCGTAACGCTCTGCGTACGGTGCTTCAAACCCCAGCCTGAATCCTTTACGTCCGGCACGGCTCTCAGCCTTCAAGAGAGGCGTGCGATGGAAACTTGGCTCAGTCCCCTGATCGTTCTTGCCGTGTGGTACCTCGTCCAGGTCTGGCTGCTGCCCCGGCTGGGCGTGCCCACCTGAGCGCTGCCCGACGCGCGCCGGTCGGCGCGCACGGAACGTGATCCGGAGAGTGTTTCCACAAACAAGGAGTGAATTATGAAAACTGAGAACGCGGTCCGCTTACTCGCGGGGACCCTGGTGGCTACCAGCCTTGTCCTCGGGTACGCGGTGTCCCAGGAATGGCATCTGCTTGCCGCTTTTGTGGCGGTGAACTTGATCCAGTCGTCCTTCACCGGCAGTTGCCCTGCGGAAAAGATTCTCCATCGGCTGGGAACGACATAATCCCTCAATGATCGAACTGGTGTCCTCCGTCGTCGAACGGATCCCGCCGAAAGCACGACTCGCGGCCGCCGCGCTCACCGCCCTCATCCTCGTCCTCCTCTATGTGCAGGGTACCATTGGGGGTGGCAGGGTGCGGCCAGGTGTGGTCCGCCTTCCAGCCGATGGGCACGCGACGGGAGCCGTGGCGGTGGTGGAGAAGCGCGAGGTCCACGACGTCATCGATTGGCCGGCTACCGTCACCTCCCGCACCGTTGCCAACGTCGCGCCCAAGATGATGGCCCGGGTGCTGGACGTCCGTGTTGTCGCGGGCGCGGCAGTGCGGCAGGGCGAGATCGTCGCGCTACTGGATGATCGCGAGTTGAAGGCCCGCGCCGATCAGGCGCGCGCTGCCTTGGTGGCCGCCGAAGCGCAGGCAGGCCAAGCGGACGCCGATCTGCGCCGGGGACGGGCGCTGTTTCGCAAGCAGGTTCTATCCCAGCAAGATCTCGACGCACTGGAGGCACGCGGCAAGTCCGCCCGCGCCCAGGCGGCGCAGGCACGCGACGGGTTCAAGGAAGTGCGGGTGCTCCTCGGCGAGACCAATGTGCGGGCGCCATTCGACGGCGTGGTCGCCGAACGGCTCATCGATCCCGGCGACATGGCGGTGCCCGGAAAGCCGGTTGTGGTGATTCACGACCCCGGCGCCTTGCGCATGGAAGCGCACATCTCGGCGGCCTGCATAGGCACGCTCCGTCTGCAGTCCGACGTCCCCGTTCGCGTTGATACGCCGCTCCGCGAGACGACCGCCCGCATCGAGGAAATAGCCCCCGCCGCCGACTTACGGAGCCGCACCTTCCTGGTCAAGGCGGCGCTGCCATCCCTTCCGAACCTTCGCGCCGGCACCTTCGGCGTCCTGCACGCACCGTGCGGGATGCACGTGGCGCTGCTCGTGCCGCCGGCGGCGGTGAGGCGCTCAGGCCAGCTCGAATCGGTGCGCGTGCTGGTCGATTCGGGCATACGCGTCCGCAACGTGCGCACCGGCAAGGTCTACGGCGATCGGGTCGAGGTCCTCGCCGGACTGCACGCAGGGGAGCGCGTGCTGGTCGGATCGAATCCGGTCGAACCCTGATGAGCGCACCGCAGCCGGTGGAGCGCGGTCTCACCGCCCAAATCGTCCGCGTCTTCATCACCTCCAAGCTGTCGATCCTCTTCCTGATTGCCTCCCTCCTGGCAGGCGCGGTGGCGTTGCTGGTCACCCCGCGCGAGGAGGAGCCCCAGATCGTTGTCCCGTTCGCCGATGTCTTCGTGCGTTTTCCCGGCGCATCCGCCGAGGAAACGGAAAAGTTGGTGGCGACACCGCTGGAAACCAAACTGTGGGAGATCGACGGCGTCGAGTACGTGTATTCGATGTCGCGGCCCGGCGAAGCTGTCGTCACCGTGCGCTTTTACGTCGGCGAGGATCGCGAGCGCAGCCTCGTCAAGGTGTGGAACAAGGTCATGTCCAACCAGGATGCCGTGCCGCCCGGTGTGACGAGTTGGATTGTCAAGCCGGTTGAGATCGACGACGTTCCGATCGTCCTGTTCACCCTGTCGGCAGCCGACGGCGGCGACCCGGATCTGCGGCGCATCGCCGATGAAGTACTCGACAAACTCGCGCGGGTGCCGAACACGGGCAAGAGCTGGGTGGTGGGCGGGCAGCCACGGCGGGTGACCGCGTTCCTCGATCCCGCGCGGCTAGCCGCACGCGGCACCTCCATGCTCGAAGTGATCCGCGCCCTGCGGGCCGCCAACGTCAACGTGCAGGCGGGGAGCTTCGAACGCGGGGGGCGCGAGGTCACCCTCGAGGCCGGCCCTTTCTTCGGCTCGGCGCAGGAGGTCGAGGCGACCGTCGTGGCCGCGCCCGAGGGCCGGCCGGTGTACGTGCGCGATCTCGGGCGCGTCGTGGACGGTCCCGAGGAGGCCGAGACCTACACGCGTATTGGGTTCGGCCCGGCAGCGGCGTCGGCGCGCACCATCGGCGCACCGGGCCCCCACCCTAACCCGCCTGCGCCCGCGGAGGTACCCACAGGGGAGGGAAATGGGGTTTCCTCCGCTGTTGCCGATACTGGCGACGGCGGAGGTTCAGGGAACGGGCTGTCCGAGCGCCCCGCGGTCACGATCGCCATCGCCAAGCGCAAGGGGACGAACGCCGTCCGCGTCGCCGAGGAGGTCATCGAATCGGTCCGCACCCTGCGCGGCCGCGTTATCCCCGACGACGTGACCGTCACGGTGACCCGCAATTATGGCGAGACTGCGAATCACAAAGTCAACGAGCTCGTCAAGCACCTGCTGATCGCCGTCGCCACCATCATCGTACTGCTCGCGATTGCCCTAGGGCCGAAGGAAGCCTTTGTCGTCGCCATCGCCGTCCCGACGACGCTGGCGGTTACGCTGCTCCTCGACCTGATCTTCGGTTACACCATCAACCGGGTCACCCTGTTCGCTTTGATCCTGTCGCTCGGCTTACTGGTCGACGATCCCATTGTCGATGTCGAGAACATCTTCCGTCACTTCAAGCTCCGGCAGGAGCCGCCGCTCGACGCCACGCTGACGGCCGTCGATGAGGTGCGCCCGCCGACGATTCTGGCCACGTTCGCGGTCATCGTCTCGTTTCTGCCGATGTTCTTCATCACCGGCATGATGGGCCCGTACATGGCGCCCATGGCCTTCAATGTCCCGGTGGCGATGCTGCTGTCGCTGGTGGTTGCCTTCACGGTGACACCGTGGGCGAGTTACCACCTGCTACAGGGCGCATACGGCGCGGCAGACGAAGCTCCCTTCGACATCGCGGAATCGCTCGCCTATCGACTGTACCGCGCCACACTGCGACCATTGCTTGCCGACCGGCGGCGGGCACGGCGTTTCCTGTACGCGGTGGCCGCGGCGTGCGGACTGTCGGCATTGCTTGCGGTCACACGCCTGGTACCGCTGAAGATGTTGCCGTTCGACAACAAGAACGAGCTGGCCATCGTCATCGACATGCCGCGCGGCACGGCGCTGGAGGACACCGATGCGGTGGCGCGCGACCTGGGCGGCTATCTCGCGTCCGTGGCCGAGGTCACCGATTACGAGACCTTTATCGGCTTGAGTTCGCCCATGGATTTCAACGGCATGGTACGCCATTACTACTTGCGCCGCGGCGGCAACGTCGGCGACATCCGCGTCAACCTGCTGCCGAAGGAAGCGCGCACGCAGCAGTCGCACGAGATCGCGCTGCGCATCCGGCCGGACATCGAGCGCATCGCCCGGCGACACGGCGCCAACATCAAGATCGTCGAGGCCCCACCCGGCCCGCCGGTCCTCGCCACCCTGGTGGCGGAAGTCTATGGCCCGCTCGAAGCCACGTACGGCGATCTGATCCGTGTTTCAAAACGCGTGCGCGGCGCGGCGGAGCGCATCGTCGGCGTGGTCGATGTCGATGACTATGCGGAGGCGGACTTCGAACGGGTCGACTACCGCCTGGAGCGGGACAAGGCCGCGCTTGCCGGGGTCGCGGTTGCCGACGTGGCGCAGACGCTGCAGGCCGCCGTGGGCGGTACTCCGGTCGGCACGGTGCATGTGCCGGAGGAGCGCCTCCCGCTGTCGTTGACGGTGCGTCTCCCGCGTGCGCTGCGTTCATCCGTGTCCGATCTGCTGGCATTGCGCGTGAAGACGACGGAGGGCGCGCTCGTCCCGCTCGGGGAAATCGGCACGGCCATGGACGCGCATGGCGAACGCACCATCTACCACAAGAATCTGCGCCGCGTCGCTTTTGTGATCGCGGAAATGGCCGGCCGCAGTCCGGTGGAAGCGGTCTTCGACATCAATCGTTGGTTGGAGCACAACCCGCTCCCGCAGGGCTATACGGTGAACCTGGCCGGTGAGGGCGAGTGGAAGATCACGGTTGACGTCTTTCGCGACCTGGGGCTGGCCTTCGCCGCGGCGTTGGCGATGATCTACGTCCTCCTGGTGGCACAAACGCACTCGCTGCTCATGCCGCTGATCATAATGATTGCGATCCCGCTCACCGTGATCGGCATCATGCCCGGGTTCTGGCTACTCAACCTGCTGTTCGCGCATCCGGTCGGGGGCTATGCCACACCGATTTTCTTCACCGCCACGGGCATGATCGGCATGATCGCGTTGGCGGGTATTGTCGTGCGTAACTCGATCATCCTGATCGACTTCATCGAGCACATTCGCCGGCGCGACCCGCGCGTTCCGCTTGCCGATGCCGTCATCGAGGCCGGCGCGACCCGTCTGCGGCCGATCTTCCTCACCGCGGGCGCCGCGATGTTCGGCTCGTTCGTCATCACCCTCGATCCGATCTTCTCGGGCCTGGCCTGGAGCTTCATCTTCGGCATTTTCGCCTCCACGGCGTTCTCGCTCGTGGTCGTGCCGGTGGTGTACTACCTGATCTACCAGCCGAAGAGCGCAGCTCTGTAACCGCAGGACTTCAGCCGGCGGCGAATTGCCTTCCGGAGCGCCGCGCGCGGCGGGCTGATGTCCCGCAGCCACAGCCGGACGTTACGCACTCTCACGCCCGCCCGCGCACGGACAGGAGCCCGATCATCCACGACGCCTGCCCGCGGGTGAGCCCCTGCGGGATCGGGACGTGTTTCCGTTGCAAGAGCCCCCGCTGCGCTTCACTGAGCGGTTGATTGCGCCAGTGCGCGGACAGGTCGAGCAGGCGGAGCGCCGCGGCACGCTCCTTGTGGACGAACACCTCGGCCTGACGAATGGCCTCGGGAAGAGAGGTGGCCGTGCCCATGCTCCGCGCGCCGTGGCGCCCGGGGGAGCGGAAGGCGATCTCCCAGGCGTCGAGCAGGTGCTGCTGGATCTCGATCGCTTCGCCTTCCGGAAGACTCAGGCGATAGGCCCCGCCCGGGGTTGCGCACCAGGAGAGCCGTGTATACGGACGCACCTCATCGGGCGGCTCGAAGCGGAAAAGATCGATGCGTTCGGCGGCGAACTCGAGTTCCCGCGGCGTCGTGATCTTGCGGGTGTCCACCCACGGATAGCGCGCCGCGGTGACCCGCAGGCGGTCTGCGATCGCCAGCGCGTCACCGCCCTGCAGGTCGAGCGCCGGATTCAGGTCAAACAGGGCATGGAGCCCGGCGAGGGTGTGTTTGCGGCTGTTGTCGGCCACATCGATCACCAGCAGATCCGACTTCTCCGGATGCAGGCGAGTGCCGCGGCCGACCATTTGCGCATAGAGCAGGCGGGAGCGCGTGGGTCGGCCCATCAGGATGCAGTCGATGCGGGGCTCGTCGAACCCTTCGGTGAGCACGTTGCAGTTGGTGACCACCTCGAGCGCGCCGCTGGAGAGCCGGGCTAACGTGGTGCGGCGGTCCTCTTTCGGCATCGCGCCCCACACGGCGGCGGCGCGGATACCGGCGTCCTGAAACACTGCGGCGACGTCCCGCGCATGCGCGACGTTGACGCAAAAGACGATGCAGCGGCGGTGCGCCGCGAGGTCCTGATAGGCGCGCAGCAGGAGCGCATTACGCTCGGCCACGTCGACGACCTCGGCGAGCTGCGACTCGACGAAGTCGCCGGCCCTGACCTGGACGCTATCGAGGCTGACGCCGGAGGTCACGCGCCATCCGGAGACCGGGCAGAGGAAGCGTGCGCGAATCATCTCCTCGAGGCTACGCGTGTAGGCGAGCTCCTCGAAGACCTCGCCCAGGCCCTGCCGATCGCCGCGGCGCGACGTGGCAGTGAAGCCCACGAGCATCCGGGGCGTGCCGGGGGCGAAGAGCTGAAAATGGTCGAATATGGTGCGGTAGCTCTTGGCGACGGCGTGGTGCGCCTCGTCGACGACGATGAGGTAGAAGTCGTCCGGATTGAGTGCCGCGAGACGCTTGCTGCCGGCGCGGCCGACGGTCGGCACGGAAGCGATGACGACTTTACAGTCGCTGGAAGCGCGCCTACCCGCCTGCTCAATGTCGACGGCGAGGGTCGGGTCGGCATCATGAAATTTTGCGCGCGCCTGCTCCAGCAACTCTTCGCGGTGGGCCAGCACCAGCAGGCGTTTCTTCATGCGGAAGTACCGGGGGAATTGCGCGAAGATGACGGTCTTGCCCGTCCCGGTGGGCAAGGAGACCAGTAGACGCCGCTTCCCGTCGCGGTAGCGCTGACGCAAGCGTTCCAGGCAGTGACGCTGATAGGGGCGGAGTGCCTTCACCGGCGTCGGCTGCGCTGCTTCGGTCGAGGTCAGGGCTTGCGGCTCCATGCTCCTCTCATCCGCACCGATGGGTTGCATAGCCGAAAGTCGCGCTGCTTGTCATCACGCGCTTCCGCGCCGCGAGGACGAATCCGACACGGCCAACCTCAATCCGCCCCGATGTGACAATACGTTTGCCTCTCTCCGCGCGGTGCGTACCCAGGACTGTGGATGGCGCAGCGACCTGGCGCAGGACATGCGCGGCACGCATTTGCCGATCGTGTTGACGCGGGAGGAGGTCATGGAGAATCGGCGCGTCCTCCGTGACTGAACCGTCGAGTTTGCTGCGTTGTGCCAGCTCGCCGCATCACGTCGGCCTTCCGATACGGTTCTTGTCCATTGCGGTTCTTGTCCATCGGCCCGCCGGTTTCCGCTGGCCTTCCTCCCCCCGACCGGTTACCCTGCCGGAGTTGGCTTCGCGCGTAAGGGTGGCGGCCCGTGCGCAGGCCGTTAGCCGGCGCGAGCTCGTTTGGAGGAGGCAACGTGGTCAAAACGCGTCTCTGTAGGGATCTCATGATCGAACACCCGATCCTCTCCGCTCCGCTCGGTGGCGGGACTGCCGGGCCCGAACTCGTCGCGGCCGTCTCCAACGCCGGGGGCCTCGGGCTCCTCGGCATAGGCGGGCTCCCCGCGGCCGCCGTCCGCCAGCAGGTCCGCGACACGCGCAAGCGGACGTCCAAGCCCTTCGGGGCGGGCCTGCTGCTGCCGTTCCTCGCGGGCGGCGAGCTGGAGGTCTGCGTCGCGGAGGGCGTGTCCGCGATCCTCCTCTTCTGGGGGGACGTTGCGCCGCACGTTGCGCAGGCGAAGCGAGCGGGCATCCGCGTGTTCGCCCAGGTCGGGTCGGTCGCGGAGGCGAAGACGGCCGCGGCAGCCGGCGTCGATGCGATCGTCGCACAAGGATTCGAAGCCGGCGGACACGTGCGCGGCGCCACCTCGCTCGCGACGTTGGTGCCGGCGGTGGTTCAAGCAGTGGCGCCGCTGCCCGTCGTCGCGGCGGGCGGCATCGCCACCGGGCGCGGGCTGGTCGCGGCCCTCGGCCTCGGCGCGGAGGCCGTGCTGATGGGGACACGCTTTTTGGCCAGTGAGGAATCGCGTGCAGCGTTCGAGTACAAGCAGCGCGTGGCTCGAGCATGCGCCGAGGACACGGTGCACTTGACCCTCTTCGACAACGGCTGGCCCGACGCCGCCCACCGCGTGCTGCGCAACAAGGCGGTCTCGGAGTGGGAGGCCGCCGGACGTCCTCCCTCGGGCCGACGCCCTGGGGAAGGCACAATCGTTGGACGGATGCCGATCGGGGACACCATGGTGGACGTTCCCCGGTACTCTGCCGGCAATCCGATGATCGGCTTCGAGGGCGACTTGGAGTACACCGTGCTCTACGCCGGCGAGTCGTGCAGCCTCGTGAACGACATCAGGCCGGCGGCCGCCATCGTCCGAGACACCATCGCGGAGGCGGAAGATGTGCTGCGGGCGCTCCGAATCTGACCGCCGAGCGGTTGGTGCCGCCACGGGGATCCCGACCGATCTTGCGAGTCTCCGGATAGCGCCAGTTAACAACCGAAAGGCCCTCCAGGTCCGCCCGATCCTTCTCGGGAAACCCCTCCTCCGGCGATGCGGGGACCCGACGATGGGCGCCGATTGGCGTACGCTCTCACAATGGTTCGCCTGATGGAGTCCGCGGTCGTCGTCGCAGCCGCCGGCAACACGCCGAAGACGATCAAGGAGTTCTTCGGGCGTGTCCGCAGCGAGCAGTCGTCCATCGGTATCGCCCATATGCGCAGTCCGGCTGGGTGGACGGAGCTCGGACAGACTCCCGACTTCGACGAATTCTCGGTGGTCATTCGGGGCATGCTTCGCGTGGAGAGCCATGCTGGCACGGTGGATGTCCGTGCGGGCCAAGCCGTGCATGCCCCCACCGGCGATTGGGTACGCAACAGCACGCCGGAAGCCGCCGGTGCGGAATACTAGGCCGTCGTCGTGCCGGTGGTGTACCACCTCATCTACCAGCCGAAGAGCCCCGGTCAGCGACCGTAGGATTTCAGCCGGCGGCGAACCGCCTTCCGAAGCGCCGCGGCACGCTCCTTGTGGGCGGCGAGGGTCGGGTCGGCGTCATGAAATCTTGCGCGCGCCTGCTCCAGCAACTCTTCGCGGTGGGCCAGCACCAACAGGCGCCGTCTCCTCTCGCGGTAGCGCTGGTGCAAGCGTTCCAGGCACTGGCGCTGGTGGGGGCGGAGCGGCCCCACGGGCGTTACAGGTGGCGCCGCCTCGGTCAACGCCAGGGCCCGCGGTTCCATACTCTCCTGACACGCACGACTCGATTGCGTAGCGGAACGTCGCGCTGCTTGTCATCAGCGAAACCTGCAACGCGGGGAGAAGCCCGCTACGGGCAACGTCGCCAAGGCCGGACGCGTCTCGATCGCGCGCCGCATATGCTGGCAGGATAGATGAAGAAATCGTGCTCCTTAGGGAACGGAACCGGCCCATAGCGGCCGTCGTGTCCTTATGGCTTGCCAGCGGCCGCATTCGGCGTGCAGAATTGCATTCGTACGATGCGCACGGCATCCGCAGGAGAGAACTCAAGGGAAAGCGCCATCTGGCTTAGGAGCGGGAATGGCCAAGCGCACCCAGAGGTATGCAATCTGCGTGGACAATACGGAGTGGCCGACGGCGCTGGAGTTACGGAAGATCTCTCGCGTGAGCGCAGATGCGAGCGCAGCGAAGGACGACAATTGAATTGGGAGGTTGAATCATGTCCGTGTTTCGCAAGGAGCAGAATCAGGTCCATAGTATGCAGGGCAATCACATTGCCGGTGTGGCCACCACCGCGAACGGCGCGCAACAGATCGAGATGTGGCGCGGCCACATGGAGGCCAACGCCGCAACTCCGCCGCACAGCCACGACACCGAGGAAGTGGTGCTGTTCTTGACGGGCAGCGGCCGTGCGACGGTTGGCGGCGGCGAGGTCCGCTATCGGGCCGGCGACACGTTGATTCTACCTGCGTGTCAGGTACACCAGATATTCGCCGAAACCGAAAGCGAGTTCGTGAGCGCCATACCGATCGACTGTACGGTACGGCTTCCCGACGGCACGGTCATCGACCTGCCGTGGCGGAGATAGCCTCCGAGGCAACGGCGGAGCCGTACCAGGGAGGTGGAAACGGGCCGGTGGACTCACCAGGAGTCAGCGTTGGAGCATGCGTTGCGGCCATGTCTCTGGTTCAGACGATGCCACGCCAACCGACCCGACCGGTGAGACACGACCGCGCGGTCGCGATTACACGCGGGACCGTTTGCCAACCGCCACCGAAGTTTTCTACAAGCTCGCTAGCCAGAATAGGATGACAAGCAACCGGAGGTGGTCGCGATGATCGCGGAAAAACTGCTGGAAATTCTGAAACACGAAGGTGTGGTTGCCATTGCGACATTGGGAACGGATGGGCCGCATCTGGTGAACACCTGGAATAGCTACCTCAAGATCTCGGCAGACGGACGAGTGCTCATTCCCGCGGGTGGCATGCATCGCACGGAGGCGAACATTGCCCATGACCCCAATGTGCTCATTACGCTGGGCAGCAGAATGGTTCAGGGCTTGCGTGGGCCAGGAGCCGGATTCCTGATCAAAGGAAAGGCGAGTTTTCATACGTCCGGTCCCGAGTACGATCTCATGAAAGCGACGTTCGGCTGGCTGCGCGCCACCCTGGCCGTTACCATCGAATCGGCTACGCAGACTTTGTGAAGACGAATGGTCCAGCCCGCGGACGACGCAGGTTCGCGACTGTGACCCGCCGAGTACCGATTGCAACTCGTAGCCGCGCGACGTTGACGGAAGGTCGGCATCGACCCCGACATCGCGTGCTCTTCCGGCCGCGTTCCGCCATCGGCATGCGCTCGACGCTGGCTGCTGATTCGCATACGCTTCCACAATGATTCGCCTGATAGAGTCTCCGCTCATGATCCCCGCCGCCGGCAACAAGCCGAAGACGATCGAGGAGTTCGTCGGGCGCATGCGCACCGGGCAGGCGTCCATCAGCATCGCCCGCATGCTCAGTCCGGCTGGATGGACCGAGCCCGGACAGACTCCCGACTTCGACGAATTCTCGGTGGTCCTTCACGGTGTGCTACGCGTCGAGAGCCACGATGGCACGGTGGACGTCCGTGCTGGTCAAGCCGTGCATGCCCCCGCCGGCGATTGGGTGCGCTACAGCACTCCAGCGGATGCCGGCGCGGAATACCTGGCCATTTGCCTGCCCGCGTTCTCGCCTGCAACCGTCCACCGCGATCCCGCATAACCACCTGACCCGATGCACGGAGAGCCATTTCGCCTGCGTGCCGGATGCACGTACTCATTGCTGACCAGTGCGCAGGCCTCCCGCAGAGCATCGTCGTGGGCGGCAGGAAAAAGTGGAATGTGGGAAGATCGTGTCTCTACGATGCGGCCTTCGATTCGCGTGGAGCGCATCAGCGTCCGCCAGACAACTGTTGGGGTGTGAAGACTCACGTGATTCAGAAAGGGATCGATGCATGCGACCGGCGCAATTCTCCCCGCAGTTTCGCCTTTGGCAGCTCTGTTTGGGATTTTCCAACACCGCCGTACTCCATGCCCTGGTCAAGATCGGAGTGATCGAGCAACTGCGCGATCGGCCCAGGCGTCTGCCGGAGCTGGCACAAACCTGCGGTTCGAACGCCGGCGTGCTCTACCGGGCCCTGCGCTTCGCCGTGGTGATCGAGATCATGACGCAGGACGGAGACCAGTACGCCCTGACCGAGATGGGTCGGCTCCTACTCAAGGACGTGCCCGGCAGTCTCTACATGGGCTTGTTGGTGGTTGGCAGTGAGCCCTGGCAGCGCGCCTGGCAAAACTTCACCCATGCGCTGGTCACCGGCGACAATGCTTTCACGCCGGCGATGGGCAATGGCTTCTTCGAGTACCTTGATCAACACCCCGAATACGGAGCGCCCTACAACCACTGGATGACCATCTCGACGACCACGGCTGCCCGCGCCATCGTCACGGCTTACGACTTTAGCCCTTTCACGACGGTGTGCGACGTCGGCGGCGGGCAGGGAATTCTGCTCAAGAGCATCCTGGCCGCGAACCGCCACCTGCGCGGAATCCTTTACGATCAGGAGAGCGTCGTCAAAGATCATGTGCTTGGCGATATGTCTGAGCGCGTGGAAATTCAGGCCGGAAATTTCTTTGACCGTGTGCCCGCCACGGACGTACTGCTACTCAAGAGCGTCCTTCATGACTGGAACGATGAGAAATGCCAGGTCATCCTCGGCGCGTGCCGGAAGGTCATGCAAGCACCTTCGCGCCTGCTTATCATCGAGATGGTCATCGCGGCGCCAACGGACTTGATGGGGGCGTTTTACGATCTACACATGCAGGTGTTGCTGGGTGGCAGGGAAAGAACAGCGAACGAATTCAGTTTGTTGTTGCAGCAAGCAGGCTTGAAACTGAATCGGATCATTCCCACTGAATCTCCCGTGAAGATCATAGAAGCGTGCTTATGAGGCGGGTCGCACGCTCAAGGTGGGGATGGTTGGGGAAGGACGGTTGCGGCCCGTTGCCGCAGGTCGAACGCAGCGGTCACGACCGACGCGAAGGGAGCGCGCGGCTCGCCACCGCGACGTGAGGGGTCATATGATCGCACCGGAATTCGCGAAGGACTTCGCCACACATTGGATCGCGGCATGGAATAGCCATAATCTGCAGCAGGTCCTGTCGCACTATGCGGACGATTTCGAGATGTCGTCCCCGTACATTGCGCAGATCGCGGGTGAGCCGTCCGGTATTCTGAAGGGAAAGAAAGCCGTTGCCGCCTACTGGGCGGTAGCACTTCAGAAAATGCCGAACCTGAGGTTTGAGCATGTGCAGACCCTGACGGGTGTTGATAGCGTCACCATCTATTACCGCGGCGTGCGGGGGATGGCCGCCGAGGTTTTCTTCTTCAACAGCGAAGGCTTGGTAGTGACGGCATGCGCCCATTACGAGTGAAGACGCTGAGCTTTGCGCTCGAGGCGCTCCCTGAGCGCAGGCGTTCACCCTCGGGGGCGTCTCCAAGGAAATTGGAATGGCAAGTCCAACATACCCAGTAGCTATCATCGCGGATGAAGCACCGCCGCGAACGAAGGTGTCGCTCTATCCCGAACCCTTTGCGTCGCAAATGGTTGGCCGGCGAAAGCAGCCGTTGGGCGACCTGTTTGGTCTCACCAACTTCGGGGTAAATCTGACGCGACTCGCTCCGCGTGCGGTGTCGGCACTGCGTCATGCCCACACGAAGCAAGACGAATTCGTCTACATCTTGCAGGGGCACCCGACGCTTCACACTGACCAAGGTCGAACGACGCTCGCACCGGGCATGTGCGCTGGGTTCAAGGCGGGCACTGGCAATGGCCACCGGTTGATCAACGAGACCGAGGAAGAGGTTGTCTATCTCGAAGTGGGAGACCGAACGCCGGGCGATGAAGGCAGCTACCCGGACGATGACCTCAAGGCGCTGATGGTCGACGGGAAGTGGAAGTTTGTGCACCACGATGGCTCGCCCTATTAATCGCTGGTACCGCCGAAGGAATCAACGCTACCCCCTGTATCGAACGGACCTCCGCCGGCAAGCTGGAGCAGGTCGTTCATGTCGGACCCTATGAGCCATGTCCTGCGTCCAGCGCTCTGCACGTTGCTGGTGGCGATCGTGGCGTGCGGTTGCGCCGCACGGGCGCCGCATCAACGGTCGTGTACGCTCGTTATCGACTGGAACACGTCACGACCACCGGGCGAACGTGGCCTCTGGCTGGTCTATCTGATGAAACGAGCCAGGTGGCATGAGCTGGACAGGAACTGTGGGGAGACGGAGACCGTCGTGGTTCCCTCCTTTGAAGAAGAAGTCCACGCGCGTGTGGCCACTGTCAAGACGTATCGGGCGTTGCAACAGGGCGATCCGGCGTTGGACGTGCGGTACTTCAACGACCTCGCGAACGTGGCCGAAGCGGGTTACTTGCGCGAATACGTGTGGAGCTACTTGCACCAGCCGTCGTGGACGCACGTACCCGATGGCTTGAACGTCGCGGAATTCGATCGGTGGCGGGATTCCAACCTGCGGAACCACGAGGCGCAGACGGAAGGATCGATCAGATTCGTCGCGGGTGACGAGTGACGGCATCGGACCCTCACCCGACGGCTCATTCTCGCTCGGGCGATCGTGACGCAGGCCGGCATGTGCCGGCGCGTGCCGGGTTCTCGGGTCACGTTCGCGTTGGCGCGCATAGGCGGTCAACTCCGCGCCGCGCGTTCGACCTCCACCCGCGTGCCGCGATCCGGCGACGAGGGGGTGCCCATCAGCAGCGACGGTTGCAGTTGATAATAGCCTCCCGCCAGGTGGATCGGATTCATCGGGCTGGGGATCAAGGACTGGTGCGACTTGTTGTCGGCGAACTGATACGGTTCCCACGCGTGGTAGACGACGACCTGTGACGGGCGCAGGTTGGGCGACACCATGGCCTGACAGCGAAAGGAGCCGATGTCGTTGTAGACCCGCACCGGATCGCCGTCCTGGATGCCGCGCGCCTGCGCATCCTTCCTGCCGATAACGATCAGCGGCTCGCCGCGCTGCAGCCGGAGCATGCGCCGGTCGTCGCGCCAGGAGGCGTGGATCGACCATCGCGTGTGTCCGCCGGTCATTTCCAGGGGATAGTCGCCGCCGATCTTGGGGTTGTCCTTGTGCACCGGCAGTGCCTCGCCCAGTTCGAGGAAGAACGGGTGATCGATGTAGAACTGGATCCGCCGCGTCAAGGTCGGCCACGGCTGCTTTTTCTGCACCTGCCACGTGTTCGCCGTGATGGTCTCGCCAGGCACGATATCCGTACCATGACCGATCTGTGAAGGATTGGTGCCGACGCCGGTATAGCGGCTGTAGCCCTTTTCCTTGAGTTCGGCCCATCCCACACCGCCGAGGTTGCTGGTCAACTTCAGGATCTGATCGAGCACTTCCGGGGTATTGTCCTCGCGCAATTGCCCGCCGAAGGTGAATTCGTCGTACACACGGTCGAGGCGGCGTTTCGTACCGGCGCGATCGGTGTACGCGGTGATCCCGCGTTCGATCGCCCGTTGCTGCAGGGCCTTGAGGAACAAGCAGTGAAACTCCCAGTCGGTGCGCGATTCGGCCAACGGCTTCACCGCCTGTGTGGTGACGTGCGAGAACGGGGTAATCGGCGAGCCCCAGGTGATATCGTCCTTCTCGTACCACCCGGCGGCCGGAAAGACGTAATCGCTGTAGCGGGCGGTGTTGCTCATGCGCCAGTCCACGGTCACCAGCAAGTCGAGTTTCGGCACCAGCCGTTCGGCGAGCCGATTGTAGCCGCGCACGCGGCGGAGCAGGTTGCCGCCGGCCTCAAAAACAATCCGCGGCGGGGTGGTCGGCACGTTTTGCCAGCCCTGCTTGACCGCCTCCTCGTAGTACGCCTGGAAGGAGCGCTTCAGGTACGGATCCCAGCGCTGCGCGCTACCGTAGATGTCGTCCAACTCGCCGTTGCGGTAGAGCCACAGCGGCGACGCGAGGTAGCGGCCGTGCTTGTACTCGTCGCGGGCCATGGCGCCGAGGATCATCTCCATGGAGTAGCCGTCCATCTTCAGGCTGAGCGCCTTGGGAGCCGCACCGGCGGCGAGCGCCATGACGCTCAGCCGCGGCGACATCGCGCCGCTGGCCACCGCCAATTGCTCCTGGCCGTCGATGGACAGGTAGGGGAAGGCGGCGATGCCGGCGCCCTTCTTGCCGATCTGACCCGCCAGGGCGAAGGCGAGGATCTGTCCGCGCTCCATCTCCATCCCGTGATAGAACTTGGAGAAGTTCGTCTGCGTGATGGCGGCGGCGGCTTTGGCCTTCGCCAGCGCCCGGGCCAGGGCGCGAATCTGGCTCGGCCGCGTGCCGGTGATCTGCCCGGCTCGTTCGGGCGTGTAGGCGCGCAGGCGTTCACGGAGCAGCACGAACACCGGCGTCACCGTCACCTCGCCGTTGACGGTCTTGACCCGATATTCGCCTTCGAGCGCGGGATCGATCGCTCCCAGATCCAGTCCGGATCGCGGCGCCTCCGCCACTTTCCGGGTCGCCTGGTCGAATACATAGAACACGTCGTCTTTGCCGCCGGATTTCAGGTCGCGCTGGCGCAGAAAGAGTTTCGTGTCTTGCCGCACGAGGAACGGCAGGTCGGTTTGCTCGCGCACGAACCGCCGATCGAACAGGCCTTCCTCGACCATGACCTGCGCCAACGACAACCCCAGTGCGGCGTCGGTCCCAATGTTGACGGGAACCCACTCGTCGCAGTGGATGGCCGACGCGTTGAGGTCCGGCGCGATGGCAACGACGCGCGCGCCCTTGTAGCGGGCCTCGTTGATGAAGTGCGCGTTGGGGATGTGGGTGTAGACGGGGTTGCCGCCCCAGATCAGGATCAGCTCGGAGTAGAAGAGATCGTCGAAGGAGCCGGTGAAGCAGATCTTACCGGTGGTCACCGTCGCGCCGGGATAGTGATCGCCGATCTCGGTGTTGATCTCCAGCATCGGGGTATCGAGCACATTGACCGTCCGGGTAACGCCCAGACCGTGGCCGCCGTTGGTGACCGCGCTGCCCACATCCCACACCACGGCTCCGGGGCCCGTCTCGACGAGGACGTCGAGCGTCTTGTCAGCGACCTCGCGTAGCGCCTGATCCCAACCGATGCGTTCCCACTTCGATGCGCCGCGTGCGCCGGCGCGCTTGAGCGGATAGCGCAGACGGGTGACGTCGTACATGCGCGCGCTGTAACACGCTCCCTTCTGGCAGCCGCGGGGGTTGAAATCCGGCACACTGGCGTTGGTGCGCGGGTAACTCGCGACTTGCTCCTCGCGCCAGACCATCTCGTCCTTGACGAAGACGTTCCACGCGCAGCCGCGCTGGTAGGCGCAGTTGACGTAGTGCGTGCCTTTGACGACGCGGTCCCACGTCCAGCGTTGACGATAGACATCCTCCCAGCCGCGGTATTCGACAGTGTCGGCCGCTGCCTGTGCGCTCGACACTCCGAAACCCAGGCGCCTGAGGGATAACAGTAGGGCCGCACCGCCGGTGCCCTTGAGGAAGGCGCGCCGGCCGATTCCATTCGGGTGCTCTGCTGTCATGACGGCTTCCGCTCTTTACGCGGTTTAGGTTCGGGACGCCGGCAACAGGCAGGCACGCGTTCACCACGCCGGACCGCGACGCCGGCAAGGACGGTACCCAGCGTGTCGGCAAACTGCTCATCGGGCGCCAATTCGCCAAACGACAGCCGGCGCAGCACCGGCAACTCGTCCGGCCGCCGCTCGGCGAGCGCCCGGTAAAACAGCCGGTGATAGTCGCGCCCCGCCCGCATCTCCGCCGCGGTTTCGAGCTCGCGGTGGACGAAACCGAACACCATGTCGATCACCGAAAAAAAGGCCGCCATCGCTTCTCCGTCCGAAAAACCGGCACGGGTGAGCACAGTGAGGACTGTCTCCACGTGATCGAGCGAGGTGGGCGTGTCTGGCGCCCCGGGATGGACGTGTGAAATCCGGCCCGGAAACCGGCGCAAGGCGGCGCGCAGCGCGCGAGCATAGCCTAGCATCCATTCCGCCCAGTGGGTGTGGTCCTGTGCCGGCAGTTCCAGCGTCGCCATGGCGTGCCGGCCCAGCAGGTCGAGCACCTGATCGCGGCCGCCAACGTAGCGATAGAGCGCCGCCACACTCACGCTCATGCGCTTCGCCAGGTCGGGCATCGACAGTTCGTCCGCACTCATCTTAGAGGCGGCATCGACGATTTTCTTCCGGTCGATCCGCCGCGGACGCCCGCGTCCACGGCGCAGGTTCGCGGGCGCGGAATGGGTTGAAGGGAGGGCCATCGCCGCCGCAGCTAGCACGGCCGCTCAGTTTTAGTCAAGCATTTTCTAGAAAACGTTATTGAAAATCGCCGCGGCCGCGTTCAGCGTGTCTGGAAAAGGAACGTGAGGTCCTGCTCCAGTAACCAGTGCGCGCCGTCCCAGGAGGCGCAATGTGCCGCGAGACGATCGAACATGCCCTCGGTCATGTCGTTGGAGCGCACCAGTTCGCAAATCAACCCGGGGATCGTGGTGGATTCCACGTACGCCATGCCGAGCATCCCCGGCGGGCCGGAGGTGACGACTGCCTCCATCCCGTTCTCCAGCGCGTGCCGGTAGAGGGCGTCGAACTCGCGGCTGTAGAAGGAGTAGTGATGCAATCCCCGATGATTGCGGGCGAGCGCTTCGCGGTAGATCGATGGCGTGTCGCAATGCTGCTGGATGAACTCGAGTTGCACCGGGCCGATCATGGAGAGCGCAATGCTCATTTCGACGCCGGCACAGGGCTTGCCGCGATACGTCATTTCGGCGAACGGATTGCAGTGCCGGATGACGACAAACGGGGTGACGCCCATCTGGCGGTGCCACGCCTGCATGCTCGCGTCCACATCGTCCACGATGTAGGCGATCTGCCGGATCGGCCCGAACAACCGCGCGACGCCGTCGATCATGTGCACTCCCTTCCCTGTCCGCAGCCCGCGGCCACCGTCAGGACGCCAGTGGCCGCGGCGAACGGACGAGGTCAGTCCGAACCTTTGGTCTTCAGGGAACGCAGCCCCTTGACCTTCTCGGCCGCAAGGTCGAGGCCCGTATTCAAGAGTGCGACCACCACCTCGGTCTTCGATGTACCGAATTCGTCGGCGAGCCGGTCGATCGCGTCGCCGAGCGTTGCTGGAATCTTCACGTTCATCAATCGTGTGGCGCTGACCGGACGCTGTTTCAGGTCGACGATCCGCAATCCGGAGCGCGAGGATTGCTGCCCGGCGGCCGCGGGGGAATTATGACGCGACAAAGTCCACCTCCTTACGAGTGCTCCTCCGTAAATATACGTAGACGGGCACCGGAGGCAAGCGCGAAAGCGCTGGCGCGCAGCGATACGAATCGGCGCCGGTGCGCCGCGGGTGTTACGCCGCTTGCGGCGTCGCCCGGCCGATCAGCTGTTCGACGGTGTGAATGAACTGACCCGGCGCGAGGGGTTTGTGCAGCACCGCATGTCCGCCGAGCCGCAGGGCAAAGCGCTCGACCTCGATCTCCGCCCGCGTCGTGAGAACGAGAATGCGGGGCCGGTGCGGCAACGGAAGGGATCCGCGTCGGTCGCTGAGCTTATGCAGGAGGTCAAACCGGTCCATACCGGGAAGGCCCAGGTCGACAACCAAGACGGCCACCGGTTCATTGCGGAGAATCCTTTCCGCGGCAGCCGCGTCACCGGCGCGTCGGACTCGAAAGTCGCGCAGGGTAAGCAGGGTGTCGGCAATGATTTGAAAGTTCACGTCTTCGTCGGCCACTAACACTATGGGATTCACGATCCGCTTCCTTCTCCCCCCTGCTGGCGCCCTCGATCGGGCGCTGTCTGCGATTTTACTTGCTGGGGTTCGACGAGATTGTGTTGGAAAAATTCGCCCCGCCTACGCCGCCTGATTGACGCGATCATGCGGGCAGTCCCGCTGGCCGTCCTGCCACCGGCGCAGTCGCATCCGGATATCGTTGGCGTCAAGGCCCAGCGTGTCGCAGATGAACTCGAACGAGAATCCCTGTAGGTCGTCCATCGTTCTGCGGTTCGGCCGGCGCTGCGCACACATGATCCAGGCCTCGGCTTCGCGGAACAGTCGGCGTTGGCGCCGCGACTTCGGCCGCACATACTTCTGGAAGCACTGCACCGCGTCCTCAAGCACGGCCACCACCAGCTGGTATTCGGCCATCAGGCGCGGCACACGGGCGCCCGCCGCTGGCAACTGCGCGGGCAACAGGATGTCCGGTGCAATCAAAGGGGCGACGTCGTCCGTAGTGTCGATCATGGGTCTCCTCTCGCGGACCATCGGTTTCTAACGCAAAGCGGCAGCTCCGCATGCAGTACGCTCGCGCGGCTGTCGGTCTCGAATAGGCAACGCAATCGGAGGGTAGTTGGCTACAAGTTGCGTGCCATGGCCGCCGGTACCGTGCTCAAGCGTTCCCGGGTCGGGGTGTCCGCCGCAGTCCGCGGCCTGTCATCGAAAGCGAACACATGCTGGGCGTGCGTTTTGGACCAGATGTGTGCCCGCACCCTGTCTGCAACTCCGTGCAGTGGGCGGCTGCAATCCTTTACAGGAACCCGTGCCTCTTCCTTCGGGACGGCCGCGCCGAATCCGCGTACGTTAGCGGCGCGAACGGCGCTCGAGTGCGCCGGGGTGCGCTGTCGCTTTCCCCGCCACGGCCATGATCGCAGGCGACGGGGAAGCCTCACGCGCGAATGGTCCGCGCAGCGCGCGGACGCGATTTCCCCGCGTGCATGCGCGATACACGCCGTGGATACACTCCGAGCCCAGAGGGGGTCAGGACTCGGAGGTGTTCCAGAGTGAGCGACCTACCATTGCGGGGGCAAGGTGAGCAGGCCGCGTCTGTTGGAATACAAAAACGCTAGCACGGAACCTACGCAAGGAGAAGAGGGGAAAGAGACTTCGGGAGACATGCCGGGCCGGCAAACCCACGGCGCTCGTCCGGCAATCGGTCCGCGAGCTGTTCCCTCACTTCGATCGCCACATGTTTCGCACATCCTTCTCCATGCTCGAGAGGAAGCGTTTGGCGCGTGCTTCGAGGTCCGTCGTCGTCTGTTTCACCAGTTTCTCGAGATCGATACGGAGCTGTTTGGCGTCCTTGACCACGCGGTCCAATGCCCGCTTCTGCTCGTGTGACAAGCGCACAGCTTCTTTGCGTACGCGGCTCAGCACGGCGTGTGCATCCCCCTGGAGCTCCTTGAGGTTCGTCTGCAGGTGGGAAAGAACGGGATTCGCCGGTGCCTTGTTCGCTGTCGTCGTCTTCTTCTTCGCCATGGGCGGCCCTCCTTTGGGCATGGCATACTCCGGCCGGTGCGGAGTGGCAACCTCACCGGGCACGGTGGCGGGCGGCGCGCCGCGCCGAAATGGCGGGCCGCCGCACGGTAAGCACCGGGCAGTGCGCCGTGCGCACGACTTTCTCGGCGATGCTCCCGATCAGCGCGTGCGCCAGGCCGGTGCGCCCGTGTGTCCCCATGACGATGAGGTTGGCACGCGCACGTGTGGCCGTGTCGCCGATGACCTTCGCGGGGAAACCTGCACGTACCATGGTACGGAACGGCTGCCCCTGCGCGCGCAATTCGGCGGCGATACCGTCGAGCTGCGCCGTGCTCAAGCGGCGCTGCTGCGCATACACATCCGATGCGGTGATGAAGTGAATGGGTTCGATTACGTGGAGGAGGAAGAGTTCGGCTCCGAATTGTGTTGCCAGGCCACATGCGTAGGCCAGGGCGTTGCGGGAGTCGTCGGAAAAATCGATCGGCACAAGAATGCGCTTGATTTGCATGTGCGGCTCCTCCGCTGTCATCGCGCCGATAGCACTCCGCGCCCGCCGCACGCAAGGCGAGGACTCAGGGGTGTGCTGCCCGTGACCCCTCGCCCCCGCGGGGGCGAGGGGTCACGGGAGCCCTGCCGCATAACGCAACTGGCGGACCTCGCGTTGGGTCAGCATGCGGTGGTGGCCCGGGGGGAGTTTGCCGAGAGCGAGCGGGCCGAGGCGGGTGCGCGCGAGCTTTTCGACCGGGTACCCCACCTGCTCGCACATGCGACGCACCTCGCGCCGGCGCCCTTCGCGGAGCGTGATTTCCAACCACGCCTTGCCCTCACTGCTACGCACGATGCGGACCGCGGTCGGCGCGGTGACCCCTTCTTCGAGCCGCACCCCGGCGCCCAAGGTCGCCAACGCCTCCGGCGTCGGGAGCCCCTTCACCTTGACGCGATAGGTCTTGCGCACCCCGTAGCGCGGATGCGTCAGCCGCAAAGCCAGTGCGCCATCGTTGGTCAGCAACAGCAGGCCGGACGAGTGGAAGTCGAGCCGCCCCACGGGAAAGACGCGGACGCGCACCCCGGGCAGAAGCTGGCGTACCGTTGGCCGCTCCTGCGGGTCGGAGAGCGTGGTCACGACGCCCACGGGCTTGTGCAACAGGATGTAGAGCGGTTGGTCGGGAACGCGCAGCGGCTGGCCGTCAATCTCGATGCGGTCGGTCCGCGGATGTGCCTTCGTCCCCAGCTCCGTCACCACCCGGCCGTTCAAGCGCACGTGGCCCGCCCGGATCAACGCCTCCGCTTTCCGCCGCGATGTGATCCCCGCCCGGCTGAGAATCTTCTGCAGGCGTTCCGCTTGCGGCGGTGCCGTCGTCCGCGGTGCGGTCGGCCGCGGCCGCAACCGCACCGCCCGCGGCGGGCGTTTCCCCCTGCCCGGTGTCTGCGCTGACTGCCTCATCATCTGCATCTGGGGCCGGGCCCAGCTCCTTGAGCGATGGTAGCTCGTGCAAATCGCGGAAGCCGAAGGCTTCCAGGAACTCCGCGGTCGTCCCGTACAACAATGGTCGCCCCACCGCATCCTTGCGGCCGGTGATCTTGATCAGGCGCCGCGCCAACAGGGTGCTCAGGACGCCGTCGACATCCACGCCGCGCACCGCCTCGATTTCGGTGCGGGTGACGGGTTGCTTATACGCGACGATGGCAAGCGTTTCCAGCGCGGCACGCCCGAGACGCGCCGGTTTTTCGCGGAAGACTGCCCGTACCCACTCCGCGTTCTCGCGTGCGGTGCGGAACTGGTAACCGCCGGCCACCTCGCGCAGCTGAATACCGCGCTGACCCGGCGCATACTCCTGCATCAGCTCCTTCACGGCAGCCTGCACCTCCTTGCCGCTGGGGCCGCCCAGGATTTCCACCAGGCGCCGCACATTCACTGGCGCGGCGGCGGCGAATAGCACGCTCTCGATGATCCGCTTCAGCCGTTCGGTCGCACTCGGCTCGGCCGCCGGCGCCGTCTCCGCTTCGTCTCCGGGCTCGCTGTCCACGCCGGTATTCGCTGGCACACCCGCCGCGGCAGCACCCGGCGCCGCGGTGCGCTCCTCGGCGTCGGCCTCGGTCGGCGCGGCCGTCTCAGTCGCGTCCGCTTCGTCCATCTTCCACTCCCTCCACCGCCGCGCCGTGGTCGTACTCGTCCACCGATTCGAGCGAAACGCCGGCGACATCCGCCACGGCCAATTCGATCGCGATCCGCCCGTAGCGATGCTCCTGCGCGGCGCGGGCCGCGCCCATCTTCATCAGTTCCAGCAGGGCCAAGAAGGTGACGACGATTTCGATCCGGGTGGCATCCTCGTCGAACAGGCTGTCGAAGTCCAGGCTACGCGCGACGCTGAGGGCGTGCAGCAGCGTGCGCACGCGGTCGCGCAACGAAATCCGTTCGGTGACGACCTCGTGCACCGACTCGGGGCGCGCCCGCTTGAGCACGGCGCGAAAGGCATCGAGCAACTCCCAGGCCGTCACCTTCAGCGGTGGCAGCTCGACTTGCCCGTCCGCCCCGTCGACGTCCATCGCCGGCGCGCGGACGAAGACGTCACGATGCAACAGCGGCCGTTCCGACAGGTCGAGCGCGGCCTCGCGGTAACGCTGATACTCCAAGAGCTGGCGCACCAGGTCTGCACGCGGATCGGCCTCGTGCTCGTCGTCGTCCTCCTCCGACGGCGGGAGCAGCATGCGTGATTTGATCAACGTGAGGGTCGCCGCCATGACCAGGAATTCACCGGCGATATCGAGGTTCAGCTCGCGCATCATCTCCAGATACGCCAGGTATTGCTCGGTGACGTTGGCGACCGGGATATCGACGATCTCGACCTCGTTCTTCTTGATCAGGTGCAGCAGCAGGTCGAGCGGCCCTTCGAACGCAGGCAGCCGGACCCGATAGGGGCGCGGCATGTGGGCGTGGTCGGCCGATAGGGCCGGGTTGGTCACCTGGGTTGCTGCGTCGTCCTCGGCCATCGATCCCCTCGCTGCCCCAGCCCGGTGTCCGCGATCGCACACGCGTTCAACTGCCCAATCCCATGGCTTGCCGCACCTCCACCATAGCGGCGGCAGCGGCGGCGCGCGCCTGCGCGTTGCCGCGGTCGAGGGCCGCATGCACCATTTCCGGCCGCGCTTCCAGTTCGGCACGGCGTTGCCCGATGGGTTGGAGTTCGGCGATCACGTGCTTGATCATGATCCGCTTGCATTCGAGGCAGCCGATGCCGGCCGTGCGGCAGCCGTTGATGACGTACTCGATCTCCTCAGGCGTGCAATAGATGCGGTGGAGATTGAACGCGGGACAATCGAACGGTTCGCCGGGGTCGGTGCGCCGCACGCGCCGCGGGTCTGTCATCATGCGGCTAAGCTTCTGGTCGATCACTTCGGGCGGGTCCGACAGGAACACGGCGTTGTTGTAGCTCGTCCCCATCTTGCGGCCGTCGGTACCGGGGACCTTCTGCGCCTCGGTCAGCAACGCGTCCGGTTCCGGAAAGACGGGCCGATAAAGATGATTGAAGCGGCGCGCGATGTCGCGGGTCAGTTCAACGTGCGGCACCTGATCGATGCCGACCGGAACGCCCGTCGCTTTGTACATCAGGATGTCCGCGGCCTGGAGGACCGGATAGCCGAGCAGGCCGTAGTTCAGCGTCGTCATCGCCGCCTCGTCCTCGGCTTGGACCAGACCCAGTTCACGCGCTTGTTCTTTGACCGTGGGGTTGCGGATCAGCCACGGAGTGGGAACGATCATCGAGAACAACAGATGCAATTCCGCATGTTCTTTGATCGCCGATTGCCGGAAGATGACCGCTTTCTCGGGATCGAGCCCCGCGGCGAGGAAGTCGATCATCATGTCGCGGACGTTACGTTCGATGTCGCCGACGTCTTCCTGCCGCGTTGTCAACACGTGCCAATCCGCAATGAAAAAGAAGCAGCGGCGCTCGTGCTGCAGCCGGATCCAATTACGTAAGGCGCCGAGCCAGCGGCCGATGTGCAAGCGGCCCGTGGGGCGCATGCCGCTGACGACAATGCCGGTCGAGGGCGACGGCGACGTGGTGTTCATGAGAGCAGGGCGTGGAGCACCCGTTCCATCACGACCATCACCGGCTGGAGCACGACGTCGAGCGAGTTGGTCACGAGCAACGCGACCAAGATCAAGAATCCGTAGCGTTCGAGCCGGGCAAACGGGACCGCCAGTGGGCGCGGCAACAAGCCGGTGAGTACACGCCCGCCGTCGAGCGGCGGGATCGGGAGGAGATTGAAGGCGGCCAGACCGACGTTAAAGTAAATGCTATTTTGGGCCATGCGCGCGAGCGGCACCACCACGCCGGCCTGCAGCGAGGTCCACGGTACTCCTTGCGGCGGCAACATCTGCGCCAGTAACATGAGACCCAGGACGCTCACCGTCGCCAGTAGAAAGTTGGTGAGGGGGCCGGCTGCCGCAACGAGAACCATGTCGCGCCTGGGGTTACGGAGGTTCATGTAGTTGACCGGTACCGGCCGGGCGTAACCGAATACGAAGGGTGCACGCATGACGACCAGTGCCAGCGGCAGCAGTACCGTGCCCACCGGGTCGATGTGGGGCAGCGGATTGAGCGACAAGCGGCCCATGCGTTGAGCGGTCGGATCGCCCAATCGGTAGGCGACGTAGCCGTGCGCCACCTCATGTAGGATGACCGCGAACAGCACGGGAAGCGCCGCGAGAGACACGTTCTGGACGAGTGATGCCACGTGGCACCAAACGCTAGCAGAAACCGTCGTCAGCCGCTACCGGAACCCTCGGGCGGCGGGCCCCCAGGCCGGAGACCCGGGATGGAGTTTCGCCGCACACGCGTGTGGCGGGGTCGTGTGCATGCACGCGACCGACGGCGGCCAATCGGGGCAGCTCCGCTTCCCATGCGCCGGCTGCCCCAGACGCCACGGTCGATACCATCGCGGCGCCCAACCGTTACGGCCACCCACTTCTAAATATGGTTGACAATAGGTGTCAAACAGCGGTAATCTAGCCTCCATCCGATGAAGGTTGCGTACGCAATATGGGGAGGAGCGATGACAGACGAAAAGATCAAGCTCGGCGTGCTCTGGAAGAACATCAGCCGTGAGGGCAAGACACCGTACCTGTCGGGCCGCGTGCAGCGAGAGAACCTCGACGCCGCGGTGCGGCTGTTACAGGATGGTGGCCGATTCCTGGTGCTGAGCAACAAGAAGCGTCCCGACCGACAGGATCCGGACTGCGACCTCTTCGTCGTCCCGGAGCCGGAGCGCCGCGAGGAGCGGCCGGCCGGGGCACCGGCGCCCACCCGCCAGGCGCCAGCCGGCGGGGACCAGAGCCGGCAGCGGACCGGCGTGGGGGGACGTGGAGGTCGTTGAAGGGTCGGGGGGCCGGGGAGCGTCTGACGTGGGGACCCGTCACTCTTCGTCGATCGGGTCGGTTAGCAAGATGAAATTGTCTTCCGCACCTTCCTTGCTCTCGTCCTCCTCCTTCTCCGCCAGTCGGGCGACGCCGACGACCTTTTCGCCTTCGGCGAGATCGATGAGGCGCACGCCTTGCGTGTTGCGGCCGATCACGGAGATGCCGCGGACGGGGGTGCGGATGACCTTGCCGCCATCGGTGACCAGCATGATGTCGTCCTCGTCGGTCACCATCCGCACGCCAACCACCGGGCCGGTCTTGTCGGTCACCCGCATCGTGATGATCCCTTTGCCGCCACGCGACTGGATGCGGTACTCGTCCATTTCCGTGCGCTTGCCGTAGCCCCTCTCGGCGACCGCCAGCAGGGTCGCACCCGGGCTGACTACGGCCATGCCCACCACGCTGTCGCCATCCCCGAGGCCGATGCCGCGCACGCCGCCGGCGCCGCGGCCCATGGGCCGCACCTCTTCTTCCTTGAAGCGGATCGCCTGGCCCAGGCGCGTCGACAGGATCACCTCCTGGTGCCCGTCGGTGAGGCGTACGCCGATGACCTCGTCGTCCGCATCCAGGCCGATGGCAATGATGCCGCTGCGGCGCGGGTTGGCGTACGCCATCAGGTCGGTCTTCTTCACCGTCCCGCTCTTGGTGGCAAAGATGAGATAGCGGCCCTCCTGGAATTCGCGCACCGGCAACACCGCCGAGATCTTCTCGTCCTTGTCGAGATGAAGAAGATTGACGATCGGCTTGCCGCGTGCGGCGCGGCTGCCTTGCGGGATCTCGTGCACCTTCAGCCAGTACACCTTCCCCGACGTGGTGAAGAACAACATCGAGGCGTGCGTCGAGGCTACGAAGAGATCCTCGACGAAATCTTCCTCTTTGGTGGTGGCGCCGACTTTGCCGCGGCCGCCGCGGCGCTGCGCGCGGTAGAGGGTGGCGGCGTTGCGCTTGATGTACCCCTCGTGCGAGATCGTGACCGCCATATCCTCTTCGACGATCATATCCTCGATGGAGATCTCGGTGGTCTCGTCGAGGATCTGCGTGCGGCGCTCGTCGGCGTGGAGCTGTTTGATCTCCCGCAGCTCCGCGACGATGATCTTGTACACCTCCCGTTCGTCGGCGAGAATGTCCCTGTAGCGCGCGATTTGCTTCATCGTCTCCGCGTGCTCAGCCAGGATCTTCTCGCGCTCGAGACCGGTCAGGCGCTGCAACCGCATATCCAGGATCGCCTGTGCCTGAATCTCCGACAGTTGGAATTGCTGGACCAATCCCGCCTTGGCGGCAGCCGGGCTCTCCGCTTTGCGGATGAGGGCGATGACGGCGTCCAGGTGGGCCAGCGCGATCTTCAGCCCTTCCAGAATGTGCAATCGCTCCTCGGCCTTGCGCAGCTCGAACACGGTGCGCCGAACGACAACGTCCTTGCGGTGCGCGATGAAAACCTCGAGGGCATCCTTGAGCGTCAACAGCTTCGGGCGCCCATCGACGATCGCCAGCATGATGATGCCGAAAGAGTCCTGCATCGGCGTCAGCTTGTAAAGCTGGTTCAACACGATCTCGGGAATCGCGTCCTTCTTCAGCTCGATGACGATGCGCATACCCTCGCGGTCGGACTCGTCACGCAGGTCGGAGATGCCCTCGATCTTCTTGTCGTTCACCAGCTCCGCGATGCGTTCGATCAGGCGGGCTTTGTTCACCTGATAGGGGATCTCCTTGACGATGATCGACACGCGTCCGCTGCGCTTGTCGGTCTCGGTGGCGGCACGGGCGCGTAGCTGGAGAATCCCTTTGCCGGTGTTGTACGCCTCGCGGATGGCGCGTGTGCCATGGATGAAACCAGCGGTGGGGAAGTCGGGGCCCGGCACGTACTGCATGAGCGCCTCGATGTCGAGGGCGGGGTTCTCGATGAGCGCCACGAGCGCATCGACCACCTCGCCGAGATTGTGCGGCGGAACGTTGGTTGCCATGCCGACGGCGATGCCGGCGGAGCCGTTGATCAGCAGGTTCGGGATGCGGGCCGGCAGGACGGCAGGCTCTTTTAGCGTGTCGTCATAGTTCGGCAGGAAATCGACGGTCTCCTTGTCCAAATCGGCCAGCAGCTCGCCTGCGATGCGGGCCATGCGGATCTCGGTATAGCGCATGGCAGCCGGAGGGTCGCCGTCCACCGAACCGAAGTTCCCCTGGCCATCGACCAGCGGGTGGCGCATGGAAAAATCCTGCGCCATACGGACAATGGTATCGTACACCGCGACATCGCCGTGGGGGTGATACTTACCGATTACGTCGCCGACGATGCGCGCCGATTTCTTGTAGCCGCGGTTCCAGTCGTTGCCGAGGTCGTACATGGCGTACAGCACGCGCCGATGCACCGGCTTGAGGCCATCGCGGGCGTCGGGGAGCGCGCGGCCGATGATGACGGACATGGCGTAGTCCATGTAGGACTGCCGCACCTCGTCTTCGATATTGACCGGGACCTTGTTGGCTTTCAGAGAAGCATCCATGGGTGTGCGCTTGGCGCGGAGCTGAAATCATAAAGCGGAAAGCCCGCGGTCTCTGGCTTTCCGCTCTTGCCTTTCCGCTCCGTCACTAAATATCGAGATTCTTCACGTTGAGGGCGTTCTCTTCGATGAATTTGCGCCGCGGCTCGACCTCGTCGCCCATGAGCGTCGAGAAGATGTCGTCCGCCTCGTAGGCGTCCTCGATCTTCACCTGCAGCAAGGTACGCGTCTCCGGGTTCATCGTCGTCTCCCAGAGCTGCTCCGGATTCATTTCTCCGAGGCCTTTGTACCGTTGGATGTCGAGGCCCTTGCGTGCCTGCGCCAGGACATGGTCCACCGCCGCACGCAGCGTGCGCGTTTCCGTCTGCTTGTCCCCGCTACTGACGAGAAAGGGTGCCTGACCTGCTGCGCGCAGCTCCAGTGCCATGCGCCGCAGCTCCTCGAACTCCGGTGACAGGCAGAACTTCCGGTCGACGACCGTCTGCTGGCTGCTACCGTTCATGCGCGTACGGGCGACGATCGCCTGGCAGGCGTGTTCGTGATCGTCCCCGAGTTCGATGCTCAACGGTTCGAGCTCCGGTGCGCTGCGGCGCAGGACTGCGGCAATGTCCGCGGCGAGCTGCCGCACCGCCGCGGAATCGGTCAACACCTCCGGTGTCACCCGCCCATCCGTTGCCAGTGCGGCCACCACGTGGCGGTTCTTTTGGTGGCGCTCTACCACATCGAGGATGCGCTCGAACCGGAGGACCTTCTTGACCACGTTCTTCAGGGGGATGCCGGTCAGCACGGCACGCTGGCCCGCACCGTGCAGCGCGGTGTCGTCCGTCCCCAACTCGATCAGGTAGTCCTCCAGCCCGCTCTCGTCCTTGAGATAACGCTCGGCTTTACCCTTCTTCACCTTGTACAATGGCGGCTGCGCGATGAACACGTGACCCTGTTCGATGAGTTCCTGGAACTGGCGGTAAAAGAGGGTGAGCAGAAGCGTGCGAATGTGGGAGCCGTCCACGTCGGCGTCGGTCATGATGATCACCGTATGGTAGCGCAGCTTCGAGAGATCGCGGTCTTCCTTGCCGACGCCCGTTCCGAGCGCGGTAACGAGGAGGCGGATCTCCTGTGAAGAGATCATCTTGTCGAAACGCGCCTTCTCCACATTGAGAATCTTGCCCCGCAGCGGCAAGATGGCCTGGTTCTTGCGGTCCCGTCCCTGCTTGGCGGACCCTCCGGCGGAATCGCCCTCGACGATGAAGAGTTCGGAGAGGGCCGGGTCCCGTTCCTGGCAGTCGGCGAGCTTTCCCGGCAGCGAGCCGGAGTCCAGCGCGCCCTTGCGGCGAGCGAGTTCCTTGGCCTTGCGTGTCGCTTCACGTACCCGCGCCGCGTCCAAGCCTTTCAGCGCGATCTTCTTGGCATCCGCTGGGTGCTCGGCGAGGTATTCGCCGAGCTTCTCGTTCACCAGCGCCTCGACGAATCCCTTGACTTCACTGTTCCCGAGCTTGGTCTTCGTTTGACCTTCAAACTGCGGTTCCTGCACCTTGACGCTAACGATAGCCGTCAGGCCTTCGCGGACGTCCTCGCCCTGGAGCGTCTCGGCGTCTTTCTTGAACAGTCCCTGCGCGGCGGCATACTGATTGATCGTGCGGGTGAGCGCCGCCTTGAAGCCGATCACGTGCGTGCCGCCCTCAATCGTGTTGATGTTGTTGGCGAACGAGTACACGTTTTCGGCATACCCTTCGTTCCACTGCAGCGCGACTTCGACGTCGACATTTTCCTTCTGCCCTTGAAGGTAGACCACCTTGGAGTGAATGGGCGTCTTGGCGCGGTTCAAATGCTCGACGAACTCTTCGATCCCGCCGCGATAGCGGAAGGTGTGCTGTTTCTGGGTCCGCTGATCGTCGATGCTGATGCACACGCCGCGGTTCAGAAACGCGAGTTCACGCAGCCGTTGAGAGAGAATGTCGAAACTGAAATCCAGCTGCTCGAAGATGAGAGGGTCGGGCTTGAACGTGACCTTCGTGCCGCGTTGCTTGGTCGTGCCGATCTCCCTGAGCGATTGCTCGGGCTTGCCGCGATGGTACCGCTGCGTGTAGACCTTACCGTCGCGCTTGATCTCCACCTCGAGCGATTCGGAGAGGGCGTTGACCACCGACACACCAACCCCGTGCAAACCACCGGAGACCTTATAGGCGCCCTTGTCGAACTTGCCGCCGGCGTGTAACTTGGTCATCACCACTTCGGTGGCAGACACCCCCTCGGTGGCGTGGATGCCGACCGGTATGCCGCGACCGTTGTCCTCGACGGTCGCCGAGCCGTCGATGTGAATGGTCACGTTCACCGTGTCGCAATGGCCACCGAGGGCCTCGTCAATCGAGTTGTCGACGACTTCGAAAACCAGGTGGTGCAGTCCACGCTCCCCAGTATCCCCAATATACATACCGGGGCGCTTCCTGACCGCGTCCAAACCTTCTAAAACCTTAATTTGATCGGCACCGTAGTTGGTAGTTTCGAGCACGTCACCCCACCCCCCTTCACACCCGAACTGGAGAGCGAACGAGTCCTTTGATTGGTGCCACGAAGGATAGCAAAGGCGACCGCAATCGTAAAGGCTTTGTGAGAATAGATTTAGTCAATATTTCAATAACTTACAGAATATTATCGCTGCCATGTTCGGGCCCGCAACGCAAGCCGAGGCCAGGGAAAAAAGTCGCCCCATACCTGCGTGCGCTACAGCCGCATCGGCATGACCACGTACAGAAAATCCGGGTCGGTTTCGCAGCGCATGACGCCTGGGCTGACCTCGTCGTTCAGGCCGATTTCCACTTGTGTCTCGGGGGGTACGATGCTGAGCAGGTCGATCATATACTTCGCATTGAATCCGATGCTCAGTTGCGCGCCATCGTACTCAACCCCCAACTCCTCCACAGCCTCACCCAGGTCGGGATTGGCGGAGGAAATCTCCAGCCTTCCGGGTTCTAGCTGGAATTTCACGCCGTGCGTGCGTTCGCTCGACACCGTCGCGACACGCCGTAGCGTGGCTAGCAGCACTTCGGCTGCTACCAGCATGCGGCGTTCGGATTTCTTCGGTATGACTTGCTTGTAGTCTGGAAATTCTCCTTCGACCAACCGCATCGCCAAGTCGACGTCTCCCCGCGTTGCATGTACGACGCCGCCTTGTACGGCCAGGAGCACCGGCGCATCCCCTGCCTCGATCACCTTGGAGATCTCGGCGACGCCTTTGCGTGGGATGATGACGCCGCCGGCTTCGCTGCCATCCTCGACCGGCCTGGTAATCAGGCTGAGGCGATGGCCGTCAGTGGCCACCATCCGCAGTCGCCCCTTCTCCGGCGTCTCGAAAAATATTCCACTCAAGTTCGCACGCATCTCGTCGGAAGACACTGCGAACAGAGTGCGGGCGATCATCTCGCGCAACACTTCGGACGACGCCGTCAGCGTGCGCCGTTCCGGGTCGCTCGCCGGGCTGGGCATGGCAGGGAATTCTTTGGGATCGAGTCCGACAATCTTGAAGCGTGACTTGCCGGAGGAAATCTCGATCCAGTTGTTCTCGAGCGTGCGCAGCACGATGGGTCCTTCAGGACACTCGCGGACGATTTCGTACAACTTGCGCGCTCCCGTGGTCAGGGAACCCTTCTTCTTGACCTTGGCGCCGCAACGTCGCCGGACACCGATCTCCTGGTCCGTCGCGACAATTGAGACGCCCTCGTCCACCGACTCCATCAGGACATTGGCAAGAATCGGGATGGTCGTGCGGCGTTCGACGATGCCCTGGGTGAGATACAACCCCTGCAACAGCTCTTCGCGATCGATCGTGAATTCCATTCCTCTACCCACCTCCCCTATTTCTTATCTAATCTTTATAAGAAGACTAGCCGTAGTAGTAGGGCCTGTGGAAACCGGAAAACCGGCTCCAGAGAAGCGCGAGCGGCCAGGAAGCGATCCGTGCCGGTCGCTCGCAACCGTGGTTGACAGATGGTCCATCCCCAGGACACGGTGTGCGGTCCGCAAGCTATCCACAGTTTATCCCCTGCTTTCCAACAAGCGCTCCAGGCGCTCGATCGTGGCGCGAAAGGTTGGGTCCTCCTTGACACGCTGGTTGACGACTTGGGTCGCGTGAATCACCGTGGAATGGTCCCGTCCGCCAAAGCGGTCGCCGATGACCGGAAAGGATGCTTGTGTGAATCGGCGACAGAGGTACATGGCGACTTGGCGCGGTAGCGCGACGGTGCGGGTGCGGCGCTTGGAGCGCAAATCGGCTGGGCGAAGGTGGAAGAAATCGCACACGGCTTTTTGGATGGTTTCGATGGTGATCGTCGAGGCCTTTTCGCGCAGGATGTTGTGTAGGACTTGGCGCGCGAAGTCCACGGTGATTTCGGATTTGTTAAGCGAAGCGAAGGCGCCGAGGCGGGTGAGGGACCCCTCGAGTTCACGGACGTTGGCGTCGAGGCTGGACGCCAGGAAGAGGGCGACATCATGTGGCAGATCGATGTGTTCGACTTCAGCCTTCTTCTGCAGGATGGCGACCCGCGTTTCCATGTCCGGTGGTTGGATGTCAGCGATCAGACCCCACTCGAAACGGTTGCGCAGGCGCTCCTCGAGGTCGGGAATTTCCTTTGGAAACTTGTCTGAGGTCAGCACGATCTGCCGGTGACTTTCGTACAGGGAATTGAAGGTGTGAAAGAACTCTTCCTGCGTGCGTTCACGCCCGGCGAGGAATTGGACATCGTCCAGGATGAGCACGTCAATGCGACGAAAGCGGTTCTTGAAATCGTCCATACGGTCGCGTCGCAAAGCGGTGATCAACTCGTTCATGAACGATTCCGAAGACAGGTAGAGTACGCGACGATCCTGGAAGGTCTCGAGGACTTGGTGGCCGATGGCGTTGACCAGGTGTGTCTTGCCAAGGCCGACACCACCGTAAATGAATAGGGGATTATAATGATCGCCGGGTTGGCTGGCGACCGCCTTCGAGGCGGCGTGGGCAAACTGGTTGCTGGCACCGACGATGAAATTGTCGAAGGTGTATTTCGGGATCAAGCTCGACGGACGCTTGCGGATTGTGGCGCTGGCCGGTGGGTTGGTGACCGATAAAGGAAAGAGTTCTTGCTGGACCGCACCGGGCGGCTGAAGCAGTATGCGCACGGGGCCACCGATCGCCTGCGAGAGCACCTCCTCGATGACGTTCAAATAGCGCGTCGAAATGATTCCGATGGCCAGGCGATTTGGCGCTTCGACCAGGATGTTACGGTCGCGTGCGGCGAGCGGGTGGAGCGGACGAATGTACGCTTCGTAATCCTGCGGGTCGATGCGATCGCGCAGAACTTCTAGAGACTGTTCCCAAGCTCGTTGCATGGTCGGTTGTTCACAGCGATATCCACAGGCAGGTCAGGATGGATTCCTTTATTTTTTAAGGTAGTTGAAGAGGCCTGGCAGGCGATATCAACAGGACGGTGCGCCGCCATGTAACAGCGCCCAGAAAACGAATCGCACGCGCAGCCCATCATGCGTCACAAGTGAAATGTTGTGCCCTCAAAACGGCGTGCCAGGACGGAGCAGATGTACCCGGTTTTGTCTATCGCTGCAAGGAAAAAGGAGCTGTGGAGGATAAGGACCGGGAGGTCAGGCGAACGGTGACTGGTGTTGACCCACTGGATGCACTCGGGGATAAGAGCGAACGGGATGGTCGTGGACCGGGGCAAAGGGGTGACGCGGGCGTTCCAAGAGCTAGCGGCAGCGGGGCAACTGGGCGGGATTCTGCTGCTCTTCTGTGCGGTGTGTGCTCTTACGTGGGCGAACTCGCCGTGGGCCGGACGTTATTTCGCACTGTGGGAGACCCCACTGAGCGTCGGTCCGGCAGGGCACACGCTGACCCTGCCACTGCAGGCGTGGATCAACGACGGCCTAATGACAGTGTTCTTCCTGCTGGTGGGGTTGGAGATCAAGCGGGAGGTGCTGGTAGGCGAACTGTCGGTGCCCAGGCAGGCCGCGTTGCCGATCGCCGCCGCGGTTGGGGGGATGCTGCTGCCGGCGCTTTGTTACGCCCTAGTCAACTGCGGCGGTAGCGGCGCGCGCGGCTGGGGCATCCCGATGGCCACTGACATCGCCTTCGCACTCGCGATCCTGGGCCTGTTCGGCGCGCGCATACCATCGGGTCACAAGGTGTTCCTCACGGCGCTCGCTATCGTCGACGATCTCGGTGCGGTGCTGATCATTGCCATTTTCTACACCAGCGCCGTTAACCCATACGCGCTGAGCGCTGCCGCTGCAATCTTGGTGCTACTGCTCGTGCTGAACCGCATCGGGGTGTCCGCGCTGGCTCCCTATCTCGTGCTTGGCGGCGGGCTATGGCTTGCGGTACACGAGTCGGGGGTGCATGCGACGGTGGCGGGCGTGCTCCTCGCCCTGGTCCTTCCGTCGCGAAGCACGGTCGATGCGACGGAGTTCTCGACCCAAGCCCGGGCGGCGCTTGACGAGTTCGATCATGGGGAGACCGGCGATGCACTGGTGCTCACCAGCCCGGCCCAGCGGGACGCCCTGTACACAATCGCCAATGCTGCCTCCAAGGTGGAGCCTCCATTGCTCCGCCTGGAGCATTTCCTCCAGAATCCCGTTGCGTATTTGGTCATGCCGCTCTTCGCGTTGGCCAACGCCGGCCTGAGCCTTACCGGTTCCGCAGTGCTGCTGCGAAACCCTGTTGCGGTGGGGATCGTGCTCGGGCTGCTGGTGGGAAAAACCCTGGGTATCATGATCTTCAGTTGGCTCGCGGTGCGCCTGAAGCTCGCGGAGCGGCCGCACACCCTGGCGTGGGGCGATCTGCTGGGGCTGGCGTGGTTGGGCGGGATCGGGTTCACCATGGCGCTGTTCATCGCGACGCTGGCGTTTGCGGGATCGCCGCTCCTGGAGCCAGCGAAAGCCGGAGTGATCGCTGGGTCGAGCGTCGCTGGGATCGTGGGCTATTCGAGAATCCGCCGGCAATTGCAGTGCGCGGCGCCAGCGGTTCTTGGTCATGGGTGAAGACGAGAGGGCTTGGCGCTCGACCGCTACGCTTGCTTGACTGTGTTGGTCGGCAATGGTACCGACAGCGAGCGCCTTCCGCGGTCCATCGTCTCATGTCCACCGCTGCTCTTTCAGAACGTTTGTTTGAACGTGCCGTACGGGTGATTCCCGGGGGTGTGAACAGCCCCGTCCGGGCGTGGCGTGCCGTGGGCGGCAAGCCGGTCTTCATCCAGCGGGCGAAAGGCGGCACCGTCTGGGATGTCGATGGCCGCTCCTATATCGACTACGTGGGTTCTTGGGGACCGATGATCGTCGGCCACGCCCATCCGAAAGTGTTGGGTGTCTTGCGGAAGACGATGCAGAACGGCACCAGCTTTGGGGCGCCCACGGCACAGGAGATCGACTTGGCGCAACGTATCACCGAGGCGTTTCCATCCATCGAGATGGTGCGCCTGGTGAGTTCCGGAACCGAGGCCACCATGGCGGCGATCCGGCTGGCGCGCGCGGCGACAGGGCGGAGCAAGATCATCAAGTTCTCCGGATGTTACCATGGTCATGCCGACCCGCTGCTGGTACGCGCCGGGTCGGGGGCGGCGACCTTCGGCGTCCCGGATAGCGCCGGCGTAGCGGCGAACATCGCCAGGCTGACGCTGGTTGCGGAGTTCAACGATCTTGCCTCCGTTGAGGCGTTGCTACGTGCCGATGGCGGGGATATTGCGGCCGCGATCGTCGAGCCGGCGGTCGGGAACATGGGTGTAATCCCGGCGGAGCGCGGATTCCTGGAAGGACTTCGCCGGCTGACGCGCGACAACGGTTCCCTCTTGATCTTCGACGAGGTGATGACCGGCTTCCGCGTGACGTACGGGGGTGTGCAGAACCGGCTGGGGATCGATCCCGACCTCACCTGTCTCGGGAAGATCATCGGCGGCGGGCTGCCGCTGGCTGCCTTCGGCGGCAAGCGCGCCGTAATGGAACAACTGGCGCCGCTCGGGCCGGTCTACCAGGCGGGTACGCTGTCCGGGAATCCGCTGGCGGTCGCGGCGGGTCTGCAGACGCTCGCGCTGCTCGCGAAGGCCGGGACGTACGAACGCCTCGAGGAGCTAGGGGCACGCCTGGAAGCCGGACTGCGCGCGGCGGCGCAGCCGCTCGGATCACGGTTTTGCCTGAACCGGGTGGGTTCGATGTGGACGTTGTTTCTGGGGGCCCGAGCCGTGCGTGACGCCAGCAGCGCCCGCGCCAGCGACACCGAGCTGTTCGCACGATGGTTTCGTGGCATGCTCGAGCGTGGTATCTACCTCCCCCCCTCGCAATTCGAGGCGGCCTTTGTTTCCTTGGCGCATACGGACGCGGCGATCGACGACACGGTGAAGGCGGCGCACGCGGTGTTGCGCGCACTTGCCTGAAAACGGGAGCGACGATTCCGCAACGAGCGCAGCGAGAGAGCGGCCTGATTCGTGCCAGTCGATTCGCCGCACTCGGGGTCGAGTTTGCCGGCATCGTGGTCACGGGGGTCATTGGCGGCTATTACTTGGATGGCTATCTGCATACGGCGCCGTTGTTTACCTTGCTGTTGACGGTGGGAGGCATGGGTGGCGCGCTGTACCGCTTGTTGTGGATGCTCAAACAAATGAGTGCGCACTCGGACGATGGCGATTGACTTGGGTCGGATAACGCGGTTGCATGTGGGGCTCGTCGGGACGGCGGGTGGCCTCGCGTACGCCACCCATTGGGGCGCGGCGGAAAGCGTACTGCTCGGCGGCGCGCTTATGGGGGTGAACTTCTGGCTGCTGCGCCTGGCCACCAACGTCCTGCGTCCCAGCGTATTGGATGTCGCCAAACCCGGGCGTGTGGCGGTGGCCATTGTGGCGTTGACGTTGAAATTTGCTCTGTTTATTGGCTTACTCGGCCTGCTGTTCTGGCGGGTGCCGATCGAGGGGATGAGTTTCGCCACGGGTGTGACCCTGTTGCTGGTGGCTTGCTTGTTCGAAGTGGCGCGCGCCGCACGGTGTGGGAAGGGAGTAGACTGACGTGGAACACGGCTTCATGTGGGTCTCGGTGATTCCGGGACTCAAGGAATTGGCCCCGCACACGGCCACGGCGACGTTGGTCATCGCGGCACTGCTTGTCTGGGCGCTCGTCGGGCTGCGCCAACTGCGCGCGGCGGCCGACCCGGTGGTGCCCGACGGCACCTTGACGGCACGCAATGCGTTAGAAATGTTCGTCGAGTGGTTTGTCGGCTTCATCGAAGGCATTCTCGGACACAAGGGGCGACGGTACGTGCACGTCTACGGCACGTTTTTTCTGTTCATCCTGATGGCTAACCTGGTCGGCCTGGTGCCCGGGTTCTCGCCGCCGACCAGCGATTTCAATGTCACCTTCGCACTCGGAACGGTGTCGTTCGTCATCTACAACTACTACGGCCTGCGCGCCAAAGGGCTCGGTTACCTGAAACACTTCTTGGGCCCAATCTGGTGGCTGGCCTTTCTGATGCTGCCTCTGGAACTCATTGACAACCTGGTGCGGCCCTTTTCGTTGGCACTGCGTCTCTTCGGTAACATGACGGGCGATCACATTGTCCTCGGGATCTTCACCGAACTAACGAAAGTCGTCATTCCGGTTATCTTTTACGCGCTAGGCGCGTTCGTCTCGCTCATTCAAGCGTTCGTCTTCACCATCCTGAGCATCATCTACCTGTCGCTGGCGCTCGCCGAGCATGGCGACCACGGTGCGCACGAACACGGGGAACACGCCGCCCATCACGCGGCGGCGTAAGAAGCCGAGGGCGGCCGACGGAGGACAGACGGCAGAGAGCGGACGGCTGTTCTCGATTCTGGAGGCTTGAGGTCTGACGACGGATTAGACACTGAGAGATGCGCGGCCGAGGAGTGGCGAGGAGGACAGAGAGGCGTGGCGCAGCGGTCTCTCAAATTTGAGGAAAGGAGGGTCAGAAACATGCGTACACGACTGATGACGCTGGTACTCACGGCGATAGCCGTATTACTGGCGCAAGCCCCGGCATTTGCCGCGGAGGGCGCGGCGGGCGATGGGTCCAAAGGTTGGATCGCCTTAGCCGCCGGGCTGGCCATCGGTATCGCCGCATTTGGCGCCGGTCTAGGCCAAGGGCGCGCGGTGGCCGCTGCCATGGAATCGATCGGCCGCAATCCCAATGCGGCCGATCGTATCCAAACGCCCATGATCATCGGTATCGCCTTCATGGAAGCCCTGGCGATCTATGCGCTGGTCATCGCGTTCTTCTTGCAAGGGAAGATTTGACCCGCGAACCATCGTAAGCGAACCGAAGGGGCGAGCGGCAACTCTCGCCCCTTCGTCTTTATCGCACCGTCCGGATGCGGCGCGGCTTGACTGCGCTGCGCGCCACTCCTAGCATGCGGCCCTCGGTCGCATGCGCTTCTTAGTGACCATTCTTGCCTCCGCTGGGTTTCTCGGTTACATCCCGATCGCGTCGGGGACCTTCGGCACGCTGGTTGGGGTGCCGTTGTTCTGGGGCTTCGACGCCCTGCGCAGCACGTCCGTGCTCCTGTACCTGGTGACCTACATCGGGTTCGTTGCCGCGGCCTGTTGGATCGCGGGCGCCGCTGAACACGTGTTTCGGGAACACGACAGCCACAAAATTGTCATCGACGAAGTGGTGGGATATCTTGCGGCGACGCTGTTCCTGGCGCCGACGTGGCCGCACGCCGTGGCCGCCTTCCTGATCTTCCGTGCCCTGGATATCTTCAAGCCGTTTCCTGCCAACTACATCGACGCGCACCTCCCGAGCGGCTACGGCGTGGTGTTGGACGATGTGGTTTCGGGCATTTACAGCAACCTCGTGTTGCACGTGCTGATGGCCGTGGGCCTCCTCGCATGATAGAGAAAGCCGTCATCCTGAGTACCGGAGACGAACTCACCACGGGTCGGATCGCCGACACCAATGCCAGCTTCCTTGCGGACAAGTTGAGCGCCGCCGGGTTCGACGTGGTCGCCGTCTTGGTGGTTGGGGACTATCCTGCCCGGATCGCCTGGGCCTGGCACGAGGCCATGCGGCTCGGAGACGTGATTATTTCCACTGGCGGCCTGGGCCCGACGGCCGACGACCTGACGACCGAGACCATCGCCCACGTTGCCGGACGGCGCCTACTGATCGATCATGGCGTCGCCATGCGCATCCGCGACGTGTTCGAGGCGATGGGCCGCGCCATGCCCGAGAACAACCTGAAACAAGCGCAGTTTCCCGAAGGGGCCGTGATCATCCCCAACGCGTTGGGCACGGCACCGGGTTTCCGTCTCGACCTGGCGACCGCAGACGGAACGCGCCATTTGATCGTGCTGCCGGGCGTGCCCCGGGAAATGAAGCCGATGATGGAAGAACACGTGCTTCCCTGGCTGCAGCAGGAGCGCGGGGGAGACGACGTCTACCGGAGTCACGCGTTTCAAACCTTCGGCATCAGCGAGTCGGCACTCGACGAACTGGTCGCCGGTTGCGTCGGGCCGGACGAGGGGCGCCTCGCCTTCCGCGCCGCCTTCCCGCAGATCTCCGTCCGCCTCACCGTTCACGGCCCCGCTGCGCAGGTACCACAACGGCTGGAAGCACTCGTGGCGCGGCTACGCGCGCGCATCGGCGCTTACGCCTATGGCGAAGGCGAGACGACGATGGAGGCGGTTGTAGGCGAGCTGCTCAAGCAACGGGGCCTGACGCTCGCGCTGGCGGAGTCCTGCACCGGGGGTTTGGTGGGCAACCGCATCACCAACGTCCCCGGCAGCTCGGCGTACCTGAAAGGCGGCATCGTTGCCTATTCCAACGACGTGAAACAGCAAAGCCTCGGCGTGCGCGCCGAAACCCTGGCGGCCCACGGCGCCGTGAGCGAGGAGACCGCCGTGGAGATGGCCACCGGCGCGCGCCGCGTCCTCGGGGCCGACCTTGGCCTGGCCGTCACCGGCGTTGCCGGCCCGGAAGGCGGGACGCCCGAGAAACCCGTCGGCACCGTCTGCTTCGCCTTGGCGAGTGCCACGGTGGTGCGGTATCGCCGCTATCAATTGTGGGGGACGCGCGAGTGGGTCAAGCTGTTGTCGTCGCAGATCGCGCTCGATTGGGTCCGCCGCTTTCTCCTCGGTATGGACCCTACCGATCCTGCCATTTTGCGGCGCTGACCCGCACATGGGCACGGAGGCAGGGGGGCGTATCCGCAGCTTCATCGCTGTCGATCTGGCCGCGCCGGTGCGCGCGTCGTTGCACGCACTGCTTGCGGAGTTGGCACAGGTACAATGCCAGGTTCGCTGGGTTCGGGCGGACCGCCTCCACGTGACGCTGAAGTTTCTCGGCGGGGTGGAACCGGCGCGGTTGGCGCAGGCGCGCGCGGCACTGGTTGCGGCACTGGCCGGCCGGCCGGCGCTGCGCGTCCGTGCCCGCGGTCTCGGGGCGTTCCCGTCGTGGCGGCGGCCCCGCGTCTTGTGGGTCGGGCTCGATGGAGACGGATTGCCGGAGTTGGCCGCGGGCGTCGAGGCCGCGCTCTGCGGGGTCGGCTTCGAGCCCGAGCGGCGGGCGTTCATTCCGCACATCACCGTGGGGCGGGTCATCGGGACGCGCGGCTGGGCGCGGATCGAGGAGCGTATGCAGGCGCATTTGTCAGGCGACTTCGGAACGAGTATTGTCGATTGCGTGACAATATACAGTAGCATACTTCGCCCCGACGGTGCCGTGTATACGCCGCTATGGACAATTCCACTCGGCCGGAATATGGAGGGACCACCATGAGCATGGATCCGAATCGCGCGCGCGCGTTAGACTTGGCGGTGAGTCAGATTGAAAAGCAGTTCGGCAAGGGCGCCATTATGAAGCTCGGCGAGCAGGCGCACGTGCGGGACATCCAGGTCATTTCGACCGGCTCCCTTGGCCTCGACCTGGCACTCGGTGTGGGCGGCCTGCCCCGGGGACGCGTTGTCGAGATCTTCGGCCCGGAGTCCTCCGGGAAAACCACTCTCGCCCTGCAAGTCGTCGCGCAGGCGCAAAAGGCGGGAGGCGTTGGCGCGTTTGTCGACGCGGAGCATGCGTTGGACATCAGCTACGCGCGCCGCTTGGGCGTGCGCATCGAGGACTTGCTCATCTCGCAACCCGACAATGGAGAACAAGCACTCGAGATCGCCGAGACCCTGGTGCGCAGCGGCGCCGTCGACGTGCTCGTGGTCGATTCGGTTGCCGCCCTGGTGCCGCGCGCCGAGCTCGAAGGCGAGATGGGGGAACCGCAAATGGGACTGCAGGCGCGGCTGATGTCGCAGGCCTTGCGGAAACTGACAGCGACCATCTCGCGTTCGCACACCATCCTGATCTTCATCAACCAGATCCGCATGAAGATCGGGGTCATGTTCGGCAATCCGGAGACCACCACCGGCGGTAACGCCCTGAAATTCTACTCGTCCGTGCGGCTCGATATTCGCCGCGTCGGGGCCATCAAGCAGGGTGACAACGTCGTCGGCAGCCGCACCAGAGTGCGTGTGGTGAAGAACAAAGTGGCGCCACCGTTCCGCGATGCCGAGTTCGACATCCTCTACGGCACCGGCATCTCCCACGAAGGGGAGTTGGTGGACCTCGGCGTGGACGGCGGTATCATCGAGAAGAGCGGCGCCTGGTACGCGTTCGACAGCGAGCGCATTGGGCAGGGGCGAGAGAACACCAAGGATTTCCTGCGCGAGCACCCGGAGATGGCGCAGTCGATCGAACAGAAGATTCGCGTCCGCATGGGACTGGGCGGCGGGGAGGGAGCGGGGGAAGCCGCGGCGCAGCCGGAGGTCGGTCGCACCGAACCGGTCAGAGCCGACGCGAAGAAAACCACCCGAGGAGCCTGAAACGCCGCGGAGTTCGCACGGTCGTGCGCGCCGAAGGACAATGGCATGCGGTGGGCGGAGCGGCCGCGGGCGTAGCGTAGTATGGAACTGCACGAGATCCTGCGCGCGGCCGCGCAATCCGGGGCCTCCGACGTTCTCCTCAAGACCGGTGCCGTGCCAGGCGTGCGCTTGCACGGGGATCTCGTTCCGTTGCCCGGCGCCGAGCCCATGTCCCACGTGGCGATGGAACGCGCGGTCGACGAAATGCTCGACGAGTTCCACAACAAGCGCCTGACGATCGAATTGCAGGCGGACCTGGCGTACGAAACGCCCGAGCTCGGACGGTTTCGTGTCAATATCTTTCGCCAGCGGGGAGACCTCAGTGCCGTCATCCGGGTGATTCCGGCGCACATCCGTACGGGCGGCGAACTCAATTTACCTCCCGTTGTCGAAACGATCGCCAGCGAACGCCGTGGGCTGGTGTTGGTCACCGGCACCACCGGCAGTGGCAAGAGCACGACCTTGGCGGCGATGATCGATCAGATCAACCGTACCCGTCGCTGCCATATCATTACCATCGAGGACCCGATCGAATACTTGCATGCCGATCAGCGAAGCTTCGTCAATCAGCGCGAGGTCGGATACGATGCGCTGTCCTTTGCCAGTGCGCTCCGCGGCGCGCTGCGGCAGAACCCCGACGTGATCCTGGTCGGCGAGATGCGCGATCTGGAAACCATCGAAACCGCCATCCTGGCGGCGGAAACGGGACACCTGGTGATGAGCACGTTGCATACGCTGGACGCGCCGGAAACCATCACCCGCGTCGTCAGTGCCTTTCCGGAGCACCAACGGGACCAAGCCCGCCTGATTCTGGCGAGCGTGGTGCGCGGCATTATCAGTCAGCGCTTGATTGCCCGCGCGGACGGCAGCGGCATGGTACCGGCCGTCGAGGTGCTGGTGTCCACGGCGCGTGTCCGGGAGCACATCGCCGAAAAGGAGAAGCTCCGGGATCTGCGCGAGGTCATCGCGCAGGGGCACGTCGCCTACGGAATGCAAACCTTCGACCAATCGCTCATGGCCCTGCTTTCGGAGGGTTTGATCACCCGCGATGAGGCGCTCGGGAACGCCAGCAACCCTTCCGACTTCGAATTGAAATTGCGCGGCATCGCGTCCACGAGCGACAGCCGCTGGGACGATTTCGAACGCCGTGGCCCGGCCGGGGACAGCAAAGCCAAAGTCGAGATCGAACGCTTCTGAGGCCGCCGCGCAGGCCTGGGAGCACGCCGTGCGCTTGCTGGCCGGACGCGACCGGAGCGCGCACGAGATCCGCGGTCGCTTGACCGCGGTTGGAATCTCCCCGGCGGCCATCGCCGAGACCGTGCGCCGCCTGCAGGACCGCGGATATCTCGATGATCGCCGGTTCGCGCTCGGCGCGGCGGAGCGCGCGCTGCGTCGCGGCTACGGGAGCGAGTTTCTGCGGGCCACGCTGCAACAGCAGGGTGTCGCCGATGCCGCGATCGAAGCCGCGCTGCACGCCGCCTACAGCGATGAAATCGCGGTGGCGCGGCTGGTGCTCGGACGGCGGTTCGGGAGCCTGCCGCGGACAGCGGCGGAGCAGGGCAGGGCCGCGCGCTTTCTGGCGCGTCGAGGGTTCCCAGAGGCCGTCGTATTCGCCATTCTGGGCGAGGCCTGCTAAGGATTCGCCTATGATGACGGGTGCGGAGATTCGTTCCGCTTTTCTGGAATTTTTTCGCCGGCGCGGTCACCAAGTGGTGCCCAGCGCATCTTTGGTGCCGGATAAGGATCCAACGTTGCTGTTCACCAACGCCGGCATGGTTCCGTTCAAGAACGTCTTTCTCGGCAGCGAAACGCGTACCAGCCGGCGGGTCGTGGACGCGCAGAAATGCCTGCGGTTGAGCGGCAAGCATAACGATCTCGAAGAGGTCGGCCGGGACACGTATCACCACACCTTCTTCGAAATGCTCGGCAACTGGTCCTTCGGCGATTACTACAAGCACGAGGCCATTGCCTGGGCGTGGGAGCTGTTCACGGGCGAGTGGCAACTTCCCAAAGAATCGCTTTACGCCACGGTGTACCGTACGGACGACGAGGCGGCGGACTGCTGGCGCACCGAAACCGATATCGCTCCCAACCGTATCCTGCGTTTCGGCGAAAAGGACAACTTCTGGGAGATGGGGGAGGTCGGGCCATGCGGCCCGTGTTCGGAAATTCACATCGATCGTGGCGAGAAGGCATGCGATCTGCAACACGTTCCCGGTCACGTCTGTGGGGTGAACGTCGGCTGCGCCCGTTTCATGGAACTGTGGAACCTGGTGTTCATCCAGTACAATCGCACCGCGGATGGCACTCTCGAGCCATTGGCCGAACGCCATGTCGATACCGGCGCGGGGCTGGAACGTCTGGCTGCCGTGCTTCAAGGGGTCAGGTCGAACTACGATACGGACCTCTTACGCGACCTCATCCGGTTCACGGAGGCGCATGCCGGTACACGGTACGGAGCTGGGGATGCCGAGGATCTCGCGTTCCGCGTGGTTGCCGACCACAGCCGTGCGCTGACCTTCATGGTGGCGGACGGTGTGCTACCGAGCAACGACGGCCGTGGCTACGTTCTGCGCCGTGTCCTGCGCCGTGCCGCCCGGCACGCCAAGCACCTTGGCTTCGATCAGCCGTTTCTGTGGAAGGTAACCGGTGCGGTGGCCGGCACAATGGGCGCCGCCTACCCCGAAGTTGTCGAACGGCAAGCGTACATCGAGGAGGTCATTCGGAGCGAGGAGGAGCGCTTCGCGGAAACCCTCGACAAGGGCCTGACCCTGCTCGAGGAGGAAAAGGCGGCCCTGCGTGCGCGTGGGACGACGGTCCTCCCGGGAGCCGCCGCCTTCAAGCTATACGACACCTACGGTTTTCCGCTCGACATGACGCAGGACATCCTGCGCGGCGATCGCCTGGGCGTCGACGTGGCCGGCTTCGACGCCTGCATGGAGGAACAACGGCAGCGGGCGCGCAAGGCGCGCAAGGCGGCCGCTGGGATCCTGAACCCGACCGGCGTGCACACGTCGCGCTTCGTCGGCGACCGGATCTATGAATGGGAGTCGACACTCGCCGCCGTGATCGTCGAGGGCGTGGAACGGGACGAGGCGCGCGCGGGCGACCGCGTGCAGATCGTCGTTCCGGAGACGCCTTTTTACGGCGAGTCGGGCGGGCAGGTCGGCGATCGGGGGGTCATCGAGACCGAGGCGGGGGATCTCGTCGAGATCGAGGACGCGCAGAAGCCGCGCGCGGACCTCACCGTACATATTGGCACCGTGCAGCGCGGCACCGTGCGCGCGGGGCAACGCGTCCGCCTGCGCGTCGATCGCCGGCGTCGGGATGCGGCCAGGCTGAATCACTCGGCCACACACATCCTGCACGCCGTGCTGCGCGAGCATCTGGGCACTCAGGTGCGGCAGGCGGGCTCGCTGGTGGCTCCCGACCGCTTGCGCTTCGACTTCAATTATCACGGTCCAATTGCCGGTGAGGAACTGTGGCGCATCGAGGAGGATGTCAACGCCCGCATCCGCGAGAACGCCGGCGTGGCCACCGAGGAGATGGCGTATCCGGACGCCATTAAGATGGGAGCGCTGGCGTTCTTCGGCGACAAGTACGGCGATCGCGTACGCGTGGTGCGCACCGGGAATTATTCGATCGAGCTGTGCGGCGGTACGCACGTGGAGCGCACCGGCGACATCGGCGTGTTCAAGCTCCGCGCGGAGAGTGGCGTGGCGGCAGGCGTGCGCCGGGTCGAGGCGCTCACGGGCGAGGGGGCACTCGGGTGGCTTCGCGGCCGCGAGCAGCTCTTGCGAGAAATCGGCCAACTGGTGCACGGATCGGAGGAGGAAGTGGCGGCACGGGTGGCGCGTCTGGTGGCCCAGCAATGCGAGCTCGAAAAGCAGTTGAAGGAGATCCAAGGCAAGCTGGCCGGCTCGCAGAGCGACGACTTGCTGCGTCGCGCGCGGCAAGTGGATGGCGTCACGGTGCTGGCAGCGGAAGTCGAAGGCGCGGATGACCGTGCGTTGCGCGATCTGGCGGATCGCTTGCGCGGTCAAATCCGGTCCGGTGTGGTCGTTTTGGGAACGGCGCGTGGCGACCGTGCCCTGCTGCTCGCGGCGGTCACCCGCGACCTCACGAAGCGCTATCACGCCGGCGAAATCATTAGACGGATCGCCCCGCTGATCGGTGGCGGCGGTGGGGGTAAACCCGACCTGGCGCAGGCGGGAGGCAAAGACCCGGCGAAACTCGGCGAAGCGTTGGAGGCAGTCTACCAACTTGTGTCCTGAACCGCAGCCCACAGCGACGGCGAGCGAGCCAGGGCTCGAGCTCACGTTCGCGAATCACCGCCTGTTCGAACAGCTGCTCGGCCAGCACGACGAGCACCTCAAGGCCATCGAACGCAGCCTGGGTGTGCGTGTCGCCGTCACGGGCACCACCTTGGTGATCGACGGCGACACGGTGGAGCGCGAGCTGGCGGGGCGCGTCCTGACCCAACTGTATTCCATCGTCGAGAAGGGGTACCCGGTCTATACCAGCGACGTGGACTATGCCGTCCGCATTCTAAGCGGCGACCGGACGGCGAACTTGCGTGAGATCTTCCTCGACACGATCTACATCTCGGCGCACAAGCGCACCATCACCCCAAAGAGCATCGCGCAAAAAGAGTACATCGAGGCTATCCGCAATTACGACATCGTCTTTGGCATCGGTCCCGCCGGCACCGGCAAGACGTATCTGGCCATGGCCATGGCCGTCGCCGAGCTGATGAAGAACAACTTCGCCCGCATGATCCTGACCCGGCCGGCAGTGGAAGCGGGCGAGAAGCTCGGTTTTCTTCCCGGCGACCTGGCGGAGAAGGTGAACCCCTATCTGCGGCCGTTGTACGACGCGCTGCACGACATGGTGGACTTCGATCGGGCCCAGAAGATGCTCGATCGCGGCAACATAGAAGTGGCCCCCCTCGCCTTCATGCGCGGGCGTACGCTCAATGATTCGTTCGTCATCCTCGATGAGGCCCAGAACACCACCAGTGAACAGATGAAGATGTTCCTGACGCGCCTCGGGTACGGTTCGAAGGCGGTGATCACCGGTGACGTGACGCAGATCGATCTGCCGGCGGGCCGGGTCTCGGGATTGAAAGAGGCGCAGATGATCCTGGCCGGCATCGACGGCATCCGCTTCTGCGGCTTCACCGAACGCGACGTGGTGCGCCACCGCCTGGTGCAGGACATCATCACCGCGTACGACCGTTTCGAGTCGCGCCGCGAGGAGACACCGGCCAGCTCCCCGGCTCCCCCCCGGGAAAGGGTCGGGGTGAAGGCATCGGCCACATAGGATGCCCGTTAGCGTCATTCGCCGTTGCCGCCAATCCGGTCTGCGCGTCGCCCCAATTCGAGCCGAGGCGCGTGCCCTCTTGCACGCACTCGACGAGGACGAAGCCGAACTCGGCGTGCGCCTGGTGGGCGATGCCGAGATCCAACGGCTGAATCGCGACTACCGCGGCAAGGATCGGCCGACCGACGTGCTGGCGTTCGCCATGCGCGAAGGGGCGCGCGCGCCGGGTGATGAAGCCGTGCTCGGCGATGTCGTCATCTCGATCGAGACCGCCACGCGCCAGGCTTTCCGCCGAGGCGTATCGGCTGCCGCCGAGGTGCGGGCATTGCTGATACACGGTGTGTTGCACCTGCTTGGCTACGACCACGAGCGCTCGCCGGCCGAGGCGCGGCGGATGAAGGCGAGGGAGCGGCGGCTATGTGCGGAGCTGGAGCGAACCGGCGGGGTGAGCCCCCTTCCCAAGAGGAGGCGGACTCCCTGATCGCGAAGTCGAGACCCCGGCGGTATCACCTCGGCCGCGATCTGCCCCGCCCGTCGATTCGGGAGGTTCTGCGCGAGAGCAACCGCTCGGTTGAGGATGACGAGCTCCTCCTGCGCGCTGTGTAGCCCCTGGCTCTTGGCACAGCGTGATCACTAGCCCAACTTCCGCAGTTTGAGGGGTCGAGCGTAGGCATTTCAAGGGGTTTTCCCCAAAAGTTGTCACTACATTTTCAGCGCAAGCCGTCGGGGATGCGCAAGCGCTCGGGGAGCCGGATCCCCAGGCGCTCAAGCAGCATAGCCTGGGCTGGCTCGGGACGAACCACACACCGGATCTTCACCTCCTTCGTCGGGGCATCGACTAATGGCAGCGCCACGTCGACACTGTGAATCTCGCGCAGCTGGTCGAGTAGGAAACGTGGACTGTTGCCGAGCTTGGCCTTGGACTGCCACTGCTCCAAGGTTTTCCAGAGGACGTAGGCCAGGAAACAGACCAGGATATGCGCTTGGACCCGGTCCGCCCGCTGGTGCCAAATGGGCCGCAGGGAAAGATCACTCTTGTGAATGCGGAAGGCCGACTCCGCCTCGGTGAGCTGGATGTAGGTCTTCCACAGCGTTTCGGGCGACCAGTCCAAGATGTTGGTCTGGAGCACATAGACCCCCTCGCTCTGTGCGGCCCAATCCTCCCAGGTGGAGTCAACGGACCATCGCAGTTGTAACTGTGCGGGCTGGTCGGGCGCGGTCTCGAAGCGGATCTGGTAGCGCTTGGCGGCGTGGCTGTTGCGCTGTAGGAGGCGGCCAACCTGGCGCTCGACCTGCTGCCGATCGATGGGCTTCTTGGAGCGCTCGATACGCCCGGCCAAGCGCGTGAGGGCGGACTCGATGCGCAGGCTGAAGCGGGTATGCATGGCCTGCTCTTTGACCCGGCGTTGCGTGGAGCGACAGACCACGAAGAGCTCGTGGGGATTGCCCGGCTCGGTGCACAGCTTGACCTCGACCTCGTCGTGCACCGATTGCCAACCTTGTGCGTCGGCCAGTTGCTCGGCAAAGCGAGGCAGGATGCTGCGCGGGGCCCCAACCAAATAGCGGCGCCCGGTCTGCTGCAGCCAATGTATGTTGCCCTTGCTGCACATGCCGCGGTCCATCACCCAAATGCGCTGGGCCAGCCCGTACCGTGCCTCCATGGTCCCGACGATGGTCTTCACGGTGGTGACGTCGGTGGTGTTCCCGTCAAACACCTCGTAGCCCAGAGGCATCCCTTCGCGGGTCACCACCAACGCGATACAGACCTGCAGACAGTCGGCGCGTTGATCGCGGCTATGCCCACGCCGGGCCATCTCGTTGCGCGGCGCCAGCCCCTCGAAGTACGTGCTCGTCACGTCATACAGCAGCAGGTCGTAGTCGATCGCAAACAGCTCCCCCAGGCGGTTGCGCAGGTGGTGCTCGATGTCGGACTTGTGCCAGACCAGATGGTCGAGCAGGCGGTACAAGCGATCCTCGTTGATCCGCTCGGCTGCGACGCCGAGGAGGTCCTCGAGGGCCGTGCGCTCGTACCAACGCTCGGCCACGTAGAGCTCGCTCGACGGTTCGCACAGGCGCGCGATCACCAAGATGGCGGCGACCAACGACCAGGGAACGTTCTCATGGCCGACGGGCAGCACCTCGGCGCATAGCGTGTCGAGCTGCAATGCCTGCCAGAGCATCAGCCCCAGCCACACATCGCCGAACCGCCGCTGGCGCTCCACACGCAGCCGGTCCAGGCGAACCGCAACGGTTTGGGGCTCACGACCCTGCACGTCTTCAAAGAACGACCGCTGTTGATCGACGCGGACACCGCAGATGCGCTCGGCCAGCGCCTGTGCCTCGCGCCGGCCACGCGCATCGAGCTCGCCCAGGTAGGCGACCGTTTCCTGCTTCACCTTCCCGTTGCGGCGCACCGAGCGCACCAGACGAAAGTACCGGTAGGTCTTTCCGCCCTTGCGCACTACCAATGGCCGAATGTACAGCGCCCCACCTCCACCACGCGGCGGTTGTACGAGCAGCGGCGCGACCAGCACAAGCGCCGAAAGTTTGCACTACACGCGATTTTCGCGGTTCGTGCTCACCGCGCCCCAGCAATATCGCGAGGTTTTTCGCGGACGCGGTCGCCGAAAAATATTTTCAGCCGTCAAACTGCGGAAGTTGGGCTAGACGATCCGCGATGTGCACCTTGTCTTTCCCATCTCGGCCGTTAAGTATAGCGGCGGAGATTCCATGGAAGACCTTTCGCTCAAAGATCGTATCGCCACCCTCAGCGAGCGCTTGCGGACGTTCGGGAGGCATCTTTGACGTCGCCCAACGTGAAGCTCGCATCACCCAACTCGACGAGCGCGCCGCGGCGCCTGATTTCTGGAACGACGGCGAAAAGGCGCAGGCGGTCCTGAAGGAACGTGCCGAGCTGTCCGCGCCCATCGCCGCGTGGCGGAAACAGCTCGAAGGGCTGGCGGACGCCGAGGTATTTGCGGAGATGGCCGCTGAGGGCGATGCCGATGCGGCGGCGGAATCCAGCGCCAAGCTGAACGAGGTCGCCGCCGCCGTCGCGCAGATGGAGCTGCAGCGCAAGCTCGGCGGCGAGCATGATGCCGGCAATGCTATCGTAACGCTGCATCCCGGCGCAGGCGGTACCGAAGCCCAGGATTGGGCCGAAATGTTGCTACGTATGTATTTGCGTTGGGCGGAACGCCACGGCTTCAAGGCCCAGCTGATCGACACCCAACCCGGCGAGGGCGCCGGTATCAAGAACGCCACGATCACCGTCGAAGGCGCGTACGCTTACGGCTACTTGCATGCGGAAGCGGGCATTCATCGCCTGGTACGCATCTCCCCCTTCGATTCCAATGCGCGTCGCCATACGTCTTTTGCCTCGGTCTTCGTGTACCCCGAGATCGAGGAGGATGTGGAGGTGGAGATTAACGAGGCGGATCTGCGCGTCGACACCTACCGCTCCAGCGGCGCCGGCGGCCAACACGTCAATAAGACCGATTCCGCCGTGCGGCTGACCCACTTGCCCACGGGTATTGTGGTAGCGTGCCAGAACGAACGCTCGCAGCACAAGAACAAATCCATGGCCATGAAGATCTTACGCGCCCGTCTGTACGAGCTCGAGCAGGAGAAGCAGCGCGAGAAGATGGCCGAGCTGAACAAGACCAAGAAGGACATCGCCTGGGGCAGCCAGATCCGCTCGTACGTGCTGCATCCGTACCGCATGGTCAAGGACCACCGCACCGGTGTGGAGGTCGGTAACGCCGACGCGGTGCTCGACGGCGACTTGGACCAGTTCATCGAAGCGTACCTGCAAACACGTGCGGCGTGAGCATCGCGTAGGGCATATCGCGTATGGCGGATCGCCAAAGAGTTCCTCTGACGATAGGCGACGGGCGATAAGCGATTCGCGAGCATGCGCGACAAGCTGCACCAGTATCTCGTCGAGCGTCCCACTGGCGCGTCGCCGCGCGAGTTGCTCGACCTGGTGTTCACGCAACCCGGCGCCGACCCGGAATTTGGCCCGCGCTTTTTGCATGCGTTGCTCGGCGCGGACACGCGTTTCGTCTGGCGGCCGGAGGCCGGCACCTGGCACGCCCGCCTACACGAGGCGCTCGCGCGCCCGTTGCACGACACCACGTTCGTGGTCGTCGACCTCGAGACCACGGGCGGTTCCGCGGCCGCGGCCAACATCATCGAGATCGGCGCGGCGCGGGTTCGGGGCGGGCGGGTCGTGGAGGAGTTTCAGCAACTCGTCGATCCGGGTGTGCGGCTGCCGCCCTTCATCACGCAGCTCACGGGGATCGACGACGCCATGCTCGCCGGCCAGCCAGCGATCGGCGACGTGTGGTCGCGGTTCGAGGATTTTCTAGGTGACGGCGTGATCGTCGCGCACAACGCGGCGTTCGATCTCGGCTTTCTCAACGCGGCGGCGCGCGCCCGGAGTGGCCAATCCTTGCCGCACCCGCACCTGTGTACGCTCCGCCTCGTGCGCCGATTGGTGCCGGAGCTGCGGCGGCGCGGGCTCGATGCGGTCGCGGGTCACTTCGGTGTCCCGGCGACCGACCGGCACCGCGCACTCGGCGACGTCCGCATCACGGTGGAGGTGTTGTTTCATCTCCTCGAACTGCTCGCGGCGCGCGGCATCGGGCACCTGCACGCGGCCCTCGACTTTCAGCAACACGCGCGCGACGGCCGTCGCTTCCTCTGCCCGCTGCCGCGCGCGAAAGTGGAACAGCTCCCCGCCGCGCCCGGGATCTATCGCTTCTTCGGCGCCGACGGGCGCTTGTTATACATCGGTAAAGCCAAGAATCTGCGCGAGCGGGTGGGGAGCTACTTGACCAACGCCGTCGGCCATTCGACCAAGACGCTGGATCTGATCCGCCACATCGCGGATGTGCGCGTCCAGGCCGCCGGCTCCGAGCTGGAAGCCGCGCTGGGCGAGGCCGAGGCGATTCGTACGTCCAAACCCCCGTATAATCGCCTCGGCAAGCACCTGCCGCGCATCGCCTTCATCAAACTGTGGATGGGAGACCCGTACCCGCGGCTGTCGGTCACCGACAGGCTGGCGGCGGGTGCGGCGCGCTATATCGGCCCGTTTCGGCAACGCGAGCAGGCGGAAGAAGTGCTGGGTATGCTCACACGTCAGTTTCAGCTGCGCACGTGCGCCAGCCCCTTGCAGCCGGACGCGTCGGCGACACCCTGCTTTCAAGGGCAGATGGGCGCCTGTACCGCGCCCTGCGCGGCACGCGTCGCCGCCACCGCGTACCGCGAGCAAGTCGAACGCTGCCTGGCGGTGCTGGCTGGCAACGCACAGCCCGCCATGGCCGAGCTGCGGCGGCGGCGCGAGGAGCAGGCCGCGGCGCTGCGTTTCGAGGCCGCCGGCCGCATCCAGCGCGACCTCGAGCTGCTCGCGCTGCTCGTTCGCCGGCAGCGGACACTGGGCTGGATCGTCGGGCAACAGAACTTCCTCGTCTTGCAACCGGGCGTGGAGCGGCGCTCCGCCCTGGCGTATGTGGTGCTCGCCGGCCGCCTCGCGATCCGCGAGCGCCTCTACGACGTTGCGCAGTTGGGTCGGTTGGCGGAGATGATCCGCGAACGATTTGCAATCTTCCAGGGGACGTCGATCCGCCGCGACGAGGTCGATGGTACGCATATTCTCGCTGCGTGGCTGCGGGAGAGCGGCGACGCTGAGGGCTACGTTTTTCCCATCGAGTCGGCGGAACAAGCCGCGCACACGGTAGCTGAATGGCGAACGGCATGTCATAGTTTGCTCAGTACCGGCGCACCTGGCGCGGAGGACGGTCTGGCGGTGCGCGAATAGCCGTCCGGAGGAATGCCATGTTCTCGTTCGAGATCAGTCCGGAGCAACAGGAACTGAAGGACCTGGCCCGGAAGTTCGCGGCCGAGGAGATCGTCCCGGTGGCGGCGAAGCACGATCGGCAGGAACTGTTCCCTGAGGCCATCTGCCGCAAGGCGTGGGACGTCGGTTTGATGAACCTGCAGGTGCCGAAGCAATTCGGCGGCGTCGGTTTGGGCGTCCTGGATAGCATCCTGATCCTGGAGGAACTCAACTACGGGTGCGCGGGAATCACCAACGCACTGGCGGCGAACAGTTTGGCGACCACGCCGCTGCGCTTGGCGGGAACGGAGGCGCAGCAACGGCAGTACCTGGGACAGCTTGCGAACGAATTCGCCTTCGCCGCGTTCTGCGCGACCGAGCCCGGCGCGGGCTCCGACGTCGCCAGTCTCTCCAGCAGTTACCGGCAGATCGGCGACACCTTCGTCCTCAACGGTGTCAAGCATTTCATTTCGAACGGGACCGTGGCGCGATGGTACGTGGTGTTTGCGACCCGCGACAAGGGTTTACGACACAAGGGGATCTCCTGCTTCGTATTCCCCGCCGACCTGCCCGGCATTCGCAAGACGCGGATGAAGGACAAGCTCGGCCAGCGCGCGGCGGACACGGCGGAAATTGTCTTTGAAGACGTCACCGTCCCGCGCAGTGCGTTGCTGGGCGCCGAGGGGCAGGGCTTTCGCATCGCCATGCAGACGTTCGATCGCAGCCGACCGGAAATCGGCGCGATTGCCATCGGCATTTCGCAGCGCGCGCTCGATGAGGCCGCGAAGTACGCCATGGAACGGCACCAGTTCGGCCAACCGATCGGCACCTTCCAGGCCATCCAATTCATGTTGGCGGATATGGCCATCGACGTCGAAGTCATGCGACTGCTGACCTACAAAGCGGCGTGGATGATCGATCGGGGCGCGTCGTCGTCGATCGTCTCCAGCTACGCCAAGGCGTTCGGCGGGGATGCCGCGATGCGCATCACGACCGACGCCGTGCAGGTGTTCGGCGGCTACGGTTACATGCGCGACTACCCGGTCGAGAAGTTGATGCGGGATGCGAAGCTGCTGCAGATATATGAAGGCACCTCGCAGATCCAGCGTGTCGTTATCGCCCGCAATCTCCTGAAGCTCGCGTAGGAGCGGCCCGCGTACGCACCTTCATGACAGACGAGGCGACACGATTGCGCCTGCTGTACGACCTCGGGTGCGCATTTGCGGCGCGTATCGATCTCGATGAGCTGAGCGCCTTCGTGGTGCGGCAATGCCGCGAGGTGCTCGACGCGGAAGGCGCCGCCATTCTCCTCTGTGACCGCGAGCGCAATGAACTGTACTTCCCGTACGTCGCGGATGTTGACACCCGTGCCGGAGCACGCGTGCGGACGCTGCGGTTTCCGGCCGATCGCGGCATTGCCGGCGCCGTACTGCGCGACGGCAAGCCGCTGCGCATTGACGACGCCGCAACCGACCCGCGGTTTTATCGCGGGGTGGACCGTGAAAGCGGGGTCACGACGCGCGCCCTCCTGTGTGCTCCCCTGCGCTCTCATCAGGGGACGATCGGTGTGGTCCAGGTGCTGAATCCGCGCTCCGGCGGCTGCTTCAACGACGATCAATTGGCGTTTCTCGATGCACTCGCCGGGAGCGTCGCGGTCGCCATCGACAACGCCCGTATGTACGCGCAACTCAAGGAACAGTACCGTGCCTTGCAGCAGGCGATGCACGAGCATGAACAGCTACTCGCCATCCGGCGGGAACTGGACATCGCCCGCGGCATCCAGCAGTCCATTTTGCCGCAAACGTTCCCCCCGTTCCCGGAGCGGAAAGATATCGACGTATTCGCCCAGATGTCACCGGCGCGCGAGGTCGGTGGTGATTTCTATGATTTCTTCCTGCTCGACGCGGCCCGGCTCGGGTTCGTGGTCGGCGACGTGTCCGGCAAGGGCGTGCCCGCGGCATTGTTCATGGCTGTGAGCCGAACGCTGCTGAAGGCGGTGGCCCTGGGCGGAGTGCCGCCGGACGAGTGCCTCCGGCGCGTCAATACGCTGCTCTGTCTGGACAACAGCGCGGAGATGTTTGTGAGTGTCTTTTATGGCATCCTCGATATCCGCAGCGGCGAGATGCTCTACAGTAACGGCGGACACAATCCGCCGTACCTGCTCCGACGGACGGGCGCGGTCGAGAGTCTTGCCGGCACCGGCGGAACCGTCCTCGGCGTGCTGGATAACGTCCGCTGCGCATCGAGGTCCGTGACCGTGCAGGCCGGGGATGGAGTGTTCCTGTACAGTGACGGGGTGACGGAGGCGATGGATGTCAACGACCGGCCGTTCTCCGACGCGCGCCTGCGGGCGGTGTTGCAGATGCATAAGGCTGGGGCGGCGGAGACGCTCGTTCGCGGCGTCATCGACGACCTCCTCCGCTATACGAGCGGCGCACCGCAGAGCGACGACATCACCGCCCTGGCGATTCGTTATCGTGGGGCATGACGGGTGCACCTGTGTCGGCGCGCGCGGTATCAAGCAGATCCGCCAGCGTCAGCGTGCGCAGCACGCCGTTTCGGGCTACACCCAGACGGAGCAACAGGCCATGCAGCCGGGCGTCGTCGCCTGGGACCACGGGGTGGTCATCCATGCCGTCGACGAGCGGCGCGAGGGCGATACGTTCCGGTGTGCGGCTGAGGACGTAGCGGTCGTTGCCAGCGCCCACGGGCGCCAGCACGCCCGCGGCACACAATGTTTCCGCGATCGCGGCGACGCGAGCGCGGTCCAAGCGCCAGGTCCGCGCCAGCTGCGACGCGGTCACGAAGGGCATGCCGGCTGTCCGGAACTGCTGCGCGGCTCGCAGAAGGAAAGCGATGGCAAGGAGCCACCCGGCGGCGTGCGTCGTGCCGCTTGCCACCGTGCCGAATTCGCGGAGCGCGGCCAACTCGGCACCGGCGAGGACCACTGTCCAGCTCACGAACAGCCAGACCAGGGTGAGCGGCAACTGTGCCAGAGCGCCATAGATGGCGTTGTACTGCGCCACGCCGATCTGGAACTCCACATAGGTCCACTGCACGAGCTGCCAGACGCACCCGGCGACGCATGCGCCGACCAGGAGCGAACGCACGTCGGGGCGGCGGTTCGGCATGACAGCGTAGAGGATGGCCAGGGCGATGGCGTTGATGACGAAGGGTGTCAGGCGCAGGAGCAGCAACGCGACGGAGCCGCCGAATCCAATGTGGACGGCCCAATCGAGCAGTGCCTGAATGCGCAATGATGACGTCAGGACAGTGGCGCCCAGCAGAAGGAATGGTGTCAAGAGCACCGTGCTCGCATAGTCACTGAGTTGCCGCAGCAACGTCCGGCCGTGCGCAACCCGCCAGATATGGTTGAAGCTGTCTTCGATGCCGGAGAGCAGGCTCCACAGCGTCCAGAGCAGGCCAAGCGCGCCGGCGACCCCCAAGCCGCCAACGTTGGTTCGGTCGATGTAGGTCAGGATCTGATCGGTCACGTCGCGACTGAGGGAGAGGCGCGACAGGAGAATCGGTTCCAACCGTGCCTGCACCCCCAATCCCTTGAGCACGGCGAACATCAACGCCAATAGCGGGACGATAGACAGCAACGTGGAATAGGTCAGCGCTGCGGCGTGCAGCAGACACCGGTCGGCGAGGAAGCGCCCGATCAGGGCCTGGGTAAGACGCCACCCCCGAGCCACCATGAGGCGTGTACGGCGCATGCGGTCGACGGCCACGGTGACCATCGGCGGCATCACTGGCGGCACAGAGGCCAGACGCATGCAAACGTGCGCGGGTGGTCGGGGAGCGCACCGCGTGGCGCCGCTCTATAGTGGCGCACATCCATAAAGCGCGTTGTAGACCACCGTGAGGATCTCGTCCACCGTGATCTTGCCGTTGTGATCGGCATCCCCGGCACATTCGGGAGATGAACCGTTGCCGAGCGCGATGGAAACCGTCTTCAGGATTTCGTCGATGGTTACGGTCCCGTCGTCACTGCAGTCCCCGAGGCACGCGGGAATTGTGGGGGTTGCGCTGGGCGCAGAAGTGGCCGTAGCGGTGGATGTGGCCGTCGCGGACGGGGTGCTGGTAGGAGTGGCGGCTGCGCTCGGAGTCGACGTGGGTACGTCGGTCGGCGTGGGCGAGACGGTTGCGGTGTCGGTCGGGAAGGGTGACGCCGTTGGTGTGACGGACGTGGCCGGCGTGGCAGTGAAGCTCTGGCTCGGTGTCGGCGAAGCGCTGGCGGTGAAGGTCACCGTCGGCGTGAACGACGGGGCCGCGGTGGATGTCGGCGTCGCTGTCTGCGTTCTCGTGAGCGTAGGGGTGGGAGTCGCACTGGGGGTTGAGGTCGAGGAGGGCGTCGCGGTTGGCGTGAAGGTGGCCGTACACGTCGGCGTTGGTGTTGCCGTACGGGTTGGTGTGGCCGTTGCGGTGGGTGTCGGGGTCGCTGTCCCGGTAGAGGTCGGGGTCGCCGTAGAGGTTGGGGTGGGCGTCACCGTGGCTGACGGGGTGCTGGTCGCGGTGGGATCCGCTACGAGGATGGTTCCCCCAGTCGTGTTGCATGGGACCTGAACCTTATCCAACGTCGGTAAAGTGTGGAACAAGACACATTTGGTAAAGCCGAGAGTGCTAGTGCCGGCTATCAGGCCCTGGAAACGAATATGGAACAGGGAGCCGTTGCCGCTGATCGCTTGCGCACACACAACCGCCACGTTCACCCGTGCCGGACCAGGCGTGTTCCCGGGCGTGGGCGTTGTACCCGGTACATTTCCTTGAAACAAGCAGTCAGCGCTCAGCGTGCCGGTCTCGTCGACGCTCGTGGCGCGCATAACCTCGGGCCGGTCATAGGTCAAGAAGATCGTATAAATGGACAGTGCCGGTGCGTCGTCGATCGAGACACTCACCTCGGCGGTCGCGCCTGGTACAACGATCGTATGGGGGGGGATGATAGTCACGTTTCGAGGGGCGAACGTTGGCGCCGGCGTCTGCGCCGGGGTGGGCGGGGCGACCACGATCAGGGCCGAGACGAGAATGAGCATGAAGAAGGCTCGTCCGGCCATTCGCTGCCGCCCTTCGCCCGCGCGTCGGCCGATTATCTGCACGCCTGGCTTCCCGTGCTGTAGCGGCGACCGTCCTCGCGGAACATACCAAAGCGTGTGTCGCGAAACGGCGCGCTAATCGGGGCCAAGGGGCAGTGGAGCTGAACGGAGTCGAACCGTCGACCTCCTGAATGCCATTCAGGCGCTCTCCCAACTGAGCTACAGCCCCATTTCAAGTTGCAGCCGGCGCTCGCGCCGGAGCCTGTCTACTACCTCAAACGTTGCTCCCCGGCAAGGTGCGGCACCAGGTGCGGTGTGGGTTATTCATCCTACAGCCGGCGACAAGTCTACGTTACCTCATCCTCCTCCTGAGGCGGACGCAGCAAGGATTCGCCAAGCTGTTGCACAAGCCAGCGGTGAACGGCGGTGACGCGCTTCTCCCAACCGGGTTCCCATGGCAGTGCATGCCCGGCCGCCGCTTCGGTGCGTAAAACTGCCGCACCGGTCGCGGTTGCAAGGCGCTCGACCTGGTCAGGCGGGGACTCCGCATC
>JAXLXM010000008.1:0-277885 GCA_046327925.1 Binatia bacterium
GGCAGCGTCTGCCACGGCTGTGACTGCGTGCTACCTCGCCGTCCACAATGTGGACAGCAGCTTCGCCCAGCATCGAGCAGTGGAGTCCGCGCCAGCAAAAAGACGGACGTTAAATCAAAACTCTCAAACACCAGCTGAAGGCTTGCATCGACTAGAAACCGCGGTACAAACCAGGACTGGCTCTCCAGTCCTCAACCGTCCACCAAAGCGGGACAGCTTCAATGTCCCGCACCATCCGATCCCGTAGTTCGCCCATGCTGACCTCCTTTGGCGGTTGTCACCGGGCCGGTGAAAACCACGTTGTGTGATGGAGGCCATTGTCCACCGCTGGTGCGGCACATTCACACGTAGATGCAACGAGGGAGGCGGACGATGTGATCAGACGGACGCTGCGCGCGACACCCCCACCGCGCAGCGGTTTAGTTCAACTACAATTCGACTCCCGAAGCAGTTCCGCGAACCCCGCAGGCCCCTGCAGCATAGCGTCCTCTGGCATGCGGCTTCCTATACGACGCAATGCATCAACGAATCAACGGGTTACGTCCCAACGTGTCGACTGCATTCTCGGTGCGCTATGCTGCACGATCATGCGGGCGAACGCCCCCCTCGTGGAGGCCCAAGTAAGCGGTCGGCTGGACTTTGCACACCCTGCCCGCCGCGATTCAGAACGTGCACGTAAATTTGCGTCGTCTTCACGTCTCGATGGCCCAGCAGCTCCTGCACCGTCCGGATGTCGTCGCCGACCTCCAGCAGATGGGTAGCGAAGCTGTGCCGCAATCGGTGCGGAGAAACGGGCTTGGGAATCGCGGCCGTGCGTGTCGCGGCGTGAATGGCGCGTTGGGGTACCTCCTCGTGGAGGCGATAGCGCTGCGGAGCGCCGAAACGCGGGTCGGCGCAGATCCGCGCCGCAGGGGCGACCCACTGCCAACCCCACTCGCGATCGGCATTTGGGTACGTGTGGCTGAGCGCATGAGGTAACTGCCCGCGGCCAAGGTTGGCTTTGAGGTCCGTCCGGTGGAGGCGCCGTATCCGATCCAGACGTGCTGGCAGCGGCTGCTTGAGGGCGTGCACCGCCCGTGCTAACGCCAGCGCATGTTGGACATTCGCCTCATTCGCGAGCGCACAGCGTACGTCAAGACCGAACTGGCCAGGGTCGGGGTGGCAGCCGCAACCGTGGACGCCGTGGTGGCGGCTGACCGGCAGCGGCGGGCGTCGATCACGGAAGTGGAATCCCTGCGCGCCCGGCGCGCCGAGGTCTCGCGCACCATCGCCACACAGGATCCGCTTGCCCGTGCGCCGCTGGTCACGGAGATGCGCGCCGTCGGCGAGCGCATCGCCGCACTGGAGCGGGATCTGGCACAGGCCGAGGCCGAGTTCGAGCGGCAGATGCTGGAACTACCCAACCTGCCCGATCCCAGCGTCCCGCCGGGCGCCGACGATCGCGACAACCAGGTCTTGCGCAGCGAAGGCACACCACGCGTCTTCGATTTCGCTCCGCGGCCGCACTGGGAACTCGGCCCCGACCTCGGCATTCTGGACTTCGATCGCGGCGTGAAGGTGTCGGGCTCGCGCTTCTATGTCCTCAAGGGCGCCGGGGCGCGACTGCAGCGCGCGCTGATCGCCTGGATGCTCGACCTGCATACCGGCGAGCACGGGTACACCGAGATCTATCCACCCTATCTCGTCAAGAAGGAGTGCCTCTACGGTGCCGGGCAGTTGCCGAAGTTCGCCGACAACATTTACCACGACGCGGACGACGACTTGTGGATGGTCGGAACGGCGGAGATCCCCCTGACCAACCTGCATCGCGACGAGGTGCTCGAGGCAAGCGCCCTGCCCCTCTCGTACGTCGCCTACACCGCCTGCTTTCGGCGCGAGAAGATGTCGGCGGGGCGCGACGTGCGCGGCATCAAGCGCGGACACCAGTTCGACAAGGTCGAGATGTACAAGTTCGTCGCGCCCGAGGCCTCCGCCGCCGCGCTCGAACAGATCCTCGGCCATGCGGAAGATGTCGCCCGTGGTCTCGCCCTGCCCCATCGCGTCGTTTCGATCTGCAGCGGCGACCTCGGGTTCGTCGCCGCGAAAAAGTACGACGTGGAAATCTGGGCGCCCGGCTGCAACGAATGGCTCGAGGTCAGCTCCTGCAGCAACTGCACGGACTTTCAAGCGCGCCGCGCCAACATCCGCTACCGTCCCGCGGTGCGCGCCCATGCCCCGCGCCCCAAGCCCGAGTTCGTCCATACGTTGAACGGCTCGGGTCTCGCTCTCCCACGGGTGGTCATCGGGGTGCTGGAGAATTACCAGCAGGCCGACGGCAGCGTCGTCATCCCCGATGTCCTGCGCCCCTACATGGGCGGCCTCGAACGGCTGACGCCGGGTTAGAAGCGGAGCTGAAAGCGAGAAGCGTCAAGTTGAAAGCCCATCGGTGCGGGGTGTTCGATGCGCCTTGCGTCGCGCGTCAACCTCTTCCCCTGAAGCTTTTCACTTGAGGCGTGAAGCTTTCGCCTGCGGGCGGCCTCAGACAATCTTATTCAGCGGGTACTCGATGATTCCGACCGCCCCCTGGCGGCTCAGACGGGGAATCAACTCGCGGACTTCCAGTTCCGAGATCACGCTCTCGACGGCGTACCACTCGACGCCTTGCAGCTGCCCGGTCTGAAACAGGGGGGAGACGGTGGGTGCCGTCAAGCTCGGAATCATGGCGATGACGCCTTGCAATTGTGCGTGCGGCACGTTCATCTTGATACCGACCTTGTGTTCGGCCGCCAAGGCGCCGCGCAGCAAGATACTGATCTGCTCGATCTTGTCCCGCTTCCACGGATCCTGCCACGCCTGGCGGTTGGCGATGAGTTGCGGGTTGGATTCGAACAGCTCGCAAACGATGCGCAGGCGATTGGCGCGGATGGTGCTGCCGGTTTCCGTCACCTCGACGACGGCATCGACCAGGCCGCCGGCCGCCTTCGCCTCGGTGGCCCCCCAGGAAAACTCCACCTCGACCGCGATGTTGCGCGCCGCGAAGAAGCGTTCGGTATAGTGTACCAACTCCGTGGCGACGCGCTTGCCCCGCAAGTCTTCCGGTGTGCGTACCGGGGAATCCTCCGGCACCACCAGGACCCAGCGTGTCGGACGGAAGCTCGCCTTCGAGTATACCAGATCGCAGACGACGTGGATCTGCGAATCGTTTTCGAGGATCCAATCCCGCCCGGTCAGGCCGGCATCCAGCGTGCCGTCCTCGACATAGCGCGCCATCTCCTGCGCCCGCAGCAACGAGCAGCGAATGGCCGGGTCATCGATCGTGGGGAAGTAACTGCGGTCGGAGACGCCGATTTTCCAGCCCGCCTTGCGGAACAGTTCGACCGTGGTCTCTTGCAGGCTGCCTTTCGGCACCCCGAGTTGGAGGAGACTCATGGCGGCGATCAGTCGACGCTGGCGAGTCGAGCGCTACCGGCGGCAGGTCTACCGCTTGCCATAGAGCGTCTCCGGGTCGACGACGCGAGCGGCGACGATCTGCCAACCGGTCGCATCCACCGTGCGAAAAAAGCAGCTCTTATACCCTTCGTGGCAGGCGGCCCCACCGCGTTGGTGGACTTTCAGGAGGACGGCATCGGCGTCGCAATCGACCCTGATTTCGCGGACCTCTTGTACGTTGCCGGAGCTCTCGCCCTTGTGCCACAACTGCTGCCGCGACGTGCTGAAATAGCAGGCCTGACCGGTGGCCAGGGTCCTCCGCCATGCCTCGCGATTCATGTAGGCTACCATCAGCACCTCGGCGCTGTCCGCGTCCTGGGCGATGACCGTCACGAGCCCACCGCGCTTGTCGAAGTTCGGTTCTTGCATGCGGCGGAGTTCCTAACATAGTCGTGACCCCGGCCGCAACGTGCCTGCTCTCCGCGTGCCTGCGCCTCGCCACCACGCGGTCGGCTGCGCCCTGTACGTTGGATTGACCGCCTGGCGGAATCCTCGCTAAGGTCCCCGACCACGCGGAGGAGCACTATGAAATTGGCCGAGATCGCCGAACGGATCGGCTGTGAACTGCAGGGCGACGGCACCATCGACATTCGCGCTGTGGCGCCGATCGAGGAGGCCGAAGCGGGAACCCTGACGTTCGTCGCCAATCCTCGCTATCGCCCGTATCTGCACACGACGCGCGCCTCCGCCGTCATCGTCGGCGCCACGGAAGATGCGCTGGCGCTGGCGTCGTTGCGTGCCGCCGACCCCTACCTGGCCTTCGCCAAGGCGGTGGAGCTTTTCTATGTCCCACCGCCTCTTCAGTCCGGCATCCATCCGAGCGCCGTTGTGGCGCCAAGCGCCCGCATCGGTCGCGATGCCAGCATCGGCCCGTACTGCGTGATTGGCGAGAATGTCGTCATTGGCGCCGACGCGCGCCTCGACGCCCACGTGGTTGTGTATCCCGAGGCCCGAATCGGCGACGCGTTTCGCGCCTATGCACATGTCGTGGTGCGCGAGCGCGTGACCATCGGCAACCGCGTCATCCTGCACAGCGGCTGCGTTATCGGTGGCGACGGCTTCGGATATGTGCTCGACAGCAGCGGACAGTTGCGAAGGATCACCCAGGCAGGAAGCGTCATCCTGCACGACGACGTGGAGATCGGCGCCAACACCACCATCGACCGCGCCGCCGTCGGCGCCACTGTCGTGCACCGTGGCGCCAAGTTGGACAATCTGGTCATGGTTGCGCACGGATGCTCGATAGGCGAAAGCAGTGCGCTGGCCGCTCAGGTCGGCTTGTCCGGCAGCACGCAGGTCGGCCGCTTTGTGCGCATGGGAGGCCAGGCCGGAGTTGCGGGGCATCTGCGCATCGGGGACGGTGCGCAACTCGCGGCCAAGGCGGGCGTGAGCAACGATGTGGCACCGGGCGAGGCGGTCGCAGGGTATCCGGCTGTCGAGATTCACCTCTGGCGCCGGTCGACGGCGGCGCTCAGGCACTTGGCGGAGCTGTTCCGGCGCGTGCGCCAAATCGAGAAGTCCTTATCCGCGAGCGACCCGGCGGCGCGCTCTTGAGCCGGGCTTGCGGTACAGCCGACCGGACCGGGACGAGCGCCCGCGGCCCCACGGTGCTTACTTGACGGTGCCAATGGGCTCGGCTAGCGTAAACGTTCTCCTTGTCCGAGGAGGGCCCGCCCGTGAAACTCAACGTCCACGAAATCGAAGAGGCCGCCAAAGCGCTTGCCTACGACGAGCCCACCGCGCCGCTCAACGAGCTGCTGGCCCGCGAAGTGGTACGCGATTACATATTCGAGGCACCGGCCCGCGTGCGGCTGGAGTACTATCGCGCCGGGCAAGAACTGTTTGTTGCCGGTCACATCGACGGCCGTGTCAACGGCCGTTGCGCACGCTGCGTCGAGGCCTATCCGTTCGAATTAGTGAAGGATTTCTCCATCGTCCTGGTGCCGCGGCGCGACCTCGCGGCCGCGGTGGAATTGAACGAGGAAGACTTGGATCTCAGTTTCTACGAGGGCGATATCGTCGATCTGTCGCCGCTGGTGCGCGAGCAAATCCTGCTGGCATTGCCCACACGCCCGCTGTGCCGCGAAGCCTGCAGAGGCCTCTGCCCGCAGTGCGGTGCAAATCTCAACCTGCAGCCGTGCCAGTGCGTTGCGGCCGCCGGCGACCCGCGTCTCGCCGTCCTGCGTACGTTGAAGGTCTCGCACTAGCGCGGCGGGGCCGTTCCCCATTCGAGGGAAGGCGAACGCAGCTTGACTCACCCGCAATAGGTTCGATACATCAAACGCCACTCGTTTGACGATATAGGGAAAAGACGCATAAATTGCGTGCACGCTGGTGTCGGAAATTTCTCAGCCCCGGCTGCGGAGCTGTTTGGCAAGAGTCAGTGGCGGCATTCAGGTGGTAGACAAGGAGTTTGGTCATGGCTGTTCCGAAACGAAAAACGTCGCACTCGAAGCGCAATAAGCGCCGCGCCCACGATGCGCTGGTGGCACCGAACGTGATCGCCTGCCCCGAGTGTGGCGAATCGACGGTGATGCATCGCGCCTGCCCGCACTGCGGGACATACCGCGGGCGCAAAGTGGTCGACGTCCACGGCGACTGAATCATCGGCACGCTCGTCCATGACCGTCCCGATCGCCTTCCTATTTCCCGGGCAGGGATCCCAAGCCGTCGGCATGGGAAAGGACCTGTACGATGGCTTTGCCGTCGCACGCGAGGTCTTCACCGAAGCCGATACGGTCCTCAATTTCCCGCTGTCACGCCTGTGTTTCGACGGCCCGTCGGACGAGTTGACCCTGACCGCGAACACCCAACCGGCACTGCTGACCGCGAGTTGGGCACTCACCCGGGTGCTCGCCGCGGAGTTTCAGTTGAGACCGAGTTGGACCGCGGGTCACAGCCTTGGAGAGTTCAGCGCGCTGGTGGCGGCGGGGGCGCTGCACTTCGCTGACGCCCTGCACGTGGTGCGCGAGCGCGGCCGTGCCATGCAGACGGCGGTGGCGCCAGGCGTCGGCGGCATGGCAGCCGTCATCGGGTTGGACCTTCCTGCCATCACCGCGGTTTGCCAGCAGGCCAGTGAGGGCCAGGTCGTTAGCCCGGCAAACCTGAACGGAGGCGGGCAGATCGTCATCGCCGGCCACCGCGAGGCGGTCGAACGTGCCGCCACGCGCGCGCAGGAACGCGGTGCCAAGCGCGTCGTGCCGCTCGCGGTGAGCGCCCCCTTTCATTGTGCCCTGATGGCACCGGCCGCCGCGCGGTTGCGGGAAGTGCTGGAGCCGATTCCCGTCTCGCCGTTGCACTGCCCGGTGATCAGTAACGTCGAAGCGCAACCCAACACGGACCCTGCAATGGTGAAGGAACTGCTCGTCCGGCAGGTGGTCAGCCCGGTGCGCTGGCAGGAGTGCGTCGAATCGCTCGCCCGCTTGGGCTGCCGGGCCGCAATCGAAGTCGGGCCGGGACGGGTGCTGAGCGGCCTCGTGCGCAGGATCGCGCGTGACATCCGCTGCGTGGCCGGCGAGGATCTCGATGCCGTGCGCACGCTGAGCGAACCCGAATGAACACCCCATTGGAGGGCCAGGTCGCACTGGTGACCGGCGCGTCGCGCGGAATTGGCCGCATGGTGGCATGCACGCTGGCCACGGCGGGAGCGCATGTGCTGGCGAACTTCGTGCACAATGCCGCCGCCGCCGAGGAAACCGTGCGCATGGCAACGGACGCGGGCGGGCGGGCCACCCTTGTCCAGTTCGATATCGCCGATCCCGAGGCGGTGCGCACCACCATCGCCGTACTCCTCGAACAACACGGCCGCTGCGACATCTTGGTCAACAACGCGGGCATGACCATCGACAACCTCGCCGTCCGCCTCAAAGCCGGCGATTGGGACCAGGTCATGGCCGTGAATTTGAGGGGTACCTTCAACTGCACCAAGGCGGTACTGCGCAGCATGATGCGCGCGCACTACGGCCGCATCGTCAATATGGGCTCGATCATCGGCAGCATGGGAAACGCCGGTCAGGCGGCGTACGCCGCGGCCAAGGCGGGGATCGTCGGCTTCACCAAGTCCATGGCGCGCGAACTCGCGGAGCGTAATATTACGGTCAACACGGTGGCCCCCGGCTTTATCGACACCGAGATGACCGCAAACTTGCCTGAAGCGGTTCGATCGGAGTATTTGAGGATGATTCCGGCGGGACGGCTAGGGACCGCGGCGGAGGTTGCCGACGCGGTGCTCTTCCTCGTCCGCCGCGAATCGGCCTATATCACCGGCCAGGTCCTTGGGGTGAACGGCGGGCTCTACATGTAACGGAGAGGAAGGAAGGAACGGATGGCATCAGCGGTGGAAGCAAAGGTCAAGGAAATTGTCTGCGAGCAGCTCGGCGTTAGCGACACGGAGGTCACACCGGACGCATCGTTCATCGAGGATCTGGGCGCGGACTCCCTCGATATCGTCGAGTTGGTCATGGCGCTGGAAGAGGAATACGACATCGAGATCACGGACGAGGAGGCCGAGAAGATCCGCACGGTCCGCGATATCGTCAGCTACATCGAGAGCCATAAGAAGTAGCACCATCGCATCCGTCACCGACATCCAGCCTGCCGCCGCCGGCAAGAGGCATTGCACCAGTATGACTGAACTCGAGCGGGTCGACCCGGAGATCTACCGCGTCCTGTGCCAGGAGGCGCGACGGCAGGAGGACAACCTCGAGCTGATTGCGTCCGAAAACGTCGTCAGTGCGGCGGTCCTGCAGGCGCAAGGCTCGATCCTCACCAACAAGTATGCCGAGGGATACCCGGGGCGTCGCTACTACGGCGGCTGCGAGTTCGTCGACATCGCGGAGCAGTTGGCCATCGACCGCGCCAAGCTCTTGTTCGGCGCGGACCACGTCAACGTCCAGCCGCATTCCGGCTCGCAGGCCAACATGGCCGTGTATTTTTCCCAGCTGGCCCCGGGCGATACCATCCTCGCCATGGATTTGACGCACGGCGGTCACCTGACCCACGGGAGTCCGGTGAACTTCTCCGGCAAGTTTTTCCGCGTCGTATCCTACGGCGTGCGGCAATCAGACGAACGCATCGACTATGTGGCCATGGCCGACCTGGCACGCCAGCACCGGCCGAAGATGATCGTCGCCGGCTACAGCGCCTATCCGCGCCAGATCGACTTTCTCCCGTTCCGGCACATCGCCGACGAAATCGGCGCCGTCGTGATGGTCGACATCGCGCACTTTGCCGGACTGGTGGCCGCCGGCATTCATCCCTCGCCGATCCCGCATGTGGAGTTCGTTACCTCGACTACGCACAAAACGTTGCGCGGGCCGCGCGGCGGCATCGTCATGTGCCGCGAGGCGTATGCCAAGAGCCTCAATTCGTCGGTGTTCCCGGGCAACCAGGGCGGTCCGCTCATGCACGTCATTGCCGCCAAGGCTGTCGCCTTCAAAGAAGCCTTATCGCCGGCGTTCAAGTCCTATCAACAGCAGATCGTGCGCAATGCCGCGGCGCTGGCCGCGGCGCTCGCGGCCAAGGGGTTCCGCCTGGTGTCCGGCGGGACGGACAACCACCTCATGCTCGTCGATCTGCGCAACACCGAAGTGACCGGCAAGATCGCGCAAGAGACGCTCGATCGGGCGCACATCACCGTCAACAAGAACACGGTACCGTTCGAGACGCGCTCGCCGTTCGTCACCAGCGGCGTCCGCATCGGCACCCCGGCGGTGACGACGCGCGGGATGAAGGAGGCGGAAATGGCCGTCATTGCCGACTGCATCTTCCGAGCGCTACAATCGGTCGGCAACGACGCCGCGTTGAAGTCCATCGGTGACGACGTGATCGCACTCTGTCGCCGGTTTCCGATCGGGCTCGGCCAGGTCACGCAATAACGGCATCGGCGTCGCCCGCCGGCACATCAGCCCGCCGTCCCCTGCCACCCGCCGAGCGGCAGGCGCGCCTACCGCTTGCGTCGCGATGGCGTGAACCGATTGCCGGATCAGACGCCCCTCGGCTTCTCGAGTGAGGCGGTGAACTCCGCGTCCACGGCGAACGGCCGCCCGAGCGCGAGAACGCTATCGCGCCCCCAATCGCGGTCGTCCGCCAGCGGATAGTTGATGTTGTAGTGCAGCCCGCGGCTTTCCTTGCGGGTGATGGCGGACTTGACGATCAGTTCGGCCACTGTGGCGATGTTCCGTAATTCGATCAGATCGCCGGTGATCAGGAAGTCCCAATAGTAATCGTGGATTTCCTGTTGCAATAAGGTGATGCGCTTCAAGGCGCGTGCAAGGCGTCGATTGGAGCGTACGATGCCGACGTAGTTCCACATCAAGCGGCGGATCTCATCCCAGTTCTGCGTGACCACCACCGACTCGTCGCTATCGACGGCGTGCCCGGGATTCCACTCCGGGAGCGGCGGGATGGCGCGCCGATCCGTACGCACAAATTCCGCCGCCGCCACCGCCGCCCGATGCCCGAAGACCAGCGCCTCCAGCAGCGAATTCGATGCCAGGCGGTTGGCGCCGTGCAAGCCGGTCATCGCCACTTCGCCGGCGGCGAACAGGCGTTCGATGACGGTGGCGCCGTTGTGGTCCGTCAGCGCACCGCCACAGCAATAATGCGCCGCCGGCACCACCGGGATCGGCTGCGCCGTGATGTCGATGCCGAACTGCAAGCAACGCTCGTAAATGTGCGGGAAGCGGTCGCGCACGAAGGCGGCGTCACGATGTGTGATGTCGAGGTAGACATGTTCGAAGCCGTGCACTTTCATTTCGCTGTCGATCGCGCGCGCCACGACGTCCCGCGGTGCCAGCTCGGCGTCTTTGTGGTAGCGGCGCATGAATGCCTCGCCGTCCGGACGTCGCAGGATTGCTCCTTCGCCGCGCATGGCCTCCGTCACCAGGAAGGATTTCGCCTGCGGATGGTACAGGCACGTCGGATGAAACTGAATGAATTCCATGTTGCCGATCGGTACGCCGGCGCGGTAAGCCATGGCGATGCCGTCACCGGTCGCCACATCGGGGTTGCTGGTGTAGAGATACACCTTGCCCGCACCGCCGGTGGCCAGCAGGGTGACACGTGCCTGGAAGCGTTTCACCTGGTTGCCGGCGAGATCGAGGACATACGCGCCCCAACAGGCGGGGATACGGATGGCGGTATCGAACTTCGCGTCAATGAGGAGATCGACCGCCAGGTGCCGCTCGAGTACGGTAATGTGCGGCTCGCGGCGGACCGCCGCGGTGAGCGCGCGCATGATTTCGCTGCCGGTGGCATCGACGGCGTGCAGGATGCGGCGGTGACTGTGACCGCCTTCACGGCCGAGGTCGTACTCGCCATCCTCGGTGCCGGCCCGATGCGAGAATTGCGTCCCCAGGGCAATGAGGTCGCGGATCCGGTCCGGTCCTTCCCGCACCACCAGATCGACGATATCCGTATGGCAGAGGCCCGCCCCCGCGACCTCCGTGTCGCGTCTGTGGTCGGCGAACGAATCTTCCGCGCTCCAGACCGAGGCGATTCCGCCTTGAGCGTATTCCGTCGCACTTTCCGGAAGACGATCTTTGGTCACTACAGTCACCGACCCGACCCGCGCCATCTGTAATGCGAACGACAGGCCCGCGAGTCCGCTACCGAGCACAAGAAAATCCGTGTCCATCACCTATCCGTGTAGCACAAGCGGGTTTGCCGCCGCCAAGCGCGAGAAAATCGGTTGAATTGGGACCACGAACGCAGTACGCTCCGCCCGCCATGGGGGGCCGCTACGCCACGCTATTGGGATGGATCGTTGCCGTCGCTTTCGCCCCGCCGGCACAGGCGGACATCTACCGCTATCGTGATGCCCGCGGCGTGTACCACTTTTCGAACGCACCGAGCGAACCCCAGTACGCTTTTTATCGCTCCGAAGCCGCCCAGTGGAAAGCGTACAAGAGCGGGCGTCTCGACGCCATCGATCCGGCGCGCCGCAAGGCTTACGATGAGATCATCCGCGCGGCGGCGCAGCGGCACCGGATCGACGTGGCATTGGTGAAAGCGGTGATCCGCGCCGAGTCGGATTTCGTTCCGCACGCAGTCTCGCCGAAAGGCGCTCTCGGTCTGATGCAACTAATGCCGGCCACGGCACGCATGCACAACGTCGAGCGCATCATGGACCCACGGCAGAATGTCGAAGGCGGCGCGCAACACCTGCGCTATCTGCTCGACCGCTATGCCGGCAATGTGCGCTTGGCACTGGCGGCGTACAACGCCGGCGAAAAGGCCGTCGAGGTCCATGGCGGCGTGCCGCCGTACCCGGAGACCTGGGACTATCTGATTCGGGTCTTGCGCTACCGGGACTCCTACCAGCGCCAACGGTAGTGCCGCACGGTCCGGGCTGCACGCGCGAGTAGTAACCGCTAGACTGCATCGTGCGTATGCCGAACACATCCCGCAGCGACCGCGGCCGGCGGGTGGCCAACCTCCCGAATGTCTTGACGGCATTCCGGATCGTGCTGATCCCCGTGCTCGTCGTGATCCTGACGAGTTCCGGCCGCGGCGCCAGCGTGCTAGCGACACTGACGTTCTTCCTGGCGTGTTTATCCGATTTCTTCGACGGCTACCTGGCACGTCGCTGGGGTATCAGCACCTCGTTGGGCGAGTTGCTCGATCCCCTGGCCGATAAGTTGATCGTGGCCGCGGCGCTGATCATGTTGGCCGGTATGGATCGCACACCGGCCGTTCCGGCGTGGATGATTGTCGTGATCATCGGCCGGGAAATTGCCGTCACTGGCCTGCGTGCCGTCGCACTGGGACGGGGCGTCGTGCTGGCGGCGCAAGAACTCGGCAAGTACAAGATGGTGTTCCAGATGTTCGCCCTGCACGGCTTGCTGCTGCACTACACATTTTTCGGTATCGATTTCCACCTGGGGGGCATGTACTTTCTGTGGATCTCGCTCGTCGTCAGCGTGTGGTCCGGCATTGACTACCACATCAAGGTCATCCGGCAGCTCACACGCGGCACCGTGGCGGCGTCGTAGCCGCACCGTGACCGTGTGCCGTGTCTTGCGCGCACCCAACGGTCGTGTTAGCTGATACGGACCATTCGCTGCTCCGCGCACGCGCCCTTAGCTCAGTTGGATAGAGCGTTTGACTACGAATCAAAAGGTCGGGTGTTCGAATCACCCAGGGCGCGCTTTCGTTTCGCGGGTGACGCTCGTTGGCAGGTAGCCGGCTGGGTCGTCGTGGAGATCGCGGGTGGCCGTCACCCATGCGTCGAGCGCGCCGGCGCCTCCAGGTGATCGCCATGGCGCATGCGCTCACGCTCCTCCGATCATCTGCTCTGCCCGCGCTGCACCTCGTGGCGTGCCGACTTCGGCTTCCACTCGCGCACCAGTTTTTGCGCCTTGGCCGTTTCTTCCGGTGTCATCGCCGCGGCGACGCGGTCGCGGAGCTTGAGCGCCAGGTCGCGATCCTTCGCCTCCGCGGCGGGGAATCGCGACGCGGCGAGGTTGAACCACTTGTACGCCTGCACCCAGTCCCGCGGCACGCCCAGCCCAAGGGAGTGCATATTGCCGAGCGCCAACTGGGCTTTGGGAAACCCTTGGTCGGCGGCCTTGCCGATCCACCGCGCCGCCTCGACAAAGTCCTGCGGTACACCCAGCCCCCTCTCGTACAGGAGACCGAGGTTGTACTGGGCACTGGCGCTTCCCCGCTCGGCGAGCGGGGTTATCAGCCGCAGCGCGGTCGCGTAGTCGCCGCGCCGAACGGCCGCATCCGCCTCCGCGATCGCGCCCGCACGGGCGGCTCCAGCGAGCGCCGCCACCAGGAGCGCCACCGCCAGCGTGGCGCAACGCAGGACGAGGCATACCTTCCCGCTTTCGGTCGTCAATCCAACACCTCCACTTGGGACCCGGAAGAATAACGCCGGGGCGGCCCAATGTCCTGGCGCCTGGTCGCCCCGCCACTCTTGCTGTCGCGTATCGATCATAGACACCTGGCCCACCCTCCGCCACGGCGACCAGGCAATTTCGTCATTCGATCCACCACTCCGTTCACTTGAAGGCGCGGCTCGCAAACTGTTCCATGCGTCTCTTCTTGAAGTCGAGTGTCGTCGGCACAACCTTTCCGTCCACGAAGAAATTGGCCCCATTCACCATCGTCACGCCCATTTCTTCCAAGCGCGTATACATACCGGGGCCCGACATGAGCGGCACCAACCACACCTCGAAGGGTGTGTCCAGCCGGCCCTCCGCTCGGCGCGCGGCCTGTAGCCGGGCGAGGATCGATGGGATCTGCTCCTCGGTGTAACGCAACCCCAGCCACCCGTCGTTTTGTGCCGCTCGACGCAGGGCCGCCGGACTGTCGCCACCGACGAGCACCGGGACGGGTCGCGAGGTGCCCGGCGACATCATGAGCGGCCCAAAGTCGAAGAACTCGCCGTGGAACTCGACCATCTCACCGCTGAATAATCGCCGCATCACCGCTATCTGCTCGTTGCAGCGCCGGCCGCGCTCGCGGAAAGCTTGCCCGGTGAGCTCGAATTCCGCCTTCTGCCACCCCACGCCGATGCCCAGCATCACCCGGTTGTCGGAAAGCACCGCCGCGGTGGAGATCGCTTTGGCCGCGGAAAACGGATCGCGCAGCGGCAGCACATACACAGTGGTCAGGAACCTGAGGCGTGTCGTTTCGCGCGCCAACGCCGCGATCAACACCCACGGATCGGGCCAATGCGTGTGCGGCTCCCACAGCACCCTGCCGTCCTTGGTGTAGAAGTACGCGTCCGCCTGCTCCTTGGTGGTGACCAGATGATCGCCGAAGTTCACGCCATAGAAGCCGAGGTCTTCGGCACACCTGGCAACTTCGATGATTTGTTCCAACTCCACGAAGGCAAGCGACTGCCAGAATTTCACCTGTGTCTCCTTCCCGACTCGGGCGACGTCACGTCGGCGTTAGTCGGCGCGTGGGCGAACGGTGAGGTGGTGGATCGTGGCCGTCTCCGCTTGAGACAACTGAAACACGGCGGCGCGCGCCACGTCGTCGCGTTCCAGCGGTGGCGCGTCGAGGTTGAGCAGCCCGAGTTCTCCCCAGCGCCGAATGGCCGCGGTGGAAAGCGCCGGGTCGAAATGCAACGCGGCTTCCGTGCCGCCGACATTATGGACTTCGAGGATCATCACCCGCACCCCGCTCCGACCCACTTCCACCCGCAGGCAGCGCGACAAGGCCTCAATGCCCGCCTTGGATGCGGCGTAGGCCGACATGTAGGGCCACGCTTCATGCGCAGTCGGCGACGTGACGTTGAGGATGTCGCCGTGGCCACGAGGAAGCATGAAGCGCAGGGCGGCACGACACGCGATCAACGTACCCAGGACATTGGTCTCGAGAATCGCGCGCCACTCGTCCACCCGGCCGTCGGCAACACTGCGGACGCCGCCCATGGCCGCGTTGTTGACCAAGGCATCGAGACGTCCGTAACGCTCGCCCGCGGCGGCCACCAAGCGCTCGACCTGCGCGTCGTCGCGCATGTCGGTGACCACGAAATCGGCGGCGCCGCCGTGCGCCCTGATCTCGCCGCAGACCGCCTCGAGCTGGGATGCGCGCCGCGCACCCAGGATGAGACGCATGCCCGCCGCCGCCAGTGCTCGGGCGACCGCCGCGCCGATCCCCGCCGACGCTCCTGTGACCACCCCCACACGGCCGGCCAGAACGCCGTCCATCCGTCACCTTCCTGTTCGAACGGCGGTCAACAGTATCGCCCGGTTCGGTTCCGCAAGCGGGTGATGCACCACGGCGGCGTCGCGCGTCCTGCTCCCGTCGGCCTCACAAGCGGTTTACGCGCGCCGCGCTGTGCCCGGCCTTGCGCCCAAAGAACGTCCCGTCCCCCAGCGACATGCCGCTGGCGTACCCCCACGAACAGATGCCGCAGGTCGTACGCCCTGCGGCGTACAGGCCTGGGATGACGGCGCCGTCCGGATTGAGCACCTCCCCGGTCGGCAGGGTGTGCACGCCTCCGAGCGTGAACGTCGCCCAGGCCACCTTACTCGGCCGGCAGTCAATGGCGGCGTAAGGTGCGTGCGTCAGTGGTTGCAGCAGCGTGGGCGTCTTGTGGAAGAGCGGGTCCTCGCCCCGCGCCGCGAAGCGATTGTAATACTCCATGGTCGCCTGCAGCGACCCCACGGGGAAGCCCGCGCTCTCCTCCAGCGCCTGCACCGATTCCTCGACGTGACTCGCCTCCATCCCCGCGAGGTTGCGCTCGTACACGGCGCTGTCGACGATCAGGTAGACGTGGCCGCCTTGGTGAAACAAACCCTCCTGACCGAAGCGGCCAAAATACGTGTCCTCGTTAATGAAGCGCTGGCCGATCCGGTTGACCAGGATTCCCCGCATCAGCCGCCGCGGCGGTGTCATTGGCAGGGCCACCTCGGCGGCGTCCATGTGAATCACGTCGGCCCCGGCCCCCATCGCCATGCGGATGCCGCGGCCGTCGTCGCCGTCGGTACCGATCTTGTGGGAGCATTGCGCGATCAGCGGCACGTAGCGGGCGACCATTTGCGGATTCATCGTGAATCCGCCGGCCGCCAGGATAACGCCGCGGCGCGCGCGCACCAGACGCTCTTGCTTGTCCTGCCGGGCGACGACGCCGACGACCCGTGCGCCGTGGTCGACGACAAGAGTCTGGCAGCGGGTGTCGCATTCGAAGCGCGCGCCGCTGCGCTCCGTGGCCGCCACGAGCTTTTGCATCAAGAAACCTCCGGCGGCGGCGGGAAATTGCGGCTTGTGTCCGCGCGGTGCCGGCTTGGCGATGCGATCGAACGGATACGCATCCTCACCGCCGGTATAGTTCAGGCAATCGTCGGCGAGGGACTCCATGCCCGGTTCGGGCGAGAAACTCATCTTGAACGGGACACCGTGTGCGACCAACCAGTGATAATGCGCGACGCTCTCGTCGCAGAAGACGCGTATCTTGGCCGCGTCGGGAGCTGGGCCGACAGCCGCCATGAGAAATTTGTACATCTCCTCCGGCGTATCGTCGTAGCCGCACGCCTGCTGCACCGGCGTCCCGCCGCCCATGTAGATGATGCCACCCGCGTTCGCGGACGTCCCGCCGCCACCGCTCGCGCGTTCAAGCACCAGGACGTCAGCACCGCTTTCGGCAGCCTCGATCGCGGCGCACGCTCCGGCAGCGCCGTACCCGACGACAACGACATCGGCCTCCCAGTCCCAGCGCTCGACGCTGCGCGCCTCGCGCACCGCAGTGGGGTTCACTCGTTCGTCGTTTCCCATCATCCACCCTGTCGGTCCTTTCCGATTGATGCCATACCGAACACCGCGCGCCGCAGCACCGCCGCCGCATCGTACCCCGGCTCTCGTAGCAAGCGAGCGTACGCGAACGGCGCCACGATCGGCATCACCAACCAGAGACCGTTCATTCCCAACCACTTGACGTAAAAGCTGAAGAAGTCGGGCGTGATGTTGCGAAATCCCTGCAACGCTTCAACGGAGAAAAATACCACCGTACCGTAGAATCCCAGCACCCCCGCCAGTGTCGACACATAAAAGGCGCGGCGCAGTTTTCCGTTCCAGAAGCTGACGAGCGCGTAGGCCTGGGCAAATCCGAAGATCCCCGAGCCGCACTCGAGCACCACCATGAGCGGGTCGCTGCGCAGGAAGCGGGTGTCCGCCACCGCATACATCCACCAGTACCACAGCCAGCGGTCGGCCGCGGTGGCCCCCGCCACGGTACGGTGGAGCAGGAACCAGGTGAAATCCCAGACGACCGGACCCCAGACGCTGACAAAGCCCCACGCGATCAACAGTGCACTCAGGCGAACAGATGTGCTGGCGCCGCTCCCCAGTACAAACGGCGTGATCACCAGGCCGACCCAGCAGACAACCAGCGTGGCGGCGCTGACATTGCTGGCGAAAAGGGGATCCGCACTTCCAAGGAGGACGAGCACGCTACAGGCGGCCGGCAGCAGAATGGACAGAGCGAGGAGCGACATCTGTACACGCACGAAAGAGGGCACTGGCCTACCTCCAGGCTAATGGCAGCGATTACACAGTGTTTCTCGGTCCGGCTGATCTGCTACCGCGAACGCCACCGCGCTTCAAGAGGCGCGTGTTGCGTCGTGTATCAGGCTGCACGGCCACTTCGCCTGAACCCGACGTGAATTTCGGACGCAGCAGGCCCGGACGCTGCGCAGAACTCTGTCGCGCCTGGGATCGGAGCCACTGTGCCAAAGGGGGACGTAGCGACCTTACAGAGACCACCACGCGTGTCATCCCTGCGGCGTTCATGAGCGGCGCATAGTCAGTGGCCGGCGGAAAGCAACGTCCGTAAAGTCGCTACGTCCGGTGATGACCGCAGGGCATCGCCTGGATGCGGGCCGCTATCTCGTACCGCACATTGCGGCCCGCGAGCATGGGTCGCGAGCAGTCCTCGGGCAGATTGTTGCGATCCAGTCGCGCTGCCAGCCGCGTCCGTTGTTCCTCCCACACCGCCGCATCTCGAACCCTCATCTGAAACCGCCCTCCACCACCTCGTGTGCAGCAACTAAGGATCGCGGCTTACCCTTGTACCACAAGGGTTTCCAGAGATATGGAACGATTTCAGCATTCCACAAGTACTTTTTCAGGGTCTAGTCGAGGCGAAGAAGCACGAGGCTGCGGCCAGTGGTTCACTCTCGTGCGAGGTCTGCGGATTCGATTTCGAGGCAACTCACGGCACGTTGGGTCGGGGCTTCTGTGAAGTCCATCACCGCACTTCGCTCGCGCGGAGCGGACCCGTCCAGACGGCGCTCCGGGATCTCGCCATCGTTTGCTCGAACTGCCATCGCATGTTGCATCGGCCAGAGGGCAAAGGGTCAATCGACACAGTGCGTCGAGCGATGGCGAGGCATGAGGCCTACTTGGCGTGCAGCCGACGGCGGCGCGCGCCATCGTGAGCGCCGCCGCGGCTGACGCCTGCCGTTCGGCTGGTCGGTAGCGGGATGAGAAGGGCGTGGAATCGCATCGGCAGCTTACTGCGACCGTTATGCTGGGGGCTGTCGATCCTTATCGGTGGGCCGATGGTGCCGGGCTCACCGCGATTTCCATTGTGTTCGCACTGAATCTCCTGAAGGGCGAGTTCACGCCAGAAGTGTTCATTGGCGTACCGGTGATGATCATGCCGTTTGCGATCGGCGGTCTTATGATTGGCTTTCAAATTGGCCCGGCCATACTATGCGGGGCAAACGTATGGGCGGCTTTCGCCGCCCTGTCCCCTGCGATCGATGAGCGGAAACGCTTATGGGCTGGGGCTGTATGCTTCAGTGCAGCGGGCGCGGCGTACGTCTACCCGACATGGCTGAAGTCGCTTGGGCCGATTATCTCCACAATCGGTGCCTTGGGGTTAGCAGGAGGCTTTATCTTCCCGCGCCTGCTGTTCCGCGGCCTCCAGCCCGGATCAATGGTTTTGGGGGGGGCGCGAAAGTGCAGATCCGGTGGCCGCGGTTGATCCGGGTTGACCAAGCCGCTCGATGCGACGGCGCGGAAGGGCACGAAGCCGAGGATGAGCGTACGCCGGTTGTTCGGCAGTGTCTCGGCGACGTGCTAGGGTGAACCCGGCGCTCGGAGTAGCCAATCATGCCGATTCCGGCCATGTTCTACGGGATCGTTGTGCGGATGTACTTCTTTGACGACAAGCGGCACTACGATCCTCATGTACATGCCGAGTACTCCGGAGATGAGGCGGTATTCGCGATCCTGACCGGCGACGTTCTGACTGGCAATTTGCCAGCCGGGAAGGCGCGGCTTGTGCAGGCGTGGATCGAGATACATCGCGACGAGCTCCTGGCCGATTGGCAGCTGGCCATAAACGGCGAGGAGATCTTTTGGATCGACCCGCTGAGGTAGGAGGATCGATGAATCCACACGTTACATCCGTGCGTGCGCTCAACGACTACGAGTTGGAGGTTTTTTTCGACAACGGCGAATTCCGACGGTTCGACGTCAAGCCATACCTGGAACGCGGCATCTTCGGGCGTCTGCGCGACCGCGAGGCATTTCGCAGCGTACGAGTGGTCGCGGGATCCGTCGAGTGGGCGAACGGCTTGGATCTCAGCTACGAGACACTGTACGTCGAGGGCCAGCCGCTTGTGACGACACCAGGCAGGGCCGAACCGAGCAATCCAGCGGACGCGCGCTAGGGCCGCGCGCCGCTGATTGCTGGCGTTCGGCTGGTGCCAGTCGTTTGACCGCCGCGATTCCTGAGCCTACGATCCGATCGTGAAGCCGAAAGTCTATGTGGAGACAACGGTGATCAGCTACCTTTCTGCTCGACCGAGCCGCGACATTGTGGTGGCGGCGCACCAGGAGCTGACGCGGGAATGGTGGGATCAGCGGCGTCAGGCCTTCCATCTCGTCGTATCAGAGGTCGTTCTCCGGGAAGCAGCGGGCGGCGATCCCCAAGCGGCCGAGCGGCGAAGCACTCTCTTGGCGGGGATTGACGTACTGGAAGTTGGGCAGGCTGCCCTCGATCTCGCAGAGGAGTTCGTCCGTCGTGGGGTGGTGCCTGCGGGCGACGCGGAGGACGCTCTGCACATTGCTGTCGCGGTAACACACGGCGTCGACTACCTCCTCACCTGGAACTGTGCCCACATTGCCAGCGCTACGATGCGCCGTGCGATCGACGAAATCTGTATCGAGCAGGGCTACGAACCAACGGTGCTGTGCACACCCGAGGAACTGAGCGAGGAGTGAGCCGATGTGGAAAGATCCCATCGTCGACGAGGTTCGCAAGATTCGACACGAGCATGCGAAGCGATTCAACTACGATCTGCGCGCGATCGTGGAGGATCTTCGCAGGCAGCAGGAGCAGAGTGGTCGCACGTACGTGCGATTCGAGCCGCGTCGGCCGTCTCTGGCGCGCAAGAGGAAGGCGGGGTAGATCGCATGCCGAACCAGCCGCTGGAGCCGATGGCGGGGAGGTGCGGCGCGTTTGAATGGAGGTCTTCGTTGTCCCGCCGCAGCTCATCGCCAAGGCGTTCGGCTTCTCAGCTATCGCGAACCCGGCCCCGCTTCCAGAGCGCCGCGCAGCGTGACTTGTCATGTTTCCAATCGCGCGGCGCGTCGCTGCGCCGGGGTGTGCCGCCCGAGGGCCTCCCGACACCGCACGGGGGCGCGCATCACGCGCCCCCGTGCGGCCCGGTCCTCACTACGCCGCTTTGACTCGTTTTCTCGGATCGATCTTCGCGAGCCGGGCAAGATTGAGGCCGAGGATCTTGGCGCGGATCTCGTCCGTAATTGCCGGGTAGCCCCACTTCTCCTGCAAGTCCTCCGGCATTTCGAGGTTGCGCACGAAATTGACGATGCGCGGGATCTCGTCGAACGGCAGGTCGCAGCCCATCATCAACTTGTCGGGCCCGGCCCATTCCAGCGCCTGTCCGATGGCGTGGTAGCCGCGGTACGGGGCGCGTGCGTAGTACCCGACGATGCCCGACATGCTCAGGTGGAGGTTCTTGTGTTTGCCGGCCAGGCTGGTGAGCACCTCCGTGTCCGGCCAACCCATGTGGTAGGCAATGATCTTCAGGTCTGGGAAGTCGATGCAGATCTCGTCCAGCAACCGCGGATTCGTGTTCGCATCCGGCAGCGGCGGCAGATACGACGTCCCGGTGTGAATCGTCACCGCAATGTCGAGTTCGCAGCACTTCTCGTAGAACGGCCACATCCGCCGGTCATTGAGCGGTCCGTCGTCCTCGGGTTGATAGATCTTGCACAATTTTGCATTGCGATTCTTGACGAGGTAGTCGAGCTCCCAGATGGCGTTCTTCACGCCGCGACGCAACACCGGGCCGCAGTTGCACTCGAGATACATCCGCTCGGGATACGGCTCGATCTGTTGCATGATGAAGGAGTTGGTGGACATACAGGTTTCGTAGTGACTGGCGAGCACCCCGGGCTCGCGCAGCACCAGCGCCACATCCATTCCAGCGGCATCCATTTGCTTGATGAGCTCCGGTGCCGACGGTGGCGGCATTTCGGTTCCCTGGCCGATGTTGCGATCGCACCAGGCGCGCATGATGGTGTTCACCGCCTCCCAGAAGCGGCCGAAGTTCGGGTAGTACGCCATCTCCGACAGCGACTGTTGGTTTAGCAGGTGACATTCCGACAGCGCGACGAAATAATCGGTCTGTGCCATGTGATCTCTCCTCTCTAATCTGGATTATGATTCGGATGCCACACGCGGCGCGGTCACCTAGCCACCCATCGCGTGCCGCGCCGCGATATACGCGAAAGTCGTCGCTGGCCCCAACGTCGAACCGGGTCCCGGATAGGTCCGGCCGACGGCCGAGGCCGCGCAATTGCCAACGGCGTAGAGTCCCGGGATGACATCGCCGTGCGAATTGAGCACGCGTGCGTACGCATCCGCTTTGAGCCCGCCCATGGTGCCGAGGTCCCCAGGGTACGCCTCCACCCCGTAAAAGGGTGGTGTTGCGATCGGTGCAAGACATGGGTTGGGCTGGACCGTCAGGTCTCCGTAGTAGCGGTCGAACACGGTCTCGCCGCGCCGGAATTCGACGTCCGTGCCCGTGCGCGCACAGTCATTGAACTTCGCAACAGTCTTGCGCAGCCCAGCCGCGTCGATACCGAGCCGACGCGCGAGGCCATCGAGGGAATCCGCCTTCTTGAGGTAGTGCTCTTTCAAACGCTTCGGGAGCGACCAATCGGGCCGCTGCGACCCTGGCAACAGCGGCCCGCACGGATATTTGCGGCGGAAGTCGGCGTCGAAGATCAGGTAGGCCGGGACACAACCCGCGCCGGTCTTGTGATTGGCATATATCGCATTGACGACATCGACGTAGGGCAGGGCCTCGTTGACGAATCGTTCGCCGCGCCGGTTGACGAGAATACCGCCCGGAAGGGACTTTTCGATCACCAGCATGCGAGCGCGGTCCTCGCCCGGCACCACCGTGATCGGTCCCCAGCAGGCGTAGTCGGTGAGGTCGAGCGCGGCACCGATCGCCACTCCGAGATTCAGTGCGTCCCCGGTGTTCTCCGGATTGGCACAGGTCCATTCGATGCGAGTCGGATTCGGCAGATACTTTTCGCGCATGGCCTGGTTCGACTCGAAGCCCCCGGCGGCCAAGATCACGCCCCTGCCAACGCGAATTCGCAACTGTTCGCCGGCGCGCTCGGCGATCACGCCGGCGACACGCCCGTTCTCGACGACCAGCTCGCGTGCCGGCGTCTTCAGCCACACCGGCACTCCCCGATCCATCAGCGACCGCCGCAGCGAGCCGACCAGGGCATTTCCCATCACCAGGTTGCGATCGCGCTTGGACATGAAACGCCACGGCAAGTCGAACCAGTATTTCCCCATCAGTTGCGCGGTCAACGCCAGCCACCCGGGGCCGCGGCACAGCAGCAGCCGCGCCTGTTTGATCGTCATCGCAACGCGTCCCAGGATCAGTGCCTGGACGGCCACTTCGCGCATCTTGGAGAACTCGTCGCCGAGGATACGTGCATGGAAATTCAGCGCCTCGACGGAGCGACCCCCCGGACGCCAGCCGGCAACCTCGGGATAGTAGTCCGGATACTCCGGCATGGGGTCGAACTGTGCACGCGTATGCTCGGAGAGATAGCGAAGCATCCGCGGCCCGTTGTCGACGTAAGCGCGCAGGCGATCGTCGGCGACGGCGCCGCGAGAGGTTCCCTTCAGATAGAGCAAGGCATCTTCCGGTGAATCCGCAATCCCCAGTGCCGGCATGAAGTGGTTGTTCGGAATCCACAAGCCGCCGCCCGATCTCGCCGAGGAGCCGCCGTACAGCGCGCTCTTTTCGATAAGAACGCTCTTGCCGCCGCGATCGGATGCGATGACGCCGGCGACCATGGCGGCGGCGCCCGACCCGACCACCAGCACGTCCACGACCTCATCCCAGTCGTTTGCCGTCGTGCCCGCCATGTCGAACTCCACCTCGCATGATGCGCTCTGTTGCTCCCCGGACCTTGCAGGGACCGACTACCCCGATCCCCGCAGCGGAGGAAAGCAAGACAACTGCAACAAGCGGTCACCTGGTCGCAACAATGCGTCGCTGGCCACGGCGACCGCGCTCCGATTCAGTCCGGCACGTCCGGCAGGTTGCGATTCGTGCTCATCGACCATCGCGGCGGGCGCTTCTCGAGAAAGGCTTCGACCCCCTCGCGCGCATCCGGCTGCGCACCGATCCAGGCAAACAGCCGGTCTTCGCGCTGCCTCATCTCGGACGGCGTCGCCGCCGGGTACTGCCACAGGAGGCGCTTAACGACGGCGACGGAGACGGGAGCGCTGTTCTCGGCGATGTCCCGGGCAAGCGCAATGGCCGTGGGTAAGACCTCGGTTGCGGGAAGCGCCTTCGAGGCCAAGCGCAGCGCCGCGGCCTCGACACCGCGGATCGTGCGCCCCGACATCATAAGTTCCGCCGCGTTCGACAGGCCCGCCACGCGCGCCACAGTCACATGCGAGCCGAATCCCGGAATGACGCCGCGCCGCACGAACGCGAACGAGATCTTCGCATCCTCGGCGACGTAACGCACATCGCAGCTCAGCGCGAAGGTGATACCCACCCCAACGGCATGTCCGTTAATCGCCGCGATCACCGGCTTGCGCACGTCCCAGGGATGGAACTCCTCCGCTGCCGGCGCAACTGCCGTGTCCTGGAACGTCACCCCGCCTTTGCCCAGGTCGGCGCCGGCACAAAACGCCTTCCCGGCGCCGGTGACCACGACACAGCGGATTGTGTCGTCCCGATCGCAGCGTCGGAGCGCCTCCTGGATCTCGCACCCCATACGCTCGTTCCAGGCGTTCATTCGCTCCGGACGATTCAATGTCAGCGTCGCCACCTGCTCCGCGACATCGAGACGAATGCATTCGTAGGCCATGTCCTTGGCTCCAACAACGTAGCCACCCGAATTACCGCTTGACAACGAACCCGGCTTTTTCCCTGTCCCACACGCGATCCCCGATGCCACGCTCGCGGAGCGTGAACTTGCGGATTTTGCCGGTAGGTGTCAGCGGCAACTGGTCCAGGAACTCGATGTAGCGTGGGACGAAGAAGTACGGTGCGTTCTCGTTGATGAACGTCGCCAACTCCTCGGCGCGCAGCCGGGCACCCGGGTTGAGGACAACATCGACCTTGAGTTCGGCTTCGGCATCGAGTTCGGCCGACTGGATGCCGTACGCCGCCGATTGGGCCACCGCCGTATGGGCATTCACAGTGGCCTCGACGGCGAACGAGGAAATATTGCGGCCCTTGTACCGCACGTAGTCCTTCTTGCGATCGAAGAAGAAGAACTCGCCATCGTCGTCCTTCCGGCCCAGATCGCCCGTGTGGTACCAGAGGTTGCGGAACGCCGTGGCCGTCGCCTCCGGGTTGTTGAAGTACCCGTTGAAGATCCGATACGGCTCCGCCGGCCGCACGCAGAATTCGCCGACCTCGCCGACGGGCACCTCGACGTCGTTGTCGTCGTGCAGTCGCACATCCATACCTGCCGGTGGCACGCCGGCCGAGTTGGTCTTCCATCGCCGAGTGCCATCGTCGATGCGCAGCAGGACCGTGAATACCTCGCTCTGCCCGTATCCCTGCGCGATGCGCTCGATGCCGAAGCGTTCCTTGAAGGGCTCCATGAGGCGGTCCGGCATGGGGACCATCGAGGCCACGCGCACTGGGTTGTCGCGGTCGTCGGGGCGGGGTGGCGCCTGCCAGAGGAAGATGTGCATGGCGCCGAGGGTGAAAATTTGCGTGGCCCCGTAAAAGCGCGCGCGGTCCCAGAATGTACTCACCGAAAAGTGATCGTCCAGGCCGAGCGGGGCGCCGGCAAGCAAGGCGGGATAGACGGCGGCGATCCAGGCGGCCGAATTATACATGGGCAAGCAGTTGAACAGGACGTCCCCCTCGCGCACGTCGAAGCTGCGGATGCTGCTTTCGGAGCCGCGCACCCACGCACTGTGGCTCTGCATGACGCCCTTCGGCCGCCCGGTGGTGCCCGAGGTCCACAAGACGGCCGCGGTGTCACTATGCGCCACCGCGACGTCCGGATCCGCCGCCGGCAGCTGGGCGAATTCGTCCAGGTCCGACCGCTGCACCCCATCGAGCGCGACGTCGCTTGCGCCGTTGACCACGACCCACTCGAACGGTAGCCGCGCGCCCAACTCCGCTACGCGATCGAGCAGTGCCGCATCGACGACGAGGACACGGGCGCGGCTGTCCTCCAGCGACTCGCGTAGCCATTGCTTGCGGTAGTCGGTGTTGGTCGGTACCCAGATTGCCCCCAGCTTGTTCACCCCGTAGGTGGTGAACACCTGCTCCGCCGAGCCCGCCATCAACGTCGCCACCGTGTCACCCGCCCGAACTCCCAGTTGGCGAAATCCGGCGGCATAGGAATTGGCCAGCGCATTGACGCGCCCGAAGCTATACCGTTGCCCGCCGGAGTTGAGGTATATGGCATCGGGAATGTCGTCGGCCTGGCGGCGGAGAATATTCACGAGCACCCGATCGCCGTCACTCCGCAGCTGTGCGATGTGCATGCATCCTCCTCGTCATCTATCTGCCCTCGGCCGCGCCGCTTGGCCATGCCGTGCTATGACTGTGTCGAACCCGCGGCGGCTGCGCCGCGAATCAAGCGCCAGAGGCGGAGCGGCGATGCGGGAACCTCCGTCGCCCGGACACCGAGGGGCACCAGCGCGTCGTTGATGGCGCACATGAGCACCGCCGGGGTGGTGTGGATCGCACCCTCGCCACTGCCTTTCGCGCCCAACGCGGTGAACGGCGACGGCGTCACCAGCGCCTTCTTCTCCGTGGTCGGCGCTTCGAAGATGGTCGGTATCAAGTACTCCATGAACGTCGACGTCAGCGGCTGTGCCTCGTCGGTATAGGCGTATTCTTCGAGGAGAGCGGCGCCGACGCCCTGGACGACGCCGCCGTCGATCATCCCTTCGACCGTGGCCGGGTTCAAGCGCGTCCCACAGTCGTCCACGATGAAGTACTTGAGGATCTTCACCAACCCGGTGTCGGGATCGACCTCGACCATGGCGACGTGACAGGCATTGGCCGCGGTGAGGTAGCTCTTGGCACGTCCCTGCTCATCGATCGGCGTCCGTCCGGGCGAGGTCCAGACGTACGTCGCCTCCGGGCTCTGTTCCGTTCCCGGGGGCAGCAGATCCGCCCGCGTGCGCATGACCGCGGCCACTTGGGCCATCGGCATCTCCGCCCCGGGCACGCCCCGCACCCGCAGCACCCCGTCCATCAACTCGACGCTGTCCGCCGGCGCCTGCATGAGGTGGGCGGCGGACTTGACCAGCATCGCCTTGACGCGATCGCAGGCGCCGAGAATCGCGCTCGTCAATGCGACGCCGAGCCGACTGCCGCCCGGACCAAAATGCGGCGGTGCGGACAGCGTGTCCTGCGGTACGACGCGGACATCCTCGAGATTGACACCGAAGTAGTCAGCCGCCAGTTGTGCCGCGAGCGTGAACTGGCCCTGCCCTTCGCTCGTGAAGCCGACCCTGACGACAATCTTGCCGAACAAATCGATGCCCACGGTGGCACCCTCGGGAACGCCGATGCCCGGCATGCCGACGCCGGCATACGCGTTCCAGTCGAAGACGCCCGGCTCGATGGTGCTCACCACGCCGATCCCGAGTAACCGATGCTGCCGGCGCGCGGCAGCCTGCTCCTCGCGCAGCTTGCGGTAGTCCGCCATGTCGAGCACGGTCGACAACGCCGCATCGTAGTTGCCGCTGTCGTACTCGTTGCCACTGGGGATTGTGTACGGGAAGCGCTCGAACGGGATGAAGTTCTTCCGCCGTATCTCCGCCGGATCCATCCCAATGCCGCGCGCCGCGACGTCGATCAGATGCTCCAGCAGGAAGTTGTGCGGCGGCGGCCCCATCCCGCGGTAGGCCCCGGTGGGCACCTTGTTGCTGGCCACCAGCGTCAGATCGTAGCCCGCCGCCGGAATCGTGTAACAACCGGTGAAGCAGGTCAACGGCTTCACCGCGCCCAGCGAGGAGAAGCCCTCGCCGGTGGCCCCCAGATCTTCCACCAGCTTCACCCGGAAGCCGGTCAGTATACCGTCCGCATTCAGCGCAATCGACGCTTCGTAGAACCGATCCCACGCCTGGCTGCTGCTGGCGACGAGGTATTCCATGCGGTCTTCGATCCATTTGACCGCACGGCCGCCCGCCTTACGGGAGAGCAGCGCCGTGATGTCCGTCCCCCGGTACCCCATCTTACCCCCGAAACTGCCGCCGCGCGGGTGACTGATCAGCCGCACCTTGTTGAGCGGCAGGCCGAGCACCATGGCCCTGCCATTGGCGATCAGCCCTGGGGACTGAAACGTGCCCCGGCAGGTGACGCTGCCCTCCACCGGATCCCACTGCGTAATCACGCCGAAGGTCTCCATGGGATTGGCACCCACCCGATGCCAGCGGATCTTCTCCGTGAACACGTGGTCGGCGTCGCGAAACGCCTGGTCGACCTCGCCCCAGGTGAACACCTTGCGGAACATCACATTATCGGCATGCTGCTCGAACACCCGTGGGCTGCCGGGTTGAATCGCATGCATCCCGTCGACCACCGGCGGCAGCGGTTCGTAGTCGACGACGATCGCTTCCGCGGCGTCTTCCGCGATGTAGCGGCTGGTGGCCGCGACCGCCGCGACCGGCTCGCCGACGTAGCGCACCTTGTCGGTCGCCAGGCAGTGCGTCCCCCATCCCTCCGGGACGGTGTGGCTCGGAAAGCTCCAGCGCAGCGCATCCTCGCCGGTCACCACGGCGACCACGCCCGGGAGCCGCTCGGCCGCGCCGGTATCGACGCGCACGATGCGCGCATGCGGGTAGGGGCTGCGCGCGATGGCGCAGTGCAACATGCCGGGCAGACGGACGTTGTCGATGAACTCCGTGTGGCCGGTCACGAGCGAGCGGTCTTCGATGCGCTGCACCGGCTGACCGATGAAACGCGGGGAACTGATGGGGAGGTCGTATAGCTTTTTCGGTGCGTCCATATCTCTATCCCGTCGCCTCAACGCCGCTCCGGCACACGCTTGCCGGCCGTGCCAAGAACCGCGGCGTTGCCGGCGCAAGCACTGCCCCGAGCCCCACGTTCGACGAATGCGCGTGGCGCGGACACGTGCGGAAGCGCAGCCGCCTACAGGCCGATTTCCCTTTCCAACGCGCGCAAATGCAACGGCGCGGCGCCCAACTGCAGCTCCATGGCCTTGGCGCGGCGATAATAAAAATGGAGATCGTTCGCCATGTCCACCCCGATGCCGCCGTGGAGTTGCTGGGCCAGGAACGCAACGCGCTGGCAGGCATCGGTGGTGAACGCCCGCGCGATCGCCAATTCCCGCGCCGCGGCCAGCCCCCTGCTCAGGCGGGCAATGGCTTGATACGACGTCCAGCGCGCCCCCTGCACGTCCGTGTACATGTTGGCCAGGTGATGTTGCACGGCCTGGAACGTCCCCAACGGCCGATCGAACTGCACCCGCTCGCTCGTGTACTTGGCGCTGACATCGAGCTCGTGTTGGGCATTGCCCACCATCTCCGCACACTGCACCGCGGCCACCTTGTCGACGACCGGCAGGAGCACGGCAAGCCCCTGGTGCAACGCACCCACGAGCCGATCGGCGGGCACAGGGACGCTGTCGAAATCCACGCGGAACTGCTTGCCGGGCGAGATGGTGCGCAGCGGGCGGCAGCGCACGCCCGGCGTACGGGCCGGCACCAGGAAGAGCGACAGCCCAACGTCGTCTCCCGCTCGCCCTTCCGTTCGCGCCAGCACCAGTATGTCGTCGGCCAGCGATGCGTAGGGGACAAAGAGTTTGCTGCCGTCGAGGACAAACGTCTCGTCCCGGCGTCGTGCCGGAAGGCTCACGAAGCGGAAATCGGAGGACACCTCGCGTTCGGCGGCCGCCCAGGTGGCGATCGCGCTCCCCGCCGCCACTTGCGGCAGCAGAGACGCCTTCTGTGCCTCGCTACCGCCCTCGAGCAACGCCAGCGTTACGGTTGCCGTGCCAAGCAACGCCGAATCGAACGCCGCTTGTCCAATCTCTTCGAACAGGATCGCCAGTTCGAGTAGCCCGAGCCCGACGCCGCCGTAGCGTTCCGGAATCACGATGCCCGTCCAGCCCAATTCGGCCAGCCGCCGCCACAGTTCCGGCGCATGGCCCGTATCGCTGGCCTCGAGCGTTCGGATCACGCCCGCGCCGCACTCGGCCGCCAGGAATTCGCGCGCCGTCGTCCGCAGCATGCGCTGCTGTTCATCCAGTTCGAAGTCCATAAGTGACTCGCCTAGCGCTTCTCGCCTCCCGTTGCTGTCACGCCGGCGGGAACTTTCGGGAACGATATGCGATAGGCCCTTGAAGATCCGCGTCTTAGACGCGCTTCTTGAAGATGGGGATCGTATGTTTCTCGGAGACGTCGTAGAAGTCCAGCTCCACCGGCATCCCGATGTAGAGTTCCTCGGGTTTCGAGTCGAGCATGTTGGCGATCATCCGCACCGGCTTCTCGTCTTCCATCTCGACCAGGACCACCTCGAACGGGACGACATAGAGCGGGTTGACCTCGCGTGTGAAGGTCACGTAACTGTAGATCTTCCCCTTACCCGTCGACTTCTCCCATCGCATGTCGAAGCTCTTGCACTTGTAACACATCGGCCGCGGGGGGTGCATCCACTCGCGGCACTTACCGCAGCGCTGGAACACCAACTCGCGTCGCTTGACTGCTTCCCAAAATCCCTCTTCGAACGATTCGGCGACCGGCTCGAAGAAATACTGCACATACCGTCGGTTCAGCTGCAACGCCATGGCGATTACTGTCCTTTCGTCAGGATGAGCGCGCTGGTCGGCACACCAAGCCCGCCAGTCACCAGCACGCGTTCGGCGCCCTTGATCTGCGTGACCGCCGTGCCCCGAACCTGCCGCACGCCCTCGGCGATACCGTTCATGCCGTGGATGTACGCCTCGGAGAGCATGCCGCCGGCGGTGTTGACCGGGAGTTGCCCGGTTGGACGGATGCGGTCACCGCCTTCACAGAATGCGCCCCCCTCGCCCTTCTTGACGAAGCCAAGCGCCTCCAGTTGCATGGGCACGAGCGAGGTGAAGGCGTCGTACAGTTGCGCCACCTGGATGTCGCTCGGTTTCATATCGGCCATGGCAAAAAGGTCCGCGCCGGTCTCCTCCATTTCCGGAATGCCAATTTCGGGTCGATAAAAGCTCGTCATGCAGAACGAGTCCCACCCGGTAGCCTCGCCGACGCCGGTGATGTACGCCGGCTTCTGTTTCAGGTCCTTCGCCCGGTCGGCGGATGTCACGATGAGCGCCACACTCCCGTCATTTTCCAAGCAGGTGTCGTGGAGCGTGAAGGGATCACACATCATGGGAGAGCTGAGATATTCTTCCATGGTCATCGGACGCTCGTAGAACATGGCCCGCGGATTCCGCGCCGCGTTCTCGCGGCTGACCAGCGCCACCGCGCCCAGCTGTTCCCGGGTCGCGCCGGTCTCGTACATCCACCGCTTGGTGAACATGGCCACCCACGACGTCGGGCTCTGAAAGCCATACGGCATGGTCATGCTCCAGTGGGAGTCCATCGGGATGGTGGTCGGGCGGCCGTAGCGCACCGTGCCGCTGGCCGCGCGGATGGCACGAAAGCACAGCACGTATTTCGCCAGGCCCAATGTTACCGCAGCGGCCGCATGCATGATGGTGGCGCAGCAGGCGCCGCCGCCCCATGGGGCTTCCACAAAGTATCGCAGGTTCGGAATCCCGAGGCAGCGGGCCACATCGGACTCGGTGGCGAACTCGACCGGTGCCGCGCCCGCCGAGCCGAAACGCACGCAGCCGTCGATCTCCTCGGGTTGGATCCCGGCGTCGGCGCACGCGCCCATGGCCGCGTCGACCGCGAGGTGAATCTCGCTACGGCCGGCGTTGCGGGTGAACTCGGTCGAGCCAATACCTACGATGCACGCTTTGTTTCTCAGTGTGTCTCTCGGGTGCGCCATCGGCTTACCGCCTCCCCCTCAGCCCTTCGACGGCAGCGCCACGGTGGCCGAGGCGGTTGCGTGCGGTCCCATGTTGTTCTCGCCGACGACCGTCAGGTCGATGAGGTTCAGGCCGCCGTCCTTGTATTTCTTGGTAATCTTGCCGTTCAAGCGCATGCGGTCGCCGGGAAAGTTGGGCACCGCCAGGCTGATACTGATCTTCTTCAGCTCCGCCTCGGGCCCCGCCCAGTTGCCGATGTAGCCGGCCACCACACCGTTGGAGGTCAGGATGTTCATGAAGATGTCCGGTGCGTTCTTCAGCTGCGCGAACTTCGGGTCGTGGTGCACCGGCATGAAATCGTGCGAGGCCCAGATCGCGCCCGACACGATGAACGTCGAGTCGATATCTCGCGCCACCTCGGGCAGTTCCTGCCCTTCGCTTACGTCTTCCCAACATACTGCCATATCACATCTCCTTTTTTGTCAGCCCTGGTAGATCCGCCGGGTGGCCACAGACGGCCGGTACTTCAGCACCCGAAAGGTAGCGACGCAGACCTCTTCGCCCCGTTGGTTCGCGAACGTGTAGATCATGTCGACGTAGCGCCCCACACCCATGCGTGTGTAGTGGTCGTACTTGGAGACGCGCCCCACGGTGATGCGGGTTCGGATCGTATCCCCCGGGCGCACGGGTCGCAGGTACTCCTGCGTTTGCGCCGTCGCCACCACTCCGTCGTAGCCCATGGAATCGATAATGGTGTACAACTGGTTGTGCGGATCCTCCTTGAACGGCGGATCGTTATGCACGAATCGCTTCAGCGCCCATTCCATGTCGTCGAGCGACCAGGTTTGGATCATCTCCGGCGGGGCGATGATACCCCCATACTTGCTCTTCTTCGCCGCCGCCTCGTCGGTGTAGATGGGGTTGGCGTTGTGCAAGGCCTCGCACCAGTGGCGGATGTCCGACTCGGAGACCTCGTCATGGCCATCGTGCCATTCGGAGCTGGCACCGACGAACTTCTCGATGCGGGAATAGTCGAACGCGACCTCCGCCGGCGATGCGTACGGCCGGATCGCGTCTGCGGTTGCTTTGTCCATGAACCTCAAACCTCCTTGCCCCGTGTGTTAGGCCGCGAGCTCCAGGACCCGGAACTTGAGCACCTTGTACTTCTGCGTGCTGACCACCGTGCCGCTGCCGTCGACAAACGTGTAATGCAGGTCCACCACGTATCCCTTACCCAGCCTCGTCTGCTCCTCGCCCTTCGAAAGGCCGGCGACCTTGACCGTGTAACTCAGCCGATCGCCGATACGCACCGGGGCCTTGAACACCTGCTCGAGCGCGATCCCGGCCGTACCGTCGTACCCCGCGTCGTCGAGCATCCTGAGCAACTTCTCGTGCGGCTCCGTCGGCTCCTTGGGCGGCCACAGCGGCGGCTGTGCCCACACCATGATCATGGCAGGCGGCGCGGTCTTCACCCCGGCCGCGATTTTCTCCCGATAGTCGGGATCGGCATCGCCGAGCACCTCGCACCAGTGACGGATGTCCGACTTACTGACCTTGTCCAGGGCCCGCATGTTACCGGACTCCGCTTTCACGAGTTTTGCCGCTTCCACCGCGTTGAAGCCCATTGTCCGTTCCTCCTGTCGTTTCCTACCGCGAGCGCGCCATGCCGAGGCCCGTCAGCGCCACGACATCCCGCAGCACTTCGTTTGCGCCGCCACCGAAAGTGAGCAACATCTTTGCCAGATATTCGCGCTCGAACTTGCCCTCGATCGGCGCCAGTTCGTCCTCAGGTTCCAACTGTCCGAAAAGCCCCATCGTCTGCAGGCCGAACCCATGAATGCGCTGGAACAACTCGGAGCCGAACACCTTGGTCATGGCGGCATCGGCCATCGAGTGGGTCCCTTGGTCGAGCTGACACGCCACCCGCAGGTTCATCAAGCGGAGCACCTCCGTGTCCCGGGCAAATTCCGCCAGGCGCGTGCGCACCCACGGCACATCCGCTAGGCGCGTGCCGTCCAGCGTCGTCTGCCGTACCCAGCGAATCAGATCGCCAACCATGCGTCCGGCGCGAGAATGCGGCACCAAGCCGATGCGCTCCATCGCCAACTGCATATTGATGTAGCTCCAGCCGGCGTTCTCCTCGCCGATGAGGCAATCCTTCGGCACCCGCACGTCATCGTAATACGTGATGTTGGAGCGGAATCCCCCCATGACGTGCAGGGGGTCGAACGTGAAGCCTGGACTCTTGGTGTCGACCAGAAAGATGGAAATGCCCTTGTGCTTCTTCGCCGTCGGGTCCGTGCGCGCCGCCAGCCAGATGTAGTCGCAAAAGTGCGCCAGCGTCGTGAACACCTTCTGGCCGTTGATGACGTAATGGTCACCGTCCCTGACCGCGGTGGTTCTGAGCGATGCCAGATCGGTCCCGGCGCCCGGCTCCGTATAGCCGATGCCGATGTTCAGGCGACCCTTCAGGATCGGCGGAAGCAGGCGTTGCTTCTGCGCCGGCGTTCCGAACCGCATCACGGTCGGTCCCACCGCGTTCAGCGTCAACATCGGGATCGGCAGCGCATGATACCCGGAGACCGCATCGAAGAAGATGTACTGCTCGAGCGCTCCCCTGCCCTGACCGCCGTATTCCGCGGGCCAACCGATGCCGAGCCAGCCATCGTCGCCGAGGCGGTGGAGACAGCGGGTGTACTCCGGTGCGTCCGCCGGACTCCCGCCTTCCGGCCGTTCGTGAAGCTCGGCGAGCAGCGCCGGGGTCACCAGCGTGTCCAGGTAGGCGTACACCTCCTCGTGGAGCCGCCGTTGCGCGGGTGTCAGTTCGAAATCCATGGCCAACGCACGCTCGGCTGTCGGGCGCGCTGCCGGCGCACCGGCCGAACCGGTTCCGGCAGGCGCCGCGTCAGGCAACCGCCCCGTGTCTGCTCCTTCGTCGTCATTACAATTATCGATGATTGCAACTACGAAGGCGTCGTCTACCAGCTATCCGCGAACGAGTCAACAGCATCGCCGCTAGCGCGCAGCGAGCGGGCGGAAGACTGGCATCACCTTCCCGCCCGGCGCTCCGGGCGGCCGGCGCGTGGGATGCGCGCGTGCCTGGACGGCCGCCGGCGAATCTGCAATTATTCCGAATTGTCGTCGCCAGCGCCGCGGGCGCGGGGCGGCGGCGCGGATGACGGCAGCGATGCGGAGCGCAACCAAGCACGGAGTCAAGCCGGAGGCGGCACGCCGCCGGGCGGGGGCCGGCCGCCGCGCGCAGGCGGAGCGCAGCGAAGAGACGCGCGAACGGGTGATCAAGGCCGCCATCCAGTGCATCGCGGAGGACGGCTACAAACACGCCAGCGTCACCCGTATCGCCGAGCGCTCCGGCGTCTCGTGGGGCGGCATTCAGCACCACTTCGGCACCAAGGACGCCATCATCCAGGCGGTGCTCGACAACGCACTCGACGAGTTTCTGCTGGACAGCCGGCGCATCTCGCCCACGGACGAGACCTTGGAGAACCGGGTGAAGGTGATGGTCGAGGGCGCCTGGCGGCTAATGAACCGGCCGGGGTTCCTGGCGTTCCTGGAGATCATGCTCAGCCACCGCCACCAGCCGGCGCGCCGCGACCCCGCGCACCGCTACCGCGCGCGCGTCTGGCGGGTCATCATCGCGGCCTGGGATCATCTCTTCGGGCACCTGCCGCTGTCGCCGGCGCAGGTGGAGATGGCGCGCCGGGTGGCGTTCACGTTTCTCGGCGGCATGGTCCTCGAGTCGGTGATGCGCAGCGCGGCGCCCAGTTTCGACGAGCCCCTGGCGGTGTTGCGCGAGAACCTGCTACGGCTGCTGAGCAGCGACGGCCACGAATTGACGAAGGAGTGAGACGCGTGGATCTCCGCTACTCCGAGGCGCACGAGCGATTTCGTAGCGAACTTCGCCGCTGGTTGGCGGAGGCGGTTCCGGCCTACGGCCCTCCGCCCCCGCTCGACGACTGGCCCGCCCGCAGAGCCTACGACACCGGCTGGCAGCGACGGCTGTACGAAGCCGGGTACGCCTGCATCGACTGGCCACGCGATTACGGCGGCCGCGACGCTTCGCCCATCGAGCAACTGATCTATTTCGAGGAGATCGGACGCGCCCGCGCGCCGTACGTCGGCATCAACTTTGTCGGCGTCAAACACGGCGGACCGACGATTATCGTCGAGGGGACGGCGGCGCAAAAGGCGGCACACATTCCCCGCATTCTCCGCGGCGACGAGGTGTGGTGCCAGGGATTCTCCGAACCCGGCGCGGGCTCCGATCTCGCCAGCCTGCGGACCCGCGCCGTGCGTGACGGCGATCGCTACGTGGTCACCGGACAGAAGATCTGGACCACGTACGCGCAGGTGGCGGACTATTGCGAATTGTTGGTCCGCACCGATGCGACCGGCCCCAGGCACAAGGGCATCACGTGGCTGATTCTCCCCATGAATCTGCCCGGCGTGCAGTTTCGGCCGCTGAAGACGTTGGTCGGCGAGGGCGAGTTCAGCGAACTGTTCCTCGACGCGGTGCGCGTACCGGTCGACAATCGGGTGGGCGCCGAGAACGACGGCTGGCGCGTCACCAACGTCACCCTGCGCTTCGAGCGCGGCACGGCGTTCGCCTCCGCCATCTACGCACAGCAGGAATTTCTCGCCGACGTCGCCCGTGCCGCGCAACGCGTCACCCGCTTCGAGGCGCGGGCCTGGGACGATGCCGCACTCCGCAAGGAAATCGGTCACCTGCAAGCCGAGTTGGACGCCTTGTGGGCCTTGGTGAAGATGGGGGTGTCGGAGATCAGCAAGACCGGCATCCCCGGCATCGGCGGCGTGGCGGTCAAGCTGCTGTACAGCGAACTCGATCAGCGCCTCGGTGACCTGGCGCAGCGCGTCCTCGGTCGGGCCGGCCTGAGTCGCGACGACATCGGCGGCTTGCCGAGCAAGCGCTTTCTCGCCGTCGCGCTCAAGTCCCTGAGCCTGACGATCGCCGCGGGCACCTCGCAGATCCAACGCAACATCATCGCCGAACGCATCCTCGGCCTGCCGAAAGAGCGTTAGGAACACTCGGAGGACTCGCGTGGATTTCCGCGTTAGCGACGAACAAAAGGCCCTGCGCGACGGGGTGCGGTCATTCTGCGAGGCGCGGGTCACCGTGGAACACCTCCACGGCCTCGCCTCGGCACAAGGCTTCGACCCAGCCCTCTGGCACGAGCTTGCGGAACTGGGGGTCTTCAGTCTGCGCCGGCCCGAGTCGGAGGGTGGCTCCGGGCTCGGCATGGCGGATGCCGCGCTCGTCTTCGAGGAACTCGGTCGCTGCCTGGCGCCCGGCCCGCTCGTCTGGAGTCATCTGGCGGCCGACCTGGTCGAGGGTGCCGCCGGCGGCGACGTCATCGTCGGCGGCCTCGACCTGACGGTCGCCGCGCCGCAACCGTACGTGGTCGAACATGCGGCCGTGCTTGACGTCCTGCTGTTGCTGAAGCCGGACGGCATCCACCGGGTCGATCCGAGGCAGGTGGCCATGACCCCGGTCGCAACGCCCCTCGATCCACTTACGCCGATCTCATACGTGGACCGCCTGCCCGCGGGCAACCGCATCGGAGATGCAGCCGCGGCGCGGCGGCTGCGACTTGCCGGCGCGACCCTGGCGGCCGGCCAACTCCTCGGGATCGCCGCGGCGACGCTGGACCTGGCGGTGGCCTATGCCAAGATGCGCGAACAATTCGGGCGGACGATCGGCTCCTTCCAGATTCTCAAACACCTGATGGCCGACATGTTCGCGCGCCAGGAACTGGCGCGCGCCGCCAGCTATGCCGCCGCCGCGACGCTCGACCAACCCGACGTCGGCGATGTGGAACGCGCCGTGTCGACGGCGAAGCTGCTGGCGTGCGAGGCGGCATTGAAGAACGCCCGCGCCTGCATCCAGATCCACGGCGGCATGGGCTACACGTGGGAGATCCCCGCGCATTACTACTTCAAGCGGGCCTGGGTGCTGGAATCGACGTTCGGCACCGGCGAGGAACATTCCGCCCGTTTGGCGGAGAAGGTTGCCGCGGCCCTCTGAACGCTGAACCGTTCCTCCGCGCACAGGGAATCGCGCCGTATCGAGGCGGGGCATGGCTGAGACGGGAGTGCGCAAGTGGCTCATCGTGGGCACCGTGGTGCTGTCGACGATGATCGAATTGCTCGACACCACGATCGTCAACGTCTCCCTCCCCCACATGATGGGCAATCTCGGCGCAACCCTGGACGAGATCGCCTGGGTGGTGACGGCGTACGTGTTCGCCAACGTGATCGTCGTCCCCATGGCAAGCTGGTTTTCGATCGTCTTCGGGCGGCGCAACTACTTCGTCGGTTCGATCGTCCTATTCACCGTCGCCTCCTTCTTCTGCGGGAACGCCAGCACGCTCTGGGAACTGGTGTTCTTCCGCTTCCTCCAAGGCGTCGGCGGGGGGGCGCTGATGGCCACCTCGCAGTCGATCCTGATCGAAACGTTCCCGCCGGCGGAATTGGGGGTCGCCACCGGCCTCTTCGGCTTGGGCGTGGTGGTCGGACCGATGATCGGTCCGACCCTTGGGGGATGGATCACCGACAACTACTCGTGGCCGTGGATCTTCTTCATCAATCTGCCGATCGGCACGGTCGCGGCGATCATGAGCCTGCTGTTCATCCGCGATCCGCGCGAGAAGCGTGTCGTCGAGGGGATCGACTGGTTCGGCATTTTCTTGTTGATCGTCGGCGTCGGATCGCTGCAGGTCGTCCTCGACCGCGGCGAGCGCGACGACTGGTTTGCCGCAGCGCACATCAATGTGTTGAGTCTGATGGCGGTCGCCGGCATCGTCGTCTTCGTCCTCTGGGAGTTGCGCACCTCGCGCCCCGTGGTCGATCTGCGTGTATTGAAGATCCGCTCGCTGGCCATTGGGTCATTCTTCACCTTCATGCACGGATTCATCAGCATGACGTCGCAGTTTATCGTGCCGGTCTTCATCCAGAGCATCCTCGGCTTCACCCCGTTGCAGGCGGGATTCTTGTCGCTACCCGGTAGCGTGGCGAGCGCGTTCATGATGCCGGTGGCCGGCCGGTTGGTGCTGCGGGGGTTTCCCCCGAAGCTGATGATGATCGTCGGATTTTTCCTGTTCTTCGCCTCCATGCTGATGATGTCGCACTTGAGCCTGGCGGCCGGCGAGTCGGACTTCTTCGTGCCGATCGTCTTGCGCGGCTTCGGGCTGGGGATGCTGTTCGTGCCGTTTACGACCATGGCGCTCGCGGGCCTGTCGCAACGAGACACCCATCAGGCCACAGGCCTGACCAACATGATGCGCCAGCTCGGTGGGTCCACCGGAGTGGCGCTCATGGCCACGTTCATTCAGCACCGTACCTGGACGCACCGGCAGACGCTGCTGACCCACATCACGCCCTACGATCCCGCGCTGCGCGAACGGCTGGCGGCGATCGCACACGGATTCGTCGCCCAGGGTTCCACATTCGTTGCCGCGCGGCGCCAGGCGCTCGCGGCCATCGACGCGATGATGTCGCGACAGGCCCTACTGCTCACGTATCTGGATGCGTTCCGGATTGTCGGCGTGATGTTCCTGTTCTGCATTCCACTGATTCTGCTGTTCCGACGGCGCGCGCTGCCAGCGACGCTGCCGGTGGCGCATTGAGGGGGCGGCTGTCTCTCTTGCTTTCAAGAGGTCACTATGCCCGCTTTACCGCGCCCCTCGCCTTGAGCGCTGCAATCGCCTGCTCGTCCAATCCCAGGGCCGAGAGGATGGTGTTGGTGCGGCAACCGGGCGGCACCGGCAGGTCCACGATATCGCCAGGCGTACGGCTGAACCGCGCGGCTGGCACTGCTGCAACACGCCGCCGCGTTCGGCCAGGTTACCGCAGGCAACATTGTGCGGGCGCTGCGGCGCCTCTTCGAAGTTGAGCACCGGGGCGAAACAGACATCGGTCTCCTCCATGATCGCGCACCACTCTTCAACACGATGAAGTTGATGTCGTGTCCGGCGGCCTGCGACAACGGTCCGTCTTGTCCCCAGCCGGTGCCGCGGCCAAAGACGAGGCGCGGTTGCCGCCGCAGACACACGGCGGGACCGAGACCGAGCTTCTCCATCACGCCGGGGCGAAAGCCCTCTACCAAAATGTCGGCCGTCTCGATGACCTTCAATATCGTCTCAATGCCGTCGGGACGCTTCAGATCGACGGCAATCGACCTCCGGCCCCGGTTCGGAATGTCGGCGGGGTTGGCACCTAGACTCATCCCGCCCGCAACACGATCGACACGGATCACTTCCGCACCCAGATCGGACAGCACCATGCAGGCGAACGGTACGGGCCCAATGGCCGCCATTTCGACAACGCGAATTCCCCGCAGTGGTCCAGACATGCCGAGCCTCTACCACATTTGCAGTTGCCTGCAAAAGTGCTTGCAGCGCGCTGCAGTTTGTGCCTATAGCGAACACCGCAACGACCACGACAGCGCACGCCGCGGGAAAGCAGAAGGGGCGATACGGAGGAACCTTATGGTAACCGCCAGGGAGTTGTTGGTGGCAGTAGTGGTGGCGGGGGTGCTCACACCGTCCGCCGGTTGGGGACAAGCCGCTAAGGGAAAGACCGCGGCCGCGCCGCGGGGACCGGTGGAGATCGAAGAGATCACGGTCACGGCGCAGAAGCGCGAGGAAAACATCCAGGAGATCCCGATCTCGGTGACCGCCTTGACGGGCAGCGTGCTGGCGGAGAAAGGGACGAGTTCGGTCTCCGATCTGGTGCAGAGCGTGCCGAACGTGTGGGTGCAGACTGGCGCCACCACCGCCTCGGCGACGACGTTCAGTATGCGCGGCAGTAACATCGGGGATAACAGCCTCGCCGAAAACCCGGCCGTGGGCCTCTATGTCGATGGGGCGTACATCGCCAAGGCCCAGGGCTCCAACCTGGACATCGAGGATCTCGAACGCGTCGAGGTGCTGCGCGGGCCGCAAGGCACGCTGTACGGCAAGAACACCATCGGCGGCGCGGTGAACCTGGTGACACGGAAGCCGACCGAGGAACGCTCGATCACGGCGGTAACCGAGGTCGGTAACTACGACGCCTTCAAAGCGCGGCTGACGCTCAACGTGCCGCTGATCGGCAAGCACGGCTTTTGGCAGTCGGAAGCCCTCGGCACGATCAGCCTGCGCGAGAACGTGTCGTACCGCTCGCACGAGCCCTACGTCGACAACCGCTCGCCGACGGAGGTCAAGGAGAGTGGGGCGGCGGGCTTCAACAACCTCAACCGGGTGTTCAACATGACCTCGGTGCGCTGGCAGCCGCGCCCGGACGTGACGATCGACTACGCCTTCGAGTACCATCGCTACCGCGGCTCCTCGCAGTCGACGCAGCTCACCCACATCTATCCGAACTCGTTGGCGGACAAGACCTACCAGGTGGCGCCCGGGTTCATCTTGCCGTTCAACCCCATCTATCCGGGCGGCTTGACGCCGTATGTGGAGAAGAACCGGGTGCTGTCGCTGGGCAACAGTGCGGTGTGGACGACGAAGGACGGGGTGAACATCGACAAGAGCGGGAAGCGGCTGCTCGATGACGGCAATCATCGGATGCACTTTCTGACGGCGGCGTGGGACCTGGGAGAGCTGGGCCCGCTGGGCAGCGTCACCGTGAAGTCGATTGCCAGCTATCGGGCTTGGACCGGCGACAACACCTCCAATATCAGCGGCAGTCCGCTGCATTTTTTTGATTCGTCCAACCATGTGCGGCTCGACACCTGGAGCGAAGAGTTGCAGTGGATCGGCACTTCGGCCCGCGTGCGCTATGTGCTGGGGGCGTATTACTATGGCGACCACACCAGCGAGAACAGCTCCCAGGTGCTGCTCAACGGGGCGGCACCGTCGTATTTTCAAAACTACGGGAAGGACAGTTCATGGGCCGGCTTCAGCCAGGCGACCTGGACGCCGCCGATTCTCAGCGACAAGCTCAGTGTGACGGCGGGGGTGCGCCTCAGCTATGATCATCTGCGATTTGAGAAGAGCTACCGCGCGTACTCGCCGCGCACCGGCGTCATCACCAGTTGGTCGGGGTCGGTGGCCGGCAGCTTTGGCATCCACGGCACCGCCATGCCGGGCCTGTCGCCCATGGCCGACGTCTCGTATCAATGGACGGACCACCTGATGACCTATTTCCGGGTGAGTCGGGGCTACCTGACCGGGGTGGCCAATGGGCGGGCCGGCGATCCGGTCTCCTTCCGCCACCTGACCGACCCCGAGAAGCTGTTATCGTACGAAGCGGGCTTCAAGTCGCAGTGGTTCGACAACCGCTTACGCCTCAATGCGGACATGTTCTACGCCGACCACAAGGACCGCGTCGTCGGCGTGCAGATCTTCAGTGAACTAGGGGCAATCAACTCGCTGGAGAATGCGGGCAAGACGGAAAACATCGGCGCGGAAGTGGAAGCGACGGCGATCCCCTTCCGGGGACTCGAGGCGACCTTAGCGTATGCCTGGCTGAATTCGACGATCAAGGAGTGGATTGCGCCCAAGTTCGACGCCAACAACAGGCCCATTTGGACGAATCCGTGCGGGCCTGGGGGGGTGCCGGGGGTTACCTGCAACACGGTCCAAGCGACGCAAGACCTGGCGAGCGAACGGGTCAGTTCCTACTCGCCCCAACACACGGTAGCGGTGGGGCTGACGTACACGGCCCCGCCGACCACGGCCGGGGTGTTTTCCGCCCACCTCGACACGTTCTGGACCGCCAAGTACTTTGTCGGGGTGACGTCGTTGCCGGTCGATCCGTGGAACTACGCCGTGGTCAACGGGCGGCTGCAGTTGGCGGAAATCCCGCTGCAGAAAGGGAGCTTGGACCTGTCGGTGTTCGGCAAGAACCTGTTCGACCGCAAGTACCGCAAATTCGGCTTCGACCTGACGCCGGCGCTGGGCTGGGCGGTCAACCAATACGGCGATCCGCGCACCTTCGGCCTTGGCCTGACCTACAACTTCAGCGCGTCGTAACGGCCTGCCGCGGTTGCCACCGTAGGGGCGCAGCATGCTGCGCCCCTACGGACGATTCGCACGAAGAGCCGCTTACACGCGTCGCACGAAGCCTGTGAGCCCACGCAACGGCATGTCGGCACAGGTCATAATTCCCGGCTTCGCCTTGCACACTTCCGGGATGGCATTGATCGCCGGCATCCCGGTGACCGACATCCCGATGCGCTGATACTCCTTCGGGTCCTTGGCGCTCAGCCCGCGTGGCGGGAAAATCGAGTACTTGACCCTGATGTCGGGGTAGCCCTTGATCGCCACCAGATACCCGTGTTCCACCTTCCAGCACGGGTCGGTCTTGAAACCCATCTGGTACACCAGATGCATTTCGATCCTCGGCTTACCGTCGACGATCCCAATCCAGCGGGTGAACTGCGACGCGACGCACCCCTTCTTGATCTGCCACCACCCGAAATCCGTATCCTCGGTCGCGGCACCCACGTCGTTCTCGAAGCGCAGGTCCTCCAACTCAACGCGGAGGGCGTCCGCCATCATGTAGACCGCGTCCATGAACACCGAGGTGCCGGTCCGCATCAAGTGCGGAATGTCGGGGTGGTCGACGGGCAGACCGTAGCCAACGCTCTCCCAGGTCGGAACGGAGTGATGGCAGGACACATCCACCGACTCGGTCACCGTGATGTGGTCAACGTGCGTGACCGCCGACGTCGACACCAAGCCGAGGACGTTGTCCAAGCCCGGGCTCATGCCGCTGCCGTAGATCGTGCTCTTTCCGCGCTGACAGGCCTCTTCGATCAGCCGCCGCGCTTTCTTCCCGGATGGGTGCGGGTATTCCTCGTCCAACTTGTGCCCGGTGATCCAGCTCGCGGCGGTCACAATATTGGTTCCGGATTCGAGGATCCGGCACATCTCGTCGATATTCGGCCAGAGCGGAACGTAGTTGACGCAGTCGGCCTTGAGCGCCAGGAGCGCGTCGACATCATTCGTGGCCTTGATCCCGATCGGTTCCAGGCCGCACAGCGTACCGACGTCCTTCCCCACCTTCTCGGGGCTATAGGCGTAGCAGCCGACGAGTTCCAAATCGGGATGGTGCGGCATCGCGGCCACCATCGCACTGCCCACGCCACCGGTGGTCCACTCGATCACACGATACTTCTTCATTGTCCGCTCCTTTCGCCTGGTGCCCCCGATGGGAAGCATCCGTAGTCCCCTATATAAGGATGTCGCGCTAGCCCATGGTTGGCAGCGGCTTCATTGCGCCTTGCGACTTGTGTTGAGGCAGTGACCGGCCAGCCGCGCGACCTCCATGCCGGAGAGCGCGGCCTGGTGCGTCCCCATTCCCGCAGCGCCGGCATCCGCGCCTGCGTAATAGAGACCGCGGATCGGCGCTACGACGCTCGGCTTCAGCTTGCCGCACTGGCCGACGATCTGCCCGAGGCCCACGCACTCGCCCCCGTGGCCGGGCAGCACGCTGTCCCGCGTCAGGGTGCTGATCTCCCGTGGGCCGGAATACTCCTTGCGCTCGGTCGCATTCCAGATCTCCGGGAAGAATTTGACCATCTGCTCGTCCATCAGCTTCCACAGGCCCTCGATCTCCTTGGCTTCGGGGTTCGGGGAGCACACCGTCCCCGACACGAGCACCTGCTTGCCAGGCGGCGCCGCATCCTTGTCGAAGAAACAATGGTTCACCATGAAGAGCGAGACCTCGTCGGGAATTTGCCCTTCCTTCACCCGCAGAAACCGTTCCATGTTCCACCAGCTATCGTCCGAGTACAGATTGTAGAGACCGACGTCCATCACCGGCCTGTTCAGGAAATACCGGATGCTCGTGAATCCCCACCCGGGCGCCAGCCTCTTTACGTAGTTCACATAACTGCGATCGAAGTGCTCCGGCCCCACCAGCTTGAGTACCGTCGGCTGTAAGCCCGCATTGCTGACGACGACGGGGGAGGTGAACGTGCCCTTGCTCGTCACCACGCCGGTGGCCGCCCCGTCATCGACGAGAACCCTTTCGACCTTGGTATTGCATAGGACCTCACCGCCGCTCTTCTGGAATTCCCGCAGCATGATGTTGGCCAGGGTACCGAAGCCGCCTTTGTATTGGCCGCCCCCGCCGGAGAGCATGATCTGTTTGATGATGAGGATCTGCTCCGACGCCGCGACCAGGTCGATCGGCTCGGCGAGCGACGCGTTGGCGTGACTGGCCATGTAGCTGTACAACTCGTACGGAATGTCGTAGCGGCACATAAATTCGTGCATACTGACGGTATCGAGCTCGGCGAGCTTGTCGTCGGGCATCATGACTACCTCGGTCATGAACGCCAGCGCCTTCTGCTGCGCGTCCGCGTCGATCGCCCACAGACTGAACAGCGGGTTGGAGTCCGTCAGCCCCTGACGGAGAGAAACCATCTTGAAGTGTTTCCAATCTCTGCGCCGGTACGCCACCTTGATCATCTCGCGCGGGTCATCCGCCGCCAAGGCCGGCTGAAACTCGTCGCCGACTCCAAGTTCCTGGAAGATGTCGTGGAAGGCCGGCCGGGTCAGAGGAACCTGGCCGTGCGGAAAGAGGTCGTAGGCGTAGCCATCCTTCTCAATGCTGACCATCTTGCCGCCGCAGAAACCGTTTTTCTCAATCACCAAGGTCTGGATACCGCGCTTTTGCAGCAGTGCGGCACACGAGAGGCCCCCAGGACCGCTGCCGATCACAATGACATCGTAACGCGCATTCACCATGCTCGTCCCCCGAATCGCGACCCGCGGCCTCACACCAGATCCGGACCGCGCCAGATCGGCATCACCACCGCGGGATCGCAGGTTTCCTCCACGATCCACTTACACATGCGACGCAATGGCTCGATGGCATCCTGGGGTGCCGCGATGGGAACATGGCAGGCGTACCCCAGTGACGTGAGGCGCTGGGCCCCAAACAACGGCAGCAGATCCCGCAGTTGCTCCTTCAAACTGTCCGGATAGATCCCTACCGTCTGCGTATAGGCGGTGACCGCGTCGGTCACCTTCTTGATGTCATCCACGGGCACCAGGTTGGCGACCCGCCCGGCGAGCAGCGGTGAGTAGTCGACCGCCTCGTCCAACTGGGAGACGATGACGGCCCCTTCGTTCGTCTTGCCGCCAATGACGCGATAGAAGGTGTCATCCAAGCGCGTCGCTTCGATATGATCGCGCAGATCGCGATTGACCGTCTTGGCCCTGGTGCTGATCGTGTTCGGGAGCGTTTGCAGCTTCTCGTAGATCAGCTCTCCCAGGCGATTGATCCGCGCGATCCCCTGCGCATCCGTCCCGCACAACACGTAGACCACACGCGCGCACGAGCAGCCCTCCTGATTGGCCGTGCCAATATCGCACGCCGCACGCAGCGCCACCTGGTTGAGGATCTCGTCGCTCGCAAAGGCCTCGGGCCCGATGATGGTCGCGCTGCGCTTGGGATCGAGGGAGATAAGTTCCAATCCGGGCTGAATGTATCGGGTCACGTGCTTGACCGAGGCCAGCCCGCCCCACGCAATGATCTTCTCGACGTGTTCCGGCCGATAGAGCTTTTCTTCCACCCCCACGTCACCGCCTTTCCAGTACCCCACAACCAGGTGCTTGGTCAGGGGATGGTTAGGCGCAACGTCGGCCAGTGTGCGTGCAATCGCGGTGGCGGTGAGCGGATCGTTGGACGGGATCTTGATGATGGCATCGCTCCGGGTGATGGCGTTGCGGATGATGGTGATCGCGGAGATCAGGGCGCCGTTGCCGGCGGGGATATGGAGCGCGCGCGCGCCAAACGCGCGCACCCGTAGCTGACGGCCGTCGTGCAACGTCCGATTGACCCAGCCGTTGAGGTAGTCGAGTCCGATGCTTTGCGCCGCGATTTCGCGGATCAAGTCGCGGCTGAAGTAGAACGGCAATCCGATATAGCTGCCCTTCAACATGGACTCGGGATACGGGGCGGCCTCCAGGGCCGCTGCGTAGGCCTGCTGGACATACGGATTCGTCTCGAACGCCAGGGCCTGCCCCAGTTCCACCAACACGTCGAGAATTTCCTCGAACGGCACCGCCTGCAAGTCGCGCAAGTCGATCGGGCTGTCCAGGGGCAGTCGGTCGACGTATTTCTGCGGGTCCGGCGCGGAAAACGGCGCACTGCCGCCGCGGCCACCGAACTGCACCCAATCCTGCTCGATAACCTGTCCCCGAATGAACAGGGGGATGTTGAACGCGCTCACGACTCATACCCCCGCATAAAGTCGATCACTTCGTTGGTCACCTGCTGCGTCGCCGCACAGGTGATGCGATCGTCTTCGACCCCCTGCTTCTCCGTAAAACGCATGATGTCGTGATGGATATGGACGCTGGCGAGCCCGCAGCGGCACGGCGTGCTCCAGTCGATGGTGATCTCGTCGCCGGAAATCGCCCCGCCCCAGTGCACCTCGTTCATGAGGTCGAAGAACGCGGCCCGGCCGGTTTGCACCCCTTCCCGCGGCAGCGGTTCATTGGTCTCGGGATTGAGGACGTAGGGGATGTTCCACGGTTGCACATGGTAGTGCCCCTCTTCGCACGCCCAGTTCGACACCCCGACCTCGGACATGCCGTACATCTCCTGAATGCGATCCACGCCGAGGAACTCCTTGACCATCTCCCGCCAATTCTCGGCGACTTTGTAGCCTTTCAACCCGCCACCGGTCATGATCGCCGAGTCGCGTGCGAACACGTTGCGGATCCCCTTCTTCAGGCCCTCGGTGGCCAGATCATTCAACATGTTGTAGGGACCGATCATGAGCACGCGTTTGCCGCGGAGCTCACGCAGGCACTTGTCGAGGAACGCCGCCATCTCCTGGGGGGCTCTGGCCTGCATCGCCTCGAACTCCGCCTTGCGCGCCAGCAACTTGGGATCGATCTTCAGCCGATCCAACTCGCCGCGCGACGCCGCCGCCCGCATCTTGCTGGCGAGGAAGGTCAGGTCGGTGTCCAGGGCCGCCGGATACAGAGCATGAAATCGGCTCTCGTCGCCACCGGTAAATTCGGTCTTGAGATAATCTGCGAGGCGCAGGCTGCCCAGCCGGCCGCCGGCAAAGTTCGGCCAGATCACGTCCACCTCGGGATGCAGCGAGGCTTTGGTCGGTTCCTCCCCGAACTTCTGGAACAGGAAGGTGCGCCACGTCCGCATGCCATAGCGAAACGCATCCTTGCCTTTCGGGATGAGGGATATCGTGCCGGTGGTGCCGGAGGACGTGATGATCGTAACGGGTGTCCGCTGATCCATCCGGTCGAGCCAGGTATCGATGCTATCACAGCCGGTCACGTCGACCGTCGAGATGTCGACGCTGGTCACCTTGTTCAACCATTGGTTCAGCAGATCGAACCGCTTCTTGTCGATCAGTGCCGGCGGGTAGGACTTGAATACGGTATGCGGGAACAACAGCGGCACCAGGTGATCGAAATCGTTTACCTCGGTAATGCCCAGCCGGTCCGCCAGGTTGCGCAGAATTTCGATGCTCTTGTAATGCTCCTTGAAGCGGATGGACATGCCGATGCGCTGCAGGGCCTCGACTTCCTCCTTCGGCATCCGATGCATCTTCGTTATGGAATGGTCGAAGAATCCTATGGGATCCTTCATCAAGCGGCGGGCCCGCGCCTCCAGCGTCTGCGACATCGCGTCCTCCTCACTTTAGTTCTTCCGGCGAGTGTTTCCGGGCGCCCTCACGGCCGCAGCCTTGTCCGCCGTTGGAGCGAAGAGATCGAGCAACGCCCGCCCGGAGTCGTGCAGACCCGCCTTGAGATCGTACCCCTCACTGGCGCACCAATTGCCGATGGCGATGGTGTGCGCGCCAAGGAAGATATCGGCCAACACCTCGGGGCGATGACGGCGCGTGATCTCGCCGCGCCGCACGCCATCGCGGACGAAGCGCAGGGCTGCCTGTCCCATCACCCCGGAGCGCACCGCGTTATTGCCGCCGTCGCGGCGCAGATCGAACATCTCGCCCACCAGCTCGCGCCACAGCGGGCGCGCGACGAGGTACGTGCTGATGACCGTACAGAGTTCGCTCAAGCGCTTTGCAAGGGGTCGCGGATCCGCGCGCAGCGCGTCAAGCTGCGCGGCAAACTCCAGTGCCCGCTGGTGCGCGATTGCCACGTAGAGGCGTTCGCGCGTCTCGAAGTGGTTGAAGAACGTACGCGGCGCAACGTCCGCCCGCTCGCAGATCGCTTCGATCGTGGTGCCGCGCAGTCCTTTCTCCTGACACAGCGCGATGGCCGCGCCGACCAACGCGTCGCGGGAACGGCGCCGCCGCCGCTCGAACCGACTCACCACATGAACCTCCACTGCCTGGGACATGCCACCCTCCTACCACATACTTGCATTCAACTGCAATAGTGCATTGTCGTGAATATCCGCCACGATGGACCTTGCCGCACGCCTCCCACTCACGTTGCCATGATGCGCGCGGCCATGGCGTCCAGGACCCGCCTTGGCGCCCACTTGCCAACGAGCCGCATGATCCTCGCATCCGCGCCGACGGTGTAGAGCCACCGTGGCTTCGGGTCGGTTAGGGCGCGCAGATAGACCTTGGCCACGACCTCCGGCTCTTTGCCGGAGCCCACCATGTGCCTGGCCATCGTATCCATCTTCGCGATCATCGGGCCATACAGTTCAAAGGCCTGCGGCGGCAGTTGCGCATTGGCTGCGGCGCTCGCCTCTCCCGCACTCAGCGTCATGCGCGACTTGACCTGCCCGGGATCGATGAGACAGACCTGAATGCCGAACGGCCTCACCTCGGCCTGGAGTTGGCGAGAAAGCAATTCCAGCGCGTACTTGGCGGCGGGGTAGGTACTGACCAATGGTAGGTTGATCAGCGTGGCACCGGAGGTGACATTGACGATGCGTCCTTTGGCCTTGCGCAGCAATGGCAAGAAGGCCTGGGCGCAGAAGACGCTCCCGTACAAGCAGGTATCGATGGGTTTGGTCAGCTCGTCCATTGGGAGGAACTCGAGTGGCCCGCTTCCGCCGACACCGGCGTTGCAAATCAACCCGTCCAGTCCGTATTCGGCGCAGGCGACCGCCACCGTTGCGGCGGCGGCAAACACCTCGTCACGCTTGCCAACATCGGCCAACAACGCCCTGAGGGGCCCCGTGGCTTGCGCCTCCAGATTGGCGGCATCGGCCTGCTTGCGGACAATGGCGAAGACCTGCCAACCTTCCCGATCCAACAGCAGGGCGGCCGCGCGACCGATCCCCACGGAACAGCCGGTGATGACAACGGTTTTCATGGGCTTCAACCCTCTCCCGCGAAGAACAGGTTGTTAGTTGTTGGTCGTTGGTTGTTACGTCCCCTGAGAAAGGCCAAGACACTTAACAACCTGACAACGTAACAACCAACAACCTGCCTCTCGTCCTCACGATTCGAATCCCCGCATGAAATCGATCACTTCATCCACCACCTGCTGCGTTGCCGCGCACGTAATGCGGTCGTCTTGCACACCCTGCTTGTCGCTATAGCGCATGATGTCGTGATGGATGTGGACGCTGCTGAGGCCGCATGGGCATGGCGTGCTCCAGTCGATGGTAACCTCATCGCCGGAGATCGAGCCGCCCCAGTGCGACTCGTTCATCAGATCGAGGAATGCCGCCCGTCCCGTTTGCACGCCCTCTCGCGGCAGTGGCTTGTTGGTGTCGGGATCCAGCACAAACGGGATGCACCACGGCTGCACGTGGTAGTGCCCGTGATCGCAGGCCCAGTTCGCCACGCCGACTTCCGACATGCCGTAGATCTGCTGAACGCGTTCGACGCCGAGGAACGCCTTGACCTGGTCGAGCCAGTTGGCCGGTAGATTGCTGCCCTTCAGGCCACCGCCCATCATGATCGCGGAGTCGGCTGCGAACACCTTCCGCATGCCCTGGGCCAGGCCGGCGGCAGCCATGTCATAGAGTTGGACGAACGTGCCGATCATCAGGATGCGTTTCTCCTTCAGTTCATGCGCGCACTTGTCGAGGAACGCGGCCATTTCCTGGGGCGCGCGTGCCTGCATGGCCTCGAACTCCTGCTTGCGCGCCAGCAGCTTGGGATCAATCTTGAGCCGATCCAGTTCGCCGCGCGCTGCCGCCGCCTTCAGTTTGCTCGAGAGAAACAGCAGGTCCGTGTCGAGGGATGCGGAGTACAATGGGTGGAAGCGGCTCTCGTCGCCGCCGGTAAACTCCGTCTTCATATACCCGCCCAGCCGCAGACTCCCGAGTTTGCCGGTGGCAAACCTGGGCCAGATGATGTCAACGACGGGATGCAACTCCGCCCCGGTCGGCTCCGTCCCGAACCGCTGGAACAGGAAGAGGCGCCACAGCCGCATGCCGTACTCTGCGCTGACCTTATCCCGGGGAATCAGCGAAATGGTGCCGGTGGTGCCCGAGGAGACGATGATGGACAGCGGCGTCATCAGATCCATCCGATTGATCCACGCCTCGATGCTGTCGCACCCGGCGACATCGACGCTCGCGATGTCGTGCGTGGTCAGCTTGTTCAACCAGCGGTTGAGGAGGTCGAAGCGGCCATTGTCCAGCAGCGATGACGGGTAGGACTTGAAAATCGTATGCGGATACAAGAGCGGAACCGCGTCATTGAATTCGGTGACCGCGGCGATCCGCAACTGATCGGCAAGGTTGCGCAGGATCTCGATGCCCGCATAGTGCTCCTTGAAACGGATCGCCATGGCGGTCCGCTGCAGGGTCTCTAGCTCCGCCCGCGGGATTAGATGCATCTTGGTGATGGATTGGTCAAAGAATGTAATCGGGTCCGTCATCAGTTGACGGGCACGATCGTCATGTGCACTCGACATCGTCGCCTCCTTTACGAACCCTTGGCAATGGCCTCGCTCGACGTCGTCCGGCATCCTCAAGAGCGTCCGGCCGATCCCGCTACGCCCGCGCCGCCCCCAACGACCGACCCCATCCGCCTTCGGTGCGTAAACGATACCGTACCCCTATCACACGATTGCATTCGTCTGCAATAGTGCATATGGGTGAACGCATGTTGGCCAGAACAGGGGCTCCGCAAGAGCTAGACCCGCTGCCATCTGCGAACGGCAACTTCACTCCGAAGTGCTGCGCGGCAAGACAGCTCTCTCCGCAGAAAGAAGGGAAGCACGTGTCATGTTGACAACCGCCGTAACGGGGCGAATAGGGATCAAGTACCCGATCGTTGCCGGATGCATGATGAGCATGTCGACGGCCGAGTGTGTCTCCGCGTGCTCCAACGCCGGGGGGCTCGGCACCCTCGCCAGTATGATTTACCAGGAACCGGAAGCGCTCCGACAAGCGGTTCGGCGGATCAAGGCACTCACCGACAAGCCGTTCTCGGCGAACCTCAACCGCTTCCCGTCACTGGTCCCCATCGGCCGCGCCGCGCGGCGCGTGCTCGAGATCGAAGCCGGGAAACCCGGTGACCCGACGCAGGTCTTCCTCGCTGCCGCGGGTACCAAGGCCAAAGAGATGTTCGACCACGGCGACCTGAGCTTGGGTGTGGTGTCATGCGGGCAGGGAATCGGCATGACGCATGACATCCCCAGCGTCGCCGCTCTCTTCTCCGGGATGGCGGCTGAAGCGGAAGCGTCGTTCTATCGCTTCGCCGCGATGGGACACTGACCACCGCCGAACGGCCGCCCGTTGACGAACGCCTTTACCCCAGCGAAACTTGCGGGGCCCTGAGCCCCTGATACGGACAAGCAAGCTGATGCGGATCCGAAAGCTGATCTCGACCTTCGGCGGCGCCATGGGCGTCGTCACCCCTATCCGTTTCGAACGCGCCATCACCGCGGGCGATGCCTTGCCGCAGGCGTACCAGGCCGACGAGGTGGGGAACCTCGCCTATCGGCGCGGCATGCGCAATTTCGCCCCGGCCTTCGCCATGGCCGCCGGTGGCGCCCGCGTTATCGCCATCTGCTACCACTGCGAACGCAACGACACCTCGAAGTTGGTACCCAAGCTGACGTACCCGCCCACGGCGCTCGACTGCGTCACGTCCGTTGTGACCGACCTGGCGTGGATCGACATCGCTGGTGACGGATTTCCGCTGCGCGAACTCGCGCCGGGGCTTGCCGTCGACGACGTCAAAGCGGCAACGGCCACCCCGCTGCGGGTGGCGAGCGACGGGCGCGAAATGACGTTGGAGTGAGCGGACAAATCCATAGGACCTCTTATGTTCATCGATGAAACTCCGGAAGAGAGGGCGCTGCGCGCGGAGTTGCGGGCGTATTTCTCCAAACTGATGACGCCGGAAATCTACGCGGCAACGCGGAACGTGGAGAGCGGCTCCGTGTACCGTGAGGTCGTGCGCCAGATCGGACGCGACGGCTGGCTCGGGCTCTGCTGGCCGAAGGAGTACGGCGGCCAGGGTCGTTCGGTGAGTGAGCAGCTGATCTTCTTCGAGGAATCGCGGCGGGCAGGCGCCCCGCTCCCCATCCTCACGCTCAACACGGTGGGCCCCGCGATCATGCGCTACGGGTCTGAAGCGCAGAAGCAGACCTTCCTGCCGGCGATTCTGCGCGGCGACGTGCACTTCGCGATCGGGTACACCGAACCCGATGCCGGCACCGATCTGGCGTCGCTGAAGACCGCGGCCGTCCGCGACGGCGACGACTACATCGTCAACGGCGCCAAGTGCTACACCAGCGGTGCGGAGGGTGCCGACTACATCTGGCTGGCGGCCCGCACCGATCCCGCGGCGCCTAAGCACAAAGGGCTGTCGGTCTTCATAGTCGACACCACCCTCCCGGGCTTCTCCTTCGTACCCATCCACGCGTTGTGCGTAGTGCACACCAACATGACGTACTACGACAACGTGCGTGTGCCCGCCGCCATGATGGTGGGGACACGCAACGATGGCTGGAAGCTGATGACCACGCAGCTCAACCGCGAGCGCATCAGCCTGGCCGCGTTCAGCGTGTCCGGCTGCCGCCTCTACAACGGCGTCCTGGCCTGGGCCCGCGAACAACTTGCCGAGGATGGCCGACCGGTTGCGGAGCAGGCGTGGGCGCGGGCGGCTCTTTCCGAGGCGTACTACCGGCTCAAAGCCATGCGGTTGCTGAACGCCCGCATGGCCTGGGAAATGGATCAGGGCCAGATCAATCCCGCCAACGCCTCCGCTGTAAAGGTGTACGGCACCGAGGGACTCATCGACGTGTGCCGGTTGCTGCTCGAGGTCACAGGGCCGGTGGGCGCCATCCAGGATGGCTCGCCCGGCGCGCTCTTACAAGGCGAGATCGAGCGCGAGTATCGCATCGCCAGTATCAACACCTTTGGCGGCGGCTCCAACGAGATCCAGCGCGAAATCGTCGCCACGATGGGGCTCGGGATGCCGAGCGTGCCGCGGTAACGGGCCGCGCGGACCGGAGAGCGAGGAGCGATCATGGACTTTTCACTGACGGACGAGCAACGCGCGATTCAGGAGCTGGCACGCCAGATCTTTGACGACCACGCCACCAATAAACGCCTCCAGGTCATCGAGGCCGGAAGCGAACGTATCGACCGGGACTTGTGGCAACGGCTGGCGGCGGCAAGCCTGCTGGGAACCGCATTACCGGAGGCCTTCGGCGGCGGGGGCTTGGGGCTGTTCGAGTTCTACCTGATCTTGGAAGAGGCCGGCCGTAGCGTGGCCCCCGTCCCCCTGGTGCCGGCGATTGTACTGGCAGGGTTGCCGATCGCAGCGTTTGGCAGCGGGGCACAGCAGGCGGCGTATTTGCCGCCCCTGATCCGCGGCGAGATGTTGCTCACCGCAGCCCTCATGGAGGTGGGGGCCTCCGACCCCTCCCGGCCGCGAGCGACGGCCCATCGCGACGGCTCCATGTGGCGCCTGGATGGCGAAAAGTGGTGCGTACCGATCGGCCTGCTGGCGGAACGCCTGCTGGTCCCGGCGCGGACCCCCGAGGGGGTCGCGGTGTTCCTCGTCGATCCAGCCGGCCCGGGTGTGGTGCGCGAGGCACAGGAGTCGACCAACCGCGAGATGATGGCGCGCGTGCGCTTGGCCGGTGCGACGGTGCGTGCGGACGCCCTGCTGGGGACACCGCAGCAGGGCGAAGCCATCCTGCGGTGGATCGACGAGCGCGCCGCGCTCGGTCTGTGCGCCGTGCAACTCGGGATCGCCGAGCAGGCGCTGCGGATGGCGGCCGCCTACGCTTCGGAGCGCAAGCAGTTCGGGCGCCCCATCGGCAGCTTTCAGGGGCTCGCCCTGCGCGCCGCCGACGGCTACATCGATGTCGAGGTCATGCGCTCGGTATTCTGGGAGGCGGCTTGGCGGCTGACCCAAGGATTGCCCGCAACCGCCGAGATCGCGGCCGCGACGTGGTGGGCGTGCCTGGCCGGACGCCGGGTGACGGGCAGCGCCTTGCACATGCACGGCGGCATCGGGCAGGACCTCGAGTATCCCATTCATCGCTATTACTTGTGCGCGAAGCAGATCGAACTGACCTTGGGTGGGGCCGGCAAGCAGTTACACCGACTCGGCGCCGCGCTACCGGAGATCTAGCAGGTTGCGAATAAAGGGTCTGTTCACCCTTCGACACGATCAGGGCGAACGGCTAAGTGCAATGTAATCGGGGATGGGTTCCGTTCATGCCGAGCTTGTCGAAGCATGGGGTGGGGTTTTTCAGCAGTCTCCTAAGGCAAGCGGCAACGCCACCGGCCACAGGCTGGGTGCGCTGCCATGAGCAGATCGGAGTCGGACATGGAACGTAAGGTTGCATTTGTAACCGGCGCCAGTCGGGGCATTGGCAAGGCGGTGGCCATCGGGCTGGCCGAGATCGGCTACGATGTCGTCGTCACGGCGCGTACGGTGACTGAGGGGGAGAAGTACGACTACAGTCCCACCCTCAAGCAGGAAAACCAGCGATCGATGCCCGGCAGCATCAGTGTCACCGCCGAGGAGGTGCGTAAGCGTGGCCGCGAAGCGCTCCCGATCCGCCTCGATCTGCTCGATCGAGCCTCGATCGATGCCGTTCTCGCGCAGACGCTGCGGCAATGGGACCACATCGATGTGTTGGTGAACAACGGCATCTATCAAGGCCCCGGGGTCATGGACCGTTTTCTCGACCTGCCCGACGACGTGGTCAAGAAGATTTTCGAGGGCAATGTGCTTGCACAGATCCACCTGACACAGAAGGTACTCCGCGGCATGCTTGCGCACGGAGGTGGCGGCATGATCGTCAACATCACCTCCAACGCCGCCCTCAACGATCCGCCGGGCCCGGCGGGGGAAGGCGGCTGGGGATTTGCCTACGGAGCCTCCAAAGGCGCATTCCATCGCATGGCCGGGTTGCTGAAGGTCGAGTTGGGCGAACGCGGCATCCGCGCCTACAACGTCGAGCCGGGCCTGATCGTACACGAATCGCAGACCGCCCTGCTGGGCGAAGACAATGACCTCGTCCGCCACTATCGCGGCGCTCCCGTGTCGGTGATGGCTGCCGCAATCAACTGGCTGGTCACCGATCCCGAAGCGGTCGCGTTGAATGGGCAGACGATCTTTGCCCAACGGCTGTGCAAGGAACGGCAGCTCGTCGCGGGTTGGCCACCGCCACGCGACAAGTAAGCGCCGCGCAGGGAGGTACTTCGATGGGATTGCTCGAGGGAAAAGAAGGTCCGATCATTGCCGCGGTCAACGGCTGCGCCATCCCCGCCGGCTTCGCGATGGCCCTGGCCTGCGGCTGCATCATTGCCTCAACCAACTGAGAGAAAGGTCGCACACCTGATGGTTACCTATGTAATGCGCTTCGACTTCCGCTCGCCGGCGTTCGGGACGCCGATGGCCGACCTATACGCCGCGGCACTGGACATGGCGGCGTTCGCCGAGCAGCACAGCTTTGACACGGTCTTCGTGTCCGAGCATCACCTCTCGGAAGACGGCTACCTGCCCTCGCCGCTCGTCGTCGCCGGCGCGATCGCGGCTCGGACCGCTCGCATCAACGTCACCGTCTCCGCCTTGCTCGTGCCGCTGTACGACCCTATCCGGCTGGCCGAGGATCTTGTCGTTCTCGACCATCTCAGCCGCGGCCGCGTCTCGCACGTCGTGGCGATCGGGTACCGGCCGTTAGAGTACCAAGCGCTGGGGCGCGACTTCGCGCGCCGCGGTCGCACTCTGGAGGAACACATCGCGCTCATGCGTCGCGCCTGGACCGGAGAGCCGTTCGAACACGAGGGACGTAGGATACTCGTCCGACCCGTGCCGTACACGCAGCCGCACCCCGCTCTGTTCTGCGGAGGCAGTTCCCTCGCCGCGGCCCGTCGTGCCGCACGACTCGATCTCCCCTTCTACCCCCAACGCCGCGACAAAGCAGTTAGGGACGCCTATCACGAAGAGCGGGCACGCCTCGGCCTGGCACGCGGGATGGTGCTGCCGCCGCCTACCCCGCCGCTGTACGTGTTCATCTCCGAAGATCCCGAGCGGACGTGGACACGCATCGGCGAGCACCTGTTGCATGACGCGCGTGGATATTCCGCCTGGCATGTCGAGGCGGGGCTCGATTCGGCGGCCCTCGAGCGTGCCGACTCCGTCGATGCCTTACGTCACGGCTCGGTATACGCGGTGCTCACCCCCGAACAGTGCATTGACCTCCTGCGCAAGCGGCCGGTGTTGAACCTCCACCCGCTCTGTGGCGGCCTGCCGCCCGAGGTCGGTTGGGAGACGCTCCATTTGCTGGCCACCAAGGTGCAGCCGGCGCTGGCCGGCGTCGCCTGAGGCGTCGCAGTGGCCGATCCCGCTGCGCCCGACGTGTGCCGGCTCGGGAGCCCGCGGGATCGAGTCTTCAACGCGAATGGCGGCAGGGACCCGGCCGACGCTCAGGCGACGCGCTTGATCCAGCCGCCATCGACGCGGATGATCTGTCCCGTCACCCATGCCGAGGCGTCGGAAACCAGATAGAGCAACGTACCCACCAGGTCCTCCGGTTCCCCCAGTGGCTTGAGTGGGATCATGGGCGCCACACTCTGCAGCATTCCCGGCGGGCGCGACGCATCCCCCGCCGGCGTATCGATCATGCCCGGCGCGAGGCAATTGACCCTGACGCCCTTGCGGCCCAGCTCTTGAGCGAACCACACCGTCATTCCCTGGATCGCCAGCTTACTGATGCCGTAGGCGTGGCCGCCTTCGAAGGCGCCAACCGACGTCTGATTGACGATCGCGCCGCCGCCACGGGCGATCATCAACGGCGCCACCGCGCGAATACAGTGCAGCGTGCCGTTGACATTCACCTCCATGGTGGCGCGCCACAGCTCGAGCGGATAGGTCAGCAACGGCGCGCCCACCGGCTTCATGAACGCGGCATTGTTGACCAGGATGTCGACGCCACCGCAGCGCTCCTGCGCGAACGCGGCCATCTTCTCCGTCTGCTCCGGATCGGTGATATCGACACCGCATCCATGCGCCACATGGCCGGCGGCACGCAGCCCCGCCGCGGTCTCCTGCGCCCCGCTGGCGTCGATGTCCGCTACGACCACCTGTGCACCGCTTCGCGCCAGCGCCTGCGCATAGGCGGCGCCGATGCCGCGCGCCGCGCCGGTAACGATGGCGACGTTGCCCTGAAGATCGACGATCATTTGACGTTCTCCTCGCGCTTCGCCGCGCCGGACGCGCGCCGCGTGTCCAGCGAAGCCAGGCCCTCCAGGGCCAGACCGTACCCCAACGCCTCGTCGAGCAGGCGCTTCATCCGCTGTGTCAGCGCGACGCGCGTGTAGCGCCGTGTCAACGGCGGCAGCGCCACCAGTTGCCGCGCCAGCGCGTAGGCACGCGGCAGCAGCTGTTCCGGGGCCAGCACTTCGTTGACCACACCGAGATCCAGCGCTTGCCGCGCCGACAATGTCTGGCCGGTCAGCAGGAAATAGCGGCCGCGATTGATGCCCAGCAGCTCCTGCCACACGATGTGCACGCCGTCCCCGGGCACCGCGCCGAACGCCAGGTGCGGCCGATCCTGAAAGACGGCCGTGCTCGCGGCCAGCGTGATGTCGGACAGCACGGCGAGCTCAGCGTGGATGGTGGCCGGGCCGTTGACCGCCCCGATCACCGGCACCTCGATATCGAGCAGGTTGCGCAGCACACGCTTGCCTTCCCAGTAGACGATGTCCCAATCCGCGGGCCCGGCGTTGGGTTTGTCCCAGCCGAAGCGGTCGATGAACGTGTCGCCGGTGCCGGTCAGGATGACCACCTGGTTGTCGCGGTCGGCACCGACCTCGTAAAAGGCGGCGCACCAATCGCTGTGATGCTGCGACGCGTACACCACCGGCCCGCCGTCGGTGTGCAGTCGCATCAGAAGAATCCCCTCGGCGTCGCGCTCGAAGTGGATCGTAGGGTATCGATCGAAGTACGCCGGTCGCATAGGTGGTGACCTCCTCTCCTTGCTGTTGAGCATTCAGCCTATACGGAGCGCGAATGCAATCTGTCGTCTGTTGTCGGTCGTCTGTCGTCTGTTGTCTGTCGTCTGTTGTCTGTCGTCTGTTGTCTGTCGTCTGTTGTCTGCCGCCCCCGGAGTGGTCCGACCGCCTCCGAGCTCGAGCGGCTGTGTTCGACCACTTCTAGACCAAGCGCCACGCGCTCCCGCCATGTCAGCCGTTGCGCTTCACGTCCGTGCAGCGCATCCAGTAGTGGGCGCAGGCCACCACGATTGGCCAGTTGGATGCCGAGGCCCGGCCGGGCATTGAGCTCGAGAATCGCCGGCCCCAGCGTGCCGTCGATGACGATGTCGATCCCGAAGTAACCGAGAGGAATCGCCTCATAGCTACGTGCGGCCAGGGCCAGGATCTCCTCCCACGCCGGCACGCGCATCCCCGCCAGCGGTTGCGCGGTGTCCGGATGGCGCGCGATGCTGCGGTCGCGCCAGATCGCATGCACCGCTCGCCCTGCGCGCAAATCGAGGCCCACGCCGATCCCGCCGACGTGCAGGTTGGCTCGTCCGTCCGATGCGCGCGTCGGCAGCCGCAGCATCGCCATCAGCGGCACACCGCGGACGACGAGGACACGGATGTCCGGAATTCCCCCGGGGCTAAACGCCGCGAGGGTTGGCTCCGGTGTCAGGCGATGCTCGAGCAGCGCTTCGTCCCGCGCCTGGCTGAGCGAGAAGGCGCCGGCGATGATGTCCGCGGCATGCGCCACCAGGTCCGCCAGTCGCAGACTGGGTCCGCTCGCCTTCAGCAGGCGTCCAGCGGCGCGACCGGCGATCACCAGCACACCCTCGCCGCCCGCGCCACGCGCCGGCTTGAGCACGAACTCGGCGTGGCGTTCGACCTCGCGCGCCAGAGCCGCCAGCTCCCGCTGGCGGCTGTAGCGGCCGAAGGTCTCCGGCACCGGCAGGCGGTGTTGCTGCAGTACCTGTTTCGTATGCCCCTTGTGGTCGACCAGCCCGATCAGGCGTGGCGCGTTCAGCACCGCCAGGAACTCCTGGTTGCGGCGGTTCAGACCTAGGGTCTCACACCGCAATCGCCGCAGGCGCTCGATCAAGGAGCCCATCGGTCCGATCGGCGCGTCAGATCGAAGAACCGCAGGTACTCCAACAGCCGCAGGCCACGCCATTTGCCCAAGACAATGTCGACGGCTACGGCGGCGATCAACAACTCCGGAAAGGCAAGCAACAGCGACTGCAGTCCGGTACCGTCGATCGCCAGGTAGCAGACCGCCGCCAGGCCCAACGTGTTCACCGTCAAGCGCACCGCCTCGCGCGTGCCGAATTCGGCCTGGGAGGTCGAGAAATTCTCGATCACGTTCGACATGATCACCATGGGAAAGATGCTGACGTTCATCAGCGCGCCGATACCGAACGACGCGCCGACGACCGTGAGCGCGGCCATGACCCCGGCGACCACGGCAATCAGGATCCCCAGCCGGGCCACCAACTGCAACCGCACATGTTGCAACAGCGCACGCACCAGAGCGCCCACCCCAACGATCACGGCGAAGATCGCGGTACCCCACCGCAGACCGGTGGTTAGGAACGCCAGCGATACGATGACCGGCGAAAAGGTGCCAAAGGTCTCGACTCCCACCACGGTGCGGGCCACCACAATGATGGCGGCGATCACGGGGAGCACCAGAATGAGCGTCAGGGCTTGCAGCGGCACCTGTGCCGTGACCCCACGTCCCCAGGCATCGACGATCCACCGTCGCCAAGGCGACAGGTCGTCGATCACGCGCTGGTCGAGCACCAGGGGATCCATCTCCCACTTGTTCGCCTCATCGAGCATGGGGACGCCGTCGATGACATTCGCGCGCAACATCTCCCACAAGCCCAGCAACTCTTGCGGCCGGTTGACCAGCACCACCTCGCCCGCCGATACCAAACGGTAGAGCACGGCTCCCAGGACGGTGCCGACCGCGCGCGGAAACGCGCCGGAGATGACGATCCGCATGTCCCCGAGCGGCAGTTTCTTCTCGCCGAGCGTCATGAGCGCGTAGAGACCCGCATCGTCATGGGTCGCCACGAGGAGCACGTGCGCCTTGCGAATAAGCGCCAGGTTGTTGTCGACCAGGCGCTGGAGATATTGCTCCCGAAAATAGCGCGATTCGAACCGCGCGTGCAGAATGACCAGATCGATCTGATCCGCCTGCGCCTCGCGCAGCATGCGATCGCTGACGGCGTCGGGAACGCTTTGGTCCGCGATGATCACCACCGACGCCACCGCGCGCTCGACATAGCTCGCCGCCGTGCGCACGTGCTGCGCACCGACGCGCGTTTCCGCCCGACCCGCGCCTGCCGCGACGGGCTCCGGCTGTCGCGCGATCGCCTCGCGCGACGTGCGATGGACGAAGAAGTCGTACTCCAGCGGCAGGCCGGCCGAGTGGACGATCAACGGCAGATCGTCGTGGTACAATGTCAGGTAGTGATTCGGCAGCCATCCGAAGTAGCCGCCGCTCGGGTCGAAGGGCACCCAGTGGCCTCCCAGAAAGGCCTCCGCCCATGAAATCGTCGCCCGCTTCTTGCTCGCATCCACCAACTTCAGTCCGCCGACGAGACGCGCCGGTATCCCGACGCTGCGCAGCAAGGCCGTGAGCAGGCGCGCTTTGCCGGCGCTGCTGCCTTGCCCCGTGCGCAGGACGGTCAGCGCGTCCTCCTGCGCCGTACCCGCGCCAACCCGCACAAACGCCGCGGTGTATTGGAATAATGCCCAGGTGGCCTCCTCGACAGTCTGCACGCCCTTGATCAGGTCGCGCGCACGGCGACGAAACTCGGGGTCGCCGCTCTGCACCAGCCGTGAGGGCTGGAGATAGCGATGGCCCACGTCCCCTCCCGTATGGCCCGCCAGCGCCGCATGGGGAATGCTGCGCACGGTGTCGCTCACGGCGAGGTTGACATCGTACTCGATCCGCGGCCCCTGCACCGCGGCGCCATTGCGCTCCCAATACCCCCAGAGATTCGGCGCTTCGGGCTCTTCGCGGAAGGTAAATCCGTCCATCTCCACCGAGTGTCCGAGAATCTGTTGATGCTCGTCGGACAGCGGCAGCAACACCTGTAAGTGCGCACCGGCTGGCATATCGGTCATGCGCAGCGACAGGCGGACACGCCAATAGGTGGTCACCGGTTTGTCCGGCTTCTCGCGTGGCGGCAACGCCTCTCCCCCGCCGGTGAAGACCTCCGTACTTCGCGTCGGTTCAGGCCCTCCCGGCGCTGCCAGAACCCAAGCCGGCACGAGCAACGCAAGCACGCAAACAAGGCGCATCCGCGTCCCCCTCTACCAGGGAGTGTCGACAAATGCGAACAACCCCTCGATACGGCCGCCGAGAAGAGTGGGGCCGGCCCGGGTGGGCGAGAACAAGCTTGTGAAATCGATCTCCAACCGTTCGCGCCGAAAACCCGACTTGCGCCCCGCCGCGCATCTCCAGCGCCAACCGCTAGCCGCCGCATTTGATCCGCACGTCCGAACGTGTTTTACGGTGTCTCCGAGGGAAGCGACGGTGCGCACTCCGCCTGACGTCCGCGAACAGATTCTGGTGTGCGCAACGGTCACAAGACGTTCATTACCAATGCCCGACCGCTTACGTATCGGGCCGCGGAGAAAAAGGACCGCGGGGAGCGAGGAACCCGAATGACTGTAACGTTCATGCTGCTGATCCTGTGGATGGGGTTTGCCGGCAGTCACGTGATGTTGTCCAGCCGGCCGGTGCGCGGCGTGCTCGTGGAGCGCCTCGGCCAGGGCCTGTTCCGCTTATTCTACTCGCTGCTGGCACTGGCGTTCTTCATCCCGCTGGTCTGGACCTACTTCACCAACAAGCACGCCGGGCCATGGCTGTGGGCGGTCCCCCGATCCGCGTGGGCACTGGCCGCGATCAGCACCGGGATGACAATTGCCTTTGTCCTGCTCGCCGCCGGCATGGCGCGGCCCAGCCCGGCAAGCATCTCCCCGGGCGTCGCGACGCCGAGGGGCGTGCAGCGTATTACCCGCCACCCGGTCTTCATGGCGTTTGGCCTTTTCGGGTTGGTGCACCTGCTCGCGAACGGCAGCACGGCGGACCTGGTGTTCTTCGGCGGCTTCGTGGTCTTCGCGCTCGTGGGCGGGTGGCATCAGGATCGCCGTCTGCTCGCCGGCGGCAACCCCGAAGTGCGCGCCTTTCTGGACGCCACGCCGTTCGTGCCGTTCACCGGCGGCGCGACGGTCCAAGGGTTGAAGGAACTCCCGCCCGTCGCGGTCGCCGTCGGCGTCGCGCTCGCCGTGTTCGTCCGCTACTTCCACGCTACGTGGTTTGCCGGGTGAGACGCGCCGCGGCAACTCGCGCAGGGCGAGCCGCGGCGCCGGGGTCTACTGCAGACGCTCGGCGAGATCCTGCAGCACGTGTTCGGCTCCGTAGCGCGTGAATTCCTGCACGGTGAACCAACGGGGACCTCCGCGCCAGAACTGCCACCAGCGGAAGAGATTCGAGGACAGCGGCTGCTGCGTCTGCTCGAACGATCCATTCCAGATAATCGCACCCGACTGCACCGAGACGAGATGCAGTTCGAATCCAACCGATGCCGGTCGCCGTGCGCCGTACTCGGTCCCTTCGCGTTCGACGTAGCGCGAAACGGTCCCGAAGAGGACGGCATCCGCCTTCACCTCCTTGCCAACCGCGCGGGCGCGCGCGGCCAGATCCCCGGTCGGATTGAGGCGGCGAATCGCACGCGCGACGCTGAGGTCCGGTACGACACGCCATTCCGGAGAGTTGGTGACGACCGCATACACTTCCGCCGTGACCTGGCGCGGCGCCTCCGCAGGCAGCGATTCGGGGGCATCCATCGCCGTGGCACCGCTGCGCTCCGCCGCCTCGATGGGCATGACGGCGATCAGGCTGATCGGCTCCTCGAGCTTGGGGCCGTGACGAAAGGGATTGCAGCCGCTCAACAGGACGAGCGCCACCGCAACGACCGGTCCGGCGCGCCCAGCCGCCAGCGGCCGCGAGGACCGCGCGGTTCCGCGAGTCCGTTGGCGAACAGAACCAGATTGCATCATGGCCGCGCCGCGCCGTGTCGCAAACGGCCGACGCACTGACAGGAACACCGGCATAGGAACGCCCTCACGCATTGAGCTTCAGCCCCAGTTCGCGCAACTGTTTCTGATCGACCGGGCTCGGCGCCTCGGTCATCAGGCACACCGCCCGCTGCGTCTTGGGGAAGGCGATGACGTCGCGGATGGACGTTGCGCCGCACAAGAGCATGGCCAACCGATCGAGACCGAGCGCAATCCCGCCGTGCGGCGGGGCCCCGTACGACAACGCCTCGAGCAGGAATCCGAATTTGGCTCGGGCTTCGCTCTCGTCGAGGCCGAGCACCGCGAAGGCGCGCGACTGCAAGTCCGGCCGATGGATACGGATACTACCGCCGCCCAACTCCGTGCCGTTGAGCACGATGTCGTACGCTTGCGCGCGCACGCTCAGTGGGTCCGACTCGAGCCGGCCCCAATCCTCGTCGTGCGCGGCGGTAAAGGGATGGTTGACCGACACGTAGCGCTTGTCCTCGGCCGAGTATTCCACCAAGGGAAAATCGGTCACCCAGACGAAGGCGTAACGGTCGTCGGCAATCAGCCCCAACTGCTCGGCCAGCTTGAGCCGCAGGTTCGCCAGGGCGTCGTTGACCACCTTGGAGGAGTCGGCGACGAACATGAGCAAATCGCCCGTCCCGGCGCCGCAGGCCCGTTCGATTGCCGAGCGCTCGGCCGGCTCGATGAACTTCGCGATCGGCGATTGCCAGCCCGCATCGGTCAACCGCACCCAGGCCACGCCCTTGGCGCCGTAGGGAGCCACCAGGTCCGGCAAGCCATCGAGGTCTTTGCGCGACAGACGTTCCCCCTCGGGAATACGCAACACCTTGACGATGCCGCGGCGCTCCACGGCGTCGCGGAACACCTTGAACTCGACGCGACGCGCCACGTCCGACACGTCGGCAAGTTCGAGCGCGAAGCGCATATCGGGGCGATCGCTGCCAAAGCGGCGCATCGCTTCGTCGTAAGCGATACGGGGTACCGGTTGCGGCAGGGCGATGCCGCGCAGGGCGCAGGCCGCGCGCAGCATCCCCTCGGTGACCGCCATGATGTCGTCGGGCCGGACAAAGGACATCTCCAGGTCGACTTGCGTGAATTCCGGTTGCCGGTCGGCGCGCAGGTCCTCGTCGCGGAAGCAGCGCGCCACCTGAAAGTAGCGGTCCAGCCCGGCCACCATGAACAACTGCTTGAACAGTTGGGGCGATTGCGGCAGCGCGTAGAAGGAGCCGGGATTGACGCGGCTCGGCACCAGGTAGTCGCGCGCCCCTTCCGGCGTGCTGCGCGTCAATAGCGGGGTCTCGATCTCCAGAAACCCGTCGCCGTCAAGGTAATCGCGTATCGCTTTCACCAGGCGGTGGCGAAAGATCAGGCGTTCCTGCATCTCCGGCCGGCGCAAATCGAGGTAACGGTATTTCAATCGCGTGCTCTCGGTGATGGCCGGGCCCCCATCGATGGGGAACGGCGTGCTGCGTGCCGGGCTCAGCAACCTCGCCTCCGCGGCCACGACTTCAACGTCTCCCGTGGCCAAGTTCGGGTTCTGCGTCTCCGCCGGCCGGCGCACGACGCGCCCGCGCACCGCGATCACGAACTCGTTGCGCAGCTCCTGCCCGAACGCGAACGTGGCCGTATTGCCTTCCGGATTGAAGACAACCTGCACGACGCCGGAGCGGTCACGCAGGTCCGCGAAAATCACCCCACCATGATCGCGCCGGGTGTGCACCCAGCCCATGACCGTCACGTCGCGGCCGGCGTCGGCCAGCCGCAGGTCGCCGCAATAGCCGCTCCGCCTCCAGTCCCCCAAGCTGCCGGTGTTCACGCGCGCGGCTCCACCGCGGCACGCGGCAGTTGCGCCAACGCCTCACGCAACGCAGCTGTCGAGGACGCCAAGCCAATGGCGCGCGGAAAGTCCTGTTTGGCGACCATGTCGCGCACCGTGAGCGCGCGCGCCGCCAACTCGTTTTCGCCAAGGATCAGTACGTACGGACTCCCCACTTTGTCCGCCAAACGCATCTGGCTCTTCAAGCTCCTGCCTCCGCTTGCCATTTCAACACGCATCCCATCGCCGCGCCACCGGTGCGTCAGGTGCATGGCCTCCGCCTCGGCCACGGCACCCATGGGCGCCACGAACACCTCCGGTGCCGACGGCTGCGCGGCGTCGGCTTCGGCAACGGCCAACACCAAGCGTTCCACACCGAGCGCAAAGCCAATCCCGGGGCTGTCGGGCCCGCCCAATTCCTTGATCAGTCCGTCGTATCGGCCGCCGCCACCGACCGCGTTCTGAGCGCCCAACCCCTCGGCCACCACTTCGAACGCGGTGCGGCAGTAATAGTCGAGACCGCGCACCATACGCGGATTGAGCCGCGGGTGCACGTCTTCCCGCGCCAACAGCGCGCGGACGCCGTCGAAGTGCGCGCGGCACGGCGCGCAGAGGTAGTCGAGCATCGCCGGCGCGTCCACCGTGGACTCCCGGCACGCACGGTCCTTGCAATCGAGCAGCCGCAACGGGTTGCGCTCGACGCGGCGGTTACAATTCTCGCACAGGACGTCGCGATGCGCCGCGGCGTACGCCAGCAAGACCGCGCGATATGCGGGACGGCATGCCGCGCATCCCAGCGAGTTCAACTCGATCCGCGCGCCGCGCACCCGCAGGGCCACCAACAGGTCGTGTAACAGGAGCAGCACCTCGGCATCGATCGCCGCGTCCTCTCGCCCGATCGCCTCGGCGCCGATCTGGGCAAATTGCCGTAACCGCCCCTTCTGCGGCCGCTCGCGACGGAACATCGGACCGAGATAAAACAACTTCGCCACGGCGGCCTGTTGGTGGAGCGCGTGCTCGACGTAGGCGCGCACCAGCGACGCCGTGCCTTCCGGGCGTAGCGTCAGCGAGGACCCGTCCCGGTCGGCGAACGTGTACATCTCCTTCTCGACGATGTCGGTCGTCTCGCCGATCGAGCGACTGAAGAGCGCCGTACGCTCCACGATCGGCAGGCGGATCTCGGCGAACGCGTAGCGCGCAAACAATTCCCGCGCCTGCTGCTCGATCCACTGCCAGCGGGCACTTTCGTCTGGCAGGACGTCATGAAACCCTTTCACCGATGTGATTTTCATCGCGGGAGCTTGCGCTGGAGGCGGCGGTTTAGGTATCAGAGGGGCTATTTCAAGTCAACGAACGAGTCCACCACGTGGGACACATCCAGCACGCATTGGCCCCGACGGCGCCGGACAGCGAGCGCGGGTCATGACCGCTTGCTGGCGGGTGCTGGCGGTGGTCGTCGTGCTGGCGACAGCGCTGCCGCGTGCCGGCTACGCGCAATCCGCGGATTGCTGCGCGGACACGATACACCGGTGCAGCAACCCGTCGAACGGAGCGTGCCCCGAGGGAAGTACCCCGGTGATCGGCGCAAGTTGTCCCCCGGACCTCAGCGGCTGCAAGTGGTTCACCCCAACGTCAACCGCGACTCCGACCAACACGCCCACGGTCACCAATACACCCACGGTGACCGACACGCCGACGGAAACCCCTACGCCCACGGTGACCCCAACGCCGACCGCCAGTGGCACCGCGACCGCAACGGAGACCAGCAGCGCCACGCCCACCAGCACCGCGACGCCAACCATCACGCCAACAGCATCTCCCACGGCGACCCCGAGCGAGACGGCGACCGCCACACCGACTGCAACGACCACCGCTACCTCCACGATCACGCCGACGGGCACGGCGACGGAAACCCCGACACCCACGGCCACCGCGTCGGCAACCGCCACCGCGACCGACACGCCAACGGTCAGCCCGACCGTGTCACCGACGACCACACCGACGCCCAGCAATACCGCCACGGCCACGAACACCCGGACAAGTACCGCGACCCCAACAACCACGGCAACGCCCAGTCACACGCCGACACGGACCGCAACACGTACGGCGACCGGTACGGCGACCGCCTCGGCCACCCCCACGAACACCGACACTCCCACCCGCACCCCAGGGACCAACGACTGCTGCCAGTACGGCACTCCGCCGTTCCTCTCCTGCGCGCAACCGGTGGGCGGAGCATGCGGACCGGGTTCCTTCGTCGTGTTCGGAGCCTCCTGCTCGCCGCTAGGAGGAAGCTGCATCGCCTTTACGCCAACGGTGACCGTGACACCGACCGTTACCGTCACACCGTCACGGACGCCGACGGAGACGGCGACGGCATCGCCAACAGCCACCCCGGCACCGTCGGCCTCGCCGACCCCATCCCCTTCGGCTTCCGCAACCGCATCCGTAACGGCGACCGCGACGCCCTCGCCCACCGACACGGCCACGGCGACGCCGACACCGAGCAGCACCGTAACGGCGACTCCCAGCGTGACACCGACACCGAGCACTACCGCGACGGCGACCGCCACCGACACGGTCACCCCTACTCCGTCGCCGACCGTCAGCGGCCCAACACCCACCAGCACCCTGCCCCCATTGAATTTCCTGTTCGTGCGCGGCGAGCTCTCCACCCAAGACAACCAATGGGAGTGCTCACGTACGCTCTCGTCGGATCTCGGCTTCTCGTCGGGAACGGAGCTCTTTCAGGTGCTGGCAAACCCGACGCCGACACCAAGCACTGACCCCATCGCTCTGCGGAATAAGTTCCAGGTGATTTACATTGCACCGGGGGTCAGCAGCACTGACTACACCTATCTGCAGCGAATGGTTGCGCCGGGCGGCGTGATCGATCGGTTCGTCAGCCTGGGCGGCGTTGCGGTCATCAACACGGCGGGCCTACCCGCGGATCAGGGTCAGGTCGCGCCCGCGGGGGTGACACTGGCCACCGCTACCGCGCACAATAGTGAAGAGATTGCCGCCCCGGATCACCCCTACATCACCGGCCTCGGTTACGGCGGCAACCTCTTGGGCACCGCGGACTTCGACAACTGGGGGCCGACCCAACCGACGGATCTGGGCACGCTCGAGCTGACGAACCTGGCGGCAACGCCGACCACGGTGCTCGCACACGCTGGCGATCAAGCCACGTGGGTGGAGTACCGGCACGGCGAGGGCCGTGTGATCGTCACCACCCTCTCCTACTGCTGGGCCGCGGACCCCAGCGTGCTCACGCCATCGCAGCGGGCCGCCACCGCCAATCTGCTGCGGTACGGCAGCTTCTTCTCGGGCTCGGCATTCACCCCGGCGCCAACCGTCACCGCCACGGGGTCCCCGACCCCGACGTTTACGCCGCGGTTCCGTACGCCGACACCCACTCCCGTCAGGACCGGCAGTCCCACACCGACCGCAACCGCCACGCCGACGCCCCCCTGCCCCGGCGATTGCACACGCAATGGGGTGGTTACCGTCGACGAGATTCTGTCCGCCGTCAACATCGCGCTCGGCCATGCGCAACTCGACGCCTGTACGCCCGCCGATACCAATCGCGACGGCCAGATCACCATCGAGGAGATCCTTGCGGCGATCGACGTCGCGTTACACGGCTGCCCTTCGATTCCGGCCGGCTGACCGGTGTGTGACGCGGCGCGGCGATCACCGATAGGGTTGCGTCGTCCCCGCCTGGCCGGGCCCGATCGGTGGCCGTTCTTTCGGCGGCCCCGCCTTGGCCGCATACTCGAGCATCTCACGCTCGAGCCCGCGAATATGCCCCATGATCTGCTCTTGCAGCGCTTTCAGTTCCGGCTTCTCGTCCACCAACGAGTACGACTTCGACGCCAGCGTGCGGGTCTTGCCTTGGCCCTCGTCCGCAACATCCGTAGCCTCGAAAGACACCACGCTCTCCCCTTCCGGCGAATTCTGCACCGTGATGGTCGTGATCAGCCGTTTCTTGGTGGCCACTTTCGCCGTGGGCGCGGGTGTCGGCATCACGGGTCCCAGATTGAGAATGACGGGCGGCGGTCCCACCTTGGCCGCAGTCACCATGACAACGCCCAGTGCCAGACCGATCCAGCCTGTCCAATCCATCACCTGTCTCCTTTACGCATCGTCGCGTCCATCATCCGAGCCGGGACGGTCGATTTTTTCCAACGCGCGACCGTCCCGGCTGCCGCGGGAGGCATACCGGCGGACCGGCATTCGAGAGCCCCCCGGTCACACGGAACACGTGCGCGCCAGTCACGGTGTGGCATCGGAGGTCGCTGTTGGCGTCGGACTTTCCGTCGGGCTTTCCGTCGGCGTCTCCGTTGGTGTAAGCGTTGCGGTCTCCGTCGGCGTCCCGGTGGCTGTCGGGGTCGGACTTGGCGTTGCGCTGCCAGTCTCCGTCGGCGAAACCGTGGCGGTCACGCTGCTCGTCGCGGTTGCCGTCGCGGACGGCAACGGGGTCTGCGTCGGCGGCGGCGCGCTGGGCGTGCTCGTCGGGCTCACAGTAGGCGTCCCAGTCGGACTTGCACTAGGTGTGCCGGTCGGGCTCGGAGTCGCCGTCGGCGTGGACGTGGACGTCGGCACGGCTGACGGTGTTGCCGTGGGCGTGACTGACGACGTCGGCAAGGCGGATGGTGTTGCCGTCGGCGTGCGGCTGAACGTCGGTGTGGCCGTCGCCGTCGCGGTTCGAGTCGCGCTCGCCGTCCGGGTCGCTGTCCAGGTGGGCACCGGTGTCGCCGTCAGCGTACTCGTCCGCGTCGGCGTCGCGGTCGGCGACGGCGTTGGCGTACGGGTCAGCGTCGGCGTCCCCGTGATCGTGGGCGTCCCGGTAACGGTCGGCGTGCCGGTCACCGTGGGTGTTCTCGTCTTCGTCGGCGTAAATGGCAGTGTCCAGGTCGGTTCGGGAGTGTCGGTCGGCAGCAGAGGGGGCGGCGTCGGCACCAAGAGAACGATGCTCTTCGGGTCGCCGAGATTGCCCGCGGCGTCCCGCAGCCGAACCGTCAGCGTGGTGTAGCCATATTCCAACGCGAGCTCGGATTTGATCGGCTCGGGAGAGATGTACTGCCGGAGGCTGGTGGGCGGATTGACGAACCGCGGGATTCCCGGCGTCGGTTCGGTGATCGCATTCTCCGATGTGAGAATGACGACGAAGCGGCAGCCGAAGTCATTCAGCGCATCGGTGATGTACTGCTCGTCCGTGGTCGATGCGTTGATTGCGGGCACGCCTCCGGGCGTCACCGTCGGCGTCGGCACCGGCCCGACCGGCGCCGCGTCGCACACCAGCGTACTGCCGTTGCCCAGGTTCCGATCCGCCTGAATCTGCAGGTCGGGCCGGCCCGCGGGGTCGGGGTTGATGGTCATGGTCCCCGGCAGCGAGCCGGATGTGCCCGTTCCCGCCTCGACCACGATATAGAACCCTCGGCCGCTGGAATACGGCGGTTTCGTGAAAATGGGATTGCCCTGCACGTCCTTACCGACCGTGGGCAGGGGACCCCGATCCTGTCCTGCCAGCCCGAAGTACGTGATCGGGGGGCCAACCGACTGTGGAACGGTGGGCGTCGGGGTATGGGTCGGCACACTGGTCGATGTCGACGAGGGCGTGACGGTCGGACTATTGGTGCGTGTGGCCGTCGCGGTCGCTGTCGCCGTCGATGTCACGCTTGCGGTCGCCGAGGGCGCCGCCGTGCCGGTGGGTGTGCGAGTCGCCAGGCTGGTTGGAGTTCTCGTCGGCGTGGCGCTCACCGCGGCCGTGCCGGTCGCCGTCGGCACCGGCGTCATCGTGCGGGTCGCCGTCAGTACGAGCGTCGCCGTGCGGGTCGCCGCCGGTGTTCCGGTGGACGGCGGCGTTCCGGTAGCTGACGATGTCGGGGTTGCGGTGGCGGTCGGGGTGGCGTTCGCCGCCGCCGTAAACGTCGGGGTGACGGTTGGGGGCGCGGCCAGCGTTGGGCTCGGGGTCCCACTGGGCGACGGCGTCGGGGTCGGTGCCGGGGGTGCGGTCGGGATCAGCAACTCGATTTTGGGCAGGTCGGCACTGGTTGTCCGACTGTCTCCATTGGCATCGGCGTTCGGAGGGCATTGGTAGGACGCCCCAAAAAGGATGTGCACGGCGGGATCGAGGTCTGCCGCGGTGATTCGTTCGTTGCAGTCGGTATCTCCCGGCAACTGTCCGGTCGCCACACGTGGCAACGCAGCCGACAGCAGCAGACTCGAAACCGTGAGCCCGACGACGTAACCGAATCGACACCAAGGCATGATACGTTCCAACGCAGCAAGGTTCCTTACACGCATTTTCGCGGCCGCGCTACCCTCCCCTGCCGCGTCCGACCTCCGGCAGTTCGGTGGTCGCTTGTCCACATGGCTCCGACGGCAGGCGTAGGGCGCATCCTACGTTCCGCACCCGTATTTGGGAAGGGGTTCTTGGAGCCGAGGGCGATACGGTTGCGCGGATATTGACGCCGTGATGCCGCCCACTTAGAAGCTGTCGTATGGAGAATCGGGAACTGGAGGACTTTCGCCTCGAACTGCGCAATTGGCTGGCCAGCAACATACCGGACGAACTGCGGCCGAAGAATGCCGCAACACTTCCGGAAGTGGAACGGGTATCCCGCTTACGCGCATGGCAAGGAAAGTTGGCGGAAGCCCGCTGGGTGGGCATCACCTGGCCGGCGGAATACGGCGGCCGCGGCGCATCGATTCCGGAACAGATTGTCTATACGGAGGAGATGGCGCGGGCACGGGCGCCGGAAATCATCGGACACCTGGGCATCGGTATCGCGGGCCCGCCGCTGATCGCCTTCGGGACCGAGGAACAGAAACGCCGCTTCGCGCGGCGCATCCTCTCGGCCGAGGATCTGTGGTGTTTTGGATTCTCCGAGCCCGGCGCCGGCTCCGACCTGGCCTCCTTGCGCAGCAAGGCGACGCTGGAGGGCGATCGCTTCGTTCTCGAGGGCCAGAAAGTGTGGACGACGCTGGCGCACCATGCGGACTGGTGCATGGCGCTCTGTCGCACCGATCCTGGATCCGCCCGCCGGCAAGGCATCTCCTGCCTGCTCGTCGACATGCGCAGTCCGGGCATCACCGTGCGGCCGCTGCGCCAGATCGGCGGGCAGGCCGAGTTCAACGAAGTCTTCTTCGAGAACGTCCAGGTGCCACGCGAGAACCTGCTCGGCGAATTGCACAATGGCTGGGCGGTCGCGACGGCCGCGCTGCAAAACGAGCGGGGCATCCTGTACGTCGTCGAAATGCAGATCGTCCTGACGCAGAGCCGCGACGAACTCCTACGGCTGGCGCGCGAGCGCGGTGCGGACCGGGATCCCGTCCTGCGGCAGGCGCTCGCCGACGTCTACCTCGGTGTCGAGACCTTCCGCCACACCTGTCAGCGAATTCTCGACAAGCTGCTGCGCATGGGTATGCCCGGTCCGGAGGCCTCGATCGTCAAGCTGCATTGGACCGAGCTGACGCAGACGATGGCGCGCATCGCCATGGCGATCGTCGGTACGCAGGGCCTGCTCTACGATACCCCCGACGCACACAGCGAGAACGCCGATCCGGCGCAATGGGCGCAGCGCATATTCCTCGGTGCGCCCGCGACCAGCATCGCCTCCGGCACCTCGGAGATCATGCGTGGCATCATCGCCATGCAAGTGCTCGGCCTGCCGAAGGGCAGTTGAGGCTATGCCGACACGAGCGTGGCGATGGTAACCCCGCTCCCGCCTTCGCGTGGATCGGCGGACCGGAAACCGGCACAGTACGGCGAGGTCGCAAGATAGCTCTCGACCGCGCGCTTCAAGGCCCCGCTACCGAGCCCGTGGATAATGCGTACCGAGCGGTGCTGCGCTTGTGCCGCCCGGTCCAGAAAGCGATCGAGTTCAGCCACCGCGTCCTTGGCGCGCAGGCCCAGCAGCGCGATCTCCCGCGGCGTGTCGCCGGCAGCGGCCGCCATGCGGACCTCGACGGTCGCTACCGGCTCTGGGCCGATGCGCCGCAACTGCCGCGCTGGAACCTCGAAGCGCAGACTGCCGCGCTGGATACGCGCCCGGGCACCCTCGATGCCGAGCAACTGCCCGCGGATTCCCGTGTCGACGACTTCCACTTGCTCGCCGATCCGCGGCGGCCCCGTCGTCGCGGGTGGCGCGGCATGCTGGGCTTCGTGCCCGACAATCGCGGCCTCCTGCTCGTGCACCCAACGGGCGAACGTGCGGCGATCGGCGCGGCCGCCGTCGACCGCCGCCAGTAACTCTCGGCCCTCCTCGCGCAGCGTGCGCACGAATTCCCGCGCCGCGCGCAGCTCGTCCGTCCATCCCCGCCGACGTGCTTCGCGCAATTCGTCCAGCAGGCGTTGGGCGTCCCGTTCCGCCAGCGCCGCGCCGCGGATGCGGGCCTCCAGCTCCCCGGAGCGCTCTTCGTAGCGGCGGCGCGCATCCTCCAACCGCGACGTCGCCGCCGCCAGCGTCTGGGCCTGCCGCGAGCGCGCCGCCCGCGCCGCGTCGAGCACGGCCGCCGGTAACCCAAGGCGCTGCGCGATCGGCAACGCGAGACTTTCGCCGATGGAATGGTAGATCAGGCGAAAGCGCGGGGCCATGGCCTCGATGTCGAAGGCGACGGCCGCCGTGACGCAACTGTCCCGGCTCAAGGCGAACAGCTTCAGCGGAGCGTAGTGCGTGCTCAACGCCACATGCGCACCGGCACCTTCCAGCACCGCTATCGTGCCGATACCCAACGCCGCTCCCTCGTCCGGATCGGTGCCCACTCCGGGCTCGTCGAGCACGACCAGCGATGGCGGGCGGCAGCGCTCGATGATTGCCGTGAGGTTGGCGACGTGCGCCGAAAACGTCGACAGGTTGCGTTCGACGTTCTGCTCGTCGCCGATGTCGGCGTAGATGGCTTGGAAACACGGCAGGCACGCACCCTCGGCAACCGGGATGAGGATACCGCTCTGCGCCATGAGCGCCAGCAATCCCAGGGTCTTCAATGCCACCGTCTTGCCGCCGGTGTTCGGACCCGTGATGACCAGGACTGGCTTGCCGGCCGGGAGATGCAGGTCGATCGGGATCGCCTCCCGCCCCGAACAGAGCAGGCCGGGGTGGCGCGCGTCCCTGAGCAGCACCTCCCGATCGAACCGCGGCTGGGTGCATCGGAAGTGTTGCGCGAACCGGGCCCGCGCGACGAGCGCGTCGGTCTCGATCAACACCGCGAAGGTGGCGGCAAGGGTGTCGTGCTCCGCACGCACGAGCGCCGTGAGGTCGCCGAGAATACGCTGCGCTAACCACTCCTCTTCCTTGCTGGCCATCAGCAGGCGGTTGTTCGGTTCCACCGCGAATAGAGGTTCGATGAACACCGTCTCACCCGATGCCGAGCGGTCCTGCACCACGCCGTCAAACTGCCGAGCCATCGCCGCCTTGATCGGAATGACGAAGCGATTGTTGCGCAAGGTCACGTAGCGGTCGCCGAGCAACGCCGCCATGGTCGGCTGCGTCAGGAGGTCTTCCAGACGCCGGGTCAACCGCGCGCGCAGGTGGCGGATGGTGCGGCGCACCGCCGCGAGTTCGTCGCTGGCCTCGTCGCTGACCGCGCCGTTGTCGTCCAGCGCGCGCAGCAATGCTTGGTGCAGCGCGGGCAGCGGCGCCAACAGGTCCGGCACCGAGGCCAGCGCCGCAAAACGCTTCGAATGTTTCCTGAAGAAGCCGCTGGCGGCCCGCACGGTGGCGAGTACCTGTCGGATCTCGATCAGGGTCTTGCCGTCCAGAACGGCGCCGTCATGTGCGGCTGTTCGCAACGATGCGCGGATATCCGGGAACTCCGCCAGCGGGATCGCGCCCTCCTGCTCCAGGAGCCGGAAGCACTGCCACGCCGCATCCAGCGCTTGCTCGGGCTGCGCGCGCACGCCCGTCGGCGCCAGCGCCCGGCACGCCTCTTTGCCCGCTGGCGAGCAGGCAAAGTCCGCCAAGCGGTTGCGGACGACATCGAATTCCAGCGCAGCAAGATCGCGAGGGCGCATGGTCAGAGGACAGAGTACAGAAGACAGACGACAGAGAACAGACGACGGACTTCAGATTACAGATGCCTGGAGTCTGTTCTCTGTCGTCTGTCCTCTGTCGTCAGTCCTCTGTTCTCTCCGCTCACGTCGCGCGCGCCTTCAGTCTGGCGCGGACCGCCGGCAGCGAAATGAGCGTGCCAGCCGCGGCTGGCGTTGGCATGCCGTCGTCGGGAACGAAACGTTCGACGGGCAACGCGCTGCGCGCCGTCACCACCCGCCCCGGGTGGCGCAAGATGACGCGCGCTTCGTCAGCCGTGATCGGACGCCCAAACAGGCTACGGTTTCCCCCATCGCCGTTCTCGCCGTTGGCCCATGCCGCGAACTCCTCCGGGGAGGGCTGGTGTCCGACCTCCACGGCGCAGCGGCGCACGACGAAGCCGATCATCATCTTGGGCAGGGTGGAGGATCCGAAGGACATGGTATCGGAGTTCATGCCGCAAAAGTTGGCCGACCGTCAAGGGCGCGAACGCGCCGCGCGAACGCGGAGCGGAGGGATGCCAGAACGCGTCGCGGTACGACACGGCGCTCCCACGCGCCACGCGCCGGCGCCGTCAGCCGTGCGCTTCCACGAGCCGCGCCGGCGAGAAGCCTTCAAGCTCCGCCGTGAACTCGCCCAGCACCGCCGACGCACCGAGTCGGCCCACGGCTGCGCTGGTCGTCATCCCGTGCCCGCCCAAAGCCGCGACCCACACCAGCCCGTCCACTTCGGGGTCCCGGCCGATGACGAAGCGCTCGTCGCGCACGAACGTACGCAAGCAACACCAGGAAGAAGCGATGCGGGTAGCGGCGAGGGCGGGAAAGGCGTACGCGATCTTGTCCGCCAGGAGCTGCGCCGCACCGGCGTCCGCGACCGGCTCGCGCGGCGGATGCGGGGTCGCATCGCAAGGGCTCATCAGCAAGCCGTCGCCCTCCGGTCGGAAGTAGACATCGCGATCGTTGTGCCAGACGAAAGGCCAGGCGCGTTCCACCGGGATGTCCGCGACTGTCTGAAATAGGTGGCGCCGGCGAGGCGCCACGGTCCGTGTCCCTATACCGGCCAGCCCACTCACCACCCCCGCCCAGGCGCCGGCGGCATTCACCACGCAGCGCGTCTCCACCGTGCCGCGCGCGGTCTCCACCGCGCTCACCCGGCCACCGTGCAGGTGCACTGCTTCGACGCCGCAACGGTATTCGATCCGCGCCCCCGCCCGGCGGGCGGCGCGCAGGTAACTTTGTAGCAATTCGTGGATGTCGACCACACCATCGTGTGGATTCCAGAACGCCGCCGAGAACGGCGCCCGCGCCAGCGCCGGCACGCGCCGGACCGCGTCGTCGACAGCGATCATCTGACAGTCGAGTCCCAAGCCCGCCGCGGCGCGTTGCGCCTGGCGCAACCGCGCCACACCCCCTGTTTCGGCCAGCAGGAGCGATCCGGTACGGCGCAGGAGCGGCACGGACGTGAAGCCCCGCGGCGGATCGGCGATAAACTGGGCGCCTTCCACCGCCAGACGGGCCTCGGCGGCGTCGGACAACACTTGAAACGCCAAGGCCGCGTTGCGCCCGGAGGCGTGCACGCCGGCGACGGCTTCACGTTCGAGGACCAGGACGTCGCGTACGCCGCGCCTCGTCAACTGGTAGGCGGTCGCGGCGCCGGCAAAGCCGGCACCGACGATGACGACATCGGCAGTGTGCACACATGGCTCCTGTGCAAGGTACCCTAGCCATTCGGCAGCGGGCTCGCCAGAGTCGAATTGGCGCCGGCGGCACCGACCGCGACGCTGCCGCATGCGTTCGTGTAACCAGCGCCCGGGGCGATGCCCTGGGCTAACGAATACCCGCCCCGTTGGGGCTGCTGCCGCCCGACATTAGAGCGTTCCGAAGCACAGCCCTGGAGGGGCGGCACCCCATCAGCCCAGGGCACCGCCCCGCGCGCTGGCGATGGCGCATGTTCATTCGTCGTAGCCGGCGTCCCTTGGCGGCGTATCGACGCGCGCCTGCTGGGAGCGATGCGCCAACCCACGTGCCGCCAAAGCCGAGGCACTACAGTAGGGAGAACCGTTGCCAACCGCTACCGGGTTCATCTAATACCCGGGGCAAGTTCCCATGCAGATGTCATCACCCCGCACTCGCACTCTCGTCGTTACCACCGTCGTTCTCGTCGCGCTCATCGGCGCCGTGTCGGCGCTGGTATTTCTGGCGCGTGTGCAGGATCGTCAGATTGCCGAGCTCCAAGCGACGGTCGCTCGGCGCTAACCGTTTTCTCTTGTCGCACGGTGTTGGCGGAGTGGCGCGGCCGGCGCGATGCAAGGGAAGCCGTCGCCTGGGTGCCACGAAAGGACAGCATGCGCTTACTGACATTCCTCCACGACGGCCGATCCCGTGTCGGCGCCGAAACCGATCGCGGCATCGTCGACCTCGCGGTGGCGGCACCCGCCCTCCCGCAAACGATGCTGGCCCTGCTCGCGGCCGGGGCGGATGCGCTGGTCACGGCGCGCGAGGCCGTGGCGCGCGCACCGCGGGGTGGCGGCGGCGTGCTCGCCGCGGACCGCCTCCAACCGCTGGCGCCGATTCCACGACCGGGAAAGATCCTGGCCATCGGCTTCAATTACCGCGACCACGCCGAAGAGACCGGCACGCCCATCCCCGCGGCTCCCGTGATCTTCTCCAAGGCCTGCACCGCCGTGATCGGTCCCTGGGCGGCCATCGAAATTCCGCCGGCGACCACGATGGTCGATTACGAAGGCGAACTGGCCGTGGTCATCGGCACGCGCGCCAAACGGGTCACCCGCCACGACGCGCTGCGCTACGTCGCCGGCTACACCATCATGAACGACGTGAGCGCCCGCGATTATCAGCAACGCAGCGGCCACTGCATCGCAAAGTCGTTCGACACGTTCGCGCCGATGGGGCCCGTCCTGGTCACCGCCGACGACATACCCGATCCGCGTGGGCTCGAATTGCGCACCCTGGTCAACGGCGAGGAAGTGCAACATGCCAACACCGCCGATCTGATCTTCGACGTGCCGGCGTTGATCGAGTATATCTCGGCGGGCGTCACGCTCGAGCCCGGGGACCTGATCAGCACCGGCACCCCCGGTGGCGTCGGTTTCCGGCGCACGCCACCGCGATTCCTCCAACCCGGCGACATCGTCCGTATCGAGATCGGCGGAATCGGCGCACTTGAGAATCCCGTGGTACGCTCGGTGTCGGCACAATAGCAGTCGTTGACGCGGCATTGTGCCAGATTGCATCCTTCGAGACGCCGCCAAGTGAAGGCGGCTCCTACCCAATGAACCAAGCGCCATCTCCGTCGCCCAGGGCGTTGCCCTAATGGATTGCCGCCCCTTCAGGACTGCGCTTCTGAAGGTTCCAATGCTGGGCGGCAGCAGCCCCAACGGGGCGGCTAGTCGTCAGCCCGGGGCATCGCCCCGGGTGGTGGTGCCGGCCGTGAGAGGAGGTTCATTGTCCCAACATATCCGCACCGCGCGGACCGGAGGCTCAGGATGAGCGGGAAATGATTGTCGCACCCGCACCAACCGCTCACGCTGAGGAGGCCGCTCCTGAGCAGGCGCGTGCTCTTCGCGCCGTGTCGAAGGATTCTCAGCGGCCGTCTCGAAGCGTGCCCGCCATCTCGGACCCATCTGAGGTAGCCGACGCGGCCTACAACAATCCCAAACGGTCCGCCACCCGCGCCAGCGGTATCAGGAGATACCGGATCTTCCATTCGAACATCTGTGGCGATTTGACCGCGCACGGGTGTTCGACCGGGAACATCAGATCGTCGGGCCGTTCGTTGGCGAGCGCCTGCGCGAAATTCATCCCCATCAGCGGCCCCAAGACGTTTCCCCATGTTCCCAGGTTGGCAAGCGCCGTAACGCCGGGGGCCAGGTCATACATCTTGGGATAGTCATGATGGTATTTCGACGATGCGCTCTCGGTCATCCCGGTCCAGTAGGAATCGAGCTCGATCTCCCCCAGGTCGACTTGGGGATACGTGCGGCGCAGGTAGCGGCGGAAATAGGACATGTACAGGGTCGCCTTCTGAGCCTGCCATGGCCAGGGGATTGTTCCGGTGAGCAGCCGTTTACGACCGTCGATCACGAGCGGGAAGAGGGCGTTGGGAAACTGCTCCAACGCGATACCCGAAGGATTGATCTGTTTCAGCAGCGCCTCGCTGAGGGGCTTGGTCGCCAGGCCGCACGCCACCAAGGGATAATTGGTGGCCGCCAGCTCCGGAAAGAACGTGTTGTTTCTGTGCCCATTGGTACACAAGACGACTTTCTGGGTGCGCACACTTCCGTTCGCCGTCCTCACCAACCAGCGCTCACCGGATTTCTCGCACGCGGTGACCGCGGAGCGCCCGAACACCCGGCAGCCCAAGCGACTTGCCGCCGTAATCATCCCGTTCGTGAAGAGAAACGGGTTGACGCGGCCGCCGTCACGCCAGCGCAAACCGATTCGATACACGTCGCTTCCGGTGAGTTCCCGGAGCCCGTCCGCGCCAACCAACTCGACGTCGTATCCGAACCGCTTCCACGGGCGGGCTTCGCGCTCCAAGGCCGCTTTGGCGGACGGCCGGCGCGCCAGTTGCAGGAAGCCGGACTGCTCCGCATCTCCCTCGATTCCATGCCGGGCACAAATCGCGAAGACGATGTTTCTGTTGGCGACGAAGGTGTCCACGAAACGCCGCCCCTGATCGGGCCAGCTCCGCGGTTGGTCCAGGGACCCCAGCAAGAACGGGAGGACGATTCCCGCATTGCGCCCAGAGGCGCCCCAGGCCGGCTGATGGGCCTCGAGGACCACGACATTGAGTTTGCGCTCGGCCAGGTGAAGGGCCGCCGACGCACCCGTCAGGCCAGCGCCGATGACGACCACATCGGTATCGATATCGCTTTGCAGAGGATCGTAAGTGGGGATCGCATGAGACGCCGGCACCCACCCACTGTATTCGATAGGTACGCTTCCAGTTTCATATTCCCGCGGCGTAGCTTGGGGCGTCATCGGTCACACATGCGGTCAACGGCCGCCAGGTCGTTCGCCTGGTCCCCACTCATTTCTCCGGCACCCATCTCGGTCACCTCCGCTTGCCTTCGTTCGCTTCTTCTTCCATTTGGAACTCAACCTGGGACCTCCACGCGCTCACGTGTCTCCCCGTCAAGCCGCCTGATCGGCTGGAGTCGCGCCAGCAGCAACCCTGCCAGGAACAACGCAACAAGGAACATGTCGAACACGGCACGATAGTGGCCGGTGACGTCGAAGATGCGACCGGCGAGGGGCGAACTCACGACAATCAGCGGCGTAATCATCAGCGGATCCATCAAGCCCATGACGCGGCCGTAGTTCAGCGGACCGAAGGCGCGACCCAGAAGCGTCCCCCAGATCGGAAACGCAGCCCCCGCCGCGATTCCCAGCATGCCACTGGCGACCCGCAACTCCCACGCGAAGGCCCCATGACGGAAGAGCACCAGTGCCACGCCCTCCAGCAACATGGCCGCCGCCAACGCCAGACGCAAGTCCACGCGGTCGGCGATCAGGCCGAACAGCAACGTGCCCGCCATCCCGGTCATCGCCACGATGGAGATGAGCGTCGCCGCCGCGGATGCGCTCAACCCTTGTCCCACCGCGTACGGCGCCAGGTTGCTGATGAGCGTGGTGTGCGTGGCGAAAACAGCGGCCACTGCCACCGCGATCAACCAGAAATCGGCGCGATGCAGGATCTCGGCCACCGTAAGGGGGACGCTGAGCGGACCGGTCGCACCGCCCTCCGCTTCCGCATGCGGCGCGCCATCCGCGGCGAGGCCCTTTTCGGCGGGCGTGCTGACGACGAGCAACCAAACGGGCGGCAAGGTCACCGCCAGGACGACCAAGGCCAAGACTCGGCAGGCCATCCGCCAACCCACCTGCGCAATCAGGTACTGCAAGAGCGGCGGGATCGCGAACCCGCCAAGGCTCGAACCCAGCGCGAGCACGCCGAGTGCGAGACCGCGCCGGCGGTTGAACCAGCGTGCCACCAGCGTCGATGTGGTCAAGGGCCCGAGCAGCACCTGCGCAAATCCCATGAACAGTACGTAGCACAGCGCCACCTGCCAGGCGGCGGACGTCAACGACAAGACGCTCAGACCGGCGGCGAGCAGCAGCGCGCCGGCCGCCATCAGGCCCCGGATCCGACCGCGGTCCGCCAGCGGCCCGAACCACATCGAGGCCAACGCCGACGCCAGCGATGACAGCGTCACGCCCCACATCATGGCCATGCGCGACGCATGGAATTCCCGTTCCAGCGGCAGGACGAGGACGCTGTAGGCGTACATCACGGTCCCGGTGGATACGCCGAGCGTGAGCATGCCGACCGCCACCAGCCACCAGCCGTAAAACATGCCCGCGGCCGCCCGTGCTACTCCGTTGCGCGCCGGAGCGGGTGACACGCCATACGGCGCACGCGCGGCGAGCACATCGGCTTTCGTTCCCACCGGTTCAACCCCCGGCGGCAAAGCGACCGGCGCGCACGACCTCCTCGCGCTCGTACAGGATCATCCCGGTGGCGCGCACGACTTCGCGAATGTACGGCTCCGGATCGAGGCAGGCCTCCGGCGCCAACACTCCGGTCTTCCTCACTTCGCCGCGCAGGACCGCCTCCAGCGCCAGTCGCGCGCAGAACGAGGTCGGGTCTTGCGCCGGCGTCGCCTCGTCCCCCATGAACTGATGTTGCTCGAAGATCAGCCGCACGCGGTCGCCGCCGCGTTCCCCCTCCACCTCGACTTGCGACGCATGCCCGAAGGGCTCGTCGCCCGTGCCCACGGTGAGCGTCGCTTGCCCGGCAGCGGAGGTCGCGTACTGGGTCAAGAACTCCAACGGCGAGACGTCGATACCCGGCACGCGTTCGCGACTCCCCATGCCCAGCCGCACCAGGGCGCGCATCAAATCGTCGCCCGCCTGTGGGAAGAAGTACGAACGGATACTGACCTCCTCGACGCCTTCGATGAACCGCCCCAGCGTCACCGGTTCGCCGTGCCCGCTGTAATACGCCGGGTACGTCCCGAACGGCGGCAGAAAGGAGACATTCCGGCATCCACCGAAAGCCGGCACTCTCTGGTGTCGTCCCTCGAGGAATTGCGTGACGTCCCCATCCACCATGTGGAAGAGGTGATCCCACACCGCGGCCGAGAAGAAGCCGCCCACGAAGGGGACAATCCAGCACAGCCGGATGGCCCGCGCACGATCGAGACGATCGGCGCCGAGCCGGGCCAGGACGTTGGTGAAGCCGGGCGTGCTGCCGCAGCCGATCAGTACTTTGATTCCCGCCGCGGCCGCGCGCCGATCGTAAGTCGAGTCGACGATGAGCTGCGCCGCGACGTCGTGGTCGTCGTTGATATCGACATAGTCGATACGCGCTTCGATCGCCGCGTCGACCACCGGCAGAGCGCTGCGGTAAAACGGGCCGACGGCATTGAACACGAGATCGGCGCCGGACATTGCCGCCCGCAAGCTCTCGCAATCGGTGACGTCGACACGCACCGCGCGCGCGGCGGTACCGATGCGCGTCGCGACTGCCTCCGCGGCCGCTACGTTGCAGTCCCCGACCGCGAACTGGAGATCCGGGCGGCTCGCCGCGAGTTGCGTCGCCACCTCCCCACCGACACTGCCACAGCCCAGAATAAGTATCCTCATGATTCCATCCCCTCGGTGTATGCTCTACCGCGGCTTACGACGCGCTGAAGTTGTAGGTCAGTTGCAGGCCGCACGTCCGCGGGTTGCCGTACGTATTGCCGGACCACCCCACCGTGGGCCCGAAGTCGATACCGAAAGAGCGGTACTTCCGGTCGAACAGATTGCGCCCGAACACCGCCAGGTCGAGACTGCCCTTCCGCAGCGGGATGCCGGCAAACTGCAACCGGCCGTTGACCAGGGCGTAGTTCCACCCTTTCATGGCGCGGGCGCCATCGGTGTTGTCGTTGACGATAAAGGTGATCTGATCCTGCCAATAGGTGTCGGTATGCACCGAGAAAGTGCCATGGCTCGTCGGCGGCGCGGTGTACGAGAGGCCGACTGTGAATTGGTTCTTCGGCACGAACGCGAAGGATCGCTCGTCCTTCACGTTTTCGAGAATCGGATTGCCGTTGGCGTCGAACATGGGCTGTCCGTTGGCGTCGAATTTCTGGTCGAAGAACTCCTTGAATTTCGGCGCCACGTAGGCGTAGGACGCGGTCAGCTCCACACCGCGCGCCGGGACGGCCTCCACTTCCAGCTCGCTCCCCCAGATTTCCGAGGAGGCGGCATTGGTCTGCACGTTCGCCGTACCGGTAGTCGGGCTGGCCCGAAAGACACTCACCTGCTGGTTGGTGTAATCGCTATAGAACCCGTCGGCATTGACGCGCAGACGGTTGTCGAACCACTGCGACTTGAAGCCGGCTTCGTACTGCAGCACGATCTCCGGTTGGAACGCGATCGAGAACGAGATGGGGTCCTGGGCCGTTCCGTTGAACCCACCGCCCTTGAAACCGCGCGCCACGCGGAAATAGGTCATCAACTCGTCGGTCCACTGGTACGCGAGGTTACCCATCGGGGAGACCCCGGGGGTACCGCTGCCGTGGAGCCCGCCGAAGGCCTTCCCGGCCGACGCGGTGAAGTCGTTGAGCCCGAATATGCCTTGATTGCAAAAATCGATATAGCCGCCCTGCCCATCCGGTATGCCGACGAGAGCGCACTTGAAGGAACGGTCAATATGAAACTGTTCTTGTGTGAACCGCAGGCCCAGGGTCACGCTGAGCTTGTCGCTCAAGATCGGCGGCGTCCAGGTGGCCTGGCCGAAGCCCGCGTAAGACTTGATCTTCGTGTGATTCGTGTGCGGAAAATCGGCGATGAAATCGCCTCCCAGGAACGACACATCTTTGTGCGACACGTACTCGCCGTAGTAGTACGCCCCCGCCACGTAGTGCAGCCGCGGCGCGCTGCCCACCCACTGCAGTTCCTCGCTCCAGTTCTGGATGTCCTGGCGCGTGGAGGTGTCCAGCAGGTGCATCGGGCTGCCCGCGAGACTCTGATCTTGCTGAACGAAGAACGATCGAAAGGAAGAGATCGACTTCACGGTAACGTTGCCGAGCGCTCCGAGCTGGCCGAGATCCCACGCCCCCGTGAGCGTGTGCATGCGGCTGTTTCCGTCGTCCTTCAGGCGATGCAGGCTGAAGTCCTCCATGTACGTGCGGTCGTTGGCGATCGCCTCCACGCGGTTTCTGTGGACGAACGGATTCAGGTCGTACGCGCCGCCATCGACCGGCCCCCCGGGGTACACGAAGGTATCCTGAAACGCGGTGGGCGTGTCGCGATAGCGATGGTATGCGAAGGAGTAGTCGATGGTGATCTCCTTTCTTGGTTGCCACCGCAATGCCGTCCGGTTGTATACGCGATTCAAGTTGTCGAAGTTGGCGCTGCCGTTGCCGGTGTTGGTATAGAAGCCATCGTGGGTCTTGTAGCCGACCGTCTCTCTGAGGCTCAGCGTGCCTAGGGCATCGGACTGCATGAGCCCGTTCTTGCCAACCAGGGGCGCGTTGAATGTGAGCTGGCCCCTGAAGGCATCGAAATTGCCCACTTCGGAGCTGACGCTGACCGAGCGCTCCTCGTCCGGTTTCCGGGTAATGAAGTTGATCGCCCCACCGATCGTGTTCCGGCCGTACAGCGTGCCCTGGGGGCCGCGTAGGACCTCGACGCGCTCCAAGTCGTCGAGATCGAAGTTCGAGCCCAGTATCCGCGCCACATAGACTCCGTCGATGTACATCCCGACCGCCGGCTGCACTGTCTCGGCGGGATCGCCCTGAGCCAGACCGCGCATGGTAATCGTCGTCGCGGACGGGCTCCCCGGACTCACGCTGATCCGCACATTAGGTACGGCCTCACCGAGATCGATGACGTCCGAGACGCCCTTCTGCGTCAGCGTTTCGCCGCTCAGCGCCGTCACCGAGATGGGAGTCTCCTGAATATTCTCTTCGCGTTTTTGTGCCGTGACGGTGATCTCCTCGACTTCGATCGTCGCCGGCTTCCGTTGCTTTGCCTCTTTCGCCGTCTGCGCCCCGCCCGCGGTCGGTGCCGCCAGCGCCAGCGCCACCGCCAGAACTCCGAACCGTCTCGACCTGCCCAGCTTCGCCATCGGTTTCCCCTCGCTGCCCGCGTGCGCCGTTCACCGGCGCATACGTAAGATGGGCGGACGATTAGCATGAGCAAAACTACAAAGTCAACATATGTCGAACTAGTAATCGGACGGACGCGTGGCTGGCAGCAATGCCGTGTAGATCGAGAGTGCACGCCGACTCCCCCGAGGTAGCCGGGCGACTGCGCGTACAACCTCAGACCCTCAACCGAACGGCCGAACATCGGGCTGTGTCGTCCGTCACGCCGCTCACAAGCGGCGCCGTAGGCGCGTGGCAAATGCCGGGCTGCTGGCGTGCGATGGCGTCAGCGGCGTTGCCGTTGAGCAGCGGGCGCCGGCTTCGCTACACGGATGAGCGTCTCGGCAAGTGCGTTGACGAACGTCGGGTCCGCAGGTTTCTTCTCGAAGACGGTCCGCACGATGATCGGCGCGTACAGCATGGTGAGCACCAGGTCAGGGATCGAGTCCTCCGGAAGTTCACCCCGAGCGATCGCGCGCTCGACCGGGCGGCGTAGCTGGCGTTGCACCGGCATCCACGCTTTGAACATCGACTTGGTGAACGCGGCATCGGTATTGGCCGCCACCGCGGCGTTCATGCCGATTTCCGCCGGGTCCCACGCGAATGCAGCCAGCGCGTGCGCCAGGGCGCGCACGTCCTCGCTCCAGCTCCCCGTATTCGGAATCTCCAGCCGCCGGTTGTGCAGCGTAAGCGCTTCCCGCATCAGGTCGGCGCGCGTGCGCCAGCGTTTGTAGAGCGTGCTGCGATGGACACCGGTGCGCTCGGCGACGGCGCCGATGCTGAAGTGCACGTTTCCGTCCTTGAGCATGTCGAGCACCGCCTGCGCGACCGCTTGGCGCACGCGTTCGGTCCGCCCGCCCGGGCGTTGATGGCCTCGGCGGGGGTGCGCGTCGCGCGCCGCTACGCCTCGTGGGGTCTCGCGGCGGGATCGTGCGTCGTCGGTCATTCTCTCTCCTCGTGGTTGGCCGGCCGTGGGCAGCGCCGCCGCGGAGGAACCGTGTCTTCCATCATGACGAACCGGGTGCTGTCTAGTCATTGGAACTGCCTATTTCAACCGCGGCCGCGGGCGGCGCGAGACGCCGGCGCTCCGACTCGCAGCGGGCAGGCTCGTGGATTTTATCTTCGCGCGGAATGGCGTAAGCATGGAGCGCCAATGCGCTACCAGCACGTCGTCTTCGACCTCGACGGAACCCTCATCGACTCGCGTGCCGACCTGGCGCAAGCGGTCAACCATGTCCGGGGCACGCTTGGGCTTCCCGTACTCCCGCTCGACGTGGTCACTGGCTACATCGGTGCCGGGGCACGCATGCTGGTGCAACGCGCGCTCGGCCCCGGGCATGACGAGCGGCTCGACGAGGGCCTGACGCGCTTCAGGGAATTCTACGGTGCACACCTGCTCGACCACACCCGGCTGTATGCGGGGGTGGCGGATGCGCTACGGACGTTGGTCCAGCACGGCGCCGGGCTGTCCGTCCTCTCCAACAAGCCCGAAGCCATGAGTCGCGCCATCCTGGCCGGCCTGGGCGTGCTGCCGCTGTTTCTGGTGGTTCTGGGTGGAGATTCCTTCACTACGCGGAAGCCCGATCCCGCGGGATTGCGGCACTTGTGCGCTCGACTCGGTATGCGACCGGAGCGCATGCTCATGGTCGGCGATTCCGTCATCGACCTGGATACCGCGCGGGCCGCCGGTATCGCCTTCCGCGGGGTGGCCTGGGGGTTCGGGCTGGCGGGTCTTCGCGATCGGGGCACGCACCCGATCCTCGACGCGCCAGGTCAGCTCGTCGCCATCATGGAAGACCGGCTACCGGACGAGCCGCGCCCGGCTTGAACAATCCAACGTACATTGACGGGCGCTTGAGACGACCGCCGGCAATCGAGTCACGCGCGCGATGCGGCCATGGGTGACGGTAGAATAGCCAGAGTAGCGCGCCAAGCGTTCATCCTCGCAGCGGGAGTCGTCGCGCTCCTCGTCGTGGCGCTCGCCTGGGCGTGGCGCGATCTCCACGCGCCATTGGCTCCACCGCCGGGCGGCGCGCTGGTGTCCGTGGCACCCGGCGAGTCCTTCCGCACCACCTGCGCACGCCTGGAAGCCGCCGGTGTGGTGCGCCATGCGTGGCTGTTGCGCCTCTGGGGGCGCTGGCAGGGGTTTGACCGATCGGTGCACGCCGGCGATTTTCGCTTCGAGCAGGCGCTCGCGCCGTTGGAGGTGCTCGACCGCCTGCGCTCGCCGATGGCGGCCCTGCACCGGGTCACGATCCCGGAGGGCAGCACGGTAAACCAGGTGGCGACGCTGCTGGCAAGTGCCGGCTTCGGCGGCGCCGACCAGTTCCTTTGTCTGGCACGCGATCCGCACTTCCTGCTCAGCGTCGACGTGCCCGCAACCGGGTTGGAGGGCTACCTGTTTCCCGACACCTACGCGTTCGCCTGGAGCACGCCGCCGGCGCGCATTCTAGCCGCCATGGTCGAGCGTTTTCGCGCTGCCGTCGCGCCGTTGCAGGCGCTCCGTCTCGACGCCGGCATGAGCGCAGGCGACATGGTGATCCTGGCGTCGATCATCGAGAAGGAGACGGGCGCCGCCGAGGAACGGCAACTGGTTTCCGCGGTCTTGCACAACCGCCTGCGGCTCGGCATGCCCCTACAGTCCGACCCGACCGCCACCTACGGCCGCGACATTCGTGGTTTGCCGACGGCAACCGACATCGCCGTGGAGTCGCCCTACAACACCTACCTGCACACCGGACTGCCACCCGGACCGATTTGTAACCCGGGCCTCGCCACGCTGCACGCGGCGCTCACGCCGGCCCGCGTGCCGTACCTGTACTTCGTGTCGCGCAACGACGGCACGCACGCGTTCTCGCGTACGTTGACCGAGCACAACCGCTCCGTGGCGCGCTTTCGGCGCGATTCCCGCCGCCCGTAGTCTCCCGGATGCCGTGGGGATTCCTCCCGCCTGCCGGCGGGAGGCGTGCTGCCGGACCGGTGGGGTTGGCGCGGCGGAGTCGTTCGGTTACCGCTCGGAGTTCTTGCGGAATTGCAGGACCGTGGCGCGCGACGGGCGTGTCTCGGCCGCCGGAGCGGCCGGATTGGCTGTTGGGCGGCGCAAAGACACCAGCATTTTCCAGCGTTTTTCGGCTTTCGACCATTTTCCCGTAGCCAGTATCTGCATCCCGCACCTCCCGATCGTTGACCGAGGAGGTGGCAAGCGGCATGCCAGTCTGGCTGTCGATTACTGCCGTGATTTCACGCCCTTCGCCGCACAAGTTCGTACGGGCGCCACGGAGAATTTTGTACGCGGCACCGCCGGAAGCCCAGGCGCACGCTCAGACGGCGTTACCCTTCCGCCGCCTCACGCCGTTCCGTACTCAGGATGACGTCGTGGATCTCCAGCACGTTGGGACCGGCAAACATGTCCGCCGGTGGGCGATTGCTGTGGGCAATGCGAAAGGACTCGCTCTTCGTCCAATCCCAGAACGCCTGCTCGGTCTCCCAGTACGTCTGCACCAGATAATACCCCTGCTCGGTGGACTCTTCCCAAGTGCCGGTGCCGTGGTTGAAGCGGCGTTGGACGGGCCGCAGGATCTGGTTCTTGACGAAACCCGGCGACCGGTCGATGAGGTGCGCCCGCTTGCGAAAACGATCTTCGAAATCCGCCTCATGGCCGGCGGCCACTGGAATGCGATTGGTCACGACGATCACGCTCGATCCTCCTCTCGTTTCACACTAGCCGCTGGCCGGCCCGGGGTGAAGCCGAATGGCGGCGAAGAGGTACCCGGGCAGCTACGGACGGGCGCGGTCCGACGCCGGCGGGTACGCCGAAAGTTGTAGACAGAATCAGTCTTTCGCCCAATGGCCGCGTGCGTGCGCGTCTGGCAAAAAGAATATGCTCGTGTGGGTAAACTGGAAAACCAGGGGACCCGATCGCGGACGGGAGAGGGGTGCTGGGAAACGACGCACGAAACAAGACCAGTAGGTGTTCGGTTGATGAGGTCGATGACACACGCGGGGCGCAGTATTCGGGTAAGATCTCATGTCGGTTGGCTGTCCGGCGACGCTACCGCGTTCGTATCGATCCAGGGACTCGGGCTAGACGAACAGGAAACGGCGTTGGCCGGGTCCCAAGATTGGAGGATACCTTGATGCCATCCTCAACCGCGGCGGGCAAAGCCTCGCCGGCGGGCCGCATTGTACTCGCCCTGGCAGGGCACATGCGGACCGCGCGGCACTCGGCAATGGAGACGGTTCCTCATGCGGAGACCGGGGGCGGCTCGCCACTCCGCCACATGGCCGCGAACGCAGCGACTGGGAGGCGTTCCATCGCCGCACGCATAAACGTATTCGCGCTGCTGGCTATTTTGCTTCTTGCCTCGGGCGCGTGGGCAGCAACGCGGACACCGACGGTCACACGCACCCCGACGATCACACGCACCCCGACGAAAACACGCACCCCGACGGTGACTCCGACCCCGACCAGGACGAGTAAGCCGACACGCACGCCAACCATTCCCCATACCCCGGTTGCCCCACATCTCAGTACCGCCAAAGAAGCGGTGGCACTGGCAACCTGTCAACTCGCCGAGGTCAAGCTGCACGTCACCGGCGCGGGCGATCCGCAATCGCAACGCCTGCCATTGGACGTGATGATCGTCTTCGATAGGTCCGGTTCCATGGACGATGTCGCCAACAAATTGCAAGACGCGAAGGACGCCGCCAACGCCCTGATCGCTCAGCTCGATTCGTCGATCGACCGCGTCGGTTTGGTGGAGTTCTCGAGCACAGCGACCCTCACCGACGGATTGACGAGCACGTTTTCCGACGTCACGAACGACATCGGCAACATCACCGCAAACGGCTACACAAACATCGGCGACGGGGTCTACGTCGGACAGAATGAACTCAACACGAATGGCCGCGCCGCACCCGTCGTTAGAATCATGGTCGTGCTGAGCGACGGTGTTGCCAACCGTCTGCACGGACCTGACCCGGACATTTCCAACTGTCCAAACGTACCCGATTCGGCCAATGACTGTACGAATGACGCCATCAATCAAGCGGCGGCGGCCAAGGCGGCGGGCACCATCGTCTATACCATTGGACTGGCCCTTGCGGATATCGGTTCGACGAACGCGGAGAATCTCGCGCGCCTCGTCCTTGAGACCATGGCTAGCGATCCCACGAAGTACTACGAGGCGCCCACCAGCTCTGACTTGAACGATATCTTCGAGGATATTGCCAACAGCATCACAAACCTGGCCGGCTCGGCCGTGGTCGTCACCGACATCCTGCCGGCCGGGGTCCAATACGTCAGCGGCTCCGCCGTCCCCGCACCCACGTCCATCAGCGGTCAGACGCTCACCTGGAATCTTGGAGTGATTAGCATTGGTCAGACCATCGACATCACCTTCCAGGTGCTGATCAGCCCGTTTGTTCCGAATGCACTCGTCGACGTCTACCCCACGTCACGGGTGGACTATACCAACTACCAGGGGAACCCGGCATCGGTTCCCTTTCCTGAAACCCACGTTGACGTCACATCGTGCGCGACGGCGACCCCGACATCGACGGTCACCCCAACGGCGACCGACACTCCAACCATCACGCCAACCGTGACCCAAACACCGACACGGACACCGACGGTCACACCAACCGTGACCCAAACACCGACACGGACACCGACGGTCACACCAACCGTGACCCAAACACCGACACGGACACCGACGGTCACACCAACCGTGACCCAAACACCGACACAGACTCCGACGGTCACGCCGACCGTGACTCAAACACCGACGCGGACTCCGACGGTTACACCAACCGTGACCCAAACACCGACCGACACGCCGACAGTCACACCCACCGTGACCCAAACCCCGACCGACACGCCGACAGTCACACCCACCGTAACCCAAACACCGACCCAGACGCCGACGGTCACGCCTACAGCAACCGCAACGCCGACGGACACTCCGACGATCACACCAACCGCTACTCCAACGCCGACGGACACTCCGACAATCACACCAACCGCCACTCCAACACCGACCGACACTCCAACGATCACGCCAACCGCCACCCCAACACCGACCGACACTCCGACGAACACGCCTACGGCAACCGCAACGCCGACCGACACTCCGACGAACACGCCTACGGCAACCGCAACGCCGACCGACACTCCGACGAACACGCCTACGGCGACCCCGACGGCCACCGCCACCAGCACCGCCACTCCAACCAACACGCCAACCGCAACGGCCACCGCCACTCCAATTCCGACACAGACTCCGACAAGCACGCCAACCCCAACCGCAACGGCGACCCCGACGGCCACCGCCACCGCCACCAGCACCGCCACTCCAACACCCACGACAACCGCCACGGTGCCGCCGATTCCACTGGAGATTCTCGACCTCGCCATCCAGAAAACGCATACCGGCTCGTTCGCGCCTGGCGGGCAGGGCTCGTGGCTGCTCACGGTCAGCAACGCCGGCACCATCGCGGCGCCGGGACCGGTCACCGTGACCGACGTGCTCAATCCCCCGATGCTGCTGGTCTCCGCCAGCGGTAACGGCTGGGACTGCAGCGCGTCACAACTGCCGCCACCGGCGCCCGGCCAAGTCAGTTGCACGCATCCCGGCCCCGTGGCCCTGGATGGGCAATTGCCACCGATCACCGTCGTGGTGAGCATTCCCGCCGGAGCGCCGCCCAGCGTGCTCGGGAACGCCGCCACCGTGAGCACGGACGGCGATGTCAATACGGAGAACAACACGGCAAGCGATGTCGTCCGGATGCTGGGGCCGGCCCCGGCCCCGGTGGCCTCACGGGAAGGCATCCTGGCGCTGATCGCGGTGCTCTGCGCGGCTGCGTGGTTCACGCTGCGCCGTGCGCGAACGTAACGGGCGGAACGGCCTAGCCACGTTCGCGGACTTGGCGGCGCGTCCCGGCGGAGTGTACTCTCGCACTCCGCCGGGACGCGTTTATCTCGCTTCACTTCTTGACGGCCCGCGGTGAGCGCCACGCCGGTGGTTCCCGTCCCGGGCCACGCCGGCGCACGCGGCGTCTCCGCGGATTCGGCGATCCACACCAACCGCTCTTGACTGTGGGGTCGAATCTTGGCACCAGGCTCAAGTGCAAAATACGCGCGGGTGCAAGCTGAACTCCGGTTCGAGGGCCAGACGCCAGGCGACCGCAATTGCGGCCCTGTGGCACCCCTGGCCCGTGGACGCGATCGGGTTCAAGCACGATCCGGGGAAGAGGATACCGTGACGCCAGGACGCATCGTAACCGCCTTACTGATACTCGCGGTGGTCACCACCGCACCGGCAACAGCCAGCGCATGCGTCGGCGATTGCACGAACGATCGGCTGGTCACCGTGGACGAGATCATCACGGGCGTGAATATCGCGCTGGGCACGGGAGCGCTCGAACGGTGCCGATCGTTCGACGACGACGGCAACCGACAAGTCACGGTCGACGAGCTTCTCGTCGCGGTGAACTCCGGGCTCAGGGGCTGCCCCCTCTACGGCGGCGATTACACCGGTTCGGTCGCGCTCGGCCCACCGTGGAGCGGCGAGATCCAGTTGCACGTCGCCGCCGACGGACGGGTCAGTGGCACGCTGCTGGTCAGCAGCGGCGAGTCGGCGGCGTCCGGCTCCGGCGCTGCCGTTACCTTCCCACCCGGCGGTGTCGAGGTCGCGCTCTCGGGCAATAGCTCCCTGGCGAGCGGGGCATTCGAAGCGTCCGGCAACTTCGTCGATGGCAACCAGCAACCCGTCGCCGTCGAGATCGTCGGCAGACTCCCCGAACCCGGCAGCGAATCCTCCATCAGCGTGCAGATCGGTCCCGACAGCCTGTTCGGCACTCTGACCGCGCCCGGCTCCGCTCTGCCGACGCCCACGGCGACCGCCACGCCGACACGGACGGCGACGCCGTTACCGACCGCCACAGCCACGGCTATTTCCACGGGCCCGCCGACGCGGCCGCCAACACGCACGCCGCTTCCAACGGCCACGGCAACACAGGCCATACCGACGGCAACGTCCAATATTCCCACGCTTACCCCGGTGCCGCCGTTCACGGCGACACCCACGATCACTCAGACCGCGCCGCCCACCACCACCCCGACGTCCACGGCAACTCAACCACCGACGCTAACACCGACAAGCACGCAGGTCCCCACCGCCACTCCGTCGAGCACACGCACGGCGACCGCGACGCCGTTCGGCGGGCTAACCCCAACCCCCAGTCCCACCGCACCCGCCGCGGGGGCCGCCCGCATCGTGTATGCGGGAGGCGCCGGCGACTTCAATATCTTTGTCATCAACGTCGATGGCACCGGAAAGACGAAGATTACCGATAATTCCGGCACGAACGCGTATCCCGCTTGGAGCCCGGACGGCACGCGCATCGCCTTCTCGACGCCGTACAAAACCGGCGCCGGCATCGCGGTTATGAACGCCGACGGCGCGAACCTACACGTGCTCACCACCGAGGACTCGCCGCTCAATACCTACCCTGCCTGGAGCCCGACCGGCGATCGGATCGTCTTCGTCGCCGGCGGCAGTAACGTCGACATCATGGATGCTGACGGCAGCCATCGGCAGCGATTGATCAAGTATACCGATACGAACAATGCACCCGTTGGTCACCTGTCGTGGTGCCCCGACGGCAGCCGGATCGCCTTCGAGTCGACTCGACCCCATGGAGGCACCACCGACGGCAATTACGAGATCTGGACCATGAATCCGGACGGCAGCGGATTGCTGCAGTTGACCGACAACGCGTTCTCCGACCGCTGGCCAGCCTGGAGCCGCGACACATTGAAGATCGCGTTCGACTCGCAGCGTGGTGCGGGCCGGAAACTCTACATCATGAACATCGGCGGCTCGGGACAGGCAGTGTTGACGGCCGACCCCTTTGGCGCCGCCCATCCCGCCTGGAGCCACGACGGCACACAGATCGCATACAGCAGCCTGCTCGGTCTGCGCGTCGCCAACGCCAACGGCACCGGGGCGGTGAGCGTCCCGAACACCGACGCGACCATTACGGACTTCGATTTCAAGTGAACCCGGCGTGCGGCGATCGTGCCGACGAATATGAAGCGAATCGTCACGGGGTGTTGACCCGCGATGGAACTACGGCATACTGCGCGCAACAATTCCGATCCACAAGGAGGCAACGATGGCATCGGCGAAGATCGGTCGTGGGATACAGGTAGCCGTGCTGGCCGGGATGTTCGCGGGCGGCTACCTCGTCGGCTCGCTGAGTCAGCGACAGGCGGACGCCCAGCTCGGTGACGTCGGCAAGGCGGCCATGGAGAAAGCCGGAGGCGCGGGCGGCGCCCTGGGCAGCGTGACGGAGCTGGGCTCGTCGATCGTCGAGATGCAGGGGCATGTCGACGGCCTGCAAAAAAACCTCGAAACGCTGAAGAAGGTCAAGGCGGCGCTCGGCGGGTAACCGCCGCGGCATCGTGCCCGATCGTTTCCAACCCGCCACGGAGCCGCGTCGCTCCGCCGCGGCGGTTTATCGCGCGGGAGGAGTCGTCATATGCTCAAGGAGTTCAAAGAGTTCGCCATGCGCGGCAACGTGCTCGACATGGCGGTCGGCATCGTCATTGGGGCGGCCTTCGGGAAGATCGTCAGCTCGTTCGTGGCCGACATCCTGATGCCACCCATCGGTCTCCTGCTCGGCAAAGTCGACTTCTCCAATTTGTTCATCGACCTCTCGGGACAGCCGCATGCGACCCTGGCGGTTGCCAAGGCCGCGGGGGCCGTGACCATCAACTATGGCGTGTTCCTCAATACGATCCTGGATTTCGTCATCGTGGCGTTCGCCATCTTTCTGTTGATCCGGCAGGTCAATCGCCTGCAACGCCCACCGGAGCCAGCGCCGGTGGCGCCGGCCACCAAGGACTGCCCGTTTTGCACCTCGGCAATCCCGATCAAGGCGGTACGCTGCCCGCAGTGCACATCCGAGTTGAAAGCGGCGTAACGGCGCTGACACACCTCCCGCCGAGGTCGACGTAGCGGAAAAGTGAACGATCCAGGCAGCCACGCGGCCCGGCCCGCCGCCGATTCGCAAGCCCCTGGGCGGCCGATGGTGCGAGAATTGCGCGGCCCGAGGGGCTACGCTATGGTCGCATCATGCTTTCGATCGCACCGTTGACGACGACAGGCCCAGCCTGCCCTCGTCGCTCGCATTCTCGCGTTGCCCGTACGCGGGCGGCCACGCAATCCGCTACCCCTCTCGATCCTCGACGCCAATGAGCGGTCAGGAATTCCTCAAGCTCATCGAAACCGGCGGTGTGGTCATGTACCCACTGCTGCTCTGTTCCATCATCAGCATCGCCGTCATTATCGAGCGATCGTGGACGCTGATTCGCGCCGCGCGCGCCGCCGAGCGGCTGCATCAGTTGGTCGGCGAAGCGGCGCAGGAGGGCAGTTTCACCGATGCTCTGGCAGTGAGCCGGCGCGACCCTTCTCCGCTGGGGATGGTCTACAAGGCCGTCCTCGGCCACGCCGACGACGGCGAGCGCGCCCGCGTCGCACAACGGCGTCATGGGGAGGTGGCACGGCGGCTGAAGCGTTACATCTGGCTGCTCGGTACCGTCGGGAGCCTGGCGCCGTTCATCGGCCTGTTCGGCACCGTCATCGGCATCATCCGCGCTTTCGAGAACATGGCCGCCACCGGCTCCGGCGGGTTTGCCGTGGTCGCCGCCGGCATTTCCGAAGCGCTGATCGCCACCGCCGGCGGGTTGCTCGTGGGCGTGCTGTCGATCTTCGCCTATAATGCGTTCATGGTGCGTATCGGCAATCTCTCGGCGCTGTGGCGCGACTGGACCGACGAGCTCCTCATGCTGCTCGCGCAACCGCGGCCGCGCGAAGGAAGTCTCTCCCGTGTCGCTCAGTCCCGTTGACAGTCAGGGCGATCCCCAGGCCGACGGGGATATCGTCGCCGAAATCAACGTCACGCCGCTGACCGATATCTTTCTGGTGTTGCTGATCATCTTCATGGTGACCAGCACGGCGCTCACGCAGCAGGGGACCAAGGTCAACCTGCCGCGCGCGGGCGCCGGTAACGCCGAAGCCTCCGGCATTGTCATCACGGCCACGGCCGACCGTCGCATCGAGTTGAACGGCAAGCCGGTGCCCATCGAGGACCTGCGCACGGCGCTCGAGACGGCGCTGCAAAAGGGGACGGACCGCGGTGTCATTTTGCAGGGCGACCGCGAGGTTGTGCTAGAGGAAGCGGTGCGAATCATGAGCATTGCCAAGGAAGCGGGTGCCGAGAAGATTGCCATCGCCACCGCACCGGTGGATGGGGCAAAGGCCTATTAACGGGACGGCTTGGTGAGTCCGGTCGACTCGCCAGAGGATGGTCGTGTCGGACGTCTCCCCGGTCGCGGATCTCAGCCACAGCCGCCCGTTGAGCATGCTGCGTGAGGCCTTCCAGGCCGCGCGGCCACTGGCGTACGTGCGCTCGGCCGAGGAGCAACGGGTCGCCGACTTACTGCGCGAGGCCGCCCAGCGCCTCTTCAGCCCCGCCGTTCCGGTCTTCACCTGGAGTCTGACGGAGGGCATGCGCAACGCGGACGGCAGTCCGGCCGGCACGGATATCGTGGCCCCGCGTGCCGCGCTGGATTTCGTCGCGGCATACCAAGGTCATGCGCTCTTTCATTTCAAGGATTTTCACGAACCCATGCGCGATGCTCCCGACATCCGGCGCCGCCTGCGCGACCTGTACGAGCGTTGCTTCGATAGTGGCAAGTTCGTGGTGATCTCTTCGCCCGTGCGCTACCTCCCGGAGGAGATCGCCCGCGACGTCGTCTACCTGGAGTTGAGCGTACCTGACGTGGCGGAATTGCGTGCCTGTGTCGATCGCGAAATGGCGACCGTGGTCGCCGGCGGTGGCGCTGTGGATGCGTCCGAAGGCACGCAAATGCAGCTCGCCCGCGCACTCCAGGGCTTGACGTTGAGCGAGGCGCGGCATGCCCTCCGGCGTGCTCTGGCGGTGCACGGGACGCTTGACCGGTCGGTCGTGCCTTCCCTCCTGGAAGAAAAGCGCCTGCTCGTCAAACGCACGGGTCTGGTCGAGTACGTCGCCGACAGTACGCAAATCGAGCACATCGGCGGCCTTGAAGTCTTGAAGAAGTGGTTGCTCGAACGCCGCAAGCTCTTCGAGCTGCGCGACAGCATCAGCAGCGACATCGTGCCCAAGGGGCTGTTGGTCATGGGGATCTCGGGATGCGGCAAGAGCCTTTCGGTCAAGGCCATCGCGTCGTATTTCGGCTTGCCCCTGTACCGCATCGAAATGACGGAGATCTTTTCCGGCCGCCACGGGCCGGCGGAAGGCGCATTCGTGCAGGCGTGCCGGATGATGGAAGAGATCGCACCCGCGGTCGTGTGGTTCGACGAGATCGAAATGGGCATCAGCTCCGGCAATGAAGGCACCGGGGAATTGAGCCGCATGTTCGCCTTCTTTTTGACCTGGATGCAGGAGAAGGCGCACGGGTTGTTCGTCGCCGCCACGGCTAACCGGATCGACCTGCTGCCGGCGGAGATGATCCGCAAAGGCCGCTTCGACGAGGTCTTCTTCGTCGACCTGCCGCTCGACGAGGAACGCGTCGAGATTTTTCGCATCCACCTGCGGCGACGCGGCGTCAACGCGGAACAGTTCAACCTCGAACGCCTCAAGCGGTTCACGCGCGGCTGGACGGGCGCCGAGGTGGAGCAGTGCGTGATTGCGGCGCTCACCGCCGCACGCCTCGAGGATCGCGACCTGGTCGACGACGATCTGCTCAATGCCACGGCCGGTATCGTGCCGCTCTCCAAGACGATGAAGGAACAGGTGGATCACATCCGCGCCTGGGCCTTCGACCGCGCGGTCCGCGCTTCCCCGCGCGAGTTCACGCACTGAGCGCCGGCGCCCGACACGCACGTACGCTCTTGCGCGCCGTACGCTGGGCGGTTTACAGTCTTCCCATGCCGAAATCCAAGAACACGCCGTCGTTGTCGAAAATCGGCGGGTACATCCGCCGCCAGCGTGAACTTGCCAACATCTCGCTGCACAAAGTGGCCGAGCAGAGCGGGGTGTCGTCCGCCGTCCTGAAGGAGGTCGAGGCCGGCCTCCGACAACCGAGCAAGACGCTCTTGCAATCGCTGGCCGGCGCGCTGCGCCTGTCGGCCGAGACGCTCTTCCTGCAAGCCGGCGTGATCGACCCGCAGGACGAGGACGACATCGCGATCGTCCGGGAGATCCGCCGCGATCCGCACATCACCCCGCGCCAGCGTGACATCCTGATCGACATCTATCACGCCTTCTGCGCCGCCAACCGCGTCCGCAACGAATAACGCGAGCGGGCCTCGGCCCCAAGCCTTCGGCGGATGCGCCGCCCCCTGCCCGCACTCCAGACACTGCCGGCGGAAGCGTCGGATCCCCCGCCGCGGCGGCGATGGTCCGCCTGCCGCAACTGCAAACGAATTTCGGATCCCACTCACGCCCGGCGTCGATATGGTATTGACTTCCCGTCGCTCCGGCCCGTAGATAGGATGCGGCGTGGGTGATGAGGAGCGGCGGCCGTGCCCAGCTTTCGACACCGGCTCACACGAGCACAACGACGCGTTTACGATCGGAGCGAGGCCAGCTCGGCGATTCCGTTGCGGCCCACGGCGCGGCTCCTGGCCGCCGTCCGCGCTCTGGCGCGCATTCTCCCAGCCGCCGAACGGCCGCGGATCGAGGCGGTGTCGCAAGCCATCGCCGACGAGCTATGCGCTGTCTTACGCGTACCGCCGCTGCGCGTCGCCATCAGCCAGACGCGGCCGTCGAATGTACGCGGAGAACTCCACGGCCTGTACACGCCCCCCCACGCCGGTCGCCGCGCGACCATTCAGGTCTGGACGATTACCGCCAAACGCGGCCAGGTGGTGGCCTTCAAGACCTATCTGCGCACCCTCCTTCACGAACTCTGCCATCATCTCGATTACGAATTGCTGCGCCTGCCAACCTCTTTTCACACCGGCGGCTTCTATCGGCGCGAGTCCAGCTTGTTCCGTCAAATCGGCGGGGACATGGCGGCACGCCATCCATCCGCCGACCCGGGCCGGAGCGCGGCCCAACCACACAGCGTCGCCACACGGGCTGAGCTACAATGACACCGATGCAAGCGACCGACGATATTCGTGTTGCCGTCACCGACAACCTGGACTTGTTGCTGGCGGTCCTGCCGCCGCGGCTGCGGCGAGAGCTCGAGCGCCAGCGCGACCTCCTCGGTCTGCTGGAAGTGGTGCTCGATCTCGGGCGTCAGCCCGAGGCGCGATTCCCCGCGCGCACCGTGGCGCTGAGCCCGGAGCCGATCGCGCGCGAAGACCTCGACTATATGACGGCGCGTATCGGCACCTTTACACGGGACAACCGCGCGGGCATCGAGCGCACCCTGCATCGGATCTCGGCGCTACGCAATCGCGTCGGCGAAATCGTGGGGCTCACCTGCCGCGTCGGGCGTGCGGTCTACGGAACCGTCGATATTGTCCGCGATGTGGTCGAAGGCGGACGCAGCGTCCTGTTGCTGGGGCGCCCGGGCGTCGGCAAGACCACGCTCCTGCGCGAAGCGGCGCGCGTACTCGCCGATGACCGGAACAAACGCGTGGTTATCGTCGATACTTCCAACGAAATCGCCGGCGACGGCGATGTCCCCCACCCGGGCATCGGTCGGGCGCGCCGCATGCAAGTGCCGTCGCCGGAGCGCCAGCACGCCACCATGATCGAGGCGGTGGAGAACCACATGCCCGAAGTGGTGGTAATCGACGAGATCGGCACCGAGGCCGAGGCCCACGCCGCCCGCACCATCGCCGAGCGCGGCGTCCAACTGATCGCCACGGCGCACGGCATCAGCCTGGACAACCTGATCGCTAACCCGGTCCTCGCGGACCTCGTCGGCGGCATTCACACCGTCACCCTGGGCGACGACGAGGCCCGCCGGCGCCGCACGCAGAAGACCGTCCTCGAACGCAAGGCCTCGCCGACGTTCGATATCCTGATCGAGATCCGTGACCAAGACCGCTTCGCCGTGCACACCGATGTGGCGGGGGTAGTCGATACGGTCCTACGCGGGCACGCGGCCCAACCGGAAATTCGCGTGCGCCAAGCCGACGGCCGGGTGCGTATCGAGTCGGCGTCGGCGCTCGTCCCACCACTGCCGGCATCCGACCGCGGCGCCCCAGCCGCGCAAGCCGTACGCATCTTCCCCTACGCCGTCAGCCGGGAGCACCTCGACCGCGCGATCCGCGACCTCGGCGTCGATGCCGTAATCTGCAGCCAGCCACGCACGGCGGATATCGTCGTCACCCTGCGCTCGCTGGCGAAGAAACGTCCCAAGAAGCTGCGGGAGTTGGTGGCCGACAGTGCGCGTGTGCATGCCGTCGGCGGGAACACGCACGCCCGTATCGCGCAGTTCCTCCGCGAGTTTTTCGAATTGCCGTCCGGCAGCGCCGAGCAGGACGCCGCGCTCAGAGAGGCGGAGGAGGCGATCGCCGCGGTGATCGCACACGGCGGATCGGTGACGCTTAGTCCGCAGCACGCCCGCTTCCGGCGGCTGCAGCACCAGTTGGCGGACGCGCACGGGCTCGGCAGCGCGAGTGCCGGCCACGGCCCGCTCCGTCGCGTAGTGATTCGGCCGAGCGGGGAGGCCTGAGGGCCTGGGGGCTTGGAAATCGACCGGCCCCAAACCCTCACGCCCACAAGCCCTCAGCCCTCCTCCTCAGGTCGCGGACTCGAACAACGCGGCCGCGCCCATGCCGCCGCCGATGCACATGGTCACGATACCCCACCGCTTCTTCTGGCGGAGAAGCTCGAGCAGCAGGGTCCCGGTCATGCGGGCGCCCGTCATCCCGTAGGGGTGGCCGATCGAAATCGCCCCGCCATTCGGGTTCAGCCGCGCAGGGTCAATGCCGAGCCGATCGCGACAATAGACGGCCTGCGAGGCAAAGGCTTCGTTGAGCTCGATAATGTCGATGTCGTCGAGCTTCAGACCTGCCAATTTCAGCAGCTTGGGCACGGCGAAAACGGGACCGATCCCCATCTCGTCCGGCTCGCAGCCCACAAAAACGCAGCCGCGGAAAAATCCCAGTGGCTGAATGCCGAGCGCCTGGGCGCGGTCGTAGGACATCAGCAAATTGGAGGACGCCCCATCGGAGAACTGCGAGGCGTTGCCGGCGGTCACCGTACCGTCCGGCTTGAACGCCGGTGCCAACTTCGCCAAGCCCTCCAACGTCGTGTCCGGCCGGTTGCACTCGTCGCGGTCGACGACCACTTCTTTGGTCGATTTCTCGCCCGTCGCCTTGTCGGTCACCTCCATGGTGACCGTCATCGGCACGATTTCATCCTTCAGCTTGCCGTTGCGTTGTGCCGCGGCGGTGCGTTGCTGCGACAGCAATGCGAACTCGTCCTGGCGCTGGCGGCTGATCTTGTAGCGCTCGGCCACCACTTCCGCCGTCTGTCCCATCGGCATGTAAATGTCTTTCTTATGGTCGAGTAGCCACGGATTGAAGAGGTTCTCCTTGTTGAACTTCCCCTGCATCATGGTGATCGTTTCCATGCCGCAGCCGATCACCGCCTCCGCCCCCTCGTTCTGGACCATGTGGGCCGCCACCGCGACCGCGAAGAGGCCCGAGGAACAAAAGCGACTCACCGTGCCGCCGGGCACTGTCACCGGCAATCCCGCCCGGACGGCGACATTGCGACCGACGTTGTACCCCTGCGGGCCTTCCGGAAAGCCCGTCCCGACAATCACGTCTTCGATTTCCGCGGGGTCGAGCTTGGGCGTCTTCTGTAGGACGGCCTTCACCGTGTGGGCCGCCATATCGTCCGGCCGGGTAAGGTTGAACGAGCCGCGAAACGACTTGGCCAAGCCGGTGCGCGCGGTGGACACAATGACTGCTTCACGCATGCGACATCTCCTCCGGGCCGTAGTCTTTGCAGGAGTGCCGGCGCGTTGCAAGTCGCGATCGACCGTCGGGCCGGAGTCCCCACCTTGCGCGGCGGAACGTTCGATGCGTAAATCGGCGAGGCGGCGTTGGCCGGCGCGGAGCGGCGAAATCGCATATGCTCAACGTCGCGGCCGCTCACGGTATGAAGCTCATTGCCAGTCTTTGCGTTGTCTGCGCCGCGGTGGCCATCGCCGTAACCGCGCAGGCACGGCAGGTGGATATTCCGCTGCAATTCGACCATGACTTCATCCGCCAGGCGCTCGTCGCCCAGGTGTATACCGGTCCAGGCGAACAGGCCCTGCTGTGGGACGACGGCAGCAACTGCGGCTACCTGCGATTGCGCAATCCCGCGATCCACGCCGCCGGCAATCGCCTGCGTGTGGTCAGCGCGGGTGAAGCCCGCGCCGGCACGTCGGTCAAGGGTCTGTGCCTGGCGCCTGTCCACTGGCAGGGATTCCTCGAGATCCTCGAAGCGCCGCAGATCTCGGCCGAGCAGGATGCCCTGCGTTTCCGTGTGGTCGAGTCGAACATCTACAACGCCGATTGGCGGAAGGGATTGCTGACCGGTTGGATCTGGGATCTGGTTAAGCGCTACGTCCAGCCGCGCTTCGAGGCCGTCCGTATCGACCTCAAGCCGGCGATCGCCGACCTGCGCGATTTCCTGCCGTTGGTAGTCGAACGCGGCGACCAGGAACGCATCGACCGCTTGCTCGACTCACTGCGCCTGACCGGCGCCACGGTTAGCGAGGTCGGCGTTACGGTGAATCTGGTCTGCGCGGTCAGCGACGCCATGCCGACGTCGGCGCCGGCGCCGGAGCCGACGCTCACGCCGGAGGAGCTACAACGCTGGGAACAGGACTGGCAGCGCTGGGACGCCTTTCTGACCTTTGTCGTCAAGCGGTTCGCGACGGATGCCTCCACGCAGGACGTACGGCAGGCACTCTTCGACGTGCTCATGGACGCTCGGCACGACATCCTCGATGCGCTCGTACCCCCGGTACCGGCGGCACCCGACCCGACACGCGAACTGTTTCTCAAGACCTGGGAGCGTCTTGCGCCGGTCGTCCGCCGCGGCGCGGTGGCGGTGCCTGGCGCGACGGCGATGCGCTACCTGAGCTTCATCACCGCGGGCGACGCCCTGGCGGCGTTGGCGCAGATCGGTCCGGAGGTCGGTCTCGACATTTCCGCCGATGGCTTGCGCCGCTTGGCGCGCATGGCGGCTCCGCTGAGCACCGAGGATCCACTGGCGTACGATATCGCGGTCGATCCCATACTGCGCCAGTTGTTCGGATTCGGTCAGCCGTTGCCGCCGCCCGACCTCTCCGCCGGGTCCGACGACGGCGGCTCGCAGGCCTGGTGGCGCCGAGTCTTGGTCCCGCGCGTGGCTTTCGCCGCCGTCGAGCAGCCGCCGGCCGCGAAGACGCTGGACCAATGGCTGCCGCCGGGTGCGGATGCCATCGACGTCTACTTGCAGGCGATCCGCGAGGTGCTCGAGGAAGCGACGCGGCAGTCGCTGGCAGCCAACGAGCTGGATGCGCGGTATCGCGACCTGTACCGCCGGCTCGTGTTGGCGACGGCGTGGCAGGAAACCTGCTGGCGGCAGTTCGTGCGCGCCGGCGGGAAAATCACCTACCTGAAATCCACCGTCGGTTCGATTGGAATTATGCAAGTCAACGAGCATGTGTGGCGGGGATTTTACGAGGTGCGTGGCTTGCGTTGGGACATCCGTTACAACGCGCGTGCCGGTGGCGAAATTCTCCTGCACTACCTCACGGATTACGCCATCGGCCGCGAGCCGTCCGGGGTCCCCGATTTTCTCGCCCGCGCCAGTTACGCCGTTTACAACGGCGGTCCGGGCCACGTGAAGCGTTTCCTCAAGAAGGACACCAACAAGACGCTGCGCCGAATCGACGAGCTCTTCTGGGAAAAGTTCAAAGCGGTGACCGCCGGCAACCAGGACGGGCTCACCCGGTGTCTGGTCGGGGGATGAAAGAGGGCTTGGGAGCTTGGGAGCGAAAGAACAACACGCCCGCAGGCCCCCACACCCTCAAGCCCTCCCTTTCTCAGGTACCCGATCGACGGCGCGCTTGAATTCGCGATGCCAGTTGGTGACGGTGCCGAACTGCTTCACGTAGGCATCCAAGCCCACCAGTGCGCGGGCGAGGAAGACGCGATGGCCGGGGGCCTTGAACAAGCGGTTTTCCAGACCGATGCTGGCCATTTCCATCGCGGTTTCCACCGTCTTGAACTCGCGAGGATTGAACACCTTGTCTTCCAGAACCGGCGCGAACATCAGCCGCATTATGCGGATGAATGGCTGCGCGTCGGCGTCACGGTCGAGGAACCCCAGGGCGACAAACGCATCCGCCATCTTCGCGTTGTCTCCGGCCAAGATCGCCTTGGCCAACTGGTGATACGCCCTGCGAATCGGGTCGGGAAAAATGCGGATCGAGCCGAAATCGAGAATGGCAAGCTTCGGATGGTAGGTGACCAGGTAATTACCGGGATGCGGGTCCGTGTGCAGGACACCGAATTCGAACACCTGCCGCCAGAGCACGCGGAAATACTTGATCGCCACCCAGTCCTTGAGTGACTGATCGACACCCGGGTTGAGGATTTCATTGAAGGGATACCCCACCAGCAAGCTCATCGTCAGCACCCGCCGCGACGAAAATTCGGGATACACCTCGGGAATGAGCACTTCCGGATCGTCGCGAAACATGCGCTGGAAGCGGACGATGTTCTTGGCCTCGTTGACGTAATCGAGCTCCTCGCTCAAGCGCGCCTCGAGTTCGCGATACACGTCCGACTCGTCGATCTTCTGGCGCATGACATCGCGGCCGATGAGGGTGAGGGTTTGCAGCAAGGCTTTGACATTCCGCAGATCCTCGCTCACCGTTTCCTCGACGCCGGGATACTGCACCTTGACGACGACCTCCTCCCCGCTGGGCAAACGGGCCTTGTGGACCTGCCCCAGCGACGCGGCGGCAAATGCCTCCTCGGCGAACGCGGCGAACAACTTCTCCGGTGGCTTCCCCAACTCCCGCACGATTTGCTTGCGGATCAGGCGATAGTCCATTGGCGGCACCGAGGACTGCACCACCGACAACACCTGCAGCGCCTCGGTCGGGAGGATGTCGTCCCGCATCGACAGGATCTGCACCAGCTTCATGAACGCACCGCGCAGTTCCTTCGAGCGATCGACGATCCGCATAGCGTTCTTGATATGGGTATCGAGCATCGCCTTGGCGCGCTCGTCGGCCGAGCGAAACGGCCAGCGCAGCGCCTGCCAGACGTAACTGGACCCTACCGAGGTCGCGAGTTCCCCGACTTTCAGCACACGTTTGGCGCGGCCGTGGGTAATCTCGCTTCTCGAACGCATCGCTTCGCTTACCGCGCCTCCGATCTTAGATGGCGGAACCGGGCTTGTCGATGTTCCGCGGCAGGCAACGCAACGGGCCCGTTCTCAGTCCAGCGCGGGAAGCTCGGCGGCGCAACCACGCCAGGGCGCCGTCACGGTGGCGCTCGTTCACCACCCATACCCGGCGCCGACGCGCCCGGATTATCCCATCGAGCCCGCCAGAATTCGGCGCAGCTTCGGCGTCGTGGCCAGCGCCTTCTTGAGCGCTGGCACGTCCTTCTCGTCAATGATGAGCGGCGAACGTTGGAAGCGACCGTGGTGGTCGTAGTGACAAAAGCGGATCTCGTAGGTACCGGCCGCGTCGCCCGTGGTGAAGCGCAGCAACTGAATGGTCGGGCAATGAAATGCCGTGACGATCTGTGCCTCTTCCTCGACGATTCCGCTGCCCCAATGCAGCGCGAAGGTTTTCGCTCCTACTCTTGCTGACTTCGCCATCGTCCCTCCGGAAATCGCCAGTGCCGAACGGCGCGCTAACCTCAGGGATACTCCAATCCGCACCACCAGTCACGAACAGGGCCCGAGACGAGCGCCTCGGCAACGGTCTCGCCGAACCCGACAGGCTGCGGTGAAGCAGCCGCATCACGCATTCCATTTTCTATCGTTCGCACGCCACGTTGGGCCAATGAGACACCAGCACGGAAGATCGCCCGGGGATTGAAACGCACGGCGAAGCGCGGCATCACAATGAGCGTGATGGCTACGCCACTGCCGACGCAGAAAGACCCGGCGCGGGAGAGCGGTGCCGCGCTGCGACCGCGCGAGAACGCCGAGGCACAACGCCTCGATGAAGATCGGCTGCACGCGCGCAATTGGAAACGCTGGGGGCCTTACCTCAGCGAGCGCGCCTGGGGGACCGTCCGCGAAGATTACAGCGCCGGCGGCGACGCGTGGGAGTTCTTTCCCCACGACCACGCGCGCTCGCGCGCCTACCGCTGGGGCGAGGATGGTCTCGGCGGCATCTGCGACCGGCATCAGTTCATCTGCCTCGCGCTGGCGCTGTGGAACGAGCGCGATCCCATCCTCAAGGAGCGCCTGTTCGGCTTGACCGGCCCCGAGGGCAACCACGGCGAGGATGTGAAAGAGTACTACTTCTACCTCGATTCCACACCGACGCATTCCTACATGAAATTCCTCTACAAGTACCCCCAGGCGGCGTTTCCCTACGAGCGCCTGGTGGAGGAGAACCGGCGGCGCGACCGTCACGCGCGCGAGTTCGAGCTGCTCGATACGGGCGTGTTCGATGACGATCGCTACTTCGACGTGATCGTCGAATATGCCAAGGCCGCCCCCGAGGACATACTCATTCGCATCCACGTCATCAATCGCGGGGCGGAAGCCGCACCGCTGCACGTGTTGCCCACCGTGTGGTTCCGGAACACATGGTCGTGGGGCCTCGATGTCCGGCGGCCGCATCTCCGCCGCCGGCACGGGGTTGACGGCGTCCAAGCGATCGAACTCAGCCACCAGTACTACGACCGCCGCTGGGTGATATGCGCCGGCGCACCCGAACTCTTGTTCACCCACAACGACACCAACTATCAGCGGCTCTTCGGCGTCGAGAACGACACGCCCTGGGTGAAGGACGCCATTAACGACTACATCGTGCACGGCGACACCGGTACCGTAAACCCGGCACAGGTGGGGACCAAGGCGGCCGCGCACTATGTGCGCACCCTCGCCCCGGGCGGCGCCGTTACCCTCCGCTTACGGTTGACCGATGCCGAACCGCACGACCCCGGGGGACTCGTCGCCGCTCCCGAGTTCGACGTCATCGTCGATGCACGCCGGCGTGAGGCCGATGGGTTCTATGCCACCGTGATCCCCGCGGGCGTGTCCGCCGACACCGCCACGGTCATGCGCCAGGCACTGGCCGGCCTGCTGTGGAGCAAGCAATTCTATCATTACCACGTGAGCCGATGGCTCCGCGGCGACATGGCCACGCCGGACCCGCCCCGGGAACGCCGGTGGGGGCGCAACCACGAGTGGGGCCATCTCCACAACGCCGACGTCATCTCCATGCCCGACAAGTGGGAGTATCCTTGGTACGCGGCATGGGATCTGGCGTTCCATTGCATTCCGCTCGCGCTGGTCGACCCGGACTTCGCCAAGGCGCAGCTGGTCTTGCTCCTGCGCGAGTGGTACATGCACCCGAACGGGCAGCTGCCGGCCTACGAATGGGCGTTCGGCGACGTCAATCCGCCCGTGCACGCCTGGGCGGCGTGGCGGGTCTATAAGATCGAGAAGAAGCGGCGCGGCATAGGGGACCGCCGCTTTCTCGAACGCGTGTTCCACAAGCTCTTGCTGAACTTCACCTGGTGGGTGAATCGCAAGGACGCCGAGGGGCGTAACGTGTTTCAAGGCGGCTTCCTCGGGTTGGACAATATCGGGGTGTTCGATCGCAGCGCTCCGCTGCCGACCGGCGGGCACATCGAGCAATCCGATGCGACAAGTTGGATGGGCATGTACTGCCTGAACATGCTGGCCATCGCTCTCGAGCTGGCGCGCGACAACGCCGCCTACGAGGACGTTGCCAGCAAGTTCTTCGAACACTTCGTGTACATTTGCCGTGCCATGAACAACCTCGGAGACGAGGGCATCGAGCTGTGGAACCCCGAAGACGGATTCTACTACGACGTCCTGCATCTGCCGGACGGCACGCATTTCCCGTTGAAGGTGCGCTCGCTGGTCGGGCTGATCCCGCTGCTTGCGGTGGAGACCCTCGAGTCGGACATGGTGGACAAGCTGCCGGGATTCAAGCGGCGCATGCAGTGGTTCATCGAGAACCGGCCCGACTTGAGCGACCACGTCGAAACCCAGACCACACCCGGTCTGCGCGTGCGGCGCCTGCTCGCCCTCGCCAATCGGCATCGCTTGCGCCAGCTCCTACGGTACATGCTCGACGAGGGCGAATTCCTCTCCCCCTACGGTGTTCGAGCGCTCTCGCGAGCCCACCGCGAGCAGCCGTACGTGCTTACCCTCAACGGCACCCCGCACCGGGTGGATTACGAACCCGCGGAATCGACGACCGACCTCTTCGGCGGCAACTCCAACTGGCGCGGCCCGGTCTGGTTTCCCGTCAACTTCCTGCTCATCGAGGCCCTTCAGAAGTTCCACCACTATCTGGGGCCCGAGTTCACGGTGGAGTGCCCCACCGGCTCGGGACAGCGGCTGACTCTCTGGCAGGTCGCGGCGGAAATCTCCCGGCGCCTGGCGCGGATCTTCCTTCGCGACGACAACGGCCGTAGGCCGGTGTACGGAGGCACGGCAAAGTTTCAGACGGACCCGCACTGGCGTGACCTCATACTCTTCTACGAATACTTTCACGGGGACAACGGGTCCGGCCTCGGCGCCAGTCATCAAACCGGCTGGACCGCTCTGGTGGCCAAGCTCATCCAGCAAGGCGGGCCTCAGCCGCACGCGGAACGGCAAGCAAACCGAGGCCGTTTGACATCGAACGGAGCATCTTCTGCATAGCGTCAGCACACCGCAAGGCAAAGTTAACGCTTACGCGGCGGCGCCGCGGCACCGCAGTCCCACCGGCAGATCGCCGGGTACATCGTGCAGCCAGGTGCTGCGGCACCCGCGAGAAGCGCATCCAGGATGAGCCAGCAGGCGCGTACGGTCCGGTTACCGTTTCGGGAACCGACCCCGCGGCTTCCGTCCGCCGCTCGGCGATCGTCGTTTGCGGGCACGCGCCTTCTCGACGCCGCGCCGCTTCGATAATGCAGGCGCCTTCGCCGGCCGCGCGTTCGCATGTCCGGGGAGTGCCTCCGGCGCCGGCGCGGCCGCCGCCTCGCGGGCGCGCCGCACGGCCACCCAGCCTTCGCGGTGCACCTGTTTCTTCGAGTTCAGCACGAGCGCTCCCGCCGGCACGTCGCGCATCACGGTTGTACCGGAAGCGATGTAGGCATCGTCGCCGATGCGCACCGGGGCGACCAATTGCGAGTCGCTGCCGATCTGCACCCGGCTGCCGATGATCGTGCGGTGCTTACGAAAGCCGTCGTAGTTGCAGGTGATGGTGCCGGCGCCGATGTTCGTCTCTTCGCCGATCGCGGTATCGCCGAGATAGGCCAGGTGCATCGCCTTGGTGCCCGAGCCGACGGCGACATTCTTCGTCTCGACGAAATCGCCGACGTGCACCCGCGAGCCCAGCGACGTTCCCGGTCGCAAATGCGCGAACGGACCGACTTCGACGTCGTGCGCCACCGTCGTCTCGGTCATCACCACGCCGAACTTGATGTGCACACGATCGGCAATGCTGCAGTCGGCGATGCAGCTACTGCCATCGAGCCGGCAGTCCGCACCGATCCGCGTGCGCCCGCGCAGCGTCACGTTTGGACCGATCACCGTATCGCGGCCGATGACCACGTCGGGACCGATGTATGCGGTCGCCGGATCTTCCATGGTCACGCCGGCCGCCATCCATCGAGCGTTGATCGCCTCGCGCAGATCCTTTTCCCGCGCCGCGAGATCGGCACGCGAACTCACCTGCGCACCCTCCCCCGCCGTCGCCTCGGCCGCGGCGATGCGCCGCCCCTCGGCCTGGGCAATGCCGACGATGTCCGTGAGATAGAGCTCGCCCTGGGCGTTGGTGGGCTGTAGCCGTTCCACGGCGGCGAAGAGGAATTTCGCGTCGGCGCAGTAGACGCCGACATTGATCTCGCGAATCATCCGCTGCTCCAGGGTCGCGTCGCGCTCCTCTACGATCGCCTGCACCCGGCCATCCGCGTCGCGCACGATCCGCCCGAAACCACGCGGATCGGTCGCCGTCTCGGTGAGCAGCGACACCACGGCCTGCGTTTCCTGCTGCGCCGCGATCAGGCGCCGGAACGTTTCCGGGCGAAGAAACGGCAGGTCGCCGTACACCAGCAGCAGGTCGCCGTCGAAGTCGCTCAACACGGTGCGCGCGGCGCGTGCGGCATCGCCGGTACCGCGCTGTTCCGTCTGCACGGCGAAGCGCACGCCGAAGGGCGCGCAGGCGGCGCGCACCGCTTCGGCCTGGTGCCCGATGACGACCACGATCGGATCGACGCCGGCGGCGCGCAGCGCCGTCAAGGGATAGGCGATCAGCGGCCGCCCGCCGAGGCGATGCAACACCTTCGCGCGGCTGGAGTTCATGCGGGTCCCGAGTCCCGCCGCCATGACCAGCGCTGCGACCGGGCGCGTCATCGGCACGCGCTCGCCAGGAGCGGGCGTCGCCCGCCGGTCACGGTCGAAAATCTACTGTCCAATCCGATCATCTCTCTAGGCGCCGATACGTACCGCAATAATACAGCAGCGGGGCACCGTCGCGTGCATCCGCCGATTCGACCTGGCCGAGGAAGATCGTATGATCCCCGGCCGCGACGATCTCCACGATCCGGCATTCCAGAAAACCGAGAGCATCGGCAAGCACCGGTGCGCCAGTCACACCGCGGCGGAACGCAATCTCCGTGAACTTATCCCCGCCGGACACCGCGAAGATACGCGACAAGTGCTCGTGTTCGTCCCCCAGGAAGTTGACCGCGAAGACCCCCGAGGCATGGAAGTGGGGATGGCTGTCCGACCCTTGGTCCACGCACACCAGGACGAGCGGCGGCTCCAGGGAAACCGACGTGAACGCGGTCGCGGTCAGACCGTACGGTCGGCCATCGTCGTCCACGGTGGTCACCACGGTAACCCCGGCGGCAAAGCGGCCGAGGACACGACAGAAATCCTGTTTGGCGACGGGCATCGCTTCACGCGCCGGAAGGCATCCGCCCACTCCGCATCGTCACCGCCGGCTACGAGTACGATTGTCCCGTGGCCGGCGGTGACTCCATCAATGGCCCTTTGGCGCGAAACATATGACACGTATCGGTCGCCGGGTGGGGACCCTCAGCTTTCCGCGGGCGCAAATCCAGTTCCTCCGCCATGCTCGGCATACATTGCTGCAGCGTCGGCGCAAGCATGAAGAGCAGGTGCTGCATCGGTTCCAGGCCCGCGGTGCCCGCGAACAGTTTCCGGACTTCGGCGGTGTACCCTTTGATGACCACCAGTCCGGCCAAATTGCCAACCTGCGGCACGGCCTCCCAGGCTTCGAGCGAGTCGAAATCAGCCCCGGACCGCCGGGTACGTCCGTTGGCGGCCCGGATGACCATGCTCGGCATTTCGGTCTCGAGTTCCGCCGTAGCCTCGAAGGATTCCTCCATCTCCTCCTCAAGCGGCAAGGCATTGGCATCCGGTCGATAGTAAAGATCCGACAGCACGCCGCGCAGCCAGATCTGCAATGCGTCGCCCTTCATGCCGTCCATGATGACGCTGCGCGCAAACATTGGGCTCCCGGCAACCGCACCGCCATGATTCGGGCGCCGTCCCTGTTCCCGATCGACCGCGGCCTCGGCGGTTGGACCCAGCAACCGCAGGAGCGTGAAAATGTGAAAGCACCCGCGCGGGCCGCCGAGCAGGTTCATCACCGCCGTTCCCCAACCGTCGCGCAACGAAGCCCCCACCAGCCGCTGCACCTCCGGCAAGCGATCCGGGCACCCTTCACCGCGAGTGGCACGGCTGGCGACAAAGGGGAACGCCGACATGGTTGGCTGGATGCCGCGGATCTCCAGACTCGGGTACGTCAACTCCATGCGCACGGCCATGTCGTGGATGATCCCCGGCCCCCGCAGCTTGCCCGCAATCGGCATGATACCGCGCTTGCGCAGATCCATGAGCCGCCCGTCGACGATCAGAAAACCGGGGGCGCCCCAGACGAAGCGCAGTGTGATTTTTCGGGTATGCAACGGAGTCGGTAGCATGGGGACCTTCCACGAGTGAACGCAGCGATGCAAACGTTCGATATCACCTGGCCGCGCCGGCGACAAGGAAGCGTGCCGCCGCCACGTCTTTACTTTCCTCGGTGCGCTGGCGGATAATCCCGGCGCCATGGCGGCGCAAGAACAGGAATACTCCACCGAGGTCCAGGCCTCCCTGAACCAGTGTTTCGCCACCGTCACCGATTTTGAGCGCTACCCCGGCTGGTCTTCGTCCGTCAAACGGATCGCCGTCCTCGAACGCTATGCCAACGGTCTGGGCAAGGAAGTCGAATTCTTTCTCGACATGAAATTGAAGACCGTCCGATACGTGTTGGAGTATCGCTACGAGAAGCCGAAACTCCTCACCTGGACGTCGGTCGCCGGGGACATCGAGGCCATCGAAGGCAGTTATCGATTCGAGAAACTCGGTCCTGCCGTCAGTCGCGCTACCTGCCGGCAAGCGGTGTCGTTGGGATTCTGGCTGCCCAGAGCGCTGCGTTCGCTGCTCGAAGGCCAGGCCCTGAAGCAATCCGTGCTGGAGTTCAAGGCCGCAACCGAAGCGGCCGCGGCCAAGCGGTAGGCCGCGACCGACGGATCGCATATGGTTTGCCACGGTCTCCCGCGGCGCCGCGGGTCATCCGCCATACACCAACCGACCGCCGCCTGTCAGCGCCGATACGTTCCCATCAACTCCGCCTGCGCCAGGACGTGGCCTTCGATGGCGGCGAGGACATCGGCTTTGGTGGCATGCGGCTTTAGGCCGGTCGCCGCATCCAGGGCGTAGAGTTTGAACACATAACGATGCGGCTTACCGGGCGGCGGACAGGGGCCGCCGTAACCGGTCTTGCGGAAATCGTTTCTCCCTTGCATACCGCCACCCGGCAGGGTGTCGCTCGCCGGCAACCCCTCGGCCAACTCAGCGGTCTCCGCGGGGAGGTCGTAGACGACCCAGTGCACCCAGGTTCCCACCGGGGCGTCCGGATCGTCGGCGATCAGGGCGAAGCGCTTGGTGCCGGCCGGCGCGCCGGTCCACCTGAGTGCCGGAGAACGGTCGGCGCCCTCGCAGGTATGCTGTCTTGGGATCTCCCCCCCGGCGGTGAATGCCGAGCTCGTCAGTATCAATGCCATCGCCGCACCTCTATCGGTGGACCACGCCAGACACGCCAGCAGTACGAGCACGGCGTTTACCGCCGGCATCCCGAACGATCTGCGCCGCGCCATGATCGCGAGTCTACTGTACCGATCGTCCCCGGCCAAGCAGGTGCCGTAGGTCTCGTGGATACCGGCTGCGGCTTGCTTTCCGCGGCTGGCCAAGCCGCACCACTTCCGCTAGGCTCCAGGATGCACATGCCGAGAGACGACACCTCGATATTCCGTCGCTTGCAGGCAACTCTGGCGCAGGTGTTCTTCAGCAATTTTTTTCGCTTGCTGCTGTGCGCGGTGAGCGTCTCGGAATGGATTGTCCTTGCGCACGTGTTCCGCGGCGTGCGGGCGCTACCGTTGCTCGTGCACCTGACGGCGCCCGTGGGCATCTTCGTGCTCAACCGCTACCTGGCGCAACGCGCGCACCAGCAACGTTGCAACCACAACCCTGTGGGAAGCATGCCACGGTTGTATTATGCCCTGTCGTTCACGTGCGTCTTCTGCGTTCTCGTCCTGCTCGGCACGGACCTGATGTGGGTCGGTGCCAAGGCGATTATCGGTGCGATCACGGTTGAGGCGCGCACGCGCCAGCACGCCCACCTCCGGATCGGCCCAGACCTCGACACCGCGTTTGCCTGGATCGGCAATGCCGGCATGGCCGCCGTTGCGATCGCCTTCGCGTACGGGTACACGGTCGGCCAACGACGTCTGCGTGTCCGCCACCTCGTGCTTCCTTTGCGCCACTGCCCGCCCACGTGGAACGGCCTGCGCATCGCCCAGATCAGCGACATTCACATCGGCCAGAACATCGACCGCGCCCAGCTCGAGCGGTTCGTCGCGCGCGTCAACGCGCTCGCTCCGGATCTGATTTGCATTACCGGCGACATCGCGGACTCGCCGGCCGCGGACTTGGAGGCGTTCTTTCCGGCGCTTGGCGGATTGCGCGCCACCCATGGCGTGTTTGCGATCCTCGGCAACCACGATCACTATGCCGGCGCCGACCGTGTCGCGGCCGCACTGCGACGCCTGACGACCTTCACCGTCCTGCGGGATCAGCACACCACGGTCGACGTCGGCGGAACCCGCTTGCACATTCTCGGGCTCGACGACCATGGACGCGACTGGGCGCGCGGCGTGGTACGCGTTCCGTACCTCGACCTGGCGCTGTCGGGGCCGGCGCATGAGCCGGTGCTGCTCCTCTCGCATCGGCCGGATGTCTTCCCGCACGCCGCCGCACGGGGTGTCGCCCTGACGCTGGCTGGCCACACCCACGGAGGCCAGATTGGGGTGCCGTGGTTCAACGGCCGCGTGCGCAATCTCGCCGAGTTCATTACGCCCTTCGATCGGGGGCTTTACGAGCGCGATGGCAGTTATCTCTACGTCAATTGCGGGCTCGGCGTGACCGGGCAGCGCATCCGTTTGAATACGCCGCGCGAGATCACGCTAATCGAGGTGCACGGCGCCCGCGCGGCACGCGCGGCTTGAGCGGAACCGGGATGCTGTCATGCCGCGCCGTGGCCGCCATGCGACCGAGACCCGATACCCAGAGCGCCAGCGCAGGAGAGGAGTCGTCATGCGTGCAATTGTTCTACATTGGTCATTCGTCGCCGCGTGCCTGTTGGCCGCCCTGCCGCTGTCGGCGGCCCGCGCAGACGAGAAGGTCCCTGCACCCCGCACCATCTCGGTCACCGGGCAAGGTGAGGTGACGGCGGCACCGGACCTTGCCATCCTCACCATTGCGGTGGAGACCGCGGCACCGAAGGCCGCCGCCGCCGGCAGCGAAAACGCCAAACGCAGTGCCGCCGTCGCGAGCGCGATCAAGGGCCTGATCGGGAAGGACGACAAGGTCACCACCAGCCGGTATTCGCTCGAACCGCGCTATCAGCCGTCAAAGCCGGGAGAAGTCACCGAGCCGCGCATCACAGGATACGTGGCTCGCAATGACGTCCAGGTGGAGACGCACAAGGTCGATGGTGTCGGCGCCCTCATCGACGCCGCCAATGACGCCGGCGCCAATCGTATCAGCGGCATACAGTTCACGCTTGCGAACCACAACGCCCAATTGCGCGCCGCACTCGAGAAGGCCGGCGCGGAGGCGCACGCGCAGGCGGACAGCGTCGCCAAGGCGCTTGGGGTGCGCCTCAAGGAGGTGGCTTCGGCCACGACAGTGACGGGACCGGCGGTGCAGCCACGGTACTTCGACCGCGGCGTCGCCGCGATGGAAGCGCGGGCGCCGACGCCGATCGAGCCCGGTACCGTCGCCGTCTCCGCAACGTTGCAGGTCACGTATAGCATCGAGTAAACGACGCCCGACACCAACCGTGCGCCTACCACTTTACACGCAACAATCGCGATGGTAGGAGACCTTCACATTCGGAGGCACAGCGGTGAACCAGCGGCAACTGAAGCCGTTTTACAAGCTCTTGACGGAGCGGCGCCATGAGTTGTTGGAGGAAGCGCTGCGCACAGTTGGGGGGATGACGGACACCAAGGAGAACTTCCCCGATCCGACGGACCGGGCATCGCTGGAGTCCAACCGCAACGCCATGTTGCGGATCCGCGATCGCGAGCGCAAGCTGATCGGCAAGATCGACGAGGCCCTGGCGCGGATCAACAACGGCACCTATGGCCTGTGCGAGACCTGTGGCGGACAGATCGCCTTGGACCGGCTCAGGGCACGCCCGGTGACCACGCTGTGCATCGAGTGCAAGTCCGACCAGGAAGCCCAGGAACGGCGCTTGCGGGGGCTCTGACAGCCCTCTTCGCCGCAGCTCACCCGCCGAGCAAACCACCCGATAAATAAGCTGTTTCGTTGCTATGGGCCGGTGTATTCACGGCCCTTTTGTGGCTTGCCGCAAAACATGCTAGAGAGTCCACGCCGGCAGCGGCCGCGCACAGAGAATAAGCTGAGAGGACACTGGTGGGACGCCTCGATTCGACGATCCTGCATGAAATCGCGCATGTCATTCAAACCCGCGCCAAAGTACCGGAGCGGGTGCGGCTGCAGAAGCGCGAGTATCAAATCACCTATCTCGACGACCATCGGCAGCGCATCGAGGAGGCCCTGCGACGCCACGATCAGGACCGGCTCAACATGCTCTTCGGCCAGCTTGCCAGCAAGGTGAAATATCAGCTGCTGCGGCGGATCGCCGCTCGCGAAGCTCCGCGCGCTCAGCCATCGGCGACGGCCCGGCGAGCGGTGCGCACGGCACGGCCCAAGCAAGCCCGGTCTCGCCGAGCGTGATCGCGCCCGGCCAACAGGCCGTCTGCACGGGAAACCACGCACGACGGCCGGACCGATTGTCGTGTCTCCATGCAAGGTCAGCCGGAGGAACATTCTCTCCAACGCACGCTCCGGTAACGATCCGATGTGTCGCACCGCTTCGTCGAGCACCACACTGACATTGCCCCCGTGGTACGCCTCCCCCACGCAGCAGCGGCCGACGGCGCTCTTCGCCGACCGTTGGCGCCGCACAGGGCATCAGCGGGGAATCGATCCGCCATGATTCGCCGTCTCGGTATGCGCTCCCGGCGCAACTTGGAGCGTACTGTCGCGTTAGAAGATGCGGGTATCCCTCCGGATGTGCTGGGGGATCCGGATGTACAACTGATGTTATCGGTGCAGCGAGGAGATCAAGGGGCGTTTCAGGAGCTATTCGAAAAGCATATCTCCGGCGTCATCGGGTTTGCCATGCAATTTGTCGCCAACCGCGCGCGTGCCGAGGAACTGGCACAAGACGTGTTTCTCCAGCTCTATCGCACACGGGCGCGTTATACCCCGCGTGCCCGGTTCACGACCTGGTTGTTCCGGATGGTCACCAACGCCTGCTTGAGCGAGTTGCGACGGCCCGAGCACCGGGCGCGGGTGCAGTCCCTAGACCACGCCAACCGCGAATACGGCGACGATCCGCCGTCCTCTGCAGAGCCATCGACTCCGAGCAGCGAGGATGCGGCGTTGGATCGTGAAGCGGTAGAAAAGCTGCGGGCCGCGGTTGCACAATTGCCTCCGCAACAGCGCGCCGCTTTGCTGCTCGCACGCGCAAATGGGCTCTCGTACGAGGAAGTCGCGCTGAGCCTGTCGTGTTCCGTGTCGGCGGTCAAGAGCCTCATCCATCGGGCAACCGTCACCTTGCGGGGCCGACTCCACGAGGAGGGGAAGGCATGATTCGCTGTTGGCTCACGCGCGGAAACGTGACGGCATGGCTCGACGGTGCGTTGCCGGAATCGCGCGCACGCCGCGTGCGCGATCACCTCAGCCGTTGCCACGGGTGTTCGGCGGAAGCGGCGCGCTTACGTGCGGCACTGGACTGGCAGCGACGGGCGTTGCCACGACTGCTCGCGGTGGAGGTACTCGACACCAACTCGTTGCGGCGCCGCCTGCTGTCCGCCCTGGCCGCGGAGGAGCGTCCAACCGTGCGGCCGTGGCTCCCCCGGTTCCGGCCTATTCTCGTGGCCGGCGCGGCGGCGATGGTTGGTCTGATCCTGTTACTCGTTTCCGTTGCCGGCGGTCCCAGTGCCGTTCTCATTCCCCTGGGCGTCAAGTCGCCTCCCGTGGCCGTCGTCCGCGAACCCGAGCTCTTCGAGAACTACCAGCTCATCCAACGGCTCGACGCATTGGAGAATTTCGACACGGTCGAGTCGGAACCGTTGGATGACGACCAAGCGCCGCAGCAGGGATAAGGCGGGCGTGGGATGGCGCGTCGCACGGTCGGCGAAGTATTGCTTCTGATCGCCCTGTGCGCCGTCGCGCGCCCCGCGGGCGCACGCATGACGATCGCCGAACGCTGGCGCGACTTGAGCCCCCAGCAGCGCTATCGGACACTGCAGAACTACTGGCAGCACCAACACCTTCCGGCGGACCGGCAGCGTGAAATCGAGCGGCGATACGAGCGCTGGCGTGGCATGTCGCCCGAAGAGCGCTCCCGTATCCAGCAGAATTACCAGCGTTTTCAGCAACTCCCGCCGCAAGAGCGAGAGCAGTTCCAGCGCAAGTACGAGCACTGGAGACAAAAGGGCGACGAGCCGCGGCATTGACGAGAGCGACCGGTGCGGCGCGCAAGGGCCTGCCCGAACGAAACCTGCGGTCGGCAAGGGCCACGGAAATCCGTGACAGCGCCAACAACCTGACGGATTGGCAACCAGCGAACCACTGCAAGCTCGTTGTCCTGACAGGATATGGACGAATTGCGGTTGGAACGGCATTTGCGGGCGACCGCTCAACATGTCAACGAAAGGAAGCCCATCCTGCGTATGAGCGCGCCAACCGCGAGCGGAGAAAAAGGCACCGTCCTGGTGGTCGATGACACACCCGACAACATCATTTTCACCACGCATGCCCTGCGCAAGCTCGGCATCGAGTGCCTGACTGCGCTCCGCGGCTGGGAGTGCATGGAAATCGCAAAGAACAAACCGGTCGACCTGATTCTCCTCGATCTGCTCATGCCACAGATGGACGGCTGGGCAACGTTGGCGGCGTTGCGTGACGAACCGACGACTCGAGGGATCGCGGTCGTCGTCTTCTCATGCGACGATCGGCTCGCCGTCCGCGAGCGTGCGATGAAGGAGGGAGCCGTCGATTTTCTCCCGCGCCCGGTCATGCGTAACGCCCTGGTGGATTGCGTGCAAACACATCTGCGCGCCGTGGCCCGTTGCCGAGCGCTGGAAGACATCGACCGCGGACTCGCCGCCGGCGCCCGAACGGACGACCCACCCCAACCCATCCCCTCCCCTACGGGCTGGCACTGTCGGACCTAGCGCCACAATCGCGCCAGCCGGCATCCACCCGGATGCCGCGGCCACCGAAGGATCACGTACTGCGATAGACGATCAGACCGTGGCTCGGATCGTAGGGTGAGACGGCAACGGTGACGCGATCGCCGGGAATGACCTTGATGTGGAAGCGGCGCATCCGGCCGCTGATTTTTGCCAGGAATTGCTGGCCTTTGTCCGATTCGACGCGGAACTGGCCGCCGGCCATCACCTCTTTCACCGTGCCTTCGATCTGAATCAAGTCTTCACGACTCACCCAGTACCTCCTTCGCCATCCGAGGAGCGGCATCTGGCGACACTCAGCGTTGCACCAGCGGCCCCAGGCGTCGGGCCACGCTGTCCCTATATCAGAGGGTCTCTACGGCTGTCACGGCTGGTGCCCCTGATGACGCTACCGTCCGTGCGCCAGCTGGCGAGCCGCATCTTTTGCAAAATAGGTCAAGATCATGTCGGCGCCGGCACGACGGATGGCAATCAACATCTCCATCACCACGCGGTCCTCGTCCAACCAACCGTTTCGCGCCGCGGCTTTGATCATGGCGTACTCACCGCTGACATGGTACGCGGCCAGAGGATACCCGAAGGCCTCCTTCACTCGCCAGAGGATGTCTAGGTACGGCAATGCGGGCTTGACCATCACGATATCGGCGCCCTCTTCGATATCGAGCCGCACCTCCCGCAACGCCTCCTCGGCGTTTGGCGGATCCATCTGATATGAGCGGCGGTCGCCGAATTGGGGGGTAGACCCCGCCGCGTCGCGAAATGGGCCGTAGAATCCGGACGCGAACTTTGCCGCATACGCCATGATGGGAATGTGGTCGAACCCCTCGTCGTCGAGCGCCTCGCGAATGACTCCGACGCGGCCGTCCATCATGTCGGACGGTGCCACGATGTCCGCGCCGGCCCTGGCATGCGACAAGGCCTCTTTCACCAGCAGGTCCAGTGTCGCATCGTTGTCGACATCGCCGTCGACCACCACGCCGCAGTGTCCATGATCGGTGTATTCGCACAGGCACACGTCGGTAATCGCCAACAAATCGGGGACCTGCCGCTTGAGGGCGCGCAGCGCCTGCTGCACGATGCCGTTCTCGTTGTACGCTCCCGAGCCGGCGGGATCCTTGTGCTCCGGAACACCGAACAGAATCACTGCTGGGATGCCGAGATCGCGGATGCTCTTGCACTCGTCCACCAGGTGGTCAACCGACAGCTGGTCGACGCCCGGCATACTCGCCACGGGATGCCGCACGCGGACACCGGGCACGACAAACAGCGGCATGATCAGATTGTCGACGCTCAGGCGCGTGGCGCGCACCATGCGGCGAAGGGTCTCATTCTTGCGTAGCCGCCGGGGACGGTACTCTGGAAATTCCATAGGGTCTCCTCAATACACGCTAGTCGGCTCGCCCAGCGATGTGCGAGCGCTCGGTATAGTACTGCACGATCGCCTCCACGAAGGCGGGGATGGTGTACGCCCGAGGCTGGATGTCGACCCGGAACCCGAGTTGGCGCGCCGTGTCCGCCGTCACCGGGCCGATACAGCCGACCGCCGCGTGCGCCAGCACGCGCTCGGCTTGATCCTGCAAGATAGCCGCAAAATTCCGTACCGTGCTGGAGCTGGTAAAGGTGACGAGGTCTGCCTGGCCGTCGAGGAGCAGCGCACGCGCGTCGGACGCAACGGCAGGCAGCGCCGTCGTGTACGTCGCCACTTCCTCCACGAGCGCACCGTGTTCGCGCAAGCGCACCGGCAAGATGTCGCGCGCGCCCGCCGCCCGCGGCAGCAGGATGCGCTTCCCGGCCACACCAGCGTGTACCAGCGCGTCCACGACCGCCTCGGCGCGGAACTCTTCCGGGATGGTCTCGACGCGTAGGCAGAAGCGCTGCAGCGCCTTGGCGGTCTGCGGGCCGATCGCGGCCAGCCGCGCCCGATGCCAATCGCGCACATCGGCTCCGATTTCCTGCAACCGCTCGAAGAACACCCGCACGCCGTTCACGCTGGTAAAGACGACCCAGTCGAAGTCGCCGGCCCGCCGCATGGCATCGTCCAGCCCCGCCAGCGTCACCGGCAGCACGGTCTCGATCGTCGGGAACGGAATCACCTCGGCACCCCATGTCTCGAGTCGCTCCGCGAACTCGGCGACCTGGGCGCGCGGACGCGTGACAACGATGCGACGGCCGAAGAGCGGCTTACGTTCGAACCAATTCAATTTCTCGCGCAGGCGCACCACCTCCCCGACCACCGCGATCGCCGGCGGCTGCAGGCGTTCCGCTTCGGCACGGTCCGCAATTGTCGCCACCGTACCGGTGATCGTATGCTGCCCGGCGCGCGTGCCCCAGCGCACCACTGCCACCGGCGTGTCCGCCGCCAGACCGCCGGCCATGAGTTTCTCCATGCTGGCGTGCAACTGCCGCGTGGCCATGAGCACCACAAGCGTACTGCCGCTACGCGCCAGTTCCGCCCAGCGCACGGCCGGTTCCTCCTTGGCCGGGTATTCGTAGCCGGTGGTGAAGATGACGTTGGAAGCGCAGTGCCGGTGCGTCAACGGGATGCCAGCATAGGCCGGCACCGCGATGGCCGACGACACCCCGGAAACGATTTCGAAGTCCAGTCCGGCATCGCGGATGGCCTCCGCCTCCTCGGCGCCGCGGCCGAATACGCACGGGTCTCCGCCTTTGAGTCGGACCACCGTGCGCCCGGCGCGCGCGTGGTCGATGATCAGTGCGGTGATCACGCTCTGTTCGACGTGCGCGCCGCCCCCGTGCTTGCCGACTTCAATCCGCTGCGCCGCGGGCGGTGCGTGATCCAGCAATCGCGGATTCGCCAGGTAATCGTAGATGACGACGTCGGCCTGCTCCAGGCAACGCTTGCCTTTGAGGGTCAACAGCCCGGGATCGCCCGGTCCGGCCCCCACCAAGTAGACCCGACCGGTCACCGGCGCCCTCGATCGCGTGGCAGCCGCCGCGCGGGACGTGCCTTATCCGGCCAACAGGGCCCGTAAGATTTCCGCGCCGCCTTTGTCAAGCAAGTCCTCCGCCAATTCGGCGCCGAGCGCCGCGCCGTCCACGACGGCACCCCGGCGTTCGCCACGCACGACCTGTCGCCCATCGGGGCTGGCGATCAGGCCGCGTAGCACGAGCTGCCGCTCCGCGACCGTCGCATGCGCCGCCAGCGGCGTCCGGCACGACCCACCGGCACGCGTCAGGAAAGCGCGCTCGGCGGTGACCGCACTGCGCGTGACCGCATCGTCGAGTGGCGCCAGCAGTGCCGCCGTCTCGTCGGCGCGACTCTCGATCGCCAGCGCCCCCTGTCCTACGGCCGGGATAAAGTCGGCGGGATCGCAATACGCCACGCCAGCGCGCTTGATCCCCAGTCGATTGATCCCTGCCGCGGCAAGGATGACGGCGTCGAAATCGCCCCGATCCAACCTGCCGAGGCGCGTATCGACGTTGCCGCGCAAGTTCCGGACGTCCAGATCGGGTCGCGCGGCACGCACCAGCGCCATCCGCCGCAGGCTGCTGGTGCCGACACGCCCTCCGGCTGGAAGTTGGTCCAGCCGCTGGCCGTCCCGCGTGATCAGTAGGTCACGGACGTCTTCGCGCGGCGGAATGGCCGCGAGCACCAGCCCCACAGCGAGTTCGCCGGGCACGTCTTTCATCGAATGGACGGCGCAATCGATGACTCCCGACTGCATCGCTTCTTCAATTTCCTTGACGAATAAACCCTTCCCCCCAATCAGGCCGAGCGGCTGTTCCACGAAGCGGTCCCCGGACGTGGTAATCGTGACCAGCTCCACGCTGAATTCGGGAAGCCGGCGTTGGATGCGGCTTTGGACCCAACGCGACTGCGCGAGCGCCAGCCGGCTGCCGCGTGTGCCGATGCGAATGGCGCGTTTCACTGGCTATCGGGGTCCTGCAGATCGAAGAGCTGCCGGGCGGCAGCGACGTAAAAGGCTTCGTGCTCTCGATGATGCTGCTTCAAATGGGTGATGGGTCCGTGCAAGATCTTGTTGACGATCGCCGCCGTCATCGCCTCCAGCGCCTCCCGTTCCCGCGGCGCCAGTGGCCGCAAGGTCGCCAAGGTCTTCTCCAACTCCCCCTTGCGGATCGTGTCCATCTTCTCGCGCAGCGCGACGATCGTCGGCACCGCTTCCAGCGTCGCTAGCCATTTCCAAAACGAGTCGACCTCCGCGTCGACAATGGCCTCCGCCTTGTCCGCCTCGCGACCGCGCTCTTCGCGGTTGATCTGGGCCACCTCCCCCAGATCGTCGATGTCATAGAGGTAGGCGTTGTCGAGTTCGTTGATCGCCGGATCGAAATTACGAGGGACACTCATGTCGATCAGAAAGATCGGCCGATAGCGCCGCGCATGCAGGACCTCCCGCATACGATCGCGCGTCAACACGTAGTCGTCGGCGGCGGTGGAACCGATGACCATGTCCGCCATCGATAGGTATCGAGGAAACTCCTCGAACGGCACCGGGGTCCCCTGAAACTCATGTGCCAGCTCCACCGCGCGTTCGAAGGTGCGGTTGGCCACCATGAGGCGGCTGACGCCGTGGGCGAGCAGGTGGCGGGCCGCCAGTTCGCTCATCGCGCCCGCACCCAGAAGCAATGCCGTCTTGTCGTCAAGGCGCTCGAAGATCTTGGCGGCCAACTCCACGGCGGCCGAACTCACCGATACCGCCTTGTCGGCGATACCCGTCTCGCTACGCACCCGCTTGGCGACGCTGAATGACTTGTGAAAGCATCGGTGGAGCACGGTTCCCGCGGTACCCTCGCTGGCCGCATGGCTGTACGAGTCTTTCAGCTGACCCAGGATCTGCGGCTCGCCGATGACCATGGAATCGAGGCTGGCCGCGATGCGAAACAGATGACGGATGGCGTCCCGCCCCCGATAGACGGACAAGTGTTCCGCCAATCGCGCGCGGGCAATTCGATCGCCGGACGCGAGGAAATCGGTCAGCGCGTCGACGGCATTGTCCCCGTCGATCGTGGCGGTGACGACCTCCACCCGATTGCACGTGGAGATGATGACGCCTTCGTCCACCGGCGCAAGCGTGAGCAGCGCCCGCAGTCCGTCTTGCAACCGCCCGTCCGCGAAGCTCAGCCGTTCGCGTATCTCCACGGGCGCTTTGCGGTGGTGAACCCCAACGATCAGGACTTCCCGTTGCATCACTCGAACGATCCCGTGTGCTTGCCAGGAAACAGCAGGTTGACGCTCAGGAACGAGACCACCAGCACCACGAAGCCGACCACCGTCAACGTCGCCGCTTTACGCCCGCGCCAGCCGGTGTGGCGCGCGTGCATCAGCAATGCATACAGCACCCAGGTGATCGCGGAGCCCAGTTCGACGGGTTGCCACGACCACAGTGCCCCCCAGGTCTCCTTCGCCAGCAGCGTGCCAGTGATGATTCCCACCGTAAAGAGCGCGAACCCCCAGCTGACGAAGCGATGATTGAGCTGATCGAGCGTCTCCAGCGAAGGCAGACGCCGGAACCAATCGCTCTTGCGTTTGGCCTTGAGCTGTCGCTCCTGCAGCAGATAAATCGCGCTCAGACAGAAGGCCAGCGCAAAAATCGCGTAGCCGAGGAAGGCGGGCGCGACGTGCACCGGCAGCCAGACGTTCTGTAATTGCTGGGGCAGCGCCGCCGTCGAACCGTTGAAGGCGTATGCGGACAGGGTGAAGAGAAAGGCGAGCGGCGTTACCAGCGCCCCCACGACCGTCAAGTCGGCTCGCGGCACCAGCACCACCGCCATCAGCACGTAGGTGCCCACCATAATGCAGGCGATAAAGGACAATTGATCCTGAAAGGTCGCCACGGCCTCGTAGCCCAACATGGCCACCCGCACCGCCAACGCCCCGGCATGTACGCCCAAGGCGCAAGCGAGCAACGCGAACGCCCAGCGGCGCATCGCCTCCTGCCCGGTGATCAGGTGCGCGACGCCCGTGATCGTGCTCAGCAGGTAGAACGCCAGCGCGTGCGCCAGGAGAACATTGCTCATCGGTCAGTCCAGATCCATCCCCAACGCGGTCAGCGAAATCCCAGCGCCGGCCGTGTCGGCCAACAACCGGTCCACTGCCTGCGTTTGACGCAACCGTAAATAGTCGAGCAACGCGGAATTAGCCAGCGCAGCCAGGATGCGCTGGCGCTCCGCCGGCGACCGTCGTTGCGCCGTGAGCTGCGCACGCAGCCGCCGCAACAGCCTCAGCGCCAGTGCGTACTCGGCACCGAGGTCGGCCTCGAGATCCTGGCGAATGCGCTTGGCCAGCGCCGGGCTGGCCCCGCCCGTCGTTGCCGCAATCACAAGATCCCCGCGTTCGACGATGGCGGGCGTGATGAAGTCGCAGAGTTCCGGCCGGTCGACCACGTTCAGCCATACACCCAGAGCGCGCGCGTCGGCAACCACGTTCTGCTGCACCTGCTCATCGTCGGTCGCAGCGTACGCCAGCCTGGCGCCGCGCAGATCCCCACTGACATAGCCGCGGCACGCGTGCCCGATCTCGCCTGCCGCTGCGCGCGCCGCCAGGCCCGCCGTCAGCGCAGGGCTGATCACGGTCACCCGCGCTCCGGCGCGCAACAGGACGTCGACCTTGCGTTCCGCGACATGGCCGCCGCCGATCACCACGCAGGTCCGACCCGCCACCCGCAGAAACACCGGATAGTGTTTCATTTCCGCCGTGTAGCTGTCTCCCACGCCGGCGTCAGTGCCCCGTCAGCCCCGGACAGACAGCCGGCCATCCGGCAGAGCCGGGCCAATCTCAGGTGGAAAACGAGGAGCCGCAACCGCAGGTGCGCGCGGCCTTCGGGTTGACAAACTTGAAACCCGCACCGTGCAATCCCTTGACGTAATCGATTGTGGTGCCGGCCAGGTGGGGCGCACTGGTCGCATCGACGACGAGTCGCACGCCATACTGCTCGACCACGGCATCGTCCGGATGCGTGCTGTCATCGAAATTCAAACTGTACTGCAGTCCGGAGCAGCCCCCGCCAACGACGGATACCCGCAAGGCATGACCGGCCAACCCCTCGCGCTGCAGCGCGACTTTCACCATCTCGGCCGCCGCCTCGGTCAGGCTCAGCACGGGAGTGGATGACGCCGCGGCGCTCCCCACAGTGTCCAGGCTCGCAATCTCCTCCATAACCTCTTCCTTCTTCGCGTGGTCCAAGATCGGGTAATCGTGCCTTGAAGCTTCTGAAACCTTGTTCGTCAATAAGCGTACCCAGGGGGTGGTGGTGTGTCAACCTCGGCACCCATTGCTTGAATTCGCTTGGAATTATCGATTATAGAGACCTCGGCCCCGCATGAAGATTTCACCGCGACATCTGCTTTGGGTTAATCTCGTCATCCTGGGGTTGATCGCGTACTGGGGCGCGTCCACCGTGAGTACCGCGGCTGCGGCTCGGCTGACCCCGCTGCCGCAAGTGCATCTCAGCCAACCGCCCCCGCCGATCGAGCACGGCCCCCGGCGTCCGGCGTCCTATTACGCGGCGATCCACAGCCGCGACATTTTTAACTCGGTGAAGCCGGAACCGGAGAAATCGGCGGAACCACCGAAACCCACCGAACTCAAACTCAAACTCTGGGGCGTTGCCGTCCATGCCGACGGGCGCCCCTCCTACTGCATCATCGAGGACCTGACCAGCCACAAGCAGGAACTCTACCGCGTCAACGATAAGATCGCGGGCAGCGTCACCATCAAGGCCGTCGAGTGGGATCGCATCATTCTCGATCGCGATGGGCGGGACGAAGTATTGGAACTCGCCGTCGCCCTTGGTGGCCCGGCCATCGCGCGCCCCGCGCCGGTGCAGGCGCCCGCCGCATCCGCCGCGGCGGCCAGCCCGTCCGGAAATCCGCACATCCGGCAGGTCAGCGACACGCAATACAACATTGACCGGAGCGAGGTGGACTCGGCCCTCGATAACATGAGTCAGCTGTTCACCCAGATTCGCGCCGTGCCGCATTTCGAGGGGGGACAGTCCACCGGCTTCCGCCTCTTCGCCATTCGGCAGAACAGTCTGTTCGACAACATCGGGCTGCGCAATGGCGACATCATTCAGAGCATCAACGGCTCCCAGATCAACGATCCGACCCGTGCGCTCGCCCTGCTGCAGGAGTTGCGCAGCGCGCAGCAATTGAACGTCCAAGTCTTACGGAATAAGGAACTGGTCAGCCTGCAGTACAATATCGGCAGGTAAGTCTCGCGATCGGAGAGGGGTGGCATGCGGCAATCGGTGAAATGCCTTCTGGCGCTGAGCTGGATGGTGCTGGGATTCTCGTGGTTCGCGACGACTGCGGTCGTCGCCCAACCGGCACCGGCGCCCGCAGGGAACGCGGAAGCGCAGAACAGCCAACGCCTGATCCAGATGGATTTCCAGGATGTCGACCTGGCGGTCCTCGTCAAATTCATCAGCGAGTTGACGGGCAAAAACTTCATCGTCGACGAAAAGGTGCGGGGCAAGGTCACCATTATCTCGCCGTCGAAGATCTCCGTCGACGAAGCGTATCTGGTCTTCCAGTCTGTTCTGCAGGTGAAGGGATTCACCACCGTCCCGGCCGGATCCATCATCAAGATCGTCCCCAGCAAGGAGGCGAAAAGCAGCACGATTCGCACCGTCAGCCCGAACGGGTCGCCGGCGGCGACCGACGAGTACATTACCCGGCTGATTCCGCTGAAGTACGTGGACGCCAACAATATGATCGGCATTCTCCAGCCGCTCATTTCGCCGGACGGGTTGCTGGCGGCCTACGCCACCACCAACACGCTGATTGTGATCGACACGGCGGCGCAGACGGACCGGCTCACCAAGATTCTCATGCAGCTGGACGTCGAAGGCTCCGAGCAGGGAATCGAGGTGGTGCGCTTGCACTACGCATTTGCCACGGATATTGCGGCACTGCTGCAGCAAGTGCTAAGCGACCAGGGTGGGGGCGGCACCGCCGGTGCCCCGGCGACCCAACCGGGGGCGGCACCGGACGCCCGCTTGCGCCGCGGCGCGGCACGCGCCGCCCCGGGAACGACGGCCGCAGGCGCGGCCGGCGCGATCACCGGGGGTACCACACCGGAGCGCTCCTTCAAAATCATTCCCGATGAGCGTACCAACACGCTGATTCTCATGGCCGGTCCTCTGGAAACGCGGCGGATCAAAGACCTGATAGCGCGATTGGACGTCCCCCTCCCCCTCGGCACCGGGCGCATCCATGTGTACTACCTGAAATACGCCAATGCCTTCGAGATGATCGGCGTCCTCAGCTCGCTGATCGGGGGAGGCGGTGGCGGCGGCTTCGGCGGATTTGCCATGGGCGGCCGCATGGGTGGCATCGAAGGCATGCGCGGCAGCAGCTTCAGCCGCCCGTCGGGCAGCAGCCGTTACGGCGGTGGGTACGGAGGCTTCGGCGGCGGCGGCTACGGTGGCCTCGGAGGTTACGGCGGCTCGGGCTCCTTCGGCGGCGGCTTCGGCCAGTCGGGCTTCGGAACCTCGGGGAGCATCGGCGGTCGCAGAGGCGGCGCGTACGGTGGCGTCGGAGGGGTGGCGGGAGGCATCGGCGGTATCAGCGGGGGGGGAACGGCCGCCGGTCAGCAACAGGGCGAATTCCAGGGCAATGTACGCCTCTCGGCGGATCCGTCGACGAACGCGCTCATCATCGATGCTTCGCCGCAGGATTTCGAGACATTGAAGGACGTCATCGAGAAGCTCGACGTCCGGCGCCGGCAGGTCTATGTCGAGGCAATCATCGCCGAAGTATCGCTCGACAAGACCCGGGAGCTCGGCATCGAGTTTCAGGGTGTGACCGACCTCAACAACGGCGTGGGTATCGCCCGCACCAATCTGAGCGGCGACATCAACAGCCTCCTGCAACCAGCCAATCTCTCCGGTCTCGTGCTGGCCGCCGTCAGCAATCAAACGGTGACCGTGAACGGGGTCACCATCCCGGCGCAGCAGGCCGTATTGCGCGCCCTCGAACAGTCGACCGACGCCAATATCCTGTCGGCGCCCACGGTGCTCACAACGGACAATCAGGAGGCCGAAATCGTTGCCGGCCAGAACGTGCCCTTTGTCGCCAGCGTGGCGACCACCGACGTCAACCTGTCCAACACCTTTCAGTCCATCGATCGGCGCGACGTCGGCATTACGCTGCGCATTACTCCGCAAATCTCCGAGGGCGGCACGATCAGACTCGACATCTTCGAGGAGGTCTCGGACGTCATCTCCACGGACCCGCGGCTCGGCCCGACGACGACGATTCGTTCCGCCACCACGACGGTGGTAGCCAAGGACAAGCAGACGGTCGTCATCGGCGGATTGATATTCGATGTGCAGAACAAGGGCCAGACCAAAGTGCCGTTCTTCGGTGACATTCCCGTGGTGGGCAACTTCTTCCGCTACACCAACTATCGCAACCGCAAGACGAACCTGCTGGTCTTTCTGACGCCCCACATCATCCGCAGCGAGCGCGATCAGCGCAATGTCTCCGTCAGCGAACGCGAACGCATCATCCAGCGGCCCTTTGAAGAACGCGGCATGAAAGCCCCAGCGTGGGAACCGCTCAACCGCCCCTCCTGGGAGGCGCGCCCGTCGCTGGAACCGACGGCGGAGGACGGCGACGCTCCAAGTCGCGTGCCCAACGTCCAGCGACAACCGCCGCGGAGCGCCGTACCGCCGCCACCGCAGGAACCGCACGAGCCCGGCGCACACGCGGGTGAGGATGCGCTTGCCATGGCGGAATCGCCGGCGGCCGGCGCGGCGGTGGGGGCCAGCGACCGCTACGTCCTCCTCGCCAGCGTCTGGGAGTCGGGCACGCCACCGGCAGGCCTCAGCGGCAGTAACGGCTTGGTCGCCCTGGCCGTGCCCAACAATTCGGCGCTTGCGGATCTGTTCGCCAAGGGCGAAGGCTACCGTTTCGAGAGCAACGGCTATGCGGCCAGCTTTCTGTGCCTCGACGTCTTCCAAACGCCGCAGGAAGCGTTCGTGAGCTATCCGGAGGGAATGCGTGTCAGCTCGTCGCCGTCGACGTTCCTGCACTGGCGCGAACCCAGCGAGGCGTCGGCCTTGAGTACCAACAACTGGGCACGCGCCCACTGACTGCGCCGATGACGTTTGCGGTAGGAACGCTCGAAGCCTCGTTGCTCGAACAGGGTGCCGTTTCCTCGGAGACGCTCGACAAAGCGCGCGAAAAGCAGCGCGACGGCAAGAGTTTGGGCGAGGTGCTCCAGGAAATGGGCGCCATCGACAGCACCACGTGGGCCCACGCGGTCGCCGACTATTTCGGTTTGCCCTTCAACGAGCGCTTGCCCGAAGACGGAGACATCCTCCCGCTGATCAACACTTTACCGATCAACTTTGCGAAACGCTGCCAGTTGCTTCCGGTCGCTCAGGACGCGGAGTCGGTCGTCGTCGTCACGGCCGACCCAACTAATGTCGGACCGCTCGACGATCTGCGGGTGTTACTGCGCAAGCCGATCCGCGTGATGGTGGCGCCCGGCCCGGCCATCATCGATGCGATCAACCGCGTGTACGACCTGGCGTCGGGGTCGGCGTCGGAATTGATGGACGGCCTCGACGACGAACGTCTCGATCTGATCGCCACCGACCTCGATGAGCCCCGCGATCTGCTGGAATCGGACGACGAGGCGCCGATCATCCGTCTGGTCAACTCGCTCTTGTTCCAGGCGGCAAAGGACCGCGCCAGCGACATCCATATCGAACCCTTCGAGCGTGCCCTGACGGTACGTTTCCGCATCGACGGCATCCTCTACGACATCCTGTCGCCGCCCAAGCGCTTCCAGCCGGTGGTCATCTCGCGCGTCAAGATCATGGCCGGCCTCAACATCGCCGAGAAGCGCCTGCCCCAGGACGGCCGGATCCGCATCCGCCTGGCCGGCAAGGACATCGACATCCGTGTCTCCATCGTCCCCACCGCCTTCGGCGAGCGGGTGGTGATGCGTCTGCTCGACAAAGCGACGACGGTCCTCCACCTCGAAGAACTCGGCCTCCTGGGCGCCAAACACGAGATGGTCAGCCGCCTCATCAAGCAGAGTCACGGCATCATCCTGGTGACCGGCCCGACGGGAAGCGGGAAGACGACGACCCTGTATGCCGCACTGTCCAAGATCAACACGACCGACAAGAACATCATCACCATCGAGGACCCCATCGAATACCAACTGCACGGCGTCGGACAGATCCAAGTCAATCCAAAGATCGAGTTGACCTTCGCCAACGGGTTACGCTCCATCCTGCGGCAGGATCCTGACGTCATCATGGTCGGTGAAATTCGTGACCTCGAAACGGCGGAAATCGCCATTCAAGCCGCGCTGACGGGCCACCTGGTGTTTTCCACCCTGCACACCAACGACTCCTTCGGCGCTATGACGCGGCTGCTCGATATGGGCATCGAGCCGTTTCTGGTGTCGTCATCGGTGATCGCGGTGATGGCGCAGCGACTCGTCCGCCGCGTCTGCGCCGCGTGTCGGGAACCGTATCAGCCGAGCCGCGAGGAGATGGAGGAACTCGGCATTGCGCCGCAGCGCCTCATCGGGCGAACCATCTTCAAGCCCGGCGAGGGCTGCCCACAATGCAAACGGACGGGGTATCGCGGTCGCACCGGCATACACGAGCTGCTGGTGGTCGACGACGAGATCCGCGCCCTGGTCATGAAGAACGCCGATGCCGCCACGATCCGGCGGGCGGCCACCGCGCGCGGCATGAACACCCTGCGCGAGGACGGCGCGGACAAGGTGGTCGAGGGCGTGACCACGCTCGAAGAGGTCTTACGGGTCACGCAGGAAGACCTCGTCTGAGCGTGGGAGCCGGGACGGGTGCAGGCACAACGCCGTCGACGACTGTGTGCATGCACCGTGGCCTTGAGCGGCTCGCCGCACGCGTCAAGGCTCGAATTTTTCCGCTCCCCTGGTCGTCGGAGTAACGCGGACTATGCCGGTATACGCGTATAAGGGGCTCAGCCGAGAGGGGCGTGCGGTGAGCGGCATCATCGACGCCGACACCCCGAAGGCGGCGCGCCAGAAGCTGCGCGGCGGCGGCATTTTCCCCACCGACCTTACCGAAGAGCAACGGCAGAAGGTACGCGACGCCGCCGAAGCGCGCGCGCAATTCAATCTCGCCCGGCTCGTCGAGCGAATCAAACCGCAAGAGCTGGCGTTGCTCACCCGGCAACTGTCGACGTTGGTGGGCGCCGGCCTGCCGTTGGTGGACTGCCTGTCGGCGCTCATCGACCAGGTCGAGAGTGCGCGCATCAAGCGCACCTTGTCCCATATTCGCGAGCAGGTGACGGAAGGGACGTCGCTCGCCGACGCCCTCAAATCGCATCCCCGCATTTTCAGCGACCTGTACGTCAACATGGTCCGCGCCGGCGAGGCCAGCGGCGCGCTGGACCTGGTGTTGCTGCGCCTGGCCGACTACACGGAGAACTACGCCGCGTTGCGCGATAAGGTCCGTTCCGCCCTCACCTACCCCACGCTAATGGCGATCGTGGGCAGCAGTATTCTGTTCTTCCTGCTCTCCTATGTCGTCCCCAAGGTCACCAAGATTTTCAGCGAAAATAAGGCGGCCTTGCCGCTGATGACCACGGTGTTGCTGGCAGTCAGCGGCTTCCTGCAAGAGTACTGGTGGCTCGTCGTCGGCACCATCGTCGCCATCGTCGTGTCGATCCGCCTGAGCACGCGCACGCCGGCCGGACGCCTGCGCTACGACCGCTACGTGCTGTCGATCCCGTACTTCGGCAAACTGCTGAAGAAAGTGGCCTTGGCGCGCTTTGCCCGCACCTTGTCGACCCTGCTGACCAGCGGCATCACCCTGCTGCAGTCGCTCGACATCGTCAAGAACGTGGTCAACAACAGCGTGCTCAGCAAGGCTATCGAGGATGCCCGCTCCAGCATTCGCGAGGGCCAGAGCATCGCGCCGCCGCTGAAGCGCAGCGGACTGTTCCCGGCGATGCTCATCCACATGATTGCAGTGGGCGAGAAGAGCGGCGAACTGGAACAAATGCTGTCCAAGGCCGCCGATGCCTACGACAACGAGGTCTCGTCGGCGGTATCGGCCCTGACCAGCATCCTCGAACCCATGATGATCTTGATCGGCGGCGGCGTCGTGTTGTTCATTGTGTTAGCGATTCTGTTGCCGATTTTCGAGCTGAATCAACTCGTGCGTTGATCGCTCCCAGGGTGGGTGCTACATGCCCAAAGATCGGCAGTCTCAGGAGGACAAGCTCATGCAACGTCTGCGCATCCACGCGGGATTCACGCTCATCGAGATCATGGTCGTGGTGTTCATTCTGGGCCTGCTCGTCACCCTCGTCGCGCCCAAGATCATCGGGCGGACCGATGAAGCACGGCGCACCAAGGCCTTGGCGGACATCAAAGGGATCGAAGAGGCCTTGCACCTGTTCAAGCTCGACAACGGCTTCTATCCGACGACCGATCAGGGCCTGCAATCCCTGGTGACGCGGCCGTCCAATGCGCGCAATTACAACCCGGATGGCTACCTGGACAAGGTCCCGATGGACCCGTGGGGCAACCCGTACGCCTACTTCTGCGACGGCCAGAGCTACCTCATCAAGTCCTACGGGGCCGACGGACAAGAGGGCGGCGAAGGTAAGAATGCCGATATCGACAACCGCGCGACGTGACAACAGCGGCCCGGCGCAGCGAGGACGACGACAACAGAAGGGGGCTCACGGTTCCGCCGGCTTTACCCTGATCGAACTCGCGCTGGTGCTCATCATCATGACGGTGGTGTTTGCACTGGTCATCCCACGCTTGCGCGATCCTGGACGCACCGAGCTCGAGGCGCAGTCGCACCGCCTGACCCTGACCTTTCGCCTCCTGCGCAGCGAGGCCGTCCTCAACGGCAGCGCCTACCGCCTGAACTACGATCTCGACCAGCAGCGCTACTGGGTCACGGCCGCGGACGCCTCCGTCGATCTGGCACAGTTCGCGCACGACATCGGCAGCCTGGCGCGCGGCACCAAGTTGGAACACCCGCTCACCATGATGGACGTGGTCCTCCCCACGCTGGCGGGGAAGATCGCGCAAGGGCAAGTGTACACCGTCTTTTACCCCGACGGCTCGGTCGACCCGACCGTGATTCACCTCGGTAACGGCCGTGAGGCCTATACCCTCTGGCTCAACCCTATGAACGGCCGCCTGAACGCCGACGCCGGTTACCGCGAGGTGCAGTACGCCGAGTGAGCCGATGCGCTGCACCCACACCTCGCCGCGCGGCGGCTTCACCCTGCTCGAAGTGATGGTGGCCTTGGCCATCATCGCGTTTGCGGTGGTCGGCCTGTTGGGGCTGCACGCCCGCAACATCAAGATCGTCGCTCGCGATCAGAGCCTGACGCGCGCCACGTTGTTGGCGCGCGAACTCATCAGCCAGATTCAGTTCCAGGTCACCAGCAATGGCCTGCACGACCTCGGCGACGACCAGGGCACATTCGACGGCTATCCGGGGTATCGCTGGGAGCGCCGCGTCCTGTCGACGGGACTCGACGAGATGCGCGAGGTCGTCATCCGCGTCATCTGGGACGAGAGCGCACCGAACGCGTGCGAGTTGGTGTACTTCGTTCGCGATCCGGGAGTGTGACATGGCGCGACGCGGCTTCACGCTGATCGAAATCATGATCGCGACCACCATCCTCGGGATCATCATGTTGACCGTGTATGGGGTCCTATCGCGCGCACTGTACGCCAAGAACCATGCGGAAGACCGGGCCGACCTGTACGCTTCGGGGCGCGAGGCGGTGCTGAAGATCGCGGACGAGTTGGAAGGCGCGCTACCGCCGACCGCCGGCCGCAACATCGGCTTCGTCGGCATCCCCGGCACCGGCCGCACACCGTCGGACGCGGTGCAGTTCGCCGTCGTCGTGCGGCGGCTGTACGGAGTCTCGCAAAACCGGGGTGGCCGCGCCCTGGTGTCCTATTCTCTCGACCCGATGCAGAACACGCGTTCGCTGTTCGCGCTCCGGCGCCAGGAGCAACTGCTCACCGAAGTCCCGACCGAGGACGAAGACGCCGCGGCCGGCACGGATCCGGACACCGGCGGCACGGCGCCGGCGCCGGTGGCCTTCGCCGCCTACGTACTCGACCAGGTCGCGGGCCTGCGTTTCCGCTACCTGAATCCGCAGACCGGGGAATGGACGGATTCCTGGGACACCACTGTGCAGGTGCCAACGGGGCAGCCGCCCATCGGTTTACCCGGCGCGGTCGAGGTCACGCTGTTTCTGGCCGACACACAAGGAGGCGTGCACGACTTCAGTACGATCGTCGACCTCCCCCTCTACGTCCCTCCGCCGACCCCCGTGGCCGTGCGATGAAGAACGAACGCGGCATCGCCCTGATTGTGACCCTGATGGTGGTTGCCATTCTCACCATTATTGTGGTCGAGTTCACGTACTCGGTGCAGATCGACGCACACATGGCACGCAACGCCTTGAATGGCCTGCAGGCCTCCCTGCTGGCGCGCTCGGGCATCAACCTGGGCGAGGCCGTCCTGCTGCACGACGACAACATCAAGTTCGACGCGTACACCGAAGATTGGGGCGATCCCGAGCAGTTGAACAGCCAGTTCATCTTGCCGGACAACATGCGGCTGCGAGTGCAAATCATCGACGAAGGCGGCAAGCTCAACCTGAACTTGACGCGGCCGCGCACCCCATTCGAATGGCGACAGGCGCAGAATCCGGACAACACCAATCCGCCCATGTTCAAGCGTTGGACCGCCGCCGCCGGCAACCTCCTCGAGCAACGCGGCGGCTCCGGACAGGTCGCCGACGCCATCGGCGAGTACTGGAATCAGCTTTTCCAGATACTCGTTCAATCCCCCGCCGGTCAGCCCGGCCAGGCGGCGCAGGCCTCCGGCACCCCCACACCCGGCACCAACCCGGTCACCAATCCCTCGCAATGGGACTTCCCTTCCCTGGACGATGCGAGTGTGATTCCGGGCCTGACGCCGGCGCTGGTGCGCCGCGCACGGTCGGTGCTGACTGCCCTCGATTTCCGTCAGCCCCCGAAAGTGAACGTCAATACCGCACCGCCGGAGGTCCTGGGTGCAATCATCCCCGACGCCGGCGTGGTTGACAACATCATCTCGCAGCGCCAAGACCAGGGACTCACGGTCGAGGACTTGCGAGGATTGCTTGACGGTATGGGCCGGGACCCTGCGAACAATTACGTGACCAATATGCTCGGAGTCACCAGCAACTTTTTTCTCATCCGCGCCAGCGCCACGGTGAACCCCAACCCGCTTACCGGTAAGGGCGGCATCAGCCGCTCGGCGTCCATGCTGGTGTACCGACGACAGGTCCCCTGCAACCCGCCTAAATCGCCGCCGACCGTGCCGTGCTGGACTTTGGCCCAACTCGATTGGCAAAAGGAGGGGGGCGCGGCGCTGCTCGAGCAAGGGTCCGAGCAGGACCCCGGCATCGACGACCCGCTGCACATAGGTCTTCCGGGAATGGGTGGAAATTAACCAGTATGCCGCAACGGATCCTGGCGCTGGAAGTTGACGCGCACGAACTGAAGGCCGCCGTCGTCGAAACGACGTTCCGCGACTATCGGGTGGTCGGCTTCTACGGCGAGCCGCTGGCGTCCACCGACGCCCTGTCCGCACAGCTGCGCGACTTCGTCAAGCGCCATGAGGCTGGGGCCGACACCGTCCTGTCCTCGTTGCCCGGCCACCTGGTGGCATTACGGACGTTCTTTCTTCCGTTTCGCGATCGCAAGCGGTTGGACCAAACCGTCCCGTTCGAGCTGGAAACGCAGGTGCCGTTCGGCGTCGACGACATGATCGTCGATTATCACGTGCTGCGGCGCGACGGCGAGGGCACAATGGTACTCGCCGCGACCGTGCTGCGCGAGGATCTGGAGCGGCACCTCAGTCTGCTCCGCGACGCCGGCCTCGACCCCAAGGTCGTCGACCTCGCACCGCTCGCGACCCTCAACGTGCTGCAATTGCTCGGCGCCGGCGTCCCGGAAAGCTTCGTGTACATCGATGGCAACCCCTGGCGCACGGTGGTGGCCGTCTTCCGCGACCGGCACCTCCTAGGCCTGCGCACGCTGACGCCCACGGTCGCTGCCGCCGACGGCGAGATCGAAGCCGCGGTTGCCGGCAACGGGCATGCGGCGCCGAGTACGGCGCACCTGCGGGAGCTGCTGCGCGAGATCCGTTGGTCGATTCTCGCCTTCAACGCCGGGCCGCTGGACCCGGGATTCCCTTGCTTGCTGGCTGGCGAGGGGCCCCTCTTCGACCAGTTGGGCGTGGCGCTCACGCGGGAGATGGAGGTGTCCCTCCACCGCCTCGGCGAATCTCCCCTGCGTAACATCCCGCCGGCGCTGCGCGGTGAGGTCGAACGCTTCGCGACGCCGCTGGGGTTGGCGTTGCGCGAAGTGTCGCCCGGCGGCGCGCTGGGGGTCAATTTCCGTCAGGGAGAGTTCGCCTACCATCGCGGCCAGGACGAACTGCGCCGGGCCCTGTGGGGCACCGGTACGCTCGCGGCCGTGTTGCTGGCCTTGATCGTCACCAACCAATACATGAGCTACGAGCAACTCGCCGGCCGTCTAGCCGCGCTGCAGACAGGCATCCGGAACGTCTTCGTGCAAACGCTCCCTGACGTCCGGCGCGTGGCCGACGAGCGCACCCAACTCAAGGCGGAGATCGACGCGGCGCAGAAGCGGCTGCAGATCCTCGGCGGCCTCGCGCCCGTCAGCGGTGCGACCGCGATCGATGTGATGCGCACGATCGCTACCGCCATTCCCGACAGCACCAAGGTTGACACCGACGAGTACGTGATGGACCCGGAGGCCGTCCGCATCAAGGCACGGGCCGACTCGTTCGAGGCGGTGGACAGCATCAAACAGCAGCTGTTGAACACCCGCTACTTCGGGGACGTGCAGGTGAAAGAGGTCAAGGCCGCCCAGGACGGTAAAGTCGATTTCCGGCTCGTGCTCACCCTCAACAAGGACACGGCACCCGCCGGCGCGCCGCAAGGAACTCCATGAAATACGATCCCCGTGCGTTGCTGAGCTATTATGCGCGCCTGGCACCCCGGGAGCGCTTGCTCGTCGGTACCGCCGCACTGAGTGTGGTCCTCGTGTCATTGTACAGTTTCGTGTGGGAACCGTTGCAGGGCAGCCGCGAACAAATCGCCCGGCGCATCACGCTCAAGGAAAAGGATCTGGCGGAGATCCAGAAGGAGCGCCAGACCTATCTCGACTTGCAGCGCCGCATCGAGGCCAACCAAACCGCGCTCAACCCCGGCGATCCGAATTTTTCCCTTTTCCCCTACCTCAATAACGCCGTCACCCAGGCGGTGGGTCGCGAACATGTCACCTCGATGAACCCGGCGGAGAAGAACATCCCGAACACCGACTTCCAGGAGCAACTGGTCGAGATTCATCTCAGTCAAATCAGTTTACCCCAGCTGGTGGACCTCATGTACCGCATCGAGAAAGGCGAACGTCCCCTGCGCTTCAGCCGTCTGCAGATCAAAAAGCGTCACAACGATATTCGCAATTTCGATGTGACCGCCACGGTGTCCGTACTGAAGGCGGTGAACCAGTGATCCGCCTGCCGCAACTCCGCGCACCGCGACTCCGGCTGCCGCCGCTGCGGTTGTCGTTCGACTGGCTCGGCAATCTCGGCGGACGCCGCACGGCGCTGTACGCCGGCTACACGGCCGTCCTGTTTCTCTTGTTCCTGCTGGTCACCTTTCCGCACGAATTGGTCGTCCGCCGCGCCCTCAGTGGGGCGCGTGGCCCCGCCGCCATCGACTTCTCCGGCGTACGCTTCGCATGGTTCAGCGGCTACGAGATCGACGGCGTCCGCGTAACATCCGTCGACGGCCAAACGCCCTACCTCGAGTGCAGCCGCCTATGGGTGCGTCCGGCCCTGGCTGCCCTGTTACGCGGAAACCCCTACGACTTTCTGCTGCGCGCCGAACTCTACGGCGGTGACGCCAATGGCGAGGTCCGTATCGGCGGTTCTTCCATGGCTGGTACTCTGCAATGGAAGGACCTCAGCCTCGGCCGCTATCGGACGTTGACCGCGATCCTGGACGAGGGCCAACTGGCCGGCCGTGTCTCCGGCGCCGTGAACTTCGAGGGCCGGGCTCCCAATCTGAATCCCGGGCAGGGTACCGGTGAACTCGTCGTGGAGGGTGCCGCACTCACCGGCGCTAAGATCGCGGGCTTCCCCGTTCCGGACCTCCGCCTGCGACAGACCAAAGCCAAGTTTACCGTGCGCGAGGGCCGATTGGAGGTGCAAGAGTTCCAGGCCACCGGCGATGTCGACGTGCAGGCGTCGGGCAACATCGTGTTCCGCGACCCACCCGAGGAAAGCATGCTCAATCTACGGGTCACCATCCAGTCGAGTCTGGCCACACCGGACGCGGTAAAGACGCTCGTCGGCCTGATCCCGCGGCCCCCTGGAGCGAAACCCGACGCGCCCATCACGGTCACCGGCACCCTGGCCCGGCCGCACGTCCGCTGACGCACCGGCACCGGACCGATGTGAGGAGATGCGACTCGCCATGCCTACCATTACCGCCGCGGAAATCGCCATCGTCGCAGCAGCCGTGCTGCTCATCTACGCCGCCCCCGTCTTCCTCGCACTGCTCGAGAGATTCCGCCGGCGAGCGCCGCGGCAGTGGGCGGGCAGCCCGATAGAACCGGCCGCCGCAGCCGTCGATGCGTTCGCAACGATCGGCACCACACCCGTGGCGGCGGCACCGGACGCTCGCCCCCCTGGCGCTGTGCAAATCGAGGACGCAGAACTATCCGCCGGGACTCCCGAACCGATGGCCGGTTCCGCCGCGACCCCCCTTCAGAACCACCTCTCGGAATCGTGCGCGACGGCTGCGAAGCCCGCACCCCCGCCCGTAGGCTCCGTTGCCGCGGCCGCCGTGGAGAGCGCGGGAGCAGCCGACGAGACAGTGGCTGTTGTCGCGCCACACTCCGACGCGGGCCGCTACGCCGGCTACGAACCGCCGGCGGTAAGCCCCTTCAACGGGAGCGACGGCCACCGATTCCGGATCGCGGATCTGCACCGGGCGCGCCTTACGGACTGGCCTCCCGACAGCGTGCACGGCGACCCCGCACGCCATCGGCTCTGGGGCGAGGCGACGCGTCTAGCCGTGGCGCACGACGCCGCCATCTCCGCAACCGACCTGGTCGCCCCCTGCCCTGTCCGTTCCACCTGCCTTGGCGCGTGCGAGCGCCGACCGGCAGGCCTGACCCTGCACTTCCTGCTCTTTTCCGAGCTCTGGCCGGTTGCGCCGGAGCAGGCGGCGGCGCGTGCCGTGTTCGAGATCGACGCGGGGACCGCGGCAATCCGCCACTCGCTCGACATTCTGCAACCGTCGGCCTGACCAGCGCAATGAGCGCGCCCGCGGCCAGCATCCACCCGATCTACCTGCGTGTCGCACCGGCCGACATTGCCCTGATCAAGTTTCTCCTCGAATCGTACGAGGGCATCGGCATCGTCCGCACCGTGGACGCCCGCACGGCCGTGATCGTGGTCCTCGTCGTCGGCGATTTTCTCGCCGTTGCGCGCGAGATTCTCCGCGATCTGCGGGCTCGGGTCGATTGCGTCGAAGTGGCCGCACCGCCGATCGACGCGGACGATTGGCTGATGCGCGAAGTCGCCAGGGACTGAGGACAGACGACAGACGACAGACGACGGAGGACGAAGGTCAGACGACGGATGACAGGGAACAGGCCCCGGAGGGCAGAGGTCTGATGTCTGTTGTCTGATGTCTGTTGTCTGTTGTCTGACCTCTGTCCTCTGGTGTCTGTAGTCCGTTGTCCGCGGCCGGAGATAGCCGCTGCCGCTCACGGCCTTAATCCGCGGCTTCCCTGGCCTCGGTTCGTTGCGGCCGTTCTCTGGCAAAGACGTACGCCACGCCGATGCTGACGCCGTACAAGATCAGTAGCGGCGCCGCCATCAGCAACTGCGAGGCAACGTCCGGTCCGGGCGTCAGCATCGCGGCGACGACGAAGATCACGAGGATCGCGTAGCGCGTGTACTGCAGCATCATGCGGTGCGTAACCACGCCGAAGCGCGCCAGGAAGAACACGATCACGGGCAACTCGAAGGTCACGCCGAACGCCAGTAACATGCGCGCCGTGAACGTCAGGTACTCGCTGATGCGGATCTGCGGGTCCACCTGAATCGTGGCGTATTGCTGGATGAAGAACTGGTAGCCAACCGGCAGCACGGCCTCGTAACAAAAACCGGCGCCGGTCAGAAAGAAAAAGGTCCCGAAGAACACGAACGGAATGACGTAGCGCTTCTCCTTCTCGTACAAGCCGGGGGCGACAAATTGCCAGAGCTGGTAGAGGATGACCGGGCTCGCCAGAAAGATCGCGGCGATGACCGACACCTTGAGCTTGGTGAAGAAAGCCTCCACCAATCCGGTTCCGATCAGATGCACCGCGTCCGCCTTGGCGCCGGCCGCGTTCAGCGTCAGCAGTGGCCGCGTGAGCAGGTCGAACAGGAGTTCCGCGAAATTGTAACAGACCGCGAAACCGACGGCGATCGCGATCAGCGACTTGATCAGTCGCCAGCGCAGTTCCTGCAGGTGTGCGGTAAGGGGCATCTTGACATCGGCCATCTACCCCTCCCGCTGCTCACGGTCGCTCTTTTCCGCGGCGGGACTCGCGTTCTCCACGGGCGGCTCGGCGGTCTGTGCCGCACGGTCCGGCCCGAAATCCGCCAGCGAACTCGGCGGACGCGGTGTCGCTGGAACCTCTGGGACCTTCGGCTTGGCGTGCTCGCGCATCGCCGCCTGCGTCTGCTCCTCCAACATGATCTTGGCGTTGTGCAGTTCGTCCGTCAGGCCGCTGGTGGCGCGACGCAGTTCGGCCATCGCGCGCCCCAGCATGCGTGCCACTTCCGGCAGACGCTCGGGCCCCAGCACGATGAGCGCGACAACGAAGATGACCAGGAGTTCCGGTGTGCCAATGCCGAACATACGCGTGCGCGAGAGAACAGCGTCACGCTAGTGAAATCGATTCGGACTGTCAAACCAGGGCCTGGCGCGTGGTCGATCGCGGATATGCGCGGCCGTTTACCGCTACCCGAGCCGTTGCTATGGTCGGCGCGATGGAGCGCACCGGCATCGTTATCGACCCACGGTACCTGGACCACGACACGGGCACCGAACACCCGGAGCGTCCGGACCGAATTGCGGTGCTGTTACCGGTGGTCGACGCGCTGGCGGAAACCGTCACGCGCATAGCCGCCCGGCCGGCAACCGGTGACGAATTGGCGCTCGTCCACGCCCCGGCCTATGTCGAAGAGGTCGCGGCAACCCAACACAAGCCCGGCTTTGCCTTCGACCCCGACACGCCAACATCTCCCGCAACCTATTCAACGGCCTGCCTGGCGGCCGGGGGATTGCTCGCCCTGCTCGATGCCGTCATGGCCAACACGGTGGACAACGGCTTTGCCATGGTGCGGCCGCCCGGCCACCACGCGGAGCGCGACCAGGCCATGGGGTTCTGCTTCTTCAACAATGCCGCCGTCGGTGCCGAGTACCTGCGTCAGCGCCACGGCCTGGAGCGCGTCCTGATCGTCGACTGGGACCTGCATCACGGCAACGGCACACAGCACATCTTCGAGGATGACCCGGGCGTGCTGTACATGTCCACGCACCAGTACCCCTACTACCCGGGCACGGGCGCCATCGAAGAGGTGGGACACGCGGCGGGCGAAGGCTTTACGGTCAACCTCGCTTTTCCGGCCGGATTCGGCGATGCCGAATACGGCGAGGCGTTCCACGCCGTCATCGCACCCATCGCGCACCAGTACGATCCTCAATTCGTCCTGATCTCCGCCGGCTTCGACGCCCATCTTCGCGACCCGCTCGGTGGCATGGCGGTGACCGAGGCCGGCTTCGGCGCCATGGCCCGCGTCCTGTTGGACATTGCCCGCGACCACAGCCACGGCCGCTGTGTGGCCGTATTCGAAGGCGGCTACGATCTGCTTGCCATCCGCAACTCCGCGCGGCGCGTGCTGACGGAGTTCCAGGGAGACCATGCGCCGCTGCCGGCCGCATCGGCGCCGAGCCGCGCCGGCATCCTCATCGAGCGCATCAAGAACACGCAGCGGCGCTATTGGCGTCTTTAGCGGCCGATCATGTCCGGCGGCGCCCGTGTCTCTCACGCACTCGCGCCGCGGAGCGCGGCATCAATCGAGGTCTTGAGAGAGTTCGCGGTCCGGCTCGGGAGCCACCGCAACCGCTTGTACCGTCGCGACCGGCGGTTCGGTGCCGCGTCGGAAGCATTCAAGGAAGCCGCCGCCGCTTCCCGGCATCAGGCGTTCGCCGGTGTGCGGGTCGATCAATACGAAGCTGACACCCGCGGGCACCGGAAAATCCAGGATGGGTTGGTTCTCCAACGCCCGGTCCATGAAGCGCGCCCAGATCGGCGCTGCCACGCGCCCCCCCGTTTCTCCCTTGCCCAAGCTGCGCTTTTCATCGAAACCGATCCACAGCCCCGCCAGGAGTTGCGGCGTGTAACCGATGAACCAGGCATCGTTCATGTCATTGGTGGTCCCGGTCTTACCGGCCGCGGGCCTGCCGATCGTCTTCGCCCGGCGGCCGGTTCCGTGGTCGATGACGCTCTGGAGCATGCTGGTAATCATGTACGCGGTCTCGGGCGCGATCACTTGCTCGCGCACCGGCATGTTCTCATCGAGGACGGCGCCCTGGCTATCCGCGACGCGAACGATGAAGCGCGGCTCGACCCGTTGACCTTGGTTGGCAAACACGCCGTACGCCGCCGCCAACTCCAACAAATTCACCTCTGACGAGCCGAGGGCAAGCGACAAATTGGGCGCCAGCGGGCTGCGAACGCCGAGCTGTCGCATGTACTTGACGAGATTCTTGACCCCGAGCCGCATCGCCAACTTCACCGTGACGACGTTGCGCGAGAACGTCAGCGCCTCCCGTAGCGTGGTCGGGCCGAAGAATTTCTCCTCGTAATTGTGGGGCATCCACACCGAATTGTTGTCTTGAAAGGAAATCGGTTCGTCCACGATGATCGACGCCGGGGTGAAGTTCCTGTCGAGCGCGGCGGCGTAGATCAACGGCTTGAAGGCCGACCCCGGCTGCCGGGCGCCCTGCACCGCACGATTGAACTGGCTGCGGTCGAAATCGGAGCCGCCGATCAGCGCTTTCACCGCACCGCTCGCCGGATCGAGCGCCACAAACGCCCCTTGTACCGCCGACTCGCGATCGCGGACGAAGTCGTAGGTGTTGTCGCTCCCGTTCGCCTCCGCGATGCGGACCGCCACGACGTCGCCGGGGTGATAGGTCTCGGGGTGCTTGGGATCGCTTGGCGCCTCGCTCCGCAGCGTGCCGCGAAATGGGCCGACCTGCAGGCGCACCGCATCGCGAACGACGCCGGTCACCAGCGCTTCATAGGTCCGCCCACGCACCAGCGGGTGCCCGGCCATGGCCTGACGTTGCGCGTGCAGGAAGGCGTCCTTTTTCTCCGGCTCAAGGTGGCGCACGGCGCGGTCGTAATGGCGGCGCGCCGTCAACTCGGCCAAGCCCTCGTGCAACGCCGCCTCCGCGGCCCGCTGCATGTGCAGATTGAGGCCGGTCTGTACACGCAACCCGAGCGAATACAAGGCCGTCTCGCCGTAGCGCTGCTCCAAGAGCCGCCGGACATGCTCGACGAAGTACGGCGCCGCGATGTAGCTGCCCTTGCGCGCCGCCAGGGCGAGCGGTTCGCGCGCGGCAGCGGCCGCTTGCGCCGCGGTTGCGAAGCCCACCTCAGCCATGCGCTCTAAGACATAATGCTGGCGCGCCTTCGCCCGCGGCCAGTGATTGAAGGGCGAATAGCGGCTCGGCGCCTGCGGTAAACCGGCGAGCAACGCCGCCTCCGCCAGGCTCAGCTCCTCGATCCGTTTGCCGAAGTATTCGTCCGCCGCAGCCGCGACGCCGTAGGCGCCGCTGCCCAGATAGATGTGATTGAGGTAGAGGCTGAGAATCTCGTCCTTACTGAGCTGGCGCTCCAAGCGCATCGCCAGCAGCATCTCCTTCAGCTTGCGCTCGTAGCTCTTCCGCGGTGTCAGCAGCAACGACTTGACAACCTGCTGCGTAATGGTGCTGCCGCCCTGCACCTTCCCGCCCGCCACCAGATCGTTGATCACGGCGCGCACGATGCTCACCGGGTTGATCCCTCCGTGTCGATAGAAGGCATCGTCCTCGGCCGCAAGAAAGGCCTTCCGCACCACCGGCGGAATACGCTCGATCGGCACCAGATAGCGCTTTTCGAAATAGAACTCGCCGATGACCGTGCCGTCATCCGCCAGCACCTGGGTCGCAATCGGCGGCCGGTACTGGGTCAGTTTCTCGGTCGATGGCAGGTTCGCACTGAGCTCCCAGTACACCAGCCCCGCCGCCGCGCCGGCCGCCAGCAACACCATTGTCAAGAGGAAGAGAAAAAGGTTGCGCACGGTGCGCCCGAGCCTGGACGCACGGCGCGGGCGGGATCGCGGCTTCGGTTCCATACTGCCCTCCCACGATACCGACCCCGTCCGAGCCGGTCAACTCGCTTCCGCCGCCATCCGTCGGCGCGACGAACAATCCAATTCGATCACGCCCTTTTTGCCACTATCGTAGGGTACCTTACTTGACGCATAGTCAACTATCTGCCATATGTCGGTACACAGTCGGACGCGCGAATGACCTCCCGTACCGTCCTCGTCGTCGACGATGAACCGGCAAGCGTACGCGCACTCGCCTGCGCCTTGCGGGAGGAGGCCCGTGTCGTCGCTGCCACCACCGCGGTGCAGGGTCTGGCGGCCCTCGCGTGCGCGCCGGTGGCGCTGGTGATCGCCGCGCAGCGCCCGCCGGGAATGACCGGCATGGTAGTGCTGGGGCGCACGGCGGTGCAGCGCCCAGAGGTCGTCCGCATTCTGCTGGCCGGCGCCACCAGCGGCGCCCCCCTCGTGGACGCCGTCAGCGCGGACCATGTGGATTACTACCTCGCCGAGCCATGGGAACCGCTGGTGTTACGCCTGGTGGTTCGGCGCGCCCTCGAGCGCTACGACGCGGAGGCGGACCGGCGGCGGCTACGGTCCGATCTGGAACAGGCGCGCCGGCGCGCACGCCACGAAGCCGAGCGGACGAGCCGCCTGTTGGCGATGGCTAGCCATGAACTCGGCACCCCCGTCCACATCCTGGCGCACGCATTGGCGTTCCTGTCGGCAACGGAGCTCCCGGCCCCGGCACGTGCCTGGGTGGACACTGCCGCACGTAACACCGAGTGGCTGGCGCGCGGCCTGACGCAGATGGCCACCGCGGCACACTGGCGCGGCAGCCTCGTGCGGCTGCAGCGCGCGCCGACCGATCTGGCGGCGCTCCTCCACCGCGTGCGCGCGGCCTTTGCGCCGATCGCCGCGGCGCGGCGACTGGTGTTGCACCACGACATCGAGGCGGCGCTACCCACGGCGAGCGTCGATCCGCCGTGGCTGGAGCATGCGCTCCGCAACCTGGTCGCCAATGCCGTGCGCTTCACCCCTGATGGCGGGGAGATCCGTATCGCCGCTCGCGGCACGCCCGGTGCGGTCGAGCTCAGCGTCAGCGACACCGGAATCGGCATCGCCGCACACCTCCTCGATGTCCTATTCGAGCCGCTCTCGGCGGCCACCGGCGACCTCCGGCTCCATACGTCTGGACACTTCGAGTTTGGCGCGCGCGGGTTCGGGCTGGGGCTGGCGATCGTCAAGGCCATCGTTGCAGGCCACGATGGCAGCATCGCCGTGCACAGCGAGCCCGGAGCAGGCAGTCGTTTTACCGTCACGCTCCCGTTGCGAGCGGCGGATGATGGATAACCACCCGGATTCCGATACAATAGCCGGCGATGTCCGTCGCCGGTGCCGGTAAATTGTCTTTGCACTGCACCCATTGCGGCCGCCCGGTCGGCGACACGATCCACAACCGTTCCTCGTACGCCGTCGACTATTACACCCTGCACACCGGCACAGTGGAACCCATGACCATGCAGCGCACCGACGAACCGTACGGAAGCGTGACCGTGCTCAAGTTGGTCGCGCCACGGACCATCGTCACCTGCGCCGATTGCTATCGCCGGTCGGCGATCCAGGAGGAGCGCGATCTACTCTTCCGACCGGAACGGTCCGCCGCGGACAAAACCGCGGCGGCGAGCGGCCACGGATAGGACCCGTCCAACCGCCAGAGACCGCGGTCGGCCCGATGACACCCTGGACGAGACAGCGCAAACACAGCGACCTGGCGGGCACATGGTACGCACGCGACGAGTCGAGTCTCGGGCGCCAGGTCGACGACTTGTTGCTCACGGCCGCGCCGGCACTCTCGCCCCCGCTCCGCGGCCTCATCGTGCCTCACGCCGGATACGTGTATTCGGGTCGCGCGGCGGCGGCCGGGTATGCGCGTTTGCGGTCGCACCGCTACCGCCGTGCGGTGATTCTCGCGCCCAGCCACCTGGCGGCTTTTCGCGGCGTGGCGGTGCTGGAGGTCGAGGCATTCGTCACCCCTCTCGGCGCAGTTGCGGTGGATCGGCAAGCGGTGGAGACGCTCCTCCATGGTGCGCCGTTTCATCGCAGCGCGGAACCGTTCTACGGAGAACATGCGCTCGAAATCCAGCTACCCTTCCTGCAGCGCGTCTTGCCGCTGGCGCAGGTGGTCCCCACTCTGGTCGGCAGCCTCGATCGCCACGATCTGGCGGTGGCGGCGGCGCGGCTACAAGCCGTAGTCGACGGCAACACCGTCGTCATCGTCAGCTCGGATTTCACTCATTACGGCCGGCGGTTCGCATACCTACCCTTCCCGGCCGAAGGGGCGGAAGCGGTACGCGCCGGTCTCCACGACTTGGACATGGGCGCGATCGAACGCGTATGCGCCGGCGACCCGGCCGCTTTCGCTCAGTACGTAACCGAGACCGGTGCAACCATTTGCGGCCACGTCCCGATCGCGCTGTTCCTCACCATGCACGCCCAGCGTAGTCGCGGCGAACTGGTAACATACTATACCTCGCTCGACGTCACCGGCGACTTCCAGCACTGCGTCAGTTACGCTAGCGTCGCGTTCCCGCAGTTGGCCACAGCCTAATGCGGCGCTGGGACGAGTGCCGCCCTGTGGCCCGTCGGCTGCCCGTCGAAGGACGTGAGGCGCACTGCTCGCCCAAGCGCTGAATGCGACGTCCGCTCGCGTCCGCCAACGGCCCCAGGGAAGGCTCACGGTGCGCGTTGTCGCGTGAAACTTCGTAGGATATAACTCGGGCAGGCAAACGAGTTCACATGGAAGCCGCAAAGGGCATTGCTGGATACCGGGGATCCCGGCGCCGGCACAGTCTTCGCCTGCTCGAGGACGTGGGCGCGATTGTGACGCACGCTTCCGACCTGCATGCCAGCTTGCGGAACATTGTCGAAACCGTGGCCGAACACCTCGGCATGGAGGTCTGCTCCCTCTACGTGTACGATGCCAGCAAACAGTCCCTGATCCTGTGGGCGACGACCGGCCTCGACACCGGTTCGGTGGGCCGGATCAGCATGGGCGTCGGCGAAGGCCTCACGGGAATTGTCATCCAGAAGCTGGAGCCGGTGATGGCGATCGACGCCATGGCGCATCCCAGGTACAAGTACTTCCCGGAGACCGGAGAGGAGCGCTATCACTCGTTCCTCGGCGTTCCGGTGGTCGATCAGCGCCAGCCCCTCGGGGTGTTGATCGTGCAGACCTCGCGCCGCCGGCGTTTCACCCACGAGGAGGTGCGTCTACTCAAGGCCGTCGCCATTCCGATTGCCGGCATCCTGACACACAGCCGCCTGCAGGCGCGGCTGGAAACCAAGGAGGAGGAACGGCTCGCCTATCAACAGCGCATGGTCGCCGCCATGGATCGCCTCCGGGATTACGAAACCGAAGTCCCGCACCGGCCCGTGCCGCGCGCGGCGAGCCATGCCCGCCTCATCGGTCTCGGCGCCTCCCCCGGGTTCGGCATAGGCCGGGCGCACGTCATGGATTCCGAGGTCAACATCGACGACCTACCGCGGGAGCGCAAGCACCCGCTCAAGCGCGAACTCCACCGCTTCCACACCGCCGTCACGCGAGCCGTCGAGGAACTCGAACGCACCAAGGAACGCATCCGTTCGACGGTCCCCGAAATCGATGCCGCGATGTTCGACGCGCAACAACTCATGCTGCGGGACACCAGTTTTCTGAACCGCATCGAGGCGTTGATCCGCGACGGCCTGAGCGGCGAGGCCGCGTTGCAACAGACGGTCAACGAGTTCGCCGCGCAGTTTGCCGGCCTCGAAGATACCTATTTGCAGGACCGCGCCGCCGACATCAAGGACATCGGCCAGCGCGTCCTGCGCCATCTGCTCGGCATCGGCGAACGCCAACGCCCGTTCGCCAGCGGGATTGTGCTGGTCGCCGGCGGCGTGTCGCTCTCCGACCTCGCCCTGCTGCAAGAGCGCGACTTGAAAGGCGTGGTCTTGGCAAAGGGCGGCGTCACTTCGCACGCATCCATCCTGGCGAAGTCGCTCGAGATCCCTACCGTCGTCGGCGCGGAGTATGCGACCGACGCGATCCATGAGGGAGATCAATTGATCGTGGACGGCAATGCCGGCGTGGTCTACGTCAATCCACGAACCGAGGTCCTGCGTGAATTCGACCGCCTCGAACGGGAGTACCGTGCGTTCAATCGTGAACTGGAAACCCTGAAGGATCTGTCCGCCGAAACCGTCGACGGCCAGCGCGTGCGCTTGTGCGCGAACATCGGATTGCTCGCCGACATGCAACTCGCGCTCCTGCACGGCGCCGAGGGCATCGGCCTGTATCGCACCGAGGTGCCGTTTCTGTCCCACCGCGATTTCCTGAGCGAGGAGGAGCAGGTGGACCTCTACCGCCGCGTCGTCGAGGGCATGGGCGGCAGGCCGGTGACTATCCGTACCCTCGACCTTGGCGCCGACAAATACCCCGCCTACCTGCACATCCCCCGGGAGGACAACCCGTTCCTCGGCTGGCGCTCGATCCGGATCTCGCTGGAACTCCCCGACATCTTCAAGACACAGCTGCGGGCAATTCTGCGGGCCGCCGCTGCCGGCCCCATGCGGATCATGTTTCCGATGATCTCCAGCCTCGAGGAACTCCACCGCGCCAAGGAATTGCTCGCGGAGGCACGCGCCGAACTGCAAGATGCGGACGAGCCCGGGCCCGACGAAATCGCCATCGGCATGATGATCGAGGTGCCCTCGGCCGTCTTCCTGATCGACCACTTCGTCAAAGAAGTGGACTTCATCAGCATCGGGACTAACGACCTCATCCAGTACGTTCTGGCCGTGGATCGCAACAACCGCAAGGTCGCTCCGCTCTACGAACCGCTGCACCCCGCGGTAATCCAAATGGTGGCCAAAGCGGTCCGTGCCGCGAAGGCGGCCGGGATACCCGCATCGATTTGCGGCGAGATGGCCGCCGATCCGGTGTGCACGCCCCTCCTCGTGGGCCTGGGATTCGACGACCTCAGCATGGGACCGTTCTTCATTCCGGTGATCAAACGTCTCATCCGTTCGTTGACATTCGAGACGGCACGCAGCCTCGCGGACGAGGTCGTAAACATGTCCACCACGAAGGCGATCAAGGGCCGCATCTTCGGCGCTATGCGCGACTTGGGGATGATCGACATCATGGAGATGTACCATTGAGGGCGCGGCCGTACCGCATACCGGCGGACGCAACTACGAAGCCGCGGGCGAGAAGAGCGCCGCCGTACGCAGCGCCCACACCGGCCGCGCGATCTGGACAAGGCTTCGGACTTCGCATAGAAAACCGGCTGGCGAATGAACCGGCGTAACGCGTTGCGAGGGGGGAATTCGGGTGGCGCACTACCGGAGGAGTGAACGGCGGTTGGCGGCCGTGCTGGCTGTTGCCTTGGGACTGGCGGGACTGGCGGGCATCCCCCGCGTGAGTGCGGCACAGCCGCCAGCCCCGAGGCGCGACGTCAGGGCGCCGGCCAAAGGTCTCGAGCCGGCCCAACTGGCCGCAATCGCGGAAGCGCAACGGTCCTTGGCCGCCGATATCGCGCAACTGCGCGATCAAATCGATGCGCTGCGGCAGGCGATCGGCCAGGGCCAGGAGGGGATGCGCCAGCACCACGATCTCCTGCAGAACACCGCGGAACAACTCAAGGAAATGCGCGAGGAGGTTCGCGGGCTGTACGTGGAAAGCAGCGGGGTCAAGGGCGATATCGCGCAACTGAGCAAGCAGTTCGAGGGCTTGGACGCCAGCCTGGGCCGCTTCCGCCTCAACTCCGGCATCCTCATCGCCGTGGTCCTGGTGCTGCAGCTCTTCCTGGCCGCACTGATGTTCCGCGGCCGCGGACAGTAGCGCTCGGCGGAGCGGCGATGCAGCTGGCCGACCGGACCTGCTGGTGGTTGCTGCTGGCAGCCGTCGCCAGCGCCGCGGGCTGTCATCGCGAGGTCGTCGAACCCGCGCCACGCGGCCGCGTCATCGCCATCACGGACAAGTTCTTCGACGTGCACGCCCGCGATCCCGAAAACGCGATCGTGGTGGGGTACGGCGGCAAGATCTTGCGGACTGCCGACGGCGGGTTCACGTGGTCGCAGGTGCGCAGCGGGACCACACGCGCGCTCTATCGCCTCTGCTTCGTCGATGCCAACACCGGCTGGATCTCCGGTCAGGACGGCGCGATCCTGCGCACCACCGACGGCGGCCTCACCTGGCAGCCGCAGAAGAGCGGCACCGATGTCTACCTGTTCTCCATCCACTTCGTCGACAACCGGCACGGCTGGGCGGTGGGCGACAAGTCCATCTTCGTCGAGACCCGCGATGGCGGCGCCACCTGGACGCCGCGGAAGATCGTCCCGGCGTCGCAAAAGGATCTCAGCCCCGAAGAGGCGCTCGTCTCTCAGGACCCGGTACTCTACGACGTCCAGTTCCTCGACACCCACACGGGCTGGGTGGTCGGGGAATTCGGGAAGATCTATCACACCACCGACGGCGGCCAAACGTGGACCGAGCAGGAGCGCAGCCTGCTCGGCGACCAGGTGGTCGACATCCTCGACATTCCGACGTTCTTCGGCATCCGTATGATTGACGCACGCCACGGTCTGGTGGCCGGACTCGACGGCAAGGTCGCCCGCACCGAAGACGGCACGAACTGGAAATTCGACCGGATGCAGCTCGACTACCCGATCGTCGATCCGTTGTTCACGCCGGCGTTCTTTGCGGACGGCAGCGGTTGGGCGATCGGCGCCGCCGGCGAGGTGGTGCGGCTGGACACCGCCGGCGGTGCGTGGCGGCGCGCCAAGCTGGGCATGGAAATCCTCACCTGGTTGCGCGGCATGAGCTGGCTGAACCAACAAGACGGTTGGCTCGTCGGCGGCTTCGGGTTGATCCTGCACACCACCGACGGCGGGCAAACGTGGATCCCCTCTCTGGGGTAGGCGCCGTCGCGGCAGACACACGATGGCTCTCGACTACGACGTCCCCCAGGATAAACGCCTCCTGTATTGGCTGGGCGACAAGCTGATCGATCACCGCCACCCGGTCTCGATCGTCGTCATCCTGATCACCGCCTTTTTTGCCTACCGCGGCTTCCAGCTCCGCCTGGTGACCAGCTTCGGGGATCTGCTGCCGCAAGATCACCCGTACATCCAGATCCACAACAAGTACTCGGGAACCTTCGGCGGGGCCAACAACATCAACGTCATGATCCAGGTGAAAGAGGGCTCGATCTTCACCGTCGACACCCTCAACAAGATCTGGCGCATGACCGAGAATCTGGACAAAGTCTACGGCGTCAACCACAACCAGGTCGATTCCATCGCACACCGCTCGGTCCGCTATCTCAAGGTGGCCGCGGGCGGCACCATGCGCGCCCAACCGGTGATGCTCGAGCCGGTCAAGACCGCCGAGGAGGCGGCCAACATCCGGCGTATCGTCCACAACGCCGAGAATATCTACGGCCTGCTGGTCTCCCTGGACGACAAGGCGGCGCTACTGCGCGCGAATTTCATCGAAGGACGGCTGGACTACAAGCGCATCTTCACCGAGGTGAACGAAACCGTCGTCGAACCCTTTCGTGATGCCAACACCGAGGTGTACGTGGCCGGGGAGCCGCGGTTGTACGGCTGGGTCTACGACTATGCCGGCGACGTGTTCTTCATCCTGGTGATCACCTACTGCCTCGAGTGGGTGCTGCGCTGGATGTACTTCCACGACTGGCGCGGCGCGCTGCGGCCCACGATCACCGGGGTGATCGCCGCCTTTTGGGGCCTCGGATTCATCGAACTCATCGGCTTGCCCCTCGATCCGCTGATGCTGGTGATGCCCTTCCTGATCACCGCGCGCGCCGTCAGCCACGCCATCCAGATGCACGACCGCTACTACGAGGAGTTCCAGAACTCGGGCTGGCACAAGCGTCGCGCCATCGTCGCCGCATTCGCCGAACTCTTCGTCCCCACCCTGTCCGGCATTACCACCGATGCCTTCGGCGTGCTGGTGATTCTCCTGGTGCCGGTCGTCATGCTGCAAAAGCTCGCCATCACCGCATCCTGGTGGATCCTGGCGATCACGATTTCGGAAATGCTGCTCAACCCGATCGTGTATTACTATCTGAAGGCGCCCGAACCCGAGCTGGTGGTCATGCGCGAGCACGGCGTCTTCCGCCGCGTCATCGAACGCTTCGTCGATGCGTTGCTGACGCGCACCGGAAAGATCGCCACGGTCGTCGCCTGGCTGGGGGTCGCGGTCGTCGCCCTGTACTTCATGCGCGGCCTGACCGTCGGCGATCCCACCGCGGCTTCGCCGTTGCTCTGGCTGGACTCCCCCTACAACGTCTCCCACAGCGCCATCCAGAGCCGCTTCGGCGGGGTCGAGCCGCTCATCGTCGTGAACGAGGGATACGATAAGGACGCCATGAAGTATCCGGAAACGCTGCGCGCGATGGAGCGCTTCCAGCGCTACATGGAACGCGACCCGTCCGTGGGCTACAGCTTCTCCCTCGCCGACATCATCCGCGGCGTGAACAGCGTTTTCCACGAACTGGAGCCGAAATGGGGCGTCATCCCCGATAGCTGGGTCGACGTCGGCGGGTTATTCTTCATCTACTTCTCCGGTGCGCCGCCGACCGAGACCGCCAAGTACGTCGACCCCAGCTACACCACCGCGCACGTGACCTTTTACTGCAAGGATCATAAAGGCGAGAACATCCGGCGCATCATCCGCAAGTGCAAGGAGTTCATTGCCGACACCCAAGTCGAGGATCTCGGCATCGCCGTGGCGTCGACCGACGGCGGCGTCCTCGTGAAGTCCGTGGCACCGGAGCCGGTGTGGGAAAAGGCCGGACCATCGTGGGTCGTCGGCACCATGGCGTCGGACGATGCGCCGTTCAAGCCCGGCGACCGCATCGTGGCCGTTGGCAAGCGGTCGGTGAGCACCGAGGCCGAGTTCCGTGCCGCGCTCATGGAACAGGCCGACCGCTCGACCCTGCTCGAGTTCACCGTAGAGCGCGCCGGTCAGCCGCTGGTGTCGACGGTAAGCGCCCCTTGGAAGGCCGTCTTCAAACTCGCGGGCGGGCTCATTGGGACGTTAGCGGCGGCCAACGAGGAACTGGTGCGCAATGACGTGATGATGAACGTCCTCGGCTTCGTCACCATGTACGTCATCATGCTCTTTACCTACCGTTCGTTCGCCTCCGGCCTCTATTTGTTGGCGCCGCTGGCGTTATCGAATGTGATGGTCAACGCCTACATGGCCGTGCGCCACATCGGGGTGAACATCCACACCTTGCCGCTGGTCACCGTGGGCTTGGGCTTTGGCATCGACTACGGGCTGTATATCGTCAGCCGCACGATCGAGGAAATCCGCGTGCGCGGGGACCTGCGGGCGTCGGTGCGCGCGGCGCTGGTCACTTCGGGCAAGGCAGTCACCTTCACCGCCGTCACCATGGTGATCAGCACCATCTTCTGGATGACGTCCCACATTCGTTTCAACGCCGAGATGGGATTGCTGTTGGCGATCTGGATGGCGATCAGCTATGTCGGCTCGCAGACCTTGACACCGGTACTGATCGTCCTCTTCCGCCCCCGGTTCATCATGCGCGAGGCGAATCGGCCTCCCGCCCTGACCAGCATCTCCGGGGTCCCCGCGGCGAGGTAGCCATGCAGTTGACACTGTGGACCTCGATTGCCATCGTCACCGGCTTCAGCGTGTTGGTCATCGTGCTCGACGAATACGTGGTGAAGCCGTGGCGGCACGGGAAGTGGGAGCGGGAGGCCGCCTCCGGAGACGCGCGCGCACAGGCACTGCTCAAGATGGCCCGCTCCGCGAAAGTGAGCGACGAATGAAGCGCGACGGAGCCCGGAGCGCGAGTCGCGGCGCCCCGCCGTCTCGCCACCAACGCCCATGATTCTGCTGCGCACCATCCGCATCGTCGCTATCGCCCTGGGCTTTGCCTGCCTGTTCGCCCTGTCGCGTTACACTACGCTCGCGCGCGGTGGCGAGGACTTGCCCGGAATCTCCTGGGCGTTGGGCGTGCTGTCCGCGATCTTCGCCGCCAGTGCCGTGGTGAGCGAGCGCCTGCGCGGTCCGGAAGCCACGGTCGCCAAGGACGTCCTCTGGGGCCTCGCCGCTGGCGGGGCGATCACCATCCTGGCCCGACTGTAAGTCGCCCGGACGTGGGGGCCTGGGGGCTTGAGGGCCTGGCGGCCTGGGGGATGCGCCTCCGGACCCCAAGCCCGCAGGCCCCCAAGCCCTTCACTGTCCGCCCTGCTCCACCCACAATGCCGCGTAGCGACCTCCGCGCGCCAGCAATTCCGCGTGCGAGCCCGACTCCACCACCCGCCCGGTATCCATGACGTGGATAAGATCGGCGCGCATGACGGTGGTCAGTCGGTGGGTGATCAGCAGTACGGTCTGGCCGGCTATCGCGCTGCGTAGTGCTCTCAGCCAGCGGATCTCGCTCCACGGATCCATGGCGCTGGTGGGCTCGTCGAGGATCAGGATCGACACCCGGCGCAGCAGAAGTGTCCATTCGGACGCGCACGAGCTGCGCACGCCGCTGCATGGCGACCCAGAGTCTCAATCCCCTCATCGAGGAAGTGTCCATTCGGACCGTGGTCAGGGCAATGCTGGGGACGGTGTGTGAGTCTCAATCCCCTCATCGAGGAAGTGTCCATTCGGACGACGTTCGGCGAACTAATCGACGACTACCTGCTGACCGTCTCAATCCCCTCATCGAGGAAGTGTGAGCGTGAGCACAAAAGCTGACGGTGTCGCTTGGGATTCTGATCACGTTTGATGAGGGGCGGTAGTTATCCCCCCTCGGGAAGCTTGAAAAAGCCGCCCGAGAGGGGCTCCTTCCAAGTTTGCGAGAACTCTGGATGGGAGGAGACCCTTGTACGCCGAACTGCTGGGAGACGCGACACTCTACGAGATACTTTTGCGCATCGACGAGGACCTTGCCGCGCAGGCACGAGCGGCGGGCTGTGCATGTGGCGGGCGCTTGCACAGCGCGGTCTATCCGCGCAAGCCACGCGGGGCGCCGATGGCGCTCGGCGAGGAGTACGACTGGCGGCAGAGTTTCTGCTGCGAGGTGGACGGATGCCGGCGACGCACGACACCGCCGTCGGTGCGGTTTCTGGGGCGCAAGGTATACCTGGGCGCGGTGGTGGTGCTGGTGAGCGCGCTGCGACAGGGGCCGAGCCCGACCCGCGTGCGGGTGCTGCACGAGCTGTTCGGTGTGGGCGAGCGCACGCTGCGCCGCTGGCGGCAGTGGTGGCAGACGATCTTTGTGGAGAGCTCGTTTTGGCGAGCGGCTCGGGGGCGCTTGGTGCCGTCGATCGCGGCACAAGAGATGCCGCGCGCATTGGCCGAGCGCTTCGGCGTGCAGGCCGGCGACGGACTTGTGCGCCTGCTGCGGTTTCTCTCGCCGAGCACGACCGCCTCCTGCGTGCTGGCGGGCGGAGGTTTTTGACGGCGAAGCGGCGCCCGCAGAAGATGCCTGCTGCACAAGCGGGCGCTGGCGACGTACGGTTGCTCCAACGAACTCGAAGGGAGCAACGCGATGAACGAGAACGGATCGGGCCACCAGCGCTGGGCGCATCTGCGCTTTGCGGTGGTCGGGTCACTGCTGGCCGCACCGCCCGGCAAGGGCGAGCTCAAGGCGGCGCTGGAGGAACTGAGCGAGAAGAGCTGGCGTCACCCGGTCAGCCGAGAGCTAGTGCGCTTCGGTTTTTCCACCATCGAGCGGTGGTACTATATGGCGCGGCGCGAGCAGCGCGACCCGGTGGGCGTGCTGCGGCGCAAGCTGCGGCGCGACCTCGGCCGGCAAAGCGCGATCGGCGAAGGGCAGCAGCGCGTGCTGCTCGCGCAGTACCGCGAGCACCCGAACTGGAGCGCGCAACTGCACGCCGACAACTTGCGCGCCCGGGTGCTTGCCGATCCGGGGCTGGGCAAGATTGCGTCGTACGCCAGCGTGCGTCGTTTTCTGCGTCGGCGTGGTTTGCGCAAACGCCGCGGCGGGGTGTCCGCGTCGGCCGGCGTGCGGCGCGCCGAGCAGCGCATCGAGGAGCGCGAGGTGCGCAGCTTCGAGGCCACGCACGTCAACGCGCTGTGGCACCTCGACTTTCATCACGGCCGGCGCAAGGTGCTTACCGCCGACGGAGACTGGGTGGTTCCGCTGCTGCTTGGCGTGCTCGATGACCGCTCGCGGCTGTGCTGCCACGCGCAGTGGTATCTGTTCGAGACCGCCGAGTGCCTGGTACACGGACTCTGTCAGGCCATTCAGAAGCGCGGTCTGCCGCGGGCGCTGCTTACCGACAACGGCGCGGCGATGCTGGCGGCCGAAACGCGCGAGGGACTCACCCGTCTCGGCATCGTTCACCACACCACACTGCCGCATTCTCCGTACCAGAACGGCAAGCAGGAGCACTTCTGGACCCAGATCGAGGGCCGCCTGATGGCGATGCTCGAAGGGGTCGCCGACTTGAGTCTGGCGCTGCTCAACCGCAGCACCCAGGCCTGGGTGGAAATGGAGTACCACCGCCGCCGTCACGGCGAGACCGGGCAGACACCGATCGAACGCTTCCTGGCCGGCCCCGATCTGACGCGCCCGGTCCCGCCACCCGAAGAACTGGTGGTGGCATTCACTGCCAGTGTCGAGCGCATCCAGCGCCAGAGCGACGGCACGCTGAGCCTGATGGGCCGCCGCTACGAGGTGCCCAATCGTTACCGGCACTTGCGCCGGCTGCAGATCCGCTGCGCGAGCTGGGATCGCAGCAACGCATTGCTCGTCGATGCGCACACCGACCGCATCCTGTGCCGACTCTACCCCGTCGATCTTGCTGCCAATGCCGCCGCCGCGCGTCGTGTCAACGAACCGCTCACCACCACACCCACCGCGACACCACCGCCGGCCGGCCAGATGGCCACGCTGCTCACCCATCTACTGGCCGAGTACGCCGCCACAGGCCTTCCCGCCGCGTACTTGCCGGGTGCGGGCGAAACGGAGAAGCCATGATCCGTCATTTGCAGACTCTTTACGGCCTGAAGTGGAACCCCTTCCTGTCCGATGCCCCGCTCGAAGGGCTGCTTGCCAACGCGGCGGTCGAACACTTCGCCTGGCGTATCGAGCAAATGGGCGCCGAGGGTGGCTTCGCTCTGGTCACCGGTGATCCCGGCACCGGCAAGTCGGTGGTGCTGCGCTTTGTGGTCGCCCGACTCTCTTCGGTGCGCGACCTGCAGGTGGCGGTGCTCGCTCGTCCGCATTCGCACGTCGCCGACTTCTATCGTGAGCTCGGCGACCTCTTCGGCGTTACGCTCTCTCCGCACAACCGCTGGGCCGGCTCCAGGGTGCTGCGCGAACGCTGGCGAAAACACACCGAGTCGACGCTGGTGCGCCCGGTGCTGATCATCGACGAGGCGCAGGAGATGTATCCAGCCACGCTGAACGAACTGCGCTTTCTTTGCAGCGCCGACCTCGATGCCCGCCGTCTGCTCACCGTCGTGCTGGCCGGCGACCGGCGGCTCACCGACGGCTTTCGCTCCCCGGAACTGCTCCCGCTGGGCTCGCGTATCCGCGTGCGCCTGATCCTCGAGGCCGTCCCGGCCGACGATCTCGCGCACTGCGTGCGCCACGCGCTGGAGGCGGCCGGCAACGCGGAGCTGATGACACCGGGCCTGATCGAGACGCTGTGCTCCCATGCCGCCGGCAACAGGCGCATCCTCATGAACCTCGGCGCCGAACTGCTCGCCGCCGCGGTGCACGACAAGCGCCCGCGCCTGGACGAGGAGCTCTTCCTGCAGGTGTGTGGCACGCCCCCCGCGCGCAGCAACGGCAAGCGACGATGAGCATCCTGCCGGTCCTGCCCGCCGCGAAACTCCCCTCGCACGCACCCGAACAGCGCTGGCTGGTCGAGCAGCTCTGGGGCACCGAAGCGGTCGGGATCATCGGCGGCGAGCCCAAGTGCTGCAAGTCCTTTCTCGCCCTCGATCTGGCCGTCTCGGTCGCTTCCGGCACCCAATGCCTCGGCCGCTTCGCGGTCGCTCGCGCCGCCCGGGTGCTGCTCTTTGCCGCCGAAGACCCGCTGCACGTCGTGCGCGAACGACTCGCAGGCATCACCGCCGCCCGCGGCCTCACTTTGAAAAACCTGCCGCTGTTCGTCATCACCGCCACACGGCTGCGTCTGGACGACTCGACCTGCTGCGAGCAGCTGTGCGAAACCGTCGAGAAAGCCAATCCCGCGCTGCTCGTGCTCGACCCTTTTGTGCGCCTGCACGCCGTCGACGAGAACAACGCCGGCGAGGTCGCTCCACTGCTCGGCTTCCTGCGCAAGCTTCAGCGCCAGCATCATCTCGCCGTCGCACTGGTCCACCACGCCCGCAAAGATGCCGGCCGCTTGCGGCCCGGGCAGGCTCTGCGTGGCAGCTCCGAATTCCACGCCTGGGGCGACTCCAACCTCTACCTGCGCCGGCGCGATCAACTCTTGCGACTTAGCGTCGAACACCGCGCCGCCCGCGCTCCCGACGACCTCACCCTGGAGCTTGCCGCCGATCCGCTCGCGCTGCGCATCGCAGAGGCGACACCGCCCGAGCTCGCGCCCCCAGATCAACCCTCGCCAGCCGCACGTATCGAGCAGGCACTGCTCGCCGCTGACGCTCCTCTCGGCGTCCGCGAGCTGCGCGCCGCATGCCGCATTCGCAGCGAAACGCTCTGTGCCACACTCGACACACTGCTCGCCGACGGCCGCGTGATCCGTACCACTGACGGCTACTCGCTGCCTGCCTGACGACCCTTTCCCGTTTCCGTTTCCCGTCGGCCCCTACACCCGGCGGGAAACGGAAACGGGAAACGCTACCCGTCCATCAAGTTTCGTGAACGCCGCTCCATCGATTTTCGAGACCGCGCTCAAGGAACCGATCACGGCCACGCATTGTCTCAATCCCCTCATCGAGGAAGTGTCCATTCGGACGACGCCGCTTTGCGAGACAGAGCGGGTGGCCGGGTTGTCTCAATCCCCTCATCGAGGAAGTGTCCATTCGGACCGGAACTGCCGCACCCGCCGGTACCGCCGCGACGAGTTGTCTCAATCCCCTCATCGAGGAAGTGTCCATTCGGACAAAATTCCCGGAAATTCCCGGAAATTCCCTCTGAACAGTCTCAATCCCCTCATCGAGGAAGTGTCCATTCGGACGAAGCGAAGTAAATAACGAGATAGGCGGGGACGTAAGTCTCAATCCCCTCATCGAGGAAGTGTCCATTCGGACGGTGCATCAGTTTGGCCAGTCAATGCAGCGCAAGGAAGCGTCTCAATCCCCTCATCGAGGAAGTGTCCATTCGGACGCAACATGGATTCTCGGGGCAGCGGACCCCGAAATGGAGGGTCTCAATCCCCTCATCGAGGAAGTGTCCATTCGGACCCCGACGCGCTACGCCAGGGCGAGTGGTTTTTTATCCCGTCTCAATCCCCTCATCGAGGAAGTGTCCATTCGGACCCATCCGCGCCGCTGGCCGTGCGCTACTCGTCCGCGTCTCAATCCCCTCATCGAGGAAGTGTCCATTCGGACGAAGACCGTGTTCCCGGCGTGCTAAACAGCTAGCGGCGTCTCAATCCCCTCATCGAGGAAGTGTCCATTCGGACTCACCGGAGCACGTCGCGGCCTTCCTCGCGCACGCGGTCTCAATCCCCTCATCGAGGAAGTGTCCATTCGGACGAGGGAACGATGACAAAACTAGCTGGCAGCCGGACGGCAAGTCTCAATCCCCTCATCGAGGAAGTGTCCATTCGGACGGACGAGACCTATACCGACGCGGGATCGCGTCGGGTAGGTCTCAATCCCCTCATCGAGGAAGTGTCCATTCGGACTCTCACCCTCTGCGGCCGCATGTACTATCCAGATGCTCGTCTCAATCCCCTCATCGAGGAAGTGTCCATTCGGACACCACCGACCCGGTGACACTGGCTACGGCCAGAGGCCGGTCTCAATCCCCTCATCGAGGAAGTGTCCATTCGGACTCGATGACGGCTTCTGGCAACCGGCTCCCGAGGCGTTGGGGTCTCAATCCCCTCATCGAGGAAGTGTCCATTCGGACTCACGGTGGTCAAGTGTATAAAGACGCTCCTTATACGTCTCAATCCCCTCATCGAGGAAGTGTCCATTCGGACCAACGTTTTGCAGACTAGTTGGGATTCCAGCGTCTCGTCTCAATCCCCTCATCGAGGAAGTGTCCATTCGGACCTTATGCCTGAGTCTGAGAGCATTGAAGGGCTGAAGGAGTCTCAATCCCCTCATCGAGGAAGTGTCCATTCGGACCATGGCGAAGGCGGCCGCACGACCCGTAGTCGTGACCAGTCTCAATCCCCTCATCGAGGAAGTGTCCATTCGGACTAATGCAGGAAGGCGACCGCCACGCGCTACTTGCAGGTCTCAATCCCCTCATCGAGGAAGTGTCCATTCGGACGTGACGCCGCTTTGCGTGACAGAGCGGGTGGCCGGGTGTCTCAATCCCCTCATCGAGGAAGTGTCCATTCGGACATGCGTACACGTCATCGTGACTTGGACGGCGCACGGCATGTCTCAATCCCCTCATCGAGGAAGTGTCCATTCGGACCCTGGCCTGCGATTTGGTTGGTATGTTGCATCCTTAGACGTCTCCGCGCGCCAACCTGTCGCTTGCCTTGTCGCCGGCTTCCGCCTCGCCGTTTCGGTGTGCCATAAGCGGCGAGAATTGCGTGCAAAATTCAGCGCGCCACTCTCTCCATCCCGCGGTCGGCAAAGAGACGCGATTTCCGCCACTTGCGGCGCACACGACACCACCCGCGGGTGTGGCGCAAGCGGCGCACCGCCGCGGCCTCGTCTCCACCCCCTTTCCCTCATACGACTTTGAACTCCTCGTCGCGCGTCACCTGCCCGCGCCCGCTCAACTCCGTCCGCGGCACACAACTACCACAAAGGAAGTAGTAGCGCACCACATCATCTTCGAGATCGATCAGCCGCTCGAGCGTGTCGCGCAGGCGCTGGAATTCGTTCGGTGCGAGCCGCGGCGCCTCGAATACGGACTTTTGCACCCGCACGGCGTAGCGGCGCAGTGCCCGCACCACCCGGTAGCGCGTGCGGTCATTGACAATGTCGAAGGCGATCACCGTGAACATGCTCGATCACCCCGCGCAATCCGGCATCCCACATCCGCAGTCCCAGGCGCGCCGTTCACGGCCCACGGTCCAACGGCGATACCCCGCGGCCACGAGCGTGGATTCACCGGACGAGGAACGGTTCGTACTCCACATCCGTACCGAGCAGGACGCGGGCGCAATGGCGCACCTGCTCCTCGATCACCTGTCGGTACGCCAATCGCTGGTTGCGGGGCGGATAGAGGATTTCGCCGCGCAGGCGCCGCTCGAACAGTTCGATGAACCACTTCATCGCGGTGCGCTGAAAGCGCACGGGCTCGCCCTCCGCCCCCACCTCGAAGTCATCGAGCGCGAACGAGCGTTGATTGATACACGCCACCACCATCGGGTCGACGATCATACTGCGATATTCCTCCATCAAGTCGCACACCAGCGACGGCCGGCCGTAGGCCACGTCGTGCAGCGCTCCGAGGTACGGGTCGAGACCGACGATCTGCACCGCGGTCTCGACGGCATTCGCCAGCAAGGTGTACCCGAGCGACAGCAACACATTGACCGGATCCAGGGGCGGTCGCCGATTGCGTTCGGCGAACTGGAAGTCGGGGTGCTTCAAGAGCTGGCCGAACACCCCGAAGTACACCGCCGACGCCCGCCCCTCGCAGCCGCGGACCTGGTCGAGCGTTTCCATCTCCCGCAGCCGCTCGGCCATGGCGAGCAGACGTGCCGCGGCTTGGGCCAAGACGTCCGAACCGCCCTGCCGCCGCGCCGCTTTGAGCACAAAGGCACGCGTGTTGAGGATCTTGCCGCGAACCAGGCGGCGCGCCAACCCCAGGCAGACGGCCGGGTCCTGCAGCCGCTGGTACTGCGCCAAGCGTAGCCGCACGTTCTTCGAATGCTCGTGCATCAGCCGACCGCGAAAGCGCCCGTGCATCGACAAGAACACGGTATCCACCCGTTCCGCAATCAGGAAGTCAAGCACCGCGGGCGTGACCATGATGTTGCCCATCAGCACAAGCTGGTCGAGGTCGTGTACGAGCAGCTCCGCGCGCTGTTTACGGCCGGTCCAGACCTGCAGGACGGGACCGTCCCGCCGGAGGGTGGCGCCTTGCTCGGTGATGTAGGCCGTCTTCATACAACGAGAGGCATCAGGGACCAGGTCTGAGGTGTGCGGTCTGGCGCCCGCGAACCTGGCATCCGGCACATGCCCTTCAACGCGGTTCGGCGTCACGCGCCAGGCGTTCGATCGCCGCCTCGATACGCGCCAGCCGCCGTTCGATTGCCGACGTGGCCCCTGTCGCCTCGCTTTCGATCCCCGGCAGCGGCTCTTCCACCGCCGCCGCCTGACCGCCGGCGCCTGACACCTGTTCTTCCACCTCGGGCCACGGCGGCGCCGGGCGGCGGTGGCTTGGCGGGGCGTGCAAGGCGAACAACGCAGGCGAGGCGTAGCCGCCTGGCGGCGCCGGCGGACAAGCGTTGGGCCGGCATAGATCCGGAAAGCGCTCGCGTAGCTTCTTGCAGCCGGCGGGCCCTTGCAGACCGTGCCGCACACGGTCCAGCTCCTTGCGGCTGACGCCGGCATTGGCGAACAACGCCTCGATGCGTTCGTTGTCGCGCCCGACCAGGCCGATGGTGTACAGCAGCGCGCGTGCCGCATCGGGCTTCAGCGCATGCTCTTCGAGCGCCTGGCGCGCCAACTCGCGCACCACGGCACAGCCCGCCAGGATCCGATCGGCCGCCTGTGCCGCAACCCGTCCGCCGGGCACCGCCGCCAAGGCCTCGGCGAGAGCGCGCGGCGTGGGAGCGGTCGGTGCGGGCGGTGGCGGCGCGAGCGGCCTGGCGTCGACGGCGTTCGCGACCGGCAGCGACACTACCCGTGTCGCCAATAGAGCGTCGATCGCCAGCGGATCGCACGGCCGCAGCCGCGTCACCGCCGCCGCCTCCAGCGGTCGCATCTCGGCATCGAGAAAGCGCGATGGCCGCTGCGTCGCCTGGTGTACACCGAGCGGCAGCTTGATCAAGTTTCCCAATCCTTTGCCGCTGAGGCGATCCTGTTTCGGAAACACCTCGACGGCCACCCCCGGCGGCTGCGGGCCGGTGCGCCAGAGCAGTTCACGCAACAACGCCCGCGCCCGCTCGGCCGGCAATCGCGGCGTGAAACAGAACCAGAGATGCAACCCGACCCCGCCGGTGTCCTCGGCGATCGCCGCTATCCCGGCCCGCTCGGCGACCGCCCGCACGCGCCCCACGTAATCGACCAGGGGCTGCACGCCGAGCGCGCCATCGGAATCGTTACTCAAACGCAACTGCTCCAACGCGGCGGCGGTCGGATCGAAATCGAGCGCGGCGAAGCTCACGCCGTGGTCCGGGTGCAGGACGTACTGGCCAACCGTCACGCGCCCCAGCAGGTGCAGCTCCAACACCCCCGCCGTAAGCGGCTGGCGCACCGGCCAGTACCCAGATCGATCGCGGCGCGCATCGTACCACTGCCGCGCATAGATATCGGCGCGCCCGCCAAACCAGCGCAGCAACGCCGCCACCACCGGCTGGGGAGCCGCCGGCTCGATCGTCTCGCGGCTACCCGGCTCGAAGTCGAGGATGTCATCCGACTCGGGTTGCGTCGGCGACGCCGAGCCCCCCGGGGCGCCGTCGGCGTCGGCACCAGATAGCGGCGCCAGTGCCTCACCCTCCAGAACCGTGAGGCGACTTGTCTGGGCGACGGCGGCGAAGTCGCCGGCTTCAATCAAGAGCCGCTCCCACCGGCTCGCGTCCTCGGCCGCTATGCCATCGTGCCGAGCGGCGGCAAATATTCGCGATACACGCCGGTAGTCGCCGGCGTCGGCGGCACGCACGGCCAGTGGCCAGAGCGCACTATCCGGCGCCACGGGACAGGTGTCAGGTTTGCGGGAGGCCATTTCGAACTTTCGGGTGCGAGGTGTCAGGGAACACAACTCGGGTAGTGCATTCCGACACCTCGCCCCTGCCTTCCCTACCCCGCCAGCCGTGCCAACTCGCGCTCGGCGTGTTGTGCCAGCATGGGCAAGCGCGCCATGCGGCCGTAGGCGGCGCGTGCCGCGTCCAGATCGCCCTGGCGCTCGCACAGGCGCGCCAAGGCCTCCAGCGCCTCGGGGTCTTCGCTCAGGAAGCGGCGGCGGCGGAAGTCGGCCGCTTGTTCGTACGAGCGGCGAGCGGCGGGAAGATCTCCCGCCTGTTCCGCCAGGCGGCCGACGCGCAGCAAGGTCTTGTGGCGGCCCCCACGATCCTTGAGCAAGGCACTCTTGTAAAGCTTCAGGGCCCGGTCGATGTGGCCTCGGCGCGCCTCGCAATCGCCGAGCAGGCGCCATACGTACGGCTTGCGGTGATGCGGCCGGATGTGCAACTCGATCCAGCCGGCGGCATCATCGACACGGTCTTGTTGCAACCCGATCTCGGCCAGCAACGCGAAGACGAAGTCACGGTCGCCGTCGTGCGGCGCCTCCGCCGCCAGACGCAGCGCGCGCTCCGCATCGACAAGCTGCCCCTGCGCCACCAGCACCTTGGCGGCCAGGAACAACTTGAACACCGGCTTCACGTGATGATGCTCGGCGTCGGCGCGGATGCAGGCGAAGCCATGGCGGCGGGCTTCATCGAAACGGCCGAGGCGATAGGCGGACCGTGCTGCGCCGTACAGGGCGCGGATGTGTGTCTTCCAGTGACGGCTCCGCGGCGTGCGCTCCGCCGCGGGCAGCCGCGCAAACAGGCGCAGGACATCACCGAAGGCGCGCAGCGCCAGGACATCCTTCTGGGTCTGGATGCTGGCATGGTAGACGCCGAGGCGGTAGCGATCGACGAGCGAATCGGGTTTGTGCCGTAACGCTTCGGCGATCCAGCGTTCGAATCCCTGGCGCCACGGTTCGGGTTCATCGAGGCGGGGCTTACGCACCTTGTGGCGCAGCAGCGCGGCGTAATGGACGTAGGCAAGAGCGCTGGCGCGCCGGTGTGTCGGCTCGATCGCGTGGGCGCGCAAGAGCACGTCGCGCGCCGCCTGGTCGCGGCCGAGCTGCGTCTGGGCAAAGGCTACCGCGTCCGCCAGCGGCAGATGTTCCGCGCCCCACTGCGGCGGCAGCTCGGCGGCCAGCGCCGCGAGCGGCTCCCACTCGTTGCGCCGTTTGAACGCGATGGCCGCCTCCAGCAACGCGGCGGCCGAGCGATGTGTCGTATGCGCAATCTGCGTCATGTGTCGTCTCTCCTGCCGGGTGCGGTAGCACACCGGCCGGAACTGAACGCACGATACGGCGCCCGGCACTGCGGCGAAAGAGATCAGATGCACATCTCAATATTGGCGCCAATGTTGAGGACAGGTGTCAGGTGCCAGGGGTCAAGTTTGAGGGCTGATCCTGACACCTGGTCAGGTTCCAGGTGTCAGGTGTGAGGTTTCAGGGACGATCCTGACACCTGACACCCGGCACCTGACACCTGATCTCATACCGGCCAAACCCCAGAGCGGCGCCTTTGCCGACCTGCACCAATTCGCCGAAGCGGAGCAACGGCCGCAGGTCGCGCAGCGCGTCGCCCTGCCACCGCACTTCGCCCATCACTCCGGGCCACCGCATGCGTTGCCGCTGGCGCGCGGAGTAGCGGGTGACGTGGACGCGGCGCAGGCGGCACGCCTCCACCACGAGGCCGGCGGCGAGTTCGATCGCTGTCGGCTCGGCGATCGCGGACTTTCCGCACCCATGCAAGACGCTCAGTGCGTTGGCGCGGCGGGCGAGCGCCGCCACGAGGTCCGGCGGCGCGATCGTGGTTAGGAACCTGCCTTGGTGTTTGAGCCGTACCGGCGTAACGAAGGTGAGCGAGACCGTGCGGGCGCCGCGTATGGATTCCGGACGTACCTTTCGCTCCGGGGGAGGGCTGAAGGCATCGGTCGCCGCGTCATAGATCACGTGTTCACCCTCCGCTGTGGTGATCCGCATCAAGCGCAGGGCGGCTCGTCTTGGCGTGCTCTGTTCGTCGCCGGCGCTGTTTCGAAGACCGAGGCCCCGTGTGGCGGTACGCTGCAGCGCGACCACGAGGATCGGCAGGTCGGCCGTGGCCCGCCCGATGAGCGTGATCCGCACTGGGATTTCCGCCTCCGCCGCCAAGGCGAAGGGGTGCCCGCTCGGTCGGGTCCAGCCGGGTTCCGGCGCCAGCACCAGCGGCCGTGGCGCCTGGTCACGGATACCGGCGGCGCGCAGCGTCTCGTCGCCGTTGGCGGGCGTCTCGAACAGCGCCGGGTAGGTGCAACGGGCATACAAGGGACATCCTGGGCAGCGCGGCCGTTTGGGAAACACGCACACCGTGTGATGCAGCGCCCGCGCCAGGGTGCCGTGCAGGGCGGAGCCGAGAAACGGCGGCAGCCGCTGCGGCTCGGCGGTGCGGAAGGTGACGCGCAGGGGGAGGACGGACGGGAACGCCGGGGCCATGAATTCACGCTGTCTCGACCTTCACCCCTGTCGCGATGCGCCCGGGAGAGGGTTCGTCAGGGTCGAGCCAGAGGATCTCTCCCCGCACGTACGGCTCAGCCCGTTGTTCCTCGGGCGAGCGGCGGTCGATGAGGGCGCAGCGGCGCACAGGCGTGCCAAGGCGACGCGCTCGCGCAGCCAGGCGTTCGACCGCATACTGCATCACCGTGGTGCCTCCAGTCACGTTGACGATGACTCGATCAGCCCCAACAAAGGCCTTGTCGATCTCCGCGCCCAGGTATTGGTCGACCTGGCGATAGCCGAGAAACGCGTCGTCAAGCGCGAGGACTTGTTGCGGCGTGCGCAGCGCCTCGGCACGCTCGAGTGCCTCCGGAATCCGTGGCGCAGCATCGTGCGAAGTGACGATCAGCAAACGATCGGGCTTGACGCGGGCAATACCGGAATAAAGAACGCCCGGCGACAAGCCGACCGGCGTGATCAGCAGACTGGCACCGCTTGAGCGCAGCAGACCCACGAGCGTGTTGCCGGCCAGCAGCGCCCGGCAGCGTTCGAGCAGCACGGCGATTTCCTGAATCGAGGCGCTGACTTCGTCTTCAATCATCCCAGCATGAGCGAAGCGGTTGCGCTTCTCTCGGATAGCATCCCACAATGAGGCAACCGTCTTCTCGCAGTCAGTGGCCACGCCAGATCTGGCGCGTTCGCTGACGGCACTCAGGAGATCCTCGACCGGCTTGCGGTGCCCGTAATCGAGCCAGCGTTCGGTCTTGCCGCTTGCGAGAAGCCGGCCACTCACCAGGCATTCACGCATGACCAACAGCGCCTTTTCGTGCTCGCCGTGCTGCAGGTACCACTCAGCCACCCGGAGCTGACGCCACAGTTCGTCGGCCGTCAGGACGAGGTCGCGCTTGCGAGGCAGCTTGGGTTGCACAATCCAGTTCGGCAGTTGGTCGCCGAGCGCGCCCAGAGCCAACCGGGGCGCTATCGCGCCGCTCACGGGCGGCGTCAGTTGGCTAATCGCCTCCTGCAACTCCGCGGCTCGTAACCCGGCCTCGATCGGTAGTCCGGTCGTAAGGGCGTATGCGAGTCGCTCTGTCGGCGTTTGAAGACGTCCGAGCCGCTCATCGCCGATGCCACGCCGAAACAGGCGCCCTACATCGGCACGCAGGTTCGTTGCCACTTGCGTCCAATCGCCGGCCTCCCTTGCGGCGGCCAGCGCGTGGTACCACTGCAGCAGCTGGAAGAGGCTGGTGACATCGATGATCGGCACCGTGTTCGCTTCAGACCGCAGCTCAAGCGCACCGTAGTAGATTCCCGCGACCTCGACCTGGCGCAGTCCCACCAGATACGCCAAACTGGCCAGGTAGACGAACGGCAAGTGGCGCAGGCCGTACGTCACGTCCAACACGACTCGCGTGCGTTCAGGCACGCACCCCTGCAACGCGGAGAAGATCGAAACAATCTCGTCCTCGTTACGGCCGTCGGCGATTATCACGGGTTCCGGTTGCAACCCGGCGTCCACGAGTTCCTGCGCCAGCGGTTCATACCACTTGGCGTTTGCGGCCTCGGTCGCCAGCACGAGTGCGCGCGCCCCGGCGAGCGACAGCAGGCGCGCCGTGGCGACGGGGGCAAACCGCGTGGTCCAGGTGCGTTCGTCGAACTTATAGACGTTCTCTCGGTAGAGCGTCGTCCCGATTGACGTAACAAAGATACTTGTCGCGCTCATGTGGTAACTTCCGCCCTCACGTCGGCAATCGTCAAGTTCACCGCCAGTGGGTTCGGCTCGCGATCGGCGGGCAGCAGCCACTGGATCTGCTGCGCGTCGGTGTTGACGTGGAACGCGGCGTCACCTGCCTCTTGAAACGCCGCCACCGGCGAGGAGCGAGCATTCCCAGATCACCGCCACCGGCACGTAGATCAGGCATTGCTGCTGTTCGGCCGCGTCAAACACGCGGGCCGCCCTTTCCCCAACCGGCGCCCTCCCTCCGCATGGAACAGGAGTGGATGGGTATCGGTTACAGCCGCCTTCATGCACCGCCGCGGTGCCGCCGCAGCGGCGCAACTGCACCGACGGGCCCGCCCCGACCCCTTGGGCGCGTGGACAGGTGGCGGCTGAACAGCGCTAGGAGCATCTCGTCGGCGCGTTCCAGGTTCGGGTCGTCTTCCGCGATGCGGATCGAGCCCTTCACCGACTGCACCTGGACGGCCAGCCGGCCAGGCATCCGCACCATGCTCACCACCTCATCAAGCACCTCGCTCACACTGCGAGCCCCGCGCAGCCGCAATTGGCCCCGCAACCAGGAAAGGTTCTCGCGCTTGAGGGTGACGGAGATCGCTTCCTTCGCCATGCGATCTTTATACGATATCGGCGTAGGGCGCACTTCACTCGTCAACCGCCCAATGTCCGTGCGCACGGATGGCGTCGTACATGGCATCCGGGGCGAGGTCGGCACCGTTCGGCCACGTCACGGCACCCGGCACGACACGGACCTGCCGGAAGACCTCTGGATCGCGGAGCGGCTCGAAGATCGTGCCACTGACCTGCGGGCTTTCAAGGAAGTCTTTCAGCAACACCTCACCCGAGGTGCCGTCGATGAACGTGACATGGAGGCACAGATCAGCAAGCGCCTCGACCGCGCTGAGCATCGCGTCAACGCGTGCCATCACCGCATCCTCGATGACGACCCGCCAGGCCGCCGACGGCCGCGGTGTCGGGGCTACTCCAGCGGTGGGATCGCCTGTGGGGGCTTCAATTGGCGGCACAGGTCCCAGTCCTCCAATAATTCCTCCCGGTGGTCAACAGCTTATTCGCGCACGAGGGCGAGCGCACGACGGGGCAGCACCCCGCGCGTCACGCCGCGTAGCCAATGACTTCAAGTTCGGCGCCGCCGTCTACTTTGCTGAGCATCGCGTCAACGCGTGCCATCACCGCATCCTCGATAAGGTACTCCCGGCAGGAGCCGCACTGAAGCACGGGAATATGCTTGAGGATAGCGATCCGCTCCTCAGAAAGCTTGAAGGGTAAGTTGGTCGTGATCGGGCTCATGTGCCCACCGCAGACGGTGCACTTCATTTCGCAATCCTCCGAGTCTTCAAGTCGACTTCCCACTCCTCCCGATCGGGATAGTACGCCGTGACCACCCGCACGTTGTGCCCAGGCACATCGATCCCGAACAGAACATGGAAGCCAACGGACTCATGCCGTCCGAGTATAAGGTAACTGGGAAAGTACTTGTCCTCCGGGTACTCCTCGACGATTTCGTAGCTCGCGGACGCACCAATGATCGTATCCCGTGCGATGAACCGTTGCCCCAGACGCATGTTGACGTGGTAGGTCCACAGAACGTGCCGTTCGCGCAGACACTCGCGGATGAAGGCAACTGGATCATCGGGGAGAACTTCTGCTGTCACATCTCATGCATAGCCCGCCGCCGGTCAGAGGTCTAACTACCGAACGACCTCGTCAGATGCGGCGCCAGGGCGGGGAACTTCTCGCGCAGGGTTTTGAGCTGCTTCTTGTCGGTGCCGTAGAGTGCGAGGAGGCGGGTGGCGAGGATGCCGAGGCAGGTGTCGCGGTCGGGACGCGATTCGCACTGCTGCACGAGCTGGCGGAGTTGGCCGAACTCGCGAGTCTGGAAGCTACGGAGGCGCGACAGGAAGGCATCCTCCATCACGGGTCCTGCAATTTCAGCCTCCCCACCAGATTCGGTGCCGGCGAGTGTTCCCGGGGCACTGATGCTGGTGCTGGTGCTCGAAATGCCAGCCACCGACCGGAATGCGGGGATATCAAACAGGCCGTAGCCGGCAGACGTTTTCGCCCCGAGGCCCCATAACTGGAGACAGTCTTCTGTCGCTTTCCTCAGCCGCTCTCTTGCCTCGGCCGAAACGCCCTGCTCGACCGGCGCCGCGACCTGGGGAAGCAGGACCACGGAGAACCGCCACAGCGAATGGGCGGCGACCGTCAGAAGAAAGTTCGGCACCGGATTCTGATCGTCGGTCTCCGCGCCCTGCTCCTGGTACCAGCGAGCAAAGTGGGGGTTCAGAACATCCACTTCCAACTGTGCGTCAGCGGGCGGAAAGATGTCGAAGAAAACCGCGGTACCGCGCTCGTGCTCTTCGTCGTCTCGGTCCCCGGCCTCTCGATCAAGCGGTTCGTCACTGCTGCCGAAGAGCAACCGCATGATCGACGTTGATCGGTCCCGTTCGGCGTCCGGCGGTGCTTCGGCGATCCAGCGCGCCCAGTAGGCGAAACGCACGGCACCTTTGAACCCGCTCCCCGGAAGGTAGGGCACGCCGAAAAGCGGATGGAACATGAAGCCGATCTCGAAGGCGTGTGCCTCGCCCAATCGGCTTGTCATGCGTGAGAGGAGCCCTGCCTGGATATCGATCAACTCCGCCCCGGGATGAGACTCGACAATCGTTTGCGCAGCGGCCCTGCTCCGCTCGGCAAGTATTTTCAGCAGGTCTGACTCCCTACCGCTCCAGTTCCGATACGCCTTTGCCAGAGCGTCCAGAACCGAACGCTTCTGATCTTTGAGCTTCGGCTCTCTCCTCGGTTTGGCTCCGCGCTTACGCCAATCCTCCACGGCGCGGTCGTAGGCTCGCTTGGCCAGAAACCCACCGAACTTCGAGAAAGCGAGACCGGGGTTTCCAAGGTCCGGTTCACGCGGGAAGAGTTCCCGCGCCACCGCATCGTGAATCTCGGAACCGGCCGCCGGCCAATCGGCCCAGCGCTCGATTGCGGACATGAGCGGATCAGCCCTTCTTCGCCCCGGAAAGCCGCTTGAGCCAGTTCGTGTAGATGAGCGCTTCCTGCGTCATGCGGCGATACTGGGCCGCGTCACACTTCGAGTCCGCCAGTTTCGTGAGCAACTCCACCCCCTGCAAGCTCTTGAATTCCTGGCGCCCGCAAATCCACACTTCGAGATGTCTCTTAAACTCCGATTTAAACTTCTCCGCGGCGAAAGCGAAGGCACCTGCCAAACCGTTTGCAACCACGAGTGGCCCGAACCTCGCGGCATCGTTGAAGTACTTCTCCGCCGTTTCCTTGCCGAGCTGCCCCGTGTCCATCAAGGCCTGTGCCAGCCGGTCCTGCTCTGCCGTCCGCAACTCAGCCATTCGCGATCCCTCCCTCGTGCCAGCGGCACATCACGATGCCCCGGCCGGTGGTCGAGCCGGCGCCCATCTGCACCCGCTGTGCATCGACGGCGCCGACGAACTTGCGCACCTCGTCGGCCCTCGTCGGCCAGTCGTCTGGTCGCTTCTCGGGCCTCAGCGGTGGGGAGACATAGGTGGGGCAGTACAACACGGCGTCGGACGGCAGCAGTTCTTCGTAGAAGAGACCGCCATCCTTGGCGGTGCCGGTCTTGTTGTCGATCTTCACGTGCGTCTCGATCGTCGTCGCCATGCGGACGAGATCGCGGAAGAGGTCCTCGGGAAGCACGCAGAGGTGTGTCGAGAGCCGCTTCGTCCAGAAGTCTTTGGGCGTGGCCGGCGCCGCGAGGCGCCCGAGTGCCTCACCGACGGCTACGACGCTCTTGTCCTTCGACACCGCCACGGGAAACTCTTCAAGCACCACGCGCCCGCCACCCTCCAGCGAGCTGCCTTCCGCCACCAGCGCCGTGCCATCGCCGTCATCCAGAGCACTCGCCAGCTTCTCCGGGCGGCCGGCCAACTCGAGATCGCGCTCCAACCGGGCAAGCACGATACGGGTTGTGCAATAGGCAAAGGTGCCGCGGAGGCTGCGAACGGGAAACAGCACTAGGCGTGCATCTCCGAACGCGACGCACCCCGCGTGATCCGAAGCGTTGCTGTCGGGCCCAAACGCGGCGGTGATCATCGTTTCACTTCCGCCCCGGCTCTCGAACCAGGCGCGCAACGCCCCCTTGATGCCAGATGCTTGCCCCATCGGATAATCGGTGTGGCGCTCGCGCTGGATCGGCAAATCGACCACGCCAACGCTGGTCCCCGTGCCCCAGTGCACCGGGCTCTCGGCATAGAGGAACAAGAGGTCGAGTGTTTCGCTTTTCATTGCCAGACTCCTGTAAGGCACAGGCCATAGCCGGCCTGTGGAGATGCTTGCGGTGGCGACTCGTCTTCGGCGGGCTCGGAGATACACTTGCCGTGCAGGAGGCGAACCGCGGCGGCGGCCGCATCCGCGTCGTCGAGTTCTAGGAAGTACACGCTCCCGGCGCGGACGACGCGATGCAAGGCGCGCGGCCGGTTTCTCGCAAGATCCCAGCCTCCAAGCATCTGCGGTCGATCCAGCCCTGCTGAAATGAGACGACCCTTGAAGCGCGAGTGACTGACGACGAGCGTTTCAGGTTCGATCCACGCGGGGAGCCAGCCGTGCGCGAAGCGTGCCGGCGTCGCGAGATAGAGAAGAATGCGGCGCGCGCCGTGCGCAGGGACCGTGGGCCAATCGGTCGACGAGTCCTCTCGAGCGGAGAAGCAACCGAGCTTGCCATCCTGCCCGAGCCGCAAGAGGCCCGACTGGGGCAGCGGCCTGTCTCCTTCCCCGTCGAGCCATACGGCGATCCGAACGCCCTGAAGCAGGCGACGAAAGCCCATTGCAAAGAGCGCCCCGGTCCGAACAGTGCGGCGGCCCGACTCGATGGCGATGCCGGTGCGGCCTTCGAACATTGCCAAGTCGTTCTCGGCGATTGCGTCCTTCGCCGTAAGCGGCCGTCCGGATAGAAAGGCCGAAATCCCGGCGGCAGTCAGAAACCCACCGGCGGTTTCGAAGAAACCTGGTTCGTCGACCCACGGCAGCGCTGTTGTCGCGGACGATGACTGCACGCCGTCCAGTTGAACTGGTCGAGCGGTAGGCATCGGAGCGTTAGCTGGCAACGCTACGTTCTTCCTCCTCATGACGGTACATGGCGTCGGCCATAGAGTGCCGTGATGCTCGTGATGCAGCACGGGCCCGGACATCGAGAGGGAGCCGTATCGATCAGCGTTGCCCCAAACCTTTTCGACTTCCGGCGGGACATCGGGTGCCCGACCGACACGCAACTCGGCGCCATGGGCGCGCAGCGCAGCAGTGCGCAGGGCACCATACACCGCCGACGGCGGTGGCGGGAAGAGCCCGTTCGATGTGCCGGCCGCTTCTGCAACACCGAAGGGCCGTGCATCGCGAAAGAGCGTCACGTCGAACGGCTCGATCTCAATCCTCCGCATCGTCCCTCCGAACACCGTCGCGGGCACTATTGCGGTGGCGTGCCAAGAACAACGCCACTTCGAGAAGGCGGCTCACGACCTCGCCTGGCTCCTCTCGCCCTCGCCGCCCCACTGCGATACCGAAGTCGACTGTTGGCTGCGCGAATCGCGCATCAAGCTCCGCCCGATTCAGCTCTTTGTCCGGTTCGATGTGACGCGCCAGCAGGCTGGTAAAGACTTGGCGCACTGTCTCAACCGGCGACCCGCCGACGTGCAGGGCGGCCTCGATAATCGGACGAATCTCGACTTGCCAGATGCGAGCGAACCGGGGGCTCACGCGACGCTCCGCCGAGCAAAGTTCGACGCCGTCACCGAACGCGGCGACCCAAAGCCCCAGCAACGCTGCCGTGGTCTCACAGGTGGCCGTACCCCAACGCCACGGAGCAGTGAAGTCAATCCTCTCTCCGCTATGCTTGAGAATCGTCACCGTCACGGCAGCCTTACCGTCGAGCTGCTTGGCGGAGTGCTCCGCGACGCGCGCCGCAGCCAGAAGGCTCTGGAAAGGAGCCTTCTGATGCGCGACGACGACACCAGCGGACAGCGAGGCCTTTTCACCCATCAACGGCTGGGGTTGCATACCAAACCGGGCGTACCCTCGGCCGAGGTCGAAGAATCGCCGTCCGTCCGGGAGGGGCTCGCCGGAAAACAGGCGGGGAAGGACCTCCAGCAGATCGGGCAGGTCGCGCAGCGGAAGCAGGGCGAGAACATCGTCGCCGCCGGAGTAGACCAGCTTCGCGCTGAGGTCACTCTCGAAGAACCGGGGAATCAACTCGGAGGAGAAAGCCCGCAGCGCGCCGCTCACCGCGGCGTGATGTGCGGGGGACAGCGGACGACGATGGTCCCGAATCGCATCCTGTGCCTCCGGGCTCCACGCGCCCAGCAAGGCGGGATGGAGCACGTTCGCCAGAGGCGGAGCCTTCTCACCCGACAGCCATGCGCCCATCGAGTCGCCGTCGGCCAAGACGAGCGCATAGTAGGGAGTCGGCCTGCCATGAGCCTTCCAGACCTTCTGGATTGCCGCGCGAACGGCGGAGGAGATCTTGCATCCATCCTCGTCGACAAACGCCTCAAGGTTGTCATCCGCGAACAACGCGCGAGCGTCGAGATAGCCCAGCCCTCGAAGCCCCGCATTTTGCAGAAGCCCATGCGTGCGGGCCGGCACGGACTGACCGCGGTCGCGCGCCACGTCGTCCTGTTCGAGCGCGGCAGCGAGCTCTCTGACCGGGGCCGAATTCTGCTCTGCGAGGCGCTCAAGATAGGGCGCCGCGGCAATCGAGCCTGTCGCCGGGAAGTGCAGCCTTTGGATCGCCTCCGTCGATACGTCCAGCAAGCCCGTCAGACACCGGCGCAGCTCGCGTTTCATGACGACCACCGCGGAGAGCTTTTCCCCTTCCGCAAGGTGCGGTGAAACAGGGATCTCGTCGTCACGATCGGAAGGCCGCGGTTTGCCTTGCGCCACGGGTTCGAATTCGCCCGTCTGAGCACACCGGGAGCCCGGCGCGACGTCGGCGGCACCGAAGTCGTAGACCCGCTTGGACGCCCCGACACAGCGGTCGGTGAGGCCGTACAGATCGCCGTAGAGCGGCCCCGAATGCCTAGCTTGCCAGAATTCAACTTTCCCCCCGACGAGAGCCGCCTGCAGCGCCAACCCGGGGATTTCTGAATCGTCGCCGCCGGCTTGCGCGGACCGGAGCATGGCCGCCGCATCCTGAAAAGCGCCCGGCCAGCGCGCCGCGACCCACCGCACTTCCAGGTAACGCAACACTTGCTCGCAGACGCGGGAGCGGATTCCTCCCGGAAGTCCGCGGCCCGGTAGGGCCTCCTGGATACTTTGTTCGGCGAGCCGTCTCATCGCGGCGTGTGCGTTCCTCGCCGCGGCTCGCCCAACCTCTGCGGCGAGCGGGTGCGGAACGACAGCGAGAAAGCGGTTCGGCAAAGAGGCACGGGTGAGGTCAGCCGGAGCTGGCGACAGACGATCGTCGACCTGTCCAAGGCCGACCTCCTGCTTGAGCCAGAGATCGACCAGCGGCTGTTGGCGCAGGTCGGGAAAGATGACACAGTCCGGACCGAAACGGCCAACCACCGCCAGCATCGCCTGCCACGCCAGCCACGAAAGAATCCAGCTTCCGGCCCAGAGATCCGACGTCTTGCGCGCTGCGGCGATGAACGACTGAACCGGGCCGAGCGTGACCAGTAGAAGGGCTGGATCAACGGTCGGGCGACCCTCCGGATCGCTGAGAGCACCGGCAAGCGCGGAGGTCAGTTTGAGGTGGTCCCAGATCGAGTGATCGGGGTTCCGGGTGTCGGCCGGCAGCACCCGCCACAGGTTACCGATGGCCGACTCTCCGCGACGGCGCGCAAGAAACTCCGGCAGCTCGCGCCACAGCGCGATGGATCGTCGCGCCCACTCGCTGAAACCCTTATGAGGCTGCGAGTAGCACGCCTTGATCTTGTCCATCGCGATCTGGACAGTCCCGGTCACTCCGTCCCATTCATGCTGCGCCAACGACCCGAGATCGTAGGCTGTTCCGGAGAGCGGGTGGATCACCTGCGGCTTCCTCTGAAAGTCGATCCGGGTCCACTCTTCTTTGGTCATCGGCGGACGGTCGGCGCCGGCGGCGAGATGATCGGCTCGCTTGGCCAACTCCGCGAAGCGACCAAATTCGCTTTCCGGAAAACCGAGCGCCTTGCGGTGCTCCGCAGCGACGCGCTCGTGGCCACCCGCGCCGGTGTGAAACAGGATGCCCGGCTTTTCGGGAGGATCGTGGAGGAACGCCGCTATCTTCGCCTTCCAAAGATCGTCGCCGCTCAGAATCAGAACCACGGGTTCCCCCATACGGATTGTAGGTTCAGCTGACCGCGCAGATCCTTCATTTGCGTAATGACGCGGTTCGCATCGCCCAAGCGGAAGACGGTAAGCCGGAACTTACCTTCGTCCGGCAGTATCCGAACGTGTATCGCAGAGGCTTCTCGCACATTTCGGGCGACTCGGCCAAAAGTAGCGCCGGCCGCGCCATTCTGATGAGCCGCGTGCATCACCTTCATCAGGGTCGTAAGCATCTCGTCGAAGCTGGGTGGCTGGCCAGTCGCCCGAACCCCTTCCAGAACGACACAGTTGTCCTCGTTCAGCCGCGGAACGTTTGCGAGAGTACCCTGCACCGCACCCGGTCTGATCAAAGCGGCGACCAGTTCGCGTACTTGGCGGATCGCGTCGACGACGGGAGGTGCGTCGTTGACTTTCAACGTACCGAACCCCCGCCGCGACCGCATGCCCACGCCACCGAGCGATAGAGCAGCCGGCACCAGAGCTTGCGCGAGTCTCCAGATTTGGTCGCTGGTTCCGGGGCGCCGCACCAGACGGCAGGTCATGCGTGCCCTCGGAGCGATACCTTGAAACTTGGTCTCGCGCTTCTCCCGGTCACCCGAGTGCGGCAAGACCCTGAACGAGTCATGCCGCATCGTGCCAACCCCCACGAGCAGAGTGCGGATGGCCGAACTTTGGGATCCGCTATCCCCAGCGGCACCGAACAAACTCTGCTCGACCGAGCGCACCGTCCTGTCGTCGCCGCCCGCACCACGAACAGCTGCGCGAAGCCAGTATCGCAGGACACCACGGATTGGAGGCGTACGCATTTCCGCAGCGCCACGCGGATCAGATCCGTGAAGAAGCAATGGTGTCTTCACTTCGATCCGATACTCAACAGAGCCGATCGGGCTGCCGTTCATGGCGTTCTTCGGGGGGCAGCCTCGCACCTGCCCGGGTCCCGCCCCTCCACGATCGCCCGTACCTGGCCCTGGATGCGCGACATGAACTTCTCGATGCCCTGGTACGCTTCTTCCTGGGCGCACCAGATGCCCTCGTGGCGCTTGCGCTCTTCGGCTTGCAGGTTGCGCAAGTCGTCGATGGCGTCGAGGACGCCCCGCAGGCGCTCTTTGAACTCATCCCCAGTCACGTAGGCCAACACCCGTTCCCCCTTGCTGTTGCGCTCCGTGCACGCTGCCCCAACCTGGGCCAGTTCAATCAGAGCCCCCCGGAGGATGTCAACAATATATTCGCCCCTTTCGCCCCGCGGAACGCGCTCCATGGCATCCGCCGGATACGCCCGCCGAAACCGTTCCAGCAGCTCCTCTTCCGGAATCGACCCGGCGTCGTCGGCGGTCTGGCGCTCCACGCGACGCGTCACCGGCTGCCCGCAGTGGGGACACGTCTCGAACGCTACCGCTGCTTCCCGGTCGTTGGCCATGACATTGCGGTATGTACCGCGCAATGTCCCCACGCGACAAGGGCGCCAGTCAACTTCTCAACATTGGCGTCAATCTTGACGCCGGCCCGCTTCCACCCCGATCGCCGCCGGATCCAACCGCAGCCCGTACATCCATGCCCCGCGTTCGCCGGCACGCTGGATTTGGTAGTACCAGCTCGCCGCATGCAGCACACGGGCGATCGCCTTGTTGATGTTGCTGCGCTCGGGACGAAAGTCGGCCTCGTTCCATGACGGTCCCACCCCATGGCTCTGACGTGTGCGCAGCCGCTCGCGCAGTTGCTGCCGAAAGGTATCGCCCAGCTCCTCGGCGCGCACGAAACACTGTGGGCAGCCCGCGCACTGGGCGCGCCCGCATCCGGCCTTTCGCCGCTCCGCAAGCAACTCGTAGATCGCGAGCTGAACCGGCCGCAAGCGGACCGCCCGGTCACGACACAGGATCTGTCGCTGCTCCGGCAGAATCGCCAAACGCGGCTGGGCCAGTGCATCCAGGGCACCCTGGAGCTCGCCAACCAATGCCGTGAACGTCCGCTCGCGGGCCTCCACCGGCCACACCGCCCGCAGCCGTGGGAACGGCAGGTCCGCCAGATCGACGCCCACGTCGCTCGCCCGCACCCGCACAACCGAACCGTCGGGACGGCGATACGAGAGCATGCCGGCGGCCCGCCGCGGCGGGAAGTAGAAGTCGGTGCCTTCGAGCTCCGGCGGATGTACCAACACGTGGGACAGACGGTCCTGGCGGCGCCCATACAGCATCATCGCGGCGGCGAGCAAGTAGCCCATGGTCTTCCGACCGCCAGCGATGGACGCGTGCACCGGAGGCGCCCCATCACGCGTGCGCTCGGCGACAAACCGTACGATCCGATCGGCCGCGGCAAAGTTGTCGGCGCTCGAACGGACATCCGCAAGCGGCCGGCCCGCGGCGTCGCACAGCACCGCAATCTGCTCCGCTTGGAGCCGAACCCGCTGTGCGCGTGGGTATTCGCGCAGCAAGCGTGGCCACTGGCCGCCACGCCCAAGTAACGCCCGGCCGAGCAGGTCATGCCCGGTCGCGGTCGTTAGAACGTAAACATCCGCGATCGCGGTGGACTCGGCGGCAAGACGGTAAACCGTCTCCGTAATGACCTGCGGGGAAGCGCCCGCAACGAAGACCAGGGTCGCGTCAGCCATGGCGAAGGGCGGAGATCAGGGTTCAGGTGCGGGGAACCGAAGGTCTGGCACCGGGCGCCGCGCTCCTGCCCGCTACCGCGGTGCCGTGGCGTCCGCGACCGCCGGTGCCGCCACCTGAGCGCCCGCGCGTGGCGGGGCGTCTTCGTCGCGGAAGTACCACTCTTTGAAGTCGGCCTCCGACAGCACGTGGACCTTCGACAGCATCTTCGAATGATCGACGCCGCACATGACGGTGCACTGGATATCGAACGTGCCCAGCCGCGTCGGGGCGAACCAGAGGAAGTTGTTGCGGCCGGGAACGACATCTTCCTTCACGCGCAAGGCGGCAATGGCGAAGCCGTGTAACACGTCCTGCGAATGCAGTTCCACCTTCACCGGCCGGTCCAAGGCCACGTACAACTCGTCGCTGCGCTTGCCGTTCGGGTACTTGAAGTTCCATGCCCACTGGCGTCCCGTCGCTTCGATCACCATGGCGTCCCTCGGCGGATTGCGCATGTACGCGAAGTTCGTCCAGCCGAAATAGAACATGCTCAAGAACAGCAGCAGCGGCACCAGCGTCCACGTCGCTTCGAGCGCGGGGTTGCCTTCGATGTCCTCCGGCTTGGGGTTGCGCTTTCGGCTGTACTTGACGGTGAAATACACCATCAGGGCGGTGATGAAGACCAGAAACGCGACGGAGAGGACGAAGATGTAGAGAAACACCGAGTCGACTCGGTCCGCAATGCTCAACGAACGCGTCAAGAAAGGCATGGCCAACTCACTGGAACGACGTGTCGAAGAACAGCATCCCGATGAATGTCACCAGGCTCGCCAGGGCCACGAACACCATCGCCTTGAGCCCCGAGCCTTCGAACTTCAGGTGCATGAAATAGTAGAATACCAACCCCGCCTTCAGCGGCGTAATGGTGAGCATGGCGCCAACGGACAGCGATTGGTGGAACACCTTGCTCACGAAGGTCAGAATCAACGTGAGCGCCACCAAAATCGCCCACACGGCGATAAAGGTTCGGTACGGGACGACGTGTCCGTGTGCTTCTTCCATCGCTAAGTCGTTCATGCGGCGAGATAGAATAGGGGCAAGAGGAATATCCAGATGACGTCCACCAGGTGCCAGTAGAGCCCCCCGTTTTCCAGCTTGATGTAGTCATCTCGGCGGATACGTCCGCGCGCCAGGAACCCGAGCAAGACGGAGAGGACGGCCATGCCGGCGATCACGTGTAGGCCATGCAAGCCCGTCATCGTGAAGTACAAACCGAAGAAGAGGATCTCGCCCGGCTTGCGCTTCAAGAGTTCCGGTCCGTTGGGATAAATCCCATGGTGAAACTTCGCCGTCCACTCGAAGTACTTGATGATCAAGAACACGGCGCCCAACGCCACGGTCACCGCCACGAGCAGCATCGACAGCCGCTGTTGCCCTTTCTGGACCGCGCTGATGGACAAGGCCATCGACAGGCTGCTGGTCAGCAGGACCATGGTGTTGATCACGCCGAGGACAACGTTCAGTTCGTTGCCCGCTTCATGAAACTCGTGCGGGTACTTGGCGCGATAGGCCGAATACAGGAGGAACAAGCCGCCGAAGAGCAGGATCTCGGTGAACAGAAACAGCCACATCCCGATCTTGGCGCCTTCATAGTCACGGTGCACGGCGTGCCCGTGAGCCTCGGCGTGACCGACGGCGTTACTCATGCTTGCACCACCGGGTTGAAGTGGTACGGCCGGTGCGTGATGGTCGGCACCTCGGCGAAATTCTCCACGATCGGCGGCGAGGGGATGGTCCACTCCAGACTGACACCGCCCCAGGGGTTGGCCTCCGCCTTCTCGCCCTTGAAGAGCGCCACGAGCAGGTTGCCCAGCAACATCAAAATACCGGCGACCATGATCCACGAGCCCACCGTCGCCACGAAATGTCCGACGTGGTACTGTGGCAGGTGATCGTAGTAGCGCCGCGGCATGCCCTCCCACCCCAGCACCAGCATGGTGAAGTACAGCATGTTGAAGCCCACGAAGAACGGAAACCAGGAGAGCGTCGCCACCGTGCGGTTGTACATCTTCCCGAACATCTTCGGAAACCAATACAGCAACGCGGCGAAGAAGCCGAAGGCGGTGCCGCCAAACATGACATAGTGAAAGTGGCCGACGATGAAGTAGGTATCGTGCAGGTGCACGTTGACGGCAAGCGCGCCCTGCATCACGCCGGTCAGGCCGCCGATGCAAAAGAGGAAGACAAAGGACAGCGCGTAGAGCATCGGCGGCTCCAAGGCAATCGAGCCCTTGTAGAGGGTCGATACCCAGTTGAACACCTTAATCGCGCTGGGAATGGCCACCAAGAAGGTCAGCAGCGAAAACACCAGATTGGCGAACTCGCCCATACCGCTGGTGAACATGTGGTGCGCCCACACCAGGGAGCCGAGGGCGGCGATGGCAATCGACGAGTACGCGATGAACCGGTAGCCGAAGATCGTCCGCTGCGCGAACGTGGGAATGACCTCGGAGATCACACCCATGGCCGGCAGGATCATGATGTACACCGCGGGGTGCGAGTAGATCCAGAAGAGGTGCTGATAGAGTACCGGATCGCCGCCCTTGGACGGGTCGAAGACGCCGATGCCGAAGACCCGTTCGACGATGATCAACGCCAGGGTGATACCGATGATCGGGGTCGCAATGATCTGCACCCACGCGGTCGCGTACAGCGACCAGGCGAACAGCGGCATCCGATTCCAGGTCATCCCCGGCGCCCGCAGGCGGTGCACGGTGGTGACGAAATTCACGCCCGTCAGAATGGACGAAAAGCCGAGGATGAACGCCGCGAACACGGCCAACGACACGTTGGTCCCGGTACGGATGCTGTAGGGCGCGTAAAAGGTCCACCCGGTGTCCGGAGGGCCGCCGCCGGTGAACAGCGAGGTGACGGCGAGGATCGCGCCGACGATGAAGAAGTACCAGGACAGGAGGTTCAGCCGCGGGAAGGACACGTCCTTGGCGCCGATGACGATCGGCAGAAAAAAGTTGCCGAATACCGCCGGCACACCCGGGATCACGAACAGGAAGATCATGATCACCCCGTGCAGGGTGAACATCGCATTGTACGCATGCGGCCCCATGATCGTCCGTCCCATGGTAAGCTGTTCGAGCCGCATGAGCACGCCGATGGTCACGCCCACCAGGAAGAGCGCCATCGTCGGGAACAGATAGAGCAGCGCGATACGTTTATGATCGGTCGACAGGATCCAGGCGAGCAATCCCGTGCGGTCGCCCGCCTCGAGATAGTTGGGTTCCGCGTGCGCGACGGCGGTTGCGACGTTCATGACTGCGCCCTTTCCGTTCCACCCCGCGCGCGGCCGGTCAGCAGCGTGACGGCGGCGAAACCCGCGACCAGCAACAACGAAATCGCCCCCGCGATGCGGGTGAAATTGACGACGTAACGACGCCCGCTCGGGTCATAGCTGAAACAGAAACTCAAGGCCTTGCTGATGCTGGGCCGCGCCAACCCGCCCGCGGCCTCACGCACCGCCATTTGCAGATCGGCGGGGAGATAGGTGATACCGTACATGTACCGTGTAACCTTTCCTTCCGGCGAGAGGACGATCAGCGCGCCGGGATGAATGAACTGGTCCCGATCCTTCTTGAAGCCAAACCCCACCGCGGCCGCCAGAGCCTCGATCGACGCATCGTCCCCGGTCAAAAAGCGCCACGCGGCGGGCGGGAACGGGCGCTGCAACAGTCGCAAATAGTTGGTGCGCTTGCCGGCGGCAATCTCCGGGGTGTCGGTGCTGTCGAAGCTCACCGTGATCACCTGGAAGTCTTTTCCCGGCTCGATGGGGACCTGATTGAGGGTGCGCACAAGATCGTTGAGTTGCGGCGTGCAGATGCCGGCGCAGCGAAAATAGTTCAGCGTCAACACCGTCGGTTTATCGATGAGTTGCCGGAGCGCCACCGGTTGTCCGGTTTCGTCATTGAAGCGGAGATCCAGGGGGATGCGGGCGCCCAGTTTCTCGTCGATACCCACGTCGTCCGCTCGCGCCGCCAGCACGATCGCCGGCAGCACAATGAGCGCCGCACCGATCAGCGCGCACCAGGTACGCGGAATGGGTCGTCGGTCGCGTACCATGCGCTCAGCGTTGCGTTGCCTGCACCAAGCCATCGTAGAGCGCCTGCCAGTCTTGCGGACTGAGCGTCGCCACGGAAACGGCGAACCCATTGGTCGGCGTTTCGCTGCCAACCACCGCCGCCAGTGCGGCGACACTTTCGCGCCAGGATGGCGCCGCCGCCAGGGTTTGCGCGGCGCGCATCGGATCGACCACCACGCGGGTCACGACCGCCGCGCTGGAATTGTCTTCGCCGCGCGCCGGGAGCGCCAGCGGCGCTGTCGCCTTGAACTCCTTCTCGAGTTTGGCCATCGCCATGGAGACGGGAATCCGGTTGGGCACCTTCTCGCCGCCCTTCGCGAACTGGCTGGCCAACGCCTCGAGCGCCGCCGGATCGTCTTGCCCGTGCGGGAACGAGCCCAGGGACTGCACATAGTGCGCCAGCGCCATGCGGTCGCGCGCCCGCATGTAATTGTAGGACGTCATGGCACTGCCTTTGATGCCCTCGTCGAGCGTCTTGTAGATCGGCAGGAGTTGCGGGCCGTTCTTCCAGCCGTCGGCTTTGGTGAAATCGCGCGGGCGCGGGTTGATGCCGGCCGCGCCCGGGCCGTCGCCATGCCCGGCCTGGCCGTGACAAGCCACGCAATTCTGCTCGAACAACGCCTTCCCGCGCTTGAGCAGTTCGGGGTTTGCGGTCATCACCGTGCGCGGATCCACCGGGGGCAGTTCGTAGGCGTGTTCGGGCGGATACTCGGTCGGGTCGAGCCATCCCGTTTCGCCCTGGGGCGCCGCCACCGGCGGCGCGGCGGGAGGTTTGTTGGCGTTGCGCAGCCCGGGAACGACAATCAGCGCAAAGAGCGCGAAGATCGCGATCGCGCCGATCGTCACCAGCAAGGTGGAAACGAGCCGGCGCAACTCCGTCGGACTGACGTATCGGTCGATCACGCGCGAAACTCCAGTCCCTCGTGCAACAGGGGGTCACCGATGGGCATGTCCGCACCCATCCCCATCGACCGCCGCACCCACAACACCGCAAGGCCGACGAAGCACAACGCGAAGCTCAGTTCCGGCCACGACAGCGGGGGGCTCGCGCCTACCACCGGCAGCACCAGCCAGTACAGATCCAGGAAATGGGCGATCAGCATGGAGATCGCCACCCAACGCAAATTGCGCGGGTCGTTCTTGCTGTCCTTCGGCACCAGCGCGAAGAACGGCACGAAGAAGTGGATCGCGGCGAGCAGCAGAATCACGTTCAGCCACGGCCCCTCGATGCGCTGTTTATACCAGAAGATTTCCTCGGGCATGTTGCCGTACCACATCAACAGGTACTGGGCGAAACCGATGTACGCCCAGAAGACCGTAAACGCGAACATGAATCCGCCCAGGCTGTAGAGGTGGTCGTTGCGCACCTCCGGGAGGCGCCCCCGATCCTTCAAATACAGCACGGCCAGCGCACTCGCCGCCAGGCCCGCCAGAAACGTGCCGGCAAAAAGATAGACGCCGAAGATGTCGCTGTACCACTCCGGCTCCAGGCTCGAGATCCAGTCGAACGCGACCAGCGTGATGCTAAAGGCAAAGATGACCATGAATGCGGGCGCGAACCCGCGCGCCCGCAGCGAGAAGGCGGGATCCTTGGTCTGGTCCTGACGCAGCGAGCCGCGGGTGAACAAATTGTACGCGAACAGCCACAGCGCGAAACAGACCAACACCCGGAGCGAGAAGAAGGGCACGTTCAGCCATGGAGCTTTGCCGGCGATGACCGGTTTCGCCGCCGCCTCCGGCCGCGTCCAGGGATACAAGACGGGAAGCGACAACAGCGCGATCAGCCCCATGGGCAGCGCTAGCACCACCAGCCCCGACAAGCGCTCGGGCGCGCGTCGGATGGGGATGCTCCAGCGCGCGGCGACCAGGTGACCGAGCGCCACGATGAAGAGGCATCCCACCCCGATCGTCAGCACGAACAGGAACCAGAGAAGCCAATTGCCCCAAAAGCGTTCCGGCGGCACCGACAGATAGGACACGACCACCCCCACGGCGCCGACGGCGGCACTGCCGGCAAAGACATTGGCGGACAGCGGCGACGGCCGGCTCATTCGAGATCCTCGTCTTCGGCGTTTTGCGCGCGTTGCAACACCCGGAGATAATGCACCACCGCCCAACGCTCATCGTCGGTCAGGTCGGCGGCGTACGACGGCATGGCGTTCTTGCCGACCATGATCGCGTGATAGATCTTGCCGTCCGGGTACTCGCGGAACGTCTGCGCCTGCAAGTTGGCGGGCTTGGCGCCGTAGGCGGCAGTCAATGTCGGTACCCCGTTACCCAGGGCCCCATGGCACACGGTGCAGCGCGTGTTCCATACGGTACGCCCCTGCTGCAGCACCGCCGCCGTGCGTGGCAACGGATTCGCCAGCGCCGCGGCCGCTTCCGGGGTGTCGATCGGATACGGCAGGTAGCCGCGCGCCACGGTGCCCTCGACCGGAAGCTGCATGCCGTGCCCGTCCTTGAACAGGTCGCTCGCCTTGTAGACGTCGAGCCGGGGCTGATCCAGCATGTGGACCATCGGCGGAAGCACCGGGAAGAGTTTGATGAGCCAGTACATGACATAACCCGCCACCAGGCACGACACGGCAATTCCCATAGCGCTGCGGGACAGCTCGTGGAGCGTGGGCAACTCGGCGCGCGGTAGCGGCAGGATTTCCAGGTCGGTCGCCCCGGCCGCACGCAAGGCCCCCGCCGCCGCCTCCACATCGAGCGCACCGCCCTCGGCCTCGATCGCCAGCGCGAATTTGTCGCGCGTGATGCCGGCAATCGCCTTCGAGGCGAGCAACGGATGGCCGAAGAATGGAAGCCGGTTCAACAGCAACAGCATGCCCAGACCGGCGGTAAAGGTGGCGAACAGGACGGTGACCTCGAACATGATGGGCACGAAGGCCTGCCAGGAAAAGAGCGCCTTGCCACCCACCACGAGGGGGTAGTCCACCGCACTCATCCACCACTGGAAAAACAAGGCCGTCGCACAGCCCAGAAGCCCTCCCACCATGACCATCCCACCCAACGGCGAACGCCGCAGCCCCAAGGCGTCCTCGATACCGTGGATGGGATACGGCGTGTAGGCCTCGACGGTACCGAGCCGGCGCGCCCGCACCCGCGGAATGGCGTCCATCAGCCCCTGCGCGCCGTCGAACAAGCCGACGACGGCGAACGCGCGGTCACGCATGGTGACCCCCGTCGTGCGCCGGCTGGGCTCCCGGCAGAAATGCCTTCACTTCCGTTGTTGCGATCACCGGCAGGACGCGCGCGAACAGCAGCACCAGGGTGAAGAACAAGCCAAACGAACCCAGCAGAATGCCGAAGTCAACTAGGGTCGGCTTGTAGATGTGCCACGACGAGGGCAGGTAATCCTGATGCAGCGACACGACGATGATGACGAAGCGCTCGAACCACATACCCACCGTCACCGCGATGGAAACAAAGATCATGCCGACATAGCTATGCCGGAACCAATGGAACCAGAGCAACTGCGGGATGAGCACGTTGCAGGCGATGGTCAGCCAGCCAGACCACCCGTAGGTCCCCGAGATGTACTGCATGAAGGTGTGGTGCAGGTGCTCGTCCATGCTGTACCACGCGGTGAACCCCTCCATGACATAGGCGTACCCCATGAGGCAGGCCATCGCCAAGATCACCTTGTTCATCACATCAAGATGGTACGTCGTGATCAAGTTCTTCAGGTCCATGGTCTCGCGCACCACCACGAGGACGATCACCACCATGGCGAACCCGGCGAAGATGGCGCCGGTGACGAAGTAGGGCGGGAAGATCGTCATGTGCCAGCCCGGAACCAGCGAGACGGCGAAGTCGAAGGAGACGACGCTGTGCACGGACAGCACCAGACCGGTGGCCAACCCGGCAAGCAGGAGGTAGGCCTTTTCGTAGTGCTGCCAATGGGTCGCGGAGCCGCGCCAGCCAAGGCTGAGGACGGTGTAGAGAAACCGCCGGACCTTGCTCGTGGTGCGGTCGCGAAGCGAGGCCAGATCCGGCACCAGCCCCAGGTACCAGAACAGCAACGACACCGAAAAATACGTGCTCACGGCGAACACGTCCCACAGCAACGGGGACCGGAAATTGACCCACAGCGCGCGCTGATTGGGGTACGGAAACAACCAGAACGCCAGCCACGGGCGGCCGACGTGGATGAGTGGGAAAATCCCGGCGCACATGACCGCAAAGATGGTCATGGCCTCGGCGAAGCGGGCGATAGCGTTGCGCCAACGCGCCCGGAAGAGCAGTAGAATGGCCGAGATCAACGTACCCGCATGACCGATCCCGACCCAAAAGACGAAGTTGATGATGTCGAAGGCCCAGAACACCGGCCGGTTATTTCCCCACACGCCGATGCCCATATAGAAGGTGTAGCCGATCAGCGAGACGCCCAGGGTCAGGATGCTCGCCGTAACGGCAAAGGCCACGTACCACGCCAACGGGGGTTTGCGCGCCGGATACTGAAGGACCTGATCGTCAAGCTCGCCGAGCGTCAGTGGGCCGTCGACGAGCACGGGGGCGCGCAGCGCCGCGGGTATCGATACCGCTTCAGACGCCATGCGTGCCCCCTCCCGCCGGGTTCGTGACGTTTGCCAGATAGGTCACCGACGGACGAATGCCGAGTTTCTCCAGCACTTTATAGCCCCGCGTGTGCTCCGCCAGCTTGGAGACCGCGCTCGCCGCGTCCTTCAGGTTTCCGAACGCGATGGCATCGGCGGGGCACGCGGCCGCACAGGCGGTGGTGAACTCGCCGTCGCGGATCGGACGTCCCTCGGCCTTGGCCCGGAGTTTCACGTTTTCGATGCGCTCGACACAGAACGTGCATTTCTCCATGACACCGCGCGGACGCACGCTCACTTCCGGGTTGAACACCAGGCGCTCGACCCCGGTCTTCATGCCGGTGAAATCCAGGAAATTGAAACGGCGCACTTTGTACGGGCAGTTGTTGGCGCAGTAACGGGTGCCGACGCAGCGGTTGTAGACCATCTGGTTGAGGCCGTCCGAACTGTGGGTAGTGGCGTTCACCGGACACACATTCTCGCACGGCGCATTGTCGCACTGCTGGCAGAGCATCGGCTCGAACACCACCCGCGGCGCCTCGGGGTCGCCTTCGTAGTACCGATCGATCCGGATCCAATGCATTTCACGGCCGCGCAGGACCTGTTCGGGGCCCACCACCGGCACGTTGTTCTCCGACTGGCAGGCAACCATGCAGCCGCCGCAGCCGACGCAGGCGGACAGATCGATCGACATTCCCCATTTGTGCTCCGCGAAATGCTGTTCCGGATACAGTGTCGGGTGCTCCTCGTGTTTCTCGTGCCCGTCCAGCTTGTGGGCGAACTCCGCCAGCGAGAAGCTGCGCACGAGGTCGCGCCCATCCATGAAGTCGTGGGTCTGCACCACGGGCAGCGCCACGTGCTTGCCGCTCGCCGTCAGCTTGACCCCGGAACGCACGCCAGGTGTCGCGGAACTCTCGTCGAACAACGGAAAGCAATTGACCCCGACGCCCTGTGCGACCGCAAGCGCGGTGCGACCGTAGCCGAGCGCCAGGCTGACGACCCCCCGGGCGTGTCCGAGTTGCACACGCACCGGCACCTCCACGACCCGCTCGCCGACCTCCAGCCTGACGACGTCACCGTCCGCCACATGCAGTTGCCGCGCGTCCGCCGGCGACAGCGACACCGGATTCATCCAGGTCACCTTGGTGACCGGGTCCGGCAGCTCCTGGAGCCAACCGTTGTTGGCGTATCGGCCGTCGTACAGACCCGTGGCGGGACGCAGCATCAGCTCGAAACCGGCCCCCGCGGCGCTCGCGGCGTTCACCGCCGCGGCGTGTATCGCCTCCGCTCGCAAGGTGCGGGCGGGTCGCGGCTGTGCCGGGCGGGCCAGGACGCCATCGTGCAGCGCCGCGTTCCAGAAGCGGTCGAACGACACCGGGCTGCCGGCGGGGAACACTTCCTTCTGCCAGCGGTCCTTGAGGTAGGCGTGATAGTCGGCCGGGGATGTCCCACCCAAGCCACGTACGAAATCGAGCAGCACATCCTCGCCCTGCCGGGTATCGTGCAGTGGACCGATGGTCGGCTGTTGCAAACTCAACAGGTCGGCGGCGTGCTCGTAGTCCCCCCAGGCCTCCAACCAGTGGTGTTCCGGGAGCACGATCCGACACTGCTTGGCCGTCTCGTCAGGCTGCACGCCAATGAATATCTTGGTGGGCACGGCGGCAACGGCGGCAGTCCACAAGGCGGGATCGGGATAGGAGTAGGCCGGATTCACGCCCCAGAAAATGACGGCGCGGAAAGCGCCGGCGTGCATTTCGGTGACCGCCTTGCGCAACTCCTCCGGCGTGGCAACCGGTGCGGCCGCCACAGCCAACGCCGTGTCGGCCGTATAGCCCTCGCCGCCAAGCATCGCATTGAGCAGGTGCGCGGCGCTGTGCGCCTCCACCGGCACGTCTGGCCCGGCGACCACCAACGCCGCCTTGCCGGCCCGCGCCAGGTCGGCCGCCAGTGCGTTGAGCAACGCGGGCGAGGCGCCTACTTCAGCGGCCAGTTTGTCGAGATCGAACGCCGCGAGCGTGTCCGCACTCACCCCCGCGGGCAGCGCCACACCGTGACGCCGATTGAGGGTGCGCGCCAAGGCAAAGGCGACGGCCGCCGCCTGCGACGGGCGGATGGCGAAGCGGTGGTCGGCCTTGGCACCGGTGATCGTCATGCCGCCTTCGAACACCCACAGTCGATTCATGGGGTCGCCCGCCGCGCTCACGCGCCGCTTCGCCGCGAACTCGCGAATGGCGACGGGCGCGCTCGGATCGGCGCCGAGGAAATCGCGCTGGAACGACAGAATGACCTCGGCGCGATCGAAACGCATGCGCGCGGCCACGGCTTCGCCGAAACACGCCGTCGCGGCGGCACGCTCGGCGTGCGGCGCCACGGGTTCGTAGGCCAGGTGCACCACCCCCCGGAACGCACGCTGCAGATCGTCAAGCACCGCCTGCCGGGTTGGCGAGACGACGGCGCCGGTGAGCAACAGGACCGACTGGCCGCCAACCTTGGCTGCTTTCAATGCGGCGATCGCTTGCGCTTGGGCCTGTTCCCAGGAAGCCGGCTTCCCATCGAGCAGCGGCTGTCGCAGCCGCTCGGGATCGTACAGGCGCAAGATGTCGCCAATGGCGCGCAGCGACGTCTTACCCCGAAAGGTCGGATGCTCGTCGTTCCCCTCGATGTGGATGGGCCGCCCCTCCCGCGTGGTCACCAGGACGCTGTAGGGGGTCACGCCTTCCTGAAATGTGCTGGCATAGAAGTTCGCGACCCCGGGCACCACTTCGCGCGGCCTCTTGGTGTAGGGAACCACCGTTCCACGATCGATCTTCGAGCAGCCGGCGACGCCGGAGGCAAGCGCCGCGGACGCCCCGATCAACGCCAGAAAGCGCCGGCGCGACATTTCGACGCCAGGCAACTCGAACAGATCGGTGGGAAGCACTCTATCCATCGCTGCGCCGCGGTTACCGGTGGCAGGCATTGCAGTGCTCCGGCCCGCGCTCGATCTTCGAGTCCGGCGGTAAGGCGTCATGCGCATCGCGGTGACAACCCAGGCAGTTACCCATGCGCATGGACATTTCTTGGTGCACCACGTCCATCGTCTGGATCTCTCCGTGACAGGTCTGGCAGGCGATGCCGCCGTTCACGTGCGGCCGGTGGTCGAAGTAGACGTGATCCGGGAGCACATGGATGCGTTTCCATTCGAGCGGGCGGCCCGATTCGTAGATGGCCGTCAGCTTCTGGATTGCCGGGCTGTCCTTCTTCGTCACCCGGTGGCAGTTCATGCAGGTTTCCACCGCCGGCACGCCCGCGTGACGGGATTTGGTCGCCCCGACATGGCAGTACTGACACGGCATCTTCATCGTGCCCGCGTGCAGCCGGTGCGAATACGGGATCGGCTGTTGCGGCGCATAACCGCGCACGAACCGGTCCGGTTGCGTCACCCAGCCCACCGCGGTGACGGTCAAGAGAATCGCCGCCGCCCCGACGGGCAGGACGCGCCGCGCAAATCGATCGTATTGGTTCAGAGTGCCACCCCACTTCGCCGTCGCGCGCCGTCCCCCCAACCGGTTCGCGCAACGGGCCGATTGTGCCAACGCTCAATAACTTTGGACTTTCCCCGACCGCAAGGATCTCGGCATCGCATTCGCCAAGGCCGAAGCGATAACACCGGCACGCGGCCTCGACAACCGAGGAGAGCCGCCGCGCGAGGCGATGGGAAGCGACACCGGGAGCATAAACGCCACGATCCTGAACCGTGTCACACGCTATCGCAAGAGGCCCTGGCGCAAATATTTTCTCACCTCTCGCTGGGGCCGCTAATAGGGCCTGGCCCCCGCGCATCGGCGTCAGGGCTACGCGAGCGGCGGCCGTTCCTTCCGCACTTTCGGATCGTAGTACGACATCGTGAGCCCGGGCGGTTGCTTGAATTGCACTTCGCGCATACGCGCCAGTCCTTCTCGATAGAGGGCGATCAGCCGGTCTTCGGTCTCGTACTCGAACGGGTCTTGCAGCACCCACTCCACCTCGCCCCCGGGCGGCGGCGGATTGTCCGCATACCAGCGCGCCGTCAGCGCCAGCGCCTCGGGCGCGGGGAGCATGTCGCGGTAACCCAGTTCGTGCCTCATCTTGCCGATGTCGAACACGCGGTGCGTCGGCAGCGGCTGCATGATCATCGGCCATGCCGGCCGCGCCAATTCCCAGGGCATCGACACGATCTCCATCCGGTGGTCGAGCGCCGTGCAGATGCACTCCACCACCTGGGCGAGACTGAGCACGTGCTCGTCGCCGGTGTTGTATATCTGACCGGCGGACGCCGTGGGATTGTCGACCGCGAGCAGGACGGCCTGCGCGACGTTGCCCGAGTACCCAAACGTGCACAACGTCAGCCCGCCCTCCGGCAGAATGATGTGCGGCCGCCGGTCCAGAATGCGGCGGACGATGCACCACTCCCGCGGCAGTGGCTGGCGCGGACCGTAAACATAGGGGTAGCGAAAGTGGGTGCCTTGGGGATGCGCCGCCAACACCATCTCCTCGGTCAGACGGATGCGGTAACCCCTCGAATGCTCCTCCTCATTCGCCACCTTGGGCCCATCTTCGTAATTGGGTACCGGCATGCCGACCGGAGTGAACTGCCACGGATCCGCAAAGCCGCGGAAGGCGGGGAAGCCGCCGGCGGAGATGAAGCGGCCGGTCCGGCCGACCAGGTTCGCGGCGGTGGCGCGCAAGCGCCCGTAGGTCACGATGCTCAGATCGAATGTACGTTGCGCCAGCGCGTCGCGGACGGCGGCGGGGTCCCAGGGATCCACATGGATATGTTCGATCTCCGCGGGAATTTCGGCAAGCTCGTGTGTCCCCCGGTGCAGCATGGCCACACGGTAGCCGCGCTCGATGAGGCCGCGGATGATGAATGGCCCCGTGGGGCCCGTGCCACCGACAATCAATGCTCGCATGCTTCAACCTCCCACCGACCGGGCTGCGCCCGCATCGTGTCTACGGCCCAATGCCCAAAGTCGTCCACCGCCTGCGCCGATCGCTAGGCGGAGAGTTTCTCCACCTCCACCCGCGTGCCGCGGTCGTTCTGCCCCGGGGAGCCCGTCGCCGGGACCGGTTGCAGATGGAAATAGCCGCCGGCGAGGTGAAGCGGGTTGATCGGACTCGGGATCAGCACCTGGTGCGAACGCCGGCCGGCGTACTGGAACGGCTCCCAGGCGTGATACACGATGACCTGACCGGGTCGGACGGCGGGCGACACCTTGATCTGGATCTCGAAGGCGCCCATGTCGTTGCGCGCCCGGACCCGTTCGCCGTCGCGAATGCCGCGCGCCTGGGCGTCGTGCACGCTCATGTACATCACCGGTTCGCCGCGCTGCAGCCGCAGCAGCCGGGGGTCGGGACGCCACATGGCGTGGATGGACCAGCGCGTGTGTCCGCCGGTCATCTGCAACGGATAGTTGCCGCCGATCGCCGGATTGTCCTTGTGGACCGGCAGCTCCTCGCCCAGCTCCATGTACAGGTCGTGATCGATGTAGAACTGCATGCGCCGCGTCAACGTTGACCACGGCATCTTCTGCTCGGTGTGCCAGGTATTGGCGGTGATCGTCTCGTCCGGCTGGATATCGGTGGCGTTGCCGAGGCTGGTCATCGACATGCCGAGGCCGGTGTAGCGGGCAAACCCCCGCTCTTTGAGCTGCTCCCAGGAGGTCCCTTTCAGGTTGCTCGCCATGTTCACCAGGTCGCCCATGAAGCGATCGGCGTCCTTCTCCGTGTACCGTTTGCCGTAGGTGAAGTCGTCGTAGATCGTGTCCAGGCGTCGTTCCGCCCCGGCACGGTCACGGAAGGTCGTCTGCCCACTTGCGTCCGCTTGCTCCTGCAGGGCACGCAATAACAGGCAGTGGAACTCCCATTCGTGCTTGCTCTCGCCGAGCGGTTCGACGGCCTTGGTGGTCACCTGCGCAAACGGCGTGATCGGCGTTACCCAGGTCAGATCGTCCTTCTCATACCAGCCCGCGGCGGGCAGCACGTAGTCGCTGTACAGACCCGTCGTATTGAGCCGCCAGTCGATGGTTACCAGCAGATCGAGTTTGGGCAGCAGGTGCTCGATGAGCTGCGGATAGCCGCGCACGCGGCGCAGGATGTTCCCACCTTCTTCAAAGAAGATCTTCGGTGCGGTTTTGGGAACGATCTGCCACCCCTTATCGACGGCCTCCGTGATGTAGTCGTCCAGGTCGCGCTTCTGCGCCGGGTCCCAGCGCCGGTTGCGGTACAGCTCCTTGAGTCCGCCATGCTCGTAGAAAAACAGGACCGACGAGGCGAAGCCGCCCTGCTTGTACATCGTCCGCGCCTCGTCGGCGATGAACATCTCGTTGGTCCAGCCGTTCCACTTCGCCTTGAGCAGCTTCGGTGCACTCTCCACGCCCATCGCCGCCATGGCCGCCTGCAACGGCAGCGGGCGCGCCATCGCCAGCATCTCGGCGGTGTCGATCGACAGCCACGTAAAGGCGTTATACCCGCTCCCCTTCTTACCGTAGTGCCCGCACAGCGCCAACGCCAAGAGCTGCGCTCGCTCCATGCCGATGCCGTGATAGAACTTCGAGAAATTCGACTGCGTCAGAATGGTGGCCGCCTTCGCCTCGGCGATCGCGTGCGCCAACCGGCGGATCACGGCCGGCGCCGTGCCGGTGATGCGTGCGGCGGCTTCCGGCGTGTAGGCCTGCAAGCGATCGCGCAGCAGCGCAAACGCCGGCGTGACTTTAACCTCGCCGGAACGTGTACGTACGCTGTACTCGCCTGCGAGCGCCGGCTGCAGCCCCCCTAATTTCAACGTCGATTGCGGCGCGGCTTTCACGCTCTGCGACGCCGTGTCGTACACGTAGAAAACGTCCTCCGCCCCACCCTCCTTCAGGTCGTGCGCGCGCAAGAAGCGCCGCGTGTCCTTGCGCACGAGTAGCGGCAGGTCGGTTTGCTCGGCGATGAAGCCGGCGTGATGCAGCCGCTCTTCGACGATGACGTGGGCGATCGACAACGCCAGCGCCGCGTCCGTGCCGATGTTGACCGGCACCCACATGTCGGCGTGGATGGCGGAGGCATTGAAGTCCGGCGCGATGACGAACACCTTGGCCCCGTGGTAGCGGGCCTCGAGGAAGAAATGGGCTTGCGGGATCTGCGTATACACCGGATTGCCGCCCCAGATCAGGATGAGGTCGGAGTAGAACCAGTCGTCGCCGGAGCTGGCGAAGGTCATCTTTCCGCAGGTCACGTAGGCGCCGGGATGGTGATCGCCGATCTCGGGGTTGACGTCGAGGTTGGGCGTGTCCAGCAAGTGCGCCGTGCGGATGAGCCCCGCGCCGTGGCAGCCGTTGGTCAGTGCCGTGCCGCCGTCCCAGTAGATCGCTCCCGGCCCCTGCTCTTTCAATACCGCCAACATGGTGCCGGCGATGTCGCGCAACGCGTCCTCCCAACTCACCCGCTGCCACTTGCCGGCACCGCGCTCGCCGACGCGCTTGAGCGGATACCGCAGGCGGTCGGGATCGTACATCCGCCGGCTGTAGCAGCCGCCCTTCTGGCAGCCGCGAGGATTGAAATCCGGAACATCGGCGTTGGTGCGCGGATAGGTCGCCGCCTGCTCTTCGCGGAAGACGACGCCATCCTTGACGTATACGTTCCAGTTGCAGCCCCGCTGGTACCAGCAATTGACATAATGCGTTCCCTTGGCGATGCGATCCCAGGTCCACTTGTCGCGGAAGACATTTTCCCAACCGCGGTAATCCGGCATGCCCGGCAGCGTGTCGGCCTCTGCCCCAGCCTCGCACACCTGGAACCCGAGACTACCGAGCGACAACGTCAGCAGCGTAGCGCCCGCACCCTGGAGAAACTGTCGACGGCCGATTCGCATATCTCTCCCACCCATCCTTCCGCCATACCCCATAGTCAAACGATCGTTTGGGTCCGTATGACGCCGGCGGGAGGAAGATATGATTTCGATCAGTATTGTGCGCTACGCTCACACAAAGCGCGGCACCGGCGGTGGGTGAAGCGATGCGTACGTCAGGTCGTTGAGTTCGGCCACTTCCCCGGCGCCGAGCGTCCAGTCGGCGCCCTTGGCATTCTGCTCGAGCTGTTCCGGCCGGCTGACGCCGGCAATGACGCTACCGACGCCCGGCCGGGCGATCAACCAGGCAAAGGCGAGTTCCAGGAGGCTGTGACCGCGTGCGGCGGCAAACGCCTCGAGGGTGGCGACCAGTGCGTAATTCTCCGGCGTGAAGATCGACTCCGGCGTGACCCAGCGCAGGCACTCGGCGTTGTAGTAGCGCACTAGCGGATCGGGAACCCCGGTCAGGTATTCGGTCGACGGACGCGGATCCGCCAGGCGCGCGCCCTCGGGCTTGGCCTGGCCTGCCCGATACTTGCCGGTGAGGAAGCCACTGGCCAACGGGAAGTAGGGGAGAATCCCGACCCCGTGTTCAAGGCACGCCGGAACCAGTTCCTTCTCGATCTGGCGGTCGATCAGGTTGTAGGCGTTCTGCGCCGAGATGAAACGCGAGAGATGCTGGCTGCGCGCCACCCAGTTGGCATCGACGACCTGCCATGCGGCGAAGTTGGAGCAGCCGATATAGCGCACCTTCCCCTGCCGCACGAGGTCATCCAGCGCGCGCAGCGTCTCCTCGATGGGCACCGCGGGATACGGCGAGTGCAACTGATAAAGGTCGACGTAGTCGGTGCCCAATCGCCGCAAGCTATCGTCGATGGCGTTCATGACATGGCGGCGCGAGCTGCCCATGTTCATCGTCTCGTTGTAGGCGCCGACCGGGCCGACGAACTTCGTGGCGATGACGACATCCTTGCGGCGACCCTTGAGCGCCTTGCCCAAGTATTGCTCCGCGATGCCGGCCGGCCCGTAGATATCCGCGGTGTCGAAAAAGACGATACCGAGGTCCAGTGCGCGGTGCACGATGGCCGCCGCCTGCGCCTCGTCGCAACGATGACCGAAGTTGTCGCAGCCCAGTCCGATGACGGACACGGGGAGTCCCGATCGCCCCAAGTATCTGCACTCCATCGTCACCCCTCCTCAGCGCGGCCCCGGGACGCCGCCGCTTCGCGACCGGACCGCTTGGGGTGGCCGTCGTAGACCCCGCCTACTGACGGAACCACAGCAGATCCACGGGGGCGTTGTTTGCCGCATAGACGACGCGCAACGTCGGGCTGCTCGCGGGCTGGCCGCCGGCGGGGATGGCGTCGAGGAATGCCACCGCGGTGACGGAACCGCCGAACGGCGCGCACGTCCCGGCCTTTAGCTCGAGTACGTAGGTGTTATGTTGATTCGACGGCAGCGAGGTGCTGCCGGTGAAGGTGCAATTGCCGCTGCTGGCCGTGATCGCGCCGTCGGCGGCGATGGTGGCGCGCCACGTCAACTGATCCGGACCCACGAAGCGATAGGTGGCCGCGACCGCACTCAGCGTCGCCGGCACATCCAGCGGCGTCTCGCGATTCAAGATAAAGGTGCCAGTCAGTTGCGTGCTGCTGACCTTGCCCGTGAGGGTGTCGGCGTTGGTGTCGGTGTCGTCGATGCTGACATTCTCGGGTGCCGTACCGGTGCGGTACAAGCTGCCGCTCAATGTCTTGCCTTCGGTCGTCCCGGTAGCGACCGAGGTGACGATGTCCGATCTTTCCTCGAAGCTGACCGTCGACCGGCCATTGGCCGCAATCACCGTGGTGTTCAGTGCAACCGCGCCACTTTGCGTGCGCATGCTGCCGATGAAAATGCCCGGACTGCTGGGCGCGGCAGCGTGGCTGTCGTCGTCATCGTCGCCGCAGCCGGCGAGCGTGATCGCCAGAACCGCGAGCAGTACCCTGGAATGCGTCGTTCTCATGGCACGCCTCCGCCGCGGTCCGTCACGGCGCGATGCCGTTGAGGCGCAGTTTCACGTCCTCGCGTTGCGCGCGCACTCCGTTCCAGTCGCCGTCGATGGTGCTGATGGGAATATAGCCTTCGCGCAACGCGATCCCTTCGTCGGTGATTTGCGACACGGGTGTCCCCTGCGCCGTGTTGTCGATCTTGAAATCGACCTTTACACTGCCGTCGGGTTGGACGCGCGGCCCGATGGTGATCGTGCTGAACGTTCCGACATTCGTATAGAGGATACCCTTCGGCGACCCGGCGCCGGGATAATTGATGTTCAGCCCGGTCTGCGGCGGCAGCAGCGGCCCGCCCTTGGCCTCCTGCTGCAGGCGCTCGATCACTTTCGCCACCACCTGCGCCGCAGGCGCGTAGAGCGAAGTGGGATTCGGAAAGCCCAGGCTGATCGCGATTGCCGGAACGCCGTTACGAATCGCGGCGACGGCGGCGCTGACTGTAGCCGAGTTATTTGCGGTGACCCCGACATTTTCACCGCGATTGATGCCGGAGACGACGAGGTCGGGCTTGTCGCTGCCGGTCATTTTCTGTAAGCCGACCAGTGTGCAATCGAATGGGCTGGCGCTCACCGGCTGTCCATCCGCGACGATTGGCGGCGGAAACGGCGCGTTGCAGCCAGAACTGGCCGCGGTTACGCACAGGCGGTTGGGCGCACTGGTGGTTGCATTGCCCAGATCGGTCTGCCCGATGCCGTAATTGATCGTCAGGCAGCTACCACTGACCACCTGTACCCGCGATCCCTGGCCGCTCTGATCCGAGGCCGGGGCGTACATCCGTACCGTGTGGCCCTTGGCCTCAAGCACGTCGGCCAGCACATTGATGCCGGGCGCGGTGCAGCCGTCGTCGTTCACCAGCAGGATCTTCAGCGCGTAGGTCGGGCTGGCAATCGCCGCTAGTGCGGCCGCCATCAGCGTGCCCCGCAGCATCGTGCGCATCGTGGTCGTGTCCGCTGACATCGTCGGTCTCCTTCCCAAACGGTTCCCGCAGTAAATTGGGGACACCCGTCTACAATGCGGGAAAACGTCACGTCAAGTATTCACGAGAACCTTCGGCATCGCATCGTCCCGGAGGCGTGGCCGGCTCCCGCCACAGGCGCCTCGGGCCGACAAAGGCTCGCGATGCCCAACGCCCGCCGCATCGATTCTCTCGGCTGATCGACGCAGGGAACCGGTCCCCTCCCTTACACCTCCCGTCCCGATTTCAACCGCGCCTTGATCTCGCGCGCCATAACCTCAGGATGTTCGGCCTCCAGAACGGCGCCGATCACGGCCACGCCGCCGGCACCGTGCTGGCACACCATCGCGACCCGATCCGCGGTAATGCCGCCGATCGCGATGACCGGAACGGCGACCTCAGCGGTGACCCGCTCCAACGCCCCCACACCGACCGGCGGGCCGTACGCCCGCTTCGAGGGCGTCTCGAAGAGCGGGCCGAAGATGATGAAATCGGCACCGCCTGTCGCGGCCACACGAGCCTCCGCCGGAGAATGCGTGGATACCCCGATCAGGCCGCTCGGTCCCAGCAACCGACGGGCATCGGCAGGCAGGAACGAATTGACTGGCAAATGCACACCGTCCGCCTGCGCCGCTAACGCCACGTCGATGCGGTCGTTGATCAACAAGCGCGTGCCGTAGCGGTTGCACAGTGTGCGCAACCGACGCGCCAGGTCGACTAGGTCGCGCGCCGGCAGATCCTTTTCCCGCAACTGCATCGCATCCACACCGCCGCGTAACGCCGCCTCGACGACGTCGAACAACGGCCGCCCGCCGGTGCGCGTACGGTCCGTGATCAGGTAGAGACGGATTGGTCCGGGCTTCATCACGTGGGGCGGAATTACGGAAGACGGAGGACAGAGGACGGAGGACGGAGGACAGAGGACAGATATCCGACAGCCGCCCGCTGTCCTCTGTTGTCTGTCCTCTCTCGCTACGCCAACAACCCCTCAATCGGACTGGAAGCGGTGGCGTATAACTTGCGCGGAATGCGCCCGGCCAGGTAGGCCTTGCGGCCCGCCTCGACGCCCAGACGCATCGCTTCGGCCATCGACACCGGGTCTTTGGCTCCGGCAATCGCCGTGTTCATCAACACCGCGTCGCAACCCAACTCCATCGCCACGGCCGCATCGGACGCGGTGCCGACGCCGGCGTCGACGATCACCGGCACCCGCGCATGTTCGAGGATGATGCGGATGTTGTACGGGTTGCGGACCCCCAGGCCGGACCCGATCGGCGCCGCCAGCGGCATCACCGCCGCGCACCCCAGTTCTTCGAGCTTCTTGGCCGCGATGGGGTCGTCGTTGATATACGGAAGCACCGCAAACCCTTCGCGCACCAGGATCTTCGCCGCCTCGATCGTCGCCGGCACATCCGGGAACAGCGTCTGCCGGTCACCGATGACCTCGAGCTTCACCAAGGTGCCGATGCCGGCCTCGCGTGCCAGTCGTGCGGTGCGGATCGCGTCATCCGCGGTATAGCAGCCGGCGGTGTTCGGCAGGATCGTGTAGCGTGCCGGGTCGAGGTAGTCGAGGAGATTTTCCTTGCCGGTATCGGTGATGTTGACCCGCCGGAGCGCCACCGTCACCATCTCCGCGCCCGACGCTTCGACCGCGCGCTTGGTCTCGGCAAAATCCCGGTACTTCCCGGTACCGACAATTAGCCGCGAGCGGAAGCGCTTGCCTGCCAGTTCGAATTCATCCGTCATGCTTTCTCGTTATCCTCCACCGACGAAGTGCACAATCTCGATGCAGTCGCCGTCCGCAAGCACCAGGCTACCGTACGCCTCACGCGCGACGATTTCCCGATTGCGTTCCACGGCGATCCGCCGCCGATTCAGGCCGAGTCGGTTGACGACATCGGCAATCGTCACGCCCTCGGCCAGCGTGTGCGCGTCGCCATTGATGATCACCTGCACGCGAAAAACATAGTGATTTCACCCTACCTTTACAACGCAGGGACCATTTGGTAAGCGGGGCACGCTCGCCGCGTTCCATGACCACACCATCCTCCGGACGTCCAACTTTCGCCGCTATCGACACAGCCGCGTTGCGTCATAATTTCGCATTGCTGCGCGCCTGCGTCGGTCCCAAGGTCGCCATTCTGGCGGTGGTCAAGGCGGACGCCTACGGTCACGGCGCAGCCCTGGTGGCGCCGCAGCTCGACGCCGCCGGCGCGGATTATTTCGGGGTGGCGACGGTCGAAGAAGGCGTGGAACTGCGCGTCGCCGGCGTGCGCAAGCCCATCCTCGTACTCAGTGGGATCGGTCGCCGCGATCTCGAGGCGGTGCGCGCACACCGACTCTCGGTCGCCATCCCGCACCGCGAGATGGTGCGCGCCTTGGCCGAAGCCGGTCAGGGGGCGCGACTCCCCATCCATATCAAAATAGACACCGGCATGGGACGAATCGGCGTGTTGCCGGCAGAGGTGCCGGCGTTGCTCAGCGACATTCGCGCGGCAGGCGTGTTCGAGGTCGAGGGTGTCTTCTCCCACCTCGCCAGCGCCGAGAGCTTGGAGCGCGACTACTCGGACCGCCAGTTGGCGGTCTTCCGCGAGACGATCGCCGTCCTCGACGCCGCGCGCACACGGCCGCGTTGGGTCCATCTCGCCAAGAGTGCCGCCATCCTGACCCGGCCGGACACACATTTCAGCATGGTGCGCCCCGGCATCGCGTTGTACGGCATCTCCCCGTTCGACGGGGACGCCACCGCGGCAACCGCCGGGCTGCGTCCAGTGATGCGTTTGGTAACGCAGGTGTGGCAACTGAAGGCGGTGCCGGCGGAATTCCCCATCGGTTACGGCCAAACCTTCGTCACCCGGCGGCCCAGCCTGATCGCCACCGTGCCGATCGGGTATGCCGACGGCTACAGTCGGGCGCTCTCGAACCGGGCGTGCGTCCTCGTGCGTGGCCAGCGCGCACCCGTCGTCGGCAGCGTCTGCATGGACCTCACCATGATCGACGTCACGGATATCGGCGGCGTGCGCCTCGGCGACGAGGTGGTGCTGTGGGGGGCGCAGCACGGCGCGTCGATCGGCGTGTCGGAAGTCGCCGCGTGGCAGGGAACGATTCCATACGAAGTGCTGAGCGGCGTGGGCAAACGGGTCCCACGCGTCGTCGAATGATCGGAGGAGCGGCGGGATGGCGAAGATTACACGGGCATTGGTGAGTGTCAGCGACAAGAGCGGCCTGGTCGAGTTTGTCGAGACGCTGCGCGCGTTCAACGTCGAGATTCTGTCCACCGGCGGCACGGCGAAGCTGCTATCCGACGCCGGCATTCCGGTGGTGCCGGTGAGTCAACATACCGGCTCGCCGGAGATCCTCGACGGCCGCGTCAAGACGCTGCATCCGAGAATTCACGGCGGCCTGCTGGGGCGCCGCGACGACCCGCACCACCAACAACAAATGGCGGACAACCGGATCGCGCCGATCGACATGGTGGTGGTGAATCTGTACCCGTTCGAGGCCACGGTGGCGCGGCCGGACTGCAGCGTCGAGGACGCCATCGAGAACATCGACATCGGCGGGCCGTCCATGGTGCGCTCCGCCGCCAAGAACCACCATGACGTCACGGTGCTGGTGGACCCGGCGGACTATGCCGCCGTGGCGCGAGAGATGCGCGATACCGATGGCGCGGTGTCGGTTGCCACCAACGAACGCCTGGCACGCAAGGCGTTCGTCACCACCGCGCGCTACGACGGCGCGATCGCGGATTATCTCGGCAGCCTTGACGACGATGGCGGCCGGCGGCAATTCGGCGCGACCGTCCACATCGGTCTCGCCAAGGCGCAGGACCTGCGTTACGGGGAGAACCCGCACCAACACGCGGCGCTCTACGGCGACTTCTTCCGCGGCATCGAGCAACTGCACGGCAAGGAACTGTCGTACAACAACATCGTCGACATCAATGCGGCGTTGTTCCTGATGCTGGAGTTCGCCGACGACACCGACGCGGCGGTGGCCATCCTCAAGCACAACACGCCTTGCGGGGTCGGTACCGGCGCCAGCGTGCTGGAAGCATATCGCCGCGCCTTTGCGACCGATCCCGATTCGCCGTTCGGCGGCATCCTCATCTCCAACAAGACCTGGACCCTTGACCTGTCGCGCGAGGTCGACGAGATCTTCACCGAAGTGTTGATCGCGCCGGCGTTCGCGGCGGACGCGCTCGAGTTCCTGCGGAAGAAGAAGAACCGCCGACTCATGCGGTGGCATCCGGACGCCGTGCGGCGGACCACCCGCGAGATGCGTGGCGTCTTCGGCGGGTTACTGGCCCAAGACGCCGATCGGGCCATGGAGGACGTGCGCGCCGCCCGCGTCGTCACCAGTCGCCCGCCCACCGCCGACGAGTACGCCGGCTTGGCCTTCGGTCTTAAGGTGGTGAAGCACGTCAAGTCGAACGCCATTGCCTTCGTGCAAGCGCAGCGCACGCTGGCGATCGGCGGTGGCGCGACGTCGCGCGTCGATCCGGTGCACGCGGCGCGCGCCAAGGCGGAGCGTGTCGGCATTTCGCTGCGGGGTCGGTGCTGGCGAGCGACGCCTTCTTCCTTTCCCTGACGGTGTCGAGGAAGCGGCAAAGGCCGGCGCCACGGCCATCGTCCAACCCGGCGGCAGCGTGCGCGACAACGACGTCATCGCCGCGGCCGACGCGCTGAATCTCGCCATGGTCTTTACCGGCGTGCGCCATTTCCGTCATTAGTATGAACATCCTGATCATCGGCAGCGGCGGCAGGGAACATGCACTGGCGTGGAAGATCCGCCAGTCCCCGTTGGCGAAGCGGCTCTTCTGCGCGCCCGGCAACGCGGGCATCGCGCAGGTGGCGGACCTCGTCCCGCTGCTCGTCGACGATGTTGCCGGTCTAGCGCGCTTCGCCCGCGACGAACGCATCGACCTCACCGTCGTCGGACCGGAACTGCCACTGACGCTGGGCATCGCGGACGAGTTCCAGCGCCATGGCTTGCGGATCTTCGGTCCAACCCGTGCCGGCGCCCGCATCGAAGGCAGCAAGGCGTTCACCAAAGAGTTGCTTCGCCGCCAAGATATCCCCACCGGCTTCTTCAGCACCTTTCGCGATGCCGACGAGGCGGTTCGTTTCGTGCATGAGGTCGGGGTCCCCATCGTCGTCAAGGCCGACGGTCTTGCCGCCGGCAAGGGCGTCTTCATTTGCCGGACAGTGAAGGACGCCGAGGATGCCATCGACGAGATCATGCGCACCCGTATCTTCGGCGATGCCGGCGAACGCGTGGTGATCGAGGAGTTTCTGGAAGGCGAGGAAGTGTCGTTCATCGCGCTTACCGACGGCCATACCGTCCTGCCGTTGGCGTCGTCGCAGGATCACAAGCGCGCCTTCGACGGGGATACGGGCCCGAACACCGGCGGCATGGGCGCCTATTCGCCGGCGCCGGTGGTCACACTGGCGTTGCACGCGCGCATCATGTCCGAAATCATGGAGCCGGTGGTGCACGGGCTCAATGAACTCAAGCTCGATTACCGCGGTGTGCTGTACGCCGGCCTGATGGTCACCGGCGGCGGCCCCAAGGTCTTGGAGTTCAACGCGCGCTTCGGCGATCCGGAATGCCAAGCGTTGATGCTCCGTCTCAAAAGTGATTTGGTGGAACTCATGGACGCGTGCGTTGACGGGCGCCTGAACGGGATGCGCATCGAGTGGGACGAACGTGCCGCCGCCTGCGTCGTCCTTGCCGCGGCCGGCTATCCCGCGACCTTCGAAAAGGGCCAGGTCATCCGCGGCCTGGAGGCGTTGCGCGGCTGGCAGAACGGCGTCGTCTTTCACGGCGGGACGGCCCAGCGCGATCACGCCATCGTCACCAACGGCGGCCGCGTGCTTGGCGTCACCGCGCTCGGGACCACGGTGCGCGACGCGGTCGCCGAAGCGTACCGGGCGGTGGAACAGGTGCATTGGGACGGCATCCACTATCGGCGCGACATCGGCCATCGCGCTCTGGAGCCTGCGACATGAGCGCCCGGCGAGCCGCACAGCGGTCCGCGCCCGCGGGGCACGCCCCGCCGCGGGTCGGCATTCTCATGGGCAGCGACAGCGATTGGGACGTCATGGCCGCGGCGGCTAAGCGGCTGGACGCGTTCGGCGTCGCGTACGAGGTGGCCGTCACCTCGGCGCATCGCGCTCCGCAACGGACGGCCGAATACGCCCGCACAGCGCGCGCGCGCGGACTGCAGGTGCTGATCGCCGGCGCCGGGTTGGCGGCGCATCTCGCCGGTGTCGTTGCCGCCCACACCACGCTGCCGGTGATCGGCGTACCGCTCGACGCGGGAACGCTCCGCGGCGCGGACGCGTTGCTCGCAACCGTGCAGATGCCGCCCGGTGTCCCGGTCGCGACGGTGGCGATCGGCAAGGCCGGCGCGGAGAATGCCGCAATTCTGGCAGCACAGATCCTGGCATTACAGGATGCGCGCTTGGCGGCACGACTGGCCGCCTTCAAACACGAACTGGCACAGCAGGTCGAGGAAAAGGATGCTCGGCTCCAGCAGCAACGGCGCGGACCGGCATGACGCCCTGACTGCGGCCGCACGGGTGCTGGCGCGCGGCGGCATCGTCGTCTATCCCACCGAAACTCTCTACGCCCTCGGCGCCGACGCCGGCACTGCGGTTGGCCTGCAGCGCCTGGTCGATTTGAAAGTCCGAAGGCCCGGAAAACCGATTGCGGTGCTCATCGGTGACCTCGACATGCTCACGGACATCGTTGTGGAGATCCCAGCACCGGCGCGCCTGCTGATGCGTCATTTCTGGCCGGGGCCACTGACGCTGGTCTTCCGTGCCCGTCCCCATGTGTCACCGCTGCTCACCGGCGGTGACACGGGGATCGGGGTGCGCCTGTCCAGCGATCCGTTGGCGACGGCGCTCGTCCGCGCCCTCGGCCGTCCGGTCACCGCACCCAGCGCCAACCCGGCAGGACTGGCGCCCCCGGCCAGCCTGGAGCAGGCGCGCACCTACTTCGGTTCGCAGGTAGACTCCTATCTCGACGGCGGCACTCTGCCTGGCGAACCGGCTTCAACCGTCGTCGATGTACGCGACGGCTTCGCACTCATCCGCGAGGGCGCCGTCCCAGCCAACGCGTTGTGGCCGGCGTTATCGCATCGACTACCCAACCCGGATTCGTCACCAGGCAACGACGCCCGCACGGCCCCCGCGAATGGGGCGCGGTGAACGGATCGGCGTCCACTCGATTGGTGTTCTCATGGTCATGCTGCGTTCCTTTCGTCCCCTGCGCTACAATCCCGCCGTCATCGGCGACCTCGCACCTGTGGTCGCACCGCCGTACGATGTCATCTCGGTGGAGCAACGCGACGCGCTGCACGCGCGTAGTCCCTACAACGTCGTGCACCTCATCCTCAATCGCGCCGCCGACCCCTATGCCACGGCGGCACGACTGCTGCGCGAGTGGCGCCAGTCAGACGCCCTGAGGCGCGATGCGCGGCCGGCGTTATGCTTCTATGTCGAGGACTTCGCGCTGCCCAACGGCGAGGCCCGCCAGCGCGAAGGCATCATCGGCACGGTCCGCCTGGAACCGTTCACGTCGCGCCAGATCCGGCCGCACGAGCGAACGTTCGCCCGCGCCAAAGAGGATCGCATGCGGCTGTTACGTGCCTGCCGGACCAACCTGAGTCCGCTCTTTGGGCTGTTCGCCGACAAGCTCGAGGTGCTCGGCCCGGGACGCGCGGCCGCGGCCGCACGTCCCGCGGACATCGATATCCACGACGACGCCCAGGTGCGCCACCGCCTGTGGCTGCTCACCGCGGCCGACGGGGCTGACGCGATTACAGCCGCGCTGGCCAACGAACCGGTCGTCATCGCCGATGGGCATCATCGCTACGAGACCGCCCTGGCGTACGCCGAGGACCAACGCGCACAGGGGGTTACCGATCCGGAAGCGCCGCATAACTTCGTCCTCATGTACCTCACGAGTATGAGCCATCCCGGCTTGGTCATCCTGCCGACGCATCGCGTGCTCACGACTGGCGCAACCCTCGATTCCGAAAAGTTCGTCGCCGACCTCGAACGGCACTTTCAACTGGCGCGTTTTCCGCGTGCCGAAACGCAGGCGTTTCGCGCCTGTCTGCGGGCACAACCGCAACAGGGACGCTTCGGCGTCATGCTGTCGGGTACGGACGAACGGATCGTCGCGGTCCTCCGCGATCCGGCAGCGATCGACCGCTATGCCGGACAACTGGCGCCGGTCGTGCGCCGCCTCGACGTGACCGTGCTCGACCGGGTTATTTTGCGCGGCCTCGCCGGCATCGACTGCACGGCCGCGGCGCAGGACGGGCGCCTCACCTATACCCACGACGAAGACATCGCCCTGACCGCGGTCGAGCGCGGCGCACGGGCGGCGTTTCTCATGAACGCTCCGCACATCGCCGACGTGGAGGCCGCCTGCCGCGCCGACCAGACCATGCCGGAGAAATCCACCTACTTCTACCCCAAACTGCTCACCGGCCTGGTGTTACACCCGTTCGACGATTAGCGCGGCCTAGCGCTCCTGGCGGCGACGTTCGATCGCGCGCTCGGCGGCCAGCCGTTCCAGTTCCACCGCGGAGTGGTCGGCGAAGGTCATCGCCGCCGCAATGGCACGATGGCCCGCGCGCTCCGCGATCAGCGTGTGCATCGCTTGGCACACGCGCCGATACGACGGATGCCCCGCCGGCGAGGTCCGTAACTCGATCACGTGCATCGCCTCACGGGCGTTCATGTCCACGTAGAAACGCACACGATACGCCATGCTGACGGCATAGGGGGCGACCTGCGCATAGCCTGCCGCGGAGAGCGCCTGGTACAGTGCCGCCGACTCCTCCATCACCCGCGCCCAATCCGCCGCCGCCCCAGCCTCGCGAATCGTGTCCGCGACTGCGTACCCGTGCCGCGGAGTGAGCGCCTGCCACTCCAGGCTCAGCAGGCGGTGCCGCTGAAGATCGCGAAAGGCGCCGTAGTCCGTGAGCACGTCGAACCGGTAGCCGGTCCGCTCGAAGGCGCGGCCGGGCTTATGCCGGCGGTTGTCGCGCTGGCCGACATACGCCTGCAAGACGTCGCGCCGTTGCTCGGCGCTCATTTGCATGGCCCTCTCCAGCAACTGGTCGTCGGGCAGATCCGACACGGCGTACAGGGCTGCCGCGACGACCTTCAATTCGCCGTCGGGATCGTAATCCGTCAGCATCACCTCCGGACGCGTTGTGGGTGCGGCGCCCACCAGCAGCCGCCGCGCAACCGCTTCCGTGGCGGCGCGGGTCTCGTGCAAGTACCGGCTCCATCGTCCGCCGCGGTCCGGCCTGTCGACGCGTTTCAGAAACGACGGAATGATTTTCCGCAGTTCCACCAGCATCAGACCTGCGTACTCGCGCACTTCGAGCAACGGATGCACGCGCATGCGCAGCAAGAGCGCCTCGTATGCCTGAGCCGTTCCGAAGAGGCCAACGCTGGACTGCGTCGCCGCGGGCAGCAGCCCGCGCAAGCTGTCGAGCGCTTTGGCGCGAATCGTCCGCCGGTAGACCGGCTCCGAATCCCCCGGCGCCCGCGGGTACTGCGCCCGGAAATAGCGCTCCATGGGCGCGATCCAACGCGCGTAGGTCTCGAACGCATCGTCGAGGCAAGCCACATAGCGCGGCTCCAAGGCGGTCCCGCGGATCTCCCCTGGCACCAGATATTTCCAGCGGCCGCCGAGACGGTCGTTGTACGCAATGTAGCGCGTCGACTGCTCCAGGTACGCCATCAGGCGCCCCCATTCCAAGACCTTCGTCAGCAGGTTCGACGCCCCTTCGCAGGCCAGGTGCGCCCCACCCAGTTGCGCGACCGAATCGTCTCCGTACTCATCGAAGACCCGTTCGTAGAGCTTGTCGGCGCGCTCCACACCGACCGCCGTCCCCGCTTCCGCCACCCCCACCCGATCGAGAAATTCGTCGAGGAAGAGTCGGCGCAAGGACTTGGCGGACCGCGAGTAGCGCGCGAAGAGGGCGCCCTTCACCACTTCCGGTAGATTGCGCAACGCAAACACCGGCCCGTCGAGGTTGGTGAAATACGGTGCCAATATGCGCCGCTCGTCGTCAGTGAAGGTCTCGTTCGGGATCATGCTCTCACACGCGGGCGTTGCCCGCAGTCCAACGCTACAGCTACCGGCTGAAGCCCGAGGCCCAACGCGACTGACGGCCATCTTCGCTTTACGAGGGGAACTTCAGACCGCGGAGCACGGCGCGCCGCATGACTACACCGCGGAGCCCAGCGGAGTAAAGAGGCTGTCGGGTGGGACAGCTTTCGGCTTGCAGCTTTGAGCTTCGCCCCGGCCCGCGCTCCGCGCTAGCGGTACATCGAGAAGGAGCGCAGCGCCTTGCCGCGGACGAGCAGCATGCGGGCACCGCGTACGGAGCTGGTTTTCCCGAAACGCACGCCGCGCGGAATTTGCACGGCATCGCCCGACTGCAGACGGAAGCGGTTCTCGCCAATCTGCATCGCCAGGTCCCCGTCCAGACAAATCAGCACGCGGTCGCCTTCCTTGTCGGCATTCAAATCGGGCGTTCGCGAGTCCGGTGGCTGCGCAATCGCCATCACCGCAAAGTGCTTGCTGTCGAACAGCAAACCCGTCGCCGCCGAAGCATCGGCGGCGCCAAACACCTGGCGATGATATGGGTACGCGGTAATCGGTAGTTCCGCCTCGGGTTCCCGAGCAGCGCGGCTCATGGCGATACGCATTAGTTCTCCGTCCGTAGCGCGAATCATGCCAATCCCCACGAATCGAACACGTGCGCCGGTCGCTGCGCTGACGTGGGCCGGGTACGCTACCGAAGCGTCACTACGGACGCAATGTGGCATCCGGCGAAACGGTTGGGTCATGCCGACAAGCGGTGCAGGCGCACGAGGAAACCGGGAACGATCCGCGTCATGGAACGCTGTCGATCGCCAGCCAATCGGCGGGTTGCCAAAGGAGCGTTCGGCAGGATAGTACCGTGAAGCGTGAACGCACTCGACGCTTTCGTTCCGGCGCATCCCGCGGCGACCGTGGTCCTGATCCGTGACAGCCCGCGGGGCTGCGAGGCGTTATTGGTCCGACGCAACATCCAGTTGTCGTTTCACGGCGGTTCGTGGGTGTTCCCGGGTGGCCGCATCGATCCGGAGGACTACGCGGCAGCCGGCGATCCCACCGATATCATCGCCGCCGGGCGCTACGCCGCCGTGCGCGAGGCATGGGAGGAGGCGGGCGTACAGCTCGCGCATGCCGGCTTACAATTGTTTTCTCGTTGGATCACGCCCGAGGAGGCGCCCAAGCGCTTCGACACGTTGTTTTTCGTTGCACGTGCGAGCGACGATGCGGTCCGCGTCGACGGCGGAGAAATTCACGAACATCGCTGGTTACGGCCGCAGGCAGCGCTGGCACTCCACCGTCCGGGTGAATTCGATCTGCCGCCACCGACCTTCGTCACCCTGACGCAGTTGGCCACGCACCGCACCGTCGCGGACGTCCTGACGGCCATCCCCGCACGCTCGCCGCGGCCGTTCGTTCCGCAGCTGCGCGTCATGGCGGACGGTGCGTGCTGCCTCTACCCCGGCGACGTCGCCTACGGCGATTACGATCTCGATATACCCGGCCCGCGCCATCGCTTATTGATCACCGAGTCCGGTTGGTGCTACCAACGCGACCCGGCGGATTGAAGCCAGGCACAGCCGACCCCGTACCCAAGGGAGATATCAGCATGAGCCAGACAGCGAGTGTGACAGCCACGACGGAGGAGCCGATGCACGAGGCCACCGTTGTCGAGTTTCCGCACGTGCACTTCACCGGTCCCGTGGTGGGGCGGTTCCTCGCCGGCCTGAAGGAACAAAAGCGGATCTGGGGGCAGCGCGCAGCGGGGCAAGGCGTGGTGGTTCCACCGCCCGGCTACTCCGAGGTGGACGGCTCGCCCGCCGGCGACTGGGTGGCGGTCAAAGACACCGGGGTGGTGACCGCGGTGGCGGTCGTCCACCGGCCACTGGAACACTTGCATCCCTGCTCCAAGCCGTTTGCCTTTGTGCTCGTTCGTTTGGACGGGGCGGACACCGCCATGGCGCACGTGGTGCAAGACGATCTCGACACACTGAAGGTGGGCGTGCGCGTCCAAGCCGTATGGGCCGCCGACGAGGCGCGGCAAGGAACGATCCGCGACATCGCCTGCTTCCGGGTACTCGCGTAGCGAGCGGCCGGCAACAACGAGAGGGACATCCCATGAACGAACCACCCAAAGAACCGGTCAAGCAGATCAAAGCCCATATGTGGTTGCCGTACGATTACGTTGCCGGCGATTACAAGGCGCGATTTCTGCGTGCCCTCAAACACAAACGGATTCTCGGATCGAAATGCGCGAAAACCGGGAAGGTCTTCGTCCCCCCGATCCTGAATTCCCCCGAAAGCTTCGCCCCGGCCGACCAACTCTGCGCGGTCGCCGACCGCGGCGTGGTCACCACCTTCTGCATCGTCAACGTCCCCGTTATCGGCCGCAGCCTGGCCCTCCCTTACGCGTGCGCGTCCGTCGCCCTCGACGGTGCGGACGTGTCGATCTTCACTCTGATCCAGGAGTGCGACGCCAAGGACGTGCGCATGGGAATGCGCGTCGAGGCCGTATGGAAGCCCGACGGCGAGCGCGAAGGCAATTGGGACGATATCCTCCACTTCCGGCCGACCGGCGAACCGGACGCGCCGCAGGCATCCTACATCAACCGATTGTGAGGCAGGCATGAGCACGTTACGCAATGTCGCGATCGTCGGTTTCGCGCAGCTCCCGGTGGTCGCCCGCGACGAGCATCGCATCACCACCGACATGATCTACATGGCGGTACGGCAGGCGCTGACCGACTGCGGCGTCGGACCGGAGGCCATCGAATATCAGATTTCCGGCTCCACGGATTACACCGACGGCCGGCCGTTCGGCTTTGCCGCCGCGCTCGACGCCATGGGCTGCTGGCCGCCGAAGCAGGACCTCCACCTCGAAATGGACGCGGCGTTCTGCGTCTACTATGCGTGGCTGCGGATGCAGGCGGGCGCCTGCGACACGGCTTTGGTCGTCGGCCACGGCAAGACCTCCGAAGGCGATCCCAACCGCGTGGCCAACCTGCAACTCGATCCGTACTACCAGGCACCGATCGGTCTCGACCTCAAGTCGACCGCGGCGCTGCAGGCCAGCGCCTACATGGCCCGCACCGGCGCCAGCGATCGCGACCTGGCGGCCGTGGCGGCGCGCAACCGGAGCGCGGGAGCGCGCAACCCGGACAACCAGGTCCGCCAGGCGGCGACGGCGGACGAGTTGCTACGCACGCCCTGGGACGTCGAACCGCTGCGGACCGGCTATCTCCCGCCCGTTGGCGAGAGCGCCACCTGCTTGATCCTGGCCACCGAACACCAGGCGCGCACCCTGTGCGATCGTCCGGTGTGGATTCATGGCATCGATCAGCGCGTCGAGATGCAGACATTGGGCGCCCGCGATCTGTCGCGCAGCGCCAGCGCACACCTCGCAGGGCAGAACGCCTGCGCAATGGCCGGAATCACGGGCGCCGCGGAAGTCGATCTCGTCGAGCTCTTCGCAACCACCCCAGTGGAGGAGCTGATCCTCTGCGAAGCGCTGGGCGTGGATCCCAACGCCGCGCGCCCGGCCATCAACCCCTCGGGTGGGCCCCTGTGCGGCCATCCCATTATGAACACCGGCCTGATCCGGCTGGGCGAGGTGTTTCGGCAACTGTCGGGACAGGCGGACGGCCGCGCCGTCCCGGACGCGCACCGCGGCATTGCGCACGCGGCGCAGGGACACTGCCTGCAGCACAACCTGGTATGCGTGCTGGGCACGGAGCGGAGGTGGGCATGAAGCGCCCGGTTGCAGTGGTCGGCGTCGGACAGACGCACCATCGGTCCAAGCGGGCCGACGTCAACATCGCCGGTCTCGTGCGCGAAGCCATCGACCGCGCCCTGTTGGATGCCGGACTCGAACACAAGGACATCGACGCGGTCGTCATCGGCAAGGCGCCGGACCTGTTCGAAGGCGTCGCACTCCCGGAGCAGTTTCTGGCGGGTGCGGTGGGTGCCCACATGAAGCCCATGCTGCGGGTGCACACCGCCGGCTCCGTCGGCGGATCGACCGCCATCACCGCCGCAACGCACGTCGCCTCCGGCTTGTTCGAACGCGTGTTGACCGTGGCGTTCGAGAAGCAGTCCGAAGGCAATGCCATGTGGGCACTATCGCCCAATGTCCCTTTCCAACCGAAACTGGTAGCGGGCGCCGGCGGCTTCTTCGCCCCGCACACGCGCGCCTACATCACGCGCACCGGCGCCCCATTGCATATCGGCCCGATGATTGCGGTCAACGCGCGCGCCAACGCCGGGCGCAACGAGCATGCGCACCTGCGCGAGCCAATCACGATGGAAGACGTGATGAACTCGCCGATGCTGTGGGACCCGATCCGTTATCTGGAAACCTGTCCATCGTCCGATGGTGCCATCGCCCTGGTGGTCGCGTCCGAGGAACAGGCGAAGAAGGGTCCGCGCACGCCGGCGTGGATCAAGTCCGCCTACTCCTATGCCGAGCCGATGTGGATACCGGGGCGCGACCAAGTAAATCCGCTTGCCGGACGCACGGCCGCCAAGGCCGTGTACGACAAGGCCGGCATCGCCAATCCGTGGAAGGAGATCCACACGGCGGAGATCTACGTGCCCTTCTCGTGGTTCGAAGCCATGTGGCTCGAGAACCTGGGCTTTTGCGAGATCGGCAACGGGTGGAAGATCATCGACCGCGGCGAGCAGAAGTTCGGTGCGCACCTGCCGATTAACCCCTCGGGCGGGGTCCTGAACACCAATCCGATCGGCGCCTCGGGCATGCTGCGCCTCGGCGAGGCGGCCCTGCAGGTGATGGGACGTGCCGGCGCACACCAGGTGGAGGGCGCGAAAATCGCGCTCGGCCACGCCTACGGCGGCGGCTCACAGTACTTCGCCATGTGGGTCGTCGGCAGCGAACGGTGAACCGCCGATACGCGCGGATGGCGAATCGCGGTTCGTCGACCCCGCACCTTGGGTCCGGCGTCCTGCTCCGCGGTCACCGCGGCGGGAGCAGGATACTTTGCGGTGGCGCAAACTGGCGCCTCCTGTACGTACGCGCGGTATGCCATCCTTGAGAGGACCGCGAGGAAAGGACGAGAGCGAAACGTATGGTCCAGGCCGAATCGCTGAAGAGGTTCAACCTATTCAAGGACACGGCGCTGACGCACCTGATCCCGATCGCATCGCGCGTGGATCGGGTATCGTACCAGGCGAACCAGTTGGTGTTCCGCGAGGGCGATGTCGCCGACACCATGTACCTCGTCGAGGTCGGCACAATCGACTTGATTCAGCTCGGCGTGGGGGTGCCCGTCCTGGCCACGCTGGGAACCGGCAGTCGCTTTGGCGACATCGCCTTCTTCGACGGCGGCCAGCGTCCGGTGTCCGCCAAAGTCCGCGAACCCACGCAGCTGTTCGTCATCCCGTACCGCACCCTGCAACACCTGCTGGATACCGAGCCCGAGTTCGCGGCAACCTTCTACAAGAGCGGCTGTAGCTCGCTGGCGCGGCGCTTGCGACGCACCTTGTCCGACCTGTCGTTCGCGCGCGAACGAGCGGCTTGAATACAGACTCTCGCCCGCATCGGTTGGCATAGGCCGCGCGTGTCCCTGCCCTACCACGCGCGTCGTCTCCGGTATAACGGCCGTTGCTCTTGGCGCGCGGAACCTACGGATGGCGCCGCGCGCCTGCACTCACACTATCTGGAACGCGATCTTGATCACGCGGTACACGGCGATCGGTTCACCGTGGTAGCGCGCGGGGTAGTAGCGCCAGTGGGCGACGGCTTTCTCGGCCTCTGTCACGAAGGGCTCGTTGCCCGCAACAACTTTTATGTCGTCAACCTGACCATCCCGGGTAATGCGGATCTTGAGCACGACATGATCCGTCGTCCAGGTGTGGCGTGCCGTGGGTGGATATTCCGGCGGCTGATTCGACTTGTACGGCCGCGCGGCGACGACACCCTTCATCTGTTCCGTGATCTCGGACTTTACACCCCCGGAATTGCGCACGCCCGATGCCAACTCCGAAGCGTCAGGCTCCCACACGGCAATCCCCTGGTTCGGACCCGGCTCCGCTTCGGCGGGTATATCGGTCGGCAGCTCCTTCGGAGGTACAATCGTCTTTGGCGGAGGCTTGACGTTCTGCTTGCGAACCGTCTTCGGCGGTGGAACGGGGACCGGTGTAGGCTTCACAACCGGCTGCGGCGGCGGTTGCGGCTTGACGACCGTCTCGACAAACTTTACCGACACCGGATTTTTCCCGTGCACCACCCGTGTGATCTGCGCACCCGCCGCAAGCACCACAATAACGATTCCCGTATACAGGATGGCGGAAGTCACGACCGCGGAAAGCCAGTGCCGCGGCATGTCGTCCCCCGATCCGTAATGCCCAAAACACGATGAATGATCCATCACCGTAACCTCCCACACTGGAAAGCAACTAACATTCTGTCTTTTCGACGGGTGGCAAACTCGGTCCATTCAGCCGAGCCGCGGGACGTCGCAATGCGTCGCACGACAGGTGCTCCATGGCGTTCGGTTCTTTGACGGACCGCAAGGATCGGGCTTGGGGACGAGGCGCGTTGCGCGTATGGTAACGATGTGGGCGGGCGATACGCAGCCTGGCGCCGCGAACAGCGCGAATGGAAGGAGACGCCGATGACGCAGACGATTGATCGATCGACGAGCGCCGCGGAGCGGCCGCTGGACGGTCCGCTGTTGACCTTCGATCTCCCCGCGCTCCGTGCGCAATTGAAGCGCGAGCATGCGTGGCAGACGGGGAGTCGCAATGGAATCACGCTGCTGAAAACCGACAGATTGCGCGTCGTCCTGGTGGCGATGCACGCGGGGACGGAAATTCCCCCCCACAAGGCCGAGGGGCCTCTCGCGGTGGAGATCGTTGATGGAACGCTGAAGTTCACCGCCGGTGCGCAGGAGGTCTCGCTCAGTCAGGGCCAGTTACTCACGCTGCAGTCCGGCATGCCGCATGGCTTGCATGCCGTCACTGAGTGCTCCTTCCTGCTCACGATCGCCGCCGATGCGGCCCACCCGGCCGAATGATGCGACCGTACGCGGACACCGGAGCTGCGCGTGCGCATGATCCATGCGATCGGCGCGCGAGTCGGCCGTCATTGCGAACGGCCGGTAGGTGACCAGGATGCCGGGAGCGCGCGCGGTGGACGCAGGACCAGCCCGTATGGCAACCATCACAATTGACGAGCGCACGATCGAAGCCCCCGCTGGCGCCCTGCTGATCGCGGTGGCGCTGGCGAACGGCATTCATATCCCGCATTTCTGTTGGCATCCGAAACTGTCGATCGACGGGAGTTGCCGCATGTGCCACGTCGAGCTCGAAGGCAGTCCGAAGCTCGTCATTGCGTGTAATACCCCGATCCGTGACGGCATGGTCGTCCGCACCAAGACGGCCGTAGTGAAGAATGCCCGACGCGCCGTGGAAGAATTCCTGCTGCTGAACCATCCGTTAGACTGTCCGATCTGCGACAAGGCCGGCGAATGCCTGTTGCAGGATTACTCCATGGCCTTCGGCAGCCGCGTCTGTCGCAGCCGCGAAGCCAAACGCAAGCTGCAGAAGCGCAAGGATATCGGGCCGCGCATGATTCTGGACCAGGAGCGCTGCATCCTGTGCCGCCGATGCGTGCGTTTCTGCCGCGAAATCAGCCACACCAGCGAGCTGGCCATCTTCAACCTCGGCGACCGCTCGGTCCTCGATACGTTGGAGGACGCGCCGCTCGCCAACGACTACTCCATCTGCACTTCCGACATTTGTCCCGTCGGTGCCTTGGAGAGTAAGGACTTTCACCATCGGCTGCGTGTCTGGTTTCTGAAGAAGACCGAGAGTATCTGCCCGAGCTGTTCCAACGGCTGTAACATCACCGTGGATCATTACCGCAATCGCATCTGGCGCCTGATGCCGCGGCGCAACGACGCCGTGAACGACACCTGGATGTGCGATCACGGGCGGCTCAACTACCGCTACGTGAACAGCCCGGACCGCCTTCGCCGGCCCCTGCTGCGCGGCACGGGAGGGCTTCAGCCCTGCGAGTGGAACGAAGCGATCGCCGCCGCCGCGTCGCACTTACGCCGCAGCGCTCAGACGACCGACGGCGGTGGGATCGCCGCGGTGGGGTCACCGCACCTGACCAACGAGGAGAACTTTGTCTTCGCCCAATTGCTGCGCACCGTCGCTGTCGAAAACATCGACGTTGCGCCGCGGCTCGGCGGCCACGATGAATTCCTCATCAAAGCGGAGAAAGCGGCCAATCTGCGCGGCGCACGAGACATGGGCCTCCGGCCGGGTCCAAACGGGATCGGTCTTCCCGGCATGTTGACCGCCGCGGCGGATGGCAGGATTCGCGTCCTCTACGTGTGCGGGCCGGACTTGTGGGAAACGGCCGACCGCGCCTTACTCGAGAAGGCGATCGAGCGCCTCGAGTGTCTGATCGTGCAGGATGTCCTGCCATCGCCGCTCACGGAGCGCGCGCACATCGTCCTGCCCTCGCTGACATTCGCCGAAAAGGCCGGCACGTTCACCAATTGCGCCGGACGTGTGCAGCGCTTGCACCGCGCTGTCGAAGCACCGGACGATCAACCCGAGGACGGAGAGATTTTCAGCCGCCTCTTGCGCCATCTCAGCGAGCGGCCCGCGAGTTTCGACGCCGAATCGGTCTTCGCGGAAATCGCCAAGAGCGTCCCGGGGTATTCAGGACTGACCTATGCACGACTGGGCACGCTGGGTCTTGCCTTGCCGGAAAGCAACACGCCCGGGACGGCCGACTCCAGGTGAGTACGTAAGGACATCGAGGAGGATATGGAAAGACGTGGCGCATTGCCGATAAGCCGTCAGCCAGGGTCGCGCAACGCATGGCGCCCGCGGCGCCGGAGCGCGGACTCGCGACGGGTGGCGACGATATGGAACGTATGCGGATTGTAGTGTGCATTAAGGCGGTCCTGGACCCGGACGCGGTCAACAGCTACGCCCTGGATGGACGCCTGATCATCGGCGGCGACGGCAAATCGCTCACGCAGGCCGCTATTCCGCGGCTGATCAATGCCTTCGACGAACAAGCCATCGAAGCCGCACTACGTATCCGCGATAGCGGGGCGAACTGCACAATCGCCGCCGTATCGGTCGGCACCGACGCGAACGATATTCTCAAGCACGCCGCCGCCTTGGGTGCCGATGAAGTTGTGGACGTCAACGTCGATGCGCAGACCCTGGACGGTCATGTTACCGCGGTGCTGTTGGCCGCGTACATCCGCACGCGCGGCGGGGCGGATCTGGTGCTCTGCGGCCGCCAGGCGTCCGATGACGATCAAGGCGTAGTACCCGCCCTGCTCGGCGAACTGCTGCGCATGCCGGTGGTGACGATCGCGCGTGCCGTCGAGATGGTACCCGCGTCCGACCCGCCGGCCATACGCGTGACTCGCGTGACCCGCGATGGTGACGAGACGGTTGCCGCACGCTGTCCCGCCGTGGTGACGATCAGCAACGAGATCGGTACGCCGCGCTATCCGACGACCGCCAAGAAGCTCGCCGCCCGGCGCATCCGGCCAGCCGTCCTTTCCGCGGCCGACCTCGGTGTGGAACCCGCGAACCTGCAGCCCCGCGTCACACTGCTACGCCAGTCGGTACCGACCGTGCAGGGCCACTGCGAGATACTCTCCGCGGCAACGCCCGCTGAGGTCGCCGACCAACTGTTTGCGCGCCTGCGTGCGGATGGCGCGATTTCGTGAACGGAGGAACGCTCCGGCATGACTACAGGAAGTGTCGTTGTTTGCACCTGGGGCGAGGAGATCGGCGAGATCGAGGATGTACTGACGCTCGCCGGCGCAGTGAGCACTGCCTGGAAGACGCACTTGGAATGGCTGGTCCTGGGGCCGGCGCCCGACGACCGGACCGCGATGGTCGCGGGTCAGTATCGCGTCGTCGCAATCGACTGCATGGGTGACCCCAGGCTGAACGCTTTTCAGCCTGATCTCTATGTCGGAGCGCTCGCGGAGTACTGCGCCCGGCGCAGCCCCATGGCGGTGTTGTTCCGCCAGACCGACGATTCCCGACTGGTGGTCGCGCGCCTGGCCGGACGTCTGAACTGCGGCGTGGTGATGAACGTGGTCGATCTCGAGGTTGGCGCGCCGCAGCTGCAGGTCACCGCGACCGCCTACGGCGGCGCCACCCACGCCGTTTACGAGGTGCGCGGCGCTCCCGCCCTGCTCGCCGTATCGGCTAACGCCGCCAAGTCCGCGCCGCTCGCCACACCCGCCGTTCGCCCGGCGATCAACGAAATTTCTCTCGACCTCGGCGAACTCGAGGAGCGCATCACGGTGGAGACGCCGGCGCAACGTCAGAGCGGCCCCCGGCTCGAAGACGCGCAGATCGTTGTGGCCGGCGGCCGCGGCTTGGGCGACGCGAAGAACTTCCGCTTGGTGCGGGAGTTGGCAACCGCGCTGCACGGCATGGCAGGCGCCTCACGGCCGATCGTCGATAGCGGCTGGATCGATTCGTCCCACCAAGTGGGCCTTACGGGGAAGATCACCAAACCGGCCCTGTACATCGCCGTGGGCATATCGGGCGCTAGCCAGCACATGATCGGCTGCGCCGCCGCCAAGACGATCGTGGCCATCAACCGCGATCCTGACGCCGCGGTGTTTCGGTACGCGCGCTACGGGATCGTGGCGGACTGCCTCGAATTGCTCCCGGCGCTCATCCGCGCGGCGAATGGGCGCGACCCATCCACAGTTGCGCCCGGCCGTGGCAACGGGCAGCCCGCGGAGGCAGGACGAACGCCGTCGCCGGGCGAGCGATCGTCCGACAGCCTGACCGCGTGCGATGTTCCAGGAGAGAAGCCATGATCGATGTGCGTCAGCGTTTGCAGCTCCCGTCCGGAGCCTCCGCCACCTACTATTCGCTCCCGGCGCTCGCGAAGCGAGGGGTCGTGAACGTCGCGCGGCTGCCGGTCAGCCTGCGCATCCTTCTCGAATCGGTCTTGCGCAATCTCGATGGCCGGCGTATCCGCGACGAGGATGTCGACGCGCTCGCCGGCTGGCAGCCGCGGGCCGAGCGTACCGCGGAAGTACCGTTCGTCGTCGGTCGGGTGTTGCTCCAAGATTTCACCGGCGTACCGCTGCTCGTCGATCTCGCGGCGATGCGCGCGGCAGTGGCGCGGCGCGGCGGAGATGTCGAGCGGGTGCAGCCGCAGGTACCCGTGGATCTCGTGATCGACCACTCGGTTCAGGTCGACTACTTCGCCCGCGGCGATGCGCTCCAGCTCAACATGGAGATGGAGTTCCGTCGCAACGGCGAGCGCTACCGGTTTCTCAAGTGGGGGGCGCAGGCGTTCGAAGGGTTACGGATCGTGCCGCCGGGATTCGGTATTTGCCACCAGGTGAACCTCGAGTTCCTGGCTCGCGGGGTACTCGAGAAGGACGGTGTGCTGTACCCCGATACGCTGGTCGGCACCGACTCGCACACGACGATGGTGAACGGTCTAGGCGTCGTCGGCTGGGGCGTCGGTGGCATCGAAGCGGAGGCGGCGATGCTCGGCCAACCGATCTATCTTCTCCTGCCTGACGTGGTCGGCGTGCACCTCCACGGCCGCCTGCGTGAGGGGGTGACCGCGACCGACCTGGTGCTACGCATCACCGAGCTTCTGCGGCAAGCGCGCGTCGTCGGCAAGCTCGTCGAGTTTCACGGCGAGGGTGCCGCGAGCCTGTCGGTGCCGGACCGCGCGACGCTGGGGAACATGGCGCCCGAGTACGGCGCGACAGTCGGCTTTTTCCCCGTCGACGAGCAATCCTGCCGCTATCTCCAGGCAACCGGTCGCAGCGACGAACACGTGGAGACGGTGCGCCGTTACTTCGACGCCCAGGGATTGTTCGGCATGCCCGCGCCTGGCCAGTGCGACTACACAAGCGTACTCGACGTTGACCTCGCCGCCGTCGAGCCGTCGGTTGCGGGCCCCAAGCGCCCGCAAGACCGCATCGCGCTGCAGCGGCTCAAGGAGCAGTTCCGCGCCCTGCTGACGCGCGCCGACGCCTACGGCAAGTCAGCCGCCGAGGCCGCACGCCATGTCGAGGTGCCGCTCGGCAACGCTGCCGTATCGCGGCCGGGCGGCGGCGAACAGTCCCGCGATCCCATGACCAACGGCAGTGCGAAGAATACCAACCTCCTCACCGAGATCGAGATGATGGACAACCGGCCGACACCCGACCGACCCGCCGAAACGGACGCGCCACCGGCACATACGTCGATTTGCGATCTTGCGCACGGCAGCGTGGTCATCGCGGCGATCACGTCCTGTACCAACACCTCGAATCCGACGGTCATGCTGGCCGCCGGCCTGCTGGCGAAGAAGGCAGTCGAGCGCGGGCTGACGGCCAAACCGTGGGTCAAGACTTCGCTCGCGCCCGGCTCGCGCGTGGTGAGCGAGTACCTGACCAGAACCGGGCTTCAGCCCTTTCTCGACCGCTTGGGCTTCAACCTCGTCGGCTTCGGTTGCACGACCTGCATCGGCAACTCGGGGCCGCTCGATCGCGCCCTGGAGGAAGCGCTGACGAAGAACGGCATCGTCGGCGCGAGCGTACTGTCGGGAAACCGCAACTTCGAGGCGCGCATTCACCAGAGCGTGAAGGCGAACTTCCTCATGAGTCCGCCTTTGGTCGTGGCCTTCGCCATCGCCGGGCGAATCGACGTCGATCTCACGCGTGAGCCGCTCGCGATCGTCGACGGACACGCGGTCTACCTGCGGGATGTCTGGCCATCGCTGCGAGAAGTCGAAGCCCTTCTCGGAAGCGCATTCGATCCCGCCGAGTACCGGCGCATCTATGCCGACTTCGCTCACCAGAACCCACTGTGGAACCAGATCCCAGCCGGAACGGGGCACCTGTACGAATGGGATCCGGCGTCCCTGTACATCCGCGAGCCACCCTACTTCGAGCCCTCGATGGCGATCGCTCCATCCACGACGATCGGCGGCGCGCGGGCACTCGCGATCTTCGGCGATTCGATCACGACGGACCATATCAGCCCGGCCGGCGCGATCCACCCGACCTCGTCCGCCGGTTGCTACTTGCGCGAGCGCCACATCCCCGTTGTGGACTTCAACAGCTATGGGGCGCGTCGCGGCAACCACGAGGTCATGGTTCGGGGGACCTTCGCCAACGTTCGCATCCGCAATCTCATGGTGCCAGACGTCGAGGGCGGCATCACGCGACATCAGCCCGATGGTGAGCGCATGGGCATCTACGACGCGGCCGAACGCTACCGCGCCGAAGCCGTACCGCTGATCGTCATCGCCGGGCTGGACTACGGCGCCGGTAGCTCACGCGACTGGGCCGCGAAGGGCACGCGGTTGCTCGGCGTGCGCGCCGTGATAGCACGCGGATTCGAGCGCATTCACCGGTCCAATCTGATCGGCATGGGCGTTTTTCCCTGCCAACTCCCCGACGGGGTGAGCGCGCAAACCCTCGGCCTCGACGGCACGGAGCGCTTCGACCTGGAACTCGGCGGTCCCCTGCGCCCGCGCCAGCCCGCGCGGCTGCTCATCGAACATCGAGACGGCCGGCGCACCTCGGTGCCGCTCGTGCTCCGCATCGACACGCCGATCGAGGTCGCCTACTTTTCGGCGGGCGGGATCCTGCCGTACGTGCTCGGACAGTTGCTCGCCCACCAGCGGGGAGCGCACCCCCAGGAGGAATCGTTGCGATGATCCGGATCAAACGCACCTATGACTCCCCGGCACGCACGGACGGCCGGCGGTTCTTGGTGGAACGTCTGTGGCCACGCGGCATGAAAAAGGAGGCGCTCGTCGCCGATGCGTGGATGAAGACGGTGGCCCCCAGCACCGAACTGCGCAAGTGGTTCGACCATCGGGTCGAGCGCTGGGAGGAATTTCGCCGGCGATACCGCGCGGAATTGGATGCCAATCCCGATGCCTGGAAACCCATCCTCGACGCGCAAAGCAGCGGCACGGTAACCTTGCTCTACAGCGCTCACGACGTCCTGCACAACGGTGCGGTAGTCTTGCGCGACTATCTGGCGGAGCGCCCGGCCGGATTTTCACAAACCGCGAAGGATCAAGGCCAACGGCGCCGCGCGAGGACGACGCACGCACGGCAGGCCCCGGCAACCGCGGGCGCCGGTGGCACGCGCAAGCACTCGCCTTCACGCGTGCCCGGGCGCTAAGCCGGTCACCCCGGCGGCCCGGTCATGCCGGCCGCGGATGGTCGACGAACGCGCACACGGATGGGCGGCGCCACTGGGCCGTGGCGAACGCCTGAATCTTCGCGGGGAGGGCCTGCCCGTTTAGTATCAACCGGTGCAGCATGAACGCCAAGTCGCTGTCGGCGATCGACCAGGCGTCGAACAGCGCGGCGGTGCCGGCCGGAATCAAGCGGTCGGCCACTCGGAGGAGCTTTTCGACCGCGGCGTTGGCGGCCGCGCTCAGCGGCGGCAGGGACTGCGGGTAGAACATCGACGTGGTCGGCCGTTCGTTGCGCAACGCCGCCAGGTCCGTACGCAGCCACGCAAGCACCTGCCGCGCCCGTGCCCGCGCATGCAGGTCGGCCGGCAGCAGGGGCGGATGGATCGGCGGGGGAAATCGTTCCTCAAGATATTCGACAATGGCGCTCGATTCCGACAACCAGAAGTCGCCGTCAACCAGCGTCGGAACTTTGGCGGTCAACGACTGCCGCTGGTACTCCGACTGCCGTTGCTCGCCTTTGTCGAGCGCCAACGCCACCGTGTCGAAAGGCAGGCGCTTCTCCGTCAGCGCCACAAAGGCCGTAAATACGTAGGGGCTGTCCCACAGGTGTTCGGTGTACAACGTGAGTCGTGCGTTACCGGCCATAACTCTCCCTTTCACACACCGTAATCGCGCCCCACCCGCGCCGACGGGCATCGGAGCGGGCGCCGTGCGGGACGGTGCTCCGCTCCCGCATGCGGCCTCGCGGCGTCATAGCGCCAGCGATTCCGGGCTCTCGAGGATTTCTATCAGCTCCTGCAGGTAGCGCGCGCCGACGACCCCGTCGACTACCCGATGATCGCAGGACATGGTTAACGCCATGCGTTGACCAATGCGGATCTTGCCGTCGACCACCACCGGCTGCTCGGTGGCGCGCCCCACCGCGAGGACGGCCGCCTCGGGAGGATTGATGATGGCATCGAAGTGATCGACTGGAAACATGCCGAGGTTCGACACCGTGAACGTGGAGCCGGCGATCTCGTCGGCTTTGAGCCGCCGCTCCTTCGCCCGGATAACCAGATCGCGGATCTCCGCGCCAATGACGCCGATGCCCTTGAGGTCCGCATTGCGGACCACGGGCGTGACCAGGCCGTGCTCGAGGGCGACCGCGACACCGATGTGAACCCGGGTGAAGTACCGGATAGCGTCGCCCAGGAACGCCGCGTTGACCTCGGGCACCCGCCGAAGCGCTAGGGCGGCGCCCTTGACGATGAGGTCGTTGACGGTGACCCGTCCGCGCTCGCCGAGTAACGCGTTCAGTCGGTCGCGAAATTCGATTAGCTTTGCGCACTCGACGCTCGCGGTGATCCGGAAGTGCGGTATGTCGTGCGCCGCGGCGCTGAGCCGTGCGGCGATGGTGCGCCGCATGTTCGACAGCGGCCGGTCGACGTATTCCTCGGCATCCACGGCAACGGCGAAGCGTGACCGCGAAACGATCGCCTCGAGAGGGGCTGCCGCCGATTCGCCCGCCTTCGACACGAGCAGCGTCGGCGTGGCAGCCGGGGCGCCCGCGGTGTGGGCGGCGCGTACGTCGCGCTCGACGATGCGGCCCCCGGGCGCGGTGCCGGCGATCTGGCGCAGATCGATACCGAGTTCGATGGCGAGAGACTTGGCGCGCGGCGAGGCGAGTACGCGGCCGCCAGCCGGCGGAGCCGTGGCGGGGGACGCCGGGGGAGACGCGGGGGCCGCTGCGCTTGGCGGGGCATTCGGCGCCGCTGACGTCTCGGTCCCCGCCGCTGCAGGCGACGCGGTGTCGCGCGCGCGCAGGGCGTCGGCGACCAGGGCATCGACGTTCTCGCCCGCCGCCCCGAGGATGGCAACCGGCGCTCCAAGCTTCACCGTCTCGCCTTCGGCGACCAGGCGCTTGAGCAACACGCCCGCGTCCTCGCTATTGAAGTCCATGTTGGCTTTGTCGGTCTCCACCTCGGCGATGAGGTCCCCGGGCTCGATTCGGTCGCCTTCGTTCTTGGCCCAATGCACCAGCACCCCCTCTTCCATGGTGGGGCTGAGCTTCGGCAATCCGATGATCTGCGCCATGGTGCCTATTCGCGGTAGAGAACTTTGCGTACGGCGGCCGTCACGTCCGCGACCTGCGGCAAGACTTCTTTTTCGAGATTCGCGGCATACGGCATGGGGACGTCGTCGGAGGTGACGCGCTCGACCGGTGCGTCCAGGTAGTCCAAACAGTCCCGCTGCACGCGGTAGGCGATTTCAGCGCCGACGCCGCAAACGGGCCAGCCGATCTCGACGATTACGCATCGCCCGGTCTTGCGAACGCTGCGCGCGACGATCTCCGTATCGAGCGGCCGCAAGGTGCGCGGATCGACGATCTCCGCGTCGATGCCCTCGGCGGCCAGCACCGCGGCCGCTTCGAAGCAGCGTTCGATCATCTTGCTCCACGCCACCAGCGTCACGCTCGCGCCCGTGCGCTTGATCTCGCCGACCCCAAGGGCGACTTGATACTCCCCGTCGGGAACCTCGCCCGTGGAGTTGTACAGCATCTCGCTTTCCAAGAACACGACTGGGTTGTCGTCGCGGATCGCCGCCTTGAGCAGACCTTTGGCGTCGTAGGGCGTCGACGGCGCAACCACCTTGAGTCCGGGTACGTGACTGTAGAACGCCTCGACGGACTGGGAGTGCTGCGCCGCCACTTGGAGCGCCGGGCCGTTGGGACCGCGGAACACGATCGGGATGGGGAACTGCCCGGCGCTCATCTGATAGATCTTCGCGGCGTTGTTGACGATCTGATCGATGGCGACCAGCGAAAAGTTGAAGGTCATGAACTCGATGATGGGGCGTAGCCCGACCATGGCTGCCCCTACCCCGACGCCGACGAACCCCATTTCGGCAATGGGGGTATCGATGACCCGGCGCTCGGAGAACCGCTGGAGCAACCCTTGGGAAACCTTGTAGGCGCCCTGGTAGTGACCCACCTCCTCGCCCATGAGGAACACATCGGCATCGCGCTCCATCTCCTCGCGCATCGCCTGATTGAGGGCGTCACGATAGCTGATGACGGCCATGGGTTCACTCCTTGTACACGTACGACAGATACTCGTCCGCGGGCGCGCTCTCTTCCGCGAACTGAACGGCGTCGGCGATCTCCGCCTGCACGTCGCTCTCCACGGCGGCGATCTCTTCCGGCGATGCTTTCAGTTCGTCGACCAGGCGCCGGCGAGCGATGGCCACGGGGTCGCGCTGCTTCCATTCGGCGACTTCCTCGCGTGTCCGGTACAAGCCCGGATCCGACATGGAGTGCCCGCGGAACCGATAGGTGCGCACTTCGACCAGGGTGGGCTCGCTGGTCTGCCGCGCGCGGTGCACGGCCGCGGCGATACGGCGCTTGACGTGAATGACGTCGTCACCGTCGAGGCGATCGCGCGCCATGCCGTGGCCGAGGGCCCGCATGGAGACATCTTCCACGGCCAGACTGCGGTACAGCGGGGTGCCCATGGAGTAGAGATTGTTCTCGCAGATGAACACCACGGGCAGCTTCCACAGGGCGGCCAGGGCGAGCCCCTCGGCAAAACCGCCAATCGTGCTCGCGCCGTCGCCGAAGAAGCACAGGGTGACGCCGCTCTCGCCCCGATACTTACACTTGAAGGCTACGCCCGCGGCAAGCGGGATATGACCGCCGACGATGCCATAGCCGCCGAGGAAGTTGGTGTCGCGGTCGAAGATGTGCATGGACCCGCCGAGGCCTTTTACCGCGCCGGTACGCCGGCCATAGAGTTCCGCCAGAATCGCGCGCGCGGTGACCCCCTTGGCGTACGCGTGTCCGTGCTCGCGGTAGGTCGCCACGACGTAGTCGTTGGGCAACAGACTGGCGATGGCGCCGACACACACGGCCTCCTGACCGATGATGAGGTGCAAGAATCCGCCGATCTTCCCTTGCGAGTAGGCCTTGGCCGCCGCCTCTTCCAAGCGCCGAATAGCCAGCATTTGGCGAAACAGCGGTACGAGCTCCTCTTTGGTCGACGGCTCCGGCGTGGCGGCCGGTTCGACGCGAACGTCGGCACTGCTGATCATGGCATCATGCACGGCCCGCACTAGGCCACGTCTTGGCCCAGTCGCTTGAGTTGGGCTTCCAAGTCCGCCACGCGCTGCTTGCGGTCTTTCTCGCTTTGCCATCGTGTCGTGACGTCGCGCAGCGTGGCGGCGGCGCCCATGGGATCGCCGTACTCGTCGCGCGGGACGACGATCGTGAATTCGACCGAAATGCGCACACCGTCCTTGCGCATCGCCGGCACGGCCAGGACCTCGCGCCCGTAACGCGTGACGCCCGTCGCCATCACCTTGCGCCATCCGTCCCAGTGCCGCTGCCGCTGGCGCTCGGGAATGATGACGTCCAAGCTCTGTCCGATGGCTTCGTCAGCGCGGTAGCCAAACATGGCCTCCGCGCCGGAGTTCCACAGCCGGATGACGCCCGTACGATCGGCAAAGACGATCGCATCCTGGCTCTCCCCCACGATACGTTGGCACAGATCCGCATTTGGCTTGCTTGGCATCGCACGAACTCGACTCGATTCTTCCTCACCCCGATGGCGGGCACTGTCGAGGTGAAGCATCGCAGAGCGCGGCGCCGCGCGGAAGACGGGGTCTTTGCGTTGGAACAAAGTATATAGCTTCCGCGCCCGGCGTCTGTGAGACAGACTGCAAAGAACAGCAGCGGCCGGTATACTTGTACACGCGTGCAAGCCCGTCCTCGCGCCGGACGAGGGAACTGCGAGCTCGACCGGCAGCGGGCGAATAGCTGCCAAAGGGCCTGGTGCGAACGGCTGGAACGCACCGTCGCCGCTTTCCTATTGATTCTTGACGTTGGCGAGGAGATGCCGGTGCGCTAGACTGCTAGGTGGGAGCGTTCCCGGAAGAGATCTTGGTCGATTTCCAGCACATCTGACGTTGGGACCTACCTCAAGAGGAAAGACGATGCGTCGCGTCCTTTTCACACGAACGCCGTGGCTGAACGGCAGCGATAGTGCGCATAAGCGAACGGAGATACGCAACTATTTCCACGACACTTTCAACCGATACGAGCAGCTGTTCGAGGTACTTGTCGGCGACGATGCCTATTACCAAAAGCCAATTGCGCTTCGCCATCCACTCGTCTTTTACCTGGGCCATACCGCGACCTTTTTTGTCAACAAACTGATTCTTGCCGACCTGGTGCACGAGCGGATCAACCCGGCTTTCGAATCCACATTTGCCGTTGGTGTCGACGAGATGAGCTGGGACGACCTTAGTGACGCCCATTACGATTGGCCCAAGATCGACGAGATTCGCGCCTACCGCGACGCGGTGCGCGCCATGGTCGACCGGGTCATTGAAACGACGCCACTGCAACTACCGATCGACTGGCACAACCCCTGGTGGACCATCTTGATGGGAATCGAACACGAGCGAATTCATCTGGAGACCTCTTCCGTGCTGATTCGCCAACATGCGCTGAAGTTCGTCAAACCCCATCCGGCCTGGGAGCCCTGCCGCAAGACCGAGGCCGCACCGCTCAATGACGTGGTCAATATCCCGGCGGGAACCGTTCTGCTGGGCAAGGAGGAGCGCGATGCCACCTACGGGTGGGACAACGAATACGGCCGCCATGAGGCCTCCGTCCCAGCCTTCAAGACGAGCCGCTATCTGGTCTCCAATCGGGAGTTCCTGGGATTTGTCGAGGCGGACGGTTATGCCACCGACAAGTATTGGCAGGAGGAAGGCCGCGCCTGGAGAACCTACACGCGCGCCGCGCATCCGACCTTCTGGATCAGACAGGGGAAGGCATGGGGGCTGCGCTTGATGCTCGAGGAAGTCCCGATGCCCTGGGACTGGCCGGTCGAGGTGAATTATCACGAGGCCAAGGCCTTCTGTAACTGGAAAAGCGAGCTCACCGGCCTCCCGGTGCGGCTCCCCACCGAAGAAGAGTGGTATCGACTGTACGCCGTGGCCGAACTTTCCGCGATCCCTCCCGATCGGGTGGCCACCGCCAATATCCATCTCGACCATTACGCATCGTCATGCCCGATCACCGAATTTCGCCAGGGCGAGCTCTACGACGTTATCGGCAACGTGTGGCAATGGACGGAGACGCCGACCTACCCGTTTACCGGTTTCCAAGTCCACCCCCATTACGACGACTTCACGACGCCGACCTTCGACGATCGCCACAACCTCATCAAGGGCGGATCGTGGATTTCCTGCGGCAATGAAGCGCTGCGGTCGTCCCGCTACGCCTTCCGCCGCCATTTCTTCCAACACGCGGGCTTCCGTTACGTCGTCTCGGGGTTGCCGGCGTCGACGCCCACTTCGCGTTACGAGACCGATAAACTGCTGTCCGAATACGCCGAATTCCACTTCGGCGACGAATATTTCGGCGTACCGAACTTTCCCCGCGCGCTGGCCCGCCTGGCGATCCAGACGATGGGCGATCGGCCGGCCCGCAAGGCGCTCGATCTGGGATGCGCGGCGGGACGCGCCAGCTTCGAACTGGCGCGCCATTTCGATCGCGTCACCGGCATCGATTTTTCCGCCCGGTTCATCGGCCTCGGCGTTCAACTCCACGAACAGGGCGTGTTGCGCTACACGCTCACCGACGAAGGCGAACTTGTTCTTTACAAGGAACGCAGCCTCGCCGATCTGGATCTCGATGCGGTGCGCCGCAAGGTCGAGTTCTTGCAGGGCGACGCCTGCAACCTCAAGCCCGTGTTCACGGGCTATGACCTGATCCTCGCCGCCAACCTGATCGACCGGCTCTACAGCCCGAAGAAATTTCTCGCTACGGTTCACGAACGCCTCGCTCCCGGAGGCTTGTTGTTACTCGCGTCCCCCTACGTGTGGCTCGAAGAGCACACCAAGCGCGAGGAATGGATCGGCGGATTCAAGAGAGCGGGCGAGAGCTTTTCCACACTGGACGGATTACGCGAACTGCTCGGCGCGCATTTCCGCCTGCTCGCGGGACCGCTGGACGTGCCCTTCGTCATCCGTGAAACCACACGGAAATTTCAGCATACGATTTCGCAAGTGACCATCTGGGAAAAGATCCCCTAAGTCCCGACTTCAACTGGGATCGGAGGGAAGCCGCACGCCTTGTACCGACGGTCCCTTCGGGCTAGAAGGTCCTGCGCAGATCATGAGTTCCGCACTCCGATGGGCGCCGCTACGCTGCAGCAAACACTTTTCGCGAACGCGCGCGATGGCCAGCGGTACGCGCAGTCGCGCGCTGGCGGTGGCGCTGCCGCTGCCTATCGTGGCGAGCATCCTCCTCTACGGTTGCCTCCACGGCAACCATCCTAGCGGCGAACTGCTCTACCGCCGTTACTGTGCCTCGTGTCACGGCGTCGCCGGCAAGGGCGACGGTCCGCTCGCGACCACGCTGCGCCGGCCGCCCACGGACCTCACCACCATGGCCAAACGTCATGGTGGCCGCTTCGACGAACGGTACGCGATCGCCGTGATCGACGGTGAGCGCCTGGTTGCCGAGCACGGCCCGCGCGACATGCCCGTATGGGGTGCCGTCTTCGACGAGGAACTCAAAGACCAGCCCTACCCCCAACGCACGGTGCTGCTGCGCGCCACGGTACTTGCCGACTATCTACGGACCCTGCAAGAGTAGTCACCCGCCGAGCCCCGACGGAATACGTCGCTTGCGCGGCGCTCACGCTCGCGGCCGGCGATGCCAGGCTCGGTTGCATTCCCGATACCGCACACCTGAGCGCCGCAAGGAAGCGCCGTGGAGGTCGCGTCGACGCGCCAAACGCCGAAAGAACCGTGGCTAGCGTTCGAACTCGCCTGCTGCTTCAGGCTGGTACAACACGCTGACCACCCGTAGTCGCTTTGTGGCTCCACCCGGCATCGGCCATTCGATGAACTCCCCCACTGCCAGGCCGAGCAACGCCGCACCAACCGGAGCCAGGACCGAGATGCGCGCGTGCTCGACACTTGCGTCGCTAGGATAGACGAGCGCGATCTCGCGCTCTTCGCCCGTTTGCTCGTCGACGAAGCGGACGCGAGAGTTCATGGTCACGACGCTCGGCGGAACGGCGGTGGGCGGCACGATCTCGGCACGATCCAGTTCGGCTTCGAGGGCGGCGCATTCCATGGCGTTCCGCCCCGACGCATTTTGCTCGATGAGACGACGAAGGCGCGTCACGTCCTGCTCAGTGAGTACGATAGGCCGCTGGCTGCTCATTGAGCACGATACTGAAGCAGCGCTTCGCTCTCGTCAAGCGTTGCGGAACGATCGCGCCGGAACTCCGCTCGATCCGGTCGCGCTCGCAATCCCTATCGCCAAGACCGCATCCGCTCCCTGGCGCGGCGATTCCGGTAGCGTGTATGGCGCGTTGACCGACTTGCCGACCCTCTGCCCTCTCCACCACGGCGTCAGGTCGGCGCGACGGGCGATGCGCGCTGTGGTATCGGCCAGCGAGCCGCCCTCGACGCACTGCCTAAACCAACACACGTCATTGCCGTGGGTGATCCCGGGGTGTTTGCGCGGACGCAAATATCGTCCTTCCGCCGCGCGACGCCGTGGGTCAGTTTACAAGTGTGTACCGCGACGGTGGCGGCGCGCATTGATCGGAGGGACGCTCGATGAGAACCGACCGAGCACACGGGACGGGAGGATGTAGGCTGGACGCGGAACCAGTCCCCAGGCTGCACACGCGGCTTCCAGGCGCGCTCCACGCGCCCGGCGCATCAACCTGGCTGGCGACATTGGCGGCCCGAGCGTCGTGGGATCGTGGGCCGAGATGACGGCGCGATTGTTGGTGTTGGTCGACGCGTCGCCCGCATCGAAACGGGCGGTACGTTATGTGGCACATCTTGTTGGGCAGCGGCGTGGATTCCAGGTGTGTCTGGCCCACCTGCTGCCGCCGCTCCCGACCAGACTCCTGGAGTTCCGCGGCGCGGAAAATCCAGACGAAGAGCGGCGGTTGAACTCGGGACTCAAAGCAAACCAAGAGCGCTGGATGGCGGCCGCCGAGGAGGCGGCCCAGAGCGTCTTCGCGGGCGCACGCGCGACCCTGCGCGCCGCGGGCGTCCCGGCAAAGGCGATCGAGACGCACTTCTTCGATCCGGCGAATGGCGTGAGCGCCGCCGAACGGATCATCCAGCTGGCGCGTTCGCGTAAGTGCGGCACCGTCGTCGTCGGACGGCAAGCGGTGTCCTGGTTTCGTGAACTCGTCGGTGGCGACCTGGCGGAAGAACTGGTGCGGACCGCCAAGAGTTTCACCATCTGGGTCGTGGAGTGAGGTCGGACGTTGGCGTGACGATCCCATTGCAACACGCGAGCGCGCGGCGCGGACCGCGCCATTCCGCAACCGAAGGGAGAAGCGAAGTATGACGACAGCCCCAGAACAGCCTGCCTTGCGGGTGCGGCTGCTCAGCCGCCGCGAGGTCGCGGAGAGGACCATGGCCTTCGAGTTCGAGAAACCGTCAGGCTGGACGTTCAAGGCCGGTCAGTCCATCGACATGACGCTGATCGACCCGACGGAGACGGACGCCGAGGGGAACACTCGCGGATTCTCGATCGCCAGCGCACCCGAGGAGGATACCATTCTGGTCGCCACACGATTGCGCGACAGCGCGTTCAAACATCTGCTGTCCGTCATGCCTCTGGGCTCCGCGGTGAAGATCGATGGACCCTTCGGCAACCTGATCCTGCACAACAATGCGGCACGACCCGCGGTGTTGCTGGCCGGCGGCATCGGCGTGACGCCGTTTCGGAGCATGATCGTCCGTGCCGCGCGGGAAAAGTTGCGCCACCGCATCGTGCTGTTCTACTCGAACCGGCGGCCTGAAGATGCGGCCTTCCTCGATGAATTGCAGGGCCTCGAGCGCGTGAACCCCAACTACCGCTGCATCGCCACGATGACGCAGATGACGCACTCGCACCGTGTCTGGGACGGCGCGACCGGATACATCGATCGAGAGATGTTGGAGCGGTGTCTGAAGGAGGCGGCGTCCGCCATCTACTACATCGCCGGACCACCGCGTATGGTCGCCGGCATACAGGACACGCTGAACCGTGCCGGGATCGACGACGACGACATCCGCACCGAGGAGTTCCCTGGCTATTGAGCGGAGCAAGACGACTACGGTGCGATAGCGCCGGTGGCCCTACAGCTGCCTCCAACTCCACCCAACGCATCGCTTGTGGCGGCCGCACGGCGCCAGCACGGGTCCCTGACCGATCTGCGTGTCCAGACGAGCGCCCGCGCGCCGCGCCCGGCCCTTTGCGGACCGGCTCGCGCCTGCCTCCAGCCTCAGCCCGGTCCCGGCATCGCCGTGCCGGCGCGCTGGTCCCTCATCGCACGCGGGTAGATTGACAGCCGGTAGCGATCGATGGCACGTAAACGTATCCTACGCGCGAGGTCACCCATGCCAAAGGTGCTGCGCTGGCTCTCGTCCGATGACGTGACACTCGACGGTGGGGCGCCCGAGACGAGGCCCGATTTCGCGCGTCCCCGCGACGTGCTCGCCGGGAAGGGCATCCTCCCCTGGCTGGCGCTATCGATCTGCATGGTGCTCCTGTTGGCCATCTTCGCCGCCGACGCACTCACACCCACCGATATCATCTTCTCGCTTATCTATACGGTGCCCCTCCTGCTGGGTGCATGGACGCGGGACTTGCGTCTCTTGTGGGGTGTGGCGCTCTTGGCTATCTGCCTCGATTTCATCGCGTACGCGTGGGGGGGAGCCCCGGTGCTGACACTCCACAATGTGACGCTGAACCGCGTGCTCGCCGCGGGGCAAATCCTGGTGATCGCCGGATTGCTGCACGCCGTCGTCACGCACACGATCCGATTGAAGCGTATCAACCGCATTATCACGGACGTGATGGAGCAAATGCCCGCGGGAGTTATCATCGCCGGTGCGCCCTCCGCAACGATCCGTTTCGCGAATCGGCAAGCAGCGTTGCAGTGGCGCGACACCGCGCAGCCGCGACGGCCCGCCTTCGAAGTCGGTCTCGTGCTTGCGGGCGGGGACGATCGGCGTGCGGCCGGGATGCCAGCCGATCTGCCGCTGCTGCGCTCGCTGCGCTCGGGAACCGTCGTGAGAGGACAGGAAATCGCCGTCCTACGAGCCGACGGCAGCGCGGGCGTGGTGCGCGCCTTCTCCACTCCGGTCCGCGACCGCCAGGGCGATATCATCGGCGCGGTGATGACCTTCAACGACATCACCGAGCTGAAGCAGGCCGAACACGACCGCCAGAATCTGCTCGACCGCGAGCACGCCGCGCGCACCGAGGCGGAAGCCGCGAATCGCGCGAAAGACGATTTCTTTTCGAATCTGTCGCACGAGCTGCGTGCACCGTTGAGCGTCGTGCGCATGTGGCTCGGCCTGCTACGCACCGGCAATCTCGACCGCGCGCAGACGGCGCGAGCGCTCGAGCTGATCGCCTCCAATGCGGCGCTGCAAGCGCGGATCATCGACGACCTCCTGGACGTCTCACGCATCGTTCTCGGCCAACTCACCTTGGAATTCAGCACCGTGGAGTTGCCGGCATTGGTCGCGGCCGCCGTGGACGCGGTACGTCCGAGCGCCGCGGCAAAGGGCATACGCTTGACCGTGAAGGTCACCGACGCCGCGCGCGACCTGACCGTGCGCGCCGACCCACCGCGCTTGCAGCAGGTCCTCGGGAACCTCCTGTCGAATGCGATCAAGTTCACTCCGGGGGGCGGGCGCGTCACCGTCAGCCTACACGGCGATGAGTCACATGCCGAGATCGCCGTCGCGGATACCGGACAAGGCATTCCCGCGGAACTCGTGCCGCATATTTTCAAGGGCTTCCGGCAGGCCGAGAGCGATCACACCAGGCGACACAGTGGGCTTGGCCTCGGGCTGAAGATCGTACGCCATCTCGTCGACCTGCACGGCGGAACGATCGTCGCCGAGAGCCTGGGCGTCGGCCATGGCGCCACGTTCAGGATCAGGTTGGCGCTGGCGACGCCCGCGTCACGCGCGGCTGTCGCGCCTGCGGCGCCGCCTATTGCGCGTGCCGCCGCGCATGCGGGCGGCGCCGCGCTGCAAGGGGTACGCGCGCTCCTCGTCGAGGACGACGCCGGCATACGAGAAGGGATCGCCGCGGTGCTCGAGCACCGCGGTGCGCGCGCGCTCACCGCCGGCTCGTGTGCCGAGGCGCTCGCCGTGCTCGAGCGCGAGCCCGTAGACCTGCTTCTCGCCGACATTGCCATGCCCGGCGCGGACGGCTACGCGCTGCTTCGACAGCTCCGCGCGCGCCCGCCCGCGCATGGCGGGGCCATCCCCGCGGTCGCCCTCACGGCCTACGCGGGGAACGATGAGCGCCACCGGACACGCGCCGCGGGTTTCGCAGCGTATGTGGCAAAGCCGGTCGATCCGGACGATCTTGTGACTGTGGTGGCTGGTCTAACGGGGCGACAGCGACCCGCCTGAGATCGCGTACCTGCGGCGGCGCCTCGGCGCTGCGCGCGGCGAGAACGAGATGGATCAGATCCGCCAGGGATTCCGCCTCCAGCCGTTCCATGAGGCGCGCGCGGTGCGCGTCCACGGTATTTGGGCTGATCCCCAGCTCGTGAGCGATCACCTTATTGCGCTTCCCCGCCATCAAGCCATCCAGCACTTGCCGGAGCCGCACCGGTAACCGCGTGAGTTCTTGCAGCACCTTCGCTTGTTTGCCCCGGCGCTGCCAGGCCGCCAGGTCCCTGCTCATCGTCTCCTGGATCCGATCGAGCAGTGTCTGTCCATCGAAGGGCTTCTGCAGAAAATCGACGGCGCCCCCCTTCAACGCACGCACGGCCATAGGCACCTCGGCATAGGCACTCGTCATAATGATGGGGATCGCGATGCGGCGCGTACCCAGCGCCGCCTGCAGATCGAATCCGCTCATTCCGGGCATGCGGACATCGAGGATCAGGCAGGCGGGGTGGCGGCCATCGTAGGCGGCAAGAAAGCTGCCCGCGTCACCGAAGGTTTCGACGTGCAGCCCGACCGACTCGCACACGCACTTCACGAATTCTCGGATTGCGGGGTCGTCGTCGACCGCAAACACGGTCGGCGGCCGCGGCTCCGTGCCCATCGCCGCTCACTGTGCCACGGACACCAGGTAAAGGAAACCCTACGGAATAGCGAAAATCTCCAATTTCCCCGAACCCGCGCAGTGGCCATAATTCGATCGTTGCCGAGAGCACGAACGCCTGTGAGGCGCGGAAAGGAGTGGATCATGGACAACCTAGCCGAACGAGAGGACGGGTGGGGCGCTTTTGTGCATCCCGAGGTGATTCTGCCCGAGCAGTTCTTCGGCGCGCTGCGCCGGCAGCGGCCGCGGCAGGGTGAACAGCGACTCATGCTAGCGATGCTCGAGGATGCACTCCGCTGCTTCCAGAATCATCTGTTTGCGAGACGTAGTCGGGAGCGCCGGCTCTTCTGGGATGCCGAGCAGTGGCTGCTCGGCGAGGATCAGGCCCCGTTTTCCTTCGAGCATGTGTGCGCGGTCCTCGAAATCGATCCCGCGTATCTCCGTGAGCGCCTGCAACGCTGGGCGGCGCGGCAGCACGCGCAGCGGACCTGCGCGCGCATGGCCGTGAGCGCGCGAACCGCCCCGACACGTGTTGCCCCCGCGGCCAGTCGCTCCGGCGCGCCGTGCGCACGTCGCGGCGCTCGGCGCCCGGCGTGCGGCGCCGCGACGACCCCCGCGGGTGCCAGCGAAGCGACCGAGTCCACCCCAGCTTATGGGTTGAGCTACGTGCCAGGGCGTCCGGAGCGCGTCTATGCGGAGCGCACCGACGTCGGCGCGGCGCCGACCGAGAGGCAGCGCAGTGCCTGATCTCCTCCCGATCGTGCGGTTCCTCGGCGCGACCCGGTTGTGCGAGGGACTCGACCCGCGCAGTTTGGCGACCCTCGCGCGCGCCGCCGGCTATCGCGAAATCGAGCCTGGCGAGTTCATGTTCCGGCAGGGTCTGGCGGCCAATACCGCGTACCTGCTGCGTTTCGGACACGCGCGGCTCGTGCAGGGAACGTCCGATGGCGCGCCGGCGGTGGTGCGTTTCGTGTGTCCCGGCGATCTGTTCGGTTCGGCGGCCCTCGTGCCGGACCAGAGTTATCCCGTATCCGCGGTCTCGGCGCGCTGGTGCCAACTGCTCGCGTGGAAGGGCACGGACATGACCGACCTCATGCAATCGTGCCCTCGCCTGGCGCTCAACGTTCTACGTGAACTTAACGCCGAGACCCAGGAGATATGTGTACGCTATCGCGCGCTGGCCACACAGGGGGTGGAGCAACGGCTCGCGGCGCTGCTCGTCCGCTTGGCCGCCACAGCCGGCCGACAGACGCACGCGGGCCTGACGATCGACTTTCCCCTGTCGCGGCGCGATCTCGCGGAGATGACCGGGACCACGCTGTACACGGTTAGCCGGATTCTCAGCGCTTGGGCGCGCGACGGACTGGTAGACACCGGGCGTCGATGGGTGGCAATCCTGCGGCCGCGGCGTTTGGCGGCGACGGCGGCGCAGGCGCCGCGGAAAGCGGTGCGCCGACAGCGCAGTGAACCGACACCCTCTCGGGCTGTCGCGGCCTGATGCGCCGTTGGCCTTCCGGGGCTCATCGCCACCGATTCGTCGACGACGGCTCCCGACCCCGCTCGCGGCGGACGGCAAGTCGACTATTGCACGCCACCGCGTCGCACCGACTCGCTCGCCGGCGCGCGCCCTGCTACACCGTGCGCAGGCGTAAGGAGAGATGCGATGCGAGCTTCGAGCCTTCACTTTTTCCCGCTGGCACTCCCGTTTGTGTTGGCCGCCGTCGTTCTCATCGTCCTGGCGTTCATCCTCATCGAGATCGGCGCCCTCGAGTACGCCTACGAAAAAATGGGGGTCAGTCGCCAGTATGTGTTCAGCTTGCTGGTGCTGTCGTTGCTGGGGAGCTATGTGAACATCCCGGTCGCGGAGCTGCCGGCGGAACGTGTGCTGTCGAATCAAGAGATTAACTACTTCGGCATGCGCTATGCGATACCCATGGTCCAGGATTGGCCACGGACAGTTATCGCCGTCAACCTCGGCGGTGCCGTTATCCCAGTACTCCTGTCTCTGTACCTCGTCGTGAAGAACGGAATCTACACGCAAAGCGTCGCAGGCGTGCTCGTGGTCGCCGCCATCACCCATTGGCTGGCGCGGCCAGTTCCGGGAGTGGGCATCGCCCTCCCCACCCTGATTCCCCCCTTGGTGGCGGCCGCGGCCGCACTCATGCTGTCGCGCAAGCGCGCCCCCTGCGTCGCCTATGTTGCGGGGAGCTTGGGTACATTGGTCGGCGCGGACCTTCTGAATCTCGACAAAATCCAAGGCCTGGGCGCGCCCATCGCTTCGATCGGGGGCGCCGGGACCTTCGACGGGATCTTCTTGACCGGGATCCTCGCGGTGCTCCTGGCCTAGCAGCCGCGCCAACGCTCGTCGCCCTCGCGAGCCGGCAGCGATCGCCGCGCCGGTACGACTCCCGCGGCGTGCTTGCGGAGTGGCGTCTGGGCTGCGTGCGCGACGGCCGTCTCCCGCTGGGCGAGGAAGAACGCCCGCGCCTCACGCGTTTCCGCGAGTCGCCATGCCGCTGCTGGGCGCCAACCAGCCGGCCCGTGTGACGCGATCCAGGAGCAGGTGGAAGTAGAGCAAGCCGGCGTACGGCTGCCAGTCGGCTACCACGCGGCCGACGCCGTCATAGTCGAGCGCCGTGCGCCGATGCAGAAGACCAGCCAGATTGTTGCGCGCACCGACATCGTCACCCGGGAAGGTATCGAGGCGTCCGAGGCCGCGCAGCAGAACGTACTCCGCCGTCCAGCGGCCGACACCGCGTAACTCATGGAGGCGCGCCAGCGCCTCGTGCCGATCCGACGCCGCCAGTTCTTCGAGGTCCAGCCGCCCGTTGGCCAACTCCGCGCTCGCCGCGATCAGCGCCCGCGCTTTGTTGGTGCTGAATCCGAGCGCACGCAGCGCCGGCGGCGAGAGATCCGCCAGGTCGACCGGCCGCGGGAAGGCATGCTGAACGACGCCGTCGCCATCGACCGCCGGCCCGAAGCGCTGCGCCAAGCGGCTGAGCAGCAGGATGCCCACATGCAGCGTGAGCTGCTGGCAGGCAATACCGTTGACCAGCGCCTCGAATACGGTTGGAAATCGCGGCGGCTTCATGCCGCGGAGCTGCCGCACCAAGGCTTCGATCCGTTGGTCTCGCGCCGCCAGCCGATAGAAAGCACGCAGGCTGTGCCGCAAACCCAGCATGCGGTCGAGCACGATCGCCGCCGACCGCCGCGCGGCCGGCGGCAGCCGCTCGCCGCGTAGCTCGATGTGCAAGCGACGATCTTTGAGGCCGCCCGTCTGGCAAACCGCCACGGCCACGGGCCGATCGTCGATCACCAGCACGCGCCGGTAGGTGGTTCCATCCCATAGGTCGATGTCGTTCTCGGGACGGCGGCGCAACGCCCAGGCGGTGAGGTCCAGCCGGAACGGGGGAACCGGTGCGAGCGCGAATGTGAGGCGATCCCGCCGTGCGGCCCCGCGCTCGGGGCGGCTGGGCGCGGGTCGATTCACCGCGGCTGTGTGCCGGGCTGATAGCTGCCGGCAGGTTTACGAAAGCTGACCGCGAGGCGATTCCAACCGTTGATGGCGACGATCGCCAGTGTGAGATCCACCAGTTCCTTCTCGCCGAAGTGTCGCCGGGCGTGCTCGTAGACGTCCTCCGGAACGTGGCTGGACGGCAGAAGGGTCACGGCCTCGGTCCACGCCAAGGCGGCGCGCTCGCGCTCGCTGAAGAAGGGCGCCTCCTGCCACACCGCCACGGCGTACAAGCGCTGTTCGCTCTCGCCGGCGGCACGCGCGTCCTTGGTATGCATGTCGACGCAGAAGGCGCAGCCGTTGATCTCCGAGGCGCGCAGCTTGACCAGCTCGATCAGCGACGGCTCCAAGCCGCAGTGGTGAACGTAGCGTTCGAGACCGAGCATGGCGGCGTAAGCTTCGGGTGCAACCTTGATGTAATCGATCCTCAAGTCCATTTGCGTCTCCCCTTGCAAAGTCCGACCTCGTCATTCGCCAGAACGTCAACGCTCCACGGGCGGGCTTTCACTTTCTCACGCGGACCGCCTCAGCCCAACCCCGCTTCCTTGCGCTCGATCAATGAATATCGCCGGTGTCCTCGCCGTCGCTGCGGCAGGAATTGGGAGGTCGCCAAACGTGTCGCCGCGCACCTCGATTAATGCGCGCCCCCCGTGCCTCCTCCGGGAACGCGGTCCGCGCGTGCGTCCTGCACGTGCAACCCCAGGGACGAGTCGCCTTCGCCGGTGATCAAGCGTGCCGAGCGCTCGTACGTGAAGTATGCCCACGCCCAATCGAAGAGCACGAGGAGCCGATTGCGAAAGCCGATCAGCCAGACAATGTGCACGCACAGCCAGAGGAACCAGGCCAGCCGTCCGGAGCATTGGAGGTGGCCCAGTTGCATGACCGCGGCGGCACGGCCGATGGTCGCCAACGTCCCCCTGTCCCGGTAGCGGAAGGCGGCGTACGGCCGGCCGGCGCAGGCACGGAGGATGTTGGCGGCGGCATGGCGGCCCTCTTGAATCGCCACCGGAGCCAGCCCCGGCAACGGTAGGCTTCCCGGTTGAAGAAACGCGGCCAGATCCCCTACCACGAAGACCTCGGGATGACCGGGGATGCTCAGATCGGCCTGCACGAGCACGCGCCCGGCGCGGTCGAGTGGCACGCGTAACGACCGGGCCAGCGGCGAAGGCGCCACGCCCGCGGCCCACAGGGTTGTCGCCGCCGCGATGCGTTCCGTGCCCACGACCACCGCCTCCGGCTCGATGGATGTCACCGGCGCGTTCGTGCGGACTTCCACGCAGAGACGGCGGAGCATGTCCTCGGCCTTGTGCGCGAGGGTTTCCGAAAACGTCGGGAGAATGCGCGAGCCCGCCTCGACCACGATCGTTCGCGTGACCCGCGGATCGATACTGCGAAAATCGCCGGCCATCGCCTGGCATGCGATCTCGGCAATCGCTCCGGCAAGCTCGACCCCGGTGGGTCCACCGCCAACGATCACGAACGTGAGCAGCGTCCGCCGTCGCGCCTCGTCAGGCTCACGCTCGGCCGCCTCGAATGCGACCAGGATGCGACGGCGGATGCGTGCCGCGTCATCCAAGTCCTTGAGGCCGGGCGCAAACGGCTCCCACTCGGGATGCGCGAAATACGAATGTCGCGCACCGCTGGCGAGAATCAGGTAATCGTAGCCGATCGTGCCGTCGTGCAAGACGACGTTGCTCGCGCTCGCGTCAACGGCACGAACCTCCGCGAAGAGCACGCGGGCATTGCGTTGGCGGCGGACGATGGCACGGATGGGGTAGGCAATTTCGGTGGGCGACAGCGCGGCGGTGGCGACCTGATACAGCAGCGGTTGAAAGAGGTGGTAGTTCTGGCGGTCGACGATCGTAATCTGTACTCGCGCCCGCCGCAGTGCGCGCGCCGCGTACAGGCCGCCAAAGCCGGCCCCGACAATCACGACATGCGGTTCTCCCTGCCTGCATGACGCGGGTCGCATGAACGTGAAGGCCGGCACCAGGTCGCGCTACAGCGCCAGATCCAGTGTGCCCACCTTGCGAAAGCGCTGCGACACATCCTCCCAGTTGACAACCTTCCAGAAGGCCGTGACCCAGTCGCCTTTGAGATTGTGATACTGCAGGTAGTAGGCGTGTTCCCACATGTCGAGGACCAGCAGCGGTAGCGTGCCGTTACCGATGTTGTCCTGGTGGTCGTAGACCTGCTCCACAATCAAGCGTTGGCCGGCAGGCTCCCATGCCAGCGCTCCCCAGCCGGAGCCCTGCACGTTGAGCGCCGCTTCCGTCAGCTGACGCTTGAACGCCTCGAACGAACCGAACCCGTCCTGGACGGCCGCGTTCAGCTCGCCGGAGGGCTGTCCACCGCCGTGTGGACTCATGTTGCGCCAGAAAAGCGAGTGCAGCACGTGTCCGGAGACGTGGAACGCAAGATTCTTCTCCAACTGGTTGATCGCACCGAAGTCGCCTTGCTCACGCGCGGCAGCGAGCTTGTCGAGCGTCGCGTTCGCACCGGCGACGTAGCCGGCATGATGCTTGTCGTGATGCAGTTCGAGCAAGCGCGCCGCGTAGTGCGGCTCCAGCGCGGAATAATCGTAGGGCAGTTCGGGTAGCGCGTACTTCTTCATGATCGTCCTCCCGGAAACACTTAAGCACGTGGCGGACCTCGGGTGTCCGGGGTTGTTTGCGCTGTCGCAAACAGGTCGGCGACTCCACGAATTCCCATCCGACCCGTTCCCGCGAAGCGCGTGGACGCGGCGACCCGGCGTGCCTACGCGCGTCGCGGGCGGATGTGCGCTAGACACGCCCATCGGAAGCGGTGTAGTCGTAGTTGTCCCGTGGGGGAGGCAGAGCAGGAACCACCATGCCCGAACTGAGCCATGCCATCCGTCTGCTCCAGGAGGTTCCGCTGTTTCGCGGTCTCGATGCGGTTGGGCTGTCCGCGGTCGCCCGTGCGGCGCAGTCCTGCCGCATCGAGAGGGGAGAGTACTTCTTCAAGCAAGAGGCAATCGCGGACATCGTCTACGTCCTGCATCACGGCCGCGTGAAACTGATACAGGCGACCCCCGAGGGTCTCCACGTGGTCTTCCGCTTTCTCGGACCCGGGGAGCTTTTCGGACCGATGGCGGCGTTCGAGGGCCAGGTGTACCCGGTGTCCGCGCAAGCGGTGCGCTGGTGCCAGGCCCTGTGTTGGAAAGGCCCCACCATGGCCGGACTCATGGAGACCTACCCGCGCATCGCCATCAACGCCGTTCGGGAATTGGCGGCGCGCCTGCGGAGTCTACGCGACCTCTACCGCGAACTGGCAACCGAACGGGTGGAACGGCGGGTAGCGCACGCCCTGCTCCGGCTCGCCGACCAGGCCGGTTGGAAGACGGAACACGGCGTGCTGATCGACATGCCGCTCTCGCGCCAGGATCTGGCGGAAATGACCGGTACGACATTGTACACCGTCAGCCGAATTTTGAGCGGCTGGCAGCGAGACGGTTTACTCGATATCGGCCGCCAACGCGTCACCATCCTCGATTCCCCCGGCCTCATCGCCATCGCCGCCGACCTGCCGAAGGTGAAGGCGGAGCGCCGCGACATTTAGCGACACGTCGGCAACAAGCGGCGGCGTCCTTGTGCAAGCGCAAAGAGAGCCGTTTCCGTCTCGCAACCGAACACGTAGGGACCGGTTGTAGGCCCGCCGCGGCGAGAGTTCCTGGTCCGCTACGCCAGCTCCCGTGCCTATTGGCGGTTGAGCGACCGGGGAGGTGTGACCAAGCGTGACCAACAGGATGCTGCTTCTGGTTGTCGATGAAACGCACGCGTCGCAACGCGCCGTCGCATACGTTGCCGGCATCGTGGGCAGACAGCGCGGCCTGCGCATCTGCCTCGTCCACATCGTGCCGCGGCTGCCGCCGAAAACGCTTGACTCTCGCGGCGCGCACGATTGGCGTGAGCGCAAGCCGCGCGCCCGTCCCAAAGACAAACAACAGCCGTGGCTCGCCGACGCCAAGAAGGCGGCGCAGCGGGCATTGGGCATGGCGACCGCCGCGCTGCGCGCCGCGGGCGTCGCCCCCAGCACCCTCGACCTACAGGTCTCCGAACGCGTCGAAGGGTTGGGTGCCGCCGAACGGATCCTGGAGCTGGCGCAGGCACGCCGGTGCGACACGGTGGTCGTGGGGCGCGATTCGATGTCGTGGTTCCGCGACCTCATGCGCGGCACCCTGGCGGCGGAACTCGTGCGCCGCGGCGAGCGCTACACCATCTGGGTGGTCGCCTGACACTGTGGACAGGGCGCGCGGCGTTTCCCGTTTACCGAGTCGCGAGTGAACCGAACGCGCCCGTCTTTGCGATAGCGCAAAAATCGTGCGTTTCGCTAGCGCGGCGCAGCGAACATCCTTTTGAAGCATGAGCGCGACTTGCGGAAAGGGGCATCGGCGAAGCGGGTGGTGGGCCGTTCCCGGCTGGCTCACGGCCGTCGGCTTGTGTATCGTCGTTGCCAGCGGCGTCGCGCAGGCGTTCACGCAATCGCAGGCGGACAGCGGCGAACACATCTTTGAGCACCAGTGCGCCCGCTGCCATGGACCCAAGGGCGAGGGTAAGGACGACTCGTACCGGGGTCTGCGCGCCCCCGAACTGATCGGCCCCACGGCTTTGCCGTGCAAGCCCCGCGCCTTCCAAAAACTCCGCACCAACGATTTTCGCACACTCAAAGACGTCTACGAGTTCTCCTCCACCACCATGCCGGCGGACCAGCCCGCCAGTCTCTCCGCGGAGGAGTACTGGAACGTCCTGGCCTTCATTCGCGAACGCAACGGGGCGACCGCCAACAACCAGCGGCTGACCGACACGACGAGTCGGCAGATCACGCTGCATGCGGATTGCGCCGCCACCGCGGCGGCTCATGGGGCACAGCAGTGAACCGTGTTGTCCTCCCTATTGCCGTGCTCCTCTTGCTCGTCGGCGCAGGCATTGCGGCATTCTCGCAGCATCCGTGGTCACCGCGCCGCGACGTCGTGCAGCCGATCCCGTTCAGCCATCGGGTGCACGCCGGTGTCCGTCACATTCCCTGCCAGTACTGCCACGAGTACGCGCGGCGCTCGCAGACGGCGGGTGTACCGCCGGTGCAGCGCTGCATGGGCTGCCACATGAAAATCGGTAGCCAGCAGCCCGCACTGGCGGCGGTGACCCAGCGGTGGACGGACCACACGCAACCCGCCGGCGAGATTGCCTGGAAGCGTGTGTACACCCTCCCGGATTTCGTCCGCTTCGCGCACCGACCGCACATTCTGGCGGAGATCCCCTGTCAGCGCTGTCACGGTCCGGTGGAGACGATGGATCGCGTCGTGCCGGTGTACGACATCAACATGGGTTTCTGCATCACGTGCCATACGGAGCGCCACGTGAGTAAGGACTGTTCGATTTGCCACTACTGATGAGGTCCGCATGTCGGGTGAACTGTCCAGACGATCGTTCTTGAAGATGGTCGCCGTGACCAGCGCGGCGGCGAGCGGCTGCACCGAGCCGCCGACACGGGAGCTGATGCCCTATGTGATCCCGGACGAGAACGTCATCCCGGGTGTACCGAGCTTCTACGCCAGCGTGTGCCGCGAATGCCCCGCCGGTTGCGGCGTCGTGGCGCGTGTGCGCGAGGGGCGGGTCGTCAAGCTGGAGGGCAATCCGCACGATCCCATCGGTGCCGGAGCGCTCTGCGCACGCGGGCAAGCCGCGCTCCAAGGATTGTACCATCCTGACCGTCTCGGGAGCCCACAGATTCGCAGCGACAACGGCCGGTTCGCGCCGATCGCGTGGGAGGTCGCCTCGCGGACGTTCGAGCAGCGATTGCGTTCCGCCGCCGCGGCCGGCCCCAATCGTATCGCGTTCGTCGGTCCGTCGCGTGGCCCGACGCTCGACCGCATCATCGAGGGCTGGCTGCGCGTGTGGAATGCGGATCGCTGGCTGCGCTACGAGGCCCTCGACGAGAATGCCGCCCGTGGCGCGGCGGAGCTGTGCTTCGGCCGCGGCGATCTGCCGGTCTACCAACTCGACCAGGCGGAGGTGTTGCTCTCCTTTGGGGCGGACTTCCTGGAAACGTGGCGTTCGCCCGTGGAGCTGGCGCGACAGTACGCCGCGTTTCGTGCCCCACGGCTCGGGCGCGACGGGCTCACCATTGGGCGCGCGGTGTATATCGGGGCGCGCTGTGGCCTCACGGCAGCCAAATGCGACGAATGGTTGGCGCCGCGCCCCGGGACCGAAGCGCTGGTTGCGCGTGGCGTGCTGCATGCGCTCGTGCATGGCGGACTAGTCGCCGCGGATGCCGATGTCGATGGGTTGAAGCGTTTCACCGACGGTGACGAGCCCGCGGCGGTGGCCAAGCGATCGGGCGTGTCCGCCGCCAAGATCCAGCGCCTGGCGCAGTGGTTTGGGAAGGCCGCCGGCGCCGTGGCGTTGGCCGGGACGGCGGACACGGCGACCCACGTGGCGGCGTCGGTCCTCAACGCCGCCACCGGCAATCTCGGGAAAACCGTACGCTTCCTCGAAGGGGCGCAGCCGGCGCCCTGGAGCCGTCCCGAGGAGGTGACCGCTCTGCTGGACGCCATGCGCGGCGGCGCGGTCGACATCGCCGTCATTGCCGATGCGAATCCCGTGTTCACGATTGCGGAGTTCGGCGCCGCGCTGGCGCGCGTCCCCTTCGTCGTATGGTGCGGCGGCGTGCCCGACGAAACCGCCGCACTCGCCCACCTGGCCCTGCCGTGCCATCACGCGTTGGAGCAGTGGAGCGACGCCGCGCCGCGCCCCGGTGTCATGGCACTTGGGCAGCCGGTCATGCAACCGGTTTTCGATTCGCGACCGCTCGGCGACATTCTGCTGTCCTCGGCGCGGGCGAGCGACGCGCCGCACGAGACCTTGCCATGGCAAGACACTCAAGCCGCCGTCTACGAGACATGGCAACAAGCGCGGGCGCAGTTCGAGGATTCGACGACGTTCGACAACTTCTGGCAGCTTGTGCGCGAAGCCGGAGGCCGCTTCGGCGACACGCCGACAGCCCCGGTGGCGCTGCGCGCCGCGGCTCTGAGCGCACCCGCCGAGGCTCCAGAGCCGCCCGCCGCCGACCTGACCCTGGTTGCCTTCCCGCATATCTTTCTCTACGACGGGCGCGGTGCGGACAAACCGTGGCTGCAGGAGATCCCGGAACCCGTCTCGCAAATCGTCTGGGACAACTGGATCGAGATTCATCCCGCCACCGCGCAGCACCTGTCGGTCGCCGAAGGGGACATTGTAGATCTGCGCTCCGCCCACGGCCGCTTCGAAGCCGCGGCGCACATCAGCCAGTGCGTGAGGCCTGAGGTACTGAGTACCCCGTTTGGGCAAGGCCACTCGTCGTACGGCCGCTACGCCGCCGGCCGCGGCAGCAATCCCTGGCACCTGCTGCCGCTGGGCGCACGGCGCGTGGCGGTGACGGCGCGCCGCACCGGTGCGCGGCGGGAGCTGGTCACGCCGCTGGGATTGCCCAATATGTTGGGTCGGCCGATCGTCGAAGCGGTCGGCCTTGACGCGCTCCGCCGCGGCGGCGCGCCGCCGCGGCCCGGCACGCCGCCGCCCGAACCCTACGAAATGCACGTCAGTCACGTGTACCCGAACCACCAGTGGGGAATGACGATCGATCTCAACGCCTGTACCGGCTGCAGCGCCTGCGTCGCCGCCTGCTACGCGGAGAACAACGTGCCGGTCGTGGGCAAGGACGAAGTGGCCCGCGGGCACATCATGTCGTGGATCCGCATCGAGCGCTTCGTGCCGACGGGGCCAGACGCCCCGCCGCTTTACCTGATGCCGATGCTGTGCCAGCAGTGCGACCACGCCCCCTGCGAAGCCGTCTGCCCGGTCTACGCGTCCTCGCATACGGACGAGGGGCTCAACGCCCAGGTGTACAACCGCTGCATCGGTACGCGCTACTGCAACAACAACTGCCCGTACAAGGTGCGGCGCTTCAACTGGTTCGAGCCCAAGTGGCCGGCGCCGCTGCATCTGCAGTTGAATCCGGACATCACCACACGGGGCGCCGGGGTCATGGAGAAGTGCACGTTTTGCCTGCAGCGCATTCGGGCGGCGGAAATGGATGCCTCGGCAGCCCGTCGCGCGCTGCGCGACGGCGACATCGTCCCGGCGTGCGCGCAGGCCTGCCCCTCGCGGGCCATCACCTTCGGCGACATGAAGGACGCGGAGAGCGCCATGATGCAGCGGCGCGACGCGCACCGGCCGCGCGCCTACCGGGCGCTCGAAGAGCTGAACACGCAACCGGGCATCGTCTACCTGCGCGACATCTACCGCGAGCCTGAGGAGGCGTAAGCATGGCCACCACCGAGCTCGCCTACAGCGACATCAACCGCCTGGTGCTGCGGACGTTGGCGCGACCCGGCCGCGCCTATTGGATCGGCGTCGCCTTCCTGGCCGCCGTGGTGGCGGCGGGAATCCTGACCTGGACGTACCAGATCTATACCGGCCTCGGGGTGACCGGGCTGCGCCAACCCAACATGTGGGCGACGTATATCACCAACTTCGTGTTCTGGGTCGGTATCGCGCACTCCGGCACACTCATCTCGGCCATCCTCTTTCTCTTCCGCACCCGCTGGCGCACCCCGGTGTACCGCGCCGCCGAAACCATGACCGTCTTCGCGGTGATGACCGCCGGCTTGTTTCCGCTCATCCACCTCGGACGCTCGTGGTTTTTCTATTGGTTGCTGCCGTATCCAAACGAACGCTGGTTGCAGCCGAACTTCCGTTCGCCGCTGGTGTGGGACGCGTTTGCGGTGGGCACCTATTTCACGGTGAGTTGGCTCTTCCTCCTGATGGGCCTCATCCCCGACGTCGCGGCCGCGCGCGATACGGCCAGCGGCTGGCGGCGAACCTTCTACCGACTGCTGTCGCTCGGCTGGCAGGGCACCGACGCGCAGTGGCGGCACTTTTCCACGGCCTACCTGCTGCTCGCCGGCCTGGCCACCCCACTGGTGATCTCGGTGCATAGCGTGGTGTCGTGGGATTTCGCGATGGCGCAGCTCCCCGGATGGCACAGTACGATTTTCGCGCCCTACTTCGTCGCCGGCGCCATCTTCTCGGGTTGCGCATTGGTGCTGACATTGCTCATTCCGCTGCGCCGACTCATGCGACTCGACCAGGTGCTGACCCCGTGGCACTTCGACAACCTCGCGAAGGTCATTCTGCTGATGTCTCTGGTCGTGACCTATGCGTACATCACCGAAGCGTTCATGGCCTGGTACAGCGCCAATCCCTTCGAGTTCACGACGTTTCGAATGCGCTATTGGGGACCGTATGGCCCCCTTGCCTGGATCATGGTGGTTTGCAACTGCGTCATCCCCTTGTTCCTGTTCGCACCGCGCATTCGGCGCAGCCTGCCGGCGCTGTTCGTCATTTCCCTCTTTATCAACGTCGGCATGTGGCTCGAGCGCTTCGTCATCATCGCCGGCTCTCTGGCCACCAACTTCATGCCGTCCCAGTGGGGCTTCTACAAGCCGACGTGGGTCGAAATCACGATCACCACCGCCAGCTTCGCGTGGTTCCTCATGTGGTTCGTGCTGTTCAGCAAGTTCTTGCCCATCGTCTCGATGACCGAGGTGAAGGAGGGGGTCCGGTGGCAGCAACAGGCGCTCCAGGCCCCACCGAGGCAGGCGGCGTGATGGATCGCGTACGGGTCACCGGCTTCTTCGACAGCGAGGACAGCTGCGCGCGCGCGATCGCCGCCGGGCGCGCGGCGGCGTTGGGAGGCCTCCGGGCGTTCGCACCCTTCGCCAGCGAACCGATCCTCCAGTCCGCGCACCCCGGCCACAGTCCAGTCCGTCTGTGGGTATTGCTCGGGGGCATCGCCGGTTGCGCGACGGGTTTCGTGCTGACGATCGGTCTTTCGGCGGAGTACCCCCACGTAACGGCCGGAATGCCCATCGTATCCATTCCGCCATTCGTCATCATCGCCTTCGAACTGACGATCCTCTTTGGCGCGCTCGCGGGCTTGATCGGGTTCCTGGTACACGGAGGGTTTCCGCAATTCGAATCCGCACCGGGCTACAGCCCGCGCTTCAGCGACGACCGCTTCGGCGTGGTCGTGGAATGTGCGGCCGACGATCTGCAGCAAGTTGAGGACGTGCTGCGGACCGCCGGCGCCCTGGAGGTGACCCATGCGCCCGCATGACGGCGCGCGAGCGGGCGTCGGCCGGCATCTCCGCTCCGCGCCGCGCCTCCACGGCTCATCGCGCGCCTCCCAGCCCGGTAGGCGGCTCGTCGGTGCCGCGGCGGGCCTCTTGCTCTTGCTGCCCCTCCACCGCGCCGCCGCGTTTCCGTGGAGCATAGACATGTTTCGCGGTCCGGCGGTCCAGCCGCTCGCGGTACCCCCGCGTGTGATGCCGTCGGGTACGCTCCCCGTGCACGGCGGAGAACCGCCGATGACACGGGAAGAGGCCGCCGACAGCCGGCACAACCCGCTTACGCCGACTGCGGCGCACCTGCAGCACGGTGCAAGCCTGTTCGCCACCAACTGCGCCCCGTGCCACGGCGCCGGCGGCAAGGGCAACGGTCCGGTGGCCTTTCAGATGATCGTCGCGCCGCCGGATTTGACGACGGCGCAACCGGCGGAGCGCACCGACGGCTATCTGTACGCCACCATTCGCAACGGCGGTGTGGTGATGCCCGCCTATGGAGATGCCATGTCCGCTGAGGAGCGGTGGGAGGTCGTGCTGCACCTGCGGCAGTTGCAGGGCCGCCCGAGCGCGCCATGAGCCACACGACTCGACGTCTAGTGGCGGGCGGTTGCGCCGCCCTGCTCGTGGCCGGCGCCATCGCGTTTAGCGTCGCACTGACGCGCGGCGCCGCGCTGCGCGCGTGGGAGGCCTTCTTGGTGAACCTGCTGTTCTGGATCGGCATCGCGCAAGGCGGCGTGGTGGTGTCGGCATCGTTGTATCTGACGCAGGCTCGTTGGGGCGGCGCCAGTTTGTACCGCCTCGCGGAGGGATTCGCCGGTTTCCTGCCGCTCGGCTTTCTCCTCTTCTGGCTGCTGTTGCCGGGGCGGGAACTGATCTTCCCGTGGATACTGCACCCGCTTCCGGAGAAAGCCGCGTGGCTCAACGTGCCGTTTCTGTTCGAACGCGACGGCGCCGGGCTGCTGGCGCTGACGGCGCTCAGCCTGTGGTTCGTGCACAGTTCGCGCAGCGGCGCCGCGGTCCACTGGGCCGAGACCTCCGCCGACATCGATCCCCCTCCAGCCGTCATCCGCCGCCTGGCGCCGACCGTGATCATCGTCTATGCGATCGTTTACTCCCTCCTGGCGTTCGACCTGGTGATGTCACTCTCGCCGGTGTGGTACAGCACGCTGTTCGGCGCCTATTTCTTCGCGGGCGGGTACTGGAGCGCGCTGGCGGCGATGGGCGTGCTGGCTAGCGCCGGCTGGCGGCCGGCACCGCGAAACGCGGTCCACGCCGAGGGTCTGCACGACATCGGCAAGCTGGTGTTCGCCTTCTCGATCTTCTGGGCCTATTTGTTGTGGTCGCAGTACCTGCCGATCTGGTATGCCGACCTTCCCGAGGAAACGTTCTTCCTCGTTCGGCGCATCCACCGCCTGCCGTGGGGCGTCCTGGCGTGGGTCGCCCTCGTCTTGATTTGGGTGAGTCCCTTCACGGTGTTGCTGGGTCGCAAGGGGAAGCGGACGCCGGCGATTCTCGGCGCGGTGTGTGCGTGCGGCCTCATCGGTATGTGGCTGGAGCGCTACGTGCTGGTGGTACCGTCGCTGTCGCCAAGCGGCATTCCATTCGGTTGGGTGGAGTCGCTGGTCACCCTGGGATTCCTCGGCGCCTTCGGGCTGTGTGCGCTTCCCGGCATGCGGCTCGTCCCGGTAGGCATCGGCGGAGGGTCGCCGTGAAGACGCTGCGCGGCCTCTCGTTCCTGGTCCTCGCCGGCTGCCACGGCGCCACGCCGCCGATGACCACGATGGCGCCGAAATCCGATTTCGCCGAGTGGACGCACACGCTCTACCTGCAGGTGATCGGGTGGGACAGCCTCATCCTCGCGATCGTCGCCCTCGCCACGTTCGTCGCGCTGTTCCGCTATTCGACGCGGGCGCGGGAGGGCGAGGCGCCAACGGTAAGCCGCGAACACCTCGCGCTCGAAGTCACCTGGACGGTGGGGCCGGCGCTGGTGTTAGTGGCGATCGCCATTCCGACGATCCGCACCACGTTTCGCTCCCAACCGGCCGAGGCACCGCCGGAGGCGCTCGAAGTGAAGGTCACGGCGCACCAGTGGTGGTGGCAGGTGCAGTATCTCGACCTCGAGATCACGACGGCGAACGAGATACACTTGCCCGCCGGTCGCCCCGTACGCCTGTCGTTGGAGTCCGCCGATGTGATCCATAGCTTTTGGGTCCCGCAGCTCGGCGGCAAGCGCGACATTATCCCGGGGCACACCAACGCCATCACGCTCGTGCCGCGCGTTCCGGGCGTCTACCTCGGGCAATGCGCGGAGTTCTGTGGCCTGTCGCACGCCAACATGCGCTTCCGCGTGTTCGTCGACACGCCCGCGCAGTTCACCGCGTGGAGCGCGCAACAGACCGCACCCGCCGCGGTGCCTGGGCGGCCCGCGGAGGCCGCCACTCTTGTCGAGGCCGGTGCGCAACTCTACGCCGCAAGCCCGTGCGTGACCTGCCACACCGTCAATGGCGTGTCGACGCAGCGCGTTGGCCCGGATCTCACCCATTTCGGCAGCCGCACAACGCTGGCGGGCGGGACGTTGGACAACACCCCGGAAAACCTGGCCGCCTGGTTGCGCAATCCGCCTGCCGTCAAACCCGGCGCGCAGATGCCGGACCTGGGGCTGACGGCGCCGCAGATCGCACAGCTGGCGGCGTACTTGGAGAGCCTGAAATAGGACATGCCCATGGCAGTGGCAGCACGCACCGAGGCGACAACGGCGGATCCCAGCTACCTGGGCGGCAACCTGTGGAGTTGGCTGACCACGGTCGACCATAAGCGGATCGCGGTCCTCTACGGCACGGCGGCGCTTACGTTCTTCGTCATCGGCGGGATCGAAGCGTTGTTGATGCGCTTGCAGCTCGCCCGCCCGGACAATACCTTCCTCGCCGCCAGCACCTACAACGAGCTGTTCACCATGCATGGCACCACCATGATTTTTCTCGTCGTGATGCCCCTGGAGATCGGCCTGTTCGCCAACTTCGCGGTGCCGCTGCTGATCGGCGCCCGCGACGTGGCGTTCCCGCGACTCAACGCGTTAAGCTTCTGGTTGTTCCTCTTCGGCGCGCTCTTCCTGCACGCCAGCTTCCTCGCCGGCGGCGCGCCCAACGCCGGCTGGTTCGGCTACGCCAACCTGACCGAACGCTACTTCTCGCCGGGAACCAACTTGGATTTCTGGGTCCTCGGGCTGTTGATTCTCGGTATCTCGACGCTGCTGACCGGCATCAACTTCGGGGTGACCATCATCAACATGCGCGCCCCAGGGATGACCTTCATGCGCATGCCGATGTTCGTGTGGACGATCCTGGTGACGGTCGTGCTCATCCTGCTCGCCTTCCCGGCGCTCACGGTTGCGCTTATCTTGTTGCTCATGGACCGGTTCTACGGCACGCATTTCTATATCGCCACGGTCGGCGCCAGCCCGCTGCTCTGGCAACACCTCTTCTGGCTCTTCGGACACCCCGAGGTGTACATCATGGCGCTGCCGGCCTTCGGCATCGTTTCGGAGGTGATCCCCGTCTTCGCGCGTAAGCCCCTGTACGGCTATCCCATGATGGCGTACTCGACCGCCCTGATCGGCTTCCTCTCCTACGGCGTATGGGGACATCACATGTTCGCGGTGGGCATGGGGCCGGCGGCGGATGCCGCCTTTGCGGTCACCTCGATGCTCATCGCCATCCCGACCGGCATCAAGATCTTCACCTGGATCGCGACCATGTGGGGCGGCGCATTGTGCATGACGACGGCGTTTCTCTTTTCGCTCGGCCTGATTCTCGAGTTCACCATCGGCGGGCTCAGCGGCATCATGCACGCCGCCGTCCCGATCGACCTGCAGCAGACCGATTCCTATTTTGTCGTGGCGCACCTGCACTACGTGCTCTTCGGAGGCTCCGTGTTCGGCATCTTCTCGGCCCTGTACTACTGGTGGCCCAAGCTCACCGGCCGCCTGCTCGACGAACGCCTGGGCAAGCTCCACTTCTGGCTGACGGTGATTGGCTTCAACGGCACCTTCTTTCCGATGCACTTTCTCGGCGCCGAAGGTATGCCGCGGCGCATCTACCGCTACGCCCCCGGTATGGGCTGGGACATGTGGAACCTGGTGGCGACAATCAGCGCATTCATCCTGGGACTCTCCGTAGCCGTGCTGTTGTACAACATCGTGCGCACCTGCTACCGCGGCGTGCGCGCAGCCGACGATCCGTGGGATGCGCGTACGCTCGAGTGGTGGACGGCATCGCCGCCGCCGGCATACAACTTCACCCGTATCCCGATCGTGCGCGGCCGCGACCCCTTCTGGATACTCAAATACGGACACCAACGTAGCGCCAAGGGAGCGGCACTCGATCCGCAACGGCCGGTTCTGGAGGCGGCGCCGCCGGACGCCTTTCATATGCCGGCGCCGTCCATTTTTCCGCTCGTGCTGGCGGCCGGCATCCTGCTCACCGCCGTGGGGGCGATCACCCGCCTGTCGCTGGTCGGGATCGGTTTCAGTGTCGTCCTGCTCAGCATCGTCGGTATCGGCTTCGAGTACGCGCGCTTCGGCGAAGAGGAGCCGCCGTCCGCTGCCGCCGGTCTGTCGACAGCGCTGGATAATCGCAAGTTGGGCATCTGGGCCTTCATCGGTTCGGAATCCATCTTCTTTGCGTCGTTGATCTCGACCTATTTGATTTACAAGGGGCGCAACCTCGCGGGGCCCGGCGCACCCGAGATTCTTGAAGTGCCGCTGACGTCGGTCAGCACCTTCATCCTGCTGATGAGTAGCCTGCTGATGGTCCTGGCGCTGGCCGCGAACCAGCGCGGCGACGAGCGTTGGGCGCGGCGCTGGCTGCTGGGCACCGCGGGCCTCGGATCACTGTTCGTGCTCGGCCAGGTATACGAGTTCACCCATTTTTATCATAAGGGCCTGGCGTTGCAGACAAACCTGTTCAGCCAGACCTTCTATACTCTGGTCGGATTTCACGGCGCCCATGTGACCGTCGGGGTGCTGTGGCTGTTGGCGCTGGCTATCGCCTCGCGCGCCGGTCGCCTGCGGCGCGAACGCAGCCTCTCCATTGAGCTGTGTGGCCTCTATTGGCACTTTGTCGACGTCGTGTGGATCGTCATCTTTACCCTGGTCTATTTGCTGGAGGGGGTGCAAGGCGCATGAGTACAGAGACGCACGGGCATCCGGGGACGGCGACGTATCTGATCGTCGCCGTCCTGCTGACGGTGCTGACGGCCTTGGAAGTCACCGTCTTCTACGTGCGCGCCTTGAAACCCGTGCTGCTGCCCTTGCTGCTCTCGCTCTCGGCCGCGAAGTTTGCCTTGGTCGTCATGTTCTACATGCACCTGAAATCGGACCGCTGGCCGTATAGCGCCGTCTTCCTGTTCCAGCTCTTCTTCGCCGGCGCCGTCATCGTCTCGTTGAGCCTGCTTTTCGCAATCTTTCTGGGGAGCCGATAACGCCCATGGAGGATGTCCACCCGAGTGTCGTCGCGGGCGTGTTGATCTGCGCGCTGCTGTATGGCGGTGCGCTCTGGCGGGGCCGCCATCGACGCGTACCGCTGTCGCAGGTGGCCGCCTTTGCCGGCGCACTGGCGACCATCTTCTTGGCGCTCGACGGTCCGGTCGACGCCCTTGCCGACGACCGGCTGTTCAGCGCGCACATGTTGCAGCACTTGCTGCTGGCACTGGCGATGCCGCCCTTGCTGCTCCTGGGAACGCCCGCGTGGATGCTGCGTCCGCTGCTGCGCTGGCGCGCGGTGAAGTGGCTTGCCAAGTTCCTCACGTACCCGATCGTCGCTTTTACGTTGTACAACGGATTTCTCGCGGCGATCCACACCCCGCCAATCTTCGAACAGATGGTGCGGGACGAGACCACGCATATCGCCATGCATCTCGCGCTCATGATCACCGGCACCATCATGTGGTGGCCGTTACTCAGCCCATTGCCGGAGCTCCCTCGTCTGACCTATCCCGCGCAAACGCTCTATCTCTTCCTGTTGTTGATCCCGATGGCGGCGGTGTCCGCACCGATCGCGCTGGCATCGCAGGTCATCTACCCCTGGTATCTCGAGGGCCCGCATCCCGGCGGGCTGACGCCGCTGGCCGATCAAGTGCTCGGGGGGTTGTTGATGTGGGTGGGTGCCGGGCTCTACTTCATGTGCGTCTTCAGCATCATGTTCTTCCGGTGGGCGCAACGCGAGGACCGAGACGAACCTGTGGCGGGCCGGCCGCTCACCGTATTGCGGGCCATTCGCGTAGGCCCGCGATGAGCGCGCGCCGTATCGCACTCGACGGGATTGCCGTCGGGCTGCCTGGCCTCGCGGAGAACATGGCGCAGATCGGTGCGGGGCGTCCGCCCGCCGCCTCCCGGCAAGACGCGAGCTCACTACTGGACATCGTCACGCGCAACGATTCGCTCACGATGCGTGCGCGGGTGGTCGACGCCGAACAGCGGCGCGCGGGCTTCGTCCGTTGCCCTCGCAGCGTGGGTCGAGGCATCCGTGCCCGTCGCTTGCGCCGGCAACCGCATCTTGCCGGCACGGGTCGCCGATGACTCTCGCGTCGTCCGGCATCAAGCGGAGGGGGGGAGATTCGAACTCCCGGACCCTTGCGGGTCGCCGGTTTTCAAGACCGGTGGTTTCAACCGCTCACCCACCCCTCCGTGCCGTCGCCACTGGCTAGCGTAGCACCGCGCACCGAGTCAATCCGCCGAATGACATCCGCCGAATGACATCCGGTTGGATGGCCTCCGCTTTACGGCGTTGCGGGATTGTACGCGTGGCGCGGAGGGCGGTCCTGGCGGATGGTCACGTGCTTACGCCTCTGGATTGAGCGATCGATCGATGGTAGCGATTACCCGATCGCGCAGAAAACTGCTGCGGCTGGCGGTGCTGCCGTACGGACCTTCGACCTCGCGCACCGCGGAATGCAGTGCAGCGCACAGCCGGACGGGAGACGTATGGCGCTCGTGGAATCGAATCCAATCGCAACCGCCGAGCAACACGAAGTCGAGCGACAGGCGCTCCAACTCGTCCAGCATCCGCTGCTGCGGCGGACCCGCGAGGAGGTGCGCGCGCGCTGGCTAGAGGCGGTCACGCCGAACGCGGAGATGCGGGCATGTTTCGACGCGGCGTTCGCCGAGGTCATGTTCGGCGCCGCGGTGTGGTCGCTTAACCAGGACCCGCAACATCCCAAGGTAGTGACCATCTCCCGGCTGCCCCACAAACTCGGCGATCTTGACGTGCCGGGGTCGCGCTGGGGCCTCGATAATCCGGACTCGATCTATCGGGTCATCCCGATCGACGGAAACCGGCGATACCTGATCCACGGTCGCGTCGCCGAGCGGCGTCTCGTCGAGAACTATTTCACGCTGTGGGACCGGAAGATGAACACCGTCGACGTGCTCTCCGGGCACGATCTCTTGCTCAATCCGGACCGGACGTTCACCATTTCCGTGGACAGCGATCCCCCCGCCGGGCGTCCCAACCACGTGCGCTCGAACCCGCAAGCCCACGAGTTTTATATCCGTGACGTCATCCTCGACTGGGCCCGCGACCGTCCCAACGTCTTCCGCATCGAAGAGCTCGACGGCCCATCCAACACACCGCCCCGCGGCACAGACGCGCAGGCGGAATTAACCGCCCAGTTCATGCGCACCTATGCCGACAATACCGTGCGCTGGAATAGACAGGCGCTCGAAAAGCCGGTCAATACCTTCCGCTTCACGATCGATCGGGACACCGATGGCGCGTTGCGCAATCAGATTTACATCCTCGGCCACTTTCACCTGGGCAACGACGAAGTGCTGGTGCTCAGCGTGCGCACTGGCGGCGCGCGGTACTTCGTGGCCCCCATCACCAATCTGTGGGGGACGACGAACGATATCGTCACCCGCACCGGTAGTCTGAACCTTGCCCAGTCCGTTGCCAATGCGGATGGAACCTATACTTACGTCGTCGCGGTCGATGATCCCGGCGTGCACAACTGGGTGGACCCGTGCGGTATGCGCACGGGCATCCTCACCCTGCGCTGGGCCGAGTTCCCGTCCGGACGTCCTGGCCCCGATGTCGGGGTGGATAGTACCGTCGTGTCGTTGGGCCAACTGCGCAAACTGTTGCCGCCCGGAAGCACGTGGATGACGCCCGCCGAACGCGGCAGACAACTGGCTGAGCGTGCGCGCGCCTACCGCTGGCGCCTCCTCGACCACTGACGCCGTGTCAGGGAATGCCGGATACCCGCGAGCGCGGACGTTGGACCGAGAGATTCGGATTACGGGCGAGGACCGCCCTGAGGAGATTTCATGCCGGAAACCGTCACGGACTCGGTCTGGTTGATTACGGGCTGCTCCACGGGACTCGGTCGCGCCATCGCGGTGGCGGCGCTCGACAACGGGTACCGGGTGGTGGTCACCGCTCGTGACCCGGACCGGGTGAAGGACCTTGCGGCCACCTACCCCGCGCATGCTCTCGCCCTCCCCCTGGACGTCACCGACGCCTCCCAGGTCACCGCCACCGTCGCCGAGGCGGAGCGCGTCTTCGGACGGATCGATGTGCTGGTCAACAACGCTGGATACGGTTACCTCGCGGCCATCGAGGAAGGCGAGGAAAGCGACGTACAGGCCATGTTCGACACGAACTTCTTCGGCGTGATGCGCATGGTCAAGGCCGTCCTCCCTGGCATGCGCAAGCGCGGTCGCGGGCACATCGTCAACATCTCGTCAATGACCGGTCTGGTTGCCAACCCCGCCGCCGGATACTATGCCTCGTCCAAATTCGCTCTGGAAGCGCTCACCGAAGCGTTGTCGAAGGAAGTGCACCCGCTCGGCATTCGCGTGACCGCGATCGAGCCGGGCGCCTTCCGGACGGACTGGTCGGGCCGTTCGATGAAGGAATCGCGCCTGGCGATCGCCGCCTACGCCAACACCGCCGGCGCACGGCGCGTGTTGATCCGCGCCGCTGACGGACGCCAAGCCGGCGACCCCGCGCGCGCGGCGGCGGCCGTACTCATGGTCGTCGAAAGCGCACAGCCACCGCTGCATCTGCTGCTCGGACGCGACATCTACGAGGCCTTTCAAGCGAAACTCGCGGGCTGGCGCGACACGTTGGCGGAATGGGAGTCGGTGACCCTGGGTACCGACTTCCCGCAGGGCTGAACGGCGCCTCGCGCCGCCGCCCGCCTGGGCTGCGACAATCGGCACACATCGCTTTTCTCTTGGATTCAGGCGCGTAATGCGTATATAGTGCCCGCGATGTGGAGTGGTGGGGCGGATGACGGCGTCGCTCGAACCTGACGGCGTCGAACGGAATCGTTCACGGCAGCGGAGTCGTGGAGTCGTCACGATTTGTGTGCTGGTGGCGCTCGGCATTCCGTGGCTGACCACCGCCAGCGCCGCCCCGGTGGGCGTACGCGTCAGCTCCCAGACGGAGGTTGCCCAGGCGATCGAGCTGGTGCGGCGTGCGCCGCTGCGGGCGGCCGGTTTCGTCGAATTGGCCACCGTCTTGTTTCAACACGACGATGTCGCGCGCGCCGTCGCCGCCGCGCGTGAGGCGACCCGGCTCGAGCCCGACGTGGCCGCACATCATCGTCTGCTCGGTTATCTCTGCGCCGCACGAGGGATGACGAGCGAAGCGGAAGCCGCCTTCGCACGCGCGGCGGAGTTGGATCCCTCGGCACATGCACCGCTCGCCGATTTCCGCCTGGCACAGGCGTGGGCGGAGTATCAGCAGAGTCTCCGGCTGGGGCCCCCGGATGCCGCCGTGGACCAGCGCCTGCGCGCCATCGCCGCGCTGGCGGCCGGGGCGCCCGAACTGGAAATGCTATTACACGCACCCTGGACCATGGGGGTGGAGCCCGCACCGTACGTGCCACAGCTCGCCCTGTTTGCCCCAACGACTCACGCCCTGGTCGTCGAGAAGCGTAGCCAGACCGTACGACTCTATGGCCGCCGCGACGACGCCCTTGTGCTGCTGCGAACCTACCCGTGCACCACCGGCCAGGCAGCGGGCCCGAAGGCTCACAGTGGCGACCGGCGAACACCTGACGGCGTCTACGTGGTCACCGACCTACGTGCCGGCAGCCGGCTTCCCGGCAACTACGGTGCGCTAGCAATGACACTGAACTATCCCAATGCCTGGGACCGCCAACAGCGCCGCGGTGGTTACGGAATCTGGATTCATGGATCCGACCGGCTCGCGGCACCGTTCAATCAGCGCGACACGCGCGGGTGTGTCCTCATGCGCAACGAGGACTTGAGTCAGCTGGCGACGCTGGTGACGCCCGGGGTCACGCCCGTCGTCATCGCCGAAGAAATCCCCTACGCCCCCGCCGCCGCGTGGCGGACGACGCTTCAGCAAGTCCTCGAACGCGTGCCCGCCGCCGGCGTGCTCGCCGTCGCCGCCACCGCCGAGTACACCATGCTCATCCGCCAGGAGGGCGCGGAACTCGTGCACGACTTTGTGCGACCGGAACCGTGGCGCATTGCCGCCAGCGAACGCACGCCGCCGATCGACAACGTGGCATGGCATCGGCAGCTTGCGGACGTCGTGCGCGACACCCCCGCGTGGATCGTCCGCGTCGGCGTGCAGGACGAATTGCCAACGCCGTCCGTCGTGATCGAAACGAGCTCTCCCATCACCGCGCGCGGCTTTCTTCCGGACGGCGGCAGCCGGCTCTTCCTCGACCTGCCCGGCGTGCGACCGGGTCCGGTGCCCGCAAGAATCGCCGGTGACGGCCCCTGGGTGCGCGCGGTCACCGTCACCGCGGCGAGTCTTGACCCGCCGATTGCGCGGGTGGCGATCGACCTGCGGCAGCCCGCCAAGTACGGTCTCATGCACGAGGGTAATGCAATTGTGGTATCGCTCGGAAGGAGCAAGTGAACCCGAGATCGCGGTGGCGCGGAGGTGGCGTGATGATGGAACGTCAGGGCGGAGGACTCGCGGAGCGACTTCGACGCGCAGTCTTGGGACCGTATGGTGAGGCCACCGCACGACTGGACGCGAAGATCGGGCAGCTGCAACGCAGGCTTGCCGATCCCGATGCGCTGCGCCCGTTGGTGACTGAGGCGTTGCGACGCGAGGTCCAGGACGCACCCGCGGCGCTCGCACGAGCGCTCCTGCCGATGGTCGACGAAATGCTGCGCGCCCGCGGCTACGGCGGCCCGCCTCGACGCGCACGGCGCTACTGCCCGTGGCTGACGCTGCTGACCGCCGCCGGAATCGCCGGCCTGCTGCTGTTCAGTTGGCGTGGCCCCGCGGCAATGGTCAACGCCGCCACCGAGCGCGAACAGGTGACGGCCGACACGCGCTCAGTGGCGGCTATCGCCGAGGACCATCCGTCAGGTATCTTCGGTCTCCGACAGGCCGAGCTGCGCGACGAGGACCTGGCGCACGCGGTACGCCAGCGTCTAAGCGCATGCGAGCAACTCACTGGCGCCACGGTGCATTTCTCGGTTAAAGATGGCTGGGTCTGGCTGCGCGGGCAGGCGACAGCCGGCGGCCGGGACTCCGCCGAGCACGCTTTGGCCGATCTGGGAGCTGGCGTCGTCGTGGTGAACCAACTCGCGATAATCGACCCGCCCGTGGAGGTCGTGCGCTGACGTCCGCTAGCCCAGGATCCTTCACCTTGCGGCGGGCGCGTCCGCGGGTAATTCGCGCAGCACCGTCTCGGCGGCGATCTTCCAGGTCCCGTCGTCCCGTTTCCAGCGCAACGCTTTGAGTTCGTCCGCCACCACCGTTCCCGAACGGTAGTGTTGTTCGAAGAGGGTGATCACCGTCGCGCCGCCAGCGATCGCGAACACACCGGGTGTGCCGAGACGCACGGTAATGCTCCCGCTTGTGTCGAACAGCGCGCGTTTGCGGGCGCGCCATTGCGCCACCGTGGCATCCGTTTGCGGTACGAAGCTTTGGCTATACGCGGCCGTGTACACGTCGAATTGCCTTTGCTCCCAGGCCGACCGCCAACGCTCGACCGCTTCGCCAATCGCCGTCCCGACCGCCGGATCGAGCGCCGACATCGGTTTCTGTACCACGCCCCAGATCGTGCGCCAGGGGAGGACCGTAGCCGCCAGCGACGCGAAATCGGCCGGCCCGATCCAGATCGCATCGCCTGTAATCGCCGCGGGCTCCGGGGCAATCCGCAGGCGCCGCCGCCCCGTCTCATCGACCAGGCGGAGCCGCTGACCGCCCGTGTCGCCGGTCAGTAGCCACTGCGGCGGCTCTTCGATCCGAGAATTGGCGATCGCATAACACGACGGCGCGGCGATGCCGCCCGCGGCGCGTTGGTAGAGACACACCTCCCGCTTCGCCAGGTCGATGACGCCGGCGCTGGCGCCGTCAAACCCCAGCGCCGCTGCGACAACGGGCGGCAGGGCGCTCGCGGCGGTGGCGGTCGGTTCGGGCACCCCCGGTGCGTGGGCTTGGCCGACTGTCGCTCCCGGAAACGCCGCCGTCTCCAGTGCCCCCGTTGTTGGCGCCGGTGGCGGGGTCATCTCGGGGCGTTGTGCCAACAACAGTTCGACACGCTGCAGGTTCATTCGGGCGCGGTCGTAATCGGGACGCAACTCCAGTGCCCGCCGCAGTTCCGCGGCGGCTTCACGCAGTTGCCCGCGTTCGACCTCCACCACGGCCAGATTGTTGCGTGCCTCGGCGCAATCCGGCTGCGCTTGCACCAGAGCCGTAAACTGCGCGGCGGCCAGCGCAAGGTCGCCACGCGCCAGCGCTTCCAGGCCTTCGCTAAATTGCTTGCGTCCCTCGAGCCGGCATTCCGCGAATGCCGGTAGGGCGACGAACACGCTGACCGCGAGCCAGATGCGGATCATGTACGCACCATGGAGCCCTGCGCCCGACCAAATTCGGCGTCGTTCGTTCCCCGTACCTTTCGCCCCCACGCCAGATTCACCCCCACGCCGAGGCAGATTGCCACCAAGACGATTGCCACCACCGGCATGAACAAGGCCGCCGATGAACCGACTGACGCGACCAGTCGCCCCGCGTACGTCGTCTCGACGCTCAGCATCGTCGTAAACGCCGGCGCAACCGATGCGAATGCCGGCGCATTCGCAAACGAGGTCTCCACGCTCAAGGTCGTCGGGAACCATACCGCGGGCGCCACCACCAGCGGCAACAGACCGACAGCCTGCGCCGTGCCCACCCCGACGCCGGCCGTAAGCAGGCTCGCCACTCCGACCGCCGCGCCGCCAACCATGGCGCTCATCGCGGCGACCGCAACGCAAAACACCATCGCGGGAGAGTCCATCCGCAGATCGGCACCCCATAAGACCCCAGCACCAAGCGCATCGGCGGCGAGCAGCCCCAGGACGGCTGCCGCCGCCCATCGTTGCCCGCCCGGCTTCAGCACCGCACTGGCCGTGCCCGCATGCAGCAGCAAGAGCGCTCCGGCACACGCGCGCACGAGAGCTTCCACACGCAATTCGCCACTGACCCAAGGGCCGGCGACCAGTATCAGTCCAAGCAGTGCGAGCGTTAGCAGGGCGCCGGGCGCGGTAAGCGCCAGCCACGGTGCGAACGCCGGGGAGCCGCGCTCCCACGCCCCGGGAACGGCCCCGGTGGGCTCGGGAACCTGCGCCTCCACGAATGCCGGCGATTCCACCGCCCGCGGCCGCTGCGCACGCGCTGCGGCCACCTTGAGCGGCCCCACCTCGGCCTCGACGGCCGCCATCCGCCGCTCGACGGCACGCACCGAATTGGTTACGCCGTCCCAGCCCGATGACAGGCGTCCCAGGAACTCCGTAATGCTGTCGTCGTGCGCCTGCGAAGCGGCCACCACAGCCTCAAGTCGCCGGATGGTCTCGTCTGCGCGTGATACCGCCTCGTTTGCGCGGACGGTCGCCTGCTCACCCCAGAGGGCGGCTTCGCCCGCCGCGTGCCGCTGTTCTCCCTGTGCCTGGTCTACCAACTGCCGCAATTCTTCGAGCGCCGTTTCCTGCCGCACCGCCAAGCGCCGCTCGACATCACGCATCGTGCTATCGAGAGTCTCCCAGCCCGCCGACAGGCGGCTGAGCATCTCCGTGGTGGCCGCCTCCCGCGCCTGTGACGTCGCGGCAACCGTCCCGATACGCTCCAGAGCCGCATCCGCTCGCGCCATGGCCTCGGTGGCGCGCAATCCGACCTGCTCCCCGTGCACACTCGCCCGGTCGATGAGTTGGCGCTGCTCGTGATGGTTCCGATCGACATACTGCCGCAGGTCGTCGAGTCTGGACTCGTACCGCGCCGCCACCTGCGACACGCGCTGCTCGACGTCGCATACCGATTGACTGAGCATTTCCCAGCCACGCGAAAGCCGCTCCAACAGTTCCATCGTATCCGCCTCGCGGCATCGAGCCGTATCCGTCAATGCGGCAATACGCTCCCATGCCGCATCGGCACGTTGCCGGGCATCGTCAGCGTGCCCGACCGCCTCTCGGCTCACGGCATGGATTCCATGGATCTGCGCGACGACCGAACCCTGTTCACCCCGCACCTGATCGGCGGACTGGCGCAGTGCCGCCATGTCCGAATCCTGGCGCGCTGCCAACGCCGTCACCCGCCGGTCGACATCACGCACCGACTGAACCAGCACCTCCCACGCCGCGGACCGTTGCAGGAGATCGTCCGCGGTGGTTTCCCGCACCGGCGGCGCGGCCGGTAGCCGATCGATACGTTGCACCGCTTCCTCCGCCAGTGCCAACGCCGCATGCGCTTGCGATGCCACCTGGTGGACACGGGTAGCCGCTTCCGCTTCGTTCTGCTGTTGCCGCTGTACGCCGTCGAGCCGTTGCCGCAGCTCCGCCAAGCGCGCTTCCTGCTCCGTGACCAACCCCGCAAGCCGCTGCTCGACCGCGCGCACGGATTGCTCGACCCGATCCCGCAATTCTCCCAGGCGCGCATCCTGTTCTCGCGCGATCAGGGCGAGACGCTGCTCGATCGTCTCAAATGCGGCCGCGGTGGCACCGGCATCCACGGGCGAGAGTCCCGACGCCGGCGCCCCCTCCGCACCCTCCCGAGATGCGGAGCCAGCAGCCAACGCCGTCAAGCGCTGCAACGCATCGTCGGCACGGGCCAACGCCTCATTCGCGCAGCCGGTTGCCTGTTCCCCATAGAGCGCGATCTCCGCCTCGGCCTGGCGCTGCTCGAGCCGCACCTGGTCGACCACTTGCCGCAGATCTTCCAACTGCAGTTCCTGCGCGGCCGCGAATGCGGCCACGCGCTCCTCGATCCCGTGAATTGTCGAGAGGAGATCGTCCGGCTCGCCCGGACACCCTGGTACAATCTCATCTACCGGCATGGCCTGTACCCAGTCTCCCGACTGTGACTCCCTGCGCTCGCCGCGGCGTCCTGCAGAAGCAGGACTGCGTCATGCCGTAGCGCACACCAGATACTCATACACTGCCAGAACAGCAATGTTCATACCCTCTCACCATTCATCGCCAACGCAACGCCGCCGAAGCACCTCTGCCGAAGTTGCGACAGCCGCCCGTAAACCACAAACCACCACAAACCGGCAATCGATGAAGCCAACGCTAGCATTGCCGAATACTTAGAGCATCATTCCTCGTTGATCACTGCAGAATCGTCTGGCCCGCACATTCCTGTCGGCACATGGCCACATCTGCCCACCACTGCCCGAGCGGCAGCAATGGGGTCGCTGGGCGCGGGGGCGGATTTCAATCCCGTCGGGGATTGGCTATGGCTCGGCACGCACGTACAATTCACCCAAAGGAGGACACGCGATGAGTGCACGGTCGGCGGCGGACCAGGTCATGGACGGTACCGCGTGGGAGCAGTTCTGCGAACGCCGAAGCGTTGCAGCGGATAGGGATGGCAGACTCGGGCCGGAGGCAGGCAGAGGCGGATCAGGCGGTGCATCCGCTCCCATCGCAGCCGGTGTTTCTGGCTGCGGCGTCGCAGGGTTCGACACCAGAGTCTCCCCACTGCGCGGCGAAACGCGGTGATGGCCCAGCCGTTCATCGGCACGCCGTAGTAGCGCACGTGCTCCCCTGAACGACGGCACCCAAGAACGCGCCCCGCCCGGGATAGGGTCATGCATGCCGGCGCAGCTTGTTCTTGACTTCCTTGAGCTTCGCCTGCACACGCTTTGCGCACAGCTTCGCGCCGGGTCTGCGCCACCGTGAACTGCTGTTCTTCGCGGGTCTTCCCACAGCTGTGAGTGAAGCCCAGAAAGTTAAAGGTCCCGAACACCGGTCTCCCCTGATCGTTGCGCCAGCGCCGATCGGCTTGGCGGCCAAACGGCAGCAAGCGTGTCTTGTCGGGGTGCAGCTCCAAGCCAAACTGCTGAAACCGCTCGCGCAGTTCCAGCGAGGAAGCGCTCGGCCTCCTCGCGATGCTCGAACCCGACGACGAAGTCATCGCCATAGCGCACGGCCACAACATCTCCGCGTGCCTGCTTCGTCCTCCACCGTTGGGTCCACAGATCGAATACATAGTGCAGGAAGATATTGGCCAACAGCGGACTGATGTTGCCGCCTTGTACCGTTCCTTCCTCACTGCACACTCGCTCTCCCTCTTCCAGCACGCCGGCCCTGAGCCATTTCTGGATCAGGCGGACGATGCGCCGGTCCCCGATGCGGTGCTCGACGAACTTCACCAGCCATCCGTGATCGAGGGTGTCAAAGAACGCACGGATATCGGCATCGAGCACCCAGTTCACTCGATGCGTATGGATAGCGACGACGGCCAGCGCGTCCAGAGCCCGGTGCGGATTGCGCTTTGGTCGGAAGCTGTACGAGAACGAAAGTCCTGTTCGTAGATCGCATTGAGCACCTCGACGACGGCGCGCTGGACAAGCAGTCTTCCAGCGCCGGCACGCCAAGGGGTCTTTTGGCGTCCGTCCGCCTTCGATGCGCCGTTCTGCGCACAGGCTTGGCTCGGCACTTCCACGCCGCAGTCGGTCGGAGAGGTCTCGAGGTCCCCTCCAGCTCCTCACCGTACTGCTTCCAGGTCTGTCCATCGACACCGGCGGCGGCCGTTCGCTTCAGTGCGTAGTAAAGCTGCCGCAGGCGCTCGACATCGTAGACATGGTGCAGGAGCGCAGTGAACCGCCGCCGCCCATCGCGCCGGGCGGCTTGACGTATCCGGTCGAGCGCGCCGAGCGCGGGTGTCCGGCTCGGTGTCCGGGTCGCGTTTTGCTCGTCCGAATTCCTTGGCCTTGCCTTCCTCCACTGCTCACCTGCGGGAGCGTTGTTCAGCAGCTTCGCGGGTACTACGCCGCGATCCGACTTCCCACTGCCGTTCATCATCGGCGTGTCCCTGTAGGGGCCTCGATGCGGTCTGCCGGCACTTTGCTGACAGACGGAGGTGGGATCTCCCGGTTCCCGCGCAAGGTGCATCCGTACATGCCTGGGGTCTTGACCGCGCGGGGGTCCAGCTGCGCCTTGCCATATCGGCGCATCCGGTGTGGCTTTCCATCGTCCTCCAAGACGTCGGCACCTGGAGTACCTGCTTTCGCATGCGAGCTTGCTTCGCGGTCATCACCCAGCCTGCACGTTCCCCGCCAACGCTTCGCGGCCGCAGTTGCCTGCGGATCTCGCGCATGACTCGGGGTCGCTGTGGGTGGCTAACCCTTCAACGTATGAAACTTTCATTCACAACACCTTGCCGGTGTAACCGGCGCACGGAGGACACGCAATGAGTGCACGGTCGGCGGCGGACCAGGTCATGGACGGTACCGCGTGGGAGCAGTTCTGCGACACGCTGAAAAGCGCGGGCACGGTGATCTTGCGTGAACGGTCTCCCAAGAACGGCTTGGACCGAGCCGAGGGGTACCGCTACTTGAGTCGCCTCACCCGTCTGGCCCTGGAAAAGTTCGTCGAACACAACGACCCGACGACGCCACGCTTCTATCGGCTCAGCCATGAGACCGGCAAAATCGGTTGCGACAACCCGGACAGCTACTACCAGAATGCGTCCATCGACGGCCGCCACGAATACCGGCTGTGGGGAAACCGTGGCACCGTTTCCTACCTCGGTTTTGGGACCTACTACGGCAATTACGGCTCGAAGGCGCGCTCCGGTTGCAGTGGCTATCTCGACGGAAGCGATCTGCGGGTCGCGCCGGACGGCAGCTTCGAGATCATCCTCAGTTGCCGGAAACATCCGGGGAACTGGTTGCCCATGGAACCGGACTCCGCGATGCTGATCGTCCGCGAGAACGTGCTCGACGCCCAGAGCGAACGCCTCGCGGAACTGCATATCGAGAGGCTGGACGGCGCCGCAGCCCCCGCACCACTCACACCGGAACACCTGGGCACCGGGCTCGCCGACGCCGCGCGGTTTGTCGTTGGAACGGCTACGATATTCACCGATTGGGCAGAAGAGTTCATGCAACACCCGAATGAACTGCTGGCGCTCGATCCGGTACGCACGGGAGGTGCGCACGGCGACCCGAACATTCGCTATTTCATGGGATATTGGAGCTTGGCGCCGGACGAGGCCCTGCTCATCGACAGCACGCCGCCCCAGTGCGAGTACTGGAACTTCCAGCTCAACAACTACTGGATGGAATCGCTCGACTATCGTTACCACTCCATCCACTTCAACAAGCACACCGCAACGTACCGTCCGGACAGTTCGTTCCGCCTGGTGATCGCGCACACGAACCCAAACGTCCCCAACTGGGTAGACACAGCCGGGCACGCATCGGGCCTGATGGGGTTCCGCTGGATCAAGGCCGCGGTGCACCCGCAGCCCCACACCCGGGTGGTGAAGGTGTCGGACATCCCACACGGATGATCTTTACGCGTACTCTTTGAGCACGCCGTGCGCGATCACCAGCCGCTGGATCTCGCTGGTCCCCTCGTAGATCTCGGTAATGCGCGCATCGCGGTAGTGGCGCTCCGCGGGAAACTCGGTGACGTAGCCGTTGCCGCCGAGGATCTGGATGGCTTGATGCGTCACGAACGTCGCCATTTCGGAGGCGGCCAGCTTCGCCATAGCGGCCTCGGTGGTAAAGGGCGCCTTCCGGTCTTTCAGGTGCGCCGCGCGCCAGGTCAGCAAGCGCGCCGAATCGAGGCGACAGGCCATGTCGGCAATCTTGAACTGGATCGCCTGCAGATTGGCAATGGGGGCGCCAAACGCCTCGCGCTGTTTCGCGTACGACACCGCCTCTTCCAGCGCGGCCTGTGCAATTCCCAGCGCCTGCGCGGCGATGCCGATGCGCCCGCCGTCGAGGGTGGCCATGGCGATCTTGAAACCCTCGCCTTCCTGACCGAGAAGATTCCGCAACGGGATGCGGCAGTCCTCGAAAATAAGGTTACAGGTGGACGATGCGCGGATCCCGAGCTTGTCCTCTTTCTTCCCCAGTGCCAGTCCGTGCGCCGGCATCGGTACGATAAACGCACTGATGCCCTTGTGTTTCTTGGTCCGGTCGGTGGTGGCAAACACCACGGCGGCGTTGGCGTCGTACCCGTTGGTGATCCACGCCTTGGTGCCGTTGAGCACCCAGTAATCGCCATGGCGTTCCGCCGTGGTCCTGGCCGCACCGGCATCCGAGCCATTACCCGGCTCGCTAAGTGCAAAGCACCCCAGCCGGCGACCGCACGCAAATGGCAGGAGAAATTCCTCCTTCTGCACCGGCGTACCGAACTTCGACAGCGGTTCGCAGTACAGCGAGTTATTCACGCTCATGATGACGCCGGTAGAGGCGCAGCCCCGGCTGATTTCCTCAGTCGCCAGGACGTACGCGACGGTATCCAATCCCGCCCCGCCCTCCTCCTCGGGGATCGCGATGCCCATCAGGCCCATTGCGGCCATGCGCGCCACCTGCGCCGCGGGATAGCGATGCTCGCTGTCGAGTCGAGCCGCAACCGGGATGAGTTCTTTGTCCGCAAACTCGCGACACGTTCGTCGCAGCATTTGATGCGTTTCCGGCAACGTAAACATCGTGCAAACCTTTCCGACACATCAGCCTTCAGCGGCGCCAGGGGGTTCGGCCGCTCGCGGCTGGTTTGGGAACCATAGGCCCCCCATCTACGCTCTGCGTGCGGCGCGCCGTGCGCTCGTCACTTGCTGTCGTACTTGTAGAAGCCCCGGCCGGTCTTACGCCCCAGGTACCCCGCATCGACGTACTTCTTGAGCAGCGGGCACGGCCGGTACTTGTCGTCGCCCAGGACATCCTGCATGACCTCCATGACGGCCAAGCAGGTATCCAAGCCGATCAGGTCCGCGAGTTCGAGCGGTCCCATCGGCTGATTGGTGCCAAGCTTCATGGCGGTATCGACGTCCTCGACGCTGCCCACGCCCTCATGAATGGCAAAAACCGCCTCGTTGATCATCGGTAGCAGAATGCGATTGACGATGAAGCCCGGGGAATCCTCGGCAACGATGGTGGTCTTTCCCAGACGCTCCGCAAGTCCTTTGACACATTCATAGGTGTCCGGCGCCGTGGCCAGGCCGCGAACGATCTCGACCAGGCGCATCAGCGGTGGCGGGTTCATGAAGTGCATACCGATGACTTTTTCCGGCCGGCCGCTAGCGCTTCCCAGCCGGGTGATAGAAATAGACGACGTGTTTGACGCCAGAACCACCGCCGGCCTGGCCACGGCGTGCAGCCGCTTGAACAGATCGATCTTCAGCGCCTCGTTCTCCGTCGCCGCCTCCAAAATGAAGTCGGCATCCCGCAGCGAATCGAGGCTCGGTGTGGCGTGGATGCGGGACACGATCCGGTCGCGTTCGGCGCGCGCAAGTTTGCCACGGGCCACTACGCGGTCCAAGGCGCCCGACACGCCAGCCAGGCCCCGAGCGATGGCCGGCTCGACCACGTCATACAGCAGAATGTCTAACCCGGCTTGCGCGGCAACCTGTGCGATCCCGCTGCCCATCTGCCCCGCACCAACGATTCCGATCGTCCGAATGTCCATCGCTCCTCCGTCCTCTGGGCCTGTCGTATCCAACTTCACGCGGTGGATGGCAAGTCCCCACCGTAATTGCCCTCCCCGCGACGGCTCGACTTCCGCTGACACGCCTGCTATGAAGTTGCGGTTGTCCTGTTTATTGTCGCCCACGCACCCGCGGTGGTGGGGTCTGCAACCGGCCCAATAAACGAGTGAAGGGAAAGGTCAGAGTCCGAGCGCCCCTCTCGCGCAACGGTGTTCCGCGCCTCCCGTCTGCAATTGGCGCCACAACCCAGAGGAAAGGATGCGGCCATTGGAGAGTCGGACGATCTTGGTTAGCGCACCCGTCCTGGAGGATGCCAGGCAATGAGTGAAGTGCAGAGCGGCGGTCAGCAAACTTCGCAGCCCGTTCCGGGGGATCAAGGCCGGCGGCGGCGCGGACGCGCCCTGACGGTCATCGTCGACGATCGCGGTGTCGACGCGGCCCTGCGGGTGTTCAAGAAATTGATCCTCAAGGAAGGCCTCCTCAAGGATATCAAGCGCCACGCGCACTACGAAAAGCCGGGGGACCGCAAGCGCCGCAAGACCCGCGAGGCTATCCGCCGCTACCGCCGACAAGCGGCCCGCAGCCGTGTCTGGCAGGGAGACCGCGAATGAGCCGCGACGATCTATTGCAAATCCCCGGCACGGTGACCGAGATGCTCGCCGGTGGACACTTCCGGATCCGCGGCGAGAAGGGCCGCGAGTTCATCGCCCGCATCAGCGGCCGGCTGCGCCGTTTTCACATCAAGGTGATTCCCGGCGACCGCGTTACCATCGCCGTCTCCCCCTACGACCCCACCCACGGCCTGATCGTGCACCGCGGCTGATTGGCCGCGGCGTTTCTTGGCGCTCTATTGGCCCGACACGGCGTCGGCGTCCGGCTCATGATGCCGGTGACCTCGGCCGTGTCGGGAAAATTGCTCCTGACAGGCCTGCGACAGATCGGCGTAGTGCTGGCGCAGGCACCTGACGATATTTCCGTGGCCAGGCGTGACGTCGGCACAGGACGTGTCGACATCGCGCTGACACGCCGCACGCCACGCATCCATCTTGGCGTGCATCCGCGCCAACCGTTCCTGGCACGCCGGGGACAATGTCTCCGCATGCTGCTGTAGACAGGCGTAGAACGCCCCGTGGCCCGGCGCGGTGCCCGGGCACAACGTCTCCATGCAGGCACGGAAGCTGCCCGGCCCAGGGACGACGTTCGGACAGAGCCGCTCGAGATCCTGACGGCATGCCCCGTGCCCGCCCTCGGCGTACGCCGCGAGCGGCACGACTATCAAGGTCGCAGCCAGCGACCCAACCAAGGTAATGAGTGTGCTCAACCGCATTGTCCTTCTCCTTTCCACTGACGCTCGCATCCGCTGCGAGAATTCGATCGGCAGCGCCCTGTTGCGCCGCCGTCTCAGTCCAGTTGACGAGCGACGCGGCGCCAAGGTTGACGGCCCTTTCTGACATTCGGTCGATCGCCGCAACCGACAGCGCCGCGGGGAATTCGCACGGCGATGTCAACCGGTATCTCGCAGCGCTCGTTATTCGAGTCGAGAGAGGGTTATTGAGGAGAATGCCTGCCACGGTGACCACAGCCCACTTTCCGTTGTCGACACGTCGGCTCGACGCGCATACGATGGGCATCGACGAACGCTCCAAGGGCGCAAGGGTGTACGCCGAGCTTGAAACGTGCGAGGATCCGAGGCTCGTGGAACAACATGCGGTCGCGTATGACGACCTCTACCGTACCCAGCGGCCACGCATCCTGCGACTGTGCCGACTGCTCCTGGCCGACCCAGACGAGGCGGACGATGTCGCGCAGGAGATCTTTCTCAAGCTGCTGCGCCAGCATCGGCGCGGCGACGGCGTCGCGTGGGGTCCCTGGCTGACGCGGGTGACCGTGAATGCGTGTCGCGACCGCCGCCGCTCAGGGTGGTGGAAGTGGTGGCGCGAGCGTCATCAGGAATTTGAAGAAGCCACCCTGCCCGCCGGTGGAGTCACGCCGGAACAGGCCGCTCTGGGCAGCGAGAGCCGCCAGCAGGTGTGGCGCTCGTTCCGCCAACTGTCGGCGCGGCAACAGGAAGTATTCGCGTTGCGCTACATCGAGGAATGCTCGACCGACGAGGTGGCCGACCTTCTTGGACTGAGTCCCGGAAGTGTCAAGCGTCACCTGTATCGTGCGGTGCACCAGCTGCGAAAGACGGTAGGAGGGTCCCGATGACCCGGTGTCTGAACGAACGTGCAATGATACGGCTCTACTTTAAGGAAGGGACAGCGGGCGAACACGCGCATCTGCGCTCTTGCGCCGACTGCGCAGAGGCCTACGACCGTTTGGCGGAGGATCTGGAGGCCCTCCACGCGACCCTCACCCATCTGCCCCCACCGCAAGCGGCCGCTGCCGGCCTGGCAGTGTGGCGCCGGCCCTGGATCCCGGCGGCGGTGGCACTGCTGGGGATCGCCATCTTTGCCGGCGTCATGTGGCACCGGCCGCGAGTGCCACTACAGGTCGCGACAGAAGCGCGGAGCGTAACCGCATTCGCCTCCGATATCGCCACGGCGTTGTTCTCCGCTCCTGGGGTGTACGAGGTCCCCGATCTGAACCGCAGCATGCCGTACCTCGATGCGGCGTTCGACGTGGGTCAGCCTTGCACCGGAGAGGCGTTCTTCAACGGCGAGTGCAGCGACCAGGTGTCGGCGCTGTGGATTGCGACCGATTGAACGGAGGAACGATCATGAAACCATGGAAGGTCATAGTTGTGGCGGCCACGTTGTTGGGCGGGATAATGCTCGTGGCGGCACGGGCGGCACGGGCGGAACCGCCGGATCCGGGCCACCTGATGGGCTCCGGCCGTCTGCTCGGTAGCCGAGGCGCGATGTTGCTGCCGTTGATCCTCAAACATGCAAAGTTGACCCCCGAGCAGGGGCAGCAGGTGCAGAAGATCATGCAGAGCGATCGCACCCGGCTACGCGATCTGTCGCGGCAGTTGGAAGCGGCCAACGAGCAACTGGCGGACAAGCTGTTCGCGCCGGGCAAGGTGGAGATCGGCGATCTCACGCCGCAGCTCCAGCACATCGGCCTGCTACGGCAACAACTGATGGAGCAGGGTCTCAAGACCGCTCTGGCCGTCCGCGCCGTGCTGACTCCCGAGCAACTGGCCAAGGTGAATCAACTCAAGGATCAACTGCGGAAGTTGCGAACGGAGATGCGCAGCCTGCTGGAGGAAGCAGACTGAGGCGCGCAGTGGGCGCCAGGCAGGGCTTGGAGGCTTGGAGGCTGGAGGGCCTGGGGGCTTGACGATCGGAGAGTATCGAGATCCCTTATTCCGCACGCCCGCAGGCCCGCAAGCCTCCAAGCCCTCCTCTGGATTGGCGCGCCGTCTTCCGCTATGAACAGTGCCCGCTGGAACCGCGGCGGACACGCTGGCGTAGCTCAGTCGGTAGAGCAGCTGATTCGTAATCAGCAGGTCAGGAGTTCAAATCTCCTCGCCAGCTTCAGACAACCCACGTGATCTTGAACGGTTACGTGGGTTTTTCGTTTTGCTCGCCAACACGCATATTGGTCAGGGTAAGCACTAGGTAAGCACCCCGAATGCCCAGCGGCGCCGCGCAAGGCATCACAGCCGCTCGCTGGAAAACCCCGATGATGCCGGCCCGCTACGCCGACCGCCCCAGCGCGCACAGTGACTCCGCCGCGAAGCTCGCCGCCTTAAAAGATCGCGCTTAGTTCGGGCAGGTTTTCAGGAACGCGTCGCGTGGCGAGCCGGCCCACCGCCGCAACCGCCAGCACTGCCAAACACGGTTCAACCACGTAGGTGAAGCGAGGTGTCGAGAAGGTCGCTATATGTACGACGGTAACCGTGAGTACCGGGAGAACAAGAATCCATGCTTCCCGCGTGCGTGCGCCGAACCAAAAACCCACGAGGCCGAGGAATAGAAGCGGCAGGCGCAACGCGATGAGGAGCTTGGACCCAAGGGAGCGAGGAGATTTGTTGTCTCCGTCTGACGGCCAACCCCAAAGCTCGTACAGGGAGAGCCATCGCTGTTTGAGAAACTCGGCCGGATGTGCGGACGCGAACTTGGCGTAAGTGCGGAGCGGATGCATCGTCTCCTCACTACTGAATCCAGCCGTTGAGAAGACTACACCTTGACTTGAATTAATCGAGATCAGGAGATTAGGGCCGAGATTGTTAGAGGGCTTGATGACGCCCACGCTGAGTAAAGCCGCGTAGAACACCGCACCGAACGCAAGACCACCGATCCAGCGCAGGGCGACGTTTTTCGCCGTAGGCCAGTCCGGTTGCCATAGCCCGCAAGCGAAAAATAGCGGAAGAAGCGGCCCAAGACTCGCTCGAAAGAGCACCGCGATGCTAAGCGCCACGCTGGCATAAAAATGCCGTCCCTGCTGCAGCAGCAACACGCTGGCAGTGAGGAAGAATGCCGTTGGTGCCTCGGTGAGAAGCTGGCGCGTGTAGTTGAGTTGGTTAGGATTTTGTGCCGTGCCCGATCCTAACGTCTCCGAAACGTTAGGACTGGTGCCACCTAACGCTTCGCAATCGGCGTCCCGGCCTTGTGCAGTAACGGTCCTAGAGCCCCTAAGGCGCCGTCGCCGAATAAGCTGACGGGTCGAAGAAGGCGCTG
>JAXLXM010000009.1:2500-274767 GCA_046327925.1 Binatia bacterium
AATCCTTCCCGCCCAGTAATTAGGTTGCAGACCACTGGCAGGTACGTCGGTGAAGGACGAAATCAAAATATTTGCGGGTAATTCCAGTCCCCGCCTGGCCGATGAGGTGTGCGCGTATCTGGGCGTCCCGCGCGGCGTGGCAGACGTGCGCCGCTTTAGCGACGGCGAAATCATGGTCGAAATCGCCGAGAATGTCCGTGGCGGAGATGTGTTCGTCATCCAATCGACCTGCACGCCGGTAAACGACAATCTCATCGAACTCCTCCTTATGCTCGACGCCTTCCGCCGGGCGTCGGCCATGCGCATCACGGCGGTCGTGCCGTACTACGGCTATTCCCGCCAGGACAGGAAAGTCGCACCGCGCGTTCCGATCAGTGCGAAACTGGTGGCCGATTTGATCACCACGGCGGGTGCGTCACGGGTCCTCACGGTGGATCTCCATGCCGGTCAGATCCAAGGGTTCTTTAATGTCCCGGTGGATAATCTCTTTGCCACGCCCGTGCTGTTGTCTTATCTCCGGCCGCGCCTAAACCACGATGAAGTGTGTGTCGTCTCGCCGGACGCTGGGGGGGTAGAACGGGCACGGGCATTCGCTAAGCATCTGGATGCCGCGCTGGCGATCATCGATAAGCGCCGGGCGCGAGCGAACGAGGTGGCCGAGATGCATATCGTCGGTGACGTTCGTGATCGAACGGCGATTCTAGTCGACGATATGGTGGACACTGCTGGGACGCTGGCGACTGCGGCGGCGGCCTTGAGAGAAAACGGCGCACGTGCGGTGATGGCCTGCTGTACCCATCCCGTGCTTTCCGGTGCGGCAATCGCGCGGATCGAGCGCTCCGCGCTGGCTGAGCTGATCGTTACCGATACGATCCCGCTTTCGGCAAGTGCGCGTGCCTGTAAGAAAATCAAAGTGTTGTCGGTGGCACATCTGCTCGGGGAAGCGATCCGCCGCACCCACGACGAGGAATCCATCAGTTCACTTTTCGTGTAGCCCGACAGGGCGCTGACGCAACAGGAGTCAAGTATGGAAACCGTTGAGTTGAATGCCGAACTACGATCGCGATCCGGCAAGGGACCGGCGCGGCAGATGCGCCAACAAGGTAAGGTGCCTGGCATCTTCTATGGTCCCAAGCGGCGTCCGGCGATGATTGTCGTCGATGCCAAGGAGTTTTCCGAGAAGATCAGCGCCCTCGAGGGCTCGCACCTCATCCGCTTCTGTTCGGATGCGGACGATATCCGCAGCAAGGTTGCCTTGGTCAAGGCGGCGCAGCTCCACCCGGTGACCGGTGCCGTCCTGCATGCGGATTTCTACGAAGTCGACATGACCGAGAAATTGCGCCTGCGTGTCCCCCTGCACTTTACCGGGAAGGCGGTCGGGGTTGCGCTCGGTGGCATCCTGCAACCCATCCAACGCGAGGTGGAAGTGGAGTGCCTTCCAGGCGATATCCCGGAGTTCATCAAGGTGGACGTCAGCGGGCTCAACATCCACGACACCATTCACGTCAGCGGCCTTCAGGCACCGCTCGGGGTGCGCGTGTGCTATGACACCGACGTAACCCTAGTCACCGTGGCGCCACCGACGGTCGAGGAGGTCAAGGTTGAGGAAGCGGCGGCGGAGGCGGCCACAACGGAGGGTGCCGCAGCGGCGGAGGGCGGCAAGGCCGATGCGGAGAAGAAGGGCTGAACATCCTGACCGTCAATGCACACGGTGGTTGGGCTGGGCAATCCCGGACAGGAATATACCGGCAGTCGTCACAACGTGGGATTTGCGGTGGTGGAAGAGCTTGCGCGCCGCTGGGGAGTTACCCTCGGGGCGGTACGCCACGGGGTGCGTACGGCACGAGCGCTGGTGGCTGGTAAGCACGTTGCGTTAATTGAACCGCAGATGTACATGAACCGAAGTGGACCCGCGCTGAAAAGTTCAGGTCGGCACATCGACGTAACGCACCTCACGGTCGTTCACGACGAGCTCGACTTGGAGGTCGGTTGCGTGCGAGTAAAACGAGGTGGCGGAACGGCAGGGCATCGGGGCCTGCACTCGATCGTCGAGTGTTTCGGTCGCGACTTTACTAGGGTTCGAGTCGGGGTGGGTCGTCCGCCACGGGAGCGCGGCGCGGTCAGCCACGTGTTATCGAGGTTTTGTGCCGAGGAAAGCGCGATCGTCGCGACGGCGATCGCGCGTGCGGCCGACGCAGTCGAGTGCATCGTCATCGAGGGCGACGAACGCGCGATGAATATGTTTAACACCGCTTCCGCGAAGCGGCGGCAGGTGACAGCTGAGCTAGTTGGGAGGAACTAAATGAATCGTTACGAAACGTTATTTATTCTGCACCCGGATCTGCCCGAGGCCCAGGTGCGTGAGACCCTCGATCGTGTACGCCGACTCATCGAGGGGATGCAAGGGCAGGTAGCGGACCTGCACGATTGGGGTATGCGCGACCTCGCGTATCCCATCGAGAAACAAGCGCGGGGCATTTACGTGCTGGTACAGTACAGCGCACGCTCGGACGTGGTGAAGGAGTTGGAGCGCACGATGAAGCTTTCGGATGAGTTCTTGCGATTCGTTTCGGTCCGCATACCCGAGAAGGGCGGCACCGGGCGGCGTGGGGCGGCGAGGGCGCAGCGGACGGCACCGGAAGAGACGCCCAGCGCGGAGCAGGGGAGCTGATTATGGCACCAGGGAGAAGTGGCGGCAGACGCGGCCGATCGGCCGCCGACGACAAGACGACGTTCCGCCGGCGGGGGCCGGCGCGCCGCAAGGTGTGCCGGTTTTGCGCCGACAAGGACACGGTCATCGACTATAAAGATACGCGCGCGTTGTCGAGTTTCGTTACCGAACGGGGCAAGATCGTTCCCAGCCGAATCACCGGCAACTGCGCCAAACACCAGCGACGATTGACGACCGCGATTAAGCGGGCGCGCGCCATCGCCCTCCTGCCGTTCACCACGGTACACGCTTGATGCGATTCGCGGGTATATCCCAGCGCCGTGGTGGCCACCAGGCGTCGGCCGCTCTCCGCATTGTGTTAGCAGTCTTATGGAGCAGCGGCCTGTACGTGGCGGGGATCTGCCTGGCCCCGGTGGCGACACCAATGTTGCTGCTGGTTCCCCTTCCGGGACTCATCCTCGCCGTCGATACCCTCATGGCGGGCGTGTACTGGCTGCTGCTCACGGCCGGCGTGGTCGGCTTGGTGTTGGGCACGGGAGCGGTCGCCGGTTGGGGGCTGTTGTTCGGTGTGCCGGCGTGCGCCTTGGCGCTTGGGTGCCGCCGAGGCTGGTCGTTCGAGGAGACCGCTCTGGCGGGCATCGCTGCTTGGTTGACCGGTTTGCTGGGTGCTACGTTGTTCGCCTATGGCGACTTCGCCTCCGGTATCGGCACGGTGCGGGATCAGCTGGGCCACGGCGTCGATCTGGCGTTGTCCACCTATCGCGCAGCCGGTATGTTGGACGGTGCCGTCGGGTCTGTGCAGGCAGACCGTGACGTGCTCGTCGCTGGTGTACTTGAGATTCTCCCGGCGCTGATGGTGTTGAGCGGTGGCTTGGTGGCGATCGCTAACCTCGTATTGCTCAGGCGTTGGGCACGAGGGGCGCACGACATCGACCTCCGTCTGTGGCGGACGCCTGATCGGCTGATCTGGGCGCTCATCGCGACGGGCTTCGCGATGTTTCTTCCCTTTTATCCCGCGTCGTTGGCGGCACGCAACGTTTTCATCGTCTTGCTAGGGTGCTACTTCTGCCAGGGCCTGGCTATTGTGAGCTACTTTCTGCAGCGTTTCCGGTTGCCGTATGGCGTGCGGGTCGCCAGCTACCTCTTGATCGCGGTTCAGCACATCGTTGCCGGGCTTGTGCTGGCCGTGGGGGTGTTCGACTTATGGGGCGACTTTCGGCGATTAAGCGTCAGCGCCGCAGACCTGCAGATCCCGGGCGACGGGGAATAGGAGAGAAAAGACAATGGACGTGATTCTACGCGAGGATGTTGCGGATCTCGGCAGCGTGGGGGACATCGTGAAAGTGAAGCCCGGGTTTGCGCGGAATTTTCTTCTACCCCGTGGGCTCGCAGTCGTTGCCGACAAACGGAGCGTTCGCGTGCTCGAACATCAGAAGCGCGTCGCCGCCGACAAACGTGAGCGCGATCGGCGTCATGCGGAGAGCCAAGCGCAACGGCTCGGCAGTATGCGGGTAACCATCCGTGCCCGTGCCGGCGAGGAAGGGAAGCTGTTCGGGTCGGTGACGAATCTCGATATAGAGAAGGCCTTGGTCGAGCAGGGATTTCCGGTAGAACGCCGGCGTATTCGCTTGGAGGAGCCGATCAAGTCTATCGGTGAGCACGTGGTGCCCGTACAACTCGGTGTCGGCGTCACCTCGCAAGTGACCGTGGTGGTGGAGGCCGAGGCGTAGTTGCCCACGTCATGCGCAGCGCAACGGCCAAGGGCAATAAGACCCTCGTGGCTCGGCGCCACGCCCGCGGCAGATCCGTTTAGGCCGAGATCATTGGCGGCGTGCTTGTCCAACGTGCCGGCAGGCGACTCACCATCCCCATGCGCATTGCCTCCGGGGAGGAGGCGCGGTAGGCGCCGGCCGACGACGCGTGACTCCCGCCTGATACGCCTGTTTGTTGGGTAGGGACCCGCGCCCGGCGCTGGTGCCGAACGCAGGTCACGAGCCAATGCGCGCGCTCGATTTCCTCGTGCAGACCCGCCTCTCGCCGAGCGCTAGTCTCGCGCAAGACGCACACTTCCTTCAGGAAGTCACCGCACCGTCCGCCCCGCGCCGACCGCTCTTGCGGGTGTATGAATTAGCGGGGGAGGGGGTTGCACTGGGTCGCTATCATCTCGCCCCGGTAGCGGCGAAACCGGGCGTCGGACCGTGGCTGTACCGTCGCCACAGCGGTGGGCGCGCCGCCCCCTTCGGAGAGGGGTTCGTGGGCGTGACACTGGTTCTACCCCATCGATCCGCGCTCCTCTCGAACGATCCCTTTGCATTGGCCCCACACCAGGTGCTGAATCGCTACGTGCGTGGCATTCTGCACGCGTGCCGGCGATTGGGTCTGGAGGCCTTCTATCCGGGACGCGATGCGGTCACCTCTGGCGGTCGCGTCTTGGGCCTCATGTCGTTCGAGGTCGATCGCAGCGGGGCAATGCTCTTCGAGACCATCTTGGCCGTGGGTAGAGACTTCAGCATCCTGCCTTCGCTGCTCGAAACTGTCGACCGCTCGGGCGTGGTCAAGGCGGAAGTGCCGGAAGCGCAGCGCATGACGTGCATTGAGCGCCAGCTGGGAAGACGTGTCGACCTGGCGGAGTTGGTGGAGGCGCTCCGACAGGGCTACGAGCAACATTTCAAGCTCAGCCTCGACGCGCACACGTTGACGCCGGCGGAACAAACCGCGATCGACGCGATCGCGGCGGATCGGTTCGCCGCAGACCTCGGGCTCCACGAGCGGCGGTTGCCCACCGGTTCATGGCGATATGCCGGGATACGCGGACAGCTGGGGATGTTTGAAGCCTACGTCGACTTGGGACCCGGCTGCTTGCGGGCAGTTCGATTTGCCGGTGACTTTATCGCAAATTCGGTCGCGGTGGATCAGCTCGAGTGCGATCTGCGATCATGCGCTCCCGACTGGGATGCGATCGATACCGTTGTGTCTCGGGTGTATTCTCGACCCGAGAACTATGTTCTTGGCATCGGCAAGCTGCACACGATCGCCGACACCATCATGAAAGCGCTGGGAACGTGAGCACTGCCCGCGAGCCAGCGCAGGTGGCGGTCGAGGTTTGTCTTGCCCGGATGCAGGCGATCGTTCGGCGCAGGCGCGCAAGCCGCGAGGAGCTTGCGACGGTCGCTGGGTGGTTGGGCGACCGGCGCAAGGCCGTTCAGCGATGTGCCGCGCAGACGCTGGCGGGGCTGGTCCGGCAACATTCGGTCGTTTGTGCGATGCTCCGTGAGCGCTTGGGGCACGGGCCGGCGCATGCGCAATGGGGCGCGATCTATGCGTTCGCGTTGATGGATCGGCTGCCGGCGGATGCGTTGCCGGTACTATTGGGTGTGCTGGGATCTCACGACGGTGATGTGCGATGGGCAGCGGTCCATATGCTGGTACGGCTCAAGGGGGAACCTGGCGTGGCGGTCGCACTACGCGCGGTGGTGCGCGCCGGCGACGCGATGCAACGCAAGATGGCGGCGTATTGCCTGCGAGACTGCGGGTTCGCCACGCCGGAAACGGAATCGGCGCTGATCGATCGTATGAGCGATGAGCACCCGGAGGTCCGCCTCGCCGCCGTCTCCGGGGTTGCGCGGCTCGCGTGCGACCGCGCGCGGGTCACGCGCCAACTCCTCGCGATGATCTTTGACGACCCAAGTCCGGGCGTGTGTCGAGCGGTAGCGGTCGCGCTGGCGCGGGTGGGACATGGCTCGCCGGAGGTGATTGCGGCGTTGCGGCGTGCGGCACGTGGGCCAGACCTGTCGCTCCGGCGTGCCGCGGAGCGATCGCTCCGACTGCTGTGCGGCTGAAGGCCATCGCAGCGATGTGCCGCGCATAATTTGTGTTCCGGCCAGCGCTGCACCGCTTGCATCGGTGAAGACGCCGTGGAATGGCAACGGGGGACGGAAACCTGGCGGCAGCCGCTCGCGCGTGAGCCGGAGACGCGGCAGGACGCCGCCGGGGCGCCGGCTTCGGAGCACGGCACTCGGGCCGTGCGAGAGCGAGCGTTCGGCAACGGAGCGTACATGGCGTTTATCATCGAAGAGGAGTTGGAAATTGCCGCGCCCAGTGCGGTGGTGTGGGAGGTCATTACCGATCTGGCGTCCTACGGGCAATGGAACCCGTTCGTGGTTTCGTGCCGCTCGACCTTGATGGTCGGCGACCCGATTCACATGCGTGTCAAGATCTTTTCGTGGCTGGCACAGCCGCAGCGCGAGTTCGTTCAAGACCATCTCCCCGGCCGCCGGCTCTGCTACGGGCTGGATGGGGGCCGCCTGCGTGCGGTGATTAGTCGGCGGTGTCACGAGTTGGAGGCGCTCGATCCTGGCCGGACACTTTACCGCTCCCGCTTTGCCCTTTCGGGGTGGATAGCACCCGTCACGCGCATCCTGCTCGGTTCGCATCTCCGACGAGGCTTCAATTCGATGACCGCGGGCATCGGGGTGCGGGCGGAACAGGTCTGGCGTGGACGCCAGGCGATGGAGCACGCCTAACCGGCGCCGAGAGCGAGGCGTAGATGGGACCGTGGCGCATGTACACCACCCAACGTGTCGCGTGTCCATCGTCTACTCGCTGCTGACATCGACGCCGGTGGCCCGTTCCAGCGCATCCAGGCTCGCGCGTGCGCTGAAGAGGGTATCCAGGTAATCGCCTTGGGTGGAGGCGTAGGTGCGCTCGGCGTCGAGAAGGTCCAAGAGCGAGGCGGCGCCAATGCGGTAGGCTTTTTCGGCGGCGTCGACCGCAACTTTGGCATGATCGAGATACCCGCTCTCGAATGTCTGCAAGAGCCGACCTGCGGAGTGACAGCGTTCCACCGCCTTCCGAACTTCTTGTGCGATGTCGAGGCGGACGCGCGTGAGATCAATGTCCGCTTGTCGAAGAGCCACCTCCGCCTTAGCAATCTCACCTTCGTTGCGGTTCAGCAGGGGCACCGGCACACTGAGTCCAATGCCCACCGTGTTGCGGATGTTTCCGGCCGTGGCGAACTCGCTGTGGGTGTAATCCAACCCCACGGTGACGTCCGGATAGCGCTCCCGTCGGGACAGATCCAGCGCCAGTAGTGCCTGTTCACGCACGTGCTGCGCCGCGGCGAGATCGGGACGATTGGCCATCGCCAGACGCAATGCCGGTTCGCCGGCGGTGTACACCGCCGGCGCCGTCAGGCTGCCGACGGCGTCAACGCCTTGCGCAGTGCCGATCAAGCGCCCCAGCAGCCGGCGGCGCTCCGCAAGCGCCAGGTGTGCGGCTTCCTCCTCCGAGAGGCGCTTCAGGTTTTCCAACTCGACCTTACGGAAGTCGACTTCCGCGAGGTCGCCACCGCGAAACCGGCGTTCGTTCAATGCGACGATCCGTTGATAGCGCTCGCGGTTGGCCATCGTGAACTCGAGCATTTTTTGATCGTGTAAGACGCCGTAAAAGGCATCTTTCACCGCCGCGCGCAGCAGTCGTACGGTATCGCGCTCCAGTGCTTGGGCAGCGGCGACGCCAGCCTCCGCACCCTGGAGACGTAGGTGCCGCTTGCCCCACAACACCACCGGTTGATCGAGGCGCACGGTCCCGCCGATCGTTTGCCCAACAGACAAGCCGGGCGGATTCGTGCGCCCACTGGGGAGGTTGTTGACAACGACGCTCAGGGTGGGATTGGCGAGGCATCGCGCCGCCAAACGTTCGGCCTCCGCTTGCGCGATCCGCAGTCGGGCCGCGAGCGTGTCCGGGTTCTGCCGCTCGATCAGTGTGAGGGCGTCGGCCAGCGTCACCCTCTGTGACGCTGGCGCCTCGGCCGCTGCCGCGGCGACGGGAAGACTCAGCAGCGCGCACACGAACGGCACACTACAGACGGAACGGCCGAGCGCCCTCAGTCGCGGCTGGTTAGGCATCGCTCCGCTCCTCGCCGGCTGGCGGAACCGCCACCCACATGTACGCCGCCGGCAAGACCAGTAGCGTGAGCAAGGTCGCCGACACCAGACCGCCGGTCACCACGATTGCCAGTGGGCGTTGCACCTCGGCTCCAATGGCATGCGACAGAGCCGCGGGAAGAAATCCGAAGATGGCCAACAAGCCGGTCATCAGTACCGGTCGCAGCCGTACTTGCGCGCCTCGGAGCACGGCGTCGCGCAGTGACAGGCCTTGTTTGCGCAATTCGTTGAAATACGCCACCAGCAAGACGCCGTTGAGGACGGCGACACCGAACAGCGAGATGAAGCCCACCCCCGCGGAGATGCTGAAGTACGTGCCGGTCAGCAACAACCCGGCGATTCCACCGATGAGAGCAAAGGGGACGTGCAACAACACCAACGTGGCATCGCGCACCGAGTTGAAGCTGCCGAAGAGCAGGATGAAAATGATCAAGATGACGGCGGGAACGATCAACTCGAGCCGGCGCATGGCGCGTTGCTGATCTTCGAAGCGGCCACTCCAGACCAGCCGGTAGCCTTCCGGCAGATGCACAGCCGCGGCGACCCTGTGTTGTGCCTCGGCGACCATACCGCCCATGTCGCGGCCGCGGACGCTCCATTTGACCGCAACCCGGCGCTGGTTGTCCTCGCGCAGAATCTGCCCGAAGCCGGAGGCCACCTCGATATGCGCGAGCTGCTGCAGCGGAATCCGCGCGCCGCTGGGGCTTGGTACCAGCAGGTCCGCCAACTCCTCGGTAGCGCCCGCCTGCGCATCGGCGAGCTTCACGATGAGCGGGAACCGGCGCTCGCCTTCGAGAATATCGCCGACACGTTTCCCAGCGGTGGCCGTTTCGATCGCCTCCTGGACGTCGGCGACGGTGATGCCGTAACGATTGGCCTCTTCCCGATCGATCGGAATGCGGAGTTGGGGCTGCCCGGTCAGGCGGTCGAAGTCGAGATCGTGGACGCCGCGGATGGTCGCCAAGACCTGCGCGATGGCGCCGGCTTTCTCCTGCAAGACGTTCAGATCGGGACCGAAGATTTTGATCGACAGTTCCCCTTTCACGCCGGAGATCGCCTCACCGACGTTATCCTTGATCGGCTGCGAGAAATTGAATGTCACTCCGGGGAAGATGGCGAGTCGCGCGGTCATCGCATCGATCAGGCCGCTCTTGTCACGTCCCGTTCGCCACTGCCCCCGGGGTTTTAAACCGACGTACAACTCGGCGTTGTCGGGCCCATTCGGGTCGGTGCCGTCGTCCGGTGCGCCGACCTGCGACACCACGGTGCGCACCTCGGGATAATGCGCGAGGATGTCGCGCATTTGGCGAACGGAGCGTTCGGCTCCTTCCAAGGAGATCCCGATCGGCAACTTGGCGCGCACCCAAATATCGCCCTCGTCCAATTCCGGGAGGAACTCGCTGCCGAGGAACGGAACGGCGGCACAGCTGAGCAGGAGCAGCCCTGCTGCGATGGCGATGGTCTGCCGCGGGCGCTGTAGGGTCCAGTGCAGTCCAGGCAGATACACATGCCGTGCCCATCGCAGGATGGCGCTGTCGTGTTCCTCTTGGACCCGCCGGAGCGCGAATGAGCAGAGGACGGGTATGACTGTCAGCGTGAGCAGCAACGCGCCCACCAGGGCGAAGCAAATCGTCGACGCCATCGGAATGAACATCTTGCCCTCGACGCGCTGGAAAAACAGGATAGGCAAATAGACGGTAATGATGATCGCGACCGAGAAGAAAATCGGCGATCCCACTTCGCGTGCGGCCGCCGAGACGATCGGCCGCACGCGGGCACCCTGGGTACGATGGGTGGCCAGATGCCTGTAGATATTCTCGACCATCACCACCGCGCCGTCGACGATGATCCCGAAGTCGATGGCTCCGATGGAGAGCAGATTGGCGGAGATGCCGCGCACCTCCATGCACGTGAAGGCGAACAGCAACGACAGAGGAATGGTGACCGCAACGATCAGGGCGCCGCGGACGTTGCCGAGAAACACGATCAAGATGATGCATACGAACAGTGCGCCGAGGAGCAGATTCTCTTCAACGGTGTGCACCGTCGTCCGCACCAGCCGGCTGCGATCGTAATAGGGCTGGATCGTCACGTCGGCGGGAAGGATATCGCGTAGTTCGGCCAATTTGGCTTGCACGCGCCGCAAGACGACCGAGGCGTTTTCGCCCTTGCGCATGAGTACAATCCCCTGCACCAGATCGTCGTCATGGTCGCGACCGAGAACGCCCAGGCGAATCCCATGGCCGATTGCCGCTCTCCCGACATCCTTGATGCGTATGGGCGTCCCGTCATGTGCCGCAACGACAACGTTATCGATGTCGGCAGTCGATCCGAGCAACCCCAGTCCGCGTACCATGTATGCGTAGTCACCCTGTTGGATATAGCTGCCGCCGGCGTTCGCACTGCTCGCTGCGAGGGCATCGAACACCTGCCTGAAGGTCAGGTCGTACTGTTTGAGCTTTTGGGGTTCCAGCAGCACTTGGTACTGTTTGAGCCCACCCCCCCAGCTGACGACATCCACCACGCCAGGCACCTGCCGGAAGCGCCGTTCAAGCACCCAGTCCTGTAGCGCCTTAAGCTCCACCAGGTTCAGGCTGTCGATCTTGAGGGTATATCGCATGATTTCCCCAATCGATCCGCTCAGCGGGCCGAGGTCGGCTTCCACACCGGGGGGCAGGGAGACGAGATGTAGGCGCTCCAAGATCTGTTGACGCGCGAAGTAGTCGTCGGTCCCGTCTTCGAAGATGGCCCGGACCACGCACAGGCCAAAGATCGAGGTCGATCGAACGGCGGTCAACCGCGGCGTGCCGTTGACTTCGTTTTCGATCGGTATGGTGACGAATTTTTCCACTTCTTCCGCCGCATGACCGGGGAACAGGGCAATGATCTGCACCTGGACGTCGGACAGTTCCGGATAGGCCTCGATCGGTAGGCGCAAGAAGGCAATCGCCCCCCAACTCATCACCAAGAGGGCGACCGCCGCCACCACGAGCCGTTGCTCGAGGGAGAACGCGATCAGGCGATTGATCATCGTCCTCAACCGTTGGCCTGACGTTCCGCCTCCGCCTTGAGTAAGATCGAACCCTCGGTGACCACGCGATCGGTGGACACCAGGCCGGCCGCGATGGCCACCCGGTCGTTCATCCTTTCACCCAGGGTGACAGGACGGCGGAGGAAACGATGATCAGCGCCGACGATGAAGACGTAGGGCTGCTCCGACCCCTCGCCGTGCACGGCGGCAGCCGGGATCGTCAGGACGGTGCGCGGCCCTGGGCCTGAATCGTCGCGGTGACGAACATCTCCGGTTTCAGCAGCAAGCGGTCATTGGCGACCGCCAGTCGTACCTTGACCGTACGGCTGTTCGCATCGACCGTGTCGCCGATGTAATCGATGCGCCCCAGAAATGTTTCCCGCGGCCACGCGGCCGCATGGACGCTGACCTCTTCGCCTGCGTGCACCAGCGGCAGATCCTTCTCGTATACGTCGGCGCTGACCCAGAGTGCCGTGAGGTCAGCGAGCACGTACAGACGCTGGGCTGGGTCGCCTCCCACAATTTGCCCCAATGTCAGCGCGCGTTCCACGACCGTGCCGCCAATGGGGGCGGACAGCACCAACAACGATTGGACATGCAGGGCGTCGAGCGGACGATCGAGCGTCGTCTCCGAGATACCGAACGACACCAGCCGTTCGCGGGCACGCCTGACCTCCGTCTTGGCCTTGAGCAGCTCGTCTTCCGCCCGTTGCACATCCTTCCGCGCCATGGCCTTGGCCTCCCACAGTTGGCGGGCGAGCGCGGAATTGCGTTGGGCCAGAACGAGATCGGCGCGCGCTTTAATGAACTCCGACGAAGCGCTGCCCAGCTCGGGACTGTCAATCACGGCGAGGACCTGCCCGGCGTCGACGTGCTCCCCTGGCCGGGCGCGGATCTCGGTGACCCGGCCAACAAGGGGGGACGATACGTAGCTGAGACGTTCTTCATTGAACGCGGCCTTCCCTGACGTCCGTAACATCGCCGCGTCGACGATGGTCTGCACCGGCTCGATGTGGATTTGCCCGCCACGCACCAGTTCCGGATGTACACGTAGCTCCCCAGGCGGTAACCGGCTCTGCGCCGTCGCGTGCAGGTCGGACCCATGGCACCCGAGCACTCCCGTCAACAAGGCGGTCCCCACTGTGATTGCCGATCTCATAGATATTGCTGTAGACGCGATCATTCCAAGCCAAGTGAATGATCCGCTGACCACACCTCCCGCTCGGGGGGAAGATCAAGCGCCATTCCATTGTGGGGCCGGTGTGTAGCGCCCAGGTGAACGGACCTTTCATGACTGGCCGATGAATTTTTCCATGCGAATGCCGTCTCTCGGCGTTGACAGCATGTCACAGAATCGCGACAGGAGAAGTGCCGGGGGAGAGACATCGTTGTCTTGCTACTATCGACGGAATATCAATGACGTAGGTTAGGCGGCCCACTTGCGTGAGTATCGGGGTTGGATGAGATCGGTGTCACGGCGGGGGCACGCACCGTGGTACGAGCGTTGCTTTCTCCTCCCGAATCACACGCCATGCTTGCCGCGCTGAGAGACTATTTGGACGTGTCGATCGAACGGCGCCTCGCTGTGGGCATGACGACGATGGTGCTGCTAGTGCTGGGCTCATCGACGGTTTTTCTGGTGCGCGCGGAGCGCCGGGAGATGGAGGAGGTCCTGCGGGAAAAAGGACAGACCGCCGTGAACATGATCAATCCACGGATCGCCCGCTTCGTCAGCCCGGGAGATTCCCCGATCATTGCCAGCGAATTGGCGCCCGTCCTGGCGGATCGCGATTTCGATTATGTCTATGTCTTCGACGATACGCGGGTGTTGGCCAACGCTAGTGACCCGGGAGTCGAGGAAGGCTCGCACGTTCCGCTCCCCGCGCTCGGCCAGCTCCGTTCGGGGCATGCCAGCATCCGTGAGGTGGGCAAGTACATGGAGGTGCTCAGTTCGATCACCCAGGATGGCCGAACCGTCGCCGGTCTGGGGCTCGGTGTCTCGCTCGATCTCATCGCGCGGCAGGGGCATCGCATTCGCCTGCGATTGCTCGCGATCACCGCAGGGCTGATGGCGGCGGCGCTGGCCTTTGTTCACTGGTGGACGCGCAAGACCGTGGGGCCGCTGATCGAACTGAAGCGCGGTGCCGAGCGGCTCTCGGAGGGCGACTTGAGTGTCCGCGTGCCGGTCGGGGGCGCTGACGAAGTCGGCACACTGGCGGCGACGTTCAATCATCTCGCCGCTTCGCTGGAGCGTACGCTGCACGAAAAGGATCGGGCCCTGACCGAGAGCAACCGCCTGTACCGCAACCTCAAGATCGCGCGTGCGCAGCTGGGGCAGGCTGAGCGCCTGAGCGCGGTGGGGATGCTGGCGGCGGGTGTGTCGCACGAATTGAACAACCCGCTCGGCATCATTCTTTCCACCGCGGGCAACGTGCGCGAGGCATTGGGCGCTGAGAGCGCCTTCGCCGAAGACGTTGAAATCATCGAGGCGGAGGCGCAGCGCTGCCGGCGCATCATCCAGGGGTTGTTGAACTTTGCCGCAACCGGCGAGCCCCGACCACAGGCTGTGGAGATCAACACACTCCTCCGGGAGACGGTCGCGCTGGTCCGCCGTGACGATCGTGCACGCGGCCTGACCGCAGACTGGGCCCTGGATCCGCGCCTGCCTCACCTCTGGGTGGATCCACGACAGGTGCAGCAAGTGTTCCTCAATCTCTTGCTCAACGCCGCGGATGCCATGGAGGGAACGGGTACGATCCGGGTGCACACGGGCGAGGCGATCGATGGCGGTCGGCGGCTGGCGCTGATCGAGTTTCGCGACCACGGTTGCGGCATCGATCCCGCCGATCTCGATCGCATCTTCGACCCGTTCTACACCACAAAAAAAGGCGGTGCGGGATACGGCCTGGGGCTTGCGGTCAGCTACGGCATCATCGCCGCGCACGGCGGCGAAATCGCCGTCGCCTCGGAGCTGGGGCGGGGCAGTGTGTTCAGCATCCGCCTGCCGCTGACGCGCGACCGCGACACTGGCGACGCGACCGCCGAAGGGAGGTGACATGAGTCAAACGCTGCTGCTGCTCGACGACGAGGCCAACTTGTGCCGCTCCCTCAGCCGGGCGTTGCGCCGCGAGGACCTGCAGGTCGAGAGCTTCACCCACCCGGCCCAGGCCGCAGAAGCTCTGGGGCGCTGTTCCTATGCAGTGGCGCTCGTCGATCTCATGATGCCCGGCATGAACGGCCTGGATTTCCTGCGCGAGATCCGCCGGACGAATCCCGGCACTGTCGTGGTGATCATGACCGCCTATGCCACCATTCAAACCGCTGTCGAAGCCATGCGCGAGGGGGCGTTCGATTACCTGCAGAAACCGTTTACCAACGACGAGGCGCGGCAGCACGTGGACCGTGCGCTGCAACACTTTCGCTTGCTCGAGGAAAACCGCGATCTGCGCGGCCAGCTCGCCAGTCGTTACGCCATGAGCAACATCGTTGGCGTCAGTACGGCAATGCGGGAGGTCTTCCGGATCGTCGAAAGCGTCGCCAACTCCAGCGCCACGGTATTGCTCCGCGGCGAGAGCGGGACCGGAAAGGAACTGATCGCGCGTGCATTGCACACGCAGTCGAATCGGGGTGCGGGGCCGTTTGTGGCCATCAATTGCGGCGCGATTCCATCGGAGTTGCTGGAGAGCGAGCTGTTCGGATACGAAAAGGGCGCCTTTACGGGGGCGCACACCAGCAAGAAGGGCATGGTGGAGCAAGCGGACGGAGGCACCCTCTTTCTCGACGAAGTGAGCGAACTCCTCCCGCAGCTTCAGGTGAAGCTACTTCGCGTGCTGCAGGAACGTGAAGTGCAACGGCTGGGCGGTGACCGTGCCATCAAAATCGACGTGCGGGTCATTGCCGCGACCAATGCCGATCTGACCGAGCGGATCCGCACGGGGGAGTTTCGCACCGACCTGTACTACCGCCTCAACGTCGTGTCCGTACGCATCCCGCCACTCCGCGAACGGACGGACGATATCCTTCCGCTGGCACACCACTTTCTGCACAAACACGACCGCCTGCATCGTCTTGCCGGCATCCAACCGCTGGCGGCGCAAGTGCTGCGCCGCCACCCCTGGCCCGGCAACGTGCGCGAGCTGGAAAACGTGATCGAGCGCGCCACCCTCCTCGCGACTGGCCAGGAAGTCGCGGTGGCGGATCTGCCCCCCGAGCTCCACACGCGTGGGGAGTTCGACCGCGTCCTCCCCGCGGGCAAGAGCCTGAGCGTCGCACGCGAGGAGTTCGAGCGTTATTTTCTTCTCGACTGTCTGCGCCGCCACAATGGGAACGTTAGCCGCGCGGCCCGCGATGCCGGATTGCATCGGCAGAATTTCTACCAGAAACTCCACAAGTACCGCATCGAACGGAAAGAGTACCGCACGTAGATGTCGGCGGGTCGTTTGAATTCCATTGGGGTTTGTGGTTTGCCGGTGTCCGTACGGCGTTGCCCGCCCGAGGAAACACTGGTGCCGAATACTTCGTCGCTGCCCCACGCCGGCTCTCCGCTCGCGGAGTCCGCTAGCGAAAGTGCCGGCGCCAGCGTGGATCTTTCGGTCGTCATTCCCATTTTCAATGAAGCGGATAACTTGCCGGTGTTACACCAGCGGCTGACGCAGGCGCTGGTCGCCCTCGGACGATCGTACGAGGTATGGTACGTCGACGATGGCAGCGGCGATCGGTCGCTCGAAATTCTGCGGGCGCTCGCCGCCGACGACTGTCGGCTTGGTGTGATCGAACTGACCCGCAATTTTGGGCAGCATGCTGCTGTGCTTGCGGGGTTCGCCGCCGCGCAAGGCGAGATTGTGGTTACCCTCGACGGTGACCTCCAGAACCCCCCCGAAGAAATCCCGCGTCTCGTGGCGAAACTGGAAGAGGGATACGACGTCGTCGGCGGCTGGCGTGAAGACCGTCAAGATCCCGCCTATCGGCGGCTGGCATCCGAAGTGATCAACGAGCTCACGTCCGCGACCGTCGGTGTCAGGATGAACGACTACGGTTGCATGTTGCGCGCCTACCGGCGGGCCATCGTGCGCCAGATCGTCGAGTGCGACGAACGCTCCAGTTTTATCCCGGCCCTGGCAAACTCGCTAGCCAAGCGAACGGCAGAGATTCAGGTCGGCCACTCGGATCGCTGGGGCGGCCGCTCCAAGTACACGCCGATGAAGCTCATGCGGCTCTCCTTCGATCTCATCACCGGCTTCTCGCTGCTGCCCATCCAGATGGTGAGCCTCGCGGGCATCGTCGTCGCTTTGGCGGGGATGGGGTTTGGCGTTTTCTTGTTGGTGCGCCGGCTATTTGTCGGTCCCGAGAGCGAGGGGGTCTTCACCCTGTTCGCCATCCTGTTCGTGTTCGTCGGCATCCTCATCCTTGCGGTCGGCATGGTCGGGGAATACGTGGGGCGCATTTATCTGGAGGTGCGCCGGCGGCCCACCTATCGTATTCGCGCCATCCATCGACGCGGCCGGTGATCGTGATGCGGTCCGTCGTCTTCGCGTATCACGATATCGGCCACGTCTGTCTGCGGGAGTTGTTCGACGCAGGGGCAACCGTGGCGGCGGTGATCACCCACGACGACAATCCGGCGGAAGCGATCTGGTTCCGTTCCGTCCGCGAGCTTGCCGAGGCCCATGGCGTTCCGGTGTTCGCGCCGGACACGGTGAACACGCCCGAATGGGTCGAGCGTATCGCCAGGTGGCGGCCGGATTTTCTGTTCTCGTTCTACTTTCGCAAGCTCCTGAGCAACGACATTCTGGCACTGCCGGCGGTCGGCGCACTCAATCTCCATGGCTCGCTCCTCCCCCGGTATCGGGGGCGCTGCCCGGTGAACTGGGTCCTGATCCACGACGAGCGGGAAACGGGTGTCACCCTGCATTACATGGTGGAAAAGGCCGATCGCGGCGACATCGTCGCGCAGCGTGCGGTGCCGATCACCGACGAGGACACCGCGTTGACGCTATTTCACAAGCTCGCCGAGGCGGCCGCCATGCTCATGCGGGAAACCTATCCGCTGCTGTGCGCGGGACGCGCGCCTCGGCGGCCGCAGGATCGGTCGCAAGCGAGTTACTTCGGGGGCCGCAAGCCGGAAGACGGTCGGATCGCGTGGGCGCAATCGGCGCGGTCGGTGTTCAACCTGGTGCGCGCCGTGACCCATCCCTATCCGGGCGCCTTCACCACCTGGCAGGGACGGCGGCTGTACGTGTGGGAGGCGACCGCGGTCGCCGGGACGAGCGACGCGCCGGCGGGGACCGTGCTATCGACACAGCCCGCACTGGTGGTCCAAACGGGCGCGGGTCCCGTACGGCTGCACCGTGTTCAGCCGGATGGCGCGCCGGAAATGCTTGGTTCCGACTGGGCCCGGCGCTATGGGATCCAAGAGGGGGTACAGTTCGTATGAAAGTCCTGCTCACGGGTGGCGGCGGATTCGTCGGCTCGCATCTCGCCGACGCGTTCGTGGCGCGCGGGGACGAGGTCTTTGTCCTCGACATGGGTTCGGTGAAAAAGGTCCGCCATCTGCTCGACAACCGGGCATTCCATTACGTCCACGACAGCGTGTTCAATATGGACATCCTCGAGGGCCTCATTGCCCAGTGCGATCTGGTCTACCATCTGGCCGCGGTCGTTGGTGTGGAGCACTACGTCGGCGATCCGTATGAGGTGCTTAACGTCAATGTGAACGGGACGCAAAACGTACTCAAGCTCGCGTTCAAGCACCAGAAGAAGGTCGTGTTCAGTTCGACGTCAGAGGTCTATGGCCGCAACCCCAAGGTCCCATGGCACGAGGACGACGATCGTGTGCTTGGATCGACTCGGATCGACCGCTGGTGCTACTCCACGTCGAAAGCCGTGGGCGAGCATTTTTGCTTCGCGTACCATCGCATCGGATTGCCGGTGACGATCACCCGCTACTTCAATGTGTACGGCCCGCGTCTCGATACGCTCGACGTCGGCCGCATCATCACCATCTTCATGGGCCAGTTGCTCCGCAACGAACCGCTGACGGTGATCGGCGACGGAACCCAAACGCGCTGCTTCACATACATCGACGATGCGGTGCGGGCGACGATTGCCGCCGGCGTCGGTCCCGGCACCGATGGCCAGGTGTTCAACATCGGGACCGCGGTGGAGACCAGTATCGCCGAACTCGCGCGGCTGATGATCGAGATCAGCGGCGCCCAATCGAGCATCACGTTCGTCACCCAGGAATCCGTGTACGGCTCCAGCTACGAGGACATTCCCCGCCGCGTTCCCGACAACGCCAAGATGCGGCAGCTACTGGGCGTGCGCGCGGAGACCTCGTTGCGTGAGGGCCTGGGCCGCACCATCGATTGGTTCCGCAAGACGGCGCTGCAGTCGTGAGTGCGATTCAACTGGCCGTCAAGGTCGACGTGTGCACCTACGCCGGCCTGCAGCGCGGGGTGCCGGCGCTGATGCGCCTATTCGACGAATTCAATCTGCGCGCCAGCTTCTTCGTCGCGTGCGGGCCCGATCATTCGGGGAGGGCCATCCGCAGGATCTTCCGGCCTGGGTTTCTGCGTAAGATGCGGCGCACGAGCGCGGTCAGCACCTACGGCTGGCGCACCGTTCTGTACGGCACTCTGCTGCCTGGCCCGCGGATTGCCAGCTCCTTCCCCGATACGCTGCGCGCGCTGGCGCGCAACGGGCACGAAGTCGGGCTCCACGGCTACGACCACGTGTACTGGCAGGATCGGCTGGCCGGACTGCCGATTGATATGGTGGCGGCGGAGATCGAGCGCGGCCGGCACGCGTTTCGTGACGCGCTCGGGGAGGACCCGACGGCGTTTGGCGCCCCCGGGTGGCAGTGCACGCCCGCGAGCTTCGCCGCAGAGGACGAGGCGGGCTTTGTGTATCACAGCGACACGCGTGGGCGCGCGCCCTACCTGCCGGCGATGGGCGGACAATGCTTCCGGACGCTGGAGATCCCGACGACGACCCCGACACTAGACGAAACCTACGGGGAAGTCGGTACCAGCGCAGGAGAACTCACGGCCTTCTACCGGGACCGGCTGCGTCCGGGCTTGAATGTCCATACCGCCCATGCGGAGATGGAAGGAATGGCACACATGCCGCTGTTGCGCGATCTGCTCGAGTCGGTGCGGGCGGAGGTCCGGTTCACGCGCTTGATCGACGTGGCGGAACAGACGCGTGAGGCGCCGGTGGGGCAGGTCGCGCGCGCACCGATCGCGGGTCGTGCCGGCACCGTTGCCCAGCAGGAGGCCGAGCGTGGCTAGCGCCTGCACCATGCCGGCGCTCGCTGGCGGTACCGCGCCGGGCATGGCGCGCCGGCTGCCGCGTTGGGCGCGCTGGGTTCTGGCCCTGGCTATCGTCCTCATCTACGTCGGCCTCCTCGCCGGGTACCGCCTGTCGGAACCGGACGAAGCGCGGTACGCCGAAATCCCGCGCGAGATGCTCGAGTTGGGCGACTGGGTCACACCCCATTTGAATTATGTGAAATACTTCGAGAAGCCGCCGTTGGTGTACTGGCTGACGGCGACCACCTTCAAAGTGTTGGGGATAAGCGAGGGGGCGGCGCGGTTGTGGCCGGCGCTGTTCGGCCTGATTGGTATCGCGATAGCCTGGCTCCTGGGGCGCTCCATGTACGATGCGTGGACCGGGGATACGGCGGCCGCACTGCTGGCGGCCAGCCCCTTCTACTTCGGGCTGAGCCAGGTCCTGACACTCGACATGCCGCTGACCGGTTTGATGACAATCGCTCTGGGCGCCTTCTGGTTCGCCTACCACAGCCCGCGATACCGGCGACTCGGCGTGCTCGTGCTCTATGGCGCGACCGCCTTGGCCGTGCTGACAAAAGGGCCGGTGGCCGCTGTCCTAAATGGTGGCATCGTTGTCGCCTTTCTGCTCCTGCGCCGGGAGTGGACGGCGTCTCGGTGGGTGCTATCGCCGGCTGCCGTGCTGCTCTTCGCGCTGATCGCACTCCCGTGGTTCATCCTCGTCAGCCAGCGCAATCCGGAGTTTCTCCATTTCTTTATCTACGACCAGCACGTGAAGCGCTTTCTCAACCCCAACGAGCACCAGCAGGGGGTCAGCTTTTTCGTCCCCATCGTCTTCGGAGGCATGTTGCCCTGGACCCTGTTTGCCCTGTTCGCTCCCGATATGCTGCGGCGGTTTGTGGCCCGGCTCCTGCGAGGCCGGGTCGCCGATGGGACCCTGTTCTGCGCGCTCTGGAGCGGCGTTGTCTTCGCTTTCTTCAGCCTGTCCGGATCCAAGCTCGCCACTTACGTCCTGCCCATGTTTTGTCCAATGGCGATTCTACTGGCGCGCTTTTTCAAACACATGGTCGAGAAAGACGACGCGGTGGTCTTGCGCCGCGGTGCAGCCACGCTGCTCGCCTTGGTAGCGATCGCAGTCCTCGCCGGAATCGTCGCCGGTATCGTTATCGATCGGCCGCAGATCGGTGTGATCTTGCCGCGCCTCTATGTCGGCATGGCAGCGCTCGCGGTGACGCTGGGGATCGCGCTGGTCGCACTCCGGCGCGGCGCGCACCAAGCCAGCGTGCTGATCCTGTTCGTCGGCATGCTCCTGCTGCAGCCGATTGCGATCAGCGGGAGAACGATGGTGGCGCACTACCCGCTGCTGGGGCTGGCGATCCGTGAGCAGGCACGCCCGGAGGATCAGGTCATTCTCTACAATCACTACGTGCAGGGGATCCCATTCTATGCGGGCCGCCGGTTTGTGGTGGTGGGTGGCCATGGCGAACTGCATTTCGGCAGCCGCCAGGGCGATCAGAGTGCGTTCTTCTGGAAGGATGACGCGGCGCTGCTGGAGGCGTGGCGGTCGTCGCGCCGCGTCTTTCTGGTCATCAACCGTGGGGAACTGGATCCGCTCATGGAGCGGCTCGCCCCCGCGCCACGACAAATTGCGGCGCAAGGGAAAAAGGTCTTGATCGTCAACTTCCCAGGCTGATCAAGGAGATTGTCCCACCCGATGCCCGATCCCATAGAAACGGGCGCAGTTGCGCCGTTCGCAATGGACACGGCTGCTGCCGCGCCGCCGGCGGTGCCGCGGAAATCCGCACTCGCCATCGTGGGCACCATCGCGCTCGTCGTGGTCGCCTGGGTCGGTCTCGAACTCTGGGGCCTCGGCAGGGCGCCGTTCCACACCAAGGGCGAGCCGCGGGAAGGTTTGGTGGTGTGGCAGATGACCCACCAGGGGAGCTGGATACTGCCGCGGCGCGACGGGCCGACCGGGATGGAGGTACCATCGAAGCCGCCGCTGTTCCACTGGCTGGGCGCGATAACGTCCTTACTGCACGGCAGCACCGATGAATGGAGCATTCGCTTTCCATCGGCGGCGTTGTCCTTGGCCGCCGTGCTCTGCGTCCTCTACGGGGGAACGGCCCTGTGGAGCCCGCGTGCGGGACTCTGTGCCGCCCTGGCGCTGATGACGATGTTCGAGTGGGCACGGGCGTCGACCGGTGCGCGGGTCGACATGACCTTGACCTTCGGCCTGCAGCTCGCCCTCCTGAGCCTGCTCTTTTTTTTTCGCGATCGCGTCGCGAGTTGGCTCATCCCTCTCTACGCAGGTATAGCCGTAGCCGTGCTCGGTAAGGGACCGGTCGGTGTCGTCTTGCCCGCGCTGGTGGCACTCGTCATGGTGGCAATGGCGCGCGATCTCGGCGCGCTGCGGCAGATGCGGCTTGCGCGCGGTGCGTTGGCGGTCGGTGTGGTCGCCGGCAGTTGGTACGTCATGGCCCTGATCGCCGGCGGCTGGCAGTTCTTCTACAAGCAAGTCCTCGCGGAGAACATTTTCACGTTCTTGGAGAGTCAGAAGTTCGGTGGCGGGCACCGCCACCCGGTCGTCTACTTGCTCGGCGGTTTGCTCCTCGGCGTCTTACCGTGGACGACCTTTCTTCCCGGCGTTGCTGCCCGGTGCTGGCGGCAGCGTCGGGAGATCACCCTGGGTGACGCACGCGTCTATCTGTTGGTCTGGATCGTTGTCGTCTTCGGGTTTTACTCGCTTGCGGCGAGTAAACGCAGCGTGTATCTGCTCTCACTCTACCCGGCGATCGCGTTGCTCCTTGGGTGGTGGGCGGATGTGCAGAGCCAGGCACCGCCCGAACAGGAACGCTGGCTGGCACGCGCCGTGTCGGCGGTCGGTTGGGTACTGCTCGCAACGGTCAGTTTCGTTCTCGCGGTCGTGCTGATCGAAAGCGCCGGGGTCCCGATCCTTCTCGCGATGAAAGGGTGGTTGCCGGGGGCGGTGCAGCATTACGTGCCCTGGGTCAGCGAAACGGTGCGCGGGGGACGATGGATGCTGATCGGGCTATTCGCCGTCGCGGTCGCTGCGCTCTACGGCTGCGTGCGCGCGGCCGCGGCTGCCTATTGGAAGGGCATATTCGCTGGTGTGTTTTCCGCGGCAACCGCACTCATCCTGGCGGTGAACCTGGTTATCTTACCGGGCATTGCCGCGCATGAGAGCCGGCGTTCCTTTATCGCGGCCGTGCGTGCGGTGCTGCGACCCGGCCATGAGCTTTTCTTCTATCGAACGTTCGAATATGATGCGGTCTTCTACTGGCAGGAGCATATCCCGATTTACGAAGGGCCGTGGCCGGACGGGGCGCCGCGTTACCTGCTGATGGAAAGAGGAGACTGGGAGCGCATGCGGCCGGAGGCGGGTGACCGCTACGAACAAGTGATCTTTACGGACGGCAAAGCGGCCGAGAGTGCGCTGGTGCTGATCCAGCGCACCGGGCGGTGAGGGCCGGCGCGACCGACAAGCGAGGGCGAAACGCCGAAAGAGAACATGCACATGGCAATTCCATTACTGGATTTGAAGCGCGAGTACGCGACGATCAAGGGCGACGTCCAACAGGCGCTGGCGGCGACGTTGGAGACCATGCATTTGCTGAAGGGGGAAAACGTCACCGCCTTCGAGCGCGAGATTGCGGCCTACATCGGGACGCCCCATGCGAGTGGTATCGCATCGGGGACCGATGCGCTGCTGCTCACCGTGCTCGCCCTCGGCATCGGCGCGGGAGACGAGGTGATCCTCCACGCCAACGGGTTCGCGGCCGACTTGGAAGCGGTGCATTATGCGGGTGCGCAACCGGTCCTGGTCGATGTCGAGGCGGAGGGGTTGGGACCCGATGCGGATGCGCTGCGCCGCGCCATCACGCCGCGGACCAAAGCCGTTCTGGTGGTGCACCTCTACGGGTCGCCGCTGCAACTCGATGCCATCGAGACGATTACGGCGCAGCATCGGCTGGCGCTGATCGAGGACTGCTCGCACGCGCACGGTGCCAGTCGGGGCGGGCGCCGCGTTGGGGTCGTGGGGCGGGCCGGCTGTTTCAGTTGCGGAGTGGTGAAGAATCTGGGCGCGTACGGCGACGCCGGCTTTGTGACGACCGCGGACGCGGAGTTGTGGACCCGGCTGCGTTTGTTGCAGACGCACGGCCAGGAGAAGAAGAATCACCATGTCCTCTACGGGTTCAATAGTCGTCTCGACGAGATGCAGGCGGCCGTGTTGCGCGTCAAGCTGCGCCATCTCGACGCCCGCAACCGCCGGCGGCAGCAGATAGCGGCGCACTACAGTGAGCGCTTCAGCGCCTTCGACGTGCGCGTGCCGCGGGAACTGCCCGGTGAAGTGCACGTTTACCACCAGTACGTCATCCGCACGTCGCAGCGCGAGCGTCTGCGCGCGCACCTCCAGGGCGCCGGGGTCGAAACCGGGATCCACTATCCCGTGCCGCTGCACCGGCAACCGTCCTGGCAACGCCGCTACGGCGCATCGTCGTCATTTCCGCGGGCGGAACGGCTGGCGGACGAGATCCTTTCCCTGCCGGTGTTCCCCGACCTGACTGACGCCGAGGTGGAGCATGTGGTCGGCGCGGTGACCGCGTTCTTCCGGCAATGAGGGACGTCGCGTCGCCGGCGCTTTCGGTCGTGGTGCCGGTATACAACGAACAAGGCAATGTCGTCCCGCTGTGCACGGAGATTTGCGAGGTCATGGCGGCGGTCGGCCGGCCGTTTGAAGTCATCTTCGTGAATGATGGAAGTACCGACGCCACGCTCGCGCAACTGCGCGAGTTTGCCGTCCACGAGCCGCGCTTACGCATCCTCGACCTCGATGGCAACTTCGGCGAGGCCGGGGCGTTGTCGGCGGGCTTTCAGGAGGCGTGCGGCGATCTGGTGATCACGCTCGACGGCGACGGCCAGAACGATCCCCACGACATACCGCGCCTGCTCGAGCGCCTCGCGAGCGACCCCGCGTGCCGCGTGGTGTCGGGCTGGCGGCAACAACGGCAGGAAGGCATGCTGCTGCGGGTACTGCCGTCGCGCATCGCCAACTGGTTGATCGCGACGGTGAGCGGTTTACCGACGCATGACAACGGCTGCGGCCTGAAAATCTATCGACGGTCGGTGGTGGAAACAGCGGCGATCCCCCGCGGCTGGAACCGCTTCCTGCCGGCGCTGTTGGCGGTGAAGGCGGCGGAGGTCGCCGAGGTGCCGGTGAACGACCGGCGCCGGCAGCACGGCGAGTCGCATTACGGTTTCGATCGGACGCTGATCGTCATGCGCGACCTGCTCGCGCTGCGCTGTATCATGGCGGACCCGCGCCGCGCCGAGCCGGTGTGGAGAGCGGTGGTGCTGGCGGCGGTGGCGGTCGCGCTCGTCGGACTGCTCGTCTCGTGGGCGGTTGTGGGGGTTTCCGCCGTTGTCGGGATCGTTGGGCTGCTCATCTGGCGCAATCTGCAGCATTACAATGCGGCCCGCGCGCGAGGGGTGTTCCGGGTTCGGCGGGAGTACACCTCGCGCGACCGGGATTGAGGAGGAGTGGCGCGTGATGAGCACGTTAAGCATCGGGATTATCGGCGGCGGGTACTGGGGCGAGAAGCTCTTTCGCGTCTTCGGCGGCCTGAGGGGCGTGCGGGTGCGGGCGCTGTGCGATGCGGATCCGCAGCGGGGTGCGATTGTCGAAGGCGATATCCGCTTCGTGTCCAGCGCGACCGACCTGCTGCGCTCCGCTGACATCGATACCGTGTTAGTGGCGACACCGCCGTCGACACACTTCGCCCTGGCGCGCGAAGTGCTTGCGGCCGGCAAACACTGCTGGGTGGAAAAGCCGCTGGCGATGCGCGCGATCGAGGCGCAGGAACTCGTTGCCGCCGCCCGTCAACGGGGCGTGACGCTGTTTGTGGATGAGACCTTCCTGTACGACCCGCTGCTCCAGCAGGCAAAGCGCTGGATCGACGCCGGGCGGCTGGGGCATGTCTACCACCTGTCCTTCGAGCGGCTCGGTATGGGGCGCATTCGTCGCGACTCGAACGTATGGTGGAATTCGGCGCCGCACGATTTGTCGATCCTCCGCTATCTGGTTGCGGCGGATGTCGACGGCGTGCACATGGACGCCTTCTCCTATCTGCAGAGCGGCATTGCCGATATGACCGTGACCACGGTGCGGCTCGCGGGTGGGGTGTCGGCGCATATCTACCTGAGCTGGCTCTCGCCGCTGAAGGTCGCCAGCATCGTTGTCGTGGGCAGCAAAGGGATGTTTCATTACGAAGGGCGTTTCGGGAAGCGCGCGCTTCAGTACTTCGACTACGCCGTCGCGGATCCTGCGTCGGTACGGGATAATGTCGTGCCGATCCCCACCTTCGCGGCGACCGAGACCGTCGCCGGTGGTGCCGAGGAACCGTTGGCTCTGGCGGCCGAGGCGTTTGTGACGTCGATCCGCAGTGGCATCCCCGCCCCTAGTGCGGGGGAGTACTCGCAGAAGGTCGTCGAGTTACTGGAAGCGGCGGACCGGTCGGCGGCGATACGGTGGTGAGCGACGGTCGCAAGGGTGACCGTGCGGCAGTAGCGGCACCGAGAACTCGGGCCGGCATAAATGGCGTCCGCCGAGCGGTGACAGATGCGCTTGTCCAGGAGAGGCGCCGGTGATCGTACGCGTGGTGATACTGCCTGCCGCGGGAGAGACTGGCCCACTCGACTACCTGGTGGACCCCGCCCTTGCGGCCGCGGTACGTCCGGGCGTACGCGTCCTCGTACCGCTTGGAAATCGCCAAGCGGTGGGGATGGTCATCGAGCGGGCCGACGCCTCCCCGCACCCGCGCCTCCGATCGATCCACGGCGTGCTCGATCCGCAACCCTTGCTCGATGACGCGCTGCTGCGCCTCTGTCACTGGGCGGCGGACTACTACCTGTCGTCGTTTGCGGACGTGCTGATGACGGCCTTGCCTGGCAGCGTACGGGCGACGGTCGAACGAGTGGTCCGGCGGGTGCGTCCGTCGGCTGCCGAGTCGAGCACGGCCACCGGCATGGCACAACCCGAGTTGGGTCGTCTGGAGGGGCAGATCCTTAGCAGTTTGGATGACGGCGCGGCCCAAGAGGTCAGCGGTCTCTTTCAGCGGCTGGGCGCCGGGGCACAACGGGCCCTTCGTCTGCTGCAGACGAAGGGGCTCGTGCGCGTCGATTTTCGCCTTTCCGGTGGGCAGGGAGCAACCAAGGTGGCACGGTACTATACGATCGGCGGCCAACTCGGTTCGCAGGAGTCGCGGGAGTGGCGTAAGCGCCGTCCAGCGCAGTTCGCCGTGTACCAATACCTCCTCCAGCATCCGCTGCGGCGCGCGCAAGTCCGCGAACTGCACGCGAGTTTCCCCAATCTGGCGCCGAAATTGGCGGCACTGGTCAAGGCTGGCTTGTTGTCGGTCCACGAGGAAGAAGTGTATCGCCCGGTCCTGGAGGCGCCGAGCACGCTCCATGACCGCACGGTCGCATTGATCCCCGCGCAGCGCGGTGCCGTCGAGGCGGTCGTTGCCTGTATCGGCCGTCAATTTCGCCCGCTGTTCCTGTGGGGTGTCACCGGTAGCGGCAAGACCGAGGTTTACCTGCACAGCATTGCCGCGTGCCTGGCGGCGGAGCGCACGGCGATCGTGCTGGTACCCGAGATTTCGCTGACGCATCAGCTGGTCGACCGCGTCCGCGCACGCTTTGGCGAACGCGTCGCCGTCCTCCACAGCGGTTTGAGCGACGGCGAACGGTGGGATCAATGGCGGCAGATTGCGCGCGGCGAATTGCCGATCGTTGTCGGGGCGCGCTCCGCGGTGTTCGCCCCGGTTCCGCGGCTTGGACTGGTGGTGGTCGACGAGGAGCACGACCAGGCCTACAAGCAAGAGGATGGCGTGCGCTACAATGGACGCGATGTCGCGATCATGCGCGCCAAACTTGCGGACTGCCCGGTGCTGTTGGGTTCGGCGACGCCGGCGATGGAAACGTTTCATAACGGCGCGACGGGCCGCTACCAGGTGCTCTCCCTTCCCGAACGTGTCGAGGCGAGACCGTTACCCGCGGTGGACATCGTCGATCTCCGGCGCACTCCGCAGGGCGGGAAGCAGGTGCTATTGTCGGTCCAACTTGCGGCGGCGCTCAAAGCCAACCTCGCTGCCCGGGGGCAAAGTCTCGTCTTCTTGAATCGGCGCGGCTTCGCCAATTTCTTGCAATGTCATACCTGTGGCGAGGCTCTGCGGTGCCCGAATTGCAGCGTGACCTTGACCTTGCACCATCGTTGGAACGCGCTGCACTGCCACCATTGCGATCACACTATTCCGCCGCCGGCCGCCTGCCCAGGGTGCGGCGGCCTCAGTCTGAGTGCGTGGGGCGCTGGGACCGAGCAGGTTGAGGCCGTGTTACGGCAGGCCTTGCCGGGCGCGCGCATCGGTCGGATGGATCGCGACACGACCAGTCGGAAAGGTGCACAGCGCACAATTCTCTCGGCGTGGGAGCGGCGGGAGTACGACGTGCTGGTGGGGACGCAGATGATCACCAAGGGCCATGACATCCCAGGGGTGACCCTGGTGGGAGTGCTGCTTGCCGACCTCTCGCTGAACTTGCCCGACTTCCGCGCGGCGGAACGAACGTTCCAGCTCCTGACGCAGGTGGCGGGCCGCGCCGGGCGCGGGGACCGCCCGGGCCGCGTCATCATTCAGACCTTGCAGCCACATCATGTCAGCCTGCAGTGCGCCGCGCACCACGATTACCAGCGCTTCGCCGAGCACGAACTGGCCAGCCGCCGCGAACTCGGCTACCCGCCATTCGCGCGACTCGTGCAAATCCGCTGCGAAGGGGAGGGAGCCGAAAGCACAGAACGTATCGCGCGCACGGTGGCCGCATCCGTACGCGACGTGGCCCGGCCCGGCGTCGGCGTCCTGGGGCCCGCCCCCGCGCCGCTTGAGCGCCTGCGGCGTCGCTTTCGCTGGCAACTGCTGGTGCGCGGAGCCAACGGTGGCGCGGTGCGCGCGGCGGCGGCGGCTGGCCGCGTGGCCGTACGCCGGCAGGCGCGAGCTGTCGACGTGCGCGTCTTGGTCGATGTGGATCCGTACAACATGCTTTGAACCATAGGGCTTGGGGGCGTGCGGGAGCGGGGCGGTTGACGCGAGCGACATCCGGCGTGTACGTTCCAAGTGCGGCTGCTATACGTACGGTGACAAGATTGACGCGGTGAGAGGCCCAGAATTCTGTCCTCTGACGTCTGGTTCTGGTCTCTATACAGACTCCATGGCAATTCGACGAATCCTCAAATTCCCAGACCCTGAACTCAAGCACACGGCCCAGCCGGTGCGGAACATCGACGGGCGGACGCAGCAATTGGTCAGCGACCTAGTGGAGACCATGTATGCCGCGCCCGGCTTGGGCTTGGCCGCGACCCAGGTCGGGTCATCGGACCGCGTGATTGTCCTCGACGTGCGCGAGGCGGAGCCGAAACTGGGTCTCGTCAAACTGATCAACCCCGTCATTGTCCAAGCCGAGGGGTCGGTGGTGTGGGAGGAGGCCTGTCTCAGCGTGGTCGACTACACGGCAGAAGTGCGGCGTGCCGATCACGTGCTGGTCAAGGCCTGGACCTCGGAAGAGAAGGAACTCGAAATCGACGCCGAGGGGCTGCTCGCCGTCGCCCTGCAGCACGAAATCGATCATCTCGATGGGAAGCTCTTCATCGATCGGATCAGCCGGCTGAAGCGTGACTTGTACCGCCGCCGTGTGAAGAAGTGGATCCGAGACGGCCTGCCGCCGGAGTCGCGGAACGCCACGGCGAGCATCTGAAGAGCGTGGGCCGTCCGCTGGAGAAGGCTGGCGTCGGATTGGACGGGTGGTGTGCACAAGCCATTCCGCATAGTCTTTTTCGGCACGCCCGACTTCGCCGTGCCCAGTTTACGCGCGCTGCTGGCCGGACCGGATCCGGTCGTTGGCGCGGTCTGCCAGCCTGACAAACCGGCCGGTCGCGGGCGGCATTTGGCGGTGCCTCCCGTCAAGCGGGTGGCGCTCGAGGCTCGGGTGCCGGTGTTCCAGCCCGAGAAGTTGCGGGTGCCGGAGGCGCTCGCCGCGCTGACTGCGTGGGCGCCGGACCTTATTGTCGTCGCTGCCTACGGGAAGATCCTACCGAAGAGTATATTGGATCTACCGCGGCTCGGGTGCATGAACGTGCATGGCTCGATCCTTCCGAAGTATCGCGGCGCCGCGCCTGTCCAATGGGCTATCCTGCGCGGTGAGCGGCATACCGGCGTCACCATCATGCGCATGAACGAGCGCATGGATGCGGGGGAGATTCTGTTGGCGGTCGAGACGGATATCGGCCTCGACGAGACGTACGGCGCACTGCAGGCGCGCCTTGCCGAACTGGGAGCACCGGCGCTGTGTGAGTGCGTTGCCCGGCTGCACGCGGGGACGCTTGTTGGGCAACCCCAGAGCGAAGTGGACGTGACACTGGCGCCGATGATCAAGAAGGAAGATGGCTGTGTCGATTGGCACCAGCCAGCCACGAATCTCGCGCGGCTGGTGCGGGCATTCAACCCTTGGCCGTCGGCGTTCTCATTCTTGGAGGGCAAGCACCTGAAGATCCATCGCGCGCACTCCGATGCATACCCCGCCGATGCCGCACCGGGAACCGTCGTTTCGCTCCGTGAGGGTATCCACGTGGCCACGGGAGCGGGGACGTTAGTGCTCGATGAGGTGCAACTGGAAGGCCGCAAACGATTGCACGCCGCGGAGTTTGCCCGCGGACGCGTCAAGGTCGGGGCCGTCCTGGGTAGCGCGCCGTGAGCCGCGGTCAACGCGGAGCGACGAGCCGGCCGGCAGATCGGACGCAGGACCCACGCGCCCTGGCCTGGCGGATTCTCCAGCGCGTCGAAGTGGGAGGCGCATACGCCGACTCCCTCCTGGGGCGCACATTGAATACGGGAGGCCTAGCCCCGCGCGATCGAGCGCTCCTGACCCGACTGGTGTACGGGACCCTCGCGTGGCAGGGGTACCTGGACCATATCCTCGCGAAATTTTGCCGTCGGCCTCCCGCGGAACTCGATGCGCCGTTGTATACGCTGCTGCGGCTCGCGCTCTTCCAGATCTGCCTGCTCACCAGGGTTCCTCCCTTTGCCGCCGTCAATACCGCCGTGGAGCTGGCCAAGAGCGTCCGTGGCGGAGCGGGGGCCGGCCTGGTCAACGCGGTGTTGCGCCGTGCGGCCTCCGGTTGGAGGGGTGTGCCGTTCCCCTCGCGACAGGATCATCCCATTGATTACCTCTCGCTGCGGCTCTCCCACCCACGCTGGCTGGTTGAACGCTGGGTGGTGCGGTACGGAATCGATGAAACGGAAGTCTTACTGCGTGCCAACAATGAGTCAGCGGCGACCGTGGTGCGCGTGAATCCACTGAGCTGTACGCCGGCACAGCTGTTGGCCGACTGTGCTGTGGCTGATGTGGGCGCCGAGCCCTGCCGTTACTCTCCAAACGGGATTCGCCTGACCGGAAGCGGAACGCCCGAAGCGCTGCCTGGTTACGCCGCCGGACAGTTTTCCCTCCAGGGGGAGGCCTCCCAGTTGGTGGGACTCGTGCTCGCACCTAAGCCGGGAGAGCGCGTTCTGGACCTGTGTGCCGCGCCCGGCGGCAAGGCCACGCATCTCGCCGAACTGATGGGCAACCAGGGGCATGTCACCGCGGTTGACACCAACGCCCGCGGCGTCGATCGCCTGCGCCGGATGGCGCACCGGCTCGGCCTGTCGATTCTACATCCGGCGGTTGCCGATGCCGCCACCTGGGAGCCGCCTGAGATGCCCTTCGATCGCATCCTGGTCGATGCCCCGTGCTCCGGTTTGGGCACACTGCGCCAGCATCCCGAGATCAAGTGGCGGCGCAAGCCGGAGGACCTGACGTCGCTGGCGGTGCTGCAGCGCGCCTTGCTGTGGCGGTCCGCGATGTGGGTACGGCCGGGCGGCATTGTCGTGTACGCCACCTGCACGCTCAGTAGCGACGAGAACGAACAGGTCGTCCGCGACTTCCTTGGCCAGCATTCGACGTTCGTCATCGACGATGCACGTCCGTGCGTGCCCGCGGCCGCCCGCGAACTCGTCGGGGACGACGGCGTGCTCCGCACCTTCCCGCATCGACATGGCATGGACGGCTTTTTTGCCGTGCGGTTGAAGGCACGGGGCTAGCACGATATCGTTTCCGCTATGAGTACGATTGCGCCGTCCATCTTGTCGGCGGACTTCGGCCGGCTGGCGGAGGAAGTTCGTGCCGTGGAATCGGCGGGCGCCGACTGGCTCCATCTCGACGTCATGGACGGGCATTTTGTCCCGAACCTGACGATCGGGCCGGGTGTGGTGCGTGCCGTCCGTCAGACCACCCGGCTGACGCTCGATACCCACTTGATGATCGAGGATCCCGAGCGGTTCATTCCCGCCTTCGCCCAGGCAGGAAGCGATGTCATCTCCGTGCACCAGGAGGTTGAAGCGAGTCTTCCCGACCTCATCCGCCAGATTCGCGAGCACAACGTGCGTCCCGCCGTCGCGATCAATCCGGACACGCCGTTCGAGACGGTGACCGACATCCTGCCATCGATTGACATGCTGCTCATTATGACCGTGCACCCGGGTTTTGCGGCGCAGGCGTTCATCGAGCCTGTCCTCGACAAGATCGCCCAGGCAGCGCGCTGGAAGCGCGAGCGGGGTCTGTCGTTTCTGATCGAGGTCGACGGCGGAATCAAGGTGAACAACGCGGCGCGCGTCGCCGCTGCCGGCGCCGAGGTGTTGGTCTCCGGTTCGGGCGTCTTCGGCACGACGAACTATCGAGATACGATCGCCGCGATGCGACAGGCCGCGGGATGGGTCGCGCCGCCCGCGTGAGCCGTGTGCCGTGGCGGACGATGGTGGCGGCGTGGTGTGCCGGTCGACGAGTTGACGTATGCGCATAGCGATTATCGGTGCCGGTCCGGCCGGGCTGGCAGCGGCGTACGATCTCACGCGTCCCGCTTCCTCGACGGAATATCGCGTAACCGTCCACGAGGCGGCGCCCGCGGTCGGCGGTCTGGCGGCGGGGTTCAAAGCGCCCCACTGGGACTGGACGCTGGAGAAGTTCTATCACCACTGGTTCGCATCCGACGCGGCCATCCTGGGGTTGATCGGAGAACTGGGGTGGAGCGATCAGGTGCTGTTTCCGCGCCCCGTGACGGCAATGTTCCACGACGAGCGATTCTACGCCTTCGACTCGGCGATGGCGGTCCTGCGCTTCCCCGGAATCCCGTTCGTCGATCGGGTGCGCTGTGGGATCGTGGCCCTGTATCTGCGCCTGACGCCGCGTTGGCAGGCGCTCGAACAGGTGACGGCGGATGCGTGGTTGCGCAAGTGGCTTGGCCCGCGCGGGTACGACAAGCTGTGGAAACCCATGCTGATCGGGAAATTTGGCGAAGCGAATCTGCCGCTCGTCAACATGGCGTGGTTCTGGGCACGCATTCACGCCCGCACGCCGCGCTTGGGGACGTTCAAAGGTGGCTTTCAGGCCTTCATGGACAAGCTCGCGGATGTGGTGCGCGCTCAGGGGGGGACGATCCAACTCAACTCGTCCGTGACCGGCATCACGCCGCTGCCGAGCGGGCAATTACAGGTGGAAACGGCAAGCGGGTTCATGCCTGTCGACGCAGTCATCTCGACCACCTCGCCCGCACTCATGGCACGGATGGTCCCCGCGCTGCCAGCCGCGTACGCCGACCAGTTGCGCGCCCTCAAATCCCTGGGCGCGGTGGTGCTGGTGCTGACGCTCGACCGGCCGCTGACGCCGCGCATCTATTGGTACAATCTTCCCAAGGATGCCGGGTTTCCGTTCCTGGCGATGGTGGAGCACACCAACTACATGCGTCCGGAACACTACGGCGGCGACCACATCGTCTATTGTGGAGATTACCTGGAGCCGACGCACCGCTACTTTCAGTTGTCCCGGGACGAGCTGTTGGAGGAGTTCTTGCCGTCGTTTACTCGGTTCAATCCGGAATTCGATCGGAGTTGGGTGCGGCAGGCCTGGCTGTGGAAGACTGCGTACGCCCAGCCGGTTCCGCCGGTGGATCACTCACGCAATATTCCCGCCATCCGCACGCCGGTGAAAGGACTGTACTTTGCGTCGATGAGCCAAGTGTATCCGTGGGATCGTGGCACCAACTTCGCTGTCGAGATTGGCCGCAAAGTGGCAAAGATGGTGCGTGAGGATGTGAAGCACTAAGTGTTGGGGCTCGCCGCCCGGCGCGCTGGATGCGCACGCAACACTGCCGGCGCTCTTCCCGGCGGGCTGGAATTGTTACTGAAAACAGTATCCTCCTTTCCGATGCGACTTGCCGTCAAAAGCACCGCAACCCTCATCGTCCTGTACCTGCTGGTCTTGGTCGGTCTAGCGCTCTGGCTGGACTATCAACTCCGTTCCACGGCCAATTCGTTGATGGAGGGAACCGCGCGCTTGGTGGGTACCGAGGTGGCGGCCGCCATGTCGGAGTCGGCGCTCGAACAGTTGTTGCAGGGGGATCCGGAGACCCATGAGCGGCTCGCGCAGGCGATCGCGGAACTTACCCAGCGGTCGCACGTGGTGGCCTCGCTGGCGGTCGTCGACGCCAGCGGTCGGGTCGTCGTCAGCGACGAGTTGGAGGCTGGGCGTCAACTGGCTAGTCCCGCGGTGGTGTTCCAGGATACGCGCGCACCGCAATTTCTCAGCCCGCGGTCGCCCTTCGTGGGCGGTGCGTATCATCTGTTCGTTCCGTTGGTGCGGCACGATCAGCTCGTCGGCTACGTACGACTGTCACTCGGCAGCGAACACATCGCGGCGCTCTACCGGCGTGGGCGGCGGCAAATCGTGGTTGCCGCCGCGCTCGGCTTAACGGCGATCGGTGCGCTCGGGTTCCTGTTGCATGTGCAGATCACCCGCCGCAGCGCAGCGCTGGCGCGCACGTTGGAAGCGACCGCGCGTGGCGAGATCGTGCCCGTACCGGAGCGCCGAGACGAATTCGCGGAGGTGCTCGAAGCGGCGGGGCGGCTCGGTCGGGAGCTGAGCGAGACGCGTGAACGCAGCTCGCAAGCGCAGCGGCGCATGGGCGCGCTGGCCAATTTCCTGGATGTGGGCGTGCTTCTACTGGGGCCCGGCGGCACCGTCGACTTCGCGAATGCCACGGCGCGCGAACTCTTGGCCTGCCAGGCAATGCCGGCGTTGAGCGCGCGCTGGCGCGGCGTCAAAGACACGATTGAAGCCGCGTTGGGGCGTCCTTTGGAGGCAGGGGCGGCGGGCGCACGGGCCGATGTCGATGTCCCGCTTGCCGGCGACACCCGCCGTCTGCGTGTCGAACTGCATTGTCCGGGGGACGACGAGCGTGCGGGCTATCTGGTGATGTTGAAAGACCGCGATTTCCTCGATGCGTTCGAGACCGATCTGCGTCTGGCCACTCAGATGCGCAGTCTGGCTCGCATCTACGGCGCGTTGGCGCACGAACTGCGCGCCCCGCTCGGCGCGATGGCGATCAACCTCGAGCTTTTGCATGCCGCCGTGCGCAGCGATGGCGCGCCGGACCTGCAGGCCCGGCAGCAACGCTACACCGATGTCCTGCGCGAAGAGTTGGCACGACTGAACCGATCCTTACTGGTGGTGCTCAACCAAACGACCTCGCTGAACGCGGACCGCGGGCGGTTCGATTTGGAGGAGATTCTACGGGATCTCGAATCGTTGTTGGCGGCGCAGGCACAGCAGCAACATGTCACCCTCGAGGTGCAGCCACCGGGCCCACCCGTGCGCGTCGTCGGCCAGCGCGACCGGCTTAAGCAAGCGTTACTCAACATCGCGACCAATGCGCTCGATGCCATGCCGGATGGCGGTCGTCTGGCGCTTGCGTTGGCGGCCAACGATCGGCATGTCACGTTGGCGATTCGGGATACGGGCCCGGGGATGTCGGCGGAGGTCATGGGAAAGATCTACGACATGCACTTCACCACCAAGACGGGTGGGACGGGCATCGGGTTGTACGTTGCCCGCTCGATTATCGAATCGCACGGGGGCGACATTCAAGTGACCAGTACGCTCGGCGAAGGCACGTGTTTCCGCGTGCAACTTCCGCGTGAGCCGAGTCCAGCGTGAGCGCCATGCCGCACGCCCTGGTGGTCGACGACGACGCGAACTTCCTGCTGCCGCTGGCGGAGCTGGTCGAACACGAGGGCTTCAGCACCAGCGTGGCCAGTTCTTTACGCGACGCGCGCACCCTGATCGCCAGCCGGACGCCGGATCTCATTCTGATCGACTTGTTTCTCCCCGACGGAACGGGCCTCGACCTGTTCGACGGCTTGAACGCCGCCGCCACCGAGGTTGTCTTGATTACGGGACACGCGAGCGTGGACACTGCCGTGCAGGCGCTCCGCAAAGGTGTCACCGATTACCTGACCAAACCGCTCGATATTCAACGACTCAAGACCGTCCTGACGAATGTCCTGCGGGCCCATGCGCTGCGGGAGGAGGTGGGTACGCTGCGCGCCGAATTGCGCAAGCTGGGCCGTTTCGGATCCCTGGTGGGCGCATCCGCCGCGATGCAGAAGGTGTACGACGCGGTTGCCCGCGTGGCACCGACGGACGCCACCGTGCTGCTGACGGGAGACAGCGGCACCGGCAAAGAGCGGGTTGCGGAAACCCTACATGCACTGAGTCGGCGGCGGCAGGCGCCGTTCTTGCCTCTCAATTGCGGGGCCATTGCGCCCACCCTGATCGAGAGCGAGTTATTCGGACACGAGCGCGGGAGCTTCACGGGCGCGGATCGGACCCATCGGGGATATTTCGAGCGCGCGGCGGGCGGCACGATCTTTCTGGACGAAATCACCGAGATGCCCTTCGAACTGCAGGTGAAGCTGCTGCGGGTGCTCGAGACCGCCGCGGTCATCCGCATCGGCGGGGAGCTGCCGCTGCCGGTGGACGTGCGGGTGATCGCCGCCACCAATCGACAGCCGGAGGAGGCGGTTGCACAAGGCAAGCTGCGCGCGGATCTCCTGTACCGTCTCAAGGTATTCCCGTTACTGCTGCCGCCGCTGCGCGACCGCGGCGACGATGTCGAGCTCTTGGCGCAGCATTTCCTCGCGCAACTCAACAAGACTGAGGGGACGGCGAAAACGCTCAGCCGCGCGGCCCTCCAGCGGCTGCGTACCCATGCGTGGCCGGGGAACGTGCGCGAACTGAAAAACCTCGTGCACCACGCCTTCATTCTGGCGGACGAAGAAATCGGCGCCGACTGTCTGCCGGCGGAGATCGGTAGCCCCGAGCCAACGTCGGGGGCGAGTTTGCATCTGAAGGTCGGCATGTCGCTGGCCGAAGCCGACCGCCGCCTGATACTGGCGACTCTGCGCGACTGTCAAGACGATAAGCGCAAGGCGGCGGTGGCGTTGGGAATCAGTCTCAAGACGCTTTACAATCGCCTGAAGGCCTATCGGATTCCGTGACTGCCGCGTTGCGGACCCGGGAATCGCCGGCGGCGCATGACCCGCGTCGGAAGGAGGGGGGAGGCCCCGGCGGTGAAAAGGGGGGGCACCGCCGGGGCTGGGGCGGAGCCGCACGCAGACGATGTGCGGCTCCACGACTGGTCAGTGTCCGTGATCAGCGTCCGCAGACCTCGCGTTAACGAACGCCGCGGTCCCGGATGCGCCCGGTCGTGCGTCGGGATCCGCCGGCGGACGGGCCGCGTGTCTGCCGCGAGCGTGCGCGCGCCCCGTCAGGCGGCTGCGGCTCGCCGCTGAAAAACGCTCGCCTACGTGGGCCCAGTTGACAGTATTCCACCAGTTGTGGACGTACTCCGCGCGGCGGTGCTGGTAGCGGAGGTAGTAGGCATGTTCCCAGACGTCCAGTGCCAGCAAAGCCGTGCCACCGGCTTCCGTTTGTAGCCCGACACCTTCCCCGCTCACGATCGCCAGCTGCGAATGCCATGGTTGCCAGGTCAATACGACCCACCCAGCGGTCTCGAGACTGTTTGCCACGCGCGAGAAGCGTGACTTGAGCGCGCCGAAGGTACCGAAATCTTGCACAATCTGATCCGCCACGTCACCGCGCGGCAGGCCCCCCTGATTGGGTCCCATGGTTTCCCAGAACAGGCCGTGCAGGGCATGCTCGGATTGATAGAGGGCAATCAGTCTCTGGAAATGCCGAATGAGGGCGGCATCTCCGCTCTGCCAGGCGGCCACAAGCCGGTCCTGCGCCGCGTTGAGTTCCTCGACCCACTTGCGGTGATGGTAGCCGTGATGGAGCCGCATGGTCTGCTCGTCAATCCAAGGCTGCAGCGCATTGTAGCTATAGGGAAGAGGCGGCAACTGATGTCGAATCATGGTCCGCTACCCGGGAAGTCAACAGCCGTCTTGCCCTCGATCATGTTGAGCGTCGCGACGCAGTGGACCTCGATTGAGGTCTCGCAGATCGCCGGAGTCGCTTCGCAATGCCCAATGATGCCCACATCGCTGGCGCCGCTGGCCATGGCTCCGACGCCCGCAATGGCAATCTTGGCGAGCACATAGACCAGGCGGGCCGTTCTCGACGGGTACGGCGCGCCGCGCTCGTATCGATCTCACAGCGCCCTCCCTTTGCATGGATACCGGACCATTGCGTGGGACCAATGCAATTGACGCGCCAGGCGTGCCAACAGAACAGGAAGCGGACTCCGTCGCCTGTTCGAGGGTCCTTCCGCCCGCGGGTACGTAGCTCTTACAATCGGCGATGTAGAATTTACAAACGCGCTGCTCGGTAACCGCGGCAAGGTTGTATTGCCGTACGGTGGCAGCGAGTGGCACGGGAGTTGCCACGCATCTCGCCGAGGAGAGTCTTCAAGAGAGGATGGCGTCGGTGACGGAAGGGCGGATGGCGGATCGGCAGCTCTGGAATCCATGGACGCTCGCTGCCATCGGCATCGTTATGGTGTGTGCGACCGCTCTCCTGACCGGGGTCGTCGTAGCGCACTATTCCGGCGTGGAGCAAAGCGCCGCGGGTGCGCTACCGGCAGCGGCAGCGGCCGCGGGAGCGGTCGGTAGTGCGATGGCCGGCGGTGGCGCCGCGGCGGGCCAGGGAGCGGGAATCGGCGGATTCGTCGGTGCGGCCACCGGTCGCGCCTGTGGACCCGACGAAGCCAATCGCAGTGATGCTCGCGCCGAAGCGGCCTACCGCGCGTGCCTGCGACAAAGCAGCCCTGACCGGTAGGGAGAGCCCGCGACCGTTCCGCCGATAGCCGACACTCGGCAACGTAGCCATGCAAGACGCTACCAAACGGGCCGTGCGCGGCGTGATGAACCTGTGCGAACCCACCACAGTCCTGCCGTCGCAGTATGGTGACTCCGCCACGCACCATGGACGACCGGAGATGCAGTTGGTCGCGGCCATCCTCGATGACGCGTTGCACTGCATCGCCCTCTACGCCAACACTCGCTCCGGGCGCCGCCGCCGCGACTTCCTCGATGCCTATCATTGGGTGTGCAAGGATCAGCGGGACTGGCCGTTCGCCTTCTCCAGCGTCTGCGACTTGCTCGGACTCGAGCCGTCAGCCGTTCGCCAGTTTGTCCAGCATCTCGTGGAGACCAACGTGCCGGGCGCGGCGCGCCGCGAGGCGCAGCCGCAGGATCTCCAGCCCGATGGCTGAGGGGGACCCGCCGCGGCGCCTGATATCCGCTACGGCCACCGTGCCGCAGCCTGCTCCTCCTTCCCGGTGAGCACGCGGCGATTGCAGCGCGCTCCCCTTCCCGTACAATGCCGGTGTGAAATCGGCATTCCTTCCGCGGCTGATCAATGGGCCGTTTGGCGACCCGGGCTTGCACGTCGCGTTGCGCTGGCAGGGCACGGCCTTGCAATTCGATCTGGGGCGTATGGACCGCTTTCCCGCCGCCGAGATTCTGAAGCTGTCCCACGTCTTCGTCTCGCACACCCACATCGATCATTTCATCGGCTTTGACCGCTTAATCAGGCTGTTCCTCGCACGTGAGGCTCATGTCTCGCTTTTTGGACCGCCGGGGATCGCTCGCAACGTGAGCGGCAAGCTGGCGGGCTACACGTGGAACCTGGTCGAGGGCTACCCGTTTGTCCTGGATGTGCACGAAGTGTTCCCGGAGCGCGTCGAGCACGTACGCCTGCGTGCCGCCGAGGCCTTCGCCGCGGAGACGATCGCCGATCGACCGTTCACCGGCGTACTGTACGAGGATGCGGCCCTGGCGGTGCGTACGGTGCACCTCGATCACCGCATTCCGTGCCTTGGCTTCGCGGTCGAAGAGAAGACGCACCTGAATATTCGCAAGGACGAACTCGATCGCCTCGGCATTCCCGCGGGCCCCTGGTTGAATGAATTGAAGGCCGCGATTCGTAAGGGGGAGGCGGCCGACAGGTCCATCGTGGCAACGTGGTTGACCAACGGCCGGGAGCAGCGTGCGGAGTTCACCCTGGAGCAATTACGCCGCCATCTGGTGGTGGAGACCCCAGGACAGAAACTGGCGTATGTCGTCGATACGCTCTTCAGTAGGCCCAACGTCGAGAAGATCGTCGCCCTGGCCGCCGATGCCGATGTCTTTTTCTGCGAGTCGCTCTTTCTCGACGAGGATCGAGACCAGGCCTTGAAGCGCTATCACCTGACCGCGCGTCAGGCGGGTACGCTGGCCCGCTGGGCCAACGTCAAACGGCTCGAAAATTTCCACTTCTCCCCGCGGTACGACAACCTGGCGGATCGCCTGTATGCAGAAGCCGCGGCAGCGTTCCGTGGCGAGCTGGCGCCGGACGAGCCGGTGTAGGTGGGAGTGTGGTCATGGCCGGGGTGCTGCCGCTCAGCGAGGAAGAACGGCGATTTGTGGAGCGGCAGCGGGTGGCACATCTTGCAACCGCCGATGCCGGTGGTGCGCCGCATGTCATCCCGGTGTGTTACGCCCTGGTGCGCGAATGCCTGTATTTCGTGGTCGACGACAAACCCAAACGTACGGTGCATCAACTCAAGCGATTACGGAATATCGCGGAGAACCATCGGGTGGCGCTGGTGATCGACGAATACCACGAGGATTGGACGCGATTGGCGTATCTGCTGGTGCGGGGTATCGCCGCGCCGGTGAACGATCGCGAGGAGTATGCCGCGGTCCTTGCGACGCTACGTCATCGCTATCCCCCGTACCGCACCATGGCGCTCCAGTTCGCCCGTAACCCCATGGTGCGCATCGAGCCAACCGCCCGGCATTTCTGGTGTGCCGGCGGCGCACGCTGACCGGATCAGGTGGCGCTCCGTTGCCCACGCTCGCCGGCGCCTATTGGCGATGCGCACCGGCCGACGGGCAACCGTTCACGGCACTGCGTACCGCTACGAGGATTTCGTCCACGCCGATCCGCCCGTCGGGGCCTGGGTCGCCAGCAGGGCAAGGGGCACCGGTTATATCGCCGAGCGCGATGGCCACCATTCTCAGGATCTCATCGATCGTCACCGTCCGATCGCCATTGCAGTCGCCGCCGCAGGATGATGACGCCGCTTGTACCCGGACACCGCCAGTCAACGCGCTGAGCTGGGAACCGACGCGAAAGAAGAGACTCCGTCCTCCGGCCGCGGCTCCCGCGGCGATGGTTGTCCGAAAAGCAACGGATGGAAAGGCAATCGCCGCCGGGGGCACGCCACATTCGCCCTGGAATTGCAGCAAGCTGGTCATGTCAACCGCAATGCTCGAGTCGCCGAAGTCGATCCCTGTCGCTGCCACCCGATCGAGGTTCGGCCCGGCAACGGTCACCCATTGCTCCGTTCCCGGGTGGATGCTCAGTGCGGTGGTATACCATTCAAGCGAAATCGATGTGTCCGTGACCGTCGCAGGTCCAATGCTGATCGGGTTGACGCCGCTGCCGCCAGACGACAGTGCGAAGCTGACCGGTACGACGCTGCCCGACGTCAGCGGATACTGCGTGGGGGCATCGTTACCGCCGGAGAATTCGGTCGGGAAGTTGGTCGTCAATTCCACGTCGTCGTACACGCCGGCGCCGGCGAGATTGCCGACGCGGATGCAGCCATCCGCGTCGGGGATTGCCGCATGGGGGCCGTCCAGCGGCTCGACGTAAACCCTGTAGGTGTCCGCCGGTAATCCTTCAACGGCATAGGTGCCGTCCGGCAGCGTGAGCGCACTGGCCACAACAGCGCCACTGGCGCCGAGGGTAACAACGTGCGCGCCCACGGCCGGATGACCGTCTACCGTCACGGTGCCGCTGATGGTTCCCGCGGGCGAGCCGGACGGGTAGAGGGCGCGAGACCCAGCTCTGTCGTCGGCGTCAAGCGTGCGTCCGAGCAGCGAGGCCAACGGCCACATGGTGGCGGACTCGACACCGGTATGATGCAGCCCGATGACATGGCCAAGTTCATGGGTGGCGACCGTTTCGATGTCCTGCAATCCCCGCTCCAAGAGTTCGGCGTCGGTGTTCACCGCTGTCGAGAAAACGACTGTCGGGTTGAAAATCACATCGGATTCGGTCAACTCTCCGTTCACAAAGTAGTTGAGCGTCAACCCCAACGGTTGCCCGCTCATTTCAATGGCCGCCCGATTCTCGGGCGTATCCGCGAACGTGATGACGTTATGGGAGTCTTTCCCGGCCGAGGCAATGGAGGTGCTCCCTTGTTGGAAACCGAACGCCGAAAATCCCTGCCAATGGCTGAGTGCCCGGCTGACCGCCGCGAGTGGGTCACTTCCGGCGATGACGTTCGGCAGGTTGGGGCCGGTCTGGTTGTTGATTTCCATCGGCAAAGGAAGCCTCCCCGCGGGCCAATGGAGCCGCACGTACGTACCGCCTACGTCGTAGACTTGCAGCGTGTATGCCGCGGCTGACGAGGCGACCAAGATACTCGACAACGTCACCACGGCGGCCAGCTTCATTGCTCCCCCGAGGTGACCAACCGCTCGAAGTCTTCGAGGGATAGCGTGCCGCGAATCAGTCGCCGCCCGGTGTGCGGATCGCGTTGCACGGTGAGTTTGCCACGGGGTCCGTCGGCGACGATGTAGTACGCGCCAAACTGGCTGCGCCGGAGAAACAGCACGGCTTCCTCGTCCACGGCTAAGGTGGTGCTCTGCGAGGCGGCCATCCCTTCGGCGCCAACCCGTCCTCCAAGCACTTTAATCGTCAAGGGAGCCGTAGCCTCCCCTTTGAACGCTCGTATCGGTCGAAAACGGATGGTGGTCTCGATGACGCGGCGCTGCGAGTTCCAGGCGCTTTGGCTTCCGAGGCAAACCCCCAAGGCGACCACGTCGGCGGTGCGTGCCAAGCGCACCATGTCGTTCCGGACACCGCTGCCGGCGTGGGCGGAAGGACTCCACAACGGCAGTGCGATCGAGAGGCATATGGGGATTACGAGGTTTTGGATCGCCGTGCGCGCGCTGTGCGCGCGACATCGAGACCCCGGGACAGCGGACACGAGGCAGTGTGCACCTATCATCTGACGACCGATCCTTGTGCAGGTCGGGTCGGCGGCCCGCTCCCGCGCAAGCAGCAAAATACCTCAGGCGTCCGCGAAGGGAAAGCGAGCCGCGGACGCCCAACTCCCCCGTCCGCGCCGTCCGCCATCCGCTTGCCATCGTTCCACCGACGATGTTAGCTTTGCGGGCACGACAACCGGAGACATCTTGAAGGCGGTTGCAGACGTAGCCGAGCGGGAGTCTGTCGGGGAGGAGAGGGACCTATGGCCATGGCGATACACGGTCACGAAGTCATCGAGATGATCATTCAATCGGGGAAGGCGTACACAAGGGAGACGCTGCGGGCCGACATCCTCGACCGCTTTGGCGCCGAGACGCGCTTTTATGCTTGCGCGACCGAGAACATGACGGCGGACGAATTGATCACCTTCCTCGAGGACCGCGGCAAGTTCCGCGATGCGGGTGCCGGGTTCACGATCGATCAGGATCAGGTTTGCAATCACTGAGACCCGCCACCCCCTGGTGGGTGTTTCCGCCTCCCGTTGCCAACCGCCAACCCCGGCTCACCGAGAGCCTGGATCTCGATGCGGCGACGCGCAGGCGATGGGCGAGCACGAGGCGCATCGTGCGCACAGGGCAATGCGAACAACATGGGTTTCCTGTACTACGAAGATCTGACCGCGGGGAGAACTCTGCGGGCCGGTCCCTACGCGATCACCAAAGACGAGATCGTTGAGTTCGCGTCGCGGTGGGACCCACAACCGACCCACACGGATGAAGCGCAGGCGCAAGCATCGATCTTCGGTGGCTTAACCGCCTCCGGCTGTCACTCGTTCGCGATCTCGTCGGTCTTGGCGAAGCGACTGCCCGAACGCATCAAAAGCGTCGCGGTGCTGGGGACGGACGAATTGCGTTTTCCCAACCCGGTTCGTCCAGGTGACCGGCTCTGGTACTCCTGCGAATGTATCGACGGACGTGCGTCGCGCAGCCGTCAGACGATTGGCATTGTCACACTGCGTGCCGTGTTGCGGAATCAGAACGACCTGCCGGTGCTGACCATGAAGACGACCATCATGGTCGAAAAGCGCCCGTAATCGGCCTAGAGTTTCCCCTCCGGAAACAACGTGCGTGGCGCGTCCGGCAGGCATACGCGGCGGCACGGGGCCCACGCTTATTGCTTGCAAAGTCGAGTGGTTGGGTTACTTTCTCGCCATTTGGGAGGACGCGTGAACCAGGGGGCCGGCAGGGGTGACTCCAGTTTCGGAGGCCTAGGTACGGGGGTGACAACAACGCCACCGGCACGCTCGCGTGAACTCACGCGAGTAGCGGTGATTTTGGGATTAGTGGCGGTCGTTGTTGGGATCGGTATCGCCTCCGGGTCCTATGCGGTGAGCCGTCGCCTCGTGCTCCACGATGTTTCCGAAGACAGTTTGCGGTTGGCCGCCCTCCTGGTGCAGGCCGTGGAGCTGCGTGCGCCGGCGACGCGCCAGGATGGACTAAGGGAGCTGGAGGGGATCTGGGAAAAGACGGAGCGTGGATATCGCCAGCGCTATTTGTGGGTGGTCGGTGCCGCTGGCCGTTTGTCGGTCGCGGTGGGGGGGCCGGAGCTCGTTGGCAGCGACGTCGGAGACATCGCTATCGGCGGCGTCGAAACCGGCGGACCTACGACCTTGCGCCAGTTGCTCGCCGCCAAACACGGTTGGGTGGGCCAAGCCCGCACCCCATCGGGGGCGGGGCAGGTGGCCGCATACGTCTATAGCGAAGCCCTTGACGCGTTGATCGGTGTCCATGTGCCGGCGGTCGCTGTCGACGCGGAATTGCACGACGTCGCCTTGCCGTGGCTGGTGGGCTTCGGCTGTGCCGTCGGCGCGCTGTTGCTGGCCGTGAAGCTGCTGCACCGGGCATACGTGGCCTCCGAGACGGCGACGGACGAGGCGCTCGCCGCGCTGCGGGAGAGCGAAGACCGCTTTCGTCAATTCATGGCACAGGCGGCCGATCCCATCGTCGTCTTCGATGCGGGCGGCCGGATTCTGGATGCGAACCAGCGGGCCGAGGAAGCGTTCGGGTGGAGTCGGGACGAATTGCTCCAGATGTCCATACCACGAGAACTCATCGACGCCGATCCGGTACGGAACGCGGCGGTGCGCGCGGATCTCGGCGCGCAAGGTGTGGCGACCCTCGAACGATTCCTCGGACGCAAAGACGGAAGCCGCTTCCCTGCGGAGATCCGGGTAGCGCGAGTGCTCATCCGCGGCGTGCATCAGTACGTCGGGGCCGCCCGCGATGTGACGGAGCGGCAACGGACGGAGGAGGAAAAGGCGGTCCTGCTGGATGTCGCGCGTGCCGTAGCGGGCACCCTCGACCTCGACGCGATTCTCGCACGCGTGCAGGAGCGCACGGCACAGGCCTTCGCTTGCGACGTGGTCGCGACGTTCCGTCTCGATCCGCTACGTGGCGTCTTTCGACTGGTGTCGCACTACGGCCTTCCCCTCGAGCTGCAGCATGGCGCCGAGGCCCTGGAGTTTTCCGCCGACACGGTGTTTGCCCCGCGGGTGGCCAATGACCGACCGGTGGCCATGAACGACTTCAGCCAGGCGGGGACGATGCTCGCCGAGCTTGCGGCGCAGTTTGGGATTACGGCGCTGCTCGCCGCACCGCTGCGGGTGCATTGCCGCCAGCTCGGATGCCTCGTGGCGGCCCGCCGCGGTGGCCTGCCGTTCGCGCCCCGCGAACTCGACCTCTGCAACGGCATCGCACAGGAACTCGCGGTCGCCATCGATGTCGGCGACGTGTATCGCCAGCAGCAAGAGGAAGCGCAGGTGTCCGCGGCGTTGGCCGCTGCCGGGCAGGGGCTGCTCGCCACGCTCGGCACCGCCACCGTGCTTGACGCCCTGTGCGAGATCACTGCCCGCCAACTGCAGTGCGAATTCAGCTCCCTGTCGCTGCTCCAGGCGCAGGAAGACGCGTATACCCCCGTCGCCACATACGGCATGCCAGTCGAAGAGTGGGAAGGGATACGGGTGGTCAAGATGCCGCGTGCGGAGGTGAGCGAGATGCTCGCCCGGGTCGAACGCAACGGTCTGGTTCATCTCGAAACCCTGACGCACACGCCGTGGCCGGCGTTTAACCGGCAATTCGGAGTGACCTCGCTGCTGTGTGTGGCGCTGCGGCGCAACCGCGACGTGATCGGTCTGCTGGTGGCTGGCTACCGGACGCGCGCGCATCGATTCGCCTCGCATCAGGAACGCATTCTACGCGGCATTGCGCACCTGGCCTCGATGACGCTCGAAAACGCCCGCTTGGTGGAGGAACTACAGCAGGCGAATCGGCTGAAATCGGAATTCGTGGCGACCATGTCCCATGAGTTGCGCACTCCACTCAACATCATTCTCGGTTACAGCGATCTGGTGCTCGAGGGTGCGTTTGGCGAGCTCAACAAAGAGCAGGCCGACACTATCGAGCGTATCGAGCGCAGCGGCCAGCAACTGCTCGAGCTGATCAATGCCACGCTCGACGTCAGCCGCTTCGAGGGGCGACAGACGCCTCCGGACCTGCACGAGGTCGACATCTCCGAGTTGGTGCAGGAAATTGAGGCGGACGTGCGCGAGTGGCTCACGAACCCGAACCTGGATGTGACATGGCAGGTCGAGCCGCGGCTTCCGCGGATGAGGACCGATCCGGTGAAGCTCAAGGTGTTGCTCAAGAACCTGATCGGCAATGCGGTGAAGTTCACCGATCGCGGCAGCGTGTCGATCGCTGTCGCGACCCGCACTGACGCCGTCGAGTTCCGCGTCAGCGATACCGGTGTCGGCATCGCCCCGGAGGTGCTGCCGGTCATCTTTGAGCCCTTTCGCCAGGGGGATAGTTCGTCCACGCGTCGCCATGGGGGAGTCGGCTTGGGTCTGTACATCGTGCGGCGCATCGTCGATTCCCTTGGTGGCAGCATCGAGGTCGACAGCGTCGTCGGAAAAGGGACGTGCTTTCGCGTGCGCTTGCCGCGGCAGGCCGTCGCCGACGCCGCCGCGGCATAGCGAGACACGGCGAGACATCGTCACCGTACTAGGATAGGAGAGGCGAATGACCACGCAACCGCAACCCGCCCATGGCTGGAGCGATCTGCTCGCGGAGTTGGAGGCGCGCCTGCAGACGGCGCGGGCGATGGGCGGCCCCGACAAGCTCGCGAAGCAGGGTACCGGGGGCCGCTTCGATGCGCGCGAGCGCATCGCACGGCTCTGCGATCCGGGCAGCTTTCGCGAAATCGGTACCCTCGTGGGGGCGCTGTCGTACGGCGGCCGGCCGCCAGCACCCGCGGACGCACTGATTGCCGGCAGCGCCGCTATCGAAGGACGGCCGGTACTGGTGGGATCGGAGGACTTTACGGTGCAGGGCGGCTCGATCGGAATCGGCACCCATGCCAAGCGCGTCCGCCTGGCCGAACTGGCGCTGCAGGAACGGATCCCGTTGATCATGCTGCTCGAAGGTGCGGGTGAGCGCATGACCAACTCCCTGGAGCGCTATGTCCACGCCCCCAACGACTTGGAGCTCTTGGCGCGCCTGTCCGGAAAGGTGCCGACCGTTTCCATTGTCCTTGGCGCCTCAGCCGGACATGGTGTGCTCACCGCCCTGCTGATGGACTTTGTGGTCATGGTGCGGGGTTCCGCGATGTTCTCCGCGGGTCCGCCCCTCGTGGAAGCGGCAATTGGCGAAAAGGTCTCGAAGGAGGAGTTGGGCGGCGCCCTGATGCATACGGCCGAAAGCGGCGTTGCCCACAATTTGGCCGAAAGCGAAACCGAGGGCTTCGCCGCAGTACGCCGGTACTTGTCGTACTTCCCGCAGAATGCATGGCAGCGACCGCCGACGCTGGCGGCGACCGACGGCGAACGCCGGCTCGACGCGATTCTCGACCTCATTCCGCGGCGACTCAGCCGGCCGTACGACATCCGACCCGTGCTCGAATTGGTGGTCGACCACGGCGCGCTGTTCGACGTGCAGCCGCTCTACGGCACGCCCATCGTCACCGCCTTCGCCCGTCTCGGTGGCCAGGCGGTTGCCATCGTCGCCAACCAACCACAGGTGCAGGGCGGTGCCATCACCAGCGAAGCCGCCGACAAGGCGTCCCACTTCCTCGAGGTTGCCGACGCGTTCCACTTTCCCGTCGTCTTTCTCGCCGACAACCCGGGAATCATGGCGGGGACGAAGGCGGAGCGCGCCGGCACGCTGCGCAGCGCCGCCCGCATGTACGCGGCTCAGGCGCGGCTACGATCGCCCAAGCTGCACGTCACCTTGCGCAAAGCGTTTGGCTTCGGCAGTTCGATGATGGCGATGAACCCGTTCGACGGCCAAACGATCTCGCTGGCGTTTCCGACGGTGGCGCTTGGCGCCATGCCGGCGACCGGTGGCGGCGCCGCCGCCAAGCTGAGCACGGAGGCGCAAGCACAAGCGGACGCTGCGGAACGGGCGGCGGCGTGGAAGACGGCGGACAGCCTGAGTTATGACGAAATCATCGATCCACGCGAACTGCGCAACGCCCTGCTCGCCGGACTGCGGCTGAGCGCCGCGCGCATGGCCGAGGCCCCCGTACCCGCAAGGCATACCGGGGTGCGGCCATGACCTTGCGAGTCCTTGCGCGCGACGTGTGCTCGCCCGGCCGCGGCTTGCGACGGACATGGTCGGCGTGATCTATTCGTTCGTTGACGGAGGTGTATGGTGAGAGCGCTCGTTGTTGGCGGAGTGGGGGTTACCGGAACCATCATTGTCGAGGAGTTGCTGCGGCGCGATTACGACGTGACGGTGCTGCATCGCGGTGTGCACGAAGCCGATCTGCCGCCGCGCGTCACGCACATACACGCCGACCCGCACTGGCGCGAGGATCTGCAGCCCGCGCTGGAAGGGCAGAGCTATGACCTGGTCGTCGGGGTGTACGGGCGGCTCCGATTTGTGGCCGAAACGCTGCTCGGGCGGACGCCGCGCATGATTTCCATCGGCGGCGCGATGGCGGTCTACAAGGGATGGATGCCGATTACCGCCGAGAATCCGTGGGACCGCATGGAAGACTCGCCCCTGTTCGTCCGTGAGGACAACCCGCTTGCCAGGTTGCCCGGTGTGGATTCGTTCTCGCGCCAGGTCCGCGACTCCGAAGACTTCGTCATGGAGGCGCATCGCGCGGGCCATTTCAACGCCACGCACCTGCGCTACCCGATCGTCTACGGGCCGCTCCACCTGGGTCCACCGGAATGGGCGATCATTCGCCGGGTGCGGGACGGCCGACGCCGGTTGATCGTCCCCGGCGCCGGCGCAACGCTGTTGTCACGCGGCTTCTCGCGTAATCTCGTGCACGCCATCATGCTGGCGCACGACCATCCCGATCTTTCGGCGGGCCAGATTTATAACATCTGCGACGATGGGTTGCTCTCCAATCGCCAGTGGATCGGGCTGCTGTCGCAGCTTCTGGGGCACGAGTTCGAACTCGTCGATGTGCCCTTCAGTCTCTTGCCGCAGGGTTTCCGCGCCACCCCGACACAGTTGTTGTATCCGTTTCACCGGGTGATGGATTCGAGCAAGATCAAGAGCCAATTGGGATATCGCGATATCGTTTCGGTAGAGCAGGCGCTGGAACGGACGGTGCGGTGGTACACCGATCATCCCCTCGCACGCGGAGGCGAGGAAGAGCTGAACCTCGGGGATCCGTACGACTACGCGTACGAAGACACGCTCATGGATATCTACGCGACGCGCGCCGGCGAGATTCGCGGGGCGTTTGCGGCCGAGAAGGGTATTCCCGTGAAGTGGCGGCATCCCTACCCACATCCGAAGAAGCGAGGCGACCTGCGCTAGCGCGTTCGGCCGCCTCGGGCAATCGCTACCCGCACCCGCCTATCGTTGGGGTGCGTTCTTCGCGACACTCGTCGTATACGCGGACCGGTAATCATCACAGGGGTTTCGCCGAACCCCTGTTCGGCCGCGGGCGACGGGCATCGTTGCCGCGCCCGCAGCGGACCCGTGCAGGTCAATTTGAACGCCCCGGGGCCTGCTGCTATGAGAACGGGCTCGGAAAATGCGCCGGGGTGCGATGGATTACAAGGACACGCTCAATCTACCCAAGACCGATTTCCCCATGCGGGGCAACCTGCCGGTGCGGGAACCGTCGATCGTTGCGCACTGGGACGCCATCGGACTGTACCGGCAGCTCTTGCAGGCCAATGCCGGCAAGCCCAAGTACGTCCTGCACGACGGTCCGCCCTACGCGAACGGTCACGTGCATCTCGGCACGGCGCTGAACAAGATCGTCAAGGACATCATCGTCAAGGCAAAGTCGATGAGCGGCTTCCAGGCCCCGTACGTTCCGGGGTGGGATTGCCACGGCATGCCCATCGAACACCAGGTGACCAAAGATCTGGGAGCGCAGGCGCGACAGTTGAGCCAACTCGAGATCCGCCGCCGGTGCCGGGCATACGCCGACAAATACGTCAGCGTTCAGCGGGAGGAATTTCGTCGCCTCGGGGTCATCGGGGACTGGGAACAGCCGTACCTGACGATGGCGCCGGCATACGAGGCGGCGATCGTCACGGTGTTTCGTCAGCTGGTGGAAGGCGGCTTCGTCTATCGCGGATTGCGGCCGGTGCACTGGTGTCCGGCTTGCGCTACGGCATTGGCGGAAGCCGAGGTCGAATACTCCGAGCATACGTCTCCATCGATATACGTGCGCTTCGCATTCTCCGGGACTGCCGAGGAGGCCGCGGCGATCGCCGTGGATCCGGAAGACGCCGTGGTCCTGGCGCAACATCACCAAGAATTGGCGGCCGTGATCTGGACGACGACGCCGTGGACCCTGCCTGCAAATCTGGCGGTGTGCCTGAACCCGCACCTCGAGTACGTCGCGGTCGCCGTGCAGGACGCGTACTATATCGTGGCGGCACGTCTCGCGGACGCTTTCTCGAAGGCGACCGGATGTGTGGAGACCGGACGGCGTCTGCGTGTCAACCTTGGCGCACTCGACGGGCGCGATGTATTCCGCCACCCGTTCCTCGAGCGGGCGGCGCGGCTGGTCTTCGAGTCGCACGTGACCGCCGACGTCGGCACCGGCTGCGTGCATACGGCGCCGGGGCACGGATACGAAGACTTCGCGGTCGGACAAAAGTACGGCCTGCCGGTGCTCACTCCGGTCGACGCGGCCGGCCATTTCACCGCGGAGGCCGGCGCCTATGCCGGCCGGCCGGTCTTCGAAGCCAACGACGCCATCGTCGACGAACTGCGGACGCAAGGCGCGCTGGTGCGGGTCGAGCCGCTGCGGCATTCCTACCCGCATTGCTGGCGGTGCAAGAGCCCGTTGATCTTCCGCGCCACCGAGCAGTGGTTCCTGCGGGTGGACCAAGCCGATCTGCGCGGCAAAGCGCTGAACGAGATCGATCGCGTCTCCTGGCTCCCCCCATGGGGGCACGATCGCATCTATAACATGATGGCCACCCGCCCCGATTGGTGCCTCTCCCGCCAGCGCGCCTGGGGCGTCCCCATCCCGGCCTTCCACTGCCGGGAGTGTCGGACGGTGGCGTATACGCCGGAGGTCATTCGCCACGTCGAGGGCGTCTTCGCGGCGCAGGGATCGGACGCATGGTATGAGCGTTCGAGCGAAGAGCTGCTGCCGCCAGGATTCCGCTGCGCCTGCGGCGGCGCGGCGTTCGACAAGGACAACACCATCCTCGATGTGTGGTTCGATGCGGGCTGTTCGCACGAAGCGGTCCTGCGGCAGCGCCCGCAGCTGACCTGGCCGGCGGACTTGTACGTGGAAGCGGTCGACCAACACCGCGGCTGGTTCCAGGTGTCATTGATTACGGCGGTCGCGGTTCATGGTCAGGCGCCCTACCACAATGTACTGACGCACGGATTGATCCTCGACGAGTCGGCGAAGAAGATGTCGAAGTCGCTCGGTAATGTCGTCGCTCCGGAAGAGGTCATCAAGGCCAATGGGGCGGAGATCCTGCGCTTGTTGTTCGCTTCCGTGGACTACACGGCCGACACCTGTTTCTCGAAGAAGCTGCTCCCGCCGTTGTTGGAGGCCTACCGGAAGATTCGCAACACCTGTCGCTTTCTGCTCGGCAACCTGTTCGACTTCGATGCCCAGCGCGACGCGGTATCGGACGACGCGTTGCTCGAGCTGGACCGCTGGATCCTGCATCGCACCGCCGAACTCATTAGCCGGGTGCGCAAGGCGTACGACGCTTTCAGTTTCCATCTCGTAGTGCAGCAGCTGGTCAATTTCTGCGCCGTCGATCTGAGCGCCCTGTACCTGGATGTCGTCAAAGATCGACTGTATTGCTCGGCCGCGGCCGCGCCGGAACGCCGATCCGCGCAGACGGCGCTGCGGGAAATTGTCGCCGTTTTGACGCGGCTGATGGCGCCGGTCTTGTCATTCACCGCCGAGGAGATCTGGACGCATTTGCCGGCCGATCGACGGCCGCCGAGCGTGTTCCTGGCGGGATTGCCCGAGCCCACGCGGCAGGACCTACCGTTGGCCGCGAAATGGGACAGGCTGCTGGCCGTGCGCGCCGCCGTCACCAAGGCACTGGAAGAGGCGCGGCAGTCGGGAGCGATCGGCCATTCGCTCGATGCGCGTGTACGTTTGTGCGCACGCAACGGCCTGCGTGTCCTCCTCGAACGGGAGGCGCGGGAGTTGCCGGCGCTGTTCATCGTCTCGCAGGTGCAACTGGTCGACGACCTGCCCGCGGACACGGTCAGTCCGCTGCTCGCGGAACTAAACGTGCGGGTGGAGCGGGCGCTGGGGGGCAAATGCGAGCGCTGCTGGAACTTCAGCGAAGCGGTCGGCCACGATCGCGTGCATCCAGGGCTTTGCGGGCGCTGTGCGGGCGTCATGAAAGGTCTGGGTGTATGAGAAAATATGCGGTGGTCCTCAGCCTCGCCGGGGTCGCCGTGATCGTCGACCAGCTCAGTAAGTGGTATATTCGCCAGCACTTCGCGTTGTACGAATCCGTGAGCGTCATCGACTCCTTTTTCCAGATCACGTACGCGCGCAACGCCGGCGGCGCCTTTGGCTTGCTGAATCAGGGCGCGCGCGCATGGCGCCTGCCGTTCTTCGTGGCGGCGTCGTGCGTGGCCGTCGTTGTGCTGTTGATGTTCGTGCGCCGCGTGCGGCCGGGCCAGTGGTGGCTGCTCGTCGCCCTGGGCTCGATCCTGGGCGGTGCCCTCGGAAATTTGATCGATCGGATGATGTCGGGGGAGGTGACGGATTTCCTCGACGTCTACTGGCGCGGGTATCATTGGCCCACCTTCAACGTCGCCGACTCCTGCATCACGGTCGGTATGGCGATCCTGGTGGGCTACTCGTTGCTCGTGCGCGACGAGCCGCACGCCGACCGGCCGTAACGCCTCTGGCCCGCGCCGCTCGTGCACCCGAGCGGCGGCTCATTCGCCGTCGGGCGCCGTCCCCAACGCGGCCGGGGCGTGGCTGGCGCCGGCGTTGCCCGCGAGGATGACCATGGTCAAGACGTACGGCAACATCAGTGGAAACTGATACGGGATCGGCAAGCCGAGTGCCTGGACGTAGAACTGCAGTGCCGTGGCAAGGCCGAAAAGGAGCGCCGCGCCGACGATACCCCACGCCGACCAGCGACCGAAGATGACGATCGCCAGCGCAATGAAGCCACGCCCCGCCGACATGCCCTCGATGAACGTATGGGCATATGCAACGGTCAGATAGGCGCCCGCGGTCGCGGCCAGGAGCCCGCATCCGAGCAGTGCCAGCAACTGGGTGCGCCGTACACGGACCCCCTGCGCCGCCGCGGCGGCGGGATTCTCGCCGACCATGCGCAACCGCAAACCGGGAATGGTTCGATGAAGGGCGAACCAGATTATCGGTGCGAGCACGAACGCGAGATAGCCCAGCACCGTCTGGGAAAACATGGCGGGCCCCAGGATCGGTAGCGACGATAGGACCGGCAGGGGCAACGACGTAAACCCGCGCACCGTCAGCGTGGCTCCGGTGACACCGAACACGGCCCGATACGCCACGCCGGTAATGCCCAGCGCGAGTAAATTCAGCGCGGTGCCGACGACGATCTGATTGGCGCGGCGCACAATGACGGCGTAGGCGAATAGCAGCGCGAGCGCCACACCGCTGCCCCAGGCGGCGGCGAGACCGAACAGCGGAAACGTTGTCGCGTAGGTGACCGCCATCGCGGCAAACGCTGCCGTCAGCAACATGCCTTCGAGCCCGATGTTGATGATGCCCGCCCGCTCCGCCAACAATTCGCCCAGCGCCGCCAGGAGTAGTGGAACGGCCATCGTTACCGTGGATTGCAGCAGGCTGGTCAGCAACGCGGTCATGGCAGCGGCGCTCTGTCGAGCCGAAGCTACGAGAGTGCGCCGCGGACCGCAAGCACAGTCGGCGTCGCGGGACGGGGGCGGCACCGGCGTCCGTGCAGAGGCGCACGGACGGCGACTGCTTGGCAGCCGAGCGAGCGTGGGGTAGAGAACCGGCGAGACATCGCGGCAGTGGAGACGGGCATGCGCAGACGCAGACGGTACCTTCTGATTGTGGCTATCCTGGTGGTCGGGGCAGTGCTGATCACGCGCCGGGCCTTACGCGGGCCGGCCATTCCCGCCAACAGCTATCTCGTCTTGGAGATCGGCGGCAGCTATGCGGAGGGGCCGCCACAGGACCTGGTCGGCCGGCTGCTGCGCCGGCGGACGCGGACCTTGATCGATCTGTTGGGCATCATCCGCGAGGCTCGGGTCGATCAACGGCTGAAGGGTGTTATTGTGAGGATCTCCGCGTTGGAGATCGGCTGGGCCAAGACGCAGGACGTCCGCGATGCGCTCCTGGAGTTCAAACAATCCGGGAAGCCGTTACTGGCCCTGCTGCAGCCGGAAGCTGGCGGCAACATGGAATACTACCTGGCCACGGCCGCCGACCGGATCTACCTGTCCCCGGATGTCACCACCCCCTTGACCGGACTGGCATCGCAGTTCGTGTTCCTGGGCGGCCTCTGGGACAAGGTCGATATCCAGATGAACGTCGAGAAGATCGGCGAATACAAGACTGCCGGCGACGCGCTTGCCGGCAAAGAGATGACCGCGGCCCATCGCGAAATGGCGAACGCACTGCTCGACAGCCTTAACGCACAGTTTGTCGACGGTCTGGCGCGCGGTCGCGGGTTGGCACCCGAGAGAATCGTCGCGCTGATCGATCAGGCGCCCGTCTCGCCGGCGGAGTTGGAGACGCTACGGTTGAGCGACGGCACCAAACACCTTGACGATATTCACGACGAGCTGGGCAATCAGACTACGCCGCTGGTTCCCATGCGCGACTACGTCCAGGTGACTCCGCGAAGCCTGGGTCTGGGGCAGGGGCCCAGGATCGCCGTCGTCTACGCGGCGGGAACGATCGTGATGGGCGAGGGGGGGACCAGTGTCCAAGGGGAGACCGTCGGCGCCGACACGCTGTCACAGGCGCTCGCGGAGGCGGCCGACGATGCCGACGCGCGCGCCATCGTCCTGCGTATCGACAGTCCGGGCGGTTCGGCGTTGGCGTCGGACGTGATTTGGCGTGCCACGCAACAGGCCCGCGCCAAGAAACCGCTCATCGTCTCGATGTCGGATGTGGCCGGCTCGGGGGGGTATTACATCGCCGCCGGCGCTAACCGGATCGTCGCCCAGCCGGCAACATTGACCGGGTCGATCGGTGTCCTAACGGCGCGGCCCAACGTGCGCGGACTGTTGGCCCGCCTCGGCGTCAACACGCAGACCATCACCCGTGGACAATTCGCCGATCTCGAAGCGATGACCGAGCCTTTGACGGCGGCCGGCCGGCAGAAACTGCTCGCCGAACTCGACCACATTTATCGCGTGTTTGTCACACGGGTGGCGACGGGACGCCAGTTGAGCGCCGAGCGCGTCGACGAAATCGGTCGCGGGCGGGTGTGGACGGGCGCGCAGGCCAGGGAGAACGGACTGGCCGACGAACTGGGCGGATTCCAGGTCGCCATCCAAGCCGCTAAGGCGGCGGCGGGAATCGAGGCGAGTCAGGAGGTCGAGCTCACGTACTACCCGCAGGCGCAAGGTCTTCTCGATCGGGTCGGGGGGTTGCTCTCAGGCCATGCCGCGCTGGACCTCCCCCCCGCATGGCAAGACGCTTTGCGCCAACTGCTTCCGCCATTCGCTGCTGGAACACCGTTGACCCTGATGGCCGAGATGGTCGAGGTCCGCTAGCCTGGCGGGCGCGCGGTCGTCAGCCGGATCGGGCCTACTGCAATGAGACGCCCAGCGTGCGCGCCGCGGGCTCCGCTGCGGTGCCCAATGTGGCGTCGGTGCCCGATTCCATGGCCAGGACGGTTCCGTAGGTCCGTTCGATGAGCCGGCGCACGCGTGCCACCAACTCGGCGCGTGCGAACGGTTTGCTGACGTAGTCGTCGGTGCCGACGAGGAAGCCGCGTGCGCGGCTGGCCGCATCGTTGCGCGCTGTGAGCATCAAGATGGGAACGAAGGCGGTACGGACGTTGCCGCGCAATTGCTGACAGACCTCGAAGCCATCCATGCCGGGCATCATCAGGTCGAGCAGCACCAGGTCGGGCGGATCCTGACCGGCGCGTTCGAGTGCCTCCGCCCCATTTTCCGCGGTGCTGATCAGGATGGGCAGGCCGCTATGCTCCAACGCCAGGGAAATCAAGCGGCGCATGTCCGCGTGATCGTCGACGACCAGTGCCCGGAATTGACGTGTGGTGGAGGCCGCCAGCGCAGCGGCCGACGGCGGCCTCGATGCAAAGGTGTGCGCGCTGGGCTGAGGGCCTAGGGCTGGGGTAAGGGTGGAGCCGGGAGGAGATGGGCGTTGCTGTACCGCCGCCGCGGCGCAGTGTGGACAGACCTGCCAATCGTCGTTCAGTTGTAGGCCGCAGTTCGCGCAGTTGCGGCGTAACACGGCGGCGCAATGGGGGCAGACCGTAAACGTATCCTCGACCGCGTGGTCGCACGACGGACAGTGAGGTTGCTGCGTGCCGACATCCACGATGCGAAGGGCCTCGTCCACGGTCGTCGCGCCGGCACACACGCGTTGCGCGGCGTTGACGGATAAGAAGGTGGTGCCGTCGGCGCGTGCTTGTGCGCGGATGGCGCTTTCCGGAGCGCGTCTTTCGATGAACCGTGCCATACGAGGGGTGACGGGCAGGACCTCGAAAATGCCGATTCGTCCGGCGAAGCCCGAGCCCCGGCATTGCTTGCAACCATGGCCGCGGCGGAAGAAATGGTTCCCGGCCTCGATCTCCAGTCGACGGAGCGCCGCCACGTCCGGTTCGTACGGGGCGGCACAGGACGCGCACACCCGGCGGACCAGCCGCTGGGCGATGACCAGATTGAGCGCCGACGCCAACATATATGGCTCGATTCCTAGATCGAGCAGCCGCGCAATGGTGGCCACCGCATCGTTGGTGTGCAGGGTGCTGAGTACGAGATGTCCGGTTTGCGCGGCGCGCAACGCGATCTCCGCGGTCTCCGTGTCGCGGATTTCCCCGACCAGTATGACGTCCGGATCCTGCCGGAGGATCGAGCGCAGCGTGCCGGCAAAAGTGAGCCCCTGCTTGTCGTTGATTTCGACCTGATTGACCCCCTCGATTTGGTACTCGATCGGGTTCTCGATGGTGACGATGTTGCGTTCGGGAGAAACAACCTCGGCGATCATCCCGTAGAGCGTGGTGGTCTTGCCGCTTCCGGTGGGGCCGGTGACGAGGATGAGCCCTTCAGGCCGGGTTATCGCATGGCGAATCCAGGCAAGTTCACGCTCCGCAAAACGGAGCTTTTCCAGGTTGCCGGGCGCCGTGCCAGGGTCGAGCACCCGCATCGTGACCTTCTCGCCGTATTGCGTCGGCAGACTCGATACGCGCAAATCGACGATGGAGTCGCCGTGGCGGATCTTGATACGCCCATCCTGCGGAACGCGGCGCTCCGTGATGTCGAGTTTGGCGAGCACCTTGCATCGTGCGATCAGCGGGTCCTGTACCCATTTCGGCAACCGCAGGAACTCTTCGAGCAATCCGTCGACGCGGTTGCGGACGCGCAGCCCCGAGTTTGTGGTTTCGATGTGGATGTCGCTGGCGCCGGCATGGAGCGCCTCGCGCAAGATCGAATTGAACAACTTGACGACGGGGGCAGTGCCGCTGTCCCGCTCGATGCCGCGGATGTCCGTCGGCGCGCCCTCGTGCAGTTCGGTGATCGGCGCGTCGCCGTCTCCGGAAACTCCCTTCAGGTAGGTGTCGAGTGTTTCTTCCAGATGATACAGATGATCGATCGCATCGCGTACCGCCGTCTGGGTCGCCACGCCGATCTGCACGCGCCTGCCGCTCGCGAATTCGATGGCACGAATAGCGGCGTGGTCGAGGGGATTCGCCATCGCGATGCTTATGGTCTGCCCGTCGAAGCCCGTGGGCACGACCTTGTATCGCGAGGCCAGCTCCTCTTTGAGCGCGGCGTTCATCGCGGAGTCCAAGGCCACGGTTGGCAGGTCGACAAACGGCAGGTGCAGCTTGCTGGCGAGGGTCCTGGCTAATTCCTCCTCCTCGACGGCGCCCTTGTCGCGGAGGAAATCGATCAGCGTCTTGCCGTTCAGGAGATTCGGGATCTGCGCTTCGGCAATCGGCACCATGTCGTCGGCAACCACGCCGGCTCGTACCAGGAACCGCAACAGCGCCAGATGCCCGTTTCTGTCCGCCATAAGCCAACCCAAGGAGTGTCGGCTCGCAAGCCGCATGCCATCCGCATCGATGCGTGCGATCAACCGGCAACGGTCTATCCGTGACAAATTGCCGACATTTTCGTACGGTCCTGCTGGTACGTTCTCGTCTCTTCGGACGAACGATCCCCCCGAAAGGCGGGCGCCACAGCGGATGGTTCTCGGGCGCGTTGGGGCGTGCGCTGACGGAATGGGGCGGTTACGCCGGGCTACGGCGTCCGCAGCGCGGCGCTACGCCCGGCTTTGCGGCCAAAGAAGGTGCCATCCCCAAGCGAGAGGCCGCTGCAGTAGCCGCCGGCGGCCACGCCCGATGTGGTGCGGCCGGCGGCGTAGAGGCCGGGGATAATCCGATCATCCGCGTCCAGCACCTCGCCGGTCGGGAGGGTATGCAGGCCGCCGAGCGTGAAGCCGCTGAACGTGGCATTGACCGAGACGTCCTGCGTGCTCAGGCGGCAGTCGAACGCGGCGTACGGCGGCGTCGACAGTGGCCGCAGTAACGTCGCGGTCTTGTGGAACAAGGGATCCTCTCCCCGTGCCGCAAAGCGATTGTAATATGCGATGGCGGCTTGCAACGATTGCGGCGGGAGACCGGTGGCGCGTTCGAGGTCGGCGATGTTCTCCTCGACGAAGGCGGCTTGCATGCCGAACGAGGTCGGCTCGTAGATCTCCGTGTCGACGATGAGGAACATCTCGCCGTTCTGGCGGAACAGGCCCTCCTGTGCCAGTCGGCCGAAGTAGGTATCCTCGTTGATGAAGCGCTGGCCGTGACCGTTGACCAGAATGCCGCGCATGAGACGATGCGGGGCGAGTGGGTACGCGACCTCGGCGGCATGCATGCGAATGACATCCGCGCCGGCGCCCATCGCCATGCGGATGGCGCGGCCGTCGTCGGTTTCGGTGCCGGTCTTGACCGCACAGCGCGCGAGCAGGGGGACGTGGCGTTGCACCATCTCGGGATTGTTGACGAAACCGCCCGCCGTCAAGATGACCCCGCGGCGCGCGCGCACCAGGCGCTCGCGCCGATCCTGCCAGACGACTACACCGGCGACGCGACGATCGTCGTCGACGACGAGGGTTTCGCAGCGCGCGTCGCACTCGATGTGCGCACCGCCGCGCGCCGCGGCTGCCGTGAGCTTCTGCATCAAGAGGCCGCCCGCCGACCCGACACACCGCGGCTTGTGCGCCCGCGGCGCCGGCTGGGCGATGCGGTCGAACGGGTAGCCGTTCTCGCCGCCGGAGTACGTCAGACAGTCGTCCGTGGGCGGCTCCCAGGGTTCCGGATAGAAGCTCTGCTTGAAGGGGACGCCTCGTGCTACCAGCCAATGGAAATGCGATACGCTCTCGTCGCAATACATCCTGATCTTTGCCTCGTCGGGATCCGGGCCGCATGCCGCCATGAGGAACTTGAACATTTCCTCCGGCGTGTCGTCGAAACCGCACGCGCGCTGCACCGGTGTGCCGCCGCCCATATACAGCAGGCCGCCGGCGTTTGCCGACGTGCCTCCCCCGCCGCTGGCCCGTTCGACCACCAGCGTGTCCGCGCCCGCTTCCGCCGCTTCGGTCGCGGCGCAGGCACCGGCACATCCGAATCCGACCACGACGACATCCGCCGTCGAATCCCATGTTCGCACGTCGCGCAGGTTGCGGACGTGTGACGGACTTAGGCGTTCAGCGTTAGCCATTCGCTCTCCTTTCCGCGAGAGATCCTGCATAAAACAGAAACGCGCCCAGCGCGAGTGCCGCGGATTCCTTCGAAAAGGCCTTCCGCGAGCCAGCCTCTTCAGGTACAGGAAGGACCACGGGAGTCGATGAGGGAAATGGCCGAGACGAGCGGTGAGTCGTGTATGCCGCGGCGCCGGGGCGTGCTGGACGTGCGCGACGTCCGTCGTGGCCGGCGCTGGCAAACCTGGCGCGGGGCGCTGGCTGCGTTCGCGGGTGCGCTGGCCCTTGGCGCAGGCTGCGAGGGCAGCGCGATGGCTCTTCGGGCCGGTGGCGACATTGCCGGTGGCGGCGCCAGCGCGGCCGCTGTGACTTGTGTCGGCGACTGCAACAACGATGGCGCCGTGACCGTCAACGAGATTCTCTCGCTCACCAACATTGCCCTGGGAGGGGCGGACATTGCGATCTGTCCGCAGGGCGACGTGAACCTGGACCGCCAGATCACCGTCGATGAGATCATCGCCGCCGTCAATAGCGCGGTGAACGGCTGCCCAGCGCCGCCGGCGACGCCAACCGCGACAACGACACCGACCAGCAACCCGACGCCGACCAACAGCCCGACCGTGGCTGCGACGTTCACGCCAAGCACTGCCGCCAGTGCCACGCCGACGCCGACGGTTCCTCAGGCACTCGGTCCGCGGATTACATACTTCGGGTTAGCGGGACAGGATCGGGTTCCGTTGCCGACGGCGACGCCTGCGCCCGATGAGCCGGCCGGCGATCCGGTATTCTCCAACCCGCCCAATGCCAATGGTCGGGGGTTCTACATCGTCGTCGAAGCGGGACTTGGGCCGTCCGGGCTGCCGCCCGCTACCATGACCAGCAACTCGGCTCCGGCGGGCCGGCCGGACTTGCAGATCCAAGCAGACCGGGACTTGGGTAACGGCAGCTCGTTGGTCTGTGACGCGGCGCCCGTGGGACCGAATCCGACACCGACGGTCACTCCTGGTGGGGTCCCCGGGATCGATGGAGCCGTGCCCAACCATTGCACCGGCGACCCGGAGCAATGCATTAGCGATGCGTTGAATGACTTCGGTTGCCGCTTCCTGGTCGTCCTCACATCCGATAACGCCATCACGGAACCCACCCCGGGGATCCCGCGTTTTGTCAATCCGACCCCCAGCATGCGGCAATTCGCATTTCCCGAACCGATTGGGGCCGAGTTGGCGTTGCCTGAGGGAGACACCCTGCTGACGGTCCGCGTGCGAGACACCGCTGGCAACCTCGGGGATCCAAAGCGTATCGTGCTGCGTGTGCCGACGCCGGCGTTGTAAGGTACGACCGGAACACGCGGCCGCTGAGCGGTAGACGCGACGCGCGGTTGCCGCGTAGGTGATTGTGAGTGCCGGGGACGGGGATCGACCCCGCACGGGGGAAACCCCCCACAGGATTTTAAGTGCTATTAGTCTAATTCTATCATCTCGATATTCTGAGCGAAAAAATCCAAAACTGCGAAAGTGTGTACGTTTCCTTTGCGTCGCCGTGCCGCCGGGGCCTCGAGCGCAGGTCAGTGCGTGATCGGCTTGTGCGCATCGGCGATCGGGTTCGATGCGATTCCGCGCTACTCCTTCTCGAAGCCGTGGCTCGTGAACTTCAGCGTTCGGCTGTTTTCGGTGACGGTGCGCACGACGTTCTCGGGCGCGCCGGAGGGGATCTCGGCTTCGATCTCCAGCGTCACCCTCACGGTCGAGCCCATGAGGCCCGCCAGGTGGGCGACGACCTCGTCGGCGATGCGGCTGGCATCGCGGCCGACGCGGGTTGGATCGAGGGCGACGGTACCGTGAAAGCGCCTCGGTGCGGCGGCAGGCTGCGTTGCTGCGCCGGTGCCGGTTGGCGTGGGCGCTGCTTCACCATTCCCGCGCGTTCCTGTCGTTCCCGCACCTCCGGCAGTGGCGCCGGTGGCCCCTGTCGTCGCCTGCGTCTCGGCGTCTTGTTGCTTGCGCGCGATCTCGGGACGCACGAGCAGGCTGGCATCGGTTTCGGTGATTGGAACGTGCTGACCGCAGCGCAGTCCACGATAGCGCCCGGCGGCTTCATCGAAGCTGTCGGCATAGGCGAAGGAATCCTGCGACCACGTCAAGAGCCCCAGGCCATCGCGCATGGCGTCCACCAGAACGCCCGGTTCCTTGATGCGCGGCAGGTAGAGGTAGCGCGCGAAGTCTTCAACGAGTTGCTTGATCGCGACGTGATCGCCGCGCCACAGCGGTACGCGGTCCAGCTCCATCCGAAGCCGCGTGCCGGCGAGCGAGGTCACGAGTAGTTCGTCGGTGCGGAGCTTCTTGCTCACACGGACCGCCAGCGCGTCCTGTCCGGAGAGGCGGAAGGCCTGCCACTCTGCGGCGGCTTGCGGCGTGCCTTGCACGGGTACCAGGAGCCATTGGTAGGCTTCCGGCAGGCGAGCCGTGACCGCGCCGTCCGCGGACGCCTTCTGCGTCTCGGCTTGCTTCACCTGGTGCGGGGAGAGGTCCAGCTTTTCCTTTTCAGCGAGGATCGAGTCCCAGGCGAGATACCGGCGCACGGCTTCGTCCAGGTCCTGCAGGCGCGTCTGATCAACTGCGAGGAAGACGAGCGTGTTGCGGAACAGGCGCGGCGTGTTGCCGCGGGATTCGAAGATGGCCTTTGCAGCGACTTCGGCGGCGTTTCCCGCCCCCTTGTTGTAGGGATGGTCGACCCCTAGGACGACGAGTCGCGCGTCCATGTCGTCAGGCACGTCCTGCCCGGACTGCGGCAGCGGATGGATGCGGCTGAAGTCGCCGGTCTTGCGCAGATCGGCGCGCAAGCGGTGATCCAGTTCCGCCACCACCTTGTCGGGATCGCGCTTGAGTTGCTCGGCGCGGTCCTCCGCAAGCTTGGTGACGGTTGGCTGCGTTGAGTACCAGTAGCGCGGGCCGTCCTGGTAGAGATAGGTGGCAGCGCCGGCAAGGCGCCGGAGCGCGTCGCCGAAGACGGCGGGCGATTCTCCAGGCATTACACAGCCGAGCTTCACGCGGCGATCTCGAGCCCGGCGGTGCGCGGCTGTCGCTGCTGCGGAGCCCGCAGATCGTGCGCGCCACACGCCGGCAGGCGGCGAATTTGCCGAGATCGGCACCTCCCCGTCGAGCCGGCAACGGCAGCGAACTCGGGGCCGTCCACGTCCTTCTCGATGACCGGGACCCAGTTGTCCGAGAGGTATCGGGTCAGCTCGAATTGCACGCGTGGGTCGTCGATTGAAATGTTCGCCGGCAGGATGAGCGGGTTGCGGTCGCCCTTTTCCCAGAGGCTGTGAATGACGGCGGCCATCAGGCGCAGGACGCCGCGCGTCCGCTGGAACTTCACCAGAGTCGACCAGTCGCCGTATAGGCGGTCGAAGATTTCCGGGTGGATCGGGTAAGCGCCCTTGAGCCGTTTTTCGTAGTCAGCGTCGCGGCACTCGGGCGGGAACTCCTGATGCTGGGTGCGATAGAAATCCGCGAAGGTGCGCGCCACAACGTCGCGGTCCTTGTACTGTGCCGGATCGGTCAATGGTTCGAATAGCCGACGGCGCACGATCTCGAATCCTTCCTCTGCACTCGCCGGACGCCATGAGGATTCGACGCGCCCGACAACGTTGCGGAGCCGGTCAAGAGCTTCGCGACCGCGCTGCCCGCCCACTTCCACGTCATCCGCCTGAGTGTGAGGCGAGCCCGCCGTATCCGACGCCGGAAGGCTGATGACAAGCAAACAGTTCTTCACCAGCTTGGCGGATTCTGTCAGCACCTGGGCGAAGGTGAATTGCGTCTCGAAGCCGCCCGCCGGAAGGTCGCTCTGGTCGTGAAGCTGGCGGGCGTAGGCGACCCACTCGTCGATGAGGATCAGGCACGGGCCGCACTCCTTGAACAGCTCGCGCAGCACGTCGCCGGGGCTGGTCGCCTTCTCGTCGTCGGCCTGAACGCGCTTGAAGGCTTTCTTGCCGCCGAGCTGCCAGGCCATCTCGCCCCACAGCGTGCGCACCACGGTGCCGTCGGGCTTGGTGACCGGGTTGCCCGGTGAAATCTTGTTGCCGACCAGGACGACGCGCCGGGCGGTCGGCAGCTTGTTTGCTCCCGCGTCGTGCATCACGGCGTCGATGCCGGCCAGCTCCTTCGGCGCGATGCCGGAAAAGAGGTGATAAAGGGCGAGCATCGAATGCGTCTTGCCGCCGCCGAAATTCGTCTGAAGCTGGACGACCGGATCACCGGCCGCGCCTCCCAGCCGTTGGACGGCGCCGACGAGCAGCCGTTTGAGACTGTCGGTCAGATAAGTGCGGCGGAAGAACTCGACCGGATTCTTGTACTCGTCGGTTCCTTCGCCGAGGTGAACCTGCCACAGGTCAGCCGCAAACTCCGCCTGCTGGTAGCGACCGCTGGCAACGTCTTTGTGCGGCGTCACCACCTCGCGCCAGGGCTTGAGATTGGCCGAAGCGGCGCTCTCGATCGCTGTTCCGGCGGTCTTGCGCTTCTCGCCCCGCACCTGCTCGTCGAACCGGAGGCGCAGCAGCTCCATCTTCATCTTCTCGATCTCATCGGACTGCGGTGCCGACACGGCGGTGAGCAATCGGCCCGCCGAGTCGAGGGCGCGGTAGGCGTCATCGGTGGAGAACGGCTCCTGATGTGCCCATTTATTGCGGATGTCACGCAGCTCGCTGACGAGCGTCCGCTCTGCACGCCCGAGTGTCTTCGAAAACACCGCGTTCCACTGCTCCCAGAGCAGGGTGAGGAGTGCCTGCGTGTCCCAGTTGAATCCGGCGGCGGTTCGCTTCGGTAAGCCGCGTTCCTCGCGAATGGCAGACCGCGCGGCGTCTACCCAGTGATCGCCGTGGACGGACCGTAATTCGCGCTCGGTGAAGGACCGGAGTCCCGCATTCAGGAGATCGAGCGCCTTGCCGACGCGCTCGTGGTTGGTAATGGCCATGGCTGCACTCACACCGGCAATAGGCTCACGTGTATGGCGTCGGCCAACAGCGCGAAGTCTTGATGGTTGGTTGTTACGATCGTCGCCCCGTGGCGGCGCGCGGTGAAGGCGATCAGTGCATCGTTTTGAAACTCACGTCGCTTGCTCACCTCCCAATGATTGGCGTCACCGATGGTGCGGACGAGTCGGCCCGCTTCCCACCAGTCGGCAGCGGTCGGCTCCCAGCTCGGGCGAGCGAGGCGAAACAGACCCGCAACCAGCCGCTGGGCAGCAAGAGTGCGCGCCCCCCGGCGCAGCTCGGACAGCACGACTGCGGAATGGCGTACGATGAACGCGCGGCGGAGATCGGCAAGGGTGTCGGCAGCGAGGCCTTGCTCCCAGTGCGCGATATACACACTGGTGTCGAAGATGGCCCACGCCATGACTAGAAGGCCTCGACCGTGCCCGGACGGAGCTTGCCACGACTCCGGCGCATGAAGCTCCAGAAGGCGTCCATCTCGGCGATGTGTTCCACCGAGAGGCGGACCGCTTCCGCGTCGGTGGCCGCGCCCAAGGCCCGCTTGGCGCGTCGGACCGCTACTTCGTCCAGGACGAACGTTTTACGCTTCGAGCCAGACCGTCCAGCCATTCTCCACCTCCATTTCGCGTTCAGGGTAGTGCGCATCCTGTGGACCCATCAAGTCCCGGTTTGCCGACAGGGTTGCGGGCAGTTCGGTGAGTGTTCGCATTCCATCGTCCCCACCGACGGGCAGTTGTGTTTCACAGGTTCAACTCCCCCTGAATCGGCCTAGGTCGCACCTGCGCCATCCGCACGATCTCGGGCCAGCTCTGCACGAGTGCGTTGTATGACAACGCTTCCGGAGCGCGCTTCTTCCGTTCGCAGAGAGTATAAAGGCGGTAGGCAAGCTCGCGGGCGATCTCGGCCTTGCTGCCAAGTTTCGCTACAAGCTCCGCAGCGGCGGTTTCCCCCCCCGGCTTCCAACACGCGGATCAAGTGGTGGACAACGTCCCACGCGGTGAGGCGCGGGTCCGTTGCTGGGTCCCAGTTCGCTGGGAGTTCATCGGGACGGAACAGGCGAACTTTGCCAGCCTTCGAGGTGATAATGCGCGCCTCGACTAAGCCGCCGACGCTCGTGTTCTTGGCCTTCGACAGTGTTTCGGCTACGCCGTACTCACCCTCGGCGAAGCCTGATTGCTCGAACCACGCGAGCGCCCAGCGGCTGTCGGCATCGAAGTCCCCCTCCTGCTCGGCCAGAGCCTCGTCAAGGATCTCGTTGATGAGGGCCAGCGCCTCACGCACCGAAAGCGGCTTGCCCTCGGCGTCGAGCACCTTCGCGTAGCGGGTGTAGACGGCCATGCCCGGCCCGATTGCAGCTTGCGCTAGATCGACGGGCGCGATGTTGCCGTGTTGTAAATGGGCAAGGGCCATGGGCAGGTCGGCTTTGAGCGCGGTGACAAACTCGCGGCGCGTGGCGGTCGGCGCGTCGGCCGAGCGCGGTCGGCAGACGAGGACGATGCTCGAAGCGAGGGCGTTTGTGCCGGAACTGATCATGCGGTTGCTCAGTTCTGTTCGCATCGGCCAGGTACCTTTGATGGCGAAGCCGGCCTCGATCACGGCGGCCAGAAATGTGTCCCAGCCTGTACTGGCGGTACCTTCCGCACTGTCGCTTTCGGCTTGCTTGAATGCGTAGTAGATGGTGACTGGGAAGACCGGATGCGCCTGCTCAGCGAGGCGATGCATCGCCTGCGTCATGCCGCCGAGAAAAAACGATTCGGCCTTCTTTTGGCTGCCGTACCGGAAGGGGGTGGCAACTAATTCCTGAGCCTTTGGCGCGGCAACCGTCGCGAAAAGCTCCGGGAAAATGGCTCGCAAAGAATTGCGAAGCCAGACGTAGAAAAAGTCAGAGAGGTCAGCGTAGCCAACGTTGTCATAGTACGGGGGATCGGTGGAGACCAACTTGTCCGTTGCGATGGTCTGGGCTGACGCATCGGCTTGTCTTGCAAAGCCGGGTGGTTCGGTGGTGCTCGACATACCTTTGATTACGCCGTCGACGGAGATTGCGTAGTCGCCCGCGGCGCCGCCGAAGGGATTTACGTCCGGGAAATCCCACGTCATGGGAATTGCTTGGCGAGCGAACACGGTCACCGTTTGCTGTCGCTCTGGCGTCCACCGAGCGATGCTAGAAATGGTGTTGGCCATCCTATCGATGGCCAACGCCAGATACACGGCGACTGCGTCAGCGTAGGCTCTAGCACCCGACCCACCAGCGTCGAGGCCCTCGGAACTCTCGGGCAGGCCGGCGTTGCGCGCCTCTTGCTCAACTCGGTCACGCACGTGATTTACCAAGTCGGAGAACGTGGTCAGCGCAACGAGTTGGCGGGCGGTAAACAGGTCGCCAAAGGTAGCCAACCCATATGCCGAACAGACCCCTCCCGTTATCATTGCTCGTGTCGGAGTCGAAACCGAGAGGAATGTCTTGCGCGCCTCGTCGACTGTGGGCACGCACTCTGCTGAATGAGCGACCTCCTCGTGGGCGGCAAGCGGGGATAGAAAGATGCGGCCCTTGTCACTTTCGGCAACGATGGCCATCAAACGAGAACCGAGCCGCCTGGCCTTGCCCTCCTCGCGGAGGTATTCGCGAGGTATCGGCACACCGCTCAACAAGCAAAGGAAGTCTTGAGCTTTGCCCGCGCGAGTGCCGTTTCGTAATGCGTCAACATCCTTCGGCTTCCCTATCTTTACCGTGAAGCGATAGGTTTTGCCCTCGGTCACCGGCTCGACGTAGGCCTCTTTCCCCGCCTTGGTGGAGAGCATGAACGTCGAGGCGAGAGGCACGTCGACTTTCGCGAAGGCTGGGTTGGGGCTCTTCACCGTGCGCGCCCAGAGCCAGGCGATGACGGTGAGCTTCTTGCCCACGAGGGGCTTCAGGTCGGGTCGCTCCCCGGCCATTTCCGCGGTGACTTCGACCTTCGGGTACAGGTGACCGATGCGCTTCTCCGCCTCGTCGCGCACCCACCGGCCGTAATAGCGCACGTCCTCCGCCAGTCCCTGCGCCCCACGCCACTCCTTCTTGAACAGATCCTTGTCTTTACGCGATTCGGGATTCACCGGCGGCTTGCCTGCGAACATCGGCGGGATCTCGATCATCGCCTTGTTGATCAGCACCGCCACCGGATTGAGATCGCTGGCGTACGCTTCCAGACCCAGCCGCTGCGCCTCCAGAGGCAGCGCACCGCCGCCGGCGAAGGGATCGTGGAAGGCGGGGAGCTTGTGACGGTCGAACAGTTCCTTCGCCCGTGGATGGTCGACGTTCTCGGCGCAGGCGCGCCGCCAGCTCTGCCAGATTTCGGCACGCGCCTCCTCCAGCACAGCTTCATTCGTCGTGTTTTCCCACTGCACCAGCTCTTCGATGATCTTGAAGAGACGCTGCCGCTCCTTCTCTTGCGCCTTTTCCGTCGGGAAAAGGTCAGGACAGCTCGAAGGGTCGTCCACCATCTGCGCAAAAATCACGGCGCGGGCCGCAGCCAGCGGTCGTCGCGCCCACCACAAGTGCAACGTCGAGGGATGACCGTGTCGGATCGACTTCTCGCGTGCCGACGCCTTGTTGATGGCGTCGAGTGGAAGGGCGACCTCAATGAGCTTCTTGCGGTGAGTCATCGTGTGAAGGTGCTTTAGGGCAGGACTCTAGCGATCACGGAAAGAAGAATCGTCACTGCTGTGTCTTGCAACAGATGACTCAGAATGAACGAAACCCAACCGAGAACGACCGGTGCGCTGCTGCACGCTTTTCGCCATAGCGTCACCTCCTTTGCGAAGCTTGGGAGAGCGACCGCTGAGGTTACCCTGCTCCGCACTGCGTCGTGCCCTAAATCACCTCCCTTATCTCGTTTCGTCGCTCACGCGCCCATCCACCGGGACTCGCGATCGGGTCGACGTTGCTATGCTTCTCCCGCCGCGGCCTTCGCTCGCGACGCAACGTCTACGATGGTGTCGAGTACCTGACCCACCTCGGAATCAATCTGATCACGCGCCACGTAGCGCGCCAGGACGTGATAGTCAGTCTTTTGCAATAGGTTCGGCAAACCCAGCTTCTTGAAGAACGCCGCAAACAGCCGATCGAGAAACTCGTCACTCGCCTTCGTGTTGGTCCACCAAGCGTCCGATAGATCGCGAAGCGCGGCACGCGGCACGAAGTCATCGATACACTCTTGCATGAGCCGGCGTCGACGCTCAGCTTCAGATCGCTTAAACAAGGGACCCGCCGCCGCTTCCTCACTCGACGACTCGGCGTATGACAAGAGAGTGCTCGGTTGGCAGAGGTAGTTCTCGATCTCGCGCCGCTGCCACATCTGCTCTCGCAGGTTCGGCATCGCCTGCAGCTGGCGGTCAAGTCGGTCGCAAAGTACGAAACCAAGCAGATCCCCCTTCGCCTCACACAAGCCGTAGAAGTGGTCGCGTGCCCGGTGCGGCTGGTTCTGAATGTAATGTACAAACGGTCGCTCCAGGAGTTCGCGAGCCGGGTGATCGAGGGTAGTGGCAAACGCGCGCAGAATTGCGAGGTCGGTCGAGCCTTCGAGATACAACACCCAGCCCATTTGCTCGGCTTGGTAGTAGTGCTCGAAGCCAATTTCCTTCAGCGACTTGAGCAACTGACTGCCACGGTCGTCGATACGATGCGGCTTGCCGACAAAGGCCACCACAACGTCTCGATCGGCCGCCTCGTTGAGGATAACCTCGGAATGACTTGCCGCGATGATTTGGCTTCGCCGCTCACGCGCAGCCTCTGTCAACACTTGGTAGATTTGTCGCTGCCGGAGGATCTCGAGGTGAGCGTCCGGTTCGTCGAGAAGCAGGACCGATCCAGGGTTTACTGCCAGGTGAGCAAGCAACAACAGCGTCTGCTGCAGTCCCCTCCCTGATGATGAAAGATCGAGCCGCACGCCAGACGCCTCCTGGTAGGTCATCGTAATCTCGCCCCGCTCGGCAATGTACGTGGGTTCATCTAGCGTGACGCCGAAGAGACTGTCGATCCGCTCGCATACAGCAGCCCACTGCCGCTCGCCATCTTCACCGCTCGAAATCTTGAAGCAGAGATTCCGCAAGACTTCGGCGGTGCGTCCTTCGCCGAGCCGAACGTTGATAGCGCCCGGATCGAGCCGAGTCTCACTTGCCGCCAAGCCAGACATGGGCGGCAAGAACGCCACGCGAATGTCGTTGCACTCGTCTGGAACGGGCACACGCTCCGGATTCTTCTCTTCAGAGCGCCGCAGTGGCCGACAGTAGAACGACTCCTCGTTGGCGTAGTCGAATTCCAGCCCGCAGCTCCAGGGTTTGTCCTCGGTTACGCCCTCTACAGTGATGTCGATCCGGATGTTCTTGGTTTCTTGCTTGCCATCCACTTTCTGCACGTCGCGGACGTGCAGGTCGCGCCACAATAGGTTGGCGTCGGGAACAGGGACGGCAATCAGGTCACGCCGGTTTATGGTGACGCCGGGTCGCTTCTCGGGCGTGGCCTTCCCGGCCCGCTTTTCGTTCCATCGACGAAGTCCGATGTCCCACAGGGCCAGAGCCTGCAGCGCCGTGGTCTTTCCAGAGTTGTTCGGCCCGATGAGAACGACGGGGTTGCCGAGTTCTATTTCGACCGCTCCGAAACGCTTGAAGTTACGGACGATCAGCTTCGTCAGCATGGCACAGGTTCTTAGCGGAACTGGCCGGGAAACCCAACCGAGCGTCGATGGCGGCGGCCTTCGAACGGTCGCAGTTCATCCCGGCACCTCCGCCCGCGTTAACAATTCCATCAAATCGTAGTTCACGCTCGTGACGCCAAAGTCCGGCTCACGATAAAAGGGCCGACGAACGTAATGAACGCGGTGAGACTCAACGTCCGTGAATTCTACGATTGCCAGAATGAAGTCCTCCGGCTTGTTGAGCGAATAGAGAATTTCGTTCTTGGTTACCGTGATCGTGTCGGCGCCGGTGACGCGACCTTTGACCTCGATGAATCGTAGTCGCCCGGTTCCGGGAATGCGACTTTCGATGTCATAGCCAAGCTTCTCGGTTTCGCGGTCGGTCGGTTCAAATCCCAGGCGGCGCTCGATCTCCATAACGATCGCGCGGGCTCTCGCTGCAGAGGCCTGTGTGTCAGGCGCCGTGGCCTGTTTGGCGACGGCACGACCGGTCATCTTCGCAATCAGGCCTGCCGGCACCACCAGCAACCCGCCGAGGGTAACCGGCGGCAGCGGAGAAATCTGCTGCTCCAGCTTCAGCTCGTCCATGCGCTTCTCAAGACGCGCTTGTAGCCCGTCGGCACGCTTCCTTGCCTCGCCGGAGTTGAGCCGGGCGTTCGGTTTTCCCGCCTGCTCCTGGAGCTTGAGCTGCTCGGCACGGTGATCCCAGTAGCTGATCTCCTTGGTGAGCCGGTCCTTCACCGCGGCTTCCGTCTTGGCGATCAATTCGAGTTTTCGCGAGCGCACCTCGGTCAGATGCTCTGGGACGACGTGCGCGATGGCGTGGCCTTGCGCCTTCTGCTCCAGCTCGCGGCTGATCCAGCCGCATTCCGGGCCGTCGAGGAAGGCCTCGACGCCGGGCTCGTCGGCCGCGAGCGGCCGGTAGTCGAGATAGGGGGCGTACGAGAAGTGAGAAAAGAGAAGTGAGAAATGAGGGCCTATGGCTGCCGTCCCTTTCGGCGCATCGTCGTTAGCATCCGGCTCGTCTCGTCGAGCAATCCGCGGAGCGTCTCCGTCTCCTCCCCCGGAAACCACGCCAGATCCTCGCATAGGGTCAGCAGGGTCTCGGTCTCCGCCAGGGATGCCTGGGCGATGGCCAGGAACTGTGCCTTCTCCCGCGTTGACTCCCTGGTCCATCCCTCCGCGATATTCGCCGGGACCGAAACCACGGCCCGGGTGATCTGTGAACGCATGCCGTATGTCTCCTCCCTGGGTAGCCGCGGTGCCAGCCGATAGACTTCCCGGGCCGCATCCATGGCCGTCCGCCAGACTGTCAGCTCTCGGTAGTGCATCGCTCCCCCTCTCGTTTCTCACTTCTCGTTTCTCTCTCCTCGCTTCTACGAACAGCATGCGCTTGGAGACAATGCGCCGCTCCCCGGATCTCGTGAGGCTCGCGTCCTGAATGCCGTGCTCAAGATAGAAGAGCACGCGGGGCTCCGTACCGGCGTCGCGTTCGTCGACCAGTACGGCGCCGCGGCGTAAGAGGTCGCGATCGCGCTCCAACGTGAGGTCGATGGTAGCGTCGAGCAGCGCGTGGCCGGGGCAGACGAAGGCCGCGAGCGGCTGGCCTTGCGGGGCGACGAGGGACTTCTCGAACGCTATGCGCTCGTAGCGCGGCAGGACTGGCTCCCCGATACCGATAAGGCGGTCGCGGTTGCGGACCGGGGCGGGGACATGGGTGATCTCGTAGCGGCGCGGTTCGCGTTGCTTGCTGGTGCCGCCCAGCCGCTGAAAGGCTTCGAGGAAGAAGGATTCGATATAGTGTGGTTGGAGGCGGCGCGCCTCGGCGCGTTCCATCTCCTCGCGGATGCGGTAGACGCGGCTGGCATCCATCGCGTCGTGCGCGAGGGCGCGCTCTTCGAGCAGGTCCTGAAGCTGGCTCTTGTCGAAGGCGTGGGCGACAACCTGCGTGAGGCGGGCGCGTACTTCGGGCCGCTCGCCGTAGCGAATCGCTTCGATCAACAGATCGCGCAACGGGCGGCCATCGAACTGGAGCTTACCGAGCACGTCAAATACCTGGCCGCCGAGAGCAGTTCGCGCCTGTTCGAGCTTTTCCAGCAGCGTGCGGTAAACCTCGCCTTCGCGCGTCTCTTCCGCCACAAGATTCCAGAGGTGGCAAACCTCGGTCTGACCGATGCGGTGGATGCGCCCGAAGCGCTGCTCGATCCGGTTCGGGTTCCACGGCAGGTCGTAATTGACCATCAAGTGGGCACGTTGCAGGTTGATGCCTTCGCCGGCCGCGTCTGTTGCGAGGAGTACCTGCACGTCGGGATCGTGCTTGAACGCTTCCTGCGCGTTCATGCGCTCTTCGCGTCCCATTCCGCCGTGAATCATGACAACGGCTTCCTTGCGACCGAGGAGCGTCGTGATGCGTTGCTCCAGGTAGTTCAGCGTGTCGCGGTGCTCGGTAAAGATGACGAGCTTCTGGCGCGGTGACGGCACCGGCGGTGGGATTGTTCCGCTGCCGTAAGGAGGCGGATCGCCTTCCGCTACACGGTTGGCAACCGCCGCGGGGGTGAAGATTTCGCCGAGCAGATTGGCCAGCTCACGCCATTTCTTGTCTTCGCCGCTGCGACGCACTGCGAGCGCGAGCGCTTCCAGCCGATTGAGCGTCTCTATCTCTGCCTTCAGCTCGGCGATGGTGCGCGCTGCCGTTGCCTGGTCGAGGATCTGCTCCTCGGCAGCCTCGACTTCATTGTCGGGGGCTTCTTCGAGGTCCTCGACATCCTCGGCGTCGATTTCGGGAATATCGGCGCCGATCACCGGCGCGACCTGACCGCCGCGCTGTAGCAGCTCCATCTCGCGAAGCCGGCGTTCCAAGCGTTCCTTGCGGCGACGTAGCGACTGGTAAATGGCCTCGGGTGATGAGGCGAGACGCCGCTGCAGGATGGTCAGGGCGAAACCAACGGTGCCGGCGCGCTTGTCGTTTTGAAGCGCCTCGGCACGGTTGAACTCTTCACGGACGTAGTCGGTGACTTCCTTGTAGAGCTGCGCTTCGCGATCGGAGAGCTTGTACGCGACGGTATACGCGATTCGTTCGGGGAAGAGCGGTGTCGCGTCAAACTTGAGCAGGCCCTCCTTGACCATGCGGCGCATGAGGTCGGAAACGTCGGCGGTGTGAACGCCGTCGCGGAAGCGGCCCTCGAACCGGTCGCCGTCCAGCAACGCCATGAAGAGCTGAAAGTCCTCTTCCTTGCCGTTGTGGGGCGTGGCCGTCATGAGCAGGAAATGGCGTGTGAGGGTGGAGAGAAGCTGTCCCAGCTTGTAGCGCTTGGTGTACTTGATCTCGCCGCCGAAAAAGGTGGCGGACATCTTGTGCGCCTCATCGCAGACGATAAGGTCCCAGCCGCAATCGGGCGCGGCGAGCTTCAGCTGCACGTCCTCGTTGCGCGAGAGCTTGTCGAGGCGGGCGATGGCGAGGTTCGTTTCGAGAAACCAATTGCCGGTACGGGCGGCTTCGAGCTTGTCGTTGGTGAGGATCTCGAACGGAAGATGGAATCGGCGATACAATTCGTCCTGCCACTGCTCGGCGAGACTGCCGGGGCAAACGACAAGGCAGCGTTGGAGGTCGCCACGGGCGATCAGCTCCTTGATGAGCAGCCCGGCCATGATGGTTTTGCCCGCGCCGGGATCATCGGCAAGCAGGAAGCGCAGCGGCTGGCGCGGCAGCATGGCGTCGTAGACGGCCGTGATCTGGTGCGGCAGAGGCTCGACGACGGAGGTGTGGACGGCGAGCACGGGGTCGAATAGATGCGCGAGCCGGATGCGATGCGCTTCAGAAACGAGCCGGAAACGGGCGCCGTCGCCATCGAAGCTCCACGGCCGGCCCTGCTCGACGACTTCGAGGCGCGGCTCGTCGTGGCGGTAGATTAGCTCGTTGGCGACCTTCCCGGCGGGCGTCTTGTAGGTCAGCTCGAGCGCTTCGGAGCCGAACCACTGCACGCTGACGACGCTGACGAGAGCATCCGGCAGGATGCCGCGGACGGCCGCGTTGGGCTGGAGGTCTTCGAGCCGGCTCATGATCGTTTGCGTTCGTTCATTGCTGGTGTGCGCCTGCCTCAAGCGCCGAGACGATGTCCGTCTTCGTGAAGTCATCACCTTTGAAAAGAAGCGGCTCGCCCGAAACCTTGGCCAGCGCGTACGAGAAGCAGTCGCCGAAATTCAATCCGGCGGCGTGGCGGCCCTTGCCGAAGTCGGCGTAAGCTTGCCGGGCGATGTGGGCCTGTTCTTCGGTGACCGGCTCTATCGCAATGGCAGCGCGGCGAATGAAGGCGTCGAATTGACGACTGCCTTCGTCCTTCGTCTGCGCATCAACGACGACGGCTGCTTCGACAAATGTCGCGGCAGACACTCGGCACGAATCCGCCTGGGTGAGCGCGCGGGCGTAGAGTTCCGCGTCACCTTCCTCGAAGAGGATCGCAAGAATCGCTGACGTATCGACGATCATCGCGGCAGCCCACGGTCGTCGTACAGCATGTCGCCGTGGCCTATAGCTCTTGCCTTCAGGGTCCGAGCGCAGCGGTGGCCAATCGCGAGCAGCTCGGTGACGGTGGCTTCCGGCTTCCGATGGCGGCGCACACGCTCCAGCCGCTCCCGGAGCGCCTCCGTAACGGCCTGGGTCATCGTCTCGCCCGTTTCCTTCGCAAGCGCTTGGGCCAGCGCATGGGCGGTAGGGTCCTTAATGTTCAGACTCATCGATTCCTCCTGGGTAGATCGATTTCTACCCTTCTTCGGTTATCGCCGAGAACGGGTTCCGAGCGCAAGGAGAACGATCGCTTGGGCAGTGTGTTTCCAGAATGCGGCGACGCGATGCGAGCGGGGCGCATTGTTCTGGGCCGAACGTCCGCGCCGCGAAGGGAGGCCGGACGGCTTCCCATCTCCTCGACGCTTGGTCTACGTGGTCCCGCCCGGCCGCAAACCATTTGGAGACAGCAGTCGGAAGGAGCGCGGAAGAGGCGGCTATCGAGCGGCGAGACGTAGGTGGGCTTTGTCTTGTCGGCTTCGGCGGCGCAGTTCGCCAGCAAGATGCAGGCACAGGAGACAAGGAACACGCGGGAAACGGAGTTCATTGGTTTCCTTCCGGTCGATAGTGAAACCCGAATCGGTACGGCATCGCAGGAAGGACTGCCATCGTTTTCTGTTCGTCGGCTCGGGTTATCCACAGTGCGGCTCACCGCTCTCGGCTCGCCCCATGACCGCGACCTTCGATGAGTCGCCAGGGGCGGCCGGGGCCGCGCTGTGGGTAACGTCCGGGGGGCGGGGAGAGAGAATACGACTGCCGCGTTCGCGGGATTGCAGCCGCCGTGCGACGTCGATCCGAGCCGCGGGATGGTCCATCCCGTGGAGCATGGGGGCGGGACGGTGTTGTCCCGCTGTCTCGCGGCGCAAGCGGAGTTGGTGCGGGCGGAGGGACTCGAACCCTCACGAGGATGTCCTCAACGGATTTTCGTACCGTCTACGGCTTTCACCGCCCCGCCGTTCACCGGCGAGTTTGCGGTCTGGACTATCCCTTCACCGTGCCCAACGTCTGATCGCTGGGGTTAGGTGCTGCCCGTCTAGTCTCTACACCTTCCCGGAGCGTCGCTCCGGGCTTGGCTCGGGATTGCCAGGTGAAAGGGTTCCCCGAATTTGGGCAGTTCTGCATCGCCGGTTTCCCGGCGAGCACTCAAGCATTGGCTCAAGTCCGTTGCGTCTGCCATTCCGCCACGCCCGCATCTGCAGAATCGGCCGTATGATACGGCGGCGAAGGGGAAGTTGCAAAAGGACGCTCGTCGAGTGCCGGCGTCCTGATTATGGACGGTGCTCGGCGTGGAGCGCGGCTCCACCTTTGGCGTGTCTGAGCGTCGGGAGAGCGTCTGCAGGTTCAGCCAGAACTGCGCGCGGGTAAAGAAGGGCACCAGGTGCACGTGTGAACGCCAGCGCTGGCCGTCCACGTACGACAGGCCCGAGCACTCACGTGCTCGGAATCGTGAGACTCTGCCCAGGATGGATGCGGTCGGTGCGCAACTTGTTGTGCCGGCGCAGGGCCGTCACCGTGGTGCCATGGCGCTGCGCGATCCCTCCCAAGGTCTGGCCGGCCTTCACACGATGGACGACGTGACGGCGCCCTGTTGCGGGGCGTCGCGTTTCCGCCTTCACGCTGGCGTAACGCACCGCGAAGTTTGCGGCCGAGCCCGCGGGAAGACGCAGCGCGTACCCTCTCGGAATAGGGAACTTACCGGCGACTACGTCCCGCGTCAGCGCGGGGTTCAATTGCGCCAGCGTGTCGACGTCGCTGCCACTCGCACGTGCGGCGGCCCTGATGGTGAGGTGGCCGGGCAGGACCACGCTCTCGGTACGCGGCAGCCGCCCAGGCGGTAATTCGCCAAAATACTGCGCCGCATGTCGCTCGACGTCGAGCGCGGCCAGGAACTCGGCATAGAAGTTGCGGGAGGCGAACTTAAACGCCGGACCGTGGTACTCCCGGATGATCGCCATCAGGTCATCGGAGCCCACCGTGGCGACGGCGTTCGCCACCCCGGCTCGGCCGTGATTGTAGGCCGTAATGGCCAACGGCCAACTGCCAAGGACGTTGTAATTGGCGCGCAGAAATGCGGCGGCCGCGCGTGTCGACACGAAGGGGTCTCGGCGCTCGTCGATGGCGCGATCGACTTGCATATACAAGCGCGCCGTCGACGGCATGAATTGCCAGATGCCGGCGGCGCCGACTTTGGAGTAGGCGCGCAGGTTGAAACACGATTCCACCAACGGCAGTCGCGTGATCTCCACCGGCAGGCCCTCGCGCCGAAAGATCGCCTCCATTTCCGGTAGGTATCGCCGCGACACCTCCACTCCCCCAGCGAAGCGCTCGCGCAGCCCGGTTTGACTGCGAATCCGGTCCTCCGCCGCGGCATCCAGAAATCGCGACGGATTGTCCTCATCCGGGAACAGGGCCCAGATTTTCGCCTCCTCCTCCGTCAGTTCGCCCGCATCGTTTCGGCGCTGGTGTAACCGCAGGAGGATCGCCCGCACGCGTTCCTTTTCGTCGCGTACCTTGTCCTGCGTATAGGCCGCGATCTCCGCGTCGCTGAGAACGCCGCCGAGCAGCGGCTCGAAATCGAGGACCTCGTAGATGCGGTCCAGGTGCAGCGCGTCGTGAATGACGGCCTGGTGGGTGGTGTAGGTGGCGAAGATCTGCTTCCAGAACTCCACTTGCGGTTCGAGGCCCGGAAGCACGGGGAGAGGCGAGTCACGATCGACGGTGGCGCGCGTCCCCGTGTTCACCGCTTCGTCAGCGCCGAACGCTGGGACGTGGGCCACTAGGGTCACCACCAATGCCGCGATCAACCGGTACCCGATCGACATCGCTCTCAGCCGCTCCTCCAAATGGCGCACGCAGTGACGGTGCCTGCGGCGATCGCACGCGCGTCCGGCGCCCCTCAAACCGCATGAACCTTAGCAGAGGTGCGCGAAAATGGTCAACCGAATTCGCACACGACACAGCGGGGCACCCGCCGGCCTGAGCTATCTTGACAACCGGGGCAGTGCATATTAGCTGTACTTGCGTTCCAGGTTCTACGAGACGGCTAGTTTCCAGTCGGCATCAAATAAATAGATTGGTAGCCGCGTCAAAGCCGCGGGAGACAATTTCATGTCGAATGCCATCAAGACCACACTGCTGTTGGGGTTGCTTACCGGGATCATTCTGTGGTTCGGCGCTTTCCTGGGGGGCTCGCAGGGGCTTGTGGTGGCGTTCGTGTTCGCGACCATCATGAACTTCGGCAGCTATTGGTTCTCGGACAAGATCGTTCTCGCCATGTACGGGGCCCGACCGGTGGGCCTCAATGACGCGCCGGATCTCTATCGGATCGTGCAGAATCTGGCGACACGGGCCGGGATGCCGATGCCGAAGCTCTACATCATCCCGAGTGACGCGGCCAACGCGTTTGCGACCGGACGCAGCCCGGAACATGCGGCGGTGGCGGTGACCGAAGGCATCATGCGGATCATGTCGTGGGAGGAGCTGGAAGGAGTGCTGGCGCACGAGATCAGTCACGTGCGCAACCGCGACATTCTGCTCAGTTCCATTGCCGCGACGCTGGCCGGCGTGATCATGATGTTGGGCAACATGATGCGCTGGGCCGCGATCTTCGGCGGCGTCTCGCGCGAGGAGCGCAACGACGGCGGCGGGATCGTCGGCCTAGTGGTGATGTCGATCCTCGCTCCGCTCGCGGCGACGCTGATTCAACTGGCTATCTCGCGCGCACGCGAATTTCAGGCGGATGCCAGCGGGGCGCAACTGCTGCATAGCGGGGAGAGCTTGGCGAAGGCTCTCGAAAAGCTCGAATCCGCCTCGCAACGCGTGCCCCTCGATGCCAGCCCGCAAACCGCGCACCTGTTCATCGTCAACCCGCTGCGTGGGCGGTCGTTCGCCAACTTGTTCAGCACCCATCCGCCGCTCGACGAACGCATTCGCCGGTTGCGCTCCATGCGTGTGTGAGCCGCGGGATCCGTGGACACCGCCACGACGAGCGCGCGGCGCGAGTGGCAGCCGGTCTGATCGGGGGCGAAATGAGCAACGAAGAAACGGAGCAGGGCAAGCGTGGATTCAAGGTGGAGGACCGGCGGCGGTTTTCCGAGAGCGGCGAAGCGCGCGCAGCCCAACCGGCGGAACCCCGTGAGCCGGTGCATACGCGTGAGGCGCCACCGGCCGCCGCCGCGCCGGATCCGCGTGAGACGAACGCCTTGCCGCTGACGTTCTCGACCTTCCTGCTCAGCCTGAGCACGCAGGCACTGGTGCACCTGGGCGAGATCCCCAACCCGGCCGACAACCGGCTGGCGACGGACTTGCCGGCGGCCAAACAAATGATCGACATCCTCGGTATTCTCAAAGAGAAGACGACCGGCAACCTGGATTCCTCCGAGTCCGGGTTGCTCGACGGCGTCCTGTACGACCTGCGCTTGCGTTACGTCGAGTGCGTGCGGAAGCGTGCGTAAGGACGCCGCGGATTTTCAGAACCCACGGACAACAAGGAGGACCTATGAGAGCGCCGATGCGCGCGCGTCGAACGGCTGTATCGGTGGCCGCCGGATTTGTGGCAGGGGTGATTGCCACCGCGGCGTTGCAGCTGCAGACACGCGTCGAAGCCATCAGTTTTTGGGGCGCGGAGCCTGCCGAACAGGCGGCGACGCCAACGCCCGCGGCGAAGGCCCCGAGTCAGGCCCCAATGAGTGCCTTGCCGGACTTCACGGCACTCACCGAAAAGGTCAGCCCGGCCGTGGTGAACGTTTCCACCACGTCGCAAGGCGAAGCGAATCCCCATATGGAGGGCGGTCCGTTCGGCGGTCCAGGGAACCCGCACGAGTTCTGGGAACCCTTCGAGCGCTTTTTCGGCCCCATGCCGAAGCGTCAGTTCAAACAGCGCAGTCTCGGGTCGGGATTCATCATCAGTCGCGAGGGCTTCATTCTGACCAACAATCACGTGATCGAAAATGCCGATGAGATCCTTGTCAAGACGGCCGACGAGAAGGAGTACAAGGCCAAGGTGGTAGGGCGCGACCCGAAGACCGACATCGCGGTGATCAAGATCGACGGTGCCAACGACCTCAGCGTGGTGACGCTGGGCAATTCGGACGAGTTGAAGGTCGGCGCCTGGGTGGTGGCGATCGGCAATCCGTTCGGCCTGGAACACACGGTGACCGCGGGCATCGTCAGCGCCAAGGGCCGCTTCATCGGTCAGGGAAGCTACGATAACTTCATTCAGACCGATGCCGCCATCAACCCCGGGAATTCCGGCGGTCCGCTCATCAACCTGAAAGGCGAGGTGGTCGGGATCAATTCCGCCATTTTCAGTCGCTCCGGCGGAAATATCGGGATCGGTTTCGCGATTCCGATCAATGTGGCCAAGGAGATGCTGCCCGAACTCGAGGAGAAGGGACGGGTGACGCGCGGGTGGCTCGGCGTGATGATCCAAAAGGTAACGCCCGACATCGCCGAGAACTTCGGCCTCAAGGACACCAAGGGGGCGCTGGTGGCCGACGTGGTGAAGGACGGTCCCGCACAAGAAGCGGGAATCAAGGTCGGCGACGTGATTGTCGAGTTTGACGGTCACCCGATCAAGGACTCGACCGAGCTACCGATGCTGGTGGCGCGCACCGCGGTCGGCAAGTCGGTCACCGTCAAGTTGATCCGCGACAAGCGTAGCGAGACGCTGTCGGTGAAGATCGGGGAACTCAAGGACGAGGAGCAGGTCGCCGCGGGCGGCAAGGAGCGCGGTCTGGGCCTCACGGTGCAGCCGCTGACCCCCGACATCGCCGAGAGCCTCGGCCTCAGCAGTGAGGTTAAGGGCGTGGTGGTCTCCGCGGTCGAACCGGGGAGCAGTGCCGACGACGCCGGGTTGCGGCGCGGCGACGTGATCCTGGAAGTCAACCGGGAGGCGGTCAAGGACCTGGCGAGCTACCGCAAAGCGTTGAAGGAAGCGGGCAAGGGCAAGAGCGTGCTGTTGCTCGTGCGCCGTGGCGATAACACCATCTTCATGGCGCTGAAGCCGTCCGAGTGAACCGGCGTGGCGCGCGGCCGGGGAGCGTTTCCCTGGCCGCGCGCGTCTCGCCTACCCCTGGCGCCAAGCCTGACTGCTGATCGCCGCGCTCATGTTGCGACGCGTCCTCATTGGCGCCTGCCTGCTGTGCGTCGCGGGCGTCGCCGCCGCCAGCGTGACCCTGTGGGTCGCGCTGAAGCGGTTGGAACCGAGCGTCCTGGAACGGTTTCGCACGCATCGCTGGGCGTTGCCCTCGAAGATCTATTCCGACAGCCTGCTTATCTATCCGGGAATGGACTTGCAGGCGGTTGGATTCTTCGAGCGCTTGCGTGATTTGGACTATCGGCGCGTCGAGGGCGGCGTCAGCCATCAAGGCGAGTTCGCGATCGGCAAGAACAACGCTTTCGTCGATCTCTACCTGCATGAGTTCCCGCATCCGACCGTCACCGGCAGCGGCGCGCGGGTGCGGCTGAACCTCTCGAACAACGCCGTCGTCTCCATCGAAGACCTGGTTACCCAAAAACAGGCATACGCGCTCGAACTCGATCGGGAACTCATCAGCGGCCTTTACCAGGGCAACTGGGAGGAGCGCCACCTCGTACGCTTGGATGAGGTGCCGCCGCTGCTGCTACGGGCCATCATCGATGTGGAGGACCAGCGCTTCTACGAGCACCACGGCATCGACGTCAGCGGTATCGTGCGGGCGCTCTGGGTGGATCTGCGCAGCGGTCGTGTCGAGCAGGGTGGCAGCACGTTGACGCAGCAGCTGATGAAGAATTTCTTCCTCACAGATGAGCGCAGCGTCAAACGGAAGGTGAGCGAGGCGCTGATGGCCCTCATCGTCGAGCGCCATTTCTCGAAACAAGAGATCCTGACGAACTACATCAACGAGATCTATCTTGGACAGAAAGGCGCGCAAGGGATCTACGGCGTGTGGGAGGCCTCGCAGTTTTACTTCGGTAAGAACGTGCAGGACCTGTCGGTGGCCGAGATCGCCACGCTGGCCGGGCTGATCAAGGCGCCGAACCGGTACTCGCCCTTCCGCAATCCCGGGATCTCGAAGCGCCGCCGCGACTATGCCCTGCTCCTTATGGAAAAGCAGGGCGATCTCACGGAGGAAGAATATGCCGCGGCGGCGCAGCAACCGCTGCTCACGGTCCCCCCGGAGAACGAAACCAACGATGCGCCCTATTTTACCGACTTCGTCCGGCATGAGCTTTCGCAAACCTACCCGGCGCAGGTGCTGACCTCCGAAGGTCTACAGATCCTCACCTCGCTGGACATGCACCTGCAACGACTCGCCGAGCACGCCTTGGAGAAGGGATTAACGGAACTGGAGAAACGCCACCCCAAGCTGCGCACGGAGAAGCCGGCGGACGCGCTCCAGGGTTGCCTGATCGTCATTCAACCGCAGACCGGAGCGATCAAGGCGATGGTGGGGGGGCGCGACTATCGGAACACGCAGTTTAACCGCTGTACGCAGGCGCTGCGCCAACCCGGATCGGTGTTCAAGCCGTTTACCTATCTGGCCGCCTTCGAGGAGACGCGACATAGCGCCCAGCCCATTCTGCCAACCACCCGCATCGCCGACGAGCCGTTTGCATGGGCATACGACCATCAGGTCTGGACACCGGCCAACTACAAGAAGCGTTATTTCGGTGAGGTGACGGTGCGGGAGGCGCTGGAGCATTCCCTCAATGCCGCGACGGCCCGTCTGGCGCACGAGGTGGGCATCGAGCCGATTATCGAAACGGCGCACCGGCTCGGCATCACCTCCCCGCTGCCGCCATATCCGTCGGTGGTGCTGGGGGCGGCGGAAGTGACACCCTTCGAGGTCGCGCAGGCGTTTACCGCCCTGGCAAACAGTGGTTTGCGGACGACTCTGCTGGCGATTAAGAAGGTACTGGATAACGCCGGCCAGCCGATCGAGCGAAACCCAGTCCAAGTGGAGCAGGTAATTCCTGCGGACACCGCTTACTTGGTCACCCACCTGATGGAGGGAGTGCTCAACTACGGGACCGCGGCTGCCGCCCGCACGCAGGGCTTCAAGCGGCCGGCGGCGGGTAAGACGGGTACCACCAACGACTTCAGCGACGCCTGGTTCGCCGGCTTCACGCCCGACCTGCTCGCGGTGGTCTGGGTCGGCTACGACCAGCGGCGCCCGCTCAACATGGCGGGTGCCGAGGCGGCATTGCCGATCTGGACCGATTTCATGAAGGCGGCAACCGCCGGCATACCGCCGAATCCGTTGACACCGCCGCCCGGCATTACCACGGCGGTAATCGATCCCGCCAGCGGCATGCTGGCGACGCCGCTGTGTCCGAAGACCCTGGAAGAAGCGTTCTATAGCGGAACCGAGCCGACCGCGCCGTGTCCATTGCACCCCGTACCGGGTGCGGCGGAGAACCTCTCGGGAACGACAGCGCCGGATACGGAGCGCATGCCGCGCCATCAACCGGTCGGGGTGGCGACGATGGAGGATGGTCCGGCGACGTCAGCGGCCGTGCCGCCCGGTGTGTAAAAAGGCATCACTTCGACCGTGCCGTCGCGCTCCCAGCTCAAGCGCGCCCCGACGTCGTCTTCGCGCGGCAGACGCGCCCCGACCCAGATCCGGTGCGTGCCGGCGGACAGGCGCGTCGCCGCACCCGGTACCGGCATATCGTCCACGCGAATCTCCATGGACGTACGTCCGCGCGGTTGCGCCACGAAACGGTAGTCGCCGTCGACGGCTACCGTGAACGTACCCGTCCACTCGGCGTAACAGGCTGGCGGTCCGCTGGGCCCGACATAGCACTGCGGCGGCAGTGTGGCATAGGCGACGAACGGTTCACGGCGTTCGAGGAAGGGCGCCCCGAGTGGCTCCGTGCCCAGCCAATAGCGCGCGTCGAGCGTACTGGTCCACGCGCGTGCCCCGGGCGGATTCGGCAGATCGCACGCCGTGAGCGCGACCGGCGGGCAATCGGCTTCCGAGAATTCCCGGCAGGTAGTTCCCGGATAGACCGCCCGCAACATCCGTTCGACGGCGCGGCGTTCGTAGGGCTCCTGGACAATGATCGTCAATGGCCCCTTTTGCGTGGGGAGTGCGTGTGGCGGCAGCGCCTCCGCGAGGTCCTGGAGGTCGCGGCCGCGCATCAGCCGGTCGATCAACCAGGCGTAGGCGTCACGATAGTAATACGTGCGGTCGAAGTATCGGCGCACCACCGACAGCAGGAGGACGTATCGCCGATCGCGATGCTCGTGGCCATAGTGAATGAGCGCGGTGTACTGGTTCTTGAACGCTTGCCGAACGGCAGGATTCTCGGCCATCTTGTGGAAGTAGACATTGTAGTTCCAGCACAGCGCGGTCACCGCACCGGCGGCGGCGACGACGGGCACACCCCAGCGGCGCGCGGCGGCGGGCAGGCGCTGCGCCTGCCGCCACAGGCGATCGAGAAAGACGGCAGCGAACAGTGCGACGAAGGCGGTGATGCCCTGTAACCGGCGGACGTCGAGGTTCTGGACGAACACGGTGCCGAGCAGCATGAGGGCGAGGAACATCCCCAGCCAGAAGGCGTGGAAGCGCCGCCATGGGGTCATGGCCGCGAGCAGCAGGCCGCCGACAAAGCAGCAGGCGGTGAGCGGATCGAGCATCGGTTCGTCCGGCGCATTGAACGTCAGCGAGCCGTCACCGACATGCATGAAAATCTTCGCCGTTTTCGCGATGCGGTCGAGCCGCTGCCGGACGAATTCGGTCGGGACACCGTTGTAGTATTCCTTGTTCGCCAGCGATCGGTTCGCGGCCTCGAAGTAGTAGTCCGGCCGCCCGCGATCGGCGCGCAGTTGAACGAATGCGGGTGCGAAGACGGCAGCGATAATCGCCAGCAGGATGCCCACCGCCGCAAGATCGCGCACGATTGCGCCGGCGGCGCGCCGCTTCGCGGTGGGGTCGGCGGCACGGGCAACGTCGCGTACGTCGCGCGCCACCAAGAGCCCGAGGAACGCCAGAGCAAAGAGGCTCGTGCCCCGGTATCCGGCGTAGGCGTAAAGCGTGTAGCCGCAGAGCAACGCCGTCCATGGGATGACCTGGAGTCGCCGCGTGCGCCCAAAGCGCGTCAGCAGCCCCAAGACGACGACGACCAGCAGATTGGTAAGGAAGATGTTGTGGGCACAGCGGCTGTAGATGATGTTCCAGCTGGACACGGCGAACAGGAATGTCGCCGCGAGCGCGGCCGGGCGTTCGACCAGCTGACGCAGCCACAGGTGGACAGGGACAATCATGAGGGCACTGGCGATGGTGAATGGGATGCGGACGGTCAGGAAGGTGGGATCGGTGCTGAGTGCGATGGCAAGGGCGGCCGCGTAATGATCCAGCATGAACTCCCAGGGTCGCGCTCCCTGCGTGAGAATCCGGTATCCGGCAAGCGCGGTCTCCTGCTCCTCCACCGCGTGCGTGGCGAAGGCGTCGGGGAAGGTGCCGTAGCGGTGGAAGCGCAGAAAAGTGCCCAGCGCGAGGATGGCCGCCAACGTAAGTGCCTCGCCTGTGCTCCAGGGTGGCCCGCCAGACGCGGGGGGATCGAAGTCACGCAGCGCGAAGGTCACTGCGGTTACGCCGCACAACAGCAGCACCCATCCGGGCAGGAACCAGCCGCGCCAGTCGTGTGACAGCAGGATGGCGGCCCCGCAGATTGCCAGCGCACCGGCGGTGGCGTTGACGGCGGCCACCATGGAGTGCCGGAAATTCCGCGGCGCCGGAACGCTCGGTGACTCGTCGGCCTCAATGCCATCGCGCCGCAGAAGGCTGGCGGCCGTCGCGGCCGCAAACAGGAAGAGCACAGTGGCGCCGGTCGCATGCGGATCGCGCCGAATACCGTACTGGCCGTAGCCCATGGCGAGCAAGGCGAGCGGCAAGGTGATGACGTGGAGCCTGCGGGGTGAACGCATCAGTACAGAGTCCGTTGGTGCGCGCCGTGCGACATTACCGGCCAGGGGCGACGTGTGCGGCGTGGCGCCGTGTGCTTGCCGCGGTGCGCAACTCCTCCCGAAAGTCGGGGTGGGCGATGGCGATGAGTGCGTGCGGCCGATCGATGTCCGTGAGCATACCGAGATCGGCCAGCCCGAATTCGGTGACGACGTATTGCACATGGTGCCGCGGGGTGGTGACCGGCGTACCGAGCGGAAGATGGGGCACGATGGTGGAGACGGTGCGTTCGCCGACACGGGCCGTCGCGTGCAGGCAAATGACGCTCTTGCCGCCGACGCTGTCGTGTGCGCCGATGACGAACAGTTCGTGGCCTCCCACGCCGGAGTATTGGCGTGGCCCGATGGTGTCGGCCATCACCTGGCCGGACAGGTCAACGCTCAAGGCTCCGTTGATGCTGATCATCATCCGGTTGCGCCGGACGATGGCGGGGTCGTTCACCTGTGCGACGGGAAGCATGCGCACCTCGGGATTGTGATGCAGCCACCCGTAGAGGTTCTTGCTGCCCGCGGCGAACGTTCCGATCGAGAAGTTATCGTAGACGCCCTTGCGGTTGGTGACCTTCCCCGCACGGTGCAGGTGCATGACACCGTCGCCGATCATCTCGCTGTGTATGCCGAAATCGCCCTTGCTGCCGGCGGCGAGCAACTGCGTGACCACGTTGGGGATGGCGCCGATACCGATCTGCAGCGTGGCGCCGTTGTCGATGAGTCGCTCCACGTGTTGCGCGATGGCCAGGTCCTCGCTCGTGACGGGGATTTCCGGCAACTCGAACAACGACCGGTCCGATTCGACGACACAGTCCACCTCCGAGATGTGAATGCGGTGGGCGCCGTAGCGGCCGAGACCGAGGACATGCGGCATGTCGCGGTAGACCTCGGCAATGGCGAGGCGATGGGGATCGCGTGCCGCCTCGAGGAAGGCGTTGAATGAGGCGCCGGCGTGCAGTCCAAAGCTCAGATAGCCAGAGCGATCCAACGGCGCTACGGCGGTGGCGATCACCCGCGGCTTTGCGGCGATCGCGTAGCGCTCCCACCCGATAAAGTCCGCCGGCAGGTAGTGTATGGGGATGCCCGTGGACTGGAGGAGGCGCTCGATCGGCCCAAAAAAGCCGCTGATCACGCGGACACCGGAGTGTCGCAGGACGGAATACGGTTCGGTCAGCAAGCCGGTGAATATGGAGAGTTCGCGATAGTCGGTGCGTTCCCCTAACCCGGCAAGAAAGGCCGCCGGCTGTCCGGTGACGATCGGCGCGGCCAACGTGTCCACCGGTTGGATGAGCGCGACGGCCTCGCGGACGCTGCGCAGCCGGTCGCGGTAGAGGGTGAGTGGATCGCCGTGGGTGGCCATCGGACACTCCTCTATTCGACCGGCCCGATCGCGTGCGCGGGTGCGAGGATGACGTCCTCCAGCGCTTCCGGATCCGTGCGGCGATGCTGCATCAGCGCGTAGCGGCGGGTGGCGATGGCCACGTCGCACTCATAGCCGTAGCGGCGGAGAATCGTCTGGGATTCCTCGGGGTGGTCGCGTACGGTTTCGAAGACGCTGCGATAACCCATCAACACGTTCAAGGGCTTATAGCGGAAGAGGTTGATGATGGAACTGTCGGTCATCGCCGCCATATCGGCCGCCGACGGGCGGAAGTAGACGATGTCGAAGGTATCTTCGCCGCTCCGTTCGCGCCGGTACTTCTCCTCGAACTCCATCTTCAACGTGGCGACGATATTGCCTTCGAGGGCGGTGAGTAACGCCTGCAGAAAGAGCTCGGCGGTGGTGCAGTCGCGCTTGACATTGTGCAGTGGAACCAACGGGTTGATGGCGATCATGAACCGCGCGTCGACCAGGCTCCGGGCCATGCCCACGGCGCTCGGGTTACGCGTGTCGCCGTCGGCGAGGATCATTTGACGGTCGCGATATGGCACGAACAGGAAGGGAATTGCGCTCGAGGAGACGACGGCATGCGCCAAGCTGGCTCCGGTCACGTAGTCGTGCTTGCTGAAGAACGGGTTGCTCTTGACCTGGCCTTCAAATCGCTGCTTGCCGAAGAGGACGGCGTGGCCGTCGTTGAGGTCGGTGGCGCAGACGAACAGGTCGGTGGCGAATCGATCGAAATCGTACAATTGGCCGTCGCGGTTGGCGAGGTTGCGGCGCAAGAATTTCTCCAAGCCGTTCAGTGAGAACCATCCCTTGGGGACCAAGTTGATGATGTCCTCGATGCGGCTCAGGTAGCGCTCGCAGCGCTCCCGCCGTTCGTCGAGCGGCGCCTCTCGGTCGGGGTCGCGACCCAATTCGGCGAGGAGGAAGCGCATGCTGCGCCACAGGCCGAGAAACGGACTGGGAACCTGGTGGCGATCGAATTGCAGCAGGATACTCGGATCGAAGTACTCGATCTCGTCGGGGAACCGGCCCGACAGGGACTTCACCAGCGACTGGGGTGCCAGGCCCATGGTCAGAAAGGCGCCGGTGACGGCACCCGCACTCGAGCCGATAATCGCGCGCACGTGTTGCAGGAAACCGCCGGTGAAGAGATCCTCCAAGCAAATCAGTGCGCCGGCTTCGTAGGCGACGCCGAGCGGGCCGCCGCCCGGGAGTAACAAGGTGATGGGTTGCCCCGAGTCGCTGCCTGTCCTCGCCCGCATCGCGGCCTAGCATATGGCTGGCCGATGCGCGTCGTCAACGAGGACGATGGAGGATACGACGACGATGGGCGGGCGGCGCCGTGTGGGACCCGTGCTCCCATGCGCAGCCGGTCGTCGCTATTCGCGGCACTCTGGTGTAAGCACTGGCGATATGAGTTGGCGTATGTGCCACGGCATACGGGGGCCCCGAGGTGGCGTTGCGTTGATCGCCGTGTCCGCCGCCGTGTTCTGCGCTTGCGCCACGGAACGGCGACGCGACATCCCGCGGGCGCCGGCAGCCGCGCCGGGGCGAACGCCGCCGGCCGTGACATTGCCCGTCCCGACGACGACACCGACGCGCGTATTGGAGGAAAGTGCGATCGGTGAAGCGCCGGCGTTCGCGTCGCTTCCTGAACCCACACCCGTTCCCGCCGCGCCCGTCCCAGAGAGCAGCGGGGGCGCGGAAGCGGGCGCAGGGGAGAGCGAGCTGGAGTCCATGGTGAATCAGATTAGCGCCAACACTGCCCCCAACGTGGCGGCGGCGCTACGGTTGATCGAGGACGGACGCCGGCAGATGCGGGAGGGAGCGTACGACGCGGCGCTCGATCGACTCGAACGCGCCGTGGCCATTGATCCGACCAGCGCCTATGGCTACTACTTTCTGGCACAGGTACACTTTCTCAAGAAGAACTACGATCAAGCGGTCGCGTTCGCCAGCCGCGCGGCCTCGCTTGGGAGACGGGCGGATCCCGCGTTTCGCGGGCGCATCTACAACCTGCAGGGTGCGGTGTTCGAGCAGGTGGGGCGCTACCCGGATGCGCGCAGAGCGTATCAGCAGGCGCTGATGGCCGATCCTCAGAACGTGCCCGCGCGCGTGGCCCTGGCACGGCTCGGCGGCGGGCAGTAGAGATCAGACGACAGAGGTCAGACGACAGAGGTCAGACATCAGAGATGGCGATCGGACATCGGAGGGCTGTCCTCTGTCCTCCGACCTCTGTCCTCCCGTATTTCTCCATGCGCATCCTGGCCATTGAAAGCTCATGCGACGACACGGCCGCGGCCGTGCTTGCGGACCGGATCGTGCTGTCGAGCGTAGTGGCCTCGCAGGACGATGTCCACAACCGCTACGGTGGTGTGGTTCCCGAGCTGGCGTCGCGTTCGCATATCCGCAACATCGTGCCGGTGATCGAGGACGCGTTGGCGCGAGCGCAGGTCACGCTGGCGGACATCGATGCGATCGCGGCGACCTACGGCCCCGGCTTGGTCGGGTCGTTGTTAGTGGGGCTATCCACGGCGAAGGCGATCGCGTTTGCCCGCCGTCTGCCGTTTATTGGCGTAAACCACTTGGAAGGGCACCTCCTCTCGGTTCAGCTCGACGGGAGCTCGACACCATTTCCATACGTGGCCCTGCTGGTGTCTGGTGGGCACACGAGCCTCTACCATGCGGAAGACTGGGGGCGGTACCGCTTACTCGGTGCGACACGCGACGACGCGGCTGGCGAGGCCTTCGACAAGGTCGCCAAGACAATGGGGTTAGGCTACCCGGGCGGCCGCGTCATCGACGAGCTTGCCCGTAACGGCAACCCCAGCGCTATTCGCTTTCCACGCGCCCGTTTGAAGCCGCAGCGCGGGCCGGAGCGCTTCGATTTCAGCTTTAGCGGCTTGAAGACGGCCGTCTGGCAGTACGTCCGCGACCATCCCATCGACGGCGACAGCGCGGCGGCGGATATCGCGGCCAGTTTCCAAGAGGCGGTTGTGGACATGTTATTGGATACCACCTTTGCGGCGGCACATACCGTTGCTTCTCCGCGGGTCGTGGTTGCCGGTGGCGTGTCCGCTAACTCGCGCTTGCGTCACCGGGCGCAGGCGGCGGCGCCGGAGTTCGGTGTGACAGTGAGCATCCCGCCAATACGCTATTGCACCGACAACGCCGCCATGATCGCGTTGGCCGCCGCTCCCCGTCTGGAGCGCGGGGAGGCGGATCCGTTGTCGCTCAACGCACTGGCTGACTTGGAGCTATGACCATGGGGTACGCTTCGGCCCAGTCGAAGCGTACCCCATGGGGATCGGTTTGGGTGCGTCACCTGCGGGTGATGAACGGGGAGGGGCGCGCTCAGACGTCGAAGTAGAGGGCGAATTCGTGCGGATGGGGGCGCAGGCGCATGGCGCTGACCTCGTTGGCCATCTTGTACTCGATCCAGGTGTCGATCACGTCCTCGGTGAACACGTCCCCCTGCAGCAGAAATTCGTGGTCGGCCTTGAGGTTGGTGAGGGCCTCGTCGAGGCTCGCCGGCATGCTCGGCACGTCCTTGAGCTCCTCCGGAGTCAACGCGTAGATGTCCTTGTCGAGCGGCTCGCCCGGGGTGAGCCGCTGGTGGATGCCGTCCAAGCCCGCCATCAACATCGCCGCAAACGCCAGATAGCCGTTGCTGCTCGGGTCCGGGAAACGCACCTCGATGCGCTTGGCCTTCGGGCTCGGACTGTACATCGGAATGCGCACCGCCGCCGAGCGGTTGCGGCTCGAATACGCCAGGTTCACCGGCGCCTCGAAGCCCGGCACCAGCCGCCGGTAGCTGTTGGTCGACGGGTTGGTGAACGCCGCCAGCGCCGGCGCATGCTGGAGAATGCCGCCGATGTAGTGCATCGCCAACTCGCTCAACCCCCCGTAGCCGTTGCCCGCAAACAGCGGCTTGTCCCCCTTCCAGATGCTCTGGTGCACGTGCATGCCGCTGCCGTTGTCCCCGAACAGCGGCTTCGGCATGAAGGTCACCGTCTTGCCGTGCCGCCAGGCCACGTTCTTGCAAATGTACTTGTACCACATCAGCGCGTCGGCCATCTTCACCAACGCCATAAAGCGCAGATCGATCTCCGCCTGCCCCGCCGTCGCCACCTCGTGGTGCTGGCGCTCGACCCGCAACCCCACCCCCTCCATCGTGCGCACCATCTCGGTGCGAATGTCCTGCTGGCTGTCGGTCGGCGGCACCGGAAAGTACCCTTCCTTGTAGCGCGGCTTGTACCCCAGGTTCGGCCGCTCCTCGCGCCCGGTGTTCCACTGGCCCTCGGCCGAATCCAAAAAGTAGTAGCCCGCATGCTGGTTCTGCCCGTAGCGGATGTCGTCGAGAATGAAGAACTCCGGCTCCGGCCCGAAGTAGGCCACGTCCCCCACCCCGGTCGACTGCAGGTAGGCTTCGGCCTTGCGCGCGATGTTGCGCGGGTCGCGGCTGTAGTCCTCCTTGGTAATCGGATCGACGATGTTGCAGATCACCGACATCGTCGGCTCGGCGGTGAACGGATCCATCACCGTGGTGGTCGGGTCGGGCATCACCAGCATGTCGCTGGCATGGATCGGCTGCCAGCCGCGGATCGACGAGCCGTCGAAGCCCAGCCCCTCCTCGAACACCGCCTCGCTCAGCTCGCTGACCGGAATGGTGAAATGCTGCCAGATCCCCAGAAAATCGTTGAACTTCAGGTCCACCGCCACCGCTTTGTGGTCCTTCACGTACTTCATCACTTCTTTCGCGTTCATGCCGCCGGCCCTCCTGCTTGCCGTTGCTGCGGTGTTCGAATGTGAAAATTGGGAGACTGACCGTACGTCAGCCTCCCTAGATGGCGTCCGCGCCGCGTTCGCCGGTACGGATGCGGACGACTTCCTCGATCGGAATAACGAAGATCTTCCCGTCGCCGATCCGCCCTGTCTTGGCGGACTTGGAAATGGCATCGACCACTTGGCCGACCATGTCGTCGCGCACGATGATCTCGAGCTTGACCTTGGGCAGGAAATCGACGACATACTCAGCGCCGCGGTACAGTTCCGTGTGCCCCTTCTGTCGTCCGAACCCTTTCACTTCGCTGACGGTGATGCCTTGTACCCCGATGCTGCTCAGGGCCTCCTTCACCTCGTCGAGTTTGAACGGTTTGATGATCGCTTCCACTTTTTTCATCTTGCACCTTCCTGGAAAACGTAAGTTTACTTTTTATGCTACACGCCGACCGCTGTAAAGCGATCCTTCCTCAGACGCTGTACGCGGTCTCACCGTGCTGCGACAGATCCAACCCCACGACCTCGTCCTCCTCGATCACCCGCAATCCGACCAGCGCGTCGACGACTTTCAACAGGACGAACGCGCCAACGAAACAGAATACCAGCGTGGACGCGACGGCGACCAACTGAACAAGTAACTGGGCCGGATTGCCGTACAATAGCCCGTCCGCGCCAGCGGGGTTGACCGCCTTGGAGGCGAAGATCCCGGTCAGCAGCGCGCCCGTGACGCCGCCGACGCAGTGCACACCGACCACGTCGAGGGCATCGTCGTACCCCAGGCGCGGTTTGAGCATGCACGCCAGCAAGCACACCACCCCGGCGATGGCGCCGATCACGAGCGCGGCGAGCGGGGTGACGTAACCGGCAGCCGGCGTAATGGCCACCAAGCCGGCCACGGCTCCACTCGCGGCGCCAAGGACTGTTGGCTTGCCGCGGAGCACCCATTCGGCGCCCATCCACGATAGTGCCGCCGCCGCCGCCCCCGAATTGGTGGCGACAAAGGCACTGACGGCGAGCGAATTGGCGGCCAGTGCACTGCCGGCATTGAAGCCGAACCATCCCACCCAGAGCATCGCCGCGCCCATGACGGCGAACGGTAGATTATGTGGCGCCATGTGCTCGTGGGGGTAGCCGAGGCGTTTGCCCATCAGCAGCGCGGCGGCCAGCGCGGAGATCCCTGAACTGATATGCACCACTGTTCCGCCGGCGAAGTCGAGTGCGCCCATTCCACCGTTGGTGCCGATCCAACCCCCTTTGCCCCACACCCAGTGCGCCAGTGGGTCGTAGATCAGGGTCGCCCACAGCAGGCTGAACAGCAGAAACGCGCTAAATTTCATACGCTCGGCGAACGCGCCGGTCATCAGCGCCGGCGTGATAATGGCAAACATGGCCTGGTATATCATGAAGCACTGGTGTGGGATTGTCGGGGCATAGTCGGCGTTCGGCGCGGCGCCCACGCCGGCGAGGCCGAGCCAGCTCAACCCGCCAATCACGTGCCCGTGGTCGGGACCGAACGACAGTGTGTAGCCGAACAGGACCCATTGCACGCTGATCAGCGCCATCATGACGAAACTTTGCATGATGGTGGCCAGACCGTTCTTGCTGCGCACCAGACCCGCGTAAAACAGCGCCAGTCCCGGTGCCGTCATCATGAGGACCAACGCGGTGGAGACCAGCATCCACGCCGTATCTCCCGTATCGGCCTTCGGCGCTTCCTCTGCCATCGCGGTGCCCACGACCAGCAACGAAACCGCAACATGCCCCACGAGGCCAAGAACCACTCGCCGCAACCTAGATGTCATGCATATCCTCCCTTCAATTGGTCGGTTTGCCAACGCCGCTGTCTGGCGGGTTCTTACCGGCATCACGCTGGTGGCCAACCGACTGCGGTCTTGACGCAAGGCCAATGCAACCGTGGTGCCACGCCGTGTCGTGCTACCGCCGTGCTCCCCGCGGGGAGCACGGCGGCGAGTTGGCTACTCTCGCTGCTTAGAAGGTGGGCACCGCTGGGTTTTTCAGCACCGGCGCTCAGCCGGATAAGGAGTCGTGCCTATCCTCGTGGCTGAAACTTCGGTTCGATTCCGCGACCCAAACGCGATAGGTTTTCGCGATGCCGGATGACGATAGCGGTCGCGACGATACCTGCGGCGGAGGCGACTGGGACGGAGCCGCCCTGCGCCGCGCAGAACATCGGAAGGCTCGCGGCGGCGACCATCGAGGCCAGGGAGACATAGCGCGTCGCCAGCGCGACCGCGACAAAGGTCAGGGCGGCCAGCCCCGCGGCGCCGGGCGTGACCGCGAGAAACACACCGAACGCGGTGGCCACGCCTTTGCCGCCCGAGAAGCGGGCAAACACCGAATACAGGTGACCGAAAAAGGCCGCCATTCCTACCGCGGCAACCCAGTGCTGATCCAGCAGCAGGGCGCGGGCAGCCATGGCTGGTACAAAGCCCTTGGCGACGTCGCCGCCCAGTGTCAGGAGGGCAGGCCACAGGCCTGCGGTGCGGGCAACGTTGGTGGCGCCGATATTGCCACTGCCGCTCAGCCGGACATCGACGCCGACACGGCGGCCGAGCCACAGGCCGGTGGGGAGCGATCCGCAGAGATAGGCCGCCAGGACCAGCAGTGCGGCGAGCATCTATAGCCGCACGCGCGGTCGCCGGCCCCGTTCATGTCTACGGCCATAGGCATTGCCCAGCAGCCACCCCACGCAGAGCCCGATCGCCGTGAGCAGAATCGCTGTCGTGGTCATGACACGTGAGCCAGCGTCAGCGGAAGGTGTCGGCACTGGGGGGACATTTTCCTTCGGTGCATCCGCGGCCAACCGCTGCTGCAGTTGCTCCACAGTCGTGGTCAACCGGGCGACATCGCCATGCAGTTTTTCCAGTTCGCTCGTCGCCGCGGGCACCGCGGCAGTGGCGAGCGGCGTTGTGTCGACTTGCCCCTGCTGCGCCGGTGGCTGTGGTTGGCGCCAGGGCTGTTCCGTGCTCGCCGTTCTGGGGTGGGTCGACGGGGCAGACACCGTCGGTACCTCCCGTGCGGCGGGCGTCGCGGTCGACGCGACAGCACGCGCGGAGAGCACTGCGGGCGAGCGCTCGCCAACGAGGGTAAGGAATGTGCTTCGGATGTATCCGGATTGCCCGGTCGCGGTCTGCACGCGCGCCCACTCACCCCGCATCTCCTGGATCTCGACGGTGGCTCCCTGACTCAGGTTGGCGAACGGCGGGAACTCGGTGCCCGGCCCGCGCCGGATAAAGACATGTTCCGCCCCGGTGATGACGGCGGTGTTGCCTTGGGCCGAGGTCTCGGAGGCGGCCACCGCGCACAACAGCGCACACGCGATCGCACCCGCGACTCGACGGGCCACACGCCGGACACGGGAACGGCGTGCCGCATGTGGCCGCGCCGCGATGCCGGTCGCGGCATTCCTGTTCGCGATCTCCCATTTCCGGTTTGCCATTCTCTTCCCGTTCGCAACCACCATAAGCGTGTGGGGCCTGAAGGAAATGGTCGGGGTGACTGGACTTGAACCAGCGACCTCACGGTCCCGAACCGTGCGCTCTACCAGTCTGAGCTACACCCCGAAGTCACCGTCATACAGTAAGGCAGGCCGCGGTTGATCAGTCCGGGGCTCTTAACACAGTAAGGAGAAATTGCAACCATCTATGCGTTGCACCGCTCGCCTTACCGCGCCAGCAGGAGCGGAGAGAGCACCTTCTCGTCCAGCCACTCCGACAGATGTCGTACGCTCTCCGCATTGATTTCATGGCCCATGTCGAATTCGCGGTAGGTTACCGGCACTCGCAGGCGCCGCAACGCTTCTACCGATTCGCGGCCGCGGGCAATCTCGATCATTTCGTCACGCGTGCCGTGGTGCACCAACGCCGGCAGACGATCCCGCGCGGCAACCCCGAGATGCTCCGCTAGCGGTGCCGGCAGCCAGGAACTGAGAGCGACGAGTGCGGCAAAGCGCCGCGGGTCGGCCAAGGCCAGCGCGTAGGCAATGACTCCGCCTTGGCTGAAACCGAGAGCGACCAGCTTATCGGTGGCGATCGGGTAGCGCTGCGATGCCGCATCCAAGAATCGCCGGGCGTCGGCGACGCCGGCGGCAAAGGCGGCCGGATCGGGTGGTCCACCCATGGAAATTGGGAACCAGCCATACCCCGTCATCGGGCCCAATGGTACTTCCGTCGCGCCCTGGGGACACAGCACTAGAAAACGGCCGCCAGCCAGGTATGGTGCCAGGCCGAGCAAGTCGATACCGTTCGCACCCCAACCATGCAGCGCCAGGATCGTTGGGTGCGGTCCCTCTCCTGCCGGTTCGTACGCCGTGTGTACCAGTTGCATCTGTTCGCAGTTGCCGCGCCTCGTCTTAGGGAGTGTGACCGTGGTTGTCAACATATCGCCTCGGAGTTGTCGCCGGCGAGTCGCTCGCCTGGGGCGGGACGGTGTTGTCGCCGTAGGCCTTGACGCGCAGGGGCCGCAACCGTGTGTTTCGCGCCGATACTTGCGGTATGTAAGAAGCATGCGAATCGCCTCGGTTGGTTCCGCGCTGCCCGCGCACTACTACGATCAACGCACGTTGCTCGCCGCCTTCAAGAGCCTGTGGGGCGTGCGGCGTGTCGGCGCCAAGCTGGAGAAGTTCCACAACAGCGTGTCGGTCGGGGGTCGCTACCTGGCGTTGCCGATGGACGCGTATAGAGGCTTGTCCTCATTCGCCGAGTGCAACGATGCCTATATCCGCTGCGCGCTCGATCTTGGCGAGCAGGCCCTCCAAGACGCCCTGCGGCGTGCGCACCTGCAGGTGCAGGACGTCGATCACCTGTTCTTTGTCTCGGTCACCGGCTTGGCGACCCCGTCGATCGATGCACGCCTGGTCAATCGCATGGGGTTGCGATCGAACCTGAAGCGCACCCCAATCTTCGGGTTGGGTTGCGTCGCGGGCGCGGCCGGTGTCGCCCGCGCCGTTGATTATCTCCGCGCCTACCCGGATCACGTCGCCGCCTTGTTGTCGGTCGAACTCTGCAGTCTCACGTTGCAGCGCCACGATCTTTCCATCAAGAACGTCATCGCCAGCGGCCTGTTCGGGGACGGTGCCGCCGCCGTGGTCCTTGTGGGTGCCAACCGGTGCGCCGATGGCCCTACGGTCGTTGCCACTCGGTCGGAATTGTATCCGCACACCGAGCAGGCGATGGGTTGGGAGGTTACCGGTACCGGCTTTCGTGTCGTGCTCTCGGCGGACGTGCCGGCGATTGTCGAACGCCACATCCGCGCCGACGTCGACGCTTTCCTGGCGCAGTGCGGTCTGACGCGAACGGACATCGGCAGCTATATCTGTCACCCTGGCGGCCCGAAGATCCTCCACGCTGTGCAACAGGCGCTGGAACTGCCGCCGGATGCCTTGGAACTGACCTGGAAGAGTCTCAACACGGTGGGGAACCTGTCGAGCGCGTCCGTGCTCCTGGTCCTGCGGGACACCCTCCTGGGGCGCCGGCCCGCCCCCGGCAGCTACAGTCTCATGATGGCGATGGGTCCGGGGTTCTGTTCGGAATTGGTGTTGTTGCAATGGTGAACGGGTACCTGGCGTTTCTCCTGGCCCTCGCTTGCGAACGCGGCCTCGAGCTGGTCCTGAGCCGACGCAATGCGGCGTGGGCATTGGCGCACGGTGGAATTGAGGTTGGTCAGCGGCACTTCCGCTACATGAAGGTGTTGCACGCCGCCTTGTTTGGCGCCGCGGCCGCCGAGGTTGTGTGGCTGCATCGCCCATTCTTGAGCGTGCTGGGTGTGCCGATGTTGGCGCTTGTCGTCCTCGCCCAGGCGCTGCGGTACTGGGCGATTATGACCCTCGGACCGCAGTGGAACGTTCGCATCATCGTCATCCCCGGGTGGCCGGTGGTGACTGCCGGGCCGTATCGCTACCTGCGCCATCCGAATTACGTCGCGGTGATCGTCGAGGGGTTCGCAATCCCCCTCGTCCACAGTGCGTGGCTCACGGCGGTTGGATTTTCGGTGTTGAACGCGTGCATGCTGGCGGTCCGCATCCGCTGCGAGGAACAGGCGCTGGCGCGGGACTGCCGTTATCGCGAGCGTCTGGGGGCGCGCCCGCGCTTTGTACCCGCGTGGCGCTCCACGGTTACGCCTGATGAGGGCTGATCTCGTCATCGTCGGCGGCGGCCCGGCGGGCTTGGCCACGGCGATCTGTGCGGCACAGCGCGGACTCTCGGCCGTCGTGGTCGAGCGGCGAGGGCGTCCACTCGACAAGTCGTGCGGCGAGGGGTTGATGCCCGGAGGCGTTGCGGCGCTGGCGGCCATGGGAGTGGAGATCCCGGCAGCCGAACGTGCGCCGTTCCATGGGATCCGCTACGTGGACGGGGAGATTGTTGCGGATGGACGCTTCGCCAATGGCCCGGGCTGGGGGATCCGGCGTACCGCGTTGGTTGATGCGATGGTGGCGCGCGCCCAGGTCCTCGGCGTCGGCCTCCGCTATGGGTGTCGCCGTTCACGGCTGGCAGCGCACCGCCGGCGGTGTGGTGCTGCAGACCGCCAGCGGCGCGGTCAGCGCCTCCCTGCTGGTGGGCGCCGACGGGCTGCATAGCCGCGTACGGCGCGCTGCCGGGCTGGCGATACGGTGGCGCGGTCCACGGCGGTTTGGGATACGGCGCCATTTCCGCGTGCAACCGTGGTCCCCATTCGTCGAAGTGCATTGGGGCGAGGCGGCGGAAGCGTACATTACCCCGGTGGGCCCGCAACGCATTGGGGTTGCGTTTCTATGGAGCGGCGGTCCACGGAGCTTCGCCGCGGCGCTCCGGGACTTCCCTGTCGTGGAGGCGAGACTCTCCACCGCGATTCCCGAGACGGCACCCCGCGGGGCAGGCCCGCTTCGGCAGGGCGTAGGCCGTCGCTGTGCTTACGATGTTGCGCTCATCGGCGACGCCGCGGGCTACTTGGACGCGATTTCCGGCGAGGGGCTGACCTTGGCCTTTCGTAGCGCTCGCGCGCTGGCTGACAGCGTGGCGCGCGGCAAACCACTGCGCGAGTACGACCGAGCGTATCGCCGGCTGAGTCGATCGTATTATCGCCTCACCGCGCTGCTGTTGGCGTTGACATCACGGCCGCGGATGCGGTCTCTCCTCTTTCGGACATTGGCGCGGTGGCCGTCGCTGTTCGACCGGTTGCTGGCGGCTCACACCGCGGAGCCGTCGAGGGTCTTGAGCGGGGTCGAGCACATGGTGGCGACGGATCGGCCGCGGGGCATTGCGGGTCCAATGCAGCGCGCCGCCCGCCGCGGAGAACCGTCCAGTGTTGGGCAACGGACCTGCGCGCCATTGTGACGGTGTGCCGCGCGCGGTAATGTCGGCCGTGCGGGATATGTGGCGCCGCGGAATGACGGTGCGGCGGTTGTCGCTTCTGGGTCTGGCGGTACTCGCTACCGGGTGTATGGGTACGACATCGTCACGCACCCCGGCGGTCGTCGTGGCACCGGCGCCCACGCCGGCGCCCGAGCGCTGGATTCGGGTGCGCAAGACGGAGCGCACGCTCGCACTCTACGAGGGGTCGGAAGTGCGTAAAGTGTATTCGGTGGTCTTGGGTAAGGACCCGGTGCCGGCAAAACTGTATCAGGGCGATCATCGGACCCCCGAGGGCGAGTACCACATCGTCAAGAAATATTACCATCCGTTCTGGTCGCGATTCCTGATGCTGGACTATCCGACGCCGTACAATCGAGAGATGTACGCCTGGAGCGTCGAGCGTGGCTTGGTGCCCGGGCGCGGCCGCGGGACGCGCGGAATCGGCGGTGCGGTCGGCATTCATGGGACGGAATACGAGAGCCTCAACCGGCTGGGCAAGGACTGGACCGAAGGTTGCGTTTCCCTGCTCAATCGCGACATCGACGAACTCTACGATCTCGTGCCGGTCGGCACGCGCGTGGTGATCGAGCACTGAGCGCCACGCCGGCGGTCGGACCGCGGTGCGCTCGCTCCCTGACGCGTTCCGAGAAACGTTGCCGGACAGGCAGAAAAACGAGGTCGGTGGGCGCACGCGTCTTCTCCAGCGGTCACCAAAGCGTGCCGGAGCGCCTGCTGACCGGTCGCAGGCACTTGGATTCGGCCCGCCGCTCCTGCTACGGTGCGGTCGTGCGCTACCCTGAGTCGATTGTGGCCTTTGCCTTGGTCCTCTCCGCGGTTTCGGGGGCTGCCGCGCCCGGCGAGGGCATGGTCGTGGCCAAGCGCGATTTCCCCGAGTTGGTGGCGCGCGCCGAGCAAATTGTGGTCGGGACGGTTACGGCGATACGTGAGGAGCCCGACGCGTCGGGGACGCCCTTCACCCTGGTTACGTTCTCGGATCTGTGGGTCTGGAAAGGGAATGCGGGTCCGACTCTGACCTTGCGATTTTACGGCGGCACCGCCGGTGACGTTACGGTGCGGCCTCCCGACATGCCGACGTTCGTGCTCGGAGAGCGCGATGTGGTGTTTGTGGCCGACAACGGCGCTTCGGTGTGCCCGCTCGTCGGCGTGTGGCAAGGGCGCTACTATGTGCGTGCCGACGCGGCTCTTGGTACGGATGTTGTCGAGGACAGCGACCGCCGGCCGCTGTTCGGCGTCGCCCGGCGCGAGATCCTCCGGGCACCGGCGGCGAGCAGCGGCGAAAGCGGTGGCCCCACGCCGATGACGTTGGATGCCTTCCGGCAATTGGTTGCCGACGAGCTGGCCCATCCACAGTCCGGCAAGTAACGCCACCTGGCTCCGGTTCTCCGATGCGAACGACACTCGCGGGATTGGCGTTGTTGATACTGTCGGCGGTGCCCGCCCGAGCGTTCGTATGCCTGAAATCGGCCAGCGGCAACTGCCTGCGTTGGGAGCAGAGTCAGGCGACGCTCTTGTCGTTCCTCGGCGGGCCGGTTCAGTTGGCCAACGGGACGACGAGCTGGGATCAAAATGCGATCAATGCCGCCAACGACTGGAACGCGGCGGGTGCCGCCTTCCGTTTCACGGTCACCGTCGGTGGCCAGCTTAACGAACCCTGCGGCCCGCGAGGACCCAATCATGCGTGTCCCAACACCGGCCCGGCGGGTGACAATCCAATCGTATTCCGGAGTAGCGTCTGCGGTATGCCGTTCGGACCCGACATCATCGAGCTGACCAATAACTGCTGGGATGCCAACGGTCTGATGATCAACGCACCGGTGTTCGTGAATGTGAACGTACCGTGGAACGCGTACGACGGACCGATTCAGTTCAACGGTGACCAGGCCGTCAACGATCTCCGGCGGGTTCTGCTGCATGAGTTCGGCCACGTCCTCGGGCTCGACCATCCCGACGCGAATGGCCAACGCGTCGCGGCGATCATGAACAGCCAGGAAAGCAACATCGACCGCCTACAGCCGGACGACATCGCCGGCATCCGTTCCATCTATCCGAGCGCCCCGGTGTCCGTGGGGGGCGGCGGTTGTGCGATCGGGACGAGTGCCAATGCACGGGCCTGGTGGGGAATACTCCCGTTACTGCTGCCGATGCTACGGCGGTGTCGCCACCGCGAAGAAAAACGCATGCCCGTGGCATAGTGCGGATCGCCGGATGCGCGGGGCCATCACATCCAGCGCACTTCGCCCGAGGCCGTAAGGAGGAGACCCAGGCGCAGCTGGCGTGTGCCGACGACACCGGCGGTGCGGAGCAGATCCCCATAGTGCCACAGTTGTCCGGCATACAGCGGATAGGCGACCGAGAGAGGGCCGTCGACTGGCGTGTCGGTCTTGAAGTCGATGACCAGGATAGCCGAGCTGGTTTGCACCAATAAGTCCACGTAGCCGATCAGGAGCTTGCCGCCCGGCCACGGCGCCGCCAGCGGATACTCGGTGGCGACCGTCGGTCCGGTGTGCGTGACCCCGAGCCGGCGCAGCGCCGCCACGGCTCGTTCGACATCCGTATGCGCTTGCGGGCGGTGGTCCGTCAGCCCGACGATATCCGCTGCGCGTGCGGTGGCCGCCGCCAGGGTGTCGGTGCTGCCGCTCAGCCAGAATTCGATCGCCCGATGGACCGCCGCCCCGAACACCGGGCCAAAGCGCCCTGCGGCGGTCTTCCGCAGGCGATCCGCCTCGACGCCGCTTTCGTCCTCCGTGGTGGCCCGCGCTTCAGCGGTGACCGCGGTCGGGATCGCATGCGGCACGGCCGCGGCGGCATACGCGTGTGCGAATTCTGCGTGAATCCTCCGGAGGCGATCGGTCAGCGCCGGATCGCCGATGACGCCGCTTGGTGGTGGGGGTGAGATATGGTGAGCCCAGGACGGAAGGTGTCCCAGGGAGAACTCCTCAAAACGCTCCAGTTGGGGCAACTCCGTCCCGCGGGCCAACTCGCCGGTGGCATATTGCAGTCGCTGACTCTTGGTCAGCGGTTCGGGAAGGACCAGGAGGTCACGGGCGCGCGTGGCGGCGACGTAATAGAGGCGCCGGCGCTCCTGTTCGCCGAATTGTTTCTCGCGCTCGAGGACCGACGCACCCGTTGGTTGTTCGATGGCCACGGACCCGAGATTCAGTGCCCAGGCATGGCCGTCACGCTCGATGTGCCAGACGGCACCGCCATGCTCGATCAGCGTTTGGAACCCGTCCCACAAGATGACAACCGGGAACTCCAGCCCCTTCGCGCTGTGCATGGTCAGCACGCGCAGCGCGCTTGGGTCGGGCGGTTCCGGCGTATCGAGCACGATCGGGTTTGCCGCCCACGCGCGGAAGAGTGCGGTCGTGGCATCGTAGTCGATCTTCTCGATGGTGGCGCGGCGGTCGACTTCGGCGGCTACGGCATACAACGCCGCCAGCGTCTGGCGTCCGTTCCGTGCCGTGATGACGGCACGGCCGAGGCCGGTGCGCTCGATGAGATCGCGCGCGGTGGCGCCCGGCGATTGCGTGTGCCGTCGCGCCCGCAGCGCGGTGACGATTGCCTGGGCGTCGCTGCGGCGCAGCCGCCGCTCGCTCGCGTGCCGCCTGTCGACCCGGGAGACGACGGCGTCGCAGAGGTCCAGCGCGAAGAACGGCGGCCGCAGGAGCGCCGCGTCGGCGACCCCGTCGTCGCGATCCGCCAATGCGCGCAGCGCGAGCAGATACTGGCGCACCACAGGATGCGCGAGGAACAGGACGCCGCCGCGGGCGCTGTACTCGATATCGAGCGCGTCGAATTGTTCGAGCAACAGCCGTACGTTGGTGGTCACGGCGGCGAGGACGGCGATATCGCCGGCTGCGACCGGCCGTTCGACGTTGGTATCCGGATCGCGTACCGGGAAGCGCGCGGCGAGCAGCCAGCGGACATAATGTGCCACCATCGCCGCCTCGACCGGGCGGCCGTCGGCCGCCACGAGACCCTGGTGCCGCGGATCGGTATATGGCAGGACGTGTACAGTCGTGGTTGCCGGCGCGATCGCCGCGCTCGGCGTCAGGTCCTCATACGTCGTCCGGCCCGTTTGCGGATCGAACGCCGGACCGTCGCGTTTGCCGAGGAGCATACCGAGTTGCCGGTTGAAAAAGCCGATGAGTTCGGGACGACTGCGAAAATTGGTTTCCAGGCGTTGCGTGAGTGCGCCAGCGGCCTGCAAACGTTCCATCGCCAGCGCATACACGGCAATGTCCGCGCGCCGGAAGCGATAGATCGACTGCTTCGGGTCGCCGACGATCGTCAACCTGCCGGGTGCCAGGCGCACGTGCTCCCAAGGGCCGTCCGTGGGGATGGCGGCCGCCGCGGGATCCTCGCAGAGGAAGAAGACGATCTCGCACTGTAGCGGATCGGTATCTTGGAACTCGTCGACAAAGATGTGCTCGAAGAGTTGCTGATAGAAGCGCCGGGCCTCGAGGTTGTGCCGCAGCAGGTCGCGCAACTTGATCAACAGATCGAGGTAGTCGACCACTTCGTGCTCGGCTTTCACACGCTCGTACATGGAGCGTACCACCGGGAACAGGTGCATCAGCCGCATTGCCAGCCACCGGTGCGGGCCTTTGAGCTGGGCCGCGAGTCCGCCACTGGCTGAGGCGGAGGGACGAACCGCTTTGTAGATGTCCCAGCCCGTCGGATCGTTGTTGAAGTCGCGGCCCTTCTGCAATTCCGGGCCACCGAGTGCGTCCTGGATCGTGCGAAACGCTTCCGCCGGGTCGTCGACCGCCGCGAGTCGCTCGAGGCCGCGCGCAGCGACTCGTAGGGCGCGATGCCCGGCTTCGGCACCGCGCATCACCTTTACCATCTGCGCCACGCGTTGCGCGGCCCCGCGGGCCTGCGAGACCCGCGGATCCGGGACGGGGACCAGCTCGGCGGCGAGGTCGCGCGTGTCGATCATGCGCGCCATGATGGCTTCCAACGATGCGACCGCGCCGAACGTCCGCTCGCGGTGTGCCATCTGCAGACCCGCACGGTTGGCCGCCCGTAGCGTCTCCGCGGCCTGGTTCACCAGCGCGGGTTCCAGGTCGGTGCCGAACCTGCCCAATTCCGTGAGCAGGGTGCCGACCTCCGCGGCGCGGCGCAGGCGCAGAAAGGTCTCATGGACGAGTTCGCTGGTGTCCTCCACCAAGCTGTACGACGGACTCAGGGCGGCCTCGATCGGTCGCAATCGGAGGAGGCGATCGGCAAACCCATGTATGGTGCCGACAAAGGCTGCGTCGAGATTGCCTAGCGCATCGCGCAGCAAGCTGGCGCGCGCTTCGTCGCGGCGCGCGGCGTGCTGGAGTTCGCGCAGTAATCGTTCGCGGATGCGAAAGCGCAACTCCCCGGCGGCGCGGCGTGTAAACGTAATCAGCGCCATGGACTGGATGCGGATGGGCCGCCCGCCTGCCCGCGTCGGCGCCAGAAGCTCGACGGCACGATCGATGATCGTCTTGGTCTTGCCGGTTCCCGCACCGGCCACCACGGCCACATTGCGATCGCGTTCGTGGACGATGGCGTGCCGAGCTGCCTGGTCCGGAGGGACGAACGTCGCTGGGCGGACCGGCGCAGTCATCGCAGTTGCTGACCTTCACGGAGCTTGAAGCGGGCGAACGGTTCGAGCGGGTGCGTGGGGGTGAGGTTGCGGAGTTTGCGGGCCGCGCGCTGGGCCGCGTCGTTCCCGCATGCGGGAACGAACGGACAGTGCCGGCAGTCGTCCGCATTGGGCGTGCGTGGAAACAGCCCCTCGCTCAGGAGATGCCGGGCGATGCCGATCCATCGCGCGCGTGCCGGCGCAAGACCTCCATGTTGGAGCCCGCGAAGCTACGTTCGCGCGTGTGGAACGCCGCGGGGTGGACGTAGGCCGCCACACCGACGGGTGCGCCGCCGTAGCCGCTGGCTTCCAGTGCCAATACGTAGACGCCGATCTGCAGGTCGCGCCCGGCATTGATTGGCTCTTCGCCGAAGTCACGCAGCGGACCGGTCTTCAGGTCTCTGACCGCAAGCCCCTCCGTGGCGAGCCGGTCGATGCGGTCAATCTTGCCCCGCACGTACAGGTCGCCCGCCGCGCTGTGCAGCCGGAGCGGCGGCGCTGCGCCGAACGGCAGTTCGCAGCCGAGGAACTCCCGTGGTGGGAGCCGCCATTCGTAGCGGACCAATTGTTCGATCTGTCGGAGCAAGCGCCCGCGCTCGCGCGCGATCGCGTCGGCGCTGCGCATTGGATACGTCTCGCGGAGCGCGTCGAAGGCGTCGTCCGCAAGCGCGCGGGCGCGCTCCTCGAATTGTTCCATCTGGCCGAGGCGCCGGCACAGCGACGGCCCGACCTCGTGAAAGAGGCGCTCCGCGGCGGTATGAAACAGCGCGCCGTACGTCGCGGGGTCGATCTCGTCCGTGGATGGCGCTGTCGGTGGCTCGGAGAGGTACAGGACGCGCTGCAGGAGGAAGCGGTGCGGGCAGCGTAGAAGCAGCGTCAAGGCCGTCGCGGAAATCGGCCGTTCGCGGACGACTCCGATCGCCGATGCACCAGCCCACACCTCGCCGACCATACCGTCCAAAGACCCAAGCGCATCGGTTTCAGCGACGGACGTCCGCCTGCGTATCCCGTCGACCGCCACGGGGCCATCGCCCATCCAATCCGCGGGCACAACCGGTGCCCGCGGCTGCCGCACTGCCGCGGTGAGGACGGCGCGGGGTGTCAGCGGCCACTGTGTGGCGGCCTGTGCGCGCGTCTCGCGTCCCGGGTCGAGATACACCGCGCGTAGCCGCGCGGCGGTCGGGACATCGCTACCGCCCGTGGGATCCGTGGGTCGGGCGAGCGCGGTAGCCGCCTCCAGGAGAATGCCGGACACCTCACGTTCGCTGTGATCGAGCCACTGGCGCGGAGCCGACAAGGCGAGGCGCTCCCGTGTGCCCGCAACGACCCGAAAAACATCGTGCAGTTCGTCGAGCACCCTGTCCGCGAGACGTGGAACGACAACATCCGGCTGCGCTAGCGCATGACGGCAGGCGGTTTCGATCTCGCCGCGCAGGACATCGGGGATGATCGGATCGTCGTGTGGCGTATGCGGCACGACCCCTTCCGCTAGGCCAAGCACCCGGGTCGCCGTGAACGCCAGGCCACTGGCTTGTGCGGCGGTCCCGACGAAGACACACGGTTCGCCGAAGCGCGTCGTCGAGTGGCGCTCCGACGATAGGGCATGCATCAGGTAACGGACGGCTGCCGATCCGGTGAGGCGCTGCGCCACCGGATCCTGAAGGATCGGTTGCAGGCGCTGTGCTAACCGTCCGATAATGTTCGTAGCCTGCGGCGGCAGGCGCAGTCGCCGCTCGCAAAACGTCCGCACGCCGTCCCACACCTGTTGCAGACTCGCACCGGCAACGACTTGTTCGGCGAACTGCTGGAGTTCGCCGATTGCGGGAAGGATAGGTTCCACATCGCGCAACCACCGCTCGGCAGCGGCACGATCGCGCGCCGGCATGGTGGCGGCTGTACCGGGCGGACCGGTCGCCCTGGCGAGCAGGTCGCGCATCCTGTGCAGTTGCGCCGTCAGGCGCGGCACCCAGTCCCCGATCCCGGCGGGATCACCCGGGGTGCCGCCAAGAATCCCCGCGCCATACACGATTGCGGCGGCACGCGAGGGCGACAACCGTAGCGGGCCGTCCCCGCCGTCGCTATCGCCGCGCCGCAAGACGGGAAGGAGGCGGATGGTGGTTTCGGCCTCCAGGCCGCGTAAGACGGCGTTGAGCACGCCGTAAAGGCGCCGCCCAGGCACGCAGGCGAGCAACGGTTGCCCATCGGCAATGTACACTGGGACCGGCACCGGCACTGCGTCGTGTGCCAGGCGGGCCAAACGATCCGCGAGCCAGGGCGCGTAAGCATCGGCCTCCGGCACAATCACCGCGATCTGCTCTAAGGGGGTTCCGGCCATGATCTGTTCGGCAACCCAGATCGCCGCCGCCTCGATCTCGTCCTCGACACTGGGATGCCGTTCGAGATCGACGCTCCCGTCCGGACCCGTCGATCGCGGGCGTCCGGGGTCGGTCAAATCTTCGGGGAGGGCGAACAGGAATCGCTGCACCAGGCTAAGCTCACGGTGGGCGGCGCCCACGCGGTGGCCCGCATCGGCGCCGGCGGTCCCTCCTGCCGTTGCGGCGATCATCTGACGCCAGCGCTGCGTGCCCGTGCGCCAGGGCCGCGCCTCCTGCAGGACGGTTCGGCAGCCGGGGAGGGCGCGCAGAAAGCGGAGAAGCACCGTCGATGGAGACGTTGTCAGCAGCGCGAAAATCGGCCCGACCAGGTCCGCCACCTCGGGGTGAGCGGCGACCTCCCGCGCCGCCTCCGCCAACAATTGTGGCGCGGTGCGCAATGTCTCGCGGTTGCTGTCGGCGGCCTCCCATGCCATCCCGACGTCATGGAGGCGGTCTGCCGCACGGCGATCGATGGCGATGAGACGATCGGCCGCCGCGCCTGCCAGCGCCGGGTCGAGGCCGCTCCCCTCTAGGTCGGCGATCGTTCGCGCGAAGGCGTCCACGTAGCCCTGCCCCGAACGCAGTTGCTCGGCCGTGAAGTAGCGCAGTCGCTCCGCGAGCGTGCCGGAGTCGAACAAGCTCAGCAGGCGCAACCGACGGACATCTTCCCAGCCGTGCGTGCGCACGCGCCCCGTGAGCGCGAGCAGTTCCCGCGCAAAATGGTGCGGGCGGGCGAAGCGCACGCCGGCGAGCAGATACGCCTGCCGGCGTGCGACACCGAGCGCGCTCCGGATCGCGTGCGCGTGCCGCTCCGCCATTACCAGGATGACCGCGCGGCGCAGCGGCTGTGGCGGCACAGCCGCCAGTTGTGTCCCGATCCACGGAATCGGGGACGTCCCTATGGCTTCGAAGCTGCTCACGCCGGAACTGGCGGATCGCTTATCCCGGCTGGTTCATGGCGCCAGTCGGGTCAACGCCGATGGAGTTGCACCGAGTGCCATCGGCCATACGCTACGCACCGGCCCTAGCGCAGGTGCGTGGGCAGGAAGTCGACGAGTTGCCGCGGATCGGCGGGCTCGCTGACCTCGCGCAATTGCGCCATGAAGTCGGTGTGCGAGTATGCCTCGACGGTCCATTCGCGCAGCACGCGCCAGGCCTCGCCGCGGGTTGGCCGCACCAACAAGTGCACGACCTGTTTGTCGGTGAGGCCGACCGCCGCGCGTTCGCTGGGGGTGGTACAGAACAGGATGTACTCTGGCCGTTTGCTCGTGACGAAATACATGCTTCCGGCTCACTGAATCGGTTGGCACGTCGGGCACACGCCGAGTTGGCTATGCCGAACCGCGCGTGAAAAACTCAAGATCTCCATCCCCTGCGCGCCGAAGCCCCCGACGTTGAGGTAGCCGCCGTCGAGCGTCGCCGAGCTCGACCAGTCCCAGCTGCGTTCCAGCAGGTGACGCTGGCGGGCCGCATGGTACAGCAGCGTATCGTATATCGCCTCGACGGCAGTGCGACGGCGCAAATCACCGCCGCCAAGCACCCCGGCGTAGTGGTCGATCACAGCGTCTTGCTCGTCGTACGTGAGGTTACAGCTCTCGGGTACGATCGTCTTCCAGACCAACGCCCAGCCTGGCGTACACGTGTCTGCCGCCGCCAATGGTTCGAGGGCTATACCCCATTCCTCGCGCAGCTGATACCCCGACTGGCGAAGCGAATTCGGATCGAATGCCCGTGGAAACTGTTGCAGCATATGGAGAATGGTCAACGGTGCCGCGCTCCCAGTACGTGTGGCGCGCAGGACGAGCATTGCGCCGTGACCGCGGGCGGCGGCAAGATGGTCCCGACTGAACGGGATCGCCAGGGAAGAGTCCGCCGACGTCCCCTCGCCAAAAACGGTGTCGAGCTCTTCCGGCCCGAGCACATCGTCGCCGAGAACGGCGCGGGCGTCCAAGAGGCTAAGGGGGGACATCGGGGGTTTATATCAGAGCGAGGGATCGACTCAAGCAGGGAGCGGCGCCGGTCATCCACCGATTTGATACATATTGCGGTCCTCGGTGGAGAGTCCGCGCGCCAGGCGGTGGCCCGTCGGTTTGGCGGCGACTGCGCGTAGCAAGAGGCGCTGGATCGCGGTGTCGTCCGCGCCATCGCGAAGGGTGCGGCGTAAGTCCAGTTCGTCATCGTGCAGCAAGCACAGGTGGAACTTGCCATCCGCCGTCAGCCGCATGCGGTTGCAGTTGCCGCAGTACGGCCGGCTCACCGGACTGATCAACCCGACGACGCCATGTCCATCCGCCAAGCGGAAGTTCTGCGACTCGTCCGCGGGCAGTTGGTCGGGGAGCAGCCGTAGCGGTCCGAGTGCTTCCTCGATCCGCCGGCGCGTCTCGACATTCGACACGAATTGCGAGACGGCCACCCGCGCGCACTCGCCGCCGCCGAGCGGCATCAATTCGATGAAGCGGACGTGCCAGTCCCGTGCGTGGGTCAGGCGCGCAAGTTCGACGACATCCTCGTCGTTATACCCGCGGACGACGACAACGTTCAATTTGATCGGGCGAAACCCCACAGCCTCGGCTGCCTCGATCCCCGCCCAGATTTCCTCGATCGTCCCAAACCGCATGAGGCGCTGCAAGCGGCCCGGGTGCAGGGTGTCGACGTGGATGTTCACCCGCCGCAGGCCGGCACTGGCCAAGCGTGCGGCCAGGCGGGGGAGGAGGATGCCGTTGGTGGTCATCGCCAGGTCCGCCAGACCAGGCAGGCGCGACAATCGCCCGACGATCTCCACCAGGTCGGGGCGCAGGGTGGGTTCGCCGCCGGTCAGGCGGATCTTGCGAAAGCCGACGGCTGTGGCGGCACGTCCCACGCGTTCCAGTTCGGTCGCCGATAGCAGCTCGGCCGAGCGCGCAAAGCGCAGCCCGCTCAAAGGCATGCAGTAGACGCACCGCAAATTGCAGTGATCGATCAGCGAGATCCGCAGATAATCGATGCTGCGCCCAAACCCGTCGAGTGGCATATGCGTGGATGTTCGCGGGAGGGGCGGATTAAGTCAAGTCAGGCGGACCGGGGGCCTCATGCCGCGGCCACGAGCGGCCAGCCCGACACGTCGGCGAACGGCGGGTCGCATGAGCGGGGTAGGGGGTGCCGCCGCAGGACTTCAGCCCGCGTTGTGGCCAGTCAGTCTCGCCGCCCGCGCCACCCGTAGAACACCGGCACGCCGGCGGCGACGAGCAGCAGGCCCGGCCAGGTGTATCGTGGCTTCACGATGAGCAGATCGATCATGATGCAGGACGCCAGCATAATATATCCGGCGGGCACGACGGGATAGCCGATCGCCGCGTAGGGCCGCGGTGCGTGCGGCCGCGTGCGCCGCAGGATGAAGATGGCCCCGACGGTCAATACATAGAAGAGCAGGGCCGCGAAAATCACGTAGTCCAGTAGATCGCTGTACGTGCCCGACAGTGTCAGCACCGAGGCCCAGATTCCTTGCAGGAACAGCGCGGCGGCGGGGGCACGCCGGGTGTTGAGCAGTCCCGCCATGCCGAAGAACAGCCCATCGCGCGCCAGCGCGTAGTAAACGCGTGCGCCGGACAGCACGATCCCGTTGGCGCATCCGAATGTGGAGATCATGATGGCGATTGCCATGATGACCACCGCGGCCTGCCCCAGCGTGGCCTCCATCGCCGCCGTGGCCACGCGATCGCTGGCGGCGTACTGGATGCCCCGGCCCGCAACGGTGGTCGCGGTGGGGTCGCCATGCAGCGGCAATGCCGCGAGATACACCAAATTGGCTGCCAGGTACAACCCGATCACCATGGTGGTCCCGATCGCCAGGCTCAACGGGATGGTCCGGCCTGGGTCGCGGACCTCGGCGGCGGCAAAAGTGATGTTGAACCAGGCGTCGGCCGAAAACAACGCCCCCACCATCGCCGCACCGATCAGCGGTAGCAGTGCCGGCGTTGGCGATCCCCAGAATTGGTGCAGATTGGCGTCCACGGCGGCGGGATTCCGTCCCCACGTCAAACCGAGGGCCACCAGCGCCAGCAACGAGCCGACCTTGGTTGCCGTGAAGACGTTTTGAACGAGTCGGCCGGCCCGCAGTCCATCACAATTGATGCCGGTCAGCACCGCGATGACCGCAATCGCCAGACCCTGTTGGGCCGAGACGGCCACCGGTCCTACATACGCCACCGCCTCCAGTTGCGGGACGAGCGTTCCGGCGAACTTCGCGAACGCCACCGCCACCGCGGCGATGGTGCCGGTCTGAATCACGAGAAACAGCGTCCAACCGTACAGGAATCCCACCAGGGGACCGTACGCCTCGCGCAGGTAGACGTACTGTCCACCCGCGTCCGGCATCATGGCCGCCAACTCGCCGTAGCTGAGCGCGCCGGCGATGGTCATCAGGCCGGCGACCAGCCAGACAACGAGCAGCCACCCGGGCGCTCCGACTGTGCGTGCGATATCCGCGGAGACGATGAACACGCCCGACCCGATCATCGACCCGGCCACCACCGCGGTGGCATCGCCCAGGCCCAGGCGAGGGACAAAACCGCCGATCGCGGGGTGCGTATCGTGGAGCGCATTCCACAGGTGCGAGGCGGGTGGTCCGCGGCGCGCCATCGGGCAATGACACTCAGCGATGGCGGGCGCGGCGCTTCGGCTTGTCGGCGACGGCGGTCTGCGCCAGGCGGCTATGGTGGCGGCTGTAACCGAAGTAGATGGCCATGCCAACCGCAAGCCAGATAAACAATCGCGCCCAATTGTGGCTACCGAGCGAGAGCATGAGGCCGAAATTGAATAGAATGCCGAGCAGCGGCACCGCCGGCACCCACGGGCAGCGGAAGGGGCGTCGTTGCTTCGGGTTGGTGTAGCGCATGATCCAGACGGCCGCGCAGACCACGACGAAGGCGAACAGGGTGCCGATGTTGACCATTTCGGCCAGCGCGTGAATCGGAAAGAGTGCCGCCACCAACGCCACCAGACCCCCTGTCAGGATCGTCGCCTTATGCGGCGTACGAAAGCGCGGATGTACGGTGCCGAAGAAGGAGTAGGGTAACAAGCCGTCGCGCGCCATGGCGAAAAAGACACGCGGCTGGCTGAGCATCAGTACCAGCAGCACGCTGGTGATGCCGGCGACCGCGCCAAGGGAGATGAAGAAGACGGCAGCCGACAAGCCGTAGCGCACGAAGGCCGCGGCCAGCGGCGCGTCGATGTCGATCTCGTTGTAGGGCACCATCCCGGTCAGGACGCCGGCCACCGCGATATAAAGCAGCGTACACACCACCAGCGAGGTGATGATGCCGATGGGTACGTCACGTTGGGGGTTGCGTGCCTCCTCGGCATGCGTGGAGACCGAATCGAAGCCGATGTAGGCAAAGAACACGTACGCCGCGCCACTCGCTACGCCGGTAAAGCCGAAGGGCATGAACGGATGCCAGTTCTCCGGTTTGACGTAGGCCGCGCCCGCGGCGATGACGAACAGGACCACCACCAATTTCAGGACGACCATGCTGGCGTTGAAGCGGGCGCTCTCACGGATGCCGACGACCAGCACGACCGTGACCAGCAAGACGATCACGGCCGCCGGCAGATTGCACCACGCACCCGGGGTGCTGAACGGGTCGCTCGCGAGGGAGGCGGGGATGTGCCAGCCGAACAACTCGATGAAGTGGAGGAAGTATTTCGACCACCCGTGTGCCACGGTGCTCGACGCCATGCCGTACTCGAGGATCAGGTCCCAGCCGATAATCCATGCCATCAGTTCGCCGAGCGTCGCGTACGCGTAGGTATAGGCGCTGCCGGCGACGGGGATCATCGATGCGAATTCGGCATAGCACAGGGCCGCGAATGTACAGCCCAGACCGGCAACGACGAACGAGAGCGTCAAGGCCGGCCCGGCGTGTTCGTGTGCCGCCAACCCGGTCAACACGAAGATGCCGGCGCCGATGATGGCGCCGATGCCGAGCGAGGTGAGGGCAACGGGTCCCAACACCCGCCGCAAGCGGTTCTCGCTGGCCATCTCCTCTTCCAGCAGCTTGACGCTCTTGGTGGCGAACAGTTGCCGGCGCAAGGTCATACGTCCCCTATGCGAGCGGCGCCTGTGGTCCAACGCCCATAGTCCATGGTCCAAACTTGCTGGCGAAAACGTCCGCGTGGCACGACAACGCTCGGGATCAGGGGTTCAAGGGATGGTGACCATAGGGGAGCGGCTTCGGCACGTCAACCGAGCAAGAGCAGTATCGTGACGCCGGCGACGATGCGGTAGTAGCCGAAGCCGGTGAAGTCGTGGCGCTGGACGAATCCGATGAAGGCCCGAACCACGATCAACGCCGAGACGAACGCCGCCACGAAACCCACACTGAGCGGGAGCACGTCGTGCGCCGAGAGCACGTGTCGCGCTTTGTACAAACTGTACAGACTGGCCGCACACATGGTCGGAATTGACAGGTAAAAGGAGAACTGCGTTGCTGCCGGCCGGTTGAGTCCGGCGAGCATCCCGCCGATGATGGTGGCGCCCGCGCGTGACACTCCCGGAATGAGCGAGAGGACCTGTGCCAGGCCGATCCACGACGATTGCATCCAGCGTGCGTGCTCGATGCGCTGTACATCGAAGCGCAACGGCGTGCGCTCCACCAGGACGATAACGAACCCACCAACGATCAGCGACATCCCCACGACTCGTGCGGAGAATAGATAGGCTTCGATGCTGTGGTGGAAGAGGAAACCCACAACGGCCGCGGGTACAACCGCGAGCAGCACCTTGCCGATGAGCCGGCGCGCATGGGCGTCCGTCGCAGACGCGGTGGCCAACCGCAGCAACGGCCGCCAATAGTGCCACACGACCGCCAGGATGGCGCCCATCTGGATGAAGATTTCGAATGTCTCCCGCGAGGTCGCGGGATAGTCGATGACCGACGATGCGACAATCAGGTGGCCCGTCGACGAGATCGGCAGGAATTCAGTCACCCCTTCGACAATGCCCAGGGCCAATGCCTTCAAGACCACCATGAATCGCTCCCCCAGCCCCCTCCACGGCGCCAATTTTCGTCTGCGCGAACGCTGCGGTGGGCCGTGGCTAGACCATTTGCCGCGCGAACGCAACCGCTGGTCAGGGAACGCGTGATTTTCCGTTCGGCCGCGCCGCCGGGATGGATTTTGGGGGCGCTTATGGCTTGAGGCCTGGTTGTCGTGGTAGAGGTACGGACATGGCGATGTCGGATCAGATGAAGCTCCCCGATCTTCCAGACGTAAAACTCCCCGAAGAGCGCTGGGATTCGTGGCTTTTGTCGCGGATGGGCAGTGCCCTCGACCAGGTCATCTTGCGGGGCATGCAAGTCATCATGATGGACAATATGGCGCCGGATGCGGCGGAGATGCCCGCAATCCAGGCCGCCATCGAACCCTATTTGAGCGGCGAATTGTGGGACAACCCTCGGCAATTCTTCGCATTTGTCGATGCGCCGGTGGCGCCGCTCAACGTCACCGGCGAATTCCGCCGGTTCATCAAGGGCGACGTGGTGATGGCGCGCGAGTTTACTTCGGCATACCGGCCATACCGGTTTGCGGACGGGCGCTGGGCGGATCGTCCACCGTCGAAAGCGGACGACAAAGTGCTGGTGGAACACTGGATGCGCGAGCCGGGTCGGGCGCGGGCCACGGTGCTCGCCGTGCACGGCTTCTCCAGCGGCAACCCGCGCATCGATGCGTTCATGCTGTTCGCCTCGCAGCTGTTCGACCACGGATTGGACGTGGCCTTGCTCACGCTCCCGTATCATGGCGCGCGCACGCCGCCCAACGCGCGGTTCTCCGGCGAGGGGTTTGGCATGCCGCATGTGGCCGGCGTCAACGAGGCGGTGCGGCAGGCGATCTACGAGATCCACATGGTCGGCGGCTGGCTGCGCCAGCAAACCGGCGCGCCGGTCGGGCTCCTGGGCATGAGTCTGGGCGGATATCTTTCCGCACTGATGGTCGGCTTGACCAGCGACTGGGATTTCGTCATTCCCATGGTGCCACCGGTGTGTATGGGGGACATGGCCTGGCGCTTCTACACCCGCAGCCGCCGCTTCGGACCTGGCAAGCCGCCGCCCTTCACGCGCGAACAGTTACGGGCCATTTACCGCGTGCACTCGCCACTCACCTACCCGCTTCAAATCGACAAGGACCGGGCCTTCATCCTGGCGGGGCGCGGCGACCAGTTCGTGCCGGCGGAACATCCCAATGCGCTGTGGTTGCACTGGGGAAAGCCGGAAATCTTCTGGTTTACCGGGAGTCATGTGGCGCCCATTCAGCGTGGGCGTGTCATCTCGCGCGTGCTCGCCCACCTGGACCGTCCCGTCAGTCGCGGGAAACGCACCCCCGCGGCTGGCCGTGCCTGAGTGACGCATGCGGATCGCGGAGCGTCTTGTGGGTAATGTTCATTCGTGCAAGAAAACGGACTGACAGTCGGTCACGCAGCGATGTCCCCAAGTCAACCGACCAGTGGCAAGCGCCAGATGAAACGGCGCCCGGAGCCGCGGGAACTCCCGGCGGCAGCGCTGCGATCGTCCAGCTACGAGCGTCTATCGGGCCAGGACTTCTCCTTTTTGGCGTTCGAGAATCCCCATGTGCACACGCATGTGGGAGCAACGCAGATCTTCGAAGCCGGTCCGCTGCGCACCGCTGACGGCGGCATCGACGCCGGCCTCTACAAGCGCGCCATCGACGCGGTGTTGCACCTGATCCCGCGCTACCGGCAGCGGTTGATGTGGACGCCGATCGAGCACCGGCCAGTGTGGGTCGACGACCGCGAATTCAACATCGACTACCACATCCGGCACACGGCATTGCCGCACCCTGGAGGCGATGAGGAATTGAAGAAATTGACCGCCCGCATCATGAGCCACCAGTTGGACCGCGCACGGCCGCTGTGGGAACAGTGGGTGGTCGAAGGGCTGCAAGGGGATCGGTTCGCGGTAATCAGCAAGCTGCACCACTGCATGGTCGACGGCAGTTCGGGCATCGACGTGGCCCGCCTGACGTTGTCACCGACGCCGAAGTATGAGATTCGCGAGCCACAGCCCTATGTTCCGCGGACACCGCCCTCCGCATGGGAACTGCTGCGCGACTCCTTGATACGGCCGCTCAATCTGCCGTTCCAAGTCGCGGCAGGGTGGCGGCAGTTTCGCCGCGAGACGAAGGATTTCAGGAGCGAGCTCCGCATCCGCGTGGAGGCCGTGGCCGAGGTGTTGGGGTGGGTGACGCTACCGCGTGCCGAGTCGCCCCTCAACGGGACGCTGGGGCCGCACCGGCGGGTGGACTGGTTGACCACGCCGCTGGCGGAATGCAAGGCGGTGAGCACAGCGACCGGCTGCAGCGTGAACGATGTCGTGCTGGCGACCGTTGCCGGTGCGGTACGGGACTTCTTCCTGTCGCGACGGGTACATCCGGGCGACATCGAATTCCGTGCCGCCAATCCCGTGAACGTGCGGCAAGAGGCGGAACGCGGAAAGATGGGAAACCGGGTCTCCTCGTGGTTGGTGCAACTCCCTATCGACGAGCCGGATCCAAGCAAGCGCCTGGCACGGGTGCACGAGGTCACACAGGGGTTGAAGTCGTCGAAGCAAGCGCTCGGCGTCGACATGATGATGGTCATGGCGGAATGGCAGCCCGCGGCCATGCTGGCGATGGGGCTGCGGGCGACCAGTCGAGCGGCAAACATGATTGTGACCAATGTGCCTGGGCCGCCGCGGCCGCTCTACCTGCTCGGGGCGCGCTTACTGGAGATGTACTCCATGGTGCCGTTGCTCGAGAACCAGGGCATGGGCATTACGATCGTCAGTTACGACGGCAAGATGTGCTGGGGCGTTAATGCCGATTACGAGTTGGTGCCGGATCTGCGCAACTTCGTGAGGATGATCGGCACGGCGTTCGCGCAATTGGTGCGCGCGACCACCACGAGACCTGCGCCCCAGCCGGACGACCCGAAGGAGTTGGCGGGCGGGGAGATTCCCCCGGTTGCCGCGGGGAAGGCCGCGAAGCGACGACACGGTCGGACCGCAGCATCGCGCACGCCCAAAGGCGCGGGGTTCGACAGCACGGGTTGAGCCGGCGCCGCGACGGCCTTGCCGGCGTGTCGGTCGACGCCGTAACGGTTGCGCTTCCGCCACCGGACGCCGTCATGCGATGCGCAACGCACTGCGCACAGCGCCTCCCGTGAGGGGCGCGGCGACCACCGACGGTCGGGTTTGACAAAGGTGTGGGACCCCTCTATTTAATGACTGACTGGTCAGTTTCGGAATGTCTCCCGCACTTGTAGTCTCGGTAGCTCCGCACGTACGGCGCGGCCGCCCGCCCATAGCGGGTATCCGTGAGGAGATTCTGCGGGCGGCGGAAGCCATCTTCACCCGGCGGGACTTTCACGAAGTGCTGATGGAGGAGGTGGCGCAGGAGAGCGGTGTCGGCAAAGGCACGCTCTACCGGTACTTCCCGAGCAAGCGGGACCTCTACCTCGCCGTCATGTTCGAGGGAATGGAATCGCTCTCTGCCGATCTGCGGGCGGCGCCCAGGGGGCTGAGCACCCCGGCGGAGAAGATCGAATGCATCGTACGCTGCATCCTCACCCATTTCTGGGACCGGCGGCTGTTCTTCGCGCTCCTCCACTCCAATGAGCACAAGGGCGACGATCCCGAGGGACGGGAGTGGCAGCGCCGGCGGACCGAAATTGTCGAGATCGTGCAGCGGACGCTGGAGGAGGCGATGGCCGCGGGGCACATGCGCCGTACGGACGCGCATATCAGCGCCCAGATGTTGTTGGGGATGGTGCGCGGCGTCAACCGCTACCGCAATCCGCAGGACACCCTCGATGAATTGGTCACGGCCGTCTTGGCGATCTTCTGGCACGGAGCGGCGACTGCTCCGGGCCGGCTCCGGTCACGCGACCGCGCGATGAGGAGAAGCTGAATGCGCATGCTGGTACGGGTGGCTTTCGCTCTGAGCCTGCCGATGAGCACGGCGATCGCGCAGCAGACGCCGCCGGTGAAAACATTGACGGAATGCCTCGCGATTGCCGATCAGCAGCATCCCAGCCTGAAAGCGGCAAGCGCCTCGGTGGATGCCGGGCGCGCGCGTGTGTGGCAAGCGGTGTCAAACTACCTGCCACAGGTCAATGCCAACTACAATGCCACTCGGCAGAAGACCAATCCGATTACCTCGGCGTTCGGCGTTACCGGGGCCCAGAGCCGAACGTTCAATATCTTCGGTGCGGGTGGGAGTCTCACGCAGGTGCTGTTCGATTTTGGGCGTAACCTGGACTCGATTCGTGCCGCCCAGGCTGCCGAACAGTCCCTGCAAGCGGACCTGACGACGCAGCGCGAGACCGTCGTCCTCAACGTGAAGCAGGGATACTTCAACGTGTTGGCGACGCTGCGGCTGCTGGCGGTTGCCGACGAGACCGTACGACAGAACCAGAAACACCTCGAGCAAGCACAGGCGAAGTTTAAGGTTGGTTTGGCGGCCAAGTTCGACGTCACGCAGGCACAGGTGCAGGTGGCCAATGCGGAACTGAACCAAGTCACCGCGCGTAACAACGTAGCGGTGGCTCGTGAAACGTTGCGCAACGCGCTGGGACTGACCGGGCCGCTGGACTTCGATATCGTCGATACCTTCGATGTGCACCACCTCAGTATGACCGAGGCTCAGGCGCTTTCCGCGGCGTACGACAACCGGCCTGAGATCCAGAGCTTGCGCGCCCAGCAGCGCGCCGCGGCCAACCAGATCGCGGCCCTGAAGAAGGACTACCTGCCGTCCGTACACGGCACTGCCGACTACAACTTTCAGGGGACGAACTCGCCGTCGAAAGAACTGTGGGACGTCGGCGCCACGGTCAATTTGAACCTCTTCAACGGCGGACTGACGACGGCGCAAATCGGCGAACAGAAAGCTAATCTGTCCAACCTCAAATTCAACGAAGAAGTCTTGCGTCAGAGTGTCGCGCTGGAAGTCCGGCAGGCGGTCCTCAACCTGCAACAGGCGGGGGAAAGCATCCGCGTGTCCGAGAAAGCGCTGCAGTTGGCACGGGAAAATCTCGAACTGGCTGAAGGTCGTTACAAGACCGGCGTGGGCAACATCATCGAGTTGACCGACGCCCAGGCGTCGCTCACGACCGCCGAGGCCAATCATGTGCAGGCGTTGTACACATATAAGACCACGGTAGCGGCGCTGGAGAAAGCCACCGCCGTGCAACTGGTCACGGAGTAGGGCAGGGCGGAAGCGCTCGAAACGCTTTGCCGTCGCGGTGCCGGTGGCGTTCATCGGCTTGCTCTGGCGACGTGCGCAAAGCGGCGCTGCCCATTCCGGCCTCCACGGTTGTGCTTGCGCCGCCGCCACGCTGGGGATACAGGGACGGGGGCGAATCGATGGTATGACAGCCAGCTGGCTTTCCACCGGATCCGTGCTCGGTGTCGGGTTGCTTCTCGGGATCCGACACGCGCTCGATGCGGACCATCTCGCCGCCGTCTCCGCGATCGTCAGCGAGCGCAAGAGTGTGCTGAGCTCATGCTGGGTCGGTGCGCTGTGGGGCCTCGGTCACACCATCGCCGTTCTGCTTGCCGGTGTCGCCTTCATCGGTTTGCATGTCGAATTCGGGCACAAAGTCACCTTACTGCTGGAGCTTTGCGTTGCGCTCATGTTGGTTGGCCTCGGCGTCGACGTGTTGCGGAAACTCGTGCGGGGCGGCACGCTGCACGTGCACCCGCACCGGCACGGCCGGCGACGGCACATCCATCCGCACGTGCATATTGCCGCCGAGGAGGGCGTGCCGCACATGCATCACGGCGTCCGTGGCGGTGCCAGGCCCGTCCTGGTCGGGATGGTCCACGGGCTGGCGGGGAGTGCGGCACTCATGTTGTTGGTGCTGGCGACGATTCCGTCGCCGACTGCCGGGTTTGCCTACTTGGCCGTGTTTGGCATCGGCTCCACCGGAGGCATGCTGTGCATGAGTACCGTCCTCGGTCTGCCGTTCCAATTCACGGCGCAGCGCTTCCGGCGAGCCGATGTGGTGGTGCGGACCGTGGCGGGGTTGGTCAGTTTGGGACTCGGCATGCTCATGGCCTACCGAATCGGGTTCGTCGAGGGCCTGTTCCTCTGAGACGGCCGGCGCTCCCGCGCCTCAGCGGGAGCCTTCATACTCGTCCGCCGGCAGCAGATCGTCCAGCTCCAACGGATCGTTGATCTGCACTTCGACGAGCCATCCCTCTCGGTACGGATCTTCGTTGACCAGGTCCGGCTGGTCTTCGAGGTCGGCATTGACGTCGATGACGGTGCCGCTCACCGGTGCGCTCAGCTCATGCACGGTACGCACCGACTCGAGTTCGCCAAACGCCGTCCCGCGTTCGATGCTCTCGCCCACCTCGGGCAGCTCGACGGCGATGATTTCACCCAGTGCGCTCTGGCCGTAGTCGGACAGGCCGATCTGTGCGCGGTCGCCTTCCACACGCACCCACAAGTGATTGGCCGTGAAACTCAAGATCGCTTCGGGCGCGGGAGATTCTTTCGCCTTTTTCCTTTGTGCCACAGCAGTGCTCATACCGACCTCAAATTCTTTCTGTCAAGAGGCCCGGGACGGGCACGGGACGCGTGGCGGCGGCGGCTTGAATCGGCGGCGGGCACTCTCTAGCATCGAGGATCATGAATGCCTCCGAACGCTTGCGGCGCATCCGCGAGGAACTCACGCAGATGTTTATCGAGCGCTCCGAGGTGATGGACGGCGCGTTGGTGGCGCGGACCTTACTCGACGTCGCACGGCGTCGGCTGTTTCGATCCATCTGCTTTTCCTCGGCAACCACGCCGTTGCAGGTGCTCGATCTGAATCGGCCGCAGCGCTATAGCGTCGATCTCGACAGGGTGCTCGAACTAGCCGAGCACTTTCCCGGTGGCGGAACGGATTTTCGACAGCCCCTCGCCGCGGCCCTCGAGTGCCTGCAGCAGGCGCGCTATCGGCGCGCTGACATTGTCTTCATTACCGACGGCGAATGCCGCGTGGACGAGCACTGGCTCGCCGATTTCAAGCGCGCCAAGGACCGGCTTGGCTTCTCGGTGTTGTCGGTGCTCATCGATGTCGGCTCGAGTGCGGTCGGTACATTGGCGGCGTTCAGCGATAAAGTGACCAGCATCTCCCAGCTTACCAACGAAGCGGGCAGGGAGATTTTCCTCAGGGTGGCATGATGGGGCGTGTGCGCTCCCGGCGCGATGCGCCCATTCTCCGCGTGTGACCGTTTCTGTCGTCATCCCCACGCTCAATGAGGAGGCGTACCTAGAGGAGACCCTGCGGTACGCCCGGCAGGCAGGGGCTCACGAAATTATCGTCGTCGACGGCGGCAGCGCCGATGGCACCCGCGCCGTTGCCCGCCCGCTCGCGGAGTTGGTGGTATCGGCGCCCCGCGGCCGTGCTGTGCAGATGAACGCCGGCGCGGCGCGGGCCTCCGGCGACATCCTGCTCTTCCTGCATGCCGACACCCTGCTGCCGGCGGACGGCGTGGATGCGATCCGGCGCGCCTGCCGGTCGGCGACGGTTGCCGGTGGGCGCTTCGATGTCGAGTTGGCACCGTCGACGCCGCTGTTGCGGCTGACCGCGTGCCTCATCAATTGGCGCTCACGGATCAGCCGCATCGCGACGGGCGATCAGGCCATCTTCGTCCGGCGGGCGGTGTTCGAGCGTCTCGGCGGCTACGCCGAGATCCCGTTGATGGAGGACATCGACCTGAGCCGCCGGCTCAAGCGGAGCGGCGAGGTGGCGTGTTTGCGGCAGCGGGTGATCACCTCGGCCCGCCGCTGGCAAACGCAGGGCGTGGTGAAGACGATCGCCTTGATGTGGTCGCTGCGGGCGTTGTACTGGCTCGGCATTTCACCCACGCGCCTGCGGCGGCTGTACGACGAGGTACGATAGAGGACGGGCGTGAGGGCCTGAGGGCTTGGCGATCCGGGAATCTTCCCCAAGCCCTCAGGCCCTCACGCCCGACTATCAGTCCAGCGCGACGCCGTCCGCGACACGGCGCCCGGCGCGTTCGATCTCGCCGATGACGTATGCGGGTTCGCGGCGGCGTTTCAAGGCGGCCAGTACCGTGTCGGCGTTGCGCTTGCCGACGACCAGAATGAAGCCGATGCCCATATTGAACGTGGCAAACATCTCGTCCCGCGGCACCGGGCCAAGGCGTTGGAGCAAGCGGAAGATACCGGGGACCGGCCAGCTACCGAGTCGAATGCGCGCCGCGCAGCCTTTCGGCAGGATACGCGGTAGGTTTCCGGTGATGCCGCCGCCGGTGATGTGGGCCATTCCCTTGAACAGCCGGGCGGGAAGCCGGCGGATGGTCGGGACGTAAATGCGTGTCGGCCGCAGCAACTCGCTCCCGAGTGGGACGGCGAGTTCCGCCGGCCGCGACCGCATGGACAAGCGTGCCCGCTCGAAGCACAAGTGGCGCACCAGCGAGAAGCCGTTGCTGTGCAGCCCGCTCGATGGCAGGCCGATGACCACGTCCCCGGGTACAATTCGCCGGCCATCCACGACTTCGCTCTCCTCAACCACGCCGACCGTAAACCCGGCCAGGTCGTACTCCCCGGGGATGAAGCACCCTGGGTGTTCCGCCGTCTCGCCGCCGATCAAGCTGCAACCCGCCAGCCGGCAGCCACGCGCGATCCCTTTCAGCACGTCGGCCGCCACGTCGGGCTGCAGCCGGTCGGTGACGAAGTAGTCGAGGAACGCCACCGGCTCGGCACCGAGGGTGAGGATATCATTCACGTTCATCGCTACGAGGTCGATGCCGATGGTGTCGTGACGCCGCATCATCAGTGCCACTCTCAGCTTTGTGCCGACGCCATCGGTGGAGGTCACCAGCAGCGGACGCCGATAGCCACGCGGGATGCGAAACAGTGCACCGAACCCTCCCACGCCGGCCACGATCTCGGGGCGCGCGGTTGCGCGCGCGGCGGCTTTGGCCGCGGCGGCAACGCGCTCACCCGCGGCGATGCTGACACCTGCGTCGCGATATGAAACGGCCATTGCGCTGGTTTCCTCCCCGGTGCAGCGGATTTTCACAGCGAGAAAGCAAAAGCAAACGTGGCGCTCTGCGTCCGGCGGTGCGGCCCGCCGTCGGTCCGACGCAGCGGTTGGTCTGTGGCGCTGCGCAGCGCGAACTCATCGACGCGGCGGCAAGGCTGCGCGGCTATGTCAGTGGAGCCCGACCTGCTCGTGAGCGTCCTACCTAAATGCCACCCTCTCCCTCATCTACTGGAGGGAGAGGGCAGGGTGAGGGTTGCCGCTTTCAGTTCCCTCCTCATCGGGACGATCGGTGAAGCCGTGAACGTGCCCGCGGCGTTGTTCCCGGCGACGGTCTTTCAGTTCCCTCCTCATCGGGACGATCGGTGAAGTGAGCGCGGTCTCGAAAATCGATGGAGCGGCGTTCACGAAACTTGATGGACGGGTAGCGTTTCCCGTTTCCGTTTCCCGCCGGGTGTAGGGGCCGACGGGAAACGGGAGAGCAAGGGTCGTCAGGCAGGCAGCGAGTAGCCGTCAGTGGTACGGATCACGCGGCCGTCGGCGAGCAGTGTGTCGAGTGTGGCACAGAGCGTTTCGCTGCGAATGCGGCATGCGGCGCGCAGCTCGCGGACGCCGAGGCGTCAGCGGCGAGCAGTGCCTGCTCGATACGTGCGGCTGGCGAGGGTTGATCTGGGGGCGCGAGCTCGGGCGGTGTCGCCTCTGCGATGCGCAGCGCGAGCGGATCGGCGGCAAGCTCAAGGGTGAGGTCGTCGGGAGCGCGGGCGGCGCGGTGTTCGACGCTAAGTCGCAAGAGTTGATCGCGCCGGCGCAGGTAGAGTTGGAGTCGCCCCAGGCGTGGAATTCGGAGCTGCCACGCAGAGCCTGCCCGGGCCGCAAGCGGCCGGCATCTTTGCGGGCGTGGTGGACCAGTGCGACGGCGAGATGATGCTGGCGCTGAAGCTTGCGCAGGAAGCCGAGCAGTGGAGCGACCTCGCCGGCGTTGTTCTCGTCGACGGCGTGCAGGCGCACAAAAGGGTCGAGCACGAGCAGCGCGGGATTGGCTTTCTCGACGGTTTCGCACAGCTGCTCGCAGCAGGTCGAGTCGTCCAGACGCAGCCGTGTGGCGGTGATGACGAACAGCGGCAGGTTTTTCAAAGTGAGGCCGCGGGCGGCGGTGATGCCTGCGAGTCGTTCGCGCACGACGTGCAGCGGGTCTTCGGCGGCAAAGAGCAGCACCCGGGCGGCGCGAGCGACCGCGAAGCGGCCGAGGCATTGGGTGCCGGAAGCGACCGAGACGGCCAGATCGAGGGCGAGAAAGGACTTGCAGCACGGGCTCGCCGCCGATGATCCCGACCGCTTCGGTGCCCCAGAGCTGCTCGACCAGCCAGCGCTGTTCGGGTGCGTGCGAGGGGAGTTTCGCGGCGGGCAGGACCGGCAGGATGCTCATCGTCGCTTGCCGTTGCTGCGCGCGGGGGGCGTGCCACACCTGCAGGAAGAGCTCCTCGTCCAGGCGCGGGCGCTTGTCGTGCACCGCGGCGGCGAGCAGTTCGGCGCCGAGGTTCATGAGGATGCGCCTGTTGCCGGCGGCATGGGAGCACAGCGTCTCGATCAGGCCCGGTGTCATCAGCTCCGCGTTGCCGGCCGCCTCCAGCGCGTGGCGCACGCAGTGCGAGATCGTCGGCCGGGACGGCCTCGAGGATCAGGCGCACGCGGATACGCGAGCCCAGCGGGAGCAGTTCCGGGGAGCGAAAGCCGTCGGTGAGCCGCCGGTCGCCGGCCAGCACGACGGTGAGCAGACGGCGGGCATCGAGGTCGGCGCTGCAGAAAGCGCAGTTCGTTCAGCGTGGCTGGATACATCTCCTGCGCCTCGTCGATGATCAGCACCGGGCGCACCAGCGTCGACTCGGTGTGTTTTCGCCAGCGTTCGCGCAGCGCCCTGGAGCCGGCCCAGCGGTTGTGCGGAGAGAGCGTAACGCCGAAGAGGTCGCCGAGCTCACGATAGAAGTCGGCGACGTGCGAATGCGGACGAGCGAGCACCGCCACCTGCAGGTCGCGCACCGAAGAGAGTCGGGCGACCACAAAGCGCAGCACCACCGACTTGCCGGTGCCGGGATCACCGGTGACCAGAGCGAAGCCACCCTCGGCGCCCATTTGCTCGATACGCCAGGCGAAGTGTTCGACCGCCGCGTTGGCAAGCAGCCCTTCGAGCGGGGCATCGGACAGGAAGGGGTTCCACTTCAGGCCGTAAAGAGTCTGCAAATGACGGATCATGGCTTCTCCGTTTCGCCCGCACCCGGCAAGTACGCGGCGGGAAGGCCTGTGGCGGCGTACTCGGCCAGTAGATGGGTGAGCAGCGTGGCCATCTGGCCGGCCGGCGGTGGTGTCGCGGTGGGTGTGGTGGTAGCGGTTCGTTGACGACGCGCGGCGGCGGCATTGGCAGCAAGATCGACGGGGTAGAGTCGGCACAGGATGCGGTCGGTGTGCGCATCGACGAGCAATGCGTTGCTGCGATCCCAGCTCGCGCAGCGGATCTGCAACCGGCGCAAGTGCCGGTAACGATTGAGCACCTCGTAGCGGCGGCCCATCAGGCTCAGCGTGCCGTCGCTCTGGCGCTGGATGCGCTCGACACTGGCAGTGAATGCCACCACCAGTTCTTCGGGTGGCGGGACCGGGCGCGTCAGATCGGGGCCGGCCAGGAAGCGTTCGATCGGTGTCTGCCCGGTCTCGCCGTGACGGCGGCGGTGGTACTCCATTTCCACCCAGGCCTGGGTGCTGCGGTTGAGCAGCGCCAGACTCAAGTCGGCGACCCCTTCGAGCATCGCCATCAGGCGGCCCTCGATCTGGGTCCAGAAGTGCTCCTGCTTGCCGTTCTGGTACGGAGAATGCGGCAGTGTGGTGTAGTGAACGATGCCGAGACGGGTGAGTCCCTCGCGCGTTTCGGCCGCCAGCATCGCCGCGCCGTTGTCGGTAAGCAGCGCCCGCGGCAGACCGCGCTTCTGAATGGCCTGACAGAGTCCGTGTACCAGGCACTCGGCGGTCTCGAACAGATACCACTGCGCGTGGCAGCACAGCCGCGAGCGGTCATCGAGCACGCCAAGCAGCAACGGAACCACCCCGTCTCCGTCGGCGGTAAGCACCTTGCGCCGGCCGTGATGAAAGTCGAGGTGCCACAGCGCGTTGACGTGCGTGGCCTCGAAGCTGCGCACCTCGCGCTCCTCGATGCGCTGCTCGGCGCGCCGCACGCCGGCCGACGCGGACACCCCGCCGCGGCGTTTGCGCAAACCACGCCGACGCAGAAAACGACGCACGCTGGCGTACGACGCAATCTTGCCCAGCCCCGGATCGGCAAGCACCCGGGCGCGCAAGTTGTCGGCGTGCAGTTGCGCGCTCCAGTTCGGGTGCTCGCGGTACTGCGCGAGCAGCACGCGCTGCTGCCCTTCGCCGATCGCGCTTTGCCGGCCGAGGTCGCGCCGCAGCTTGCGCCGCAGCACGCCCACCGGGTCGCGCTGCTCGCGCCGCGCCATATAGTACCACCGCTCGATGGTGGAAAAAACCGAAGCGCACTAGCTCTCGGCTGACCGGGTGACGCCAGCTCTTCTCGCTCAGTTCCTCCAGCGCCGCCTTGAGCTCGCCCTTGCCGGGCGGTGCGGCCAGCGGTGACCCGACCACCGCAAAGCGCAGATGCGCCCAGCGCTGGTGGCCCCGATCCGTTCTCGTTCATCGCGTTGCTCCCTTCGAGTTCGTTGGAGCAACCGTACGTCGCCAGCGCCGCTTGTGCAGCAGGCATCTTCTGCGGGCGCCGCTTCGCCGTCAAAAACCTCCGCCCGCCAGCACGCAGGAGGCGGTCGTGCTCGGCGAGAGAAACCGCAGCAGGCGCACAAGTCCGTCGCCGGCCTGCACGCCGAAGCGCTCGGCCAATGCGCGCGGCATCTCTTGTGCCGCGATCGACGGCACCAAGCGCCCCCGAGCCGCTCGCCAAAACGAGCTCTCCACAAAGATCGTCTGCCACCACTGCCGCCAGCGGCGCAGCGTGCGCTCGCCCACACCGAACAGCTCGTGCAGCACCCGCACGCGGGTCGGGCTCGGCCTGTCGCAGCGCGCTCACCAGCACCCCACCGCGCCCAGGTATACCTTGCGCCCCAGAAACCGCACCGACGGCGGTGTCGTGCGTCGCCGGCATCCGTCCACCTCGCAGCAGAAACTCTGCCGCCAGTCGTACTCCTCGCCGAGCGCCATCGGCGCCCCGCGTGGCTTGCGCGGATAGACCGCGCTGTGCAAGCGCCCGCCACATGCACAGCCCGCCGCTCGTGCCTGCGCGGCAAGGTCCTCGTCGATGCGCAAAAGTATCTCGTAGAGTGTCGCGTCTCCCAGCAGTTCGGCGTACAAGGGTCTCCTCCCATCCAGAGTTCTCGCAAGCTTGAAGGAGCCCCTCTCGGGCGGCTTTTCAAGCTTCCCGAGGGGGGATAACTACCGCCCCTCATCAAACGTGATCAGAATCCCAAGCGACACCGTCAGCTTTTGTGCTCACGCTCAAAGCGGCGCACGATCACGCTGCCGTTGCGCCGTCTGGCGCCTTTCAGTTCCCTCCTCATCGGGACGATCGGTGAAGCGCGCATACAGGCCGTCGAACAGCGTGAGCCGGGAACTTCAGTTCCTCACGCTCAAAGCGGCGCACGATCACGCTGCCGTTGCGCCGTCTGGCGCCTTTCAGTTCCCTCCTCATCGGGACGATCGGTGAAGCGCGCATACAGGCCGTCGAACAGCGTGAGCCGGGAACTTTCAGTTCCCTCCTCATCGGGACGATCGGTGAAGCTGGTGATGAGCGCAGCGATGTTGAGGCGCCTTCGTTCTTTCAGTTCCCTCCTCATCGGGACGATCGGTGAAGCCCGGGGTCGCCGGGGTCATAGACATACCCGCCCTCGCCTTTCAGTTCCCTCCTCATCGGGACGATCGGTGAAGCCGGCCAGGTCGCACTCCGTGGCGGCCTGTTGCTCCTTTCAGTTCCCTCCTCATCGGGACGATCGGTGAAGCGGATCAACAGCGGACATCCACCCCGGCATCGTGCCGCCTTTCAGTTCCCTCCTCATCGGGACGATCGGTGAAGCGTAAAGGAATTTCCGATTTACCTTCCGGTTACCGCACTTTCAGTTCCCTCCTCATCGGGACGATCGGTGAAGCCGCGTTCGATTTCGATTTCTAGACCCCCATAGTAGAACTTTCAGTTCCCTCCTCATCGGGACGATCGGTGAAGCGTACCGATTCCACGGGTAACCACGACGGGTCTGTTATCTTTCAGTTCCCTCCTCATCGGGACGATCGGTGAAGCCTCAATTGCCTCCATTTCCGGGTCTGGTGCCCCGCTTTCAGTTCCCTCCTCATCGGGACGATCGGTGAAGCAAACAAACGATGCCGCAGAAAACCGAGTGGATAGTCTTTCAGTTCCCTCCTCATCGGGACGATCGGTGAAGCCGCTCCTGCGGCACCTAAGATTACTGCGCTCTTGCCGCTGGTGGCAAGAGATTTTGGCGCAAACCTCGCGTCTGGGCGAAAAGCCGCTAGGTTTGCGAAGTCCGCGTCAGAAGATGTCACCGCAGTAGTTGCGGTACTCACAGTCCGCACACCGTCCTCGCTGTTGCGTTGCCGCCGGCATGCGTTCCGCCGCGATCAGCTCGTGGATCTCCGCGATGCACTGCCGCGTTTCCGCCCGCAGCGCCGCCGTCATCGCGACTATCGCCACGTCGTCGCGCGGCACCCGATAGATGAACGCCGCCGGTACGGGTTGGTGGAGTACGTCTTCCACCAGGAGCGCGTACGCGCAGAGCTGTACGCGGTGATTGCGATAGACGGGCTCCCGCGTGTCCTTGAAATCGACCGGGAACGCTCCCCGCGCCGTTGTGATCAGCAGATCCAAACGCCCCGAAAGCCCGAGCCGGGGGGATGTGAGCCACACCTGAAACTGGCGCGTGCCGTCCGCCAGCCCGTAGGCGCGCAGCTTGCGGCGCGTCTCGAGCCGCTGAATCCGCGCTTCGGCGATTTTGCCGTGCTCCATCTTGAAGGTCGGCTTCCGCTGCACCGGCATGGTGTACTGGTAGAACACGATCCGCGGGCAATAGGCATACTGCTTCAGATCGTTGGCGCGCAGCGAAAATGTCGTTAGTGGCCGGTCGCCCGGCGCGGCTGCCCGGTTCTCGGCCATGGAGACGGGGGCCGCTGCGCATCCGCTGGCGGCCGATGAACGGCTCTCGCCGGTCTCCCCCGGCTGCAACATCGACCAATCGAAGTTCGGCTTCCGGGTCATCCCCTGCGTTCTTGCCGGCTACTGGCAACTGGCGGCCGGCAACCTCGCCCTACGCCTCTTCCTTTGGCGGGCGCTCGTTCTCCTGCAACAGCATCTGGCGCAGGTCCTTTTCGCAGACGGGCTGCAGCAGAACCTTCCCCACCTCGTCTCCCAAGAGCTCTCGCACGCGCAGGAACAGCTCCTCACGCCGATTCCGGTTCAATGCCCCAACGAACGCGCTGTACTGGATGCGCACCAAACCGAAGTCCAGACACGCGTCGGCAATCCGTGTGCGGGTCTTGTCTTCCACGATATCGTAGATCACGAAGGTCCGGAGCTCTTCCATCGCTGTAGCCGGTCGTCGGTAGTCAGTAGCCGGTCGGCCCGAACCGCTCTTCGGCCGGCCAGGATCCGCTCGGCCGATAGACGGCGCCGACAAGGACCAAAGGCTTCTGGTACACCCGCGGATCCTCGCATCGGTTCATAAACCTCCTCGCCCGGCGACCGACGACTTTCCTCACCATTTGAACGCGAACGGCTTGTACTCTCCTTCGCCGCGCAGGAAACCGGCCAGGCGGCGCGCTTGCATCTGTATGATCGAGCGTACCTGATACTGCTTGCCGCGATAGGTTTCGGTGGCGGTGAGCCGCGCCATCACCTTATCGCCGATGGCGCGGCGCGTGTCCAGATCGAGAAATCCCTGCTCGATGCGCAGTGTCTCGCCCAGGTTGACGTGGGCGATCACGGCGCGATCGACGACCGGTTGGCGGAACTCCTCAGTCAGATCGAGCACCAGCGACGGTTTACCGGGACGATCGACGTGCAGAAACCCCGCGAACGGTTCGAGCCCGGCGTTGATCACGGCGCCCCAGACCTGGGAATACAGGATTCCGTAACCGTAATTGAGACAGGCATTGACGGCATCCGTCGCCCCCCGATGTTCGCGCCCCATGAACTCGACACGCTCCGACAGGATGATTCGAACCGCGTCCCAATACTGTCGCCCGACACTGCCCTCGATCCCCATCAGCGTCTGGCGCGCGTCGTCGAGATGCTCGCCTCGGACTTGTCTGGCTCTGGCCGCCTGGGCCCGCAACGCATTGGCAACGCGGTCGATTGCGACGAAACGCTCGGGATCGGTCTGCTTCAGGTACTTGCCAAAATAGCGTAGCAAGCGTTCCTGGTTCCTCAGCTTGCCTCCGACGACGGCGCGAGCGAACGTCAGCCCGCGGCTGTCGCTCAATGCCAGCATCTGTTCGCGGCGCGCATGGACCGTGGCGGTGAGCAAGGGCGAGGTCAGCATGGCGTACGGCTTCCCGGTCGAGTCCAACAGGCTGATGCGCATCCCGCGCGTACAAGCCTCCTCCAGCAAATCGCTCGAGATGGAGACGCCGCGCGAGGCGATGATAACCTCATGGAGGCGGAAGAAGGGAAACTGGTAGACGACATCCTTTCCCTTGCGGACGATCAGCCGCTCGCTCTTTTTGCCCAGAAACAGGCCATATCCGGACAGGATCAACTGGGAGGTATCGTCACTCCTGACCAGGCTGATGCCGTCGTCGATGCGCAACTCGCGGGCGACTGCGGGGTCGGGTACTTCAATCGGGAGCGGTTCCGCCGCGCCCGTGAACAGGTTGAATTGGGCCAAGTGAGCCAGCAGGGGTTGGTCCATCTCGATTGCTGCTGTCTGCGTCATCGCAACCTCCACTCGGGCGTGCCGGCTTGGCCAGCGTTACACCCTCGTCGCTGCGTTGAAGATTGAACGGCCTGTGCCCGTCAAACGTGCCTGATTTGGAGCCAGCCGTTACCAAATACGGCGTTCTTGCCGACGTGGACATACTCGCCGATCCGCAAGAGAGGCAAGAATGGGGCCAGATCGCCACGGACTTGCAGCGAGCCAATGAATCCGCTCAGGTCGTGCTGGACGCCGCGGTGCCGGGAGAAGCGCGTGCGCTCGACCCAGTGGGTTCGGTCCTCGACCGTCTCGACGCCTTCCGCTGCCGCGCCCAGGGCTTTGAAGTCGAGATCGAGCGGACCATCGCCGTAGAACGTGGCGAGCGCATTCACGCGGTCACGCAGGCGTTTGACGACGTGATGAAATGCCGGGCGCCGGACAAGATCGCCGGCACGCCCCACGGCCGAGCCGATCGTGAGCGTCGTTGGCGTGAGGAAGTCCAGAGTAAGAGTGTAGTCGGTAGCCGGTAGTCGGTCGCCGGTTGGATTTCGTTCTTGCTCCCTCTCCCCCTGGGAGAGGGACGGGGTGAGGGCTTCCACGCTGGCCCCTGTCGGCCGACTACCGACTACCTCCATCGCCATCGGCGTCGGCGGCCGCACGACATTGCTGGCCGCGTCGTACACCGGGGTCGCCGCAGCGCCGCGATCGAGGCTCTCGGCACGGTCCAGCCGGAAGCGGGCGCGATTCAAGCCGAACCCGCTGGCACCCAACTCGCGGAAGGCGACGATGAAGTAGGGCAGGTAGTCGAGTGCTTGGCCGACGACGACGAGATCGAAGACGAGCGACTCACCGGCGATGTAAGCTGTCTGCAACGAGAGCGGCGGTTTGAAGACGAACGGGCGCGGGATGTTCCGGTTGCCGGAGAACTGTGGCGCGTCGGGTGGGATGAACGGGTTGAAGACCATCGTGTACGGGCACCGACAGCGCAGCGAGCACGTCACGCACTCCCACCGCATATCGACGCACACGAGCCGGCGGAAGGCGCTGCCAAATCCGCCGCGCAGGGCGTTGCCCTTGTTGTGGGCGGGCAGGCGCAGCGGCTGCTCCGCAACGAGGTGAAAGCGCAGGTGGGAAAGAGAGAGGGCCGGTTTGCCGGCCGTCATAGTCCCGCTGCCGTTCATGGGCTGGGGCCCAAACGTTTACGTACGCCGGGTACGTCGGGGCGAACCGGCGAGTCGTCTTCGACGCGAGCGTCGGTCTGTGTCAGGCAGCAGCGTTTGTATTTCTTGCCGCTGCCGCACGGGCACGGATCATTGCGTCCCGCCTTGCTCAGCTCCGCCATCGGCCACCTCGTTGCACGGTTATTAGTTCAGCGAGGCCGGCGCTGTAAACACGCGGTTAGAGGCGATTGAATTCCTCGACTGTCAAGCCAGCCTGCTCGACGACGATGGCGCGCAAGGTACCGAGCGGGATATCTTCATTGCCGTGTACGTGTACGGAAGTAAACCGTTGAGTGCGCGGATGTCGCAGATAATGAGCGCTTCCTCTGACCCGCACGACCTCGAAGCCGGCCCTCTGCAATTTGCGCAGAAGGACCTTGCCGCTGACCGGGCGCAGGCGGGCGGGCATTCTACCCGTGTGCACGCCGCCGACGCGGTGTTGTCGGTGCGCTTAGGGAGAGATAGACGCCGCCGGCTTCGGTTCGGTCGCTGGTGGGTACCGGCTCGTTGCGCTCGTGCAAGACCTCGATGAATCCCTGTGCCAACTCGCGCAAATTGGCGAGGGCTTCTTCCGCACTCGCGCCGTAGTCCGCCGTGTTGTTCAGCGAGGGCAGCTTGGCAGTGACTTGCCTGGTCTTCCGATCGGTTTCGAAGATCACACGGTACCAGCGCATCGGAGAAGTCATCTCAGGCCGGATGATAAAGCCGCAAACCGGTGAATACAACCAGATCAACACACCTGCTGCGATCGTCGACTGAGATTCTCATCCCGCCGGCGGCGCTATCTCGCCTTGCAGGCGCCCGGCGCGGCCCAGTTTGTGGCGCTGGCGGATGCTGATCGGGACGCGATGGAGCGACGCTGCAAGTGGCTCCTCGTCAAGACGGCGGCGGTACTCGTCCTCGAACGCGCTCGGCACTACCTCGCGCCCGTCGAACAGATCCTCGAACGCCGCTTCCAGCTCGGGGTGGGACCTGAGCGGGTGGTTCGTCCGGAGAACGCCGCCCAGCGGCCCTGAGTCTGGGAGCGCACTTTTGCCTGCCAGGCCGCAGCACTTACCGGGTGCCTTTTGCACGGTCCCTCGAACCGCAACTCAGCAGCTCCTTCAGCAGCAACGCGTTCCACCCAATTGCGGCGACGAAGTCCGGGTCTACCGGACGCCCGACCGGAACCAGGCCGAGCCGCCAGTCCACGTGGCGGCATCTGTGCGCGTCAGCAATCAACATTGCCTGAGCAGCAAGCGAGAACATTTCCGACGGAAGCGGTCGGTTGTCCTCTCGTCTCAGTAGCGCGCCAAGCTCGCGCGCGGTGCACAGGTGCCCTGCATCAGCGATTTCTCTGAGCGGTCTTCCGGGCAGCTCTAACCAAGCCTTGCGCGCTGCTCCGTAGCCACCGACCGATACCCCTTGTCCGTCCCTCCACGAAACAATGTTAATGCCGCGGCGCACGACCGTCAGCACGTCCGCGGAATAGCGAGCGTTGCTTTTGCCCCACTTCTTTGCCTCCTGGTGATCGAAGACGTTGACGCTAGCCGGCCCACCGCGTAACGAACGGCCCTCAAATAGCGCGCGCAGCCACGCGTATCCCTTTCCTTGCAGCGCATGCATTCCCCATCGCCGAATACGGTTCAATTCGCTCCGACACCGCTCAGTGCCCGTCGGATCGAGGCGGCTCACATATTCATCGAAAATCTCGTGAACCGAGGCTTGCGCCATCGCTCTGTGCCCCAGTAGTTGCGACAGGCTTGCCTCTAGAACCCACACGTTCACCGCGCCGGCCGGCGAGGCAACGAAGAAGGCGTAATGATCTGCCGCAGGGAACAGGGAGCCAAACTGGTGGAGGAATCTTGAACGATCCACCAACTCCCCGGACAGTCGTTTTTCTGCGGTATCGATCCTGTCGTCCCACTGACTGGATTCTGGTACCAAGAACCACGCGGCGCCCGCACTGTGTCGACCCACGCGTCCAAGTCGCTGGATGAACGAAGCACGATCGAGCGCCTCGAAGACCAACTCGTCGATGTCCAGGTCGATACCAACCTCGATCGCCGACGTTCCCACGATGAGCAGTGCGTCGGGTCCAAGCGTTCTGAGGCTTCGTGCGCCGAGACCGCGAATTGCAACGAGTTCGCGTGGCTGCCAGTTGCGATCGAGAAGGAGGACCTCCAGGACCCGTGCGGCGACCACTGAGTTCAGAATCACCGCGCCAGGGATGTGACGCGCACTCCGCCGGCTCCGATCTCGGTACACGGCCTTTCGCTGCGTCAACCAGTCAGCCAAGTTCTCAAGTCTGTTGTCACCGCTGAAGGAAAGCCTGTCGAAGGTGATCTTGTGCGTTGTCGGAATGCTCTGTGCTTCGAGACCATTGGGATACGGCGGGACGGCACACGACGTCATCCCATCCAGCATCGAACGCCAGAGTCGGGCCGGTTCTTCGTCGAGAGTGGCGCTCAGCAAGGTGACGCGAATCGAGCCTTGCTGTCTGCGAGCAACGCAAATGAGCAGCCAGACGGTCGCCATCAGATTCGCGAGCATTGGACCCGCGTAGAGATGGACCTCGTCGATCACCAAATCATCGAACGTAGGGATCTGCGCAAGTTGCTCTACTGGCCGGGCATAACGCAGCGCGGCGATAAGGTAGAGGGTATCCGGATTGGTGAGGACCAGCTTCGGTCCACCAAGATGACCAAACTCGGCGATGATCGCGTCCCCTTTGGGCCGCCGACCGGACCGGGCGGCAAGCTTTTCGGCGTCCACCAGTCGAACATCATACACGTCTCCGCCTGGCAGGCCTTGCAAGAGCCCCGTGACGCTTTCTTTCTGATCGGCGGCAAGCGCGTTGGTCGGGTAGACCAGGAGCGCTGACCGCCGCTCGCGAACGATCGGCCAAAGGGCCCCGAGAGTTTTTCCTGATCCCGTCGGGCTGCTGAGCAGGCGATGGCCGGGCTGCTCGAGGAGCCAGGCTTGGTGCGGATAGAGTAGCCTGGTGCTCGGGGCCAGCGGGTGGTGGACCCTTGGGGCTAGCTGTTCGGCGATGCGAATCACGAGTCGTCGCGGTATGCGATGGGTGCGACGTTGAGGCTCATCCAACGCAGTACGCGCACCGGGACGTGGATCTGATGCGGCCTGCCGTTCCAGTGTGCCAGAACTCGATAGTCACCGCTGATAGTCGCCCGGCGATAGAGAAGGTGTGGGGGCATGGCAACGGGTTCGTAGAGGCTCGGCTGCGAGAGGAGATCAAGCGGGTTTACCGGGTGATCTGGAGTCCAGGGTTCGGTGGGCCGTGTTGCCTTTGCATCCTCCACAGGCTGCCAATACCAACGGACTGCGGCGCCCTTCTTTCCCAAACGAGTCCGCCGGGGTGGAATGGCCCCATTTCGCGAGAAGACCGCAACGGCAAACCCCGGCGCGTCATCGCTGGCAGCGGTTGCGGACGGCGCCAGTGTAACCCTCCTGCTCAACGCGGGCGTATTGAGCTTCACGCCCAAGTCCGTTCGCAGCGTCCTCTCGTCGACCGCATTTTGGGTGAAGCTGGCGCGTGACAATCCTGACGCCTCAGCGGGAACCGCGTAGAGATCCACCGACGCGAGATCTTCCTGGTAGTACGGGACCGTCCCGGACAGTACCCGGGAGCGCTGCGCTAAGCTGAAAGTGAGCGCTACGTTGTGCAGCAGCGGCAGGATCGCTGCCCACAGGTTGGCGTCGGTCGAAGCAAACCACAGGCAGTCGTGTGGCTCCATCCGCCCTACGTACACGGCGACCCCCTTGGCGGTGAGGTCGATATGGTTGGGCAGATTGTTTGAGACCGACGTGGACACAACGATCACTTCTGAGACGCCAGCAGATGTTGAACGTCGCGATACGCAGCGTCGAGGAAATCCCTGTCGAAATCGATTCCCTGAACGGCAGCGACGAGCGGTTCGACCTGATCGGGCGTGAGCACCCTTACCTTCGATGGGTAGCCGCAGAACGCCTTCTGATTCGCCGCCGCGGTGGCTACCGTAGATCGGTCGAGTTGTTCTCCCACAGAGTCCGCGAGCGCGAGCGTGAACTCAAGTGACGTGATCGCCTCTTCCCAGCCAACGACGATGCCGGCAACTTGATTCCGCATATCGCCGCTCGTCCGTCCCTCCGCCCCGTAGCTCGTCGTCATTAGCAACGCCTTCACAGCCAGTGTGAATTCGCAGGCTGTGACCGATCGAAGGGTCACAACGCTGGGAAAGAGGCTGGTGGGATCGACCAGATGCCTCGTCTGGAACGCTTGCCCGGGCTTCTGCGTTTTCTCGTCGACGGCGTTAAACATCAGCGATTCCCCGATTTCTTCAACCGGGAGCAGGGAGAAGGCTGTCGAGTACTCGATGCGATGCTTGATATTCGCGCCCTTGACCGTCCCCTTGCTCACGTCGACGGCGCCGAACAACGCGCAGCGCGGGCAGACGCCGCACAGGTTGTCCTTGAGCCAACAGTGCTCGACGTTGGTGCGGCCGGCCGCCTTGTTGGCTGACCGCAGGAGGCTCTGCAGCTCTCGTGACTCTGCGGCCTTCTGCTTCCCACCGAGAAAGGCAACCCGTCGCACCGGGGTTCGCTGCGTCAAGCTCCGCGGTGTCATTGTCGCGTTGAGTTCCCTGGTGTCCTCGGTTCGGAAAATCGAGAAATCGTGAGCCTCCCGAAACAAGAGCAGCTGAACCGTCTCGGCCCTGATCAGGACCGTCGGTCTGTCGACCAAGCCACCGTTCAGCAGATTGCCGATGGTCGCCAAGTGTTGGGTGTTTCCCGTTCCTGCTGCCTGTTGAGCCATTCCTTCCTCCTGCTCCGGCTGCGAACCCTTCAGTCCCCACCAGCCTCTTCGGCGCCGACGGCTTCGGCTTCCTCCGCCGCGGCTCGATTCTCATTTCGGATCTGCTCCCAGAACGCGGCGATATCCACCTTGAGCTTCTCATCAAGCTTGTCGAACCACTTCCCGGATTTCGAAGGGAAATGTGGGAGTTTGCCGGCCCACATCTGCTGTCGCTCCGGATCGGCGTTGACGTAGCTCGCGAATTTCTGCGAGATCTCGTGCATGAACGCCACGCTCTTCTCCCGACGCCGGAAGTAGACCGCGTAGTCGATGCGCTCGACGGTTCGCGCGATCGAGCCAGCGGGAACCGCAACGAGTAGGTCCTTGAGTTTCGCAGTGCCGTTCTTCAAATGGCCCAGCGCGTCTGGCGAGATGAACCCTGCCGCGTGCGGGTTCCCTTCGTGCACCCGCAATGCGTAGCCGACAGTATCCTCAACATCGCCGCGTCCGTGCCGCAACCGGTCGAGTACCCTTGCGACCGGGCCCATGACTGCATGCTTACTGCGTCCCACCTTGGCCCCGGGAAACGCATCCAGGTAAGCGTCGAAGTCGTCAACGATATCGACCATCATCTTCCGCAGGTCTTCAGGATTGAGGCTGGTCTTTTCCTCGACCACTTGCATGACTTGTCGAAACGGCATGGTGCTCTCCCTTTCTCCTGAGCGTTATGAGGCAGCGGCCGGCGCCGCCGTAGTCCCGGCGAACTCCAGCACCGGGGCGATCCGGTGGACCAGATCCGCGTGCCACTGCTGATAGCCGCCAGAGTCCTTGTTGAGATCAATCCTGCGTACGATGTGTCCCGCCGTTGGCGCAGCGAGAATTTGATACAGGCTTGAACGTTCGGAAAATTCCGTCGCCGGTGCAAGCTGTGCGGACGCGGCGATAGCTTGAATCCAACGGTCCGCATCCTCGATCTCAATCCATTCGGCACCGACGAGTTGACGCAACGCCGGATTGTCTGGAACCTTCGCGATTCCTCGCACCATGTCTGGCTCCCAGGGGCGCCCGTCTTCAACGAGCGCAACGGCGCAATCGAGAGCCCGCCCGAGCACCAGCATCGTGAAGAGCGCTCGGATGCCGGCGTTCGCGTCTGACTCCTGCCCAACCGCGAAGCCGCTCGGCACAAGTATCAGCACCATATGCGGGGTCTGAGCCACGAGCTTTAGACCCGTCTTCACGTCACAGATTTCGGTCCGCAACCGGCTTAACTCTGGATCCTCGCGCACCCACTGCTCACCTTTGAGGACGGCCTCCACAAAATCATCCTCAGTCGGCTGTTGCTGAGCCCAGAATTCGTTCCACGCCGCGACTCCCTTCTTTGGAGCAACCAGCTCGTCCAAACCCTTCTTGAGATCGCGCCGGTTCTGCTGACGCCGTTCCTTCCGATTGCGGTAAATGAAGAGGTCGGCCAAATCGGAAGCCTTGATCCCCTCCAGCCCCGACAACTTGCTGAGCTTTTCAGCGATCATTCCAGTGAGAGCTAGCGAGACGTGCTGTTCAGGGTCCGGCGTGTCGGGCGTCATATATGCAGACCATTGGGTCAGAAGCCCTGTCGCGGCGGACAACAACAATGCGCCCCGTTGCGGGCCGAGTTGCCCACGAGGATACAGAGCCAGCATTGCTGCGCTCTTCCCCCCAAGCAGAAGCTGTTCGATGAATCGATCGAACCGGCACGCATCGCAGATCACTACGCCGCCTCCACCTCGCGCCAAAGCCGGGACTCGGTTTGTGAATGCCGTGGCCTTATTGAGAAAGTCCGCCTTGGCGACCTGACCTTCGGCGAAGTCGTTGTTGCACAGGGGGCAGACGTGAGGCCCTTCTTCTTTGCGTGCGGTCTGCTTGGCTACCGAATAGGCTTCAAGAGCACGCCTAGCATCCAACGGGCTTGCAGGCCTGAGAGACGGTTGGATGAGGTCGGCCAATATGGTGTTGGCGATCGTCGCTGGGGATATGCGTCTAGGCACACACTCGTGGGGCAAGCTGCACCAGACCGCTTGAGCGATCCGGTCGAGCACCTCCACCAACACCTCGCGACGCTTCTCCGGGCTGTAGGCATCGCGCACGACAGCTCCGGGTGGCGCAGGGACGCTGATCGCCTCAGCGTCCGTGTGCCAAAACCAGTCCACCGAGTTCGCCATGTCCTCCGCGACTTTGAGCGAACCCGTCTTCTTGAGCGCGGCGTACGCTCCATCCCCTCTATCCTCGAATCCTTGGAAAACCCACTCGACGAAACGGTCGACCTGACGCGCGATCTCACGCTGCCACTTCGCGCGGTCCTTTGTGGCAACACCCGCAGGCACATTGATCCTATCGGGCGCCATCAACTTCTTCTTCCCAGTGCCTACTGCATCACGAAAGAACTTGAACGCGCAGATCTCGGGTTGCGCCTCTGCCAGCCGGTCGGTCATACGCTCGATTGTTGCGCCGTACGCAACCGCAGCCGCAAAGTTCCCGAAGCCATCCTTCGGCACCGGCATATTCAGAACATCCGGGAGATCAGGATCCCAGAAGCGCGTGAGCTTGCGGTACTTCGTGATCACCTTGATGCGGTCCGCCGGACTCTTTCGCCGAAACCCCGCCGCAGTTGCACGCGTCATGGCTTCCTCAAGGTACTGGCGGAACTCGCCTGCCTCGAACAAGTCAGGCTTCGCAATGACGGTTTCAGTGAATCTCCGGCCGACGACTTGGCGCGGGATGCGCGCCTCTGCCAGAACACGCTCGACCAGCGCCGCAAGGTGCCCCTGGATATCTTGCTCTCCAGGCAGCGTGGGTGTACTGCGGTTGTCGGCCACGTAGAGGGTTCCCTCAGGAAAGTGGAGAATGGGTCGCCAGCCCGCCTCGACAAACGCATCGAGCACGGCTCGGTGCAGAAGCGTGGTCGTCACCCCTCTCACGACGACTTGGTGAACCGCAGTTGTCACGAGATCATGAAGTGGCCGATCGATGCCTTCTTCGATCGCACGGCGAGCCTCGCCGAGTGTTGGAGCAGAAGCAACATGATCGATTTGCCGCAGCAGTCGCGCGAGGGAAATGTGCTGTCGACCGTGCTTACCAGCAAGCAGTCCGGCGAGGTGCTCAGCCTCCAACTTCCTGTCGCTAGAGTGGTGCCGCCGAGCAGCGATTGACGCATCGGCCGTTCGTTCTTCGCTCGACCACTCTGAAACTACCTCGTTCACCAGCTCTGGTCGGACGTGCGAGACCCAATCACCGAGCCCCTTCACGTATTGCTGCCATGGCTCCGGGCTCTTTCCGACATCGTGCCCCAGCGCCGCCGCGAAGAGCGTGTCGAACTCCTCGATAGAGAAGCCCCCATGATCACCCCACTTGTCGACTAAGAACGGTGCGACGCCAACAAGAACCTCCAGCAAGTTGAGGGTGTGGTCGAAGAGTGTTTGGACGTGGGTGGGGCGGATGGCGCTGCCCCTCTTGGCTAGCACCCGCTGCCACCCCTTTTCTCGCATCCAAGTGACGGCGTCTTCGATACGCCGCGTTAGCTCACTCTCTTCGCCGCGCTCGCGCATATCCGTCTATCTCGCGTTCGCCTCGATGGATCCGTGGTTCAACAGCTCCTGCTCACGCCCCCGTCTCTTTGCCAATTCTGCTTCCAGCTCCGTGCCTGCATCCAGGCGCGGCCTTGGTTTGGAAATCAGTCCGCTCGCTGGTCTTCATGATTGCTGCTCGTGCTCGAAGAGGACGGTGCCCACGCGGCGTTGCGCCTGCCCAGTGGCTTGAGCTGATCGACTTCGCGAAGCGCACGGTCCGCGCGGGCTTCTCGGCGACATTCCACACCAGCCGAACCTGGTTGACAGCCTTCTCGAGACGACTCTGTTCCTCCCGCTTCACACGAGCCGACCCACCTTTGACCTGCACCAGCATAACGGTCAGTTCATCCGGCCGGCGATTGTTTCGCCTTACCGCCACGAGATCAACTACGCCCTTGTACTCGTAACCCCTCCTCGTATCCAAGGTGAGGACCTTCCAACCCGTCTTGCTCAAGGCGTAGCGAGCAAACGTCTTAGCGTTGCGTGCCCTCGCGTGTGCCTTGGCTGCCGCCTGCCGCCACTTGCGTGTGTGCGCTGCCTTCTGTCCGGCGGTCATGTCGGCCATACACCACCATCGTACCCTTCGCCGTCTACCCTCCAACCGCAATCCCTCATAGTACAACTGTCTGTCCGTTCACAAGTGAACCGCCGGAGTCGATCAGCACACCGACGCTGCGTCGCCGGTGCCTTGATCGCGAGTGAATCGGGACCAGCGCGCCGCCGCGTCGGGAACCCGGAACCCTCACCTCGGTCCTCTCCCGCGGATGGTGCGGACGAGGAGGCATCCTTGTCACCTCAACCCGGGCCGCCGAACCCGATCCGGCGCCGCTTTGCCTCCGGTGGCGCCATCAGCTCCCGAATCGCGTCGAAGACGACCTTGAACTGCGCGTCGTACTTGCGCTCCAACGCCTCCAGCTTGCGCGCCAAGTCTTTGTGCGACGCCAGCATCTCGCGCAGCTCCACGAAGGTGCGCATGATCGCAATGTTCACCTGCACCGCGCGCTCGCTGCGCAGGACGCTGGAGAGCATTGACACCCCCTGTTCCGTGAAGGCGAACACAGCGTAACGTCGTCCACCCCGGGTCTTTGAGATCCCTAATTGTGATCTCAAACGCACCTCTCCCAATTGCGGCGCACGGCATCCGACCTCCTCCTGAGTGAGCTGAAACATGAAATCGGACGGAAATCGCCGGGCGTTGCGTCGCACCGCTTGGTTCAACGCACGCGTCTCAACGCCGTACAACACCGCAAGATCCGCATCCAGCATGACCTTCTGGCCGCGAATCACAAAGATCATCCGTTCGATGTGCTCGGGCACGATCAATGCCGTCGGCTGCACCACACCGTCCTCATGGCTTGAAAGTGGTTGCAAATTGCGACCGGCAATGCCCTTTGAACACACTGGCCCACCGGCTCGCCGGTGCACCCCTAATACTTCAGTACTTCCGCATCACGGCGACGACGACGCCGCGGATGGTGACGTCCTGTGCGTTGGCATTGATCGGCGCCAGGCGCTCGTTGGCGGGCATGAGGCGGATCTTGCCAGCCTTCTCGCGGTGGAATTTCTTGACCGTGGCCTCGCCATTGACCAGCGCGACCACGGTTTCGCCGTTCTCCGCGTTCGGGCGTTCCTCGACGATGATGTAGTCGCCGTCCCGGATGCCGTCCTCGATCATGGAGTCGCCCTTGACTCGCAAAGCGAAGGTCGTCTGCCGGCGGACGAACTCCTCTGGAACCGTGAAACTCTCCGCATTTTCGAGCGGCTCGATCGGCGCGCCGGCGGCGACGGAACCCAGAAGCGGGAGTTCGATCGCGCCCGTCTTCCTCTGCTGCGGCACCAGTTCGATGGCGCGACTGAAATTCCACTTGCGCCGAATCAGGCCCTTGTCTTCGAGATTCGTCAGGTGTTTGTGCACGGTCGCCAACGACGCCAACTGGAACTGCTCGCCAATTTCCTCCAGCGTTGGCGCGTAGCCATGCCGCGCGATGTAATCGTCGATATAGTCGTACAGTTCTTTCTGCCGCTTCGTCAGAATCATCGCCGCACCTCCACCAGTTCGACGGATAGCGAAGATTCGGCGAAGATGCAATCATGGTTTCGGGGCTTGAGGGCGTGAGGCGTTGAGGGTAGCTCGTCTGCTCCCCAAGCCCGCAAGCTCCGAAGCCCTCAAGCTCCCACTGCCAGTCTGGCTGCCACGTCCTGCAAGAATGCGGCGGCGGGCGCGCCGTCGACGATGCGATGATCGAAGGTCAGGCTCAACGTCATCATCCAGCGCACCGCGATCTGGCCCTCGTGAACCCCCGGTTTGTGCACGATGCGGCCGACGCCGAGGATTGCAACCTGCGGCTGGTTGACGATCGGCGTAAACGCATCGACGCCGTACCTGCCGAGATTGGTGATGGTAAATGTGCCGCCATGAAGGTCTTCGACGCCCAGACTGCCCGCACGCGCTTTCTCGGCGAGCTGGCGAGCCTCGTCGGCGATTTGTTGGAGGGTTTTCTTGTCGGCGTCGCGAATCACGGGCACGATGAGACCTTCGTCGAGCGCCACCGCGATGCCAATGTTGACCTCGACGTGCGGCTCAACCAGATCGCCTTCGACCGTCACCCGCAGGCGCGGATGCGCGACCAGGGCTCCGGCCACCGCCTCGACCACCAGATCGGTAAAGGTTAGACGGAACTGCGCCTGCAGCCGCTCGCGACGCGCCACCAAGGCCGTGACGTCAACCTCGGTGGTGATGGTGAGTTGTGCCGTGGACTGCAGGCTCTTCAACATCCGGTCGGCGATGCGCTTGCGCATCCCGTGTAATGGGGTGCCGGTAGCGACCCGAGCGCGGGGAATACCCTCGACGTCCTCGCGCGTAATGCGGCCGCCCGGACCGGTTGCCTTGACGATCGCCAGATCGATACCGCGTTCTTTGGCGAGCTTGCGTGCGGCGGGGGTAGCGACGATCGGCCCGCCAGGGGCCGGCGGGATGTGCGCGGTCGCGCCCACCGACACGGGTGGCGCGGACTGAGCAACCCGAGCTGTCGCCGTGGCGTAACGGGCGGCGACGGCGGCTTGGTCTTCCCCCGCCTGCGCAATGACGGCGACCACTTGGGCGCAGGGGACCGCCGCCTCGATCGGATAGAGCAGCTTGGCGACGACGCCGCCCGCGGGCGCCTCGACTTGGTAGAGCACCTTCTCGGTTTCCACCTCGAACAGCGGCTCGCCGGTCTCGACCGTTTCCCCTTCCGCCTTGAACCAGTGCTGGATCTTGCCTTCCTGCATGGTTAAGCCGAATTTCGGCATCAGCACTTCAACGGACATCGAAAAACCTTCCAGTCGCGACTCGACGACGTCGACCACTACGCCAGGACGTCCTGTACGGCCGCTTTGATCTTGCCCTCATCGGGAAGCACGAAGTTCTCGAGCGGTGGGCTGAACGGAATCGGCACGTCGAGCGCCGCAACCCGTTTGATCGGCGCGTTCAGGTAGTCGAATCCCTTGTCGACGATAATGGCGGCCAAATCCCCGCTCGCACCGCCGCGCAGGTGGCCCTCGTCGGCGATGACGACACGGCCGGTCTTCGCCACGGCGGCGAGCAGGCCGTCCTCGTCGAGTGGCATCAGCGTTTGCGGGTCCCAGACCGCGATGCTGATGCCGTTTCGAGCGAGTTCCTCGGCAACGGTCAGCGCCTTCGGCACCATGGCCCCGATCGCCACGATGGTTGCGTCCGTGCCGTCACGTTTCACCGCACCCCGGCCGAGCGGCAAGAGGTACTCGCCTTCGGGCACCTCCCCCACGGTGAAGCCCAAGCGCGCATGCTCGAACACCAGGACTGGGTTATCGTCGCGAATGGCTGCTTTGAGGAGGCCCTTCACCTCCGCCGCTCCCGAGGGCACGACCACTTTCAGGCCGGGGATACCAAGGAACTGGGGATACACGACCTCCGAGTGCTGCGCGGCGGCCGAACCGGCGGCGCCGTAGAGGGCGCGAAAGGTGAGAGGCAATCGCGCCTGGCCGCCGGACATGTAACGCAACTTGGCGGCTTGGTTACAGACCTGGTCGTAGCAGCAATAGAAGAAACTGGCGAATTCGATCTCGACCACCGGCCGCATACCGGCCATGGCCGCCCCGATCCCCGCACCCGCGAAGCCGGCTTCCGAGATCGGCGTATTGCGTACTCGCGCCGCACCGAACTTCTCGAACAGGCCGCGTGTCGCCCCGAAGGCGCCGAGCTTCACGTCTTCTCCCATCACGAACACGGTGGGATCGCGTTCCATCTCCTCGGTGAGGGCCTGCCTGATTGCTTCGATGAATCCGATCTCAGCCATGGGGGGCTCCTTCGTGGTCAGCTACAAGGTGAAAGCACAACGCGGAACGCTGCACGCGAGATGTACGCGGCCTCACTCGGCGAAGAGGTCGTGCAGCGCCTCCCGTGGTTCGGGAAGCGGACTGGTTTGGGCGAACTCGACCGCCGCGGCGATCTCACGCTGCACTTCCGCCGCGATCCGGTCCAATTCCGCCTGATCGACAAATCCTGTTGCCAGCATCTTCTGGCCGAAGAGAACGATCGGGCAGCGCCGTTTGGCCGCCTGCACCTCGTCCGCCGGGCGGTACTCGCCGATGAAGGCCTGTTCGCCGACCACGTGGCCTTCCCATCGGTAGGTCTTTGCCTCGATCAGTGTCGGCCCTTCGCCCCGTTTGGCTCGCGCCACGGCGGTGGTGGTGGCCTCGTACACCGCCAGGACATCGTTGCCGTCCACGATCACGCCCGGCATGTCGTAGCCTTGTGCGCGGACGGCGATGTCGCGCACCGCGGTTGACTCGGATGTGGGTGTGAACTCGGCGTAGCAGTTGTTCTGGCAGACAAGGAGCAGCGGTAGCTTCCACAGGCCGGCGAGGTTGGCGGTTTCGTGGAACGTGCCCTCATTCGATGCCCCGTCCCCGAAGAACGCCACGGCAACGGCCTCGTTGCCGCGAAAGGTCGACGCCAGTGCGGCGCCGGCGGCGATGGGGATACCGCCTCCGACGATGCCGTTCGCGCCGAGAATGCCAAGGTCGTAGCTGACGATGTGCATCGAACCGCCCTTGCCTTTGCAGTACCCGGTGCGTTTCCCGAACAGTTCGGCCATCATCTGCCGGGGCTTACCCCCTTTGGCAAGCATGTGGCCGTGACCGCGGTGCGTGGTGGTCAGATAATCTTTGTCCGTCAGTGCGCTACACACGCCCGTGGGCACCGCTTCTTCGCCGATAGAGACGTGCACGAAGCCGGGAATCTGTCCCTGGACGGACAAATCACGAAGCGTCTCCTCGAACCGCCGGATGGTGACCATCATCCGATACATCGTCAGCAGTTGCTCCTTGCCAAGCGCTGTGGCGTCCATTGTTCGTCCTCCCTCTGCCGGCGCCGCCCGCGAGTGTGCCACGCCAGAAAACCGGAAGCGGACGATAGTCTCTAGACCCTGCCGCCGTCAATGGAATTCAGCGGACCCGCTCGATAAAGGGCTGCACCTACACGTGGTTGGCATTTTCCGCCGCAACGTGTTCAATAGACACGTGGAAGCGATGGCGTCGCGGTACGCGAAGCTGGCATGGGGCACGCTGGCGTTTAACCTGCTGGTGATCCTCTGGGGCGGGCTGGTGCGCGCTACGGGTTCGGGGGCCGGTTGCGGTGGGCATTGGCCGCTATGTAACGGTGAGGTGATTCCCCGAGCTCCAGCGGTTGCCACGATGATCGAGTACAGTCACCGTTTGAGCAGCGGTGTGGCGTTGTTGCTGGTGGCGGCGCTGGTGGTGGGCGCCTGGCGCGGCTATCCCCGCGGTCATCGTGTGCGGCTCGGTGCCGTGCTCTCCGGAGTGTTCATCATTGTCGAGGCGTTGGTTGGGGCCGGCCTCGTTCTGCTGAACCTCGTGGCGAACAATACCTCGGCGGTCCGCGGGTACTGGGTCGCCGGCCACTTGGCCAACACCTTTGTGCTGGTTGCCGTCCTGACCCTGACCGCTTGGTGGGCGTCGGGCGGGCCGCCCTTACGGCTGAACCGCCCGCGGTTCCTGCTGCTCATGCTCGGCATTGCGCTGGCGGGCGTGTTGGTGCTCGGCATGACTGGGGCCGTGACCGCCCTGGGGGATACGCTGTTTCCGGCCACGAGCCTTGCGGCGGCGGAAGCGCAGACGTTCTCGCGCAGCGCGCACATTTTCATTCGCTTGCGGTTATGGCACCCGGTCTTCGCGCTTGTTTTCGGCCTCTTCCTGCTGGTGGCGGTCGCCGCGATCGCTGGCGCCGACCGGGGACGATTGACTTCCAAGCTTGCCGGGGCGGTGATCGGACTGTACGTTGTGCAGCTCCTCCTCGGCGTGCTGAATGTGGCGCTCCTCGCGCCGGTGCCGGTCCAACTTGCACATCTCCTCGTTGCGGATTTGGTATGGATTGCGCTGGTCGTGTTTGCGGCAGATACCTTGGGGCAGAAGGCCGTGAGCCCTCGGCGCGCTCGTGTCCCGTCGCCCGGCGGGCAGTGCGATGGCGCGTAGCGCTCCATCGGCCTCGTGGAGGTGCCGTGGAATCGACGGGCGGAAGCCGACGGCTCACGGGTCACCCACCGGAGTGGGTGGTGTACGACCAGCCCAGCCCGTGTCCGTACCTGCCGCGCCAGACGGCGCGGCTGCCGCTGCGCCTGCCGCTGCGCCCCCTGCGGCCGGCGGAGTTCTCGCAGCGTCTGCAGGTGGGTGATCGACGGCAGGGACTGTTGCTGTACCGCCCCCACTGTCCAGACTGCCGGGCGTGCGAGGCGATTCGGATCGACGTGCGCACCTTCGCCGCCGACAAGACCCAACGTCGGGTCTTCCGCCGTGGAGAAGCACTGCTGCGGACGGAGATCGGATTGCCGATGGCGACAGCGGAGAAAGTGGCGCTGTTCAACCGACACAAGGTTGAGCGGGGGTTGTTGGACCGAGGGCTCGCCGATACCGATGCGTACGAGCAGTTCCTGGTTGAGACCTGTACAGACAGCCTCGAGCTGACGTACCGCCAGGGGAATCGATTGATCGGTGTGGCAGTTGCGGATCGTGCTGCCGATGCCCTGTCGGCGGTGTATTGCTTTTACGATCCCGACGCTACGGCCCTCAGCCCCGGCGTCTACTCGATCCTCAAGGAGGTGGAATTGTGCCGAGCCTGGGGGCTACGGTATCTGTACCTGGGATTCTACATCGCCGATTGCCGGCCGATGCGCTACAAGACGCGCTACCTGCCGCACGAGCGGCGCATTAACGGCGTCTGGCGCCCCTTCGATCGGTAGCGGAACCTGGCTCGTTGGCTCGGAGTGGTGACGCGGTACCTTCACGATTGGGCTCCGTTCGTGCGAATCGACTGATAGTGCCGTAGGAGCGGGGCATCGGGAGTTGCCTGGGCATCGCCCGACAGGTAGACAGAAAGAGGACGCGCGCTCGATCGGCGCGTATCATCGATACGAAAGGAGATAACATGGCTGTTAAGGTTGGCGATAGTTTGCCGCTTGATCTCAAACTGAAAGAAATGGGCGAGGGTGGTCCTAAGGATGTGACCGTCAGCGAGATCTTCAAGGGGAAGAAGGTCGTACTGTTCGCCGTTCCGGGCGCCTTTACACCGACGTGTTCGATGAAACACCTGCCCGGGTTCATCGAACAGGCGGCTGGGATCAAGGCAAAAGGCGTCGACGAAATTGTGTGCCTGTCCGTTAACGACGCGTTTGTGATGGGTGCCTGGGGCAAATCGAACAACGTGGGCGGGAAGGTTCGTATGCTTGCCGATGGCAATGGCGAATTTACCAAGGCGCTGGGGCTCACCCTCGATGCCAGCGGCTTCGGTATGGGACTGCGATCGCAGCGCTACGCGATGATCGTCCAGGATGGTAGGGTGACCGAACTGTTACTGGAGCCGTCCGTCGGGCTTACCGTTTCCAGCGCCGAGTCGGTGCTGAGCAAGCTGTAACGACGCCACCCTCGGCGGGGGCGGGAGACCTTACGCTTACGGCACAGCGCCCATGAACCACCTGGTCCAGCCACGGGCGCTGTGCCGCACGCTCCTTGGCTGGCCCTTGGGCGAAGGGGATGGATTGGCGGTGCGCGGAATCCCATGCACGGATCTCGGCGAGGGAAAAGAGGCGGCGAGCGGATTCGAACCGCTGCATCGAGGTTTTGCAGACCTCTCCCTTAACCACTTGGGTACGCCGCCACCGCTGATCACCAGCAGTACACGATTCCCGGCCTCATCCTTTCGGTCCGAGCGCGAAAGTCAGGAACCGTGTCGGCATGAAACCTACCGTGATTCGGTGAGAGAATGCAAGGTGGGGTAGGTAGGAAGTTGTTCCGGTCGCCGAAATCCTTTTCAACTTCGAGCGCATGACGCCCAAAGCGGGCGTGGGGCTTTGTGTCGGGCTCGCTACGTAGTTGCGTTGATCTCGGGTGCGTGACTGCAGCGGCACCGATTGCCCCGCGTGACGATCGCGTCGACTATGGCCGATGAGGACGCCACGGAGAAAGAGCCCCGGCGCCTTCAGGCAACTTTACGAAGGGGCGTTTCGGCCACCGTGCTGGCCACCAAGCGCCAGCGGTTCAGGTACGTGGCGTACTGACCGGCGTAGCGTTTCCGTGCCGCGTGGAGCGAGAACGTTTTTCCGGAGACAGCATCCCACGGGATGATGAAGGCTTCCTCACGCGACGGTTGACGTGGTTCCATCGCCAGGCAGACAAACACGTCCGCATAGCGCTTGCCGAGTTTGCCATGATGATGGAAATTGAAATGCCATGACCGATATTGGTAAGTGTAGCGCCGTTCGCGGACAGTGACGTGATGCCGGCGCATCCGTGGGAAGGCGACCCGCAACGCGACGCGGACGCGGTCGTTCACCAAAAGGTCAAAACCCCTCGCCGGCGACACCGCACGAACCGTAAGTCCCATACGGCGTAAACGTTCAGCGACACGCCTCTTAGGCAGGAGGTGTTTTCGTACTCTATCCATGTTGAGTTGGACGCTCTTGGCCATGGGGATATTCGAGGAGGGCGGATGTTTTGACAGCATTCCGCGACTTGGCTACAGTGCGGCTACTGTGCGGGTGTAGCTCAGTTGGCTAGAGCGTATGCTTGCCAAGCATAAGGTCGCCGGTTCGACCCCGGTCACCCGCTCTTTAGACAGGCCCTGGTGATTCACCAGGGCCTGTTGCGTTGCGGTCCGGTCCCCCCAGCCGCGCCGTTCTTGCCGGTCTCCCGGGGCGGAGGTCCCGTCAGCCTGAGCCGACAACGAAGACGGGCGGACCGCATGCCGCGGGCGAATTGGGCCGAGATTGCACATTCCAGCGCTTGAAGCCGGCGCCGAAGTGCGTCAATCTGCAAGCGTCGGAGACTGGGGTGGAACCCCGTGGCTCTCCAGGGGAGAAAGCAGTGTACGTTTCTGAGATTCTCGAGCAGTGCAGTGAAATGGCGGCGCGCACGGCGCGCGTGTATCGTCGGTTGGCGGAGCGGTCGCAAGGCGGGGATGAGCGGGTACGTTTGTGGCGCGAACTGGCGTTGGAAGAAGAGACGCACGCGGAGATTTTGCGGCGGGAACTGCGATCCTTCCAGGAGCAAGACCAGGCGGGATCATTTCTCCCGGAATACGCAGGCCGTTTGAGCCAACTCGATGTCCAGTTGCGACAGTTGGAGCAGCGGGCGGACAACACGCGCACGCTCGACGAGGCGTTGGCGGTGGCGGTGGCGCTGGAACAGGCCGACCTCGAAGATCTGTACGACGATCTCGTCCTCCAGGGCGAGCCCGCATTTCGATTGATGTCTGAGCGCGTCGAGGCGGCGCTTGCCGCCCATCCGCAGCCGGTTGCCGCTGCCGGCTTGGCGAAGCCGCGGCGTCCGTAGCCCTGGCCTGGCTGTGAAACCAGCGCGGGAAAGTCTGACAAAGCCTGCCCCGGGACTGCGCGATCACGAGTTTCGTCGATGGCCCGCGCGCGACGACCTGGAACGCGCAACCTACCCGGTGGCGATGGATGCAGGCACCCGAGGTGGCCCTTAGCATGGCTGGCGCCTCGACTGTGGGCTGCCTGTTGCCAACGGCGTGGAAACACCGCACTACGGTGCTGGGGGAGGACCTCTTGGCCGTCGGGCAGACGGTCCGTATGCGCATATGGCCCTCTGGGCGCGCGTGGGTGATCGTGCTATGAGATGTCAATTCCTTTTGGCCTGCGCGAGCGGGTGAGGCATAATTCGTCATGATGAAGCGACATTGGTTCTTGGCCGTTGTCTGCGCGACGGGTCTGCTGGGCTGCAGCCACAAGAAGACCTATACCGCGGAGCAGTACTTTCACGAAGCGAATCACAACTTCCGCGACGGCACTTATTACATCGCGCTTGAGCAGTATCGGGACCTGATCGATCAATTCCCATTCAGCCAATTCAACGAAGAGGCCGAACTAAAGATCGCGCATGCCAACTACCTGTCTGGTAATTATACTGAGGCGATCGTTGCATTTACCGATTTCCAGCGGCGCCACCCAACCAGTCCAAATCTGCCTTTCGTCGGATACTACCTCGGCATGTGTTACGCCAAGCAGATGGATTCGATCGACCGCGATCAGGGTGCGGCGCAAAACGCCCAAAACGTCTTCCTGACGGTCATCCAGCAGTACCCGGACAGCCCGTTTGCCGAGTTGTCCCGCGAGGAATTGGTGCGGTGCCGCAATAAACTGGCGGAACACGAACTCTACATCGCCCGCTATTACGCTAAGCGGAAGAACAATCGTGCCGCGGAGATTCGATTGCTGGCGCTCGCCTCACGCTATGGCGATACGGACGCAGCGGCCGATGGTCTGTTGCGCTTGGCGTCCATGTATCGACGGGACAAGCGCAACGATGAAGCGATGTTGGCCTATCTGGTGATCCAACAACAACGCCCGGGCACTGTGCAGGCGGGTATGGCGCGCAGCGCTTACGAACAACTCGCGGTAGCGGAACCGCCGCCCGACGCGGGTGATCCGCTCGACATGCTGCTGGCGGCGAACGGCCGGCAACGCGGTGGCGGGAGCAGCGAGATCGTGCAGGTGCCCGGACTTGAACCGGCGCAGTCGGCACGCCGGCCAGGCGGCGGGGGCGCGATGCCCGGACGCAACGCGGCATATGACCCGTTCGGTCGGGGCCGCCCGTATTGACCGCGGGAACCGCGTGTACCAGGGACACGAGTCCGAGACGGATTGAGGAAACGCAGCGGCGGACATGCCGGAGCGTGACGGCTGAGCCGAGCGCTCGCGCTGCGAGCGGAGACGCTGGTGGCGCTAGTCGTCGGACACACCCCGACATGCGGCCCGGGATGACATGCGGCAGCGGTGTGCTTCCACGCGTGTAACGGGTGGCATTATTCCCAGAATATGGCTGTCGAGATGACGGAATCCAGTGGTCTGACCTGCCTGGATGCGTGTGAAGACGAGAAGGATCGATTACGTCGTAGCCGCGTCCTGATCGTCGGTCTGGGCGGGCTTGGGGCACCCGCAGCGTCAGCGCTGGCAGCCGCGGGCGTGGGTACCCTCGGGTTGGTCGAGTTCGATGCTGTCGAGATCTCGAACCTGCACCGGCAGATCCTCTACCGTACGCCGGACCTTGGTCGCCCGAAGGTGAGGGTGGCAGCGGAACGCCTTACCGCGATGTTTCCTGACGTCTCGCTGTGGTGTTTCCCGGAGCGGCTGTCGATTCGGAACCTTCCCGAGATCTTTCCGCAATTTGATTTCGTCATCGACGGCACCGATCGGGTGGCGTCGAAGTATCTCGTCAACGATGGCGCGGTGCTGTACGGCGTGCCCTATTCGCACGCGGGGATCATGGGTTTCCTGGGGCAGACCATGACCGTGTTTCCGGGCCGGAGCGCGTGCCTCCGATGTCTGTTTCCCACACCTCCGGCGGACGGCGAGGTCCCGACGTGCCAGGAGGCCGGGATTATCGGCGCCTTGGCGGGCACCATCGGGCTCTTGCAGGCGGGCGAGGCTCTCAAGTACCTGCTGGGTACGGGCGATCTGCTGGACGATCGGTTGCTGATGTACGACGCGCTGGCAACGGGTTGGCGAACGGTGCGATTGTCGCGTAATCCCCGCTGTCCCGTGTGCGGCGATCAGCCGACCATTCGTCAACTCATGCCTGCGGATTCGCCAAACGAGGCCTGCGGATGAGACGCGACCAGGGGGGGCACCACCCGACCCGCGAACGGGCAGGATGTCAGCGGAAGGCAACCGCACTGACGAGGGACTGGGCAGTTTCCAGGCGTGCGTTGCGGTACAGTAACGGCAATAGCGAGTAAGAGAGAAAGGAGGCGTTCGAGTATGAGCGTACGCGTGCGTATCCCGACCCCGTTACGCCGGTTCACGGCAAATGCGGAGGAGGTAGGCGTAAATGGAGGGACGATCGGTGCGGTCGTCGACGAGTTGGAGCGGAAGTTCCCTGGCCTGAAGGAGCGGCTATGCGACGAACAAGGTCGGGTCCGACGGTTCGTCAACATTTACGTCAATGGCGACGACATCCGCTTCCTCGACAGCCTGGAGACTCCCGTCACGGACGGCGACGAAGTTTCGATCGTACCAGCCATTGCAGGCGGGTGATCCGGGAATGGCGATGCAACAGGCGCCCGGGCGGGGTGTGGACACCGCGGATCGTCGGCGGGCCGATCGCGTCACGTCCATGCTCGACCTGGTCGGGTGCACGCCGCTAATCGAGCTCCCGCGCCTGACGCACGGCTTATCGCCGCGCGTACGCGTGCTGGCGAAACTGGAGGGATTCAATCCCGGCGGTTCCGTAAAAGACCGGCCCGCGATTTGGATGCTGCGCGACGGATTGCGGCGCGGCGCCCTGCGGCCCGGTAAGACCATCATCGATTCCACTTCGGGAAACACCGGTATTGCGCTGGCAATGGCCGGGGCTGTGCTTGGTTATCCGGTGGAGTTGGTGATGCCGGCCAACGTGAGCCTCGAGCGCAAACGCATCGTCCAGGCCTTCGGCGCGACGGTCGTCTTCAGCGACCCGTTGGAAGGGTCCGATGGCGCCATTCGGATGTGCCGGCAGATTCTGTCCGAGGGCCCTACGCGCTATTTCAAGCCGGATCAGTACTTCAATCCCGTTAATCCGCTGGCGCATTACGAGAGCACGGGGCCGGAGATCTGGGACGCTACCGCGGGAACCGTGACTCACTTCGTTGCCGGGATCGGCACCGGGGGAACCGTCATGGGCACGGGTCGTTATCTTAAGGAGCGGAACGCGCAAGTGCAGGTCATTGCTGTGGAGCCCGACGATCCCTGGCACGGGCTCGAAGGGCTGAAACACATGGCGAGTTCGATCGTCCCGGGGATTTATCACGAGAACCAACTCGACCGGAAAATCAGCGTGGCGACCGATGGCGCTTACGAAATGGTCTACCAGCTGGGTAGCGAGGAAGGGTTGGTGGTCGGGCAGTCCTCCGGCGCGGCGCTGATGGCGGCGTTGCAGGTGGCGCAGGAGATTGATGAGGGTGTCATCGTCGCTATTTTCCCCGATTTCGGAGAGCGCTATCTGAGTACGACGTTCTGGTTCGGATGGCGGGATTGGCGGGAACGAATCGCTGCACGTACGGCGGGTCGGACGCAGCCCGGAAACCGATGCTGACGGACCTGCAGGTTGCCCGCTACAGCCGGCAGATTATCCTGCCGAGCGTCGGCGGGCGCGGGCAACAGCAACTGTTGTCCGCGGCGGTGACGGTCGCGGGACGCCCGGGGATGGCGCGTGTTGTGGCAATGTACTTGGCGGCCGCGGGCATTGGTCGAGTGTTCCTGATCGGCGCGGGGCGTGCGGTCTGCGACGATCTCGAAACGCTTAATCCCGATTGCCGCGTGACGGATGTCGGATGGCCGCTCGCTGACGCAGCGCTCGATCGAATGATCGATCAGTCCCGTGCGGTGGTCTGCGCCGCCGGCGGCACGACGACTGGCGCGCGATTGGATACGCGATGCCTGGTCGCCCGTCGGCCGCTGCTGTACGGCCGTGTGTCCGGCACGCTCGGCGAAGCCGCTTTGCTCGGTGCCGGCCCGGACGGGGAGCCCTGCTTCGAGTGCTATTCGCGACATGGCACACCCGATCATGCTGCGGCAACGGTCGCGCCGCCGATGCCCGCTGGCGCGGCGCATGGCGCGTTAGCGGCGGCGATCGGTGCCTTCATCGGCACCATCCTGGCGACAGAAGCGATCAAACTGACGCTCAATCTTGGTTCCCTACTGGCGGGGCACCGGCTCGTGTACGATGCGCTCAGTGGCACGCTGTCCAATGCAGCCATCGGCGCAACCCCGGGTTGTGTGGCGTGCGGTGCGCGTCAAGGCGGTGGGTCGAGCGTCAGAATGGAGTCCGGTGATTGGAATCGCTGAGGCAGGCCACCGGGATGGTGAGGGCGGTCATGTTGGCGTTCGCATGAACCCACTTCCGTGGCGTGCCGCCGGTTCCGTCGTCGAGTTGGACGGTGGTTGAGTTGCACGCGGCAAGGCGTCCGTGGCATTATCGTGGCAGTCGAACGGAAGTTGCCGGCACCTAATCCGACGCCGCCCCGTCCAGATGCAAAGAAGAGGAGGATAAACCAGCATGCCTGATTTGATTCCGGTCCATGGAGGTATGGAAACACCGGTCTCGCGGACCGTTCCGCTCTCCCGCCGCAAGGAGTTCCTTGCCGAGGCGGCCCTGCTCCCGCGGATCGAAGTGAATCGCGCCGATCTCTCGACCGTGTATCGCATCGCCGACGGAACCTTGTCTCCGCTCACCGGCCCGATGGATGAAGACACCTGGCACTACGTGCTCGACCACGAGGCGATCGATTTCGGCTTTCGTCGCTACGCCTGGACGGCGCCGATTTCATTTCCCATCACCGATGACGAGAGCCGCCAACTCAAGATCGGACGCGCTGCCGCGATGGTGTTCGAGGGTGACTTCGTGGCCATTCTACGCGTGTCGAGCCTCTTCGATTGGGACAAGCCAAAGCACGTCGAAAAGTTCTATGGCACGACGCGAACCGATCATCCCGGTGCGAAGATGATCATGCAGGATGCCCGCACCCGCCTCGTGGGCGGCGATCTTTGGGCGCTGCCGCAGCAGGTGGACGCCGAGTACGGGGAATTCGTTCTGTCACCGCGTCAGACCCGCACGCTCATCGCCGAGCGGCGCTGGGAACGCGCGTTGGCGTTCCAGACGCGCAATCCGCTGCACCGCGCCCACGAGTACGCCCTCGTGGCCGGGGTGGAGCGGCTCACGCGCGACGGTCATTTTGCCGGCGTGGTACTGAACCCGCTGATTGGCGAACTCAAAGGCGACGATGTGCCGGCCCGCGTGCGGATGCGCTGTTACCGTACCCTTCACGAGCACAAACTGCTCGGCAAAGGGGACAAGGATGAGGGGCTCTGGCGCTCACGCGGCTACGATCTGACCGAGGTCTTCGAGTTGGTTGGTCTCGATATCAAGATGCTGTACGGCGGACCCAAGGAAGCGGTCATGCACGGGATCTACCGTCAAAATCTCGGTTTTACCGACATCGTCATCGGTCGTAAGCACGCCGATGCGCCGTTCGACGATGGTAAACCGATCTGGGGCGACTTCGATGCGCAGGAGATTTTCGACCGCCTGAGAGGCGATCTGCGCATCCGGCCCTGCAAGATCGGCTTTGCGGCCTACTTTGAGAGTGTCGGTCGCGTTGATTTGACGGACAGCCATCCGGACGAGCGTCCGATGACGATTTCGGGCTCGAAAGTCCGGGAACTGCTCACCAACGGCGAACGGCCCGACGCGCGGATCCTCCGTCCTGAAATCGCGGATATTCTGATCGGATACTATCGCGACAAGAGCGCGACGAAATAGCAGCCAGGTCGGCGGGGCGCGTCGGCGCGTGCCGCCCCGCCGTTGCTCAGCGGGCGATCTCGATGGAGACGCCCAATACTTCGGTCAGCAACAGGTAGAGGGCGACGAGGGCAACGATCAATAACGCCACCGAGCCGGCCGCCAGGCCGGTGAGCAGCGCGAGTGCAACCACGGAGGCCAGCGCCAGCAGCGGCGCCAGCAGAGATGACGCATCGGTGACCGGTCCCCAGAACGCAGCCACACGCCGCACTGTGGTGACCAGGGTGACCGTCCGTTCGAAGAACTGGAGCAGGTCGCGGACCATCAGCGGAGGGTGCTGGCACCGATCGATAGGATCAGCACGCCATTGCGTTCGCGCGGCCCGCCGACCAGAAACGTCGCATGGTCGCGCAATGAGAGGGCGGTATCGATAATCGGACGCGTGCCCTCGATCAACATCACTTTCATCAAGACGCGGTCGTTCTTGAACTCCTTCGGGATGACGATCATGTAGCGGCCGCCGGGAATGTCGAAGGCGACGCGCTCGCCCCACGCCACCTGCTGGCGTTGCTCCTTCACCAGGCGATAGGACGAGTAGGCGAACAGCGCGTTAAACTGGCGCTGCATGGACGCGAGGCGCTGATCGAACTCTTGTCCGGAATTGCTGGCCAGCACCGCGCCGATGTGCACCTCGACGCCGCGCGTGTGTGGCTCGACGGTCTCCGTTGCCAGGGTCTCCTGCGCGGCGGCAACGGCAGCGAGGCTGCACATGACCAAGACGACAAGCAGTCCGTGGCGCAGGGCCGCGTTCACGGCAAGTCTCCGCTCGGCCCATCATTCACCCACAGGACCATGGTTCGGGTCTCCGGGTCGTTGAGTACCGCCACCGAATCGACGTCCGTATCGAGGGACTCGATGGTTGAGGTGTTGTCGGCAACTGCCAGCTGTGGCGCGGCGGGTTGCGACGTGGGTTGGGCGTTGTGCGTGAACAGGTACAGGGCTATCACGGCGATGGCCATAGCGGCGGCAAATGCCGGCAGGCGGACAGCCCACGGATGTTCGCTGTCGGTGGTCCACCACTCGCGCAGCCACATGCTCCATGGCACCCGCGTCGCCGGTAAGCGGTGTTCGATAGCTGACCAGAACGCGTTGAAATCGACCGAGTCGACTGCGCGGATGACGTTCGTGCTGATCAGGTCCTGCATCCGTTCCAAATGCTTCAGATCCAGTTCGCATGTGGAGCATCGGGTACTGTGCAGGGCAACCGCCCGCATTTGATGCGGATCCAACTCTCCGTCGAAGAAGAGCGGTAAGAGATTCGCTGCTTCACGGCACGTCATATCGCTGGTTACGCCCTCCCGCAGAGTTCAAGAATTCCGTCGCGCGCATGTGGTGCCACCCATGAACGGAGCTAGAGAAAATCCTTGAGTCGTTTCTGCAATTTCTTGCGTGCATAATGCAGCCGGCTCATCACCGTGCCTTTGGAGCACTGCATCACGCGGCTGATCTCTTCATAGGAGAGGCCTTCGACTTCGCGCAGCAGTATGACGGCTTTGTGATCGGGGGTCAACTCGTTGATGGCCTCGGTGACACGCGCTCCCACCTCGCGCGACTCCGTCTCCTGGTACGGGTCATGCGGGTGCTCCTCCCGCAGGATCTCGTCGTATCCTTCGCCTTCGCCAGCCCAGTCCTCCAAGGCGACGGTGGGGTGCCTGCGTTCGCGCCGCTGGAAGTCGATCGCGCGATTGACGACGATGCGGTACAGCCACGTGTAGAAGCTGGACTCGCCCTTGAACTTACCCAAGTTCTCGAACGCCTTGACGAATGTTTCCTGCGCGATTTCCACCGCATCGTCCCGATTGTGTACCATCCCCAGTGCCACCGACACCACCTTTCGCTGGTACCGCTCGACGAGTTCCCGAAACGCCTCTTTGTTCCCGTGGCGACTGGCGCGTACCAATTCTTGGTCGCTACGCTCCACGGCAACACCTTATAGACGGACCCCCACGGTCCTTATTCATAGGAAATCCGTGATGCGTGTCCGGGTGGTTGCGGATGCCCAGCGGTTCATGGCGATCCGTATATTGTCTCTCCGCGGCGCACGCCTGGCAAACCCGCCACATGGTCAGTGCGCTTCTGCCCAGTTACGTCCCCACCCCAGATCGACGCGCAGAGGGACCGCGAGGGGGAACGCCGCTTCCATTTCTTCGCGTGCAATGGCGGTCGCCGCTGCACGCTCACCCTCCGGGACCTCGAACACCAGCTCGTCGTGCACCTGCAGGAGCATGGCCGTGCGCAGCCGTTCGCGCCGCAGCCGCCGGTGAATCGCCACCATCGCCACCTTGATCAGATCCGCGGCGGATCCCTGAATCGGCGTGTTGATGGCCGTGCGTTCGGCTGCCTGGGCGACGCCCCGATGGGGACTCGCGATGTCGGGAAGGGTGCGCCGGCGCCCGAGCAGGGTCACCACATAGCCCTGTCGCTGTGCGGCGGTGCGTACGGCGTCGAGGTAGCGGCGCACGCCGGCATAGCGCGCAAAGTAGCTGGCAATGTAGTGTTCCGCCTGCTCTTGGGAGACGCTGAGCTCACGCGCCAGTCGTTGCGAGCCCATGCCGTAGATGATGCCAAAATTGATCACCTTGGCTGCCCGCCGCATCTCGGACGTGATGGCATCCGCAGGCACGCCAAAAATCTCCGTCGCCGTGCGCGCGTGAATGTCGTCGCCGCCGCGAAAGGCGTTTACCAGCATGGAATCGTCCGAGAGATGGGCCAGAATGCGCAGCTCAATCTGCGAATAGTCCGCGGCCAGGATAAACGAACCCGGGTTGCCGATGAAGGCGGCACGAATCCGTTGGCCCTCCGGCCCGCGTGTGGGGATGTTTTGCAGATTCGGTTCGCTGGAACTCAGCCGGCCGGTGGCGGTGATCGTTTGGTTGAAGGTGGTATGCAAGCGGCCGGTCCGTGGGTTGATGGCAGCCGGCAAGGCCTCGAGGTAGGTTGACTTGAGCTTGGCCAGATTGCGATATTCGAGGATCTTGGCGGGGAGCGGGTGCTCGCTGGCAAGCCGCGTCAGCACATCGACATCGGTGGACAGCCCCGTCTTTCCGCGGCGCACCCCCTTGCGCGACAGGCCCAGCCGATCGAACAGCACTTCCCGTAGTTGCGCCGGGGAGGCGATGTTGAATTTGCCGCCGGCGAGCGCATAGATCTCCTCGATCAGTGACGCGAGCCGCGCCGCGACCTCGCGGTTCATTTGGGTGAGCGCATCCACATCGAGTTGCACGCCACAGCGTTCCATGGCTGCCAGCACCTGCACCAACGGCATCTCGACATCGACGAACAGGCGTTCCATGGTGGTGCCCTGTAACCGCGCCGCGAGTCGGTCGCGGAGCGCCGGTAGCAACGCCACCCCGGCTGCGAGGCTCGCCCGGTTGTCGCGGAAACCGGTGAGGCTGACGCCGAGCAGCCCCGGCGCCAGATCCTCCAGGCTGTGGGTTGCCGACGCCTCGAGCAGGTACGACGCCACTTTGGTGTCGAACAGCGGGGCCATGCCGTGCGCCCAACTGGGGTCAAGCAGCCGCAAGTCCCGCTTGGAATCGTGGCCGATCTTCTCGATCTGCGTGTCGCACAGCAGCGCGCGTAGCGCCTCAGGCGCCCGACCGCCTGGCCGCGCGCCCGAAAACAGATCGGTCTGTGCCAGCGGTGCGATACCTGGGACGTAGACGGGCGGAGCGCCGTCGGTTGCCAGGACGAAGCCCGCCACGCCGCTGTCGGGGAGGGCCGATTCGCATGCAAAGGCGATCCGCCGGCATCGACGCGCCAGCGCCAGAAACGCATCGAGTTCGTCAGCGGTGAGGTCCTCACGGAGAGAGCTGCGGGTCGGTGGGTCGGCTGTGGGAAGGTCGCGCACGAGCTTCTGGAAGCCGAGCCGGGTGAATACCGCCCGCAGTCCGGCCAGGTCTGGGCCTTGGTAGCGGAAATCGTCCAGGGAGCAGTCAATCGGCACGTCGCGCCGCACCCGAGCGAGATCGCGGCTGAGGCGTGCCTGCTCGGCGTGCGCGGCGAGCGTGGTGGCGAGTTTCCGCGCACCGCGGATGTCGGTCGATGCGGCCAACTCATCGAGGTGGGCCAGCAGGTGGTCGATCGTGCCGAAGCGCGCGATCAGGGCGCTAGCCGTCTTCTCACCGATGCCGGGAACTCCGGGGATATTGTCGGTCGGGTCGCCCATGAGGCCCATGACCTCGATAACCTGGCTCGGGCGAACGCCGAAACGCTGGCGTACCGCCGCCTCGTCGCAGCGGCGGTTCCGCATAGTGTCCCAAAGTTGGACGTGTGGACCGACAAGCTGCATGAGGTCCTTGTCGCTGGTGATGACGACGATGTCGGCGTGCTGCGCGGTCATCCGTTCCGCCACGCTGGCGATGACGTCGTCCGCTTCGACGCCTGCAATTGACAGCCTGCGCAGGGCGAACGCGTGGACGATCTCGTGCACGAGCGGGAACTGGGCTGCGAGATCCGCCGGCATCTGGGGGCGGTGGGCTTTGTAGCGGTCAAAGAGTGTGGTGCGAAAGGTCGGCCCGGGCGCGTCGAAGATGGCGGCGATGTACTGGGGTGCGGTCTCGCGCAGAAGCTTCACCAGCATGCTGGTGAAGCCGTAGGCTGCGTTCGTGGGGACGCCACCGGGACTGTTGAGCGCCGGCAGGGCGAAGAAGGCGCGGTACACATACGCGCTGGCGTCGATCAGGTACAAGACTGGACGAGGCTGGGGCATCGGCGCACGCAGCGACGGTAACAGATGGTATCGTTCAAGTCCAATTCTGTTCGGTTGGGTTGCGTTCGGGCGCGGTTGCCGGCGGCATACTTGCGCGTGGCGGCAACCGCCTGACAAAGATATTGACAACCATTTGGGCGGTGGCTAAACAGCCACCCGTTCAGTTGTAGCCATTGAATCTTGAGCGTGAAGATTCGTCTCAACTCGCAATGATCGAAGTCCGAGATCTGACCAAGCGTTTCGGCGATGTCGAAGCGGTACGCGGCATTAGCTTCATGGCGGCGACCGGCCAAATCCTCGGTTTCTTGGGGCCGAACGGGGCGGGGAAGACCACCACCATGCGGGTCATCACCGGGTTCATGCCTGCGAGCAGCGGCACCGTGAGAGTGGCGGGGTACGATATCTTCGACGATTCCTACGAGGTTCGCAGGCGGATTGGCTACCTTCCGGAGAATCCGCCGTTGTACGGAGATATGACGGTCACCAGCTACCTGCGTTTCGTCGGGCGCATCCGCGGCATTGCCAAGGCGGAGTTGGGCGACAGTGTCGACCGGGTGCTGCGCAAGTGTGGGCTGACCGAGGTCACCGGCCGGGTCGTCGGCCATTTGTCGAAGGGCTTTCGTCAGCGTGTCGGATTGGCGCAGGCACTGATTCATAACCCCAGCGTGCTCGTCCTCGACGAGCCCACGATCGGCCTTGATCCGCGGCAGATCATCGAAATCCGCACCCTCATCCGCGAGCTGTCGGGCGAGCGCACCGTAATTCTCTCCACGCACATCCTGCCCGAGGTATCGCAGCTGTGCGAGAAGGTCGTGATCATCAACGCGGGCCGCATCGTCGTCGAGGACACGCTCGCCAACCTGACGCAACAGATGAGCTTAGAACAGGTCTTCTTGCGTTTTATCAGCAAGGAACCGGCGGAGGAGCGTGCCGAAGCGGAGGAGGCGACGGCGTGAGGAACGCGTTCACAATCGCCGCGAAGGAGTTGCGCTCGTATTTCGTCTCCCCCATCGCGTATGTCGTGTTGACGGGTTTCCTGCTGCTGGGCGGCTGGTTCTTTTTCAATCTGCTTGCCCGCTTCAGTCTGTTCGTCAACCTGTACTCGGCCATGCGCAATCCCGACGTCCAGATGCGGCTCAATCTGAACGACTTCGTCATCGCACCGCTGCTACACAATCTTTCCGTGGTCCTGGTGATCCTGGTGCCGGTCATCACCATGCGCAGTTTCGCCGAAGAGAAGCGCGCGGGAACGTACGAGTTGCTGATGACGTCGCCGCTGTCGATCAGCGAAATTGTGGCGGGAAAGTTTCTGGGCGCACTCGGGTTCGTTTTGATAATGGTCGGGTTGACCGGCGTCTACCCCTTGATCCTTATGCTGTACGGCAATCCGGAGGCTGGCATCATCGCCGCCGGCTATCTCGGCCTCCTGCTGTTGGCGACCGCCTTCCTCACGATCGGCTTGTTGACCTCCTCGTTTACGGAGAACCAGATCATCGCCGCGGTGAGCTGCCTCGTGGTCTTGTTGCTCCTCTACGTGATCTCGTGGCCGGCCGAAAGTGCCGGGCCGGTGCTCGGCGCCGTGCTGAAATACGTTTCGCTCACGGAGCACTTCAGCGAGATGGTCAAGGGCGTCATCGACACCAAGGACCTGGTCTACTTCGGCAGCGTCATCGCGTTAGCGCTGTTCTTGACGCAGCGGTCGGTCGAGTCCGTGCGTTGGAGATAGGCCGTGCGCCGCAGTAATTCATTGCTCGGACTCATCGGTGTCGTCCTCCTGTCGTTTGCCGGCATCGCGGCCGTGTTCACCGGTGCGCGCTCCGGTGTGGATGTTCTGTACATCTTCGTCAACGGCCTGTTCGGTCTGTTTGCGCTGATTTCCTACCTGAGCGCAGGCTTGGAAAACCTGCGCGGTGTGGTCAGCGAGCGGTCGACCAAGTATGGTGTCAACGCCCTGGTCGTGTCCGTGCTGTTCCTGGCGATCCTGGTGGTGCTGAACTACTTGTCGGCGCGACACCACCGGCGCTTCGATTTGACCGAGCAGGGGGTGTTCAGCCTCTCACCGCAATCGGTCAGCGTCGTCAAGAGCCTGGAGCACGACCTGCAAATCCAGGCGTTTGTCGAAGGCGGGATCAATCCGGAGGTGCGCGAACTGCTGCAGAACTATCGGTACAGCTCCCCGAAGATCCAATTCGAGCTCATCGATCCCGATCGCCAGCCCGAGTTGGCGGAAAAATATCATATCACGACCTATAATACCGTGCGGCTGGAGTACGGGAACGAGTCGACGACGATTTCGAAGCCGACGGAGGAGGCGATCACCAACGCCATCGTCAAGGTCACGCGCTCGACGCGCAAGACCGTTTGCTTCATCGAGGGGCATGGCGAACCTGATCTCGACGACGTGCAAAGCGAGAACGCGCTCTCGAGTTTCAAGGAGGCGCTCGGCAACGAGAACTACGAGGTGAAAAAGGTCCTGCTGGCCTCGCTGGCGGCCGTACCGGCGGAGTGTTCGGCGGTCGTGGTTGCTGGGCCGCAGAAGCCGTTTCTCGAATCCGAGCTGCACGCCCTCGGCGGCTACCTCGACGGCGGTGGGCGGGCGCTGTTCCTGCTGCCACCGCGCAACGGCGCCGAGCTGCAGCCGTTGCTGGCAAAATGGGGCGTGAAACTGGGCAGCGACGTGGTCGTGGACCAGTTGGTGCGCCTCTTTCAGGGGCCGGCGCTGGGCTTGTCGCCCCTGGTCAACACCTACGGGACGCACGATATTACCCGCGCGCTCAAGGAGCGTACCATCTTCCCGATGACACGATCGGTGCATGCCGACGCTACGGGCAAGCAAGGGTTACAGGTAACCGAGCTGGCGAAGACCAGTCCGCAGAGCTGGGGCGAGACCGATCTCGATGCGCTCTTCCAGCGCAGCGAAGCGCATTTCGATAGCGCGGTCGATACCAAGGGTCCGGTCTCGGTCGCAGTCGCCAGCAACGCCGATCTCAAGCAGATGGGGAGCGGGAAGGAGGGGACCACCCGCCTCGTCGTTTTTGGCAGTATCCAGCTTGCGGGCAATCGGCAATTTGACGGAACGTACTACAACCGGGATCTCGTACTCAACGCGATGGACTGGTTGGTGGGCCAGGCGGAGTTGATCTCGATTCGGCCGCGTGCGGTCCGCTCCTCGCGTGTCCAGTTTACCGCTGAGCAGTTGACCGTGGTGTTCTACCTATCCGTTCTGGTGATCCCCGAGATCCTGCTGATCGCCGGTATCGCCGTCTGGTGGCGACGCGAATAGCTTGTCGTAGGCGCCAGGCGCTGCCGGCGAAGCGCCCTCCGAATCGAGCATTGAAGATCCGCCCCGTGGGTTGTTGACTATGCGATTTCGTACAACGCTCATTTTCGTCCTCGTCCTCATCGGCCTCGCGGCTTACGTCTACTGGGTGGAGGTGCCAAGGTCGCGTGAGGAAACTAAGAAGAAGACGGTGTTTGCGTTGAACCCGGATGACATCACCGAGGTCTCGCTCGTCTACGCGGATCGACAGGTGGTCGTCAAGAAAAGTGGGGGCGATTGGCGGCTCACCCAGCCCATCGACGCCATGGCCGATGCGGCCACGATCCGCAACATGATCAACGCGATCGCCGACGCGGAGGTGACGAAGACCTTCGAGAACGTTTCCGACCTGGTTCCCTATGGCCTCGACCAGCCGTTCGTCAAGGTCACCATCGCCGTCAAAGACAACGCATTGCCGACCATCCTGGTTGGGAAAGCGACCCCGGTGGGTTACTCAGCCTACATCAAGAAGAGCAACGAGCAGAACGTGCTGCTGACGACGGCGGCGTTTCGTGCGGGGATGGATAAACAGGCGAAGGATCTTCGTGACAAGACCATCGTCAGTTTTGCCGACCCGGACGTGCAGAGGGTGGAGATTGCCGGCGACGGGAAGGACGTGGCGCTCGTACAGACCGACAACCATTGGACGATCGAGCGGCCGGCGTCGTATGCGGCCGACGCGTCGGCGATGTCCGGTTTCTTGTCCGCACTGCGTTCGATGCGGGCGGTCGACTTTGCTGCCGATTCCCCGACGGACCTGAGCGCGTTCGGCCTGGACAAGCCACGTCTGACCGTGCGGCTCTATCTTGGACGGGACAAAGCGGAAACAGACATTCTGATCGGCAAGGAGAACGAGAACAAGCAACTCTATGTCAAGGGCAGCGGCCAGCCGACCGTCTATCTGGTCAGCGACTGGGTACTGCGCGATCTCGACAAGACGGCGAACGATTTCCGCGACAAGACCGTGCTGGCGTTCGATCGGGACAAAGTCACCAAGGCCGATGTGGTGCGCCACGATGGCGTGCACTTCTCGCTTGTCCGTTCGAATCGGCAGTGGCAGGTCGAAGGGGCGGGCGAGGGCACGGTTTCGCAGACGGCGATCGACCGGTACATCGGCGATCTGCGCGACCTCGTCGGCTACGAGATCCTAGCCGACGACCCGGGCAATCTGGCCGCGTTCGGCCTCGACCTACCGTTGCTGAAAGTACGGCTGCTCGGCGAGGCGGATCACTCGCTCGGAACCATTCTGCTGGGCGCACGCGCGGGCGACGCCGCCCTGAAAGACTACACGGCGATGGCCGAAGGCGGCCGGACGGTGTTCAAGATCCGCGACTACCAGTTCACCCGCCTCGACAAGCGGCCGCAGGATTTCAACGAGCCGCCAACGCCGGCGCCTGGTCTCGGGCCGGAGAGCGGCATGCCTGGCGCCCTTAGCGAGGAACTCGAGGGCGAGCCGCTCGGTGACGATCTCGGTGCCATACCCGGCGAGGTCCCGGCGGGACAATAACGCCGCCGCCCGCGCCGGTGCAATCGCGAAGCCATTGAAGGGAAGCTGCGGCGGTCAGGCCATTGCGCGCAAGTCGTCCAGCGCGCGGAGCAACGCGGCAACCTCGTCGTCGGTGCCGACCGTGATCCGCAGGGCATCCCGTAGGGAGGGGATTGGGAAGTAGCGCACCAGGACGCCTTTGGCTTTCAAGGCGCGGTAGAGCTCTTCGAGATCCTGTCCGGAACGCCGTGCGAGCACGAAGTTCGATTGGCTGGGCAGAACGGAGAACGCTCGATCCTGCAGCGCGCGGATCAACTCCGCTCGCGTGCGACGGATGCGCGCCACGTTTGCCTGCATCCACTCGTAATCCCGCAGCGCGGCGGTCGCGGCGACCAGGCCGAGCCGGCTCACATTGTACGAGTCCTTGACCTTCAGGAGTTCGGCGATGACGGCCGGCGCGCCGAATGCCAGCCCGATGCGCATGCCGGCGAGCGAGAAGGACTTGGAAAACGTTCGCAGGACGATGATGTGGTCGAACTCATGGATCAGCGGCAGGGCCGTGGCGTCGGCGAAATCGACGTAGGCCTCGTCGACAACGAGCAATCCGGTGACCTGCTGGGCCAGGGCCCGAACGGAATCGATCGCCACCGGCGTACCTGACGGAGAATTCGGGTGACAGACGAACGTGATGCGGCCGCCCGCCGCGGCTAAGGCCGGCGGCAGGGAGAAGTCGGGCGGGTAGGGGAGGTGCAGGAGGTCCCCCTCCTGGAGCGTGACCAGCGTATCGTAGAGACTGTACGTCGGGTACGGAAACACCACGCGATCGCCCGGTCCGACGCACGCGCGCACAATCAGGCTGAGCAACTCGTCGGAGCCGTTACCCACCAGGACGTTGTCGCGCTGTACGCCATACACGCCGGCGGCGCAGTCGCGGAGCGCATTCGCCGAGGGGTCGGGATAGAGGCGGAGATCCTCGTCGGCCGCCGCGCGTACGGCTGCCAAGACACGCGGCGACGGCGGGTACGGATTTTCGTTGGTGTTGAGTTTGACGTAGCGCCGATCTTGGGGTTGCTCGCCGGGGACGTATCCGCTCATCGCAACGACGCTGGAGCGTAGGAAGGCACGTGTCATGACTGGCCCCTGCTAGCAGATTCGCGAGGTGCTGAAAACGCACGCGATCGCATTGCACCGCCATCTTCGCCCGGGCACAATACGCGTTGTGTCTGCGGAACGCCTGATCGCTCTCGAAGCCGCCCTCATGGACCTCGGCACCCTCTACGCCGCGGGCAAGACCTTCACCGCGCTGCACACTGCGGCCGAGGCCGAACTCTTGCCGGCCCTGGTCGAGCTTGGAGCCGGACTGCGCGGCCTACTGCGTGCGGCGCGGTTGTCCGATGACGAAGTCGATCGGGCGTCGCGGGAAATTCTGCAGCTGCGGACGTTGTGGCGCGCCAAGATGGAGGCGGTGCGCGCCTCGGCGCTGTATCAACAGGCGTTGACGGCGTGGACCGCGGGCGATCAGCCGGCGCTGGAGCACCTCATCCCGAGCATCTTTGCGGGCGTGCGGCCTGTCCACCCCATACCAGCGGTCTTCTTCCCCGTCTCACCCTCCCGTGGTCGGCGGCGGCCGGGTGCAGCCCCATTTTTGAGCGCCTCCGACTGCGCTGATCGGATCGCACATCTTCTCTCTGTCGGCATCGAGCCGGACAGTGGTGGGTCGGAATGGTGGGAGCGGGAACTGCCGTTTGTGATGTGTGCCGACACACTCGCCGCATTGGCGACGCCGATTGCGCTCCACTGGCCCGTTCCCGAGCCCACCGTAGCCCTCTTCGCTGTTGCCGACGAGCCGACCTATCGAATCTTCACACCGCGCGTACGCGCGCTGTTGGGCGTCGTTCTGGCCGTCGATGCGACGGACGAGTGGTGGCAGGCCTACGATGAATCGTATGAGTCGTTCCGCGATTCCCTGCGCTACGAGCTTTCCACTCGGGGTCTGGTTGTCGATCTGGCGTGACGGCTTGAGGTCAGAAAGGTCCAGGCAGGCAGGCGTGCTGCCGCAAGCCCGCGGCCCGCACGCCTCCCCACGTTGTTTCTAAAACTGATATGTCAGCTTGATCCCGGTTTCGTCGCGGCGATCGAGGAGACCACCGACTTCCCAAGGGTCGTCGCTGGGCCGGTTGCTGCCGTAGGTCGCGTAGAACTTTTGCTGCAGGGTGATGATGAAATTGTTGGTGTGATAGTAGTCGATCGCCCAATTGACCAACACGTTGGCGTTGACCGGATCCCACGCGGACGCGAAGAATGGGACGACGGTGCCGCCGCGATAGAAGCTTTGGGCGGCGAACGTAAGGAGGTGTTCCCAGCGGTGGAAAATGTCGCCGCTTGGATCCGGAACGTGGCCCAGGCACACCGCGCCGGGCAGACAGGAACCTGCTTGGACGCGTTCCATCGCTCCCGCATACGGACCCGTCTGCCATGTGCCGACACCGAGGCTGTGCGAGCCGGGCCCGCTCTGCGGTGTGAAGTACGGCGTTTCGGCGGCGCCGGAGGTGGCGCCGCGCAACAAACTGACGTTCCCCGGGATGTAGCTCCAAAAAAACTGGCCGCTCAGCAGCCAGGTGCTCTTGTCGTTCAGGAATCGAATCCAGGTCGGACGATCGAATCCAAGCATGCCGGCCCAGATCGCGCGCGTATCGTATCCCTGGCCGGCCTTGCCGACTGCGGAACAGTTCAGTGTACCGGCGGCCTCGATACACAGCTTCGCCGTGGGCAGCTTTTCCTCTTCGACCGTCTGGAACGGCGAATCGGTCGTATAGGCGGTTTCCAGGCGTAAGACCGAATTGGTGAAATTGTCTTCGAAATAGTTGGCGGTCAGTCCGACGATATGCGTGTATGGAAATCGCGTTTTCGCTCTTACGAGTGCGGTCGATGCAGCGAGCGGATTGCCGGGCTGGTCCGCAAATGCGAAGGTTCCGGCAGAGCGGTTGACGATCAAGTCGACCTCGTCAATCTTGAGCGCAAGCGGATTGCCGGCCCCGAGTTTGCGGGCGCGCGTATTGAGATAGTTGACGGTGAATTCCACCCCTTGGGGCGTCACGGCGTGAAAGCGCGCGCCAATCTCACTGGCCTCGCTCGGGTTGCGGTCGAAATCCCCGTGGCGGAATGTCGTACCCTGCATGTCGAATGTCGCCCCAGCCAATCCCAGCGGCGTCTGCAGAAGCTGCCCACTACGGATCGGGTTTGGGAACGGCATCGCCCATGGGCGAGGTAAGTAGTCCAGCTTCAGGTTGGCCTGGAAGTCTCCGGGGTTATAAACCACTTCCAGGAAACTGTTGGATAACGGTCCCAACTGGCCGATATCCCAGAGGCCCTTGGCCAGCCACAGCGGAATGCGAATGTTGTCCCACGACTCTTGTTGCGCATGCCAGGTGATGTCCAGCGGATTCCAGATGTCCATCAGCCTGAACTGGTCGGACTCGCCCCAAATGACCTGTTGGCGGCCGAGGCGGAAACTGAGGGGCACGCTCTTGAGCTTGAGGTCGATGTAGGCTTCGCGCACCGTATTCTCGAACTTCAGATCGGTCCGGTCGGAGTCGGTGAGACGGCTGTACAGCCCGTGCTTCAGGCGTCCGTCCGCCGCGAGCGTCCCCATCTGGTTGCCATTGATCGGACCGCCGACGATGTCATCCAAGCGTTCCTGCCCCACTTGACGGCCCCCTGGCGCGATGTCGTAGAACCCGTCGTACGCCCCGCGGTACAGCAGAAACACCTTCGACCAATCGATGAACGGGATGTCGAGCGTATTCAGGAGAGATCCGCTTTGCACCAAATCCAAGTCCAGCCGAACGCGCAGGGTGTTGCGATTCTGGACGAATTGCAGTTCATCTGGGCTCTGGTGACGGATGAGGTTCTGGGTCTCGACGTTGCCGGACAACTGCAGCGCGCCGTACCGCATCGTCGCCCGTGCCGGAGCGCTGATGCCGGCGAGCGCGCCTACCGCTAATGCGACTGCCCAGGTCGTATGCAGTCGGAGCATGCCTTCACGCCTCGTCTTGCGCATCGTGCCCCCTCCATGCGATCAGCGGCCTGCGGACCACTCATCGGTAAGCCAGCTAGGCGTCCCAATACTAGAAAGTCCGGGGCCATGGCAAGGGCAAACTCGGCTTCGATGGTACGCATGGTCGCGGCAATGTCAGCTCCCGTTGTGCCCGTGGCTACGTTGACTTGCCCGGGACGCCCTGTTAGGCGAAAGGGCACGTCTCATGCCAGTGGTTCGCACGCGCTTCGCGCCCAGCCCAACGGGTTATCTGCACATCGGCGGCGCCCGTACGGCATTGTTCAGTTATCTGTTTGCCCGACATCATGGCGGACAGTTCATCCTACGCATCGAGGATACTGACCGCGAGCGCTCCACGCAGGAATCCATCCAGGCGATCGTCGATGCGCTGACGTGGTTGCGGCTCGACTGGGACGAGGGGCCCTTCTTTCAGACCGAGCGTACCGAACTGTACCGTGAACGAGCCGAGCGGCTGTTGCGCGAGGGCAAGGCCTACCGTTGCTACTGTACGCCGCAGACATTGGAGAGTAAGCGCAAGGCGGCAATGAAATTCGGTCGCAAGCCGATGTATGACCGCACCTGTCGTCACCTGACGGCGCCGCCGGCGCAGCAGCCGTTCGCCGTACGGTTCAAAGCGCCGTTGGACGGGGAAACCGTGGTGCCCGATGCGGTGAAGGGTCGCGTCACCTTCGCCAATGCCGAATTGGATGACCTGATTCTGCTCCGCTCGGACGGTACGCCAACCTATAACTTCTGTGTGGTTATCGACGATGCGGAGATGGCCATCACCCACATCATCCGTGGCGAGGACCACCTCACCAACACGCCGAAACAGATCCAGCTCTACAAGGCGATGGGGTATGCGCTACCCGTCTTTGCGCATATCCCATTGATTCTCGGTGTGGACCGGACTCGCCTGAGCAAACGCCACGGGGCCACCTCGGTGATGGCGTACCGCGACATGGGATATCTGCCCGACGCGCTGGTCAATTATTTGGCGCGGCTCGGCTGGTCCCACGGCGACCAGGAAATCTTCTCCCGGGCCGAATTGGTGGACAAGTTCGCTTTGGAAGATGTCGGGAAGTCCGCCGGGGTGTACAACCTCGAAAAGGCGGAGTGGTTGAACTTCCAGTACATCAAGGCCACGCCAGTGGCCGAGTTGGCGGCGGCGGTGAAGCCCTTCATTGCCCAGAAAGGTTACGCCATTCCCGGGGACGACGGCTGGTTGGCCGCCATGGTGGCGACTCTCAGGGAACGAGCCAAGACCCTGGTCGAACTGGCCGACGCGGCGCGCTTCTACTTGAGTTCGGAGATCGGCATCGACCCAGCCGCGGCGCGCAAGTTCCTCCGGCCGGAGATCGACGAGCCGCTCCGTGCGTTGCGGGCGCAGTTGGCGGAGGTGACCGACTGGCAACCGGACACCATCCGCGCCTGCTTCGAGGGGGTGACCGGCCGGTTTGCGCTCTCGCTTGGACAGATCGCGCAGCCGGTTCGTGTCGCGGTGACCGGCAGCGCCTCGAGCCCCGGTATCTTCGAGGTGCTGGAGGTGCTCGGCAAGGATCGGTCGCTCGCTCGTCTCGACCGCGCCATCGCGCACATCGTGGGCGCGAGCCACGAAGCGGCACCGACAGTCCCGGCAACCGGCACGGCGTGACGCTGGCCCCGGTCGGGATGCTGCCTTGACATCGACACCCGGGCTCCGTAAGGTACCACGTTGTCCGGCTATTGAGGAGTCGGCTAATTGGCAAGCCACCTGACTCTGGATCAGGCGATTGTAGGTTCGAGTCCTACCTCCTCAGTTAAGGAACTGGCGATTGGTTCGTTGGACCATTGACGAGCGGGGTGACACGGATCCAATGAACCAATCGTCAGTGGCTCGATCACTAATGCTGTCTTAAGGGTCCCATCGTCTAGTGGTTAGGACGCCGGCCTCTCACGTCGGTAGCAGGGGTTCGAATCCCCTTGGGACCATTTCAAATCCTGAAGCACGCCGCGGCTTTTTTGGAAATTGTCCCCCAAGACGCTTCTCTGTGGGGGACAATTTGGCCTCTTCGGACGGGAAAAGCGTGGGATCGAGGACCGCAAAGCGGCGCAACTCGCTCTCCCCTTCCATGGGCATCCATGCCCCGTAATGCCGGCGAAGCGTCGCGTAGCTCACGCCGGTTTGTGTCTCGGGCCAGGCAATCTTCACGCCAACACTCAGTGCAAGGGTTATGAACGTGTCTTTCGTGCAGTAGAGACCGCGCTGCCGAATCCCGAGCGCGCGGAGACACTCATACCAATGATAGCAGAAGGCTTGCGGCTCGATCGGCCGACCGATCAGGTTGGTAAGAACGGGCATCTCCGGCGTCACGCGCAGTGGTTGGATCAGGTCGAGTAGCCGCACCGTTTCAGGGAACAGCTCAACCGTGCGCCGCGCGCGCCGCGTTCCATTGCGATTGCGGAAACTTGGTGAACGTGAACAGCTCGTCGCCAGCTTCCTCCCGGCTGGCCTGTACCGCGGCACACTTGAGCTGCGACTTCTTGCGAAATTTCGCTCGCTGCTTGTCCACCTCCTTGGCATCGTCGGCGTAGATCATCCGCCGATAATCTTCGGCCAGCTCCTCCCGTATCCGTGCCGGCGCCTTCGACAACAGGTTGCGGAACTTGTGCGCCGTGCAGCGTTGAATCTCGATCCCCTTCCATTGCTCTTGCAACGCCCCGGGCAGCCCCGCGCCGCCGTCGATCACCGCCAGCTTCGGGATCCCGATGGTGCACTTCACCAGCTGCTCGATCACCGCGCCCCGCGCAACAACGGCGCCAACGCCCCGCGGATGCGTCTGGTGTTCGCGCCGCTCAAGTATACCCCGAGGATCCCCTCATCGACCCGCTCGTAGCGCCCGATGGTTCGACTGCGCCATTCCTGTCTCCCGCCCTCGGCCTGATTCCGTCGCGCCCGCGGGATCGAAAACGTCGCCGGCCCAGTACTCGTCGTCAACGTCCGTTCGCGATGGCCATGACGATAGCCCTTGCGCTCCTCGCCCACGCGCTCTGACACCTGCGCTCCCAGCGCCTCATCGAGCTCGGCCGCCAAGATCCGCTCGATCGCCGACCGCACCCGGGCGCGGATCGCTTCTTCGATCGTCTCGCGGTTGAACTCGACGATCTCCTTGCTCTCGATCCCCTCGCTTCTGCTATTCTCCCCCATGGGCGTCCTCCTTCGGCACCCGCCGGCAAGCGGGCGCCTCTGTCATTGGTTAAACAGCCGGACGATGACGCCTTTTCCCTTTTTCCACCAGATTCACGACACTACCCCGCAGGCGCTATGCTTCGTCGGTTGGATCGATGATCTCCATGCAGAACTGCCAGCCCTCGAACGACAAGAGCAACCGGCCGAACTCCTCCCAGGTGAACTCGCGGCCGTCGATCACGATGACCGGCAACAGCTCCGCGGCGGCAACCGGTGACGGAGGCGCTGGACGACCCCGTTTCGATTCCCGTGATCGCGGCGTGGCGACGGACCGCCGCCCCAGCGCACTGCCGATCACACGGCGTCGCTTGGAATCTCTCCGGCCACCTGCAGGGCACGCGCCAAGAGCGCGTCTGAAACGTGCATACCGGCCGTGACTAGCTCTTCGAGTACGGGTGCCACGAGCGGAATTGCGCCTTCGTCCTTCGCCAGGAGCACAACGCCGATCGTTCCTATCACCGCAATCCCGTGCGAGGCAGCACACGGGCGCCCCTCCCGATCGTCGAGCACAACAAGCGGATCTGAGTATTCCAGGGCGCACGTCACGACCGCGGATTCGCCTGCCCCGAGACGCCAGGCGTCGACGCTTTGCTGAGTCGCTGGGACGGAGACCACACGAAGCCAGTCGGCGTTCTGAACCGACTGGACCACCGGATCATCGGAACCTTTCGCCCTCAGCTCCGCCGCAACTGCGTCCGGAACGATCAGATCTCGTCCCAACGCGCGGAGCAGTTCCAGGCGCCCGGTCTTGGCCAGCAGGATCAGGGGGAAGGCGTTAACGACGGCCGGACCGGGCACGATTCACTTGCTGCTCTAGCTCATCCGGATCGACCTGAACCACATCGATATTCCGTTCGGCCAGCGCCTCAATGAAGTCGGCCCGAGGGACACCCGCGATCTCCGCGGCGCGGCTCTGGGAGACCAGACCCTGACGGTACCAGTCAATCGCCGCGGCCAGCTTGACGTCCTGCGCCAGTTCGGTCGGTGATCGGTGCAGAGAGCTGGGAAGCTCATCCGGGAGCTGAATGGTCACTGATGTCATCGTTCACCTCTCGATTCCTGGGTCCGAACGATGATACCTGTTTGCCCCCTGGTTTTCGAGGAAGGCGAGCGAGACGTTGCAGCCTCCCCCCCTCACGCGCCCTGCCGGCGGGCTCGTTCGCGGCCCTATCTACCACGGCGACGGGGCCTCGGAGTCCCGAAGATCTGCCGGGCAAACTCCTCACCCCAGCCGCTGCCGAGCTGGTGGCCGGCTTCTCGGCCGAACCCGGTCAGCTGGCGCTTGGCCTCGCGCGCGAAGCCCCGCGGCTGTCGCCTGAAATCGCGACGCAACCCTTTCGTCGCGTCATCCTGCTGCCTGGCCATTGTGCTCCTCCTGTTCGCTCTGTTCGAAATTCATCCTGCGATCTGGGACCCAAAAGACTCCGCACGGCCGTGTCCGTCTTGATTTGCAAACGCCGCGTCGGCGTTCACGACATCTCGTACCGGAAGGTGCGCAGCCAGTCGGTCGACAGGCGAGGTCTATGAATTGTACGTGGCGAAACGCCTCCCAGATGATGACGACTTCGCCACGATTCGCGTCGGCATGCTCACCGCGGCCACGCGATTTGCCGACGTGAGGTGTCCCTCCGCCGTGCTGTAGTTGGGGCTCAATCCGTGGAGGTAATGATTTCGTAGCATGATGATATGGACGATGACTGACCGGTGTGGGGGCGTGACAACGATTGTCGTGCATTTCGATCCCGCGAGTCCGGGGATTGCCGTACCACCATGCGGGCGGGCCGGTAATCGGCGCCGGCGGAGTATCCGCCGCCGTGGCAACCGTCCGATCGCACGAAATCAGCCGGCGCTGGTCAACCGATCGTGCGGTGTAGTCGTTACGGAGACAGTGCAGGTACCGCGGTAGCGACAGGGCCGGCGGGTGGCCCTGATGGAGGGACAAGGATGAGACAGGTTGCAGTAGTGGCATTCGTGGCTTCACTTGCGGTCGGAAAGTTCGCCTCCCTGAACGCACACTGGCAGGTCACGGCCGCGGATCAAGGCGGCGAAACGGGTGATGACAGCGGTGACGATACTGATGACGGCGCCTGAGGTCGCCTGCGTGCGTGCCTGCCGGTACCCGACAGCGAGGATCGGCGGCCAAGGGAATCGAGGCCGGAGGAGTGCCTACGCAACGGTCACGTGCCGGTGGTGCGCCGGAGAGTTCGTCGACTTGGCGACGTTTGCTTTTCACGATTGCCGCAGGGGGACAGCGGACACCAGCAGTAAGACAAGGGGCACGACAGCGGAAGGGCAGTCGACAACGCGCGGAAAGGCGCCGAGTTTTGCGGGAACGTTCAGCCCATCGGCACCACGGGTCCATGGGTAGCCGGCGCGGGTTCTCACCGAAAGACGGGACATATTCGCACGCCGTGATGGGCGTTGTGTTATTGCGGCCGCTGCCACTCCTCGGCGGTTCAGCGGAGGGGTCATGACACGGTGCGTTCGGAGAGACCGGCAGTTGAAGCGCGCAACCGACGGCTGGATCGCGACGGGCTGCGTCTGCACGTGCGTGCTGGTGATCGGGTGCATAGCCGCGTGTGGTGGTTCGGACAGCGCGCCAAGAGTTCCAACAGCGACCTTCGCCGCGCTCCCCAGCCCGACGCCCACACCCACGAATATGCCGACCGCGACACCCTGCCGGTGCGCCCCGGCCGATCGGTGTCATCAGGCCGGCGCATGCGCGGCTGACGGCACCTGCTCGTACCTGCCGGTTGCCGACGGCACCCCGTGTACCGAGGGCGGAAGTGTTTGCGGGGCAGGGACGTGCAGGCAGCCGCCCCTGGCGTCGTTGGTCGTCTCCCCGCTGGTGTTGCGTCCCGCGTTCTCGCCATCGACCTTCGACTACGCGATGGTCTGTAGCGTCGGGATCAACACCGTGACGCTCGCCATGACTGCCAGTGTCGGGGGCGGCGTTTCGCTGAACCAACCGTCCATGACCGCCTGGGCACCGGCCGTCACCGTGACGGTGTCGCTGACGGAAAACCAGGCTGCGGTGATATTCGCCCGCGATGCCACCGGTTTCACGCAACAGTACTGGATCCGCTGCCTCCCGCATGACTTTCCGCTCGTCAACGCGCACCCACACCCAGAGGCCGGTAGCCCAACGCGCGGTTGGTACCTACTCGGCAATGCGTTCGAGGGGACGGGGGCTGGGCCCTATGCCATGATTCTCGATGCGAACGGTACCCCGATCTGGTACCACAGCACGGCCGCGGATCATGGAAATCCAACCGTTACCGAGGCGCTCCCTGATTCGACCGTGGGTGTGCTGACCGTATCCACCCCTTCGACGGGCACGCTTTACTTACTCAAGACGTGGACGACGCAGCGCATCGGCACCGTCGGCATTCCGCTGGATAGTCACGAACTCCTTCGCTTGCCGAACGGCAACTTCATGCTCCTGTCCTACCCGGTCCTGACGGCGGTGGATCTCACTGGCCTGCGGGCCTTCGGTCGCAACTCCGCCATGTTCGATTGCGTTGTGCAAGAGGTCGATCCACAGGGTAACCTGGTCTGGGAGTGGCGGGCCAGCGATCACGTCGATCCGGTCAGGGAGTCTGTCGTACCCGGCGGCGTGGGTACGGAGGAGAGCCCGGCCGATGTGTACCACTGCAACTCTGTCGATGCGAACGCCAGCGGCGATGTGCTCGTCTCCTCACGCCACGCGAATGCGGTATTCCTGGTCGCAAAGGCTACCGGAAGGGTCGTGTGGAAATTGGGTGGGACAGCGTACAACAAGGATGGCGCACGGATTCTTACCGTCCGGGATGATCCGGAAGGGGCGTTCTACCTGCAGCATGACGCGCGTTTTCAGCCCAACGGCGACATCTCGCTGTTCGATGATCACTCGGCGGCCGCGGCAGTCCCGGGAGTGGCCCGTGGCGTGCAGTACGCGCTCGACCTGGTCGCCGGCACCGCCCATGTTGTCTGGCAGTATCGAGCCGTCGCCAACAGTGCGTACCTCGGGAGTTTCCGCCGCTACGCCGACGGAACCAACTTGATCGGCTGGGGCGACTATCAGGGTGCCGACGGTCTCGCGTTCTCCGAGATCGACAACGGTGGCAACGACCTGCTCGACATGGCCTTCGTGAACCAGGGAGCCGCATCGTATCGAGCGGAGAAAGTGCCAATCGGCAGTTTCGATATTGACGTTCTGCGGGGAACTGCCGGGCTGCCTTAGCAGCCTTCATGCCCAATGAGCGAACGCAACCGCCCGCACCTGGGACTCGAGGGTGCGGCGAGCGACGGGCGCGATCTCCTGTCAAGACGCGCCACGAGGTGCGTCTCCTTTATCGAGTCGTGTCCCCAGGTGTGCGCGGGACTGCCGGTCGAGGGAGGCGGTGACGCCAGCGGTAGCGACCAGGAGACGGACGATTGCACGCAAGCATTCCCACTCGGCGGGGGGACTGGCGCTCCACGTGTATTCCGCGATGTCCGCGCCGCGGGCGATCGTCAATGTATACGTCGTTCCCGCAAGCGTGACCGGCGCGTCCGCGGGCGTCGCCAGGGGACCGATGGGCAGCAGACGCTGCAGCTCGTCCAGTGTCTCTTGGCTGAGCGTATGTCGCGACCGTTGGCGGCGAGCGTTAAAGCCCTCGCCCCCGATTTCTTCATAGGATAGCCGCAGGCAGTCGAGGAAAGTCCCCGCGGTCACGGTGTCGCTGCTCGCATGTACCTCGATCTCGATTGTGGGGGGGAGATCGGGTTCGATTCTGAGGTGAAGATGCACGATCGTCACAGGATACTATGTCCGCGCGCGACGCGGCGCGCGAGCGCGCGCCATCTATCCTGCCAGAGCCTGATCCAAATCGCCAAGGATATCCTCGATCGCTTCGACGCCGACCGACAGCCGGATCAAGCTGTCTGAGACCCCGGCATGGCGCCGCACCTCCGGGTCGACACCGCGGTGGCTGGACATCGCCGGCCGTGTGGCGAGGCTCTCCATGCCGCCGAGGCTCACCGCATGAACGACCAAGGCGATACGGTCGAGAAACCGACACGCCGCTTGCGCTCCGCCCGCGAGCTCGAACGATAATAACGCACCGCCATGAGTCATCTGGGCGCGAAAGATCTCCAACTGAGACTGCGCGCCGCGGCCGGGATAGTGCACGCAGGTCACCAGCGGATGTCGAAGCAACCACTCCGCGACGGCCTCTCCGTTGCGATTGTGCGTTTCCATCCGCAAGGCGAACGTCCGCAGCCCGCGGAGGACCAGCCAGGCATCGATGGCGTTTACCGTTCCCCCGAGGTTTTTGTGGATCGCCCGATGCTTCGGGGACAGCGGTTCCCTGCGCACCAGGCAGCCACCAATCATATCGGAATGACCATTGAGGTACTTGCTTGTCGAGTGCACGCTCCAGTCCACACCGAAGGCAAACGGCCGTTGGTTGTAGGGTGTCGCCACCGTATTGTCGACGATGACCGGTGCCCCGGACGCGTGCGCGTGGGCAACCGTTTGCTTGAGATCGATGAGCCGCATCAAGGGGTTCGATGGGGTTTCCAGCATCACCGCTCCGGCGCGCGACACCGCCGCGTACCACGCGGCGGCGTTCGTGGCATCGACGATCTCCACCGGTACGCGGTGGATGTTCGCGAGAATGCCGAGCAATTCGGAAGTTCCTCCGTACACGTCGTGATGGGTGACGAGCGGTCCGGATCGGCCGTCCAGCGCCGCGGTTACCGCGCACAAGATGGCCGCATTGCCCGAGCTGGTGATCAACGCCTCGGCGCCTCCCTCCATGTCCGCGATCGCCTCCGCCAACGCCTCCACCGACGGGTTGCCGAAGCGCGAATACGCATAGCCCTTCCGTGCCCCCGAGAAGATCGCCTCCGCATCGGCGGCACGTCCCAAGTCGAAGATTGTGCTCTGCACGATCGGTTGCTGAAACGGTTCGTTTGCGCCGTCATTCCCGCGCCGGCGCGCCCCTCCATGAGCACAACGGGTCGCGAGGCGGTACGCGCGCGTGCTCACGGCCTTCCCCCGGCAGCCATTTCCGCGCGCCCGGTGGCCAGCGTAGCGCCGCGTGTGGCCGGCGCGCGGGTCGTCCTGCCCGGCGGTCGCGCGAAACCGAAAGCGTTGTCGAGCGCTTCGCTGGCGACGCGGACTTGCTGAACACGCGTACGGAACTTCGGAAACCACTGTGGGAAAGACGTCATGCTACTCTCCTCCGTTAGAAAGTATCCGAGAAGTTGAGATCTGCCGCAACCGCTCGCACAACAGGCCAACCGCGTCATCAATCGCTGTGGGCTCGGCTGTGCCGGGGTTGTTTCCGACCCTTCGGTATGGAGTATGGTGGCAGCCACGGTACTCAGCGTCAACGAACGCGAGCAGGAGAGACACAATGGCATTGCATATCGACACCATGATGGCCGAAGCCAGTCGCTTGGCGGGCGGCCTGACCGACTTCGGACCGCCAGATTTCCACTCAGGCTTGGCAGCCCTGGTCCGTGCGCTGAACAGCGAGGGTGGGTTGTCGGCGGGCGGCGAGCAGATCCTGAGCGCACGCATCGTCGGGTTACTCAGCAATCGGTTGATCATCGAGGATTATTTCAGGCGCATGCCCGCGATTGACGCCGAGGAAATCAAGGGGCCGATCGTGATCATCGGTCTGCCGCGCACGGGGACGACCCTGCTGCAGCGCACCCTCAGTGTCGATACCCGCTTTTATCCGATCCTGTGGTGGGAGACGCGCTACCCGGCGCCTTTGGTGGACCCGGGCAGCGGTGAGCGCGATCCTCGCATCGAGATGGCCAAGGCCGAGGTGCAGGCCATGATCGATGGCAATCCCACCCTGCTGTCTATTCATCCCTTCGATGCCTTGGGCGCGGACGAGGAATGCATCCTGCTCGAGCATTCCTTCAGCAGCTTCTTCGACGCCTACGCCGACATTCCCAGCTACACCCGCTGGATGTGGGACACCGACCAAGTGCCGGCCTATGAGTATCTCAAGCGCCTGCTCAAGTTCGTCCAGTGGCAGAAGCATCAGCGCGGATACTTCGCCAATCAGTGGGTGCTCAAAGCCCCGCATCACTTGCGCCAGATCGATGTGCTGTTCAAGGTGTTCCCCAACACCCGGGTGATCCAGACCCACCGCGATCCAATCCAGACCATTCCGTCCATCGCCAGTATGCATTTCAACCTGTGGAAGCTCTACATGCGCGACCCGATTCCCGGGCGCGTCGGTCCGCAATGGTCGGCTATCTGGAAGCGCGGCATGCAGGCCACAATGGCGTACCGCGACACCTATGCGCCGGATCGCTTTCTCGACGTCTGGTTCGCCGACACGCTGACCAAACCCCTAGAGGTGGTCAGGACCATCTACGACTTCATCGGCGTCAGCTTTCCCGAGGATACGAAGGAGAAGATGCAGGCTTTCCTGAAGGCCAACCGCCGCGAGAAACGGCCGGCGCACGACTACAGCCCAGAACACTACGGCCTCTCCGAAGAGCAGATCAAGCGCGACTTCGCCTTCTATCGTGAACGCTATATACTGTCACGCAAGCCTTCCGCGGCGAAGCCAACGTAGCGATCGCGCCGGCGAACGGGTGAGCCGACCGCCAGCGCGTCCCTTACCCCCGGTATTCCGACCGTCCTCGCGCGGTTGGCGTACCTGAGAAAGGAGTTCCAACCGGATGCTGCCGGAGCGCAGCGTAGATCTCCGCGATGGAGACGGGTGTGCAGGCGAGAAACTCGCCCGCAGCATCAGCCGCCGCGCTTTTCGATCCTCATCCAGGTATCTTTGAGGCCGACGATGCGGTTGAACACCGGCGCGCCGGGTGCTGACAGATGGGTGTCGGCAGAGAAGTAGCCCTGGCGCTCGAACTGAAAACGGTCGCCTCCCTGGGCCGTGGCGAGCGCCGGCTCCAGCTTGCAGCCGTGCAACACTTCGAGTGAGTTGGGGTTCAGGGTGGCGAGAAAATCCTCCTCGCGCTCCGGGAATTCCACGGCGAACAGGCGATCGTATAGTCGCACCTCGGCGTCGATAGCGTGCGCTGCCGAGACCCAGTGCAGTGTGCTCTTCACCTTTCGGCCACCCGCGGCGTCGCCGCCGCGGGTGGCCGGGTCGTACGTGCAGTGTACCTCGGTGACGTTTCCCGTACGCGGGTCTCTCACCACGCTGCGACAGGTAACGAAATAGGCGTAGCGCAGGCGGACCTCCTTGCCGGGGGACAAACGGAAATACTTCGGCGGTGGGGTTTCCCGAAAGTCGTCCTGTTCGATGTACAGGACCTTCGAAAATGGGACCTTGCGCGTCCCCTCTGCGGGATCCTCCGGATTGTTTACGGCCTCGAGTTCCTCCACCTGGCCGTCCGGGTAGTTGTCGATGACCAGCCGCAGCGGCTTCAGGACGGCCATCCTGCGGGGTGCCCGTTGGTTGAGATCCTCACGGATACTGTGCTCCAGCATCGCCACGTCCACCGTGCTATTGGCCCTGGCGACACCGATACGGTCGCAGAACGTCCGGATCGACTCCGGGGTGTAGCCGCGGCGGCGATACCCCGCAATGGTTGGCATGCGCGGGTCGTCCCAGCCATCGACCAGTCCGTCGTGCACCAACCGCAACAGCTTGCGTTTGCTCAGGATCGTGTAGGTGAGACTGAGGCGCGCAAACTCGATCTGCTGTGGGTGGCAGGGCACATCCAACCGCTCGAGAAACCAGTCGTACAATGGCCGGTGGTCCTCGAACTCCAGGGTGCAGATCGAGTGGGTGATGCCTTCGATGGCGTCCGAGAGCCCGTGCGCGAAGTCGTACATCGGGTAGATACACCACCTGTCGGCGGTACGGTGGTGATGGGCCTTCTTGATGCGATAGACTGCCGGGTCGCGCATGTTGATATTGGATGCGGCCATGTCGATCTTCGCACGCAAGACACAGACGCCCTCGTCGAGTTCACCCCGCCGCATCTGTTCGAACAATCGCAGGTTCTCTTCGACCGAGCGGTCGCGATAGGGACTGTTCTTTCCGGGCTCCGTGAGCGTGCCCCGGTACGCGCGCGTCTCCTCCGGCGTTAGGTGGCAGACGTAGGCCTTCCCTTTCTCGATGAGTTCGACGGCGAAGGCGTGCAGGCGATCGAAATAGTCCGAGGCATAGAACATCTTGTCGGCCCAGTCGAAGCCGAGCCAGCGCACGTCTTCCTGGATCGACTCGACGTACTCGATATCCTCTCTCACCGGGTTGGTGTCGTCGAAGCGCAGGTGGCATACGCCGCCGAACGCACGCGCGAGGCCGAAGTTCAGACAGATCGATTTGGCGTGGCCGATGTGCAGATAGCCGTTCGGTTCCGGCGGGAAGCGAGTGCGGACCGACGTGTGCTTGCCGCTCTTCAGGTCTCCGGCGACGATCTGGCGGATGAAATCGGTTCTTGCAGCGGCAGCGGGGGCCTCAGGGTTCGGGCGCTCGCGCATTCGGGGACTACTCATCGTGGGCTACCAGGCGATGCAATAACAGCTTTCCCGTTGCATGCAACGCCGCGAAGTGATTTCTTCGCCCGTGCTCCGGCCTGGGTTGAGCGTCTCGCGGACTTCCCGGCTCGGCTTGTCGTACGTCGCGGACGGTGGGAGGACTGTTCTATGAACGAACCGACGGATCTGGGGAACACCGATCGCCAGGAACTGCTGCGGCGTATCGACCGGCTGGAGTCGATCGAGGAGATCCGCATGCTGGCGGCCAAGTACGCGCTGTCACTCGACATGCGCGACCTGGATGCGCACGTCAATCTCTTCGTCCCGGATATTCGAGTGGGTCGTGGGCAGGTCGGTCGCCAACACCTGAAGGCCTGGGTGGATGCGACGCTACGGAACCAGTTTACGGGAACGGCGCACCATGTTGGCGGTCACGTGATCGAATTTGCCGACGCCGACCATGCCATGGGCGTTGTGTACTCGAAGAACGAGCACGAGACCGGTCCGGAGTGGGTCATCATGCAGATGCTGTACTGGGATGAGTACGAGCGCCGCGACGGGCGGTGGTTGTTCCGTCGCCGCTTGCCGTGCTACTGGTATGCGACCGATCTGAACAAGCCGCCGGTGGGCGACAAGAAGATGCGGTGGCCCGGCCGCGAGCCGTATGACGGCGCCTGGCACGATCTGTGGCCATCGTGGAAGGAATTCTGGGCACACCCTCCCGACGGCCTTCCGGACGTGGCAGCACCGGCACCGCTCGATCGGTTCCTCACGCGCATGCGGCGCGGATCCCTTGCCCCGAAGATCCGCGTGCGATAGCTTCTCGTCGGCGGCGCGACCAGCGCCGGTCCGTTGGAGGCGCGAGCGACTATGAGCAAGAAGGTGTCCCTTTTCGATTCCGTCACGCTGGGAGATTTGCAACTCGGCAACCGGATCGTGATGGCGCCGATGACGCGCTCGCGTGCCGGTGAGGGTGACGCACCAGACGACCTGAATGTGGAATACTATCGCCAACGCGCCACGGCGGGTCTGATCGTCAGCGAAGGAACGTATCCCAGCAAGAACGGCAAGGGCTATTGTCGGACGCCGGGCATCTGCACCCCGGCGCAAATTCACGGCTGGCGCAACGTCGCCGACGCGGTTCATGCGGCGGGCGGTAGGATCGTATTGCAGATCATGCACTGCGGCCGCATCGGCAGTCGCTACAATAAGGAGCCGGATGCCGAAACGATTGCGCCGTCCGCGGTGCGGGCCGTGGGCCAGATCTACACGGATGCCGTCGGCATGGCGGACTTCGAGGAGCCACGTGCTTTGCGGCTGGACGAGATTCCCGCGACGATCGAGGAATTCCGGCAAGCGACGGCGAACGCGTCCGCGGCCGGCATGGACGGTGTCGAGCTCCACTGCGCGAGCGGCTACCTGCCCATGGAGTTTCTCTCGACCGGCACCAACCGCCGGACGGACGCCTATGGGGGCTCGGTGCACAACCGCATCCGCTTCGTGGTCGAGACGCTGCAGGCCATGATCGGCGTGTGTGGGCCCGGCCGGATCGGGATGCGGATTTGTCCGGGCAACCCATTTAACGACCTGCACGATGACGATCCGGTCGAGACCTACAGCGCGCTGCTGGACGCGATCCGCCCCATGCGCTTGGCCTACTTGCACGTAATCCGATCGCCGCGGTCGGAGATCGATGCGTTCGGGCTGGCCCGCCGACACTCTGACGGACCCCTCGTACTGAACGACAGTTTCGATTTGGCGACGGCGGCGCAGGCGGTGTCGGCAGGGCAGGCGGCGGCGATCTCGTTCGGGCGGTACTTCATCAGCAATCCGGATCTGGTCCGCCGTTTCCGCGAGGGCGCGGCACTGGCGCCGATGAACAATCGGACGCTGTACACGCCCGGTGCGGTGGGTTACACCGATTACCCGGCGCTGGGCTGAGTCGGGTCGCCGGCTGTGCGCCTACTGATCGCCGACTTCGCGGAGGATTGCCTGTACGTGCTCGCGCAACGAGCCCTGCCGGCGTCCGTAGTAGTTGCGCGTGGCCAAGGCGACTTCCTTGCCGACGATATCGGCGGCAATCAGGTCGCTGATGAACTGGCAGAGGACCGCCTGCACCCGTTTGCGACGGGCGCGCGTGCGGGCCTCACGCTGATGCGCCGTAAGCCCCTTTTCCCGCGGGTTGGGCAACGTCTCGGCGACGATGTGTTTCAACACGCGCCGCAGCCGGAGTTCCCAGCCGGGGGGAATCGAGACGATCAGCTCACCCGCCTTGGTGCCGGGCCGTGTCGTGATCGGATGCGGGCGCGCCATGATGTGGGGGGGGGAGCGCTTAGAAGCTGGCCGACGCGTCGACTCGCCCCTCCGTCTTCTGCCGCGGTTTGATGTACTTGCCGACGATCATGTCGCTATATCCCATACCGGGGCCCACCATCGGGTAGACATGCTCGTGCTGGTCGATGAGGATCTCGAGGAAGGCGGGACCGGGGAATGTCGTGAACTCTTCAAGCGCCTGGCGCACCTCTGCCCGGTTGGAGACACGCTTGGCAAACTCGAAGCCGTCGGCTTGCACGGCGCGCACAAAGTCCTTCTTGTGCAGTGCCTTGTCGGTGCCCGAGTAGCGCTGTTCGTGGAACAGGTCTTGCCACTGGCGCACCATGCCGTCTCCGAAGTTGTTGAGGAGCAGGACCTTGACCGGGATGTCGTAGGTGGTGAGCGTTTCGAGTTCGCCGTAGTTCATGCGGATACTACCGTCGCCATCCACGTCGATGACCAGTTTGCCCGGGTTGGCGATCTGGGCGCCGATGGCGGCCGGTAGGCCAAAGCCCATGGTCCCCATGCTGCCGGAGGTAATGAAGCTGCGGGGGTGGACGAAGGCGAGATACTGCGCCGCCCACATCTGGTGCTGGCCGACGCCGGTGGTGATGATGGCGTCTCCCTTGGTGATTTCCTTGAGCAGGGTGAGCACTTCTTCGGCCTGGATCTGATCCGATTCCCGATTGTAATCGAGCGCATGCTCGGCTTTGAGGCGTTTGACGTGCGCCAACCAGCGACTGAAATCCTTCTTGAAGCCCTTGCCGCCCTTGAGGAGTTGAACCAGGCCGCGTTTGACATCGGACACGTGTGCCCAGTCCACCACCTTGACCTTGCCAATCTCCGAGGCGTCGACGTCGAGGTGCGCCATCTTGGCGCACGGCGCGAAGTCCTTGACCTTACCGGCGACACGGTCGTCGAAGCGCGCGCCCACGGCGAACAGGAAATCGCAGTCTTCGACCGCGTAGTTAGCGTACGCGGTACCGTGCATCCCCAGCATGTGCAGCGACAGCTCGCTGGTGGTTTCCATGGTTCCGATTCCCATGAGCGTGGTGACCACGGGGATCTTGAAGCGTTCCGCAAAGGCCCGTAGCTCCGGTGCGGCGTTGCCGTTATTGACGCCGCCGCCGGCGTAGATCAGCGGCCGTTCCGCCGCGTTGAGAAGGCGATAGAACGCCTGCACATGCTCGTCGGGCACGGCCGCGCGGTTCACGGCCTCGATGCGCTCCTCATAACCCCGCAGGGGCAGCAGTCCGCCGCCCTCGAACACGCCTCCGGCGCGTTGGACGTCTTTCGGAATATCGATGACCACCGGACCAGGCCGGCCACTGCGGGCGATTTCGAAGGCGGTGCGGACGGTCGCTTCGAGCTTCGTTTCGTCCGTGACCAGAAAGACGTGCTTGGCGCAGGCGGACATGATGTTGAACACCGGGGCCTCCTGGAAGGCGTCGGTACCGATGGCGGCCCGTCCGACCTGGCCGCAAATCAGCACGATCGGTACGGAATCGGCGTGGCAATCGCGCACGGGCGTGACGGAATTGGTGGCGCCGGGTCCGGAGGTCACGAGCGAAACGCCGACCTTGCCGGTCGAGCGTGCGTAGCCGGCGGCCATGAAGCCCGCCCCCTGCTCCGTGGCTGGGACGATCAGACGGATTTCCTCCTCTTTGGGGTGGCGCTCGTTGTACCGAAAAATGGCGTCGTAAGTCGGAAGAATCGCGCCCCCACTGTACCCGAAGATGGCATCCACACCCTCGTCCGCCAAGACCTGGACGATCATCTCGGCGCCACTCATGGTGGTGCCCGCGAGGGGATGTTTCAACGGTCGTTTGCTATCCGCAACCTGGGTCATGCTTCCTCTCTTCTTCGCTGCAGCCTATCGGGTAGCATTATCCGGCCGTGTGAGCAAAGCACCGTGTGTTCCGGTAGGTCATGCCCAGATGCCGAAATAAACCGCGCAACGGCTGAATCGGAGTCACGTCCTAATAGCATAGATGCAACGTCGACCGAACGGGGAGATTGACGACCCTGGCCTGCCGACGATGCGACGGTCGCGTTTGACCGGAGGTGGTGCACGCGGTAGCTCGATGGAATAGTCATGCCACGCACACGGTATCTCCACAAGAAATCGTTAGCAGAAACGCTCGCTGTCTTTGTCGATGGTCTGTCGATTCAACCACGTCCGCCGGAGTCGGTGGCGGTGGAGGGCAGTCTACACCGGATCACCGCGGGACCGGTGTTCGCGCGGCTGTCGGTGCCGCATTATCACGGTTCGGCCATGGACGGGATTGCGGTGCGGGCGGAGGACACTTTTGGGGCGAGCGAGGCGCAGCCGGTCGAACTGACGCTCGCCGAGGGGGCCACGGCGCGCGTAGGAGCGTTCTCCTACGTCGACACCGGACACCCCCTGCCGGCGTGGGCGAACGCGGTGATCATGATCGAAAACGTGTACCCGGTCGATGCGGGGCGCGTGGCGATCCAGGCGGCCGCCGCTCCATGGCAACACGTGCGCCTGGTAGGTGAGGACATTGTGGCGACCGAGCCGCTGCTGTCGCGCGGCCACCGCATTCGGCCGTTCGACATCGGTGCCCTGTTGGCGGCCGGTCACGTCGATCTGTCGGTGGCCCCGCGCCCACGCGTCGCGATCATTCCCACCGGCAGCGAATTGGTGGAGCCGGGCACGGCCGCACCGCCGGGTGCGATTGTAGAGTTCAACTCGCGGGTGGTGGCGGCCTTTGTCAGCGAGTGGGGTGGGGAGGCGCATCGGTTGCCACGGGTAGGCGACGATCTCGATCTCATCAAGACGGCGGTGCGGGGCGCCGTCACGGCGCACGACGTGGTAACGGTCATCGCCGGTTCGTCGGCGGGCGCGCACGACTTCACCGCGGCCGCTCTCGGTGCGTTGGGGACGATCCTGGTCCACGGCATCGATATCATGCCGGGCAAGCCGGCCATCTGCGGCATCGTTGAGGGGACTCCGGTGCTCGGTTTGCCCGGGTATCCAGTGTCCGCCGCCATCGTTTGTCAACAGGTGCTCCGCCCGCTCCTTGCCCGGTTCCTCGGCTGTGCAGCCGAGCCGCCCGTGCGCATCCCGGCACTGGTCCCACGAAAGATTCCGTCGAAGCTCGGGGTCGAGGAATTCATGCGGGTCACTCTCGGCCGGGTAGGCGAGCGCGTCGTCGTCAACCCGCTCGGGCGCGGCGCCGGTGCGATCAGCACGCTGGTGAAGGCCGATGGGTTCCTGCGCATCCCGTCGCTCTCCGAAGGCATCAACGCGGGCGAGGAGGTGGAGGTCGAGCTGCTGCGATCGGCAGCGGAAATCGCCCACACCATCGTGTTCAGCGGCAGCCACGATCTGTCGATCGGCTTGCTTGAAGATGCGCTGAAACGGTCGCGTCCGGAGCTCAAGCTCGCGGCCACCAACGTCGGCAGTCTAGGCGGCCTGCTGGCGCTGCAGCGTGGAGAAGCCCATTTGGTGGGCACACACCTGCTCGATCCGAAGACGGGCACCTATAATCTTACCGACATTCGCCGCTACCTCCGCCAGCGCGACGTGGTCGTCGTGAACCTGGTCGTACGCCAGCAGGGGTTGATCGTGGCCCGAGGGAACCCAAAACAGATCCGCCACTTGCGGGATCTGCGGCGGCCGGATATTCGTTTTGTCAATCGCCAGGCGGGCGCCGGGACCCGCGTGTTGCTCGATTACAAACTCGCAAAACTGCGCTTGCGACCGGAGCGCATCCGCGGCTACGAGCGCGAAGAGTTCACGCACATGGCTGTGGCGATGGCGGTTGCCAGCGGTCTGGCTGACTGCGGCCTCGGTGTCCGCTCAGCCGCAAATGCGCTGGGCCTCGACTTCCTTCCCGTGGAGTTGGAAGAGTACGATGTTGTCTTCCGGCGGGATTTCTACGCCAGTGATGCGGGCCAGGCGCTGCTCACCGCGATGCGCTCCGAGGAGTTCCGCCAAGCTGTAGTACGACTCGGCGGCTATGACGTTGGCCGGACGGGGCAGGTCAAGCTGGCGGGGAAGACGGGGCGTGAGGGAGTGAAGGCTTGAAGGCTTTTGTGCGCGCGTATTTCACGTCTCCCGGCCCCCGCCGTGCACCTTTTCATGCAATTGGCTGCGCGATCGTCCGACTCCGGCGTTGCGCTGAGGCGGTGCCTGTCTGTTGTAACGCCGCGGCGTGGTTGGTGCGCTCCCAGGTGAAATCCCCAGCTTCCGGCGCCCGCCCGAAGTGTCCGTACGCAGCCGTCCGCCGGTAGATCGGGCGCTTCAGATCGAGCGCGCGGATGATTCCCGCCGGCTTCAGTTGGAAGCGGTCGCGGATCAACGCACTCAAGCGGTCATTTGCCAGCACGCCCGTCCCAAATGTATCGACGAGCACCGATGTGGGCTCGGCCACGCCGATGGCGTAGGACAATTGGACTTCACATTTGCCGGCCAGGCCGGCGGCGACGATGTTCTTGGCGATATGGCGGGCCATATAGGCGGCGCTGCGGTCGACCTTGGACGGATCCTTCCCGGAGAAGGCACCGCCGCCATGACGGCCGTAGCCGCCGTAGGTGTCGACGACGATCTTGCGGCCGGTCAAGCCGCAATCGCCAACTGGGCCGCCTATGACGAATCGTCCCGTGGGATTGACGTGGTAGGTGATGCCGCCCTGCCGGTATCGCGGGGGGACCACGGGCTTGATGACTTCCTCGATGACCAACTCACGCAAGGTCTGCTGTGACACCTCCGGCGTGTGCTGGGACGAGACCACGACCGTATCGACACGACAGGGGCGGCCGTCGCGATACTCGACGGTCACCTGCGACTTGGCATCGGGGCGCAAGCAGGGATAGGCGCCGCTCTTACGGATGTCGGTCAACCGCCGCATCAGCTGATGGGCCAACATGATGGGCAACGGCATCAGCTCCGCGGTCTCGTCGCACGCGAACCCGAACATCAGTCCCTGGTCGCCGGCGCCTTGTTCCTTGTGTGCAGCTTCGTCCACGCCCCGGGCGATGTCGGGCGATTGCCGTTCGATGGCCAGAATGACGGCGCAGGTGTCGGCGTCGAACCCGACCTCCGAGGAGGTGTAGCCAATGTCACGGATCGTCCGGCGCACGATCTCGGCGTAGTTGACCTGGGCGCGGCTGGTGATCTCGCCCGCGACAATCACCATGCCCGTCTTGGCGAGGCTCTCGCAGGCGACACGACTATCCGGGTCGCCTGCGATCAGGGCGTCGAGGATGGCATCCGACACCTGATCGCACATCTTGTCCGGGTGACCCTCGGAAACCGATTCCGAGGTGAAGACAAAGTCGTGGAGCGACATCGTCTCTCCTTATTGAGCGGCGGCAGCCGCTATGTGGCCGATGGTTCGCGTGGCGTGGCGGCGCGCCGCCATGCCACGGCGGTCATTCCTCGTTGAACTTGGCATCGACCAGACGCTCGATCGCCGTCAGGGCTTCATCGGCTTGCGGTCCGGTCGCACGCACCTCGATCACGGTCCCTTGCGCGGCGGCCAGCATCATCAGACCGATGATGCTCTTGCCGTTGACCGCCTGCCCGTCTTTGTCGACAGTGATCTCGGCATCGTACTGCGACGCCATCTGCACGAGTTGCGCGGCGGCGCGGGCATGCAAGCCGAGCCGATTCTTGATCTCGAGATGCCGGCACAGACCGGGATCGTTCTTGGGTGTGTCCGTGGGCGTCATGATTTACGATTGGCGCTCCGCTGCAAGCGTGCGGTGCGGCGAATTTCCCGGTCGACCATGGTGGCGAATTGCCGCGCCGCATGCTGGCCGCGCGCCTTCAGCATGTGGTTGCGTGCCGCCACTTCGATCAGCACGGCCAGGTTGCGGCCAGGGTGTACGGGGAGGCGAATCATGGGCACGGATACGTTGAGCAGGGTGTGCCGTGCGTCCTCCAGCCCCAGCCGGTCGATGGTGGCGCTCCAGGCCACCAACTCGACGACCAGATCGATCGGCTGCTCGTCGATCGTAGCGAGGGTCCCGAACAGCTCGCGCACATTGATGATCCCCAGGCCGTGGATTTCCATGTGGTGCTGAGTGAGATTGGGCGAGCGACCCTTCAGCGAGAGCGGCGATACCTCGGCGACCTCGACGGCATCGTCGGCGACGAACCGGTGCCCGCGCGCGACGAGGTCGAGTGCTGCCTCGCTCTTGCCGATGCCGCTCTTGCCGATGATGAGGATGCCGACACCGCACACTTGAACGAGCACCCCATGGACCGTCACCCGCGCTGCGAGCTTCTCTTCGAGCCAGCTGCTGACGGCACGGATGAGCACGGCGCTCTTGAGCGGCGTGCGCAGCAGCGGCACCCGGGACTTGTCCGCCGCGCGCCGGAGGACCGCTGGGACCGGGGCATCGTTGGTGACGATCAGGCAGCTGATGTCCTCGGAGCAGAGGCGATCGACGGCGCGTCGCGCGGCCAGCGGCGCCATACTGTGGAGGTAGGAGAGTTCCGGGGTGCCGATGACCTGCACCCGCTTTGGATGGATCTGTTGGACGTACCCGGCGAGCGCGAGACCCGGCTTCTGGATGCGCGGTGCGACGATCTTGCGGTGCGTTCCGGCGCGCCCCGCCACCAACTCCAGACTCCACGGAGCGCCCTCGTCGGCAAGCAGGGCGGCGACGGCGACTCCGGCATGGCGCTCGGGGTCAGTACTTTTCATCTTCCTCGCAAATGATCGCGTACAGGGTGTGTTGTTCCCCGGCGGCTATCAGCCGATTGCGGAAATCCTGTTCTTTGAGCAATCGGGAGACTCGGGCCAGCGCCTTCAGATGGAGACCGACGGAGTCTTCGGGCGCCACGAGCAAGAAGAAGAGCTTCGTCGGGTTGCCATCCAGCGACTCGAAGTCGACACCCTGCGGATGCCGCCCGAAGGCGGCGAGCACACCCTGCAGACCGCGGAGCTTGCCGTGCGGGATGGCGATGCCATCGCCAATGGCGGTGCTGCCGAGGCGCTCGCGCTCCCACAAGACCTCCACCAAGCGCTCGGCGCTGACTTCGGGATGGATGTCGGCGAGGTGCGCGGCGAGCTCGCGCAGCACCGCCTCCTTTGTCGCTCCCTGCAAGGCGGGGATGACCAGTGACTCGGGTAGGATATCGGTGATTTTCATCCGTGCTGACTCGTGCGTAGGCACCCTGCGAGGGGCGGGCGGTGTGGGGCCGGCATGCGCATCTACGCAAGCTCCGGTTCAATGATCCCGACGTGTCCGTCTTTGCGCTGGTAGATGAGCGTGAGGGCGTCGGTGGCCGTGTTCTTGAACAGCAGGAATTCGGCCTTTTGCGCGCGCAATTGCACTGCCGCTTCGTTGAGCGTCAGGGGCTTCACCACCACGCGGCGCGGCCGCATGAGGCGAGGGCCGTGCTCGGCGGCGGTGGCGGTCGCCGCGCGTGGGGCAGGTCCTTTGTGCGTGTGGCGCTTGGCGACATGCTTCTTGACCTGGCGTTCCAGCTTTGTCATGGCCAGGTCGATCGCCGAGTACAGGTCCCCGGTCTCCTCCGTCGCGGTCAGGTTGAGGTGTTTGGCGCTGAGTTGGACCTCGGCGATGTGCCGGCGCTTGACCACGGAAAGTGTGACATGGGCCTCGATCGGGCGGCGCAGGAATTTACGGATGCGCTGAATTTTCTCCTCGGCGTGCTGCCGCAATCCCTCGCTGGGCTCAATCTGCCGAAACGTGACCATGATTTGCATATGCAGCTCCGTGCTTCACTCAGAATGCCTGTCGCCGCTTGGACGACGGCAGGACGCCCATGATGCCGCGGTACTTCGCCACCGTCCGCCGGGCGATGCCGACATGTTCCGTCGACAGCATCTTGGCGATGTGCTGGTCGCTGTATGGACGGCGCGGATCCTCCTTGGCGATGATCTCGCGAATGCGGTCTTTGACGCTCTCCGCCGATACCTCTTCGCCGTCCGCGCCCTGGAGACTCGAGGTGAAGAAATACTTCAGCTCGAACATGCCTTGCGGCGTATGCACGTACTTATTGGCCGTGGCACGGCTCACGGTGGACTCGTGCATGCCGATGTCCATGGCGACATCCTTGAGTACCAACGGCTTCAAGTGGGCGACGCCGCCATCGAAGAAATCCCGTTGAAAGCGGACGATGCTCTGCGTGACCAAGTAGAGGGTCCGCTGCCGCTGGTGGATGCTCTTGATGAGCCAGGCGGCGGCGCGCATCTTTTCCTGGATGTAGCGCTTGGCATCGCCCGTGCCACTTTCGGAAAGCACCTGCCGGTAGAAGTTGCTGACGCGTAAACGCGGTAGGCCCTCGTCGTTCAAGACCACGACCAGTTCGTCGCCGATCTTCTGGACGAAGACGTCCGGGGTGATGTAGCGGATGTCGCCTTCACCGAAATTGCGGCCCGGCTTCGGTTCGAGCGTGGCGATGAAGACGGCGGCCGTGGCCACCTCCTCGGGCGGAGCGGCGAGTTCCTTGGCGATCTTGTCATAGCGCTTGCTCTCAAGCAGGGGGAGGTGATCGCGCACAATGGCGGCGGCCACCGATTCCTCCCGGCCATGGTGACGGAGCTGCAACAGCAGGCATTCCCGCAGATTCCGCGCTCCGACCCCGGGGGGATCGAGATCTTGAATCCGTTGCAGGGCCCCCTCGACGACGTCGAAGTCCTGCCCGCTCTGGAAGGCGATGTCCTCGATGTCCGCCTGCAGGTAGCCGTCCTTGTCCATGTTGCCGAGGATCAAGGCGGTGACCGATTCCTGCACCGGGGTGATGCCGGTCATGCGCAGTTGCCAGATGAGGTATTCGTGCAAGGACTGCGCTCGCACCAGCGTGTTCTCCAACGTGTTCCGCTTCTCTTCGTCGAAGTCCGCCGCCGTCGACGAGGCCCCGTGCCAGTCGTTCCGGTAGGTGTCGAGGTACTCCTTCCAGTCGATCGCTCCCATGCGTTCGTTGGGGTCGATCTCGGTGGTCGTCTCACGTTGTTCGTGCGGCTCGGCCCACTCGTCGCTCCCGCTCTGGTCGGTTTCGAGAGGTTCCTCGGTGCGTGGTCGCTCCTCCTCGACCTGCTCGATGCCCTCTTCAAGCACCGGATTTTCCGAGAGTGCCTCGTCGATCAGGGTCTCCAGTTCCGCCCGGGACACCTGTAGGATCTTGATCGCCTGGCGCAATTGCGGCGTCATCACCAACTGTTGGCTCAGCCGCTGATATAGTTTCGTTTCCAGTGCCATCGGCCTACAGCGTAAAGCGCTCTCCGAGGTAGAGTTCCCGCGCTTGCGGACTCGCCGCAATTTGCTGCGGCGTCCCCTGTTCCAGCACGGTGCCGTCGTTCAAAATGTACGCCCGATCACAGATGCCCAGCGTCTCGCGGACGTTGTGATCGGTGATCAGGATGCCAATCTGTCGCTCCTTCAATTGCCCCACGATGCTCTGAATGTCCAGAATAGCAAGGGGATCGATGCCTGCAAAAGGCTCGTCCAACAGCATGAAGGTGGGCGCGGTGACCAGTGCGCGGGTGATCTCCACGCGCCGCCGCTCGCCGCCGGAGAGCGCGTAGGCCTTGCTCTTGGCCAGGTGCGCGATGCTGAGTTCCTCCAGCAGTTCGGCGAGCCGCTCGCGGCGCTCCTCGCGCGTCAACGACAGCGTTTCCAGGATCGCGAGGATGTTTTCCTCCACCGTCAGCTTACGGAACACCGATGGCTCTTGCGGCAGGTAGCTGACACCCTTACGTGCGCGCACGTACATGGGATCGTTGGTGACCTCGCTGCCGTTGAGCACCACCCGTCCGCGATCCGGACGGATGAGACCGACGATGGCATAGAACGTTGTCGTCTTTCCCGCGCCATTGGGCCCCAAGAGGCCCACCACCTCGCCGGCGTGGACTTCGAGGGACACGGCGCGCAATATTTCCCGTCCGCCCAGCCGCTTGCAGAGGCCGTCGGCGCGTAGCACGCGTTCCGGGTGAGCGCCGTGGGCCGTCATGGCTTCCGGCCTCCAGTGGGCGCCGCCCCCTCGTCGTTCCGAGACGGAACCAGGACGGCTTCGACGCGGCCCTTACCGCCTTCCACCACGCTGCGCTCTTCATCGAGGTACACGACGACGCGGTCCCCTTTGACGATGTTGCCGCCGTCGTGCAGTTCCGCATTGTCGCTTAAGACCACGGTGCGGTGATCCTGGTTGAACACTGCGTGGCCGCCAGTGGCCCACCGGGTGCCCTTGGAGAGGCGTACCTGGCCGTCGGCCACCACTTCCTTGATACGGTTCTCGACCTGCGCATCGAGGGTGACGGTGAGGCTGCGGCTTTGTAATTTCATGTCGCCTTGGATGGCCACCACACTTCCCACATACTTGAGCACGCGGGAGCGGTAGTTGAATTCCAGGGCTTCGGAGGCGATCGTAATCGGCTCTCGTTGCGACGTGAACGAAAAGCCCCCCAACAGGGATGCGGGCCCGCCGGTTGAATCCTGGGCAGCCCGGTCCGGGACGGGGGCCTGTTGATTCTGGGCGCCGGATGGAGCAGCAAGCACGCCGACAACCAACAGCAGCAAAGCCGTGGCGCCGTGAAGCTTACAGCGGTGCGTGGGGCTCTCCTTGCCGGAGCATTGCGGGTTCGATGTGCATCGACACATTGCGCGCCAACCTGACGATATCCGAGTCGATTTCCACTTCCATGGTGTCGCCGCGGGCTTGCAGGCCGCGTCCGGAAATGTCGACGGGATCCGGTACCGAAATGAGCCGGCGCTCATTGTCGTAGATCGCGTGGTCCGTGCGCACCACGTACTCCGAGGCGGTCACCTGAATGGCGCCGTTCAGTTCGACCCGAGCGACATCGCGTCCCGCGAGTTCGATGCGCGCCTCATCTCCCCGTAGCCCAACGGCGCGGCCATCCTTCAGTTGCAGTTCCATGGTGGCCTCGCGTACGACCACCAAGTTATCCTCATGAAAATACTGGGCATCCTGCGCCGAGATCTCCCAGACCTTGCGGCCGTCCTGGAGCTTCACCCGGTGAAAATCTCGGATGTGCTGCGATACGCCCGGCAAGAACTCCAATCCGCGGGATGCGATGTCACGCCGATGTTGTTGCCACAAGCTGCGAGCCACAAGAAAACCCACACCGCTCAACAGCAGGACCACGGTGGCCAGGATGCCGAATTGCAGTGGTTTTCTCATAGGAACCGTGCGGTAGTGTATGCGCGGGCAAGAAACATACCATCTGAAAAACAGTGAGTAAAGGCGACGCAGGGACGACGGTGCGCGTTGCCGATTCTTGTTGCACAGCGGCGCTGGCACATGCTATTCAGGCTGCGGGTTTCAAGGCGAAATGCTTAGGAGGGTCAAGGTACCGCCGGCAACAAGCGTCATTTGCGCTCCCGCTCGGATGGAACGGGCTTTACTTTTTGGGCTTTCCCTGGACCACACAGCGCAAAGGGGGTATTCGTAAGATGGTTCAAGGTACGGTGAAGTGGTTCAACGGCCAGAAGGGCTATGGCTTCATTACCAAAGACGATGGTCAGGACGTCTTCGTACACTACTCGGCCATCAGCGGCCAGGGCTTTCGCTCACTTGAGGAAGGCCAGCGGGTGGAGTTCGAAATCACCCAAGGCCCCAAGGGGTTGCAAGCCGCGAACGTCTCCAAGATTTGACAATCTGAGACCGCGACATGAAAGCCTCGGCTGATGATGGGTCGAGGCTTTCTTTTTGCACGGCTGTCCGCTGTCCTCCGCTAGCAATCTCCTCTGGACACTAGGTTCCAGGCTTGGCACAGTGGTCGGCCAGTGACCGTACCCCGATGCCACGCACGAGTGCGATCTCGCTGGTGTCCGGCCGCCGCGCACGGAGTTGCCGGTGACCCCCGTCGTGGCCGCATGGGCGGTCCATCTCTATACCGCAGTGGGCGCTGTCGTGGGCTTCTTTGCCCTGGTCGCGTCCGCTGTGGGCAACTTTCGACTGGCCTTCGCGTGGCTGGCGGTTGCGACGTTCATCGATGCGACGGACGGGAGCCTGGCGCGCTGGGCGCGCGTCAAGGAAGTGCTACCCCGCTTCGATGGTGCCAAGCTCGACGACATCGTGGATTATCTGAATTACGTGGTCGTTCCGATCGTGCTGGCAGCGCAGGCTGGGCTGCTCCCGCAGGGGGCCGCCGGCCTCGCTGTCGGCGCTGCGCCGCTGCTGGCGAGTGGCTACGGATTCTGCCACACGGAGGCGAAGACGGCCGATCATTTCTTCACCGGGTTTCCCTCCTACTGGAACATCGTGGTGTTCTATTGTTTCGTCCTGGCGACGCCGATCTGGATGAACACGCTGCTGCTACTGGTGCTGGCGGCGATGGTGTTCGTTCCGATTCGCTATCTCTATCCCAGCAGAAATCCCACAGCGCAACGGACGACGCACGTGCTCGGCGTCCTATGGGCCCTGTGCATCGCCGTCTTGTTGCTGCAGATCCCGCGCCCATCGCGCGTATTGGCCTGCCTTTCATTGTACTTTCCGTTCTATTACCTTGCCGTCTCGTTACACGTGCACTTTCGCGATCGTCACGCGGCCGGCCGTGGCGCGGTCCACTGACTGGGATGGTCTCGGCTTGGTTGCGGGTTCCGGACCTGCGCGTCGCTGCGCTAGCGCGGCACCGCGATGGTGGGAAGCGACACGACGGGCGCGTGGCTGGGCTGGAAGTACTGAATTGCTTCGGGCAGCCACGAGTTGATGTTGTGCTCGCGCGTGCCATAGCTGGGATGCGTCGAGAGGAACTCCGGGGGTGCGGTCGTACCGCGGGCTTCGAAGCGCCGCCACAAGTCCAGTGCCGCGTGTGGGTCGTAGCCGGCCTTCGCCATCAGGATCAAGCCGATGCGGTCGGCCTCGGATTCCTGCGAGCGGCTGAACGGGAGCAGCACGCCGTACTGCGCACCGAGCCCGAAGGCCTGCATGATCGCGTCGCGTGTCGCCGGGCTCTGCGCGCCCAACGCAACGGATAGGCCCCCGGCGGCCAGCTGTAGGAGCATCCCCTGACTCATCCTCTCCGCGGCGTGATGGGCAACGACGTGGCCGACCTCGTGCCCGATCACGGCAGCGAGGCCGGCGGTGTCGTGCGCCACCGGGAATAACCCCGTGTACACCGCCACCTTCCCGCCCGGGAGAGCGAACGCGTTGGCCTGTGTGGGGTCGTCGAGAACGGCGAATTGCCATTGGTACGCCGGGTGGGCCGCGGCTTCGGCAATGCGTTGCCCAAGATTGGTGACCGCGCGATTCGCTTCAGGGCTGTGATCGATTCGCTCTTTCGAGAGGGCCTCCTGATAGGCTTGCACCCCGAGATTGTCGATCGTGCTTTCCGACACCAGCATCAGTTGTGAGCGACGGGTGTATGGGACCGTGGTGCAGGCGGCCGCAGCCAGCAGCAAGAACAGGATCGTCAGCGCAATCGAGCGGAGCGGTTGTCGCACGGGCGATATTCTACAAGGACAACGGGGCGCGGGAAAGGGGCAGACGGGGCGCGGTCCGAGTCGCGGGAGGGCCGCCTCGTCTCGTCGCGTGCGTGCTTGAAGGGCGAGCCCCGCGTGCTAAGTGGAGCCGGCGAACCCACGCGTGCGCCGCAGGAGATGCCGATGAAACTACCGGATGCCGTGGCACTGGTTACGGGAGGAGCCTCAGGTTTGGGTGCGGCCAGCGTGCGTGCACTGCTGGAGCGCGGGGGCCGCGTTGCCATTCTCGACCGGCCCGACTCGCCGGGGAACGAGCTGGCCAACGAACTAGGGGCAGGGGCAATCTTCGCCCCCGCCGACGTCGCCGACGCCGAACAGGTGGCGGGGGCGGTGCGGCAGACGGTGGCCGCCTTCGGCGGCATTCACATCCTGGTGAATTGCGCCGGCACGGGTTCGGCCATCAAGCTCACGGGCAAACAGGGGCCGATGCCGTTGGAGGTGTTCGAGATGGTGATCAAGATCAACCTGATCGGCACGTTCAATGTGGCGCGCCTGGCGGCCACCGAGATGCTGAACAATTCACCCAACACGGACGGCGAGCGCGGCGTGATCATCAACACCGCATCGCTGGCCGCGTTCGACGGGCAAGCGGGCCAAGTCGCGTACTCCGCCTCCAAGGCCGGCGTTGTCGGTATGACGTTGCCGATCGCGCGCGATCTGGCGCGCGACGGTATTCGTTGCGTGACCATCGCGCCGGGAACCTTCGACACGCCGCTCCTCGCCATGATGCCGGACGAGCAACGCCGGTTGTTGGCGGCGCAGGCACCGTTTCCGTCACGACTTGGCCGGCCGAGCGAATTCGCCGCCTTGGTCTGTCACATCGTCGACAATGCGATGCTCAACGGCGAAACCATCCGTCTCGACGGCGCGCTGCGTCTGCCGCCACGCTAGCGCGGCGGCAGACGCAGCGCGGGCCGCGCGCAGGGGATCATGCCGCGGCGGCGAGGGCTTGATCGATGGCGGTCTTGAAGTTCTCGTACGGGAGTGCCCCGTCGAGCTTACGGCCATTGATGAAGAAGGTCGGCGTCGAACGCACCCCGAGCGCGTTCGCTTCTTCCTCGTCCGCCTTGACCAGGTCGAGTGCCGCCTTGTTGTCGAAGCAGGTGTCGAAGGCAGTGACATCGAGGCCGGCTTCCTTGATGACGCCATCCGCCTTTTCCTTGATGTTCTCCACGGTCAACGCCTGCTGGTTTTGGAAGAAGAAGTCGTACAATTTCCAGAACCCCGCGGGGTTCTGCTTGCGGGCGCAGGCGGTTGCCAAGGCGGCGCTCTCGGCCCAGGGGTGAATGTTGCTCAGCGGGAAGTTCTTGTAGACGAGCCGAACCCGATCGCCATATTCCTTCATCACCTGGTTTTCGACGGTCGTATAGGCGCGGCTGCAGAACGGACACTGGAAGTCGGAGTACTCGACGATCGTCACCTTGGCCTCAGGATTGCCGCGCATCGGTTGGTCCTTCAGGTTGATCTTCTCCATCACCGCCTTGAACGGATCGACCGTGAGATCGACGAGCTGTCCTTGGACGAAATAGCGGCCGTCACGGGAGACAAGCAGGGGAACCTTCTGGGTGTTGGCCCCGCTCGTCGCCTCGAGGTTGGCCTTGAGCATGCCCGGCAGTTCGGCGGGCGTTAGGTCGATCACCTTGAGGGTGACGTTGGCCGGCACGTTGGCGACCTTCTTGAAGTAGCCCTGGATACGTTCGTCGATCGTGCGTTTTTCGGCGTCCGAGGGCGGTGCGGTCGATTGGCCTTTTTCGCAAGCCGTCAGGCTGGCCGCCAATAGGACAACGTACACCAAGGGTATGGATCTCATGGGTTAGCTCCCTTCAGTTGGTGAGAAATCGAGTGCGAGACCGGTGCGCCAACTTAGAACCTGCCGTCTCCTATTTGTCAAGCTGGCGGGCGGCCGTGGCATGTGCGGCGCTGCGCTAGTCGCCGTGTCGCTGGGCGCCGGCGAACAGGAGGTCGGCATAGTAACGGGCATTGATGCCGATGAGGAAGACGCCCGCGCCAGTGCTGCGCTGCGCATAGACGGCGGTGCCGGCGGGATTCCGTTGTCCCAAGCGCACGGTGACGGGTGTTCCCACGGCCGGCGTCAGAGCGAGTTGGACCGCGGGCGGATCGAGGCCGAATGGCGCCAGGGCATGTGGGTGTTCCGCGACCACCTCGACCTCGGGCAGCTCGATCACCGTGGCGATCAAGCTGGCGACCAAATCGGACGGTATCACGGTGCCGGTTGGCTGCTCGACCTGCCAGCGCCCGTCAACTCGGCGGCAGCGCACTACCGTATCCCCGCGTCGGGCCTCGACGGACTGAATTTGGCCCTCGTCGATCGTGAGAAAGGCGGCTCGCGACACCGGTGCCGCGAGCGGCGGGGCGGGCGTACGCTCGAACAGCGCGAAGTAGGCGCCCAGTGCGAGGAAACAGCACCAGTACAGTGCCACGCGGCGCCAGGTCATCGCCGTCTCCGTCGCGATGCTCCGCCGTTCCGCGGGGTGGTGCCCACGCGGCTGTGGCCGCCCGCCGCGCCGCTCATGCCCGCCACCGGCGTCGCACAACGATCAGGGTACCGACGAGCAGGACCGCCGCCGGCTCGAACACCGTGCCGATCAGAAAGGCCAGCCGTCCTTGCCGCGCACTGACGAAGAACTGGTTGACGCCCGGCGTGCGCAGGGCTGGGCGTTCGGCGAGTGGCGTGTGCCCGCCCGACAGCCATGCGATCGAATTGAGGAGCAAGTCCTTGTTGCCGAGGTAGTCGATGAAGGAATTGTTGGCGAAGTCGGAATCGCCAATGATGATGAAGCGTGCCGGCGGTACGCCTCTTGCCTCGGCCACGCGGCCAGCCTGGTAGTCGACGAGCAGGCTAACGCCGACGGAGATCGGTCCGCGCTGGTCGCGGTCAGTAACGAAATCCGCGCCGCGCCGATCCGCATCCCCTCTGGGAGTTCGCCAGCTGCTGGGCGCCGTGTGCAGGAACTCAATGCCGCGGACCCCGGGATGCGCACCGGCGAACGATACCGCGCACGTGCCGGAAAGCAGTGGTAAGACTTTGAGGGGAGCGCTGGCCGGGTGTTTGTCGGACAGGCCGGGTACGGTCACGGTGAACGAATCGCCCCCAAATAATCGATTCTCCGGATCTACGATCACGCCCGGAGCGGTTTGTACACCGAACCGGCGCAAGAGCGTGCGCAGCGTTGGCGGCGTCCCTGGGTCGAGCAGGACCAGGAGCCCGCCGCCCCGTGCGACATACTCGTCCAATTTCGCGACCTCTGCCGGCAACAGATCCCGCTGCGCTCCGGCAATGACGAGGACGCCGGCGTCGGCGGGAACGGCATCCTCGCCGAGCAAGCTCAGCGGACGGGCGTCGTACGCCGCGTTCTGAAGGGCGCCACGGACGGCGGAGTAGCCCGTCTCACGGTCGGCACTGCTCAGGTCGTGCTCGCCGTGCCCGGTGAGGAAATAGATGACGTCGCGAGTCGGACGTGTCACCTCCAGGATGGCCGCTACGATCGGCTCTTCACGTGCGTCCGGGGTTACGGCGCGCCGGCCGTCGCTGTCGACGACCAGGCTGCCGTAACTGTCGACGCCGTAGCGGCGCGCCACGGCGGGGTTGCGATTCACGTCGACGACCGCGTAGCGGAGCTGCGCGGTCACGCGCTGCATGCGTGCGAGCAGATCCTCGATCTCGCGATTGCGGGCATCGTCCGAACGCAGAAAGGCAGTGATCTCGACCGGGTGCGCGAGGCCGGCGAGTACCTGGCGCGAGTGGTCGGCGAGCGTGAACCGCTTCTCCGGTGTCAAGTCGATGCGCCAGTCGTGCCGCGACAGAATAGCGTCGGCGCCGCAGAAGATGCTGGCCACCCCGATCGTGGCGGCAATCTGCCGCAGCCAGTGGCCCGCGGCGGGACTCATCGCCGCCCCTGCCAGGTGCGCGACTCGAGCACGCGTAAGGTGAGGAAATTGAAAAAGGCAATGAAGAACACGAAGAAGGCGACGTCGCGGATCGCGACGACGCCGTGCGAGAAGCGTTCGAAATGGTCGAACATCGACACGCGGATGAGGGCGCGCAGCAGGGCCGGGCTGGTGGCCGCTTCGTTCCAGCTCACAATCCAGAAGAACAACAGCATGCCGATGGTTACGGTGGCCGCGATCGCCTGGCTTTCGGTGAGCGCGGACACGAACACGCCGCAGGCGACGAAGCTCAGTCCAAGCAGCAGGAGGCCGAGATAGCCCGCCAGCAGCGGCGCCCAGGGAAAAGGTTGTAGGGTGTAGACATAGGCCGGGTAGGCCAGCGTGCCCGCCAACATCAGGGTGGAGACGGTCGCGCACGCGGCGAACTTCGCGAGCAGCAGTTCGGAATCGCGGATCGGATAGGTGAGCAGCAGTTCGATGGTTCCCAGTTTCTTTTCCTCGGCGAACGCACGCATCGTCAGCAACGGGATCGACAGCAGCATGACCAGACGCAGATCGACCAGAAGCAACTGCCAGAAGTTCCGCAGGATGTTCACGCCGAAGCCGAAGGTGACGAAGAAGATCAGGTCGGTGTAGAAATAGTATCCGGAGAGGCAGAGGAAGACCGCGCTCACCACGTAAAACAGCGGCGAGACGAAGTACGACGAGAGCTCCTTGCGGTAGAGTGTCAGCAGGGTCACGGGAGTCAGTGCGCCGTCTCGGCGTCGTCGTCCTTCACCGATCGCAGGAAGCGGTCCTCGAGGCTCGCGGTGACGGCGCGGACCTCCAGCAGGCCCCAGCCATGGCCGACCACGGCCGCCGCCACCGCCTCGCGCCCCGATTCACCGGCTGTCGTGCGGATGACGAACGTGCATCCGCGCTCGCCGACAGTGGCCGCCATGCGGACGACTTCCTGAACGTTGGGTAGCTGGCACAGGGTGGCGTGGACGGCGTCCGCAGGCCCATCCACACGGACCAGCGTCCGATCGCCGCCGTGCGCCCGGCGGCTCAATGCGTCGGCACTGTCGTCCATCACCACCCGCCCGCGGTCCATGATGATGACGCGCTCGCAGGTCATGCTGACTTCGGGAAGAACATGCGTGCTCAAGAGCACGGTCGTGCGGCCGCGCAAGCCGCGTATGAGTTCGCGGATCTCGACGATCTGGCGCGGATCCAGGCCGACGGTGGGTTCGTCGAGAATCAAGACCTCCGGCTCGTGCAGCATGGCTTGCGCCAGCGCGACGCGTTGGCGGTAGCCTTTGGATAGGGTACCGATCGATCGCTCGGTGACCTCCCGCAGGCCGCAGTCGTGGATCGTGGCGCAGAGGCGTTGGGCCTGCCGGGTGGCGGGGAGGCGGCGGAGCCGTGCACAGAATTCGAGGAACTCCGCGACGCGCATCTCCGGGTACAACGCGACGTTTTCGGGCAGGTAGCCGATGTTGCGCCGCAGCGCCAAGGATTGCGCCACGGCGTCGAAGCCGGCGACGATGGCCTGGCCGGCGGTGGGTGCGAAAAAGCCCGCCAGTACGCGCATGATCGTCGTCTTGCCGGAGCCGTTCGGCCCCAGCAGGCCAACGATTTCTCCCTGGGCGACGCGGAACGACACGTCGTCCACCGCCCGGATGCCGCCGAAATCCTTGCGAAGGTGTTGGACTTCGATCATCGCAACGCGCGCCCCGGCCGCGCCTTCGAACGCGATTCCCGGCGCCGAGCGGTAAGGACAATGCCGGCGCGCGCGGGGGGCCGTGGGCTCAACTGTGGGCGCACGAGCGATCGCTGGCCACCGTATCGTCACCGGTCCGCTGGCGATACGGGGCGCAGGCCTCAGTTGGCTGCCGTGGTGTCCGCGCTCGCAAACGCCTCCTTGAGAAGCTGGTCGAGCGCGCCGCTGGCGTGCAGTTCTCGCACGATGTCGCAACCGCCGATGAACTTGCCGTTGACGTACACCTGGGGGATGGTGGGCCAGTTCGAGTACGCTTTGATCGCCTCGCGCTTCTCCTGATCCTCAAGGATGTTGACGTGATTGAAAGGGTAACCCATTTCTCGCAGCACCTCGACCGTGGCGGCGGAAAAGCCGCACATGGGGAATGTCGGTGTCCCTTTCATGTAGACCAGGACTTTGTTGGCGGCGATTTCGCTTTGGATTTCATTCATGACATCGCGGGGCATCGTTCGTATCTCCTCCAGTTCGGTAGCACCGCAGGCGTTACTGCAGCGCCGTCCATTCGTCGGGCGTGTATGTCTTCAAGGACAGGGCGTGGATGCGGCCGGCCATCGCTCCTTGGAGGATGGCGTACACCAGCTGGTGTCGTTCCACCAAGCCCTTGCCGGCGAATTCCGGGGAGACCACTACCGCCTGGAAGTGATCGCCGCCGCCGGTCTCGTCCAACACCCGTACCCGGGTGCCGGGCAAGCCTTGACGGATGAGCCCTTCAATTTCATCGGAACGCATGCGCACCTCACACTCTGCCGATGGCGTGAAGCATAGCAAGGCGGCGCGCGAGGGCAAGCGGGCGCGCGTCAGTCTAACTCGATGACGAGCGCGTTCGCCCCCTCGCGTAATTGCTGACGCACGGCGGTTATCGGCACGCTGACACCGCCGAGCCGGTACGGATTGCTCAGGCGCGTCAACGGAAGCGGTGCGCCGTTGAGGCTCACGATGCGCGGCCCGTATCCGCGCGCCGCGACGCGATAGTGGATACGCACGACGCGGTCCTCGATCCCCACATCGGCGGACATGCCGTCGAGCGCCTTGGGTACGCAGGGGTCGATGCCGAGGACCGATCGGGTGCGGCGCAGGCCGAGGAAATACTCGTGGATCAGGCGGAAGGCGATCCCGGCGCCGCTCGAGTAGACGCGCCAGCCGCCCTCGTAGGTCACACGCCCGGCGCGCACGTCGGCGTAGCGCTCCGCCGCCTCGTAGCGATCGGCCACCACGGCGTCGGAGCTCGAGTAGTAGCAGTTGGCCTGGCGCGGCGCGGCCGTCGGCACCACCCGCGTCAAACCGATGGGGTGGGCACGCCGCAGGGCGGTGAAGAAGGCGTCGGTATCGCCGTAATGCGCCATCGCCGCCGCGTAGCGCAAGTGCGCGTGGGTGTACATCAGTCCGATCTCGCGGCCGAAGAATGTGCTGCTCTCGGCGCGCTGAAAGTGCCGCTGCTGACCGCCGCGATACGCCGGTGGCCGGTCGAACAGGCGGGCGCCGTCCGCCCCGAGCAGGTGTGTCCGGACGAGTCCGACGTGCGCCGCCGCCTGCTCGGGGGTCAGCAGATCGGCAAGGATGGCGTGAATCATGGGCAGCAATCGGTGGTGTATCCCGGTGGCGCGGTCGCGCGGGTGCAAGAGGTAGTCGACCTGCCCGTCGTCGTGGAAGTAGGCGAACCCGGGTAGTTGACCGTCGGGAAGCAACCGCTGCGTGAACTCGGCGTGCACCGCATGCGCGAGCGCCTCCAGCGGGGCGGCGTCGGCGGCGCGGCCGACCGTGCGTAACCCGGCGGCCAGCATGGCCAGCGTTTCATGATGCAGAGTGACGGTCCAGGCGCTACACAGCCGCTCGCGCATCGCCGGGTCCGCGGGCTGCAACGAATCGTTCCAATCGCCGTGTCCGTACGCGATCAATTGCGTGCCTGGGATCAGGCGCCGGGCCACGCAGGCCAGCGCCCGTTCGACATGCGCCCAGACCGCCGCGTGCTCCGCCTCCGCGTCACCGCCCGGATGGAAGAACGGGACCACCGCGTCGAGGATCGACGCATCTTCAGCGGCGAGCAGATACTGAGCCAGTGCGTGTAGGGGCCAGAAGACGATGTCGCCGTGCGAGTCGCCGGGCCGGATGCCGCGCTCGCGCGTGAAGAACATGAACCACTGCGGCCAGTCGCCGTCGGGGTTCTGGTTGGCGAACAGGCGCAGCAAGAGGTCCCGTAGCGGTTTCCAGCGCCCCAGCGCCAGCAACAGTTCGACGGGACCTTGCGCTACGTCGCGCGTTCCCCAGCCACCGCCCGAGAACTGTTCGAGACCCCGCGGCGCCAAGTAGTGGATCAGCGCATCGTGAGCGTACCAGGGCAGAATCTCCCGTAATGCCGCGACGTCGCCTGCCAGCGCGCTCGAGGAATCGGTGCGCATGGCGGTACAGCCGGACAGCTCCGTCCACAATCTGCCCGCAGCCTCGTCGCCGGCATCACGGACGCTGACCGCCGGTGGTGTGCCGACGAGACCTCCGGTGATGCGCACACCCGCCGCCAACGCCGGCGCGGTGAGCAGCGTGAGGAAAGGCTGCGCTCGCGAACGGCCGTCGCCGAACAGCAGTTCATCCCCGCCGACGCGCTCGACCACGGTGCCCGGGTGGGGATCGAAGCGGAAGTAGCCGTCCGGAAAGCGACGGCCAACGTCCGAGTCCGGAACTGCCCGTACCGCGACTCCATCCGCGTCACGTTCGTAGCGTACCGGCACCGCATCGGCGCCGTCGTCGCCGTTCAACGCGACGTGGTTGGACACCAGCAAACGGGCTGGCGGCCCGGCGTGCACGGCGATCCGCAGATCGAGTGCGTGCAGGGTGGTGCCGGCGGTGAGGCGTACGTCGATTAGCCCGCCCGCATGTGCGTACAGCCAGCGGCAGCCGTCCGGACGCACCTCCCATGCGGACGGCACGTCGAGCAAGACGAAGTGGCCTTCCAACTCGACAAACAGGCGTTGGCCGTGCGCGCGCTGCAGGCCGAGGTAGGATCGCGTCGCCGACAGCAAGCGGTTGATGCTCACGTGCCCCTGCGTCAGCAGGGAGTTGAACACCCCGGCCATATAGGCGGTGGTGGTGAGCGACGCCTCGTCCGGGGTGAGCCCGTCGCCCGTTCTGAACAGCTCTCCGTGTGGTCGCAGCACCCGCGGTTCCTTGGCGCGCAGAGCGACGTGGGTATGCGCCGCGGTGAAGAACGAGAGCGGTTGTTCGCCATCGTGCTCCACGTGGCGCAAGTCGTCACCCCAAAAGCTGGCGATCTCCGCGGCGGTCAGATCGCGGCAGCGTAGTGTCGCGGCCACGGAGAACAGCGTTGGTGCCACCGGGGTACCGGCCGCCGACCCGCGGCGCTGGCTTGCCGGCGACGCCTCGACGAGCGCGAGGGCGCGGTCGACCGCCGCGAGATCGCTGTCGGCGGTTGCCGCGGGATGATCCGGTTCGAACCATCCGAAAAAGCCGAGATCGACACGTGCGCGTGGCGCGAGCTGCACTCCGGCATCCTGGATCGCGGTCATCGCGTGCTCGTGTTGGCGGCGCACGCCCGGCAGCCTCCGAGCCGCCAGGCCGGCGATGCCGTCGGCGCCGCCATCTGGAGCCCGCGTGGCCAGACCGTGCAGTTGCAACGCATCGGTGGCAAAGCTGACACCATGCCGCAGCGAGCCAATCAGCGCCCACGGGATTCGTCCGCCCACGCCCAGGTTCTGCCGCGTCGCCACGACGTAGCCGCGCGCGGGGTGGAGCAGGGGGGTGTGATCGAGATACTGGCTGACGTAGTACTCGTTCATTCGAATGGCGCCGTACGCGGCAAGCGCGACATCCTGCGCGTAGACGAGATCGACCGTCGCGTCGATCGCGCCGCGGTTCTCGACGGTAACGTGCCAGAACCACGCCGGCGCGGCCTGCGCCAGCACGAGCGTCAGTGCGATGTGCAGCCCCTGCCACTCGCCCGCGGCGAACAGTCCGGCGTCGTCGATCTGGAAGGCCAGCGGACTGCGCGGACCGAGCAGCGGCGTCCACGCGATCGGGTCCCCGACAACGCGCAGATAGAGATTCGCCGGTCCGCCTTCGATCTCATTGCCGGGAAAGAGGTTGAGCACGACGTCGCCGTGCTCGATGCGACGGATCGAACCGTTCGCATTGACCTGGACGGTGAGCCCCGCCGGGCTCTGTAAGCGGCGCGGCCACATCGGCAGCGATGCATTCATCGGGCGTCCCTCCTGTCGAAGGGCTTGAGCGCGTGTGGGCGTGAAGCGTCGAGGTTCGTCACCCGCTCCCCCAGGTCCACAAGCCACCACAAGCCCTCAAGTCCCACTCCGGATCGTGCTGTACGTCCACGCGCCGTCGCCATCGATTGCGACCGCGGTATCGAAATCTTCGCGCCGGAGTACGTCGTCTCCGAGGACCACACAAGCGGTACCGCGTTCGACGAGCGCGGCGAGCAGGTGCGCGGCGTCCTCCTGTTCGAGGCCTTCTCCGAGGTGCGCGACGATCGCACAGCGCGGCGAGGCGATGAGCAAGCGGGCCAAGGCCAGCAGGCGCTGCTCTTCAACGGACAGGAAGTCGTCCCAATCGTGCTCGCTGTCGAGGCCGCCGGCGCGCTCGACAACCGCGGCCGTACGGACCGTGCGCAGGGCGGCCCACAAATTGGCGTCTTCGACTCCCGCACCGCCGGTCCGGCCAAGGAATTCACGCAGGCTGCCTGGCGGCGTATAAGGCCGGTCCGGGAGCAGGGCGATGTCATCGAGTGGCGGGCGCACGATGCGCCCCTCGCCCGCGTCCCAGATGCCGGCGATCGCCTTTTGCAGCGCGTCGGTGACCAGGTCGCTGGGCGCCGTGATCAGCAGGCGCGCCCCTGGTGGTACGTCGAGCGTCAGCGCGCTGACGAGCACACGGCCACTCTGCGATGCCCGGAGCGTCAGGTTGTCGAAGGCGAGACGGTGCCGATCTTCGGTGATGACTATGCCACCCGTGTCTTTGTCTTCCAAGACCGCCGTCCAGCCGGCGACGGGACTCAGCCGCGACAGGACGGCGGCGTAGGAGGACAGCATGGGGAACTGTGTGACGATGAGCGAGAAGGCGCCCAGGACGTTGGCGAAGGCGATGGCGGCCTGGGAGATCTCGCCGAACTGCGCCGACCCGTGGATGAACAACGGTGCCACGATCACCACCGGAATGAGTTGGATGAGGTAATTGTACCCCGTGGTGAAGAGTCCGAGGTTGCGGTTTACCGCGATGATCCGCCGCAGGTTGCCGGCGAATGCGTCGACGCGACCGAGCAAGCGATCACGGAGTTGCGCCTCGCAATGCACGAGCGCCACGGATTCGGTGTTCTCCCGGATGTGGATCAGGTCGGAGCGGAAGTTCGCTTCCCGATCGGCCTGGTCGTAGTGGAGGCGCACCAGCGGACGACCGAGGAACACGGCTACCGCCGAGCCGATGCCGGCGTACAGCACCGCGACGACGAACAGCAGGCGACTGATCGACCACAACACACCGGAGAACGCAAAGACAGTGAGTGCGCTGTTGCAAATGATCAGGGTGAGGGAGAGCGTCATCGTGGTGAAGGTCCGCACGTCGTCGGCAATGCGCTGGTCCGGATTGGTGACCGTCCCCGCCGCGTTCAAGTGATAGTACAGGTGGTCCGCAAGGTAGCCCGAAACGATTCGCCGCGTGATCCACTCGCGCCAGAGCAGCCCCAGCCGTTCCTCGGTAAAGCGGTAGAACACGGCAGTCAGCGTCAGCAGCCCGAAAATGCCAACGTAGAGTATGGCTTGCGACACGAACTCCTGCCACTTCCGGTGTTCGATGGCCGTCATGAAGTCGCGCGCCACGTAACTGCTGAGCACGTTGAGAGCGTTGATGCCCAGGAGCAGCATCAGCAAGGCGCCGGCGTGCAGGCGGGCCCGGGCGCCGGCATCGCCGGTGGCGAAAATCGCAATCGCGCGGCCGAGCCGCGCCAGTGTCACTCGAACGAATTCCCTGTCGTGCGCCGGCGTCTGGTTTACGGTCATGGGCGTGCGGGTCGCCGACTCTTACATCAACGATCCTGGCGAAGCTAGCCGCCGCCGTTCCGCGCCGGCACGGCGAGCGATGGTGGCGTGCGAGCGGGCAACGGTGTAGATACGCCAGCGGCATGGAGGGCGACATGAGAGGCGAGGTTCTGGACCCACTGGCGGATGCGTCGAGTTGGACGGCGGTCGCCTCCGGCCTGGCACAGTTGCGCATCGCGGCCGAGCAGGCGGCGGGCCGCCAGGCTCTGCGGCTCGACTACGACTTCAAAGGTGGCGGCGGCTTCGTCGTCGCGCGCAAGGTGTTGGCGCGCCCAATCCCGGAAGCGTACGCGTTGCGCTTCGCCATCCGCGGCGCCGCCCCGGCCAACCGTCTCGAGATCAAGCTCGCCGATCCGAGCGGCCGCAACGTCTGGTGGCGACACTGGGACGCGTTCGAACTGCCCATCGATTGGCGTGAGATTGCTGTGCGCAGCAGCGAAATCGAGTTCGCCTGGGGACCGGCGGGCGGCGGCGCGCTGTGCGAACTGGGGGCCGTCGAATTCGTCATCGCCGCCGGGCCTGGCGGCGCCGGTAGCGTGTGGATCGCCGACCTGTGTCTCGAGGACCGTACCTACCGCGCGACACCGCATGTGCGTGCGTCGAGCACCGGCGCCGCGCAGGCGCCCGAATGTGTGCTCCATACGGACGGAACGACGAGCTGGCGCAGCGAAGCGTCGGCGGCGGCGCAGTGGCTGGAGATCGACTTCCGGCAAGAACGCGAGTACGGCGGGCTGGTTGTGCAGTGGGCACCCGGAGCGTCACCGCGTGCGTTCGAGGTGCAGATCTCTGACGATGCCGCCGCATGGACGACGGTGCATGCGGCGGAGGCCGCAGACGTCGATCGTAGCTATATCTACCTCCCGGGCGCAGCCAGCCGGCACCTGCGTATCGCGCTCGAACCGCAGGACGTCCGCGGCTGCGGTATCGCCGAGGTTGCCGTCCAGCCGTTCGAGTTCTCGCGCTCGATGAATGCGTTCTTCGAACACGTCGCGCGTAGCCAACCGCGTGGCTACCATCCGCGCTGGCTGTGCGCCGAGCAGAGCTACTGGACCTGCGTCGGCCTGCCCGACGGCGAGACCTGCGCCATCGTCAACGAGGAAGGTGCGGTGGAGGTCGATCGCGGCACCTTCGCGATCGAGCCGTTCGTGCATGTGGACGGCAGACTGATGACGTGGGCGGAGGCGGACGTGGCACAGGCGCTCGAGGACGAGTGGTTGCCGGTACCCTCGTCGATCTGGGAAGCCGAGGATCTCGTCATGCGCACCACCGCCTTTGCCGGCCGGTGCGCTGGGCACCCCATCCTCTACGTGCGCTACCGACTCGAGAACCGCGCGCGGCGCGCGCGGCATGCACGCGTCTTCGCCGCCATCCGGCCCTTCCAGGTGAATCCGCCGTGGCAGGCGTTCGGCGCGCTCGGCGGGGTGCGGAAGATCGGTGCGCTCGCGTGGGACGGCACGGCGGTGCAGGTCGACGCGTCGCGGTGGGTGGTTCCGCTCACCGCGCCATCCGGGTTCGGCGCGGCGGCGTTCGAGCACGGCGAGATCCCAACCTACCTGGCGCAGGGCAAGTTGCCCTCGCGTAGCGCGGTCAGCGACGCGTTCGGATATGCGTCCGGCGCGCTGGCGTTCGATGTCGATCTGGGCATGGGGGCGACCGCGGACGTGTTCCTGGCCATTCCCTTCGGCGTTTCGGCGGCAGCGGCCGTTGCGGCGCTGGGTCGGGTCAACGGCGCGGAGGCGTTCGACACGGCGGTGCGCGAGTGGCGTGAGCGGTTGGGCGCGGTCGGATTCGCCATGCCGGCGGCGGTGCGCACCTACGCGGACGTCGCGCGCACGGCGACCGCCCAGGTGCTGGTCAACCGGGACGGTCCGGCTTTGCAGCCCGGCCCGCGGCGGTACACGCGGGCGTGGATCCGCGACGGTGCCGTCATGGCGGCGGCCCTGCTGCGCCTCGGCCGGCGTGCCGAGCCGGTGGAGTTCGTGCGCTGGTACGCCGGCTATCAGGCGGCGGACGGCAACGTCCCGTGCTGCGTCGATCGAAGCGGTCCCGACTGGCTGGTCGAGCACGACAGCCACGGCGAATTGATCTTCACCGTCATGGAGTGCTTTCGCTTCACCCGCGACCGCGCCTTCCTGGCGGAGATGTGGCCGGCCGTGCGCAAAGCCGTTGCCTACCTCGACGCGCTGCGCGCGCAACGGCTCGGTCCCGAGTACGATACGGCGGAGTTGCGCGCGCGGCGCGGACTGCTGCCGGAATCGGCCAGCCACGAAGGCTACCTGGCGCACCCGGTACACGCGTACTGGGATGACTTCTGGGCACTGCAGGGGTACCGCGATGCGGCGGCCATGGCGGCGGCGCTGGGAGACGACGGCGAGGCACAGCGCATCGCGGCGAGCCACGACGCGCTGCGTGCCGATGTGCGGGCGTCGATTGCCCGCACCATGGCCGAGCGTCAGATCGCCTATGTGCCGGGCTCGGTCGAGTGGGCGGACTTCGATCCGGCGGCGACGGCGGTGGCCGTGTCGCTGCTCGGCGCCCTCGAAGATCTGCCCCGACAGGCGCTCGACCACAGTTTCGACGAATATCTTGCGGGCTTTCGCCGCCGGCGGAGCGGCGAGATGGACTGGAACAACTACTCGGCGTACGAGATCCGAATCATTGGCGCGCTGGTGCACCTCGGGCGGCGCGACGACGCGGCGGAACTCGCCGCCTTCATGCTCGGCGATCGCCGGCCGCGGGCGTGGAACCAGTGGCCGGAGATCTCCTGGCGCAACCCCCGTAGCCCGGGCCACCTCGGTGACGTGCCGCACACCTGGATCGGTGCCGAGTATGTGTTTGCCTTCCGCGGTATGCTGGCCTACGAGCGCCAATCCGATCGCGCCCTCGTGCTCGCCGCGGGCGTTCCCGCATGGTGGCTGGAGGACGGCGCTGGCATCGGCGTAACCAACCTGCCGACGTACTACGGCAGCCTCGACCTCCACCTCCGCCGTGAGGGTCGAGACGCGCTCGTCATCACGGTCGGCGGGGCGCTCGAGATTCCGCCCGGCGGCATCGTCCTTGACCCGCCGCTCGCCGGACCGCTGGCGGCCGCCGAAGTGAACGGGCGCGCGGTCTCGATCGGCGATCCGAACTGTCTGACGATCGACCTATGCCCCGCCCGCGTCGTCCTAAGGGTGTGATGTGGGATCCATCGAGTCCCTGCTGTCTGCGCAGTGGCACAAGCACGCCGACGGTCTCCCGAGTCGGTTGCGCGACGCGACAAACGTGGTATTCAGCCTACTGCGTTCACAGCATGCCCCACAGCCAAGGGAGTAGAATCATGCGTCGAAAAAACGTTCAATGGGTCGCCCTTCTCGTTCTGCTCATGTTCGCCATTTCGTCCTGCGCGGCGATGCAGGAAACCTACGCGGAAAATCCCAAGGCCGTGCTCGGCAGCTTGGGTGGCGCCGGGGCGGGGGCCGGGATCGCCGCACTGGCGGGTGCCAGTCCGGGATGGATTGTCGCCAGTGCGGTCATGGGCGGACTGGTCGGCGGCGTCATTGGCAACAAGTTGGACAACCGCGACAAGCAGATGGCTTCCGATGCGGCGACGCGGGCGTTCGAGCAGAACAAGACAGGGCAAGCGACCGTCTGGAACAATCCCGACAATGGCCACTCGGGATCCATCACGCCAACCAAGACCTATCAACTCGCCAATGGCCAGTACTGCCGTGAATACAAGCAAACCATCACGGTCGGTGGCGAGAAGCATCAGGCGTACGGTACCGCCTGCCGGCAGGCGGACGGCACCTGGCAAGTCCAGAGCTGAGCGCACAACGATTGAAGGAGAGTGTCATGCACCGAACCGCAACGCTCATTGTTCTTGGCGGCGTCATGCTCCTGCTCAAGATCCCGGCCCGGGCTGCGGAGCCGGCGAAGCCGTTCGATCCACGGTCCGCGTTCGCCGAAACCGACACCAACGGTGACGGGCAGATCGACTACGAGGAGTTCTACGCCCGCATGGTCGACACGTTCTTCGGTGCCGACACCAATAAGGACGGATATCTCAGTGCCGAGGAATACGGTAGGCTCCCGTCCTCCCAGTCCTTCAATGATGCGGACGCCAATCACGACGGGCGCATCTCGCTGCCGGAGTTCGTGCGCGAGCGCATCCGGCAGTTCCAGGCGGCCGATGCCAACCACGACGGTGCGCTGTCGCTCGACGAGGTGCTGACCACGTACGACGAGAGGAAGAAATAATGAAGCGGTTTGCCGTATCGAGGCGGGCATTGGGGATCGTGGCGACCGCCATGGTACTCCAGGGGTGCGCCTCCACCTACCAGCGCACCTACGACGACAAAATGCAGCAGCTGGACGCCCGGGAGCGCGCTAACCAGGAGTTGGAGGCGCAGGCGCATGCGCAAGCGCAGAAGTACGCCGCAGTGGTGTACTTCGCCGTGGGCAACGCGGACCTCGATGCGGACGGGCAGCGGCAACTGCGCTGGTTCGTGCAGCAGATGCAGCCCTACCCGAAGGCGATGTTCGACGTTCAAGGCTTCGCCGACAGCACGGGCAGCGAGGCGAAAAATGCGGGGCTGTCGCAACAGCGTGCGGAGGCGGTTGCCGGCTACCTGGCTGCGCAGGGTATCGACTCGTCACGCATGGCGATCCAGGGTTTCGGCACCTCCTCGCCGGCTGCCTCCAACGTCACGGCGCAAGGCCGCAAGAACAACCGCCGCGTCGAGGTCACCGTGCGCTAGACGTTATCGTCACGGACGACCGAGAGTCGCCAGGGCGCAGGGGCGATGGGAAGCGAACGGAAGGACGCCGCAACGATGTCCGCGCTCGCGGGTCAGCCGGCTCCACGAGAGCTGCTGGCGGACGTGGCGCGGCTCGAGCGCGAGTACCTCGCTCGCCGGCCCGATGTGACTGATCCCACGCAGTTGGTGAGTTTCGGCACCAGCGGGCATCGCGGCTCGTCTTTGCACGGTTCGTTCAACGAGCCGCATATCCTGGCAATCGCCCAGGCCATCGCCGACTACCGGCGTGCCCAGGGCACCGATGGCCCATTGTACATGGGCAAGGACACCCACGCCCTTTCGGGGCCGGCGCAGCGCACGGCACTCGAAGTGCTGGCGGCCAATGGAGTGGAGACCGTGATCCAGCAGGATGACGGCGTGACGCCGACGCCGGTCATCTCGCACGCGATCCTGGTGTACAACCGCGGCCGCAGGGAGCACCTCGCGGACGGCATCGTGGTTACCCCATCGCACAACCCGCCCGAGGATGGCGGCTTCAAGTACAACCCCACCAACGGCGGGCCGGCGGACACCGCTGTGACGCGGTGGGTCGAGAGCCGTGCCAACGAACTGCTGCGCGCCGGCAACGACGGTGTGCGGCGCGTGCCGTATGCGGCTGCCGTGAAGGCCGGGACGACGCACCAACACGACCTCGTCCTGCCGTATGTCCGCGATCTGCGCAACGTCGTCGATATGGAGGCCATCCACGCCGCCGGTGTCACGTTGGGAGTGGACCCGCTTGGCGGCGCGGCACGGCCATACTGGGAGCCGATCAATGCCGTCTACCGCCTGGACATCGCGGTGGTCAATCCGGCGATCGATCCGACGTTTTCGTTCATGACGCTGGATCACGATGGCAAGATTCGCATGGATTGCTCCAGCCCGTACGCCATGGCCCGGCTGGTCGCTCTCAAGGATCGGTACCGCGTGGCGTTTGCCAACGATCCGGACGCTGACCGGCACGGTATCGTCACCCCCTCCGCGGGCTTGCTGAATCCCAATCACTATCTGGCGGTGGCCATCCGCTACCTGCTCGCGCACCGTCGCCTGTGGCCGGCGACCGCGGTGGTCGGCAAGACATTGGTCAGCAGCAGCATGATCGACCGCGTCGTGCGACAATTGGGCCGCCAACTCTTCGAGGTGCCGGTCGGTTTCAAGTGGTTCGCGCCTGGACTGTTCGATGGCTCGTGTTGCTTCGGCGGTGAGGAAAGTGCCGGTGCGAGCTTCCTACGGCATGACGGCAGCGTGTGGACGACGGACAAGGACGGGCTGATCATGGATCTCCTGGCGGCCGAGATTACCGCCCGCACCGGTCTGGACCCCGGTGAACACTATGGCCAACTGACGGCGGAGTTCGGTTCGCCCCGGTATACGCGTATCGATGCCCCGGCAACCCCGGAGCAAAAGTCGCGACTGGGAAAATTGTCGGCGGATTCGGTGACCGCGGCACGCCTTGCCGGCGAGCCGATTGCCGCCAAGCTGACCACGGCCCCGGGCAACAATGCCCCCATCGGCGGCCTCAAAGTCGTTGCCGCCAACGGCTGGTTTGCGGCACGTCCATCCGGTACAGAGAACATCTACAAGATCTACGCGGAGAGCTTCAAGGATAAAGCGCATCTGGACGCCATCGTGAGCGAGGCTCAGGAGATGGTGAACGCAGCGCTGGGGAAGTAAAGGTCGGAGAACAGACGGCGGCGATCGGACGCCGGAAGGTGGCTGGCTGTCCTCTGTTGTCGTCTTCGTGTGGGCAAGGAAACGATATGATGGTGCTGGCTATCGATGTTGGCGGAACCAACGTCAAGATTCTCGCAAGCGGCGAGGATACGCCTCGGCGGTTTCCTTCCGGGCCATCGCTGACCCCCAGACGGATGGTTGCCATGGCCAAGCGGGTCGCCAAGGACTGGAAATATGACGTCGTATCGATCGGATATCCGGGAGTGGTTCTCCACGGTCAGATCGCCGCCGAGCCGTACAATCTTGCCAAAGGCTGGGTGGGCTTTGACTTCGAGCGGGCTCTTGGCCGCCCGGTGAAGATCGTCAATGACGCAGCCATGCAGGCGCTGGGCAGCTATAATGGCGGTACGATGCTCTTCTTAGGCTTGGGAACGGGGCTCGGCTCCGCATTGATCGTGGACGGCACCGTGGTTCCTCTGGAGGTGGCACACCTTCCATACAAAAGGGGGACCTTCGAGGATTACGTCGGCTTACGAGGGCTGAAGGGGTTGGGGAAGAAGAAATGGGCGCGCCACGTGCGCTACGGCGTGAGCCGTCTGGTTGCCGCTTTCCACCCGGACGACGTGGTGCTCGGCGGAGGCAACGCCAAGAAGCTCAAGAGGCTCCCTCCCGGGTGCCGGGCCGGGACCAACGCGAATGCGTTTCTGGGAGGGTTTCGACTATGGGAGGCGAGCGTCTCGGCGCCATCCGCGGGCGCCGCGTCCGGCGCTCGATGAGCCCTGGTCGACGAGAGGGTCACCATATGACACCGCGTGTCAAGGCGCTTACCCGACGTCCGGCCTGGAGGGCGCTCCAAACCCACTATCGGCAGGTCCGCAAACGGCAGCTACACGAGCTGTTCGCGGGCGATGCCCAGCGGAGCGCACGCCTGGCAGCGGAGGCGGTGGGCCTGTATCTGGATTATTCGAAAAATCGCATTACGGACGAAACGATCGCACTCCTGCTGCAATTGGCGGAAGAATCCCGCCTGCGCGAGCGGATCGACGCCATGTTTCGCGGCGAGCGGATCAACGTGACGGAGGGGCGGGCGGTCCTGCATGTCGCCCTGCGCGCACCGCGCGGCGCTTCCATCGTGGTCAATGGCGAGAACGTCGTGCCCCAGGTGCACGCCGTTCTCGACAAGATGAGCGCCTTTGCCGCCCGCGTCCGTGGGGGAGAATGGAAGGGGCACACCGGTAAGCCTATCCGCAATGTCGTCAACATCGGCATCGGCGGCTCCGATCTCGGGCCGGTGATGGCCTACGAAGCGCTGCGCCACTACAGTGACCGCGGCCGGACGTTCCGTTTCGTCTCCAACGTCGATGGGACCGACTTCGCGGAAGCGGTGCGCGACCTCGATCCGGCGGAGACCTTGTTCATCGTCTCCTCGAAGACGTTCACGACGCTGGAGACGATGACCAACGCACACAGTGCGCGCGCCTGGTCCCTGCAAGGCCTCGGTGGCGAGGTCGCGGCGGTGGCCAAACACTTCGTCGCGGTTTCCACGAACGCCGCCAAAGTCGCCGAGTTCGGCATCGATACCGGCAACATGTTCGAGTTCTGGGACTGGGTGGGCGGCCGCTACTCCATGGATTCGGCGATTGGCCTGTCGACCATGCTGGCGATCGGACCGGAGAACTTCCACGGCTTGCTCGATGGCTTTCATCGGATGGACGAGCACTTCCACGGCGCGCCGTTCGAGCGCAATCTGCCGGTGCTTCTCGGCCTCCTGACGGTCTGGTACAGCAATTTTTTCGGCGCCCAGACGGTCGCTGTCCTCCCGTACGACCAGTACCTCAAGCGCTTCCCGGCCTATCTGCAACAGCTGACAATGGAGAGCAATGGCAAACGCGTCACGCTCGCGGGTAGGGAGGTCACCTACGACACAGGGCCGATCTACTGGGGCGAGCCGGGCACCAACGGCCAGCACTCGTTCTACCAACTGCTCCATCAGGGCACGCGGCTCGTGCCATGCGATTTCATCGCGTTCCGCCACTCGCTCAATCCGCTCGGCCGGCACCACTCTCTGCTGCTGGCGAATGTCCTCGCGCAAGCCGAGGCACTGGCCTTCGGTAAGACGGCGGACCAGGTCAAGGCGGAGGGGACGCCGGACTGGTTGGTGCCGCACCGGGTGTTCGACGGCAACCGCCCGTCGAATGTCATCCTTGCCGAGCGCCTGACACCGGCGACGCTCGGCGCACTGGTCGCGCTCTACGAGCATAGCGTGTTCGTACAAGGCGCCATCTGGCAACTCGACTCGTTCGATCAGTGGGGGGTGGAATTGGGCAAGGTGCTGGCCCAGCGCATCATCGCGGAACTCGAGAGCGAAGGGGAGCCGGCGCTCGGGCACGACAGCTCGACGAACGCCTTGATCCGCCGCTGCCGCACGCGGGTGTGAACGCGGCAGCGGTCCTCACGGAGGGAGAATTGCATATGCAACTGGGAATGGTTGGTCTGGGCCGGATGGGATCGAATATGGTGCGCCGGCTGCTCAAGAGCGGCCACCGCTGCGTGGTCTTCGATATGGCGCCCAAAGCGGTGCGGGAGTTGACCAAGGTGAAGGCGGTCGGTGCCGCTTCGTTGGCGGATCTCGTCGACAAGTTGAAGAGGCCGCGCGCGGTGTGGCTGATGGTTCCGGCGGCGGTCGTGGACCAGACCATCGCCGATGTCCTGCCGCATCTCGATGCGGATGACATATTGATCGACGGCGGTAATTCCTACTACGTCGACGACATCCGGCGTGCCCAGGAACTGACGCCCAAGGGAATCCACTACGTGGACGTCGGCACGAGCGGCGGCGTCTGGGGTCTGGAACGTGGGTACTGCATGATGATCGGTGGTGAGCAGCCCGTGGTTCGGCGCCTCGATCCGATCTTCAAGACGCTGGCGCCAGGGCGCGGCAAGATCCCGCGGACGCCCGGACGCGAGAAGCTCGCCGGCAGCGCCGAGCACGGCTACCTGCATTGCGGTCCGAACGGCGCCGGCCACTTCGTCAAGATGGTGCATAATGGGATCGAGTATGGCCTCATGGCCGCGTACGCCGAAGGGCTGGGCATCCTGCGCGCCGCCAACGTGGGTACACGGGTGCATGCAATCGATGCCGAGACCACGCCGCTGCGTGACCCCGAGCATTACCAGTACGATCTCAACCTCCGGGACATCACCGAGCTGTGGCGGCGTGGGAGTGTGATCGCCTCCTGGCTGCTGGACCTGACGGCCAGCGCTTTGGTCGAGGACCCGGATCTCGAGGGATTCGCCGGACGGGTGTCGGATTCGGGCGAGGGCCGTTGGACGATCAAGGCCGCCATCGACGCAGCGGTCCCGGTCCCCGTGCTTTCCACCGCCCTCTACCAGCGCTTCAGTTCGCGCGGCGAGTCGGACTACCAGGATAAGCTGCTGTCGGCAATGCGGTATCAGTTCGGCGGACATGTGGAGAAATCCGGTGGGAAGTAGGGGTGTCCGCTGGGACGTATCCATACCGACGCGAAAGAGGTCATAATGAGCGAGTCCCATGCGGACGCCTTGGTGTTCTTCGGGGCCACCGGCGATCTAGCGTACAAGAAGATTTTCCCATCGCTGCAGGCGATGTTGAAGCGCGGCAGTCTCACGGTGCCTGTCATTGGTGTGGCCAAGGCCGGTTGGAACCTCGAACAACTGCGCGCACGGGCGCAAGACAGCCTCGAGAAACACGGTGGCATCGACCGGGTGGCGTTCCAGAAGTTGTCGGGCCTGCTCCGCTATGTCGACGGCGACTATCACGACCCGGGAACCTACGAGATGCTACGCAAGGAACTCAATGGGGCGTCGCGCCCAGCCCATTACCTGGCCATCCCGCCGGCGCTGTTCGGGCTAGTCGTCGAAAATCTCGCCCACTCCGGTTGCGCCACCGGCGCGCGGGTTATCGTGGAAAAGCCCTTCGGCACCGACCTTGCCTCGGCGCGCAAGCTCAACCGGATCCTGTTCAGTACCTTCAATGAAGACGCGATCTTCCGCATCGATCATTACCTCGGCAAGCGGCCGGTGCAGAACATGGTCTTCTTTCGGTTCGCGAATGTGCTGTTGGAGTCCTTCTGGAGTCGCCATCATGTCGAGAGCGTGCAGATCACCATGGCGGAAGATTTCGGCGTTCAGGGCCGTGGCGCCTTCTACGACCATACCGGTGTCATCCGCGATGTGATGCAGAATCACCTGTTTCAAGTGCTGGCCAATCTGGCAATGGAGCCGCCGGTGCGCAGCGATAGCGAATCCATCCGCGACGAGAAGGTCAAGGTGCTGAAAGCGATTCCGCCGCTGGAGGCGAAGGATCTCGTCCGCGGGCAGTTTCGCGGTTACCGTCAAGAAAAGGGGGTGGCCGCGGACTCGACGGTGGAGACCTTCGCCGCGCTGCGGTTGGCGATCAATACGTGGCGCTGGCAGGGTGTCCCGTTCTATATCCGTGCCGGGAAGTTTCTGCCGGTGACCTGCACGGAACTGCTGGTGCGGCTACACCGGGCGCCGACTGTCTTTCCGGAGTACGCACCCGCGCCGAACTATTTTCGTTTCCGTGTCAGTCCCGATATCACGGGCGCCCTCGGCGTGACGGTGATGGATCCGGTTGAGGAGTTCGTCGGCAGGCAGATCGAGTTGTTGGCGAGCCGCTATCCCATGGCCGAGGAACGCGATGCGTACGAACGCGTGCTGGGAGACGCCATTGCGGGAGACGCGACCCTCTTTGCGCGGGAGGACTATGTCGAGGAGGCGTGGCGGATCGTCGACCCCGTCCTCAAGGCAGCGACGCCAGTCTACGAATACGAACCCGGGACCTGGGGGCCGAGTGAGGTCGACAGAGTGACGCCCCCCGGAGGATGGCAAAACCCGACGCTGACGGGTTGACCCCGACTGGAGGCGCTCTGGTGCGGATGCAGGTGCTGGCCGACGTCGAGGCGGTTGCGCGCGCCGCCGCGACCGTCGTTGCGGCGGCGGCGCGCGCCGCCGTGGCCGCACGCGGTCGCTTCAGCGTGGCGATCAGCGGCGGCCATACCCCGTGGCTCATGCTCCGGGCGCTGGCGGAACAAGAGGTTCCGTGGGCGGAGGTGGACGTGGCGCAGGTGGACGAGCGTATCGCCCCCGCGGGAGACCCCGACCGCAACCTGACGCACATGCGGGAAAGTCTGCTCAGTCGTGTGCCACTGCGGTCCGGGCAGATCCACGCGATGCCGGTGGAATCGGAGGATCTGCAGGCCGCGGCAGAGGAGTACGCACTGACGCTGCGGCGAATCGCCGGCTCGCCGGCGATGTTCGATCTGGTCCACCTGGGGCTGGGTTCCGACGGCCACACCGCTTCGCTGGTGCCCGGCGATCCGGTCCTCGAGGTGACGGCCGCGGACGTTGCCATCACCGAACCGTATCGCGGGCGCCGGCGCATGACGTTGACATATCCGGTACTCAATCGCGCGCGGCGGATACTGTGGGTGGTGACCGGAGACGAGAAAGCGGATGCGCTCGTTCGGCTAGACGCGACCGATCGGTCGATTCCGGCCGGTCGGGTGCGTCAAAGCGATGCCCTGGTGCTTGCCGACCGGGCGGCCGCGGCACAACTCGCGAACGTGGCATGCCGTTAGGCACGAGGAAACGTCCGGCGGCGGCCGTCGTCCCCGTCTGGCACACATGGAGGACCCATGACATCGACAACCGGCGATAGCTTGTCTGCCCTGACAGGAACACCGCATGGTCATGAGGAGATTCGCACGGGGCTTGGTGCGGGCGCCATCGCGGCGGCGCTCATCGACAATCTGCGCTATCTCCAAGCCAAGTCGCCGCAGCATGCAACCCGCAACGACTGGTATATGGCTCTCGCCTACACCGTTCGTGACCGCATGCTGCACCGCTATGGAAAGACGGTGGAGGCGATCGCCGGCGCGCGCACGTCGGCCAAAGTTGTGGCGTATTTGTCAGCCGAATTCTTGACCGGGCCGCATCTGGGCAACAGCCTGATCAACCTCGGTATCTGGCAGGCGACAAAGGACGCGGTGTCCGCGCTGGGGCAAGAGCTCGTGGATCTTCTCGAACAAGAAGAGGAACCGGGGTTGGGTAACGGCGGGCTCGGCCGTTTGGCGGCGTGCTACATGGACTCGCTGGCGACGCTCAACGTCCCCGCCATCGGCTACGGCATCCGCTACGAATTCGGTATTTTCGATCAGGCGATTCGCGATGGTTGGCAGATCGAGTTGACGGATAAGTGGTTGCGCTTCGGCAACCCCTGGGAGATCGTGCGATCGGAAGTCGTCTACGATGTGAAATTCGGGGGGCGCACTGAACACTATACGGACGCGCAGGGCTGCTATCGGGTACGCTGGCTACCGGAGAGAGTCGTCAAGGGCGTCGCCTACGACACCCCCGTGCCCGGCTATCGGGTGCCTACGACAAACCTCCTCCGCTTGTGGAAGGCGGAGGCAACCGAGTCCTTCGATTTCGACGCGTTTAACGTTGGCGATTACTACGCCGCGGTCGAGGAAAAGGTCATCTCGGAAACCATCTCCAAGGTGCTGTATCCGAACGACGAGCCCGAGATTGGCAAACGCCTTCGCCTTGCACAGCAGTATTTCTTCGTCTCCTGCTCGTTGCGGGATATGATCCGACTGCAGCAGGCGCGGGGCAAATCGCTGCACGAGTTCGACTCGTGTTGGGCCGCGCAATTGAACGATACGCATCCGTCCATCGCCATCGCGGAATTCATGCGCTTACTCGTCGACGAGCACCTGATGGACTGGGATGAGGCCTGGGCCATCACGCAGCGAACGTGCGGCTACACCAACCATACGCTGCTGTCCGAAGCGCTGGAGAAGTGGCCGCTGCCGCTGTTCGGCGCGCTGCTGCCGCGCCACCTGGAAATCGTTTACGAGATCAACCGCCGCTTCCTCGACGCGGTGCGATCGCGGTTCCCAGAGGACGATCGGCTACTTGCACGGTTGTCCCTGATCGATGAGGCCGGTGATAAACATGTGCGCATGGCGCATCTGGCGAGCGTGGGAAGCCACGCGATCAATGGGGTTGCGGCGCTCCATACCGACCTCCTGAAACGGACGGTGCTGCGGGACTTCCACGCCGTGGCGCCGGAAAAGTTTCTCAACGTGACCAATGGCGTGACCCCGCGACGCTGGATCGCGCTCAGCAATCCGAAACTGGCTGCGCTGATCACCGGTGCGATCGGCGATCGGTGGATATCCGAGTTGGAGGACGAGATCGAGCGCATTGCGCCGTTGGCCGGCGATGCCGGGTTCCAGCGGGACTGGCGTGCGGTGAAGGTGGACAATAAGCGAGCCTTGGCCGGCGTCATCAAAGAGCGCACGGGCATCGCCGTGGATCCACACTCGCTCTTCGACATTCAGGTGAAACGCCTGCACGAGTACAAGCGGCAGCACCTGAACGTCCTGCATGTGGTCAGCCTGTATAACCGGCTCAAACGCAGCCCCGACACCGGTACGGTGCCGCGCACCGTGATCTTCGGCGGCAAGGCCGCCCCCGGGTACCGCATGGCCAAATTGATCATCAAGCTGATCAACTCCGTCGCCGCGGTCATCAATCGAGACCCGCGGGTGTCGGACGCGCTCAAGGTTGTCTTTCTACCGGACTTCAACGTCAAGAACGGCCAGTGCGTCTATCCCGCCGCCGATCTTTCGGAGCAAATTTCCACGGCCGGCAAAGAGGCTTCCGGCACCGGCAACATGAAATTCGCCATGAACGGCGCACTGACGATCGGTACGCTCGATGGGGCGAACGTCGAGATCCGCGACGCCGTGGGCGATGAGAATTTCTTCTTGTTCGGTTTGACCGCCGATGAGGTTGGAAGGTGCGGCGCGCAAGGGTACCGGCCGCGCGCTATCTACGAAACCAACCCGACGCTGCGCGAGGCCTTGGACCTCATTGCTTCCGGATTCTTCTCCAACGGCGATCGTGAACTTTTTCGCCCGCTCGTCGAGTCGCTGCTCGAGCGCGACGAGTACATGCTGCTGGCGGACTATCAGGCCTATGTGGACTGCCAGCAGCGCGTGAGCCAAGCGTATCGCGACGCGGATAACTGGACGCGCATGTCGATCCTGAACACGGCGCGTGTCGGTCGCTTTTCGTCGGACCGTTCGATCCGGGAGTATTGCCGCGACATCTGGGATGCGCGCCCGATGCGTAGCGCGGAAGTCGAGACATGAGTGCGCGCATGGCGCCGCGAGGCGCCAGTGCTCCGCTCGGTGCCACGGTTCATGGCGGCGGCGTCAACTTCAGTATCTTTTCGCGGGACGCCGCGCTCGTCGAGCTGCTGCTCTTCGACGACGCCAACGCGGCGCGGCCAGCGGAGGCGTTCGCGCTCGATGCGCGCCGGCATCGTACCTATCACTACTGGCATGTCTTTGTCCCAGACCTCAAGCCGGGCCAGGTCTATGCCTACCGCGCGCACGGACCGTTCGCGCCTGACCGCGGGCTGCGGTTCGATAGCCAGAAGGTCTTACTCGACCCGTACGGCCTCGCGGTCGCGATCCCCGATGCCTACGCGCGCGACGCGACACGGCGGTCCGGCGACAATGCGGCGGTGGCGATGAAAAGCGTCGTCGCCGATCCTGGCGACTACGACTGGGAAGGCGACGCGGCGCTCCGACGACCCTTCGTCGAGACGGTCATCTACGAGCTCCACGTGCGCGGGTTCACCCGCCATCCCAACTCGGGCGTAGCGTCGGCGAAGCGCGGCACGTACGCCGGCTTGATCGAAAAGATACCGTACCTCGCCGATCTGGGGATCACCGCCGTCGAACTGTTGCCTGTCTTCCAGTTCGATCCTCAGGATGCACCGCACGACCGGGTGAACTATTGGGGGTACCAACCCGCGTCCTTTTTCGCACCGCATCATGCGTACGGTTCACGGAAGGAACCCCTCGCGGTTCTCGATGAATTTCGCGACATGGTCAAGGCCCTGCACCGCGCCGGAATCGAGGTCATCCTCGACGTGGTGTTCAATCATACGACGGAAGGCGGCCCCGATGGTCCGACGGTGTGTTATCGCGGTCTTGGCAATGACATCTATTACATCCTCGAGCAGGACAGGGCGCGTTACGCCGATTATTCCGGTTGTGGCAACACGCTCAACGCCAACCAGCCGATTGTGCGGCGGCTGATCCAGGATAGCCTGCGCTATTGGGTGACGCAGATGCACGTCGATGGGTTCCGCTTCGATCTGGCGTCGATCCTGTCACGGGACGAGGCGGGCCGTCCGCTGCCCAGCCCGCCGGTCCTCTGGGATATCGAGTCGGACCCCGTGTTGGCCGGCACCAAGCTGATCGCGGAGGCCTGGGACGCCGCGGGGCTCTATCAAGTGGGCAGCTTCGCCGGCGATGCTTGGCAGGAGTGGAACGGCCGATTTCGCGACGATGTGCGGCGCTTCTGGAAGGGCGACAACGGCACGGTGTCCCACCTCTCCGCCCGCATCCTGGGCAGTCCGGACATCTACGCGCACGAGGAGCGGGAGGCGGAGCAGAGCGTGAATTTCGTCACCTGTCACGATGGCTTTACCCTCAACGATCTGGTGTCGTATAACCGCAAACACAACGAGGCCAACGGGGAGAACAACCGCGACGGTGCGGACGATAATCTGAGTTGGAATTGCGGCACCGAAGGGCCGACGGACGACCCAGCGATCGAAGGGCTGCGCAACCGTCAGGTGAAGAACTTTCTTGCGCTGGAGATGCTGGCGGCCGGCACACCGATGTTGCTCATGGGCGACGAGATGCGCCGCACCCAGCACGGTAACAACAACGCGTATTGCCAGGACGGTGATGTCAGTTGGCTTGACTGGAGCTTGCTGGAACGGCACGGCGACATCCACCGGTTGGTCAAGTCGCTCATTGCGTTCCGCCAGCGCCGCGAGGTGGTGGCGTACGACGGCCGGCTGAGCCTGAATCAACTCTTACAGCGGGCACGAATCGAGTGGCACGGGGTGGCGCTCCACCGCCCGGATTGGAGCGATGACTCGCACTCGCTGGCCTTTACGCTGCACAGCCTGCACGGGCGTTTCCTCCTCCACGGGATGCTCAATGCGTATTGGGAACCGTTGACGTTCGAGTTGCCGCCGGTTCCCAGCGAAAGCCAGCACCCCTGGAGGCGCTGCCTCGACACCGCGCGCGCGTCGCCAGACGACTTCTGGCCCTGGGAGACGGCGCCTCTTGTGGAACAGGCGGCGTACGTGACGCAGCCGCGTTCGATGGTCGTTCTCATGCTGCCGCTGCGAGTGGGCGCCGAGGATGGCTCCGCGGTGCGGTCGTGATCCAGGCTGGACGTGCCGGCGGATGCGAAAGACGATCTGCCGGTAGCGTGAAGTACGGTGCAACTCCGTTGCAAACTTGAGAATACGATAATGGGAGGGCGCGATGAACAATCCACTTAGCAATGAGCAACTCCAACTGATGAACGCCTATTGGCGGGCGTGCAACTACCTATCGGTAGGCATGATCTACCTCAAGGACAATCCGTTGCTCAAAGAGTCCGTGAAGCCGGAACACGTGAAGCACCGGCTGCTCGGCCATTGGGGCGCGAGCCCGGCACTGTCCTTCGTCTGGGTGCATCTCAACCGGATGATCGTCCAGCACGACCTCGACGTGATCTTTGTGGCCGGGCCCGGCCATGGCGCACCGGGAGTGCTGGGGCCGGCCTATCTCGAGGGTACGTACTCGGAGATCTATCCGGATAAGAGCGAGGACGCGGAGGGCATGCAGAAGTTCTTCAAGCAGTTCTCTTTTCCCGGTCATATCGGCAGCCACGTTACCCCGGAAACCCCCGGTTCCATCCACGAAGGCGGCGAACTCGGGTATAGTCTCTCCCATGCCTACGGCATGGTGCTCGACAACCCCGATCTCATCGTCGCCTGCGTGGTGGGCGATGGCGAGGCGGAAACCGGGCCCCTGGCGACCGCCTGGCATTCCAACAAGTTCATCAATCCCGTGCGCGACGGTGCGGTGCTGCCGATCCTCAATCTCAACGGTTACAAGATCGCCAATCCGACGATCCTAGCCCGAATCAGCCATGAGGAGCTGGAGGCGTTGTTTGTCGGCTACGGATACAAGCCCTATTTCGTAGAAGGCAGCGACCCGGCGGCGATGCACCAGAAAATGGCTGCCGTGCTGGAGGAGACCATCGGCGAAATCCGCGCCCACCAGCAGACGGCGCGGCAATCGAACACCCCCGCCCGACCCCGCTGGCCCATGATCGTGTTGCGATCTCCCAAGGGCTGGACCGGACCGAAGGAAATCAACGGGCACAAGGTGGAAGCCTTCTGGCGCTCGCACCAAGTCCCCTTTGCGGATGTGCGCGACAATCCAGCGAACCTCGAACTCCTGGAAGACTGGATGCGCAGCTACAAACCGGAAGAGTTGTTCGATAGCAACGGCAAGTTGTTGCCGGCGCTCAAAGCGCTCGCGCCTAAAGGCAATCGGCGGATGAGCGCCAACCCGCATGCCAACGGCGGGTTGCTGCGCAAAGATCTCAAGCTGCCCGACTTTCGCCAGTACGCCGTCGACGTGCCGAGCCGCGGCTGCGTGCAATTCGAGAATACCAAACCCCTTGGCGAATACCTGCGCGACGTCATGAGGAACAACATGACCAGCTTCCGCGTCTTCGGCCCGGACGAGACGGCCTCGAACCGGCTACAAGCCATCTATGAGGTGAGCAAGAAGACCTGGATGGCGGATCTCCTGCCGGAAGATGCCGACGGTGGAGAACTCGCGCGTGACGGCCGGGTGATGGAGATGCTCTCCGAACATACCTTGCTCGGCTGGCTCGAGGGCTATCTGCTGACGGGCCGGCATGGGTTCTTTCACACCTACGAGGCGTTCGCCCACGTCATCGATTCCATGTTCAACCAGCACGCCAAGTGGCTCGACATCTGCAAGAATCACGTCCATTGGCGCGCCTCGGTGGCGTCCGAGACCATACTGCTGTCGTCCACGGTCTGGCGCCAGGACCATAACGGGTTTTCCCACCAGGATCCGGGCTTCATCGATGTGGTTACCAACAAAGGGCCCTCGGTCACACGCATCTATCTGCCGCCCGACGCCAATACGCTCCTGGCGGTCGCGGATCATTGCCTGCGCAGCACCGATTGCATCAATGTCATCGTCGCCGACAAGCAGAAGCACCTCCAATTTTCCACGATCGATGAGGCCATCGTTCACTGCGCCAAGGGACTCGGCATCTGGGGGCGGGCCAGCACCGACGCAGGGGAGGAACCCGATGTCGTCTTGGGCGCTTGTGGCGACGTTTCCACCATGGAGGCGCTGGCGGCCGCGGCAATCTTGCGCGAGGGGGCGCCGGACCTGAAGCTACGCTTCGTCAACGTGGTCGATTTGTTCAAGCTGCAACTGATCGCCGAGCACCCGCACGGTTCGACCGAGCGTGAGCTGGAAGGTCTGTTCACGACGGACAAGCCGATCATTTTCAACTTCCACGGCTACCCGTGGCTCATCCACAAACTGACCTACCGCTTCAAAGGGCACGAGAATCTGCACGTGCGCGGCTACAAGGAAAAGGGCAATATCAATACGCCGCTCGAGTTGGCGATGCTCAACGAGACATCGCGGTTCCACCTGGTGATCGACGTGATCGATCGGGTACCGAAGCTGCGTACCAAGGCGGCGCATCTCAAGGAGAAGATGAAGAACGCCATTATCGACAACCTGCGCTACGCGCACGAGCACGGTACCGACCGCCCGGAGGTCGCCAACTGGACCTGGCCGTACTGAAATCCGCGGTGGGACACGAGCGCCGTGCGCAATGAGCGGCGGATCTCGTTCCGGCGAGCCCCGGCATGGGCTCGCGCGTAACGCCGGTCGTCCGGGTGCCCGAGCCGCGTTCGGCGCCGGCGTTGAAACCATCCGATATCCGTGGCATGGTGCGCCGAGCGTTTTGCGGATACAAGCCTCTCGAGGGACCGGAGCCCAGGCGAGAGCGAAAGGATCGTTGGGTATGAGCAAGGTTGTCGTTTCGATATTTGTTGTCACTTCGCTGATGCTGGCCGCCGGGCGGGCCCACGCCGCCGAAGACAGTCTCGTCGAGGGGATGAAGAAGGCCTGCCACAAGGAACTCACCTCTTTCTGCAAAGGTGTGCAGCCCGGTGAGGGGCGGGTTCTTGCCTGCCTGTACGCGTTCCAGGACCGCGTGTCGGGCAAGTGCACGTACGCGGTCTACGAGGCCGCGGCCCAGCTTGATCAGGCCGCAGTGGCGCTGAAGTTCGCCGCCACCGAGTGCAAGGATGACCTGCTCAAATATTGTGGCAACGTCGAGGCCGGCAATGGGCGGGTGAAGGCTTGTCTGGATAAGAACGAGAAATCGCTCAGCGAGAAGTGCAAGGACGCACTCAAGCAAACTGGTATCAAGCCATAGGGTGCGCTACCCGCCGCCCACGCACGGGGCGCACGGGCCGTGCGCAGGTGTGGCGCCCGTTCGGATTGCGCTCGCAGTGCCATGACGGGACCGATTCCGCCGTTACGGCATAGGTCGTTCCCCGCCCGGGAAGGGATTCCCGCATAGGGCGGGGTCTTTAGGGAAAGGTTGACGGGCTCGCGCCGTTCGATCGGGCGTTCGCCGGCGGCATGACTCCGTCGCGGTTCGCGTCGTACCGCAGCGGAGGACACCCTAATGGGCAGGAATGGACCGGTCAGGGGTTCGCGAGAGGGATTCTTCAGCCGCTTCACGCATTCTCGACGGCCCTGGCGCCTGGCCACGGATCCCCGCCGTTGAAGGGCCGGGCGCCGGTGCGGTAAGCGCGGCGTCGCCGCGGCCGGCAGTCGTTTTCTCCTGGAGTGAAAGGGGTGCAGTAGATGAATGAAACGCAAGGCATCATCGCGCGTGCGCTGCTACCGGGAGTGCTAGCGCTCACCCTGTGCGCCTGCGCGCAGACGGTGGTGAAACCTGAAATGCAGACGGCCGCTACGAATCTACCGCGGCCGTTGCGGGTGATCGTGCGCGACTTTGCCGTGAGTGCCGCCGACGTCACCGAGAACCAGAGCATCTTCCAACGCATGGCGCAGCCTGACGATCCCGGTTCGGAGGAAGGCCGCCAACTGGCCATCGGCCTGGAAGCGGCCGACGTTATGGCGGAGGAGTTGGTTGCGGGAATTCGGGATCTGGGTCTGGAGGCCGAGCGGCCGCAACCCGGCGCCGTGTTATATGACAACGATGTCGTGATTGTCGGCTCCTTCCTGGATGTCGACCAGGGGAACCGATTGCGGCGCGCGGTGGTCGGCTTCGGCGCGGGGGCGTCGAAGATCGATACGCAAGTGACCGCGTACCAGGTGGACGGCCGGACGCGGCACAAGTTGGTCGAGTTCACCACGCATGCGCAGAGCGACAAGATGCCCGGTGCGGCCGTGACCATGGGAGCCGGCGCGGCCGCTGCTGGGGCGAGCGCGGGAATGGCCGCCGCCAACGTCGCCGTCAGCGGCGTCAAGACCTATCGGTCGGCCACCGGGCAGATGGCCAGTCGGAGCGCCGCCCAGGCGGTCGCCAAGTTGTCGGAGCTATTCGCGCAGCAAGGGTGGATCGACCCGGCCAAGGTGAAGCGGGTGAACGAGGAGTAGCTGCGACTCTCCGACTGCCGGCGGAGCCGCTCGGCGCCTCTCAGAAATACCGCCGGTGCAACTCGGGCGCGAGTTCCCGGATCTGGCGCGCCAGGAAGATGCAGGCTTGGCGATAGAAGCCGATCGCCAGATTGGGGTTGTCGGCCAGGACCTTTTCTAGCTTGTCGAACGGTAGGCGGAGCAGGTGGGTGGTTTCCCGCGTGACCGCCGACGCCATGCGCTCGCTCCGGTCGAAGAACGCCATCACTCCCGCCACCTGTCCGCTGCCGATCGTCCCCAGCGGGATGTCCTGGTCTTTCAGGATGACGTCGACGGTTCCTGAGAGCACGACGAACAGCGCATCCGGACTCTCGCCGGGGCGCGTGACCTGTTGCCCGGCAATGATGTCCTTCCGCTCGGCGATCGCGGCCACCGCCGCCAGTTCCCGCGGCGTTGCATCGCGGAAGAGGTAGATGCTCTTCAGTGTCTCGCGTACGTCCATGCGCTGTCTGTTCCTCCGGATCGAACTACTACCGCCGCGGGCGGGCTGTAACCATACCGTTCTCTGCGCCTACTTGCCAGCGTCCGCTCGATCCGTGTTCGCATCCCTCACGAGCGCACGGCGGGGGTGCGTAGGTTCGACGCCAAGATGTAAACGCTCACCGCACCCACCCAGGCCGGAAAGATCAACGCGACCCACCGGTTCGCACCAGTGCTCAGCAAGAGGCCAAGGGCGAGGAAGCATGTGAGCAGCGCCAGCAAGCGCGGCATCACCTGCGTCCGCACCCAAATGGTGCCGAGCGAGATCATGAATACGCTTGCCATCTTGACGGCATACACGTTCATGATGCGGAACATCACCTCCCTGACGAGCGTATACGTACCGCTTTGCATCAGCCTGCTGGGGCTGACTGCGTAACTGGCCAGGGCACCGCCCACAAACGCCGCGTCGACAAACGTCAGGGCGAGAAACAGCAGACCGCTGCCGAAGAAGACGGTCGAGAATAACTGATCCTCCAAGTGGCCGATGCGGTCACGTACCACACCCATGAACCACAGGAAGGCAATCCCGGCGAACGGCAGCAGGCTCAGCGCCAGAGAAACGGTACCCGCTCGCTCCTTGAGCCACGCACCGTTGTCGGCTGGATCAGTGGGTATTGACAGCCGGATGAGCACAACAGTGCTGCCGAAGAGCAGGGCGAACAAGATTCCAGCCAGGGCGGCAGCACGCGGCGTGTTGAGCTTCCGAAACGTCAGCGTGGGCTGTTCGTCGGGCATAACCTCTACTGTTGCCCCGTTAACGCCTTCACGTCCATGAGCTTGCGGATCTGCTCCTCGTTGAGCAGCTTCTGCTCGCGCACCAGGTCCAGAATGCCCTTGTTCGTCCGCATTGCCTCGGCGGCTAATTCGGTGGTCTTCTCGTAGCCGAGTACGGGATTGAGTGCGGTGACGAGTCCCACGCTGCGCTCGAAATGTTCCCGATTGACGGCGCGGTTGGCGGTGATGCCGTCCACGCACTTGCTACGGAGGGCCGGGATCGTGCGCGTCAGCAGGCGCTGCGACTCCAGAATGGACGCCGCCGCCACGGGCTCGTAGGCGTTGAGCTGCAAGAGCCCGCCCTGTTGCGCCAGACCCACCGCGACATCGTTGCCCATGACGGTGAAGCTCACCTGCACCATCAGCTCCGGCATTACCGGGTTCACCTTGCCGGGCATAATTGACGAGCCGGGCTGCAGCGGCGGTAACGTGATTTCGTTGATGCCGGTACGCGGCCCGGACGACAGGAACATCAGATCGGTCGAGATCTTGACGAGCTTGGCGGCGAGGCTCCGGAGCGCAGCGGAGTACATCACGAAACCGTGGAGATCCGAGGTGGCCGCGATCAAGTCGGGGGCGAGCACGATCTTCTTGCCCGTGATCTTGGCGAGGTGTGCGGTACACTTTTCCGCATAGCCTTTCGGTGCATTGAGGCCCGTGCCGATGGCTGTTGCGCCCATGTTGATCACCGACAGGGCCGCTTCCGCCTGACGCAGCGCGCCGATCTCAGTCTCGAGTGCCGCAGCGAAGGCGTTGAATTCCTGGCCCAGGGTCATTGGCACCGCGTCCTGCGTCTCGGTCCGCCCCATCTTGATCACGTCGGCGAACTCCGTCCCTTTGGCGCGGAACGCTTTCGCCAGCCGGTCCACCTCCTGAACGAGCGGTTCGTTGTACAGCAACATCGCAACCTTAAGTGCCGTCGGATAAAAATCATTGGTAGATTGCGACATGTTCACGTGATCGTGCGGCTCGATCTTGTTGTATGTGCCCTTGGGATACCCCATCAACTCGAGTCCGACGTTGGCGATCACCTCGTTGGCGTTCATGTTCGTGGAGGTGCCGGCGCCGCCCTGATACATGTCGACCGGAAACTGGTCGAGATACTTGCCGTCCATGATCGCCAGGCACGCCTGCTCGATCCCCTTCATGACCGTGGCGTCCATAGCGCCCACGTCGTGGTTGGCGCGCGCCGCGGCGAGCTTGACCATCGCCATCGCCTTGACCAATTCCGGATAGTCGTTGAGGTGGACGCCCGAGATCTGGAAATTTTCCAACGCACGCGCGGTCTGTACGCCGTAGTACGCACCGGCCGGGATCTGCTTTTCGCCGAGCAAGTCCTTCTCCACGCGATATGCGGGCGCGTCGGCGAAGGCGGGGCAGGCATACAGCAGTCCTACGGTCAGTACGGCGCTGAGCGGGATTGTCGCGGTCCGTTTCATGCATTTTCCTTTCGATCGTAGTCGCGCACCTTTGGTTCACTCTCGTACTCGGAGAATCGTTCCATCGTCATGCCCATGGAAGCGGGCATCCATCCCCCGCTCCGCCTGCGTTCCCGCGTTCGCGGGTACGACAGCCTGCTTCATTTGCCGGAAATGATGTGCTGGGCAGATCACGGGGTGATGACGAATGTGCTGATAAGCATGGCGAAAAGTGTGGCCGCTATGGTCGTCACCAGTCCTGGCCGCATGAAGCTGTGGTTGAGCAGGTACTTGCCGATGCGCGTCGTGCCGGTTTGATCGAAGGCCACGGCGGCCAGAACCGTCCCGTAGGTCGGTAGGAAGAACGCACCGTTTACCGCCGGATACATGGCGACCAGGAGCGGAGAAGAGAGGCCGAGCGCCAGCCCGACCGGCATCAAGGTGACCACCGTGGCCGCCTGACTGAAGAGCAGGGCGGACAGGCAGAACAATCCCGCGGCGAACACCCACGCGGCGCGTTGGATGAGGTGCGAAATCTCGCCGACGATGTACGTCTCGTTGCCGGTGAAGAAGGACGAGCCGAGCCATGAGATGCCGAGGATCGAGATCACCGCGGACAGCCCGCCGCGCATGACGCCGCCCTTCATTGCGGTGTCGGGGCTGGGCTTGAACAGCAGCAGGATCGCGCCGCCGATGGCGAGCATCACGATCATGATGGCTGCCGCCGGATCGACCTGGCCGGTGCTGGCCTTTCCCTCCGCCACGATCGAGTAGCTCGGCCGCAGGCCCGGGAAGAGGCCGAGCACGACGACGAAGGCGATCCCGGCCAGGAAGAGCAGGGTCGAGCCGCGTGCGCGGACGAGTTCGGCCGCCGTCAACTCGCGGCTGACACGTGGCGGCTGCACCTTCCCGCTCGCCAGCCGATCCTGGTATGCGGGATCGTCGGCCAGGGCCAGGCCCTTCCACGCGACCGAACAGGCACCGACGAGCACGGCCAGCAGCGTCGACGGGACGATCACCATCATGACCTGCGGCAGACCGATATTGCGGCGGGCGAGTACGCCGACGAGGGCAACGGTCGCCGCGGAGATGGGCGACGCGATGAGGCCGTGCTGGGCGGCGATGACGCTCATCGAGATCGGGCGCTCCGGCCGAATACCGGCCTTGCGCGACACTTCCGCGATGACGGGCAGCAGCGCATAGATCACATGCTGCGTGCCGGACGCGAAGATCAGCGCGTAGGTGACCAGGGGTGCCACGAAGGTAATGTACTGCGGCCGTTTGCGCAGAATCCGTTCGGAGACAAGCACCAGGTAGTCCAAGCCGCCGGCCGCTTCCATTGTCGACAGTGCCGTCACCACCGCAATGATCATACCGAGCACGACGGCCGGCGGGCTGCCGGGCGGCAGTCCGAAGGCGAATACGAAGATGGCGAGACCGATGCCAGCCACCGGCCCCAGGGCCATCCCGCCCAGGCGTGCGCCGATGACGATGCAGACGAGTAAGATCGCCAGCTCGACCCAGATCATGTGCGCCGTCCGCTCGGCGGTGTCAGTAGCGGTTGAAGTAGTCCTGGATGCGGGCAGGATCCGTGGACTTCAGTAACGCCAACTTCAGCAGCACCCGCGCCTTCGACGGGTTCAGCGCCATGGAGGCGACGGTACCGAGTTCATCGTCGTTGACCTCGATGTTGCGGCGCACGATTCCGGCCCCCACCCGGCTGGCGCGGACCACGACCACGTCCTTCTTGCGCGCCCGCTTGACGGCATCGAGTGCGGCGGTCGTCATATTCCCGTCACCGACGCCGGCGATCACCAGCCCCTTGGCGCCTTTGGCCACAGCCGCGTCGATCAGATCCGGCGACATGTCGGCGTGCGCATAGAGGATATCCACCCGCGGCAACTTCGACTCCGCGGTCACGGCAAACTCGCTCTTGGTCGTGTTGAGCTCCACCGGCGTGCGAAAGAAATCGCATTTCCCGAACAGGCACACGCCCACCAATCCCTCCTCATGCGAGCGGAATGTTTCGACGTCGGTGGTGTGCGTCTTGGTCACTGCGTGGGCTCCATGCACGTCGTCGTCGATCCCAACGAGAACTCCACGGCCGTGTGCGTGGGGATCGGCGGCAAGCGCCACCGCGTTGTAGATATTGAGCGGTCCGTCGGCGCTCATAGCCGTGGCCGGGCGCATCGAACCGGTCAAGACCACGGGCTTGTCGCTCTTGACCACCAAGTTCAGGAAATACGCCGTCTCCTCCATGGTGTCGGTGCCGTGCGTGATCACCACGCCATCGACGTCTGGCGCGGCGAGCAGCTTGTTGACCTCGACGGCCAGCTTGAGCCAGATGGCATCGCTCATATCCTGACTCCCCACCGAGGCCACCTGAACTCCACGCACACGTGCGAGCTCCGCGAGTTGCGGGACCGCTTCGACGAGCACGTCGACGGCGACCGCCCCCGCCTTGTAGCCGGCTTCCGTCTCCGACTTGGCGGCACCGGCGATGGTGCCCCCAGTGGCGACGATGACGATCCGCGGTTTGGCGGCGGCCCGCGGCGCCGCCCATGACGCCACCGGCATGATGGCGACGGCAAAAGTGATGAGAACTCCGATGGCGCCCTCGATTCGTTTCACGGGACTCTCCTTTCGACTGTCGATTTTCTACTCAGGTCCATTCCAGGCGGGAGCTAGAAGATCGAATACACCAGACCGATGGTTGTGCGGAAGACGTCGCCGTCCGAGCCATCCTTGGTCTTGTGGTAGCCGTAGAGTTCCTCGATGCCGACCGACAGCCGCTCGCGCAGCTGCCATGTGAGGTTGAAGCTGCCGTAGTGCGTCAGGTGATAGGCGCCGCCCTCCTGCATTGCGGTGTTGTCGAGGTGCACGTAGCCGTAACTTCCGGTCGAGCGAAAACTCTCGTTCCAGTGGTGGGTGTACCCGAACATGCCGCCGAAATAGGGGATGGCTTCGAGATTGCCGTGCCGGTCGAAGCCGGCATCGTTGTTCTGAAAGTCGTCGTTGGAGTACCGGAACACTCCCTCGCCGTACGTGAGTTGCGCTTGCAGCGAGTCACGCTCGAATGCGTTGAGGACGGCCGCCAGGTTCACGCCCCAGCCGAACACGTCCTGGTTCCGGACGATTGGCCCTTCCACCCCGATGTCGCGGAAGATCGAGGCAAACTGCACGTGGCCGACATCGGCCCGCTCCCACCGCACGTTGAAGCCGCCGTCAGGTGCCGTGTTGCGACCGCTCGCTCCGGGGTCGACGTTGGTATCGACTTCGGCGTCCGGTTGCTCGATGCCAAGAGTGAGTTGCCATTCGCTGGCGAGACGGTGCGCGTAGCGCACGAGCGGGCGTCGCGCGAAGATCGCCGAGTTCGGCCCTTCATAGTCGATCGTGTCCGGCCACGCATCGGGGTCCTCGAAGACGCTGAATGTCTGACCGACCGTGAGGTTGTAGATCTGTCCGTAGAGGTGCCTGACGCGATAGGGAAACTCTCCGCCGCCCGAGCCGTAGAAGTCGTTCTCGTAGTAGAAGCGCGGGTTGCCCGGCCGTTCGGGGGCACGGACATCGAGTCGCAATTGCGAGCCCTTTGCGTTGATGTTGAACACGGGCTTGCCTCCCTGAGTCGGGTCGTCGTCGACGGGAATCTTGGCGGTGATGAAGCGATTGTCGTCGCCGGCGTTGTGGATGTCGTATGTCATGTCGACACGCGGCTTGGCATTGAACCTGAACATCACCTGGGTGTTGGGAATCCGGATGAAGCCGCGATATTGGGGATCGAGCGTCAGGTCGTCCGGCCGCGGCGCCGCTTGCTGTTGATCGCTGAACGCGCCACGCGCGGTCACCGGGCTCGTAGGTCCGGTGATCTCCGGGGCCAAGGCCTCGGCTGGTGCCGGTGGCGGTGGAGCCTTGGCTTGGGCCTTCTCGATTTCTTGGATCTTCCTGTTCTGCTCGTCGATGGTTTTCTGCATCTGCCGCAAAGCCTTCTTGAGCTGTTGGATCTCCTCTTGCTGCGATTCGGCCCGGGCGATCGTCACGCCCCCGGGTCCGCCGATGAGGACACCAACCACGATCGCTCGCGTCAGTCCTTTCATCACCCACTGCCTCCTTTCCCTGCTCATCGCGCCGATTGGTCGATCCGTTGGGCGGCCGGCCCGGTTTCCTTGAGCAGGCAGGTCAGAATCGCCGCGACCACGATCCCGGCGATCATCGGTTTGAAGGCGAGTTGATAGTGCTCCAAAAGCATGGCGTCGCTCCCCCCGGAGACCTTGACCAGCCAATGTCCGAACACCGGGCTCAATAGCGCGCTGAAGGTGAAGTTGATGAACGTCACCACCCCGGTGGCCGAGCCGCTCAGCTCCGCCGAGTGCAATTCCTTGATGACCGTCGTGGGCAACATCGCCGCGCCCGAGGCGATGCCCATGAGGATACCGACCGCCGGACCGCGGAAGATCTCAGGGACGCCGTAGAGGACCCACGCGAACACCGCAAGCAGGGCAAGCGCGCCGCCGAGAATCACCGGTTTGCGCCGCCCGATGCGGTCGGAGATAAATCCCAGGAGCGGGCAGCCGATCATCCACCCGAGCGGCACGGTGGCCGCGATCCGCACCGCCTCGTCGTACTCGCGGCCGCGCGCTTCTTGTATGTAGCGTACGCCCCAGGTCATGTCGAAGATCGTGGTCGGAATGAACAGCAAGCCGGCGATCAGGCCGCAGAGAATCGATTGGGGGTGCGAGAAGACGGTCTTCAACGGACCGACGGCGCTGGCGAAGCCGCCGGGGCGCGTCTCTACCGTGCGCGCTTGGTTGGGGAGCAGGACCACCAAACTCACGCAGATTGCCAGTCCCGCGAACCCGGCGTACGTCCAGAACGAGCCCCACGGCAGGCCACCCGTGATCAGCGGTCCAACGAAAAACTGGCCGGCAGAACCGCCCGCCATGCCGAACATCTGGGTGGCGCCGATGAACGCCGCGGCATGGGACGGCGGGAAATTCCTGATGGCGAGGTAAATCGCGCCGACCAGGGCGAATGCGCCGCCGGCGCCCTGCAGGAAGCGGCCAAGGATCGCCATGCCCACGTGCCCAGTGCCGAAGAGCAGGGCGCCGGCACCGACCAGCGCGGCGCCGACCGGGATGGTGCGCTTGGCGCCGAGGCGATCGATCGCCGCGCCGGCGACGAGATTGAACGGCGAGTAGCCGTAGTAAAACATTCCGACGATCGCCGCGACGCCGAGTGCGTCGACACCGAATGCGTCGCGCAACTGCGGCATCATCACACTCGGTGCCGAGCGCAACGCATACTGGAAGAAGTACAAGGAGGCGGCGAGCACCCAGGTGAAGAGGGCGGCGACCGGGAACCGTGCGCTCATCGTCCTGCCTTGGGTTTCGTTCGGTTCAGCACAGGACCACGGAGACGGCCAGGCCGCCCTCGGAGGTCTCCTTATACTTCGTGTTCATTTCCTTGGCCGTCAGCGCCATGGCCGCGATGCAGGTGTCGAGGTCGACGCGACGTTGCTCCGGCGCCTCTTCGCTGGCGATGCAATACGCCGTGAACGCCTTGACCGCACCGTAGGCGCAGCGCTCGATGCACGGCACCTGAACGTACCCGGCCACCGGGTCGCAGGTCAGCCCGAGGTGGCTTTCGAGGGCGGACTCGGCCGCGTTGGCGACCACCTTGGGGCTGGCGCCGGAAGCCTGCGAGATCATCGCCGCGGCCATGGAAGAGCCGACCCCCACTTCCGCCTGGCAGCCGCCTTCGGCGCCCGACAGAGTTGCGTTACGTTTGCACAAGTAGCCGATCGCCGCCGCTGCCAGCAGGCCCTCCCGCGTCTTCGTGGTTGGCACTTTCAGGTCACGCAGGTAGGTGACGACGGCGGGCAAGATGCCGGCGGAGCCCGCGGTCGGCGCCGTCACGATAATATGGCCGCGCGCGTTCTCCTCGCCCATTGCATAGGCGTAGGCGGCGACCTGGGTGATCGCCTGTCCGGCCGCCCCCTTCTTGGAGGTCTTCAGGCTGCGCTCCAATTCGGCGGCCTTGCTATGCAACTTGATGGGGCCCGGCAGCACGCTCTCGACCTTCAGCCCGGTCTGTACCCCACGCACCATCACGTCGGCCACCTGGTCGAGAAACTCCCAGATCTGCTTCTCGCTCTTGCCGGAGATCGCCATTTCGTTTTCCAGGAGCAACTTCCCCAGCGGTACCTTGTCGTCGATGATAAACTTCTTGAAGTCTCGACCGAGTGCGTACGGGTATTTGGGCTTTCCCTTCTCGGGGGGCTTGTATCCCTTCCACTCGATGAAGCCGCCACCCACCGAGTAGTACTCCAGCTCGTAGATCGGCGCGGTGCCGGCCAACAACACGGCGGTCATGGTGTTGGGGTGATGGAAGTCGCCCTTCGGGGCGTCGTAGACGATGTCGGCCATGGAGAGGTCGAGCGTGGTCGGGCCGATCGTCACCTTGTGTTTCTCGTTCGGGTTGGCCGCCAGCGCGTCGAGGAACTCCGGCTTGCAGGTCGCCGGGGACTGTCCCAGCAGCCCGGCAAGTGTGGCCTTGTCGGTGCCGTGGCCCTTGCCGGTGGCGCTTAGACTGCCATACAGGTGGACCTTGAGCGCCGTCGCCCGCTTGAGCTGGTCCGGGGGCAACTTGATCGCACGCTGGTAGAAGTCGTACCCGATGCGCATCGGGCCCATGGTGTGCGAGCTCGACGGTCCCGGCCCCATCTTGTAGAACTCGTCGAGCGTGGTGAGAATCGGCCCTTCGGCTTTCGGTGCCGCCGCGGCCGCGGCCGCGGCTTCGGCGGTGCCGGCGGGCGCCACGGCCTCCACCGCTCTGCTCGCCCGTTGTGGCAGCGCGGCCGCGGCGGCACCGATGGCGGCTGCCTGCAGCACCTGCCGTCGGCTGAGTCGCAGGTGTGGACCACCGCCGTTTGCCACTGTCGGGCACGTCGAGCACTCGGGCAGACAACAGCTTGCGCACTCGCTTGGCGAGAAAATTTCCGGTCGATCCATCGTTCGATTCCTCCTTCCGATCAGGTGCCGAGCCCTTGTGGCCCGACGAATCAGTCGGCCTTGAGTCCGGCCGAGCGAAAGATAGAGAGGGCAGCCTCGATTTGCGCTTGCGAAGGCGGTGCCCTGTCATGCAGTTGGTAGGCCATCCCCAGATGCTCCCACTTGAAGCGGCCGAGCTGGTGGAACGGCAGTAGCTCCACCTGGTCGACATTGCCCAGATCCGCGGCGAACTGGGCGATCCGGGTGAGTTCGGCGACATCGTCCGTCAGGCCGGGCACCAGCACATAGCGCAGCCACAGCGGTCGCCGCAGTGCCGCCAGCCGCTGGGCGAACGCCAGTACGGGCGCATTGTCCATGCCGGTCACGCGACGGTGTAGGTCGGGATCGAACGCCTTCAGACCGAGCATGACCAGGTCGCATGCCTGCAGGTCCGCATCGCTCAGGCGGTCGCCCAGAGCGCCGTTCGTATCCAGCGCGGTGTGAATGCCCACGTCCTTGACGGCCGTGAACAGCCCGATGACAAAGCGGTCCTGCAGTAGCGGTTCGCCGCCGCTTACCGTCAGGCCGCCGTTCATCGAGCGCAGCCCGTGACGGTACTTGCGCACTTCCGTCACCGCTCGCGCCAGCGGGACGGGGATGCCGTTGTTCAGCTTCCACGTGTCGGGGTTATGGCAAAAGACGCAGCGAAATTGGCAACCGGTGAGCCACACGACCACGCGCATCCCCGGCCCATCCACCGCCGAGCCGGTGGTAAACGAGTGGACGAATCCGAGGTTTCCAGTTTGCAGCGCGGCCCTGGTGGGCGACTCGCCGATGTGCTCCCCGAGCGCGATGCGCAATTCGTACGGACTGGCAACCAACGGAGCTTCGGTCCCGGACGCCTCTGGACCCATGGCTGTTACGCGCTCCCGTGGAATGTGCGGTTGATGACATCCAACTGTTGCTCGCGGGTCAGGCGGACGAAGTTCACCGCGTAGCCCGACACGCGGATGGTCAGGTGCGGGTAGCGCTCCGGATGGTCCATGGCATCGAGCAGCATCTCGCGATTCAGCACGTTGACATTGACGTGATACCCGGCGGCTCCGAAGAACGCATCCAGCATGCCGACCAGGTTTGTCGCCTGGATCTCCGGCGTCCGTCCGAGGCCCTGCGGCACCATGGTCGCCGTGAGGGAGATGCCGTCGGCCGCGTCGCGGTACGGGATCTTGGCCACGGATGCTGCCGACGCCATGATGCCGTGGCTGTCGCGGCCGCGCATGGGGTTGGCGCCCGGGGCGAACGGTTCGCCCTTGCGCCGCCCATCCGGCGTGCTGCCGGTGTTCTTGCCGTACACGACGTTGGAGGTGATGGTGAGGACCGACTGGGTGTGCAGCGCGTTGCGATACGTCGGGTAGTTCCGCAGCCTCGTCATGAAGGCGGAAACGACGGCAGCCGCCAGTTGATCGACCTTGTTGTCGTTGTTGCCGAATTTGGGGAAATCGCCCTCGATCCGATAGTCCACTACCAGGCCAGACTCGTCGCGAATGACCTTGACGCGGGCGTGGCGCATGGCCGACAGGCTGTCCGCAACGATCGAGAGCCCGGCGATGCCGAAGGCCATCGTGCGTACCGGCGCGTGGTCGTGCAGTGCCATTTCGAGGCGTTCGTAGGCGTACTTGTCGTGCATGTAGTGGATGACGTTCATGGCGTTGACGTACACGCCTGCCAGCCAATCCATCGTGCGCTCGAACTTCCCCACGACATCGTCGAAGTTCAAGTAGTCGCCGCGCACCGGCTCGGAGGCGGGCGCCACCTGCTGGCCACTGATCTCGTCCCGCCCGCCGTTGATCGCGTAGAGGAGGCACTTGGCGAGATTGGCGCGCGCCCCGAAAAACTGCATCTGCTTGCCGACGAGCATCGGCGACACGCAGCAGGCGATGGCCCCGTCGTCGCCCCACGCCTGGCGCATCAGTGTATCGCTCTCGAACTGCAGTGCGCTCGTATCGATGGCGACCTTCGCGGCGAACGTCCGAAAGCCGTCCGGGAGACGCGGCGAATACCAGACCGTCAGGTTCGGCTCGGGCGCCGGGCCGAGGTTGTACAGGGTCTGCAGGAAGCGGAAGCTCGTCTTGGTGACCAGCGTCCGTCCGTCGTCGCTCATGCCGCCGATGGATTCCGTCACCCAGGTCGGGTCGCCGGCGAACAGCTCGTCGTACTCGGGGGTGCGCAGGAAACGCACGATACGGAGCTTGATGACGAAGTCGTCGATGATCTCCTGCGCCTGGGCTTCGGTGAGCGTGCCTTCGGCGAGATCCCGTTCGATATAGATGTCGAGAAACGTCGAGGTGCGGCCGAGCGACATGGCGGCGCCGTTCTGTTCCTTGACGGCGGCGAGATACCCGAAGTAGAGCCATTGCACCGCTTCCCGCGCGCTACGTGCCGGACCCGAGATGTCGAAACCGTAGTTGATCGCCATCTGCCGCAGCTCGTCCAGGGCGCGGATCTGCTCGCTCAGCTCTTCGCGGTCGCGAATGATCGCCTCGGTCGACATGGCGGTGTCGAGCGCCGCCTTCTCCCGCTCTTTGTGCGCGATGAGCCGGCTGACGCCGTAGAGTGCGACGCGACGGTAATCCCCAATGATGCGCCCGCGGCCATACGCATCCGGCAAGCCGGTGAGAATGTGCGAGCTGCGGCAGCGGCGGATGTCGGGCGTATAGGCGTCGAAGACGCCTTCATTGTGCGTCTTGCGGTACTTGGTGAACGCCTCCACGACCGCGGGGTCCGCCGTGTAACCGTAGGCCTTCAATCCGCTGAGCACCATGCGCAGGCCGCCGTTGGGCATGATGGCGCGTTTGAGCGGGGCGTCGGTCTGCAGGCCGACGATAATCTCGTTGTCGCGGTCGATGTAGCCGGGGGCATGCGCGGTGATCGAGCTGGGAATCTGGGAGACATCGAGAACGCCCTTCTTGCCTTCCTCGACGAAGAGCGTTTCCAGGTGCGCCCAGAGGCGCTTGGTGCGCTCCGTGGCGGGGGCGAGGAACGCGCCATCGCCCTCGTACGGCGTATAGTTGCGCTGGATGAACCAGCGCACATTGACGTCCCGTTGCCACAGGCCGGGTTCGAATCCGCGCCAGGCGTCGGCGGGAGCGGTGGACGCGCTCGCTTCAGAAGAGGTCATGGCTTGCACGCCCCGCACTCTCTTCCTGAATCCCGTCGATGAATCCCTGCGCCCCCGTGGCGATCCCGGCGGCGTTGCCCTCGTCGGTGTCGAGGTGCATGGCGAGACTGAAGTTGGGATCGACGCGAACGAGTACGTCGCCAAAGATCAATTCGCGGTCGCCGGCGATGCGTACGCGCACGAAGCACTTGTCCCGCAGACCGTAGCGCAGCGCGTCCGCCGGCGTCATGTGAATATGGCGCAGGGCGCAGATGACCCCACGCTCGAGCGCCACACGACCGGCGGGCCCTTCAAGCGTGCAGCCGGGCGTGCCGGCAAGGTCGCCGCTCTCGCGCACGGGCGGTTGCACGCCGAGCTTGAACTGCTCGGTCATGGCGATCTCGACCTGCGTCGCCTTGCGCACCGGGCCGAGCACGCGCACCCGTTCGATGCGCCCCTTGGGACCGATGAGGTTGACCTGCTCCTTGCACGCAAACTGGCCCGGCTGGGAGAGGTCGGTATGCCGCGTGAGTTGGTGGCCCGCACCGTACAGCATCTCCACGTGCTCCCGCGTGAGGTGGACATGGTGCGCGGAGACCTCGACCAGGAACGGTTCCTGCTTCTGTGCGGCGAGCACGTTGGCGATGTACGAGCGACTCAGCGCCCGCAAGGCTTCGCGCGCCATCATGCGTTCCTCGTCGGTCGGAACGACGAGCACCGCCACCTTCGAGTCATCCGTGGAGATCCGGCAGACCTCCGCGAAGCCGCGCGCCTCGCGGTTGCGCCGCGCGTCGAGCGTGATGCCCATGCAGTCCAGGCCCTGCAGCGCCAGGGCGCGCACCATATCGCTGCCCTGGCCGATGCCGCCCGTGAAGATGACGGCATCCAACCCGCCCATTGCCGCGACATACGATCCGATGTACTTGCGCACGCGGTAGCAATACGCCTTGAGGGCGACTAAGGCGCGGGCATGACCGTCGTCGGCGGCCGCTTGCACTTCACGCATGTCGCTCGACACGCCGGAGAGGCCCAGCAGGCCGCTCTGCTTGTTCAGCAGCTCTTCGCTCCGCGTGGCGCTCAGGCCCTGGGTACGTTCGAGGAACGCCAGGATGCCGGCGTCGACATCGCCGCAGCGCGTGCCCATGATCAGCCCCTCGGCGGGGGTGAATCCCATCGTCGTATCGATGGAGCGGCCGTGGTCAACGGCGCACAGCGACGACCCGTTGCCGAGGTGGCAGCTTACCAGTTCCAGCTCGTTGAGCCGCCGTTTGAGATGTTGCGCGGCGCGCAGCGCGACATAGGCATGCGACGTGCCGTGGAAGCCGTAGCGCCGCACGCCGTGCCGTTCGTAGAGGTCGTACGGCAGCCCGTACAGATACGCATACGCCGGCAGGGTGTGATGAAAGGCCGTGTCGAAGACCGCCACATGCGGGACCGCCGGGAACAGCCGCTGCATCTCGCGGATCCCGGCGACGTTGACCGGGTTGTGCAACGGCGCCAGCGGGTTGAGAGCCTCGATCTGCGCCAGCACCTCGGCGGTGATCACCGTCGCCTCGGTGAACTTCTCGCCGCCGTGGACGACGCGATGCGCCACGACGCTGACTTCACCCGCGCCACCGATGACACCGGTCTCGTTGGCCGTGAGCGCGCCAAGCATCGCCGCGAATGCCTCGGCGAACGCCCCTTCCGCGGCTCGGATGTCAGGTCGCCCTTCGGGCCGTGGTAGACGTGCCGCGTCCCCTCCAAGCCGATGCGCTCGACCTGGCCAGCGTGCGCCGCGAGCGTCGTCGGTGGTGTCGAAAAAGCTGTACTTGAGCGACGACGAGCCGCAGTTGATGACCAGTATCTTCTCGGCGCGCTCGCCCTTGAGCCGCAGCCCATAGGGGTCGGGGCTTTGGAGGAGGGCGGCGGTGGCCGCCGCCGGGTCGGCGATCAAGGCCTTGAAGCGCTCGGCGATGGTGCGGGAGATGTACTGGATGACCCCCGGCTCGGCGACGATCACGGATTGGAAAAGCGACACCGGGATCAGCAGCACCTCACAACGCGATTCGGCGAGGATGTCGGCGACCATCCGTTCGCCGGTCATCAGGCCCATTTCGCCAAAGGTGCCGCCGGTCTCGAGGCGGCCGATCGTCTGGCGGGTGCCGTCCGGCCCAATCGCCGACGCCGCTACCGTGCCGCCGAGCACGACGCCGAAATGCGCCGCCTCCGCACCATAGTGCACGATGGCCTCATTGGCCTCGAACGACACGACGCATGACTTGGCAACGAGTTCCTGCAGGCGCTCGTCACTGAAGCCGGCGAACAGCCCAACCTCAGCCTTCAGAAAGCGGACAATGTCGCGTTGCGCATGATTCACGAAGAGCGTCCTCCTATCTCGCTCGGCGTCCCCACTCCCGCGGTGTACGAATTCCGCCTGCCGGCGCGGCTGTGGCAGGACGGGTTAGTTTCGGGATCACCAGACCACTTGGCCAGCGGCCTCGGCGTGAAGATGCCGTAAATTTCCAGTGAAATCCCTCAGATGCCTGTTTGGCGTTAGACATGGGTTTCATGGCTGCAGTGTAATGAAAGAAATTAGCATGCCAACGGACCGGACAGCGCGCACCGTGAGAGGTGGGGCGCGCGTTGCCGGCGGTGCGAATCACTCTCGGACCTGCTTCCGACCGTTGCGAAACATTGAGCCCGGAAAGTGACGATTACAGTGAGCTGCGACCCCTTCGCGGGTCGCCGGTGTCGTGTCTCGGACGTCCGGATGAGCATACGGACCCTGTCAAGTCCGTGCAAGAATCCTTCGATCTGCGCCAGAGTCGAAGCTGTCAAGATCGTACGGCTCGTACCGACGAACCGTTCGGCAAGGGGTCCCGTCCTTACCAAGGAGGGGGTAGGTGAGGTTTTGACAGGCCGCGTGAGCAACCTCCCCCTCGCCTCTCCTTGGGGGACTGTCGATACATGCGCGAGCAGCGATGGCGCTGCGGTCACCGGGTACGGAGGGGCTTTAATGGCGCAACATATCCGCGCCGCGCAAGTCGGGGGCTCAGGGGGCGGGCGGCGAGGCGGACGGTCTCGCCGCGGGTCACGCACGCGCCCGCGGGAGGCGGGCGTAGGCGAGCTGGGTGAGGATCGACTGTCGCAGCGCTTCTTCGGTAGGCAGCGAATCGGCGAGACCTTGGAGTGTCGCGGTGTAACGGCGCCAATAATGCGCGGCCTTGACGCTCCGGCCGCGCCCCGCGTGAACCTCGGCCGCGGTTTGGTCGATGCGCCAGGCGGTCAGCGGTGCGCTAAGGTTGGCGGTCAGGCCCAACGCCGCCGTGATCTCGCCTTCGGCGCCGCCATGGTCGTCGTGCGCCAATGCGACGCGGGCGCACAGTTGTCGGGCCCGCGCCTGCCAGGCCCGTTGCGCGGTGTCCTCGCTCAACTCCCGCATCCGATCGGCTTCCTGCTGCGCGGCGGCTACGTCGTCCAGCGCCAGCAAGGCCTCGCAGCGCGCCGCGCGCATCGGCATCTGCCAGTACCACGCAAACGGCACCTCGTCGCGGTCATACAGCGTCTGCAGTTCCGCGGTGTATCCCAGTGCCCGGCTGTGGTTGCCCAAGCCGACCTCCGCGGTCGCCGCGCTTACCAGCGCCCATTGCAGGGCATGCGCGAACGCCGTTCCGCGAACGGCGTCGATCGCCTCCGCGGACAGCGTGCGGGCGGTGAAGAAATCGAATGCCTCGGCGTGCAGGTCCGTAAGAACCAGATTGACGTATGACCGGAACGTCACATCGCCGAGCTGGTCGGCCAAGCGTAGGGCTTCGCGCAACTCGCGCAGCGCGTTGCCGAACTGGCCCAGGTGGGTGAGCGCCCACCCGGCGTGGGCGCAACAATAGAAGTAGCTCGCCGTTGCCCCGACCTCGAGGGCGATGGTTTTCCCGCGGGAGCTGACGTGGGCCGCCTCCGCGTAGTCGACACATATGATCCGCGCGAAAACCGCATTGCGGGCATTGAGCGCAAAGCGCTCCCGTTCGCCGGTGTCCAGAAACCAGTCCACATGGCGCACGATCGTCTCGAACCACTCCGGGCGCCACCCGAACAGTCCCAGGCGAGCAAAGCAAGCGTTGGCTTCGGCTTCGGCGTGCAGGACTGGATTGCCCAACCGCGCGGCGATCTGTGCGGCCCGTTCATGGACCAGCAGTGACCGACGGAGATCGAAGAAGCGGAGTTGGTGCCCCACGTTGATGAGCGCACGCGCCTCCGTCTCGCTGTCCCCTAGATGGGCGGCCCGCTCGGCAACCTGTCCGTAGATCGCCGCGGCGGCGGCGCGCTCCCCGCTGACGTCACGGACCCACGCGAGTTGTTGCAAGACGGCCATCTCGGCCTCGCCCCGCGCGGGATCGGCAAGGTTCCGGACCAGCGGCAAGGCGGTTTCGAGGATCGCGATCGCCTCGGGGTACGCATAGCGGTGCGCGGCGGTCGCCGCCGCGACGCATAGGTACTGGACCGCGCGCGCATCGTCGCGCCCTTCCTGGAAATGGCGCGCCAGCTCCGCGGCCAGATCGGTCGGATGTCCCGCACAGGCTGTCTCGAGCTCCTCGCCGAGGCGTCGGTGCAGCCGGACCTTGGCGGCGGGGTTGCATGCGCTGTAGAGCACGTCGCGATAAAGCGCGTGTGTAAACTGATAGCGTGCCGAGAATGAACCGTCGGGAAACGAGTGAAGGCCGAACTCGCGCAGTATCCACTGGCGTTGGGCCAGGCTGTCGCAGCAGGCCTCGACAGCGGCCACGTCGCGGCCCAGACCGGCCGCCACCATCCGGGCGGTGAACTCCACGCCATCGATGCTGGCGACTTGCAGCACTTCGCGTTCGTCCGTGGTCAGGTGCGCGATCTGGCGCTCGATGGTTTGCCGGAGGCTCCGCGGTACTGACGCATGGATCGCCTCCCAGCCGGCATCGAGCTGCCAAGCCGTGCCCTCGCGCGTGTTGGAGAGCAGGCCGTGCGCGACCAGATACTCCGTGACCGTGACCATGAACAGCGGTTGGCCGGCGGTCTGCTGGTGGATTACGTCGGCTAGTTCGGCACAAAACGCGGCACTGGAAAACCGCGCTGCCAGATACTCGGCCACCGCTGTCTTGCTGAGCGACGCGAGCGGAAGTTCGTGGCTGTGGCGTTGGATCCGCAGCTCCTGGGTCAAGCGCCTGAGGGGATTGTCGGCCTGCCGGACTTCCATCGGGCGGTACGTTGCCAACAAGAGCAAGCGGGCCGCCTCGTGGCGTCGGGCGAAGGCGGCGATGATATCGAGTGTCGCGAGGTCGGCGTACTGCAGGTCTTCGAACACCAGGACGACCGGCGTCTTGGCCGTCAACGCCTCCAGGGCGCCGCACAGCTCACGCAGCATGCGTTCGCGCGTCGCACCGAGGACTTCCCGTTGCAGCGTTTCCCGGTGGGTGGTGGGCATGCGCGCGGGAAATTGCGCCAGCCAGGTCGGCGCGTGCCGCGCCAGCAACTCGACCATGTGCGGGATTTCCGGCGCGCGGCACAAGCGATCCACCGCTTCCAGTACCGGGTAGTACGCCTCGATCTGGTGGTGGCTTTCAATGCACTGCCCCTTGGCAACGCAGACGCCCGTCCCGGCTAGCTGCTGCACAAAGGCTTCGATCAGCGCGGTCTTGCCGATCCCTGGCTCGCCGGTGACGAAGATGACCTGCCGCTCGCCGGTCAGTGCGCGATCGTACCACGCGCCGAGACTCGCCAACTCCGTATCGCGCCCGAAGAGCTGCGTGCTTGGTTGGACCGCCACGCCACCCGGTCGCGGTGAGCGGTCTTCCGTTACGGCGGCAATGAAGCGGTAGCCACGGCCGGTGCGTGTCTCGATGAAGGATGGGCCGGCGGCATCGTCGCCGAGCGCCTGGCGTAGCTTGCGGACGTAGGTCTTGAGAATCTCTTCTTGGACATACGTGCGAGGCCAGACGGCTTCCATCAGCTCGTCCTTGGTGACCAGGCGGCCGCCGTGTGCAACCAGGTAGCTCAACACCGCGAACGCTTTGCGTGTCAGCGGCAGCGACTGGTCGTCACCGTCCCGCCACACGCACTCGTTGACGGGATCGAGCCGAAAGCAACTGAATCGTTTCACAGGGTGCTAATACGAGGGTCGGGGCCGTGGATCAAGAGACGGCAAGCAGGAACGGGGCCGGTGACCGCGGCCAACTACGGGTGGTCGGACTCTGGTGCTGGTCGGAGTCCCATGCGATTGTTAGCCATGGCATTCTTGCCAAGGACGCCCTGGATATCGCTGACAACCGCCATCGCTTGATCCTCGGCTTCCACGAAGAATCGCCTGGCGGAGCGATCCAGGAGGTTCAACTCCACACGCAGCGGTGCGGTGCTCGGGCACAGTCCGATCGGCCAAGACACCTCAACACTACCTCCGGGCGAGAAGATGACGGCAACTGGTATGGAATGCAAGGAGTCGTCTCCGTACCGCACGGCGCATCATGTACGGATCGGCCATCCGGTCTACTCGCCGAACCTCTCAGCAACTTGCGGGACGACGTGCGTTTCCATTCGGCATCGGGTAAGACAGTGGCTAAACGCCGCCGCCGCAGGCGGCTCTGGACCGGGAGGGAGAAAATGCATCGCGGGATCGGTGTTCGAGTCGGGGCCTCGCTGTTGACACTCACCCTGGGCGCCGGATTGATCGCGCCGGCACAGGGATTCGCACAGACCCAAGGCATGGAACGGCGAGACGATCGTCGGGACGACCGCGGAGCAGCGCGGGACACGCGGCAAGGGGGCCGGGAGGCGGCGCGGGATGCCAAGGAGGAATGTCGCGATGCCGGCGGCAAACGGATCGAGTGCAGGCAGGAGAAGCGTGATGTCAAGCAGGGGGCACGGAAAGACGCCCGCGACATCAAGAAGAACGACTGACCGACGGAATGGATCGTGGCGAACGCGCGCAGGGCTCGCCACTATCCGTTCCCTTGAAGTCGGTCGGGCTGCTGCGTCCGCGCTTTCGAGGGTCGCGTTCCCCCGGTGACAGCTCACTCCTCCTCCACCACCGCCTTGATTCGTCCGGCTTTCACCGCCGCCACCAGTGCCGCGTGGTCTTTCGCGTTCTGGTCCGCATAGGCCGCGGCGAACGTGCCGATGGCCTCGTCGAAGGTGTCGGATTTGCCCAGGTAGCCGCCGATTAACGCCGCATCGCCGGACTTCGCGTGGGCATGGGCCAGGGTCCGGCCGCAGAGCTCCGCGTAGAGGAGCATTTGCTCGGCCGAGGCCCCTTCGATGGGCGGGGACATTTTCATGTCCCGTAGTTGGCGCACATAGAAATCCCGACCCTCGCGGCCATGCGTCCAGCCCAGGAAGATGTCGCTGGCCGACTGCATCAGCCGTTGTCCGGTGACGACGCGCCGCCCCTGATGTTCGTACGGACTCGTGCCCGCGAAAGGTGCGAGCACGGAGGGACACGCTTCCTTGATTTGCAGCAGCAGCGTATGATTCTCCGCGGAGAAAAACAGCCCGACAAAACAGTGCGTGCCGACGCTGCCGATGCCGACCGCTTTGATGGCGATGTCTTCCAGGCGGTAGCGGTCGAAGAGCACGCGGCGCTCGTCCGGCAGACTCGAGCGGTACGCTGTCAGCGCGTCATGGACGGTCCTCTCAAAGCCCTTGACCTGTATGTGATACAGTACCGGCGGTTGATCGATCAGCCGCCGCCGGCCACCGACTTCGCTGCTGATCTTCGGGTACAGGTAGTCGCCGATGCGCTGTTGTGCCTGAGACACAATCTGCTCCCGGAACTTCCTGATCTTGGCATTGGGCGCCATGTCGATGATCGTCCGCGCATCGAGGCGGTCATACCAGACTTCCAGTGGACTCATCTTCGACAGGTCGCGGAGGCGTTCGCGGTACGCGCGCACACACTCGACGGCCGCTGCCTGCGCTTGCTTGTCGCTGAGGCGATTGTCGCGCGCCGCCACCGCAAAACTGACCGCCAGGCGCTTGACGTCCCATTCCCACGGCGCGGGCAGGGTCTCGTCGAAATCGTTGATGTCGAAGATGAGGTTGCGCTCCGGGGTGGCAAACAGGCCGAAGTTGAGTAGGTGGCAATCGCCGCAGGCCTGCACTCGGATGCCGGTGGTCGGGGTCGTGGCGAGATCGTGTGCCATCAACCCCGCCGACCCGCGCAGGAAGGTGAAGGGGCTGCGCAGCATGCGCCCATAGCGGATGGGCACCAGTTCGGACAGCCGATCGCGATTGGAGGCCTTCAGGATGGCGATGGGATCGCGGGGCTTGGCCGGCCGCTTCCAACCAGCGTGACTCCGACGCGGGACGGTATCGCGCAACGCTTCGCCTTCGGCGATGCGCTGGTCGCGCGAGCGCATGACCGGTTCGAATCTTCCGGTCTCGCCCGATGGAACGGCTTTTCCCTTCGGTGTTTTGCTGGTGGCAGGCATGATCTGACCTCAGTTTTGACAGGTGAGCGGGCGCAAGCCCAGTGCGCGCCGCACCGTAGCGCAAGTCGCGAAGTGAGCCAATCGAACTTCCCCGCGTTGTCGGCTCATGCGCATCGCACACCGTCGATAGGGTGCACTGCCGGTGGGCGCAGGGCGAGAGAAGCGGAGCCGACGTGCTCGAGGCGTTCAGGGCGCATCGCGCTCGGGTCGATCGCTGCCCGCGCCCAAGGCGCGAAAGACTTTCTGGCGAACGGCTTCGATGATGGCGGGAAAATCCGCCTGGGTGATCTCCGTCGAACCGGCGCGCGGAAACGGAAACGGGTCCTTCACGTCGACATCGATGGCGAGCGTGACCAGGTCGGCAAACCGGATCCCGTTCGCCGAATCCACACGCCGCAGGAGCAGCGGGCGTTCGCTCCCTCCGCATTCCTCGTCGGCCCAGGCCGTTATGTCCGGAGAACTGTACGCACGAGAAATCTGCCAGGGGGTGAGTGTCAGGCCCGCATCGAGGTTGCGGTGCGCGACCAACCGCGGATCGGGTAGCCGGGCCCTGGAGTTCCACCAGACACCGTCGACCAGGTACATGGCGTTCGTGCCGGCACCGACCGGAACCGACCGCAGGTAGAGCAAGGTCGCTTGCAGCCAGCGGTCCATGCTCTGGTCGTACAGGCTGTCGGTGGCCGTGTTGCCGCTTTGCATGATCAGGCCGCCCGCGATCTTGATGCCCAGCAAGTTGGAGTAGAGGTCCTCTGGCGAAAATGCGGAGACGTATTCGGGGTAGATGTCGATCGACGCAAACCCGTAGGCCGTGGCGATCTCGTGCCAGACGGAGAGATGGAACGCGAGCCATTGCGCCAATGCGATGGCCGTCCGGCGTAAGCCGTAGCGATCGAGCAGGCGCGCCGGCAACGGCTGGATGATCACCCGGCGCTTGCCGCCTTCCGGCGGCAGCTCCACCGTTCCGCCACTTTCGGAGAGCCGTGCGATGGTCGCCGCCCAGAAGACCGTCCAGTCGGCGTAATCGCGGACGTGGGCGGTATCGATGAACCCGCCGCGGCACGTGTACACCAGGCCGTTTCTTTCGCTGCTGAAGGCATTCTTGGCCGACGATCCCTCCAGGGAAAACGCACCCGAGTCGTACCTGTGCGGGCCAAGCCGGTCGACACTGGTAATGTTACCGATGCTGAACACGGGGACGGGAATTCGACCAAGGCTTGCCCGCAGGTGCGTTCCGAAGGCACAGCACGGTCGGAGGTGGACACGCACCGGGAACGCCGGCACATCTTCCGGTCGTAGCTCCTGAGACATGACCCCGGGCTTATCGAGCGCCTGCGCCACCAGGTCCGGGCTGACCTCTTTCTGAGCCTGCCATCGCGGCGCGTAAACACAGCCAGCGAGCACGATGGTTACCGCAAGCACGCCGAACGCGAGTGCGCCCGGTGTCCACTTGTTGCTCATTCCTAGAGCGCTCATTGTCGACCTCCACCTTCCCCTCCTCGAGGGAGTGTCGATTTTCTCGGGATGGATGTTCGCGACCCGTCACCGGGGAATGGATTCCCCGGTGATCGTAGCGCCATCGCCGCTTGCCTTGGGCCCACCGCGTGGCCCACCGCGGGGGCCCACCGCCGGTCGGACCAGGTTAACCACGCGAAGTCCCATCCCTTTCGTCTCATAGGATGGCCGATTCTCGGTCTCCGCGGTCCTTTTCGGTGGCGAAAGCGTGGCCGTAGCGTGTACACGCATCGCGCAGGACGAAGGTCGCTGCAAATGGTTCGACGGGCTGCAGATGGCGACCCTTGGCACGGCTGTGCAGGTCGTTGACAGCAAACTGAATCATTTTCGAAAATCTACCCTGGTCGGGAGGACATGAGCAAACGACGTCCGGCTCCCCGCCTACTGTAACGGCGCGTATTGTTTGGGCACGGCAAACCCGATACGCTCACGACGCGATGCGGAGAACGGTCGGTTCTTCGTCGCGAAAGGGGGAAAACGATGGGCCGGAACCGCCGAGCGATATTACTGGTGGTCATGGCGATTGTCCTGACGGGAGTCAGCGCCAGTCGGGCGCACGCCGCCAGCGCCGCCAAGATCAACAAGGAAGTGAACGAGGCGCTGAAAAAGCTGTACGCCTCCAACCCGACGGCAAAGGCGGTCGCGGCGCAGGCCAAGGCCGTTCTCGTGTTCCCGAGTATTTGGAAGGCGGGCTTCATCATCGGCGGCCAGGGCGGCAACGGCGCGCTTCGTAAAGGTGGCAAGACGGTCGCGTATTACAACTCGGCCGCGGCCTCGTACGGCCTGCAGGCCGGTGCACAAGGCTTCGGGTACGCGCTCTTTTTCATGACCGACTCCGCACTCGATTACCTGGACAAGCATGACGGGTGGGAGATCGGGACCGGCCCGAGCATCGTCTTCATCGATGCGGGGGTTGCGAAGTCGATCACGTCAGGGACGTTCACGGACGACATCTATGCGATCATCTTCGACCAAAAGGGCCTCATGGCCGGCATCGGGATCCAGGGTTCGAAGCTGACGCGGATCCACCCCGGTAAGTGAGGCGCGCGCCGGCGGGGCTCCGCCAGCGTCGCCAATCCGCCTGTCGAAGACGCTCCGCCGCCGCGGAACGGCGGCACGTGTGGATATCCGTGTCGCGACGATCTGTTTTCGCCGCGATTGGCAGGCGAATCGTTTGCGCACGGGACGCGATAGCCACTGACAGCGAGCGAGCGGATATCACGGCCGACGAGGCGTTGCGGCGTCTCCTCGAGGGCAACGAACGGTTCCGCCAGGGCGTGGCGCACCCGCCGGTCTTTCGGCGGGAACTGCTGGCCGACCTCGCTCAAGGGCAGCATCCGTATGCGACAATCCTTGGGTGCAGCGACTCGCGGGTTCCACCGGAATGGATTTTCGATGCCGGGCTGGGTGAGCTCTTCGTGGTCCGCGTGGCCGGCAACGTGCTCTCAGCGGAGGTCGCGGGGAGTTTGCAATATGCGGGAGCGCACTTGCAGACACCGCTCCTGGTGATCCTCGGCCACGAGGGCTGTTGAGCGGTCCAGGCGGCCCTCGAAACCAAGTACCGACACGCCCGCCAACGTTCGCGGATTCAGATTCTGGTGGACACGTTGCTGCCCGCACCGCCGGATTTCGATGCGCAGGTTCCGCTCCAGGTCCGACTGAATCGAGCCGTCGAAAGCAACGTCCGCTGGACACTGCGCCAGATTCTCGAGTCGCCCGAGTGGGAGGCGCGCCGCGCCGAAGGCCGCATGAAAGTTGTGGGCGCGATTTACGAGATCGAGAACGGCCGCGTGCGGCTCTTGGAGTGAGCGGGCAAGGACCGTGACGGCGTAAGCAGAGCGGCCGCGCGTTGGTGTGCGCGCGCCCGTGGCGCTGGCGCCCGTCGCGGGTCGGACCAGGTTAACCATACGAAGTTGCGTTCTTTTCGTCTTACGGAGTGGCCCATTTTCGGTCTCCGCGTTCCTTTTTGCCGCCGAGAGCGTAGCCGTAGCGGGTACACGCCTCGCGCAGGACGAAGGCCCCCGCAACCGCATCGAAGGGCTGCAGTTCGCGACCGTTGGCGCGGCTGTGCAGGTCGCCTTCTACGGCCTCAACGAATCCGCGGCTGCCGACGGCGATGCTGGTGGACCATTGCCGGACTCGAGCCGTACTCCGGCAGGCGAGTGCGTCGGCGATCCACTCCGCATGCCTGGCGGCCAGGTCAACGAGCGAGACGTGCACACTTTCCGCCAGCGCCTGCCTATCTATGATTGCCAAGCGCCGCGGGGGACGTTGAATCTCGTGATAGCCGCACGTGTGCCATTGTGCCGGGTGCGCCGTGACACCGGCGCGGACCATGTTCAGATCGACATAGGTCAGGCAGCGCGCCAGATGCTCGCCGCTCTCGATGGCGGTGGCGTGATAGCGGTCCTCCCAGAATGCGCCGCGACGCTGCTTGCGCTCGTTGAACTGTTGACCGGTGCGGCCGGCTATGAGCTGCATACTACGAGCGATCTCGCCGCGGCCGCGATCGCGCACGATCAGATGGACGTGATTGCTGGTCACCGTGTAGTCGAGTACGCACAGGCCGAAGCGCTTGCTGGCCGTGTACAGCCAGTCGATCCACACGCGCCGGTCCTTGAGGAACTTCAACAGGAACTGCCTGCGGTGACAGCGATGGGTGAGGTGCCAAATGTGTCCGGGCAGATAATGTCGGCTGGCTCGTGGCATTGGGGCAAACGCTTCCTCAAAGACCTGAAACCGGCGTCAGCGCCTATAAAAAATACTATACCAGTGTGGTGTGTCAAGCAGTTAAGCAGTCGCGGGTTATCCATGGGCGGGTGGGCGGGGCCGGCTCGCCACCTCGGTGTGACGTCCAGGCGCATTCACGCGCGATCTGTTGGGCCAGCCGTCCTACGTCGACATTCTTGCCAACGAAAAGCTCCGTGAAGACCCCCGTTGGGCCGGTCTTTAGGGGAAAATCGCCACACTTTCGAAGACTTACCTTGGTCCGACCCGCGGGACAGACCCGCGGGACAACCGCGGGTCGAGAACCGCCCTGGGAACCTTGACGTTTCAAGATCAGCATTGCATAAGGTCGCCATGTTGCGTTGCGCCCTTAGACGCACGATCGCCGGTGCTGTGTTAACGGTGAGCACGGTAATCGTCCTGACAAGCTGTGCGGCTTTTCAGCGCGGGCCGAAGACAGCGCCCGCGTCACCCCCGCCGGCGTCGGCCCCGGTGGCCGGGGCAGTGCCGGCAAGTGTGTACTACGCGGCGGTCGGGGGGCTGAAGGTGTACAGTGAACCCTCCGGCCGCTCCAAGGTCCTTGGGATGCTGGCGCTGCACGAGAAGGTCGCCCGCACAAGACTGGTTCGCGGATACGCATACGTGGAGAGTGCCGAGCGCGATCTGAAGGGGTGGGTCATCAACGCGCAACTGATCTGGCGTCTGCCATCGGCTCCGGGCGCCGCGGAAGGGCAGCCCGAGGAGCAGGCTGCCCCCGGGGGTGAGGAAGCGCCGGCGGCTGTCGAAGCGGCGCCGGAAGCCGGCGAGCCGCCAGCCGTCGAGCCACCGGCCGCCGAGGCCGCGCCGGTCCCGGCGGCACCGCCGCAGGCGAGACCGACGCCAGGCGGCGTGGCACCGTCAATCTTCAATCCCTATTGAGTCGCCCCCAATGAGCCGTTTGGAGTCCGGTGTGGGGACCTCCGGTGACGCGGGCGTGCCGCCGCGCCAGCGGCCGCAGTCGTGGCCGGAGATGTGGCTGCGAGCGATACTGGAGTTCGGTGCGGTCACCCCCGAGCGGCGCGCCGTCGTGCTCGACGACATCGAGGCTGGCTCGCTGCCGACGCTGACGTACTACGTTCTGCTGAGCATCTCGGAGTTGATCGCCGCCTTCGCCTTGTTGATCAATAGCGATGCCACGCTCATCGGCGCGAACGTCGTCGCCCCGCTGATGACGCCGATCATCGGCATATCTCTCGGCCTCATGCGTGGCGACCTGCGGCTGTTGCGCACGGCGTTGCTGGCGGAGTTCGGCGGCGCGCTGCTCTCGGTCGTCCTGGTGTGGTTGATGGGCCTGTTGCCGTTTTGGGGCGATCCCACGCCATCCCTCCTGGCGCAGACCAAGCCGACGCTCATCGACCTGTTGGTCGCCGCGCTCGCCGGTTTCGCCGGCGTCCTGGCCATGATCGACGAGCGCGTCAGTCCCGCGCTCCCGGGGGTGGCGATCGCGACTGCCCTCAATCCCCCGGTTGCCGCGATCGGTCTGTGCCTGGCGTTTGGGGCCTATCAAGGCGCCTGGGGCGCGTTTCTTCTGTTCATTGCCAACGTGCTGGCCATTCTTGCCGTTGCCGCCGTGCTGTTTCTCATCGCCGGGTTCGTGACGCGGGCGGAGATCGGATCGGTGCGTAGCTTGTTGCGCCGTTTCACCCCGGCGGCGATCGGCCTGCTCCTCGTCGCCGGGCTCCTCACCAGGTATCTCGTGCGCATGGTGACGAACATCCACACCCAACGTGCGATCGCCGCGGTGCTGGATCAGGAGTTGTCGCATGAGCCCAGCACCGCGTTGTTCGGCCTCGACTTCAGCCGGCGGAAAGATGGGGTGGACGTGCTGGCCGAGGTGCGCGCGCCACGAGTGCCGGCACCCGGGCGTGTCAATGAGATTCAGGAGGCGCTGTCGCATCGCCTCGGCAAGCCGGTTCGCCTGTTCGTGCGCTGCTCGATGACCAAAGATGTCACGGCAACCGGATCGACGACCTTGCGACCGTATCTGAGCCTGAATGGAACGGTGGCCACCGCGCCGATCTCGCCGGACATGCGGCTATTGCAGTTGGCGGACCAGGTGGCGCGCGAAGTGGTCGCCACGCAACCGCAGATCGTGTTGCGGGATGTCGAACTCGTCAACCTGCCTAGCGGCCCCGTCGTACTGGTCTCCATCGCCAGTGCACGACCGCCGAGCCCCGCGCGCGTTGGACGTTTCGAGAGCTTTCTGCGGGAGCGCCTGGGGGAGTCGAACGTGCACGTTGTTGTCCGAACCTTCGAATCCGTTGACACCACCGCGAAAGGGCGCGTGCTATTTGGCGAGGCCCACTTCGGCATCGGCTCCGCCGAGGACGCAGCGCGACAGCGGCGGGTCGAAGAGGCAATACGGGGCAACCTGCAGAACGTACCAAACACCTTCGTGACAGCTATCGATGCGGTGCGGGCTGGAGAGGGCTGGTCGGTGCGCGCCGATGTGGTTGCACCCCGCGTTCCCGCACCCGACGACGTGCGCGCGGTCGAGTTGCACACCGCAAAGACGGTCGGTGAGCCGGTCACTTTGTCGGTGCGGGCGCGGACGGACGTCTTGATCACCGGAACGGCGTACCAGCCGGTGGCGGACCTGCGCCTGCCGGAGGAGAGCAATGGCGCCCCGGCGGCGGTGCCGCCTCCGTGAACGTTCCGCGGCGCGGATCAACGCCACTCGCAGGACCGACCAATGCCGCGGCCCGAGCCGACCGTGACAGTTCCGTCAAAGTGACAACGCTTCGTTGTGCAATACGCCAATCCCACCGGCCCGCTGGGGGCAAGATTCTCTTCGCTCCGAGGATGATGGTGCCGACCGTCACGCTGGTCGCGGGTCTGCCCGTCCCGACACGCCACGAGGGGGGACGGCAGCGCTTATGTAGAGCGTTCGGTTGAAACGTCGGCTGGGGCTGCATCGACGGGATGATGTACGTCATGAACTGTACGACCGTGGGAGCGGGAAAGGCGAACGTTGTTGAGGCCATTCCACCGCGCCTCCGCCACCGCCGCGCAGTGGCTGCCCACAGGTGCGCCTGTTATGTACGGTGACACCGGCACTGGGCCAGCAAAGGCTCTCGACTCATCAGTCTCAAGGGTGATCTACATGGACGAAACTCCGCTCGATTCGCACCAGAAAGCACTGCGCATCAACCTCGACCGCGCCGTGGTCGGCACCTTCGCGGAGATCGGTGCGGGGCAGGAGGTGGCACGCTGGTTCTTTCATGTGGGCGGCGCGTCGGGGACCGTGGCTAAGACGATCTCCGCCTACGACATGGCGGTGAGCGACGCCGTCTACGGCCCTACCCAGCGCTACGTCAGCCGGCAGCGGTTGGAAGCGATGTTGGAGCACGAGTATGCGCTGCTGCTCGACCGGTTGGGGCCCACCCGTGGCGACCAGTGTCGTTTCTTCGTGTTTGCCGATTCTGTTGCGACACGAAACCCCGCACGCCAGGAGGCGGGCCATGGTTGGCTCGGCGTGCGCTTTCTCACGGTCCCGCGCGGCGCGCCGTCGGAGATCATCATTCACGTGGTCACGCACGACCGCGAATGCGCGCGCGAGCAGGCTGCCCTCGGCGCCGTAGGTGTCAATCTGCTCTACGGTGCGGCGTATCACTCCGCCGAGCCGGCGACGCTGCTGGCGTCACTGATGGACAACTTGACGCGCGACCGCCTCGAGATCGACATGATCAAGTTCACCGGTCCCGCGTTCGCGGGTATCGACAACCGCCTCATGAGCCTGGAACTCGTCGAGCGGGGGTTTACCGATGCCACCATGTTCACCGCCGCCGGCGACGTCGTGCAGCCCGCCGAGATGCTGTACAAGCGGGCGATTCTCGTCGAACGCGGGCGCTTTCGACCCGTCACCCTGCTTACGCAGGATTTGCTGGAGCGCGCGCGGGCCCAATTCATCGCGGAGCACGACGGCCGGGCGGAGCCGCCGGTGGTGCTGATGGAAATGACGCTGCGGGGCCTGGGGTCCGACGTCGGCGTCGACCGGCGGGACTTTCTTGCACGCGCGGAGACGTTGCGCGCTCTGGGCCAACTGGCGCTGATCTCGAACCACGGCCCGTACTACCGGCTCGTCCAGCACCTGTCGCGCTACACGCAACAGCCGATCGGCATCGCGCTCGGTGTCCCGGCGCTGATGCGCGTGCTGGATCCGCAGCATTATCAGGATCTGCCGGGGCGCACGCTCGAAGCGGTGGGGCGCCTGTTCGCGCATAACGTCCGGGTGTACCTCTATCCGCATCGTGACCCGGTCACCGGCGACCTGATCACGGCGGAGACCCTGCGCGTGGCCCCCCCGGTCCGGCACCTGTACGCGCACCTGCTGGCAAACTGCCATGTCCAGCCGATCCGCGACTACACGGCGCGCTATCTGCCGATCTATACGCACGACGTGTTGCGGCGCATCCAGTCGAACGACCCGAGCTGGGAAGGAATGGTCCCAGCCGGCATCGTCGAGGTCATCAAGTCGCAGCGGCTGTTTGGCTGGCATGGGCCCTGACGCGGCCCGTGCTTATCCGGTGGTACAGCGCACTCATCAGGAGCATGCGCCGTATGACCCTACCGAAGTAATCCATGCTCATGACTGCCTCGTCAGTGCGAAGACGGATGGCTGCCAAGGGGCCGCGTCTACGTACAATCCACGAGTTTGCAAGTCGCCCCCATCGCGGTCGTACGCCACGTCCGCGAGTTGATCCTGCAGACGCCATTGCCCGCCAGCGAGATCCGCGTACGGCAGTCGCACGTAACACTGACTCTGGTTCGGCGCGAAGTTGACGATCGCCAGCAGGCGCTCGCCATGCGGACTTTGCCAGGCGAATGCCAGGAAACAATCCGCTGTCCAGTTGCCGTTCCAGGCCGGGCTGCACTCCAGCAGTTGCCACTGGCCCGCGCGGACAGCGGGTTGGCGCAAGACGCCGAGCAGCCGCTCGTAGAATTGTTGCAGGGGCCGATCCACGGGCTCGGCGGGACCCCGGACCAGATGCGGAGAGATGCGCTTCCGCCGTCCCTCGAACTGTCCCTGATGGAAGAAGCGCAGTCCCGGAGACAGGAAGGCGACGACAGCCGCCGCCCGGTGAACAGCGGGCGCGAACGTCGCGGCCGCCCTCGGTTCGTCGTGGTTTTCCAGAAAGCGGGCCAGCTTATTCTGGTAGTCCAGCCCCGCCCGGAAATGCTCGCGCACCGGCCGCGCATGGCCGTCCCGCAGGCGGTCGTACAGCCGTTTGTCGTACGCGTAGTCGAACCCTTGCTGCTGCAGCGTCCACTCCATGTCCCAGTACACTTCCGCCATGAAGCGGAAGCCGGGCACGGCCTCCCGCGTTTGTGCCGTTGCTTGCGGCCAGAACAGCTCCGCTCGGATGCCCCAGGTGCGCTCGAACACCTCCGGCAACACCAGCATTGCCATGTCGCAGCGCACGCCGTCGCACTGCCGGGCAATGCGCACCAGCTCGCCGATCATCGCGCGCTGCAATGCGGGATTGCCGTAGTTGAGCTGCAACGTGTCGGGCCAGCCGTCGAAATACGGGTCACGGCCGTAGGCGAGCACCAGCGGCCCTTTGGGCGTTCGCACGCGGCAGTAGTTTTGCGGTGCCCGTGCCAGATCGGCGTCGCTGCCGTGGACGAAGTAGTCTGGGTGCGCTTCGACCCAGGGGTGATCCGGCGCCATGTGATTCGGCACGAAGTCGAGCAGCAGCCGCAGTCCGCGCTGCGCCAGTCGTTGCCGCAGGCGCGCCAGCGCAGGATCGCCACCCAGGCTGCGATGCACCGTGTAGCCGGCGATGGCAAAGCCGGAGCCGGCAATGTCGTCCTCGCGCAAGTCCGGCAACGTCTCCTGAAACTCGTGACGCCAGCCGGCGTTGCGGCGCGACACCTGCCGCGCCGCCGGACCGGTTTGCCAGACGCTGAGGAACCAGATCCAGTCGAACCCTATCGCGGCGAGGCGGTCCAACTCGGCGTCCGGAATATCGTCCAACGTCGCTGGCCGGCCGAGACCGCGTGACAGCTCGGTCAGCCAGACGCGCGTGTTGATCTGATAGAGCGCGGGATATTTCGGCAGGGTCTGCATGTCCTCGACTCCTCTGCTGACCTCCGGCCGGCGTGGCCCGCCCCGCCGGATTCCCGCGGGAGCGGCCTGGCCTCATCGTTCCCCTGGCAGCGGCCATATCGTGGATGACCGGAATTGCACTATCTGTCGCCCCCTACAAGAGGGCGGCAGCCCCGCCTCCCTCTACGCCCTCGACGATCCCGCGGCTCGGCCAAGCGCGAGTGCAGGGTTTCGGGCATGTAGGAGTGCGCGATTGCCGACGCCGCCGTCCAGATCGAGCACGCTGCTACGGCGCGCTGCCGCGCCCCTGGTGGGTGAGGGCGTCGCACTCCTTGGTTGCCACGGTCGGCGGCGCGTCCCGCACTCGCAGAAACTCGATGCGGTGGCTGGCGTCCGGGCTGCGCGTGGATGGGCCGGCGACGAGGATCGCATTGTGACCGGGGAGGTCATGCTCGTGCAGCCAGCGTGCGGCGAACGCGCGCCAGTCGTCCGGCTCCTCGGGGCAGTCGATGGGATGCACGCCGTAGGAGAATGCGAGGCCCTGGCAGGCGACGGGATCGGCGCACGGTGCGGCAATCCAGATGGCGGGTTTGAAGCGGGAAATCATCCGGGCGGTGCTGCCGCTGTGTGTGGGAACGAGCACGGCGGCACACGGCACCGTATCGAGGGTGTGTTCCACCACCGAGGCAATCGCCTCCGCGGCGGTCGCCGGCGATTGCTGGCGCGTCAGCTCGCGTAGCAGGTGCCTTCCGGCGGATGGCCGGCGCGCCTCGGTAGCGGCGGCGATCCGCGCCAGCATACGCACCGCTTCCTCGGGGTATGCGCCGGTCGCCGATTCCCCCGACAGCATCACGCAATCGGTGCCGTCGAGGATGGCGTTGGCGACGTCGGTGGCTTCGGCGCGCGTCGGTAGGCGGCTGGAAACCATCGACTCGAGCATCTGCGTGGCGGTGATGACCGGTTTGCCCGCGAGGTTGGCCTTGGCGATGAGGTCCTTCTGGATCAGGGCGATTTCTTCGATCGGCACTTCCACCCCGAGATCGCCGCGGGCGACCATGATGCCGTCGGCGGCCTTGAGGATATCGTCGAACTGTTCCAGCGCGCCGGCGCGCTCGATCTTGGCGATGACGAACGGGTTTCGGCCGGCCGCGGTCGCCGCGGCACGCACCGCGGCGATATCCGCCGCGCTCTCCACGAACGACTGGCTGACCGCATCGACGCCGTGTTCCAGGGCGAAGGCGAGACAGGCGCGATCATGCTCCGTAAATGCGCCGATGCCGAGGTCGATCCCTGGCAGGTTGAGGCCCTTACGGGAGCGCAGTTCGCCGCCGACGGCAACCATGCAGTGCACGTCGGCTCCCGCGGTGCGCTCGACTTGCAGTTGCACGAGGCCGTCATTTAGGAACAACCGGTCCCCAGGCTGCACCACCCGCGGCAACCGCTCGAAGCTCATCGACGCGAGCTGGCGGTTGCCGGTGACGGCCGCGGTGGTCAGGGTGAACCGGTCGCCGGGGTGGAGCTGAATCGGCTCCGGATCGATGTTCCCCAGGCGCATCTTCGGGCCCGGCAGGTCGACCATGATGGCGACGCGTCGGCCGGTGGCGCGCCCGGCGGCGCGGATGCGGGCGATCGCCTCGCCGTGCCGGGTGAAGTCACCGTGCGAGAAGTTCAGCCGGGCGATGTTGAGCCCGGCCCGCAGCAGGCGTGCCAGCATTTCCGGCGATTCCGATGCCGGGCCGATGGTGGCCACGATCTTGGTCTTGTGGTGCTGAATGGTCATGCGCTCTCGAGCGACGCCTTGGCTGCCGCTTGCGCCCGCAGCCACTCCTCGCGGTGGCTGCGCAGCAGCGCGATCGCTTCTTCTATCGTGGTCACGCAGTGTGGGATCGCGAAGTCGACGGGACTGGCCAGCTCGCGGCCCTCCTGTAGCATGGCGCGACGGCTCCAGTCGATGAGTTCGGCCCACATCTTGCCGACTAGCACGAGCGGTGCGTTGTAGACCTTGCGGACCTGGAGGAGTTGCCAGACGAGCGCCATCTCGAGCAGCGTGCCGATGCCGCCCGGTGTGACGACGAAGGCGTCGGAGACGATCATGAAGTGGTGCAGGCGCGAGAAGAACGTCCGATGTTCATAGGCCTGCCCAACGAACGGATTGACTTCCTGTTCGAATGGAAGCTCGATGCGGATACCGACCGAGCGGCTGAGGGCCGCCGGATCGACGCAGGCGGCTCCTTCGTTTGCGGCCTGCATGAGTCCCGGGCCGCCGCCGGTGACGATGTCGCAGCCCATGCCGGTCAGCTCCGCGGCGAGCTGCTTCACGCCCTCATAGGCGGGCGTGCCGCGGGTGAGGCGCGCCGAGCCGAAGATGGTGACGCGGTAGTTCTCGCGGGTCGTGCGGCGAAAGCGCGTCAGCTCGTTGACGACTTCCCAGAGGCCCGTGATCGCGCGCTCGAGCACTCGGACCGACGCATCTTCGTCGCTGAAGCGCACGATATCGGTTTGACCGAATTGTGGCGTGGTGTCGCTCATGTTCAGCCTCGCTCCGATTCTTTGCCCTCCGGTACCGCCGGGGCGGCGTACCACTGCGTCTTCGGCACCACCTTCAGTTCGGGCGTGTCACTGACGTACGCCGGTGTCATGATCTGCACGCCGTACTCGTTGAAGACATCCAGAATGTTGCGGTGCAGTGCCGTGTAGAGCTGCATCATGGCGTGGGCATCCGCGCAGTAGGCGTTCAGCTCGTAGTTGACCGCAAAGTCGCCAAGGGAGCGTTGGAGGACGAATGGACGCCGGTCTTTCAATATGCCGGGCGTGCGCTCCGCGGCGAGCAGCAACATCGCCTCGACCTGGCGCCAGGGCACTTCGTAGCCGATGCCGACCATCGTGTGCACGATCAGGCCGTGCGTGCGATCGAGAGAGCTGTAGTTGATGACCTGGCCGTTGACGATTAGCGAATTCGGGATGGTGACCTCCTCGTTCTTGAGGGTCCGGACGTACGTCGCTTGCAGGCGCATTTCGATGACGTCGCCGATCACGTCGCCGATTTGCACGCGATCGCCGACTCTGAAGGCACGCCGGTAGGTCATCAGGTATCCGGCGATGAGGTTCGATATGGCCGAGGACGAACCGAGCGAGAAGACCACCCCAAGGAACAGCGATACGCCTTTGAAGGCGGCCGATTGCGATCCCGGAATGTAGGGATAGGCGACAATCAAGCCGAACGCCACCAGCGCCAGGCGCACGAGCTTATAGGTGGGCGACGCCCACTCCGGCTGGAACCGGGCCAGGGCGATCGAACCGCGCTCGACTCCATCGAAAAACAGGTGGACCACACGCAGCACCACGCGGACAATCCAATAGAGGATGACCAGAAAGATCAGGTTGGGGATGGTGCCGACGATGGCGAGCCCCATGGTCGTCAGGGGGCCGCTGACCAAATCGGCGAGATTGACGGCGAGCAGGCGCGTTGCCGGGAATTGGCTCAATACGAAATGGAGGTACACCAGAGACAATATGAAGATCGCGAACGAACGCAGGCCGTGCGCCAAACCGCCCAATGCGCCGCGGATGCGCTCGGCGCGTACGATCGCAAACGATTGGCTTTCGAGCGTCTGGATGCGCTGCCGAAGACGGTGGTCGATCAGGCCGTCGAGCCGCCGCACCAACCAGATGACGAGGCCGATGGCCGCGGCCAATGCCGCCGTGGCACCCAAGCAGTAGAGCGCTGCCGCCAGTAGCCGTTCGGGACGGCGCGCGTCGCGATACGCCGCGATGTCCTCGCGGATGCGTGCGAGGATGATCGCCGCGAGTTGTTGCCGGGAGATGCCTTCGACGCGCGCGTCCGCATCGACCACCGTCAGGACCGTCTGCTCGCCGGCAAGGATGCTCGTGCCGAGTTCGGTCTCGACCCGTTCCAAGCTCGCGGTCCGAAACGTACGGTCGTGGGCGAGTGCCTCGATGCGAGCGGCAATGCGGGCCGCGCGCTCGACCGCGGGGAGCGCGGAAGTGCCGGCGACGCGGAACATCGCGTGACCATCGAGCTTCACGACCGCGACATCCGACTCGGGCTCGTCGTTGCCGCGCGTCGCCAGTGCCGGCGACACGGTCAGCGTCGCGCCGAGGACCGCGCCGGCAATCAGTAGCGGAATTGCGTAGGACGCGCGCTTGCGCGTCGGGTCGGCCGCGTTCATACGCGCGGCTCCTCCACCACGGGGAGGCTTGGCCCCTGCGCGTCATCGCGATCCAGTTCGGCCACCCAGTCGACCAGCAGGGTGTAGGCCACCGCGAGCACCACGGGCCCGATGAAGAGCCCGATGACGCCGAAGGCGACCAAGCCGCCGATCACACCGGTGAAGATCAACAGCAGCGGCAAGTCGGCGCCTGCTTTGATCAGCAAGGGGCGGATGAAGTTGTCGATCGTAGTGCAGAAGAGGGCCCACACGAGGAACACGGTTCCCCAGGCGGGTCCGCTCTGCGCGTAGTACCAAATCACCGCCCCGAGCAACACCGGACCGCCGCCAATCTGCGCGATCGCGAGAATGAAGATCGCCGCGGTCAGAATCGCCGCGAACGGTATCCCCGCGACCCATAACCCGAGGCCGCTCAAGGCTGCCTGGACCAGGGCGGTCACGACGATTCCCATCGCCACACCGCGGATCGCCTGTGCGGCGAGCTGCACCACCTTCGTCCCGCGCAGCCCGGCAATCCGTCGTGCAAACCGGTCCGTGCCCCGCGCCGCCGTTTCGCCGGTGGCATAAAGAATCGCGGCGATGACGACCGTAAGCAGAAATTCGAAGATGAGCAGGCCCAAACTCCCCACCTGGCTCACGAACCAGAGGACGACGGTTCCCGCAATGGGTGCCAGCCGCGCGGCTACCTCCTCCGGTGCGGCATTCGTTAGCTGCTGCCAGCGCGCGGCGAGGTTGGTGCCGACCAAGGGGATCGTCTGCAGCCAGGCGGGTGGCGCCGGAACACTGATCGTCGTCAGCGATTTGGCCCACTGGGCGATGCGATCGACATTTCCCACGATCGCCGTGACACCGAAATAGAGCGGGATGAACAAAACGAGAAGGAGGAGACCTGTCAGTAGCATGACCGCGACGGCGCGCCTGCCTCCCATCCAGCCCTGTACATGCAACAAGAACGGCCATGTGGCGATGGTAATCGTGGTGGCCCAGGCGAGCGCCAACAGGAAGGGCCTGAGGATCCACAGGCTGGCGGCGATCAGAATGCCGATGGCCAGCAGCTGAAAGACGATGCGCGCCAGGTCGCGCGCGGGGTCGGTTTGCATGGACTTACCTCCAGGGCCGCCAGCCGGGAAAGGCGACCGTCATACCGAATCGGACAGTGGTTTGCGGCGCCACGCGTGCGAACTGCCGGTAGGCCGTCCATTCGCCTGTAACGAAGAAGTTGAGCGGCGGCATTCCTTCCCGAACCCATACGCGCCCGACGCCGAAGCTCACGGGTATCGAAGTCGGGGTGCCGTGCCGCCAACTGACGGTCCAGGAAGCGTCGGCGGATTTCACATACCAACCGCCCGGCATGGCGACGAGCAAGAGCGGTTGGAAGATGAACGTGCTCAGGGGCTGACGGTCGGGTGATGTGTACGCGAAGGAGATCGGGTTCTGAATCAAGACCCCTGCCAGCATCCACGGGATCCCCTTGTAGAGCGCGCCCAGTAGTGGACCCACTTGCCATGCCCCTTGACCCGCAGCCTTGTCGGTTGCGCTAGGAAACACGAACACCGGGCCGACGCCGATGCGAAGTTTGGTCTCGGGGCTTGGCCACGGCAGCATGAAGGCGTCGAATAATTGGATGTCGCCGAACTCCGTACGCGTCTGGTGGCCCTTGCCGGTGGGCACGGTATTGAGGACGAAACTCGGCCGGATCAGTTGGACGAAGGGAAATAGCGAAAAACTCGGGACCCGCGGGATGATCGCCCGCGCCACCACCTTGTTGGCCGCCGCCTCGGTGCCATAGTTCGCCGGTGTGTACGCGTCCTGCAGAAAGATCTGCGGCAGTGTTGTCAGGGGGTCGGTGAACTCCTTCTCGAGCCGTTGGATGTTGCGCGTATCCGCGGCCTCCGCCTCTTCCTCGTCTTGTGCGGATGCCGAGGACGGCTGGAAAAGGAGGGTGGTTGTCGACAAGGCGAGTGCGACAGCGATCGCAGCAACGAATCCCTCATGGCGTTTGCACCGACGACAGCTAACGCCATGTCGATCGCTGCCCGTCGCGGTCACGGAAACGCTCCTCGGTCGCCCATCGCGCCTGCCATATCACTCCCCCGGAACAGCCGCCAGCACGCGGCGCGATCACGCGCAGAGGATGTGAAAGCCTTCCTTCTCGGCTGCCTCGCCCAGGCGGGTGTCGAAGGTCACGAACTCTACGCCTGCCGTGTGTTCTTCGAAAGCCACCAGGGCGGCGCCGAGGTGTAGCGCGTCGGCGGCGCGCAACGGATGGGTTTCGAGCAACCGCCGCGCCCTGGCGCGCACGGCATCGTAGTGGATGACCTCACTCCATGACGCTTCGAGGTGGCGGAGGCGGTGCTTCGCTTGCGCCAACACGCGCGGCTGGAGCCCGCCGTCCCGGCGCTTCCGTGCCAACGCCGAGACCACCTCGGTGGCGGCGAGGGCCCACACGATGACCACAGGGTCGGCGCGTAACCACGCACGGCAGCGCGCGCTCTGCGCCTCGCGACACACCAGCGGAACGATCGCCGATGAGTCCCAGAACCTCAGCGTGCCTCCCGTTCCTCCAGCAAGGCGGCCAGTACTCCCGCCGGCTGCCCTGGCGGATCGGCTTCGAGGATGTTGCGGTCGATCGGTCCCGTCCCGCGCCGGATGAGTCCCTTGCGCTCCATCTCCGCCAGCGCCTCCGTGCCGACGGGCCGGCCTTCTACTGCGCGACCGATGGGGACGATCTGCGCGATCGGCCGGTTGCGGTCGAGGATGCGCACGACTTCACCCCGGCGCACCAGGGCGAGATAGCGGCTGAGCTGGTTCTTCACTTCGGATATTTGAGCCTCTTTCACATAGCTATTATAGCCAAATCGCTGCACGGTGGGCAACCTCCGCCTGGCGGACAGGGTGACTGGGTGGCCCGACTTCGCCAACGATCCGGCGTTGCCACAGACCACCCCAATCCGAAGATAACTGACCGCTCGATAGTCGATAGATCACAGTCGAGAGTTGAGTCTGCGGTCGGGGTTTTCGCGCCATGATCTGTGTCCCCTTTTCGTTCATCATCGATCTTGAAGACCGGAATCTATTGTCATACATTACTGACGTGCATTTCGTCTGGGATCAGAGAAAGGCATCGGTAAATCTCAAGAAACACGGCGTGTCGTTCGACGAGGCCGCCTCGGCATTTGGCGACCCGCTGGGGGCGTACTATCCCGACAGCCTGCACGCAGACCGCTTCATCCTGATCGGGTATTCGCGGCGACACCGACTGTTGTATGTCGTGCACGCCGAGGTGACGGCGGATGCCATCCGGATCATCAGCGCACGAAAGGCCACCAAGCATGAGAAAACGCGCTACGAAAATGACTGATCCGCTCGACGGTCCGATCGACTTTTCCCGCTTCGGGCCGGTGCGGCGTAACGCCTTCGCCGGTGCCGGCGAGCCTGGTGGTCCCTCCCTCTTGGCACTTTGGGAAATGCCGCAACTCGCGACCGACGCCGTGTTGCTCCGACGCGGCCATCCCGGCAAGGGACGGCGGCGGACGAGCGTCGTCCGCTCGGTGCGATTGCCCGCGCCGCTCTGGAACGAACTGGAGCGCACCGCGCGTGCCAAGCACCTCAATCTGCATCAAGCGATGCGTGCCGCCTTGCTCGGTTGGATCCGTCGGCCGAGTTGACGGCGGCGCACCCGCTGACGGAACACCCAAGCAACGCCCGAACGTGTCTCTGCGTGTTCCGGTCTTGTTCGTACAGTTAGCCCAACTTCCGCA